>JADJWY010000001.1 GCA_016716085.1 Hahellaceae bacterium
ATCCTGAAGAACTTTCTTGGCGTCACGGGAACCATCAATTAATGTTTTCACGAATGAACAGTTCATTCGGAATACCTACTAAAGCGGTGACAAATACGCTTGACCGTAACGGTCAAGTGCGTTATACACTTCCAGAATCGGCATGCCGAAGATCGGGGAGTTCGGGTCCTTGGACGCCGCCGGGTTGGTCACGTCGTTGGCGCCCAATACGATCGCCACATCGGTCTGCGCGAACTCGGGGTTGATCACATCCATTTCCACCAGCTGCTCGTAAGGTACTTCCGCTTCGGCCAGCAGCACGTTCATGTGACCGGGCATACGACCGGCCACCGGGTGAATGGCGTATTTCACTTCGATGCCTTTCTTCTGCAGCATGGAAGCCAGTTCACGGGTAGCATGCTGCGCCTGCGCAACCGCCAGACCATAACCCGGTACGAACACCACTTTGCTGGCAGAATCCAGCATCATGGCGACTTCTTCAGAGCTGGCCATCTTGACCTTGCCGGCATAGAACGCATCGTTCTCGTCCTTGCTGACGCCCGCCTGGGCAGCCATGGACCCACCGAACAGTACGTTGGTCAGGGAACGGTTCATCGCCTTACACATGATAGTGGTCAGGATGATACCGGACGCACCCACCAGAGAACCGGTGATGATCAAACCGTTGTTGCCCAGCACGAAACCGGTGGCCGAACCGGCCAGACCGGAGTAGGAGTTCAGCAGCGCGATTACTACCGGCATGTCCGCTCCACCGATCGGCATCACCAGCGCCACACCCAGCAGCAAACAGATCACAATCATGATGATCAGCAGCGTGTCGGCATGCATGGTGTCGCCATAGCAGAAGTAAATGCTGCCCGCGATCAGCAGGGCAAAGCACACTTTCACGATCGCTTTGAACATCTTCACCTGGGAAGTGTCACCCAGCTTGCCCATCAGCTTGCCGACGGCAATGAAGCTACCGGTCAGGGTGACCGCACCGATCAGGATGGACAGGATCAGCGCAATGCTCCACTGCAGGGGAGGATGATCAAACGGAACGCCCTTGGCGATGGATGCATTGGCCAGGTGCTGCATTTCCAGATAGCTGGCAGCCGCCACCATCAGGGACGCGCCACCACCGAAGCCGTTCAGCGCCGCCACCATTTCCGGCATGGAAGTCATCTGTACGCGACGGGCCAGGAAGGCACCAATTGCAGCACCGACAATCAGACCGATGATGATGTACAGATAGCTGACAACGTTATTGTCGACCAAAGCAGCAACCACGGCGATCAACATACCGATAGCGGACAGCTTGTTACCGCGAACCGCAGTCTTGGGCGATGTCATGCCCTTGATACCGTAGATGAACAGTACGGCAGCGACCAGATAGCAAATATTAATGAATACGCTCATATCGCTTTCCCGTTAACCCTTTTTCTTCTTGAACATTTGCAGCATGCGGTCGGTCACCAAGAAGCCACCAAAGATGTTGATGGTAGCCAGAACGATGCCGAGCACGCCCAGAAAAGTGGACAGGCCGGAGGTGTGTTCACCAGCACCGGAGCTGATGATGGCGCCCACAACGACGATACCGGAAATGGCGTTGGTACCGCTCATCAACGGGGTATGCAGTGTAGGGGGAACCTTGTTGATGATCTCGACACCAACAAAGATGGCCAGTACGAAAATGGTGAATGTCAGGATTAACATTTCCATTACGCGGACTCCTTCTCGATTTGTTCGCGCAGACCCTGGTGTTTGATTTCGCCGTTTTCGGTCACCAGCGTGGCCGCAACGATTTCATCTTCCATGTTCATGCGCAGTTCGCCTTCCTTCGCCATGTTGAGCAGGAAGGTATTGATGTTTTTGGTAAACAGCTGGGAAGCGTGTACCGGCACCTTGGCAGGATGATCGATGTAACCAATGATGGTGACGCCATCCTTGTAGATCTTCTTGTTGACTTCGGTGCCTTCGACGTTGCCACCACGCTCGGCTGCCAGATCGACGACCACGGAACCTTTCTTCATCAGTTTCAGCATGTCGGCGGTAATCAGGCGCGGAGACGGCTTGCCCGGAATCGCGGCAGTGGTGATGACCAGGTCAGACTGGGCAACCTTGGCGGCCATCTGTTCACGCTGGCGACGGTAGAATTCCTCGGACTGCTGCTGGGCATAACCACCAGTAGCGGCGCCCTGCTGCTGGGGCAGATCGAATTCCACGAATTTGGCGCCGAGCGACATGACCTGCTCTTTTACTTCGACGCGCGTATCGTAGGCTTCAACCACGGCACCAAGACGACGAGCCGTCGAGATGGCCATCAGACCTGCCACACCAGCACCGACGATGAACACCTTGGCCGGGTGGATGGTGCCTGCAGCCGTCATCAGCATCGGGAAGTACTGTGGCAGCGCCATGGCGCCGGACAACACTGCACGATAACCGGAAATGGCCGCCATGGAACTCAATACGTCCATGCTCTGGGCGCGCGTAATACGCGGAATCAGATCCAGCGCGAAGGTGCCGGTTCTGTTACGCGTAAGGTCTTAAGCAATGGCAGATTGAACGGGGTCGAAGATACAAATCAGCGCCTTACCGGGCTTCATTTGCTCAGACTCTTCTTCCTCGGCGGTCTGATTTTTAACACAATATCGACACGGTCAGCAAGTGAATGCGCATCGGGCGCAATGCTCGCACCACAGTTGATATTCATCATCGCTGAAATGGGCGGCGTCACCTGCACCGGCTTCCACCACCACCTCAAACCCGGCGCCCAACAAGGCGAGCAGGCCGGTCAGGATAATGGCAAACCCGCTGCCTCTCCCGGATAGCGCTCCTTGGGTATTCCAATCAACATATTTTTCGTCCTCTAGCTCGTTTATTGAATATTATTAGTGTTAAGGACATCCCGACGAACAACCATGGCCTGCTCAGGATATTGAAAGACTTGTCCCGCCATTTGCGGAATCCATTCGCCAATGCCTAGCACCAGACGGCTTCGTAACGTTGCGGACAGCACCGCTCCAGCACCTGAAGCATGGCGTGAACCCGCTACCGATGCACCCGGAGACGTACCCAGCAGTGCGGCGAGCGGGCCATCCTGTGCAGCCACTACTTCCGTCCCAAATTCAAGCTTGCCCGCTTGCCGTTGGCATCTCGCTTAATAATCTGTACGCGCTGTCCGGCATGAATCAGTTTCCAGTCTTCAGCACGCGCTTCAGGGAAATACGTCTTCAGGCTTTCCATGCGGTCAGCATGGCATTGCCCGACCTCACGAATGAGGTAGCGGGTCAGATCCCAGTTGTGCAAACCGACTGAAATCATCGGCCCTAAATTACCCGGGCGAACAGACTTGATGAGATCTAATACCGATCCCCTGCTTCAGGAAACGCGTTGTGAATCCAGCAAAGGGACCAAACAGCAGGGATGACTCGCCGTTGATGACACGGGTATCCAGGTGGGGGCACAGACATGGGCGGTGCGCCAACGGGAGCTTTACCATAGACCTTGCCCGAGTGTTTTTGCGCCAGCGCCCCATTTCGGCAGGCCAGCCACTGCCCGGAAATTGGAAAGCCGCCATAACCACTGGCTTCGGGAATGCCGCTTTTCTGTAATAGGGGTAACGCCCCACCGCCCGCGCCCAGGAAAACAAACTGGGCGGATCGGGTCATACATCCCCCCCCCGGTCTTTTGCAGCGTCAGCAACCACTCTTTGCCTTCACGCTTAAGCCCAATCACAGAGGTGCCGGTCAGAATTTCGGTGTTAGGCGTTTGCCCTAGCTGCTTGACCAGCATTCGGGTCAATGCGCCAAAATCCACATCGGTGCCATGCTCAACCCGGGTCACTGCAACAGCGCCGCCAGGCTTGCGCGACGACATAACCAAAGGCATCCACGCTTCCAGCTGCTTTGCGTCGCCAGAAAACTGAATGTCTTTGAAAAGGTGATGCTGCTTCAGAAGCTCCTGGCGCCGCTTGAGAAATGCAACATCCTCATCACCCCAGACGAAACTGTAGTGAGGCACCCGCCGGATAAACTCATCGGGCTTGCTGATCAACCCCGCTTTGAGCAGTGAAGACCACCACTGCAGAGACACTTCAAACTGAGCGTTAATCTGCAACGCCTTGCTGATATCGATTTGATTTCCCGCAGCTGGGGTATAGTTGAGTTCACAATAGCCTGCGTGACCGGTTCCCGCATTGTTCCAGCCATCTGAACTCTCTTCCGCCACGTTTGGCAGTCGCTCGATCAGTGTAATCGACCAATCGGGCTCGAGCTGGCGAATGATCATTCCCAAGGTGGCACTCATGATACCACCCCTACTAACACGACCTCGGCAGTCTGCCTGGACATGAATACGTTCTCCTGGGTAAGTTGAATTGGCACAGCAAAAATCCACCTTTTGGGTAGATCCTGAATCCTTTAACTCATGATTTTTCCAGGAAAAGGCGGTCCTCTGGGAAGGGCGAGCCGCCAGAGTACATGTCTACTTTTTTGCCTTTTAGCTGGAAACTGGGGATTGTCACTTACGAGAGGACGAGTAGTCAGGGGCGAGTCGACAGACAGGACATCATCATCTGACTCGTCCAGGAGTTCATCGGGTGATCGACTTAACGTGACACGGTAGCGATTGGGGTCCACTAGCGGCCCGGCAGGCGAGCCAGCGAATGCTAACTGCTCAACGGAAAACGTGCGCTGTTCAAGCAGGAGACTTTGGGAATGTACCTGAAGCCCGCAACAGATTATCAGAAACGGCAACAACGTTCTGCCAAGCCACATGAGAGGCCATGAGCCCCCATTTCGGGCTATTACTGTAAAAAGTGTCGATACGAGGGCGAGATACTTCATTCTATCGTCCAGGACCGAGTCATCGGGTCAAAAGGTGCGCAACTATACCCTTGCCCTATTAACAAGTCAAACGGTCGTTTGATTGCTCCAAACGACGCGTTGAAGCGGGATAAACACCAAGGATGTTTCGAATAACGTCAGCGATGAAGGCCCGGGACGGGACTGAACGCGAAAGCACTGAATGATGGTATATCTTACGGTCCAAGTGGCTTAAACGGCCCAGCTCGGACTATTATGTTAGCAATGGCGCTGTATGGCTCGTGTGGTTGTCTCGGGCCCTGAAATTCTGTGAGGAACAGCCATGATCAGATTTTACTGTATTATGTTGCTTTGGTTGCCTGCATGCGTAAATGCTGAAATTCGCGTGAGCACCCAAAAACCCGAGTCTCATTTTTCGGAAGGCACCTTTTTCAAAGGGCTTGATTCGGCTCACCCGGTTGAGCCTGAAAAACCCACTCAACCCGCGGAACCTGAAAAACCGGCTCCAAACGCGGTTAAGCTTACCGACGAGCCCTTGCCAAAGGATCGCGTCATTACTATTGATGATGTTAAGAGCGGTAATGTAGATGCTATCAAAGATCGACCTGGGCGGCAGACCTTGCCGGCACTAAAACCCGCTTACGTTGAGCCCGCCTTGAGTGCCGAAGAGAAGCGTGCTCGACAAGCTGCCAAACTACAGGCACAAAAGGCTGCTGCGGAGCGCAAAAACAACGTGATCTGACGAATGCCGCGACGGATAAACTTAAAGAAGAACAAGCCAAGGCACTGGGAAAAGGCTTACGAAATGGCGGTTGGTAAAATCTTTAGCGAACAGCACGTAAGGAGGTAAAAAATTGGTCGGGACGGCAGGATTTGAACCTGCGACCACCTGCACCCCATACAGGCAACTCACGATCCACCGCAAACCATCATCATCCATTATTCCCTATACTTTACAGCAATTTACGATCATTCTAGGCCATTTATTGCCCTTTTAACGTCCGCCCCGTTCCACGATTATCTTGTCAAATCCGGCTCCAGTTAGATACCATCTAGATACTGGATAGATACCGAGGCCGATATGGGCAAATTGTTAGCTGACCGTCAAATGCGTAGCACTCCCCAATCGCGGGACAAATGGTTTTCCGAGTCAGTAATCTATCGCCACGGCAGCCTGGTTGGTCGGGTTACGCCGAGCGGTGAGCGCCTTTTCTACTTTCGATACGTCAACAGCAAGTCAAAGCAGATCAATTACCCAATAGGCACTTACCTTTTGGGTGACGGTGGTATGTCCGTTGATGATGCCAAGGTCGAAGCGCGAAAGCTGGCGGAGCTTCACAAGTCAGGTATCAAGGATATTCGAGAGTATCTTGAAGAGCAGGCACAAAAGGCGCGCGAAGCCGAGCTTGAGGCCGAGAGACTGAAGCAGGCGGAAGCGGAAGCCGAGCGAGCAAGGTTAGAGGCGGAAAGGCGAGAACTGGACGCAAGGAAAACGGTTAGCGACCTCTTTGACCAGTGGCGGCGGGTAAAATTGAGAGACCACAAGGACGGCGGCAAAGAGGTTATACGCATTTTTCAAAAGGACGTTCTGCCGGAAATTGGACACCTTTACGCCACCAACATTAGCAAGGCGCATATCACCCAGATTACCGACAAGCAAATGGAGCGAGGTACAAAACGCCTAGCCAACCGGACATTTACGCTATTGCGCCAAATGTTCCGTTTCGCCATAGCGAGGGAAATCACTAACGACGATCCTACTATGCACTTGGAGAAGGCGGACATTGCAGGAGCGGACACCGAGCGCGACCGCGTTCTGACAGAAGATGAAATCAGAGATTTGGCAAAACAGTTGCCAAGCGCCGGATTATTGAAAACAACTGAACTGGCCGTTTGGATCGCACTATCTACCTGTTGCCGTATCGGTGAGTTGAGCAAAGCAAAGTGGGAGCATATCGACCTTGAGAAAGGACAATGGTTCATCCCCGCCAGCAATTCAAAGAATAAGGAGCCGCACACTATTATATTGTCGCAATTCGCGGCGTCCTGTTTCGAGCGCCTGAAAGCGTTATCAGATTCGCCAGCGTGGTGCTATCCAAACCGTGACGGTGACGAACCACTCTCAACCAAGTCGATTACAAAGCAACTGAAAGACCGACAACGCCAACCAGATGACGCCAGATTCAAAGGCCGTAGCAAACTGCAAAGCGCCCTACTCCTTTCTGGCGGGAGCTGGACGCCACACGATTTGCGACGAACAGGCGCAACACTGATGGTTGCTTTAGGTGTCATACCGGAAGTAGCAGAACGCTGCCTAAATCACGTTGAGGAAGATAAAGTTAAACGCACATACCAGCGTCATCGGTATGAGCCAGAAATGCGCGAGGCATGGCAGCGACTAGGGCAGCGCCTTGATATTCTGGTGAATCAAGACGAGAACAAAGTAGTAACACTGAAACGAGCTTAACAAGCGCGCCCTGATCCGGTTGCCGCCGTTTCAGGACGCTAACCACAACGCACCTAACAGGAGGCGCAAATTATGGCTAAAGCAAGTGTAACAACCAACGCGATACAGGAACCAGCATTGACTGAGTATGAGCGGAAGCAGTTTGACCGCATGGCGGGAGTGATGGGGCAGTTGGGCGAAATACTGCCGCTCATCAAAGAACACGCAGTGCAGATTATCAACGTGCTTCCTGTGGTTGCTGATGAGCAGGAAGAACTTGCGATTATTGAGGCGGTGGACAGATCGACCGAGGTTAAATTATTGGCTGACCTTGCCATGCTGATAACTGCCGTTGAGCAGCTTCGCAACACTGGCGAAAGTTGTCGTGGTACGAGCTTGTACGAAATCTATGAGCGAACTATCCCGTACCCCATCCATGCGGATAGTGCGGCACAAATCAAGGCGGCAAATCAGGTTCGATAACCAGTTACACCAAGTCTAGGTTAGCTCCCGAAAAGCCGGTTACCTCACCGGCCTGACTTGGTTCCTTTCACTGCGATACCGTGTCGTGGCACCCAAAATACCTCACCCACCAAAACATTACAGATAATTAATGTTGATCAATTACCGCTCAATTCGCTTGATTAAAAGGCGAATAACTACGAATAAAAGCGAATATCTACGAAAATCAGCGGCTTAAACTTCCTGACAAATAGGAATATAAAAGCTCAAGAAAGCAACTGGAGTTGAATATGGAGTGTACGTGAGAAGATTTTTGAGACACTATATGGACGTACAGCATCAAAGTAAGACGCCTGTGGCAACCCATGATATAGTGGTGCCCACAGCATCGAACACAAGATGTTGTAAGTATCGGGAGAGTGCGCTTGGGCGACCAAACTTCGGCGCACTCTCCCGCCGCGCCGCCACCAAAGTGGCATGCGTGTTTGCGTTAAGTTCCCTTAACTGGGACTAAGTGTGCACCGTGAGTACTCATAATACAAGCTGAGATTGTGGCTAATTTGTGAGCAAAGTCACACACACTTATCATCTGCACAACGCGCATGACCGCTTTTTTGTCGGCAATTCATTGAATTGTATGCCAATTGGAGCAAGTTATGCCCGAAAAAATGTCCGCAGCCCTTCCCAAGCTGATCAAACGTCCTGAAGTTCAATCCGAGACAACGCTTTCCCGTAGTCAAATTTACGCTTTGATTAGTGAAGGCAAGTTCCCCAAACCCATTAGTCTAGGCGGCAACCGTGTTGCCTGGCTGAGCAGTGAAGTGTTCGCGTGGATAGACCAGCGAATTGCAGAACGAAACGGGGGGCGCTGAGATGAAAAAAGAAAAGGCCACCGAAACGGCAGCCCCAAAGACCTATCCCAATTATACCGACACCAGCAGAAAAGAGCAGCAAGAAAGGATCAAGGCCGCACTGTTGGCCGCTGGCGGATCAGGCATAACCACCATTCAAGCGCGTGATGAATTGAACGTCATGCACCCCGCTGGACGCATTAGAGAATTGCGGGAATCTGGCAACCATATCGAAACGATCTGGACAACCAGCACAAATGCGCAAGGTCATAACCACCGCAACGCCCGTTATGTGCTGATAAGTCAGGCTAACGGTGGTGAGGTATGAACATGCCACAAACCATCACCACCGCCAGCCCTTTGTATATGTGGGGCAGAAACCACAATCAAACAGCCGACTTTAGCTACATTGACTGGCATAAGCTGGTTGAGCTAATCAGGAAACCGGTAGACCTCTCTCGCTTAACGCCGAAGCAGGCAAAACAGCAATGCCCGTTCATTCTGCCGAGTGACGCCCTGCGCAAGACAAAGGACGCTGTACAGGCGCATGACAACTACACCTTACTGATTGCCGACATTGATACCGGAGACCTTAGCCTGTCTGGTGTGGTGGCAAAGGTGAAGGCATTGGGCGTTGAATCGTTCGCCATTTACAGCACCTTGTCACACTGCACTACAGACCCAGAGAAAGGCTATAAGGGCCGACGCTGGCGGGTAGTCATCGAGCTAAGTGAAAGCGTCAACACGGAGCACTGGAACGCTTTGCAGGGGTATCTATGTCAGAGGCTCGACGGTGACAACTGCGCAACCAGAAATCAGCAAATTGCCTACGCTCCCGCGATTGGTAAGGCGAAGTATGAGCACTACATTCAGACCGGCAACGCATTAGACCCGAACGACATTAACCATTCATTTGTGGGTTGCGCAATCGCTTGGGATAACGAGCTGAAAGCGTCTGTAGCCGCGATAGAGGCGGCAAAGCCCAAGGCTGCACCGACAAGAGAGGCTAAGTTAAAGGAGGGCCAGATAAGCCCTGTGGCGGCCTTCAATGACGGTCATACGGTTGAGGATTTGCTGCCGCTTTACGGCTACCGGAATCGCGGTAGGAAATGGCTTCACCCGAACAGTACTAGCGGCATACCTGGGGTTGTGTTGCTGAATGGTCGTTACTACTCCCATCACTCGCAATCTACTGACCCACTGGCCGACAAGCACACACATGATGCCTTTGATTTGTTCGTGGCGCATGAACACGGTGGAGACTTCGACGGGGCTGTAAAGGCCGTGGCAGACAGCTACAAGACGCCCAATGGCATCACCATTACCCAGCACAATCAGCGGGAGTATATGCGTTCTCAAAGCCCTCAATCGGATTTTACCGGCATTGAAATCAGTGAGGATGAATCGGCTTTGTCGTGGCTGAAACGCTTTTCCTTAAACGGGCAATCAAAAGAAATGGAGCTGAAAATGCAATTCGATGTTTTTGTACTGGGCAGATTAGCCTTGCTGGGGCAGGCGACAATTTTCTACGCACCGCCAAACTGCGGGAAAACACTCATCACGCTTCGACTACTGATTGACGCTATCAAGGAAGGCGCTATCGAGCCGCAGAAATGCTTTTACTTGAATGCGGATGACCATTACAAGGGGCTTGTCTCCAAGATAAGGATTGCAGAACAGTACGGCTTTCAAATGTTGGCCCCCGGTCATAAGGGTTTTAAGTCGAGCGACCTTGCCGCAATTCTTGAGGCTTTGACAGCCAAGCAGGAAGCAGGGGGCGCGGTATTGATTCTGGACACCTTTAAGAAATTCACTGACCTGATGGACAAGCAAGCACAAACAACCTTCCTAACCGTTGTCAGGAGTTTTGTCAGTGCTGGCGGTACTGTCATTGCTTTGGCCCATACAAACAAGCACAGGAATGGTGACGGGAAGCTGGTTCATGCCGGTACAGCCGATTCAATACAGGATTTGGACGCAGCCTACATAGTCGATGTGTTGTCTGATGATAATGGCACTCGGATAGTTGAGTTTACCAGCGAGAAAGTGAGGGGAGATAACATACCCAAGGTGGCATACCGATACACAAGAAAGGAGGGGCAGCCATACACCGAGCTTTTAGATTCCGTGGTCTGTATCGAGGATGAGGCGCTCAAAGTCGCAAGGGAAGAAGCCAGTGAGAGCAGGCAGCTAGATGCTGATGCAGGAATGATAGCGGCTATCTGTGAAGTGCTGGGCAACCAGACCATTGCTAAGGGCGACTTGGTTAAAGCTGTGCAATTAGAAGCCGCCTATCCTCGCCGGAAGATTCTTGATGCCTTGGAGCGGTACACCGGAAACAACCCGTTCAACCCGATGCACAAATGGGAGCTGGTCAACGGTGAAAAGAACGTCAAAGCCTATCGGGTAGTGTCATTCGGGCATAGGGTTTTGGTTGCCGAAGATGAGGATGAAAGCTGGTGAAATCTGCCAGCTTACCCCCCCCTGTAAAATTGGTAATTTTGGTAAATTTAGAATGGGCCTTTTTGATTTTAGCCTGTCTGGTGTGTGTGAAAATGCCCTGAAACCCTTGCGGCTATTGAGTTTTACCAAATTTACCAATTTAACCAAAATTACCATATTTACCAGAAATACCATAAATAACAGGGGGGGGGTATAAAAGTGAAATTGAGCGTTCAAACGCCCGTTTGAACACACCCAGACAGGCTAAAGACTAACCTTCATAGGCGATTAAATGACCGAGCACGACACCGAAACCTACAACGCTTCATCTATCAAGATTCTGAGCCGTGAACAGGCTGCCAGCTTGTTTCTGTTTGAACAGGTAGACCGGCTAGCAATCAAATATCCGTCAACGCCACGCGAGTTTATAGGCCGATTGCTTGAGGCTGCCGCAGTGACCAACACGCCATTAGAACCCATCGAACAGCGTTACCTTGTCGGCAACAAAGCCATACCCAAGATACCGGAAGTGGAAGCCGCATTGCTTCACATACTCGACCAGACACGGTGGCGGTGAGCAAGGGGGATAGGTGAGCAGAAACACCGGACAAGTTGCCGATAGTTATCTGTTGACCGTCAAACGCTTGGCTGGAGGATTGATTAAATATTGCGCGCTAAATATTAGCTGACAAACGGACAGTTAAAACCAATGAAGGTTAATAAATAACCAGTTGGCAGGTTTTGTCTTGAGGTTTAGCCGGTCTATCCGTTGGGCGATAAGTAGCCATTTTGAGAAAATGTACAGGTATTTTTTGTTTTGGGCAATCTGGCGTCATTGCGTACGACAAAAGCGCAAATTGACAATTGCGTGAGTGTTGCTTAGTTTTCACTTGGGTGGCCCCGGTGTCGTTCTGGACGTTAGGAAGGAGGGGTCGTTTTAGCGATTCGGCATCCTTCGCACCGGGCACATCAGTGAGAGAGCTGAACCTTTCTACTTCCCCAAGGTCATAAAGAGAATATTGGTTCACTTCATTAAGGGCGTTGTTACTGCGTAACGTCTTGTTTGTCGAAGTACACACCCCATTCTGGTGAGTCAGGATCGAGGCTTGAAACTATCTTGTCATCCTCACAGAGTATCAGCCTTTCCAGTATTTCCCGCTTTGTTACGCCGTAACGATTAGCCAGCCTATCCAATGCGCAAAAGGCGCTTGTACTTATCCATGTGTTGACCCGCCTTTCGCCATTGCCATCCCCGCCAGCAAATGCACGTTTTGCCCTGTAGTCTGCCTGCCGTTGTGCTGGTGTCTTTGCCACGATGATTCCCCCGTTACTGAGTAACAATAGAATGCTTCGTTACTGCGTAACGGTCAATGATGATTTGATGAAATGGGTAACGCTTGAGTCGCAGGGGTTTTTCGTTTGTGCGATTTGGCTGAGTTTGGCGAGAATCAGGCCCCCCAAGGAAGGGCTAAGACTTCACAAGGGGGTACGCTCTCAAGTTCTACACGTACTCGAACAGGAGAGGGAGCTGATTAACTGGGAAGGATAGCCCTGTCTGGTTTTAAGTACAATGCGCTACCCCCACCCCTTTAGGTTCTTCCGGCCTATGCCCCTGTTACGGGTAGGCAGAGGCGCGGCAATTCGCTATGTGTGGCGAGTCTGTAGACCCCGTTTCCGGTTCGCCTTTGGGCTGGGCGATTGCCTATCTGATCACAGCGTAACAACAACTAGGGATTTAAAGTAGCGGGGCAAGCCAGACAAGCGAGGCGAAACCAGTTAGATACTATCTAGATACCAGAGCGACGATTTTTTACCGAGGGAAAAACTGTGTTGAAAAGCATTTTGCTAAGTGCTTGAAAAGATTGGTCGGGACGGCAGGATTTGAACCTGCGACCACCTGCACCCCATACAGGTGCGCTACCAGGCTGCGCTACGCCCCGACTGAGTTTTTTGGAAATATCCGAAGAACTGGCATCCCCTCAAAACGGATGCGCAGTTTACCCAAAACTGGATGGGAAGAAAAGCCCTATCTTTCTAAAACCGCCAGAACTTCTTCGAGCTCCAAAATCATCTGGCGAATCAACTGCCTGGACTGACTTGAGTCGTCTTTTGTCTCACTGCCTTCAAGCTTCTGCTTTGCACCACCGATGGTGTAGCCCTGGTCGTACAGAAGACCGCGAATCTGACGAATCATCAGTACATCCTGACGCTGATAATAGCGGCGATTACCCCGGCGCTTGACCGGAGCCAGCTGAGTGAACTCCTGCTCCCAATAACGCAACACGTGAGCCTTGACATTGCAAAGCTCACTCACCTCACCAATGGTAAAGTAACGCTTACCGGGTATGACCGGCAGTTCGTCGTTATGACTGGGTTCCAGCATAGGCTTCGACTTTCGCTTTTAGTTTTTGTCCAGGCCGAAAGGTCACAACTCTGCGCGCCGTGATCGGAATTTCCTCACCGGTCTTGGGATTTCGCCCAGGACGCTGCTTTTTGTCGCGCAGGTCAAAGTTGCCGAAGCCGGACAACTTCACCTGCTCGTTATGACTCAAAGCGGCTCTGATCTCATCAAAGAAAGCCTCGACCAGTTCCTTCGCCTCACGCTTGTTGAGACCCACTTCCTGGTAGAGTCGTTCTGCCATATCTGCTTTAGTCAACGCGGACACACTTAGCTCCTCAGCGATGCGCCAAACCGTCCTTCAAGTGCCTTGATGACGTGATTGAACGCTTCTGTGACTTCTTCATCGCGCAATGTGCGCTCACTGTTCCGCCACACGATACTGACCGCCAGGCTCTTCTTGTCTGCCCCCAGGTTCTCACCCAGGTAAACATCGAACAAGTTGTGCCTGACGCAGCTTTCACCCGCGCTTTCAGCAATCACAGCCGAAACGTCTGCATAATCGGTGGCCTTATCAATAATGATAGCAAGATCTCGGCGAATTTCAGGAAATTTGGAAATTCCCCTAAAATTCGGCACTTTAGCCTTCACTATTGAGTTCAAGCATAGCTCAAAGGTAAAAGTCGGGCCATTTAAATCCAGCGATTTTACAATTTGTGGATGCAAGGCTCCGGCAATGCCGACGACAGCGCCATCCAGCAAGATCTCTGCAGATTGCCCCGGATGCAGCGCAGGGTGATCGCCTTTGCGCCACTGATAGCGTTTACCGGTCAGGGCCAACAGCGCCTCAACCTGACCTTTCAAGTCGAAGAAATCCACTTTCTCTTTACTGCTAAGCCACCCCTCTGACAACCGACCACCCGCCAGTAACCCAGCCAGTTTTGGCTCCTGAACGATTTCGCCCTGCCAGCTGTGGAAAGCGAGCCCCGTTTCAAAAAGACGCAAACGGGTTTGTTGACGATTCTGGTTATACCCCGCCGCCTTGATCAGGCCTGCGATCAAGGTCGTGCGCATAACGGCCATATCGCTGGCAATGGGATTGGCCAACTCAATGGTGGAATGCATTGGTGTCAGCAGACGAAGCGACTCCCTATCCACAAAGGAATAGGTTACCACCTCACGAAAACCCTGACCGACCAGCTGTTGCTTAAGCGCCCTAACAGATAGACGATCTTCCGGCAAAGAGGGTATTGCCAGACGCGCCTTTGGCTCCGTCACAGGCAATTTGTTGTAACCATAAATCCGACCGATCTCTTCAATCAAATCGACTTCAATGGAAAGATCAAATCGGTGAGAGGGAACCTTAAAGACCCCTCCTTCTTTGGTCACTCGCGTGACTGTGACACCCAAACGCGCCAATATTTCCTCAATACGGGTGCGATCCAGGTGAATACCCAGAACATCATCGACTCGCTGGTGGCGGAGCTCAATTTCATCACGCACCGGCAAATGTGGCTTGCTAACCATTTCAACAACCGGCCCGGGCTGACCGCCGACAATATCAATCAGTAAACGGGTTGCCCGTTCGATGGCCCGACGCTGGTGATCAGAATCGACCCCCCGCTCAAAGCGATGAGAGGAATCCGTGTGCAGGCCGTAATTACGCGCTTTCCCCACGATCGTCAGCGGCGTGAAGAATGCACTTTCAAGAAACAGATCACGGGTTCCATCGGCTACGCCGCTGAATTCACCGCCCATCACACCCGCCATTGCCAGAACTTTCTGCTGATCAGCAATGACCAGAGTTGTCTCATCCAGGGTCACGGTCTGACCATCAAGTAACGTCAGCGTCTCTCCGTCACGGGCAAAGCGCACATGAATGGCGCCATTCAACTGGGCCAAATCGAAGGCATGCATGGGCTGCCCCAACTCCAACATGACAAAGTTGGTGACATCAACCGCCGGATCGATGCTGCGAATACCACTGCGACGAAGTTTCTCAACCATCCACAAAGGCGTCGGACGATTCAAATCAACATTGCGAATCACTCGCCCCACATACCGAGGGCAGGCTTCTGGCGCATCCAAATGAATCGGGAACTCATCATTGATACTAAAATGAACCTCCGGCACCTCATGCGGCTTGAAGGTCATGCCATTCAGTGCCGCGACTTCACGCGCAATCCCCATCACACTCAGACAATCACTGCGATTGGGTGTCAAATCAACATCAATGATGGCATCATCAAGGCCCAGGTAGGCACGGATATCCTGCCCGACCGGCGCGTTGGCAGGCAATTCAAACAGGCCATCAGCCGTGTCAGCCAAGCCCAGTTCCTGCTCAGAACACAGCATGCCATTTGATTCCACCCCACGGAGTTTGGCTTTCTTGATTTTAAAGTCGCCCGGCAACGTGGCGCCGATCTGCGCCATGGGCACCTTAAGGCCGGTCCGCACATTCGCCGCACCACAAACGATTTGCCAGGTCGCCTGACCGTCACTCACCTGGCACACTCTGAGTTTGTCAGCATCAGGATGGGGAGCGACGTCCAGAACTTCTGCGACGATCACGCCACTGAAGGCTGTCGCAACCGACTCCACATCGTCGACTTCCAGCCCCGCCATCGTAATCTGGTGAGTCAGCGCCTCCCGACTCAGGACAGGGTTGACCCACTCTCTTAACCATTGTTCACTGAATTTCATGTCAGCCCCTTAAAACTGTTCCAGGAAACGCATGTCGTTCTCAAAGAACATGCGCAGATCATTCACGCCGTAGCGCAGCATGGCCAGTCGCTCAACGCCCAGCCCAAAGGCGAAGCCCCGCCAGGTTTCCGGATCAATTCCAGCTGCCTGGAATACTTTAGGGTGCACCATCCCGCAGCCCATCACCTCAAGCCAGCGGATACTACCGTCGCTGTCCCGCCCCCATTCGATATCCACCTCTGCAGATGGCTCGGTGAATGGAAAGTACGACGGACGAAACCGTACCTGCAGATCTTTCTCAAAGAACTCGCGTAAAAATTCGACGATGGTGCTCTTAAGGTCTGCAAAACTCACCTGACGATCGACGAGAAGACCTTCCACCTGATGAAACATGGGGGTATGCGTCATGTCAGAATCGCAGCGATAAACCCGCCCCGGACAAATCATGCGAAAAGGCGGCTTCCCCCTTTCCATGGTGCGGATCTGGACAGGCGAAGTATGCGTTCGCAATAAGGTAGAGGCATTGAAATAAAAGGTATCGTGCATCGCCCGGGCCGGATGATGCGCCGGAATATTCAGTGCTTCGAAGTTGTGATAGTCATCCTCGATCTCAGGACCTTCCTCAACAGTGTAGCCACAGCGACTGAAAAAATCTTCGATTCGGTTGAGTGTGCGCGTAACCGGGTGCAACGAGCCCGGTGCTTCCGTACGCCCCGGCAGGGTGACGTCGATGGATTCTGCCTGCAACTTGTCATTCAGTGCAGCTTCCGCCATACGGGACTTAGCTGAGTTTATCAGCGCCTGAACGTCTTCCTTTGCCTGATTGATCAGGGCGCCCGCAGCCGGACGCTCTTCAGCTGACAGCTTACCGAGATCCTTCAGTCGCGCCGTAATCTGGCCTTTCTTACCCAGGTAGTCCACTCGCAGTTGTTCTAGCGCCTGCTCGCTGCTGGCAGCGGCAACATCAGCCCGGGCACTGGCAACGATGGCATCAAGGTCTTGCATTGCAATCACTCCAATCCATAAAAAAAGGGGCTTAGGTCAGCCCTAATCCCCTATCATGTGTGCGACCCCCTACCAGCCAAAGGCTGTTAGGGTGCCTTGAGTCCGATTAAGCCAGGGCCTCTTTCGCTTTGGCAACCACAGCAGCAAAGGCGGCTTTTTCATTCATGGCCAGATCAGCCAGAACTTTACGGTCAATTTCAACTTCGGCCTTTTTAAGACCGTTGATCAGGCGGCTGTAGCTCAGACCCAGCTCACGCGCACCGGCGTTGATACGCACGATCCACAGAGCGCGGAACTGACGCTTGCGCTGACGACGGTCGCGGTACGCGTACTGACCGGCTTTGATAACCGCCTGCTTGGCTACGCGAAACACACGGCTGCGTGCTCCGTAATAACCCTTGGCCTGATTCAGAATTTTCTTGTGTCGGCGACTCGCCGTTACACCACGTTTTACACGAGGCATGATTCAATCCTCCTTCCTGTTAGTGACCGAGCATACGTTTTACGGCTGGAACGTCCACGCCAGCGATCTGCTTCTTGGGACGCAGATGACGCTTACGCTTGGTACTCTTCTTCGTCAGAATGTGACTGGTGAAGGACTGACGGTGCTTATAGCCGTTAGCGGTCTTTTTGAACCGCTTGGCTGCACCACTTTTTACTTTCATCTTTGGCATAAATTACTACTCCGCATTCGTAGGTAATATGTAATTAAGCAAACCGCAGTGCCGCTGTGGTTTACTTCTTCTTTTTGGGGCCCAGCACCATCACAGCCTGGCGACCTTCCAGCTTCGGTCGTTGTTCGACCACGCCGTAGGCCTCGAGGTCTTTTTCAAGACGCTCCAGCTGTTGCATTCCTAGCTCCTGGTGGGCCATTTCACGACCGCGGAAGCGAATCGTAACTTTGGCCTTGTCCCCATCTTCAAGGAAACGTATCAGGTTGCGCAGTTTTACCTGATAATCTCCCTCTTCCGTCCCTGGACGAAACTTGATTTCTTTCACCTGAACTTGCTTCTGCTTTTTCTTGGCGGCGTTTTTTTGCTTCTTGTCTTCGAAGATTTTTTTGCCGTAATCCATGATTCTGCAGACAATCGGATCTGAATCGGCAATCTGTACCAGATCCAGCTCATCCTGCTCCGCTTTCCTCAAGGCTTCAGCCAGTGGCACGATCCCAACCTGGGAGCCATCTGCGGCTATTAATCGGACTTCCTTGGCATCAATATTGTCGTTGATTTTTGGCCTGTCTTTGCCTTGTGGTGCGCGCTTAATCGTTAAATCTCCATTCAGGTTACTGGTTTTGCCCGCGGCTCTTGAGCAGGACATCCTGCTCAAGTCGGGCGACAAACGTATCAATTGCCATGACTCCGAGGTCTTCCCCGCGACGAGTCCGTACAGCAACCGTTCCGTTTTCGACCTCTTTATCACCGATGACAATTAAAAAAGGTACACGGCTAAGCGTGTGCTCGCGGATTTTAAAGCCGATCTTCTCATTTCTCAAGTCCAGACTAGCCCTGAACCCCTTATTATTCAAAATTTCCGCAACTTTTTGACATGCTTCATCCTGTCGATCCGTAATATTAAGTACGGCAACTTGCGTCGGCGCCAGCCAGGTCGGGAACGCCCCCTCAAAATGTTCGATCAAAATCCCGATGAAGCGTTCGAAAGAACCGAGAATCGCACGATGCAGCATAACCGGCACTTTGCGCCTCTGATCGTCGGCGACATACTCAGCACCCAAACGTCCCGGCATTGAGAAATCGACCTGAATCGTGCCGCACTGCCATACCCGGCCAATACAGTCCTTCAGGGAAAACTCTATCTTGGGACCATAAAATGCGCCCTCCCCCGGCTGTAACTCCCAGGGCAGCGCCTTGGCATCCAAGGCGTCCGCCAAAGCCTTCTCTGCGCGATCCCAGTCTTCGTCTGAACCGACCCGCTGCTCTGGCCGTGTCGAGAGTTTGTAAATGACATCCGTAAAGCCGAAATCTGCATAAACGTCGTGCAGGAAGTCGATAAATCGGGCGACTTCTTCCTGGATCTGGTCGTCTGTACAAAAAATATGGGCATCGTCCTGTACGAAGCCGCGCACACGCATCAGGCCGTGCAGCGCACCTGAGGCTTCGTTCCGGTGGCAGGATCCAAACTCGGCCAGTCGCAATGGCAGCTCGCGGTAACTCCGTAAGCCCTGATTGAAGACCTGAATGTGACAAGGACAATTCATCGGCTTGATCGCATAGTCACGATCTTCCGAGTTGGTTGTAAACATATCGTCGCGGAACTTGTCCCAGTGACCTGAACGTTCCCACAAGGTGCGTTCGACGACCTGAGGCGTTTTGATTTCCTGATACCCGCGACGACGCAACTGAGCACGCATGTACTGTTCAACGGCCTGATATAGCGTCCAGCCGTTGGCGTGCCAGAACACCATGCCAGGCGACTCCTCCTGCATATGAAACAAGTCGAGCTTTTTGCCAATTTTACGGTGATCCCGTTTTTCCGCTTCTTCGATGCGTTGCAGGTAGGCCAATAGGTCTTTCTTATTACCCCAGGCTGTACCATAAATACGCTGAAGCTGGGCGTTCTTAGAGTCACCACGCCAGTAGGCGCCAGCCACTTTTGTCAGTTTAAAGGCTTTCAGCTTGCCGGTACTGGGCACGTGTGGCCCACGGCACAGGTCAATAAAATCGCCTTGCGAGTAGAAGCTGAGATTTTCATTGCTGGGAATATCCCGAATGATCTCAACCTTGTATTTTTCCCCCATCTTCTCAAACAGGGCAACGGCATCATCACGACTCATCAATGAGCGACTGACCGCAAGATCCGCTGAAGACAGCTCGTTCATCCGCGCTTCAATTTTCTGTAAATCGTCAGGCGTGAACGCGCGCTCAAAGGCAAAATCGTAGTAAAAGCCGTCCTGAATAACCGGACCAATGGTCACTTGTGCCGTTGGAAAAAGGCTTTGCACGGCCATTGCCAGCAAATGCGCGGTGGAATGACGAATAATGTCAACGCCATCAGCGTCACGCTCGGTCACAATCGCCAGTGCGACATCATTCTCAATCAGATGTGAAGCGTCCACCAGGGTGCCATCTACTTTGCCCGCCAGGGCCGCTTTGGCCAGACCCGGGCCGATGGACTCCGCAACTTGCATGACAGTGACGGGGTGATCAAAACTTCGCTGACTGCCATCAGGCAGGGTTATCAGAGGCATAAATACAGTTCCTGTTCAGTGGTGGTCGCTACCAAAGACCACTTGAATGCAATAATAGGGGTCGAGATCATATCAAAGGCGAGGCCTAAAGCCAAAATACTGTGCAGCCAGACGCGACTGAATAGAGGGCATCCGGTAGTCAGTCAATCTTTAAGTAGGTCGACAACTGACGCCCGCCCTCTGAATTCAGGCGCCAGCGCCACACCGATCTGCCTCGCGACCGGAGGTGCTCCGCGAATACGGGATAATGGGATGCTGACCAACTGCCTCCCACTGTGAAGATCCTCAGCAAACGGCGCTAGCGCAGCTCCCACACCCGTTTCAACCAGCAAAAGTGCAAGATCCTCTTCATCGCAGCTCGCAACGATGTCGGGCTTAAGGTTGTGTGATGCCCGAAACTGCTCCCACATCGGTAACATTTCACAGAAGGTGCGCTCAATCATGGGCAAACGGTTGAGATCCTGAATCGAGAGTGACGGCTCATAGGTCAATGAATGTCCTATGGGTAGCAGCAGACAATACTCGTCTTGCCAAAGCGGAATAAAGGTGTGCCCTACTGGCGCCGACTCAGGCCGACACAGGGTAAGATCGGGCTGCTCGAAGGTTCGACTGAAATGCATCTGATTTGTTTGCATAAGCGGAGCCAGGCGCATCAACAGAGCCTGCATCCGCTGGGTCGGCAGCACCACATCCTGCCGACAACGTAATGCAGGGCGATTTTTTCGATGCCGAAAGTGATCAACGATCGCCGCAGATTGTCCCAGGAGAACCACTGCCCGGCGATAAAGTGCATGACCATCTGGCGTTGCTTCCACACCGCGACGCCCCCGACTCAAGAGGCGAGTGTCTAACTCGTCTTCCAGTTTACCGATAGCTTGGGTGATTGAAGGTTGCGCAACGTGGCAACGCTCTGCAGCAGCGGTGATAGAACCGGTTTCAACCGCTGATACAAAATAACGCAGGCCACGTAAATCCATAACTATTCTGCAAACTCAGGATAATGCGGTAGTCTGGCCGCGGTGAATTCATCATGTGCAGGCACGATCGTCAATCTGGGATACTGCTGTTGCAGCTTATGCAGTGCTGCAACTTGATTAAGAGCACCCTCCGGATCCGCATCCACACCCACCAGCCACTGCACGAAACCCGGTCTTGGCATATTGTCCTCGACGCCTTTTTGTGTCCAGGTGGCATCCCCGATAAACAGGTAATTCTGGCCACTGCTCAATGACAGGTACAGCCCGGTTTGCCCCCGCGTGTGTCCCGCAAGATCAACCAGCACGACCCGGCCATCACCAAAAATATCTTTACTCCGGGAAAAGCCCAGAAAAGGCTTCAGATCCAGCGTCAGTTTCACCCAATTGATCCTTGGGTCGTCAATCTGCGAACGCAGGTATGCGGGCGGGCGCCCCTTTTTTGCAGCCTCCAGTTCTTCTGGCTGGGTCCACACGGGCACGCCAGGAAAATCGACCAGACCACTGGCATGATCCCAGTGAAGATGGGAGGGAATGATGGCTTTGAGTTGGCGATAATCAAAACCCTGTGCCTCAAATTGATCTGCCACAGGGGTTACCTGGGTATAACCAAACAGCGCCTTGGCCCAGGCACTGTTTTCCTCGTACTGCTGATCAACCTCACGGCCCAAACCGGTGTCATAGAGCAATGTCCCCTGAGGGTGCTCGATCAGGATCGCCCCGTGACTCAGGTTGCGCTGCCTGAGCCAACTGCCCGATTTAACGACCATCGCCTCCTGTGCGCCATGTGAAGCACTGACGGGGATATAAGCAAAGCGTAGCGCTGCACCCTCCGCATAGACAGACGCCGCCGTCCAGCTCAGCACTAACGTCGTCACGATGCGCATGTTCCGATTATTTAAGCATTTCATTGCGCTTTGCCCAACCCATCCCATTTTCAATCTCCCCCAGTCACCACATGAATGACTGCAGTGTATGCTCCATGAAATCATATTTAAATTATAGTGTTTATTCCTATTAGGCACATTTTTCCTATAGCTATATCGAACAACTCCTTACAACCTTCAGCAATGGCGACAGACCTGAGAAGCAAAAAAAATTGGCATAGGGGGCAGTCTAACTGACTGCTCCCCTGCCACACCACCCGGCATGCGGGTCCGCACCGGGCGGTTCGAGAGTTTGAGGTCATGACAGTCCTGGAAGCCCCAGCCGATCAAAGTACGCGATCGTCAAAACAGTGTTGAGCGAACCGCGGCTATTGCGCCACCAGCAACGGCTGTTACCTGCAACACGACTGGCCACAGTCTCAGTCGCTCCCAATGCCTTCAATTCCCGATAGATCGTTTTGGAACGCTTCCACTGCTTTAGCTGTATCGCCCTCAGCCGGTGCCTCAGCCATACTGCCAACGTAGACGTTGCAGTCGTCAGCATAGCGCGCGAAGCTGTGTCCGCGCGCCTCCAACGCCTTATCCACTTCGTCGAGCAGCACATTCGCCAGTAATGGCGACAGCGGACCGCCCTGCGGCGTGCCCAGATGCCGATCCACCACCACACCTCCCTCCATAATCCCGGCATTCAGGTACGCTCGGATCAGCCGAAGGACTCCGGCATCCTCGATGCGCTTGCTCAATCGGTTCATCAGAATGTCGTGGTTGACCCGATCAAAGAATTTGCTCAGGTCAACATCCACCACTACACGCTTGCCGGATTGCACGTAGCGCCGTGCGGCCTTCACCGCATCATGCGCCCGCCTGCCGGGACGAAAGCCGTAGCTGTGCTCACTAAAGGTGGGGTCGATCAGGGGTTGCAGGACTTGCAGCAAGGCTTGCTGGATCAGCCGATCAAGGACCGTCGGTATCCCCAGTTCACGCTGACTGCCATCCGGTTTGGGAATCATGACTTTGCGTACCGGACTTGGCCGGTAGCGGCCTGTCAGTAACGCTTGGCGGATATCTGGCCATCGGGTTCGCAGCACCTGCGCGGTTTGCTCGATATCGAGCCCATCCACACCCGCTGCCCCTTTGTTCGCCTTAACCTGCTTCCACGCTGCCTGCAGGTTCTGTCGCGTCAGCGCCGCTACCCTGCGCTGTATTTACCCGCCCGGACAACTCCGGCATCTGACGCTTGGCCTTTGACATCACACATGTCCTCGGTCACTTACTCTCGTTCGGTCCTTCGCCTCAGACTGACAGCTACTACGACCTCTGCTGACTTCTCGCTCCGGCATGGCCGTCGCCTCGCCTTGGTCACAAGAGCTTCGTGGTTTTATGCCCACTCGCCCTGCTCGGCAACGCCTTCTATGCGGTTCTTGTTCATCGGCTCACGATTTACGCTCCACGCTTCCTTCCCACGCTCGGTCGCCCTCACGCAGTTGCGCTTCACTTTGCTCGCTGTGACCAGCTTGCAGCGGGACTTGCACCCGCAGGAACGCGCCCATGCTGGGCGCACATAAAAAAGCCTGCCACATGGCAGGCTTATATAGAGGCCCGATGGGACTCGCTGGATTATGATTGACCCGAGGCGAGTGCCGCTTCCGCCGCTTTTGCTTTGGCGACCATGATTTCCGGTCTCAAAAGGAAGCGCGCCAGCGCAGGCAATAACCAGAGCGCCCCAACCATGTTCCAAATGAACATGAAGAACAACAACAAGCCCATGTTTGCCTGGAATTGAATCGGCGAGAAAATCCAGGTGAACACACCGATACCCAAGGTTAATCCCGTAAAGGCAACCGCACGACCTGTCGAGCGCAGGGTCTCATAGTAAGCATCCTGTAGACTCTTGCCCTCTAGCAATACCTTTTCAAACTTGGTGTAAATATAGATGCCGTAGTCCACACCTATGCCGACCCCCAACGCGATAACGGGTAATGTCTCAACCTTGATCCCTATACCTAATTGAGCCATCAGCGCCTCACACAAGACAGAGGTAAGCGCCAGCGGTACGATGATACAAATCACCGCTCGAATAGACCGGAAGGTGATAAAGCACATAATACTGACCACTGCATAGACGAAAATCAGCATCTGGTTATTGGCTTTATCAATCACTTCATTGGTCGCTGCATCAACCCCGGCATTCCCGGCAGCCAACAGGAACTGGAACGACTCATTCTGGTAATCCGCTGCAAACGTTTGGATGGCTTCGACCACTTTCTTGAGCGTTTCGGCCTTGTGGTCTTCCAGATACGCTACGACTGGCGTCATGCTACAGGTTGTGTTAACCAGACCAGAGGGGGCTCGCTGAATGGAGGAGTTTATAACTTGCTGACTGGGTGACAGCTCAAACCATTTCAGGTTGCCCTCGTTAAGTGCCTTAGTCACAAGCTTGGAAACCGTCACCAGCGAGCCGGTCGACTGCACACCTGGGGTATTTTCCAGGCGCCATTGCAGGCGATCAATTGCCCGCAAAATAGGATACGTCGAACATTTTTCCGGCTCGGTTTTAACCATGATCACCATGATGTCTGAGCTGGTACTGTAGTTGCTGATGATGAAATTATTATCAGTATTGTAGCGACTGTCAGGGCGCAACTCTGGAGCACCCGGATTAAGGTCACCGATTTTGAGATCCTGCTTGTAGTAGATACCCAATCCGGTTCCCACAATCGCGATCAACACGGAAATCGGAGCCACAGACGGATGGGAAAAGTAGGACATCCACACCCACTTCTTATCAACTTTCTCTTCCAGATTCTGTGCGTGTTTGCGACCACTTTTACTGATTCCAGTATATGAAAGAATAACCGGATGCAAGACCAGGTTGGTCACAATGATAACTGCCACTCCGATACTGGCTGCGATCGCCAACCCTCGAATAACATCAATCTCGATGAATAGCAGGGTTAGAAAACCAATGGCATCCGACAGCAAAGCCAACATCCCCGGCACGTACAGCGCGCGAAAGGCCAGTCTCGATGCCGTCAGGGAGTCGTAGCCCTTCGCCGCTTCGGCGCCTGCCTGGTTAACAATTTGCACACCGTGACTGATACCAATCGCGAAAACCAGAAATGGTACGAGCACTGAGTAGGGGTCCAGACCAAAACCTAATAACCGCAACAAACCTAGCTGCCAGATAACTGCGATGAACGAGGAGATAATGGGAATCAGTGTTCCTGCTATGCAACGCGAATAGAGAAATAGCAGCACGAGGGCGAGCACCAGCGTTACCAGCGCAAACAGAGCAACCGATTTAATCCCCTCGATCAGATCACCGACTTTCTTGGCGAATCCGACAATGTGAATCGAAATGTTTGGGTTTTGCCCCATGAACTTCTGACGAATCTTCGTTTCGAGTTCTTCCGAGAAGGCTCTGTAGTCCAGCGCTTTGCCGGTTTCAGGATCAATCTCTAACAATGGAGCATAAACAATCGAAGACTGAAAATTATCCGCAACTAATCGACGGCCGTCACCTGAGCGCAGAATGTTTTCTCTGAGCAGTTTAAGACTGTCCTCGGATCCGTCGTAGCCATCCGGGATGACAGTGCCCCCCTGGAAGCCCTCTTCCGTAACCTCCACCCAACGAATATTCGGAGTCCACAAGGACTTCACTTCGGCACGATCCACTCCCCGCAGAAAGATCACTTCATCGGTGATCTGCTTGAGGGTCTCCATGTAATCTTCACTGAAGATATCACCGTCTTTCGCGGCAACCGCAATATTGATGTAGTTCCCCAGATTTTCCAGATCATCGCGATTGGCCAGCATGTTCTGAATAAATTCATGCTTCAGGGGGATGAGTCTCTCAAACGAGGCATCCGGTTTGATCTGTGATGCGTTATAACCGAGGAAACCGGTTAACGCGACGAAAATCAGAATAATTAGAGCCCGATTATTGAAAATCAAGCGCTCCAGGAAAGGCTCGGCTTTCGGTGTTGCCAGAAAGTGATCCCCATGATCATGTAGTTTATTTGTCATGCTCGTTCGCCCACTCCAATTAGTTCAGCTGCGCAATTCCGCGGATCACACTCACGCCACCCTCACCCACGAGCAACAACCGATCTGCGGAGAGGAACAGAGCGCCAGTCAGCGACATACGGTCTTCCCGAGGATGCGCGCCGAATGTCTGCCCACCATTACTGCTAACCAATAACATACCGCTGTTACCGACCAGCACCAGACGTCCTGCGTCTCCTACCGTCCCACTCATGAGGGTCTCCGTGATCTCTTTGGCCACTTCAACCCAACTCACGCCATTGTCTTCAGAGCGGAATGCATTGCCTCTGAGTCCAAAGGCCAGCACCTGGCCAGGTATCCCGGTTCCATTTACGCCAAACAGTGAACCCTCGTAGGGACTCTCCATTTTGCTCCAGGTCGCCCCCTGATCAACGGATCGGAATATCTGACCGGCCTCGCCAACGATAAACATCGTCCCATCCGCGAGCGCGTTTATGGCATTCAGGTGAAAGTGATCCGGATTGGGAAGTGTCGGAGCCAGGTATTGCCAGCTTTCGCCACCGTCTTTGGTGCCAAAGTACAAACCATATGCCCCTACGACATAGCCTTCGTTCGCATTGCGAAACCAAACATCCAGAAGCGGTTTGGTCGCTCCGGCCTCAGAATCCGCTTCGGCATCTTCTGCAGCGAACGTCGCCTCCTCGAGCTGATACTCCAGGTCGCCCCGCTCAGCATCCGACGCGTTTGCGACCTTTTCCTCAAGCTCGGTCACCAGCCTCCGTGCTGCCTCGATAACATCGGAATTCGCTTTGTTTCCGTCAAACACTTTTTCCCAGGTCAGGCCGCCATCACGCGTCCGAAGAATGACCGCCCCATGGCCAACGGCCCATCCATTTTGCGCATCCGCAAAACTCAGGCCTGTGAGCAAAACCTGAACCGGGACCTTGGCTTGCGCCCAGGTTTTGCCATCATCATCACTGTAAACAATGTGGCCACGAACGCCGACAGCCACAAGGCGACTACCGGCTTTCTCGACATCCAGCAAAAGTGACAAGGCAGCCATATCACTGGGCACAGCCTCCGATTCAAGCACATCGCCGGCTCGGCCCGCCCAAGACGGACTGGCCAGCACGACACCCAGGAGAATGGCACCCACTCCACGGGCGAACGGTTTCATTACTTTCATAGAGGCTCCTCAGCTGAACTATTTCTTCGCCAGACGACGTAGTCCCTGTGCACTGAAATAACGTTTAACATTACCTGGGGCTTCGGACGCAAACACGCGCGTTTGCGGCTCCTCGGTATCCAGCCCTTGCAAATGATAGCGACGATCGATCAGATCATAGAATGCGTCCAAAGCGGTCCACACACCCGGCAGTTCGTAGAAATTCTTGAGAAACGCCATGCTGACCCGCCACATCTGGCCGCGCTGGTCGTACTGATCAATCATGGCAATGCTCCAGCTGTCTTCGTCAATATAAAAGACCCGCTGGCCATAGATATGGCGTTTACCTTTCTTAAGCGTCGCCTCAATGACATGCACGCGGTGTTTTTCAAATCGTGTGACCTCAGGGTTCACATGGGATGCACCGATAATTTTGCTGTACTTGAGCCCCTGCTGAGCAATTTTATAACTGTTGTAAGGAATGTACATTTCACGGACACCGCCGTACTTCCAGTTATATCGCTCAGGCGAACCATTGAACATATCGGTGTCATCCGCCGTCCGCAGGTTATCTGCGCCTGTGACAATCGGCGAGTCAAACGCCAGGTTGGGCGCTTTTTTCACACGACGGGTCCCGGCGGTGTACCCCCAGGCCTGACGCGGCTCTTCAATCTGGTCCAGCGTTTCATGGATAAGAATCGCGTCGCCGGACAGTCGCGACGGTGCGGTGATAAAAGACAGATAGTAAAACAGGATGTTATCCAGTGACTTTTCATTCCCCTCCGGGTTGAAAAAGTTCCAGAACACCTCTTGCTGGGACTCCACCAGGTTAAAGGTACCATTACGCTGGACAATCGCCTCAGCCGAACGACGTGTCACGTAGACGCCACGCCACCGGGTAATGTGGTTCCACATGGCCTGCAGTGCCTGAGTAGTGCTGTCACCGTGCAGGATAGGGAATGGGATACCGCCGTAGGCCCCCTTGATTCCGTTCCCACCCCGGGTCAGGCTTGAGGATGTGGCATTTTTACGGGTGTTGTCGTAGACCCACTGTGGCATACTCGATGTGCGCCGGGTCTCGTACACCGGAATATTGAAGGTCTTTGGGTTAGCCTCTAGCAGGGCTTTGAGGCCTTCACTGAGATATTTCAGGTGAGGGCCCTTATTTTCGTTATTAATCGTCAGTACAGGCTTATCTTGCGGAAAGGGGTCCGGGTGGAACTGGCCTTCCACGGTATACTCTTTGGGAGGCGTCGTAATACCGCCCGTCCAATCCGGAATATCTTTTCCATTGCCTTTGACGGGTGAGCCAAAGGGCGTGAGATCTTTACCTAACCGTGCGGCTTCCTGTGCGCTGACCTCAGCCAGAACGGCGGTGGATAGCGACACAGCAGACAGCAGGATACACAAGACAGGTTTCAAGTTTCGGAGCATATGCATTCCCAAGGCGAAACGTTTCATAACAAGTCGGCAGCACCCCGCCGACCCTGGTTAGACCAGACAAGCTTGTCTGTTTAGCTTAGACCATCCCGTTTGTTTGTCTAATCAGTGTCTTGGAGATTTTTACTCCAGACTCTTGAAGACCAACTCGTAGACGTCGCTGGATAGATCTTTCTCCTTCATGAGACGCTGCAAAACCGCCTGCATGAGGGTTGATCGCTCGGGTGTGTACTTCCGCCAACGCGTCAGCGGTGTGACGAGGCGCGAAGCAATTTGAGGATTGAGTCGATTCAGACGCAAGATCCAGTCCTGCAGGAAAGCATACCCACTTCCATCACGATTATGGAAGGCTTTCCAGTTTTGTGCGGCAAAAGTAGCGATCACAGCGCGTACCTTGTTCGGGTTACGCTCAGAAAATCGCGCATGCTGCGTCAGGGACTGAATATGCTCAAGACCACTGAAGCGCTGACTGGCCGCCTGGAGTGAAAACCAGGATTCCATGACCAGTGGATCATCCAGCCAACGCTGCTCAAAGGCGGCCAACGCCGCAACGGTCTGAGGTCGATCCTGGCTCTGCAGCAAGGCGCTGAGTCCACCCTGCTCTTCTGTCATTAAAACGGCTCGCCGCTGCTGCTCAAACGCCGCTTGCAAGGCCTCGGGATGATCGATGCCGCAGAGGAGAGAGAGACACTGGTTTTTCAGGGCCCGGCGCCCCATGGCTGCAGGGCTTAAATCCTCAGGGTTGGTGATCTCTTCGCTCAACAGCCGTTGGTACAACGCCCACAAGTGTGGCATCGCCTGCCGTGTCAGCAGCGTCACAAAGGCTTCGCGGGCCTCCAGCATGGCGTCAACCGGTATACTCTCCAGTCGTTCGGCCAGCAACGCCAGGGAAGGAATCTGGATCAGACGCGCCAACAACCCACGGTCCAGTGACCTATTTTCGAGGAGCCCGCACCAGGTCATGGCAAAGGTTGAATCCAACTCGACAGACAAACCTTTACCGACGCGTGCGATTTGCTCCATCAGTAGCTCAAGCGCCAGCGTCTGACCGGCATCCCAGCGGCTGAATCCATCGGTGTCGTGCTCCATCAACAGACAGAGTTCCTGACGGGTGTAGGGGTAATGCACCTTCACCGGCGCAGAAAAGTGGCGTAAAAGTGAGATAACCGGCCGGGCGCTGACCCTTTCAAATTCGAATGAGGACTCCGACTCCCGCACCTCCAATACCTGATGCGTCTCCGCCATTAACCTACCCTGGCCGTCAAACAACGCAACTTCCAGAGGGATGTGGAGTGGCACTTTAATCGGCTGCCCTCGCGTGGGGGGCGTAGATTGTTTTACATTCAACGTAAAACGCTGACGATCCGTATCGTAGGCTCCGGCAAGCTCCAGACGGGGCGTGCCCGCCTGGCGATACCAGTTACGGAACTGCCCCAGGTCGCGCCCACTGGCATCTTCCATACAGGCCACAAAGTCTTCTGTCGTTACCGCTTGCCCATCATGACGACTGAAATAGAGATCCGAACCCTGTCGGAAGGTTTTGGCACCCAGTAATCGATGGAGCATACCGACAACCTCGGCACCCTTCTCATAGATCGTTAGCGTGTAGAAATTAGAAATTTCCATATAGGAATCGGGACGAATGGGATGGGCCATCGGACCGGCATCTTCCGCAAACTGTTGCGTCCGCATCAGTGTTGCATCATCAATTCGCTTGACCGCATGACCATAACGATCTGCCGTATAGGCCGCATCACGAAACACGGTAAAGCCTTCTTTAAGGCTCAGCTGGAACCAGTCGCGGCAGGTGACGCGGTTACCCGACCAGTTATGAAAATATTCGTGAGCCACGATTGCTTCGATACGCTGGAAGGCCTGGTCGGTTGCGGTCTTAGGATTGGCCAGAACACAGGAGGCATTAAAGATATTGAGCCCTTTATTCTCCATGGCGCCCATATTAAAGTCACTGACCGCCACGATATTGAAACGGTCAAGGTCGTACTCGCGCCCGTAGACCTCTTCATCCCAGCGCATTGAGCGCTTCAGGCTGGCCATCGCGTGATCACAGCGTGATAAGTTGCCTTCCTCGACATAGATACGCAACAGTACTTCTCGCCCCGACGCGGTGGTATACGAGTCTTCCAGCCACTCTAACTTCCCCGCAACCAGTGCAAACAGATAGGCCGGCTTGGGGAAGGGATCTTCCCATGTCACCCAGTGTCGACCGCCAGCGGTGTCGCCTTCTGCCAAGGGATTGCCGTTTGAAAGTAAAACCGGGTAGCGCTCCCGATCCGCCTCCAGCGTAACCCGAAAGCGCGCCATCACATCCGGACGATCAGGGTAGTAGGTAATCCGCCGGAATCCCTCCGCTTCACATTGGGTGCAGAAGAGTGAGCTGGACCGGTACAAACCTTCCAGACAAGTATTTTCCTGGGGTTTGATCCAGGTCGTCGTAATGAGCTCAAACGCATCCGGAACGCCATGAATGAGCAGCGCCGTTTCACTTAGGTGATATTCTTCTGCGGCCAGAAGACGCCCATTCAGGCGAATGTTCTCAAGGACCAGATCGACGCCATCCAGGACCACTGGCTGTCGGGGATCTGTACCTTCCCGGCGACGAAGGTGCAAGGTCGATGTGATACGTGCACCCTCCTCGTAGAGCTGCACCAGCAGGATCGTTTCGTCAACCTCGAAAGAAGGCGGTTCATAGTTTTTCAGGTAATGCGTAACAGGCTGATGGTCTTTCAAGGTACATCCTTAGTCGAGGGTCGCGGTAACGTGGTAGCCCGTGTGTTTTCGAATATTCAGGCAGCCGCTGTCGAGTATCAGGTATTGCCCCTTTATGCCCAGCAGCTCACCTTCCAGCGTAGGTGTTTTTTCAGGATTCAGACTCTTGATTTTGGCCGGATAAGTCAAGACAGGATAGCGCAATCGAGTCTCCGGCAGATGAAGCATTTCGACACTGCCGTCACCCTCCGTCTGGCGGATTTCGCCCACGCGCGCAGAGATTCGTTCACTCAGGCCCTTGGCAGATTCGGCGAGATCGAGCAGTACCGGGTCACCCTTGAGCATTTGCTGCCACTGAGTTCGATCACTGACAAATTCTCTCAGGGCCGACTCGATCAGGCCAGACAGACGCCGCTCACGAACGCGAAACACCGGTAAGGCCTGCACAGCCCCCTGATCAATCCATCGCGTGGGCATTTGAGTTTCGCGTGTAATGCCTACTTTCAGGCCGGAAGCGTTTGACAGGTAAACAATGTGTGGCACCCGACAATGGGTCTCAGCCCAGTCCGGCTCACGGCAGGAGCCTGCCGGAAAATGGCATTTTTCGGGGGACATAATACAGGTATCACATTGGGCCAAACGCTGGAAACAGGGAAAACAGAAGCCCTGTGAAAAACTTTTGCGCGTAGCTTTACCACAATGGATACAGTGAATGCTGCCGGAAAAGGCCAGCCGAATTCGACGCCCGAGTTGCTCCGCCAGAGGAATACGGTGTGTCCCACAAACCAGCGAATAACTTACGGTATCATCCAGCGCTTTGTGACTCTGCATTTTCTGCAGATCACCTTCAAAGACCGCTGACATCAGGATTCCTTGTGAATCAGATCGGAATGAGCTGTTTCAAGATTATTCTTCCTGCCTTTGTGCCCAGCGGTGTCGATGTAACCGGTTCGCTGCTCCATCGGCATGCCCTGAGCCGCTTCTGCCAATAAAACAGACTCCATCAAAATTTGCTTTTGCTCCGGCGTCACTTTGCGACCATCCGGCCACCGCCCTAATTCGAGCGCCTGCCGAAAACGGGAAACAACCTCCGGTGCAAGCTGACTTGCAGCACCCTTGAAATCAGCGGGATTATCTGGCGACATGTTTAAGAATCTCCACAACTCACGATGTTTTAAATAGCCCCACTCGCCCAATGATAGCGAGGAACATGATAACGAGACCACTGAGGAAGCCCCCCAGATGGGCTGCATTGGCAAAATTGACACCTCCCAGTTCGGTCAGGCCGCTGAGACCGACCAATAATCCGAACAGCGCAAATCCGATCAGAGCAGAGGGCATCCAAAGCGGCAGATCCGGTCGCAAACGCCGCCCGACCAGATGGGCACCGATCAAGGCATAGACCACACCTGAAAAACCACCGAAACTCGGACCACTGACGGCAAATTGCGCCAGATTACTGATCAGTGCCGATGCAATCACCAGGGAAAACAAGCCGGCAGGCCGCAATACAATTTCAAGCGAACGACCAAAAATCCAGAGACCCAGCGCGTTGAACAAAAAATGAATCAGCCCCCAGTGTAACCAGGCAGGCGAAATCAGTCGCCACCACTCACCGGCCCGAAGCGTCTGAATCAATTCCGGCCAAAGCCCCCCAGTCAATTGATCCGGGGTAAAGTCGAAAAAGTCGACCATGACAAATGCCCGAACACCCAGCGCATGCCCAAACCCCGTATAGAGCCCTGCCAGCAACAAACTTACGAGCAGCCCCAACACCATAGGAAATTGCCGCGCCTGCTGCAATATACCCGGCGCAGCGCGTTGTGGCACCTGTCGGGCCTGATACTCCGCCAGATGGTTTCTCAACCCAGGGTCCTGGCGGTAGCGGGCATAGGCATCGAGCACTGCCTGACTCAGCTCAGGATCGGCCACCCACAGCTGCTGACGCCCCTCCGATTCGACAACCCGCAGCGCCACGCCCCTTGCGCGCAGAAACGCACATAGGGGACCAATATCCTCGGCGAGGTCAAGCTCCAACACTTTGATCATGGTTCCGGCATTCCCTTGAATACATCTATCCAGACGAACTTATCGTCACTCAGCTGCTTTTCGCCGTCGTAGCGATAAGCGACCAATTTACCGTATTTAACTGCGCTGTAGTCCAGACAGGCCACATTTGGCCTGATCGCCCGCGGCAGCCCCGATCGCCAGTAGTGACCGACGAACACGGGCGGCTGATGCGCTTCATAGGTCAACAGGCGTGATTGCTCCTCTGAAGTTAAGGGACGGGACATCAGATCATCAGGCAAACCATCTGGCTGGAAGACCACATCACCGTATGTTTGAGGATTAATCTCCCAAAATTTAGTCCGAAAAAAGCTACGCACCAGCCCATCCCGCCCATGAATACTTCGCCCATCCGGCAGTGGTAAATCCGTGCCCCGCAACAAGCGGTCGAGCAGGTGCCCGGCAAAACTCTCACGCACGACCGATGAGTGCAACAGATCATCACTGATCAATCCGTCAGGATGGCGCTCCCGAAACTGATCAATCAGGGTTTGATCCCAGCACGCGTGCACAACACGAAAGCCCTGCCCCTCCAGGAACAGCGGAATCGTGCGAAACCATTCAAGAAAGTCATTCCACTCCCGGCCATATTTTTCAAATTGCTCCAGCGTTTCCGCAATCTGTCGGGTATGGCGGGCGTTATGCTCGCGTAAAAACGTGCGTGGACTGCCGGGACGGGCACGGGTGCAATACCCCAGCGCATTGTATTCGTGATTTCCCATGGTCATCTGGGCATACCCGGACTCGACCATCCCCCTGACCAGATGCAACGCTTCGCGTACACGTGGCCCCCGATCCACGATATCGCCAACAAAAATGGCAATTCGACTGGGGTGGCGGTAGATGCCATTGTGTTTGCGATACCCCATGTTCTGCAGAAGGGTACCCAATGCCCTTGCACACCCATGCACATCGCCAATGATGTCGTATCCCCCTGCCTCTTTGACCTGGGACATACTCAGGCTCCCCGCTGCGTGCTCGACCAGCCCAGTTTATCGCGACAGGTTTTGTAGAAATCGTGATTCAGAGGATGAATCAGGCGCAGACGCTGCGGCTTTTTACTGATCGTCACCGTATCCCCTGGCGTACAGGTCATATGAGTCTGCCCATCGCAACTGACATGGGGGTAGGTCTCATTTTGCTCACTGATGACGATTTTTATTTCACTGTTGCCATCGACCACGATCGGGCGACTGCTCAGGGTGTGGGGAAACATGGGGACTAAAACGATCGCATCCAGTCGGGGATGCATGATCGGACCACCCGCTGACAGCGCGTAGGCGGTTGACCCGGTGGGCGTGGCCACGATCAGGCCATCCGAGCGCTGACTGTTGACGAACTGACCCTCAACATAGAGATCAAACGCAATCATCCGGGTCGCCTTCCCGGGATGTAACACGATATCGTTGAGTCCACTCCCCGAGGCGATGGGGTTACCATCCCGCTTAACCCAGGCATCCAGCAGGAAGCGGTATTCCTCGACGTATTTTCCCTGCAGCACCTCACCAACCTGCTGTTCCAGTTCCATGGGCGAAACGTCCGTGAGAAACCCCAGGCGACCACGATTGACCCCGAGCACAGGCACGTTAGCGCCGGCGAGTGCTCGCGCAGCCCCCAGCAGACTGCCATCCCCCCCCACGACGATGACCAGATCACAGATTTCGCCCAGCATTTTTCGACTGGAGACCTGCATGCCGTGCCCCGGCATCACGTTGGCGGTCGCATCTTCAATGATGACGGAATAGCCTTCGTGTACCAGAAAATTTTTCAACCGTTTGAGGGTTTCAACGACCTGAACAGAGCCCATGCGCCCGATTAAACCGACATTGCGGAAGCTTTCCAAGGCCCATTCTCCTCTACCCGACCCGTTTGCTTAAGAATACCCTATTGTCGGCTGAATTTCCCCATACTCCGGCCAACCGAAGCCCCGTCGCCCCTGCAGCCCACCCGTGTGCAGCACCCAGACAGGCCCGGTAAGCCTGCCGGACTCAAACCCCGCATCTACCGCCAGCATCATCTTGCCGGTATAGACAGGGTCAAGGGGCACATGACAGCGCGCTTCCAGTGCGAGAATGGCCTCTGACAGACTCGGAGTGAGCTTTCCGAACCCCGGCCCTTCAAACCCTCGCCAAAGCTGCCAGGGTCCCGGCGACTTGCCCGCCATCAGGGAGAGGATACGGTGCTCCAGTGATTCTCCTTCTTTGACCACGGGTATGCCGATCACCGCCCAATCCGGTGACAGCGCCCGTCGCAGTCCAGCCAATGTTCCACCACTGCCGACCGGCAGAACCAGCGTCCCGCCCTGCGGGGAGATCGATTCGATCTGCCCGGCCCACAGCGCCAGCCCTTCCAGTGCAGCGGTGTCAGATCCGCCTTCGGGCACGATACGAATCTCACTCGTCTCGACCATGATTCCCCGAGCGCGCAGCGATTGCTGGGCCTGCATCAAACACCACTGCGGTTCATATCGGCGACGATAGTCCTCGCGGGACAGGAACTCCAGGGTCATACCCCAGGTAAGCGCGTCCTTCAGGGTATTCGACAATGCTTGATTCGGATGCCCCCGGACAAAGCCGGTGGCCGGAAACTTCAAATGATGCGAGGCGAACGCGAGGGCATGCAAGTGATTCGACCAAAAGCCCCCGAAACTGAAAACCTGAGGTGGCAAAGAGGACTGCGATAACTCACGCAAGGTTGTCAGCAATTTGTACCATTTATTGCCCGAAAGCATCGGATGCGTCCGATCCCCCCGAATCATGTGGCAGGAGGGGTAAGGCAACTGACTAATCGTCAGTGCTGGCAACCGCTTTGACCAGGGCCGTGCAAACTCAGCTGACACGTTTAACGGTGAGCTTCGCAGCGGTTGTCCTGACCGGGTTCAAAATCAGACGGCGCCGTCACACGTGGCAAGATCACACCGCAAAGATTGCCGCTCTTGTCGCTATGGGTACACACCGGATTCTCATAATGCTCAAGCCACTGCTGGTAATGCTCTTCTGACACAAAGCAGCGTTCTGCCACATAGGCCAGCGGATTGGCGGCATAGCGGCGCACATCCCCTGCCGGTAAAGTAATGTGCCCTGCCCCAGGATGATACACCACAAAGACAACATCCAAATCCGCCAACTGATGGATGATTTCGTTTTTCTCGATGGACTCCAACTGTTCCTTCAATGCGCTCACTTCAGCCTTGAGCTGTTCCTCACGCTCATCCCGGTAAAACAGTTCCGCCTCGCGCCGGTCCAACTGATCCCGCAGGATACTGACCTCGCCCTCCATGCGTTTTTTCATCCGCTCGGCTTCGTCTTCCGGCAGCGCCTTAGAAAGCTCTTTCTCCAACAGTGCAAATCGCTTTTTGTAATGACTGACTTCATTCTGCAGAAGAAGATACTGTTCATTGCGCCGGGCGAGCTTATCTTTACCCTGATCATTTAAAACTTTGAGATGTTCAACACTTTGCTCAAGCTCACGAAGCTGGGTTCTATGCGCCTGAATCTCAAGTCGATGCTGACGTAGCAACTCTGAAATCTCGGCATCGTGCTGGGCTGTCAGTGTCTTCAGACGCACCCGCTGGTTGCGAATCTGACGGGCCAGCTTGCTGCGACGCTCTGCCGAATCAAGTCCATCCTCGGCATCCAGCTCATCATCCTCTCCGTCGTCTTCATCATCCGAACCCTCATCGCGCTCCAGGGTTGGGATGTTTTCATCCTCAACCTCACGCCTGGGTTTGTCAGACCCACTACGTTTAGCCAGCGCCACAACAGGTAAGCCAAGGCGGTTTTCCTTCAAAGCCTTACGAATCGCCTGCAAGTCATTTGCACCACTTTCAGACGAAGGGTCCCAGAGATCTTTTTGATGCCATGAGATGGCGCACTGACTACGCATCGCCAGTTTGACGGGTCCAGCGCCGAGATCTGGCCCTGTGCCGGAAATTTTGGCCAGGCGCTGCAAAGGGACGTTCCATTCGGAATCCGCTCGCCCTTCGTCATCAAAATAAAGCTGAAAGCAGACCAGCGCCCTCACCAGAAGCTGTTTATCCAGTTGCACGTAAACGGCCTGCACCTCTTGACCGGCCTTGTCTGGCATAGTGACAACGCCGTCCAACAGGGCTTCAAACTCAGAGTATCGCATCTGGTTGACAACCTGATGCTCGGACAGAAACAGAACAGCCTCGTGGGCAATTTCGACGGCTTTGGACATAGCGGAACAACCCAGTCTTTAAAAAAATGTCGTACCCTCAAAAACTAGCACGACATTTCGGGGTTGTCAGAGCGCCTTCACCACAAATTTCGGGAAAGGGTCACAGAACGACAAAGTCCTGTGACCGTTGATGAGCACTCAGAGCTCAGCGGCCAGGCGCGATCCTTGATTGATGGCACGCTTGGCATCCAGCTCAGCCGCGACATCTGCACCACCAATCAGATGCACCTTGACCCCTGCCGCCTCGAGCGGTGCCTGCAACTCCCGCAAAGGATCCTGTCCCGCACAGACAATCACGTTATCAACGTTCAGGACTTTTTCCTGATCGCCCACGCGGACATGCAATCCCGCATCGTCGATCCTGAGGTATTCGCAACCGGGAATCATCTGTACGTTCCGATTCTTGAGCGAGGTGCGGTGAATCCACCCTGTCGTTTTCCCGAGATTCTTGCCAACTTTGGACGCCTTGCGCTGCAGTAGAAACACCTCCCGCGGAGGTGTCTCCATGTGCGGCTCAACCCCCTTGATTCCACCGCGGGCATTCAAGTTGAGGTCCACCCCCCATTCACTCATAAATTTGCCGATGTTCAGGCTGGGTGATTGCCCCTCATGCGTCAGGAACTCAGAAACGTCAAACCCGATGCCTCCCGCACCCATGACGGCCACGCGCTTTCCTACCGGTTTACGCTCCAACAATGCGTCCAGATAGCCCATCACTTTGGGATGATTAATCCCCTCGATCTCGGGCGAACGAGGACTGACGCCAGTCGCCAGAATGACGTCGTCGAAGCCTTTACCAATCAGATCTTGCGCCGACACCCGGGTATTCAGCCGCACATCAACGTTCCATTTTTTCAGCATGACATCGAAATAGCGCAGCGTTTCATAGAACTCTTCTTTGCCCGGCACTCGCTTAGCCACATTGAATTGGCCGCCAATCTTGTCTGAACCATCGAACAGCGTCACCTGGTGGCCTCGCTCGGCCGCCACCGTCGCAGCCGCCAGACCTGCAGGCCCCGCCCCCACGACAGCGATACGCTTGGGCGAGGCAGTCTTCACATAGGTCAGCTCCGTTTCGTGGCAGGCTCGGGGATTGACCAGGCATGAGGTCAGCTTCATGCTGAAGGTATGATCCAGGCAGGCTTGGTTGCAGCCGATACAGGTATTGATCTCGTTTTCTTTGTCAGCCGCAGCCTTGTTGACAAAGTCTGCATCAGCCAGAAAAGGCCGCGCCATGGACACCATGTCGGCATCGCCCTCTGCCAACACTTTTTCAGCCACACTCGGCATATTGATCCGGTTCGTGGTGATCAACGGAATCTTGACCTGCCCTTTGAGCTTGGCCGTTACTTTGGTAAACGCTGCACGTGGCACCATGGTAGCAATCGTTGGAACCCGTGCTTCATGCCAGCCAATACCGGTGTTGATAATCGTGGCGCCCGCCTGCTCGATGGCCTTTGCCAGCTGCACGATTTCTTCCCAGGAACTGCCATCTTCGATCAAATCCAGCATCGACAGGCGATAAATGATAATGAAGTTCGGTCCAACACGATCTCTCACCTGCTTCACGACTTCAATCGGCAAACGAATCCGGTTTTCGTATGTACCACCAAACTCATCCGTCCGCTTGTTGGTATGCGCGGCAATAAATTGGTTGATGAAATAACCCTCGGACCCCATGATTTCGACGCCGTCATAGCCCGCTTTCTGCGCCAATGCCGCACAGTGGGCATACGCCTCGATTTGCCCATAAACCTCTTCAGTGGTCAGTTCACGCGGCTTGAACATGTTGATTGGTGCCTGAATCGCCGAGGGTGCAATCAACTTGGGATGATACGCATAACGCCCTGCATGCAGGATCTGCATACAAATTTTGCCACCCGCCTCATGGACGGCCTGGGTGACCACCTTGTGCTCTTCAGCTTCTTTCTCCGTGTCCATTTTGGAGGCGCCCGGCCCGACTGCACCCTCTTTGTTAGGTGCAATCCCGCCCGTCACGATCAGGCCAACGCCACCTCGCGCACGTTCGGCGAAATAGGCTGCCATCCGCTGAAACCCATTCGGGGACTCTTCCAGCCCGGTGTGCATGGACCCCATCAGGGCACGATTTCGTAGCGTGGTGAACCCCAGATCCAGGGGTGCCAGCAGATGGGGATATTTGGCCATACCAGCCTGGGTTGAGGCAGGGCTTGTCATTTTTCAATTCCTCGTTGGGTAGTTGGTTTACATAAGTTAGTTGAAACGCCCCCCGATCAACAATAGCATTACACGACAAATTACTATCATTTAGTGACAGCTATGCAATTAGGTGATATTTCGATCCGCTTTATTGACCTGATGTTCAAGACCGTTGAAGGTCTGTCTACAGCCCCACAGGAGATGCTGCGTCGATTCAACATCCCCATGACGCTGCTGAGCACGCCAGATGCCCGCATCAGTATCGGCAAATTTATGGTCATCGGCCATGCGCTTATCCAGGAAACAGATCGTCCTGAACTCGGCTTGCTGATGGGCAAGAACATTCACATCACCCATTTCGGCTTGCCCGGCTATGCGGTCATGACCGCGCCCAAACTTGAGACGGCCCTGGCACTCTGCGTGCATTTTGAAAAGCTGGCGAGTGAAAACCGGCGGGGGAGCAGCCGGTTCTACAAGGAAGGTGACTACGGCATTGCCGAGTTTTACTCGATCAGCCCTTACAACGATTACAATTACTTTGTGGTTGACTGCATCCTGAGTGGATGGCTGACCCTGGCACAATGGCTGACACGCACCTCGCCCTTGCTCGACCATGTACAAATCGAATTCGACGAACCTGCTTATTCGTCATTTTACCGGCAGATCTTTGGCTGCCCGGTACGCTTCAGACAGCCGCGCAATGCGCTCGTCTTTAAGCCCAAAGCACTGGAATTAGGCGTTGCCTACGCTCAACCTGCTTCACACCAGGCCGCTCTGACACTCTGCAATCAGGCTTTGCTGGCGATTCGGGCAAGTATGCCGATTGAGGATAAAGTCAGGCAATTATTGATGGCGCAGCCCCAACTGACCACGACCCAGGTTGATCGTGTCGCCGAACAATTGGGCCTGAGCCCCTGGACACTGCAACGACAACTCAAAAACCGAAGAACCAGCGTTTCGCTGATTGCAGATGACATTCGAAGGGAAATGGCACTGACCTACCTGACCCGAACCACTCTGACGGTTTCCGAGATCGCTTTTGAGCTGGGATATCGCACACAGCCATCGTTTTTTCGGGCATTTAAACGCTGGGTGGGGATGTCACCTGAACGTTATCGTCAACGCGAGGAAGGTCAAGGTTGAGTTGTTAGAGCTCGAAGGCATCATCGAAGATGTCATCATCGTCAAATTCGGTGATCGTAAGCTCTATGATTTCGTCTTGGTAATCCTGCATGTAACTCACTCCGTGTTGTAGATTGGAGTGATCTTACCGCAGCAATGTGACACTTGTATGAACAAAAAGTTGGCGGAGCGGACGGGGCTCGAACCCGCGACCCCCGGCGTGACAGGCCGGTATTCTAACCAACTGAACTACCGCTCCGATTTGGTGGGTGGTACAGGGTTCGAACCTGTGACCCTCGCCTTGTAAGGGCGATGCTCTCCCAGCTGAGCTAACCACCCAGAACAGACACTGTATCAGTGAAGTCTGGCGCTCTGACTTGATGCGGTGCATCCCGTCAGTGCGAGCGCATGATACTTAGAGGGCTCCGGTGTGTCAACAACAAAAATGAAACTTTTTTGTTTTTTCTTAAATTCATGCCAATCCGCCTCAAAAACAACCAAAAAGCTCAAATAATCAACAAGTTCGGCACATCCACACTATTCCATTTAAATGCCCGTAAAACAATTTGGGCTCCAATCGTTTTCACGCTTGGAGCCCAATCGAATACTGACGGCTGCAGAGACTCAGGGTATATCAGAATGGCCAATACCACTTCTTGGTATCATCCTTTTCATTCAGCGCCATCTCCTGCTCCCAGGCTTCTTTACGCTTCTGCAGTTTGCGCAGATCGCCGTCAGCCTTGATCCGCTTCGTCGGCGAACCACCGCACATATAGAGGCACCACCACTTATTTGGGCGGTAGTACCCCTCATCCTTGAGTCGCGCTACTTCTTCAGCGCGCGCCTCTTTCAAGGTTTTTTCCGCGTCAGCGAAGACATAAGCCATATTTTCCTTCACGATGTTCTGCCCCCCCGTATTTTTAGCGAAGGGCGGCCGACTCTCCATAAACCGGGTGTTAATGATCTCTGGGTACGCAACCTCCCAGGACACCAACTGCATATCCCCCTCTAACAATGGGTCATCCGGTGCCAGAGCCGGATTGGGCTCTTTGGGTTTGTCATCTTCAGAGTAACGGAAGTAGTAAACGCCCCCAGGCTGCACATCAAACTTCGTATCAAGAATCAGGCTCAAGGCAAAATCATCGATCCCTTCGAAACCTAATACCGCGCCCAAGGGTCGCCGCAGCGTGATTCGCCGGGTTCCGGGTGCCACTTCCAGCCACGACCACCCGTTGCTCCGCATGCTGATATAGCGGGTGTCGTCAATATAAACAGTCGGCGCATCGATCTCCTGAGCGCCCCAATCGCTGTAGGGCCGGTAGAAATAGATCAGGGCATTTCTGGAACGATCCCACTGATCATCTGAAAGATGCACGAACGCTGGACCTCGCGGCTCCGCCAGAAAGGAGCCCCCATGCTTTTCAAAGGACAAATAGATACGGGGGCAGCCCGCCAACAGGATCGCCAGCGCGCCCAACACTGCGCCACGCCAGATAAATTTAAGCTTGAACTGCCTGATTTCGCTCTTCATTGACCCTTGTTCCCTTATTAACGCGTCAGAATTCTATCACTCATTCCGTTCAAGGGATGAGACGCAGGCCACTAAATTTTAGCCGCCCAGCGTCTGCTGCCAGGCTTTTTCTGCCCGCCGGGTCTGGGCCTGCACCGCAATTGAGAGCAAACCTTCAATAACGACCAACTCACTTATGAGCGCATCTGAACCCGACTGCCGCCACTGCTTAAACAGGCTAAGCATCTGGTCCCGCACCCCGGCAAATACAAGCGCCTCAAGACTGCCCGGGCTTTTAAGCGTTACCTGCCCTTGCAAGGCCGCCGCTGATGCCAGGATGCGTTCGACATCTTGTCGGGCCTGACGCGAATCGGCCACACCATCTTCAATCAATACCCGCCGGATCAATAAGCCCTGCAGAGCCATTAAGACCAGATGATCCTCAAGCCACCGGAAACGCTTACTGTAATCCTCATGTCCATTTCCCTTCAGCAGCGCAGCATTTCGAATCGGCAGCTCACTGAAGGTCATCTTACCAAACGTAACCCGCTGCATACCGGGAGGATGCAGACCGGTCGCCGTCAGTGAGCGGGCGAGCTGAGCACGGCCGAGCCTGACAACCACGGAGCTTTCACCCGTTTCATCAGGGACAGAGGTTGCGAGAACCAGACACTCCTCAATGTCCTCAGGTAACGTCACGAACTCTTTATGCCCAGTCAGTATCCAATCCGCATTTCCTGCGCTTCGCGCCAGGTGGGTGCGCATTTCACGTAGTGTTCGCCCGGCACCCTCGCTCACCGCAAATGCACGTAAGTGACCCGGCGCACCCTCTACAAGACGCGCCAACGCCAATTGATATCCCGCCATGAACGCCTGCTCAGCATCGTCACAGAGCATTCCGGCCAGCAGCCCCTCGGGCAATGCGCCTTTTTCGGACACGAGCGTCGTCGCCAATTGGCTCCACCAGCCCGACCAGGATTTAAAAGCCGGGCGCGGCAGACGCAAACCTTGGGCTAACGAGGCACTCATTATTGCAAGCCTCCCTTGTTGCTGGCTCGAATGGCCTGCATTTCCAGCGTCATTTCATTTAATTTGCGATCCAGCGTTACAAACCGCTGAACCAGTTGCGCGCGCGTGGCATCGATCGCCTCAACCCGCTGACTCAGTTCTTTGACCGAGGCCGCGGACACCTGATTAGTCGTGGCACGGGTCAGCTTTCCAACGGAGGTTTCCAGTTCAGCCATACGTGCCAGATCAGACTGCAACGCAGTCTGTAAACGCTCCACCTCACCCAACAGCCTGACTGAATCGGCCTTAGCCCCCGCCAGATCTGTTTTGACGCCCTCTACCGACGGGACAAGACTTTCCAGCTGCCCGTCCTGCTCATTCTGTCTGGCTGTCACGCCTTTAATCTGCGCCTCAGCAGTAGCCAAGGCTTCACCCAGCGTTTTGATCTGTGCCGCGACTGGATGCAGCTGCTGGGTCAATTTATCCAGGGTACTATTCTGAGAGGCACTCTGGCTGGACACTTGCCCATTGAGCGTCTCAAACTGCTTCCCCAGTTTGCGTAGCTCCGTGTCCATCCGTTTAATCTCACGCGCCAATTCGTTTCCACTTTGCGCCATGGTCGCATCCGTTTTGAATATCTGCCCCTCGAGACGGGCCACCACCAACTGACTCTGTTCGATGTGTTTCTGAGCCTTGAAAAGTTGATCTTCCATCACGGCAATCGTTTCTTCGTGTTTCCGAACCTGCCAGGCAAACAGTCCAGACAACACCAACACCAACATAGCCAATGAAACAACCAACCACTTAGGCCCACCGGCTGCCTTTCCAGGTCCAGCGTTGACAGGCCCAGCGTTCTTTTGCTCGACCGGAACGTCCACCCTCATGCCTGGCTGGCTTTCAGCCTCTGCCCTAACCTGGTCTCGGAAGGCCTGCGCCTTGCTGCCGTTGCGCTGCGTGTGAAACGCATCGACTTCATCTTTATCCGGTTTAATCACTTCCATTGCAAACGACGTACTCACCTATCAGGATTGAAAAGCCGAGACTTTTATAGCATGTTTCGGGGTTTAAATTGCACATTAATCTGTGACTCACTAAAATACCGCTCTTTTTTCATTCATACTTATCATTTTAGTCAATACGGATTAACACATGCAGCCTTTGGTAGGGATCATTATGGGATCCCGGTCGGACTGGCCGACCATGGAAGCCGCCGCCCACATGCTGGATCAACTGGGCGTTGCCTACGAAGTTGAAGTCGTTTCAGCGCATCGCACGCCCGACAAATTGTTTACCTATGCAAAGTCAGCCAGGGATCGCGGCCTGAAAGTCATTATTGCCGGCGCAGGTGGCGCAGCTCATTTGCCTGGCATGGTCGCCTCTCAGACCAGTCTGCCGGTACTGGGTGTGCCCGTGCAATCCAAGTCACTCAACGGCCTCGACTCGCTGCTTTCAATTGTTCAGATGCCGGGCGGAATCGCGGTCGGCACGCTCGCCATTGGCAAAGCGGGTGCAACCAATGCTGGCCTGCTTGCCGCCCAGATTGTCGGTCTGCAGGACAAACATATTGCCGATGCCGTGGATCATTTCCGCAAACAACAGACGGAAACCGTTCTGTCTGGCAGCGACCCCAGGAGCAACCCGGAGTGAGCGTCAAATCCATCGGAATACTCGGCGCAGGCCAACTGGCACGCATGATGGCGTTGGCTGGCATGCCGCTGGGCTATCGCTTCAACATCTACGACACATCAGGCGCTCCGTCTGCAGGCATTGGGACCCTCTTTTCGGATCCCTCCAACACCCAGCAGGAACTGAATAGCTTCCTGGCTGAAGTCGATGTCGTCACCTATGAGTTCGAGCATCTGCCGCTGGATCTTGCCAACACTATCGCGCAAAGGAAACCCCTCCATCCCAACGCACTATCCCTGGCCACCTGTCAGGATCGCGAACGGGAAAAAGCCATGTTTACGGAACTGGGCATCCCCACCCCACGCTATCGGATCGCACACTCTGCCGACGAGCTTCGTCGCGCGGTCGACGCATTGGGGCTCCCCGTCGTCGCCAAGTCAGCAACAGAAGGTTACGATGGCAAAGGTCAGGCCGTGATTCGGGCCCTGGACGAGGTCGATGCCGCCTGGAACAAGATTGGACACCCCCGACTGGTGGTAGAATCCTTTGTCACATTTTCGCGCGAACTCTCCGTCATTGCCGTGCGGGGAGCGCAGGGAGAGGTAAAATCCTACCCCCTGGTTGAAAACCATCATCATGAAGGCATTCTGCGCTATACCCTGGCGCCAGCCCGCCAGGTTTCCGCCACCCACGCAGATCAGGCCGCTGACTTCATTACCCGCCTGCTTAACAGACTGGACTATGTTGGCGTTCTGGCACTCGAACTCTTTGAGACGCCACAAGGGCTACTGGCAAATGAAATGGCACCCCGCGTGCACAATTCAGGGCATTGGAGCATGAATGGCGCCGCAACCAGCCAGTTTGAAAACCATCTCAGAGCCATTAGCGGACTGCCACTCGGGAACACTGAGGCTCAACGCCCAACCTGTATGATTAATCTGATCGGCTGTGAAATAGACCTTAAAGCCGTGACCGCCCTTCCAGACTGCTACATTCATCTTTACGACAAAACACCTCGGCCAGGCCGCAAGGTAGGTCATATCAATGTATGTGCCGAAACCGAGTCCTCGCTGCACGAACGGGTCAGGCAGGTGCTGTCTGTTCTCCCCAGCATGCCCGACTACCCTTACGCCTGACAGCCAAAGGCATCCCATGCAAAAAACCAATCGGGGCCATTGAAATCATCGGCATGACACCTTATTTAAAGAGGTGCTACCATGTCGCTGGTTTCAGGTATCGACACCTTGGACGACTAAAAATTACTGTTGGAGAATAACCATGGCCTTTGAACTGCCAACCCTGCCTTACGCCAAAAATGCGCTGGCTCCGCACATTTCCGAAGAAACCCTTGAGTTCCATTACGGAAAGCACCACAAAACCTATATCGACAAGCTGAACGGACTGATTCCCGGTACCGAATACGAAGGTAAGTCGCTGGAAGATATTATCAAAGCCTCCAAAAGCGGCCCGGTGTTCAACAATGCTGCGCAGGTATGGAACCATACATTTTACTGGCACTGCCTGAGCCCAAATGGCGGCGGTGCACCCACCGGCGCCGTGGCAGACGCCATTACCAAGGCTTTTGGTTCGTTCGACGCCTTCAAAACCCAATTCACCGACAAAGCCATCAACAACTTTGGCTCCAGCTGGACATGGCTGGTCAAAAATGCTGACGGATCTCTGGAAATCGTCAACACCAGCAACGCGGGCACCCCCATGACGGATGGCAAAACGGCGCTTCTGACCGTTGATCTGTGGGAGCACGCCTACTATATCGATTACCGCAATGCTCGGCCAAATTACATGAATGGATTCTGGGCACTGGTCAACTGGGATTTTGTTGCCAAAAACCTGGCGGCCTGAGCGTCCTGACCTTGCGATATTGCCCGGTCTCCACCGGGCATTTTTATTTCGCCCTCAAAGTGTCTAGACTTACTGATTGAAATCACAATTTGCTCCCCGTCACCCATGCAACCAACGGCTGGATCACTTCATTTGGGCACATTCAATCAACAGCGCTGGCATGATCGACTCTCCATTCGCCTGATGGGATGGGTGCTCGCCACTTCGCTGGCTGTCGGCCTACTTCTCAGTTGCATCCAGGTAGCCGTCGAGGCTTCCACCGCCCGGACTCACCTGGATGCCGACATACAGGAATCCCTGGCCACGATGCGAAGCTCTGCCAGCCAGGCGGTTTATAGCCTCGATCCCATCCTGGCCCGCCAGGTTCTGGATGGTCTATTAACCATCGAGGCTGTGATAGAGGCCAGCATTTGCCACCCCAACGGTTCGGCCATGGCTGAAGTTTCCAGGCCACTGGCTGAAAGCCCCTACCGAATTTTCACTGACCTGCTGTTTGATCCGGTGCGAGACTATTCACTGGCACTTTATATGCCAACGCCCAATCCAACCTACTATGGCGAACTGCGCGTTTCGATTGACACCTACTATGCCGCGCAGCGCTTTCTGCTACGGGCGTTAATTACGTTTGTCGCCGGATTAACCAGCGCACTGGTTTTGGCCTTTGTGCTCTATCTTGCCTATCACTATTTTCTCACATCTCCAATCAAGCAAATTATTGACTCGCTGTTACGCATTAATCCTGCTGAACCGGGGCTGCAGAACGTTTTGATACCCACCAACCATGAAAATGACGAACTGGGAACACTGGTAAAAGCCACGAATGAATTGCTTGCCGCCATTGAAAGCCACCAGCTCAAACGGGATGAAGCGGAAGCACGGGTCATTCGGCTTTCGCAGTTCGATATGCTGACGGGTCTGCCCAATCGTACGCTGTTTCGTAGCTACCTGCAGGGTGCGATCGACGAAGCCTCGGTCAGTGATCAAAAGCTCGCTGTATTCTGCGTGGGGATAGACGACTTCACCTCGATTAACGACCAGTTTGGTTACAGTATTGGTGACGCCGTTCTTCAGGCCTTTGCCGAGCGATTAAAGGCGCATAAAGATTCTGTGCACACCTCATGTCGGTTAGCCGGAGATCAATTTGCGCTGATTCAGTTTAATGTTCTCAGTACCCTGCGCGTAGCCGCGTTTGCTGAAGCGCTGCTCAAAGAGGTTTCCCGTCCGTTTGAAATCAAGGATCAGATCATTTCAATCAATGCAACGATTGGCATTGCCCTCTATCCTGAGGACGGCATGGATCCCGAAAAGCTGCTGCAGCAGGCTGAACACACGATGACGCTGGCCAAGAGCACCAGCCACAATCAGTTTCATTTCTACGTCGCCAGCATCGATGCCGAAATTCGCGAGCGCAAGCAACTTGAGCGTGACCTTGCCCATGCGATGCAGCGAAACGAGCTCTTTCTGGTTTACCAACCTCAAGTCAACATGCAGGCCTGCCAATTGATCGGAGTTGAAGCACTGCTGCGATGGAACCATCCCACGCGAGGGTTTATTCCCCCAGACGTCTTCATCCCTATCGCGGAAAGCAACGACAGTATTGTCGACCTGGGCTACTGGATCATCGAACGCGCCTGTCAACAACACCGGGAATGGCAGACCGGAGGTTTGACTCTGCCTGTCGCCATTAATATTTCCGCACGCCAAATCTACCAAAAAGACTTCGTAGACCGGGTTACGGCCATCCTGCAACAATACCAGATTGATCCTGGACAACTGGAATTTGAAATTACTGAGACCTCTTTCATGGGCGACCTGGACCTGGCCGTTAGCACCTTGCGTAGCCTGGAGGAGATCGGCATTCCCTGCGCCGTAGATGATTTCGGCACCGGTTTTTCATCACTGAGCTACCTCAAGCAGCTACCTATCCAGAAGTTAAAAATAGACAAGCAGTTTATCCGGGATCTGATGGATGACCCCGATGACACGCGGATTGTGCATGCCATCATCCAACTCGGCCGAAGCCTGAAACTTGAGGTTATCGCGGAGGGCGTGGAGACCCAGGCCCAAATGGAGTTCCTGATAGAGGACGAATGCCTGCTGGGACAAGGCTATTTCTTTAGCAAACCGATCCCGCCGAAAGACCTGCTTGAGCTGGCGCGGAGTCACATCAACTGCCGGGAAACGACATCCTGACCTGGAGCAATGCATGAGTACTCACACCCTGATTGGCCTGGCCGTTATTGGCGCGATACTGATATATGGCATTTCTATTTATAACCAGCTGGTAAGCCTCAAAAATCGGTTCAAGAACGGGTTCGCCCAAATTGATGTTCAACTGCAGCGGCGCCATGACCTGATTCCAAACCTGGTCGAAACCGCCAGGACCTTTCTCAAACACGAGCGCGAAACCCTCGAAAGTGTCATGCAAGCACGCCAGCAGGCCGTCTCAGCCTCCCAAACCGCCGCGCATGATCCCGCCGATGGAGAAGCCATCAAAGCACTGGGTAAAGCTGAAAGCACACTCAACCGTGCGCTCGCCAATCTCTATGCCGTTGCCGAAAACTACCCCGACCTTAAAAGCAATCAAACCATGTCTCAGTTAATGGAGGAATTGACCAGCACCGAAAACAAAGTCGGCTTTGCCCGTCAGGCCTACAATGACTCAGTCATGCAATATCACACCTATCGGGAACAGTTCCCTTCCAATTTGATTGCCGGTTTTTTTGGTTTCAAGGCGACAGAGATGCTTCAGGTTGACGACCCGAATGTGCGCAGAGCGGTTAAGGTGAACTTTAACTAACATAGCCCTCAGGCGTACCCACATGGACTTTTTTGCCCGCCAGGCGCAGGCCCAACGCATGACCTGGTTCATGCTTGGACAGTTCGGCATCGCCGTACTGGCAATCATTCTGGCTATCAATGCCGTCGCATACCTGACATTTTCATCGACTCAACTCAGCGGCCAGCAACAAGGCTTTTTTGTCTGGTTGACCCATGAAGGGCTGTTAGTCTCGACTGCAACCCTCACCATCATTGGAGCTGGCAGCATCAGACGAGGCATGCAGCTCAGCAAAGGCGGAAGTTACCTTGCCGTATTGGCCGGAGCACTCCCGCTTGACCCCAGCGATCCCGATCCGCTGTTCCGACGTTTCCGCAACATCAGCGAAGAAATGAGCATCGCATCGGGCGTTCCGTTGCCCCGACTCTTTATCATGCCCAAAGAACACTCGATCAATGCCTTTGTGGCGGGCATGCGTATGGAGGACACCGCACTGGTTGTGACGCGTGGCGCCTTGGATAAACTTAGCCGCGATGAGCTGCAGGGCGTGATCGGGCATGAATACAGCCACATCCTTCAACGAGACACCCAACTGAATGGTCGGCTGATAATGGTACTGGGTGGCATTATGCTGCTAAGCACCTTGGGTCGCGCCCTGATAGATAGCCGACGCAGCGGGACCCGCATGTCTGGCTCAGGCAAAGGTGACCACTCTCTCGCCCTGGCGGGTCTCGTGCTCTATCTAATTGGCTATATCGGTGTTTTTGCGGGTCGATTGATTCAGGCCGCGATCTCCAGGCAGCGTGAATACCACTCAGATGCTGCGGCCGTGCAATTTACACGCAACCCACAGGGTCTTGCAGGCGCCCTACAACAGATTTTGACCGCTAGCGAACGCTCGTTTCTAAAACAATCCGCGTTGGCTCAGGAAATCAATCATATGTGCTTCAGCGAGAGCCTGTCACTCAATCGCTGGATGGCCTCTCACCCTCCCCTGGACAAACGTATTGCAGCGATAGACCCGATCTTCAGAACCCGCACCCGAATTCAGATCAACCAGGCCAGGATCGTCGCACAAGCCAACACCCGCCCCACACCGGGGCCCACTTCAGGTCTGGTCGGCCAGTGGGGCGCCGCTCAACACAACTGGGCTCACGCCACCCAGCAAGGTCTCTCTACAACCTATCACCTGGATACACTTAGCCAAACTGACACGCTGGCGCTGGTCACACGTATCCTATGTCCTGATGACACCCACCCTATCGAGACCCGACATAAGCTTCCCCTGCTGGAAATACTGATTCCGCGATTAAAGCGCCTGGAAGCGGCTGACCGTGCCCAGGTGTTCGAAAAGATTAAATCATTGCCCGAAACAAAGGATGGATTAGCGCGTTTTTGCTACACCGCGTATATCGAGCATCACCTCCTGCCGCAAAAGCACCGCAGCCGCACGATTCACACTTATCAGGGGGTACGTCAGGAACTCTCGCTGGTGTTATCGCTTTTTGTGCGCCTGGATAAAAGCACACGCGGCGAAAAACACGTGCTCTTTAACGATCTGGCACGCAGCTGGTTTCCCCTTGAGGAGCTCACTTTTCAGACGCGAATCAGTAGCGCCGCGTTGAGGACTTCGCTGGAACGTCTCAACTGCCTTCACCCACTGCTAAAGCCCACGCTCATAGATGCTTGGAGCGATGCGGTGGCCCGTGACGGCGAGGTTCAACTAGCAGAATATGAATTATTGAGAGTGGCGGCAGAGCTGCTGGATTGCCCTCTGCCGCCGAAAGTGGATTAACTCAACGGTTCGAATTAATTCCTTTCAATCATGCTGTTACGGTGGAACAACTCTTCCATCTTGGGATCTGGCTCTTTGTTTGGCTCTTCGGCAGACTGGTCACGCGCACGTTTTTTCAGATCGAAGTTTAGTTCAAGTAAGCCTTGATACTTATCATCGCTGACTTTACGCGTTTCTTCCTTGTTTCGCAGAATCGTCGGCTTCATGAATACGAGCAGGTTGCGGTTTTCTTTGGCCTGACTGGTACTGCGAAACAAGTAACCCAGCAACGGAATATCACCCAGCAACGGCACCTTGTTTTCACTCAAGGTGTAGTTTTCGCTAATCAAACCACCCAACACGAGCGTTTCACGGTCGTCTGCCAATACGGATGTCTTAATCTGCCGTTTGTTCGTGATGATGTCAGATGCCGATTCGTTCGAGGGCGCAATCGAAGAGGTTTCCTGCTCGATATCCAGCCTGACAAGTTCACCTTCTGAAATACTGGGCGTGACACGCAGTGTCAGACCTACATCCTGACGCTCAATGGTCGTGAACGGGTTTGTCGTTCCGTCTGTGCCTGTCGCCGTCTGTCCGGTGCGGAACGGTACGTTTTGACCCACAACGATTTCAGACTCCTGATTGTCCATGGTGATAATACTGGGTGTGGAGAGCAGCTTGGCCTGGCCACTGGTCGCCAACGCCTGGACCAGAATCCCCCAACTGGTGCCATTTTCTTTTTTCTCACCGACGCCCATCGCGGCGATGTCGCCGACCGAAACCGTTGAGCTCTGATTTGCAATCGCTGCCAATACCGCACTGGCAGAAATACCCACGTTAGAGAAGTTCGTGACAACAGCAGGTGCATTGCCGTCAAGGTCACCGACCGCCAGCTGAGCGCCCAACGCCTTACTCAGTCCATCACTGATTTCAACAATTGCCGCCTCAATCAAGACCTGGGCACGACGTACGTCCAGTTCCGCGACGATGGCCTCAATTTCCTTCATCAATCCGGGTTCAGCACGCACGACGATCGCGTTAAGCCCCTCGTCAGGATAGATACTGACTTTGCTGCTACCTGCTGACGGTGCAGCACCACCTTCTGGCCCACCCTCCTGGGAACTGGCAATATCCGACATGAGGCCTTTCAACAATTCCGCCAGCTTTTCGGCATCGGCATGTCGCAGACGAATAACCTGAGTTGTGTCTGAAACAGCTGCAGGCTGATCCAGTTTTGCAATCAATTGCCGAATCTTGTCACGGAAATTTTCGTCACCCTTGAGAATGATTCGATTGCTGCGCTCATCCGCAACAACACTGAATTTGTTCTGCGGCCCTTTTGCGCCTTTACCCAACTCACCCGGAGCAAGTTCTTCAAGCAGTTTGACCATATCGCCAACCCACGCATCCTTCAGCTGAATGACTTCAAGCTCGTAATTGGAGGGGCTGTCCAACTCATCAACAATGCGCTCTATTCGGGCAATATTATTCACATGATCACTGATAATCAGTGCATTCGCCGCAGCCACACCGGCCAAATGACCATATTTCGCAACCATGGGACGCAAGATGGGCACCAGTTCAAGCGCATTGGCATTTTTAACCTGAATGACGCGCGTCACCAACTGTTCGCGCGGCACTTTGTTGAAAAGCTTCAGGTTTTCGGCAGTTTGTTTAGCATCATTCTGCTGCACAATTTTGATAACACCTTCAGCGGGAATGGCCGCAAAACCATGCACATTCAGCACTGAGAGGAACATTTCATACACAGCATCCTTACCCATGGGGGCATTGGATACAACGGTGACCTTACCCTTAACGCGGGGATCAACAACGAAGCTATAACCGGTAATATCCGCAATCTGGGTGATGAACGCCCGAACATCAGCATCCTTCAGGTTGACCTTCCAGGTTTGTTCCGGCTCCTGTGCGAAACCCTGGCCCGCCCCAAGGAACATCCAGAGTACCGTCAGTACCATGATCCTTCTTACAATTTTATTCATACTGAATACCCAGTCAGTTCATTCCCATAAGTCAGTAAAACGGATTTAACGCAAAGGATAACTAATTGAAAATACGGCGCCATCCCTTTCGATTTCCACTTCCAGCATCCCACTCTCGTAGAATTGCTGCATCATGGCTCGATCCTGCTCAACATTGCCCAGTGAGTAACCATTCACCGAGCGCAAAACATCGCCTTTCTTCAGGCTGTAAGACGACAACATCGGATTGTTACCATCAAACACATACCCACCACCATTTTCGCCATTAGGGGCAAGCCCAACTGACGCAAGCGCACCGACCGGATCAGCCAGCAGGCGCTGTTCTGCGACAGCCATGAAATCCTCTGCTGTATTAACGGCCGGACGGGTGACAGGCTGAATCGCGCTGCTTACTTTTCCTTTATCGTCAAAGCTGAGCGTTTCCATCACACCGCCCCGCTCCAACAAGATCTTATCAGGAAATACTGCCGCTAAACGTGCGTTACCCGGCAGTATAGCATCGACCCTGAAGTAATTTGCCTCTTTGCCTCGTTCGGCAACAATTGCACCGGAACTTTCCGCCTCTGGCCCAACGACTACACCATACAAATCAAGCTGCAAATGCGTTTCGGGCGCAGATTCCACGGCATCCTGCGTTTGGGACACCGCTACCTGGGGGCGTCCGAACAAATTCCACGCCGTATAATTCGCTGAAGGACGAGCCGACGGATCGACGCCAGCAGAAACGGCGGTGACCGCGACGGGATCAGGCCCCAACCACACCCGCCAGACGAACGGGCCCGCATGCCACGCCAACATCAGGATCGTCAAGCGTACTATCCAGCGACCGATGCTCTCTATTTTTTCTTCGCTGAGCATCACGTTATTGCCCCAACCTTTGCTGCACTTTGAAGATCACGGCGTCTTCTGCCGCCTTGCCGTTAAATGGCAAGCCCAACACATCCACCAGCCGTCGCCGCGCTTCAACGCGCGCGAGTAGCGTCTTATCAACGCGAACATCAATAAGATTTTGACGCGTATCGGCCTGATTAATCGACACATGCAGCACATCACCTTCCAGCGCCAGCGTACCACTGAGAGGAGGCAGTGTGGTCGACTGCATGTCAACCCCCATCGGGTAACTGACGGCCCCACCCGGCCAACTCAACTGCCCCGAGGCCGCATGTAACCACTGCGATTCAAGATCGGCTACCAGATTAAGCGCCTTGACATCAACTCTCCCCCCCACCTCTATCCGGTTTGGCTTCAACAGGGGCTCAAGCATTTTGAGGTCGGCCCAACCAGACCCCATCAGCGCCACTTCGCCGCCCAGCCCCGCTTCTGCCGTAAGCGCCAGCGATAACGCCGCATCGCGGTAGGTCACGTCCAGCGGCAAAGCGCCTCTGAATAAGCCCAGCGGTTGGAGTTGCCAGGAGAATGCACCTGTCACACCCGGTGCAACCAATGTCGCCTGACCATGCCAAACGGTACCGGTGACATTCTGCAACTTAACGGTCTGGGCTGCCTGAGGGACGATTCCCTCCACCTGCTGCATGACGAAAGCCGCTGGCATACTCACCATCAATGAGATGATGAAAACCAACGCCACCACGATAAACGCTGCCAGGCCCTTAAAAACCCGCTTCACAGGTCTGCACTCAAAAACTTCATAATCAAAAGCATAGCAGTGTTTTCTAAAGTTTTATCTGGATCAATAAAACGGCTAGTTTAACGGATATTTCGCTCTCATAGTATTTCCCAATTCTCATAAAGCTGTTTATTCTCAGGATTGTAATTTTTTTGCATGTACAGAATGAGGAGGTCACTTCATGATTCGAGTCCTGATCGAACGCCATATCGCCGAGTCGCTAGAGTCACACTACCGGGATGTTGCACGGCGCATTCTGCAGAGCGCGGTTCAGGCGCCCGGCTTTATTTCCGGAGAATCCCTGCACAATCTGATGGACCCTAACCACTGCGTCATCTGGTCCACCTGGCGATCTGCCAACGACTGGCAGAACTGGCTGGAATCAGATCAACGCAAATCGATGATGCAGGAATTAGGGCCGCTGCTCGACAAAGAAGAGAAATTCACACTCCTGGAGCACGGTGGATGAGCCCGGCTGCTGCCTCCATCGCCCGCCCCACCCAGCCCGAAGTAACCGTATGGACTTTGATTTTCAGCGCTGTCTTTGTCTGGTCTGCGATAGAACCGACAGATCGCTTAACCTGGTTTCTTGAGGTGTTTCCGGCAATACTGGCCTTCGCGGTGATGGCCTATACCTTCCACCGCTTCCCTCTGACACGCCTGCTCTATGGATGGGTGTTGGCCCACTGCGTTGTTTTGATGATTGGCGGCCACTATACCTATGCGCTGGTTCCCATACCGGACTGGCTGGGTGCGCTGATTGGTACAGAGCGCAACAACTACGACAAGATCGGCCACTTTATGCAGGGCTTTGTTCCCGCCCTCGCGGCACGTGAAATTCTGATCCGGCTCAAGGTGATTCCTGCCGCCGCCTGGCGGAACTTTTTCATCGTTTCGTTTTGCCTCGGATTCAGTGCCTTTTATGAACTGATTGAGTGGTGGGTGGCCCTTGCCTCGGGCGAGAGCGCCGAGGCTTTCCTCGGCACGCAGGGCTATGTTTGGGACACCCAGTCCGACATGTTCCTGGCAATGATCGGCGCAATCAACGCCCTGATCATACTGGGTCGATGGCACGACCGGCAGTTAGGCTGTTATCTACATCGCATGTAGGGCCAGTGGAATCACCACCTTCGTGTCGCTTCCCTGCCCCTTGACAACCGGATCGAGCACAAACACTCGGTCCGGCTCAAGACCATTACCATCAACCAATTGCCGCTGAATCGCTGCAGCCCGACGCGCAGCCAGTTTGCGCAAGGCACTCTTCTCAACCTTAACGGTCGACTGCGCTAACTGTTTCAGCGCGATATGATAAGCGTCGGAATCAGCCTTCGGATCCGGCAGGCTATGTAAAGAAGACGCCAGTCCTGCTTCCGTGACCAAGGCCACTAGCAAATCATGCTCAGTGGCATTATCCCCAAGACTCGCACGTATCGCTTCCTGGCGCTTATTAAGTCTTAATATCTGCAGTGCCGCCTGATCCAGCCCAGGGTCGCTCAGCCCCTTCACCTCGACACCCAACGCGGGTCGCTGCTCAAGGGCTTTTGCCAGCTGATCCAGATGGGCGACCTGCGCCTCATCCAGGCGAGAGATCCCCGGCGCAAAAACAACTTCATCCAACCCGTCGCTTTCACCAACCAGTCCACCAATTAAGGCGAATGGTGAGGTCGCCGCTTTTGTGATGAGATTTCCCAACGCACTCAGAATCACCTTGCCAACGCGAAATTCGGGATCGGTCAAGTCGCCCTCCACGGGCAAATCCACATCAATCTGCCCCTGACCATCCGTCAGCAGCGCAATCGCCAAATCCACAGGCAGGCTGGTGGCCTGCTCGCTTTTCACCGCTTCGCCCAGCGAGAATTTCTGCAACAACACCTGATTGCCCGCTTTCAAACGGTCATTTTCGATATGGTAAGACAAATCTAAATTCATTTTACCTTTCTCTACCACATTTCCCACATAACGCCCGGTGTAAGGTGATAATTCGGTCATATCGAACCGCTTCAGCAGGACGCGCATATCGGTATATAGCTTTTCGCTGAGAGGATTGACACTCCCTTTAAGCGTTAGCTTGCCATACTCTCCCACCCCTCCCCTGAGATCGACCTTACTGCGCGTTGCCGGGTCAGAGGACAGATTAACAATTTCACCCTCGAAATCACGCAGCTCAATGTCGACGGCAGGTTCATAGGTTTGATCGGTAAAGGCCAGCCCACCCTGACGCAGGGTCATCTTTGCGATTTGAATATCAGGCGCTGCCGCTGCGGTTTTTTCGCCGGATTCCGTCGATTTTTCTGAGGTGGGGACCTGGCGCGTCACCGGACTCTCTGCCCCATCAGCGCTTGAAACCGCCGGTGCCTTGCTTAGCGCCCCCAGATTGAGCTGTCCCTGCTCATTAATTGCCAGATTCACCTGAGGCGAATCAATCACCCACTCGTCTGCTTTCAGCACCAAGGGAGCAAACTGAACAGCCACCCCTTCAAGTGCGACATCCTGCCAGGACAGCAGTGCTTCGCCTGACGCATCCTGCGCGACGTCCACCCCACCCAACGCGACTCGCCCTTTGAACCGCCCCAATTCAGACGACTTTGGCGCCAGCGCGAGTTCGCCCGCCAGGGTGAGGGTACCCTGGCGAATCTGCGCCAGAGAAACGGAGTTTACATAGGCCTGAAGTGTCTTTAGCTGAAAGGCGTCGACCGTCAGATTAGCGTTCATTTCGCCGGAATCAGGCTGCAGTGCACCGGCCAAATGGATTTCACCCGAATCTTCTGGCCGCAGTCGCAGTTCAAAGGGAAGGCTGGCCGCCAGGTCATCACTCAGGTTTCTCACCCGAAGATTCACATCGGAGACGGCAAAGGTAGCAGGATTGGACAAGGTTTCATCGCGCCAATCCAAGCGACTGTTGAGCAAACTGACGCCTCCAACTTTCCAGCGAAAAGGCTCAGGAGCATCCCCAGCCGAGCCCTCCTCCTGAGTCGTGCGTTCGCTATCAGAGGAAGCGTCCTTCTCCGGGTCATGAGGCTGCTCAGGGGTGGGCGGCAAAAATGCCAACTGCCCTTGCGGATCACGGCGCGCAGAGAGGTGTAACCCCTCGAGCGCCAGACGATCAAGACCGCCGAGTCGTTCACTCAGATTAAACACCCCCCCAGTCATTTCGAGCTGACTCAATTCAATAAAGGGTGCATTCTCCCCCAGCGCAACGGCAAGCCCCTCTGTTTTCAGAGACGCGTTGGAGAGGTCCAGCGCAAGCGCCTCGTTTGCACCGACGCCGACATCGTAGTGAAACTCGAACGACAAACTCCCACCCGGTATGCGATAGTCTGTATAGGGCTTTATGTAGGGCGTCAGTCGGGCCAGCTGCAGATTGTCCAGCGCCAGCGTTCCTTTCGACTGGCGGGAGACCATATTAATGACCCCTTTCCAACTCAGAATCTGGTCATGGCCAAAATCGATGGAAATCTGATACCGGTCCGCCCGATCACGGTAGGTAGCAAACTGAAATAAGGTGAGGTTCAAGGGCGAGAGTCGATGCTCAACCCGTTCACCCTGCGACTCATCCAGAATTTCAATGTCTGCATCGGCGATACGAATCTTATCAAAACGTAGCCGCGGCAATTCGTCTGACGAGCTGTCGCCCTCATCGCCATCTGATGTCGATGACGCGTCACCGGCTTCAGAGGGCGACGCGCTCGTTGTGGCCCCGGAATCATTTGCTGCGGCCTGGCGCCGGACGGCACGACCAAAATTTGTCTCTTTGCCACCCGGATACACTTCAACCAAAACATAGGGACGACGCAATTCGGTTACTTCAAACCCTAAGGCCATCTCTGTCAGGGCAAAGGTATCGACGTTCAAAATCAAACTATCGAAAGCGGCGACTTTGCGGTCGGTTTCATCCAGGATCTCAACCCCTTTCACGGCAAGATGAAAATCGAATGGATTAAAGGTGACCTCTTTGATCTGGGTGTGCCAGCCAAGACTTTCATCAACGGTCTGTTTTAATAGATTGTCCACAATACGCGGCAATACCAGGGTGCCCAAGAGGGTATACAGACCCACAAGCAAGAGAAGCCAGAAAACGCGGGAGCGGTACCAGCGGGCAGTCAATAGTCGGGTCGACATAAGAAAAGGCATCCTTTGCCACAACGGCAGAATAAACGGGATGCCTTATTAAACCCCTTGAAGAATCAAAGCTCAAGGGATCATTTACTGGTAATAATCTGACAACTTAGCGACACTCAGTGCGTAATAATTTGAGCAGTTGTATTTCAGAATACCTTTGAAATTATCATACACCAGATAGCCTGGCCCACCCTCTTCAGGAATGATGAGAGAGGCATTCAGCTCACGCGTCGGCAAGGTCGAGTTGGTGACGGTTCTGACGCCCAACGACTGCCATTCACTCAGATTTCGAGGAGAGGTATGGCGTGTTAATGCGCGGCAGTCTGCGACAGCAGTACCCGGCAGCAAGGTTTCAAAATTAGATCGCAGCGAAGCCGGCACCAGAACTTTACGCCCCCAGGTCTGATCGTCACTCCAGCCATTTTCGCGCAGGTAGTTGGCGATCGAGGCGAACACATCAGCCTCAGAGCGCCAAATATCTTTTTTACCATCCCGGTCAAAATCCTGCGCATACTTCAAAAAGTTGGTGGGCATGAACTGACTCTGGCCTATTGCCCCCGCCCACGACCCCTTAAACTGCTCGCGCTCGATATGTCCCTCATTCAGTATGGTGAGGGCCGCCATCAACTCCTGACGAAAATAATCGGCGCGGCGCGGATGATAGGCCAGCGTTGCAAGTGATCGAAAGACATCGTTGTAGCCAGTATACCCACCGAAATTTGTCTCGATTCCCCAAAACGCAACGATAAAGCGCGCCTGGACACCATACTCCCGGGCCACTTGATCCAAGGTTGCCCGATGCGTCCTGATTAAACGGCGACCTTTATCAATACGATGCCTGTTGACCTTAGAGTTGATATACCCTTGCAGAGAGACAGAACCACTGTATTGCTGGTTATCGAGTTTAAGAACCTTCTCATCCAGCGAGACGCCCTCAAAGGCTCGCTTGAGCAAATCCTCGGAAAAGCCCCTTTGCCGAGCCTCCGCTTTAAAATCAATCAACCATTGATCAAACGTTACCTTGTCTGCCGACTCAGGTGTCGTAGCAGACTGAACCCAGACTGGCAGTGAAAGTAAAACACCTGCTATCACCCCTTTCCAGCGTTGCTTCACCGATAAACCTCCATCGAGTTGTTGTTGGAATGAAGATACCTACTCTTCCAAGTATAGCTAACTCAATTGAGCGTTTTGCAATCTGTCCATAAAAAAACCCCGGATAAACCGGGGTTCTTTGGCTAACCGGGCAAGCGGTCGAGGATTACATCATCCCCCCCATGCCGCCCATTCCGCCCATGCCGCCCATATCGGGCATGCCGCCTTTCTTCTCGTCTTCCGGCTCGTCTGCGATCATACATTCAGTAGTGATCATCAGACCGGCGATAGACGCAGCCGCCTGAAGCGCAGTACGGGTCACTTTGGCGGGATCCAGGATACCCATTTCCAGCATGTCACCGTAGTTTTCGCTACCTGCGTTATAACCGAAGGCGCCTTCGCCCTGCTTGACCTTGTCAACCACAACGCTGGGTTCACCACCCGCATTGTCAACGATCTGGCGCAGAGGCGCTTCCATCGCACGACGCAGGATGTTTACACCGACGTTCTGATCAGCGTTGTCGGTTGCCAGATCGGCAATCGCCTGCAGAGCACGAATCAGTGCTACACCACCACCAGGCACGACGCCTTCTTCAACCGCAGCACGTGTGGAGTGCAGTGCATCTTCCACGCGAGCTTTCTTCTCTTTCATTTCAACTTCAGTCGCCGCGCCCACCTTGATAACCGCAACACCGCCCGCCAGCTTGGCTACGCGCTCCTGCAGCTTCTCACGGTCGTAATCGGAAGAGGTTTCTTCGATTTGACGACGGATCTGACCCACGCGCGCTTCGATGTCCTGCTTGGCGCCGGCACCGTCAATGATCGTGGTGTTTTCTTTGGTCACAGAGACGCGTTTCGCGGTACCCAGATCGTTCAGGGTCGCGTTTTCCAAGGTCAGACCCACTTCTTCGGAAATCACGGTACCACCGGTCAGGATCGCGATATCCTGCAGCATTTCCTTACGACGGTCGCCGAAGCCAGGTGCTTTAACCGCAGCGACTTTCACGATACCGCGCATGGTGTTCACAACCAGCGTTGCCAGCGCTTCGCCTTCCAGATCTTCAGAGATCACCAGCAAAGGCTTGGAAGACTTGGCAACCGCTTCCAGCACCGGCAGCATTTCGCGGATATTGGAAATTTTCTTGTCAACCAGCAGGATGAACGGATTTTCCAGCTCAGCACTCATGCTTTCCTGGCTGTTGATGAAGTAAGGAGACAGGTATCCACGGTCAAACTGCATGCCTTCTACGACATCCAGTTGATCTTCCAGACCACTGCCTTCTTCAACGGTGATAACACCTTCTTTGCCCACTTTTTCCATCGCTTCCGCGATCAGGCTACCAATGCGCTCGTCACTGTTGGCAGAGATGGTTCCGACCTGCGCGATAGACTTGCTGTCTGCGCAAGGACGGGCAATGGCTTTAACTTCTGCAACGGCTGCTGTAACGGCTTTATCGATACCGCGCTTCAGATCCATCGGGTTCATGCCCGCGGCAACCGCTTTCATCCCTTCGTTGAGGATAGCCTGAGCCAGTACGGTCGCTGTCGTCGTACCGTCACCCGCTTCGTCGTTGGTCTTGGAAGCCACTTCCTTGACCATCTGGGCGCCCATATTTTCGAACTTGTCTTTCAGTTCAATTTCTTTCGCGACGGAGACACCATCTTTAGTGATGGTCGGCGCGCCGAAGGACTTGTCGAGAACCACGTTACGACCTTTCGGGCCCAGCGTGACTTTCACTGCGTCGGCCAGAATATTTACACCGGCTACCATGCGCTTACGCGCGTTATCACCAAACTTAACTTGTTTTGCTGCCATGTTCTAAACCCTTTAAATAACTGAGATTGGCTGAATGATTGCTTCGAAATTAACCTTCGAGAATACCGAAGATTTCGTTCTCGCTCATGATGAGCAGCTCTTCGCCATCAACCTTGACAGTGCTTCCGGCATACTGGCCGAAAACCACGGTGTCGCCGACCTTCACAGCGAGTGCGCGCACATCGCCATTGTCCAGAATGCGTCCGGTGCCAACTGCAACAATTTCACCTTGTGAAGGCTTTTCGGCAGACTTACCGGGCAGCACGATACCACCGGCTGTCTTGGTTTCTTCTTCTTTTCTGCGCACAACAACACGATCGTGTAGTGGACGAATTTTCATCGGATGTTATCTCCTGGTTTTAACCTAACTAAATGCAATTACCTTGCGGATGCGGTGATAGTGGAAACGATGGAAAGGCTTTGTGCCTTGAAGCCCCCTCGGCACCGCTCATGCAGCATCCTGCGGTGAGCCTTAATTGGGGGCAACGCGAACTGATTTCAACAGGGGCAATCGAAAAATTTTACTTTTTTTGCTCATCCAGACGGATCACAACGGTTTCTTCTTTGGAATACTCCCCTTCGAAGGTCTGTCCTGCCGAATTAAACGGACCGGCCGACCCGCCGGAATACCCCCCTCTGGCGCCTGCCGCTTGGACGACAAAGCCTGACAGCAGCCGTTCGCCAAAATGAGACAACAACCAACGCCGGGTGAGCGGAAGCAGAAGCAGAAAGCCGGCCGTATCCGTCAGAAAGCCTGGCGTCAGCAGCATCAGCCCCCCCAGGACAAGACACATGCCCTCAAGCATCTCCTGTGCCGGCATTTCACCCTGCTGCATTTTCTGCTGCACTTGCGCCAGCAACTGAAAGCCCTGCCGCCGCAACAGCGTAATCCCGATCATACCGGTCAGCATGACCAATCCTACGGTGGCCCACCCTCCGATCAGACCACCGACCTGCAACAGAATCCATAATTCCGTTAATGCGACCAGAGGAAATGCATACAACGATAGTCCTCTCACCCACGCCTCCTCGCGTATTCTTTGCCGTTCATGCGACCAGAGGTTCTGCATCGCTAATTTTTTTGCAGCTTCGGCACCGTCAGTCCTATGGACGAAGCACGCGCTCCTCTATAATACCCTTTTTTGACACCACTGAAACAAGGCGAAAAGTATGAATCTGACAGATGCAGTCGTTGCAATTACAGGTGGCGGACAAGGCTTAGGCCGCGCCATGGCTACGTATCTAGCAGGCAAAGGGGTCCGTCTGGCCCTGATTGACCTGGGTGAAGAACGACTGGCCGAGACCAAGGCGATGTGCGAACAGGCTGGCACCAAGGTCAATACTTACATTTGCAACGTTTCACGCGAAGACGAGGTCGTTGCGACCTTTGAGAAAATCGTGGCTGATTTCGGTCAACTGGACGGTCTGGTGAACAACGCCGGCATCCTGCGCGACGGTCTGATGGTCAAAGTTAAAGAAGGCGAGATCGTCAAAAAAATGTCCCTGGCCGAATGGCAAGCGGTGATCGACGTCAACCTGACCGGTGTATTCCTGTGCGGCCGCGAAGCTGCGTGTGCCATGATCAACACGAAGCGTCAGGGCTGCATCATCAACATTGCCAGCATTTCCCGCGCAGGCAACGTCGGCCAGACCAACTACTCGGCAGCCAAGGCAGGCGTGTCGGCCATGACCGTGACCTGGGCAAAGGAACTGGCACGCTACGGCATCCGCAGCATGGCCATTGCGCCAGGCTTTATCGAAACGGAAATGACCGCTTCCATGAAGTCCGAAGCGCTTGAAATGATGACCAAGATGATTCCGCTGCACCGCATGGGCAAACCCACCGAAATTGCCCACACCGTCGCGTACATTCTGGAAAACGATTACGTATCCGGACGTGTCATCGAAATTGACGGTGCGCTGCGCCTCTAGTGTCCTCCATGCCGGGGAATGACAACCAAGCCAGCCTGGAAGCTATCTGGCTGGTTGTCAGCCACATCCCTCCCGGCCAGGTTGCCAGCTATGGCGACGTTGCACGCCGGGCCGGGTTACCGGGCAAAGCCCGCCTGGTCGGTTATGCGCTCTCTAAACTTCCCGCAGACTCGCGCATCCCCTGGCATCGCGTCATCAATGCTCAATGGCGACTGTCCTTTCCGCCTGACAGTGAGCCCTACGAAACACAGAGGCAACGCCTGCTTCAGGAAGGTGTTACGTTTCGGGGCTTGAGAGTCTGTCCGGCTGCCGATCAGACGCCCTCCCCCTAAACGGGCCGATCCGGGAACAGACTGGATGACAAGAGCCCTTCGCTGAAAACGGCTTCAATACCGTTCCATAAGACACCTTCCTGAGAGGAAGGCCAGCACACCAACGACACCGGCACTCTGCCTGACCAATTCAATTGAAGTGCCGCGGCATGCAGGTACATGCGGTCTGCGGACTGGCCACCATAGCGGGCGTCACCCAAAATCGGAGCAGAGACGCTTTTCAAGGCAACACGTGCCTGATGGGTTTTACCGGTATAGAGCTTGAGAGCCATTGCCCGTAGACCGGGTTTCAAACTGCGACCAAGGAAATAGGTCATCGCAGGGTGACTTCGCTGAGGCAGCAATTTATAACTCCCACCCCGCGCAGGAACCATGTCACCGATCACCCATCCCTGTTTTTTCTTGCCCTTGGCCGAACTCAACGCCAGATAAATTTTTTCAACGTGCCCGTGCTCAAACGCATGGCCCAGAGCTGAGGCAGCGGCACGATTGAGTGCAATAAGGTAGATACCGGACGTTCCCTGATCAAGCCGGTGTACCGGATACGCTTCATTCAAGGACAGTTTTTCCCGGATCAGATTGAAATAGCCCCTGGAGGAAGGCGAATCCTGAACCGAAAGACCCGCCGGCTTATTAAGCACGAGCAGCGCCTCATCCCTGTACAGAATGTTGGGCCTCCACTCACCACTCGTTTCAGTTGCATCCGAAATCACCGCAGTTCCTTTCCCTCTACAGCTCTGGAATAATCAGGTAAACCTCTACAATAACAGGAATTCAGTGACTACACCCGCCCCGACCGACGCTGCCGCCACACCGACACTGACCCAGACCCTGCTAAGTCGACGCATGCTGATCTGTATCGTCACCGGGTTCAGCTCAGGACTGCCGCTCTACTATGTGTACACGCTGATTCCAGCCTGGTTGCGCACCGAGAAAATTGATCTGGCGACCATCGGGTTGTTTTCACTGATTGGACTGCCCTATGCCTGGAAGTTTCTCTGGTCGCCGCTGATGGATCGCTACACACCCCCGCAATTCGGTCGACGCCGCGGCTGGATGCTGATCACCCAACTACTCCTGTTGCTGACCATGGGATTCATGGGAAGCTTTTCGCCTCAGGACACATTCTGGCCCATCGTCTATCTCTCTGTTGCTATTGCCTTTCTGAGCGCGAGCCAGGATATCGTACTGGACGCGTTTCGCCGTGAAATTCTACCTGACCGTGAATTGGGTCTGGGCAACTCGATTCATGTGAATGCTTACCGGATCGCCGGATTAATTCCCGGATCACTGGCGCTGATTCTGGCCGATCACCTGAGCTGGTTCTGGGTCTACTGGAGCGTAGCGATATTCATGCTGCCGGGGCTGATCATGACGCTGGTCGTCTCTGAGCCCGAGGTACGCACACCGCCCCCCGCGAGCCTGAAAGAGGCGGTCACGGATCCCTTCAAAGAATTTTTCACCCGGCTGGGTTGGCGACAGGCGCTGCTGATTCTCGCCTTTATGTTTCTCTATAAACTGGGGGACAACATGGCGACGGCGCTATCCACCCCTTTTTATATCGACCTGGGTTTTAATTTATCTGAAATTGGCATCGTGGCTAAAAACGCTGCGCTTTGGCCCATGATCATCGGCGGCATGGTGGGCGGAATCCTCATGTTAAGGATCGGGATCAATCGTGCGCTTTGGTTATTTGGACTGGTGCAGATCGTGACCATTCTGGGCTTTGCCGCCCTGGCCCAGGTGGGGAATTCCCTGTGGATGCTGGCGCTGGTCATCGCGCTGGAATATCTTGGTGTGGGTTTGGGGACGGCCGCCTTTGTTGCATTCATCGCCCGCTCAACACACCCGGCCTATACAGCGACCCAGTTAGCCTTGTTTACAGCCCTGGCCGCTCTGCCACGGACACTTGCGAATGCGACCACTGGTTTTATTGTCGAGGGCGCAACCGAAACGAACAATCCCTGGATCTGGCAGCTGATGACATGGACAGGTTTTCCTACCACGGGTCTGGGTTGGTACGACTTCTTCCTGGTCTGCACAGCCCTGGCCGTGCCGGGCATGTTGCTACTGCCGAAAGTGGCCCCCTGGCACCAGCGGGATGTCGCCTGAGCAAAGCGCACGAACACCAGGGGCAGCGTGTAACGATATCAGTCCCGAAAGTTCGTGAACTGAAGGGGCACCTCAAGCGACTTGTCAGCACGTAGCATTTGCATGACTTCCTGCAGGTCATCTCGTTTTTTGCCTGTCACACGCAGCTGCTCACCCTGAATGGAAGCCTGTACTTTCAGCTTGCTGTCTTTGATCTTCTTGACGATTTCCTTGGCGTACTTCTGTTCAATCCCTTCTTTGATCGGATACACGCGACGAATCTGCTTGCCGGAGCGGGTATCGGATGAATCCGCCAGTATACGGATATCCACCTTACGTTTGGCCATCGCGGTTTTAAGCATCAACAGCATTTGCTCGACCTGAAAGTCATGCTCCGCGATACATTCAACGGACTTTTCATTCAGCTTGAAGCTGGCATCAATACCCCTGAAATCAAAGCGGGTATCCAATTCGCGGCTGGCCTGATCAATGGCATTGGTCAGCTCATGGCGGTCGTACTCGGAAACAATATCTAAAGAAGGCATGGGGGATCCTGAAGCGTTTTTTGGATTAACACGCAAATTGTCACTCAGGTCGTGGACAAACTCAATTCGAAAGCTATGATAGAGGCTCGGTCACCTGCATACTGACCCTCCATTTGGCCCAAGACTATTACTACAAAGAAACCGACTCATGCCTAACCTGGACCTTTCCATTCTCGTTGTCGATGACGCGAAATTCAGCAGCGCCATTATTACCAAGACTTTACGCAAAGCCGGCTACCATGATGTGCGCACTGCCAATAATGCCGGTGATGCCCTGCGCATGATGGAAAATCGCCGTGTCAGCCTGCTGATTGCCGACTGGCTGATGCCAGAGATGGATGGCCTGGAACTGGCAGCCAAGGTCCGTCAACTGGATGAGATGAACAATCATTTCACCTACGTTATTTTACTGACCGCCCGGGAAGGGGTGGAAGCCCTGGCGGAAGCCTTTGATCGGGGCGTTGATGATTTCATTAACAAATCGGAAATGGCCAAGCAACTCCTTCCCCGCGTCTATGCGGCAGACCGTCTGGCTGACATGCAAAACTCGCTGCTGCTGGCTAATCAGCTCCTGCTGGAAAATAACCGCGAACTGATGGAGCTGAACGCGGTCGATATCGCGACTGGCCTGGGCAATCAGCGGCTGGCTCGGGAGCGCCTGACTGACAGTCTCCGCCAGCTGGAAAGTCGTGGCGGTGCAACCAGCTACCTACTGCTGGGCGTCAGCGACTGGCATAAGCTGCAGATGCAATACAATCCCAGCGTGTTGGATGAGCTGGCCTCGGGCATTGCCCGACGGTTGCGTCATTTAACGCGCCCACTGGACACTGTGTGTCGGATTGCGGATAACCAGTTCGCTGTACTGACCCAATTCAACACGCTGGAACACTGCACCAGTCACTGTTTTAAGCGCGTACACGATGGTGTCAACCTGAAAGCCTTCAAAACGTCTGCAGGGTTCATCTCTGTGACGGCAGGCACAGGCATTGTCGCACTGGACGCCTCTCAACAGATCCCGGCGCCTCAGGACATTGAGCGTTGTGGTCTGCAAGCGCTGCACCGATCGCAGGATACGGGCACCCTGTCACTGGTGAGATGGGAAGATGTCGCCGCGCAGTACGCTCACTGAGCACTGCGCGCCATCGTTACCGGCGTTACAAACGCGTAACAACCCCTTACTCAAACACAACTGAAGCCAAAGCCCAACTCCCCTACACTAAGATTGTGGATTTGAGTAGTATCCCCCACTTGGTGCAGGGGGGGTTGTGTAGTACCCCCCTGCCTTTTTTCGGGAATTCAAATCCCCAAGATTCGTGGTCTTTTGTTTCATATTATCCTAAGACTTGGGGGCGATCTGATCGCCCTTTTTTTTGCTTTTTTAAACGTCAGGATAAGGAAAGACGTCGCGGTAAACCTAATTCAGATCCAGCCCAGGCGCGTCGCTTTGACAACGCAGGCCGTTCGGTTGGTCACCTGTAGCTTCATGAAGAGGCTACGCAAATGTGTGCGCAGCGTCGAGTCAGAAATATTGAGATGGCGGCAGATTTCTGCATTATCGAGTCCGTCTGCCAGTTCCATCAGCACTTGCAGTTCGCGTTCAGTCGATCCAAACGCCTGCCCTTCCAGAATGGATTGACGCATCGGCTCCGCTTCAAACACGGTATCCCCCGCCAGCAGCCGATCGCAAAAATCTTTCAGTCGATCATGGTCGACCCGTTTTGAAAACGCGCCGATCGCGCCGGCCATACGGGATTTCTCAACGATGGACGGCGACATGCTGCCAGAAAGGGTTACAATGGGCTGGATGTGGGCAGACTGTTGAAACTCCTGCAGAAGATCGACCCCATAGATATCTGGCAGATCAATATCGAGAAACACCAGATCGTAATGCGCGTCACTCATCGCCCTACGCGCATCGTGGCCATTCGTCACCACGGTCAAGCTGACCTCAGGGAACAGGTGATGGATAGCGCCCGAGAAGCCATCAATGAATATCGGATGATCTTCGATCAATAAAAAGCGCAGCGACTCCGGAACGGACCGTCGAGACGGGCTGGCGTATAAGGGTTCTTTTTCTTGCAACATGTCCTGAGTCCTGCCCATGGCAGCGCGCCCGACAACACAGGTCAGGCGTCATAATTCCGAAAATGACAAGCCATTTTGTTATTTCCGGTTGTTGCCGCTAAGATTACGGAATTTGCATATTTTGCGATCAGAACAAAGTCACAAATTCCAGCAATGAAGGGAAAATTCCCGTTTTTTCAAGCAGGCACGATGACCAGAGCACTTTTTTTCTTCGCCCTACTCATCCTTTATACGGGCCTTTCCCTGGCAACCGTCATCGTTGACCCGCAAATCCAATCGATCAGCCTGGGTAGTCAAGCCCGTGTGTACGCGACGACGCCCGACCTGCCCGTAGAGCATATTCTGAGGGACACTTCGATCCCCTGGCAGCCCACTGACACCGACCTACCCTCCTATGGTTTTACCGAACAGACTTACTGGTTTGACCTTACCTTAACGTCTCGCAGTCAGGATGCGCAAGAGCGTCTGCTCGAAGTCGGCTATCCTCTGCTTGACCGGGTTCGGGTTTATGTCATCACAAACAATCGGATTCAACACATTCTAGAAAGTGGTGACGCGCATCCATTTGAGGAACGCCTGGTTCACCATCGTTTACTGTTGTTTCCGCTCACCCTCGCCCCACAACAGACGACCCGTCTGCTGATTCGGGTGGATTCCACCAGCGCCATTCAAATGCCGATGACCCTATGGGAACCGTCAACCTTCTGGGCTCAGGATCAGTATGCGGTCATGGCGCACAGTATTTATTACGGACTGGTGTTCGTGATGATGCTGTATAACCTTTTTTTGTTCATGCGCCTCAAGGACAGTGTGTACCTTTACTATGTATTGTATGTACTGTCATTTTGCCTCGCTCAGATGTCGATCACGGGCTTTGCTTATCAGTTACTCTGGCCCCTTGCCGAAAGCTGGAATCAATACTGCATCGCCGTCATTACGCCGCTGAACGTGGTGTTCGGTTGCATCTTTGTCGTCAAAGCGCTCAAGCAAGACGTATTGTATCCTCGCTTTGCGAAAAGCCTCTATGCCTTGTCTGCGGCCGGTGTCGTCAGTTCACTGCTAAGCTTTTTCCTGGAATACCACCTGATGATCCGTTCAGGGGTGATTCTTGCCATCGTTGCCTGCTGCGTCGCATTGTGTGTTGTGTATTACACCTGGCTGATTGGCCGGCATCATAACGCCAAGTTTTTTGCCATCGCCTGGACCGTCTTCCTGACGGGCGTTCTGGGCCTGACCATGAATAAATTCGGCCTGGTCCCTCGCACGTTTCTGACCGAGTACGCCGCTCAAATCGGTTCGGCACTGGAAATCCTGCTGCTATCCTATGCCTTGGCAGAACGCCTCAATGAAGCGAATAAGCAACGTTTTCGTGCGGAATCTAAAGCCCGCCGCGCCACTGAAGCGTTGATGGCCGTACAACAGGAAAAGCTTCGGACCCAAACGGAGTTAGCCTTGCGTCTGGAATCGGAAGTCAAAGCCAGAACACGTGAACTGCAGGAAGCGATGCAGGTAGCGAAGCAAGCTAACCGCCAGAAAACCCGGTTTTTAACCGCCGCGACCCATGATATCCGACAGCCCTTGCAAGCCTTGAGTCTGATGGTCGAGTCCATCGGCCTGAACCTGGACGACCAAGTCGCTACAGAGGGCGCGCTTACCCGTATACGTCGCGCGATTGATCACCTGGTCGACTTGTTTGAGCGTCTCTTTGATCTCTCCAAAATTGACAACCAACTGATTCAACCGCAAATCTCACTCTGCGACCCCCGCACGCTTCTGACAGAACTGGTTGAAACCCTTCAACCGCTCTGCCAGTCAGCAGGTGTTCGACTTGATCTGGTTCTCCCTGATCAGACCGGTTGGATCCGAACTGACCCCCTGATGCTCAAACGCTGCCTGATCATTCTGGCTGACAATGCGTTAAAGCATGCTCAGGGCACTCAATTAACCCTCTCGCTGGATTGCAATGCCTCTCGCCGCCGTTTCAACGTGATTGACAATGGCATCGGCATTCCTGCCACCGAACAGACACAGATCTTCGAGGAGTTCTACCAGATCAGAAATCCGGAACGTAATCGAAAAGCCGGGCTGGGGCTCGGTCTGTCGTTATGCAAACGCCTGTGTGAGCTCATGCAGGCTAGCCTGGTTGTATCTTCTACACCGGGACGGGGCAGCCATTTTCATATCGAGTTAGAAAGCTGTCCTCACGATAATGAGGAAGAGGATGTATCAAAATCACCTCGTGTCGCATTGGAGAGCGATGCCTCTCACCTCAAAATATTGGTGATTGATGACGATGAAGATGCCTGCTTTGCACTGACCGAGCTGCTGCGTGCATGGCATATAGACTGTGAGGGATGCGAAAGTGCAGAGGCTGCTTTTCGACTATTAGACAAAGGCTGGGAACCCGACGTAGCGCTGATTGATTACCGCTTACCCGGTGAACTGAATGGGCTGGCTGTTGCCCGACGGATCAGAGAGCGTCTCGGCGAAGCTGTCAGTATTTTGCTAATTACCGGGGATATGGATTTGAATTCGCCTGAAGTTCCTTTTCCGGTTCTATATAAACCGTTGAAACCGAGCCAGCTGCGGGCGGCGATTCAACGTCGCAACACGTCCGATCAATCTTCCCCACGATAATCTGGGAATTGCCGGATGCTGGCAATACCGAGTCAAACAACACCAGGACCAGGCTGGCCAGTATGGCCACCAGAGTGCACTGGCTGAATTTCCTGAAGTTCATAATCATGATCCATTGTTTACTCTCACCACACAATGAGTCGCATCCTAGCCTACCTGAACGGCAAACGCCTCGTCGAAATCGACGAGGCGCTGACCTTTATTGCAAATCTGTGAATCAGGCCGAACCCGAGTGTGAACCGGGTCCGACCTCTCACTCATTTGGGCGAGTGGCCAAGCCCTTCATGCATCGCGTTGAGGATATTTCCGTTGTCTGCGTCGATCTCCCAGGAGAAGACACCCGCCAGGCCGTTGCGTTTGGCATAATCTGCTTTGGCGCGCGCTGAACGGACGTCGTCATAAGTGATCAACTCGCCACGCGAGGCATTCCACAGGTAAGGTGCCTGGGCCTGCGTGTCATAGTAGTAGACAAAGCCATTTGCACCTTTTCCACTGGCACCACCCTGGAAGGCGCTCTCAATCTGGCGATAATCCAGCACCCCAGCTTCCCAGGTTCCGGCGATTTTATTGCCGCCTGTTCCCGTGAAGGGGTTATCGACCGTGCCGCCAGTGACACCGGACCAACCGCGACCATACATGGCCACACCCATGACCAGTTTGTCAGCCGGAACGCCCGCCGCCATCAGATTGGTTACCGCCTCGGCCCCAGTGAAACCTTCATGGATCGACTGAGCTGTCGGATTAAGCCCTGCATGATGCCCCAGTTCACCACTCCAGGCACCGTAGAAGTCATAGGTCATGGCAAACACGTAATCGAGGTAGGTCGAAGCCTGCTGCCAGTCTACCTGATCAATTTTCGCGGGACCTGCACCCACAGCAGAGGTTAGCTCATAGGTCCGTCCGGTTTCCTGACCTAACTGCGTCAGCATGGCACGCAGATCGCGCATCAGCGAAGTATACCCGGTGCGATCAGATGAACTGCCCAGGCCGGTATTGGCACCACCACCGCCAGGGTATTCCCAATCGATGTCCACACCATCAAACACAGCATAGGTTTTCAGGAAGGTTTTGACAGAACTTACGAAGGTTGCGCGACGGGCGGCATCGTTGGCGAGGTGAAAGAAAGGATCGGACAGAGTCCATCCACCAATCGACGGCAACACGCGAATACCGGGATTAGATGCCTTCATTTTCATCAACTGGCCAATATTGCCACGAATCGGATCATCCCACTTATCACCGGGATAGCTTTTTTCCAGGGCGGCAAACTTGTCATGCAATACGACGGAGTAATCCGGTTTGCCCGAGCACTGGCTTTGCAGTGCAGAGTAACCCGCCGGATTTTCCTGCTGCAGCGTCGGATTGGGACCGCAAATTGGCACAAAACCGTAGAGTATATGCGTCAGGTTAGTCGCCGGGATGCGATCAACCGGGAAGTTACGGCCATATACACCCCATTCCACGAAATAGCTCGCTACGACATGACCAGTGTTGTTGCGGTAGGCACGGTTATTTTCCACCAAAGGTTTTGGCCAGCCGGTTGTATCGACAGGAGGCTGATCAGTGCCGCCGCCGTTGTCACCCCCACCTGAGTCACCACCATTGTCGCCACCGTTGCTTCCATCACAGGCGCGATCCGCTACCTGCCACGGTGAACTCCAGGGGGACTGCGCATCAACACGGGGTATAAACGGTGCTGGCAGACCAGGCCGCAGCATTGCCGCAGCTACCTGAATCGCCCCCATCACCCGAGCCGGGATTGCCCGTATTACCGCCAGGATCGGTGGGTGTCGTATTACCGCCATCGGTCGTGTCACCAGGGTTATCTGGGGGTGGCGGATTAACGCCACCGTCACATTGCTGGGCTTTCATGGCCCAGAGAGACCCAACCGTCGGGTTCCAACCTGCCCCAAACCAGGCGGTATGCGTAACGATGGCTTCATAACTGCCACCCTCGAACGTTACCTGGTCTCCGCGTTGATAGCTTGCACCATCGGTCCAGGCCTGCGCGGGACACTGGGCTGCCCACGCTGGCGCACAGAGGCCCGCTGAACTCATCAACATCAGACTTAACAGTCGCTTCATGCATTTGACTCCTTGTTGTTAAAAACGTTTATTCCACACGCTCGAGATAAAAACGCTGATTTTCACCGGCATGGCAGTTCCACTGAATCAGGCGCGCGCCGTTTTGCGTTCCCCACCCGGCGATATCCATACAGATGCCGCTGTGACGGAAGGCCATGTGCACCAGGTTTCCACCCAGATTGGCCGCTTTGATGCGCTGGTTGTCTCCCCCATGGCAGTCCCACTGAATCACTGCAGCCCCCGGATCGCGGTTCCACCCGGCAACATCCAGGCAGCGGTTGCTGTGTTTGGGGCGTATTTGAATGTAGCCGTCTCCCGCATCGTAAATCCGGAAACGCTGGTTATCGCCGTAATGGCAGGCCCAGGTCTGGATGGCTGCCCCATTCCCCGTACTCCAACCGTCCACATCAAGACATTTACCACTGTGTTGGGCTTTCAGGACATATGCAGCCTGTGCGCCGCCTCCACCACCCCCGACGCGGGTGGGTTTAAATTGCGCCAGCTCATCCTTGACGTTATTCAGCGCCAGCGCCGCGAACGACTCGTCACCCCAGCCCACCGGACGCCCGCAAGGTTGCCCATTACAACTGATATTCGGGTTGGAGAAGCGTGGCACCCAGTTGGTCCCAAAGGATTGCGGATAGGCCATCGTCGTTGCAAAGGAACCGTCGACCCCATATCCCAGGCCGTAACGAAAGCGCGCCCCGCCCTGATCGCCCTGACGACGGGAATGATTGAGCCCCATGTTATGGCCCAGTTCATGCGCCAGCACCTGTCCACCACAGTTGGGTCCCACAACGTTAAAAGCCCAATTCCGGTCCACAGCCATATAGCCGACACCACACGCGCCTGTTGTCGACAAATGTGTCACGAAGTCGGCCCCGACTTCATCGCGTTTCTGGTTGATGGCCCCATCGGTTCGCAGATAGCCGAGCACTTCGCCCATGCTGCCACCGGGCAGGTTGCGATGCATGACACCGACCAGACGCAGCTGCAGATCAACCTGACTGCCGGCATAGATACTGTTGACCTGGGCGACCCAGTTCTGCATGGCTGCCTCAACCTGACCATTAAAGTAATTGTTGCTATGGTCGTCGTAGGCCACCAGCAAATCGACGGTTGCCGCCGGTACAGACGTTGCGAAAAGGGAACAAACGGGCAAAAGGGAACGGCGTAGCCAGTGCTTCCACTGGCGTGAGTTTAAGGCCATGGGATCTCTCCAATGTATTATCGTTATAAGTGTCTGACGAGCGTTCAGTTAGTGGCTTGCGGAACCGCGACGATTTCGTCGCCACCCTTGAACAAGGTTGCGCTGCTGGCGATCCAGCCCTGATCGCCACGAGCCTGCATTTCGAAATGGCCCTGAGGCGTGGTAATGCCCGCCATAATGAGCGTGTCGCCTCGCGTGATGACCACCGTATGATCCTGGTCAACATCTTCCAGATGCCCTGTCCAGGTCACTGCATTACCGGACTGCACCCGCACGTTATCAATGCGCACGGCATAGCGTTGTCCGATCTGATTGATGGGCAAGGTCAGCCGGTCTCCGGGCACCAGCGACTCGATCTTGAGTGGATTGACCTGAATGAATTCGCGCCCGTCCTGACGCTCGGCGTCACTGAGCTCTGGGGCTTCCGGCGTATCCTGGGCGGCCGCCCAGCCCTCTTCCTGACGGGATGCGTCCCAGAGCGCGCGCAAATCAAATACCTCGCCGTTACGACGCGCCATCACCTCCTGTACGCGGTCTGCAAAGGTAGGGTAATCCGGATTGCCATCCGTCAGCTCAAGTAGCGCTTCATCGGGATCAGCCTCAGCATCCGGCGCCATAGCGGTTTCTTCAGCGTCTGCCTTCGGGATGCTGCTTGTATCTGGCGTTTTTGCTGCAGCCATTAACGGTGAGGGAGGAGGCAAGTCCGGAACCAGACGGTCAGTCTTGCTCAAGTAGGGAATGCGTTTTTCTGCGACAGTGGACTGCCATCCAAACCAGTAAACCGCGCCCATCAAAAAAGTCAGTGTCAGCAACAGGACATATCGAAAGCCCATGATCACCTCGTCAATTTATTATTATCTGGTAAAAAAAGGCGCCCTCTCGACGCCAAAAAGTTAAAACAAGCCTATCAGCTGGCCTTAAGGGGCAGTATCGTCGCATCCGACTAAATGTAAGGTGCGGGCGTGAGGAAGGTCACAGTTTGGGGTGATGGGCCTATACTTACTACTGTTTAAAGAGAGGACCCATAGAATGCTAGCCTTACTTGATGCACTGATTTCGCGTTTAGAAGGAAGCCTTCAAGCGCATGACTGGGAAGAGTTGAGTCAGTCTGAAGAATGTCTGAGAGACCTCGTCAGCCGGGCGATGGCGGACGCCAGCTTAGATGCTGAAGACCTTTCTATGCGCGTGCGGCGCCTGCAATCCATCTACACGACGGCGGCCACCACCCTGGAAACGGATAAATCTAACGCCAGTCAGGAGATCTCGCAGGCGCGGAAAAGCCTTAAGGCGGCTAGTAGTTATTTATCGAATTCCTGATAAGGGCCTGGCTTCAGACGGCCCATTCAGCCCCATCGCCCTCACTTATTGCCGCCTGGATTCAGGGCGGCTAACTGGCTTGTCAAAAATTCACCGACCTTATTGAACTGTGATACCAGAATATCCGCTGCCGTAAACTGCTTGGCCAGCCGTTCTGTTAAATTCGAGATACGCTTCTCCATCAGTTTGCGCTCATCTGCGATTTTGGTGAGCTGTTTGTTTAGCCTCGTTTCGTAACTGGAGAGCGTGCCCTCAAACTTGATAAAACTGGTGACCGTATCAACCATTTCATCGGCAATGCCGCGGATATAGGTGACTTTACCGCGGCTACCAATCGCCGTGCCACTGACTTCGACCGCTATCCCCTTTGAGTCGTCGCTGGCCGACGCAGTCAACAACTTACCCTTGCCCGTTGCAGTCGCACCATTAATCGTCCCCCTGACATCAACACCCGCAGTCCCACTCCCCGCTGCAAAGCCCAGGGTTGCCAGGGTGCTACTGTCTGTGGAAACCACGCTCACGGAGGAGGTAGAACCAAATTTCTTGGAGGTGATAACCAATTCACCGCTATCAAGAACAGAGACAACCGCCGATTTACCGGCCGCCATCAATGTGCTGTCGGCATCAATCACTCGTTGGACCTCCGCGACCAATTCCGTCGTCGTGTAGGTACCGCTGGACAGCGTCAGGGTGCCGGAGTTAACGCCATCGACCGCAATTTTGAAATTGTCATTGCTGGCGTTGATCGTGGTCGGCCCGCCCGTTGAACCGTCCGAACCTGGCGTACCATTCCCTGGAGCAAAGCCCAGGGTTGCCAGGGTCCCGGTATCCGTCGAGATCATCTTCACCGAGGAACTTGCGCCAACGGAACCCGAAGTTAAAACGACATCACCACTGCCATTGATCGAAACGGTGATCGATTTACCCGCCGCTGAAAGCGCCGTGTCAGCGTCGATCTTGCTTTGCAATTCTGCCACGATCTCAGCCTGGGTGTAGTCGCCGCTGTCCAGCGTGATGGTGCCTGATGTGACGCCATCCACTTCTATCACGAACGCATCATTACTGCTGTCTATCGTGGCATTTCCTGCAGAGCCATCAATGCCATCGACACCACTTCCGGCATCAAAGCCCAGTGTCGACAGCGTATCGGTGTCGACGGATACTACATTGACCGATGAGCTGCCACCCGTCGAAGTCGAGGTAATGACCAGCTTACCGCTGCCATCAACCGACACAATGACCGATTTCCCTGCAACCGATAGCGCGCTGTCGGCATCAATCTGGCTCTGAAGTTCGTCGACGAGCTGGGACTGAGAATAGCTACCACTGGTGATCGTGAGCGTGCCGGAGCTGACGCCGTCGACCTCAATGACCAATTCATTATTGTCAGCGTCTATGGTCACCGTTCCGGCAGACGCGTCTAAGCCATCCACCCCACTCCCGGCGGCGAAACCCAGTGTTGTTAAGGTGTCGTTATCGACGGAAATCACGTTCACCGATGAACTGGTTCCGGTGGAGGCGGAGGTGATGACCAGCTTGCCGCCGCCATCGAGCGAAACAACGACGGATTTCCCCGCTGTCGACAATGCACTGTCTGCATCTATTTTATTCTGAAGTTCAGTGACAAGTTCGGCAGGCGTGTAGGTTCCACTGCCCAGCGTCAGGGTGCCTGAGCTAATCCCGTCCACTTCAATAACCAGTTCATCGTTATCCGAATTAACGGTAACTTGTTGCGGCGATATATCGGTTCCGTCTACGCCGCTTCCGGCATCAAACCCCAGCGTCGCAAAGGTATCCGCATCGGCGGAAATCACATTTACGCTGGAGCTGGACCCCGTTGAGGTCGAGGTAAAGACCAATTTACCGCCGCCATCGACCGATACAGTCACCGACTTACCGGCACCGGATAATGCCCCATCAGCATCGATCTTATTTTGAATTTCGCTCACTAAGTCGTTGGAGGTATAGTCGGCACTGTCCAGCGTAATGGTGCCAGAGGTCACCCCATCGACTTCAATGACCAGGTTGTCGTTGCTGGCGCTGATCGTGATCAGTCCCGTCGATGCGGCTGCGATCATGGCGCCAGTTGCTGTAAATACACCCGAGGTGGCAGGAGTTGAGGACGTCGAGATTGCACTTGCCGCTGTAAATTCACCTGAGGACGCCGGGACTGCGCCAGAGGTTGTCATCGCACCCGAGCCGGTAAACACGCCCGACGTAGCCGTCACGACACCTGTCGCGACGGGGCCGGCAACAAACTTACCCGGCGACGCGGCGACTGATGCGCCAACGATCGGCCCAGCCCCTACAAATTGCCCTTGAGCCGCGGCCACGGTCACGACAATATCATAGGTGCCTGCCACGGTATTAATGTTTGCCGTTTGAAACTGAACTTGAGCATCACTGGTTCGCCCCTGCTCAGCAAACACCGCCGCAACATCATCCGGATAGGCCTGCAGCCTGTTTTTAAACCGTGCAGAATCAAAACTTAGCAGCCCCGTCTCTTTATCGGTTTTGATGCCCAGATCGGCCAGACTTCTGACATTGGCAGACTCCAGGCCCTTAACCAGACCGTACAAGGTCGCACGGGTCTGCTGGCTGATGGTGCGGACCGCGGCTTCGCCCAAGAGCACGCCGACCTCACCGTTGGCGGGATCATATTTCGTGGTTTCGCTGATGATGGTCTTCAGCGCGTTGTATTTATCGACAAGGTCCTGCACCCGCTCCGTGACTTTAACGGTGTCCCGCTCGATCTTAAGCAAGGCCGGCGCCCCACTACTCTCTTCATTGAATTGCAGGGTCACGCCTTTTAACAGATCGTCCACCGTATTGGACGAGCGCGTCACTTGCAAACCGTTGATGGTGAAGGTCAGATCCTCTGCCGCCACCACCTGGGTGATGGCTTTAGCACCGCTGGTTAATTGGGAAAGGCCAGAACTGTCGGTCAGGTTGCCGTCGTTGTCAGTCACACTCAGGCTGATTGCATGGGCTGTTCCTTCTTTCGTGGAGGACAGCACTAATTGATAACCGCTCCCGGTGTTGATCACCGATGCGACGGCGGACAGATTCGTTTCGCTATTAATTTTGTCCGCAATGCCCTGTAAGGTGTTGTTGGTTGAGTCAATCGCCAGGTTTCGCGTCACGCCGCCCACCGTCAATCGCAGGGTGCCGGTGCCTAAAGGAGTGGAACCAAGGTCTGTGAACACGCCAGAGGCCAGTGAGTGCGCCTGCGCAAGATTGGTCACATTGATACTGTATTGCCCGACTGCAGCTTTTTCAGTCGCCGTGCCAGAGACCGTAGAGTTAGACGACGAAATCAGATTGGATTTTATGGCGTCCGGATTGCTCAATAGCCGCGACGTTAGACGCAGGTCGCTCAGCGAGCTTTTGAGTCGTCCGACTTCGGAAAGCTGAGCATTGACATCTTCGCGCTTGGCATCGAGACGCTTCTCAGTCGGTTCACGCTCTGCATTGGCCAGCTTGTCGATCAAATCAGAGGTGAGTACACCGGATCCGATACCCACCGAGGAAATAGACGCCATGTGATGCCCTTGCTGTTTTTTGTAGTGTTTCGCGCTCAGTCACGGCAAACATGGGCAAACACGTGCCGCATGATGACAGCCTTTTAACCGTTCCTGTCGGCCCCTTCGCCTGTTGACCACCACACTGGCGTGTTGACGTCAAAAAAGCGTAATTCCTCCCTTAGCAGCAATTTCTGCGCCAGCTTGGTTGTAAGGTTTCCAGGCAGGTGGGTGAAGCAAAAAGCCAGCAAGGGCGACGTCGACACGCGGTGGAATATGCTACCTTTTTGGGTATTGGCAGCGGAGATGTACAACGATGAAGAGGCACGCAAAGGCTTGGAATGTCTGATCTCGACCGTAGATAGTGCCGATAGAGGCAAAACGAATGCCCGCTATGCGCCTATCACGGTCATTGCAACGGTTGGCTATCTGGAATGGGAAGCGGCCTGCGGCAAGGCGCTGGATCTTCAGGAAGGCACAGAAGACGAACCAGCCACCCCCGAGCAAGCCACGGCTGCCGGGGAGTGGCTGGAAACGCTGGAGTGTAATGGACATGGCCTTCGCGGTGGCAATAATCGCCGGGAGTTGTACCAGCTATATTCGCGTGCCTTCGCTGATAGCCTGAACCAAAAATTTGAAGAAGCACCCCCTGATTTTGACGGCGCGGATTACGAAATCACCCGCTACGGCCATGGCGCACTGTTCCATATGATGCAAATTGCACAGGCTTTACTGAGCCAGCGGGCCGGTGGCCCTAACCTGAAAGCCATTGAGGGGGTTCGATGGGTGTGGTTGTATAAAAACCCTGCAGCATTAGGCGCTCAAAATCGGCTAACTGATAGATTGTCCTCTGATTTTAGATCCAACTTTCAGGAAGCCTATATGCGCCGTGTCGATATCATTCTTGGTGATACCGATGAACCGGAACAATGGATCGAATTGAAATCTTACAAGGCTTTGTCCGAAACGGGACCGGGGCGCGAAAAGTTGGCTGTGCTGGGCGGTAAAACGATTGATGCTTGGGGGCTGGCCACCAATCGAAAAGGCGGCGAAAACCTTCACAAACAGTTCAGTCTTGATCGGGCAGCGGCCAAGGTGGGGCACGCCCGGCTCCCATTAATTCAGGGTCGCTACCCCATTACTCCTGTAGATCCAGGCTTTCAGTGGCGCTTCCAGAAATTCAAGAAAACACTCACTAATAACATTGTTGAGACCCACCCAAAATTCGGAACCCCGAGCAACTTAGAGTCGATCTATGGTGGCCTGTCTCGGCCGCTTGATAAAGCGGATACAGCGACAGGGGCTAACCGTGAGCTCTATGCAACCAACATGGGCCTGCAAATCACTCCCGCCTCGCATATCAAATACGGCGATTTGCGCACTTTGTTGACCCAACTTGCAGCGAATGGATTTTCAGAGGCGGCGGAAGCATTGGCGGAAGAGGTATTCATTGATGACTGACGAGAAAAATACCGTGATCGATCTGTCGTTTACCAAGGATCCTCAATGGATCGCTGAGCGTGAGAAATTGTGGGGCCCACTTGAAGAGATTCTTAAACCAGAGATTAGGCGGAAGGAGCTAGAGGCAGTTCGTAAATATTTTTTTACGGGTGAGCAGACTAAGGAGTATCCATTACGCGATGGTGAAAGAGTGGGCTATTTTCCATTGCAGACAGCAGAAGGTTGGGATTATGCCTACCGTGATCTGGTCAGCCTGCAAGATGTTTTCAGACAAGAGCTCGAAATGTGGATCTTTAATCAAAGCAGTACGCGAACCCCAGAGCAAGATCTGGCCTACTGGGACTATTTCTTCGGACCAACCTTCGAGCCGATAGTTAGATCACGGGTGCCGGTGGGCAGGGCGGGGAAGATTGTTGAAGTTAAGCTGAACTCTATGCGAGTACTGGGAGCGATATTGGCAGGTTTCGTTAACTGGGTGAACGGCAGCTACGGCAATCGTCCCAAATGGGTCGAGCGAAAAGATTATCTAAGCAGCTTGTTTCCGTATATCTCTAACGATTGCTTTACCGAAACAAATGTAAGCCGGGACGAATGGCGTGTAGGGATGCTAATGGACTCACTGATGAAATTAGCGACTTCATTCAACCCTAAAACCCCTGTTACTGACCCCGAACAAAACCGCGAAAAGTTCCTGGAATGGTTTGCTGACAGCCTGAATAGGGGCGATGGTATTCCAGATTGCGTGAAAGAACGCTGGCAGAAAATCAAAGCCGGTGAAGAGGTTGAATAGTGGAAATCCGAGCCGATATCGAATTTGACGTAGACGAACAGACCGTTCCAATCTGGCAGGACATCATCACCGGTCTGAATGCGGACAAACAAGGTGCCTGGCTGGAAGAACAAGTTGAGCGCCTCGGCGAAGCAGCTGGTTCGGCGCTGGAATCCTTGCTGGATGTCTGTGAGCGTTCTCACCAAGAGGTGCATTTTGAAGCGGCAACGATTAAGGAGAGTCATTGCTCAGTCAGCTTGATGGGGGGTTACGGGCTACCCGAAAGTCTCACCAGAATCCGGTTATTTCTGGAGGTTTGCGGTGTCCAGAACATTGCAATGTCACATGAGGGCGATGAGTAGTACGACGAATGTCTGTTTTACAACCTTAGCGGTCGATTTGATGGAAAAAAAGGGTTACACTAAACCCATGTATAAATAACCAGGCATGGATGCATGGCCATACACGATCACAGCTACAAACAGTTCTTCAGCCATCCCGAGATGGTTAGAGATCTGCTCAGGGATTTCGTGCCCTTTGACTGGGTAAAAGACCTGGATTTTTCAACCCTGGAAAAGATCAACCACAGCTATATCACGGATGATCTGCGCGAGCGGGCGGATGATGTGGTGTGGCGGGTACGCTTCAACGATCAGTGGTTGTATGTCTACCTGCTCATCGAGTTTCAGTCGACTGTTGACCGGTTTATGGCAGTGCGCTTGCTGACCTATGTTGGCCTGCTGTATCAGGATCTGATCAAGTCAAAGCAACTGCCCCGCGGTAAAAAACTCCCTCCGGTGCTGCCCATCGTGCTGTATAATGGCAAAAAGCCCTGGAAGGCGGCCATGCAGCTGAATGAGCTGTTGCCACCCTTACCCGAGCAGTTACAGGATTTTCAGCCCACACTGAAATATGTACTGATTGATGAGCAGAGCTACACCACGGGCGAACTGGAACGACTGGAGAACCTGACCGCCGCACTGATACGCGCGGAACTGGCGGAAAGCGTTGAAGATCTGCTCAAGATCGTCGCCAACCTGCTAGTGTGGCTCGATAGCGATAAACAGTCCGGACTCAGGCGGGCCTTTAAAGAGTTTTTCGGGCGTTTACTGAGTGAAACCGCCCACATCGAGATAGATATTACGGCAGTTCAGGATTTAACGGAGATGCATCGTATGTTGAATGAACGCATCCGGGAATGGGGCAGGCCCTATCGGGAAGAGGGGTTGAAGGAAGGTATTGAGCAAGGAATCGAGCTTGGCGAAGCCAGGCTTCTGAAACGTCTACTCACCAAACGCTTTGGCCCGATGCCCGATTGGGTTGTGGCCAAAATTGATGAAGCGACGACCGATCAGCTGGAAATATGGTCTGAGCAAATTCTGGATGCCGAGTCAGTCGAGGCAGTGTTTGCCTGAGTTTGCCATTGGGCGCACTCGCGCGTGTCAGGCGATTGGCCCCTACTGAATCAGCAATCGATACCCCACCCGCATCAGCCAGAGAAACAACAGCGGCAGAAACAAGGTTTGGGCGAGAAATACCACAGACAGCGATATCAGGTGGCGAGTGAGCTGGTCGGTGGTCTGTTTGAGTTTTTCGATTCGCTCACCAATATCCGTACTCTGCTCCCACCAGCGCCGTAGTTTATCCACCAGGCGTTCGTTCGTAGGGGCGGTAACCGTGGGGGGCGCGGATACAGAGATTTCGGCCTGAGACTGGCGATAGTCCTGTGCAAGTGACAGGTCATAGACCCATTCACTACCGAGCGCCATGATCGGGATCGCCAGGCGAAAGAATAGCCCGGCAAGGGTCAGGCGCTGTAGCAACAGCGGAACCGTCTGGTTACGCCAGAGAAAATAGATCCAGCCCGCAAAGCCTGCTGTCACCGCGCCCGACAGCCAAACGCCACTCAATAGCGTTAGCAGCCATTTCTGCAGCCCAAAGGATAGAGTCGCAACCAGCATCAGACTGGAAAACTGCTCAACCAGATCATCGAGCGGATCCAGCACTGCGCCCGGCTGGATCGTTGCACCCACGCCAAATTCGACGTTAAACGCTGTGCCTTGCAACAGGCTGATCAGTGCATTGAGTCCACGTGCCGCGGCGAAGGTGGATAACGCACGCTGCAATCCTTCCTCCGCATATTGGTCGGCGATGTGGTCGAGTGCTCGCACCCAGACCAGCCCCGCCAGCAGGACACACACGATGATCTGCAGATTGCGTTTGTTTGCCACCCCGAACTCCCCACTGAAGGATTTCGGACAAACTTAGCAGGTCTCGCTACGTCTTGCATGCCCCGAAAACAAATCAAGCAGGTGCGGGATCATGCCATCAGCCAGGTAGTGCCCCATGCCATTGATCGTGACCAGTCTGGCACCGGGAATGGCTTTGGCAGTTGCGCGTCCGCCGCTGGGGGCTACGAGAGGGTCTTTATCACCGTGAATCACCAGCGTTGGTGCATGAATCCGGGCCAGTGCCAGTGTGCGATTGCCCGATTTGATGATGGCCCCCATCTGCCGAGAGACGCCTTCATGGGTTTTCTCGGCCGCGCCCCGCAACCAGGCATCGGCGATGTAATCCCGTTCGACATGCTCATCCATCGTGTAAGCAGAAGGGCCAATGTGACGCATCAATTCCAAGTGATGCGTTACCGCATCTTCCCTCGTCTGTGCCGGTTTGCGCGCCAGCTTGAGCATGGTGGACATCGCGGGTTGACCTGCCCTTCGGGCTCCCGTCGAGGAAAAGATACTGGTCAGCGAACGCACCCGCGTGGGATGACGGGCGGCAAGCGTCTGTGCGATCATTCCACCCATCGACATCCCGAGCACATGGCAACTACCAATTTCAAGGTGATCGAGCAAGCCCCGCGCATCATCAGCCATATCATTCAGATCATACGCCGCAGGATCTGCGCGACGCAGCAGTTTATCCAGGCGTCCGGGGGGCCGTGTCACGCCCACGCTGGATCGTCCCACGTCGCGGTTGTCGAACACCACGACACGATAACCTTGCTCTATCAGGCCCTCAATCAATAACCGAGGCCAGAAGGTGAGTTGCAGCGCGAGTCCGGCCACCAGCAACACCGTAGGTCTATCCACCTCACCATACTGGCGATAACACAGCTGAATACCGTTGGGGAGTAGACAAAACTGATCCTGAGCAGAAGAAAGAACAGTGCTCCGTGCGTTCATTGGGCAACTCCTAGCGCGGGTGTCGTTGAAAACGGCGTTTGACTTGACGTATGTGTAGGTGAATAGAAATGCAGACAGTCGTCTGCGACCGGCCCCTTACGCAAGATGCGCAAGTCGTCATAATAGTTCATCGTCATGGTCCAGGGTGCCTGCAGGCCCTGTCTGGGCAACAGGGACATGGCACGTTGAACATAACCGGCACCAAAATCCAAAATCGGACGGGTTTCCATCTCCGCAGAGGGAACAACGGGGTTACAGATGTGGGTCTGCGTCTGGTCCATATGTGCCAGGATACGACAGAAATGTTCGCATACCAGCCCGACCTTCAGCGTCCAGGACGAGTTAGTGTAGCCAATGGCAAAGGCGAAATTCGGCAGATCGTTGAGCATCATCCCCTTGAAGGCGACGTGCTTCGAAAAGTCGATCGGGCGGCCATCGACCTGTAATTTAGCCCCACCGAAAAGCTGCAGGTTCAAACCGGTTGCGGTAACGATGATATCAGCTTCCAGCATCTTGCCGGAGGTCAGGGTGATCCCCCGTTCGGTAATTGTCTCTATACGGTCCGTTACGATGCTGGCCTTGCCCGCCGCGATGGCTTTAAACAAATCACCATCCGGCACAGCGCAGAGTCGCTGGTCCCAGGGGTTATAGGGCGGATTGAAGTGCTCATCGACTGGATAGCCTTCCGGCAGACTGCGACGATTGGCCCAACGAATAAAGCGGCGTGCCGCCAGGGGAAAACGCTGACAGAAGCGCCAGATTCCCCGCGCCAACGCAATGTTCTTGCGGCGCGTCAATGCATACGCCAGCGGTGCAGGCAGCAGCTTACGCAGTAGATTGGCTATCGGATCCTGTTCGGGCAGACTCATCACATAAGTGGGCGTTCGCTGCAGCTGCGTAACGTGGGCAGCCTTTTTCGCCAGGGCGGGTACTAGGGTCACTGCGGTGGCCCCGCTACCGATCACGACAATACGCTTGCCGTGCGTCTCCAGGTCTTCGGGCCAGTGCTGTGGATGGATGACCGTTCCCTTAAAGTGTTCCAGCCCTTCAAAATGGGGGGTATAACCTTCGTCATAACGGTAATAACCTGCAGCGGAAAATAGCCAGTTGCAGGTCATTACCCTGCGCTCACCGCTGTCGCCCTGTGCTATTTCGACTGTCCAGCGGGCCTTTTCAGAGGACCAGGATGCCGAGACGACGCGCTGATGGAAACGTATGTGTGGCGCTATCTCATTCTCAGCGACGGTTTCACGCATATAAGCCAGGATTTTGTCGGCACTGGCGATCGCCTGTTTGTCGACCCAGGGTTTGAATTCGTAGCCAAAGGTAAACAGGTCTGAATCGGAACGAATGCCGGGATAGCGAAATAAATCCCAGGTGCCTCCGATAGACTCACGGGCTTCAAGAATCACGAAGCGTTTATGAGGCTGCATTTTCTGCAGGTAGTGGGCCAGACCTATCCCGGATATGCCGGCTCCGACCACCAGAATATCGGTATGTTCAGGGTTTGAGTGCGACATGGAACGCTCCATTTGTATTATTTTCGTCCAATTTTCAGGCGAATTATGTTGTCAAACCACCGTTCAGACAAGGTACACTATGCACTTATTTACTTGCTTAAAGGTGCATATTGCACATGTTAGAGTCAGAGCCAGATTCAGCCCCCCCACTCCCCCACTGGGCGCGTCCGTCTGCGAGGTTACGGGAGCTGTGGCGACAAGGGGCCGAAAGGGTTCTGAATGCGCCGCCGGAATGGATTGATGAGATGGACAACGCCTCGGTGTCGCAGGTCGGGTTTGGCCAGATCGCAGAAGATCCGGTGATGATGGCCGCGATCAAGCGCAGTAACCGGGCCAGTCTTATCCGCTGGGCCGCCGCCAATATCGAAAACCCTGGTGCGCCTGTTCCGCCGGCACTGACACCGGACATGATGAGCAACGGTCTGGAGTTGGTGCGCCGGGGCAAGACAGACCTAATGTTTCGTGCGGGGCGGGCTGTTCAGGACATCGCCTGGCAGAAGTGGATGACGATTGTTTTTTCACTGACGGATGACGCAGATGAACTCAAGGGGCTTCTGGAGCATTCTGCGCGCTCAATCATGGCCTATGCCGATGGCAATTTACACGCAATTTCAGCCTATATGTCCGCGGAACAGGAGAAGCTGTCCAGTAACACTCATGTGGATCGTCGGGAATGGGTAACCCGCGTGCTTGAAGGGGTAAGCGTGGACATTCGGGAGGCCAGCCGTCGACTCGGATACCGTTTAAACGGCACCCATCAGGCCGCTATTCTATGGATAGAGGAAGCAGAATCAGAACTGAGTCGACTGGATGAAGCGGCAGAAACCTTGATTGCGCTCTACGGGCAAACTCCCGTTATGCTGCGTGTAATCGCCAATACCGCGACCGTGTGGCTCTGGATTAACGACAAATCGCCCCCTCACCTGCAGCGCTTGCAGGCCTACCTAAAGGATCACCCAGGGGTCAAAATCGCATTGGGCAGCGGAGATAAGGGGGTTGAAGGATTTCGACGGGCCCATTTGGACGCCCTGGCTGCGCAACGGGTTATGTCACGATTAAACTCACCGGCTCAAGCCGCGAGTTTCGACAGCCTGAGACTTGTCGCGCTGATGTCGCGAGACCCCGAAGCGACCTTGCGGTTTGTCAATCATACGCTGGGTGAGCTGGTTCATGCGCCAATCGCGCTGAAACGCTCCCTACTCGCATTCCTGCAGTCCGGCTGCAATGCCACCGAAGCCGCCGAACGGTTGCACACGCACCGAAATACCGTCATAAAACGCCTGGACCGAGCCCAGGAACTGTTGCCGGGCCCCCTGGATACCAATCGCCTGCATGTGGCGGCCGCTTTGGAAGCACTTAGCTGGATGGCAGCGGACTAAAAGTCCGACGAGGTGAGTACTCGCAGACCGCCGTCTGTTTGCAGCAGGTGGTAGGACTCCTGCCATTGCGCCACGACGCTGCCCTCGGTGTTCCGCAGCCGCCAGGTTACCGTCGCCAGGACAGTCCGCCGCCCTGAGGAGAACCACGACAAGTCGTCAAAATGACAGGTCCGGGCCCCCTCTTTCCGGTATTGGTCGAGGTAGGTTTGAAAATAGGCCGCAATTGCCTGGGGTGTGTCAAAGAACGTGACGTTACCCTCTGCATTGATGGCCTGAAAGGATACGTGATAACGCGAAGCGATGAGGGCGCCATCGAAGGCGGCGAAATCATCGGCAAATTGTTGAAAGAAAGTTTGGAGGGCTGCGCCCTGGGCATTCATAACGCGCTGCCTTTTCATAAAATTCCTTTTTTCAAATACAATCGCTTCCCACAATGCGCGTTATCCCGTCCTGACCAATAACCATACCTCCGGACCCCAAACCGGCTGCTACCGCTCCGGCAGACCCTGACGAAAAGACGGTTAGCGCGCCTGCGATAAATTCGGCGCCGGCAGCCAGAACTTCCTCGCCAATACCCGCTACGAGTTGCACACCATTACACCCAGTCACGGTGCCTTCCACTTTCACCTGGCCTGAACTACCGAAGTGAGCAGTGGCATTCGGCTTCATCGTAACCCCACGCAAGGTAATCGTATGGTCAGCAAAGGCACACACCGTTTGGTTCTGCAACACCGTACTGTTGTTCAACTCCACATCGGCATAACGATAGTTATTGGTCGAAAACTGCTTACCCTCATAGTATTCATCAGAACCGAGGACCTGAAAACCGATTCGTGCGCCGGCATCAAGCACACTGAACATTTCAGGTGGCAGGTCGGGCGAGCAGAGATATTCCAGGGATGCTCTCGCGGTTTCCGTGTCATACACACCACTGGTGGCATCCAACGTTCGGCCGAGCTTGGCATTGAGAAAGGACTTGTACTCTTCCACTGCCAGGGGATGACTCGTAGACGACTCGCGCAGGCTTTTCCGTTGACTAACGGGTAAGCTCATTTGCTGGGTAGCCCAGTTAGCAATGTCAGGGATGGTATGAGTGTCGACTTTGTCGATTGCCGGGTCGAATCGTCCATTACGGTCGACATCCACGACGATGTTAAAGTTCTTACCATACTCTTCCACGGCCGAGATCGATGAGGGGTTATCTGGCAACCGCGTAAAGAGGTCTGAGGGCATTGGCCAGATACTGTCAAAAAAGCTTTGTGACGCAGTCGCTGTCAGGGTCTGCTTCAGGGCACCCCTGACCTTAATCGCGTAAGACGACAGGGACGCTATGCTCTGATCCCAGCGTCGGATTCCAGCCGCCTCAAGTTTCTGTTGGCTGATCAGGTAGACATCAACGGGCCCCTCTCTTCCGAGATGATGGGCCAGCGCGTAGACGTTTTTGGCCGCGCTGATGTTGAACCGCTCCCGTCGGATGCCTCGGTCATCCATTGAAAAGACATCGTCAATGCTGTCCCGGGTGGATAAAACGATATAGTCTGCCTGATCATCCAGGTTAGCGATATCGCCCGCGTTACGGTCGTAGACGCCATTATTGTCCATATCGAGCACCAAGCGATAAAGGCCCGGATTAGCCCGATCAAAAGAAGGCAGGCTGATTGCCGGAACGCTGCCGTCACTGTTGATCGTGATGGTTTTTGTCAGGGCGCTGATCGAGGCCAGGTTCATGACCGCATTGCCCGGAAAAAAACGATCAGACGCGGCATTGACAACATGCAGCGTCGCCATGCTGGACGGTTGAAGCACCGCCGCTGTCTCGACGACAGGCCCCGCATCGCTCACCGTGAAATCCATTTTCGCTTTCTTCACGCCCGCTTCTTCTACCTTGACCTGAATGGGGCGTTTAGCCGGGGTGTCACTTCCGCCACCAAATTCGATCGCGACCAGAAAGTGATCCGAGATGGTTTTCATCGACACGCCCGCTGTTGGATCGGTTCGATTATTGGCAAACGGAATTCTCGGATTGAAGGTGATGCCCTGGGTCAGGATATGATGCGAGAGATGCTTTTCGGAGGGCGCGCCGCGCGTGATGATTCGATCATACGCACAGTTAGTGAGACCTTGAACATTGGTTTTCTGGCCTCGCTGAATCCACCAGTTCCAGGTATCAAACAAGAGTAGCTCCTGCGCAGGGCTCAGATAGGTGCAATCGGCATTAAAATCCCCCAGTGCGACGGCATCTGCCGTCTGACCGATGACATTGGTTTGTAACGATCCCAGTTCCCCCGAGACATCGTTCAGGCTGGCATGCAGACTGTAGGCGCTGAAACCAAACGCAGTCGTATCACCCGTGGCGTAGGTAAACGTCGCCAACAGTGGTTGCCGGGTAAAGCCAGTGACGGCTGAGTCCCCGTAGTTCGTGACGGTAAGCGCTTTGCCGCGTGGCAGGGGATGATAAAACAGAGCGGACTGCTTGTAGGCACCCGCCTGACCAGCCTTGGCACCAGGCGCACGACACACAAAGGCGGGACTGAGCACCTGCACCCGCTGGCAAAGCCGCGACCAGTATTCGTTAGGAGGACTTGGCTCGGCAATTTCCTGAATAAAGACGATGTCATACCGGGTTATGATGGAAGCATAGTAATCGACGAGTCCGTCCACTTCGCCTTTCGACTGTCCATAATTATTCATATTCCAGCTAGCGAGACTCAAGGCCCAGGGCTCTTCGTCGTCCTGCAGATTACGACGATGGTATTCGGCGGCAGGCTCGATGAAGAAGCCGGCAGGCCAGGTTGCCTTCAAGGGGTTTTTCACAGTTTTCTGGGCTCTTAAAACGACGCCCGAAAAGTTCGAATTGTTCAATCCGTCACTGTCGAGCACCCACTGTGTTCCACCGGTATGGTAGTAAATTTTCCAGGTGGTACCGGCCAGGGTGTACACCGGGAACCCGCCGTTGCCGGACGTACGCTGATAAAAGCCCGTCGCTGTGGGGTAATCCACAGCGTCTATGCGTAGGGTTTCAGCAAAGACCCGGCAACCGTTATTCCACCCGGACAGACTGGGGTGAGTTTCCCCCAACGTCGTGACTTTACTGACGGTTCCATCGCCGTTGTCTTCTACGGCTGTTTTGTCCAGGACCCATTGAACGGTATCATTACGGTCGTAAATGCTGTAAGTCACACCGGAAGCAGTATATCGGTAGATCGGCCGGTCCCTGAACATAGCAAGCTGCCCCGGACTGGTTTCGTAGGGCATGTAAATACCATTGGCTGCAGTCGCAGTGCAGCTCTGCACTTTCAACCCATCGTGAACCAAAGGGTCTGGATTGTTGGCGAAGGCCCAATTGGGCAGTGTGGCAGTGAGCAGCAGAACAAAAGTCAGTTTGAAAAGACTGCGCTCACACGGTATCCGAGTCAGTAAGTAACCCATCATGATCGGCTCCTGACTGGCTTATTTGCACAGCGCATGCTGAGGCTTATCGTCGCAAATCACCTCTTTAAGCAGTTCAACCTGTTGTTTTAAGGTTTCGTTTTGATGCTGGAGCGCCTGCAATTGCCTTGCCTGACTATCCTGATTCATGCTCAACGCCTGGGTTGCAGAGATGTTGAGCATACTCAGTGCGTCATAATCGACCGAATGAAAATCGTCAACGACTCACCCCATCAGCACCGCCTCGCCGTCAATCGACTTGTCCAGCGAAATCTCACCGGCGTCTACCCCCGCAACGCTCGCTTCCTGCTCTTCCCCGTCAGACAGTCGTAGGCGCACGACATCGCCCACCGAGAGGGTGTGTTCGGGCAGGCTGAATGTGCCCTGCTTAATGTCAATGGGTTGCGGGGTTTCATCCAGCACACGGCAACTCAGGGAAACCGCCTGTGGATACACGGAGTGAACCTGCTGACCGATCACTTTTTTCACAGGGCCGTGATTCATGGCTGGGTTCCGATACCGATAGTCGGTAATCTGGATTTTGTTCAACACATCAAGATCAGCGACAGGATCGCTCACACCCTCGACGATTTTGATGCGTTCATCAGAGAATTGTTCTGAACCATAGGACAGCAAATAGCGCTTTGCGGCATTTTAGCGCAGCGGCCGCAAAGCGAACCGCGACCGAGGGTCCAGCGCAGCGAACGAAGTGAGTGAAGCGCCATTCATTGCCTTGTTATGCCCTTCCACGTATACTTGTACAATAATATTGTACAATTCGTTGGATGATCTACCATGATGACTGTAAACATAAGCGATTTGAGAGCCAACCTATTGAAATATCTAGAAAAGGCCAATCAAGGAGAGCAAATCACTGTGACCACCAACGGTAGAGTGCTTGCCACTATAGCACCTCCAGCAAACAAGCGGGAAATTGCAAAGCAACGGCTGAGAGAACTCTCAACAACAGCCAAAATTAACGATGTAACCAGCCCAATTGATATGGAATGGGGCGCGGCCCAGTGATTATTCTGGACACCTGCGCAATCATTTGGGACGCTCTTGATCGCAATAAACTAAGCGAAAACGCGAAGGCTGCTATTGAGAAAGCAGATGAACACAACGCTTTAATTATATCTGACATCTCAATTTGGGAAGTATCTATGCTTATAAAGCGCTCTCGCATTGATGTTGCCACAACCCCAGCTAACTTCATCAATCTCTTTCTTGAATCTCGCAATATCTCAGTTGTCAACATTTCGCCAGAAATTGCAGAACTGTCAACAAACTTCGGGCCTGAAATTAACAACGATCCAGCGGACAGAATCATCGCTGCAACGTCTATTATTCACAACGCTCAATTGATTACCTCTGACTCAAATCTTCGTCAATCAACACTCATTGATACTATTTGGTGAGGCATAACGCCCTAATCTGCTGATCGGCCTTGTTAACCGCCTCACTGGTAATGCTATTCTCTGGTTTCAATTAGGTGCAACCTGATCTTCCGTTCTTGTCTCACTACATGAACCACATAAAGAGTTTCATTTTCTTGCCTGTAGATAACACGGCAAGGATTCACGATGACTTCTCTGTACCAAAACTGTGGCAGTTCTGGAACTTTTCTCCCTGAATCGGGGAAGGTTAAGAGTCGATCAACCTTCTCAAATACAGACACTACCAAGTCACTCGCCGCCTTTGGGTTTTCAATAGCGATAAACTCAGCAATTTGATCCAAATCATTAAGCGCAGGCTCAGTCCAAATTACTTCAACCACTTTGCCATCTTCGCTTTTGCAGCTTGATTCGAATAGGTGCGATTTTCCCGAATCGCTCGTTCTCCTCTAGCAATTCCCTCTAAAAGACTCATACGGCTCTGCATAGACTCATAGTCTTCTACATCGACCAGATAGGCAGATGGCTGACCGTGCTCAGTAATCAACACTGGTTCTTTAGAATCATGCAGTTCCGCCAAGATTTTTGTGGCCTGCCGTTTCAATGACGTGACAAGTTCGACTTTCATATTTTATTACCGATGGGGAATGTGACACTATAGTATCACTCCAGATAATGATAAGGTAGTGACAACTATCCTGACACAGGGGGATCACGGAAATTTGTCCCGTGCATGCGATTGTTATATGCCCTTTGGAGGCGTATCATAATGCGCATAGCTAACACGCATTGAAGGAATACTCATGGCTCTTCCTTATGATCAAAACGCGCCAAAAAAGCCAACAAACCTAACAATAAACAGTGACTTACTTGAAAAAGCAAGAGCAGAGAAAATTAATCTCTCTGCAACCTTGGAGGGCGCGCTAATTCAGCAACTACGTCAGAGCGAACGGGAAAAATGGAAAGCCAAAAATAAGAGCGCTATTCAAGCACTTAACGATTTGGCTGAAACCCATGGTCTATTTTCAGATTCGTTTAGGGATTTTTGATGAGCCAGTTTTGCCTATATAGAAATGAAGACAAAGCAACTCAACAAACCTACCCATACTTTCTGAACGTGCAAAACGATCTACTGGATGAGCTGAACTCGCGTGTTGTAATACCTCTTTCGTCGTTAGCTTCAGTTCAACACAGGGATGCTAAAAGACTCTGTCCTGTACTGAATATTGAAGGCGCAGACTACGTGCTGCTAACACATCAAATTTCTACTATACCAAAATTCAATTTAAAAACAATGATTTCCGACTTAAAAGAATTTCGCCAGGAAATTGTCGCCTCTTTGGACTTACTTATTACCGGCATATAACGAATCAGTAGAAAAACCCGATTCGATCCACGTTATAATGTTCGCGCCCACTTGCCTTATTGCCGAGCCAGAAGACCCGCTATGTCCAATATGTGCCAATATCGGTCGCTATTTTCTATCTTTCTCAAAGGCTACGCTCAGGCGCCCCTGAACCCCGCATTTTCAGCAAATGAAACCCTCAGAACGACAGGTTTCCGTAGGCGTCCATTCGCGTGCCATTGAAGGTAAGCATCTGATCGGCAGGACAGCGACAGGTGAGCTTCACAGGATCAAAATCGAACTCACTCGCCGGAATTGTTTCAGAACGCTTAGAATCACCGGCGTGACGCTTGCCATATTTTGTCTTCTGCTCGTTGAAGCGCGGATCACGACTGCGAAATCGGTTGTCCGGTATGTATCCGTCAATCCTGTTTTCGTGTAGATACTTCATGTTCGCTTCATTAGCAAAGCCCGTATCTGCCGTGACGATGGCGCCTTCCTGGTAAATGTCAGGCGACAGATTGTTGTAGGTCAGCCATTCTTTGCTGTCTATCCAGCCAACATTATGGCCACCGCCCGAATCGCTGGTCGCCTCAATATCGACCGCGTCATTGCGGTAGGCACCACCACTGTTACCCGGCGTGGTGTCGTAAAAAGCCGCATAGTTTTCAGCCTGAAACAGCACCGCGTGGGCACTGGTTACGGCAAAGAGAAGGCTTGCCCCCGTCAGCAGACGGGCACGCAAAGCCATGGGGGATGTGAGGGGGGACGCCATCGTTATTTTCTCCTTGTGAGCATCATCGTCGGCGAGATCCTAACAGTCAGATCTGCGCCTGTGAGTCGTCGTTTCTGACGATATTGCGCTTGAAAACAAGAATTTGTGACGGACGTCCCCTCTTACCAAACGCCTTAACGGGCTATCCAGGCATCCTGCCAGTTGGGCCCGGCGCCCGGTTCATATTGCCAGGCCGGAATGGTACACCAGCCACTGTACGGAAAAGGTTTGCACTCATAGACCTTACCGTTGCGGGCCAGCACGCGGGTGCCGGCTTTATAGCTGGAAATATTTTGCGGATAGACATGATCGTAGGTGCCGCCACCGCCACCGCCGCCGCCATTGTCCGGGTTGTCAGTGCCACCGTCACCGGGGTTCGTCGCGGCTTCAATACTGACTTCTACCCGCTGCACACCTGCGCCGCTGAGCACGTAGACATCGTTCCGTCCCGATACCGGCGTGATGGTGCCTTGCGCGTCCAGACGGCCGGCCTTCACATCCGTGTGCTCCCGGTTGATGGCTTCTGCCAGCAGTTTGGTCCAGGTCGCTTTTCGGCCTTCATCGGTCGAGTTGATCGTAATGCGTGTTTCCAGCCCCGTGTTCTCTCCCGCCGCTTCAAAGAAGCGCGCACGCACGCTGTCACCCGGTTTCAGATCCGCCAGCGGGTTGATATCACCGATATCCTGCCAGGTCGTTGTGGTTCCGCCCCCGCCAGTACCGCCGACATTGACGTCGATGACGTTGTAAAACGCGTTGGCCGTATCACCGATGTCCCAGACCGCCAGAATGACATGATATCCGCTGCGGTTAGGGACATTACAGGTATGCGTCACTTCCATAGGCGGCTGACGGTAATTACCTTCTACCGAACAAAATGGCGTCAAATCAAACGATGAACGACTCAGTGGCAGGTTCGGGTTCCACCCCTGGCGGGTGATAAAATAACGCCATGTATGCGTGGAGTGATTGGCCGTGAAACGCCAGGTAAAGCGGTTTGAACCCGGCTGCAGGTTGCGTTTACTCCAGCGCGTCGCCGTTTGTGCGTCGAGCGGGGCAAAATGTGCGGCGCCGGCACTGGCAATCCGACCATCTGCCGGCCCTGACTGCGGAAAGCCTTTGGGCGCTTCCAGGCTTTGCGGCTCCCAAATGATTGCACCGCAATCCGCATTTTGACCCAGTTTACAGGCGTAACCCCGCGATTCCGGGCTGACGACATAGCCGTGCGCACTGACCTGCTGTGATAGCAGCGCCGCGCTCAGAAGCCCCGCACCTATCAGACTGTTTCGTATTGATATTTCGACCATCTTGTTCTCCTTTGCCGGTTGGACGAATGACCCGTGATGCTAACAGTCCGAGAATGGCTTGAGAGTCGTCGTTTCTGACGATATTGATCGGTAAAACAAGAGAGTGTGACGAAGTTCCGCTTACTGAATCACGGGCGCAGGCAAATCAAAATAAAACGTTGTTCCCTCACCCATCTGAGAAGTGAAACCGATATGCCCTCCCAGCAGGTCGATGATACGCTTGGTGATGTACAGTCCGAGTCCTGTGCCACCTTTGGCGCGTGAAGTGGAGCTATCAGCCTGGGCAAAGCGGCTGAAAAGCTGGTCCCGGAATGCATCGGGAATGCCCTCCCCGGTATCCCGCACTTCCACGCGCCATCCCGCACCCTGAGTGCGAATCGCAAGTGTCACGACACTGCCCGGTCGGGAGTACTTCACCGCATTGGAAATCAAATTGGCCATCACCTGCATCAAACGCAGCTCATTTCCGATCACGGGTGAACTCGCCACTGCCTTTTCAATTTTCAGTGCGACATGGCGCGTGGCGGCATAGGCATGGTTCTCCTCGCTGGCCCGCTGAACCAGGGTGACCAGATCGACCGTTTCCAGGGCAATCTCCAGACGTCCCTCCGTCAGCTTTTGCATGTCGAGCAGATCATTGATCAGTTGGGTCAGGCGCTCGCTGTTACGTTGGGCCATCAAAATCAACTCGTGTGCGGCCTGCGGAATCGCATGTAAAAACTGTCCGGCCAACAAGCCCAGCGCACCGCGAATAGAGGTGAGTGGCGTGCGCAATTCATGGCTGACAATGGCGATGAATTCGTCTTTCATCCGTTCGACTTTTTTACGCTCCGTCAGGTCATGCACCATCACCGTATAAAGCGTTTTACTTTCCGTCACGACCCGACTGACGCTGACTTCGACCGGCACCTGCGAGTGGTCTGCGCGCAGGGCGATGGAATCTTTGCGCCCGGCCTCCAGATTGAATATCGAATCCTGAGCACCGGTTTTCACTGGTCCGGGTACGAACTCGGGCAACAGATCAGCGATTGGACGTCCGCGACAATTGCTCTGCGTTACGCCCAGGAGAGACTCGGCAGCAGGATTGATGGATTCGATGGCACCGGACTCGTCAAGAATAATGATGGATTCTAAGGCCGAATCCAAAATCCCCCCCAGCTCAGCCGTGCGGCGCTCGACCAACTGCTCCACATTGTAAGCCCGGCCAGTCATCGACAACAGAAAGACGCCAAACAAACCCGTGAACAAAAGGCCACCTGCCATCACTGCCCAGGCCTGCCATGCGCGATGCGAGGCCGCGTAAGACGCGGTCGGCCAAAAATGTACGCGCCAGGTACGGCCGCCAAAATTGAGTTCCCGCTCCCAGCTCATCGGACCTATCTGACGCTCCCCTCCCGGTTCCGACTCAAACAGAAGGGAATTGGCCGCGTCTACGCTGGAATCAATAATGGACATACCAATGGTTTTCAGAACCTCCAGGCTCACCACCGACTCAACAATATCCCCAATTCTGAACACCCCGACAGAATACCCCCGAATCGCATCCTGACGCTCGGCCAGGGTTTTAGGGTCGCCATGATAGACAGGATAAAATACCAGCGTGGCGGTTTCAGAGGAGCGATCCTGCACCAGCAGCAGACGTTCTGTGGCTATCGGCAGGCCTTTATCTCTCGCCTCCTGTAAGGCTTCCCTGCGAGTTGGATTGGACGCGACATCGAAACCCAATGCCCAGCGATTGTAGGCCAGTGGCTCGATATAGCGGACAGCCACGTAATAGCCGCTCTCGCCGGCCGGTATCAAATTGCCAGATGAATCCCGCTCCATGATCCGGTATTCCGCCATCCCCTCTGCCAACGCGGATGCTTCAAAGGTGGCACGATCTTTCGCCGTCACGACGGGATTCCAACTCAATCCATTAATACCTGCCTTGGTGGACAGGGTGTAATCCACAAAATGCCGGAAATCTGCCTGATCCACCTGATCAGAACTGGAAATGAAACGTTCAATCGCGGCAAGGGCGTCAATGTACTCCGAAAACCGGGCATCCAGGCGCTCCGAGATCGTGTTGGCTTCGTTGCGAAAATCATATTGGAGGCGATCACTTTCCCAGTGACTGACCCACACAAACAGCCCCAGCACAATCGAGAGCATGGCCACCATGGGTACGGCAACCGAAATACGCCGATTGCGCCACAGCGCCTTGGGTCTGGCGAAAAAAACAAAGACCAGGGGCGCCGTAATCAAGACCCCGATCGTGTCACCGACCCACCAGGTAAACCAGCTGTAGACAAATTCTGAGGCTGGAATGACACCTCCGACCACCAGACTGCTCACACCAAATGTGGCACTGACCAGGCAAGCCACAGGCCCCGCCAAGAGCATGAAGGTGAGTGTTTCCCGCTCTTCCAGCAGCGTCAATGAGGGAGACAGAAGTCGCCTGACCAGAACGGCGCCAACGCCAGCCTGAAGTGTCGAGCCAGCCGCCACACAGGCAGACAGCATAAGTACCGGTGGAGACAGTGGTGCATTTCCCAGACTGATCCAGAGGTTCATCGCCAGGGACCCGATAAACACACCAGGCACGCACTGCCAGCCCCATAGCAAAATTGCCGCGACGGCGATACCCGCCGGAGGAAAGATGGCTGTGGCGTATCCGGGTGGAATGGCCAGCAGCAGCGCCAGACGCCCCACCAACGCATAACTCAGGGCCAGCAGGACAACAATTTTGAGCATCCGTAGATTGCGATGACTCAGGTGGAAAAGAGCGTTCAGAAAACGTCCTCCAGATCCTCCAGTGCGTCCAGTACCATGCCAGTTCCAACACTGATCAATAAAATATCCGCCCCCACCCTGACCAGTTTCTGTCCTTCGGGCGTGCGACCCAATTCGTCGATCAATGCAGACGGAAGGTCGTCATAAACGAGGTCACGCGGCAAAGGTTCACCCTTGCGCCAACGCTGCAATTGGCCCGGTGGCTGACACCCATTGTTTTTCTTGGCCAGCCCCGGCGGACAGTGCCCTTTAACACGCCGTTCGCCATAATAGGATCGAATCTGGCTGACCCGGTCCGAGGTAAAATAATGCTCAACCGTGTTCTCCTGATGGTGGGATGCACCCTTACTCTTCCCCTGCTCCCCCGGTGATTCAGGCTTTTTGGCGGCGGCGGGCCCCGTCGAAACCAACAGAATACTCACAACGACAGACAAACGAACGGCGAGTGTGCGTAAGAGAACGAATTTACGGTTAAAGGTGGCCATTGACGACTCCCCTATCGACTGAGAACGGAGCACGGCCGTTGCCGCACTGCTACTCAGTATAGCGAAGCCAACAAATATCGCTCAGTCTGAGCGCGCCCGGAACTCTGCCGGGCTGCAGGACGTTTCGCGGGTAAAAGCGGCTGAAAACGCGCTGGCACTGGAGAAGCCAACGCTGAAGGCAACTTTTTCAATCGTAAAGGGCGTGTTTTGCAGTAAATGCTGCGCGTGGTTCAGGCGAATGTCAGTCACTAATTGCCGCCAGGTGGTGCCTTCAGACTGAAGATAACGGGCCAGCGTGCGAGCCGATACGTTTAATCGGGAGGCCATGTCCTCGCGGCTGACACTTTGATACCCCATGGCGGAGAGGTGATGGGCAATGCGCTGTTTCAACGGCAGTTCGCGCCCACGTGAGAGGTTTGGAAGACCGACCAGACGCTGAAGCTGCTTGTCGAACTGGTCAAACAAAAAACTATTGGCAAACGGCATGGTCAGATAGTGCTTCACTTTATTACCTTTGGTGTAATTCTCTGGCTGTTTCACTTTCACTTCACAGTCGAAGTGTTGCTCCAGAATCTCCATTCCCGGTAACCAGTCAGAGAGAAAACCAATTTCCGTCAGAAGTTCAGGGATAGAGCGCAATACATGCTGGTGAAACGCAATCGTGGCTCCCATGTCCCTCGCCAGTAGGAACGAGGCCACGGGTTCCGGGTAATAACCGACCGGCTCAAAGAGGGTATAGACCGCATCCTGTTTATGCCGGAATCGGATTCGGTTGAAATGAAGTTCGCCACCCAGATAACGGGAGGCCAATCCAGCTACCTCAGCCAGCGTTGGGCTTGCCATCATCGCCTTGCCCAGCAGACCAAAGGTGATCAGGTCGCATCGCTGCCCCATCGTGACGCCCAGAAGGAAGGGATGCAGGTTGACCCGCTTGATCAGGTTATGGATGACCATCGCCTCCTGTGCTTTGGAGGGATCTACGCGCGACCAGTCCTCCGCGGTTAAACCGGATCCCACAAGGCACTGCTCAACGCTCACGCCCTGCTCTCTGCCAAATTCCAGCAGAATAGCGATCTGCGCACGTCCCCACTCGGGGATTCTGTCCACCCAGCCCTCTCAAAACGATTCGTATAATTCAAGGCCACTATATACAAGGGATTATTGTAGGACAGGAGTGAACTGGCGCACAGCTTGGCTGGTGTGTCCCATTCGCACATGGATTTGTCCGTTTAACACATCGTGCGTGATGGGCAGGCCGCCTATTCTGCGCTCCGTCGAGCTCCGACGATGCCTGTACAGCAGGATTGTCGGAAGTGAAAGCGTGTGGAGTCATCCTTGCCTGTTGGGTAAATCCGACCTTCGCCCCCGGTTATTGCCTTGGCCGGGGGCTTTTTTATCTCTCGTCAGCCCGCCTTCAAGCGCCAGTACAAGGTCGCCATCTGACTGCGTATTAACGGCGTTAATTAGGTCACAAAAAAAGCAAATTCATCCATTTATAGGAATCGGCACACTTCTCAAATTTTATAAGCTCCGCTGAGCCTCCCCCAAAAGAGTGAGGCTTCGTTCAGCTATTCAAATGAGGAAGATTCCAATGAAAAACAATAACAAGAAAGGGCGATATTTATCGTATCTCCTTTCGTCGCTTGCGATGCTGCACGCTGCATCCTCAAGGGCCTCCATCGATTTTGTCGAGTTCGAGACGGGCCCTGTTCGTCCGATGGCGATGACCCAAGACGGGAAGCAGTTATTTGTTACCAATATTCCAGATGGTCGGCTTGAAGTCTTTGATATCAGTGCAGAAGGGCTCGGATTTACCGACTCGATTCAGGTCGGTTTGGAACCTGAAGCCGTGGCAATTGCCCCGGATGGAAAAGTTTGGGTTGTCAATCACTTATCAGACAGCATTAGCATTGTCGATGTGAGTGTCAGTCCTCCCCGCGTCATACAAACACTACTCGTCGGAGATGAGCCTCGGGATATCGTCTTTGCGGGCACACCCGCCAGGGCGTTTATTACGACGGCTCACCGTGGTCAACGACGCACAGCGCCAGAACTCAAGGGCGTTCCCGGCGCAGGAGATCCAGAGTTAACCACCCCTTCAGTTGGACGGGCAGATGTCTGGATTTTCGATGCATCAAATCCCGGCGAAGTTCCGATCGAAATCAAAACATTTTTCGCAGATACACCTCGTGCATTAGCGACCAGTCCAGATAAACAGCAGGTCTATGTAGCCGCTTTTCACTCTGGGAACCAAACAACAATCATCGACGAAAAGGCCGTTTGCGACGGTTTTGATGGCCCCAATTCCAATGACGAAGATTGCCATGTGCTGGCTCCGGGCGGCGTCACCGGACCAAAGGAAAATGTGCAGGGTGAACAAGCGCCGGAAGTTGGGGTTGTCGTCAAGTACAACCGAGAAACCAGCAAATGGGAAGACCGACTGGGAAGAGACTGGACAGGCGTAGTGCCCTTTACACTCCCAGATCGTGATGTTTTTACGTTAAACGCTAACACCTTAGAGGCGGGTCCAATTGAGGACTTCCGTCATGTGGGCAATATTCTGTTCAACATGGTGGTCAACCCTATCACCCAAAAGCTATACGTCAGCAATATCGAGTCACCCAACGAAATCCAATTTGAAGGACCGGGGCACCTTTCCGGAAGTACCGTTCAAGGGCGCCTCTCGGAAACCAGAATTTCCGTAATTGACCCTGTATCCGGTCAAGTCGACTCCCAGCACCTTAACCAGCATATTGATTACGCGAAACGGCACACCAACATTCCGGATGATTTTGACCCGTCGGTTAAACAACACAGTCTTGCTACGCCGCTACAAATGGTCGTCAGTCAGGATGGAAAGACGCTCTACATGGCCGCTTATGGCTCATCTAAAATCGGCGTCTTCAATACCGCCGACATTGAGAACCCACAGTTTGAAACCCAGTTCGATCCGACACAGGCCAGCGCCCGCTATATTCCAACCGGCCCAGGGCCGGCCGGTCTGGTGCTGGATGAGCAACGCAGTCGGCTGTATGTCTACACCCGATTCGACAACACGGTTCAGGTCATTTCCACAAGCGTGAAAACGGTTAGCCAATCAGTCGCCCTACATAACCCGGAACCGGAATCCATTCTGTCAGGACGCCCCTTTCTATTTGATGCGCAATTGACCTCAGCTAATGGGGAAGCGACCTGTTCAAGTTGTCATATTTTTGGCGACATGGACAGCCTGGTATGGGATTTAGGCAACCCTGACGATGTGGTAACCCAGAATCCGCAACCGGGTCCAGGCGTACTTAGTTTTTTAGGTAGTCGAGAACTACACCCAATGAAAGGCCCGATGACCACCCAAAGTCTACGCGGTCTCTCAACCTCTGGGGCAATGCACTGGCGGGGAGACCGAGCCGATGGATTCTTTGGCGTAGATGCCTGTAAGCAAACGGATGGTGCGCCCTGCGATGAGTTCCTGAGTTTCAAAAACTTCATCGTCGCTTTCCCCGGCCTGGTTGGGCGAAAAGAAATGATTTCAGAAACTCAGATGCATCAGTTTACGCAATATGCGCTACAGATCGCCTACCCGCCCAACCCAAACCGAAACCTGGATAATTCTCTGACAGCCAAACAAGAGGCGGGGCGAAAAATCTATTTTGGCGAGGAGGGCCTCGCCAAACAGACTGAATTTGTCGTGAACTGTAATTCCTGCCATGTCGTTGACCCCGCTAAAGGCTTTTTTGGTACCGGTGGTGCACAAAGTATTGAGGGTGAAACACAGACGTTTAAAATTCCCCACTTGCGAAATATCTACCAAAAAGTTGGCATGTTTGGATCGACGTCCCGACAGGAAGACGAGTTCCGCCTCTACCAAGGTTTCCAGGGAGACCAGGTACGGGGCACAGGTCAGAGACATGACGGCAGTATTGACTCGACTCATAACTTCATTGGCGGCCTGGTCTTTACGGTAGACCCAGAGGATCGTCTATTGATCGAAGACTATGTGTTTGCCATCGAGTCTGATCTGGCTCCCATCGTAGGCCAACAGGTGACCCTGAGCGCCGACAACTCAGCTACAGCAAACGCACGGATTGATTTAATGATTACCCGATCCTCAACACCCTTCACGTCGCGCTTCGTGGGTGAAGGCGCTAAAGAGTGCGACTTGGTCGTCAGCGGCGTCGCTGGAGGAGAAAATCGGTCATGGCTACACACTGGAAATGGTCAGTTTACAAGTGACAAGGGCGACGTACAGACGGATGCCGCATTACGTAAAGTGGCGACCACAGAGAGCCCGTTAACTTACACCTGTGGAACGCCAGGCTCTGGAAAACGTCTGGCGCTTGATCGGGACAGAGATGGAATTCTTAACGGCGATGATAACTGCCCAATGGTGGCAAACTCAGGTCAGGAAGATGTCGATAACTCTGGAATTGGCGATCTGTGTGAAGCCAATCTCGATATTGATGACGACGGTGTGGTCAACGGCCAGGACAACTGCCCTACCGTTCCAAACCCTGATCAACTCGACTCCAACCAGGATGGTATCGGCGACCAATGCCAAGTCCAGTACAGCAAACTTATTAACGCCACGATCCAGGAGCATATCAATGCTGGCCGAGTGGTACAGGTTAAGGGCGAGAACGTCTACCGTGCCTACAAGACTGTTGGCTCGAATGAAATTGTCAGCTCACGTCGCTTTATCTTCTCCCTCAACAGCCCCTCTCTGAACTCGAAAGTGGTTTTACGGGAACAGCCGAAAGATTACTTCTCTATCGAGAAATAGAACGAGGCACTTTGCAGGTCCGGTAAGGCAGGCCTTACGGCCTGCCTTTTTTGACTACTGGCTGGATTATGATCCTATACAACAATAAAGGAAAAATACGAATGTCTCTCAAAGTCATCGGATTCGGGTTAATGGCGATAACGATAGTTATATTGACTGTTAGTCTGATTTTTTTGTTCATCGATGAGAAGATAATCATCTATTCTGACAATGCCCCTTCCCCTTCAAACCCATCCAACAACAATGGTGCCAACTCCCAAACCAGCGTATCAAAAAACACACCGAATGATGCTGAAAAACCGGCATTGACGCTACCTTCGGGACAGACCGTAACGCGCTCTCCAGAAGCGGGAGAAGATCGTCAATACTCTGATAATGTTTATATCGTGAGAGATAAAATAGCAAAAAACATTCCCCCGGAACCCGAAGAATTCATTGCGGCCTACCTTGAAATCTATGAGGATCGTCCAGAGTCATTCAAACGTAATGTTTCAAGACATTTTGCAGAAGTACTTGCGCCGAGAGATTATTGCACTGACTTCCGACATAAATGGGCAAAACCCTATATCAATACGGTCACCAATGGCTCCATTTCCGTTGAATCCGAATTATGGAGCGGTACCTCACCTGGAATAAAAGCCCAGCTAGCCCAATATTTCTCTCGGTGCACTCAATCTGGGAACGACGTTGAAATTATTGATAGCGACTCTGGGAGTCCTGTAGCACGTTATAATTTGGGACAGGGTTATCAATCATTAAATTAACTTTGAGTTAAATTACAGATTAACTTTTCAGCATTTTCGTTCCAATGAGTTAATCATGAAAAATAATAATTTTAGCAGCGAACATGTTGTTACAGTGACTATCGATGAATTTGAAATTTATGCCGCAACAGAACTCGGTTTAACCAATCAATCTATCACTCGATGCCTTTACTCAATTTGCAGGGGAATTTATCCGATAGCAAAAGCGCTTATCAACCTATCCGTTGAAAACAAAATTGAGCATGATTCGTTGATCGATTATTGGCAATCAAATATACGGGATGTTCTCACAACCTTATATGACATGCCGGATAGCAACACTTATATCCTGGCTATGCTCATTCTCAATCTAGGACCTATTCCCTCAAGCATTGTCGAACGTCAACTATTAGCGAATCGCACCAACATCAATCTTCTCGACAACAACTGGCTGAAGGCTAAGAGTTCGCTACTCACACTGGAATGTCGGGCCATTGCAGAATTATTCAAAGATAGTATCGATATACCGATTGAAAAATCACTGTATGAAAGGCTTATTCCAGAGTTTGAATGTCATGAAAACGCCGAAATGGCGATCAAGTGTGCACTATACGCTAACAAATACGAACTGGCAGAATCACTATTCGAAAAATATAGCAGAAATATGATCTACAATCTCAATCTGCTTAATTTTAAAAAACTAACTGATTCACTCGATAAAGCGTATAGAATTAGATCACCACTGCTCCTGCTCGACTGTACACGGAGTCACTTTCTTCTCGGTGACCTCGAAATGTCTTCTCATTACTTTAATAGACTTCTCGTATGGTTAGAACACCAGCCAGACAACCAATGGATAGCAACCATCCCGGAACAACGCCGCCAGGAATTTATTGCCGGCATTCAGATCTATAATTTGCAAACCGGACAAAATAATGAACGCTGTCGCAATTTAGTCAACTTAACAGAAGAGAACTCCAATTGTACAGCGATGGCCTTACTTCAAAAAACACTTCAGTGCGCGCCGAAGGGCGATATCAATCACCTTAGTCTTATCGCACAATCCGGATTTTTCAGAAGCCAGGTTCTCGGTGAACACTCCCTCTTCGTGGTCTTCTCCATTATCTATTTTTGGAGCCTAATTCTTAGTTGCAGAACACAAGAGGCGACAATTGTACTTAAAAAAGTGCGTGAATCCCTCCTGAATGGGCCTCAGAGTTTACCTGACACACATCTATGGCTTGAAATATTAGATCTTTTAGCGCTTCGCCTAAAAGGGAACTTAAGGGAGGTGCAGGTCATAACAGCATCATTACTGAAAGATGCCAATATGTGTAACAACGCCATGCGAAAATACTATCTTCTTACACTTTCAATTGAAAACCTACTAATTCACCATGAATTTTCGACTATATCGAGCTCAGTTCAAGAACTTTTATTATTACGCAAATCACCTCTAATTCAGACATTCTGGCTACCAAGTCCGACAGCACTTCAGACAATACTTGAATGTTTAAATGATCAAACAAAATGCGGCCAGAGCATTCTCTCTACAAGCGATAAATTTGATATCCAAAATGGAGTTAACAGTCAAAGTGACGCGATATTATACTGCAAAATAAAGCTTCACCAAAACAAGACAGATGATGTTCTAAACTTGCTTACTGAGTTGGGGAATGTATTGTCCCAGTCTGGACAATGGTTGCGATACTTTGAGGTTCTCTCTTTAAAGGCTGTTTGTTTATATCAAAGCGGCCATCAAGATATGGGAGTTTATCTTTTTACAGAAGTGGTTCAAAAGCTTGATGAGCAATCTTTATTAGGATCTCTTTTTGACCCATTCTTGAGCTGGAAAGTTTTTCTTCATCACACGATTCAATTCCAAGGTAAACAAACACTTATTAAATTATTGCAAAGTACGGACCTGAGTATTAATAATACAACCTCCCCGGATCTTACCGCGCGACCTACTGTTCTATCTCGTCGCGAAATAGATGTTCTACGACTTCTGGCACAAGGATTAAAGAACAATGAAATAGCATCCCAATTAAATCTTTCCGTAACCACCATCCGAACCCACTTACAAAATATTTATGCTAAATTCGGTGTAGATAATCGTGCCGCCGCGCTCGCTTTTGTTTACCAACACGCACTTATCTGACTGAAATGCTAATTTATCAACGTGACAGAGTTCACGTCGGTAAACAAATCATCATTTTATATGATTTATTAAGCACTTTTCTTTTAGTTTAATTCAAATTAACAATCGAATTTAACTTGAGAAAAAAATTTGAAATCAATAATAAAATACGCAATAACGCAGATTATGGTCATTTACACAACAAACGCTAACGCGCACGTGAAATGGTTTGTTGAAGAAGAAATTATCCATCGAAAAAATACCACACATCAATTTTCACTTCTTGATATAGAAACCAAATCCGTTTTGACCGTTTCTATTCTTGCTGTTCTTTCTGCAATTCTCTTACACATCTTCATAAAAGTCTTTATCGGTCGAAGTTTTACAATAATCAAAAAACAGTCGATCACCTTCAAATCTCACCTAATAGAGCTATCAAGAATCCTGGTCGGATGCGCATTATTTGCCAGCGGAGTTAGCGGCACCATAATTGCCCCACACATCGTATCGAGCCAAGATGACTATCTTTTACTGTTTGTCGAGATTTTGACAGGGATTCTGCTTATATCAGGCAGACTTATCACATTCGCCTGTATATCACTTACATTTCTACTGGTGTCAACTTCGCTCATGAAGAATACCATTTCATTGTTTGAGTATATTAACTTTTTCGGATTAGCTGTCCTATTTTATACAACCAAAAGTCTACCAAAAAATGAGTATCAAACTACCGACTTCAACGATCGGATGGATTTGGGATTAACCTGTTATCGGTTAACACTCGGTGTAGCACTGATCACATTAGGCCTAACGGAAAAGATATTAAACCCAGACTTAGCCATCAGTTTTCTGTCCCACTATCCAGAAGTTAACTTCATGAAGTTGATTGGATTCAATTTCTCTGACCATCTTTTTGTATTATGCTGCGGCATTTCAGAATGTATTTTTGGTTTGATTTATCTGCTAGGCATTATCCCCAGAATCAATACACTCGTTCTCGCAGTATTTCTGGTTTCCAGCAATACATTTTTCGCGGCAACGGGATTTATGGAGTTGGCCTATACAGAACTCGTAGGGCATTTGCCGTTGTTGGCAGGGGCAATTCTCCTCTTCTTACTCGGTGGCGGCTGTCGATTATCAATCGTCTATGCGAAGGCCAACATGGCTTACAACCAACGCTACCGCAATGCCCCGCTCAATTACAAAAGTGTTGGTAAAGTCTCATAAATTGATCACCCAATTCGAAAACAATCTTTCGTCATAGCCAACGTACACACTCTTCGGAGTCAAATCGAAATCGAGGCCCATAGACAGCCTTCTCTCCTGGTTTTCCAACCGCCAGCAACATAATGGGAATATCTGTTGAATCATATTTTAGCAAGCGACGCAGTCGTCGCTCGTCAAAACCTTCCATCGGACAAGTACCGTATTGCCGGCTTTGGAAAGCCAGCATCAGATTTTCAGCCGCCAGCGCGCATGATTTCACCGCCCATACGTTCATCTCGGCATGGGAGGATGGCGACCGCATCACCGGTCTACGCCACCCTACCACGCAGGTCAGTAATCGCTTCAAGGCGCCCTTCACGCCCCACGTACCCTGGTCATACTGAAACGGTGCGGTACGCGCATAAAACGTTCGGATCACATCAGGCACAACCGGTTCAGGCCACTGCTGAATGATAGCCGGACACGCTTTTTTCCAGGCGCCGGGTTTGGCCAGCAGAACAATAATCAGCGGTGCTTTCGCTGCACGTTGATTGAGACAAACCGAGTGCAATTTCTCAAGCATTTCGGGAGATTTAACTACGATAAATTCCCAGGGTTGCAGGTTGCAGGAGTTCGGTGCCAATACAGCCAGCTCCAGACATTGCTGAATGATGTCATCAGGAACTGGATCGGTCAAAAAGCGCCTGATCGCACGCCGTTCCTTGATCAGCCAATCCAGATAATCCGCAGCTAACGCTGGAGTGAGGTGGTTGTTCATGCCTCCCCCCCGCAACGTTTTCCAAAATCGAACACGAAGTAACTCGCATAGCGCAGCTTTCCGTTGATTTTTAAATGTGAACAGGCCAGATAAAGGCCCGGACGCATCTCCACCAATTCATCATGATAACGGCGGACCCAGTGAGGGTTTCCGGGGTTATCATGATTCAGCAGCAAGATCTGACGGTCACTGAAAGCAGATGTCGTTTTAATGACGGTGAAGCGATAACGAAGAAACTCAAACGGACCCACGCCCAGGCGGTTGATACCATGAACATAATATAGCCCATTTCCGTAGAACACTTTGCCCCGCCAAAATCGGAGGCGCTCAAACCAGAGAGGATCCAGTATTACGCCGTCCGCCACGCCGCTCAGATCGCCGGGATCAGGGCACCGTCCCAGCGCGTGGGCCTGCCGAAGGGCGGGAAGGTCGAGGCATTTCAGAGCCTCGACACTCTGGGGTAAACGGTGGTCTGCGGTTGTGTTCAAAATGCAAACTCGTGTTCATGCATCTGCCGGATGACGTCGACACCTCCGTTGATCACCTCAACGTGCATTTGCGCCCGGGGCAGAATTTTACTGAAATAGAATTGTGCCGTTTTGATTTTGGCTTCGTAAAAAGCCACCTCTGAAACACCACTCTCAATTTTTTCAGCCGCCGTTTGTGCCATCCACGCCCACAGGTAGGCGAGTGTGACATAGCCGGAGAAGTACATGAAATCAACCGCCGCGGCGCCGACTTCATCCGGGTCCATCATGCCATCGAAGGCGACCTTCATCGAGAGGTCAACCCACTGCTGATTGAGCGCGTCCAACTTCTCCACAGAGGTGCCAATGACTGGGTGCTTCCGATGCTCAGCGCAGAACTGGTGGATGATGCGGCTAAATTTCTGCAGCAGCTCCCCCCGGCTGTGGATGATTTTGCGTCCAAGCAGATCCAATGCCTGAATTTCGGTGGTGCCTTCATATAGGGTCGAGATGCGGGTGTCGCGCACGATTTGCTCCATCCCCCACTCACGGATAAAACCATGCCCCCCGTATACCTGAACGCCATGTTTGGCAGCTTCCGAACCCATTTCGGTGAGAAAGGCCTTGGCAATCGGTGTCAGCAAACTCATCAGGTCATCAGCGTCTTTTCGCGCCCGTTCATCTTCCTCGTGATGATAGCGGTCTATCTGAGCGGCCAACCAGTAAAGTAGCGCGCGTCCGCCTTCAGCAAAACATTTCTGGGTCAGTAACATGCTTCTGACCGCCGGATGAACAATGATCGGGTCAGCCTCTTTTTCCGGTGATTTCGCCCCCGAAAGTGAGCGCATCGCCAGACGATCACGGGCATAGGCCAGTGCCCCCTGAAAGGCCCCTTCCGAGGCACAGACGCCCTGCAGTGCCGCATGGACGCGCGCCGAATTCATAAAGGTAAACATGCAGGCCAGCCCTTTGTTGGGCGGCCCAATCAGAAACCCGCGGGCCTCATCAAAGTTCATCACACAGGTGGCGGAAGCGCGTATTCCCATTTTGTGCTCAATAGAACCGCAGGCAACGGCATTGCGAGCACCCAGTGTGCCGTCTTCATTGAGATTGAATTTGGGAACAATAAAGAGGGAAATGCCTTTGGAACCCGCCGGGGCATCCGGCAAACGCGCCAGTACGATATGAACGATATTGTCCGTCATGTCATGCTCACCGGCCGAGATAGAAATTTTGGTGCCACTGATGCGATAGGATCCATCGGCGGCCGGTTCTGCCCGGGTGCGGATCAAGCCCAGATCCGAGCCGGCCTGGGGCTCGGTCAGACACATGGTGCCGGTCCACTCGCCGGTTACCAGTTTGCCCAGGAAAGAGGCTTTCTGTTCGGGGGTGCCGTGCGCCTCAATGGTTTTAATCGCGCCTTGAGACAGCCCATAGTACATCGACCAGGACCAGTTGGCCGTTGCGTTCATTTCGCCCGTGGCAATGTCCAATGAATGCGGTAGCCCCTGGCCTCCAAATTCGGGTGAAGCCGCCAACCCGACAAAGCCCAACGCCATGAATTGCCGGTAGGCGTCTTTGAATCCTTTGGGTGTTGTGACGACACCCGCCTGAAAATGGCACCCCTCTTCATCACCGCTCTGATTCAGGGGGGCGACCTCGTTTTCCGCAAATTGCGCCGAGGTGTTCAGGATCGATTCCATCAGGTCGCGGTCGACACTGGCATAGGCCGGGAGGCTGGCATAGAGCCCCTCGACGTTCAGCAGATCGTAAAGCACGAACTGGATATCCCTTAAAGGGGCTTTGTACGCATACATAAATCATTCATTTTTTTTGTGATGAGTTGTGGGGATTAAGGCGTGTTCACAACACTTCAAACACGCCGGCAGCCCCCATCCCACTTCCGACACACATGGTGACGCAGACCCGTTTGGCACCCCGGCGTTTGCCTTCAATCAGTGCGTGGCCCGTCAGCCGTTGGCCAGTCACCCCATAGGGATGCCCCAGGGCAATGGCACCGCCATTCACATTCAATTTCTCATCGGGAATCCCCAACACATCACGGCAATACAAGACCTGCACGGCAAACGCTTCGTTGAGTTCCCAAAGATCAATGTCATTGACCGAGAGCCCCAATTTTTTCAGGACTTTGGGAATCGCAAAGATCGGCCCGATGCCCATTTCATCCGGCTCACAGCCTGCTACCGCGAAGCCGAGGAAGCGCCCAATCGGGTTGAGATTGTAGCAGGCCGCATGCATGTCACTGACCAACACACAGGCACCGGCCCCATCGGAAAACTGGCTGGCATTGCCGGCCGCGACCGCCCCGCCCGGCATGGCTGAACGGATCGCCGAAATCCCTTCGGCTGTGGTGCCTTCCCGTGTGCCTTCATCCTGACTGACCGTCACGGTTTTCGTACGCAGACCAAGCGTTGGGTCCGCGATGCCCATCGTGACGGACATGGGAACGATTTCATCCACGAACTTGCCTGCCGCCTGCGCAGCACAGGCTTTTTGTTGGCTACGGGCACCGTATTCGTCCATTCGGTCACGGCTGATGCCATAGCGTTTAGCCACGGTCTCTGCCGTCTGTAGCATGCTCCAGTAGATTTCCGGTTTGAGCGCCTGCAGCGCCGGATCCAAAAGCATGTGCTGGTTCAGCTCGTTCTGCACACAGGAAATACTTTCCACTCCCCCCGCGACATACACATCGGCTTCACCAGCAATGATCCGCTGCGCCCCTAGTGCGATGGCCTGCAGACCGGAAGAACAGAAGCGGTTGATCGTCAGACCTGAGACGCTGACGGGTAACCCCGCGAGGACTGCGCCCTGGCGGGCGACATTGATGCCGGTCGTGCCCTCCGGGTTGGCGCACCCCATGATCACATCGTCGATGGTGTCAGGCTCAATCCTGGCCCTTTCGACCGCATGTTTAACGACATGGGCCACCAGACTGGCACCGTGCGTCATATTGAAGGCGCCTTTCCAGGCCTTGGTTAACGGAGTCCGTGCGGTCGAGACAATGAGTGCTTTGCTCATGTGCATAATCCTCTAAAAATGGCGCTGAAATGGGAACGTCAGAAAGTGTCGTAGTGGTCTGCCAGCCGCTCGATTGCGGGAGCAGGTTGCCAGAATGCCGGGTCTGCATAGGGGTTTTGAGCGAAGGACTGCATCGTACGCGCGACCTTGCTGAGCCCCTGCTCATTGGCGTAATGCATCGGCCCTCCCTTCCAGGCCGGAAAGCCATAACCGAGGATATAAACCATATCGATATCACTGGCACGACTGGCGATACCCTCCTCCAGAATCCTGGCGCCTTCATTGACCAGGGCGTAGACCAGGCGTTGCACGATTTCCTGATCGTCAATCTTGCGAGGACGAATGCCGATAGCGTCCCGGTGCGCACGAATGATCTCTTCCATGATCAGACTCGGCTGCGGATCGCGTCGGCCTGGCAGATAGTCATACCATCCCCCCCCGGTTTTCACGCCATGACGTCCACTTTCATAAAGCCGATTGCCAATCTCGCTGTAGCGCAGATCCGGACGCTCCACGGCACGGCGCTGACGAATCGCCCAACTGATGTCGTTGCCCGCCATGTCCGCAACCCTAAAGGGGCCCATGGCCATGCCGAATTTTTCCATAGCCTTGTCGATCTGATGAGGGCTGGCCCCTTCATCGATCAGGAAACCGGCCTGTCGGAGTAGTTCTTCAATCATCCGGTTGCCGATAAACCCGTCGCACACGCCCGAGACGACTGCGGTTTTACGAATTTTGCCAGCCAGCGCCATGACCGTCGCCATGACATCATCGGCGGTTTGGTCGCCTTGCACGACTTCCAGCAATTTCATGATATTGGCCGGGCTGAAGAAGTGCAGTCCGACCACATCCTGGGGGCGTCTTGTAAACCCGGCAATTTTGTTCAGGTCGAGCGTACTGGTATTGCTGGCCAGAATGGCGCCCGGCTTCATGACAGCATCCAGGGCCTTGAAGACGGTTTCCTTGATCGCCAGGGTTTCGAAAACGGCTTCAATCGCCAGATCCGCGTCTGCCAGGGCGTCGTAGCTTAATGCGGGCGTCAACAAGGCCATGCGCGCATCGAGTTTGGCCTGATCCAGCTTGCCTTTTTTGAGCTGTGAGGCATAGTTTCCGGCAATGGTTTTTACGCCGCGATCCAGGGCCTCCTGACTGACCTCTAATAACGTAACGGGGATACCCGCGTTCAGAAAGTTCATGGCGATACCGGTACCCATCAAGCCGCCACCCACGACGCCGACCCGTCGTATCTCGCGCTGCGGGGTGTCACGGGAAATACCCTCCACTTTTCCGGCCATTTTTTCCGCCAGAAACACGTGTTTCAACGCCCGGAATTCTGACGATGCCAGAAGCCGCATGAATAGCTCATGCTCGACCTTCATCCCGTCCTGAAAAGATTGGGTGGCTGCGGCTTCGACGCACTGAATGCAGTATTTAACGGCATTTCCTGCCACCAGGCCGGGTACCGTCATATTGCGTGCAAATTGAAAATAGGCTGCAGCATTCGCCTGTTCACAGGGTAGATCCCGAATTTTGGGCGGGGTAACCGCGATCATTCGCGTGGCCAGCACAATCGCATCGTCTAGCAGGGTGTCGATGCCATTTGAAAGGGCGTCAATGAGCGTTTGCTTCGGAATCGCTGCCAGCATTTCGGCCACCACGGGCGTACCGCTGACAATCATATTCAGGGCGTTTTCCACACCGATTGCCCGCGGCAAACGTTGCGTGCCACCCGCGCCCGGCAGGATACCCAGCTTGACTTCCGGAAACGCGAACTGGGTGCCTTTGGCGGCGACCCGGTAGTGGCAACCGAGCGCCAACTCAAACCCACCGCCCATACAAATGCCGTGGATCGCAGCAATGACGGGCTTGGCCGACTGCTCCAGCGCATCGATCACGGTCCAGGCCGTCGGCTCCAGACCCGCTTCGGGGGTGTCGAATTCGTGAATGTCCGCACCGCCACAAAAGCCCTTGCCCTGCCCGATCAGGACAATGGCCTTAATTCGTTCATCTTTCAAGGCCGCGGCCAGTTCGCTCATCACTGCCTTGCGCATCGGATAGGACAGCGCGTTCACGGGTGGATTTTTCAGGGTAATGACGGCAACATCACCCACGGTATTCAATTCGCTACTCATCTCGTTAACTCCTGTTAAATGCAAAAGGCGGCAAGTAAAAGTGCCATCAGGCCCGCCGGCGCTGCGATCGCGGATAATCTGTCGACGAACAGGGAATGCCTGATCACCTCGCTCCGATTGCTGGCATCGGACGCACTTTTTCGTTTGATAATCGCCAGGGTGCACGCCACATTACCGGCAACAGCCGTCAACCCACACACAACCTTTGCCCAGTAAACCAGACTGGTCTGATCCGGCTGAATCAGCAGCAATCCCGTAATCAATGCGGTCATAAACGCTGGCGTTTCAAATACCAGATCAATCCAGTAGTGCTGTGTAGCGACCGCCTGGCTGTGGGCGGCACTTCGAGTTCGCGTACGCTCGATCACCAGTTCCGCCCCCAGGATGCCAAACCAGAACGCCACCGCAAAAAGATGGATTTTGAGCAGGATGTCGGTGCTCACGGAATTAGCGCCCCTTGAACACGGCGGGGCGGCGCTGCATGAAGGACATCACCCCTTCACGGGCATCTTCGGTTTTCATCAGGCGCTTAATTTCGGGAACCAGTTCAGCGGTCGCCGCAGCGAAGCCCTGCTCCTGAGCCAAACGGGCATTTTTGATGGTCGCCTGAACCGCCAGAGGTGCCTGCAGCGCAATGGTTTCGGCGATGGCGATGGCGCGATCCAACACCTGATCTGCCGGCACCAGTTCCTGCGCCATGCCGATGCGATAGGCTGTGGCTGCATCCAGCTCGTCGCCGGTCAGCAGATAACGCATGGCATTACCCCAACCGGACGCAGCGACCCAGCGCATATTGGCCCCACCAAAGGGAAAGATGCCGCGCTTGATTTCAATCTGAGCCATGCGGGCATCGTCACCCATCACGACGATATCGGCCGCCAGCATCAGCTCGATGCCCAGTGTCAGACACAGGCCACGTACGGCGCAGATAATCGGCTTGGTACAACGCTGCCCATGAATCCCGACAGGATCGTAGGCGCCTTCAGGCAGAATGCCGCCTGCGCCCATTGCCGGTGCCACATCCATGAGATCCAGCCCCGAGGTGAAAACTTCACCATGGGCAAAAATAACGGCGGCGCGAAGCTCGGGGTTTTCCTGATATTCTCCGATCGCCTTGGAGAGCTCGCGCAGCATTTCAAGGTTGAATGCATTCTTCTTCTCCGCCCGGTTCAGACCAATCAGAAAGACATGGCCACGGGTTTCACGGGTGATGGTATTGCTCATCTCATTTACCTCTACGTTTTGTCTAGTTACTTACCAACTGTTTGGTAGATTACATCGGGGCAATTGTGTTTGGCAAGCCTTCAATTGTTAAATCTTATTTCTTACCTCTCGCCATCACTGATTTGTTGTTAACCAAATGGTTGGTTATACTGTATAGACCCGGACATTATCTTTTCGACACTGCGGATAGAGGTATTACCGTGCGCCCTCCCAAGATCACCCGTGACGAGCTATTGGCTCGCTGCTCACAAACCTTTCGTAAATACGGTTTTCATGGCACCACCATGGATATGCTCGCGACGGCCTGCGACCTGACCAAAGCCACGTTCTATCATCACTACTCCAACAAAGATGAATTGATGAAAGATGTGCTCGTCTGGACGCATGAGCGCATCGGCAAAGCCCTTTTTAACATCGCAGACGATGAGCGCCTGTCGCCCGCTGAACGTCTGACTCTGATGGGTAAAAAATCGAAAAAGCTGTTTCAGGATGATGCCATCGGTTGTCTGATGGGGGTCGTCGCTATTGATGCGACCTACACCAAAAATGAATTGATGGTCCCTATTCGCGCCTTTCTGGATGACTGGGCATTGGCGCTCAGCAAGGTGTTTGTCGAGGCCCTCGGCAAGCCCGAGGCGAAGCGCTATGCCCGCCAGCTGGTGGGCGAATACGAAGGTGCCATTTTGATGGCCCGGATTTACAACGATCCCGGTCTGATCGACGCCGTGACGCAAAAGGCACTAGCGTGGTTGAAAAGCACTATCTGAATGACCGTAACAAGGTCAGAAGATCGGTTGCAGATGGTTTTGATAGACCATTCGGACACGTTGCCTGGCGGCAGGCAAGTGGTTTCCGATGACCTGTGTCGGCGCTTGTTCCAACGTGTTCATCATGACAGCGCGTCGAAGAGCCCCTGAACCCAGAGCTGCAGGGCTTCAACGGGTTCGCGCAATCGGATTTCCCGTGGCGTGACCAGCCAATAGGCCATATGGGACTCGGGTGGTCTGGCCTCCAGCTCGACCAGTCGCCCATCCTGTAGCCAGGCATTGATTACCGGTTTGAGACCATAGGTGAGACCCAAGCCCTGCTGGGCGGATCGCACGGCAGCATAATAGGAGTCACAAATGATACGATCAACAGGATTCAAGTCCGACACATGGCGTCGCCAATCGCTAATATCCTGCTTGGTGGAAATTAGTACCTGCTGATCAAGTTTCAACTGTTCCCAAGTCAATCCGGCCAGTCCTCTGGCATCGCGGTAATCCGGCGCACACACAACACCAAGCTCGACGCGACAGAGCATGCGACACTCCAAGTCTGGCCAGTTGCCCTGTCCGAACCGAATCGCAGCATCGACCGCATCGTTATCAAAATCGACAAATTCGCTACCGGTCATGATACGCAATTCTACCCCCGGCGCGAGTGCCCGAAACCCTAGGTAATTGGGAATCAATAATTCCTGAGCAACGAAGAGCGGCGCGCTGACCAGCAGGGTCGGATTTTGATAGATGCGCTGGAACTCCCGGTACCCCTTGGTGTGGCTCTGCATGATGGATCGGGCAATTTTGTAGTAATGCTCTCCGGCAGGCGTGAGCTTAGGCCGTCGTTCACTGCGATCAAACAAGGCCGTACCCAGGTACTCTTCCAACACCTTGATCTGCTGGCTGACCGCAGGGGGTGTCACGCAGAGTTCTTCCGCTGCCTGCTTAAAACTGGACAGACGGGCTGCCGCCTCGAATACGGGAATCCATTGGATGGGGGGGGCTTTGGTTTGAATCATGGCCGCTCAAGGACTGGATGATTTGAGTAGAGCGCCATACTGTCACTTTTCCCTTTTATCGACTACTGTTATTAAGATTTGACCGCCTCAAAAATGGCCCTCTAATGTTCGCCTATGTCGCGAGGTGTCTCGAGGTTATTAATGAATAGCACATCGCCGGAAGAACATCCTGCCTCGTCTGATCTGGTTGACCCGCTGACCTTGCTGTTGTCGGCAGCCAGGGATTACGCCTTGTTCAGTCTGAATGACGCAGGGCTCGTTCAGTCATGGTCCGCAAGTGCCGAACGCATTTATGGCTACGCTGCCTCGGCCATTGTGGGTCGGAGTGTTGAACCCCTCTATCCCGCTGACCAATGGGGTAGCGGGTCGCCCCATGCACTTCAATCGTTAGAGGCACTGCCGCTCGAAACAGAAGAATGGCATCAGCGTGCTGACCAAAGCCGTTTTCCAGCCCATGTCATTATCAGCAAAACAGCTAATGCAGAAGGCATGACGGTGGTGGTGCGAGACCTGAGCCGCGCCCGTAACGAAGAAAGCCGCTTTTACCGGATCATCGACTCCGCCCCGAACGCGATGGTAGTCATCAATCAGGAAGGCCGCATTGAAATGGTCAATGTTCAGACCGAAAGGCTCTTTGGCTACACCCGATCGGAGCTGGAGGGAAGCGCGATTGAGATGCTGTTGCCCGAGCAATTTCGGGCGCATCATCCGGCCTTGCGCCAGGGTTTCTTCCACGCCCCTCAGTCACGCCCGATGGGTAAAGGGCGCGATTTATATGCGCGTCGCAAAGATGGCAGTGAATTTCCCGTTGAAATTGGGCTCAACCCCATCGAAACCGGCGGGGAAACCTTAATCCTCTCGGCCATCGTCGATATTTCCGAGCGGAAGCAGAAAGAGCAGCGTATTCAGGCGGCGCTGGAAGAAAAAAATGTCCTGCTGGGCGAAATTCACCACCGGGTGAAGAATAACCTGCAAGTGGTGCACAGCCTGCTGGATCTGCAGTCCTCGATGATTTCAGACCCTCAGGTGCAGGAGATGCTGCTCGACAGCCAGAACCGTATCCGTTCCATGGCACTGATTCATCAATCCTTGTATCAATCGAAGAACTTTTCAGCCGTCAGCCTGGGATCGGTGCTCGAAACGCTGGTTCCCATTTTGATGCAATCCTACCGCAGTACCAACCAGCTTCTGGATTACACCATTGATGCGGAACATGTCGACATTCCGTTAAATCAGGCGATACCCTGCGGACTGATTGTCAACGAGCTGATCACCAACGTCATCAAACACGCATTTCCTGGCGATCAGGAAGGCGCTGTCCAAGTCCAACTCAGGCGGCAGCAAAATCAGGTTTCACTGTCAGTTACCGACAATGGCGTGGGCATCCCGGAAAACCTGAATATCGAAAAGAGCGACACCTTAGGCATGCAGTTGGTTGCTTTACTTTCGGATCAATTGGGGGCATCACTCGACATTCACCACCGCAACCCAACCCGATTCACCCTCACTTTTGAAATAGAAGCGGCCAATCAGGGAGCCCCCGATGAAAACGGCACGTATCATCATCGTTGAGGACGAACGCATCATTGCCTTCAACCTCCGTCAGCGTTTGATCAAGCTGGGTTATGAGGTCCCTGCGATTGCCGCCAACGGTGGCAAAGCCCTGGAAGCCATTGAAAATGAGCACCCGGATCTGGTGCTGATGGACATCCATATCGAAGGCGAAATGGATGGGATCGACACAGCCGCCGAGGCCCTCAAACGCTTTCAGGTGCCGGTCATCTATCTCACCGCCTACTCCGAAGACGCGACGCTCGCCCGTGCCCGGCAAACGCGGCCCTACGGGTTTCTGCTGAAACCGTTTTCCGAACGCGAGCTGCATGCGACGATACAAATGGCTCTGGAGCGGGCGGAAGTCGAACGCGCCCTGGACGCGAGTCAGTCGCGCCTGCGCATGGCGCTGAGCGCAGCCAATATGACCGACTGGGAGTTACTCTATTCCAGTACCCAGGGCGAAGTGCTTTATGCCGGACAAGCCGATTTTTTACAGGGCTTTGCGGACCGCAGTTTTTCGGGTAGTCGCGCCGAGTTCATGCAGCTTGTCGAGCCCGCCTTTCATCAGCAGGTTAATGCCGAGCTGGATCGCTGTATCAATGAAGACCCTTGCTGTGATATCGAATTTGCTGCAATTTCGCGCGGATCTGACCCTTGCTGGCTGCGACTTCAGGGCAAGCTAGTGACCGGGCAAGAGCCCTTGCAGATTATTGGACTGTTGCAGAACATCACCGAACGCAAACTGGCTGAACGCGGCCTGCTGGAAGCCGCCACCGTTTTTGAAGCGATACAGGATGGTATCCTGATCCTGGATGCCTCAGGCAAGGTGGTCAATATCAATTCCAGCTTCGCCCGTTTGAGTGGCTATCAACTGGCTGATCTGCAGGGTCTGTCGCCAGCATTTTTCGACGAAAGCGCGCTGCGACCAGAACACTTTCAGCGCCTGCAGACCGTGATGCGTAACGGTGGACACTGGCGCGCCGAGTTAAGCCTGACGGACCGGGAAGGACGTCGCCTGCCAGCCCTGGTGGCCGTCGCATCGGTGGCGCCCCCCAACCAACCCATCAGTCATTTTGTGGTGGTGGTTACCGACCTGAGTCCTATTCGTAGTGCCGAAAAGAAACTGGAGTATCTCGCCCACCACGATCCGCTCACCGGTCTGCCGAATCGACTCTTAACCCTGGAGCGACTGAATCAGGCACTGCTTCGGGCCAAACGACACCGGGAACGGATTGCGGTGCTCTTTATCGATCTCGACCACTTCAAATGGGTGAATGACTCGCTGGGGCACGATGCCGGAGACCGGCTGCTGACGGTGGTTGCTGAGCGTATGCGCGGCATTCTTCGACAGGACGATACCCTGGGCCGCTTGGGTGGAGATGAGTTTCTGATTGTCCTCGACCCGGTTGAAAATGAGCAGTCGGCCGTGACGGTGGTGGACAAGCTCGCCGATGAGGTGACCCGGTCACTGGAAATCAGTGGGCATACGATCGAAGTCTCCTGCAGTATCGGCGTGAGTTTTTTCCCTGAAGATGGCAACGAGAGCAGCTCATTGATTCGCGCCGCGGATACCGCCATGTACGCAGCAAAAGAAGCCGGCCGCAATGGTTACGCCTTTTTCACCCCTGGCATGACGGATAAGGCAGTTCGTTATCTGGCCCTGAACCACGATTTGCATCGCGGCTTCAAGGCTCGTGAAATGATTCTGCATTATCAGGCGCTCGTCCAGGCGGAAAGTCAGACACTCGCAGGCCTGGAAGCACTGATTCGTTGGCAACACCCTCTCCGGGGGCTGGTGAGTCCCATCGACATTATTCCGCTGGCTGAAGAAAATGGGATGATCGTGGCGATTGGTGAATGGGTTCTCGAGGAAACCTGTCGCCAACTGCGCAGCTGGCTGGATCAAGGTTTTGCGCCGCCCCCCATTTCCATTAATGTTTCTCCGACCCAGTTTGTGCATGGAGACTTCGTGCGTGTCCTTGAAACGCTGCTGGCGCGTTATCAGCTGAGCCCCGACTATCTGGAAATCGAGGTGACGGAAAATGTGCTGCAAAGCGGTAAAAACGTTCTGAATACCCTGCAGCAGCTTAGGGCTCTTGGGGTTTCAATCGCCATTGATGACTTCGGCACGGGGTTTTCATCGTTGAGTTCGCTGAAACTGCTGCCAATTCACCGCCTCAAAATCGACCGGGCCTTCGTTACGGGCGTACCCGCCGACGAAAACGATACGGCGCTCACAGAGGTCATCATTTCGATTGCCCGGACCCTGAAACTCCAGATCACGGCGGAGGGCGTCGAAACCCCCGATCAGGCCACCTTCCTGAAAGAGCACGGATGCAATGTCTTACAGGGTTATCATTTTCACCGCCCCTGTGAAGCGCAGGCAGTGGAGCGCCTGCTGTCCCGAAAGCATGTTGGTGATAAATCGCTATTTTGAAGCGGTCTGCAGACGCGCTGACGAGAACAATCGCATCAACATTCCGGTCGAGGCACCCAAACCTGCGCCACTGACATGGGCGACATAGTTGGTTATTGACTCACTGCCTTGATGCTGCATTTCGTAGAGATCCCAGCCAACAAACCACACTGCGATGACGATAGCCGGCACGTGAAAAATCCGAATAATCAGCAAAAACCAGAAGAAACAGCGGATACGCGCTCGCGGTAGCATGACCGCCAGCGCTGCCACATTCGCCATCACGACGCCTGACAGTCCAATCGTCGGCCGCGCCTCGTCCAGCGACAGGGTCGCATAGGTGTAAGCCAGACTGGTGGCGACAATGCTGATGAGTATAAACAAGGCAAAGCGCAGGTAGCCCAGCACCAACTCCACCGAGGCCGCAAATATATAGAAAAACAGGAGATTCCCCATCAGGTGTTCCAGACTTCCATGCGAAAACGTGGAACTCACCATCGTCCACAAATCCGGGTTTTTCGGATCGTAGGCCAATTTATCCGTCAGCGATGCCGGGACCCGACTTTCAAAACGCTGATAAGTCTCCAGCAGATGGCCGTACTGATAGTCCCGGTCATCCTGCGGATTCAGGAAAATACCCAGCAAGGGTGCGCTGTCGATCAAGGCGGATATCGCGGCATCCGGCGCGCCACTTTCACGAATATCGAGAAACACGCCAGGACAGTGTCCGCCGCCGTTCACGGCAGCAAGATTTTTCAGAACGATCCAATCACCGCGGTCGAGATCTTTGCTACAGAACGCCGCCAACGCCTCAAAATAGTGCTGGTCGTTTTGCAACTGCTTCCAGAACACCATCATGCACACCAGGCAGATGGCCCCGGTAAACAGGGGGATACCGCGCGTGCGCGCATCCATCTTATAGGGAAGGAAAATCATGTACGCCTAATTTTTTCTTTCAGAAAATCAATCATAACCCGCACCTTCTTTGGCAGAAATTCCCGACTGGGGTAAATCAGCCAGGCGCCGGTATCAAACATAGTGGCAGCCACTGAATAGCTCGGGAACAGATCAAGCAACCGACCTGCCGCAATGTCTTCATCGACCAACCAATCCGGCAGTAAGGCAGGCCCAATTCCAGCGAGCGCGGCCACCTGCACTGACGCCGCTGGAGAGAGCACCAGATCACCCTCAATGGGCACCTCGGTCATATTGCCCATGTTATCTCTAAAAACCCATCGACGCTGATAAGCGCGCACCGCCAACAGCACGCAGCGATGGGCTGTTAAGTCGGAAGGCTTAACCAGGGCGGGCGAACGCCCCAGATAATCCGGACTGGCGACCACGCGATAGCGTGTCTTCATCAATTGGGTTGCGACGTAGTTACCTTCGATCTGAGGCGACAGGCGAATCGCCAGGTCGATCCGTTCGGCGACCAAATCCACATTGTCATCCGTGAACAGCCCTTCCACCCGGAGTTCCGGGTAGCGTTCGCGGAATTCGGCAAGCAAAGGCACGATGCACCGCAAACCAAAAGTCGCCGATGCGGTCAGCCTCAGGGTTCCGCGCGGTGAATCCACGCTCGCATGGGCATACTCCTGAGCCCGATTCAGTTCATCAAGTATGGGTTCAATTCCCGCCAGATAACGTTCACCGGCCTCGGTCAGGGCGAGTTTCCGCGTTGTGCGCTGGAAAAGACGCAGGCCCAGCGCCACTTCAAGATCCGCAATTGTGCGGGAGACCGACGACGGATCCAGATTTCGTTCGCGTGCGGTCGCCGCAAAACTTCCACGATAGGCCACATCAACAAATAAGGTAAGCCATTCAAGATTCATTCGTGCATATTCCGCATGAGCATACTGCATTAAATCAAATTTATCCGTCTATTTCACATGGATAAAGTGAAACCGTCAGCCAGTATTCGGCCGGCGTAAAGGAGACCACATGATCAAACATATTGCTTTTCTCGGACTGGGTGCCATGGGCTCCCGCATGGTCAGACATCTGTGTGACGCAGGCTATCAGGTCTCGGTTTGGAATCGAGACCCAAGCAAAGCTAACGCCCTAAAAGCAGTTGGGGCTTTAGCTGCCGCTTCACCACGCAAGGCAGCAGAAGGTGCTGATTTAGTGTTTTCCATGGTGAGGGATGACGACGCCTCCCGCTCGGTCTGGACAGACTTCAGCGACGGTGCCTTATTGGGACTGGCACCCGGCGCGATGGCGATCGAGTGTTCTACCCTCAGCCTGGGATGGACTCAAGCCCTGGCCCGTTTTGCACAACAGGCTGGGGTCAGGTTTGCCGAGGCCCCCGTCCTCGGATCGCGCCCCCAGGCGGAGAGTGCTCAGCTGATTTTCCTCGTCGGCAGTGAGTCGAGTCTGCTGCAGGAACTGACCCCAGTTTTGCAAACGATGGGCCGTCAGGTTCTTCATGCTGGCCCCATTGGGACGGGCATGGCGATGAAATTGGCCTTGAACACGCTCTTCAGTGTTCAAGTGGCTGCATTGGCCGAAATGTGGTCTATGCTCAGCTGCGCGGGTGTTGCGCCAGACACCGCCCTTGCTATTTTTAATGAGGTACCGGTGGTCAGTCCAGCGGCCCGAGGTGCCGCGCAGTCAATGTTGTCGGGAAGTTTTGCTCCCCAGTTTCCTGTAGAACTGGTGGAGAAAGACTTATGCTATACCCTTTCCGCCCAACCATCCGGGCAATTTTCACCGATGGCGCAGGCCGCTCGCTTGGTTTATCAGCGGGCAATTGACGCCGGCTTTGGGGGCGATCACCTGACGCGCGTGATCAGTCTGTATCCAGTGGGTTGATTCTTTTTTCGGGCTAACTGAGAAAAAATCGATTTCGATCAAAAAACGAAAATCAAAACGTCATCACCGCGTAGTACCATAGCCAGAACGATAAGGCGGCCTGGTAAGGAGAGAGACCATGAATATGACGCATGCCATGAATCAACCCCATCATGACTTCAACGAATGGGAGGGCTTTTCTCAGGGTAACTGGAATCAGTCTGTCGATGTGCGTGATTTCATTCTCAGGAATTACACCCCGTATGAGGGCGACGCCGCTTTCTTGTGCGGCGCGACCGCACGAACCCAACAGATCTGGGCGCGAGTGCTTGACCTGATGAAACAGGAAAACGCCAAGGAAGGTCCGCTGGACTTTGATCCCAATACCCCATCCAGTATTACCTCTCACCGGCCTGGCTACATCGACAAGGACAACGAATTGATAGTGGGTCTTCAGACTGACGCGCCTCTGAAGCGGGCAATTATGCCGCTGGGAGGCCTGAACATGGTGAAGCGGTCCTGTGAGGTCTACGGCAAGGCTCTAAACCCTCATGTGGAAGAGATTTTTGGCCAGTTCCGCAAGACCCATAACCAAGGCGTATTTGATGTCTATACCCAGGATATTTTTGTCTGCCGTAAAGCCGGCATCATTACCGGCTTACCGGATGCCTATGGCCGCGGACGCATCATCGGTGATTACCGACGGGTCGCCCTGTATGGAATCGACTGGCTGATCGCGACCAAGATTCAGGAAAAGGCAGGCTTGAATCCCGGTGATATTGATAGTCCGGCTATCCGCCTGCTGGAAGAACTGAGCGACCAGATCCGCGCCCTGGCTCAAATGAAAGAGATGGCCGCGGAATACGGGTATGATCTTTCCAAGCCTGCGCGCAATGCCCACGAGGCGGTGCAGTGGACTTACTTTGCCTACCTCGCCTCGGTCAAATCCCAGAATGGCGCTGCGATGAGTCTGGGCCGGGTATCGACCTTCCTGGACATCTTTATCGAGCGGGACCTGCAAAAAGGTCTGCTAACCGAAGAAGCCGCTCAGGAGTTGATTGATGACCTGGTCATAAAACTGCGCATGATCCGCTTCCTGCGTACACCGGAATATGATGCCCTGTTCTCAGGTGACCCTGCGTGGGTGACCGAGGCCCTTGCGGGGATGACCGAAGATGGAAAGCCACTGGTGACGAAAACCTCTTTCCGGATGCTTCATACGCTCTACAATCTTGGCCCCTCCCCCGAGCCGAATCTGACCGTCCTGTGGTCCACGCACTTACCCACTCCCTTTAAACAGTTCTGTGCACAGGTGTCGATTGACACCTCCAGTATTCAGTATGAAAACGATGATCTGATGCGGCCCTATTGGGGAGATGATTACAGTATCGCCTGCTGCGTATCCGCCATGCGCACCGGCAAACAGATGCAATTCTTTGGCGCCCGCTGCAATCTGGCTAAAGGCTTGTTGTATGCGATTAACGGGGGGCGGGACGAAGTCTCCGGTGTACAGGTGGGGCCACAGATGGAGGTGATGCAGGACGAGGTGCTCGACTATGATCGGGTGATGGAGCGTTATGATTTCTACCTGAACTGGGTGGCGGCGACCTACATCAAGGCGCTGAACATCATCCACTACATGCACGACCGCTACTGCTACGAGAGTGCGCTCATGGCCCTGCATGACCGGGATATTCTACGCACCATGGCCTGCGGCATTGCGGGCCTGTCCATCGTGGCGGATTCGCTGAGCGCGATCAAATATGCCCGTGTTCGGCCGATTCGCAATGACGAAGGCATCGTGGTCGACTATCAAACAGACGGAGATTTTCCAACCTTTGGCAACAACGATCCGCGCGTCGATGACATCGCCACCGGGCTGGTGACTAAATTTATGAATTGCCTGCGGCAACATCGCACCTATCGCGGCGCCACGCCAACGCAATCTGTCCTGACGATTACCTCGAATGTCGTCTATGGCAAAGCCACCGGCACCACACCCGATGGCCGCCAGACGGGTGAACCTTTTGCACCCGGTGCCAATCCCATGCATGGCCGGGATACGAAAGGCGCCCTGGCGTCCTTGCTCAGTGTAGCCAAACTGCCTTACGAAGATGCCCAGGACGGCATATCGTACACCCTGAGTATCGTACCCAGTGCATTAGGGAAAGATGCGCCCAGCAAGGTAAACAATCTCGTCGCATTGCTGGACGGCTACTTCACGGCCACCGGTCAGCATATAAACGTGAACGTGCTGAATCGGGATACGCTACTGGACGCCATGGAACATCCAGAACAATACCCTCAGCTGACCATTCGGGTATCCGGCTATGCCGTGAACTTTGTGAAACTGACGCGGGAGCAACAGCAGGACATCATCACACGAACCTTCCACGGTCACATGTAAAACATTCAGCCAAGTGGAAGCCCATTACACATGAAAGAACCGGATTTTTGCAGCCTGCCCTCGCGCAGCACGGATGCACGCCACATGCTGGGGCGCGTGCATTCGTTTGAGACCTTCGGCACCCTGGATGGTCCGGGTACGCGCTTTGTTCTGTTTCTGCAGGGCTGCATGTTTCGCTGCCAGTATTGTCATAACCGGGACACCTGGCCAATGGACGAGGGAAAACTCTATTCTGTCGAAGAGGTCGTGAATGAAATCCTGCCCTATACGCCGTTTTTCGATTCCTCGAAAGGCGGCGTGACAGTGACCGGTGGAGAACCGCTGCTACAGCGCCAGTTTCTCTGCGTATTGTTCAAAATCCTGCACTTTCATGGCATTCATACCTGCCTGGACACCAGCGGCCACCTGCCTTCCAGCGCCTATGGGGAAGATCTGGACAAACTCATGTCCCACACCCGTCTGGTGCTGCTGGACATCAAGCAGATGGATCCGCGCAGACATCAAACGCTGACCGGCGGCACACTGGCACCCACGCTCGAATTTGCACGTTACCTTCATCGTATCGACAAGCCGACCTGGATTCGCTATGTGGTGGTGCCAGGTCTGACAGATGATCTGAATGACATTCGCGCGCTGGCCGAATTTCTCGCCCCCCTCTCCAATATAGAGAAAGTGGAATTGCTGCCCTATCATTCGCTGGGGGAACACAAATGGCGGGCCTATGGCGAACGCAGTCCTTTGGAAGGTACCCCTGCCCCTTTGCAGGAAACGCTGACAGAAATACAGAATATGCTGCAGGCGTATGGCCTGCCCACAACGCGCTAACTCAGCATCAGGTTCATTGCTGGTATTTGTCGATAATCGAGGTTAACACGCCACTTTTTGACGCGCTGTCTAAGGCCTCATTAAACGCCTGAATAAACTCAGGCTTAACGGACTTGCGGCTGAACATAAAGTGAAACGCCGCAGAATGGACCGGAACCGAATGCTTGCTGAGTGCGCCTGGATTGCCGGTTTTACGTAGCTCGTTGGCAATCACGACCGGGTCGGCGAGAAGACCATTGATGCGATAGCCCAGGACTTTTCTAACGTTGAGCGTATCTGAGGTTTCTTCTTCAAACTGCGCGGCCATCTTCTCGTTGGCCATGAGTTCGCGCACGGTTTCACCGTAATAGTAGCCACGCACAACCCCGAGCCGTACACCCCGGGTGAGCATGTCCTGCAAGGCGTTTTCAGGAAAAACTGGCACACTCTCGCTGCGAAGATAAAGCGCCATCTCCGAATTTCGATACGGCTCAGAATATACCGCATAGATCTCGCGCTCGGGCCGCTTCTGGACCGAGGTGGCCATATCCACCAGCCCTTTCTCCAGTTGCAGCAGGTGTCGCTTGAACGGCATTTCTTCAAACTTTGCCTCGCAGCCCATTTCCTTGAGTACCGCCTGGGTCAACTCAACATCCAGGCCGGTGAGCTGGCCGCTTTCATCCCGGTACATATAGGGCTCCCACGGCTCCCACCCCACAGACACGGGGCGTTGACAATGATTTTCAGCACTCGCCAACACAGGTAGCAACAGTAGACTAGTGAGAAGCAGGGCGACTCGTTGAACCATCGTAAATCTTCGCGGTTTTGCCGTTATTTTCAATGTTGAGTCTGTACCAGTGAAACCCGCTTGTCCAGCCTTTCAGCGCGGATAGCCCGTCACCTCCCGAATGGTCTTATACAGCGGCTGCAATTGCGCGTACATCTTTTTGTAGACCCCGGTATAGAGTCGCTCGTAGACCTTTACCGTCTCAGGCTGAGGTTCAAAGCGCTTGCCGACCCGGGTCATCTGTTGAATGGCGGTATCCATGTCAGGATGAACCCCCAAACCGACCATGGCGTCCATCGCCGCGCCCAGCGCGGAGGTCTCATAGGTATGGGGCCGCTCAACCGGCAGGTTGAATATGTCAGCCGTGAGCTGCAAGGCCAGATCACTCTGCGAGCCGCCGCCAGAGACCTTGAGCACCTTCATGGCCACGCCATTTTTCTTTTCGATGCGCTCTCGCCCTTCCCGCAATGCATAGGCCAATCCTTCCAGAATCGCGCGGTAGATATGCGCACGGGTATGCACATCGCCAAAGCCGATAATGGCACCTTTGGCCTCCGGCCCCGGCTCTCTGACACCTGGCGACCAATAGGGTTGCAACATCAGCCCCATGGACCCGGGTGGCACTTCACGCACTAACTGATCAAACAGCTGTTCCGGGGACACGCCCTGTGCCCGCGCCGTCTGCTGCTCCCGCAGTCCAAACTCTTTCTTGAACCAGCTCACCATCCAGAACCCGCGATAAATCATCACTTCGGTGCTGTAGCGCCCAGGGATGGCCGAGGGGTACGGTGGCATGTAGGGCGTCGCTTCCACATAGCGGGTATTGGTGGTGTTTATGGTCGCCGTGGTGCCATAACTCATGCAGCCTATCTCAGGCGACACGCCGCCGGAACCGAGAATTTCGCAGGCTTTGTCTGACGCGGCCGCCATCACCGGCAAGCCCGTCGGTAAGCCCAGGTGGGCGGCAGCGTCGGCCTGCAAGGTTCCCAGTCGCTGCCCGGGTTCCACCAACACGGGTAACTGCTCGGGCCTGACCGGCATGGCCTTCCACTTCCAGTCCTTTGGGGCTGCCCATTTCAGACCTTTGTAATCAAAAGGTAGGTAGCCAACCTGTGCGCCGGTGGAGTCAACATAGTGGCCCGTCAGCCGGTAACTGAGATACCCCGACAGCAGGAGGAACTTGTGGGTACGGGCCCAGAGGTCAGGCTGATGTTGCGCCAACCAATTAATCTGGGCGTTTTCCCGAAAACGTTTGACCGTATCGCTCACCCCGGCCAGACGAAAGGCACTGTCCCAGAACCAGCCTAAACCGTCCTGAATGTCCGCATGCCGCTGATCCAGCCAGGTGATGGCGGGCCGCAGCGGTTCACCGGCCTGGTCGAGACAGACCACAGTGCCACGTTGCGTTGTTAGTGTCACACCACTGATTTGACCCGGTTTGATCGGCGATTCCAGCCACAGATGCACGCAGGCCCTGCCCAGCGCCTCCCAATAATAAGCCGGGTGCTGTTCTGCCCAGCCCGGCACCTCGGAGAAATAGGGCTCCAGCTCCTCCCGTCCCTTGGCGATGATGTTACCCAGGTCATCGACGATGATGGCGCGGACGCTCTGGGTGCCGTTATCGATCGCAAGGACATACTGACGGGGACTCATGACAGCGCTCCGGCTGCAGGCTGAGCCAGCGGTGGCAGGCTAAAATCACGGGCATAAATCGCCTGATAACGGTCGATCTCCGTGCGCAACTGCGCATCGTTCCAACCCAGAATCCGCTGGCACCGCAGGCCGATTTCCGGCAGGTAGTCTTTGGCGCCCTGTGGGAGTAACTGGCCAAGACGGGTACGGCGCAACAGCAGGTCATCCAGATGGCAGACCGCTTCATGTTGCAGCGCGTAATCCAGCTCGCCCCAGCAGACGAGACTGTCCCCAATGCGACGGGCAGCCGGTGAGCCGCCTGCGATCAGTTGAGGGGTAACCTCGCCATAACGCCCCCACCAACGTTTTTGTTGGTCTACCGCCACGCCACAGTCAGGCTTGATGGCCACCCGCCCGGCCTTGAATATTCGGCTATCCGCCACGGTGTGCCCCTGCCCCTCCAGGTAAATTGAGGCGGCCTGCAAGACATCCATCGCGATCAGGCGGAAGGTCGTCAACTTGCCACCTGCGACGGTAATCAGCCCCTGGTCATCCCAGATGCTGTGCTCGCGTTTTTCCTTGGAGGGATCCAGGCTGCCGGTGCCCACCACCGGACGAATGCCCGACCAGGTGCACAGCACATCCTCTCGGGTGATCCGCCAGGACGGAAAGGCATGTCGAATGCCTTCCAGCAGATAATTGACCTCTTCAGCCGTGATGCGCGCATCGGACTGCATGTCCTGATCATGATCCAGATCGGTCGTGCCAATGACAGTGGTGCCCTCCCACGGGAACACGAAGACCGGGCGCTTGTCGCGCGGGTGAAAATAGCTGACCGAATAGCTGACCGGAAAGCGCCACTGCGGCAGGACCAGATGGCTGCCACGTAAGGGACGGATCTGTCCTGCCAGCCCCATTTGCCCCCGCAATTGATCTGCCCACGCGCCCGTGGCGTTAATCACAACCCGCGCCTCGACCTCAACCCGGTCGCCGCTGAGCGTATCCTGCAGGGTCAACCCCCGCACTCGCCCCTCCGAGCCACCTTTCAGGACATTTTCAGCTTTAACATAATTCAATGCGCAGCCGCCTTCACTCCGCGCTTCCTGCAGCACGCGCAAAACCAGACGGGCATCATCGGTGACGGCATCGCCAAATTGTGTCAACGATTTGAGGCCGTTTTCCAATAGACCGGGTGCCAGAAAAGAGACCTCCCGCGCCGGAAAGCGCCGGTGATTCCGGTGCCCCGCCATCAGGTCATAGACATCCAGCACACGATTGAAAATAAACCCCGGTGGAAATTGTCCCTTATAGTGTCCCATCAGGAACTGCAGGGGATCGACCAGTCCAGGCGCCTCTTCGAGCAGGCGTTGACGCTCACGCACCGAGTCGCGAGTCAGCCCGAATTGCCCGCTGGCCAGGTACCGTAAGCCCCCATGAACCATTTTGGAGGACTTGCTGGACGTGCCCCAGGCAAAGTCCTGCTGTTCAACCAACAAGGCTTTCAGGCCACGCCGAGTGCACTCCCGCAGCACCCCTGCGCCGGTAATACCGCCCCCGACGATGAGGACATCCCAACGCACCGGATGCTGGCGTAACTGCTGCCATAAGGTTTCGCGGTCGGCGCTGTTCATCTCAGGACTCCTTCTGTTCGCTGCCCAGGGTCTCGACCTGTGCCAGCAGCGTGCCCGGATTCAGCAGGCCGTTTGGATCGTAGGCCTGCACCAGCGTACCGAGCGTTTTCATCGCCAACACCCCCTTTTCTTCCGGTAAATACGGCGCATGGTCTTTGCCTACGCCATGCTGGTGACTGATCGTGCCACGATGCGAGACGATAGCCTGACTGGTGGTCTGCTTCATAACCTGCCAGCGACGCAGCGTCTCGGCATAGTCTTTTCCGTTCGGGAACACATAGGTGGTGTAAATGGAACAGCCCTGACCGTAGAAGTGCGACAGATGAGTAAAGACATGCGCCTTGTCGCCAAAGGGGGCCAGTCGTGTGCGCAGGGTGTCTTCCATGCGGTGCATCAGGGCGTCGACATTGACCCAGTCGGTGGCTGTTTCGAGTGTATCGACGGCATAGCCGTTGCTCCACAGGGCTTCACGTAAATAGGGCATCAGAAAGCGCTTTTGCGCCCACTTGCTACCCAGTACGGTACCCGTTGAAACGCCGCCAAAGTCTTTGAGAACGCTCATGGCTTGTTGCTTTGCCATCCGACACTGGGTTTTAGACCCGGTTACGCCCAGGGTCATCATGCACTTGCCTTGCTCCGCACCGCGCCAGCCGAGGTATTTTTCCAATATCGCGATCTGCCCGGCATGTCCCGCCAGGGCCAGCTGGGTTTCGGTCTCGACCGGATTGCTCAGACGTAGCATTGACAGCGGCACCCGCTGCTGCACCAGTGCCCGCGCGGCATTGCGCGCCTGCTCCCAATTGGGCAGGAACACCACATAAAACGCTTCTTTATCTGCCAGCGGCGACACCCGGACTTTGACTTCGGTGATCACGCCCAGGCGTCCTTCCGAGCCGAGAATGATCTCACGCAAATCGGGACCGGCCGATGACGCCGGAAACGTAGGCAGATCCAGGGTGCCCTGCAGGGTTTCGACTTTGCCGCCGGCAAACAACTGCTCAATGCGGCCGTAGCGCAGGGATTGCTGTCCACTGGAGCGACTCGCCACCCATCCGCCGACGGTCGAGAGTTCAAACGATTGCGGAAAGTGACCCAGGGTAAAACCCTTGGCACGCAATTGGGATTCGACCAAAGGTCCCGGCGTCCCGGCCCCGAAGGTAGCAATCTGACTGACCGGATCAAGTTCGAGCAAAGTGGTCATGCGGGCCAGGGATAGGGTCAGCACCGGGCGGTCGCTGACCAGTGGATTGATATGCCCCGCCACACTGGTGCCGCCGCCATAAGGAATCACTTCAACCCCATGCATCTGACAGAAATCCAGCAGCTCACGCACCTCAGTGCTATTCTGCGGCTGCGCCACGCCATCGGGGAAACATCCGATCTCCCCACTGCGCATGGCCAGCCAGTCGGGCAGGCTTTGGCCCCGGGCATGGCGTACCCGGCTCTCCGCATCGGTCTGGATCAACGGATGGACTGGCAAACGGGAGGCCGGCACCTTCGCTTTGGCCTCCTCAAGGGTAATATCACGCAACAAACGCCCCGGGCCAATGCGATCTTTCAAAAAGCCGAGTCCGTTATCCGGCAGGTTCATTGCGGTAGCTTCATCGCCCCATCCGTTCCAGCGTCGCATGATTGTATTTCTCCAGTTAGACATGTTGGGTAGCTATGATAGAGTTTAGGCGCAAAAGATCACTGTCCAATGTGGACAGCCGTGTAGCAAATTACGACAGTCACCGGATTCTGTGCATGCCTTCACTCGGTTTCGCTTCAGCTGCCGCCATTCAGCAGTACCTCACCGTCGCCCAGGAACGCCATCTGGACTGGCGCTCCGCTCTGGAAGCTGCCGGCATCCAGGAAGCCGACCTGCAGGACGGCCAGAACCGTTTCAGCGGCGAACAGTTCCAGGGCTTTCTGGCGCATCTGATCGCATCGGCCAACGACCCGCTGCTGGGATTGCATACCAGTGCCCATGTCCAACCGGGCAGTTATAACGTGCTCGGTTATATCGTGATGAATTGTGCGACCGTCGGTGAAGCCATGGCGCGGATTATTCCCTATGAAAAGCTGGTCGGAGATATGGGGGTCAGCCGAATCCTTAGCGAGACGGGCCAGCTCTGTGTTGAATGGCATTGCCAGTACACGGACCCGACCGTACGCCCTCACATGATTGCGAATGTGCTGGCCTCCTGGGTGAAGTTCTGCCGTTGGCTGGCCAATCGGGAGGATGCCTCGCCCCTCGCGGTCGAACTGGAATTTCAGCCGGAGGATGAGGCCATACAACGTGAGGCCTTTGAAGCGGTGTTTCGCTGTCCTATCCGGTTTGGCTGCAACCGCAGTGCCCTCATCGTTAATCCCGCCATGCTCGATATTCCCCTGCGCCAACCCGATCAAATTCTGCGTAAAACGCTGGAAAGCCATGCGGACCAGCAAATGGCCAACCTGAGTGACCCGAATCTTTCGCTGGTTGAGAAAACCCGCCAGCAGATCCGTGACTTTCTGGCCGAAGGTATCTCCCGTCAGGACAGCGTTGCGGAATCGCTGGGCCTGACCGCCCGTACACTACAGCGCCGTCTGGGTGAAGAAGGCAGCAGTTATCAGACTTTGCTGGATGAGATTCGCCTGGAAATCGCCCGCAAGAGCCTGAGCGAAAGTGAGGAGGCCGTTGCCGACATAGCCCAGCGCCTGGGCTATGCCGAACCGCGTTCCTTCCATCGGGCCTTCAAGCACTGGACCGGGCAAACGCCCGGCGACTTCAGAGCGTCTTGCCGAACAGGCCCGTCGCCACCAGTTCGGTAAGTTCAACTTCCGTATAACCGGCCTGCTGCAGGACCTTGCGTGTCTCAGCCCCAAGCGCACCACCCGCGACCGGCGCCTTAAAGGGATAACGCGAAAACTTCAGGGCTGACGTAACCTGTGTCTGCGTCTGTCCATCAGGCAACGGCACTTCACAGAACATCTCACGCGCCGCAAACTGCGGATGTTGACGCACCTCATCAAAATTCAGCACGGGCTCAATGCAAAGGTCCAGGGAGGCCAGTCGCTCGACCCAGTGAGCCAGAGGATGCGCCTGAAACACCCCGGTGAGCTGCTCGCGGCAAAAAGCGCGGTCCTCCGACTTCAGACTCAGCATCCGTGACATGAGATCCTTGCGGTCGAGCATCTCACACAGCCCCTGCACAAACTGAGGCTCCAGTGCGCCCACGGCCAGGTAGCGCCCATCCGCAGTGGCAAAATAGTCATAACAGGTGGCACCGTTAAGGAGCTCGGTTTCCGGCCCCGGTACGGGCGCACCCGCCAGGAACCCTGCCATCGTCATGTGGTTAAGTGCCAGTGCAGCATCGCACATGGAAATATCCAGAAACTGCCCCTGCCCACTGGTCTGACGCTCTATCACGGCGGCCAGAATCGCCATCACCGCGTGGTGCGACCCCCCCGCCACATCCGCCAGCTGCACCCCCTGAGGGGCTGGCCCGGTCTGTGGCCGACCGCCATAACTACTGACACCCGCCAGCGCCAGATAATTGATGTCGTGGCCCGCCCGTTGCGCCAGTGGCCCGGTCTGGCCATAGCCTGTAATGGAACAGTAGATCAGCCGGGGGAATCGCTCCCGCAGGGCCTCATAGCCGAGCCCTAATCGATCCATCACACCCGGACGAAACTGTTCGACCAGGATATCGTGGGTTTCCAGCAGACGCAGGATCACCGCCTGCGCCCCCGCTTTCTTCAGATCCAGCGCCAAGGATTGCTTACCCCGATTCAGGTAAGCGTGACTGGCCGACAGCTTGCCGATCATCGGCGGCATCACACGCAGCATATCGAGGCGCGTGGGCGACTCGATCCGCAACACCTCGGCGCCCATGTCCGCCAGCATCATCGTGGCGCAGGGTCCCGGTAGCAAGGTACTGAAATCGAGAATTTTGAGTGAATGCAAAGGGCCGGTCATGCTTTTCCTCCAGTCGATCTGTCCATGATTGTCTTGAATTCGCGGCAGGACAATGGGATAAAGTATCAGTTTGATTGACTCGTTCGGCCTGTTTGCATGGATAACATCTCGGTTTCCAGCCATTTTGTGCGCGCCCTGCTCGGGGGCGCGATTCGTCAAGGGATCGCCCCCCTACCTCTCCTGCAAGGCTGCAATATTGCGCCTGAGGTGCTGTCTCGCCCCCAGGCGAGGGTTTCGGGAGAGGCCTATACGCGGCTGGTGCAAACCATTTGGGCCACCCTTCAGGACGAATACATGGGGTTTACCACCCACAAGAGCAAACCGGGTACCTTTGCGGCGTCCAGCTATCTGGTCATTGGCTGTCACTCGCTCGAAAGTGTCTACAAACGCGCTGCGGCTTTTTATGGACTGTTTGATGACCCGATCGTGTTGAAGTTATCAGTCGACGAAGCGGCAGACGAAGCGACCCTGACCCTGGAACCCCATGCTGCCCTGTTTGACCCGGACCATTTTTTTCAGGAGAGCCTGCTGGTCATCTGGCATCGCTTTTCCTGCTGGTTACTCGGTGAACGCATCGTGCTGACACGGGCAACCTTCAATTACAGTGAACCGGCGCACGTCAGCGAATATCGCCATCTGTTCAACTGCGAACTGCAGTTCGACCAGCCCAAAACCAGCCTGAGCTTTCATCGACGCTATCTGACGCTGCCACTGGCGCAGGACGAGCGGACACTGAAGGAGTTCCTGAAAGTTTCGCCTGCCGACCTGCTAGCCAAACCGGATGACCAATCGACCTATTCTGGCCGAATCCGTCGCTTACTTGGCAAGGATCTCAGCCACGCACTGCCCGATTTCGAGGCCATCGCCTTCCAGCTGAATGTCAGCCCGCAAACCCTGCGGCGCCGGCTCAAGCAGGAAAATACGTCATTTCAGGATATCAAGGATCAAATGCGGCGGGACGTCGCCATTTATTTTCTGGGGCGGCACGAACTCACGATTAACGAGATCGCCTTAAAAGTGGGATTTACCGAGCCCAGCACCTTTCACCGGGCCTTCAAGAAGTGGACGGGATTTACCCCCGGCGAATACCGCGAGCGTTAAATTCAGCAGACAGGCTTAATAGATGCCCTTATAGAACTCTTCAACGAAGTGGTCATACTCACCGCTGTTTTTAAGCGCCTTGAGGCCCTCGTTAAAGGTTTTGACCAGTGCCTCACTGTCCGGTAGCGACTTTTTGAATATCAGGTGACCAGAACTACTGCTCAAAGGATTGGGGTCTGTTGTCAGGATATCCTCCCCCAACGGGTACTTTTTCTTGACTAATTGCCAGCCGGTAATTTCCTCCATCGGGAAGACATCAATACGACCCGCGAGCAGTTTTCTGAAATTGATTTCATCGGAACGGGTTTCCTGTACCTGAATACGACCGTCTTTGGCCGCATCCCAGAACGGCTTGGTGTAGGTGTAGCCCAGCGTCGCACCAAACGATAAACCTTTCAGGTCATCCAGCGTCTTCCAGGTGGGAACGGTCTTGCTTTTCAAATGGAAAAGCACCTCCCGATGTTGCGAAATCACATCACTGTAAAATAAATCGAGACCGCCCGATCCTTGTCGATAAACCAGAACGAGCTCGCCTGTGCATTGCCCATCGCCGCTTCTTCGAGGGCTCGCTTCCAGGGATAGTAGACGAATTCTACCTCCCGCTTTTGCGTCGCAAACGCGGCATGAATGACCCGATTGACAAAGCCGCCATGCGTAGCGTGTTGAGACGTATAAGGGGCATATTCCCCAGTGGAAATCCGAACGATTTGGTCGGGCTCAGCAGAATCAGCATTCACCGCCGTCAGAACGAACAAAACGGCAAGGTAAAGCACCAGTTGATAGCGCATGGATTTAGACATTTTCGGGCACCGGAAAGCGGAAGTGTTTTAGTTTCTTATTTTGATACAACGCCTGGTCGGCCTGCTTAAGTAAAGCACGTGCGGTCACTTGTGCCAGTTCCTTGGAACACGCCACCCCGATGCTGGCTTTCAGGGCGATCGGAATATCACCAATCATAAGGGGAGGAAAATAAGCCTGCAGACGTTCTGCCGTAAACTGCGCCCCTTCCCGGTTCTGGTCGGGCAACAAAATGACGAACTCGTCACCGGCAAAGCGAAACGCCACATCGGTCTTACGAATCACATCTTCCAGGCAACGCGCCATGTGCTGCAGATACTTATCCCCCACATCATGCCCGAAGCGATCATTGACCTGCTTGAAATCGTCGCAGTCTACAAAAGCCAGTGACAGCGGGTTGCCGTGTCGGATCACCCGACTGATTTCGCGCTCCAGGGTATCTTCCAACTCCCGCCGGTTGCGCAGGCGGGTCAATGGGTCACGCGTCGCCAAAAAGTCAGCGCGCTCCCGCGCCACCACAGCACTTAAGCACAGCGACGCTTTTACACTGAGCTGGTAAAGGAAAAAGCTATCCATGTCCGGGCTATAGCGCTCTGAATCAACATCAGCCAGATTCATACTTCCGGCCAGGCGCCCCTCCATCTGCAGAGGTAAAATAGCCAGCGATCCGGTGTTGGGACGGTCGCTGAAGGGTAAAAGGTTCAATTGCGGCTTGCCCGGATGTTGCAAGAGCAAGGGTTTACGCTCGCCCTGGGTGGCGGCGAGAAAATCCACGTTGGGGACGACAGACCAATGCCCTTCCAGGGTCTCCGACTTCCTCAGCGCCTGTATGAGGGTTTCATTGGCAGGGTTATTGATCAGCGCCAGCGATACACAGGTCACGCCAAACTTCTTGCCAACCTGTTTGACCAAATGCTCAAAAAACGCCTGGGTTGAAGCAATATTCAGGATCGCCACTTCAATCTCGAACAGATTGCGGGAGATCTCTTCATTACGTCGCGCCCGGGCGAACAACTCTTCCAGCGACTCCATCATGGGGACACCTTCTGCCACGCAGATAGACGATAAAATGATCAGCTATTCAGAATAGTAGCAGAAACTCTTGAGAACGGTAGTGAAGCTCGCTCGACAACCTGCTGGATTTACAGTATAACCGCCAACCAACAGTCAGCCTGACTGGCCGTTTTTTATTGTCTTCCGGCGCCCTCGCGCCCCACCAGGAGAAAGATATGAACGGATTTTTAGCACGCTCCACCGTCCTCGCCTCTGCACTGTTGGCCCTCTCGGCGACCGCTCAGGCGGATAACTATCAACAACCCACCGCGGCCTCTTCCTTGAGCGCGGCACTGTCAACACGGTAAAAGGCGCTTCCATCGACCTGGCTTCTGGGTCCGGCGACTATGACACCTCTGGCGGGCTGCGCTTGGGGCTGCCGCTGGGCGAACTGATTCTGAACAGCAATCTCAGCGGTGGCGGTGCCAATGAAGTCGCGTTCAAGCTGGGCATGCCTCAAGCGGCGCTGGGCAATGGCCTGAACCTGGACTGGGCGGCCTACCCCGGCCTGGCGCACATTGATGTGGAAGGACCCAATGGCGAAAAAGGCGATGACTACACCAACCTCGTCCTGGGTGCCTCTGCCACAGTCAGCCGGGGCGGTTTGCTGCTGACCTTCAACCCGGAATGGGAACATGCCGACGATCTGCGCGATGACGAAATCCTGAATCTCGGCTTCGGCATTGGCTACACCTTCGGCGAGACTCAGGCCGGGCGCTTTCAGCCCAACTTTGAATACAACGTGGTCATTGGCGGCGAAGACGGCCCGAATGGCGAGAAAACGGACGGCGACGACATGGCTGCAGGTGTGCGCTGGATGTACAACGACAGCCTGACGATGGACTTCGCTATCCTGGTCAAGGACGGCGACGCTGACGCCAATAGCCTGCCCGGTTTCATGGCCGTAAATTATAAATTATAAGTTTTTTTGAATAAGGCTTGACGAGGTGGGGTCTGCTCTGTAGTATGCCCAACCGTGATCGCGGGGTGGAGCAGTCTGGTAGCTCGTCGGGCTCATAACCCGAAGGTCGTAGGTTCAAATCCTGCCCCCGCAACCAATCACAAACAAGCATTTAGGCTCGCTGATCAGCGGGCCTTTTTGTTTTCTGAAATTTCATGTAAGCACTTTGTAAGCGCAATTTCTCAAGGTTTTCACCAACCCAGGCCGGTTGACCAGTCGTAGGCCAGAGGTTAAGCCGGTTTAAACCGTTGGCCTTGTGGCTCTCGGTTCTTTGCGGCGTCTCTTTGACGAGTCTGTAAAAGCGAATTGATGGTGCAGCTCAGCTTCGGTTACAACAAGTACAACATGTCCTCCGCCTTATAGCCGCTCAAGATACCGGGTTAGAGCCGTTTGCAAGGCACTGTCTGCTAACTGAATCCCCTATTCTTCTTTCAACATCAACGCTTTCAAGCCAGTCACACTTTTGTACTGCAGATAATCAATCCGCAATTGTTGAATACGGACACCTGCAGCAAATCGTTGATCATCCTCGAACCAAAAGCTGAGCCACCCACGCAGGTATTGAGTAGGCCGGTATCTTTGCGCCTCTGCGGGGTCATGCCATCTGGTATCTTCCCGCCGCAAAATCAAACCACCCAACCAAAACTGCCTGAGCAAGCATCCGCATCGCCGCCTGGGTTACAGACGTACCCGTTCCGAGCAACAAAGCTGTGGTGTTTGCGATGGGGATGTTATAATAAAGGTTTTGTTTCTTATCTTCGGTCAAGTAAAGCACCCGACCGTCTTTCTGCATGACGCGGCAGTGTTCCAGGTAGTAAAGGTTGGCCCTTTTACTGTGCAGTATCGCCTTCAGATTTGCTCAATAGAAGCGCAATACGCGCCTTATTTCAAGGCTTTTATCACTCCCGATCCTTCCCAATGGCCTCTCTCAGCAACTCATCCCGTCCCAGGTCATCCATCACGGAGAGGAGATTGAGGCCATAGGCTGAACTGGGAAGCGAGCGTAAGATCGTCAGATCTGCGTTTTCCTCCTGGCTCAAATCGATAATCTGTTTGGGCATGGGTTCTTTTTTGGCGTTGAGGCGCAGCATAATCGTGGGCTTGAGGCGGGACTGGTTGTTACTGATGACAATGCCGACCTCGCCCGTCGCCAGTTCAACTAGTCCACCCGGTGGATACAAGCCAACCAGCCGAATAAAGGCTTCGACCATCTCCTGATCAAAATGCGTCCCACGACAGCGGTACAATATACTCAGGGCGTCCATTGAAGGCATGGGATCTTTGTAGCAACGCTCGCTGGTCATGGCGTCGTAGGCATCGACAATCGAGACCAATCGGGCAAATCGCGGAATCATGTCACCGGCCAGTTGACTCGGGTAGCCTTGGCCGCTCACCTGTTCGTGGTGATGTAAGGCGACCTTGGGCACAATATCGGGCAAACCTTCTTTGGCAATCAGCAGGGCATGACCATGCTCGGTATGCGTTTTCATAACCTCCATTTCTTCGGGGGTCAGGCGTCCCGGCTTGTTGAGCACTTCATCCGGCACCTTCATCTTGCCCACATCGTGCAGCAGGGCACACAAGCCCAAGACATCCAATTCATGGCGTGGAACGTTCAACTCGCGTCCCAGTGAAACGCCCAGAATACAGACCCGCAACGAATGTTCGGCGGTGTAGGCATCCCGGTTCTTAATGCGTGTCAGCCAGAACAGAGCACTGGGGTTGGCGACAATGCTTTCTACGCAGGCCGCCACCAGCGGTTTAACCGCCTCGATATCGATCGAGTCACTGCGCTGAACGTCTTCCAGCACCGTAAAGAAGTTGTGTCGCAGCTCGGTATAGACTTGGCGACTGCGTGGCAGCTCGGCCTCAAGACTTCGTTTGATCGGGTATTTCGAGGTTTTGTGCACATGCACATCCGACGTATCGTGACGAGTATCGTTCGGCAGAAGCCGCATGGCATCAACGTAGACGTGATGACAGACTTCTTTGAGGTATTCGATTTCTTCGACACGACTGACATCCAGCCCCTGATAGAGAAATTTGGTCTCTTCCCAGGGACGATCGAGGCGCGTCACCCGCATCCCGATACGCAATTTATCGACCGGAATCATGACTTCTTTCACACCAAAACGGCTGGCTTTCAGCTTTTCCTCGTCGGATTTGCCGCGCTTGCCTTTTTTGCCAAACGAAAACAGTTTCTTCATGTCACCGGGCTTGCAGTGTCGATTAGCGGGTTCGAATCTATTCAGTGTAGACGAGAAATCGCGCCTGCAGGGGTTCGCTTCACAAGATGAGAACCCGTTATAATTCAGAAAGCCGCACGAAAGGGGGAGTGACAATGATAAAGGGCCTCTGCATAGACGTTGCTGGCGTGCTGACGCAAGGGGATCAGGCCTTGCCCGGTGCGATTGATTGATGCGGATGAGCTGATCACTGCACCGGATGCGATTTGTCAGCGTGTCAAAGATGAAAAACTTCACCCCTGGTATCTGGTTCACCCTGCCATACAGGGACTCTTCCCTCCCTATCGGCCGGGCAGTCCCTTTGATACCATTGTGGTCTGTGATGCGGGCGACGGGTTTGGTTATGCCGCCCTAAATCAGGCCTTCAGACTTTTGCTGGAGGGTGCTCGGTTTCTTGCCATTGGCCGCAACCGTTATTTCCGGGACCCAACAGGGCTTCAACTGGACGCAGGCCCTTTCATCGAAGCGCTCCGCTATGCCTCAGGCAGGGAACCCGAGTGGATCGGCAAACCGGGTCCGGCACTTTTTCAGGCAGCCTCGCACGCGATGGATCTTCCCTTCGAAAATCTCTTGATGATCGGCGATGATGTCGGCGCCGATAATGCGGGCGCGCATGCCGTTGGCATGCCTTCCGTGCTGGTTCAAACCGGAAAATATCAGACCGGCGATGAGCACGCCTTACCGCCCGATGGGCGCCTGTCGAGGGATTTCAGGACCGTCGTGACGCAGTTACTAAGTGGATTGCCCGCCATCCCATAAAACTCAGGATAAAGCCCTTGCCAAAGGGTCGCATCCGTGCCACAGTCAGGAGAGGGTTTGAGACCCGAGCAGCTGCTTAGCCCAATATGGAGCGTTATGCGGACGTCATTGCGCATGATCATGGTGATAGGGGCTTACTGGCTGACTGGCTTAGGTGGTAATGGCTTGTCCGCCAGCGATCCTGGATCCTCCCTTTTCTGGTTACCCCCTGGGGTCGCCCTGGCCGCTTATTTACGTTGGGGTCTCACGGTACTGCCCGCCATTGCCGCAGGTGCCGTTCTGCTTGAGTTAACGCTGAAAGCCCCCCTGACAACTGCCGCCTTAACGGGTGGCGGTGTTGCCCTGTCGATCTACAGTATCGGCTTACTGCTTTCCCTCTGGGGTTTTCACAAGGATTTCGCCCGCGCCCGTGACTGCCTGCTGCTACTTGCCGCTGCAACCATAGGGACGCTGATCTCGACAGGTGCCCGGGTGACGGGTGATCTTCTGTCGACCGATGCCCCGCTGCTTCCACCTGACCTATACCTCCGCTGGACCGGCGAAACGCTGGGAATATTGCTAGCCACCCCGTTTCTACTATCTCTGCGTCAAGCGACACCGCAGATCTTGCGAAATTACGGTATCAGTGCAGTCCTTTGGTTATTGACGGCAGTGCTTGTGGGGTTGCTGGTCTATCCCTTCAATCACTTTGGGCCTGCCGATGTATCTTTGCCACTTTCATTTCTCCCCTTCCCCGTCGCCATCTGGGGTGCGGTTCGCTTTGGATTACTGGGAGCCTCCAGTTCGGCACTTTGGTTTTCGGGCATCGCCATCTGGAGCGCCAGCCAGGGCGTGGGGCCCTTTAGTCACCTCTCACTTGAAACGACTGACGCCCTCTTAATTGCAAGCTCTGTCACGCTGACAGTTTTTTCCCTGTTCACAACCTCGGTGCATGGCGAACTGCAACGCAATGCGACGGACCTCAGCGAAAGCGCCAACCGCTATCGACAAATGTTTGAAGCCAATCCGCACCCTATGTGGGTTTACGACATAGACTCGCTTCAATTTCTGGCGGTCAATGATTCCGCGATTCGTCACTATGGCTACAGTCGGGACGAATTTCTGGATTTGACCATCAAAGATATTCGATCTGCGGAAGAAGTCCCGGCCCTGCTGAATATGTTGGCTGACGGCGAAGGACTCAGCGCGACAAACCGATTCTGGCGGCATCGTATCAAATCGGGCGAGATACGGCTGGTCGAGGCGTCTTCCCATGCGTTGATGTTTGATGGGCACAAGGCACGCGTGGTACTGGTAACCGATGTCACCGAACGCATGCATGGGGAGAATCGTCTGCGCCACAATGAGATGCTGCTCAAGGAAGCCCAGCACATCGCGCAGTTGGGCAGCTGGGAGTTGCAGTTAGGCAACGGCCAGTTTGATCTGTCAGAGGAGTTTCTGCAGATTTGCCAGCAAACGGGCGCATCCTTCATGCGTTTTCCCGAGGACTTTCTGGCCCGACTCCACCCCGAAGACCGCCCGATTATGGCCGCGTTTTTTCAGGCGGCCCAGAGTGGCAGCTCATTTGATCAGGAGTGTCGCCTGGCCCTTTCGGATGGGCAATTTCTCTGGATTAACGTTAGGGGAACCGGACATGACGCGCGAGCGGGCGCGCCCACGCGTCTGGTCGGGACCATTCAGGATATTTCGGTACGTAAGGCGACGGAATCCCAGATACACAGGCTAGCCTTTTTTGACTCCCTGACCCAGTTACCCAACCGGCGCCTCTTGATTGACCGCCTCATCCAGACACAAGCCAGCAGCTCCCGCACCCAACATTTCGGAAGCCTGCTGTTTATCGACCTGGATCATTTTAAAACCCTCAACGACACCCGTGGACACGATGTCGGCGACGAGCTGTTGATTCAGGTCGCACGGCGTATTCAGAGCTGTATCCGTGAAAGCGACACCGCAGCGCGATTAGGGGGGGATGAATTTGTCGTCATGCTGACAAAATTAGGCTGTGACCGCCTGGCAGCCATACGTCATACCGATACGGTTGCTGAAAAAATCCGCGAGGATATCGGCCAGATCTACCGACTGAATGACGGTGAATTCCATACCACGCCGAGTATCGGCATTCGTTTATTTCGGGGACACGAGCAAAGTATCGAGGATCTGCTCAAGCACGCGGATGTGGCCATGTACGAGGCCAAGTCCGCAGGACGCAACACGATTCGCTTTTATGATCCAGAAATGCAGATGGCGCTGGAACGACGTCTGGCGCTGGACGCTCAGCTCCGACGCGCCGTCCCCGGCAATGAGCTGGTCAGCTATTATCAGGCGCAGACCGACCGTCATGGCCGTATCTTCGGTGCTGAGTTGCTGTTGCGCTGGAACCATCCCCACCGCGGGCTGATTCTGCCGGATCAGTTTATTCCCCGCGCGGAAGAAAGCGGACTGATTGTCACCATCGGCAATCGGGTATTGGAGGCCGCCTGCCAGCAACTGGCTAACTGGAAAGACAATCCCCTGAGTGAACATCTGGTTTTGGCCGTGAATGTCAGTGCCCGTCAGTTCTATCAGCCCGACTTCGTCGATCGCCTGAATGGAATGCTTCGGGACAGCCATGCGCCACCCAATCGCCTCAAGCTTGAGCTGACCGAAAGCATGCTGCTGGATAATGTCGAGGATACCGTCAGAAAGATGCAAGCGCTGAGTCAATTAGGCGTCAGCTTCTCCATGGATGACTTCGGCACAGGACACTCTTCCCTCACGTATATCAAACGCCTGCCGTTAGGTCAGATTAAGATCGACCGCAGCTTTGTTCGCGACATTACTCACGACCCTAACGACGCGGTTATCGTGCGAACGATTATTGCCATGGCGCGCGCGCTGGGCCTGCATGTGATCGCCGAAGGTGTCGAGACGCGGAGTCAGCTCAGCTTCCTCCGCGCACAGGGCTGCGAAGCGTTTCAGGGCTATCTGTTAGGCAAACCCATGCCGGTGGACGAATTTGAAAACTCCTTCCGCAAACCCGCGGAAATCATTTAAGGGCCGATTATGCCAACCATTATTATGCAACAACACTTCAACGCCCCCCCTGAAACCGTTTTCGATACGCTCTGCGACCATGCCAAATTCGGCCAGTTGACGGGCGCCAACATCACGCGAATTAAGGATGGGCAAGCGCCTTATGCCAACGGACTGGGTTCCGTTCGACGCATTAATCTGTTCCCTCTGCCCTCGTTTGATGAAACGGTGGTGATGTACGAGCCGGGCAAACGCATGGAATACATCATTTCCCGTGGCAGCCCTTTGAAGGATCATCGGGGCGTCATGCGATTTGAGTCTGAAAACGGTGGAACGCGCCTGGATTACAGCATTACGTTTGAACCGCGATTAAATGTGCCTTTTGCTGGCAAGTTGTTGAAAAGCGTCATCGAATACCCCATTCGCAAGGGCCTGGAGAGGCTCGCCAGGCGCTATCAAAAATAGTGCAGCCGTCACGCCAAATTTGAGACATTGATCACGCACCTGTTCGGGTTACACGATGTTACAATTCACCTGCGCAATGGGTCGTCCGCCGCAGTAATGCCGACCTTGCGCGTTAAGGATTAACCTAAGACCCCTACAAGGAACATGCTATGTCTCAAATTACTCTGGGCTCCAGCCTACCCACCGTTGAAGTCAGCAATAAAGGCGAAATTCTGCTGGAAGGCGGTAAAACCACTCACGGCAACTGGAGCACAGCTCAACTGCCTGGCAAAGTTCGCGTGGTATTCCACCTGGCTGGCCGTTCTTCTGCCAAAGAAATCAACGAAGACCTGGTCAACGCACTGAAAGCTGCTGAACTGCCCCAGGACACTTATCAGACCACCACGATCGTCAATACCGACGACGCTGTGTTTGGTACAGGCGCCATCGTTGCAATGATGGTTGAAAATGGCAAGAAAGAATTCCCCTGGTCCAGCGTTGTGGTTGATGCCAAAGGCACCGTTCTGAAGGCGTGGGGCCTGAAGAAAGAAGGTTCAGCCGTTGCTGTACTGAACAAGCAGGGCCAGGTTCTGTTCACCAAAGACGGACAGCTGTCTGCGGACGAAGTTGCCTCTGTTGTGCACATGGTTGAAGCTGAGCTGGCTGGCGCGACTGCCTGATTCACCCTAGGGTGAAGCCACTCTCTGGTCGGCCAGCCGGTCGACCAGAAAATCAAAGACGTCCGACGAACGGTTAAGCTGACGGGCATAAACCAGACTGTACGCCATGACATTCTTCACATAATGCTGGGTTTCCCGGTAGGGAATCGATTCCACCCATAGATCCACAGGCATCCCTTCAAACTGCCGTTTCCAGCGATTCACACTGCCCTGCCCGGCGTTGTAGGCGGCAGTTGCATAGATAAAATTACCATCATTTTTATTGATCAGCTCTCCCAGATGGGCGACGCCCAGGCGAATATTGACCGTGGGAGTCAGCAGATCATTCTGATGCCGGTAATACAGTTTGTATCGCTTGGCTGTCATTTTGGCGGTTGCGGGCATGAGTTGCATCAGGCCCATGGCACCCGCGGGTGATTTGGCATGACGGATAAACGCGCTTTCCTGTCGGGTGATCGCAAAGGCCCAGCTGGGGTCAATACTGCGACGACGGGCCTCCTGATTGAACGTATCCTGGTAGAGTACCGGAAAGCGGTATTCCCAGGCACCTTCCATACGCAGGCGTCCCAAAGACCAAATCACCAGATCGTTCCAGTCCCACTCGTCAGCAATCACGACGGCTGATTTTACCCCATCCTGGTCCAGCGTCCGCGTTACGGCGTACCATTCACGGCGTGCACGGTTGTCATCTTTTAAACGGCGCCATTCTGCCGCTCTCACCATTCCGGGCTTTTCACGGACGGAGGCCAGGGTAGACTCCGACCATACCATTCTGGGGGGCTGTAAGGTTTCCAGGGCGCCATTCTGGGCGCGGGCCAGGAATCCATAATAGTTATAATTCGCTTGTAAGGGACGCCAGAAGGTTGTCGCACCCGCCACATTCCCCTGAAGCTCAGCACTGCGCCCCATCAGGTAGCGCCAGCGCGGTTCCTGCGCCTGCTCAACCGTCAGCAAACTCATCCATCGGTCCGCACCCTCATAATCGCGCCGACGCAGTGCATCCATGACCCGCCAGCTAGTGACGCGCTCGTCGACCCATTCAGCCGGCATGTCATCCAGGTAACGGGCGGCCCTGGCGGACCCCGAGGTGGCCAGCGCCAGCGCCAGCGTCTGATAACTACGGTGACGTAAACGATCGGGATAACCGGGGTAATGCTGCAAGCGATCAAACGTATCTGCCGCTCGTTCCGGGTCGCGCCAGGCCAGACGATCCAGACCATAGGAACGTACCACCCAGTCTTTGTAGGCCTCCCCCTGCCATCGTTGACTGTTAGTGACGGCCTCGGGGTCTTTATCGTAGAGTTCCCAGGCCGCAAGAAGCGCCTTGTCACTGGCCGGAATAAGCCGTCGGGTCACCGTTTTCACGGCCGCATTCTTGGCGCGCCAGGCGCCATCCAGCCGGCTCCAGTGGTCATCCACGCCATGCCCTTTTTGCGGCCAGTAATCATTTTTCCAGGCCAGCTCCACCACGAGACACTCATCCGGGATGGTCTTGCCTGAGGTCCACCAGTCCTGAAACTGCTCCAACACGGCCTGCTGCTGAGCGGCATCACGCAAAGCAAACCGCATCCAGTGACATTTCATGACGTCATTGTCCCGATCGACATAGCTCTCCATGAATGCCTGGGCACGGTTATTTTTCGCCATGCGCTCCAGCCAGACCTGACGAACCCGCTCAGCGAAGGGTGCGCCGGCATGCTGCCTGATAAATTCGGGGATACGCGCTTCGTGGCGAGCAGGATTACTCGCATAGACGCTGGCTTGTAGGTAGGGGAACAAAGGATAGCTTTGCAGCTCTTCCTCGTAGCTGTCCAACAGCTGAGGCTTTTTCTCGATCTGCTTAAAGACACTCTGAAAAAGATTACGCTGCTGCTCAAGCGTCAGCGTTCGTGCCGCCACATTCAGGTGGACACTGAGTAACACACACACGGAAATAATGAGACGATACATGGGGAGCGGCACACTGCTATTGCGAGTCGACCATACCCCTCAGTCTGGCACAGGACAGGCTATTTTCCAGCCAATTGACAAAATTTTACACAGCAGCCTCTGTACACACTGCCCGCATACTGTCGATCAGATGCCGTAGTTGCTCGGGCTGAATCACATAAGGTGGCATGATGTAAAACAACTTACCAAAAGGACGAATCCACACCCCTCGCCCAATCAGTTTTTTCTGCACCTCTGCGACCCTCATCGGCTGGCGCATCTCAACCACGCCAATGCCCCCCAGCACGCGGGTGTCCGCCACGCTGTCAATCTCAGCCAAAGGCAACAACAGATTGCGCATCATGGCTTCCATCGCCTGAATCTGCTCCGGCCAACGTCCCTCGCTGAGCAATTCCAGCGAGGCGGTAGCCACCTGGCAGGCCAGTGGGTTGGCCATAAACGTCGGGCCATGCATGAAAACGCCGGCCTCACTGCGACACACGGTTTCAGCGACGGCACGCGTGCACAGGGTGGCCGCGAGCGTCATGTAGCCCCCGGTGAGGGCTTTACCCACGGTCAGAATATCCGGGATGACTTGCGCGTGCTGCATCGCAAACAAGCGCCCGGTGCGACCAAACCCTGTGGCGATTTCGTCAAAAATCAACAGCAAGTCCAACTCATCGCAGAGTGAACGCAGATGGGCAAGATAGGCCGGATTATAAATCCGCATGCCACCCGCTCCCTGAACCACCGGCTCAACGATGACCGCCGCGAGTTCATGCCGGTGCGCCGCCAATTGCTCGCGCCAGCGCGTTATCAAAGACAATTCAACAGGCATGTCATAGCCCAGCGGAGGCGCGTCCAGAAAAACATTAGACGGCAGAAAACCGGCAAACAGTCCGTGCATCCCGTTTTCAGGATCCGTTACCGACATCGCACCAAAGGTGTCACCGTGGTAACCGTAGCGGAAGGCTGCAAAGCGATAACGCCCTTTGACCCCGCGCCCCTGCCAGTACTGCAGGGCCTGTTTCAATGCCACCTCGACGGACACCGAACCCGAATCGGCGAGAAATACCGTCGTCAGCGGCTCCGGCGTCATCCTGACCAGCGCCTGCCCCAACCTCACAGCGGGCTCATGTGTAATGCCGCCAAACATGACATGGCTCATCTGTGCGACCTGATCGAACACCGCCTGATTCAGACGCGGATGGTTATAGCCATGAATCACACTCCACCAGGACGCCATGCCATCAATCAAGGGGCGTCCGTCCTGCAGAAACAACTCGCATCCGGCGGCACGCGCCACCGGGTAACTGGGCAGAGGATTCAGGGCTGAGGTATAAGGGTGCCAGAGATGCTCACGATCAAAAGCCAGATCCTCAGGTGTCAACATGGTGGGGTCACTGTGCTCCTTGCTGAAATGAATAAAATGCACCAAGGCCAAGAATGGCGGTCAACTCATCAAGTGCCGCACGGGACTCCTGCAGCAAGGCAGGATCCGCCAGATCTTTCAGGCTCAGACGATCCCGGTAATGCCTGTCGATCCACTGGTTCAATTGTTGAAACAGCGGTTCTGAGAACAGCACCCCCGGATGCACCGCCGCCAGTTCTTCCGCTGTCAGGCAAACCCGCAGCCGCAAACAGGCAGGTCCACCGCCATTTTTCATGCTCTGCTTGAGATCCATGATCAGGACTTCCCGGATCGGGCTACCCCGTTGAGGCAAGGATTTAAGATAAGCCGCGACCCTGGGATGTTTTTCGCACTCTGAGGGCACCAGGAGCAGCATGCCTCCCGAGGACAGCGCGAGCAACTGGCTATTGAATAGGTAGCTTTGTACCGCATCCTCGACCGACAGCTCGGTCGCACTGACGGCTAAAGGATAAAACGCTGAACCGACCGATGCCAGTTTGCGGTGAAGTTCATCCATGACCCATTGGCTATCGAGAAAAGCCTGCTCGTGGTAGAACAGCATCTCCCGATTCCCCACCGCGATCACATCGTTATGAAAAACGCCCTGATCGATCACATCCGGTTGCTGCTGCGCCATCACCACGCGACTGTCTGGCAAGCGATGCAAACGCTGAACCGCCTGACACGCCTCCAGGGTATGACGGGCCGGGTATTGGGCCGGCCGAGGGGTGCGCTCATCAAACGCTTTGCGCCCATACACAAACAGCTCTATGCCAGGCGCACCATAGTCACGACACAGTCGGGTATGGTTTGCAGCACCTTCATCGCCAAATTGCTGGGTGGAAGGCAGGGCCGTGTGGTGCTGAAAATGGCGGGGATCCGCAAATATCCGCTGCAATAGTCTGCCGGTGGTTTGATGCTCAAACGACCGGTGAAATTTGGCCGTCAGATTGGCGGGGGTAAAGTGGACTTTACCATCGAGGGTGTCTGCACTGGGCGAGACCGTGGCGGCGTTGGCCGTCCACATGGCGGAGGCGGAACAGACCGAGCCCAGCAGCACGGGTGAGTCCCTGAGCACGATGGCGAGCACCTCCGCGTCGCTGCCGCGATATCCCAGCTGACGCAGGATCGCAAGATTGGGGCGCTCATGCGGTGGCAGCAAGCCCTGCACAAAGCCGCGATCATGCAGCGCCTTCATTTTCAGGAGTCCCTGACGCGCCGCCTCACGGGGATTCGAGGTTTCCCGCCCATGGGATTCCGACGCGACATTACCAAAGGACAGACCACTGTAGTTATGGGTGGGTCCCACCAGCCCATCAAAATTCACTTCAACGGTCTGAGTCATAGCGACATCCCCTGAGGCAAGGTCGCAGGCAATTCACAGTGATCCGCCACCAGCGAAGCCATTGGCCAGGCGCAGTAATCTGCTGCATACCAGGCACTTGGACGATGATTGCCACTGGCGCCCACACCACCAAACGGTGCAGCACTGCTGGCCCCCGTCAAGGGCTTATTCCAGTTCACCACCCCTGCCCGAATCGCATCTGCAAACTGCCTGTAAAGGCCCGGATCATCACTCAGCAAACCCGCCGCGAGGCCAAAGCGGGTTGCATTCGCCAGTTCCAGAGCCTGCTCAAAACGTTCATAACGATAAACCTGTAACACCGGGCCAAAAATTTCGTCGTCCGGCACCCCACTCGCGCTGCTAACATCGACGACGGCCGGGGACATGAGGGCCGTGCCCTCCGTCAACTGAGGTGCCAGCAAGCATACCCCCCCTGAGGCAATCCGATGCTCAAATGCCTGTATCACCTGCTGTCGGGCCGGGGCAGAGATCAAACTACCCATGAAAGGCGCCGGGCTTGCGTCAAAGGCGCCAACCTGCAAGTGCTGAGCGGCATGGCACAGCTGCTCAAGGAAGCGATCGCCCGCCTTGCCCTGCGGCACCAGCAAACGACGGGCGCAGGTACAGCGCTGCCCCGCAGAGATAAACGCCGAGAATAGTACGTGATGAAGGGCCGCTTTTTCAGGCCAGCTTCCCGCCAGGATGAGTGGGTTATTACCGCCCATTTCCAGGGCCAGTATTTTGTCAGGTCGTCCGGCAAACTGTTGATGCAGCTTAACGCCCGTGCGCGAACTTCCGGTAAAGAGCAGACCGTCAATGCCGTCATGTCGGGCCAGGGCCTGCCCTGTTTCCACCCCGCCCTGCACGACATTCATAACGCCGGCAGGCAATCCGGCCTCCGTCCAGATCCGGGCCGTTAACTGGGCAAAGCGAGGGGTCAATTCACTAGGTTTGAAGACGATGGTATTCCCGGCCAGCAGCGCCGGCACAATATGACCGTTCGGCAGATGACCAGGGAAATTATAGGGGCCAAAGACCGCCATTACGCCATGAGGACGGTGCCGGAGCACTGCATGCCCCGCCGCGACATCCTGCTCCCGCGAACCTGTGCGCTCCCCATACGCCTGCATCGATAATGCGACTTTAGCCGCCATGGAATCGATTTCCGTCCCGGCCTCCCAGAGCGGCTTACCGGTTTCTTCAGCCAGCGCATGGGCCAGGCTCTCCCGTTGCGCTTTCAGTCGTGCGGCAAAGGCCTGGGCGATCAACGCCCGCCCTTCAAATCCCAGGGCACGCCAGGCCGGAAAGGTATGACGGGCTACGTCAACCGCATCTGAGACTTGTGCAGGTGACGCGCCGCGCCCACGCCAGATACAACGGCCATAGACGGGGTCAGCACGCTCCCAGGCCTCGCCCTGCCCCGCAATCCACTGACCGCGATAAAATACACCCGGCTGCTGCTCACTCATTTCATGCCCCCTTTCAGGTCTACCATGCGCACCGTATCCCCACCTTCGACCTTTAGTTGAGCGGCCAGAGCTTCTGACAGGATCACCGTGTCATCTCTCAGATTGCTGCGGGGCACCAGTCCCACCCGAAAGTCGCTTAACTGGCGGTTGCTTACCATTAACAGATCCTGTGAGTCGACATGACGAGGGTCCTGATACTTCTCCGCACTCGAGACCAGTACGTAGCGCTTAACCGATTCCCGCACTGTTCGAATCTGGGGCAAAAAAAGCCTCAATGACGGGCCCCGCGTCGAAAATATCCACCAGGCCGTTATAGTTAAATCCCTCACGCTTGAGCAAGGCCAGCGCAGGCCCCGTTTGATCATGTACCTGCGCCACACAGCGCTGCGCATCTTCAGACAAAAACGGCAAATAGATGGGGTTTTTGGGCATGAGCTCGGCAATGAAGCCTTTATTGCCAAGTCCTGTCAGGTAATCGGCTTTTGGGAAATCCAGTTTGAAAAACTTTTGCCCCAAACTTTCCCAAAAGGGTGAATGTCCCGAGGCATCGGAGTAGCCACGCATCTCCGCGAAGACTTTTTCACTGAACAAATCAGGCCGTTCCGCCAGAAACAGCATGCGGCATTTCGAGAGCAGATGGCCATTTGGACCACTACGTGCTTTAGGGTTCAAAAACAGCGTGCACAGCTCTGTGCAGTTAGTCATGTCATTGGTCAGGTAGAGGGTCGGCGTTTGCCGGTGGATGCCCATTTCCTTAAACGCATTGACGGTATTGGCCACCCGGTAGTTATACCAGACATCATCCAGGCCCACCCGCGCCTGAATCGCACTGACCCCCAATACCGACCCTGTTTCGACGGATTCCAGGGCGAAAAAATAATACGCTTTTTCGGGAGGAAGTCGCGCGGAAAAACTACGTTCTGCCAGCCGCAGCCGCTCTGCCAATATTTCACGGCTATCGGGTAGTGTGGTCACGCCGATCCCTGCGCTCCTGGCCAGCTCCACGACCGAATCCAGATCTGTGCTTACCGCCGGTCGAATGATCATCATGGTCGGCTCCTCCCAAAGGGCCTACACAGGCGAAAAGAGTATATTGTCTCCTTCCCTGAGCGCCATGGTTTCAGCCATGGCACGCGATACCCGAATCACATCCCCAATGCCTTCCGTCAGATTGCAGAGTCCGGCCGCAAAGTGCTCGAACTGCATACTGGCGACCAGCTTTTGCTGGCCTTGCCCATGTTCGGTGAATTTCACCTGGCCGACCCTCGCCTGCCGCACGGTGTTCAGGTCCGCGATACGGCCTTCCAGGGTTGGCCCACCATCGAAGATGTCGATGTGCTGGTCGAAGTACATGCCTTCTTTTTCCAGAAAATCGAAGTTTTTGCGCGCGGCGGCATGCGGCTGCGCAATCGCCTTTTGTGCGGCATCGGTCAGTAAGGGGACGTAAATCGGATGCGCCGGCATCATCTCAGCGATAAACGTTTTACTTTTAACCGCAGAATAAAAGTCGGCGGTATTGAAATCCATGCCAAAGAAATGGCGCCCCAGACTGTCCCAGAAAGGTGAACTTCCATGGGCATCGTGGGCTCCCTGTATTTCAACGATGATACGTTCGCCAAAGCGAGCGGCGTGGGCACGCAAAAACAACAGACGGGCACGGGATAAGAGATCGAAATAGCTCGTGTCCCGATAGCGCCCCGAAATGCTGAGCGAGCACAACAAAACCCGCCCTGACAATTCGTGGGTCAGATACAGAATGGGGACTTCATTGTGCACGCCAAGCTGCTGGGACGAGTGGTAAAGTGAATCCAGGCGATAATTGTAAAACGGCGCGCCATTACCGGCATGGGCATCGATCCCGGAGGTGCCGAGAATTTCCCGGTTGACCGTATCTTCCATGACAAATAAAAAGCGTTCCCTGCCCAGCATATCGGCCTCACCGGCGAAAGACCGCCGGGACGCCTCAATTTTCTCTTCGAGCTTGTCACGATTCGCCGGCAAGGTGCTCAGGGGAGCCGCGCTTTCGTTGATCAGCTTTTCAATCCCCGGCAGATCGCCAGGGGCACTGGGTCTCACAATGATCATCAGGTGACTCCTCAGGTTTTGGAGGCTTTCAATTCCGCGACCGCCTCTCGTAATCCGGCTAACCCGGCTTTCAGGTCTGCCTCCGGTATAATCAGGGAAGGCGCCAGACGCAGAACGTCAGGGCCCGCAATCAGAACCAACACGCCTTTCGCCTGGGCCGCCATCATCAATGCCTTCGCCTGACCTTTCCAGGTATCGGCCAATTCGCAGCCCATCAGCAGCCCCATCCCTCTGACCGTCCTGAACAGGCCAAACTCTTGCTGAATGGCTTCCAGCCCGGCTTTTAATAGCGCATGGCGTTGCGCAACACCTTGCAGTACATCAGGTGAACTGATCAGTTCAAGCGCCGTCAGGGAGACGGCACAGGCCAGCGGATTGCCGCCATAGGTGCTACCGTGCGTACCCACCACAAGCGCGGCGGCGACGTCAGCGGTTGTCAGCATCGCGCCCACCGGGAAACCACAGCCCAGGGCTTTGGCCGTAGTTAAAATATCCGGCACGACGCCAAACTGCTCATAGGCATAGAGCGTACCCGTGCGCCCCATCCCCGATTGCACTTCATCGAAAATCAACAACGCACCGCGGGCACTGCACAGTTCCCGGGCTTTTTTAAGATAAGACAGAGTGGCGGGGGTCACACCGCCTTCCCCCTGAATCGGTTCCACCACGAAGGCGCAGGTTTTATCGGTAATGGCCGCCTCAAGTGCGGCTTCATCATTGAAGGGCACATGGCGCACACCCGCCGGCACGGGTTCAAAGCCTTCCCGATACTTGGCCTGACCGCCCACGGTCACGGTAAACAGGGTTCGGCCATGAAAACTGTTGTCGCAGGCCACGATTTCATGTCGCTCGCCGCCGAATTTCTGCCAGGCGTAGCGGCGTGCCAGCTTGAAGGCAGCCTCGTTTGCCTCACCGCCGGAGTTGGCGAAAAAGACCCGTTCAGCAAAGGTTTTTTCGGTCAGTACGCGGGCCAGTTTCAGGGCGGGTTCGTTTGTCAGTACGTTGCTCAGATGCCAGAGGGTATTGGCCTGTTCGGTCAGCGACCTGACAAGCTCTGGGTGACAGTGCCCCAGCGCAGTGACGGCAATCCCGCCCGCCAGATCAATGTATTCACGCCCCTGCTGATCCCACACGCGGGAACCTTCGCCACGCACCGGTATCATATCCGCCGGGGCATAGTTGGGAACCATGACCTCATCAAAGGTGGATCGGGTGACAGGCCTATTTTCCAGCATACAGTTTCTCCATTTCAGTCCAGAGGTCGCTACAAAGTGTGCAAACGCTTATTGTGCACCACTTTCAGGCAAATTTCCCGACTCTCCGGTGAGAAATCAGGGGGTTTTGTTTCGCGGCCGCTTTCGTTTATGCTCCCACCGCTCTCACTCCGCAAAGGCTGCCGCCTCACATGAAAAAAACGCTCACGATTTCCGCCTTTACCTTGATTATAGGCGTTCTGCTGTTCTTCGGCGTGGTTCCCCCGCTGGTCGACAATCACTACAACCATTTAACCGGCGCTGAACCTGTCTCCGTCAGCGAAGCGCAGCGACAACAGCACGAGTCCCTCTTTATCGCAGACCTTCACGCTGACTCCCTGCTGTGGGGCCGCGACCTTTCCAAAGGTTACAGTCGTGGCATGGTCGATGTGCCTCGCTTGTTGCAGGGGCGTGTCGCGCTGCAGGCTTTTTCAGTGGTGACGCAAACCCCACGCGACCTGAACTATGGGCACAACGGGAACGATACTGACTCCATTTTCTGGTTGGGACTCTCCCAGGCCTGGCCCCCGCGTGCCTTAAACAGTCTGATGGAGCGGGCTCTGTTGCAGGCCAACCGCTTGCAGGAAGCCACCCTGGCGTCCAGGGGCAAATTGAGAATCATCACTCGCCAGTCTGAGCTGCGCAGCTTCCTCGACGATCGCCAACACGACCCGGAATTAACAGCGGGGTGGCTGACATTGGAGGGCGCACACGCGCTGGAAGGCCGCCTCGAGAATCTGGAGCGCCTGAAAGCGGCCGGATTCCGCATGCTTGCGCCGACCCACTTTTTTGATACCGAACTGGCGGGTAGCGCACATGGCCTGCAAAAAGGCGGACTTACGCCCCTGGGACGGGAGTGGATCAGAAAAATGGACGCCGAATCCCTGATTATCGACCTGGCCCATGCCTCAGAACAGACCATTGACGAGGTGCTGGCGCTGCACACCCGCCCCCTGATTGTTTCTCATACCGGCGTAAAGGGCACCTGCGATAACGGGCGCAATCTGAGCGACCGCCACCTTGAAGCGATTGCCGCGACAGGCGGGTTGATTGGTATTGGCTTTTGGGAAGCCGCAGTATGTGGGCGGGATATTGACGCCATTGTGCGCGCCATTCGCTATGCCGTGAGCAAAGTTGGCCCGCAGGCAGTCGCCTTGGGCTCAGACTGGGACGGTGCCGTGCTGACGCCCATTGACGCCAGCCAGATGGAGCAACTGACGACAGCACTTTCTGAAGCGGGTTTTCCGCAAGAACAGGTCGCCGCGATAATGGGGGGCAATCTCCGCGACTTCCTGCTGAAAAATTTACCCGAGTGACTTCCGGACGCGACGGGAAAATCGTGTTTCACTCTCCGAAAGCAAGGGCAGCAGCGCGTCGTCAACCTGCTGCCAGATCTTCTTTCGCTGATCAGAGAACCACACACGCAGCCCATCCGGATCGGCGGTCGCCTTAGCCACGACCACGGGCTCCAATACCGCCAGGTCATTTGCCTTCCCCAACTGTTCTAAATGGTCACTCAGTTTACGGGACAGGTTCTTCAATGATCCGCTCCAGACGGGTTTACACAAGCGCAGCGCATAAAGCAGGTCTTTGCCGCGTTTACGCTGCTCATGTCGCCCTTCCGCCTCGAGCACGCCTTTGGCTTCAACCGACGTTTTCACCAACTTTCGATACAGGTGTCCGTATTGTTCAGCTAACCAGTCTTTGTCGACTTCCAGCACGGGAGGAGGAAGCAGCAAGGTCTGCTTACGCTGCAGCATTAACGTGGACAAAACCTGGAGATGTTCGACCGTTTCGACGACCGAGTGCTGGAAGTGCTCGCTGTTAAGCTCACGGGTCAGTTCGACATTCATCGCCTGTGTCACGGCGGCCGCATCCGCCTGCGCGCCCAGGTGGGGCAGCAGTGTCTTCCAAAGGTCATGTCCGACGTAGCGGTCCCGCAGATGGCTGGTCGAGTCACCTATCGCTTTCAATAGCTGCCAGTTATCGAAATGGCTTTCACTTTGTAAGGGCTTGAGCAAGCGCAATACCGCACGAATCTCTTTGACCAGCTTGCGCGCATTATGGATGCCACTGTCCAGATCATAGCGACAACGCAGCAACTCGAGGACCAGATCATCCACCAACCCTTCACAATACCGCTGAAGTTCCTTTCCCAACGCTTCATCAAATCGAATCGCGTACCGCATCCTTACACTCTCTGTGGTTGTTTTTCCCTATTTCACTCGTCTGAGCAGGTATACGCCCGCCACCGCACTAATAACGATAGGAACCAGCGTGGCGAACACCGGATTAAACCCGAAAACCAGACTTGATGGCCCCAGAAGATCCTGAACATATTTGAAGAGTAAACCCACAATGATGCCGCAGAATATCCGGAACCCCATGGTCACAGAGCGCAGCGGCCCAAACACAAAAGAGATCGCGACAATGACAAGGACAGCCGTTGCCAGCGGCTGCAGCACTTTTTTCCAGAAGGCCATCTCATAAATATTCGCATTAAGCCCCTGATCATGCAGGTAGCTGACGTACGCAAAGAGCCCCCTGACCGACAGGTACTCGGGCTTGATGACCAGAATGTTCAATAGCTTGGGTGACAGTTGGGTATTCCAGTTCTCCGCTTCAATCGTCTCCGTAACGGTCTCATTCTCCTTGAAATGGGTTCGGGTGACATCCTGCAGGAGCCAGTGATCCACCTGAAACAACGCACGGCGGGCAAAGAAGGATTCAGCCAGTGCGCCATCCACATTAAAGCGGAAAAAACTCAGGCCGTTGATCAAGCCCTTGGACTGCACCACGCTCATGTGGATAAACGTATCCTCTTCGCGATGCCAGACTCCGCGACCGGCCCCTACCGATTCCGCCTCGCCCTGCGCCAGTGCGCGTTGAGTCTGAGCGATACGCTCGGTCTCCGGCGCCACATATTCACCGATCAGTATGCCGATCAGCACCACGACCAGCGCCGGCTTCATCGCCGCCCAGACGATGCGACTGACTGACACCCCTGCCGCTCGCATGACCGTTAGCTCGCTGCTATTGGCCAGCACACCGAGCCCGACCAGGCTACCGATAAAGGCCGCCAATGGCAGGTAGTCGTAGATACGCCGTGGGACGGTGGTCAGGATGTAGAGCATCGCCTGAAAGGTCTGGTAGTTTTCTTTCAACTCTTCCATTTCAGCGATAAAGCCAAACACCAGATCCAGCGACAGGACGACGAGCAGCACCATCAACATGGCACTGGCGACGGTAGAGACGATATAACGATCAAGCCGTCGCACGCGCAGCCCTCCGTTTGAGCGCCCACTCATCGCCATACAAAAGGAAAATGGCAATACCGGCAAACATCAGATGTACCCACCACATCCCCAGCCATTCGGGAATCTGCTGCTTTTCCAGCGATTTTCGCACCGCAATCAGACAGCCAAGATAAACAATATAAATCAGCATCGCCGGCAGCAGCTTGAGGAAGCGCCCCTGGCGTGGGTTGACCCGACTCAGCGGTACGGCGAGCAAGGCCACCACCGGCACCAGCATCGGTAGCGCAAAACGCCAGTGCAGCATGGCTCTGTGCACGGGATCGCGGCTCTCATACAATTCCATTGTGGTCAACGCATCCGGCTTGCCGCGACGAGCCCCTTCGGAAAGCTCGGAAATTTTTAAGCCGTAGGACTCAAACTCAATGACACGATAATCTGGCTGGCCAGGGGTTCCCTCGTAACGGCGTCCATCATGCAGCACAATAAAGCGGCTTCCGGTATTGGGATCCACCACCTGCGTTCCGCGCTTGGCCAGGAGCACCGCCATCGAGTCTTTTTCGGGATGTTGCTCAGAGATAAACACGTTGTGCAGTTCACGCTTGTCATCACTGAGTGACTCCGTATACGTCACCCGCAACCCATTCCGAAGCGCCTGAAAACGTCCTGGCGCAAGCATCTCAAACTCCGTCATCTTGGACTGCTCTTCAAGAATATCTTCAACTTTCTTATAGCCCCAGGATGCGAGATACAGGCTCATATAAGCCACAATAATCGTCACGATGACGGCTGGGACCATGGTCATACGCACGAGATCGCCCTTGCTCATACCACAGGCATGTAACACGGTCATTTCACTTTCCATGTACATGCGGCCATACGCCAGCAGGATTCCGATAAAGAGGCCAAGCGGCAGAATCAACTGCAAAAACTCTGGCATCCGCAGCGCCATGATTTCAAACAGCACATTGGCCGACAGGTTGCCGGCGGCGGCCTCCGCCAGATACTTGATGAAGCGACCGCTCATAAAAATCAGCATCAGAACGCCGGCGACGGCGATCATGCTGACCAGCAATTGCCGTGACAGATAACGTAGCACTACACTCAAAGTACGGTTTCCCGGGAAAGTTTTTTCCAAGCATTGTAAACCATTGCGCGAAGCTGTCACCCCACCCAAGCACAAAGGCACCATGATTTTGGGCGGTCTTTCCCTTACACTGTTGCTAACCCCTGATTTAGCTGGAGTCTTCTCATCATGAAATATGCCGTCTTTTCAACCTCACCCCTGACACAGAAAACAGACTGTCTGGTTCTGGGACTGTTCAAAGAGGATACCGATAATGCCCTGTTCAAATCTGCAGATGAGAAAACCAACGGCAAACTCTCGCGTCTGATTCAGTCCGGCGACATCAGCACCGACAGCGCCAAAAGCACATGGGTTCTGGGTATCGATGGTCCCTTCGAGCGAATTCTGTGTATCGGACTGGGCAAAAAAGACGAGTACAGCCTCGAAAACCTGCGCAAATCCGCCAGGGCGGTTGCCGCCGCACTGGTCGGCAGTCCGGTGACCAAAGCGGTCAGTGCCATTCCGGCACCCGCGACACTCCCCTACGCCAGCGCAGCCCTCGAAACCGTGGTCCAGGCCATCAGCGCGGCCACTTATCGCAGCGACGGGCTGAAAAGCAAACCCAAAGACGCGGCCAAACTCGCAGAGCTGCGCATTCACGCGCCAGAACTGCCTAAGAAAAATGCGGCCGCACTGCTGAAGCAGGCTGAAGCGATTGCCGCTGGCATGAACCTGACCAAAGACCTTGGCAACCTGCCTGGCAACGTTTGCACGCCTAAATACCTGGCCAAGCAAGCCAAGAAACTGGCTAAAGCAAATGCCGCGCTGAGCGTTGAAATCCTCGGCGAAAAAGAGATGAGGAAACTGGGCATGGGCTCCTTCCTGTCTGTCTCCGCCGGAAGCGAAGAGGAAGGACAGCTCATCGTCATCCGCTACAACGGGTCCGCGGCCGAAACCCGTCCGCATGTACTGGTCGGCAAAGGCATCACCTTCGACACAGGCGGCATCAGCCTGAAGCCCGGCGAAGCGATGGATGAAATGAAATATGACATGTGTGGCGCGGCCAGTGTTTTTGGCACCCTCAAGGCACTCGCCGAGATGCAGGCTCCTCTGCATGTCATCGGCGTGATTGCGGCAGCCGAAAACATGCCCAGTGGCCAGGCAACCAAACCCGGCGATATCGTCACCAGCCTGTCCGGTCAAACCATTGAAATTCTGAATACGGATGCCGAGGGTCGTTTGGTTCTGTGTGATGCCCTCACCTATGCTGAACGCTTCGAGCCCGAAACCATCGTTGACATCGCCACCCTGACGGGCGCGTGCATCATTGCACTTGGGCATCAGGCCAGCGGTTTACTCGCCAACAATGACGAGCTGGCCTCGCAACTGCTTGCCGCCGGACAGCAGACGGGGGATCGTTGCTGGCAATTGCCGCTGTGGGACGAATATAACACCCAGCTCGACAGCAACTTTGCCGACATGCAGAACATCGGTGGCCGCCCGGCCGGAACGATCACCGCCGCCTGCTTCCTGTCACGCTTCACTAAAAAGATGAAATGGGCCCACCTCGACATTGCCGGCACCGCCTGGGTCAGTGGCAAGGATAAGGGTGCGACAGGGCGTCCGGTCCCCTTGTTGACTCGTTACCTGCTGAACCAGATCCCCAGCGCATGAGCACGACCCAGGTCGATTTTTATCTGCTCGAAGCCGCCTCGGACGACGAGGCGGAGCGCTTCCTGTGCCGTCTGTGCGAAAAAGCCTTCCGCCTCGCACAGCGGGTTCTGGTCGTCGCCGAGGAGCCCCAGTTAAGCCGCCTGGATGAGTTGCTGTGGTCGTTTCGACCAGAGAGCTTTATTCCCCACGAAAAGGCCAGCGACGCGCGCGATCAGGCGATCATCCCAGTTTTGCTTTCCGCGTCGTCCGAGCAGGCCAGTGGCCGGGATGTACTGGTCAATCTTGCCAACAGTGTGCCCGCGTCGGCCGCACAGGAAAGCCGTATCGTTGAATTGGTCTGGGGCGACCCACAGGCCCGCGCCCACCGGCGCGCCCGCTATCGCGAATATCGCGCGCTGGGGCTGAATCCCGGTACAATCCAAATTGATGCCCGTTTCTGAATGTGTATACTGTCTGACCGGCTACTGCCGACCCAGCCGGAACCGACGCCGATTCCCCGAATTCCGAACAAACTATCCAAGCGATGACCATGGAAAAGACCTACCAACCGCAACACCTTGAAAGTCAGTGGTATTCCTTCTGGGAGCAGAAAGGATTCTTCAAGCCGGCCAATCAGCCAGATCGCCCCGGCTACTGCATCATGATCCCCCCACCGAATGTCACCGGCAGCCTGCACATGGGCCACGGGTTCAACAACGCCATCATGGACGCGCTGATCCGCTACCGCCGTATGCAGGGTCATAACACCCTGTGGCAGCCCGGCACCGATCATGCGGGTATCGCAACGCAAATGGTGGTCGAGCGTCAATTGGGCGCCGAGAATCTGACCCGCCATGATCTCGGCCGAGAAGCCTTCCTGGATCGCGTCTGGAAATGGAAGGAGCAATCCGGCGGCACGATTACCCGTCAGATCCGCCGGCTGGGGTCCTCCGTTGACTGGTCGCGTGAACGTTTCACCATGGATGAAGGTTTGTCTGAAGCGGTCAAGGAAGCCTTTGTCCGTCTGCACGAAGAAGGGCTGATCTACCGTGGCAAGCGTCTGGTCAATTGGGATCCGAAACTGCACACGGCCATCTCCGATCTGGAAGTGCTGCAGGAAGAAGAAAAAGGCTCGATGTGGCATTTCCGTTACCCCATGGAAAATGGCAGCGATTCACTAATTGTCGCCACCACCCGACCGGAAACCATGCTGGGGGACACCGCCGTCGCCGTGCATCCCGATGATGAGCGTTATCAGCACCTGATCGGCCAGAATGTTCGCCTGCCGATTACCGGTCGCCTGATTCCGGTGATTGCAGACAGCTATGTTGATCCCGCCTTTGGAACCGGCTGTGTCAAAATCACCCCTGCGCACGATTTCAACGACTATGAAATGGGCAAGCGTCACAACCTGCCCCTGATCAATATTTTTGACCGCGACGCGCATGTTCTCGCGTCTTTTGATGTACTGGGTTTTGATGCCGAACAGGCCCGTGAAGCCTGCCCCGATGGGTATGCCGGACTTGAGCGCATGGCTGCACGTAAAGCAGTCGTGGCTCGCCTGGAGTCTGAAGGCCTGCTGGTTAAAATCGACCCGCACAGTCTGAAAGTGCCCCGTGGCGACCGTTCCGGCGTCATCATTGAGCCCTGGCTGACTGACCAGTGGTATGTCAAAGCCAATGTGCTGGCCAAACCTGCGATTGAGGCCGTGGAAAAGGGCGAAATTCAGTTCGTACCCAAGCAGTACGAAAACATGTATTTCTCATGGATGCGTGACATTCAGGACTGGTGTATCAGCCGTCAGCTGTGGTGGGGCCACCGGATTCCTGCCTGGTATGATGCCAATGGGCATGTTTACGTTGGGCGTGACGAAGCGGAAGTCCGCCAGAAGCACAGCCTGGCCGCCGATGTCACCCTGCGCCAGGATGACGATGTACTGGACACCTGGTTCAGCTCGGCGCTATGGACCTTCTCCACGCTCGGCTGGCCGGCTCAAACCCCGGAACTGAAAATGTTCCATCCCACCGATGTGCTGGTGACCGGCTTTGACATCATTTTCTTCTGGGTCGCCCGCATGATCATGATGTCGCTGCATCTGGTCAAGGATGAGCACGGTAAATCCCAGATTCCATTCAAAACCGTCTATGTTCACGGTTTGGTGCGTGACAGCGAAGGCCAGAAAATGTCGAAGTCCAAGGGCAACGTGCTCGACCCGCTGGACATCATCGACGGCATTGATCTGGAGTCGTTGCTGGCCAAGCGCACCACGGGATTGATGCAGCCAAAAATGGCAGAAGCCATCGCCAAACAAACCCGCAAAGAATTCCCGGAAGGCATTGCCAACTACGGAACGGATGCACTGCGTTTCACCTTCTGCTCGCTGGCCTCCACCGGCCGTGACATCAAGTTCGACATGGGGCGCGTGGAAGGTTACCGCAACTTCTGCAACAAGATCTGGAACGCCGCCCGCTACGTGTTAATGAACACCGAAGGACAGGACTGCGGTCAGGGTGGTGAAGCGGTGACCCTCTCGCTGGCCGACCGCTGGATCATCAGCGTACTGCAAGCCACCGAACGTGAAGTCACCCGCCAGTTGGATGCCTTCCGTTTCGACCTGGCAGCTCAGGCGCTGTATGAATTTATCTGGAACCAGTATTGCGACTGGTATCTGGAGCTGTCCAAGTCAGTGTTGAATGATACTGATGCGACCGCAGAACAGCTTCGTGGCACCCGCCGCACCCTGGTGCGAGTGCTGGAAACCAGTCTGCGACTGGCGCATCCTTTCATGCCCTTCATTACGGAAGAAATCTGGCAGCGCGTCGCGCCGCTGGCGGGCAAGCAGGGCGAGTCCATCATGCTGCAGCCCTACCCGGCCGCCTCCGGTGAACGCGAAGATGCACCTGCCGAACAAACCATTGAGTGGCTGAAAGCCGTGATTCTGGGTATCCGCAACATTCGCGGTGAGATGGATATCCCACCCGGCAAACCCTTGCCCGTCCTGTTGCGCAGTTCAGATGAGGCGGATCGTGACAATGTCGCAGCGACCCGCTCACTGCTGATGAAAATGGCACGCCTTGAGAACATCACTTGGCTGACCGATGACGAGGAAGCGCCGCCCAGCGCGACGCAACTGGTGGGCAAACTGGAAATTCGCGTGCCGATGGCCGGGCTGATCGACAAGTCAGCTGAGCTGGCGCGTCTGTCTAAAGAGGCGGAAAAGCTGGAAAAAGAAGTCGAGCGACTGGCCGCTAAACTCGCCAATCCACAGTTTGCTGACAAGGCGCCGGAGGCCGTCGTGGAGAAAGAGCGCCAGAAGCTGCGTGAAGCCGAAGGTGCGCTGGCCCACGTGCTGGAACAGAAAGGCAAAATCGAAGCCCTCTGAAGCGCATGATTCAGGGCGTGTTGACGGATAAACCGTCAGCGCGCCCTGGGTTCACAGCAGCGCTTTCAACCCGTAACCCACCGCGAGTACCGCAACCCAGACGAACAGGCACAACGTCAGCAATGTCCGGCTTTTTAGCATGAGTGTCTGGGCCAGGCTGCCCCCTCCCGCCTGACGCGCCTTCGCTGCCAGCGAACGCACCAGCCCCTGAAACAGCTCGTCCCGCGCGGCAAGCAGCAACGGAACCCGGTCCTCAGTCATCCGTGACACCAGTGCACCGTGCCCCCAGATCACCGCCGTCAGCGCAAACAAACGCAGTGGCAACCATTCCATCAAGGGCAAGACCAGCTGTCCCACATTCAGCTGCGCCGCATTCGGCTGCCGGGAGACCAGCAGCGCCAGTCGTGCGAGTAACGCGCCCGCCGCCCCTCCCAGCATGAACCAGAAGATAATCAGAAAATAACGCTGAAAGCTCAACGCCAGTGACTGCCCCACCAGATCGAGCTGCCGAACTTCGGCTGAAATCCAGGTCTTGCGCACGGCATACCCGGCCTGCACCAGCAAGGGCCGACTGGAAGGCCAGCGTTTCTGGCGCTCATCCTGCTCGTAGGCATCCATCGCCAACCTCAACCGATCACAGCCGATCACCAGCGTCAGAACGATAAACTCCAGAGCCGCCCCCGGTGCACCGGCATACAGGCTACCCAGCCGCATCTGCAGCAGCGCCAGCCCGGCCACGACCAGACTCACGGCAAGCACCGTGACTGCGGGAATGCCCAGACTCCGGGCCAGCAGACTTCCGGGAATGGCACGAAAGCCGCGTTCAATTAACTGATCCAGACGCGAGCTGAGGGAGAGATGGAAGCCCCGATGCAGCGTCCAGGCAACAATCAGTATGAGCAGTCGCATCAGCCCGGCGCTCCTGTAGGCACCCGAGCCCAGTCGAAAAAGGGACCGGGATCGGTTTTCCGACCGGGCGCGACATCACTGTGACCCACCACCCGCTGGCGATTGAGCGCGGGAAAGCGGTCATACAGTTGCAGAACCACGGCATTCAGCGTGTGGTACTGGGCCTCACTGAAGGCTTGATCATCCGTGCCCTCAAGCTCAATACCGATCGAATAATCATTGCAATTGGGCCGCCCCAACCAACTGGATGCGCCGGCATGCCAGGCGCGCTTGTCGAGCGACACAAACTGGATCAGACCGCCGTGCCGGTCAATCAACAGGTGGGCGGACACCTGCAAGGAATGAATAGTGGCGAAATACGGATGAACCGCTGGATCGAGCTGATTCTGGAAAAAGGCCTGCACATAGCCTTTCCCAAACTGTCCGGGTGGCAGACTGATATTGTGAAGCACCAACAGATCAACATCGGTGGCCGGTCGATCGTTAAAGTTAGGAGAAGGACAGCGCTGCGCTTCGGCAAACCAGCCATCGTTAGAGATCATCAGGAAGTCGCCACCTGTCCGCGAGAAATTCCCACAAACCTAGCAGCCCACCCCCGCCAGCGTCAATCTCGGGTCAGGCTTTCGCCCCACGCAAATTGCCAATCACCGCTTCAAGCGCGCGATCGAACAGCATGGAGTCGTCCAACAGGGCGATCTCCTTGCGGTGCAGCGCCAGCGCCAGGGTCATGCGGGTTTTTTCTTCGACCTTGACCCCCATCCGATTTACAAAGATGTACTTGCCGGTTGTCTGAATGATCGCGGCCAGCTTGGCCCGATAGCGGCGGTCGTCGGACTCACAGATTTCAACCCAGCACCCCACGCGCAAGCCATCGACCAATGTCTGAACTTCCGTCGCTTCGATCTCATCCGACAGCGCCATGGCCGGCGTTTCGGTTTCAACCAGACGAATGTTGGCGTCTACCGGGGCACGATCTTCTGCCACCAGCGTTTCAGAAAGACTGGGAAGCGGCTCAGGCAGGAAGGTATTTTCGCGCGCAACAATCGTAGGTTCAGTTTCAGCGTGAGATTCCGGTTCAGCGAGAGATTCCGACTCAGGGAGTTGAGGAAGTGGCAGCGGAACCGCCACATTAACCGTTTCAACCTGCAGGGCATCGCCGTCTTTGCCCTCATCAAAGCCCAGATATTCCTGATCCAGATCCACCGCATGGGCTATACGCGCCTGCGAGGTCTCCATCAGGAGGCAATCAATCTTGCGTAAAAGTTTTTCCTGCTCAAAGGGTTGGAAAGCGGTTTGTTTGAGCCCTTTGCGTAACTGATCTACCAGCGTGCGAATACGCGACACTTCCAGCGCATCGCGCAGATCGCCCTGCGCCGTCCCGTCGATCAACCCTTTGGCGGTGGTCAGCGCGTCATGCCACTCAGCGCTTTCGGCAGCACCTTTGAGCTGCAACAGCACCAGGTAGCTGCTCCACCCTTCATGCAACACCTTCAGGGTCAACGCCGGTACCGTCACGTTGTCCAACAGTGCATTTAACGCTTCCTGTACATGACGCCTGGCGGCTTCCGATTTTGCCTTACCGACCTCCGCATCATGGGTACGTTGCTCTACCAGGCGTCGACGTTTGCGCTCGCCCTCAGCAAAGACCAGAAAATCCTCCAGGATCTGATCAAACATCGACAGGTCAGCATCGAACTGATTGATCAGAACGTCCACAATCCCCTCAATTTTGGCCAGAAACGAATCGGCATCGCCCTCCTTGCCGGAGGTCCAGCCGATGGCGGAACTGGCCAGCTCGTTCAGCAAGCGACGCGCAGAGTGGTCGGCTTTACTGAAAAACGTCCGATCAACTATCGCTACCTTGAGAATGGGAATCTGCAAACGACCAATCAAGGCCTTCACCTGAGGCTGAAGATTGCGATCACTCAGAATGTACTCGAACAACATGGAGACCAGATTCATGACATCCTGATCCAGCGCACCGATTTTCTTGCCCTGCCCCTCGGGAGCGCCCGGCATCGCTTTTTCCAGCAAATCGGCATAGTCCAGCTTCTCCACCCCAGACTGCCGCCCGACGCGTTGCTGTAATCCAGACAACACCGAAAGGAGCGCTACCTGAGAGATGTCCGGCAAGTTTGAGGCTGAGCCTGAACCGGCGATACTTCCCGCGACAGCCATCGAGTCTCCACGCATGGGAGAGCCTCCCCTGCCCGGCATACGACCGAGCAGATCACGTAATAAGGCAAAGGTGTCCTGCACCCCATTCGATATACCAGGTGCGCTATTGGATAAAACCTCCTGAACCTGACCGGTCGCCGCATCAATAATTCGGGAGCCGGCGGGAGAGGCAGAGGAAGGCGACTGACGACTGGTCTGGCTGACTGAACGCAGATCTGGCATGACACCCTGTTCAATCAAATATTTATTGGCCGCCTCATAGGTAGGCTTGAGATGGGACAATACGGCCTTTTCAAACACTTTAAAGAGCACCAGCCGAGGCTTGATATCGATCTCGACGCACCGGCAGGCCTTGCCGAAGTTGGCCACCACGCGATCTGGCCCCAGGGGATTGTTCATCTCGTCAATACGCACACCCGGAATGACGGCATCCAGACGCAGGGACAGATGCTCCAGTTCGCGGGACGCCTCACCTCTTACCCGCTTGATCATGTTGTCGAACGCAACCTGTTCTTCGAGTACATCGTGCTGAATCAGCGACAGATTTTCAGCATCAAAACGCACCTCAGCGCGCTTACGCTCCGCTGCCGCGGCGAAGCGAAAGTCTTCACTTAAGCCCTGAATACATAGCCCGATCATCTGAGTCTTTTTCAGCCGCAATTCTCGCATCGCATCGAAAAAAACGGCCTGATCGCTGTTAGTGCCGGCCTTCTCTGCGCGCGCAAACAGCGCGTCATCGATCTTATCGAACATCTGGTTTAGCAGTTTTTGCAGGTGTGCCGCACACCGATCACGCAACTTGATAATCACCGTTGGCAATTTCACGCCTTCGGCCTGCGTTCCGCGCTGCGCATTCAGCTGAACGACATTATGAGGCGAGGTCATACATTACTCCCGGCGAAAAGACCGTCAAACATTTGAACATGATCTCAGTGTAGAGCGTCAATTAACCAACCTCTGTCATGTTTTGTATTTTGTTGACACGTGTCACACTTTTTAGCCACCCTCACTCACCTGCGGGACCGTCGCAATAGAAATATCCTGTTACATTATTTGGATTTGATGCCTCCCGCACATCCGGTATCATCAGCGTTGTTCACTGGCCCGGATGGCCAACTACAGGGACTCACCTCATGCTCGAAAAACTGATTCAAGAAAATCTTAGCCAGGACATTGCCCGCGCCCTTTCCGAGGACGTCGGCACCGGAGACATCACAGCTCAACTCATTCCAGCCAACCAGTCTGCCCGTGCGCGGGTCATCACCCGAGAGGTGGCGGTTATCTGCGGCCAGCGCTGGGTCGATGAAGTTTTTCGTCAGGTCGATCCGTCCTGTCACCTGGAATGGCTGCTTAAGGACGGTGACAAGGCCGAACCGAATGCCGTGATATTCCGGGCGGAGGGTTCTGCCCGCTCGCTGCTGACTGCTGAGCGATGTGCGCTGAACTTCCTGCAGACCCTCTCTGGCACCGCAAGCGTTGCCCGCCGCTATGCAGACCTCGTGGCACACACCCCATGCCGGATTCTGGACACCCGTAAGACCCTGCCCGGGCTTCGGCTGGCGCAAAAATATGCCGTAGCCTGCGGAGGATGCTACAACCACCGCCTTGGGCTCTGGGACGCCTTTCTGATCAAAGAAAACCATATCGCAGCCTGTGGCTCCATCGACGCAGCCATCGATGCCGCGCACGCCATTGCGCCAGGCAAACCAGTCGAAATCGAAGTGGAAACGCTGGAACAGCTGGAGCGGGCAATTCAGGCGGGTGCCGATATTGTTATGCTTGATAACTTCTCGATGGCGCACATGAGGGAGGCCGTTGCACTGGCAAACGGCCGGGTCAAGCTTGAAGCCTCTGGCGGGATTGACGACCACACCCTGGTTGCCGTCGCCGAAACCGGCGTTGATTATATTTCGATTGGCAGCCTGACCAAACACTGTCGCGCCATTGACCTTTCCATGAGACTCGTTTGACCGAATGCCCTCTCCTCACCTGATGCTTACCCTGGTTGCCCTGGTTATCTCGGTAGCGCTACTTTATCTGCCATCGGGACAGGAAGAACCGAGACTCTGGCTGATCAGCGCCGTTGCGAGCTATCTGATTCTGCGGCATGGCACCCGCATGCTGCCCTGGGTCGCCCTGTCTGGCCTCGCTGCCAGCGGTAGCCTGATGTCCGCGTCTGGCTGGGCAATGGCCGGCTTCGCCGCACCCTTGATCCTGTTCACCGGCACCGCCTGCCTGACACTGATGCCCCTCGTTATTGCCCGGGGACTCAGATATGCAGAACCTCATGCCCAACGCAGTGGTAAAGCCTCTCTCCTCGGCACACTGTTAAGCGTGTCCGCCGGCGCTGCGGCGAGCACGGCGGTGTGGACACTTGGCGATCTGATTCTCCACCCAGCGCCCTCATTCGATGTGGCGACACTGACTTACCGGTTTTTTGCCCTCGGACTGGCGCCGTTGGTCATTCTTCCTCTTTACCAACTTAACCGCAGCAAACGCTCACACGCCGCCAGTGTGACTCAGGCCGAACGTATCGGTTGGCTCGGCGCTGCCGTCTTCCTGGCAAGCCTGGCCATTACTGAATCCAGCCAGGTTCTTTTATTGCTGCTGCCACTGTTTCTCTGGTCAGCCTTGCGGATGGAACTCATCCTGTCAGTCGCCTTAAATGGCCTGACCGTGCTGGCACTGCTTACACTGATTCCCCCGCTTGAAATGGGCAACCCCCATGCTGACTGGGTCATGCAGGCTCAGCTCGCGGTTTATTTCATTTCTGCCCTATTTCTCGGCACAACAATTGCCGACCGGCGGAAAATCGAAACCCGGTTGGAAGATCGCGTATTGCAGCGCACTCAGGACCTGCAGCAGATTAATCAGGAACTGCAGGACGAAGTTTTTATCCGCAAACAGGCGGAAAAATCGCTGTTGGCCTCTTCACGCAAATATCGCTCACTGATAGACACCGCCGGCAGCCCAATCGTCATTCTGGACCGTGATTTCAGTGTTCGACAATGGAACCGTGCCGCGAGCGACCTATTTGGCCAGAAGCGCGACGACATTCAGGGCAAAGATTTCGTTCATACCTTTATGCTACGTTCTTTCCAGGAAGAAACCGCCTGGAAGATTCAGAAAGTCTTCGAAACCGGGCAGACGCTGGAAAACCTGGAAAATGAAATCTCGGATGCACAGGGCCGCAACCTGGTGATGCTCTGGAACGTGGCGCGCTTCGTCAATCCGGGGACAGAAGGTGATATGCAGGTCATCGTGGTTGGCCAGAACATCACCTCAATTCGGGAGACCCAAAACCAGCTCCACTTTCTGGCTCACTACGATGTGTTGACCGGGGCCGCCAACCGCCGTCTGTTTGAGGATCGCGGTCGACAATCACTCAAACAAGGTTATCGAAACGGCCACGATGTCGGACTGATCGGACTTGACGTAGATCACTTTAAGCGCATCAATGACACCTTGGGGCATGATGTCGGGGATGAATTGCTCAAGGTTCTCTTCTCGCGCATGAAAGACTGCCTGCGGGAAGAAGATACCATTGCCCGATTGGGCGGTGATGAATTTGCCATCCTGCTGAATAAGGTCAACGGTCGCGATGGCTGTCTGAAGGTCGCTGAAAATCTGTTGAAGTCGATCACCCGCCCCGTACAGGTGCCCGGTCAGCAGTTGATAATTACCACCAGCATTGGGGTCACCCTGGCACCGCAAGATGGCACAGACTACGGGGTACTGCTGAAGAATGCGGACATGGCGATGTACCGGGCCAAAAAGAATGGGCGAAACACCATTCAGTTCTACGAGCCGGAAATCGGCGAAGAGATGGCCCACCAGCTGAATATCGAACAAGCGCTTCGTCAGGGTCTCGAACAGAATGAATTTATTCTGTACTTCCAGCCCCAGATTGACCTCGAAGACAACCGCGTTATCGGCTTTGAAGCCCTCCTGCGCTGGCACCACCCACAAAAAGGATTACTCACGCCGGCACACTTTCTCGATATCGCGGAGCAAAGTGGTCTGCTGCCCACCCTGGGCGTCTGGATTATCGACAGCGTCTTCGAGCAGGCCCGAAAATTACAGCTACTCTCAGCGACACCACTCCGTGTCAGCGTTAACCTCTCGGGCAGGGAACTGCGTCACCCCTCGCTGGTTCCCCATGTCAAAGACACCCTCCAAAGAACAGGACTGGATCCTCAGCTCATCAGCTTCGAAGTCAGCGAGCCCGCAATCGTGAGCAATATTGACGACTCTCTGCGGGCACTGAATCAGCTCAAGGCCTTGGGCGTTTCCTTGACCATCGACAGTTTTGGATCTGGCCTGACATCACTTTCCCATTTGGCCACCATGCCAGTGGACATGCTCAAAGTGCATCACTCGCTGATCGGCGGTATCCCCGACGAAAGTTATGACACAGCCATTTTTAACACCCTTGTGGCCATCGCTCAGGGCATGGGTCTGCGACTGGTCGTCGAAGGTGTTGAAACCGAAGCGCAGGAGAACTACTTCCGCAGCAAGGGGATTCGCTATGTGCAGGGGCACCGCTTCGCGGCACCGATTCCCGCCGAACATCTGCCCCGCTTCCTGGGACAGCTAAGCAACGGCGAAATTGGGCGCAATCAGACCCAGATGGGCCTGCAGCTTCAATGAGGCTCAGGCCGGAATCGCTTCTTTTTGCAACAGCCGATAGAGTGCCTCAAACTGCTGCGTCAGCGGATGAGACGGTGCAAAGTGAATCAGGGGTTCATGGGCCTGATGCGACTCCCGCATCTTAATCGACGAGTTCAGGTAAACCGGGAGCACCGGCAGTCCCTCTTCGCACAGACTGTCAATCATTTGGGTGGGCAGTTTGGCCCGAGGCTGAAACTGGTTAGCCACAATCCCTTCCACAAACAGGTCGGGGTTGTGATCGGCCTGCAAATCCTGAATCTCGGCCAGAATTGTATACAGTGCCTGACGCGAAAAATCATCACAGTCAAAGGGAATCAGACAGCTCATTCCAGCAATCAGAGCCGAACGGGTGTAGAAATTGAACGCGGGCGCGGTATCAATAAAAATCTGATCGAAGGATTCGCTTAACTTCTTCAACAGATCACGCAGTTTGTAGATTTTATGCTTGGATTCGAGCTTACGTTCGAGGTGATCCAGCTCGGGGCTTGCAGGCAACACATAAAGCCCAGGAAAGCGCGTCGCATGCACGTAGTCTTCTGGCGACTTCGTAAAAATATTGAACGTCAATGACTGCTCAAAAAAGTCAGCAACCGTATCTTTCAGCTCGGAAGGGTTCCGCCCCAGCAGATAACGGCTGGAATTGCCCTGGGAGTCCAGATCAACGACCAGGGTACGCGCCCCATTGTGCGCGGCGATAGCGGCCAGGTTACAGGTGATGCTGGATTTGCCGACACCTCCTTTTTGATTAAATACGACTCTTCGCATAGTTCCTCCATTGGGTCTGCACCCTCGGTGCCTACCACTTCATTATTTTTTTGATAAAGGGAATCGTGACATGGCGTTTCTCCGTCAGAGATTCCTGATCCAGCTGATCCAGCACGGTTACCAGGGTTGTCATGTCCCGTTGACTTCGGCTGAAAAGATATTGCAGCACCTCGTTTGAAAGCGCAATCCCTCGCTCATCCGCCCGCCGCAGCATCACCCGCTTCTTCTGTTCATCACCCAGTTCGTCCAGCTTGAGCACAACGCCCCAGTTGAGGCGGGAAAGCAGGTCCGGCAGCGCAACACCCAGTCGGGAGGGTGGTTCTGTCGCGCCAAACAGCAGCCTGGCACCCGAAAGCTGGCAGCGATTATACAGGTGAAACAGGGCCGTCTCCCACTGCTCCTGTCCGGCAATGGCCTGCAGATCATCCAGACAAATCAGAGACTTCCCTTCAAGACCTTCCAGAACGGAGTCTGCTGGAACGTCCCGTAATTCAGACACGTTCAGATAGATTGACGAGGCCGGCCCGACACGGTGGGCCATCGCCAACAATAAATGCGTTTTCCCTGTCCCAACCGAACCATGCAGGTAAAGCCCAGTATCAGATGGCGCTGTCAGAAAGCCTTTTACAGTATCCAGGAGGGTGCTGCCAGGATTCAGCACATAGTTTTCAAGTCGACAGCGCGACCGGGCATACAAGGGTAACGTTAACTGCGAGGCCTGAAAGGGCGGCTGTGTTGTCATCGTCACATGTCCTCCCGCCGCCGCTGCCTGAGACCTCGAAAAAAACGATGCCCCCACAGGACGGTATAATGCAAGCCGCTCAGGAAAGCGACAAATGCAACCAGCCATTGCCCCTGCGCCAGGCTCCAGTCAGGCATGGCGATGCCCGCCAGGTTGCAGATCACCACCAGCACATAGGTAATTTGTGTGAAGGTACTGAGTTTTCCCAACAAGGTCGGTTGCATCTGGTAGGGTCCCAGACACCAGTGATAGGTCAGCGCCCCAACCAGTATGATCAGATCGCGCCCCAGTACTGTCACCGTCAGCCAGAGTGGTAACTCATCGACATAGGTCAACGTAACAAAGGTCAGCACCAGCAATAGTTTATCCGCCAACGGGTCGGCGATCGCCCCAAAGCGCGAGAACCAGCCAAAGGTACGTGCCAGAAAACCATCCAGAGCATCCGAGGCCCCCGCGACAAAAAACAGACCCAGCGCCAGCGGGTACTGACCTTGCAGAAGCGCCAGACACACCGGGACAACCAAAATCAAGCGCAGAACGGTAATCAGATTGGGGAGATGGCGCAAAGACGTACCGGTCATGACGCACCTGTCATCAGCGTTCCCAGCGATACGACCGCCAGACGGTCATCCCCTGAGCATTCTGGCGCCCCTCGTCAGCCAGTGCCGGACGCAAACTCAGGTATTCCGCGAACTGTTCCAGGCTGCCCGTCAGGCTTACCTGAATGATCAGACGATCACCTGCCAGCAGCACCGGAGCCGCGTTACTCACCGGCGCCAGTGAGGAAATCATTTTCAGACAACGAGCATAATCCTCGTAGTTCTGCAGCTGTGTCACCTCGATCAGAATCTGGTCAGACACCTGCGCCCCCGCCATCACGGCATAACGCTGGGAAAGCGTCGATGCAACAGCGGTCACCATCTCACCGAGAGCAAGCTCCAGACTGCCCTGCACGTTCTCACCGCTACCCACCTCACGCAGGCTGTCGACCAGCTTCCACTGCACCAGCCATCGGCTGCCCTGGCGGAAAGCCCTGGCCAGTAGCGAAAACTGGGGCTGATAACGTTGACTTGCCGGCTGCACGGCATCCACAAAAAAGCCCCACAAGTCAGAAGGGTTCAGCGCATTGCGATCATCCAGATCCATCAGTGGCAACTGCAAGGGAAGCCCCCAGCGACCGCCAAAGGCGAGGAGCGTCTGCGCGGTCAGATCCTCAGGGTTTTCGCTCAGAATCTGGCGCACACCGTCGTTCTCGACCGCCAGCCACACCAGGACGGTGGGCCGGATCGTGCCCCACACGGGAATGCCTCGCTCAGCCAGGCGCGCCGAAAGCAAAGCTTCTGAAAAGCGCGCAGACAAATTAAGGGACTCACCATTTTCGGCGCTTCTGCGCTGGTAGCTATATTCCTCCATCAGCGAGGGTGCCCAGGCAGCCAGCTCGGAATCCGGCAATTGCGCTCGCCACCCACTCCGGCCAGTGACCTTATCAATCACCCCCGCCAAAATAGACGCCAGCATGCTCTCCCTGAGTGCCTGAGACTGATCCGCCACCGGAACGCTGCTCTGATAAAGCCCCTCGACCCGTCGCTCAGCCCAGACGCTTTCAATCGACAACATACAGGACAACCAGAGCAACACGGGCAGCCAGACACGCGACATACGGTACAAGGTCGATCTCTCCTAAGGCATCATTGTTCTATCTTTGGAAGAATACACCATTTAGGGAACAGCACCCAAATTGGCTTTGACGGTCGATCTTGGTAGAATCTGCGCTGTCAAAAATGGCCTTGGCCTTTTATCACCTTTCATTCGAGAACCAAGCATGACCGCATCAGACAAGCCTTCCCTGAGTTACCGCGACGCCGGCGTTGACATCGATTCCGGCAACGCACTCGTCGAGCGCATCAAAGGCGTGGCCAGGCGCACCGCCAGGCCCGAGGTTATGGGAGGGCTGGGTGGCTTTGGCGCACTCTTTGAACTGCCCAAAGGCTACCGGGAGCCGGTTCTGGTTTCTGGCACAGACGGCGTAGGCACCAAACTACGGCTGGCACTGCAAAGTGGCCGTCACGATTCAATCGGTATCGACCTGGTCGCCATGTGCGTCAATGATCTGATCGTTCAGGGGGCTGAACCACTGTTCTTTCTGGACTACTACGCCACCGGCAAGCTGAATGTCGATGTTGCCACCTCCGTCGTGACCGGAATCGGGAAGGGCTGCGAAATGTCCGGTTGTTCCCTGGTTGGCGGCGAAACCGCGGAAATGCCGGGAATGTACGAGGGTGAGGACTACGATCTCGCCGGATTCTGCGTGGGCATCGTGGAAAAATCCCAGATTATTGACGGGCAGCTCGTCAAACCCGGCGACGTCCTGCTAGGTCTGGCCTCATCCGGGCCGCATTCCAATGGATATTCGCTGATTCGCAAAATCATCGAGGTAAGTGGCGTCGACCTCCATTCGCCCTGCGGTGACGTCTCTCTGATTGATGCCTTAATGGCCCCCACCCGCATTTACGTCAAATCCATTCTTGAGCTGATCCGTCAGGTTCCCGTTCATGCGCTGTCTCATATCACCGGCGGTGGACTGTTGGAGAACCTGCCGCGCGTCATGCCGGATCATACCCGAGCCCATATCAAGGCTGACACCTTCGAAATGCCTGCGGTATTCCGCTGGCTGCAGGACGCGGGAAATGTCAAACAGAATGAGATGTACCGTACCTTCAACTGTGGTATCGGTATGGTCGTCGTGGTACCCGAGGCCAGTGCAGATCAAGCCACGGCGTTGCTGACATCACTCGGCGAAACGGTTTATACCCTGGGCCGCATCGAACCCAGCGAGCAGGCGGTTCCCGCGGTATTGATCGATTAGGCGATACGACCATGGACATGTTAAGACCGCCCAAGCGCCTTGCGGTGCTGGCCTCCGGCGGCGGCACTAACCTGCAGGCCATTATCGATGCCATTCAGGAAAACCGCCTGGATGCAGAAATTTGCCTGGTCGCTGGCAACCGCCCAGGCGCAGGCGCCTTTACACGCGCGGAGGCGGCTGGCATCCCCACCTGCCTGATTGATCACACCACATTCAGCAATCGGGAAGATTTTGATGAGGCCATGCAAAACGCCATCGACGCGCATCAGCCCGACTATGTCGTGCTGGCCGGTTTCATGCGAATTCTCACGCCAGGGTTCGTTAATCATTATGCCGGACGACTGTTAAACATCCATCCCTCGCTGTTGCCCGCCTACCCTGGACTGCACACCCATCGCCGCGCCATTGAGGCCGGCGACCACCGTCACGGTGCATCGGTTCATTTCGTGACACAGGATCTCGATGGGGGGCCCGTCATCCTTCAGGGTGAAGTGCCTGTATTCCCAGAGGACACCCCCAATCAGCTGGCCGATCGCGTACTGGTTCAGGAACACGTGATTTACCCCATGGTGCTACAATGGTTGTGTGAAGATCGCCTGAAGCTGGTTAACGATAAGGTTATCCTCGACGAAACCCCACTGGGGTCCCAGGGCCTTGCATTTAATGCACCCCACTAAGGTTTAATCTGCGCCACTTGCCAAGCCAGCCCTGAGTGCCTAATGTGAGATAATCACACGAGGCATTCATGGCTGTCAGCACCCTCCTATCAGGTCCACTCTCCCGCAACCGATGGTTAACGCTTGCACTGATAGGCTTTTGCATACCCACTAACGCCGAAACGCCACCCGAAAAAGAGTCCACCCCACGCGCAATGAGCGTGCTGGTACAAACCCTTCTCCCCACCCGCGCGACTTACCGCGCCACGTACCGAAAGGGTATTCCTATCAACGGCACGGCCACGCGTGTACTGGAGCAGCAGGCGGACGGTCAGTGGAATTACCGATTTGAAGTGCGATCTTTGATGCTGGATATTACTGAAACTGTTCGCTTCGAGTGGACCGGCAGACGTGTCAGGCCGTTCTTCTACACCTACGACCGCGATACCTGGCGCACAGAACGCCATGGTACGGTGGCGTTTGACTGGGATCAGCTAACCGTGACCAATAACATCGAGGACAAGCCATGGCATATGGCGATCCCCGACGATGCATTGGACAAGCTGGGGTATCAACTTCAGCTGCGCATGGACCTCGCCGCCGGACAGACAACCATGACATATCGCATTGCTGATGGAGGAAAACTGAAAGAGAACCGATTTGCCGTCGTCGGCGAGGAGACACTGCGCACTGAGCATGGGCAAGTGCCTACCCTGATCGTCGAACGCCTGGTCAAACCCGGTTCAAAGCGCAGGTCGCGGCTATGGATGGCGAAGGACTGGCACTTCCTGCTGGTTCAGATGCTTCAGAAGGAAATTGACGGTGAAACCTACGAAATCTTTCTGGAAAGTGCCTCCATTGGTGACCTGACGATAGGTCAACCCTAAACCCTCAAGACAACGAAAATGATAATGGGGAAGACATGACCACAGCACATAAGACGTTCACACGACTTGTATTCAGTCTCGGACTCGCGCTCACCGCTCTGCACGCCCACGCGGTCGAAATGGTGGTGACCGGCACCGAGATGCAAAGCCTGATGAAACCCTTTCTACCCTATCGACTGGATCTCGGCGAATGGAAGGTTGATCTCACCAATCCCAAGCCCGAGTTCCAACCTGATGGCCAACACATCGCGCTCGGCTTCGATATGGCATTGCAGGATGCCGCAGCTCAAAGCGCGACAGCGGGACCACTCAAAGCCTATGGCAAGATTGGCGGCCAACTGCATTATGATGGTGAGACCAAACAACTGCAGCTCGTCAAACCTACCCTGTTGGATTTCCAGGTCCTGGAAGGAAATGCGACGCCGTTTGCTCCCCTGGTCGACCAACTCAAAACCCGCCTGGGCTATCACTTGCCGATCATCATTCTGCTCGATGCACAACGCTTAGGTCCCGGCGCGCAATATTTCACACCCTCCTCCATTAGCGTCGTGCAAAACGGGGTTTCGCTCAACTTTTAACTTCCGTGCCCCAGACGGCATTTCTGTTCAATCCACCAGAAATGCCGAACGCTGGGCCCGTTCGGTCAAACTCAAGCCCCGCTGGCGCAGCCCAGACTGACTGAATAACATCAATCCTTCTGATTGCACCCTAAATCGTCCATCAAAAACAGAGGGAACCTTGCCCTCCTTCAACACCTGACGAGCCAAATCAGCCATATCACGCCCCATCAGTCGGCCACTGACAACCATCCCACCATCAAACAACCCCTTTCCAATCTGCTGTTCATGGATGGTGAAGACTGGTTGATCTGAATGATCATGAATCCACCGCGCAACATCCAACTCAGCGACACGCTGCCCCTTCGAATCGACGAGAGCCATATTCCCCATCACCAGAACAAAATCCCACTCTTTTTCCTTCTTCTCTATCCAATTCTGCCATTCGCTGAAAGACGAAGACTGCTCGATCCGCAACGAACTACCATCCGGCAGCGTACGTACCCTTTGATCACCAAACTCTTCATGAATCATTCGGGTCGTAGTTTCATCCGTTCCAGCCAACACCAGAACACGAGAATGCGAAAGTCCCAGGGCACTCTGAATCTGCACGACAGAGCGCGCAACGAGTGGACGCTCAAGCACTCCCGCAACATCATTGCGCGCCGCCGCCCACGGAAAATCTTCCCGGATAGAACCATTCACTCCTCCAAAAACAACCCAGCTTTTGTCTATAAAAGGGCCGACCAGCCGCAGCGCATTATCATCCGTGATGAAGACGACCTGTGGATGAGTGGCTTGAATCTGACGGATGACTTCCTCTACCCGGGGTTGATAAGCAGCCTCAGGTAACTGCCTTGTGTTCAGATAAAATTCGCGGTAACGAAAACCCTCTCCAAGCGTTTGCCTGATTCCCTCACTTTGATGAATAACCCAGCTAAGTTCTGACCGATAACTATGGACGATGAACGCCACAGGATTATCCTCAGCGCCACTCGGATGCATGTACTCTGCAATTATCTGGTCGAGCCGCCCCGTCGTTTTCAGTGACTCCAGACCACGATTAAATACTTCCAGCACCTGGTTAGCGCTGGGATTATCCTTGCTCACGATCAGGTGCAGGCCAACCTTGCTGAGTCTGTCTGGCATATTAAGTACTTTGTATTCAAACCCGGTTAATTCCGGCATTGCCTGGACGGTATAACTTCCAACCAGGCGATTGATAAACACCAGGTCTACCCGCCCCAGCTTTAGCATGCTGAAGCACTGAGCAAGCGTAGGCGGGGTCTCTATTACAAACTGGACTTGCTGAGTGAGTTCTTTCAGTAGTTCTGTGTTGTAGCCTGTAGGTCGGCAGACGTGCTTACCACTTAGGGTGCCAGGAATCAAAATATCGCCTGCAAAGCTCTGACGGGCAAAAAACGCCTCTTCGACCTCCACGATCGGCTGACTGAAAAGAAAATTCTGCCGGCGCTCCGGCGTTTCAGCATAAGGAAAGGTTGCGTCGAAATGGCCATCCTGAGTTTCCTGCAAACCTCTCATCCAAGGTTGAAACTCAACAGCCGCCGTTTCGCGTCCGGCACTTTCAAACGCTTTCTGAACCAGAAGGGTGGCCAACCCTCCCGCCTCCAGGGTTACGTCGGAATAGGGCCGATAATCACTCCCAGTCACAAGACGGACTGGCGCTTCAGCAGAAACACCTCCTGAAGATACCAACAGCAGAATAACAATCCAGCGCCCTATTCTCACTATAGCTCCCTAAATCCAACCCAACTTTCTAGCAGTATGGGTCAATCCTCGCAATCTACGTGGGACTGTTGAGTCGCGCCAGATAGTGCTATGGTGTTCAACCCGTTTCTGACCCGGTATGCGAATGAAAACCGCCACGGCCATACCCCCTGAATTGATGTACCGCCTGGAACAACGCCTGGGGCGCACGCACGCCCGACAGCGACTGGGCGTGGAACAAGACCATACCGCTCAGGTGTTTGGATTCGGACGAAATTTCTTTCATCTTGAAAACTGGTATTCCATTCACGGTCTCATTCGGGGCTGCCTGCGGCTGGCCGGTCTCTATCAACGTGGCAAACGAAACACCTGCCGCCTGGACATGCGTCATCACACCGTGGTCATTCCCCATCTGCCTGAAGCCTTCGAGGGCTTTCGCATTCTTCACCTCAGCGATTTGCATGTCGATATGTACGCGCCTGCGCTGCAGGCGCTCATCCACCGGGTGCAGGATGCCCGGTATGACCTCTGCGTGTTGACAGGTGACTACCGCGCACGCACGTTTGGCACGACGGAAAGTGCGCTTGCGGGAATGCGGCAGTTACGCGAGCATCTGCAGGGAGAGGTCTATGGGGTTTTAGGTAATCACGACAGTGTGACCATGGTGCCTGCGCTGGAGGACATGGGCATCCGCCTGCTGCTCAACGAGAGTGTCCACATTCAGCGAGGCGGCAGCCAGCTCTATCTGGCCGGGATCGACGACGCCCACTATTTCAGGGTGGATAATATCGAAAAGGCCGCCTCCCAACGCGAAGAGGGGCAAGCCAGCATTCTGCTCTCACATACACCCGCAGTATTTAAACAAGCGGCGCATGCCGGTTTTGATCTGTTTCTTGCCGGTCACACCCATGGCGGCCAGATATGTCTTCCCGGCGGAATTCCGGTCACGCTCGATTCCGACTGCCCGCGTCGCGTAGGTAAAGGGTCCTGGCGTCATCACCAGATGACGGGTTACACCTCGGTCGGTGCAGGAACCTCTGTGGTGCATGTGCGCCTGAATTGCAATCCTGAAATTACGATACACGAATTACGCCGAACCTCGCACTAATGCGGACGCGCGCGAATCCCGAGGCGAAAAAGCAGTGGCGAAATCTGGGTTTCGAACACAAAGAATCCCACCAGGGCCAGACCCGCCGTCGTCGCATCATACCCTAACGCAGACACTGCATAGATCAGAGGCAGCAAGCTCTCCGGGACCTGATCCAAAAACGTGGCCTTGGCGCTGCTGACCATGTTCAGGCGGCGCTTGGTAAAGCTGGACACTAGATCGCCGAGCATCACGCACCCCGCGAAGATGACGCCAGCACCCGCTCCCCAGTCAATAACAAGCCCAAGCACCCCACCTGCACACACACTCGCCAGCACGCCTCGCCAAGTCTTGGATTTACCCAACCAGGGTCGTCCGTCCCATGCCAAGCGACCCCCATCAAGGGGATCAGCAAACCGGGAAGCCAGCAGACGAGCCAGCACGATCGGTGCGCCATTACAGGCGATCAGCACAATCAGCAATTCAAGTATCTGCACAAAATCGTATCCGAGAGTATCGTCCTATGGGCTAGAATACACTGACCTATTCAGAATTACACACGGTCACGAGAGTTGAAGATGATGCTGCTTTTTGCCCCTACGCGCGCCCTCCGCTGGCTCATTCACTGTGGTCTGCTCAGCATGGCTCTGCTGGCCCTGACAACTCAGGCCGCCGACAAACCGCCCAGCTACACCCTGAAATATCAATGGGAATTTGAACCGGAGGCAGAGCGCGCCAACGTCAGGATTCTGATCGACAAAGGCGAATTACTGCGCCAATACCGCTTCAGGAATTCGGATCAACGATACGCCTACGTCAAGGGAAACGGGAACATCACCCTGACCGATGACGAAGTCATCTGGGATCTCCCCGAAGGCGAAGCCTGGCTCTCCTTTCAGGCCAAAGTGACCCACCAGAAAGATCCCGGCGAATTTGACGCGCTGATGACCAAAGACTGGGCCGTTTTTCGGGGTGACGATATTGTTCCAGCGGGCCCGACAACCGAAGTTCCCGGAGCCTATGCTAACGCGACCACTGGATATCATCCTGCCACCCGGCTGGACCAGCGTTGAAAGTGGTTGGCCGCGAATTAAAGGCAATTCCTTTCGTATCAACAATCCCGATCGTTTGTTTGATCGTCCCACCGGCTGGTTTATTGCTGGCAAACTCGGTACCCGTCGCGCCAAAGTAGGTAAGACCGGCATTGCCGTCAGCGCGCCACAAAAGTCGGGGGTCAAACGTATGGAAATCATGACGTTCATGAATTTCGTCTGGCCAGAGATCCAAAAAGCGTTTGATACCCGCCCGAAAAAGCTCTTGATGGTTGCGATGGGCGATCCGATGTGGCGAGGCGGTCTTTCTGCATCAAACTCCTTATTCCTGCATGCTGACCGACCACTGGTCAGTGAAAATGGTACCAGTCCCCTGCTGCATGAAATGACCCATGTTTACCCGGCTGAAGGGCGTCGTCACGGAACACGCGAATGATGACTGGATCGTGGAGGGGCTTGCAGAGTTCTACTCGTTTGACCTGCTCTACCGTGCCGGGGGTATGAGCAAAGACCGACGCAAGAAAATCATCGAGAAGCTCGCCAAATGGGGTGCTGACGTCAAAAACCTGAGAGAAGGTCCATCCAAAGGCCCTGTGACAGCGCGCGCCGTCGTACTAATGGATGAACTGGACAGGGAAATTCGTCGCAAGAGCGATGCATCGATCGACGACCTTACCCGTGCCCTGATGGCCAAACGCAAAGTCTCTCTCGCAGACTTGAGAGCAGCGGCTGAAGACATCGTAGGGGAACCGCTGTCCACCCTACGCTCCCCCTTGATTAATTAGCCCTGCGACGGGCTCACGGCATAGACCGCGTGTACTTCCTCGGCCAGCAGGCGAAGCCCCTTTTCCACCAGGGCTTCGTCCTGTGAGTAAGTGATCCGAAGACATTGATGGGTATGCTCCCAAGGCTCCTGCAAGCCTGGAAAGAAATAATGCCCAGACACCACTAATACGCCCTTTTTCTTTAGCCGCTCATACAGTTCGAGACTGGTAATGGGCAAATCTTTCAGCCACAGCCACAGAAACATAGCCCCTTCCGGCACATGAATGGAGTAAGGCAGCCCCGCCAGACCTTCATTCAGCTGTCTGAATGCTCGCTGTGACCTGGCCTGATAAAACGGTCTGACGACCTGCTCGCTCAGGCTGAGGATTTGCCCACTGTCGACCATCTCCGTCACCAACATGGCCCCTAAACTCCCGGGCGCGAGGTTCATGATGGCATTGATGCTGGCAATCGCTCGAATGATATCCGGGTGAGCCACGACAATGCCGGTGCGTGCGGCAGGTAAGCCGAATTTCGACAAACTCAGGCATAGAATCAGATGATCGTCCCAGAACGGCTTAACATCGGTGTAGACCAGACTGGGAAATGGCAGGCCGTAGGCGCCATCGAGAATCAGCGGAATGTCACGCTCGCGGGCAATCTCGGACAGGTGACGCATTTCTTCATCCGTCAGCACATTACCCGTGGGATTAGTCGGTCGCGATACACACAAGGCGCCAATACTGTCATCGAGGGGCAAAGCCGCAAAATCAACCCGATATTTGAAGGTATGCGGTGTCAATTCATCAATAACGGGCTTGGCAGACACAAAAAAATCTTCAGACAATCCGGCATCGGCATAACCGATGTATTCTGGTGTCATGGGCAGCAGAATCCTGCGTCGGGTCCCGTCGTCAAAGTCACCCGCGAACATATTAAACAGCATGAAAAATGCCGACTGACTGCCATTCGTCAGCGCAATGTGCTCAGGCCCAACCGGCCATCCCAGGCGCTCACGAAGTAGCCTGGCCATCGCTTTAACGAAACTCTTTTCCCCCTGGGGGGGATCATACACCCCAACCAGACGACGAAAGGCGGCTTCATCTTCAGTAATCCGATGCATTGACTCACGCAGCGCGGACTCCACCTCCGGCACAAATCCCGGATTGCCGCCCCCCATCATGATCAGGTTGCCATCCGCCAGCGCATTACCCAGATCTTCCATCAGCGAAATGATTCCGGCCTGCTGACTGAATTTTTTTCCGAACTGCGAAAGCTTCATGCTGAGTCCTCTGTCTTATTCGCCGGATGCCGCGTCAGCACTTACGCCAATACCACTGACACCGTCATTCGCAGCTTCCTGGCGCAGTGTTTCCAGCCACGAACGCTCCGGTGCGCCGGTATTTTGCGCTAACTGGGCCACCAGGCTGCGCTGCCAGTGCATTTCGGCCTGACACAGTTCGCTGGACTCAAACAGTTTAACCAGGGCCTCGTCGTCCATGCCTTCACCGTCCTGCATTTCGACAAACTCAGTGACAAAATTGAATGACTGCTGCCCAAGCTCACGGCCAGTGCCGTCCGGCCCTGAAACACCAGCAGCGCCCCTCAATCAATTGCAGGCTATGTGAGGCGGCCACGCCACCAAACGACTCATCCTGCTCCAGATCCTGCGACCACTGTTCAACCAGCGCCGACGCCCCTTTGGGCAAGCCCTCTTCATCCAGCTCTTTTCCCAGCCAGACTTTAGGCTGACGCTGGCCGACGGATTCCCACAGAATGTCCAGAATACGCTGGAACTGTCGGGCCTGCTTACGACGGTCATGCAACTCGCCATAGAGAAGGAGGAGTGGCAGCGAGCGTTCCGCCAACGCGAGGGTGTAGACTTTTTGACGCCAACCCTGCAGACGGGAGACTTGCTTGAATAACTTTTCAAATGACATTCAGATTTTTTCCAACCAATCAAATAGAATCTCGGTCGCTGACTCAGGGTCAGCACCAAAGGACACCACGCCATCCTGGTGTCCCAGCATGATGAATCCAGGTGTTTGCTGCAACGCGCCGGATTGCCAGAGCCGCCTCACGGCATCCACCATTGCCAGACTGCCATAAGGTGCAGACGCCGGGGTGCAGGGTAGTGATAAGCGGGTTGCTGCGCCCCATAAGCGCGGACAATGAACATGCACGACGCTCACCACATCTCTGCTCAGCTGATAAAGTAAAGCGTGGGTCAGGCTTTCTGAGGAGGGCTTCGTTTCGCCCGTCGAGCGCAGGCGGTTATGGGCGACGTCCGCCTCAAGCACCCAGGCATAATCCGACGCGTCCAGCTCAGGTTTACCGCCCGTTTGCGTTCCGGAAATAACAAACTCCCCGCCCGGGCCAACACGTTCGCTGAGATTTCCGTAGCCCAGACCATCGTAGCGTGCAGGATCCTGACCCACCAGGCCCGCCTCAAACAGGCGACGGCGTGCGCGCTGGAGTCCGTTCAGATTAAAGGGCGCAGGAAAGGCCCCCGCACGGTGCGTCAAATCGAACTTAATGACCCCTTCGCGCTCGGTCACATCAGGCTCTCGGCAAGGTTACGCCCGTCTGTCCCTGATATTTACCATGGCGATCCCGATAACTGGTTTCGCAGACTTCGTCCGACTCGAAAAACAACATCTGAGCCACGCCTTCATTGGCGTAGATTTTGGCAGGCAAATTGGTTGTGTTTGAGAATTCGAGGGTCACATGCCCCTCCCACTCCGGCTCCAGCGGCGTGACGTTGACGATAATGCCGCAGCGGGCATAGGTGCTTTTGCCCAGACAGATCGTCAGGACATTACGCGGGATGCGGAAATATTCCACGGTTCGCGCCAGCGCAAACGAGTTCGGCGGAATGATGCAAACGTCATCAACCACATCGACAAAACTCTTGGCATCAAAGGCCTTCGGGTCAACGGTTGCGGAGTAGACATTGGTAAAAATCTTGAATTCGCGGCTGCAGCGTACGTCATAGCCGTAGCTCGAGACCCCATACGAGATCAACTTACCACGCTGATCTTCACGCACCTGCCCTGAGGCGAAAGGCTCGATCATGCCGTGTTGTTCCGCCATGCGGCGAATCCATTTGTCTGATTTTATTGCCATGATGTTGTTTCCTGATAGCTATAAAGGCCGCAACCTGATGCGGCAGCATGGTAACCAGTCCGGGCTGAATAATAAAGCATCAACCCTTGCCGATCAGGTTGGGAAAGAGCTGAGCCTGATCCGCCTGGCGCAGCGAGAGCAGTGCCCCCAGATGCCGCGCCATGTCGCTAAAGCGGCGGCTGACCTCACTGTCCGGCTCTGCCGCCACACTGGGTAAGCCGCCGTCAGTCTGCTCACGAATCGTGCGATGCAGGGGCACCTGCCCCAACAAAGGAACCTGATACTCTCCGGCAATACTGGCGCCCCCGTCTTCTCCGAAGATCGGTTCAGCGTGGCCACAGTGACTGCAAATATGCACGCTCATGTTTTCCACGATACCCAGCACGGGAATGGACACTTTGCTGAACATTTCGATGCCCTTGCGGCAGTCCAGCAAAGCGATGTCCTGCGGTGTGGTCACAATCACCGCTCCGGCCACGGGTATTTTCTGAGCCAGTGTCAGCTGGATATCACCGGTTCCCGGTGGCATATCAATGAGCAAGTAATCGAGATCGTTCCAGATACTCTGATTAGCCATCTGCAGCAAGGCACCGCTGACCATTGGGCCACGCCAGACCATCGGCGTCTTCTCGGTGACCAGAAAGGCCATGGACATCACCTGAAGCCCATGCGCCTCAATCGGAATAAAGAGTTTTTCATCTTTGACGCCAGGGCGAACGCCCTCGGCCACCCCCAGCATCATGCCCTGGCTGGGCCCATAAATGTCGGCATCCAGAATGCCCACCCGAGCGCCTTCCCGTTGCAGGGCCAGCGCCAGATTGACCGTGACGGTACTTTTACCGACACCGCCTTTTCCAGACGCCACCGCAATCACGTTTTTGACACCGGGCAAGGCTGGAATCTGGTTTTGCCCACCATGGGGCTGAATCTGCTGCGCCACATCAATGACAACGGACTCAACGCCTTCGACATCTTCGATGGCATTGACCAACAATTCGCGCAACGCCCCCTGTAACCCCTTCGAGGGGTAGGCCAGACGAAGGCTGATGTGCACTGCGGCCCCTTCAATTCTGACTTCTTTAACGGCGCCAAGCGCCAGAAGGTCCTGATTGAGATAGGGATCCTGATAACTTCGGATGGCGGCTTCAACCGCACTTTGACTGATCACGCCAGACACCTTTTTGTAAACCCGATCAATGGGGTGCCGATTGTACCTGAAAGTGTCCCCGGTCACACACTTCTCGTACTAACCGCCGCAGCACTTCTTGGCCTTGGCGCCGCTGCCGCAGGGACAGGGATCATTCCTTCCAACGGGCCCCTGCTCACGGAATGTGGCCTGAAATGCCACTTCGCCCTCATCCGCCTCCTTGTCCCGACTTGAGATGACCTTTAACCCGACCCAGCGAACACCGATGGGCAGGTCAAGCTGTGACGGACGGTTTTCCGCCGCCCAGGTTGCGCGCAGGTAGGCGACTTCCCCCAGACTATAGGCGGTATAGCGTGAACGCATCAACGTCTCAGGTGTCGGAGCGGGCTCTCCTTCGATGAAAGGGGAGCAACACATGGCATACGACTGCCCGCTTCCGCACGGGCAGAGATTGCCAGCATCAAAAATCATAATGTGGTCCTATAAGGGTTTCAAAGACTGCGCCCAGCGTCCCGCTGTAGTGCATTATCCAAGGTTTTCGACCAGATGATTTGTCGCATCCAGAACGGTGCGCCAATACCGCTCCCGCTCTGAATCCGGCAGCGTCTCAAAATCTTTCCTATCCGGTATTTTCCCATACGGGAGACGGTCGATAAAATCCTGGGTGGGCGTGAGCAGGACGACGTTATGATAATGCTCAGGTCGGATCCGGCGCCAGGCTAAACCTTTGTCAAACCACCCTGGAATCAGGCGTGGTGAGAAGTGCGGGTAAAACACCAGCCCGTCCGATACATTGAAGGGCCCTGAAAAATGATAATCAACCACGCCGCCGTCCCAATACCAGCGGTCCTTGCCTCCCTGGATGCGTGCAGGCGCCATCACCATCGGAATGGCGCCCGAGGCGATTAAGGCCTGATGCAGGTTTTCTTCGGTCAGCTCAATGTGTTCATGCGTCTTCGCATAGGGGCTTTCCCCCTGACTGGGGCCAATCACCACACGCGGATATAAGACTTTGACCACTTCAGGCGAAATTACATTGCCTACCGCCGCGGTCAACAGGGGTACACCTTGAGCGAGCCTGGATCGGCCATTTAAATAGCGACGGTTGCGCACCGCGACAATATTAAGGCACCGCTGTGAATTCAAGACGATATGCCGGGCTTCTTCAGCCGGGAACAAATGATTAAGAACCTTGTTCAAATAGTCACTGATGGCCTCTGGCCGAATGGGTCTGGAATAGCGCTGATCGAGATAGATCGTTTCAAACTCCCGAAACGCTGCGGCCGCATCTGACCGAGCGTAACAGGCCATCCGCCAGGCCCCAACGCTGGAACCCAGCAGGGTTAAGGTTTGCGTCGATTGTGGTGTTAGTAACTGACGGGCTAAATACTGGTCCAGGCGGCTCAACATCAACCACTTGGGTCCGCCACTGGCACCCACCATCAAGCGAATTCGCTGAGGCCGTAATCCAGCCTCACGGATCTCCTTATATGCCGTTTCTCCGGCCAGTAACTGAACCCCCATGAGGAGTCCTCCCTGAAAAGTTAACGTCAATTCCCGTTTCGACTGATGCTAACGACCCCTCTCGGGAATCGCAAGTCAAATGTTTACATTGACAACTTAATGTGTTCACCGATAACATTTGCTCATGTCATTCACGCTATAAGGACGCCACGATGAATCCCTCAACACTGCTCATTATCAATGGTCACCCCAATGGAACCGCCAGCCTCTGCGGGGCACTTGCCCAAGGTTACTACGAAGGCGCGCTTGCCTCTGGACGCCGTGTCGAGCTGCTCACGCTGAGCGACCTGACCTTTGCACCTAACCTTAAAGGGTACGGCAGCGACACCCCGCTGGAACCGGATCTCGTCCGGGCACAAACTTTAATCCGCGAAGCCACCCATCTGGTGTTTGTCTATCCCAATTGGTGGGGCTCCATGCCAGGCCTGCTGAAGGCCTTTATCGACCGAACGTTTCTGCCAGGCTTCGCCTTCAGCTACCGGGTAAGGATTCCCTGCTATGGGATAAACTACTCGTCGGAAAAACTGCGCGTCTGCTCGTCACCATGGATACCCCGCCCTGGTACTACCGCCTGATCTACCGAGCGGCAGGAGACCGTCTGATGCGGCACAACATTCTGGGCTTCTGCGGTATCAATCCAGTGAAATCGACGCTTTTCGGGCCGGTTAAATTATCCAGGCCTGAGCAACGTACCGCCTGGATTGAACGATGCCGGTCACTGGGGCAACGTGGGGGCTGACATCATAACTGGCAGGGGATTTATTCAATGAAAATAGTCACTTGCCAGTCTGCTACGAGTATGGCTTAATCAATACTCCAATTACCTCACCCTCCTCACCCGGCCGAATGTTACGACTTCGCTTCCCGACAGCGTACTCCCTTCGTCAGCGTCTTCCGCTGTGGGTGCTCGTCTACTGTCTGCTGCTACAGGCGTCTATTCCAGTGGGGTACATGCCTCGGAAGTCTGGCAACACTGGAAGGTCCACTGGTCTTCTGCGGCGTCAGCGTCGGCGATGCGCTACAGTGGATAGATGATCCGGCTGCGGAGCATCAGGCGAAAGATCGGACACTCTGCGTTTTTTCGGCGCTATCGCCCCCCAATGCGCTTCCAGAGTTGGACGCGATTCAGGTCAGGCCATACCTGGCCTATAAGCCTGAGATTACCCCTGTAACAGCCCTTCGGCTGCATGCGCCCCCCTATTCCTTACCCGGCGCCCGCGCGCCTCCTCTGCTATTCAGTTAAACCTGCTCCACCCCATCAGAAACACATGCAAACCTTGGTACAGCCGCGCCTGGGTGGTGTGCGCCTGTGGGTCATTCGATAAAACTACCCATCAATAAGGATAGATAAAATGGTCTATTTACGAAGAATCGCCTGCAGCTCGCTGGCACTCTCTGCATTGACACTTTTTTCCCTGAACAGTGTTGCCCACGTAAGCGTCACCTCCGGCCTGCCACGGCAGGGGGTACTGCGAAGTAACACTGGCCGTTTCTCACGGCTGCGACGGTGATGATACCTATAAGGTCGAAGTCACCATTCCCGGCACCTTCGGTAGGGTTCGCGCAACCGCCAGCGCCTTTGGACCCGCCACAGTGGAAACCGTTACAGACGGAACCACGGTCTCGAGTTACAAGGTTACCTGGGAAAAAAGCGGGGTCCATGAAAACGACGACATCTCTTACAACATTGGGTTTCGTACCAAACTCCCGGACACGCCCTTTGCCACCGTCTACCTGCCCGCCGTGCAATATTGTCGCGATGACGAAACCCAGGATGAGTCGATTTCGGCCTGGGTCGGCACCAGTGCGTACAGTGGCAATCCCTCCACCAGGGCCATGCTTGAAGCCGATCCCAACACATCGGCGCTGGAACAGATCCATCCAGGATCCGAGATCTGGGTAAAGTACTGAGGATATGACCATGACAAGGAATTTAATCTGCCTGGTCTTAGTGCTGTTTTTGGGCGGGTGCGGTGGTCAAGACAGTGCGACCGCCGAGCCCACCATAGAGCCCCTGAGTGACCTGAAAAACCCTGAGAGTCCGTCAATCAGCCGACCGCCGAAATCGACTCAGACCTTGAGCTCAGAACTCCGACCTCCTGCAGGCTAACGACCCTTCGCAGCAACCAGGCCGTCTTACGGCCTGTTTCTGCTGCGAGAGCACCCCCTGCGTTTCAGTATCAGCTAGTCCCGCTCATGACTCTGCGGTGGCAACTTATGAATCAGCCAGTACCCCACACTCATCGCCAAAACCACGGCAGCAATGGCAAAAATGTAGATGGGCTCTGTGGTGTCGGTATCCAGAATGATCACCTTTCTGGCGATCGCCATCAGCGCGGTCGCCATGACGATTTTCACATGGATCACATCATCCCGCAGGTAGACGATAATGTTGACGAATATTTCGATGGCGATCAGTACCGCCATGAACGCGCCGAAAGTCGCCAGCATATCGGATATCGTCAGGATGAACGCGGGCGGCGTAATCAGCTTTTGGTACAAGGTCCAGCCGACATCAACCACCCCCATGACAATCACGAAGACCATCAGAATCGCCAGCATACGGACGGCGCCGTGAATCACCTTTTGCAGCTGGGTGATTAGCTTATCGTCGTCCGCTTTCATATCACTTCTCCTCCGTCTTTAGGCCGCGCTCCGACATGAAGGGCCTTCGGTCTCTTGAGTCGCAATACTGCTCTCCATGACTTCATATACGTGATAGGCTTCCGGCCCGAACGGGTCCAGCGCAGTGTCAAGGTAGCGATAGGCCACTGGCACAGGCTCTCCTGTACCCACCACTTTAAGCTGGAGAGTTTGCGTAGGCAGGGTTACCGCCAACGGTTCCTCAACCCAAATGAAGACAGCCTTTTCAGTCACCAGATATTCAGAGCGAACGAAACGGTAACCCTCTCTGAGTTTCAGTGTGTTGATGGCCCCCCCGCACTGTAAGCGGTACTTGTGTATCGTTTTCATCATAAGCCTCCTGTTTTACTCGACTCACTGAGTATCGCGCACCCAACAAATCGATAAAAACAGATTGTATAAGCTTTTTTGTTCGTTTTTTACGATGCTCACTGTAAATCCAACACCCTCTCACTTTTTTCGTTCAGAAAATGGTATGCCCTCAAAAGCATTTGTCTGAGCGGTCACCCAAAAAAGGACGAAACCAGATCGTCTGCTACGCTCCCCAGCAATAGCATCCCCTAAGGAAAATCAGGTCAGACCTCGCCGACAAATCGCCTCAACCGCCGGATTAACGGCGCTTCTGGCGCGTGTCACTGCATAAATGCGCTCAGAAATACTGTCGACTTTACCGATTGGCACCACTTGATACTGACGGCAGACTTCGTCTGCCACGGCAGTGGGCGCAGCAAACACCCCAAGCTCATGTGCGCCCAACACCTTCATCAAGGCACTGTCATCCACTTCCGCGCGTACCCTGGGACGCACGCCTTGCCGCTCAAACCATTGCATCAGCTCGTGCACATAGGGCGACTCCAACGTGCTCACCAAAAAGGGGGTACTATCCAGACTCAACGGAAAATTCGCAATCAAGCGGGCGCCAAGTCCAGGTGCCGCAAACAGGGTGATGGATGAGCGTTCCAGTTCATACCAGTGCAGTGGATTGTCACGCTGGAGGGTGGGCAAACGATCCGTCAGCACCATGTCCAGTCGATGGTGGTCCAATTCCTGAACCAGAAAATCAATCGATCCTGAACGACTGGAGAGTGTCACCTCCCGATCCAGCTTGAGTGCAGGCTCGATCATCCGGTAGGCGTAAAGTTTATGAATAGAAGAGGCAATGCCAATGGAGAGACGAATCGACTGCTGCGTCGTCACCAGCGCGGCAACCCGCTTTAATTCTTCTGCAACACGAAACATATCATCTGCATACGGCAGCAACGTACGCCCTAAATGGGTCAGTATCAGTTGTTTCCCTTCGCGCTTGAATAACAGACCGCCCAAAGACGCTTCAAGGGAGGCCAACTGACCACTTAAGGTTTGTGGCGCGAGGTGCAGTTCTCGGCTGGCTGCGATGATTGATCCCTCCCTCGCAATCACCCAGAAGTAATAGAGATGTTTGAAATTGAGATTATGCACCATTCACGCCAAGGACCTCTTGTCTATGCCAGAAACTCCGCGCGGGTTCGGGCGTCACTGCGAAAGACGCCACCCAGGGCAGTCGTTTCCGTGGTGGAATTCACATCGCCAATGCCCCGCGCTTTGACACAATAATGCGTGGCCTGAATCGAAACCGCCACATCTTCCGTGCCCAACAGCGTCTGCAGCGCCACCAGAATCTGTCGTGTCAGCCTTTCCTGCACCTGTGGACGCCGCGCAAAGAACTGCACAATCCGATTGATCTTTGACAGGCCGATGACTTTATCCCGGGGAATATAGGCCACGCGGGCAACCCCATCAATGGTGATAAAGTGATGCTCGCAGGTACTCAGCACCCCGATATCTCTGACTTTCACCATTTCATCGACACCCATTTTATTATCAATGGCGGCAATTTTCGGAAATGTGGCATAGTCCAAACCTGAAAACACTTCATCAACATACATTTTGGCAATACGTGCCGGCGTATCCCGAAGACTGTCATCATTCAAATCGAGGCCCAAGGTCTCCACCACTTGCGTCATCAGCGTGGCAATCCGATCGAATTTCTGATCACGGTTCAGGCTCTGTGGCCGCATCGGGGTTTCCAACCCTGCTTTCAACAACGCAGACTTTACGGCCTCGGCATCAGCACTCATAGGTGTTCTCCTTGCAGTTTAGAGACTGTACGGTGAATCACGCGCAGCGGATGACCGCCTGATACCGGAATACCCACTGACGTTAGGCCGACTTGCTGGTATGATACGCAACCAGATTTGAACCTGCCGGAGTTCCCAAGCACACCATGTCACACACGCGAGAGATACTGGTCACCAGCGCCTTACCCTATGCCAACGGCCCTATTCATCTGGGCCACCTGCTGGAGTATATCCAGACCGACATCTGGGTTCGATTTCAGAAAATGCGCGGGCACCAGTGCACTTACGTCTGCGCTGACGATGCTCATGGCACGGCCATCATGCTTAAAGCTGAGCAGCAAGGTATCACGCCAGAGCAGTTGATTGAGCAGGTCAATGCCGACCACCAGCGAGATTTCGCAGGGTTTCTGGTCAATTTTGATAACTACCATTCCACCCACTCGGCTGAAAATAAAGCGCTTTCTGAGCACATCTATAAGGCCTGTCGAGACTCAGGGCATATTGCCACCCGCTCGATTACACAAGCCTATGACCCGGAAAAGCAGCTTTTCCTGGCGGATCGTTTTATCAAAGGCACCTGTCCACGCTGCAAAGCCGAAGATCAATATGGGGATAACTGCGAAAATTGCAGCGCCACCTACAGCCCGATGGAACTGATCAACCCGCGCTCAGCTATTTCAGGCGCAACGCCGGTCGAAAAGGAATCGACGCATTTTTTCTTCAAACTGCCCGACTTTCAGGACTTCTTAAAAGAATGGACACGCAGTGGCACGCTGCAACCCCAGATCGCCAACAAACTCGCCGAGTGGCTGGATGCAGGTCTGCAGGAATGGGACATTTCCCGCGATGCACCCTATTTTGGTTTTGAGATACCCGACGAACCTGGCAAATACTTCTACGTCTGGCTCGATGCCCCGATTGGCTACCTGGCCAGTTTTAAAAACCTGTGTGAGCGTCGCTCAGATCTGGATTTCGATTACTACTGGAAAAAAGACTCAACCGCCGAGGTTTATCACTTCATCGGCAAGGACATCATCAACTTCCACGCCCTGTTCTGGCCCTCGATGCTGACCTGTGCCGATTTCCGCACGCCCAGCGCTGTCTTCGCCCACGGCTTTGTTACCGTTGACGGCAAAAAATGTCGAAGTCGCGTGGCACCTTCATCGCGGCCAAGACCTATCTGGAGCATTTAAATCCGGAGTATCTGCGCTACTACTTCGCGTCGAAACTGAATGCCGAAGTCGAAGATCTTGACCTGAACCTGAGCGACTTTATGGCGCGTGTTAATAGCGATCTGGTTGGCAAACTGGTCAACATTGCCAGTCGCTGCGCCGGTTTCATCACCAAAGGCGATGGCAAACTCAGCGAAACGTTGGCTGAACCCGCCCTGTTTGAAAGCTTTCTGGCCAAGGAAGCCACGATTGCCGCGGCTTACGATCAACGCGAATTCGGCAAGGCCGTACGCGAAATCATGGCGCTGGCAGACATTGCTAACCAATACATCGCTGACAAGGCGCCGTGGGCGCTGGCCAAAGAAGAAGGCAAAGCGAATGAGGTCAAAGACGTCTGTACCATGGGCCTCAACCTGTTCCACGTTTTGATGACCTATCTGGCCCCTGTGGTTCCCGCAATGGCAGATAAGACCCGACAGTTCCTGAATACCCCCTTGAGCTGGCGCGGGTCCCCAAGGCCTTGCTGGGCTGCCCCATCAATCCTTTCGAGGCCATGATCACGCGCATTGACCCTAAAGCTGTCACCGCCATGGTCGATGCCTCCCGTGAGGCTGCGCCGGCAGACAAACCCAAGGCGCAAAAAGCGGCTGCAGTTCCGGCTGCTGCGCCATCCGCTACAACGATTGGCATCGATGTGTTCAGCCAGATTGACCTGCGTGTGGCCCGGATTATCAGCGCCGAGCCCGTTGACGGTGCGGATAAACTGCTGCGACTACAATTGGATTTAGGTGATAGCCAGCGCCAGGTGTTTGCGGGTATTAAAACAGCCTATGCAGCCGAAGCACTGGTTGATCGCCTGGTCGTGGTCGTCGCTAACCTGGCGCCGCGTAAAATGAAGTTTGGCGTTTCGGAAGGCATGGTGCTGGCCGCAGGCCCGGGTGGCGAAGACATCTTCCTGCTCTCGCCAGATGACGGCGCCAGGCCCGGTATGCAGGTCAAATAAAGAGGGTCGGCTATGACGGAGTATTTGCTGATACTGGTCAGTACCATACTGGTCAACAATTTCGTGCTGGTCCAGTTCCTGGGACTTTGTCCGTTCATGGGCGTTTCCAACAAACTGGAAACCGCCATGGGCATGTCGCTGGCAACCACCTTTGTACTCACCCTGTCATCCCTGTGCAGCTATCTGGCGTACGCCGCCATCCTCAAGCCGCTAGGTTTGGAATATCTGCAGACAATTACCTTCATCCTCGTGATCGCAGTGGTTGTTCAATTTACCGAAATGGTGGTGAAGAAGACCAGTCCCCTGCTCTACCGGGTGCTCGGAATCTTTCTGCCGCTGATCACCACAAACTGTGCCGTTCTGGGCGTCGCGCTGCTGAACATCAAAAGAAAACAGTCTGGTTGAGTCAATTCTGTATGGATTTGGTGCGGGTGTGGGCTTTTCGCTGGTGCTGGTGCTCTTTGCGGCGATGCGCGAACGCATCGCGGTCAGTGATGTGCCCAAACCCTTTCAGGGCAGCTCCATCGGCATGATTACCGCCGGTCTGATGGCGCTCGCCTTCCTCGGATTTTCCGGTCTGGTCAGTATTTAAGAGGACGATCATCCATGAGTTTGATACTGGTCGCCGTCACCACCCTGCTGGTTATGGCCCTCTGCTTCGGCGCAATTCTCGGTTTTGCAGCCGTGCGTTTCAAAGTAGAGGGGAACCCGCTGGTGGACCAGATAGACGCACTGCTCCCCCAGACCCAATGTGGCCAGTGCGGCCATCCGGGCTGCCGCCCCTACGCGGAATCCATTGCCAATGGTGAAGCCATTAATAAGTGTCCTCCGGGTGGTCAGGCCACGATTGATGCACTGGCCGATCTTTTGGGTGTAGACGCCGAACCACTGGACGCAGAACACGGCGAAAGTAAAGGCAAGCAAGTTGCGGTCATACGCGAAGACGAATGCATCGGCTGCACCAAATGCATCCAGGCCTGCCCCGTCGATGCGATACTGGGCGCCGCCAAGCACATGCATACGGTCATCGCAGATGAATGCACGGGCTGCGACCTGTGCGTCGAACCGTGCCCGGTTGACTGCATCGACATGATTCCGGTACCGGTCACAACGCAGAACTGGTACTGGAGCAAACCCGACGCTGACGGCCCCCGTCTGATCGCAAGCGACAAACCGACGGAGAAGGCGGCATGATCCAGGTCCATGATTTCAGGGGGGGTATTCACCCGCCCGAGAACAAAAAGCAATCCAGCGTGCAGCCGATTCGAGCACTTCCGCTACCCGATGTGCTGATCCTCCCGCTGCAGCAGCACATTGGCCAATCAGCACGCTGCAAAGTTGCTGCCGGTGACACCGTATTGAAAGGGCAGCTGATCGCCGAAGCGCCCAGCCTGATCAGCGCAGGCGTTCATGCTCCCACTTCAGGTGAGATTATCGCCATTGAAGCAAGAGCCATTGCGCACCCCTCCGGCCTGCTAGACACCTGCATTGTCCTTAAACCAGACGGTAAGGACACCTGGCGGGACAGGCATCCCATCGAGGATCCGCTGCAGGCTGCACCCGAATTACTCAGGAATCGTATTCGTGAGTCTGGCATTTGCGGTCTGGGCGGAGCCGGCTTTCCGACTGACGTTAAACTGTCACCGCGTCATAAACCCATTGATACCCTGATCCTGAACGCCGCGGAATGTGAACCCTACATTACGGCCGATGACCGACTCCTGCAGGAACGCGCGGAGGAGGTCATCAAAGGGCTCGAAATTCTATCGCACATAGTTCGCCCGCACCGCATTCTGATCGGTATCGAAGACAATAAACCGGAAGCCATCGCAGCCCTTCGCAACGCCATTCCCGGCAATCGCATGGAGGTGATTGTCGTGCCCACCAAATATCCTTCCGGTGGGGAGAAGCAACTGATTCAGCTCCTGACCGGCAAGGAAGTTCCACAAGGCGGGCTACGGCGATATCGGTGTTTTGTGTCAGAACGTCGGCACCGTTGCAGCCGTCTATCGCGCGGTCTGCCTCGACGAGCCGCTGATCAGTCGAATCACGACCGTGACTGGCGAGGCCGCCAAATCCCCCGGCAATTACGAAGTGCTGCTTGGCACCCCGGTCAATACTGTCCTGAACCAGACGGGGCTCGATTCCGCCCGACTGCACCGCCTGATCATGGGCGGTCCGATGATGGGCTTTACGCTACCTGATGTAAACGTGCCCGTGGTCAAAACCACTAACTGCCTTCTGGCCGCCGACATCACCGAGTTCCCGGATCCCCCCCCAGAACAGGCCTGCATTCGCTGTGGCTTTTGTGCTGAAGCCTGTCCTGCCCAGTTGCTACCTCAGCAGTTGCTGTGGTTTGCCAAGGCACAGGAATTTGAAAAAGCAGAACTCTTTAATCTGGCAGACTGCATCGAATGTGGCGCCTGCGCCTATGTCTGTCCAAGCAGTATCCCACTGGTGCAGTATTACCGCTATGCCAAAGGTGAAATTCGTCACCTGAAGGCCGATCAAAGCAAATCAGACAACGCCCGTGTTCGTTTTGAAGCGCGCCAGGCGCGCCTGGACAAAGAGCAGGCTGAAAAAGAAGCGCGGCGCAAGGCCCGCGCCGACGCTGCCGCCGCACAACAAAAGGCGAAAGCCGACGAGTCAGGGAGTTGAACATGCTGATAACCACCACCTCCCCGCACGTGAAGGGCAATGCGCGCACGGCCTCGGTCATGCGCTGGGTTATCCTGGCGACGCTGCCCGGTCTGCTGGCGCTTATCTGGAGTTTCGGCTGGGGCAGCCTGATTCAGGTCATGCTGTGCTCAGCCTTCGCGGTCGCGGGCGAAGCGTTAGTGCTATGGCTGCGCCGCCGCCCCCTGGCATTCTTTCTGGGTGATTACAGCGCCCTGCTGACCGGCGTACTACTCGGACTGGCACTGCCGCCCTATGCGCCCGGTGGATCGCGGCCGTTGGTACGCTGTTCTGCATCATCTTTGCCAAGCAACTATACGGCGGTTTGGGGCAGAATCCCTTTAACCCTGCGATGGTCGGCTATGCGCTGCTACTGGTCTCCTTTCCGGTGGCCATGACAACCAACTGGGGAATTCCCCGCGCCGCCGCAGGCGGTGAAGTTCCCGATTTTGTGACGACGCTGAACCTCATTTTTCAGACGGTGCAACTGCCCATCGATGCTTACACCATGGCAACACCACTCGATACCTACAAGCATGATATTGTGACGGCAACCTTTGAAGAGGTGACGACCAAACCCATGTTTGGCGCCGGCGTCGCATTGGGCTGGGAATGGGTGAACGCGGGCTTTTTGCTGGGCGGCCTGTTTCTGCTGTGGAAACGCATCATCACCTGGCACATTCCGGTCAGCCTGCTCGCGGCCCTGAGCCTTTGCAGCCTGATGCTGGGCTGGGATGAAGACAACTTCGTTCCCGTGCAGATGCATCTTTTAGCCGGCGCCACCATGTTGGGCGCGTTTTTCATTGCCACCGACCCGGTTACCGCAGCCACCAGTCGCAATGGTAAGCTTTGGTATGGCGCAGGCATTGGTGTGCTGATCTACCTGATACGCACCTGGGGCTCCTACCCTGATGCCGTCGCATTCTCAGTTCTCCTGATGAACTTCGCCGCGCCCTTCCTCGACTATTTTACCCAGCCGAGGGTCTATGGCCATGCCAAGGCTACCCGCGGCACGCGCAAGGAGAACTGAGATGGATAGTTTAAAAGCCGTCATGTTGCGAGCGATGATTGGCCTCGCCCTCTTTGCAACGGTCACAGCCGGTCTGATCGCCGTTACGGAAGCCAGTACCGCCGACCGTATCCGGCAAGCCGAAGAAGCCGCCCGCAGTCGCGCCCTCCTTGAAGTCGTGCCAGCGGAACTCATGGACACCCCCTTACTGGCGGGTGCATTCGAGATTAATGAGGCCTCCCTGCTTGGTTTTTTAGAACCTGTGACCGCATTTCACGTTCAAAAGGCCGGTGAATGGACCGCCGTGATTCTGCCCTGGCAAGCGCCTGAAGGTTATACCGGCCCGATTCGGGGCATCGTGGCGATTGATCGGAGCGGGAAAGTGCTCGGCGTTCGCATTACCAGCCACAAAGAAACGCCCGGACTGGGTGACAAAATTGAGCGTCGCAAGTCAGACTGGGTAACCCAATTTGACAACCTGAGTTTCGCATCGCTTGAAGAAGATCTATGGAAAGTTAAAAAAGATGGGGGGCACTTCGATCAGATGACAGGAGCAACCATCACGCCCAGGGCGGTTGTCAATGCCGTACGCAAAGCGCTGAGCTTCCACGCACATCACTTCGCCCTGCTGTATCCCGACACCTCAACATCGACCCGCGACGAGGAGGCCTCCCGCCATGAGTAAAACCCTGCTGCAACTCACGCAGGATGGCCTGTGGAAAAACAACCCCGGACTGGTGCAGCTACTGGGCCTTTGCCCGATGCTCGCGGTCACGGCGACGGTCGTCAATGCGATGGGCCTGGGGCTCGCCACCCTCCTCGTGCTCACTGGCTCCAACATCGCCGTTTCGCTGATCCGAAACTATGTGCCTGAAACGGTGCGTCTGCCAGCATTTGTGATGATTATTGCGTCGCTGGTCACCAGTGCCGAACTGCTGATGCAAGCCTTTACCTACGAACTGTATGAAATCCTGGGCATTTTCATCCCGCTAATCGTGACCAATTGTGCGATTCTGGGGCGTGCAGACGCCTTTGCGTGCAAGAACCCTGTCCTACCCGCTGCCGTAGACGGCTTCATGATGGGACTGGGCTTTACGCTGGTACTGATGGTGCTGGGCGCATTCAGGGAACTTGTGGGTCAGGGGACCTTGTTTTCAGGCATGGAATTGCTGTTTGGGGAAGCGGCTCGTAGCTGGAAAATTGAAGTCATTCACGACTACCCCAATTTCCTGTTTGCGGTTCTGCCACCGGGTGCGTTTGTCGGGATGGGGCTGCTGATTGCCGTCAAGAACCTGATTGATGCCCGCCTCAAAGCCCGCCAGATCAAGGTGCCCGCTTCGCCCATCATAGCCGGATCAAAGCGGGTTCGGACCACTGGCGAAATCAGTTGATCGGCAGCATTGCCGTATCAAAAAACGCACGCGTGACCTGATACAGGATGTGAGGGTCACGACTGCCGCAACTCTCACGAATGGAGTGCATGGCAAACTGTGGTACGCCAATATCCAGCGTTTTTACACCCAGCCGGGTTGCCGTAAGCGGACCAATGGTGCTGCCGCACGCCATATCCGCTCGCGTCACAAAAACCTGATAGGGTAGCCCTAAGCGATCGCTCAGCGAGCGGTAAAAGCCTGATGTCAGCGCGTTTGTGGCATAGCGTTGGTTCGCGTTGACCTTGATGACCGGACCCGCATTGAGCAAAGGACCGTGAGACTCATCGTGGCGCTCCAAGTAATTGGGATGCACGCCGTGGGCATTATCTGCCGATATCAGCATTGATCGACTGAGCACCCGCGCGTAGGTCTGTTCGTCCGAGCCAAAAACCCGGTTCAGAACAGATTGCACCAACGAACCGGATGCTCCCTCCGCTGAATTGCTGCCAACTTCTTCGTGGTCGTTCAGCACCAGGAGACATGGGTAGTGATGCTCAACGTCCAACAGCGCACGCAAGCCGATGAAACAACTCAGCAAGTTATCGAGCCGTGCCGAGGTAATCAGATCCTCATGCAGCCCCACCAGTGCCGGCGGCTGGCAATCGTAGAAAGAGAGTTCGTAGTCCAGCACACGGGCCACAGAAAGATCTGGATAAGTCTGCTTTAGCTCTGTCTGTACAATATCCCGGAATTCCCCGGCTTTCGTGTTCGCTGTCTGGAACAGGATAGGCGGTAGCTCTTTCTGAGGATTGATCGAGCGACTGTTATTGACCTCGCGGTCCAGATGTATCGCGAGGCTGGGAATCAATGCCACCGGACGTTTCCAATCCACCAGACGACTATTCACAGCGCCGTCCGTGTCCTCAAACACCACCCGCCCCGCCAACGAAAGATCCCGGTCAAACCAGGGTGACAGGAGCACACCCCCGTAGATCTCAACCCCCAATTGGAAGAAGCCTTTGCGCAGCAATGCCGGATTGGGCTTTACCCGCAGACAGGGGCTGTCAGAATGCGCACCGAACAACCGCACGCCCTGGCTATGGACCGCATCATTCTGCAAATCCTTCACCGTGTTCAACACAGCGCCCGTAAAGGCAACGAGTGCGCTACCATTGCGCAGCACGACATAACGCCCTTCTGGGCTCAGGTTCCAAAGCGCCCCCTCATCCAGTAATTCATAGCCTGCTGCCTGAAGGGCTTTCAAAGCATTCGCGACAGCATGAAACGGTGTAGGAGATTCTGCCAGGAAGGTCATCAGCTCCCGGTTAAATTCAGTTTGAGTACGGTTCATTGGATCAGGGGTTCCTCATTGGGCATAGTGGATTCTGGGTGTAGTGTAGCATTCTGCGCAGGCATGAACCTCAGCAGGGCGCGTCGACACCTCATCTTAAACACGTGCTCGGTGTAAAGTGTGATAATTTTCCGTGACCCGAGGGGCTTTCTAGGTAAGAATGCGCTTCTTCTCGGAATGATTTGGCCTGGAGGGGACTGTGGGGCACAACTGGAAGCAAAAACGACCTGGTAGTTTAGGACAGCTACTCGCATTGGGTCTCGCCATGTCCTTTGCTCTCACGGCAACGGCGGGCGTCAAAGATGATGTCGCCTATGCCGGGATTGCAGTGACCCAGCTTGAGATTAAAAACGTTCAGAAGGGCAACGCATCCGATACCAAGAGTAATGCCGGTACATTGAATTTCGGCACCTACATCACGGACTACTTTAAAGCTGAGTTCCGCATGGGCTTTGGCGGCCAGGAAAAAGAAATTGCGCCAGGCCTCAGTGCCAGTATTGACCAATATTACAGCGGTTACTTTGGCGCCGAATATCCGGTGACTGACTACATGGCGCTCTATGGCATGTTTGGATTTACGCACCTGGTTGCGACGGCCAACAAAGTCAACCCCTCAGCCTACCCCGTAATTCCGGGTGACCTGGTCGAAAGCAGTTTCAGCCCCAGCTTCCTCCTCGGCGGAAGCGTTCGCATCTATAAAAAGTTTCACTTCTTTATGGATTACGGCCGCCTGCACGCCGACTCACTAACTGCCATCGACACGAAAGACCTCAATTTCGGCGTTCGCTACGAATACTAAAGCCTATGCAGGTTGGGCCCCCACGCGGGCCCTGCCTTATTAGCCCCACGGCCGGGTCTCTTTTACAACAGGCTTGCGGAGTTGCCAGCATCGGTGAATACGCGACGCCACCCCAAAATCTTCAGGAATCGACTTCGCCGTCACTTCCTCGATCTGATAGCGCAGCGCCAATCCTTCATCCAGCACAAACTTGCGGAAATTTGTTGAAAATATCAACAGCCCCTTGGGACTGAGCCGACTCATCGCCAGGTCTAACAGGGCCACATGATCTCGCTGAACATCAAAAACACCCTCCATGCGCTTACTATTGGAAAACGTGGGTGGATCGACAAAGATCAAGTCAAACAGGGACTTTTCAGCAGACAGCCATTCCATGACATTCGCACGTACAATGCGATTGGTTTTAGAGGCAAACCCATTCAACGTGAGATTACGCTCAGCCCAATCCAGATAGGTTTGTGACAGATCCACACTGCAGGTTTCTCTCGCGCCCCCCGCGCATGCATGCACGGTGGCGGCGCCGGTATAGCAAAACAAATTCAGGAAACGGAGATTTCTGGCATGCTGCTGAATGTAGAACCGTGTCGGTCGATGATCCAGAAACACGCCTGTGTCCAGATAATCTTCCAGATTCACCAGCAAACGCACACCATTCTCGACAACCGGAAATTCCTTGCGTTGCTCACTCAATTTAACGTACTGCGCCTTACCTTTCTGCCGCATGCGTTGCTTGAGCGCGATGCGCTTCCGTGGAATACCCAGAACATGGGGCACAACCGCCATGACATCTTTCAATCGCGCAGCCGCCTTCTGGGGGTCGATCGATTTGGGCGGGGCATATTCCTGAACCAAGGCATGATCCCCATAGAGATCAATCGCAACGGCATATTCAGGCATATCCGCATCGTATAGACGCCAGGCTTCCAAACGGTTTTTCTCCGCCCAGGGTTTACGTTTCTTCAAGTTCTTTTTCAGCCGATTGACCAGCATCTGAGCCTGATCACTCCACTCCGGCTCGGCGTTAGGAGAACCTTCCTGCTGAGCAAGGCGTTCAGCGACCTGCTGCTGGTGTTTACGCTTATCTTCGAGGGCGTGGATATCATAGAGCGCTAACTGTGCGTCCAATGGCCCATTGGCCAGACGATAGACTTTATCAGGACTCAGGCCCATCTCACGCGCAAGGTCCTCCTGCGACGTAAAGACGCCGATTCGCCAGCCTCCAAAATGTTTACGCCAATGCTCCCCCAAAGCGCGATAGAGACTCAGCAACTCGGTTTTCTGCCCCAAACGCTCGCCATAAGGAGGATTGGTCACTAACAGCCCCGCTCGCGCATCGGGCGGCAGAACCCTGCCTGCATCATCAGCGCGCACCGAGATAAAGCGAGCAAGGCCGGCCCTGGCGATATTGCGGGAGGCAATGGCAAGCGCTTCCGGGCTGAGATCACTGCCCAGCACAGCCCCTTTCCAAATCCCTTCAGCCACCCTCTGCCGATCCAAAGCCTCGTTATACAGCCGAGCCGTTAACGCTTCATCCCGTATAAGCGGATCAACCGGCGCCTTGAATGACGCCAGCAAGCCAGGAGCCTGATCCAGGGCCATATAGGTCGCCTCAATCAGTAAGGTTCCCGATCCGCACATCGGATCCATAAACACTTGTCGCTCACCCGGCCAGCCCGCCCGTATCAGTAAGGCCGCCGCAAGGTTTTCTTTCAGTGGCGCCGCACCGCCCTCAATTCGATAGCCACGCTGATGCAGACTTTGGCCAAGCACATCCAGCAAAATGTAGGTTTCTTTGCCGACATTGACATGAATTCGATGAGTCTGCTCCTGCTCTTTTAGCTCAGGCAGCAAGACACCCTTGCGTCGACACCCGTCGAAGATACCGTCCTTCACGACCTGAGCGGCAAAGCCCGAATGTCGAAGATCGCCATAATTCCCCTGCCCGCTTATCCATATCGTGAACTCTGGCTTGAGATAACGCGACCAATCAATGCCTTCAGCCACCCGGTGCAAGGCATTGCGATTGGCCTCGCGACTGACGCCTAATATCACATAGATACGATTTGCCAGACGCGACCAAAGCCGCACCCGATGCAAGGATTCCAGCGAGACATCCAGAAACACGCCTCGCGGATTCGTCTTTAGCACGGACAGCCCGAGCATTTTCAACTCGTCAGCAAGCAGTCCTTCGATGCCTTTGGGACAGGTAACCAGAATCGAATATGTGCTTTGCATGCCAACTTCTCGCCTATTAACTTAAACGTTTTTAATTTTTCCTTACAGCGACTGAATTTTACGCCAGATCAGTCGCTTAGCCCAGTCAAATTCCGATTGAGCATAAAACACCCAGCCTATATGCCAAATAAATCGTATACAAGCGGGCCTGATTTCGTTTTACTGGAGGGGTTCGCTAAAAAAAAGAGGTAAATTCTCCACCAAAACTCTGCCCTAATCCTGTCATCTTTTATCTAAAACAGCATCGAGGTCCAGAACGCATGAGAAGACATAAACGCGACATGGCTGAAAGAGCTTTTGCAAAAGGATATCAAGCGGGTATCAGTGGCCGCTCCAAGGACTCCTGCCCTACCAACCATATCGTAATGCGCCAGGAATGGTTAAACGGCTGGCGAGAAGGCCGATCTGACAACTGGGATGGTCTAACCGGGGTCTCCGGCATTCATAAACAAGCCCGAGTCCTTTACGCCTGAACAAACTGTCACATTGACCTTAACCAGTATGGGCCCTGCTAGTGGGCCCATCGCTGAGATGACTAAACCGACACGCCCTCAGCTCGCGCCGCAATCGCCTCAGCGACTTCACGGATCAATCCAGGTCCACGATAGATCAATCCTGAATATATCTGCACCAGTTGCGCACCTGCATTCAGCTTCCCAATAGCATCCTGCGCGCTCATCACGCCACCCGAGGCAATGATCGGAAATCCATCACCCAGATTTGCCCGCAAGGTCTTGAGAATCTGTGTTGCACGCTGCGTCAATGGCGCACCACTAAGCCCTCCCGTTTCCTTAGCATTCGGCAGGCCTTCAACACCACTGCGGGAGAGCGTCGTATTCGTCGCAATCACACCATCCATCTCAAACGCTTTGAGCTGGGTCGCAACGGCCACGATCTCCTCTTCAGTGAGATCAGGCGCGACTTTGAGCACCAGAGGGACATAGCGACCGCGTGAACGCGACAGCGAATGCTGTTTCTCCTTCAAGCCTTCAAGGAGCTGTTGTAGCGAATCACCCATCTGGAGGGCACGTAAGCCTGGCGTGTTGGGCGACGAAATATTAATGGTCACGTAGGAGGAGAGATCGTAGACCTTTTCCAGACAATACAGATAATCTTCCAGTGCGTTTTCTGCAGGGGTATCCTTATTTTTCCCGATATTAATCCCTAAAACGCCCTTGAAATTGGACGCTTTAACCTGCCTGACCAGGTAATCAACACCTTCGTTATTAAACCCCATGCGATTAATGATGCCTTCACGCTCCTCAATTCGGAAAAGCCGGGGCTTGGGGTTGCCCGCCTGCGGTCGTGGGGTGACCGTGCCGACTTCAATAAAACCGAACCCGAGGCGAGACATGCCACGAATACACTCTGCATTTTTATCCAGACCAGCGGCCAGGCCTACCGCATTAGGAAACTGTAGCCCCATCAAAGAAACTGGCTGAGACACAGGAGGCGGGACAAAAAGCCCTAACAAACCTGCCTTTTCAGCAAGACGAATGGATTTAAGGGTGACATGATGAGAGGTTTCCGGATCCATCCGGAACAGGCAATTTTTAACGAACGCGTAAGACACGTGAATAACCCGGTCTGCTGGTTTTTAACGGGCCGAAGTATACCATTCGCCCACAAAAGCGAAAGCGAAAATATACTTACCCCCAGCTCAGCACACGAATCGGCTCAGTGTACGAAATTGACGGCGACGCCATCACCGGTCAAACGCACAACGCGCGCAGGAACCGCGACCGCCTTATCGCGGAGCAGCCCGAGCACACGCAGGTATAGCGTCTGCCCTACTTCCAGACCCGCTTCACTGGCCCGTAGAAAAACACCCCCCTCGGACATATCGCGAATCCAGCATTCATCCTGGGCCTGATCAGTGCCTGCAACCTGCACACGCAGGCAGGTTGAAAGCCTGGGGAAATTTCTGCGTTCTATGGACGATTTCATTTGGCACCCTCGAAAGAACCCTGGCAGCAGTCTACGCTTCCGCCTCATTATTCTGATTGTTTTTTGTTCAATATAGCAGCGCAATTTCGGAAAGCAAAGTTACCGGCCCAACCACGCCAACTGTGGTAAACTTTATCCCGATCAGAGGAACATACCATTCATGCCTGACGCAATCAACGAGAAAGTCAAGACCCTTCAGAGGGTTACCATTATCGGCATGGCGCTCGACCTTGCCCTGACCGTTGCCAAAGTCGTCGTCGGCATTTTTGGCAATTCCTACGCCCTGATTGCCGATGGCATTCACTCCCTCACGGATGCTGCTTCGGACATCATGGTCATCGCACTGGCCCACTACGCGCACCAGAAACCCGATTCAGACCACCCTTATGGCCACGGCAAATTTGAAACACTAGGCACCGTCGTACTGGGAAGCTTTCTGATCGCAGTCGCCGGCGCCATGGTTTACGACAGCTTTGACCGTCTGCTCAGTGGAGAGTCTGACCAGGTACCGAGCTGGCCCGTGCTTGTCGTGGCGGCCGCCTCTATTCTCTCCAAAGAATGGATCTATCGGTACACCCTTCACTATGGCAAGAAATACCGATCCGACCTGATCATCGCCAATGCCTGGCACTCTCGCAGCGATGCGTTCTCCTCGATCATTGTTTTCGTGGCCGCCGCGGGCGCCATGATGGGCTACCCCTGGCTGGATCCAATTGCCGCCGCCCTGGTTGCGCTGATGATCGCTAAAATTGGAGGCGAGCTCGCGTGGAAGAGCGCCAAAGAGCTGGTCGAAACAGCCGTTTCAGACGAAGAACTCGACAATTACCGCAAAACCATTGAATCGGTTGAAGGGGTCAAGGATGTCCACTACCTTAGGGGCCGCAATGTTGGACCCGATGTCGTGATTGACATGCACCTGCAGGTCACCCCTAAACTCAGCATCTCCGAGGGTCATTTCATTGGCCTGCGCGCTTCCCGCCGTTTACGCACGGACCATGAGCATATCAGGGACATCACCTTCCACATGGATGCTGAAAATGACGGTGGTATTGACGAGCAATTACAAACCTACATTCCGCTGCCGCAACGCTCCGAGGTGATCAATACGCTGGAGCGCTGCTGGCAACCCTGGCAGCTCGACTTCAAGGTTGACCGGGTGACCATCCATTATCTGCGGGGTCACCTGGACCTCGAAATCTTGCTGACAGCGGCCACCCCCCTCCCGGATGTCGAACAGCGTCTTCGACAGGGGCTCTCTGATGTGAGCTGGTTACGCGACCTGCGTGTATGGGTTCGCCCTGCTACTCAATAAAGCTGCTTGTAGTAATTGCGTAACATGGTGGTCACGCAAAAGGCCTCCCGGGTCGAACGAATACTGGCTTGCATCATGCTCATCCACTTCTCAGGTGCATCGTAATAGGTCGGTACAACCTCTTCGACCAGAACCTTGCCAAGAAAACGTGCATCGCGTTTATCCTGAGCCTCCGCAGAATCAGGCACCTTGTCATCGCCGATGGCCCAGCCATTAACGCCATGTTCACAGGCCTCCGGCCACCAGCCGTCCAGGATGCTCACATTCAAACAGCCATTCATTGCCGCTTTCATCCCAGAAGTGCCGCAGGCTTCCAGCGGCCGCCGCGGATTGTTCAACCAGACATCGCAGCCGCGCGTTAAGGCCGCACCGATATCCATATCATAATCCTGAAGAAAGACGACTGACTCCGCCATCTTGCGGCTGTAGCCGAAAATCTCTTCAACCAGCTGCCGCCCCCCATCATCCTGGGGATGCGCTTTGCCCGAAAACACAATCTGAATTTTTCCGGACTCCAGGGCTTTCTGAACCTTTTTACCCGCTTGAAAGATCAGGTTGGAACGCTTGTAGGGCGTCGAACGCCGTGCGAAACCGACTAGCAGGCGGTTCTGTCTGAGCTGAACGCCCGTGCGTTCGGCGATCAGCTTCAGCAAATCCGTCTTAAGCGTCTGATGGAGCGCCCAAAGCGCGGCAGGATCCTCAACGGTTTTGTCGATTCGCTTATCCATCCAAGTGCCGCGATGAATGCCGTTTGTGATACCGACAATAGGTGGACGATCTGCAATATCTTTCCACATGGCTTCAGCGGTCTCCGCGTGAAGTTGCGCGACGGCATTCACCGCCCGCGACACGCGCAAAGCCGCAACGGTCATATTGAAGGGCGTGCCGCCAATGGCATGCATGTCTTCCGTGGTTAATCCGAAATCAGCGCCCAGGTATTGAAGCAGCTGGTGCGGGTGGGACTCATTACCCGCTTTGATGGGGGTATGCGTAGTGAACACGCAATGCTGGCGTGCCCAGGCTTTGGCCTCATCCAGAGTCGCGCCTTTTTCCCGACGCTGGCGAATCAGTTCCAGCGCGGCCAGCACCGCATGACCCTCATTAAAATGATAGACATCCGGCTCCATTCCGAATGCCTGCAGCGCACGCACGCCCCCGACACCCAGAACAAGCTCCTGTGCAACCCGCTCCTCCCCGAACCAGCCGTATAGTTGACCGGTAATCAGGCGATCGGCGTTGTCCGGGTGATCCGTGTCCAGCAGCAACAACTCGCTCACCCCAAAGCCCGTCACCCGCCAGATTTTAATCGTGACCTCCCGGCGCCGAATGGTGACTTTAACCGTCTTACCGGTATCTTCCAGGTGGTCGTAGTCATAATTTTTGAAGCTATCGACAACTTTTCCTTCAGAATCGAGCGTTTGCGATGTATAGCCCTGTTTCCATTTCAAACCCACTCCAACAATCGGAAGCCGTGCATCCTTCGCACCCTTGATGTAATCGCCAGCCAGCACGCCAAGGCCACCTGAATAGGTTTTAATGTGACTGGCAAGCGCAAATTCCATACAGAGATAGGCAACGCGGGGCTTCTTGGATTTTTTCATGGCATCCTCCTGATTCGGGTTGTCAGCTCACTATATCAGCCCACGCTTTCCACAACACTCTCAACGCAAGCAAAGTCAGCAGCCAACGGAAAATTTTTCGAAACATGTCTTCCGGTAACCGATGTAGCCCTATCAAACCTATGCGCGTCCCCACATAACCAAGTGCAATCATCCACACGGCGAGCCCCATCCAGGGCATGAAATTAAAGCCAGCCCAGAGAAAAACGAGAATCTTCAGAAAGTGCTGCCAGGTCATACAAAAGGAAAAACAGGCCGTATAGGTCAGGCGATCACCAAAGCTTCGACCAAGCCAGGCCGAGACCAGGGGACCTGTCGCACCGAATACCATGCTCGCCAGCGTGGTGAGAAATCCCCCTAGCGCGGTCTGCCCCGGATTCTCGACCAGATTAAGTGTCGGCATCGGCCCCCAGGACAACCAGAGAATAAACAGTGCAACCAGCACAGGCACCCAGTTCAGATCCATTTTGCCCAGAAACCAGACGGCTCCCAGAGCAGCCCCCAGAGCACCCAACGCGAAGGGCCAGACCACACGGGGCAGGATCTGCTGGCGCGTATGCCACAACCGATTAGCGTTAGACCCCAACTGCACCAGTCCATGCAACGGGATCAACGCCAGTGGTGCGACGAACTCGGCCATGACCACCAACAGAAAGGCACCCCCGCCGACGCCCAGGGCCGCCGTCATCAGAGAACCTAAAAACGATGCGCCACCCAACAGAAAGAAGGCTGACCAATCAAGCCCCTCTGGCAGTACAGTCACAAGCGGCGCACTCAATCTGATACTACTTCTGTCGAGCGAAAGCCTTGATTTTTCAGCGCCTGAAGCTCGTCACGTAAACGCGCTGCCTTTTCAAAATCGAGTTGGCGAGCGGCCTCATACATCGCTTCCTCCAATTCCCTAAGCTTTTTGGCAAGCGCTTCAGGCGATGCGGGAGCCTTACCTATTGCATAGGCCGCCTGAGGTTCAGCAACGGCTTTTGAACCCATGACCGCCGTCTTGCGACGCCCAGGCACCACGGCGCCTTCCATAATATCGGCGACAGACTTCTTGAGCCCCTGCGGGACGATACCATGCAACTCATTGAAAGCCATCTGTTTACGGCGACGGCGTTCGGTCTCATCCATCGCCCGCTGCATCGAGCCGGTGACCCTATCCGCATAGAGAATAGCTTTGCCGCGAATATTCCGCGCAGCACGCCCAATCGTCTGAATCAGGGATCGGTCTGAGCGCAGGAACCCTTCCTTATCGGCATCCAGAATGGCCACCAATGACACCTCGGGCATATCCAACCCTTCCCGTAAGAGGTTGATGCCGACCAGTACATCAAATTCTCCCAGCCGCAAATCCCGAATAATTTCTACGCGCTCCACCGTATCAATGTCCGAGTGCAGGTAACGTACACGCACACCCTGCTCAAGCAGGAAGTCAGTTAAATCCTCCGCCATACGCTTCGTGAGCGTCGTCACCAACACGCGCTCTTTGACCTCGACCCGTTCACGGATCTGGCCCAACAAATCGTCTACCTGAGTGGTTGCCGGACGCACCTCCAACTCGGGATCCACCAAGCCTGTCGGCCGCACGACCTGTTCAACTACCTGGCCTTTGTGCTCGTCCTCATACTTGCCTGGAGTCGCTGACACGAAAATCATCTGCGGAGCCAGCCGTTCCCATTCGTCAAAGCGCAATGGCCGGTTATCAAGGGCCGAGGGTAAGCGAAACCCATATTCAACCAGCGTTTCCTTGCGGGATCGGTCACCCTTGAACATGGCCCCGATCTGGGGAACGGTCACATGGGATTCATCCAGAAACAGCACCGCATCGGGCGGGATATATTCAAACAGGGTGGGCGGCGGCTCGCCAGGTGCCCGACCCGACAGATAGCGCGAGTAGTTTTCAATGCCACTGCAGTAACCCAGCTCGTACATCATTTCGAGATCGTAACGGGTGCGCTCTTCCAAGCGTTGGGCTTCCACCAATTTAGACAGTCCACGCAACTGCTCCAGACGTTCGGCCAATTCAAGCTTGATGCTTTCGGTGGCGTTCAGAATGATCTGGCGCGGGGTGGCGTAATGGGTTTTAGGGTAAATCGTCGCACGTGGGACCTTACGTGAAACCCGTCCCGTCAGCGGATCGAACCAGCTTAGCGAATCAATTTCATCATCGAACAACTCAATTCGCAGGGCCTCGCTCTCGGATTCAGCAGGATACACATCGATTACATCGCCGCGCACCCGGTAATTGGCGCGATGCAGCTCGGTATCATTACGGGTGTATTGAAGTTCAGCCAAACGTCGCAGCAAGGTCCGTTGATCGACCTGATCGCCACGATCCAGGTGGATCATCATTTTCCGATAGGACTCAGGATCTCCCAAGCCATAAATCGCAGACACGGTGGCAACAATGATGACATCCCGCCGCTCCATCAACGCCTTGGTCGCGGACAGACGCATCTGCTCAATGTGCTCGTTGACCGCCGAATCCTTCTCGATAAAGGTGTCCGACGCCGGAACGTAGGCTTCGGGCTGGTAGTAGTCATAATACGAGACAAAGTATTCGACCGAATTCTCGGGGAAAAACTCCCGGAACTCACCATAAAGCTGGGCGGCCAGCGTTTTGTTGTGCGCCATCACAATGGTGGGGCGCTGAACGTTTTGAATCACATTGGCCATCGTGAAGGTCTTGCCCGACCCGGTTACCCCTAACAGGGTCTGATGCAGCAGGCCCGACTCCAGCCCTTCGGTCAGTTGGGCAATGGCCGTCGGTTGATCACCGCCCGGTTGGTAGGGCGATTTCAAGGAAAATTTGCTCATGCGACAAAATACCGATGAATTGGAAAGCTCAAGCGTTTTATACTATGCACTTTTCAACCAACTTGAGGAAGCATTGCATTGGACATCCAGCTCTCCCGTCGTGTACAAGCCATCAAACCATCTCCCACCTTGGCTGTAACCAATCGGGCAGCGCAATTGAAAGCAGAGGGCAAAGATATTATCGGTCTCGGCGCGGGAGAGCCGGACTTCGACACGCCCCAGCACATCAAAGACGCTGCAATCGCTGCGATTAACGGTGGACAAACCAAATATACCGCCGTGGACGGAACCCCTGCCCTGAAAAAGGCCATCATCGACAAATTCAAGCGCGAAAATGGCCTGGATTACCGGGCCAACCAGATTCTGGTGAGCTGTGGTGGCAAGCAAAGCTTCTTCAACCTGGCCCTGGCCCTGCTTAACGAAGGGGATGAAGTCATCATCCCGGCACCGTACTGGGTATCCTACCCGGACATGGTTATCATTGCCGACGCCGTACCCGTGATTATTGAAACCTCTGATAAGACCCGTTTCAAGATGCTGCCGGAACAACTGGAAGCCGCCATCACCGCCAGGACGCGCTTCGTGGTGATCAACAGCCCCTCCAACCCGACCGGGATGCATTACACCGACGAGGAACTTCTGGCCTTGGGCGAGGTCCTGCGAAAGCACCCCTCTGTGATGGTTGTTACCGACGACATGTACGAGCATGTGCGTTGGGATCGCAGCAAGCCGTTCAAAAACATTCTGAACCTCTGCCCTGACCTCTATGAGCGTACCTTCGTGTTGAACGGGGTATCCAAAGCCTACTCCATGACAGGTTGGCGAATTGGTTATGCCGCCGGCCCGGTGAAGGCAATCAATGCCATGAAGAACGTACAGTCCCAAAGCACCTCCAACCCGACGTCGATTTCACAGGCGGCCGCCGTTGCAGCCCTGAACGGTTCGCAGGACTTTATCGACATGATGGTAACCGAGTTCAAGAAGCGTCACGACTTCGTGGTTGCAGCGCTGAACGACATGCCGGGTGTCAGCTGTCTGCCAGTCGACGGGACCTTCTATGCCTTCCCTAATTTTCAGGGCGTGATTGATGCGTCGCCGACACTGAACAACGATCTGGATCTGGCCGAATTCCTGCTGAAAGAAGCGGAAGTCGCCATGGTGCCCGGGTCGGCCTTCGGACTGGAAGGCTATCTGCGCCTATCCTTCGCCACCAGCATGAAAAACCTCGAGCAGGCGATGGAGCGTATCGCTCGCATCCTGAAAAAGGGCTAAAACAGCAGGCTTGAGCAGCACACCCCGGCCTGAAGGCCGGGGCTATTTTCTTCGATCTGCAGAACTGTCAGGACTTTTTACTGACATCCTCCGACCAGTTACCCTGCAACTCACTGTCATCATCTGCCAACCAGTGGATGCGATACAGATCCATACGACGATCATACATATTGCGAACCGAACCGGAATGGCGCAGCTGCTTCAGCTTGGACAAGTCCAGATCGCAGATTAGGGTCATTTCCGTATTCGGCGTACTTTCCGCAACAATACAGTCGTGGGGAAACGGAAAATCTGAGGGACTGAATACCGCCGACTGGGCATATTGAATATCCACATTCTCAATACGGGGCAAATTCCCGACACTGCCCGCAATGACCACATAGCATTCGTTCTCGATAGCGCGCGCCAACGAGCAATAGCGCACCCGCTGGTAGCCATTCTTGGTATCCGTCCAGAAAGGCACAAACAGAATCTGCATCCCTTCTTCGGCCTGCATTCGCGCCAGTTCCGGGAATTCAGAGTCATAGCAGATCAGAATGCCGACCTTGCCCACATCCGTATCGAAGACCCGAAGCTGGTCGCCCCCTTTCATCGCCCAGTACCGCCACTCACTCGGTGTGATGTGCAATTTGTATTGTTCATCAATCCGACCATCCCGATGACACAGGTAAGACACGTTATATAAGGTGCCATCCTTGATCAGCGGCATGGACCCACTGATGACGTTGATGTTGTAGGCCAGGGCCAGACGCGACATCTCGGCCACTGTGCGTTCGGTAAAGCTGGCCAACACCCGGATGGCACTGGCTGAATCACGGGGATTTTCACCCAGGCCCATGAGCGGGGCGTTGAAGAATTCCGGAAACAGCGCAAAGTCGGCGTTGTATCCTGCCAGCGCATCGATAAAAAACTCTGCCTGCTGCATGAAGTCTTCAAAGGTTTCCACCGTACGCATTTGCCACTGCACAACCCCGACACGCACCTGCGTTTTGAGCTGTCCCACCAGTTTCGGCTTCACCGCTTTGTAGTCATGGTTAACCCACTCCAGCAGCGTTGCATAGCCCTTGGACTCTTTATCCTCCGGCAGATAAGCGTGAATGACCTGTTTCACATCGAACTCGTTATTGAGCTGAAAGGTCAGAATCGGGTCATAACACGCTTTGACTTTAACCGCCTCAATGTACTCTTCCGGCGTCATTTTAGCCGCGTGATCCTTGTACCCCGGAATACGCCCCCCCGCCAGAATCGCCTTAAGGTTCAGACGGCGACAGAGTTCCTTGCGACCATCGTATAAGCGACGCCCCAAACGCATATCCCGATATTCAGGATCGACAAAAACGTCTACGCCGTAGAGCACATCACCGTTAGGGTCATGCGTCGTCAGTGAGGCATCCCCGGTGATTTCGGAATAGGTATGATCATCACCAAAGGCCTGATAATCGACGATCACGGCGAATGCAGCCGCAATGATGACCCCGTTATCTTCTACACCAATCTGACCCTGCGGGAAACGGTTGAGCATGGCGGTGAATTTGGACTTGGGCCACGCGCCACCAAAAATAGTGTAAACGCGATCCATGATGCTCTTGATCGCATCATAATCAGACAGTTTAAGGGTGCGCAGTTTTAGTCGATGGGTGGTCGCGGGTGTCGTCGTATTGGACATAATAGAGAGTTCCTGAATGCGAAAACGATAAGCATTCTAACATATTACGCCCTCCCACGCCTCCCGCTCAGGGCTTGCCACCCTGAGCCATTATGGTAAAATGAGCGTCATAGTTCCCTGATAGCTCAGTTGGTAGAGCAAATGACTGTTAATCATTGGGTCGCTGGTTCGAGTCCAGCTCGGGGAGCCAACCTTTTACCGCCTATCAGCACATCAACTGAATCTGTCGATTGATCTCTGCCAACACTGCAGCAGGCTCTTTTGACTGCGTTATCGGTCGCCCAATCACCAGATAATGACTTCCCTGTCTCAGCGCATCGACTGGGGTTACCACACGAACCTGATCGTTAGTTGCACTCCCAACCGGACGAATGCCAGGAGTCACCAGACAAAATCGCGCCCCTCGTTCTGCTTTGAGTCGTTCAGCTTCACGGGCGGAACAGACAACCCCATCCATACCGCTATCCTGCGCAAGCCTGGCCAAATGACTGACAACATCATCGGGCGTGCCTGGATAGCCAATTTCGCTGACCTCGCTCGCTGACAGACTGGTTAATACCGTAACCGCGATCAGCAAAGGTTGATAAGACTCGCCCGCCAACACCTCCCGGCAACGGCTCATCATGGCCCTCCCCCCTGAGGCATGCACATTGACCATCCAAACCCCCATGCGCGCCGCTGCGCGCACAGCTTGCGCCGTCGTATTCGGAATGTCATGGAACTTGAGATCCAGAAACACATCAAACCCTTTCTGAATAAGCCTTTCGACCACCGGTGGTCCGAAGGTGGTAAACAACTCCTTCCCAACCTTTAAGCGGCAGGAGCCTGGTTCCAATTGATCGATCAGCGCATCCAGCGCAGACAGATGATCAAAATCCAAAGCCACAATAACCTTAGGGTCTGCAGCCTTGTCACCAGGGGACAGCATTGAACTCATGTTTGCTCCATAAAATAAAATCGCCCACGATGGCCACCCCACCGTTTTGAGATTTAACTCCAGGGTACGGGTTTGATCGTTGACCAACTTTTGCAGCTCGGACACTGCCAATGCAGGTGCCGCCCGGCAAAACCACACTGCGTGCAACAATAGGCCTGACTCTTTTCCAGCAGCGAGTCCAGCACCCCTTTAATAATCTGGATCCAGCGCTGCGGCTCTGACTCAGCAAAGGGCATTAACAGCGTAAGTAAGGCGCGAACACCTCCCAGCGTAGGGTGTTCGTCCAGCTGCCCCAATAAAAATTCGATGGCCTCGTTATTGTTCCCAGAGGCTTCCGCTATCGCAAGCGCCAAAGCCACCATGGTACGCGAGGACGGTTGCAAGCCCCAGATCCGCTGCAGAATCCTGAGACGCTTCTGCGGATCGGATAATTTCGCGCAGGCTTCCTGAATCAACGGGATAGCCTCCACCAGAAACAAAGCATCCTGCTGCTCCAAACGCTTCAATTCCGTCAACGCTTCGTCCCACGCCTCTTGCAACATCAGCAATCGCGCAGTAAGCAGGCTAACCCTCACGGAATAACGGTCGTAGCCAAGTGCCTCTTTGAGCAGATGACGCGCCTCCCCCAGATCCTGTCTGCGCAACGCTCTTTCGGCCATCTCACAGCAATAATGTGCCACCCGCACCTGCGTCTTGCGGTTGCGCTTCAGGTCGAGAACCAGCGCTTTGTCCCGAGCAATACCCCAATCCTTTTCATGCTCGTAAATTTCCAGCAAGCGATCGACGGCAGATTCTTTCCACTCCCGTGAAAGCGAAAGCTCCAGAAACAGGCTTTCAGCCCGATCATAGAGACCTGCAGCCATATAGTCCTGAGCCAGCTCAAACGTAATACGATCCGAAAAGGTAGACTTTGCTTCCGGATGCGATAACAGACTTTGATGGATCGACGTCGACTTCTCGATTTCCCCTTTCCGGCGAAAATAATTCGCCAGCGCCAAATGTAAATGGATGGTATCCCGATTTACCGGAAGCGTCTGGATGAACGAATCCAGTGTTGGAGAATCATAGGCATCAAAAAGATAATGAAAGGCTTTGGGGTAACGATGCTTACGAGGGGCTGCCTCGACATGGACCTGGGTTTTACGTTGAAGACGGCCCAACCACCAGCCAATGCCGATGGCGACAACGATCACCAACCATTCCAGTACCAGATCCATTGAATTAACCTAGGCTTTAGACAACGCCGTTGCCGCTTCACGCTGACGCCGACGGGCATTAACCTTCACCTTCATGACCGTTACGCCAGTCACCATCATGCCAATCAATAAGCCAACTGCGAAAGCAGCAAAAACCAGCAGCGAGATATGGACGGGCGGTGTAACGAGAAAGAAGAGATCAAGCGGAACGGCTGTTTCATTAAGGAGCGCGAACACGACTCCCACAATAACAAGCGCCGCAATAATGATAATGCCGAGAATATTTTTGATTTTAGACATAGTGACCCCTGACTACCCTGTGAATGGCGGGTATATTAGCACAAGGAACTCACTGTAACGAAAAGGTTAAGCCCTCAAAAGAGGGCCCGAAGCCATGAACAGAAAGACAGGATCAATATCCCGCCTTCAAACTGTCGTTTACTTCATCCCGCAGCTCTTTGCCAGGCTTAAAGTGCGGAACATATTTCGCATCTAACTTGACCGTTTCGCCCGTTTTGGGGTTTCGCCCCACCCGAGGTGCACGATAATGCAGGCTAAAGCTGCCAAAGCCACGAATCTCAATGCGCTGCCCCTGGGACAAGGCCTGAGCCATGTGCTCAATCAGACTTTTAACCGCCAACTCAACATCTTTTACCGACAATTGTGGCTGCTTGGATGCAATCAGCTCAACCAATTCAGATTTAGTCATGGAAACTTCCCTTATGAAGCCATGAAAAAAGTATAGGAGAGGTTTGAAAAAACACAAAAAAAACGGGCATATAGCCCGTTTTTTTCGAAGCAAGCTTACTGCTGTTGTTGCAGCTGCTCTTTGATCAGATCACCGATGGTGGTCGGGCCCTGAGCTTCGTTCTGCTTTTCACGCACATCTCGCATGGCCTGTTTCTCGTCGTCGATGTCCTTAGACTTGACTGACAAGTTGATGGTGCGATTCTTACGATCCACGCTGATGATCTTGGCCTCAACCTCATCACCTTCACTCAGGATCTTGCTCGCATCTTCAACTTTATCACGAGACAACTCAGACGCTTTCAGGATGGCTTCAACGTCATCGTTCAGCGCAATGATCGCCTGCTTGGCTTCAACTGACTTAACGGTACCGCGAACAATCGCACCCTTGTCGTTCAGCTGGGTGTACTCAGCAAACGGATCGCTTTCCAGCTGCTTAACGCCCAGAGAAATACGCTCACGCTCTGGATCGATTGACAGGATCATGGTATCCAAATCATCGCCTTTCTTGAAGCGACGAACGGCCTCTTCACCTGTTTCGTGCCAGGAGATATCAGACAGGTGAACCAGACCGTCAATACCACCTTCCAGACCGATGAAGATCCCGAAATCAGTAATTGACTTGATCTTACCACTGATCTTGTCGCCTTTGTTGTACTTGCTGGAGAACTCTTCCCAGGGGTTAGCATGACACTGCTTGATACCCAGAGAGATACGACGACGCTCTTCGTCGATATCCAGAATCATCACTTCAATCTCATCGCCCAACTGAACGATCTTGGAAGGATGAACGTTCTTGTTGGTCCAATCCATTTCAGACACGTGAACCAGACCTTCAACGCCCTCTTCGATTTCAGCAAAACAGCCGTAATCGGTCAGATTGGTTACACGAGCGACCACACGGGTATTCTCGGGGTAACGCGCCTTGATATCCAACCAGGGATCTTCGCCCAGCTGCTTCAGACCCAGAGACACACGATTGCGCTCGCGATCGAATTTCAGAACCTTCACATCGATCTCGTCGCCAACATTGACGATTTCGCTTGGATGCTTGATACGCTTCCAGGCCATGTCCGTGATGTGGAGCAGACCGTCTACGCCGCCCAGGTCAACGAAGGCTCCGTAATCGGTAAGATTCTTGACGATACCTTTGACAGACTGGCCTTCCTGCAGGTTCTGCAGGAGCGCTTCGCGCTCGGCACTGTTTTCGGCTTCGAGAACAGCGCGACGGGAAACAACAACGTTGTTGCGCTTCTGGTCCAGCTTGATAACTTTGAATTCCAGTTCCTTGCCTTCCAGGTGAGCCGTGTCGCGAATCGGGCGAACATCGACCAGTGACCCCGGCAGGAACGCGCGGATACCGCCCAACTCAACGGTGAATCCACCTTTGACCTTGCCATTGATGATACCCATAACAACAGCCGCATCTGAGTGAGCCTTGTCGAGGTCTTTCCAAGCTTCGTGACGCTTGGCCTTTTCACGTGAAAGGCGAGTCTCACCGAAACCATCTTCAACTGCATCAAGGGCGACGTCTACTTCATCACCGACTGAAAGCTCCAGCTCACCTTTATCGTTAAGGAACTGTGACAGAGGAATAACGCCTTCAGATTTCAGACCGGCATTGACGGTAACCCAATCATGGTCGATCTGGACAACGGTACCACGCACGATGGAACCGGGCTGCATGTCGATTTGTTTTAAACTTTCTTCAAAAAGTTCGGCAAAGCTCTCGCTCATTCTAAATCCTGTTGATCATCATAAATCCATGCTCCCAGCCGGCATGGTCTGTTAAACGAAAATAAGGCCCGGGACTGTGCTGGATAATCCCCGGACATCACCTGAAAAAGAAAGGAAAGAGGCCATTTCGAGCCTAAGGAATTGAAATCAGGCCTGTTTTTCAGACCATACTTTCAAGACTGCAGCGAGCACTTCGTCCAGTGTCAGCGACGAGGTATCAATGATAACCGCGTCTTCCGCTGGCCTGAGGGGTGCTTCCACCCGCCCCATATCCCGAGCGTCTCTGTCCTGAATCTCTTTTAAAAGGTGCGAGATTTTAACACTCTCGCCTTGCCGCTTCAACTGATCATAGCGTCGTTGTGCCCGAACCTCTGCCGAAGCGGTCATATAAACCTTGCAGAGGGCCTCTGGAAAGATGACCGTTCCCATGTCGCGGCCATCGGCAACCAGACCCGGCAAACGCTGAAAATCCCGCTGCCGCTGCAGCAAAGCCTGGCGCACCAGGGGATATACCGCCACGGTTGAGGCCGCCTTCCCGCACGCTTCCGTACGAATTTCCCGCGTGACATCCTCACCGCTCAACAATACCGCTACCGGCTCCCCCGGCTCTCCCGCCGTAAAGGTCACAGGAAGATCCCGCGCAGCCGTGGCCACTGCATCTGCATCCGCGAGATCAAGACCTTGCCTGAGAGCAGACAAGGCCGTTAATCGGTACAGTGCACCGGAATCCAGTAAATGCCACCCCAGTTGACGGGCCAGCATTTGTGCAATCGAACCTTTTCCAACGCCGGACGGCCCGTCTATCGTAATCACCGGAACCATGGCTGCCTACCCCTCGCTCAAGGTCTCGATGGAAAAGCCGGATTCATTTGCCAACTCCACAAACCCAGGAAAAGACGTTGCGACATTGGCACAGTCCAGAATGGTGATATCCCCTTTCGCCCGCAGCGCCGCAACCGAAAACGCCATCGCGATGCGGTGATCGCCATGACTATCGACCCGTCCGCCCTGCAGATCCGAACCCTGAATACGAATCCCATCCTTCAGCACGTCGGTTTCAACACCCAACTGCTTTAAACCATCCGCCATGACCTGAATACGGTCACTCTCTTTCACACGCAACTCTTCAGCCCCCGTCAGCACGGTTTCGCCCGCGGCACAGACCGCCGCAATGAACAGCACGGGAAATTCGTCGATCGCTAATGGCACCAGTGCCTCAGGAATCTGAATACCTTTCAGGGGCGCGTATCGCACGCGAATATCGGCCACCGGCTCACCGCCCACTTCCCGCAGATTCGACAATTCAATGTTTGCGCCCATCATGCGCAGAATGTCGATAACACCCGTACGGGTGGGGTTGATGCCGACATGACGCAAGGTCAGATCTGATCCAGGGGTTATCGAGGCGGCAACCAGGAAAAAGGCGGCTGACGAAATATCGGAAGGTACATCGATACGGGTGGCCTTGAGGCACCCGCCACCCGTGAGACTGGCCCGATTGCCGTCAACCCGGACATCGTAACCAAAGCCTCTCAACATGCGCTCACTGTGATCCCGGGTCGGGGCCGGCTCACTGACCGAAGTCTCGCCTTCAGCATACAAACCCGCCAATAAAATACCGGATTTCACCTGTGCACTGGCCACAGGCATATCGTAGTGCATCCCTTTCAGGCGCTGTCCACCTGAAATGCGAACCGGAGGCCGCCCATTTTCACCGGTCTCGATTTTGGCGCCCATTTTCCGCAGAGGTCCCGCAACGCGCTCCATCGGACGTTTGCTCAACGAGGCGTCGCCCGTCAGTTCCGTATCAAACGCCTGCGCAGCGAGAAGTCCGGTCAACAGTCGCATGGACGTACCCGAGTTACCCAGATACAGACTGCCTGCAGGCGGTTTAAGCCCGTTCAACCCAACACCATAAACAGTCACCTTGCCACGATCCGGGCCTTCAATGACCACACCCATGTCGCGAAAAGCCTGCAAGGTCGCCAGAGCGTCCTCACCCTCAAGAAAACCCTCAACCTCGGTCACGCCTTCCGCCAGCGAACCCAGCATAATGGAACGATGGGAGATTGATTTATCACCCGGCACGCGGATATCACCACAGACCGGCCCTTTGGATTGGGCAACAAAGGTTATTCGTTTTTCCTGATTCATACTCTTATACGACTTCTGTTCCAACATCTTGGAAAAATGTTCCCGCGCCACTTTGGCTCTGGAAAACACACCCATCATGAACCGGGCATCACCCGCCGCAATGGCAGCGCGCAGATGACCCAGCCCATCGACATACTGATCCAGTGCTTTCAGCACCGCATCGCGATTACTCAGAAAGATATCCCGCCACATGATCGGATCACTGGCCGCAATTCGGGTAAAGTCCCGAAAGCCGCCGGCAGCATAGCGAAAGATTTCTTTGTTGTCGTCTTTGCCCGCAAGCGTATCCACCAGTGAAAATGCCAGCAGATGCGGCAGATGACTGGTGGCTGCCAACACTTCGTCATGGTGCCGGGGTGACATTTCCAACACCTCAGCCCCCAGGGTCTGCCACAACTGGCGCATCACGGCCAGTGCCTGCAGGTCTGTCGTTTCGATCGGTGTCAAAATCACCTTGTGCCGCTGAAACAGTTCAACACGGGCCGCCGCCATACCACTCTTCTCTGACCCGGCGATTGGATGTCCCAGCACCGCGCGCGGAGGCAACTCACCAAAAACTGAGTTAAACGCCTCTTCCACGACCCCTTTGACACTGCCCACATCACTGATCAGCACTTCGGGTCGATTCACCGAACGAATCGCCGCTAAAACAGATCGCATGGCCTGAACAGGCACCGCCAACATCAACAAATCCACCTGGGCCGCCAGCCATTCGACAGACGGCGCCAACTCATCTATCGCCCCCAGGCGTTTGGCCAATGTCATTTCTGACAGTCGGGCATCATAACCCGCGATATATACATCAGGCAGATAGCGTCGCACGGCGAGGGCGAACGATCCACCAATTAATCCCAGGCCAACAACACCGATTCGCGCTACCTTCAATTCCATTCAGTGCCCTGCCACACCTAACTCAGCCAGGACATCCGTCAGCGCCTCTAAAAAACGTTGGTTCTCCTCAGCCAATCCGATGGAGACACGCAACCATTCTGACATGCCGTAGCCATCCAATGGCCGGACAATCACGCCTTTATTCAAAAGCGCACGATTGATCTCTGCTGCACGCCCAACCTGCACCGTTAAAAAGTTTGCGCGAGAGGGAATCACAGTTAGATTGAGCCCAGCCAGCCCTTCAGTGAGCTGCTGCATGCCCTGTCGGTTAAGTTCAACACTCTTCTGCAGGTGCATGTCGTCATCCAGGGCCACTAATCCGGCCTCCTGAGCCAGGGTATTGACGTTAAATGGCTGACGCACGCGATTGAGCAGTTCAGCAATACCCGGATGTGAAACCGCATACCCCAGGCGCAATGCCGCAAGCCCATAGGCTTTGGAAAACGTTCGGCACACGATCAGATTGGGATAGCGTGCCAAAAAGGAGATGCCATCCGGGCGATCCTGATCTTCGAAATATTCGAAATAGGCCTCATCCAGCACCACCAGCACCCGCTCAGGCACCCTGGCCAGAAACCCTTGAAGCGCGTCATTATCGAAACAGGTTCCGGTCGGATTATTCGGGTTAGCCAGATATATCAACTTGGTTTTCGAGGTGACAGCGGCGGCCATCGCATCAAGGTCATGCCCCCAGTCCTTTGCGGGGACCACAACGGCGGTTGCGCCACTGATCTGGGTGACCAGTCCATACACAGCAAAGGCGTAATCGGAATAAATGACTTCGTCGCCAGCCCCGGCAAAGGTTCTGCCGATGATTTCCAGGACATCATTTGAACCATTGCCTAAGGTGAAGGCCTCCATCGCCAACCCCAGGCGCTGTGATAATTTGGCCTTGAGCCGAAAACCACCGCCATCGGGATAGCGCCCTAACTCCCGGCTGGCCCGCTGAATTGCCTCAAAAACGGCAGGCGCTGGGCCTAGCGGATTCTCATTACTCGCCAATTTAACAATCGAGGTTAACCCCAGCTCCCGCTGCAGGGATTCGGCCGGCCTGCCAGGCACATAAGGGCTGACACCGTGTACCGGGGAAATGGCCAGCGAAAGATATGGGTTACTCATTAACGTTGTACTCTCTTAAACAGTTCATCACACCAGAACAGTGAATCACATGACCGCTTCAGGATAAGCACCCAACACCCGGATATCGACGACATTTTTTTCGATCTCCCGCAAGGCCACCTGGAACGCAGCATCATCATGATGCCCCAGCACATCAATAAAGAAATGGCAGCGACGCTCACCGAGCGGAGAGGGACGCGAATCAATCCGCGCCACACTGACATTGTGCCGGTAAAGCGGCTCCAACATCCGGTAAAGCGCCCCTGGCTCATTGACAATGGTAAATAGCAGCGACGTCTTATCCTTGCCGCTCGCTGGCACTGCCTGCTGCCCGATGATCAGATAGCGGGCGGTCTGATCAGGATAATCCTCAATGTTGTGGACAGCGATGGGAAGTTCAAAAACCTCCGCGCAGTGCTGCCCCCCAATCGCTGCAGCGGCAGTATCTGCTTTCGCCCGACTGGCGGCTTCACCGTAGGTTGTCACAGGAATGCGCGCAACAGCAGGCAAGTGCTCATCCAACCAAAGGCGGCAGGACGAAAAGACCCACGGCATGCCATACACTTTTTGCAAGGGTTGGGTCGCTGGATCAGAGTGACTCAACACGTGGTGATGGGTTCGCACCTGGACTTCACCACAAATCTGTAATCGGGAGCGCAAAAAGACATCCAGCGTCGGACCCAAAACGCCTTCCCGGGAGGTTTCAACCGGAACAACGCCATAGTGGACAGTACCCGCTTCGACCTCCCGAAATACATCCTCGACCCCCGAATGCGCGGAGGCCTGCACGGAGCGCCCAAAATGCTTCAGCGTCGCCTCATGTGCAAAGTTCCCCTCGCTACCGGCAAAAGCCGCATGAATCGGCTTTTCCAACGCGAGACAAGCAGACATGATTTCGCGAAACAGGCGGGCCATCTCTTCGCCTTTCAGAGGACCCGGATTTTGTTCCATGATACGGCGTAACACCTGGGCTTCTCGCTCAGGGCGATAAAACACGACGTTTTCATTGGGATGATCCCGCAGCTTCACTTCGGCAACCTGCTGGGCACAGCGGGCCCGCTCACTGACTAACGCCAGAATCTGCCCATCAATCGCATCAATCTGATCTCTCAGCTCCGTGAGCGTCTTTCCCGAGTCAACCATCGCTACTCAGCCTTTCTTCGCGAACTCGTCCATATATTCCAGCAACCGGTCAATGGCCGCTTCCGGCACAGCATTGTAGATGCTGGCGCGCATGCCGCCGACGGAGCGATGCCCTTGCAGGTTGAGCAGTCCGGCACTTTCAGCACCGGCCAGAAATGCTTTGTTCTGGCCTTCGTCGCGCAGACGGAACGGTACGTTCATCAAAGAGCGGCTATCTGGCTGAATCGGATTGCTGTAATAATCCGAGGCGTCTATGTAGCCATAGAGTTTGGCTGCTTTGCGCGCGTTGATTTCGCCCATGGTTTCCACCCCACCCTGACGCTCCAGCCACTTGAACACCTGACCCGCCAAATAAATCGAGAACGTCGGCGGCGTGTTGTACATGGAGCCATTGTCGGCCGCAACTTTGTAATTCAACATGGTCGGGGTTTGCGGTGAAGCATGACCCAGAAGATCTTTTCGGATAATGACCACCGTCAATCCGGAGGGGCCGATATTTTTTTGAGCCCCCGCATAAATCAACCCATAGCGGCTGACATCAATTGGACGGGACAGAATTTCAGAGGACATATCCGCAACCAACGGTACCTTGCCGGTGCTCGGCGTCCACTGATATTGCAAGCCGCCGATGGTTTCATTCGGTGTCACATGAATATAAGACGGTGCAACGGAATGCGCCCAGGTGCGTTGACCCGGCACATGGATATAGCCATTGGGCTTGGCGGTTGCAGCCACATGCACTTTCAGGTAACGGGATGCCTCATCAATTGCCTTGCCGGACCAGATACCCGTATCTACATAATCCGCGACCGGCCCCAGGCCCGCCAGATTCATGGGAATGCACGCGAATTGCTGAGAGGCACCTCCTTGCAGGAACAGGACGGCATAATCGTCAGGAATTCCCATCAGCTTACGCAGATCATTCTCCGCGGTCTGGGCGACTCCAACAAACTCGTCACTGCGATGACTCATTTCCATCACTGACATGCCTTTACCATGCCAGTCCAGCATTTCATCTCTTGCAATGGCAAGCACTTCTTCCGGCAGTGCTGCCGGGCCAGAACAAAAGTTATAGGCGCGCTGACTCATTCACCCTCTCCTTCAGGCGAGTTTCCCGATTCTTCATTGCTCGCATCATCGCTCAAGTCGGCGACGACGTCATCACTTTCTTCACCAACGATCTCAGTGTCAGTCTTGTCGAGCAAGGATTCTTCAATCCGTTCAACGCTGACCAGTTTTTCGTCATCGGCCAGACGAATCAGACGGACACCCTGGGTATTACGTCCAACCACCGAGACTTCATCTGCACGGGTACGCACCAGCGTACCTTGGTCACTGATCAACATCAGGTCATCTGCATCCACAATCTGGACTGCACTCACCAGCTGACCATTGCGATCGGTGCACTGAATGGCGATGACGCCCTGGCTACCCCGGCCATATCTTGGATAGTCTGCAATCGGTGTACGTTTGCCATAGCCATTGGCGCTCGCGGTCAGAATAAAGGTGTTATCCTCAGGAATGATCAAGGACACGACATGCTGACCTTCAGCCAGACGAATCCCCCGCACGCCCCGCGCGGTGCGGCTCAAGGGACGCACTTCCTCTTCAGCGAAGCGAACAGCTTTGCCGCCGGAACTGAACAGCATGACATCTTTAGAGCCGTCGGTAATGGCTGTACCGATCAGGGTGTCGCCTTCATCAAGATCCAGCGCAATGAGGCCGTTTGAACGCGGCCTGGAGAAGCTTTCCAGTGCCGTTTTCTTGACTGTGCCAAAGCGCGTGGCCATGAAAACATAGTGATCCGCCGTGTATTCGTTGACCGGTAACATCGACGTCACGCGCTCGCCCTCAGCAAGCGGGATGATGTTAACAATGGGACGGCCCTTGGATATCCGGCTGGCCTGCGGAATTTCAAAGGTACGCAGCCAGAACAGTTTACCGAAGTTGGTGAAACACAAAATAGTATCGTGGGAGTTTGCAACGAGCAGTCGCTCGATGAAGTCTTCATCCCGCATCGCCGTAGCCGACTTGCCTCGTCCACCCCGACGCTGGGCCTGGTAATCCGCCAGGGGCTGGTTCTTGGCGTAACCCCGGTGAGACAGCGTCACCACCACGGTTTCTTCCGGAATCAGATCCGCCACGGTCAGGTCACGCTTGGACACTTCGATTTCGGTCAGACGCTTGTCACCGAATTCCTCACGAACGGCAACCAGCTCTTCTTTAATCACTTCCATGAGACGATCAGGGTCGCGCAGGATGTAGAGCAGTTCGGCAATCTGGTCGAGAATCTGCTGATACTCAGCAATGATCTTTTCACTCTCCAGTCCGGTCAGTTTCTGCAGCCGCATGTCCAGAATCGACTGAGCCTGAGCTTCCGAAAGGTAGTAATGCCCTTCCCGCAGACCAAACTGAGGGGCCAGGTCATCCGGTCGACAGGCATCAGGGCCTGCCTTTTCCAGCATCTGCAGAACGGTGCCAGGCAGCCAGGCCTCGGACATCAAGCGTTCTTTGGCCTCCGCAGCGGTAGCTGAGGCTTTGATCAGGGCAATGACCGGATCAATGTTGGCCAGCGCAACGGCCTGACCTTCGAGGATGTGCCCACGTTCCCGCGCTTTTCTCAATTCATACAGGGTGCGACGCGTCACGACTTCACGTCGGTGCAGCACGAAACACTCCAGACACTGTTTCAGGTTCAGCGTTTTCGGTTCGCCATTCACCAGCGCAACAATGTTGATACCGAAAACGGTTTCCAGCGGCGTCTGTGAATACAGGTTATTGACAACGACGTCGGTGTTTTCGCCCCGGCGCAACTCGATCACAACTCGAATCCCCTCTTTACTGGATTCATCGCGTAATTCGGTAATGCCTTCGACTTTCTTTTCTTTGACCAGCTCGGCAATTTTCTCGACCAGACGGGCCTTGTTCACCTGATAGGGAATTTCGGTGATGATGATGCTGTCTTTGCCGGTCTTGCTGTCGGTCTCTATGTCGTAGCGTGCACGGATGTAGATTCGTCCGCGACCTGTCCGGTAGGCATCGAGGATACCGGCACGCCCATTGATAATGCCCTGTGTCGGGAAATCCGGGCCGGGAATATGCTCCATCAACTCGTCAATGGTGATGTCGGCATTCTCGATCAGTGCCAGACAGCCGCTGATCACTTCACTGAGGTTGTGAGGCGGGATATTGGTCGCCATCCCGACGGCGATACCTGACGACCCGTTAACCAAAAGGTTTGGCACTTTCGTCGGTAACACGACCGGAATCTGTTCACTGCCGTCATAGTTGGGCGCGTAATCGACGGTTTCCTTGTCAAGGTCGGCCAGCAAATCATGCGCGATCTTGGCCATGCGAATTTCGGTATAACGCATGGCTGCAGCGCTGTCGCCGTCGATCGAGCCAAAGTTACCCTGACCATCCACCAGCGGATAACGCAGCGAAAACGGCTGCGCCATGCGGACGATAGTGTCGTATACGGCAGAATCCCCGTGCGGGTGATATTTACCGATAACGTCACCCACCACCCTGGCAGACTTCTTGTATGGCTTGTTCCAGTCATTCCCTAGCTCGTGCATGGCGAACAGCACGCGCCGGTGAACCGGTTTGAGCCCATCCCGGGCATCCGGCAAGGCGCGCCCTACGATAACGCTCATCGCGTAGTCAAGGTAGGATTGCTTGAGTTCGTCTTCAATGTTAACAGGCAGAATTTCTTTGGCGAGTTCAGCCATGGATAGCGAGTTTCCTTAAGGACTATGTCGGCAGTTAACCAGCGCTGCGTCTGTTTGGATACCGATGGCACCTCCCCCCCTGGATCGTTGAAAACCGGGTAGCGGCCTCAAACAACCGGAGACGTGTCAGACGAAGCGATAAACGACAGATAATAACACAAAGGATACGACCAACGAAGCCATATCCCTCCTCTAACTGCCGGACAATCAGGCCGCCCGGCGGGGCATTGGCATCAGGATCGATAGTGGACCGATTGCTCCTTGTTCTGATGCAATTCTTCGGCGGACGAAAACTTTTTCAGGGCCCGAAGCACGTCCTTGCGACTGATCTGCCCCACTAAGCGCCCATTTTCGATCACCGGAAATCGGCGGCGACGCTCCTTGATGAACCGCTCGCTGACGGCGAGGATATCTTCTCCTGCCTCAACTACATCAACGGAAGTGGTCATGTATTCAGACACCTGACCGCCCAATGACTCATAGTCATAATAGCTACCACTCAAGAGACTTTTGAGACAATCAACCTCCGACAGCAACCCGACGAGCTGCCCGGAATGATCAACGACCGGAGCACCGGAGATGTTGTGCTTCAACAGGACATCGATAGCCCGAAACAAATCGGACTCTGGCTTGAATGTAATCAGGTTTGTGGACATATAGTCCCGTACTTTAACTGATCGCAGCATGGCTGCCTCCCTCATGACTATTCTTGTTATCGGCGAGGTCTAGTGTATAACGCCTCAGGCAAACACGACAGTTTTGTTTTCCTGCACGATCACCCTGTCCTCCAGATGATACCGCAGACCGCGGGCCAGCACGGACTTCTCCACATCACGCCCCAGGCGAACGAGCTCCTCGATATCATCACTGTGACTCACCCGGATCACATCCTGCTCAATGATAGGACCTTCATCCAGGTCCTGCGTGACATAGTGGCAGGTTGCCCCAATGAGTTTAACGCCGCGGGCAAAAGCCTGATGATAAGGCCGCGCACCCGCAAAAGACGGTAAAAAGCTGTGGTGAATATTGATGATGCGGCCTGCATAGCGCTCACACAAGCTCGCTGGAATGATCTGCATGTATCGCGCCAGCACCACGACATCCGCAGCATACTCATCGACCAGCTGCTCAACCCTGGCAAAGGCCTCGGGCTTATTCTCTGCAGTTACCGGGACATGATGATAGGGAATATCATGCCAGTCGACCATGCGCCTGAGGTCACCATGATTGGAGATCACCGCAACGATTTCCCCTTCCAGTTCACTTGCATGGGACCTATACAACAGATCTGCCAGACAATGCGATTCTTTGCTCGCCATCAGCACAATGCGCTTTTTGACGTTTGAATCGGAAATATGCCAGCGCATGTTAAACTCGCGGGCAATGGGCTCAAAAGCGATGTGAAAGGATTTCAGATCGAAGGGCAGCGACTCAGCCTTAATTTCGTTGCGCATGAAAAACCAGCCTAATGACGAGTCCGCGTGATGGCTGGCTTCGAGAATCCACCCGTTATAGGTCGCCAGAAACGTCGTCACTTTGGCCACAATGCCAACCCGATCCGGACACGCAATGACCAGACGATAAGTATGTTCCATTTAAACTCTCTCTAAACCCACTCAGTCAAGCCGACTCAGGACACCAACGCATCACATTCACGGGCCAGCACAAAGTCAAGTTCATGCAACCCCTTGAGCTTGTGACTCCACCAACTCACCGTCACCGCACCCCACTCTGTGATCAGCTCGGGATGATGGCCTTTTGACTCTGCCAGTGCGCCCACACGATTGGTAAAGGCCAGTGCTGACGCGAAGTCCGCAAAGGTATAACGACGACAAATGACAGGCATCCCACCACGAGGGGCCAGCTCCCAGCCCGGTGATCGCGCCAGTTCACTCTGAATCTCCTCGTTGGTCAGTGCCTGCGCGTCAATGCGGCATGCATCACACCCGTTATTCGTCGTCATTGGCTCACCCCATAATATTAATGGCTTGCTCTTCGATACGTTTTTTCCACTCTTCCGGGCCACTGATGTGGACTGACTGACCACTGCTATCGACCGCTACTGTCACGGGCATATCCTGCACATCAAACTCGTAGATCGCCTCCATTCCCAATTCGGGGAAGGCCAGCACCTTGGAGGATTTGATTGCTTTGGACACCAAATAGGCTGCACCGCCGACGGCCATCAGGTAAACGGCCTTGTAATCCCGGATCGCGTCAATGGCGACCGGACCGCGCTCGGATTTACCGATCATGCCCAGCAGACCGGTTTTTTCCAGCATTGTGCGGGTGAATTTATCCATACGGGTTGCAGTCGTGGGGCCGGCAGGTCCAACCACTTCGTCACGTACCGGATCAACCGGGCCCACGTAATAAATGAAGCGACCGTGCAGATCGACGGGCAGGGATTCGCCACGCGCCAGGATATCCACCATTTTCTTGTGGGCCGCATCGCGCCCGGTCAGCATTTTGCCGGAAAGCAGTATCGTGTCACCCTGCTTCCAGGTCTGAACCTCTTCTGGGGTGACCGTATCAAGATTGACACGGCGAACATTGGGGCCGGCCTCACGGGTGATCACGGGCCAATCATCCAGATTGGGCGGGGTCTGCAGCGACGGGCCGGATCCATCCAGGGTAAAATGAGCGTGGCGGGTTGCAGCACAGTTCGGAATGATTGCCACCGGCTTGTTGGCAGCATGTGTGGGGTAATCCAGCACCTTGACGTCCAGAACGGTCGTCAGACCACCCAGGCCCTGAGCACCGATACCGAGCTTGTTGACCTTTTCGAACAGCTCCAGACGCAATTCTTCTGCCCGGTTACTGGCACCGCGCTCACGCAGGTCCTGAATATCAATCGGGTCCAGCAGCGATTCTTTCGCCAACTGCATGGCTTTTTCAGCGGTACCGCCGATACCAATGCCCAGCATACCGGGAGGGCACCAGCCCGCGCCCATTTTGGGCACCTGCTCCAGCACCCAATCCACGACGGAATCCGAAGGATTGAGCATGGCAAACTTGGTTTTGGCCTCTGAACCGCCGCCCTTGGCCGCCACATGCACGGAAACTTTATTGCCCGGCACGAGTTTCATATGAATCACGGCCGGGGTATTGTCCTTGGTATTCTTCCGCGCACCGTCCGGATCGGCAAGGATCGACGCACGCAGGACGTTGTCTGGGTGCATATACGCACGACGCACGCCTTCATTGATCATATCTTCCAGGCTCAGGGTACCTTCGAAGCGAACATCCATCCCCACATCGATGAAGACCGTCACAATCCCGGTATCCTGACAAATCGGGCGATGTCCCTCTGCACACATGCGACTGTTGATCAGAATCTGCGCCAAAGCGTCTTTGGCCGCAGGCGCCTGTTCGCGCTCATAGGCCGCATGAACTGCCTTGATAAAATCAACCGGATGATAATAGGAGATGAATTGCAGAGCATCAAAAATGCTCTCGATCAAATCGTCTTGGCGGATAATCGTCGTCATTCGCTTACTCTCGAAAATTGAGCCAGATGGGCGCCCCTGGAACAGTCGGGCGCGAAAGAAGGCAGTATACCAGATTTGACATTTGTTTACCCCCAATCCAGCGACCAGACGCTACACTCCTACCCTCCTGTAAAACACTCACCCGGAGGATCAATGGCTGTTCGTTTTCCCCCTTTGCTTCTGGCTACGCTGTTTGGTACGACCTTAACTGTGCAGGCCGTGACAGCACCCACTCAAAGTATGGACAAATTGATTGTAAAAGCCGACGGAAAAACACAGTGGAGTGGTCAATTTACGCATAACACCCAAACACTGGTCTTTTCTTTGGAAAAAGATGAGAAGCGTAATATCCATTTTGCATTTGAAACACCCAGCGGTCATTACACCGGCACGGTGCAATTCCCCAGCCGGACGCTCGACCTGGATGGTCAAACGCTTTCACGACAGGACAAAGCGCTGTTCCACTCTTTCTCGCAGGAATTACGCGAATCCTTGGTGCATCAGGCGCAAACGCCGTTCGCCCTGCTGAACTTTAACGGTGCGCTCAGCACCTGGAGCCGCGCGCTATCGAGCTGAAAACACCCTTTTTTTCCCCACTTTGACATGGGGTGCCCCTCGTGCGCGCCCTAAAATTTCCGGGTGCGGAGGTGTCAGGCTGTCCCTTCCACACCCTCAAACATAAGAATAAAACAAGGAAATCGTAATGTTCACGAATCAACCTTTCGTGCGACACAGTCTGTTTGTCGTGTCACTCACTTCGTTTCATCTCCCGGCCTATGCCAGCCCTCTGACCAATGGGACTCCCCTCACCAACCTGTCGGGTTCTACCGCGTCGGGCTATACCCTGGAAGTACCCAGCGGAGCGTCCAACCTGGTGTTTACCACCTCTGGCGGAACCGGCGATGCGGACCTTTATGTCAAGTACGGCTCAGCGCCCACGACCTCCAGCTACCAGTGCCGCTCCTGGAACAGTGACAATAAGCGACTGGACATGCCGGATACGGTCGATAACAACCAGAACATCGTCTCGGGCACCGTTCAACTGGTCTCCCCCCGACGCGCGGTGTTCAAACCCGACGTTACCTACTACGTCAATGCCGGCGGCACCTTCGACTGGAACAACCCCAACTGGAATGGCCTGAAACCAAACTACCGCGATGAAATACGTGCCCGGACGTCCGGTTCCGCTGGAGTTTTACAACCCGGATAAACCCACTCACATCTATGGTCATGGCTGGACCAAAACCTCTGTGCATGTGCAGCAGGGTGGCTTGCGCGACTATCGTCGTGAACCACTGACGGTTAAACCCGGCAGCATGTATCCCGCTCAGGAAACCGTGGATTTGGTTCAGGTCTGGAAGGCCCCCAGCAAGAACTACGAACGCAAGTCCTGGAACTACGGTATTGTGTACTGGAACCAATTTGCCGATGACGACTATGCCAATCTTTCCAAACCCCAGATGGCCGAGGCCAAAATCTGGAGCACCGATGGCAAGAACGACATGAGCTATGCCATTCGTCGTTGGACGGGTTCTGGCTGGGTGCAGGATCATGTGCGCACGCACTCTCCCATGAAACCTGCCAGTGTGATCCTGGCTGATGCCTTTATTTCGGCAACTGCCAATTCACGCAACGGCGAGCTGCGCTTCTCGGGCAACTCATTGGGCAACCAGGTGATTACCGGCATGGCATGCGTGCTGAAGAAGGAATATGCCGAAGGGCGGATTGGTCCCAATCAGTTTCCGAAACGGCTGGACCTGCTCGACCCTTACTGGCGTGACGGTGCACTGCAGGACCGTTGGACAACCAACCACCCGGCCTATGTCGATCTGGGCAGCCCGACGGATCCGGCAAGACAGATGTGCTTCAAGGTCGTCGCCAACCTGATTCAGTTTGCCGACAATGATCCCAACGTGTCATTTGCACTGGAGTACTACGACACCTCACGTACGACGGATGGCAGCACCTTCGGACAGTCGTATGGTGATCGTAATCAGCCAGAACGGGATGTTGCGGCTATCGCCTATACGCCTTCCCGCCCCCCGCGAACGGTATATCAGCCAGTTCATCAGACGCCGAAATTCGCGCCAACATGAACTACTACAAGTCGACCAAAATCCGTTATTCGATCAGTGCCGGCGGTAACACACCCAGCCCGGTGGATGACAACTACAAGCTAATCTCCAGCAGCAGCTGGCAGCAGTAGTTCGTTTAATCTGGGTAGAAGGTCTCCGTCGGGAGACCTTCATTCTTTAGCCACGCACTCATACGCTTTGTCGCCGTTATGACTGTTCAAAGTTCGTTGTGACTATTAGGCTTGTCATCTTCAGAAGCCCAGGTCAGAGACAATCGTGCAGCCGACACCGCCACCTCCTTTAATTCTCTTTCAGCAGGACGCACTTGTCGTCGTGAATAAACCCGCTGGCTTACTGGTTCATCGCAGTGAAATTGACCGCCATGAAACCGACTTCTTATTGCAGCGGGTCCGGGATGTGCTGGGTGAACCAGTCTATGCGATCAATCGCCTGGATAAGCCCACTTCTGGTATCGTCCTGATGACAACAGATCGCACACAGGTTGCAGGTTTGTCCGAGGCATTAAAACGTCCTGAGAGTCGCAAAACCTATCTCGCGGTCGTACGTGGCGTGATACCCGAGTCCGGCTTGATTGATAAACCCTTGAAGCGCATACAAGACGACCATGATCCGCGTCCGATAAAAGACCCCGATTTATTACAAGACTCGCGGACAGAATTCACCCGCCTGGCCCAGTGTGAGTTGCAAATCCCGATTGATCGCTATGCAACGACACGCTATTCGCTGGTAAAGCTGAGGTTATTGACCGGACGTCGCCACCAATTGCGTCGGCATATGAAAAGTCTGTCCCACCCCATCATTGGCGATACCTCCTATGGCAAAAGCCTTCACAACCGACTGTTTGCCGAACAGTTTCAGTCTCACCGACTGCTTTTGCATGCCTGGAAACTGGAATTTACGCATCCTGAAAATGGCCAGATGCTCTCGTTTACGGCGCCGCTGTGCGAGCAATTCAACCGGGTGCTGGATGCACTGAATTGGACGGCGGTACTGGAGAATAGCGCCAGATCCTGAGAAAATGGACGATTGACCCACGCTACTGGAGAGGAATCCGACATGGCAGGTTCGCTGCAAGACCAGCTGTTGAAAGCCGGCATCATCAACGACAAAAAAGCCAAACAGATCAAGCAGGAAAAGCGCAAAGAGGCCAAGCAGCAACCCAAAGGACAAGTCGCTGTCAACGAGACGGCCGAGCGGGTTCATCAGGCACGTGCCGAGAAAGCTGAAAAAGATCGTCTGGCAAACCAGGCCATTCAGCAGGAAGCGGCCCACAAGGCACTGCGGGCGCAGGTCAAACAGATTATCGAAACCCATCGCATACGCGACCGTCAGGGTGATGTGGCCTACCAATTCGTAGACGCCACCAAAATCAAGAAAATCAACGTCTCACAAAAAATATTTGATCAGTTGACGAGGGGTCAGGTAGGCATTGCCCGACTGGGAGAGGGTTACGAAATCATCCCGCGGGTGATCGCAGAAAAACTGCAGCAAAGAGACGCCGAAGCGGTCATCAAAATGCCGGAAAAAGCGCAAACCACGGCGATTCAGGACGACGACCCCTATGCAGACTACCCCATTCCAGACGACCTGATGTGGTAGCGCCAAGGCCCGATCAAAGCGAACTTGAGCGGGCAGCATCCTTTTCGTCCAGCCGACGCTGCCAGGCCTTGTCCTGCATCTGCTCCTTAATTAGAGCGAGGATATCCTGAATCAGACTCAACACCTCTTGATCCAGCCGCTGCATCGCATCATCTCCCCAGTCCACGGTCGCCCCGATGACCTCGGGACGCAGAAACGCAGGACTTTGCTCAATCAGGGTGGCCACAGTATCGACGACGATTTCGGCGACCAGATCCTCCAGCCGACGATGCAAAACGCCTCCAACCATCGGCATGGCCTCCGCCAGTTTGCGCAGATCTTCATTGCCTTGCATGGACGCGATAACGCTGGTTCTCAAGGCTTTGCCCAGCGGATGATCCGCCTCGTGCTGCATCGCCAGTGAGAGCCTGAGAGACACGCTTCGGGCAGTACTTTCCAATTGCCCCAACCGCGGGGCCAAAAGGGTATCAATCACCTTTCGCCCAAGACTGGAGCCCGATGCCAGATCCTCCTGCACCCCTTTGATCACGTTGACGACGACCCGGTCGCTCAACTCTTCCATAAACACATCATAATAAAAGAGTAGAAACCTGACCGGGGCAGTCTGTCGCATATCGATTACTTTCAACTTATGCAGACGGTAGAGGATAGAAAATACTCTCAGAAAGCGGAGCATCCGAAAAGAGCCCAGCGGGATACAGCCCAGCAGGTCGTAAAAGTGAATAAAAGGATAAAAAAACCAGCGACGGTAAACCCTGTTCTTCACCGCCACGCCCCAGCGTACCAAAAACTCGCTAAGGAACACGACGACAAAACCCAGATCCAGGGCGAAGAAATGTGTCTTGAGACCGTCCAGCGGCACTTTGAGCCCCGGAAGGGTTTCGCTGACAAACTCAGCCGTGACCGGTAGCCGATAAAGCGTATCCGTCAGAATCATCAGTAGGTTGACCACCAGCAGCACCAGCATGATGAGATCAATCAGAAACCAGACACCCTGGCGGCTGGATCTCAAATGGGCCAGATCAAAATTCAAAAACCGTCCTGCTTTGCCGCTCACCCAATGCTCCCTGATTCTGACCACCTGACTTTAATTACGGTATACTGTCGCTTCAAGCCAAACGAACACAAGAGAAGATCATGGTGATTACACACCATCCAGCAGTCCGGGTGTTACTTTGCAGCCTCATGTGTCTGCCGTGGAATTCAACGACGGCATCGGATACTCCCGCCCGAACTGCACTCTACATCGCAACTGACGACTGGCCACCCTTGATTCACCAAAAATTTGATGTTGGCAGCAGCCCTTTACTGGAGATAATCTCGGAAAGTCTGACCCAATCCGCTTTTTCACCCGAATTCCACTTCGCCCCCTGGAGTCGCGCCTACGCCAATGTGCGTGACGGAATTTGGGATGCGTCGCCGGGTTGGTCGTGGAACGAGACGCGCGACCAGGAGGTACTCTACAGTGATGCCGTTTTCCCCTTTTACCAGGTCTTTTTTCATCTGAAGTCGCAGCCGGTCGAGTGGGAAACGCTGGAAGATCTTAAAACCCTCCGGATCGGTGGCACACAAGACTATAACTACGGTGACGACTACCAGAATGCAGAGAACTCAGGGGAGTATAAAATCGAACGTGCGCAGATTACGCATCACTCCCGCCCGCTGACGGCATTGCGGGGAAGCCATGTAATCTTTTCAAAATCACCCCGCGGAGAGGAATCTCGCAATGCCTTTAATCAGGGACTTCGGGCTTTGCGCGAAACGGGGCGCCTGGATGCACTGCTTGAAAAAGCACGTCCCAGCCAGTTACGCGAATTGGGACGCCGATTGACAGCATCCCTGCCACCCCCGATGCCGCAATCAACGCGCGGCACCGGAAAATGACGCTCGCTTAGAGCTTGCGTCCTTTCTGTGCAGCGATACGCATACGCAATGCGTTTAGTTTGATAAAGCCAGCCGCGTCAGCCTGATTGTAGGCGCCGGCATCGTCCTCAAAGGTGGCGATGGTGGCATCAAACAGGCTCTCGTCGGATTTACGGCCAACCACTGATACGTTCCCTTTATACAGCTTCAGGCGCACAACACCGTTAACCGTCTTCTGCGAAGCGTCGATCATTTCCTGAACCATCAGACGCTCAGGGCTCCACCAGTAACCGTTATAGATCAGGCTGGCATAGCGCGGCATCAGCTCATCTTTCAGGTGAGCGACTTCGCGATCGAGGCACAGCGATTCGATGGCGCGGTGAGCACGCAGCATGATGGTGCCCCCAGGGGTTTCATAACAGCCACGTGATTTCATTCCGACATAGCGGTTCTCTACGATATCGAGGCGACCAATACCGTTGGCGCCGCCCAGTTCGTTCAGTCTGGCCAGCAGATCGTGTGGCTTCATTTCCTCGCCATCGATGGCCACCGGGTCACCGTTGCGGTAGGTCAGTTCAATGTAGGTCGCCTTATCGGGTGCCGCTTCGGGCGACACAGACCAGCGCCACATATCTTCTTCCGCTTCCGCCCAGGGGTCTTCCAACACGCGGCCTTCATAAGAAATGTGCAGCAAATTGGCATCCATGGAGTAAGGTGATGAGCCTTTCTTTTTCATTTCGACCGGAATATTGCGTTCTTCGCAGTAGGCCAGCAGGGTTTCCCGCGAGGTCAGGTTCCATTCGCGCCAGGGCGCAATGACTTTGATACCCGGCTTGAGGGCATAGGCACCCAGCTCAAATCGAACCTGATCGTTCCCCTTGCCGGTTGCGCCGTGAGAAATGGCATCCGCGCCAGTTTCGTTGGCGATTTCGACCAGACGCTTGGCAATCAGTGGGCGAGCAATCGAGGTGCCGAGCAGGTATTCGCCTTCGTAAATCGTGTTGGCACGAAACATGGGGAAGACAAAATCACGCACGAATTCTTCGCGCAGATCATCAATATAAATTTCCTTTACGCCCAGGGCCTTGGCTTTAGCTCGCGCCGGCTCCACTTCCTCGCCTTGCCCAATATCAGCGGTAAACGTCACCACCTCACACTGATACTGATCCTGCAGCCAGCGGACGATCACGGAGGTATCCAGGCCGCCCGAATAGGCCAGGACCACTTTCTTGATATTGGACATGTATTGAACTCCCTCAGGTTGAAATGGCGCCTATTCTAACGTGAGCGAGCCAGATCTTAAACGGCTTTCGGGGAGAAAGCCGTTTAAGGGCTCAGGGAGAGGGAGGCGGTGTGAGCGTCTTACCTGACGCCTCATCCGTAAACTGGAACAAGGAACCACTGTCTTCCTCAGGGGGCGGCGCGGTTCCCCGCTCCAGGCGCACAGTGGTTCGACGGTTGCGCGCCTTATCACCCGCGCCTCTGTTACCCGCAACGGGATAACGTTCGCCGTGGTATCGCACAGTAATCATATTCTCATCCAGCCCCTTGGCGACCAGGTAATCGCTCACCGCTTCAGCACGATTCTTGGACAGCTGACTGTTATGAATCCGACGACCCGTCGCATCGGTGTGCCCGTCCACAAAAATGGCGGTCACACTGGGATCGGCCTTGACGAAAAAGGCCACTTTATCCAGAGACAGGCGATCCACCTCTGTCAGCACGCTCTCGTCGGATCTGAAAAAGATCGCGGTTCGTTCGACCTGGCGAAAATTCATGGGCAGTAAACTGGCCACACAAGCCAGGTAATCGTCATAAAAACCTGAGAAATTCACGGAGGAGACCTCAACGCGGACGGTTTCCTCGTTGTAGAGCGCGCGACGGGTAAACGTCGGCACCATGCCCGCCATCAACCCATCCATCATTTGGGAGGCGCGCGCCTGATTGACGCTGATTGGCCGAAGCTCTGATGCTTTCACATCCACAAATCCCAGGTTGCGCACGCCCGATCCCGGGCGCCAGCGGGGCGCTTCGACAACCAGCGCCGCCTGACCTTCCCGCATCAAATTGCGAGATGTGTCGAGGTAAAACATCAAGTCCTCACCCGCCTCACGGTAGAAGACGGCACGACCATAATTGGGAATCGTATGGGTCAGACTGCATTCAAAAATTGACGCTGACAGATACCACTGGCTCTTTTCGATGCCCGCCGTGAACGTCAGCGTCGCCTGCGTCTGAAAGGGCATTCCGGTCAGCAGTATCCCGCACAGAAATGCCAATGAGGGTCGGAGAGAGAATTGTCTTTGTGTCATAGTATTCAGGGTGCCCATACCGTCAAACACCGAGAGAAAGAAAAAGGTTGCCGCACACCCCTAGGTTGTCGGCCAGTGCGACAATATCTTGAGCCTGAGAGAGGCCGCTTTCGACTTCGTTCTGTTATACTTCGTAGAATTTTGTAAATGACCCGACAGGAAAGCCCCATTTTGTCATCCACCACGCTCACCCTCATTCGCCCGGACGACTGGCACTTGCATGTTCGTGATGGCGCAGCACTCCCGGATACCGTTGCGCAAACTGCAAAAGCCTTCGGACGCGCCATTATTATGCCAAACCTGGTCCCGCCGGTCGTTCGTACCGAGCAGGCCAGGGAATACCATGCGCGCATTACCGCTGCGAGTCCAGACCCACACTTTACCCCCCTGATGACACTTTACCTGACCGATAACAGCACCCCCGCCCTGATCAACGAAGCAGCGGCCAGTGGACTGATTTTCGGCTGCAAACTCTATCCAGCCGGTGCGACCACCAACAGTGACAGCGGTGTGACGGCCATTGACCATCTCTACCCGGCGCTCGAAGTGATGGCTGATGCCGGGCTACCCTTGCTGGTTCACGGCGAAGTGGTTAGTCCTGAGGTCGATATTTTTGACCGGGAGAAACGTTTCATCGATGAGGTGCTGCACCCCTTGGTTGAGCGCATGCCTCATCTGAAAATCGTCCTGGAACACATCACCACCGCAGACGCGGTTGCTTTCGTCAGCAGCCAGGGCGAACAGGTCGCCGCCACACTGACGGCCCACCATCTGCGCTACAACCGCAATCACATGCTGGTTGGCGGGATTCGCCCCCACTTTTACTGTCTTCCGGTGCTGAAACGAAACACGCACCAGCAGGCGCTGCTGGATATTGTCGTCAGTGGCCATCCGCGCTTTTTCCTGGGCACTGACAGTGCGCCGCACGCCGTCGGACGCAAAGAATCAGCCTGCGGCTGCGCAGGATGCTACACCGCCCCGATTGCCCTGCCCCTTTACGCCCAGACCTTTGAAGAGCTGGGCATTCTGAACAAACTTGAAGCATTCGCCAGTTTCTATGGCCCCGATTTTTACGGGCTCCCCCGCAATACCGGCCAGCTGACCCTGGTAAGAGAACCCTGGAAAGTGCCTGCCGAGTTAGCACTGGGGGGGGATACCATTATCCCGTTCCTGGCCGGAGAAACATTGAACTGGCAGATTCAGAATGACCCCCTTCTGACCGTGGGAGCCTGAGCGTGTCCAGAGAAAATCGCGAAAAATCAACCATGGCGCTTCGATTCAGAGGGTTTCTGCCTGTCGTCGTTGACGTCGAAACCGCTGGCTTTAATGCACGAACGGATGCCTTGCTAGAGGTTGCCGCTTGCATCCTTGAGATGGACGATCAGGGCTTTCTGGTCCCTGGCGAGGTTCATGCGATCAATGTCGCACCCTTTGAAGGCGCCAATCTGGAAAAATCAGCGCTGGAATTCACTGGCATCGACCCCTTTAACCCCCTGCGTGACGCACGACCGGAAGAAGAAGCCCTGAACGAGCTGTTCCGCCCTATCCGCAAAACGATCAAATCGACGGGATGCAATCGGGCGATCCTGGTCGGTCACAACGCCTTCTTTGACCACTCCTTTTTATTTGCGGCCGCAGAACGGGCTGACATCAAACGCAACCCTTTCCACCCCTTTTCAACGCTGGATACGGCATCCCTTTCTGCGCTGGCAGTCGGCCATACCGTCTTATCACGTTCATGTCAGTTGGCCGGAATCGACTTCGATAACCGTGCCGCCCACTCCGCGGCCTATGACACGCAAAAAACCGCCGAACTTTTCTGCGAAATCGTCAATCGCTGGAAAAATCTGGGCGGATGGTTTGATGAAGTCTGAAACACACTCACTACCAGTGCAAACCTCTCAGAAAGGCTGACAACATCATGTTGTCAGGACTCTCTGCGGGGTTAGATGCCCCTGATGCTGCCGACGAATCTGAAAACATACGAAACCCCGTCGCCATAATCATCTCAGACAGGCGTGGCGAAATCGCCTGGAGTACCTGAGCCGTCACCCCCAGACGGGTTGCCACCCGCCGTGGCTTTTTAAGGATGGCGTCCATGATTAAGTCTGCCGCCGCATCAGGGCTCAACGCAGGCAAGTGGTTATAGAGCTGGGTCGGCGTAATCATCGGCGTTCTGACCAGGGGCATGTTGACCGTGGTGAAGACAATGTGATCATCCGCAAACTCGGCACCTGCGCACCGCGAGAAAGCGTCCAGTGCCGCTTTAGACGCGACGTAGGCGGCAAAACGGGGCGCATAGGTCTGCACGCCCATCGTGGAAATATTAATGATCTGACCAAACTGACGCTCCAGCATGCCCGGCAAAAATCCGATGATCAGGCGCAGGCTACCAAAGTAATTCAGCTGCATGGTCCTTTCGAAATCATGCGGTCGCTCCAGTGAGAGAACAATGGAACGTCGTATCGAGCGCCCTGCATTATTGATCAGGATATCTACGCCCCCATGATCCTGAATCAATGCGGCGATCAATGCCTGCGTAGACGCCTCATCCGACAGATCTGCGACATAGCCCTGAACCGGGCCCTTGTCGAGCAGCCTCAGGTCACTGACCACCCGATCAACATCTCCCTGGGTTCGTGCCACGATCAACGTCGTCGCCCCAGCTTCGACCAGTTTAGTCGCCGTCGCCAGGCCAATACCTGAAGTGCCTCCGGTCACCAGGCAGCGCTTATTCGTGACGGCCCCGCTGAGGGTCTGGTCGCGAAACAAATCCGGATCCAGATGGCGCTCCCAATAATCCCAGAGTGTCGCAGCATAGGTCGGCAAACGCGGCACCTCAATCCCGGTGCCCTGCAGCACGCGTTCTGCTTCACGGTTGTCAAAGCGCGTGGGATAACGTAAAAACGCCAGGATATGTTCAGGTATACCCAGTTCTTCCAGAAGTAGTCGCCTGAAGCGTTGCAAGGGTGGCGTTTTAGCCAGCGTTTGCCGGACAAGAGGGGGAATGAAATCCAGCAGCCTCGCATCCACACGCAAGCCCATCCGGGGAGCATGCCCCGCCTCACAAAACAGGTTGAGAATTTCACCCAGGCGGTAAGGATCTGGATCGGTTAAATGAAAACACTTGCCATCCTCTCCCGGTTGATGCGCGATCACATCCATGGCTTTGACGACATAGTCGACCGGAACCAGGTTTAAGCGTCCACCTTCAAGCCCCACGGTTGGGAACCAGGGGGGCAGCACATTACGAATTTTTTGGATGAGCTTGAAGCTATAATAGGGACCATCGATTTTATCGATCTCACCTGTGACCGAATGGCCGACAACAATACCCGGTCGGTAGATACGCCACGGAATTTCACATTCTGAACGGACACTACGCTCAGCGTCATGCTTGGTTTTGAGGTAGGGATTATTGAGGCCCGTGGCCTCGTCCAGCATGTCTTCCCGGAACGTTCCCCGGTATAAGCCCGCCACCGCGATGGAGCTGACATGATGAAAGCACCGGGCGCGCAGCTGAGTCGCCACGCTCATCGCCTCGCGGGTTCCGAAAACATTCACCTTTTGCTGTATCGATTCCGGTGCCTCCATGTCATACAGTGCGGCCAGATGAAAAAAATGATCAATCTGGCCCTTGAGCATCGCCCGATCCGCCCCACTCATCCCCAGGTGCGCTTCAGTGATATCACCCGCAACACCAATCAGTTGCTCTTCATCGGCCTGCCACCGATGCCGCAACTCGTCCAGCTTGGCAAAGGACGCTTCACGCACCAGCAGGTAGACAATGCCACCTCGCTTCAATAGTTCCGGAATCAGGAAACGCCCGATGAACCCGGTGCCGCCGGTCACAAAGTACTGCATTCAACCCCTCACTCTTTTTCTTATCATGTAGTGCAACACGTGCACCGAGTAACAACATCGTAATAAACTTGTGCCGCCAAACCCACTATTCTAATCGCCACTACATAAAACTTTGTACATGACCTATGCCAAACCTATACTTGTTCAAATCTACCCGCTTCTGGCAAAGTGGGTTTCGCTGTACCAGTCTGCTCGTGATTTTCAGTCTGGTTGCCGGATGCCAGCTGGCAAAGTTCAAGACACCCCAATCCAAAGGCGCCCCTTTGACGACAACTAAAGCGTCCATGCAGGTCAGTGAAATCGACACCCGGGCTTATCGAGCGGTTACGTTGGATAATGGTCTCGAAGTGCTGTTAATCAGCGACCCCACAACAGATAAAGCCGCCGCCGCTATGGATGTTGCCGTTGGCAGCGGGTCCGACCCGGCAGGGCGTGAGGGCATGGCCCATTTTCTCGAACACATGCTGTTTCTGGGCACCGAAAAATTTCCTGAAGCGGGCGAATACCAGGCCTTCATTAACCAGCATGGTGGCAGCCATAACGCCTACACGACCTACGATCATACCAACTATTTCTTTGATGTTGACGCCGATGCCCTCGAAGCCGCGCTGGATCGTTTCTCGCAACAGTTTGTAGCGCCCTTGTTCACGGCCGCCTATGTCGATCGTGAACGCAACGCCGTGCATTCGGAGTACACCTCTAAGCTGAAAGATGACAGCCGACGCTTTTTCTCCGTGCTGCAAGCCGCGATGGACCCCGCACACCCGATGGCAAAGTTTTCGGTTGGCAATCTGGAAACACTGAGTGACAAGGATGGAAAGTCAATTCGGGAGGATTTACTGGCGTTCTACAACCAGCACTATTCGTCCCATATCATGCGTCTGGTGGTATACGGCAAAGAGCCTCTGGATCAACTCGACACGTGGGTGAAAACCCGTTTCAGTGCCGTTGCCCGCCGTGACGTCGCAAAACGTACACGCTCCGATCAGGCCATGTTCCGTACCGCTGATTTACCTTTGCTGGTTACGACGACGCCGATCAAGGAAAAGCGCAGCCTGTCGCTGTTGTTTACCATGCCCGCCGTTGAGCCCTATTACCACACAAAACCGCTGTATTATCTCAGCCACCTGCTTGGTCATGAGGGCGAAGGCAGCCTGCTCTCGTGGCTGAAATCTCAGAATCTGGCCGAAGGCCTCTCTGCCGGCCTGTTTTCCAGCGATCAACAAGAAGCCATTTTCAGCATTTCCGTGCAGCTGACGCCGGAAGGACGCCAGCACTATCAACAGATCATTGATGCCACCTTTGCGTATATCGACCTGATGAAATCCTCGCCAGTTGAGGAGTGGCGCTTTGACGAGCAGCGTATCATGCTGGAAACCGCTTTCCGCTTTCAGGACAAGATTGCGCCGATTCAATATGTCAGCGGCCTCGCTAACCGCCTGCATGATTACCCGGCGAATGAAGTCCTGGTCGCCCCCTATCTGATGGATCGTTTTGACGAAAAACTGATTCGCAGTTACATGGAACGCCTCGACCGGAACTCACTTGTCACGGTGCTCGTCGCACCCGATGTCGACACTCAAAAAAAGGAACGCTGGTATGACGCCCCTTATGCGTTGTTCACATTGCCAACCTCAACCGGTGTTGTCGCTTCCGAGGTTGAGGATGCACTGGAACTGCCGGAACCCAACCCATTTATTCCGTCTGATTTAACGCTTCTGTCTGGCGCATCCATGAAGATTCCAGCACCACTCAGTCAAGCTGAAGGGTTAGAAGCGTGGTATGCCCAGGATCTGAGTTTCAATTCGCCCAAAGCCAGTTATTACCTCAGTCTGCGCACCCCTATCACGAATGACAGTGCCCGCGATGTCGTGCTGACGGAGCTTTTCATTTCGATGGCACGGGAGGAGCTGAATGAATTCGCCTACCCCGCCTACCTTGCAGGATTGGATTTCAAACTCTACAAACATCAACGTGGTGTAACGCTTCGCATCGACGGTTTCAGTGATAAGCAACCGGAACTGCTCAATCAGATTCTGGAAACCTTAACCGATTTCAATTACGACCAGGCCCTCTTTGACCGCTTTCATAAAGAAATGCAACGCGATTTGCGTAATAGCCTGCAGAATAAACCGTTCGAACGGCTGGCAGTCGAGAGCCGTGCCTTCCTGCTTGACCCATACTGGAGTGAAAAAGACCAGCTTAAAGCACTGGAATCGATTACGCTCGCCGACCTGCGCAGCTTTGTACCAGAGCTATGGCAAAACATGAATGCGGTAACACTGGCGATGGGCAATCTCAGTCAGGATCAGGCGGCGCGTGCCAATGAGGTGGTTGAAGCGCGCCTGTTAGACGGTAAGAACATCGTCGCGGTGCCCAAGAGCCAGGTTGTGCGGATGAAAGATCCTTTGATCTTCAGTGAAATCACCACCATTCACCCGGATGCCGCATATCTGCTGTATGTTCAGGGGCGGGATAAGTCTTACCGCGACAGAGCAACAATGGGGCTGATCAGCCAGATTATCGCACCGTCCTACTACACTCAGATCCGCACTGAAGCACAGATGGGCTATGTGGTGTTTGCCACTCCATTCACCCTCATGGAAGTACCCGGTCTGGCCTTTATTGTGCAATCACCCTCGCATACACCGGCTCAAATCGATGAGGCGACACGCCAGTTTATGAGCGCTTTCGCGAAAGAACTGAACACGATGCCGGCCGAGGTGTTTGCCCGGCATAAGGAAGCAATGCTGACGCGCCTGCTGGAAGAAGACAAAACGCTGGAACAGCGCGCTGATCGCTACTGGACCGAAATCGATACCGGCAATCCGGCGTTCAATACAACAGAACGTATTGCCGAGCAGGTCAGACAGCTCAGCAAGTCGGATATCGAGCAGGCTTTTGCGCAGCTTTTCCTAAACGATCCACGCGCGCTGCTGGTGGTTGCCTACCCGGAAACGGCTCAGTCCACCTGGATGCCCAAGGGGGCCAGACTGGTCGAAGATCGGGCTGAGGTAATGAAAACGAACGAGCGATTTCCGCAGTAATCGGTTGGGCAATTCACGCACACCCCCTCTCGGACCTGTGGCCGTTTAGTTTGCGCCACAGGTTCTGTTCACCGACTTGATGCAGCTTCCAATCATCAAGCCAACGGCTGAAAATGATATTGAACGTCGATACCGCCAAATAGCTGAAGAGGCGCGTCATGCCAGACATAACAGAACCTTATAGCGCCAAGCGGCAGCTCTTCGGCAAGCGATGACATGGCAACCTGACGGAATGATGTTGGCCGCTCTCCCGAAGAGTCAGGCAAAAAGCTCACAAATGCCTTTCTACATCCATTCGATCACGTAGGATCCGGATAATAAGAATATCGGTCTCGCGTTTTCTGTAAAAGATAATGTGGCGCTCATATTCAAAGCGATGGCAACCGACTTTGATGTGATCGATATTACGGCCCAAAGTGGGGGAATCGGTTAATAGTTTGACCGTTTTTTCTAATCCGGCATCGTACTTATCTGCTTGAGCACTGCCCCATTCCTTGGCAGTTGTCAGGTATATATCGATCAGGTCTCGTTCGGCACGTTTAGAATAGGTGTATCTCTTATCCGGCATGTAGTTCAGCTTTTGCCTGAGCGATGATTTCAGCGTGTGTGCGCTTACTCTCGCCGCTTTCTTCACCTTCAATTAACGCTTGGCGTAAAATTTCAACTTTAGTTTTATATTCGGCTTCTTGTACTTCGAGCAGTCTTAGACCAGCTCTTACCGCTTCGCTGGCATTGCGGTAACGTCCGCTCTCCTTGAGTTGCGCAATAAAACCTGTGAAATGCTCACCAAGATCAATGCTGGTTGTAGGCATGACAATCTTCTCCTCGTAATCGCTAAAAACTACCAAATACTGGTAGTTTTGTCAAAATACTAGCTCCTTTCCAGTGCACGCCAATGACCGCTAAAAGAAATTTCGGAGCAGAAAACGTATTTACTTGCGCAAACGCTGGTCTGCCAATAACCAAGCCATCTTTGATTTGTCATGTTTGCCGCCTGGAAAATTGTGCTCATTTAGCAAACCTCAATAAACGGGGAATTCTGATCGACCCCGGCTGACCTCTTAGTTCTGCTAATCGGCATTTGCCGACACTCAGACCTACTATGTCATCACCGACCATTTGGGCACGCCTCAGATGGTTACCGATCAGAGCCAAGCTGTCATCTGGCAGACCGAGCAAACGCCTTTCGGTGAAGTGACCCAGACCACCGGAACCTTAGCGCAGCCACTGCGTTTTCCGGGCCAGTATGCCGACCCCGAAACGGGCTATAGTTACAACTACTTCCGGGATTACGACCCGAGTGTTGGGCGCTATGTTCAGAGTGATCCGATTGGGTTGCGTGGTGGGTTGAACACTTATGGGTATGTTTATCAGAATCCGCTGATCAGGATTGATCCGTTTGGTCTAGAGGTTGGAGATTGGTGGGATTTGCCCGCGAACTTCGGTCATGCATACGACCTCGCGCGTTACGAGTTGGCTAGGCCGGGGCATGGCGGTCATAATGACCACAGCGATGCTAGCCGGCATTCTGAATGGAGCCGACGTATGTGCGAAGAAATTAATCCGTTTACCTCATGGGCTGCAGGAGTAGGTCACGAAATCGACGGTCTTCTAAATGGGCAACCATGGAATGAATTTATGATGGATTTACATAACAACCAGGAGGGACGGAATGCTGCAAGTGAGGGGCGTCCCGTCGATCCGTCCAATCTAGTTACTAGCCCTGACGATGCAGGCAGCATTATTTATTGAGTTTTTTATTTCAATTGGGATGTAGATCTGCAGGATGGGAAAAAAACTAATCAGCTCAACCGCTTGTCTTTTGATTCTGGTTGCTTGTGAAAGTGACCAAGTTGGGACAATTAAAGTGAAGAACGATTCCGGCCATGTGGTTCAAAGCCTGAAAGTTGATGTTTGTGATAGTCAATTTGAAAAATATGAACTGCCTAATCAGTCGCAAGTTGAGTTTAAATACGATGCCAATTGTGAAGGCCACTATACGATAGCTGTTGAATGGGATAAGGGCGCATTCTTGAACAAGAAGTTAGGATACGTCACCCCCCATATCGACTCAAATCAAACAATAGTTGTCGGACCCCACAGCATTAGCATTGACGAAACCAAATTAACAGACAATCAATAACCAGGAAAAATGCGTACTAAAACAAGGTCGATTTTATTCTGGATGATTTTTCTAGGGGCGGTCTTTGCCATGTTTGCAACAAAAAATGAGCCGCTGAAATTTGACGATGTGCTGGCTGGTTTTGTCACTGGCTCAGCTGCCGGCTATTTCCTTGGGCTATTCCTGTCAAAACCCTAGAAATTTCGGATTGACGGACATTCAAGGTGGCGGCCGCCCAATGTCCGAAAACGTCGGACTGCGGACCAAATACCGATAAGATTTTGGCGTGACAGATGCACCTGAAGAGCCACCGATTTTAGCCTTTTCCATGCCGCCTCCCGATAGAGCAGCCATTTCAATCCAGTTTCTTCGTTAGCGATCTTGTGTCAGTTTTTTCATACGCCCACGCGCCGCTTTTGCATCTTTTAACATAGCATCCCAACTATCAGGCGGATTCCCGCTGGCAAGCATTTTTTCAAAAATCCTGTAGGCATCTGTTTTGCTGCCAAATGCCCTTTTTGTAGATTCGTCGTTCACCCATGCATAAACAATAATTTTCGCTTTTGAATCATAGCGAAAAAACAAACGGTACTGCTGAAAGAACTTGGCCCTAAACCAGTGCCGGTGTTCCCTTCCGAGAGTATCACCTTGACGAAACTCAGGTGCGGAAGGATCAGCAGGTATAATTTCAAAGGCTAGTTTGGCAATTGCAGCAAGGCGCTTTGAATCGTTCTTGCTGGAAAAATTCAGCGGATCTTTTTGCTGCAATGCACTTACTTTTTTAGCTAATGCTTCCAGTTGATCCAGGAATAACGGGTGGCAAAAAATTGTCCACCCATTGATAACGAGAGTCGATGATTCTGACAATATCATTCATCCTCATCATCTAAGGGGGCGTCCAAATCCACATCAACACAGCCTACAAGACCCTGGATGTGTGAAAACAATGCCGGTGTGATTGAAGCAAGCCTCTGAGGATTAGACTGGATGTCCTTGGCGAGAAATTCCAGAAAACTGCTCAAAACAGGGTCGTTCTCATCCTCATTAGCTTTGGAAATCAAAACGGTTCCATCGGCCTGGATGGTATAACGGATTTTCTCCCGTTTGCCCAAGTGCAGAGCCTTCCTGACAGCTTCAGGGACCGTAGTTTGATAGCGATCAGTCAGGGTAGACTCAGATACTAATAGTCCGGTAGACATATTGGCCTCGCAAGGGTTGGAATCAGCTCAACCCAAATGGTAATGCAATTGCATTACCATCTCAAGCTGTATTCAAAGCCCAGAATGCAACCGGCATCAAAGATTAAGGGTTCTTCTCCCAACGATATTCCATCTGCCGGGCAGTTTTTTCGGCCAGTTCAAGGCTGTGTAGTCGTGATACAAGATAAAGGCTCATGTCGATTCCGGCCGAGATCCCACCCGAACTCACCACTCTCCTCTCATCAACCCATCTGACGTCTTTGATGACCTCAAGATGAGGAAAGGTGGTCTGCAGATCCTCCTGATCTTCCCAATGTGTGGTCACCCGGTTTAGCAGATCGGGTTGCGCACTCGCCAGAATGAAAACGCCCGTACAGACGGTCGCAATCAAGCTCACCTGTGCAACCTGACTGGAAATCCAGGTTTTAACCCGTGCCTTATGCATTTCGTCCGTATGCACGCCGCCAACGATGACCAGCACATCTAACGGAGGATGCGTTGCGATGGTGTAGTCGGGTATGACCCGATAGCCAGCCCTTGCGGTCACCGGCCCCTCTTTTTCCGCGATCAGGTAAACCGCAAAAGGCTTATCGCTGCTGACACGGGAAGCTGTGGTAAACACCTCGAAAGGCCCTGAAAAATCCAGAACCTCTGCCTGATCATAAATATAAATTCCAATGTTCACCTGGCACTCCCTTTTAGAAATCAATTAACGAAACCGCAATCGCCAGCATGGTCAAGCCCACTAGCGCATCCAGCACCTTCCACGACCGGGCACTCCTGAACAGCGGCAACAGAAACCGGGCACCAAAGCCCAATGCAAAGAAAAATACAAATGAGGCCGTCATTGCACCTGCGGCGAAAAGTACCTGTTCGGGATGATACTGGGTCGAAATCGCGCCCAATAAAACCACCGTATCAAGATAGACATGCGGGTTGAGCCAGGTAAAAGCAAGACACACAGCAACGGCTTGAGTCAACGCAACCGGATTTTGTGCACCATCTTCCAGGTGATGCGTCTTGGTAAGCGCTGAATACAGACTGAGACACCCATATGCACTTAAGAATAGCGCCCCGCCCATGCGTGCCCAGAATTCGACACCTGGATACCGATCAAGTACCACACCAAATCCTGTCACGCCCATGACAATCAAAATCGCATCGGACAGCGCACACACCAGACAGACCGCAAACACATGCTGCTGCTTCAGGCCCTGCTTAAGCACAAACGCATTTTGCGCTCCGATGGCCAGAATCAATGAAAGTCCTAACGAAAATCCTGCCAAATAGCTGGGCATTTGTGCTTTTACGGTTAAAGCCGATTAACGTTTGAGGCCGAATACGGTCGTACGCTTTCCTGTTCATTCGCGTCGTTTCGAGCAACGATTGCAATCGCTTCTTCAGTCTGACTCAAATTGACCGGCATATGAGGTACACCTGCGGGAATGTAAATAAAGTCCCCTTGCTTATTGATCGTCGACTCTTTGAGATTTTCACCATAAAACGTCTGAACATCGCCCTTTAAAAGATAAATCGCTGTTTCAAATCCTTCATGGTAATGCGGAACAGCGCGACCACCCGCTGGGATGATCACCACATTCATGGAAATTCCCTGGGCCCCTGCCGTCTGTTCGGAGATTCCCACGAAGTTCGGCAGTTTCTGTAAGGTATCAATGGGAACGTCAGGTCTGACCGTTACAATGTTCCCTTCAAGATTGAGCGTTTTATCCATTACACACCTGCTGACTTAAATTTTTGGTGGTAGCTTTTCGCCACAAAAGGGACAGTAGTTCACGCGCAACAGACTATGGTAGGTCAATTGACCCTCATAATCCGCCTCACCGATGTCGACCTCTTCTTTTTCGGCGAAATGGAGCATATGCAATTCCCATCCACTCTGAGGTTCATCATGGCGGGACACGCAATGTAACAGGCGATCGCAGTCAGGTAATTCATTTTGATCACAGCGATGCTCTTGATCGTAGGTGCTGTCAGTTATCTCGCCCAATTCGGTTAAATTCATGAATGATCATGCCCCAATAATTGAATGAAGTCTTTAAGACCGGGCATGGTTTCAAAACATTCTCCCGTGGGAGACACCACAGCCCAGGCCGCTTTTGAGTCCAGATAAAGATTGGCCACAATGCGATACGGGCCGTCTTCGAGCGCACCGACTGGGACCCAATAGTAATCCATTTTTCTGAGGATGTTGGGCACTGGCGAGCCACATTCCTCACAAAAACACGAGGTAAAGCCTGTGTCTTTGACCCAGGTTCTAACTTTGTTCTGCCCCTTCAGCCAGACCAGTTGATCTTTGGGAATCACGGTTCCCGAATTCGAGGAGGACCCGCCCTGCTTTCGACACAAGGTGCAATGGCATTGATACATATTGCCATTAAAGGTTTTGAGCTCAAATTCAATCCCGCCGCACAAACACCTTCCTTTCATGATGCCCTCCTGATGGGTGTGTTAGCTCACGCTTTAAATTCAGATTTCAGTAAACCAAAACATTTGAGATCATGAAACCGTCCTTTCCAGAAACCCGCTTCACGACGCAATCCTTCGTCTTTAAAACCGAGATTACGCAACAGAGATTCCGATGCGTGATTGCCGGGAACCGTGTCCGCCTGGATGCGATGCAAAGGCCCACAAACCAGCCCTCCGCCGAAGGCAAGGTTAAGTATCGTGGACACGGCCTCGCGCGCATAGCCCCTGCCCCAATGAATCGGCATAAGATCATAGCCAATAACGGCATTTTGCATCTTAGGGCTCCATACGTTAAAACCGCAGGTTCCAATGAGATCACCACCCGCCTGCAAGCGTATAGCCCAGCGAATACCCAATTGGGCCTCATAACGACTGTTAAACAATTGAATCAAGGCATCGGCCTGCTCAGGCGTTTCAAAGGTCGCAAGATCGTAGTAGTGAGTCACCGCATCATCTGAAAATAATGAGAAAACTGCAGCGCTATCCGACTTCTCAATTTTTGACAGGTTGAGTCGCTCACTCTTCAGTTCAGGAAACATCGCGATCATACACCATGGGCAGCGCCTCCTGTTGCTCGTCCAAATAAAAGTTCGAAAGACTTCTTACGAGTTGAGCAACTGCCCCAGAGTCGGCCACTTTTGCATTTCGGATCCTCATCTTCCTCTCTTACCCACCTTCCTTGGCTTGCTGAATATCGAACACAACTCCAATTTTTTGCGCCTCTCGTTGCCGCATGGTTTGCCGCTGATCAGCATCGATAACCATCGCGTCAATGATTTCGGACTGCAGCAACTGAGCCTGCCCGACATCCAGATCCTCAGCGGCCACGCGCGCTGGAATTGACTCAAGAATAACGCTGGCAACCCGATCGGTCAGTGCAGGAGGCGCGATTGAGTGATTTTGCTGCCACCAATCGACCTGTTTGTTGAAGCGTAGATTATTCACCAGATTAACCAATTGCTGCTCGGAATTGTCGCGTGAAGCAGCGACTTGTTTCAACACCGACCATTCCAGCGGCGAAACAAAGTCTGGGCGGCTCCGCAGTGGGGCCGTAACAACGCTGAGCCCCTGCTCTGTCACCGCCGCTTCATTCGCGACTTTTTGCATTCTGTTGATGTCATCCTGGCTTAATTGCTCAAACGAGGTGACGTCGTTTTCACGCTCAGAGTTGCCAGAGACTGAACTCGCCGACTGGGGTAACGCGGAGGCTTCCGGCTGTGTATCATCCCGCGCCTGGGTCATCAGGACAACTGCAATAACAGCAAGAACAAACAGTCCAGCGGCGAACCGCCCGACTGTACTGCTCGAAAAAAAACTAAACATAGACCGTCTCCTGACAGCATCGATGGCTCATTGGCATTCTGTCCGATGGCCATCGACTCATCCTCAACCCGTTAATTATGCTTCGGTGCCGGGGGCGACACATTAAAGCGGTAGGCTTGCCCTGGACCTGACATCAAGGTCGTGAAGAGGCCATTGAACAACCCACAGTTTTTCATCCTGGGAAAGCTCGTCACACCAGCAAAGGTCAGGTTTCCATTACCCAGCGAGGAAATAGGCCCCTCAAACACCAACGGAAAGGCCACGGACGTTTCTGTCTGGCACCCAAACGGTATCTGGAGGAAGGAGATTCCTGCCGATTTCACCGTAATGTTTGCATAAGCGTTTCCGTCGATGTGCAAAACACCGTCATGATCCAGTTGGACGTCGCCTGACGCGGCCTGAGTTGGCTTGACTGACAACTTCACATCAAGAGGCAACAGGATATTCAGTTTTGTCGTAAAATCAGGCACGTTGAGCGTACCAGAAAGCGCTTCAACGGTCATATCCGTTTCTGCACTGAAATTAGATGCATCAGGCAGGTCGACCGTTTGCTTGAGCGTTTTGAGTGTCATAGCGGCGTCCAGCGGCCACTCGTTCATGGACACGATAAAATTGCCACCCCCTGGGTTGGCCGTCGACTGGGGTTTGGGTTTCTGAGTACTGCAACTGTCAGTGACCGGTATTCCGTTAAAGCGTTCGTCCAACCAGCCCAGAACATAGGGTGCGGCCTGAAATTGGGTGACAATATGTTCACTGGGATACAGGTCAAAGGTCACTTTCCCACCGAGGCGACAATACTGGGTTTTCAAATCATAATTCTGCCCCAGAGGAATAAATTCATCGGCCTGACCATGATAGAGGTAGAGCGGCACCTGCATTTTTTCGCGTCCCATCGCCTGTGCCTCTACAATGCCCTGGGCCTGAGGCAATTCATACAGCAGCGTTTCAAGACTGCGATTACCCATGGTGTAGCGTGACAAGTCATCATTCATGAACTCGAATAAGGACTCGAACACGCATTGATTCGCGGTAGTGGCTAATGCGGCCTCGCCTGCGGAATTGACCTCACTCATCAGCGGCAGTTCAGCAGGGTATTGTTGGCTCAACCCTAAGATCGCATTCAGCATGAACGATGCGCCTGTGCTGCCATTCAGGTAACCGGCAGTGGCCAACAAATTCGCCGGGGTTCCACCTGAAGCCACGCCAACCAGATTCAGTTGTGGCGCATAATGGGGCTGTATTTCCCCCGCCCAGGCTGCGGTTTGCCCCCCTTGAGAATATCCCCAAATGGCCACTTTCGCGCTCGCGTCAATCGCACCCGGTATCGCTGTGGCAGCCGCGACGATATCCAGTGCGGCATGAGCCTGTGATTGCCCTACCATATAGGCGGGAAGTGAACTGCCATTGGTGTAGCCAGGGTTATCCGTTATCAATACCGCATACCCCTTCGAAATCGCAGCACGAATATTGGCCGCCTCATAATCGGTTCCGGCTGCCAACTGTTGAGAAGGCGCGCACCGTTGGGCGAGGCCATGCGTACCGACAGCATAGGTAATAACTGGGCGCTTCCCCCCACCCGTCCAGGCGTTAGACGGAACAATCACTGTACCCGAGACCACGTTCGGTTCACCCAGAGCATCCGTTGAGTGATACAGCACGTTCCAAGCGTTAAAAGCCGGCGTATTCTCACTCAAGTCCAGAGCCGCTTCCCGATACCAGATCAGCTCACCATGCGAAGCCGGTAAGTTCGTAGGCGGGGTATAGAAATCCTGGCCATCCGGGCCAAGAATTGCACTTGCCTCTGCCAATATAGGCAATCCTGACATTAGCAATCCTGCCGCCAGGCATAACGTAGAACTCTTTAATTTTAATATTGTTTGGTGAGCCATTTCACTCCACTCCATGTCAGCCACTGTTATCATTTTTTTAAGCCTGGTTTGGAAAAACCTGAGCCTGCACCCAGTGTGACGGGCACAGGTTGGAATCTCTTGTATTTGCAGGTCAAATAATCAAAGCGACTGGCGGAAGCTTACAAACCTATTTCACACATGCAGCGTGATACAGTCCGCACTTTCAGGTGGTGCAACGGCATGGATAGAACAACAGCCTTCATACAACCCGGTTATATCGATGAAATTATCGCGGTCATTGAGCAACTCGTTGATGACGCTGCAATGCCGGCTATCGACCTTAAGCAGGAATTAGCACGCCAAAAACGGCATACGACGCCCCTTTCAATCAACGAGGCCAATCGCTTTCTGAGTCTGGCTTATGAGCAACTCGCAATGCCTCATTTGGGACTAGTGATTGGTACGCGCTGGAGTCTGATGTGTCACGGCCTTGCATCCATGGCGGCCATGACTCAGGAAACCTATGGCGGTAGTCTCGCGATTGCGTCCCGCCTGTGTGACCAGTTGTTTCCAGCCCTCTCCATGGAGCTGTCCACTCAAAAGGATGTGCTTGAACTCAGAATTACCGAAAACCTCTCCCTGGCACCCCACACACGCTTTTATATCGAGGCCATACACAGTAATTTCTACAACATTTTGCACTACTTGCTGGGTCCCGACGTTGAACCGGCTTATCTGGGTTTTTCCTACAGCGCTCCGAGCTATGATCATTATTACAAGCGGGTCTTTCGCTGTCCGCTTCGGTTTAACCACGAAAATATTTTTGCAGTGAATCTCGCAACAGCGAAACGCCCCCTATTGTTAGCCAACATCCAAGCGGCACATCTGGCCGAAAAAACCATCATGGAAAGTCAGCCTGGCCGAAATGAGAACACCCTGATTCGGGACCTTCGCAAGTTATTTCAATCGCGGGGCCCCTTCCCCGACCTCACAATGGCCGCCCAAAATCTGGGCATAAATGCCCGAACTCTGCATCGTCGGCTTCAAAGCCTGGGAACAAATTACCTCAACGAAGTGGAAAACTACCGTAAAGAAAGGGCCTGTGAATTACTCAGCCATCGCCAACTACCCATCACCGAAATTGCCTTGCAACTCGGCTATTTTGATTCGGCAGCCTTCAGTAAAGCCTTCAAGAAATGGACCGGGGAGTCGCCGCGGAGTTATCAAAAGCGTCTGGTAGCTGATATATGTGAGTGAGCAACGGTAGACTCATCTAACCGTGCCGTTTATTCTTCCCAATCTAGACTGATTTGGAGTGACCATGCTGGATTATTTTGCCCTGGGCTTACTGGTTTTTGTGGGGGTGGTGCTGTTTTATGGCATTATCGTAATCCACGACATTCCATATGAAATCGCCAAGCATCGTAATCACCCGCAGCAGGATGCCATCCATGTCGCGGGCTGGGTCAGCTTGCTAACACTGCACATTTTATGGCCCTTTCTATGGATCTGGGCCACGTTGTATCGGGAGGATCGAGGTTGGGGGTTCAGCCAAAATGCTGCGCTCCCAAGCGCCAACCAACCTGACCCGATGCCCCTTCAAAATGAGCTCAATGAATTAAGAGGCCAATTGGAAGAGTTGTCCGACTTGCGCAGCCGGGTGGCAGCACTGGAACACACCGCCATGATTGCTCAAGCAAAAGGAGGTGAATAAATGGATCTGCTGTTAATTCTCACCTATACCGCACTGTGCGTTTTTATCTTCAAGGTTTTCAGGATTCCCCTTAACAAGTGGTCCGTACCAACCGCCGTGCTGGGCGGCGTTCTGTTGATTGGCGCGTTGATTTTCACGATGAACTACAACCACCCTTATTCCGAACTCAGCCGAGAGTACTTTGTGACGACGCCCATCGTCGCCCCTGTCGGCGGAATAGTGGTAGAGGTTCCAGTCCAGCAGGGACAGACGATTGAAAAAGGCGATGTGCTGTTTAAGGTCGACCCAGTGCCTTACCAGAATCGCGTTGCCTCATTGAAAGCTCAATTGAAATCGGCCGAAATGGACCTGGATCGTGCTCGCCAACTCATGACAAAAGGCGCTGCAGCGCGACGCGACCTGGATCTCGCTCAGGCACAGGTAGATCGTCTGAAGCCAGAATTGGCAAATGCGCTTTATGATCTGGAACGCACAACAGTGACCGCTCCCTCACGCGGGCGGGTCGCACAATTGATTGCCCGCCCAGGCTTGATGGCCTCCACCATGCCCCTACGTCCCCTGATGGTGTTTGTACCGCAGGAATCACACCATTTGGTTGCCTGGTTCCGTCAGAACAGCTTGTTGCGTCTGGTGCCTGGCGATGAGGCTGAGGTGACCTTTGATGGCATTCCCGGCGAAGTCTTCAGCGCTACCGTACTCTCCGTGGCACCTGTCATTGCCGAGGGACAGCTGCAGGCCAGTGGCAATCTGATCACGGCAACCGGTAATCAAATACCGGGGCGAATCCCCGTCATAATCAACATCACGGATGAAAAGTTTGCTGCGTATGCCAATCAAGTCCCCGGTGGCGCCTTCGGTCAGGCGGCCGTCTACAGCGAGCATTTTCACCATGTCGCCGTCATGCGGAAAATTCTGCTACGCATGGCCGCGTGGATGAATTACCTATTTCCGTTTCACTGAGACACTTGAGACGTTAAGCCATTCGTTAACGGTCGGGCAAGGGTTGCCCGATCCGTTTCAAAGCGCCCCTTTTAAACTCGCGCGAAGGACTGCACACCCGACGGAACCTGCCTTAAGCGATGCCCGCGTTGGTATCTATCAAAGATGGCGCGCTCCCGTCACATCGTTTAAAATGAACGAATCGAACGATATTTGGGAGAATAAATTTTATGGAAGCGCTCTCGGCTAACGACGCAAAAACACAGTTTGGGGACATGCTTCTGAAAGCTCAGCGTGCCCCGATTCAAATTAACAAAAATGGAAAGCCCGTTGCTGTCGTTATATCCATGGAGGAATACGAAAGTATTGAGGCGTTGAAGCTTCGATTTCTACAAACCAGAGCCATTCAGGCCAAGGTGGATATCGAATCCGGAAATATCATAGACGGCGATTCTTTTTTCAATGCCATGGAAAAAGGCTCTTTTGATTAATGCCGAATTATCAATTAACTCCCGATGCCCAATCTGACATTATTGAAATGCGTCGTTATACAGACAAACAGTAGGGTAAGGCACAATCAGACAAGTATTTATCCGAACTTCGAAAAAAACTTCAACTGCTGGCTGAAACACCTTCTATGGGAAAACCAAGACCTGATGTAGGAGAAGCTGTTATGAGTTTACCGTACGTCAGCCACGTTATTTATTATATTGTTCATCAACAACAGCCGGTCGTGTTTGGCGTATTGCACAAACGCATGGTGCCACTGAATCATCTATCTGCGCGAGAAGTGGTTTAATATCGCGGGAAACAAATATCGGCTCGAAAGGGCCTAACCGCGAAGCATCCTGAACCCAGGATCGGAAAACGAAATCGTGAATACTGTTGCTCATATTTGCCGCTTAAATGTATCACAAGCACTCAAAGTTCCCTTGGAAAACCCCTCTCGAAACCAGCGCACCCGCTGTGCAGAGGTGCCATGGGTAAAACTCTCCGGCACAACCCGGCCAGATGCCTTACGCTGCAGGCGATCATCCCCTACTGCGGCCGCCGCCGCCAATCCCTCCTCGATATCACCAGCTTCTAAAAGATCCCGGTCTTTCTGAGCATAGTGTGCCCAGACACCGGCAAAACAGTCTGCCTGCAACTCCTGACGTACAGACAGCGCATTCCCTTCAGAGACACTCACCGACTGCCGTTTCCTCTGTACCTGAGCAGAGATGCCAAGCAATGTCTGCACATGGTGACCGACTTCGTGGGCAACCACATACGCCTGCGCAAAATCGCCAGGGGCGCCGAAGCGAGTATCCAGTTCACGGAAAAAACTCAGATCCAGATACACTTTACGGTCGGCCGGACAATAGAAAGGCCCGACAGCTGCATTCGCCTGACCGCACGCAGACTGAACCTGATCTGAAAATAAAACCAGCCGTGGTTCCTGGTATTGGCGTTGCGCCCTGGCAAAGAGTTGATGCCAGGTATCCTCCGTGTCGCCTAACACGGCTGCGATAAAGCGAGCCTGGGGATCATTCTTTGCCGGCGCCGATGCAGGTGCCGAGACCGTTGAGCCTTCCTCAAGGCCACTCAGAACCGTCAAAACCACTTGCGGGTCCACCCCAAAATAAAGCGCAACCAGGATGGCAACAACACTCCCCACACCACCAATACCTGACCGCCTGCCCACTGACAGCCTACGCCCTCTGCGGTCCTCTATGTTTGAACTCTGACGACTTTTCTCCCAGCGCATAACAACACCTATCCAACAAGTAAACTATTCGAGCACAGTTGCAAGGACGCCCCGTCGCAACACCTTGCCATTTCGGGTACGCGGAAAATCTGCCAGGAAATAGACCTTGCGCGGCATCTTATAACGCGCTAAATGTTCGGCACAAAAAGCCAGCACATCCGCCTCGCTCATCTTGCTTCCTGTCTCCCTGATAATACAGGCAACAATCAGTGTTTTATCATCACCGACGGTTTCCGGCACGACCACGCAGTCAGCGACGCCGGCAAAGGTTTTCAGGACTCGCTCCACTTCGTGCGGCGAGATTCGATAACCAAAGGAATTAATCAAATCATCCTTACGCCCCAGGAACCAGAAATAGCCATCCGCGTCGCGTCGGGCATAGTCACCTGTCAGAAAATAGGCGCCCTGACGGGACGCCCGATTTTCATCTTCGCGCTGCCAATAACCCAGAAACAACCCTGGGTCACTCTCATGGATGCACAACATTCCCTCTTCTTCGTCTCCCACTGGCTGCAACTGGCGATTCAGCAGGGCGACCTGATGCCCTCGCTGAGGGCGCCCCGCCGAGCCCGGACGCACCGGAAACGCCCGACTTTGAGATAAATAGTACGAACACTCCGACATACCAATGGCCTCGTAGACCGGCGCGCCAAACCGTGCCTGCCAGCCCAGCTGCACCTCGTCAGACAGATGTTCACCGGCACACATACAGTGACGAAGTGTCGGTACTTCGCCTGCGTGAAAAACCGTCTTCTGAAGGATTTGGCGATACAGGGTTGGCACCCCGATGAATATCGTGCACTCATAGCGGCGAATCAATTCAATCCAGGTCTCAGGAGTCGCGTCCCCCTCATGAACGACCACCGATTTTCCCTGATAAAGGGGGTCCATCAGCGCCGTCCCCAGTACATAAGTCCAGTTGAATTTGCCGGTGTGCAGAATCCGATCGTCATCACCCCGGTAATCGAACCAGTCTGCCGCTGCGGGCAAACGCCCTAACAGTGCGCGGTGAGCATGCAGCACGCCTTTCGGATAACCCGTCGTACCCGAGGTGTAGACCAGGTAAGCCGGGTCATTGGCAAGGGTGGAAGGCATGGCAGAATCCGAGACTGGGTGCAGAAGAACATCATGCATGGCGTGAAGCGCTATACCGTCTGCTAGCAGATCAGCGTCAGGTGCCCCAGCCCTCTTCACAATCACCTGGCGCAGATCAGGAACTCGCGCCAGACGAGGCAACAGAAGCCGCAGATCTGACTCACTGAGAACGGCAACCGACGCGCCGGAATCCTTGAGCAGAAACTCAAGCTCGTCTGGACTCAGCTGTGGCGAGGCGGGCACCGCAATTCCACCGGCTTTGAGCACACCCAGAAAGGCCACTGGATACTCCAGACAGTTGGGTAAACGGATCAGGACACGCTCACTTTTTTGCATCTCCCTGGCTATGAGAAAAGCGGCCAGGCGATCTGTCTGCTCATTGAGCTGACGAAAGGTTAGCGATGATTCTCCCTGCGTTGAATCATGGACAATGATCGCTGGCGTATCGGCGCGGAAAGATTGCGCCCATTGGCGTGTGCAGGCATCGCCAATATTAAAGAATGTCGGCAGTTGCTCAGGCAGGGGATTGGGAAGTGACATCGTTTCACAGACTCCTTTCGATCAGGTCAACAGGACGATCTTACCGATATGCGCATTGCTTTCCATCAGCGCATGGGCAGCCGAGGCCTGAGCCAATGGAAATGTCGCCGACATCACCACCCGCATGCGTCCCGCCTCAATCCATGGCCACACGGTCTGACGCAGCGCCTTAGCAAGCTTCGCCTTGGTCTCGGTGCTTTGCGGGCGCAAGGTAGACCCTGTAAGTGTCAGGCGCTTCAGCATGACCGGCATAAAGTTCACATTGGCAACCGATCCCTGAAGGTAGGCGATATTCACAATCCGACCATCCATCGCCGCCAGCTTGATGTTACGGGCAATGTAGTCTCCGCCGACCATATCCAGCGTGACATCAACCCCCTTGCCTGATGTCGCGGCACGTAAGACTTCAACAAAATCCTGTTCGCGATAATTGATCGCTTCCAGGGCGCCAAGCTGACGACAGGCGTTACATTTTCCAGCACTACCCGCCGTGGTATAAACCTGAGCCCCCCAAAGCGAGGCCATCTGGATTGCGGTCGTGCCAATACCGCTACTGCCACCATGTACGAGAAACGTTTCGCCAGGCTTCAGTGCCGCACGCTCAAACACATTACTCCACACGGTGAAGCAGGTTTCCGGCAATGCGGCCGCTTCCTCAAGCGTCACGCCTGTTGGAACAGGCAAACACTGACGCGCGGACACACACACCTGTTCGGCGTAACCGCCGCCATTAACTAAAGCACAGACCTTGTCCCCCACCGTCCAATCCGTCACCCCTTCACCGACCTGATCAATTTCGCCAGCGACCTCCAGGCCCAGGATAGGGGATGCGCCCGGTGGCGCCGGATATAGCCCCATGCGCTGAATGACGTCAGGACGATTCACGCCAGCAGCCGCCACTCGGATACGTACCTCTCCGACAGCGGGCAAGGGTGCTTCCGCTTCGCGCAAAACCAGCGCCTCTGGGCCGCCAGACTGCAGTATATCGATGAATTTCATGCAGGCATTCTCCTTTAAGTTTGCGATACGATAGCGCGCCAGGCGGCAATCATGCTAGTGTAATGCCATGACACCTGAAGCCATGACTGCCTTACTGACTGAGCACATTCCTCTTTGCAACTTCATGCAGATGCGGGTTGTCACGTTGCAGGATCAGCACATCACAACCTGCGCCCCCTTTGCGCCCAACTGCAACATGCACCACACCGGGTTTGCAGGTAGCCTTTATGCTCTGGCAGTCGCGACAGGATGGGCGATGGCCTACCATGCCATGACCTCCTCCGGGGTAAACGGCCAATTGGTGGTTAAAGACGCGAGTATTCATTATCGGTTGCCCGTCAAAGGCGATATTACGCTTTCAGCAACACTCAATGAAGAGGTCACTGCACCCCTGCGTGAAGCGACACTACCCAACAAAATTCGCCTTCCCCTGATCATCGAAATTTTTTCCGAAAACCGTCGCAGCGCCTGGCTGGAAGCTGACTACACCATTATCCCCACTCACGCCTGAGCATCTCCAGAATGTGACACGCATCGCCTTCAGCCAACGCTGTCCGTTTTGCGTATTTTTTTGTCCTCTATTTTCATTCTAATACCCCCAGCCTCTGCGATAGGCTATGGCATGCAGACGTCCTGCAACCCAATAATAAGGAAGACACCCAAATGACAAGAATGATGACCCTTTCAGGTCTGGTCGCAACGCTGGCCCTGACAGGCTGTATTGAGCAGGAAACCATCGCCAAGGTTGGGGATGCCGAGAATATTCTCTTCACCAGCAAAGGTGAACTCCTGGTCACCGGTGGCCAATCCATCTACCGCATGGAAATCACCACGAATGCCAGTGGCATCAAGACCTATAAACCTGTGCGGGCTTATGCCGGCGGTGACTGCCAGTTTGCAGGCATTGCGCAGCACGGCGACTGGGTATTCACCGTATGTGCCAAGCCCTACGTGAAATGGCAGAACCTGACCTTTAAACTTGGTATCGATACGCAGTTGATGGCGGCAAACCTGACCCACTCCGGCCCGACAACATTTAAGCGCCTGGATATTGACTGGGCCAGCGACCCATTGGATACGCTAACGATTCCAAATGGTCTGGCCTTCACCCCTGATGGAAAATTGCTGATTGCCGACGAAAATTTTTTCGGTCAGGGCAGTGTTGGACGCATCACCCTGGATTATTCCGGTCAATGGCCCGCCATCACCCAGTTTGAGAAGCACTGGGCAGGCGCGGAATATGGCATCAAGTCGTCCAATGGCGTCAAAGTCACAGACAACACGGTGTTTATTTCAGATGGCGGAAAGGTGCGGCGTCTTTTCCTGAATGATCGTCACGAACTCGAGATGACCGTCATTCTGGCGGATGGAACCCTACGCTCAAATGACCCACAAGCCAATGTGTTTTACCAAGGGGGATTGGTGATTGACGACATACTTCCCGTATGCGGAGGGGTCGCACTTACGCAGTTTATTGAAGGTAAGCTCGTGTATGCCGCCGCCAATGGCGAGGTTTATCAAACGCCACCGCTCAGTTTCGAGTCGCCAAGTAGTCTCGCAATCGGTCAGGGGCCTCACTTTAAGGGTGACGATTTGCTCATTACGGAAAAAGGACTTCTACTGGAAAACAACTCCAAGCTCGGCAATCGCCTGACGCGCGTAAAACTGCCGGTTGATTTGAATGATCCGCTGACCTGCGAGGCCCTGGGGGATCTGCTGAGTAAGGGTTGATGGCGTGCGTGGGGCGTAGCCGACAGGACTGCGCCCCATTTCGAATTTACGTTCAGGATGACGAGGCGTCGCCCATCTGCTTTTGCAGGTAGTTTTCGATACCGACTTTGGAAATCAGGTCAAGCTGGGTTTCCAGCCAATCCACATGCTCTTCCTCAGACTCCAGAATATCTTCCAGCAGTTCACGGCTGCCGTAGTCTTTCACAGACTCGCAATACGCAATCGCTTCACGCAGGTCAGGAATCGCGGCCAATTCAAGTTTCAGGTCGCACTCCAGCATTTCCTTGGTGTTCTCACCGATCATCAGCTTACCCAGCTTCTGCAGGTTGGGCAGGCCGTCGAGAAACAAAATTCGCTCAATCAGCGCATCCGCATGTTTCATTTCATCGATGGATTCGTGATATTCCTTGTCATTCAGCGCCTTGAGCCCCCAATTTTTATACATTCTGGCGTGCAGAAAGTATTGGTTGATCGCGACGAGTTCATTACCCAGGATTTTATTGAGGTGTTCGATGACTTTTTTATCGCCTTTCATTGTGGTATCCCCTATGACAGCCCAAGCGTCCAGACTACGGGGGCAATACGAAAATTGCAATGAAAGGCGCTGTGTTGACAGGATTTACACTAAGGCCTGTGCGCAGCTTACTCGTTTACGACTTAGGCCGCAGCGGGATTAGGTGCCATTGCATCAACACACAGGGCATCCTGAAAGGACTGATAGGCCGAATCAAAAATCTCGCGGGCGGCCTCGACACATTGCGCACAGTCACGCGCAAGGTTTAAACGGTTGACGATATCTTTTAAATGACGGGCACCCGCTTCGATTTCCTCACGAATATGTTGGTCCGTGATCCCTTTGCATACGCAGACATACATAAAGAATACCCCTTCGAAAATCGGGCTGCCCCGTCTTTTTCCTCAACCTGAGAAAGAGTGTATTCTAAATGATAATGTTTATCAATAAGATTAATATTAACTATGGGTGAGTACGCTAAACAGCGCCTTTTATCCCAAGGCAAAGATCACCCCCAGCGTTACGAGCGCCGTCATCAGCGTTCTCAGCCCGGACCAAAGCCAAAAGGACTGACTGATTTGACCCAGAAAGACACCGAGAAGGAACAATTCAATCAGCGCCAGGCCCATCGCAAGCAATAAGGGCGGGACTGGCAAAGCAACCCCCTGCACGGCCAACCCCATGGGCAGCAGAATTACGGCCGATAACACCAGAGGCGCAAGGCCATTTGCCAGACTGACCATCCAGGGCAAATAGCGGCTGGCACGACCATAGTCCGTATTCTCGAGTGAAATCATCAAGGCCTGTTCAAGCGTCTTCAGCTCAGCCTGACGCTCGGCCTTCTCACTCAGATAGGCACTGCTGAGGCCACTGATAAACAGGGCTACTGTGGCGCCCAGGCAGGCACTGAAGGCCACATGCATGTCCGTCGCGCCGCTGGCCTGAAAACCGGCGACCATGCCCAGCAGGGTCAGCGCGCCATCAAATCCGTTCGTCACGACATAACGACGCATAATGAGCTGCGCCCGCTGCAGGTGCAGCCAAAATGAGTTACTCGCCAAGATCGCCTACCGCCTCAACTTCATCAATGCTATGAATCGACGCCCCCATCTCTTCGATAGCCGCTTTAACGCGATCAAAATCGACGTTGGGGCCCTCAATCGTTACCAGGGTCGTTTCGGTCTGTTTATCAACCTCTGTCACCTGAACACACACATGGTATTCGGGATCAACTGAGGCCAAATTCGTCGAAAACACCACCACGCTGGGTTGATGCGGTTTGAGTACATCCAGAACGAGTCGTGTTACTAAAGCCATACCATCCTTTACCCTTTATTTGTGAACGACAGGTTAAAATATTGTATTGATAGAACTCAAACGAAGACAGGCAATTTACAGTGCTTAAAGTTTGGCGTTATGCTGAGGCAGATCCAGCGGGATCAGTCGATACACAGGGAGAGTGAGACAATTGAAAACATCCAGACAGTTTTTTCTGGCATTAGGCATGGGTGTACTGGCCATTCTGACCGGCTGCAGTTCATCATCCAATGAATCCCCCGCGCCCCCAGTGACGACGCTCACATGTGAACCCCTTGCTGATTACGATACGTCGAAGAGCTTCCCTCTTTTTGAGGCCGCTCCCGTCAGACCTCTGGCCCTCTCCCCGGACGGAAACCGCCTGTTTGCAGTCAACATCCCGGCGCACCGTCTGGAAATATTTAACCGCTCCGCGGCAGGTCTGGAGCATGTCTGCAGCGTCCCGGTAGGATTAGCACCTGTGGCTGTGGCGGCACCGAATAATGACGAAGTCTGGGTCGTCAATCATCTTTCGGACAGCGTCAGTGTGGTCGATTTAACCACCGCCATCCCCCATGTCAAACGAACACTCTGGGTCGGCGATGAACCCAGAGATATCGCGTTTGCCGGGACAAATTCACGCCGGGCCTTCATTACCAGCGCCCGTCGCGGGCAAAATCATGTCGATGATCCGGCCTTTACGACACCGGGCATTGGTCGCGCCAGTGTCTGGGTCTTTGATTCAGACAATTTGGGTGGCGACGCTGGAGGAGCACCGCTTGAGGTGCTTACCTTATTTGGAAACACACCGCGGGGCCTTGCGCGCTCACCTGATGGCAAAACGGTTTATGCCAGCATCCTCCATTCCGGCAACGGCACCACGACCCTGCCGGCGGACAGCCTCGTCAAAGGTGGCGTCAATGCCGATATTAACGGCGCGCTGGCGCCGGATACAGGGCTGATTGTCCGTTATGACGGCAGCGCCTGGCGGGATGCTGAAGGCAATGACTGGAGCGACAGGGTGAATTTCACGCTTCCCGATCAAGATGTCTTTGCGATCGATGCCAGTGCCGCGACACCCACGGTGCAACGCAACTGGAGTGGCGTGGGCACAACCCTTTTCAATCTGGCCGTGAATCCGGTAAGCGGCGAGGTCTATGTCTCCAATCTTGAGGCTCGCAATGAAGTGCGTTTCGAGGGTTCAGGAACCCGTGGCAGCACAGTTAAAGGTCATTTTATTGAGAACCGTATTACCGTGATCAATGATGACGAGGTGTTGCCACGCCATCTCAATCGGCACATCAACTATGCCCTGGAACTGGGTACCGCCGAGGAAAACGCAGCCAGCCTGGCGACACCGCTCGACATGGCGGTTACCGCTGATGGCTCAACCCTCTACATCGCCGCTTTCGGTTCTTCGGCTATTGGGGTCGTTGACACCCAGGAGCTGCATAACGACAGTTTCACACCCTCCCCCAGTCAGCACATTGAGATTCCCGGCGGGGGGCCTGCCGGCCTTCTGCTCGACGAAAGCAAAGGGTTGTTGTATACCCTCGCACGCTTCGACAATCAGGTCGTGGTCGTCAATCTGAGCGACCGCAGCGTGCAACAAACCCTGCCCCTGGTCAGCCCAGAACCAGATACTGTCAAAGAAGGACGCCCCCTACTTTACGATGCCCGACTCAGCTCCAGTCGCGGTGATTCGTCCTGCGCGGGCTGCCATATATTCGGCGATCTAGATTTACTGGCCTGGGATCTGGGTAACCCGGATGACCACGTGGTCGATAATCCGAACGCCTTTGTCGACCACCCCGTCGCCCAGCTCGGTAAGCAAACCACCTTTCATCCCTTGAAAGGCCCCATGACCACGCAAAGCCTGCGCGGAATGGCTGGAAACGGCCCGATGCACTGGCGGGGTGATCGCCCCGGCCGTTCGCCCGGCGTCGGCGAAACGCTGGAGCTGGCCGCATTTAAAGAGTTCAATGGGGCCTTTGTTAGCCTGCTGGGGAGGGAAACAACCCTGAGCGATGCGCAGATGACGGCCTTTGGTCGATTCATGTTGCAGGCGATTTATCCGCCCAACCCTTACCGGGCCCTCGACAACAGTCTTACGCCTGACCAGACCATGGGGCGTGAAACCTATTTGCATACGACGACCACCGGCGTCGTTATGCAGTGCCAGACCTGTCATACGCTAGACCCGGCTGCCGGTCATTTTGGTACCAGTGGCCGCATGAGCATCGAAGGGCCGGACATTTCCCAGAATATGAAAGTACCTCACCTACGGAATGTGTATACCAAGGTCGGCATGTTCGGAGTAGGCCCCAAAGGAAGCCGCCAGCCCTCAGACTTCATGGGCGACCAGATTGCCGGCTTCGGCTTTTCCAATGACGGCGCAGTCGACACACTTGAACGATTCCTTTCTTTCAATGTTTTCAGTTTTGCGTCGGATACCGAACGCAATCAGGTGGTCGACTTCGTGCTGGCCTTCGACTCAGATCTGGCTCCCATCCTCGGGCAACAGGTTACGGTGACGGCCGGAAGCCCCGCAGAGGCCTTGAATCGTGTGCAACTGATGGCGGAGCGGGCGGGCGTAACACGCCCACGCGAAGAATGCGATCTTGTCGCACAGGGCGTCGTTGATGAGTCGGTATATAGCGCCGTAAGAGAGGCATCTGGCCTGTTTTCAGCTAGGCCAGACAGTGCCGGGAGCGAAAACCTGTCTCAGTTACTGCACTCCGCACAGCAGGATCAAAATGTGCTGACCTTTACCTGCTATCCTGCAGGGACAGGTCGGTTGGCGGCTTTTGGAACTGATTGAGGGATTAAACCACCCAAAGTAGGGCACGCTCAGCGAAAAGACTCATACGGGGATTAGCCAGCTCTAACTTCGGAAATCAGCTCTGGATGCCGATCCAACACTTTAAGTAGTTTAACGAGGGACAAAGGGGGTTTGGTTTTGCCCGTTTCGTATCGCGAAAACGCATTAACTCCACCGCCAAAAATCTCAGCAGCTTCTTTTTGATCCAATTGAAGCTTTTTGCGAACACGGGCGATGAAGCCAGGATCGACGATGGCTGCGTTCACCTGCTTATTGAATTCAAGCATCATATCCATCACCCGTCTGGATTCTGATTCATTCAGGATGGATTCGCCACATGCCGTACAGTAATCTCCAGTCACGCTAGACAAAACGGTTACTTCACCCTTGTAGGTGTAAGATTGATCGCGAGCATCATGGAACAGCTCAGCTGCTCCGCAAACAGGACATTTCATATTACAACTCCTTGAACGAAACAATCAGCACATCATCTATCACCGTCAGCTTTAAATACAGATCTCCCACTTCCGTCGATGGTCGGTATACATCCTGCCAGACTTTATGATCTGAATAGGTTGTCATGCTTTTGTAAAAATCGGCCACCTCAAGCGAGCTTACGATTTTGCACATTCCGTCAAAGTCCAATCCCAGTGCAGTGGCTCCTTGTCGCGCACTGCTGGTAGTTCGCACACTGCCCTGTTCAACCAAGGCCTTAACGACTGTAAGCTTACAATGAGGCGTTCTTTTCTCCATGGAACAAATTTAACCTAATAGGTTATTTTTGGCAAGTAGGTTAATGGCGCTGCTGGTGTGACCCTGCTCAGAGCAGACAGCACCGTCACAATACAGATGAGTACGATGCGCCTTAGCTTGCGACCACTCCAACGATAGGCCCGATTTATCTGGCCGACGCGCCTCACCGCACAAACGCGTTGTAGATCGCCTGCAGTGCTTTTTCGTAGTCTTTCGAGGCGACACCAATGATCAGGTTGATCTCTGAAGCGCCCTGGTTAATTACGCGCACGTTGACGCCCGCATCGCGCAGGGCTGCGAAGACTTTGGCAGCCACGCCAATGGCATGACTCATGCCTTCGCCCACCACGGCAACCAGAGCCAGATCCTTTTCGATCGTGAGGCTATCCGGTTCCAATTGTTTGCGGATCTCGGCCAGAATCTCCTCATCGCGATCCTGGAGCTGAGCATTTTCGACGATCACGTTGATCGAATCGATGCTCGACGGAAAGTGTTCAACACTGACGCCGTAGTGAGCAAAGATCCCAAGTAATTGGTGGGTGAATCCAACCACCTTGTTCATCAGGGTCTTTTCCAGGCAGATCATGGTGAACGCTTTCTTGCCCGAGACACCGGCAATTTCGGTATTCGCGATGGTCTCGGCGCTCAAGGATGGCACGATGCGGGTACCCGCATCCTGCGGCCGGTTGGTGTTCTTGATGCAAATCGGAATTCCAGCCTCGCGCACCGGCAAAATCGCCTCATCGTGAAACACCGACGCGCCCATGTAGGACATTTCCCGAACTTCGCGGAACGAGATCTCTTCGATCGGCTTGGGGTTGCTGACAATTCGCGGATCCGCCATCAGCATACCGGAGGTATCAGTCCAGTTTTCGTACAGCGCTGCTTTCGCAGCACGCGCGGCAATCGCACCAGAAATATCGGAACCGCCGCGCGAGAAGGTTTTCACTTCGCCATGGATATCCTGACCGTAAAATCCAGCGATCACATAGCGTCTGTCGGTCGCGGCAAGACGATCACCCAGTACTGCATAACTGCGAGAGTCTACATTGCCATTGGGCAGGATGGTGATGTAGTCAGCCGGATCGACGAAATCGGCCTCCAGATACTGTGCCATGAGTTTGGCTGAAAAGAATTCGCCACGTGAGGCCGCGAAATCGCGCGAGCAACCTTTTTTCAACGCATCGCCGAATGCCGCAACCTCCTCGGCAATCGCTGAGGACAAACCGAGGTCCGTTGCTATACCGACAAAACGATCACGGATCAGCGCAAAAGGTTCTGCAAAACAGGTTCCCGTCGCAGCCATGTCGGCACACAGGTAGAGTAAATCGGTAAGTTTGGCCTCATCGGCGCGGCGTTTGCCCGGCGCGGAAACAACCACCACCTGGCGACGCTGATCTGCCAGCACAATATCGCGTACCTTGCGAAACTGGTTCGCATCCGCAACACTGGACCCACCAAACTTCGACACAATCCGTTCCATTTTTAAAACTCCACAGCAGGGTTCAAGGTTGAGGCCAGAATGGAACCTCATTTTTGTGCGCGATATTTTACGGCAGCAGGCACAACAGGGGCAAATAGTCCCATAAAGGTCACATCAAGCCACCAAACCGGCGCTATATCCCGACGACCAGGCCCACTGAAAATTGAAGCCTCCGAGGTGTCCGGTGACATCCAGCACCTCGCCAATGAAATACAGGCCCGGCACCTGTCGGGCCTCCATGGTTTTGGAGCTGATGGCAGTGGTATCCACGCCACCCCGCGTGACTTCTGCCGTGCGGTAACCTTCCGTGCCGGAGGGTTTGACCACCCAGGCGTTCAAAAGATGGCCAATCGCCCGCAGTTCCTTTTCATTGAACGCCCCCAGGGGGGACTCTGCTTTCTCCTGCCAACTCCGGGACTGTAACGCCAAGACCAGTCCTTTGGGCAATACCGACTGTAACACGGTACGAAGCAGGCTCTTGCCCTGGGCTTGGCGCGCCTGCAGAACATACTGGATTGCATCCAGATCCGGCAACAGGTTTAGGGTCACGGTATCACCCGGCTGCCAGTAGTTTGAAATCTGTAGAATGGCGGGACCACTCATCCCCCGGTGAGTAAAAAGCAGAGCCTCCCGGAAACGTCGCCCCCGGCATTCAACTTCGACCTCCAGTGACACGCCGGCCAGGGATTCACAAAGCGGTTTGAGGGCATCGGTAAACATGAAAGGCACCAGCCCCGCCTGGAGTGGTGTCACATCTAGCCCGAATTGGCGCGCCACCTCATAGCCATAGCCACTGCCGCCCAGCGTAGGGATGGATAACGCGCCCGTTGCAATCACCAGCGAGGCCGCTTCAATCCGGTAAGCCTTATCCCCCTGCAGACCCGCAATGCGGAAACCACCGGTATCCGCCATTTTCTCAAGCGACTGCGTTTCGCAGGCGGTTCGGATTTCAACCCCTGAGGCTTCACACGCGTCCAACAGCATATCGAGAATGTCGCGTGCTGAATCCTGACAAAAGAGTTGCTGGTGCTTCCGCTCTTCATAGGGAATGCCACGGGATTCAACCCAGGCGATAAAATCCCAGGGGGTGTAGCGTTTCAGCGCCGCTTTAACAAAATGGGGATTCGCGGAAATGAAGTTGTCAGCCTCCACCTGGCGGTTGGTGAAATTACAGCGCCCTCCTCCTGACATGAGGATTTTTTTACCGGGACGGTTGGCCTTTTCCAATACCAAAACCTGTCGACCACGCTGAGCGGCTGTGAGTGCACACATCAGACCAGACGCGCCGCCACCCAGGATCAGGACATCGACCGACTGTGATTTGACTTGAGTAGAATGGGCTGACACGAACGCGACGGGCCTCCGTTTAAGGTCAGGAAAAGCCAAAGTCCGCCACTATACTGCAAAGCCAGGTAATTTGCAGCGTCAGATGCTCACTTAATATACATCTGTACAGTTTTGATTGTGACTCAGTTCCAACCCGCCCCCCTGCACTCCATGTTAACTTAACACTGCATATTTTTAGCTTGGCGACACACAATGGACCGTCTGACGCAACCCTACAACCCAGATGCCCTCAGCAGTGCAGCCAGCACCCATATCCTGCTGGAATATGCGCGTTCTATTGATATCCCGGAAGCACGCATTTTGCAGGGAACCCGGCTCAGTGCAGCACTCTGCATGTTGCCAGACACCCTGATTCGCAGCTGGCAGGAAGTGCAGCTGATTGAAAATCTGCTGTCCGTGACGGGTGACGCGTTTCAAACAGGATTCCAGGTTGGCCATCGCTACCGCTTGTCCAGTTATGGCATGTGGGGCCTGGGGATGTTGACCAGCCCAACGCTGAACGATGCGGTTGCGCTGGGCATCGAGTTTCTGCAGACCGCCAGCCATTTCAACCATGTCTGCAAAGAGTTCCGGCAGGGCAAGGTCAATATCATTCTTGATGACCGGCATTTACCGGCAGCGATTCAGCCTTTTCTGACCGGGCGGGACCTCAGTTCCATCGCTATCATGCTATCAGAGCTGCTGCCCGGGCTTTCTATACCAATGATCGGGCTCCGACTGGCCATGCCCAAGCGACCGTTGCCACCCGGTTTTGAATTGATCTACCCGGTGAATATCGAATGGAATGCACCCTGCCATGCCATCCTTGCTGAGGAATGGATCATGGCGGCTCCTCTGCCTAACGCGAATGCGATCACACATACCCTGTGTCGCAATCAGTGCATCAAGCAACTGGCTTTGCTTCGTCAAATGGAAGGCGTGCGAGGACGGATCAAGCAATTATTGGTCAATCAATTACAGTCATCGCCGTCGATGGAGTCGATCGCTGGCCAGCTGAATGTTACCCCCCGAACACTCAGACGCCAACTTGAGAGCGAGGGATGCACCTGGCGAGACATTAAAAACGAAGTCCGTCTCGAAATGGCCGAGCGCCTGCTGAATAACTCGGCCTTAAGCATCCAGGAAATCGCATCACAATTAGGCTATTCAGATATTTCAGCGTTTTCCCATGCCTTCAAGCGGCAGAAACAGACTTCGCCCGACCATTTCCGCCGTCAGGTGGGCTGAACGAATTTACTTGATGTTAATGCGAGCCTGGCGCGGTTTGAACCAGCGCCGGATAAGCTCAGGCACTTTTAGTGGTAACACATCCAGCAATGCTTTGATCAGGTAGATCAGGTAATTGGTACGCTTATACCAAAGCAGTCGCTGAATTTTAGCTTTCATCGGCCAATAGCCTTCCATAAACAAAGCCCACGCGTTATCCGCATTTCCCGCGCGACTGTATTTGCTTAAGTCCAGCGAGACCACAATATCCGCCTTTTTCAGCTGCTCGCGCGTTCGGAGATCTATCCCAATATCAATGGCATTGCTGATGACATCCATCACATCGGCAGGCTCCGGATAGTGTTTGATACCATTCAGATCGACCGCCACGATGATGCCCGCCCCCATATCTTCAAGGGCCGAGACGGGGACATTTTCGACAATACCACCATCGACCAACAACCGACCGTCAACTTCAACCGGAACAAACAAACCGGGAACGGCCATCGACGCGCAAAGGGCATCCGCCAGGAGACCTTTCTGAAAGGTGACCTGAGCGCCTGTAACGATATCGGTCGCACAGATCGCTAAAGGTATTTGGGCCTGTTCGATGCGCACATCCCCCAAATCACGCAGAATCATTGCCCGTAGCGCGTCCGTATTGAAAAACCCGCGCTTTTTAAGCGTAAAGTTCATGACTTTGGTCACATGGAGATCGGCCCCGATTGCACGTATGTCTTCAAGAGGTTTACCAAACGCATAATACGCGGCCACCAGCGCACCTATGCTGGTTCCAGACAGAAAACTGATGCGAATGCCTTCTTCCTCAAAGGCTTTCAGTACGCCGACATGTGCCAGCCCTTTGGCAGCCCCTCCCCCCAGGGCCAAACCGATGCGGGTATTAAGAAGATTCCATCTCATAACTGAACTGATTCCTGCTGAAACGACAGAGCCTCATTGTCAATCAAAGCCAACCAAAAGTCATGGGCCATTCCAGCTACAGACGAGCCCACTCAAGTGAGATTGACTTATTTGACGGAGCCCCCGGCTTGTAAAGCCAATGCCTGTCGCCATAAAGCGACTATGCTGTCGCCTAATAGACAGAACAAGGAGTCGTCATGAAAATAAAAGCCGTCCACCCTTTCTCGCTCGACGTCGATCAAGTTATGGGCATATTTTTCGATCGGGACATCATCTCCCGCCGCAATGACTTGATGGGCTGCCGTCGCGTGGAAATTATTCGCCTCGAACGCGGCGAAGATGAAGCACATCTCGAAATCGTGCGGGACATGCAACCCAGCGCCAAGGTGCCGGGAGCCCTGCGCAGTTTTCAGCGTGACTGGAATCGGGTAACGCAGCGGGAGCATTGGCGCAGAACAGGCAAAGATGAATGGACCTGCGAATACCGCGTCCACATCGCCGACGTTCCCGCCCGTCTGACCGGCATGATGCAGTTGCAGGCAAAAGATAAAGGGTGTGCCAACCATGTCGAACTGGATGTGGACTGCCGGATTCCCTTTTTGGGTCACAAGGTCGCAGGTTTTTTAAGTGAAGACTCGGCGCTGAAAATTGATCGGGAATATACCGCTATTCTGGACCTGATTCAGGCGTAAAAATTCCGGCAGGACTTTTCAGCATGGCCGCCATCAAAGAGAACCGAGATGGCAAAGGGGATTGCCTCAACACCTCAAAGTAGTCATTATGCGACACTCATACAAGGACGGTTATCCCATGTCGCATCTACACAGAGGTCTTCGTTATTTTATCCAAGCGCTGATACCCGGGGCATTTATACCCCTGTCAGGCTGCATCCATTTTTCTGATCTGGAACCGCTGACGGAATCAGCACCGAGCGGGTCGCTGTTAATTACCCATGCTCGCGTATTTGACGGATCAGAGAGTCAACCCATTCTGCCTGATCAGGATATTTATATCGTCAATGGCGTGATTGAAAAAATGGGGCCGCACCCACTCAAGGTCTCTGCAGAACGCAGCGTGGATGCCACGGGCAAACTCGCCATGCCTGGGATGATCGATTTCCATGTGCATGTCGGAGGCACCGAAGCCCCTCCGTGGCGGCCTACGTTTTATCCACCCGAACGAACATTGTCGGCGTTTCTGGCGTTCGGCGTGACCTCTGTCGTCGACCTGGGGGGCATTCCGCAGCAATTGGCAAAACTTCAACAGCAACTCGACACCGGCGAAATTTCCGGCCCCCGCCTGGTTTATGCAGGGAAACATGTCTCGGTCTCACAGAGTCACCCCGGCCCCCTATTCGATGAAAGTGTGGCCTGGCCACTGTCCAAGGTCCTGAAGAAACTCATGATTGATGAGGTCGATACGAACACGGATTTTCCCGCACTCATTGAGGAGCACGCGGAGGCCGGTGGCTCCGTGCTTAAACTCATGGTCGACCAGGTTCCCATAGGCTCCCCCTCCATGTCGCCTGAAGTCGCTCAGCGAGTCGTCACCGCAGCCCATGCGCTCAATATGCCGGTTGCCGCCCACATCGGCAGTGACGACGATATGAATACTGCACTCAGCGCAGGCGTGGATATGATTGCACACCCGGTAAACCGCACCGAGCTTAAACCGATGACGCGCATTCGCCTCAAAGAGAGTGGCACGCCGGTTATCAGCACACTGAGGGTTTTCCAGAACATTGGCCTGGGGAGCGAGGGCATCAATCCTGTCACCACTGCAGATGCCGCGATTATGGACCCAGAAATCGTGAGCGCATTCGAAACCCGGGGAGAAATCTCTCCCACAATGGTCGACTATGCCAAAACCATCGCTAAAAACAGCGATAACCTTTTTGACGGTTGCCGACAGATGCAGGAAGCGGCCATACCCATGCTGGTGGGTACGGATACACCTTTATTTGGCGCGCCAGCCGGAAGTACCATGGCCGTCGAACTCAGCCTGCTGGTTGAGAAATGCGGTTTTTCGCCTCGTCGTGCGCTGCATATGGCGACCGGCGCAGCGGGCACCATTCTGGGCCCCTGGTTGAACCAGCCAGGACTGGGCAAACTCAAAGAAACCGCTCCCGCCGATATACTGCTCATCGATGGGGACCCCCTTGAGAACATTCATGCCATCGAAAATGTCAGCGCGGTGATTTCCCGTGGACAGTTCATTAAGCGGAAGCCGCATTGATGCGGGTATTGCTTGTGAACCTTCGGGGCGTACCGGACGACGAAGCAGATGAAATCCGGGCCCTGTTGACCGAGCAAAGTGTTCGCTTTTACGAGACTTCAGCGGGGCGCTGGGGGCTTTCACAACCCGGCATCTGGCTTCCAGATACCAGCCAACTTGCCGATGCACGGGCAATGCTCGATACCTACCAGGCGCAGCGCCTGGCGTCTGCCCGGGCAGGGCAACGCCCCATCTCCTTTGTCTCCCGTCTGCGCCAGGCCCCTGTCCGGGTAATGTTGCTTCTGCTCGCCGCAGGTGCCCTACTCTCTTTATTTGTCGCCCCCTTTCTCTACTTCGGTACCACCTAATTTATTTTGCGCGCTAAATATTTGACACGAACCCCCCTCCTCACTAGAATGCTTCACATACTTAGCGCGCTAATCAATATCAGGTAATCAATGAGGAGTGGACTGTGAAAAACTTATACGAGACACGCGCAACGGCATCGGGTGGACGGAATGGTCAGGTTGCGACCGATGATGGCCTGCTCAGTGTTAAGCTCGCCTACCCGAAAGCATTGGGTGGCAAGGGAGACCAGACTAACCCTGAACAGTTATTTGCTGCAGGCTATGCAGCCTGTTTTTCCAACGCGATATTACATGTCGCCAAGGCGTTCAGCGTGACACTGACCCAGGCACCTGTTAGCGCAACGATTGGGCTGGCCGCCAACGCAAGTGGCGGCTTTCAGCTCTCAGCCTCGCTGAAAGTCGCGTTAGCTGACATCGAGCTGGCGACCGCCCAAAAGTTAGTCGAAGCCGCCCACCAGGTCTGCCCTTACTCGAATGCTATCCGCAACAACGTTGCGGTCAAACTTGAGGTCATTCAGGCCTGAACCTCGGCATTGTGATACACATTCTGAACGTCATCAAGATCGTCCAGCATGCCGAGCAGTTTCTCGAATAAGGGAATATCCTCGCCAGTAACCGGCGAGGACGTTTGCGGCAGAAACTGAATTTCATCGACTTCAAACTCAATGGCACTGAACGCGTCGAGCAAGGCCTGACGTGCCTTGGCATGCTCTGTATGCGGGGTAAAAACGGTAATTTTCCCATCTTCCGCCTCAAGGTCAGTCACATCCACTTCAGCATTCATCAGTGCTTCGAGCACAGCGTCTTCATCGCTTCCGGCAAACCGGAAGATGGCGCAATGATCAAACAGGTGGCTGACACTGCCCGGCGTCCCCAGTTTGGCTTTGCTTTTGGTAAAGGCATGGCGAACATCGCCAATCGTACGGTTGACATTGTCCGTGAGGCAGTCAACGATAACCATGCATCCACCGGGACCAAAGCCTTCGTAGCGCGCAGGAAAGAAATCTTCACCACCGGCCCCACTTGCTTTTTCAATTGCTTTTTCGATCACGTGTGTCGGCACCTGGTCCCGTCGGGCACGCTCTATCAAGCCTCTGAGTGAAAGGTTCGCAGTCGGATCCCCTCCCCCCGATTTGGCACTTACGTAGATCTCTCTTGCATACTTGCTGTAGACCTTGGTTTTCTGATCAGCCGTTTTGGCCATGGATTCTTTGCGGTTCTGGTAGGCTCGTCCCATTGCGGTGTACTATTTTCATCTGTCGGTTAAGGTTAGCCGCTAATATAATCGATCCCCTTTTTTGCTGCGAGTTTTGCCATGAAAAACTATGCCCGCCTCGAAAAACAATTCCAACGCCTCTCACGCCTTTCTCACGCTGAAACCTTTCTCAGCTGGGATCAGCAAGTGATGATGCCACCCGGTGGCGCAGAGGGCCGCGCCGAAGCCTTGGCCGAACTCAGCGGACTTCGACATGAATTGCTGACCGCCGCCATGTTGGGCGACTGCTTTGAAGCAGCGCGAAGCGAAAGTCTCTCCCCGGATCAACAGGCCAATCTGCATGAAATGCGACGCCACTGGAAACAGGCGATCTGTTTGCCAGCGGATTTGGTTGAAGCCCGCTCCCTGGCCGCGTCCCGCTGCGAGAATGACTGGCGCAGGCAGCGCAGTGAAAATGACTGGGATGGCTTTCTTCCGCGCTTTGAACACCTGGTTGCGCTGGTACGCGAGGAGGCTCATGCGCGCCTCGCCGCCAGCGAAGAGGCAAAGACACCCTACGATGCCCTATTGGAACTATACGCGCCCGGGGAGAGCAACGCGTTCATCAGCGAGGTTTTTGCCGATCTCAAGCAGCAATTACCCCCGCTGATACAGACCATTAGTGATGACCAGAAGACACACCCTCAGGTGTCTCTGGAGGGCTCCTACGACCTGGGCGCTCAGCAACAGCTCAGTCGTCAGGTAATGCGAATTCTGGGTTTTGACTTCAACGCAGGACGGCTTGATGTCAGCACCCACCCTTTCAGCACAGGGGTTAGAGGAGACCATCGTATCACCACGCGCTATCGGGGCTCTGACTTTCTCGACGCGCTGATGGCAACCGTTCACGAAACCGGTCATGCCAGCTACGAAGCTGGATTGCCTGCGGAATGGAGTCATCAGCCACTGGGTCAGGCACGCAGCATGAGCATCCATGAAAGCCAAAGCCTGCTTTTCGAGAAACAATTGTTTCTCTCACCGTCTTTCATCCAGTATCTCACCCCCCAGCTCCATGAGGCGTTTCCTGCGCTGCAGACACACGACTGGCGGAGCCTTTGGAGCGCCATGACGCGGGTTCAACCGGATTACATCCGGGTAGAGGCGGATGAGGTGACCTACCCCATGCACATTGTGTTGCGGTACGAAATCGAATCTGACCTGATCAACGGAAAAATCGAAGCGCGGGACATCCCTGATTTGTGGAACGAGAAGATGCTCGGTTACCTGGGCCTCTCAACTGAGGGTGATTTTCGCAACGGCTGTCTTCAGGATATTCACTGGCCTTCCGGCGCATTTGGTTATTTCCCGACCTACACCCTGGGCGCACTCAACGCTGCCCAACTGTTCCACGCCATCAGGCGGGATTTACCGGAGCTGGATGAGTGCTTGCTGAGCGGCGATACAGTTCCCCTGCGGCGCTGGCTACAGACCCATATCTGGTCACACGGATGCCGACTGAGCACGCCTGACCTGATGCAACAGGCCACGGGGGAGACGACCTCGGCAGCCTACTTCCTGCAACACATTCGCAGACGCTACCTCAATCAGTAGCCGCGGATGTTCTTATTCGGGCACATCGATCCGATACTTGGGCGACTCAGCAATCTCGCGCAAACGTGCATCAATGATGCGAGACAGGTGTTCGAGGCGGAGTTCGCCCAGAGTTTGCCCACCCGCATCCAGGTCGTTGATGATTTCGATCAGCAGCTGGGTGGCCTGACACCAGCTTCGTGCGAGATCGTGATAGACACTGCAGGCATCTGATACGATGCGAGTCGGGATTCCCTCCCGGTGAGCCGAAAACTTCTGATAAATATCCCGTGATGCCGGAATCAGACCGCTCGACGGGAGGAGTTTGAGCAGAGAGACGGTCAGAGACTCCAATGCCGCCACAATCGGCTCAAAGGTGGGAGAGGATAACAGGATGGGCAGGGCTGCCCGCGCATTTTGGAGCGCCTCGCTAAGTGCCTGGGCGTTCAGATCCGCTAATAAGCGACGCTGATAGGCCTGCAGATTTGCTTCCTCTGCCAGCCCCTGACCACCCTCCGATGGACTGTCCTGGGCCTCCTGGTAGGCGTCAATTTCATGCCGAACATAATCCGGCAGGCGATGAACATTTTCACCCAGTTCCAGAAATGTAATCAGACAGCAGTCCGTAATGTAGACACACCTCAGCATTGCACGTTGGGCCAGTCTTTGATCAAGCGCCGAGAACGACCCTTTCAGATAGGCTCGTTTTTGCCGATAAAGATTGATCAGTTCCGCCGCTTCCGACATAGTTCTAGTTTATTCCCCTCAGCAATGCTGGGTTTGAAACAATTTCTTTAGCATAGTCGACCCTGAGCCATGTCCGCACTTTTTCCTTTTTTCAGCCAAAACCGTTTTCGCCTTCGCACGGGTGTGCTCACACTCCTTTCTCTGACCACCGGCCAGGCCCTCGCTGATACGGTCTGGCTAAAGAACAATGACCGATTAACAGGGGAGATACGCTACCTGGAAGCTAATGCGCTGGTGATAAAAACAGGTGCCTTGGGGACGGCGGTGATCAAGTGGTCGTCGATTCGGTCATTTGAATCAACGCAACCGCTCGAAGTCGAGCGCCGAGGGGTCGAGGGGATCACGCTGACAACCCTCTACCAGGGCGAAGAGGGGACCGTCACAACCGCCAGTGGAGAGGTCATCCCGCTAAAATCGATTCATTCGCTGGCACGGCCCAATGCCTGGCTCGATAGCTGGACCTGGGATGGGGATTTGGACTTCGATCTCGACATTAAAAATGGCGATGAAACCCAACAGATCGAAGTTGACCTGGATACCACGCTGGAGAAGCAGCGATGGCGGCACCGGGCCGAATCGGAATTCGACTATGAAACACGGCGGGGGCAGAAAAGCGAGGACACATCAGATCACTCCGTGACCAGCGATTACTTTTTCACCGACCAGTGGTTTGTCAGAGCCGAGGGTGGCAAAGGCCGCAATCGACTCAACAACAATGAAAAATATTGGGTGTACGGGGGTGGCGTAGGTCATCGCTTTTTCCGCACCGCAAAACGCTCCCTCGAAGCAACCGGGGAGATCACACGCTTTCGTTACAGTTGGGAAACCACTGATAACGCAACCGACCCTTTGCTGCTCCGCTTCAACTCTATGTCGCTAACACTCAAATACGAAGAGGAAATGCAATGGCTTCCGATTACGTTTAAGGCGGAAGGTGTTTATTTCCGGCCCTACTCCATCCCGCTGGATCAAATCATCGACGCAGAGGTCAGCGTGCGGTATAAATTCAATCACTGGGTTGGACTGACGTTTAAAACCGAATGGGATCGCACTGATGCTGATGACATCAAAACCCAGGATGTGAGAACGCTGTTGGGGCTGGGCGTCAGCTGGTAGCCCCTCCACACGACGCGGGGTGTGCGGAGGCTGTTTCTGAATGCCCTACTCTGGTGTGCCTGGCAGCCCGACACCACCTGCCCCAAGATACTCATAGGGGTCGAAACTTTCTTCGACCTTCTCCCCACTTTTGCGGAAGGTGTCAATCACGTGCTCAAGCTCGTCGGTCATAAACTGAAAAAAGTCTCTGGATGAGACGATGCCAATGGGCTGTTCAGCATCATCAACCACGGGCAGATGGCGAAAGCCCTGTTTGCGCAATATCGCAGCGCAGGCCTTGATTGCCGTCGATGCTTTGACCGCAACAGGATTCAGGGTGCAGACCTCCTCAACGCGAACCTGATCAGCGTTACGCCCCTCGGCGACGACGCGGTTCAATATATCCCGCTCAGTGAATATACCGACCATCTTACCACTCAGCATCACCAGGACGGCCCCCAAGTGATTCTCTTTCATTCGTCGGCTAACCACGGCAACGCTTTCGTCCGGGCTTGCCGTGACCAGATTGGTCTTCATTACATCCTTTACTAGTGCCATAGCAGTTATTTCCTCTACTTATTTTTTATCGTCATTCACCGATGGCGGTGACAATCGTGTTCAGCTTCTGACTGAGCTGACGAATCAGTGGTGCACAGAGGCTCATTTCATGACGATCCGCCAGGTAGCCGGGGTCGTTATAACTGACAAACACATTCCCCTGCAGGTCTTCCCAGATCAACAGCTTCATTGGTAAGTCAATTCCGACGGTGGGTGAACACTGGATCAGACTGGCACCCAACCCAGGATTGCCAAACAGGATCAGCTGCATATCGCGCACCTCGAACCCCTGCTGGCGCGCGCCCTGAGCGTGATCCATCTGCAGAAACACCGTCATTTTTTCCTTTGAGAGCACCTTGAGTGCTTTCGCCGCGGTTTCGTCAACTGTCGCCGCACCTGCCGCATGAACCAGGCCATCATCTGCCGAGGCATGCCCCCACACAACTATCAGCACCGTCCACAAGGCTAGTGCTTTTAGGCTGATCCCTGTATTGATCCGCATCATCTTAAAGGGGATTTTCACCATCATTCGCCTCCTTCCATTTGCGGCCAAGACTACCTTATCAGACTTTTGGTTAATAGCTTTTTCTCCCTGCCCATAGGAAGATAAGGTAAACACGCATCGCCCAAAGGTGCCGGCATGTCGGACTCCCTAAAAACCCTGATTGGCTTCATCAATCAATACGCGCCATTCAATCAGATGGACGACCAGGATCTTGGCTATCTGCTTGAAAACTGCGTCTTATCCTACTTTCCCTCAGGCACAGAAATCCTTTCGCCTGCGCATGGCAAAGTCGAACACTTCTACATACTCAAGCAAGGCGAAGTGCGGGGAGAACGAACGGCACTGCCACAGGAAAATGCTAATACAACCTTTGTTATCGGCCCTGGTGACTGCTTTCCGATGGCGGCATTGGTGGGCGAAAGGGCCACGCGAACGACTCATATCACGACGCAGGATACGTTTTGTCTGGTCTGCGCGAAATCGATCTTCGTCGAACTGTTTACACGGAGTAGCGCCTTCCGGGATTTCTGCCTGCGTGGGATCAGCAGCCTGCTTGATGTGGTCAACCGCCAGATTCAGTCGCAGGCGCAGGTAGCCCTGAGTGATCATTTCTCACTGGACACCTCCCTCCTGACGCTCAGCCGACGCAGACCTGTCATGTGTTCGCCCGACACGGCGATCCGCGAAGCCGTCAGACGGATGCATGAGCAAGGCGTGGGCTCGATTGTGATTGCTGGGGAGGACGCCATTCCGCGAGGCATTTTCACCCTCCGGGATCTGCGTCGAATCGTTGCAGACCCGCGCATCAGCCTGGAAGGGCCGATTGCCAGCGTTATGGCGAATAACCCCGTCGGGCTGCCCGCAGGTGCCACGGCGTTTGAAGCAGCCCTTACCATGGCGAAACACCATTTTGCCCATATTTTACTGCTGGAGAATAATCGCTGTGTCGGAGTTATTTCAGAGCGGGACCTCTTTTCCCTGCAGCGCGTCAATCTGGTTCATATTGCCCGCACGATGGCTAATGCACCTAGCGTCGCAGCCCTTGCTGATATGCAGGATGAAGTGGGTCGCCTTGCGGAAACCCTGATTGCCCACGGCGCCAGCGCAGATCAGATTAACCGGCTGATCACGCTACTGAATGACTACACGACGCGACAGGCCATTCGCCTGACACTCAAAACCCAGCACACCTCTGACATCCAGTTTTCCTGGCTAAGTTTTGGCAGCGCCGGACGCAAAGAGCAAACACTACTGACCGACCAGGACAACGGCATTGTCTTTGTCTCTGGGACAGACCCTGATATTTCCCGCCAAAGACTCATGCCCCTGGCCAAACAAATCAATGATGCCCTCGCACAGTGTGGCTTCGCGCTTTGCCCAGGCAACATCATGGCAAGCAACCCCCAGCTTTGTCGCAGTCAACCCGAGTGGCATCAATGGTTTGAACGGTTTATCGACGCTGCAACACCTCAGAACCTCCTGAACTCCTGCATTTATTTCGATCTGCGCGTGCAATGGGGCGATACATCGTTACTGGAGCAAACCTGGCTCGCCATCTCCGAAAGACTGCGCCAAAACACGCTGTTTCAACGAATGCTTGCTGAAACCGCCCTTCAGCGACGCCCACCACTGGGTCTGTTCAGTCATTTCGTGACGCAAAAATCAGGGGGGATAAAAGGCATTGATCTGAAGAAGGAGGGACTTTCTCCCTTTGTAGATGCCGCAAGAGTTCTTGCTTTAGCGCATGGCATTTCTGAGACAAACACTCTCTCACGCTTACGGGGGCTGGAAGCTGCAGGCGTGCTCGAATCACCCGACGTGAACGCCTGGGTGGAAGCCTACCAGTTTATCCAGCTGCTGCGCTTGCGCTGGCAACTGGACGCATTGCGGGAAAAACGGTCCCCCAGCAATCTTGTTGCCCCCGAATTGCTGAATCCGCTCGATCAGCGGATACTCAAAGAGGCCTTCCGGCAAGCTCAGCGTTTGCAACGAAAACTGGCCTGGAGCTATCAATTATAATGGGACTTTTCAGAACCACTCTGCACTGGCCACCTCCAGCACCGGAGACCCCTCTGGAAAAACTCACCTGGTGCGTCATCGATACCGAAACCAGCGGCCTGGATACCAGGCGCGATCGCGTGCTGTCTTTGGGTGCATTCGATGTTTCGATGGCGGGAATTGTGCTGAACAGGCGCTTTGAGGCTGTTTTAAAAATCGACATTCCGCTCAACGAACACAACATCCTGATACATCGGCTGACACCGCAACAATTAACCCTGGGCCGGGAACTGCGGGAGACCTATAGCCGCTTCCTGCGCCATATACGTGATAAACCCTTGCTGGCCTTCCATGCCGCGTTCGACAAAGCCATGCTGGAGCGTGAACTCCGTATAAACCTGAACCTGACCTGCCGACTTCCTTTCAGCGATGTCGCTTTCTGGCTCAGGGCATTATTCCCGGAACAACGGCAGTTCCGCACACTGGATGATTGGATGGCGCACTTTCGTCTGGAGATGCCGAACCGCCATCAGGCGGCGATAGATGCGCTGTGTACTGCAGAACTGGCGTTAATCGCTTTACATCAAGCGCAGCGTCAGGGTCTGCAGACCCTGAAGCAACTTGATGAGACTGTCAGGACCTCAGCCGCTCTGCATGCCTTGTCGCATTAGAACCTGTCAGTTTTCTGCACCCTTAATTAAGGCACATGCGGGGGCCTGATTAAGTGGGCCTGCGACCGTCAGGCACCGTTTCTCGCAAGTGGGATGAACGCCCTCATCTGCCGCACAGCCGACTTCAAGTTCCAGCCCCTCGCCATTCCAACCCAACATGCGATGAGGCGCCCCTTCCAGAAAGATGACTCCGCGTCCCTGTAAATCAATGACGGCCCACTGCTCAGGTTTCCGTGCAACTTTAACCACTGCACGCGCCCGATCGAAATCGGTTGCGTCGACAAATTGTGCCGGGATCACCCACTGGGCTCGCGAATTGAGAAAGCCCCAGCGACCAGCCACCAGGGCTCTCGCCAGGCCCTCGTGAAACTGACCCACGCTCTGCACACCAGGCGGTACAACGGCCAGCCGATCACCTTCCCGGTTGATAAACCAGCCCTGATCATTGTCCTCGTCGCCAGCCCCTTCTACATAGGCCAGATCCTCGCGAAAATCATTCACGCGGGCAAACTGAGGGGCCAGCAGAACTTTACGGGCGTCCAGATCAAAGAACCCCCATTTGTCACTCAACTTGATGGATACAATCGAGGAGTCTTGAGACACCCGGACATCCTGATAAATCGTAGGCAGAATCACATCCCCCTTTCGATCCACCAGGCCACAGCCCACCGGATTGCCTGGGCCGGGCGCACAGGCTATTGCCACATTACGGGTGTAATACGCGCCACACTGCCGATAGCTGCGGGAACCCAGCACCCGACCAGAGGCCTTGTCCAGAAAACGGCACTGATCATTACGCCGGTCCACCCGCGTTTCGTCGCGTTGTGCGATTTTAGACACGCAGACACTGCGCTCAAGCGGAAGAGCCGATGCACACCGCTGACTCTTGAGATCGACAACCCAGGGTTCAGCATTCCCATGGAGAGGCAACAGCAGCCCACCCCACAGGAAAACAGACATTAGACGGCACGCCAACTGCAGAACGGCCATGAAAAACTTAACGCATTTTAGGAGAACGCGCGCCGAAGGCGTGCGAGCGCGCAGGCGTGGGCAGCGGCTGCTGGCGCTGGACGAATAATTCTTCAACCCGAAAATGTTCGTCTGGACGGATACCACTGCAGCAGGCTCTGACGCTTGCCAGCCCGCCAACCAGAGAAATTGCAACCTGACCTGCCAGCATGACCTGACCTGCATCCTGAACCTTAACCTGATCGACCAGCAGGTTTTTTACCCCGGTCGCATCTTCGTATTCGAGCCAGAACCCCACTGGATTAACCGGCAAACGATAAAAGCGTAACCACAGCGCTGCGTTGAAGTGTACCCGGTAGGTTTTAAGTGACGACAGGTCTGAATCCCGCCCCAAGCCCAACAAGCGTCTCATCGGTGAGGCTTTACGTTGCGCAAAGCCCTTACCAAAGACATCGCTGTATTCTGATACCGGCACATTTGCCAGCTTCTTGAGCACGGGGGTATGACCGGCTGTCGGTTTACTCATCGTGTCGGCGCTCTGCGTCATCGACAAAGTCCTGAACTAGGGTGGACACTCAACAGACTCGCACCGAACAGCCAAATCGGGGTACATCCGTTGTCACTGGGCGTCCATTAATGAAGGAATTACACGTTGTTACATTTATATAAAGTATGCTAACCAAGCGTGATACAATCATCAAGTATTTTCATGGCAAATAGGTAGGCTATCGCAATATGAACACCGAGAATGATATGAGCCTCACGATGAACAGTGCCGAGTTGTATCGCGAGAAACGTTTACGGACCAGAAAGTAGGAACACTGCGACGCATGACCCCTGTCGATGCGGAAGGCAATACGGATCCTCGTCGTCCCGTTATTTATATCGGTCAGGCGCAGATGATGACGCCCGCTGGCGCGCTGCCGCTCAGCTTCGAAATCCCCGCCGCGACGCTGGCTGAAGCATGCACCCAGTTTGGTGATGCCGCGCGCAAGGCCATGGAAGAAACCATCGAAGAACTCAAAGAAATGCGCCGTCAGCAAGCCTCGTCACTCGTCATTCCTGGCCAGGGGTCTCCCGGTGGCATGGGAGGAATGGGAGGAATGGGTGGTAAGATTCAGTTCTAATCCATCATGTCGACTCTCAGGCGGTACGCCTGACCGCTGTCCAGACGTTCGGTTGAATAATGAATGACACCTGCCTCGCGGGTGTCTGAATCGAATAACGCTCTGCCAGCTCAACCCCTCCCCGCCCGCACTCGTCGCCGTACTGAGATTACACCGTTGCACTTGCATGCCGTCGGCCCCCAGTGGGCGAGCCTCAGCGACCTCTATTTCCAGCTCAACTTCGTTTTCTCCTACGGCGCGGGGTATCACACGCATCCCGCTGTCCAGCGACTGATAGTCTTGCCTGACACCACTGCCCCAGGCCCCGGTATAGACCTCAGTCACCACCGGCCGCATCACCCCTTGCTGAATCAACACCGGCGTGTGCTCCAACACGGTCACGGTTTGTACCTGATTACTGCGCGTGCTGATCTGGCGCCCCTGAAAACCGATCGCCACATTTGAGGTCGAAGACGTCACCGTCGCGCCAGCGCCCACCCCCGTGCCGCTGGACACGCCCGCCCCGCCGGTTTCCAGGGTGATACGAAATTGACGACGACGCTGATCCAACGAGGCAATGGCTTCCAGCGCCTGCTGTATGACGCGGGTATTGCGCCCGCGCAAGATCAACTGCTGATTCATGCCAGACACGGTCAGTTCATCCGGGTTAAACAACTGGCGAAGCTGCGGCAGCACGGCTTCTGCATCCGTGTAGTTCAGTCTGACGGTCTCGATTTCCTGACCATGTACGGCTGTCGCCAGAAGCAGTACCAGCATGAGTATGCTCAGGCGGGCAGATAAAAAGACAGATGACAAGAACGCCATTTCCGTTACTGAACCGGCCTGTTTCACGTGTACCCCCTCGGAATTAGACACCTGTAAGCCCTTGGTTTATGCTGCCGATCTCTATCGCCATATTGAAGAGTATAGATGAAAGCCAACCCCGAACTCGTCCTGCAAAAGGGGGCAGACCGCCGCCTGCGCGCGGGCCATGTGTGGATTTACTCCAATGAAGTAGACACCCGACGCAGCCCCTTGAATACCTTTACCGCCGGTCAGCAGGTGTCTGTCCTCGCGACCAATGGAAAGCCTCTCGGTACGGCCTTTATCAATCCTCAAACACTCATTTGTGGACGGCTCATCTCACGTACTCCCGACCTTTGGATGACGGCACCCCTGCTGAGAGAGCGCATTGCAACGGCGGCCGCCATGCGCAACCAGCGGTTTGAGAAGCCATTTTATCGAATGACCTTTGGTGACAGCGATGGCCTGCCCGGTCTGGTCATTGACCGCTTCGGGGACGTCGCCGTGGTGCAGATTTCGGTAAACGGGATGGACACCCTGCAGGCAGACATTTCATCTTGCCTGAAACAGGATCACGGTATTCAGCGCGTCATTTTCAAAAACGATGGCAAAATGCGCGCCGCAGAGGGTCTGGAAACCCGCGTGGAAAGCACTGATGACCCCGCCCTGGAAAATATCATGCTGGAGGAGAATGGCGTCCGGTTTGAAGTTTCGGTCGCACAGGGACAGAAAACAGGCTGGTTCTATGACCACCGCCTGAATCGCGCCGCGTTGGCGCCTTATGTTCGCGGGGCTCGGGTGCTTGACGTTTTCAGCTACGTGGGGGGCTGGGGGGTACAGGCCGCCGCATTTGGAGCGCGCCAGGTTCTGTGCATCGATAGTTCAGCACCTGCACTGGAACTGGCAAAGACCAACGCCCGTCATAATGGTTTGGACGACAAGCTCCGGCATTGTGCGGAGATGCCTTTGAGATGATGAAATCCTTGCGGGAAAGCAACGAAAAATTTGACGTCGTCATCGTCGATCCACCCGCCTTTATTCCGCGTAAAAAGGATATTCCGGCGGGTGAAGCGGCCTATACCCGCCTGAACCAACTGGCGATGCAGCTGCTGTTGCCCGGTGGCATTCTGGTGTCTGCCTCCTGCTCGATGCACCTGCAACGTGACCGCCTGCTCGACATCATTCGCAGCACGGCCCGCCACACGGATCGACACGCACAGCTGCTTGAACAGGGCCACCAGGGACCCGACCACCCGATATTGCCCGCGGTACCTGAAACCGACTACATCAAGTCGATGACGGTGCGCGTGCTGCCGTCTCTCTGAGGGACGGTTCGAGATTTGTTACCGAAATCGGCGATGGGGAGCCCTCGCCGATTCTCTCGCTAAGCAAATTAATCTGATCGACGCCCACTTCGTAACTGTTCTGTCTCAACTTATCGGCCAGATCCTTTGCCTGCACTTCGCGATCAAGTTCTTCAGAAAAATGATTCATCATTCGCTTTGCTTGCCCAATCCAGCGCCCGGCCGTCCGCGCGGCATGGGGCAGGCGCTCAGGCCCCAGCACCAGCAGCGCGACGACGGCCGTTAACATGAGCTCAAGAAAGCCAATATCGAACATGGGCGCTCAGATCTCACTCTTTGCCATCTGTGATTGACTTTCGCTCATCGTCCGGCTGCATGGCCGATTTAAAGCCTTTAATCGCCCCCTAAGTCAGCGCCGATATTGCGAAAGCGCTTCGTTCCAAACAGCAATAGAACGATGGCGAGAACGATCAAAAGTTGCCAGATACTGATGCCACCCATGTTGACTCCACTTAACCTAGATCAAAGTTCCAATATCCTGCCGAACGATGTTGTCCATCGCGCGCTCAGCCACCGCTGCAATTGTCATCGAGGGGTTACAGGCCGCCGTGCTTCCTGGTATCAAGGCACCGTCCAACACATACAGACCAGGCTGATTACGCACCCGACCATCCAGGTCACACACCGTCCCCATGCAGGCCCCGCCCAGCGGATGCCAGGTACTGGGAACAATGGCATGCGTATCGCCCAACATGGAGCCAAAGCCTGCGATTTTGTACATGCGGGAAAGAATCCGGCTATGAATTTTAAAGTCACCTTCCCACTGCCAATCCAGCTTCACATCATTGGTTTCAGCATCGTAGGTCCGGTGCCACGCTTGTCACTGATACCAAAGCCTACCATCATCGTGGTTTTGATATCTTTACCCAGTGGTGGAAGCGACGCCTGAATGATGGTGTTAGCCGTATCGGGATTATCCCATTCTTTACTTCCATAAATCACAGGGCCACCCTGGATAGCACCACCAAAGCCCGAGAAGGGCCGACTCCAGGTCACAATGCGGTCGGCGTTAGTGCCCCACCCGGTACCAAGCGCGGCGGGCAGTCCGGGAATCGTGCCCTGCCCTTTGGCGCGAAGCAGCAGTTTCGTCGTATTCACGCTGCCCGCCGCCATAATCAATGCCGTGGAGGTAAAAATCTTTTTCTCCAGTAAGGTGCCACTCTCGTCCGTCACATTGACATAAACTTTCCACTTACCATCCCCTGCCCGAGCGATATGGGTGACATTGTGAAGTACGCGAAGGTCAACCAGGCCGGTTTGTTCCGCCTGCGCAATATAGGTGACATCGACTGAATGCTTGCCGCCATTGTTAACGCCCAGCGCGGCATCCCCGTTGGTGTAGGCAGGTGCCATTTCACCCTTGAGTTCCCGCAGGGCAAAACTCCAGTCAATTGGCATCGGAATTTTTTCAACGCTATAACCGGCTTTCGTGACCCGCTCAGCGAAGATTCGGGCTACCTGATAGGTCGGACTGTTAATCAGGGCATCCGGTGCGGTTTTCACTTTTAACATGGCGGTGACCCTTGGATAGTAAATTCTGTCCATCTGGTCGTAGTCGATACCGGCAGGCATGACCCGTTCAAACAGCGCCTTCGTAGGTTGCAGGGTCATCCCCTGATAAACCAGTGACCCACCCCCAACGCCGGAGGGGCACATGATCGCCATGTGCTTGTTGAACACAGGCTCCAGCAAACCGGCAAATTTTTTCAGTTTGATCCCCAACGGGAGATTCAATAATCCCGGCACCTGATCGATCGAGGGTGCCGCCCCTAAGCTTGTGCCGATTTTATCCAGTGCTTCATACCAGATAGCCCGTTTATCGATCGAGCTGGCACGTGGAAAGGTATCTGCATTAGGCCCAGTCGGCCATCGAATGCCCCGCTCAAGCACGAGAGAGCTTATACCGGCTTCCGCAAATCTCAGCGCAGCGATCCCACCGCCAAAACCCGAACCGATAATGACCACGCGGTGAGTCTCTTCGGAGACAGGCACATCTGCGGTTGTCGAGGAATCGGCGGGAGTAACGGCAGCCGTCACCGTTTTCACATTTCCCAGCATCCCAACTGCAGTGGCACCGGCTGCACCTTTCAACAGAAGTCTTCGCTTTTTGTCTACCATGATCTTTTCCTGATTGTTGTCGTTAACGCGCATCGTAAAGGGGGTTATCAGGCTTGGTAATTTGTCGTTGGGACAAAGAGATGCGTGAACAGGACAGTACGGGCGTTATGGGAGGCAGATCACAAAATCTGTTTTCGGACAATTAATTAGCATTTTTAGTCTGGATTGGCGCCTGAGACGGACTAAGCTTAAGGAGCCAAAAGAACAACAACCCAATCAGGGAAGGAGATTGGTATGCGATTCAGAATCCACGGGCTTGCTGCCCTGCTATTGTCCACAGCAACACTATCAGCACCCCAGGCGGCAACAGTCGAGCTGGGATTCACCGGAACATTGACCCTCAACCCCATCAGTACGACCAACTTTTTCCAGGCCCAAGCAGGGGAAAGCGTTAGTGGCCGCTTCCTGTTTGACACTGAGGTTCCTCTGCGAAATATCAGTCCGACACCCGCAACCACGCTGCACTACAATGCCGGTGCCCGTCCTGACGCTAAGTTATCCTTCATTTCAACCCGATTTGATTTTAATCAGTTCGACTTTTCACACCAGACGAACGAAGGGCGTGATCGTGACAGCTTCCGCATCGGCCCCATGGCGTCAAATCAGTCGCTTAGCTTCTCAGACCTGTATGGTTCGGGCGGCGGCAGTTGCGGGACGGCAGGTGGGCCAGACTATTGCTGGGGCATTCAGTTGGCCCTATTAAAGACGGCGGGAACCTTTGCGCTGCAATGGCCCCAAACGCTACAGATGGGCGCGGATCAACTCAAAGATGACGAATTGCGGTTTATCCTCTACAACAATCGGGCGGATTTAGGGCCGACAGGACTGATGAGTGGGCGTCTGAACCTCACCTCCCTCAACCTTCAGCCCCCTGCTCCGGTTCCGCTTCCCGCGTCGGCCTGGCTTCTTCTGACCGGCCTGGCAGGATGGCAGGTGATCAAAGCTCGCCGCAGACGCGCTTAGCCGCATGCTCACCCGTGCGCGAAGCCACCCAAAAAAAGCCCCGGAAATCCCGGGGCTTTTTCTGTTACGGACTATCGTCTGAACTAGTGGGCAGCAGCCGGTCCGGTCGCGCCGCGCGGAACACGAATGTCCTCGACCAGATGCTGAATCTTCTCAGGCGGCTCTGCGGTGACTTGCGCTACCACATAAGACACGACGAAATTCAGCACCATGCCCAACGAACCGATCCCTTCCGGCGAGATGCCGAACCACCAGTTATCAGCGGTGGCCGTCGGGTTGATGAACTTGAAGTACACGATGTAGCTGAAGGTGAAGATCAGGCCAGTCAGCATCCCGGCGATGGCGCCTTCCTTATTCATGCGCTTGTAGAAAATACCCATGATGATGGCCGGGAAGAATGACGCGGCCGCCAGTCCAAAGGCGAAAGCTACAACCTGTGCAACGAAGCCAGGCGGGTTAATTCCGAAATAGCCCGCGACACCGATAGCCACGGCGGCTGCGACCCTGGCCGCTAACAACTCCTGCTTTTCACTGATGTCGGGCATCAGGTTCGATTTCAACAGGTCATGTGATATTGAGGTTGAAATGACCAGCAGCAAACCGGCCGCTGTCGACAGCGCCGCAGCCAACCCACCGGCCGCAATCAGTGCGACAACCCATCCAGGAAGGCCGGCAATTTCAGGATTAGCCAGTACCATGATATCACGATCGACATACAGTTCATTTCCGTTGCCACTGGGCTCATTGGTTACCACCCGCTCACCGGAGGTACCGGTCGTCTCAGCCGCAAAGGTCGGCGCCCCAGCAAACGGTGCGCCTGCAAGATACTGAATCCGGCCGTCCTGGTTTTTATCCTGCCATGCCAACAAGCCCGCCTTTTCCCAGTTCGCAAACCACTCTGGCAACTGTTGATATTCGCTGTTGGAGACGGTGTTAATCAGGTTATAGCGGGCAAAGGAGGCAACCGCCGGGGCCGTCGTGTAGAGAATGGCGATAAACAGCAAAGCGTAACCAGCCGACAAGCGCGCATCACTCACCTTTGGCACCGTGAAGAATCGGACGATTACGTGAGGCAGGCCCGCAGTACCGACCATCAGGGCCAGCGTAATCGCAAACATATCCACGGTCGACTTCGTCCCACTCGTATATTCAGCAAAGCCGAGTTCAACTGACAGCTGATTTAACTTGTCCAGCAGTGAAGTGTCCGTCCCGGTAATTTCACCACCAAAGCCCAGCTGGGGGATCGGGTTGCCAGTCACCATGATGGAAATAAAGATGGCCGGGATCATATAGGCCACAATCATCACGCAGTATTGCGCAACCTGAGTATAGGTAATGCCTTTCATACCGCCGAGGACGGCATAGAAGAACACAATGGCCATCCCAATCAGGACACCCAGGTTGATGTCGACTTCCAGGTAGCGGGAAAACACGATCCCCACGCCCCGCATCTGACCTGCGACATAGGTAAATGAGATGAAGATAACGCAAATAACCGCCACGAGTCTGGCTGTCTGGGAGTAATACCGCTCGCCGACAAAATCCGGCACGGTAAATTTGCCAAACTTACGCAGATAGGGTGCCAGACACATGGCCAGTAACACGTAACCACCAGTCCATCCCATCAGGTAGACCGCTCCGTCACGCCCGACAAACGAGATGATACCGGCCATGGATATGAACGAAGCCGCCGACATCCAGTCCGCACCCGTAGCCATGCCATTCGCAATCGGGTGCACGCCACCACTGGCCACATAATATTCCTTAGTGGAACCGGCGCGTGACCAGATGGCGATACCAATGTAGAGCGCAAAGGTTGCGCCGACAAAAAGATACGTTAGGGTTTGGGTATCCATGCGCGCCTCCTTCAGTCTTCGTGAACGTCAAACTGCTTGTCAAGTTTGTTCATTTGCCAGACATAGACAAAGATCAACACCACAAAGGTATAAATAGAACCCTGTTGGGCAAACCAGAAGCCCAACGGAAATCCGCCGATTTTGATGGTATCCAGCGCATCGACAAATAAAATGCCGGCCCCGTAGGACACAGCAAACCAAATCACAATCAGCACACTCAGGACCTTAAGGTTGGCCCGCCAATAAGCGGCCCGGTTTTCGGTTGACATGACAGTCGCCTCCGATGTTATTTTTCTGACCGTACTAAACTTACCAAATACAACTGGCATTGACTGTTAGACTTTGGTCTTGCATCAGGAGGAAGTGCACCGCGTGATAAACGGCTTTCTGGTCTTTATTCTTTCGATAGCCTATATGGGCATTCTGTTCACCATCGCTTATGCCGGTGATCAGAAGCCCGCGCTGTATACTCGCGCAAGGCATCGCTCGGCCATCTACAGCCTAACGCTTGCTGTATACTGCACATCCTGGACTTTCTATGGTGCCGTCGGCACGGCTTCCGTTTCTGGACTGAGCTTCTTGCCCATCTACCTGGGCCCTGCGCTCATTTTTCTATTTGGCCACTCCCTACTGACGCGAATGATTACGGTCAGTAAGCGCCACAATTCAACCTCTATTGCCGATTTTATCGCAACCCGTTATGGCAAATCGCAGGGCCTTGCCGCCTTCGTCAGTCTGATCGCACTGATTGGAACCCTTCCCTATATCGCCTTGCAGCTTAAAGCCGTCAGCATGGGTTTCAGCATCCTGACAGAAGGCAATTCAATTACGCCGACACTTCCTCCCCTGCTGCGTGATACCGGCCTCTATGTCGCACTGGCCATGACCAGCTTTACGGTCTTATTCGGTACCCGACATCTGGATGCGACCGAACATCACCATGGACTCATGCTAACGATCGCGTTCGAGTCAGCGGTCAAATTACTGGCCTTCATTGCCGTCGGGCTTTTTGCGCTGTGGTTGCTGCCCGATGGCCCCACACAAGACCGGACGGCGGCACCGCTCAGTCAGACACTCTCCGACCTGCTGGCGCGCTCACCGGACCCCTTAACCTTTGGGGTCTACACGCTGCTTGCGGCACTCGCCATCTTCTGTCTGCCGCGTCAATTTCACGTGATGGTGGTCGAAAATCACAACCCTGAAGACATGAAAACTGCACGCTGGGCATTTCCAGCCTATCTTCTGGTTTTGAGTGCATTTGTGGTGCCCCTCGCAATCATGGGCGTCATGATCTTTCCCGATCAAACCCAAAACCCCGACACCTATATTCTCGCTTTACCGCTCATTCACGGGCAGCCCTGGCTGGCGCTGATCGTGTTTATTGGCGGCGCATCGGCAGCCACGAGTATGGTTATCATGTCTGCGGTCACCCTGAGTACCATGGTCAGCAACGAAATCCTGGTCCCGCTGCTATTGAAAATGGGAGGTCTGGTCCGACAGAACGCCCGCCTGCCCCAACGCCTGTTAAATCTGAGGCGAACAACCATCGCCGCCATCATTGCCGGCGCCTATCTGTTCTCGCGCATTACCCAGGATGCCATTTCACTCGCGTCAATTGGTCTGCTCTCGTTTGTGGCAGTGGCACAGTTTGCCCCTGCCCTCATCGGCGGTCTTTACTGGAAACGGGGCAACTGTTCAGGCGCGATTGCTGGCATGGCAACCGGATTCGGACTTTGGGTTTACACCCTCCTGATTCCTGCAATTTTGCGGGGCAACCACACCTTTCAGGATGCACTGGAGATATTGAGGGGCCTGCGCTGGCTGAACCCGGAAGCACTGCTGGGGCTGGCAGGATTGAATCCGATTGTTCATGGCACCCTGTTCAGTTTGAGTCTGAATGCGCTGATCTACGTGCTTGTGTCACTGATTACCCGCCAACGCGTCATTGAACGCATCCAGGTGGCCTCATTCCACGACACGCCATATCTGACCGGCCCGGAAAAAAACTGGATCAGTTCCGCCACACTGGAAGATCTGATGGCCGTGAGTGGGCGCTTTCTGGGCGAAGCGCGCAGTGCAGAAGCCCTGAAGCAATTCAGGAAAAAGCAGCCCCAGCCCGTATCGCCCAACCAACCCGTGACCCTGCCTCTGTTGCGCCATATGGAAGCGCAACTCGCAGGTGTGATTGGATCTTCATCCGCCCGCGTTGTTCTCTCAACCGCCCTGCAGGGGCAGCAAATGGGCATCGAAGATGTGGTCAGCATTGTCGATGAGGCCTCTCAGGTCATGCGCTTCAACCGGGAGCGCCTGCAATCGGCCATAGAAAATATGCATCTTGGGGTTTCAGTGATTGATCACGACCTGAACCTCGTCGCCTGGAACAAGCGGTATCTCGACATCTTCAGTTATCCCAAAGGTTTCGTTCGGGTTGGCAGGCCCATCGCGGAACTCCTGGAACATAATCTCAAGGCCAGTCATGTGCCTGATGAACGAATACACGCCATCGTAGAAGCCCGGCTGGCACTGATGCGCGACGGCACCCCCCACGAGTACGAACGCATAAAACCCGACGGCAGCGTGATACTGATTCAGGGTACGCCGATGCCTGATGGCGGCTTTGTCACCTGCTTCTCCGACATCACGCGCATGCGCAAGACAGAGCAGGCCCTCAAAGAAACTAACACCTACCTGGAACACCGCGTTCAGGAACGGACAGAAGAACTCTCGACGCTGAATGAACAGCTATCCCAGGCCAAATCAGAGGCCGAACAGGCCAACCTGGGCAAGACCCGCTTCCTGGCCTCTGCCAGCCATGATCTGCTGCAACCGCTGAATGCGGCACGCCTGTTCGCCTCGGCCCTGAACCAAAGCCTTGGAAAAACGGAAGGTTCGCAGGAGGCCTTAACCCTTCTGCAAAATCTTGAAAGCTCATTAAACTCGGCCGAAGACATCCTGCATACCCTGCTGGATATCAGCAAACTGGATGCGGGTGCGATCCCTCCTCAAATCCAGCCCGTTAGACTTGCCGACTTGTTCAAGGCCCTCGCCACTGAATTCGGCGCGATTGCCCAGGCAAAAGGCCTCGAATTCCGCTGTGCCCCTTGCGCCTTATACATCAAAAGCGACCCCCAACTCCTGCGTCGTGTACTCCAGAACTTTCTCAGCAATGCCGTTCGCTATACCCGGCAAGGACGGGTTTTGTTAGGCGCACGACGCAGAGGCGATGAGGTCAGGCTGGAGGTTTGGGACACCGGCCCCGGCATTCCTGTCGACAAACAGCAGGCCATCTTTCAGGAGTTTAAACGGTTGGAATCACAGACGGGTGAATCCAAAGGATTGGGTTTAGGACTGGCCATTGCCGAACGCATTGCACGACTGCTCGGGTGTCCAATAGAGGTGCGATCGCAACCCGGTCATGGCAGCGTGTTCAGCATGACCGTCGCCCGTAGCGAGGCCGCACCGACCTTAACGGTGTCGGCCCCATCCATCCCATCCGGTCCAATGCAATCCACGGCGCAGCTTTCGCTGACGTCGCTTGCCGTACTGTGTATTGATAATGAACCGTCGATCCTTAGCGGCCTGCAGGCTTTACTCTCGGGCTGGGGATGCAAGGTTTGGTGCGCAGCCAGCCCGGATCAGGCCAGGCAGGCTCTTACCGGGTTTGCACCTGCTATCATTCTGGCGGACTACCAGCTGGAGGCCGATGTGGACGGTCTGGCCTTGTTAAACGAACTTTGTGACCGCTCACGACCGCCAATACAGGGTGTGCTGATCACAGCCGTCACATCAGCCGAGCTGAGAGAGAGTGCCCGCGCCCTGGGGTATCATTTTCTCAACAAACCGGTAAAACCTGCGGCACTGCGCGCGTTACTATCAAGTCTCGACAGAGGACAACGAAAACCTTAGTCAGCCCCGTCATAACATTCCTCATCCTGGCCCTCGCCGGGGGGCAAGGGACTGACGGCCATCCCAGAGGCCTGCTCCATTTCCTTCACGGCGATCACGGCTTGCGTGCGACTGCGAACCCCCAGCTTTTTGAAGAGTGCCGTCATGTGCGCTTTGACCGTGGCTTCGGAGACTTTCAATTCGTAGGCGATCTGTTTATTAAGCAGGCCCTCGCTCAACATACCCAGCACCCGAAACTGCTGGGGCGTCAGTGTTCCCAAACGACTCTCAGCGGCGGAAACAGGCGGTGTATCCAAACAAGTCTCAACACCCGGTGGCCAGAAAAGATCGCCTCCCAGCACCTTGCGAATCGCCTCCGTAATCGTCTCCAGCGACGACGATTTCGGTATAAACCCCGCTGCACCGCTCACCATCGCTCTGCGCATGACAGGCACATCTTCCGTACCGGAGACAATGACTACTGGAATCGCAGGATACTGTCCGCGTAAAAACGCCAGCCCGGAAAAACCATGCGCGCCCGGCATATTCAGATCAAGCAGGATCAGATCGACATCCGAATCGTTGTCCAACGCCCTTTGAAGCGTGTCAATACTGTCGGCTTCCACCAGGTCAACGGCCCCGACTGCCTGACGCACAGCCTGTGCGACCGCTGCGCGAAAAAGCGGATGATCGTCGGCAATGATAATCTGCTGCGTCATGTGCTACCCCACTCTGTTTTTTTATTGATAGCGGGGTTCCAACCTGACGTCAACGCAAACAGTTATACAGGACCGTGGGCGGTTTTTTCCGGCTCGCCAGACACGACACGTTCATCACCCTCTTCGGCCGACGACTCGCTGCGTTTTCGGCGCGGCTTAAGCGCGTACTGATTCAGTCCCGGTACGTGAATCTTGCGCAGGTAATGCCGCCAGTCATAACTGTCCGCTCTGACCGGAAAGCGTGACAGGGCCTCGGGGCTCGCCCGCCGACTCAGTTCAAGCAGCCGTTCATTACTGAAGATATAATTCGGCGAGGTGTAAAACGAAAAGACCAGCGACAGCTTCAGTGTGGTTTCCAGGTTGTCCAGTGCTTTCGAGTGCCCCGATTTTCCTGCCAGCAATCCGGCTATTTTTGACCCGGCCTTCGCAAGGTAAAAGCCACTGACCATGGTCAAATGAAAGGCCAGGCGAGGGATCATCACAAAACGACGCTGGGGTTTTCGATAGAACAGGCGATCATACAGGTGATAATTTTCGTGCGCTTCTTCCTGCACATAATCGATGACCTGATGAATTTTCAGGGGGTTGCTACTGCTGCTGCACACTTGATAAATACGATGCCCGGGTTTTAAGGCTAATGCCTCCATGCCCGCCAGCAAAATTGCATTGGCCACCAGGTCGACCGGGATGATGTCGATCACGGCGCCAGGTTTTCCGGGAAACAGTGTCACCTTCTCGCGGGCATAGGCCAGAATGACCGCATCGGCCACTTTGACGCCTTCCAACCAACCCGCCGCCGGTTCAGACAACGTGCTTTCCACGATACTCGGTCGTAAAATGGTTAAGGCCTTGCCCTGCATTGCTTTCAACAGAACCTGTTCGCCCATCCATTTGGTAAATGTGTAGGTATCATTCCAGCCATAGCGGTGCGACTCACGAACACCCAGTTCGATCAGGGCTTCTTCCAGCAGGATCGGGTCACGCTGCTCCAGTTTGACCGCCGCAATTTTGGCCTGCAAATCGGCCAACACCGATTCGACCTCGAAATAGCCTTGCGGAGCGCGTGGAATCCATTGTCCGGCGGGTCGATGATTCGACTCGTTGATCAGACCACTGTGGAAGCCATGCACATAGCAGGTAGAGACCTGCACTACCGGGCAGTCACCCGCAAGCCGGGAGAGGGCGATGATTTCGTTGAGGCTGTTTGTATTGATGCTGATGGCCTGATCCAGTGCCTCACGAAAGTTGACACTGGCCGCGCTGTTGATAATCAGGTCGAGCGAACGTCCCAGAGTATTAAACGCGCCATCCGTCAAACCCAGTTTAGCCTCCGTGATTTCCCCGGTGATAAATTGAATGCGGGTTTCGCAAAACTGCAAAAATGCAGCCTCATCCGCTGACCGCAGCCGATTGAAGATAGAAGAGGTTGCGATTTCCTGATAGAACCGCTGCCGTGCGTCGCCATGCTTTCGGTTGGCACGAATCACCAGCACGATTTCTCCAATCTCAGGCACATCACGAATCAGCTTTTCGAGCACGACCTTTCCGACAAATCCGGTCGTGCCCGTAATGAGCACACGTTTGCCTTTCAGTACTCGCGCATCTATCTCTTCGACGGTCTGGACTACAGGCGTGGTGTTCATCGGATTTCCCCATCGTTTGGACTGCGTGTGTAAACTTATTTGTCGAAAGTTTACGCCTCGACACCAAACAAAACGTGACGCCACGCACATTTAGAACTTTACAACACCACTCACTTTATTCCCTTGACACCCCTCTCATACAAAACCGGAAGGGCTTTGCAAAGCCCTTTAAGATTGTCGTACAAACGGTTTTCTGAGCCGCGCAAGCCCCCTTGTAACAGAGTGTGACCGAGTCCGCAAACGACTCATGGATTGTCCAACAATCTAATTCAAGCAGTTGAATTTGTTTTACTTTTTTTTGCAATTTTTTTTACGAAAGCCTGCAAAAGTGCGTGCTGACTCACAGTTCATTTACCAATCGTTACGTTATGATGGCAACCATGAAATCGAGACAAATTTTGATCAATCTGCCATCCAAGCAGAACTCTGAAACCCGGTACGACAATAAGATAGGGAGAGGGCGATTAGCATGAGCGAACAGATTTTAACCCTTGATAGCCTTCAACAGGTCCAGACCACCGTCTTTTCCCTGAGTGAACGCATCCAGTACCTCAAAGAGCATGGTATTCACTCCCAGGCGTTCTCTACCCTGCAGCCAGGCATGGAATACTTCGACCTCGACGGCATTGGCTACATTGCCTACATGCGCAAGTGGGGTATGATGTTTGTGCTTTCTGATCCGGTCTGTGCAGCGCACAACTTTGAGCTGATTCTGGAGCGTTTCCACCAGAAATACCCTCATGCAAACTTCGTCCAGTGCACCAAAGCGACAGTTGAAATCCTGCATCGCCGCTTCAAATATTACGGCACCCAATTTGGCTCAGAGATTCGTATCGACCTTAAAAACTGGTCCCTGAGCGGTAAGAAAAAGCAGATCATTCGCACGGCCATCAACCAGGCGGAAAAACAGGGTGTGGTCGTTAAGGAAAGCTTTACTGATGATCACCGCAAAGAAATCTCGGAAGCGTGGATCAAAACCCGTAAGTGCAAGAGCAACGAAATTCGCTTCCTGATCCGTCCGATGGCCATGAATTATCGGGAAAATGAGCGCCGTTTCTACGCCTATCAGAATGGCAAGCCGGTCGGTTTTATTTATTTTGACCCGATTTACTACCACAACCAGATTATCAGCTATGTTCCGAACATTTCGCGCGCCAATGCGGAATTCAAGCAGGGCCTGTTCTATTCGATCATGACCCACGCGATGGAAGTGTTCAAATCAGAAGGCGTACCTTTTGTTGACTTGGGCCTGGTACCGTTGATGTTCTGCCGTGAAGACGAAGCCTGCGAATCCAGCCTGCTCAAACGCATGTGCCGTATGGTCTGGAAACACGGCAACTTCCTCTATAACTTCCAGGGACTGGCGTTTACCAAATCCCGCTTCCGCGGTGAAGAAGAGCCGACCTATGCGGCGCACCCCAAGGCGCTACCCTTGCTTGACTTCTTCGTGATGTTCAAACTGACTCGACTGATCTGATCGTCGGTCGCCCCGGAACACACAAACCCCGCTCAGCGGGGTTTTTCATTTCCAGCCCGTCACTCAACCGGACCTTGGTAGAATCGACACAACTTTTTCGCAGCTCGCATGTACGACCCCGGCCGCATCCTCAAGATGCACCCAATAGGTACGCTCAAGTCGCCCCCCCTCTTTTAGCTGACGCAGGATGTCTCCGACCTCGTCTTCGCTGATGTGAAACCGCGCAGAGAGTGTTGTTTTAACGGGCCGTTTAAAGTGCATCCGTGCAATTTTATCCACGACTCGATATCGCCGACCCAACAGCTTATACAGCATCACGCCGTAGATCGGGTCCAGCGCAGCATACAACCCTCCCCCCCAGGTAATCCCCATGTAATTCCGGGTGCGCCAGTTACTCGGAATTTCGATCTCAACCTCCCGAAAATGGGCGGCAACAAAGATCACCCGCGCCCCTGTCAGGCGGTAGGCGGGAAACAGATTACCGCCCCAACGCCACAAGCGGGATTCCAGCGACTCCGCCTCCCCCTGCGCTGTCATGGTTGGATACTCAAAACGATTTTGCCCCGGGCTCGCAGTGTGCGACTGTAATCATGGGCTTGCGCAGCCTCGTGCAGGGGATAGACCCGGTCGATCAGGGGCGTGAGTTGACCTGCCGCAATGAGACCGGCGATTTCAGCCAGATCCTTCGCATCCGGCCTGACCATCACCACATGCGCCCTGGGATGTCCCGGTTGCAACAGCGCTCTCATTTTTGAAATCGCCATCACCTTCAGGTTCTGAGGACTGGGAATCGTCGAGACAAAGCGGCCGCCCTGATTCAATATCGCGCAGCTGGGGGTGAATCGATGCCGCCCGATGGTGTCAAACACACAGTCAAAACGCTCAGGTTGCTTGAGTACATCCTCGCGCTGATAATCAATCACCCGCGTTGCCCCCAACCGTCTGGCCAGTTCTGCATTCGCGCCACTGCATACAGCCGTAACCCTTGCTCCTAACGCCCTGGCAATTTGCACCGCGAAGCTACCGACGCCGCCCGACGCGCCAATCACCATGACGGACATGCCGGGCTTGATGCCAGCGCCTTTGACCAGAGCCTGCCAGGCCGTCAATGCACACAGCGGTGTAGCCCCTGCCTGAATCCAGTCCAGTCCTTCGGGGGTGTGGGTAATATGCTTTGCAGACACCGACACGACGTCAGCATAGGTGGCCAGACCGTCACACGGATTTTTCATCCCAAAGACCCGATCACCAACCTGGAATTCGCTAACACCTGCCCCCACCGCGATAACTCGGCCGGCAAGATCACTACCTAGGACTAACGGAAAAGCCGGCACCAAAAACTGAAGTTGGTATCGCCCACTACGGATCAACCAGTCCCGCGGGTTCACACTGGTGGCATAATTCTGAATCAACACCTCCTTGGGTCCTGGGCGAGGCTCGGGCCTATCGCCGAAACATAAAACATCGCTTTTTCCATAAGCCGTTTGATAAATCGCCTTCATATCACCCTCCACCTAGTTCGTCGCCGAACCTTTTTCCTAAAAAAATTCAATAATTCGCCAGCGACTTGGCCAACAAGGCCACCAGACTCTGCTGCTCCGCTTCCGAAAAGCCTTTAAACAATCTAGCGTTGACTTGCTCAGAGAGTGCCTTGAAATCCGCCTTGTGCGACAGACTCTTTTGCGTCAACCTGACCTGCTTGACCCGCAGATCATCAGGCGACACGGTTTTCTCGACATAGCCTAACTGAATCAGCTTATCGACCAGTTCGGTTGTGGAGGACTTTTTCTTGTTGATGTGCAACGCAAGATCCTTCAGCGACAGCGCTTTTTCACGGTATAACGTAATCAGAATAGCGCCATGGGAAGGTGCCAGCGTCGTCATCCCCAGGCGCTTCAATTCGCTCGTCACGTGCTCGTAGGCCCGGTCACGCAACTCCGCGACCAGAAAAACCACCCCATTGGTGCGCATCGACACTCCCTCCGCCACCGGATCATGGATTCACTCAGCGCCATGATAGTTCGGCGCCGAACCTTTTTGCAAGCATGAAGAAGACACTTCTTACATTCCCGCCTATTCTCAATCCAGTGACCGAGGGCTGACACACCCTACACAGCGGGAACCTGACTCACCTGCTGAAAGCCCCACTTCCGCACGCCCGTCTCCCAAGGGGTATCCTGTGGGCCGGTATAGACCGCCTCGTGCCAGGCGGGCGACGTTTGGTCCAGACGCAGCGTGCCGACCAGATGGCTGACGCGGCGAGCAATGGCTTCGCCTGAATCGATCCAGCGCACCTCAGGCAGCGCCTGCTCGAAATAGGCGCGTAACAAAGGGAAGTGGGTACAGCCTAGCACCACGGCATCGACCGCTTCCTGCCGGATGTCATCCACGATCCCACGCAACTCGGTGTCGACGGGCTTGCCGCGCACAAAGTCCTCGGCAAGCCGCACCAGATCACCCTGCCCTTTTTTAATCACCTCATGGCCACTGGCAAAGTTTTTGACCAGCTGATCGATATAAGGGCGCGTGATCGTAGCTGGCGTGGCCAACAGGCAGATTCGATGGGGCTCCGCCGAGGCGCCTGCCGTCTTGATCGCGGGAACGACGCCCACAAAGGGCAAATCGAAGCGTTGACGCAAATCATCCAGTAGCAGCGTGCTCGCCGTGTTACAGGCGAGAACCACCAAACGGGGGTGATAGCGGGGTATCAGGCGCGCCAGCAGCCCCGTGACGCGCTCGGCGACCAGGGAATCCGGCTTGGTGCCATAGGGAAACCCCTCGAAATCAGCGCAGTAAAGTGTCGAAAGGTCCGGGCGCAGGGCAACTATTTCCTTCCAGACGCTGAGCCCGCCACTTCCTGAATCAAAAACCAGAACCGGCAGTGAAAGACTCATGAACGACAGGCGTCCAAACCCGCCTGGATCAAGTGAGCGGCAATGGTTTGCTGCGGGGGCAACAAGGGCAAGGCATCCGGGCGGAACCAGTCTGCATGATCAATCTCACTGGCATCGATCTGCAAATCGCCCCCCTTATATTCAGCGACAAAGCCTACCATCAACTGATGTGGGAACGGCCAGGGTTGCGAACCGACGTAGCGCATTTCGCCCACTTCAAGGCCGGTTTCTTCAAGCACTTCCCTTCGCACGGCCTGCTCGAGTGTTTCCCCCACCTCCACAAATCCGGCCACACAGCTGTATATGCCTGTCTTTTTCATACGATGGGAACGCGCCAGCAGAATTTCACCCGGACGATACACGGTGACGATCACGCAAGGATTCACCACCGGATAGACCCGATGCTGGCAGAACTGACAGACTAAGGCGCGGTCATTGCCGACAAACTCCAGCGGCTTGCCACAACGGGAACAGAAATTTTGCGCGCGCGCCCAGTACATCAACTGCGAAGCAGAACTAACAACCCTGAACTGCATCTCGGTGCTCTGCAGGAGGTATTCACGCAAGGTGAGCGCACGCCAGCCCTCTGGGCACTCGGCCAGGTCCACGCAACGCAATTTCATTTCGCCCAGGGTACCCAGCCCCAGGCTTAGTGCCTCAGGGAATTCGCCCGCTACCTTTACCCAGGGATCAAACGCATTCACGGGGAGCAGCAGCTTTTCCTGCCAGAAATACACCGCGTGGCAGTCTTCGTGCCGTAGAGGGGCTAGCGAGGGATGATAGTCAAAACGGTAATCAGGCATCTTTCTAGCCTATGGGCCAACCCTAAAGATTGCAAGCGTCAATCAAAGGATAGGCTTTGCCCCTTATTGACTGAAACGATAAACTACGCCCCATCTGTAAATAGACCGGATGGGTTATGTTCAAGTTATCAGATTGGTTATTTTCCCTGCTGCGTAAATTCCTGTTCTTATGGGTGCGCACGGATGTGATTGGCAATAAAGCAGAAACACTAGGGCTCAACCTGGCGCTGCCAGTCGTCTATGTCCTGCAAAAAAGTTCCTACAGTAACCGGCTGGTACTGGAAGAAGAATGTCTCAAGGCCGGGCTCCCCTCCTCCCAGGAGCCGTTGAAATGTGGGAAGCATTCGCTGCGCCGTCGCTTCTTCTTTCTCTCTGAGCCGAAAGGAGGCGTGTTCAGCCGCCGTGAAATGCCGCTGATGACCGGACGTATCAGTGAGTTGGTCAATGCCGCGACAGAAGACCCAACCCTGGATATCCAGATTGTGCCGGTCTCCATTTTCTGGGGGCGCGCACCCGAAAAGGAGCAATCTCTATTTAAGTTATTGCTCTCCGATAACTGGGCGGTCAGTGGCCGGCTGCGTCATTTCTTCATCATCCTGATTCACGGACGCAACACCTTTGTACAGTTCAATCGACCGATTTCATTGCGCCAGCTCGCCGATGAATCCACCTCGCCCAGTATCGGTTCACGCAAACTGGCCCGACTGCTGCGGGTACACTTCCGCCTGGTGCGTCAGACGGTGGTTGGCCCGGATTTATCTCACCGTCGAACCCTGGTGTCGTCACTGGTCCGCACCCCCTCTGTGAAAGAAGCCATTCAGCAAACCATGGCGACCGACAAGATTTCAGAGGAAAAAGCGCAGCAGAAGGCTCTGAAATATGCTGATGAGATTGCTTCTAACGTGTCGATTGCGGCCGTTCGCTTCCTCCACATCGTACTGACCTGGGTCTGGAACAAAATCTATAACGGCGTCACCGTCAACCATCTGGAGCCCGTCAAAGAGGCCGCCCAGAAAGGTGGGCTGGTTTACGTGCCCTGCCATCGGAGCCATATTGACTATCTGCTGCTGTCATATGTCCTGTTCGTCAATGGACTGATGGTTCCGCACATTGCAGCGGGCATCAACCTTAATATGCCTATCGTCGGTGCCATTCTGCGTCGGGGAGGCGCCTTCTTTATGCGCCGCAGTTTCCGTGATAACAAGCTATATGCCGCCGTCTTCAACGAGTACATGCAGTCGATGTTCACCAAGGGATATCCCGTTGAGTATTTCGTGGAAGGGGGACGCAGCCGAACGGGTCGCACGCTCCATCCCAAAGCCGGCATGTTAAACATGACGATCAAAAGTTATCTCAAAGACAGCAACAAACCCCTGATATTCATTCCGGTGTATGTCGGCTATGAAAAAATTCTGGAAGAGCGCTCCTACCTGGGCGAATTACGTGGCAAGAAAAAAGAGAAGGAGTCCATCCTTGGCCTGTTCAAAACCCTGCGTAATCTGAAGAACCACGGCCGTGTCACCGTCAACTTCGGCGCACCACTGAAGCTGGATGACGTCCTGACGCAAGTGCGTCCTGAATGGCGTAACCTGAGCAAAGAAAAAACCAAGACCAAATGGGTGACTGAAGCGGTCGACCACCTGGCCAGTCAGGTGGCCATTTCGATCAACGAAGCATCGGCAATCAACCCGGTGAATATCACCGCCTCTGTACTTCTGACGACGCCGCGCCTGGCAATGGACGCCAACCTGCTGGCCGAACGTAGCCAGGCGATCGTCAATCTGCTCAAGCAGAGGCCATACAGCGAACGCGTTACTTTTCCTGACGGGACGGGCGAAGAATGGGTCAACTATATCGAGTCCATGGGACTGGCCCGGCGCCAGAAGCAGTCTCTTGGCGACATCATGACGCTCAGCGATAGCGAAGCGATTCTGCTGACGTATTATCGCAACAACATCCTGCATCTGATGGCGCTTCCGGCAATGATTGCCAGCCTGTTCCAGAATCGGGGCAGTCTGGAAATGGAGAAAGTCGAATGGCTGGTGACCGCGATCTATCCCTATGTCCGTTCCGAGTTGTTTCTGCGCTGGACGGAAGAAAGCGTCTGGCAGGAAGCCCAGGCCTGGCTGGAAATTTTCTTCAATAACGGACTACTGCGAACGGATGGCAAGCTGCTGTTCCGTCCCACCGTGGGTACGCGGGAGTTCACCCTGCTCAGCACGCTTGCCAAGACCATCATCCCGACCATCGAGCGTTACTACATTGCCATCGCCATCCTCAAGCAGCACGGCACCGAAACGCTCACCCCCGACAAGCTTGAAGCCCTGAGCACCTGCATGGCCGAGCGCATGTCGATCCTGTATGGCCTGAATGCGCCCGAGTTTTTCGACAAATCACTCTTCCGCAACTTCATTGCTCAACTGGAGAAAAATGCTTTTCTGGGTCGTGCTGAATCCGGCGTATTGAGTTATGACGAGCGCCTGGACCTGATCGCAGAAGAAGCGCGCCTGGTACTCAATGCCGATATTCGGGAAAGTATTCTGCAGGTGACCAGTGAAGCGGCAGAGGGTGAAGAACCTTCAGTCGCCCAGACTGCCGCCTGAGCTTGAGGCGGTTTGGTCAGGCTCCTGCCCGAATCAGACCGCCAAGGCCATAGCGGTCCAGCGTCGCTTCGAGCATTTTGCGGGTTTCTTTTGGATTTTCCGCCTTGAGTGCCTTCGCCAGCAGCTTGTCACACTCGGATTTGGGCACTGTTCTGATGACCCATTTGGTTTTTGGCAGGTTGTAGGCCGACAGACTCAACATATCGAGCCCCATGCCGATCAACAGCAATACCGCCGCCGGATCCGAAGCCATCTCCCCGCAAAGGCTGACATCCAGCTGATAGCGACGGGCAGACTTAATCATGCCATGCAATGATCGGAGTACGGCCGGATTCAGCCAGTCGTACAGCTCGGAAACCTTGGGATTATTGCGGTCCACCGCCATCAGGTACTGAGTATAGTCGTTACTGCCGATCGACACGAACTGAACATAGCGACTGAGTTGGTCGATCACATGGATGACGGAAGGAACTTCGATCATGGCACCCACTTCCGGGCAGCGGACCTCCTCCCCATCGCTCCGAAGTTGCTCCAGCGCTTCATCCAGCAGCACCCGGAAGGCTTTGACCTCCTCGATCTGACTAACCATCGGCAGCAGAATACGGAGGTTTTCGAGCCCGCTGGACGCCTTCAACATGGCCCGAATCTGGCTCAGGAATATACTGGTGTTGTCCAGGCTGAAGCGAATGCCGCGCCACCCCAGAAAAGGGTTATCTTCGGTGATCGCGTAATAGGGCAAGGGCTTGTCTCCACCAATATCCAGAGTACGCATCGACACCATGCGAGGCGCATAGGCTTCCAGAACGCTGCGATAGAGCGCCACCTGCTCATCTTCCGAGGGAAATGATTCATGCACCATGAAGGGGATTTCAGAGCGGTAAAGTCCAACCCCTTCAGCGCCGTGCAGGAGACCCGGCGTAATATCCGCCAGCAGGCCCGTGTTCGCCATCAATTTAACGCGAAAACCATCCGGGGTCATGGCAGGCAAATCTTTCAACTCATTGAGGCCGCTGACCAGTTTCTTTTCCTGTTGGGCCAACTTGCGATATTCGCGCCGTAAGTTGGCAACCGGATTGAAAATGACGATCGCACGATACCCGTCAATGACCGCTTCCCGACCGTGCAGCAGGGAGGCTTTGACCTCACCGATGCCCATAACGGCAGGAATCCCCAGTGCATTCGCCAGAATTGCCAGATGCGACAATGAGGAGCCACTGGTACAGATCAATCCTGCCAGCCGTTGCGCCGGAAACTGTGCGATATCCGCAATGCTGATGTTACGCCCGATCAGAATGACCTGCCCTTTGGTCGGCAGGGGCGCACGTTTCTCGTTCCCCATGAGACTGGCGTAAACCCGCTCACCGATGTGACGAATATCCTCTGCTTTGGCTCGCAGGTAGGCGTCGTCCATGCTTTCAAAAATCCGGGCATGACTTTCCATGGTTTTGCGAAGGGCCGTTTCAGCATTCCATCCGCCCTGAATGTGATTCTCAATTTCCCGTGCGAGTTCCTTGTCCTCCATGATCATGCGATAGACACCGAACAGGGCCTGGACATCTTTGGGCAAACTGGACTGCATACGCTCGCCCCCGGCACGAAGCTCCTGCTTGGCACGGCTCAGGGCGTCCCGAAAGCGCTCGATTTCCGCATCGGGTTCATCACAGTAATCTTCTTTCGCTTCAGAAAGCTGATGGGTATGCGATACCCAGTACAAGGTGCCCCAGGCCATCCCGGATGCGCCTTTTACGCCTTTGTACTTGAGGTTACTTTGCAGGGCGTCATCATCGGCAACCTGCTCGGTGATCAAGGGGGATTTATCCAGAATTTCCCGAATAGGGCCAGCCAGCTGGGCGGCCACCGTAATCAGAAACGCTTCTTCCTCATCACTGAAAAATTCCCGCTGCGCACGTTGCACAACGATAACGCCCAGAAGCCTGCGAAAGCTGATGATGGGTGCGCCGAGAAAGGAATGAAAACTTTCTTCACCGGTTTCAGGGAAATAACGGTATGCGGGATGCAGCGCGGCATCCGGAATGTTGAGAAGTGATTGATGACGGGCAATCTGTCCAACCAGACCCTCACCTTTTGGCAAACGGACCTTGCCAACGGAGCTGGCATCCAACCCCCGGGTGGCCATCAGGACCAGTTCTGACGTTTCCTCATTCAGGAGGTAGACCGAGCAAACATCTGCGCCGAGGGCGGCCTGGACACGCGCCACAATCAGATCGAGAAGCTGGGCTGACTGATGCAGATCAGCGGCTTCCTGAAAGATCAACCGAAGGGTCTTCAACGGCTCAAGCATGGGTCCAGACTTCCTGTAATTAACGGGCGGCGACTTCACCTCACTATAGCCGTTCCGCCCAGACAACCCAAGCCTTGTTTGGAAAGGGCTTTTTCTGCCCGATCCCACTCAACTTTCGTTTGCCAAGGAAGGGATTTCTGGTATGATCCGCATCCTTGACGGGTCTGTAGCTCAATTGGATAGAGTAGTGGCCTTCGAAGCCATTGGTTGCAGGTTCGAGTCCTGCCAGGCCCGCCAATCAGATCATACAGTTACACCACTTTTACCGATCTTCGAAAACACCCTAATAATCGACATCAATATTAGGCCACTTTAACCACAACGGCTCTATTGGCCAGAATAAGATCTAAACATCGCTTTGCCAACCACGACAGGGCCATTTGCTTTAAATGATGGAGTCACGGTACCGTTTTGGATGGGTCTGGATTACTTTTTGAATCATTATACCTCTGGCAATCTGAATTCAAGACCTGGGCATAAGAGCCCTCAAACCAGTCTTGCCTGGTTTTCTTGGTAAAAAAGCTAACTGCCAGCTTGCTTGTTTAACTTCGAGAAATACACTAGACTTTCACACCTATGAACCGGTCAGGAATGTGCCCCTAGCACCTACGCTCGAGCGGCCAATCCCGGGAGTCTCATTCCCAAACTTTATATCCAAGACGTATTTTTTTCCCACTTCTAACGAGTGCCAGTCGTCGTCTGTAATCATGAAATATGTTTGACCATCTCTACCATCGATTCCAATCCTGAAAACGGTGTTCGACAAAACAGAGATGGAGCATCCATTATGTGTTAGACCAACTCGAACCTCCGATCCCTCGACATTCTATTGCCAGAGAAGCCGGCTTTGCTTCATCAGTGCCACGGTGTTCCAAACAATGCTTGCCAAACCAGAACATTCTTATGATCGGTGATGCTCGGCGCAAAGAATAAAAATGACGAAGCAGCTTCAGTGCCAGCTACCATTCAAATAAAGTCTCACGCTTTTGCCTTCTTTTCTGGCACTACGTTTAGTCAGATTCTTATCGAATAGGCTACCAAGCAAACTTCGCAATCAGGTCAAAATTATAGCCTGCGCTTTCTGCGACACCTTCACCAGAACTCGGTCCGTCCATCATGCTGCCGGATGCGGAACTGGAGCAACACCGATGGCAGCATTGAACTGATTCAGGAAAACCATTTAGCGTTTGCGCCCCTAATCGATAGGCAAAGCCTCAAATACGCCGGCAATTAAATGCTGCTCCTTGCCTAACAGCAAAACGCTGAATGGCCTCTACTTTTCATTTGAAGGCATTAGGGAATGAATGGCGTGATGCGCGCCCTAGGGATATCTTTCCTCAGAGGCCAAAGCTGTATCCCAATCAATACCCTTTATTCGAGCCGGTTGCTGGATTTTTTCAGTATGGTGGGCAGGCAACCCTGGATACCTCTGGCGCACGGGCGTTCTACCAGGGTTTGATCACGCGTCTGGGTACGTGGAATGCCGATGTTCCCTACACGCCGATGATGATCACCGGCTGTGTCAACAATACGTTGGGCCAACCTGTTGCCAACGCAAGGGTGACAACGGCAGGACGCGACTACATTGGTAGCTCGTTTGCCTATACCGATGCCCAGGGGCGTTTTGCGGTACCCGCACAGCCAAGTTCGACTGTACTGGTCAGCTCCACGGTGTTAGGTGAAAGCGATACCCGTATTGTGACAACCGGGACAAACGCGAGCGTTGATATGGGAGCCTGTCTTTCGCTGGCTGAAGGCGCAGCCACAATCAAGTTGACCTGGGGGGCTGAACCGCGGGATCTGGACTCACACTTAACCATCGCAGGTTCGAATGGGTCCAGTTACCGAGTCTATTTCGCGAACAAGAGTCAGGAAGTGGACGGTGTTGTTTATAATCTCGATGTTGATGATGTCAGCAGCTTCGGCCCGGAAATCACCACCCTGCCGTCACTGGTCAGTGAACGCTACAGCTTTCAGGTTCATATCTATGCTGGAACCGGAACCTTTGCAACATCGGAGGCACGTGTCGAACTAAACATTAACGGCCAATTGCATGTCTTCACACCGACCGGCAGCGATGCATCATCAACGAGCAGATACTGGCATGCGTTTGATTTAGTGAAAACAGGCGGCACTTATACCGTCGAACCCAAAAACGAGTTCGATTCGGTGAGCTCACTCGCAGTGTTGAGTGCGGATACACCAGAGAAGCCAACCAGCCTCCCGGTTAAGCACTACGCGAAGTAATCAACTCGAGTCGGCCCGCATCCTGCTGCGGGCCGACTGACAGGCGTCTGGCACCACATTTCATCTCGGTCGGCGACGCTCTTCCGGTTTAGGCGATTCGTTGATTGAATCCAGCTTTGGGTCGGGATCGTGAGGCTTCATATCAGTTGCCCGTCGCCGTAAACTGTCGATATTGGCGTGAACGCCTCGACGCAGTGACTTAAATGAGTTTTCGACCACATCCACACCGACCAGAATAATCACGGCGAGCACGGCCAGCTTGATTCCGGTGGCTTCATAACCACTGCCGATGACAACCCCAATTCCGGCCAGAATCCAGACTGCAGCCGCCGACGTTACGCCCAGCACGATGCCGTCGCGCGTCAGAATAACCCCCGCCCCCAGAAAGCCAATCCCGGTAATGATCTGGCCAACGACACGGGAAGGGTCCGCACCCGGGCCAGTGAAAGATTCACCAATCACGGTGAATACGTAAGTCCCCAGACAAATCAGCGAGCTGGTTCGTATTCCGACGGGTTTGCCCAGCACCTGACGCTCGATTCCGACGATCGTACCCGACAAAATGGCCGCAAGAATGCCCAGCCAGGAAAGGGGTTCGACCGCGAAGAGTTCATGTAGATCCAAATGAAACACCCTGTAATAAAAATGGCTGCTTCATTTCAGTAAGGATGAGGTTGAGAGGAAAATCAATTTGTTTTTCCCCGCCCCAGCTGCCACCCTTTAAGAGAAACTGCTGACTGTGAGTGAAACGAATGCTGGATCCACAGGATTATCTGAAATTCCTGTTTGCCTTGTTTGCCATACTCAACCCACCGGGTGCAATACCGGTGCTGATGTCGATTACGGCTGAACAGGGGCAGGCGGATCGGGTGGCTACGGCGCGCACAGCGACCGTATCGGTGTTTATCATCCTGTTGACGGCACTCTTCTTTGGCGAAGCCCTACTGCATTTCTTCGGCATCTCCATCCACTCCTTTCGCGTGGGCGGCGGCATTCTGATTCTGATGATGGCCCTGTCGATGATGCACGCCCGATCCACCGACACCAAACAGACCCAGGAAGAGTCGCTGGAAGCCGCCAACCGCCAGTCCGTGGCAGTCGTCCCCCTGGCCATGCCCATCCTCGCAGGTCCGGGAGCCATCAGTGCCGTCATTCTCTTTGGTCATCGCTCATCCTCCTGGGAGCACCTGGTCACGGTCACGGTTTTGATGGGCATTCTCAGCCTAATCCTCTATCCCTTCTTGCGGTTCTCCGCCCCCATTTCCCGCCGACTGGGGCAAACCGGCATCAATATCATGACGCGGGTGATGGGATTAATCCTGGCAGCGATTGCCGTTGAGTTTATCGCCAATGGACTCAAGGGGCTTTTCCCCAGCCTGCTGTGACGCGAATTGCAAAACACTATCAATTCCTGCGGGTTTCGTAGCCAATTTTGCCCACTCTGGTAGAATGCGCGCATTGTTTTGAATTCGGAAGGGATATCCCATGCTCGACATGCGCCAGACTACGCTTACGCTTGCTGTATCACTCATCATTTCAACGTTGACAGCGTGCGGTGGCGGAACCGGCGGATTAACCCAGAACGAAACAGCCCCCTCCACGGATGACGGAAATTCGACGCCTGATAACGGCAACACCACGCCCGACGATGGCGGCAACACGACACCCGACGACGGCGGTACGACGCCCCCCGCAACCTTTCAGGCATTTGCAACTGATGGTGAGTTGAATGCCACGATACGCTGGACCGAGTTCGGGGTTCCGCACATTACCGGCAACAGCCTGGAAGAAACCAGCTTTGGGACTGGCTATGCCTTTGCCCGCGACAATTACTGCCTGTTGATCGACCAGATCACCAAGTATAACAGTGAGAGATCACGCTACTTCGGACCGGACCAGGACGAAGCGGATGACGCGCTTAACCTGATTAACGACTTTTCTTATCTGGCGCTGGGTATTCGGGCCCAGGCAGAAGCACAACTCGCCTCTCTGAGCGAGAACGCGCGGGCGCTGTTGTCCGGTTACAGTAAAGGGGTGAATCAGTACCTGCAGGAAACCGGTTCTGCGAACCTGGATCCTCATTGCGCCAATAAAGCCTGGGTTCGACCGATCACCGAAACCGACGTATTAACCTTTACGTTGGGCGTGGCGTTGCTACCCGGCTCAGCCAATTTCCTGGCTCCGATTTTTCGTGCCGCTCCCCCTAGCGTAAATTATGAACCGACGCTGGCTATGACGCAGTCGGTCGATCAGAGAGATTCCCTGAAGCAGGTCGCGGCAAGATGGAATCAGCGGACTGCGCTGAGCAATGCAGACTTCCCTCTGCCGAATCTGAATGCACAAAATATGGCGTCCAATGGCTGGGGTCTGGGCAAGGACAAAACGGAAAATGGCAAGGGCATGGTGCTGGCCAACCCGCACTTCCCCCATACCGGCAACCTGCGCTTCTGGCAGTTTCAGGTCACCTACCCCGGCTTTATGAATGTGATGGGCGCGTCACTGGCGGGGATGCCAGGCGTGGTGAATATCGGTTTTAACGAGAACCTCGGCTGGACGCATACCTTTTCCTCGGCCGAGCACTTTGTTCTCTATAAACTCGACATAGATAGCAATGATACCACCGGAATGACCTACACCTTTGATGGTCAGCCCCGTTCGATCACCTCCGAGACTTACTCCATTCAAGTTCTGGATAAGGATAGCGGCCTCACCTACCCGCTCAACAAAACGGTATACAGCAGCCATATTGGGCCGATGGTACTGGTGCCGGGACAACTCGGCTGGGATACCACCACCGCCTACAGTCTGCGCGACGCCAACCGTCAAAACGTCGACATTCTTGATCACTGGCTGGCCATGAATCGGGCCACCACCATGACCGAATTCAAGCAGGCCTTCCAGGACTACGATGGCGTGGTGTTCAACAACACGATGGCGGCAGACAAAGAGGGTAACACCTTCTACATTGACGATTCGACGGTGCCCAATTTGCCCGCTACTGCTGTCAATTTACTGAAAACCGACGCGACCACGATGGCGATTCGCGAAATTGCAGGCTTTGCCATCCTGCCTGCCAGCTCTGACACGCTGTTTACGGGAGCCGTACCTTACGCCCAGGCACCTAAGCTGGAGCGCAGCGACTTTGTGCAGAACTCCAACGACAGTTTCTGGCTGACCAACCCAGCGAGTCCCATTACCGGCGCATCGCCTTTGTATGGTGCCACAGGTGTTGAACAGTCCCTCCGCTCGCGCATGGGCCAGCGCCTCCTGAGTGCAACCGACGATGCCAGCGGTATTGACGGTAAGTACTCACTGACAGAATTAGAAGCGGCGCTGCTAAACAACCGCACCTACCTGGGCGAAGCCGTGTTGAGTGATTTGCTCAGTCTGTGTCAGGCGCAGGGTACAACACCTGTCAATGACGTAAACCTGCAGCCTGCCTGTGCGGAACTGGCTGGATGGGATGGAAAAATGAACAAGGACAGCACGGGAGCCGTCGTCTTCCGCGAGTTCGCGCAACAGTTTGAATTGCTCGATAACGCGGACAAGTGGCAGAACGACTTCGATGCCACGAATCCGGTGGAGACGCCCAACACCCTGGCAACGGGTAGTGCGATTCTTGAAGCACTGGCTGCAGCCGTCGACAAAATCGCTGAGGCGGGCCAATCCGTGAATGCGACCCTGGGCGATGTTCAATTTGTCGAGCGCAGCACTGTGAGCGGCGCTGCAAGCGGAACCCGTCTCCCCTGGGCCGGTGCAAATGAAGTCGAAGGTGGCTTCAACGTATTCACAGCCGAGGAAGAGAATGACGGCTCATTGATCCCCCGCCATGTCTACCCGAGTCTGGCGGACACGCAATTGAGCGCGCAAGGCTACCATGTCACCTACGGTTCCAGCTGGATGTACGTGCTGAATTTTACGGATACAGGTCCCGTCGCACGAGGATTGCTGGCTTACTCTCAGTCAATTGATCCTCGTTCGTCCCACTATCAGGATCAGACAAGCTTGTATTCAACCTCACCGTCACTGCGACCGATTCGTTTCACAGAGGCGGATATTGATGCGAATAAGGTTGAGACCAAGACGCTGACCAGGACCCTTAACTGATCTCATCAGGCGGCAGGCAAAAAACTGCCGCCTTTTTTCTACCCCGCCACAGCACGCCGCCCCGCCATCACTATAAATTCCTTTTTATTCAGCATCTTGCCTTTAACCCACACTCAAGACACTGAGTTCGGCCCGCCAATTGCATAGCCCTTTCAACACGTTCCAGGGGGATACTTGGCCATGGGCTTATCATTTTTTCTCAACAACCTGATTGGTTTCATTTTTATCGGACTGGCGGTGACATTTTCCGCATCGGATCCCTCATTATTCTTCAACATACCGAGTCTGTTGATTGTAGTCGGAGGCAGCCTTGCGGCCCTGCTCGCCAGCTATCCATTGAAGGATATTAAAAGTGCCATGACACTGACCCGTTCGCTGTTCAACGAGCCGCCACTGGATGAAGCACGGGAAGTCGAAGCCATCGTTCAGTTTGCCGTGCTCTGGCAGCGCCACGATTTTCGGGGAATGGAATACCGTCTGGCACAGACTGAAAACCGTTTTTTGCACACCGGCATTCAATTGCTGCTGAGCAAAATACCCGTTCAGGATGTGATCGGCACACTGGGCTGGCGTATCCGCCGCCTCAAGGTGCGGGAACAGGCAGAAGCGCGGGTCTTCCATTCACTGGCCTCTTACGCACCGGCATTTGGCATGGTCGGAACGCTAATTGGCCTGGTGAACATGATGCTGGTGATGAAGAATACCTCTGCCAGTGATCTTGGCGCGAATTGGGCCATTGCCCTGGTCACAACTTTTTATGGCGTGCTGCTGGCCAATCTGGTTTTCAAGCCGATTGCGACCAAACTGGAGCGTCGCACCGAACGCCGCCTGCTACTGATGACGATGGTACTCGAAGGCATCAACTTGATGGGCATGGGGCGGAGTCCAGCGTTTATTCGCGAAAGCCTTTCATCCTTTGTCGCACATTACGACAACGAACTGGCACACCCCGGTGTTGAAAAATCTGCACCCGGCCTGGCTATCAAAATTGCACCTCACTGAGGCTTGCGCCATGATCAAAGACACGCTGCCGTTTCCTAACGAGCCCGGAAATCTGCCCCGCTTTGAATTGAGTGCGGAGGATTTGCAAGCGCACTCCGATGATAACTCCGGCTGGATGATCACCTATCTTGATGTCTTTATTCTGACTGCCGCCCTGTTTGCTTCACTGCTGGTGTTGAAGCCCTCGCCTGACACGCTGGCAGACTCCCGCTTGCGCTCGGCGTTGCCCGCCGAAGTGGCGATGCATCGAACACCGGCGGGTGAAGCCGCGCTGGACATTGGCAGTGCCGTCTTATTTGGTGCGTCGGAAGCCACTCTGAGCCTGGCAGGGGCCGCGGTGATCGACCAACTGTTACCCATCATTCAGGAAACACGGGATCTGATCATCATTGAGGGGCATTCCGATGCCTCTCCCATCAATACGGTGCTATACCCCTCCAACTGGGAGTTGGCCGGGGCAAGAGCGATGAGCGTGCTGCATTATCTGGTCGCTCAGGGCGTAGATCGTCAACGTCTGCGCATGGTGAGCTATGCCGATACCCAGCCGCTGCTTCCGAATACGACAGAAGATAACCGGCGAAAAAATCGCCGGGTGAGTATCGTGCTGCGCACACCGGATTAGGCATCTGCCTCCGTTGCCGGGCCTCGCTCCCCCGAGGCCGACAGCGTGAGCCGCTCAAGCACTTGTGAGATCGCCTGCCGCCGCTGATGCGCTGCAAGATCCTGCCGGATGGCAACCACCGCCTCCCCTTCTATGACATCATCCACCTGCCGGGAGGCATCCAATTCATCCTGCAGGCGAGCCTGTTGACCTTCGATACGAGTCCAGCTCGATCGCAGATCCGCCAGTGGATCGACGTTACGCGGCTCAGAGCCAGCACAGGCCAGTGCATTGGCCTTGGATTTCGCCAGGGACAGTCGGAAACGATGCTGCCGGATTGTGTCGAGCAAGCTGCGCAGGGACTGGCGGGCATTCGCCTCATCCGTTGACATTTGGTCGAGCATGGCCTGCAGTTCGCGCTTCTGGGTTTCTGCCTCGACGATTTTTTCCGCCAGCGCCTCAACCGCCCCGCTGGGAAAATGAGTCAGAACCAGGCGTGCATCGTCTTCAAGCGCCTTGATTCGTTGACAGACCGTATGCTGCTGGCGCTCAATCTGCTTTCGCTCGGCCATCAGGGCCACCAGGCGTTGCCGTGATCCCTGTGCGAGTTGTTCAACCTCTACGATTTCCTGCTCAAAAATCACCAGGGCATGTCGATCGAGCCACTGCTCACCCTGCTCGCGCCAAACACCCCGAAACGCCGTCGACATTTTTCGCATGATACTCATAAGGACTCCTTATTCTCCGAACTCTTTCATCAATTGCTTGGTTCTGGCTTCGCTGACCTTGTGAATCAGGCGCTGACTTTCATGTTCATCGCGCAGGGTCTTCGATAATGTGATGGTCGAACTGACCATGAACAGTGCCGTGATGGCCAGATAGCCTTTCACCACCAGATCCGCCGGCATGAATACAATGCCGCCGATCATGGCCAGTAATGAAATGGCAAAAGAACTTTTCACAAAGAACAACCAGCTCTGGCTATTGCTCTGCACTTCTTCAATCGTCATAAGGTCTCCTGCAGCCACGCTGCGTGTCGTTGGAACGTGGCCCACCTTACTCAGCAGTCGTGCAAAACAAAACCATCATGCGTAAAGCATCCATCCATTGCACCAAAGGTATTACTAAACGATACTTTCCAACAAAACATAGCCTCTGCCTCATCCCCGACAGGAGAATCCCGATCATGATCACGAGCGATGACATCGTGAAAACCCTTAAACGAGCCCTGAAGGAAAAGCAGATGACCTACCGCAATGTCGCAGCCCATCTGGAGCTAACAGAATCCAGTGTGAAACGTCTCTTCAGCAGCGGCGATTTCTCGCTCAAACGATTGGAGCAAATCTGCCAAATGATGGATCTTGATCTCGGCGATCTGATGCTGCAGGTACAGCAACGCCGCCAACGCATCAGCACACTAACCCTGGAACAGGAAAGCCAACTGGTCTCGGATATTCCCTTGCTGCTGGTCGCCGTCTGCGTGCTGAATCAGTGGAGCGTAAAGGATATGCTGGAGGTCTACGCCTTTACCGAACATGAACTGGTGCGCGCCTTAGCCCGTCTGGACCGGATCAGGCTCATTGAACTGCAACCGGGTAACCGGGTACGCCTGTTGATTTCACCTGACTTTAACTGGATCAAGGGCGGCCCCATTCAGCAATTCTTTGAGGCACAGGTGCAGTCCGATTTTTTCAAGGCACGCTTCAGCGGGAAGGGTGAGATTCGCCTGTTCGTTTCCGGTATGCTTTCCCGTGGCTCGAATGATCAAATGCGTCGGCGTATCGAACGCCTGGCTGCCGGCTTCAGGCAATTATCGGAAGATGATCGGGCGCTGCCGATCAACGAGCGATTTGGCACCAGTCTGATCCTCGCCATGCGCCCCTGGGAGCTAGCTGCGTTTGAAGCATTGCGACGCTCGCCCGACCGTCGCCAGTTCTAAACCCGTTTCAGGACCTTATAACTATGCTAAAGTCATGTTTATCCACCCTCAGGATGTCACCACGATGAAGCCCCATAGCCCTGCCGATCTGATGCGCAGTCGGCGATTTCTGCCTTTTTTTATCACCCAGGCGCTCGGTGCCTTTAATGACAACGTCTATAAAAATGCGCTCCTGCTGATCATTACCTTTTCAGCGGGCTCTGCGATGGGTGTCAATGAGCATATTGTGGTCAATCTGGCGGCTGGCCTGTTCATTCTGCCCTTCTTTATTCTTTCCCCTACCGCCGGACAAATCGCCGACAAATACGAGAAGTCGTCCATCATCCGCAAAGTCAAATTTGCCGAAATTATCATCATGGGCCTCGCGGCGGTTGCCTTCGTTTACGACGCTTACTGGACGTTGATGTTCCTGCTGTTTGCCATGGGGACGCAATCCGCTTTTTTTGGTCCGGTCAAATACGCGATTCTGCCTCAACATCTGAAAGACTCGGAGCTGGTCGGAGGCAATGCCCTGGTCGAGATGGGCACGTTTCTCGCCATCCTTGCCGGAACGATCCTGGCAGGCATACTCGCCACCTTGCCGGACGCAAAGGTCTGGGTCGCCCTCAGTGTGGTCATCTTTGCGATTCTGGGTTACATCAGCAGTCGCAGCGTTCCTGAAGCCCCTGCTGCGGACCCCAGCATACAGGTTAACTGGAACCCGGCGACGGAACTGGTTTCAATCTGGCGAGATACGCGTCAGAACCGGGCCGTTTACTTATCGATCATGGCGATCAGCTGGTTCTGGTTTCTGGGCGCCAGCTACCTTACCCAGTTCCCGAATTTTGCCAAAGAAGTTCTGCATGGGGATGCCACCGTGGTCACCCTGCTGCTGACGGTATTTTCAGTGGGCATTGCCATCGGCTCCATGCTGTGTGAACGGCTTTCCGAAGGCAAGGTCGAGCTGGGTATTGTGCCGATGGGGGCGATTGGATTGACGGTTTTTGGGGCTGACCTGACCTTCGCGGCTGAAGCGCTGCGCATCGACCTCACGACTCCCGCGCTCGGCGCGCTTGGCTTCTGGGGCCTGGAGCATAGCGGTCGTGTGCTGACGGATCTGGCCCTGATCGGGATCTTTGGTGGTCTGTTTATCGTGCCCCTGTATGCGCTGATTCAACAGCGTTCAGACCCTAAACGACGGGCGCAGGTGATTGCGGCCAATAATGTCCTCAACGCGGCGTTCATGGTTGGCAGTGCGATATTTGCGGTGATATTTCTATCCCTGCTCGGCCTGAGCATTCCAGAGTATTTTCTGGTGCTTGCGATCATGAATCTGGTGGTCTCGATTTACGTCTTCCAGCAGGTGCCGGAATTTGCCCTGCGTTTCGTAGTATGGATTCTCTCGCATACGATTTATCGGGTGCGTAAAACCGGTCTGGAGCATATCCCGGAGGAAGGGCCCGTGGTGTTGGTCTGCAACCATGTCAGCTACATGGACGCTCTAATCCTGGGCGGAGCGATTCGCCGTCCCGTGCGCTTCGTCATGGACAAGCAAATTGCGGAAATGTTTGGCATGCGTACTTTTTTCCGCCTGGCCAAGACCATTCCAATCTGCTCCGAGAAAAAAGACCCGGAGACCTACCAGCGCGCCTTTGAGCGGGTCCGTGAAGATTTGCAGGAGGGCAATGCCGTCTGCATCTTCCCGGAAGGCCGCCTGACCACCAGCGGTGAAGTCGAAACCTTTCGCAAAGGCATCGAACGTATCATTGCTGAAACGCCCGTGCCTGTCGTGCCAATGGCCCTGCAAGGCTTATGGGGTTCCTTCTTCAGTCATAAAGGCAGACCCGCGTTGACGAAATTGCCCCAACGGTTCTGGTCACGCATCCAACTGGTCGTCGCCCCGGCGGTTGCCCCACAGGATGTCTCGGCTGAGCGTCTTGAACGCACAGTCAGAGAGTTGCGGGGGCCTCTGGCATGAAGCGGGTCTGGCGTAACCCTATCGTCCTGGTCGGTTTGTGTCTGCTGCTGATTGCGGCAGCACTGATCGCCATTGGTTTCGCAGAGGTTCGCCAACGCACGCAGGCAGAACTGGATGGCCGGTTCGCAGACCTGGGTAAGCGGGAAATTCGCTTTCAGCGACTACGTGAAGGGGTTGAGCACAGTGTCGCTCTGCTCCAGGCGAAGAGCCTCGCCCTATCCACCCGCCCTGCCTTTACGACCCCAGCGTTACCGATTCTGGAAACCTGGGTGCAGCAATCCCAAATGTCGCCAGCCCCTCATTGGCTGGAGCAGCGCTCCCAGGATGGCCATGCCGAAGCCTTGAAGCTGCTGCAACCAAATGACACGCCCCCAAATTGGAAAAATGATATCGGCATGCGTGTGGCACTGACGCTTCTGGACGAACTGCCGCATCATGCCCATGTCGTCAATACGAGTACCTGGGTCTATTTTCATTCAGCCAATCAGACCCTGGTCATTTCGCCGGCCCTTGAGGGGATTTCCATTGACCGGCCCAGCATTCTGAAGGCGATGCAGAGCAGTCACCTCGAAAAACAAGCCCGCCAATCAGCTGCTCGCTCGGACACTCCTTTCTGGACCTCAGTTTACGATGATGTGGCCGGGCAAGGGTATATCGCGAGCTATGTCTCCCCACTGAGTCTGGACGGCCAGTATCTGGGATTCCTGGCAATGGATCTGACCGTCCAGAATGCGCTCCAGGCGATATCAGAGAAAACAGAGCCCAACAACCAGACGCTGTACTTGTTTAACCTCGAAACGGGGCTCGCCGCAACGAACCCGGACGAACCTCGTCTGACGCAAATCCAGAGTGAACTCCCCGAGCTGGGAACCCAATTGCGCGCCCAAACGTCAGACCGGGGTACACTGAAAGTCGGTACCGATGTCATTTTCTGGCAACGCTTTTCCAATAGCCCACTGGTCCTGGTTCTGGTGGCAGACGAAGCACGGATACAGGCGGGAATCTGGACCAGCCTGGGCCACAGTATCGCCATGCTCGGCATACTGTTTCTGCTGTCGGCAGTCGGGGTGCTGTTTTTAACTTACCGTTCGGTTCAGCGTGAACAGCATTATCTTCAAACCATGGAGCAAATGGCCTTTCACGATCCTCTCACCGGACTCATGAACCGACGCGCAATTGAAAAACGTTTTGCCGAATTACGGGCACAGGCCATTCGCCAAAACATGAAACTCGGCGTCCTGCTGGTCGATGCCGATCATTTCAAGCGTATCAACGACCAAATGGGACATGGCACGGGAGATGAAGTGCTGAAAGCCATCGCGTCCGAGCTGGCGAACACCCTGCGGGAGACCGATGCGGTAGGACGGATTGGTGGTGAAGAGTTCCTCGTCGTGCTGATGGGCAACCCCAACCTGTTTCTGGGGGTCGCCGCAGAACGCTTCCGTCAGAAAATTGAAAGCATGAAAATTCAGACAACCACAGCGGGAGAAGTTGCCGTAACCGTCAGTATCGGAGCACACCCGCTGAACCTGGAGCAGGAAACGCTGGATGTGGCCCTTTCGATTGCCGACAAGGCGCTTTACCGCGCCAAGGCTCAGGGCCGTAACCGCGTGGTTTTATCCACGGCCCTTGCCCCCCGTAACCCGAGGTCAAACCAGAGCGCCTGAACGCTTCAGGACTTCTTGACGTAGCAGGTCAGGAGAACGATGCGAGTACCGTTTACCTTGCCTTCGATATGCTCAGGGTTATCCGTCAACGCAATACCTCGCACGGCCGTTCCCCGCTTAGCCGTAAAGTTGGCTCCCTTCACATCGAGATCCTTAATAATCGTCACGGTATCGCCCGCCTGCAGCACGGCACCGTTGCAGTCGCGGGTCAGCGCGGCGGCTTCAACCCCCACCGAGCTATCGGCTGCTGCCCATTCCGCCAGGTCCTCATCCAGATAGAGCATGTCCAGCAAATCCTGCGCCCAGCTTTCGCCACTGAGTCGCTTGAGCATCCGCCAGGCCATTACTTGCACGGCGGGTACCGCGCTCCACATGCTGTCGCTGAGTCCTCGCCAATGTCCGGCTTCAATCAATGCAGGCTGATCAAGTTGGGTTTTGCAGGTGCCACAGACCATGATTTCGGCATCCGGGCGTCCCTCTGAGGCCGGCACGGCGTAGATCGTAAGATTTTCTACGCCCATACACAGTTCGCACTGTCCCCCACACCGCTCACGCACCTGCTGTTCACTTGCCATTCTTTTACCCTCAAAAGCGCCGAAACAAAACGCGCATTATGCGCCTTTTAGCTCAGCGTTAACAGCCGGGTCAGAGTTTGCACAGGGCCGTCCCTTGGGCTATACACTATGGGGCCAGTCTGTTTTTCTTCACACCAGGAGTAGACGCGTGTCGGCGGAGACCAGCGTTCAAAAATTCAACCTTAAGACGCGCATCGTCCTGTTTTCAGCCTTGACCCTACTGGTCACTCTGAGCATTTTTTCGTACATGAATCTCCGTGGAAAAGCTCAGGATATTCAGAACGCCATTGATGTTCGCCTGATGACTGCTGCGCAGGCAGTTTCCCGTATTTTGGGGGAGGACTACTTCAATCTGCACCATGATGAAGGTGTCGTGCCACTCGATGAGTACAAACACAACACTATCTTCCTCGGCAACTATGCCAAAGATGTTGGTCTGGTCTATGTGTATGCCATGACGGTACGTGACGATGAGGTCATCTTCGTCGCTGACGGCGCGCTAGCTGAGGAAGTCGCAAACGACAGTTACAGTCATTATATGCAGGTCTATACAGATGCCAGCCCTGCCGTCATGAAAACCTGGCAAACCCAGGCTCCGCAAACCGATGAATATACGGACAGCTACGGCACTTTCCGCTCAATCTTTATCCCCTACACCGCCCCTAACGGTAATCGCTACGTCTTTGGCGCAGATATGGCCACCACAGAGGTTGCCTCCCTGATGCAGCAGGCCCGCTTCTCAGAGCTGGGCCTGCTCTGTTTTTTTCTTTTACTCGGCGTCGCACTTTCGTGGCTGTTTGCCTCGGTCATCGTGGGTCGCATTCGGGGGATTACGGAGCAGATTCAAAAAGTGGCCGATACCCGGGACTTTACACTGCGCCTGGAAGCAAAGTCATCAGATGAGATGGGCCTGATGACCCGCAGTTTTAATCGCTTACTCGATTCATTGAAAACAGCCATCAGCGAAGCACATGCCAGCGCCAATGACAACCTGCAGCTGGCCCAGCAATTTGAAACATCGTCCATCCAAATGAACGAACATCTGGAGAGCAGTGTGCGCCATGTCACCGATGTCAGTGGTCACGCCGAGAGCATTGCTCAACAGGCGACGGAGTCGGCCAGTAACGCCCGCAGAGTACGCACTGAAATTGAAGAGTCCGGCACACAGATCAGTCAGGCACGGGTGGAACTCGACCGTATGGTGTCCGGCATCCATCAGAATGCCGAATTCAGCCGGGAGCTGGTGGTGGAGCTGAATGGGCTGTTGCAACATGCGCAAAAAATCGGCTCCGTTCTGAATATGATTATCAGTGTTTCTGATCAAACCAATTTGCTGGCATTGAACGCCTCGATTGAAGCTGCGCGCGCGGGGGATCAGGGACGCGGATTTGCGGTGGTCGCCGACGAAGTCCGGAGTCTGGCCAACAAAAGCAAGGACACGCTGGGCGAATCTAACCGTATCATTGACGAGGTCGTAGAAGGCATTGACCGGGTCGCACAGCGGATTACCGCATCCCACCAGCGTGCAGACGAGCTGGTTGCCTCTTCACGCGAAGCATTACAGTCCATCGACAATACCGCGCAGTTGATGCAGAGGCTGAGGCAGGAAGTCACTGTTGCAGCGCGGGGGGCCGATGAAATTCGGGAAGCGGTCGAGGATATTACCCGCGATATGGAATTGATTGAAACCGCCGTAAAGCAAAGTGCCGCGTGCGCGGGTGAAATTAAAACGGAAGCCACCCGAATGGAAGACCAGTCCACTGCACTGGCTGAACGTCTGCACCGTTTTCAGACCTGATTTCGATTATACGCGGCACTCTGACGCTGTGAATGCGGCGCCGCACTCGACGGGGGCGAAAATTCGACCCAAACACGCTATGATACCGCCCCGACTTTCACTAAAGCCTGAACCTGCATGCTTCGTCTGACTGAACTCCGCATTCCTCTTGATCCATCGGCCCAGCAAACAGATGCCGATTATGAGCAATTGGCCCGTGAAGCCGCACTCGCCAAGCTCGGTTTGGCCCCGCAGGACCTAACAGCCTTTACGGTGTTCAAACGCGGTTACGATGCGCGCCAGCGTCGGGCGATCCAACTGGTCTTCACGCTGGATATCGACTCCCCGCGCGTGCCCGAACTCCTTGCCCGTTTTCAGGAGGATCCGCATGTCATGCCCTCTCCAGATACCCGTTATCAGTTTGTGGCGCAGGCACAGGCGAACTTCGGCACAGAGGCCTCGCAAGGCTTGCGTCCGGTGGTGATAGGCTTTGGCCCCTGTGGTCTGTTCGCTGGGCTGCTGCTGGCACAAATGGGCTTCCGTCCGATCATACTGGAGCGGGGTAAAGATGTGCGGCGTCGAACACAGGACACCTGGGGACTCTGGCGAAAGCGCCAATTAAACGAAAATTCGAACGTCCAGTTTGGCGAAGGCGGCGCCGGCACTTTTTCAGACGGGAAACTCTACAGCCAGATTAAAGATCCGGCCTTTCGCGGACGCAAAGTGCTGACAGAGTTTGTCGCAGCAGGCGCACCCGCTGAGATCCTCTATCTGAGCAAGCCCCACATCGGCACCTTCAAACTGGTGACCATGATCGAGCAAATGCGCCACACCATTGAGCAGCTCGGCGGCGAAATCTGCTTTGAAACTCAGGTCACCGATCTCGATATTCAGGGCGGCGCCTTGCAAGGGCTGACCCTGCAGAATGGTGACTATTTAGCCACCCACCATGCCGTGCTTGCGGTCGGTCACAGTGCACGTGACACCTTCCGAATGTTGCATGCAAAAGGGGTTTACATTGAAGCCAAAGCATTTTCCGTCGGCTTTCGGGTGGAACACCCACAGTCTGTGATCGACACCTGCCGATTTGGTCCCTTTGCGGGAAATCCAACCCTCGGCGCGGCGGACTACAAGCTCGTGCACCACTGCAAGAATGGTCGGGCAGTCTACAGTTTCTGCATGTGTCCCGGTGGCACCGTCGTGGCCGCCACCTCTGAACCGGAACGCGTGGTGACCAATGGCATGAGCCAATATTCACGGAACGAGCGCAATGCCAATGCGGCGCTTGTCGTGGGGATTTCGCCTGAAGACTTTCCAGGCAACGATCCCTTAGCGGGCGTTGATTTTCAGCAGGCACTGGAGAGCCGGGCCTTTGTTCTGGGTGGCCGCAATTACAATGCGCCAGCCCAACGCATCGGCGACTTTCTGGCCGGTCGACCCTCGACCTCACTCGGCAGCGTTGAACCCTCCTATAAACCGGGTGTGACGCCCTGTGACTTAAGCGAAGCCCCGCCTGACTATGCCATCGAAGCCTTACGCGAGGCCCCGCCTGCCTTTGATCGCAAAACTAAAGGGCTTTGCCATGGATGATGCCGTGCTGACGGGGCGTCGAAACCCTGCGTCTTCACCCATACGGATCAAACGTGGCCCGGACTACCAGAGCATCAACGTCAAAGGACTGTTCCCAGCAGGCGAAGGCGCCGGTTACGCAGGCGGCATTCTGTCTGCCGGCGTGGACGGAATCGAAGTGGCAGAGGCCGTGGCGCGTGATCTCGCGCACCTCGTCAGCTAGTCGCGTGCGGAGGAGTCATTTCACCTTGCGGCAACTCACCTCGATCTGCAATCGCGTAACCGTGCGTCGAATCGGCGCACTGACCACCTTCTCGTCGCCCGGCTGTAGGACGACTTTGCGCTCAACCGGCTTTTCGGGCCCATTGCGGAAAGTCGCCGAGCAACGCACAGCGCCCTCTTCGCCATTGGCGAGCGCCATAACGGCCTGATTACGCAACACTGTTTCTTCATGGGAGACCGACAGTTCGGCGATGTCCATCGTCACATCAATCGGCGCAAAATCCGTGGCGCTTGTAGCGGAGGCCATTGCAGCCAATATCCCCACGGCGCCATAGCCTATCCATCGTTGAATCACGTTTGCGTTTCTCATGCGCTTGTCTCCTGTTGTTTTGCCTGATATTCCGGTACAGGACAGGCTTCCAGCAACTGTCGTGTATAGTCATGGCTTGGGTTTTCAAACACGGTCGCGGTGTCGGCCAGTTCAACGCGAACGCCGCGATTCATGACTAACACCCGATCTGCGATTTGCCGCACTACATTCAGGTCATGCGTAATAAACAGCAGACTTACCCCTTTTTCATCACGCAGGCGCTTCAGCAAGGCCAGAATCTGCGCCTGAATCGACACATCCAGCGCCGAGACCGGCTCATCGCAGACAATCAGATCCGGTTCCATGCACAGTGCTCTGGCAATCACCAGACGCTGCCGCTGCCCACCAGAGAGCTGGTGTGGCAAACGGTGACGGTGAAAAGACTGCAGCCCCACTTCAGCCAGCCAATGATCAATCGCGACATCGGTCACCTTCTTGCCGCTGAAGCGCAAGGCCTCTGCTAATACGTCGGCACTGCTAAAGAAAGGATTTAGCGCGCCGAGCGGGTTCTGAAAAATCATCTGAATGCGTTTTCCCCAGATGCGAAATTCCGTTTTACCGTAACGATTGGGTAAGGATTCGCCCTTCAGGGCAATCGAACCGGAGGATTTTTCTTCGAGGCCCGCAATGATGCGACCGACGGTCGTTTTGCCGGAACCGCTCTCACCAACCAGCGCCAGAATTTCTCCGGCCCTGACATCAAAACTGATGTCATTGACAGCCATAAACGATCCAAAACGTTTACTGACACCCTCAATCGTCAACATCCATCGCCCCCTCTTCGTCCACTCCCCGCACGGCAGCCGCCAGCACATCGGGTTTGCGATTTAACCAGCAGGCGACACGATGCCCTGCGGCTACCTCTGTTATTTCCGGTTTTTCCGCACAAATCACCATCGCCTCCGCGCAACGAAAACGGAAGGCACATCCGGTTTGTACTGCCGTCAAAGCGGGCGGCAATCCTGGAATGGGTGTTACAGGGACTGCTCCCGCCCGCCAGTTCGGTGTACATGCCATTAGGCCACGACTATAGGGATGGCTGAGGCGGGCAAAAAACTCTGCCCCACTCGCCTCTTCAATCGTCCGTCCGGCATACATCACGGTCACGCGGTCGGCCATTTCAGCAACCACGCCAAGATCATGCGTAATCATCACCAGTCCAGCCTGACGCTCGCTTAGCAGGCTGCGTAAAAGGTCCAGAATTTCCGCCTGTACGCTGACGTCCAGCGCCGTCGTCGGCTCGTCCGCGATGACCAGATCAGGTTCGGTAATCAATGCCATTGCGATCATGGCCCTTTGCAACATGCCCCCGGAAAACTCATGCGGGTAAAACCGTGCGCGTTTTTCAGGTTCAACGATGCCCACGCGATCCAGCCATTCCACCGCGCGCACCCAGGCCGCTTTGCGAGAAAAGCCTTTATGGACCCGCAGTGGCTCTGCCAGTTGATCACCAATGCGTAACACGGGATTGAAGGCCGCCATCGCGTCCTGAAAAATCATACCGATAACCGGCCCGCGCAATTTACGGTAAGCATGCTCATCCAGCGTCAGCAGGGTCTCGCCCTCAAGGTGAAAGCGGTCGGCCTGAATGCGTGAACCTGGAGGTAAGAGCCCCATAACTGACATCATGGTCAGGGATTTACCGCAGCCACTCTCCCCCACCAAACACAAGGTTTCGCCCCGACGAACGATCAAATCGGCACCCTGCACCGGATAGACCGGCCCCAACTCGGTCTTAAGCTCGACTTGGAGATTCCGTATTTCCAGAAGATGGTTCATCCTTTTTGCTCCAGCGTCATGGCATCTCTCAGGCTGTCGCCCAACAGGTTGAAGATGAGCACGGTCAGGCTGATTGCCAGCGCCGGAAACAACATGATGTGCGGCTGGGTCAGCAAGCGGGCGAGGCCATCATTACACATCGCGCCCCAGCTGGGTGCCGGAGGCACAACCCCAAGGCCGATAAAAGACAGAAAGGCTTCCGCGAAAATGGCCGAGGGAATGGCAAAGGTAAAGGTCACCAGAATACTGCCCATGATATTGGGCAGTAAATGCCGCGTAATCAGGTAGCCTCGCCCAGCCCCCATTAAGCGGGCGGCCTCCACATAAGGCATTTCACGCAGCTTCAGAATCTCACCCCGAACCAGACGCGCCGGAGAAGGCCAACCCAAAGCGATCATGGCAACCAGCATGGCCGTTATTCCGCTGTCGCCCGGCTCCGTACCCACAGCAACCCGAAACAGAATCATAAACAGGAGAAATGGTAGCGCGATCACGAAGTCGACCACGTTCATCATCATCGCATCTGCACGACCACCCAGCAGCGCAGAGGTCGCGCCGTACAACACACCAAAGAGAATATAGAACAAGGGCGCCACTAGCCCGATGAACAGCGAGGTTCGGCCGCCTTCGAGCATACGGGCGAGCATATCCCGCCCCAGGTGATCCGTACCCAAAGGATGAGCGGGAATGGCGATCACGCCTTGCTCTGGCAACTGACTTAACGTCACAGCATACCGGCTAATCGCCAGCTGTGGGGTCACATGGACTTCCCAACGATCCAGCACGGCTTCATTTGCATCCAGCGCGATCACCCGATAGCGATATTTGCGGGATGTCAGGTTAAGACTGTCCTGATAGCCATTCACGGGTGCATTGACGGTCGCCAGTGGCAAACCAGGGATCGTCTCAGCGGTCTGCTGATCCGATCGAAAAATCTGGAAGCGCGCTGCATTGGGCAAAACCGGCCAGCGTAAGCGGACAAACTCCGTGTTGGCGGCCTCCACGATCAACGGTGACTCAGTCGCGGAATTCGGGGCCTGATCGTGAGCGACCTGATCTGACCAGGGTTCAAACGTATCAACGACCACGGCTTCACTGGCGCCGACCGGCGGGTGTGAAATTTGATTAAGGTATTGTTGAGACGGATCAACTGACCAAAGCCAGGGACCCACTAACACCGCCGCCACCAGCGCTATGAGCAGGCCCAGCGATAAGATGGCCTGAGGATCATGTCTCAGACGCCGCCAGACGGTCGGCCAATAGCGCGAAGAGGCGCCCAGGTTGATTTCAGTCTGATGATAGACCGCAGGCAGAAAACGCTCGTCTGTCATGCTAAGGCCCTCGACACACGAATGCGGGGATCTGCCCAGCCATACAACAAGTCAAAGACCAGCACCACCAGAACCAGAAAGGCACCATAAAACACGGTCGTCCCCATGATCACGGTGTAGTCCAGTTGGGCAACTGCCTGAATGAAATAGCGTCCCAGGCCGGGAATCGCAAACACTTGCTCCACCACAAACCCTCCGGTAGTAATGCTGGTGATCGTCGGCCCCATCACGCTCAGGGCTGGCAGCAAGGCGTTGCGCAACTGATAGCGAACAAAACAGCGCCAGGGCGGCAGGCCCCTTGCCCGCGCCGCCAGCAGGTAGGGCTGACTGTCGATATCGATGAGACTGCCCCGCATCAGACGGGTCAGGTAAGCCATGGTTCCCAGTCCCAGCATCAATGCAGGTGCCCAGACATGCGCGAGCGTCCCCCAACCGGCCACCGGCAACCACTGTTCACCTCGCCACTGATTGATCTGCACAATCGCGAGCTGGGCCAGCGCTGCGAAGACGAAACCCGGTACCGACACGGATATCAGCACGGCGACCATCGTCAGACGGTCCGGCAGACGGCCACGGTACACGGTGGCGATCGTGGCAAAGATCAGCGCCCCAAAAAAAGCCATGAAAAGAGCCACAATGCCCATGGTGGCAGAGATCACAAAGTGTTCACCGATGATGTCATTCACCAGTCGGTTTTGTTGGGTGAATGAGACGCCCAGATCACCCCTAAGCAGATTACCCATGTAGATGAAATACTGTTCGAGTAGCGGCTTATCGAGTCCATAGTGTGCCTGTAAATTGGCAAAAATTTCCGGTGAAACGGCCTTTTCGCCCGACAGGGGGTCACCCGGAACCCAATGCATCGCGAAAAAGGTGGCTGTCGCAACAAACCAGATCGTAATAAAAGCGTACAACAGGCGCTGAATAATATAGCGTTTCATAGCGTTATGGCGTTTCCTCAATCCAGGCATAATGGAAGGCCGGATCGGCACCGAAGCGGCGACGCTGAACGCCTTTCAAGCGACTGTCCTTCACATAAATCAGGGCATTCTCATAGAGCGGCAGTAAGGCCACATCTCGCTGTAACAACGCTTGCAGCTGCCCAAAGGCCGCCAGACGCTCCTGATTGTCGAGCGTCGTTTTGGCCACTTCCAGCCAACGGTCATACTCCGGGTTGCGATAGCCACCACGGTTGTTCGGATTCCAGGAGGCAAATAAATCGGCAAAGGTCATAGGATCATCGTAGTCAGGTCCCCAGCCGGTCATGCTGATGTCAAAATCGCCCTGATTTTCCTTGGCAAGACGCTGCTTAAAGATCTGCTTATCGATTTTCAGCGATAAATTCAGCGCGGACTGAAACACGCTCTGCAGGTACTCAGCCTGCTTCGCCGCACCGGGGGTATCCGAGGTCAACAAATGCAGGGCGGGCGGCGCATCCAGGCCCTTGCGCTGCAGGAACGCCTGCATTTTCTGCCGCGCCTGGGTCAAATCCGGTGGTCTGACATCGGGGGGATAATGCGCGCGTAGTGATTGTCCCTGACTTTGAATATAGGTCGGAAACAGGCTGCGAGCGGGTCTGAATCCAGGCAGCGCAATCACCTTATTGACCATTTCATCTGCGTTGAATGCCAGACGAATGGCCTCACGCAGATCGGGGTCTGAGGTCCAGCGTCCCTCGGCAAAGTTAAAGCGCAAATAAAACAGGTTAGCGACTTCAAACTGGGACAGGGGTAAGCCACGACGCAGCGACAGATCGAGATTGTCGACGCCGATATCCGTCATGGCAATCGCGCCATCACTGTAGAGATTCATCAGCGCAAGCGGGTCAGAGGTTACATGATCAATGCGGATCTCATCCAACTGAATCGAGGCCTGATCCCAGTAGGTTGGGTTTTTGCGCAGTAACAGCCGCGCGCCATGAATCCAGGTATCCAGCTTAAAGGCGCCATTGTAAGCCTGAAAGCCGGCTTCCGCGGCATAACGACTACCAAAACGTTCCAGATAGTCGGCCCGCACTGGCAGGAAAGTGGCGTAGGCCGTGAGCGCCAGAAAATAAGCGCAGGGAGCCTCCAGCTCGACGACAAGGGTGTGGTCATCAACCGCGTTTACACCCAGCTGTTCCGCCGGTATCTGGCCTTTATTGATCGCTTCAGCCCCCCGAATCGGGTAAAGCAAATGAGCATTTGGCGCCGCGGATGCGGGGTTCAATACCGCTTGCCAGGCCGTGACGAAATCCTTCGCGGTCACGGGAACACCATCATGCCAGCGAGCGTTCCGGCGCAGATAGAAGGTGACTCGGGTTGCCGTCACCTCCCAACGCTCAGCGACCCCACCGGTCAGCTCGCCGTCTTTGCCATAGCGCATCAGACCTTCTTTTACATGACCCAGAATAAAGGATCCGTATTGATCCTGCGTGGTCAACGAGTTGAGCGATGGCGGCTCGCTGGTCAGCGCAATGCCGATCGAGCGGGACTGAGGATCGACGCCGCCGGACTCGGCACAGACCTGAAAGGTGCCCGATAGCAGCAAACATAAAACCAGGTAGCGTGCCGACTGAAAGCGGCCACAATATGACATCATCTGACTAAAAACTCTGTCCCGTTCGGGAGCATGATGGGGTGAATACAGTAAAACAACTACTTAAGCACAGTTATTCACGTGGATCCAGAGGCAGGACAACGGTGAACGTAGTCCCCTCGCCTTCAACCGACGCAACCTCAATCTTGCCTCGATGCTTTTCCACCAGTCCGTGGCTGACGGACAGGCCCAGCCCTGTCCCAACGCCAACCGTTTTGGTGGTAAAAAACGGATCAAAGATTTTTTCCTGAATGCGCCTCGGAATACCCGGACCGTTATCTTCTATTTCGACCCTCACCCGGCCCCCTTCCCGCCGGGTACGAACGGTTATCCGACCGGGCCGCTTGACCTCTTTCAGCGCGTGACAGGCATTGACAATCAAATTGACAAAAACCTGGGATAGCTGCCCTGAGCTGCAGAAAACGGGGGGAGCTCACACAGATCAAAACAAACTTTGGCAACGTATTTCAATTCATTCCACGTGACTTTGACGGTGTTTTCCAATAGCGCGTTCAGATCTTCCGGGCTAAAGGCCGAATCGTTTACCCTGGCAAATGAACGCAGTCCATCGACGATTTCCCGGACCCGTTTCAGTCCGACCATGGATTCGGACAACAATACCGGCATATCGCCCTTGATGTAGGCGTAGTCTGCCGCTTCCAACTGCTCAATAAGCCACGCTTGTTTATCAGGATCGGGCTCGCACTCGATTTGCCCCAACAGCGCAGTCACAAGCTGCTGTAAACTTTCAATGTAATCCTTCAGTGTGGTCAGATTGCTCAGCACAAATCCAACAGGGTTATTGATTTCATGCGCAACACCTGCAGCCAACTGCCCGAGTGACACCATTTTCTCCGAGTGCACCAGCTGACGCTGTGTCGTACGTAAGGTGGTGTTCACCGCCTCCAGATCCTTCTGTTTTTGCTGCAGGTGGGTGAACTGACTCTTGATCATCACCAGCGTCGAATAAACTTCGCGCGTTTTTTCGTCCAACATTTTTTCCGCGATCTGGCGTGCTTTGCGTTCACGCTGATAGGCGACTTTATAGGGATCCGGCTGCATGCTCTCTCCCCGTATCTGAAAGGCGAACCTGAAGCCGGCAATAGTCATCGCCGCGATGCAGGCATCGATCGTGCAATAGTGTGACCGGGGTAGAGAAATAAAGCGACGCGCCCTGAATCAGCCCTTCGCACAATGCACAGAGTCGCCGTTCAGATCGATAGTGCAAGGTCAGATAGTGGTCTCCGCAGGCAACAACGTCGAAGCTCGGCGTATACGCATTGGGATGGACTCGACGGACTTCGTCATGAACCCTTTCCTGAATCGAGGCCAGAAAATCGATAAGGCCAGGATCGTCTTCCAGATTAACCGGACAGTATTTCATCAAATGCGCAAACAGGTATTCACCGAATAGCCGGACTAACTGTTGAGCGTCTTTATCCAGCAATCGGCTTACGGTCGTAATCAGCTGAAAAAGTTCGGCGTCGTCATATTCCGCCGCGGTCGTGTAGGCCCCCTCACTCACAGGATTGGCTTTTTCAAGGACCGCGTTCCAGAAGGCCATCCCCTCCCGCTCAATGACCATGTCACTGAAGGTGGTGTAGATAATCCCCAGCATGTTGTTCTCCGCACCGATACAGGTTTGTTTTTATAGGTGTCCTTTCCATTTGTAACACCACTAGACTGTCAAATGAGCGGCAGGTTTCACCAAGACAGTAACAGGAATCCACGCGTGAACGACACTCAGAAAACTTACCGTGTTCTGGCGGTAGATGATGAACCCGGCATCCTCAGTGCACTGCAACGGCAATTGCGCAAAACTGCCTTCGAATGGGTCACGGTTGACAGTGGCAAAGAAGCCCTGACACTGCTGGCAAACGAGCGTTTTCAGCTCATCATTTCCGACATGCGCATGCCCGAGATGGATGGCGCCGAGTTTCTCGGTCGGGTAAAAGCAGAATGGCCCGACACCGTGCGGATACTTCTCACCGGCTATTCAGAAATGGAGGCGACCGTTAAAGCCATCAATGATGGCGGTATCTTCAGTTACCTGTCGAAACCCTGGGAACGCGAGGAGCTTCTGGCCCTGCTCGAGCGTGCGGCGCAACACTACCAGCTCCATCGTAATCGCCAGGTTCGCCTGGTTAAAGCCAACCGCAAAGCACAGGCGCTGGAAGACAGTCACAAAGCATTGTCGCAAAAACTCGCCGAGTCAGAAGATGCGGTTGCACGCAGCAAAGCTTTCGTCGATATGGCCCGCCAGGAAATTGAACTCGCCTACGACACGGCGGTCGAAGTCTTTGCCAATCTCATTGACCTGAAAACGCCGGGCGAAACCGGTATCAACCGGGAAGTCGCCCAGTGCGCGCAATTCCTGGCAACGGTGATGGGGCTTCCACCGACCGAGCAACGGAACGTCCGGTTGGCAGGCATGCTTTATAATGTCGGAAAGATTGGTCTCCCGGCTGCATTGATCACGCAACCGGAACAGCAGCTGAACGACAACGAACTGAAACAGTTCCGACGCTACCCAAAGCTCGGTGAGAGCGCCCTGCTCGCCCTGACACCCCTCAATCAGGTGACCCAACTGATCGCGCTGCATCGGGAATGTCTCAACGGCAGCGGCTTTCCGATGGGCCTTTCGCAAACTGCCCTGCCGCCCGGCGCCCGCATCCTCAGTGTCTCAGTCTGCTTCAGGGAATAGTGTAAAGGACGTCGTGACGGGCCGGTTTACGGAGAGTCCGACGCCATTGACTGGCTACGCGCGCACGGTCGCCAATATGACCCGGAGGTGGTGCACCATCTGGCCGCCCTGCTTTCAGAGCAGGCCGCACTGGACGCCGCTGAGCGCAAGCAGGCGGTGTCAAGCTATGCACTGCAACCCGGCATGATTCTGGCGCGGGATCTTCATTCGACGAATGGCATTCTGCTGCTAAGCAAAGGGCATCGGCTGGATCCATTACTGATCAGTAAACTGGTTGGGATGGAATCGCAACTGGCCGATGAGATTTTGATTATTGACGAAAGCGTATAAGGACAATTCACGCTCATTCGTACTGCATATTTGTGATACATTTCGTAACCAATTGTATCCAACTTCAGGGATAATCGCCGAAGCGGTGATTTATTACAGGACGTTATGCAGAAGTTTCTTGTTTCCGTTGCACTTTTATTATCTCTGGCAGGCTGTGGCAGCTCAGTCGACGTAGACCCGCGCGAGTCAACCGGGCAGCCGGTCATCACCCCCGCAGCCGGGCGCTATGACGGCGACATTCTGGTCGAGATTAATCCGGCGGAATCCAACCCAGACGCCGTAATCTACTACACCACCGACGGCACGACTCCCAGCAGCCGCTCCCGCCGCTTCACGGAGGCCTTCAGTTTAACCGAGTCGGCAACCATTAAGGCGATCAGCATTGCGCCGGACCTGCCTGCCAGTCGGATTACACGGGCCGACTTTCAGATCGGTGCACCGATCACTGACCCTGAGGGTACGGTAGATGCACCGCAAATTTTTCCACCCGGTGGTGAATTCGCCGATGCCCAGCTGGTGGAGCTCAGCTCGGCAACGGCGGGCGCCGCTATTCACTACACGATAGATGGATCGACACCCACAGTGTCGAGTCCGGTCTATTCTGAACCACTGCGCCTGACCGACTCGCGCACGCTGAAAGCATTTGCAACGGCGGAAGGCATGACGGATAGCCTCTTAAGCGCTGCAACCTTCCGCATTGGGAATGCACTGCCAATCTGGCAGGCCCTGGCTGATCAAACACTCACTGCGGGTGTCGCCAGCGTGATCGCTGTCGCGGCAACCGATCCGGATGGCGCAGCCCCCTTACTCTCAGCCGATATTTCTGCCCTGCCCGGTAGCCCTACCTTCACAGCCGCAGACAATGGCACGGCTACACTGTCCTGGACGCCACCAGCCAACCTGTCAGGCACCTTTAGCATAACCTTACGCGCAGCCGATGTACGCTTTGCCAATCGTATCGTAGAGCAGGTGCTTACCCTGATCGTGCAGCCCACTCAACAGACGGGCACCGTCTCAACACCGGTCATCTCACCCGCTGGTGGCCTGTTTGAAGGTGCGCAGGTGATCACTTTATCAAGCGCAACGCCAGGTGCTGCGCTCTATTACACACTTGACGGCTCTGTTCCGACGAGCAGCTCCACGCGCTACAGCAGTGCATTTACGCTCTCAAACTCGGCCACGCTCAACGTGCTGGGCTTAAAAGACGGCCTTAACGCCAGTCCCATTAGCAGCGCCTCTTTCACCATTGGCAACCAGGCACCCGTCTGGACCACACCCACAGCTCAAACCGTTGAGGAATTGTCGACGATTGATCTGACGCTAAGTGCTACCGATGCCGATGGCACGACGCCAATCCTCACGACCAATCTGAGTGCGTTGCCAGGAACCCCGACCTTTACGGATAACGGCAACGGCACAGCACGACTGACATGGATGCCTCCCGCAGGTAGCGAAGGATCATACACGCTGACGCTGACGGCGACAGACGGACGCTTTGCGGGCAGCCAGTCTGCAACGACCTTACAAATCACCGTCACGAGCGCCGAGGAAACTGCCGTTGCCCAGCCAGTCATCAGCCCCAATGGAGGCAGTTTTCTCTCCAGTCAGCAAGTGACCCTGACGACGGACACCGCCGACGCCTCTATTTATTACACCTTGGATGGAACCACGCCTACCTCAGGCTCAACGCTTTACACGGCCCCTTTCATGTTGACTGAAAGTGCTGAAATACGTGTGATTGGTATCAAAGTGGGCAATAGCGACAGCTCCGTCGCTGAGGCAAGCTTCAGCATTGGCAACCAAAACCCAATTTGGGCGACACTTCCCCCTGCAACGGTGGTAGAGGGTGACACCTTGACACTTACGCTCAGCGCCAGCGATGCGGATGGTACCCCCCCCGCATTGAGCGCCGACCTGTCCAACCTGACAGGTGGCCCCGTGTTTACGGATAAAGGCAATGGCAGTGCGACACTGCGTTGGAAGGCGCCTGCAGCAAGCGCGGGAGACTACACAGTGGAACTGACCGCCAGCGATGCCCGCTTCAGCGATGTTAAAGTCACTCAGCTACTCACGATCACTGTGGAAGCAGCACCGATAGAAGTCGATGGCGATGCATTTCTTCAGTCTTTCTACAGTGACGGGAAGATTGTTATGGAGGCCGAGCACTATGCTGCGCTGAAGTCTTCTGCCAATAGCCATGCCTGGGTTAGTCAATCTACTTTGGGCGGAAAACCTGCCAGCGACAACTTCGGCTCCGCAGACAAAGTCATGGTCGTCTCCCCCGAGAATGAGATCAACTACACCAATTTCGCCCGCGATGGCGCGCGTATGGACTACCTCATCGATGTCAGAAAAACTGGCACTTACTATGTATGGATACGCGGCATCACAAAAGACGCATCTTATGCGGTGCACTTCGGCACCAACGGCGAGGCCAGTTCCAGTGCCCGCGACGTCACAGGATTGCTTTCCAATGGCAACTGGGGTTGGACTAATGCGCGTAGAGGAACGAGTCAGGTTGCCAGTGTCACTTTTTCAGAAACTGGGGAACAAACCCTGAATATCTGGATGGAGCGAGCAGGTGTAACGATAGATAAAATTCTTCTGACGCCCGACGACGAATTTGTCCCTAAAGGCTTCGGTCCTCAGGAAAATGCGCGCGGCACACTGCCCACCTATCCCGTCACCGCTGACAGTCATCTCTACAGCTGGAACTTTAATGAAGACCCGGCCTATGGAAAAGCGGTCGACGCCGTCGGCAAAAAAAATCTGACCTGTTCACAGTGTCCCGCTTCAGTCAGTTCTCTGGAAAAAAAGGCGTTCAGTTTTGGTGGCGCACAGAGCCTGACCCTGGCCGCCCAGGGCAATCTCAATTTTGCCAAAGACCAGGGGTTTGCCGTCGAGACCATGATTCGAACGACGGACGCCTGTAATACTGCGCAGCAAATCGTTGGCCGGTCGGACGGTAATACCGGGAGAATCTGGTATCTGGCCTGTGAGTCTGGCAAAGCGGTTGCCTATGCGGCTGACACGACAGCCGGTAGCGCCCGCAAGCTAACCTCATCTCAAACGATTGCCGATGGAAAATGGCATCATGTTGCGCTAATCGTCGACCCCATCTTTGATGAGCTGAGGCTTTATATTGATGGAGAGGAAGACGAAGTTGGTGCACTGAATGTGGAAAATGCGTTTACATCCACGGCGCCCCTTACCGTGGGAGGAGGCAATGCTGCTGGTGCACCGGCAAGCTTCCGAGGAGAGCTGGATAGCCTGGCGATTCACAACCGGCCGCTTAGAGCCGATGAAATTCAGCGACATGCCGATATGGTAGACAAAGGACTCATCAAAGATTTGTGGGGTTGCGAGACGCCCGTTCGGATCATGCCATTAGGAGACAGTATTACGGCCGGAACCAATGCGGGTGGCGCGGAGCGGTGGGGAAGTTACCGTCCCTTCCTTTACGAGTCGCTTCTGGTGTCGGGATATAGCGTCGATTTCGTTGGAAGTTATACTGGTCGCCTGGACGATGAGCCGGATCTTCAACATGAAGGTTGGCCAGGCATTCTACCTGTAAAGGTGGCCAACGTAATTGACGGCTGGCTAGAAATGAACCCACCCGAACTGGTTCTGATGCATTTGGGAACCAATGGCATGTCCAGCAGCTCAGCCAGCCAGGTCAATACGGTAATCAGCCGTATACAGAGCAACGCTCCCGGCGTTCCTGTGGTCGTCGGAAAAATCATCAACCGCCAAACCTATCACAGCCCAACCAGTGCCTTTAATACTGATCTGGGAACATTGGTCAATAGTCGCATTGCCAGCGGCGAGCGCCTCTATCTGGTTGATCACGAGCCGGTGATTGATTACGCGAGCGATATGTATGACAACCTGCATGTCAAAGCCAGCGGCGCCGAAAAAATGGCCATCGTCTGGCTGGACGCCCTGTACGATATCCTGCCACGCTGCCGCGCTGCCGCCCCCTCGCTTCTGCCTAAGTCAGGCCTGAAGGGGACGCCCGGTTCAACCTTCCGGTTCTGGCCTCCGGTGAGTGGTCACCCGATTGGCACTTTCAGTCTTGAAAGCAAGCCTGCCGGCATGCAGATCAATCCAAAAACCGGCGAAATCCGTTGGAACAACGCAACGGCCGGCAACCAGTCGTTTAAAGTGAAAGTCAGCAACAGTAAAGGAAACAATACCCGAACCTACACGGTTAATATTTCCAATTAGGGTTGTGTGGGGCGTGTGCATAGGTAGAACTCGCGAGCGTTTTACCCCGCCAGCCCCCTAGAGCTCAAACTGATCAGACGTTAAACTGAACAGACTGCCAAAAAAGACAAGAAACTGAATGGGTTACCGATGCAGTCCCCTCAATCATCCTTTTTCACTGTTGAGCATCACTCGGATAAAGCCGTGCTGGTGCTGCACGGTGAGTGGATTATCGATCATGTCAGCACGCTTGAGCAGCTTCTTGAGCAGTTGAAATCGGACCTGTCACATGCGTCGGAGCTGGAAGTACATGATCGCCAGGTTGAAGAGTTCGATCTGTCCGGTGCCTGGATACTGTATCGCTTCTGCCAGCAACTCAGACGCGGTGGATGCACCCTTAACCTGAATGCGCTGAAAGCCCACCACCTGGCCTTTATCGACCAGATTATCCATGCGGATGGCGAGAAAGACCCTCCGGCTAAAACCTACCCCAGGCTTTTTAACCGGATTGCCGCGTTTGGAAAATTCTGTGTTGAAGGTATTCTGGCGACGAAAAGCTTCGTCACGTTTATGGGCCAGGTCTTCACCGTGATGGGCTATTGCCTGACCCACCCAAGTAAATTACGTTTTCCCTCGATCGTTCGGCATATTGAAGAAACTGGATTTAATGCCATCCCCATCGTCAGCCTGCTGGCCTTCCTGATCAGTATTGTACTGGCATACCAAGGCACCACCCAGCTGAGCCGCTTTGGTGCCGAGATCTATACCATCGACCTCGTCGCCATTTCCGTCCTGCGGGAAATGGGGGTGTTACTCACCGCCATCATGGTGGCCGGTCGCTCCGGCAGTGCATTCGCCGCCGAAATCGGTGTAATGAAATTAAATCAGGAAGTTGCCGCCATGCAGACGCTGGGCATCAACCCCATGCATGCCCTCATGGTTCCCCGCACGCTCGCCCTGATACTGACAATGCCCATGCTCACCCTGTTTGCCGATATCGTAGGTTTTGTCGGCGGGGCGGTGGTGTCTGTCCTTTCACTGGACATCCCATTTTCCATGTTTATGGAACGCCTGCAGGCAACCGTCACGCTCACCCACTTTTTCGTCGGTTTGTGTAAGGCACCTGTTTTCGCATTCGTCATCGCAGTGATTGGTATTCGCCAGGGTTTCCTGGTGGAACATTCAGCAGAAGACGTCGGACGCAACACCACCCGAGCGGTCGTACAGTCAATTTTCGCGGTTATCGCGATTGATGCGCTCTTCTCGATCATTACGACAGAATTGGGGTATTGAGATGCTCCGCCGGCAAGCCATCCGACCTCCCTCTCAATCGCTCTCCCGCCCCAAGGGTGGCGTTCACCTCACGGCGGAAGATAAGCACCGCAGCAAAATCATTACCGTGCGCAACCTGGTCAATCGTTTTGGCCCCCAGGTTGTTCACGACAAGCTGGATCTTGATATCTTCCACGGCGAGATTCTGGGTATAGTCGGAGGATCAGGCACCGGCAAAACCGTACTGCTCAAATCCATTCTTGGCCTGCACAAACCCACCTCGGGGTCCATTTCCTTTTTGAGCGATGAGATTACCGCTAATCATGGCCGAACCGGACCCGCCACCTGGGGTGTCCTGTTTCAGTCCGGTGCCTTATTTTCGGGTTTGACCGTCCTTGAAAACATCTCAGCGCCACTTCTTGAACATACCCGGATTCGCCGTGAGACCGTCAAAGAATTGGCCATGTTGAAAATGCGCATGGTCGGACTGTCACTCAACGCCTGTCACAAATACCCCTCCGAACTGTCGGGCGGCATGATTAAACGCGCTGCCCTGGCAAGGGCGCTGGCGATCGATCCGCCCATTATATTCCTCGATGAACCGACCTCAGGGCTCGACCCTATCGCCGCGGAGGAGTTCGACGAGCTTATTCTATACTTAAAGAACCACCTCGATTTAACCGTGGTTATGATTTCCCACGATCTGGATTCCCTCTTTAACACCTGTGATCGCATTGCGGTGTTAGTGGATAAAAAGATCGTGGTTGACACACCTCACCAGATTGTAGAGGCTAACCACCCTTGGATCGCCCGCTACTTCGGCGGTAAGCGTGGACACACCCACAGACAACGTATTCGCGAAGGAACGAAGGAGTAAGCATTGGAACGAGAAGCACGTTACTTTCTGATCGGACTACTGATGCTGGCTTCGCTCGGGCTTTCGGTTGCCTTTGTACTCTGGACGGCGAACAGCCCGGATATTGACCGCAAGAAAATCGCAACCGTTCACTTTACTCAAAGTGTCAGCGGTTTGAGCGCAGGCAGCCGCGTGAGCTATTTAGGCGTTCCGGTCGGAAAAGTCATGGCGCTTAACCTCGCGGAAGCGCCGCAGGAGGGCGTTCTGGTCAAAATCGCCGTCGATCAGCGCACCCCGATTGCGCGCAACACCGTGGCCAAACTTTCAACGTCTGGACTGACCGGCCAATCAAGCATAGAACTGGAACAGGCTGAACCGGTTTTAGGCGAAGCCACAGAGGAAGGGCTCCTGCCTGCAGACGATTCGATGCTTATCCCAGGAAAAGCCTCGGTGATTGCCAAGCTCGCCCAATCCGCTCCGGTAATTGCCGATAAAACAGAAGGTGTGCTGTCACGCATGGAGGCTTTTTTGTCTGAGGAAAACCAGACGGAGACCACCGCCATGATCCTGAGTCTTCGCCGGGCGTCCGGGGAATTTGAGGTCGCCGCGAAAGAAATGAAAACCCTGCTTTCAGAGATTCGACAGACGAACGAAACCCTGCAACAAACCATTCCAAACTACGATGCCTTTGCCATTCAACTGAATGAAAAGGCAATCCCGGAGTTCCGCGCCACCGCCGCGGACCTGAGCGCCACATCACGCCTGATTGCCTCACAAATGACGAACAATTCGCAGGTGTTCCGCGAGTTCATCGCCGACAGCCGGGTTTCCATGCAGGTGATACGGGATCAGATCATCCAGACGGCCCAGAAGACCGAACAGTTCACCGAGGAGCTGAGGGCCAATCCGTCCCGGCTCATTTACCGTCAACCCGAAAATGGCATGGCTCTCGACGAATGAAACCACTGAAGATAAAACGGCTATTCCGATGCACCGGACTCATGGCAGGACTGTTGCTCTTCTCAGGCTGCAGCTCACTGCTGACCGGCGAAGCACCGCCCGACTATCGCTATCAACTGGTTCCGGCTTCCAACCCGACATCTCCCCCGGCTGAAACCAAAGGCTTTCGTCCCTCATTGTTTGTTCAGCTAGGCACCGTTGGCATCGGACTGAGCGGTGACCGCATCGTGGCTCGCGATCCTCTGCGCGTTACCCCGATCAAGGGGCTACGCTGGGTGGAACCCACAACGGATCTGGTCGAGAAAACCCTGACCCGCCACCTGGAGCAATCCGGTCTGTTCAGCTATGTGACCGGTCAAAAAGGTGGCCCCCCTACGGATCTGGTTCTGGTCGTTGATCTCAGATCCCTTTACGTGAACCTGGACGAGCAAATCCCGGCCTCAGTGGATGTGGCCATTTCGCTGCGTCTGATTGATCGCTTGCAGAAACAACCGCTTGGCATTGCGATTCTGTCCGAGCATGAGCCACTCAAAGGTACCGACTCTGGCGCCATCATCCAGGGCTTTCAGGCGGCAGCCTCCAGACTAATGACACGAGTGACACGTGAGCTGCAGCAGGATCTTGCATCCGTTTCACCATCCGCCTAGACTACACGCCTGACTTGTCGGGGAGCCTTAGGGCTGAGACCACCGCTGTGGGACCCGCTGAACCTGATCTGGCTAATACCAGCGTAGGGAACAAGTGCGGCCTCCTCCTGTAGCGTCCCCTCTGGTTTGTGGCGCTGCGCCGTGTGACCGATTCGCTTGATCTCTGCCGGTTAGCTCAACCGAACGGAGACTTCCATGGCCCACCCAGGCAACAACGAACACCCTGAATCCACCGCCGTCGAGCTGACCCTGGCGCCCCTGCCTGCCTCACGCAAAGTCTATCGCAGTAACGAGAGTGGCTCAGTCAAGGTCGCTCAGCGCGAGATTACCGTCAGCGCCTCCGCTGAAAGTGCTCACACTCGTGGTCAGACGGTGCCGGTCTACGATACCTCAGGCCCCTATACCGACCCAGCGGCTACGATTGACGTCACCCTGGGGCTCGCACCGCTACGCGAGCAGTGGATTTGCGACCGTCAGGATACCGAAGTGCTGTCAAAGCCCTCCTCCTGGTATACCGATGCCCGTGCGCAGAATCTGACAGCGCAGGCCCAGCGTTTTCAACACACCCGCCAACCACGCCGGGCCCGCAGCGGACTCAATGTCACTCAACTGCATTATGCCCGTCGCGGCATCATCACCCCGGAAATGGAATATATCGCGGTCAGGGAAAATCTGGGACTCAGTCGCGCCGAGATGCGTGATGCGATGGGGCGTCAGCATCCGGGGCAGTCGATGGGCGCCCGTATTCCTGACTACATCACGCCCGAATTTGTCTGCAGCGAAGTCGCCGCCGGGCGCGCGGTTATCCCCAGTAACATTAACCACCCCGAAGCAGAACCCATGATCATCGGGCGCAACTTCCGGGTCAAGGTCAATGCCAATATTGGCAATTCAGCCGTCTGCTCGTCCATCGAAGAAGAAGTCGAGAAGCTGGTGTGGGCCACACGCTGGGGCGCTGATACTGTAATGGACCTATCTACCGGGCCGGCCATCCACGAAACCCGTGAATGGATTTTACGCAACAGTCCCGTCCCCATCGGCACCGTACCGATCTATCAGGCGCTGGAAAAAGTTGACGGCAATCCCGCCGACCTGAGTTGGGAGGTTTTTCGGGATACCCTGATTGAGCAGGCTGAGCAGGGCGTCGACTACTTCACCATTCATGCCGGGGTACTCAAAGACTACGTTCCTCTGACACGCAAACGACTGACGGGGATCGTATCGCGTGGCGGCTCGATCATGGCAGGTTGGTGTCTGAAGCATCACAAAGAGAACTTTCTCTACACCCACTTCGAAGAAATCTGCGCGATTATGAAGGCCTACGATGTCAGCTTTTCACTGGGAGACGGGTTGCGTCCGGGCTGTATCGCAGATGCCAATGATGAGGCCCAGTTCAGCGAACTGCGTACACTGGGTGAACTCACCCGCATCGCCTGGAAACATGATGTGCAGACCATTATCGAAGGCCCTGGGCATGTCCCGATGCATTTGATTCAGCGGAATATGGAAGAACAGCTCAAGCATTGCCATGAAGCACCCTTTTACACCCTGGGGCCACTCATCACAGACATAAGCCCAGGCTACGACCACTTCAGCTCCGGGATTGGGGCGGCCATGATTGGCTGGATGGGGTGTGCGATGCTGTGCTATGTCACGCCGAAGGAACATCTTGGATTGCCCAATAAGGAAGACGTCAAACAGGGCTTGATGGCCTACAAAATTGCGGCTCACGCAGCGGATCTGGCCAAAGGCTTCCCTGGCGCACAGATTCGGGACAATGCCCTGTCTGCTGCCCGCTTTGCCTTCCGCTGGGAAGATCAGTTCAACCTGTCAATTGACCCACCCACGGCACGCAAGTTTCATGACGAAACCCTGCCCAAGGACGCCCACAAGGACGCCCGATTCTGCTCCATGTGTGGACCAAAATTCTGTTCGATGAAGATCACGCAGGATGTCCGGGACTCGGAACAGGCTTGTGAGCATGATAGCTAAACCGACCATTGGCATTGCCGGAGGCGGTCTTTTGGGCTGCCTCCTGGCCTGGCGACTCTTACGCCAGGGTTGCAAGGTGAGCGTGTATGAGCGCGATGCGCTCACAATGAATCGTTCAGCTGGCTGGACGGCCGCCGGAATGATCTCCCCTCTGAGTGAACTGGTCAGTGCGGAGCCCTGCATCTTTGAATGGGGCATGGCGAGTTTGCGCATGTGGCCGGAGTGGATCAAGGCACTGGAAGAGGACAGCGGTTGCACGGTAGCGTATCGACAATTGGGTTCCATTGTCGTCGCCCACCCTCGTGACCAGTCGGAACTCCGTCAGTTTAAGCAGGCGCTTAACTATAAGTTGCGGCAGCATCCGACGGAAAGTCCCCTGATGGGCCACCTGGAAGAACCGGATACCCCTGCACTCCGTGCGATGGAGCCTTCCCTTTCCGCCAGTCTGGGCGCCGGGCTGTTTCTACCCAATGAGGCTCAGGTACACAGTCGTGAGCTACTCTCGGCCCTGCGGGTTGCCGTTCGAAAGCAAGGGGGAGCCTGGTACGCCGATCACGACGTAAGGACCGTTGAACCCGGTCGCTTGCACATAGGCGCTGATAAAAAGACCTTTGACTGGACAATAGATGTCCGGGGCATGGGTGCCCAAGCTCAGCAAAAAGGGCTCCGTGGGGTGCGCGGGGAAGTGATGCTGATCGAGTCGAAGGAAGTACACTTCCAGCGCCCGATCCGTCTGATGCATCCTCGCTACAAACTGTATGTTGTGCCACGGAACACCAACCAGTTGTTTATCGGCGCAACCGAAATCGAAGCGGAAGACTACAGCCCGATCAGCCTGCAATCCTCACTTGAACTTGGCAGCGCGCTGTATACACTGAACCCCGCACTTGCCGAAGCCAGAATTCTGGAAACCGCCAGTAACTGTCGACCGACCCTGCCGGACAATCTGCCCCGGATCGACCTGCAACCGGGCTATCTGTCCATCAATGGCCTCTACCGTCATGGCTATCTGCTGGCCCCAGCCTTAATTCAGCAAAGCTTGTCGCAACTCCCTTTTCAGGATACCCGCGACACGGCGTCACACCGGAGATCGGCCCGATGACCATAACGCTAATTCTAAACGGCAAACCTTTCCAACTTGACGGAGAGCCGCGGATCGAAACCCTGCTGACGCAAACGGCAACCGAAGGCCGTTTCGTGGTCGCCTTAAATGGCGAATTGCTGCCCAGGACCTGCTACGCCACCACGTTCCTGCAGGCCAATGATCAGATTGACATACTCTTTCCCATCGCCGGAGGCTAACCCCCATGTCTGATGTGCTGAGACTTTATGGTGAAACCTTCAACAGCCGCTTGTTGATCGGCTCTGCGCTCTACCCTTCCCCTGCCGTGATGGCTGACTCGATCCGGGCCAGCGGCGCCGAACTGGTCACGCTCTCGCTACGCCGCCAGACGGCAGGATCGGGGGACGGGCAGGCCTTCTGGGATCAACTCCGTCAGACTGGCTGCCGATTACTCCCCAATACCGCGGGCTGCCGCAGCGCACGTGAAGCGATCGCTCTGGCGGAAATGGCGCGGGAGCTGTTTGAAACCGACTGGCTCAAACTGGAAGTAATCGGCGATGACTACACCTTGCAACCCTGCCCCTACGGTCTGATCGAAGCCGCTGAAAGCCTGATCAAGCGAGGGTTTAAGGTGTTGCCATACTGTACCGATGACCTGATTGTATGTCAGCGACTACTCGATGTGGGCTGCCAGGTGCTTATGCCCTGGGGTGCTCCGATTGGCACGGGTCTCGGCCTGCTCAATCGTTACCATTTACGGACCTTGCGCGACCGCCTGCCCGATACCCCCCTGATTATCGACGCTGGCCTGGGTGCGCCCTCCCAGGCCTGTGAAGCAATGGAGATGGGCTTCGACGGCGTGCTCCTGAACACGGCGATTGCCAAAGCTGACGACCCAGTCACCATGGCGCGTGCGTTTGCCATGGCCGTACAATCTGGTCGCTATGCTTTCACCGCCGGCCTGATGCAAACCCGTCAGACCGCCAGCCCCAGCACGCCATTACCCGGACTCCCCTTCTGGCACCAGCAGGACGCCCCAGTATGAACCCAGCCTGCCCTACCCCAGGCATCTTGATTATCTCGGCCAGCGACAGTGCCGGTTGCAGTGGCTTGCAAGCCGATTTGCGCACCGCCCAAGGGCTCATGGTACATCCGCTCTCCGTTGTCACTGCAACGACCGCACAGACCCCCACCCGGCTGCTGGCCGCACATCCCGTCTCTATCGAGGGATTCACGAAGCAGCTAGAGGCGGTTAAAGCACTGCCCTTTCAGGCCGTAAAGATCGGCGCGCTACCCGATCCGAACTGCCTGCCCGTGCTGAAGGACTGGCTGGCAACGCTGGCGGTACCCGTCGTGCTCGACCCGGTGCTGGATACCTCATCCGGCCAGGTGCTCGGCATGCCGGCAGATGCACTGAAAACCCTTTTGCCTTATTGTACGGTTATCACGCCCAACGTACCCGAAGCCCTGGCGCTGACAGGCTTGCCGGCTGGGAGCGGGTTACCCATGCTGGCAAAAGCCCTGAGTGCCTTCGGCTGTCATGTCTATCTGAAAGGCGGACACGCTGAGCCAGGTCAGATTCCTGCTTCGATGGCAGATGACTCCGTGGATTATCTGCAATGGCCTGACAACAGCCCAACGCCACTACCGTCTTCAGAAGGACAGGCCTGGTTACTACAAAAGCGGGGTACTTACCCCTATCAACGCGGGACGGGCTGCACCCTCTCCACTGCGCTGGCTGCCTTCATCGCACGAGGGGAAACCCTTGCCGATGCCTGCGTGCTGGCCAACGCCTACGTCGCCCAGGGACTGAAAGCCGCTTATCCGGTCAGCGACGCGCGTGGCCCCATCGCTCAACAGGGTTGGCCTTTACAGTTGGATGATTACCCGACGGTCGTTGATGATCCCGCCTGGTTAACACTGCCAAATTTTGCACCCTGCCGCCCACTGGGGCTCTATCCGGTAGTTGATTCCGTAAACTGGATCAAACGCCTGCTTCCTCTCAAGGTTCCGACCTGTCAGTTGCGTATCAAGCAGGCCTCCCCGGACAGGCTCAAATCAGCTATACAGGAGGCTGTCGGCATTGGAAAAGCGCACGACTGCCAACTCTTCATTAACGATTACTGGCAACTCGCCATCGAGACCGGGGCTTATGGTGTTCATCTGGGTCAGGAAGATTTAAGTACCGCAGATTTGACCGCCATTGCCCGCAGTGGTTTACGTTTGGGCATCAGCACACATGGTGAATATGAATGGGCCCGCGCGCGCAGCTTACGCCCCAGCTATCTTGCCATCGGCGCGATCTTCAACACGCAAACCAAACCCGTGCGGGTAGTCGGATTGGAACGCCTGACACGCTGGGTTCCTCTCTTACAGCGCCGTCTGCCAGCCGACGCCTCCGCCAGCACGTACTCTGGTCCACCACTCACGGCGATTGGTGGCATCGATCTGACAAAGGCCGCGTCTGTGCTCGCAACGGGTGTGGGCTCGATTGCCGTCGTGTCAGCCATTACCCGAGCGGTTGCCCCCGAGACAGCAACCCGCCAGCTACTCGATTTGCACTTGCCCACGCATCGGTAACAGCGCGAGATGAGGGCTGCTGCTATCCTCGCTGCGAGAGACCTCCAGTTGTTCCTGAAGGGCCTCCAGGGTGCCCAAGAGATCGTCTATCCGGGTGGGCATGGGCACTAACGCGGGCTCGGCGGGTTGAGTAAAGTCATCCCAATGTATCGGGATCACCCACTTTGCGCCCGTCTGAACGATCGTAGTTTTGACCAGCGCCTGCTGATCCGCACTCGGCTGCTTACTCAAGGTTGCCACGCCCAGGAAGACCCCATCCACCTGGGTACCCTTCAGTGCTTCCGGGTTGGCTGCCGCACTGCCTAACACCAGAATCGTCGCCGCAGGATGCTCGACCAGCAAGGCGAAGGTTTGTCCTTCTTTGTAATCTCTGAGCGTCGCCGGCTGCATGACGGGAGCCGTGATGACCTCCCCGTTTCCGGTCAGGCGTGCGATGAGAGGAGGAACCGGCGAATGAGGTGAATCCAGCCAGGTCACGCTAAAATCACCAAAAGCGCGCGTCGTGCCCGGCGTCACGACACCGATCTGCTGCTCGGGTAACCCGGCGCCCAGTCCAATCTGACGGGTGGAATCCGATCCGAGCAATACAGCTCCGGTCTGGCGCGCCACTTCCGGTGCATCCATCGCATGATCATGATGAGAATGTACGGGCATCACTGCATCCAGCTGCGTGACGCCAAGTGCCGTTAACTGGCGGGCTATCAAGGCGGTATCGGGTGCGAATCGCCCTAACAGCAGGCTCAAAAGGCCCGGCCGAGAGAAAAAACCGTCGGTCATCAAGGCGTTTCTTCCATCACTGAAAAGCAGCGTTGTCGTACCCAAAAAAGTGACCGTCAACTGCTTACCCGGCGTCTGGGAAGGGAGCACCACCCGCTCCTTCAGCCAGGATTGATAACGCTCAGGCAGGGGGCGTTGCAACAGCCAATAGGCTCCGCCGGTGACCATCAGCGCCAGGATCAGACCGGCGGTCAGAATTTTTCGAGGTCTCATTGCAAAAACTCCGACATGCTTTGAAAAGCTGTCTATAATCGATACGTAGTTGATGAAATATTGTACTGTATCATGTCCGCTCTGCTGATCAGGAGAATAACAAAATGGCAGCGAATCGGTTTACACACAGCGATGGCTTGTCATTTGACAGTCCTCGACTGCGGCAACTCTATCAGCGTTTTTTCAAGGAAGCGCAGCAAACCTTATCCGCGCACTCGCCTTTGCTCGTCATTGCGGCCGACTACGTCTCGCTATCGCGCCCCGACCTGACCTGCAAGGTGGCCCTGTCCCTGCATCCGGCGCCCAGCGGACACATCGAAAAAGAATCGCAGTGCCAGGCACGGCTCGAAGAAATCGCCAACGCGATTGACCAGTGCTTCCAGCTGCTGGGCGTCATTCGGGCCAAGGCCTTGTATATCCTGATCAATGCCGTTGATGACTTGCAGGAAACCACATTCTGTCACACCTTCCTCAGCCAGATCGAGCAGATCTTCCCACTTCTGGTCAACGATCCTCAGCATCGTTCCGTGCACGTGGTTTACAGCCCCACCGCCCTCGCCGAGCATGAAACCCGCACCTGGTTGTGGCAGTCCATTGCTGACACCCGCATGGAACGTGTCCAGGGTTCAAGCCGACAGCGAACGCAATCACGCCCGACACTCGCCGAATTCGACATCTTTCCGCATCTTTCAGGTATTTGAAGCGCATTGCTTAGCGGCGCCTGCGATCAGGCGCCACTCCCCGCTACCCACACACTTACCATCTTAAAATTCTATCAAAAATATAATATCTATCTATTTCACCTATCGATCCATCCACCTCATACTCATGCTCAGCAATCGTACTGAATAAACAACCGAACAGGAGATGCCGCTTCATGTCCACTCAACAGGCCCTGACCTCACCTGCCCGACACTGGCTGTACGCCGCTCGCCGTCATGCCGCCAGTCACCCGTGGACAACCAGCGGGCTTACCTTTGCGTTTGTCGTCATCCTGATCCTGTTAGCCGCCAGTGTCAGCACGCTGGTGGACCGATCTGATACCACAATTCACTACGGACTCTGGGGCGGTCTTGCAGGCTTTCTGGCAACTGCCATCGGAGCGCTGCCTGCGTTGGCCCTGAAGCAGCTTGCACAGCGCCTGGAAGATACGCTGCTGGGTTTTGCCGCAGGCATGATGCTGGCAGCCAGTGCCTTTTCGTTATTGCTTCCCGGATTGGAAGCGGGCAACGCCCTGTTTCAAAGTGCCACGGCAGGCGCAGCCGTCGTCGTGGGTGGGATGATGCTGGGTGTTTTGTTGATGTTGGGTTTGGATGAGTTCACCCCGCACGAACATGACAAATCGGGGCCCTGTGGCCCTGGTCATGCCAGCTGTGGTCGCGTCTGGTTATTTGTGTTCGCGATTGCCTTGCATAACCTGCCCGAAGGAATGGCGATTGGGGTGAGCTTTGCGCAGGGCGATATTTCCGTCGGACTGCCACTGACCAGCGCAATTGCATTGCAGGATATACCTGAAGGGCTTGCCGTTGCGCTCGCGCTGCGCAGCGCGGGGCTGGCGCCATGGCAGGCGGTGATCATCGCCGCCCTGAGTGGTCTGCTGGAGCCATTAGGCGCTTTGCTGGGATTGGGACTATCGACCGGTTTGGCCGTGTCCTATCCGATCGGCCTGGGACTGGCCGCTGGCGCGATGTTGTTCGTGGTGTCTCATGAAGTGATTCCTGAAACCCACCGAAACGGTCATCAAACGCCAGCAACCCTTGGGCTCATGGGCGGCTTCGCCCTGATGATGGTCTTAGATACCTCGCTGGGGTGAATTAGTCTCCCAGCAGGGTCTCGACGATATCGATACCGGCGCTCTGATGAACCCGCGTAGTCGGATGGATTTCATCCCAGAAAATGAAACCCGAAGCCGTCGGGAAATCAGTACACGCCGGATTCACCGCACCGCCCTGAGAGAAGACAAAGATACAGGCGTCTGAGGTATTGGTGTAGCCATAGTCCTCTGCCATATCGATCTGCTCGGTCACGAAGCTGTACAGGTCGAAGTTAATGATCGGCACCCCGGTCTGGCGCTCAAGCTGTCCGATGCGACGCGCCAGCTTTTGATTGTAGCGCGCCGATAATTTGGACGTAATGTCGGGCAAACGACTCGCTTGACGCTGCTCCTTCTTGTTGCTCGCCGCCGCCAGCACTTGTGCAGCCACCAGATCGGTTTCAGGAATCGCGCCAATGTCCGGCGCATTGACCACCAGGATATCACGCGCACCTGCACTGATCAGTTTCATCACCTGCGCACGTTCTGAATCAACTGCTTTTTGCAGCGAGGCATCCGCCGCTTCACGCGCTTCGCGTCGGGCGGCAGCAGTATCCGCATTGATGCCGGCTGCACGGATGCTGCGTGCGGCACGAATATCATTGCCACCGATCAGAACCACGTAAAGCGCATTTGTGGGGGCAACACCGCCATGAATTTTGAGAATTGCTTAGCGTCAGTCCCAGCGCGTTAGCAATTACTTCAACCGCCACAGGGCCGTTGGTAAAGCGTGATGGCATGTTAGGGTCCTGCGTGACCGCTTTAAGGTTACCCGTATCCGACAAGCTGTCGCCGAATACGTACATCGCGCTGAAGTCACCCGCAAAGGATGAAACAGAGGTAAACATGAGTGAGGCGAATACAGCCGCCTTGTGCATCGTTTTTATCATTGGATTGCTCCCTGGAGTCCTGCTGATTGTGGTTTTGTTAAATGCGTTCAATTAAATGACCCGTGCGGCTATTGTTTTTGTGTCACCGCCCGAGCGTGGCTCCAAAGTAAAAAAAGAACGCTGTTCAGGCACGGCCAATTTCGGCCAAAGAGGTCAAAACAGGTCAAATTCCGGTCTTTTCACACGGTTTTATGCCGATTTTATGAACAGATTCAGCCTTTGAGAAATGCCCCCGACCAAGATCGTCAGAATGTTGGACAATGCTTTTCTTAACAAAAACGGAAGTCCCGCGTGACTCACCCCAGGCCCCTATTACTGCACAAGCGTCCCAAGGCATCGTCCCTGGCAGGGTGGCTTTGGGGGCTGGTCTGGCTCATGTTTCTCAGTGTTTGGGCTCTGCCTGCCCCTGCAGCAATGATTGAGGAAAGCACGTTATGGAAGGCCGGGGAGCTGAACCTGCAGAGTGTCCACTGGGGCGACGCACAGATTTTCGCGCTTGATGGTGAGTGGCGACTCATGCCAGGGCAATGGCTCCCCCCGGATGCTTCAGCCGCTACTTGGGAAAACAGCCTGCAGGTTACCGTCCCGGGCTTTTGGAACGAAACCTCTCCTGATGCGGTCCCCACATTCGGCATTGCCACGCTGGCGCGGCGTATCAGGGTTCCGGCCAATACACCGCTGTTTCTGGCGCTCTCGGATATTCCCAGCGCCTATCGACTCTACATCAACGGAGAATTGCGGGAGACCGTAGGGCAACCTGGACACAGCCCCGAAGATGAAGTCCCGCAGTTCGGCGCAGTCTGCAACTGACCGATGCTTCTGGCTATGCCTGGTTACGCGAAGCGCCCTTGCTGATTGACTTTTTCTTCTGCGGGGTATTAATGACCATGGCGTCCCTGCTGATCAGTCGCTATCTACGTCAACGCAATGAACGCACCTCGCTTTTTCTGGGGCTTTTCAGCCTGATGGTGGGCAGTCGTGCTCTACTGGTTGGCGAGCGCATCCTGTACCAGATGGACTGGTTTTCCTGGACGTCCCTACAAAAAGCGGAACATATCCTACTCTACGGTGGTTTTGCGGCGTTCGTGTCTTACCTCTATGAATTGATGGACGGAGGCATTTCCAAGCGCCTTGTTCAAGTGCTCTGTGGCATCGCCGGAGTGCTGGTCATCGTAGTGCTACTCCTTCCGGTTCACCTCGGCACGCAAACCGTTCTGCCTTTCAAATGGCTGGCAATCGCTGCGGCGGTTTATGTCATGCGTGTGTATTGGCCTCTGCTTCGTGCGCGTGGGGCCGGCGTATTCTGGTTTAGCACCAGCTTCGCCATTTTGCTGGGCTCACTGCTCATTGATCTGATCAATCAGAACTTACAGGTTCAAAGCCGCCCGGTTGTGCACTGGGGCATGATTTTATTTGTGGTCTGCCAGTCGCTGTTTCTTAACCATGTGCGCATGTGGCGCAAACAACGCCTGGAGGAAAATAAAAACATTCAGGTCAGTGAGCCGGTCGTCAATACGCTGTTCAGTGAGCTGGGCGTCAGCCGTCAGAAAATCGAAGATCTGGAAAGTCAGCTGGTACGCTTAAGGCAGGATCTGGTCGGCCTCCCGGCCGTTGAACAGGCTGCGTACATTGAACCTGTGTCATTTGTGGAAACGTCGCCACTCAAAAGAAGCACACCCGGGGATGAGCGCGAAGCACTCGTTGAGTTGCTACGCAACACGCTGAGCCTTTGGGAACGCTATGCCAGTAAAAGCAAGGTACAACTGGCTGAAGAAAGTCGCTGCTGGCGCGTGTATGTCGATGGCAGCACGGTCAAAACCCGCACCTTCGACAAATACCTACGCCTCAAGGATTTACCCAGCAAACCCAGGTGGCGCCTCGTCACCCGAACCGCCTACTTCGTGCTGGAGAATGCGCCCCTTCCGGCATCCGACATGGCGACGCTGAGCCGCCAGATCGAAGAAGTGGAGAAAGCGTTTTCCTGAAAGCTAAGGCAGGTCGCCACTCGGTGTGAGTGTTTTGTTTGCGGCCAACCACATACTGGCACCGAGTGCGATGAAGCCCGCGCCGAACAATATGCCCGAGAGGGTAAACAGAACGGGATTTACCAGGACAACCGAAACACCACCCCAATGATCGGCGTCCCTATTTGATAAATACCGATACCAAATAACAAAGCCTCTGGGCCGGCAATCAGGCTAAAACCACAGAGTGAGATCACCCAACCCAGGCGACCTGAGGCATTAAGGCGCTCTCTGAACAAGAGATAAAAACCCACCAGACCCAGGATAAAACCGAGGTCGATGACTCCGTAAAAAAGCTCAAGCGTATCAAGCCCGCTCTGATACTCGATAAAACTCGCGCCGATGCGAAGCATCCCTGCCACCATACAAATAATCGAATAGATTTTCACTTCAATCATGTATCGCACTCCCTGCGCAATGAGGCGCTTCGCTGCGCCTTATTTGATTGCTTTTCGCAGTTCAACCGCCTTGACACGACGATCCCGCATACGGATATTCAGCATTTCAACTGCGAACGAGAAGGCCATCGCGACGTAGATGTAGCCTTTGGGCACATGCACATCCAGCCCTTCGGCCATCAGGGTAAAGCCAACCAGAATCAGAAAGGACAAGGCCAGCATCTTGACCGTCGGGTGCGCATCGACAAAGCGGCTGATCGGCCCGGAGGCCCACAGCATAATGCCAACCGCGACGACGATGGCCAGGGCCATGATGCTGAGGTGAGACACTAAACCCACCGCCGTAATGACCGAGTCCAGCGAGAAAACAATATCCAGTATGGCAATCTGAATCAGAATAGCGATCAAGGCATTGCCCGCAGCACCCTGAGGACTGCTTTCTTCTTCGCTGCCTTCCAGACTGTTGTGAATTTCATGTGTCGATTTCGCCAGCAGGAACAATCCCCCGCCAAGCAAAATAATATCCCGACCTGAAATAGCCTCGCCAAAGACCGTAAACCACGGATCAGTCAGGCCCATCACCCATGTCAGTGAAAAGAGCAACAACAGACGCGTAATCATGGCCAGCCCCAGCCCCACTTTACGCGCAAATTCACGCTGGTGAGGAGGTAAACGCCCGACCAGAATCGAAATAAAGATGATGTTATCGATACCGAGCACGATTTCCAGCGCGGTCAGGGTAAACAAGGCCACCCACGCTTCAGGTTGGGCAATCCATTCAAGCATAATGACTCCGGGGAGAAAACAACAGTGAGGGGCGCCTATTCTAGCAGGTCGTCCATTCGTACGGCAGACCTCCCCGAATACGCATTTGCCACTGTCCGAAAATGACAAGTGAACTGTCCACCTTTCCCCTCACACACACACGGGGACTTCCCTATACTGATCCCACTGACACTCATAAGGACAATAAAACATGACTTCTGCAGCCCGCATATCGCCTCAGGAAGGCACACCGACCTACGATCTGACGGTACGTCGCATGGATTTTGAATTCTCGGACGAGGTTCCGGAATACTGGTACGGCAATGATCCCTTTCGCACGCTTTTGTTGGCCGCGCTCTCTGCAGGCTTCCCACCGGGAGAGTGTTTTTTTATCGACTCCGTGCGTCAGTTCCGCGACCAGATTACCGACCCCGAACTGAAAAAGGCAATTGGCGCCTTTATCGGTCAGGAAGCGCACCACTCCAAGGAACATGCAGGCCTCAATGAGCTGATGGTCAGGCGGGGACATGCTGTAAATAAAATTGAAAATGAAGTCGCCAGGCTCATGGACAAATTACGTCTCAAACTGAGCCCGGCCGAACAACTGGCGCATACGGCTGCCATTGAGCACTTCACCGCGCTGATGAGTGAGCAATTTCTGCTGCATGCCGACGAACTGGAAACGATGGACCCGCAGATGGCCAAACTCTGGGCCTGGCACGCGGTGGAAGAAACCGAGCACAAAGCCGTGGCCTTTGATGTGTTCAAGGCCGTATCCGGTGACGAGTGGATTCGCATCAAACAGATGCTGATCGGATCGGTGCTGTTCACCTTGTTCTCGACCCGTGATTTCCTCTCGCTGCTGTATGCGTCAGGGCATTTCTGGGATGCCCGCATGTGGATCAGGGGAATGGATCACTTCTGGGGACGCAAGGGTATCTTTCGCCGCATGATACCGTCTTACCTTAAATACTATCGCCGTGACTTTCACCCGTCCCAGCATGACAGTGGGGCGCAACTGGCTAAGATCAAAGTGCGCTACCTGAATCAGACCGCCTGATCGACCATGCGCTGCGTCTTCGCCTCTACCTCGGCGGCGACTTCGCGCAATAACGGATCATCTGACAGGCCCGCCAACATCTCGGCGGGCTTGATGAGTCCGATGTGGGTCTTCCCTTTCTCGGTATAGACGGATATTCGGCAGGGTAAGGCCATGTTTAATCGCATATCTACTGACAGCACCCGTGACGCCTGCTGCGGGTTACAGACCTCAAACACCTTGCACTGCTCCTGAAAATCAATGCCCTTGCTCCGCAAGGTATTGCCCAGGTCATGCACGTGCAGTACGCCAAAGCCCTCAGCAATGACCGCAACCTGAAGATCGGTGGCCGCCTAACGCATAAGCAACAGGGCAAGCGAATGAATGACTACGGCCAGCATAGCCAGCACACCGACTTCAAAAGCAATCGTTCGCCACGGCTGCAGGCGGCGCAGATAACACACTGTATGGACTATCCTGGCTAAAACAAAGACGCTGCAGTAAACGCCTGCCCAGGACGGACTGCCCCCCTGGAGAACATAGCCCAAAGCAAGCAACAGAAACAAGGGAATATTTTCCAGGTCATTGCGCCAGCAGGCGGAGGCACGCGCCGCCAGTGGCGTATCGCGGGCATCCGTGTGAACCTCCTGTTTCAGAATCAGACTCAGCCAGCTGGCATCTTCCGGATTCACAACGGTTCGATGACGCCAGCGTGCCCAGACCTGAACCGTAGAATTGGCCCACATTTTGAGGGCCAGCAACAGGCTGGTAGCCACCCATATTTTCAACGACACCGGATCCATCCGTCCTCCTCTGTGGCCGCCTATTCGTAACCGTTATAATGACAAAACCTCCCCGCGACACCCAAGTGATGTCAACAGCGACTCAGCGAGGCGCTCTCCCCGAAAGTCGCCCCGCTATCATCTCTTTTGTTGATGCTAAATGGCAACGCCCTATTCCACCGTCACGGACTTGGCCAGGTTACGCGGCTGATCGACATCGTTGCCGCGCATCACGGCGCAGTAGTAGGCGATCAGTTGCAGAGGCACGGCGTAGAGCATGGGCTGGAGCAAAGGATTCACCTCGGACAGGTTGACTGTTCACCTCCCTAAAGGTAGGTGATTCCCAATTCAACGAGAACTGCGAGACCAAAGACATGACGGAAGGCCGCCCCCTTCAACCGCGACTGACATTCTCTCCAAGGGCTAACACCGCAAGCCCTGCGGCTTTAATGTTTCTCGCTGCATTGGTGTCCCGATCCCAGAGCGTATTGCACTCAGGACACTCCCAGGACCAGACATCCAGCGGCAGCGATTCGTGCGTATATCCGCAGTCCGAACAGCGTTTGGAGCTTGGAAAGAACGGGGCAATCTTGACCAGTTGCCTCCCAGCCCACTCCGCCTTGTACTCAAGCTGTCGAATCAGCTCACCCCAAGAGGCGTCAGCGATATGTTTCGACAGGCAGGGGTTACGGATCATGTTTTTCACACGCAGCGTTTCGACACAGACCACTTGGTTTTCGTTAATCAGTCGCGGGACAGCTTGTGCAAGTTGTCCATGCGGCAATCGGAGATTCTGGCGTGAATACGAGCCACCTTTGCTTTTGCCTTGGCACGATTGGCCGAACCGGGTTTCTTTCGGCTCAGGCAGCGTTGCGCTTTAGCGAGCTTGGTCACGTATTTCGCCGTGTGACGGGGATTGCCGATCTTCTCACCTCTGTCGGTGATCAACAGGTTTTCTATCCCTACATCAAGCCCAATGGTGTTGGGCGTGACGCGCAGGACTTCCGGTTTGAAATCGCACAGCATCGACACGAAGTATCGGCCAGCGCAATCTCTGGAAATTGTTACGGTACTGGGTTCGCTGGAAAGCTCCCGACTCCATCGTATGTTCAGGGGTTCCTTGCACTTGGCGATGTAAAGCTTTCCCTCCCGGTAGCTGAAGGCGCTGCGGGTCAGTTCAAGGCTCTGCCGGTGCTTTTTCTTCTTGAAGGTCGGGTAGCGAGCGCGGCCTTCAAAAAAGTTCTTGAACGCGCTTTGCTGATGTCGAAGACACTGCTGAAGCGGCACGCACGAAACATCGTTCAGCCACGGAAATTCGCCGGACTTTTTCATCCGGGTCAGTTCCGCGTTGGCCTGAATATACCCAATCTTTTCCTGCCGTTGGTAAAACGCATCGGTTCGCCAGCGCAGGATTTGGTTGTAGACAAAACGGACGCAACCGAAAGACTGAGCCAGCAGAGTTTCCTGCTCAGTCGTTGGGTAAAAACGGTACTTCATAGCTCGCTTGGTCATGCGACCATATTACTGTATATACAACCATAATCAAAGTGCCTGACTGTAATAGCAACCTGTGGCTGCCCACTATCCATCAACGGCCTGAAGGCCGATGTCTCTCGCGGAGATTAAGATGATCCTTGAACATACGACCAGACCATAACTGCCCTCAATACGCTCAAGGGTTTGTTGCAAGGCGCTCATGCAGTCGAGTCCCTGACGGTGCAAGTAGGTGACAAGTTGGGTAATGGTTTCACTGTCGGTTTCCGACTCGAAGACATGCCCTTCAGATTGCAGGAAACGCTTCAGTTCACCGTAATTTTCCACAATGCCATTGTGCGCCAGCGCCACATCCGGCGTCATGTGCGGGTGGGCGTTACGCTCATTCGGCAAGCCGTGGGTCGCCCAACGGGTATGGGCAATGCCGACCAACCCCTCCAGTGGTGAGGTTGCCAGCAACTGGCTGAGATTTTCCAACTTGCCCGGCGCACGTTTACGTTCGAGGTGGCCTTCCCGCATCACTGCAATGCCCGCCGAGTCACAGCCTCGATAGGATAGATACGCAAGCAATTCCGGAACGATGGCGAAATAGCTTCGCAAAATGCAACTCTCACGGATTGCATTTCTGGAATCACAGGAAGCGCCCCAACCTCTGAGGGTCAGGATTCACAAAACAGATGCGTAAAGGGCTCCACCACAGCCAGAAACGGCGCTGGAACTTCCGCAAAACTGGCATGACCACAATCGAGGATCTCAATCCTCGCGTTAGGCAGAAGACGGGCAGCCACTTTGCCATCGGTTTTTGCGGGAATGGCCGGATCTTTAGCACCAAACACCAGGAGTGTGGGCACCTTAAGCTGAGCAGCGCGCTCACGCAGATCATGCGCCGGTTCGAGAAAGCTGCGCCAGAGCGCACGATTAAGCGCCTGCGGGATCGGCTCACGTTGAACCGTTGCAGCGCGTTCCAGCATCGCCTCAGTGGTGGGAGTCCGTTTTTTCAGGTAAAGGCCGGCAAAGCGGCGGGGCGAGAGGGAGAAGCGGCTGCCCTGCAGGCGGCAGAAGGTACGGGTGATCACATTATGTTGGGTAAAGCCACCCGGCGACACCAACACCAATGCTCGCACCCGCTCGGGGGACTCAATCGCCAGGCGCGCCGCCGCGTTACCGCCCACGGAATTTCCGATGAAGACTGCGGGGCCCAGGGCCAACGCATCCAGAAAGGCGCGTAGGGTCTGGTAAATATCTTCGACGGTCACCGTGGCCGGGTCTTTGGTCAGGCTTGAGCGGCCATAGCCGGGCCAGTCCAACGCCAGCACCCGAAAATTTTTTGCCAGGGCAGGCATGACGGCTGCGAAATCCCGGCAATCGCCGGGGTTGGCATGCAGGAGCACCAGCGGGGTGCCCTGCCCGGCCTCCTGATAATGGACGTTTCCGAGGGGCAATTGCACCGCTGGCATAAGATCTCCCTGTCTGTTTGAAATGCCGCTTAGGCTGAAATGTGTTTGACTCCATTGAGGGCCTTCTGCCACCCCCGGTACAAGCGACTGGAAACCGCCTGATCCATGGAGGGTTTGAAGGAGCGTTCACACTGCCAGTTTTCGCGCAACTCGTCCAGTGAGCGATACACGCCACTCTGAAGGGCCGCCAGCATCGCAGCACCCAAGGCAGTTGTCTCCGTGACCACGGGGCGATCGACCTGCACATTGAGGATATCCGCCAGAAATTGCATGACCCAATCGTTCACGACCATGCCGCCGTCGACACGCAAGGCCGCGAGGGCTTTGACGCCGTCGGCTTTCATGGCTTCGAGCAGATCGCGGGTCTGATAGCCCACCGACTGCAAACCCGCCGTGACAATCTCCTGAATGCCGGTGTCGCGGGTCAGCCCCACGATGGCTCCGCGCGCTTTGGGATCCCAATGCGGTGCGCCCAGCCCGGTGAAAGCTGGGACCAGATACACGGGTTGATCGGCGCCGGTTGCAACGGCGTGTTCCAGGCTGTCCGCTGCACTGGAAATCAGTTTGATGCCATCGCGCAGCCACTGCATGGTCGCACCGGCCATGAAGATACTGCCTTCCAGCGCGTAGGTCACTTTGCCGCCCAGTCGATAACCGATGGTGGTCAACAACTGATTGCTGGAGACCAAGGGCGTGTCGCCGGTATTCATGATCATGAAACACCCTGTGCCGTAGGTGCTTTTGCACATACCCGCTTCGAAACAGGCCTGCCCGAACAACGCCGCCTGCTGGTCGCCAGCAACGCCGCCAATCGGTATCGGTGCACCGAGAAAATCGGCCGTGGTCAGCCCGTAATCATCCGAGCTGTCGAGCACTTTGGGCAAGAGACTGGCAGGCACATCCAGCAGTTTCAGCAGTTCCTCATCCCATTGCTGGGTATGGATGTTAAATAGCAGCGTGCGCGAGGCATTAGTGGCATCCGTGGCGTGGGTTTTACCGCCGGTCAGCCGCCACATCAGGAAGGAGTCGATGGTCCCGAAGCGCAACTTACCCGCCCGTGCCTTCTCCGCCGCACCCGGCACATTCTGAAGGATCCAGCGGATTTTGGTGCCCGAAAAGTAAGGATCAATCAACAAGCCGGTTTTGGCACGCACAGTCTCAGACAGCCCTTTAGCGCGCAAATCCTCGCAAAATTCGGTGGTGCGGCGGTCTTGCCAGACAATCGCATTATAGATCGGCGTGCCCGTCTCAGCATCCCACACCACGGTGGTTTCGCGCTGGTTGGTGATGCCGATCGACAGAATCTGATGGGGCCCGATGCCCGCTTTTTTAACGACGTCCTGGCAGACTTTCAATACGCCTTGCCAGATATCTTCGGGGGCATGCTCGACCCAACCATCATGGGGGAAAGTGCTGAGGAAATTCCTGTTGAGCAACGAAGGCAGAGCGCCCTTCAGGAGTAAATAAAATGGCACGACTACTGGTCGTGCCCTGATCAATGGAGAGTAGGTATTGGTTCACGCGGGTCTTCTCTGTCTTATTCGGGTTAGAAAACTCAGGCCGCCACGCGACGCCCCAACTGCGCTGCCACATAGGCGGTGACAGACTCCTGCTGGGTAGGCGTTAACAGCAGGCCCATCTTGGTTCGCCGCCAGAGGATATCCTCACCGGTCATGGCAAATTCATACTGTAGCAGATAGTCGATTTCTTTCTGCGTAAATTCTTCGCCAAAATTGCGCCCCAGGTCCGACAGGGCCTTCGCGCCGCGCAGAATCACTTCCACACGCGAACCGTAGGTCGTCACCAGTCGTTTGGCGGTGCCTTCACCCAAAAACGGAAAACGCTCCTGCAAATGCTGGGTGTAGACCGCCAGATCCGTGCCGATATTGCCCCCCGGTAGCTGGTGGCTGGCCGTCCAGGGGCCACTCATCTGGGGGTAAAACGCGGACAGTTTGGTCATGACCGCTTCGCTGAGTTTGCGGTAGGTGGTGAGCTTGCCCCCAAAGACGGACAGCAAGGGCGCGCCCTGCTCGGTTTCCAGTTCGATGGTGTAGTCACGGGTAATCGCCTGGGCGGAGTCGGACTCGTCATCGCACAGTGGGCGAACCCCAGAGTAGGACCACAGTACATCATTGGCCGTGATCGCCTTGCGGAAATGGACATTGACGATCTTGCACAGGTAGTGAATTTCTTCGGCCGAAATCGCGGCGCTGTCTGGCGAACCACGGTGTTCGACATCGGTGGTACCAATGATCGAAAAGCGGTCCATGTACGGAATGACGAACACGATACGCCCATCTTCGTTCTGCAGAATATAGGCCTCATCGCCTTCATGAATGCGCGGCACCACAATGTGGCTGCCCTTGATAAGACGAATACCGCGCGGGCTTGTCCGTGCCATTTCATTCATTAACAGGGTCTTGACCCACGGGCCCGCCGCGTTAACCAGGCCGCGTGCCTTGAGGGTACGCTGCTCGCCGGTCAGCTCATTCTGTACCAGCACCTGCCAGATACCGTCTTCCTGCGTCACGCGCACACAGCGGGTGCGGGTAAAGATATGGCCACCCAAGTCGCGGCACTGCATGGCATTCAGCACGACCAGACGGGCGTCATCAACCCAGCAATCCGAGTATTCATAGCCCTTGGTGATGGCATCCTGCAGCGGCGAGGTATTGGGCGCAAAACGCAGAAAACGACTGCCTGGCAGTAGCTCACGTTTACCCAGATGGTCATACAGAAACAGCCCGGAACGAATCATCCAGCTCGGACGCAGATGCGGCTGGTGCGGCAGAATAAAGCGCATGGGTTTGACAATGTGCGGTGCCTTGCGCAGCACCACCTCACGCTCACTCAGGGCCTCGCGGACCAGCCGGAATTCATAATGCTCGAGGTAACGCAAGCCGCCGTGAATTAACTTGCTGCTCGCAGAGGATGTGGCCCAGGCCAGATCCTTCATTTCCACCAGCGCAGTGCTTAAGCCACGCCCTTGTGCATCCAACGCGACGCCAACGCCATTGATACCCCCGCCAATTACCAGAAGATCATAGGGTCCGTTATTCATAGCCTGCTCCCTTGGGAATCCGAATCAATTTCGAGCATCATAACGAACATTTGTGAACTTTTGAAGAACATTATCGAACATTTTTTGCGCAAACAGGCGCAACCCACTCGTTCGAGTGAGTGCGTTCCATCACAGATCAGCAATTTGGGTGTGAAAGGCGTGGGTGTAACGGTAGGTCAGAGTGCCGGACACAAGTGCAGTGCAACGTTGCTTTCCTGCATCAACTCAACAATCTCGGGGCTTGGAACCCGGTCGGTGAAAAAGCGATTGGCCTGGGTCAGACTGCCCAGCCGAACCATGGCACGGCGGCCAAACTTGGAATGATCTGCCGCCAGAAAGACCTGCCGACTGTGTTCGATAATCGCCTGGGCGACCCGGACTTCACGGTAGTCATAGTCCAGCAGCGTGCCGTCATCATCAATGGCACTGATACCAATGATGCCGAAATCCAGGCGAAATTGTTTGACAAACTCCGTCGTGGCCTCACCGACAATCCCGCCATCTTTGGCGCGCACTTCTCCAGAGGTGACGATGACACGGAAGTCTTCTTTCTGACTCATCAGACTGGCGACATGCAGGTTATTGGTGACAATCTGCAGCCCATGATGCTGCATCAGCGCCTGAGCGATGGTCTCGGTCGTTGTCCCGATGTTGATAAACAGGCTGCTATGATCAGGTATCAGCCGGGCGATTTCTTTGGCAATCGCCTCTTTTTCCCGCAGGTGATGAATCTGACGATCCTGATATGGCACGTTGTGCGTGGAAAGCGAGGGGGCAGCACTGGCACCGCCATGAAAACGCTGAATGAGGTTGGCATCGGCCAGCATATTCAGGTCACGCCGCAGGGTTTGAGGCGTTACATCAAAATTAGTTTCCAATTCTTCAATGGTCGCCGCCCCATTCTGTTCGATCAGTTTGAGGATCGCGGCCTGGCGGGTATTTAACGGTTTTTCCAGCATATCGGTCGTACTTCTTCCTTAAAAACTATCGCCCAATTGTCAGCCCACCCTTTTACACCGAAGCCTTGACGAAGACAATCGGTGTGTGATCAGGGTGAGACCTGGCACGCAGCCTTATTTGATTAGTCTGAATGTCAGGCCTACTCGCGTTATTTTTCTTTATCTTCGTCTTTGTCTTCGAGTTTAAGCTCGAAGCCGCCGCTGCGCGGTGCCGTTGTTCCACCCGATCCGGCGGGCGAAGCGGCTGGGGCTGTCCCGGTTTCCGGCACTTGCGCGGCACCCGGCTGTCCGCCTGAGCCGTAGAGTTTGATTTTTAAACGCAGGTTGTTGGCGGAGTCAGCATTCTTGATCGCTTCATCGAGCGTAATCTTGCCTGCGTTATAGAGTTTGAATAAGGCGGTGTCGAAGGTCTGCATTCCCAGGGTCTGTGACTTTTCCATGATTTCCTTGATTCCCTCCACCTCGCCGCGAGAAATCAACTCACTGACGGAGGGGGTGCCGAGCAGTATTTCAATGGCAGCGGCGCGCTTACCGTCGACGGTCGGAATCAGACGCTGTGAGATAAAGCTGCGCAGATTCAGAGACAGATCCGTCAGCAACTGGGTACGCCGTTCTTCAGGAAAGAAGTTGATGATACGATCGAGGGCCTGGTTAGCATTGTTGGCGTGCAGGGTGGAAATACACAAATGCCCCGTTTCCGCAAAAGCCAGTGCGTGTTCCATGGTTTCCCGGTCGCGGATCTCGCCGATGAGAATAACGTCTGGCGCCTGTCGCAAGGTATTCTTCAGGGCCGCATGATAACTGCGGGTATCAACGCCCACTTCCCGCTGGTTGATGACGCTCTTTTTATGTTTGTGGACGAACTCGACCGGATCTTCGATGGTAATGATGTGGCCACCGCTGTTGGCGTTACGGTGGTCGATGAGGGCCGCCAGCGAGGTGGACTTACCAGAGCCCGTTGCACCGACAAACAGGACCAGTCCACGTTTGGCCATCACCACTTCTTTCAGAATTTCCGGCAGGCCAAGCGAATCCGCACTGGGGATCACGGTCACGATATTCCGGGCAACGATGGAAATTTCGTTACGCTGTTTGAAAATGTTCACCCGAAAGCGCCCGATCCCGGAGATGGTGTAGGCCAGGTTCATTTCCAGCTCATGTTCAAACTGCTCGCGCTGTTCCTGATCCATGATCTGGTAGGCAATCTGTTTGATTTCCCCTGGTGGTATCGGATTTTTATCAATCGGCTTGAGCTTGCCATGGAATTTGGCGCACGGCGGCGCGCCCGTACTGAGGTAAAGATCAGAGCCATCATTCCTGGCCAGAACGGTCAGGTATTCATCGAAATTCATTGCCGGTTCCCCTGGGACAATCCATTTTACAGATCAAGTAAATAGACCAAGTCCTGCGCTTCTGCCAGTTGAGCCCCCGTCCCACTTAAGCTTTCTTTCGCTGGGGCGCCTTATGCAGTAATTCCTTGAGTACATCTGCCGGCACCGCTTCCGAGAACAAAAAGCCCTGGGCATCGTCGCACCCTTCTGCCCGGACAAAATCACATTGCGCTTGTGTTTCCACGCCCTCCGCTATAATCCTCAACGCCAGACTTTTCGCCATGGCAATGACGGCCCGGGTGATCGCGACATCATCCTCGTCATCCGGTACGTGAGAGATAAACGAGCGATCAATTTTAAGGGTCGTCACCGGCAGATATTTAAGATAGGTCAACGAGGAGTAGCCTGTCCCGAAGTCGTCAATGGCCAGCTTGATACCAAGCTGGCGCAATTCCTTGAGCACCTCGATGGCTGATTCGGGGCGATCGAGAAAGCTACTTTCCGTCACTTCCAGTTCCAGCCATTCGGGCGCACAGCCGGTTTCTTTTAAAATCGTCAGAATGGTCGCCGTAAGATCGGCCTTGCGTAGCTGTTTTCCCGAGAGGTTTACGGCCATCAGCCCCGGATCAAGCCCCAGTTTGCGCCAGTCTGCAGCCTTCTGGCAGGCCTGACGTAATACCGTCTCGCCAATCGGTTCGATGAGACCGGTATCCTCTGCCAGCGAGATAAAGGCCCCTGGCATCACCAGGCTGCCATCTCCCTGATTCCAGCGCACCAGTGCTTCCACGCCAATGATCCTTCCCGTGGCCAGTTCAATCTGCGGCTGGTAGTAGGGGATAAATCGTTCTTCCGTAAGGGCCAGACGGATATCAGCTTCCATCTGAACACGCGCCAATGCTCGTTGTGTCAGATCCTCAGTGTAAAAGTGAAACATATTGCGTCCATCCGCCTTGGAGCGATACATGGCCGCGTCAGCGTTACGCAGCAGGGTCTCCGCATCCCGTCCGTCCTGAGGATACAAACTGACGCCCATACTGGCGCTGAGGTAGAGATCCTGCCCTTCAATTTTCACTGGCCGCTGAACTTCTTTGAGTAACTTCTGCACCAGGGCCGAGACTTGTGACAGGTTTTCAACCTCGTCCACCAAAATCACAAACTCATCCCCTCCCAGACGGGCGATGGTATCACTGCCGCGAATTGCATGTGCCAGCAGTGTGGCAGCATGGCGAATCACCTCATCGCCTGCTGCATGCCCAAGACTGTCGTTGATATCCTTGAAGCGATCGAGATCAATAAATATCAGTGCAACCAGATGCCCGCTCCGACTGGCACGATCCATGGCATGTCGCAAGCGGTCAAATAGCATCAGACGATTAGGCAGATTGGTCAGGTGGTCATGCTGCACCATGTGCTGCAGACGATCTTCCTTTTGATGCAGGGAGTCCAGATGATTATTCAGGATGGACTGCATCTCATTGAAGCTCTGCGCCAACTGGCCAATCTCGTCGCGCTTGCGAATCTCCAGTGGATCAATGCCCCGCTCGCCGGAAAACTGGCGCACCGCCATCACCATACGCTGCAGCGGCCGTGTGACCGCCCGGGAGGTGACCAGCGCTACTGCGACGGCGAGAATGCTAAAGGCCACCACAATCTGAACGATATTCCAGGCCAAACCTCGCGTGCCTGCAAGAATATCCTGCAGCGGAATCACTAACCCCAGAACCACGAATCGCTGCGGAGCATGCACCCCAAACGGCAGGCGGATAAAGCTACCTACGGCACCTTTCGGCGGCAAGGTTGGATTCTCGCGCAACGCTTTGTTCATTTTGGATGGCGATATCCGCACAAGGACGGGGGCATCCCCCCCCTGAAACAAAGACACCGTTTCAGGGAAGCTGTGCTGCATCAGATAGCGACGCCCATAGTCGAAACCAAATTCCCGACTCGAATCCGGGTGAATCAAAAAATCGCCAACCGCATTGCTGAGAAAGACCTGAATATTGGTCGGAAGATCTTTTTGCAGGACCGAAAAAAAACTGTCCAGGTCCACATTCACAACGAGAACACCTTTGACCCCGCCTGATTCCAGATAAATCGGCGTGGCCAGAATCATGGTCGCCTGCCCCTGACCTTTGTGCACCCCAATTTCATGGTTCACCCCGATGCGGGACTGAAAAATTTCACCGGCTGCCAGCTGACGGGTTTCATACACATAGGCAAATTGGGATTTTTCCTGCAGATCAGGGCCCATGACCTGAGACAGGCCATGCTCATCCCGATCGACCCGCACCAGCTCCAGTCCGTTGTGCTCGACGCCGATCAGGCGCACCTGGAAATACTGGGGATTGAGCCGCAGCATCGCCGCGAAATTCTCGGCCAGACGCGACCTGGCGTCCTCACGGCGCGCCTCGGAAGGATCAAAGACCTCCCGGACTGCGCGCATCGAGGCTAGCTGGCGCACATCGATAACCACATCGGCCATCAGTATCGAAAAACGACGACCCAGCACCTGCGAGGCGGTGAGCAGCTCCGTCTCGGCAGAGCGCACAAGCAGATCACGCCCCTGACTGAAGGCATAGTACCCCGTCAGACCGCTGGCCAATACCGCAAACAGGGACAGCAGCACCCCCAGCTTGATGCCGATCCCAAAACGGATCGCCTGCAGCGGTGCGGGCTTGCCATTTGAATCGACGTTCAATCAGAAGTTCTCCTCGCGTTCACCCGAACGGATACGCAGCCACAACTGTGCGCGGCGCGCAGCGTCTTCGACAGGCTGTAGCCAGACGATTTTGTCCTCATCCTTCAAATCCGCCGACTCGGTGACTGTATTTGGTAGGCCCTGGCGCTCGCTGAGCGCATTACTCACGGACGCTTCCAGTGTGTAGTTAATCCAGGCTTCCGCCAGCGCACGATCTTTGGCGCCCTGTAAAATCGTCCAGCAGTCCAGCCAGGCCAGCACTCCCTCCCGAGGGAGGACATAGCCGATATCGCCTCCCTGGTCACGCAGCTGTTTGACCTGTTGCATCCCATAGTTGCCAAATACGAGCGCAATGGGATTGCGGCGAAAAAGCTCCGCAGCCTCTTCAGGCGCATCATAAAAAGTCAGTGCATTTTGTCGCAGCGCGACCAGTCGGCGGGTGGTGGCGCGGAATTGCTCCTCCGAGAGATGAAAGGGGTTTTCAAACCCCAGTGTCATGGCCGCAATGGTAAAGTTGTGACTGCTGCCGTCATAGGCCAGAACCTGCCCACGGTAATGTGAATCCCAGAGTGCTGACATGGTCGTGGGGGGGGGATTGACCCGCTGCCGATCATAGATCAGCCCCATGGTCGAATAGGTGTAGGGAATGGCGAAAACGTTTCCATCCTTTATCAGCCCCGGTATGGAATCGCGATGCTGGAAACGGGGCAGTTGGCGCAAGGTATTCGGAATGTTCCCGATACGCACGGGCTGACTGAGCCCTGCCGCTAAGAACCGCTGCAACTCTGCGGTATTGACGGCGGCCAGATCAAACCGCTGCCCTCCATCCGCTGAGGCCCGCGCCCATAACTCATCATCCGTATTGATGTAGGTAACCTCTACCCGCACCTGATATTGCTGTTCAAACGTTGCAACCAGATCCGGATCAGCATAGCCCGGCCAGGTCAGAACACGCAGCACTTTGGATTCAGGTGCCTCAGAGCACCCACTGAGCAGGAACAGACTACACACTAGTACGAACGCACGACGCAGCATTATAGATAACATTCAGTTCAATCGTTAGCGCGGGAATTTCCGCCCCTTAACTATAGAAGACAAACCCTTCATCCGTCGAACTGTGCCAGACCCGCTGAGTCTGCTAGGCTTTTAAGCAAGACTCTCTGATTCGGTGGTTGTGTCACTCCATGCGCGGTTTACCCCTGCGGCTTCAATGCCTGTCGATACTGCTGGTGCTCCTTTCAGGCATCTCTGTCGCAACACAGGCGCAGGTCTTTGAAATTGACCGGAGCACCCTGCAACTTTCACTGGGACGGGGCATTGATTACCTTGAAGACCCCTCCGGCGAACTGTCACTGGACGCGGTTCGTAAATCCACCCAGAAGTGGAAAACCTACCCCAAAGAGACGTTTAACGAAGGTTACAATGATTCGGCCTGGTGGTTGCGCTTTCGTTTGCAGAGCCAGGATGACTTCCCATTGGAACGTCGCCTTGAAATCGCTTACGCCGTATTGGACAAGGTTGATGTGTATCTGGAAAACCGCGATGGCGTGCTCGAACACCATGCGCTGGGAGATCGCGTCTTATTCAATCAGCGACCCATCGAGCACCGTTATTTTCTGCTTCCGATTTATTTCGAGAGCCGTGACTCGATTGATGTGTATCTGCGCGTGCAAACCGGCAGCTCAGTGCAAGTCCCGCTGACACTCTGGGACGTAGATGCCTTTGCGGTCAATGATAGTAATCGGACTATCCTGCAAGGGATGTATTACGGGGTCATGATCGTCATTGCGCTCTACAACCTCCTGATGTTTGGCGTACTGCGCGATATCACCTATCTCTATTACGCCGGTTATGTGATTTGCATGCCACTGTTTCTGGCCAGCCTGTCGGGACAGACCTTTCATTACTTCTGGCCTGAAGCGACGGATTGGAATGACCAGTCGGTGGTCTTGTTTCTCGGAGGCGTCGTAGTGTTCAGTGGCATGTTCATACGCCATATCCTGCTGCTCAAAACGCTGTCGAAACTCTGGGATCATGCGTTTCGCTTGCTTGTTCTGGCGGGGTGCATCGCCTGTGCTCTGGTTTTTGTGACCTCCTATCACGATGCTATCCGCATCATGTTGCCTTTGGCTTCAGTGGTTTGCGTTGCAGCGATCTCGGTGGGATTCTTTGCCTGGAAACGGGGACAGCCATCAGCCAACTACTACACCCTGGGGTGGATCTGCCTGCTGTCAGGCGGTCTGACGCTGGCCATGAGTAAAAATGGGTGGCTACCGGTCAACATCGTGACCGAATATGCGACGCAATTAGGCTCGGCAATTGAAGTGGTTCTGTTGACTGTTGCCCTCGCCCAGCGCATCAACATGGAGCGGCAAATGCGCTTTGAAGCCCAGTCTGAGATGCTGAAAGTGCAGATGGAGGTTAATGAAGCGCTGGAAGCCCGTGTTCGTGAGCGTACAACCGCCCTCGAAGAAGCGAATGAAAAACTGGTACGACTGAGTAATACCGATGCGCTGACCGGCCTTCCCAACCGACGATACCTGGATGAAACACTTGACCATGAGTGGGATCGCTGCAAACGCTACCAACACAGCCTGGCCGTTTTGCTGCTCGACATTGACCATTTCAAGCGGGTAAACGATACCTATGGACACCCCGCCGGGGATGACTGCATCGCCGAAACTGCCCGCCGCATCAGCGCCGGCCTCCGTCACCCTTCGGATCAGGCTGCCCGTTATGGTGGTGAGGAGTTTTGCCTGTTTTTGCCAGAGACCGACGAAGCCGGCGCGCTGACTGTTGCCGAGCGGATTCGGACACTGATGGCGTCTTCTGTCGTCATGGCACAGGGTCAGGCCTTAAACCTGACGATCAGCATCGGGCTTAGGGTGTTAATTCCCAATGACAACATCCCACTGAGCCAATGCCTACATGAAGCTGATCTGGCGCTCTATCAGGCCAAGCGTCAAGGCCGCAATCGCAGCGAAATCTACTCTCCGGAAATGCCACACCCCTGATGTGAAAGCATCGTCAGCCTCAAGACAAACCGATAGAATATCCCTCTCGATGCAGACAAGGAGCAGGCCATGAGTTGGTGGGGAAAATTGATTGGGGGAACGTTTGGCTATCTGGTGGGAGGTCCATTGGGCGCATTGGTCGGCGTCGCGCTGGGTCACAACCTTGATGCGTCCTCACGTCGCCACGCATCTGCCCAGGGGACGGAATCCGAAGGGGGGCAAGAGCGCGTACAGATGGCCTTTTTTACCGCCACCTTCGCGGTCATGGGCGCCGTCGCCAAGGCTGACGGACAGGTGACCCGGGATGAGATTCAGTTGGCCGAGCAGGTGATGCGCCAGATGCAACTGCCACCCGACATGCGACAGGCGGCCATCCGCTTGTTCAACGAAGGCAAGCAGACACGCTTTCCCCTGAAAGGCGTTATTGATCAACTTCGCCGCGAATGTCACCGCCGCACCAACCTCCTGCGCATGTTCCTGGAAATTCAGGTACAGGCGGCCTACGTGGACGGGCAAATTCATCCTGCCGAGTCTGCGTTGCTACTGGAAATCACCCACTGGCTGGGCTTTCAGGAGCAGACCCTTCGCCAGATTGAAGTGCTGATTCGCTCCGGTCAACGCACCGGCCAAACGCACGGGCATCAGACGCAAAACCCGCGCAATGAAGGACTGACCCGCGACGAAGCTTATGCCATTCTGGGGGTTTCGCCCTCCAGCTCACAGGATGAGGTCAAAAAAGCCTATCGACGTCTGATGAGCCAGCACCATCCCGACAAACTGGTGGCTAAAGGTCTCCCTGAGGAAATGATGAAGCTGGCGACTGAAAAAGCACAGCAGATCCGGGAGGCGTATGAGCGAGTCAAGTCCTGAGTCGCTCAGGACTTGGCAGCCGTCAGGGCGATGGCATCGTAGGCCTGTCGCACCGTGTTTTCCCCGTAAAGCCGTTCGAGTCGCCGAATGGTGAAATGGCCGCGACTGACGCCTTGAAAATGATCCATGAACAGGGTGTTGATCATTGCACCGCCAGCCGCACCCGCCAGGGGAACCAACTGGGCCATGGCTTTTTCCGAGACCTGAATTTTGAAACGCGCGGCAATTTTCGACAACAGGGCCAGCAATGAGGGCAACTGTTTCACCAGTTTATCAGCACTGTGCTTGCCTGCCAGATGTGCGGTCGCCTCCGAAACCAGGCCCGCCAGCGAGGAGCGCAACGCATAATAACCCGCTTCGGCGGCATCATCCTCCCGCGTCAGCCCGCCCATCGAAAACACTGACAGACATTGCAGACGGGTTTCCGGGTCTGTGAGATCCTCACCATTGGCACGGGCAATATCCGCAATAGCCCGCAAAATGACCAGGGTCGATACGGGCAACTCCAGGGCCAGTGCGGGCAAACCAAATGCGCCACCCACCGCACCGGAGAGCGCCGCTGCTGCCATATGTAAGCGCGGATAGGATTCTATGCCCTGATGATCCATGGATTTCACCGCCCACTCCATAGCTTTGTCGAGCGACACGGTGGTTGCTTTAGCCAGTGAACCCTGCACCGGGGCTGGCAGTAAGGCAAGCCCCTTTTCAAGCGGGCTACCCAGAGCATTCGTGGCCTTCATAATGAAAGACGTCTGTTCCAGCAGACGCTTGCATTCTTTCAACTCGTTCAGATGTTCCGGTGTCAGCACGCTTGCCTTGCCTGCATCGTCCATTGTGTGTCTTCCCTCGCAGCATTCACCAGCGTGAAGTGTGCCATGAAACACCGACCGACAACAGCCGGGTCCAGAGATCAATCCCGACGTAATTCAGTCGGAATCTCAAAGGGCGGAATCGTGCCAGGTTTAGCGCCCCAGCCACGACGGAAACGACGCAGCTGGAAGACATAGGCCAGGATCTGCGCGACCGCCAGATAGAGTCCTGAAGGAATCTCCTGGCCTACTTCAGAGTGGTAATAAATTGAACGGGTCAGGGGTGGCGAGTTCACCAGTTCAACTTTATGCGCCTTAGCGATTTCCCTGATCTTAAGGGCCATATGATCCGCACCCTTGGCGAGCACGATGGGGGCCCGATTGACCTTGGAATCATATTTCAGCGCAACCGAATAGTGGGTCGGGTTGGTAATGACGACGTCGGCCTTTGGCACATCCTGCAGCATTCGCTGTTGCGCCATGTTGAACTGGATCTGGCGAACCTTGCTTTTGACCTCAGGCTTACCTTCGGTATCACGGAACTCTTCCTTGACCTCTTGCTTGGTCATTTTCAATTCCTTGAGGTGCTGGAAGGTCTGAAACGGCACATCGATCGCTGCAATCAAAATGAGTGAGCAGGCCAGCCAAAGAAAGGTCCAGGCCAGCAGCTTGCAGGCATGCACGATGCTGACCGCCACATCCTCCCGCCCCATTTCCAGTAAATCAGGGATATCACTGCGAATGATAAACCAGGCGACCAGCCCGACAATCAACGTCTTGCCAAGCGCTTTGCCCAACTCCACGAGTGAATTGAGCGAGACCATTCGCTTAAGGCCGTTGATCGGATTGAGTTTACTGAATTTAAAACCCAGTGCCTCAAGCGAAAAGTTCCAGCCGCCCAGACCAATATTGCCAATGATCGCCGCCGCCACCATGACCAGCATGAACGGCGCCATCGACACGACTATATCCTGGGTGATGGCCAGCAAATAAGTGGACATCGCCTTGGTTTCAAAAATGGCTTCTCGTGGCAGATCAAAGCTGAAATAAAAAACGCGGGCCACCCCCTCAGCGATTCCCTGGCCGAAAACCAGCAACGCGATAGCGCCCAAAATCAGCACAGCCGTCGTCGCCAACTCCTTGGAACGGGGAACCTGCCCCTTATCCCGAGCCTTCTGCTGCCTTCGCGCGGTCGGTTGTTCACTTTTCTCGGTTCCGTTCTCGTTCTCAGCCATGTCGCCCGCCTATGGTTGCTGACCTGCATCCCGAAGGATATCGCGCATAAAGGAGAAGGTTTGTTCGGACAGGCCATTGAACTGCGGCAAGAGCCCTGCAAGGGTTACCCAGAAAATGACCAGCCCCAGTATCACTGTCAGGCCAAAGCCCAGCGAAAAGATGTTCATCTGTGGCGCTGCACGGGTCATAACCCCCAGTGATATGTTGATAATCAATAGCGCAGTGACGGCGGGTAAGGCGATCATGAGTCCGCTGGCAAACATCCAACTGATCCGACCCGCCAGTTGCCACCAGGCATCGGCGGAGAAAAAAGCGCCGCCGACCGGCATCATGCGAAAACTCTCGGCCAGTGTCTCAAACAACACCAGATGGCCGTTCATCCCCAAAAATACCAAGGTAATAAGCATCAGGTAAAACTGGCTGAGACCCGCGACGGTAATTCCGTTGGTCGGATCCACCATCGAGGCAAATCCCAGCCCCATCTGCATCGCCAGAATCTGCCCGGTAATAATGAACAATTGAAACAGGGTCAGAACACTAAAGCCCATGAACACACCAATGCCAACCTGCTGCAAGGTAATCGTCAGTGCAGGCAAAGACAGGGGATCCAGGGTCGGCACTGGGGGTAAGGACGGCACCAGCAGAATCGTCAGGAGCAGCGCCAGGAGCATTCGCACCCGGCCGGGGACCAGTTGGGTACCGATAATCGGGATCACCATAAAGAAACTCGCAATGCGAAAGAAAGGCCACAGATGCATACCGACCCATCCCCCTATCTGCGCATCGGTCCACTCGAACATTTTTTTAGCCGATCACGTACGGAATATTCTTCATCAGGTTCGTGAAGTAATCCATGAGCTGCGTCAGCATCCATGGCCCCCCCACGATGATGACCAGTATCGTCATAACAAAACGCGGCAAAAAACTCAGCGTCTGTTCGTTGATCTGGGTGGCCGCCTGAAAAATACTGACCAGCAGACCAACGGCCAGACTCGGCAGAATAATCAAACACACCAACGTGACGATCAGCCACAATGCTTCACGAAAAATGTCCAAAACGACTTCGGGTGTCATCGTAGAGCCCCCTACAAGCCAAAACTCGCAGCCAGCGTACCCATGATCAGGAGCCAGCCATCAACCATCACAAACAACATAATCTTGAACGGTAACGAAATGATCATGGGAGACAGCATCATCATCCCCATGGCCATCAGCACACTGGCCACCACCATGTCGATAATCAGAAAGGGTATAAAAATCATGAAGCCGATCTGAAAAGCGGTCTTCAGTTCACTGGTCACGAAGGCGGGCAGCAAAATATTCAGCGGCACGGTCTCAACCGATTCGTACTTCCCTTCCTCATCTGCCAGACGCACAAACACATTGATATCTTCAGATCGCGTCTGCGCCAGCATAAAGGTGCGCAGCGGTTTGATGCCGATGTCAAACGCCTCCTGCAAGGGCATTTTTTCTTCCAGGTAAGGCTGAATGGCCGTTTCGTTCGCCTCCTTAAACACGGGCGCCATAATGAAAAAGGTCAGAAACAGCGACAATCCGATAATAATCTGGTTGGACGGTGACTGTTGCAGGCCGATCGCCTGGCGCAGAATGGCAAACACAATCACGATGCGAGTGAAGGACGTCATCATCATCAACATCGCCGGGATGAAGGTGAAGGCCGTCATGAGCAACAACACCTGGAGCGTTACGGAATACTCCTGCGTGCCGTCGGGATTGGTAATCAATTTGAGGGCTGGCAACCCTTCAATTTGTGCATAGGCCCAGGAAGGGGCTGCCAGACCGATAAGGAACAGGGTGAGAAGAAAAAGTGGTTTAAGCCTACCGAAGTTCATCCAATTCGCCTTTTACGTCGCTATCCGAACGCCGTAAAAGTTTTTGCAAATTTCGTGCAAATTCGCCCTCAGCCTCTGGATTATCAATAGGTTCTTCAAGCTCTCCCAGGCTGGAAATCTGTTGCGCCGTAATTCCGACAACTATTTGACGGCCCGCCACATCCACCACGGCAATCCGCTCCCGGTTGCCAACGCTGATCGCCGCGATCACCCGCAACTGCTTTCCGGCTCCCCCACTGATACCCACAAAACGCCGCATGAACCACGCAGTCACCATAATCAGCGCCACGACCGTGGCCAGCGCGGCTACGACCTGTCCTGCCTGCGAAATTCCCATGACTGTTGTTTCCATAAGACTACCCCCTCAGTTTCTTGATCCGTTCTGTCGGACTGATGACATCCGTCAGACGGATGCCGAATTTTTCGTTAACCATCACCACTTCACCATGCGCAATCAGTGTTCCGTTAACGAGAACATCCAGCGGCTCGCCGGCCAGGCGGTCCAGCTCGATAACGGACCCCTGGTTGAGCTGCAGTAAATTGCGAATGGCAATCTGTGTGTTTCCAACCTCCATGGAAATCGTCACCGGGATATCCAGGATCACATCAAGATCGGGTGCACCCGGAACACTGGTCGGCCCACGCGTTTCAAAGTTTTCAAACGAAGCCGATTGAATATCTGCATCGACCTTCATGCCGTCGGCTGCTTCCGCTTCTGCCATGGCCGCTGCCCAATCATCCTCGACATTGCCCGACGCATCCCCCTCCTGTTGCTCGAGCGCGGCCGCCCACTCGTCGGCCAGCGCCTCGTCTTCGACCTTTTTGTTTTCTGGTTCGTCCGCCATGTCTTATCCCGAAGGCTCCGCAGAGCCTTGTTTCGTCGTTATTAAAGGTGATTTAGAAGTGTTCGTGGTTGAGCGTTTGATCTTACTCAGAATTTTCAGCGCCAGATTACCTTCGCACTGTCCAAGCTTGCCGGTAAAAATAGGCACCCCATTGGCCGTAATCACCATGGTCTCGGGCATTTCGATCGGAATAATGTCGCCTTTCTTTAATTTCGACAGCTGCCGCAGGGTTATTTTTTCTTTCACAACCGCCCCATTGATCGGCACCATCGCGTCGAGAATGTCGTGCTGGAGAGCATTTACCCAGCGTTCATCCACATCGTCGATGTCGCTTTGCACGCCTGCATCCAGCACCTCCCGAATCGGTTCAATCATGGAATACGGCAGCGCCAGATGAAGATCACCGCCACCGCCATCAAGTTCGATATGAAAGGTGCTAACGACCACGACCTCACTGGGACTGACGATGTTGGCCATGGCCGGATTGACTTCCGAACTCACATATTCAAAGTCAATTTTCATAACGGCGTTCCAGGCTTCCTTCATATCAACGAAAACCTGCTCAAGCACCATTTGCACGATCCGAATTTCGGTCGGCGTAAATTCCCGCCCCTCAATTTTGGCGTGTCGACCATCGCCCCCGAAAAAATTGTCCACCAGCTTAAAAACCAGCTTGGCATCCAAAATGAACAGGCCCGTTCCGCGCAGGGGACGCGCCTTGACCAGATTCAGACTGGTTGGAACATACAGGGTATGAATATATTCGCCGAATTTGAGAATCTGAACGCCCCCTGACGCCACATCAGCATTGCGGCGGAGCAAATTGAAGAGACTGATTCGGGTATAGCGGGCAAAGCGTTCGTTAATCATCTCCAGCGTCGGCATCCGACCCCGGACAATGCGATCCTGACTGGTCAGGTCATAGGAACGTATGCCCGCATTATCCTGATCGTCTTCAGTGTCAATGTCCCCATCGTCCACACCATGGAGAAGGGCATCAATCTCGTCTTGGGAAAGCAGGTCTTGCATCGCGTCGTGGCCTCACTGCTACTGCAGCACCAGATTCTGGAACAACACGGTTTCGACTTCTCCCGACACTTTCTGTTCCTGAAGGATGGAATTAATCGTTGCCTTGCTTTCTTCCAAAAGCGCCGTCCGCCCTTCATGGGTCTGCAGCGAATCAAAATCCTTGCCTCCGTAGGCGTTGATCAGGCGATTACGAATGACCGGTGTATGCAGTTCAACCGCATCCAACACAGCGGAATCCCTCGCCATGACGCTCAGCTGCACCTGAATAAAACGTTGCTTCCCCTTGTAGGAGTAGGTCACGATGATCGCCGGTTTCAGTTCGAGATATTGGGCCGGTTGTTTCACGGGCTCTGCAGGCGCCGCCTCTGCCTCAGCCGCGGGTTCGTCACTGCCCCCCATCAGGAACAGCGTTACACCGACACTGGCGGCAATCGCAATCACTGCGATCACGGCGATGATAATGATCATTTTCTTTTTGCCAGCCGGGGCTTCCGCCGCCGCCTCAGCTTTCTTTTCTTCTGCCATTACAAATCCTGCTTATGCGTTGATTTTCCTTTCAGTGTAGACCAACTTGGAGCACTCGAAGGCTCAACGACAGACTTCCGCTCAGGCGTAGAAATCAACCAACTGATCTGATTTCAGCACCAGCGTCTGTGCCGTGCTGCCCGATGCCGTTTCGTCACCGGGTTCACCTGCACTGCCACCGGCCTCACGCCCCTGACCGTTATTACCCTGCTCCTGTCCGGAATGACGCGCACCGACGTCGAAGCGCGAGAGCTCAACCCCCTGCTCCGCCAGCATGTCTCGCAGACGCTGCGCAGAGGCTTCCACCAGCTCTCTCACCATGGGAACAGACGACTGCACCTGGATCTGAGCCTGATCCTTATGCAGATGCAATTTAATTTCGAGTGGCCCTAACTCGGCAGGATTCAGGATAAGCTGCGCACTCTGCAGGCCCTTCCCTACAAACAGGGACATTTTCTGGGCAAGCTCTTCACCAAACATATCCCCACCCACTGCAGACTGCATGGCCGCAAACGCTGCGCCCTGGCCTAACAGATTCCCCGGCAGTGTCATCACATTGCCGGAGGCGATCGGATTGCTCCCCCCTAAAGCGGCCTGCAGGGCAACCGGACTCGCAACCGTCGTCAAAGCAGCGGCATTCAGGGCTTTCAGCGCAGCTGCGTCAATGGCACGCCCCATCTCCTGACCCGCCGCAGCCATCGGATCACTTTTTCCAGGCGCACTCTGCATGCGCTCCATCAGTCCTGCCAAGGCTGCCGGATTGCGACCCTGCCCCGGTGAACCCTCTGTATCGGCTTCTGCGCCTTCTTCCCCTGAGCTGAGTGCAGCACCTGCCGCGCCACGGCTGCCGCGCCAGGTTCGAGAGCCGTCGCATCGGCCCCTTCTCCGCCAGCCGTTTCCAACATCGACGCGTCCGTTAGCTCACTCTCAACCGCCACCGCCAATTCGCCCTCGGTGACAGAAGCCCCCTCTTCGGCGATGACAGGTGTATTAACCTCACCAGTAATACTCAACAGCAGGGCCGGATCAGGCGCCAGTGCCACATCAACTGTCGAGGCCTCATCACCCTCCACTACAACCCCTGCCGCCAGAGCTTCATCCCCGGCGGTTTTCTTGTCGCCCTGGGCTTCACCCTTCACGCCCGACTCTGCAGTCGTTCCGACTTCTGTATTTGCCCCATCAGCCACTTCTTTCGAGGCGGCGGCCTGATCATGCGCGTCGGTCTCCACGCGTGATGATTTGGCGCTCTCCGCTGTTTCAGGCTGGCTGCGGGCAGGTTCATGACGCTCGGCAAGCTCCTGCCGCCTGGCAGGTCGATCATCTGAGCGTTTTGCCGCTGACCGCTCTACCCGTTCAGGTTGTCGCGGGCTCCGATCCTCAGACCGGGAGACGGTGGATTTCAGTTGCCGTTGGTCCTCAGCCTGCCGAGTCCGCGCCAACGACCGCTCAAAGCTGGTCTGCATGTCACCCGGAGATTCGTCACGCGAAGCGCGCCCCCGTGTGGTCGGCGCCTCCGCAGTCAGTTTGAGATTCAGCAGTGATGAAACAAGCTCTTTCATGTAACCCTCGAATCCATTAGCTACTCAGAAATATCCAACAGTGGGCGGCAAGCTATCACCGCTCAGCCTCGTTTCAGGGTAAGAAGCACAGATCAGGCCAATTTCGGGTACATTTCGGTTTTTACCATTGTCGCGGATTTTTACGTTCTGAGACAGGACACCTGCAAAGTGTCAGCTTTTTTTACGCGAGCATCCTACACGACTCAGCAGAACTTACGTTTTTCCCTTTAAATTCATGATATTACCAACATGGCTCTTTTTTTGCTTATTAACATACAGATCCAAAGGAAAGGAAGGCTTAAGGCCATGTTTAAAGTTATCACGCTGACCATCGCCACACTGCTGTTTACCGGGCACGCCGCTGCTTATGAGGTAAATGGTTCAGTTGCGCTGGACGCGACACGGATGTCAGGCGCAGTTGCTACCGATCAGGCTTCGATGAGCGAAAGCAGCGATTCGCTGCCCACTTACTGGGTGAGTCACCAGTGGGAAGATAGCCCCACCTACGGTGATCGCATGGAAATTAACAAAACGCTGAGCACTACGCTGGAGAAGAGTTTTGCAGTGGTTCCCGAACCTGCTACGCTGACACTGCTGGCACTGGGCCTTGTCGGTTTGGGTTTACGACGCAAAATTGGGAATTAAGTAAGAGGGCAATTAGCTGGTCGCCATTTCTGCTCGCAACAAGGGGGCCAGCGCTTCAAGCTCAGCCCTGATTTGAGCAATGACCTCTGCAGCGCCCTCCAGGCTTCCCTGACGCCCCAGATCCTCACCCTTCTTGCACAGCGCACGCAACAGTTCCAACCCCAGGTTAGACGCACTGCCTTTCAAACTATGACAGGCCCGGCTGAACGCCTCAGGATTCCCCTCGCTCAAGCCCTGCTGAATGGCATCCAGACGTTGCTCTGTATCAGCAAAAAAGGTTTCAAGTAAAAGAGTAAACTCATCTTCCATCACCGCACGCAATTCAGCCAGCATCTGGCGATTTAGCCTGGCATCACTCATGATCCCGCCGCCTCCTTGAACCACTCAAATTCGACATACACACAGTTGCCGCTGCCAAAATATTGAACAGATCGACACAGTTTCCTAAGCAGCGGAATACCCCGACCACTGAACTTGGAAAAGTCTTCCAGATTCCCCTTCGCATCGGTTTTCCCATAATCAAAACCAGGGCCACTGTCTTCAACCTGGATGCGAAGCACGCCGCCGCCGGCATGCGGCTGATGATCTGCCTGGATACGGACAAACTGCCCCTCCAAATGATTCAGACGCTCCTCCCGCAGCTTGTAGTATGCCATGAAACCATCTGAGGTCGACTTCATCGCGGAGTCCATACCCAGCAGGCCATGCTCAAGGGCGTTGCTGTAGAGCTCTATGATGATGGTGTAAATCTCGCCGCTTCGCGAGCGGAGTTCCGGCACCTCCATCACCAGGTTCAATGCGACAGGTACCGGATCAAAATCTCTGAGCGACTCGCCTCGCAACTCATAGGAAAACTTCCAGTCACGCGGTCCGATTGACGACGCTCTGACATTGTCCTTACCTTCCTCGATCAAGTCTTCAGACGGCATCATGGTCAGCTCGATCAGCGTCAGATCATCCGATGCCTGCTGATCGCCAATAAAGCTCAGGACATCCTCTCGAATTTTTTCGTACAAACTGGCCCCTTCGGGTGCCGACTTGAAGAGCTGCATCAGCCGCGCATCGCCAAACATATCCCCATGCGCGTTAGCCGCTTCAATGATGCCATCCGACCACATGTAAAGACGGTCGCCATATTTCATTTCCATGCGATAGGTGTTGGTGCGAAATCCTTCCGAGGACAGAATACCCAAGGGCAAATGATTGGATTTAATCATTTGAATGTCGGACCCTCGGCGTAACACGAATTCGGGCAAGCCACCAATCCAGATTTCAACTTCTTCCTGATCCAGGCACAGATCCACCATACAGGCACAACAAAAAAATCCGACCGGCAGTATGACCTTAAGCTTCCGGTTGATCTCCCGAATGATATCGGTCAACGCAAAGCCCTTACGGGTCATGCCATAAAAAATCTCAGCCATGGGCATGGCGCCAATGGCTGCAGGCAAACCGTGTCCGGTGAAATCTCCCAACAGAACATGCATACCACCCGAGGGTTTCATGCAGGCCAGCAGAACATCACCGTTAAACACCGAGAGCGGGGACAACAAGTACTTGATGTTCGGGGCACTCAGAGAACCATTATGCGCGACATTGTCAAAGACGGACTTGGCCACCTGCTGCTCATGTAGCATGTGGCGGTTATGATCTGCAATCTGATCCCGCTGCTGCTGCAGCGTCATGTGCATCTGCCGCATCCGGTTAAAGGCATTGATCTTGGCTCTGAGGATCACGGGATTGTAGGGTTTAGAGAGGAAGTCATCCCCTCCTGCCTCCAGACACTTCGCCAGAGACTCCGCATCACTCAGCGAGGTCAGAAAAATAATGGGAATCAGCTGCTCACCGGCCGCGTCCTTAATCAGACGGGCCGCCTCAAAACCATCTTTGCGAGGCATCAGTGCATCGAGCAGAACGATGTCGGGGGACTCAACCTCGAACAGCTCCACGGCTTCCTGACCATCAACCGCTGTCACGACCTGATGCCCCTGCTTTTTCACCAGGGTCTGCAGTATCATGCGATCTGTCAGGTTATCATCCGCAATCAGAATTTTGAGATTGCGATTGGCAATCACCCCTTCAGACTGAAAGTCATCTGGACTTTCACGCTTCATGGCAAAGCCCCTAGGCGACGATCTTGAAGAGCTGTTCGAAATTGGAAATCGTCAGAATCTTGCGAACATCCGAATTACAATTCACGATCTGAATGTGCGCCTTATCCCCTCCGGCATAATCCCTCAGCAACAACAGCATGCCCAGTGCTGAACTATCCAGATAGGTTGTTTCTGACATATCGATTTTGTAGTTAACGTCGGCGCCACCAGCCCCCTCATAGGCATCCCTGAATGCCTGATGTGAACTGAAATCAAAGCGACCTTTGATGCTGATCACCAATTCAGAACCGTCTGCGGATCTGCTGGTCGTGATGGACATGAACTTTCTCCCGAAACAAGACGACAACCTGATTTCCGTAACTTCTCTAAAGAGTGTAGCAGGATTTCAATAAAAAAAAGTCTAATGCACAACTAGACCGTCGAATTCATTAGAAACGCTCTACCGAACTTTGTCTATGACAATTTTTCCTTGCAGTTCAGCAGACTAAAACTCAGTCAGAGACCTCCCGCCGCCATGCCTGTGCATCGTCCAGCAAGCGCTGCAATTTCTTTTCGGCCAGTGCCTCCTCCTCATTGGAGCAACGCTCAATGAAAGCCTCCATATTCTTGCGCTTGGCATTAATTTTCACCCACACGGCGGTTTGTCGCTCGAGTCGGCTTTTGACAAAATTGACCTGCCGCTGCTGATGCTCAATGGCCACACCCAATTTAGTGATAAAATCATGATAGATCTGCAGACCACGCGCCTGTGAAACCGAATGCACCTGCTGACGCAACTCATCATGGTAGTTCTGCAGATAGGTTTGCAGCTCATGCAGTTTGCTCTCAGCCTCACTGAGTTGTGCCCGTAACTGCCCCATGCGTTTGGCTTCCTCATCTTCCTCCTTGCGCACCAGCCCCAGCACAAACTGCAAACGCTGACTTCGCTTCATGCTTTATCCACCTTGTCCGCTTTGCCCAGCACCTGCTGCAAGGCCTGAAAGCTGGCGGGCAAAGGCGAGGACTCATGCAGTCCCTGTTGTAAAAATCGTTTGAAATGGGGTTGACGCTCAATCGCCAGATCCGTTTCTTTGTCGGAGCCCGGCGCATAGGCTCCCACACTGATCAGATCCCGAGTCTGCTGGTAACGCGCATACAGCTGCTTGAAGCGCTGAGCCCGCTGCAGATGATCCTTATCGACAATTTGCGGCATGACCCGACTGATGGAGGCTTCAATGTCAATCGCCGGATAATGCCCCTCTTCGGCCAGACGCCGATTCAGCACGAAATGCCCGTCGAGAATGGCTCGGGCAGCGTCCGCAATGGGGTCCTGCTGGTCATCCCCTTCGGTCAGCACGGTGTAGAACGCCGTCACAGAGCCACCACCGGGCTCGCCGTTACCAGCACGCTCCACCAACTGCGGTAATTTGGCAAAGACCGAGGGCGGATAACCTTTGGTGGCCGGTGGCTCACCGATGGCCAACGCAATTTCCCGTTGCGCCTGTGCATAACGTGTCAAACTATCCATCAACAACAACACGTTTTTACCCTGATCCCGGAAATATTCAGCAATACGCGTCGTCAACACGGCCGCCCGAAGACGCATAAGGGGCGAATCGTCCGCAGGAGAGGCAATCACCACCGAACGCGCCAAGCCCTCTTCTCCAAGAATATCCTCTATGAACTCTTTAACTTCGCGTCCCCGTTCACCGATGAGGCCAACGATCGTGATATCTGCCGAGGTAAAACGGGTCATCATGCCTAGCAGCATACTTTTACCGACACCGCTACCCGCAAACAGCCCCAATCGCTGACCCTGCCCCACTGTCAATAAGGCATTGATCGCGCGGATACCGACATCCAGGCGACTGCGGATCGGTGCCCGATGCAAGGGGTTGATCGGCGCCCCCTGCAACCCCACCTGTTCATGGGCACGCAATGGGCCTTTGCCATCCAGCGGCTGCCCTGTACCGTCCAGCACGCGGCCCAGGAGCTGCATGCCGACCGAAATATTGCCGGCTCCACCCAGGGGACGAATGAGAGCCCCTGCCTGCAAGCCCTCCACCGACGTCAGTGGCATCAGGTAAAGCTTCTGCTCGGCAAAACCGACAACTTCAGCCTCAACACTGCGCCCACCCCGGGTTTCAATCAGGCAGCGATCACCCAACATCATGGGGCAACCCACCGCCTCAAGCGTAAGGCCAACCACCCGGGTCAGACGTCCCCAGATTTCAGGACGTGCACGCAAGGGCACGCAGTCCCGCAGTAGATCCAGTCGCTGAGCCAGACTAGCCGTCATGATTGGCCTCCGGCGATGAAGCGTCGGCAGGCTCAGATGCATCATCCTGGTCAGTCACCGACTCGCGCCCAGCAGCCAGAACCTCTGCCTCGCGGCGGTGCGCCTCAGCAGCGGCCTCATCGACCTTGCGCGCCAATAACTGATCGATGACTTGTTGAAATCTTTTTTCCCGGGTGAAATCAATCACTGAATGCCGACTCTCTACTTTACAGCCCCCCGCCGCGATCTGTGCGTCCGCCAGGAGGTGCCAGGATTTATCTACGCCGCCGGAATGACTGCGAATAAACTCCAGATCGTCGGGGTGCAGGGTGATCTTAAGTAGTCCTTCATTCTCAGGCAGGAGCGCCAGGGCGCCCTGGATCACCGCCAGAATCGTTTCCGAAGGAAGCGTCAGTTCACGGTAGGTCACGGCCTTGGCCACCGACTGAACCAGTCGCAAAAGGGCCTCTTCTATCGCCTGCCGATCCTGCTCCAGGGGTTTAGCCAGTGCCTGAATAGTCTGTTCGAGATGCTGAAGTTGACGGGTTATCTTGTCGCCGTGGGTCTTGAAAGCCAACTCCTGGCCCTTTTTTTGCCCTTCCGCCATCCCTTGCTTGCGCCCTTCCTCCAGCCCCTTGGCCAGACCGGACTCACGCCCCAGTTTCAGTCCGTCATGGCGACCTTGATCCAGACCCTCTTTATAGGCGGCTTCGCGGATGGCTTCCAGTTCTGCTGCTGTCGGCGGCTTGACAGGCTTCTGCGGCCCCGGCGCGGCCTTGGCGGCCGAGGGTTTTGCCGCCCCCTCCGCGGTGCGTGAAGCTGAACCTGAATCGCCCATGACGGGGAGCTCCCAGCGCTCATAGGCTGTCAGTGTTTCAGGAGGGGTTTCCGGGGGGGATTTATGATCGGGGGGCATAGGTCTGCCGTTCCATACTTAAGGCCATGACCTTAAAGCATAGCCTCACCCGAGCCTCCCAGCGATATTTCACCGGCATCGGCCATGCGCCGCGCAATGGTGAGAATTTCTTTCTGAGAGGTTTCAACTTCAGACACCTTAACGGGACCTTTCGCTTCCAGGTCATCCCGTAGCAATTCGGCCGCACGCTTGGACATATTTTTGAAGATCTTCTCTTTCAGCTCTTCGTCAGAGCCTTTCAATGCCAGAATGAGATTATCCGAAGACACTTCCCGCAAGAGCGCCTGAATACCCCGGTCATCCACATCCTTGAGATTGTCAAAGACAAACATCAGATCTTCAATCGCAGTCCCCAGATCATTGTCAACTTCCTTGATCGAATCCATCAACGGCCCTTCGATGCTGGACTCCATGAAGTTCATGATGTCAGCCGCCCGTTTGACGCCACCGATCTTGCTGGTCTGCCCGGATGCTCCGCCCGAGAACTGCTTTTCCAGAATCGCATTGAGCTCCTGCAGGGCCTGCGGCTGCACCGTTTCCAAAGCGGCAACCCGCATCACAATATCGAGGCGCACTTTTTCGTCAAAGTTCGCGAGAATTTCAGCCGACTGGTCTGGATCCAGATAGGAAATCACAATGGCCTGAATTTGGGGGTGTTCGTAGCGAATCATGTCGGCGACCGCACGCGACTCCATCCACTTGAGGGTATCAAGACCGGTGGTGTTGCCACCAATCAGAATGCGGTCAATCAGACTACTGGCCTTATCTTCCCCCAGTGCCTGCGTCAGCATTTTACGGATATAGTCGTCAGCCCCAATACCAAGACCGGTCTGGCCACCCACGGCTTCAAGAAACTCGGAGGTAACTTCTTCAACCATGTCCTGAGTGACATTTGAAAGCTTGGCCATCTGTGCGCCCACCCGTTGCACTTCCTTAGGCCCCATGTGCTTCAGGATCTGAGCCGCATCCGCTTCCCCCAACGACATCAGCAGGATGGCCGCCTGGTCCACCCTGCTCATTTTCTTTTTACCTTTGGCCTGTTCCTCACTCATCCGCCATTACCCATTGCCTGACCACCTGCGCGACGCGCCCCGGATCTTCTGCGATGAGTCCCTTCAACGCATTCTTTTGTTTTTCATACCCCTCGGAGGCCCCCGGCAAAACAAAGTCACCTGAGGTCGACAGACCGATATCCCCTTCAGACATGGTAGACAATTTTTCCAATTCGGCCAGACCATCTTCATCACCGGCCAGTGCCAACTGTTTTTCATCCGCGCCATTGCTGAGGAGGTTACGGAAGGTCGGACGAATCACGCCGAACACCAATACCAGCACAATCAGGAAGGCAATACTCCACTTGAGCAAATCACGGAACCAGACCTGTTCCCAGATGGGTACCTCTATGGCGGACACCTCCATTTCTTCCGCCAGGAACGGGGTGTTGATCACATTGACACTGTCTCCCCGTGAGGCTGAAAAACCTACGGCATCCTTCACCAACTGGGCCAGGCGATCCAGCTCTGCCGCGGGCCAGGGCTGATAGGTGATTTCCCCTGTCTCAGGATTCACCTTCTTGAGATCGTCCACCACAACGGCAACGGTCAAACGTGCAATCTTACCCTGATGATGTTTGATATAGCTCACCGTCCGGTCAACTTCGTAGTTACGAATGGACTGTTTACGGATATCGGTCACAGGAGGCGTGGTGCCTGCTGCACCCGCAGCATTGGCTTGCTCAGGCGCAGCGGCTGCCCCGGGCGGTTGATTGCTGAGCGCACCGGGAACCCCCTGATCGCCTGCCGGCCCACGCTGCTCACCCAACTCCTGTTCGCTGCGAATCGCTTGTTGATCGGGATTAAAAACCTCTTCCGCCTGCTCGATGGCGGTAAAATCGACGTCAGCGGATACTTCAGCGCGGAAACGACTGGCACCAATCACCGGGTCCAGAATGCTGTTCACCCGACGGGTCAGCAGTTCTTCCATGCGGCGGGCATATTCATACTCACGGCTGGTCTGTTTATCCTGCTCAGACAGCGAATTGGCGGACAACAGATTCCCCGCCTGATCGACGACCGCCACATCTTTCTGGTCCATCTGCGGCACACTGCCTGCCACCAGATTAACAATCGCCTCCACCTGCTGAGCACCAACGGAGCGGGTTCCGCTGAGTTCCAGCAGTACAGATGCCGAAGGCTTGCGATTATCGCGCACAAACACGCTGTCTTTGGGGATCGCCAGATGCACCCGCGCACTCTTAACGTTACGCAGGCTGGAAATGGTTCGCGCCAGCTCGCCTTCCAGCCCCCGGCGATAACGGGTGGTTTCCATGAACTGACTGGTACCCAACCCGGTTTCCTTATCCAGTAACTCAAAACCCACACCACGATCCTGGGTAATACCGGCTGACGCTAGCTGCATACGGGCTTTGTGAATATCTTCAGAGGCAATGAGAAGCGCGCCTGAGTTAGGCTCCACTTTGAACTTGATTTCATTCTGCTGCAGAATTCCTGCAACCTCTGTCGCATCGTATTGCCCCATGTCGTTGAACAAAGGACGGTAACTTGGCTCGTTAGCCCAGAGGATAATGGCGATACCCAATGCGATGCTGGCCGCTGCCCCGACCATCAGGACGAGCTGGCGAATGAGAGAGAGCTTGTTGAACCCCAACAGCATATCGCTGCGGTTCTCGATCAGCTTTTCACCGTCTCCACCCCCACCGGCGGTGGCGGGTAACCCACCGCTACTCATTTCTGCTGGCAAACTGGCCATGGCTCACGCTCCGGTAACTGCTGGATCAGGATCAGATAGGCATTTTCATGATGTCTTCGTAGGTCTGGACCACCCGGTTGCGCACCTGGGTCAGCGCCTGGAAGGCAAGTGAGGATTTCTGGGAGGCAATCATAACTTTAGCCAGGTCGACATCGGGCTCCCCCTTGACGTAGGCGTTACGCAAATCCGAGGCAGACTGCTGCATCTGGTCAACTTTACTGACCGCCTGCTTAAGCATGTCACCAAACCCGGGCGCTTCCGTAACGGCCTGGCGCCCCGCAGTCCCTTCAATGACGCCCGGCTTCTGCGGCAGTGCTTCGGCCTGAATTCGGTGTGACTGAGCCATCTGAGCCCGCACGGCCCGAATATCGGCCAGCACATTCGCAATATCCATCCGGTTGTCCATTGTCCACCTCTCGGTTCACGTCTGATTTTTGACGGTCACGATGCCGTTAACAAAGAACTTTCAACATCTATGCCACATTCCCGCATCCGCGCGATTTTGTATCGCAAGGTACGCGGTGAAATCCCTAGCTTTTCGGCCACCCGGTTACGTTTTCCACGCTCAACCCGCAGTGCATCCAGAATGATCTGAAACTCACGATTGCGCATTTCCTGACCGAGTACACCGTTGTCATCATCGACGTCTGCCATAAAATCGTCACTGCCGTCTTCCTCATCCAGCAGATCGCTTTCCAGTGCGCTGCCTGGGGTTGGCATCATGCCCAGTGCCCCACCCTGCAAACACAAGTCTGCAGCCGAAATCACGCCACTTTGTTGAAGAATCAACGCCCGCTGAATTGCGTTATCCAACTCCCGCACATTGCCCGGCCAGTCATAGCCCAACAACGCCTGGCGCGCTCGACTATCGAAATTCACAGCAACCAGTTTCATTTTACCCGCGTGCACCGCCAGCAGGTGTTCAGCCAAAGGCAGGATATCGCCTTTGCGTTCGCGTAGCGGCTGCCACTGCAAGGGAAAAACAGATAAACGGTAGTAAAGGTCTTCGCGGAACTTACCACCCTCGACGTAAGATTTGAGATCACGGTTGGTCGTCGCAATCACACGCACATCCAGTTTGATGGCTTTGCGTCCGCCAATCCGCTCAACTTCCCGCTCCTGCAGTACGCGCAGCAATTTAGCCTGCAGGCCGAGATCCATTTCCGAGATTTCGTCGAGGAGCAGGGTTCCACCGTTGGCTTGCTCAAACTTACCCGGCATGCTGGCATGAGCGCCGGTAAACGCACCTTTTTCATGTCCGAACAGCATGGCTTCCAGCATATTTTCGGGAATTGCCGCACAGTTGATGGCAATGAATGGTTGTTTGCGGCGTTCGGAATGCTGATGAATAAAACGGGCCAGAACCTCTTTACCGGTCCCGCTTTCGCCCGAGATCAGTACCGTTGAATCCGTAGCCGCGACCCGCTGCGCCAACTGAAACACGCGCTTACTGGCAGGATCAGCTGCCACGGGCTGATCGGCTTCGACTTCGCTGACCACCTGCCCCTGGTATTTGTTCAGGGCATTGACCAGCTGTTCACCAGAGAACGGTTTAACCAGATAATCCAGCGCACCCTGTTGCATGGCAGAGACGGCCTGACTGATCTGACCATAGGCGGTCATCAGGATCACCGACTGCCCCGGAAATTGACGACGGATTTCTGCCAGCAACTCAAAGCCATTCATGCCAGGCATATTGATGTCACTGACAACCATATCGACGGGTTTTTGTCCCAGAACCTTGAGGGCCTGCTCAGCGCTATCTACGCCAATGTAATCGAAGCCTGACATTTCAAGTGTCGTCGTCAGGGCGTCCAGCAAGGCCAAATCATCTTCAACAACAAGAATGATCGGTTTAGACATGAGCATACCCTCCTGTTAATACGGCAGACTCAGGTTGAGCAATTTTTGGGGTTGCTTTGGGCATGGGAATCACGGAGGACTCGCCATGATGTAGAGGTAATACCAGCACGGCAGAGGCACCTTGCCCGCGTCCTGGTGAGGTAATCCGAAACAGGCCATGGTGGGCGCGGGCAATGCCGTCGACAACGGCCAGGCCTAATCCGGTCCCCTGACCTTTCGTGGTAAAAAAGGCTTCTTTGAGACGACGCGCGGTGACCTCGTCAAATCCTTGACCATTATCTTGCACTGAAATCAGCAAAGACCCGTTCAAGGCCACGACCGACACATCAATTCTCGGGTTTTCACTGCCCAGACAGGCCTCGATGGCATTATTGATGAGGTTCATCACGCCGCCAACCAGACTTTCACGGTTACACACCAGTGAATGATCCCCCCCTTCCAGATGCCATTGCAAACCGGCAACGGCAGGTTCTGCCGCGGCCTGAATCGACTGAAATAGCGCTTCGATGCTCAGGCGTTCTGCCAGGGGGCAATCGCCGCGTGCAAACATCAGCATGTCCTTTACCTGTTGTTCAAGGTGGTTCAGGCGGGAAACCAACTTACGGGAACACTTTTCCACCAACTCCGGCGTCATATTCGGGTTAGTCAACTGACTGGCATAAAGCATGGCGGCCGACAGTGGTGTGCGAATCTGATGTGCCAGCGACGCGACCATCTTACCCATCAGAGAGAGGCGCTCATTACGGGCTACCTTGGACTGAAGTACCCGTGTCTCAGTGACGTCATACAACAGCACCAGTTGTCCAGGCCCGTTCTCCAGTGAACACGTCTGCACGGACAGCTTTCGCCCATCCTTCAATGAGACCTCATGGCCATCATCTTCCTGGGGCGCGAAACTGCGCTCAATCACAGCAGCCCAACGCTCACCGATCAAAGGCTCACCCAGTAAGGCAACCGCCGCCGGATTGCATTCCTTCACACATCCTTTCGCGTTCAGAATGATCACGCCTGCGGGAAGTGCTTCCAGTACTGTTGTCGTGCTCAAGCTCATGCAGTCTCTCCTGCTTAATCAGGTCGATATTCAGTCAAAACACCGACGAACCAAACCTTAACAGCCCTAACCATGCAGGATGCTTGCCCACTTTAATAAAGCAATTGAAATCAATAGATTAAGATTATATATTGAGAATGATGTCAGGATTTTGACGAGGTGAAACCCAGAAAAGAATGAAACAGACGTAACGGATTGAAGGACTTGAAGGTTATTCGTCCTGGTAGTTGAGTCCGTACTTGCGGACTTTTTCAACCAGCGTAGTGCGGCGCAGATGGAGTTTTTCGGCGGCACGCGCCACCACGCCACCGGCATCATCCAGCGCCTGCTTGATCAGGGCTTTTTCCAGATTGGCAAGATAATCTTTGAGGTCGATGCCGTTGACCGGCAACATGGCGGGTTGATCAATCCCGATCAATCCAGGCTCACCGGCATAGGCCGGCACATCAACCACTTCTTCCTCGTCATCTATATGACGAAATTTGGCAGGTAACTCCTGCAAGCCGACAACGCCATAAGGATTCATAATGGCCAATCGTTCTACCAAATTGGCCAGCTCTCTGACGTTACCCGGCCAGTCGTGCCGACAGAGGCTCAAAATGGCGGCCGAATTAAAGCGCAGAGATCCGCGCTTTTCTTTCTCCATACGGGAAATCAATTCATTCAGCAGTAATGGAATATCTTCCACCCGCTCACGCAACGGCGGCATTTCAATGGGAAAGACATTGAGACGGTAATAAAGGTCCTCTCGGAACTCACCTTTCTCAATCATTTCTTCCAGATTCTTGTGCGTGGCGGCAATAATGCGCACATCGGCCTGTATGGTCTTGTTACTCCCGACGCGCTCAAAGGTTTTTTCCTGCAGCACGCGCAAAATTTTCACCTGCATGTGCAGAGGCATATCGCCAATCTCATCGAGAAACAGCGTTCCACCCTGCGCCAACTCAAAGCGCCCTTCACGCGCCGTAATCGCCCCCGTGAACGCTCCCTTTTCATGGCCGAACAATTCACTTTCCAGTAACTCTGCAGGGATGGCACCGCAATTCACAGGCACAAACGGCTTATTGCGACGGTGTGAGTTATAATGCAGGTTCCGGGCAACCACTTCCTTGCCGGTTCCAGACTCCCCCATGATCATGACGCTGACTTCTTTATCCGCCACCTGCGCCATCATTTCCCGCACGCGCTGCACGGTGCGACTCGTCCCCACCAGCGATCGAAATAGCAGAATTTCACGCTGACGCGAACGCCCCCGATGTGCTGCGTACTGGTCCCGATAGACCTGCGCCCGATAAAGGGTATCCATAAACTTGTTGTAGTGGGGTTCCGCGTCCAGTCGGGATATGATCTTTTTGGCCAGCACATCATCATCCATGCCCGCCAGATTCAGTTCCCCCAATGCGATGACGGGGAGCCCTGCATCCCACTCATGAAGCCCATCCAACAGTGCCGGAACCCCATCGACGGAGCTATCGATCATCACGGCACCGAAGGCTTCACTCCCGCCCTCAACGTCACGCACGCGAGCCTGCCAGTCTGCAAGTGTGGCCAGCAAAAATCGCTCCCCGACAAAGGTCAGGATTACAGAAATCTTGGCGGCTTTTTCCGCACTGTTGCAGATCAACAGAATTGTATTTTCATTATTCATGCGCGGATAGTTGGACTCTTTTGAGATGGCTACTGCATCTGAAAAGTAAAGACTTCACGACACTGTCTGTCAAATAACCGGCACCGTCCTGCACATAGGTAAAAACCGGCGTAACTCAGGCGGAAAATTGGCACTACGCCCAGCATGGGCAAACAAAAAAAGAGCCACGTCTGTGACTCTTTTTTGACCGTGGCTAGGCGGCATGTCGATACCCCCCTAACCTGTTTACGGCGATTTAGGACAGAAACTTGATCATCACGCCGGCCGCAACCGCTGAACCGATAACCCCTGCCACGTTCGGCCCCATGGCGTGCATCAACAGGAAGTTTTGAGGGTTGGCCTCAAGACCGACTTTGTTGGAGACTCGCGCGGCCATCGGAACCGCTGAGACCCCAGCAGAGCCAATCAAAGGGTTGATCGCTTCCTTAGAAAAACGGTTCATCAATTTGGCCATCAGCACACCTGCGGCAGTTCCCATACAGAACGCCGCCATCCCCAGGAATAAAATACCCAGCGTCTGGACGTCGAGAAATTTATCCGCTGACAATTTGGCACCCACCGACAAACCGAGAACGATCGTGACGATATTGATGAGCGCATTCTGAGCGGTGTCACTCAGACGATCCACCACGCCACTTTCACGCATCAGGTTACCCAGACAGAACATACCCAGCAGCGGTGCCGCATCCGGTAGCAACAAGGCAACCAGAACCAGCAATACGATCGGGAACAGAATTTTCTCCGTTTTACCTACGTGACGTAGCTGGCTCATCTTGATCTTGCGCTCCTCCGGGGTCGTCAGGGCTTTCATGATCGGAGGCTGAATCAGAGGCACCAGCGCCATGTAGGAATAAGCAGCGACGGCAATGGCTCCCAGCAGATGCGGCGCCAGCATGGTAGCCACATAGATGGAGGTCGGGCCATCCGCCCCCCCGATGATTCCAATGGCTGCGGCTTCTTTGATGTTAAAATCAATCAGCCCCGACGATGACATCAAGCCCGCACCCAGCACGGTTCCGAAGATACCAAACTGCGCGGCAGCACCCAGTAGCAGGGTTTTGGGATTGGCCAGCAAAGGGCCAAAATCCGTCATGGCACCCACGCCCATGAAGATCAGCAAAGGCGCTACACCCGAGAGAATGGCTACCGAGAAAAAGTTATACAACATTCCTGAGGTATAACCGGCATCCTGGGCCACAAACATCGCCGCCTGATAGGTTGCTGCGGTGGCCCCCTTATAGGCAGCCAACAGATCATGACGAATTTCCGGTGTTACCTGAGCAGCCACATCAAAGGGTACGTTCAATACAGCTGCCAGTTTGGCAATCTGCTCGGGGGTTCCCAGATGCAGTAGATTTTCGACCGATGACATGGCAAGGCCCGCCTCGGGAATATTGGCCATCAAGCCGCCGAAGCCAATCGGCAATAGCAAGAGAGGTTCAAAGCCCTTCTTGATTGCCAGATATAGCAGAAGCAGGCAAACCACGATCATTACAATCTGACCCGCTTCAATATTGTACAGACCACTTCCGTACCAAAGTTTGGCTATTCCTTCCATCTATCCGCTCCTATGCCAATGACAGCAACGTTTGGCCAACCGTTACGGCGTCCCCGGACTTCACATCAATGCTGGTCACCTGGCCTGATTTGAAGGCTCGGACTTCGGTCTCCATTTTCATGGCTTCCATTGTCAGCAACACTTCACCTTCTTCGACTGCATCCCCCGGCTGAACCAGAATTCGCATAATGGTGCCACCCAGCGGCGAGGCGACCGGCTCGCCCGAACCGCTAACGGGGGCCGCCGCGACGGGCGCCGCTGCAGTCGACGTTCCGACGGGCGCGGCATGCGTAATATCGCCACCTTCCGACACCTTAACGACATAGTCCTGGCCGTTCACGTTCACGGTGTACACTTCCGGACCGGCAGGCTTTGCTGCGGCAGGGACCGCATCAGCAGCGGATGGCACTGGTTCGAAGGCAGACGGATTGCCACGATGTTCAAGGAACTTCAGGCCTACCTGAGGAAATAAAGCATAGGTCAGCACATCATCTTCGACGTTGGCGGCCAGCTTGATGTTTTTCTCCACAGCCAGCTTCTTCAGCTCGTCCGTCAGCTTGGCCATCTCATCATCCAGCAAATCAGCCGGACGGCAGGTAATGGCCTCTTTACCTTCCAGGACACGCGCCTGCAGCTCTTTGTTGAAAGGCGCTGGCGCAGCGCCGTACTCACCTTTGAGAACGCCCGCGGTTTCTTTGGAAATCGATTTGTAACGCTCACCACTCAATACGTTCAACACCGCTTGGGTGCCGACGATCTGAGACGTTGGCGTCACCAACGGGATAAAGCCAAGATCTTCACGCACACGGGGAATTTCAGCCAGTACTGCATCGAATTTAGCCATGGCGCCCTGCTCCTTCAGCTGGCTCTCCATGTTGGTGAGCATCCCTCCGGGCACCTGGGCAACCAGAATCCGGGAGTCCACGCCCTTCAGCGAACCTTCAAACTTCGCGTACTTTTTCCGAACCTCCCTGAAATAACCGGCAATGTCTTCAAGCAGATTCAAATCCAGCCCGGTGTCACGCTCAGTCCCTTCCAGAATAGCCACAATCGCCTCTGTGGGAGAGTGCCCATACGTCATACTCATGGACGAGATCGCCGCATCGACATTGTCGATACCCGCTTCAGCGGCCTTGATCGCCGTCGCGGTGGACATACCTGTTGTCGCGTGACACTGCATGTGAATGGGTATAGAACAGGCTTTCTTCAATTCAGTGACCAATTCAAAGGCCACATAAGGCTTCAACAGGCCAGCCATGTCTTTGATGGCAATCGAATGCGCACCCATGGCTTCGATCTTACGTGCCAGGTCGATCCACATATCGAGGGTATGAACCGGGCTCACAGTGTAAGACAAGGTGCCCTGCGCATGTTTACCGACCTTGAGCACTGCTTTAATTGCCGTTTCAAGGTTACGGGGATCGTTCATGGCATCAAACACACGGAAAACATCCACACCATTCTCAGCCGCGCGCGCAACAAAACGCTCAACGACATCATCCGCATAATGACGATAACCCAGAAGATTCTGACCACGCAGTAGCATCTGTTGTGGTGTATTCGGCATCGCTTTTTTCAGCTGCCGAATACGATCCCACGGATCTTCACCCAAATAACGGATACACGCATCAAAGGTCGCGCCGCCCCAGGATTCCAGTGACCAAAACCCGACTTTGTCGAGCTTTTCTGCAATTGGTAGCATATCGTCAAGACGCATGCGCGTCGCCAGGAGTGATTGGTGAGCATCCCGAAGTATGACATCGGTAATACCCAGAGGTTTTTTGCTAACTGTCATGAATTTCAGCCTTCCGGTTCAAAGGTTGTAGTAATCGAGGGGGCTCACTTCTTGTGGCGTGAGCGATGTTGTTTTAGTGCGGCTGCGATAACAGCCATTGTCGTCGAATCGATCTGAGCTTTAGCAGCGGCGGCGCTGGGTTTGCGCGCAACAACTGGCTTTGGTTCCGGCTCAGGCAAGTACTTGGTCACAAGATTCGACATTGCGCCGGTCGCAAAAACCAGGACAATCAGGAATATAAAGACAAAGCCCATACCGAGCATCATCAGCTCGAAGGACAACACAAGAATGTTTTCTGACATGTCAAACGATCCCTATCGGATGAGGTAAATCCTGTGTAATGTACCCCGTATCCTGCCGTCAAGCAACCAAGGCTGGACAGAAATCGCCCGACTGATTCAGGTCAAAATATTCAATCAAAACACCGGAAAAGCGGTTTTAAATATCGCAGTTGAAACCACAAAGACTTAACGCCAAAAATGATCGGCAAAAATGAGAAAGATGTGTTGAATTCTCCCGCGAAGGAGGAGTAAGTACTATAGGAAAGCAACCAGTATACAATGGAAGTGATGGTTGTATTGAAGCCAACTTAGACGAGAATCTAAATGGCGCGCCAGGAAGGATTCGAACCTCCGACCGCCTGGTTCGTAGCCAGGTACTCTATCCAGCTGAGCTACTGGCGCATATAGAGTGAAAAGTGATTTTTCCATTTAAAATGGCGCGCCAGGAAGGATTCGAACCTCCGACCGCCTGGTTCGTAGCCAGGTACTCTATCCAGCTGAGCTACTGGCGCGCATCAAAAATGGCGGAGAGAGAGGGATTCGAACCCTCGATGAGGTTTCCCCCATACGCCCTTAGCAGGGGCGCGCCTTCAGCCTCTCGGCCATCTCTCCGTAATCGCGGCGTATAATACCACACTAATTTTAAATTGGTAGATTAAATGCCGCGAAAAATTATTGAATCGACTTAATCGTCCTTAGAGTATTCCTCTTCAGGTGAATCAGTCTTTTCTCGTTGAATTCGTTGATAGATTTCTTCCCGATGCACAGCAACTTCCTTCGGCGCATTGACACCAATCCGCACCTGATTGCCCTTTACACCCAGTACCGTAACGGTGACTTCATCTCCAACCATTAAAGTTTCGCCAACACGGCGAGTCAAAATTAACATTTTATTCTCCTTGAGAAGAATCTATTCCAATTGAGCGATTAATTTTATTTTTTTCCAAACCATTTTTATTATGCTGGAACGGTCCTTCTTGTACGACTTACATTCCCTTAATTGAACGTGAGCCGCACCACTCTATCACACTCAGGTGAATTGCCAATGAAAACCTGCCCTCAGGCTGGTTTTTCACTCAGCTCGAAGGCCGTGTGCAGCGAACGCACCGCCAACTCCAGATATTTTTCGTCAATCACCACTGAAATCTTGATTTCAGAGGTCGAAATCATCTGAATGTTGATACCGTCGGCTGAGAGCGCCTTGAACATGCGACTGGCCACACCCGCATGTGAACGCATTCCCACACCCACAATGGAGACCTTGCAAATCTTGCTGTCGCCAATCACTTCCCGCGCACCAATTTCACTGGCTACGCCCGCCAGAATCGCCTGCGCCTTCTTAAACTCATTGCGGTGCACCGTAAACGTGAAATCCGTACGATTATCGACACCGACGTTTTGAACAATCATGTCTACTTCGATATTGGCATCACTCACAGGCGTCAGAATCTTAGACGCAATACCGGGCACATCGGGAACGCCTGCAACAGTAAGTTTGGCTTCATCGCGATTAAACGCGATGCCTGAGACTATGGGCTGCTCCATATTTTCAATATCCTCGGTAGTGATTAGGGTTCCTGGTCCATCCTCAAACGAGGACAGGACTCGTAACGGCACGTTGTACTTGCCAGCGAATTCAACCGAACGAATCTGAAGTACCTTGGACCCCAAACTCGCCATTTCCAACATCTCTTCAAAGGTGATTTTATCGAGACGGCGAGCGTCGTCTACCACACGGGGGTCGGTCGTATAGACGCCGTCCACATCCGTATAGATTTGGCACTCGTCGGCTTTCAGGGCGGCAGCCAATGCCACACCGGTCGTATCTGAACCACCCCGCCCCAGCGTCGTGATATTGCCCGCTTCATCTTCCCCCTGGAAACCCGCAACCACAACGACGCGCCCCTTCGCCAGATCGTCACGCATACGCTGGCCATCAATATCCAGAATGCGGGCTTTTGTGAAGGCGCTATCGGTGAGGATACGCACCTGGCCACCAGTATAGGACCGGGCTTCGCAACCAATCTTTTGCAGTGCCATACACAACAGTGCAATGGTGACCTGCTCACCGGTCGACACCAGCACATCCAGTTCCCGCCCGTCTGGCTCTTCGGTAATGCTATTGGCCAGCCCGATCAGGCGATTGGTTTCACCTGACATGGCAGAGACAACCACAACAATGTCATGCCCCTCATCCCGGAATTTCTTAACCTTTTTGGCGACATTCTGTATACGCTCCGTCGTTCCCACGGAGGTACCACCAAACTTTTGAACAATCAGAGACATGCTACCCTTCCATCCTGCACAAACGTTCTAGCCCTGCTGTCGAACCCAATCCGACACAAATGACAGCGCCTTATCCAAACCGGAAACATCTGTTCCGCCCCCCTGTGCCATATCAGGACGCCCCCCCCCTTTACCGCCCAGCATGGCCGCGACTTCACCTACCAGCGCGCCGGCTTTGAAACGTGCCGACTCAGCTTTAGTCACACCGGCCGCCACAGCGACTTTTCCATCTTCCACCATGGCCAGCAGCACAACCGCCTGACCCAATTTATTTTTCAGCTGATCCACAGTATCCAACAATGCCTTGCGATCCACGCCTTCCAAACGGGCAGCCAGGACTTTGATACCGTTGATCTCCTGAGCAGATGCCGCCAGATCATTACCCGCTGAACTGGCTAACTTGCCTTTCAACTGGTCGAGTTCTTTTTCCAGTTGACGCGCTTTATCTGCCAGCCCACGAACCTTTTCACTGACCGATTCCCGCGAGCCTTTCACCAGTGAAGCAATCTCGCGAATGACGCGATCACCCTGCGCGATCCAGGCTTCGGCATTCGCACCTGTGACCGCTTCAATACGGCGCACCCCGGCTGAAATGCCACTTTCAGAGGTAATCACCAGCATTCCAATATTACCGGTATTGGCCGCATGGGTACCGCCACAGAGCTCAACCGAGTAGTTATCCACACCCATGCTGAGCACGCGCACCTGCTCACCGTACTTTTCACCAAACAGGGCCATAGCTCCAGCGGCTTTCGCCTCTTCGATATTCATCAGCCTTGTCGTCACGGCCGAAGCCGAGCGGATCTGCCGGTTAACCTGACGCTCAATCTCGGCCAACTGCTCCGCCGAAATCGCCTCGTAGTGTGCAAAATCGAAGCGCAACTTGTCAGGATCGACCAGCGAGCCCTTCTGCACAACGTGCGCCCCCAACACCTGGCGCAACGCCGCATGCAGCAAATGCGTTGCCGAGTGATTCAGGGCAGTTGCCTGTCGTTTCTCTTCATCGACGAAAGCAGACAGCTCACTACCGGCCGTCACAATACCGCTTTCAACCCGCCCGACATGCACGATGGCATCGCCATCCTTGCGCGTATCTTCAACGACGAAGCGCACTCCCTCGAGGGCCAGAACGCCGGTATCACCGGCCTGACCGCCGGACTCCGCGTAGAAAGGTGTACGATCCAAAATGACTGCACCTCGCTTGCCTTCAACCAGACGATCAGCGGGTTTTCCATCCTCCAGCACGCGCAGCACGGTATGTCGGCCACGCAAATGCTCATAACCCGTAAACTCGGTTGCCACGCCATCCTGACCCGATCCACTGTAATCCGCACCGAATTTAGAACTGGCGCGCGCACGCTCACGCTGGGCCTCCATCGCAGCCTCATAGCCAGCCAGATCCAGAGTCAGGCCACGCTCACGCGCAATATCATTCGTCAAATCAACCGGGAAGCCATAGGTGTCATACAGGGTAAAGACGGTCTGACCAGGAATCTCCTTACCTTCCAGAACTGAAATGTCCTGCTCCAGCAGTTTCAGCCCTTTGTCCAGGGTTTTCGCGAACTGCTCTTCTTCCTGCAGCAGGATCTTTTCAATCTGGGTCTGACCCTGACGCAGCTCGGGGAAGGCATCCCCCATCAGACGCACCAGACTGGCAACCAGCTTATAGAAAAACGGGGCTTTGGCACCGAGCTTATTGCCATGCCGAATAGCCCGTCGAATGATGCGACGCAAAACAAAGCCTCGCCCTTCGTTAGACGGCATCACCCCGTCCGCCAGCAAAAAGGCGCAAGAGCGAATATGGTCTGCAATGACCCGCAGCGAAGCGGTCGTACTGGGGACACCGCCCAATAGGGCCGAAGCATCCTTGAGCAGACTGTCAAACAGGTCGATTTCATAGTTGGAGTGCACATGCTGCATCACCGCAGAGATTCGTTCCAGGCCCATTCCGGTGTCGACTGAAGGCTTGGGCAAGGGGTGCAGTTCTCCATCTGCCGTGCGGTTGAACTGCATGAAGACCACGTTCCAGATCTCGATGTATCGGTCGCCATCTTCATCAGGTGAACCGGGAGGCCCGCCAAAGATTCCCTCACCATGATCGTAAAACATTTCGGTGCAGGGACCACAGGGACCCGTATCCCCCATCTGCCAGAAGTTGTCAGAGGCATAGGGCGCCCCCTTATTGTCGCCAATGCGAATGATACGCTCAGCAGGCACCCCGATGTGATCGCGCCAGATTTCGTAGGTTTCCTGATCCGCTTCGTAAACCGTGACCCAGAGACGCTCCTTGGGAATGTTCAGCCACTGGGGTGAGGTCAGAAACTCCCAGGCATAGCTGACGGCGTCTTTCTTGAAATAGTCACCGAAGCTGAAATTGCCCAGCATTTCAAAAAAGGTATGGTGACGGGCGGTATAACCGACGTTCTCCAGGTCGTTATGCTTGCCACCGGCCCGCACACACTTCTGCGTCGTGGTGGCGCGAACGTAACTCCGTTTTTCCTTACCAAGAAACAGATCCTTAAACTGGTTCATCCCCGCATTAGTGAACAGCAGGGTTGGGTCATCTGCCGGGACCAGTGAACTACTGGACACCACTTCATGACCGTGCTGCTTGAAAAAGTTTAAAAAAGACTGCCTGATTTCAGAACTCTTCATCATGTTATTGTCTCTGCGCCGCGCAAGGTTTAGCCGACCGGTAAAGCCCGTAAAAAGATCCGTACTGTATCACATTCGTCATGTCCGACAAATGCAGCAAATGAGGCGGGATTAGCGTTGTTGGGTTAATTTTACGCGGTTTGACGAAAAAGGGGCGGTCTGGCCGCCCCTTAATTACGCTCCCGGTAGTTTGCAGAGGCGATCAGGTCTGAGCGCCCGATTCGTCACCCTGCATATTCTGTTCAATGCGCGCGGCCAGCTGGCGGGTAAATTCAAGGTATTGATCAAGCTGACGCGACGTATCCTCTTTCTGACGGGTAAACGTTTCGATCATCTGCTGAATCAAGTGAGCGCGATCATCGAACGGCGAGGCCGTGCCCAAGGCTTCACGCATACGATCTGCCTGGTCGGCCAGAGGTGCATAACGGGCCGACGCGTTGCCGCCACCGTCCTGCGCTGCATAACGGTTACTCACCTGCTCGACCTGACGACTGGAAAGGGACACGGCGAAACTGGCAATTTCCGATGGATCCGCATTTAACTGCAAGGCCGACTCAAAGGCCCGGGAAAAATCACCGCCGAAGAACTGCTCAGCCATGCCCTGCACCTGCCCGACCAGATCTTCCAGCGCACGCATCTCATCTTCATCAAGCTCCCCTTCCACAGAGAACTGATAACCGCCCGACTCGAAAACACCTTCGGTTTCCGTTCCCGAATCACGGCTGTAAAAACTCGCATTCAACTGGGTTGCGCTCAACGTAACGATATCACCGTCACGCGTACGCACCTGAATACCCATTGAGGCCTCGGCCAATGACGCCCGCTCTACCGCTACGGCCTCACTCAAAGGGTTCCGAACAGGCATGCGGGGCTTCGCCGACTCGCGCGGTTTATCGACATCGGCCGGACGGGCGTCTTTCTCGGGTTTGGCTTGTTCGGGCTTTTCACTCTCACCCTGACCAAGATACTTCTCAGCGAGCTTATCGAGCCCCGCCTCAATCCGTGACTTGCCTTTTTCGATGTCTGCATCCAGCTCATCGGTCAGCAAGTTGCGATCTTTCAACTCAGCTTTAGCCTCGTCATACCCTTTATCTATCCCTGAACGCGCCTGCTTGAGCAGGTTGGTCAGGCGCTCCTGAGAGGCACCCGAGGCCTGCTCGCGCTTAAGCCGATCTTCGACAAAGGTTAAGACATTCTTAGCGACTTCTGCGGCGGTCAGCCGATTAGCCACGCCTTCGGTGGCGCCCGCCTCTCCCGCACCGGAAGGAGCCTGGGGGCGACTGGCAGGCGGTGCCGAATACACATCCGACTGACGGGTAAGCGTCATCGTGACCGACGTACTTCGGGACAAACTCACGCCTTCCGCGCTGATTGTGACGCTCTCCTGCGTGGACAGCGACACGCCCTGCTGATGGCGCAACGCATTCTGCTGGGACGCGCTCAGCTTCTTCGCCGCATCGCCCTGCAGCGCGCCCAACAATTTTTCACCCGAACGGATGGATAAATCCCCTGCCATATTGACCTCCGCCAGCTTTCGCCACCAGATCTAAACATAGTTATTTCCCTTGATATCGGCAAACTGAAGGGTTTCTTTAGCGGTTTTATGATAAATTTTGCTCAAATTTTTTAGCCCGGACCGCCTTTTCAATGAATGAGTTTTTCCCGGACGCACAGGAAGTCTACCCGAGCGCCCCCTTATGGCGACGCCTCGCCGCCATGTTCTACGACAGCTTGCTGCTGATTGCCCTCTGGTTTGTCACGACCGGCATTTACCTCGCGGTGATCGGTGCGGTGATCGGTGCTGACACCCTGCATCAGCACGCCGATCAGGGTGGCTTTAACCGCAATCCGTTTTTGGGCTCCATCCTCTTTATTGAAACGTTTTTCTTTTTTGCTTATTTCTGGCGGCGCTTGGGACAAACCCTCGGCATGCAGGTCTGGCGGGTGCGCATTCAGAGCAATGACGGTCGGCGACTGCGCTGGACCCAATGCATCCTCAGATTTATGGGCGCCCTTTTTTCAGCCTTACCTGCCGGTCTGGGTTACTGGTGGATGCTCTGGGATAAAGAGGGTAAAACCTGGCACGACAAATACTCACTGTCACGCGTCGTGCTCATGCCAGCAACCAAGGGCAGCAAGCGCCAAGGTTGACTTTTGCCACTGAATCGGCTGGAATTACCGTCAGAACAATAATTAAGCGAACGAGCAGATGGATCACGAATCAGGTGCGGTCATTTAGGCTGTTTCAATGAACTTGACGGATAGCAGTATGCAGCCAGGCTCTTCGCAACCCACTCCGCTCGTCGTGACCGACATACACAAACGTTTTGGCGACCTGCACGTTCTTAAAGGCATATCACTCACCGCGCGCAAAGGCGATGTCATTTCACTGATCGGCTCTTCGGGCTCAGGCAAAAGCACCTTTTTACGCTGCATCAACCTGCTGGAAATTCCAACCGCTGGCGACATCCGTGTACACGGTGAACTCATTCCCTTCAAGCAAGGACGAGATGGGCAACGCAAGCCTGCGGATGCCCGACAGGTAGAGCGCATTCGCTCCAGGCTATCCATGGTGTTTCAGGGCTTCAACCTGTGGAGCCACATGACCGTGATGGAGAACATCATGGAAGCGCCACTGCATGTGCTGCGACAACCCAAAGCCCAGGTGCGGGAGCGCGCCGAAGCCTACCTGAATAAAGTCGGCATCTGGGAACGCCGGGATTACTACCCCGCACAAATGTCAGGTGGACAACAACAGCGTGCAGCCATCGCCCGCGCGCTGGCCATGGAGCCGGATGTGATGCTCTTTGATGAGCCCACCTCCGCGCTGGACCCGGAGCTGGTCGGTGAAGTATTGCGGGTAATGCAGTTTCTTGCGGAAGAGGGGCGGACCATGATTGTGGTGACGCATGAGATGGGATTTGCCAGGGAAGTTTCAAACGAGGTGATGTTTTTGCATCAGGGACAGATCGAAGAACGGGGCACTCCCGACAAGATCTTTAACCACGCAGATTCGGAACGAATCAAACAATTCCTGGCGCCCAAGTTCTAGGTTTCTCCCATGAACCGGTGCAGGCAAAACTCAACCCTGAAGGAGAGAACCAATGAAACTGAAACTGTTTGCACTCGGACTGGCCGCTGCGGTCGTGGCAGGCCCCGCTTTGGCGAAAGACTGGTCTACCGTTCGTATCGCGGTGGACGTTCCCTATGAGCCGTTTGAATTTAAACTACCGGATGGCACCCTGACAGGCTTTGAGGTCGACCTGGGCAACGCCGTCTGCGCTGAAATCAAGGCAAAATGCGAGTGGGTCGTACAAGGGTGGGACGGCATTATTCCCGGTCTGCTCTCGCGTAAATATGACGCCATTATGTCTTCCATGACCATCACCGCCGAGCGTCAGGAAAAGTGCTGTTCTCCGAACCCTACTACACCACACCCTCTGCCTGGTTTGGCAAAAAGACCAACGCAGAGCTGGACGTGAGCTCTCAGGAGGTTCTCAAAGGCAAGGTTGTCGGCGTTCAGCGCGGCACCGTGCAAGACACTTACGTAACGGATAATTTTGGTTCAGCCGTGGATGTGAAACGCTATGCAACCGCCGACGAGCTGGTGCTGGATCTGACCGGTGGCCGCCTGGATCTGGTGTTCCTCGATTACCCCGTGGGTGAACAAACCGTCATCACCAATGCCGATTACTCGCAGGTTGGTGGTTTGATAAAAATGGGCGATGGCGCAGGGGTTGCTTTCCGCAAGCGCGATGAAGATCTTGCCCAGATGTTCAACGCCGCTCTGAAAAAACTCAAGGACGACGGCACCTACGACACGATCATGAAAAAGTACTTCAAGTACGACATCAAGATCTGAGCGTTGACACACCATGTGGACACAGCTCTTCGACTTTAAAGGCTACGGCCCCTCTATTTTTGAGGGGGCTATTGTCACCGTCGAACTTGGGCTGTTGTCCCTGACATTGGCGTTTGCCCTCGGTCTTCTGGGGGCAACCGCCAAGCTTTCATCCAACCCGATTGCGCGGGGAATCGCCACCCTTTACACCACGCTCATCCGCGGCGTGCCCGATCTGGTCATGATGATGCTGATTTATTTTGGTGGACAGGTACTGATTAATCTGTTCACCGATTGGCTGTATGAAGCCTACGAGTACGATGTGTTCTTCAATATCGACCAATTTGTGGCAGGTGTCGTAGCGATTGGCTTTATCTTTGGCGCCTACATGACCGAGACCTTCCGCGGAGCCTTTCTGGCCGTCGAAAAAGGCCAGCTGGAAGCCGCCCGTGCCTTCGGCATGAACCCCAGACAGGTCTTCACCCACGTACTTTTTCCGCAAATGATGCGCCATGCACTTCCAGGTATTGGCAACAACTGGCAGGTGATGCTGAAGACAACGGCACTGGTATCGGTGATCGGACTCAGTGACATGGTGCGCCTCGCGTCGGAAGCCTCCAAAGCCACGCATGAGCCCTTCAAATTTTTTATTCCGGTTGTCATCGTCTATCTGGCGCTCACCTCACTCTCTGAGTGGCTGATTCTGTCACTGACCCGGCGCTACAGCGTCGGTGTGCAAAAGGGGTAGACCATTGGAGTGGTTTGACGCATTACTGGAAGGCAATAAAATCTTTACCCCCGCCACGTTTGCTGAATACTGGACGGGGCTGCACGCGACGGTGCAACTGGTTTTTCTCTCGCTGATCGCGGGTCTGGTTCTTGCGGTGCCGCTGGCCTTATTGAGAGCCTCCCCAAAACCCTGGTTATCCTATCCGGTCTGGTTTTACACCTATTTATTCCGCGGCACCCCGCTCATCGTGCAACTTTACATTATCTATTACGGCTCAAGTTTTACCTTACAGGATACGCCTCTGTGGCCCATTTTCCGCGAAGCGTTCTATCCGGCCTTGATTGCCTTTACCCTCAACACCGCCGCCTACACCACTGAAATTATCCGTGGCGCGATTGAGGCCACACCCCGAGGCGAAATTGAAGCAGCCAAAGCTTACGGGATGTCAAAGGCCGTGATGATTCGACGGATAATCTTGCCCAGTGCTCTGCGCCGCGCGCTACCCGCATACAGTAACGAGGTTATTTTCATGCTGCATGCCAGTGCGATTGCCTCCACCGTCACCATCCTTGACCTGACCGGCGCCGCTTACAATATCTACTCCAAATTTTACGCCCCCTTTGAAGCCTTCATTTTCGTCGCGCTCGTTTACCTCTGCCTGACCTTCATCATTATCGGTGTATTCAAATTCCTGGAAGGTCGCCTGGTGCGACATCTCACGATGCGGTAAGGAAGATGAGACACCCCCAATCCCTGGATGCCTGCCCCACCCCATTAAGCGACGCCGGCCTACTCGCCGCTACGCTACAGGGACGCTTCACATCGCCGTGTTACTGGACGTTCAAAGCGCAACGTTTTACCTGGTTGAGCGAAGGCATCCTGGAAATCGTGCCGGTCTCAGAGGCTAAACATGAGGCACTGGTTTTATCGGCCGGCATTCACGGCGATGAAACCGCTCCGATTGAGTGGGTGTGCAATATAGTGCAGGGACTGATGTCCGGAAAAATCATTAGCACCCGACCGCTGCTGGTCATCCTTGGGCACCCTGCCGCCATGCGCGTCCAACGCCGCTACCTGGACGAAAACCTTAACCGGCTATTCAAGCCGACACTGACTCAGTCACAAGTAAAGCCGACACGTGAAACCGAAGTGGCCCACCGCTTGATGACCACCGTGAGCGACTTTCACACACGCCATGGCAACTTCATTCACCTTGACCTGCACACCGCCATTCGCGAATCGCTGATCGAACAGTTCGCGATCGTGCCACAGAGCCACCCAGGATATCGCTGGGAAGAGGGCCTTCAACTGTTGGGGCGTTGCGGCATCGGTGCTGCCGTGCGCCAGTCAAAGGTTTCCAGTACATTCTCAGGCTGGACTCACGATAGGCTGAATGCCCTGAGTTTCACGCTGGAACTGGGCAAAGTTGCCCCCTTTGGCGAAAATGACTTGTCTCGACTGGCCTCACTCGATCAGGCTATCCGAGTGCAGCTGACACACACAGAAACAGACACAACTTCTGCAAACACAGCACCCGCACGTTCAGAAACAGCGCCTCTCCCGCCTGTCTTCGAGGTCGCGCAGGAAATCATTCAGACAGGTGAGTCCTTCACATTGGAGGTCGCAGAAGACATCCCCAACTTTACTCGCTTCGATAACGGCCGCCGCGTCTGGAGCGACCGCAACCAATTCTTTCAGGTTGAGAATGGCCCCCTGTATTTACTCTTCCCTAACCCCAAGGTGCCCAAGGGCCAGCGCGCAGGCTTGCTGATTCGACGCTGTGAGTAAAGCAAACCGCGACAGTCTGCGACCCGCTGAATTGCTAGCGCCCCCGCACCGGCAAACGAAAATAAAACTGACCGCCGCCCTGTTCTCCCGGCTCATAGGCGATTTCCCCACCATGTGAGTGCACGATGGACTGGCACAGCGTCAGACCGATGCCCATGCCTGTCTTCTTGGTGGTGAAAAAGGGGTGAAACAGTTGCGCCCGGTGGCTTTCCGCAACACCCGGCCCATTATCGGCCACCCGGAATTCAACCTGACGCGGCCCTACACGCTTGACCGTGAAACGGACAATCGCTCCACCCGGCTGAGACGCAGAGGCTTCCATGGCGTTGCGGATCAGGTTCAAGGCCACCTGCTGCAACTGAATAGGCTCAACATCAATTTCGGGCAAAGGCTCTTCAAATTCAGCAAAAAGCTGAGCGCGAAGCTCACGGGCTTCAATCTGGGCGAGCTCAAGGATATCGTGGGCCAGCTGGCTGGAGGATAAAACGATTTTACCCTCTGTAGGCTTTTTAACGAAATTGCGAATGTGCTGGATGACCTGACTGGCCCGCTCCGATTGCTTCTGAATTTTATCCAGCGTTTCCTGCAGCATGGTAGTGTCAATATCAGGCGCTTTCTTGATCAGCCTTGACGCGAGCCGGGAATAATTAACGATAGCGGTAAGCGGCTGATTGACTTCATGTGCGATGCCTGCCGCCATTTCCCCCATCATGCTAAGCCGGGTAACGTGGGCCAATTGCGAGCGCTGACTCTCGAGATTGGCCCTGACCGACTCAAGCTCCTGCTCGCGTTGAATTTCGTCTGAAATATCGGAGAAGACGACCACTGCCCGCGTCGGATGATTGGGCTGACCCACTGGGGTCATGCTGTAGCGAACCGGCAGCAGGGATCCATCCTCACGCGCAAACTGACTGCGCTTACTGCGCAATGTTGCCCCACTTTTGAATGCACGGAGGAAACGCTCATTTTCCTGGTCAGCCTCCTGCATTAGCCCGACTTTGCGCGGATCTGAACAGCGAAAATGCAGGTGGGCAAAAGGCTTTCCAAGCAGCTCCTCCTCACGCATCAACAGCATGGAACAGGCAGCCGCATTCACAGCATTGATATGCCCGTCTGCATCCAGCCCGTAAACCCCTTCGCTCATCGCGCCCAGGATACCGGCCTTATCCGTCGCCAACTCACGGTTCTGGAGCTCCAGCACACGCTCAAGCGCGTGAATCTTCAGGTGGTTCTGAACACGGGCCAGTACTTCCCTCACCTGGAAGGGCTTGGAAATATAATCCACCCCACCGACATCAAAGCCTTTCACTTTGGACTCGGTGTCATCCAGGGCGGAGAGAAAAATGACCGAACTTCGGGCGGTTGCGGTGTCAGCCTTCAGACGGCGACACACCTCAAACCCATCCATCGCCGGCATCATAATATCGAGCAACACCAGATTGGGCTGTGAACGCCGCGCAATCGACAGCGCCTTTTCACCACTGTCCGCCACCAGCAGCTTATACCCTCGCCCGTCCAGCGTTTCGTAGAGGATCTTGAGGTTGGCCGGGTTATCATCAACCAACAGGATCTGTTCAGGCGGTCTATCGAGAGCAGTCATCAGGCACGCGCAGCGATGACCATCTGAACCAACTGAGCGAGCGAATGGGTTCCCATTTTCTGCATCACTCTCGAACGATGAATTTCAACGGTCCGCTGACTGATATCCAGATCAATCGCGATCACCTTATTCGCGTTGCCTTCCACCATCATTTCCATGATTTCCGATTCGCGGGGCGTCAATGACTCGATACGTCGCTTGAGCTCCTCTTTATGGGCCAGCGCCGCCTGTTGCTCGGCATCCATCTTCAAGGCTTCTTCGATCTTACTCAGCAGCTCTTCGTCCCGATAGGGCTTCTGAACAAAATCGACCGCACCGAGCTTCATGGCCTCCACCGCCATGGCCACATCACCATGACCCGTTACAAAAATCACTGGCAGCGCGCAATTCATCGCCAGTAATTTTTTGTGTAACTCCATACCTGTCAGGCCCGGCATACGAATATCCAGTACCATTGCGCCCCGTAATTCGCGGACATTTTCCTTGAGAAAGGCTTCCGCCGACTCGTAGGTTTTCACCACGTAGTTTTCGGCTTTCAGCAGCATGGCCAAACTGTCCCTGACGGCCTCGTCATCCTCTACCACATAGACATAGGGTCCCGTATCACTCATTCATTTCTCCATTCACTTATGTAGCGCAGGCATGGGAACACCCTGCATAACCAATTGCGGGTCCAGGCGGACATCAAACCAGTTCATTCGCCAGTCCAGATGGGGTCCGGTCGCACGACCAGACGCCCCGACTTTGCCAATCCTATCACCTTGTTCCAATCGTTGCCCTTCTTTCACCAACACTTCATCCATATGGATGAAGGTGGATGAGATTCCGGCCCCATGATCCAGTATCACGGTTCCGCCAGAAAAAAACATATCCGGATGCGCCAGGGTGACCGTTCCGCCCGCTGGCGCAATCACCATCGACCCACGGGGTGCTGCGATATCAAGTCCGAAATGAGGACGCCGTGGTTCGCCGTTGTAAAAACGCTGACTCCCATACACGCCTGAAATCGGCCCCTGAGCCGGCCAGATAAACACCGACTGATAATCGTTCTGAGCACTTAGAATATCTCGTGCCGCAGCAGATTGGGCCGCCTCACGATTGATCCGCTCAAGCTCAGCGGGATCTGGATTCATGATTTTTTCCGGAATTCCAGTAATCTTCTGAATATCGTAGTGACGCGCTTTCAGCATCCAGACAGTGCTCTGTTTACGGCCATCCGGTAAGGACATGGAGAGCACCTGATGCAGGGGTTCATCCCGCCCAAAACCCAGAGCGAACCGCCCATTCTCATCCACCGGCACGTTGCGGCCATTCAGCTGAAGTGTTGCACCCGCAGCGACCTGCCCCCGCACCAATCCACCCTGAGTCAATTCGCCCTTGAAACTCAGCCAGTCTGCCGAAGTGTCAGCCTGCGCGGTCGCGCTCATCGTCATGGCTAATGCAACAAGTGCCACCCAAAGCCCTAATGCTGTTTTCAGCAAGAAAATCCCCTTGGCTCATCGCCCTATTATTCTTGTGTGATCTTGTCATATTATGACAATTTAGCCGGTTCTTCATCTTGTAGGTCACTGAAATTTCGTTAACTCAGGAAACCATCCCCCTCGATGACGGCGAGCTGATCCTGATTACGGAACTGCTACCGAACCCCGAGGCCATCCTTCAGACGCTTTTGGGCGAAGTGCCCTGGCAGCAGGACACTCTCCGCTTCGGCGGCCGTGAAGTTCCCATTCCGCGCCTGCAAAGCTGGCACGGTGAGCCGCACTGCACCTACACTTATTCCCGACTGAAGATGGCACCCAAACCGATGACGCCCACTCTGGAATCGCTTCGACAACGCATGCAGCTGCACGCCGCCACGCCCTTTAACTGCGTGCTCTGCAACTACTATCGAAGCGGCAATGACAGTGTCTCCTGGCATGCCGACAATGAGCCTGAACTCGGACCCAACCCTGTGATTGCCTCAATTTCTCTTGGCTACCCACGCGAATTCCAATTGCGACCTAACCGCCCCCCCCGTTCAGTACTCAAACTGTTGCTACCGCACAACTCGCTACTCATCATGCGAGGTCGTCTACAGCATTTCTGGCAACATCAGTTACCCAAAACATCCCAGGCCGATCTTCGGCTGAACCTGACGTATCGATATATTCCAGCATTATGAATCACGAAACCCAGCCAACACTTAAACAGCGCCTGTTCACAATTATCTTTTACGCTGACACGCCCGCGGGCAAAGCGTTCGATGTGGCGTTGATTGTCTGCATTCTGGGCAGTGTCCTGGTCGTTATGTTTGACAGCGTGAAAGCCATCAACCAGGCCTACGACCCCTGGCTCAGTGGGTTCGAATGGTTTTTCACAATTTTGTTCTCTCTGGAATACCTGACGCGCATCTATTGTTCGCCCGAACCGCGCAAATACATCTTCAGCTTTTACGGCATTGTCGACCTGCTCTCCATTATTCCCACCTATCTGAGCCTTTTCGTGCTCAATGTGGACTACCTGATGGTGATCCGTTTGTTCCGGGTCATGCGGCTATTCAGGATTCTACGGCTGTCCAAATTTGTCTCGCAGGCAAATCTGCTGGTATATGCCGTGCGACAGAGCCGCCACAAGATTACGGTGTTCATGTTTTCGGTCGTCGTGCTGGTGACGATCTTCGGCTCGATCATGTACATGATTGAGGGCCCCCATAATGGCTATACCAGTATCCCGCGGAGTATCTACTGGGCAATCGTGACGATGACGACGGTGGGCTATGGCGATATTTCACCGAAAACCGACCTGGGGCAGGCGGTTGCCGCGCTGGTAATGATGATGGGCTACGGCATTCTTGCCGTGCCCACCGGTATTTTTACGGCCGAACTGGCCAATGCCATGCGTAACAATCAGGTTGAACGGCCATGCAGTCATTGCGGAAAAAAGCAGCACGAGGAGTCTGCCCGTTATTGCAATGCCTGCGGCCATTCACTCAGTGACTGATCAACTGGCCTTGTCCCTGGATGCCTTGCGGTGTCCCGTCGGTTTATGTAACTGACGCAAACGGGCCTGGACTTTACCCAGAAGGGTACTCTTGGGAAAGTGGCCGTGTTCGTCCCGGGTACCCGGTTTGAGCCCGGTCAGCAACTCAAGTGCTTCCTCTACCCTATCTACGACATAAATAGTGAATTGCTTGCGCTTGCAGGCGTCCAACACGCGCTGCCCCAACATCAGATTGTGGGCATTGACGCGCGGCAGAATAACCCCCTGCGTGCCCGTCAGCCCCTGAATACAGCAGGTATCAAAAAAGCCCTCAATTTTTTCATTGACGCCTCCCACCGGTTGCGAAACGCCAAACTGATTCATGGAGCCTGTAATCGCCAGATCCTGTCGCAGGGGCACTTCGGAAATAGCTGAAATCAGCGCACAGTATTCTGCCATCGACGCGCTGTCGCCATCCACCTGACTGTAGGACTGCTCGAAGGTGATACTGGCTGAAATCTTCAATGGCTCGGTGCGGCCGAAGCAGGAGGCCAGATACGCCGTCAGGATCATCATGCCCTTGGAATGAATCGCACCCGCCAGTTTAACGTCCCGCTCAATGTCCACCACATGCCCATCGCCATAAAAGCAGGTCGCCGTCAGTCGACTGGGCACCCCAAACTCATGGTCCCCGGTGCTGAGGACCGATAGCGCATTGATTTGTCCGACGTCCGAACCTTGTGTACTGATCAGGGTAGAGCCGTCCTGAATACTTTCAAAAACCTGGTCACGAATACGGCTGGAACGGAATTCGGCGCTTTCCAGTGCCTTGTTCACATGCTCCTCCTGAACGACTTTGGCCTTAACCTGATTCGCCCAATAGTCGCTTTCGCGCAATAGGTTAGCGATGTCGGCCGCATGTAGGGACAAACGATTCTGGTGCTCCGCGACCCGACAGCTGTGCTCGATAATCCGCATCACCGCACGCTTGTCGAAATGCATGAGCTTCTTGCTGGCCACAAGGCTGGCGATGAAACGTGCGTAGTTCATCTGAGAGTCGTGGTTTCGTGGAATTTCACTCTCGAAATCCGCAATGACTTTGAACAACTCAGCAAAGTCAGGGTCGTAGGCCTGTAGCAACAAATAGGTATCACGATCGCCGAACAACACGATTTTAACCTTTAAGGGCACATGCTCAGGATCCAGAGAAATGGTGCCGGACAAGGTAAGTTCTTTCTCCAGCGCGTTGGCCGCAATACCACCTGAACGGACCGAGCGTTTGATCGCATCCCAGGCAAAGGGCTGCTCCAGCAGCTTGACGGCATCCATCAGCAGATAGCCACCGTTGGCGCGGTGCAGCGCGCCGGGACGGATCAATGAGAAATCGGTAAAAACCGTCCCCTTGTAGGTGATATTTTCAATAGAACCGAACAGGTTGTAATGATTGGGATTGTCCTCCACCACAATGGGGGGCATCCCGCTCTCCGGGTGATGCACCAACACGTTGATCTGGTAACGTCGTGGCAACTTGTTGTCCAGCGTTGCGGCCCCCATCGCCGCCTGCTCCTCACCGTCCTCAAGAAACACTTCCACGTTTTGCAAAATATCCTTCTGCATCGACGCCAGGTGCGCCGCAACCTCGGGATAATCCTTGTACTTAGTCACCAGTGCTTCAAAGAGGTGTTCAGACACCCCCAGCGTTATCTCTTCGTTCAATTGCTGCTGCTGATCGGTGTAATCCTGCTCCCACTGGGCCAGCTTGCGTAAGACGGAACGCAGTTTTTTCTCAAGGCGACCTATACGGTCCTCAAACTCCTGCTTCTTTTCTTCCGGCAGTTCAGCAAACGCCTCTGCAGTATAGGGATTTTCGCCATCAGTTGCTGTCAGACGGTAGCCCCCCGGCGTACTGATCGTCAGACTGATACTCTGTTTCTTAGCCTGCTCAGCCACCCTTTTCAGCGCCTTTTCCTGGCGCTGGGTTAAATCGCCTTTGAGTTGTTCAGCGCGCTCATAGTAGGACTCGTTATCAAAGGCCTGAGGAATGGCTTTCTTGAGTCGATTCAGAAGCTGCTCAATATCTTTTTTGACACCCTGGCTCACGCCTGCAGGAAGGCGCAGCACCTTGGGCAAGCGCACATCATCAAAATTATTGACATAACACCAGTCGAAAACATCGGGGCTCTTGGCCTGCTGCTTTTCCAGGTAGCGCAGAACCATCGTACGCTTCCCTAAACCGTTTCGACCCACGGCGTAAATGTTATAGCCCGTGCTCGGCATGGACATGGCAAAGCGCATCGCTTCTTCCGCGCGCCCCTGCCCCAGAATACCCTCCAGCGGCTCCAGCGCCCGGGTCGTCGTAAACTTGAAATCGCCCGGTAAACAAGGTTTGTAGAGCCCGGAGACCGGAAGTGCGTGTTTAGAGGTTCTGGAGGCCATAGGCAATGTACGACTCGTTTAGTTAGGAACAGTGGGGGCGGAAGTGTAGCGAATTAAGTTCAGGTGCCAAAGACTCCGGCAGTGGTTTTTTGTAGAATACTCCCGTAGTGTAATAGCACATGTCGGTTGAATCTCAAGGTTTTGGATCTCTGACCGATAAAAAGACAGAATGAATTCAGCAAGTCAAGGGTAAGGGCATGATAGAACGTCGTGAGGGGAAAGACCGACGTAAAGATCATCACGGGGGCTTTTCTGGCCACAATCGGCGTTCTGAAGCGGAACGGCGTCTGCGTCGACAGATGAACCCCAAACTTAAAGCCTTCATATTTGAAGAACCTGTGCAGGGTTTGAATATCAATACCCGGGTTTAGCACGCTGCTTTCCTTGCACCGTCGGCACGGAGCCCTTTTGCGAGACTATTATTTTTTGTAGTATTCTGCGCGACAGTCTTTATAACAAGAAATCTCAAGAGGATCAGCAACGCTGGTTCAAACGATCGTCAGCCACTACACAGTCATGGGATATGGTACGACATACCGCCGTCCGGCGTTACCTGGAAAAACGTATCAAAACACGCCACAAGGCAGATAATCTGGAAGTTCAGGCCACCTTCCACGGCTTCCTTAACCTGTTTCGTGGGCAGATGAAAGTCGACTGTGTTGACTTCAATCGCTATGGCATGGCGATTGAAACACGACGCAAGCTCAAAAAAGGGGACAAACTCGTTTTCCGTTTTCGCGGCCCCTATATTCACGAAAACGACATCCCCGGTTTTGTTACCAGCGTCACCGTCACCGAAAATGGCTACCGCTATGGCATTATGTTCGCCTATACCACCTCTCAAAAAGCCTACAATCGTGAGGTTGATAATGCCGTGTCGCGTATCGAAGCCATCTTCAGCCAAGCCAACCGAACCAGCCTTTAACCATGCCGGGCACCTCTCCCCAAAACCTGTCACCGCAGATCACCGGGTTAATCCTGGCAGGCGGCTGCGGGCGGCGCTGGGGTGGAAAGGATAAAGGGCTGATTGAACTGGATGGCAAAATGCTGGCGCACCATGTTGCAGACGCTCTGCATCCGTTTTGTCAGCGCCTGATCATCAGCTGCAACCGCAATGAAGACACCTACCGGCACTACGCCGAGCTCACCGTCAAAGACGACTTTGCGGAATTTGAGGGGCCATTGGTGGGCTTGCTTTCGGTCCTGTCTCACCCAACCGTCAACACCGCTGACATTTTGTTATGCAGCCCCTGTGACACCCCCTACCTGGGCCCCTTTTACGGACAGCGGATGAGCACTCACCCCCACGCGGGCAAACGTATTCTGGTCGCCCGCACCGAGCAGCATCCGCACTACCTGCATATGCTGCTACCCGCCTTCGAAAAAGCGTCGCTCTCAGCATTTTTTGACCAGGGTGGTCGCAGCGTGAAACGCTGGCTTGAGACGACCGATTTTTCATACGTGGATTTTCTCGAGCGCGACGGGTTATTCCACAATCTGAACAGTCCAGACACTTTGCCTTCCCGATAATTTCAGACCGTCAGGACGTCTTTGATGGCGTATCCCAACGAGCCGCCCGCGCTTCGTCAGAGGCTTTGGATGCCACCCAGGTTGAGCCTTCCGGCCCGACTTCCTTCTTCCAGAACGGTGCCCGCTGCTTAAGGTAGTCCATCAAAAATTCACAGGCCGCAAACGCATCCGCACGATGCTGACTGGCCACCAACGCCAGCACAATACGCTCGCAGGATTTGAGCTCACCGACACGATGAATCAGGGTAACCCCTTTCAAGGACCACCGTTGTGCAGCCTCCGTAACAATCCCCTCCAGCGCTTTTTCCGTCATCGCAGGATAATGCTCTAAAAAAATGGACTGCACTGAAGAAGCGTCATTGAAATCCCGCACATAGCCAACAAAGCTGCAGATGGCACCCACGCCTTGCGCCTGCGCCATCAAACGCGAGGACTCCTCATCTACTGAGAAATCTGCTTCTGAGACCTGAATCCTTCGATACACAGTTGCCTCCTGTAAAAAAGCCTGCCGCATGGCAGGCTTATTCTCTCACTGATCTCAGGCGTCGGCAGGTTCAGCCGCTGCAGCTGCAGCGGCGGCCTGTTCCGGACGAACCGGCTTAGGCAGTGCCTTTTCCCGAATCTTGACTTCAATCTCACGGGCCAGTTCCGGCCGCTCAGTCAGATACTTGGACGCATTGGCCTTGCCCTGTCCAATCTTGTCACCCTGATAGCTGTACCAGGCACCGGACTTCTCAACAAAACCGTAATTCACGCCCAGATCGATGATCTCGGCCATACGATCAGTCCCCATACCGTACAAAATCTGGAAATCTGTCTGCTTGAAGGGTGGCGAAACCTTGTTCTTAACCACTTTAACGCGGGTTTCATTACCGATCACCTCGTCGCCTTCCTTCACCGACCCTACCCGACGAATGTCCAGTCGCACGGAGGCATAGAACTTGAGCGCATTTCCGCCCGTCGTGGTTTCAGGTGAACCAAACATGACCCCGATCTTCATCCGGATCTGGTTGATAAAGACCATCAGACAGTTGGCTTGCTTTACGCTGCCGGTGAGTTTACGTAAGGCCTGAGACATGAGTCGAGCCTGCAGACCGACATGCGAATCGCCCATCTCGCCTTCAATCTCGGCCTTGGGCGTCAAGGCGGCAACAGAGTCAATAATGATGACATCTACGGCACCTGAACGGACCAGCATGTCAGCAATTTCCAGTGCCTGCTCACCGGTATCCGGCTGGGACACCAACAGTTCATCGATATTCACACCCAGCTTTTCTGCATAAATAGGATCCAGCGCGTGCTCCGCATCCACGAAAGCACAGACCTTACCCTGGCGTTGCGCTTCCGCAATCACCTGCAGGGTCAGCGTGGTTTTACCCGAGCTTTCCGGTCCATAGATTTCCACGATTCGCCCATAGGGCAATCCGCCAATACCCAGCGCAATATCCAGACCTAGAGAACCCGTAGATACTGAAGGTATCTGTTCCCTGGGTTTCTCGCCCATGCGCATGACAGCTCCCTTGCCAAATTGACGTTCTATCTGTGACAAAGCAGCGCCAAGCGCCTTCTTGCGATTATCATCCATCGAAATTAACCTCTAGTTTTTACTGTATATGCACTCAGTATTATTTCAGAAAATCTGGAAAAGACCAAGTTTTCTGGTCAAATTAAATTCGGCAGGCGCGACAACAAGCCTTTCAACCCCTGTGCCATCGCCTGCAACCGCACCGAGCGGCGATCACCCGGAAAGGTGAAACATTCACTTTGGACATGCCCCCCCACGCACCAGGCAAACCAAACCGTGCCAACAGGCTTCCCCGGTACAGCCCCCCCTGGCCCTGCAATACCGCTGACCGCAATCGCACACTGGGCCTGAGCCTGCCGGCTTGCACCCTCCGCCATCGCTTCAACGGTTGCCTGACTGACCGCCCCCACCCCAGCAAGTAGAGAAGGGGGCACCCCCAGGCGCTCACGCTTCGCCCGATTAGCGTAAGTCACAAACCCCTCTTCAAACCAGTCTGAACTACCCGCCACGCTGGTGAGAAGATAAGCAATACCGCCCCCCGTACAGGATTCGGCTGTCGTGACCCGCCAACCCTGCCGACGCAGACGATCCCCGACCTGAGCCGCCAGGTCGGTCAACTGAACTTCGTCCTTCAGGGCCACCGCGTTATCATCCATTCCCAAATGGCTCCTGTCAGCCCATCGATAAACTGATACAATGCGGCACCGGCAACCTGATGTCCAGCCTCGTATAACAAATGGATCTTGCCTGTCTAACTCACCCGTCATCCAGAATTTCAATAGTCCGAAAATGAGTGAATTGTCCCAACACACGCCGATGATGCGGCAGTATCTCGAAATTAAATCCCGTCACCCACAACAACTGGTGTTTTACCGCATGGGTGACTTTTATGAGCTGTTCTACGACGACGCCAAACGGGCTGCTGAACTGCTCGACATCACCCTGACGCACCGCGGGCAAAGTGCCGGTGCGCCCATCGCCATGGCCGGTGTGCCCTACCATGCGGCGGAGTCCTATATAGGCCGTTTAGTCAGGCTGGGTGAGTCCGTGGTGATTTGCGAGCAGGTCGGCGATCCGGGCGCGACTAAAGGCCCGATGGAGCGCAAAGTGGTTCGCATCATCACACCCGGCACGCTGACCGAAGAAGCCTATCTCGACGCCGGACAGGACAATCTGCTGGTGGCGGTTCAGGCCCTGAAAACGCACTTTGGGGTCGCCTCGCTGGATCTCAGCACCGGACGCTTCAATGTTCAGGAAATGGAAGGGCTGGATGCGCTCGGCGGCGAACTGGCCCGCTTACGTCCGGCCGAGCTACTGTGTAGCGAAGATTTCCCCTTCTTCAGCGCACTTGAACATTTTTCCGGCCTGCGCCGCATGCCGCCCTGGTATTTTGACAGCGACACCTGCCAGCGCCTGCTGTGTCAACAGTTCGGCACGCGGGATCTGAAAGGGTTTGGCTGTGAAGACCTGCACCGCGCCATTGAAGCGGCCGGTTGTCTGTTGCAGTACGCGCAGGAAATGCAGATGAACGCCCTACCCCATATTCAGTCCCTGAGCGTTGAAAACCGTGACGGCTTCCTGCTGCTGGATGCGGCCTCGCGCCGCAATCTGGAGATCGACCTCAATCTGGCAGGCCAAAGCCGCCATACGCTGGCCTGGGTGATGGACAAAACCTCTACCGCGATGGGCAGTCGTTTGCTGCGACGTTGGCTCAATCGACCACTCCGCAAAACCCAGGACATCCTGACACGCCAGAGTTGCGTGACCGCCCTATTAGAAAACGGCCTTTATGAAGACCTTCGGGATGACCTACGGTCCATCGGTGACATTGAACGAATACTCAGCCGGGTGGCACTGGGCTCCGCCCGTCCTCGCGACCTTGCACGACTGCGGGACTCTTTGTCTGTGCTGCCCAGTTTGCAGTCTACGCTGACCCGTTCGACCGAACCCGGCCTGCAATCGCTGGCGACCGCTATCGCCGAATTTCCCGACCTGGTCGCCTTGCTGGAACGCGCCATCGAGGATAACCCTCCGGTCGTCATTCGCGACGGCGGCGTTTTGCGCACGGGCTACGACGCTGAGCTTGATGAGTACCGCGCGCTGAGTGAAAATGCCGGGGATTTCCTGGTCGCGATGGAAAAACGGGAGCGGGAACGCACCCAACTGTCGACGCTGAAGGTCGGCTATAACCGGGTTCACGGCTACTTCATTGAACTAAGTCGCAGCCAGGCCGATCAGGCACCCCCTGAGTACACCCGGCGCCAGACACTCAAAAATACTGAGCGCTATATCACGCCGGAGCTCAAGCAGTTTGAGGACAAAGCCCTGAGTGCGCGCAGTCGGGCCCTGGCGCGTGAAAAAGCCCTTTACGAAGACCTGATGCAGCAGGTTGCCGAACAGCTGCATCCCTTGCAGCTTTCCGCGGGCGCCCTGTCTGAATTGGATGTGCTGTGCAGCTTTGCTGACCGTGCCCTTCACCTGAACTTTCAACCGCCCGAACTGACGGACGACAATGTACTCCTCATCGAGGAGGGTCGGCACCCTGTGGTTGAGCAGATCGCCTCTGCACCCTTCGTTCCCAATGACCTGACCCTGACCGATGACCATCGCATGCTGATCATTACCGGCCCGAACATGGGCGGTAAATCGACCTACATGCGGCAGGCCGCACTGATTGTGATTCTCGCCTGCGCGGGCAGCTATGTTCCGGCCAGCAAAGCCAGTATCGGCCCGATCGACCGGATATTCACCCGAATGGGTTCCTCGGATGACACTGCCGGGGGGCGCTCAACCTTCATGGTGGAAATGACCGAAACCGCCAACATTCTGCACAATGCAACACGGCACAGTCTGGTTCTGATGGACGAAGTAGGCCGCGGTACCAGCACCTTTGACGGCCTGTCCATCGCTTATGCCAGCGCTGAACACCTGGCACGCAAAGTCGGTGCCCTGACACTGTTCGCCACCCACTATTTCGAGATGACTCAGTTACCCGAACAATGTTCCGCTGCCCGAAACGTACATTTGACGGCGACCGAGCACAAGGATAGCATCGTCTTTCTGCATCGTGTCCATGATGGGCCGGCGAGTAAAAGTTACGGTATTCAGGTCGCGCAGCTTGCGGGCGTTCCTCAGGGGGTGATTGCCCAGGCCCGGCAACGTCTGCAGTCACTGGAGCAACAGCGCAGCACGCCTGCACGCATGCCGGAACCGGCGCAGCCGGATCTGTTTGCCGCCTTCGAACCCAGCGAGACTGAGAAGCGTTTGCAGGAACTGGATGTCGACGCCCTGAGCCCACGCCAGGCGCTGGATTTACTCTATGATCTGAAGGCAGGACTTTAGGTTGCGGCTCCGCAGGAGCTTGACTAGAATACGCGCTTTACGAAACTTTAACCCAGATAGCGAGCAGGACAGCCAACATGACCTTCGTCGTAACTGAAAACTGTATCAAATGCAAATACACGGACTGTGTGGAAGTATGCCCTGTTGACTGCTTCTATGAAGGTCCTAACTTCCTGGTCATCGATCCTGACGAGTGTATCGACTGCGCCCTGTGTGAACCCGAGTGTCCCGCTGAGGCCATTTTCTCCGAAGATGAGCTGCCCGAAGACCAGAAAGAGTTTATTGAGATCAACGCTGAACTGGCGCGCACCTGGCCAAACATCACCGAGAAAAAAGAAGCATTGGAAGATGCGGAAGAATGGGATGGCAAACCCGGCAAGCTGAAACTGCTCGACCGCAGCTAACCCTCCAGCTCCAGCCGTCGCCGGACCGGTTTAAAGCTCCGGCGATGGATGGGCGATACCCCCAGACACTGCAACTGCTCCAAATGCAGAGGCGTCGGATAACCGGCATGATCTGCAAATCCATATCCCGGATACGCCTGATCCATCTCCTGCATGTAACGATCCCGCTCGACTTTGGCAATGATCGATGCGGCCGAAATCTCCAGCACTTTATCATCACCTTTGATGATTGGCGTACACGGCACCTTGAGCGGCGGTGACTGATTACCATCGACAAATACGTGATCCGGCCGGATAGACAAGCCCTCGACCGCTCTGACCATGGCCAGAAAGGTCGCCTGCAAAATGTTATAGGTGTCGATTTCTTCGACTGAGGCCCACCCAAAACTCCAGGCAGCGGCCTGCTCTTTGATCGTTTCGGCCAGGGCCTCGCGCTTCAGTGCTGTGAGCTTTTTGGAGTCTCGTAGCCCCTCGATAGGGCGAGATGCATCCAGAATGACCGCAGCCGCCAGAACCGGCCCCGCCAGTGGCCCTCGCCCCACCTCATCTAACCCGGCAATGCGCTGTCGGGAGATATCAAGACCTAAAGTCTCGAACGATAATTGCTCTGTTGCCATATCAAAACGTCACTTTTTCCTTGATTAACCGAGCCACCGCTTTTGCGGCCTGAACATCGGCATCCTGTTTCAGTTGGCTATGCATCGAACGAAAGGTCTCACTCAGCCGTTGGACATGAGAGGGGTTGAGCACATCCTGCACACTGCGGCAGATGTTTTCTGGCGTGGCCTGTTTTTGAATCAATTCGGGGACCAACGGTGCATTCGCCAGGAGATTAGGCAGCGCAACAAAGCGAGTCCTGATCAACAGGCGCATCAACCAGTAAGTCAATGGAGCCAGGCGGTACGCAACCACCATGGGACGATTGACCAGCATACACTCCAGGGTTGCGGTCCCCGAGGCCAACACCACCGCATCCGATGCCGCCATGCATTCCCGCGCCTGACCACGAAAGACATGGCATTTCAGGCCGCTTGGCTGAACAATCGCCATGATCTGCTCATAACGCCTTTCGTTTGCGGCCGGAATGATAAAAACCGCGTCAGGGGAACGTTTCTGAAAGCGCGAGGCGGCCTGCAAAAAAACATCCATCAGCATCGCGACTTCGCCTGAGCGTGAGCCTGGCAAAAGCCCAATCACTGGCCCCTTAGCGGTTTCCGGCAACCCCAGCGCACGGCGAGCGTCCTGCTTACTGGATTCCATCGGAATCTGATCGGCCATAGGGTGACCCACATGCACGACCGGCACCTGATGCGCTTCATAGAAAGCCGCTTCAAACGGCAGCAGCGTCAACATCAAATTAACGCTTTGCCGGATGCCGACAATACGCCCCTGCCGCCACGCCCAGACCGAGGGACTGACATAATGCACCGTGGGTACGCCCCGCAGGTGAAGCTCGCGCTCAATACGCAGATTAAAATCGGGGGCATCAATGCCAATGAATATATCGGGCTGATAGGCATCGAAACGTTCCAGCAGTTCTCGCTTGAGGCGAAATAAGCCAGGTAAATGCCGCAACACTTCGACAAGCCCCATAATGGAGAGTTGCTCCATTGCAAACCAGGAAGTGAGCCCTTCGGCCTGCATTTTCTCGCCGCCGATGCCGACAAAATCAGCATCTGGGAAATGACCTTTTAACGCGCGAATGAGGCCCGCTCCGAGAATATCACCGGACGCTTCGCCCGCGATCAAACCAATTTTCAGAGGACGTTGAGGGCCAGGCATCGTTAACGGACGATGCCACGCGTGGATTGCTTAAGGGTTTGCACAAAGACCTGAACCTGTGGATCTGACGCGGCTTCAGACTCAAGCTGCTCCAATGCCTGCTCCAGCGTGTTCCCCTGCCGGAAGACCACCTTGTAAGCCCGTCGCAAGGCCTGCATGCTTTCTTTGGCAAAACCTCGTCGCTTGAGTCCTTCCAGGTTCAAACCATGTGTTTTAGCGGGCTGCCCGCCCGCCATCACGAAGGCGGGTACGTCCATCAGCACGATACTGCCGCCACCACACATACTGTGCTGACCAATCTGACAGAATTGATGAACCATGGTGCCACCGCCCAGGATCGCCCAATCACCGACGACAACATGACCCGCCAACGTCGCCATGTTTGCCAGAATACAGTGGTTACCGACAACGCAGTCATGTGCGACATGCACATAGGCCATCAGGAGATTATCACTGCCAATGCGTGTAATGCCTTTGTCCTGCACGGTTCCGCGATGAAGGGTACAGCTTTCCCGAATGATGTTCCGATCGCCAATGATGAGTTCGGTCGGCTCACCCTTGTATTTTTTATCCTGACACGCTTCGCCGACGCTGGCGAACTGAAAGATCTGATTATCACGACCAATGCGGGTGGGGCCCTTGATGACGACATGGCTGTGTACCACCGTCCCCGACCCGATTTCCACATCCTGGCCGATATAGCTCCAGGGACCGATGCGCACATCCGGTGCAATCTTTGCGCCTGGTTCAATAATCGCCTGTGGATGAATATTCATTTAAAGATATCTCTCTGCAGTGAGTATTTCAGCCACACAGGCCAACTCACCCTCCACCCTTGCGTGACACTCGAACTTCCAGATGCCTCGCTTGCTGGTGATGAGTCGCGCCTCCAGCTGCAATCGATCACCGGGAACGACTGGACGCTTGAAGCGCACATCATCTGTTCCCGCCAAATAGTAAGTATAACCATCCGACGGTTTTTTACCGGTTGTGATAAACCCTAATATGCCGGCAATCTGAGCCATCGCCTCAACAATCAACACACCCGGCATAATGGCATGATTCGGAAAATGGCCATTAAAAAACGGTTCGTTGATCGTAATATTCTTGAAGCCTCTGATTGATTCCCCCGGCGTCACACTCTCAACCCGATCCACTAGCAGAAAGGGATAGCGGTGCGGCAAATACTCGCGGATCTCTTCAATTTTCATCATTACTCTTTCTTCAGCTCCTGGGCGCCCTTGAGTTCAAGCTCCCGAATTCTCTGTACCCATTGATCCAGTTGGCGAAAACGGGCCACGTTACGCCGCCAGGATTTATTGGGCTCTATCGCTGTACCTGAGGAGTAGACCCCAGGCTCCTTGATATCATGCGTCACCAGTGTCATACCGGTCAGATGTACACCATCACACAAAGTCAGATGGCCCGCAATGCCGACACCTCCGCCAATCATGCAATGTTTACCTACGCGGCTACTACCGGAAATGCCGGCACAGGCGGCAATGACCGTATGCGCACCGATATGGACGTTGTGAGCAATCTGAATCTGATTATCCAGTTTTACGCCGTCCTCGATGACGGTATCCCCCAAAGCCCCGCGGTCTATTGTCGTATTCGCGCCGACTTCAACATCGTCGCCCAACACAACACCGCCGAGTTGAGCAATCTTGATAAAGCGCCCTTTATCGGGTGCAAATCCAAATCCATCCGCACCGATCACACTCCCCGCGTGCAGGATGACCCTCGCACCGATGCTCACCCCTTCATACAGGGTCACATTAGGATACAAATAGGCCGCTTCCCCCAGGATTGTATGCCCGCCCACGTAGCAGCCCGGACCGAGATAGCTCCCTGCACCAATTGAAGCGCCTGCCTCAATCACCACATTGGCTCCGACGGTCACGTTTTTGCCCAGCTGAGCGGAGGGATGAACGACCGCGGAAGGGTGAATCCCCCTGTCCCCCTCCAGACGCACCGCAAACAATTGGGTGACCAGCGCATAGCCTGCATAGGGGTTCGGCATCAGCAAGGCTGACACCGGGCATTGGGCCTTCATTGAGGGGTGCAAAATCACGGCGCTCGCACGCGTCGTCGGCAAAAATTTGGCGTAGGCAGGATTGGCCAGAAACGCGAGTTGCGCAGGCCCTGCCTCATCAATGGTACTTAGCCCTTCAATGACCACATCAGGATCACCTTCCAGGGTTGCGCCAATCCTTGTCGCAAGTTCGCCAAGTGAAAAGCGCTTTACCACTTTCATGGAGATGATCTCCGGCTTATTTAGCGTTCAGGGCGTCAATCAATTGTGGCGTGATATCAAGACCAGGGTCGGCATACACAGCCATATTCTCTGGGAGCACCAACTGGTATCCGCCTTTGGAGGCAATGGATTTCAGCGCCGCATCCACTTTCGGCTTGGACTCAGCCAGAAACGCTTCTTCACGCTTGGAAATCGCAGCCTGGTACTTGTTCTTGAGGTAATTAAACTCCTGCGCCTTTTCATCAAAATCGGCTGAGAGTTTGCTGCGTTCTGCGTCACTCATGATGGCCCCATCCTTGCGCAGACGCTCCTGCATCGATTTAGCCTGATCGCCCACTTCGCGCAATCGCTTCTCTTCGTCGGAGAACTCTTTCTTTAAGTCCTCACCGAATTTCTTGGCAGCCACGGTGGACAGTAACGCGGAACGCAGATCAACCGTCGCCACTTTGGCAGACTCTGCAGAGGCGAGTGTCGCTGCCATCAGGCATACTCCCAGCACAACAGAACTGCCCATACCCTTAAAACGCATAAATTACCTCAATGGCTCGACCATACTATGGATGATTAAACCTCAAACCTTACTTTAGAACGTTTGTCCCAGCAAGAACTGGAAGAATTCACGGTCATCCTGGGGCTGAGGATTGATTGCCTTGGCAAAGCTGAAGGCCAGCGGGCCAATCGGCGAAATCCAGGTAAACGACAAGCCTGCGGAGGTTCGGATTTCCGAGAGCTTGGGATCATACCCGCGATACGTGTCGAATACGTTACCCGCATCGACAAAGGCTGTGGTTCTGACTTGTGAACGATCCTCCAGCACGGCAAACGGGAAGATAAATTCAGCCGAGGACAGAACCAGAAAGTTACCGCCAAAGGGATCATAGGACTTATCAGGATCAAGAGGATGCGGGGCTGCCAGTCGACCCAGTGAGTTTGAGGCATAGCCGCGTACCGAACCAATCCCCCCGGCATAATAGTGTTCAAAGAAGGGCAACTGATCTTCCGTCTTCAAACCGTCGCCATAGGCCAGGGTGCCCCCCAGACGAAAGGCAAATTCCTCGTTCTGATTGATCGGAATATACTGTTCAACCTCATAACGGGCCTTGTAGAAGCCGAGATCGCTCAAGGCCGGCACTGCCACCCGCAACGAGAATATCTGCGAGTTACCACGGGTCGGGAAGACGCCCTTGTTCAGCGTCGTCCGACTCCAGCCACCGCTCACTTCACCGAAGTTGAAGGAATTTCCGTACTCATCCAGAAACAACGTAATATCAGGCGCCGGATATCTGCCGGTCGATATATTGGTGTGGTTGTAACCCATCCCGAAATTCAGGCGTGAATACCGGTCGATGGGGTAGCCAAAATTCACACCCGCGTTAATGACGTCACTGGTGTAGGATACGACTTCCTGCTCGTCATAATCCGTTTCCCGATAGGAAATATTGAATCCACGACTCACGCCATCAACCGTGAAATAGGGATTCTTGTAAGCAAAGCTGGCACTCTGTACCGCCTCACTCTTGTTAACACCGAAACTCACCTGGCGCCCGGTACCCAGAAAGTTTCGTTCAGCCACGCTCGCACCCACGACAATCCCACTGGTTTGAGAATACCCCAGGCTCGCCGATAAACTGCCTGTTGATTGCTCTTCAACGGCATAATTCACATCTACCTGGTCATCAAGGCCTGGCACCAGGGGCGTTTCTACGTTGACCGTTTTGAAGTAGCCGGTTCGTTCGAGTTGAGACTTAGAGATTTCGATCAAGTCGGTTGAAGCAGCCGCCCCTTCCATCTGCACCAATTCCTGTCTCAACACTTCATCACCGGTCGTGTTGTTACCGCGGAAATTAATACGGCGAACATAGGTGCGCTTACCGGGCTCGACAAAAAAGGTCACCGACGCAGTATTGTCGTCATGGGGTTCCGGAATCGCATTGACACTGGCAAAGGTATAACCATCGTTACCCAGGCGCTTAGTGATAATATCGGATGTCAGCGTCAACACCTGACGCGAGAAGATATCGCCTTCTCTAATCAGGATCATCCCTTTCAATTCATCTTCATCGACCTTGAGATCCCCTTTCAGGCTCACATCACGAATGGTGTACTGAGGCCCCTCACTGACGTTTACAGTAATGAAAACGTCCTCCTTATTAGGAGAGACTGACACCTGCGTGGATTCGATACTGAAGCGGATATACCCGTGATCCAGGTAATAAGAACGAACGCGCTCAAGATCACCATTCAGTTTGGGTCGGGAGTACTTATCATAGTTCATGATACCGGCCCAGATCCCGGTGGTTTCAAGCTCCATCAACCCTGTCAGCACCTCATCGGAAAAGGCCTCATTGCCAACAAAGTTTATGTGACTGATCGCGGATAAGGGGCCTTCCTTAATGTCGATCTTGATCTTGACGCGATTACGGGCCTGCTCTTCTACCGCAGCATCCACAAAGGCGTTGTATCGGCCCTGAGCAATGTAGCTCCGCAGAATTTCCAGGTGAATCTTTTCCAGCGTCGAGCGTTGAAAAACCTCCCCTTCTGACAGACCCGCCGATTTTAATCCAGCCATCAACTCATCCGTCGGGATATTCTTATTCCCCTCCACTTCAATCTTACTGATCGAGGGGCGCTCCTCCAGCTTCACGATGAGCACGTAGCCTGTTTCACCCAAGGGTTCCCGGGACAAGCGGACATCGGTAAATAATCCGGTTTTAAACAGGGTTCGCATGGCCTGCGCAAGACGCGCATCATCGACCGTATCGGCAACCGTAATGGGAAAGGCACTGAATACACTGCCTGAAGAGACTCGCTGTAAGCCCTCCAGCCGGATATCAGACACCACGAATGGCTCAACGGCACAGGCGGCCCAGGACACAAAAGACAGCAAGATCAGCAGTGCGTGACGCGCGTGCCGCAAGATAAAGGAAACCGGAACTACCATTCAGTGTTTAATCTTATAGTCGTGAGAAATCATTGAAGAGTGCCAAGGCCATGACACCGGCCAGCAGGGCCATTCCAATCTTGATACCCAATATTTGTTTTTTCTCTGAAAGAGGCTTTCCTCTTACCGCCTCGATCCCGTAATACAGCAGGTGGCCACCATCCAACACGGGTATGGGAAGCAAATTCAACACCCCCAACATGACACTGAGCTGAGCCAAAAACGTGAGAAAACTTTCCACACCGAAACTGGCAGACGCCCCTGCAGCCTTAGCGATGGTAATGGGTCCACCAAGATTTTCAACTGAAATCGTACCCAACACCAGCTTTTTCAACGATCCCAGAATCATGGCAGACATCTCAGCCGTGCGTTTCACTGCCGGCATCACCGCCTCTAACAGACCGTACGAGACGGTGCGCTTCATGTCCTCCGGCCATGCGGGTGCTTCAACGGAGACGCCCACAAACCCTTCAGTCCCCTGACTGGTCTCGCGACTTCCCGGAACGAGGGTGGTTGACAGGGATTGCTCACCCCGACGGTACTCCACGCTCAACGGTAACTCTGGGGATAACCGAACTTTATCCACAAAAACCATCCAGGTGTCCAGCGCCTGCCCATCAATTGTTAGTAACTCATCCCCGGCCTGCAAGCCGGCCTGAGCCGCCCGACTATCTGCAACCACCTCATGAATGACTGGCACAATGGCCGGCCGCCAGGGTTCAATTCCCAGCGCCTTCAAGGGGTCAGGGTGTTTTTCACCCGACAGCCAGGTTGTAATGGGCACACGCACGGATTCAGGCGCACCCACCTCGGCTTCGCGCTGCACTTGAAATGCCAGCTCACCGGTATCACCAATGCGATCAACCAGCCCAAAATTAACATCGTTCCAGCCATGTACCAAACGGCCATCCACATCGACAATAATGTCACCCACCTGAAGGCCCGCCGTCTCAGCAGCGCCCCCCACAGAAAGACCACCAATCTTGGGTACAACGACCTGAACACCGGCAACAAACATGATCCAATACGCCATCAGCGCGAAGAGGAAGTTGGCCAGTGGCCCTGCAGAGGCAATCGCAATGCGTTGGGCGACCGGTTTGCGATTAAAGGCTTGATCCAACAACTCTGGCGCCACAGGAGCTTCCCGCTCGTCCAGCATTTTGACATAGCCACCTAATGGCAGCGCCGCAACCACATATTCCGTTCCGTGACGATCAAGCCACTTCAGGATCGGCCGTCCAAAGCCGACAGAGAACCTCAGAACTTTGACACCACAGCGTCGTGCTACCCAGAAATGTCCAAACTCATGGATGGTGACCAAAAGCCCCAACGTGACAATCAGGGCGAGGGTATTTTGCAGCAAGGTCTGTCCCATCAGATTATCCTTGAAGCTGTCCGATCAATTGCATGGCAATGCCTCTGGTCTCCTTATCTGCCGCCAGAATCGCATCCAGAGAGTCTGCCCGCCCCTTCGCGACATGCTCCAGGGATTTTTCAATCACACGCGGTATATCAACAAACCGAATCCGCTCGGCCAGGAATGCACTCACCGCCTCTTCATTCGCCGCATTTAACACGGTAGCGGAGAGCCCGCCTGCCCGGTGCGCATCAGCGGCGAGCCGCAGACACGGAAAACGCGCCATATCGGGTGCCTGAAAGGTCAGCGCGCCCATGGAGAACAAGTCCAGGGGTGTCACGCCGGCAGGGACTCGCTCCGGCCAGGCCAGCGCATTAGCGATTGGCGTTCGCATATCAGGACTGCCTAACTGAGCCAATATTGAGCCATCAACATACTCCACGAGGGAATGAATGATCGCCTGAGGGTGAATATGCACATCGACTTTTTCGGGTGGCAAATCAAACAGCCAACACGCCTCGATCAACTCCAGGCCCTTGTTCATTAAACTCGCCGAGTCCACCGAGATTTTACGCCCCATCTCCCAGCGTGGGTGCTTACAGGCTTGAGCGGGTGTCACTGAGGCCAGGTGTTCAGCATCCAGATTCAGAAACGGGCCACCTGAGGCCGTCAACAGTAAGCGCCGCACGCCACAGGAGGCGTGAATTTCACTGGTGGGCGCCTGCTGCACGGCATGGGGCAGGCATTGGAAAATGGCATTATGTTCACTGTCGATAGGCAGCAGTTTGGCACCGTGCTCCCTGACGACCTGCATAAACAGGCCGCCTGACATGACCAGCGCCTCTTTATTTGCCAATAGAATGCGCTTTCCGGCTTTCGCAGCGGCCAGCGTCGGTAACAATCCTGCCGCGCCAACAATCGCGGCAACCACAGTATCGGCTTCCGGCAATGCTGACACCGTCGCGAGGGCATCCGCCCCCATCAAGACCTCCGTGGTCAACCCAGACTCGCTGAATTGGGCTTTAACCTCAGCATAGGTGCGATGGTTGCCGGAATACACCGCAAAACGGGGCGAAAACTGCCGACACATCGTGATCAGGGCCTCCAGATTCTGGTGGGCTGACACGGCCAGCAACTCAAAACGCTCGGGGTTACGCGCCATGACATCGAGCGTGCTTTGACCAATGGAGCCCGTCGCTCCCAGAACCACGACTCTCTGGCGCATCAAGCGGCTCCTGCCGAAGAGGACAGCCAACCCAGCAAAACCAGCAGGAAACAAAAGATCGGCGCGGCGGCCGTCACGCTATCAATACGATCCATAATCCCCCCGTGACCGGGCAGGATTTGACTACTGTCTTTCAATCCAACCACGCGCTTGGCCAGACTTTCCAACAGGTCTCCCACAATGGAGTATGCCGCCGTCACAAGGGACACCAGCCACAACATCAACTGCGCCGACATATCCAGCCCAGCCCATGCACCACATAGAAAAGGTAAAACAGAGACCGCAACGAGGCCTCCCACCGCACCTTCGACCGATTTGCCTGGGCTGACCAGCGGCGCCAGCTTGCGGCGCCCCCAGCGGCGACCGGCAAAATAGGCCCCGACATCCGCACACCAGACGATCAAAAACACATATAAAATCAACAGCTCACCCGGCACATCGCCTGCCAGCGTCCATCCCGCTGTCCGCAGATTAAGCAGGGCCAGCCAGGTCGCCTGCAGGAGCAGGAAGCCGGAAACCAGCCGTACCACAGGCCGCGACCAAAGGGTCTTTAAGGTCGGCCAGGTCATCACCAACCAGGTCGCCCCAGTCCACCCCACAAATGCGAGCAGCAGAACCAGTGTGGACGGCAACGAGGTTCCCAGGGGCAGCAGCGCACCTGTGGCCACTGCAAAAGCGATGCGCCCACCCTGCGCCTCCATTCCCCCCATCCGTGCCCACTCCCAGGCGGCGACCATCACCAGGACCCCGGTGAACCAGGCGAAACCGACAGGCGACGTCCAAAACAAGCCACCCAAAAAAATGGGTAACATGATCAATGCGGTGATGATTCGTTGCTTAAGCACGTTAACTCGAACTCTTGGAAGAAGTAGGATTATGCCCAGCCAGTCGCTGGTCCAGCTGCTCATCGGTTTGACCAAAGCGTCGCTTGCGCGAACTGTACTCAGACAGCGCCTTGAGCATTTGAGTCTCTTTGAAATCCGGCCAGTAACAGTCCGCGAAGTAAAATTCGCTATAGGCCAACTGCCAGATCATGAAATTGCTGATGCGCTGCTCGCCGGCCGTGCGAATACACAAATCCGGTGAAGGAAGATCGTTCAAGGCCATATGCTGCTGCAAACGGTCTTCGTTGATCTCTTCAGGTCGCAATCTGCCCGCTGCGACCTCTGCAGCCAACTTGCGTGCCGACTGCGCGATATCCCATTGCCCACCATAATTGGCGGCCACCACCAGTGTCATGCGGGTGTTACCGCAGGTCTGCGCCTCTGCCTCAGCCATCATCGCCTGCAACGGCTCACTGAAAGCCGAGCGATCTCCAATGATGCGCAAGCGGATATTGTTACGATCCAACTTACGCACTTCGCGCTTCAGTGCGATCATAAACAGACGCATCAATGCGCCGACTTCATCCTGTGGACGGCGCCAGTTTTCGCTGCTGAATGCGAACAGGGTCAGCACTTCGACCCCCTCACGCGCGCAGGTTTCAACCACCGCCCGCACTGAGTCGACCCCTGCTTTATGCCCGGCAACACCGGGCAACCCACGTTGTTTCGCCCAGCGGTTATTACCATCCATAATGATGGCAACATGCCGCGCCTTGTTACTGGCGACCAGAGGGATCGTTGATAACACGCGTTAAACTCCCCTAGAACGCATTAAACAGACATCAGGTCTTTTTCTTTGCCCGCCAGCGTCTTATCGACTTCAGCCACATACTTGTCAGTCAGCTTCTGAATTTCATCCAGTGCTTTCTTTTCTTCATCTTCTGAAATCTGCTTGTCTTTCAGCAAAGCTTTAACCTCAGCATTGGCATCACGACGCAGGTTACGCACCGCAACCCGCGCATTTTCTGCCTCACCCTTGGCCGTTTTGACCAGATTACGACGGGTTTCCTCGGTCAGTGGTGGCATGGGCAGGCGAATCACCGTACCTGAGGTTGTTGGATTCAGCCCCAGATCTGATTTGAGAATGGCTTTTTCAATCTGGGGAATCAAATTCTTTTCCCAGGGTGAAATCGACAAGGTACGCGCATCTTCTACCACAATACTGGCGATCTGAGTCAGCGGAGTATCTGTCCCATAGTAGGACACCATCACCCCTTCCAGGATAGAGGGGTTAGCGCGTCCGGTACGCAGTCGGGCGAATACATGCTCCAGCGATTCGATCGACTTTTTCATTTTGGTTTCAGCTTGGGATTTGATCTCTTTGATCACAGTTCTTTATCCTCTTTCTATCAGCGTGCCTTCGTCTTCGCCGACCATGATATTAATCAGCGCGCCGCTTTTGTTCATGTTAAAAACCCTTAAGGGCATGTCATGGTCCCGACTTAAGCAAATCGCCGTCAGATCCATTACCCCCAATTGCCGCCGCAAGACCTCATCGTAAGTCAGGCGGTCATATTTTTCTGCGGTCGGATCTTTCATAGGGTCAGCCGAGTAAACACCATCAACCTTGGTTGCCTTCAGCACGATATCGGCATTGATTTCAATGCCACGCAGACAGGCGGCCGAATCCGTCGTAAAAAAGGGATTACCCGTACCCGCACAAAAAATCACAACGTCGCCATCTTTCAGATCACGAATGGCCCGGCGGCGATCATAGTGCTCAACCACGCCACTCATGGGAATCGCTGACATGACTCGCGTCGAAATATTGGAACGCTCCAGCGCGTCACGCATGGCCAACGCATTCATGACCGTCGCGAGCATCCCCATGTGGTCACCGGTTACCCGATCCATACCCGCTTCCTGCAATGCACTTCCGCGAAACAGATTCCCGCCGCCAATCACCAGACCGACCTGCACCCCAATCCCGATGAGCTGGCCAATTTCCAGCGCAATTCGGTTCAGCACTTTGGGATCAATCCCAAAATCGTGATCGCCCATCAGCGCCTCGCCAGACAGCTTGAGCAGGACGCGCTTGTATTTGGGCTGAGATTCAGCAGCAGTTCGCATAGAGAAAAGTCCCAGTCAGAATAAAATAAATAAACGGAGAGTATAGGGTAATTCGCATTACGCGAAAAAGATATAATAAAGGCGAGTAGAGCCTACGCCCTACCCGCCTCAAATACTCGGCTAAAACGACCGATCAGCCTTTCAGCTGCGCCGCTACTTCTGCAGCAAAATCAACAACTTCTTTCTCGATACCTTCACCGACTTCGAAACGAACCATTGAGACAACCTTGGCACCGGCCTTCTTCAGCATTGCACCGACTTTCACATCGGGATCCTTGACGAAAGGCTGCTCCATCAGGCTGATTTCAGCCAGGAACTTGCTGATACGACCATCAACCATCTTCGAAACGATTTCTGCTGGCTTACCACTCTGCTCAGCCTGAGCGCTGTAAATTTCACGCTCTTTCGCAATCACATCTTCGCTAACATCTTCTTTAGAGATGAACTGGGGGTTCACCGCTGCGACATGCATGGCGACATCTTTCGCCAGCGTTTCATCACCCGCATCCAGCGCGATCAACACACCGATCTTCAGGTTGCTGTGAACATAGGTGCCCACCACTTTGCCTTCAGCCAGCACTGCACGACGAACATTGATGTTCTCGCCAATTTTCTGAACCAGGCCCTGACGCTTGGCTTCCAGCTCGCCTTCCATCAGCGCAGCGATATCAGTCTGCCTGGCAGCAAACGCAGCCGTAGCAACCGCTTCAACGAAGCCCAGGAAGTTATCATCACGCGCAACGAAGTCCGTTTCGCTGTTCACTTCAATAATCATGGCGGTCGTGCCATCTTCTGACTGCTTGACGGCAACAACACCTTCAGCGGAGGTACGACCCGCTTTTTTGGCTGCCTTCATGCCGCTGTTTTTACGCAGCGTTTCAATTGCCAACTCGATATCGCCTTCGGCGTCTACCAGAGCCTTCTTGCACTCCATCATCCCCAAACCGGTACGCTCACGCAGTTCTTTTACCAGAGACGCTGTAATTGCTGTCATTATCTTTTCCTCAGATTTGTAAATTAAAACGGGGAGCCAGGGCTCCCCGGTTCACGGAGGTTCGTTCCGTCAGATCAGGGATTACTCAGCTTTCTCGGCGCCTTCAGCCGCCGCAGCTTCTTTCACTTCAACAAACTCGTCCGGGCTGCTTGAACCCACACCTTCAAGGCACGCATCCGCCATCGCTTTCGCATACACCTGGATGGCGCGAATGGCGTCGTCGTTACCCGGAATGACGTAGTCAACGCCATCAGGATCGCTGTTGGTATCGACAACACCGATAACAGGGATGCCCAGCTTGTTGGCTTCTTTGATCGCAATACGCTCATGATCCACGTCGATCACGAAAATCGCATCCGGCAAACCGCCCATATCTTTGATACCACCAATGCTTTTCTCGAGTTTGTCCATCTCGCGACGCAGCATCAGAGCTTCTTTCTTGGTCAACTTCTCAAAGGTACCATCCTGGCTCTGGGTTTCCAGATCACGGAAGCGCTTGATAGACTGACGAATGGTTTTGTAGTTGGTCAACATGCCACCCAACCAGCGATGGTTGACGTAGGGCATGCCACAACGAACGGCTTCTTCCTTCATAATCTTGGAAGCGGCACGCTTGGTTCCGACAAACAGAACCTTGTTTTTCTTTTCAGCGCGGCTCTTGGCATAATCAAGCGCCTTGTTCATCGCAGGAACCGTGTGCTCCAGGTTGATGATATGGATCTTGTTGCGCGCACCGAAAATAAATTTGTTCATTTTTGGATTCCAGAAACGCGTCTGGTGTCCAAAGTGTGCACCTGCTTTGAGCAGGTCTCTCATACTGACTTCAGCCATTTTCACATTCTCTTCGTATTGGGTTAAACCTCCACGCCTCCATCAGCATCCAACCCCGTGAGGGCACCCGGGTGCTGTGACGAAACGTGTGCGTTTTCAATTCACTAACTGGGTTAGCGGCATTCTGGAGTAGCCCGACAGGGTTCTACACACAAAATACGGCGCGCTTTATACCATAAAGCGAGGCTCATTTGAAGCAGAAACAACGTTACGCCGATTTTCATTCTCGTCTGCAACTCGGTACAATACCCGCTTTTCCCTGACCGAATTGCCATGAAAGTTACGATCAAAACGTCGGAAGATATTGAAAAAATGCGCATCGCAGGCCGCATGGCCGCTGAAGTGCTCGAAATGATTGGCGATTATGTCAAACCTGGGGTCAGCACTGAAGACCTCGACAAGATTTGTCACGACCATATCGTAATGGTCCAGAAAGCGATTCCGGCCTGCCTGGGATACAAAGGCTACCCTAAATCGATCTGTACCTCGGTCAACCATGTTATTTGTCACGGCATCCCCTCCCCCAAGAAAATCCTGAAAGTCGGCGACATTGTGAATATAGATGTCACCGTCATTTATGAAGGCTTTCACGGTGACACCAGCAAGATGTTTTTTGTCGGCAAGCCCTCTATTGCGGCTGAGCGCCTGGTCAGAATCACCCAGGAGTGCATGTATATTGGCATCGACATGGTCAAACCCGGTGTGCGTCTTGGTGACATCGGCCATGCCATTCAACAACATGCCGAGTCCAACCACTACTCAGTCGTACGCGAGTATTGTGGCCATGGCATCGGCCGGGTTTTCCATGAAGAGCCTCAGGTCATGCACTACGGCACCCCCGGTACTGGCATGACATTGAAAGAAGGCATGACTTTTACCATTGAGCCCATGATCAATCAGGGAGTCCGGCACTCAAAACTGCTTCCCGATGGCTGGACCGTGGTGACAAAGGATCACAAGCTGTCGGCACAGTGGGAACACACGATTCTGGTGACCGCGACCGGACATGAAATTCTCACCTTGCGCGCCGATGAGAAAGACCGGCAGAGCCTAGCATGAAATCAGGCGACCCTGGCATTTTTGGTATTACCGCAGCGATAGAGACGACGCTACTCCCTGCGCTGACTCTGCCCCCAAATGCACCAGGGCAAAAGCTCGGACTGACCCAGCTTCGAAAATTTCTCGCCGACAGCACGGACGCACTGCATCAGGCGTTCAAGGAAGGCCAATCCGTTCGGCAACTGGTTGCTGCACGTGCCTTTACCGTAGATCAGGTACTTTACCACCTTTGGTCGTCACTGGAATGGCCTGCTGACTGTCAGGCGACATTGATCGCTGTGGGCGGTTATGGTCGAGCCGAACTGTTTCCCCACTCCGATGTCGACATCCTGATCTTATTGGCGGATGAAAAGGCCTTACAGCGGGTCAAGTCACCGTTGGAAAGCTTCGTCACCTCGTTGTGGGATCTGAAACTGGACGTCGGACACAGTGTCCGCACCTTAAAAGATAGCGAGGAGCAGGCCCACCAGGACATCACCATCGCCACCAACCTGCTGGAAACCCGAAAACTGACGGGTGACCAAACGCTTTATCAGAAGCTGCAGGACCTGGCCTATTCTGATAAAAGCTGGAAGGATATCGACTTCTTCAAAGCAAAGGTTGCTGAACAGAAGGAGCGTCATCAGCGCTACGGCGACAGTGAATATAACCTGGAACCCAACATCAAAACCTGTCCCGGGGGACTGCGGGATATTCAGACGATCGGATGGATCGCCAAGCGACACCTGGGCCTTAAGGAATCTGGTGACATCGAGCACCGTTTTCGCGTCCTGACCGATGACGAGCGCAACACACTGGATGAAGCAGAAGGGTACCTCTGGTATCTCCGCTATGGCCTGCAAATGCTCGCCAAACGTAATGAAAACCGACTGCTGTTCGACTATCAGCGCTCACTGGCCGACCAGCTGGGCTTTCAGGAAAGCAATCAAGCACTGGCCGTCGAACAGCTGATGCAGAAATATTATCGCTACTCGATGGCGCTGAGCGAAATCAACGATGTTCTGCTGCAGCACTTTGACGAAGACATTATGGGGCCGCAGTCCGCAACACCGCCCCAACCCCTGGGCCGACGCTTCCGTATCCGCAACGAATACCTTGAGGTCACTAATCCGCAGATTTTTGTCCAGTCGCCGTTTGCGATGACTGAAATTTTTTTACACCTGGCCCAGCACCCTGAAGTTAAAGGCATTCGCGCCAGCACGATTCGTGCGTTACGGGCTCATCGTCACCTGATTGATGACAACTTCCGTAAGGATCTGGCCAACACCTCCTTGTTCATGGAAATCATGCGCACCCCGCATGCCGTCCACGAAACGCTGTCGATGATGCGAAAGTACGGCATCCTTGGCAATTACATTCCCGCCTTTGGTCGTATCATCGGCCAGATGCAACACGACCTGTTCCATATTTATACCGTCGACGCCCATACCATTCGGGTCATCCGTAATATGGTCATGCTCTACAAACCCGAGAGCATGGCGAGCTACCCGCTGGCGAGCTGGCTAATCAACCGACTACCTAAGCCGGAACTGCTCTTTATTGCCGGACTCTTCCATGACATTGCCAAAGGCCGAGGGGGTGATCACTCTGAACTGGGCGCCGTTGATGCCGAAGAATTCTGCAAACGCCACCACCTGAGCAACCGCGACACCTCGCTGGTGTGCTGGCTGGTGCACAACCATTTACTGATGTCGATGACAGCGCAGCGCAAAGATCCATCTGACCCGGGTGTAATCCAGTTCTTTGCCAGTCTGATGCAGTCTCAAGTGCATCTGGACTACCTGTACGTGCTGACGGTGTGTGATATCAGCGCCACCAACCCTACGCTCTGGAATACCTGGCGGGCCGCCTTACTTCGTCAGCTGTATACCGAAACCGTCCGGGTGATGCGCCGGGGTGTGCAGTCGCCTCAGAAACGCAGTCAGTGGATTCAGGCCACGCGCCATGAAGTACGCGAAATGCTCAAAAGCAAAAGTCATCTTTTGCCGGGAACGCCCTTTCCTGAAGCGGACATCAACAAAATCTGGGACCAGATCGACGAAGAGTATTTCCTGCAGGACTCTACTGTAGAGATTGCCTGGCAGCTCAGCATGATTCTCAGCCACCGAGACCCCATGGCCCCGCTGATTGCAGTCAAGGACGCCAAGGGCGGCGCGGCGGAAGGTTTCTTTCACATTATGGTCTACATGCACTACCGGGACGACCTGTTTGCGGCATTGACCGCCAGCATGGAGCAAATGCACCTGAACATTGTCGAGGCCCGCATGAACCGGGTCGGCCCGTACGCCATGCTCGCCAATTTCGTGGTGACCGGTACCGAGGGCTTCAAACCCTCGCAAACCGATATCGCCAACTCGCTCTCCGAGTCTCTCAAAGACCCCGAGAATTTCGACAAGGTGATTCGACGCCGTGTACCCCGCCAGCTCAAACACTTTCTGTTCCCCACGGAAGTCACCTTCAGCAATGACACCGCCAGCAAGCGAACCGTCATGGAAGTGGTAACGCCAGACCGTCCCGGACTTTTGGCCAAGATCGCGCTGATTCTGCTGGACCACAACGTTGAGCTGGCCAATGCACGGATTGCTACCTTGGGTGAGCGAGTAGAAGACGTTTTCCTGCTGACCGACATCAGTGGCCAACCCCTCAGTGACGTCGCCCTGTGTCAGCGGCTCAGTGACAGCCTGTGTTCGCAATTGGACAACCTGAACATTCAGGAATCCTCCAATGGCAAGTTAATCCCTGGCCCCAAAAATAGTAGCCCAACCCGACTGTAAGTCTCATGAATCCAGATTTAGATCGCCTGCACCCCTACCCGTTTGAAATACTGGCTAAGTTAAATGCCGGGGTCATCCCCCCGGAGCACCTGAAGCCGATCTCGCTGTCCATTGGTGAGCCCAAACATCCACCACCTCCCTTTGCACTGGAGAATCTGGGGCAACAACTGCAACGATTGGCTAATTACCCCACCACCAAGGGGCTGCCAGAGCTGCGTCAGAGCATTGCCAGCTGGCTGGAAAAACGCTTTGGACTGAGTGGTGGTGTCGATCCAGAATCCCAGGTTTTACCTGTTAATGGCACGCGGGAAGCCTTATTTGCCTTCGCGCAGGCTGCGCTCGACCGCAATACCAATCCGTTGGTCGTCTACCAGAACCCGTTCTATCAGATTTACGAAGGGGCAACCTTGCTGGCCGGTGGCGAGCCCTACCTGCTGAACTGTACCCCGGACAATGGTTATTTACCGGATTTTGATAACGTTCCCGAGGCCATCTGGTCGCGCTGCCAATTGTTGTATGTTTGCTCCCCAGGCAATCCTTCTGGCGCCGTCATTCCCATGGCGACTTACCAGAAACTGCTGAAACTGGCGGATACCTTTGATTTCATCATTGCCTCGGATGAGTGCTATTCCGAAATTTATCAGGATGAAAACGCGCCGCCAGTGGGCCTGCTGGAAGCCTGTGCTGCAAGCGGACGCCATGACTATCGTCGCTGCGTGGTCTTCCACAGCCTCTCCAAGCGTTCAAACGTGCCCGGCATGCGTTCCGGCTTCGTCGCCGGTGATGCTGACTTGCTGGCGCGCTTTCTGAAATACCGAACCTACCACGGTTGTGCCATGTCCGTCCCCTTTCAATTGGCCTCGACCACGCTCTGGTCTGACGAAACCCATGTGAAAGCCAACCGGGATGCCTACCGTGAAAAATTTCGCGCCGTGAGCGAGATCCTGGGGGATGTTCTCCCGGTCACAATCCCGGAAGCCTCCTTCTACCTGTGGCCACAAACCCCGATTGACGATGAAACCTTTGCTCGGGAGTTACTGCGCACCCAAAACGTTGCCGTACTGCCGGGCCGTTATCTCGGACGCAGCACCGCAGATGGCAACCCCGGCGCGTATCACTGCCGCATGGCGCTCGTCGCGACCGTTGACGAGTGTGTCGAAGCCGCGCATCGCATCCGCCAATTTGTTGAATCCATAAAATCCTGAGGACTTGAAATGCTTGCACTAGGACTGGGCATCGGCACGCTCAACAGCCGTTCCGACTTACTCGAAGTTTTTTACCCCGCCCCACTGCTGAATCCGTCAGAGGCGCTTCTTAACGCCGTTCGCACAGTGACCGGTGCGCTGGATACCGGATCAACTCAAACCCTTGACAGTACCGCTGTTCATGCGCTGGCTGAAGCACTGACCGGAAATGAAGCGCACGCACTCAAAGATGCAGCTCAGCAGCTGAGCCAGCATTCAACGCCTAAAAACAAGCGCCTGCTTGTCGCACTCATCGACACCCAGGCCAAGCCTGCATCGACCGAAGATGTCTACCTGCGCCTGCACCTGCTGTCGCATCGTCTGAGCAAACCCCACACCGTCGTGCTGGATGGCATGTTCGGAAAATTGCCGAATGTGGCCTGGACCAACGAAGGCGCAGTGGATCTGGATGACCTGACGGATCGGCAACTGGCTGCCCGGGTACAGGGCAAATGGCTGCGCGTATTTTCTGTCGATAAATTCCCGCCCATGACCGATTACGTTGTGCCGAAAGGCGTGCGTGTTGCCGATACGGCGCGGGTGCGCCTGGGCGCCTATCTGGGTGAAGGCACAACCATCATGCACGAAGGCTTCGTCAACTTTAATGCCGGCACCGAAGGTACCTCCATGGTTGAAGGTCGCATTTCGGCGGGCGTGATGGTCGGCGAAGGCTCTGACCTGGGTGGCGGTTGCTCAACCATGGGCACACTCTCCGGCGGTGGCAATATCATTATTTCCGTGGGCAAAAACAGCCTGATTGGTGCCAATGCCGGTATCGGTATACCGCTGGGCGATGCCTGCAAAGTCGAAGCGGGCCTATACATCACTGCCGGCACAAAAGTAGCGGTACTGGATGATCGCGGCGCCGTCGTTAAAACCGTGAAGGCGCGGGAGTTGGCCGGTCAGAATGACCTGTTGTTCCGTCGTAACTCTGAAAACGGGCGGGTGGAAGTGGTCACCAACAAGACGGCCATCCAGCTCAATGAAGCCCTGCACGCACACAATTAAGTGTGCTGGCCCCGCTAACGCCATAGGACAAGAGATGACTACGCTGTCGCCCACACTGGAACTCGCCATAGCGCTGATTAACCGGCCCTCCGTCACACCGCATGATGCCGGATGCCAGCAGTTACTGGCCGAACGGCTGGCCCCCCTCGATTTCATGATCGAGCCACTGCCTTTCGGAGAAGTTCACAACCTGTGGGCACGGCGCGGCACCGAAGGTCCACTGCTGGTGTTTGCGGGGCATACCGACGTTGTTCCAACCGGCCCCATTGAAAACTGGGAACACCCCCCGTTTCAGGGGCGAGTGGAGAACGGTGTGCTGTATGGTCGCGGCGCCGCAGATATGAAAGGCAGCCTGGCCGCTTTCCTGACCGCCTGCGAGCGTTTTGTCGAACGGCACCCTCATCACAAAGGGTCTATTGCCTGGTTGATTACCAGTGACGAGGAAGGGCCTTCCGTGAATGGCACCGTGAAGGTCGTCGAGCACCTGGTCAAGCGGGATGAAAAGATTGACTGGTGCTTAGTCGGCGAACCCTCCAGCACCACCACGGTGGGTGACATCATCAAGAACGGGCGGCGCGGATCACTGGGCGCACACATGAAAGTATTCGGCATTCAGGGGCATGTCGCCTACCCGCATCTTGCAGATAACCCGATTCACCGGGTGGCGCCGGCCTTGGCAGAACTGGCCGCCGAGCATTGGGATGAAGGCAATGCCTTTTTCCCGGCAACGTCCTTCCAGATCTCCAATATCAATGGCGGCACCGGGGCGACGAACGTCATACCGGGTGAACTGGAAGTGGTGTTTAACTTCCGTTTCTCCACGGAGGTGACGGCCGATGAACTGAAAGCCCGCACGACCGCCATCCTTGATAAACATCAGGTGCGCTACCACATCGACTGGCGACTGCATGGTGAGCCCTTTCTGACCGCGAAAGGGCCTTTGGTCGAAGCCTGTAAACGGGCGATTCAGCGCGTAAAAGGTATCGAAACCGAACTGTCGACCAGTGGGGGCACCTCAGACGGGCGCTTTATTGCCCCGACCGGTGCACAGGTGGTTGAACTTGGCCCCTGTAACGCGACGATTCATCGTGTGAATGAACAGGTTCTGGCGGTGGAGATTGATCAACTCAGTGCGATCTACGAAGATATTCTGGTTGAGCTGTTAACTGACTGAGACTTCTGCCATGCGTGGACCCCAAACCTGGATGATCTGGCTGTTACGGCACCTGAACCGGAGGGGAATCACGCTGACTACCGGCTTTCAATGTTTTCTGGCGGGTGGTATCAGTGCCCTCTGCGCGTTGGTCACGCTGTTTTTCCTGGGACGCGGAACGACTGAAGACTGGCCCGTTGAAATCCTGGCGCTCATCACCCTCGCGACACTGGGTATGGGCCTGGCGATGATGCTGAGTGGCTATCTGATTATCATGACCCTGCGGCTGGGTCGATTTTTACTGGAAGGAAATGAAGAGGCCGGAACGACCTCTTCACAAAATTGCCCTTAACACGAACACGTGCGAATGGCTGCCTATTCAATCATCGAGACTTCTTCGGCCTGCACGCCTTTATCACCTTGAACCACCTTGAACTCAACCGCCTGACCGGGCTTGAGATAGCGGTTGCGTCCCTGAACAGAACGGAAGTGAACAAACACATCCTCGCCGTTTTCGCGTGATATAAAACCAAATCCCTTGTTGGAGTTAAACCACTTTACCGTGCCGGTTTCGACCGGAATATGGGCATAGGCCGAATTTGAAGCGGATGACGCCGGTGCAGGGTCGCTTTTCTTTTCAACGGGTGCACGTGCAGCAGTGCGATGCATCCCTGCCCGAGAGGCCGCATCACGTGCTGCAGAGCCCTGAGGTTGAACCGGCTGACCGGCAGGAAGTGGATCACGGCTCACACTCATCAAACCCGGCAGAATGCCAACAGCGGCAAACAGGGCCATCATGACGGAATATTGAAGCACCGAAAACGAAGCACCTTCGGGAAGTGCAGAACCGAGGACAAACGAAAGAATTGCAGTAGCAATCGCCGCAAAAACAATGGACACGACGACCAGTTTTGAAACGTTTAGACTCATGTTATTACTCGTGGGTGGTATAGTATTTTGTAATCAACTCATTATATTAACAAAAATTCAGAGTCAGTTTGTAGTGGTCAAAATAAGAGAAACATTCTGCACGCCCTCAAGAGCGAGCTAAACTAAAGGCAACGATCACCTCAAAATCCTGAAAAGGTTCGTTAATTCGTGAACTTAAGAACGCTCAAACGCTTCATTAAACCGCTGATCAAAACCCCTCTTCACCCCCAGTGGTACACATCGTTTGATAAACACCTAAAGCAACTATTGCGAAATACGCCGAGCGACAGCATCGTTTTAGACATTGGATGCTTCGATATGTGGCCCCGCCAGCATCTTCCAGCGGAGGCAACCTATATTGGGTTGGACTATTTCGAAACCGCCACGCAATGGTATCACTCCAAGCCCCACGTATTTGGAGACGCGCTTTCTCTCCCTTTCGCATCGGGCGCTTTCGATACAGTACTGTTACTGGATGTCCTTGAGCACCTGGAGAAAGACACCACCTGCCTCAATGAAATACAGCGAGTGCTCAAACCGGGAGGTGTGCTGATTCTGCAAGTCCCCTTTCTCTACCCCATACACGATGCTCCCCGAGATTTCAGACGGCTGACTGAATATGGTTTGCAGCTGCTGGCTGAAAACTGCGGTCTCAAAATAGAAAACATTCACTATGTTGGCACCCCGCTACAGACTGCGACATTGCTTGGCAATCTGGCGCTCTCCCACACCATGATGGAGTGGGTGAATCGGCGGCACCCCCTTTTACTTTTAGTCCCGGTTTTGCCGGTCACTATAGTCTTGGGCAATCTACTGAGCTGGCTTCTTGATCGGTTTACCTTGGGTACTGGCTTTATGCCGTTCCGTTATACTTGCACACTGATCAAACCCGAAAATGGATAAACATCACCTTACATCAAACACTATCAAGGTTACGTTTTTAACGACGTCCTACCCCCTATCTGAAGGCTCCACTTCCGGGATTTTCGTTAAACGGCTGGTTGATGCCATACCGCAGCCCTATCAGGTGAGCGTTATCACGCCAGCGCCATCCGAAACATGGAACCAGGCGTACGCGTCTGAGGTGACCCCTTTTCGCTATGCCCCTCAACGATGGCAATTGCTGGCCCATTTACCCGGCGGCATTCCCGTTGCGCTGAAAAAAAAACGCAACCTCCTCTTGCTCCCTCCATTTTTAATTGCTTTAGGCCTGGCCTGTTTTCGTGCCACCCGAACCACCCGAATTTTTCATGCCAACTGGTCAGTCACCGGTGCGATATCGGGCATTATTGGAAAGCTTTCAGGCGTTCCCGTGATCACCACCCTGCGGGGTGAGGACATTTCACGCGCAGAAAAAGGCGGTGTCTTTTTATGGCTGCTTAAAACCTGCATTCGAACCAACCAGCAGATTGTGTGCGTGAGTCAGGAAATGGGTGATGAATTGCGTGGTCGCTTTTCCGCTTGCGCCAGTAAGATAAGCTTCATCCCCAATGGGATCAGTGATCAATACCTGGAAATCCCCGTGCGAACCTCCACGGCACGCCCGAAGGATCTAAAACTGCTTGCTGTCGGGAGCCTGATCCCTCGCAAAGATTTTGTTACGGTCATTCGAGCACTCCACCTATTGTCGGAAGAAATCCGTCCACATTTAAACATTGTTGGTGACGGCCCTGAACGTGAAAATCTCGAAGCCCTGATCCACGAACTGGCGCTGACGAAATGGGTCACACTACAGGGGCGTGTCCGCCCTGCAGACATGGCAAAGTATTATCGAGGCGCCGACCTCTTTATTTTAAGTAGCCTCAGCGAAGGCCGACCCAATGTGCTGATCGAAGCCATGGCATCTGCCTTACCGGTGATTGCAACGGACATCTCTGGTGTGCGTGAACTCATTCAGATGAACAAAAATGGCCTTCTGTTTCTACCAGAAGATGCCGAGCGTCTTGCCCAATGCCTTGAGCAGCTAGTGACCTCACCCAACCTTCGACACGACCTTGGACATGCCGCCCGTAAAACCATCATCAACCTCGCGTCGCAGTGGTCCGAAACCGGCAAACAGTACGCTAAACTCTATGACAGCCTACTTGAGGAGAATCGTCCCTAATGTGTGGACTGGCATTTTTACATGATCCCACGCGCCCTTCAGCCTCAGGGCAACAGGCCATCAATACGGCCGTTCAGAAACTGAAGCACCGGGGCCCGGACGAACAAAATACCACACATGCAGGTCATGCTTTTTTGGGCCATGCCCGCCTTTCAATCGTGGATGTGGCGACCAGCCACCAACCCCTGGTAACCCCTGACCAGCGCTATCATCTGGTCTTTAACGGAGAAATCTACAACTTTCAGTCGCTCCGCTCGCGCCTTGAACCCAAATGGGCATTTCGTACCCAAGGCGACACCGAAGTCATTCTGGCAGGACTTATTTTGGAAGGGTCCGATTTTCTGGGTTTGATGGAAGGCATGTGGGCCATCGCTTTTTGGGACTCCCTCTCCGAAACTCTCATCCTGAGTCGCGATCCCTTGGGGAAAAAGCCCCTTTTCTATCAGATAGCCGGACACTCTACTTTGTGGGCTGCCTCTGAACTACCCGCGTTGAAGGCCCTGGCAGACGGCCGATGGCAGGAAGACTTGAATAGCACTGCCGACTATTTCCGTTACGGCTTACTCATGCCCGGCAAAACCATCTACAAAGAGGTGCAGGAACTCTTACCCGGCACGACGATGGAATGGAGGCCAGGAGAAGCACCCGCATTCAGGCGACATTGGTTACTTCCCTTGAGCAGGACATCACTGTCCAGGCATGAAACGCTGGAGCAGCTGCAGCAGACTTTGGAAAACGCCGTCCGTAAGCGCCTGATTGCGGACGTTGAGATCGGTGCCTTTCTATCCGGCGGGGTGGATTCGTCCCTCATCGTCGCACTGATGAAACCCCACTTAAAGACGCGTATTAAAACCTTTACGATCCGCTTCAAGGAGGCCTCCTATGATGAGAGCCCTTTTGCGCAGCAGATGGCCGATTTTCTCGGAACGGAGCACTTCGCCGAGACCTTTAACCAGGTCACAGCGGAGGGCATCGAAAGCCTCATCACCAACCATTTGGGCCAACCCTTTGCAGATGCCTCCATCCTCCCGACCACACTGGTCTCCGGTGTGGCGGCGTCGCATGTGAAAGTAGCTTTGTCAGGGGATGGCGGTGATGAACTGTTCTGCGGCTATCAGCGCTACCAGGCCAGGGTTATTCTAAATTGGTATTCACGGCTACCCAAGGCACTGCGTTTACCCTTTGAAAAGCTCATCCAGTATTTACCGGAGCCGACAGTCCACCACAGCCGCAGTTACCTGAAAAAGGCCAAGCTTTTCGTAGATGCTGCGCAGCAATATGCAACCGACATGACCTACTTCGCGCCGCGCATGTTCACATCAGAACGATTTGATGCCTGCTTCCCGGATCTGAGAAACCTGGGACATCCGGCGTCGGAACTGCCACAGGAAACTGGGCTGAACGATCTTAAGCGCATGATGGCCAAAGATATGCTGATCTACTTGCCGCAGGATATTCTGCAAAAAGTTGATCGGGCGTCGATGGCGCGATCACTGGAGGTGCGCTCGCCGTTTCTGGATACCGAACTGATCAAACTGGCATTTTCGCTTCCTTCTGGTTGGCACCGAAACCTTTTCGGTGGTAAACGCATGCTGCGATCCGCCTTTCTCAAACAGCTCCCAGAGAACATCTGGAATCGAAACAAACAAGGTTTCGGTATCCCATTGCATCATTGGTTTAAAGGCGAACTGGGTGATGTGCTTATTGAACAAAACGCACAAGGCACGCTTCCATTGGACCAGAAAGCCCTGTACGCCCTAATTAAAGAGCACAGATCGGGCCAGAGGGACTATGGTTTACAGCTCTGGACACTTTATTGCTATTCTTTGTGGAAAAAATCACACACCCACCACGCGTCTGGCTTCAACCACAGCTAGACACGAATTGACTGCTATACTCTTTCAGTAAAATAAACACTTGGAAAGCGGCATGACGTCGAAAGAGTACCGTTATCAAGAAAATCTGCTGCAAAAATCGCCGATTTTGATGGATGCGGACCATAAGAAAAACAAAGTCGATAAAATGCTGGCGATTCTGGATCATGCAAACCTACAAGGGCGGGGCCTGGCGGTTGATGTGGGCTGCTCGGTTGGATTTTTCTGCAAAGCGATAGCCTCACAGTTTGAGCAGGTCGTTGGACTGGACATTGACCAAGGCGCACTGGAGATTGCCCGTCAAAATTCGCCAGACAACGTGCGCTTTGACGTCGCAGACTCCATGGCTCTCCCCTTTCCGGATAGCTCGGTAGATCTGTTGATCTGCAATCATGTTTATGAACACGTTCCTGATGCCGAAAAACTCTTTGACGAAATTTTCAGGGTGCTCTCACCCCAAGGCGCCTGTTACTTGGGAGCAGCATCACGACTGACCCTGATTGAACCCCATTACCATCTGCCGTTCTTATCCTGGCTTCCGAAACCACTGGCTCACCGTTACATGCAGCTCTTCGGAAAGGGCAGTGAATACTACGAAAACCTTCGAACCTACTGGGGTATTCGCCGTCTGGTGTCACGATTTGAACTACAGGACTTTACGCTGAAGGTCATCACAGAACCCGATACCTATTGCGCCCGTGACATGATCCGCAAGGGCGGTTTAATCGATAAGATTCCGCGCGGAGTTTGGCAATTGTTTTATGCACTGTTGCCGTCTTACATATTCATTTTAAGAAAGCCGACTTGATATGCACGCTAAACATCTTTTCAGAACACTCAGCTTCAGGTTAATTAATTGGATATCAAGACGCTTCTTTGCCAGTCGTCTTTCGTTTGCTCACATTGAAGCCTTCTTATTCAATAACTCCTTCAAGAAGTTTTTTAACTTTCTGAAAGTACATTATGAGAAAGCACGGGGACACCAACGTGTCACCAGTTTTCCCTATCTCTTTGTCTTTGAAGTCACCAATGTCTGCAACTTAAAGTGTCCATTCTGTCTGACCGGTAAAGGCATCTCGGGGGGACGCTCTGTTCGGCACATGGGCTTCGAGGAAGCAAAGTCCATCATTGATCAGGTGGGCGACTATATCTATTTAATGCAACTCTATACCTGGGGTGAACCCCTGCTTAACAAGGATATTTACGACATCATCCAATATGCCAAAGACAAAAATATCTACGTGATGGTTTCAACCAATGCGACCATGCTCAACGAGGCCAATTGTGAACGCCTGGTGGATAGCGGCATTGACTACGTCATGACGGCTGTCGATGGGCTAAGCAGTGAAACTTACAAAAAATACCGTGTGGGTGGGGACTATCAGAAGGTTATCAATAACGTCCAAAACCTCTTAATGGTGAAAAAGCGAAAACACAGCTCCGCTCCCTTCGTCGAGTGGCAATTTATTGTGTTCAAACATAATGAGCATGAGGTCAAAGATGCGGAACGCTTTGCTTATGAGATCGGCATCAATAAGTTCACTCCCCTTCCCGCCTACGTCGAAGATAAAGATTGGCTACCGGTCGGGGAAGAGTACAAAGTGGAGCTCTTCAACCCGGAGCGGTTGAAAAACTGTGACCGCCCCTGGTCCCATTTGAATGTACGCGCAGACGGCGGCGTCGCTTCATGCTGTTATGAGTTTGAAAAGAAAGACGATTTTGGTAATTTCTCACAACATCCGTTTGACAAAATATGGAACAACGATAAGTTTTTGCTTTCCAGAAAGCTAATCTACCAAAAACGAAAAGGTCTGGAAATGGACAAGACGGATCTGATTTGTTACGACTGCCTGAACAGTGGTATTCGTCCATCCTACATTGAGTCACCGACTGACTCGCAGGCGAAAAATGCGCTGATCGAAGTGAAGAATATCTAGGTAGACGATGGTTGAGGTTTCTGAATGAAATACCGCTTGCTCGACTTTTTGGTTGAGCCAAACACGGGTGAAGGTTTCGATCTGCATGTCTTCGAAGAAAAGATCATCGACTCCATGCCGCTGTCAGAAGGGAAGAAATGTTCATCTCACTGCTTCCGATTGAACAAAGATTCAGATGGGATTGACTCGGCGGAATGTCAAAAATGTCCCAGACACGAGGTTATCCAGGGAAAACTCGTATCTAAAGTTTCTCGTATCGAATATCCGGTCATAAATGGCATCCCCCGCATTCTGCCGTCGGATCTCCTTCAACCACTTGTTCAGAATGTCCATAACGACTACGTACGTCGATTTGGCAAACAATTCGCGAAATTAGGCCATCTGAATTACGAAGTGGAAAACGAAAAGAAGAAAACCGTTGAAGCCTTTGGCTATCAGTGGCGAACATTCGTTGATAACTATGACTACTTCAAGGATATCATGCTCAGCTTTACCAGACCCTTCATGGATGAGGCCGACTATGCGGGCAAGCTGTTACTGGAAGTGGGGTGCGGATCGGGTCGACCGGGAGTAGCCTCCTGCAAGATGGGCGCCGAAGTTGTAGGTATGGATATCAGTGAAGCCGTCGAAAGTGCCTACACGCAATCATTGAAGTTGCCCGGGTTTCACGTCGTGCAGGCCGATGCCTATGCCCCCCCTTTTCGTCCGGTTTTTGATGTGGTTTATTCCGTCGGCGTTCTACAGCACATCCCTAGTCCAGAGAAAGCCTTGCTCGGTATCAGTAAGGTCGTCGCGCCCACCAAGCCACTGCTCTTGTGGATATATGGTAAACGGGAGCTTTGGTACCAGCCCATCGAATGGTCACGAACGCTCACTCGCAAAATGCCATTAAATGCCCTTCGAATTGTTTCGATCGTTTTAGCCGCATTGTCCGAATTATTTCTGCTAATCCCCTATAGACTGATGAAAGCCTCGAGCTTGCTCAGTGGCGTCGCAGAGAAAATTCCGGGAAGAATTTATGCCAAATACCCCTTCCGGGAAAATGTGGTCGGTTGGTTTGACCGGCTGGTGGCCCCCGTCACGTATTATTTTAGTGAAGCGGATATCCGAGCGTTACTCGAAAAAACAGGCTTCAAAGACCTCAAAGTGCATGCCAGGAAAGACGCAAGCGCTAGTTGGGTCATCTGGGCCACACGGAAATAACATCGCTCGACCATGAAAAAGGACGTTAACCTCCACTCACTCTACGAAAATGAGACCACGCGACAAAAATACCGTCGACTGGTCGCAGGCCAATATGCTTCCGGGAGACGCTGGATGCTCCAGGAATGCGCTTTGACCCTACTCGAAGGCATCGGTGGCGCCCTCGGCTTGGTTCTGAGAAAACTGGTCTACCCACGCATTTTTCGCGGCATTCACAGGTCTGTCATCATTGGGCGAAACGTCCTGCTTCGGTGCCCGGTCCAGATCAGGCTAAACGCGAAAGTCATTATTGATGATACCGTGCAGCTAATCGCTAATTCAGATGCCAGAGAAAGTATTACCTTGGGCGAAAATGCATTTATCAGAAGCTTTGCCTGCCTCAATGCCGGCCCTCCTTCCGGGTTTATAAAGATCGGAAAAAACTCAGGCATCGGGCAAATGAGCGTGCTCTATGGTAACGGTGGCTTAACCATTGGGGACAATGTCATGATCGCAGGTCAATGCTTTATCGTTGCCTCCAGTCATCGCTACGACCAATCCGACGTACCGATTATGTTTCAAGGCATTACTGCAAAAGGGATTGTGATTGAAGACGATGCCTGGATCGGCGCAGGCGCAAAAATTCTGGATGGCGTCACCATTGGCAAGGGTGCCATCGTCGCTGCGAACGCCGTGGTGACGAAGGATGTGGCAGCTGGGGCACGTGTGGGCGGCGTTCCCGCACGGCTGCTTTCGAGCCCGAAAGTGCCCGATCTTTAACCTTTGTTATCCAGCGACTTTTTAAGCCATGCCCGTAAAATCAGAACGCCAGCAATCGATGCTTCAACACTCATCAGCCAGATACGGCTCGTTACCGACAGCAGGGCCGCCTCACCTGCAGGCAAATGCGTAACCAGTAAAAAATACAAAACGCCCTCCCGAATGCCAAGCCCCCCCGGGGAAATCGACGCTATAAAACCGATTGAAAAGCTGACGGGAAATGCCATTGCCGCAATCAGCATTTCCTTGCTATCCAGGTTGATCAGAGCGCTGCAAAAAATCGCAAATACGAAGCCAAAGAGCATCCAGAAAATACAGTAATACAGCGCAATTGACGTCAGCGTTTGTGGGCTTAGAACGGTCAAATGACCCAGGTACTTGTCTCTGAGTGCCGTGAACGGTCGGAACCGTCTTAGTAACATCCAGACGAGCAGCGCACCCACGACAATCACCGCCACCACTGTCATAACTCTGAACATATTTTCGTCTAGCAAGAAGTAAGACAGAGGTGCTGCGAGCGCGATTGACGTTCCCGCCAGGTAGAGATTTTCCAGCAGCATACTGGAGGCCGTTGCACGCCGATCAACCCCTTCCTTGTGGCTCATTTCAATTCTGGACACATAGGGCCAAATCACGCCTGGAATATAACGACTGAGTGCCGAATAAAACCAGATAAACATCCCAGGGCCGACCGGGAGTGGCTGTCCCAGCCGCCTCATGATGATGATCCAGCCCATGGCGTCGGCCAGGAAAATCAGAACCAACACACCGATTGAAACGGCAAGCATTGGCAGATTAATCGTAAATAGGGATCTGTCGACGGATTCTGTCAAGCTCAACAACTGATAGGAAAGAAAGCAAAATGCCAGGAGGGGGACCGCGTATCGGGCGATACGCTTAATCAAGAGGAAACGGGGAAATTTCGGTTGACCTGACACCGCGGGCGAATCCTTCACGTTAGCCGCCTGAAAATTCCCATCTAATCGTTTCGGTAAAGCAGACTAGTCACCTGCTCAGACACCAGACCGATCAGAAAAATAACGACCGAGGTGCTCAATAGCAAGGCACTCATGTTGGTAAATCGACCGTCCGTCAAATAGGTAAAACCGTAATAGCCCAATCCTACGCTCGCAAACAGCATGCTGAGTGGAAAGAATATCTTGAGGGGTGAATACAGTGTCCCAATCTTAAAGATGATCAGCAGGAAACGGGTACCATCCTTGAGCAATCGAATGTGGCTCTTGCCAAGACGTTTCTCGACAGTGATCGGCTCATAACCAACCGAGTAACCTGCCCTGAAAAAAGCCATCGTCGAGGTGGTTGGATAAGAAAACCCATTGGGAAGCAAACTCAAAAACTCTCTAAACTTGCTTAAATTGACCACTCGAAAGCCAGAAGTCAGATCATCCACGGTGTGCCCCACCATCCACGACGCCAGCGTATTGTATAAGGAATTTGCCACCCACCGACCCTTGCTGGCTTGAGAAACGCGAGCCCGCGCACCGACCACCAAGTGGTAACCCTCATGGTATTTAGCCAGAAGCTTCGCAATTTCGTCAGGACGATGCTGCCCATCACCGTCCATCAACACCAAAATCTCACCTGCCGCGGCCCGCGCCCCTGTTTTTACTGCGGCACCATTACCTTTGCTGTAATTGTGGGTAATGACTCTCACGCCACTTGCTTTACAGACCTCAATGGTATCGTCGGTCGAACCGTCATTGACGACAATGACTTCAGCCTCGGGATAACGCCGGACGATTTCCGGTAATAGCTTTTCTAACGACCGTGCTTCATTTTTTGCCGGAATTACAATTGAAATTTTTTCGCTCACTATTTGTCTCTCAATCATAGGGGGCAAGCCTGGCTTTCAAACTTGCCTGAGCTTCCAATATAGACGGATTCTTATGTTGGTAGATAACCGAATGATTCAACAACTCAGCCCCTTCATTAAAAAAGTCTCTGGCGTCTTTCAGCAAACCTGCAGACAACAACAACTCAGCCTGTGTAAAGCGTATGGCTGGGCTGCATGCCGCTTCACAGGCCTTATCGTAGTAATACATGGACTCATTTAAATCACGACGCTCAACTGCCAGAATAGCAACTTGCTCAAGAATACGAGACAGGGTAACCGCATTGGCTGAATAATAAGGATTCTCGCTCAAGGTAAGCAGTATTCGCTCTATGCCCGCTTGATTCAGCCCATCACACGTGTCGCCTAACGATAATTTATTCGCCAATAATTGCACTGATTCATACGCCGCAGTCTCGACCGTGCTGATCCTCGCCAAAGTCAAAACGTCTCTTTCATTGAACCTAAACCCGGCACGGCCACATTTTATCAGGGCATTGGTCAATGGCAGCGCGAGTGAATCAGGGAATCTGTCTATACCCTGCTCAATGAGTTGCTCAGCCTTTTCGGTGTCACCATTTTGATGAAATTCGAAGGCCAGAAACTGTAGAGCCCGGACAGAACCCGGATTATTCGTATGCCACACCTTTGCCAGGGCCAGGCTGTTTCCCCAGAGTGCGGCACTGTTAAAGGTCACAAATAGGGACACAAGCAAATATCCTATGCCTCCACACAGAAATATTCGGTTACTGACAAACCTGTGAAGCTTGAAAACCAGCCCCGTCAACGCTACCCATAGCCCCCACTGAGGCAGGTAATTCCGATGCTCGAAATACAGTTCAAGAGGGAGAAAAGTTGACTCCAACAGGTGACCTACCATGAAAAAAAGGAGGCCGAACCCCACTAGTGGTGCTCGATTACGCAATGCCCAGGCACCCCCGGTCCACGCGACCAGACCGAGCAGGGAACCAAGCGTCGTTACCGGCGAGAAAAGCCCGGTTGATAGCACGATTTCATCACTGAATAGACCCGTGTGACTCATCTGGGGAATGAAGATGGAGTACACATACATCCACAGGATTCGGGACTCAGTCAGAAGACGCTCACTCAGTGTAAACGCCCGATGTTCGAAACCTGTCGAAAAGCCATTGGACTGAATCGTCCAATAGAGAAGAAACAGAACGATTGGGCCTGCAAAACACAGCCCCTTCCAAATCTGCCAAACTCGCAGTTGCGCAAGTTTGTTTGGAAGACTTTCTTTGCGTAAAAAAAAGAACTCAAGTAACGCCAAAAACAAACTTAATAGCAGCGCGTTCTCCTTCGACGCGAGCCCCAGAATCATAAAAATTAAAACCCCCAGGCTCAACAGTGCTAACGTTAACCAGAAGCGGGGCGATAAATATCGGCGAACCTTCCAATAGAAAATCAACCCACTCAGCACAAACAATGCTGAAAGCTCGGTCATGCGCTGGATGATATAAGAAACCGTGGAAACCTGTAGCGGGTTAATGAGCCATAGGGCGGCACACAGCCCAGCCCCGATCATCCCCCAGTGTTGGGTTGAAGCTGATCGCCCTTTGGCAAACAATAAACCGCTCAACCAAAAGACTAAAAGACCATTTATTAAATGCAATGCGAGATTGGTACGTTTAAGCGCGTAGGTATCTAAAGGCCAATACTGATCATCCATGACAAACGACAGCAAACTCAGCGGCCGGCTCGGGGCTGAATCGCTTGAGAGCAAGAAAGCCAGCAGTTTTTTTTGATCGACAATCCCGCCAAGCGTTTCAATCGGCATCAAGTTAGGCTTGTCGTCAAAAACCAGACCACCGCTCATACCAGGACTGTATGCGAGAAGGCCTAACCCGACAAAGAATCCAAGGATGATGAAACAGGCGAAAAGTCTACCGGGGGTGGGTGGCCACTGGCGAATAGAGCATCTCGGCTGCCCGAAACTGTCAAAATGAAGAGCAACCATACAGGCCAATGTGGAGATCAAAGCATTATAAATATTTACAGACCGGAAAAGAAAAAAGGGGGCCTGGCCCCCTTCAAAATCAGCTTGGACGACACTGGGCTGGCAGGTACTTGGCATCGATTGCACTTGCACCACCTGGGCGACACAACCAACCAATTCGACCAGCATCCGTGTTGTTCGGCGTCAGAGTAATCGTATCGCCGGCGACAGTAGTCGGAAGTCCGGTAGCTGCCAGCGTAATCGTTATTACACCAGAGGCACCTACACTCACTGAACGTACAGAGTTGCCATTGATACTTGCGGCAACGGGCAATCCAACACTCGCGTTAGTAGAGGGTAAACGGCCCTGTGATGCCCAGTATTCCGACACCCCCGTCTTGGCAGCCGCGGCCAATGACAGACCCTCTGTCACCTTCGCACGCACGGTGTAATCCTGATAGGCCGGAATCGCAACCGCAGCCAGAATACCGATGATCGCAACCACGATCATTAATTCAATCAATGTAAAACCTTTCTGCATATTTCTCATATCGGATCTCTCCTGAAGTAAACTCTGTTTTTCAGACTCGGTTACGTGCACCTCGACACGCCCTTATCCCAAGTAAAGCAGGGCTTGTGCCAAATGCAAATGAAAAAGCGTTTTTCCATATAAAACAATGCGCAGGCATTTTTCACTATGCAACCCAATCGTATCTCACGGCAAAGCGTTCTGACACGTACTGGCACCTTGTGACAATTTTTGTCACCTCTTGGGGGTTAGGGGCTGTTGGGGCCATCGAAGGTATCCGCGGTGGCACATCCCTCAGGCTTTGCAATTCAGACAGTAGCACCTACACTTCTGAATAGACTGACACTTTTACCCGAGACTGCATGAATACCCAAGCCCCCCCGCTAACCGGTCTGGCGCGTCGCTTTGTGGAAGACGGCATCATTGATGAGGCCTCTGCACGGTCAGCTTTAAAGGCCGCGATGCACGAGAAAGTGCCGTTCATCAAATACGTTGTGCAGAAAGCCATGGCACCGGCTGCGAAGCTCGCCGAGGCTGCTTCAGCAGAGTTTGGTGTTCCCTTATTTGATCTTGCCAGCCTTGCGCCCAATCAACTCCCAGAAAAGATGGTTGATGAGAAGCTGCTGCGCAAACACAACGTGCTGCCACTCTTCAAGCGCGGCAATCGCTTGTTCCTGGCGGTATCCGACCCCACCAACCTTTCTGCGTTGGACGAAATCAAGTTCGCGACCGGGCTAAGCACTGATGCCGTGCTGGTCGCCGAAGATCGTTTATCTAGCGCCATCGATCGCTACCTGGATGCTCAGGAACAGCCCCTTGGCGACCTGATGGACGATGCCGACCTGGAAGGCATCGACATTGAAAATCCAGATGACAACAAAAAGGATGAATCGGGACCTGAGCAGGACGATGCGCCTATCGTCAAGTATGTTAACAAGATGCTACTGGACGCGATCAAAGGCGGTTCTTCCGACGTGCATTTTGAACCCTACGAAAAAGCCTATCGGGTGCGCTATCGCACTGACGGTATCCTGCATGAGGTGTCCAAGCCATCAGTGAAGCTTGCGGCCAAGATCGCGGCGCGGGTCAAGGTTATGTCCCAACTCGACATCTCCGAGCGTCGGGTGCCTCAGGACGGCCGGATCAAGATGAAACTGTCTGCCACCAAAGCGATCGACTTCCGGGTCAACACCCTGCCCACCCTATGGGGCGAAAAAATTGTATTGCGAATTCTCGACCCCAGCAGCGCGAAGCTTGGCATTGATGCCTTGGGCTACGAAGATGATCAAAAGCAGCTCTTTTTAAGCGCTTTGGCCCAGCCCCAAGGCATGATTCTGGTTACCGGGCCGACCGGATCGGGCAAAACGGTATCCCTATACACCGGCCTGAACATACTCAATACGCCAGAGCGGAATATCTCGACGGCTGAAGATCCCGTAGAGATCAACCTTGAAGGCATCAACCAAGTCAACGTGAACGCCAAGGTTGGGCTGGACTTCTCCTCGGCCCTGCGCGCCTTCCTGCGTCAGGACCCTGACGTGGTCATGGTGGGTGAGATACGGGATCTTGACACGGCTTCGATTGCCATCAAGGCGGCTCAAACCGGTCACTTAGTGCTCTCAACCCTGCACACCAACAGCGCCCCGGAAACCCTGACTCGTTTGCGCAACATGGGGGTGCCCTCCTTTAACATCGCCACTTCAGTGAGCCTGATCATCGCTCAACGTTTGGCGCGGCGCCTTTGCTCGGAATGCAAAGAGGTGATTAATGTGCCGAAAGATGTGTTAAAGCAGGAAGGCTTCACAGATGAACAAATCGCTACAGGATTCAAATTGTACCACCCTAAAGGCTGTGCAAAATGTAAGGGTGGCTACAAAGGTCGGGTGGGCGTTTATGAAGTCGTGCGCATCACACCGCCCATGGCGGAACTGATTATGAACGATGCCAGCTCGATTGAGCTGGCCAAACAGGCACAGAAAGAAGGTTTCCGGAATTTGCGTCAATCGGCTCTGCGCAAGGTCATCGAAGGGCTGACCAGTCTGGAAGACGCTAACCGGGTTACGAAGGACTAAGCTATGGCAAAAGTGGCGACCGAAAAAACGGCTACCTTTATTTGGGAAGGCACCGATCGACGAGGGCAGAAAACCAAAGGTGAGGCGACTTCGACCAATCGCGCCTTGCTGAAGGCTCAGCTACGCAAACAAGGCATAAACCCCTCGAAGGTGCGCAAAAAATCAGCTGCCTCTCTTGGCAGCAAGGGCAAAAAAATCACACCCTTCGATATTGCCATATTCACGCGCCAGATGGCGACAATGATGAAGGCTGGGGTGCCGCTGGTTCAATCTTTTGACATTGTCGCCGACGGCCTTGAGCACCCCTCCTTACGAGAGCTCGTCATTACAATTAAATACGATGTCGCCGCAGGCAATAGTTTTGCCGGCGCGCTCGCTAAACACCCTCGCTACTTCGATGATTTGTTCTGCAACCTGATCGAATCGGGCGAAAAGTCTGGTGCGTTAGAAACCATGTTGGAGCGCGTGGCGACCTACATGGAAAAAACCGAGAAGCTGAAGAAGAAAGTCAAAAAGGCCATGACCTATCCCATAGCGGTCGTCAGCGTTGCCTTTATCGTCACCGGCATCCTGCTGGTCAAAGTTGTGCCGCAATTTCAAGAGGTATTCAGAAGTTTTGGTGCAGATCTGCCTGCCTTCACGCTGATGGTTATCGCCATGTCGGAATGGATGCAGGCCTACTGGTATATTATTTTGGGAGCGGTTATTGCCGCCATCTTCGTATTTCGTGAAGCGAAGCTGCGCTCTCAAGCTTTTGCAGAGGCGCTCGATCGTTTAGCACTTAAAGCACCCATTGTTGGCCCCATCCTGCACAACTCGGCGGTTGCGCGATTTGCCCGCGTGCTTTCAACAACATTTTCAGCAGGTGTGCCCTTGGTGGATGCTTTGGAATCGGTAGCCGGCGCAACCGGAAACTCTGTTTTCCGTTACGCTGTGCTCAAAATCCGTGACGATGTGTCTTCCGGCACCCAGTTGCAGTACAGTATGAAATCTACCGGCGTCTTCCCGGCGATGGCGATCCAGCTCACCTCCATTGGTGAAGAGTCCGGTGCACTGGATGATATGCTGGCGAAAGTAGCTGACCACTATGAAGCCGAGGTCGATGATGCGGTGGATAATCTCACTGCCTTAATGGAGCCGATGATCATGGCCGTCCTGGGTATTCTCGTCGGAGGTTTGATTACCGCGATGTACCTGCCAATCTTCCAACTGGGTCAAGCCGTTTAAGCGTGGATCATCTACTTACTGTTCTTAGTCAAAACCCCGGTGTGTTTTACACCGGGGTTCTCGTTTTAGGGCTGATCATTGGCAGCTTTCTGAATGTAGTGATTCTGCGCTTGCCGAAGATGATGGAACAGGAATGGCGGGCGCAATGCGCTGAGCTAATGAATCCTGCTACCGGCGACGCTGGGAGCGAGCCCCTTGGGTGTGCGGTGGATTCGAACCCCCCATCCGCCGAACCGCGCCTGACGCTGTCCCACCCCAACTCCACCTGCCCGCACTGCGGTCATGCGATCAAGCCCTGGGAAAATATCCCGGTGATCAGCTATGTGTTTCTGGGCGGTAAGTGCTCAGCCTGCAAGACGCCAATTTCGCTGCGTTACCCCATTATTGAATTAGCCACGGGGCTGTTGTCGCTGACCGTCGCGCTGTATTTTGGCGTGAGCGCCTTCACCTTTGCGGCGCTGCTGTTTACCTGGCTGCTGATCGCCATGAGTGCGATTGATTTCGACACACAACTGCTGCCGGATTCGCTGACCCTACCCCTGCTGTGGCTCGGATTGATCGTGAACACCTTGCTGGGACACGTTCCCCTGGAAGATGCGGTGTGGGGGGCTGTTGCCGGTTATCTGTCTTTGTGGACGGTGTACCAGGTATTCCGCATTCTGACCGGCAAGGAAGGCATGGGCTTTGGTGATTTCAAATTGTTGGCTGCACTGGGCGCGTGGATGGGCTGGCAGATGTTACCTCTGATTATTTTATTGTCGTCGATGGTCGGCGCCGTGGTGGGTATTGCGCTGATCGTGGTACGCGGGCGCGATCGTAACATTCCGATTCCGTTTGGCCCCTATCTGGCCGCTGCAGGATGGATTGCCTTGCTCTGGGGCAACCAAATTGTGACGTTTTACCTCGAACGTTTTGCCACACCGACCGCTGTACCGGCATACTAGGGCTTTCCTGAACGCCCTGGTTTTGCGATGTCTCATTCTTCCTTACGTATCGGGCTGACCGGGGGTATTGCCTCCGGCAAGTCTGCTGCCGCCCGTCATTTCATGGCCCTTGGGGTGCCACTGATCAATGCCGATCAGGTCGCTCGCGATATTGTTGCCCCCGGCGAACCCTGTCTTGCTGCGATTGCGGAAACCTTTGGACAAAACATGCTGCTGCCTGACGGCAACCTTAATCGACCCGCCCTGCGCGCCCTAGTGTTCGCCGACGCTGACGCGCGCGGCAAACTGGAAGCCATTACTCACCCTGAAATCGGTCGTCGGATTCGGGCGTGGCTGGCTGCCCAGAAAAGCCCCTACGTCATCCTGGAATCCCCACTGCTGCTGGAAACCCGACAACATGAATGGGTCAACCGGGTGCTGGTGATTGATGTGCCGGAAGCCCTGCAGATCGAGCGTGCCGTGGCCCGTGATGGCGTTCCTGTAGAACAGGCGAAGGCTATCCTGGCAGCGCAGATGCCACGCGCTTTGCGCCAAAGCCGGGCAGACGATATCATAACCAACAACAAGGATCTGGCGGTGCTTCAGGCAGCGGTGGAGCAGCTGCACACCCAATACCTTGCCCTGGCCACCCAACCCTCACAGTGGAGACCCCATGCTGAACGTTGATTGCCCCACCTGCAAAAAAAAGGTGCCCTGGACGCAGGAATACCCGGATCGTCCGTTTTGCAGCCCGCGCTGTCGCCTGATTGACTTGGGTGCCTGGAGCGACGAATCCTACAAGATTCCGGCTGCAGTCCCCACTGATTTTATTCAGGACGGCGAATTGGGCAGTGACCCGACGCCCACCGGTTTTCAACACTAGTTAAGGAAGCTTTGCCCATGTCGAAGGAACGCCCCTGCCTGTTTTGCGCGATTGCCCAGAATCAGGAACCGTGTGTGACCGTCTATGAAGATGAGATCTGCAAGGTGTTTATGGATCTTTACCCAGTGAGCCCCGGCCACCTGCAAATCATTCCGAAAAAACACGCGACGTTCTACCACGAGTTGTCAGCCAGTACCCGCAACCACCTGGCCCGCGTCACCCAACAGGTCGCGGAGGCGGTGTTAAAAAGCGAGCTGGGGGCAACGGGCTATAACCTTATGAATAATAATGGAAAATCCGCCAATCAACACATCGGCCATGTGCACCTGCATGTGATACCCCGCTATCCGCGGGATGCGCTGAAGATCCTGGGGCATTTCATTTTGCATATTCCGGGTGCCTTTATCTTGAAAGCCTCCCGCGCGCGCCTGGAGCAGCAGGCGGAGCAAATTGCACGTTACCTTTAAATGAATCAGGCCACCCCCAACAATTGGACGCTGCAGACGATTGGCCTGATCCGATCCCCCTTCCCCGAGAAGTTCGGGGTACCGCGTCAGCCGGGGCTGCATCAACTGCAAAGTCGCATCGAACTGCTGCCACCTTTTAACCATCAGGATGCGGTGCGGGGGCTGGAGCAATTCAGCCACCTCTGGGTGACGTTTGTTTTCCATCTGAGCGCCGCTCAGGGATGGACACCGCTGATTCGCCCACCGCGCCTGGGTGGTAATCGCAAAATCGGCGTGTTTGCCTCGCGGTCGCCGTTTCGTCCCAATCCGATTGGACTTTCCGCGGTTAAACTGGATGCGATCGAGCAAGGGCCGAAAGGGACCCTATTGATCATTTCGGGCGGGGATTTTGTCGATGGAACGCCGGTGCTGGATATCAAGCCTTATATTGCCTACTCCGATGCCCATCCGCAGGCACACTCAGGTTACGCCGGGGCCGAGCCCGAAAAGCGACTGACGGTTCAACTGACGACCCAGGCACAGCAGCAGCTTGACGCACTGCCGCGACAACACCCGCTCATGCGCGGAGACACGACCCGACAGACCGCCCTCCGCGCGCTGCAGGACGCGCTGGGCCTGGATCCACGCCCGGCTTACGCAGGTGCATCCTCACGCGAACGCACCTACTATCTGAAGTTATTTGATCTGGAAATCGTCTGGCAGGTTGAAGGCGACCAGGTGACGGTTCAGGCCATCACGCCGACCGTTTAAGGCCATCGTTGAGCGCCTCAGTGGGCTTCGCCACTGCTGCCAGGAAAGGTTCCGGCAAAGCGGGTAATCCATTCTTCTGCAGCCTCTTCCTGAGACAATATCCGTCCCTCATCCTGAAGGATCCGGTCACGGTATTCTTCGATGTGGCAGATCTGCTCAACCATGCGGGCCGCAAAAGCGTCCTCACGGGACATAAAGCTGCAGCCGACTTCGTAGACCCCAGCCTCCAGTTCCTGACACCAAATCACCTTCGCCCGGGTCTCGAACGCCGGTTTGACCGCGTCAATCTTCAGCATCAGGGTTTCACCGCGCATAAAGCGGCGATCCGCAATGCAGCAGATGCCACCCTTGCTCACGTTCCTGCTCTGACCTTCTCCCAGACCATCAGGCTCGCCCTGACTGCCCGCAGTCAATCGAATAGGTACATTGAGCGGGTGACGGATGTAGTCACGTGCATGTTCTGCCATATCCAGCATTTTAACTCCATTGTTATTGTTATGGGTAGATTACAGTAGACGACTCAGGACATCCTTCAGTTCATCCATTTTCACCGGCTTGCTCAAATAGGCATCCATCCCCGCCTCTTTGACCCTCGCCTGCGTTCTTTCAGACTGACTGCCAGACAAGGCAATCAAGGCCAATCCTGGTCTCACTTTCCGGATTCGCCGTGCGGCTTCAAAACCATTTAACACCGGCATCCAACAATCCAGAATAATCGCGCAATAGCCCCCGCGTTGCGCCCTCTCAATAGCATCTTCTCCGTTTAGCACGCTGTCAACATCAAAACCCAGCGTTTCGAGCATTAAACGGGTGACTTGCTGAACCGCCGTGTCGTCATCAGCCACGAGAACCCGGCGACGCTCGGAGGGTTGCCCGGTTTCAGCCGCCGTTTCACGTTCGATGCGGGCTGAAATATAGGGCGTCTTGGACAAATCAATCAGGTTGCGTTTGCAGGCCGCGTAAAGAGACAAGAGATTCGGCATTTCGTCATCACAAATGACGGCAAACCCAGCCGCAGCGGTGCGCAGGGCGTCGGGCAACACCCCCCCTGGCGGCAACGTGATGGCCGTCAGCACGATATGATTCTGTTGCACGAAATCTCTGAGACCATCCAGGTCAGCCGTATCCAGCCCTCCCAGGGCCAGCCCGTCGACAATCAGCATGTCAGGATGCTCTTGCTCCCCAGAAGCGGGATTCTGAATATTTTCAATACCCAGCAGGCTGCCCACGACCATGACCCGACAATGATTAGAGGTCAGCTGGGGCTCAAGCATCTGAAGTCTGGCACCCTGTAACCCCGCCAGCAACACCGTGGCACCCTGCCCCGCTAGCGTCGCCTCGCCTTTCGTCGGGCGAGGAGGGACCGCCCTGAGAATAATTTCAAACCAAACGCTATTCCCCTTACCTGCCTCTGATTTGAAACCAAACTCCCCTCCGATGGCCACCACCCACTCCCGAAACACCACCAGCCTCAGCAAGCCAGCCAGCGTTGCGATGGAAAGTTTCTCCGGGAGGCGGGCGGGCATATGGGTGAGGACATCCAGCAAGGGGCCGGGCAGACAGCGACCGTTGTCTTCGGCGTTGATACGCACGCGCAGATACTGGCTGTCGATTCGGCTGATCACCTGCCCCAGTAGCACCAGCTTGGTCGGCTCGCTCAGCACGGCGAGGCCAGCAATCAGGTTTTCGACAATCTGCTGAAAGCCCTGCTGGTCTCCTATCACGCGGCGTGGAAGACTCTCGTCCATGATGATCTGCAGATCAATTTCCTTGCCCAGCACGGCGGATTCCAACCGATCAACCGACTGCTCCAGTAAGAGGGGAAGATCAAACTCCTCCTGACGGCGCACCGGACTGTGCCCCACCAGCGACATCAGGCGAATGAGGTCACTGGCGGCACTGTGAACGTGCACGTAGTCGACTTCGCTCCAGTCGGGCGGCTGAACCGGGGGACTGAATTTAAAACTGGACTCCCGTTCGTCCTTGGGATCAAAGCAGGCTTTCTCAATGTGCCGGAGCGTGCGTTTGAAGAAGTCGAGGTAGTCCAATAAATCTGAACGGGCGATTTCAGAGCGCTCATCTTCTTCCGATTGCAGCACATCAATCGTATGTTGCTGCTCAAGAATGCGTTTCGACAACAGATTGAAGGCATCACTGACGCGCGACAATTCGTCCCGCCGCCCTTTTCGTCTCTTCAGCTGCACAGGTGCTGTCTGCCGCCCCTCGGTGATCGACTGGGCGATATTCGACAAAGCCTCCAGATGTCGGCTCACCAGCCACCAAAAGATAAATAGAAAAAAGGTCACGATGATTACAGTCTTGATGAACTGCGCGGACAAAATGATCACCGCCCGGTCCCATAAAATGGCATACAGCGGCTTCAGGGATGCCAGGACGGTCAGATCGCCAAGCTTGCGCGGCTGCGGCGCATTAGAAAAGAGTTCGGCAGACTGACTGATGGAGGGCTCGCCCTGGGGTGGCGTACCCAGCACGTAGGTCTTACCTTCGGTGGTCGTCAGGGAAACATTGTAGATCTCCGGGATGTTGAGCATGCCCTCCAGAATGACGACCGTGCTTTGCTCATCGATCATCCACAAGCTGTTCGCCAGACCCGGCTCGAGACCCTGCACCAGACTCTCAATACGCCGGGCTAACACTGTTTTTTCAACGCCGTAGTCGTAATAGAGCTGGAAAGCGATGGACAGTATCGCCACAAAGGAACTGAAGACCAACACACTGGCCATCACCTGGGTACCCAGAGGATAGCGCCGCAACCGTTGTACCAATTGGAACCACAAAGCCTTTTTCCTCAACTAAAACGCTGGATAGAGCATCCTTTCTCCCCTATAACTTGTATGAGTTTAGCCATTCTGTCACTAAGGGGAAATAGACCTTGAACGCCTTTCTGAAGCCATCGCTGCTTCTGGCTGCCTTTACCGGATGTCTGGGATCATCCGTCTACGCCAGGTCCTGGCATACAAACAGCTCACCCACCCCTTTTGACGCTCATAATGGCAATCCGTTTGTGGTGCTGACAGCGCCACCCTCCTGGCTTTCGTCGGGCTTACCCGAGCAGGTCCATGCCGACGTCAGTCTTCAGCACGCGCTCTCCAACAGCTTTCGGGAAAATGAAGCGGGGGATGAGATTTCTTCATTCGACAGCGAGACTGGACTCACCACATTGAGCGCCCGATTCCGTCTCACCAACACATTGGAGAGTTATATACGCATTCCCTGGATCACCCAAAGTGCGGGTCAATTGGATTCCCTGATCTATCACTGGCACGACGCGTTCGGATTGCCCCAAGGGCGCCGCACGGACGAGACCAACAATCAATTCCAGCTGCGTTACTGGGACGCAGGGCAGGCGAAAGTGGCGCGCACCGGGCCCAGCCGCGAACTGGGCGATATTCGCCTGGGGCTGACTATGCCGCTGACATCGCTTGGCGTCGACGCGATGCTTCAGTCGGAGCTGCGACTCCCCACCGGCGATGCAGATGCCCTTGCCGGAACCGGCGCATCCGGCGCCAGTCTGGGCCTTGGGGCCACAACGCAGAGCGAATGGCTGGGGGTGTCGACTGGCTGGTTCGGCACCATTGGACTGACCTGGAATGATGCCGGTGACGGCCCCCTCGCCTATCGGCAGAAAGCGATTATGCTTTCCGGGCGGGCGGGCGCCCAATGGCAGTGGTTTCCGACGTGTCTGATAAAAATGCAGCTCGACAGTCACTCGTCTGCCTATGACAGCGAGTTAAAGGAGTTAGGCGGCATCCCTCTGCAACTAACAGCGGGCGTCACATTCGGGCTAACTGAATATTGGTGGGGGGACTTCAGCCTTTCGGAAGACCTCAATGCCGGCGCATCCCCTGATCTTACCGTCGCTTTTAGGGTTAATTACCTATGGAATCGTAATTGAGCCCCCGGTTTGCACGGGTTAACATGGGAATCTGATAACAATCCCAATCAGGACTTTCAATGACCCGAAAATCGCTTCTGCTGTCAGCACTTGCCCTGGCAGTGCCCGTTGTGGCTTCGGCCAACGAATTCGAACTGAACATCAGTAATAAATCCGTCAATGGCCAGCTCACTTTCCTTAACGCCAGCCGCCAGGCCGAATTTGGCGCAGGCTACATTTACCGTGAAGGAGGCATGAATATCGCCAATATCGACATTCATGCCCGCGGCCAGACGGCCCTGGGTAACTTCCCGACGACCGTGGGTATCGGCGCCCAGGTCTCGATGTACGAAGAGGACAAGATTGACGGTGGTGCCATCGGCATTGGCGGCTATGCCCACGTTAAAATCCCCGAAGTTCCAGGGCTTGGCATTAAGGCGGCCGCCCATTTCGCCCCATCAATCACCTCATTCAACGATCTGGAGCAGTTCTTTCGGGCAGATGTCAAAGTCACCTATCGCGTGATCCAGAATGCCGATATTTACGTGGGCTACCGCAGCGTCATCGGTGACATTCGAGGCCGTGGCAATGAAAGCCTGGATGAAAATGCCCACGTCGGCTTCATGCTGATGTTCTGATCGCACTGCTTCACAGTTTAACCTTTGTTCATTTCTTTGCCACAGGCCAAGGGGGTATAATTGCCCTCTGATGGCTCCCGCTTGACAGGTACCCTATGAAACGACGTTATGGAAATACGGCTTCAGCTCTTGGACTTCTGACATTTCTGACACTGGGAGGTTGCGGCTGGTTTACCAACTCGGCGGTTGATCAGGCTGGCGATCAACCCAATAGTATCGGCGGGGCCAGAGATCAAATCAATGACGAGGATGGTGAGCTACCCAATCCGAATCCACCAACACCAACCAACCCCAAAGAAATTCGCTTCTTCGTTGAGGCGACCGACGGGATGCAGTCCGCCAGCACGGCCCAACTCATCTGGAACCTCCTGACACCTGGTCAAGCCTGGGCGATGGATGCCGGCGACACCGTATCCAGTGCTCGCATCAGCGTACGGCAACTGGACTATCAGGGTAATCTCATCAATGGAGATGGCGTAAGCAATAGTGACTACAGCGTCATTCTAAACGAAGACAATTCCTTTTCTGTTATTTTTAGCGACGCTCTCCCCGACCGGCTGGACCTGGTGGTCGTAGCTCAACTCTCCAACGGTAAAATACTCCGACACGCCCTCCCCCCAAACAACCAGAGTTTTCGGATTTCGGTGGGGTCGGAATATGCTGTCCGAGCCTTTTTTAATTCATTAAGTTCATCACAGGAACTTACCAACCTGACCGTCTGCGAAAACGACGACACCGACTGTGCCAACCAGGTTCAGTTACGCCACACCAACTGGGTTGCGATGATGGCCGCATTACAGGATTTTGAAATTACGATTCCAGACAATTACAGTTTGGAAGAAGCTCTCGAGTTGATGGGAAGTCGCCTGGATGTGCGTGATTACACAGAGCAGTTCATTGCAACCATCAAAGAAACCAAGTTGAATGTGGTACAGGGCGAGGGCATCGCACCCGTCATGGATGCTCGCGATGGCACCTACAACTCTGTATATTTTGCTCTGGGAATGAACCAGGGGGTAGCAAATAGCGACACCACAGCAGTATTTAGCCGCCGGTCGGCAGAGACATTGCCGGCGACTTCAGGTGATGTGACGAACTACATCTATCCGAATTTTGTTTTCAGCCCTACGATTCTTGGCGTTATAAATAATTTGTTAGTAGAAACCTTGCCGTTTACGCGCAATAGCCTGGAGTTAGTCTCACCAAATAACTATGTAGCTGGCCCTGTACCTGAGGCAGCAGACATCAACAAGTTTGTCGGCACCAGCATTTCTTATTTGAACTCTGCCGGCCTGATGGATCTGGCGCGCCTTCAGGTCCAGTCTCTTACCCGCACGAATAGTGATGCGCCTCTGGGATGGTTAACCAACCCTCACTTCACTCGCCTCTACACGGCCAGGAGTGCGGAGAGCGCCTTCAACAGTGACTCGCTGGCGACAGCTTTTTGGTCTACGGGACAACTGCTTGAACTAGAGAAGAATGGCTCCAATTATGACCGGGTACAAAAACTGGAAGACCTGAACACATTTGGCTGGATCTTTCACAGTCTGGCCAGTGAAGACAGCGATCCATTTTCCGCCATCGGGCTGGACGGAAACACTTATACGGTGATTTCGCTGGCGAACCAACTGAATGAGAGCCTCTCGCTGAACTGGACATCATCGATTGATTACTGGAGTATCGATGGCTCGACTGTCGTTAGCCAGCAACCACTGCCGACCGATCCCGAAAATTCAGGGGGTGCGGATATATTTAGCACCCAGATCCTCGCACGATCAACCACGGATCTCGGTGAAGACCTGGTCGAAAGTTCCACCCCAGAAAATACTCCGCTCACGCTGGAAGCCCTTCCTACCCTTGTTTACAACCAGACAAGCAAATCCCATGACCAAAAGTATCGGGGGCGCTTGCAAGTCAGCGACTGGGTGGGAATGAGTGACCCCCTTGGAAATGTTCTGAGCTTCAATCTGGGCAATGGTCAAGGTATCGCGCACGCAGTTCGGGTCAGCACACAGGTTCCGGACATTGCAAACGCGACCTTCACCCTTTACGGAAACTCCGTCTCAGTCGACGACAACAACACCTACTATCATAATCACAACACATCCACTCTAAGCTTCAATGCGGGCGTGGCTACCCTTAATCTGAAAGAAATCACGGTGTCAGCCGACCATTTGACCAGTGTCGTCAGTGCGCCGACAAACACCTCTGAAAGCTACATTGTTCAGCCCACCGCCAGCATACCCGCTCTGGGCGCCATTCGAAATCAAATCGCCCTGAATTTCGCCGACCCCCAGGGTGGCAGCACACCCTTTATACTTGAAGGCGCTGCAGCCAGTGCCGGCAATCTGCTGATACTGCGCGTTAACTACGGTAACCGTGTCGGGCTGCTGTATGGCTTCAAAACGCTGTCGCTGACGGAAGACTCTAACTAGTCACGAAAGCCTGCAAAGGTTCACCCTCCTCACGGCCGGAGACCCATTACCGCGGTCTCCGGCAATCCAGCCAAAGCTATTTTCATCGCCTTCAATTCCCGTTAACCTGACACCCAAGGCCAGTACGCTCTGGTCTGCTGGCTACGTATCTCATTCACAACCCGACAAGGTTTCAGACATGCTTGCTTTTTTGCCTCACCGAATCAGAGGTGCATTGGTTATCCTGCTTATCATCTGCTCGACGGTCATCCAATTTCCATTTCTGATGGTGGCCTCGCTACTCAAACTGGCTATCCCCTGGCGTCCCTCCCGCAAACTTTTTACCGAGATTGTCACGGCAATTGCCTTCAACTGGATCAACATCAATTGCTGGCTGCTGTCCCAGGCCACGGCGCGCCAGAACTGGGTGGTAGAGGGTGCCGACACACTCCGGCAGGATCAGTGGTACCTCATCACCTGTAATCACCAATCATGGGCAGACATTCTGATTGTTCAGGATATCCTGAGAAAACGAGCACCTTTCCTGAAATTTTTCCTCAAACAGGAACTGATCTGGGTACCCGTCATCGGGGTTGCCTGGTGGGCACTCGACTTTCCCTTTATGAAGCGCTACACCCAGGCCCAAATCAAAAAGAACCCGGAATTGAAAGGTAAGGATCTTGAGACGACCCGCAAAGCCTGTGAGATTTTTCGTTTTACACCGGTCAGTGTGTTCAATTTTATGGAAGGAACGCGCTTAACCCCAGAAAAGCACCGCCACCAGAATTCCCCTTACAAGCACCTGCTTAAGCCGAAGGCGGGTGGAACTGCCTTTGTGCTGGGCGCGATGGGTAATGACCTGAAAACACTCGTCAACATTACCATCTATTACCCCTACACCAATCCCGGCTTCTGGCAATTGCTCTGTGGCCAGATCGAAACAGTCTATATCCACATCGAAGAGATACGCATTCCTGACGAATTTCTCAACCGGGACTATATGAGTGACGATGGTTTCCGCGAAGCTTTTCAACTCTGGGTAGGTGATTTATGGCAGAAGAAAGATGACCTGCTGGAATCACTGCAACAACAGCACGGTAAGAAAACGCTTCGCTGAAGGGATAGACAAAACAATCGCCAAAAAAAAACGCCAACCCGAGAGTCGGCGTTTCGTTCGGCTTAACTAAACCCTTTTACTTGCGCCCAGAACGACGCAGGGCGGAAGGCGTATAGTCATTAGACTTCGCGACAATGTCGTAGTCGTATCCTTTGGGTTCTTCATTCGTCAAATCCATCGCGATGTAACGACCGGACACTAAGTCGTACAACGCGTTTACGGAGTACCAGGGAACTTTCTTATCATAGAAGGTTGCATTGTAACCTTCTCCGACTCGCCAAAGTTCGCCACGGCCGTCATAGTGATCCACCACCGCCATCTGCCAGGTATCCTCGTCGATGTAGGCGACGCGCTTGGCATAGATATGACGCTGCCCAGGCTTGAGAGTCCCCTCAATCACATGCACGCGATGCAGCTCATAACGGATCAACTCCGAATTCAGATGCCCGGGTTTTACGATATCAGCGTACTTCAGACTGGTCGACATCATGTCGTATGTATTATAGGGAATGTAGATTTCTTTCCTCCCATGATACTTCCAGTTATAGCGGTCAGGAGAACCATTCCACATATCATAGTTATCGGTGGTTCTCAGACCATCAGAAGCCGTACCTGGACCATCATAGGCCACCTGAGGCGCACGACGCACCCGACGCTGACCTTCGTTGTATACCCAGCCTCGTCGGGCCTCTTTCACCTGATCCAATGTCTCGTGAACCAGTAACACGTTCCCCGCCAAACGAGCTGGCGCAACGATTTCCTGCTTGAAGTAAAGATAGACGTTAGGATCCTTTGCCAGAATCGCTGCGCTGTCTTCCATGGTAGACGCGAAACTGATCTGCTCGAAAAACTTCACCGGAGAAAAATCCCCGTTTGCCAGCGGTGTCACCTGAACGACCGTTCGCTGTAGAGACCCTCCCCGCCAACGGGTTGTATGGTTCCACATCGCCTGAATCGCTTTGTCGCTGTCACTGCCCGAGAGAATCGGGAAAGGATACGCAAATTCATACGCTGTCATCCCATTACCGCCGGTCACCAATTCCACCGAGGCCGCGTTTCGTTTGACCGCATCATAAATCATTTGCTCAAATATCGCTGTGCGATGAGTCGGATACACTTTCATCTTGAAGGTGTTATACCGTTTGAGCATCGCCATTTGTCCTGGCGTGATTTTATCCTTGTACTTATCTGCATTGGCAGCCGTGATCTCAAACAAGGGCTGCTCACTGGCAAATGGATTGACGTAGTTGCGACCATCGAACTTTGGAGGATTCTGTAACCCGCCATCCCACGCAGGAATGGTTCCATCCGCATTGCCCGCCTTTTCTCCGCCCATGGGCGTCAATTCCTTGCCCAATTTGGCAACCTGGTCTGCAGGCACCTTCGCCCAGACTGCTCCACCGCACACCGCCATCAGGAGTGCGCTGCTTAGTACCGTTTTAAGTTTCATTGAAAAACCCCTCATGCACCGTAAATTTGTTGTGACTGACCTAGAACGAGACTGAGACACTGGCTGAGACATTGTCACGGTCGTTGAGGACGTTATACGGTTCGCCGCCGAAGAAGTTGGTGTACCCTATGGTTGCGGAATATTTACTCTGGTAGACCCCTGTCAAACTAAAGCCGATCGCCCGGGCATCTTCAGTGAACTGACCACCGGGTTCTGGCGCATAGCCAAGCACATCATGGCTCCAGATCAGGGTCGGCGTCATATTAACACCAGCAAACACATCGCTGTATTCCAGGGATGCGCGCATCCGATAACCGGCACTGACTTCGGTCACAAAGCCATCGTTATTACAGAAGCGTGGGTTGGCGTTGGAAATTTGATTACACTCCAGAGAAGGAACGCCCGGATCTGTACCTGCTCCCGAATTTCCTGGATAGCCAGGGTTCTCACCTATCCCGAAAGCACTGTTTCTGCCTAGACGATTATTCTCAGGCAAGGAATCAACGTAGACTGCGCCCACCTCAGACACAAATGTCATCCGGCTTGCGCCCAAAATCTGGTCGAAAAACTTAATGAAGGTCATTTGTGCCTGATAGACATCATATTCCTCATAGCCCCTCAAAATTCCGCCCGCACCAATATTGCGGGCTTCCTCATTGAATGCTGACAAACTCTGGTTACCCAGGAAGGCGTTGCTGGAGGCAGTCATTTCAAAGCCGTTACGTGCAATCGGGAAGTTGGGGCGCAAGCTGACTTCGCCACCAATCGACCAGCCACTCTCGGTACTGGTGTTAAAACTCAGCGCGATGGACTGTAAATCCTCCGGGTACTCTAGGAAATAGTTGCTAAAAAAGCGACCATTGGCAGGATCATTGATCACGAATGAACCATAGGGTAAGCGACTGTGATAGTTGATGTAATAGAGCCCAAATTCGGTATCACCGAGCTCGGCTGCATACCAACGCAGGGCGACCCCAAACTGCCCCTCATCATCCGCTTCGACATCATCGAGACGGGTACTCGCAAAATCCGTTCCTAACAACTCCGCACCTTCACCACCGCTCAACCAGATCGGACCACAGCCATCCGCAGCGGCATCGTTAGTCGAGAAGAAGGTTCCGCAAGGATCTGAGCGGGTTTTCTCCCACTCCAACTGGTAAAAGGCTTCCGCGGTTACCGCATCGGTCAATCCGATGGAGGTGTAAAACATGTTAACGGGCAAAAGAACGTCTTTGACCTCCGCACCGGGTGCCCGTGCTGCCGCCGCATCAATCGGGTTGATCACACTGGCACCGCCAAATAAGAAGGTGCTTTCCCCCCACCCGAGCACTTGCTTACCCAGACGGAAGTTGACAGGCATTTCGCCGATTTCCGAATCCATCCACACGAAGGCATCCAGAATTTCCGCCCCTGCGCCTGCCGCATCCAGAGTTTCCGGTATCAGTGGACGGGAAACGCCGTTTTCATCCGCCGCGACTTCCTCGTTCATCAGCTCAACATCGTAAAAATAACGCGCACGGGTAAACATGCCGAAATCTTCATACTGCAGCATCATGTCGCTGGTACCCTTGAAGATCTTCGAGTAGGTTTCGCCCTTTTCAAAATTGAGGTTGCCATCGTCTGAGTTAACAGACACCCCACCTACAGCCCAATCCGAACGAGCTGCAGGCGTCAGGTTCATTTTACCGATCTGATCCGTATCACGGCCCTCCATCCGCCAACTGGCACCCGCTGTCAGCGTGGTGTCGAGAGACCCTTCAATTTCGCCAAGCATGAACTGAAATGCCTGCGCCGGAGCCGAAATGGTGGCTGCTACAGCGACGGCCAGCGGCCATTTCGCCACTTTAAGCTTACGCTGGTCTATTTTTATCGTCATCGAGTGCTACTCCGTGAGTGTGATAACCGGTGTAACCGGGTTTGCTCTTATTCACTGGGTTGAATCAACCGGGCACAGACACAATCCCGGCTTCTCACATCACTATAGACCCTAATAGCAAACTGCACCAATTCGATACTGCCTTGAAAAGTAGAAATTTCTTCACCGTCAGATCTGCGTGACAAACTCTGGTTTCGTCAGCCGGGTCTCAACGGTAGAATAGGCACCATTCGAAGAAGGAGATAAACCATGCAAGATTCAGATGTTGTAATTGTTAATGGCGCCCGCACCCCCATGGGCGGCTTCCAGGGAAGCCTGAGTTCTGTTCCGGCCGTCGAACTGGGCGCGCTGTCTATCGGTGCGGCGCTGGAGCGTTCTGGCGTGAGCGGCAACGACCTTGATGAAGTGATCATGGGCTGTGTGCTGCCCGCGGGCTTGAAGCAGGGCCCTGCCCGTCAGGCCATGCTCAAAGCCGGTATTCCAGCCTCTGTCGGTGCCGTCACCATTAACAAACTGTGTGGATCAGGCATGAAGGCCGTCATGATGGCGCACGACTCCATCAAAGCCGGAACCAATACGCTGGTAGTTGCCGGTGGCATGGAGAGCATGTCCAACGCCCCTTACGTGCTGGAGAAAGCCCGCGTGGGTTATCGTATGGGACACGGTGAAATTAAAGATCACATGTTTCTGGATGGCCTGGAAGACGCCGCCACCGGTCGACTGATGGGTTCTTTCGCACAGGAAGTCGCTGACCGTTTCAGCCTGACGCGGGAGGCCATGGATGCCTATGCGATTCAATCCCTGCAGCGCGCCCAGACCGCCATTCAGGAAAAGGTACTGGAAGCCGAAATCGTTCCCGTGACCGTTGCAACGCGCAAGGGCGAGGTCGTTGTCAGCATTGATGAACAACCCGGCAATGCCAGCATCGACAAGATTCCTTCACTGCGTCCCGCCTTTAAGAAGGATGGCACCATTACAGCCGCCAACTCCAGTTCCATCTCTGATGGCGCGTCAGCACTGCTGGTGACCTCCGGCGCGGAAGCCAAGCGTCGCGGCCTGACGCCAATGGCACGCATCGTGGCTCACAGCACTCACTCGCAAGCCCCTGCCGAATTCACGCTGGCCCCGATTGGCTCGATCGAGAAAGTCCTGAAAAAAGCCGGGTGGAGCAAGGAAGAAGTGGATCTGTTCGAGATCAACGAAGCCTTCGCCATGGTGACCATGCTGGCGATTCAGGAAAACGGGCTGGATGCAAGCAAAGTCAATATCTACGGCGGTGCCTGTGCCCAGGGGCATCCGGTCGGATCAACCGGATCACGCATCATTCTGACGCTGATGTATGCGCTCAAGCGTGCGGGCAAAAAGAAAGGCATTGCGTCCCTGTGTATTGGCGGCGGTGAAGCCACCGCTGTTGCGATCGAGATGCTGTAAGCCTCTCGCCTGGGGCGGGCGACCAGGCTAAGCCCGGTGGCCCGCAGCCAGGTAATCTTCTGACTGCATTTCCAACAATCGGCTTTCGGTACGGTCAAATTCAAAGCGCAGCTTTTGGCCCTGATACAGTTCATGGATGGGCGCAGCCGCTGAGATAATAAGTTTAACCCGACGGTCGTAAAATTCGTCAATCAGGTTGATGAATCGTCGGGCCTGGTCTTCCATTTCCCCCGTCAGCGTCGGCACACCGCTTAGCAACACCGCGTGAAACTCACGCGCCAGCTCAATATAGTCATTTTGACTGCGCGGTTTGTTGCACAGTTCTGCGTATTCAAACCAGATCACATCGTCTGCCCGCTTCAATGCGCGGAACTGACGGCTGTTAATTTCCATCTCCAGGTCATGCCCCGCGGCTTCGACGGCCAGTCGATCATAGCTGCGCTTCAGGCTGGTTTCCGCACCCTCACCTAAGGGGTAGTGATAGAGTTCGGCCTGCTTGAGGGTACGCAGTCGGTAGTCAGTGCCCCCGTCGACATTGACCACTTCCGTATGCTGATTCAACAAGGCAATAGCCGGTAGGAAGCGCGCCCGCTGAAGACCGTCTTTGTACAAGCCATCCGGCACGATATTCGATGTGCAAACCAGGCAGACGCCCCGGTCGAATAAGGCGGCGAGGAGCGTCCCCAAAATCATGGCGTCGCCGATATCGGTGACAAAAAACTCGTCAAAGCAAATGATCACCGCCTCTGACGCAAAAATATCGGCCACGGTTTCGAGAGGATCTTTTTGTCCCTTGAGGCGTGTCAGCTCCTGGTGAACCCGTTGCATAAAACGGTGAAAGTGAACACGCATTTTCTTTTCGACGGGCAATGCGTCGAAAAACGTGTCCATCAGGTAGGTCTTGCCCCGGCCGACACCGCCCCAGAAATAAAGCCCCTTGATGGGCGTTTTGGTCTCCTGCTTCCGACGCAGGCGACTCGCCAGGGCCATGACACCTCCACGGCGGGTGCGGGACGCCGTCTGCATGCTCTGGAGTAAGCGTTCATACAGCAGCTGTAGCTTTTCGACGGCCATCTCCTGAGCGGGATCATAGGTGAATCCGGGTTGCTCGAGATCCCGCTTGTACTTCTCCAACGGCGTAATCACTGGCTATGTCTCCTTTCGACTGCAAACAACCACATCCCAAAGGGGCGGTATTTTATTCAATGTAGCCGGATTTCACTAGCTTTCAGTGCCAGAGCCACGGTGAGAATGGAAAAAAAAAGGTGAGCTCGCTATGCTGAGGGTTCCGTCATTCACGGGAATAAATATAACTCATGGATTCCCCGTTAATTTTTTTGATATCTGGATGGGCCATCGGCGTTCTGATGGGGGGCCTTGCCTACCGACAGCTGTTTTCACGTCGTGTGAACACCCGAAAACGGATTCAGGCGCTGGAGCGTTTACAGCAGGATTACCTTCAAAATCAGGATGCGGTGCGCGAACATTACTTACGAACGGGTGAGCTGGTGGCCCAACTGAACCAAAATGCGCATGAGCTCTGTGCCCATTTGAAACGCGGTGCAGACGCCTTAGACCTCGACTTGCCTCGGGCAGAACATCCGAGCCGTTACACCGACTGCTCAGCCCCAAAAGACTATGCGCCCCGGAATGACCGGCTGCCCGGCACATTGTCCGAGAGTTATGGTCAGGCAGATGCCTGAGTCCTGTCAGACAGGGTTTTCGAGCTCGACGTAAACTGTCTCTACCTCGAACTCATCCGACAGGCGGGCCGCCAGCGCTTTGACGCCATACCGTTCTGTCGCATGGTGCCCGGCGCCAAGGTACACAATATCCTCTTCCAGGGCCGCGTGATAGGTCTGTTCGGATACTTCGCCACTGAGGTACACATCGACCCCCAGAGCCTTGGCCTGATCGAGATAACCCTGCGCACCGCCCGTGCACCAGGCAATCGTTCGCAAATACCGATCCTCATTACCGGCTATCAACAGTGGCTGACGCTGCAAGCGTGAACCGACGTATTGCGCAAGGTCGCAGGGTTTCATTGCCGAAGGAAGTTCGCCGTGCCAGAGCAGGCCCGGAACGTCCCCCGCCGTAACCTGCCCAGTCACCGTAATCCCCAGAACCCCCCCCAGCTGGGCATTGTTCCCCAACTGAGGATGCACATCCAGTGGAAGGTGATAGGCCAGCAGGTTGATGTCGTGACGCAGCAGTTTACGCAGACGTGCAGCCTTGCGTCCGACAAGCTCTGGGGCCTCACCTCGCCAGAAATAACCATGGTGAACCAAAATGGCCTGCGCCCCCAGTTGGATGGCCCGATCAATCAGCGCCTCACTTGCGGTGACGCCGCATACGATACGAGAGATCTCTGGCTGCCCCTCCACCTGCAGTCCATTGGGGCAATAGTCGCGGAATCGCTGGGGCTCAAGCCAACCATTCAGTGCGGCAAGCAACTGATCACGATGCATCATACCCCAAGGCCTCTCTAACGAACGGGAATAGGCTATGGTAGCATGTTTCAAACTTGCTTTTGAGAACCTGCATGAGCCTTCCCAAACGCTACTGGCAATCGGCGCTGGTCGGACTGTTTTTGGCGCTTTCCTTTCTGGGGCTCCGTCTCCAGGGATGCTTACCCTCACCCTCAGAATGGCGACAGGGGGAGACCTACGAAAAGGTTATCGCACGGTCCCAACCGGCCGTTGTGGATGTCATGACACACCCGCGTGAAGTGCGCGAGGACCACCTTAGTCGCAGCCCATTGCTGGACGAGTATCGCGACCAGATTTCAGTCCCCGGAAAACAACCCGCCCGGCTCGGATCGGGCATCGTGGTCGATAATTCTGGCCATATCCTGACGAATTACCATGTCGTACAGGATGCCGCAGCAATTATCGTTCGGGATTGGCAGCAGAAAGATCATATGACTGAACTGGTCGGCTTCGATGAGGAGTCTGATCTGGCCGTTCTGCGAGCCTCCCAGCCTTTTCCTCACTGGCTGGAGGCAGATCCTGACAGTGCCCGTGTGGGCGATGTGGTTCTGGCGCTCGGCAATCCTTATGGCGTGGGGCAGACAGCCACGCTGGGGATCGTCAGCGGCGTCGGTCGCAGCAATTTGGGTCTGGCACGGATTGAAAATTTTATTCAAACAGATGCGGCTATCAATCCGGGCAACTCGGGCGGCGCCTTGATCGACACACGAGGCCAATTGGTCGGCGTCACGAGCGGCGTCTTTTCCTCGACGGGAACCTACCAAGGCATCAGCTTTGCGATTCCGGCCCAGACCGCCCTGATGATTGCCCAGGAAATCATTCAGACGGGTCACGCCAGCCATGGCTACCTGGGCATTGAATTGCGCAACCTGTCCTCGGATGAAAAGGTATTTTTTGGCCCGCTTTCTCAACCGGGTTTTCTGGTGACGCGCACAAAATCGGGAGGGCCTGCCGAGCAGGCCGGTGTCAGAGCCGGTGATGTGTTATTGGAAATAGCCGGGAAAAATCCCGAAAACATCCATCAGGCTTATGCCCTATCAACGACGCTAAGCCCAGGCACACAGGCCACCCTGACGCTTCTGCGTCGCGGCGCCACTGAGACGGTGGAGGTCACGGTAGGCGAGAAAACGCCTCGCTCAATCCGTTAACCCAACGCCCTGCTGCAAGGCATGGAGCATTCGCTGGTTCTCTTCCGGCTTACCAACTGTCAGGCGCAGGCAGTTTTCAAGCAAGGGGTGCGCCCCATGCAGATTTTTAATTAACACACCTGCAGCCTTCATTCGCTGATGCACCCGAGGCGCCGAGAGCCCCCCGGCCAGGCGGACCAGTATGAAATTCGCCTCACTGGGATAGACGGTACCGATGTCCATCGACACAAGTGCATTGAAAAGGGTTGTTCGCGCCTCTCGAAGTTGCTGGCACTGAGCGGAAAACACAAGATAGTTTTCCAGAGCCAGCTCAATCGCCAGCTGAGTCATGCAGTTGATATTGTAGGGCATACGCACCTTGTTCAGCTGCACGATCCAATCCCGATGTCCGAACAACATGCCGAAACGTAGTCCAGCCAGACCGACCTTAGACAAGGTGCGCATCACCAGAACGTTTTCGTACTGCGAGGCCCAGGCAAGGCAGTCAGAATCCGTGAAAGCCGTGTAGGCCTCATCCAGAATGACCAGCCCCTGTGCCGTTTCAACGATGGCTTTCAGTGCAGCTTCATCGAACAAATTGCCGGTGGGATTGTTAGGCTGTGCGAGAAAAATCAGTGCAGGTTGGTGCTGTTCAATGGCCGCCAGGGTAGCATCAAGGTCAATCGAGAAATCCGATTTGAGTGGAACCCCTACATACTCACTTTGCGTAAAGGTGGCAATCATACGGTACATCACAAACGCAGGCTCAACCGACAGTATCACACGACCGGGGCCGCCCACTGCCAGGGCCAGAATCTGAATCAGCTCGTCTGAGCCATTGCCAAATAGCATATCCATCGGCGAGTGCACGCCATAGAGCTCCGCCAGGGACTTGCGCACCCCCGCCGCTTCAGGGTCTGGGTAGCGATTGACGGCCACATCTCCCAGTCCTTCGATCAAGCCACGTCGAACCGCATCCGGCAGTCCATAAGGATTCTCCATGGCATCCAGCTTAATCAGGCCCGTCGCATCCGCAACGTGGTAAGCCCCGATCTCCCGAATTGCCGGACGCACCCAGGTTTCGATGCGTTTAGCCAATCCTGTCCCATCCTTGTTCTCTGTACTGGCCATTAGGGGCGTCCCTTTTCAATTGCAGTTTCATCTATTCGATATTCGGCAGAGCGGGCATGGGCTGTGAGCCCCTCGCCACGTGCGAGCACCGATGCAATTTTACCCACGGTCCGAGCCCCGGACTGGGAGAACTGAATAAGTGAACTGCGCTTTTGGAAGTCGTAAACACCCAGAGGACTTGAAAATCGCGCAGTCCCCGCTGTGGGCAACACGTGATTCGGCCCGGCACAGTAGTCGCCTAACGCTTCTGCGGTATAACGCCCCATGAAGATCGCGCCGGCATGACGGATGTCATCCAGCAGCGCTTCAGGATTTTCGACAGACAATTCCAAATGCTCAGGCGCAATACGGTTGATCACCCTGATGGCTGACGCCATGTCCGGCACTAGGATCATCAGGCCGCGATTGACCATTGACTCCCGGATAATGTCGGCGCGCTCCATGGTGGGCAGCAGACGCTCAATGGCCGACTTCACCTCATTCAAATACGTGGCGTCGGTCGACACCAGTATGGACTGAGCATTCTCATCATGCTCAGCCTGGGAAAACAGATCCATCGCGATCCAGTCAGCGGGCGTGTTCCCATCGCACAGCACACAAATTTCTGATGGCCCGGCAATCATGTCGATTCCGACAACCCCAAAGACCTGACGCTTGGCGGTGGCCACATAAATATTGCCCGGGCCAACTATTTTATCGACAGACGGAACAGTCTGAGTACCGTAAGCCAGGGCCGCAACCGCCTGAGCCCCCCCAATCGTAAAGACCCGGTCTACCCCGGCAATAGCTGCCGCTGCAAGGACCAAAGGATTGGTGAGGCCATCTGGCGTTGGCACGACCATGACGACTTCGCCCACGCCTGCGACCTTGGCGGGGATTGCGTTCATGAGCACCGAGGAGGGATAGGCCGCCTTACCACCAGGAACATACAAACCTGCCCGATCCAGAGGGGTGACTTTTTGCCCGAGCAAGGTGCCGTATTCGTCCTGGTACTGCCAGGAGGGGCTAAGCTGGCGTTCGTGATAAGCGCGAATACGAACAGCAGCGTCTTCGAGAGCCTGACGCTGCTCAGCCGGAATGCCGGCCAGGGCAGCGTCCAGTGCTGTTTTTGGCAGCTCAAGCTCCGTCGCCTGCTGCACCTGCAGGCGATCAAAACGCCGGGTGTACTCCAGTAAAGCGGTGTCACCCTGGGTTCTTACAGCGCGAACGATTTCAGCGACACGCGCTTCCACGCCGTCATGAGTATCCTCTTCATACGCCAGGGCCGCCGCCAGGAGGCGCTCGAATTCGGGTTGCGTACTCTCCAATACTCTGATCATTTCACTACCTTTCCTGTTCACAGCCTGCTCACTCACGGCAATTTACGCGCTGCGGCGCTGAATCACCGCCCGCTCCAAGCCCTCGATTATCTCACGCAAAGTGGCGTACTTCATCTTCATCGACGCTTGATTCGCAATCAGGCGCGACGATATGTGCTCGATCAGCTCCAAGGGTTCGAGACCATTGGCTTTGAGCGTATTGCCCGTATCGACAATGTCCACGATTTCATCTGCCAGGCCCATCAAGGGTGCCAACTCCATGCCGCCATAAAGCTTGATGATATCGGCCTGAATGCCACGGTCGGCGTAATACCGCTTGGCAATGTTGACGAATTTGGTCGCGACGCGACGACGCCGCCCCGTTACCTGACGCCCAACCACACTGGCAGTCATCAGGCGACAGCTTGCAATTTCCAGATCAAGCGGCTCACACAGATTATCGGCGCCATTCTCCAACAGCACATCTTTGCCCGAAACTCCCAGGTCAGCCGCACCATGTTGCACGTAAGTCGGCACATCGGTGGCTCGCAATACGACCAATCGTATATTCGGTTTGTTCGTGGCAAAAATCAGTTTTCGACTTTTGCGCACATCCTCTTCCGGCCAGATTCCCGCATCAGCCAATAATGGCAGTGTGTCGTCCAGGATGCGTCCCTTCGACAGCGCAATGATGACCTCACTCAATTCAAGTCTCCTTCCTGTTTAGCCCGGCACACGTCTGATGCGACCACCCAGCGCCTGCATCTTTTCCTCAATACACTCGTAGCCCCGGTCCAGATGGTAAATACGGTCGACCAGGGTATCCCCTTCAGCAACCAGACCGGCAATCACGAGGCTCGCCGAAGCGCGCAGGTCTGTCGCCATGACAGGCGCCCCTTCCAGCCGTTCCACACCCTCAACGATAGCCATATTGCCTTCCAGACGAATGCGCGCGCCCATCCGAATGAGCTCCTGCGCATGCATGAAGCGGTTTTCAAAAATGGTTTCGGTGATCGTTCCAGTACCCTCTGCAACCGCGTTAAGCGTGACAAACTGCGCCTGCATATCGGTAGGGAACGCCGGATAAGGTGCGGTTCTGAAGCTGACCGCTTTGGGGCGATTACCCTTCATGTCCAGCTCGATATACCCATCCCCCGTCGAGATGTGCGCACCGGCCTCTTCAAGTTTGAGCAACACGGCTTCCAATAAACTGCCGCAGGTATCTTTGACCCGGATACGGCCCCGGCTGGCGGCCGCGGCAACCAGATAGGTGCCGGTCTCAACCCGGTCAGGCAATACGTCGTAATGGCCGCCCCCCAGTTTATCGACGCCATTAATCACGATCGTAGAGGTACCGTGGCCAGAAATATCGGCCCCCATGGCAATCAGGCATTTCGCCAGATCCACGACTTCCGGCTCACGCGCAGCATTTTCGAGCACAGTGGTACCCTGGGCCAGGGTAGCCGCCATCAGGAGATTTTCGGTTCCGGTGACCGTGACGGTATCCAGATAGATATGCGCACCTTTAAGGCGCCCGTTAGAACGAGCCTTAATGTAGCCATTTTCCACCAGGATTTTGGCGCCCATGGCCTCCAACCCTTTGATATGGAGATCGACTGGACGACTGCCAATGGCGCAGCCGCCCGGGAGGGACACTTCCGCGGCACCGAAATGAGCCAGTAGAGGCCCCAACACCAGGATTGAGGCCCGCATGGTTTTCACCAATTCATAGGGCGCCGTGAGGTGCTTGATGGTAGAGGCATGAATCTCAGCACTGAGATTTTCCGCAATGGTGAGCTCCACGCCCATGCGTCCGAGCAACTCCATCATGGTTGTCACGTCGTTCAGGTGGGGCAGATTACCGATGGTCACAGGTTTTTCGGCCAGCAAGGTCGACGCCAATATCGGTAATGCCGCATTCTTGGCGCCCGAAATCCGGATTTCTCCATCTAAAGGAGGTCCACCGGAAATCAATAATTTATCCATTTTTCACATCCACACGTCAGGCCTTCGCCTGCCACTCATCGGGGGTAAAGGTTTTAATTGACACGGCATGCACCGTGCCACTGGTAATCAGATCATTCATCTCGCGGTACACTTCCTGCTGTTTCTTTACCGCGCTGAGCCCGGCAAAGCGTGCTCCGATGACCGTCACCTGATAGTGATAACCATCGCCCTCCACGATCACCTGACAATCTGGCAAACCCGCCTGCAGATGCTGTTGTAAGCGATCAGGCTCCATAGTGAATACTCCTTAAATTAAAAAATTGCGCTGCGATTAATTGGCATGCAGTGGTAATACGGTTTCCAGACCACTGACCCGGGCAACATCCATGAGTTTGCTGGACACACCCCGAATGGTAAACGCCAGGGACTGTGCGTGAGCCTGTGCCATCCAGCGCAACAAGACAGAGAAAAGCGCGCTATTGGCACTGGAAATCTGACCAACGTCTACGGTAACCGCCGCCGACGCTTTTTCGCGGATCAGCATCTGACCTTGCTCCCAAACCTGGGGCGCATTATCAAAATTGACAATGCCGATGACACTCAGCACCGGCATCGAACCCGCATCACCTGCAGACCAGGTGAGTTCAAAGGACATCAGGCGCCTCCACTGGTGGCCTGACTGGCCTTGAGCTTATCGTCTTCAACGGTAGTACTCCAGTTAGTGAGGATCGCGTCAAAGTTTCCGTTGTGCTGCGTGTACTGCTGCTCGAATTTATCGCGAAAGGCCAAGCCTACATTGACACCGTTGACGATGACATTTTCCAGCAACCAGCCCCGCTTGGGATTCAGATACATCGCATACACAACGGGGTACTTGTTACCCGAAGCGGAAATGACTTCAAGGTTAACATTGGCGCGGGTCGCATCACGCGCATTATCTTCACCACCCAGGACTTTCACCTTGAACTCACCGGTTTCCACCAGGGTTTTTCCATACGCACGGAACATACTGCGTTTGAAAACATCGGTAAAACCGTCCCGCTGCACATTAGACGCTTCACGACGGTAACGCCCCATGACACGGGCAGCAATGCGCTCAAAATCCACCACATCCGCCAGCGCGGACTCCATAATGCCATAGAAGGTTTCCGGGTCCTTGTAGAAAGTCTGCCTCTCCTGGTTTAACTTCAGCACCAGCTCATCGGTGCTTTGCCTGACTTTCTGAGCCGCGTCCTCACCAGGACTGGCCTGGAGGCTTAACGAAAAAACACTGAACACTAACGCAAGCACCCAGCGACTACCGTCGCGCAGCCATGTCGCCATCGTTCGCTCTCCCCGCTGTGTCAATTCAGAGTTTACTGGTTGCGAAGTTACTGATAAGTTTTTCAAGATTCAGGGCACCTTGTGTACTGTCGAAATATTCGCCATCCTGAAGGGTTTCCTCATCGCCGCCAACCGAGATATCTACGTATTTCTCACCCAGAAGCCCCGCCGTACTGATAACCGCAATGCTGTCACGGGACAAATAATTCACATCCGAACGGATCTCCATTTCGACTTTGGCTTTCAGCGACTGCGGATCCAGACTGATCGACTTAACCTGCCCAATGGTAACCCCTGCCAGAGAGACTTTCCCTCTCACCCGCAAGCCACCCACATCGGAAAACTCGCCATACAGACGGTAGGTCTGGCCGGCGGATTCCAGTGACAGGCCACTGACTTTCAAGGCAAGCAAAAACAGAGCGCCCAGCCCCAACAGAATAAAGACACCAACGGCCAGCTCAATTGCCCTTGAATACATGATCAGAGTTCTCCAAACATTACCGCAGTCAAAATAAAATCCAGTCCCAGCACAGCCAGCGACGAATACACCACGGTACGCGTCGTCGCTGAACTGATGCCTTCAGAGGTGGGCACGAGATCAAAGCCCTGAAACACGGCGATCCACGTACACACAACGCCGAACACGACACTCTTGATCACGCCATTCAGTACGTCGTCATGAAAGTCGACAGACGCCTGCATGTTGCCCCAGAAGGATCCTTCAAAAACGCCCAGCCAGTCGACGCCCACCATCTTGCCACCCCAAACACCGACCACACTGAAAATCATGGCCAGTAGCGGCAGTGCCATGAATCCCGCCAACAAACGCGGCGCGATAATGCGCCTGAGCGGGTCCACGCCCATCATTTCCAAGCTGGAAAGCTGCTCCGTGGCTTTCATCAAACCGATTTCGGCCGTCAGTGCACTGCCCGCACGCCCGGCAAACAGGAGCGCCGTGACGACGGGCCCGAGTTCTCGCACCAGCGTTAAGGCGATCATCTGGCCAATTGCCTGCTCAGACCCGTAATCCACCAGAATGGTGTAGCCCTGCAGCCCCAGCACCATGCCGATAAACAAGCCGCTGACGACAATAATGACCAGAGACAACACCCCTTCGCGGTAGAGCTGTCGAATAACCAACGGCATCCCCGCCAGGCGGGGAATTGCAAATAATGAGGCGGCGAGAAAAATGCCGGCTCGCCCCAGTGTCGCAACATTTTCAATACCTTGCCGCCCCAGCGATTGAAGACTACGCAACATCATCGTGCGGCCTCCCGCAGCAAGTCGGTCGACAGGTCGGCTGCCGGATAATGAAAGGGTACTGGCCCATCGGGGAGCCCCTGCAAAAACTGTTTAACAAACGCACAACCTGAAGCCTTGAGCTCCGCCGGAGATCCTTGCCCCATCAATTTTCCGTCCGCCACAATACATAAGTGATCCGTGATACTCATCGACTCCTGAATATCATGCGAAACCAGCACACTGGTCAAGCCCAGGGCATCGTTCAGGAGACGGATCAACTGCACAATAACGCCCATGGCGATCGGGTCCTGCCCGGTAAACGGCTCATCATACATGATCATGTCCGGATCCAGGGCAATCGATCGGGCCAGCGCCACCCGACGGGCCATCCCCCCAGACAGCTCACTGGGCATCAAACGCCGCGCCCCCCGCAATCCCACTGCATTGAGCTTCATCAGTACGATGTCACGTACCATGTCAGGCGGGAGTTTGGTATGCACGCGCAATGGAAAAGCGACGTTATCAAAGACATCCAGATCCGAGAACAGCGCGCCGGATTGAAACAACATTCCCAGGCGTTTGCGCAGCAGAAAAAGTTCGCTTCGTTTAAGCCGGGTCACTTCCAGCCCATCAACCAGAATAGAGCCTTTCTGCGGCTTTAATTGCCCACCAATCAATTTGAGCAGGGTCGTCTTGCCCGTGCCACTCGGCCCCATAATGGTTGTGATCTTACCTCGCGGGATTTCGAGACTGATATCATCGAAAATCACCCGATTCCCTCTCACAAAGGTCAGGTTACGAACTTCCACGAAATTCTGGGTCATGTCTGCCTATCCCATCACCATGCCACGGTCCGGAAGCCCAAACCGACGCAGGGTGTTTGACTTCCGATCATTCTGCGGCAGAGACTATACACCAAGAGTGCTGCCCAAACCATGACCGCTGACTTGCGATGGCTTCGGGAGCCTCTATAATGCCCCGAGGCGCGCCCATCCTGAATCTGTGAGGCACAATGACCCTGAATACTGACTTGGACTTTCTCGCTTCCGCCCGGCGAACCATCACCATTGAAAAGCAGGCAGTCTCCGACCTGCTGGAGAAGCTGGACGAGGGATTCACCAAAGCTTGTCAATTCATACTGGCTTGCACCGGGCGTGTTGTCGTGACCGGCATGGGCAAGTCGGGCCATATTGGCTCCAAAATCGCAGCCACGCTTGCATCGACAGGCACCCCGGCCTTTTTTGTTCACCCCGGCGAAGCCAGTCACGGCGACCTTGGCATGATTACCCGGGGGGATGTTGTGCTGGCCCTGTCTAATTCAGGCAACACATCTGAAGTCGTGACCTTGCTGCCGTTGCTAAAACGATTGGCCGTCCCTCTGATCAGCATGACCGGCAACCCTCAGTCGTCACTGGCACTGGCCGCCGATACTCACCTGTATGCCGGCGTGCGGGAAGAAGCGTGTCCGCTGGGTCTGGCGCCCACCTCCAGTACGACCGTCGCACTGGTGATGGGGGATGCCCTGGCCGTCGCCCTGCTTGAAGCACGCGGTTTTTCGGCCGAGGATTTTGCTTTTTCGCATCCGGGCGGGGCACTGGGGAGACGCCTGCTACTCAAAGTTGAAGACATTATGCACACGGGTGACCGGATCCCGCTTACGCCGCCCGCCACCTTACTCCCCGGGGCCTTGCTTGAAATGTCCGGCAAAGGATTGGGCATGACCTGCATCGTCACTCCAGAGGGTAAACTTGAGGGGGTCTTCACCGATGGTGATCTGCGACGCGTGTTTGATCGCGGCTTAGATGTGCGCAGCCTGCCGATACGGGAACTCATGACCTCGCCCTGCAAGTCGGTGACGCCAGGCATGTTGGCCGCCGAAGCACTCCGCATCATGGAGGAAAAGAAGATCAACAGCCTACCCGTGATCGATGACCAAAACACGGTTGTTGGCGCACTGAATATGCACGACCTTTTGCGGGCGGGGGTTATCTGATGACACCCGTTGAATTTCACACGCTCTCTGACGAACTGCTGGCAAAGCTCAGGAAAGTTAAACTTCTGGCGCTGGATGTCGACGGCGTGCTAACAGATGGCCGCCTGTATTTCAGCGCCCAGGGCGATGAGTTAAAAGCCTTCAACATTCTCGATGGGCTGGGGTTGAAACTATTGCGCGATCACGGCGTCGACGTTGCTTTAATCACAGGCCGCAACTCACCTTTGACCGCCCGGCGCGCGGCCGACCTCAAAATCACGCACCTGTATCAGGGGCGGGAAGACAAGCGCACCGCACTGCTGGAACTGTTAGGCCAGCTGCGCATGAAAGCCGAGCACGCAGCCTATGTCGGCGACGATCTGCCTGATTTGGGCGCCATCCTACTGGCAGGTGCAGGAATGACCGTTGCGAACGGACACTGGGCCGTCAAGCAGAAAGCGCAGTACTGTACCACCCAAACCGGTGGCTATGGTGCCGTAAGAGAAATCTGCGACCTTATTCTCTACGCGCAAGGCCATCTTGAGGCTGCACTAAAGCCCTATCGGGACGAGTCTCCCGGAGATTAAGATGAAACGTCACCCGCTCACTCAAAAACGCTGGATCAGTCTGGTGACGACGGTTGTCACCGTGGGACTCTTTTACCTGTTGTCCGAAGAGGCGCCTCTTCAGCTGTTCAACGGCGAAGACCAGGTGATTGCGCAAGAGCCCGACGCCTTTGTCTTAAACGCGACCTACCTGACCTTCGACAAAAACGGCCAGCTGCGCACCCGGCTGCGCTCAGAAAAAGCGGTCCACTTCCCGGCCACTGATCAGGGACAACTGACCAATCCACACCTGATCGTCTACCCGGAACAAGGGGCCCCCTGGGAAATTACATCCCAGCAAGGACTGCTCTTTTTGCAGGAAGACAAACTGGAGCTGGCCGGATTTGTCACCGTTGTCGGTGAACAACCGCCAGGAAAAGCACTCCGCTTTGATTCACCGACACTACAGTACGATGACAAAACCCGCTTTATCCGAACAGATCAACCCGTTACTATTAATTCCCAATTTAATCAGTTGTCTGCTGTCGGCATGGAGTTTGAAGTTGATAAGAAAATATTACGCTTGTTCTCCAGGGTGGAAGGCGTTTATGTCAATCCCTAGTACTCGGAGAACGCTGGCCGGCATTCCTGCGCTACTCCTGACAGCCATGTCCCTGATTGCGCTTCCGGCTCAGGCCTTTGACGTCACCGGTCGCAGCACTGAGCCCGTCAAGGTGCAGGCTGACTGGGCGGAACTGGACGAGCGCACGGGTGCCTCGACATACCGCGGCAATGTGGTGGTCAGACAAGGCCGATCACTGATCGAGGCCGACGAAATTCGCATCAAGGCCGGCGAGAAAGGCATTGAGCAGTTTGTGGCCACCGGCGGACCGGTGCATATGCTGATCTACGATGCAGAGAAACTGGAAGAAACCCATGCTTACGCCAAGAACATGACCTTTGACCAGCAAAAAAATCAGGTCGTTCTCTCTGTGAATGCGAGACTTCAGCAGGCGAAAAGCTCCTTTCAGGGCGAACGCATCGTCTATAACACGCTGACCCAGATCGTCAGCGCCGAAGCCAAACCAGGCGCCGACAATCAGGGTCGGGTCGAGATCATATATCACCCATCCACACCACCCCGTAAAAGCGAACCGACACCATGACCGTGCTGGCGGCTCACCACCTGGCCAAAGCCTACAAGGGCCGGGAAGTTGTCAAAGATGTTTCGCTGGAGATCCGCAGTGGGGAAATCGTTGGCTTGCTGGGACCTAACGGCGCGGGGAAAACCACCTGTTTCTACATGGTCGTCGGACTGGTCCCGAGTGACAAAGGGCGCATTGTCATCGATGACCAGGATATCACTGGCCTGCCAATGCACGGTCGGGCACGCAAAGGCATTGGCTATCTGCCTCAGGAAGCCTCCGTCTTCCGCAAGCTGACCGTGGAAGAAAACATCATGGCGATCCTGGAAACCCGCAAGGATCTGGACAAAAAACAGCGCAAGGTGAAGCTGGAAACCCTGATTGAAGAGTTTCATATTACCCACATTCGGAAAAGCCTGGGTATGAGCCTGTCAGGGGGGGAAAGACGGCGACTGGAAATCGCACGTGCGCTGGCCACTGAGCCAAAGTTCATTCTCCTGGATGAACCCTTCGCAGGCGTTGACCCCATCTCCGTTAACGATATCAAACAAATCATTACACATTTAAAAACGCTGGAAATCGGTGTGCTGATCACTGATCACAACGTTCGGGAAACCCTGGACATCTGTGAGCGCGCCTACATTGTCAGTGAGGGCTATATCATTGCATCAGGCACATCCGAGGTCATTCTCGGCAATCAGAAAGTACGCGATGTATATCTGGGCGAACGATTCAGACTGTGACATAATGCCAAGATCATGCCAATCTGCTAGTATGGTAGGATATGATCTATAATTATGTGAATATTCAGGTGGTTAGCGTCAGATGGTAATGAAAGCATCCCTGCAGCTTAAACTGGGTCAGCAGCTGACAATGACCCCGCAGCTTCAGCAGGCAATCAAACTGCTACAGCTTTCCACGCTGGATTTACAGCAAGAGATTCAGCAAGCCCTCGACTCCAATCCCATGCTCGAAGTCACCGACGATGACAATGAGCCCGCCGATACCTACGAACCCGATTTCATCACACCGCCCAACAAAGACGCATCGGTATCCACGCAGGAAACCGCCTCAGAGACCCGTGAGCGAGATGAGGATTTCGACTCCCTTCAGGATAACTGGAGCGAAGGTATTCCCGAGGATCTGCCCGTCGATACCGCATGGGATGATGTCTACCAGGGTTCTGCCAGCAGCACCTACAATGGTGATCAGGACGAAACCGATTTTGAGTCCCGCAACACCCGCAGTGAGTCACTGCAGGATCATCTGATGTGGCAACTCAACCTGACCCCGATGTCTGATACAGACCGTGTGATTGCAACGACCTTGATTGACGCTGTGGGTCCCGATGGTTATCTGACCCAAACCCCGGAGGAAATTCTCGGCGGTCTCAATAGTGAAGGCGAAGAAGGCATTGAACTCGACGAGGTTGAAGCGGTCCTTAAGCGCATTCAGCAATTTGACCCACCAGGCGTCGCCTGCCGGAGTCTGCAAGAGTGCCTTCTCATCCAGTTAGCCCAACTGCCGAGGGACACGCCCTGGCTACCGCAAGCCCGCCTGGTGATCAGCCATTACCTGTATCTGCTGGGTAACCGTGATTATGCACAGCTGATGCGCCGCAGTCGGCTCAAGGAAGAAGACCTGAAAGAAGTCATCCGACTGATCCAGACCCTTTCGCCGCGTCCGGGTGATGCTATGCAATCCACCGAGACGGAATATGTTGTGCCGGATGTCGTCGTACACAAAGCGAATGGACGCTGGCGGGTTGAGCTTAACCCGGAGATTGCGCCCCGTCTGCGCGTTAACCCTGGCTATGCATCACTGGTCAAGCGTGCGGATAGCAGTGCGGACAACAACTACCTGAGAGATCAGTTACAGGAAGCACGCTGGTTTATCAAAAGCCTGCAAAGCCGGAACGAAACCCTGCTCAAAGTAGCGACCAAGATTGTTGAGCATCAGCAAGGCTTTCTCGACTACGGTGAAGAGGCAATGAAACCGCTGGTGCTGCACGATATTGCGGAAGCCGTCGAAATGCATGAATCGACCATTTCACGGGTCACCACGCAGAAATATATGCACACTCCACGCGGTGTGTTCGAACTGAAATACTTTTTTTCCAGCCATGTCAGCACTGACGCGGGGGGTGAGTGTTCAAGCACGGCAATTCGAGCTATCATCAAGAAGCTGGTCGCTGCCGAGTCCGCCAAAAAACCGCTCAGTGACAGCAAAATTGCGGCGCTGCTGGGTGATCAGGGTATCAATGTGGCTCGAAGGACCATTGCAAAATACCGGGAAGCCTTGTCGATACCTCCCTCGAATGAACGCAAACGGCTGGTGTAATACAAATATGATCCGCGTCATTCGCGAATGATGCGACCTCGCCCCAAAATAAGAAGGGCGTTCTTACCTGCAAACTGAAGGAGTAAACTATGCAACTCAATATTACTGGACACCAGGTTGATCTGACTGACTCGCTGAAGTCCTACGTGACCAACAAGTTCAACAAACTTGAGCGCCACTTTGATCACATCAGTAATGCTCAGGTTACACTTTCCATTCAGAAGCAGCGACAAATGGCAGAAGCCAGTTTGCATATCACTGGCGGTGAAATCCACGCCAATGCCGAGCATGAAGACATGTATGCGGCGATCGACGCCCTGATCGACAAGCTTGATCGTCAGGTGCTAAAGCACAAAGAAAAAGCGATTGACCGTTCACACGGAGCCGCCAACCGCTGAAACCAGCATGTCAGACACTAAACTCACCATCGAGAGCATCATCTCCCCTGCCCTGACGCGCTGCGCAGTGGCAGGGAGCAGCAAAAAACGGGTTCTGGAATTTATTGCTCACCTGGTTTCTGAGCACTTGTCATTTCTGGATGAAAATACCTTATTCAATAATCTGGTATGCCGGGAACGCCTTGGCAGCACAGGCATCGGACAAGGCATCGCAATTCCACATTGCCGACTCGAAAACTGTGACCGGGTTATTGGCGCACTGATCACCCTGAAAGACAAAATTGACTTTGACTCCATCGATAGTCAGCCGGTCGATCTGCTTTTTGTTTTGATCGTGCCACAAGAAGCGACGGGAGAACATCTCGATCTGCTGAGCCAACTGGCGCAAAAGTTCAATAATCCTGCCTTTTGCGCCCGTTTACGCGACTGCCAGACCGATGATGAATTGTTCAACGCGGCGATTACACCGCAAAGCAAAGCGTAACCGTCTACACTCCAGTAGAGTGAGACTGGAGGTTAGACATGAAACTGATTATTGTCAGCGGCCGATCGGGTTCCGGTAAAAGTACCGCCTTGCATGTTCTGGAAGATACGGGCTTTTACTGCATCGACAACCTCCCCATTGGCCTGATGGCCCCCCTGACGCATGAAGCCCTGACGCACCGGGCGCCAGGCGCGCAAAAAATTGCGGCAAGCATTGATGCACGCAACCTGTCACGCGAACTCAAAGATTTTCCGGATATCATTCACCGCCTGGAAAGCCAGGGCGTCGAAACCGAGACCATTTACCTGGACGCCGACGATGAAACCCTGCTGACGCGTTTTCATGGCACACGGCGTAAGCACCCACTTTCCAGCCGAACGATTTCGCTTCGTGAAGCCATTGCCCAGGAAAAGGCCATGCTGGAACCGATTGCCAGCGCCTCAACTTTGTTCATTGACACCAGTGAACTCACCATTTATCAGTTACGTGATCAAATCAAAATGCGCGTGCTGGGGCATCAGCATCAGGAGCTGGCGTTGCTGGTACAATCTTTTGGCTTCAAACACGGGGTGCCCTCGGATAGCGATCTGGTGTTCGATGTACGCTGCCTGCCCAACCCCTATTGGGATCCGGCGCTGAGAAGTTACAAAGGAACCGACACCCCCATTATTCAGTTCATGGAAGCCCATCAGGAAAGTCAGAAGATGATTGAAGATATCTGCGGTTTTCTTGAATCCTGGCTACCCCACTTTCAGAACAGCAATCGCACCTATCTTACAATCAGTGTGGGCTGTACCGGGGGGCAGCATCGATCCGTCTACATCTGTGAAAAAATTAAAGACCGTTTAAACCAATCCTATGATAACGTGCAGATCCGGCACCAGGAACTTTCAGATTGAACCCCGCGCATGATTGAAAAGCAGCTTACTATTATTAACAAACTTGGCCTTCACGCCCGGGCTGCCGCTAAATTTGTGGCGACGGCAGGACGCTACGCCAGTTCGGTTCGCATCTGCAAGGGTGCCCAGGACGTCGACGGCAAGAGCATCATGGCCGTCATGATGCTAGCGGCCAGTATTGGCACACCGCTGATCATCCGCACCGATGGCGAAGATGAAGAGGCCTGCATGGACGCGATTGAAGCCCTGATCAACAACTATTTCGATGAGGGTGAATAAACCCTCCACGCCTCACACCTGGCTGATTTTATTATACTTTCGGTAAGCCCTAACCTGACAGAATCACCTCCCCCACCTATACTCAGGCATGGTTAGACTCCCGCTCCCGAAGAAGTAGACAGGATAAACTATGGCGCCAATGACTGATAAAAACCGGGTCAAGACACGCCTAAGGTCCATTACTGATGCGTTAGAATCAGGATCGCTTTCCCAGGTCTCACGCATTTTAAACAGCGGTCTCGACCCCAGCGATATCGCCCATCTGCTCGAATCCTCCCCTCCTAAACAGCGAAAGCTACTCTGGCAGCTGGTCGAAGACGATCTGGACGGCGATGTTCTGCAGTATCTGAGTGACGAGATACGCTCCGACTTCCTTAGCGAGATGGATGCCAAGGACGTTATATCCATCGCAGAAGATCTGGAAATCGACGACCTTGCGGACTTACTGCAGCAATTGCCGGAAACGGTCATCACCGAAGTCCTCGACACCATGGACAACCAGGATCGCCAGCGCCTGGAAGAAGTCCTGTCCTACCCGGAGGACTCTGCCGGTGGTCTGATGGATACCGACGTGGTGACGGTGCGCCCGGACATCACGGTTGAAGTCGTGCTGCGTTATCTGCGCAAACACAAGTCCTTACCGGAAATGACGGATGCACTCGTCGTTGTTAATCGAAAAGACGATTATATCGGTGTGCTGCCACTGACAACCCTACTGGTTTCCAATCCTCAGTCCACCGTAAGGGAGCTGATGGAAACGGATATCGACCCTATCCTGGTCACAACGAATGACAGTGAAGTCGCACAGCGTTTTGCCCGCCAGGATTTGGTCTCTGCCCCCGTCGTTGATGCGGATGGAAAGCTCGTCGGGCGTATCACCATCGATGACGTGGTCGACGTTATTCGTGAAGATGCTGACCATGAAATCATGAGCATGGCGGGTCTTGACGAGGAAGAGGATATGTTCGCACCCATCCTCAAGACAGCACGCAGCCGGGCGATCTGGCTGGGCATCAACTTGCTGACAGCCTTCCTCGCCTCAGCCGTCATCGGGATGTTTGAACATACCATTGAAAAGGTCGTTGCCCTGGCGGTTCTGATGCCGATTGTCGCGAGCATGGGTGGCATCGCAGGCAGTCAGGCGCTGACACTGGTCATTCGAGGGATGGCGACGGGTAAAGTCAGCCAAAGTAATATCGGGTGGCTCATTAACCGCGAGTTTCTGGTCGGTCTGCTGAACGGCGTGTTATGGTCAGTGATCGTCGCCGGTGCTGCAACGGCCTGGTTTCAGGACTGGACGATTGGCGCATTGATTGCGACCGCATTATTAATCAACCTTACCGTGGCGGCGCTGGCCGGAACGATGCTGCCTGTTATACTGAAACGGCTAAAGATTGACCCCGCCCTCGCCGGTGGTGTGATTTTGACAACCGTCACCGATGTGGTAGGCTTCTGCGCTTTCCTGGGCTTGGCGACGATCACTTATGCATGAGTACGATGACAGCGACGACTTTGATGACTTGCCGGACAAACCGAGCAAAAGCGCACGCAAGCGTGCCATGCAACATCTGCAGGATTTGGGTCAGCGCATCGGCGCCTTAAAACCAGAGCAAATTGCATCACTGGCGTTACCCGAAAGACTGGATCAGGCCATGGCTGAGCTCAAACGCCTCAAGGCTAGAGAGGCGATCCGCCGGCACCTGCAATATATCGGAAAGTTGATGCGTGAAACGGACTCCGAAGCCCTGGAAGCCCGTGTCAACGCCCTGACAGCATCGGGAGCGCTGGAAAAAACACGTTTCAAAAATGCTGAGCGCTGGCGTGACCGCTTTATTGAGCAAGGTCTTTCAGGTGAGGCGCTGCAGGCTTTTCACACGCAATATCCAGAGGTCGATGCCGATTTGCTGAAACAGCACGTGGACGAAGCCTGGGATGATCATCAAAAAGGCATGAACCGGGGCAAAAGCAAGTTACTGTTTCGCTTTCTCTACGACCAGCTGGCTTAGGGACTACGCACATTTCATCGGCGCTTTAACCCTGCCACCGCGTCTTAACGGAGAGGACGCTGATGCTGCTGCAGCGGCATCGCCTTGCGAATACTGACCAGGCGATCTGCGTCAAGGGTGGCGATGGCGATCCCCTCTCCCTCCTGCGTGACGCAGTCAAGGACCTCACCCCAGGGATCGATAATCATGGAATGCCCCCAGGTGCGGCGGCGGGCATCATGCTCCCCCCCCTGGTTTGGTGCAACAATATAGACCTGATTCTCGATAGCCCGAGCGCGCAGGAGGGTCTTCCAATGGTGCCGCCCGGTTTCAAAGGTGAACGCCGCCGGGACCACAATCACATCGCATCCTCTGGCTCTCAGGTGACTGAACAAAGCCGGAAAACGCAGATCATAACAAATGCTCAGTCCAACATGCAGGCGATACAAACAACCGGAATGGCTGCCCTGTATGTCAATATCAATAACCGACTCACCGGGTTCAAAGCGTTCGGACTCCCGGTAGCGACCCTGCGCATCACCGACGTCCACATCAAACAGATGTAGTTTGTCATAGCGTGCCCGCTCGACGCCATCCGGCCCGTATACTCGGCAAACGGAGCGTACCCGTCCATCCTCGATCAGGCTGCCATCAGGACGCCTGGCGTCCGGCAGGGAGCCGGCAAAAATCCAGATCTGATGTGCGCTGGAAAGACGAGCAAGCCATTGACGCACTTCGCTATCTGGCCACTGCGCCTGTTCACCCAGCACCCGACTGCCAGCGCCATCCATCAGGGCAAAATTTTCGGGCAACACGACCCAATGTGCGCCTTTTTCAACCGCTTGCCTGACCAAGCCCTCAATCCTGAGCAGGTTGGTTTTCAGGTCAGCGGTGCTGACCAGTTGTATCGCCGCGACACACACAATGCCATGCATGGCTGTTTCTCTTCAATCAAATCGGGTTATTGCAACAGGCCTTCCAGCGCCACTTCGGGTGCCTGCAAGGTGCCGGTAATACGGTAGGTCGCACTGGTCAACTGGCTCAATGAGTCGCCCAATAACTTGTCAATCAGGAACAACGCACCTCCCACCGTCGGCGCCCCCACCAGCAGTGCAGCCAAGGGTAAATTCTGGGTCAACGGCAATACGACAACGAGCTTCATATCCAGACTGTCATCCACCAGGCTGGTTTTACCCGTTAACTTAAAGCCACTGGAAGGCGCCTGAATCGCCAGCGGCGAGTCAAAACTGACCGTTCCTTCCTGAATGCGGGCGCGCCCTTCAAGCTGATCATAGGCCAGACCTTGTTCATAAAGATCGGTAAAATCCAGTTTCAGACGACGCACAATCGCATCCGTATTCAGTATTCCAAAAATACGGAAAAAGTCCGCACTGCGACTGGTCTCCCGAAACGTTCCTTCGCTCATTGAAAACCCTAAATGACCGTTGAGGTTTTCCCAGGCAAAGTCAGCGGGCCCCCCGCTCCAAACGACACCGACATCAACATTGAAGGCCTTACTGGTTAGCGGTGCTTTGCCCTCATTCCATTGCTCATAAAACGTATGAAAGGCCTTGCCATTGATGCCCCCCGTCAAGATGGTGGTTTGCTGCCCGCTATCGGGATCCTCCAACCAACTGATCCGCCCCTTAATTCGGCCGCCTTTGACGCGACCATCCAGATTGTTGAAGATGACCCCGTTGGAACGGGACTCAGCCGTCCAGCTCCAGTGTCCCAGGGTTTTCTTACCCAATCGCAAATCCTTGATATCAACACGCGCACGCGGGACATCCGCCGGACTCATCCCGCCTTCGCGGCTGGCAACGGATTCTGGCAGGTAAAGCCGTTCAAACTGAGCGCTCGGCAATTGCAAAGGATCTGTCGGCAACACGATTTCACCTTCCAGCCCCGCATCGTTCGCCAGCAGCACCTGCACCTGATTTTCATGTGGCATCACCCCCACCCGGGTAGCTGGAAAGCTGTAGTCGGAGAGCACCAGTCGATCAACCTGAACCACCGCACCCGCAAACCAGGGGGGTAACTGAATACGTTCGGCCTCACCGCTGGTTGCAGGGCCTGTGTCTGCGACCGACGATTTCGCTTTGATTTCCTGCGCCAGGCTCGCCCACTGACTGACATTCAACTCATTCAGGCGTCCCTCTACCCAAAGTCCATCCTGCGCATACTCAGCCGAGCGCATGCCCCCTAACCCCAACAGGCCTCGTCGGAACACGCCGTTCTGCATCTGAAACTTCATTTGCAAACGCCCCGGCCAGTCCAGTGTCCAATCGGAGCTGCCTGGATCCGCCTGCCAGGTGCCGGAAAACACCAGGGGGGCTTTCTGCTCAGCCGGCTTCCCAAGTGGCGCGGGTAATCCGATCGCCATTCCCTCCAGACTCGTTTCCAGCCTCAGCGTATGCTCGCCCTCCCCAAGCGGAATGCCCATTTCCAGATGCCCACGGGTTTCCCCCTCCAGCACGGCATCCAACTGGGTGATCCCGGTTTGTTTTTGGATAAACGATAACCCCAGACCACTTTCGACCTGCAGTCGAAGCTTCTCGTTACCCGCCTGCCAACTTAGCGTATCCAATCCAATCGATACGCTTTCCCCTAAACACTGGCCATTGGCGGAACCCTTCACACCAGCGACGGATCGATAGCCGAAGCGCCCGGTCAGATTTTCACACTGAAGTGCTGGCGACGCAATTTCAAGCCCTGCCTGATTCAGAAAAATTGAAAGGTCGGTCGTAACAGGGCGATTGCCACTCAAGGGCAATGCTGCGCGCAGGGAAACCTCAGTTTTCCCGCTGATCGACCAACCATCAAAGGCATCCCCAACGACAGAACTGATCGGCGTATGGCGTAACCAATATTCAAAATCGGCCTGTTTAATTGTCTGCGCCGTTTCAATGACCAGAACGGAATCCCCATCACCCGTCGACAGGCTCAATTTCGCGGGTGCGGTCAGCGTTGTGGCTCCCAGAGTGCCCTGATCGATCGTCGTTGTCATCTCGCCGTTACGCATGGCAATGCGCCCCGAAAACTGCTCCAGAACAGGCCATTCCGGATGAAAGCGCAGCACCCCCTGGTTAACCTCGAAAAACATTTGCGAAACGCTGCTGTCGGGAGGGGCAGCTTTACCAATGAGTCCGGCAAATTGATAGCCTCCCAAGGTGATCTCCCCGCCACGGATACTGTCCGTCATCCACTGCGCAAACGCCGGACTGCTCAGCTTATCGGGCACAAAAGAGGGTGCCAGCACTGCATCGGTATTCAACACACCCAGTGACAGGCCAAAGTCATTGGGTGTACCCGGTTCATCGGGAATCCAGAGTGAAAACTCGCCTGTCAGATCAGCTTTTTTCTGATCAGGATTGCTGAACTGAATATTTTCTCCGATCACTTCGGTTGCGTTGTCGTAAAGATTCCAGTACACCCTTCCCTGACCATATTCAAATCGCCAGCCATCACTGTAGAGCTGAGGAAAATGCAGAAAGGGGTCTCTGCCTGCAAAAATCACTTCGCCCATCCGCGAGTTTACCTGTATCCAACCCTGGATATTCTGCCCTGCCGGTGCCCCATCTACCGCATCCACCCTGAAATCAGCCAGATTGGCCGTCAACTGGAAGGGCTCATCCTCACTTAGAGTCAGCAGTCCACCATCCACAAATCCCGCAGGACGATAGGCCTCCAGAGCGTCCTGCAGTCCCTTGGGGCCGAGTCCCACGACCTGAAACAGGTTAACCAGCAAGCCCACATCCAGACGGTCCCAACTGACATCCGTCTGACGCCCGGCGATGTCGACCCGGACCTTCGCATTGGAGATGCCACTGTCACCCCACTTCAGGCTGAACTGATCCATCAGCGCGCGCCACTGATCAGATTCAGCTTGTCGACGCGCTTCGATCCGAAAATCCAAATGGTCAAGCGGCTTCTGAGTATCCAGGGCCTTGCGCCATTTAAGGTTGTCCAGGCGGGCTTCGGCGGTCACTTGTCGAAGCTGCCCTTTTTTCAACTTGAGCCAAAGTTGACCGCTCGACTCCAGATCATCGATCCGCAATTCATCACGCTCGATAAATGAGTTAACGGGTAGCAAAAAATTACCGCTATCCCATTGCAGATAAACGGTACCGCCCATGCGCTCAATGCCCCCTTCGAGCCAGACATCCATCCGGGCCGTTGCGAGTTCGATATCGCCTCGCTGATTGCGCAGCGAACCACTTCCGACAAAATGGTATCCGTCTTTCCGAATCGTGAGGTCTGAAAGTTTCCAGAAGGTATCCTTGACATGGGGCTCCGGCAGGCGGATCAAGATATCATCAAACGCCATCTTCGGGATGGCCAGACGCCCCAGCTCAGCGAGCCAACCGGGTGACTCAACTGGGAGTTGAGGCGTTTCGACGCCTTCCGTCTCTGACAACTGAGACAGTATACCAAGATCCACAACCAACGAGCCGACACGCAACTCCCTGACGATCAGCTTGCGCGCCCACAGCGAGCCGAAGACATTCGGAATCAAGGTCAGAGAGTCCAGGACCAGCGCATGGCTGCCCAACTCTGGCGTCGCGGGATTACGGGGAATCTCAATCGTCACGCCCGCCAGACCGAACACCGGATCGAACTGCTGCCACCCGCCTTGAAGGTCTACAATTGAAACGGTCAACCCCGCCTGCTCACTGATCAGTGTGGCGAGATCTTCCGAAAAGTGATGAATTTGCCCAACCAGTAAGCGCCCTGCACCCTGATAGGCCGCCAACACAAGGATGAACAGCACCAGTAGTCTGACGACCCATCGCGTTAGGCGCCTGAATACGCCAGCCCCCGGCAACATCCTTTGCTCCTGCCCGTTTTACTGAATAACGACGTCGAACTGTTCTTGCGTATAGAGCGGCTCAACCTGAAAGCGAATACGTTTGCCGATAAACGTTTCAAGATCGGCTACGCTTTCTGACTGCTGGTCCAGCAAGAGATCCACCGCGCCCTGACTTGCCAGTACCCGGTAGCTTTGCGCATCATAGGAGCGATTGATACGCAGTATTTCCCGAAAGATCTCGTAGCACACCGTTTCTGGCGTTTTGACCGTTCCCCGGCCATCGCAGGTTTTACAGGGTTCACACAGCATCTGGCCCAGACTTTCGGTGGTTCGCTTGCGCGTCATTTCAACCAGTCCCAGTTCGCTGACACAACTGATCTTGGTTTTGGCATGATCCCGCTCAAGCATCTTCTCCAACATGCGGAGGACCTGACGCTTGTGCTCTTCATCCTCCATGTCGATGAAGTCTATGATGATGATTCCGCCCAGATTACGCAGGCGCAACTGACGGCTGAGCGCACGACTGGCTTCAAGATTGGTCTTGAAGATCGTTTCCTCAAGATTGCGATGCCCCACGAATGCACCGGTATTCACATCAATGGTGGTCATAGCTTCAGTCTGATCAATAATCAGATAACCGCCGGACTTCAACTGAACCTTGCGTCCCAGTGCTTTCATCAGCTCATCTTCAACGCTATAAAGGTCAAATATCGGGCGCTCACCAGGATAGTATTCAAGCCGATCAACCACTTCTGCGACATAGCTTTGGGCAAATTCCAGTGCCTTCTGAAAACTCTCACGGGAATCGATTCTGACTTTTTCAGTGTCCGGTCGAACCAGATCCCTCAGCGTGCGAATGTAGAGCGGCAGGTCTTCATAGATCTGTCCAGGCGTCTGTGTCGCCAGAATTCTGCGCGACAGCGATTGCCATAGCCGCCGGAGAAAGCGGACGTCTGACATCAGCTCTTCCTGGCCCACGCCGTCTGCTGCCGTTCTGATAATAAAGCCTTTGGGGGGCGCCTCTTCACCTTCCGCATTTTCATTCAGACACGCCTGAACGAGTTGCTTCAGACGCTCACGCTCAATTTCACCTTCAATGCGTTGAGAAACCCCTAAATGCTCGCTTCCCGGCATCAGAACCAGGTAGCGCGACGGTATCGATAATTGAGTCGTCAGGCGGGCACCTTTGGTACCAATCGGATCTTTTGTCACCTGCACAACCAGGGTTTGGCCCTCACGCAGCAGGGCACCGATGTCGGGATATTTTTGCCCACTTTTTTCAGGGGGCGTTGCGCGCACCGAAATCTCCCCGGTATCAGGAAACTCCTCTGGCACGATATCCGACACATGAATAAATGCCGCCCGTTCGAGGCCAATATCCACAAAGGCGGCCTCCATACCCGGAAGCACACGGACAACTTTGCCGTTGTAGATATTTCCGACCAGACCTCGCTTGCGGCTGCGCTCGATGTACACTTCCTGAAGCATGCCGTTCTCAACCACAGCAACCCGCGTTTCCAAAGGCGTTACGTTGATGAGAATTTCCTCACTCATACCTCTACTCCTTCCATACCCGGTAACCTAATTGCTGCAGAACCGCAGACACTTCACTGAGCGGCAGCCCCACCACAGCGGTATAACTCCCTTCGATTGACGCAACAAATGAGGCTGCCCGCCCCTGGATAGCATAGGCACCGGCTTTGTCCAATCCTTCACCTAAACGACAATAATCCCGAATCTCCTCACCGCTGAGGGATCGAAACAGGACACGGGTCGACACACAGGCGTGATACTCAAACGCAGTGCTTCGAAAGGCAAAGGCCGTATGCACCCAGTGGGCCTGTCCTGACATTCTGGACAGCATCGCAATGGCTGCTTCGGGCGACGCCGGTTTTAATAACAGCTCGCTCCCCAGCTCACCCACCGTATCCGCACCCAAAACCAGCGTCGAAACGGTCGAATTACCTCCGCCACCCGATGCTTTTTCACAGGCCATCCTGACAACATAATCTGCGACCGTTTCGGCGTCACGGGGGTTTTCATCGATATCGGGATTGCACAAGGAAAATGGAAGCCCCAGACGCCCCAGTAACTCCTGACGCCGTGGTGAGGTTGATGCGAGAACCAGTGGCAGCAGACACTTATCCATCATACGCTATCCTGTGCATGACCACGCTGACAAGCGGCCAAACGAGCGCAGTCGTCAATGCCGCCCAAAGGAATTCAAGATCGATTGCTGGCATATCGAATATTGCCATGAGCCATCGATATACCATCAGTTGAATGCCCACGAGCATAAACACGACGAGCGACTGCTGTACGACCGGATACATTTGCACCCGCTGCAGGGTGATGGCGACAAGATAGGCCTGAATCGAGAGCGTCAATGCATGCAATCCCAGCGGGCTATTAACGAGCACATCCCAGACGATTCCAACCATCCAGGAAATAATCTGACCAATGTGCTGAGGGTAGCGAAGCGTCCAGAAAAACATGATCGCTGCAATCCACTCAGGTCGAAACACCATGTACGCTTCTGGCAAAGGCATCACTGTCAGAACAGCCGCCAGCCCCAGCGAAAAAATAAAGAAAAATGAATGATGAAAACTCTGGGTCACGGTGACTCCCCAGCTTCGGCGGCAGCGCCTGTTTCACCCTCCTGACGCCGGAAGACTAAAAGAACATGGCGGCTTCGATTCAGCGCAGCAAGCGGCTTGGCGACGATATCGGCAAAGGGTTTGCCTGGATCCAGCCCCACATGCGAGACCTCGGCAACCGGGTATCCTGCCGGAAATCGCCCCCCCAACCCGGAGCTGACCAACATGTCCCCCCCCTTGATGTCGGCCGTGCCAGGCATATTTACCAACAGCAGACGGTCTAACGAGCCACTGCCAACCAGCACGCCACGCACGCCGTTACGCAGAACCTGAACCGGCACGGCATGGCTACTGTCCGAAATCAGCAGTGCGCGGGAACGGTTATGCTGCACGGAGGTGATCTGCCCCATGAGTCCGCTGGAATCCAGCACGGGCTGTCCCACGTAGACACCGACCTGAGAACCCTTGTTAATTATCAGTTCATGGAGGTAAGGATCTGGATTCACACCGATGATTTCTGCAACGAGAACCGAATCATCGACGATGGTGGAGGCATTCAGGAGCTCCTGCAAACGATTCACCTCGGTCGTGAGCGAAGCCATTTTGAGGGTCTTGGCTTCCAACACCAGCAGTCGCGTTTTCAATTCCTGATTTTCAGCAAGAAGATCCCCGTCCGTGCGCACGGAGTCCCGCCCCCAGTCCATCAGGCGCTCAGGTGCATTCAGGGTCCAGTAGACGGGTGCCAGCCCCGTACCCACCGTATCCTTGAATGAATCGAAGATACCGTAGCGAACGTCCAAACCGGCAAGCCCCAACGATATGACGGCGAGAACCATCAAACGAAAGCCCTGAAAAGGGCCTTCGACAAAAATATTTTTAATAGCGATATCTCCCGCTAACGCTCTGATGCTTTCAGTTTAGCAACGATACCGACTTCTTCACTCCATAAAGAACATGCCGCTACCACGGCGATCAATAATCTCAAGCGCCTTACCCCCACCGCGTGCTACACAGGTCAGTGGATCCTCAGCAACAATCACCGGCAACCCGGTCTCTTCTGAAATCAGGCGATCCAGTCCACGTAGGAGTGCGCCCCCCCCTGTCAGAATGATGCCGCGCTCGGCAATATCAGAGGCCAGCTCAGGAGGCGATTGTTCCAGCGCACTTTTGATAGACTGCAGAATTGCCGCCAGCGCCTCCTGCATCGCCTCAAGAATCTCTTCACTGTTCAGGGTAAAGCTGCGGGGAACACCTTCAGCCAGGTTACGGCCTCGCACATCAATTTCGCGCAACTCAAGCCCTTCGCAGGCACACCCTATCTCTTGCTTGATACGCTCTGCCGTCGCATCACCAATCAAGCTACCGTAATTACGACGCACGTAGGTGGTAATCGCCTCATCAAAGCGATCACCACCAATACGAACGGAATCAGCATAGACAATGCCGTTAAGCGAGATAATGGCTGTTTCCGTGGTGCCACCACCGATGTCGACAACCATCGAACCCGTCGCCTCTTCGACCGGCAAGCCCGCACCGATTGCGGCCGCCATGGGTTCTTCTATCAGAAAGACTTCCCGTGCGCCCGCCCCCAGAGCCGATTCGCGAATCGCTTTGCGCTCCACCTGGGTTGAAAGACTGGGAACGCACACCAGAACACGGGGGCTGGGGGTAATAAAGCTGTTTTCATGCACTTTATGAATGAAATGCTGAAGCATTTTCTCAGTGACATAAAAGTCGGCTATCACACCATCACGCAGTGGACGGATGGCGGTAATGTTACCCGGCGTTCGCCCCAGCATTCGCTTGGCTTCAGCACCGACCGCTGCCACGGTTTTCTGGGCGCCCTGGTGCCGGATGGCAACAACAGAGGGTTCGTTGAGCACAATGCCACGGCCACGCACGTAGATCAGTGTGTTGGCTGTACCTAAATCAATGGATAAATCGCTGGAAAAGAGACCACGTAGACGTTTGAACATTAACTATTGAATCCGTATGAAATCGTCAGTCCTGCCGAGGGAGGACTTAATCTTATCAGGGTACAGGTCAATCCCTGCAAGGCATTCGGGCTGCCAGGACAAGAGCTGTTTATTTTATTTCAGCAACTGTATCAGTGGTGCTGCAGTTGAGCAAGCACCGTTTAAGGCCCAGACGGTCCGAAGCATTTGAGTTTTCACATTGATCGAAAACTTTTTATACTACCGTCCCTGATCTGGCCGCTGACCCGGCCACCGACAACAACGATGCATTCAGAGGTAGCCACCCCGTGTCCATCAAGGCAGACGAACTCGCCAAGATCGCCGTACTTGCGCGACTGAAAGTTGATCCTGAACATCTGCAGAGCCTGACTCAGGATCTGGACCAGATACTCCATTTCGTTGAGCAGATGAACCAGCAGAATACGCAGTCCATCGAGCCGCTGGGCAATCCACTGGAACAACACCAGCGCCTGCGAACCGATTGCGTGACAGAGCCCAATCAGCGCGAAGCCCTGCAATCAGTTTGCAACACGACTGAAAAGGGTCTGTACCTCGTGCCCAAGGTTATCGAATAACCATCGCCATCCTTCACCTGAGAGAGTCCCCATGTTTCCTGTCACGATAAAAACCTGCTCGACGGACTGGATAAACGCCAGTTTTCCAGTGAGGAATTGACGCGCCACCTGCTGACTAAAGCCGAGGCCAGCCAACCCCACCTGAATAGCTTCATTACGCTCTGCCATGACCAGGCAATTAGCGCTGCCAGGGCTGCGGATGAGGCCCGTACGCGCGGTGAAAACAGCCTCCTGCTGGGGATTCCCGTCGCACACAAGGATGCGTTTTGTACCGCTGGAATCCGAACCACCAGTGGCTCGCGCATGCTGTCCAACTTTATCCCGCCCTATGAATCGACGGTTTCACGTAAATTCAAAGACGCTGGCGCCGTTTGCCTGGGCAAAACCAATATGGATGAGTTCGCGATGGGCTCCTCCAATGAGAATAGTTTTTTCGGCGCAGTGCGTAACCCCTGGGATCTCTCCCGCGTCCCCGGCGGATCATCTGGTGGCTCAGCCGCTGCCGTTGCCGCTGGCCTGGTTCCTGCGGCAACCGGCACTGATACCGGAGGTTCGATCCGTCAGCCAGCCGCGTTTTGCGGCATAAGCGGCCTCAAACCTACCTACGGGCGCGTTTCCCGGCTGGGCATGATCGCTTATGCCTCCAGTCTGGATCAGGGTGGCCCGTTGGCTCATACCGTCGAAGACCTGGCTTTACTATTGAAGGTCATGGCAGGCCTTGATGAAAACGATTCAACCAGTGCTGACGCGCCCGTACCGGATTACGCAGCAACCCTGGCGACTCCGCTGCAGGGGCTGCGCATAGGCCTGCCACGTGAAGTCTTCAGCGAAACCGCACACCCCGAAGCAGCCAGAGCACTGCAGGCAGCCATCGCAGAACTTGAAAAACTGGGCGCAACACTGGTCGACATCACACTGCCACACACCGCACTTTCTGTACCCGCTTACTACGTCATCGCGCCGGCAGAAGCGTCGACCAACCTGTCCCGCTTCGACGGTGTGCGCTACGGACATCGCTGTGACAACCCGACGGACCTGGAAGACCTTTATTCCCGCACGCGGGCGGAAGGGTTTGGCAAAGAGGTTCAGCGCCGCATCCTGATTGGCACCTACGCGCTGTCTGCAGGCTACTATGATGCCTACTACCGACAGGCTCAACGTATTCGCCGCCTGATCAAGAATGATTTTGTCGCCGCGTTTAGTCAGGTCGACACCATTTTGACACCGGTTACACCTGGGCCAGCCTTTGGCCTGGGCGCGAAAACCAGCGACCCCGTCGCCATGTACCTGGAGGACATCTATACCGTGCCCACCAGTCTTGCTGGCCTGCCCGGATTATCCATCCCCTGCGGCTTTGCAGAGGGAATGCCAATCGGCATGCAACTGATCGGCAACTATTTTGACGAGGCCCGACTCTTGAACCTCGGCCACCAGTTCCAGCTACACACCGATTGGCACACACGACGCCCTGATGTCACCCGCATCACTGCGTCCGCGAACTAATTTGCAAGGAGACCCTCATGCAATGGGAAGTCGTCATTGGTCTGGAGGTGCATGTTCAACTTGCCACCCAGTCCAAAATTTTCTCAGGTGCCAGCATTGCCTTTGGCGCTGAACCTAACACACAGGCCTGTGCGGTTGATCTGGCGATGCCGGGAATGCTGCCCGTTTTCAATGAAGAAGCGCTGAACATGGCCATTAAATTTGGCCTGGCGATTGATGCAAACATCAACAAGGTTTCAGTCTTCGACCGGAAGAACTACTTTTACCCCGACCTGCCCAAAGGTTACCAGATCAGTCAGCTGGATTACCCCACCGTTGAAAAAGGGCACCTTGACATCACGCTCGAAGATGGCTCCAGCAAACGCATCAACGTCACGCGTGCGCACCTTGAAGAAGACGCAGGGAAAAGCCTGCACGAAGATTTCCACGGTCAGACCGGGATTGATTTAAACCGCGCAGGCACCCCATTGCTGGAAATCGTTTCCGAGCCCGAACTGCGAAGTGCCAAAGAAGCCGTCGCGTATCTGAAGAAACTTCATTCCATCGTAACCTATCTTGGCATTTCCGACGGCGATATGTCGCAAGGCTCTATGCGCTGTGACTGCAACGTGTCGCTGCGCCCCTTCGGACAACAAGAATTCGGCACACGGACCGAAATTAAGAACGTCAACTCGTTTCGCTTTGTGGAAAAAGCCATCAACTGCGAGATCGAGCGCCAGATGGACATTCTGGAAGATGGCGGGCGAATCATTCAGGAAACCCGACTCTACAACCCGGACAAGGACGAGACTCGCTCCATGCGAAGCAAGGAGCACGCAAACGATTACCGTTACTTCCCGGACCCGGACCTGCTTCCGGTCGTTATTCAAGATGAGACGATTGAGCGTATCAGACAAAGCCTGCCGGAACTGCCTGAAGCCAAGAAATCACGATTTGTCAGCGATTATGGTCTGACCGATTACGATGCCGGCATCCTTGCCTCTACCCGAGCCCAGGCCGACTACTTCGAGACGGTCGCCAAGCGGTGCGACGATGCCAAACTCGCCGCCAACTGGATCATGGGCGAACTGTCAAAATGGCTGAACCAGGAAAATCTGGAAATCCAGCAGTCGCCCGTTACCGCCCAACAACTGGGCGATCTGATCCTGCGAGTCAAAGACAACACCCTCTCAGGAAAACTTGGCAAGACCGTGTTTGAATCACTGTGGCAGCGAGAAGGCGAAGTCGACGCCATCATCGAGAAGAAAGGACTTAAACAGGTCACTGACAGCTCTGCAATCGAAGCCATGATTGACGAGGTACTGAATGCAAACGCTGCCCAAGTGGAACAGTATCGCGCTGCCGAACCCGAGAAGCAGGCTAAAATGTTGGGCTTTTTCGTCGGTCAGGCCATGAAAGCCTCGCGCGGCAAAGCCAACCCACAGCAGGTTAATGAGGCACTGACCCGCAAGCTGAATGGCTAGACCCACCGGCATCAAAAAGGGGCTCATCGGCCCCTTCTTTTTTTACTTCATGTCAGTCAAAACCAGACACACTCCAAGACAGGCACATCGGATCAGACAGGATCACCCCAAAGATCATATTCATCAGCTTCGGTAATCAGCACTTTCAGGCGCTGTCCCGGTTTAACATCTGCATCCAATGGCAAATAAACCACGCCATCAATTTCGGGTGCATCCGCAAAACTTCGCGCGATAACATTGTCCTCTGACACCTCATCGACCAGGACTTCCAGCGTTCGACCAATCTTGCGCTGCAATCGCGCAGCACTGATCTGCGCCTGCTTTTCCATAAATCGCTGCAATCGTTCCTGCTTGACCGCCTCTGGCACGGGTTCCGCAAGGTCGTTCGCCACTGCGCCTTCAACCGGCGAATAAGCAAAGCACCCGACACGATCCAGCTGCGCCTCATCCAGCCAATCAAGCAGAATTTGGAAGTCCTCTTCGGTTTCGCCCGGGAACCCAACGATAAAAGTCGACCGAATCGTCAGATCAGGACAGACTTCCCGCCAGGCTTTAATGCGTGCAAGCGTATTTTCCGCATGTGCGGGACGCTTCATCATTTTTAGCACACGGGGGCTGGCATGCTGAAAAGGAATATCCAGGTAGGGCAACAGACGCCCTTCTGCCATCAATGGGATAATCTCATCCACATGCGGATAAGGATAGACATAGTGCAGACGTACCCAGACACCCAGGCGTCCTAACTGCTCACACAGATCATAGAGCCGGGTCTTAACCGGGCGACCTTGCCAGAAGCCGGTACGATATTTCAGGTCAACGCCATACGCACTGGTATCCTGTGAGACTACTAGCAATTCCTGCACACCACTGGCTACAAGTCGCTCCGCCTCATCCAATACCTCTCCAATGGGCCGGCTGACCAGATCTCCACGCATGGAGGGGATGATGCAGAACGTACAACGGTGATTACAGCCTTCAGAGATTTTCATATAGGCATAGTGACGCGGGGTCAATTTGATCCCCTGGGGCGGCACCAGGCTGGTGAACGGATCATGTATCGGCGGCAACTCTTTATGCACAGCCGTCACCACCGCCTCATAGGCTTGTGGCCCGGTAACCTCCAGCACCTTGGGAAAGCGGGAGCGAATCTCATCGGCCTTAACGCCCAGACACCCCGTCACGATGACCTTGCCATTTTCCGCCATGGCCTCGCCGATGGCATCCAGCGATTCCTGAACGGCACTGTCAATAAAGCCACAGGTGTTGACGACCACGACATTGGCATCGTCATAACTCGGCACTATTTCATACCCGTCAGATCGAAGCTGGGTGAGTATCCGCTCGGAATCCACCAGCGCCTTTGGGCACCCCAGACTGACCACCCCAACTTTTCCGGAGCTCACTCCTTTACTCATGCTGCTTTCCTCATTCTCAAGGCGCGCAGTTTATCACGCGCAATAAAAAACTGGTAAATTCGCTGCGACTTGTTGTATACAGGCCATGTTTCGATGTCCTAACAAACACTTACAAAACAATCGGATATCGCAGCGCCCAAGATACGCGAAGGATACGCGTGCGGAGCAACCTCAATTTCAGTAACAAAATTACAACAAAACTTGGCATGTATCGGGAAATAAACACCATAAAGATCAAATATTGATCGCCGATAACCTGCTACACTGAGACTCATAGTGGAAACTAACTATATTCATCGATTGACACATAGGATACCGATGTGAACGCTCCATTACCGCACAGACTTCACCCTGCCCCGCGCCTTCTACTTCCCATGCGCCTGGGCGTTTCTTCTGTGGCCAAAATTACGCTGTCCAACGGCGACGAATTGTTATGCCCAACCGAAACCCTGTCCCGCAAAGAGCTGGTCATCAACTGTACACAGGAAATGTTGACCCAAATTTTACCCCGCGGCTGCACGGAACCTGACAAGATGATGCATGTCCAGGCCACGTTTTCACTTCCCGACGGCGTGTCGGAAAGCAGCAAGAGCCGACAGACCGTTCAGGGTGAAGCCGTCGTCTTTGCCGCCCGGCGCGTGGCCAGAAACCGCTTTTTACTGCAATTGCGCTTCACGCGGCTATCCCTTCCGCAAGCCTCGGTAATCGAACAATTTATCGAACACCACAAGGCCACTGCCTGATCCGCATAGGGCCAATCACTGGCCCGGCGGCGCAACGCACGCCTAAAACGCCCTGTGCTCAATCTAACCGATTGCACGGGGCACCCCATAAATTAATAACAAATCATTATAAGTGGCGCTATTTTTATAAGCGGCCGTTTTTTGCTATAATTACCACCCGATCCGGACCGTCTGAAACGGCAGTCAGACTCCTGTGGAACAGTGACGTCAAACAGGACGCCGGGGCCATTAACTCCATCACGAGACGCGACAATGGTTACACAGCATCAGCTCACCCACCTGAAGCAACTTGAAGCGGAAAGCATTCATATCATTCGCGAAGTTGCTGCGGAATTTGAACGCCCTGTTATGCTTTACTCGATCGGGAAAGATTCCTCGGTCATGCTTCATCTGGCGATAAAGGCTTTCTACCCGGCCAAGCCCCCATTCCCCCTGCTTCATGTCGATACGACCTGGAAATTCCGGGAAATGATCAAGTTCAGAGACGAGACCTGCGCCAAGCTGGGTCTGGACCTGATCGTGCACATCAATGAAGACGGCGTCCGCCAGGGCATTGGTCCATTCACCCACGGCAGCGCAAAACATACCGACGTCATGAAAACCGAGGGACTTAAACAGGCGCTGAACAAGTACAAGTTCGATGCCGCTTTCGGCGGTGCACGACGGGATGAAGAGAAATCCCGCGCGAAAGAACGGGTCTATTCGTTCCGTGACGAACACCACCGCTGGGATCCTAAAAACCAGCGCCCCGAGCTTTGGAATATTTATAACGGCAAAGTCCGCAAGGGTGAAAGTATTCGGGTCTTCCCGCTGTCCAACTGGACGGAACTGGATATCTGGCAGTACATCTACCTTGAGAACATCGACATTGTTCCGTTGTACTTCTCTGCCAAGCGCCCTGTGGTTGAGCGCGATGGCACACTGATCATGGTGGACGATGAGCGCATGCCTCTGCGCGAGGGCGAAGCTGCACAAATGCGTAGCGTACGCTTTCGAACCCTGGGCTGCTATCCGCTGACGGGTGCGGTAGAGTCCACCGCAGACACGCTGCCTGACATCATTCAGGAAATGCTGCTGACAACCAGCTCGGAGCGCCAGGGCCGCATGATCGACCATGATCAGGCAGGCTCCATGGAGCAGAAGAAGCGCGAAGGTTACTTTTAACAGGCAAGGATTTTCGACACATGGCACATCAATCCGATCTCATTGGTCAGGACATCCTGGCCTACCTGAAACAACACGAAAACAAGGAACTGCTCCGCCTGTTGACCTGTGGTAGCGTAGACGACGGCAAGAGCACACTGATTGGTCGTCTGCTGCACGACTCGAAGATGATCTATGAGGATCAACTTGAAGCCGTGCGACGTGACAGCAGCAAGATGGGCAACGCCGGCGAGAAAATTGACTTTTCTCTGCTGGTGGATGGCCTTCAGGCTGAGCGCGAACAAGGCATCACCATCGATGTTGCTTACCGCTTCTTCTCCACGGACAAGCGCAAGTTCATCATCGCGGATACGCCTGGACACGAACAGTATACGCGCAACATGGTCACTGGCGCCTCAACCGCCCAATTGGCCATCATTCTGATCGACGCCCGCTATGGTGTGTTGAAACAGACCAAACGCCACACCTATCTCGCGTCCCTGCTGGGCATCAAGCACCTGGTCGTCGCCATCAACAAGATGGACATCGTCGACTACAGCCAGGAAACCTTCGAGAAAATCAAGGCGGATTACAAGACCTTCGCCAAGAGCCTGAATGTGAAGGACGTTCGCTTTGTTCCAATCTCAGCGCTGGACGGCGACAACGTTGTGGCCAACTCGCCAAATATGCCCTGGTATCAGGATCAGCCTCTGATGAGCATCCTGGAAACCGTCGAGATTGCCAAAGACGTCAACCTCAACGATTTCCGTTTGCACGTTCAATTCGTTAACCGGCCCAACCTGGACTTCCGTGGCTTCAGTGGCACGATCGCCTCCGGTATTGTCCGCCCTGGCGATGCCATCATGGCGCTGCCTTCGCGCAAAACCAGTCATGTCAAAAGTATCGTTACCTATGACGGCGAGCTGAGCGAAGCGTGGGCAGGCCAGGCCGTTACCCTGACACTGACCGACGAAATCGACGTCAGCCGTGGCGACATGCTGGTTAAAACCGACAACGTCCCGCCGGTTTCCAATCGCTTTGAAGCGACGGTTGTGTGGATGACCGAGCAGGCCATGACGCCGGGACGACAGTACTACATTAAGCAGGGCTGCTCCCTCGCTTCCGCGACAATCAGCAAAGTGCTTTACAAGACTGACGTCAACACGCTGGAACGCAGCAGCGGTGAAAGCGAGCTGCACCTGAACGAAATTGGCTTATGCCAATTGACGCTCAACCAGCCACTGGCGTTTGATCCCTACTCGCGCAACCCCTTAACCGGCTCCTTCATTCTGATCGACCGCATCACGAACGTGACGATTGCGGCCGGGATGATTGAAAAGCCGGTTGAAGAAACGGAATCGGTCTCGTTCGATGCGCTGACCGCTGAAGAGCGTCGTGCACGCTTCGGCCATGCTGCCGGCGTTATTTCGGTCACCGGTGCCCAGGCAGAACGCCTGGCGAATGGCCTGGAGCGAGCGCTGTTTGAGCGTGGTCAAATGGTTGCGCAGTCGGGTAATGCACCCGAGACCGCCATCGAAGCACTCAAAGCTGCCGGACTGCTGGTACTGGTCAAAGATTATCCTGCAGACAAGGCACTTCTGAACGCTCATGCGGATACCGAAGACGAGCTGGCTACCCAATTGGCCCGCGCCATCGGCGAAGTCAAAAAGCACCTCCTCGGCTGATCCTCCAATCTGTCGAGACCAAGCCACCTTCGGGTGGCTTTTCTATTTAAAATCCACACGATGACCTCATCAGCCTTCAACCCAGTATGAAAAGGCGGGCTACAGGCTTATAATACCTGCCCGTTTTTTAGACGCTCTGATACTGGGCCCGTATGACCAAGAAGCTATTTATCAAAACTCACGGCTGCCAGATGAATGAATATGATTCATCACGAATGGCAGACCTGCTGGGTGAAAGCCATCAGGTAGAACTCACTGACAACCCTGACGAAGCTGACATTTTGCTTCTCAATACCTGCTCGATACGGGAAAAAGCCCAGGAAAAAGTCTTCCATCAGTTAGGTCGCTGGAAATCCCTGAAGAAAAAGAACCCCAATCTATTGATTGGCGTCGGCGGCTGCGTGGCCAGTCAGGAAGGCGATGCCATCCGCGAACGGGCGGATTATGTTGACCTGATCTTTGGCCCTCAGACCTTGCACCGCCTCCCCGAAATGATTGATGCTGTTTCGGGCAGTCGCATCCCCATGGTCGATGTCACGTTTCCTGAAATCGAAAAGTTTGATCGCTTACCCCCCCCATCGGCTGATGGCGCCAGCGCCTTCGTCTCCATCATGGAAGGTTGCAGCAAGTACTGTACGTTTTGCGTGGTACCCTACACCCGGGGCGAAGAAGTCAGCCGCCCCCTTGAGGATGTGCTGACGGAAATCCGACACCTGGCCTCCAAAGGCGTGCGCGAAATTAACCTGCTGGGCCAAAATGTGAACGCCTATCAGGGGCTCACAGAGGACGGTGATACCGCTGACCTGGCAGAACTGCTGCACCATGTGTCCGCCATCAGTGGCATAGATCGACTGCGATATACCACCTCTCATCCGGTCGAGTTCAGTGACTCACTGATCCAGGCCTATGCCGAACTGCCCAAACTGGTCAGTCACCTGCACCTGCCCGTTCAGAGTGGTTCGGATACGATTCTGAAGCGAATGAAACGTGGCCACACGGCAGCTGATTATCTGGCGAAAATCCGCAAGCTTCAGGCGATTCGCCCCGGCATTAGCCTATCCTCAGATTTCATCGTCGGCTTTCCAGGTGAATCTGCAAGCGATTTTGAGGACACCATGAACCTGATCGCAGAGATCGGTTTCGATATGTCGTTCAGCTTTGTTTACAGTGCCCGTCCCGGCACCCCGGCCGCCGAATTCGAAGACGATATTTCGGAAGATACAAAAAAACAGCGACTCGCCCTTCTTCAACAGCGCATCAATCAACAGGCGCAGGCGATCAGTCGCCGCATGGTTGGCAATATCGAGCGAATCCTTGTCACTGGTCCCTCCAAGAAAAATCCAAATGAGTGGCAGGGGCGCACCGAAAACAATCGTGTCGTTAACTTCTCCAGCGAGCAGGACCACCTGACAGGGCGTTTCGTCGATGTGCGCATCACCACCGCCTTTCCCAATTCGCTGCGAGGCGAACGCATTGACCAGAATGATCACTAGATCTGTGGATGTTTCCCTTTGAGCAATACTATTCGCCATTTAACGCTGAACCCGGTCGATTCCGCCCGCCAACTGGCGTTGTGCGGCCCGCTGGATGAAAACCTTAAACTTATCCAGCAACGACTGGGCATCGAGATCAGTTATCGCGCACATGAGTTCACCCTGAGCGGCCGCGAAACCGATGTCAAAAATGCCTGCGACATTCTTCAGCAACTCTATCGCGAGACGGAGGCCAATCCGGTCATCGACCCCGCCACTGTTCACCTGTTCGTGGGGGAAGCTGAACTGGCTTCGCAAATCAGCGCCGGACCGATCATCAAAACGCCGAAAATGCACATCAAACCGCGTGGCGCAAATCAACAGCGCTACGTCGAGGCGATTCGTCGACACGACATCAATTTCGGCGTCGGCCCGGCCGGGACCGGCAAGACCTGGCTGGCAGTAGCCTGCGCCGTGCAAGCGTTCAATGAGGATCAGGTCAAGCGCATTCTACTGGTCAGGCCCGCCGTGGAGGCAGGCGAAAAACTAGGATTCTTACCGGGCGACCTGGCGCAGAAAGTTGATCCCTACCTACGCCCTCTGTATGACGCGCTATATGAAATGCTCGGTTTTGAGCAGGTGGCTCGCTTGCTGGAAAAAGGTCTGATCGAGATCGCCCCGCTCGCCTTTATGCGTGGACGCACCCTGAACCACTCCTTCATCATCCTGGATGAAAGCCAGAATACCTCTCCAGAGCAAATGAAGATGTTTCTGACCCGTATCGGTTTTGGTTCAACTGCTGTCATAACCGGCGATGTGACTCAGGTAGACTTACCTCGAGGCGCGCCCAGCGGCCTGAAACATGCCCTCAACGTACTTAAAGACGTCAAAGGTATCAGCTCCACCCATTTTTTGAGCAAGGATGTGGTACGACATCCACTTGTTCAACGCATCGTCGATGCCTACGAGGACTTTGAGAAACGCCCATGACCGTTGACTTAATTGCTGAAATCGAAGGCGACTTCGCTGATTTACCTGATGCCGCCCAGCTGCAAACCTGGGCAACTGCCGCCGTCGAAAAAAGTGGCGAATGGGAGGTTTTTCTGCGTGTGGTTGATCGGGAAGAAAGCCAGCAGCTCAACCATGACTACCGCGGCAAAGATAAACCCACCAATGTACTCTCCTTTCCATTTGACCTGCCACCCGGTATGACTGCCGAGATGATGGGCGAAGAAAAGATGCCACTGGGCGATCTGGTCATCTGTGCACCAGTGGTCGCGGAAGAAGCCGGAGAGCAGGGAAAATCCCTGCATGCACACTGGGCACATCTCGTGATCCATGGCATACTCCACCTACAAGGTTATGATCATATTCTTGATCACGAAGCCGAGGTCATGGAAAATCGGGAAATCGGCATCTTGGCGGCACTGGGGTTTTCAGACCCTTATGCCTGATCCAACTAGTGCCCCCCAGAGAGTTACGGTAAGGACCCAAACCGCATGAGCGACGACCCTTCGCCCACCACGACGAGCAGTAAATCCTGGCTGGACAGGCTGTCACAAGCTTTTTCAGCCGATCCACAAGACAAATTCGAATTGCTCGAAATGCTGCGTGCTGCCGCGCGTCGGGGCATCGTTGATCAGGACTCACTGGCACTGATTGAAGGGGCCATGCAGGTCGTCGACATGCAAGTACGGGAAATCATGATCCCCCGCGCACAGATGATCTGTGTGAAGGCTGACAGCTCACCTGATGACTATATTCGGGAAATTCTCGAATCCGCCCACTCCCGCTACCCGGTGATCGGCGAGTCCAAAGATGAGGTACTGGGCATACTGCTCGCCAAAGATCTGCTCGGTTTAAATATCAAGGGCGAACTGAATCGTTCGAGCGTTCAGGATCGTATGCGACCCGCGTGCTTCATCCCGGAAAGTAAACGCCTCAATCAATTGCTGAAAGAGTTCAAAGAAAACCGCAACCATATGGCAATCGTCGTTGACGAGTACGGCGGTGTGGCCGGACTGGTCACGATCGAGGATGTGCTGGAGCAGATCGTCGGCGAAATCGAAGATGAACACGATTTTGAAGAAGATCTGACGATCAAGAACACGGAGCCCAACCAATACGTCGTCAAAGCGCTCACCCCCATTGAAGACTTCAACGAATACTTCAATATGAATCTGGACGACAACGAATTCGACACCATCGGTGGTCTGGTGATGAAACGCTTTGGACGCCTGCCCCGCCGCGGTGAGTCCACCAAGCTGGAGGGGCTGTCTGTTAAAGTGTTGAATGCAGACAATCGGCAAATCCGTTTGCTGCAGATCAGTCGTCCTGAAGGAGCTACCTCCTGAGGCACCTGACCCAAGTGATGCTTCTTCCCGCGCTGCTGTCTCTCGTTTCAGGTGCGCTTCTGCCAGCGGCCTTTGCACCCTTTGATTTCAAATTCGCGGCCGTTGCCTGCCCAATGGCCCTCGCGCTCATTCTGCGCCATAAAACACCGCGACAGGCGGCCTGGCTAAGCTGGTTGTTCGGGCTAGGTCTCTTCGGCACGGGCGTTTCATGGGTTTTTGTGTCGATTCACGTTCACGGCCCTGCCCCGGTCTGGTTGGCCGCCTTTCTGACGGCGCTGTTTGTCATGGGCATTGCGTTATTCACGGCCCTCCAGGGGTGGTTCTTTGCAACGCTCTCCGGTCAATCCGGTTTCACTCAGGGGCTGCGTTACCTACTCCTGTTCAGTGCGGTGTGGGTACTCGGCGAATGGTTCCGCACCTGGTTTCTCAGCGGGTTTCCCTGGCTGTTTCTGGGCCACAGCATGCTGAAAACCCCGCTGGCCGGCTTTGCCCCCATCGGCGGCATCTACCTGGTGTCTTTCAGTGTGTTAGTGCTCGGCAGCCTGCTGCTCACCCTGGCGGCGCACTTCAGATCATCTGACCGACAGCCCCAAAAGGTGCTGGCACTTCTGCTAGGACTTACGCTACTGATTGGGACAGGTCAGACCTTATACGGAGTCGACTGGACGCACCCTGAAAATCGTGAACTTTCTGTCGGGCTGGTGCAGCCCAACATCCCCCAGGAAGACAAATGGGTACCCGACCAACAACTCCCCCAGATTCGAAAAATACTATCGCTACATCGCCAACTCACGGACCAGGACATTGTTATTTGGCCAGAAACGGCGCTACCCCTGTTCCTGGCCCAGGCTGGACCCGTGCTGGATGAACTCGATCAACAGGGAAAGGCTGACCGCCAGGCGATTCTGTTGGGCATCCTTAGCGCCGAACGCGATGCAGCTTCACCTGTCGAAACCCCGCGCTATCACATTTACAACAGTTTTCTGGCGACCGGTAACGGCGAAGGCCTTTACCACAAACAGCGCCTGGTTCCCTTCGGCGAGTATGTGCCGTTTGCCTCTGCCCTGCGTGGCCTGATCCAATTCTTCGACCTGCCGATGTCCGACATGGCCAGTGGAGGTAGCCAGCAAACATTGCTCACCGCAGGGGCCTACCACTTTATGCCCTTTATCTGCTATGAAATCGTTTATCCCGACCTGGTTGCTGCGCATGCAAGTGAGGCCGATTTTCTGGTTACCGTGAGCAACGATACCTGGTTTGGTGCGTCAGCAGGCCCGCTGCAGCATCTTCAGATGGCGCAAATGCGTGCCCTTGAGAATCAGAAACCACTGCTCCGCGGCACCAACAATGGCGTAACGGCGATCATCAATTACCAGGGTGAGATCACTGATCGCCTGCCTCAGTTTGAAGCCGGTGTATTACGATCCACCTTCACACCCCGGACAGGCAGCACCCCTTTCAATTTGAATGGCTCGTGGCCCGTAATTCTGATGCTATTGCTTCAGGTGTCTCTGCCTGTAATTCTGCGAAAATATAACCCTTCGCAGCGATGACAGGGGTCCACCCTGGCCACATCAACCAAACACACCATTTTGCCACACTCAGTACAGCGCAACATTCCCGGCAGTGCGACCTCACCCGCTACGTAGGCGCCTTCCTGATGATGCAGCTGATGCTCCAATTGTTGTTGCCCGACCTGGGTTTTGTCCGCAATGGCCAGCAGGCTGCGCTTGAGCCCGGTTTCCAGAACATCCAGATCAAAGCGCAACCATTCCCTCACTCCCTGCCCGGTCTCCCGAATGAAATGGAGCAGGCTCGCCAGATCGCGTTTAACGTAAGCCTTCAATAAAGAGGCTTCCTCCGCCGTCAGTCGCTCCGCTTCCTGCTCAAAATGAACCGCTTTTTCAACTTCGCCCTGAAGTGTCTGCCAGCTTTTAGCCTCGGCGTCGGCGAGCACCCCTTCCAGGCGCTGCAGCGCCGCGACGTAGGCAGAGGCTTTGGTTTGATCTGCCTTTGGTTTGTCCTGCATGTCACCCTCTCTTTTTATGATGAAAACCGTGTCTAACTGTTGCTACTAGGATAGAATACAAAACTTTATTCAAACCTTGATGCAGCTCGTTTTTTATGGAAGAACTCTACCATCCCCAACAAATTGAAGCCGATGTACAGCGCCTTTGGGAAGACACCAACGCCTTTAAGGTGACGGAACAACCCGGCAAGGAAAAGTACTATTGCCTGTCCATGTTCCCTTATCCCAGTGGCAAACTCCACATGGGACATGTCAGAAACTACACCATAGGCGATGTGATTTCCCGCTATCAGCGTATGCAAGGCAAAAATGTGCTTCAGCCGATGGGATGGGACTCATTCGGTCTGCCCGCCGAAAATGCTGCACTCAAGAACGGGGTCGCTCCGGCCAAGTGGACCTACGAAAACATTGCCTACATGAAAAACCAGCTCAAACGACTGGGTTTCGGTTATGACTGGGATCGTGAAGTCACGACCTGCAAACCCGATTACTACAAGTGGGAACAGTGGTTTTTTACCCGCCTTTACGAGAAAGGTCTGGTTTACAAGAAAATGGCCACTGTTAACTGGGACCCCGTTGATGAAACGGTACTGGCCAACGAACAGGTGATCGATGGCAAGGGCTGGCGCTCGGGGGCAACCGTTGAGCGCCGGGAGATCCCACAGTGGTTTATCAAAATCACCGACTACGCTGACGCGCTGCTGAACGATCTGGATCAGTTGCAAGGCTGGCCTGAGCAGGTCAAGACCATGCAGCGCAACTGGATCGGTCGGTCTGTCGGCGTCGAACTTACGTTTGGCATCAAAGACAGCAGTGACACACTGGATGTCTACACCACCCGTCCCGACACGCTGATGGGCGTCACCTACGTAGCCATTGCCGCACAGCATCCGCTGGCGCAAAAGGCGGCAGATCGCTCACCAGAGATTGCAGCATTTGTCGATTCCTGCAAGAACACCAAAACGGCGGAAGCGGATATCGCCACAATGGAGAAACGGGGGACTCCCACCGGCTACCAGGCCATTCACCCGATTACCGGACAGGAAGTCCCCATCTGGATCGCCAACTTCGTCCTGATCGAATACGGCTCAGGAGCCGTCATGTCGGTGCCCGCTCATGATGAGCGTGACCACGAGTTCGCCCTGAAGTACGGCTTACCGATCAGTCAGGTGATTGCCCCCCGCCAGGATCAGGAGATCGACGTTCAGGTTGCTGCCTTCACGGACAAAGGCCTGTTAGTCAACTCCGGCGAGTTCACCGGCATGTCCTCAGAAGAAGCGTTTGAGGCAATTGCCGCTAAACTCGAAAGCCTGGGCCTGGGCAACCAGAAAGTGAATTACCGTTTGCGCGACTGGGGCGTTTCCCGACAGCGTTACTGGGGCGCCCCCATTCCCATGCTGACTGACGCCAAGGGCGACGCTCAGCCTGTTCCACTGCAGGATCTGCCTGTGGTGCTGCCCGAAAATGTCGAAATGGATGGCGTGAAGTCACCGATAAAAAGCGATCCCGACTGGGCCAAGACCCAATGGCAGGGTGAAGCGGCCCTGCGTGAAACCGATACGTTCGACACCTTTATGGAATCGTCATGGTATTACGCGCGTTACTGCTGCCCGGACAATACGGATGCCATGCTGGACCCAGCCAAGGCGAATTATTGGCTGCCCGTCGATCAATATGTCGGTGGGATTGAGCACGCCATCCTGCACCTGCTCTACTCGCGCTTCTTCCACAAATTACTGCGCGACGAAGGTCTCGTTCAGAGTGATGAACCCTTCAGCAACCTGTTGTGCCAGGGCATGGTGATCGCTGAGACCTTCTACCGTGAAGAAGCGAACGGCGGCAAGACTTACTTCAACCCGAAGGACGTTCGCACGGTTACCGATGACAAAGGCAAAACGATTCGGGCAGAGCTCATTGCCGATGGCCAGGCAGTTGTCATTGGCGGCAAAGAGAAGATGTCCAAATCCAAGAACAACGGCGTTGACCCGCAGGATCTGATTGATCAGTACGGTGCGGATACCGTGCGCCTGTTTACCATGTTTGCTGCGCCACCGGAGCAATCGCTGGAATGGTCGGATGCGGGCGTGGAAGGTGCTCACCGCTTCCTGCGACGACTGTGGAAGCAGGTTCAGGATACTTTGAGCAGCGAAGGCGAGCCTGCCAAGCTGGATACCCAGGCACTGTCTGCTAACGCAAAGAATCTGCGCCGCAAAACGCATGAAACGATTGCCAAAGTCAGTGACGACGTAAGTCGCCGCATGACGTTCAATACCGCCATTGCTGCGATCATGGAGCTTCTGAATGAAGTGAATCGCTTCGAGGAAACTGATGCCCAGGGCAAAGCGGTTAAGCGCGAGGCACTGGAAGCGGCCGTACTGATGCTGGCGCCAATTGTACCGCACATTGCTCAGTCGCTTTGGACCGCGCTGGGGCATGCCCAGCCGGTGATGAATGCCTCCTGGCCCGTTGTAGATGAGTCCGCGCTGGTAAGAGAAAATTTGAACTGGGTTGTTCAGGTGAATGGAAAAGTGCGCGCCAAGCTTGACCTGGCGGCATCACTCTCCGAAGATGCGGTCAAGGCGACAGCGCTGGACGATGCCACCGTTCAAAAGTTCATGGAAGGTAAAGCCGTCGCGAAAATCATCGTTGTTCCGGGTAAACTGGTGAACATCGTCGTTAAGTAGGTCTGTCCCGTATGGCGCGTCGCCGACTTGTCACATCCTCCCACCCGGGCGCTCTGCTTGTGGTGGGCCTAACCAGCCTGATGCTGTCAGCCTGTGGCTTTCAGCTGCGCGGCACTCAATATGCTGCGCAGAATAGTCTCTGGAAAACCATGCAGGTTGACTGCCCGGATACAGAAAAGTTTTTCTGTGATCGCCTGCGGGATCAGCTGATTCAATCGGGGATCAAGGTTGAAGATGTTCGACTGGCGGAGCGACTCCCATTTGCCTCCGAGCCGGGTATTTTACAGGCTAAAACACCCACAGACCCGCTTTCCCGTGTCACCGAGAAACCCAGGGAAACCCGTGAGAGTGATTTACCGTTGCTGCAGGTCGCCTCTCTGGCCAGTGGGAGACGGGCGGTGACACTAACAGCCAATGCTGGCGCAGCTGAGTTTGAAATATCCCGCGAGGTTGAATTCAATCTGTCCCAGGGGGAAGAAACACTCATCAAATCGACGAAACTACGACAGTTCCAGACTTACCGATATGACTCATCCAGTGTGCTTGGCAAAGACAAGGAAGAAATCCAGATTACGCACGATCTGGACAATCTGCTGGCTTACCAGGTGATGAACCGGGTTGCCATAGAAAGCATCAAGCTGGCCGAGCAGGAAAAGGAGCAACCGGATATTGCGGATTAAACCGGAATCGCTGGCGAGCCACCTGAAGCAAAAACTCCCTGAAATCCTGCTCGTAAGTGGTGATGATCCATTTTTGTCTCAGGAGAGCAGTGACCTCTACCGGGCGGCCTGCAAAACCCAGGGTTTTAATGAGCGTCTCTCCTACCCGGCCAATAAGGGATTCGATTGGAGCCAGCTGGAAGAGCATCTCCAGTCGATGTCCCTGTTTGGCGAAAACCGGCTCGTCGAGGTTCACCTCCAGGCACTGCCGGACGACGCGGGCAAAAAAGTACTGTGCGCCTGGGCAGAGCATCCCCCAGAAGACAGTCGACTGCTCCTGACTTCCTCTCGCCTGCAAACCAGCACGCTGAATACTAAATGGTTCAAAACCATTGAAAATCACTGCCTGCATGTTCAGATATGGCCTCTGACCATGGCGGAATTGCCACAGTGGATCAACCAGCGACTCAGGGCCAAAGGCTTCGCTCCCACCTCGGGTGCCGTCAAAGCACTGTGTGAAAATGTGGAAGGCAACCTACTGGCAGCAGCACAGGAAATCGAGAAATTACGCTTGCTGGTTGACGGCAAGGAACTTGATGAAACAACGGTGATGCGCTGCGTCGCCAATTCCAGCCACTACTCAGTCTATGAGCTGATGGAAGAGGTCATACAGTCACACAGCCGTCATGCCCTGCACATCCTCTCCAGTCTGCGCTCAGAGGGCGTTGCACCGCCCATCGTACTCTGGGCGGTTACGCGGGAAATGCGCCTGCTGGCCAAGCTCAAACGAGCTGCCGGAAGCAGCAATGATGCCCAGGCGCTTCTGGGTAAGCACAACATTCCCCGCAAGCGATGGCCTGCCTATGAAAAGCAAGCGCGGCAATTACGCCCGCGCTTACTGCAACGCGCCCACCAACACTGCCTTAAAGCGGAGCTATCGATCAAAGGCTCACTGAAAGATGATCCCTGGTTGCACATTCAGGATGCCTGCCTCGCCCTCACCGGCCACATGCCTCCCGGCGCTTGACACGTATCACAGAATTCCCAAAGATCAAGCTCGATAGGTGATATCCGGTATAGGATCACGTAAATAAACGTCTAAAAATGCGACACTATTAACAGTTCTCGCATTAATGCCCTAAATTTGGACATGCAGTCAGACGAGATCGGGATAATCCTCATCGGGATACCACTATGAAAGAATATAAAGCTGTCTATCAGTTTCTGTTAACCGGAGTGCTGCTGCTCGGCACGACGGCTCAGGCCCAAAACACACTCACCGACCCCAAAGTTGCTTTGAAAGATTTCTTTTGGGGAGAACTTTATTCAGCTGGAGGGAAAACATTCTTCTGCGAAGAGGTCTTTGACCGCAAAAGCGTACTTATTTCAGAGGGATATGTGTATTCAACGACCTGGATGCGCGACTCGTTAGGCTGCGGGACTCCTTGGCAGTGCCGCGAGAAAAGCACTGAATATCAACATATGGCCTCGGATCTGCACAATATCTACCCGGAAAATGCGCGTTTTGATCTCGATCGTCGGGCCGCTAAATTTGAAGACCTGCCCCCCTCGAATATCACCGAAGAATGCGGATACAAGCGCTCCTTCGGAATTATCGAACCTCCCCTGCGCATCAAGGGGGATATCGCGCGAGCCATTCTTTACATGATAACCACCTACAAGTTACCGCTGTATGGTGATCTCAATCAGCTAAAAGCCTGGAATCGGGCCGATCCACCCAGCGATGAAGAAAAAGATCGCAACCTGAGAATCTCCAAGATTCAGGGAAATGAAAACCCGTTCATCACCTTCCCGGAACAAGCAGAGATCGTAACGCTACCCTAAGGTCGGTGAACGCTTGCAACCCTAAAACAAAAAAGCCGGCAAACGCCGGCTATTTTGTTTCGGCAGAGGACTGCCCCCTGCCAACTCAGCAGTACTTAGAAGTTCTCTGCTGCCAGCGCCATCGTATCGGCAGCACCTGACTTAACAGACTCTGCCAAGGCCATGGTCTTCGGCAGTAAGCGGCTGAAGAAGAAGCGCGCCGTCTTGATCTTGGAATCATAGAATCCAGAGGTATCGCCTTCAACCTTGCTCTTGGCAACCAACACCATTCTCGCCCACATATAGGCAAAGCTGGTGTAGCCAAACAGATCCAGGTAATCGACGCTGGCGGCACCCACCGCGTTCGGATCAGATTTAACCTGATTCAGAACGTGTTCTGTGACATCAGACAGTCGCTCGATCGCAGCCGACAGTGGCGCAATGAACTCAGCCAAGGCAGGGTTCTCACGGTTAGCCTCAATGAATGCTGCAACTTCATTTGCAAACAGCTCATAGAACTTGCCATTGTTAGCGGCCACTTTACGACCCATGAGATCCAGTGCCTGGATACCATTGGTGCCTTCGTAGATCTGGGCAATGCGTACATCGCGCACGAGTTGCTCCTGCCCCCACTCACGAATGTAACCATGGCCACCAAACACTTGCTGACCAAACACCGTGCTGTCAAAGCCACGATCCGTCAGGAAGGCCTTTGCAACCGGCGTCAACAAGGCGACCAGTGCTTCAGCATTGACGCGGGTAGCGCTATCGTCTGCATACTTGGCCATATCCAGGAAAGACGCGACGTAGGTTGAAAATGCGCGGCTACCTTCGTTCATTGCGCGAATGGTCATCAGCATACGACGCACATCAGGATGTACAATGATCGGGTCAGCGGCTTTGTCTTTTGCCACCGGACCCGTCGCGGCACGCCCCTGAATTCGATCACGCGCATACTCAACCGCATTCTGGTAGGAACGCTCAGCGGCCGCCAAGCCCTGAACACCCACACCCAGACGCTCGTAGTTCATCATGGTGAACATGCAGGCGAGGCCTTTGTTCAGCTCACCGACCAGCCAGCCTTTGGCACCGTCAAAGTTCATCACGCAGGTGGCAGAAGCCTTGATCCCCATTTTGTGCTCGATAGAGCCACAGCCCAGGGTGTTACGCGCACCCAGTGAACCGTCTTCGTTGACCAGGAATTTGGGCACCAGGAACAACGAAATCCCCTTAGGACCCGCTGGAGCATCCGGCAACTTAGCCAGCACCAGGTGAATAATGTTGTCGCTGAGATCGTGCTCACCACCCGTGATGAAGATCTTGGTTCCACTCACCGCGTAAGAGCCATCAGCCTGCGGCTCCGCTTTGGTCCGAATAATGCCCAAGTCGGTACCGGAGTGCGGTTCGGTCAAGCACATGCTGCCCGACCAGATGCCGGAATACATATTCGGAAGGTATTTTTCACGCAGCTCGTCAGCACCGTGAGCGTCCAGCGCCAGACAGGCACCGGCCGTCAGCATCGGATAAAGGCCAAAGGAGATGTTGGCAGACTGAATCATTTCTTCTACCTGAGCACCAATGGTCTTGGGCATCCCCATACCACCGAATTCAGGATTACCGCCCAGTCCACACCAGCCACCTTCAATAAAGGTGCGGTAAGCCTGCGGAAAACCGGCCGGCGTGAAGACCTGACCATTTTCCCAACGGCACCCTTCTTCATCACCACTGCGGTTTAGAGGCGCCAGCAGAGACTGGGAAATTTTGGCCGCTTCCTCCAGGATGGCATCAGCGGTTTCAGGGTCGGCGGTTTCGCTCAAGCGAGGCATCGTCTCCCACTGCTTGGCCACTTCAAACACTTCATTCAACAAAAAACGCATGTCACGTAAAGGCGCTTTGTAATCAGCCATTCCTGATCCTCTCCAATGGATTTGAAAATAATCCGAGTATTATAACTGAAAAGGAAACAAAAAAGCCCGCTAAGCGGGCTTTTCGTCACACTGACTTTTTAGAATGCGAAGCTTTCAACATCCATCTGCATCAGCGTAGAAGCTCCACCTACAGCACTGGCCGCGTGAGCCAGGGTGCGGGGCAGGATGCGCTTGAAGTAGAAGCGTGCCGTTTGCAGTTTGGCCGTGTAGAAGGCTTCTTCATCGGTGCCCGCAGCCAGTTTCTGCTGAGCGATCACTGCCATGCGCGCCCAGAAGTAAGCCAGCGTTGCATAACCGGAGTACATAAGGTAATCAACCGCAGCTGAGCCAACTTCTTCACGATCTTTCATGGCAACCATACCAATCTTCATGGTCAGTTCACCCCACTCTTTGTTCAGTTTGGCCAGCGGCGCAACGAACTCCTGAGCGGCCTGATTGTCGGCTTCCTGTGTGCAGAACTTGTGAACCAGCTTGGTGAATCGCTTCAACGCCTCACCCTGAGTCATCAGAATCTTACGACCCAACAGGTCAAGCGCCTGAATACCTGTGGTTCCTTCGTATAGCAACGCGATACGGGTATCACGAACGATCTGCTCCATGCCCCACTCGGCGATGAAACCGTGACCACCGTAGACCTGTACACCCAGGTTGGCAGACTCGTAGCCCACTTCGGTCAGGAACGCTTTGGCGATCGGCGTCAGGAACGCCATCATTTCATCCGCTTCTTTACGGGCTTCTTCGGTCTCACCTTCGTGTACGATGTCGCCCTGCTGCGCCGTGAAGTAAATCATTGCGCGCGAACCTTCAGCAAAGGCTTTCTGCGTCAACAGCATACGACGCACATCGGGATGCACGATAATCGGATCCGCGATACCACCCGGATTTTTCGGGCCGGTCAGTGAACGCATGGCCAGACGCTCTTTGGCATACTTCAGCGCACCCTGGAAGGAGAGTTCTGAAGCACCCAGCCCCTGGATTGCCGTACCCAAACGGGCGAAGTTCATAAAGGTGAACATGCAGTTCAGACCTTTGTTTTCCGGGCCAATCAGGTAGCCTTTGGCGCCGTCGAAGTTCATGACGCAGGTTGAGTTACCGTGAATACCCATCTTGTGTTCGATCGAGCCACAGGTGACTGTATTGCGCTCACCCAGTGAACCGTCAGCGTTCACCAGAACCTTGGGAACGATAAACAGAGAGATCCCTTTGGTGCCGGAAGGCGCATTGGGCAGACGAGCCAGCGTGATGTGGATAATGTTATCCGCCATGTCGTGTTCGCCAGAAGAGATAAAGATTTTGGTACCGGAGATACTGTAGCTGCCGTCAGCGTTCGGCTCAGCCTTGGTACGCAGAGTCCCCAGATCCGATCCGCAGTGCGGCTCGGTCAAACACATGGTACCCGTCCACTCACCGCTCACCAGCTTCGGCAGGTAGGTTTCTTTTTGCTCATCTGAACCGTGCAGGATCATGGTGTTAACCGCACCATGGCTCAGACCAGGGTACATACCCCATGCCCAGTTGGACGTACCCACCATTTCGCTCATAACCAGACCCAACGACTCAGGCAGACCCTGACCGCCAACGGCCTCAGGCGCTGTCATGGAAGGCCAACCGCCATCAACATACTGCTTGTAGGCTTCCTTGAAACCCTTAGGGGTTGTAACACCGGTTTCGCTCCAGGTGCAACCTTCTGTGTCACCCACCGCGTTCAGAGGAGACAATACCTGCTCACAGAATTTTGAACCTTCCTGAATGATCGCGTCGACCATGTCCGGGGTAGTCATTTCAGCGCTGGGAAGCGTCTGGTAGTGAGCCGGCATATCCAGCAGTTCGTTCATAACAAACTTGATATCTCTTATCGGCGCTTTGTAATCAGGCATAGCAATAACCTCTGAGTTCGCGGGTTCGACTTATAGCACCCTGAATGTTTATTTCAGGAATCAAACGAGTGTTTGAAACATACGTTTGCTTAGTACGAAAGTCAAGCACCAAGTGGATCATAAATGTGTCAAAAGGTTAAATGATAGAGGAATTTTGACAGAAGTCAGGCAGATTTTGCTACTCAGGCGAGCGCACTGAAGGGGTTAACCGGCTGGTCAATACGGGACAGGTTCTGCCCCAATTGTATAAATTGCTCATAGGTCTGGACGGCCTGATTACGACGAAACGCATCAGCCCGCTGCTTCTTCTCTGCGGCCTCTTGCTCACGCGACTCCCTGGCCTCCCGCGCATCATCTTCCTGCGCTTGCCTCTCCTCAGCACGGGGGTCACCTCCACCTGCACGAGCACTCAGTTCAGCTCGAGCCTGCAGCGCAACCTGAACCGCTGCAGCAGCAACCGATCGATCCTGAGGAGAGGGCTCAGCGGCCGCCAAAGCAGCTCGCTGAACCGTTTCCATTTTGCGGATCGTCGCTTCGGGATCGCCTGGAACGGGCGAAACATCAATGGGCACTTCCCCTGAAACGGCATAGGACCGTCCATCCGGCCCCCGTTCGTAGGAATAGGTAGGCGAGCCGGCGTGCTGACCGCCAACCGCCACGTGCGCCTGCTCGTGCTGCCGCACTTCCTGATCGCGCTGGGATAACTGTCTGACCAGATCCAATTCAGCGGCCGTCAGTCCGTTCACCTCTGTAGCGGAGGATTGTCGATTGGCTGCCTCCGGAAGCTCATCCGGGGAGTTTCTGGTAGACGGGCGCGCTGTATCGTCCGATTCGGGCGCCAAGCCTTTGTCAGTGTCGTCTACCGTATCTTTTTCAGGCAATTTTGTTGCTTCCGACGATCCGTCACCCGCACCTTGATCGTCCGGGGAAAAGCGAACCGCAACGTCTGGAAGCTCATTAGTTGAGGCCCCCCCTGCCGCCGCGCCAGACTCAGGCGAAGCGGTGGAGTTACCGTCCCGCGGCGTGCCGACAGAGCCCGCGCCAGTCGATAAGGGACGCGTGTAAACCAAGGGGGGCTCAGCCGCGGAGGGCGAGTCAGGCCGGGGCGCCTGCGATAGTTGGACAGGGGCTACCGGCGATTGCAAATCAACCCTGGCAACCGCTGATTGCGCAGCTTTCTCAGGCGGCGCTGAACTGGGCACCACCGGCGCAATCGGGACTGCACTACCAAACGCGACCTGCACAACAACCTCTCAGCCTGTTCTCAGGCTTTAATATCCAAGAGTGTTCCCAGTACCTCATCCGCTGTTTTGACGACTTTCGCCGACGCTTTGACATTGTTTTCGTAAAGCTTCAACTCTACCAGGGGCTCGGCGAGATCTCCGGATTTCTGCTCCGGATTCTCAGCATTGGTCGGCTGCGCAGCGCGAGCAATTTCGCCCGCAGCCTTCTCCATTCGGCGCATACCTTCCTGGATGCCGCCCAACCCACTTTGCAATGCGCCTGAAATCATGTTCACCTCATCGTCAACGGATGAATGGACTTGTTCACAGTCATCATACCGCAAAAAGTGATCATTTTTCAAACAGAGCCTTGCAAAAACGAACACTTTGTGATCAGGGTCACCCCAAGAGGCCACCCAATCCTTTCAACAGGAGCCCGCTGAGATCCGTACCGCCACTTTGCCCACTCTGCCCCAGGAACTGCATCGCCAGTTCAGCCAGCGGTTTGATCATGTCTGGACTGATACCCAGCGCGGAAAACTGCTTCATCAGGTCAGACCCACCCGCCAGCGAAGCAACACTGCCTGCCAGCCCGCCTAAACCGCCGCTTGATGACTCGCCGCCCGTTAAGGCCGGCACCGCCGCCAACAGAGTATCCATGTTGGGTACCGCACTGGCAATCTGGCCAAACTCGTCACCCGACAGGTTCGATTTGGCCAGACCAAAGAGAGAACCCAAACCACCTTGCGCCTGCGTTTCAGTCAGCCCCAACTGGCTGACAGCCATACCGACCAGGTCACCTGACATATCAGAGGCACTGGTCGCTGTCGCGGTTTGTGTCGTGTTAGCCGCTGACTTTGTAACGCTACTGGCCTTATCCAGCGCGGCACCAATATCGCCGAGACCGGCAGCCAGCCCATTGCACGCCACACCCGCCAGTAGCACTGCAAGAATACCTTGTTTGATCATGTCCTCGTCCTCTTTGTAGGTTGCCCAATAATTTGGAATTCGCAGTATAGCCTGCCGCCGAAGCGATTCAATCAGGAGAAAAGCGGCGACAAGGTGAGTGCTGTGCGGACCTGAGGATCCTCCGGTCCCGCGCCCCAGGGAAGATTTCCCAACAGTGGCGCCGGGATGCGCGCAACAAGGGTTTCCAGATTCGCGTCGTATTCCCGCATGGGAGCCGGACCACTCGCATTAGCAATCCAACCGGCCAGTCGCAGACCTTGCCGCTGAATGGACGCTACCGTCAACAGGGCATGATTGATGCAGCCGAGGCGCATGCCCACCACGAGTATTACCGGCATGGCCAGGGCCTGTGCCAGATCTGCAAGCGTCTCAGTTGCATTGAGAGGAACCAGCCACCCGCCAGCTCCCTCCACGAATGCCACATCATGGGGTGTCATCAGTGTTCCGCGACAAAATCCAACCAGGCGCGACACGGAAAGCGACCGTCCTTCGCTGCGGGCCGCGATATGCGGCGCAATCGGTTCAGACAACAGAACAGGATTCACCTGAGCGTAGGGGATCTTAACGGAGGCATAGGCCATCAGAGACAGGGCGTCTTCATTGTACCTACCCTCATTGTTCGTCTCCCCGGCCCTTGACTCAGCACCCGCCGCGACCGGTTTGAGCCCCAGCGTGCGTAGCCCCTCGCCCGATAACTTGGCTAACATGGCTGAGGTAACAAAGGTTTTTCCAACCTCTGTGTCCGTACCGGTGATAAAGAATTGGCAACGTGCCATCGTACCGCTCCGTGTATATGCGTGTTGATTCAGGATTTGCACAGCGTGCAGTAGAGAATTTCATAACTGGCCGGGACGCCCTGAGGCTCGCGCGCGTTTTCGTAAGCCGCCTGCATCTTCAGCAGTCTCTGTCGGCCAGACAGCCCGAGACCCGGTGCATGTTCCGCCGTCAGTGTGTTGGCGCCGATCCCCTTCAATGCCCGCAGGACTGCAAACGCATCCGGGTAATAGACGACCTCTTTACGGATGTCGGCAGACCATGACCATCCCGCGCGCTCAGCCGCATCGCGCACATCCCCGACGGGTAAAAAATGATTGATATGGGGTTGGTTATCGGCCTGCATCCAGGCCGCACTCAACTCCGAGAGCGTCCCAGGCAGCAAGGTGCTGCACAACAGGCGCCCTCCCGGCGTGAGAAGACGGTAACTCTCGCGAAAAAAAAGTTCCGGATTGTCCAGCCACTGCATCGCAAAGTTACTGTAAACAAGGTCGAAACTGGCCTCTTTGAACGGCAGCGCCTCCATGTCGGCCAGGATGCTACCGGAAATCTCAGGACAACACTGCCTGAGATGACGAATCATACCGGGCGCCAGATCCAATGCCCAGACACTCGCCCCAGGAAATCTCCGCGCAAACTTCTGCGTGAGCCAGCCGGAGCCGCAGCCGATGTCGAGGATACGCTGCGGAATGCGATCAGCTACTCGTTCCAACAAGGTGAGTCCAGCAGTTTTTTGCACGCACGCCAGGGCATCATAGGTCTCTGCCGCCCGGCTGAAGGCTTCCGCAATCTGGGCCTTGAGTACTGTTTGACTCACGCGATCCATCAAGCCGCCCACCACGCCCTGACGGATTGCACCAGCGCATCCCTGGCCGCCATTCCCGGATAGTGCGCCATTGAGGGCACGATATCGGTATCAGCCCAGGAGCTAAGGGATTCCATCACACGTGAGGGCACCAACGCATCCTGCGCGCCAAGCAAGACCAGTGGACGACGCAGTAACCGCGGCCATTGCGCCAACGTGGATCGTTGGTCCAGGGTCATCAGCCATTCCAGCGTGTTATAAAGGGCGGTGACCTTGGAAGGGGTCGTGAGGGTGGTGAGTTCCGGGTCCTCTCGCAGCCAACGCAGATCGCTTGCAGCCCCCTCACCACCCTGCGTCTGGAGTGCCTGAAAGCGCAACACCGTTGCTTTGGGTGAGGCCTGCAGCCGCGACTGAAATGCCTGAAATACCGCGCTATCGACCCCCGGCCAGCCCTCGCTGGCAATGAAACAGGGATTACACGCCAGCAAGCTGATACACAGGCCCGGCGAGTTGATATCTGCCTGACGACGATCAAGCCAGTTGAGTAAGACTAAACCGCCCAGTGACCAGCCTAACATGAGCACCTGACAGTTCGATGACAGCCTTGAAGCCTGCAAATCGAGTTGTGCATGGAGACTCTCCAGCGTCCCCTCAATCCGGATCAGGGAGACCTTCCCCAGATCACTCAGTGCCTCGACAAGGGGTTGGCAGGCATGTTCGGACTGGCCCCAGCCCGCAATCAGCACAATTTCCCGGCGCATATCAATGCCCCCCTGGAGGCATCTGGCTACTGCCCGCCCACGCCGGGGCGAGGTCTTCCAATGCACCTAGGAGCTGGTCAACCTGCGCTTCAGTGTGGGCCGCGGTCAGCGTTATGCGCAGGCGCGACGAGCCGACAGGTACGGTGGGAGGACGAATGGCCGTGACCAGGATGCCGCGCTGCCTCAGCGCATCGCTTAACGCGAGTGCGGCTTCTGTGGTGCCCACCTGAATCGGCTGAATCGGTGTGTGCGATGACATGAGCCGCCAGCCCTGAGCCAGGGCACCCTGACGAAAGCGATGAATCAGATGCTGCAGATGGGCGCGGCGCCAGGGTTCCTGAGCAACGATTTCAAGGCTTTTCAGCGTCGCGGCCGCAATGAGTGGCGGCATCGCCGTTGTATAAATGTAGGGCCGGGCGAATTGCACCAGCATGTCAATCAGATCACGCGACCCCGCAACAAACGCACCGGAGGTTCCCAATGCTTTCCCCAGTGTCCCCATCAGGATGGGTACCTGACTGGCATCCAGACCATAGTGCTCCAGCGTGCCCCGTCCCGTCCTACCCAGCACCCCCAGTCCATGAGCATCATCAACCATCAGCAGGGCATGAGCCGCTTCACATGCTGCCACCTGCTCCGGCAGTGGCGCCAGGTCTCCGTCCATACTGAAGACGCCATCCACGGCCACGAGTGTCTGACCACCGCCCTGATCCAGCCTGGCCTTCAATGCGCCGGTATCGTTATGCTGGAAACGCAACAACCGCGCACCGGACAAACGGGCGCCGTCCAGCAGGGAGGCGTGATTAAGCTTGTCTTCGACCACTGTGTCGCCCCGATCGCAGAGCGCGGAAAGCACCCCGAGGTTGGCACTGTAGCCGGTCGAGAATAAGAGTGCGGCCTCGCGGCCGGTGAAGTCAGCCAGCGCTTCTTCTAATTGGTGATGATAGCGGTGATGCCCAATCACCAGATGTGACGCCCCCGCACCGAAGCCCACGTCCGACATCGCGACGCTGGCCGCATCCACGAGCCGGGAATCACTCGCAAGCCCCAGATAATCATTGCTGCAAAACGCAAGCACCTGTTCCCCTTGAACCGTGACGAGGGGCCCCTGAGCCGACTCAAGACACAGTCGCTGGCGATACAAGCCTTGCGCTTTGCGAGCCTCGATTGACTGTCGCCAATCCGGCAAGCCCATGGTCAGCTCCGGGCAGTTTCGCGGCGGGGTGCCATTGCATTGTGGAAGAGCGCGCCGGACTCATCGAGCCACGCGTCTTCTGCGCCTGACTCTCCCTGGCAATGGTCAACCTCGATCGTCACACCTTCCGGGCGAATTCCGAGTTTGGCGAAGAGTTCGCGATCCTTATCGGCCTCAGGATTTGCTGTCGTCAACAGCTTTTCGCCGTAGAAAATAGAGTTCGCGCCTGCCATGAAACACAGGGCCTGCATTTGCTCGTTCATGGTTTCTCGCCCGGCGGACAGACGCACATGGGAGGCTGGCATCATGATGCGGGCCACCGCAATCATACGCACAAACTCGAAAGGCTCCAGGTCTTTTTCATTTTCCAGCGGTGTTCCGGCAACCTTGACCAGCATGTTGATCGGCACGCTTTCAGGATGCGCGGGCAGATTGGCCAGACGCATCAGCAGCCCGGCCCGATCATCCTGTTCTTCGCCCATCCCCAGAATGCCGCCGCAGCAGACTTTCATGCCGGCATCACGAACATTCTGAAGCGTTTCGAGGCGGTCTGCGTAGGTGCGCGTCGTGATGATCTGCTCGTAAAAACTTTCCGAGGTGTCCAGGTTATGGTTGTAGTAATCCAGCCCCGCATCTGCCAGTGCCGACGCCTGATCTGCAGACAACATTCCCAAAGTCATACAGGTTTCCATTTCCAGTGCTTTGACTTGTCGCACCATCTCCAGCACGTAGGGCATGTCCTTCTCACGTGGACTCCGCCAGGCTGCACCCATACAGAAACGGGATGCCCCTTTTTCCTTGGCGGCACGCGCTTCGGCAACCACTTTTTCAATCTCCAGCAACTTCTCTTTTTCCAGCCCGGTGTTGTAATGGCCACTCTGTGGACAGTATTTACAGTCCTCCGGGCACGCACCGGTTTTAATTGAGAGCAAGGTGCTAACCTGCACTTCATTCGGGTCGAAATGCTGACGATGCACGGTTTGCGCCCGAAACATCAGGTCGTTGAAAGGCAGGGCAAACAGAGCGAGGACCTCATCCAGTGTCCAGTCGTGACGAACAGGTGCAGCAGCAATGGCATTCATACGAAATTCCTTCGGGTGTGGCGCCAGCCTAATAACATGAATTCAGGCCCCGTGGTTTCAAACGCACTCATCGCTTATAATTCGCGCAGATTTTAGCCAGGATGGCACTGTACAGATGGACTCTATCATAAGCAGGTTAAGAGGCTTGTCAACTTTCGCTCTGGATTTAGTTGACAAGCTGGACACCCCCGCATGCTACCTTTGTGGGGCCTTCCACCGGGGAGCAGAACGTATTTGCACCCCTTGCCTCGCCGATTTACCACGCCTTCCAGACAGCTGCATCCAATGCGGAGAGCCTTGGCAGGGAAGTCGACGCTGCCCCACCTGCATCGCGACAGCACCGCCCTTTGACCAATGTATATCTGCATTCGATTACGCCTTTCCCGTTCGTGAGGTCATTCAGCAATTCAAGTATCAGCGCAAGGAGTATTGGGCCAGAGCCCTGGCTGAGGCCGCCGCACCGACTTTTCGCCACCACTTTTCGGGCCGGACGGGACTTCTGATCCCCATGCCGGTCCACACCTCCCGCTTAAAAGAACGAGGATTCAATCAGGCCGAATTATTGGCTAACGAACTGAGCCGCTATACGGGATGGAAAGTGGAGACAGGAATCTGCCAGCGCGTGCGACATACTGAAAAGCAGAGCCGACTGGATGCCCGCACCCGCCGGGCAAACCTGAGTGAAGCCTTTGTAGGCAGACCGTGCCCGATGTCCATGCCCCTCGTCATCGTGGATGATGTGGTCACCACCGGTAGCACGGTGACGGCGCTGAGTCAGGTCCTGCGTGACCAGGGAGCGACCGAACTGTCGGTGTTCAGCATCGCACGGGCGAGACGCCACCGGAAGGATTCGGACTCAGAGATCGCCGAGCAGATCGATTTCCGCAACCAAGGTGTCAGCCAATGCTAATGAAGAGGTCAGCCCGGGCGATTCAATGCCAAGCAAACTGTAGAGCCCCTTAGTCCCATGTTGAGCCGGCGTATCCAAAATAAAATCAGTGGCCGCTTCACCCTGAGGGCGCAATTTGGGACGAATTCCGGCATAGGCCGGCTGTAAACGATTGGCGTCCAGGGTCGGCCAATAGCGCCGTATGGCCGACGCAAAACGCTCCCGGCCACCCGCATCTACCCGATAATCCCTTTCCTCAACCCAGTCAACATCCGGGCCGAAACGCGCCTGCCCCCCCTGGTCCAGCATCAGATGAATGCCCAGTCCACCCGGTTCTGGAATGGGGTAGATTAATCGCTGAAAGGGAACCTGCCCCTGGTAGCTGAAATAATTGCCTTTGGCATACCAGGTGCGCTGCCATTCAGATCCATGACCCGCCGTTCCGGTCGCCAATAATGCGGTTGCATCAAGCCCCGCACAGTTGATGACCAGAGGCGCTTCCAGCCAACAGGACTGCTCACCGCCGAGTCTGACCCGTATACCCTGCGCAACACAATCCAATTGCTCCGCCCTGGCCCGCATGAGCACCTGCCCTCCCCGATCGAGCAGATCCGCCTCCAGACACATCACATACTGTTGAACGTCCAGTATCCCGGTGGAAGGACTGGAAATCGCAGCGACAGCCCGCAGTGCGGGTTCGAGCGCGAGTGTCCCGGCCTGATCCAACCACGCCAGATCCTCGACGCCATTGGCTAAGCCCTGCTGCAAAATTGCACGCAGCGTATCGCACTGGGTCTCCGAGGCCGCCACAATGAATTTACCACAGCGCCGGAAAGGCACCTGCCGTGACTGGCAATATGCATAGAGCTGCTCCCGCCCACGGATACATAAACGCGCCTTAAGACTACCTTGTGGATAGTAAATGCCCGCATGGATTACCTCGCTGTTGCGTGAGGATATCCCCTGCCCAAGACGGGCCTCCGCTTCAACCAGCCACACATCGGGAAGGCGGGCGGCGAGTGCCCGCGCAACCGCCAACCCAACGACACCGCCGCCAATCACGATTGCCCGGCAGGTGTAGGTTTCCAACCCCATGAATCAGGATTTACCCGACAGCGAAAGTGCCTTGGTCAACAAGCCACTGTAGCCCACAGGCGCCACCCGCTGAATCCAGTCGAGTACCTTGGCATCCTTACCAATCAGAACCCGTTGATCGCCATGCCGGACCGCTTCAAGAATGGTGTGCGCGGCTTCAGCAGGCGAGGTTCGCGCAATACGCTCGAACTCCTGTGCGGCCCGCTGGGCATCATTTTCGCCATCAACCCCAACATAAAAACGGGCATTTGCGGCAATGCTGGTTTTGATGCCACCGGGGTGGACGCAAATAGCTCTGACGCCAGTACCAGACAATTCCGCCCGCAGGGATTCAGTGAAGCCACGCACCGCGAACTTACTGGCGTTATAGGCGGACTGGGTGGGCACCCCAATCAAACCAAACAGGCTGGAGATATTGACGATCGTACCACTGCGACGGCTAAGCATGTCTGGCAGGAAGGCCTGAGTGCCGTAGACCACGCCCCAGAAATTGATACCCATCAGCCATTCGAAGTCTTCGATTTTCAGTTTATCGACCGTCTGCGAAAGCGCGACACCGGCGTTGTTGATGATGACATCGGCGCCGCCAAACGTCTTTTTGACCGTTGCGGCAAGGTCAATAAACGACTGCCTGTCAGCGACGTCCTGTTCCAGAAACAGATGCGCTCCACCTGCCAGTAAACGGCGCGTGACCTCCAGGCCTTTAGGATTCTTGTCGGTCCCGACAATCGTCGCACCCTCGTCTGCAAAGACGCGCGCCAGGGCCTGCCCAATGCCGGAGCCAACCCCCGTGATCACGACGACTTTATCCAGAAATGCATTTTTTGTTTTACGTTTAAACATCGACATATACGTTACGCTCTCACTCACAGTCTTCTTCTTTGATCACTTCAAACCGGATACCCGCCAGTTCCAATCGCTGCAACAGGCGCTTACCCATGCCCACCACCGGTGTCACAATGCCATAGTGCTTTGGCAGTACCCGCCGATCCAGCGCAAGACACAGCCCCGTCTCGCCTAACATTTTTGCAGTTTCGGTATAACCCGGATCACCGCCGCTGACCTGGGTTGTCAACTTCAGGCCATCACAGTGCGCAATGAATATGACGCTGAAATGGCCGTAGGCACGTTGCGCCGCCGAGGGTCCACTCCCCTGGGGTTTTTGCTTCAACAGCCAGTTGCGTGCAGGTGGAATTTGGGCGAGTGTGAAAACACTGGCAACGGCAGCAACGCCCATGAGAACCCGCGGCAAGCGTTTGACACGCACATAATGACCATAATGAAAGCGCTGACCATAACTGTCCAATTCTGTCGCGGTTCGTTCGATCACCATGGGATCGATGGTCGGAAACGGCAGCGCCCAGGCGCCAACTTCGGCGCGATATTTCAGGGTCGGCATCAGGCTACCGACTTCGCGGGGACTGCCCCGCCGATGGGTTTCGCGCTCCCGGCGCTGCTGGAGATAATCCCATGCCCTTGAGAAGGCATGAATGGCCGAGTGCCAGGTCCCCCCTGACAACCGCCCCCCAGCGCGAACGAAGCCCTCAACCTTAACGTCTGACTGACGCATGGTCTCCTTTCCCAGTCGCTGGGCGAGCTGTCGAAGGGTATAAAACACACCTAAATCATGCGGAATACTGTCAAATCCACAGCTATGAATGATTTTGACCTTGCGCTCAGCTGCTGCGGCCTGATAACGCTGAATCATCCGATCCACAAATTCCGGCTCGCCCGTCAGGTCCGCATAATCGGCACCGGTCTCGATGCAGGCGGAAACCAAAGCCTCACCATGGTGAATGTAGGGACCGACAACACTTAGCACCACCCGGGTGCGGGCGGCCATGGCTCTTAAGGTTTCAGGCTGATCACTTTCGGCAATAATGATCTGCAGATCTTCGCGTACGACCGGGTTAATTGAACATAATCGCGTTTTGAGGCGCTCCAGCTTTTGCGGATCCCGTCCGGCGATCGCCCAGCGAAAGGGTTCGTGCAGTTGTGCCCTGGCGAGGTATTCGGCAATTAATTCACCTGTAAATCCCGTCGCGCCAAAGAGTACAATATCCAACTTTTTTGATTGGGGCATGGGGCATTCCATTGAAGCCTGTGAAAGTTTCAGCGCTTTGTTCTAAGCTTTTGCAAACGTATGTTGCTGACTCATCCGCTCCATTGTTACGCACCCACGCGTACTTGGAAAGATCATAATTAGGGCGACCATGGATAAATCGCTTTCCGATAAAAAACAGTTCACGATTGTCATGCTGGTGTCCGCCAGTTTTGTCCTGTGGATTCTCTATGGCAGTTTCGAAGTCGTGTCACTCAACAGCCGGCTCGAGAAAGACACCCTGCTATCCGAGTACCCCTACCACTTCCGGGTCATCAAGCAGGATGATGGGGTTGCCGTCATGGGTACCCTGCATACCAACTATCTGACACTCAGAGAAGCTTTGCGAGTCATGTTTCCCGAACTCACGGGTATCGCAGATAAAAACTGGCGCATGCGTCAGGCAGAAAAAGAGTATGCGCGGATGCAGGCGCGGGCGCAGTCGATTGTCATGGCACAGGGTGATTTTGAGCGGGTACGCTGGGAGCTGGACGAAACCTGGTTACGCCTTCTGAAAGTCGAACGCCTGCAAACCCTGCAGGCGGCCGCCGAGGGTAGCGCCTCTGCCCTTTAGAGCAAAGCGCCACCCAAAGAACGCTCACGCCTCGAAGGGATGCTTGAGGACGATCGTTTCGTTACGATCAGGCCCGGTTGAAATGATATCAATCGGTGCTTCGATCTGGTTTTCCAGAAATGAGATGTACTCACGGGCGTTCGCCGGAAGATCCGCCAGCTTCTTCGCTCCCACCGTACTTTCGCTCCATCCGGGCAACTCCTCGTACACCGGAACCAGTGCGTCGAAAGCCTCACAGCCGACCGGAGGGCGCTCGACCGTATTCCCTGATGCATCCCGATAACCGACGCAGACCTTAATGGTTTCCAAGCCGTCCAGAACATCCAGCTTGGTCAAACAGATACCGGAAACACTGTTGATCTGAATGGCGTGACGCAGTGCCACGGCATCAAACCAACCACAGCGACGGGCGCGCCCGGTTGTTGACCCAAACTCATGACCTTTTTCCGAGAGGTGTTTGCCCACTTCATCAAACAGTTCCGTCGGGAACGGACCAGACCCCACACGTGTCGCGTAAGCCTTAGTAATTCCCAGTACATAGTCGAGGTAGAGAGGGCCGAAGCCACTGCCGGTCGCCGTGCCACCCGCCGTAGTATTGGAGGAAGTGACATAAGGATAGGTACCCAGGTCGATATCCAGCAGAGACCCTTGAGCACCTTCAAACATGATGTTTTTGCCGGCTTTGCGATAGGCGTGCAGACGATCGGTGATATCCGTCATCATCGGCAGCAATTCTTCACCCATCTTCAGCGTACTATCCAGCACTTCCTGATAGTCGAGTGCGGTTTCGCCGTAATAACCCGTCAGTGCAAAGTTGTGGTAGTCCATGTTTTCACGCAGCTTTTCTGCAAACACCTGCGGACGCGCCAGATCGCCAAGACGAATACCGCGGCGTGCAACTTTATCTTCGTAGGCAGGACCAATACCACGCCCCGTGGTGCCGATCTTCTTGGCTTCTCCACGCTTTTTCTCACGCGCCAGATCAAGGGATACGTGATAGGGCAGAATCAGAGGACAGGCTTCACTGATACTCAGACGGCTGCGCACCGGAACACCTGAGGCTTCCAGCTTACTCATTTCCTTAAGCAGCGCCTCCGGAGACAACACGACACCATTCCCAATCATACAGGCAACATTTTCCCGCAGGATACCGGAGGGAATCAGGTGCAACACGGTCTTTTGACCGTCGATGACCAGTGTATGACCTGCGTTGTGTCCACCCTGAAAGCGGACCACCGCATCGACATCCCGGGTCAGCAAATCAACAATTTTGCCCTTCCCTTCGTCGCCCCACTGGGTGCCCAGGATGACTACATTTTTTCCCATGACGTATTTCTCCAGATTTCAATCGTCCAAATTCCAATCTTTAACACACCACTGCCCGGTAGCGTTCCGGACCAGTCGGCGGTTACAGCGCTGCTGCAGGGAGGCGAGCGTATCGCCCGGCATTTCACAGATCACCGCTTCAGTCTGACGCAGGGATTGAATCAAAGCCCAGGCGGACTCATCGGCCTCTGCTGGAACCAAAACACCCTTGACCGGGCCTCCGGCCTGATCCTCGCGACGCTTCAGCAGCGCCCTCAGGTCCACACTGAATCCCGTCGCCGAGCGCCGGGTGCCAAACTGCTCCCCGACCCCATCATAACGTCCACCCTCTGCGATGGCCTGGCCAAAACCCGGCGAATAAGCCGCAAAGAAAAGGCCGGTATGATAGTTGTATCCCCGCATTTCACACAAATCGAAGCAAATTTCCACCTCTGGAAATCGAGCCGAGATCACAGTCGCCACGCGCTGCAACGACAGCAATGAGGATTTCACGACCTCATCCGACCCGTATCGAGTGATCAGTGTATGTAATTCAGACAATGATACCATGCTCCGCGGCAAAGCCCGAATAGCATCTGCAATTTTCGGATCAGTAACGGACTTCGCAATCTGGTCGACTTCAGGCACCGCCTTGCGCCGCCACGCATCGGACAGAGCCGCCTGAGTCGCGCTGTCCAGCCCTGAGAGCGCCAGCAACTGACGACTGATCGCCACATGCGACAAATCCAGATGCACCGGCTGTATCCCCGTCAGTCGCAGGGCTTCCAGCATGAGTGAAATGATTTCGATATCCGCTTCGACCTCAGCCACACCAAAAAGCTCGCAGCCAGACTGTAAGGGCGAACGCGAGGACAGTTGCGTGCGGGCGCGAGTGCGCAGCACACTGCCGATATAACAGAGGCGATTCGCACGCCCAGCGGGATGAAACCGGGCATCGATACGCGCCACCTGCGGCGTCATGTCGGCACGGACCCCCATCAAACGCCCCGTCACCTGATCCGTCAGCTTGAAGGTCTGCAATTCAAGATCCTGCCCGACCCCGGTCAACAGGGAGTCAAGGAACTCCACCAGCGGGGGCACCACCATTTGATAACCCCAGGAGTGATAAAGCCCCAGTAGCTGACTACGAAAGGCCTCTATCCGCTCTGCGTCTTCAGGCAGTAGCTCTTCAATTCCGTCAGGCAATAACCAAAGTGCAGATTTCATAATTCATTTACTTACCAGATAAAAACGAGTTCAGTGACTGCTAGCAATAACCAGCCGTTAAAACGCAAAAAGACCGGCCACCCCGATGGGGGTGCCGGCTTTTGTAATGCCGCTTACTTGGCCTGCTTCAGGAAACGAAGGAACTGACTATCCGGCTCGATGACCATCAAGTCCTCCTTGCCCGCAAAGGTTTCCTCATAGGCTTTCAGGCTGCGCGAAAAGGAGTAAAACTCCGGATTTTTGCTGTACGCATCTGCATAGATTTGCGCAGCAATGGCATCCCCCTCACCGCGAATCTGTTCCGCCTGCTTGAAGGCCTCTGCCTCGAAGACCACTTTTTGGCGATCCGCATCTGCACGAATACCCTCAGCCAACTCCTCCCCCTTGGAACGATGTTCCTGGGCAATTTTCAAACGTTCCGATTCCATTCGCTCATACACCGAGACGCTGACGTTGGTTGGCAAGTCGATAGCGCGCACACGGATGTCAATGATGGCAATGCCGAACTCCTTGCGGGCAATGTCGTTGAGATTGCGGGTGAGTTCATCCATCAGCTCCTCACGCTCTCCCGCCACCACTTCATGCATGGTGCGCTTACCAAACTGGTCACGCAGACCTTTGTCCATGCGCGCTTCCAGCAGGGTAATGGCATTGGCTTCGTTACCAGAGGTGGTTCGATAGAATTCGCCCACATTCACAATTTTCCAGGCGGCGTAGCTATCCACATCCAGGGGCTTTTTCTCAACCGTCAGGTAACTTTTTGTCGGCAACGCCATGCTCAACACCCTAACATCGAAAAGGCGTTCCTGATGAACCAGCGGGATTTTGAAATGAAGACCAGGTTCGATGTCGGAATCAACCATTTGACCAAAGCGTAACAGCACCGCACGATGCGTTTCGGGCACGACATAGACGCTCTGCATAACAACCAGAAGGACTACCGAAATCAGCAGCAGCATTAAATTGGCGCGAGAACTCATGGCTTACCTCCTGTTCCTGAGCGGATTGTCTGAGTCCCGACCGCTTGAATAGCGACTCGGCTGGGGTGAAAACGTCTCCGGCGCTTTGGCCGCAGACGCACCTGTAGCGGACGCTTCAGGCGACATCATCCGATCAATAGGGAGGTAAAGAATATTATTGGAGTTCTTTTGGTCAATCATGACTTTACTGGTATTCGAGAGCACACGCTGCATGGTGTCGAGATACATCCGTTCGCGGGTAACATCCGGCTGCTTTTCATAAATGGACAGAACACTTAGGAAGCGTTCCGTTTCACCCTGAGCCCGGGCGATGACTTCCGACTTATACGCATTAGCCTCTTCGATGATCCGCTGTGAAGAACCCCGCGACTCTGGAACGACTTTATTGCGATAAGACTCAGCCTGGTTGACCAGTTTCTGCTCATCTTCCTTCGCTCGCTGCACATCTTCAAAAGCGGCTTTAACCTGAGCCGGAGGCTGCGCGGCGTTGATGCTGACACTGCGCAACAGGATGCCTGAGCCATAGAAGTCGAGATATCGCTGCAGACGCTCTTCCACTTTCACGGCCAGAACTTCCCGCCCCTCGGTTAACACCTGATCCATTTCAGTGCCGCCCACTTCGTGTCGGAGGGCGCTATCAATGGCAAAATCCAGCGTGGTCAGCGGATCGCGCACCTGCAAGAGATACTTCTGAAGGTCGTTGATGACAAACTGGACGGTCAGATCGATATCGACGATATTCTCGTCTTCCGTCAGCATGTGGCCTTTTTTCTTCTGGTTACGCACGGAGGTGACTTCTTCGATGAAGACCTGGTCAACGAAGGGAATGCGCCAGTTAAAGCCCGGCATTTCTGTCGTGTGGTATTTACCCAACCGCAACACCACCGCCCGCTGCTTCTCGTCAACGCGATACATTGAATTCCAAAGCAGCAACCCCGCAATCACGAGCAGGACGATCGCGAAAATACCGCCACCACCAGCGGTACCGCTGCTACCACCGGAACCACCAGAGCCTTTTTTCCCGCCCAACAAGGCGTTGAGCCTCTCCAAGCCTTTGCGGATAACTTCATCCAGGTCAGGCGGCCCCTCGTTTCGGCCTTTACGGCCAGAGCCCCAGGGATCCTGGTTGTTGCCACCGGGTTCATTCCAAGCCATTCGCTTTTTTCCCCTTTACGTTATCGAATTCTTTGGCCATCTTTATCAACCCGCTAGTCTAGGGAGATGGCGGGCAATGGGCAAGCCTTGACATGAGCGAGTCAACCTTTCTGCGCGTCGCCTGCCCCACGCCGCATAAGCTGCACCCATTCCATACGAGGCATTCGCACATGCAGATTGAAGCAACCATCATTCGTAATGGTTTCCGAAATGATGGCGTGTTTTTGGTATAGAATCGCACGCAAACGGCCCTGTGAGGGCCTGAGCACGATGGTTTCATCCATCATGTCCTGCCCGAGGCGGTTACGCAGCGCAGCCTGTAGTTCTTCCAACCCTGCGCCCGTCAATGCCGAGACCCAGACCCGCTCGACCTGCCCCTGCTCGCTCTCATCCAGATGCGGTGCCATGCCGTCAAGCCGGTCGATCTTGTTCATGACCATGATGCGCGGAATCTCCGTCGCACCAATCTCATCCAGAACGTTGTTGACCTGCTCAATATTTTCGAGCCGCTGGGGATCACTCGCATCCACGATATGCAGAAGTAAGTCAGCCTGGACAGTTTCTTCGAGAGTGGCGCGAAACGCATCGACCAGCTTGTGGGGTAAATGACGGATGAATCCGACCGTATCCGCAAACACGACCGGACCAATCTCGGGAATCTCCAGCCGTCGGATCGTCGGATCCAGCGTTGCGAACAGCTGATCTGCCGCATACACATCGGAGGTGGTAATTCGGTTAAACAATGTGGATTTGCCCGCATTGGTGTAGCCCACCAGGGACAAGGTAGGGATTTCGGCGCGACGCCGGGCACGACGCCCCTGATCACGCTGTACGCGCACTTTCTCCAGACGTTTGAGTATGGCCTTGATGCGGGCCCGCAGCAGACGGCGGTCGGTTTCAAGCTGGGTTTCCCCTGGCCCGCGCAGACCAATCCCCCCTTTCTGGCGCTCCAGGTGAGTCCAGCCCCGAACCAGACGGGTTGAGAGGTGTTCCAGTTGCGCCAATTCGACCTGCAGCTTCCCCTCATGGGTACGGGCACGTTGGGCAAAAATATCCAGAATCAGACCGGTTCGGTCCAGAACCCGCACAGAAAGCTCTCTTTCGAGATTGCGCTCCTGACTGGGCGTTAAGGCGTGGTTGACCAGAACAACTTCGGCTTCATGGGCCTGCACAGCCGCCAGAATTTCCTGAAGCTTACCGGTTCCGACAAAAAAACGGGCATTAGGACGGGACAAGGGGCCGGTGACCATGGCAACAGGGTCGGCGCCCGCGGCAAGTGCTAATTCACGAAATTCACTGGGATCTTCCCGATCTTGCTCATCGGGCATTTCGAGGTGAACAAGCAGCGCTCGTTCACCTGAGGCGGGTCTATCGAACAATCAGCCTCCCGATCAGGCCTCGTCAGCACTGTCGGCATCATCACCGGATGGAGACAAGCGCACATTGCGGGCTGGAACGACCGTGGAAATGGCGTGCTTGTAGACCATCTGGCTGACGGTATTTTTCAGCAGAATGACAAACTGGTCGAACGACTCAATCTGCCCCTGAAGCTTGATACCGTTAACAAGGAATATGGATACAGGGATGCGATCTTTCCTTAGCGCGTTCAGGTAAGGGTCTTGTAAGGACTGCCCTTTTGACATTTTTTTCTCCTGTTTTTAGTAATATTTAGGGTAATTGTCGGTTTTGAACCAAATTATATCAGAGGAAGTATAGCTACTATACAGAAGTTTACATAGGAGGCGAATTACTTATTGGCAATTGAGACAATGTGCTCACGCAGTTGCAGAACCCCCTCCGAAACCTTGTCTCCCCCCGAAATCCAGGTTACCTCAGGCCAACTCCGCAGCCAGGTCAACTGACGTCGCGCCAGTTGACGCGTTGCAGCGCACCCCTTCTCAAACAGCATCGCCCGATCATACTTTCCTTCCAGATATTCCCAGACCTGGCGGTATCCTACCGCTCGGATAGAGGGCAACTCAGGCGATAAATCGCCTCGCTCATGCAGTCTCCGAACCTCCTCTATCAAGCCTTGATCGAGCATCTCTCTGAAACGCGCCGCGATACGGTGATGAAGTACCTGCCGCTCACCTGGGTCGACCGCGAAGGCCAAGGGCCTGAAAGGAAGGTCTGCGGTAGCCGGGCGATCCCAATCCACCTCGCCATCTCCCCCCTCGCCAGACTGCCAGAAACTTGAAATCGGGCGACCGCTCAATTCAATCACCTCCAGGGCCCGCTGAATGCGTTGCCGGTTGGCCGGATGAATGCGCTCACCCGCCAAAGGGTCCAGCGACTGTAAACGCTGGTGCAAAGCGCCCCACCCAAACTGAAGGGCTTCCTCCTCCAATCGCCTGCGAATCGCAGGATCAGCACTGGGCAAATCGCCAATCCCCTGACACAATGCCTTGAAGTACATGCTGGTACCGCCCACCAGGACAGGTAGACGCCCCCGTCCGACAGCTGTCTGTATCGCCTTAAGGGCATCCTCGCGGAACTCCGCTGCAGAATAGGCTTCTGCAGGATCGCGGATATCAATCAGTTGATGGGGATAACGCGCCAGCGTTTCACGATCGGGTTTCGCTGAACCAATATCCATTTCCCGGTAGACCAGTACCGAATCCACGCTAATCAAATCGCAGGGCATGGCATCCGCCAGCGCCATGGCCAATGCGGTTTTACCGGCGGCTGTTGGCCCCATTAACAATACCGCCAATGGTAAGGTCACTTATCGCCCCCGCATAAAGAGTTTATCCAGTGCAGCCATATCGAGCTGCACCCAGGTCGGTCGACCATGATTACATTGACCACTGCGTTCGGTCGCTTCCATATCCCGAAGCAGCACGTTCATTTCCGGTAGGGTCAACTGCCGGTTTGCCCTAACGGCACCATGACAGGCCATGGTGCCCAGCAGCGCATTCCTGCGCTCTTCAATGCGGGATGAACGGCCGTGCGTCATGAGATCCGAAAGAACGTCGCGCACCAGACGTTCAATATTCGATCGGGCCAACAACGCCGGCACCTGACGAACCACAATGGTTTCCGGGCCTGCAGGCTCCAGCGTCAGACCATACTCCTGAATAAACTCGTCTGACTCTTCAAGCTGCAGCATTTCACTGCGACTCACCGCCAGACTCAAGGGCACTAACAGGGGTTGGCGCACCACGGAGTGGGTACCAATAGACTGTTTCAGTCGCTCATACACGATGCGCTCATGGGCAGCATGCATGTCTACCAGTATCAGTCCCGCCTGATTCTGCGCGAGGATATAGATACCATGTAACTGGGCGAGCGCATAGCCGAGTGGAGGCGCCCCCTCTCCCGCCGCGCCCGATGGCGGGGCGATCGATTCAGTTCGACCGTAGAGCTGCCCATAGGCCTCCAGGGTGCGCTGCACATCCGCGACCGGCGCGGAAAAGGTGCCTGGAGGCGGCGAAAACGATGAGGAAGCAGATGCCGCGCTCAAGGCAGGACGATCCGTTAAGGTCAGTGCCGTTTGCGTCCCGAAGGCGGAATCCGGTAAACGGGCTGGCATAAGCGCCGGTGTCGCCATCTCCAGCGTTGCCCTCTCCTGCGCCGCTGAGCTGCGATTTTCAGGGCGAATATCCGCCAGGGCACGGTGCAGCGATCCATAGAGAAAATTATGTACCATGCGCCCTTCCCGGAAGCGAACTTCATGCTTGGTGGGATGCACATTCACATCAACCTGGGAAGGATCTATTTCAAAGTAGAGCACGAACGCTGGATGGCGCCCATGATAGAGCACATCCTGGTAGGCCTGACGAACGGCATGAGCCACTAAACGATCGCGGATCACCCGGCCGTTAACAAAGAAATACTGCAGATCGGCCTGACTTCGCGAAAAGGCCGGTTCAGCCACCCAACCCGAGAGCACCATGCCACTGCCTTCGCGCTCAACTCGCACCGCATGCTCCATAAACGGCTGTCCAAGCAGCGCCATGAGTCGACGGCGCTCGTCATTCTCACTTGCAACTGGACGCACCTGATGGATTACCCGGCCGTTGTGACGCAGGTTAAAGGCCACACCTGGGCGACTTAGGGCCTGGCGCTTGACGACCTCTTCAATATGGGCAAATTCAGTCTTCTCCGAACGGAGGAATTTGCGGCGAGCGGGCGTATTATAGAATAGATCCCGCACCTCAACCGTGGATCCCTGGGTATGCGCGGCGGGCGCCAACTGAGGTTTCAGGTCGCGTCCTTCGGCTGTCACGCACCAGCCTTCACTACACCCCTGATAGCAACTCGTCAGCGACAGGCGCGAAACCGAACAGATACTGGCCAGAGCCTCGCCACGAAAGCCCAGCGTGGCAACCGCTTCCAGGTCATCCAGAGTGATGATTTTACTGGTGGCATGGCGCGCCAGGGCCAGACCGAGGTCCTCTTTCTCGATGCCGCAACCGTCATCCCGCACCCGGATGAGTTTGACACCCCCCTCCTCGACATCAATGTCAATGCGGCGCGCGCCGGCATCGAGGGCGTTTTCCACCAGCTCTTTGATGACGGAAGCCGGTCGTTCAACCACCTCCCCCGCAGCAATCTGGTTGGCAAGCCGCGGACTCAGTGATTTGATCAGGGACATGACACCTCGGTCTCGCGCTCCGCTTGAGGGAGCGCATGCTAACTGTCGTGGTTCAGGAGGTTGGAATCACCAACACCTGTCCCACAAATAAGGTTTCCTGTGTCAGGCCATTGGCCCTCATCAGGTCGGAAAGCGAGATATTATTACGTGCCGCAATGGCGCTCAAGGTATCCCCCTTCGCAGCCTTGTAAGTCGCACTGATGCCGTCAAGCTTTTTGCGCGCGGCGAGCAAGGTTCCGGGGGGGGGTGTCAGGCTGAAATACTCAACCAGACCATTGCTCACTGCAGAGGCCAGGCTGCGCTGATGAGCCAAATCCGTCAGCTTTTGCGCCTCGCCCGGATTCGAGATGAAACCGGTCTCTACCAGTATCGAGGGTATGTCTGGTGACTTCAGCACGACAAAGCCCGCTTTTTCCACCCTGCGCTTATGCAAGCGGTTGACCCGTCCCAGGGAGCGCAGGACACGATCGCCGACATCCACGCTCGCATTCATGCTCGCCGTCATGGACAAGTCCAGCAGCACGCCTGCCAGGACCTGATCTTTGTCATCCAGATTCACGCCCCCCATGCCACCAATGAGATCCGACTTGTTCTCACGCTCGGCCAGCCATTTGGCGGTTTCACTGGTTGCACCATTTTTAGAGAGGGCAAAAACCGACGCCCCATTCGCCTTGGGGTTGTTAAAGGCGTCTGCATGCACAGACACCAACAGGTCCGCATTATGATCCCGTGCAATGTCCGTTCGTTTACGCAGCGGAATAAACACATCACTATTGCGTGTCAGCCTGGCCTTAAACCCTTCTTTGGCATTGATCTGGTTTACCAACTCGCGAGAAATGTTTAACACCACATCCTTTTCACGAACGCCATTCGGGCCAAGGGCTCCGGGATCCTGACCGCCATGGCCGGGATCAACCACCACAATAATATCCCTGGGCGGACCTGACGGTTTGCTGGCAGCCGACACGGACTGTTTGACCACCGGGCGCTTTTCAGCCGGATACAGGTCGATGACCAGTCGATGCCCTGCACGCCCTTCAGGTTTCAGCGCAAAGCTTCGTGTAGATACCTTACTGTCGACATCAAAAACCAGGCGCAAGCCGCCTTGCCCGCGCACGCCGCTGCGGATATTACGAATACCGCCGGTACCACTTTTGATCGCGCCCAGGTTCGCCTTGAGCTGGGTTTGTTCAAGGTCAACCACCACACGATGTGGCTGACTCATCGTAAACACTTTGTGCTCGGCTGGCTGACTCAATTCCATCACCAGACGCACATGATCGGCACTTTCCTGAACACGGACACTTGTCATGGCTCCCGCCCAGGCGCCTGCAGCCCATAACAGGGCAGCGAGTCCGCAAAATAGTCTCAGCATGGGACAGATCCCTCACTCTTGTTTTCACTGCACAGCGCAATGGTTAACTGTCGCGACCTTCCGCCGTCGCTCAGATCGAGATTAATACAAATATCTGCGGCTGGCAGTAGGGGATAGCCTTTATCCGGCCACTCCACCAGGCACACGTTGCGGGGGCCAAAGTAATCCCTGATCCCCATAAATTCGAGCTCCTCCGGATCACCGAGCCGGTAAAGGTCAAAATGATAAAAGGTCATCTCCGGCAACTCATAAGGCTCAACCAGGGTATAGGTTGGGCTTTTCACCGCCCCCTGCACACCGCAGCCCCGCAGCATACCTCTGGCCAGTGTTGTTTTACCTGCGCCGAGCGTCCCCTGCAGGTAGACGACACACGGCGGTATCAGCGCACGACCAAACCGTCCAGCCCACGCCATCATCGCCTCCTCACCGTTCAGCGTCAGCTGCCAGCGCCCCCCCTCGGGGCAGACTGTAGCCAGATAGTTGCGGTCAATCGGCACAACATGCTCCCTGCACCGGGGCTAGCAACCGCAAGCTCACATCGGATCGGGACCGGGTAAGCCCTAAAGCCTGCAGGACATCTGAGGCCATCAAACTGGCCTCACCCTGCCGTGCGACACACCTGTCTGCGCTGGCAGCATGCCAGGCCGCACCGAGACAGGCCGCATCAATTATTGAAACACCCTGCCCCAGCAGCCCTGCGATAATACCCGTTAACACATCGCCCATACCCGCCGTCGCCATCCCCGGGTTACCTCCCCGCAGGACATGCACGGAGGCGCGTCCGGCCTCTGCAATGACCGTCCCCGCCCCCTTCAGCAGGCAGACACCCCGATAACGATCCGCCAGGGCTCGCGCAGACGCATAGCGATCAGCGTTGACCTGCTCTGTGCTCTGATCCAGCAGACGAGCGGCCTCGCCCGGATGCGGTGTCAGCACCAGAGGCACGCTTTCCGGATTGCGCCAGCCACTGAGCGCCAGCAGATTGAGTGCATCCGCATCCATGACCAGGGGCTTACCGCTGTCTAACACCGTTCTCAGACTCATCTCCCCCCAGGGTGATCGCCCCAGGCCAGGCCCGATCGCAATCACATCGGCCGACGCGATCAGTCCCACCAAAACACTGTGATGCTCGGTACTGCGAAACATAATATCGGGAAAGCAGCTTAACCCTGGCTGAACGTGTGCATCCCGCGTCGCGCAGGTTACGCTACCGGCTCCGGCTCGCAGGGCGCTTCCGGCCGCGAGGATTGCCGCACCACCCAGACCATAGTCTCCTCCAACAACCAGAATCCGCCCAAAATGCCCCTTATGCGCATCGGCCGTACGATGTGGAAACCGCGAACTGACACTGTCAAAGGTGTATACATCCCCTTGCGGCTGGAACTGACTCACTTCCCCTTCACAGGCAAGGTCGTCTAACCATAGGTACCCACTATGAGCATTGGCTTCGCCCGTAACCAAACCAGACTTCAGGGCAATAAAGCTCAAGGTCGCATCTGCCCGAACGGCAATGCCCAAACTTCTCCCTGTGAGGGCACACAGCCCCGAGGGGATATCAATTGCCAACACGGGCACCCGGCTCTGATTCAAGGCTTCAATCAATTCGCGGTAAGGTGATCTCACCTCACCTGCCAGACCAATCCCCAGCAGTGCATCCACCACCACATCGGCATCGAGGCTGCACTGGGAATTCCAGTCTGAGATAGCCACCCCTGCCTCGTCTGCAGCGCGCCAGGCAAGCGCCGCATCCCCCTGTAGTCTCTTAGGATCAACCACGCTCCAGACCTGCACATCCAGCCCGCGCTCATGCGCCAGTCGGGCAACGACATATCCGTCCCCGCCATTGTTCCCGCCGCCACACAGTACCTGCAGGCGGTGACAGGCCGGCCAGCGCTGAAGCAGTAATTCAAAGGCGCTTCGACCGGCGCGCGCCATGAGTGTGGATCCACCTTCGGCGCCCAGGCGCTGAATGGCCTTTGCATCCATCTCCCGCACCTGTTGAGGTGAGAAAAACAGACATTTTTTTCGGAACGTCGCCTGGAGCGGAATGCGCATATACGTAGAAACCACTTAAACAATAAACCCTACTCATCTGTTAATTATAGCAAATATTCGAAACAGAGCATTAATTAACCAGATCCCCGTAGAAAATTTTGTTTCTGAAAATGCGTGCCGTGACACTACAGAAAAACGGGTGCGGCAGTTTACACTGAGACGCTTCGGCTTAAAACATGGACGATAGACAAATGACCGCCGGTCATTTAAAGTCGCAACAATAAAATCAATACACCCGCAAAGGTCACACCACCATGGTCACGTTTACGCTCAACGGGATCGTCCACTCTCTGGACGTCCCGGACGACACGCCACTCCTCTGGGTCATTCGCGACGAATTGAAACTGAAAGGCACCAAATTCGGCTGCGGCATGGGGCTTTGCGGCGCCTGCACCGTCCATCTTAACGGACAGGCGATCCGCTCATGCATTACCCCGGTTGCAACGATCAATGGACAGCGGCTGATGACCATTGAAGGTCTTGGCACCCCGGAACAGCCTCACCCGCTGCAAAAGGCCTGGGTGCAGCACAGTGTGCCCCAGTGCGGCTACTGTCAGTCAGGTCAACTGATGTCGGCCAGCGCACTGCTCGCCGCAAATCCACACCCGACCGAAGCCCAGATTCGGGAGGCGATGTCCGGTAACGTCTGTCGCTGTGGCACCTATCCGCGCATTCTGAAAGCGATCCAAACCGTGACCAATGCCATGACGGGAGAGGAAGAAACCCTATGATTGACTCGCCTTTAAACCCCTCACTTAATCGACGCCGTTTTCTCAAGGTCATGGGTACCGGCAGTGGTGGCCTGATGCTGGCCTTTCACTTACCGGGCTGTAGCCAGATCCCGCCCGGGCAACAGGAAAATTCACTGCGCCCGAATGCCTGGCTGGAATTCACCTCCCAGGGTGCCTGCGTATTAACGCTGGATCGTGTCGAAATGGGCCAGGGCACGATGACCGGTATGGCGACCCTGCTCGGCGAGGAGTTGGATTATGATCCTTCACGCATTGAGGTTGTCTTCGCGCCCGTTGGCAAGGCCTATGTGCAACCTGACTTTGGACTGCAAATCACCGGCGGGAGCACCAGTATCAGCAGTAACTGGGTCAGACTGCGGGAAGCCGGCGCATCCGGGCGCGCGGTATTCGTCAAAGCGGCCGCTGAGGTCTGGCAAGTGGATCAAAGTCAGGTGCGCACCGCCAATGGCGTCTGCTTCCTGCAGGGCTCGGATAAGCAGGTCAGTTACGCCGATCTCGTCGCGCTGGCCGCCACCCTGTCTGCTCCGTCCTCTCCCGAACTGAAATCGGCAGACCAGTTCCGCTATATCGGCAAGCACAATGCGCGCCTCGACGGTCGTTCGAAATCCTTTGGTCTGGCTGATTACGGCATTGATCAGGAGCCGGACGATCTGCTCTATGCCGTACTGATCCGTGCCCCGCGCCTGGGCAGCACACTCAAGGGTTTCGATGCGGAAGCGGCACAACGCATGGCGGGCGTCGAGCGTATCTTTGCCTGTGATGCAGGCATCGCCGTCGTCGCCCAGAGTTACTGGCAGGCGCGCAAAGCGGCCGAACAGGTTAAGGCTGACTGGCAAACCAACGAACTGAGTGCTCTCTCGACAGAACAAGTCTTCGCACAATATGCCACTGGGCTGGATGAGGAAAGCGGCGACTCCGTGCGCGATGACGGTGATCTTGATGAAGTACTGGCCACTGCTGAGCAGCTTGTCGAAGCAGAATACCGCCTGCCCTATCTTGCCCACGCCACGATGGAGCCACAGAATTGTACGGTTTGGATCCGCGAGGATCGCTGTGATGTCTGGGCCCCCACGCAGGGGCCGGACATTGCACGCTATGTTGCGCGACGCGCCAGCGGGCTGTCCGAGAGTGACATCCACATCCATACCACTTTTATCGGGGGTGGTTTCGGAAGGCGCCTGAGTCAGGACTATGTCAACGAAGCCGTCCTGATCGCGAAAGAATTCGATCGCCCGGTCAAACTGATCTGGTCACGTGAAGAGGATACCCGCTACGATCTCTACCGCCCGGCATCACTGCATCGTCTGAAGGCAGGACTGGATCGATTTGGCAAGCCACTGGGCTGGCATCACCGGATTGCCGCGCCGGTCGTTCTGGATCACTACGCCAAAGATGCCTCTGGCGCGATGGCACCGGGCTGGACCCCACCTGCGATCGTAAATTTCTCGTCTAACTTCGCCTCCTGGATTACGCCGGATACCTCCGCTATCGAGGGCGCCGAAGATCTGCCCTACGATTTTTCAGCCATTGCAGTGGACCATGTCAAAGTCGATCCCGGTGTTCCGATCAGTTATTGGCGTGCGGTCGGCCACTCTTTTAACGGCTTTGTGGTCGAGAGTTTTATGGACGAGCTGGCTGAAAAAGCCGGTGAAGATGCGCTGTCCTTCCGTTTGAAGCGCCTGCAAAATTTCCCGCGCCATCAGAACGTACTCAAACTCGCCGCCGAGCGCGCAGGCTGGGGATATTCGTTGCCCGAGGGGCATTTTCATGGCCTTGCCGTGCACAAAAGCTTTGGCACGGTCGTCGCTGAAATCGCCGAAGTCAGTGTTGAGCAGGGCAGGATTCGCGTCCACAAAGTCACCTGTGCGGTGGATTGCGGACAGGTCGTGAACCCGGATATCGTTGTCGCCCAAATGGAAAGCGGCATCATTTTCGGTCTAACGGCAGCGCTCTACGGTGAAATCACGCTCAAGGAAGGCGCTGTGGAACAATCGAACTTCCATGATTACCCCATGCTGCGCATGAATGAATCGCCAGACATCGAGGTGATAGTGGTCGAGAGTCAGGAAAGCCCCACCGGGGTGGGTGAACCGGGCCTGCCACCCATCGCGCCCGCGGTTGCGAATGCCCTCTATCGCGCAACGGGTCAGCGCCTGCGTAGCCTGCCCCTGCGCTTGGCGTGAGGCCGGCCATGCGGGGCGCTCAGGCCAGTGTCATACAACAGGTCAGTGCCTGGCTGGACGCCGGTCACGCCGTTTGGCTTTGCACGGTTGTGCGCACCTTCGGCTCGGCGCCCCGCCCTCTCGGTTCCATGATGGCCTTTTGTGCCGGACAAGGGGCGGTGGGCTCGGTTTCCGGTGGGTGTATCGAGGAAGCCCTGTTCGAGGATCTGGCCTCAGGCACTCTCTTGCAGCGTGCGGCGCGTTCGAAAGGCCCCTGGCGGCTTCGTTATGGCCAATCTGCTGAGGATCAATCACGTTTTTCCCTGCCCTGCGGAGGTCAACTCCATTTAATACTGGAGCACCTGACTCCCGATGCGCTGCAGCAGCAACACTTCCGGGAACTGGTCAGCGCCCTGCAGGCACGGCGCCCCATCGCACGCGACGTCTGCCTCTTCAGCGGTCAGACCCAGCTGAGTCCACTCCCCGATAAGTTTCAGGCTGCCGTGCAGTTTACCCATAACCGGGTCTCGATTTCGCTCAGTCCGTCAGACCAGCTCCTATTGGTCGGAATGGGTGAAGTCACCCGGTATGCAGCACAATTTGCCGAAGCGGTCGATTTCGAGGTGACGGTGTGCGATCCCCGAGCGTCGTATCTGGCACTTTATCCCCTGCATCCCGTCCCCGTGTTGCATGCCAATCCAGATCGGCTCATCGCGGAACACTTTCACGACGAGCATTCGGCCATCATTACCCTCAGCCACGATCCACGCGTCGATGATCTGGCCCTGATGGAGGCCCTGCAGACGCGCGCTTTTTTCATCGGCGCCATGGGCTCTGAGCAGACCTCGCGCGCACGCCGCGATCGTTTGCAGCAACTCGGTATAACGCCTCGACAACTTGCCCATCTGGTGGCGCCGGTGGGTCTGCCAATTGCCAGTAAAACGCCCGGCGAAATTGCGTTGTCGGCCATCTCGCAGCTGACCCAGGTGCGCAACCATCTACGGCGAGGCTCTGCCTCCGGACGCATCGCTGAGGGATACGACGACGTCTGCCTGCTGGAAGCGCTGCGCTGATGGTGTGGCTGGTTCTCGCCGCCGGTCGCTCCTCACGTTTCAATGGCGATAAATTGCTGGCGCCACTGCGGGATGGGCGCCCCTTGATTCTGCATACGCTTGAAAAGCTACCCCAAGCCACCCCCGTGTATGTCATCACGCGCCCCGACAACCCTGCGTTGATTGAGGTTCTGGTAAAGCATTTCAGGCAAAGTCCGAATCAAGCGCAACATCTCCTGGTGTGCCCCGAGGCGCCACTCGGCATGGGCCACGTGATTGCCTGGAGCATCCGCACGCTGCGAGCGCAACACAACCTGGACTGGATCGGCATTCTTTTGGGTGACATGCCGTTCGTTGCGCCTCAAACGTTTTATGACTTACAGCTACTTGCAGAACGAGTCGGGCAGCCCTTTATCATAACGCCAACATTTAACGGGAAACGGGGTCACCCAGTACTCTTCAGCCACGCAATGCAACTTCATCTGGAGAACCTTTCTGGCGATGTCGGCGCTGGCCACTGGCTGCGTGATCCCGGCCTTGCTGCAATGATTATCAGGCACGAGGTAGACGATCCCGGCATTCTTGACGATATTGATACGCGTGAGCAATTGCAGAGCTACCTGGCATGATCAAAGACATTACCGCACAACTTTACGCCCACACACCCTCTGAAACCCTCTACCACTACACCACCTTTTCGGGCTTTATGGGCATTGTCCAACGGCGCACACTGTGGGCCAGCGATATTCGCTACATGAACGATTCGGCAGAGCTCCGCCATACTGCCGACCTGGTGCGCCAGGAGGTCAATCGCCGGACAGCCAAGGGTCATCCCAATCCGGGGCTGCTGACCCGCTTTCTGGATTGGATCGCCAACCGCATCACCAACGGTCACATGCTGTTTGCGGCCTCATTTCGCACTAACGGCAACCTGCTTAGCCAATGGCGTGGCTATAGCTCTCCCGGAAAGGGCGTTAGCATCGGCTTGCAACCAGCGTCCATTCTTGCTTGCGCGCGCAGCCAACAGTTTGAAATCGGCAAGTGTGTCTATGATCCTGCCCGTCAGGCACAGCTGATTGCTCAGGTTGTGGACGCCGTGGAAGCGTTGCATGCCCGTGTCACGGATGAGCCCCATCTGTTTGGCGAAATTGAAAGCGATTTGCTGAGGATAGCGGCGGTGCTCAAGCACCCCTCATTTCAGGAAGAGGAAGAGTGGCGCATTGTGTCCCCCGTGATTAACGACTTCATTAACGCACCGGTCAAATTCCGCGAGGGCACCTCAATGCTGGTGCCTTATTTTGAATTTGCTCTGCTTGGCGAGCGCGAAGGCATCCTGCCCATCGAGCACCTCTACCTTGGTCCCACCAGTTCAGTTGAATTGAGCATGAACTCCATTCGCATGTTTTTGGCGAAATCCGGCATCAATCCGCGTCGTGGTGTAGAATACTGCCAGATTCCTTATCGACAGAAATAGCATTGCCCACCATGGCCGATCGCCCCACACCCACCCTCGACGAAGCCCGACTCAAGCACCTGGCTGAAAGTCTCAAAGTCAAGGCAGGTGAACTGGGCTTCGCCGAGCTGGGCATCACGGACACCCAACCAGGCTCGCACGAAGCAGCGCTCCAGCGCTGGCTGGACGCAGGATATCACGGCGACATGGACTACATGGCCCGTCACGGAACCAAACGCAGTCGTCCCGACGAACTGGAACCGGGAACCTTGCGTGTGGTGAGTGTGCGGATGAACTATTGGCCGGACGGACACCCCGCGCTCACCCAGCTCGAAAACGGGGAGCAGGCTTACCTTTCCCGCTATGCACTGGGGCGAGACTACCACAAGGTGCTGCGCCAGCGCCTGAAGCAATTGGGCGACTTTCTGCAAACCCAGGTGGCCGGTACGCATTACCGCGTCTTTGTCGACAGCGCGCCCGTGCTCGAAAGAGCCTTTGCAGAAAAAGCTGGTTTGGGGTGGATCGGAAAAAACACGCTGTTAATACACCCCAAAGTCGGCTCCTACTTCTTCCTCGGCGAGCTTCTGACCAACCTGCCCCTGCCGGTGGATGCAGCGTTTTCGTCGACGCATTGTGGCAGTTGCACCGCCTGCCTGGATATTTGCCCCACGCAGGCCTTTGTCGGGCCACATTTGCTGGATGCGCGCCGCTGTATTTCCTACCTGACGATAGAACTTAAAGGGCCCATTCCCGAAGACCTGCGCCCGCTGATGGGGAATCGCGTATTTGGTTGCGATGACTGTCAGATCGGCTGCCCCTGGAACAAATTTGCCAGCTTTACCGGCGAAACCGACTTCACACCCCGCCACCAGCTCGACAGTGCCTCTCTGATTCAACTGTTTGCCTGGACAGAAACAGAATTTCTCACACGCACGGAGGGCTCGCCTATCCGCCGTACAGGGTATCAAGGCTGGTTGCGCAATCTGGCAGTCGGATTGGGCAACGCCCCCACATCATCCGCCGTCATCGAGAGTCTGAAGGCCCGCCGCAACGATCCATCTGCCCTGGTACGAACGCATGTCGAATGGGCACTCACTCAACATCAAGGAGATAAGCTCCCGTGAACCGGACACCTGAAAGTGATGATATCCGCACTAAGCTCAACCAGGAAACCTCTCGTATTGCCTGGAAAGACCTGCAAACTTTTTACGCACGGGGGCACATCGTGCGTGTGGCGGCGGAGCTGGATTTGCTTACCGTAGCCAGCGAACTCGCCGCCGACAATGCGGCACAATTACGTCAATGGATGGATGCCGGACAGGTGGGAGAGGTAACGATCAGTGATGCCCAACGTTACTTCGAGGAAAACCGCGAACTGTGGGCCGTCGTGCTCATGCCCTGGGTGCTGATTCAGGATAAACCCTAGGGCGCCCAACGCGCCCCAGTGCGCTCTTATCTCACCCAATCCAACACCTGATTGACCAGGCGGGTAATGCCCTTTTCTGCATCCAGCGGCGAATGCGCCAGCATGTAGGCGGGCGTCGAAACCACCTTACGGGCCTCGTCTACAACCACGCCCTCAACCGGGCAGTTCTCATGACGCGCACCCATCGCCTCCAACACCGCAGCGGTGTCAGAGTCGGTACCGATTGTGCAGGTTGTACCTTTGCCATAAATCGCAGCGATCATTGCCGGTGCAATACACACGTAACCCGCCGGCTTGCCCTCCTGGGCAAATTCCCGTGTGGCCCGCAGCACCTCAGGATCGACCTGCATCGCACTGCCCTTCACGGCGAAATCACACAGATTCTTGGCGGCACCATAGCCACCCGGTACAACCAGCGCGTCAAAGTCAGCGGCCTTCAATACACTGAGCGGTTTGATCTTTCCACGCACAATACGCCCTGCCTCTTCAAGCACATTGCGACCAGCCCCTTCAACAACCTGGCCCGTCACGTGATTGACCACATGCATCTGGGGTTTATCAGGCGCAAAACACTGGTATTTCGCCCCCCGGCGCTCAAGCGCCAGCAGACTGAGCACAGCTTCGAACACTTCGGCACCATCCAGATAGCCACAGCCCGACAGGATTACAGCAACATTTGTCATTATTTTTCTCCTTGTTTGGCGAACGCAGGTAGGGCAATTAACTACCCCACGTATTTAAAGACTCAAAAAATGCTCACGGTAATATTTGAGTTCATCAATCGACTCCCGCACATCGTCCAGTGCCAGATGGGTCGCTTTTTTAGTGAAACCCGGCAGAATGTCCGGCTTCCAGCGCCGCGCCAGCTCTTTGAGCGTGCTGACATCAAGGTTTCGGTAGTGAAAGAATGCCTCAAGGGTCTTCATGTATTTCACCAGAAAACGCCGATCCTGGCCGATGGAGTTCCCGCACAGGGGTGATGAGCCTGGTTTGACATGGGTTTTGAGGAATTCGAGCATTTGCTGCTCGGCCTCCTGTTCACTGACCTTGCTATCCTTGACACGCTGCAACAGACCACTGCCGCCATGTGTCTTCTGGTTCCAGTCATCCATCAGTGCCAGCACTTCGGGTGGCTGGTACACAGCAATCACCGGGCCTTCCACAACGATGTTGAGGTTGTCGTCGGTGACAATCGCCGCCATTTCAATGATGCGGTCATGCTCAGGATCCAGCCCCGTCATTTCCAGATCTACCCAGATCAAGCGTTCAGTGTGTGACATGTCGAATCTTTCTCCTTAACATAGGGCGCATTAACACCCAACTGTAAAGCACATGGCCAAGCGCAACCTGACCCGGCAACAAAAGTGGCGCATTCAAAAGAAGCAGGAAGCCTACCTGATTCGTGCCGAAAAATCTGCACTCAAAGCCTCGTCGCTGGAGGATGGCGAACTCTCGTCCGAACAGGAGGGACTCATCATCGCCCACTACGGCCAAACGCTGCAAGTCGAGAGCCTGGCCGATGAAACCAAGGGACAAGGGTTTCGCTGTTACGCCCGCACCAACCTGGGCCCGCTGGTCACCGGCGATAAGGTTATCTGGCGCGCCGGGAAGGATCAGGACGGCGTCGTGATCGCCATCCAGCCCCGCTCCTCCCTGTTATCCAGGCCTGATAAATTTCGGGCATTGAAACCCGTGGCGGCCAATATCGATGTCATCGGCATCGTCATCGCCTCTCAGCCCGAACCGCACCCCAACCTGATTGACCGTTACCTGGTCGCAGCTGAACTCAGTGGCATTCAGCCCGCCTTAATTCTTAATAAAACCGACTTACTGGCGCCTGACAGTGAGGTACCCGCCCTGATCGCTTTTTATGAAGCCCTCGGCTACCCCTGTATTCGCGTATCGGCCAGTTCAGGCACGCAGATGGGTGCCCTGCGGACGTTTTTGGTCGGCAAGACCAGCGTCCTGGTGGGGCAATCCGGTGTCGGTAAATCCTCGCTGATCCAGGCGCTGCTTCCCGAAGAAACGCTCAAGGTAGGCGGCCTGTCGGAAGCCGTGGCCAAAGGCACGCATACGACAACCACCGCCTATCTCTACCACCTGCCGGAAGGCGGTGATCTGGTGGATTCACCTGGCATCCGTGAGTTTGGGCTCTGGCATATCGAAGAAAAGGAATTGATTGACGGCTTCAAGGAACTGCGCCGCTATGATGGCCACTGCCGCTTCCGCGACTGCAAACATTTTCAGGATCCTGGCTGCGCCCTCACCCGCGCAGTCGAGGCCGGAGAGGTTTCACCGGCCCGCCGGGATAGTTACCTGCTGATTCGGGACACTTTGGATGAAGTGGATATTCTCATTTGACATGTATCGTTATTTTATTTGACATCACGGGCTGCGCATTGGGGACATGCATAAAATTCCCCAGCAACAGTTGCAAGGAGTGATCTCCTGCCGGTAAGGTCAACTCAACTTCCGTCTGCCCCCCGCCAAAATGACGCACCAGATCCGTCGCAGGCAAAGGCTGATTCATATCCAGACTCGCCGGATCCGTGTCAATCAACAGATGATGGTGCCCCGTGTTCTCCTTCTCTACACCTGCGGGCGCAACCCCCATTCCTTTCAGGCCGAATTGCACCTTCACCGGATTGCTGACAGTCGACCCTTCGGCGGGAGAGATGAAATAGACTTCTGCCCCGCTTGGTGCGGGTGACCGATGATTATCGGCATGTACAGGCAGGCTCAACAGCGGCATCAGGAACAGGGAGGCAATGCGTTTCTTATTCATGAACATTTTTCCTATCGGTTTCGGAGATTGACGTACACCGATGCCGAATGCCAACTGCCGGTCATGGGCGTATTTCATGATGACCGGCAGAAAGGGCTGGGGTCAAGTTAGAGACTATCCAGTCGTCGCAGCATATCCTCGGTTTTCTCTTCCATCAGGGCCTGATCACCGCGACTTTCCACATTCAGACGCACCAGCGGCTCCGTATTGGACATCCGCAGATTGAAACGCCACTCTGGAAATTCCATGCTCAGACCATCGACTTTTTCGACCTTGATGGCTTCGCGGGCAAACTGGGACTCAATCGCCTCAATGACGCTGGCAGGATTGTCCAGCTTGCGGTTGATCTCACCACTGGCCGGAAATGCGGCAATCCGTTCTGCCACCAACTGGCCGAGGGTCTTGCCCGTCGTGCAGATCAGTTCAGCCACCAGCAGCCAGGGAATCATGCCGGAATCACAGTAGGCAAAGTCACGGAAGTAGTGATGCGCGCTCATCTCTCCCCCATAGATCGCATCTTCCAGGCGCATACGTTCCTTAATAAACGCATGTCCGGTTTTTGATTGCACGGGTTCACCACCCGCGGCCTTGACGACGTCGACGGTGTTCCAGGTTAGACGCGGATCGTGGATGATCTTGGCTCCCGGCGACTTGGCGAGAAAGACTTCCGCCAGCAGTCCGACCATGTAGTAGCCCTCGATAAAACCGCCTTTTTCATCAAACAGGAAACAACGATCAAAGTCACCATCCCAGGCAATGCCGAGATCCGCACCCGAATCGAGCACCGCCTGACGGGTACGCTCACGATTATCGGGTAATAACGGATTGGGAACGCCATGTGGGAAGGTGCCGTCTGGCACATGATCGATCTTGATGAACTCAAACGGTAAATGCGCCTCAAGCGCATCGACTACCAATCCGGCACCGCCGTTGCCGGCGTTCACCACAATTTTGAGGGGCTTGAGCGCACTGCGATTCACATAACCCAGCAAATGTTGAACAAAATCGTCCATCACATTGAGCGTATGGCGTGTTCCGGGGGTTGCCGCATCGACACAGATGCCATCCATGTGTTCTTTAATGGCCAGCAAGCCAGTATCGGAACTGAGCGGCACTGAATTGCGCCCGACCAGTTTCATACCGTTGTAATCCATGGGGTTATGACTGGCTGTCACCATGATGCCGCCATCCATACCATAGTGAAATGTGCCAAAATAGACCTGCTCTGTGCCACACAACCCGATGTCATAAACATCACTGCCGGCAGCCAACAGACCCCGAATCAGGGCTTCGGTCAGCGGTGGACTGGACAAGCGGATGTCAGCACCGACCACCACGCGTTTCGCACCCGTCACTTCAACAAAGGCCCTGCCGAGACGCTCGGCAAAGGTTTCATTCAGCTGATCGGGAACCCGACCCCGGATGTCATAGGCTTTGAATGCACTCAGATCCATCGTACTTCCTCAGGAACGTCCATAGGTATCTTCGAAGCGCACGATGTCATCTTCACCAAGATAACTGCCGGTCTGCACTTCAATAATTTCCAGCGGAATCACGCCGGGATTTTCCAGTCGATGCACCATGCCCAGGGGAATATAGGTGGACTGGTCTTCCGAAAGTAAGATCTTCTCCTCGCCACGCGTCACCAGGCCTGTGCCTTTGACCACCACCCAGTGCTCTGCGCGGTGATGATGTTTTTGCAGTGACAACTTGCTGCCGGGATTGACCATGATGCGTTTGACCTGAAAACGGTCCGACTGGGCGATACCTTCATACGTCCCCCAGGGACGGTGAACGCGGCGGTGAAAACGGTGCTCGCTGCGGTCACGATTCTTGACATGGGCCACCAGCTTCTTGATGTCCTGCACCCGATCCCTGGCTGCCACCAGCACGACGTCATCCGTTTCCACAATGACGGTATCGTTCACACCCAGCGCCGCGACGAGTCGACCTTCTGCGTGAATATAACTGCCGTTGACATCTTCGGTAATCACATCGCCGCGCGTGACATTTTCATGACTATCATGGGGCTGGATTTCCCACAGCGTTGACCAACTGCCTACATCACTCCAACCCGCATCCAATGGAACAACCATCGCGTCACGGGTTTTTTCCATCACAGCATAGTCAATCGAGTCCTCGGGACAACTCGCGAATCGCTTCTGATCCACACGAACAAAGTCCAGATCCGTTGCCCGGCCCGCAAACGCATCACTGCACACCTGATAAATGTCAGGTCGGAACACCTTCAATTCCGCCAGAAATCGATCCGCCCGGAACAGAAACATGCCGCTGTTCCAGAAATACTGACCCGATTCGACATAAGACTGGGCCGTTGCCAGATCAGGCTTTTCGACAAACTGTTCGACCGGCGCGGGCGCACCACTCTTGACCAGCGCTTTAATGTAGCCGTAGCCTGTTTGAGGGCTATCCGGCACAATCCCAAAGGTTACCAGCTTGCCTGCTTCTGCCAGCGGCAAGGCCTGATCCACGGCGGCCCGAAAAGCAGCCGTGTTGCGAATCACGTGATCCGCTGGCAGCACCAGCAACACCGCGTTGGCATCGTGATGCAGGGCTTCCAATGCTGCCAGGGCGATGGCCGGTGCCGTGTTGCGTGCGCAAGGCTCAAGAATAATCGACGACTGGCTGTTCCTGACATACGACTGCAGGGTTGCCGCGACCAGAAAACGATGTTCTTCGTTGGACACGACCGTCAGGCGGCCCTGATCGCGGGTCCAGCCCACGCGTGCGATGGTTTCTGCCAGCAAGGTTCCCTCGCCCATCAAATCCAGAAACTGCTTGGGGTAGGCTTCGCGGGAAAGGGGCCACAGACGGGTTCCCGACCCGCCACATAAAATGACAGTTGTCAGCACAATCAGCATTCCTTTAACTGAAACAATCTGCCTAGTGTAGCACCTCCCCCCCAAAGGCGGGAGCCTTAGACCGCCACAAAATCACCGCGCGTGGCAGGCATTTCGATTATCACCTACACTGGTAGAAACCATTGGCAAGGTGCATCGCCTTTTGAAGCCTCCTCCTTTTCCTTGCTGGTCTTAGCTGCTGCGGCACAGCCTGTTTTGCCAATGCAGCAGAAACGGACTGGTCCAAAACACTCGTGACCGTCTGTGCCGAAGATGCAGGCTGGCCGCCCTTCAGCCTGCTGAACAAAGATCCTGATGCGCCCCCTTGGGGTGGGGGGGGGGGTTTGTTCTAAAAATTTTGGGGGGGGGAAGCGGCACCCACGGGGGGGGGCACACCGGGGGGGGGGGGGCGGGGGGGGGTGGGGGGGGGGGGGGAAGGGGGGGTGGGGGGGGGGGAAAAAAAAAAAAAAAAAAACCCCGAACGCGAAAAAAGGGGGCGGGGTGGGGGGGGGGGGGGGGGGGGCTGGTGATGACCCTGAATTTATGTGGCCAGGCCGGTTACACCTACAGCAACTTCACCATTGACGACACCAAGGTGGAACGCGTTTCCGAAGACCTGGCCAAAGTGCTGGACTTAACCCGGTTGGATCGCTGCGACCTGGGGTTGGCCCGCAAGGAAGTCCTGTTGACGGAACTCAAGAGCTATCAATACGCCAGTGCCATAAAATACCAGTCCATCGAGAATGCCCAAAAGGAAGACTTTTACTGGATGATCAATCGGCAGTACCCCTTTGCCGAAGAACTGAAGCAGATCATCGACCAGGGGCGCGCATCAGACTGGTCAGGCTGAAAAATGCCTCGACCTATCTGGACTGCCAATAAGCGGCGCCCTGAACGGGACGGAGACATCGCTCCATCGTATATCAGGAAACCTAGCTCAGCCCCTTCAGGATAAGCACGGCGGAACGCCTCGAGCCCCTTCAGAAACCGTTGGTGGAACGTCGCCGCGGATTTGATCTCTATTGGCGTATACCTCCGTCCACGCTTAAACAAGGCATCAACCTCATTGCCATTGCTGTCCCGATAAAAAAACAGTTGGGGATCCTGTCCCTGATTGGCGCGCGCCTTAATCAACTCCATGACCACCAGATTCTCAAAGAGCGCCCCCCGTAAAGGATCGCGCTGAATCTGCGACGCGGTCTCAATGCCCAACAGCCAGGCCGCCAGTCCAACATCAACAAAATAGAGCTTGAACGCTTTGACCAGACGCTTACCGATATTTTCGTGAAAAGGGGGGAGCCGATGAATGATAAACGACGCTTCCAGAACCGAAAGCCAGTGCTGGATGGTATGAATCGACACCCCGACTTCATTTGCTAATTGGCTGGCAACAAACAATTGACCAATTCGCCCCGCACACAGCCTGACAAACTTGTCAAACAGGAGCATGTCCCTGATCAGAAGCATCTGACGAACGTCCAAACTGCTCGACATAGGCTGATAAATTGCAATATCGGTACATCGATTGGGCATGGATGGCCGGCAAGAAGAATTCTACTGGCTCATCAACCGCCAGATGCCCTATGCGGCAGAGTGCGGCCCGCAAGAGATTGGGATATCGCTCTGGAGAGCCAGGTAATGGCTGGGGGAGGAAATATGGCCCCGGGGGGGGGGGGTTTCCCCCGGGGGGGGGGGGGAAGGGGGGGGGGGGGGCCCCGGTGAATCCATCAAGAGAAGGTGAACAGCGCCAGGAAGGCACGTGGGTCATCATTCGCGAGGGCACGCTGGTCCGGATCCTCAAGACTGACATAGGTATAATCAGGAAAGGTCTGACGCGTGAGCGTCGTTTTCCCGGCCTGACGCGGCCCTGTCAACGTAACGATACGGTATTCGCTGGCAAGTTGTTGAAGCTCGCGTGCAAGATGACGATCAATCATACAGTTTATGCAATTATGAAGTTTAACTTCATATTAGCCTATTAAAATTGCCGAAGTCTATTCAGAAACATCTTACCGGCGACGAGTCTCCAACTACCTCTCTTGGGGTAGATCACCCAAAACCGCTGCAACTTATTGATCCTCGTCAACTATGCTATCCGACGGCCACAAAATAATACCTTACGATAAATTTAGAATGACGCACGAAAGGGGGAGGATCCATGCCGGAGCTGTTTACCAAAACCATGGCCCGCAATATCTATCTGGGTGGAAGCGTGTTTTTCATCCTGGTCTTTCTGGCCCTGACCTTTGACACCACTGCAAGACTGCCCAAACGGGATCACCGTGAAAATATTACGGAACAGGTTGCGCTGGGTAAAAAGGTATGGGAAGAGAATAACTGCATCGGGTGCCACACCCTGTTGGGTGAAGGTGCTTACTTTGCACCGGAACTCGGCAATGTGTACCAACGCTTTGGTCAGTCCAAAGACGCCATCAAGGCGTTTATCCAGAGCCGTCCTGTGGAGGGCATACCCGGCCGACGCAGCATGCCGCAGTTCAACCTCAGCGAGGAAGAGCTGGATGCCGTTGCCGAATTCCTGAAATGGACCAGCGAAATCGATACCAATAACTGGCCCCCCAACATCAACGGTTAAGGAGAACGCCATGACTACCTCACTCCTCAAATACCCGTCGCAGGCGGTGGCAAAACCTTACTTCATCGCTGCAATCGGTCTCTTTGTCGGCCAGATTCTGTTTGGTCTGATCATGGGCCTGCAATACGTCATCGGTGATTTTCTCTTCCCGGAAATTCCGTTCAACGTTGCGCGCATGGTACACACCAACCTGCTGATCGTATGGCTGCTGTTCGGCTTTATGGGTGCTGCTTATTATCTGGTGCCAGAAGAAGCCGAGCGTGAGCTGCACAGCCCCAAGCTGGCGCTGGCCCTGTTCTGGATTTTCCTGGTCGCGGGTGCCCTGACCATCGTTGGCTATCTGTCGGTGCCTTACGCCACACTGGCCAAACTGACGGGGAATGACATACTACCCACCATGGGTCGTGAGTTTCTGGAACAGCCCACGATTACCAAAGTCGGCATCGTCATCGTGGCGCTTGGGTTTCTTTACAACATCGGCCTGACAATTCTCTCCGGTCGTAAAACCGTCATCAACGTCGTCATGCTGACCGGACTGGTCGGACTGGCGGTGATGTTCCTGTTCTCCTTCTACAATCCCGAAAACCTGGTGCTGGACAAGTATTTCTGGTGGTGGGTCGTGCATCTGTGGGTGGAAGGTGTGTGGGAACTGATCCTCGGTTCAATTCTGGCCTATGTGTTGATTAAAACCACCGGTGTAGACCGCGAGGTCATCGACAAGTGGCTCTACGTGATCATTGCAGCCGCGTTGATCACCGGGATTATCGGAACGGGTCACCACTACTACTTCATTGGCACACCTGAATACTGGCAGTGGCTGGGCTCCATCTTTTCATCTTTGGAACCGATTCCGTTCTTCATGATGACGATCTTTGCCTTCAACATGGTCAACAAACGCCGCAAACAGCACGCCAACAAGGCGACCGTCCTGTGGGCGATGGGGACTGCCGTCATGGCCTTTCTGGGCGCAGGCGTCTGGGGCTTCCTGCATACACTGGCGCCAGTCAACTACTACACCCATGGCACCCAGATCACCGCCGCGCATGGGCACATGGCCTTCTACGGCGCGTATGCCATGATCGTGCTGACGATCATCTCCTATGCCATGCCCAAACTGCGTGGTATCGGTACGGCAATGAACAACCGGGCCCAAGTAGTGGAAATGTGGAGCTTCTGGCTGATGACCGTGTCCATGGTCTTCATCACCCTGTTCCTGACTGCCGCCGGCATTCTGCAAGTCTGGCTGCAACGCTACCAGCCAAACCCTCTGCCCTTCATGGCGGCACAGGATCAGGTTGCGCTGTTTTACTGGATGCGCGAAGTGGCGGGCGTCGTCTTTACAATTGGCTTGATTCTTTACATTGTCAGCTTTTTCGTCAAAGGTAATCCTCAGGAAGCGAACTCCTAACGGAGAGCACCCATCCCGCGAGCATTCACTGCAAATGCTCACGGGCTTTTTGTTTTAAGTAGTACAGAATTATCGGGTCGTACATGTATGAGCGAAATCCCTTTCTACTCCCCGCAAACTAACGAAATCACCCTATTTGAACATGCTTTCCGCCACCAATTACCGGTGCTGCTCAAAGGTCCAACTGGTTGTGGAAAAACCCGGTTTGTTCGTCACATGGCCGCCCGTCTAGGCTTACCTCTTTATACCGTCGCTTGCCATGATGACCTCACCGCCGCCGATCTGGTGGGACGCCATCTGTTACAGGATGGCGATACCGTATGGAACGACGGCCCCCTGACACGCGCCGTTCGCGGGGGCGGTATCTGTTACCTGGATGAAGTGGTTGAAGCCCGCAAAGACACGACCGTCGTGCTTCACCCGCTTTCTGATGACCGGCGAGAACTACCGATAGAGCGAACCGGCGAAACCTTACGTGCGCCGGACAACTTCATGCTGGTGGTGTCTTACAACCCCGGTTACCAGAACATGTTTAAAGGCATGAAACCCTCCACGCGTCAGCGGTTTGTTGCAATGCGGTTTGACTTCCCGGCACCGGCTCTCGAGCGCGAGATTATCCAGACAGAAAGCGGCGTTGCCGGCCATCTGGCTGCACAGCTGGTTGAGGCCGCTCAAGCATTAAGACGTTTGCAGGATCACGATCTGGAAGAATCCGTTTCCACGCGCCTGCTGGTCTATTGTGCGAGCCTGATGCAGAGTGGCCTGGATTGGAAAACCGCCTGCCGGGCTGCGATCGCCGAACCCCTTTCAGACGATGAAGCGACCGTCAACGCACTGATGCAGGTCCTTGGGGCCGTCATGGAGGGCTGAGTATGACGGATTCAGCAGAGCAGTTGGCCCGCAAAGGTGCAAACGCTTATCTCCTTTATCTGCTGAATATCAGCTTTCTGCCGGGACTGGCCTTTCTATTACAGATTCGTCAGTACTATCGGTGCAAGGCGCTTCAAAATGCCGGAGCACTTCACCACACCCGTCAGGCACTCACCGCCAGTCTGTTGGCCGGACTGTTGCTCGCGGGTGTGAGCGGACTGATCGTTTTGGCTGGAGGTCTCCACTCGCCCTGGACCTGGGTAATTCTCATCCTCTATTTTACGCTGGGCCACACCCTGCTGATTCTGATTGGCGTGGTCGGTTATATCAGGGTACGCAATCAGCGTCCCTTTGATCTCTTTGCACCGCGTAGCTGGTGGAGCTAGCCATGGAAGAAGCCGTTGGAAAACTCTGGCATCGCTGGATCACGCGCGCTGCACAACCGGACTACCCCGAGGCGCGGGTCGAACTCAAACAAATACAGAAGCAGCTGGGTCTGTTTTTCCGCGCCTTTGGCGGAACCCCCGCCCTGTCCATTCAAGCGGCAACCCGTGAACAATGGCATGCACGACGCACGCTACTGTCCCGCATTGCAGGGCGAGAGTGGCAGGTTCAGTTTTGCTGGGTCGACGATGAAACGTTATATGTGCCCGGCAGCCTGGCACTTTACCCAGACAAAGCCTTAAACGAAGCGCTCTATTTCTGGCTCTGCGCCCTCGCCGCCACACAGGATCGTTCCAGCACAGCATGCTTGAACTGGCTCCCTCATAGTCAGACGCTAGTCATTAATACGCTGCGCCAGTGGCCAGGGCTCAACGCCGTCTACACTAGCCTGGCAATGGCGCACATCGCTCAGCGTCATATGCCGCCCCGCGAAGATCTGGCCCGCCAGGAGCAACACTTACGCAGCCTTATTCTTAATCCTGAAGTGGGGGCGTCCGACATCATTGACCCCACCACGCTGGATCCAGTTCCGCTCTGGTTGCACCCCTTTCCGCCCCAGAAAGCAGCGCGAACGCAAACCCAACGCTCCGACATCACCTCCGACACTCATGAAGTCAAAGAGGTTGAAACCCATCACCGCCGGGCAGCCAAGCGCAAGGAACATAACAAGGAAAACGAAGGGCTGTTGGCCTTTCGACTCGAAAGCCTGTTTTCGTGGGCCGAATTTACCCAGGTCGATCGTCCGCACGAAGAAGATGAGGACATGGAAGCTGAAAAAGCGGCGAATGATCTGGATGAATTTGCCGTTTCTAACAGCTCAGGCCAGGTCAAACAGCGGCTCAAGTTCGACCTGGATTTACCCGGATCGGATTACGATGACTTTTGCCTCCTGCATGGGATGACGACCCCCGAATGGGACTATCGCAAACAGCTTATGCAGGACAACCACTGCCAGATTGAGTGGATGCAGTCGCGCGAAACACCCGAAATCTCCCTGCCCAACCATTTGCGAAAACCGGCAAGACGCATTCGCGCCTTCTTCGAGCACCTGCGCATCGACAAACAGTGGCTGCGCGGGCAAGCCCAAGGGAGTGAAATCGACTGGGATGCGTACCTCAGCGCCGTCACTGCCTGGAAGCTGGGTCACAAAGAAGCCTCGACGGGCCTCTTCAAGGAAATGCGCCGTCATCACCGAAATCTGAGCTGTCTTTTGCTGGCCGATTTGTCGCTGTCGACCGAAGCGGCCGTCGATGACGAACACCAGGTGATTGATGTGATTCGGGATGGGCTATTTTTAATGTCGGAAGCCATGCAGGCGACCGGCGACCGTCACGCCATCGCGGGTTTTTCCTCCCGCCACCGGCACCAGGTGCGTTATTACCCGATTAAAGGCTTCAATGAGGGGCTCAACAATCAAGTCCGTGGGCGCATTCAGGCAATTCGCCCCGGATTATACACCCGTATGGGGGCCGCCATTCGGGTCGCCTCGCAGCAATTGGCCAGGGAAAAATCCAACGTCCGTCTGCTGCTCCTGCTCTCGGATGGCAAGCCCAATGATGTAGACCGGTACGATGGTCGCTACGGGATCGAGGATACTCGCAAGGCGATTCAGGAGGCGCATCAGGCCGGCATAACGCCGTTCTGCATTACGATCGACAACCGGGCCAATGAATACCTACCCTACCTGTTCGGACAAAAAAACTACGTGGTCATCCGCAACGCCAAACAGTTGCCACAGCAACTCCCGCAACTTTACGCTCGCTTAACTGAATCGCTGTAGCCGAGCACAAAAAAACGCCGCTATGAAGCGGCGTTTAAAGTAGGCTAAACCGTCATCCTGATCTTAGTAGATATCCTTGACCGTATTGGTGACGTTGAACTTACCGGTCGGCGTAATCAGGCGATCATCTTTAATCACCTTCTTCAGCTTACGGGTCTTGTCATCAACCACCACAATGGCAGATTTCTGGGTCTTGCCGTTCCAAACCGAGAACCAAACTTCATCACCGGCGGCGTTGTACTCCGGTTGAACGACACGCTTGGCGCCTTCACCGACATCGGCCCACTCGGCGATGGGTAGCACATCAAAGCCCTTGTCCAGATTGTTTACGTCAAACACCGCAACGCTTTGGCTGACTTTAGGATCCGGATTCAAGGGTGAGTCGACCCACAGATTCTTTGAGTTGGGATGCGATTTCACGAACAGTGAACCACCGCCCTGACCTTTCAACACCCGAACCACTTTCCAGGCATTGTCCTTGTGTTTTTCAGGATCCGTACCGAGGAAGGTGATCTTGTCATTACCCAGTGCGCTGGTAACCCAGACCGGACCGAATTTCGGATCGACAAGGTTGGCACCACGGCCAGGATGGGGGATCTTGTCCACATCGGTCAACGCCACCAGTTTGCGATCCTTGGAATCGACCACCGCAATCTTGTCAGACTGGTTCGCCGCCGTCAGGAAGTAGCGATGCGTGGCATCCCAGCCACCGTCATGCAGGAAGCGTGCAGCCCCAATGGTTTTCACCTGCAGGTTGTCGAGATCCTCGTAGTTCACCAGCAAGATCTTACCGGTTTCTTTCACGTTGACGATGAACTCCGGGTGCTGGTGAGAGGCCACAATCGCGGCAACGCGGGGCTCAGGATGGTAGTCCTGCGTATCCACTGTCATACCCCGGGTAGACACAATCTTCAATGGCTCCAGGGTATCGCCTTCCATGACCACGTACTGAGGCGGCCAGTAGGAACCCGCAATGGCATACTTATCTTCATACCCTTTGTACTTGGAGGTTTCAACCGAACGCGCTTCGAGACCCACCTTGATCGTTGCAACGATTTCCGGCTTCGCCATCCACAAATCAATCATGTCAATTTTTGCATCACGACCGATGGTGAAAATGTAGCGGCCTGAAGCGGACGTGCGCGAAATGTGCACCGCATAACCGGTCTTGACGATGTTGATGATTTGCTTGGTATCGCCGTCGATCAGCGCCACTTCACCCGAGTCACGCAAGGTGACCGAGAAGATATTGGCGATGTTGTAGTTGTTTTCCTTCTTCGTCGGACGTTTCTCCGGTGGAACAACCACTTTCCACGTTTCCTTCATTTCCTTCATGCCCCATTCCGGCGGCATCGGCGGTTCATGCTGAAGGTAACGCGCCATGATGTCGATCTGCTGATCGGTCATATCGCCGCTGGTGCCCCAGTTTGGCATCCCTGCGGGAGAACCATAGGTAATCAGGGTCTTCAGGTAATCCGTCCCCTTCTCGCGGGTGATATCCGTCGTCAGCGACTTACCGGTCGCCCCTTTACGCAGTACCCCGTGACAGCCCGCACAGCGCTCAAAAAACACCTTTTTGGCGTAGTCAAACTCTTCAGTGGTCATGGCAGGGCCGTCCGACGTCACCATATTTTTGGCTGATTTCGGATCAATCCCACTTGGCGCGCCTTTGTAGGCCAACTCGGTATCCGTCGTGGTGTGAACACCCGCCTCTGTTTTACCCGTACGAGCTGCGGTAACTGCGCCCACGGCAATACCCCCACCGGCATTCCCCCAGGAATTCAACACATAGTTGAGGACGTCTGCCACTTCCCGATCTTTCATGTAGCTGAAATTAGGCATGACGTTATTGTAATCAACGCCATTCACCGTAATCTTGCCACTCAGACCCTTCAGGACAACTTCAATCGCTTTTTGAGGATCTTTGGTAAAGTAGTCCGACTTCGCCAATGGAGGGAACGCACCCGCCATCCCCTGGCCGGTGGCCTGGTGGCACCCACTGCAATATTTGGTATAGAGGGCTTCGCCCCGCTTGATGGACTCCTGTAAGGCCGCACCTGTTTCTGCTTCATGGACTGCTGTTGCTGACGCCGCCCATACCGGACTGACGGGCGATACCATCAGTCCGACACTCAGGGCACCGGCAATGCCAGACCACCGTCGTTTAGTCTTCTTGGTTATTGTCATGATCTTCCTCCGTATTTAACCGGCCTATCAACCGGCATTTCGCGCTTATGAAAGGTCGACTCGGTGTGCAGATCCGCAGGTGCCGGACAACTCCAACCCTTCTTTAAAGCTCTGTTTTCACCAGACTATAATCCAAACATCAATGCTTGTGTCCCGGTATACCCATAAAGAGTTATGGTGAACCCGATCGAGTCGGAAAAATAATGATTCATGTCAGGTTTGCACCTGTTTGACTCCACGACCGCCTTTTTCGTGAATAGACTAGCCAGCATGAAGATAATTTTTGGGGTGCTGATCAGCTTACTGTTTCTGTCCGTGTTTGCTTATGCAGACGCGCCGGAGGACACTCGCCAGAAAGAAATTCAGCACCTTATCCGCCATGACTGTGGCTCCTGCCACGGACTCACGCGCAAAGGAGGGCTGGGACCGGATTTGCTGCCCGAACGTTTACAGACGATTGCCGCTGACGCTTTATTTGCGACCATCAAGTTTGGACGCCCTGGAACGCCGATGCCACCCTGGCAGGACTTTTTCACCGACGATGAAATTCATTGGATCGTCGAACAATTACAAGAAGGACGTGAGTGATGAAGCACGCCATTTTTCGAAGTCTGACGTTACTGCCCTGGCTCGCGCTGGCCGCAGGCTGTGCAGTTGCGCCCGACGTAACCCCACCCAAATCCGCCATGTCGATCGAACTCCGCGGGACCGGCGATCTCGGCCTCGTTATTGAACGTGAAACAGGCTCGGTCCAGATCATCAATACAACCCAGCAGAAGACGCTTGCCGCTATTCAGGGGCTGGGTGACCTCTCCCACGCGTCCGTCGTCTTTTCCAGGGATGAGCGTTACGCCTATGTGTTCGGGCGTGATGGCGGTCTCACCAAGGTCGATCTGCTGACCCAGACGATCGACAAACGTATCATTCAAGGGGGCAACAGTATCGGTGGTGCCATCAGTCAGGACGGGTCCATTATTGCCGTGTCTAACTATGAACCGGGTGGCGTCAAACTGTTTGATAGCCAGACGCTGGAGCAGATCGCCGACATTCCGGCCGAATACGCGCCTGGAAAGTTTTCTAAAACCGTCGGGCTGGTCGATGCTCCCGGACACCGATTCGTCTTCAGCCTCTATGATGGCGGCGAGATCTGGCTGGTAGACGCCTCGAACCGATCCGACATTAAGACGACCCGTTATCAAAACGTCGGCCTCCAGCCTTACGATGCACTGATGAGCCCTGATGGTCGCTATTACGTTGCCGGACTTTTCGGTGAGGATGGGATGGCCCGTTTGGATTTATGGCACCCAGAGAGCGGCGTCACCCGCATTCTGCAGGACTACGGAAAGGGCGAAGCAAAAATGCCCGTCTACAAAATGCCCCATCTTGAAGGCTGGGCCATCGCCGGTAATCAAGCCTTCTTTCCCGCCGTGGGCCGCAATGAAGTCCTGGTGATGGACATGAATACCTGGCAACTGACCGGCAAGATTCCCGTACATGGCCAACCCGTTTTCGTCATGGCGCAACCAGACAATCGTCATGTCTGGGTCAACTTTGCCCTGCCCCATAACGACACCGTGCAGGTCATCGATACCGAAAGCCATCAGATCGTCCGTCAACTGACACCCGGCAAGGGCGTTCTGCACATGGAATTCACGCCGCGGGGAGAACAGGTCTGGTTATCGGTACGGGATGAAAATCAGCTGCAGGTCTACGACACCCTGAGCGGCAAATTGCTCAAACAACTACCGGCACAGGCGCCCAGCGGTATTTTCTTCAGCGCACGCGCTCACGAGACAGGTCTGTAAACATGGTCACCTCACTTGCACGTCGATTACTGGATCGTTATCAAAAAGGGCTTCCGGTCTGTAGCCGCCCCTATGCGGTGATGGCCGCTGAGCTGGGCGTCACGGAAAGCGAGCTTCTTGACTGTCTTCTCCACTTACAACAGGATCGTGTGATCACCCGCGTCGGGCCGGTATTTGACCACCACAAGGCCGGTGCCAGTACGCTTGCCGCACTCGCGGTTCCACCGGAGCGGCTGAAAGCGATTGCGGATTACGTCAGCCATTTCGATGGCGTGAACCATAACTACGCCCGAGAGCACGATTTCAACCTCTGGTTTGTCGTCACCGCTGGCGATCAGGATGCCCTTCAGAACACCCTGAAACGCATCGAAACTGAAACACAGATGCCGATGTTGGTACTACCGATGGAAAAAGGCTATCACATTGATCTGGGCTTCAAACTGGCCTGGTCGGAGGACGCCCGATGAATCAAATTGCTTTTCCCGGCCTTAACGAACGCGAACAGGAGCGCCTTAAAGCCGCCATTCAGGATGGCCTGCCTCTTTGCCCACAACCCTGGCTGCGCCTGGCAAATGATCTGGGGCTGAGTGAAGCCCAGGTCATGCATCAGGTTCAATTGTGGACGCAGGAAGGCATGATCAAGCGGATGGGGCTGGTGGTGCGTCACCATGCCCTTGGCTACCGCGCCAACGCCATGGTGGTGTGGAATGTGCCTGAAGATGCAGTGGACGCACTGGGTGAGCGTCTGAGACAGAGCCCCTACGTCAATCTCTGCTATCGCCGTCGCCGTCAGCTGCCGGACTGGCCCTATAACCTCTACTGTATGATTCACGGCAAGGATCGCGCGGCGGTAAAAGCCCAGATTCAGGAGCTGATCCTGACCCAGCAGTTACAGGCGTATCCCCACGCCATCCTTTTCAGCAATCAGCAGTTCAAACAGACAGGAGGTCATTATGCTCGATGTGCCCACTGAAATGCTCGACCTGACCGACCGGCGCCTGATCAATCGCCTGCAGGACGGTCTCCCTATCACCGACACCCCTTACCAGGCCATCGCCGATGAATTGGGACTCAGTGAAGCAGACGTTCTGACGCGGATTGCGTCCCTGCTTGAGCGCAAGGTGCTCAGCCGCTTTGGCCCCATGTATAACGCCGAAAAGCTCGGCGGTGGCCTGGCGCTGGCGGCGATGGAAATTCCGGAAACCGACTTTGAGCGGGTCAACACCATCATCAATGCACTGCCTGAAATCGCACATAACTACCAGCGTGACCACCGTTTCAATATGTGGTTTGTCATCGCCACCGAGTCACCTGAAGCGGTTGAGGCGACGGCAGCCACCATTGAAAACGCGACGGGTTATCACGTTTACTGCATGCCCAAACGGGAGGAATTTTATGTTGGACTGCGCTTTGCCGTCTGAGGCAGACAGCTATCAACTGACCCGCATGGATCGCAAACTGATCCAGCTCACCCAGGAAGGCCTGCCGCTGGTCAGTCGGCCCTTCCACCAATTGGCCGATCAGCTTGGTGTTACCGCGAGTGAAGTACAGGCACGTTTTGCCCGCATGCAGGCGTTCGGCGTGCTTCGACGCATTGCCGCCGTGCCCAACCATTATCGCCTCGGCTACAAAGCCAACGGCATGACCGTATGGGATGTACCCGACGACCGGGTCGCGGAGCTGGGGCAACGAATCGGGGCGCTGGATTTTGTCAGCCATTGCTACGAACGGCCGCGCCACCTCCCGGACTGGCGCTACAACCTCTTTGCCATGGTACACGGCCACAGCCGGGACGATGTAAAAGACCATATCGCTGAAATTGCGGAATTGCTGGGCAGTGCAAATCGGGCGAGCGATGTACTGTATTCGACACGCATCCTGAAAAAAACCGGCTTGAGACTCAAAGGGGACTAATCCATGTTTCGCATCACCCAATACATGGAAAGCCTGCTGCACCCCTCCCCGGTGCCTCCGGCACGCAAACCACCGGGGCCGGTCGTCATCTGGAACCTGATTCGTCGTTGCAACCTGACCTGCAAACACTGCTATTCCATTTCAGCGGATATCGATTTTCCCGGCGAATTGAGTACGGCAGAAGTCTTCAAGGTCATCGACGACCTTAAGCAGTTTCGCGTCCCGGTCCTGATCTTGTCGGGTGGCGAACCGCTGCTGCGTCCCGATATTTTCGAGATTTCGCATTACGCCAAAGCCAAAGGTTTTTATGTCGGGCTCTCCAGCAACGGCACGCTGATTACCGATGACAACATCGAGCAGATCGCCGCCGTGGGCTACGACTATGTCGGTGTAAGTCTGGATGGGATCAAAGACACCCACGACCGCTTTCGCCAGAAGGCGGGAGCCTTTGATGAATCCCTTGCCGGGATCGAACGCTGCCGACAGAAAGGTATCAAGGTCGGTGTGCGCTTTACCCTGACCCAGGACAACAGTCATGAATTACCGGCCCTCCTGGATCTCTGTGCCGAGCGTGACATCGACAAATTCTACCTTTCCCACCTGAACTATTCAGGACGCGGGAATCGCCACCGTAAAAACGATGTATTTCACCAAACCACACGGCAGGCGATGGATCTGTTATTCAGCCGTTGCTGGGATGAACTTCAGCGCGGTATTCACCGCGAATATGTCACCGGTAACAACGACGCCGATGGCCCCTATCTGCTGCAATGGGCCGAACAGCATGTCCCTGACCAGGTCGAAGCACTGCGCCAGCGTCTCATCAACTGGGGCGGAAACTCCAGCGGCCAGAACATCGCCAATATCGACAATCTGGGTAACGTCCACCCCGATACGTTCTGGTGGAATTACACCCTCGGCAACGTCCGTCAGACTCCTTTTTCGGAAATCTGGGCACATACCCAAGACCCCTTAATGCTCGGCTTTCGACAGAAGCCCCGTCCGGTGCATGGGCGCTGCGGTGCCTGCCAGCACCTGGCGATCTGTGGCGGCAATACCCGCGTCCGGGCCTATCAAATGACCGGTGATCCCTGGGCGGAAGACCCTGCCTGCTATCTGGATGATGCCGAAATCGGCTTGCCTGATACCTACACTGCAGAACGGTTGCCGCATCCGACGACCCCATCCCCAAACAGGATTCCCAGTGAAACGATTTCTAACGTCTAAGCTAACTTTAAGCATGAGCCTGTCGCTGCTCTCCCTCACACTGTCGGCCACCGCGTGGACCGACACGCCTGACAAACTGTATCGGGACAATTGTCTGAGCTGCCACGGCGAGCAACGTCTGGGTGGCATGGGCCCCGCCCTACTGCCCGAAAACCTGGGACGACTGAAGCCAGAAGACGCTAAAAAGGTCATCTCACAGGGGCGCCCCAGTACGCAGATGCCCGCCTTTCAAAAAACGCTTTCATCGGCCGACATTGATGCGCTTGCCGCCTATATCTACACCCCGCCCGTCGTCACGCCCACCTGGGCAGAAGCGGACATGCTGGCCAGTTTTGTCCAGCACGTTGATCAGGCCAGTCTTCCCGATCAACCGGTGTTCAAAGCCGATCCGAAAAACCTGTTTGTGGTCGTCGAACTGGGTGATCATCATGCAACCATTCTCGACGGTGATACCTTCGAGCCGATTCATCGTTTCGCCACGCGCTTCGCACTGCACGGTGGACCCAAGTTTTCACCCGACGGACGCTTCGTCTACTTCGCCTCACGCGACGGCTGGATCAGTAAATTCGATATCTATAACCTGAAAACCGTGGCTGAGATCCGAGCCGGCATCAACACTCGAAACCTCGCGATCTCCTTCGACGGACGCTATGCCATGGTCGCCAATTACCTGCCGCATTCGTTGGTACTGCTCGACACCGACACCATGAAGCCACTCAAGGTCTACCCCACCGATGGCCGCGTCAGTGCAGTCTACACAGCGCCGCCCCGCCAGAGCTTCATCGCCGCACTCAAAGACAGCCAGACAATTCTGGAGATACCCTATCAGGCTTCCTTTACGGCCAAAACACTTCCGACGACCACCTATCTGGATGATTTCTTTTTCGATCCGGATTACCGGCATCTAATCGGCGCAGCCCGCGACGGCAAACACGCCCAGGTCATCGACCTCAATGATGGTAAAACCATCGCTGATATTCCCCTACCCGGGATGCCCCACCTGGGCTCTGGTATTACCTGGACTTACCAGGGCAAAACCGTCATGGCAACGCCGCATTTACAGGAAGGAAAAGTCTCAATTATAGACATGAGCAACTGGCAGGTGATCAAGCAAATCGACACGCTGGGTCCGGGTTTTTTCATGCGCAGTCATGACAACAGCCCCTATGCCTGGGTTGACGTTTTCTTCGGCCCCAACAAAGACGCCGTCCATCTGATCGATAAGACCACCCTGGAAATCGCTCACACGCTCAGGCCGGAACCGGGTAAAACCGCCGCCCATGTCGAATTCACTCAGGACGGTCGCCATGCCCTTCTCTCCATCTGGGAAGATGAGGGTGCCGTGATCGTTTACGACAGCCAGACCCTGAAAGAGATCAAGCGGCTACCGATGAAAAAACCAAGTGGCAAGTATAACGTCTATAACAAGACGACCTACGCGGCGGGGACAAGTCACTGATTTAAGGTGATTACAGCTCATCGACCCGGCAGCACTTGAGATAATCAGGGGTTTAAGTTGCTTTGTTGGGCTTGTAATTCTTTTAAAAACTCAGGTGCCAGGTCTGCACCATTTGGCCACACAACGGTTTCGAGCTCTGGATCAACCGACACCTTCGCAAAAACGTTGAGGTCTTGAAGAGGCAAAAAAACAGGTCCCTTTAAAACCCCTTTAAGATCGACATTTCCCGACGTACCGTCGTCGAACGCTACCCAAATAATAAAATCAGAAATATGTTTTGCGGACTTAATATGCAGCATGTTGTTACTCCAAAGGGGCAATATAGTTCAACGGCTCCCCTGACCGAGCTCGCTCCCAATTTTCCTGCAACTCAACCTGATGTAAAAGAATCCATTCCTGCACAAATTTTTCAGCGCGACTGGGCAATTCTCCCTCAATTATCTTTCCGTCAAAACTGAACAGGGCCTCATAGCCTGAATATTTGGCGTGAAAATGCGGAGGGTTATGATCGTTAAAATACATCGCAATCAAAATTCCATAAAACCTACTAATGATAGGCATCGTCACCCCCGTCACTCGACACATGTTCATTGTATCTGGATGAGTCCCTTTTGACTAACCTCTCAAAGGTTTTACAGCTCATCGACCCGGCAGGGTTTACCAAAATGGTAGCCCTGTAGAAAATCACAACCCAGATCCCGCATCATGGCGGGCTGCCACCATGCGATTGATAAAGAGACGGTCCAGCTTGATGACATCGACAGGGAACTCCGCCATCTTGTTCAGCGAGGTATAGCCTGAACCAAAATCATCGATGGCAAAACGAAAGCCCCGCTGGCGCAAATGATCAACGAGACGGTACTCCCGCTCATTAAACGACGCATCATAGGTTTCCGTGATTTCAAATTCGATACATTGCGGCGAAACTTCGCTCAATTCCACCTCATGCAGAATATGCTCCTGCAGTTGATCTGTTTTCAGTGAGGCACCGGAGAGATTTATGCAGACTCGTGGCAGGGGCTTACCCGGAGTAACCAGCAACACATATTGCCGTATCGCCCTGCTCACAACCCACCGATCAATATGTTCGATATGGCCGGTACGCTCGGACCCGGCGCGCTTCGCGGGCCAGGGCCAGCGAGAAGGTTGAAATACAATTCTTACCCGCCGCTTTCGCCTGATACATGGCCGAGTCCGCATTAGACACCAGCTGAGTCAGGGTCACGCCGTCACGGGGATAGACCACAATCCCAATACTTGCGGTAACCGGAAACACCCCTTTCTCAAAGGAAAAGCCATTACTAAACAGCGCCAGAATCTGCTCTGCCAGTTGTTGGGCGGTCGGTAACGCCGCATCACCCTGCACACCCACCGCAAATTCATCTCCCGCTAACCGCGCCCCAAAACACTCGATGGGAGCACCCAGATTTTGGGTAAATGCGGTGATCGTCCGGCTTAGCCGAAGTGAGAACTTTTGTAGTAGGGCGTCGCCGGTCTGATGCCCATACTTATCGTTGACGTATTTAAAGTTGTCCAAATCGATATAAAGCAGTGCGAGCTTCTCCGGTTGCGTGCTGGGCCGGATCAGCGCTGCGTCGACCCACCCCGAAAAATAGGCCCGATTTGGCAGATTGGTCAACAGATCGACCTCGGCAAGAAAACGCGCTTTGTCATAGGCTTTCAGCAGCGCTTCATAGGTTTCTGCGAATCGACGCGATAAGCGCCCCACTTCGTCCTGAGACTCCATCCGGGGAAGACTCGCCCCCTTGCTGCGCTCGACCTCTTCGAGCTGGCTTTCGAGCACCTGAATGGGCCTGGTGACAAAACGCCGGATCAACCAATACAGCAATCCGAATGAAACGGCGCCGAGCAGCACACCGGCGAACACCATCCAAAGTTTGACGACCTGGAGCTGGCGATCCACCGACTCCATATTAATCAGAATGGAGGCATGCAGATTTTCCGCCAGGGACACCTGCAAGCGCCCAGGCTCAGCGGCGAATGGCGTTGCACCGAGAGTTACCGTGCTGTGCAGATCCTGCTCCATTTTTCGGAGCTCCGACCAGAAGCGGTCAGGACTCACCGCCACTTGCAGAATGATCTGCTTGTCTGACTCGCTCGTCATCGATTCGCGTAAAGTTCGGCGATCAAACCGATCCTGCACCACAATCAGAGCCGGGCCTTTGGTGATACCGATCAGCCGGTGACGATCTACTTTAGCCTTGGCCCATTGTTCACGCCCGAAGGACAATTGCTCCGAGTGGATTTCCGCAAAGGGGTTCAGACTGCTTTCAAAGTAGAATTCCTGGGTCTGATCCGGGTTCAGAATGCTGACATTGATGATTTTGCTGTTTTTCGTTTCCAGACGCCCCAACACGCGCTCCAACAGCATGGTCAAAGCCCGATTGCGGTAAATATCCTCTGGATTTTCCAGAAACCGGTACAACACATTGCCTTCACGAACCGCCAGCAAGATATTATCAATCGCCAATTTATAATTCAGGTATTGGGTCTGAAGATTGGATAACTGCAATTCAGCCCGATTGGTTTCGGCCTGAAGAGTCAACGACTTCTGCAGCTGGAAGATACCGATCATACCCAGCAGATAACTGGCCAACACCACTGGACCGATGACAAACAGCATACGCTTATTGAGATTCATGCTGCCTCATCAAACTTTGTAGAATACGTTCCCGCAGTTGCAGCGAGCGTGGATCGAGCACTTCGTAGGTTGTACTGTTAGCCAGCACCTCTCGGGAGGGGAACAACTCAGCATCTCGTCGATAGGACGCGCTCGCCAATGAAATCGCCGCCGTGTTGGCCGTTGCCATTCCCACCGCCTGAGCATTTACCGCAGCCAGTTCCGGTCAATTCATTAAGGGCATGGTGGTCACCACTGTAGCCCAGCGCCATCCAAAGGGTTTCATCCTGCCGACGCTGACTTAGCCACGTATATGCATATTGATAGGTCAGAACGAATTCACCCTGCGTCCGCAGCACCTCGTAGGCACTTTGCAAGGCCTGTGCATCTGCGGTATTCAGTGGATAGCCAAGAAACGCCAGGACTGGGGCAAACGTGTCCGTCACATCATTCACCATCCCAATATGCCTCTTTGCCTTCGCCTCAGGTTCCAGCAGAGCCCTCCAGCTCAAGGGAACCGCCACCTTATCAGCGCGATAAACGATACCCAGCGTTCCCCAGCTATAGGGAATGCTGTAGTCGCCGCAAGCATTTTGCCATTTTACATCCAGGTATTGCCGGTTAGGAATCTGCTCCTGATCGATGCGTTGCAGACGTTTGCGCTTACCAAAATCATCACCTGCAGGACTCGACACAACAACCAGGTCAATTGAATGATTCCGGTCATCACTCAGGATGCGATCCCGTTCATCGTCATTATCGAATGCAATCTGGTCCAGTCCCCAACCGGTTTTCGCCGTCCATGCCTCGACCAACGCATCAGAAATACTGCCCTCCCAGACCAAGGCCTTAAGGGTTTTGAGTGCTTCCTCTGCCTGAAAACCAAAAGACAACACACGACCATGGGTATCAGCATGAGCACACGCTGCCACAAGGCTTGCTTGGTTAGGTCGGGTCTCAAGCCACTCCAATGCAATGTTAATCGGCCCTCGTCTGGATTGTACCTTCGTAAGAGTGCCTAAAGTATAGACAGACCCTTGCGTACCTGCCCTGGATTCAGATTGAACATGCGCCGAAAAGCACGAATAAAAGAAGACTCGGATTGGTAGCCAACTTTTACGGCCACGCTGGAGACCGGCTCTCCCTGCCCCAAGGCCTGATACGCAAGTTGCATCCGCCACCACGTGAGGTATTCCATCGGAGTCATCCCACTGACCTCGCGAAAGCTTGAGGCAAAACGGGTGCGCGACTGAGCGGCGCATTGGGCCATCTGTTCCAATGTCCAGGCATGCTGAGGATCGGCATGCAGTGCATTGACGGCGAAAGCCAAACGTGGATGTGAATAAAGCGCCAGGACACCCTGGGGTTGTGGTTGCGAGACCAGAAAATAACGTAGCGCATACAGGAGCAGAAGCTCTGACAGGCGGTCAATCAACACACTGGCGCCCGCATTCCCCTGCTTGCATTCCGCAATCATCAGGGCTATCAGCGGCTCCAACCAGAGGGCATTGACCGTTCGGGGAATCACAAACACGGGCGGCAACGCCCTCATTAGCTGATAGCCTGCACGGTGCTGAAAAAGTGCTTCGCCACACAGCAGCCCCGTTCCCGGCTTGTCGCTTGTGGCATCATAGGGAAGATGCTGTTGTTGGCCCTGTAATGGCACCAGAGGCTCCAGTGTATGAGCCAAATCACGAGGAAAAATCACCAGATCACCCGCCTGCAAAATGCGCTCATCAAACCCTTGCACACGCATACGACACTCGCCCAAGGTTACCAGATGAAACGATGTCGCCTCGCGGCTGGGCATCCGAATCGTCCAGTCACCACACACCACTGCATTGTGGTAAATCGAGACCTGCAGCTGCAGAACGCGCATGATATCAGTTAGGGCATCCATTTTGGTACGATCAAACAGTTTATTGGCACTTCACAACATTCATCGTACCAATTGAACGATCTATAGTACAGCCATCTGCCGGACACCCCGCAGAAAATCACGCCACCTTTGGAGAATTCCCATGACCTCATTTACTGCGTATACACTCGACACCGCCAAACCGGAAGCCCAAAAACTCCTCACCGGCATTCAGGCCAATTTCGGCTTCATCCCAAATCTTTTCGCCTATATGGCTGAAGCCCCTGTATCCATTGAGGCCTACCTGGCTCTAAACCAGCTAATCGCTAAAAGCTCACTCACCCCTGCACAGGCTCAAACGGCCCTGCTCACCGTTAGTCTGGAAAATGACTGCAACTTTTGTTCTGTTGCGCATCGCGCGTTAGGTAAAAAAGCGGGAGTAAACCCGCAGACGATCGAATCACTGGTTTCTCGCACGCCCATCGCCAACGCCAAAGACCGTGCGCTGATCGAATTGACTCAAGCCGTGGTCAGAGAACGGGGATGGGTTGCGGAACCGGTTCTGTCCCGATTTTTAGAGGCAGGGTTTACGCATCAACAAATCTTTGAGCTGATTCTGGTGGTGACGATCAAAACGCTGTCGAACTACACCAATCACCTCACACGCCCCGAACCGAATCCAGAACTGCTGGCGACGTTGTAACATTCTGTGCCACAGAGGCAGCGGGAGACAGAGATCCCGCTGCCTTGCTTCAGCCAGGCATCACTGCGACTGTTTTTCGTAGACCGTCTCGAAATCCAGTTCTGTAGGCCGGCTTCCTGTACCGGTTTCCACACCGAAATAACCCCGATTTCCAACGATTCCGAATATTTCGAGATAGTGTTCACCGTTAACGGTCATGTCAATCTCATAAGCCGAATGACCCGAAGCGACCGTAATGGCTTGCCCTACTTGATAACTGCCACTGAAGGTCCCCCCCGTTGCAACCGTCGACGTTAACTGGCAACTGCCATCTTCATAAATCAGGAAATTTCCGTTCAGCAACCCTGCTGGTGTAAACGAGAGCTGCGCCTTAAAGAAATTGCCACCTTCATCAACGAGGCACTGTGATAACCAGATTCCCGGCGCAGGATTACCACTTACGGGCCCATTAGTAGGATCACTGCCATTGTCTGGATCATTCCCATTGTCTGGATTGGTTACCTGAACTGGCACAGGCGGATTATTCGTGGATCCCTGCTTCGTGTAAGGCAACTGCGTATCCAACTGCAGAATGCGGCCCACTTTGTCTTCCTCAACACCAAAATAAAGCGTATCCCCACTGATACCCACGATATCGAGCTGGGTTGCGCCATCAATCACGAAATCCAGTTCATAAACCGGAATACTGGTGGGTGCATCCGTGTTAGTCAGGCGGTTACCGATCTTGTAGGTACCGTTCTTGTTTAGCGGCGCACCCTCATTTACCTGGCAATTGGCATCCTGGTAGGATTGTGCGCCCAGCGATAAGGTTCCGTTATTTGCCAGAGACAACGATACCACTTTATAAACTTGCTCATCCGTAGCGAAGTGGCAGTCAGAATCCCAGCTTCCCACAACACCCAGCTGATCCAGGCGGGGATCTGCCGGTGCAGGCGCGCTACCTGCCCCCCCTCCCCCGCAGCCTGCCAATCCCGACAGTACAACCCATAAACCCTGCGATATTAATTTTCCCTTGAACACCTTTTAACCTCCTGTTTTTACAATCAAATTCGACTCCTTGGTCTCTCCTGATTATAGGGATTTTGTGTTTCAAACCAAGATCGTGGCCTTCCTTCGCCTTTGAAAAAAGCGAAGGGCATGATTAAATACGTAAACTCGATAAATGAGGCAGGTATGACGCAGGATATTCGCTGGCAGCAGCGTCTGAATAACTATAAAAGAGCGCTCGCCCTTTTAAATGAGGCCGTTGAACTGGGGCAAACGCGCGCCCTCTCCGACCTTGAAAAACAGGGGCTGATACAGGCTTTTGAGTTTACCCATGAACTTGCCTGGAACTGCCTCAAGGATTTCCTGACCTTCAAAGGTCAGCAGGATATGTTTGGCTCACGTGATGCCACACGCAAGGCCTTCGAGCTCGGCCTGATAGAAGACGGCGAGACCTGGATGGATATGATTGTCAGTCGCAACCGCACCTCACATACTTACAATAAGGCAACCGCCGAACAGATTGTCGGAAAGATAACGATGAACTATGCCCCTCGTTTCAAAGAGCTGGCATTGCGGTTAGCGGCATTGGCATCTGAGTGATGGACAACACCGGTTTAAACGAAAAAACCATTACCGCTATTCAGAATGTTTTGGCCCACCACCCTTGCGTAGAAGAAGGCATCCTTTACGGATCTCGGGCATTGGGCCGTCACCGCAACGGATCTGATATAGATCTTACCCTTAAAGGGAAGCCGCCCCTCGCTGATCAACTGAACGCGATCATTCTGGAACTCGATGAGCTGATGCTTCCCTATCAGATTGACCTTTCGGTTTTCGACGAGATCGAGAATCCCGACCTCGTCGATCATATCATGCGGGTGGGACGGCCACTCTACGTTAAAGGCTTCTGAGCCTTCTTTGCCAATTGTTGATTTTTGGCCCAGTTTTCCAAACGCAGGCCTGATACGCGCTTAAATTCCTTTTCGTTATTCGTTACCACAATCAGTCCCTGAGATCGGGCATGCCCAGCAATCATCTGGTCGTAGGGACCAATTGGGGTACCTTTCCCGGCAAGCTCGGCGCGTATTTGGCCTGTATGTATGGCAGCCGACTCGTCATAGTCCATGACTTCCAAGCGAGCAGCCAAACCTTCAACATCTGCAATATTCCGCTCTGGGTTAGCCGACCTTTCCGCACCGTAGATCAGCTCCATTAAGGTTACGGTAGAGATACATATCTGCCCGTAATGCGCCTTGAATGCCTCTCTGACGACCTGAGGTTTATTCTTAATGGTGTAGATGACAATGTTCGTATCCAGCATGTATTTCAACATTAGAAGGACTCTCTCTCCTGGTCCAAAGGCTGATCCCTGGTCACCATGAAGTCATCCGTCACGCCTTGCCCGTCAAACCAGCTGTCCCACGCATCTCCCGCAGGTACAATCAGTCTGGCTCTCCCCAAGCGGATTATATCTACCTGTTCAACGCTATCCGGAAGCGAAACAGGCTTTGGCAACCTGATCGCTTGAGATTTATTTGATTTGAACACGCTTACGCGCTGCGGCTTTACCATGGTATATCCCTCGTGTATATACCACAATAATACGCCCAACTGATTTTAGTGTCTATCGGATTGCGGAGCACTTGCGCAAGCGCAAGCCGGCAAAGCCCCCGAGTGCAGTCAGGAACATCCAGGCCGCGGCTGGAAGGGGGACGGGGGCGACTGGTGTAAGGGTCAAGCTCGTTAAGTTAACAGCCCGATAGGTATCGTGATCCATCGCCATTCCATGCCTGGACTATCTATACACAAGCGCTCACTACAGGCAAGATCAAGTCGCCTCACTTTTCTTGTCATGTGTCACTGAGTTTTTCCGCTTTTTCGACTGCGGCTCAACAATCGACTAAACACCCTGAAGGGATTACTTTTTTGTAAAAAAGGCATCATCTGATCAAATACCGAGCAAGTGCCAATCTCAAAAATGAGACCCAACTCACAGTTACCCCTCCCCCGAACAGCAGATCAAAAAACGGCCCGTTCTACCTCATTTGAGGCCTTGCCAAAAAGCAACGCTCTTGGATACCATCAAAGGCGGAGAATGGATGCTGCGACTTAATTGTCTGCACGGATGCATGATGCCCTCCTTCATGCTTGTTTACCTGCTCAAACGCTTCAGCGCCTTTTCCTGTGACACCTATAAAAATTCCAATAAGCAGTGGAGATGGAACATGCCTCATTCAATACGCTCAAAACTCATCATATTGGTAGCAAGCAGCCTCGGAACCGTTTGTTCAACAAACGCACTGGCCGCGAACGCTTACCTCAACTTTACAGCCAAATGGACCAATAACAGTTCATCCCCGCTGTTTTTCAACCTCAACGCCGACAAAACAATTACCGGACGATTTGTGATTGACCTGGCTATGATGCCGAGTGATAAAGCGACGCAAGCCAACATTGGCAACTATTCATACGATCCACTCAAGGAGCCCGTAAATCCGTGGATTTCATTTGAGTCGCCAAACTTGCTTTTCGCCAAAAACGATTCCGATGAAACCCTCAGTCGCGACGCCTTATTAATCAGTAATCAGGGCAACTTTGAAGTTCGTGATAAACAAAAAGAACAGGGCATATTAGGTTGCAAACGGTCGCCTACCAACTGCTGGTCATTCAACATATATCCTATCCGTCCAGACGGGGCGAAAATGAGAGGCGACCAATTACCGCTTTCATTTGATTGGAGTGATCTGAAAAGTGAATCCCACTTTTTGAAATGGGAAATCAACAATACCGACCCCACACTTGGCCTTACGGGCTATGAAGCGCAGTTGGCAACATCTCCGATGTTAATCACAGACCTTTCTTTCGTTGCACCCGCCCCGGTGCCCCTCCCTGCTGCCGCCTAGATGTTTGTTGCGGCACTGGGTGGGTTTGCAGGATTGCGGTTCAAACAGCAGAAGCATATGTAATCCCCAGAAGCGGGCTTGACCTGGCAACGCAAAAAAAGGGGGCGTCGCCGCCCCCTTTTTTTGACCAATTCGCGGTAGCGCCTTATTCCTCTGGCAAGCTCACATCAAAACCCTTGCGTTTGAGCAGCGCGAAACGCTTGGCTCTATCGAGGTCGTGCAGCACCATTTCAGAGACCATTTCATGGAAAGTGATGCGCGGCTCCCAACCCAGTTTCTGTTTGGCTTTGGAAGGATCGCCCAGCAAGGTTTCCACTTCCGTGGGACGGAAATAGCGTGGATCTACGCGAACGATGGTTTTACCCACCAGACCACTCAAGTCGAGCTCCAGACCTTTATCTGCCACGGCAATCACGGTCCCGGTTTCATTGACGCCTTCGCCTTTCCATTCCAGGGTAATTCCCAATTCCAGCGCAGAAAGATTCACAAAGTCTCGAACGGAGTACTGCTTACCCGTAGCAATCACAAAGTCTTCAGCCGTCTCCTGCTGCAGCATCAACCACTGCATCTCTACGTAATCCTTGGCGTGGCCCCAGTCACGCAGTGCATCCAGGTTGCCCAGGTAAAGGCAGTCCTGAATACCGGTCGCAATGTTCGCCACGGCGCGTGTGATCTTACGGGTTACAAAGGTTTCGCCACGGCGGGGAGACTCGTGGTTGAACAGAATGCCGTTACAGGCGTAAATGCCGTAAGCCTCACGGTAATTAACCGTGATCCAGTAAGCGTACATTTTCGCTACCGCATACGGTGAACGCGGATAGAAGGGTGTGGTTTCTTTCTGAGGAATTTCCTGCACCAGACCATAAAGCTCTGACGTAGACGCCTGATAAAACCGGGTTTTCTTCTCCAGGCCCAGCAAACGGATAGCTTCCAGAATCCGCACGGTGCCCAAGGCATCGACATCAGCTGCGTATTCCGGTGACTCGAAAGACACCGCAACGTGACTCATCGCCCCCAGGTTATAAATTTCATCTGGCTGAATCTGCTGGATCAGACGCACCAGATTCGAGGTATCGGTCAGATCCCCATAATGTAGGAAGAAATTAACGTTGGACTCATGCACATCCCGGTAGATATGGTCAACCCGATCCGTGTTAAATGAAGACGCGCGGCGCTTGATACCGTGAACCTCGTACCCTTTGGTAAGCAGTAGTTCCGCGAGGTACGATCCATCTTGCCCGGTCACTCCGGTGATGAGCGCTTTTTTCATGCAAAGATATTCCTTAACTTTTAATCTAGGAAGGCTTAATACTGTATTTGACTAAAAAACGAAAGCCCTACAAATACGCATTGCAGGCTTCACTGAAAAGCGATGGCCCAGAGGGCGTCCCAAAGGCGAACAGGCCACCGTTCACTCTGTCGCGATTATAACCTGAAGTTGATTAATGTTCAGCCTTGACGGAAATTATCCTGATTAGCCAAAAACCACTCATAGGCATTTCGCAGTCCATCTTCCAGCGTATATTTAGGCGCCCACCCCAACTGACGCAGCCGAGAATTATCCATCAGTTTTCGAGGCGTTCCATCCGGTTTCGTTGCATCGAAGCCGACATTCCCCTTAAAGCCCGTTACCTTTGCGAGCGTTTCGGCCAGCTCGCGAATGGTGACGTCTGTGCCCGTGCCAACGTTCAGATGGCTTCGCATTGGCTCGGTCACCGATCCATATTGCTCGCGGCTCAGATTCATCACATGCACACAGGCCGCCGCCATGTCATCTACATGCAGAAACTCCCGCATGGGTTTTCCTGAGCCCCACACGACGACTTCCGGCGCATTGGCCTGTGCGGCTTCGTGGAACCGGCGTATCAGTGCCGGTATCACATGACTGTTCATCGGATGAAAATTGTCGTGCGGACCATATAGATTAGTCGGCATCACCGAGCGGTAATCGGTGCCATACTGACGATTGTAGGATTCACACAACTTGATACCGGCGATCTTGGCAATTGCATAGGGCTCGTTGGTCGGCTCCAGATGACCACATAGCAACGATTCTTCCCTGATCGGTTGCTCCGCCATACGCGGGTAGATGCAGGAACTACCAAGAAACAGCAGATTCTGAACCCCTTGGCGCCAGGCCGCGTCAATCAGATTGCACTCCACCATCAGATTGTCCCAAATGAACTCGGCAGGGTAGGTGTTGTTAGCGTGAATCCCGCCTACTTTAGCCGCCGCCACGACGACATAATCCGGCTTGTGGCGTTCCATAAACGCACGTACCGCCAGTTGATCCGTTAAATCCAATTCCTGATGGGTTGCGCCAACAATTTCATAGTCTCCATGACCACGCAACTGCCTGACGATGGCAGATCCCACCATCCCACGATGACCTGCGATATAAATTTTCTTATGCATTTATTTTTAATTCTCCGCCGCACTCAAGAGATTGAAAGGGTAACTCAAACAATCCCATCAACGCTTTTCCGGGCAAATTCTGACAGGCTGATAGGTTAGGCGTTTTCATGCCTAAATCAAAGCCCTGCACACTTTCATTCTGTGAGACATTGCCTGAGATTCGTTGTTATTATGAGAGATGATTTAACTCCATGGACGATTAATGTTGAAAGCAAATATTAAGAAAATACTGGGAATACTGGCGACCCTGCATGCCGCCCTTCACCTGCTCCAATTAAAGCTTGGCGCCAACTACAAATTCAAGTCGATTGCATTGGGAAAGGTGACGGGCATTTATGGCGTACTACTTCGTGAAGCGTGGTTGACGGTGCAATTGTGGCGGCCGGAGCGATTGTCACCAAGGATGTTCCTTCCAACGCAATCGTAGGTGGCTCCCCCGCAAAACTCATTCGGTATCGAGGGCAAACTAACGTCTGAATACTGCGTTGCGCGCATAAAAGAACATCAGGTAAAACGCAGGAAGCAGGTAGATTTTTTCAATTTCCCGATAGATCTGCCATTGGCGGCGGATTTTCTTAAACTTATTTCGCGAGATTGACCCCTTCAGAACACGATATCCTGTGTAGCGGGTTTTAAGGTTATACGCTCTGAGACCCGACTCGCGCAATAACCGCAACCACAGCGCATAGTCCTGCCCGGTGCGAATATTGGTCATTTCGATCGTGGGTAACTGGCCTCGATCCAGAATGACTGTCGAGCACCCCACCGTGCAGGTTTTCTTCAGCAGATCACCATAAGCGATAGAATCTGGGGTTTCCGCATCCACGACTTTGTCGTCAAATAGCCCTTCACCGGAATAAACCGAGTAGCCTGTAAACGAAAACGCACACTGCTTCTGGCACATAAACGCCAGCTGTACCTCCAGTTTCCCCGGCAGCCAAACATCATCTGCATCTAAAAATGCGATATAACGCCCTTTAGCCTGCTGGATGCTGTTGTTTCGGGCGAGTGCCGCACCACCATTTTGCTTCATCCGAAAATAATGAACACGCGAGTCCTCAGCGGCTAATTCACGCACAACCCGCTCAGTCGCATCCGACGAGCAGTCATCCGTGACCAACACTTCGAGATCCTGGTAGGACTGATTCAAAACGCTGCGAATTGCTTCGCCAATAAACTGTTCTGAGTTGTAGGCCGGAATTATTACGGAAACCAAACTATCCCTGTACATTTATTCAATACTCAATATTGTGCTCTGAATTCGGGGGCCCCCCCCCGCCCGCCCGCCCCGCCCGGCCCCCCCCCCCGGGCCGGCGCGGGGTTAGTTGAGAGATCAAGCCCTTTGGACTGATAGTATGTAATCATCCAGTCAACGTATTCTTTGAAGTTATAAATTTTTACCCCATCCCAGCCGTAATTGGAAACAACCGTCGACTGATTGTTGAGGTAGAGGTCTTCAATCTTGGCAATCAGGGCTTTCGTCAAGGTATCCAGTCCACCCGTCGGTTTAGCATTGTACTGTACCGTCATCTGGACATAGCGAGACAGAAAATAAATCAAATGAAGGCGATCATAGAAATCGATAGTATCCACGCATTTGATACAGATGAGCGGTTGAAGTGCCTTGGCATACGTGGCAAAGGCTTGTTGCCAGGCTGCATTCCCCATGAAGAACGCATAGTGCATGATCAACATGCGAATCCCGACGACTGCCTCATAGGCGTCGGTCGTGGTGAAAGATGCTCCGGTGTTCAACTCATCACTCACAAACTGACTAAAGAGATTGGCCTCAAGTGTCGTCGGCTTGTAGCCAGCCGCCCCGGTTGGGCGCATGGATGACAAACGCACCAGCAACCAGGCCCGATCAACATTGCGATACCCGAGGTAATCTACAATTTCCTGCTTAGAATAAGGATAGCAGGCATCAATGTCTTTATAGTGTTGTGCGATATAGGCGTCATCAAGCACCGCAGTACTCGATACAAATGGGGTCCAGGTTAATTGGTAGGCGCTAAAGCCATAATCGACACCACGTCCCTGCCAATTCCAACGATAGACGCCGTTGGTTCCGTCAATGTAGTTGCGATAGCGAACCAAGCAGTTCACAGTATCCTTACTGACCACAACTGTTTTTAGATTCTGAACCAAGCCCGTAATGGCATCTTCAAAATACAAGCGGTCATCGCCCGTCGACGCATCTTTAGCGCTTCTGAAAAACAATGGCCACTTGGTATAGAAATGGGCCGAATCCAAGCTAATCCCTGGAACTTTTTTCTCGACTAAATCAGGCGCCACATACAAATTACCCGCAAAACGAAAATCGTCGTGATCTGTCATTTTTCCGGGTTGCCAGGTCCACGGCCCAGGCCCTCCCACTGACATCCCCATGCGTAGCAGACGCTTTCCTTTTCCACACATCTCTGTCAAGGTCGTGGTCGGTCGTTTGAGTGCCGCCGCCGGTGAAATCAGGTCACAGGCTGACATCATGACCAGCAGCTCTTTTGCGGTGATCGCGGCTTTATAGGATTTCTCGGCTGCCTCAGCGGAAACACACGGCAGCAGCCAACAGGTGCTAAACAGAATGGCTAGCGTTTTGAGCTTCATAAAATCGACCCCCTTTTAGGTAACTTCCAAGGGCTTCCCAATAGCTCAGACGACCCGCCAATTCCTTTTTCTTTCGGGCATAAAACACCAGACCAAGCGGCATCGCCAAACGCCCAAACAGGCGCTGGAACAAAGCCCCGCGGTTGAATTCGGACGTCTTGGTAAAAAACCGGCCAGTGCTTTCCTCTGGATGTGAGGATATAGACAGGGGTACAAAGCGCAACCGCAGCCCTGCTCCCAGGCAGTCTTTGAGAAAAATGACTTCCTCTCCCACCGGGAACTGAGCGCCGAGACCAAAACGTTCGTCATACTGCACGCCTCTGGAACGTATTGACTGTCGTCTGAGTCCAATTTCACATGAAGACACGCGCCCAACGCTCAGGCGATTATGCACGAAGCTCTTCGCTTTATACCGTTTTCGAGGGCGACCTTCGGTTGTCTCCATCTGAAACGTTAGCACATCCTCAGGGTAACGCTCGAAAGCATCGGCAATTTTTTTAAAAACCCCTGGTAGAAATGCCACATCATCGTCCGAAATAACCAGATAATTCTGCGTTGCCAGGCTCATTAGGCGATTCCGACTTTTTGAAAGCCCCCGCTCACGGTATGAATGACACACGACATTCGGGCGGATATGAAACGGCTTGGGGCACTCTGCTGCGTCGGGGACCTGATTCACCACAATGACACTGACGTCATCCGGCACGGTCAACAGCAGTGGGTCGAGCTTTCCGTCTTCGTAATTCATTGTCGAAACCAATAATTCAACTGGCAACATACGACGCTTTCTCCCTGATTCGATTTTCGGCTTCCTGAATACGTAAGTACGCCAGTGCGACCCCTGCAAAGAAGAACAGTACACGCGACTCATACAAACTGAAGGACTTAAGAAAGGCTCCCAGCAGATAAATAAACGCTAACAGGGTCCAGAATTTCTGTTGATAGGGCTGGCGTATGAGCATTTGCAGCAAAAACACAAAAAACAGCAACAATGCGAGCGCACAAAAAATTCCGCCATCAATGAAGGCTTCCAAAAGAAGGTTGTGAGGATATATCCCACCGAGCACATCGGCACTGACGCCAACCCCCACACCAAAGAAGAAATTCGACATAATGACCTCTTCAGACCGATCAATCAGCAGCAGGCGGGAATCGACAGAATGATCTTCTCCCGCCAGGTTTTCCAGGCGGTAAACGGAGTACTCCAGAATTTTACTTAAAGGCTTGAGAATAGAGCCTTCCACCACGGCCAGTGTCAGTACCACCCCTGCAATACCGATAAGGGTAAAAAGTTTGCCCGGTGACTGACGCAGCGCCCGGTAGCCCACCACCATGAGAGCAATACCTGCAAAAAGAATGGAATAGCGAGCCCCCGATATCAGCATGACCGCGAAAAAAAAGAGAGGCAGCCCGTATTGCTCCAATGCTCCTCGCCCATTAAGTCCAAAATATAGCGCCAACAAAAACGCATAGAGCGAAAGGGTGAGATAATCAATTTTGAATAGTGCATTACTCCAGTAGTAATAGGTGTTGTAGGAAAAACTGTTCCTGGACAAGCACCACACAATGTAGAGCGCAACGGGGATAAAAATCACAGCGGCTACCCGAAAAAAATGGTGAATTCCCCCACAGACGACCAGCCAGAGCCCCAGGTAGAAACTGACAAGCAAAAAGAAGAGCAGCCCCAGCACATCCCCCCGAACATCGCCATTGACCACCAGACTGGACAAACTGGCAAGCACCAGAAACGCGCCCAGGCTAAACGTCAGACGGGGAGGTGCCAAGCGCAGCACGCGCACATCACTCAACAAGATCAGGAAGGCCAGAAAGAACACCAGATAAATAGCGGCCACGGCGTTATAGACGATCAGGATCGGGCGAAATAACGGCAGCAACACAAATAAGGCCAGCACGCTTGATTTGAATAGGAGGACCCAGCCAGCGGTCCTCATGGCTTGATCATCTTTTTCATCCGCCGCAAGACATCCAACAGTGTCATGCTGGCTTTGAAACGTATTTTGTTCAGCGACGCCGTCCAGGGACGGCGGACCTTACCTAGATCCAGGCTCTCAGGCGGGTGATACGCCGCCAACGTTGTCAGTGGAAAATACGCCAGATGGGTTTGAATCAGGGCATGCTCATCCGCAAATAAGCGATTTACGCGCGCGACTTTTATCTTGGTGACGCTAATCGGATCACTCCAGCGCACATACCCCTCGAGACATTCTTTCGGCACATAAAATGGATATTGAGCCAGACCCGCATGGACGTAGCGATAACTGTGTTCGGTGTGTCCAAAGCGGCGGTATTTCGCAAACTCGGTATGAAAGCCGCCAACCTGCTCAATACCCTTTCGTGAAAAGTAGTTGATTTGCGCGCTACCGTATAACGAACAAATAACGTGACGACCATCCGAAAGTTTTTTTTCTTCGACCCGCTCTTCAATTCGCTCTTCCGGAAACAGCGACACATGATGAATACCCAGTTCCTGAGCCGCTGAGAGCATCTGCTCAAAGAGTCGGCCATCCAGCAGTTCGACATCGTCCTCTATGAAAAAATAATGGTCAAAATTCGGGAAGGCTTTCAGTACGCGATTTTTAGACAGCCCCACGCCTTCCTGAGCCTCAGACCATAACACCGGGATGCCGTGATGTTGACAAAACGAGCGGGTCTCCGCGTCATCACCGTCAAGCGCCACCAAAAATTGAAACGAAGGTGACGTTTGGCAAATGGCCAGGTAGTCCCACACCAAAGCCTTCAGCGCAGTGCTGCGTTTGGCCGTCGTGATGCAGATTAAAGCGTTAACTTTACTCATGGGTGGCAGTCCTTCGCTTGACGATTCGCATTCCCAGCCAAAGAAGCAGCGTATCAGAGGACAGAATCAGGAGTGAGGCCCCCAAACCTTGTCCAATCGCCGTGACCGGATAGTACAAAACCAAATTGAACAAAAGCACGACAAAAAATGCATTCCGCCGCCCGGTAAAATCACCGTAAAAAGATGCAAATACATAGATAAAAAGCGTGGCAAGGACGCCAGGCAACACGGAAAGAGATAGGACGGTGAACACCGTACCGTACTGCAAAATGGTTCCCGCGCCGTACAATACGGTCAATAGCTCCTCTCGCAAGATGACGAGCGGGACAACGAGCATTAACGCCACCCCGCCAGTTTGCAGGGCGAGACGGGCATGGTTGAGTTGCTTGCCGATTGTGACGACATGAGGTAACAAAACTAAAAATGAGCTATTAAAAAGACTCTTAATCGCCATCATAATTCGGTAAACTGCCGAAAAACCACCCACTTCCTCCTTGCTTGCGGTAAGGCCCAAAAAGAAGATAGGAAGATTCATCAATACCACAGAAATCAGACTGGAATAAAAGACATCCCGAGACCCGCCCAAAAGCGGTCTCAATTCACTCAATTCTGGCTTCACAATAAGGCGCTCCCTCACCAAGGTCCTCACACCCATCATGCCAAAAATAAGATAGCTCACGGAATAAAACACAGGAACCAACCAGATCTGAGAGGGTTGGGTCACAAACACGATAACCAGAACAAAGGTTGTGACTCTGAGCAGAAGATTAAGCCCCGCCAAGGCTTTAAAATGCTGGCAACCTTGATAGTACCAGGTAGGAAAGAGTGCTTGTCCGAACCAGGCAAAACTGTAGAGAAACAACAGCCACAGCACTTCATTGTCAGGAACCATCCATGCTGCAAAGCCTGCAACAGCGATGAGCCCAAGGGCGAGCACAACCTGGATTAATAAAGTGTTGGAGGCAATGGTCTCTATACCCACACCATCCCGACGTTTCTCCGCTATATCCTTCGTGACATAGATATTGAAACCAAATTGCACGACGATCAGGCCCACACTGATGACGGACTGGGCTAATGAAAAGTGCCCGAAGCCCGCCAAATCCAATGTGCGAACCAGATAAGGAATCAGCAAAAGAGGCAGCAGATAATTAGCTGCCTGCGCCAACACCATGTAGTTGATGTTTTTAATCAGCTTAAGATTCATGCGAGACGCGTCTAGCCAGCTGGCGCTGCCTCTATTTCCTGTAGCAGCGCCAGGGCCTTTTGAGCCAATGCCGGTTCGACCTGGAGCGCCTGCAAAGATGCCAGTGAGGCTCTCGCCTCCTCAGGTTTCTTATCGCTTAAGTACGCTTTGGCTATGTGGTAGTGGGCTTCCGGGGGAGCGTTGCCCGTTGCAATCGCAGATTTCAGATAGGAAATGGCTCCGGGGATATTACCCCTGTGGTAACTGATCCACCCGAGCGTGTCGAGGAAAATCGGATGTTGACTGCCTCTGAGTAGTTTACCCAATGACTCAGCGGCATCACGATTGTCCGGTGTATTCAGTTCATCCAGATAAAGCGTCGCAAGATTATTCGCCGCAATTTTAGATTCAGGGTCATTTCGCAAGGCTTGTTTGTACAAACTTTCTGCTCTAACCCAATTACCTTGCCGCTGGTATTGTCCTGCCAACATGACTGCCAGCACTGCGTTCTTGGGTGCTAAAGTCAACCCGGCTTCGTAGGTTTCCAGTGCTTTTTGGGGCAACTGATTGGCTTCATAGGCCTGCCCCAGTCCAATCGTCAGATTCAGTGCCTCGGGGTGGGCTTCAACCTGGCTTTTGTAAAAAGTCAACGCACTGAACACATCGTCTGACAAAAGCAGTTCACCCAAACGCTCCGCGGCGTGGATGTGGCCCGGATGTTGTTTAAGGTGGTCCGAAAGGAACTGTTTGGTTTCTTCTATCTGCCCTTGCTTCACCAACAATTTTGACAAGGCATTTAAGGCTTCAATTGCATCAGGCTGAATCTCCAGACAGCGACGCAATGCGGTTTCCGCCGCCTGAAGATCTCCTTTTTCGGATAACAATCGCCCTTTTACATAGAGGCCCAAGGCCGCGACCTTTTTGTCTTCAGCGTCGATCATTACCTCTGCAAACTTTAAACCTTCATCCCACTGCTTCCGCCGCGCATAATTCTCAACCAGCAAGCTCGTAATTTGCGGATTGCCCGGTTGCAGTTTTAGCGCAGTCTTCAACAAGCCTTCAGCTGCAGCAGGGTTGTTAAAGTTCATTTCCAGGCGTGCCGCTTTTGACAGTGCCGCAACCTCCCCAGGTTTCAAAGTAATGACCTGGCGATAATTATCCAATGCTAACTCAAGGTCACCTTCCATCTCATGAGCACTCCCCAGCATCATGAGGGCTTCAATCGGCTCAGCCTGGTTTTTAGCGACGGTTCTCAGATCGGAGATGGCGTCCTTGGGCAGGCCCTTCGATAAGGACAACCTGGCACGCGTAATCAGCGCTCGGGAATTCTCGTTCTCAATTTCAAAAATTTCGTCCAGTATCTCGGTTCCGGTCTTCTCATTTCCCTGGCTAAAGTAGAGTTCGGCCAGGGCATTGCGGGCCTCCAAGCCGAAACTATTAATACCATGTTGATCAATAATCTTGCGATAAACTTGCTCAGCACTGGCTTTGTCCCCTTTTGCGGCATGAACCCGTGCGAGCGCCATATGCAATTCGACCACATCAGGCTGCGCTTTTAAAAACGCCTTGAGCTCAGACTCAGCGCGATCAAGATCTTTCTGGTTTGCGATAAATTCTGCGAGCCAAAGTTTCAGTTCCGTGTTTTCCGGTTTCGCCTTCACTACAGATCGGAGCTGGTCTTCTGCTTCAGTATTTCGTCCATGCTCCTGTAGCAAGGTAATCAGGCGATAATGAAACAGCAAGTTCTCAGGATAGGATGCGATGAGCTCACGATAAGCGGCCACGGCATCATCAATTCGCTGATTGCTGATTAACACATCAATCTTGAGCATGCCCAACACGGCTTTCTGCTCGACCTGAGCAATCTCCTCACCGATAATCTTGAGTGCCAGATCCGGATTGGTTGTTTTGTAAACCTCTGTCAATACAGAGATCGCTCCGACATGCCCTGGTTTGGCTTTCAACGCCAGATTTGCCTCTGTTACAGCCTCATCCAGCTTGCCTTGTTTAACATACACACTGCCTAACAGCATGTGAGCATCCGGGTTCTCAGGCTCGCGCTGCAGGACGGTACCCATATTTTTCAGTACGTCATCATACATTTCGTTCATGAATTCAAGCTGGCTTATCTTGATGAGCGCTTTAACATGGGTTGGATCCAGCTCCAGAACGAGATTCAGGTTGGCCCATAACTGCTGCCAATTCTGGTCTTTTTCATAGATGAGGGCGTGAAGGTAGCGACCATCGGGGAAGTCCCCATTGATTTGCAGCGCATTTCTGATTTCGACCGACGCCTTGTCATAATTGCCAGCCTCGTAGTGCTCCAAGGCTTTCCTGTAGTACTCCTGCTGTCGCTCCTTCTCTCCGGCACAGCCTGCACTTCCCAATAAGCCAACACCCAGACCCACGGCCAGCACCCATGCCAGACGACGTTTAAACATGTTTTACTCCTGAACTGGGGCTAGGAAAATTGCCCACTCGAAAAATTAATCCCTAAAATCAGAATGCTGACCAGACTGGCTGCTCTGAGTAACCAATACGCTCGTCGCTGCCTGCCCAACAGAAACTCACAGACATATACGAGCAGCGCGAAGCGCAGCGCCAACCGCGTCAGATCGTCGCGATCGAGCATAGGCTGCAAAACAAGCGGCACCACAATCGTCAATAACATGACCAGATAATCATGTGTATCAAAGCGAAAGACTTCCTTTTTGGTCATGCGTACACCCAACATCAGCAGACCAAACGTAATGACAAGGTAGGTGTCGGTCAGCAGGTTGAAGACCGGCCGACCCTCGAGGTTCGACGCATAGCTAAATATGACGAACGCACTCGCTGTATAAACTACCACTCGGGTTGCCAGAGCCGGCGACTGCCGCAACAAAACACACAGGGCAATTAAACCTAACACCACAAATACGGCAAAGCCTATCCCCTCCCCGCCATGAGACTTCAGGAACAGAGAGGCGGCCACGAAAAACACGCTGGCCAGGATTTCAAGAATACTCGCTGCTTTGAAATGGTACCAATCAATGCGGCGCAACCAAAGATTCCGTCGTTCACGCCCAGGGGCCGACTCACTCTGGGGGCGAAACACCCAGTGCCGGCTCCGCAGTGTACGGAGCGCACCGACAACCACCAGGCAATAGAGACCATAGGTCACCAGGATGAGTGCATCCGAACTGAACCGTAGAAAGTAGGCCAGCATTGCCAGAACGGTGCATAACAAATACAAAATGGCCACGACTTCGTAATGGCGGAAATTCAACGACAGAAGTTGATGGTGAATGTGGTTCCGATCAGGCGAAAAGATGAAGCGTCCTTCCAGGGTGCGAATGGTCATCACCATCAGGGTATCCAGAATCGGCAGGCCGACCACCAATACGGGCAACAAAGGGCTGAAAGGTGCAGTTGCACTTTGGGTGCATAAAATGGCAAGACTAACGGTAAGAAAACCCAAAAACTGGCTCCCCGTATCCCCCATGAATACCGTCGCGGGATGGGTGTTATAACGCAAAAAACCGAACAAGCCCCCAATTCCGGCAACGGCTAGCACCGCCAGCGGCAGCTCTCCAATCTGAACACTGAGAATGGCAATTAAAACCAGACTCAGCAAACTGTTTCCGGCCGCCAGACCGTCCAGCCCATCGGACAAATTAACCGCATTCGTCACCCCAATAACAAACACGGCGGTCAGAGGCCAGGAAACCCAATAGGGCACAGAGTCTATTCCGATAAAAGGCATCCGCTCGATCAAAACGCCACTGCTGAGCAAAATCAGAGTTGCGAGTATCTGTCCGAGAAACTTCCAGTAATAACTGAGGCTCTGGCGATCATCGATGATCCCAAACACCACAATGACGCACAGGGCCATAATGAGGCCTAGCACAGGCCCTGAAATATCGACCCACCCGACAGCGGCCACGAGTACACCCAATGCAATGGCAATACCGCCACTGCGAGGGATAGCTTTTACATGCACTTTTCGCGCTTCTGTAGGCAAATCCATCAGCCCCAAAACGCCCGCATAGCGCATCAGAACAGGCACCATGAGGGTACTGATCAATAGAGCGACTGCAAATGCGGCTATGAGAGTCATCGTATCCTTACTACCTTTAACTACCGATGCTATTCAGGCAAAAACTGATTCCACAGGGAATCGAACGACTTGATAAATAACAGCAAGCGCTCCTCTGCTTCAGCAGGCGTCTCGTTCTCGGCAATCGGTGTGACCAATCGAACAAGCGCCCCATCACTTCGCCTTTGCATCAGAGAATCCCAAAAAATGTACCATTTGGCCAAATACTCATTGCTAAATACCCGTCCACGCTGGTCAAACCAATACAGAACAAGGTTTTGTTGCTCTCCCCGTCGAATAACGACACGATTAGCAACAGACTCCTTCTGGCCCGCAGCGAAGGAATAACCCAACTTCTCGGACAAATCGACCTGCTCAAGCTGACTGATCACCCACCCATCCGCTGGAATGCAGGAACGGGGCGAATGAACAGACGCGCCTTTTCGCTGTGACTCGTAATAAGCCACATAAAGATTCACCGGCAGGGAAGCGTCACTATTGAGATAATCGGCATTGATATAATCCGTTACTTTCAAGCTTTCCTGAATCTCCGCCGTTAAGCCTTGCTCTCGTCCGATCCAACCATCATGTAACAATGGAAAAAAGCTGAAAGGACTACGCTCTGGAATGATCTCGTCACGTTGGTTGAGAGAGATCGCCAGAAGGGCCGTCACCGTGACCATAGCCGATGCCAGCAGCAGAGGGCGAAGGACGACCGCCGCCCAAATTGGTCCAAACGCTTGCCAGGCCTGCCACCCACGCTCACCCTCAGTTGATTCCCTGTCGCCAAAATCAAGTGCACTCAACACCGCAGCGTTGCCATAGATCAGTCGTTCGATCAGCATTATTTCCAGCGCTAAAAGACTCAGACAGCCGATAAAAACAACCCACCCCTCAAAAGCATGAAGAACCCCTTCCGCCATTTCGATGCCCCACATATCCACCGTCAATCCGATAACGGCAATGCGCAGGCTATTCATTAACAAGGTGATTGGCAGGGCTGAAAGCACTACCGCCATTTTGACCAGCCAGTTTCGCTTGTAAAAACTGGCGACCAAAAAGCTGAAACTTACCAAGGGAAACAAATACCGTAATCCACTGCAGGCTTCAGCAACCTGTAGCTTATATGTTCCTAAATCAATCACGTTACCTTCCAGGTAGACACTGACCTGCATCAGACGCAGCATCTGAACCCCCAGATCTGACGAAAGTAACTGTAAACTGGCGGAGAGATTATTATACAGAAAATTAGGCAGTGGAATCATAAAAACAAGGTATATCATGGGATTACGAAGAATTCGCACACCCAAACTGCCTATAGAAACATAGATGAGAGCCCAAATAGCCAGAAGAAAACTATATTGGATAATGGTATAGACGGTTCCCAGCTCTCCCAGAAAAAAAACCAGCAGCGCAACCGCCAATAAACCCAGCCCCCAGCGACTGCCTTTTAAGCCCCACGCCGCAGGCTGAGCACTTCGGAGTGCGTCAAGCAGATCAAAGCGCTTCAAATAGGCCATATAGATAGCGACGAGAGGGATCAGGTAGCCATGGCTGTATTCTTCAGCCCCCCAATACTTGACCATAAAGGCCAGGCCATCGTGATAGATGACTGTAAGCCCCATCGCGATAGCGAGTAGTAGACCCAGGGGAAACCAAACAGGACGGGTTGGTATGCGCTCCGGCTCCGATAACGAGAGAGAGATCATACCTCCCCCTGCAAGGTCTCGGTCAGCAGCGGGATGTATTCATCAATTTGCTTAACTTCCATGCCTGTAATGTCTCTGATCGCACGTCGCACAGCTTCCACTCCCTTGGGTTCATGCTTCAGACGGTTTGCCCCACCCGCCTTTTGTGCCATGACAACTTCCACCAGAGTATCCAGCGATACGGCGTAGTCGCCTTTGGCAAACGCGACCATCAAGCAATAGTCGCACAATTTATTAATCAGGCGAGGCGTTCCGCCACTGAAATGATAGACACCGGCACATACCGATCGATCAAACAGTTCGGCTTTCTGCCCAGCCACCTTTGTTCGATGGGCAATATAAGTCTCTGTATCTTCGAAATCCAGCGGCGTGAGGTGATATTCTGACGTAATTCTCTGTGTAAGCTGAGCAAGGTCCGGGTCAGCCAATGTCTGGTGCAACTGGGGTTGCCCCACCAGCATGACATGCAAAAGTAAATCTTCTTCGGAGTTGATATTCGTCAGTAGCCTTACCTGCTCCAACACATCCGCCTTCAGGTTTTGGGCTTCGTCGATAATTAACAACACTCGCCGTCCTTGCGCATATTCTTCAATAACAAAGGATTGAATCGCACGAAACATATTGATGGGTTTATCGAAGGATCCTTCAATTCCCAACGCTAAACAGACCCATTCCAGTAAAGTTCCAAACGCCGTATGGGTTGTATTGATCATACCAACCGTAATACGGCGATCATCAACCTCTGAAAGTAAACGGCGCAGCAACGTCGTTTTACCCATACCCACATCACCGGTAAGCACCGTAATACCTGCCTGTTCATACAACCCGTACTCCAGCATAGCCAGCGCAATACCGTGTTTATCAGACAGATACAGAAATTCAGGATCAGGTGTCAGACTAAAGGGCTTGCGCACGAACCCGAAATGCCTCAAATACATTACGCAGAGGCCTTATTAAGAATCGTGCCGATGAGTCGGCTGTTTTCAAGCAGGTGAAGGCAGCGACGAACCTGCTCCTCAGTACTCACGCCATTTTCCACAACTAACAGGGTGGCATCGACCTGCGGCGTAAAAGCCAGCGCATCGTCATTACGCAATAACGGCGGCAGATCAAAAATAATGAGGCGGGAGTCATAACGATTCACGATTTCCTCCATCAGCGCCCGCATATTGGGAGACGTCAGCAACTCAGACGAATAGGCTTCCATAGCTTTCCCCGGCATGACCACCAGACGCTTAAACTGCGGATTCAGAAGAATATTCTCAACGGGCTCCCCCAGTTTAATACAATCCGCCACGCCCTTTTCGACCGCTAAACCCAGCGTCGTATGCACGGACGGAGAACGCAGATCGAGATCAACGAGCAATACGGTCTGATTTACCTCTTGCGCAATTGATATGGCAAGATTGACGGCCGTCAGGGTTTTTCCTGCATTTTCGCCTGGACTCGTGACCGCAAGTGTTCGCCACCCATTGGCTTTCATTTGTGGCAAAATCTGACTGCGTAACTGGCGATAGACCTCCGCACGCTCGTCGTGCAGAAGCCCGGCAATCACACGATTTTTCTCCAGAACTGCCTCGTCCAGCATCAGTGATCGGGTTTGGGTATACTCAATTGCCTCGGGACTAATTTTACTTATCTTACCCTTAGCAGACCGCTCTGATTCGGTCCAATCACCACGCTCACTGGCTTGCCCCACCTCGTCCAACGTCGCCACATCTCCATGATCTGCATCAAAATGGGCCTTTCTGAGCTTTCGCGCTTTGCTGATTGCATCCCGAACACGTTCCATACACCCTCCTGCTTATCCCATTCCCAATCGTTGCAAAATCATGAAATACAACACATCCAATGGTTTCACAAGCAGATGAAACATAACGACAAAAAGCAAAACACTTCCAAAGAGAGCCACCAACTGCTTTCGCAGGCGATGCGTCGCCCTCATCTGGTCTTCAGAGGTAGAAAGATAAGGCACTACACCGAGGACTGGCGCCCCTAACACTTTCTCGAGCGCTCGCTCACCGTAAAGTCCAGAATCTGATGCCTCTTTCAAAAACGCCAAACCTAACCCAATCCCAGTTGCCAAAATAAATCCAAACACCACGATAGCCATTCGATTTGGCTTCACGGGCGAGATGGGCAAACTAGGCGGCTCAACCAGCGAAAAGCGCTCACCTTTGCGCTCTTGCTCCATATTTTTCGCCAATTGTGCTTCTCGCTGCTTAACCTTCAGATCCTGATATTTCTGACTGGCATTTCCGTGGTCCCTCAACAAGGCCTGGTAGTCTTTTTCAACCAGAGGTGCCTTTTGAATCAGCGACTCATAATGCCGTTTACGCGAATCAAGCTCCTGCTGTTTTGCCAACAAGGTGCGCTTTTCCAACCCAACGGAGCTTAATTGGGTTTGCAGCAAAACGTACGCGGGATTTGTTGCCGCCTGACGACTCTCGCCCCGCTCAGCCTTCGCTCTTAACTCTGCAATTTCTCGCTTGACCGCAATGACGTCTGGATGGGCCTCCTGATACACCGCCGTTAAACGCCTAAACTCAGACTCCAGGAACTTCAGTCGATCACTGTCACTCATAATCGCTTCGCCTCCCGGGGTCACAATAGTCGCACTCGGGCTAACCTGGGAAAGTTCCGCAGCCAGATCCAGCTCCCTCTTGCCCAACTCCTGCAAACGATACGACAATTCGGTCAACTCTCTTTCTGTTCGTTCAACGACTGACAAATTAAATTGATATAGTTCTGGCAGGCTACCCTCATTGGCCTGCTTAAATTCCGCTAGCTTCTGCTCAAGCTCCTGCAACTCGACTTGCAACAAACGCGCTTCTTCGGCCAGGAAGGACTCCGTGCTCTGAGCCTTGTCGGCTCGCGTCCGCAGGTTTTCGTTCAAAAACAGGGTGACCAGCTCGTTGGTTACCTTTTGCGACGTCGAAGGGTTTTCATGAATAAATGACAGGGTAAATGCAATGGTGGCCTCTGCCGGACGACCGCTCCGAGGATCAACCACATCGGCACTGACAAGCCCCATGCTCATGTCTTCGGCAAAGCGCTTAACTAGTTCAGTGCTCGGCAACGCATCACCCGCATCATCCCGATAAAGCGTAAACTTTTCTGCCATTTTGGAAATCGTATCAACCGTCATTAAACGACGATTGATAATCTGAATCTGCTGATCCGCATAGTTGGTGATTGTCGAACGGACAAAGTCTCGGGGGACTTCTTGCTCTTCAATCAGAATGGTCGCGATCGATTGATATTTTGCAGGCAACATCACCGCGACAATCAGTACCAGCATAAAAATCGCAATGGCCGGCACCCAGAATACTTTTTGGCGTCGTTTAAAGATGGCAAGGTAATCACTCAGTGAACGCTGCTCACCAATTACGTCCATTACCACATTGTTTACTGTCGTCACTTGGCTCCATCTATCATTCGTCAGACTGAAACAAATAAAAAAGGTCTGGCAGGCTGCCAGACCCGTGAATCAGCACACCATCAAGCCAGCTTGGCAGACATTTTACGGCGACGAATTCCCGCCATGCCTACCAGCGCAGCGACAAACAGACCCAGCGCAGCAGGTACAGGTACCGGCGCCACGTTGGTATCAAGTTTATAAGCGCCACCCAGCCAGCCAGTCGCTTTTCCTGTCACCAGAAAGGTGTAGTCCACACCCGCCTGAAGTGTCGCGGTGGCCCACTCACCCTCACCGAATGAGAATCCATCAAAGGTTCCTTTGAGTTTCTTGTTATCCAGTAGTTTGATTGTGCTACCAAATCCGTCCAGAGACAGCACGATATCCGTAATCTTTACAGATACTTTGCTATCCTGTGCCAGTGAGAATTTCCAGCGATCCGTGAACTTGCCAGGCTCGTTGTAACTCAGAAAAGTGTTCTCGCCCGCATCAAGCGTGGGAAATGTCGCCGCCTGAACATTCACTGCGCTCAGAGCAAGCAGCGCACCAAACGCCAAACCGGTATTCCTGACACTATTTGTCATCGTAGTCCCTTCCAATAAAGTAAACATAAAACATCATTATTCGAATAAAAGATTAAGCGTAATTAGCCAGCTGATTTCTTCTTCTCGAAAACAGAGTCAAGCCCAGCAAGGCGCTACCGAACAACCAAACGGCTGCCGGAACAGGCACTGCTGCAACTTTCAAAGCACCGTCATATCCACCACCAATCGAGCCCGTCACGACCCCATTGAAATTGATGGAATACACCGTATTTGCCAATAGCACGCCCAGCGAAACGATTTCGCCCATCGCGATAGGCGTTACGCCGAACGAACCGTTCAGGTTAGTACCCATGATTTTCGCTCCCATGAAATTAAATTCGGAGGGAGAGACAGACAACTCAACCGCAGAGTTGCTGGCCAGCGAAAATGACCAGGTGTCGCCAATAGCAGAATTAATGCCAACTGTTTCGTTATCGAACTCATACTGCCCCGTCGTCAACGGACCATTCACAAAGCCGCCGGACACCAGATCTGGCATCGTGGGAGCATTGTAAGCGGCCTGAGCCGAACCAACAGCAGAGATCAAAGAAATCGAGCCGACCAAAGCCGCTCGCTTAATTTGAGATATCATCCTTAGTTCCTTTCAAAGTGTGGTTTCCGTCGAGCCAACCTGCTCAAAACGCAGCACCATATACAGGGGCCGCGCCTACCACTGAGCGACAACGTAATCTCGGGAGGGAAAGACAAGCAGGAACCGAGCCAAAAACCCAACGCCTGCCATTTATACTTCACTCATTGAAGTATAGACGCCCATTATGAATAAAATGTGCCGCACAATCATTAAAATTAGGGCGATTTGAATCACAATTCATTTAACCCAGACGGCACATGACCATACCGGTCAAATATTGTTCTTTTTGCCCGAAAAAGCACAAAAAACAAACACTATAACGCCAAAAATTCTCGGCAGAAAAACGTCAGACTACGTGAAATTACTGACCCCCTATTTTTGAAAACATCCGAACATTCAGCGCCATGACAAGCATTGTCAGACAAAATTTGAGCATCATGTCATTGTTTTAGACGATGCCCTGATTCTAATCCGATAATTCAGGTATACTGTCACGCTTGGTAACAATTCGTAACAAGGAGCCACCGACGGAACCGGCCAAGCTCCACCGTTGAGTCTCAATTCTGCGACGGAAATACATCATGGTTGGCAGTATCGATACATTGATGAGCGACAAGGACAAACCGTTTGATCTGGAGCACCTTAGAACGGTCTTCCTGCGTCGTCGCAAGCTTTTTATGCACTGGGCGCTTCCCTGTCTGATGCTTACCTTTATCGTTGCGCTGGCCCTTCCTCCTACGTACAGGTCAACGGCAACAATTCTTATTGAGCAACAGGAAATCCCTCAGGATCTGGTCCGCTCAACCATTACCAGTTATGCCGACCAACGCATCCAGATCATCACCCAGCGAGTGATGACAACGACCAACCTTCTCCAGATTATGGACAAGTTTGACCTCTACCAGGAAGAGCGCCGCCAGCAGTCTCTTGAAACCATTTTCGAGGCCATGCGGGATGACATCGGAACGGAAATGATCAGCGCAGATGTCATCGATCCACGCAGCGGTCGTCCCATGGCAGCTACTATCGCCTTTCGTGTCAGTTATGATGCCCGCAACCCAGCTATTGCGAAAAGTGTCGCGAGCGAAATCACGACCTTATTCCTTCAGGAGAACCTCAGTAATCGGCGACAACAAGCGGAACAAACCGAAAGCTTTCTGACTGACGAAGCAGACAAGCTGAATAAAGAAATCGAGCAACTTGGGAAACAGATTGCCCGTTTCAAAGAAACCAACTTCCAGGCGCTGCCAGAGCATACCGAGCTAAACCTTCAACATCTTGAGCGCGCTGAGCGTGAAATCGCCGATGTCACACTCAGAATTAATTCGCTGCGAGAGCAGGAAAATCATCTGGAGGCCGAAAGGTCGCTGCTCGACCCCTATGCCCCCTTTGTCGGTAACGCCAATGAGCAATTGCTGGGGACTGAAGCCCGGCTAAAAGTTTTGCAGAATGAACTGGCGCTTCTTAAAGCGCAGTACACGGATCTACATCCGGAAGTGCAACGCACTCAGCGCGACATTGAAGCCTTGCAGGCGCGCCAGCGTAGCCAAACAGGTGAGCCCAATAATCCAGCCTGGATTCAGCTGGACACTCAGATTAAAAATCTTAAGGTTGAACGCGAGAGCCTGGACACCAAATATCGTGAGCTTCAGGCGAAGCGAGAAGAGTATGAAAATCGGCTTGCAACCTCTCCGGTTATTGAGAACCAATATCGAGATCTTCTGCAGGCGCTTGAAACACGAACCCTGAAATACCGTGAAATTCGCGCCAAGCAGCAGGAAGCCAATCTGGCCTTTTCACTGGAAACCGAACAAAAAGGCGAGCGCTTTACATTACTCGAACCAGCTCTGACACCCGAACACCCGGTTAAACCCAATCGAAAGGCCGTTTTTCTGTTGGGTATGTTGCTGTCTTTTGGTCTGGCAGCAGGCGCTGTCTATTTGAAAGAAACGACCGACCGCTCCGTCCACCGCAAGGATGATCTTAAAGCCTTGCTCGGGGCGATGCCGCTGGCCACAGTGCCTTATATAGATACACCTTACGAGCAGCATGACTCGCGCAAGCAGGGACGTCATTTGAAGGTATCAACTCTGGCGGTGCTGATTTCGGGCATTGTCCTGTTTCATTTTCTGATTAAACCGCTGGATGTTATCTGGTTCATGCTCATGAGAAAGCTGGGAGTCTGACGTACCATGGAATTGCACAATCTCAAGCAAGCGGTAGATAAAGCGAAAGATCGCCTTTTTGAGGCTGATCTCCGAACGCCACTACGTCCCTCCCTGCGCAAAGAGTACCCGCCAGCCTTCCTGCCTGTAGAGGTGGAGCGACGCCGTACCGTTCAACCTTTACCTGAATCCGAGGCGGATAAGCGAAGCCCTGTCGATGAACTGGTCGAGCGTTGGGCTGCCGGCCTGACCAGCGCGCGACCGCAGGAAAAAGTGGCGCCTGCTAAACCACCGGCTTCACCTGCCCCGGTACATCTGGCGAAACCGCCTGAGGCTGAAGTAACTGCCGGCAAGCCTGTCGCACCTAAAGCGCGTATTGCCGAGCTTGAAATTGAGTATTCCCAGACCCGACGTCTGAATACCCAACCGGAAGTGCTTGAAGCTAACCGCATTATTAACCCCCGCTCAAAACCTGAGGTGCTGGCTGCCTACAAAATGCTGCGCACGCAAGTATTGCAGAAAATGCGGGCCCGCCAATGGACATCACTCGGTATCATTACAACCCGTTCCGGGCAGGGTGGCTCCGTGACTGCCTCTAACCTGGCGATCAGTCTGGCGCAGGAAGTGACCCATTCGGTGCTGCTGGCGGACTTTAACTTCCGCAAACCGGGGCTGCATCAAAAGTTTGGCATTAACCCTCAGTGCGGTATTGGCGACTATCTGTTCTCATCAATGCCATTGGGCGAAGTACTGGTTTGCCCTCAGGTAGATCGTTTAAGCCTGCTCCCCTGTCTGGCGCCAATTGACGACAGCTCAATGTCTTTAAGCGCACCTAAGCTGGTGTCACTGGTTGATGAACTCAAGCATCGCTATGAGCAGCGCGTTGTTATTTACGATCTGCCGCCCGCACTGGAGGGCGACGATGTTCTCGCTTTTGCTCCCTATATCGACGCGGTTTTACTCGTCGTCGAAGAGAGCGCCACCTCCCAGGATGACATTCTGGAGGTCGTCGAGCTTCTCAAAGATGTTCCGCTTTTAGGAACTGTTCTGAACAAATCCCGAAACACCTAACCGAGAGGAACTTGCGATGTATCTAGAGCATTTTGGCCTGATGACCAAGCCATTCAACATCCAGCCGGATCCAGGTTTTCTCTATTCTGCGCCCCAACATGAGAGTACGCTGACAGTGCTTGAGTACGGGCTGTTAAGTGATGCGGGATTCGTCATGATCACGGGCGAAGTCGGTTGTGGTAAAACCACCCTGGTGCGGCATGTCATGAATAATTTGCCGGAAACGCAGGTCTGCGCATACATGGGTACCACCCATGGCGACCAGCGTAATCTGCAGCGCTGGATCAACATGGCCTTCGGCATCAGTATCCGACATGCGCGTGACGAGGCCGAAGAGTTCGAAGTTTTCCATCGTCATTTGCTGGACCTCCATGAGCAGGGCAAGCAGGCGCTGCTGATTATTGATGAAGCACAAAATCTTACCTTATCTCAGCTGGAAATGGTGCGCCTGCTCTCTAACGTCAACGAAAGCGCCACCATGTTGTTGAAAGTCGCACTGATTGGCCAACCCGAACTTCGCACATTGATGAAAGATTCACGCTTGAAGCAGTTTGCCCAGCGGATCTCGATGGAGTTTCATCTGACACCCCTGGCCGTGGACCAGGTTGAGGGCTATGTGCAGCACCGTCTGCGGGTGGCCGGCGGTGATCCGCGAATTTTCAGCACTAAGGCCATCAAATATCTGGCGTATCACAGCCGCGGAGTTCCCCGGGTCATCAACAATCTGGCAGACCTTGCGCTGGTTTATGCCTTTGCCCGGGGCGAAAAGCAGGTGTCGCAGGAAACTCTCATGGCCGTCGTCAAGGATCGCATGAACCAGGACATTCTGCCGTTGAAAGAGGAACGCGCAATGACGCCATCATCACCCGCCGTTCCCTCAAAGACACGCACGGTGGAGTACAACTAAGGGAACACGCTTCGCTGCTGCCCAAATCCCTTACCAGGCCAAGCCATTGTCCTTATCCTGTTTGGATGGAGATTCTGTGGGGAGGTCTTTGGCTGGGTCAAACTCAGGCTTCTTACCTTTTTTGTCCAGTGCTTTCTGAATGTCCTGCATGAATCCTCCCGCACCCAATTCATAGACCTGATCACCCTCCTGCGCGGGTTCGGCAGGGTTAGAAGGTGTTGTCGATTCGGGGGATTGATTCATCAAATCGTCCTCCGCCTCAACGCGCCCCGCCTGATTAGCGATATCAGCCTGAGCCTTGCGGTTTAGAATAAGGATGGAAATACGGCGATTGATCGGATTGACGGGATCCTCGGTGTCAAAGAGGACAGAGGACGCATGGCCTACAACCTGAGCGACCCGCTCTTCTGGCAGTCCACCTTCCAGCAGGGCGCGGCGAGCCGAATTAGCGCGATCAGCCGACAACTCCCAGTTACTGAAGCCATAGCGCCCGACATAGGGACTGGCATCGGTATGACCTGAAATGCTGACTTTATTGGGCACACGCGCAATCGTAACAGCCAGTTCGTGCAAGATATCTTCTGAGTAGAACTTTAGTTCCGACTGACCACTGTCAAACATGGGCCTCTGGCTTTTGTCGACAATCTGAATGCGTAATCCTTCGTCGGTAATGTCAATCAGCAGCTGATCCTTGAAGGCTCTGAGTTTGGAGTTCAATTCAATTTCATCTTCAAGTTCTTTCTTGAGCTCTTCCAGCTTGCGCTGCTCAAGCTGCTCTGCCAGCGATTCAACTTGCTCTTCTTTCATTTCGATGACAGGTTGGTTTTCAGGTGGCGTCTCACCCTCCTTTTTAATTTCAACCGTGACAGCGCCCTCAAGCTTGATGACACTCGGATTGCCACCTTCCTGAAATCCTATCGGGTCTTCAAAGTAGCCCTCAATCGCATCCTTTTGTTCTTGAGTGGTTGACGCGCTAAGCCAGAGCACCAGAAAGAAGGCCATCATTGCCACCGCAAAGTCAGCAAAAGCCACCTTCCACGCGCCACCATGGTGGCCGTGGTGCTTCTTGATCCGCCTTACAATGATCGGGGGCTGTTCGTCGGACAACGCCATGGCGCTTAACGGGACCTCACATAGTCATTGAGTTCCTGAAAGCTGGGGCGTACATCGGAGTTGAGCGCCTTACGCCCGAACTCGATCGCCAATTGCGGTGCAAGCCCCGTCATCGTCGCCAGGATACTGACTTTGACGCACTCATAGGCTTTAATTTCCTGCTGCGCCAACTGATTGAGTGTATAACCCAAAGGCCCAATGAAACCGTAGGAAGCGAGAATGCCCAGAAAGGTACCGACGAGTGCGGCCGCCACATGCATCCCCAGTTCAGCCGGCGGGCCGCCCAAACTTTTCATGGTAATGACAATTCCTAAAACGGCGGCCACGATACCGAAACCCGGTAGAGCATCCGCAACGCGGTTCACTGCATCGGCGGGCTTTTCCAGCTCAGACAAACGAGTTTCAATTTCCATATCCATCAGCCCTTCAATTTCATGGGGTGCCATATTGCCGGTCGCTACAATACGCAGGTAGTCGGCGACGTAGTCCAACAGTTGCTTTTGTCGCATGACGCTGGGGTAGCGCGAAAATATCTCACTGCCTTCGGGGTCATCGACGTCTCCTTCGATCGACATCACACCGCCCCGCCGGGCTTTATCGAACAAGTCGTAAAGCAAGTTAAGAAGGTCGAGAAAAAACAAGCGATCAAACTGGCTTCCGACAAAGATGCGGGGGAATGCTTTACCCACGCTTTTAATGGTACGAATGGGATTGGAGATCAGGAAGGCTCCTAAGGCGGCCCCCCCAATGATCAGTACTTCGAAGGGCTGCCAGAGGGCAGCCAGTTCCCCGTGAGAAAGGACATAGCCGCCCAGCACACTGCCGATGACTACGAGAGCGCCAATAATGACTAACATGGTGGGTGCGTATTGCCTCCTGCCGGAGTCGAGCTGACAAACTCGACGGGGTGAGCTAGGTTTATCATTCAGTTAAGTTCAAACGAGCAGGTTCGACAAGCGTGGCAACCTCCCCCCCCGCCGAGCAATTGGACATCCAGCTACCTCCCCGCATGGCCGAAATACTGGAAGCACGGCTGCCGGCCGTAACGGGCACTCACAAGCTTCTCTTGAAGAAAATCGAGCGGGGAGTCTTATCGTTCAGGGTGATGAGTGACCAAATCAAAAACGACCCCATTCTGGCGCTGCAGCTGCTGAGCCGGGCAAATATGGCGATTCGCAGTGACGAGAGCCTGGTCGCAACCTTGACCCAGGCCCTCAGTCTGCTGGGTGAGAACTTCCTGATCGAACAGCTCAAGCGGATCCCTGACCCTGCGCCTTTAAATACCGCCCGCGGTGCTGCGTTTCAAAAAGCGGTCATGGCCAGTTTTTTCGCCGCCAAGCTGACACGCCAGTTGGCCAGCCAGCGTTTTTCAGGCCGAGAGGAGGAGCTGTTCTGGGCAGCACTTTTTTGGGGGGCGCCGTTCTGGTATCTCGCGTATCACGAGCCAACGGCCTTTACGGAGCTTTGGCAGTCCACCGCGACCTGGAACAAGGCCAGCCAGCGTTTCGCTGATCAGGTCGGGTTTACGCCCGAAGCCTTTTGGAAAGGCGCGCAACACCGATTCAAACTGCCAGACATGATCCAGCAGGCGTGGAATCCTGTCGATTTTGCGCTCAAGCGCCGAATGGTAATGCTCAACCGACTGACGCCCACACATACCAGTACAATACCCATCGAAAACCGGGAACTTAAATTGTGGGCACACAACCCTGGTCAACTACTGATGCTGTGTAATCAGGCCGCATTTCTGGCAGGGCGTGACTGGCACGACACGACATTCTTAACGATCGGACGTCAGTTAGCCGCCATGCTGCAACTTCCGCTGCAGTCCGTCATCCATACCTGCCACCAGGCCGTTGTTAATGCGCTGCACCTGCACCCACTGCCGGGCGGATTGCCTTTGGTGATGGGGCTCTTTTGTGATCCGATGGTGGCACCGCTGATTACCCAAGCCGCCGTCCCGGTCGAAGCCGTCATCCCGTCAGAACCGTTGGAGATACCGGACGAGCCCCCCCCCATCGCGCAACAGAAGCCAGCGCCAGAACCCGCATTAGACCTCCCGGTGGCAGAAGCGCCGGCGAGTGAAGTCAGGGAAATCGAAAGCACGCAAGCCGCCGCAGCCGCGCCGGAAGACGATCGAATCCTGGTGCGCACACCCAAACCGGCACCTGCCCCCCAGGATACAACCATCGTTAGCCGGCAGCCAAAAATTCCGGTGCCTGCCGCAGAGCCGGCCGCACGACGCGGGGATAAAGCCCTGTTCAATCAGATCTGTGAAAACATGATGCGTAATCCAGGCAGTTTCCGCGATATGCCACACCTGATGAACATGGCCGCTCGCTGCCTGGTCTCAGGGGCAGGCCTACAGGTCGGTGCCGTGATGCTTTGCAATCAGGATCAGACACTGCTGAAGACCTATTTTTTCCAGGGCGGACAGGATCGCCCTGCATTGCAAACGCTCCAGTTAGACATCAAAAGCGCCCCTCTCCTGCAAAAATTGATGGCTAAGCAATCCAGCCTCTGGGTTCGCCCTGAGACGGCCGCTAAATTGAAAGGACAGTTCCCGGAAGAGTTGCTGTCTGCCAGCCGGACACTGGATTTTTTCCTGATGTCCTGTTTTGCAAAAACCCGTCCGATCGCTCTGATTTATGCCGATGGCGGATCGGGTAAAACACATCTGACCGATTTCGAGTATGAAAGCTTCAAACAAGCCTGTAGTGGTGTGACGCAGGTGTTGTATTATCTGGCGCAACAACGTGCTAAAGCCCAGAAAAAATGAAACCCGATCTGCCTCTGATTATTGATTGTGCAACCCTGCAGCCCCTTCTCAATGCCCCCAGTCTGGTTTTGCTGGATATCTGCCGCCCGGAACTGTATCCCCGTGCGCACCTTCCCGGAGCACTCTCGGTTTCGCCGGGAGAGACCCAGGCTGGCATGCTCCCGGCCCCCGGCGCGCTGCCTGATGCGACCCGACTGCAGGCCTTCGCCACTAAAATAGGCCTGCAGACCGACAGCCAGGTGGTCGTCTACGATGATGAAGGCGGCGGGTGGGCAGGTCGTCTGATCTGGCTCCTGTACAGCATCGGTTTTACGCGCTGCAGTCTGCTGGATGGCGGCATTTTGGCCTGGCACGATGAGGGCTACCCTCTCTCAAACGACCCCGTACCTTATCCGCGAAATGGGCGCTGGCAGGTCGCAATGGACCCGTCTCACACGATCACCCGAGACGCTTTGCAAGCCGCGCTTGGGCAGGAGGATATTGGCATCTGGGATGCCCGTTCAGCCATGGAGTATCAGGGAATCAGTCAGTCAGCCGCCCGCAATGGCCACATACCAGGTGCCGTTCACTACGAATGGACACAGGTCATGGATACCCAGCGCCAGTTGCGATTGCGCCCCCTTGAGGAGATTCGCAGAGAGTTGGCTACGCTGGGACTGACCGAACGTGCGCGGGTCGTCACGCATTGCCAGTCTCATCACCGCTCCGGCCTGACCTGGTTGGTTGGCCGCGCCCTGAGCTTGCCGATTCAGGCCTATGCCGGCTCGTGGTATGAGTGGGGTAACCACCCCGACACGCCCATTGAAATCTGAACCCATTTAAACCCTCAACCGAACATTGTGATCCGTCTGCTGGGTGGGTATCATCTACGGCGTATTTCTGAGGAATTTTCGTATCATGTCGTTGAAAGACAGACTGTTCATCGCAGGCCAGCATCTGGCCCCCCAACACGCCATTTCACGTGTGGCAGGCCGTCTGGCCGAATCCAAAACGCCCGCGATCAAAAATAACTTCATTCGCTGGTTTATCCGTCAATACGGGGTAAATATGCAGGAAGCCGCCCGCGAATCGGTTGAGCAATACGAAAACTTCAACGATTTTTTCACCCGCGAACTCAAACCGGGCGTTCGCAACGTCACGGCCCGTCCAGGCCAGCTGATCAGTCCGGTCGACGGTGCGGTTTCCGAAGCCGGCAAGATTGAATATGGCCGACTGATGCAGGCTAAAGGTCACAGCTACAGTCTGATAGACCTTCTGGGCGGTGACCTGGAACTCGCGCAACCTTTTCTGGGCGGCGAATTCAACACCATTTACCTGTCTCCCAAGGACTATCACCGCATTCACATGCCGATCACGGGCGAACTGCGCAGTATGATCTACGTGCCCGGCAAACTGTTCTCCGTGAATCAGACCACTGCCAACAACGTGTCCAATCTGTTTGCCAGAAATGAGCGTGTCGTGTGCATCTTCGACACCGTGGCAGGGCCGATGGCAATGGTGCTGGTCGGCGCGATGATCGTCGCCAGCGTCGAAACAGTATGGGCGGGACTGGTTGCACCACAACGCTCTGGTGTCCGCAAGGTGACCTATGAGCCCGGCAAAGTGGTGATCAATACCGGTGAAGAAATGGGGCGTTTCCACCTGGGCTCAACCGTGATTCTGGCCTTTGCTGAAAACCGCGTCGAATGGGCTCAGGGTGTGCAGGCGGGTGCCCCCATGGAGCTGGGCCAGATCATCGGGAAATACACCAAAGCATAAATTCGGTCGGATAACGCGCTGACGGCATCAGAGCGTTTCCCATGAAAAAGGCAGGATCTCTTCCAGTGACGCGGCCTTTTCTCTTTGCAAAAACAGACGGTCGACACCCAAGGCAATGCCGGAACAGGCCGGCATTTTCGGCAGCGCCGCCAGCAAGCGTTCATCCACCGGAATCTCAGCCTTGCCTAACTGACGTCGACGGGCATTATCCGCCTCAAAGCGCACGCGCTGCTCCTGGGCATCGGTCAGCTCCTCATAGGCATTGGCGATTTCCATCCCATTGATATACAGCTCAAATCGCTTGGCGACACGATCGCCCTGCGCATCACAACGGATCACTGCCAATGCAGCCTGACTAGCCGGAAAATCAGTCAGAAAAACCACGCCCTGCTCCGCCAGCCAGGGCTCAACCCGATGGCTGACGAGCAAGTCGAGACAGGCATCCCGGTCGATTTCGCCCCCTTGCACAAAACTTTCAGGCGACATGTGCCCACTACGGGCGGCTAATTGACACAGTTCGTCAGCGGAGGCCTGAAAAGGGTCCAGACCGCAGGCCGCATGAAAGGCCTCGCGGTAGCTCAACACCCGAATGCTATGCTCACATGCATTCACCTGATCGATTAATCCCAGCGTTTGCAGCAGACTGACCGTTTCCTCACGCAGCGCCTCAAGTGTAAAACCCGGACGATACCATTCGAGCATGGTGAATTCTGGGTTGTGGCGTCGCCCCACTTCCCCCTTACGATAGACCTTGCTCATCTGATAGATCGCACCGCTGCCCTGCGCCAGCAGGCGCTTCATTGCATGTTCCGGCGAAGTCAGCAAGTAGCGGGTGCCATCAGGTGTCGGACATTCAAAGCTATCGAGTAAGGGGTCGGTGGCTGTGACCTGGCTCAGAACAGGGGTATCGACTTCGATCACATCCCGAAAACGAAAAAAGCGCCGGATCTCCTCGAGGAAATCCGCGCGCTTTTTCAGGAAGACCCGATCAGCTTTTGACACGGCTGACGTATTCGCCAGAACGGGTATCCACCTTGATGACTTCACCCTGGTTGATAAACAAAGGCACCGCTACAACGGCCCCGGTCGTCAACTTAGCCGGCTTGCTGCCACCCTGGGCCGTATCACCGCGCACACCTGGATCTGTTTCAATGATTTCAAGCTCAACGAAGTTGGGCGGCGTCACGCTCAAAGGCGCACCGTTATAGAGCGTAACGGTGTACTTGTCTTGCTCTTTCAGCCACTTCAGGGTCTCGCCCAAGGCTTTGGAATCCGCACCGTGCTGCTCGAATGAGCCGTCCGTCATCATGAAGTAGTAGAATTCACCGTCGTTATAGAGATATTCCATTTCAAGATCGACGACGTCGGCACCCTCAGCGGTATCACCTGACTTAAACGTACGCTCACCGACACGCCCGGTCTTCAGGTTGCGGAATTTGACGCGGTTAAACGCCTGGCCTTTGCCGGGCTTGACGAATTCGTTCTCGATGATCGAACAGGGATCACCGTCCAGTAACAATTTTAGGCCTGCCTTGAATTCGTTGGTAGAATAGGATGCCATAACGCCTCATCTCGATTAAAAAAGTGCCATTATGATAATAGATTCTGTGTCCGTAAACGATGATGAATCGCAAAACTCTGCATTGCTGACAGATTGGCAGCAAGGTTTGCGAGACATGATCCGCACGCCGGAAGCCTTGCTCCAGGCCTTGGGACTGCCAGAGCAGCTTTTACCTGCGGCCCGGCAAGGACACCAGCTGTTTCCGGTGCGGGTCACACAGGCCTTTCTGAATCGCATAAGACCGGGCGATCTCAACGACCCCTTACTGCGCCAGGTGCTCCCGCTGACCAACGAGACAGAGCCCAGTCCACCGGGATTTTGCAAAGACCCCCTGGCAGAAGAACATGCCATCGCATCCCCTGGCTTGCTGCACAAATATACAAGCCGGGTGCTGACCGTCAGTACCTCCGCCTGCGCAATTCACTGTCGCTACTGTTTTCGCCGCCACTTTCCGTATGCTGAACAGCGACAGAGTCAGGACGACTTCGCCCAGAAACTGGATTACATTCGCCAGAATCCGGCGGTGAACGAGGTGATTCTCAGCGGCGGTGACCCGCTGATGCTGCCGGACGCCCAGTTGCGACGTCAGATGGAGGCCCTCGCGACTCTGCCTCAGATTCGTACCGTACGCATTCACACCCGTCTGCCGGTTGTATTACCGGAACGAATCACCGATGCGCTGCTTGACGCGCTGGAATGCTTCCCGCGTCAGCGGGTACTGGTTATTCACTGTAATCACCCACAGGAGCTGGATGCAGACGTCGTCAAAGCCCTCGCACGGCTGCGTCCGCTGACCACACTGTTAAACCAGACGGTGTTATTGCGAGGGGTAAACGACACAGCTGAAACCCTCATTCAACTGAGTCAGACCTTGTTTGAATGCGACGTCCTGCCCTATTACCTGCATCAGATGGATCCCGTCGAAGCAACGCACCATTTCGCCATTGCAGACGCCCGCGCAGTGGAAATTCATCGTGAATTGACCCGTTCACTGCCGGGCTACCTGGTTCCCCGACTGGTTCGGGAAGAGGCCGGCGCCCCCTCCAAGACCCTGCTAATCAGCTCTTGATTTGCAAAGGAATGTGAATTCCATGTGCGCCGGGTCGATTTCCGGTGCTTTTCGGAATCTCTGCTATTCTATTCTATGGATAACTGGTTTATCGTTCGGGAGCTAATGCAGCTCAAAAACCAACCACTTTCAAGACAGGCTTAGCATGGAAGGTCACGGTATCCTCCCCCACATCTCAGTGCCAGAACAGAAATTGCCGGCACTCTCCTTTTGCGAAGCGTCACCGAAGCATCTGGAGGCATGGCTGCAACAATTGCCGATGGCGAATATTGGCGAGTCTGCCAAGCAGCTTTACCATGCCATTATCGAAGTGAACCAGCTCATCACCTCGGCGGCTCAGCGACAGGCTATGCTGGAGCTATTGCGTCCACCGATCTATTACGTTTGCCGGGAGCTGGCCAAACATTTTCTGAACCAGTCCATCGTATTGCCCGAAAAGCAGCGCAAAATTGCCAATCTGGCGCAAGCGCTGCAGCTACATCTGGCCAGCGGCTACAAGCATGTCGTGATGGAAATTGCGGAAACGGTTCAGGACAAAACCCGCAAGCAACTCGTGATTCCGATTCACCGGGCCATTACCGACCTCTCGCATTGTATCTTGCGGTCATCGCAACTGTATTGCCAAAGCCCGCCGAACTGCTGGCTTGAAATTCACCAACTGTTTACTTATGCCCACCAGTTGAAGCTGATCGATCAAAAGGTTAGTGATCAGCAAGCCATCATCAACAACGAGACCAGCATCGAACATGCCTACAAACGCGTCTTACTGCTCGGTTGTAGCAAGACGAACCAGATGCGTCAGAACGATATTGATGATCTCTTCAAAGCCTATGAAGAATGGGCTGAGTTTGCCGATCTGGACCCCCACTCAGCAGGGCAGGCGCTGTTCGTCGTCAATCCCGAGAAAGATGCACCACCAACCTACCGGAGTCTGGTGTCCAGCACGCTGACCCGCTCAGCCATGGGTCTGGACGCGTCAATGCTGGTTGGCAAGTTCACGGATTATCTGGCTTATCTGAACAAGCACAAAAAGAGTGACCCAAGCATTCTTAACATGCCGACCCGCTTGTCCGATACGCTGCTCACCTCGCTGTCACAGGCACTGGGCATTCTGACAAAACGCACCTTTAAGCGTCTGGAAAGCCATGACCGGGTATTCCTGACGGTTGGCCTGTCTGCCACACATTTCATGTGCTCAGACGGGGAAGAGTTTACGACCATGCTGGCACGCGAGGGTGACGACAAAGGCCCGAATGCCGATTATTACCTGGAAAAGAATGCACGCAAGGACGTTTGGAACTCCTCTGCTGACGCCTCCCCGATCCGCGATCCACGCGCAGGTCGAACCGTCGACCTAAATCCGATCAAGTACACCGGCGTCGTCAATGCCGAGAAAAAAGTGAGTTATCAGCAGCATATCGTCCCTCTGATCAATACCAGTCCGGGTGGGTATTGTATCCAGTGGGTAGGCGACGTACCCGGAAACGTACAAGCCGGCGAATTGCTGGGAGTGCGCGAAGATGAACGCCATCCCTGGAGTATCGCCGTGATCCGATGGGTGCGCCAGATCAAACAGCAAGGCACCCAGTTTGGCGTCGAATTGCTGGCCCCCAGCGCCAAGCCCTGTGGCGTTCAATTGATACACAAAACGGGCGAAAACAGTGAATTTTTGCGTGGCCTACTACTTCCTGAGTTGGCACCGATTGGACAGCCCATGACCTTGATTACACCAAGGCTTCCCTTTCAAACCGGTCATCGTGTTATGATCAATGAAAGGGGGCACGAGTCCAAGGTTCAACTCAATCGGCGTCTGGCTGCGACCAGCAGCTTCAGTCAGTTCGAAATCAAGACGGTTGGATCGATAAACGCTGATGCGCCCCCGTCTCCGATAAGAACCAAAAGCAGCGCCGAGGACGATTTTGACTCTCTCTGGCCCTCGCTGTAGAACTAGACGATTGCATGCAGAAAAAGAATCCGACGCTTCACCTGTTGTTACTGGATCCCTCCCAGAATGACGCCGAGCAGGTGGTGAGCCTGCTCCGTAATGCCGGCCATGCCACGCGTGCTCACCGGGTGACCAGCATCGAAGATCTGGAGGAGTCGCTAAGCACCCAGACGTGGGATCTATTCATTGCAAAAGAGGTCGATGAGGAATTGACCTTTACGGCTTGCCTGGAAGAGATCCGACGTCAGGATAAAGACATCCCTTTCATTCTGCTGGCTGACGGATTTGACGAAGAGAAAACCATAGCGGCCATGAAGGCCGGCGCCCGGGATGTCCTACCGCCGTCGGCCCTGCCCCGCCTGGTTCTGATCGCCAAACGAGAGTTTGCCGGACTGGAAGATCGACGTCGTCGCAGTCGTCTTGAAGGCTACATCAAGGAAGCCGAGAAGCGCTGTCAACTGCTGCTCGACAGTTCGCGGGATGCCATCGCCTATGTGGGTGAAGGCATGCACATTTACGCTAACCACACTTACCTTGAGCTATTTCAGTACGAAGATGTCGATGAGATGATGTGTGTCCCCCTGATGGACATCGTCGCAAGCAAGGACCAGGATGCACTTAAAGATATTCTGAAATCCTTCAATGATCAGGACACAGAGGCGACACTGAACTGCAAGGTCCGTAAAAGTGATGACGCTGAATTCGATGTGGTGCTGAGCTTTTCAGGCGCCACCTATGATGGTGAGTCCTGCATACAGCTGATTGCACGACCTCAGGTCGATTCGGAGCTGGAAGAGAAGCTCAAGCGCTTCAGCAGCGAAGATTTGCTAACCGGCCTGTTCAACAAGCAGCATTTCACCGAACAGCTGGATGACCTTCGGGAAAAAGCACTGGACAACAAGGCCAAAGGTGCCATTTTCTACATCGAAATCGATCATTTCTCTGCCATCCGTCAGCAATATGCGATCACAGGCAGCGATCAGTTGCTGGCAGAGACGGCCAACGTGTTGCGGGGTGTCTGCGGCAAAGAGGATTTACTGGCGCGCCTCGCCGACAACACCTTTGCGGTTTTGTCCCCGCAGATAGAAGAAAAACAGGCCGCCGAGCTGGGTGAAAAAATTCGCAAGGCGATGGAAGAGCATGTTTTTTCCGTCGGCGCAAAATCCGTTCAGCTGACGACCAGCATCGGTATTGTGCGCATTAACGAAAATGTACCGCCTACCAAAGAATTGCTGGAACGCAGCCATAAAGCCTGCAGTCATGTCCGAAGTCTGCCCGACAAGAAGAATGGCAATGGAGTTTACCTTTACAACGCGCTCGATTTCGAGGCGGGTGGACGGAATGAAGATTTGCTCGCCATGTTGCAACAGGCACTCGATGATAACCGCTTCAAATTGTTGTTCCAGCCAGTGATCAGTCTGCGTGGAGAAGGCGAAGAGCATTACGAAACGTTTCTGCGCATGGTCAATAATGACGGTAAGGAAATCAGTCCCATCGAGTTTCTGCCCGTCGAGGAAGTAGAGCCACTGGCCCTCAAACTGGATCGCTGGGTGGTGCTGCAGAATATCAAGAGCCTGGCCAGCCACCGCTCCAAGGGTCACGAAACCCGTCTGTTTATCAACCTGACCCACCACACGCTGGCCGACACCGCCTTTGTGGAGTGGCTGGCGACAGCCTTGAAAGCCGCTAAACTACCGGGTGACTCACTGATCTTCCAGGTAACGGAAGACGGTGCAATCCAGCACCTCAAGCAGGCAAAAGATTTCTGTGATGGCCTGGCCGCACTGGGATGCAAGGTTTCACTGAGCAAGTTCGGCTGCGCCCTGAACCCATTCAACACACTCAAGCATATCAATGCACAGTATGTGAAAGTGGATGGATCCTTTACCGATGAGATTCAGCGTTCAGATGAAGCCCGGGAAAATCTCAAGGCTATGGTGACGGAACTGCGAGGGCAAAAACGCAAATCCATCATCCCACTGGTTGAAAGTGCGGCAATATTGTCGACTTTATGGCAGGCCGGGGTGGATTACATTCAGGGTTATTACCTGCAAGCCCCCACGACTGAAATGAACTACGATTTCAGCGAAAGCGACTGAGTCCGGCAGGACTCAGTTTTGTTGCAGTTCAAATAAGGCGTCCGTATCCCCTTCGCGGAAACCGAGCAGATACAGAATGCCGTCCAACCCTAACGTGCTAATCGAGTGGCGCGCAGATTCCTTGACCAGTGGCTTGGCCCGGAAAGCAACCCCCAGCCCTGCAGTGCTGAGCATTGGCAGATCGTTGGCACCGTCCCCTACTGCAATGGTCTGCTCCAGATGAATGCCTTCCTGTTGCGCAATTTCCTTGAGTAAGGCCGCTTTACGTTTGCCATCCACGATGTCACCAACCACTTCGCCCGTCACGAGCCCATTCCGGATATCGAGCTGGTTGGCATAAACGTAGTCAATGCCCAACTTGTCCTGTAAGCCACGCGCAAAGTAAGTAAAGCCACCGGACAGGATCGCGGTGCGGTAGCCCAGACGTCGCAGATGGGAAATCAGACGCTCAGCCCCTTCTGTCATGGTCAGCCGCGCAGCGACCCTGGCCAGGACGGTTTCCGGCAAGCCTTTCAGCAAGGCAACGCGCTCACGAAAACTTTGCGAAAAGTCCAGCTCACCGCGCATCGCACGTTCGGTGATTTCAGCCACCTGCTCTCCGACCCCCGCTTCCTTGGCCAGCTCGTCGATGACTTCCGCTTCGATCAGCGTGCTATCCATATCAAAAACAACTAACCGGCGGTTACGGCGAAAGATGTCATCCTTCTGGAAGGCGATGTCGATGTTATGCTGACCAGAGACCAGCAGAAAATCTTTTTTGAGCTGGTCCAGGTCGGCGGGATGCCCACGCACGGTGAATTCAATACAGGCCTGCGCCTTGGAGCGGTCCTGATCCAGCGACAGACGGCTGGAGAGGCGGTTGATCGTGTCGATATTCAAGCCGTGTCGTGCGGTAATACCCGAGACGCTGGCAATCTGGGCCGCACTGATCTCACGCCCCAATAGTGTGATGATGTAGCGTTCCCGACCCTTGCCCGCCACCCATTCGTTGTACTCCCCGACGGAGATGGGCTTGAACTGCACATTCAAATTCAGCTTGTGGATGTGGAAGAGCAGATCCTTGAGAACCGGAGAGGATTCCTGCGTATCCGGCATCTGCACCAGTATCCCCCAGGTAAGGTAATCGTGAATCACGGCCTGCCCGATATCCAGAATCACCAGACCATACTCAGCCATAATGCCAGTAATGGACGAGGTCAAACCTGGTTTGTCATAACCCGAAACGTTGATGAGCAAGATATCCCGCATAAGTCTCCTTAACTGTTCTCAGGCATTTCAGCCGAATCACCGATGGACCTGGTGCCGTCCTGCGGCTGCACTTCCAGCCGATCCACCCGTTGCAAGCCGCGCGGTAGTTTGTTACCCCTCCGGCCTCGCTCACCCCGATAGTGCTCAAGGTCCGTCAGGGAAAGCTTCAGGAAGCGTTTTCCGGCATGTATGACGAGCACATCTTTTTCCCGCATCAGCGCAACGGTATTCATGAGTTCTTCGCCACTCTGCGCCTTGGCTCCCGGTATGCCTATAATCTTGTTACCCTTCCCCTTACTCAGTTCAGGCAACTCAGACAAAGGGAAGACCAGCATGCGTCCCTCGGTCGTCACCGCGACCAACAACAAGCCCTCAACACCTTTGCTTTCAGGAAGGGTCTGAGGCGGGAGCAGACGGGTTTTGCCCGACAGTGAGACCACCGCTTTACCTGAACGGTTCTTGCTGTGCAATTCCCCCAGAGGCGCCACAAACCCATAACCGGCATCTGAACAGAATAGAACCCGCTGTGAGTCCTGGCCCATCAACAGATGCTCAAACTGGGCACCCGAAGGGGGATTAACACGCCCTGTCAGCGGCTCACCCTGCCCTCTTGCCGAAGGCAGTGAATGGGCAGCCAGACTGTAAGCCCGTCCGGTCGAATCAAAGATCAGTACAGACTGGTGATTTTTGCCCCGCGCAGCCACCAGGAAGGTATCTCCCGCTTTATACGCCAGGGTCGTTCCGTCGATCTCATGTCCCTTGGCGGCCCGAATCCAGCCCTTGGCAGACAACACCACCGTCACCGGCTCGCTGCTAATCAGGTCAGTTTCGCTATAGGCTTGGGCCTCCTGGCGTTCAACAATGGGCGAGCGACGATCATCCCCGTAGCGTTCGGCGTCCTGCTGAATCTCCTGTTTGATCAGGCGACGAAGTTTCTGCGGCGAGGCGAGCAAGCCTTCAAGCATGTCACGCTCTTTCGCCAGTTCGTCCTGCTCGGCCCGGATTTTCATTTCTTCCAATCGCGCCAATTGCCGTAATTTGGTTTCCAGCACGTACTCAGCCTGCACTTCCGTCAACCCAAAGCGGGCCATCAGCACCGGCTTGGGTTTGTCTTCACTGCGAATAATCGCGATGACTTCGTCCAGGTTTAAAAATGCGATCAGCAAGCCTTCCAACAGGTGGAGTCGTTCCAACACCTTGTCGAGCCGGTATTGCAACCGTCGCGTCACGGTATCCGTGCGATAGGACAGCCATTCGGTCAGCAACTGGGTCAGATTTTTCACCGCAGGCCGACCGTTAACCCCCAGCACATTCATATTGACCCGGTAGTTTTTCTCCAGGTCGGTGGTCGCAAACAAGTGCGCCATCAAGCCTTCGGCATCCACCCGATTCGAGCGCATAACAATGACGATCCGGGTCGGATTTTCATGATCCGATTCATCCCGCACATCGGCGACCATCGGCAGCTTCTTCGCCTGCATCTGCGCCGCGATCTGCTCCTGGATTTTTGCCCCGGACACCTGATACGGCAGCTCGTTAATCACGATGTCAGCCCCGTCCCGCTCAAACTTGGCCCGCACTTTCACCGAACCGCGCCCGCTCTGATACAGACTGGCAATCTCTTTTCGTGACGTAACGATCTCGCCGCCCGTGGGGAAGTCCGGCCCTTTAATATGCGTCATCAACGCCTCAACGGAGGCCTGAGGCTCATCCAACAGGTGCAGGCATGCGCTAGCGACCTCTCGCAGATTATGCGGTGGGATGTCGGTCGCCATTCCGACCGCGATACCCGTGGTTCCATTCAGCAGTAAATTGGGTAACCGCGCGGGAAGCAGCGCCGGTTCGTCCAGCGTACCGTCAAAATTGGGCACCCAGTCGACCGTACCCTGATTCACTTCGCTCAGCAGCACTTCAGCATATTTGGCCAGCCGTGATTCGGTGTAACGCATGGCGGCAAACGACTTGGGATCGTCCGGCGAACCCCAGTTGCCCTGACCGTCAACAATGGGGTAGCGATAGGAAAACGGCTGAGCCATCAGCACCATCGCTTCGTAACAGGCACTGTCACCATGGGGATGGTATTTACCCAGCACGTCCCCGACGGTACGAGCAGATTTTTTGTGCTTGGAGCCTGCATTCAGGCCCAGTTCTGACATGGCATAGATGATGCGCCGCTGAACGGGCTTGAGGCCGTCACCAATATGCGGCAATGCGCGGTCGAGAATGACGTACATGGAATAGTCCAGGTACGCCTTTTCGGTATAGGCCTTTAACGGAAGACGCTCGATGCCTTCATCTGACAGTTGAGTCATGGATGCTCGTTACTCTTGTTCTCGATTGATGGGGTAACCGACAGGTAAGCTGTGAATTGTGACCGGAAGCTCAAGGCTTGGCAACCGGCGTGCCGGTCGGACCCGGTAGGGGCAACTACGAATTACTGAAACTGGGTGATTTTTCTACTCTGAATGTCCGTTATGGGCAGGAGTCATGAGCCAGTATGAGACATCCCAAGGTCACGGTCACACAGCGCACTCGCCGCAAACAGATCACATCCATTCTCGGCCACTCGGTGACGATCGGGTGTTATATGCTGGCCACGATGTTACTGCTTGAGTATCTGTGGTCCGGCTCGATCTCCGGACTGGTCTTTTACGTGGTGATTACGGGGCTGTTTGTCGCGACGTTGACACTGGTTCGCTGCAAAGCGACTTCTAGACGGGCTTTGAAGGCTTAACAGGTGCTTGTGAGGCTGGCGAATATCGGGTAGAGGGTGCATTCCACCCTTCCTTGGCAGCTGGCGCGATGATCGGTAGCGTTAAAACCTCTGGTGATACCGAGCCCCAGGCCTTGCCAGAAGCCTGAGCAGTTTCTGGGCGCTGATCCTGAACAGCCCATCCCAGGGCACAGACGGCCGTCAAACCCGCCACCATAACTTTCAAATGCCGGATGACACTCATAGGGCTGGAGACTGCGCTGTCAGACATAGGCGACCCATTCCTTTACAACATGAGCACATTTTAACCACACCCCAACTCAAACACTGTTGCAAAGGCGTTACAATTCCTTAGCACTTTTGTAAGCGGGCAGACCGTGCTCATTGCTTCAAAGTTGCCAGCAGCCAAACCATCCCTTAAGTTTAAAGGCTCCCCCCACGACAAAGGCCACGCAATTCAAATGAACATCCTGGTGATCAACTACGGCAGTTCAAGTATCAAGTATCAGGTGATCGATACACGCAGTGAAACGACACTCAAGTCTGGCAATATTGAACGCGTGGGGCTGGACATTGCGCCCGACGCTGCCATGCGGCAACTGCTGGCGACCCTCCAGGACTGCGCCATAGGCGCGATCGGTCATCGTGTCGTGCACGGTGGAGATCACTTCAGGCAGGCCGCCCCCATCGACGACACGGTCATCGGGGTGATCCGCGAGTGCTGCAAGCTTGCGCCGCTGCATAACCCGCGAAACCTTGATGGCATTCTGGCCGCTCGCGCAGCCTTTCCCGAGGTGCCACAGGTCGCCGTATTTGACACGGCCTTTCACGCCACGCTGCCGGAGCATGCCCATACCTATGCATTACCGCAAACGCATTGCCGCACACATTCGCTCAGGCGCTTTGGCTTCCACGGCACCTCTCACCAATACGTCGCTCAAAAGGCCGCCGAAACCTTACGGCGACCTTTGAGTGAACTCAGGCTGATCTCCTTGCACCTCGGCAACGGGGCCAGTGCCTGTGCCCTCGAAGGCGGGCGATCAGTCGAGACCAGCATGGGCATGACGCCCCTGGAAGGCCTGGTTATGGGCACCCGCAGCGGGGATCTGGACCCAGGCGCCCTGCTCTACCTGATGCGGCAGGAGAATTTCTCTGTCGAAGACGTCGACACGCTGCTGAATAAACAGAGTGGGCTTCTGGGTGTGTCCGGCCTTAGCCCCGATGTGCGCGAATTGGAGAAAGCGGCCAGCGAGGGTCATCCCGGCGCCTCTCTGGCACTTGCGGTATTTGTTCACCGCGTGCGCAAATACCTGGGCGCCTACCTGGCCATTCTCAACGGTGCCGATGCCATCATTCTGACGGGGGGCATTGGCGAAAACAGTCCCTCCATGCGCCAGCGCATCCTGCAGGATTTGAGTTTTGCCGGCATCGCGTTGGATACCGCTAAAAATGAAGCCCGGCCGACAGCGCTCCAGTCGGTGCTTGAGATCTCTTCCCCTCAGTCCAGGGTTAAGCTGTTAACGATCAAAACCAACGAAGAATTGATGATTGCGCAGCAAACACTCGCAGCACTGAACACGGTCCCGTAAGTAAAACCTGCATTTTTGTAGGGATATGCCAAACTTCTGCTATGGGCAGCGCTGTTGTAGAATGCCCGCTCCATCGTCTAAGCAAGGAAAAACGGATGTTGACGGCCAGCGATAAAGTTTTGGTTACCGGTGCAACCGGCTTTACAGGTGCCTACCTGATCAAGGCATTGGTCAAGTTGGGTTGCGATGTGCATGCTATCGCACGCAAGAGCAGTAAACTGGGCGAGCTGGAATCGCTGCCGGTCACCTGGCATCGTGGTGATGTATACGACGCAGAGGTCATCAACAAGGCCGTAGAGGGCGTCAATTACATTTTTCACCTTGCTGCGGCTTACCGGGAAGCCAAAGCAGGCGATGAAGTCTACTCACTGGTTCACATCCAGAGCACCCAATTGCTGGCTAAAGCGGCCGTCAAACAGGCCAGTTTCCGAAAGTTTGTTCATGTCTCAACCGTGGGCGTTCTGGGGCATATTGAAGTCCCACCGGCCAACGAAGACAGCCCCTATAATCCTGGCGATATTTACCAAAGCACTAAAGTCGACGGTGAAGTGTGGATTCTGGATTTTGCCAAGTCCAACAATATGCCCCTGACGGTCATTCGACCGGCCGCCATCTATGGCCCTGGCGACCGACGACTGCTGAAAATTTTCAAACTGGCAAAAATGCCCATAACGCCGATTCTCGGCTTCGGCAAAGGACTCTACCACCTGATCCATGTTGAGGATCTTGTCAGCTACCTGATTGCAGCGGCGGAGCCATCAGAGAAAACCAATGGCCAGATTTACATTTGCGGAAACCCCAAAACCTACTCTATCCCGGACATGACTCGCGTCATCAAGGAAGAACTCGGGCTGCCCTACCGTATTCTGCGCATTCCTGCGGCACCTTTCTTCCTGCTGGGCTACATCGTCGAGGCGGTGTGCAAACCGCTGAATATTGAGCCGCCCATCTACCCTCGCCGGGTTGCTTTTTTTACGAAAGATCGCTCATTTGAAACCACTAAGATCAGACGCGACCTGGGGGATTTGTACCAATACACCAGCGAAGATGGAATTCGTAAACTGACGCAGTGGTACGTTAAAGCAGGATGGTTGTAAACAATGAGTCAGTTCGCAGTTGATACGTCCAAAGAAATCAGTCTGGCGCTGGATACTCATGTCCATATCTACCCGACGTTTGCCCCTGCCAGCGCACTCGATAGCGCATGGCTTAACCTCACGCAGATTATCCGGGATCATCACCTGGAGAATGCCGTACCCGCGTTTATCTGGTCACGTTTTGCCCGTGAAACCGATCTTTATCAACTTCTGACCGCGCACGCCGCTGAATGCGGTGGCTGGTATGCGGATCCTGCAGAGACCACCTCCGTTGGATTCTGGGCCCAACACACCGATGGCAAACGTCTCTTTATTTTTCTGGGGTCTCAACTCGTCAGTCAGGAAGGGCTGGAAGTTCTGCTGGCCGGCGCCTATGAGGCTCATTTCCAGGGAAAACCCGTCGCAGACATTATCACCCATTACGGCAACACCCATCTCGTTATCCTGCCCTGGGGAGTGGGCAAATGGATGGGGCAACGCGGCCGTTTGGTTGAAGAATTGGTCTGTGGCACGCTTAATGGCAAATTTGTGCTGGGCGATAACAGTAGCCGACCGGCATTCTGGTCCCCGATCCGTGCATTTATCAAAGCGGAGCGCAACCAACATAAAAAAGTCTGCCCCGGCACCGACCCTCTGCCGATCAAAGGGCAGGAGCAGCGTATTGGACAATCTGGCATTGTTTTGGAGCACTTGCCTGCTGACATCTTCACATCATCTGATATACTGCCCAGAGCGTTAAAAACCGGTTCAAATCAGTTCAAATCCGGTTTTGACCGGCGTGAACATCCGTTACGCTTTTTTCTCAATCAGCTCAAGATTCGCCTATCATGAATGTGCTGTTGCTGGCTCCGCACCCCTTCTATCAGGATCGAGGCACGCCGATTGCCGTCGACCTCCTGATCAAGGTCTTGACCGAGGCTGGCCACACGGTTGACTGCCTCTGTTTCAGCGAAGGAACAGACCGAAACTACCCTAACTTCCGCCTGTTCAGAGCTCATGGCATTCCAGAAGTAGAAGGTATTCGCCCTGGCTTTTCAGTCAAAAAACTCTACATGGATTTGTTTTTCTTCTTCAAGTTCATCGGGCTATTTATCCGTAACCGTTATGACGTCGTTCACGCGGTTGAAGAAAGCGCGTTCATGGCGATGGTCGTCTGCAAGCTGTTTCGGCGTAAATTCATTTACGACATGGATTCCTCCATGGTCACGCAGCTGCTGGATAAATCCGAAAAGCTCCGCTCAATGGAAGGCTCGCTACGCTGGCTGGAATCACTCCCTATGCGCACTGCCGAGGCGGTTGTGCCCGTGTGTGACGCGTTGGCAGACGAGGTGAAGAAGTACCGTAAGGACGGCATTTTTATACTCAAAGATGTATCGCTGGTGGACAACACCCCGCCCTCCGTTGACCCTGCCAATGCTCTGCGCGAACAGTACGGCATCAAAGGGCCTGTCCTGATGTACATCGGCAACCTCGAGAGCTATCAGGGCATCGACCTGATGCTGGAGAGCTTCGCGCTGGCGGTGCGGGAAGTCCCGGAATCCTGCCTGATTGTCATCGGTGGCGAGGATGAGCATATTGCCGGCTATCAGAAAAAAGCGAAAGCCTTGGGCCTCGAGCAAAAAGCGCTGTTTCTCGGCAAGCGGCCTGTCAGTCAAATCAACGACTTTATGTCCCAGGCCGACCTGCTCGTCTCTCCACGGGTTCATGGCGTCAACACGCCGATGAAAGTCTATAGCTATCTGGATTCCGGCATCGCCGTGCTGGCCACACGCCTCCCCACCCATACGCAGGTCATGACCGACGAATTTGGCTTTCTGGCGGCAGATACGGCTGAAGCCTTTTCCACGGCGATGATTGAAGCCTTGAAAAGCCCGAAGCTACGCGCCGAAAAAGCAAAAGCCGCAAAAGCGATGATCGCCCGCGAACACAGTATTGAAGCCTTTAGCCGGCAGCTTAAAGTCGTTTATGACTACGTCGGGAGAGGCCGTTAAACGGCCTCTTTCCAAGCCGGCTGAAGCTCACAGGCTACGCTTTTTTTACCCGCTCAAACGCAGCAATCACGGGCGACCCAAATATCGCCTGAAGCCCCAGAATCCTGGCCATTTTTTCCAATAAGGCAGACACCTTAGGCTTCTTCAGGGCACGGTGAACCGCCATCGGAAAGAAGAACTGCCCGACTCGACTCACCTGACGAAAGCCGTTCGCCTCGAATGCGGCAATGAGGTCTGCTTCCTTGAAAATCCGGTAGGGACGCGTATTGGATTCGACCCCTTTTTTGAGGTGATAAAGGCTTTCCGTGAGAAAGTTAAAACTGCGCAAGGTTGGATAGTCGACCACGACACGACGATCAGCCACCCGGCACATTTCCCGGATATACCCCTGCCAATCCTGAATGTGAGCCAGCATGCGATAGCTCAATACCACCGGGAATGCCCGATCAGGAAACGGAAAGGTCGCAAAATCGCCTTCCGTTAAGGCCACCGCCCCCTGAGACAGGCTGCTATCTATTCTTTCGCGTGTGCATCCCACACTGGAGAGAATCTGATGGGGCAGACCCAGCGCCTTTAGCACCGTAATGTTTTGTCCGTGTGCCCCGCCCGGCTCCAAAACTTTACACCCGGAAACGTCCGCCAGACTCTTTCGGGTTGCCTCATCCTGCACCTCCAGCAACCATTCACCGGTAGGTCCGCTGAAGCGGGAAGCGTAATCATGTGTCGAGCTTTCCTGGTCCGGCACCAGGCTTAATCCTTCATTCAGTTCCATGTTTCACCCTGACGACCAATTGGGATAAATTTCATTTAATCGATGCAGCTCATCCTGACAGTGTTCTGTACTCCAGCCCGAATAGCTCTGCAGCAGCTCCAGCGTTTGATTGATTGTCGCCTTTGAGGGACGCTCCAGAGAACCTAGCCCCAAGCGTCGCACCAGAATATCATCCAGATGCACCGCCCACTCATGCTGAACGGCATAGAGAACTTCCGCACAGAGATGGTCGTTCGTGCCATCCAGGACATCAGTGCCGACATGCGTATGCCCTACAAATTCGATCAGGTCTGAATAACAGCGTCCGTAGCGGGCCTTCAGGCCGGTGGCAACTTCTGAAGTCAGCAACTTTTCAATCTCGGCAACCCGCGCCTCCGCCTCACGATCTGTCAGGGGCTTAAGGTCTGCGGAGCCAATGGCTTTGGATGGAGAGCCTGAGGCCCAATAGTCCTCGTGAGCATCCAGAAACTGTTCAGCCTCGTAGCGTGCCGTGGTGTACTTGGTTCCCTTAACCACCCATAAACCCGGATGCTTTGCCCAGCTGAGCGTCTTGTTGTGACGCATCAACCACGCCTCGGGATCATCATCCCCTGTCTTGCGCTCATCCGACGGCAAATAACCCACATGCACATGGGTAATGTCAGCCAAAGTCAAAACAGGCTGTTCAAAGGCCTCATTGATTTCCTGAATACAGCGCTCGGCCACTTCGCGTGACACCGTCGGTGCATCGGGTGAATTTTCATCAAAATACCAGGTGCCGATAAGGGTATGATTGCCGCAGGGTGCCGCAAATAACAGACGCCCCCGATTTCCCTGACGGGAATTGAATCCAAAGGCTGTTTTGCCCAGTTTCCGCCGCGTGATCAGGTTTACGGCTTTGACATAGGCCATCGGCTGGCGGCTTCCTTCTGGCTTCAGCAGACGCTCGGCGACGGACCAGGCCCCGGAACAATCCACAACGGCCCTGGCACCAAACGCGATACGGTCGCTGTTTTCAGACAGGCATTCAACTCTCCACCCAAGCCCGGTCTGAGCCATCGAAACCACCGTGTGATAGTTTCGAATAACGGCCCCCGCACGCGCGGCATCTTTGAGAAACAAGGTCAGTAAACGCTCAGTATCTGACGCTTGCGCATCATGCCAATCCAAGGCAAAGCTACCCGCATCCCGCAAGGGCTGCGCCGCGTTGGCCTGGTAACGCGCTAAGGAGGCTAGCCCCGCATTGGGAACATGCGAGTACTCTGGCATCCCCTCATTCCGCGTCCGGGTAAGCCAGTTATAGAAACCCGCGACCAATCCTACGCTCAGTTCATTTTTAACGACGGATCGGGACAAAGGAACCAAACAATGCAGGGGCTTAACCAGATGGGGGGCATAGGCCATTAAACGCTTACGTTCATCCGCCGAATAACGGGTGCGCGCGATGTCGAAGCTTTGCAGATAACGCAGCCCGCCATGAATCACTTTGAGACTGTTGGCAGACGTCGCCGCACCAATATCAGCCTTTTCCAACACCAGCACACTCAAACCGCGCTGACTGGCTTCATAGGCCAGGGTTGCGCCATAGATGCCTGCGCCAACGATCAGGAGATCGAATTGCATGTCCTTGTCACTTTGCTCCATATGCCCTCACACTCGCCTGCCAGGTCCACTCGCCTCATGGCGACCCGCTTTACAACGAGCCGCCATTCTACGAGAAATTTATTACGCTAAACAGGTCAGTATAGTTGGCAATAGAGCTGCCTTTAGTTGACCGTCAACGAATAGTCGTGTGCATCAGACCCCATCGCATTGGTAACCCGAACGCGGAAGGAATGCGCGCCCACGACCGGGGACTCCCACTTCACTTCACCGGTCTCCCCATTCACCAGCAGCCCAGCCGGCCCGGATTCCAGGGTAAACTGCCCAATCGGATGCCCAAGCACTTCGGGCAAGAAACGGAATGCCGATCCGGCGGATGCTGACAAGGTGTTCATATCAACCAGCAAGGGCGCTGCAGCACGACATCGGGGCAAGATCTTAACCAACTGATCGAACCAAACCATGGCCATTTTTTCTGCGCCTTGGGTGTTGGGGTGGAGTTCATCGATGTAATCATTTGACGAATCCAACACATCCTCCATATCAACCAGATATAACTTTTGATGGTCGGCAATCCTTGAATTGACCTCCAGCCCCAAATCATCATTGTAAACACCTGTATTCCAGTGAGGCGTTCGCCGCTGAATTATTTTCGCAATAACACTCACCACACCAGGGTCGGTCACCTGTAGCTTATCCAGAATCGACTGCATGCCCGGCAGTGCTGCGCTCACGCCATTAGTGCCCAAATGGACCAGAAGCAAATCCGCTCGGTTCATTTGCAAATGCTGCGCAACAACAGCGGCCATTTCTTCCGTCTTAATTCCTGGCCAACCTTCATGGTCTTTATCATGGTCTCCAGTATGGCGATCGGTTACCCCCCCCACAAAATCGACGTTATAACCCAATCCACTTAAACTAGCGTACAAAAAGGGCCGATAGGTTCCGTAGATATTGGTTCCGCTACCATTGCTACCTGCTGTAATGCTATCTCCCAGAGGCATAATTCGCGTCGGCGTCTGACAAGCCCACAGCCCCTGGTTCAACCCCTTTTTGAGGACACTCGCCTGCCGAGAAATTTCATCCGAACGCAACGCCCTTCTGTGCAGAGCAAGGCCATCGAGCACTCCAGACATAGCCTCAGCAACACCCTCCAGTTGGGCAACCCCAACTGTCAGCCCGGCACCACTATCCATAAACTCGCCGCTAAAGGCCCGCGAAGCATTCGCACTGACATCTCCATCCACGTAGAGCCGCACTTCGCTGAAGCCCGCGTCGCGCACGAGGGCGACATGATGCCAGTCCCCGTCTTCGATCGTGACACTGGATTCAAGCACCTCGGCAACACTCCCGTCGGAGTCCACCAGCTCTGCAACCAGGTGACCTGAACGACACCCCAAGGCCCAGTGCATCGGGCTCTGGCCCCCAGAGCGGCCCACAAACCCCTGCGGCGACGAACATCCACCCGGCAAACGCACGAACGTTTCTACGGTGAAGCCGGCATCTTCCTCTATATCTAAAAGTGCCGCAGCAGAAAGCACCAGCGACTGCCCTGGAACAAACTCATAGGCACCGCCTTTAATACCGGTCGCAAGTTGAGGGCATTGAGCACAACTCAGACTGGCACTTCCGACAACGGGCGCAGCGAATCCATAAGATGGATCTTCATCAAACTCCCACACAAAGCGCTGAGAATCCACAACTGCGGGAAAGTCAGGCATGACGCCTCCAGCAGACACGGATGGGCCATGCCCTAAAGGAACGAAGTCCGCACTCGGTGTCAGAATAAACTTGTCCAGCGCAAATCCGTCCTCTGCCATCCAGAAACTTACATAGTGCAAGCCCGGGCCCGGCACTGTGATGACCGCCGGCGATCCTGAAGCCGAAGAAGCGCCGGCCCAACTCAAGTTGCCATCTGCAAGAAAGCCTGTAATCGTCTTTCCTGAATCTTGTATCTGACCATCTAACCCAGCATGCACAGTATCGGATGCACTGTTTGCAGCAATACCTCTAACCCAGAGGAAATAGGTTCCCCCTTGCTCAAAATCCACAGGGAAATCAACCCTCGGAGAGCGACTCTCGATGTCACTCGTTACAGACATGCCGATATCATCTAATGCCATCAAAACTTTATCAGCGGAGGCATTTACATTAGAAACGATCTGCCACGAGTGGCTGCCCCCCTCCACCGTTAACAAACGATTGAACCCTTCAGCCTCTACCACGACTTTTCCGTCAGAATAAAATTGCTGCAAAGTTACCGTGTGATCATTGGGGGCCAATACATCAACTACGACACTGATTTCCGAGGTCAATCCTGCGTCCACACTATCCGTAGCGATCAGCTTAATGACGTAACGCCCCACAACACCATCTGGAACGCTCCATTCCAATGCAAGGCGTCCTGCCCCCAAATCCGTTCCGGAGGCTTCACCTGGGAGACCGCTCAAATCAACCTGAACGTTTGGAGCGCCTCCATCGGCGTCATTCGCTTCAAACGTCGTGGATAACAATGTGCCTGCTTTGACCATGAAATCTGGCGCAGCAATCCACTCAGGCGCCTGATTAGATGGCGCAACTTCATTCTGTGCAGACTCCTCAGGCCCTACCGCCCCCCACAGGGACAAACCTGCATCCCGGGTCACCAGCATCCTATCCATAATAAAACCGGACTCGCGCATCCAGAAGCTCACCCTGTGCACACCCGGAGTTGTCACTTCAATCGTCACCGGGCTACCCGTGCTGGCATGACGGTTTGACCACTGCCATCCGCCCTTCTTGAAGCGACCAATTACGTCCCCGGTCAGTGACGGCACACCGTCCACACCCACATACACGGTGTCTGAGTAACCGTCTGTCGCATAGCCACGCACCCAGACATAATAGGTGCCGGTCTCGACGAAATTGATCGTATAATCCAGGCGGGCACTGTCACTGAGATAGTCCGACGGCCAGTTATTTGACGCCGCAAATGCTATCTGCTGCGCATTACCCACCGCGCCGGAAGGACTTACTTCACTCCAGGCATAGCCATCGAAGGCACCCTGCCCCCCGTGGGCGTGTTCCGCCTCGAATACGACCTGTCCCTGCACACCAATTTGCTGCTCAAACGCCATCGAGGTACCTGAAGGCGTAGCCGCCACCTCAATCACAACCGTACCCTCGGTATATAAGGTCGCATCGACCGCGTCGGTGGCGCGAACTACAACGGAATAGTTTCCAACATCGCCCTCCGCAGGCGTCCAGCTGAACGTCCCAGTGCCATCTCCGGCCGGCGTAAAAATAGCCCCTGCCGGCAAATGAGATGTCGTCAACACAGGTGTCCCACTGTCCGCATCGGCCCCTTGAACATCAAATGTAAGTGAGTTATTCGCAAAAACCGACTTTGCACCCGGCACCGTGAGCACGGGTGCCTGATTACCGACCGTAAAACTCGCTTCTACAATCGTACTGTCCGCGTAGCCATCCAGCAGTGCCACCGCCCTTACCGTCGTATTCTCCGTCACATCAAAGGCGCCACTGTAGAGCATCGATGCCACAGAGGGTGTTGACCCATCCGTTGTATAATAAATCGACGCCCCTGCCGTAGACGTCGTCAAACTTACTTGCGTTCCACTCAAAAAATGACCGCCTACAGGATTGATTGCGGGCTGAGCCACGCTGGAAACCGAATCACGCTGCGCAGACTCCTCCGGCCCTGCCGCCCCCCACAGGGACAAACCTGCATCCCGGGTCACCAACATCCTATCCATGATGAATCCCGACTCACGCATCCAGAAGTTCACCCTGTGCACACCCGGCGTTGTCACTTCAATCGTCACCGGGCTACCCGTGCTGGCATGCCGGTTCGACCACTGCCATCCGCCCTTCTTGAAGCGACCAATGATGTCCCCGGTCAGTGACGGCACGCCGTCCACACCCACATACACGGTGTCTGAGTAACCGTCTGTCGCATAGCCACGCACCCAGACATAATAGGTGCCGGTCTCGACGAAATTGATCGCATAATCCAGGCGGGCACTGTCACTGAGATAGTCCGACGGCCAGTTATTTGAAGCCGCAAATGCTATCTGCTGCGCATTACCCACCGCGCCGGAAAGACTTACTTCACTCCAGGCATAGCCATCAAAGGCACCCTGCCCCCCGTGGGCGTGTTCCGCCTCAAATACTACCTGTCCCTGCACACCAATTTGCTGCTCAAACGCCATCGAGGTACCTGAAGGCGTAGCCGCCACCTCAATCACAACAGCACTCTCGGTATATAGGGTCGCATCGGCCGCGTCGGTGGCACGAAACACAATAGAATATTGACCAACATCTGCGTCAGAGGGTGCCCAGCTCAGCATCCCCACGCCATCAGCCCCAACCACAAACGTGGCGCCTGCCGGCAAATTCATTGCGCTAAGATCGGGTGTTCCGCTATCCGCGTCTGTCGCCCGCACTTCAAACGAGAGCGATGTGTTTGCAGCGAGCGTTTGAGCAACCGGCACCACAAGCACGGGCGCTTGATTACCGACCGTAAAACTCGCTTCTGCAATCGCACTGTCAGCGTAGCCATCCAGCAGTGCTACCGCCCTGACAGTCGTATTCTCCGTCACATCAAAGGCGCCACTGTAGAGCGTAGAGGCCACAGAGGGCGTTGAACCATCCGTTGTATAATAAATCGACGCCCCCGCCGTTGACGTCGTCAAACTTACTTGCGTTCCACTCAAAAAATGACCGCCTACAGGATTGATTACGGGCTGAGCCACGCTGGAGACCGTATCACTCTGTAGAGACTCCTCAGGCCCTGCCGCCCCCCACAGGGACAAACCTGCATCCCGGGTCACCAACATCCTGTCCATAATAAAACCGGACTCGCGCATCCAGAAGTTCACCCTGTGCACACCCGGAGTCGTCACTTCGATCGTCACCGGACTGCCCGTGCTGGCATGACGGTTCGACCACTGCCACGCTCCTTTCTTGAAGCGACCTATCATGTCGCCGGTCAGGGACGGAACGTCGTCAAGGCCAACATAGACCGTGTCTGAATAGCCATCGGTTGCGTAACCCCGCACCCAGACATAATAGGTGCCGGTCTCGACGAAATTGATCGAATAATCCAGGCGGGCACTGTCACTGAGATAGTCCGACGGCCAGTTATTTGACGCGGCAAATGCTATCTGCTGCGCATTACCCACCGCGCCGGAAAGACTTACTTCACTCCAGGCATAGCCATCAAAGGCACCCTGCCCCCCCTGCGCATGCTCCGCCTCGAATACGACCTGTCCCTGGCCTCCACCGAGTTGCTCGAAGGCAATCCCCGCCCTTGCCGACGTTGTCACCAGCGCGAGTATGGCCAGTAACACAATACTTAAGATCCGCCCTACCAAAAGTCTGTCTTTCATCCTGTTTATCCATACCAACCGCAATCGCATCTCCTACAATGCAATTTAGGTGCCAACCACGGAATTCTTTATAAATGGATTCGATTTAATTGATTTCAAGACGATTTCCAGACATCGCACTCATCCACCTGTAAACAATTTCGACAGGCAGCAAGGCTGTCGCTACGGTTAGCCCTCATAGGCACTTTTACCGCAACCCGCTATATTTAAGTGATTTTAAGGATTTTCTGTCAGGAACGATAATCACACCTGACAGTCTGGAAAAGGAAATGAGCAAGCACATCAGCCCCGGACATTTGTCCTACCGTGCCGACATTGACGGCCTTCGCGCTATTGCCGTATCTGCCGTTGTGCTTTTCCATGTTTTTCCGACGGCATTGCCGGGTGGCTTTGCAGGCGTCGACATATTCTTTGTAATTTCCGGTTACCTCATCACCAGCATAATCGCACGCGAGATTCTGGGGGGCACATTTACATTCAGGCGTTTTTACGAACGGCGTATTCGACGCATTTTCCCGGCACTGTTATTGGTGCTGAGCTGCACACTTCTCGCCGGCTGGGCGTTACTGTTGCCTGGCGAGTTCCGTCAGTTAGGCAAACATATTCTTGGCGGAACCCTTTTCACTTCAAACCTGGTACTGTGGCTTGAAAGCGGCTACTTTGACTCCAGCTCGCTGACCAAACCGCTGCTACATCTGTGGTCTCTGGGTATTGAAGAGCAGTTCTACATATTCTGGCCCATCATTTTGATTGCGTTAACACGCTTACACCTTAGCCTAGTGATGGTGGCAAGCCTTTTACTACTCGCGTCATTTCTGCCCAATATTGTGCTGGTTAATTCTGACCCGACATCTACCTTTTACTTACCCTTTACACGATTCTGGGAATTGATGGCAGGCGCCCTGCTCGCTTGCTTAGAGGCAACTCAAAGCCTCAAAACTTTATCTATACGCAAACAACTCTCTCACCTTGACACGCCTCTTTTTCGAAACGCTATAGCATTGTCAGGTCTTACGTTTATTGTTACAGGAATGCTGCTGCTTGAAGAAGGCATGGCATTTCCTGGTTGGTGGGCAACACTGCCAGTACTCGGTTCTTTTCTACTCATTGCGGCCGGCCCATCAACCATTATCGGAAGCTGGCTCCTGTCGAACCGCGTCATGACAACCATTGGCTTAATCAGCTACCCCCTTTACCTTTGGCATTGGCCCATCATCACCTTCGCAAGACTGGTGTATGGAAAACTTCCCCCATTGAGCGTGAGATTAGCGCTGGTTGTTGTCATGTTCGGGCTGGCATGGTGCACATACAAGCACCTTGAAAACCGGATCAAAATATATAGCAAATCGAAACATTGGGATCGCCGGATAATTCAGGGGCTTCTGGCGCTTAGTCTACTGCTTTCTGTTTTAGGCTACGCCGCCTGGCAATCGAAAATATCTTCTCGACTCGACCATTTATCAAGCCTGTCGCAGGCCACCAAAGACTGGAACTATCCCGGAGACACCGAGACCAGCGACACTACACCGGGGCCTAACGGCGTATTATTCATCGGGGATAGCTACGTCCAACAAATTTATCCTCGCATCAAATGGTTGCGAGAGGTGCAAAGGGATGCTATCAAACCCGTGACCTTCATAACCTCCGTAGGTTGCGCCCCCATACCGGGATTATCACGCCAGACTCGGCCAGAGTGCCTGACTAAAATCTCCGAAGCTTATCGCCTGGCAATCAACAGCCCAGATTTTGAAACAGTTGTCATTGGCGGTTCCTGGCTTGGCATGATAGGGCGAGGCGACTACTCCGATGCTAACGCCCTCAATCCTGAGAAGATTTTAAACTTTAACGATAACGGCACCCTGTTAATGGCACTTAACAGACTTTTCTCAGAAATCGAGAAAATCAAAAAAAGCGGCAAGTCCGTTCACATTATTCTCAACACGCCATCAGATGACACAATGGCACCTACCTTCGTAACCGAAACACGGATTCAGAGTGGAAGACCACTCGCGCCGACAAAAAGGATCAGCCGAAAGCAACATGAAGAAAAAGTAGCTGCAATTAATCCCCAACTGGTTCAATTGGCCAAACACCATCAGGTGCCCTTCATTGATCCAGCAGAGTGGATATGCAATGAATCTGACTGTTTTTTCTCAAGCCCGGAAGGCTGGCCATACTTGAAAGATGAGTCGCACTATCGAGCCCAGTTCGTCAGGTGTCGAGTGACCAGCTTTGATCATCTGATTCGACTTACCGACGCTGAGCTGCCTGAATGCACGCTGGCAGCACAATGAATTCGAGTTTAAACTTTGCATACCAGGACTAGACGCCCCGCGCGCACGATTCACTTCAGACTCAGGATCACCTAGACTCCATGACCGACTCAAAATCTCATCTTCTGCGACGACTGCTGATTATATTGGATGTCTGCCTGACCATCCTAGCGTTTGCAATTTCAGCCCACATATACCTGGCATTCAAGGGCAACGATACCGCCGTCTTACAGAATGCTCATCTGTTGGTCATCATCGTTCCTGCCGTTGCACTAGCCCTCAACGCCATGGGCGCTTATGATCGATTTAACCCGCAGAGATTAGCCAGTTTCGCGTTCTTGACCGCCAAAGCTGTCTCAACCGCGCTATTTATTACGCTACTCATCACCTTTGTGCTCAACCTCACCTATGTCAGCAGAGGATTAATCAGCGGCTTCTTCTTACTTCTGTTTGTAATCCTCGTCGCCAACCGACGCTTTCTCATCTGGTGGTATTTCAAGAAGAGCGTAGAAAAGGAGGCAAACTATTTAAAAGTTGTTGTCATCGGCACCGGCGAAAGAGCACAGCGCCTGACCAAGGAAATTAAATCCCGCCTCGAATGGGGCGTCTCGATTGTAGGCTACCTGGATACGGACGAATCAAAAGTCGGCACCGAAGTGTTGGGAGCAAAAGTACTCGGAACCGTTAAGCAAATTTCCTCCGTCTTACGCAACCATGTTGTTGAAGAAGTTATTTTGGCACTGCCACGCAGCATGATGAACGATGTGGCAATGATTGCCACCGCCTGCGAGGAAGAAGGGGTGCAATTTCTGATTATGAGCGACCTTTACGATCTTAATGCGTCTCGAATTTCGCTGACCAATTTAGGCTCTATTCCAGTTCTCCGCTTTGAACCCGTCGCACTCGACACTGGCAAGCTAGTCGTTAAGCGAATGTTCGACCTTGTTTTAACCCTGGCCGCGATGCCAATCATCGCCCCCATCCTGGCGGCGATAGCCGTCGCAATCAAACTGGATGATGGCGGCCCAGTCTTCTTTATTCAGGAACGCGTCGGATTTCATAAGCGGCGATTCCCAATGATTAAATTCCGTACAATGTGCGTGGACGCTGAAGCCAAAATCAAAGAGCTGGAACACCTTAATGAAGCCTCCGGGCCGATCTTTAAGATGAAAAATGATCCTCGCGTAACACGAGTGGGTCATTTCTTACGAAAAACGAGCTTGGACGAATTACCCCAGTTACTCAATGTTCTGCGCGGGCACATGAGCCTCATTGGGCCACGCCCCATGTCACTGAGGGATGTAGACTTGTTCGACAGAGGCATCCAACGTAAGCGCTTCAGCGTTCGTCCAGGCCTCACCTGCATCTGGCAGATTTCAGGGCGAAGCGATCTTCCTTTTGAGAAGTGGCTGGAATTGGATCTTCAATATATCGATAACTGGTCTTTGTGGCTGGACATAAAAATTCTGGCACTCACCATCCCCGCGGTATTAAAGGGCAGCGGTGCTGTGTAGCACAATCGCTGATTTTTGTGGTGCCTCATTATTAACCATAGAGGGGATTCGAACAGGATGCTTGTAGAAAAAATAGCATGGATGTACAACCGCCTGAGGTGTATGTCGTTCTCGGAAATTGTGCACCGTTTCGTCGTGGCGATGCATTCCACTATGGAAAAACGGGGACTCCGCCTCGCGATCACTCCGCCGGCACCGGAATTTTCAGCGCCGCCACTGGCTTATTGGATACACCTACCAAGCAACGTCGACGTAACCCCATACATTGAAAAAGCTGAAAAAATAATCAGCGGCTATGTGGACGTGTTTTCCATGAAAAGCCATGAAATTGGGAATCCTCCTCAATGGAACAAAGACCCCAAAACCGGCATTATGTCCCCTTTGACTTTTGGAAAAAGTCTCGACTATCGAAATGAAGCGATCGTGGGCGATATCAAGTATTTATGGGAGCCAAGCCGTCATCTTCAGCTTGTGAGTCTGGCCCAGGCTTATGCACTGAGTAGCGAAGAGAAATATGCAGACGCATTTGCCGCACAGCTCAAGTCTTGGTTGGAACAGTGCCCATACATGATGGGGCCTCACTGGACCAGTTCTCTGGAGTTGGGCATTCGGCTCATAAACTGGGCTATTTGTTGGCAGCTACTCGGAGGCTCGCAATGCCCTATTTTCCGAAAACCCGAATTCAGTAACTTGCTGAACGATTGGCTTACATCGATTTATCAGCACGTGCACTTCATTAACGGGCATTATTCAGGTTTTTCCTCGGCTAATAACCATCTCATAGGCGAAGCTGCTGGCGCGTACATCGCTACCAAAACCTGGCCCCATTGGAACGCTTTCCGTCACTGGGAGAGTCGGGCCCGGCAACATCTCGAAAGAGAAGCTCTCCTACAAAATTATGCAGATGGGGTCAACAAAGAGCAGGCGATTTCCTATCAGCAATTCGTTTACGACTTTCTTGGCTTCGCAGGTCTATGTGGAAAGGCTCATGGCAGTGACTTCCCACGCCAATATTGGGCGAATCTTGAACGGATGGCAGAGTTTCTCGCGTCAGTCATGGACTGTTCTGGAAATGTCCCGATGATTGGTGATGCCGATGATGGCTATGTGAATCGCCTTGATCCGACATTGGATTTTTGCCCTTACCAATCCATTCTCATGACCAGTGCAGTGCTCTTCGACCGGGCTGATTTAGCCGCGAAATGTCATCATCAGGATCACAAGACCCTCTGGCTTACCGGGCGTTCCGTAAAACTTTCGCCCGAAGGCAATGCAGGACAAAGTCCCCGCCCCTTTCTGAAAAAGAATTTCCATGAGGGCGGCTATCACATCCTCGGTAGTGATTTCGATACGCCCGCCGAAGTACGAATCGTGATGGACACAGGCCCACTAGGCTATCTTGGGATTGCAGCTCACGGGCATGCTGACGCACTCACCTTCGTGTTATCCAGTAAAGGCGAAGAGGTACTGATTGACCCAGGGACCTATGCCTACCATACCCAGAAAAAATGGCGTAATTACTTTCGAGGGACTTTGGCGCATAACACGCTGACGATTGATGGAGAAAATCAATCCGTTATCGGAGGTAATTTCATGTGGCTAGACAAAGCAGAGACGCAACATCTAAAAACGGTCAGCGATTCAGAACATGATCTGGTGTCAGCCTCACACAACGGATACATGAGGCTCAAGTCGCCAGCAACCCATAGGCGAACGCTGACCTACCACAAAAAAACCAGAATCCTCGAGGTCGTCGACCTAATTGAAAGCAGCGGGCCTCACATGATCACGATTTGCTGGCATTTCCCTGAATGGTATGAAGTCGAGGCAACACCGGACGGGCATCTAATTTGCCAGGGAAAGCATAACTCGGTGACGCTAACTCCTGAATTCAAGATGAATGACCTAAAACTGGTACGTGGCGATGATGATAGACCTGCAGGATGGATTTCACGTTCGTTTGACCACAAACAAGCCGCCTGGACAGCAATATACTCAGTCGAAACCCGCTCCAACATAGAGTTTCGCACTATAATCTCAGGGTTGTAGCGTAACGTTCTATCCATTTAGGCTAGATTCGGAAATCAGGTGACTGATGAAACAATTGGAAAGGAGTATTAAATGAAAATCAGTATATTGGGCTTGGGCTATGTTGGTGCCGTATCAGCGGGTTGTCTTGCCAAGGAAGGGCATACCGTTGTGGGCGTAGACCCCAACCAAACCAAGGTCCGCCTGATCAATGAAGGCAAATCTCCGATCATTGAAAAGGACATTGATACAATCATTGCCGACCGTGTCGCTAACGGGAACCTCAAGGCGACGACCAATATCGCTGAAGCCATTCACCAGACTGAAGTCTCCCTGATCTGTGTTGGTACGCCCAGCCAACTCAATGGCAGCCTTGATCTGCATTACGTGCGCCGCGTCTGCGAAGAAATAGCCGAAGCGCTGCGCAACAAGAGTAGTTACCATGTCGTGGTCGTGCGAAGCACCATGCTACCGGGTTCCGTGGCATCTACGGTGATTCCGACCTTGAGCAGTATTCCGGGAAAAAGCTGGCCAGGATTTTGGCGTGTGTATCAACCCGGAGTTCTCAGGGAAGGCACCGCAGTTTATGACTATTTCAATCCACCCAAAACCGTTATCGGCGAGGTGGACACCGTGCGGGTGACATGTTGGTGGAGATCTACAAAGATCTCAATGCTCCCCTGATCAGAACCGATATTCAAACGGCTGAGTTGGTTAAGTACACAGATAACGTGTGGCATGCATTGAAAGTCGCATTTGCCAATGAGATTGGCGTTATCGCCAAATCACTGAATATTGATGGCCACAAAGTCATGAATATTTTCTGTCAGGACACCAAACTCAATATATCTCCCTATTACATGAAGCCAGGCTTTTGCCTTTGGCGGCTCATGCCTGCCCAAAGACGTTCGGGCATTGACCTATAAGGCCCGGACGCTGGATCTAAACCTGCCGGTGCTCAATGCGATCAACCCGAGCAACGAATGCCAGATCGAACGCGGTCTGAAAATGATCACCGAAAAATCCAGAAACAAAATTGGTATTTTTGGATTCAGCTTCAAGGCAGGTACAGATGATCTGCGAGAGAGCCCGATTGTAGAGGTGATTGAGCGACTGATCGGCAAAGGTTATGACTTGAAGATCTATGACCGGAACGTCAATCTTGCCAGCATCATGGGTGCGAACAAGGATTACATATTGAACCGCATCCCACACATTTCGAAACTCATGTGCCAAACGACAGAAGAGGTTCTGGCCCACGCCGAGGTAATTGTTATCGGCAATGGCGACCCTGAATTCAAGTCACTGCTGGGCAAATTGGCAGAAGGGCAGGAAATCGTTGATCTGGTAAGGATCACCGACCAGGTCAGCCAGAAAGGCAAATATGACGGGATTTGCTGGTAAACGTGACTCATTCAATATGTAGCGACTCGCTCGAGAGAATCGTTACGAAGTCGCACGCTGTGGCTTCCATTACAGAACTTAAAAGGAGCATTAAATGAAAATCAGTATATTGGGCTTGGGCTATGTTGGTGCCGTATCAGCGGGTTGTCTTGCCAAGGAAGGGCATACCGTTGTGGGCGTAGACCCCAACCAAACCAAGGTCCGCCTGATCAATGAAGGCAAATCTCCGATCATTGAAAAGGACATTGATACAATCATTGCCGACCAGGTCGCTAACGGGAACCTCAAGGCGACGACCAATATCGCTGAAGCCATTCACCAGACTGAAGTCTCCCTGATCTGTGTTGGTACGCCCAGCCAACTCAATGGCAGCCTTGATCTGCATTACGTGCGCCGCGTCTGCGAAGAAATAGCCGAAGCGCTGCGCAACAAGAGTAGTTACCATGTCGTGGTCGTGCGAAGCACCATGCTACCGGGTTCCGTGGCATCTACGGTGATTCCGACCCTTGAGCAGTATTCCGGGAAAAAAGCTGGCCAGGATTTTGGCGTGTGTATCAACCCGGAGTTTCTCAGGGAAGGCACCGCAGTTTATGACTATTTCAATCCACCCAAAACCGTTATCGGCGAGGTGGACACCCGTGCGGGTGACATGTTGGTGGAGATCTACAAAGATCTCAATGCTCCCCTGATCAGAACCGATATTCAAACGGCTGAGTTGGTTAAGTACACAGATAACGTGTGGCATGCATTGAAAGTCGCATTTGCCAATGAGATTGGCGTTATCGCCAAATCACTGAATATTGATGGCCACAAAGTCATGAATATTTTCTGTCAGGACACCAAACTCAATATATCTCCCTATTACATGAAGCCAGGCTTTGCCTTTGGCGGCTCATGCCTGCCCAAAGACGTTCGGGCATTGACCTATAAGGCCCGGACGCTGGATCTAAACCTGCCGGTGCTCAATGCGATCAACCCGAGCAACGAATGCCAGATCGAACGCGGTCTGAAAATGATCACCGAAAAATCCAGAAACAAAATTGGTATTTTTGGATTCAGCTTCAAGGCAGGTACAGATGATCTGCGAGAGAGCCCGATTGTAGAGGTGATTGAGCGACTGATCGGCAAAGGTTATGACTTGAAGATCTATGACCGGAACGTCAATCTTGCCAGCATCATGGGTGCGAACAAGGATTACATATTGAACCGCATCCCACACATTTCGAAACTCATGTGCCAAACGACAGAAGAGGTTCTGGCCCACGCCGAGGTAATTGTTATCGGCAATGGCGACCCTGAATTCAAGTCACTGCTGGGCAAATTGGCAGAAGGGCAGGAAATCGTTGATCTGGTAAGGATCACCGACCAGGTCAGCCAGAAAGGCAAATATGACGGGATTTGCTGGTAATGAAAAACAAGCACATTTTAATCATTGTCGAAAATCTTCCCTGCCCTTTGATCGCCGGGTTTGGCAAGAAGCCACAACTCTAAAGCAGTCGGGCTACGAAGTGTCGATCATTTGCCCAGTGGGTAAAGGATATGACAAGCGCTATGAGGTTCTGAACGACATACATATCTACAGGCATCCACTGCCCTTAGAGGCGGATGGGGCGCTCGGCTACTTGGTAGAGTATTCTACTGCTTTATTTTGGGAATTCTGGCTATCCTTCAAAATCCTGTTCACGAGAGGCTTTGACGCCATCCACGCCTGCAATCCTCCCGATTTAATCTTTATTGTCGGAGGTTTTTTCAAACTTTTTGGAAAGAAATTTCTCTTTGATCATCACGACATCAATCCAGAGCTGTATGAGGCCAAGTTTAATCGTCGAGATTTCTTCTACAAGCTTATGGTGCTGTTTGAACGATTGACGTTCAAATGTGCGAATGTTTCGATCGCAACCAATGAGTCCTACCGTAAAATAGCCATCGAACGAGGCGGGATGAGTCCCGATAGAGTTCATGTTGTGCGAAGCGGGCCTAAATTAGATCGATTAAAGATCATTCCACCCGTACCGGGGCTCAAAAAAGGAAAGTCCTTCATGGTGGGCTATGTAGGCGTAATCGGTAAGCAAGAGGGCGTCGATTATCTGCTTAAAGCTGCGCAGTATATCGTCTATACCATGAATCGAAAGGACATTCATTTTGGTATTGTGGGTGGCGGAACAGAGCTTGAGACCCTAAAAGCATTTGCAGCAGAGCTAAACATTTCTGATTACGTGACCTTTACGGGTCGTGTTCCTGACCAAGAGTTGCTGGAAATGCTCAATACTGCTGATGTTTGTGTAAACCCGGACGTCGCAAACGATATGAATGACAAGTCCACCATGAACAAAATCATGGAATACATGGCATTAGGCAAACCCATCGTACAGTTTGACCTGACGGAGGGACGTGTCTCTGCCCAAGAAGCCTCACTTTACGCAAAGCGTAACGACTACGAAGACATGGCCAAACTCATAGTCGAGCTATTGGATAATCCTGAGCTTCGAGACAGGATGGGTAAATTTGGCCGACAACGTGTTGAGGAAGATCTTCAGTGGCCTAAAGAAGAACCTAAACTTTTGGCTGCATACTCACAACTGTTTTCAAAATGAAAGAGGGGGCATTGCCCCCTTATTTTGTTTTTTTATTGAATTGCGCCCGATACCTTATTTCTTCAAGGCCTCGTACCCCGCATCCAACTTGGCAAACTCCTCTTCTCTTATGGGCGAAAGACCATGTTCTTTGTCACTGATAACCTGACCTACAATTTCTGAGGTTATCTTCTTCACCTCTACAGCATAGCCATACACAAGGGATGTATCGCACAAAACGTTTATTAAGCGAGGCATACCACCACTGTGCTTCCAAATGAGCGACTTCGCTGCATCATCGAATAGGAAAGGATCTCCACCAGCAACCGAAAGGCGGTGCATGATGTAGGAGTGGGTATCCAGCTCACTCAACCTTTTCAGGTGATAATCCACAGATATCCGCTGAGCAAACTGATGTAATTCGGGGCGTCTGAGAATAATACGCAACTCGGGCTGGCCAACAAGAATAAATTGAATCAGAAGATGCTTGCCATAGTTGATATTCGAAATCATCCGAATTTGTTCCAGAAAATCGATATCGAGTTTTTGTGCCTCGTCGATAATCATCACGCACTGCCGCCCTTCCTTATACTCCTTGATCAGAAATCTCGTAAGCTGGTCATATAAGCCTACTTGGCCATCTTCCTGATGCGACACACCGAAGCTAAACAAAATCCAGCGGAGTAACTCCCTCTTCTCATATACAACCGTATTATTCAAAAGCCCAACCGTAAAACGAGAATCATCTCTCTCCAATATCTTACGAATTAACGTGGTCTTCCCTGTGCCGATATCACCCGTGATAACGGTAAAGCCGTCCTTTGTTAAGCCGTATTCAAGCATGCTAAGGGCTTGACGATATTGACTACCCAGAAACAGAAAGTCTGGATCGGGCAATAAATTAAATGGCAGCTCCTTAAGCCCGTAAAATTCTTGATACATATTCTTTCCAGTTAAGAGATTAAACGATTCACGCCGAGCAGGACTTTGGTTCTATTCGCTCAAAATCACTAATAGTATCCATACTGCTGTGCAAGACACTCGCTGTCAGGCGCATTATTCAAAACACATCCGACAATATTCGCGTCCTTCAATAGCTCCATCGTTGCTGACAGCTGCTGTCGCGTCGTATGCCCTGAATTCACGATGATAAGCAAGGCGTCAAGATATGACGATATGGCAACGGCATCATCTCCTACAAAGACCGGCGGCAGACCAAAAACAGCCACCACGTTATCCTCGCTGGCTTTAATCTTTTCGACCATGTCTTTGATCGCGTTGCCCATCAGTACATCAGAAGATCCGTATAAATGCTGGGTATTCATAATAACCCCAAGCCTGTCTACTCCAGGACACACCATAACATCCTCAATGGACGCAGCACCCGATATAAACTCTCCCAAACCCGCTTTCGGTGTAATACCCAAAAGGTTCCCGATAGCAGGTTTACGCAGATCTGCATCGACTAATAGCGCAGCATGGTTGGGCTCCATTGCGATAGCAACCGCGAGGTTAGTCGCCGTGAGTGACTTACCTGCATCCACTGATGGGCCCGTTACACCGATCACTTTCCAGTTGTTCTGCTCCATCACACGAAGCACCCGCGTGCGCAGCATTCGATAGTACTCTGAAACTGGGTTCGTCAATAAACCTGCAACAACCTTATTGGCCTCCAGCAAATCTCTCGAGATCTCAACACGGCGAACCTTCGCAAAGTCCAGACCTGCGATCAGATTTGTGCCCGAGGTTTTACCGACCCTCGTTTTATTGGCCATTTCAATCGCTTTCGTAATTCGATCCATATCAATTTATCCTACCGCACAAACTCAAAGATTCGTCAGATCAATGACAGGGATGACCCCTATAGGCTTAGAGCCAAAAACCTGTATTACGTCCTTCGACGTTCGAATAGTATTATCCCTAGCCTCACTGATAACAATTCTGGCACTTCCAGATAAAAACCCGAAAAAGATTGCCAATAGGACTATGCCAGGCCTATTGGGACGATCAGGTAGCCTGGGTTCAGTCGCCGCACTCAACAGTGTAAAGCGTTCACCTTTCTGTTCGCGCTCCAGACTTTGGGCTAATTGCGCTTGGTAAAGCCTTTCCTTAGTATCAGAATATTCTTTCTGTGCTCTATCCAAATCACGCAACAACGCATTAAATTTCAGGGTAACCTCAGGATTTTTAATTACCTTTTGACTAGCATCGCTGACCAGTGCCTGAAGCTGATCCCGAGTCGCGCGAGACATTGCCAGTTTGGCATCATTTTCGTTTTGCTGATCCACCAAACGGTTATATTCCGGGTTGGTAGGTGCTACAACCTGTGCGCGATTTTTCATACCCCTCGAGATATCACCTTCTAGTTCAGCCACCTGTTCTTTTAGCCGCTTTACATCTGGATGGCTTTCGGTATAGGTCTGCAGTGCAATTTTCAAGTCCGCCCTCGCTTTTTCCAGCAGAATTCTCGGATCTTGAAGAACACCAAAATCCGTTCTATCCGTGATGATGTAGGGGTCTGTTTGGCTTATTTGCTGACGAATTTGTGCAGAGCGGCTTTCCAGAAACGCAACTTCACCTTCGATGCGTCTCAATTCATCCTGGCGCGCCTGAAGCTGATCTCGGGTTTGACTCAACTGGTCTGGAAGGTACTCAAAACTTTCGTCCCGCAACTGTTGCAAATTGGATTCGATACCGCTGATCTCCGTTTTCAGGCGAGCACTCTCCTGCGCCAGAAAATCAGTTACTTTCTCGGTTTGTTCGGTTCTTAACGCCATATTTTCATCTAAGAACAACTTAGTCAGGGCATTAGCAACCCGAGTCGCGACCTGAGGATCAGAATGCTCATAGGACACCGTAAAGGCAACCGTGAGATTAGAGGCCTTGTTTCCAGCACTTGGCTCAGATATCTGAACATCGACCATATCAACGGAGAGACTATCAATCATCTCACTGACCAGATCTCCGGCTTTCTCAACGAAGTCCTCATCCGCTTCATTCAGAAGATCCACGCCTGGGTAGGCAACTTCTTTCGCCACTGCCAACATACGGTCGAATGTTAGCGTGCGCTGAGAAATAATTTCAATCCGCTCTTGGACATAGCCTGTCACCGTTGTCGCAACAAAATCGTCGGGAACCTGCTGCCGCTCAATCAACACCTTACTCTCAGCGCGAAAAACCGGCGGCAACAACCACGCAATAAGAATCCCGACAAACACCACAACGCAAAATGTAGAAAGAAATTCCCATTTACGACGTTTTACGATTGACCAAGATTCTTCTAAATCCAGGACTCCCTCTGAACCACTCATATTGAACCTGATACCTTTTCTTTAACACGCTTATAGGAGCAGGGCGACCTTATCAGGCCCCTAATCCTTCTATGATAGTTGAAATCGCGCTCGGATTCATTGTGCAAACATACCGATACACATTATTAAAATACCTGTTTGCAAAAAAAAACCGGCGCCTGTCGGCACCGGTTTCACTCAACTCTGACTTTTATTTCGACAGCCCGTTGTTTTAGAACTGCTTACTCACCATTTTGGAAAACTCGCTCTCACGGCCTTTCGTGTCTACAACGGTGACAACGAAGTAATGAGTCCCACTCGGCAAATCGCTGAAGGTGTAGGTCAGCAACGATTTGCTTACTTTAGCCGCCGCGCCCGTCACGCCATTTTTGTCCAGTCGGTAGACCATGTAGTTTGCAATTTCTGACTCATAGAGCGTTTCACCATTCAACCGCTTGGTTGGACGCGTCCACTCCACAGTGGCACTGCTACCATTTGAGGAGCCATAACCGCTTCCAACCAATACACTCACCTTGTTGCTGTAAATATACCCTTTGGAATTTGTGATCTTGACTTGATAACTTCCAGAATCAGACGTCGTCACCCCCCCTAACCAGAGACCAGCCCCCGTCTTACCCTTGATCGCAATTCCGTTCTTGTACCATTGATAAGTCAATGTCCCAGAACCACTGGCACTTACAGACGTCCATAAATTATCTCCCGGCTTCAGTGTAGCTCCTCTGGGCTGACTCTTGATCACGATATCCGTAGTAGTACTCGTTGAGGTCGTAGTGGAACCACTACCGGAGGTCACGGTTAGTTGCACTTTTCGGCTATAAACCGAGCCTGTAGAGTTTTTTATTCGAACATGGTAGTAGCCTTGGTCACCCGAATCTACTTGAGCAATCCACAGGCCGCTACCGGTTTTACCGCTCATCGCTTGCCCATCTTTATACCATTGATATTGGAGACTTGTGCCACTCGCGGATACCGACAACCACGCATTTTTACCTGAAGCCAACGTGAGGTCTGAGGGCTGTTTAAGGATGGTAATGCTAGCAGCAGCGGAAAATGCGGAGAACAACAAACCGAAAACAACCGATAAAACAAAAGTACCTGTATGTCGAATGATCATAAAACTCTCTATACGTACAATCCGATAAACACTCAATTATCTATGCACATATGAAGCCAATTTATTTTTATCAATATTTTTCATATAGTTAAAAACTAACAACGTCAACCAGATAACTTTCAAACTGAAGCAACGTCTCCCATTACAGACAAACGACTGATCTTCACTCGATACTCCGAGAAAAGGCTCTTTTAGTAAGGCCACATACCCCCTCCTCGCCAAGACCGGCCCACTCTCTTCCAGCAAATCTCTGCGATTTGCTGCTAAAAACTGTGTGACGTCGAAGTGACGCAAATCGGCTACAGGCATAAAAAAAGGGCACCTTCAGCACCCTTTCAACTTTTTTATCAGTGTCGAATCAGTTCATTCCACCTTAAATGCAGCTGGGGGCAGCGAAGGAACCACAGGCGCATTAACGGAAGTCAGGTTAGCAACAAAGGCTTGAACCATTTCATTCCCCTTCCAGCCGAAGCCATCTCCAGACACCACTGCCAATGGCTTTAACTCCAAGCCCAAACGACGCCCCTTGCAGTCCAGAGCCCCCGGGGTTTGGTCATCCGCACACTGTGACCAGGCACTGTTTGGAACAAAGTAGCTCAGGAAGTCCTTACCCCAGGATCTAGGATCTGTTTTTCCACTCGGCATCTTAACGGGCAAGATCGCTCCGCTGCTACCAGTCTGCTCCATCCCAATGCTTCGCAGACTTGTGACGGTAACCCCATCAATCTGAGGAGTAAGCGGAGCCCCGCTAATGTCTGCCAGGTGATTACCCTCAATCACACTAAACGCTGTAGCCACAACGTCTGTGGCAGATACCCACCGAGTGTTAGTCCCAAGACTTGAGTCTATGCTAAACAGATTTTTAACCAGCTGACCGCGTTTGCCATAACCCGACACAAACAATGCCGAGCGGTCGCCGAATTCATGCCGTACGACAGTATTATTGGAAACAACAAAATCCTCAGCGTTAACAATCACCGAGTTTTTCGGGTCTGTTCCTGCCCTAAACACAACATTTCCGGATAGTTGAACGCCCTTCCGACGCCCTTCTCCCGCAGAATTCTGAATCTGCAATCCAGCATTTTTGCAGCCGGTTACCGTGTTACCGACAACCCAGAAACCGTCGCCCAAATGACCAGAGTTCAAACCGAAATTTGCAGTCCCAGTTGCCGAAGATACACCCGGTACAGATTCACACTGCAGCCGGTTACCGTAAATCTTGATATCCATCACCAAATTCCCGGTCGTTTGATTCTCGTCTGGACCAACGTCAACAAGGTCTTCCATGTTACCGGAACCAATGATGTCATTATCGACAATCCAGTATGAGTATCCCGCCTGTGTCGGTGAGGATCCCCAGTTGACTGCATGAATCGTGATTGCATCATTGGTCCCCCCCACATCATATATCAGCGAACTCATTACAATGTTGGAATAGGACGGCCCAAAGAATCGTACCGCATTGTCCGATGTGTTGTGCACAACCACCTTGTAAATAAAGATGTTATTCGCCCCGTAGCTGGCATCAATGCGGCCTGCACCCTGCCCATCAACTTCCACATTACTGATAGTGACGTAGGATGCGTAATTAGCAGTTACGCCCTTTACAACCGGCAGTCCCTGCGAAGGGTCGCCATATGCCGACAACACAATTGGCGAGCCCGCCCCCCCATTCTCTTTACTCAAGTCGACCGTATCGCCCCATCGACCACCATACTTAAGCAGCACCTGATCCCCAGGCTGGAAGTTTTTGCCGTTTACCTTGGAGATGGACTGCCAAGCCTGCCCTTCACTGACGCCGGTATTTGAGTCATTACCAGATGGGCTGACGTAATAATTCTCCGCCGAGGCATTTGCCACTGAAAACATGACTACGCCAAACCCCACACCCACTCTAGCTAACCATGACATATTGCCACCTCCACCTTCGGCCAGGCTTGCTTCGACTGAGCACGGCATCTGACCAAAACATCTATTTTTTGAGCCCATCGACTGCAGACAGATTCATTGCTTAACAAACCTGATTGCACGCCAAAATCACCCTACCAGTATAGAGCAAACAATAACCGATCCGTCTGATGAACTTGGCAAACCCATTTTAATTTATGTAGCAATTGGTTATTATTTACACGAAACCTGTAACATTCTGTACGCGACATTCCTTAGCGAAATGCATGCTGCAGACATGCCGAATTCATCTTCCCATATGCTATACTGTCAAAGGTCAAAGGAATGGCTCGCGATCTTGAACCCTTAATCTGCATCCCCATGACAGCAATCGACTGCTTTCATGAGTTGAATCAGTTTTCCAATTACCCGAGCCGAAGCTGGAACCCAAAGCAGGTCAAGAGGCCTTAGACATTGCAGAAACTTATCATTTCGCTGCTTCTGTCAGTATTTTTTCTAGATTACATTGCAACCGATATGGGGCTCCTGCCAAGGATTGCCACTTGGATTCCCGAATTGCTTTCAGGCGTGGCGCTTTTATTGATTTTGGGGCAACTCGCAAAGACACGGTCATTAGTCATTGCCCCTAAGTATGTTTTGTTCGGCATCATCCTGATTGCCTTTCTAGCCACAACCGTTGCAATCAATGCCGTACAAGCGGGTGCAATTTTCGCTGGCATTCGGACTTATTTCCGCTATTTACCCCTTTTTCTGCTCCCATCCATTTTCCCCCAATCCGAGAAGATGCTCCAAGTGCAATTGAAGCTTGTACTGGTTTGCTGTTTTATTCAGCTTCCGATCGCCTTTTATCAGAAGTATTTTAAATACGCGTCAAAATCTGCCCTGAGTGGGGACTGGATCGTTGGAACCTTGCAAGTGTCATCACTGTTATCAATTGTGCTGGTGTCAGCAATAGCGATCGTTTTTGCGTTTACATTACGAGGAAGAATTAAGCCCTGGCAGGCAGGACTGATCATACTGTGGTTGGTCATTCCCACCACAATAAACGAAACCAAGGGGACGCTTTTCCTTCTCCCGATCGCGCTTTTCATTCCAACTCTGATTACCGCCATTCTGAAAAAGCAGCTGTCTGTATTGGTTCCCGTTATGGCACTTTCAGCTTTTCTGGTTCTCGGATTCACTTTCGTACACCAACTAGTGTGGCAAGACAGAGGAAAAGGTCAGGATGATTTATCGACGTTCATGCTTGAGGGACGGTTCCTTGACTACCTCTATAGGGACGTTGACTACAACGAAAGCACAGGGAAAGTGGATGACCTTCACATTGGAAAAATGGATAGCATAGCGCTGGCGTTCAAAGTCTTGTCAAAAGATCCTATGGAACTCCTGATCGGCAAAGGAATGGGGAATGTATCAAAAAGTTTCAATCGTCTTCTTGAGGGAGAATACGAAAAATATGCAGGCCTTGGGACAGATTACACCATGTTTGGCTTTCTGCTCTGGGAAATTGGGTTAGTGGGCATTGCCATCGTAGTAACCGGCTGCTTTATGGTGGCTAAAGATGCCTATAGCCTATCCCGATCACCCGATTTTTTTGGCATTTTCGCAAGTGGATGGGTGGCAATTGTCTTCATTTACATTACAAGTCTGTTTTACAAGAACATCATCGCTCACAACGCGATAGGCTTCATGTTCTGGTATTTCTCTGGAGTTATCGTTTACCAAAGCTTTAAATTCCGGCTTTCACAAAACGCTTCACCTGAATAAACCTGACGATGCGCATACTGCTTTTTCACTTTTACAGCCCCAAACCTAACCCAGCCTACTTTCAAATTGCGGGGGGGCTCGCACAGCTTGGGCATGACGTTTATCTTGCCAATCAAACAGACGATAAAAACCTGGATATAGCCCTCGTCAACAACTCGGTGCCACCTCAACGCCTTTCGGGTCCCTATCCGTCGCCTGAGATGCCCGCCCTCATCCGTTTTATATACCGACACTTTGGGTTTCTCTTATTCATATTTCGTCTGCGAACATTTATCCGGAAAAATGGCGTTCAGATTGTGCTTTGCAATCCTGGCAAGATGAAACACATGTGGGCTCTCGCGCTTCTGATGCCGGCTTCTATCCGCTTTATCTATGACTGCAGGCAGGTTCCGGTCCGAAAAGCGACGACACGGATTCGTCGCCTGAAAATGGCGATAAAATCTCATACTCGACTCGTGACACTGAAATACATTTATGATCATGCCACTTACTTGCACCATGCGGGAGCCATGGAAGACTTGGGAGCAAACTGGAAACGATGGGGAACCGTAGTTCCGCTGGGAATCAGCGAAACGTTTTTAACCGAAAATCGGGCAGTGCCAGACCACAAGGAATCAAATCACCCTACCACGTTTATTTACATCGGCAGCATCACGCGCATTCGTAAGCTGGATCTACTGATTGAGGCTGCTCAAGACTTGAAGGAACAGGGTGTTCCCTTCAGGCTTGACCTTGTTGGACCTGATACTTCCGACGGCTATTACCAGAAACTTGTTGCACAGTACCATCTCGAAGACTGCGTACACCTTTGCCCAGCCATTCGCTTTGATGACATACCCAAACGAATCTGCGAGTACGATGTTGCGCTCGCTTATGTACCGGACGAGCCGCAGGACTGGAAATTCCAGCCCACCTTAAAAGTGCTCGAATACCAGGCCTTAGGTATTCCCATGATCGCTACAGAAGTCATGCCCAACCGTGAAATCATTGAACGAAGTTACGGTGGACTCCTCGTAAAAAACACAGCGAAGCAATGGTCTAATGCGATGCAACAGTGCGCTGATGCCGCATGGATTGAGCAAGCGACAGCCAATGCACAGCGTCATCGAATAGGTACCACCTGGAATGACGTTGCGAAATGCTATGAAAGTCTCTTTGAGAAGCTGATTAGAAACCATGGATAAAACCAAATCGATAAAACTGCTGTATGCCATTCCAGAGAGCTTTCCGACAACGCGTTCGGACATTGCCGTATTATTCGGCAAGTATCTCCCGAGAGATCATGTATACAGCGATGTAGTCGCAAGTTCGACACCAGAACGGGCAGCAGCGGAATGGACTGCAGGAGAGTGCTTCGTCAAGTCTGTCTCGGGCGGCGCTTTCAAAAAACGTATTGCAAGTGCGATACATATCCTTCGGACCGTCGTTGCCCTTAATTTAGAGCCCTACCAAGCAGTTCAGGTGAGGGACATGCCGATTGTGGGCAGTTTACTTCTACTCCTCTGCAAGGCTCGACATATTCCCTTTTTCTTCTGGATGTCCTACCCGATCTCTGAAGCGCAGATTGAACTGGCGCGGCAGAGAGGCTTGCGCTCAGGTTTCTGGAAATGGGCGTTCCCCTGGCTTTTTGGTCGCTTGGGAAAATTTTTCCTGAGACATGTCATATTGCGATACAGTCAGCACCTCTTCGTGCAAAGTGATGTCATGAAGCAGGAGCTCATGGAGCTCGGCGTCAACCCATCCAAGATGACGCCTGTGCCGATGGGCGTTGACATCGAAGCTATCCAATCGTTCTCTTCCGCCGGTTCAGGCTTGCAGGAAACCTATAAAGACAGTCTTAAGCTCGTCTACCTCGGCACTCTTGATCGCCCACGCGAAATAGAGACTTTGCTAAAAATGTGCGCCCTGCTGATAGAAGAATTTCCCACCTTGAAGCTCTTTCTGGTTGGCGACTCCGAAGATAAAGAGCACGTGAAAAAACTGAAACAAACTGCGAAAGAATTTTCTATTGAGGATTCAGTGGTGTGGACAGGTTGGCTTCCAATGTCTCAAGCCTGGGAATATGTGCAAATTGCCGATATTACGCTTTCGCCCTATCCGCGTGGCAAATTGCTGGATTCGGCCTCGCCGACCAAAGTTGCGGAATACATGGCACTTAACAAAGTCACCGTAGCCAATGATCAACCAGACCAAGTCTACACCCTTGAAAGCAGCGGCAGCGGCATTTGCGTACCCTACACAGCTGAAAATTTTGCCAATGCGGTCAGAAAATTGCTGAATTCACCAGAACTTCGGCGCACCATGGCGGATAAAGGATATACCTGGGTAAATGAAAATCGAAGCTATGCTTGCCTCGCTCCATCATTAGCAAACATTTATCGAGAGTTGCTGGCGACTCGCAGCCACTAAATTCAAGGAAGCCAAACAAATGAAACCAACATTTATCGGTATAGGTGCGCAAAAGTGTGCCTCATCTTGGATCTACCGGGTTTTTTCCGATCATCCTGAAGCGTTTGTGAGCACGCCAAAAGAGTTGGATTTTTTCTCATTCAACTACGAGAAAGGATTTGAGTGGTATGAAAAGCACTTCAATGCCAGCATCGATCAAAAGGCCATCGGAGAAATATCACCTTCATATTTCCCCGACACAGACGCGCCAGCCAGAGCCGCCCGATACAATCCTGAATTGAAAATCATTGTCAACTTGCGGGACCCCATCGAAAGAGCGTATTCGAACCATCTTCACGAGGTGCGTCTGGGAAACCTTACAGGTGCTGATCTTTCATTTGAAAGAGGGTTAAAAAATAACCCCATGTATACAAACCAGGGCCTTTACGCCGAGCATCTTAGCCGCTGGATGCAATTTTTCCCGAGAGAAAACTTTCTTGTCATCTTCCAGGAGGATGTAAAAACGTCTGCAGAACACGAAACCAGGCATCTTTACGATTTTTTGGGCATCAATCGAGATCATCGCTCTGAATTTACAGACCAGAAAGCGAATGAGAGTTATCTGCCCAAATCCCAAAATAGAGAAGATCGCTTCAAGTCGGTTGGGAAAACACTCAACCGAATCGGGATGGGGGCTGTCGCTCGAAGCCTGCGAAAGTCATCTTTTTACCAAAATATAAAGTCGCAGAACCGTCTGAATATTCGTGAAATTGTGCCCCCCATGCGTCCAGAAACCCGAAAAGAACTGGAGTTGCTTTTTGCTCAGGACTCGCAGGCACTGGCAAAACTCATTAACCGTAATGCATTGCCATGGGAAAACCGCCAGTCTACCCATCATGATGGGACAGACACGCGTGGATAAGCATTTCAAACGCAAGGCTCTCTCTGGCGTCTTCTGGACACTGCTTCAAAAAGCCGGTGCTCAAGGGAGCACTCTGGTAGTCTTTATCGTTCTTGCGAGGATTTTGGACGCCACGGACTTTGGGCATATGGCGATGGCCTTTGTTATCGTCCAGTTTTTAGGCCTTTTTACCGCTCAGGGACTGACGTCATCGATCATCCAGAAAGCGAATATCGATGAAGATCACCTACACTCGGCATTTTGGTTAAATTTAGCCATGGGACTTCTCGCCATGCTTGTATCCTGGAGCACTTCAGGATTACTGGCAAACCTTTATGGTGAACCTATTGTCGAAGACCTGATTAATGTGTTGACCATTACTATTTTTCTCGCGTCTGTCACCAATGTTCAGGTTTCAATCCTTCAGAGGGAAATGGACTTCAAAAAAGTCGCACTCCGTCGTTTACTGGCAGATCCGATTGGCGGCGTCGTGGGCATCATTCTCGCAATATATGGCTGGGGCGTCTGGGCGCTGGTAGCGCGACAACTCGTAACGAGTCTTCTTCAAACACTTACGGTATGGACAGTTATCACATGGCGCCCCCAATTAAGATGCTCTCTGGCGCATGTCAGGGACATCATCGGTTACGGCGCAAATGTATTAGGGGTGCACATTCTTTACTTCGCCGGCAAACAGCTCGATAACTTTCTGATCGGTTTGCTAATGGGTGCCGCGACTTTGGGTGAATACAATATCGCCAAACGACTCGTCACGCTCATGATGGAATTGATCAAGGGGGGTATTGGTAATGTCACTTGGTCTGCGTTTTCAAGGCTTCAAACGAACAAAGCTCAACTTGCTGAAGGTTTCATTCAGGCCAATCGTCTTGTCAGCATTGCCGTTTTCCCCCTGTTTATTTTTATCGGTGTCAATGCTGAGCCAATTATCGCAACCCTTTTCGGGGCCAAATGGGTGACTATCACACCTATCGCTCAGGCACTCGCTCTGCTCGGACTTGTTGAGGCGGTAAGGAGTCAGCATGAGAGTTTGATACTCGCTGTCGGCAGTTCGGGCCACCGCTTGAAATTGGCATTGTTGATCGCAATTGCAAATCTGGTTGCGTTCTTCGCTTTCTATACCTTTGGCATGATGTGGGTGTGTCTTGGCTATGCCGTTCTGGCATTACTCCTTTTCCCTTTATGGGTTAAGCCTGTACTTAGCGCAACCAGCCTCGGTTTAAAGCGATATCTCAGCACTTACAAAGAGGCAGTTGCCGCCAGCTTTCTGCTAGCTGCCACGTCGCTGGGGGTCAACTATGCGATCGGAGATCAGTGGGCGACGCTATTGACGCTCACTATAAACGGAATCGTTAGCCTGAGCATTTACTCCACCACGCTATACTTGCTAAACCCTCAAATCTTAAGATCACTGACTCGCCGAAAATCGCGAAATCGTGTTGATAGCTGACCATCTGACATGAATTGAACGGAACAGGATTGGATATGAAAACGATCATAGAACGACTGCGGGAGCCCCCCATTTATTTTCATTTGATGGCAGCACTTGCGGTTCTGTTCGGCTTCATCACTCGCTTTAATGGTCTGGGCTTGAGCTCCCTGTCAGTTGACGAGTATTACCTTGCCAAATCTATTTTTAACGTGGCGGCCCACGGCATTCCGTCATGGGAAACGGGGGGGTATTACACCCGAGGCTTGGTTCAACAATATCTGACCGTGCCGCTGTTATGGGCCAATCTGGATATGGAATGGGCCATGCGATTCTGGCCGGTCGTCGCTAATGCGCTTGCGTTACCCGCTCTTTATTTGATTTGCAAGAGTGTCGCCAACTACCGAATCGCGTGCGTTGCTGTCATCCTTTTCAGTCTGTCCGTATGGGAAATTGAGTTTTCCAGATTTGCGCGTATGTATACCCCTTTTCAGGCGATCTTCCTATGGTACGCGTATTTTATGATGCGAGCCTTTAATGACGGCGCCGTAAAATATCTTAATTCCGCCTTCGCACTTTCATTCCTGGCATGTTTCGTCTACGACGGCGGACTGTTTCTATTGGCACTTAACTTTGTCATTTTGTTTAGTCCACATTTTCGGTCGCTCTATAAGTTCCCGTAATTCCATCTCGTTTTTACTGGCCTACCATTTTTTTGGTTATTTAGTCGCCTACGAAGGACCCGCAAAACTCCCGGAGGAACTCGAAACCAATGAGAAAGCCTACATTGAATTTGGTGCCATTCTCCCTGAACTTCTGATTTTCGCGATGATGAAATCGTGGCAATGGCTGCTCGTCTGGATGCTCCCTGCGGCCTTCACGACCTACCTCATCCTTAATTATCTAAAACGCCCAGAACGATTTCGCTTCGATACATTGTTGTTATCACTATGTGCAATCAGTGCACTCTTCAACCTGATCGCGTTTTCAATCATCTGTCTTGCGACAGCCATCGTCATGAGACCCACGGAGGAAAATACCTTTCAGGCCTACGCCCGTAAGACACAGTTATATCCACTCTTCGCGTTGATTTCAGTTTGCTCAATAGTGTGGGTTTCATACGGTCTACTGAATTCGGACTGGCTGGGCGAAATCTCAAACCTGGATTATGACAAATACCCTAATCGCGTCACTCAACTGGGCAGCCTATTGATCAACTACCCAGAGACCGTGTCCCGCTTCCTCATACCATGGTTCAATGCAATGCCCTTAAATTCGCTGCTCTTATTCGTAGGGCTGGGTGCGGCAATTCTCCTCAACATCTGCCAACCCGAAAGATCCAATGCACACTTTCGTATTATTTTCGCCCTACTCGTGGCGAGCCTATTATTTGTCAGCCTTGTTGATACCATCCAAAAAACGACCCGTTACTCATTTTTCATCTATCCATTATTGATCATTTTTCTCTCGGTCAGCCTATCTCAACTCGACCGGTTTTTTCCTCGTCACCTTAACGAGACATCGAGTATTGCACTATTGGCAAGTGCCTTTGTATTTATGGTCCTCAGTGACGACTTTAGTCTCAAACACATGGCGAATATTAACAGCCCAGAGTATGTATACCGTACGGCTTATCCCTTAAAACAGGGTAACCACTACTACCCGAGGCGTGACTTCGAGTCGCCCGGAACTTATGTTAATGAACACTTACAACCGGGAGAAATAGTAATCTCCGAGGTAACGCCTACCGATCTGTATTTAAAAAAGCGGATGGATTACATCTATATGCCCATGGAGGAGCACCAGTTTCTGGCAACGCGCTGTTTTTGGCGCAACCTTGGACCGATGGACGAATGCCAACTTGATTTACCGCCTGGATGATCTTTTCGAAACAGTAGAGAAAGCTCAAAACCCTGTATGGCTTGTTACATTCTCAAAAGATTGGAACCTTAAAGACATTGCCACATTTAGAGAGCGCTATGCGCGTCCTCGTTTTGAAAGCGAAGACCATACGATTGATGTCTTTTATATATTGCCGAATAAGCAACAATAGGAAGTAAGGTTAATGAGTATTCCTACCACTTCAATCCCTACAATTCTTTATGTCATGGGAACAGGTCGAAGCGGCACTACCATTTTGGAAATCGTTTTGAAAGCTGCCGATGATGTCGACGGACTTGGTGAAATGACCCATTTCCCCAGAGATGGCGTGATTCTGAATAAAGAGTGTGCCTGCGGTGCTGAGGCCCACGCTTGCGAAGCCTGGGGACCCGTGGTTAAGGAAATAACCCGCAAAACGCCTAACACGCTTCGCAACCTTAACAAGCGAATTGATGGACATGTCCATTTTCCTCTGCGCGCTTTCGGCCACTTTGGGGATCTCTCGTCCTACAAGATCGTAAACCAGGCGATGTATACCCACGTCCACTTCAAGGAGCCGGTCAAGTATATTGTTGATTCGTCTAAATATGCAAGTAGACCTTTAGCGTTAAAGCAATTCTACCCTGGCTCAATTAAGGTCATTGCAATTACTCGATCGCCCGCAGAACTATTGAACGCCTTTCAAGAAAAGAACGAGGATGAACAAAAGCCCAAAAGCTACTTGATGGCAGCGCTTTACTATTTTTTCGTATTGCTGTGTATGAAAATTACGGCAGTGAAGTTTAAGGGGGATACCGTTTCAATTCGATATGAAGACCTCGTCACCGACCCTGACGGCACGCTGACCAGGATCGAGAAGGCATTGGGGCTTGATCTCTCCAGAGCTAAGCATTTAGTAAATACGAACTCACCGCTATCACCTGGTCATATCGTCACAGGTAATCGACTTCGCAAAAGTGCGTCGATCATTTTCCGTAAACGAAGCTCATCCCTTGAGGAAAACGAGCATCTTCCATTTTTTGCTCAGTTTCTGAGTAAAGTGATGACCCATTATCGTAATCTACTTGGATTTTGAACCGGTCGTCTTTACCCGACGCGCCTCGAATCCGGTATCTTGGAAAAGTCCTATGAAAATCATGATTCTTCACAAAAATGATGCTTGGCACGGTGGTGTTGTTAACTTCGTTAGAATGTTAAAAAAGCCCCCTCACGATACTACCTTTGTCTCGGAATACATTGGACCAAGATCGGCCGACGAACACAAAACGATTTCTGCTGCACGTCCGTTAGCGGATGCCGTCAGTGTCGCATTTAAGCTAAGGCATTCCGACAATGACTTATTGTTCGTCAATCCATCCTTGAATAAAGCATCTTTTTTGAGGGATGGCTTGATATGCATGGTCTGCAAATGGATTCCACGTAAACCCCAAGTCATATTCTTCCATGGCTGGTCGGATAATTTCTGCACTCGCATACAGCGCAATCGCTTTTATAAGTTTTGGTTCAATCATTCATTCGCGAAAGCCAATTTGATCTTTGTATTGGCCAAACGATTTAAATCTGACCTGCAACGATTGGGCGTTGATCCAGATCGCATCATATTTACGCCAACAATGTTTGATGAAGATGACATTCGATCCAACAAGTCTGAAGCGTCGGAACCAAGAATACGACTGCTTTTTATGTCTCGGCTTGTTAGAGAAAAGGTTTATTCGAGACATTGACGGCTTTCGAGGCCTATCTTGCCAAAACGGGCAGAGAGGACGTGTCACTCTATATCGCGGGCGATGGCCCGGCCATGGGAGAACTTCAGACCCGTCTACAGTCTTCACCTGTCTCAAACAAGGTGCATGTACTGGGTTATGTGAGTGGCCAGCAAAAGGCTGACCTCTTACATAGTTGCCACGTTTTCGTGTTTCCAACCTACTATCCTGAAGGGTGCCCCGTCTCTTTACTTGAAGCGATGGCGTCAGGACTTGCTATCATCACGGGTAGTACTGGCGGCATTCCGGATATATTTGTGCCTGAGAATGGGATTATGCTTTCTGAAGTATCAAGCAATTCAGTGACGACCGCCTTGAACGCTCTTTTAACTGATAATGCTCAGCTTAACCAGATAAGAGAATTTAATCGCGGATACGCAAATAAACACTTCGAAAGAAAGGTCATCACAGACCGGATAATCACTCTGTGCCAATCTGCTGGGGAGAAAGAGTGACGGGTTGAAGTGGTGGCTTAACTGCTCACCACTTCATAACCTCTGTTAGTATACGCTGATATTATAAGGAGGCGCCGGATCAAGTGACTCCGCCCCACCGCCGCAGTTAGGTGTCATTGACGACACAGTTGCAGCTGAATCACCGACACGCACCTCGTCAACATAATGCCTACGGGTTGAAACTCCTGAGTTTATACCCCAGTCAATTCCAGGCTGCCAAGCGGGCTTATAGTTGCCAATTTTGATATAGGGACCCAGCTTGTCATTAAATCCGATCGGGCCTGAATAAGACTTCAAATTACCATTCACCCAAACGTTCAAAAAGCCATCGCTTTTATATGAAATGCGGGTTTGCATCACAATCGTCGTCCAGCTGCCACGCTTCAGAGCACCAAGATCCATAGATGCGCTGGTTGAATAGTTGCTTCCATCACTGATAGAACGAGAGTCTGCCAAAATGGACACCTTCCATCGATCGTCAGAGGTTTTCAGAGCCATGGCAGGGTGTTTCCAAGGCTCACCGCTATCGGGCTGATCGTGAAGTTGGAATAAAATATCCTCATTGGGATCATCCTTCCAATCAGAAGGTAGGTATATAGCCAAACTCATCCAATAGGTTTTGAATAAGTCCAAATTACGCTCGTTGTTACCGAAAAGAATATTTCCCACCTCTGTACGATAGGATGTATTGCTTGTGTATCGATTTAAATCGACCCTCATAACATACTTTCCCGAACACGCAGTCACGCCTGAGTTAGTAACCACCGGCGCATTTCCCGACACATTCCAATTAAGATCTTTGTAGGTGCCTGACTCGAAATCGGCGTCCAGCAACACGCCAGCGGCAGCCACAGGAACCTGAACGGCAGACAAAACTGCCAGCGTTTTCAGTAGGTTGTACATGAAAGTCCTCATGCCATTAACTCCTTGAGACAAAACATTCCCCACTCAAGCGACCAGTAATCTGATCATGGGGCTAATCGATACATTTTCGCAACACATTAAACTATACAATTTTAATGCCAAAATTATTATTTCAATATCTTTCATAGACATACAAATTATAAAAAGCAGTTTTTAGATTTTTTCTTATCAGAACGTCGCTAGCTAGCGATAGTAATGCCTAAGGAAGGTCTGAATAATCCTATGTATTTTCAGGCCACTTCTGTTAGTTGATAGTTCTATCTCAAAAAAATGGGTAAATCTTGTCTTTCTGCCGCTTTTAGCGGCCGTCAGCGCCATTTCAGGCGCACCTCTCCCGTCAGGAGAGGTGATAATGCCTATTGGCCATCACCAGGTTGGCCAAGGCACACTTCGTGAATACCGCGTGGGCATTCTTGTCCAAGCCTCGGTAACGCACTTTCTTATAGCCAAATTGGCCTTTCAAAATGCCAAACAGATGCTCAACCCGCGATCGGATTTTCGATTTGTGCCGATTGCTCGATCTCTCCTGTTCGCTCAGCTGTCGGTGACGGCTACCTTTTCGCTGGGTAAAGTCCTTAGCATTTGGTGATCGCTCGTGAATCACCCGCTTCTGCCCGGTGTAGGCAGAATCACCCCATACACGCGTTTCGTTGCCATGGAGTAAGTCGCCCAGCACTTGTGAATCATGTACATTGGCGGGTGTCACCACCACGGAATGAATCAGCTTGGTTTTGCTGTCCACGCCGATGTGTGTCTTCATCCCGAAATACCACTGGTTGCCTTTGCGCGTCTGCTTCATATCGGGATCACGCGCTTTGTCTCTATTCTTGGTGGAACTTGGGGCGTTGATGATGCTGGCATCCACAATTGTTCCCCTGGACACTTTCAAGCCGCTCTCTGCGAGATATACATTGACCAGGCGAAAGAGCTCGTCACCCAGATTGTGCGTTTCCATCAAGTGGCGAAATTTGCAGATCGTGCTTTCATCCGGCACAGGTTCCTTGCCCAGATCTATCCCGACAAACAAACGCATCGCTCTGGAATCATAAAGGGCTTCTTCAGCTCCGGGATCAGACAGCTCGAACCAGTGCTGCAGAAAATGGATTCGCAACATACGCTCCAGACCAATCGGTCTTCGACCAGCTCCTTTGGGTACATCAGGGTAGTAGGGTCTGATTGCTTCGCTCAATTCTTTCCACGGAATGATCCGATCCATTTCACTGAGGAAAACTTCCTTGCGAGTTTTCTTGCGGTAAACCTCAAAACCACTGGCCTCCAGACTCTGCTGTTTCATGGCGATTCCATTTTGTCGTTTGTCGTCTCATGGTATACGATTTCTGGAATTAATCAGAGTTGCCCTAAAACCATAATTTAGGTGAAAGCCAGGGAGACCGACTTGTCGCAGTATCGAGACAGCCGATACTGCCGACCAACAGTGTTTTTCCAATTGCCCAAACTGATGATAAAATCAAAGGCCTATTCCTTCCTCTAAGCAAGACTAAGTTGCCCCATGATTCAATCTTTCGAAGATTACCAAGCCTACCTGGAAGCCGATCGACTTGCGCTGAAGAAAAAGAAAACGTTTCGCAACCTTCGTTTTGACAGGATCTGGAGATTTCAGCGCCTTCTAAGAAGGCTCGAGTACCTGACGAATTGCAATGGAAATTGGCTGCTTCGCCGATGGACGTCATTTCAGTTCGGTCGCATGAGCCGGCTTTTAGGATTCACGATTCCAATCAACGTGTTTGGCCCTGGACTGTCCATTGCGCACATGGGGACCATTGTGATTAATCCGGGAACTCGAATTGGCGCAAATTGCAGACTTCATGTCTGCGTTAACATTGGAACGGAGGCGGGTAAAAAGTTTGCGGCACCGGTGATTGGTGACAATTGCTACATTGCTCCGGGCGTCAAGATGTTTGGGGACATCGTACTCGGCTCCAATATGGTAATCGGAGCCAATGCCGTCGTGAACAAAAGCTTCCCAGAAGGAAACGTGACGATAGGTGGGATCCCGGCAAAAGTCATCTCACAAAAAGGTTCAGACGGTCTAATCACTATCGGGCATTCTGCCACATGAAATCAAAATCCTTGTTTAAAGTACTACGAGTCATCATCACGGTTCTCTTACTCGCTTATGTTTTCTGGAAATCGGGCTTGTTCAGTACTGATGGGCGTGCGGAGTTTATTGGCACCGTTGGCAGTGCAAGCCTCTTTTACGTTTTATTGTCGATCATGTTTCCGTCTTTTCTTGATTTTATCAGTTCGATCAAATGGCATTATCTGTCTCGAACCATTGGGATTCCCTCACGCCCCCTGCAACTCTGGGCTTACTACATCATGGGGCGTTTCTTTAACCTCGTCTTGCCCAGCAACATTGGTGGAGACATCACTCGAGTTCATCTGCACGGCAAAGCTAGCGGGATGAAAGCACAATGTGCAGCGGCCGTTTTTATGGAGCGGTTCACGGGCTTGATAGCCCTCATTTTAATTGCGCTGGTCATTGGCTGGCTGCAGTCCAAAGTATTGAATATCCCGTTCATGGACGTTGCAATGCTAGTGACGATGGGGGCGACACTTTTCGGGGGCTGGGCAATCATAGATGACCGGCTTTTTAACTGGCTCAGAATGCTCTCGGGAAAATTACA
>JADJWY010000002.1 GCA_016716085.1 Hahellaceae bacterium
CCGCAACCGATGGTTAACGCTTGCACTGATAGGCTTTTGCATACCCACTCAACGCCGAAACGCCACCCGAAAAGAGTCCACCCCACGCGCAATGAGCGTGCTGGTACAAACCCTTCTCCCCACCCGCGCGACTTACCGCGCCCACGTACCGAAAGGGTATTCCTATCAACGGCACGGCCAGCGCGTGTACTGGAGCAGCAGGCGGACGGTCAGTGGAATTACCGATTTGAAGTGCGATCTTTGATGCTGGATATTACTGAAACTGTTCGCTTCGAGTGGACCGGCAGACGTGTCAGGCCGTTCTTCTACACCTACGACCGCGATACTGGCGCACAGAACGCCATGGTACGGTGGCGTTTGACTGGGATCAGCTAACCGTGACCACAACATCGAGGACAAGCCATGGCATATGGCGATCCCCGACGATGCATTGGACAAGCTGGGGTGTCAACTTCAGCTGCGCATGGACCTCGCCGCCGGACAGACAACCATGACATATCGCATTGCTGATGGAGGAAAACTGAAAGAGAACCGATTTGCCGTCGTCGGCGAGGAGACACTGCGCACTGAGCATGCGCAAGTGCCACCGATCGTCGAACGCCCGTCAAACCCGGTTCAAAGCGCAGGTCGCGGCTATGGATGGCGAAGACTGGCACTTCCTGCTGGTTCAGATGCTTCAGAAGGAAATTGACGGTGAAACCTACGAAATCTTTCTGGAAAGTGCTCTCCATTGGTGACCTGACGATAGGTCAACCCTAAACCCTCAAGACAACGGAAATGATAATGGGAAGACATGACCACAGCACATAAGACGTTCACGACCGACTGTTTTCAGTCTCGACTCGCGCTCACCGCTCTGCACGCCCACGCGGTCGAAATGGTGGTGACCGGCACCGAGATGCAAAGCCTGATGAAACCCTTTCTACCCTATCGACTGGATCTCGGCGAATGGAAGGTTGATCTCACCAATCCCAAGCCCGAGTTCCAACCTGATGGCCAACACATCGCGCTCGGCTTCGATATGGCATTGCAGGATGCCGCAGCTCAAAGCGCGACAGCGGGACCACTCAAAGCCTGGTGGCAAGATTGGCGGCCAACTGCATTATGATGGTGAGACCAAACAACTGCAGCTCGTCAAACCTACCCTGTTGGATTTCCGTGTCTCCGGAAGGAAATGCGACGCCGTTTGCTCCTCGGTCGACCAACTCAAAACCCGCCTCGGCTATCACTTGCCGATCATCATTCTGCTCGATGCACAACGCTTAGGTCCCGGCGCGCAATATTTCACACCCTCCTCCATTAGCGTCGTGCAAAACGGGGTTCGCTCAACTTTTAACTTCCGTGCCCCAGACGGCATTTCTGTTCAATCCACCAGAAATGCCGAACGCTGGGCCCGTTCGGTCAAACTTTCCGCCCCGCTGGCAGCCCAGACTGACTGAATAACATCAATCCTTCTGATTGCACCCTAAATCGTCCATCAAAAACAGAGGGAACCTTCGCCCTCCTTCAACACCTGACGAGCCAAATCAGCCTTATTACCACGCCCCATCAGTCGGCCACTGACAACCATCCCACCATCAAACAACCCTTTCCAATCTGCGTTCATGGATGGTGAAGACTGGTTGATCTGAATGATCATGAATCCACCGCGCAACATCCAACTCAGCGACACGCTGCCCTTCGAATCGACGAGCCATATTCCCCATCACCAGAACAAAATCCCACTCTTTTTCCTTCTTCTCTATCCAATTCTGCCATTCGCTGAAAGACGAAGACTGCTCGATCCGCAACGAACTACCATCGGCAGCGTACGTACCTTTGATCACCAAACTCTTCATGAATCATTCGGGTCGTAGTTTCCATCCGTTCCAGCCAACACCAGAACACGAGAATGCGAAAGTCCGGGCACTCTGAATCTGCACGACAGAGCGCGCAACGAGTGGACGCTCAAGCACTCCCGCAACATCATTGCGCGCCGCCGCCCACGGAAAATCTTCCCGGATAGAACCATTCACTCCTCCAAAAACAACCCAGCTTTTGTCTATAAAAGGGCCGACCAGCCGCAGCGCATTATCATCCGTGATGAAGACGACCTGTGGATGAGTGGCTTGAATCTGACGGATGACTTCCTCTACCCGGGGTTGATAAGCAGCCTCAGGTAACTGCCTTGTGTTCAGATAAAATTCGCGGTAACGAAAACCCTCTCCAAGCGTTTGCCTGATTCCCTCACTTTGATGAATAACCCAGCTAAGTTCTGACCAATAACTATGGACGATGAACGCCACAGGATTATCCTCAGCGCCACTCGGATGCATGTACTATGCAATTATCTGGTCGAGCCGCCCCGTCGTTTTTCAGTGACTCCAGACCACGATTAAATACTTCCAGCACCTGGTTAGCGCTGGGATTATCCTTGCTCACGATCAGGTGCAGGCCAACCTTGCTGAGTGAGTTCTTTCAGTAGTTCTGTGTTGTAGCCTGTAGGTCGGCAGACGTGCTTACCACTTAGGGTGCCAGGAATCAAAATATCGCCTGCAAAGCTCTGACGGGCAAAAAACGCCTCTTCGACCTCCACGATCGGCTGACTGAAAAGAAAATTCTGCCGGCGCTCCGGCGTTTCAGCATAAGGAAAGGTTGCGTCGAAATGGCCATCCTGAGTTTCCTGCAAACCTCTCATCCAAGGTTGAAACTCAACAGCCGCCGTTTCGCGTCCGGCACTTTCAAACGCTTTCTGAACCAGAAGGGTGGCCAACCCTCCCGCCTCCAGGGTTACGTCGGAATAGGGCCGATAATCACTCCCCAGTCACAAGACGGACTGGCGCTTCAGCAGAAACACCTCCTGAAGATACCAACAGCAGAATAACAATCCAGCGCCCTATTCTCACTATAGCTCCCTAAATCCAACCCAACTTTCTAGCAGTATAGGTCAATCCTCGCAATCTACGTGGGACTGTTGAGTCGCGCCAGATAGTGCTATGGTGTTCAACCCGTTTCTGACCCGGTATGCGAATGAAAACCGCCACGGCCATACCCCCTGAATTGATGTACCGCACGGAACAACGTCTGGGGCGCACGCACGCCCGACAGCGACTGGGCGTGGAACAAGACCATACCGCTCAGGTGTTTGGATTCGGACGAAATTTCTTTCATCTTGAAAACTGGTATTCCATTCACGGTCTCATTCGGGGCTGCCTGCGGCTGGCCGGTCTCTATCAACGTGGCAAACAGAAACACCTGCCGCCTGGACATGCGCCATCACACCGTGGTCATTCCCCATCTGCCTGAAGCCTTCGAGGGCTTTCGCATTCTTCACCTCAGCGATTTGCATGTCGATATGTACGCGCCTGCGCTGCAGGCGCTCATCCACCGGGTGCAGGATGCCCGGTATGACCTCTGCGTGTTGACAGGTGACTACCGCGCACGCACGTTTGGCACGACGGAAAGTGCGCTTGCGGGAATGCGGCAGTTACGCGAGCATCTGCAGGAGAGGTCTATGGGGTTTTAGGTAATCACGACGGTGTGACCATGGTGCCTGCGCTGGAGGACATGGGCATCCGCCTGCTGCTCAACGAGAGTGTCCACATTCAGCGAGGCGGCAGCCAGCCTCTATCTGGCCGGGATCGACGACGCCCACTATTTCAGGGTGGATAATATCGAAAAGGCCGCCTCCCAACGCGAAGAGGGGCAAGCCAGCATTCTGCTCTCACATACCCCGCAGTATTTAAACAAGCGGCGCATGCCGGTTTTGATCTGTTTCTTGCCGGTCACACCCATGGCGGCCAGATATGTCTTCCGGCGGAATTCCGGTCACGCTCGATTCCGACTGCCCGCGTCGCGTAGGTAAAAGAGGTCCGGCGTCATCACCAGATGACGGGTTACACCTCGGTCGGTGCAGGAACCTCTGTGGTGCATGTGCGCCTGAATTGCAATCCTGAAATTACGATACACGAATTACGCCGAACCTCGCACTAATGCCGGACGCGCGCGAATCCCGAGGCGAAAAAAGCAGTGGCGAAATCTGGGTTTCGAACACAAAGAATCCCACCAGGGCCAGACCCGCCGTCGTCGCATCATACCCTAACGCAGACACTGCATAGATCAGAGGCAGCAAGCTCTCCGGGACCTGATCCAAAAACGTGGCCTTGGCGCTGCTGACCATGTTCAGGCGGCGCTTGGTAAAGCTGGACACTAGATCGCCGAGCATCACGCACCCCGCGAAGATGACGCCAGCACCCGCTCCCCAGTCAATAACAAGCCCAAGCACCCCACCTGCACACACACTCGCCAGCACGCCTCGCCAAGTCTTGGATTTACCCAACCCAGGGTCGTCCGTCCCATGCCAAGCGACCCCCATCAAGGGGATCAGCAAACCGGGAAGCCAGCAGACGAGCCAGCACGATCGGTGCGCCATTACAGGCGATCAGCACAATCAGCAATTCAAGTATCTGCACAAAATCGTATCCGAGAGTATCGTCCTATGGGCTAGAATACACTGACCTATTCAGAATTACACGGTCACGAGAGTTGAAGATGATGCTGCTTTTGCCCCCTACGCGCCCTCCGCTGGCTCATTCACTGTGGTCTGCTCAGCATGGCTCTGCTGGCCCTGACAACTCAGGCCGCCGACAAACCGCCCAGCTACACCCTGAAATATCAATGGAATTTGAACCGGAGGCAGAGCGCGCCAACGTCAGGATTCTGATCGACAAAGGCGAATTACTGCGCCAATACCGCTTCAGGAATTCGGATCAACGATACGCCTACGTCAAGGGAAACGGGAACATCACCCTGACCGATGACGAAGTCATCTGGGATCTCCCCCGAAGGCGAAGCCCGGCTCTCCTTTCAGGCCAGTGACCCACCAGAAAGATCCCGGCGAATTTGACGCGCTGATGACCAAAGACTGGGCCGTTTTTCGGGGTGACGATATTGTTCCAGCGGGCCCGACAACCGAAGTTCCCGGAGCCTATGCTAACGCGACCCTGGATATCATCCTGCCACCCGGCTGGACCAGCGTTGAAAGTGGTTGGCCGCGAATTAAAGGCAATTCCTTTCGTATCAACAATCCCGATCGTTTGTTTGATCGTCCCACCGGCTGGTTTATTGCTGGCAAACTCGGTACCCGTCGCGCCAAAGTAGGTAAGACCGGCATTGCCGTCAGCGCGCCACAAAAGTCGGGGTCAAACGTATGGAAATCATGACGTTCATGAATTTCGTCTGGCCAGAGATCCAAAAAGCGTTTGATACCCGCCCGAAAAAGCTCTTGATGGTTGCGATGGGCGATCCGATGTGGCGAGGCGGTCTTTCTGCATCAAACTCCTTATTCCTGCATGCTGACCGACCACTGGTCAGTGAAAATGGTACCAGTCCCCTGCTGCATGAAATGACCCACATGTTTACCCGGCTGAAGGGCGTCGTCACGGAACACGCGAATGATGACTGGATCGTGGAGGGGCTTGCAGAGTTCTACTCGTTTGACCTGCTCTACCGTGCCGGGGGTATGAGCAAAGACCGACGCAAGAAAATCATCGAGAAGCTCGCCAAATGGGGTGCTGACGTCAAAAACCTGAGAGAAGGTCCATCCAAAGGCCCTGTGACAGCGCGCGCCGTCGTACTAATGGATGAACTGGACAGGGAAATTCGTCGCAAGAGCGATGCATCGATCGACGACCTTACCCGTGCCCTGATGGCCAAACGCAAAGTCTCTCGCAGACTTGAGGCAGCGGCTGAAGACATCGTAGGGGAACCGCTGTCCACCCTACGCTCCCCCTTGATTAATTAGCCCTGCGACGGGCTCACGGCATAGACCGCGTGTACTTCCCTCGGCCAGCAGGCGAAGCCCCTTTTCCACCAGGGCTTCGTCCTGCGAGTAAGTGATCCGAAGACATTGATGGGTATGCTCCCAAGGCTCCTGCAAGCCTGGAAAGAAATAATGCTCAGACACCACTAATACGCCCTTTTCTTTAGCCGCTCATACAGTTCGAGACTGGTAATGGGCAAATCTTTCAGCCACAGCCACAGAAACATAGCCCCTTCCGGCACATGAATGGAGTAAGGCAGCCCCCGCCAGACCTTCATTCAGCTGTCTGAATGCTCGCTGTGACCTGGCCTGATAAAACGGTCTGACGACCTGCTCGCTCCAGGCTGAGGATTTGCCCACTGTCGACCATCTCCGTCACCAACATGGCCCCTAAACTCCCGGGCGCGAGATTCGATGATGGCATTGATGCTGGCAATCGCTCGAATGATATCCGGGTGAGCCACGACAATGCCGGTGCGTGCGGCAGGTAAGCCGAATTTCGACAAACTCAGGCATAGAATCAGATGATCGTCCCAGAACGGCTTAACATCGGTGTAGACCAGACTGGGAAATGGCAGGCCGTAGGCGCCATCGAGAATCAGCGGAATGTCACGCTCGCGGGCAATCTCGGACAGGTGACGCATTTCTTCATCCGTCAGCACATTACCCGTGGGATTAGTCGGTCGCGATACACACAAGGCGCCAATACTGTCATCGAGGGGCAAAGCCGCAAAATCAACCCGATATTTGAAGGTATGCGGTGTCAATTCATCAATAACGGGCTTGGCAGACACAAAAAAATCTTCAGACAATCCGGCATCGGCATAACCGATGTATTCTGGTGTCATGGGCAGCAGAATCCTGCGTCGGGTCCCGTCGTCAAAGTCACCCGCGAACATATTAAACAGCATGAAAAATGCCGACTGACTGCCATTCGTCAGCGCAATGTGCTCAGGCCCAACCGGCCATCCCAGGCGCTCACGAAGTAGCCTGGCCATCGCTTTAACGAAACTCTTTTCCCCCTGGGGATCATACACCCCAACCAGACGACGAAGGCGGCTTCATCTTCAATAATCCGATGCATTGACTCACGCAGCGCGGGCTCCACCTCCGGCACAAATCCCGGTTGCCGCCCCCATCATGATCAGGTTGCCATCCGCCAGCGCATTACCCAGATCTTCCATCAGCGAAATGATTCCGGCCTGCTGACTGAATTTTTTCCGAACTGCGAAAGCTTCATGCGGAGTCCTCTGTCTTATTCGCCGGATGCCGCGTCAGCACCACGCCAATACCACTGACACCGTCATTCGCAGCTTCCGGCGCAGTGTTTCCAGCCACGAACGCACCGGTGCGCCGGTATTTTGCGCTAACTGGGCCACCCAGGCTGCGCTGCCAGTGCATTTCGGCCTGACACAGTTCGCTGGACTCAAACAGTTTAACCAGGGCCTCGTCGTCCATGCCTTCACCGTCCTGCATTTCGACAAACTCAGTGACAAAATTGAATGACTGCTGCCCCAGCTCCACGGCCAGTGCCGTGCGGCCCTGAAACACCAGCAGCGCCCCCTCAATCAATTGCAGGCTATGTGAGGCGGCCACGCCACCAAACGACTCATCCTGCTCCAGATCCTGCGACCACTGTTCAACCAGCGCCGACGCCCCTTTGGGCAAGCCCTCTTCATCCAGCTCTTTTCCCAGCCAGACTTTAGGCTGACGCTGGCCGACGGATTCCCACAGAATGTCCAGAATACGCTGGAACTGTCGGGCCTGCTTACGACGGTCATGCAACTCGCCTAGAGAAGGAGGAGTGGCAGCGGGCGTTCCGCCAACGCGAGGGTGTAGACTTTTTGACGCCAACCCTGCAGACGGGAGACTTGCTTGAATAACTTTTCAAATGACATTCAGATTTTTTCCAACCAATCAAATAGAATCTCGGTCGCTGACTCAGGGTCAGCACCAAAGGACACCACGCCATCCTGGTGTCCCAGCATGATGAATCCAGTGTTTGCTGCAACGCGCCGGATTGCCAGAGCCGCCTCACGGCATCCACCATTGCCAGACTGCCATAAGGTGCAGACGCCGGGGTGCAGGGTAGTGATAAGCGGGTTGCTGCGCCCCATAAGCGCGGACAATGAACATGCACGACGCTCACCACATCTCTGCTCAGCTGATAAAGTAAAGCGTGGGTCAGGCTTTCTGAGGAGGGCTTCGTTTCGCCCGTCGAGCGCAGGCGGTTATGGGCGACGTCCGCCTCAAGCACCCGGGCATAATCCGACGCGTCCAGCTCAGGTTTACCGCCCGTTTGCGTTCCGGAAATAACAAACTCCCCGCCCGGGCCAAGCACGTTCGCTGAGATTTCCGTAGCCCAGACCATCGTAGCGTGCAGGATCCTGACCCACCAGGCCCGCCTCAAACAGGCGACGGCGTGCGCGCTGGAGTCCGTTCAGATTAAAGGGCGCAGGAAAGGCCCCGCACGGTGCGTCAAATCGAACTTAATGGCCCCTTCGCGCTCGGTCACATCAGGCTCTCGGCAAGGTTACGCCCGTCTGTCCCTGATATTTACCATGGCGATCCCGATAACTGGTTTCGCAGACTTCGTCCGACTCGAAAAACAACATCTGAGCCACGCCTTCATTGGCGTAGATTTTGGCAGGCAAATTGGTTGTGTTTGAGAATTCGAGGTCACATGCCCCTCCCACTCCGGCTCAAACGGGGTGACGTTGACGATAATGCCGCAGCGGGCATAGGTGCTTTTGCCCAGACAGATCGTCAGGACATTACGCGGGATGCGGAAATATTCCACGGTTCGCGCCAGCGCAAACGAGTTCGGCGGAATGATGCAAACGTCATCAACCACATCGACAAAACTCTTGGCATCAAAGGCCTTCGGGTCAACGGTTGCGGAGTAGACATTGGTAAAAATCTTGAATTCGCGGCTGCAGCGTACGTCATAGCCGTAGCTCGAGACCCCATACGAGATCAACTTACCACGCTGATCTTCACGCACCTGCCCTGAGGCGAAAGGCTCGATCATGCCGTGTTGTTCCGCCATGCGGCGAATCCATTTGTCTGATTTTATTGCCATGATGTTGTTTCCTGATAGCTATAAAGGCCGCAACCTGATGCGGCAGCATGGTAACCAGTCCGGGCTGAATAATAAAGCATCAACCCTTGCCGATCAGGTTGGGAAGAAGCTGAGCCTGATCCGCACGGCGCAGCGAGAGCAGTGCCCCCAGATGCCGCGCCATGTCGCTAAAGCGGCGGCTGACCTCACTGTCCGGCTCTGCCGCCACACTGGGTAAGCCGCCGTCAGTCTGCTCACGAATCGTGCGATGCAGGGGCACCTGCCCCAACAAAGGAACCTGATACTCTCCGGCAATACTGGCGCCCCCGTCTTCTCCGAAGATCGGTTCAGCGTGGCCACAGTGACTGCAAATATGCCGCTCATGTTTTCCACGATACCCAGCACGGGAATGGACACTTTGCTGAACATTTCGATGCCCTTGCGGCAGTCCAGCAAAGCGATGTCCTGCGGTGTGGTCACAATCACCGCTCCGGCCACGGGTATTTTCTGAGCCAGTGTCAGCTGGATATCACCGGTTCCCGGTGGCATATCAATGAGCAAGTAATCGAGATCGTTCCAGATACTCTGATTAGCCATCTGCAGCAAGGCACCGCTGACCATTGGGCCACGCCAGACCATCGGCGTCTTCTCGGTGACCAGAAAGGCCATGGACATCACCTGAAGCCCATGCGCCTCAATCGGAATAAAGAGTTTTTCATCTTTGACGCCAGGGCGAACGCCCTCGGCCACCCCCAGCATCATGCCCTGGCTGGGCCCATAAATGTCAGCATCCAGAATGCCCACCCGAGCGCCTTCCCGTTGCAGGGCCAGCGCCAGATTGACCGTGACGGTACTTTTTACCGACACCGCCTTTTCCAGACGCCACCGCAATCACGTTTTTGACACCGGGCAAGGCTGGAATCTGGTTTTGCCCACCATGGGGCTGAATCTGCTGCGCCACATCAATGACAACGGACTCAACGCCTTCGACATCTTCGATGGCATTGACCAACAATTCGCGCAACGCCCCCTGTAACCCCTTCGAGGGTAGGCCAGACGAAGGCTGATGTGCACTGCGGCCCCTTCAATTCTGACTTCTTTAACGGCGCCAAGCGCCAGAAGGTCCTGATTGAGATAGGGATCCTGATAACTTCGGATGGCGGCTTCAACCGCACTTTGACTGATCACGCCAGACACCTTTTTGTAAACCCGATCAATGGGATGCTGATTGCACCTGAAAGTGTCCCCGGTCACACACTTCTCGTACTAACCGCCGCAGCACTTCTTGGCCTTGGCGCCGCTGCCGCAGGGACAGGGATCATTCCTTCCAACGGGCAAACGCAGCCAGTCGGTAACGCCATCCAGGTAGTACCAGCGTCCTTCGCGACGCACGAAACGACTCTGCTCCCGTAGCTGATGCCACTCACCCTGCTCACGGAATGTGGCCTGAAATGCCACTTCGCCCTCATCCGCCTCCTTGTCCCGACTTGAGATGACCTTTAACCCGACCCAGCGAACACCGATGGGCAGGTCAAGCTGTGACGGACGGTTTTCCGCCGCCCAGGGTTGCGCGCAGGTAGGCGACTTCCCCCAGACTATAGGCGGTATAGCGTGAACGCATCAACGTCTCAGGTGTCGGAGCGGGCTCTCCTTCGATGAAAGGGGAGCAACACATGGCATACGACTGCCCGCTTCCGCACGGACAGAGATTGCCAGCATCAAAAATCATAATGTGGTCCTATAAGGGTTTCAAAAGACTGCGCCCAGCGTCCCGCTGTAGTGCATTATCCAAGGTTTCGACCAGATGATTTGTCGCATCCAGAACGGTGCGCCAATACCGCTCCCGCTCTGAATCCGGCAGCGTCTCAAAATCTTTCCTATCCGGTATTTTCCCATACGGGAGACGGTCGATAAAATCACTGGTGGGCGTGAGCAGGACGACGTTATGATAATGCTCAGGTCGGATCCGGCGCCAGGCTAAACCTTTGTCAAACCACCACGGAATCAGGCGTGGTGAGAAGTGCCGGTAAAACACCAGCCCGTCCGATACATTGAAGGGCCCTGAAAAATGATAATCAACCACGCCGCCGTCCCAATACCAGCGGTCCTTGCCTCCCTGGATGCGTGCAGGCGCCATCACCATCGGAATGGCGCCCGAGGCGATTAAGGCCTGATGCAGGTTTTCTTCGGTCAGCTCAATGTGTTCAGGCGTCTTCGCATAGGGGCTTTCCCCCTGACTGGGGCCAATCACCACACGCGGATATAAGACTTTGACCACTTCAGGCGAAATTACATTGCCTACCGCCGCGGTCAACAGGGGTACACCTTGAGCGAGCCTGGATCGGCCATTTAAATAGCGACGGTTGCGCACCGCGACAATATTAAGGCACCGCTGTGAATTCAAGACGATATGCCGGGCTTCTTCAGCCGGGAACAAATGATTAAGAACCTTGTTCAAATAGTCACTGATGGCCTCTGGCCGAATGGGTCTGGAATAGCGCTGATCGGATAGATCGTTTCAAACTCCCGAAACGCTGCGGCCGCATCTGACCGAGCGTAACAGGCCATCCACCGGGCCCCAACGCTGGAACCCAGCAGGGTTAAGGTTTGCGTCGATTGTGGTGTTAGTAACTGACGGGCTAAATACTGGTCCAGGCGGCTCAACATCAACCACTTGGGTCCGCCACTGGCACCCACCATCAAGCGAATTCGCTGAGGCCGTAATCCAGCCTCACGGATCTCCTTATATGCCGTTTCTCCGGCCAGTAACTGAACCCCCATGAGGAGTCCTCCCTGAAAAGTTAACGTCAATTCCCGTTTCGACTGATGCTAACGACCCCTCTCGGGAATCGCAAGTCAAATGTTTACGTGACAACTTAATGTGTTCACCGATAACATTTGCTCATGTCATTCACGCTATAAGGACGCCACGATGAATCCCTCAACACTGCTCATTATCAATGGTCACCCCAATGGAACCGCCAGCCTCTGCGGGCACTTGCCCAAGGTTACTACGAAGGCGCGCTTGCCTCTGGACGCCGTGTCGAGCTGCTCACGCTGAGCGACCTGACCTTTGCACCTAACCTTAAAAGGGTACGGCAGCGACACCCCGCTGGAACCGGATCTCGTCCGGGCACAAACTTTAATCCGCGAAGCCACCCATCTGGTGTTTGTCTATCCCAATTGGTGGGGCTCCATGCCAGGCCTGCTGAAGGCCTTTATCGACCGAACGTTTCTGCCAGGCTTCGCCTTCAGCTACCGGGGTAAGGATTCCCTGCTATGGGATAAACTACTCGTCGGAAAAACTGCGCGTCTGCTCGTCACCATGGATACCCCGCCCTGGTATTATCGCCTGATCTATAAGGCGGTCGGAGACCGTCTGATGCGACATAACATTCTGGGCTTCTGCGGCATCAATCCAGTGAAATCGACGCTTTTCGGGCCGGTTAAATTATCCAGGCCTGAGCAACGTACCGCCTGGATTGAACGATGCCGGTCACTGGGGCAACGTGGGGGCTGACATCATAACTGGCAGGGATTTATTCAATGAAAATAGTCACTTGCCAGTCTGCTATGAGTATGGCTTAATCAATACTCCAATTACCTCACCCTCCTCACCCGGCCGAATGTTACGACTTCGCTTCCCGACAGCGTACTCCCTTCGTCAGCGTCTTCCGCTGTGGGTGCTCGTCTACTGTCTGCTGCTACAGGCGTCTATTCCAGTGGGGTACATGCCTGGAAGTCTGGCAACACTGGAAGGTCCACTGGTCTTCTGCGGCGTCAGCGTCGGCGATGCGCTACAGTGGATAGATGATCCGGCTGCGGAGCATCAGGCGAAAGATCGGACACTCTGCGTTTTTTCGGCGCTATCGCCCCCCAATGCGCTTCCAGAGTTGGACGCGATTCAGGTCAGGCCATACCTGGCCTATAAGCCTGAGATTACCCCTGTAACAGCCCTTCGGCTGCATGCGCCCCCTATTCCTTACCCGGCGCCCGCGCGCCTCCTCTGCTATTCAGTTAAACCTGCTCCACCCCATCAGAAACACATGCAAACCTTGGTACAGCCGCGCACAGGTGGTGTGCGCCTGTGGGTCATTCGATAAAACTACCCATCAATAAGGATAGATAAAATGGTCTATTTACGAAGAATCGCCTGCAGCTCGCTGGCACTCTCTGCATTGACACTTTTTTCCCTGAACAGTGTTGCCCACGTAAGCGTCACCTCCGGCCCTGCCACGGCAGGGGGGTACTATGAAGTAACACTGGCCGTTTCTCACGGCTGCGACGGTGATGATACCTATAAGGTCGAAGTCACCATTCCCGGCACCTTCGGTAAGGTTCGCGCAACCGCCAGCGCCTTTGGACCCGCCACAGTGGAAACCGTTACAGACGGAACACGGTCTCGAGTTACAAGGTTACCGGAAAAAAGCGGGGTCCATGAAAACGACGACATCTCTTACAACATTGGGTTTCGTACCAAACTCCCGGACACGCCCTTTGCCACCGTCTACCTGCCCGCCGTGCAATATTGTCGCGATGACGAAACCCAGGATGAGTCGATTTCGGCCTGGGTCGGCACCAGCGGCAGCCATGATCACGGCAGTACGAGCACCGAACTCCCTGCACCCGCGCTGTTCATTTACCCCGCTCGCTACCCGGGCTGGAATCAATACCAGGTCAACGAGCATGTCCATGATTTGTCAGTCTTCGACGATGCCGAAATCGTCTGGTTCGGGACCAGCGCGTACAGTAGTAATCCAAACACCAGAACCATGCTTGAAGCCGATCCCGACACATCAGCACTGGAACAGATCCATCCAGGATCTGAGATTTGGGTAAAGTACTGAGGACATGACCATGCCAAAGCGTTCAATCTACCTTGCCCTGATCCTCATGTTGGGTGGCTGTGGCGGTAACGACAGCACGACCGCCGAGCCCGTCATCGAGCCCCTGAGTGACCTGAAAAACCCTGAGAGTCCGTCAATCAGCCGACCACCGGACCCGAGCAAGGAACTGAGCGGCGAACTCAGACCACCCCAGGGTTAAGTTGAACAGGCGGCGGCGAAGGCCGCCGCCTTCCATGTGAAGTTGCAAACAATTTTACTCCTAGGTCTGCTTTCCTTGCATGCGAAGTAGATGCCATACCTTGCGTGATACCAAGTCCCGTTGGCCTGAGTATGTCAGCTTGTGCAGAGAATTCCTGGCAGGTGCTTTTTCCGGAATACGTACTGCATAAACGGAGGCGCCCTTGAGTTGGCTGAACCTAAATATTGCCCGAGTTAATATTGTCTAGAATTACTGTCCTCAATGGAAAGCTATCCTTATGGAATAAAGTCTGGGGTTTGTTGGTATCCGTCGAGGTGTATTTTATAGCTACACCGAAATCAACTTTGTTGTTTTCTACGTCCTTTAATTTTTTATGTGTGTAGTGGGTGTGTTCGTACGGTAATCTAAAATCATTGATCGACACGATAGGTGATTGAATATTCGGTGCCAGTTGCTTATCCACGGTCACTGTGTAACCTTTTCCGTTCAGATAGATGGTTAACGCTTCAATTGCCAAATACTTTTCCGTCAGGTTTGTGATATATAGCGAGCCGTTTTTCGTAGTTGCGACCAAATCTGAATTTTCAAAGCTGGTGATAGGCACTGCGTTTCTGACTCCCACCTTTTTCAATGTCAATGCGATCGAATCTTTGGTGCAACTAACCTCAACTTCTGCGACTAATTTGGACTTAAAGGATTGGCAAACTTTTCTTACGAGTTGGAGGGTTAGGCATTGCCTTAAATCAGCATAAGCGGAAGCATTGGAATCAACTACACAATTTTGGAATTCAAATGGCTGTGACGTATTGAAATCAAGAAAAAGTGCTGGTGATACATCAAACCCACTTAGATCGCGTTCTGAAAAGGAGATGCCAAATAAAGTTAAAGCAAATTTGTATGTCGATTCGTTAAGAGTATCTTTTAGCACTTTGTGCGCGTCGTCATTTAATGTCGTTATCGAAAATCGGTCAATAGTTGCATCCAATTTTGCTATCATTGCTTGGTAGGCCACATCATCAAAGTCGACAGCATAGCTGTAGCGTCCCACTCCATGTGGCTCCCCTCCTGGACCTGCAAGCCCGCCTAGGGTAAACACATTCGTAAATGCTGTTGCCGCGACATTAACGGATGAAACAGTTTGGGAGCGAAATAATTCTGGAATTGCCTTGCATCGATCTGCAACCTCTGAATTGTTGCCCATTTCTCCGGTCAAGCAGGAATCTTGCTCAGTTGAAAATGCTGGGCTCATATTGTTCAGCTGAATATACGGCTGGTACGGATGGAACTTCGGCCCAATTTCCACTAACACTGGCCCGGTCTCTGTCAGTTTGTATTTTCCGTAAAGAGTATTCACGCCGTGACTCTGCAGCGGCTCCAAAGGTTGGATAGATTTTTCAACCGGGGGCTGGGAAGTGCATCCTAGAGCCGATATGGCTAAAGCAGTGAAAATATTGAAGCGTCTTATCGCTTTATTGATCTCCATATCACAAGCCTTCTAAAATTTATTTTTACTATGATGACTTTACAAGATGTGAGGCATTGCTAGGGCCTGTGGACATTTGCGCGTAAGGCATTGAAAAGTAAGAGCAAGCTCGTAATATTGTAGTTCTCACACAACAACAAAAGAGCTTGCAATGCCCCGATACATGCTCAGTGACGAGCTGTGGTCAAAGCTGAAAAGGATCATGCTTCAATTCAGTATTTATGACAAGCGCAATCTGCGCATGATGGTAGAAGGCATCCTCTATCGAATGCGTGTAGGTTGCCCCTGGAGGGATATCCCTGAACAGTTTGGTAAGTGGAATTCGGTGTACCGGAAATTTAACGTCTGGTCTAAGAAAGGAATCTGGCGTTGTCTGCTCGATGCTTTGATTTTCGAGCCGGATTTGGAGTGGGTTTTTATCGATGGAAGCTATGTAAAGGCCCATCAGCATAGCGCAGGGGCAATTGGCAAATCACCTCAAGCTATCGGAAAAAGCAGAGCTGGCAGGACATCCAAGATACATCTGGCGATCGATGCTTATGGCTTACCAATAGCGTTTAATATTACCGGCGGCGAAGTGAATGACTGCACCGAGGCCCCAGGGATTATCGATTCACTTCGTGTACGCAGTTTTCATTATGGATAGGGGCTATGAAAGCGAGCGAATCAGAGACATGATAGAGGCGAGAGGAAGCAAGGCAGTTATCCCGCGTAAACGAAATTCGAAACGAGAAAATCCGACTTTTGACCGGCACTTATATAAACAAAGACACCGGTCGAAAATGCGTTTGCCAACCTTAAGCGGTTCAGAGGAGTAGCTACCCGGTACGATAAACTCGGACGAAACTACGAAAGCACAGTGGCCATCGCGTGCTCATATTTATGGTTGCCGATGTGAAATGTCCACAGGCCCTAGAACTTCGGGGGCTTGAGAAGGTCATCTTCCTTAGATTGTCTCATACTGGACTCCCACCCAAAAAAGTGATCCTTTTCTCATTCTGATCGAAATCCCACTGGCCTGTCAAACGATTGAAGCCGAACTTGATGCGCTCAAGGTAAATGGGTGAATTTGCCGTTTCAGGAGTGAGCGTTCCTCTAGCTCACCCAAGTTCGACACTAAAACACTAGTTTTTCCTCGAAATCAAATCTCGCCACTATTAAAAACAATGACTTAGGCGGCATAAAAATTCCGCAGCGTAGTGGCACCACTATATCTTGATGTATTGATAATTATAGCTAACTGGTGATAATGTAGCGGCATGTATATCAAGATCACTAAATCCAGCCCACGCCGTTACGTTCAGCTCGTCGAAGCTTATCGCGACGATCAGGGCAATCCACGTCAGCGCACCGTCGCCACCCTCGGCCGACTGGAAACCGTTGCCAGTGAGGTTGACTCGTTGATCAATGGTTTTGCTGCGCGTCACCGGGCGGGAGCCCTCGGAGAAACACCCGAGCAGACCCTGAACTTTGAGTTTTCCAAAGCCTTTGGTGATTTATATGCCCTGCAGCAGTTATGGCAGCAGTTGGGATTTGACGCCTTTCGGCGGGTATTTCGTTCAGGCAAGCGCACCTTAGATGTCGAGTTATTATTGCGGATCATGGTATTCAATCGCCTGAGCAATCCCGATTCAAAGCTGGGGTTGTTGCGGTGGCTGGAGGTGGTTCAATTTCCGGATGGCGACACCCGTACGGTCGGCCACCATCACTTGCTGCGAGCCATGGATGCGGTCGTCAAAGCCAGGATGCCGTGGAAGAGATTCTCGCCACGACCTTGCGCCCGCTGATCGATCAGGGTTGTCTGTCGTGTTTATGACCTGACAACGGTCAGTGTCACCGGCGACACGAACGTGAAGGAAGAGATTCGGGCCTATGGCCGCAGCAAGGACGGTGGTGTGGCCCGGCAGGTGGTGATCGGATTGATCCAGACTGCGGAGGGGCTGCCGTTGGCCCACGAGGTCTTTGAAGGCAATGGGGAAGCCAGTACACTACTGCCGATGCTGGATCGTTTGGCAAGCGATTCCCGATCAGGCGGGTGGTGCTGGTCGCCGATCGGGGTTGCTGAACTCGGATAATCTGGCGGCGCTGGATGCGGTCAAACTGCCGTCGGGAGAAGCGCTGGAATACATCATTGCCGTACCGGGTGTACGTTATGGCGATTTTGACGAGAGTATTCGTTGTCTGCGGCATCCCATGTGGCATCTATCGATGCGCCAGATGCGTCTATCGATAATCTCGGCAACACCGGATCGATGAAACCCGCTGGCAGGAGCGACGACTGGTGGTGGCGCATGACGAAGAGGCGGCCCAAGCGAAAACCAGCACGCCGACAACAGATCGAGAAATTGATCGCGCAGGCTGATCAATGGTGTGACAAACTGGAGCAGCAGGAAGACGGGCACAAGGGGGCGAGGCCGCCCGCTCTCTGAGCCAGGTATTACCGCACGTTTCTACCGGGCGGTCAAAGAGGCGGGAATGGGGCATATTATCGATATTGACTTGCGCCACGAAGGTTTCGCCTATCACTACCGTGCGTTGCGTCAGCAGGCACTGGAGCGCCTCGATGGAAAACTCTTGCTGGTGACCAATGTGAACGACTGCCCGGCTCATGAAATCGTTAGGCGCTATAAATCGTTGGCGGACATAGAGCGTGGTTTTCGGGTGCTAAAATCCGAGCTGGAAATTGGCCCGATGTACCACCGGCTACCACAGCGAATCCGTGCGCACGCGACCATCTGCTTCATCGCCTTGATCCTGCACCGTGTGATGCGAATGCGCTTGAAAGCGGCTAATAGTGCCTGTTCGCCCGGACGGGCACTCAGCCTCCTGAGTCGAATTCAACGACACGGTAAAAATTAACGGAGCCCTCGTGGAGGGGCTTTCAACCGTAACACCTGAACAACTGGAGCTGTTCAAAGCCCTACAAATCCCCAAGCCGACAGCTCAATAAATATACAAAGTCCAGTTTTGTAGTGGAGCGTTTTTAAACGCGCCTCATTAAATACAATGACTTACGGATTTTGCTGTCGAACTTGGGAGCTCAGCCTATTGATAACTGCACTCCGAAACACCTCATTAAAATTGTCGTAAGCTTCTCGCTTGTCTATTACATCCGGCCTACCCTGAAAACGCTGTACCGCAACGATCCAGTTCTTGCTCAATAAAAGCATTAATTTCCGGTACTGCTGGCCCCATCCCGATTTCATCGGTATCACGTTTCAGTTCAACCAGAATTGCGATAATAGGCTTGAGCGCCTCCGGCGCCAGATCATCCGGAGGGCAGGCATCTGGACACGCCTTTTCCAGCGAATGAACATGCTAAAGCGTTCAATCTGCTTGGCCCTGGTGCTCATGTTGGGCGGCTGTGGCGGTAACGACAATGTGACCACCTAGCCCTCTATCGAGCCTCTGAGTGATCTGAAAAACCTAGAGAGTCCGTCAATCAGCCGACCTCATCACAAATTCGGAAGTGAAGGTCCCGCCGCCCCCCCATTTTCGTCGCTTCCGACGATATGGCGGCCACTATACCGCCGCTATGATCGCGCTTTGATCAATCCTGCCACCCTGATGGGTGGTCCGGACGCATAACAATAAACAGGGAATCGCGGAGCAGCCGTCATGAACCATCCAAAACGCCAGAAAAGGAAATGCCTGTCAAAAGGCCTTATTGCCTCCTCATTTAGGCTCATTACTTTCTGTACACTCGTCGTTTCCGTGCAGGTCGAGGCTGCCGCTCGCGGTGCCCATGACATGCCCTATACCCGCTATGACTCCGAAGTGGCAAAGCCAGGCAACGGCGCAGAGAGCCGTCAGGCGAGTCAGTTCGATCAATCACAAATTGCCTCAGAAGCGTCCAACCAGCACTACATCAACCTGCCCTCCGCTGGCAGTTTTGTCGAATGGAAGGTCGCAACGACCGGCGACGGCGTAACGCTCCGCTTTACCCTGCCAGACAGCGCCAACGGGACCGGCCTGAAGGGCAACATGAGCCTTACAATACGCCCGGTGGAAAGGCCAGAATGCGTTTTGACGAGGTGCACTTCACTTCGGGAAGGTCTGAATAATCCTATGTATTTTCAGACCACTTCTGTTAGTTGATAGTTTTATCTCAAAAAATGGGTAAATCTTGTCTTCCGTCAGCGCCATTTCAGGCGCACCTCTCCCGTCAGGAGAGGTGATAATGCCTATTGGCCATCACCAGACCCGCGATCGGATTTTCGATTTATGCCGATTGCTCGCTCTCTCCTGTTCGCTCAGCTGTCGGTGACGGCTACCTTTTCGCTGGGTAAAGTCCTTGCATTTGGTGATCGCTCGTGAATCACCCGCTTCTGCCCGGTGTAGGCAGAATCACCCCCTGGCATCCACAATTGTTCCCCTGGACACTTTCAAGCCGCTCTCTGCGAGATATACATTGACCAGGCGAAAGAGCTCGTCACCCAGATTGTGCTTCTCCATCAAATGGCGAAATTTGCAAATGGTGGTTTCGTCCGGCACAAGCTCTTTGCCAAGATCAATTCCGACAAACAAACGCATCGCTCTGGAATCATAAAGGGCTTCTTCAGCTCCGGGATCAGACAGCTCGAACCAGTGCTGCAGAAAATGGATTCGCAACATACGCTCCAGACCAATCGGTCTTCGACCAGCTCCTTTGGGTACATCAGGGTAGTAGGGTCTGATTGCTTCGCTCAATTCTTTCCACGGAATGATCCGATCCATTTCACTGAGGAAAACTTCCTTGCGAGTTTTCTTGCGGTAAACCTCAAAACCACTGGCTTCCAGACTCTGCTGTTTCATGGCGATTCCATTTTGTCGTTTGTCGTCTCATGGTATACGATTTCTGGAATTAATCAGAGTTGCCTTATGTGTTTACCCCTTCTGCGAAATGGTCACCTGCAGGCCATTCTGTACCTGGAAAACAATTTGTCGGAGACGCTCTTCACCCATGATCGACTACCGTATCTGGAAGCGATTGGTAGCCAACTCCTCATCTCCATCGATAATGCGCGTTTGCACGAAGGGCTTGAAAATCTGGTTGAACGCCGCACACACGAATTAGAAGAAGCCAATCGCCATTTGCGCCAGCAAACCCTTCTCGATGGTTTAACCGGTATCGGCAACCGTCGTCGCTTCGACGAGACCGTCGCCGTAGAATGGCTGCGAGCCCAGAGAAACCAATCACCCCTGTCAATTTGCCTGATCGATGTCGACTTTTTTAAGCGATACAACGACTTCTATGGTCATATCGCGGGCGATGACTGCCTGAAACAGGTCGCACAGACCCTGCACATGAGTATCAAACGGAGCGCCGACAGTGTTAACCGCTATGGGGGAGAGGAATTTGTGATTCTACTGCCAGAGACCACCTCCGTCGCTGCGAAGGCCATTGCAGAACGTTGCAGAAGAGCCGTTGAAGCCCTGGCCTTGCCGCACGCTCAAAGCGAAGCCAGCTCTGTCGTTTCCATCAGCGTCGGCATTGCCTGTGCCAACTCCTATTACGAACTCACCAGTGCAGAGGCACTGGTCCACTGTGCTGACGCCGCACTCTATCGGGCAAAAATGGAAGGACGAAACCGTGTCATCTGCTACGTGCCCCCGCAATAGCGGCACTCAGGACAAAATCAGGCCAGGCTTCGCCGACAAATCGCCTCAACCGCAGGGTTAACGGCACTTCTGGCGCGTGTCACCGCATAAATGCGCTCAGAAATACTGTCGACTTTACCGATTGGCACCACGTGATACTGACGGCAGACTTCGTCTGCCACGGCGGTGGGCGCAGCAAACACCCCAAGCTCATGTGCCCCCAACACCTTCATCAGGGCACTGTCATCCACCTCTGCGCGCACCTTGGGACGCACGCCTTGCCGCTCAAACCATTGCATCAGCTCATGCACATAGGGCGACTCCAACGTGCTCACCAGAAAGGGGGTACTATCCAGACTCAGCGGAAAGTTCGCAATCAAGCGAGCGCTCAATCCAGGTGCTGCAAACAGGGTGATGGATGAGCGTTCTAACTCATACCAATGCAGCGGATTATCCCGCTGGAGGGTGGGCAAGCGATCCGTCAGCACCATGTCCAGTCGATGGTGGTCCAGCTCCTGAACCAGAAAATCAATCGATCCCGAACGACTGGACAGGGTGACCTCCCGATCCAGCTTGAGTGCAGGCTCAATCATCCGGTAGGCATAGAGCTTATGAATAGAGGAGGCAATACCGACAGCGAGGCGAATCGACTGCTGCGTCGTGACCAGAGCAGCAACCCGCTTTAACTCTTCGGCAACACGAAACATGTCGTCCGCGTAGGGTAACAGTGTTCGCCCTAAATGGGTCAGAATCAATTGCTTCCCCTCACGCTTGAATAAGAGACCACCGAGAGATTCTTCGAGGGAGGCCAACTGACCGCTTAAGGTTTGTGGCGCGAGGTGCAGTTCGCGGCTGGCTGCGATGATTGAGCCCTCCCTCGCAATCACCCAGAAATAATAGAGATGTTTGAAATTGAGATTATGCACCATTCACACCAATGACCTCTTGTCTTTACCAGAAACTCAGCGCTTTGACACAATAATGCGTGGCCTGAATCGAAACCGCCACATCTTCATTGCCCAGCAGCGTCTGCAGCGGATGACCACCTGATACCGGAATTCCCACTGACGTTAGGCCGACTTGCTGGTATGATACGCAACCAGATTTGAACCTGCCGGAGTTCCCAAGCACACCATGTCACACACGCGAGAGATACTGGTCACCAGCGCCTTACCCTATGCCAACGGCCCTATTCATCTGGGCCACCTGCTGGAGTATATCCAGACCGACATCTGGGTTCGATTTCAGAAAATGCGCGGGCACCAGTGCACTTACGTCTGTGCAGATGATGCCCACGGCACGGCCATCATGCTCAAGGCTGAACAGCAAGGCATCACGCCGGAGCAGCTGATCGAACAGGTCAATGCCGATCACCAGCGGGATTTCGCAGGGTTTCTGGTAAGTTTTGATAACTACCATTCCACCCACTCGACTGAAAATAAAGTGCTTTCGGAGCAAATCTATAAAGCCTGTCGAGACTCAGGGCATATTGCGACCCGCTCAATTACACAAGCCTATGACCCGGAAAAGCAGCTTTTCCTGGCTGATCGCTTTATCAAAGGCACCTGTCCACGCTGCAAAGCCGAAGATCAATATGGGGATAACTGCGAAAATTGCAGCGCCACCTACAGCCCGATGGAACTGATCAACCCGCGCTCAGCTATTTCAGGCGCAACGCCGGTCGAAAAGGAATCGACGCATTTTTCTTCAAACTGCCCGACTTTCAGGACTTCCTAAAAGAATGGACACGCAGTGGCACGCTGCAACCCCAGATCGCCAACAAACTCGCCGAGTGGCTGGATGCAGGTCTGCAGGAATGGGACATTTCCGCGATGCACCCTATTTTGGTTTTGAGATACCCGACGAACGGCAAATACTTCTACGTCTGGCTCGATGCCCCGATTGGCTACCCGGCCAGTTTTAAAAACCTGTGTGAGCGTCGCTCAGATCTGGATTTCGATTACTACTGGAAAAAGACTCAACCGCCGAGGGTTTATCACTTCATCGGCAAGGACATCATCAACTTCCACGCCCTGTTCTGGCCCTCGATGCTGACCTGTGCCGATTTCCGCACGCCCAGCGCTGTCTTCGCCCACGGCTTTGTTACCGTTGACGGCAAAAAAATGTCGAAGTCGCGTGGCACCTTCATCATGGCCAAGACCTATCTGGAGCATTTAAATCCGGAGTATCTGCGCTACTACTTCGCGTCGAAACTGAATGCCGAAGTCGAAGATCTTGACCTGAACCTGAGCGACTTTATGGCGCGTGTTAATAGCGATCTGGTTGGCAAACTGGTCAACATTGCCAGTCGCTGCGCCGGTTTTCATCACCAAAGGCGATGGCAAACTCAGCGAAACGTTGGCTGAACCCGCCCTGTTTGAAAGCTTTCTGGCCAAGGAAGCCACGATTGCCGCGGCTTACGATCAACGCGAATTCGGCAAGGCCGTACGCGAAATCATGGCGCTGGCAGACATTGCTAACCAATACATCGCTGACAAGGCGCCGTGGGCGCTGGCCAAAGAAGAAGGCAAAGCGAATGAGGTCAAAGACGTCTGTACCATGGGCCTCAACCTGTTCCACGTTTTGATGACCTATCTGGCCCCTGTGGTTCCCGCAATGGCAGATAAGACCCGACAGTTCCTGAATACCCCCTTGAGCTGGCGCGAGTCCCCCAAGGCCTTGCTGGGCTGCCCCATCAATCCTTTCGAGGCCATGATCACGCGCATTGACCCTAAAGCTGTCACCGCCATGGTCGATGCCTCCCGTGAGGCTGCGCCGGCAGACAAACCCAAGGCGCAAAAAGCGGCTGCAGTTCCGGCTGCTGCGCCATCCGCTACAACGATTGGCATCGATGTGTTCAGCCAGATTGACCTGCGTGTGGCCCGGATTATCAGCGCCGAGCCCGTTGACGGTGCGGATAAACTGCTGCGACTACAATTGGATTTAGGTGATAGCCAGCGCCAGGTGTTTGCGGGTATTAAAACAGCCTATGCAGCCGAAGCACTGGTTGATCGCCTGGTCGTGGTCGTCGCTAACCTGGCGCCGCGTAAAATGAAGTTTGGCGTTTCGGAAGGCATGGTGCTGGCCGCAGGCCCGGGTGGCGAAGACATCTTCCTGCTCTCGCCAGATGACGGCGCCAGGCCCGGTATGCAGGTCAAATAAAGAGGGTCGGCTATGACGGAGTATTTGCTGATACTGGTCAGTACCATACTGGTCAACAATTTCGTGCTGGTCCAGTTCCCGGGACTTTGTCCGTTCATGGGCGTTTCCAACAAACTGGAAACCGCCATGGGCATGTCGCTGGCAACCACCTTTGTACTCACCCTGTCATCCCTGTGCAGCTATCTGGCGTACGCCGCCATCCTCAAGCCGCTAGGGTTTGGAATATCTGCAGACAATTACCTTCATCCTCGTGATCGCAGTGGTTGTTCAATTTACCGAAATGGTGGTGAAGAAGACCAGTCCCCTGCTCTACCGGGTGCTCGGAATCTTTCTGCCGCTGATCACCACAAACTGTGCCGTTCTGGGCGTCGCGCTGCTGAACATCAAAAAAGAAAACAGTCTGGTTGAGTCAATTCTGTATGGATTTGGTGCGGGTGTGGGCTTTTCGCTGGTGCTGGTGCTCTTTGCGGCGATGCGCGAACGCATCGCGGTCAGTGATGTGCCCAAACCCTTTCAGGGCAGCTCCATCGGCATGATTACCGCCGGTCTGATGGCGCTCGCCTTCCTCGGATTTTCCGGTCTGGTCAGTATTTAAGAGGACGATCATCCATGAGTTTGATACTGGTCGCCGTCACCACCCTGCTGGTTATGGCCCTCTGCTTCGGCGCAATTCTCGGTTTTGCAGCCGTGCGTTTCAAAGTAGAGGGGAACCCGCTGGTGGACCAGATAGACGCACTGCTCCCCAGACCCAATGTGGCCAGTGCGGCCATCCGGGCTGCCGCCCCTACGCGGAATCCATTGCCAATGGTGAAGCCATTAATAAGTGTCCTCCGGGTGGTCAGGCCACGATTGATGCACTGGCCGATCTTTTGGGTGTAGACGCCGAACCACTGGACGCAGAACACGGCGAAAGTAAAGGCAAGCAAGTTGCGGTCATACGCGAAGACGAATGCATCGGCTGCACCAAATGCATCCAGGCCTGCCCCGTCGATGCGATACTAGGCGCCGCCAAGCTTTGCATACGGTCATCGCAGATGAATGCACGGGCTACGACCTGTGCGTCGAACCGTGCCCGGTTGACTGCATCGACATGATTCCGGTACCGGTCACAACGCAGAACTGGTACTGGAGCAAACCCGACGCTGACGGCCCCCGTCTGATCGCAAGCGACAAACCGACGGAGAAGGCGGCATGATCCAGGTCCATGATTTCAGGGGTATTCACCGCCCGAGAACAAAAAGCAATCCAGCGTGCAGCCGATTCGAGCACTTCCGCTACCCGATGTGCTGATCCTCCCGCTGCAGCAGCACATTGGCCAATCAGCACGCTGCAAAGTTGCTGTCGGTGACACCGTATTGAAAGGGCAGCTGATCGCCGAAGCGCCCAGCCTGATCAGCGCAGGCGTTCATGCTCCCACTTCAGGTGAGATTATCGCCATTGAAGCAAGAGCCATTGCGCACCCTCCGGCCTGCTAGACACCTGCATTGTCCTTAAACCAGACGGTAAGGACACGGCGGGACAGGCATCCATCGAGGATCCGCTGCAGGCTGCACCCGAATTACTCAGGAATCGTATTCGTGAGTCTGGCATTTGCGGTCTGGGCGGAGCCGGCTTTCCGACTGACGTTAAACTGTCACCGCGTCATAAACCCATTGATACCCTGATCCTGAACGCCGCGGAATGTGAACCCTACATTACGGCCGATGACCGACTCCTGCAGGAACGCGCGGAGGAGGTCATCAAAGGGCTCGAAATTCTATCGCACATAGTTCGCCCGCACCGCATTCTGATCGGTATCGAAGACAATAAACCGGAAGCCATCGCAGCCCTTCGCAACGCCATTCCCGGCAATCGCATGGAGGTGATTGTCGTGCCCACCAAATATCCTTCCGGTGGGGAGAAGCAACTGATTCAGCTCCTGACCGGCAAGGAAGTTCCACAAGGCGGGCTACCTGGCGATATCGGTGTTTTGTGTCAGAACGTCGGCACCGTTGCAGCCGTCTATCGCGCGGTCTGCCTCGACGAGCCGCTGATCAGTCGAATCACGACCGTGACTGGCGAGGCCGCCAAATCCCCCGGCAATTACGAAGTGCTGCTTGGCACCCCGGTCAATACTGTCCTGAACCAGACGGGGCTCGATTCCGCCCGACTGCACCGCCTGATCATGGGCGGTCCGATGATGGGCTTTACGCTACCTGATGTAAACGTGCCCGTGGTCAAAACCACCAACCTGCCTTCTGGTCAGCCGACATCACCGAGTTCCGGATCCCCCCAGAACAGGCCTGCATTCGCTGTGGCTTTTGTGCTGAAGCCTGTCCTGCCCAGTTGCTACCTCAGCAGTTGCTGTGGTTTGCCAAGGCACAGGAATTTGAAAAAGCAGAACTCTTTAATCTGGCAGACTGCATCGAATGTGGCGCCTGCGCCTATGTCTGTCCAAGCAGTATCCCACTGGTGCAGTATTACCGCTATGCCAAAGGTGAAATTCGTCACCTGAAGGCCGATCAAAGCAAATCAGACAACGCCCGTGTTCGTTTTGAAGCGCGCCAGGCGCGCCTGGACAAAGAGCAGGCTGAAAAGAAGCGCGGCGTAAGGCCGGCGCCGACGCTGCCGCCGCACAACAAAAGGCGAAAGCCGACGAGTCAGGGAGTTGAACATGCTGATAACCACCACCTCCCCGCACGTGAAGGGCAATGCGCGCACGGCCTCGGTCATGCGCTGGGTTATCCCTGGCGACGCTGCCCGGTCTGCTGGCGCTTATCTGGAGTTTCGGCTGGGGCAGCCTGATTCAGGTCATGCTGTGCTCAGCCTTCGCGGTCGCGGGCGAAGCGTTAGTGCTATGGCTGCGCCGCCGCCCCCTGGCATTCTTTCTGGGTGATTACAGCGCCCTGCTGACCGGCGTACTACTCGGACTGGCACTGCCGCCCTATGCGCCCTGGTGGATCGCGGCCGTTGGTACGCTGTTCTGCATCATCTTTGCCAAGCAACTATACGGCGGTTTGGGGCAGAATCCCTTTAACCCTGCGATGGTCGGCTATGCGCTGCTACTGGTCTCCTTTCCGGTGGCCATGACAACCAACTGGGGAATTCCCCGCGCCGCAGGCGGTGAAGTTTCTGATTTTGTGACGACGCTGAACCTCATTTTTCAGACGGTGCAACTGCCCATCGATGCTTACACCATGGCAACACCACTCGATACCTGCAGGCATGATATTGTGACGGCAACCTTTGAAGAGGTGACGACCAAACCCATGTTTAGCGCCGGCGTCGCATTGGGCTGGGAATGGGTGAACGCGGGTTTTTTGCTGGGCGGCCTGTTTCTGCTGTGGAAACGCATCATCACCCCGGCATTCCGGTCAGTCTGCTCGCGGCCCTGAGCCTTTGCAGCCTGATGCTGGGCTGGGATGAAGACAACTTCGTTCCCGTGCAGATGCATCTTTTAGCCGGCGCCACCATGTTGGGCGCGTTTTTCATTGCCACCGACCCGGTTACCGCAGCCACCAGTCGCAATGGTAAGCTTTGGTACGGCGCAGGCATTGGTGTGCTGATCTACCTGATACGCACACCGGGCTCCTACCCTGATGCCGTCGCATTTCTCAATTCTCCTGATGAACTCTCGCGCCCTTCCTCGACTATTTTACCCAGCCGAGGGTCTGGCCATGCCAAGGCTACCCGCGGCACGCGCAAGGAGAACTGAGATGGATAGTTTAAAAGCCGTCATGTTGCGAGCGATGATTGGCCTCGCCCTCTTTGCAACGGTCACAGCCGGTCTGATCGCCGTTACGGAAGCCAGTACCGCCGACCGTATCCGGCAAGCCGAAGAAGCCGCCCGCAGTCGCGCCCTCCTTGAAGTCGTGCCAGCGGAACTCATGGACACCCCCTTACTGGCGGGTGCATTCGAGATTAATGAGGCCTCCTGCTTGGTTTTAGAACCTGTGACCGCATTTCCGTTCAAAGGCCGGTGAATGGACCGCCGTGATTTGCCGCAACGCCTGAAGGTTATACCGGCCTGATTCAGGGCATCGTGGCGATGGATCGGAGCGGAAAGTGCTCGGCGTTCGCATTACCGCCACAAAGAAACGCCGGACTGGGTGACAAAATTGAGCGTCGCAAGTCAGACTGGGTAACCCAGTTTGACAACCTGGGAGTTTCGCATCGGAAGAAGATCTATGGAAAGTTCAAAAAGATGGGGGCACTTGATCAGATGACAGGGGAGCAACCATCACGCCCGAGGGCGGTTGTCAATGCCGTACGCAAAGCGCTGAGCTTCCACGCATCACTTCGCCCTGCTGTATCCCGACACCTCAACATCGACCCGCGACGAGGAGGCCTCCACCATGAGTAAACCCCAGCTGCAACTCACTCAGGATGGCCTGTGGAAAAACAACCCCGGACTGGTGCAGCTACTGGGCCTTTGCCCGATGCTCGCGGTCACGGCGACGGTCGTCAATGCGATGGGCCGGGCTCGCCACCCTCCTCGTGCTCACTGGCCCCAACATCGCCGTTTCGCTGATCCGAAACTATGCGCCCGAAACGGTGCGTCTGCCAGCATTTGTGATGATTATTGCGTCGCTGGTCACCGGTGCCGAACTGCTGATGCAAGCCTTTACCTACGAACTGTATGAAATCACGGGCATTTTCATCCCGCCAATCGTGACCAATTGTGCGATTCTGGGGCGTGCAGACGCCTTTGCGTGCAAGAACCCTGTCCTACCCGCTGCCGTAGACGGCTTCCTGATGGGACTGGGCTTTACGCGGGTACTGATGGTGCTGGGCAGTCCAGGAACTTATGGGCCAGGGACCTTGTTGTCAGGCATGGAATTGCTGTTTGGGGAAGCGGCTCGTAGCTGGAAAATTGAAGTCATTCACGACTACCCCAATTTCCTATTTGCGGTTCTGCCACCGGGTGCGTTTGTCGGGATGGGGCTGCTGATTGCCGTCAAGAACCCGATTGATGCCCGCCTCAAACCCGCCAGATCAAAGCTGCCTCTTGCCATCATAGCCGGATCAAAGCGGGTTCGGACCACTGGCGAAATCAGTTGATCCGGCAGCATTGCCGTATCAAAAAGCACGCGTGACCTGATGCAGGATGTAGGGTTGCGACTGCCGCAACTCTCACGAATGGAGTGCATGGCAAACCGTGGTACGCCAAATATCCAGCGTTTTCACCCAGCCGGAGTTGCCGTAAGCGGACCAATGGTGCTGCCGACGCCATATCCGCTCGCGTCACAAAAACCGATAGGGTAGCCCTAAGCGATCGCTCAGCGAGCGGTAAAAGCCCTGATGTCGCGCGTTTGTGGCATAGCGTTGGTTCGCGTTGACCTTGATGACCGGACCCGCATTGAGCAGGACCGTGAGACTCATCGTGGCGCTCAAGTAATTAAGATCCACGCCGTGGGCATTATCTGCCGATATCAGCATTGATCGACTGGGCACCCGCGCGTAGGTCTGTTCGTCAGGCAAAAGCCCGGTTCAGAACAGATTGCACCAACGAACCGGATGCTCCCTCCGCTGGTTGCTGCCAACTTCTTCGTGGTCGTTCAGCACCGGAGACATGGGTAGTGATGCTCAACGTCCAACAGCGCACGCAAGCCGATGAAACAACCGGCAAGTATCGAGCCGTGCCGAGGTAATCAGATCCTCATGCAGCCCACCAGTGCCGGCTGACAATCGTAGAAAGAGAGTTCATAGTCAGAACACGGGCCACAGAAAGATCTGGATAAGTCTGCTTTAGCTCTGTCTGTACAATATCCTGATTCCCCGGCTTTCGTGTTCACTGTCTGGAACAGGATGAGCGGTAGCTCTTTCTGAGGATTGATCGAGCGACTGTTATTGACCTCGCGGTCAGATGTATCGCGAGGCTGGGAATCAATGCCACCGGACGTTTCCAATCCACCAGACGACTATTCACAGCGCCGTCCGTGTCCTCAAACACCACCGCCCCGCCAACGAAGATCCCGGTCAAACGGTGACAGGGGCACACCCCCGTAGATCTCAACCCCCAATTGGAAGAAGCCTTTGCGCAACAATGCGGATTAGGCTTTACCGCAGACAGGGGCTGTCAGAATGCACACCGAACAACCGCACGCCACGGCTATGGACCGCATCATTCTGCAAATCCTTCACCGTAGTTCAACACAGCGCCCGTAAAGGCAACGAGGTGCTACCATTGCGCAGCACGACACAACGCCCTTCTGGGCTCAGGTTCCAAAGCGCCCCCTCATCCAGTAATTCATAGCCTGCTGCCTGAAGGGCTTTCAAGCATTCGCGACAGCATAAGCAGTGTAGGAGATTCTGCGGAAGGTCATCGGCTCCCGGTTAAATTCCAGTTTGGAGTACGGTTCATTGGATCAGGGTTCCTCATTGGGCATAGTGGATTCTGGGTGTAGTGTAGCATTCTGCGCAGGCATGAACCTCAGCGGGGCGCGTCGACACCTCATCTTAAACACGTGCTCGGTGTAAAGTG
>JADJWY010000003.1 GCA_016716085.1 Hahellaceae bacterium
CCGAATCCGGCTGCCATGCCAGCAATTTCGCGCCCCGAACAGTTGCCCCGTTTCCAGTAAAGACCGTCGATGAGGGCAGGGCAAAACCGTGCCACTGCCACAAACGAGAGCAGACCAATTGACGCGAGGGAAATGGGCATCCCCGGTAATGCGCGAGAACAGATAGGCGCCGGCAATGATGGCGGCGATGGTTGTTCGCCCCAGAGGATTTAACAGGCGTTGGGGCAGGCGGGCGTTCTGTCGGACCAGACCTCCCATTTTCATTAGCAGCGGGACCGTGATTTCGTTGCTGACCATGGTACTCAGGGTGACCGCAGACATGGACAATCATACTGGTGGTTGCCGATGCGTTCGCCAATAAACACGATCAGCGCTGGGCCTCGTGGCTGCCCGTGAATGAGCGGTAAAGCAGAATATAGTCATGTTTTGGGTTTGATCGGGAAAGATCATGGACGCCCATATGATTGCGAGGGCACCACAAATGCACTCAAAACCAGAAGATAGGCTGGAAATGCCAGGCGTGCAGTTTTCATGCTTTCGGTGGGGTTGTGGACGACCACCGACATCACGTGAAATTGACGCGCAGACAGAAGATGGCGAGTGCCGCTAGCAGCGTGTAGACCCCAAAGGTTATGCGGGTCCGCGTGAGCGCGCCAGCGGTGGTCGGAGAGTGTCTGACTGAGCGTGCACGCCGTCCGGTCTTGTGGGAAACATCGGCAAGCAACCACAGCGCAAAAAGCCCGGACGGCAATGAAGGCCAGTAATTTGACCGCTGACTCGAACGCGATCGTTAGCATGAGTCCATGGTGATGTTCGGTCGCATCCAGATTTCGGGTACCGAATAAGACCGTAAAGCTGGTCATGGCCAGTGCGACATAGAGGCCGGTAAACACGCAGCAGGAGGAAGCAGCCGAGTGGTAATTGAATTGCCTTCGGCCAGGATTTTGAAACCCATGCTGACGGCTTTAAGCTGCAAGGCGATAGGGAAGGGTTCCAACTGAAAGGGATCAACAGACTGACGAAGGCGGCAAGGCCCGCGATTTGCCATATAACGGGTTGCGATAAAATCGGCAATAGAGGTTGAATTGTGGCGCTTATCGGGACCGTAATCATTCGCGTCAGTAGGAGTGGCTAAATAGAAAATGAGCGCAGCCTGTAGATGGGCAAGAAGCTCAGTCCAGGGCCCGAAGCTGTGCCGACGGCACCATAGAAAGTCCGTGATGCAGTATACAGCAAGCGTTAGGCTGTAGATGGCCGAGCGATGCCTTGCGCGAGAGTGAGCAGCGCGTGGCTTTCGGATCACCGGTATGCTGGCGCAACAGAATGCCCATATAGGCTATCGAAAGAATAAAGACCAGAAAGCCGTTTATCAAGCGGTAATTCCCTCCTGATGCAAGACCAAAGTCTAACAGTCAATGCCAGTTGTATTTGGTAAGTTTAGTACGGTCAGAAAAATAACATCGGAGGCGACTGTCATGTCAACCCGAAAAACCGGGCCGCTTATTGGCGGGCCAACCCCAAAGTCCTGAGTGTGCTGAAGGTGGTATGGTTTGCTGTGTCCTGCGGGGATGGCATTTTATTTGTCGATGCGCTGGATACCATCAAAATCGGCGCGGGATTTCCGTTGGGCTTCTGGTTTTGCCCAACAGGGTTCTATTTATACCTTTGTGGTGTTGATCTTTGTCTATGTCCGGCAAATGAACAAACTTGACAAGCAGTTTGACGTTCCACGAAGACTGAAGGAGGCGCGCACGGATACCCAAAACCTAACGTATCTTTGTTGGCGCAACCTTTGCGCTCTACATTGGTATCGCCATCTGGTCACGCCGGTTCCACTAAGGAATATTATGTGGCCGGTGGTGGCGTGCACCGATTGCGAATGGCATGGCTACGGGTGCGGACTGGATGTCGGCGGCTTCGTTCATATCCATGGCCGGAATCATCGGTTGTCGGGCGTGACGGGGCGGTCTACCTGATGGGGATGGATTGGTGGTTACGTGTTACTGGCCATGTGTCTGGCACCCTATCTGCGTAAGTTTGGCAAATTTACCGTGCCGGATTTGTCGGCGAGCGGTATTACTCCCAGACAGCCAGACTCGTGGCGGTTATTTGCGTTATCTTCATCTCATTTACCATGTCGCAGGTCAGATGCGGGCGTGGGGATCGTGTTTTCCCTACACCGAAGTCGACATCAACCCGGGTGTCCTGATTGGGATGGCCATTGTGTTCTTCTATGCCGTCCTCGGCGGCAGAAGGAAAGGCATTACCCATACTCAGGTTGCGCAATACTGGCGCGTGATGATTGTGGCCCTATAGGATCCCGGCCATCTTTATTTCCATCCATGGCGACTGTAACCCGATCCCTAGCTGGGCTTTGGTGGGTAAATTACCGGGACGGACACTTCACTGCTGGACGTTAAATCAGCCGTCAGTTGAACTCGGCTTTGCTGAATATACGAGTGGGACGAAGTCGACCGTGGATATGTTTGCGATTACGCGCTGGCCCTGATGGTCGGTACTGCGGGCCCTTGCCTCACGTAATCGTCCGATTCTTCACGGTGCCAAAGGTGAGTGATGCGCTTATCGGCTGGTTACGCTTTGCTGTTTATCGCCATTCTCTACACGACGGCCCCGGCGGTTGCCTCCTTGCCCGCTATAACCTGATTAACACCGTCTCCAACAGCGAATATCAACAGTTGCCAGAGTGGTTTGCAACCGGAAAAGGCGGGCTTGTTGGCATGCAGGGATAAAAACCAGGACGGCCGGATTCGTATCTTGCAGGCGCACCGTTTGCTGGGGCGCCGACCTTCCGGCTCAGACGACCGGTACCTCCCGGTGAGGTGGTAACCAATGAGCCCAGTGGCAACGGAAATGAACTGGCTGTGTCGATCGTGATATCATGGTACTGGCTAATCCGGAAATTGCCGGCCTTCCGGATGGGTTGTCGCACTGATTGCGGCCGGTGGGTTGCTGCGGGCGCTGTCGACAGCGGCCGGTTTGCTGCTGGTCATTCCACCTCAATATCCGATGACCTGTTGAAATCGAACCTGATGCCCGACATCGAGGAGTGAAAAGCAGGAGTTGTTAGCGGCAGGGTCGCAGCCGCCGTGGCTATCGGGTGTCGTGGGCTATTTCAGGGAATTAACCCCGCCCGGCTTCGTTGCAGGTTGTAGCTTTCGCCTTTGGACTGGCGGCCGCGTCATTCTTCCCGGCCATCATCATGGGTATTTTCTACAAGCGCATGAATAAGGAAGGCGCCATCGCCGGGATGCTGACTGGCCTGATCTTCACCTTCAGCTACATCGTGTACTTCAAGTTCATCAACCCGACGGCCACCGATGATAACTGGTGGTTCGGCATCTCTGCCGGAAGGGATCGGTTCGTTGGGCATGGTGCTGGAATTTCGTCAACTGTGTCTTATGTGGTAGCGCAAGTCACCGCAGGAGCCGCCTGATGATTCAGCATCTGGTCGAGGACATTCGTGTCCGCGCGGCGCGACCGGACCGGCTGCTGCCCACTCGTTCAGACGATAGTCCGTACAGAAAAGCCCCGGGATTTCAGGGCTTTTTTTGAGTGGCTAAGCGCACGGGTGAGCATGCGGCTAAGCGCGTTCCTGTGGTGAGCTTTGATCACCTGCCATCCTGCGGGCCGCCGGTCGAAGAAGCCAGGCCGACGCGGAAGCGGAACCGGAGCAGGGGCTGAAGGTTGAGGAGGTGAGGTTCAGACGCCCACTCATCAGTCCTGTCGGCCCTAAATCCGCCCGATTGTTGTAGAGGATAAACCGCAATTCGTCATCTTTGAGTTGATCCGCGCCCATCTGTAGCGTTTGGGGCCATTGCGGCTGCTAAAAGGTTCCCGCCGTCTTTAATAGGGGCCAACTGAATGCCCCAGCGAATAGTCTGGCCCACCTGCCGTCCCGCAACTGCCGCCGCCCGAACCATACAGGTCTGAGAAGCTAAGCGACTGATTTGACGCCATGGGGCCGATGCGGAAGCTGTCACGACCACGCCCTTACGTTCTCGTCTGGTGTGAAAAGTCGAACTGATTAAAATCAAATCGGGCTTGGAAATGAAGGATAACTTAGCGTCAGGACGGGCACCGGCATTGTAGTGCAGCGTGGTTGCGGGTGTCGGACTGATATTTCGCGGAGGAACCCCAGTGTCAAACAGAAGCGCCACTAACGCTTTCCCCCTGCTTGGGCCCTCGAGAAAAAGTTGGTCGTACTGATGGGGTTGAGGGTCAATGTTCGGGTGAATCCCAGCTCGACTGTTGCCGCTCAGTGCTGATAGTGTTGCTGTGGACAATAGCAGGGCAGCAAGCCCGTGGATTCTGAATCCATACCAATCTCCTTCCCTGATTGGGTTGTTGTTCTTTGGCTCCTTAAGCTTTAGTCCGTCTCAGGCGCCAATCCAGACTAAAAATGCTAATTAATTGTCCGAAAACAGATTTTGTGATCTGCCTCCCATAACGCCCGTACTGTCCTGTTCACGCATCTCTTTGTCCCAACGACAAATTACCAAGCCTGATAACCCCCTTTACGATGCGCGTTAACGACAACAATCAGGAAAGATCATGGTAGACAAAAAGCGAAGACTTCTGTTGAAAGGTGCAGCCGGTGCCACTGCAGTTGGGATGCTGGGGAAATGTGAAAACGGTGACGGCTGCCGTTACTCCGCCGATTCCTCGACAACCGCAGATGTGCCTGTCTCCGAAGAGACTCACCGCGTGGTCATTATCGGTTCGGGGTTTTGGCGGTGGGATCGCTGCGCTGAGATTTGCGGAAGCCGGTATAAAGCTCTCTCGTGCTTGAGCCTGGGCATTCGATGGCCGACTGGGCCTAATGCAGATACCTTTCCACGTGCCAGCTCGATCGATAAACGGGCTATCTGGTATGAAGCACTGGATAAAATCGGCACAAGCTTAGGGGCGGCACCCTCGATCGATCAGGTGCCGGGATTATTGAATCTCCCGTTGGGATCAAACTGAAAAATTTGCCGGTTTGCTGGAGCCTGTGTTCACCAAGCACATGGCGATCATGTGCCCTCCGGCGTTGGGGGTGGGTCACTGGTTTATCAGGGGATGACCCTGCAACCTACGAAGGCGCTGTTTGAACGGGTCATGCCTGCCGGTATCGACTACGACCAGATGGACAGAATTTACTATCCAAGGGTCACCGCCATGTTAAAAGTGAAAACCGCACCGGATGCCCTGATTAACAGTCCGACCTATCAGGTAGCCCGAATCTTCGCTGAGCGGGTCACGAAAGCCGGTTATAGCGTTGAACCTAAATCCTGCAACCTACCGCCGTAACCACTGGCTGTGTTGAAAACGGTGCCAATCTGAACCATTGAGAACGTTCTTGCAAGCCACAAACCTGAGAAACAGAGCATCACCGCCTCTTGTACTGCTCACATTGCGTGCACTTTACCTACAGATTTCAGTAATCGGCAACAGTTGGCCACGGCCCGTTAACAGACCTTTGGTCAACGTATTTTGTAAAATGCTACCGGGTCAGTGGATGAACGACAACTTCAACCAGTCGGCCCACGGGCTTGGATACAGGTGGTTGTCTGGCACTTTCACCTTGAGTTGATGACTACCGCGCAGAAGTTGGCCTGCTGTGCGTATTAAAAAAGTTCGGATGGTCTGGATTTCCCAGTGTTTCAAGGTGTCATTGTAGCTGAGCAGAGCCATCCAGCGTACCGTGTTATACGCCATCACAGCGCACTGAAACAGCAGTGAGCTGGCCATAAAGTCATGACTCTTGATGTGAGCCAGCCCCATTTGATTCTTGGCTTCATCCAACCAGGTTTCACAAGTGGCGCGTTGCCCGTAGGTCGTGTGCGCCTGCCAGGGTGTCAAGCGTTCTGTGGTAACGTAGCAGAAGCAGTCGTAGACCGGCTCATTCAGTAATGACTGTTGCGAGCCGGTGTTTACAACAGTGTTTTTTTGGCGTACCGCGACAAAGTGACGAAGCTGTTCCCATTGACCGCACTGATGGAGAAAGGCGCATTGTTCCCAGCCGGAATGGCCGGGTACTCGTTCCCACGCCTGCTTGTCGAGCAAGGCAGCCAGCCCTTTGAGTTTAACCTTGATCAGATAGCCATGGCCGGCCTGATCCAGCCAGTCCATGAGTTCCCCGACAAAGAATCCGGAATCGCCCCGAAATATCAGGCGCATTCTGGGCGGCATCTGCGCAGCCAGTTGCTGCATGAAGCCGACAATACCATTGCTGGTATAGGCGCTGCCACTGCGCAACCACGCCTGCAGAATTTCCTTGGTGTGACTGCAAAAGGCAACCAGTGGATGATACGAGCAGGCGCCTCGCTTGTTCGGGTTATAGCCTTTCTCGGCGCCTTCCTGGCGACCGTAGACGGTTTTGACGGTGGAGTCCACATCGATCCAGCCTCGACAAACGGTACCGGGTAACCAAATACCGGAGGTCAACGCCTTGTGCCAGACATTCTGGCGTAGGGCATGATTGAGTTGCTCGAGCTGGGCCACCTGCTTTAACTGGCCAAGACGGAAAATTCGCCCCAATGTGCTTTCATCGGGAATCGACAGCCAGCCGCCCACCTCGCGCAACACCTGATCGGCCCACACGGAAACCACTTTCATGAGTGAGGTGGCACCGGCAATGATGCCGATGACCGTAAGGTAGATCGAGTCGCCCAGGCTGTAACGGGCGTTAATGCCGCGCTTCAGATCAAGGTGGGTCTTGCAGACTTCATTGAAACCGATGCGATCGAGGAAATGCATGGCAGGAATAACACCTGCCTGGCTGGTCAATTTCTTTCCGGTGTGCTGATAGCGAATTTTTGTGCTTGGTTTTCGGGCGCTTTTGCGGGTATTCTTGCTCATGAAAAAGGTGACTCTGATTCGGTTTGTTGTTTGGCGACAACCTATTGAATCAGGTCGCCTTTTTCTCTTCAAGCGATATTTCGACTGCAGGATTTAGGTTGAAAAAATTCCGATGCCAATTGACTGGAGTTTTGCCCTGCGGGAACTCAAGGGTGAAATGGCACCTGCCTACACCAACGGGGATGCCGCGCTGGGCGTTAACAATGGCGGCAAGCATTCAGTCGATGTCACCTATATTGCGCAGGCGGAACAAACCGGCACGGTTGACCTTCGCGTACTTCACAATGTCACCCATATCGCTCGGGCAGGGGATGGTAAGTGGAAAGTTTATGTCAATGTGACGGACGAGAGTGGCACCTTACTGGAGAAAAAGATTTTTACCTCCACGGCATTGATTATGGCGGCGGGCAGCGTGAATACGACGAAACTGCTGCTTCGCGCCAAAGGGCGAAGGCACGATTCCCGGACTGCCCGCCGCGCTTGGTACCGGGTGGGGCACTAACGCCGACCGCATTGTGACACAGGTCGGCCCTTCTCGGGCTTTGGTGGTGCTATCGGGGTGGCCCTGTGATTTATGGAAGTAAAGAATGGGATAATCCCGATACGGCTAACACCATCATTCAGGCGTCGCTTCCACCACTGGGTAAAGATATCAAAACCACGATGATGGTAGGCTTTGGTATCAGTGACAAGCGTGGCACCTGGACCTACGATGCTGAAACCAATGATGTGAAGCTGGATTGGCAGTGGGAAGGTGACTTTAAAATTCATAGCCGGATTCTTTCCCGCATGTACAAAATCGCAGGCTTTGGCTCCATGTTGGGCGATACGCATGCCATTGTTCCCAGTACCAGCATCCGCTGGGCGGGGCCTGCATAGGAGACGGTGTGTGACCCGGATGGTCAGGTGCGTAATCAGCCTGGTCTGTATGTGTTGGACGGTGCCTTGATACCAGGAAGCACGGCGGCCTGTAACCCCTCGATGACAATTGCAGCGGTGGCTGAGCGCGCGATGGACAACATCGTTCGGCAGGATATTGGAACTTTGATCTAGGTTAAGTGGAGTCAACATGGGTGGCATCAGTATCTGGCAACTTTTGATCGTTCTCGCCATCGTTCTATTGCTGTTTGGAACGAAGCGCTTTCGCAATATCGGCGCTGACTTAGGGGGGGCGATTAAAGGCTTTAAATCGGCCATGCAGCCGGAAGATGAGCGAAAGTCAATCACAGATGGCAAAGAGTGAGATCTGAGCGCCCATGTTCGATATTGGCTTTCTTGAGCTCATGTTAACGGCCGTCGTCGCGCTGCTGGTGCTGGGGCCTGAGCGCCTGCCCCATGCCGCCGCGCGGACGGCCGGGCGCTGGATTGGGCAAGCAAAGCGAATGATGAATCAGTTTTCTGAAGAACTTGATCGCGAAGTGCAGGCAAAGGATCTGGCCGATAAGTTGAGACAAGAACAGTTACGAAGTGGGCGTCGATCAGATTAATTTGCTTCATGAGAGAATCGGCGAGGGCTCCCCATCGCCGATTTCGGTAACAAATCTCGAACCGTCCCTCAGAGAGACGGCAGCACGCGCACCGTCATCGACTTGATGTAGTCGGTTTCAGGTACCGCAGGCAATATCGGGTGGTCGGGTCCCCGGTGGCCCTGTTCAAGCAGCTGTGCGTGTCGATCCGTGTGGCGGGCCGTGCTGCGAATGATGTCGAGCAGGCGGTCACGTTGCAGGTGCATCGAGCAGGAGGCAGACACCAGAATGCCACCGGGCAACAGCAGCTGCATCGCCAGTTGGTTCAGGCGGGTATAGGCCGCTTCACCCGCCGGAATATCCTTTTTACGCGGAATAAAGGCGGGTGGATCGACGATGACGACGTCAAATTTTTCGTTGCTTTCCCGCAAGGATTTCATCATCTCAAAGGCATCTCCGCACAATGTGCCGAGCTTGTCGTCCAAACCATTATGACGGGCGTTGGTCTTTGCCAGTTCCAGTGCAGGTGCTGAACTATCGATGCACAGAACCTGGCGCGCTCCAAATGCGGCGGCCTGTACCCCCCAGCCCCCCACGTAGCTGAAAACGTCAAGCACCCGAGCCCCGCGAACATAAGGCGCCAACGCGGCGCGATTCAGGCGGTGGTCATAGAACCAGCCTGTTTTCTGTCCCTGTGCGACCGAAACTTCAAACCGGACGCCATTCTCCTCCAGCATGATATTTTCCAGGGCGGGGTCATCAGTGCTTTCCACGCGGGTTTCCAGACCCTCTGCGGCGCGCATTTTGCCATCGTTTTTGAAAATGACGCGCTGAATACCGTGATCCTGTTTCAGGCAAGATGAAATGTCTGCCTGCAGGGTGTCCATCCCGTTTACCGAAATCTGCACCACGGCGACGTCCCCGAAGCGGTCAATGACCAGACCGGGCAGGCCATCGCTGTCACCAAAGGTCATTCGATAAAATGGCTTCTCAAACCGCTGGTTGCGCATGGCGGCCGCCGTTTGCAATGCGCTCTCTCAGCAGGGTGCCGTCATCAAAGGTCGGGAGTACGTGAGATGAGCCGTCCACAAATGAGTGTTTGAGGATTGATAAAGGCCGTACCGAGAGGCTTTCCATTGGTCGCGAGGACAGACACCTGCTGACCGGCGGTAAAGGTATTCAAGGGCTGCGTCGGGTGTCACTTCATTGGAGTAAATCCACACATGGCCCGCGCGCAGGCGGCGGTCTGCCCCCTTTTGCAGGACGAGTTCGGGGTTGGCTTTCATCTATACTCTTCAATATGGCGATAGAGATCGGCAGCATAAACCAAGGGCTTACAGGTGTCTAATTCCGAGGGGGTACACGTGAAACAGGCCGGTTCAGTAACGGAAATGGCGTTCTTGTCATCTGTCTTTTTATCTGCCCGCCTGAGCATACTCATGCTGGTACTGCTTCTGGCGACAGCCGTACATGGTCAGGAAATCGAGACCGTCAGACTGAACTACACGGATGCAGAAGCCGTGCTGCCGCAGCTTCGCCAGTTGTTTAACCCGGATGAACTGACCGTGTCTGGCATGAATCAGCAGTTGATCTTGCGCGGGCGCAATACCCGCGTCATACAGCAGGCGCTGGAAGCCATTGCCTCGTTGGATCAGCGTCGTCGTCAATTTCGTATCACCCTGGAAACCGGCGGGGCGGGCGTGTCCAGCGGCACGGGGGTGGGCGCTGGCGCGACGGTGACGTCTTCGACCTCAAATGTGGCGATCGGTTTTCAGGGGCGCCAGATCAGCACGCGCAGTAATCAGGTACAAACCGTGACCGTGTTGGAGCACACGCCGGTGTTGATTCAGCAAGGGGTGATGCGGCCGGTGGTGACTGAGGTCTATACCGGGGCACAGGGCAGTGGTGTCAGGCAAGACTATCAGTCGCTGGACAGCGGGATGCGTGTGATACCCCGCGCCGTAGGAGAAAACGAAGTTGAGCTGGAAATAGAGGTCGCTGAGGCTCGCCCACTGGGGGCCGACGGCATGCAAGTGCAACGGGGTAATCTCAGTACACGGCGACGAGTGCGGGCGGGGGAGTGGGTTGAGCTGGCAGAGCGTTATTCGGATTCAGACACCCGCGAGGCAGGTGTCATTCATTATTCAACCGAACGTCTGGACAGCGGTCAGGCGTACCGCCTGAGAGTCGACATGATGGATTAGAACTGAATCTTACCACCCATTCCTCCCATTCCTCCCATGCCACCGGGAGACCCGCCGGGGAATGACGAGTGACGAGAGGCTTGCTGACGGCGCATTTCTTTGAGTTCTTCGATGGTTTCTTCCATGGCCTTGCGCGCGGCATCACCAAACTGGGTGCATGCTTCAGCCAGCGTCGCGGCGGGGATTTCGAAGCTGAGCGGCAGCGCGCCAGCGGGCGTCATCATCTGCGCCTGACCGATATAAATAACGGGACGACGAGGATCCGTATTGCCTTCCGCATCGACAGGGGTCATGCGTCGCAGTGTTCCTACTTTCTGGTCCGTAAACGTTTCCTCGCGATACAACTCGGCACTGTTCATCGTGAGGCTCATATCATTCTCGGTGTTCATATTGCGATAGCCTACCTATTTGCCATGAAAATACTTGATGATTGTATCACGCTTGGTTAGCATACTTTATATAAATGTAACAACGTGTAATTCCTTCATTAATGGACGCCCAGTGACAACGGATGTACCCCGATTTGGCTGTTCGGTGCGAGTCTGTTGAGTGTCCACCCTAGTTCAGGACTTTGTCGATGACGCAGAGCGCCGACACGATGAGTAAACCGACAGCCGGTCATACCCCGTGCTCAAGAAGCTGGCAAATGTGCCGGTATCAGAATACAGCGATGTCTTTGGTAAGGGCTTTGCGCAACGTAAAGCCTCACCGATGAGACGCTTGTTGGGCTTGGGCGGGATTCAGACCTGTCGTCACTTAAAACCTACCGGGTACACTTCAACGCAGCGCTGTGGTTACGCTTTTATCGTTTGCCGGTTAATCCAGTGGGGTTCTGGCTCGAATACGAAGATGCGACCGGGGTAAAAAACCTGCTGGTCGATCAGGTTAAGGTTCAGGATGCAGGTCAGGTCATGCTGGCAGGTCAGGTTGCAATTTCTCTGGTTGGCGGGCTGGCAAGCGTCAGAGCCTGCTGCAGTGGTATCCGTCCAGACGAACATTTTCGGGTTGAAGAATTATTCGTCCAGCGCCAGCAGCCGCTGCCCACGCCTGCGCGCTCGCACGCCTTCGGCGCGCGTTCTCCTAAAATGCGTTAAGTTTTCATGGCCGTTCTGCGGTTGGCGTGCCGTCTAATGTCTGTTTTCCTGTGGGGTGGGCTGCTGTTGCCTCTCCATGGGAATGCTGAACCCGGGTTGTCGATCTCAAGAGTCAGCGGTGTGCATCGGCTCTTCCGCTTGAGCGCAGTGTCTGCGTGTCTAAATCGCACAACGCGACGAAACGCGGGTGGACCGGCGTAATGATCAGTGCCGTTTTCTGGACAAGGCCTCTGGTCGGGTGCTGGGTTCCCGCAGCTATCGGCAGTGTGGCGCGTATTACACCCGTAATGTGGCAATAGCCTGTGCGCCCGGCCCAGGCAATCCGGTGGGCTGTGGCACGGTGGATCGAAAGGGGATGTGATTCTGCCTCACGATTTATCAGGATGTCCGGGTGTCTCAAGACTCCTCGATTGTATCCATCAAGTTGAGTGACAAATGGGGGTTCTTTGATCTGGACGCCCGTAAAGTTCTGCTGGCCCCTCAGTTTGCCCGCGTGAATGATTTTCGCGAGGATCTGGCCTATGTAGAAGGGGCTGGCGACGAGGACAATGATCAGGGCTGGTTTATCAACCGGGAAGGTGATCGGCTGGCCGTTGTACCGCCTGGTGTGCGGAGCGTGGGTCAGTTTCACGAGGGCCGGCGAGAGCCACGGTGGCTGGTCGCTGGGGCTTTCTCAATTCGCGAGCCCAGTGGGTGATCCCGGCACAATTTGTCGACGCAACCGATTTCGATCGGGCGCGTGCAGTGGTTAAAGTTGCACGGAAACCTGAGCAGTGGGCCGTCATTGATTTACAGGGACGCGGAGTCATCTTTCTGGAAGGGGCGCGCCTCATCGCATGTTGGGTTGGAATGGCGAGGGCTGGAACTTGAAGTCGGCTGTGCGGCAGATGGGGGCGTTCATCCCACTGGCGAGAAACGGTGCCTGACGGTCGCAGGCCCACTTAATCAGGCCCCCGCATGTGCCTTAATTAAGGGTGCAGAAAACTGACAGGTTCTAATGCGACAAGGCATGCAGAGCGGCTGAGGTCCTGACAGTCTCATCAAGTTGCTTCAGGGTCTGCAGACCCTGACGCTGCGCTTGATGTAAAGCGATTAACGCCAGTTCTGCAGTACACAGCGCATCTATCGCCGCCTGATGGCGGTTCGGCATCTCCAGACGAAAGTGCGCCATCCAATCATCCAGTGTGCGGAACTGCCGTTGTTCCGGGAATAATGCCCTGAGCCAGAAGCGACATCGCTGAAAGGAAGTCGGCAGGTCAGGTTCAGGTTTATACGGAGTTCACGCTCCAGCATGGCTTTGTCGAACGCGGCATGGAAGGCCAGCAAGGGTTTATCACGTATGGCGCAGGAAGCGGCTATAGGTCTCCGCAGTTCCCGGCCCGGGTTAATTGTTGCGGTGTCAGCCGATGTATCAGGATGTTGTGTTCGTTGAGCGGAATGTCGATTTTTAAAACAGCCTCAAAGCGCCTGTTCAGCACAATTCCCGCCATCGAAACATCGAATGCACCCAAAGACAGCACGCGATCGCGCATGGTATCCAGGGCCGCTGGTTTCGGTATCGATGACGCACCAGGTGAGTTTTTCCAGAGGGTCTCCGGTGCTGGAGGTGGCCAGTGCAGAGTGGTTCTGAAAAGTCCCATTATAATTGATAGCTCCGAGGCCAGTTTTCGTTGCAAACGCTGAGCTTGCCGGAAGGCCTCTTTGAGTATCCGCTGATCGAGCGGATTCAGCAATTCCGGGGGCAACAAGATTGCTGGGGACCGTTTTTCCGCAATGCGTCCAGTTGCCAGCGCAAGCGCAGCAGCTGGATAAACTGGTAGGCTTCCACCAGGCGTTCACGTCGGGTGATTCGGAGCACGCCTGCAGCTTCCAGCCCCCCGTAAGCGTGAGAGAGTGTTTGTCTCAGAAATGCCATGCGCTAAAGCAAGAACTCTTGCGGCATCCACAAAGGGGAAAGTCCCTCCTTCTTCAGATCAATGCCTTTTATCCCCCTGATTTTGCGTCACGAAATGACTGAACAGACCCAGTGGTGGGCGTCGCTGAAGGGCGGTTTCAGCAAGCATTCGTTGAAACAGCGTGTTTTGGCGCAGTCTTTCGGAGATGGCGAGCCGGGTTTGCTCCAGTAACGATGTATCGCCCCATTGCACGCGCAGATCGAAATAAATGCAGGAGTTCAGGAGGTTCTGAGGTGTTGCAGCGTCGATAAACCGTTCAAACCATTGATGCCACTCGGGTTGACTGCGACAAAGCTGGGGTTGCTTGCCATGATGTTGCCCGGGCAAAGCGCGAAGCCACACTGTGCGAGGGCATCATTGATTTGTTTGGCCAGGCATGAGGTCTTTGGCGGGAAATATCAGGGTCTGTCCCAGAGACAAAGACAATGCCGTTGTCTGGTCGGTCAGTAGTGTTTGCTCTTTGCGTCCGGCGCTGCCAAAACTTAGCGGGAAAACTGGATGTCAGAGGTGTGCTGGGTTTTGAGTGTCAGGCGAATGGCCTGTCGCGTCGTGTAGTCATTCAGTAGCGTGATCAGCCGGTTAATCTGATCTGCGCTGGCGCCGTAGGCAATCAGGGTTTCCGCAAGGCGACCCACTTCATCCTGCATATCAGCAAGGGCTGCGACGCTAGGTGCATTAGCCATCGTGCGGGCAATATGAACCAGATTGACGCGCTGCAGGGAAAGAGGTCCCGCTCTGGAAATAACTCCGACACAGCGAATATTCTCCAGCAGTAAAATATGGGCAAAATGGTGTTTCGCCATGGTAAGGGCTGCTTCAAACGCCGTGGCACCTGCGGGCAGCCCGACGGGGGTTATTCGCCATAACGCTGGCAATCGGCCCTTCCGGGCTGATGCGCGGGTCTGCAACGATTCGACGCAGATCCCGGAGGGTGAAAATGCCTCGCGGAATGGCGTCCTCCCCAGCAATCACAATCGAGCCCACGCCTTGCTGATGCATCCGTCTGGCGGCTTCGCGGATCGCCGTGTCGGGCGAACACACGACAGGTCTGCGTCGGCTGAGCGTCAGGAGGAAGTGTCCAGTGAGAAATGATCACTCAGGGCTACCTGCGCCTGCGACCTCCTGAATCTGGCGGTTGACCACATCAAGCAGGCTGCTGATCCCCACGCAGGCAGAAATCCCGGAAGGCGCTACTCCGTGTAAACAGTTCGACGAAGATCGATTTCGCGCAGACCAGACAAAACGTATCCTGCGTCGTGATATGAGTCGTTCGCGTGGCCTTTCGCCCACCAATGCCGCCATCGGAAAGCAGTCACAGGGCCGATAACAAGGTTGTATTAGCATTTTCCTGTGGCAGTGCCGTTCGTTCTCCCGCACTTCGCCTTGCTTGAGTATGTAGAAGTGTTCGACTTGCCATGCGCAGGCGAAAGGATTTCTGTGCCTGAGGGAAAGTAAGATAAGACGCAGTTTTCAAGCAGATAGCCAAGATCACGGTCGTCCATCTGATTGAATGGCGCGTAGTGATTGATGTAAGCCAATCAGGGTTTTTAGGGAGTCCGACATGCCGGCACCTTTGGGCGATGCGTGTTTACCTTATCTTCCTATGGGCAGGAGAAAAAGCTATTAACCAAAGTCTGATAAGGTAGTCTTGGCCGCAAATGGAAGGAGGCGAATGATGGTGAAAATCCCCTTTAAGATGATGCGGATCAATACAGGGATCAGCCTAAAAGCACTAGCCTTGTGGACGGTGCTGATAGTTGTGTGGGGGCATGCCTCGGCAGATGATGGCCGTTCATGCGGCAGGTGCGGCGACAGTTGACGAAACCGCGGCGAAAGCACTCAGGTGCTCTCAAAGGAAAAAATGACGGTGTTTCTGCAGATGGATCACGCTCAGGGTGGCGCCAGCAGGGTTCGGTGCGCGATATGCAGCTTGATCCTGTTGGCAATCTCGGGTTGGGTGCCAGTCTGATCCAGTGTTCACCCCACCGTCGGAATTGACTTACCAATGAAGCTGTTGATCTGGGAAGACCTGCAGGAATGTGTTTGTCAGTTATAACGACCCCGGCTACCTGGCGGATCGTCATGAAATGAGCCTCTGTGCACCACTGATTCGTCAGCTCAGTCAGAAGCTGAACACGATTATCACCGCCATCGGTGAATGACGATAAAAAAAGTAGAGGAAATAACTGCTATGGCACTAGTAAAGGATGTAATGAAGACCAATCTGGTCACGGCAAGCCCGGACGAAAGCGTTGCCGTGGTTAGCCGACGAATGAAAAAGAGAATCACTTGGGGCCGTCCTGGGTGATGCTGAGTGGTAAGATGGTCGGTATATTCACTGAGCGGGATATATTGAACCGCGTCGTCGCCGAGGGCGTAACGCTGATCAGGTTCGCGTTGAGGAGGTCTGCACCCTGAATCCTGTTGCGGTCAAGCATCGACGGCAATCAAGGCCTGCGCTGCGATATTGCGCAAACAGGCCTTTCGCCATCTGCCCGTGGTTGATGATGCTGAACAGCCCATTGGCATCGTCTCATCCAGAGACTTTTTCAGTTTATGACCGACGAGCTTGAGCACGTGATTGACACCTTCCGCAAAAGTGGGGGAGAAGGTCGAAGAAAGTTTCGACCCCTATGAGTATCTTGGGGCAGGTGGTGTCGGGCTGCGAGGAACACCAGAGTAGGGGCATTCAGAAACAGCCTCCGCACACCCCGCGTCGTGTGGAGGGCTACCAACTGACGCCCAGCCCCAACAGCGTTCTCACATCCTGGGTTTTGATGTCATCAGCATCAGTGCGATCCCATTCGGTTTTAAACGTCAGTCCAACCCAGTGATTGAATTTGTGCCGCACGCTGACCTCTCTGCGTCGATGATTTGATCCAGCGGGATGGAGTAGGGCCGGAATAAACACCTTCCGCCTTAAACGTAATCGGAAGCCATTGCATTTCCTCTTCGTATTTGAGTGTTAGCGACATAGAGTTGAAGCGGAGCAGCAAAGGGTCGGTTGCGTTATCAGTGGTTTCCCAGCTGTAACGAAAGCGTGTGATCTCCCCGGTTGCTTGCTTCGAGGGAGTTTTGCGGTGCGGAAGAAAGCGATGACCTACGCCACCCCCCGTACACCCAATATTTTTCATTGTTATTGAGTCGATTGCGGCCTTTGCCCACCCTCGGCTCCTGACAAACCACTGGTCGGTGAAAAAGTAATCGCTGGTCACCGAGGTGATCTGATGTGTCCTCGCTTTTCTGCCCCCCCGCCGTGTTTCATAGTCGAATTCCGATTCGGCCCGATGCCGCCATCGCTGCTTCTCCAGCGTGGTATCGAGGTCAACTTCGATCTGTTGGGTTTCATCGCCATTTTTAATGTCCAGATCGAAAGTCCAAATCCCCATCCTGTCCAGCTATCGAGGCGGGCATTGGGCCGTGCCAGCGAATGAATCGATTTTTAGCGGGATGACCTCTCCACTGGCGGTTGTGACGGTCCCCTCTTCGCCACGGTAGAGGTTGTCAGCGTGATCCCCTCGACCCCTCGGCGCTCGACTTCGAGCGGGTTGCGTTGATTCAAATGACCGAATCGACGACCGCCCGATCACCGCCGTCCCCAAGGCACCTGTTTTTATCACCAGCGCATTAGCTTCCGTAGCGTATCTCCCCTGTTAATCGGTCATTGTTCTTTAGCCAGACCGTATCAGCGAGGCCTCGGCCGGTGGTCAGAGAAAGGGAGTGTGAGCACACCCGTGCGAAGGCGAAAACGGTTTTGGCTGAAAAAAGGAAAAGTGCGGACATGGCTCAGGGTCGACTATGCTAAAGAAATTGTTTCAAACCCAGCATTGCTGAGGGAATAAACTAGAACTATGTCGGAAGCGGCGGAACTGATCAATCTTTATCGGCAAAAACGAGCCTATCTGAAAGGGTCGTTCTCGGCGCTTGATCAAAGACTGGCCCAACGTGCAATGCTGAGGTGTCTACATTACGGGACTGCTGTCTGATTACATTTCTGGAACTGGGTGGAAATGTTCATCGCCTGCCCCGGATTATGTTCGGCATGAAATTGACGCCTACCGAGAGGCCAGGACTGTCCATCGGAGGGTGGTCAGGGGCTGGCAGAGGAAGCAAATCCGGGCCTATCGGGGGCGGCTTTTTTTTATTAGCGGATCTGAACGCCCAGGCACTTAGCGAGGCGCTCCAAAATGCGTGGGCAGCCCCTGCCCATCCTGTTAGCCTCTCCCACCTTTGAGCCGATTGTGGCGGCCTTGGAGTCTCGGACCGTCTCTCTGCTCAAACTCCTCCCGTCAAGCGGTCTGATTCCGGCGTCACGGGATATTTATCAGAAATTTTCGGCTCACCGGAAAGGAATACCCACTCGCCGTCTCAGATGCCTGCGGTGACTATCACGATCTCGCACGAAGCTGGTGTCAGGCCACCCAGCTGCTGATCGAAATCATCAACGACCGGATGCGGGTGGGCAAACTCTGGGCGAACTCCGCCTCGAACACCCGTCCCGCATCATTGATGCACGTTTGCGCGAGATTGCTGGAGTCGCCCAAGTGATCGGATCGATGTGCCCGAATAAGAACATCCGCGGCTACTGATTGAGTAGCGTCTGCGAATGTGTTGCAGGAAGTAGGCTGCCGAGGTCGTCTCCCCGTGGCCTGTTGCATCGGTCAGGCGTGCTCAGTCGGCATCCGTGTGACCAGATATGGGTAGTCGCCGCGCCGCAGGGGAACTGTATCGCCGCTCCAGCAAGCACTCATCCAGCTCCGGTAAATCCCGCCTGATGGCGTGGAACAGTTAGGCAGCGTTGAGTGCCCGAGGGTGTAGGTCGGGAAATAACCAAATGCCGGAAGACGGTGAATATCCTGAAGACAGCCGTTGCGAAAATCACCCTTCTGTTGAGAGGCCCGGGTAACTTGAAGCATCTTCTCGTTTCACACAAATCAGGATGTCCCGCGCTTCGATTTTCCGTTGATCAGGTCAATTCGATTTCGTACCGCAACACAATGTGCTGGGTAGGTCACCTCATCCGCCT
>JADJWY010000004.1 GCA_016716085.1 Hahellaceae bacterium
CAACTGGCTGGCAATCCTCAGAAAGGGCTCGAGAGCGAGTCCTTCTGGTGCCTGCCGCTGGATATACTGGAGAAGATCGATACTCTGATTGTCTTCAAGAACGAACGACAGCGGAACTGACTGGTCTAACCAGGCAATCGGACGGACAATGTTGGGGTGGTCGAGGTTCGAGAGCAACTCAAAGCAGCGCCTGAAACGAACCTCTACCGCAGGTGCCGGGACGGGGTCGAGCAAGGATTTCAGTATCACTTGCCGCCCGTCATCATGACTGATTGCGCGATCGACCCGGCACCACGAACCCACCGACAGGTTTTGAACAATCGTAAACTTAGCCGGATTGACTCTCAAAATCAGGCGCCTGAATACCGTTCCCGACTACATGAAATGGTAAACAACCTTCCCTCCGAAGGTCAGCGGCGGCCCCACATCTTTGGTTACCCCGACATGAGTTGCGGTGAACTCCCGGCTTGAGGTGGAATAGTTCTCGTCAGCCAGATTTTCCCCATACGCCTGAAATTCCCAGCGTTCATCCAGGGTCAGGAAACCCAGGCGCGCATTCCACAGGCCATATGCGTCCTGAGACGAGACTTCACGATTGAACGACGTGAAGAATTGCTTATCCTGCCAGGCATACTCCACCCGATAGCTGAGCGTGCCTGCCGACAGGTTCTGAAAATATTCAACGGCTGCATTGAGTTTGTGCTTGGGCGCTGCATTCAGATAGTTACCTGATACATCCACCAAAACCGGTCCTGCTGGAGCAAGATAGCTATCGTAAGTGGCATCCAGGTAAGCGTAATTCAGCGCAATTAACCAGTCGACGGTCGGCATCCACTGGTTTTCCAATTCGAATCCCTTAACCGTTGCATCGGCAGCATTGCTGATTGAGAGCACCCCAGGGCGTGTAAAATCTGAGACTTGCAGGTCTTTATAGTCGTAGTAAAACAGCACTAAGTTGCTACGTAAACGCTGCGGCTGCCAATCCATTTTTGCACCCAGTTCATAGGACCATACGGTCTCAGGATCAAACCCCGGATCACTGGACGTCAGATTAAAGCCTCCACTTTTAAAGCCCTGGCTGATTGACGCGTAGACCATAGGCCCTTTCTCGAACGTGTAATCAGACCTGCTTTCGGGCTCACATCATCCCAATCAACCGTTTCATCCACCTGAAAACTACTAACGGTAGCGCCAGTCGTATTGCGCACGGTATTGAGGTTGGTAAAGTGTTTTTCTTCGTAACTGTAACGAAGACCTAGCATAGCATTCAGCCTCTGCGTAAATGCGTAGGTTGCCTGTGCGAAGGCCGCGTAGGCCGTCGTCTCGTTTCCTGCGATGAAGTTATTGGCGAGACCGGCCGCATTCAGATTGACCGTGGTATTCGCACGATGGTCTTCTTCAAGATAGAAGAGACCTAAAACCGTTGACCAGGGACCTGCCACCGTTTGCAATCTCAACTCCTCAGAGAGCTGATCCTGCTGGTCATCAAGCTCTGTCACCATCACATTCAGATCGCTGCCATCCGTGTCTTCAATGGTATGAAAATCAAGATCCCGATACCCCGTAATGGAGACCAGGGTTGTTGAGGGCGTCAGGCGATACTGTAGTTCACCAGACGTACCACGGTCCTGCAGATCGACAAAGGGTGAGGCATAAGAGATGTTCATTTCCCTGGGATCCGTCGGCACATTGGTTGCCCCTGACAAAGGAGAAGGATTCCCGACCAGATCCAGCCCTGTGGGCTTATAGGCCCCGGTTGCACGATCGATCTGGGTGTAATCGCCGCGCAGTATGAACTCACCTCTATCGCCCATCAGATAACGCAGCGAGCCTTTGGAGCTGAACGTATCATCATCCATCAGACCCTCAATACCATTCGGGTTAAGGTTGTCGACATAGGGATCATGATCGGCTTTCAATACGGCAATCCGGCCCAGTAGCTGAGGTGCTGCCAGCGCACCGCTGGCCATGGCTTCTACTCGGGTCTGCTGGTAATTGCCGACATCCGCCGCAACGCGGGCTTCTGTCTCCTCTGTTGGCAGGCTGGACACCACATTGATGGTGCCGCCGATAGAATTCCGACCATAAAGCGTGCCCTGGGGACCACGGAGCACCTCAACCCGTTCCACGTCAAACAGGTCATTTAACACGGTCGACGTTCTGGACTGGTAGACCCCATCCGTATGCAAAGTAACACTGGGGTCAGACCCAATAAAATCGAGGTTGGTCCCAATACCGCGCAAATAAAGTCGTGTCGCCTGACCGTTGCGGGTCAGGTTCAGGCCCGGAGTCTGGTATTGCAGGTCTTCCAGGTTTTTGACACCACTCGCCTCGAGATCCTCGCCTGTAAAAGCTGAAATTGCCAGAGGCACCTGCTGCAATGAAACTTCCCCTTCCTTGGTCGCTGTAACGATGACATCGTCTAATTTTACCGGCTGAGTCTCTTTATTTTCCTCAGCAAAGGCAATTAACGCTCGCGTTGACAAAGCAACCGCCAGAGCAAGTCGCGAAAGAGGCATTTGATCTCCTGTGGAAGCGGGGTGGTTCCCCATAAATTGTTGTTAAACCCTTACAACTACCATAATAGACCAACTGGCGAAAGTCACTTGCCTTGCACGCAAGATCATCGCGTCGTCAGGTGAGCTGGCAACCAGAGCACCAGCGAAGGTATATAGATCAGGACAACCGCCAGCACTAAGGTCAGCAGAACAAAAGGAATGACGCCGCGGTAGATCTGAAATAACGGTATGTCGGGCGCGAGTTGCCTGAGTACCAGGACATTGAGGCCGATCGGTGGAGTCATCAGCGACAGCTCAATCATTAAGACCAGAAATACACCCAGCCAGACTGGGTCATAACCTAACGAAGTCACCAAGGGGTACACAAAGGGCAAAGTCAGCAGAATCATGCCAAAGGTGTCCAGAAAGGCGCCCAGCAAGAGATAAAAAAGCATGAGTAAAATCAAAATTACCTGTGGAGAGGCTCCGAGCGAGGCAATTGAGGCCAACCCACTTTCGATCAGGCCAGTTTGTGACAAGAATCGACTGAGTAACAACCCGCCCAGTAACAACAAAAACAAATTACAGGACACTTGAGTACTGTCCAGTAAGCCCTCACGAATAGCGGGCCCTGTCAACCGTCTTCGCACGACGCCGATGCCCAGGATTCCCACCACACCGACTGCCGCCGCTTCGGTGGGTGTTGCGACGCCACTGTAAATAGACCCCAGCACAAGAAACAGAACACTCAGAGAAGGGAGTAGACGCCACAGCGCCTGCCATCGCTCGGGCCACCCGGCCTCACCCATGCCGGGTGCCCAGGAGGGGCTTCGCAGGCTGCGCCACACGATCGACGCCAAAAAAAGCAGCGTTAGCATCAGCCCCGGAATGATCCCTGCCAGAAAAAGGGCTGCAATTGAGGTTTCCGTCCAGGCGCCATAAAAAATCAGCGGCAAACTGGGGGGAATCAGAATAGCCAGAACTCCGCCCGCGGCGATGGAACCCGCCGCGAATGCAGGCTGATAACCATACCGTTTCATTTCTGGCAGCATCATGCCGCCCATCGTCAGCACCGTCGCCACGCTGGAACCCGTCAGGGTGCCGAAGCCCGCCGAACTGAGCGCAGAAGTCGCAGCCAGTCCTCCTGGCAAGCGCCCCATCCAGCAGCGAACACAGCTGGCCAGGTCATCACCAAGCCCAGCCTGCTTCGCCAGTAAGCCCATCCAGATGAATAAGGGCAAGGTCAATAACACAAAGTCACTTGTCATCTCCCAGAGCACTAACTGGAGTTGCACCAAGGCGGGCGTGACGCCCTGAAATACGGCATTACCGACAAGTGCACAAAGAATCATGGCCAGACCAATCGGTACGCGCAGCAGGAGCAGTAAGAACAGTGCAATTAAAACGGCCATGCCGATACTTTCCGGCATCACGACGGGTTCTCCGTCACCTCAGGCCCCTTTATTCGCGCGATTTGACGCATAACCCCCACCAAAATCAGTCCTCCGGCAAGTCCCGGAAGCAGCGCCACGGGCCAAAGTGGCATGGCAAAGGTATAGGCCCTTTCCTGAAACCGGTACATGTCCCAGGCAGCCTGCCCCGACATACACAGCAAGGCGATTCCGACCAGTGCCGCGGTAAAGCCAATCACAATACGACTTAGCCTGCCCCCGACTGAGCCCTTCCGAAAATCAATTGCATCCACAGTGATCAACTGTTGGTCTGCCAGGGTGCGCGGCAAACTCAAGGCAAAAAAAGCCAGCAACAGAAAACCCAAGGTTTCATGAGCCCAGGTGAGCGGCGTATCGAAAAAACTGCGCGCGACAATGTCGCAGAGCACGATCAACACCAATAAAGGGAGAACAGACCAGGCAGCCAGACGATAAAGAAGCGACGCCAGAGAAGATGAATGCCGATCAGACGTCAGACAGCGGTCCTGGTTTGGCAATGCCATACCCCTGCGCAAAGTCTACGCCAATTTGTTTGAGTGCCACAGTGATGGCATCGTTCTCGACGAATTCAGCAATGGTCGTCAAGCCTGCCGCGTGGGCGATGGTGTTGCAGGACTCTACAATGCCACGGTCAATGGTGTTCTGAAGCATGTTCAGCACAAAGCTGCCATCAATTTTAAGGTAATCCGCCGGTAAGGTTTTAAGATAGGTAAAAGAACTTAGCCCCACGCCGAAATCATCGAGCGCGAATTTGAAACCGATCTGCCGGATTTCGTTAATAAACTCAACCGTATCATACAGGTTGTCGATCGCGGCCGTTTCGGTGATTTCAAAGCAGATACGCTCGGGGCGGATGCCCAAACGTGCTTGCAATTGTCGGACGTCATCGAAAAAGGATCGATCACTCAGGGTCGTTCCTGACAGGTTGATAAAATAGGTTCCTTCATGCGCCCCTCCTCGCCCGGTTCGATGCAAATAATCGAACACCTGACGCACGACCCAGCGATCAATCAAGGGCATCAGATTATAACGTTCTGCTGCCGGCATGAAGGCACCTGGCGGAATCAGCCCCTGGTCGTCGCCACGCAGACGAAGCAGGAATTCGGTATGCAGCCCCTGATGTCGGCCAAGCGGGGCCATCGGCTGATGGAATAAGACAAATCGATTCTGCGCGATGGCTTCCCGGATTCGCGGCGCCCATTGCATATCCGACTTACGCTTGTTGTACTCTTCATCGTCGGGCGAAAACCAAACGACGGTGTCACGGCCACGATCTTTGGCGGCATAGCAAGCGATGTCTGCACAGCTCAATAATTCATGCGAGTCAGATACGTGCTCGTTAATTTCCACGACCCCGATACTGACGGTGATCTCGAAGGTTTTCCCTTGCCAGACAAAACGACTCTCACGTATGCCTTCTTTGATCTGCTGCGCCAGACTCAAGGCGGCCGGTTTGTTGCACCCATTCAGCAGAATGCCAAATTCATCCCCTCCCAATCGGGCAAGGGTATCCCGTTCACGCATGAAGGTTTTGAGGGTCTTTGTGATTTTGACCAGTAATTCATCACCCGCAGTATGACCACAGGTTTCATTCACCACTTTGAATTGGTCGAGATCCAGGAACATCAGTACATGGGTCTCACGGTCCTGACGGGCCTGCTCCAGCGTCTGATTAATCCGATTTTCAAATTCCTGTCGATTGACCAGATTGGTCAAATTGTCGTGGTAGCGGAGAAACCGATAGCTTTCTTCCATTTGCTGATGCGCTTTGCGGCTTTCATGCTGACGGGCTTCCCGCAACACGACAGGCACAAGCCGCGCCAGATTGTCCTTCATGACATAGTCCTGGGCACCCAGATGCATCGCACCGATGGCGACATCCTCGCGAATGTCACCCGATACCACGATAACCGGCAAATCAGGACTGACAGCACGCACGATCGCCAGCGCATCCTGAGAGGTAAAGCCAATCATATTATGATCGGTAATCACGACATCCCACTCGCCATCCTGCAGTGCGCGGGATAACTCCTCTCGTTTTTCAACATGGGTAAACTCGAAATCGACACTGCCCTGATGCAGGTTATAGATGATGAGAAAGACATCATCTTCAGAATCGTCCACGATGAGTAGCCGCAGCTTGCGCTTGGTTGCGTCCTGAGGCAAACCCTGATTCATCTGAGATGATCCTCTAAACATCGATAATGATTCGCATATCAATTTAGATGATAGACGAACGTTTGGCCAGCGGATCAGCGGCTTAAGCCCAAAGGAGCATACTGGATTTCTTATTGAGAATCGTCACTTCATATCGTTCATCACAAGCACGCTGCATCGCGCCGTAACACACATGCAAAGGTAGCAAGTGTTCTTCCCTGGGGTGACAGAAACGCGCGCCTGGCGCATTCTCCCAGTGAATCAACTGGTCTCTACGTTCGTTTTCGGCCAGAGAGGTGTCACAACACACCGAAGTCAGCCAGTGTTCAAAGTCCGTATTATGTTGACGTGCGACGGCATTCTCCGGGGCAAAAAACTGTCTCATGTTATGAAACGAAAAACCCGAACCAATGAGTAACACCCTGCGCCCGGCAAGCGCCTGCAGTGCGCCGCCAATGGCCAGATGAAAGGCTGGATCCAGCCCTCGTGACAATGACAGTTGCACACACGGAATGTCAGCGCGGGGGTATAAGAGTTTAAGCGGAACAAAGACACCGTGATCCAGCCCTCTGGCCGCATCCAGGTCTGCGCGAATGCCCTGATGGGTTAACACCGCGGCCACTGCTTGCGCGAATGCCGGCTCCCCTTTACAGGCGTATTGAATGGTATAGGCGTCCGGCGGAAACCCCGAATAATCGTAGATAAGAGCAGGCTGACCTGCCGACGTTACAGCGGGGACATCGGTCTCCCAATGGGCGCTGACGACCAGAATCACCTCCGGGCGCGCGAGCCGCGCAGCGATGTCTTTCAGGCAGGCGACCATCTCCCGATGCCCAAGATCATCCAGCAAGGGCAATGGACCTCCCCCATGCGAAACAAACAAAGCCTGCATCATCTCAGTCATACCGCCAATACTTCAGGAAGGCGAACGGTCTTCCGGAACAGACAAGCCAAAAATCATTCGCCAGTGAGTTTTCACGTCATCCAATCCGTAATGCTCCTCCGGGCTCACCTCATCGGGACTGACCCAGGTGCCAAATAGCCGATCCCAGACCGTGAGAAACGTACCGAAATTGGCGTTTGCGATTTCCTCGCGGGCCACGTGGTGAATCAGATGCGCACGCGGTGTCATCAAGACCCACTCCAGCCAACGGGCCCCGGGGACATTCAAATTGCTGTGCAAGTAGTGCTGATTCAAAATGGTAAAGACCATGATCACCGTCAGCAGCGTTTCATAGTTGGTCACAGGTACAAAGACGGCTGCAATCGTATAGGGCCCGACAGAGAACAGGATATGGACAAATCCGGCACGCAGACCTGACAACACATTGACATTGCGCAGGGTATGATGGAATCGATGGTGCTTCCAAAGCCATGACTGATGCAGGAGGCGATGCCCCCAATAGGTACCGAAATCCGCCAGCACGAAATAAACCAGCAGAATCAGCCAGACAGACCAGTGATCAAAGGTTTGATTTTGCCACTTAACCAGCCCTGTCCATCCCTCGGCCAAGTTAAAAAGTGGTGCATCAAAGACTGTATCGTAAAGCACTATGAAGACGACGGCGGCAACAATACCAATCAAATCCCATTTCCATTCGGGCGCTTCATGCACCTTTCGATCTGGAAAACGCTTGGCCAGCGTCCAGAATAACGCGCCAAAAACCACATATAAGGTCAGCTCGAGTACCACGGTTCAACTCTCGGTTAACAATTGTAAAAAATTGTAAAAAGCCGTTAATCGTACACCATTTAACCCGACGACCCCAAGTCGATTGTTCAACTGTTCAGCAAATTATTCTGCCTTGCGATAGCAAGCGCATGGGCCCGGTTCCGAGCCCCCAGCTTTCCGTAGATATTGCGTAAATGTGCTTTTACCGTAGAGGCACTGATGCCAAGTGCTTCCGCGATCGCCTGATTACTCATCCCTTCATCCAGAAGCGCAACCAGTTCCAGTTCCCTGCCACTGAGGGCTTCTACGGGAGGGGGCGCAGTTTCCTGCGGCAACGCCGTTGAAACACCCAATTCTTCCAACAAGCGACGCGCCTCGTTCTGCACGAGGGGATGCCCTAAACAGGCTTGTAACATACGGCCAACATGCGGCCCTTCGTCTAAAACCGAGCGGGTAAATCCACCCCGTGCCGAAAGCGTCAATGCCGATACCATCGCCCGCTGCATTGCCGTGATATCGTTTCTGAAAAAGTGCACGGAAGCTTCCAGCATAAAGGTTTGCAACTCTCGCTGACGCACTTCTCCCAATTTGGCCCACTCACGGACAGCCTGAAGTTCCTTCAACACGTCCTCGCCACCTAAAAAGCGGCCGCGACACCAAATCAGCCGTTCAACTGATACACGCAACATTGGCTCATCTGGCTGCCCCGGTAAACTGCCCTGAGCCCAGTCCCTCAGCGCATCTGGTTTGCCAACGGCCAGAGCGGTGATAACCCCCAGCGTAGTCGGTTCAGGTATGACATAAGGCCAGCTCGGCAGCCGCCCGATATTAATCGTTTTCATTTCATCGATGAGTTGCAGCGCTGCCTGAAAATCCCTTCGACTCATCGCCAGCATCCAGCCTAAAAAGCTAAAATAGGTGCGGTCTATGGTGCTGTATTTGGGTAAACCAAGGGCTAGCGCGTCCTGACACTCCTGCTCAGCGGCCTCAAGACGGTTTTCTTCCCGAAGCAGCATGCATCGGAAGTGTGGCAGCGTCGCCGCCATGGTGTGCTGGCGCCAGCCGGAACCTAAATTCTTCTCGAGGCGCTCGATCCAGCCCCACCCCTCAAGGATTTCTCCCCGATGCAAAAGTGTCGGTACCAACGTTGCCAGCGTAACCACCTGGCAGAAGATATCACCCTGCTGTTCGGCCTGGGTCATCGCTGATACAAGATGCCCTTTCGCCAAGTGGAGCTGGCCATTGGCAAACTCATGTGCACCGATCCCCTGTCGAATCCAGACGTTAAACGCAGAAGAGGTCAATTCCGGGCGAGTAGCCAAATCCCGGATAAGGGTCGAAGCCGCCGTCATTTGGCCCGTGTAACTGGCAATGTGACTGCGCAAGAACAGACTCAGCGTGCTCAGCGCATCCTCATGGACAAGCCCTGTCAGGCTCGAAATCGGCGCAAGGCCAAACCCTGGCGCAGCAACCCCTTGTTCGAGCATCCCATCGAGTTTATCCAACACTCTCGAAGCATCCTCGTAATGCCCCTGATTGAAACTTCGGATTGCCTGAAGAAAGAGCAGGCCGGGACTGGCTTGAATCAGGTTATTCGGCAATCTGCGCAGCAGGCGCTCCGCACGAAACACTTCACCGCTTAAGATCCAGGTTTCCAAAGAACGGGCCAGTACTTCCGCAGCCTCACTCCAGGACTCACGCTCGACCAATAATTCGGCGGCCTCAAACGCGCGCCCATGCCCCTCCAGCCAGTTCGAGGCGCGCCGACAAATTTCGGAACAGAGCCTCTCATCCTGTTCCTGTGCCCTCAACCAGTCCCGAAACAGGTCATGCAGACTATACCACTGCGAATCAGCGTCGAGTGGCTGCAAAAATAAATTTCGTTTGATCAAGCGATCTAAAAACGCAGGCGCCGTCTTATCTTGCAAGGCTTCGACCAGCAATGCCGCAGAAAAGCAGGGCAAAATAGCCACTTTCATCAGAAAGGATTGAGTCTCCGGCGATTGCCCTTCAAACACTTCGGCCAGCAGATAATCCGAAAGGAAATGATGCCGACCACTAAACTCCGGCAATGCATCCAGTCGTTCCGGGTTGCGAGCCAGTGAGAGTCCCGCTAATTGAAGTGCCGCGATCCACCCTTCCGTCTTTTGGTGAAGCATACGTAACTGGGCGGGTGTTAGTCTCAGTTCCAGACGGCGAAGCAGAAACCGCTCAGACGCCGCCAGGTCGAAACGTAGCTCCTGGGCTCCCAGCTCAAGTAGTTGATGGCGAACACGACGCTTGGCTAACCCCAGCTCGGGCAAGTGCCTGCTGATGACCAGACAGTGAAGAAGATCCGGACAATAATCCAGAAAATAGGCAAACTGGGCCAGTAAGGATTCATCCTCGATCACATGAAAGTCGTCGAGAATCAGCGCGATGGCCCGAGGCGCCTTCCAGCTGCGCGAGAAGTCCGTCAGCTCTCTGACAAGCGCCTGTATACCAACGGCGGGATCAATCGCTTCGAAAGGACTGAACTGTGGCCAGACCCGATCACTGAAGCGGGCATCCACCCGTCCCAATGCCGCACAAATGCCCTGCCAAAATGCCTGCGAATCATTATCAAATTCATCCAAAGAGAGCCAGGCATGAGGAATCTGCCGACTTTCGGCCCACTGAGCCACCAGCGTCGTCTTACCAAACCCCGGTGGAGCCGAGATCACGGTCAGTGAGCGATCCAAAGCCTTATCCAGCAAGACCGCAGCAGCATCACGTTCAATTACGGTATCGGGCAAGCGGGGACGCCTGAGCTTGGTTTCAATCATGTATCGAATTTCCTGCTGCTTCAGCGCCCATTCGCTCGCAAAAATGTGACGCAGTTATCTTTTTTCCGTCCGTGCTAAGCCTTTTCGTCGATGGCCAGTTTGCGGATTCGGGTGAAGATAGTAACGTCCCCTTCCAGTAAAAAGGAACCTCAGATGGCGCATTCTGGCACCTCTCTACGTTACTCAGCCCTTTGGGTGCTCATTTTTTTATGGAGTAACCACACGCTTGCTTCGGGTTGGGAGAACGTATACGACGAAGATAATATTACGGTCTCAACGCGACCCGTAGAAGGTTCCTCCATCCGGGCGTTTCATGCTGAAACGTCAGTGGCCGCCTCAGTCGACAGTATACTGGCGCTGATGGCCGATCCTGCGGCCTGCCCGCTTTGGATCCACGGCTGCCTCGAAGCAAAGATTCTCGACACTGAGGGTTTCTACCAACGCAACACCTACCAGATCAATGACATGCCCTGGCCGGTTGCAGATCGGGACCTTGTTTTGGAAATCAAAATCAGCGAGCGAGCCGACGGTAGCTTCCAATTGGCTATGGCAAATCGGCCTGAAGCCATTCCACCCACCGACAACGTTCGTATCCTTAAGTCAGAAGGCACCTACTTTTTTACGCCAACGAAAGACGGCCGGACCCTCATCCGCTGGGAACAGCATACGGACCCCGGCGGGCACCTGCCGGCATGGCTGGTGAATCAATTGATTATCGACGTGCCCGTCAAGACACTACAAAATTTGCGTCGCCTGGTTGAGTCACCTGATGCCGGTTATGCGCACAAGCATTTGGTGAGACAGCCAGGTGGGCACATCATAGGCTGGGAAACACCGTTAGAGCAGCACGCTCACGTGGCACGGTAAGGTCAACAGCCCATCGGACATTAGAAGAACTCCAATTCCCCTTCTGGTGGCCCAGAGTCCTCCTGCGAAGGGGCTAACGTCAAATCAGCTTTAAGAATCTGCAGATAGAGGCTGCACTTCACAATTTCCTTGTCCACATCAAAGTAAAAATGATGGGGAATAAGGTGATTCACCGGCAACTGATCGGCCTGTCCATCATAGAGTAGATCCGGCAGACCAATCGTGATCGCACAGCTATTCTGCAACAACTTATGCTTGAAGCGACCAACCAGCTGATTCGACAATTCGGATATCCAGTCTTCCAGCACTTCCTCGCTCACCGCCATGATACTTTCAGCAGCAAACTCTGGGTAGGTCATCGTTAGCACCGAAAACGGCACGTGCAAAGCGATGAACAGCTCGAGATCTTCTGATCCCGCATCAATAAAGGCAATGGGCGCCTTCCCCATAGCACTGTCATCCGCCGCGAGCTTTTGTATTTGGCAATCCAAGCCAGAAAACAGCTCCACGCAGGACGATTCGAACAACTCACACAAGGTTTCAGTCGCATCGGCCACAATCAATCTACCATGCTTGAATTCTCCATAGGATTTATGAAGTGTAGAAAAGGATGTGAACTTAGACAAAAAAATAGCCGCAGCGCATCCGCATTTGATATACGGATCCGCCGCGGCCCAGGCTCTGCGCTCAGGAGCGCTTTGTTTAGCCTTCTCTCAACGCTTTAATCACATCCTGAAGAACTTTCTTGGCGTCGCCAGGAACCATCAGTGTGTTTTCGCGAATGAACAGTTCATTCGGAATACCTGCAAAGCCAGGTGACAAGCCACGCTTGACCACGATAACGGTGCGTGCGTTATACACTTCCAGAATCGGCATGCCGTAGATCGGTGAATTTTTGTCCTTGGCTGCAACCGGGTTCACAACGTCGTTGGCACCCAACACGATCGCCACATCCGTCTGAGGAAACTCGGGGTTGATCGTATCCATTTCAACCAACTGGTCGTATGGAACTTCAGCCTCAGCCAGCAGAACGTTCATATGCCCCGGCATACGCCCCGCAACCGGGTGGATCGCGTACTTCACTTTGGCACCCGCGCTTTCCAGCAAGGAGGCCAGTTCACGCGTTGCATGCTGGGCCTGTGCCACGGCCAGACCATAACCAGGAACGAAAACAACGCGCTTTGCTGTTTCCAGCATCATTGCGACTTCATCAGCACTGGCGAATTTCACTTTACCTTCATAGAAGGCATCATTTTCGCTCTTGCTGATGCCCGCCGCTGCCGCCATAGAACCGCCAAACAGAACGTTGACCAATGACCGATTCATGGCCTTACACATGATAGAGGTCAGAATCAAACCCGACGCACCGACCAGTGAACCTGTAATGATCAGGCCGTTATTGCCCAGAACAAAGCCTGCCGCTGCGCCCGCAATACCTGAGTAGGAGTTCAACAGCGACACCACAACCGGCATATCTGCACCGCCGATTGGCATGACCAGACAGACGCCCAACACCAAGCACAGCAGAATCATCAGCGTAAGCAGTACGCCAGAATTCAGTGTATCGCCCATCACGAGAGTCAAAGTGCCCACAAACAACAGCGCAAAAGACGCTTTTACGCCCAATTTGTAGTTACGAATATCTTTGGGATCGTCCACTTTGCCCATCAGTTTGCCCACAGCAACCAATGAACCCGTCAGGGTTACGGCGCCCACGAGAATAGACAGGATGACCGCAACACTCCACTCAACCGTCGGATCAAATTGCCCCATGCCAGACAGCTGTTGGCTTTCAAGGTAGTTGGCCGCCGCAACCAGCAGTGAGGCACCGCCGCCCAGACCGTTCAACAATGCCACCATTTCAGGCACTGATGTCATCTGAACCTTGCGCGCCATGTATACGCCCGCGGCGCCACCCGCCAGAATACCGATGATAATTGTGCCGTAAGACACCACATGGAAATCCAGCAGCGCAGCCAGGACAGCCAGGCCCATCCCGAGTGCAGAAAGCTGATTACCGCGAACAGCCGTTTTAGGTTTGGTCATCCCTTTGATCCCCAGGATGAACAGTACCGCCGCGGCGAGGTAGAAAAAGTTTACAAAAGCCTGCATGTTCGTCTCCTTACTTGCGCTTGAACATGTTGAGCATGCGATCTGTCACCAGAAAGCCCGCTACGATATTCACAGTTGCCAGAACGATGGCCAGGAACCCCAGAAAGGTGGACAAGCCCGTCGCCTGCTCACCTCCACCGGCGCTGATGATCGCGCCCACAACGACGATACCGGAGATCGCATTCGTGCCGCTCATCAGCGGCGTATGCAGCGTCGGCGGAACCTTATTGATAATTTCCACACCCACAAACAGCGCGAGAACAAAAATGGTGAAATAAATGACAAACAGATCCATTAGCCTTTTACCCCTTCTGCGGCCTGCTTCAGGCCTTCATGGCGAATTTCACCCTGGTCTACCACCAGAGTCGCGTTAACGATGTCATCTTCGAGGTCAACCTGCAGCTGGCCCTCTTTTGACATATTCTTCAGGAAGCTGGTCAGGTTGCGCGTCAGTAACTGCGATGCATGAACCGGAACCCGTGAGTGGTGGTCGACGTAGCCGATGATGGTCACGCCATCGTGATAGATTTTCTGGTTAACCACAGATCCTTCCACGTTGCCGCCGCGCTCTGCCGCCAGATCCACGATCACTGAACCCTTTTTCATGAAGTGCAGCATTTCTTTGGTGATCAGGCGCGGAGAGGTTTTACCGGGAATGGCCGCCGTCGTAATGACCAGATCCGCCTGCGATACTTTTGCAGTCATTTGTTCACGCTGCTTACGGTAGAACTCTTCCGAACGCTGAACCGCATAGCCGCCCGTGGACTTGCTATCTTCCGTTGGCAAATCGAATTCGACAAAGTGAGCGCCCAGACTTTCGACCTGCTCCTTCACTTCGGTTCGCGTATCATAGGCCTCAACGACCGCACCCAGACGGCGAGCGGTTGAGATGGCCATGAGACCGGCCACACCCGCACCGATAACGAAAACCCGCGCCGGGTGGATGGTACCTGCAGCCGTCATCAGCATGGGGAAGTATTGGGGCAGCGCCATCGCACCCGCCAAAACAGCCCGATAACCGGCAATTGCACCCATTGAACTCAGTACATCCATTGCCTGAGCACGGGTAGTACGTGGAATCAGATCCATCGCAAAGGTACGGATCTGTTGCGCGGCCAAGGTCTTAAGCAATGGCAGATTGAACCAGGGGTCGAGAATACAAATCAGCGCCGTACCGGGCTTCATTTGCTCAGCCTCTTCTTCCTGCGGCGGTCTGATTTTTAACACAATATCGACCTGGTCATAGAGTGAATGCGCATCGGGCGCAATGCTCGCACCACAGTTACGATATTCATCATCGCTGAAATGGGCGGCGTCACCTGCACCGGCTTCCACCACCACCTCAAACCCGGCGCCCAACAAGGCAGGCAGGCCAGTCGGGATAATGGCAACCCGTGCCTCTCCCGGATAGCGCTCCTTGGGTATTCCAATCAACATATTTTCGTCCTCTAGCTCGTTTATTGAATATTTAGTGTGTTAAGGACATCCCGACGAACAGCCATGGCCTGCTCAGGATGTTGAAGAACTTGTCCCGCCATTTGCGGAATCCATTCGGCCAATGCCTTGCGCCAGACGGCTTCGTAACGTTGCGGATAGCACCGCTCCAGCACCTGAAGCATGGCGTGAACCGCTACCGATGCACCCGGAGACGCGCCCAGCAGTGCGGCGAGCGAGCCATCCTGTGCAGCCACTACTTCCGTCCCAAATTCAAGCTTGCCCTTGCCGTTGGCATCTCGCTTAATAATCTGTACGCGCTGTCCGGCATGAATCAGTTTCCAGTCTTCAGCACGCGCTTCAGGGAAATACGTCTTCAGGCTTTCCATGCGGTCAGCATGGCATTGCCTGACCTCACGAATGAGGTAGCGGGTCAGATCCCAGTTGTGCAAACCGACTGAAATCATCGGCCCTAAATTACCTGGGCGAACAGACTTGATGAGATCTAATACCGATCCCTGCTTCAGGAAACGCGTTGTGAATCCAGCAAAGGGACCAAACAGCAGGGATGACTCGCCGTTGATGACACGGGTATCCAGGTGGGGCACAGACATGGGCGGTGCGCCAACGGGAGCTTTACCATAGACCTTGCCCGAGTGTTTTTGCGCCAGCGCCCCATTTCGGCAGGCCAGCCACTGCCCGGAAATTGGAAAGCCGCCATAACCACTGGCTTCGGGAATGCCGCTTTTCTGTAATAGGGGTAACGCCCCACCGCCCGCGCCCAGGAAAACAAACTGGGCGGATCGGGTCATACGCTCCCCTCCCCCGGTCTTTTGCAGCGTCAGCAACCACTCTTTGCCTTCACGCTTAAGCCCAATCACAGAGGTGCCGGTCAGAATTTCGGTGTTAGGCGTTTGCCCTAGCTGCTTGACCAGCATTCGGGTCAATGCGCCAAAATCCACATCGGTGCCATGCTCAACCCGGGTCGCTGCAACAGCGCCGCCTGGCTTGCGCGACGACATAACCAAAGGCATCCACGCTTCCAGCTGCTTTGCGTCGCCAGAAAACTGAATGTCTTTGAAAAGGTGATGCTGCTTGAGAAGCTCCTGGCGCCGCTTGAGAAATGCAACATCCTCATCACCCCAGACGAAACTGTAGTGAGGCACCCGCCGGATAAACTCATCGGGCTTGCTGATCAACCCCGCTTTGAGCAGTGAAGACCACCACTGCAGAGACACTTCAAACTGAGCATTAATCTGCAACGCCTTGCTGATATCGATTTGATTTCCCGCAGCTGGGGTATAGTTGAGTTCGCAATAGCCGGCGTGACCGGTTCCCGCATTGTTCCAGCCATCCGAACTCTCTTCTGCCACGTTTGGCAGTCGCTCGATCAGCGTAATCGACCAATCGGGCTCGAGCTGGCGAATGATCATTCCCAAGGTGGCACTCATGATACCACCCCCTACTAACACGACCTCGGCAGTTTGCCTGGACATGAATCCGTTCTCCTGGGTAAGTTGAATTGGCACAGCAAAAATCCACCTTTTGGGTAGATCCTGAATCCTTTAACTCATGATTTTTCCAGGAAAAGGCGGTCCTCTGGGGAGGGCGAGCCGCCAAAGTGCATGTCTACTTTTTGGCCTTTTAGCTGGAAACTGGGGATTGTCACTTACGAGAGGACGGGTAATCAGGGGCGAGAAGACAGACAGGACATCATCATCTGACTCGTCAAGGAGTTCATCGGGTGATCGACTTAGCGTGACACGGTAGCGATTGGGGTCCACTAGCGGCCCGGCAGGCGCGCCAGCGAATGCTAACTGCTCAACGGAAAACGTGCGCTGTTCAAGCAGGAGACTCTGGGAATGTACCTGGAGCCCGCAACAGATTATCAGAAACGGCAACAACGTTCTGCCAAGCCACATGAGAGGCCATGAGCCCCCATTTCGGGCTATTACTGTAAAAAGTGTCGATACGAGGGCGAGATACTTCATTCTATCGTCCAGGACCGAGTCATCGGGTCAAAAGGTGCGCAACTATACCCTTGCCCTATTAACAAGTCAAACGACCGTTTGATTGGTAAACCGGCTTGCCTAGAGAGGCTTGAACGACCCGGCTCGGACTATTATGTTAGTAAAGGCGCTGTATGGATCGGGTTGTTGTCTCGATCCCTGAAATTTTGCGAGGTACAGCCATGATCAGATTTTGCTGCATCGTATTGCTCGGGTTGTCTTCTTGCGTTAACGCCGAGCTTCGCGTTAGCACCCAAAAACCCGAGTCTCATTTTTCGGAAGGAAATTTTTTCAAAGGTATGGATTCTGCTCATCCAGTTGAACCTGAGCAACCGATTCAAGCGGTTGAGCCTGAGAAACCAACGTCAGAAGACGTAACACTTATCGAAGAGCCCTCCTCAAAGGATCGCGTCATTACACTTGATGAAGTTAAAAGCGGCGATGTAGACACGACAAAGGATCGCTCTGTCAGGCACACTGCACCAGCAAAAAAAACCGCTTACGCTGAACCTGAATTGAGTGCTGAAGAAAAGCGCGCCCGAAAGGCCGCCAAACTTCAGGCACAGAAAGCTGAAGCGGAGCGCAAAAAGCAACGTGATCTGACCAATGCCGCGACTGACAGGCTCAAAGAGGAACAGGCCAAAGCATTGGAAAAAAGTTTACAAAACAGAGGTTGGTAGACTTTTCAATGGAAAGAGCGGGTTTGCGCGCTCCAAATATCCATCGCTTTTCGAAATTGGTCACGTTATTGGCCACCGCCTTTGATACGATTTATAGAACCCATTCTGAAAAGCTTAATCAAAGCAGCCACGGCATATTGGCGTTTGCAATGCCTCGAACTCCCTCCAATGCCCGATCTAATATCGGGCTCTCTATCTTTGATCGGTAGGTCAAATACACTGGATAGGTGAATTCAGGCGCATCAGGTACTCGCACAACTTTACCTAATTCAAGGTAAGGTTGAACGACTCGAGTTCGAAACCAACCATTTCCTCCGACCTGCAGCATAAATTGCAAAGCGGCAGGCCCCAAGTCGAAGCTAAATGCGCATTGATTTCTGGAAAACGCGGCTGACTTGTATTGACGCTCAAATTCATCTCCCCAGTCAATATAGAGATCCGGTTCGCTGTTTGAGATGTTTTGCACCCGAATTAATTTTTCTTCGAGTATTTGTTCAACGTTACATCCAGCATAGTAATTCGGTGTATGTACAATGGCCGCATCAAGCTGGCCTCTCTCAAGCGCACTAATTAAAGTAGTCTGTTCTGCAATATGCGTGTCTACAGCAACATTCGGAATACCCGATTTTATCCAGCTTACCCAATTTACTAACAAAGGATTCCACAGACTGGTTTCACTACCAATGCGCAATCGTGACTGATGCCCTTTCGGCAATCCCATGCTTCGCTTTGCATGGCTCCAAGTACTGTTTATTTCGACGGCATGAGGTAAAAACTCTCCCCTTCTGGAGTCAATTTTGCTCCAGAACGGTTTCGAATGAATAACTTACACCCAAGCTCCTGCTCTAATGATTGTATTCGGGCGGTTACCGCGGTCTGTGTGATGTGTAGTCGCTCAGCAGCCTTAATAAAGCTACCCGAATACACAACTTCCATGAAGGTCCGAATAAGTGAAATGCCCATAGTATGAATTTTGGTGATATTAAAAGCGAATAGTATTCATTATACGCAACCATATCACCCTTATATAGTACTCCCGAATTCATTGGGAGGAGAGGACTATGAATCTCACTAAAACAGGAAACGTCTTAATGGCCGTATCAACGGTCATTACTGTTGGATGCTTGGTGTTGGTATTCACCATGGAACGTTCTGTCGCTGTGCCATTTCTGGTGCTTGGACATGCCGCAGCAATGCTAAGTGCAGTCGGAGTGAAACTTGGATACATCATTCGGCTAGAAGGGCAGGCAAGAAAAAGCAGATGAGGAGCATTTATGTAGCAGTCCAAAGCTGCGCAACTACCGTTTGGCAAAGCCTGGGTATTTCAGCAAACAATACAACACACGCAGAGAAACTAGTCTCAGGGTTTGGTGCAGCCATCGGAATTCTTATCGTGTACGGTGCGTTATGCTTTTATTCGCACGACCATGCACTGGTATTACTATTGGCTTCAGTTGCAGCTTCTTCTGTATTGGTGTTTGCAGTACCCCACGGAGCCCTATCGCAACCATGGCCAGTAATAGGAAGCTACCTGATTTCAGGAGTCATCGGCGTATCCTGTAACCGGTGGATCGAATATTCGGCATTATCAGCAGTCCTCGCTGTTGGGCTATCGGTTTCGTTCATGCATTATTTTCGATGTCTGCATCCTCCTGGCGGTGCCGTCGCGTTGATCGCAGTAACAGGAGGAGCTCAAACGCAAGCCATTGGGTATGACTTTATCATTGCCCCAGTTCTTATAAATGCCTGCATGGTAGTTTTCGCTGGAATTCTATTCAATTCTCTTTTTCCATGGCGGCGCTACCCGATGAACCTACAATATTTGAAGCCTTCTGGCCCTCTAAACATCCCAGAGGATCAATGCCTAAAATTGAGTGTTAAGGATTATCAATATGCCTTGGACAAACACAACTCTTTTGTAGACGTAAGCCCGGATGAAATAGCGGAATTGGTTGAGTCCGCTTATGAGCACGCTCGCATAAACAAAAAAGCCGAAAAATAATTCTTGAACGAATCAAGGTTTAGGAATCTCTCTAGCTGTCTTCGATGGAGAGGGTTTACCATTCCGATGTTTGCAATGCTGGTCGGGTGGCCGGTAACGACCGTCCGAAGCAAACAGAGTAAGGCGTGGACTGAAGGCAAGGAATACGTTAAAACGCCGGCCGGCGACATACTTATCAGCTTGAGGGGATTCAAGGAATGGGCAAGAGCCAATACCCCGCTGTCAGCGAGCACCGTGGCAACATTAGGATCAGATTCACGTTTGCCGGCAAACGATACGGACCAGTCCTCCCATGGGCGTTCACGCCGTCGAACCAAGCCAAGGCCAGTAAACTATGTATTGAAGTGAAGGGACTGATCAAAGCTGGGGTGATAACTCACAAGCTATTGGGTGAGTATTTCCCGGATCTGATCGAAACCGAGGAAACGACAAGCGAGACGCCTATTTTTTCAGAGATCGCGCAGACTTTCTTGAATACCTGCAAGGTCTCCATAAACACCAGGAACGAATACAAAAAGAGCCTGAATAAATACTGGATGCCAGAATTCGCACCAGTTCCGATTAATCAGATTCTTCCATCTGAGCTGAAAGCCGCAATTGCAGCAGTTGACTGGACAAGCGGAAAGACGAGAAACAATGCCGTCTCTGTCATTCGCAGAGTATTTGAGCTTGCCCTAGATGACGAGCTGATTGATTCAAATCCGGCTGACAAGGTGAAATCTGCCAAGCATCAGAAACAACCGCCTGACCCATTTTCAGAAGACGAAGCCGAAAGCATCATCGCAGACCTTTACCGACAGCACCATGGTCGAGAGGTCGTCTATGCGGCTTATTTCGAGTTTGCCTTCTGGACCGGGATGCGTACCAGCGAAATGCTGGCGCTTACCTGGGGGGACATTGACTGGAATCAGAAAACCGTCCGGGTGTGTAAGGCCCAAAGTAAAGGTCGGCTGAACGACAGGACGAAAACGGCAAAGGCCAGGGACGTTATGCTTACTGCTCAGGCACTGCATGCACTGTCAGTGATGAAGTCCCTCACCTATATTGGCCAGGGCCAAATATTCAAGTCGCCGCGCACTGGTGATCCATGGATGACGGACAAAAGCCCAAGGGCGCCCTTTTATGCCAGTCTGCGCCGGAATGGTGTCCGTCAGCGGAAAGCCTACAACACCCGCCACACTTACGCGACGATCCTGCTGATGCGAGGGGTTAACCCGGCATTCGCTGCTGCCCAGCTCGGTCATAGTTTGCAGGTGTTTTTGCAGGTGTATGCAAAGTGGATTCACGGCGATCAGAACAAATCTGAGTTTGAAAAAATTCAGAATGGCCACGATTTGGCCACAGAATCAGCCGCAAAAACTAAGAGCCGGTAAAACTTTAGGAATATTAGCGGGATAAAAAAGAGAAATTGGTCGGGACGGCAGGATTTGAACCTGCGACCACCTGCACCCCATACAGGTAACTCACGATCCACCGCAAACCACAACAACCCTAAAAACACTATATTTTACAGCATCATACTAAAAATAAAGGTTATTTAGCGCCCCTTTAATGTCCGCCACGTTCCACAATAATCTTGTCAAATCCGACGCCAGTTAGATACTATCTAGATACCAGATAGATACCGAGGCCGATATGGGCAATGTAACTGACCGTCAAATGCGTAGCGCGCCACAATCGCAGGACAAATGGTTCTCTGAGACATTAATCTATCGCCACGGCAGCCTGGTTGGTCGAGTTACGCCGAGCGGTGAGCGCCTTTTCTACTATAGATACGTCAACAGCAAGTCAAAGCAGATCAACTACCCAATAGGCACCTACCTTTTAAGTGACGGTGGAATGTCTGTTGATGCTGCCAAGGTCGAAGCGCGAAAGCTGGCGGAGCTTCACAAGTCCGGTATCAAGGATATTCGGGAGTATCTTGAGGAGCAGGCGCGGAAGGCGCATGAGGCCGAAATAGAAGCCGAAAGACAGAAACAGGCAGAAGCGGCAGCCGAGCGAGCAAGGTTAGAGGCGGAAAGGCGAGAACTGGACGCAAGGAAAACGGTTAGCGACCTCTTTGACCAGTGGCGGCGGGTAAAATTGAGAGACCACAAAGACGGTGGTAAAGAGGTTATACGCATTTTTCAAAAGGACGTTTTGCCGGAAATTGGACACCTTTACGCCACCAACATTAGTAAGGCGCATATCACCCAGATTACCGACAAGCAAATGGAGCGAGGTACAAAGCGCCTAGCCAACCGGACATTTACGCTATTGCGCCAAATGTTCCGTTTCGCCATAGCGAGGGAAATCACTAACGATGATCCTACTATGCACTTGGAGAAGGCGGACATTGCAGGAGCGGACACCGAGCGCGACCGCGGTCTGACAGAAGATGAAATCAAAGATTTGGCAAAACAGTTGCCAGACGCCGGATTATTGAAAACAACAGAACTGGCCGTTTGGATCGCACTATCTACCTGTTGCCGCATTGGTGAGTTGAGCAAAGCAAAGTGGGAGCATATCGACCTTGAGAAAGGACAATGGTTCATCCCCGCCAGCAATTCAAAGAATAAGGAGCCACACACTATTATATTGTCGCAATTCGCGGCGTCCTGTTTCGAGCGCCTGAAAGAGTTATCAGATTCGCCAGTGTGGTGCTATCCAAACCGTGACGGTGACGAACCACTCTCCTCAAAGTCGATTACAAAGCAACTGAAAGATCGACAACGCCAACCAGATGACGCCAGATTCAAAGGCCGTAGCAAACTACAAAGCGCCCTACTCCTTTCTGGCGGGAGCTGGACGCCACACGATTTACGACGAACAGGCGCAACACTGATGGTTGCTTTAGGTGTCATACCGGAAGTAGCAGAACGCTGCCTAAATCACGTTGAGGAAGATAAGGTTAAACGCACATACCAGCGTCATCGGTATGAGCCAGAGATGCGCGAGGCATGGCAGCGACTAGGGCAGCGTCTTGATATTCTGGTGAATCAAGACGAGAACAAAGTAGTAACTATAAAAAGGGCTTAACTGGCAAGCACCTTCTTGTACCCCAAAGATAGTCTTCTTCTTTGGCCAAACAACAAGGAACGCGAATTATCGAAAAACGAAAAGAAAGTGAATTTTTTTGTAACTGTTTGTAATGCAGCACCCTACCGTGCACCCAAACAACAACAAAAACATTTAAAATCAGAGTGTTACCGCATAAAGCGCGATACTTGAAAAGATAGTTGCTCAGTTTGCCTATGGTCGTCTTCGGCAGTAAGCTGTGAACACAATATGATGTGAGCGGAATGCCGCAGCAACCACATATACCACCATATAGTGTAGCTCCACATTCGCCTTTTATATTGAGAGCCGGAGAGAGGTCGTTTTTGCCGTCAAACATGGACGACCTCTCTCCCCAACGCCGCCAACAGTGTGGCATGCGTGTTTGTGTTAAGTTTCCTTAACCGGGAATAAGTATGTGCCGTGACCAGTCACAATTCAAGCATAGTTTTTGTCTGATTTGCGACCCACAACCTTCAACACTGCGTGTATGCCCTCTTTTCGTTGGCTATTCCTTGAATAGTATGCAAATAGGTACACGTTATGAACGAGAAAGCACATTCCGCATTTCCTCAACTACTGAAACGCCCTGCAGTGCAGTCCGAAACAACACTTTCCCGCAGCAAAATTTATGAGCTGATGGCCGAAGGCAAGTTCCCCAAACCCGTAAGTTTAGGCAGCAACCGTGTTGCTTGGCTGAGAAGCGAAGTCTTCGCCTGGATAGACCAGCGAATTGCAGAACGAAACGGAGGGCGGTGATATGAAAAAAGACAAGGCCGCTTTCACGGCCCCAACTACGCACCCAAATTATACCGACAATTCTACCGAATCACAGCGCAAACGCTTTCTTGATGAGCTGGCATAAACAAGGCGAAGGCGTGACCACAATTGAAGCTCGCGAACAGTTGGACGTTATGCAGCCTGCACCGCGCATATTTGAGCTTAGAAAGATGGGCTTAAAGATTCTCACCATCTGGACAACCAGCATTAACGCGCAAGGTAAGAAGCACCGCAACGCTAGGTATGTGCTGATGAGCAAAGGCGGTGCCGCATGAAATTTACGGTTATTGCTTCTATCAACCCACAAGTGTTGAGTAAACGATATTCATTCGACGATGCTGGCGATGTTCGCAAAACGACAAGCGCCAAAATGGTTGAAGGTACAGCCCACGTTGTTCAAGTTGGTTCGCTGCAATCGTTTGCCGACGAGTTAACTGCACTCGCACCGAATCAGGCATTGGCTTTTGGTGTAACACTCAGTCAAACGGCCAAAATGCTATCGAAAGAGGCGTATAAAGCAGCAGGTTGCCCCCGCGACACAATCACCAGAACGCGCGAGAGAACTTCGGTTGGCCCGTTGGCAGTGGCATTCTTCTGCTCGACTACGACCCACGCGATAATTTCACATCATTGGATCGTGACGCCTTGTTAGCAGCGCTGAGCGCGGCAGCCCCCGCCCTCTCCGATGCGGGTAAAGTGTGGTGGGTTTCTTCATCGAGCTACATATACAACGGAGTCGAGCCGGTGAACGGGCTGAAAGGTCAAAGAGTGTATGTCGGCGTGAAGGATGCAACCGACATGCCTCGCGCTGGAAAGGTGCTCTCAGACCGGTTGTGGTTGGCTGATCACGGTTACTATGCGATCAGCAAAAGTAGCTGCCTATTGGACCGTTGCCTAGTCGATACGTCTGTTTGGCAACCTGAGCGACTAGACTTTGCTGCAGGTGCAATTTGCTCGCCACCGTTACGGCAGGATAGAGGTAAACCAGTCGTTTTTGATGGCCCGTTGTTGGACACGAAAACCGCATTGCCTGATCTAAATGCAGACGAGGCCAAGTCGGTCGCCACCCTGAAGCGGGTCGCACGTGAGGCGTTAAAAGATGAGCAGCAGCTAGTTCGGGCTGCCTATATCGAAGACCGAGCACGGGAAATCGCAGGCCCTAATGCTGATGACGATACGCTTGAAAAGGCGCGCAACGTGTTTGCTCGTGCGTTGGATAAAGATGTTCTAACCGGCGAGTTTCCGATAGTACTAGCAGATGGTCGAACGGTGACGGTGGGCGAAATGCTAGACGACCCGAACCGTTACCATTTGGTGTCTACACGCGATCCATTAGAACCAGACTACAACAATGGTCATGCGGTCGGAAAAGTTTATCTGTTTAATGGTAGGCCCACGCTCAGCAGTTTTGCTCACGGCAAACGAGTCTACAAGCTAATACGACAACCAAGCAGGGTCGAGTTGGTTCGGGGCGCACTAGTGACGCAGTAGATACGACCGTGGAAATTCTGGCGAACCGAGCAGATATTTTTCCTTCGGTGACAGCATTGCCGCAATCAGAAACGATAGGGTACTGGTTCCGAACGAACATAGCTTGGCCTACATACTTGGTAGCACGATCCAATATTGGAACTGGAAAAAGGTCGGTGACAATATGACGGACGTCAATGAAGACCCGCCAATGAAGCTGGTGAAGTCGTTGATGGCGATGCCAAGTAGTCTGAAGCCACTGGAAGGGGTGATTGATGCCCCCCTCGTTCTAAAGGACGGGCGACTTTTAACGACTGTTGGTTACGACCCTGAAAGTCTGCTGTATCTGGTTTCAAATGAGATTTGGCATATTCCCGAAAACCCGACAGAGAATCAGGTCAAAAGCGCCCTGGAAACGTTGATGTTTCCGTTCAATAACTTCCCGTTTGTCAGTACGTTGGATCGCGCTATTTTCCTGGCCTCGCTGCTGACCGCAATCGAGCGACCAGCATTACCTGCAGCGCCCGCGTTTGGTTTTGATGCCCCGGTGCAGGGTTCAGGTAAAACGTTGCTCGCTGGCTGTGTTGGCGCGCTATCGACAGGGGAAAAGGTCCCCATCACGCCGCATACCGCAGGCCGTGACGACGAAGAAACGCGAAAGCGATTGTTCTCTGCGCTGATGGGTGGCGATAAGGTGATGTTGTGGGACAACATCTTGGGCGTTTTCGACAGTGCTGCGCTCGCAGGGTTGTTGACCAGTGACGCGTTTAAAGATCGAGTGTTAGGGCAGTCGAAAGAAAGCGCACTCCCTAACCGGATGCTCGTTTTATTGACTGGAAATAACCTATGTCTGGCAGGTGACATGCCGCGCCGGACGCTTGTTGCGCGAATTGACCCTAAAACAGACCAGCCATTTGCTCGTTCGTTCGATCTGGACCCGCTGGACTATGTGTTACGTAATCGGAACAAGATGATCGTGGCAGGGCTGACCGTTATTCAAGGTTGGCTGCAAAGCAGTGATTACATGCTCAGCATAACAGCCAAAGGGCGCACGGCCAGCTTTGAAGTTTGGGATGATTTGGTGAGGCAGCCGGTCGCGTGGGTAAATCGGGTAATTGCACCAAACCAATACGGTGACCCCATGGATGCAATTCTTGAGGCGCAAAACTCTGACCCTGAGCAAGAGGCGTTGCGGGGCTTTCTGAAGTCCATGATTACGACTTTCGGTAAAGAACGAGTTACCGCCAAAAAGATCGTTGAAAAGTGCAGTGATTATTCAGCATTCAGTTCCACAAACGACCTGAAGGAAGCGATTATCGACATGGCAGGAAGTGATCGCCTTACTACAAAAGGTGTTGGCCGCATGATGAAGTATCGCAAAGATAGAGTGGCGGGTGGAATGGTGCTGCGAATGAAGGACAGATGGGATGGTGCCGTGTGGTGGGTAGAACGTGTGGATGCCGCACTGAGTGTTGTGGGAGGGGAAAGTTAACAGCTAGCAATGGTTCCCAACCTGACTTTACTGGCTTTCCTGATTCTAATTTCCCCCGATCAATATTTTTTGGGGAAATACTCTGCCCACAGAACATACGGTGCGCCGGAAATAAACCCAGTAAAGTAAGTAAAGTCAGGTTTTGACTAATACCGACCCGCAAACCACTCTGAAAATAGCTCCATACAACCGAGATTAATCGAAAAATTTTCTGATACCGCGTCGGCGTACCCCCGCCCCCCTGCCCCGATGCCCGGAGGGACCCTTCATGTTGAGTAAATTTATTATGAGTGACGATTACAACGCTTCATCTATCAAGATTCTTAGCCGTGAACAGGCTGGCAGCCTGTTTCTGTTTGAGCAGGTAGACAGGCTAGCAATCAAATATCCGTCAACGCCACGCGAGTTTATAGGCCGACTGCTTGAGGCCGCCGCAGTGACCAACACGCCACTTGAACCGATTGAACAGCGTTACCTTGTCGGCAATAAGGCCGTACCCAAGATACCGGAAGTGGAAGCCGCATTGCTTCACATACTCGATCAGACACGGTGGCGGTGAAAAAGGTTTAAGATGACCAAGAACGCCGAACAAGTTGCCGATAGTTACCTGTTGACCCTCAAACGCTTGGCTGGCGGATTGGTTAAATATTGGGCGATAAATGGCCATGTTAGGAAAACTGTACAGATAATTTTTGGTCTGGGCAATCTGGTGTCATTGCGTACAACAAAAGCGCAAATTGACAATTGCGTGAGCGTTGCTTAAGTTTTGCGTGTTCCGGTGTCGTTTTGGACGTTAGGAAGGAGGGATCGCTTTAGCGGTTCGGCATCCTTCGCACCGGGCACCTCAGTGAGAGGGCTGAACCTTTCCGCTTACCCCCAACCATAAACAGAGTCTAGGTTCACTTCATCAAGGGCGTTGTTACTGCGTAACGTCTTGGTTGTCGAAGTACACACCCCATTCTGGTGAGTCAGGATCGAGGCTTGATACTATCTTGTCATCCTCGCTGAGTATCAACCCTCCAGTATTTCCCGCTTTGTTACGCCGTAACGATTAGGCCAGCCTATCCAATGCGCAAAAGGCGCTTACGCTTATCCATGTGTTAACCCGCCTTTTCGCCATTGCCATCCCCCGCCAGCAAATGCGTTTTGCCCTGTAGTCTGCCTGCCGTTGTGCTGGTGTCTTGGCCATGATGATTCCCCCGTTACTGTGTAACAATAGAATGCTTCGTTACTGCGTAACGGTCAATGATGATTTGATGAAATGGGTAACGCTTGAGTCGCTGGGGTTTTTCATTTGTGCGATTTGGCTGAGTTTGGCCCACTCGCGTTTGAAACGCGGAAGGGTGAACCGTTGCCGCAAGGCGGTTTGCTTATGTAATCCATGTCTTACACCCGATTGAGTTTCGCGACCAATACGCGCGCGCGAAAGAAGCACAAACCGTTGGGACACGACGACTACCCCAGACCGGCTAGAAAATAGACAATGCCCCTGTCTCACGCATGGATGCCGGTAATAAGGAAATTACCAGAGACTGCGACACCTACTCAGTGGTGTAGCTCAGTCAGAGGGCTGAACCAGAAAAGCGCTCTATTCTTCCGGCATTTGAAGAAGCCCACTTTTAGCTAAACTACGCCAAACATCGATGTACTGTTGCTGCCCTTCCAGATTGCTCATGCAAACTCCAACAGTTTTTGCAAGATCACCTAAAAATTTACTGTTTCGAGCAGATTGATCAGCTTCGTAGTCCGCCAAAAGTGCAGTTTTCATTGTCTTGGGTATTTCGCCACCCGTCTTAACTGAAAACCGCCACACGGTCGCAAACTTCTCTTGAGTTAGATCATCGTTAATTTCAGGCGCGACCATCGAAATAACCACCGCGAGTTCCGCACCATTTGCTAGTTCGGATAATTGGTTAGCTCTAGCAGGCGCAGAAGGACGCACTATCTCTGCAGTAAGTTCGTATGCTGCTGCGCACATTGCCCACGCCTGAGCCTCTCGATTGGGGTCACTAAGTTCGATTATTTTGGGGACTTCATCTACGTAGCTTCTTTCTTCAGCAAGTGAAGCTGGTGCTAACAAAATAAAAGCGGAGGCAACGGCAAATGCTTCTCTTGTGCTCATCACTCGACAGACTCCCTGTGCTTATATGATTCAGGTGTGTGCCCACCCTTGACTGGACATTGCTCATAGTAGCAATACTAGTTCAATGTGGAAAACCCGCGAATTTATTTGGCCACGAGGGGAAAAAGGCGAAACCAGTTAGATACTATCTAGATACCAGAGCGACAATTTTTGACCGAGGAAAAACCTGGGTTGGAAGGCATTTTGCCAAGTGCTTGAAAAAATTGGTCGGGACGGCAGGATTTGAACCTGCGACCACCTGCACCCCATACAGGTGCGCTACCAGGCTGCGCTACGCCCCGACTGAGTTTTTGGAAATATCCGAAGAACTGGCACCCCTCAAAACGGATGCGCAGTTTACCCAAAACTGGATGGGAAGAAAAGCCCTATCTTTCTAAAACCGCCAGAACTTCTTCGAGCTCCAAAATCATCTGGCGAATCAACTGCCTGGACTGACTTGAGTCGTCTTTTGTCTCACTGCCTTCAAGCTTCTGCTTTGCACCACCGATGGTGTAGCCCTGGTCGTACAGGAGACCGCGAATCTGACGAATCATCAGTACATCCTGACGCTGATAGTAGCGGCGATTACCCCGGCGCTTGACCGGAGCCAACTGCGTGAATTCCTGTTCCCAATAACGCAACACGTGAGCCTTGACATTGCAAAGCTCACTCACCTCACCAATGGTAAAGTAACGTTTACCGGGTATGACCGGCAGTTCATCGTTATGACTGGGTTCCAGCATAGGCTTCGACTTTCGCTTTTAGTTTTTGTCAGGCCGAAAGGTCACAACTCTGCGCGCCGTGATCGGAATTTCCTCACCAGTCTTGGGATTTCGCCCAGGACGCTGCTTTTTGTCACGCAGGTCAAAGTTGCCGAAGCCGGACAACTTCACCTGCTCGTTATGACTCAAAGCGGCTCTGATCTCATCAAAGAAAGCCTCGACCAGTTCCTTCGCCTCACGCTTGTTGGAGACCCACTTCTGGTAGAGTCGTTCTGCCATATCTGCTTTAGTCAACGCGGACACACTTAGCTCCTCAGCGATGCGCCAAACCGTCCTTCAAGTGCCTTGATGACGTTATTGAACGCTTCTGTGACTTCTTCATCGCGCAATGTGCGCTCACTGTTCCGCCACACGATACTGACGGCCAGACTTTTCTTGTCTGCCCCCAGGTTTTCACCCAGGTAAACATCGAACAAGTTGTGTCTGACGCAGCTTTCGCCCGCGCTTTCAGCAATCACAGCCGAAACGTCTGCATAATCGGTGGCCTTATCAATAATGATAGCAAGATCTCGGCGAATTTCAGGAAATTTGGAAATTCCCCTAAAATTCGGCACCTTAGCCTTCACTATTGAATTCAAGCATAGCTCAAAGGTAAAAATCGGGCCATTTAAATCCAGCGATTTTACAATCTGTGGGTGCAAGGCTCCGGCAATTCCGACGACAGCGCCATCCAGCAAGATCTCTGCAGATTGCCCCGGATGCAGCGCAGGGTGATCGCCTTTGCGCCACTGATAGCGTTTACCGGTCAGGGCCAACAGCGCCTCAACCTGACCTTTCAAGTCGAAGAAATCCACTTTGTCCTTGCTGCTAAGCCACCCCTCTGACAACCGACCACCCGCCAGTAACCCGGCCAGTTTTGGCTCCTGAACGATTTCGCCCTGCCAGCTATGGAAAGCGAGCCCCGTTTCAAAAAGACGCAAACGGGTTTGTTGACGATTCTGGTTATACCCCGCCGCCTTGATCAGGCCAGCGATCAAGGTCGTACGCATAACGGCCATATCACTGGCAATGGGATTGGCCAACTCAATGGTGGAATGCATTGGTGTCAGCAGACGAAGCGACTCCCTATCCACAAAGGAATAGGTTACCACCTCACGAAAACCCTGACCGACCAGTTGTTGTTTAAGCGCCCTAACAGACAGACGATCCTCCGGCAAAGAGGGTATTGCCAGACGCGCCTTTGGCTCCGTGACGGGCAATTTGTTGTAACCATAAATCCGACCGATCTCTTCAATCAAATCAACTTCAATGGAAAGATCGAATCGGTGAGACGGAACGTTGAAGAACCATCCTTCCTTGGTCACGCGCGTCACTGTAACGCCCAAACGCGCTAATATTTCCTCAATACGGGTACGATCCAGGTGAATCCCCAGCACATCATCCACTCGCTGGTGGCGCAGCTCAATTTCATCGCGAACCGGCAAATGTGGCTTGCTGACCATTTCGACAACAGGCCCAGGCTGACCGCCGACGATATCCACCAGCAAACGGGTCGCCCGTTCGATGGCGCGGCGCTGGTGACCAGAATCAACCCCCCGCTCAAAGCGATGAGAGGAATCTGTATGCAAACCATAATTACGCGCTTTCCCCACGATCGTCAGCGGCGTGAAAAATGCACTTTCAAGAAACAGGTCACGGGTACCATCGGCTACACCGCTGAATTCACCGCCCATCACGCCTGCCATCGCCAGGACTTTCTGCTGATCAGCAATGACGAGCGTTGTCTCATCCAGGGTCACGGTCTGACCGTCAAGTAAGGTCAGCGTCTCACCGGCACGAGCAAAACGCACATGAATAGCGCCGCTCAACTGGGCCAGATCAAAGGCATGCATGGGCTGCCCCAATTCCAACATCACAAAGTTGGTGACATCAACCGCCGGATCGATGCTGCGAATACCACTGCGGCGAAGTTTCTCAACCATCCACAGCGGCGTTGGACGGGACAAGTCAACATTACGAATCACTCGCCCCACGTATCGGGGGCACGCTTCCGGCGCATCCAAATGAACCGGGAACTCATCATTGATGCTAAAGTGAACCTCCGGCACCTCATGCGGCTTGAAAGTCATTCCATTCAGCGCCGCGACTTCACGCGCAATCCCCATCACACTCAGACAATCACTGCGATTGGGCGTCAGATCGACATCGATGATGGCATCATCAAGGCCCAGGTAGGCACGGATATCCTGCCCTACTGGCGCATTGGCAGGCAACTCAAAGAGGCCATCGGCACTGTCAGCCAAGCCAAGCTCCTGCTCAGAACACAGCATGCCATTTGACTCCACCCCGCGGAGTTTGGCTTTCTTGATTTTAAAGTCGCCCGGCAACGTGGCGCCGATCTGCGCCATGGGCACCTTAAGACCGGTCCGCACATTCGCCGCACCGCAAACGATTTGCCAGGTCGCCTGACCGTCACTCACCTGGCACACTCTGAGTTTGTCAGCATCAGGATGGGGTACGACGTCCAGAACTTCTGCGACGATCACGCCACTGAAGGCTGCCGCAACCGACTCCACGTCGTCGACTTCCAGACCCGCCATCGTAATCTGGTGAGCCAGCGCCTCCCGACTCAGGACAGGGTTGACCCACTCTCTTAACCATTGTTCACTGAATTTCATGTCAGCCCCTTAAAACTGTTCAGAAACGCATGTCGTTCTCAAAGAACATGCGCAGATCATTCACGCCGTAGCGCAGCATGGCCAGTCGCTCCAACGCCCAGACCAAAGGCGAAGCCTCGCGGAGTTTCCGGATCAATTCCAGCTGCTCGGAATACTTTAGGATGAACCATCCGCAGCCCATCACCTCAAGCCAGCGGATACTACCGTCACTGTCCCGCCCCATTCGATATCTACCTCTGCAGATGGCTCTGTGAATGGAAAGTACGACGGACGAACCGTACCCTGCAGATCTTTCTCAAAGAACTCGCGTAAAAAATTCGACGATGGTGCTCTTAAGGTCTGCAAAACTCACCTGACGATCGACGAGAAGACCTTCCACCTGATGAAACATGGGGGTATGCGTCATGTCAGAATCACAGCGATAAACCCGCCCCGGACAAATCATGCGAAAAGGCGGCTTCCCCCTTTCCATGGTGCGGATCTGGACCGGCGAGGTATGCGTTCGCAGTAAGGTAGAGGCATTGAAATAAAAGGTATCGTGCATCGCCCGAGCCGGATGATGCGCCGGAATATTCAGTGCTTCGAAGTTGTGATAGTCATCCTCGATCTCAGGACCTTCCTCAACAGTGTAGCCACAGCGACTGAAAAAATCTTCGATTCGGTTGAGTGTGCGCGTAACCGGGTGCAATCGAGCCAGTGCTTCCGTACGCCCCGGCAGGGTGACGTCGATGGATTCTGCCTGCAACTTGTCATTCAGTGCAGCTTCCGCCATACGGGACTTAGCTGAATTAATCAGCGCCTGAACGTCTTCCTTTGCCTGATTGATCAGGGCGCCCGCAGCCGGACGCTCTTCAGCTGACAGCTTGCCGAGATCCTTCAGTCGCGCCGTAATCTGGCCTTTCTTACCCAGGTAGTCCACTCGCAGTTGTTCAAGCGCCTGCTCGCTGCTGGCAGCGGCAACATCAGCCCGGGCACTGGCAACAATGGCATCAAGGTCTTGCTGTTTGCAATCACTCCAATCCAAAAAAAGGGCTTAGGTCAGCCCTAATCCCCTATTCATGTGTACGACCCCACCAGCCAAAGACTGTTAGGTGCCTTGAGTCCGATTAAGCTGGGCCTCTTTCGCTTTGGCAACCACAGCAGCAAAGGCGGCTTTTCATTCATGGCCAGATCAGCCAGAACTTTACGGTCAATTTCAACTTCGGCCTTTTTAAGACCGTTGATCAGGCGGCTGTAGCTCAGACCCAGTTCACGTGCACCGGCGTTGATACGCGCGATCCACAGTGCGCGGAACTGACGCTTGCGCTGACGACGGTCGCGGTAAGCGTACTGACCAGCTTTGATAACCGCCTGCTTGGCTACGCGAAACACGCGGCTGCGCGCTCCGTAATAACCCTTGGCCTGATTCAGAATTTTCTTGTGTCGGCGACTCGCCGTTACACCACGTTTTACACGAGGCATGATTCAATCCTCCTTCCTGTTAGTGACCGAGCATACGTTTTACGGCTGGAACGTCCACGCCAGCGATCTGCTTTTGGGACGCAGATGACGCTTACGCTGGTACTCTTCTTCGTCAGAATGTGACTGGTGAAGGACTGACGGTGCTTATAGCCGTTAGCGGTCTTTTTGAACCGCTTGGCTGCACCACTTTTTACTTTCATCTTTGGCATAAATTACTACTCCGCATTCGTAGGTAATATGTAATTAAGCAAACCCCAGTGCCGCTGAGGTTTACTTCTTCTTTTTGGGGCCCAGCACCATCACAGCCTGGCGACCTTCCAGCTTCGGTCGTTGTTCGACCACGCCGTAGGCTATCGAGTCTTTTTCAAGACGCTCCAGCTGTTGCATTCCTAGCTCCTGGTGGGCCATTTCACGACCGCGAAGCGAATCGCAACTTTGGCCTTGTCCCCATCTTCAGAAACGTATCAGGTTGCGCAGTTTTTACCTGATAACCTCCCTCTTCAATCCCTGGACGAAACTTGATTTCTTTCACCTGAACTTGCTTCTGCTTTTTCTTAGCGGCGTTTTTGCTTCTTGTCTTCGAAGATTTTTTGCCGTAATCCATGATTCTGCAGACAATCGGATCTGAATCGGCAATCTGTACCAGATCCAGCTCATCCTGCTCCGCTTTCCTCAAGGCTTCAGCCAGTGGCACGATCCCAACCGGGAGCCATCTGCGGCTAATCGGACTTCCTTGGCATCAATATTGTCGTTGATTTTTGGCCTGTCTTTGCCTTGTGGTGCGCGCTTAATCGTTAAATCTCCATTCAGGTTACTGGTTTTGCCGCGGCTCTTGAGCAGGACATCCTGCTCAAGTCGGGCGACAAACATCAATTGCGATGACTCCGAGGTCTTCCCGCGACGAGTCCGTACAGCAACCGTTCCGTTTTCGACCTCTTTATCACGATTGACAATTAAAAAAGGTACACGGCTAAGCGTGGCCTCGCGGATTTTAAAGCCGATCTTCTCATTTCTCAAGTCCAGACTAGCCCTGAACCCCTTATTATTCAAAATTTCCGCAACTTTTTGACATGCTTCCATCCTGTCGATCCGTAGTACGGCAACTTGCGTCAACGCCAGCGAGTTGGAACGCCCCTCAAAATGTTCGATCAAAATCCCGATGAAGCGTTCGAAAGAACCGAGAATCGCACGATGCAGCATAACCGGCACTTTGGCCTCTGATCGTCGGCGACATACTCAGCACCCAACGCGTCCCGGCAATGAGAAATCGACTGATCGTGCCGCACTGCCATCCCGGCCAATACGGTCCTTCAGGAAAACTCTATCTTGGGACCATAAAATGCGCCTCCCCGGCTGTAACTCCAGGGCAGCGCCTTGGCATCCAAGGCGTCCGCCAAAGCCTTCTGCGCGATCCCAGTCTTCGTCTGAACCGACCCGCTGCTCTGGCCGTGTCGAGAGTTTGTAAATGACATCCGTAAAGCCGAAATCTGCATAAACGTCGTGCAGGAAGTCGATAAATCGGGCGACTTCTTCACGGATCTGGTCGTCTGTACAAAAATATGGGCATCGTCCTGTGCAGAAGCCGCGCCACGCATCGGGCCGTGCAGCGCACCTGGAGGCTTCGTTCGGTGGCAGGATCCAAACTCGGCCAGTCGCAATGGCAGCTCGCGGTAACTCCGTAAGCCCTGATTGAAGACCTGAATGTGACAAGGACAATTCATCGGCTTGATCGCATAGTCACGATCTTCCGAGTTGGTTGTAAACATATCGTCGCGGAACTTGTCCCAGTGACCTGAACGTTCCCACAAGGTGCGTTCGACGACCTGAGGCGTTTTGATTTCCTGATACCCGCGACGACGCAACTGAAGCAGCATGTCTGTTCAACGGCCTGATATAGCGCGTCCAGCCGTTGGCGTGCCAGAACACCATACCGGCGACTCCTCCTGCATATGAAACAAGTCGAGCTTTTGCCAATTTTTACGGTGATCCCGTTTTTCCGCTTCTTCGATGCGTTTGCAGGTAGGCCAATAGGTCTTTCTTATTACCCCAGCTGTACCATAAATACGCTGAAGCTGGGCGTTCTTAGAGTCACCACGCCGGTAGGCGCCAGCCACTTTTGTCAGTTTAAAAGGCTTTCAGCTTGCCGGTACTGGGCACGTGTGGCCCACGGCACAGGTCATTAAAATCGCCTTGCGAGTAGAAGCTGAGATTTTCATTGCTGGGAATATCCCGAATGATCTCAACCTTGTATTTTCCCCATCTTCTCAAACAGGGCAACGGCATCATCACGACTCATCAATGAGCGACTGACCGCAAGATCCGCTGAAGACAGCTCGTTCATCCGCGCTTGATTTTTCTGTAAATCGTCAGGCGTGAACGCGCTCAAAGGCAAAATCGTAGTAAAAGCCGTCCTGAATAACCGGACCAATGGTCACTTGTGCCGTTGGAAAAGGCTTTGCACGGCCATTGCCAAGCAAATGCGCGGTGGAATGACGAATAATATCAACGCCATCAGCGTCACGCTCGGTCACAATCGCCAGTGCGACATCATTCTCAATCAGATGTGAGCGTCCACCAAAGGTGCCTGGATTGCCCGCCGAGACGGTTTGGCCAGACCCGGGCCGATGGACTCCGCAACTTGCATGACGGTGACGGGGTGATCAAAGCTTCGCTGACTGCCATCAGGCAGGGTTATCAGAGGCATAAATACAGTTCCTGTTCAGTGGTGGTCGCTACCAAAGACCACAGATGCAATAATAGGGGTCGAGATCATATCAAAGGCGAGGCCTAAAGCCAAAATACTGTGCAGCCAGACGCGACTGAATAGAGGGCATCCGGTAGTCAGTCAATCTCAAGTAGGTCGACAACTGACGCCCGCCCTCTGAATTCAGGCGCCAGCGCCACACCGATCTGCCTCGCGACCGGAGGTGCTCACGCGAATGGGATAATGGGATGCTGACCAACTGCCTCCCACTGTGAAGATCCTCAGCAAACGGCGCTGCGCAGCTCCACACCCGTTTCAACCAGCAAAAGTGCAAGATCCTCTTCATCGCAGCTCGCAGCGATGTCGGGCTTAAGG
>JADJWY010000005.1 GCA_016716085.1 Hahellaceae bacterium
GCATATTCTGCGTCGCAGCGACGCGATCTCTCTTTACGTTTAGGGCGCCTATTTCAACCGGATAGCCCTGCCCAATATTTGACCATTCTATAATCTTATCTCCTAAAATCATACCACTAGCTGAGTTAATGATAGCTCACCCCAAGACAAACCATGCAAAACAAAGACGTCTCCAGTTCGCCTATTTCAGCCAAATTCCTATCTCGCTATTTTCCATTTAATTCATTACCTTAACTTATTAAGGGGGCGCCGAGTTCGCCCTATTCCCCCAAACACCAAATAGGCGCCTCCTTAAAGAGCTGGTAAAAACCACACATATACTGTATATTAACAAGGGGTATCCTGTTAGCTCCACACAGTTTACTATTTCTGGATGGATAACCAGATACTAATGCCTAAAGGTGGGGATGACTACCCCACCAACTGGAACCAGTTTTCAGAATGGTTCCACACCGAAGAGTCCTGCCTCGCCTACCTGGGAGGCTGCGTTGGCCTCAGGGCTACGTTTGCCCAAGATGCAAAAATCAGTCTGATCCCTACCGGTCTAGCCGCGGCCGTTTGATATGCCCAGCATGTCGTTTCCAGTCAACCACCACTGCCGGAACCATTTTTGACAAAACCAGGACGCCTCTGCGTGTGTGGTTTGCGGGTGCCTGGTACGTTACCAATCAGAAGCACGGTGCTAATGCTCTGGGGCTTCAAAGAGTGTTAGGCTTGGGTAGTTATCAGACTGCCTGGACAATGCTGCATAGGTTTCGCCAAGCGATGGTGCGGCCTGGCCGAGAACGCCTCCACGGATTGGTCGAAGTTGATGAAACCTATCTCTCGATCACAGATCGCTATGCTCCTCCCGCCACGAAGAAGAAAAAAAGCTCTACTAACAAAACGTTGGTTGCTATCGCCATCGAAATGTTGGAGCCAAGAGGGTTTGGTCGTGTTCGCCTACAACGCATTGCCGATGACTCGGCAATCTGTGTTGTGCCTTTCGTTCAAGATAGTATCGAGCCTGGTTCTATTGTACGCACCGATGGTTCTGCAGCTTACCGGTCAATCAAGGAGCTGGGCTATGAACATCAACGCACGGTCATGTTAGGGGCCGATCAGCCAGCACATGTTTCAATGGCAGGAGTACATCGTGTAGCCGCTTTGCTGCAGCGCTGGATACTAGGTACTCATCACGGTGCCGTCCAGCCATCACATCTAGATGCCTATCTGGATGAGTTTGTCTTTCGCTTCAACCGGCGAAGTTCTAACTTCCGGGGATTACTGTTTTACCGGTTGATGCAACAGTCAGTGCACACGCAGCCATATCCCTACCGAGATATCGTCAAGACCTCGACACACGCCTAAAGCTGACATAACATACTGGATATGTATCCAGTTATGCACCTTTGTGGTGCTAACAGGATACCCCTTATATTAACACAGTCTTATTTGCAGTATTTTCAGGATGGATGTCCCCAAAATCATACCCGCACGCCCACAACGCTTCACAGACCAATTCCGGGCATTTATTCGCACACGCGGTCTCGCCTACAAGACCGAAAAGACCTATCTGGAATGGGTTTGTCAGTTTATCCGCTTCCATAAGTACAAAAGGCCGGAAGAAATGAAAGAGGCCGATATCGAAGCCTTTCTGGAGCATCTCGCGTTGGAACGGGGCGTCAGCACTAACACCCAGAAAACCGCGATGAATGCGTTGGTGTTTCTGTATCGGCAGTTTTTACAGCGTGAAACCCTCGAGCTGTCCTTCAGCTATGCGAAGAAGCCACGCAAAATTCCTACTGTGTTTTCAGATCAGGAAGCACGAGCGGTCCTGGCCCACTTGTCAGGTCAAATGAAAACGATTGCCCAGCTAATGTACGGAAGCGGCTTACGCATCTCAGAGTGCTTGCGCCTGCGGGTGAAGGACATCGACTTTGCGATGAATACCCTGCTCATTCGCAGTGGTAAAGGCAGCAAAGACCGAGTCACCGTCCTGCCTAAAAGCCTGCTTAACGACCTCAAGGTGCAGATCGATTTTGTTGCGGCCCTGTACCAGAAAGACCGCCTCGAGGGGATTGGGGGTGTTTACCTGCCCGATGCGCTGGCGAGAAAATATCCCAGGGCGGAATTTGAGCTGGGCTGGCAATATGTTTTTCCCAGTCGGGATACAGCCATTGATCCACGTAGCGGTATCGAGCGCCGTCATCACATGATGGATCGCTCAGTACAGAAAGCAGTCAAATCTGCGGTGCGTGCAGCCGGTATTCACAAGCTGGCGAGCTGTCACACCTTTCGACACAGTTTTGCCACCCGCTTATTAGAAAATGGATATGACCTGCGGACGATCCAGGAAATTCTGGGGCATTCCGATGTCAGCACCACAGAGATTTACACCCATGTAGTGAAACAAGGATCAAAAGGTGTCAGGAGTCCTCTGGATTGACTCGTGCGCCAGTGGTCTCAGAGAAATCGGCTGCTTCGGTGGAATTCTCCAGCAGCTCAGCTGCACCCGAAAAATCGAAGCCGGTATCCGTATTTAAATCTTCTGGATCAAAACGGATACCACATCCTGCCTTGACGGTTTTGATACGTGCGACACCCGCTGATGGCACATCGCTCTCGGAGTCTTGAGGAGTTAAGGGTTCAGTGGTCACAGGCGTCAGGCCATCAGACGGCGTTCATACACAACAAAGTCATGCGGGTATTCATTCTTATCATCCGCAAGATGATGTTCCCGCGAGACCTCTTGCCACTCGATTGCGTCGACCGCGCTCAGGAAAGCGTCTCCAGTGGGGGCTGCGAGGACTTCCGTCACGATCAGGCGTCCCGCCAGAGGCATGGCTTGTTGATAGAGTTCCGCGCCGCCCATGATCATCAGGGCCTGCGTATCAACCTCTCCTTTTTCTGCCGCCGCAAAGGCGAGGTCTATCGCGTCTTCCAGGGAGTGGGCCACCAACACCCCTTCTGCGTTCCACTGCGGCGAACGGGTAACGACAATATTGAGCCGATTGGGGAGAGGCTTACCAATGGAATCGTAGGTTTTGCGTCCCATAATCACGGCCTTTCCCGTTGTTTGAAGCCGGAAAAATCGCAGGTCGTTCGAGAGCTTCCACGGCAGGGCATTATCCCGGCCAATTACGCCATTTTGGGCGCGGGCGACAATCAAGGTAATCACAGGTCTCATGTCTGCCTCAAACCTCACACCGCCACGGGGGCTTTAATGTGGGGGTGCGGCTCGTAGCCCGTAATCTCGAAATCCTCGAACTGATAGGTATAGAGTGAGTCTGGCCGACGACGAATACTTAAGGTCGGCAGGGGACGAGGCTCACGCGAGAGCTGCAATTCAGCTTGTTCGAGGTGGTTTGAATAAAGATGCACATCACCGCCGGTCCAGACAAAATCCCCTACGGCGTAGCCACACTGCTGCGCCACCATGTGGGTCAGCAAGGCGTAGCTGGCGATGTTGAAAGGCACGCCCAGAAAAATATCTGCACTGCGCTGATACAACTGACACGACAGGCGATTATCTGCAACGTAGAACTGGAACATGGCATGACATGGCGGCAGCGCCATCTGATCCACAAAGCCGGGATTGTAGGCAACGACCATATGGCGTCGGGAATCGGGATTGCGTTTCAGTTGGTCGAGCACCTGGGAGATCTGATCAACGTGACGTCCATCGGGGGTTGGCCAGCTGCGCCACTGATAGCCGTATACGGGGCCCAGATCACCGTTGGCATCGGCCCATTCATTCCAGATGGAAACGCCGTTTTCTTTTAGGTAGGCGATATTGGTGTCGCCGTTGAGGAACCACAGCAGCTCATAAATGATCGAGCGTAAATGCAGTTTTTTGGTCGTGACCAAGGGGAAGCCTTCCGCCAGATTGAAGCGCATCTGGTAACCGAATACGCTGCGGGTGCCAGTGCCGGTGCGATCATTTTTGACATGCCCGTGGTTCAGGACATGCTGCATCATCTCTAGGTATTGTTTCATGCTGGGGAATTCGACTGTGCTGCTTTTTTATTGGCAAAGACCAGAATACTAATGCCGAAGAGGATCATAGGCAAACTGAGCAGCTGCCCCATGGTCAGCCAGTCCCAGGCAAGAAATCCGAGCTGGGCATCTGGCTCTCTGACAAACTCCACCAGGAAACGGAAGCAACCGTAGGCCAGCACGAAGACGCCCGAAACGGCCATGGTCGGACGAGGTTTGGACGAGTAGAACCAGACGATCAGAAACAGCGCAACACCTTCCAGGGCGAATTGATATAGTTGGGACGGATGGCGCAGCAAATGACTCGGGTCACGCGGAAAGACCATACCCCAGGGTGCGTCAGTCGCACGTCCCCACAATTCGCCACCAATAAAATTACCCAGGCGTCCGGCACCTAATCCGGTGGGGACAATCGGCGCGACAAAGTCGGCAACGTTCCAGAAACTGACGCCGAGTTTACGGGCATGGACGATCATCGTGACGATGACACCGATCAAACCGCCATGGAAGGACATGCCGCCCGTCCAGATCTTAAAGAGCCAGAGAGGGTCTTGCAGGAACTGGCCGAAGTTGTAAAAAAGGACATAGCCTGCACGCCCGCCGATGACCACGCCGACGGCGGCCCAGAAGATAAAGTCCGCCAGCTGTTCTTCGTTGAAGGGGGAGTCGGGACGTTTACAGCGAGATTTGCCTAAAAACCAGGCAAGGGTAAAGCCCACCAGATACATCAAACCATACCAGTGAACTTTCAGCGGGCCGAGGGCAACGGCGACCGGGTCTATGTTCGGATAACTCCACCAGGTTTCGACCATGTTGTGTCCTTCAATGAAATTAACTAGTTAAACAGAAGTGGGGCGCTTTGAAAGAGAAAGCGTCCTCCAACCAGAAACAGCAGTATGGAGAACCCACGTTTCAATGTGTTGGCATTCAGGTTATGGGCAAGGCGGGCGCCGAGTTTCGCAAAGGGAACGCTCAGTACGGCGATACCCAGCAGCGCAGGCAAGTAGACAAAGCCCAGGCTCCAGTCGGGCAACAGGGGATTCTGCCAACCTTCAGACATATTGGTTGCCGCCCCCATCACCGCAATCGGTAGGCCACAGGCCGCAGAGGTCCCAACGGCCTGCTGCATACGAACGTTACACCAGGTCAGGAACGGCACGGACAGTGAGCCACCACCGATGCCGAAAATAGCCGAGGCCCAGCCGATGCCGGCACCGGTTGCAGCAAGCCCAGCATTGCCTGGAACGTCGCGTCCCGGTTTGGGTTTGAGCGCGAGCGCCATCTGCACCCCGATCACAATGGCGAATACGCCGATCAGAAAGCGCAGCCAGGCCCCCTGTAGCAGGGCAGCGGTCATGGCCCCCAGCATCGCACCAATGAGGAGTCCAAGCGCCATGGGCCGAAAAACGGGCCAGAGCACGGCTTGTTTTTCATGATGTGATTTGATTGAACTGATCGAGGTAAAGATGATAGTGGCTAACGAGGTTCCAACCGCCAGGTGGGTCGCGACTTCTGCACTGACACCTTGCAGCTCAAAACTGAAGACCAGCGCCGGGACAATGATCAGTCCGCCACCGATGCCGAATAAACCGGCCAGCGTGCCTGCAGCCGCGCCGAGAATCAGATAGGCAAGTAAAACCAGCATGTCAGAGGCCTTGTCAGTCAGAAAGGCCGCCTATGATACACTGTTTAAACTAGGGCGTCTTACTCTTGCGACGTCGACACTGGGACTCGTTAATCATGTGCTTGATCGTGTTTGCTTATGGGGTACACCCACGCTACCCACTGGTTTTGGCGGCGAATCGAGATGAGTTTTTCAGTCGCCCTACTCTGCCATTACATGAGTGGGAGGATGGTTCGGGTATTATTGCCGGTAGAGACTTACAGGGAGGCGGAACGTGGTTAGGCCTGGCCCGATCCGGCCGTTTTGCCGCGCTGACAAATGTCAGACGCTTGCCGGCCCCCATTTTTGAAACGACACGGGGAGCACTGGTGAGTCGCTTCCTCACATGTACACTGGCCCCTGACGAGTTTGTGAACCAGCAAATGGGCGATCAACAGGCATATGCGGGCTTCAATCTGCTATTGGGTTCCGCTGAGGGGCTGTTCTATCTCAGCAATCGAGATCCTCACACGACGACAGCCCCCCGCAGGTTGGCGGCGGGTGTCTACGGGTTGAGCAATCATTTGCTGGATACGCCCTGGCCAAAGGTGGTTCGCACCCGCACGGCCCTCACGCAGCATTTACACAGCAAGGAGTTTGAGCCGCATCAGCTCTGGTCAATCCTGAACAATCGGGAACGTCCGGCGGATAATGAGTTGCCCGATACGGGGGTGGGCTTGCAGAGTGAACGCAGTCTCAGCACGGCCTTCATCCGGCTGCCGGGCTACGGCACCCGTTGCAGTACGATTCTGAGTCTGGATACACAGGGAGAAGTTCGCATAACCGAACGCACGTTTTCAGCGCCTGAGCGCACCGATAGAGAGACTGACCCTGAGCACGAGGCGGAGAGGCACTTCAGCCTGCCCCGTTTCGCTCTCGGGCTTCCCGACGCAGGCGAAGATCGCGGCTCTGACATTTGAGCACATGCTGGATGAGGACTTCCTGCTGCTCCTCCTGAATATCCCGAAAATCAATTCTAAGCAGATAGTGCCCTGCTTCGACCGGTTCATTTGAGTCTGCTTCGCTGCGCACCAGGCTCTCGACGATGATGCCATTCAACCCCAGGTGCAGATGGCTGGGCAGCAGGGTCAGCTCCAGTTTTAGCTCGGTTCCCACATCGAAGGTATCGTCAGCCCAGAAAGCGATGCCGCAGGCACTCAGGCTGGCCGAACAGACCACACTTTCCTTTTCTTCGATCGTGGTAGGAATCTCGTCTGCCAGTAGCAGGTTGAGTTTGCGGTTCATCAGTTCCAGGGTCTTTACCACCGGATTGCCATGGCTTTTGAGCAGTTCGATGCTGGCCCGGATCTGCCCCTCCAGTGCCAGCACATCGACCTTGAGTTTGGAGTCCGGGTCGAGCGGACGGGCCGCCAGGGATTCTGCAGTTGCCAGGGCGTACTTCAGCCCGATTTCATCCGTCACCCGAAAAAAGCGTCGTCGTTCACGCCCGTCACTCATTTAATGTATCTACCTGATCAGAATATTTCGTTGGGGTTCAGTTGCTTCCATTCATCCGCCTGGTCGGCAGGCAGAATATCGGGCGCGGTCTCTCTGGCTTGTTTGATTTCAGCCTTGGTTTTGTCATCGATCGGTTGCTGCAGAATGATTTCGACCCGTCGATTTTTCGCCCGATCTTCCGGCGTATCATTAGGCACCAGTGGCTTGGTGTCTGAATACCCCGCAATCGAAAAGCGCTCCTGTGGTAGCTCTCCTGAATCGAACAGCGCATGTGCGACCTCCAGCGCGCGCGCAGCTGACAAATCCCAGTTAGATCGAAATAAAGCCGTTTTAATTGGAATATTATCGGTGTGGCCTTCCACTGCAATCGGCCCTTCCAAAGACTTCAGCAGGTCGATCAGCTTGTCAACGACGGGAAAGAACTCTTCGTTTAGCTCAGCAGAGCCGGAGCGAAAGGAGCCTTTTTCCTGCACCCGGATGACAATGCGGCGTCCCCGTGTTTCGATCTCAACCTGGTTGTTGCGCACTTCCTCCTGTAGGGAGGAGGCCATATTAATGGCATCACTTTCAGTTTCTTCCATAAGCATTTTGATTTTGTCGATGACGACGTCTGACAGTTCCTTGCCCTGTACTTTGGGGCATTCCTTCTCAAGTGCCTCTTTGACCTCATCCTCGCAGATTTGGTAGAGATCGGGGCTGTCGGAATCGGTGGACTGCTGCATGACCGTCTGCAACGGCGTCGGCTCAGGTTTACCGGGGCTGAATTCCTGGGCGATGATGCTGGTGCCCATGGGGATGGAATCGGCATTGATCTGACGCTGAACGCCAAAAGCTTCACTCATGGATCCCGCCAGGCGCTTGAATTTCAGGACATCCATTTCTGAAAACGACAGCAACAGCACAAAGAAGCACATCAATAGTGACATGAGGTCGGCAAAAGTCCCCATCCAGGCTGGAAGGCTGGGAGGACATTCAGGGCACTTGTTACTCATGATGCCTTACTCAGCCTTGACCTCGCGCTTGCCTTCCGGGAGGTAAGTGCGCAGCATAGTTTCAATCACGCGAGGGTTTTGCCCCGCCTGAATCGCAATCAGGGCATCAATGACCATACTTTTGATCATCTCTTCTTCGCCGATGCGCACCTTGAGTTTGTCGGCGATCGGAATACACAGCATGTTGGCAAGCATGGCCCCATACAGCGTCGTTAACAGCGCAACGGCCATGGCTGGACCAATGGATTTCGGGTCACTCATGTTCGAGAGCATGGCGACGAGTCCAACCAGTGTCCCGATCATCCCCATCGCCGGCCCCAGATCACCCAAAGCGGTAAACACTGTCACACTGGATTTGTGGCGATCTACGGCGAGGTCTTTGTCGCGCTCCATCAGTCCACGCACCACTTCACCGTCGTGGCCATCAATTAAGAGCTGTATGCCACGTGCCAGAAATTTGTTGGGGATTTCCTTGCCTTCGAGTGACAGCAAGCCACCTTTGCGGGCCGCATCCGCCAGTTCCACCACGGATTCAATCAGCTCCTGGGGCTTATCCATTTTGAACGCAAAGGCTTTGGCTGCGACTTTCCCCGCTCCAATAAAGGAACTCAGGTTGAATTTCATCATGGCCACAAACAGTGACCCAACCAAAACGATCAGCACCGACGGAATGTCGACAAACATCCCGATGGAACCACTCATCATCATGGAGTAAATGATTATGCCGAAGCCAGCGACGAGGCCGATGAGCGTCGCTAAATCCACTCGCTACTCCTTAACTAGACACAAAGGTTTCAAATGAGGTTTTTTTGTGAAGTATAGTCAGAGTTGGTTAAAATGCTGTCTCAATCTGATAATTATTAGCCGGTTTCTGCCACCTTAAAATGGGTAGCAACCTTCGACAGAGGCTTGCAGGTCACTATGAGTACTCCCCCTAACGACGCCCCGAAGCCTGATTTCGAGGCATCAATGGCGCAACTGGAAGCCCTGGTTCGAAAGCTGGAAGACGGCGACCTGAAAATGGACGATGCCCTGAGTGCGTTTGAACAGGGCATCCGGCTATCACGTCAGTGCCAGCAAGCGCTGCAACGGGCTGAGCAAAAGGTGCAGGCACTGATCGAACGTAATGGTGAATTACAGGAAGTCCCCTTCTCGGCGGAGGATGAAGGTGTCTGAATCGTTTAAAGTGTTCAGTGATGCCTTCCGCGAGCAGTTTGCTGACCGGCTTCCCTCCTACCTGCCCTCATCCGGGCTCCCCAGCGCGCGCCTGCGCGAGGCGATGCTGTATAGCCTGATGAATGGGGGTAAACGGGTTCGCCCCTTGCTTCTGGTCTCCGCGTGCGAGGCGTTGGGCGGAACGGCAAAACAGGCGATGGCCGCCGCGTGCGCAATTGAATGCATTCACTCCTACTCGCTGGTACATGACGACTTGCCAGCCATGGATGACGATGATCTGCGTCGGGGTAAACCGACCTGCCATATTGCCTTTGATGAGGCTACGGCGATTCTGGCGGGTGATGCGCTGCAAACGCTGGCCTTTGAAATCATTCTGGACACGCCGGATTACGACGCTGACCTGCGGTGTCGTTTGCTGAAAGAGCTGGGCCGTGCGTCCGGGCAGCGTGGCATGGTTGCCGGCCAGGCGGTTGATCTCCAGTCTGTCGGTGTTGAACTGGACGAAGAGGCGCTTCAAGCCATGCATGCACTGAAAACCGGTGCGCTGATCGAAGCCAGCGTCCTGATGGGCGCGTGTATCGCTTGTCCCGATCTCAACCCAGACACGGAAATGCATCTGCGACAGTTCGCCAGGGCACTCGGATTGGCTTTCCAGATTCGGGATGACATCATTGATGTTGAGAGTGACACGGCCACACTCGGTAAAACCGCCGGTAAAGATGCCGCCAGCGATAAGCCAACCTACACCAGCCTGCTGGGCGTAAATGGCGCGAAGCACAAGCTGAAAGAGACGATGACCATCGTGCATGAAGCACTGGCAAAAGCGGGTCTCGAGGGCTCCCGACTGGCTGAACTGGCGACCTTTGTCGCCCAAAGAACCCATTAGGGGTATCCCCTATCTGAGAGACAGAGTTTTTACCTTCGTGGTGAACTTGTCTTATAATCCCGCAATTGCGACGTAAGGCGAGCCCAAGCATTGATGCATTCACTTCATGTCTACCACGAAATTCCGCGTTCACGCCCCAACACGCCAGTGTTGGACAAGGTCGATGTACCGTCGGATCTGCGGAAACTGCCTGCCGAGCAGCTGACTCAACTGGCCAATGAGCTCCGCGCTTACCTGCTCTACAGTGTCGGTAAGTCAGGCGGGCATTTTGGTGCCGGACTGGGTGTGGTCGAGCTGACGATCGCACTTCACTACATCTTTAATACTCCTGATGATCGTCTGGTTTGGGACGTCGGCCACCAGGCCTATCCTCACAAGATCCTCACCGGACGACGCGATTCAATCCTGAATATCCGGCATAAGGATGGCCTGGCAGCGTTTCCGCGCCGCGAGGAAAGCCCCTACGACACCTTTGGAGTGGGTCATTCCAGCACCTCGATCAGTGCCGCACTGGGCATGGCATTGGCCAGCCGCCAACGCAATATCCCGCGCAAAGCCATCGCCGTGATCGGTGATGGTGCCATGACGGCGGGCATGGCCTTTGAAGCGCTTAACCATGCGGCAGACACCAAGGCAGATCTGTTGGTGGTGCTCAACGACAATGACATGTCGATTTCAAAGAATGTCGGTGGGCTATCAAACTATTTTGCGCGCCTGCTCTCCAGCCGTACTTATAACTCGATGCGGGACGGCAGCAAGCGCGTGCTGCAGTCGACACCGGGCTTGATGGAACTGGCGCGTAAGACCGAAGAACATTTCAAGGCCATGGTCGCCAGTCCCAGCACCCTGTTCGAGGAATTGGGTTTTAATTATATCGGTCCGATAGATGGTCATGATCTGCCGCTGTTGGTGGAAACGCTGGATAACATCAAAGCCTTGTCCGGCCCTCAGTTCCTGCATGTAGTTACGCAGAAAGGCAAAGGCTTTGCGCCAGCTGAACTGGACCCTATTGGCTACCATGCCATCAACAAGCTCGAACCGTCCCCCAAAGTTGCAGTGGCCGCACCTGCGCCCAGGCGCAAGAAATACAGCCAGGTCTTTGGTGAGTGGTTATGCGATACGGCAGTGAAAGATGAGCGCCTGGTCGGTATCACGCCGGCTATGTGCGAAGGATCAGATTTGATCGACTTTTCCAAGCGCTTTCCTGAGCGATATTTCGATGTTGCCATTGCCGAGCAACATGCGGTGACCCTGGCCGCTGGACTGGCATGCGAGGGTGTGAAGCCGGTCGTGGCTATCTATTCGACGTTTCTGCAGCGCGCCTATGACCAGTTGATACACGACGTCGCGATTCAAAACCTGGATGTGCTTTTTGCCATCGACCGCGCCGGCTTAGTCGGTGAAGATGGGCCGACACATGCAGGGTGCTACGATATCGCATACATGCGCTGCATACCCAACATGATTATCATGACTCCATCCGACGAAAGCGAAACCCGCAAGTTGCTGGCAACCGGCTACACCTATCAGGGGCCTGCAGCCGTGCGCTATCCTCGTGGAGAAGGCACTGGCGCCACAACAGATAAGGCGTTGACCACCGTCCCCATCGGAAAAGCGGTGACTCGTCGTGAAGGTCAGCGGGTTGCCCTGCTTGCCTTTGGCAACATGGTCAAGCCCGCACTCGTGGCCGCCGAGTCGCTGAACGCTACGGTGGTGGACATGCGCTTTGTCAAACCGCTGGACGAGTCCTGCGTTCTCAACCTGGCCAGCACACACGACCTACTGGTTACACTCGAAGATCATGCATTGATGGGAGGCGCTGGCAGCGCTGTTTCCGAATTGCTACATCGGGAAAGTGTGCAGGTGCCACTGCTTTCGCTGGGCATACCGGATGCCTTTATCGAACACGGCAAACCCAGCGAACTGCATGAATCCCTTGGGTTGGATGCAGCAGGCATCTTGCGCTCAATCCAAACGCGATTAAATCAGCTTTCCGACACCGCCATGAAGACCGGCACCGCGTCTTAATTCGAGATACGAGGCGAAAAGCTCCGCTCGCCTCAGACTACTCAGCGATATCGTCATCCTGATGGGTCGCCAGCCAGTGACCCAGCTTGCCGGCTTTGGTATTCAGGTAATGTTCGTTATGGGGATTGCGCCCCACCTGAATTGACACACGTTCCACCACATCGACCCCAAGATTCTTCAGGGCATTGACCTTGCGTGGATTATTAGTCATCAACCGAATACGCTGAATCCCCAGATGCCGGAGCATTGGCGCACAGATCGAGTAGTCCCTCAGATCTGCAGCAAAGCCCAGCCGCTCGTTGGCCTCTACGGTATCCGCCCCCTGATCCTGAAGATCATAAGCGCGAATCTTGTTCAGTAGGCCAATGCCACGCCCCTCCTGACGCAGATACAGAATAACGCCGCGCCCCGCCTCAGCGACACTGCGCAGCGCTTCTTCCAATTGAAAGCCGCAATCGCAACGCATGCTAAACAGGGTATCCCCTGTCAGGCATTCCGAGTGGGTGCGCGCCAGCACCGGTTCGCCAGATCCGACATCCCCAAGACTCAGCACGACATGCTCCTTGCCGTTTTCCCGTTCCTGAAAGCCGTGCATGTCAAAAATCCCGAAGGGGGTGGGAAGTTTGCAACTGGCGACGTAATCAATTGGCACTTTACTACTCCATTTCCCTGCCGGACGGTTTACCCACCGGTCATATTCATAAACCGCACAATGTCCGGCTCATCAGTGTGCGAAAAGTGATGGCGCTCCGGCTTGAGATCCATGGCCTGCGTGATTACTGCATCCAGTACCTGAGCGCCTTGCAAGGGGTCGCGCAGCACGGCTTTCAGGTCACAACTGTGTTCATTGCCAAGACAGAGCAAAAGTCGACCTTCTGCCGTCACCCTCACCCGATTGCATAAGTGACAGAAGTTGTGGCTGTGGGGCGAAATGAAGCCAATTCGACACTCACTCCCCGCGACCCGCCAGTATCGGGAAGGTCCGCCAGTATTGTCTGTCGTAGCCATCAGCGGAAACACGGCGGTGATCATTTCCCGCAATTCCGCACTGGAAACAAACACCTCAGAACGCTTGTGCTCTTCAATGTGCCCCAGCGGCATTTCTTCAATGAACGACAGGTCGAGACCGTTATCAAGCGCAAAGCGCACCAGATCCAACACTTCGTCATCATTGCGCCCGCGCATAATCACGGCATTGAGTTTAATGCGCGCAAACTTCGCCGCCTTTGCCGCCGCGATGCCTCGCAAAACATCGTCCAGAGAACCGGTTCGGGTTAGCTCCTTGAAGCGCCCAGGTTTCAGGCTATCCAGACTAATATTGACACGCCGTACACCCGCCTGTTTCAGGGGCTCAGCCAATTTGTCGAGCCTTGACCCGTTTGTAGTCATGACGAGCTCTTCGAGCCCCTCAAGCCGGGCCAGGCGTTCAGCCAGGGTGAGAATCCCGTTTCGCACCAGCGGCTCACCGCCGGTCAGACGAATTTTCTTCACACCCAGCCGAGTGAAGGCAGAGGCCACCGCGACAATTTCTTCAAGGCTGAGGATTTCGCGACGCGGGACGAAGGTCATCTCTTCGGCCATGCAGTAGACACAGCGAAAATCGCAACGGTCAGTGACAGAAATGCGCACATAATCGACCCGGCGACCGAAACGATCCACCAGAGGGGCCGTCATGACGCGGCACTCCCTTTTTCAGCCGCTTCGACAAATTCATTCACTTTCCAGTGGCCGGACCGTCCGCCCATTTTCTCCAACAGACGCACGGATTCAATCACCATACCTTTATCGACCGCTTTGCACATATCGTAGAGTGTCAGACTGGCGATGGAGGCGGCTGTCAGTGCCTCCATTTCAACGCCGGTTTTGGCATCGAGGCGGCATTCCGCCACGATGCGTACAGACGCGGATTCCGGTTCAGGTTGTATGTCGATTTTGACGGAGGAAAGATTGAGTGAATGGCACAGGGGAATCAGGTCTGAGGTTTTCTTGGCAGCCTGTATGCCCGCAACCCGGCAGACAGCGAAGACATCGCCTTTTTTGTGTCTCCCTTCGGTAATCATGGCGAGGGTTTCAGGCTGCATGCGCACCCGCGCCTCTGCGCGCGCCACCCGCGTCGTGACAGCCTTCTCCGACACATCAACCATGGCCGCTTCACCTTTATGGTTCAGGTGAGTGAGATCTCCCCCTGCCCCAGGTGATGCCTGCAGTTTTTCGATAATTTCACGGTTCGCATCCGGAAATTCATCAGGATTCAATGATGCTGGCATTTTCCAATAGACCTCCTGCCCTTCCTGGCCCACCGGAGAACCCCGGAAGGCGCTGACCCGCCGCACATCCAGTATTACGGTCTTCTCCGGATAGGCGTACCGGATCGTGACAAACGGCGAGGCATCGACCTCTGCCAGAGTGACGTCCAGCCCTAATTCTTCATGCAGCTCACGCACCAGCGCGTGGGCTACCGTTTCACCGCCTTCAACTTTTCCGCCCGGGAACTCCAGCCGCCCCCCCATGTGCTGGGTCGTCAACCGCCGCGAGACCAGCACACGCCCAGACTCGTCCTGAATAAGTGCGACCGCAACCAGAATCTCGGCAGGCGTCTGCGTCAAGTACGATACTCCGCATTAATCGTGACATAGTCATGCGACAGATCGGTGGTCCAGACGCGCTCCTCATGGGTTCCTCGTGCCAGGGCAATCCGAATCGTAATTTCCGCCCGATTCATGACGGTCTGCCCCTGCTCCTCGGTGTAAGCGGCTGCCCGGGCACCACCCTCCACGATACAGGCCTCATCCAGCCAGATTGAAATCTGGGACACATCCAGATTTGCCACCCCCGAGCGACCAATCGCCGCCAGAATTCGCCCCCAATTCGGGTCACTGGCAAAAAAAGCGGTTTTGACCAGCGGCGAATGAGCCACGGTATAGGCCACCGCCAGTGCCTCGCTACGATCAACGGCGCCTTCAACGGCCACGGTTATAAACTTGGTCGCCCCTTCACCATCGCGGACAATCAAGGTCGCAAGACGCTGCATCAGGCTATTCAAGCCCCTTCGGAAGAAGCTCAGGGTTTCACTGTCATGCTCTGTGATCTCAATGCCCTGACCACTGGCAACAAGGATACAGGCATCGTTGGTCGAGGTATCACCATCAATTGTAATCCGATTGAAGGACTGATCCACGGATTCAGACAACAGACGCTGCAGAAGTTCGGGGGAGATGCGCGCATCGGTTCCGACAAAACTCAACATTGTCGCCATATTGGGGCAGATCATCCCGGCACCTTTGCTGATACCTGACAGACTCACTACGCCCCTTGGGGTTTGAATCCTGATACTTGCACCCTTCGGCACGGTATCCGTGGTCATGATCGCACTGGCTGCATCCGCCCACCCGTTATCCTGCAACTGCGCGAGCGCCTGCGGAATAGCCGCCGTCACTTTATCAACGGGCAGCAGCTCGCCAATCACGCCCGTCGAAAACGGTAACACCGCTTCGGTCACACACCCGGCCTGCTCAGCCAGAAAGCGGCAGCTTTCCTGCGCGGCAGCAAGCCCTTTTGATCCGGTTCCCGCGTTAGCGTTACCGGTGTTGATCAGGAGATAGCGAGGTGCCATCGCCGCCAAATGTTGCTTGGCGAGGGTTACCGGCGCCGCACAGAAGGCATTCGTCGTGAAAACCCCCGCGACCGAGGCACCTTCCGCCAGCGCAAAGACCGTGATGTCCTTGCGACCCACCTTTTTGATGCCCGCCGATGCAATCCCGACCCGAATTCCGGGAATGGGGTGAAACTCAGGTAATGAAACGTCACCCACAGGCATTCGCGTTACTCCATTCGACCATGACATTGCTTGTATTTTTTGCCCGAACCACAGGGGCAGGGATCATTCCGTCCAATTTTCTGGACTTCCCGCACGAAAGGTTCAGCTTTGGTTTCATTACCTGCGGCCCCTGCCTCCTCTGCGTTTTCTGCGGCAGAGCCATCAGGATGCTGGGCGCTGGCATGGGCCATTTGCTCCGCCAGAGCTTCACGACGACGGCGCTCCATCTCGTCCACTTCATCCTGCTGACGCACCCGCACGTGGCACAGAATCCGCACGACGTCTTCCTTGATACTTTCGAGCATACCCTGGAACAATTCGAATGACTCGCGCTTGTATTCCTGCTTAGGGTTCTTCTGGGCATACCCACGCAGGTGAATACCCATCCGCAGCAAGTCCATGTTGGACAGATGCTCTTTCCAGAGGGTGTCCAACACCTGCAGGAAGACCTGCTTCTCGAAGTTGCGCATGCCCCCGGTACCAACCACCGTTTCTTTTTCCTGGTAAGCGCTTTCCACTTCAGCAAGAATCTTCTCGCGCAGACTTTCCTCATGCAGCTTTTTGTCTTCGTCCAGCCACGTCTGAACGGGAAGGTTCACGGCATATTCGGCTTCCAGGAACTTCTCCAGGCCCGGAATATCCCACTGCTCTTCGAGCGACTGCAGCGGCACGAATTGACTGATACCCGCGTTGACAACATCACTGCGGATAACCTTGATCATTTCCGAAATATCGGCAGACGCCATCACCTCGTTGCGCTGGTCGTACACCACACGACGCTGATCATTAGCGACATCATCGTATTCCAGCAGGTTTTTACGAATGTCGAAGTTGCGTCCCTCGACCTTGCGCTGCGCTTTTTCAATCGCATTGCTCACCATGCGGTGCTCAATCGCTTCGCCTTTCTGCATCCCCAGAGCCTGCATGATATTTTTCACGCGGTCAGAGGCGAAGATGCGCATCAGGTTATCCTCCAGAGACAGGTAGAAACGGGTCGAACCCGGATCCCCCTGACGACCTGAACGGCCCCGTAGCTGATTATCAATCCGGCGGGATTCATGCCGCTCAGATCCGATGACATGCAAACCACCCGCTTCCAACACTGCATCGTGACGCGCCTTCCACTCCTTCTTCAGATTTTCGATCTGTTCAGGCGTTGGGTTTTCCAGCGTGGCGGCTTCTGCTTCCCAGCTACCACCCAGCACGATATCTGTTCCCCGGCCCGCCATGTTGGTGGCGATGGTGACCGCGCCCGCACGCCCAGCCTGTGCGATAATATGGGCTTCGCGTTCGTGCTGCTTAGCGTTCAGCACGTTATGCGGAATTTTTTCCTTCTTCAGCAGATTGGACAAAATCTCGGATGACTCGATAGAGGCGGTGCCCACCAGAATCGGTCGCGCGCTCTGCCGTGTGTCTTTGATATCGTCGATGATGGCCTGAAACTTCTCCCCCACAGACAGGTAGATCAGGTCATTGTGATCAATACGACGGATCGGTTTATTGGTGGGGATGACGATAACATCCAGTCCATAGATATGACGGAATTCGTAGGCTTCAGTATCAGCAGTTCCCGTCATGCCCGCCAGCTTTTCGTAGAGGCGGAAGTAGTTCTGGAAGGTGGTTGAGGCCAGCGTCTGGCTTTCTGCCTGAATCTTAACGCCTTCTTTGGCTTCAACCGCCTGATGCAAACCTTCGCTCCAGCGACGTCCCGGCATCGTTCGGCCGGTGTGCTCATCAACGATGACCACCTGACCATTCTGCACAATATATTCGACGTCTTTGTGGTAAAGATGGTGGGCCCGCAACGCTGAATTGACATGGTGAAGCAGCGAAAGATTGGCCGGCGCGTAAAGTGAGTCGCCCTCCTGCAGCAAGCCATTCTCAACCAGCAGCGATTCAATCCGGGCATGGCCGCTTTCGGTCAGCTCAACATTCTTGGATTTTTCATCCAGGTAGAAATGGCCATCAACAATGGCATCTTTATCTTCGGGTGGCTCACCTTTCTTCATGAGCGGCACCAGGCGATTGACCTTTTTGTAGATTTCGGAACTGTCCTGTACCGCACCGCTGATGATCAGGGGGGTTCGCGCTTCATCGATCAGGATGGAGTCGACCTCATCCACAATCGCGAAGTAGTGCCCGCGCTGGACCTTGTCATCCAGACTGAAGGCCATATTGTCCCGCAAATAATCGAAACCAAACTCGTTGTTGGTTCCGTAGGTAATGTCAGCGGCATAAGCTGCTTTTTTGGTCTGGTGATCCTGACCACTCAGAATAACGCCGACTTCCAGCCCCAGAAAGCGATAAAGCGGCGCCATCCAGTCAGCGTCACGCTTGGCCAGGTAGTCGTTAACGGTAACGACATGCACACCGCGCCCGGCCAGTGCATTCAGGTAGACGGGTAAGGTCGCAACGAGGGTTTTACCTTCACCGGTACGCATTTCGGCAATCTTGCCTTCATGCAGGGTCATACCACCAATGAGCTGAACGTCAAAATGGCGCATTCCCATTGCTCGTTTGCCCGCTTCACGAACGACCGCGAAGGCATCTGGCAGAATCTGATCGAGTGTTTCTCCTTTGGCGATCCGTGCCTTGAACTCATCGGTCTTGGCCTGCAGGGCAGAATCATCGAGTTTTGCGATTTCTTCCTCGAGGGTGCCAATGCGTTTGACAACCTTAGCCATTCGCTTGATTTCCCGTGAGTTTTTACTGCCAAATATCTTTTTGGCAATTGATCCAAACATAATTTTTCAACAACCTGTTAGCTAAGTGATTGTGTCGTGAGAAAACATCTAAGGGCAGCATTCTACCGCTAACCCGCCACGCATAAAAGCTGAACTGAAAAGGCCCTCAGAACGAGGGCCTTATTTGTGACCGAGATTACTCCGGAGCCTGGCTCTACAGCATTTAACGGCTGGCTCTGGCAATAAACTTGGCAGGATTGGTCTGACGACCATCTTTGAGGACTTCGAAGTGCACATGCGGCCCTGTGGAACGCCCGGAACTTCCCATTCGGGCAAGCAACTGCCCTTTCTTCACTACAGTTCCAACCCGAACCGCCACTGATTTACAGTGCGCATAGCGTGTCACGAGACCCGAACCATGATTGACTTCCACTAAGCGACCGTAACCGCGTCGATCACCCGCGTACGTTACGACACCACCTGCCACAGCGACAATTTCACTGTCCACCTTCCCGGCAAAGTCGACACCGGCATGCCAGGATCGCTTCCCGGTAAATGGATCTGAGCGGTAGCCAAAACTCGACGACAACCAGCCTTTTTTCACCGGACGGCCGGCAATAAACTGTTCCTGCTGGTATTTCTGGTCAATAAAGATTTCATCCAGGATGCGCAACTGCAGCTCGCGGGACTCAGTCTGTTTTTCCAGCTGATCTAACACACTGGTCAACTCGGTGACCGAATAAGATTGATCAACATCGCCGGATTCAGGACCGCCCACCGCTGGCAGGCTCTCAAAATCAAATTCGCCGGCATCAAGGCCGGCGACATCTGTCAAACGCTGTCCAAATGCGTCCAATCGCAGCATTCGCGCCTGCAACTGACCGACACGCAGCGTTAAGGTATCAATTTGTTGAAGACTGCTTTCTTTGTATTCGGAAATTTCGGCTTTTTGTTCTTCGATGGCGCTCTTCCAGACAGAGACCACGCTGTGAGGCACCGTTCCGGAGCCGGCTGGAACCGCCATCACCTGACCGACACGATAAGCACCATAGAATGCCGCGCCGAGCGTTAACATGAATGCACTACTCAGGATAAAAGCCTTCTTGCGGCTCACGGAGAGCGACCGCGCTTTTAACCCCTGTCGTTTAACTACGATTATATCCATAAGCTTCTTCAGAAAATTTGCATAGGCTATTGATAAGGGATACCACGTATCGTTGACAAGTATATCTTATTTAACTTGGTGAAATACCCTAATCTTTGCGCTTTTTGTAAATCCCTGTACCCTTCCTGTACAGATTTCAACCCATTATGTGATCCAACTCACCCTTTTGGAGTAATATTCCGTCAATGAACGTCAAATTTCTCCTGAAACGCCTCACGGACAAGAACGGTTCGCCGACCGAGACCTCTGGCCGCAGACGCGACCCCAGCCGCGAACCCTCTCAGGATCTGGGGCGAACGCTCAATACCACACAACTCATGGACCACTTGCAAGCCCGGGTAAACAGCGTTCTGCCCTGGAACCTTCAGGATCGCGTCAAAATCAGCATCGACAAGGATCGCAGGCTGGTCTTACTCACCCCTGACAGCGTCACGCTCAGCCAGGCCCGCATGATGATGCCCGCCCTGCAACGCCTGTTCAGAGACATTCAGAGTGAGATCACACGTAATCCTCGTTGGCGTGCCCTGGGCATCTGCAGTGACCGCGACATTAAGCTTAAGGTCAGGCCGATCAACCCGCCCAAAGCACGACGCACTCACACGCCGCCCCCGATACCGGAGCACACGAGTGAGGCGCTTAAGGAACTGGCAGAAACCTGTGGAGATGAATCCCTGTCCCTGGTACTCAATAAATTAGCGCGCCACATCCAGTGACGCGAGAGACCTCAGCACCTTACTCAGGCAACAGCAGGCTTCATATAGGCAACGGGAGAAGAACTGGCATCCTCGAACGTCACCATTTCCCATGACTCCGGGTGCAGTGCCAGTGCTCGCACCAGCTTATTATTCAGGCCATGGCCACTCTTATAGCCCTGGAACTCACCAATCAAACTATAACCCATCAGGTAAATGTCACCGATGGCATCCAGCACTTTATGGCGCACGAATTCGTCCTCATAGCGCAGGCCGCCTTCGTTTAAAATTTTGAAGTCATCAACAACAATTGCGTTGTCGACACTACCACCCAGCGCAAGATTCATGGAGCGCAGCTTCTCAATATCACGCATAAACCCGAAGGTACGGGCGCGGCTGACTTCACGCACAAATGAAGTGGTCGCAAAATCGATCGTCGTGCTCTGATCATGCCCCTTGATAACCGGATGGTCAAAATCAATGGAGAAACTGACGCGAAAACCATCGAAGGGCAGGAAGCTGGCGACTTTGTCGTCTTCTTTGATCGTGATCTCTTTCTTGATACGGATAAATTTCTTGGGCGCGTTCTGTTCGGCAATACCTGCTGATTGAATCAAAAACACGAATGGACCGGCACTGCCATCCATAATAGGCACTTCGGGGGCACTCAGCTCGACAATACAGTTGTCGATACCCAGCCCTGCCATTGCAGACAGTAAATGCTCAACGGTGGAAACTTTGACGTCTCCTTTCACCAAGGTCGTGGACAGCATGGTCTCACCGACATTTTCAGCCTTGGCCTTGATCTCAACGACCGGCTTCAGATCGACTCGGCGAAAAACAATACCGTGATCAACAGGAGCAGGCTTCAATGTCAGGTAAACTTTCTCACCTGAGTGAAGGCCAACACCAGTTGCCTTGATGCTGTTTTTGAGGGTGCGCTGTCTAATCATCGCCCGATTACCCGTAAGGTTACTAATCTCTTACTCTAACCTTATCCGATGTATCCCAATGACACACCACGTAAATCCCCTTATTTTCGGCGACTACTTATGCGGTATGCAGGGACGGGCAGTCCGTTCTTGAAAACGGGGCGCGTCTCTGCGCCCGACTGTCTACGCAACCTTTTAAATCAAAGACCTATCAATCTGCCTGGCGGCGGAGGAACGCCGGAATCTCCAGATAGTCAACGCCTTTTTCATCCAGCGCCCGGCGATCGAGCGCGGCATTACCCTGCACCAGGCCGCCCTTCTGAGCATTCCCTCGGATGAACGCGGGTTTGTCGAATTTGGCGTATTCGGTCACCGGATTCACAAGGCGAGTGTTGTCCACAACGGTCACAGGCTTCTTGCCGCCATGCTCAAGGAAGGCACCCAGACCGGTGGCAACCACCGTCACTTTCAACTCATCTCCCATCTCAGGATCAATCACCGTACCCACGACAACCGTAGCCGCGTCTGATGCAAATTCCTCAATGGTGTTACCCACTTCAGAGAATTCGCCCAGAGACAGATCAGAGCCTGCGGTGATGTTGACCAGAATGCCTCGCGCACCCTGGAGATTAATGTCTTCAAGTAGCGGACTCTTGATGGCACGCTCAGCGGCTTCACGCGCACGGTTTTCGCCGGAAGAAATGCCTGTGCCCATCATCGCCATGCCCATTTCCGACATCACGGTTCTAACGTCTGCAAAGTCAACGTTGATCATACCGGGACGGATGATCAGATCAGCAATGCCCTGCACTGCACCCAGTAGCACATCATTAGCCGCTGCGAACGCCTCCAGCAGGCTGGTTCCTTTACCCAGAACGGTAAGCAGTTTTTCATTCGGGATAGTAATCAGCGAATCGACATGCTGGGACAGATCCTTCAAACCTGCTTCCGCGACTTTCATACGCTTGCCACCTTCGAAGGGAAACGGGCGCGTGACAACTGCCACCGTCAGAATACCCAATTCACGAGCGACCTGCGCGACAACCGGTGCACCGCCGGTGCCCGTTCCACCACCCATACCGGCGGTAATGAAAACCATATCAGCACCATTCAGCGCTTCCGCGATACGGTCGCGGTCTTCCATCGCGGCCTGACGACCGACTTCCGGGTTGGCACCTGCACCGAGACCTTTGGTCACGTTACCACCCAGTTTGATAATATTTTTAGGATCCAGATCGCGAAGCGCCTGCGCATCCGTATTTGCGCAGTAGAATTCGACGCCATCCACCGAGCTGGTCAGCATGTGACGCACGGCATTGCCGCCACCGCCACCCACGCCAATAACTTTGATTACCGCATTTTGAGCTGCGCTATCAACCAGTTCAAACATACCCCTTCTCCTCTAAATCTTTTTTTTCGTTGCGTAGTGACTGAATTTAAAAGTTACCGGTGAACCAATTCTTCAGTCGGGTGAACAGGTTCATTTCGGTTTCCCCCTGACGGGGTGTTTCGCGTCCCAGCTCTAGTTGTTTGAATCCATAAAGTAGCAATCCCACTCCTGTGGAATACATCGGATTGTTGACGACATCAGACAATCCTTTCACCTTTTGAGGTACAGCCAATCGAACCGGCATGTGGAAAACTTCCTCTGCCAGTTCAACAACACCTTCCATGCTCGAGGTTCCGCCCGTGAGGACGATCCCCGCAGCAATTAAATCTTCATAGCCGCTGCGACGCAGTTCGGACTGAATCAACGTAAAGAGCTCTTCATAACGTGGCTCAACCACTTCTGCCAGCGATTGACGACTGAGTTCGCGCGAGGCGCGATCGCCTACACCCGGCACCCGAATGGTTTCATCTGCCCCGGCTAACTGAGTCAGCGCGCAGGCATATTTGATTTTGATTTCTTCAGCATTCTGGGTTGGGGTGCGCAAGGCCATGGCAATGTCATTGGTCACCTGATCACCGGCAATCGGTATCACCGCTGTATGTCGGATGGCGCCACCCGTGAAGATCGCCAGATCCGTGGTGCCACCGCCGATATCGACAACGCACACTCCGAGCTCTTTCTCATCATCGGTCAGTACCGCATAACTGGAGGCCAATTGCTCCAGGATGATTTCATCGACTTCGAGGCTGCAGCGTTTTACGCACTTTTCAATATTCTGGTAGGCATTCACTGCACACGTCACCAGGTGAACCTTGGCCTCCAGGCGCACCCCAGACATGCCCAGGGGCTCTTTGACGCCTTCCTGGTTATCAATGACGTATTCCTGCGGAATCACATGCAGAATCCGTTGATCGGCGGGGATCGCTACCGCCTGAGCCGCATCTAATACCCGTTCGATATCCGCTTTAATGACTTCACGATCACGCACTGCCACGATCCCGTGTGAGTTCAAGCTACGAATGTGACTTCCAGCAATACCGACATAAACGGAATGCACCCGGCATCCCGCCATCAACTCAGCCTCTTCAACGGCCCGTTGAATCGCCTGTACCGTCGTTTCGATATTGACGACCACACCTCTTTTGAGGCCCCGTGAGGGGTGTGAGCCGATGCCCACCACTTCAATATCGCCTTCCTGATTCCGTTGCCCGACAATCGCGACCACTTTCGAGGTCCCGATATCCAGACCGACAATCATATTCCCCGCTGCGTTAACCATATTCCTGGACTCTGTCATTTTATCTATTATCCTGCCGACCTGACCCCTGGCTTTTCCGCTTCTTCGAGCGGTTTCCAGCGAACTGCCATGCCACTTGAGTAGCGCATATCAATGCGCTCAATTAATTCTTCTCTGGCTGCCCGAATTTTCGGGTAACTGACAAGAAAGCGATTGAAGCGCGCTTCAACATCGTTCTTGCCCAACGTCAGGCGCCAACCATCCGCCATATCGAGGCTCCAGGCACCCCGGTCATCAAGACTCAGCGCGACCAGATGCAAACCTATCGACGCGACAGCCGGCTGCCATTGCTGAAACTGCTCATAGACCCGCAGGGTGCTCCCCTCTGGCCCCTCCAGTTGCGGGAGTCCCGCCGCCGTCCAGGGTTGCTCAGGCACAAACAAGGTCCCCTCCGCAGTCAGCAGACCATCGCGTCCCCAGCGCACGACAGGAACGCGCTCTTCAACCTGAATTTCGATGATATCCGGCCATTTCCGATGGAGACTTACGTCAGCCACCCAGGCTTCTTTCTGGATTTCACGGCGAAGTTCCCCCAGGCTAATACCAAAAAAACTCATGCCCTGATAAGGTAACAGGCGCTGTTTTACCCGCTCGACGGGCAGATTAACCAGCTCGGAGGTCACCGCAACTTCGCCTACTTTCCGATCAGCCAATGCCAGCAATGTGGCACCACCGCCCAGCACCACCAGCCAGAAACTGAACAATCCCAGATGAATGGCCACGGATCGCCAGGGCAATGCCAGAACCGCATCAATCCATTCAGGGCGAGGCGCCGGGCCTTCATTCCGACCGTCACGCAAAGGCGAGGCACCGCGCTGCGCCGCAACCTTTTGGCTGCGCTTGCGAAGTTGCTCCATGAGGCTCGCCTTAATCGTCATCGTTAAATGCTCAGCTCCAGTATGCGAGAGACCAAGGCCCCGAAATCCAACCCGGCCGCTTTTGCCGCCATCGGCACCAGGCTGTGACTGGTCATACCCGGTACCGTATTAATTTCTAACAACCAGAAGCGCCCCTGCTCGTCCATCATCAGATCGACCCTCGCCCAGCCTTTGCATCCCAGCGCCTGATAGGCTTTGAGTGAAAGTGCCTGGCAGGCAGCCTCTTCAGATGCACTCAAGCCACAGGGCAACTGATAGTGCGTGTCAGCCGCTTTGTATTTAGCGTCATAATCAAAAAATACATGGGGCGTACTCAAACCGATCACTGGTAGCGCCTGATCGCCCAGGATGGCACAGGTGAACTCGCGCCCCTTGATAAAGGTTTCTGCAAGCATATCGCCATCAAATTGGCGAGCCAAACTAAAAGCAGGCGCCAGATCCTTCGCCGCACTGACTTTGCTCATGCCGATGCTGGATCCTTCATGAGCAGGTTTGATCATGAGCGGAAAGCCGAAGCGTTCTGCTGCATTTTCCAGATCGTGCAAGGTTTCAATCGTTGCAAATTCAGGGGTGGGCAAGCCCTGCGCCAGCCAGATACGTTTGGTGCTGGTTTTATTCATCCCGACGGCCGACGCCAGAATACCGCTACCGGTGTAGGGTTTGCCCATCAGCTCAAGCGCACCCTGTAATGCACCGTCTTCACCGCCGCGGCCATGCAGCGCAATAAAGGCACGGTCGAACGGTGTTTCCAACAGGGACTTCACTCCGTCTTTCAAATCAATCCCGAACGCATCCACTCCCGCAGCTTGCAGTGCCTTCAATACTGAAGTTCCGCTTTCCAGGGAGACTTCCCGTTCGGCAGAGGTTCCACCATAAATGACCGCCACGCGCCCAAAGTTGAGCTTATTCATGCCACACCTCCCTGATAGACAAAAACTCCGTGCTCAAATGCCTGAGCCAACTGTGTTGCCACCGCGGTCACATCGCCCGCCCCCTTGGGTCAATAACAGGTCACCCGGCTCAATCAGTGGTCTGATTACGTCAACCACATCCTTGCCACGTTCAACAAAAACCGGATCCAACACGCCGCGCTGCCGAATACTGCGACACAGGCTGCGACCATCGGCACCCGGAATTTCTTTTTCACCCGCCGGATAGACATCCATCAAAATCAGCACATCCACTTTGGACAAGACATCCACAAAATCATCATACAAATCGCGCGTCCGCGTATAACGGTGAGGCTGGAAGACCGCCACAAGCCGACGCCCCGGCCACCCATCCCGAATTGCCTGAATGGTGACCTCAACTTCTTTAGGGTGGTGGCCATAATCGTCTACCAGCATGATCGGACTGGCCCCATAGGGGTAGTGTCCATAAACCTGGAATCGACGCCCCACCCCCTGGAATTTGTTAAGGGCACTGACGATCGCCTCGTCGGGAATGCCTTCATCGGTGGCAACCGCGATCGTTGCCAGCGCATTCAACACGTTGTGCTTACCCGGCATGTTCAGGGTCACTTCAAGATCAGGACGACCGCCAGGGCGTTTGGCCACAAAGCGGGTGCGCGTTTCTTCTTGCACCACGTGTTCAGCGCGCACATCGGCGTCGTCATGAAAGCCATAGGTAATGACCTGACGTCCGAGGTCGGCTTCAATTTCACGTAAAGTCGGATCGTCATGGCAGAGCACTGCCAGTCCGTAGAAAGGCAGGTTCTGAAGAAAATTGATAAAGGTTTGGCGCAGACGACCGAAATCGCCGCCATAGGTATGCATGTGGTCCGCATCAATATTGGTGACCACCGCAACCATCGGTGTCAGATGCAGGAAGGAGGCATCACTTTCGTCGGCTTCCGCGACCAGATAACGCGAACCGCCGAGCTTGGCGTTAGCTCCGGCACTGTTAAGACGCCCGCCAATCACAAAGGTGGGATCCAGCCCCCCTTCACCCAACACCGACGCTATCAAACTGGTCGTCGTGGTTTTACCATGGGTTCCGGCGATGGCGATACCATGACGATGACGCATCAGTTCCGCCAGCATTTGGGCGCGGGCAATCACGGGAATGCGCTGCTCGTGGGCCGTGACAACCTCTGGATTGTCGGATGAAACAGCGCTGGAAATCACCACGACATCCACATTGGTGAGGTTTTCTGCGCGGTGTCCGATGCAGATTTTCATACCAAGCCCACTCAAACGATCCAACACCGACGAGGGCTTGAGATCGGAACCGGATACCTGATAGCCCTGATTCAAAATCACTTCTGCGATACCGCTCATTCCGGCGCCCCCGATACCGACAAAGTGCACGGTACGGATGCGGCGCATTTCCGGGGGCTGCCAGGGTTTATTCGTCATACCACTCATCCTGTGCAAACCTCCAGACAAACGTCAGCGACGGCGCGAGCCGCATCTGGCAGGGCAAGCTGCCGCGCAGCTTCGGCCATGTGCAGACGACGGGGCGCATCACGCATCAGACGCTCGATCGAGGCGGCAAGCTTGTCGTCAGTCAGCGCAGATTGGGCAATCACTTCAGCCGCGCCGGCACGCTCAAAATAACGGGCATTCGCCATTTGGTGGTCGTCCGCCGCATGAGGGTACGGAATCAAAATTGCGCCAATTCCCACGGCGGCGAGCTCTGCCAGTGTCAATGCCCCAGCTCGGGCAATCACCAGGTCAGCCTGTTCATAGGCTGTTTTCATATCGTCAATAAACTCCACTACATCGGCTTCGACACCGGATTGTTGGTATGCCTCACGGCAGGCATTCTGTTTACCTTCGCCTGCCTGATGTTTGATAGCGGGTCTTAAGGCAGGTGCCAGTTTTGCCAGCGCGACAGGCAGATGTTCGTTCAGGGCCTGCGCCCCGCGACTCCCCCCCAGGACCAGAATTCGAACCGCCCCCTGACGCCCGACAAAACGCTGCTCAGGGGCTGGCAAGGCAGCAAGTTCGCTCCGCACAGGATTGCCAACAGCCGTTACATTCAATTTGCCAGGAAAGGAGCCTTTGAAGGCTTCCAGCACGCGGCGTGCGAGGCGAGCCAGCTGTCGGTTGGTCACACCCGGAATAGCGTTCTGCTCATGGATGACGAGGGGGGTGCCGCGCAGAAAGGCGGTTATACCACCGGGACCTGCGGCAAAGCCACCCATCCCTAGCACGCAGTCGGGACGCTCTTTCACGAACACAGAACGTGTTTGCCAGAGTGCGTGCAGCAGTCGAAACGGAGCCGTCAGCAAGGAGCGCAACCCCGCACCACGCAGGCCACTGATATCAATTAAGTGAATAGAAAGCCCGCGCTGTGGGACCAGGGTGGACTCCATGCCACCTTTCGAACCCAGCCACACCACCCGAGCCCCTGAACGCTGCAACTCAGCCGCAGCCGCCAGGCCAGGGAATATATGCCCCCCGGTTCCACCGGCAGCAATGAGGATGGTTTTACTCATTGGGCACCTCCGGGTTTTGCCGTCACTGCGCCAGATTCGTAGGCGACACGACACAAAGCCCCACCGTCACGCAGCACATGATCACGCTACTGCCACCGTAACTGAGGAAAGGCAAGGTAAGCCCTTTCGTCGGCAACAACCCCGTGTTGACACCAAGGTTGATCAACACCTGAGCCGCCATCAGCAGGACAAGGCCGTACGCAACATAAGCATCAAAAAATAAACGTTTGATTTCCGCATTTCGTGCGATGACGAATCCTCTCCAGATCAACAGCCCAAACAGGGCCAGTACAACCAGACTACCGATGATTCCGAACTCCTCCGCCACGATGGCAAAAACAAAATCCGTATGTGCTTCAGGCAAAAATGCCAATTTCTGAATACTGTTTCCCAGACCCACCCCTGTCCATTCGCCACGACCAAATGCGATCAGCGCCTGCGTCAACTGATAGCCCGCACCATATTTATCCTCAAAGGGCTGGGTGAAGGCCGTCAAACGCTGCATACGATAGGGCTGGGAAATTGCAATCGCACCGATACAGAACAGTGTGGTGCCCACCAATGCCAGAAAATGCAGCATTCTGACTCCGCTCAGAAAAATCATACCCATCAGCGCACACAGTGTTACCACGAGCGCCCCGAAGTCAGGTTCCATGAGAAGAAGAATCGCCATCAGGCAAAAGACAATCAGAGGCTTGATAAAACCCCAGATGCTGGTCCGTATCTCATTCTGCCGTCTAACCAGGTAAGCCGCAACATACAATACAAGGCAAACCTTAGAAATTTCTGAAGACTGGACGTTCATGATGCCCAGACCAATCCACCGTGTACTTCCATTGACCGTTTTGCCAATTCCCGGTATCAAAACCAGCACCAAAACGATGAAGGCAATCGACAACAGAATCCAGCTTTGCTCGTACCACCATTTCATTGGGAAGCGCAGCGTAACGAACCCGATGATACAGCCGATCACCAGATAGGCGATCTGGCGGATGAGGAAATAAAACGGCGACGTATCCAGCGTGGCAGATGCACTCACCGAGGTCGAGCCGACCATCACCAGCCCCACAACCATCAATGCGACCGCCGCAAACATAAACCAGGGGTCGTAGCGATGAACGTCTATCGCTGAGCGAATGGGCATGGTCGGATTGGCGGCTAGCATAGCGCCTCCACAGCCTGTCGGAAGGACTCACCTCGTGCCTGATAATCCTGAAACATATCCAGGCTGGCACAAGCCGGAGACAACAACACAACATCTCCGGGCTGGGCCATCGCTGCAGCTGCGGCCACGGCCTCATCCATCGCAGCAACACGCGCAATTCGCACGGCAGGAACCAGTCCTGTGGCGATCTGCTCCGCATCAATGCCCATCAAAATGCAACCTGAAACCTGTTGATTGATGGCCTTATGCAGCGTTCGAAAATCCTGATTTTTACCCTGCCCTCCCGCGATCAGAAAGAGGCGCCCGCTAAATGCCTTGGAGAAACCATGCAAAGCGGCCAGCGCTGCACCGACGTTAGTGGCTTTCGAATCATTGAAATAGGTCACGCCGCTTTTTTCTGCGACCCATTCACAGCGATGGGTCAGTCCTTTGAACGCTTTCAATGCGGACTGACTGGCGGCAAGAGGAATGCTAACCGCTTCGGCCAGGGCCAGCGCAGCCAGCGCGTTCAACCAGTTATGAGCACCTTTAATTTTAAGTTCTGCCGTATCCAGCAGTTTTTGATTTCCTTTGGCCAGCCAAATCTGCTCGCCGTCTGCCAGCAGCCCATATTCGTTGTGCCCCGGTTTATCAGAGGTAAACCAGGTCACCTTGACGCCCTCTGCCAACGGCCCCTGCGCCAAGGCATCCTGCTTATTCATAATGGCCTGACGGCAACCAAAGAAGATGCGGATTTTAGCCCGATGGTAGGCCAGCATATCCGGGTAGCGATCCATGTGATCCTGTGACAGGTTCAGAATCGTCGCTGCACTTGCGTTCAACTGGCGCGTCGTTTCCAACTGAAAGCTGGAAAGCTCCACCACATAAAGTTCAGCCTCATCACTTAAGAGGTCCAGTACCGCCGTGCCCAGGTTTCCACCTACTTTGACCTTGACCCCCGCTGCGGCGGCCATTTCGCCCACCAGGGTGGTCACCGTGCTTTTTCCGTTTGAGCCGGTAATGGCAACAATGGGCGCGCGGGCCTCCTCAGCAAAGACATCCACATCACCGCGGATCAGTTTCTGGCCTTTCCAGCGCAGTATTTCAGGATGATCCAACGCAATTCCCGGACTCAGCCAGATTTCGTCCGCATCCGCCAGCCAGTCCTGACGAAAGCCACCGACATGCAGACGCACATCAGGGTTCAGTGCCTTCAACTCGACCAGACCCGGAGGGTTTTCACGGGAATCCATCACGCAGAAGGACGCACCTTTGCGGGTCAGGTAACGCGCGGAAGAGAGGCCGGTTATCCCCAGGCCCACTACTGCAATTGTTTTATCACTCGCCAACATTTTCACGCGACTTACCTGATTTTCAACGTTGCCAGACCAATCAGAACCAGAATCACTGTAATCACCCAAAAGCGCACGATAACCCTGGGCTCGGGCCACCCCTTCAATTCAAAATGATGATGCAGCGGTGCCATGCGAAAAATACGGCGACCGGTCATTTTAAAAGAAGCCACCTGCAGGATGACCGACACGGTTTCCATCACGAAAATCCCGCCCATGATAAAGAGCACGATTTCCTGACGCACAATCACCGCCACGATGCCTAAGGCAGCGCCCAGAGCCAAGGCCCCAACATCGCCCATGAACACCTGCGCGGGATATGTGTTGAACCAGAGAAAGCCCAGCCCTGCCCCTACCAATGCACCGAGAAAAACCACTAGCTCGCCGCTTCCGGGAATATGGGGAATATGCAGGTATCCAGCGAAATTAACGTTGCCGCTTACGTAAGCAAAAATGGCCAGCGCCGCCGCAACCATCACGGTCGGCATAATCGCTAAACCATCCAACCCATCTGTCAGGTTAACCGCATTACTGCTACCCACCACGACAAAGTAGGTCAACAGCACGAACCCCAGACCGAGTTCAATGGCGACATCCTTGAAAAAGGGCACAATCAGTGAGGTTTCCTGGGGCAGATCAGCACAGGCATACAGAATCAGCGCTGCAATCATGCCGACAATGGATTGCCAGAAATATTTCCAGCGTGCCGGCAGTCCCCGTGGGTTCTTTTCCACGACTTTGCGCCAGTCATCCACCCATCCCACAGCACCGAAGGCCAGGGTCGTCAGCAGCGTCACCCAGATATAAAGGTTGCTGAGGTCAGCCCAAAGAAGGGTGCTGATGGCCACGGCCACAAGGATCAATCCTCCGCCCATGGTCGGCGTTCCGGCTTTGCTGAAATGGCTCTTGGGGCCATCGTTACGCACCGCCTGCCCAATCTGATACTGGCTTAACTTACGGATCATGTGAGGACCGACCAGCAACGAGATCATCAGCGCCGTCAGAACGCCGAGAATGGCTCTCAGGGTCAGGTATTGAAACACCCCCATCGCACTGATGTAAGACGATAAGAGATCCGAAATCCAAACCAGCATTAATGTGCGCTCCGCTCCGTGTTGTTTGTATTGTGTAGTATTCCATTGACGACCCGTTCCATCCCGGCGCTGCGACTACCTTTAACCAGTACGGCAAGTCGGGGTGCCAGGCAGGGCTTAAGCCGATCAACCGCCTCGTTAACATCAGCCAGTTTTACGCAGTCTGAGCCGTAGCCATTGGCATAGTCCGCCGCCCATTGTCCCATCACCCACAGCTCGTCGACCCTTCCTCGCGCATAGGCACCAATTTCACGGTGGCTTTGCGGCGCAAAATCACCCAGCTCTGCCATATGCCCAAGGATCGCAATGCGTTTTCCAGGCAGAGAGGCCAACACATCAATGCCCGCTTTCATCGAGGCAGGGCTGGCGTTATAGGTATCGTCGATCACCAGGGCACCTTCCGGGGTTTGACACTGTCGCAGGCGGCCACCGACCGTTTTAACATCGGCAAGCCCCGCGATGATGGTTTCAGGCGAAACGCCCAATGCATAGGTTGCCGCTGCCGCCGCCAGCGCATTCAGGACATTGTGGCGCCCCGCCAGCGGGAGGCGCACCCACAAGACGCGTCCGGGCACATGCAAATTGAATTCACTGAACGATTCAGCGCAGGTCACATCCGTTGCAAATACATCAGCGGCCCCATTCCAACCAAATGACAGCTGTTTACGACCGCCGACCAGGGTGGTCCAATAGTCATAATAATCTGAGGTCCGATTCAGAATGGCGATCCCCTGAGCGGGCAAACCCGCAATGATCTCGCCTTTTCCTTCTGCTATTCCCTGGTGGCTGCCGAAACCCTCCAGGTGGGCATCCCCGGCATTATTCAAAATGGCGACGTCGGGCTGCGCCAATTGCACGGTGTAGGCGATTTCACCTTTATGATTGGCACCCAGCTCAAATACACCGTACTGATGCGCTTCAGAGAGACGGAGCAGGCTGAGCGGTACGCCCAGGTGGTTATTTAAGTTACCTTGCGTCCAGCACACCTGGCCCTGCCTCGACAAAATGGCGGCAACCATCTCTTTGACCGTGGTTTTGCCGTTGCTGCCGGTAATGGCCACGACCGGCCCCTGAAAGCGTTCACGATTCATACGCCCCAGGAGACCCAGCGCCTCAACGCAATCCCGCACAATTAACTGAGATACCTTGGCGGCGACATTTCTTTCAACCATCACCGCCGCAGCCTGGGATTCAGAAATATCTGCAGCGAAGGTATGTCCATCAAAATGCTCACCGCGCAAGGCGACAAACAAGTCACCGGCTGCACATTTGCGGGAATCCGTCACGACCTGAGCGAAGGCTCGGTCATCACCAACCAAATTGCCCTGCAGGCGCTCACGCACCTGTTCCAGCGACCAATCCCCGATCATGAACTCACCTCCGGGACCGTACCCGCCGGGCGTTGGTTGAGCACCGCATCCCAGCAAGCCTGCACCATGGCATGATCGGAATAGGTATATTTCACCCCCTGAATTTCCTGGTAGGTTTCGTGGCCTTTACCTGCAATGAGAATCCAGTCATTGTGCGCGGCTTTTTGCAAGGCCTGAAGAATCGCTTTTTCGCGTGGACGTACAATGTCTACCTGGGCCCCGGGCACGCATCCGGCAACAATGGCCCGGGCAATACTGTCCGGATCTTCGCTGCGCGGGTTATCATCCGTGACTAAAATACGGTCACAAAGGCGTGAAGCAATCTCACCCATCAGTGCACGCTTGCCCGGATCACGGTCCCCCCCACAGCCGAACACACACCAAAGTTGTCCCGTGCAATGGGCCCTCAATGCAAATAGTGTCTGCTGGAGCGCATCAGGGGTGTGCGCATAATCAATGATCACTTTGGGGCCCGCAGGCAAGACCACTTCTTCCATCCGACCAGAAACGCTATGCAAGGCTGAAACATTGGACAGAATGGCTGACAAGTCAAACCCTACGCCCTGCAATACGGCACTCGCGGCGAGAAAATTACTGACGTTAAAGTCTCCTAGCAAGGGCAATTCAAGCGGGTGCGAAGCGCCATGGTCGATCACGTCTATCTGAGTTCCTTTGGTGGAATGCGAGAGGATATGAGCCGCGAGATCTGCAGGCTCCTTGGTACTGTAGGTAAGGATGTTGTCTGTCTTTAGCTGTGTGGACCAGCACTTGCCATAGGGGTCGTCCAGATTCAGCACCGTCACAGCCAGACCGGGCCACGCCATCAGCTTTCGTTTGGCCTCACTGTATGCCGCCATGGTTCCATGATAATCAAGGTGATCCTGAGTAATATTGGTCAGTACTGCACCGCGAAAACACACACCCGACACACGCCCCTGATCCAGAGCATGGGAGGACACTTCCATGGCGACCAGCGTAATACCGTTGTCATACAACTCACGTAGCATGCGATGCAGCAGGGTGACGCTGGGAGTTGTATGCCCCGTGTCACGCAGTACCCCCAGGCGCCCCACGCCCAGGGTACCCATCACGGCCGATGTTTCGCCCAGCGCATCTGCCAGTTGCGCAATAAAATGCGTCACAGAGCTTTTGCCATTGGTTCCGGTGACGCCAATCACCTTCAGATGCTTAGAGACATTACCGAAAAATCGTGCGGCCAACTCACCGGCCACCGTGTTCAATTCGGGTAAGCCTACTACGGGAACGTCGCCGATCCACATCAATGATGGCGCCTGGTCCTGTTTGATAATGGCCACCGCACCCGCACGCAATGCCGAATCAATATAGCGATCACCCTGCGTTTGAGTGCCAGGCATCGCGAGAAACAGACTCCCTGGTGTCACGCAACGGCTGTCCTGGTGGATATCCGTTAACACTTGATCAAACTGAGATTCGTCACTCAGTAACATGCGCCCCTGCAACAAGGCTCTCAGGGTCCGAAAGGTCTCAACCATTTCGACCTCCTGACCTTGCGCCACTGGACACGGTTTGCAGCTCACGCTGATCTGGCACGACGTTCAATACACGCAAGGCATTTTCCATAACGCGGGAAAAGACCGGGGCGGCTACTTCGCCGCCGTAATACTCACCCTTCTGCGGCGCAGAAACCACTACGACAATGGCCAGCCGGGGCTGGCTGACAGGTGCAAAACCCGCAAAGACCGCCAGATAACGATCATCGACATAGCCACCTTTACCCAGTTCATGCGCAGTGCCTGTTTTGCCTGCCATCCGATAATCCACCGTCTGAGCCCGCTCACCAGTGCCGCCTTTATGAACCACCGACTCAAGCATTTCCGTCACTTGTCTGGCCACCCAGTCAGGCATCACCGTCTCGGCCGGAAAACTCGCATTGCCGCCTTTAAGCAAGGTTGGTGTATGTTTAACCCCTCCGGCAGCAATCGCACTATAGGCTTGTGCCATCTGCAATGCGGTAACGGCCAGACCGTAGCCGTAGGACATGGTCGCCAGATTCACAGGCTTCCATTTGGTGTAGTTCGGTAAGGTGCCACCCGCCTCACCCGGAAACTCAATACCCGTCGCTTGCCCCAAACCCAATCGTGCAAACTGCCCATGCACCCACTCCCCCCCTGTTTTGAGCGCAATGCGGGACGTCCCTACGTTACTGGACTTCTTCAAAACCGTACTGACGTCGATCTTGCCATAGTCCCGCAGATCGCGAACAGTGCGGCCATTCAAACGGATGAACCCAGGGCTGGTATTGATTTCGGTATGCGGATTGACGATCTGGCTTTCCAGGGCTGCCGCAATCGTAAACGGTTTCACAGTTGAGCCGGGCTCAAAGACATCGGTAATGGCCCGATTACGCACATGCTCGGGACGCAGCGCAGCGCGATCATTCGGGTTAAATCCGGGCTGATTGACCATTGCCAGCACTTCACCGCTAGTCACATCCATCATAACCAATGTGCCGGCTTCGGCTGCATGCGCCTGAACAGCCGCTTTTAGTTCGCGGTAGGCGTGAAACTGCAGCCGAAGATCAATACTCAAATGTAGGTCTTTGCCCGCTTCTGCATCTTTTTCGAGACTCAGATGTTTAATCGTCTGGCGACGCGCATCAATCAACACTTTACGCAACCCTGGGGAGCCACTCAGCCAGGCGTTATAAGCCAACTCAAGCCCTTCCTGCCCCCTATTCTCGATATTGGTAAAGCCCACCAGATGGGACACCACTTCACCGGCAGGATAAAATCGCTTGGCATCCCGCTCGAGTCTGACGCCACCAATTTTCAATGCTTTAACGGCTTCGGCCACTTCAGGTGAGGCTTGACGAGCCAGATAGACAAAGCCTCGCTTATTATCGCCTCCGATCAACTGATCCAGTTCGGCAAGGGGCATATTCAGGGCTTTGGCTAATGCAGTGAAATCATCTTCATTAACATCCATAACTCTCGGATTAGCATGAATGGTGTAGACAGGGGCACTGATGGCCAGCGGTTCGCCGTTTCGATCATAAATATTGCCGCGGCCCGCATAAATCTCATGTGATCGAACGGAGCGAAGCTTCCCTTCGCCATCCAGGAACTCATGCTCGATCACCTGCAAATCAAACAGTCGCCAAACCAACGCCAACATGCCGGCCGCCAGCAGAATACCGACAACCATCAGGCGCCATGCAAAAACCGGCTCAGGAAGAGCCGGCTCCGCTTGCATGATCGCGCCGCGATCATAGGTCTGGCGGCCACGACGCATCAGCGGATAACCTCGACCTGAGCGGGATCGGGAATACGCAACCCGTACTTCTCTCCTGCCAGCTGCTCAATCCGCGCATGTGCACTCCAGGCACTCTCCTCCAGCAACAAACGCGACCAATCTGCTTCCAGCGCATCGCGCTGAGTGACCAGCGCCTCCAATTCCACAAATCGTGCGCGACTCTCATGCACGGTATAAACACTGGCGATGGAGGAGGCCAGCAGACCAACGACCAGTCCAGCCGTAATCAAAACACGCTTCCCCACCATGACGCCCAACATTTGCCAGGTATCACGCATCCACTCCTGCGCATTTGAAACCGCAATCTCGCGGGTTGGGCGCTTGGGTTCTACTTTGGGAAGCGGGGTCGCTCCCGGAAGACGCAAATAAAAAATCATACCGTTTTCTCCAAAACTCTCATGACCGCACTCCGGGCCCGGGCGTTATGCTCGAGCTCTTCGGCGGAGGCTCTTATTTTTTTCTTCACGACACGCCCCTGCACCGATGACCAGTCATCGGGGACCGGTAAACCTTTCGGTGCTTTGATGGGCTCTGATTTGGACTTCATAAACTGTTTAACCAAGCGGTCTTCCAGCGAATGAAAACTGATAACCACCAAATAGCCACCTTTAGCCAAAAGGCCAAAAGCACGCTCAAGTGTTGCTGGAATCTGATCCAGCTCCTGATTGATATGAATGCGAATCGCCTGAAATGCACGCGTTGCCGGGTGCTTACCTTTCTCCCAGCGAGGGTTGGCATCCGCCACGATAGTGGCCAACTGGGTCGTCCGCAGAATAGGTTCGACCGAACGCCTTTCCACAATCGCCTTTGCCATCCGGCGACTGAATTTTTCTTCTCCGTAAGTCCAGAGAACATCCGCAATTTCGGCTTCCGGGGCTGAGGCCAGCCACTGCGCGGCGGTCACGCCCGAGGACTGGTCCATGCGCATGTCCAGCGGTCCCTCCTTCAAAAAACTGAAGCCACGAGAGGCATCATCAAGCTGAGGCGAGGAAACGCCGAGGTCCAGGAGGACCCCGTTTACCTTTGATACCGCAGCCAAAGCAACGCACTGTTCCATTTCGATATAACTACCACGATAAAACCGAAACCGCGCATCCCTCCCAAACTCTGTAACGGCCACATCCTCTGCCGCCTGGTCCCGATCAATTGCCAGAAGCCGCCCCTCAGGGCCCAACTTCTCAAGAATTAACCGGCTATGACCTCCTCGCCCAAAGGTGCCATCGACATACACACCTTCTGGCACGATTGACAACGCATCAACCGCTTCTGTCAGCAAAACACTGACATGTTCAAATTCCGCCACCATTAAAGCACCAGACTCTTAATCTGATCCGACATTCCCACATCTTTGGAGGCTTCCTCCAGATAAGCATCCCGCTGACCGTTCCAGACCTCTTCGCTCCACAGCTCGAAGCGCTTGCCCTGCCCAATCAAAACCAACCTCTTATCCAACAATGCATGTTCCCGAAGCGGTTGCGAGAGCAAAACCCGACCCGCCGAATCGATTTCAAGCTCCGTCGCGTGACCCAGCAACAGCCGCTGAATACGTCGAGCGGCAGCATCGTAGGCCGGTAACTCCATCAGCTTGGCCTCAATTTTTTCCCATTCCGGCAAGGGGTAAATCAACAAACAGCGATCCTGGGTATCAATCGTGGCGATGAGCTGACTGTCGCAAATTTCGGCAATCCGATCCCGGTAGCGCGTCGGCATTGCGAAGCGCCCTTTTGTATCCAGGTTAATCGGGTTGATACCTCTAAACACGACGCTGCTTTCACCCTCTGACTACACATTTCGCCACTAATCGACACTTTTATCCACTTACCATCACTATAGAAACCACTATGGGACTTTTCAAGCCGAGAACTGGCGCACAAACAGAGGAAAAACGAAGGCAAGACAAGGGGTTAGCAAAGTGGAGAATTTCCACAAAGAGATTATGGCGCAAAATTAATAAAAAAATCACGGCACTAAAGCATTTTCTTAACAAAATACTTTAAGTGTTAGAATATTTTTGAATAAAAACGAAGGGAGATATAAGAGAAAACGCCTGTCTATAAGCCGGGTTCTGTCGTGGACAGTCATTCATCTGGGATAAACGTCACCGTTTACCTCTAGCGACCTACCCGAATCCAGCGCGGGCCACGCCAATGGATTCCTATTTGGTCTTGCTCCGGGTGGGGTTTTCCATCGCCGTGCCTGTTACCAGCCACGCGGTGCGCTCTTACCGCACCATTTCAACCTTACCGGCCACACAACGAGTGCGCAGCTTAGGCGGTATACTTTCTGTTGCACTTTCCGTCGGCTCACGCCGCCCAGGCATTACCTGGCACCTTACCCTGTGGAGCCCGGACTTTCCTCCACATCCGAAAATGCAGCGACTGTCCGACAGGCCCTAAGGAGGTTAAGGACTAAACGCTATCCAGGCAATTGCGTAAACTACTTAGGCAACGCACAGACATCACATCTATTCAATCAGGATGCCGAATGACATAAGTTATTCCCCCTTCAATGTCAACGCCCTCTGGTACAAGTCATTTTTACTGACGCCCGACAACCGCGCGACCAAAGTCGCGGCCTGCTTAACCGGTAACTGATCGAGTAGCGCTTTTAACAGATCATCAACCGCAAGCTCAACCCGATCAACAGGCTCTGACTCTGTCACCGCTCCCGCCAACAGAAGCACAAACTCCCCTTTACACTGGTTGTCATCTTCATCAACAAACGCACTCACCTGATCGATCGAGCCCTTGAAAAAGGTTTCAAAGGTCTTAGTCAACTCCCGAGCCAGCACCAGCTCACGCGCCCCACCAAAGACCGTCTGCATATCCTTCAGGGCATCTTTAATTCGATGCGTCGACTCGTAGAAAATGACGGTACGGGACTCCTGCACAAACAGGGATAACGTTGCCCGCCTGCCCGCTGTTTTTGCCGGCAGAAACCCCTCGAACACAAAACGGTCGCTCGGCAGCCCCGAGGCCGACAGCGCCGCAATCAATGCGCATGCACCGGGCACCGGAGTCACCTCATAGCCTTCAGCACGCAAGGCGCTGACCAGTCTATACCCCGGATCAGAAATCAGCGGCGTACCGGCATCCGAAACCAGCGCAACCCGCTTACCGTCATCTAACAGGCGGCGCAACGGGGCAACCTGATCGCCCTCATTATGCTCATGCACAGAAATCAAATTTTTTCTAAGCCCCAGATGGCCTAAAAGTTGAGCGGTATGACGGGTATCTTCTGCCGCAATAACATCAGCCTGGGAGAGCACCTCAATCGCCCGCGCAGAAATATCTTTTAAATTTCCGATCGGTGTCGCCACCACAAATAAAATACCCTTGGCCATCATCCCCCGCCCCACTTGTCGACACGTTTCTTTTTTCTCTTACTCCGACAGCTCTGTTAGACTTACCGATTGTGCTGCCAGACTTTGACTGACACATAATACCTGACCGTTTGTATCCGACCAAACCATGAGGCTTGCATGAGACGACGCCTATACCCGGCCTTGTGCCTGGGATTACTGACGCTACAGGGGTGTGACACCGTACCGGAACAACCCTCCAAACCGGCGATAACGCAGTCCACACCAGCCCCTGCAACCTATGAAGGCGCGATGGCGCTGGCTCGCAAGGGCCCCACAGACCAGAAATCCAGACATTTACTGCAAGCGATCGAATACGCCCTTAAAGCCAAGCAACTGGATAAGGCGCAGGCAGCCAGCAAACTGATAAATCCCACGCTGCTATCCATCGAAGAAGCGCGCACCTTTGAACGTCTGTCCGAGGACATGACACAACTTTCTGGCGAACCCTTTCTATCAGATGACTACCTGTTGTCGCTTTCGCCCAACCAGTTACAACGCTTTCCCTCCGCAACCCAAATTCGGGTTATCGAGCTCAAAGCCAATCAGTTTCTCAAACAAGGCAGGCCACTTGAAGCGGCCCGGCTGCGTGTGATCAATCGTGGACTGTTCACAGAAGGGACATTCAGACAAAATCAGGACGCCATCTGGTTCGCACTGAAACAGCTTCCTGCCTTTGAAATCATGCAAGCCGGCGGCGTCGAAAACGATGCTGAGTTGCGCGAATGGCTTGATTTGGCCGGCCTGATTCAACCGGGCCAAAGCCTGGAACAACAGCTCAGCCATCTCAATCAGTGGATGGCCGACCACCCCAAACACAGTGCAACAGATGTCCTGCCGTCTGAACTGGCTTTGTTACAGAAATTGCCAACTTCCAAACCTAACCGCATCGCACTGCTGCTTCCGCTTTCAGGCCCCGCACAAAAAGTGGGCGAGGCTATACGGGACGGTTTTCTGGGTGCCTATCTGGAGGGTGAAAACTCAGACGCCAACACCACGACGATTCAGGTGATCGACTCAGAGAGTACACCTGACATTGTCTCGCTTTATAGTAACCTTCAGGTCGAGGGCTACGACCTGATCGTCGGCCCGCTGGAAAAAGAGAAAGTCGACACGCTCGCCCAGCTCCCAAAACCGACATCCCCCACGCTTGCCTTAAATTACACCTCAACAGGACAGTCAGTCGCCGATAACTTCTATCAATTCGGTCTCTCCAGCGAGGATGAGATTGATCAGGTTTTACGGGACATGCAGAGCAATGGCCAATCCAACCTGCTGGCAATCGTTTCCACAGCCCCCTGGACGAGCAAACTGCTCAGCTACCTCGAATCTACGGCACCTGCCTATGGCATTCGTATAACCGGAATTGAAAAAACCTACGACCCTTCACAACTGTCTGTTGGCATCGAAGCTCAATTGAATATCGATGAGAGCAAGAGCCGGACCCGCGCACTGGAGAGCGTGATCGGCAAGGTAGAGGGAGAACCTCGACGCCGGCAGGATATCGACGCCGTGCTGATCATGGGCACCCCCGTCGTCGCTCGCCAGGTAAAGCCTTTACTGGCCTTTCACTATGCGAATGACCTTCCTGTCTACGCAACCTCCCACATTAATAGCGGCCCAGAGAACCGGGCGCGAGACAACGACCTTAACAGCATTCGGTTGCCAGAAGCACCCTGGGCACTTAACCGGATGCAAGACATCAAAGTCATTGCCGAACGCTTTGTTCAACCGGTTTATTCCCGCTTTTTCGCCATGGGAATGGACGCCTATCAAATTTCTAATCGCCTGCAACTCCTGCAACGATTCCCGGACAGTCTTCTGCAGGGACAAACAGGCGAGTTATATATGACCCCTCAACACCAGATCCGCCGACATCTGGAATGGGCTGAATACCGCGACGGTGCGCTAGTCGCACTCCCAAGGCTACTGTAACGTAAAAAAGGAGCGACGACGGGATGGACCCCTCACGCACGCTAAAACAGAAGCGAGGCAGCTGGGCTGAGCAATCGGCCGCCTCCTACCTTGAACGCCTCGGTCTTAGGATCGTGGCGCAAAATTTCCGCTGCAAGCTGGGCGAGATCGACATCATCGCCGTTGACGGAAAGCAGCTTGTATTCACTGAAGTCAGGTATCGAACGCCCAGTCAGTTTGGGATTGCGGCAGAGACGGTAACCTATCGAAAGCAACAGCGCACCATCAAAGCAGCCCTGCGCTATTTGCAACAGAATCCCCAATGGCAGACCACCTGCCGCTTTGACGTAGTGGCAATGGATGGCATTAATTCTATAAACTGGATCAAAGACGCATATCGACCCTAATAACCAGAGTAGAGGTAATCATGAACCCCGCGGAAAGAATCGAGGAACTCTTTACCAGCAGCATTGAAACCAAGCAGCTGGCACGTGATGTACTCCCCAAAGTTATCGAAGCCGCAGGAGAGAGCATTGTTGCTTCGCTCCTGAATGAAGGCAAAGTGCTGTCCTGTGGCAATGGTGGATCAGCCGGTGACGCACAGCACTTTTCATCTGAACTACTCAACCGCTTTGAACGCGAACGCCCCTCACTGCCGGCCATCGCGCTAAGCACTGATACGTCCACACTCACCTCTATCGCCAACGACTACAGTTACAACGAGGTGTTTTCAAAGCAGATACGCGCCCTGGGACGCGAAGGTGATATCTTATTGGCCGTTTCTACCAGTGGCAATTCAGCCAACGTAATCCAGGCAATTCAGGCTGCGCACGACCGAAAAATGAAAGTGGTTGCATTGACTGGCCGGGACGGTGGCAATATGGCATCGCTACTGACCGCCGAGGATATTGAAATCCGAGTTCCGTCAAAATCAACTGCCAGAATACAGGAAGTGCACCTACTGGTTATCCACTGCCTGTGTGACTATATCGACAACGCACTCTTTGGCCCAGCTCATTAATCGCTGACAATCGGAGTCATCCTCTGAGAACAGAAAAGCCGGCAAACGCCGGCTTTTCTGACAACTGAGCATGACACGTTAAATCACAATCACTTCACAACCTTTAAGGCAGGTCGAGTCGATTCTTTCTTCTCTTTGCCTTCGCCCGCTTTAGACTTACCGGATTTGTCCTTGCCTTCGCCCGTTGGGGGATGCCCACCGGGTTCCGCACCAAAAACCATGCCCTGGCCATTTTCTTTCGCGTAAACCGCCATGACAGCCAGTATAGGCACAATCACCTGCATCGGAACGCCGCCAAACCGGGCATTGAATTCCAGATATTCATTGCCAATGTGCAAGCCTCTCACCGCACCCGGACTGATATTCAAAACAATTTGTCCATTGCTGACAAAGTCTTTCGGAACATCCACGCCTGGCAGAGATGCGTCCACCACAACGTAGGGCGTCAGATTATTTTCCAACACCCACTCGTGGAGCGCACGCAATAAATAAGGGCGACTTGAAGTCACGCATTCACTCCCAATTAACGGCGCATGTCCGCTTCAATATCAGACAAACTCGCCTTAAAGGAATCACGATTAAAGACACGATCCATGTACTTCAAAATCGGCTTCGCGGGTTTTTCCGGCAGATCAATCTCCATGACACCCAGGCGCCACAAAATCGGTGCAATGCAGCAATCCATAATGGTGAATTCGTCACTCAGAAAAAACGGTTTTTCTGCAAAAATAGGCGCCGTTGACAAGATGCTTTCACGCAGCTCTTTTCTGCATTTTGCCAGATCTTTGCCATCCAGGATTTTATCGACCAAGCCACACCAGTCCGTTTGGATACGATGAATCGTAAGACGACTTTGAGCGCGAGCGACAGGGTAAACCGGCAGTAACGGCGGGTGAGGAAACCGCTCGTCCAGATATTCCATCATGATGTTGGGCTCGTAAAGCGACAACTCACGATCCACCAGGGTCGGCAACGAATTGTAAGGGTTGTGCTGAGCGATTTCGTCCAGCATGTTGTCCTTGTCGACATCAATAATGTCAACAGCAACCCCTTTCTCCGCGAGCACAATACGCACACGATGGCTGTAATGGCTTGTCGGATCAGAAAAGAATGTCATGGATGACCGTTTGGTCACGACTCCCATAGGAGAATCCTCTAAAAGTCTTTAAACATTAAACGAAAGAAATCAGCAGCGAAACGCTGCTGATTTCCAAAGGGGTAAAATTATACACCAATAATCAGTGTACGTCTTTCCAATATTCCCGGTTCAGCAGGAAGGCAAACACAAACAGAACCAGCAGGAAAATCAGAACATAGGGCGCAACAGCTTCAGCCTGAAAGCGGGAAGGCTCCGCCACATAGGCCAGAAACGTCACCAGATTCTTCATTGCCCGGTCATATTCCTCTGGCTTCATCGTTCCTTCAGAGACAAAGGATTTACAAGCAGAACCACCAACTACGTTACCGCTGATAGGATCAACTTCAGCCTTAACTCCAATGGCCGGAGGCGTCGCACACAAACCCTGCAAACCAGCCAGAACGTGCGGCATACCCACATCCTTGAAGACAACGTTGTTGACCCCCCAAGGACGGCTTTCATCTTTGTAAAAACCGCGCATGTAAGAGTACAACCAGTCGGTCCCACGTAAGCGAGCTACCAGAGACAAATCAGGAGGAGCCGCACCGAACCAAGCTGCCGCAGACTTAGGCGCCATCGGAATGGTCATCAGCTCACCAATTTTTTCTCCACCAAAAATCAGGTTTTGCTGATAGAGCTCGTGAGGAATACCCAAGTCATCCGCAACTCGCTCGAAACGCGAATACTTCAGACTATGACAGCCCATGCAGTAATTGGTAAAGAGCTGCAGACCAGACTGCATGGCCTCCTTGTCATGTATATCAACTTTGACATGATCAAGATGCACGTTCGCACCCGATGCAAAGACTACAGACGAAGACAATAATGCAAACAATGCAAAGATAATATTCTTCATTAGCCAGTCACCCTTTCCGGTACAGGTTTAGTCGACTCCATTCGGGTATAGAACGGCATCAGCACGAAATAGGCAAAATACAGCGCAGTACACAGAGGCGCCAGCCAGCTTGGCTGCGCATCTGCAGGCAAAGCCCCGCACACACCCAAAATCACGAAACTGACGGCAAAGATCAGCAACCACACCTTGCTCATCCAGCCTTTATAGCGCATGGACTTGACCGGACTGCGATCCAGCCAGGGCAGAACAAACAAAATCGCGATTGCACCACCCATAACGACCACACCCCAGAACTTGGCATCTACACCAAAGAATGGATAGGTGATCGCACGCAACATGGCATAAAACGGGGTAAAGTACCAAACCGGAGCGATGTGATTAGGCGTTTTCAAAGGATTCGCCGGCTCAAAGTTCGGCTTCTCGAGGAAATACCCACCCATTTCCGGGAAGTAAAACACCACCGTACAGAAGACAAACAAGAAGATCACCAGCGCGACAATGTCATGCACGGTGTAATAAGGATGGAAGGGAATACCATCTTTAGGAATGCCATTCGCATCTTTGTTTTTCTTGATTTCAACGCCGTCAGGGTTGTTTGAACCCACTTCATGCAATGCAAGGATGTGCATAACCACCAAACCGAGCAGAACGATCGGCAACGCAATGACATGCAGCGCAAAGAAACGGTTCAGCGTAATACCGGAGATCAGATAATCACCACGAATCCACTGAGCCAAATCCTCTCCCACAACAGGAATTGCGCCAAACAAAGAGACGATTACCTGCGCACCCCAGTAAGACATCTGCCCCCAAGGCAACAAATAGCCAAGGAAGGCTTCTGCCATAAGCGCCAGATAAATGGTCATTCCGAAAATCCACACCAATTCACGCGGCTTTTTGTACGAACCGTACATCAGGCCACGAAACATATGCAGATAAACGACGACAAAGAAAGCAGATGCTCCAGTCGAATGCAGATAGCGAATCAGCCAGCCAAACTCGACATCCCGCATGATGTATTCAACGGATGCAAACGCGCCTTCTGCCGTCGGCACGTAGCTCATTGTCAACCAAACGCCAGTCAATAACTGGTTTACTAGTACAACAATTGACAGTGAGCCAAACATGTACCAGAAATTGAAATTTTTGGGAGCATAGTATTTGCTGAGGTGCTTTTCCCAAGCCTCAACGATGGGCAGACGCTCATCAATCCACTGTATGAGTTTTTGCATTACGCACTCTCCTCGTCAACGCCAACGATCAAACTGGTGTCATCAATATACATGTGAGGGGGCACCTGCAGATTCTTAGGCGCCGGAACACCTTTGAATACTCGCCCAGCCAAATCAAACTTACTTCCATGGCAGGGACAGTAGAATCCACCCGTCGCCTCACCTGGCAACACTTCAGGCAGATACTGCGGCGAACACCCCAAATGAGTACAAATCCCAACCAAAACAATCACCTCACCCTCTTGGATAGAGCGCATGTTGTTTTGAGCATAAGCAGGCTGCTCAGGACGCTCTGATCCTGGGTCTGCAAGGTTATCAACATCCGCTTTGAGGGACGCCATCATTTCAGGGGTACGTCGCACAAGCCATACAGGCTTCCCGCGCCATTCCACCGTCATCTGCTGACCCGGCTGCAACTTGCTGATGTCGACTTTAACGGGAGCACCAGCAGCTTTCGCTTTCGCGCTAGGATTCCATGAGGCAACAAAGGGGACTGCAGCCCCAACGGCACCCACAGCACCGACAACCGAAGTTGCCCCAACGAGAAAACGACGACGGCTTTGGTTCACGTCGTTTTGTTTCATACACATTCTCCCATCAATGGTAGATACGGCTTAGACCAGGAAGCTAATTCCCTACAAAAACAGGGGGTAAAATAAGGAGCACATACTAATGAAAACCCCCAATAGTTACAAGACTGTAAGGGTTTGTAGCCTTGCCCCAACTCAAGAAAATCACATCCAGATCAAAGCATTCAGTTAAGCACAAAAAAGCCCGGAGAGTCCGGGCTTTTTGAGCTGTATAAAATGAATACAACTTAACGCTTGGAGAACTGAGGACGCTTACGCGCTTTACGCAGACCGACCTTCTTACGCTCAACTTCACGCGCATCACGTGTAACGTAACCAGCCTTGCGCAAGGGACTGCGATTCGCATCATCGTACTCGATCAGAGCACGGGTAATACCATGACGAATAGCGCCCGCCTGACCAGAAGGACCGCCACCTTTTACAGTAACGTAAACATCAAACTTGGAGACCACATCCAGCAACTCAAGCGGCTGACGAACAACCATGCGCGCGGTCTGACGACCAAAATACACATCCAGAGGCTTGCTGTTAACAGTGATCTGACCACTGCCAGGACGCAAAAAAACACGTGCGGTTGAGGTTTTGCGACGACCTGTTCCGTAATTCTGATTAACTGACATATTTTATAACCTCAAATCTTAAGCTCAATGGGCTGCTGGGCGGCATGGGGGTGATCAGCAGTACCATATACTTTCAGCTTGCTCAACATGGCGCGACCCAGCGGATTGTGGGGCAACATGCCTTTCACAGCAATTTCGATTGCGCTTTCAGCTTTGTGCTGAACGAGCTTCTCAAAGGACATTTCTTTGATTCCGCCAGGAAAACCTGTGTGACGGTAATACATTTTGTCCTGAGCCTTACGACCGGTCACGCGAACTTTGCCCGCATTAACCACAACAATGTAATCGCCGGTATCGACGTGAGGGGTATATTCAGTTTTATGCTTACCACGCAGACGACGAGCAATCTCCGTAGACAAGCGCCCCAATGTTAAACCGGTGGCATCAATAACATACCAGTCGCGCTTTACGCTTTCTGGCTTGGCACTTAACGTTTTCATCTTACTCCTGCCTTATTCAGTTCAGGCTAGTTAACAACTTCGGCACACATGTGGTGCATGCCTGATTAAGTCTGACTTGATCGGGTACATCGGGGCGTAGACCAAAACAAATCAGGGCGCGAAAGTATACTTCCGTTCAGACTTAAAAACCAGCCTTTTAAACTTTTTGATTATTCCAGGCAAAGAGAGCATCCGCATTTGCCTGGCAACGCGCCGCCAGAGCTGCTTCATCCTCCCCCCTCAACCTCGCCAGCGCCTGGCAAATGGTCGGTATCCTGGAGGGCGTATTGGGCGGATTTTCGCCCGGCAGCCCCATATCAGGGGAGTCCGTTTCCAAAAGCAGCCGACCCGAAGGTACGTTGGCCAGCGCCCGCCTCGTCTTATGAGCATTCGCGCGCACAACAACCCCGCCAACCCCTAAATAAAACCCTTTTTCAATGTAGGCCATCGCGACTTCATAGCTACCCGAAAACCCATGCACAACGCCCCGCGCCCTGGGATAACGTGTAAGGGTGGCCAGTACTTCAGCATGCGCCCTGACAGCATGCAGCACCAGAGGCAAGTCATGTAGCACCGCCAACTCCATGTGCTGCTCGAATAGGGCCTGCTGCAACGAAAACGAGCCCGGGTATCGCCCATCCAGCCCAGTCTCCCCGATGGCGACATAGGCTCCGCGCCCTCTGGCATAGGCCTCTGACAGCACCTGAAAAGAGCAATCGGCATGCTGCTCCACAAAATAGGGATGGATACCTAAGGCCGGAAACAATCGTGAGGGATAGCGCCTACATACATCCAATTGATATCCCCAGTTGGACGCCTGCGTGCCCGGAACCAGAAACCGTTCCACCCCCAGGGTGATCGCCGCCTGTATTACGGCGTCCAGATTGGCGCGAAAACATTCAAAATCAAGGTGGCAATGGGTGTCAGCAAATTTCAGCGCCATTCCACACCCTCTTGCGACTAGTGCTCTCGCGTCGTCAGAAACTGGACATCAGGATGACGCTCAGTCGCCAACTGCAAATTGACGCCAGTCGGAGCCAGATAGGTGAGATTATCACCCCCATCTAAAGCCAGGTTCTCTGACACTTTATTTCGCAGCTCTTCGAGCTTTTTGGGGTCTTTTGCTTTAACCCAACGTGCACGGGTAACGTTGACACCTTCATAAATGGCATCAACCTTATACTCCGACTTCAAGCGACTCACCACCACATCGAACTGGAGCGAACCGACCGCACCAACAATCAGGTCATTATTATTGAGCGGACGAAAAACCTGTACTGCCCCCTCTTCGGACAGCTGGATCAGACCTTTCTGCAGCTGTTTTGCCTTGAGCGGGTCTTTCAATCGGATCCGGCGAAACAGCTCTGGCGCAAAATTGGGTATTCCCGTAAAGCGTAGCTTTTCGCCTTCGCTAAAGGTGTCACCAATCTGAATCGTACCGTGATTGTGCAGCCCGATGATATCGCCAGCAAAGGCCTCTTCTGCCCGACTCCGGTCGCCCGCCATAAAGGTTACCGCATCAGCAATTCTGACTTCCTTCCCAGTTCGCACCTGGAAAAGCTTCATGCCCTGCTCATAGCGTCCCGAACAAATTCGCATGAAGGCAATTCGGTCCCTATGCAGCGGGTCCATATTTGCCTGAATCTTGAAAACGAAGCCACTGAACTGAGTCTCCAGCGGTTCAACCTTGCGCACATCCGATTGTCTGGGTTGAGGAGCAGGCGCCCAGTCAACCAGACCATCCAGCATATGATCAACACCAAAATTACCCAGCGCAGTACCAAAGAAAACCGGCGTCATGTCTCCCGCAAGGAATGCGTCGACATCAAACTCATGAGACGCACCCTTCACCAGCTCTATTTCATCGCGCAGTTGAGCCGCATCGGAACCAATACGCTTATCCAGATCGGGATTATGCAAGCCTTTGACGATCTCATACTCTGCAAGCGTGCTGCCCTTACCCGTCTGGTAAAGAATGACTTCATCTTTCAATAAGTGGTATACGCCTCTGAACAATTTACCCATACCAATCGGCCAGGTAATCGGTGCACATTGAATCTTCAGGACATCTTCCACTTCATCCAACAAATCGACCGGATCCTTGGTATCCCGATCCATTTTATTCATGAAGGTGAGGATGGGGGTGTCCCGAAGTCGCGTAACCTCCATCAGTTTGATGGTGCGCTCTTCGACCCCTTTCGCACTGTCGATCACCATCAGGCAGGAATCAACAGCCGTCAGTGTGCGGTAGGTGTCCTCCGAAAAATCTTCATGTCCTGGCGTGTCGAGCAAATTAACCAAGGCATCTGCATAAGGAAACTGCATAACGGAGGTGGTCACCGAAATTCCACGCTGCTGCTCCATCTCCATCCAGTCCGACTTGGCAAACTGCCCCGACTTTTTGCCTTTGACGGTACCCGCTTTTTGTAAAGCACCGCCATGGAGTAATACTTTCTCTGTAATCGTCGTCTTTCCCGCATCCGGGTGAGAGATGATTGCAAAGGTTCTTCGTTTTTGAATTTCAGCGGCAAATGTCATCAGTCGTTCTCTGCGCCGTGGCGGGTCGTTAGAAAGAGGGGCAATATTATAAACGAGCGGACCTCGTGGGTCATTTTTTTACCGGATGCTCGTAGCGATTTTCGTCAAGGGTACGAACCCATTCAGGCTTGAATACCAGAAAGCCCGTGACCAACATCCCATTGAGAATGCCCTCCGGTAGCGCGATCAGGGGAATGTATTGCAGCATTAATAGGGCGTCGCCGTTAAGCGTATCCGGGTCGAGAAACTGAGCAACCCCGACTCCCAGAATAACGATAAGCGAAACGACCAACATTCCGCCCAGAAAGCCATTCACCATAATAAATACAAAAAAGTTATGTGACTGCTTTTTTCGTTCAGTCAATACCAACCAGTGCATCATGAGCACCGGCAGGAGACCGCCAAAAATCAGAGAGAGAGGCAAGATCCACGGATCAAACTGTTTCAACATCAGCACACATGAGGCAGCGATCAGACACGCAAAATAAGCGAGTTCTGGCCCAAGCAACAGTACAGCAAAAGCAATGCCTGTAAAGTGCAGATGAAAGCCCAACCCTGTCTCCAGACTCAGAGACCAAAGCAACGCCAGACCCAGTGTCACGGCGCAGGTCAAATGTAATGACAAACGGGGGTGTCGACGAAAATCCTGAATGGCATCATGGCCATATATCCAGCAAAAAAGCAGCAGCACGGCAACACAGGCCCAGCTAAGCCACTCCACTGGAGGAGAGGACAGAAACATTACCTCGTCTCTATAGTCGGCAAACGCTGCATCACAATGGCATCCTCGCGGATTCGACCCGCAGGATAATAGCCCTTGCGAAGCCCGATCTGCTTAAAACCATGATTTTCATAGAGGTGACGGGCGGCTAGATTAGACTCGCGCACCTCCAGAAAAACAGAATGAGCCCCCTGCCGCGTCAAATCTTCTAACATGAATGTCAGCAAGCCGCCCCCTAACCCTTGCGACTGCCATGCGTGCGCGATGCAAATATTCAGGATATGTCCCTCATCCAGAATCACCGATGACACGCCATGCCCAACGATGTTGGAATCAAGTTCGATGACCCAGCAATGATCTTTGCCCTGCAAGCAACTGTCCATATGAGACTCTGCCCATGGGAAAGCATAGCCTGTGCGCTCATTACGCATTACGCGGTCAAGATCTTCGGTAAGCATCGGCCTGTAGGAAACCCTGCCCTTCATCTGGCTTTCCATTTTTGAAACTCAGGCAGCAACTGCCCCTTAAGCGTGGGCGTGTCCAGTAGGGTCTGCAGCGAGGCATGAAAAACCATGTCAGCCCCAAGCGCTTCCAACCACACGCCAGATGGCTTACCTTCATCCGCAAAAATACTGGAGAAAAACAGTACCGGTCTACTGGGTACATCATTCCACCAAGTAGCCCACACCGATGGCAGGTGATCCTGAATTAAGGGCGAATCTGCCAGAGCAGGGATTGGCGGCCAACAAAATATCTCACGCTCAGCCTCACCACGGTTGTCGGCAAACGCCCTGGCGATGGCATCCATCAACTCAAGCTCCTGCGGCTGCCAGGTGTATCGGTCACCGGCACGCTCAGCCAAGGCAACCAATATACCGCCCTCCAGCACTACACGGACGGCAGAAAAACAGGTCGGACCATCCCAGGCGGCGGTTTCAGCCGCCCCCCCCGAAGGGGATGCCAATTTCGATGCAGGCGTCAACAGGGTTTGCTTTTCACCCTGCTCAAGCTTTGCGTCTGCCCCGTCAATCAACGCGACCAGGCCAGACAAGCGGGGACGCGATCGAGGCGCGTCCAAATCTGCATGGATCCCGCTGAGAGCTGGCACATCCATACCTCCCGCTGCAATAGCCACCTGAGGCGCACGAGCCTCACCCCTCTTTTCCAGAGACGCCAGAGGCACCTCTCGAGGAGTCCAGTTAATCAGTTCCAGCGTTTCAAATAGCGCCATCACTCATTTCACCGGCAATCAGCCGTTAAACGTCACTTTGAGGATGCTGTTTGCCCCTCGTATTCTGAAGCAAATTCAATCCATTGATATAGGCTTTGGCTGAAGCGATGACGATATCGGTATCAGAACCCAGACCGTTAACAATACGTCCACCGGACTCCAGCCTGACGGTAACTTCCCCCTGAGAGTCAGTTCCGCTAGTAATGGCATTGACGGAATACAACTTGAGATTCGCGCCCGAGTTCACGACTTGTTCTATCGCTTTATAGGTTGCATCAACGGGGCCACTGCCTTCGGCTTCAGCTGCCACCTCAGCACCATCGACACTCAGTGTCACCTTTGACAGAGGCGTGACGCCCGTTTCGCTGCATACTGACATGCATACCAGCTTGAATTTTTCATTATCGGACGATATGAGGCTGTCTGTAACCAGCGCATGTAAGTCCTCATCAAAGATTTCATGTTTCTTATCGGCCAGTTCCTTAAAGCGGGCAAACGCCTCATTCAATTGAGTTTCTGACTCAAAGGTATGCCCCAACTCGGCCAAGCGGGTACGGAAAGCATTCCGACCTGAGTGCTTACCCAGGACAAGGCTGTTGTTATGCCAGCCAACATCCTGGGCTCTCATAATCTCATAGGTTTCCCGATGTTTGATGACGCCATCCTGATGAATGCCTGACTCATGGGCAAACGCATTCGCCCCGACAATCGCCTTGTTTGGCTGTACCGGAAAGCCCGTGATCGTGGACACCAAGCGGGAAGCGGGAACGATCTGGGTCGTATCGATCGCGGACGTCAAACCAAACAAATCCTGTCGCGTTCTCACCGCCATGACAATTTCTTCCAGGGCCGCGTTACCGGCACGCTCACCCAGGCCATTTATCGTGCACTCGACCTGACGCGCACCATTGGCAACAGCGGAAAGCGAGTTGGCAACGGCAAGTCCTAAATCATTATGACAATGCACTGAGAAAATCGCTTTGTGTGCATTCGGGATGCGTTCCAGCAAAGTTTTGATGGTATGTCCAAACTGCTCCGGAATGGCGTAGCCCACCGTATCCGGGATATTTATCGTCCCGGCACCCGCATCAATAGCCGCTTCAATAATTCGGCAAAGGAAATCAATTTCCGAGCGCCCTGCATCTTCGCAGGAGAATTCAACATTGTCCGTATATTGTCGAGCCCTTTTGACCGCACGGACCGCTTGCTCAACCACCTGGTCTGGCTTCATTTGCAATTTGTATTGCATGTGAATCGGAGAGGTTGCGATAAACGTGTGGATACGCGCAGAACGCGCATTTTTGAGTGCTTCTGCCGCCCGATCAATGTCTTTATCCAGCGCACGGGCAAGGCTACAGACAGTGGATTCTGTGACCGCTTCAGCAATGGCCTTAACCGCCTCAAAATCATCCGGACTTGCGATGGCAAAACCCGCCTCAATCACGTCCACCTTCATCTTCTCGAGCGCCTTGGCGATACGCAATTTTTCATTACGAGTCATTGACGCGCCAGGGCTCTGCTCACCATCACGCAGCGTTGTATCGAAAATAATTAATTGATTAGTGGACATTGATATTCCTCAAAACCTGTTCCAACCGTTTTAGTCTGACAGAAAACGCGAAAAGCGCCGAATGAAAAGGCGCTATTATGTTCATAGATCTTTCCGCATTCCAAATAAAAAAGGCCCACCTTTCGGTGAGCCTTCTTCGTATTAGGTGCCTGACAACGACCTACTCTCGCATGGGCAAGTGCCACACTACCATCGGCGCAGAACGGTTTCACTACTGAGTTCGGAATGGATTCAGGTGGTTCCCGTTCGCTATGATCATCAGGCAAAACTGACTTGGTATGACCAAATTCGAACTAACAGCGATTCAGCTGTCTCTAACAATCAGATAAGCGAGCAATTACTCTAAGCCCACCGGGCAAAAGCCTTTCGGTGTTATATGGTCAAGCCTCTCGGGCAATTAGTATTGGTTAGCTCAATGCCTCACAGCACTTACACACCCAACCTATCAACCTCGTCGTCTACAAGGGCCCTTCAGGATTCTCAAGGAATCAGGGAGATCTCATCTTGAAGGGGGCTTCCCGCTTAGATGCTTTCAGCGGTTATCCCGTCCGAACATAGCTACCCGGCAATGCGATTGGCATCACAACCGGAACACCAGCGGTTCGTTCACCCCGGTCCTCTCGTACTAAGGGCAACTCTTCTCAAATCTCCAACGTCCACGGCAGATAGGGACCGAACTGTCTCACGACGTTCTAAACCCAGCTCGCGTACCACTTTAAATGGCGAACAGCCATACCCTTGGGACCGGCTTCAGCCCCAGGATGTGATGAGCCGACATCGAGGTGCCAAACACCGCCGTCGATGTGAACTCTTGGGCGGTATCAGCCTGTTATCCCCGGAGTACCTTTTATCCGTTGAGCGATGGCCCTTCCATTCAGAACCACCGGATCACTAAGACCTACTTTCGTACCTGCTCGACCTGTCCGTCTCGCAGTTAAGCGCGCTTGTGCCTTTACACTAACCTCACGATGTCCGACCGTGATTAGCGCACCTTCGTGCTCCTCCGTTACTCTTTGGGAGGAGACCGCCCCAGTCAAACTACCCACCACACAGTGTCCTCGGTGCTGTTACACCAGAGTTAGAACCTCAAACATGCCAGGGTGGTATTTCAAGGATGGCTCCACGCGGACTGGCGTCCACGCTTCAAAGCCTCCCACCTATCCTACACAAGCAGGTTCAAAGTTCACTGTGAAGCTATAGTAAAGGTTCACGGGGTCTTTCCGTCTAGCCGCGGATACACCGCATCTTCACGGCGATTTCAATTTCACTGAGTCTCGGGTGGAGACAGCGCCCCCATCGTTACGCCATTCGTGCAGGTCGGAACTTACCCGACAAGGAATTTCGCTACCTTAGGACCGTTATAGTTACGGCCGCCGTTTACTGGGGCTTCGATCAAGAGCTTCGCTTACGCTGACCCCATCAATTAACCTTCCAGCACCGGGCAGGCGTCACACCCTATACGTCCACTTTCGTGTTTGCAGAGTGCTGTGTTTTTAATAAACAGTCGCAGGGGCTGGTATCTTCGACCGGCCGGGGCTTACGGAGCAAGTCCTTCACCCTAGCCGGCGTGCCTTCTCCCGAAGTTACGGCACCATTTTGCCTAGTTCCTTCACCCGAGTTCTCTCAAGCGCCTTGGTATTCTCTACCTGACCACCTGTGTCGGTTTGGGGTACGGTTATGTATTGCCTGAAGCTTAGAGGCTTTTCCTGGAAGCTTGGCATCAACCACTTCGTCTCCGTAGAGACTCGTCATCAGCTCTCAGCATTGACGATCCGGATTTACCTAAATCGCCTGCCTACCACCTTAAACCTGGACTACCAATCCCAGGCTGGCCTAGCCTTCTCCGTCCCCCCCATCGCAGCAATACACAGTATCGGAATATTAACCGATTTCCCATCGACTACGGCTTTCGCCCTCGCCTTAGGGACCGACTCACCCTGCGCCGATTAACGTTGCGCAGGAACCCTTGGTCTTCCGGCGTGCGGGTTTTTCACCCGCATTATCGTTACTCATGTCAGCATTCGCACTTCTGATACCTCCAGCAGACTTTACAATCCACCTTCTACGGCTTACAGAACGCTCCCCTACCCCGCATACAATGTATGCAGCCGCAGCTTCGGTGCCATGTTTGAGCCCCGTTACATCTTCCGCGCAGGCCGACTCGACTAGTGAGCTATTACGCTTTCTTTAAAGGGTGGCTGCTTCTAAGCCAACCTCCTAGCTGTCTCTGCCTTCCCACATCGTTTCCCACTTAACATGGACTTGGGGACCTTAGCTGGCGGTCTGGGTTGTTTCCCTCTTCACGACGGACGTTAGCACCCGCCGTGTGTCTCCCGGATAGTACTCGCTGGTATTCGGAGTTTGCATGGGGTTGGTAAGTCGGGATGACCCCCTAGCCCAAACAGTGCTCTACCCCCAGCGGTATTCGTCCGAGGCGCTACCTAAATAGCTTTCGGGGAGAACCAGCTATCTCCGAGTTTGATTGGCCTTTCACCCCCAGCCACAAGTCATCCGAATCTTTTCAACAGATTACGGTTCGGTCCTCCAGTTGATGTTACTCAACCTTCAACCTGCTCATGGCTAGATCACTCGGTTTCGGGTCTACACTGTGCGACTGTCGCCCTATTCAGACTCGGTTTCCCTACGCCTCCCCTATCAGGTTAAGCTTGCCACACAACGTAAGTCGCTGACCCATTATACAAAGGTACGCAGTCACAGAACAAGTCTGCTCCCACTGCTTGTATGCATACGGTTTCAGGATCTATTTCACTCCCCTCACAGGGGTTCTTTTCGCCTTTCCCTCACGGTACTGGTTCACTATCGGTCAACTGGGAGTATTTAGCCTTGGAGGATGGTCCCCCCATATTCAGTCAAGATTCCACGTGTCCCGACCTACTCATGTTTCACTCAGATAAGATTTAAAGTACGGGGCTATCACCCTCTATGGCGGGTCTTTCCAGACCCTTCCTCTATCTGTCACCAAGCTTTTGGGCTGTTCCCCGTTCGCTCGCCGCTACTTAGGGAATATCGTTTGATTTCTTTTCCTTCGGGTACTTAGATGTTTCAGTTCCCCGAGTTCGCCTCCCTTGCGGGATACTGCTAAAAGCAGTGGGTTTCCCCATTCGGACATGTCCGGATCAACGCTTGCTTGCCAGCTCCCCGAACCTTTTCGCAGGCTCCTACGTCCTTCATCGCCTCCAGTTGCCAAGGCATCCACCGTATGCACTTGTTCACTTGACCATATAACCCGAAAACCTCTCGGCTGCCGGTTATATGTCATATACCATTTATCGTGCGGCCCTTTTCTACCACACAATAATTGCGCTTGAGTAATTGCTCAGTAAAATCTCCGCAATTTCATCAGTTACCATCAACATGATCTGCAATCGATTACTCAATCACTTCTCATATCAACCGCAACCAACCATTGGTTTCGATTTTTCTTCGCTTATCCAATTTGTTAAAGAACTCTCTGACCGCTGTCAGACACCAATACACGCTTCGCATGCATTCGTGTCTAACATCTGCCTACCGGGTACACACCTGACTGAATGGTGGAGCTACGCGGGATCGAACCGCGGACCTCTTGGATGCAAACCAAGCGCTCTCCCAGCTGAGCTATAGCCCCAGTCTAAAACTGGTGGGTCTGGGTGGACTCGAACCACCGACCTCACCCTTATCAGGGGTGCGCTCTAACCACCTGAGCTACAGACCCAGTCATGCCGGGCCCTGCTCCGGGCAACCCGTCCTTCGACTGTATCAAGTAATTTGTTGTGAGCACATGACAGATCGGTCTACTGTCGTTTAAGGAGGTGATCCAGCCGCAGGTTCCCCTACGGCTACCTTGTTACGACTTCACCCCAGTCATGAATCACACCGTGGTAACCGTCCCCCTTGCGGTTAGACTAGCTACTTCTGGTGCAACCCACTCCCATGGTGTGACGGGCGGTGTGTACAAGGCCCGGGAACGTATTCACCGCGACATTCTGATTCGCGATTACTAGCGATTCCGACTTCATGGAGTCGAGTTGCAGACTCCAATCCGGACTACGAGACGCTTTATGAGATTAGCTCCACCTCGCGGCTTCGCAACCCTCTGTACGCCCCATTGTAGCACGTGTGTAGCCCTGGTCGTAAGGGCCATGATGACTTGACGTCGTCCCCACCTTCCTCCGGTTTGTCACCGGCAGTCTCCCTAAAGTTCCCACCCGAAGTGCTGGCAAATAGGGACAAGGGTTGCGCTCGTTACGGGACTTAACCCAACATTTCACAACACGAGCTGACGACAGCCATGCAGCACCTGTCTCTGCGCTCCCGAAGGCACCCCTCCATCTCTGTGAGGTTCGCAGGATGTCAAGACCCAGGTAAGGTTCTTCGCGTTGCGTCGAATTAAACCACATGCTCCACCGCTTGTGCGGGCCCCCGTCAATTCATTTGAGTTTTAACCTTGCGGCCGTACTCCCCAGGCGGAGCACTTAGCGCGTTAACTACGCCACTAAAACCTCTAAGGGTTCCAACGGCTAGTGCTCATCGTTTACAGCGTGGACTACCAGGGTATCTAATCCTGTTTGATCCCCACGCTTTCGTGCCTCAGCGTCAATGTCGGTCCAGAGAGCCGCCTTCGCCACTGATGTTCCTCCCGATCTCTACGCATTTCACCGCTACACCGGGAATTCCACTCTCCTCTCCAAAACTCTAGTCACCCAGTTCGAAGTGCAGTGCCCAGGTTGAGCCCAGGGATTTCACACCTCGCTTAAGTAACCGCCTACGCGCGCTTTACGCCCAGTAATTCCGATTAACGCTCGCACCCTCCGTATTACCGCGGCTGCTGGCACGGAGTTTGCCGGTGCTTCTTCTGTCGGTAACGTCAACTTTGCAAGATATTAGCTTGCAACCTTTCCTCCCGACTGAAAGTGCTTTACAACCCGAAGGCCTTCATCGCACACGCGGCATGGCTGGATCAGGGTTTCCCCCATTGTCCAATATTCCCCACTGCTGCCTCTCCGTAGGAGTCTGGACCGTGTCTCAGTTCCAGTGTGACTGATCATCCTCTCAGACCAGTTACGGATCGTCGCCTTGGTGAGCCTTTACCTCACCAACTAGCTAATCCGACATAGGCTCATCTGATAGCGAAAGGTCCGAAGATCCCCTCCTTTCCCCCGTAGGGCGTATGCGGTATTAATCCGAGTTTCCCCGGGCTATCCCCCACTACCAGGCAGATTCCTATGCATTACTCACCCGTCCGCCGCTCGCCAACGCCCGAAGGCTTGCTGCCGCTCGACTTGCATGTGTTAAGCCTGCCACCAGCGTTCAATCTGAGCCATGATCAAACTCTTCAGTTAAAAGTTTTTGACCAGCTTTCGCCAGTCAGATCTTTTTGCTCAAGTCAAAACTACTGCAAATTTTCATTGACAGTGTCACTGACTCTCATCGCATTCTTTCGTAAACGCGATCTGTCAGTGCCCACAACAAATTACTTGATTCAGCTTTTTAAAGAACGTCTTCGCTTCGGAAGTGGTGCGCATTATACGCAGTTCAGAGGGGCGCGCAAGCCCTTTTTTTGTAACTTTTTATATTTATTTCCTAGCGGCCACATAACGCCCAAACACCTTGTTTTTTGTATGATTTACAGCCAAAAAGGCCGCTTATTAACCAAAATCACCAGACTTCAGTAATTAGCGGACAAATCCATCCCCGCATAAAGGGAGGTAACCTCTTCGGCATACCCATTAAAGGGCATCGTTTCGATCCGATTCGCACCAAATAATCCACCCGGCAACCGACGCTCGGTTTTTTGACTCCAACGCGGATGATCCACGGCAGGATTTACATTGGCATAAAACCCATATTCACCTGGCTGCAGCTGATTCCAGGTCGTTGGCGGCATCGTTTCAACAAAACCTATTTTCACTATCGACTTAATGCTTTTGAAGCCGTACTTCCAGGGCACAACGAGGCGAAATGGGGCGCCGTTTTGATTCGGCAGAATATCACCATATAGCCCAACCGCCATCAAGGTGAGCGGATGCATGGCCTCATCAATGCGCAACCCTTCCTGATAAGGCCAATCAATACCGGAGAACAACGAACGCTGCCCCGGCATTTCCTCGGGACGCACCAAGGATTCGAAAAGCACATACCTGGCCCGACTGGTCGGTTTAAACCGGGCAATCAATGCTGAGAGCGGAATACCAACCCAGGGAATCACCATGGACCAAGCCTCAACACAGCGAAGCCGATAGATTCGTTCTTCCAACAGATGGCTTTTGATTAAATCCTCCAACATATAAGATCCGGGCTTCTCCACTTCACCCTCAACGACAACACGCCAGGGGTCGATAGTCAGACCGCCAGCATGTTCCCCCGGATCTCCCTTCCCGGTTCCAAATTCATAGAAATTGTTGTAACGCTGGATATCTTTCAGAGGGGCCGGCGTTTCCGTCGTGGAATACGGACTTTTTTGCATCGTAGCCAGTGGAGACGCCAACTTTTGACGCCATGCGGACCTGGAAGGGTTTTCGGCTTGAGCAGCCAAGGCTGGGGACACACTTAATCCCAAGCCTGAAAGCGCCAGCGTTCCCGCCAGCGTCTGACGGATAAACGAGCGTCGATCGACATAGATCGACTTTGGAGTCACCTGCGCCTCACTGAGCGCAGGCTTATGTTTGATCAGCATGAATCCTCCCACTTTCACCAAGCCACCCTTTGCACCTCTAATCATTCGACCAAGAGGAACCCAGGTAATTGGACGGGAAAGATCTCGATTAGTTCCCCTGCCCACCCTGTTTTTTGCGCTTTCGCAGTAAAGCCTGATACGGCCCAGACAACCCATACAGCACGAAGACCACCAACAAGACTTGAGCCGGCGCCGTGGCAACCACTGCAAACCCCAGGACAATTAGCAGCACGACCATAAAGGGAACTTTTCCCTTCAAATCAAGTTCTTTAAAACTGTAAAACAGCACATTACTTACCATGAGCACGCCGGCAGAGGCCACAATGAAAACACTCATCCATGACATCAGAGGCGTCACTTCTACATCGTGCAGCGTCCAGACGGTCCCCGCCACCAACGCAGCCGCTGACGGGCTCGGCAATCCGACAAAATACTTTTTGTCAGTGGAGCCGATTTGAGTGTTAAAACGCGCCAGCCTCAGCGCCGCGCCCGCAACGTAAATAAACGCCGCGACCCAACCGATTTTACCCAGATCTGACAGCGCCCAGCTGAATGCAACCAACGCCGGCGCGACACCAAATGCCACCATGTCTGCCAGGCTGTCATATTCCGCGCCAAATGCACTTTGTGTATTGGTCATACGTGCCACACGACCATCCAGACTATCCAATATCATGGACACAAAAATCGCTATCGCCGCATTTTCAAAATGCCCATTCATCGCCGCCACGACTGCGTAAAAGCCGGAAAAAAGAGATGCCGTGGTAAAAAGATTGGGAAGCAGGTACACACCTTTGCCTCTGGGTTTCGGGCTATCCACCGCGCCATCCTCTTCAGGTTCATTTGAAACACTCAAGACTTGACTCCTTTTTTGTTCAATCCAATGAGATCCCAGGGGAACCCCAAAATAAAAAAAGCGCGACTCAGGGTCGCGCTTTTCTGACGCTGATCGGAGACAAAATACTAGTTTTTGCTCTTGTCTACCAGCTTGTTGCTACCGATCCAAGGCATCATTTCACGCAGCTTACCACCAACCTGTTCAATGGGGTGCGCGGCGTTCAGGCGACGACGGGCCGTCATAGAAGGATAGTTGGTTTTTCCTTCCTGAATGAACATCTTGGCATATTCACCGGTCTGGATACGCTTCAGCGCATTGCGCATCGCTTCACGCGACTGTTCGTTGATAACTTCTGTTCCCGTGACATATTCACCATACTCCGCATTGTTGGAGATGGAGTAGTTCATGGTCGCAATGCCACCTTCATACATCAGGTCAACAATCAGCTTCAGCTCATGCAGACACTCAAAGTAAGCCATTTCTGGGGCGTAGCCCGCATCAACCAGCGTTTCGAAACCAGCTTTAACCAGTTCAACGCAACCACCACACAACACCGCCTGCTCGCCGAACAGATCGGTTTCAGTTTCGTCTTTGAAGGTGGTTTCGATAATACCGGTACGGCCGCCACCAATGGCAGACGCGTATGACAGCGCTACATTCTTCGCTTTGCCAGAGGCATCCTGATAGATAGCGATCAGGTCAGGGATACCCCCACCACGCTTGAACTCGGAGCGCACAGTGTGCCCAGGCGCTTTAGGTGCAATCATGATGACATCCAGATCGCTGCGAGGAACGATCTGGTTGTAATGGATACAGAAGCCGTGTGCAAACGCCAGCGTTGCGCCCTGCTTCAAATTAGGTTCGATCTGCGTGCTGTAGATGTCCGCCTGATTTTCGTCAGGCGCCAAAACCATAACAAGGTCTGCACCTTTTACGGCTTCTTCAACTTCGGCAACTTTCAGGCCGGCCGCTTCAGCCTTTTTCCAGGAGCCGGAACCCTTGCGCAGCGCAACCGTCACACCCGCCACGCCAGAATCTTTCAGGTTGTTCGCATGCGCGTGGCCCTGTGAGCCGTAACCCACGATCACCACCTGCATTTTCTGGATAATCGACAAATCCGCGTCTTTATCGTAATAAATTTGCATTTCTTTCCCCTATTACGTTTGTGCCAACCCTTTGGCGGCATTCTGATTGAAAAACCGTGTCACTAGAGACTGAGCGTCTTCTCGCCTCTTGAAATTCCAGACACACCACTTCGAACCACTTCCAGAACGCCACCCTGCCCAACGGCTTCAATGAACGCATCCAGCTTTTCTGTTTCTCCGGTTAACTGAACGGTATAAACCGTCGCAGTCACATCGACGATCTGCCCTCTGAAAATATCGACCGTGCGCTTTATTTCAGCTCGGTGAGCGCCTGTCGCTTTCAGCTTGATCAGCATCAGCTCCCGTTCGATATGGGCCCCTTCGGTCAAATCCACTACCTTGACAACCTCAATCAACTTGTTGAGCTGCTTGGTAATTTGCTCGATAACCCGATCAGACCCCACAGTGGTCACAGTAAGACGCGAGAGCGTCGAATCTTCTGTCGGTGCAACCGTCAGGGTTTCGATGTTGTAATTTCGCTGGGAAAATAGTCCAACGACCCGAGACAAAGCGCCCGGCTCGTTTTCCACCAGCATTGAAATAATCCGTCGCATGGCTACACCCTTTCCGTCTTGCTAAGCCACATATCTTTCATGGAGCCACGCGCCACCTGCATGGGATAAACATGCTCGTAGGGATCCACATAGATATCGACAAAGACCAGTTTATCCTTCATCGCAAAGGCTTTTTTCAGGCCCGCTTCGAGTTCATCCGGGCTGCGAATGGTAATTCCGACATGACCATAGGCTTCTGCCAGCTTCATAAAATCCGGCAGGGACTTCATGTAACTGTGCGAGTGACGCGCCTCATAGTTCATATCCTGCCACTGTCGCACCATGCCCAGCGACTGGTTATTTAAATTGATAATCTTGATCGGCAGCGCGTATTGATTACAGGTGGAGAGTTCCTGAATATTCATCTGGATGCTACCCTCGCCCGTGACACACACCACCTCTTCCTTGGGATAGTGAAGCTTGACGCCCATCGCGGCAGGAAGTCCAAAGCCCATCGTCCCGAGACCGCCCGAATTAATCCAGCGGTTCGGCTTGTCGAACTTGTAGTACTGCGCAACAAACATTTGATGCTGCCCAACATCAGAGGTCACGATGGCATTGCCCTTCGTCACCTTCCAAAGCGCCTCAATCGCCTGCTGCGGCTTGATTTTCTCGCTGTCATCAGTGCGATAGCGACCACCATGGTAAGCACGCCACTCATTGAGTTTTTTCCACCAGGACGCCAATGCTTCTGCATCAGATTTTTCTTCTGATTCATCCACCAGCGAAATCATCTCTTTCAGCACTGTTGCAGCGGGCCCAACGATGGGCACATCCGCCTGAACAGTCTTGGAGATAGAGGCAGGATCCACATCGATGTGAATAATTTTGGCACCAGGACAAAACTTTTCGGTCGCATTCGTCACGCGGTCATCAAAGCGCGCACCAACAGCAAGAATCAAATCGCTGTGATGCATGGCCATATTGGATTCATAACTACCATGCATACCCAGCCACCCCAGACACTGCTTGTCGGTTTGTGGATAGCAACCAATCCCCATCAGCGTGGTCGTAATTGGAAAGCCGGTTTTACGAACCAGCTCGGTCAACTCTTTACAAGCCTGCCCCAACACAACACCGCCACCGGCATAGACGATTGGGCGACGCGCCCTCATCATCATTTCGACAGCCTTCTTGATCTGGCCGGTATGGCCTTTTGAAGGCGGCGAGTAGGAGCGCAGCTTGACCTTTTTCGGATAGACGTATTCGTAACGCTCGTTGGGGGTCGTCATGTCTTTGGGAATATCGACTACAACCGGACCGGGTCGACCGGATTGCGCCAGATAGAACGCCTTCTTCAGCACGACAGGGATTTCCGTCGGATGCCTGACACTGAAGCTGTGCTTGACGATAGGTCGCGACACGCCAAGCATGTCCGTTTCCTGGAAAGCGTCTTCGCCAATCAGTGATGAAGGCACCTGCCCGCACAGAACCACCATCGGAATGGAATCCATAAATGCGGTTGCAATACCGGTAACCGTATTGGTTGCACCGGGGCCTGAAGTTACGAGCACAACGCCCGCTTTGCCGGATGCCCTTGCATAGCCGTCAGCCATATGGGCTGCCGCCTGCTCATGACGAACCAGAATATGTTTGACTTTGTCCTGGCGGAACAGGGCGTCGTATATATGTAACGCCGCGCCCCCGGGATAACCATAAATGTACTCGATACCCTCGTCCTGCAGGAATCGGACGATCATATCAGCGCCAGATAGCATTTCTGCTGTCACGGTAGCCTCTCTTTTCGTGTATTTTCAGATGCTGGATGTGTCCAAAGCTGTCCCTGGCTGCTGGCCAAAAAGACTAAGCCACACTTGCCCTTCAACGCGAGAGGATGTCTCTTGCAAACTGGATGGAGTAAGCCGAAATGTGTGGTCTCGTATCGGGGAACCAAAAAATTGTGCTTTTCGGTTGCCACGCTTGTGCAACACGCAATTTTGACAGCTCAGAATATTTTTTCAACCGAAAATTCTCAAAACCGAACGGAATCGGCATGAAATCAAGCCTTTTGAGTGGACTTCAACCATTATATCGGGATATATCAGGAATGGTCGTCTGCACGCCTTGGGAATACCAGCTTCACCTTTACCGGTCTGTTTCCCTCATCTATGCTTTGAAAACAACTGCACGCCTGCCGACATCAGGAGCCTGGATACAACCATGAACAGCCTATTACTGACGCGCGCTCAACACCTGACACTCAGCGGAGCCCTGGCTCTCGCAACGCTATCACTACCTGCCTGGGCGGGCGTTTACAAGTGGGTGGATGCCGATGGCGTGGTGCATTACTCAGATCAACGACCTGAGGGTGTTTCCAGCCAGGAAATGGGCATCAAACCTATCCCTCGCTCGGGCAGCGAAGGAGCTTCCGTTGGACTTGATGAACAGGTCCGCACACTGGACGAGAAGCAGGAGCTTGAACGCCTGCGAGACCAGCAAGCGAGCGAGAATGCGGAGGCAGCCAAACGCGAAGCCGACAATTGCAAAATGGCCAAAGAGAATCTCGATGTGCTAATGAAGCAGGCGCGCATCAGAGCCAAGGGCGATGACGGCGAATTGCACTTTCTCACCCCTGAAGAAATTTTGGAGCAACGCAAAAAGGCTCAGGAAGTCATTGACCGTGACTGCAAATAGTCTTTGAGGGCAAAACCCTCAAAGACTTAACAGTCCAAGCAGGAATGGTCTCCCCCCTTAATGCAGAGACCGCTTCACGAAACGGACAACCCCGTCGTCCAGCTCAGCGGTAATACTATCCCCACGCTGAAACTTTCCGTTGAGAATATCCTGCGCCAGGGGATTCTCGATACGCTGCTGAATCGCACGCTTGAGCGGTCGCGCACCGTAAACGGGGTCAAAGCCTGCCTCGCTCAGCAATTTCATTGCGGCGTCTGAAATCGTGAGTTTCAGCTCCTGATCTGCCAGACGGCGGTTAAGCAGCTCGATCTGGATGCCTGCGATACCTGCAATTTGCCCTTCGGTGAGCGGATGGAAGACGACAACCTCATCAATCCGGTTGATAAACTCCGGCCTGAAATGACGCCCTACCACCTCCAGCACAGCCCCTTTGATTTCCTGATAATCCTCATCCCGACCGCCCATGGACTGAATCAGATCAGACCCCAGGTTCGAGGTCATCACGATTACCGTGTTACGGAAGTCCACCGTGCGCCCCTGACCATCCGTTAAACGACCATCGTCCAGCACCTGCAGCAGGATATTGAAGACATCCGGATGCGCCTTTTCGACTTCATCCAGCAGCAGAACAGAATAGGGACGGCGACGCACGGCCTCGGTCAGATACCCACCTTCTTCATAACCGACGTAACCAGGAGGTGCACCGATCAAACGTGCGACGGAATGTTTTTCCATAAACTCCGACATATCGATGCGCACCATGGCATCTTCAGTATCAAAGAGGAAGTTGGCAAGGGATTTACAAAGCTCGGTTTTACCCACGCCCGTTGGCCCCAAAAACAGAAACGAGCCGTTGGGACGATTAGGATCGCTGAGCCCCGCTCGAGAGCGCCGCACCGCATTCGCAACCGCCACCACTGCTTCATCCTGGCCAATGACGCGCTGGTGTAGCGCATCTTCCATACGCAGGAGCTTTTCGCGCTCGCCTTCGAGCATGCGGGACACCGGAATCCCCGTCCACTTAGAGACGATTTCGGCAATCTCCTCATCGGACACACGGTTGCGCAGAAGCTTCATTTCGAGCATCTCTGCCTGGCTCGCCATATCCAACTGCTTTTCCAGAGCCGGAATACGGCCATACTGCAACTCAGACATGCGCGCCAGGTCACCCTGGCGACGCGCCGATTCGAGATCAACCCGGGCCTGCTCCAATTCACTCTTGATTTTCTGAGTTCCCTGCAACGCCGCTTTTTCCGCACTCCAGACTTCATCCAGGTCAGCGAACTCTTTCTCTACGTCCTGAATTTGGGCGTTCAGCTCATCCAGTGTTTTCTTCGAGGCAACGTCTTTTTCCTTTTTCACGGCCTCCCGCTGCATTTTTAGCTGAATCAGGCGACGCTCCAGACGATCAAGGGGTTCAGGCTTGGAGTCAATTTCCATGCGAATCTGGCTAGCGGCTTCGTCCACAAGATCAATCGCTTTGTCGGGCAACTGACGGTCAGTGATATAACGCTGAGACAGCTTGGCCGCCGCAATAATCGCCCCATCGGTGATTTCAACCCCATGGTGAACTTCATAGCGCTCTTTCAGGCCGCGAAGGATGGCGATGGTGTCTTCAACACTGGGCTCATCAACCAGGACTTTTTGAAAGCGCCGCTCGAGCGCAGCATCTTTCTCGATATATTCTCTATACTCGTCAAGCGTCGTAGCCCCGACACAGTGAAGCTCTCCGCGCGCCAGCGCGGGCTTCAGCATATTACCCGCGTCCATGGAGCCCTCGGCCTTACCCGCGCCCACCATGGTATGCAATTCATCAATGAACAGAATGATCTGCCCTTCCTGCTTGGCAAGTTCGTTGAGAACACCTTTCAAACGCTCCTCAAATTCACCACGGAATTTTGCCCCGGCGATCAGCGCGCCCATATCGAGAGAGAGAACCCGTTTGTTCTTGAGACCTTCCGGAACTTCACCATTAACGATGCGCTGGGCCAAACCCTCGACAATCGCTGTTTTACCAACGCCAGGCTCGCCAATCAGGACAGGATTGTTCTTACGACGGCGCTGAAGCACCTGTATTGTGCGGCGAATCTCGTCGTCCCTGCCAATGACAGGGTCCAGCTTGCCATCGGTCGCTTTAGCCGTTAGATCAATGGTAAAGCGCTCCAAGGCCTGGCGGTTATCTTCTGCACCCTGCTCTCTCACTTTCTCTCCCCCTCGCATCGCTTCAATTGCTTTCGTGAGCTTGTCCTGAGACGCTCCCACGCCCTTCAACATGGCCTGCATCGGCCCTTGCGCTTCAAATGCTGCCGCCACGATCAGCTCACTGGAGATGAATTGATCCTGGCGTTTTTGCGCCAGCTTGTCTGCATGATTCAGAAGACGGCTCAAGTCATTGGACACATGCACATCTGCATCGACGGACTGCACCCTCGGCAATCCGTCTAAAGCCTGGTCCAGCTGCTTACGAAGGTTAGCTACATCGGCACCGGCCTGCTGCAACAGACTTCCAATTGCACTACCCTGCTGATCCAGTAATGCTTTGAACAGATGGCTTGGCTCGATAAAGTTATGATCCCGCCCCAGCGCCAGAGACTGCGCATCGGATAACGCCATTTGAAGGCGGCTGGTCAGCTTGTCAAATCGCATAATGAATGCCCCTCAATCAGTTGACTGGCTGGCTACCGACAATGTTTTGTGGCAGACAGCTCCTTATGGCTTCCAATGTGGGGGTATTTAAGACGGGTTCAAGGGCTTATCAAGAGAAGTTGAATGTCACTTGAGATAGATCAAACTGGCCATGCGCCCGGTGACGCCATCGCGTCGATAGGAAAAAAAACGCCTGGCATCCAGAAAGGTGCAATACGCTCCTCCATAAACAGATTTAATGCCGGCCAACGCCAAACGTTGGCGCGCCGCGGCATAAAGATCGAGATACCATTTGCCCGCACGGTCGGCTGGAAGAAAGCAAGCTGCTAATTGCGGACTCAGCGCAAGATACTGCGCTCTCACCTCCTCTCCCACTTCGAACGCAGCACCGCTGATGGCAGGACCGAGCCAGGCCATCAGGTGACCAGAGCCCCCATACGCTGCACAGGTCGCCTCTAAAACACCTGCAGCAAGCCCGCGCCACCCGGCATGAGCAGCCGCCACCCAGCTACCCTGATCATCGCACAAGAGCACCGGCAGACAGTCTGCCGTCATAACCAGACACACCTGACTGGCAGAGGTCGCATAGGCCGCATCCGCCTCTGGCGGCTGCAAATGAGACGGCTCAGCCTCAGCATGCAGAACACACCGACCATGCACCTGGTTGAGCCAATGGATGCTTTCGGGCGTAAGGCCCAGCGCGGTAGCAAGACGCTGACGATTCAGGTGTACGTGTGCGGGTGAATCACCCACATGAGCCCCCAGATTGAAGTCGTCATACGGCGGCAGACTCACGCCGCCGGAGCAGCGAAGGGTTGAGCGTGCGACAACTGACGCCGGCGCAGGCCAGTCAGGGATAATCCACTGTAAATCAGGCAAACGCATCACCGGCACTGCGCTCATTCAACAGCGCAATCAAATGTGTCATGTCCTCCGGCAGATCAATTTCCCAGGACATCAGCTCATTCGTCGCCGGATGAACCAACTCCAGACGCTTGGCATGTAAGGCCTGTCGACCAAAGCTCTGAATTGTCTTCAGCAATTCTGGCGATGCCCCTCGTGGGTACCGCGGATTGGAGGCATACAGCGTATCACCAATAATCGGCAAACGGACATGCGCCAGGTGAACGCGAATCTGGTGCGTCCGCCCGGTTTTAAGTTTTACCCGAAGATGCGCGACGCCAGGCCATTGCTGAAGAACACCGTAGTCTGTATACGCAGGTTTTCCTGAGTTAATTACCGCCATTTTCAGACGCTGATTCGGATGCCTGCCGATGGGTGCATCTACACTGCCTCCGCCGGTGACATCACCCAACACGAGTGCCTCATACTGCCGCCCCATGGTTCGCGACTGCAGTTGGTTGACGAGAGAGGTATGAGCCACTGCGGAACGTGCTACCACCATCAAACCGGAGGTGTCCTTATCGAGACGGTGAACGATACCGGCACGAGGCAGGCAGGCCAGTTCCGGGTAGTGATGTAACAATGCATTTACCAGGGTTCCATCAGGATTTCCTGCCGCAGGATGCACCACCAGCCCCACGGGTTTGTTGAGCACGATCAAGTGCTCGTCTTCATAAACGACGTCCAGAGGGATCGATTGCGCCTCCCAGCGCTCGCTCGGCTGCAGCGTCAAATTAAGGCTCACCTGTTCACCACCGATCACTTTTTCCTTGGGTTTGACGCGCTGCCCTTCCAACAAAATATGCCCCTCTTTGATCCATTGCTGGATTCGGGCGCGAGAATGTTCCGGCAGCAACTCCGCCAAAACCGCATCAAAACGCTGTCCTTCATGTGAAAATGGAAGGGTGAGTGTGGAAATTAAACTTTCACTCAATCGACGCTCCTGGTGTTGCAGTTCGTTAGTAGTGTGGAATAATACTCTATTATCCCTGACTTTGTTGGATCCTGTTGTGTCTATCGCCCCTACGATCAAACGCCTGAGCGCCGCTGTTTTACTGGCCACGCTCGCCGCCTGCGCCAGTACGCCAGACGTCCTCTCTGAAAAGGAGTACTACGAAAAGGCCCGCAGCGCGCTGGCATCCAATAACTTTTCCGAAGCGACGGAACAGCTGGAGGCGCTGGAAACCTACCATCCCTTCGGCCGGTATGCGCAGCAAGCTCAGCTGGACCTGATTTTCGCCCGCTACAATGCATTGGATTCTGAAGGAGCGGCGGCCGCAGCAGATCGCTTCATCAAATTGCATCCTGACAGCCCCAGCGTTGACTACGCGCATTACATTAAAGGTCTGGCGGCTTACTACAGTGAAATGGGCATGGCGGTGCGCTTCCTGCCGATTGACCCGACTTCACGCGACATCGGTCAGGCCCGTGAAGCTTTTCAGGCATTCTCGACGCTTGTGACCAACTTCCCGGAGAGCAATTACGCGCCAGATGCTGAACAACGAATGGTCGCCATCCGCAACCATCTGGCCGCCTATGAGATGCACGTGGCGGATTACTACATTCGTCGTGAGGCTTTTATGGCCGCCTTAAACCGTGCGCAGTATATCGTTGAAAACTTCCCCGAAACCCCAGCGGTTCCGGATGCCCTGGCGATGATGGTAGAACTCTATCGAATGATGGAGATGCCCACTCGCGCCGCCGACGCATTGACACTTCTGGCCACGAACTTCCCTGACCATCCAACCTTTGATGAACAGCTCAGGTTTAAAGGTGGACAAGTTAAACAGGAGCGACGGGACTTGAGCAGCGTTCTGGACATTGGTCTCAGCGACGACTAGCGCCACGCAGATTTAGCCTCGACGCCCAGGGCAGAGGTTCTACCGCTCCGTTTGAAGACGACTATACTTTTTGGGTAGGGAGACCCAAAGCGCATGTCAGAACTCAGCGGTTCCGAAAACCTCAAGCTTTTTAACATTTACAATCACTACCGAATTACGGTGGGTGTCGTCCTTGGGCTGAGTGCTTTCTTTTTTTCATCACAAACCACCCAGGCATTGCAGGGCAACCTGCATCGCGTGATGATCATCACCTATCTGAGCGTTCACTTCTTTTCTGCCATGCTGATCTGGGCGGGACTGAGGCCGAACGCACGACATATCGCCTTGTCTCTTGCACTTGAAATTGCCCTGATTACCGGGCTGGTCTATTCGGGAAGCGGCGTCTCCAGCGGACTCGGTAATCTCTTGATTGTCTGTGTCGCCGCCTCGAGCATCCTGCTGAAAAAAAATGTTTCACTTTCCCTGGCAGCCTTTGCTTCATTGATGCTGTTGAGTCAGGAGGGCTACCTGCTGATTCAGAATCAGTCACACGCCGATGATATGGTCAAGGCCGGCGTACTCGGCATCGCCTACTTTGTGACAGCCATCCTGATTACCAACCTGGCTCGCCGTATCATCACCAGTGAATCATTAGCCCGGCAACGGGCACGCAGCCTGGAAGAACTTGAAAAGCTCAATTATCAGATCATTCAGCGGATGCTAACAGGCATTCTGGTCGCGGATGAAAACGGCTTTGTCCGAATGGCCAATCGATCAGCCCTTACCCTGCTGGGTCACCCTGAGGATTACAAACTGGCGGCACTGCCCGACGCTATCAAGACTCGCCTTGCTGCCTGGCAGCAAAATCCGGAACTACGAACAGACCCCTTCAAGCAGGTTGCGGACAGAGCACCCGTTCAAGCAAATTTTGCAATGCTACAAAAGGAAAAAGGGCAGGATGTAATCGTGTTCATGGAAGACACCGGCAAGATCACCCAACAGGCTCAACACCTGAAAATGGTCTCACTTGGTCGACTCACGGCCAGTATTGCCCATGAAATTCGCAATCCCCTGGGCGCCGCAAGCCACGCAGCCCAACTCTTGCTGGAATCAGCTGAGCTTTCCCCTCCCGATCGCAAAATGGCAGAAATCATTCACCGCCACTCTCTGCGCATGAACAACATCATCGAGAATGTTTTACAACTTTCACGCGGCAAAGTCAGCGACCCTCACGTGATCGAGCTGATTCCCTGGCTGGATAGCTTCCGACAGGATTTCACTGCTGCCGGCACCCTGCCCTACCTACTTGAGCTGGACTACGATGATCCATCACTGACCTGTCGGTTTGACCCCAGTCACCTGCATCAGGTGCTCGGCAATCTTGTCGGAAATGGGCTACGCTACAGCCAGAAGCATTCGAATGAAGCATGGGTCAAAATACAGCTGCGACAAGTAGAGCAGACCGAGCAGGTGCAGTTGGCGGTGCATGATAAGGGACCCGGCATACCGGCAAAGGATCAGACGCATCTTTTTGAGCCCTTTTTTACAACGGAAAAACAAGGAACAGGTCTGGGGTTGTACATTTGCAAGGAGCTGTGCGAAGCCAATCAGGCGACCCTGGAGTTCACGCATGGCGAGAGTGGTGGTGGATGCTTTCGGATTACCTTTGCCCACCCTAAAAAACTGACTTGAATGGGTCTTTATCGTGAGGGAGACAGGAGCACCTGGCTGAAATGAAACAATACGTACTGATTGTTGATGATGAGCCTGATATTCGCGAGTTGCTCGTGATCACCTTATCCCGCATGGGGCTGGAATGTCTTGCCGCGGAAAACGTTGCAGAAGCCCTTCATCATCTTTCACAGCAAAACGTTCACCTGTGTCTGACCGACATGAATCTGCCCGATGGAACGGGCCTTGATCTGGTTACACACCTGCAGCGACACTCACCCGAAACGCCCGTTGCGGTGATTACCGCCTACGGAAGCATGGAGGGCGCGATACAGGCACTGAAAGCCGGCGCCTTTGATTATGTTTCTAAACCCGTCGACCTCCATCGTCTGCGCGAATTGGTCGCCGTTGCAATCAAACCTCGCCCCTCCGCTGAATCGAAAGCCGAAAACCTGAAGTCTCGCCTGCTGGGGCAGACGACGGTGATGGAACGTCTGCGCCTGCAGATTCAAAAGCTGGCCCGCAGTCAGGCACCGATTTACATCAGCGGTGAGTCGGGTAGCGGAAAAGAAATGGTCGCCCGAATGATTCATGAGCAAGGGGCACGTGCAGAGCAACCTTTTGTGGCTGTCAACTGTGGTGCCATTCCCAGCGAGTTAATGGAAAGCGAATTTTTTGGGCATCGCAAAGGCGCCTTCACGGGCGCCGTGGATAACAAACCTGGATTATTTCAGGCCGCTAATGCCGGCACCCTTTTTCTCGACGAAATCGCAGACCTGCCCCTGTCGATGCAAGTCAAACTGCTGCGCGCCATTCAGGAAAAATCGGTCCGGCCCGTCGGCGACAGTAAAGAAATAGCCGTGGATGTTCGCTTGCTGAGCGCAACCCACAAGGATCTCGCGAAAGAAGTCGACTCAGGGCGCTTCCGACAGGATCTGTACTATCGACTGAATGTCATCGAACTGAAAGTCCCGCCTCTGCGGGACAGGCAGGACGATATTCCCTTGCTGGCGAGCGCGTATCTTGAGCGCATCTGTCGTGAATGCGACATGCCTCCCATCAGGCTTAATATGCAGGCCATTGAAAAACTCAAGCGCTACAGCTTTCCAGGAAACGTGCGGGAGCTGGAGAATGTTCTGGAGCGTTCATTCACACTCTGTGACAACGATGAGTTAAGCGATACAGACATTCTGTTACCAGACCTGGATGCACTCGACAACTGCGGGGGAGATGAAACAACGCCGACATTTTCTCAGGAAGACGTTCCCGATTTTATTCCGGAATCGGGCAATAACCTGGAGCATTTCCTGGAGACCATCGAAAAACAGGCCATCGTGAAGGCGCTGGAGGATACTCGCTGGAACAAAACCGCCGCCGCCAAAAAGCTGGGTATCAGCTTCCGGGCGCTGCGCTATCGTTTAAAGAAACTTGGAATGGAATAAGCGCATTAAACATTGCGCGTTGGAATACGGAGTTCCTTCGGCACCGAAAACACGATGTTTTCCAGGCGACCAGGCATCTCTACCGGAACGCCACCCCCAAGTTCTTTTAATCGAGCCAACACTTGCTGCACTAGCACTTCAGGTGCCGAAGCCCCCGCAGTGACGCCAATACGCCCCTTGCCTTCAATCCAGCGAGGATCAATTTCCTGAGCTCCATCAATCAGATAGGCAGGTGTTCCCATACGCTCAGCAAGCTCCCGAAGGCGGTTCGAATTTGAGCTGTTAACGGAGCCAACCACGAGCAGAACATCACATTCCTTCGCCAGTGTTTTCACCGCATCCTGGCGATTCTGAGTGGCGTAACAAATGTCATCTTTGCGAGGCCCCTGAATTTCAGGGAATCTCAGGCGCAGTGCATCAATGATTCGGGCCGTGTCATCCATCGACAAGGTCGTCTGCGTCACATAGGCCAGGCGCGTAGGATCCCTCACCTGCAGGGCGGAGATGTTCTCTTCGTCTTCGACGAGGTAGATCGCGCCTCCGGCAGAGGCATCATATTGCCCCATTGTCCCCTCAACTTCCGGGTGCCCCTCATGACCAATGAGAATGCACTCGCGTCCTTCCAGCGAGTAACGCATGACTTCCATGTGCACTTTGGTCACCAGTGGACAGGTCGCATCAAAGACTTTCAGACCGCGCCGATCCGCTTCAAGGCGAACCTCTTGCGACACGCCGTGCGCACTAAATATAACCAATGCATCATTCGGCACCTCATGCAGTTCGTCCACAAAAATGGCGCCTCGCTGACGCAAGTCATCCACCACGAAACGATTATGCACCACTTCATGTCGGACATAGATCGGTGCACCAAATACTTCCAGGGCACGGTTGACGATTTCGATCGCCCGATCCACCCCGGCGCAAAATCCTCGGGGGTTTGCCAGCTTGACTTCCATGACTACTCTGCCTCTACTGAACTGACTTCCAGAATTTCGACTTCAAACTGAAGATGGTGGCCACTGAGGGGATGGTTAAAATCTACAATCACCTCATCTTCCGCTACGGTTTTAATAATTCCGGGTAACTCAGCATTCTGTGCATCCGCGAACGAAAATACCATGCCGGGCAGAAGGTCAAGATCTTGCGGAAAATCATTGCGGCGGAAACGCTGCACGTTGGTCGGATTCGGCATCCCAAAGCCGTTTTCCGGTGCCACATCAAAAACCTTCCGTTCGCCCGCCTTCATGCCCTGAATCAGCGACTCAAAGCCACCCGGTAAGGTACCATCACCGAATTCAAGTTCACCCGGCTGTTTATCAAACGTCGAATCCACAACTTCCCCGTCTTCTAATCTCAGCGCAAAGTGCAGCGTCACCTTCGATCCGTGACCCACGTAATCAGAAGCCATCTTTCCCCCTTCAGTGTTTAGACGTTTCGGTGTCAACCGATGAGACCACGCGACCGGACGTATTCGTTGTGTTTGATTCCGCTCGAAAAATATCGATAGCCATCATCACCGCACCAATCGAAATCGCGCAGTCAGCAATATTAAATGCCGGAAAATGATAGTCGGCATAGTACAGATGGATAAAGTCCACCACGTAACCGTGCACGATGCGATCATATAAATTACCCACCGCACCGCCCAGCACCAGACTGATCGAAAGCGCCAGCCACACTTCATTGCTCTTCAGACGCGCAAGCCACACGACCAGAGAGCCGCTAACCCCCACCGCCAAAAGAATGAAAAACCAGCGCTGCCAACCTGATTCGTTAGCCAGAAAGCTGAACGCAGCCCCGGTATTATGCAGTAGTGTCAGATTAAATGAGGGGAGCACTGGAACAGGAACGCCGTAGGTGAGCGCATTCGTCGCCATCGCCTTGGTGACGAGATCCAGCACAATGACACTCACCGACACGATCATCCATTTCAACATAGCGTTCTATTGCTCCAGCCGATAATCAGGCAAAATGCCTGATCTCTCCCTCACCTTCAATGTTGTCGACGCAGCGCTGACAGAGATCTTCATGCCCCGTTAAGGAACCCACTTCTGGCATGTGATGCCAGCAGCGTTCGCACTTGGCTGACTCAGTCGGCCTGATTTCAACGAACAATCCTTCCACATCGGTAGCTCGGGCAGCTGCATTGCGTTCAGCCAGCGGCTTGACCTCGGCTCTGGAGGTAATCAGCACGAAGCGAAGTTCGTCGCCCAAACGTGCCAGCTCGCGCCCTACCGCGTCAGAACAATACAAGGTCGCCTCCGTAGACAGGGAACCACCTTTCTTAGCGATACCACTGTTACGCGCCTCTTCCAGCGCCTTGTTCACGGCAGCTTTGACTTCAAGGATACGATCCCAATACTGTACACCCAGCTCTACGCCATCTGAAACCGGCGTCAATCCCTCGTAGAAGGTCTCTAAAAACACCGACTCTGAGCGCCCATTGGCAGTCGCAGGCAGTTCTTTCCAAATCTCCTCTGCCGTAAAACTGAGGACCGGTGCGATCCAGCGTACCAGGGCCTCGGCAATATGATAGAGCGCGGACTGAGCCGAACGGCGGGCCTTGCTTTCCTTCTGGGTCGTGTACTGACGGTCTTTGATGATGTCCAGGTAGAAGCCACCCAGCTCCAGGGCACAGAAGTTATGTACCTTCTGATATACCTGCACAAACTGGTAGTTATCGTAAGCATTGGCAATTTCATTCTGTAGCTTCAGCGTTTTATCAACAATCCACTGATCCAGCGCAAGCATCTCTGAAGCGGGAAGTGCATCCCGAGCCGGCTGAAAGCCATTCAGGTTTGCCAGGATAAAACGGGCCGTGTTACGGATGCGGCGATAGCTGTCTGCAGTTCTCACCAGGATCTGCTTTGACATGGCCATCTCGGCACTGTAATCAGTTGCAGAAACCCACAGACGCAAAATATCCGCACCCATTTCATTGGTGATCTCCTGAGGCTCGATCCCATTCCCCATGGATTTGGACATCTTGTGGCCTTTCTCATCGACCGTGAAACCGTGTGTCAACACCTGCCGATAAGGTGCCTTACCATGAATGGCAATCGCTGTTTTGAGCGATGACTGGAACCAACCCCGATGCTGGTCTGAACCCTCCAGGTACATATCCGCAGGATACTGTCCCAGTTCAGGTCGCTTGGCCAGAACAGCCGTATGGGTCACGCCGGAATCAAACCAGACATCCAGGGTATCCGTCACTTTCTCGTAGTGCTGCGCATCGGCTCCCAGCAAGGTGGCGGGATCCAGCTCCCACCAGGCATCAATCCCACGTTGCTCGACCTGTTTGGCGACCGCCTCAATCAGGCGTGGCGTTTCTGGATGCAGCGCCTGCGTTTCCCGGTGCACAAAGAAGGCGATCGGCACACCCCAGGTACGCTGACGGGAAATACACCAGTCAGGACTTTGGCCCACCATGGCCTCGATACGATTCTGCCCCCAGGAAGGCACCCATCTCACGTGCTTGATGGCTGCCAGCGCATCGGCTTTGAGGTGGTTTTTGTCCATGCTTATGAACCACTGTGGAGTCGCCCGATAGATCAATGGCGTTTTGGTACGCCAGCAATGCGCATAGCTGTGACGAATCTTTTCGTGACTGAGCAAACGCCCCTGCTCACGCAGCAGTGCGATAACAGGCTCGTCGACTTTGTAGACATGCTGTCCGGCGAAAAGGGGCATGTGATCCCGAAATACACCCCGGTCATCCATGGGATTGATCGTTTCAACACCGTACTTCTGACAAACCGCAAAGTCTTCCAGACCGTGATCAGGTGCCGTATGGACGACTCCTGTACCCGCGTCGGTAGTCACATGATCGCCAACAAGAACCTTGACCTGGCGATCATAGAAAGGGTGCAGACAAACCAAACCTTCAAGCTGCTGCCCAGCGATACGCCCCAGCTCTTTATGCGCTACTAATTTGGCACGCTTGGCCAGACTTTCAGCCAGCTCGCTGCACACCACCCAACGCTCTGCTCCCTGCTCCGTTTCAACCTGAAGCAAGACATAGTCCAGTTCAGCCCCCACCGAGAGGGCCAATGATGACGGCAAGGTCCAGGGGGTTGTCGTCCAGATCACCAGACAGATCGTTCCATGCCCTGCGTCGGCGGCCTTCAGGCCAAACCGTGAGAGGACGTCCTCGGGTTCTGCAACCGGATAACTGACATCGACAGCATTAGAGGTTTTTTCGTGGTACTCCACTTCCGCTTCTGCCAGCGCGGACCCGCCTACGACACTCCAGTAGACCGGCTTATAGCCTTTGTGCAGATGGCCGTTTTCGGCAATTTTACCCAGCGCACGAATAATATCGGCTTCCGTTTGAAAATCCATGGTCAGGTAGGGCTTCTGCCAATCGCCAAAAATACCCAGGCGAATGAAGTCCTTGCGCTGGCCATCCACCTGGGCCATCGCGTACTCACGGCATTTGGCCCGGAATTCGGAATACTCAACCTTATCCCCCGCCTTGCCAATCATTGTTTCGACCTTGTGCTCGATCGGCAGACCGTGACAATCCCAACCGGGAACGTAGGGGGCATCGTAACCCAGCTGCGACTTGGATTTAACGATAATGTCTTTCAGGATCTTGTTGACCGCATGGCCCAGGTGAATATTGCCATTCGCATAGGGTGGACCATCATGCAGGATGAACTTCTTGCGCCCCTTGAAGGTTGCACGGATTTTTTCGTAGAGCCCGATAGACTGCCAGTGTGCCAGGAGGTCAGGCTCGCGCGCGGGCAAATTACCACGCATGGGGAATTCGGTTTCAGGCAAATTGAGAGTTGATTTATAGTCGCTCATGGTCTCGTTTGATCTTGCATGATTATAAGTCGTTTCACGGCGGCAAACACCGCTCTAAGTCTGGGGGCTGCTCGGGCAAATCGTCATTGTAGCGGAATTATGGGACACGACGCGAGGCAATCGTTTGTTTTGCGAGCACAATATCACGTTCCAGCTGAGCCTTCAGCGCATCGACACCGGCAAACCGTTGCTCATCCCGAAGCTTTTGCTGGAAATAAACATTGAGTCGCTGGCCATAGAGATTTCCTTGAAAATCAAGCAAGTGAACTTCGAGTCGCAATGACCGCCCTTTCACCGTCGGGCGATACCCGACATTCGCAACGCCTGGCACTTCGCGTCCACCCGGCAGAACCGTCGATACAACATAAACCCCACTCAGCGGCGGTTTATGCTTTAGCTCGATATTGGCGGTTGGCACACCCAGTGTCCGACCCAGCTTTTGCCCATGCGCAACCCGCCCACCCAGGCGAAACGGGCGACCAAGAAAGGTCTGCGCAGCAGCAAACTCCCCGGCCTCCAGGCAGGCACGAATACCTGTACTGCTGACGCGCTCACCATCGCGCTCCAGCGAGTGGGTTTGCTCAACCGTAAAGCCCCGACGTTCGCCCACCTGTTGAAGCATCTTGAAATCACCGGCACGATCACACCCAAAACGAAAGTCGTCGCCAATCACCAGGTGGCGAATATGCAGAGCATCCAGCAACACCGTTTCGATAAATTGCGCACCGGTCAGACAGCGAAAGCGCTCATTGAAGGGGATGCAGCAGACCACATCGACCCCCTCCGCGCACAATGCCAACAACTTTTCACGTAAGGGCATAATCCGGGGGGGCGCTGCGTCCTTTTCGAAGTACTCCCGAGGCTGTGGCTCAAACATGATGACAACAGAGGGCAAGCCCATCTGCTTCGCCGCTGCGTTTACCTGTCCGATGATCAGTTGATGCCCGCAATGGACGCCGTCAAAATTCCCAACCGTCGCGACGCAACCCTGCAACATTTGCGGTATTCGACGAAATCCGCGCACGATCCTCATGCCAATTAACCCCTCATTCGCAAGTGATGCGTCCGAATGCCGACACCCCACATGACAGCACCATAAATCAGAACGCCGCCAATACATAAGCCACCGACCCACAGCGACTTATCTAAGGTACTGGCAGTCAACCACCGTGAATCGGCCGGTGAGCATAAATACAGAAAGAGCCCAAGTGACGCGAGCCCTGCAGTCAACTGAAGTCCGTAGCGAACCCAACCCGCTGCCGGTGTGTACACACCTGTTTTGATGAGCCCTCGCGCCAACAAGTAGGTATTCAACGCTGCAGAGCCGGATGTTGCGAGGGCCAGTCCAACGTGCGCCAGGGGATAAATCAGAATCAGATTGAAGACCATGTTAGTCCCCATGGCAATCAAGCCATATTTGACTGGGGACGCCGTATCCTGCCTGGCAAAATAGCCCGGTGCCAGCACTTTAACCAACATGAAAAACAGCAGGCCCAGCGAGTATGCCTTGAGACTCCCCGCAGACATCAGGACATCATGATCGGTCAGCGCACCATGCTGAAACAGGGTTGAAATCAGCGGCGTCGACAATAAGGCCAACGCCAGACTCGCCGGTGCACCAATCAACAACACAAAGCGCACGCCCCAATCCAGCGTCTCGGAAAAACGCTTGCTGTCCGTGTCGGCATGTCGACGCGACAGGCTTGGCAGAATAACGGTCGCAATCGCGATCCCAAAGATACCCAGCGGCAATTCAGACAGGCGATCTGAATAATACAGCCAGGAGACGCTGCCCGTCACCAGAAACGAGGCCAGGATGGTGTCCAGCAAAAGATTAATCTGACTCACCGAAACCCCGAACAATGCAGGCGTCATCAGTTTCAGAATACGCCGCACTCCAGGGTGGGAAAACCCCATCGTAGGCATGGGTAGTAAGCCCATCCGGGAGAGGAAGGGCAGCTGAAAAAGGAGTTGCGCCACACCTGCAATCAATACGCCCCACGCCAGGGCATAGACAGGCTCGCTGACCACTGACGTTAAACCGAAGGCCGCGCCGATCATGGATAAATTAAGCAGCACAGGGGTCAGTGCCGGAATCGCGAAGTTGTCATAACTGTTCAGAATGGCACCCGCAAAGGCAGTCATCGAAATCAACAGCAAGTAGGGGAAGGTGATTCGCAACATGTACACGGTATGGTCCATTTTGACCGGGTCATCAACAAACCCCGGGGCAAACACGATGGCCAGCAACGGTGACGCAATGATGGCAACCACCGTAATGACCAATAGCACCAGACCGAGACTGCCCGCTACGGCGTGAATCAGCCCCAGCGTCTCTTCCCGTGAACGCCGGGTGCGGTATTCGGACAAAACCGGCACAAAGGCCTGGGAAAAAGCGCCTTCTGCAAAAAGGCGGCGAAGAAAATTCGGAATTTTAAACGCGACAAAAAAAGCATCCGCCCCCGCCGTCGCACCAAACAGATTTGCGATGACGATGTCCCGAATCAATCCCAGCACCCTCGAGATCAGCGTCATAACGCCTACGACCCCACTGGAACGAAGCAATGAAATCGAAGGCTTGCCCTGAGGAGGGCCATTACCTTCCTGGCCAGAACCGGCCGGAGACAGGTTGGGAGTGGAATTCACGACTGCATCCTTGGAACAAACGAAAGGCTGGAACCCGAAGGGCGTTTGCCAATGAAACAGGCACCCGTTCACGTTCGAGTGAGGCAGTGAGTCTACCGAATAAAATACGATTTGACAAAGGATGCTAAAAACGGCATATTGCCGCGTCTATTAATTCAAGGAGCATAACGGTGGCAAATAACCCGTCTGCAAAAAAGCGCGCCAGGCAGCAGGTCAAACGCAGAGCACATAACATGAGCTTGCGTTCCACTGTGCGCACGTACACTAAAAAGGTTCTGGCACAAGTTGAACAAGGCAATTACGATGCAGCAACAGAAGCATTCAAGATTGCCGGTCCAATTATCGACTCCATGGTGAACAAAGGCATTTATTCAAAGAATAAAGCCTCACGCACCAAGAGCCGCTTGAATGCAAGAATCAAAGCGCTCAAAGCTGCCTGATTCGCGTAATCCAATAAAAAAAGCCGCGCAAGCGGCTTTTTTTATTTTAGCCTGGGCCTGAAGGCTTAGCTGATCAAGACCAGGTTGTCACGATGAATCAGCTCAACCTCATTCAAATACCCCAACACCTTCTCAATCTGATCGGACGACTTACCACACAACTGCGCCGCCTCATCTGCATCATAATTTACCAACCCACGTGCAACTTCCCGACCATCCGGCGCAAAACACGCCACCATCTCGCCACGGCGAAACTCTCCCTGCACTGAGCGCACCCCAACAGGCAGCAAACTTCGACCTTGCTTTTCAAGCACCGCAACCGCCCCCTCGTCCAGAAAAAGCTTACCCTTTGTGTTGAGATGCCCTGCAAGCCATTGCTTACGCGCAACCCAGCGCTCCTGGTCCGGCAACAACAAGGTCCCGAGAGGCTCCACCGCTCGCAGCCGCGACAAAACCTGTGGAATTCTACCCCCCACAATCACCGTCGCCGCACCCGAACGCCCCGCAAGCCGAGCTGCACGCAACTTGGTATACATCCCCCCCTGTCCCAGCACCCCTGAACTACCCGAGGCCATTTTATCCAGGACGCGATCATTGGCATATGCCGCACCAATCAAGCCAGCATCTGCCTTCTTACGCGGATCCGCCTCATACAACCCGGATTGATCCGTGAGGATGATCAATACGTCCGCCTCAATCAGGTTCGCCACCAATGCAGCCAGGGTATCGTTGTCACCAAACCGGATCTCTTCAGTGACCACGGTATCATTCTCATTTACCACGGGCACGACCCCCAGACTCAGCAGAGTGCGAATGGTGCCACGCGCATTCAGGTAACGCTTGCGATCAGAAAGATCATCATGCGTCAGCAAAATTTGAGCCGACTTAAACCCCTGCAGCTTAAACTCCGTTTCCCAGGCTTGCACAAGCCCCATCTGTCCGAGCGCCGCACACGCCTGCAGGGCATGCACCTCTTTCGGCCGCTGCGACCACCCCAGGCGACTCATTCCCTCCGCAATGGCGCCAGAGGACACCACCACCAACTCAACACCATCCCGACGCAAAGCCGCCAACTGGGCAACCCAAGGTTTGAGCGCTTCGATATCCAAGCCCTGACCATCATTGGTCAGGAGCGCACTCCCGATCTTAACAACCCAGCGACCCGCGCGCGCAAGCCGCGCCCGTGCCGCATCGCCATCGACTCCCCCCAGGAGAATCGCTTCGGCTTTGTCTGCACCCTCATTGTGCATACACAACCTCTATTTCATCGCCATCAAAATCATCATCGTCATCATCACTATCACCCTCTCGTGATGCGGCCCGCTGCTGCTTCAGCACCTCAATGCGATCACGAACCTCCTGATCCATCTGCGCCCGCTCAGCATCCATCTCCTCAGCAAATTCGGGCTCGTCGATCTCGCGCTGGCGACGCGCCTCCAACCAACTCATTATGTCCTGACACAGCTTGTCAGTACCTTCTGAACCCAACGCTGACAAGGTATAGACCGGTCCCTGCCAACTCAACTCAGCCAGAACAGCAGTACGCACTTCCTCCTGCTCATCTTCCAGCAGCAGATCCATTTTGTTCAAAACCAACCACCGCTCACGCCCAGCCAGGGTCGGACTGAACTTTTTCAACTCTTCAACGATGGTATTGATAGCCTGAGCCGGACTTGACTGATCCATCGGCGCCATATCGACAATGTGCAGCAACAATCGGGTTCGCACCAGGTGCTTGAGAAAACGAATCCCCAGACCTGACCCATCCGCCGCCCCCTCAATCAATCCCGGGATATCGGCAATTACAAAACTGCGATGCGCTTGCACACGGACAACGCCGAGGTTCGGGACCAGCGTCGTAAAGGGGTAGTCAGCCACTTTAGGCCGCGCAGAAGAGACCGCCCGAATCAACGTCGACTTGCCCGCATTGGGCAAGCCCAGCAACCCCACATCTGCGATAACTTTCAGCTCAAGACGCAGCTGTCGCTCCTCGCCCGGCGTACCCGGCTTAGTTTGACGCGGAGCCTGATTAACGCTGCTCTTGTAGCGAGTATTTCCCAACCCATGAAAGCCGCCCTGGGCCACCTTCAATCGCTGCCCCACTTCAACCAGATCGCCCAACAGCTCATCCCGCTCCAGATCATAGACCATGGTCCCTACCGGAACCTTGAGTATCAGATCTTCGCCATTGGCACCCCGGCAGTTCGAACCACGCCCCGCCTCACCATTCCCCGCACGGAAACGCCGCGTATAGCGATAGTCGACCAGCGTATTGATGGCTTCGTCCGCCTCAAGAAAGATAGATCCCCCATCCCCTCCGTCGCCGCCGTCCGGCCCACCCCTGGGCACGTATTTTTCCCGACGGAAACTCAGACAGCCATTCCCTCCCTTACCGGCAGTAACGACAACACTGGCTTCATCCACAAATTTCATGATGCCTCCCGGAAAACCAAATCCCGCTCAAACAAAAAAGCCCCGCCAAGGCGGAGCTTTCTTTACCTGCACTCAAAACAGCCTGATCAGGCCGCTTTGATGCTCACGATACGCTTGTTGTTAGGACCACCCACGGTGAAATCCACATAACCGTCGATTTTAGCAAAGATCGTGTGGTCACGACCCAAACCAGTATTGTCACCAGAGTGGTACTGCGTGCCACGCTGACGAACAATAATATTACCCGCTTTTACAAACTGACCACCGAAGCGCTTAACACCCAGGCGCTTGGATTCTGAATCACGACCGTTGCGGCTACTCCCCGCGGCTTTTTTATGTGCCATGACGAATGTCTCCTGTTAAATTCAACAACTGCGGCTGTTAGCCTGCATTAATTCCAGTAATTTTGACTTCAGTGAACCACTGACGGTGGCCTGCACGTCTCATGTAGTGCTTACGACGACGGAACTTGATAATCTTCACTTTGTCGGCACGACCATGAGACACCACTTCTGCAGTCACCTTGGCACCCGCAACAACCGGAGCACCCACTTTCACAGAGTCGCCATCAGAAACCAGCAGAACCTTGTCAAACTCGACCGTTCCACCCGTTTCAACTTCAATCTTCTCGAGCTTAAGGCGCTCACCTTCAACTACTTTGTGCTGCTTTCCGCCGCTTACAATCACTGCAAACATGACTTACCCCTTTTTCGTTCACACCGCGCTTTTATGCCACGCAGACCTGATGCGCCCTCTCACAAACGCTTATGGCGTTTTCCTGCGGCTATGGGAAGCACTTCGGCAACCCTATGACAGGGGGACTGCAAGGGGGCGGATTATACGCGAAGAAAACAGCCTGTGCAAATTTACCGAACACCATCACGCTGCAGGGTTGACAACCCTGCCCCCGCCCCATAGGATTTCACGGATTTTTTGTGGCCCGCCCCCATGCAAACGAACGATATCTACGCGCTGGTGGCTGCTGACTTTAAGGCGGCAGACCAGCTCATTCAAAAACAGCTCTCGTCCGACGTTCCACTCGTGGAAACGATTGGCAAATATATCGTGAATGCAGGCGGGAAGAGACTTCGCCCACTGCTGGTGCTACTGACCAGTCATGCACTGGGTCGCGCGACACATCAGTCTGTGGAGCTGGCCACCATCATCGAATTTCTCCATACGGCCACCTTGCTTCACGACGATGTCGTCGACACCTCAACCTTACGGCGGGGCAGCGCGACGGCCAATGCCCGATGGGGCAACGCACCCAGTGTGCTGGTAGGCGATTTTCTGTATTCGCGAGCCTTTCAGGTCATGGTTTCTCTGGAAAGCCTCCCGGTATTGCGGGTTCTGGCCAACTCGACCAACCTGATTGCTGAAGGTGAAGTCCTGCAACTGACCAACTGCAAAAATCCAGACATTGACGAAGCGACTTACATCAAGGTCATCACTGCCAAAACGGCCAGACTTTTTGAGGCCGCCACCGAGAGCGCGGCACGACTGGCGCAAGCAGATGAAACAACGACCAGGCCCTGGCGAATTACGGCCGACTTTTGGGCATCGCATTCCAACTGGCAGACGACATGCTGGACTATACGGGCGACCCACAGGCCATGGGCAAGAATGTTGGCGATGATCTGGCCGAGGGCAAACCGACTCTTCCTCTGATCGAAGCCCAGCGTCGACTGCCGGAACATGACCGGAATCTGATTCGACAGGCGATCCGAAAAGGAGACCTCTCAATGATCGACACGGTGCTTGAACTCGTTCAGCGAAGCGGCTCGCTACAATATACCCTTGAGCGCGCAAGCGACTACGCTGAAGAAGCCCGTCAGACCATCGAATCGGCACTGCCAGACTCCCCCTACCGGGCGGCGCTGTCTGCACTGACAAGAATTGCCGTTAAACGCAACCAATAACGCGATCAATACTACTTTTAGTCAGGTTCTGCTGTTACATTTAGGCTATTACAGCAGGAGCCTGAGCCATGCGGCAATTATCGGAAGCAGACGCATCATTCATCTATCTCGAAACACCAGAAAACCCCTTACACATCGGCTGCCTGCTTCTACTGGATGACTCCTCGCTCGAATCCCCTCTTTCATGCAATGCACTGAAGGGCGCTCTGCAACAACGTTTGCACCTGGTTCCAACCATGCGTCAGCGCATCGTGCAACTCCCCCTTAAACTTGACAACCCCTATTGGGCAGATGACCCGGAATTTAATCTTGATCGACACATCCGGGATATCACGCTTCCCTCTCCGGGTCGCTTTGGCACCCTGATGCGGTTTGTGGGTGAAAGCCTCGCGACACCACTTAACAAGGACAAACCGCTATGGGAAATCACCCTGTTTCGCGGGCTGGGGGACATTGATCGTTGTCCAGAAGCAACCTGTGCGGTTCTGTTTAAAATCCATCAGACGCTGATTGACAGCACGACTGGAAGCGAGTTGATTGGTTCGTTACTCGACACCTCTGGCACGACGCAGAAGGTACGTGGTGTTATCCCACCCTGGACACCTCAACCTTTGCCGTCCATGGCCCAGATGATCGGACACGCATACGGCAACGCACTCACCATGCCAAAGCGTTGGGCTGTTCTGGCAAGGGATGCGGCAGCCTCTACGTTTTACCAGGCGCTGATGCACCAGTTTCGTCAGCTAGCACTGCCGGTTGCCATTTTTAATGCCCCCGCAGCGCCGTTTAACCGTCCGATCAGCGCTCGGCGCACCTATGACGCCTACTGCTGCAGCTTTGAAAAGATACGTCACTTGAAACAGAAGGCACCCGGTGTCTCAACCAATGCAGTACTCATGACACTTTGCTCGGAGGCACTACAGCGTTATATCCAGCATAAAGACCCGAACATGCGCGGCGCACTCACAGTTCTAACACCGGTTTCCGTGCGCTCTAAACAGGTGGACAGCCCCACCGGCAGCCAACTTGCTGCGATGATCGTGAGTCTCGCAACGGATGAGCCGGATTTGGCCAAGCGGCTGTTACGAATTCATACCGCGATGAAATCGTCCAAAGTGTATAGCCACGCTGTCGCCGCAGACCGCCTGACACAGCTCGCCCCCACCGCTTTACTTGGGCTGGCGGCGCGCACCTACTCGGAATTTCAGATCGCCCAACGCCATAAACCGATATTCAACCTGCCAATCACCAACATTCCGGGCCCAGCGCGCCCGAACTTTCTGGCAGGCGCGAAAATCACCGGCCAAATCAGTAGCACCCCACTCTTTGACGGTCTCGGCCTGAGCGTAACGATCCTGACCTATTGCGACAAAGCCATTATCTCACTCACAGCCTGCCCTGACGCTTTGCCAGATCTGGATCGCCTTACCTTACAATTTGAAGGTGCGCTCGAAGCCTTGGCAGACGCCCTGGAACAAACAGATTGGAAGGGACTGGAGGCACAGGCAGATTCGCTAAACCCGCACAACCAGTCCCTTTGGTCTGCGCTGCTCGAAGATTCACAGTCAGTGTTTCAGCACATACTGTCTCACTGGATCGGGCGCGACCGACGGGAAAAAGCGAGAGACTAAGCTCTCGCCCACTCAGCAACTATTTAAATGCCCACTGCAGAAAAGCCTTTTTATCCTCTGCAGAAGTATCAGACCAAAGTGCCTTGAGCGCATCCAATCGGGAGAGACCACTCGTTGAGCTAGCCGGGGCGGGCTTCGCTGGAATCGCCCCGCCTGCCGTGGGTGCAACGGTTGCCGCGACAGCCGGCGCCACGACAACTGGAGCCACCACCGCAGCTGTCGTCATGGGACTGCCGCCCTGAGGTACTGGGGCCGAGGGCACGTAAGCGGTATCGCTCGCCTGTTTTTTGCCGTCTACCGTTACCAGCCACGCACTGAACGCGCCTGTAGCCGCTTTTGCTGCCATACGATCTTTCGGCCGGCTAAAGGTCAGCTCATAGTTGTCACCCGCTTTGAAATCATGGGCTAACTGACGCAGCCCAGACTCCACCGTTTCAACTTTCGCTTCATCAGGACCACCCGGGGGCTTGGCCCAAATTTCGGAGTAGCGGTACACCAAGGTATGGGAACCGGGAAGCATTTCATATGTCAATGCCAGACTATCCAGCAGATACTGTTTCTGTTCCTTACCGTCAATCGACTCGAGCTTTATATCCGCAGGCACGACAACCCTCGCGACCTGCTGTGACGGTAAGGCATCTCCGTCATAGCTCCGAACAATCATGGAACTTGCTGAGCATCCTCCTAAAGTCAGAAGCGACACCAGCCCAATAAAACGCCCAATCCCCATTAATACACCCTCATCATCATTCTTTTTGATACACCGCACAAACCCATTCATCCGACGGGTGAAATTCGCCGTAAGTATCGGAACACTGCTCATTTTTCAAACACGATTATTGCGAAATTTAAAGGCCTGTGCCAAATTGTATGAAACACATAAAAATTACAACATAAAAAATTGATTGCTAACGGAACACTACTATTTCATTAGCGAACTTTTTAGAGAGCATACTATGGATACCATGAACAGACAGGGCGAGCAAGGGAGCTTGCCATTCAGGACCGAACGGTTCTTCGCCGTTGGTGCGAGGTGGTATTTTGCCACCCGGGAAGGGGTTGATAGCGGCCCCTATGCGTCAAAGGAACGCGCAGAGGAAGGGTTGCGGCGATTCCTGAAAGTCGCCCAATTGATTCCAGCAAGCGATGACCCAGCTGGCAATCGCGTTGCGCGGTCACATCGCATCTATTAATGCTCAGGTGATGCGCACGCAATCCTGATGATCCAGCGTCCCCGTACCCTCGCGGGCTGACGCTAGCTCACGCTAAAACGTACAACGGTAACGCACGCGAGTGCGCCAATACCAGCCAGAATATCATCCAGCATGATCCCAACGCCCCCCTCAAAGTGCTTATCGGCCCATCCTATAGGACCCGGCTTCCAAATATCCAGAACCCTGAAGCAAACGAAACCCAGTAACCAGTAAACAGGCTCGGATGCGAGTCCAATGAGGGCTATCCACTGCCCCACCCACTCATCCCAGACGATGGAGCCATGATCATGAACCCCCCAATCAGCCGCAGTGCGGCCGCAAATGAGCACGCCCAGAAGACCCGCCACGATGATCAGTGTGACAAACACCAGTGGACTTAGCTCAGAGAGAAAAAGCGCATATACCAGGACAGCAGAGGCAGAACCCCAGGTACCGGGTGCCGGCTTCAATAAACCACTGGCCAACCCCGTGGCCAACAAATGGACGGGCTGCCGAATCACCTTACGAAGCGAGGGCGTAAAACCTTCAGATGACATCACAGTGACCTCCAGGCACCAAACCGAAGTGATCAAACCCCGAACCGCTGGGCTTTACAGCCTTACCCTCTCGCCGAAGGATAAGCTCATGGCCGACAGTGAGGTGTCCAATTCGACTGAGTTGATAGGGCGCACGGGATAACTCCCCACGCAAATGGACCGGCGCCGAAAAACACAGCTCGTAATCGTCTCCGCCATAGAGCGCGTGCTTTTCAACGTCATGCGGAGAATATAGCAATGATAACGATTCAGAAACTGGCAAGGATTCAAGCTGGATTTCAGCACCAACACCTGAAAGGCGGCACAGATGCCCGACATCAGCGACCAACCCGTCACTGATATCAATTGCCGCACTGGCCCTGCCTAGCAACCACTGCCCGAGGGCCAGACGCGGCGCTGGCATATCGTAGCGATCCAACAATCGGGAAATCGGGCCCTGCTCGCCGAAATCGTACCTGGATTCAGGATCCGCAAGTCGGTACTTCAAGGCACCTGCCGCTTCACCAAGTTTCCCTGAAACCCAGAGATCTTCACCCGCAGATGCGCCACTTCTCAGCAGTACGCGAGACACATCGACTCGCCCAAGAACCGTCACCGTCAATTGAAGCCTTCCGCCCGTTGTATCTCCTCCCAGAAGCGGAATGCTCCACCGCTCAGCGCAGGATCGGAATGCCTCAGAGAATTGACTTAACCACTCGGAATCCGCTTGGGGTAAGGTGAGTGCCAGCAGACACCCAACCGGCGTGGCGCCCATTGCAGCCAGGTCGCTGGCCGCAGCCCCCAAGGCCCTTGCCGCAATCCAGCCCGGAGGATAATGCTCTGGAAAGTGTCGCCCCTCCACCAGCGTGTCGGTCGAAATAGCCAGATGATCCTGGTCATTCAAGCGCACCAGCGCACAGTCATCACCGACACCCAGTGCAACATCTGCCCCCTTGGGCATCCCAGTGAAAAACCGCTGAATCAGCTCAAACTCGGTCATTCAGGATGCCCGACACCTTAACGGCGGCGCTGGGGCGCTTGCCCAATTTCAACCTGGCGAAGTTCAGAGGCCAAACGATCCAGAACACTGTTAATGAATCGATGGCCATCAGTACCACCAAACCGCTTGACGAGCTCGACGCCTTCATTGATGACCACGCGATAGGGGACGTCCAGCCGCTCTTTCATCTCAAAGGCGCCCAACCGAAGAATCGCCAGCTCGATAGGATCGATCACCTTGATATCGCGCTGAATGGCAGGTTCGATCAGCTTATCCAGATCACCAATGCGAGCCGTAATCGCACGTAGCAACTCTGAAAAGTAAGCAACATCGACCTTGGTCATGTCATTGTCAACCCGGAACTCTGCTTCAATCTGACTCACGGGACTCGATGCCATCTGCCATTGGTAAAGAGCCTGGATCAGGAGTCGGCGTGCACGGCGGCGCTGATCAACCATACTGGCCTTTTTCGACGCCCCTCCGGACGTCTCTTTTTCCTCGCTCACTCTGCCTCCAGGCGCTTTAGTACCGCCACCATTTCCAGTGCCGACAGGGCCGCTTCGCCCCCCTTGTTACCCGCCTTAGTGCCGGAACGCTCAATGGCCTGATCAATGGTATCCACCGTTAGCACACCAAACGCAACCGGAATACCGGATTCAAGTGCGACCTTGGATAAACCGGAGGAACATTCGCCGGACACGTACTCAAAGTGAGGCGTCCCCCCGCGAATAACGGCACCGAGCGCTATAATCGCATCTGGCTTGAACTTTCGCGCGACTTTCTGGGTCAGTAACGGAATTTCAACCGCCCCTGGCGCCCGAAATACCGTAATGTTAGCTTTGTTCACACCATGTCGTACCAGCGTGTCAATCGCACCCTGCTCCAGACTATCCACAACGAAGTGGTTGAAGCGGCCGACAACCAGTGCGTATTTAGCGTCCCCGCCAGCGAGGTAATCGCCCTCAATCACTTTCACATCCATCGCTAATTCCTCCAGATTAATTCTGATCGCCTGCCCGGTAAGGCAGATACTCTTCCACTTCAAGGTCAAAGCCTGACAGTGCTGAAAACTTCATGGGGGCGCTCATCACACGCATCTTGCCAACGCCCAGATCACGCAATATTTGGGACCCGGTGCCAATGGTCAGATAGGCTCCCGACCCGGCAATTTTGAGGTTTTGCGGTTTGCGGGGCTGCATGTAGTCATTAATTTGCTGATTCAAATCCAGCCCTTTACCTTCGCTGTCGAGTAACACAACCACACCCTTCCCTTCCTTCGCAACATGGCCGAGCGCTTCACCAATTGGCCAGCTTTCAGAATCAGGCCGGGAAACCCGCAGCAAATCCCGCAGGACGTCGGCAAAGTGAACCCGAACCAGTGTCGGTGTTTTGGGGTCCGGTTCGCCCATGACGAGTGCCAGATGCGTAAATCCCTGAATCGTATCGCGGTAGGTCACCGCCTTGAAGGTGCCATACTCAGTATTCAATTCGTGCGTTTGCACCCGCTCGATGGTCTGCTCGGTCGTCGCCCGGTAATGAATCAAATCGGCAATCGTTCCAATTTTGAGGTCATGCTGTGCTGCAAACGCCTCCAATTGCGGGCGACGCGCCATCGTTCCGTCTTCATCCATAATTTCAACAATGACTGCCGCAGGCTCGAATCCAGCCAAACGTGCCAGATCACATCCAGCCTCGGTATGCCCGGCGCGACTGAGCACGCCGCCAGGCTGTGCAATCAGGGGAAACACATGGCCGGGCTGAACCAGATCCTGCGGCTTCACCTGACGCCCCACAGCAACCCGTATCGTGTGGGCCCTGTCCGCAGCAGAAATACCCGTCGTTACGCCTTCGGCAGCCTCTATCGAAACCGTGAAATTCGTCTGGAACTGTGCATTGTTGCGATTCACCATCAGCCCAAGACCTAAATAGTCGCAGCGCTCGCGTGTCATCGGCAAACAGATCAGTCCACGTGCGTGCTTTGCCATGAAATTGATGTCTGATGGGCGCACCATTTCTGCCGCCATGATGAGATCACCTTCATTTTCGCGATCTTCATCATCCATCAGTATGACCATTTTTCCCTGACGAATATCGGCAATCAGTTCTTCAACACTGTTCAACTGCATAATCTGCTTACTCAACACGAGGTTAAATCGGGAACCATCACCATCCGCACATCGTTACCGACCTGAACCAGGCTTTGGATCTTGAAATGGGGGACCTTTGACAGTCTGTCTACCGATGGAATATTCGCCATCGGAATGCCTTCAGGCCCCAGTAATTTAGGTGCAATATACAACCAGTATTCATCACACAGCCCTTGCTGCAAAAAAGCGCCGGCCAACGTCCCCCCGGCCTCGACCAGCACTTCATTGACGCCCCGACTTGCGAGCTCCGCGAGGAATGCTGACAAATCCAGCGTTGGATCGAGCGTTAGAATTTCTGCCTTTTGTCGCAGCCGCTCCAGGCGCACCGCTGGCTGACTTGCTAGCGCCTGGGGTGTCGTAACGATCAGCACCGGGTTCCCTGTATCCGCCAGTATCTGGAGATTGTCCGTAAGCCTGAGCTGTCGATCCAACACAATTCGCAGAGGTTGTCGCACACGCCCCGCCGACGCCTGACTCACGCCATCATCTCTGACGGTCAACGCAGGATCATCCGCCAATACAGTATTGATACCTGTCACGATGGCTGAGCTTCGCGCCCGCAATCGCTGCACATCCTGTCTTGCGGACTCGCCTGTCAGCCATTTGCTGGCTCCGCTGGCAAGCGCAACCCGGCCATCCAGACTCGCGGCAGTTTTCAACCGAACCCAGGGGCGCCCCCGTTTAAATCGCTGAAAAAAACCAATATTCAATGTTTCGCACTCTGTCTGGAGTACACCACACTGCACGGCGATGCCCGCCTGCTGCAAACGCTCGAGCCCCCGACCGGCAACCAAAGGGTTGGGATCAGCGCTCCCCGCCCAGACACGCGACACACCCGCGTCAATCAAAGCATTCGCGCAGGGAGGCGTTCGCCCATGATGCGAACAGGGTTCCAGCGTGACATACACATCTGCACCTCGGGCGCGCTCACCGGCCTGACGCAGTGCATGTACTTCAGCGTGCGGCTCACCCGCCCGCTCATGCCAGCCTTCCCCGATAATTTCGCCATTTTTAACAATCACACAGCCTACACGCGGGTTAGGATGCGTGGTATACAGCCCCTTTTCAGCAAGCTTCAGTGCTCGCGCCATAAAGTGACGGGCTTGCGAATCAATATCCAGGACTGACATTCAGGACTCGTCACTCAGAGGCAGCTCCGGCTGAGCAGGGTCCTTGCCATGCCGACCAGCGTCACGTGCGGAACGCTTACTCTCGCGCGAAAGTCTATCGATCTCTTCCCGGAACGCATTGATGTCCTGAAAGCTGCGATAAACCGAGGCAAAGCGAACATAAGCCACCTGATCAAGCTCTTTGAGTTCGGTCATCACCTCCTCTCCGACGCCACGGGATGGCACCTCACGCTCACCGCTGGCACGCAGACGAAACTTGATGCGATCAATTGAGGCTTCAATGTCCTCACTGCTGACAGGGCGTTTTTCCAATGCTTTCAGGAAGCCCGCGCGAAGCTTATTTTCATCAAATGGTTCACGACTGCCGTCTTGCTTGACGATTCGCGGCAACAACAATTCGGCTTCTTCGTAGGTTGTGAAACGCTCAGCGCAGCTCAGACATTCACGACGACGCCTCACCTGGCGGCCTTCGGCAACCAGGCGGGAATCGATGACTTTCGTCTCAGATGCATTACAGAACGGACAGTGCAAGGCGTCTACCCACGTTCAGCTTGGTCTGCTAAGCATAGCAGAGGCTTAACCGTAAACAGGGAAGCGCTTGCAGAGAGCCAGAACCTGGCCTTTCACCCGCTCAATCGTCTGAGTATTGCCAATATCCTCCAACACATCACACATCCAGCCAGTCAACTCTCGGGCTTCTTTTTCGCCAATGCCACGACGAGTCAAGGCAGGAGAACCGATACGAAGACCACTGGTGACGAACGGTGAACGAGGATCATTCGGAACCGAGTTCTTATTGACGGTGATATTGGCCAGCCCCAGCGCTGCATCAGCGTCTTTACCGGTGATATTCTTATCTATCAGATCCAGTAGGAACAGGTGATTGTCAGTTCCCCCAGAAACCACTTTGAAACCGCGGCTTTGGAAGGTTTCCGCCATGGCGCGAGCGTTGGCCACGACATTTTGTTGGTAGGCCTTGAATTCCGGCTCCATGGCCTCTTTGAAACAGACGGCCTTTGCCGCAATGACATGCATCAAAGGACCACCCTGACTTTCGGGGAAGACGGCAAAATTGAGCTTCTTCTCCAGATCTTCGTTCTTACGGGCAAGAATCAGTCCGCCACGGGGGCCGCCGAGTGTTTTATGCGTCGTCGTCGTTGTCACATCGGCGATACCGACCGGACTGGGATAGACGCCCGCTGCCACCAGACCTGCAACGTGTGCCATGTCCACCAGCAGGTATGCGCCAACGCTGTCAGCAATGTCACGGAAGCGCTGCCAGTCAACCACTTTGGAATAGGCAGAAAAGCCCGCAACAATCATGCGTGGCTTGTGTTCTTTAGCGAGACGCTCGACTTCAGCGTAATCGATTTCGCCGGTTTCAGGATTCAAACCATACTGCACCGCATTATAGATACGCCCAGAGAAACTTACCGATGCGCCGTGCGTCAGATGTCCGCCGTGGGCCAGACTCATACCCAAAACAGTATCCCCTGCTTTGCACAATGCCATATAAACGGCTGCGTTAGCCTGAGAACCGGAGTGGGGCTGGACGTTGGCGTAGTCGGCACCAAACAATGCCTTGGCACGATCAATCGCAAGCTGTTCAACGACATCGACATACTCACAGCCACCATAGTAGCGCTTATGCGGGTAGCCTTCTGCGTATTTGTTGGTAAGAACTGAGCCCTGGGCCTGCATGACTCTTGGACTGGTATAATTTTCAGAAGCAATCAGCTCGATGTGCTCCTCCTGGCGCTGCGCCTCGCCCTGCATGGCTGCCCACAATTCCGCATCGTATCCGGCAATTGTCATCTCTTTACTGAACATCGTACCCTCGGCAGATATCTGAAACTGGTAAACGCGGCATTTTACGCTAAAACGGGCCGGAGTTCATCTATTCATCAGCTCACCTATCCCACGACCAGAACAGCGCGATCGCTTGCAGGGACTCGAGCACTGGTTTAGGCTAGACCCCCATTGTTACTGCCCTCTGCGCAGTCTCCTGCACATCGTATTAACCCGCTTATCACAATCGGAAAACTCATGGCTCAGTACGTTTACACAATGAACCGCGTCGGCAAGGTGGTTCCCCCTAAACGGGAAATTCTTAAGGATATTTCCCTCTCTTTCTTTCCCGGCGCCAAAATTGGCGTACTGGGCCTAAACGGCTCAGGTAAATCAACCCTGCTGCGCATCATGGCGGGTGTGGACACTGAAATTCTGGGCGAGGCCAGACCCCAGCCCGGCATCAATGTCGGCTACCTGCCCCAGGAACCCCAACTGGACGAAACCAAAGATGTGAGAGGTAACGTTGAGGAGGGCGTCAAAGCCATCAAAGATGCACTGGTGCGACTTGATGAGGTATACGCCGCCTATGCCGATCCGGATGCGGATTTCGATGCACTGGCCGCCGAACAGGCCAAACTGGAAGCTTTAATACAGGCAACCGACGGCCACAACCTGGACCGCACACTTGAAGTGGCCGCCGATGCGTTGCGCCTGCCCCCCTGGGACGCCAAGGTCTCTCAACTGTCAGGAGGGGAGCGTCGCCGCGTCGCATTATGTAAGCTGCTGCTTTCGAAACCTGACATGCTGCTGCTTGACGAGCCGACTAACCATTTGGATGCGGAGAGCGTGGCATGGCTCGAACGCTTTCTGCATGAATACCCTGGCACCGTCGTCGCAATCACCCACGACCGTTACTTCCTGGATAACGTAGCAGGCTGGATTCTGGAGCTGGATCGCGGTCGCGGCATCCCGTTCGAAGGGAACTACTCGCAGTGGCTGGAGGCTAAGGAAAAGCGACTGCAACAGGAAGAAAAGCAGGAAGCCTCCCGCCAGAAAGCCATCAAGTCAGAACTTGAATGGGTTCGCAGCAATGCCAAAGGTCGCCACGCCAAGAGCAAAGCCCGACTGGCCCGGTTTGATGAGCTGTCCTCACAGGATTTTCAGAAGCGGAATGAAACCAACGAAATCTACATTCCACCTGGCCCCCGCCTGGGAGATGTTGTCTTTGAACTGAACGATGTGTCGAAGCGTTTCGGTGACAAGCTTTTATTTGATCACCTGAGCTTTAATGTGCCGCCGGGCAGTATTGTCGGTGTCATCGGTGGAAATGGTGCTGGTAAATCAACGCTGTTCAAGCTACTCGCAGGCATGGAGCAACCCGATTCAGGCAATATTCGTATCGGCGATACCGTCAAACTGTCTTATGTCGGACAAATGCGGGAACTTGATGGCAGCAAGACGGCATGGGAGGAGGTGAGTAACGGACAGGACATCATTCAGGTTGGCTCGTTCAGTACACCCTCCCGAGCCTATCTCGGCCGCTTCAACTTCCGTGGCACGGATCAGCAGAAGCGCGTGGGTGACCTATCGGGAGGCGAGCGCAACCGCCTGTTTTTAGCCAAACTGCTGCAGCAAGGCGGAAACGTTCTATTGCTGGACGAACCGACCAACGACCTGGACGTTGAAACATTGCGTGCATTGGAAGAAGGTATTCTGGCATTTCCGGGCTGCGCCATCGTCATTTCTCACGATCGCTGGTTCCTTGACCGTATCGCAACGCATATTCTCGCCTTTGAAGGCGACAGTGAAGTGGTATGGTTTGAAGGTAACTTCAGCGATTACGATGCCGATTATCGCAAGCGGAAGGGAGACAGCGCCTTCGCCCCCCAACGCATGAAGTATAAGCGACTGGCCTAAGCCCTGCACTGATCTACGCAGAAACGACGACCTTCGACTATAGTGTAAGGAAAAGAGGATACTCCATGGCCAATGCCCCTTCACCCGAACGTCGTCGCTTTCATCGTATCGCCTTCCACGCCCCGATCACCATCGAACAGGGTGGTCAGGCGTGGCAATCAGACCTGATCGATATATCCCTTAAAGGTATTCTGACACGACGCCCCAGTGACTGGTCCGGGCTGACCCTCGGTACACCTTGCACCTACCGGCTTCCCCTCGACGCCGACCATGTCGTAAGCGTGGAGGCAAAGCTCATGCACCAGGAGAGTGATCGTCTTGGTTTCGAGTGCGTCACCATGGATATTGACAGCGCCACCCTGCTCCGCCGTCTGGTCGAGTTAAATTTGGGCGACCCCGAATTATTGGACAGAGATTTCGCTGCACTGTTGACCGGCCAGTGAAGACACGATTAACGTCGACCCAGCCCCTCAGAGATGTTCCAATAACTCAGACACCCGACTGATCGCAATACACTCCAGACCTTCGATGGCCTTGCGAGGCATGTTGGCTTTCGGCAGAAATACGCGATTGAATCCGTGTTTGTGCGCTTCAATGGCACGCTCCTGCCCACTCACCACTGGCCGGATTTCTCCTGACAACCCCACTTCGCCAAAAACGGCAACCTGCTTACCAACGGGCCGGTCTCGCATGCTGGAAACCAAGGCCATAATGATCGCAAGATCCGCGCTGGTTTCGGTGATTTTGACCCCCCCAACCACGTTTAGAAAGACGTCCTGATCACCCAGCTGAAGCCCACCATGGCGACTGAGAACTGCCAACAAAAGCGCCAACCGCTGCTGATCGTAACCGACCGCGAGGCGGCGGGGCGAGCCTCCATAACAGGTATCCAACAAAGCCTGAATTTCAACCAGCATCGGCCGGGTTCCCTCCCAGACCACGGTCGCCACACTGCCTGCCGCTTGCTCATCCTCTCGCGTAAGAAACAAGGCGCTGGGATTTTTGACCTCTTTCAGCCCCTGCTCAACCATCGCAAAAACACCAAGCTCATTCACTGCACCGAAGCGGTTCTTATTAGCGCGTAACATACGAAAGCGATTGTCTTCAGCACCCTCCAACATAATGGATGCATCAATCATGTGCTCCAGCACCTTTGGTCCGGCCAGGCTTCCATCTTTGGTCACATGGCCCACCAGCAGGACAACAATCCCCGACTGCTTGGCCAAACGGGTTAATAAGGCGGCGCACTCCCGCACCTGCGCCACACTGCCTGGCGCGGATTGCAACTCAGCCATGACCATCACCTGGATACTGTCTATGATCAGCAGGACGGGTTTCTCCTGCTCAGCAACCATCAGAATAGTCTCGACATCGGTCTCGGCCATCACCTCCAGCGCATGGGTTTCCAGGTGGAGTCGATGTGCCCTCAACGCGACCTGCTGGACGGACTCCTCGCCCGTCACGTACATCACCTTAAGGCTTTGCGCGAGACGAGCTGCCGTCTGCAAGAGCAACGTGCTTTTGCCTGCCCCGGGATGCCCGCCCAACAGCACTACGGAGCCAGGCACTAGACCGCCGCCTAACACACGGTCAAATTCAGAACTTCCCGTTGGAATTCGCATTTCCTGCTCAAGGGTAATGCCATCGAGCCGCTGTAGCGCCGCTTTTTGCCCAGCAAAGCCCTCTCGCCCCCCTCCTTGATTTGACGGCGTGCGGGCGAGTTTAGCCTCGCGAAATTCACTGATGGTATTCCAGGCTCCGCACTGAAGGCATTGACCGCTCCACTTAGGTGAATCCGCTCCGCATTCAGTACAAACAAATTGGGTTTGTTTTTTTGCCATTTTGTTGTATCCAGATCCAATCGATTTAAGCTGGCAAATAGTAGCAGAAAGAAAAAAGCCCGAGAAACTCGGGCTTTTAAGGTCGGATCAGCGATGGTACTGTCCGCTGAATTCGTGCACGGCCTCGATAAAGACGCGCGCATGCTCGGGATCAACGTCTGGCGTAATGCCATGCCCCAGATTAAAAACATGCCCGTCGCCATTGCCAAAGGATGCAAGGATGCGGGCAACTTCAGCTCGGATCGCCTCCGGTGAAGCGCACAGTACAGCAGGATCCATATTGCCCTGCAGCGCCACCCGATTGCCCACGCGCTGACGAGCCTCGCCCAGATCAGTGGTCCAATCCAGCCCCAGGGCATCCGCACCACTGTCCGCAATCAGCTCAAGCCATTGCCCCCCCTGCTTGGTAAACAGAATCACAGGAACACGCCGTCCCTCGGACTCCCGCTGCAAGCCAGCTACGATTTTATTCATGTAGGCGAGCGAAAACTCACGATACGCCGGCTGAGTCAGAATCCCCCCCCAGGTATCAAAAATCTGAACTGCCTGAGCCCCTGCCCGAATTTGAGCATTTAAGTAGTCAATGACCACATCGGCTAATTTATCAAGCAGGGCGTGCAAGGTCTCAGGTGCGGAATAGAGCATCTGTTTGATGCGATGAAAATCTCGGCTGCTGCCACCCTGGACCATGTAAGTCGCCAGCGTCCATGGACTACCGGAAAACCCGATCAAAGGCACACGGCCATTCAGCTCACGCCGAATGGTCGTGACCGCATTCATGACATAGGCAAGATCCCGCTCTGGGTCGACAGCCGGTATACTTTCAACGTCTGCCAGGTTGCCAATCGTTTTCCTGAATCGAGGCCCTTCACCCGTCTCAAAGTACAACCCCAAGCCCATCGCATCTGGTATCGTCAAAATATCAGAAAATAAAATGGCGGCGTCCAATGGATAACGCGCCAAGGGCTGTAGGGTAACTTCACAGGCGTAATCGGCATTCATGCACAGGGCCATGAAATCACCCGCCTTTTGTCGGGTTGCCCGATACTCAGGAAGATATCGTCCTGCCTGCCGCATCATCCATACCGGCGTCACATCGACTGGCTGACGAAGGAGCGCCCGCAGAAAACGATCATTTTTCAGTTCAGGATGCATCATGCCTGAAGATCATCCAAGTAATCCAAAATACCCTCAGCAGCCTTACGACCTTCCCAAATAGCGGTCACGACGAGATCAGAACCTCGCACCATATCACCACCCGCAAAAATCTTCGGGTTCGCTGTCTGGAAGTGGTACTGCTGATGCTCCGGGGCCAGAACACGGCCACCGGAATCCTGTTCAATACCGAACTTAGCAAACCAAGGCGCTGGACTTGGGCGGAAGCCAAACGCAATCAGAACGGCGTCTGCCGGCAGAATCTCTTCACTGCCTGGAATAACCTCAGGCCGACGACGCCCCTGCTCATCCGCTTCACCCATACGGGTCTGGACCACTTTTACGCCTTCAACCTTTTCCTCACCGACAATCGCTACCGGCTGGCGGTTGAACAAAAATTTCACACCTTCTTCACGGGCATTAGCCACTTCGCGACGAGAACCCGGCATGTTTTCTTCATCACGGCGATAAGCACACGTTACCGACTTGGCACCCTGGCGGATCGAGGTTCGGTTACAGTCCATCGCCGTATCACCGCCACCCAACACGACCACACGCTTGCCTTTCATGTCGATGAAATCGGCGGCATCCTTTTCAAACCCGAGGCATCGATTGACGTTCGAGATCAGGAAAGGTAACGCATCGTATACGCCGGGTAGATCTTCACCGGGAAAGCCACCTTTCATGTAGTTGTAGGTGCCCATACCCATAAAGACGGCATCAAACTCTTCGAGCAGCTTGCCGAAATCGACATCTTTGCCCACGGTGGTATTTAAACGGAATTCGATGCCCATGCCTTCAAAGATTTCACGGCGGCGAGCCATGACGCCTTTTTCCAACTTGAATTCAGGAATACCAAAGGTCAACAGACCACCAATCTCTGGATAGGAGTCAAAGACGACAGGCTTTACACCGTTACGAATCAGGATGTCGGCGCAACCCAGTCCTGCCGGGCCAGCGCCAATAATCGCCACTCGTTTGCTGGTCATGACAACCTTCGACATGTCGGGCTTCCAGCCCAGGGCAAACGCAGTCTCAGTAATATACTTTTCGGCGGAACCAATGGTGACCGCGCCAAAGCCATCACTCAAGGTACACGCTCCCTCACACAGACGATCCTGAGGGCATACCCGGCCGCAGACTTCAGGCAAGGTGTTGGTCTGATGGCACAGCTCTACGGCTTCAAGAATGTTGCCTTCAGAGATTAGCTTCAACCAGTTAGGAATGTAGTTGTGTACAGGACACTTCCACTCGCAGTATGGGTTTCCGCACTCCAGACAGCGATGCGCCTGTTGCTTGGCTTCATCTTCTTTGAAGGGCATGTAAATTTCTTTGAACGCTTTCTTGCGACTGGACACCGCCACTTTAGCCGGATCCTTGCGCCCTACATCAATGAACTGAAAGTTGTTGTTCAGTCTTCCTGGCATAATTGCAACCTCAATTTCAAACCTTAGGATACGTTTCCCGGGGCGCCTTATTCCGGACGCGCCCGAGTGTTATCCAGCAGACTGGACAGACTGGCGGCTTTCGGCTTGACCAGCCAGAACGCGCCAACATAATCATCAAAGTTATCCAGAATATTCTCAGCCCACAAACTACCGGTTTCGCGGACATGATCTGTAATCACTTCTCGCAAATGATTGCGGTGAGCTTCCATCGCCTCGCTGGAGATGCGATGGATTTCAACCAGCTCATGGTTATAACGATCGACGAAACCCTTATCCTGATCCAGGACATAGGCAAAGCCACCGGTCATACCGGCACCAAAGTTATGCCCTGTTCTGCCCAGCACCGTGATCATTCCGCCCGTCATGTACTCACAGCAATGATCTCCTGCGCCTTCAACAACCGCAAATGCGCCGGAGTTACGGACTGCAAATCGCTCGCCCGCCGTACCGGCAGCGAACAATTTTCCACCCGTAGCGCCGTAAAGACAGGTGTTACCAATAATTGCGGCATCCTGGGAGGCAAACGCACTGCCTCTGGGCGGGAACACGGCCAGCTTACCGCCTGTCATGCCTTTGCCGACATAGTCGTTGGCGTCACCCTCAAGCAGCATGTGCAGACCGCCGGCATTCCAGACGCCAAAACTTTGTCCGGCCGTCCCCTTCAAGCGGAAAACAAGTGGTGTGTCAGCCATGCCCTGATTTCCGTGCTGCTTTGCAATCTCGCCTGACAAGCGGGCGCCGATCGAACGATCACAGTTAGTCACGGTCAGCTCAAATTCACCACCGGCTTTACTATCAATCGCGGTGCGGGCCAGCTCAACCATCCGCTCAGCCAGGGCACCTTTGTCGAACGGTGGGTTACGCGGTTGGCCACAGGTGTGCGGTTTGTCTGCAGGGATCGCATCATTCGAGAGAATCGGCTGCAGGTTCAAATTGCGCTGCTTGGGCGTTTTACCCGGTAACAGCTCAAGCAGGTCGGTGCGACCAATCAACTCTTCCAGCGTGGCGACACCCAGCTTTGCCATCCACTCGCGGGTTTCTTCGGCCAGGAAACGGAAATAGTTCATCGCCATTTCAACAGTACCCTGGAAGTGCTTCTCGCGCAGCATTTCATTCTGGGTAGCGACACCCGTCGCACAGTTATTCAGGTGACAAATGCGCAGGTATTTACAGCCCAGCGCAACCATTGGCCCAGTGCCAAAACCAAAGCTTTCTGCCCCCAGGATGGCCGCTTTAACAACGTCCAGACCGGTTTTGAGTCCACCGTCCGTCTGCAATCGCACCTTTGCGCGAAGATCATTCGCTCTCAGCGCCTGATGCGCCTCAGCCAAACCCAGCTCCCAAGGACTGCCGGCATATTTAATTGAGGTCAGCGGGCTGGCCCCCGTTCCGCCATCATATCCGGAAATGGTGATCAGGTCGGCATACGCTTTTGCAACGCCCGCCGCAATGGTTCCGACGCCTGGCTCAGACACCAGCTTAACGGATACCAAAGCGCCTGGGTTGACCTGTTTGAGGTCAAAAATAAGCTGTGCCAAATCCTCAATCGAGTAGATATCGTGATGAGGCGGCGGCGAAATCAAGGTAACGCCGGGCACCGAGAAGCGCAGCCGCGCGATCAGATCATTGACTTTACCGCCAGGCAGCTGCCCACCTTCTCCTGGTTTAGCACCCTGAGCCACTTTAATCTGCAGCACCTCGGCCCCGACCAGGTAATGAGGCGTAACGCCGAAACGACCTGAGGCCACCTGACGAATTTTGGAACGACGTTCAGTCCCATAGCGGGCAGGATCTTCACCGCCTTCACCGGAATTTGAGCGTCCGCCCAAACGATTCATGGCAACCGCCAGTGCTTCATGGGCTTCAGGCGACAACGCACCAATAGACATGGCCGCACTGTCAAAGCGTTTGAACAATCCCTCAACCGGCTCAACCTCCTCAAGCGGAATCGGCTTAGCTTTAGCGGAGAGCGTAAACAGGTCACGAAGCGCCGCAACGGGACGCTCATTTACAAGTGCTGCATACTCTTTATAGGTGCCGTAGTCGCCATTTTGAACCGCACGCTGCAGCGTGGTAATGACATCAGGATTGTAGGCATGATATTCGCCACCATGCATAAACTTGAGCAAGCCACCGGTTTCGATTCGCTTGCGTGGATTCCAGGCAAGCTTAGCAAGGGCTTCCTGGTCGGTTTGCAAATCGTAGAAAGACGCGCCCTGAATTCGGCTCTCGACGCCGCGGAAACAGAGGTCAACGACCTGATCTGACAGACCGACCGCTTCAAACAATTGAGCTCCACGGTAGGACGCAATCGTCGAAATCCCCATCTTGGACAGAATTTTAAGCAGGCCTTTATTAATCCCTTTGCGATAGTTGTTTTTAGCATCGATCGGATCAATCAACATTTCGCCTTTACGCACCAGATCGTTTAAGACCTGATAAGCAAGATAAGGGTAAACCGCGGTCGCACCGAACCCGAACAGCACCGCAAACTGGTGAGGGTCTCGCGCCCAGGCTGTTTCGACAATAATATTGGCATCACAACGTAATCCGGTCTGCACCAGTCGATGATGCACCGCACCAGTGGCCATGAAAGCATTTATGGGGAGGCGTCCAGGCGCAAGCTGAGCATCGCTAAGGATCAACCATACTTTTCCAGACCTCACGGCAGCCTCTGCCTGATCTGCCACCGCGCGTACAGCCGCTTCAAGCCCCATTTCAGGGCTAAATGACAAGGAAAGGGTTACGGCGTCAAACCCCGGACGATTCAACTGCTTCAAACGCTGGAATTTACCCGGCGACAACACCGGCGTACTCAGAATAACGCGATTGGCGTGCTCAGGCGTTTCGTCAAACACGTTACGCTCGGCCCCAAGACACGTTTCAAGTGACATGACCACGGTTTCACGCAACGGGTCAATCGGTGGGTTGGTGACCTGCGCAAATTTCTGACGAAAGAAATCTGCTACCGAGCGGATACGTTCGGACAGCACTGCCATGGGCGTATCATCGCCCATCGAGCCGACAGCTTCCTGGCCAGACTCGGCCAGCGGTCGCAGCACCTGATCCCGCTCCTCGAAGGAGACCATAAACATTTTCATGTACTGCTGAAGCATCTCAGGCTCCATCAGCTCAAAATCCGGAGACTGGGGATTCAGCTTAGCTTCCAGCCTCAATGCATTTTCCCGCAACCAGCGCTTGTAAGGCTGCGTCTTCTTGAGCCTATCATCCACATCACGGGACTGCAGCACTTCACCTGTCTGCGTATCAATTGCCAGAATTTGCCCTGGCCCAACACGGCCTTTAGCCAAAACATCTTCCGGCAGATAACCATAGGTTCCTACTTCCGAGGCAAGGGTAATAAAGCCATTACGCGTAATCACCCAGCGTGCAGGACGTAGTCCATTACGATCCAACAGACAAACGGCATATCGACCGTCAGTCATAACGATGCCCGCAGGCCCATCCCAAGGCTCCATGTGCATGGAGTTATACTCGTAGAATGCGCGCAGATCCGCATCCATGGTTTCGACGTTCTGCCAGGCCGGCGGAATCATCATGCGAACGGCCCGGAACATGTCAACCCCCCCCGCAAGCAGGACTTCCAGCATGTTATCCATGGAAGAGGAGTCAGACCCGGTACGATTCACGATGGGCTGCAATGATTCTATACTGGGCAGCAAATTGGATTTGAACTTGCCTGCACGTGCCTGCGCCCAGTTCCGGTTCCCTTCAATCGTATTGATTTCACCGTTGTGCGCCAGAAAGCGGAAGGGCTGAGCCAAAGGCCAGCGCGGCATGGTGTTGGTCGAGAACCGCTGGTGAAACACGCATATCGCGGTTTCCAGACGGGAGTCACCGAGATCTTTGTAGAAATTGGGCAGATCGACCGGCATCATCAACCCTTTGTAGGAGAGGGTCTCGGCCGACAGGCTACATACATAGAACTCTTTGTCGTCCACCACCAGGATTTCCGCTTCCCGACGGGCGACAAAAAGTTTGACGGCGAACTCAGCCGAGCTGAGCGAGTCCGGGCCCGCGACAAATATCTGCTCGATAAGCGGCATACAGTCCAGTGCCATGGGGCCAAGGCACGCAGGATCCGTAGGCACCTCACGCCAGCCAATGACACTCAGGCCCTGTCCGACGATTGATTTTTCGATCGCCTTTCGCGAAATCTGGGCTTTTTCGGGTGCGCGGTTAAGAAAAACCATGCCCACCGCACTGTTTTGAGGCAGGTCGACCTGAAACGCTTCTTTGGCGATCACCTTGAGGAAAGTCTTGGGCGCCTGAATCAGCAAACCACAGCCATCGCCGGTTTTGCCATCTGCCGCGATTCCACCCCTGTGCGTCATACAGGTCAACGATTCAATCGCCGTTCGCAACAGCTCGTGACTGGCCTCACCCTGCATGTGGGCAATCAGACCGAAACCGCAGTTATCTTTAAACTCACCGGGGTGGTACAGACCTTTACTCATACTCATCTCTCAGATTAAGCCTTACAAATCAAAAAGCTGAGGCAATTCTCAAGCCATATTCAGTTTTTGACAGGCAAAAACGGGCCGCCTATTCTACACAGGCCGCCGCTTTCACTCAAATGTTGCGCAATTGCCGACAGCGCACGCAATGCATCAGCCCACGAAGCGGGCGCCCCATCGCAATGGGGATCTACTCAGGAGGATGTCTGAAGGCTGGCTACCGAACGCAGCCATGGGCCCTGTTTTCGAATATCGGCAGGCAACTGCTCCATCGCCTTGCGGGCATCATCCTTTGAACGATACGTGCCAAGCAGCACAATATACCACGGTTTTCCTTTATAGACAGACTCAAAATAAAAAGGTGTGTGTCCTTTAACGCGCCACGCTTTCACGTAATCCATGGCCGACTCTCGTGAAAGGGTACCCAACATCTGCACCGTCCAGGCTTTCCGGGCTTGCTGATTCATCCAGCGCTGATCTCTAAAAAGCGCCGGGGTCGGCGATTTGGAAGAATCAGGCGTGGCCGCTTTTTCAGTTGCCACGATTTTCGCTGCTTCGGGCGCAGTCTTAGCGGGAGACTCGAGACCCTTTACCGGGACTACAGGTGCGACGGCAGACTCAATGGGCACCAGAGTCGGTGTCGGAGCCGGCGCCGACAAAGGCGCTGCGGCATCAACCTGACCACGAGAAAAGTCTGGATCCATACCATTGGCATTTCGCTCAGGCATCAACGGTGCCTGAACCTCCCCAGCGCCAACTTCGTCCGACGGTGCAGTCATTGCGGGCGGGGCGGCTTCGCTGGGGGATGTTGCGGGAAACGAATCCAGGGTTAATGTTACCCGCTCACCCTCTGCCATGTTGGGAATTGGGGCTGGCATAGCCAGCGGTTCCGCATCCTCCGGCGAAGAATAAAGCGTTGCCACAATAACCAGCACGACACCAAAGAGCCCGACACCCATCATTATCTGCTGCCGCGGAAGCAATGGAAATGCCCGACGACGCGCACTGCCCGAGCGGGCGCTCTGCACCAGATGCCTGGCAGCCACCTCATTGATTGTGCCCGGATTTCCTCGGGCCGATTCAGCAATAAGCCCGACCACCGAATCCGGGAGCTCCGGATCGCCCTGCCACCCTCCCTGGCGTAATCGCGATTCAAGGTAAAGCCTGACTTCAGAGCGACTCAGGGGCTTGAGCTGAATTTGACACACCCGATTTTGCTCTACTTCATCAGGCAGTGCTTCCAGAATACGGTGCTGAAGGGCGGGAACCCCTAACAAAACCAGCGAAATCGCCTCACTGCCAGCGGGAACCAGATGGGCTGATAACCAGGCCAGATCATTATCGCTGAGGCGTTCCGCATCATCGATCGCGATGACTGTTTTTACTCCGTTGTCAAAACGTTTGGCGCAGGCATCAAGAATCAGAGGCACAACGATCTCTGCCGCCCCGGATCGGCTGGTCGGATCCGTCAAACCAATTTCCGCACCGATCCGACGCACGAATTCGTCACGCCCAGAGTCACCGGCAACCTGCAGCCCAGTTAAAAAAAGAGAACTGTCCTGACGCTTTAACCATTCGCGAAGCAGGGTTGACTTTCCAGCACCCTCTGCGCCGGTCACAAGTAAAATCTTGCCACTGAAAAGCGCCAGATGCTTCAGGCTGGAGAGGTTTTCACCGCGCTGCCCGGCACCCAAAAACTCAAATTGACGGGAGGCAAAAGGATCCTGTTGCAGCCCATAACTGGCCAGCCAGAGCTGTCCATCAAAAGCCGTTACAGCATCCGTCGTCATTGCGTCTCCCCGCTAGTTTAGTGAGTGGTAAAATGCGCTAGCGTTGCCTGAAGCACCGCTGCGGGATAGTCGGCCGTGACCACCGCCCGCCCAACGGCACGAAGCAACACCAGCCGGATGGCACCCTCCACAACCTTTTTATCCAGAGCCATGTAATTCATAAAATCCTCTGGCTTCATCGACAGCGGTGGCCGGACAGGCAGATCGCAACGACTCAGCAACAGAGAGAGTCGCTCGACGGCCTCCCGATCTATCCAACCCAGACGACTCGATAAATCTGCAGCCATCAGCATACCAACCGCCACGGCCTCCCCATGCAACCAGTCTTTGTAATTGCAGTAGGCTTCGATTGCATGCCCAAAGGTATGCCCCAGATTCAGAATGGCCCGGACATCCTGCTCCCGCTCATCCTCGGAGACCACATTGGCTTTGCATCGGCACGAGGTCTCAATCACATGCACCAGGGCGACCGGATCGAGTGACATCACAGCCTCGAGATTGGCCTCTATCCATTCCAGAAAGCCCGCATCCCGAATCAGGCCATATTTGATCACTTCGGCCATGCCAGCTGCCATCTCCCGAGCTGGCAACGTTTTCAGGGTGTCCGTATCAATGATGACCGCCTTGGGTTGATAGAAGGCGCCAATCATGTTTTTACCCATCCGATGGTTGACGCCCGTTTTCCCCCCGACGGAAGAATCGACCATTGACAGCAGCGTGGTGGGAACCTGAATAAAGTTGACTCCGCGTTGGTAACACGCGGCAGCGAAGCCTGTTAAGTCACCGACAACCCCACCTCCCAATGCAATCAGGGTTGTTCCCCGACTGTGATGCTGGGTCAGCAAGTGATCCATGATCAGATCAAACGACTTCAGGTTCTTGAATGCCTCGCCGTCATCCAGAATCGTCGTATCAACCTGATAACGTGTCAGGATGTGCTTCAATCTCTCCAGGTAAAACGGCGCGACGGTTTCATTGGTAACGATCATGACTTGTCGCCCCAAAATAGCCGGCTCAAACAACGCGGGACTGGCCATCAATCCGCTTCCAATTCGGATGGGGTAGCTCCGATCACCCAGATCGACCGTCAATGTATTCACAATCCTCTCCCAAAATGCATCAGTCAATTTTCTGGCTAGTATAGGTCATCCGTTTCTCAGGTTGCAGCCCTCTCATCGGATTGGGTTATACAGGACTCTGTCGCTTCGCGGGACGCCAGAAATGCCTGCCGAATATCTTTCACCAGGGTACGCGGGCGCTTTCGATCAGTCCGCACGATTAAATCTGCAATTTTTCGGTAAATGGGCTCTCTGATGGACATCAGTCGTTCGAGAACCGCCATCGGATCATCGGCTTGTAATAATGGCCTTTTACGATCCTTGCGGGTTCGCTCATACTGTTGCTGTACAGAGGTATGCAGATAGACAACAAATCCGGCGCGCATCAGTGCACTCTGATTTTCGGGGGCAACCACCGCACCGCCTCCCGTGGCAATGACGAGTCCTTGCCGTTCGCTCAGCTCACCGATCACCTGCCGCTCACGCTCACGAAAACCAGACTCCCCCTCAACATCAAATATCCAGGGAATATCCGCCCCACAACGCACTTCGATTTCGCGATCGGAGTCTACAAACTCAAAACCCACATCCTTGGCCAGCATTTTGCCAAGCGTCGTTTTGCCGGTCCCCATGGGGCCGACCAGCACAATATTGTCATTCTTCGTCATATCATCACTTAAAAACAAAAAAAGCCTCACGAAGAGGCTTTTTGCATGCCAGACCGTTTTAGTCGTCAATTAACCCCGAACGAACCAATTTAGGCGTAATGAAGACCAGCAATTCTGACCTTTCATCATTCGACTCGGTTTTCCTGAACAAGGCACCGATGTAGGGTAAATCGCCCAGGAACGGAGTTTTAGTCACGGTTTCCGTCGTTTCGCTTTGGAATATACCACCAAGTACGATGGTCTCACCATTCCCGACTAATACTTGTGTCTCGACTTTGTTGGTCGAAATACTGGGAATACCGGCCGTTACAACACCACGATCATCCTGGTTGACCTTGAGATCCATAATAATCTTGTCATCCGGCGTAATCTGCGGCGTCACTTCCAGGGACAACACCGCTTTTTTGAAGGAGACCGACGTCGCACCGCTGGATGAAGCCTCCTGGTAAGGAATTTCTTCACCCGACTCGATTAATGCCGTTTGACGGTCCGCTGTGACCACTTTGGGCTGCGCAACGATTTCCCCTTTGCCATCGGACTCGAAGGCTGACAGCTCCAGATCCAGATAAATATTATCCCGGCGGAAACCGATGCCGAACGACGAGGCATTGGTTCGCGTGACACCTAAATCCACGGCGTACGCATCGGGGAACTCCACCGTAACCTCACCCGGAGTGAAACCTAGGTTTCGATTGGAGTCAACCGTCAGGCCGTCATTAAAATCGCCTAATGCAGAGGCTGACCCTCCTGCAATAAAGCCATTTCGTCCTTTCGTTTTCACTCCGCCGCCGCCCCAGGCAACACCCAGCTCTTCAACGGCATCCGTGCGGGCCCTTACGATTCGTGCTTCAATCAACACCTGACTCACCGGAATATCCCAGGTTGTAATCAAGCGACGCACCTGGGCAATTTTTTCAGCAGTCTCCCGAATACTGATAGTGTTGGTGCGCTGATCAGAGGAAATAAATCCACGTGAGGACACCAGCTCTTCATCCTGTGATAGCAGGGTGACAATATCGGCGGCTTTCGCATAATTGATCTGAATGACTTCGAGGCGTACTGGGGCGAGTTCTTTCACCTGACGGGATGCTTCCAGCTCCAGCTTTTCACGGGCAGCAATTTCCTCTGCCGGAGCAACCAACAGCACATTACCCACTTTGCGCTGATCCAGGCCCTTGGTCTTGAGTACGAGTTCGAGCGCCTGATCCCATGGAACATTTTGCAGGCGCAAGGTGATGCGACCACCGACCGTATCACTGGCGACCAGGTTCAGCCCCGTAAAGTCAGCAATGAGCTGAAGAACTGAACGTACTTCAATGTCCTGAAAATTTAACGACAGTTTTTCACCTGTGTAAGGGAACTTATCCTTGCGACGATCCTCGACCTCTTCTTCTGTCAGAGGTTCTACCGCCAGCGTGAATTGATTATCTGTCTGGTAGGCCAGGTAGTCGTAATCGCCAGACGGCTTGACCAAAATCACGGCATTACCTTCCTGCACAAAACTATCAATCAAGCGAACCGGCGTAGCAAAATCCGTCACATCAAGGCGGCGACGCAACTCCTCAGGCAAGGCCGTCCCGCGGAACGTCAGCTTAACATTACCGCTCTCTTCGCTCATATCGACAGAAACTTTTGGGCTGCTCAGGGTGACCACTACACGGCCATCACCCTTTTCTCCGCGTTGAAAGTCAACATCTGTCAACGACCAGGCGGACGACGCCGATGCAGCCGGTGCGGATGTTGCCCCGCCAGGGGAACCACTGGAGACGACTGAATTCCCGCTCTTGACAGCCTCCCCCCCTAGCCTAATCAGCAAAGTATTGCCGGAGACCACCGTATTGTACGCGACCAGGTCCACAAGATTGACGATGACACGGGTGCGGCCACTGGCCTCCAGCACCGTGACACTCTGCGTGTTCCCCTTCGAAATTTTATGCGTTTTCTCGGCCAGACCACTGGTTACGCCGACCAAATCGACCGCAACACGCGCGGGATCGGCGATGGTATAACTGCGCGGTTCAGGTGGTGCAGAGTCGAACATGAGTTTGATTTCAGTCCCATCCCCAGGCAGCGAGGCAAAATCGATTCCCGTAATGCTGGAGGCATTGACCCACCCCGCTGCACTCAGGCCGGCAAAGAGCACTATCACTCGGGATATGCGTGACATGACTGAAGTCTCCCCAATATCTTTGCTTATTAATCTGCTAACTCTCATGCCTAATTCACTTCCTTCAAGCCCATGGTACGAGGACGCTCAAACCAGCCACTCTGACCATCTGAAACAATCTCGACAAGCTGGATGCCAGTCGTATCAATGGATGTCACGCGACCGTGATTCTTACCCAGATACTGTCCTACCCGCACCCGATGAATGCCCCCACGGCCATCATTGACCAATGCATACAAGGTCGGATCACCGGCCTTGACGATCGTCCCTACCATTAACATGGACCCCAAATCAAAATTTTCCAGAAGCTCTTTGGCCCGATCGAGATTAGGCTTGACGTTGCTGTTAGGCTTCGCCACCACCGCGGCTTCAACAATTTCAACGGGAGCCGCAAACGGTGAACGACGGCTCGCCGCACTGTAAGTAAAGGCCTGATAGGCTTTGAACTCCGGCAGCGGCTCTATCGGCTTTTTGGGACGAGCCTTGACCTCTGCGATAAAGGCATCCAGATCGCCAAAGCCCTGGTTACCAGAGCAACCCGTCAGCGCCAGGACAGAACACATAATGAAAAGTAAAGGTCTACTGCTCATTTGGCTTTATCCCCACTGTAGCGATAGGTTGCCGCACTGATATCCATTTCCAGACGCTCAGCGCCACTGGCCCCTTCACCCAAACGTGCCGCCGTGATACTGAAGTCATGCAGCGTCACGATTCGAGGAAGGCCCGCCACGCCACTGACAAATGCGGCCAGATCGTGGTAACCGCCTGCGACTTTGACTTGTATTGGTAATTCAACATAGAACTCTTTGGAAACTTCAGGCTTCAGGCTGATGAGTTGAATATCCAATCCGCTAAGTGAACCCACAGACGATATATCCTCCAGCAGTCCCGGCACCTCGGTATCAGAAGGCAATTGCTTCAACAGCGCGCCGAAGGTTTGCTCCATCTCCACCATTTGTGATTTGTACTCTTCAAGGTTGGCAACCTTCTCGGCCTTGATCTTGTACTGATCTTTCAGCGACGACTCTTCTGCGCGCACCTGATCGAGATTGATCTGCAGCTCATTGATGTCAAAGTAATAGAAGAGCGACAACACCCCGATGATTACAAGGAGATAGCAGACCGCCTTCACCGCACCGGGCCACGAGCCGGCGTTATTCATGTCCAGATCGTTGAGATCAAACCCCTTCAGGTTCTCAAAGGCTTCAGAAAGGTTCATTTATTCTTACCCCCTTTAGCACCTGTATCTTTGGCCGCCAGATCCGCTTCGCCAGGGGCCTCCTGAGTTATCGTCATCATGAACTGGCTCTTTTTCTCGTTTTCCGACCATGCCTTCACTGAAGTCAGGTTCGGCTCCTTGAACCAGTCCGAGGCGTCCATGTTTCGCATCAACGCAGAGATGCGGCTGTTGGAGTCACCGATGCCTTCTAGATTCAGCACCGTTTCAGCTTTCTTGATGCTGGTGAAGTAGACGCCTTCCGGCACGGTCTTAACCATTTCATCAAAAACCCTGACAATCACGGGACGACGCCCCTGCAAATCCTGAATAACCTGCATGCGTTCTATCAAGGCGTCCCGACGACGTTTCAGCTCATCGATCTCTTTGATTTGCTGCTCCAACAAGGCAATCTCATTCTTGATGAAGCCGTTGCGCTGAGTCTGGTAGTCGATTTCACTCATCATCATGGTGTGCCACAAAAATCCGGCACCGCCCGCAACCAGAAACACACCCGCCAACACCGTTAAAAATTGCTTCTGTTTTTCTGCCCGGAGCTCTTCCCGCCAGGGCCTGAGGTTTATCTTGGCCATCAGTCGAAGCTCCTCATCGCCAGTCCACATGCAATCATCAGCGAAGGCGCATCGTTACTCAGCGCAGAGGCATTCACCTTCGACGACAAACTCATTTCAGCAAAGGGGTTGGCAATCAACGTTGTCGTCCCTACCTTGGCCTGAACCACATCTGCAAGCCCGGCAATAGAGGCCGTCCCCCCTGCCAGGATGACATAATCGACTTCGTTGTATTGGGTCGAAGAGAAGAAGAACTGCAGCGATCTTGCTACCTGCTGCACGACGGCTTCCTTAAAGGGCTGAAGCACTTCCTGCGCATAATCATCCGGGAGACCACCCTGCTTCTTAGCCAGCCCGGCCTCCTCCTGAGACAAACCATAACGCCGTTGTATTTCTTCTGTCAGCTGTTTACCACCAAACAACTGCTCTCGTGTGTAAATCGTTTTTCCGTCCGCCAGCACGCTCAATGTAGTCATCGTCGCACCAATATCGACAACAGCCACCGTCAGCAATTCATTGCCACTCTCCAGCTGCGGCAGAATAAGCCCCATCGCACGCTCCATCGCATAGGCCTCAACATCAACGATCTTTGCAACCAAACCGCCGATCTCCAACGCATCCTCTCGAAGCTCTACGTTCTCACGGCGACAGGCCGCCAGCAAAACGTCGTTCATTTCTGCATTGGTTGCCGAAGGGCCTTGCACCTCAAAATCCAGAGACACTTCGTCGAGGGGATAAGGAATGTATTGATCCGCTTCGATTTGAATCTGCGACTCAAGATCCTGCTCACGCAGCGCCGCACTCATCTGAATGGTCTTGGTAATAACCGCAGAACCTGCAACTGCGACGGCGGCATGTTTACAGCCCGTACGAGACTTGGACACGACACGCTTAACAACCTCACCGACCGCCTCAGCATCGTTGATATTCTTCTCAACGACCGCATTGGGGGGAAGCGGTTCAACGGCGTAAGCCTCGACCCTATAGCGCCCATTACCCTGGCGACTGAGTTCGATCACCTTGACGGTGGTGGAACTGATATCCACCCCCAATATGGGTACATTCTTCTTTCCGAATAGTGCTATCACGAAGCTACCCTTCGTCAAAAACTAATTCTTCCTCTAAGCAGAGGAGCCTACTGAAGCATAGACAACAATCGCAGATAACTAAAATATCCCCTGAATTCAGCGTATAATCCTTATACATCGTTCTACTTAAAGCGATTTCTTAAAGAGTAGACCCACATTTTTAGAATGTCAGGAAATTCATGCATATTTTTGTGAGCTTGTTACGATTTCTCGGCTGGTCAGTTTTACTTGCCGTTGCGTCTATTTTGCTGATTGGCAGTGGTTTTTTCCTGGCCCTGGCCCCTTCTCTACCCGACGTTGAACAGCTGCGCGACATCCAGCTGCAGACGCCCATGCGCATCTATACACGGGATGAAAAACTGATTGCAGAGTTTGGCGAACAGCGGCGCACCCCGGTTTCGATCGAGCAAGTTCCCCAGCAGTTGATTAATGCGTTTCTCGCAGCGGAAGACGCTCGTTTTTATGAGCACCCAGGCGTTGACATCAAGGGCCTGACACGTGCCGCAGTTGAGCTGGTGACCACCGGCAGCATTCAGTCCGGCGGCAGCACCATCACGATGCAGGTTGCCAAGAACTACTTCCTCAGCCAGGAGCGCACCTTCTCACGCAAGTTCAATGAGATTTTGCTGGCATTCAAAATCGAACAGGAGATGACGAAGAATGAAATCCTGGCACTCTACTTCAACAAGATTTATCTGGGGAACCGGGCCTATGGTATTGAAGCCGCAGCTAACGTGTATTACGGCGTCAGCCTGAAAGATCTGAACCTGGCCCAAATGGCGATGATCGCAGGCCTGCCAAAGGCGCCCTCTCGCTATAACCCCCTCGCGTCACCCGAGCGCGCCGTGATTCGCCGAAACTGGATTCTGGATCGCATGCTCGAACTGGATATGGTCACACCCTCAGAGCATGATGAGGCCACGCAGGCACCTGCCTCCGCCCGTTATTTCACTACCCAACTTGAAACAGATGCGCCTTATGTGGCGGAAATGGCGCGCATCGAGGCGCTGGACCGTTTGGGGGCTGAAGCCTACACAAAAGGCTACCGCCTCTACCTGACGATCGATGCTACACTGCAGGACGCGGCCGACCTTGCCATGAAGCAGGGTTTAATTCGATACTCCAAGCGGCACGGTTATCGCGGCGCCACGGCCTACTACAACACCCCTTATCCAAAGTCAAAAGAGGACATCGTCGCTCGCTTAGCCAAAACCCCTTCGAACCGGGTGATATCTCCTGCCTGGATTATTTCGGTCGACGACATGAACAAAGTTGCGACAGCACTGCTTTCGAGCGGCAGTGAAGTCAGCATCCCTTTCGATAGCATGGTATGGGCCAATCGTTTTCAAAGCCCGAACGCACAGGGATCTCGTCCACAAAAAGTATCAGATGTATTAGCGCAGGGGGATATCGTCTATGTGGAAGCTCAGGATACAACCACGGCGTTTATGAGTCAGAAACCCGTTGTGCAAGGCGCATTGGTTAGTTTGGACGTGAAGTCCGGCGGCATCCTGGCATTGACCGGCGGCTTTGACTTTTACATGAGCAAGTTCAATCGTGCGGCGCAGGCCAAGCGTCAACCCGGTTCCAATTTCAAACCTTTCGTCTACCTGGCCGGTCTGGAAAAAGGTCTCACTGCCGCCAGTATTTTCAACGACGCGCCAGTCGTTTTTGAGGACGCCAGTCTGGAGTCGGCCTGGCGACCGGAAAACTCCTCAGGTGAGTTCTATGGTCCCACCCGCCTGCGGGAAGCACTCTATATGTCAAGAAACCTGGTTTCAATCCGATTGCTTCAGCGCCTGGGTATCCATGAAACAATCACCTTTCTGGATCAGGCGGGATTCCCGAAATCAGAACTTCCACCTAATCTTTCACTGGCACTGGGAACAGGCACCTTTACACCCTTGGAAATTGCCAGGGGTTATGCCACGCTCGCCAATCAGGGCACACGGGTATACCCCTATCTGGTGCAACGAATTACCGATCATGAGGGCAAACCACTCTACCTCTATTCCGCTAAAGCGAGAAAGCTGGTTGAAGCCAGTCAATGTGAAGACTGCTCACCCGATACCGAGGACCAGGCAACCGCCTCACTGCCCTTTGACACGAACTTAGAGAGTGGGGACGATGAAGGCGCACGCTTCCAGGCGGAACTGGACAAGATAGAAATTCATAACGACACCATTGCCGACCCGCGCAATGTTTTTATTCTCACCGACATGCTCAAAGATGTCATTCGTCGTGGCACAGCGACCGATGCCCGAAAGCTGGGGCGCAGTGATATTGCCGGCAAAACCGGAACGACGAACGATCAGGTCGATGCCTGGTTTTCAGGCTACAGCCCGGACATCGCAACCTCGGTGTGGGTTGGCTATGATCAACCGGAAACCCTCGGCCATCGTGAATACGGCAGTCGCGCAGCGTTACCGATCTGGATGGACTATATGACGGTCGCACTGAAAAACCACCCGGATTTACCCGCCATTCGCCCCGAGGGCATTGCCAGCGTCAAAATTGACCCCGAAACAGGCGAGCGTGCCGCCCCCGATAACCCCAATGCGATTTTCGAATTGTTTCTCGAAGAAAATGTGCCAGAGGCCAGCGACGAGATTTATTACCCCGAGGATCACTCCGGCGGCACCCTTTTATCACCCGATACGATCTTTTGAATAGCGGGCGAAGGCCTCTTCGCCCAGCACAAGACACAAAAAAACCGGCACAGGCCGGTTTTTTTCATCTGAGACCCAGCGCTTACTTGATGTCAGCAACAGACTTCAAGGGGTAATGCGCGGGATAAGGCAAACGCGCCACGCCGGTATCGACGGCAGCTTTTGCAACCGCAGCGGTAATGTCGGTCAGCAGGCGAGTATCCAGAGGCTTAGGAATGATGTAATTCTTGCCAAAGGTAAACTGCTGACCACCGTAGGCCGCCACAACATCAGCAGGAACCGGCTCTTTCGCCAGTTTGCGGATCGCCTCAACGGCCGCCAGTTTCATCTCTTCATTGATGGCGGTCGCACGAACGTCGAGGGCACCACGGAAGATGAAGGGGAAGCCCAGCACGTTGTTCACCTGATTGGGGTAGTCAGAGCGACCGGTAGCCATGATGATGTCATCACGGGTTGCCAGCGCCAGCTCAGGCTTGATTTCAGGGTCCGGGTTGGAGCACGCAAAAATCACCGGGTTGGCCGCCATGGACTTCAGCATATCTGCAGTGAACAAATCAGGCCCCGACAGACCAACGAATACGTCAGCCCCTACGCAGGCATCTTCCAGCGTACGCTTGTCGGTTTCCAGCGCAAACATCGCCTTATACTGGTTCAGATCGTCACGACCGGCGTGAATCACACCCTTTCGGTCGATCATGTAAATGTTTTCAGATTTGGCACCACAGCTGATCAGCAGCTTCATGCAGGCAACTGCTGCTGCACCAGCACCCAGACACACGATTTTGGCGGTATCAATCGATTTGCCCTGCAGCTCAAGTGCATTGATCATGCCCGCCGCAGTTACAATCGCCGTACCGTGCTGATCGTCGTGAAAAATAGGAATGCTGCATTGTTCAATCAGAACACGTTCAATCTCGAAGCACTCAGGTGCTTTGATGTCTTCCAGGTTGATACCGCCAAAGGTATCGGCAATACGAGCGACCGTATCAATAAACGCCTGAGGGCTTTCTGATTTGACTTCGATATCGAAGACGTCAATGCCGGCAAAGCGTTTGAAGAGCACACCTTTGCCTTCCATAACCGGCTTACTCGCCAGTGGACCTAAATTACCCAGCCCCAGAATAGCTGTTCCGTCAGAGATCACCGCAACCAGATTACCCTTGTTGGTGTAGCGATAGGCCAGTTCGGCATCTTTAGCGATTTCCCGCACCGGCTCGGCAACACCCGGACTGTAGGCCAATGCCAAATCCCGCGAGGTGGCCGTCGGCTTGGTAATTTCGACGCTCAATTTACCCGGGCGCGGATTCGCATGATAATCAAGTGCTGCTTTTTTTAGATCTTCTGACATAGTTATCTTCCTGGAATTAGCTGTTAGCTTTTTGTAGGCCCCGGGCCACTACCTGGCCAAACAGGGCCGCATCGCAGCGAAGGGGATTAGGCCTTGCCGATTCTGCCACCAAAACGTTTGTTGAACTTGTCGATACGACCGCCCTGATCCAGCATCTTCTGCTTGCCGGTGTAGAATGGGTGACAATTGGAGCAAACGTCAATGTGAATATCTTCACACAGGGTTGAACTGGTTTTGATGACGTTGCCACAGCTGCAGGTTGCCGTGATGGGTACATACTTTGGATGAATATCTTTTTTCATGGACTTTACCTCTATAAAATTGCCGCTACCGAACCAAGCCAATCTTGTCGGCACCGCAAAGGATTCTGCGTTAAGCGCAAAAATGGACGGCTATCATACCAGACATTGGCCGCAACTCAAGAAAAAGCGAGTTTGCGCCCATGATACCGGAGACCTCAGATCTTTGACCCCGTTTCGCATTCAGATCGCTCTGCCCATTCCATCGTTTAGCCTGTATGACTACCTGCCGACCCCGACCCATCCGGGCGCTGAGCACTACACACCGGGCAAGCGGGTATTAGTCCCTGTAGGAACGCGACGCTGTGTAGGCCTGATTACGGCCATCGTCCCCGCTGAACCCGCTGAACTTGAGCTGGCGTACAAACCCATCCTGCGCTTACTTGACGACGCCCCGGTGCTGGACGCTCACATCCTGAGTCTGTGCCACTGGATTGTAGACTACTACTCCAGCTTTCCGGGCGACACCTATCAGGCGGCGCTCCCACCGGCCTATCGCGAAGCGTTGGAGGGGCGCTGCGTCCAGGACAAATTGCGGGAGGAGAGACTGATTCTCAGCCAGTCACCGGACAATAACGCGCCCAAGCTACGCAGTCAGGGTCAACAAGGCCTGTTGGATCATCTGCAGGCAAATCCCCAGGGCTGCACCCTGCCTGCCTTGCGCACCGCCGGATTCACTCGCGCTCAGGTCAACGCGCTGGCATTGAAAGGATTGGTTGAACGTGTTCATGCTCCCCTGGCAGGCACCTCGAGCCAGAGCCCTTCGTCCCGCACCTCTCAACCTGAGCTTTCCCCAGAGCAAGCGGCGGTTTTAGCGCGCCTCCCGCCGGCAAATGCCTTTCATTGTGCGGTTGTTCAGGGCGTTACCGGCAGCGGCAAAACGGAAGTGTATCTGCGCTGGATTCAGCACCTGCCGACGTCCGCCCAGGTGCTGGTGCTGGTTCCGGAAATTGCGCTAACCCCCCAGCTTGCGCAGCGTTTTGAAGCACGCTTCGGTGATGCCGTGGTGCTCTATCACAGCAACCAGACGCCCGCGGCCCGCCTTTCCGTCTGGACGCGCGCCCGCAAGGGCCAGGTACGGATCGTGATCGGCACACGCTCCAGTATTTTTCTGGGTTTCAAAACACTGGGCGCCATCATCGTAGACGAAGAACACGACGGCTCCTTCAAACAGCAGGATAATCCCCGCTACCATGCACGGGATGCCGCAGTGTATCGCGCGTGGACTGAAAACATCCCGATTGTGCTGGGCTCAGCGACCCCCTCGCTGGAAACGCTGCTAAATTGCCGTAAGGGACGCTACTCACTGCATCGCATGCGTTCACGGGCGACGCAGGCGAAGCCCCCCGCCATTCACATCCTTGACACTCGTCACATGGGCCTTGAGACAGGCCTGAGCACGCCGCTGCTGACACGCTTACACCAGCATTTGGCAAACGGGAAACAGGCCTTACTCTTCCTCAATAAACGCGGCTATGCGCCGGTTTTGTATTGCCCCTCGTGCGCGTGGATGGCGACCTGCCGTCAGTGTGACACCCGCCTGACCTATTATCAGGCGGCTAACGCTCTACGCTGCCATCACTGTGACAGCCGCTATGACGTCCCGGCCATTTGTCCGGCCTGCAAAACGTCAACACTGAAACCGCTGGGCATCGGCACCGAAAGCATTGAGGAGACGTTGGCCCGTGAATTTCCTGATGTGCGGGTCATCCGCTTTGACCGCGATGCCGCCAGCACGCAGACTAAACTGGAGCGACTGCTCGACGAAATACGTGCAACACAACCCTGTATCATCATTGGAACCCAGTTGTTAGCCAAGGGCCATGACTTCCCTCACCTGACACTGGTTGGCATCGTTGACCCAGACCCCGGCCTTTTCAGCAGCGACTTCCGGGCCAGCGAAAAAACCAGTCAACTATTACTCCAGGTCGCTGGGCGGGCAGGCCGGGCGCACCACACTGGCGAAGTCTTCCTACAGACACGTTTTCCCGACCACCCTCTGATTCAACTGCTCGCGCAACAGGATTACGACCGCATCGCCGACAACGAGTTACACATGCGTGAACACGCCGGACTCCCCCCTTACACAGCGATGGCACTGATCCGTGGCGAAGCCCGGTTGGCTGCACCATGCGAGCAAGGGCTTCAGGCGCTGATGACCAGCCTCTCACATTTCGCCGCAGGCCAACTGACCCTTCACGGCCCCTTCCCGACAGCCGTTGCACGTAAGAAGAATCGCTTTCATGCCCATATCTGGGTCTCGTCATCCAATCGCAAGCAATTGACCTCCGTTCTGCACGCCTGGTGCATTGCGGAGTCTGCCAGGCAGCGTGGTGCCCCGCGTGCACCGGGGGGATTTCGCTGGCTTCTGGATGTTGATCCTTTAGACACGATTTAGGTCAATGGAGAGACAGAGGCATTGCGACCCCGAGAGGGCTGTAGGATAATTCAGCGTTTTTAACCTCCAGGGTAACGAGTTTCATGAAACAATCGGTTGAAGAACGTCTGCGACAGGCACTAGATGACCTCATTTCGGCTGGCAAATTGCCCGAGTCAGTCGCCTCCCTGACGATTCAGGTCGAAGAAACCCGCGACAAGCAGCATGGTGACTTCGCCTCCAACCTCGCCATGATTCTGACCAAACAAGCCGGCATGCCCCCACGCCAGGTGGCGCAGGCCCTGACAGAGGCCATGAAACCCGATCCCGCGATTGAAAAGGTCGAGATTGCGGGACCCGGCTTTATTAACTTCTTTCTGTCCAACGCCCGTTTTTTTGAAGTCATTGAAGAGGTCATGCAGAAAGGGACCCACTACGGGGAATCCAACCTTGGTCAGGGACAGCGGGTTCAGGTTGAATTTGTTTCCGCCAATCCGACAGGCCCACTGCATGTTGGCCACGGCCGCGGTGCCGCCTACGGCGACTCTTTATCACGGCTGTTGAAACTGACCGGTCATGACGTCCACAAAGAGTATTATGTGAATGATGCTGGCCGGCAGATGAACATCCTGGCAGCCAGCGTCTGGCTGCGCTACCTGGAGCTGTCCGGTGAGTCGTTTACCTTCCCGTCAAACGGCTACAAGGGCACCTATGTCAATGAAATTTCCGAAGCGCTGAAACAACGGGTGAACCGCAAGTATTTTGTCACCGCGTCGGATGTCTTCCGTGACATTCCGGCTGACGAACCCGCAGGTGGCGACAAGGAAGCGCATATCGATGCGCTGGTTAACCGCTGCCGCAGCCTGCTGGGTCCGGAAGGCTATCTGGATGTGTTCGATGCAGGACTGAACTCCATTCTTGATGACATTCGCGACGACCTTGAGTCGTTCGGCATCACCTATCACGAATGGTTCTCGGAAAAGTCTCTGGCTCCGCGCATTCAAAGTGCGCTCACGGTTCTGAAGGATAACGGTCACCTTTACGAACAGGATGGCGCGACCTGGTTCAGATCCACAACCTTTGGCGATGACAAGGATCGTGTGGTTATCCGGGAAAATGGCGAGTTTACCTATTTTGCCTCTGACATTGCCTACCACCATGACAAGTTCCAGCGTGGCTTTGATCGCGTGATCAACATTTGGGGCGCCGATCATCACGGCTACATTCCGCGTGTTAAAGCCGCTCTGACCGCCCTGAATCTCGATGCAGCGAAACTGGATGTTAAACTGGTGCAATTCGCGATTCTGTACCGGGGTGAAACCCGCGTTCAAATGTCAACGCGAAGCGGCTCCTTCGTCACCCTGCGCGAATTGCGTGACGAAGTAGGCAATGATGCAGCCCGCTTCTTCTATGTCACCCGCAAAACTGAGCAGCACATGGATTTCGACCTGGATCTGGCCAAATCCGAAAGCAAAGATAATCCGGTGTATTACATTCAGTATGCACACGCACGCATTTGCAGCATGCTGAGAAAGCTGCAGGAGAGCGAAGGACGCCTGCCCGACGCAGTGGATCCGGCCTCCTACGCCAGGCAACTCACCGATGAGGCCGAAAAAACCATTTGCGCCATGCTCGCCCGCTACCCCGAGGTGATCAACACGGCGGCAGGCAATCTGGAGCCCCATCAGATTACGCATTACCTCAAAGAACTCGCAGGGATCTTCCACAGCTACTACAATTCCCAAAAGGTATTGGTTGAGGATGCGTCACTGCGCACTGCACGTGTACGACTGAGTCTGGCTACACGTCAGGTTCTCGCCAATGGCCTGAATCTGATTGGTGTAACTGCTCCGGACGTCATGTGACCGCGAAAAAAACGACAACCAAACCGCGTAAAAAATCTACACCGAAAGCCACAGCCGCGCCGGAAACGAAAAAGATTCCGGCGTCGATGTGGTTTTTCAATTTCATTCTCGCTGCCGGTTTTTTGGGCTTTCTGTATTATCTGAAAGATATCCCGGAAACGTCTCAGAAAGTGGCCTCACCCAAGCCAGCAGAGAAAGCGTCGGTGCCACCCGCCGCCAAGCCGAAACCGGCCGAAACCAAACCCTTCCCCTATGACTACGCCAAGATCCTGCCCAAGGCGGAAGTCATTCCGCCCAACGTCAAGGAATATGAACCGAAGGAAGACATCAACAAGTATGTTTACCGCCTCCAGACAGGCTCTTTCCGACGACGCGAGGATGCGGAAAAACAAAAGGCCTCCATCGCGTTCCTGGGCATGCGTGGTGAGATCAAGGAACTTCGCCAGGATAACGGCAACGTGTGGTATCGGGTTGAAGTCGGCCCCATCACCTCGCGCTCAAAAATGAACAAGGCTGTCGACAAACTGGTTAAGATCAGCATTCAACCTCTGGTTCGTAAAGAAAAAGTTGATTAGAGACCATCATCCCCACGCGAGACGAGAAACCGGGTGCATTTTCAGGGGAGCGTGACTTGAATTTGACGCAAGCAGCGCCATATTCTCATCTCACCCCCCACTCTCAGGACATCAGGATGACTACGATTGTTTCCATCCGCCGGAATGGCAAGGTCGCCTTAGGCGGCGACGGCCAGGTTTCTCTCGGCAATACCATCATGAAAGGTAACGCACGCAAGGTGCGCCGCCTCTATCACAACAAGGTTATCGCCGGATTCGCAGGCGGCACCGCCGATGCATTCACGCTCTTTGAGCGCTTTGAAGCACAACTGGAGAAACACCAGGGCCACCTGGTGCGGGCCGCGGTGGAACTGGCCAAGGACTGGCGAACCGATCGTGCCCTGAGACGACTGGAAGCGCTGCTGGCAGTTGCCGATGAGAAAGCCTCTCTGATCATTACGGGCAACGGTGACGTGATTGAGCCGGAAAACAGCCTGATCGCCATTGGATCCGGAGGACCGTTCGCCCAGGCCGCAGCCCGGGCACTCCTGGAAAATACAGAACTCTCCGCGCGGGATATCGTTGAAAAAAGTCTGGAAATAGCAGGCGACATCTGCGTATTCACCAATCAGACCAAAACCATCGAAGAACTCGGCAATTAACTGAAAGGATTTGAATTATGTCGGTCATGACGCCGCGCGAAATTGTACACGAACTGGATAAATACATTGTCGGCCAACACGCTGCAAAAAAGGCTGTCGCCGTTGCCTTGCGTAACCGCTGGCGCCGAATGCAATTAACGCCCGCACTGCGGGATGAAGTTACGCCAAAGAACATTCTCATGATTGGTCCAACCGGCGTGGGCAAAACGGAAATTGCCCGTCGTCTGGCCAAGCTTGCAGATGCGCCTTTCCTGAAGATCGAAGCCACCAAATTTACCGAAGTGGGTTACGTCGGCCGCGATGTGGAATCCATGATTCGGGATCTTGCGGAAATGTCGATTAAACTGTTCAGAGAGAAAGCCATGGCGAAAGTCGAGGAACAAGCCTTTCTCGCTGCGGAAGATCGTATTCTCGATGCCCTGCTCCCCCCTGCCCGCAACTTCAGCAATCCCGATGAACCTCCGGAGAAAGATTCCGCAGCGCGCCAGGTGTTTCGCAAGAAACTGCGGGAAGGCACCCTGAATGACAAGGAGATCGACATTGATGTCAAGTCGGTACCGGTTGGCGTCGAAATCATGGCACCGCCAGGCATGGAGGATATGACCAATCAGCTTCAAAGCATGTTCAGCAATTTGTCGGGAGACCGCAAAAAAACCAAGCGTATGAAGGTTGAAGACGCACTGCGCAAGGTCAAAGAAGAAGAAGCCGCACGCCTGGTCAATGAAGACGAACTGAAGCAGAAAGCCATTCAGGCGGTGGAGCAGAACGGGATTATATTCATTGATGAGATCGACAAAGTCGCCAAGCGAGCCGAACACAGCTCTGCTGATGTCTCACGCGAGGGAGTTCAACGCGATCTTCTTCCCATCATTGAGGGGTCTACCGTCAACACCAAATTCGGCATGATCAAAACGGACCATATTCTGTTTATCGCGTCTGGAGCCTTTCATCTTTCCAAACCCTCGGATCTAATTCCCGAGCTACAAGGGCGACTGCCGATTCGCGTCGAGCTGGAAGCCTTGAGCCCCGGCGATTTTGAAAAGATCCTGACCGAACCCAATGCATCACTGACCGAACAGTATGTCGCGCTGATGGCCACCGAAGGTGTCAAACTGAGCTTTGAACGGGACGCTATTTCCCGAATCGCAGAGATTGCCTGGAAGGTGAATGAGAAAACCGAAAATATCGGGGCGCGGCGCTTACATACGGTTATGGAGCGATTGCTGGAAGAAATCAGCTTTTCAGCCGGGGACAAGATTCAGGAAAGCTTTAGCGTGACCGCTCAATATGTCGTCGACACACTGGGCGAACTGTCTGAAGATGAAGACCTCAGTCGCTATATACTGTAACGCTCTCTAAAAAGAAAAAGGGCCTTAGGGTTTTAACAGATGGCTTTAAAACTATCCAAAGCTAATTTAATGTGCTCACTATGGATAGATTAGTGAGCATTGGCGATGCGGCAAAAGCCCTTGGGGTCTCAGTGACCACGCTTCGACGATGGGAAAAAGAAGGGCGGTTGACCCCGGAGCATACCTCTGGAGGCCATCGTCGTTATGATCTTGCCAAGCTTAAACCTGAACTGGTTCACGCCATGGACAGCGACAGGCGAACCATCGCCTACGCTCGTGTGTCCAGTCACGACCAGAAAGCAGACCTTGAGCGTCCGAAGCAGGATTTGAATCTTTACTGCGCTCAACATGGATGGACTTTCGAGGAAGATTTGGCGAAAGACGTTCTGGAGATAATCACTGTGTTCAGTGCTCGCCTTTACGGGAGTCGATCTCGCAAGAACCAGAAGCTGTTGGACGGTGTTAAAAAGGCTGTCGAGGACTCGCAATCGTGATTCTCGTTCACAAGATTGAACTTGTACCGAATAACCAGCAGTCAAACTACTTTGCTCGCGCCTGCGGGACATCTCGTTTCGCCTACAACTGGGCCTTGGCTCGATGGAACGAGATTTACAAGGCCGGAGGCAAGCCAAAAGAAGCTGCTCTGCGCCGAGAGTTAAACAGCCTCAAGGCTGAACAATTCCCGTGGATGCTTGAAGTAACCAAGGTCGCTCCCCAGCAAGCGATCAAGAACGCAGGGGAGGCATATAGCCGCTTCTTCAAGAAACTGGGGAAGTTTCCCAGATTCAAGAAAAAGGGTATTCTCGACAGTTTCAGGGCTGACAATGGCCCTGCAAAGGCAGGGCAGGATGCCGTGCCGGTAGAAGGCAAGTACATCAAGCTACCCAGAATCGGGTGGCTTAAGATGCGTGAGCCGCTACGCTACGAAGGACAGGTGAAATCGGTGGTCGTTTCTCGCCGTGCTGACAGATGGTTTGCTGCTATTGCAGTGGATACAGACCAGTTGCCTCATGTTCGCAAAAACCACGGAACCGTGGGTGTCGATCTGGGCGTAACCACTCTGGCGACCCTGAGCACGGGAGAGAAAATTACAGGTCCGAAGGCGCACAAGGCTTTGCTCAACCGAATGCGCCGACTGTCCCGCTCGCTATCTCGAAAGAAGAAAGGCTCTGCCAATCGCCACAAGGCGAAGCAAAAACTGGCAAGACTTCACGCACAGATAGCCAACATTCGCGCAGATGCGCTTCATAAGCTCACGACTGGTCTGGTTCTCGATCACACGGTCATAGGTATCGAGGATCTGAATGTGAAAGGCATGGCCCGTAACAAACGCCTTGCCCGCCATGTCATGGATCAGTCCTTTGGCGAGTTCAGGAGGCAGCTAGAGTACAAGGCGAAGTGGTACGGATCGACGGTCGTTGTGGCTGATCGCTTCTTTGCCAGCAGTAAACTGTGTTCGGCCTGTGGCGTGAAGAATCCAGCCGTAGTGCTTGGCGTATCAGGCTGGGACTGTCCGTCTTGTGGCGTAGTTCACGACCGGGATGAAAACGCAGCGATAAATCTTGAGCATTGGGCGGTGAGTTCCACCGCAACAGCCTGTGGATCGGAAAGCTCTGGCTGTGCTGCCTGGCAGCGCAGTGAAACTATGCCGAGTTGAAGTAGGAAGCCAGCACCAAAGCTACTTATGAGCAGCTTTGGGTAAGGTTGGCGGAACGGCCCTTATATAATCTCTCGGGCATGCTGTAAAAAATCAGCCACGTTATCGAGCTGCGCGCCCAGGCGATTCAGGTAGCCTGGCCCATCGGCCTTCTGTCTCGCCACATAGAGTGGCAACATCTCACCATACAGGCTGGTACTGAGCGTGCGCTGCTCATCCTCAAGAATGTCACGCCGTATCTTCACACCAAACGGCGCCAGCTGCGCGGACAGGGTGTCAAAACGGGCCAGAATATCCTGGCGTGTCATCTGATAAGCATGCTCACATACAATACGCCGTGACTGGAAACTGAACACGCTGGAGAAGAAAATTTTGGCATCATTTCGCACGGGCTCAAACATGGCGATCTGCGCATCCGGGTATTCGGTTTCGTACATTGCCATCCCCGCACGCATCCGCGAATACACCATGGTACGGTAAGTCTGCGCAAAAATATTTGGCATCCCCTGATTAAGCAGACTTCCCGGTGCCATCGTGCCCGCCTGAACAGCGGCTTTAACGTCTATCGGCACCACCGGATTGATCGCGAGCACCAGATCTGCCCCATCCTCCAGCGCGACCGACGCATGCAAGCCTTTACGCAAGGTGCCATCCACGTAGTGACGTCCATCGATCTCGACTGGCAAATACAGCCCTGGTGTTGCCACACTGGCCTGAACGGCTTTGGAAATGGGCACGTGATCAAAGCCTGGTGCGCCGAAGCGAACCGCCTCGCTGCTTTCCAGGTCTGCCGCAATCAGGTACAGGCGACGGCTCAACTGGCGAAAATCGTTCGTACGCCCCAACAAGTTGTAGGAACGCTCCAGGTAATCCTGCAGCCCCTGATTATCAAACAGCCCCGCTGGAATAGCCTGTGCCAGAATCGTCATCGATTCAAGCAAACTCTGATCCCGTGGATTCTCGATAAAACGGGCGCAGGCTTCCGTCAATAGCCCAGGCACCGACAGCATGCGTCGCACATACTCGCGCATGGCCGGTCGATAAAAAACCTCAGGGTGAAAGGGGTGAACGTCGGATTCGTTCTTCACGAAAATCCGGCACATTTGTGCCGTCGTCATCTGGTTCGCCAGATTGGCCGCAACAAACGACCCCGCGCTCACGCCGACATAGGCGTACAGATCATTGAAATCCAGCCCTTCGAAGGCCTCGTCCATCGCACGAAGTGCCCCGATCTGATAGATGCCCCCCAAGGCGCCTCCACCTCCCAACACCAACGCAATTTTACCTTTGGGCGGGGGATTTTGAGCGGTTTCTTTCATGGACTGACCTCTACGCATGATCTGACACTCTCTTCAGTATAGGACTTCGGGGCACAGCCTGCCCGAATCCGGATCAAGTTATTCAGTTTCCAGCTATCTACCTGCCAAAAACGAGTTAAACCGAATTCAAATGAAGCTAACAGAGCAATTTAGAACAGTCATACTAATCTGACCCAGCCTTCCCTGAGGGCCGCGTAAAAAACTCAAAGCCGGCTTCACGCAGGCAGGACTCCAGCGTGCTGCGCACCAGCTGCGGAGTATCACAGGCTAACAGACGCCTTAATACATCTTCTGCCCACTCCATCGAAATGGAGCGAAGCACCAGCTTGACTCTCGGCAGATTCACGGCATTCATTGAGAGGAATCGATAACCCATCGCTGTCAAAATAATCGCCCCGCCCGGATCACCAGCCAGCTCACCGCAAATACTCAGGGGCTTACCCGCCGCTTGAGCATCCAGACTGATTTTATACAGGGCGTGCAGAACAGCAGGGTGAAAAGGCTGGTAGAGGTTAGCGACACGCGGATTATTGCGATCAACCGCAAGCAAATATTGAGTCAGGTCGTTACTTCCCACGGAGATAAAATCGACCCTCTCCGCAATTTCTTTGACCTGAAAGACAGAGCTTGGCACTTCAATCATTGCACCAATCGGCGGCATCACAACGTCAATTCCATCCTCACGAACTTCGTGATAGACCCGATATATCAGGCGCAGAGCCTCCTCCACCTCAGAGATATTGGAAATCATCGGCAATAGGATGCGCAGGTTATCCAAGCCTTCGCTGGCTTTGATCATCGCACGAACCTGCCCAAGAAAAATCTCCGGATGATCCAGCGTTACACGGATGCCGCGCCACCCCAGAAACGGATTTTCTTCGGAGATCGGGAAATAGGGCAGCGTCTTATCCCCACCGATATCCAGCGTCCTCATCGTCACCGGATTGGGATAAAACGCCTCCAGCTGCTCGCGATAACAGTCCCGCTGCTCAAGCTCACTGGGAAATCGCTCGCTGATCATGAAGGGAACTTCCGTTCGGTACAGGCCAACCCCTTCTGCCCCATGGCTCAATGAGCGCATCACATCGGTCATCAGGCCGGTATTCACCCACAAACTGATATCCTGACCATCCTCGGTTCGACAAGGTAAATCGCGCAGCTTTTCCAGATCAGAGGAGACCTGTTTTTCTTCTTCGACAATACGCTGGTAATAGGTGATCAGCTCTGCAGAGGGGTAACCAAACACCTCGCCGTTGTAGCCGTCCACGATCATCTCCATGCCTTCAAGCTTTCCTGCTGGCATATCGACGACGCCGAGCACGCAGGGCAAATTCATGGCACGCGCCAGAATGGCAACATGTGAATTACTCGAGCCACGCACGGACACCAGTCCGCGAAGCCGATCACGCGGAACTTCGCCCAGCATCGCGGGAGTCAGCTCCTCACTGATCAGGATGGTATCGGGAGGATACTCCCGCTGCAGCGTTGAGGACTGCTTCTGCAGGTAGGCCAGCACGCGCTGCCCCAGGTCACGGATATCGACCGCACGCTCACGCAGATAACTGTCTGCGATCGCCTCGAAGTGACTGACATATTCCAGTACGACCGCCCGTAAGGCGCCTTGTGCCCAGTGCCCCTTTTGAATCAGTGCTTTGACCTCACCGGTAAGAGCCTGCTCATCGAGGATACCCAGGTAGACATCGAACAACGCCCTTTCCTCTGGCCGAATCCGACTTGCCAACTCCCGACCGACGTTTTCGATATCCAGACGCACCGCTGCCACAGCGGCATCCAATTGGGCGAGTTCACCGCCAATGTCAGTGATGAGTTTATTGGGTACAACATTCAGATCTGCGGGGGGATAGCTCACCACCGCATGACCAATCGCGACACCGTTAGCACCGGCCGCCCCTTTGAAACACACATCACGGGCCTGTTGCCCGGCAAAACTCAGGCCGGACAGAATACCGGTCGCTTCGCCATGGGCAATGACGGCAGCCAACTGCGCCGAGACAGTGACGAGGAATGCTTCCTCCCCCTCATCAAACAGTCGGCTATCCTGCTGTTGCACAACCAATACACCGAGCACCTTGCGATGATGAATGATGGGAACGCCGAGAAAGGAACGGAATTTTTCTTCACCGGTATCAGGGAAATAACGGTAGCGGGGATGCTCAGGAGCATCATCCAGATTCAAAGGCTCTTCCCTGACCCCAACCAGGCCCACAAGGCCCTCCGAATGCCCCAATGTCACTTTGCCGATGCTATCAGGATTCAGCCCTTCGGTAGCCATCAGAAAATAACGATTGCTGTCGGGGTCCAGCAAGTATATTGAACAGACCTCCGTCCCCATCGCAGCGCGCACTCGCGTCACGATGACCCGGAGCGCCTGATCCAAACCCGGCGCGGCATTAACTTCCTGTACTATGCGTCGCAGCAGGTTAAGCATTGCCGACCGCTGTCATATTCAGTTCTCCCGACGAAAAACGAGGGGGGCAAACTCCTTCATAGCCCGTCTGTAGACTTCCCGCTTGAACGACACAACCTGCCCAAGTGGATACCAATAACTGACCCATTGCCAGCCATCAAATTCTGGCGTTTCAGACATACTGGTACTGATACCCGTATCATCTGACAACAAGCGAAGCAAATACCACTTCTGTTTCTGCCCCACACACACCGGATGCGAATCATGCCGAATCATTTTCTTGGGTAAGCGATACCGCAACCACCCTTTGGTCAACGCCAGGATTTTCACGGACTCTGGCCCCAAACCGACTTCTTCGTGCAGCTCACGGTACAATGCCTCTTCTGGCGTTTCGTCGCGCTTTATCCCCCCCTGAGGGAATTGCCAGGAATCCTGGCCAATGCGTCGGGCCCAGAATACACGTCCTTCTTGATTCGTCAGGACGATCCCCACATTAGGCCTGTAACCTTCCGAATCTATCACCGTCGACCTCTTTATTATGCGCATTAACCCTTATTATCCGTCATTTTTCCATAATTGTCCGGCAAATGACAAACACTGAGATGCAGCCATTCGCGTAATCGGGGATAATTGCTGTTTTTAAATGCACGAACCCGGAGGCCGCGCGTGAGTCTGGCGATATTTGATCTCGACAACACCCTGATTGCTGGAGATAGCGATCATGCCTGGGGTGACTACCTGATTGAACTCGGCATTGTCGACGCCGCGCACCACAAAGCCACCAATGACGTTTTCTATCAGGACTACCTGGAAGGACGTCTCGACATTCACAAGTACCTGGAGTTTGCGCTTGAACCCCTGACCCGCTTTTCCATGGAACAACTCCATGCGTGGCGTGCTGACTTCTTACGTAAACGGATCGAGCCTTTATTTCTGGATGCGGCCGTCCGCCTGCTGAGCCTGCATCGCGCGAAAGGCGACTATCTGCTCATCATCACGGCAACGAATCGCTTCGTAACGGAACCCATTGCCAAAGCGTTAGGCGTAGACGACCTGATTGCCACCGACCCGGAAGTCGTGAATGGCCAGTTTACCGGCAAAATTCAGGGCACTCCGAGCTACAAGGAGGGCAAAGTCACCCGACTGGAACATTGGCTCAAATCCCACCCTAACTCCCTTGAGGAGGCCTGTTTTTATAGCGACTCACATAACGACATCCCCCTGCTGGAGCGCGTGGGCCGACCAGTGGCCGTCGATGCCGATGCCGAATTGACCCGGGTCGCCCGGGAAAGAGGCTGGGAAATCATGTCATTACGCCCGTAGTATTACAGTGCGCACACGTCATCGTGTGCATAGGTCGAAATGTTCAAAAACCGTCACGACGGTTACGCTTTAAAACACACTTCCAGCGCCATTGGGCTAAACTAGCTAAACTCCAGATAGCGAGCATAACTAGCCAGGCCCGATATGAGCACCGATCTTACTGAAGACCAGATCAAGCACATCCTGCAGGGAATTAAGATTCCCCCTCAACCCCAGATTCTGGTGGATTTGCAAATGGAGCAGGTGATGCCGAACCCAGACATTCGTCGCATCGCAGAACTAATCAGCCTGGATGTGGGCTTGTCTGGAACGATCTTGAAATTCGTTAATTCACCTTTTTTTGCGCTCTCGAATAAGATTACTTCGATATCTCAAGCGGTCTCTCTGCTGGGATTACATAGTGTCATCAACATTATTAACGGTATTTCGATCAAAGGCGAAATGAGTGATGAAACCATCGTGGAACTGACACGATTCTGGGACACCGCAAACGATATTTCACAGATTGCATTCAACATTGCCAAACGGATTGGGAGCCCTGCACCGGATCAGGCCTATGCCCTGGGACTTTTTCACAATTGCGGCATTCCCTTGATGATGCAGCGTTTTCCAGGTTATCTGGCGCTATTGGAAAAAGCGTATGCCGAACCCCACAAGCGAATCACCGATACGGAAAACGAGGTTTATAACACCAACCACAGCGTGGTGGGGTATTACACGGCAAAGTCCTGGAATTTACCCGTTGACATCTGCCAGGCAATTGCAGAACACCATGCCATTGAACGGGTGTTCGAGGCGGGCGCAAATAGCTCTTCCAACAAGCGAACGCTCTTGTCGATTCTGAAGATTGCTGAGCACCTCTGCGGCAATCATGTCACCTTTGGCAATCAATCCATCGACTATGAGTGGCAACGCATCAAAAAACAGGTGCTCGAATTTGTCGGGCTCAGCTCTTACGACCTTGAGGATATGCGCCAAACGTTTGAAGAAATGGGGATCAGCCTGGCCCCGGAGAGCGTCTAGCTCTCCGCTTTGTATGCCAGGTTCAACTCACGTGCCGCTTTCACATCATCCAGCCGTCTGACCGGCAAGGTATACGGAGCCCCTTTAACCCACTCGGGTTTGTCCTGCGCTTCTGCCCGAATCTGCCGCATGGCTTCGACAAAGTTATCAAGCTCATCCAGACCCTCGGTTTCCGTCGGCTCAATCAAAAAGCACTCTGGCACCAACAAGGGGAAGTAAGTGGTCGGCGCGTGCACGCCGAAATCCAGCAAGCGTTTGGCGAAATCCATAGCAGAGACGCCCGTTGCCCGCTCCTCTGGAGCCAGGGTCAGAATAAACTCGTGGGACGCACGTCGCTGCGGATAGGCCAGTGTATAACCCACATCGACCAAACGCCTGGCAAGATAATTTGCATTAAGGGTGGCATACTCAGCTACACGCGGCATACCGGACTTACCGAGCAAGCGCGCATAAGCATAGGCGCGCAGGTTAATCCCAGCGTTACCCGCAAAGGCGGAGAGCGGCCCAATACTCTGAGGCGCCTGATCGCCCTCAGCCCAGTCCAACCGGCCGTTTTCATTCACGACAAACGGCGTCGGGAGAAAGGGCTTGAGTCGCGCATTGACCGCCACAGGGCCTGATCCAGGTCCACCACCACCATGCGGGGTCGCAAAGGTCTTGTGCAGGTTCATGTGCATCACATCGAAGCCCATGTCACCCGGACGCACCTTACCCAGAATAGCATTCAGATTGGCGCCATCGTAATACAGCAGCCCCCCGGCCTCGTGAACCAGTCGGGCAATTTCCTGAATTTTCCGCTCAAAGACACCGCAGGTTGAAGGATTTGTCAACATAAGCCCGGCGGTCTGAGGACCCAGTGCCGCTTTAAGCGCCTCAACATCCACATCACCATCCGGCAGAACGGGCACCTCGCGGACTTTATAGCCACACATCGTGGCCGTCGCAGGATTCGTTCCGTGGGCAGCCGTCGGCACAATGATTTCATCCCGCTGGGTATCATTGCGCGACAAGTGATAAGCCCGAATCATGGCGATGCCGGCAAACTCGCCCTGAGCACCGGCCATCGGTGCCAGAGAAACACCCGCCATGCCCGTCACTTCTTTCAATATTTCCTGAAGATCCCACAAGCACGCAGGTAGCCCTGACTCAGCGCTGCAGGTGTCAGGGGGTGACGCGCCAGAAAGCCCGGCAAACTGGCCGCTTTATGAGCGCCCCGTGGATTGTACTTCATGGTACAGGAGCCGAGCGGATAGAACTGGGTATCAATGGAAAAGTTCTTACGCGACAGATTAGTGTAATGCCTCACAACCTGCAGTTCACTGACAGCCGGAAGGGCCGGAGGCATTTTGCGCAATAACGCATCCGGCATGTCCGGAACAGCCAAACCCTCCGTCTGCGGTACTTGTGCGGTGGCCTGACGTCCGCTGGCGCCACGTTCAAAAATCAGCATGCGCTACACTCCTTCAAGGTCTCTTCCAGTACGGTAACGTACTGCTCCAGATCAGCCAGCGTCTTGGTCTCGGTCACACAGACCAGCAGACAGTCTCGCAAGAGGGGATATTCACGTCCAAGATCCAGTCCTGGCAACACACCTTTCTCTGCCATTTTAAGGACAACCTTACCGGCTTCACGCGGAAGACGAACCACGAATTCGTGAAAGCCCGGCCCCACACCGACGATCGACACGCCGCTCACACGTGCCAGCTTCTGCTTCAGGGCTTCGGCGCCGGCCATAGACGCCTTGGCCACAGACTGAAGCCCTTCGCCGCCGAGTAACGCCATGTGTATTGTCGCCGCCGTGACAGCCAAACCCTGATTGGTGCAAATATTCGACGTAGCCTTGGCTCGCCGGATATGCTGCTCACGGGCCTGCAAGGTCAGCGTAAAGCCCGTCCGTCCTTCAAGGTCAACCGTCCGTCCAATGATTCGCCCCGGCATTTGCCTGACCAGGCTCTGACGACAGCACATGAAGCCAAAATAGGGGCCGCCTGATGCAAGAGGAAGCCCAAGCGGCTGTCCATCGCCGACGACGATGTCAGCCCCCTTTTGCCCCCATTGACCGGGCGGTAGCAGGTAGGAAACCGCGATAGGATTGACCACACCAATGACCGTAATCTGCCGCTGGTGAGCCCAATCCGTCAGTCGGTTAACCTCTTCAATGCGCCCGAAAAAGTTCGGCATGGGAATGACCAGTGCCGTCAAATCATCGCGACCCTCCCAGGCGGACAACGACGCTTCATCCAAAGTGAGGCGCGCGTGATCAAAATCCAGCACCTGCACATCAATTCCCTGCGTTTCCACGATCGCCCGTGCCGCTCGGGTATAGCGCGGGTTGAGCGTTCCGGCCACCAGCACAGAGTGCCCACTACGCCGCTTGCTGGCTCTGACCGCCATAAGGATGGCCTCAGAAAGGGCTGAGGCGCCGTCATAGAGTGACGCATTTGAAACATCCATCGCCATCAGCGCCGTCATCATCGACTGATATTCGTAGACCAGTTGCAAAGTGCCTTGGCTGGCCTCTGCCTGATAGGGCGTATAGGCAGTCATGAACTCGCCACGTGAGACCACATCCCAGACTGCCGCCGGAATATGGTGCTCATAGGCGCCAGCACCCAAATACATCGCGCCGCTGAAGTTCGCTTCCGCACGCTGTTTCATTTCGCGCAGCAGGGTCATCTCGGTGACGCCTTCGGGGATATTCAGCTCGCGGACCAGAAGGTTTTCCGGAACTTCGTCAAATAGTTGCTGCACGGAATCCAGGTTCAGTGCGGCCAGCATACGACTGACGTCGTCCTGGGTGTGTGGAATGAAGGGCATGCCGGGTTCCTGTATCGGTAATTGTCTCTAGGCGGGTCTGAACTCAGTGTTCTTCTTCACACGCTTCCTGATAGCCGGCCGCATCTAGCAGATCGTCCAGATCAGAGGCATCGGAGGGCTTGATTCGGAAGAACCACCCGTCGTGATAAGGATCACTGTTGACCAGCTCAGGTGTATCCTGAAGGCTCTCGTTGATTTCAACCACCACACCGGAAACCGGCGCATAGATATCTGAAGCCGCCTTGACCGATTCGACGACACCGGCCTCCCCACCTGCACTCATCTCTGAGCCCAGTTCGGGTAGCTCGACAAAAACCACATCACCCAACAAGTCCTGAGCATGGTCAGTAATACCTACGGTCACCGTGCCATCTTCCTCAAGCCTCGCCCATTCGTGGGTAGATGCATATTTCAATTCTTTTGGGATCTGAGTCATACCCCTGTGTCCTCTGTAGTGTCTATAAAAATTAGTTGATTGAATACCAACGGGGTCAGTCCAGGGAAACCAAGGGTTTACCCTGTCGGACAAAAGGCGGTTTCACCACCTCAACGGAGTACAGCTTACCGCGGATATCTACCCTTACCGATGAAGCCTCCATTTTAGCGGGAACACGAGCCAGCGCAATTGAAACACCCAGTGTGGGCGAGAAGCTGCCACTGGTAATTTCTCCGTCACCCACGGCCGTATCAACCCGCTGATGGCCCCGCATGACGCCGCGCTCTTTCAGTACGAGTCCTACTTGAAGCCGATGTCCGACCCGACGTTGCGTTTCCAGTGCTGCGCGACCGATAAAATCTCTCTCTTCCGGTTTCCAGGCAATCGTCCAGCCCATACCGGCTTCCAGCGGCGATACCGATTCGTCCATATCGCTACCATACAGATTCATCCCTGCTTCCAGACGCAAGGTGTCGCGCGCCCCCAGGCCACACGGCTTAACACCCGCAGCCAATAGTGCCTGCCAGTATCCCTCCGCTTCAGAACCGGGCAGAATGACTTCAAAACCATCTTCGCCAGTATACCCCGTCCGGCAGTACATGCGCCCCTTCCAGAACAGTGAGTAAAAATTCCCCAGCCCCAGTAATGCCTCATCGGCGCCATCGCTCAGTTGAGCGACGATCGCAGCGGCCTCCGGGCCCTGGACAGCAAGCATCGCCAACTCTGGCCGCTCCTCAATCTGGACCTCAAAGGCAGAGGCGTTCTGGCCGATCCAACTCAGATCTTTCTCGCGGGTACCACAGTTAACGACCAGTCGGTAACCAAAATCCGTCAAATAAACAATCAGGTCGTCAATCACGCCGCCCTGCTCGTTCAACATCGCGGTGTAAAGCGCTTTTCCGGTCGTGACCAGACGCGCAACATCATTCGCCAACAGGCGGCGAAGAAAACGAGTCGCATCAGCACCTGTTACATCCACAATCGTCATGTGTGAGACATCAAAAACACCGGCATGTTCGCGCACTACCCGATGCTCATCCAGCTGAGAACCATAGTGAATGGGCATATCCCAACCGGAAAAATCAACTATTTTCCCCCGGGCTGCAATGTGTGCATCGTAGAGAGGTGTACGGTTTCCCATGATGTTACCTATTGTCAGAAAAGAGCCTGTAGCACTGCCCCCTATAAATCAGGAGCGCATCCCATGAACCCAAGAATTGCGGGCAATGCCATATTAAAATCACTGTACTCGTGTCGACCACCCGGCTTGATCCAGGCAGGTGAATGCGGATACTTTTCCAGTGCCTCGCGATAATCGAGCGTCTCGTCCCCTGTTTGCAGGAGCAGTAGCAAGCGGGCAGGATGCCGGGGTTGCAGCACATCCAGCGCCCGCAGCTCATCCAGGTAAGAAGCTTTTAACTCAAACACTTCACCCGTATACAGGTTCTGATGCTCCCCGAGGTAATCCTGAAAAAGCCGATAGGGATATGCAGCAGGGTTGATCAATGCTGCCGGCAAACCAGAGTGCTCGGAAAGATAGGCTGCATAATAGCCTCCCAGGGAGCTGCCGACAACGCCAAGCCATTTTTTAGATGAATCCGCCAGCAATTGCATGGCAAGTTGAATGCTGGCATCAGGGGAAGGTGGCAGATCCGGGGCAACCAGCACAACAGGTGGGAGGTGTTGCGCCAACCACTCACGAAAACAGGTCACTTTGGCCGAGGCCGAGGAACTCCGAAAACCATGAAGATACAAAATTGACGCGGCGCCTTCAGTCACCTAATAGCCTTTGCTATCGAGATCAACCTCGAATTCGATATGATCAACCCGCAGAACCTCAGTATCCAGCGTTCCATCTGGCTGCAGCAGGATGCGCCGGTAACCGGGAGCGGCTTCATCCAGGGCAAAGGCATGGGACAGGGGCTTAAATTGGACACAGGTTGACGGTGAAGCCAGCAGGCGAACGCCGTTGTAGCTTGAATCAAAGGCCTGATGCACATGCCCCCACAGCACCAGACGTACATGGCTGAAGCGATCAATGACCGACAAAAAGTCCGGGCCATTGCGCAAGCCGATGCTATCCATCCAGGCAGATCCAATCGCAACGGGATGATGATGAAAAACCACCATCACATGCTTGTCAGCATGCGTTTGCAATTCTGCGTCTAAAAATGCCAGCTCAGCCGCCTCGAGCTTGCCATGAACCTTACCGGGCACACTGCTATCGAGACAGATAATATGCCAGTCACCCAGCGTCAGCGATTTGCGCAGGCAATCCGTTCCCTGAGCCGCAGACTGCATCGCGCTGGCGTTGTCATGGTTTCCCATAAACCAAATCACCGGGCAATCAAAGCGCTTACCCATTCGGGCACGGAGCGTTTGGTAGGCGCCTTCAGAACCATCCTGAGCCAGATCGCCTGTCAGCAAAACAAGGTCAGGCGACTCCTGTTCCCGCTCGACCAACTCCAGCACGGCATCAAGACTTTCCAGGGTTTTCATACCCAATAGTGCGCCATGAGCCTCTGCGCGCAGATGGCAATCGGTGATTTGCACGACTTTAATGGAGGAGCCCTTCTTTGCCACGTCACTGAACCCGGGTTAGATTGTCAGACGACCCAACAGTCGCCCATACTCATTTAACTATACGACTTCAATGCCAGTTTTCCAGCCCTGCTTTCACAAAAAACAACTATTTAGCAGGGGACTTGTGACGCAGGCAGAATTGCAACCAATCGGCGAGGAAACGGTTAAGCTGAAATTTTTCATCCGGCAGATGCATTTTTCGATTCGGGTAATCGTAGCATCCGTCAATAAAGTGGTGATTACGGGCGCTGATCACCTCAGCCATTCTGGCATCATGATAGAGACGCACCTTGAGCAGCGGGTCGTTGAGCCATGGCCCGGCAGCCTGTGTCTGGCGCATCAGCAGGGTTTGGGTATATCGACTGTCATTTTCGACATCCACCTCGATCTGCCCAATAAAGTGGTCCCCGCTGGAAAGCTCCAGCTGCAGACGAACGCCGGCTTCCAGGCGAGGAAAAAGGGTTTCGACGCGACGATAATTAGACTCGCACAGATATCCGAACTCACGAATGTCCGGCACATAAGGGCGCTTCAAGCGAAATCTGTCCCAACGGGCCGACCGGGGCCCCACTGCTCCCGCAAGCGATGGTGATTGAGCTGAAGCCACTGTAATGCCATGATGGTGGCCGCGTTGTAGATTCGTCCGGCCGCTATCGCCTCATAGGCCTGTTGACGCCCCATGATACGCGTGTGAATATCTTCGCCCTCGTCAGCCAAACCAAAAATACCCGCAGATGCTGGAATTTGAATCCTTCCACACCAAAGCTCCACAGACTCTGAGCTGCCGCCCGGGGAAGTCAGATAGTCGCAGATCTTTTCCAGACCAAGCAAGATGAGTCCTGCCTCTTCTTCGGCTTCACGCACCGCCACCGACTCCGAGGATTCGCCGGGCTCGTTAATGCCCGCGACCAACTCCAACAGCCAGGGGGATCGCTCGTGTAGCAAGGCACCGATACGAAACTGTTCGCAGAGCACAACCTGATCTGCAACGGGATCATAGGGTAAAACACAGGTCGCGTTCCCTCTTACCAGCAGTTCTCGCTTGAGGCTGCCCGACCACCCGCCTCCGTAGAGACGATGACGCAGCCGATACTGCTGCATTCGAAAAAAGCCTTTGTAGACCGTTTCAGTCTCAGTGACTTCTACGTCTTCATGTGAAAAACGGGACGTTCCCATGCGATAGTCCATCCGATTGTATAAGGATGTTCACAACGCTAACATAAGTCGCACTATTCACAAACCGGGTACCGTACCAAAATGAAAACTTTTGCGCGCTTTTCACCTAGGCCTCTACTGTTAACCGCCGCTATAGCACTCGCAGGGGCGAGCACTCCCGGTTGGGCCATTGATCTGAGCACCGCTTACCAGAAAGCCCTGAACTATGACTCGGAACTGGCCGCTGCAGCCGCCGGCCGAAATGCGCAGGCAGAGAACACCAATCTGAGCCGCTCAGCACTGATGCCCATCGTGGCGGCCGGCGCCTCAACTGAGCACACCGACATGAACCCTGACCGTTTCCCTGAAGACAGCTACCTGACCAGCGGTGTGCAACTTAGTGTCACGCAGCCTTTGCTGGCAATGGACAGCCTATACACGTATCAGGCGAGCAAAGACAGCGAACAAAAGGCCAACGAAGACTACCGATCCGCGCAGCTGGATCTTCTTTACCGCACCGCCAATGCATATTTTACGGTTCTGCGGGGCATGGATGACCTGGAAACGGCCAAAAAGGCCGAAGCCGCCTTTCGTCGCCAATGGGAACAGGCCAAAGAACGTTTCGAAGTCGGACTGATTGCCATCACTGAGGTTCACGAAACCAAAGCCATTTACGACTCCGGTAAAGTCACCCGGATTAACACTCAGGGACAATTGGATATCGCATTGGAAGCGCTTCAGCGCATCACTGGAGAGTTTGTTGACCAGATTCACCCGCTGAATGAAACCTTGTCGGTCGAGGAGACTGAAATCGACCAACTCACGAACCTGGAGCAAATTGCACTGGAAAACAGTCCCTTGATTAAAGGCGCTGTCTGGCAACTGGAAAGCGCACGCAAGAATTTCAAGGCCAAGCAGGCAGGTTATTACCCCACTCTGGATCTTGGCGCATCGGCGGGTTACAGCGACTACACAGGCCCCTATACCCAGGATGACAAACAAACCGACACTAAAATTGGTCTGACCCTCAACGTTCCGATTTATCTTGGTGGCAGTACCCAGGCCAGCACCCGTCAGGCCCGCTACCAGGTTGATCAGGCTGAACAGGGCTTATTAACGGCACAGCGCAACGTACGCCTGCAACTCCGCAGCCTCTATCGCTCGCTGCAAACCAATGCAGAAGCGATTCAGGCCCGAAAACAGGAAACCATTTCCAACGAGAGTGCACTGCAGGCAACCCGTGCAGGCTATGATGTAGGCACCCGGAACATCGTAGAAGTACTTGATGCAGAGCGAAAGTATTACGTCTCCCTGAGCGCCTATGCAAACGCCCGTTATGATTACATTCTTAATCGCCTGACCCTCAGACAGACGACTGGGGCATTACAGCAAGGTGACCTTGACCGGCTGAATCAGATGCTGACAGCACCCGTTCGCATCAGCGGCGGCTGAGCCCCAGACGCTGATCAATTCCAACCAGGAGGCGCTGTAAAGCGCCTCGATTTCGCTCCATGCAACGACGCCCTTGTTCACCGCGCCGCAATCGTTCTTCTGGTTGCGACAGCCAGCCCAGAACACAGGCATGCACTTGCTCGCTGTCCACCAGTACCAGGGCCTCTTCTGCTGCCAACTCGTCACAGATCACCTGAAAATTAAACACGTGGCGCCCCATCAGTACCGGCTTACCCAAGGCCGCGGGTTCGAGGGGGTTATGCCCCCCCCGAGGAATCAGGCTGCCCCCAACAAATGCAATGTCCCCCACCGCGTAGAAAAACAGCAGCTCGCCCATTGTATCCCCAACTAAAACCTGAACGCCTGCCAGCGTCACATCCCCGCCGCTGCGCCGGACAAACGAAAGCCCCGAGGCTTTCACCAGTTCTGCTACAGGGCTGAAGCGCTCAGGGTGACGAGGTACCAGTATGAGCAGCAAATCAGGGAAAACCGCCAGCAATTGTTGATGAACCGCCAGCAAAAGCGCCTCCTCGCCTTCATGGGTGCTTCCCGCAACCCAAATCAGCCTTCCCGGACAATACTCGGTGCGCCAGGCTTTCGCGTTCTCCTGAATCTGAGGGGGGAGCGGCGCATCAAATTTAATACTTCCGCTGACGCTCAGGGCTTCACGCCGAACCCCAAGATCCGCAAAGCGACGAGCGTCAGGATCCGTTTGAGCCGCAACCCAGCTCAGGCTTGAAAACAGCGGGCGACTCAATGCCCTCACCCGCGCATAGCCTTTTGCCGATTTCTCTGACATTCGCCCGTTAAGCAACAAAACAGGAATGTCGCGACGCCGACAGCCTGCCACCCAGTTGGGCCAGAGTTCAGTTTCCATAATCAGCAGCGCGCGCGGCTTAACCCGCATCAGAAAACGACTGACGATATCCGGGGTATCATAAGGCGCAAAGGAATGTACGACCTTGTCACCCAGTAACGTCGTGACACGCTCAGCCCCCGTTGCTGTCATGCCAGTTACGAGTATCGGAACCTGGGGGTAGCGCGCTCTCAGCGCATCCACAAGCGGTTTGGCCGCGATGGTTTCGCCCACCGATACGGCATGCAACCAGATCGGCGCTTCATCACCTGGAATGCGGGGCGACCAGCCAAGACGTTCCCACCACCGTTTACCATAACCCGGTGACTGCCGCTCACGAATGACGATTCGTAGCAGCAAGACCGGTAGTAGCAGGTAGTGCGTCAGGGTGTAGAGCAATCGGGCCATGTTTTCCTCTGGGTCGGGAGTGCTGCGCTGCACGGCTGGGTGCTTTGGAGCGCGGTCAAATACGGGTATACTTGAATTTTGCCTTAGTGGACACGATACAGTGGAAACCATAATACAAGATGTTGTCATCATTGGTGGTGGAATTGCAGGTCTTTGGCTTCACCACCGCCTTAGAAAAGCAGGTTATCAGTCAGTCCTGCTGGAAAAAGAGGTATTGGGAGGCATGCAAAGCAACTACTCCCAGGGCATCATCCACGGCGGCACCAAGTATTCGCTTAATGGCGCGTTAAGCAAGGCCACCAATGCGATCGCTGAAATGCCGACACGCTGGCAGCACTGTATCGAAGGTCAGGGTGAAATTGACCTGCGGGACGCACGCATCGCGTCTGACCATCACTACATGTGGTCAAGAGACAGACTAACGTCCAAACTGACTGCGTTCTTTGCCAGCAGGGCGCTGGGAGACAAGATTGAGTCTAATACCAGTGCCAGCCGACCAGAAGCCTTCAACAACGACCGCTTTCATGGCAATTTTTATGCGTTAAAAGAGCTGGTTCTGGATATCCCGTCTGTGATTGAGTGCCTGTCAGGACCTTACCGTGACAGCATTTATCAATACAATGGTACCCAGCCTAACACCTTTGAAGTGGATGGCGAGGCAATCAATGCCGTAATCCTGCAGGGCAAACAGAAGAAAGTTCGCATAGAAGCACAGCATGTCATTTTTACGGCAGGCGAAGGCAATGAAAGTCTGCTGCACTCGGCCGGCTTTCAGGTTCCGGCAATGCAGCGCCGACCACTGCATATGGTGCTGGTTCGCCATGACTACCCCCACCCGATTTTTGCGCACTGTATCGGCTCAGGCTCCAAACCCCTGATTACCATCACAACCCATTATGACTCCGAGGGACGCCCCATCTGGTATCTCGGTGGCAACCTGGCTGAAACCGGCGTCGAACTCGATAGCGAACGCCAGATCCAGTCGGCCAAAACCCTGTTAAAGGACATCCTGCCCTGGATCGACCTGGGTAAAACCGAATGGAAGAGCTTTTTGATCAATCGTGCCGAGCCCCGGCAAAACGCCCTGACTCGCCCGGATTCCGCATTTGTCCACACGCAGGGAAATGTGATCACGGCCTGGCCAACCAAGCTGGCACTGACCCCCAACCTGGCAGATGCGGTCTTTGAGCATCTGTCAGCGCCATGGGCACAGAGCACACCCGACGAGGTACGACGCGAACGACTGGCCTTCGTGCCTCACCCACCCGCTACGCCCTCCCCCTGGGAGAAATACTTTTGCTAGTTCCTCGCCACCTGATACCAGGCACAACGTTATCCATCAGCTTACTGGGTTTGGGTACCGTCAAATTCGGGCGTAACCAGGGCGTCAAATACCCCACAGCGTTTGAACTCCCCAACGATCAGGCCATAAGTGAGTTACTGGATCTGGCGCGCGACCTGGGCATCAACCTGCTGGATACCGCACCGGCCTATGGCATCAGCGAAGAACGCCTGGGAAAACTGCTGGCAGGACAAAGACATCACTGGATTCTCTCCACCAAAACCGGGGAGGAGTTTGAGGATGGTGCGTCGCGCTTTGATTTCTCTGCCGCTCACACGCAAGCCAGCGTGGAGAGAAGCCTGAAACGCCTGCGAACGGACTATCTCGATCTGGTTCTGATCCACTCAAATGGGGATGACCTGGCCGTTCTTGAGCAGACCGAGGTTGTCCCGACCTTGCAGCGCCTCAAACGAGACGGGAAAGTCAGGGCAATCGGCTTTTCTGGCAAGACCGTCGAAGGGGGACTGGCGGCACTTCAACACCTTGATGTTGCCATGGTGACCTACAATCAGGTAGAGACAAGTGAAGCAAGCGTTATACGTTACGCTTACGCTCACCAGAAAGGCATTTTTATCAAAAAAGCGTTTGCCAGTGGCCATTCGCTGCATGGGGCTCAGCACGATTCGGTGAGCACCGCCTTTGAGCATATTCTGTCAGTACCCGGGGTCACCAGCATCATTGCTGGCACCATCAACCCTAAGCACCTGAAAGACAATGCGACCCGTTTAGCGGCCGCATGGCAGAATCGTTCGCCGCATTAACCCTTGGCCAACAGCGTACGCAGATCAATGATGGCCGCATTGGCTCGGGAGATATACGAGGCCATGGTCAGGGAGTGGTTAGCCAGCATACCGAAGCCACTCCCATTCAGGATCATCGGGCTCCAGACCGATTCTTGTGTACCCTCCAGCTCAGCAATAATTTGCTGCAGACTGACGACAGCATTCTTATCCTTCAACACTTCTGCGAAGTCCACTTCAATGGCGCGCAGGATTTGAGTCAGTGCCCACGCCGTCCCCCGAGCTTCATAAAAGATGTCATCTATTTCCAGCCATGCGGTTTTGATTTCGTGTTCAGAGCCGGCCTGCTCGACACTGGTCGCATATTTTTCACCCGCCAAAGACGTGTCATACTGGGTTTTTCCAACACTTTCACTCAGACGCTGCGAAAGACTTCCCAAACGCTTCTCAACATCAGTCAACCATTCACCCAAATTATCTGCCCGCGCGTAAAACTGAGCTTCCGCGCCGTCAGCCTTGGTCAGCCTGCGAAGGTACTTATTCATGGCCTTAACCCCCCGACGGTACTCGCTTTCCGTCGCAGGTAACACCCAGCTCTCACTGTCGAAGTTAAACTGCGGCTCAGCGGTGACGAGGTCGGGATCCTCAGATGACTGCGACTGAGATCGGCTGATGTCTTTGCGCATGGCTCGTGCCAGGTCTCGCACCTGAACCAAAACACCAAACTCCCAATTACTGATGTTGTCCAACCAAAGCCCTGGAGGAAACACATCATTGGTGATGTACCCCCCCGGTTTTTCAAGCAGCGTGTCAACCAATCCAATTAAGGTCGCCGTCGTAGCATAGCCGCGGCCGGGCTTTCCACCCAAAGCCTCAACCTTGCTCTGGGCCTGCTCAACCACAGGAAAGAGTTCGGGCTCCCAGCTCCAGTACCAGCCAATGACGACAGCTGCCGCCAGATACAGTCCGACCAAACCGCCAATAATTTTTGCCACCGTGCCGCCTCCGAGGTAATCCTGAATATCTTCCCAGCGCTCTACCAAAAAATCCTTCATCGTTTTATCGCTTACCTTGAGTTAAGAGATATGAACCGGCTCAGACTGAGGTCTGCAAATAAAATACCCCATCAGGCCATCCACTTTCAGCGCCTCCAGCACGTCGACCTCTTCCTTGCGCTCAACCCCTACGACAATCACATCAACATCCTTGGAATGCGCGATCTGCACAATGTTTCGCAAATAAAACTGATGTTGGGGGTTCTCGTCAACATAGCCGACCAGCCCCGGATCCAGTTTAATCATGTTAACGGGCCAGCTATCGAGGTATCCGAAAGGGATTCCGCTCATGCCAAAGCGGCTTACCACAATACGGAAACCAAACTGCGTTCGCAACATCAATAGCTGATCAATACCGGCCCAGGCCTGCCGCAACGCATATTCTGGCACCTCCAGAAGCAAGCGATTGATCGCCATGGGAAAACGCTCGAAGAGCTGACGCAGCTCCAGACCCAACGCGTCGCGGTGTAAAGAGGCTGAAGAAAGCGTTACACACAAAGCGCCATCTTCCGGTCGATCACTTAAGCGCTGCAGCACTTTGCGCAACACCTGATGATCGATATCGTGCATTAGACCAAAACGCTCAGCCATGGGGAGAAACTCGCCGGCTGGCAGCAAGCGCCCCTCCAGACGCAATCGTAAAAGCACCTGATGAAACAGCACGCGTGATCGGTCGGCTTTCAGCATGGGCTGAAAATGAAGCTCGAAACGATTATCTGAGAGTGCATCGCGCAAATACCCCTGCCAGTCGCTGGCAGGCATAACTGGCGAGTCGTTTTCAACCGGTTCATCCAGAAGCGCCATGATACCGTAGGGCAAGTCAGACTGGGCCTTGCGCAGGGCAAAATCGGCTCTCGACAGCAGATCCGACAAAGCCAGCCCACTGCGACTCCGCACGATCCCAAAATGCAATGCGCCCACCCCGTCGTGATCTTCCTGACGAAGTTCTGGCAGCGAGCGCAACCGAGGTAATAACCGCTCAGCAAACTCCCTCGCCACTCGCTCATCTGAGTTGGCAAAGTAAGCGACAAACTGCGCTCCCTCCCGACGCCCCATCAAATTGTGCCCTCTTACCACACTGACTTCGTCGCGCAACAGCTCTCCCACCGTCGCCAACAGAACATCTGCCCGCTTGCGCCCCAACGCCTGGTTTACCGCAGCAAAGCCCTTGATTTGCAGCAAGACAAGGTAGCCCGCCGCCTCGCCCTCATCGGCATTCAGCAGGGCTCCCAAGCGCCTGTCAAAACTATCCCGGTTATCAAGCCCGGTAACAGGATCGACAAGCGTCTGGGTACGCAGACGCTCAATGGTCTCATGCTGCTGCTGAAACACCCGGTTCAGGTGTTCAGCCATCTGATTGACCGCAACCGTCACTTCGGCCAATTCCCGGACCTTCGGAACCGCCAAACGAATACCAAAGTCTTTCTGTTGAATCCGGCCCGCGACCTCAACCAATCGCGTCAGAGGCGCCAGTATTTGATGAAGAAACAGCCTCAACACCAGGCTGCTTCCGACAGCGACAAGGGCGAACCACACGAGTTGACTTTTCAAGCTGCGCCACAACTCACGATACGCGGCAGCAGGACTGCTCTGCACCTGAAGATGCCCCAGCTTTTTCCACCCACTGACTACATCGGCCTCCCCAACCGGGGTTTCCAGAGCCACCCCTCTTACCAACCAGGCTGGCACCCCCTCGAACTGTTCTGCGGCCGTTCGATTAAATACCGTCTTCCCACCCGTGTCCCGCAATTCGACCCGCGCATAGGCCCCGGAGTCAAAGATGACATCCACCATGGTGGATGCCACCACCCAGTCACCCGCACCGGCAGACGACGAGATCGACAATGCAAGCGAGGTGGCAGCATCCTGGGAAAGTTGCGCCAGATTCTCCTCTAAAAACGTACGCTTCTGGTCATATCCCAACCAAAAAAGGCCCACAAGCAGGATCAACAAGGTCACCAGCAGCGTGCCCAGCAACAATGATTTGAACGAGATCGGATTTTTCAAAAAAAATTCCTCTGGGGCTGATCCTGACCTACCCCCTAATCGGATAGCGGCTATAGTTACTCAGAATAGCATTCACAGCCAGGTTATGCTGCGTATGGAAAGCCAACAGGAAAAGCTCAAACAGCACTTTGCCGGACGGGTTACGACCCAGGCCCGCGTTGTGCTGGAGGCCTGGCAACAACTGACTCAGGCGAACTGGAACGACGATCACTGGCTCAGCGAATTGCAGCATGCAACGGACAAACTGGGGCGCTATGCGGCACGTTTCGAAATGTTGGATCATCTCAGCATCGCGCAAAGCCTTAACGCTGCACTGAAGAAACGTATCCTTGACGGGGGGCGCATGGACGGTGCCTCGATCCATGAACTGGAAGCCGGCTTCCTCAAACTGGCAGGGCTCACAGGGCGCAAATCGGATCGTAGCCATGAAAGCGGCAAACGCACCTATCTGCGACCCCCGGTCTACATCTGCCTTAATGATGCGGAAAGCAGCCGCCGCGCCGTTAAACAGCTTCAGTTTTTTGGTTTCAGAGGCGAAAGCTTTCAGGATACCGCCAGCCTGTTAAGAGCCGTGTACAGCCGTCGGCCTGAAGCCCTGCTGATTGATACTGATTTCACCGGCCCGCGTAATGAAGGCATCACCCTGACCAAAACGCTCCAGGCGCGCCTTGAAACCCCTTTGCCCGTCCTCTTTGTCTGTGACCGGGAAAGTGATATCGACACACGCCTGGAATCATCACGGGCAGGCGGAGAGGAGTTCATTCAAGGGTCATCCAATACCTCCGTGATCATCGAGAAGATTGATCAGTATACCCGCGGCAATACGCTTGAGCCCTATCGGATCCTGGTCATTGACGACTCAAAAGCCCAGGCCACCTTTATGGAGAACACCCTTAAAAAAGCCGGCATGGAAGTTAAGGCGATTACCGATCCGATGATTGCCCTGGAAGCCTTTCAGCAGTTTGAACCTGAAATCATTATCATGGACATGTATATGCCAGGATGCACGGGAACGGAACTGGCGAAAGTCCTGCGACAGGACGATAAGTTCATGGGCGTGCCGATCATTTACCTGTCTGCGGAAGATGACATCAACAAGCAGTTGCACGCGATGAGTCTGGGCGGCGACGATTTTCTGGTGAAACCCATTAACCCCCGCCATCTTGTTGCGACCATACATAACCGTGGACGCCGGGCCCGCTCGCTGAATGCGCTGCTGGTCAGAGACAGCCTGACAGGCCTCTACAACCATACCCACATCCTGAATCTGATGAACTCGACCATTCTGGCCTGCAACCGCAAAGAACTTCCACTTTGCGTCGCCATGATGGATATTGATCACTTCAAAAATGTCAACGATACCTATGGGCACCCCATGGGCGACCGGGTTTTGAAAAGCCTGTCACTCTTTCTCAAGCAACGCCTGCGTCGCTCAGATCACATCGGGCGCTACGGCGGTGAAGAGTTCATGCTGGTGCTGCCAGGAACACGCATCAAGGATGGACAGCGAATTATGGAAGAGATTCTCAACCGCTTTCGAGAACTCGGCCACCCCCATGAGCAGGGCGAACTGAAAGTCACCTTCAGCTGCGGGGTCGCAGAGCTGAACGGCCCTGAAGAAGACTCAAAAGTGCTCAGCCAGCGAGCGGATGAAGCGCTCTATCGCGCCAAGCATGGAGGACGCAACCGCGTCTGCACCTAAGCACCGGAATTTGAAGCTGCTTGCAACGTCGGCCAAATAGCGGCAAACTGCCGGCAATATGCCCTTAACGTTCAGGACACCTCATGGCCGATCTCCTTGTTATCAATGGCCCCAACCTCAATTTGCTCGGCACCCGCGAACCCGACATTTATGGCTCGGAAACATTGCAGGATATCGCCGACCGACTCCGTCAGCAGGCCACGGAGCACGGCAAGTCGCTGGACTTTTTCCAGAGCAACCACGAGGGTGAACTCGTTGACCGCATCCAGACGGCCCGCCTTGAAAAAGTGCAGTGCATTCTGATCAATCCGGCGGCCTATACGCATACCAGTGTAGCGATCAGGGATGCACTGCTCGCAACTGCCATTCCGTTCATCGAAGTGCACCTCTCCAACATTCACAAGCGGGAAGCGTTCCGTCATCACTCCTACCTGTCGGACGTTGCGATTGGCGTCATCTGCGGGCTCGGCAGCCAGGGCTACGATCTGGCGCTACAGGCGGCACTCCGTCATTGCAAACCGGTCTGAGGACGGCTGATTATGGATCTACGCAAAGTCAAAAAGCTGATTGAACTGATTGACGGCACCGACATCCTTGAGCTGGAGATACACGAAGGCGAGTCGTCCGTCCGTATCAGTCGTGCGGGCAACAACGCTCCAGTGGCAGCGATCACCCCGACACCCACCACCACGCCCCCCCAGGAAGAGACCCGCACCGCCAAAAACGCTGCTTTGCCGGAAGGGCACATCATACGCTCCCCAATGGTCGGCACCTTCTACCGATCTCCCTCGCCCGCCTCAGCCGCGTTTATCGAAGTCGGTCAGCGTGTTGCTACCGGACAAACCCTCTGCATCATCGAAGCGATGAAGATGATGAATCAGATTGAGTCTGATAAAGCCGGGACGGTCGCAGCCATTCTGGTGGAAAACGGCCAGCCGGTAGAATATGACCAACCCCTGCTTGTTCTCCGTTAAGTACGCACATCGCCGTCACTGCGGTATGGGATACCCCTCATCATGCTGAAAAAAGTGTTGATCGCTAATCGAGGCGAAATTGCCTTACGAATCCTGCGGGCATGCAAGGAAATGGGGATTCGCACCGTGGCCGTTCATTCCGTTGCGGACCGGGAGTTAATGCATGTCCGCCTCGCAGACGAATCGGTCTGTATTGGTGGCAATTCGCCGGGTGAAAGTTACCTTAACATTCCGGCGATTATCAGTGCCGCCGAGATTACCGATGCCATGGGAATTCATCCTGGCTACGGATTTCTTTCGGAAAATGCCGACTTTGCCGAGCAAGTAGAACGCAGTGGATTTGTCTTTATCGGCCCCCGTCCCGACACCATCCGGCTGATGGGCAATAAAGTCTCCGCGAAACAGGCAATGATAGATGCGGGGGTCCCCATAGTGCCCGGCTCGAAAGGTACTGTTTCCGGCGCCGCCGGGGAACTGCTGGAAGCCGCACGAGCCATCGGCTACCCGGTCATCGTCAAAGCCGCATCCGGGGGCGGGGGGCGCGGAATGCAAGTGGTTCATAGCGAGGGCGCTTTACTCAACGCCGTACACATCGCACAGGCGGAAGCACGCGCCGCATTCGGCGACGAATCCGTTTACCTTGAGAAATACCTGGAAAATCCGCGCCATATCGAGATACAGGTGCTGGCCGATTGTCACGGCAACGTCGTTCACCTGGGCGACCGGGACTGCTCCATGCAGCGTCGCCATCAGAAAGTCCTCGAAGAAGCACCCGCCAGCGGCATTGAACCCAAAGCACGGGACGCTGTTCTGAAGGCCTGTGTACATGCCTGCCATACCATTGGCTATCGGGGTGCCGGCACCTTCGAGTTTCTCTACGAAAATGGACAATTCTACTTCATCGAAATGAACACCCGCGTTCAGGTCGAGCATCCTGTCACTGAAATGATTACAGGCATCGACATCGTTCGCGAGCAATTGAGAATTGCCAGCGGACTCCCCCTTTCAGTTGCACAGGATGATGTGGCGCTCAAGGGACATGCGGTTGAATGTCGAATCAATGCAGAAGACCCCTTCAGCTTCAAACCCTCGCCTGGACTCGTGAGCCATTTTCACGCGCCCGGCGGCCTGGGCATACGGGTGGACTCTCACCTTTACAGCGGTTACCGTGTGCCCCCCTACTATGACAGTCTGATTGGCAAGGTCATTAGTTGGGGCGAAACGCGTGATCAAGCACTCAATCGCATGCAGAACGCCCTGGACGAAATGCTGGTCGAAGGCATTTCAACAAATATCCCCTTACACCGGCGCCTTGTCAGTGATGCCGGTTTGCGTCAACTGGACTATTCAATTCACTACCTCGAAGAACGACTCAAGGCCTCACTATGAGCTGGTTACAAATTAGCATTCAGTCTACCGATCAGGATGCACCTCAACTTGAAACACTGCTGGACAACCTGGGTGCGGTCTCCGTCACCATGCTGGATGCCGAAGACGAACCGGTGCTCGAACCGGACATCGGCACCACGCCGCTCTGGAGCCGCACGGTCGTGGTCGCGCTGTTCCCGGCAGATGCCCATCAGGTTATGATTCGGGACCAGCTTCAACAGTCGGGCATTTCAAGCCAGGCAATTGCCTGTGAAATCCTCGAAGATCGCGACTGGGAACGGGAATGGATGACGCATTTCAAACCGACCCGGTTTGGCCAGCGCCTCTGGATTGTCCCCAGTTGGGCCGAACCACCTGAGCCTGAGGCCATCAATCTCGACCTGGACCCCGGCCTGGCGTTTGGCACCGGCACGCACCCAACGACGGCCCTGTGCCTGACCTGGCTGGATGGGCAGGTTCTGGAGAACAAATCCCTCATTGACTACGGCTGCGGCTCGGGGATTCTTGCCGTCGCAGCACTTCTGCTGGGTGCCGAACGGGCGACAGCGACGGATATCGACCCCCAGGCACTGGAAGCAACGCTTGATAACGCTGCACGCAATCGCGTGACTCGGCTAAGCTGCTTCGCGCCTGAAAAAATGCCGCAGGAAACAGCCGACATCCTGATCGCCAACATTCTCGCCAACCCTCTGATCAGCCTGGCGCAGGAGCTGGCTTCCCTGACCCGCCCCGGTGGAACGATTGCGCTTTCTGGCATTCTGGAAGAACAGGCCGATAACGTCCGATCCCGCTATGCCAACTGGTTTGACATGAACGTCACCGAGGTGCAGGACGGATGGGTGCTACTCTCAGGTGTCCGTCGTGGCGAACCCGCGTAAAAGGCATTACACTTTCAAGAAGGGGATGATGCTGGAGAGCCTTTTTTGTTAACACAATGCCCACACTGTCAGGCCACGTTCCGTGTCAATGACACCCAATTATCGGCGGCTGGCGGTAAAGTTCGCTGCGGCTCCTGCATGAAGGTCTTCAATGCAAACGACCATCTCGTAGAATCTGCGAAGGACGCCGGGATTCCCAAACTGCAGAGTGTCGCCTCTCCCGCCCCACCGAAATCAGCGTCTGCAGCGCCAGCTTCTCGCGACCTGTTCTCAAAGGCTATGGAGAAAAAGCAGGATGCGCCAGACGAGGACAACCTGCTCTTTCAGGATGACCCGCACGAAGATCAGCAAGAGAACGGCTACTCAGGCAACCTGGTCAGCGACAGCCTGCTCAGCGACAGCTTCAGGGAACTTGACTCAGCAAAGGGTAGCAACTCAGCGTTCGAGGATGATCTCGTTGAGCAGGAACCTCTATCGGCAGACGAAAGCTGGGCAGAGTCCATGTTGAACGATCTGGAGGCGACGCGCAGACAAGCGGCAGCGGCCTCCGCTCAATCGTCAAAACGGGATCCGGATTCCGCCGCACAACGTGAAAACCGGCGCCAGAACCCATCTAACCCGCTACAGACGGACTTTAGTTTACAAGCGGAGCCTGGCGTATCAGCGCTGCGCGCAGACCCCAAGCCTGGCTACGGGAACTTCAAAGCACCTCCTATCCGCCCTTTTCAGGAACCCGCACCGTCATCAGCCCTGCATCTGGTTGGCCGACTGATTCTGGTGGTACTCATTGTCATTCTGTTAATTACGCTGATTGGTCAACTGGGCCTGTATCACTTTGACAAGCTCGCTCGTATTGACTGGATTCGCCCAGCCTACGTGAATGTGTGCAGCCTTCTGCGCCCCTATACTGGCTGCCAATTGCCCGACCTGCGAGATATCAGCCTGATTCGCAGTGAAGACCTGGTCGTGCGAAGCCACCCTCTGACCAAGGATGCGCTGATCATTGATGCCGTACTCGTCAATGGGGCGACGTTCGAACAGCCCTTTCCGGCCATCAATCTCAGCTTCTCTGATATCAACAATGCGGTCGTCGCCCAGAGAGCCTTCATGCCAACCGAGTATCTGTCAGAAGAGGCCAGCCAACTGCAGATCATGCCCTCTCAGACGCCTGTTCATATCTCGCTCGAACTTAAGGATCCCGGCAAACAAGCCGTCAACTATACGATTAGTTTTACTGAAGCTGGAAGCATTACGCCCGCCAAAAGTCAATAAGCCACAGATTTTTGAGTAAATTTCATCCTTTTTTTTATTTCAAGTCTTTTCGCGCCTACGCCATGTGAGTATCATTAGCTCCCCATAACGGAACGACCATTTTTTAGCCACTCTCCAATCTGGAGCAGGCTATATTGCCACCATGCATATCGGACCTTACCAACTGAACAATCCCGTCATACTCGCGCCCATGGCCGGAGTCACTGACCGCCCGTTCAGGCAGCTGTGCCGCGCCTACGGCGTTGGACTGGCCGTGTCCGAAATGATGGCGGCCAATCCCGATTTGCGGGAGTCGCGAAAGTCAAAATTACGCATGGATCACGCCGGAGAAACGGGCATCCGGTCCGTGCAGATTGTAGGCTCTGATCCTCAGCAGCTGGCAGGTGCCGCTCGCTACAACGTGGATCATGGTGCACAAATTATCGATATTAATATGGGCTGTCCGGCGAAGAAGGTCTGCAATAAGGCCGCTGGCTCAGCCCTGTTGCGCGATGAAGCTCTGGTTGCCCAGATTCTGGAGGCAGTGGTCAGCGCCGTCGAGGTTCCGGTGACGCTCAAAATTCGAACCGGCTGGTGCCCGGAGAGTCGCAACGCACTGACGATTGCCCGGCTGGCAGAGTCAACAGGCATTCAAGCCCTTACAATTCATGGGCGAACCCGGGCTTGCCGCTTCAATGGCGAAGCTGAATATGACACAATTGCAGCGGTCAAGGCTGCTGTCCGTATTCCGGTTATTGCCAACGGCGACATCGACAGCCCTGAAAAGGCCAGGTTTGTTCGCGACTATACGGGTGCGGATGCCATCATGATTGGGAGAGCCGCACAGGGGCAGCCCTGGCTGATCGGCGCAATCATCGACTTCCTTGAGACAGGAACCTATCAGGCCCCACCGACACTGGAGGAAGTCAGCGACATACTATTAAAACACGTAGAAGCCTTGCATGCCTTTTACGGGGACTATCAGGGACTTCGCATCGCCAGAAAACATGTTGGCTGGACACTGGCCCGAATGCCGATTTGCGAGGCATTTCGTTCGTCCTTCAACACACTCGAAAATGCGGAACATCAGCGAACACAGATTCGCAAACTCTCCGACTACTTACGTCCACATAAAAAGGAAATTCAGCATGACTACTGAAATCATCGCTCCCGAAACTGGCTCTACCGAGGCAACGCTGGTCGTCAGCAAGCCTGCCAACAGCACCATGACGCTGCGTGACAGTGTTGACCAGTCACTGGCCAACTACTTCAAGCAACTGGATGGCGTTGATGTCAAAGATGTCTACAACATGGTCCTCAGCGAAGTCGAAGCCCCCCTGCTCGAGCAGACGCTGAACTTCTGCCGCAACAACCAGACCAAAGCCGCCCAGATTCTGGGACTCAACCGGGGCACACTGCGCAAGAAACTCAAGCAATACGACCTTCTTTAATTTTATTCATCCGTTGCGTTAACTAGGGAGAACTCTCAGGAATGTCCTCAACCGATCGAAAAATTCAGCGCGCGCTGATCAGTGTATCTGACAAACACGGCGTGGTTGAATTCGCCCAATCGTTGGCCCGTCTCAATATCGAAATTCTATCGACGGGAGGCACCTACAAACTGCTTCGTGACCAGGCGATTCCGGTGACAGAAGTCAGTGAGTACACCGGCTTTCCTGAGATGATGGCCGGGCGCGTCAAAACCCTTCACCCCAAAGTCCATGGTGGCATCCTGGGGCGTCGCGGAACAGATGACGCGGTCATGGAGGCTCACGGCATTCAACCCATTGATCTGGTTGTCGTTAACCTCTACCCCTTTGAATCAACCGTTGCCCGCCCAGACTGTTCACTTGAAGAGGCTATTGAAAATATCGACATCGGTGGACCGACCATGGTTCGCTCTGCGGCCAAGAACCACAAGGACGTCGCCATCGTCGTCAATCCGGTCGATTACAGCTGGATTATCGATTCACTTGAGAAACAAGCGGGTAGCCTGACGCTGTCCCAGCGATTTGATCTGGCCGTCAAAGCGTTTGAACACACCTCCGCGTATGATGGGGCGATTGCCAACTATCTCGGTGCGCGCGTAAACGAACATGCGCAACCTGACACTTTCCCGCGCACCTTCAACACCCAGTTCGTCAAGGTGCAGGATCTGCGCTACGGTGAAAACCCACACCAGAACGCAGCGTTTTACCGAGAATCCAATCTGGAAGAGGCCTCGGTGGCCAGTGCCACACAACTGCAAGGCAAACCGCTTTCTTATAACAACATTGCTGACACGGACGCCGCGCTCGAATGCGTCAAACCGCTGGCTGACGCTGCATGCGTCATCGTCAAGCATGCCAACCCCTGTGGTGTGGCGATTGGCACAGACATTCGTCAGGCCTATGATCTGGCCTATGCCACCGACCCGACCTCGGCCTTTGGCGGCATTATTGCGTTCAACCGTGAACTTGATGCCGAAACCGCCAAAGCCATTATCGACCGTCAGTTTGTCGAAGTGATTATTGCACCGGAAGTATCGGAGGAAGCCCTCAAGATTTTCGCCGCCAAGCCTAACGTTCGTGTCATGGCCTGCGGAGCCATCAACGGCCATCGGGCTAGTGGACTGGATTATAAGCGTGTCACGGGTGGACTGCTGGTGCAGGATCGCGACCTGGGCATGGTCGATATGGCCAGCTTGAAAATGGTGACGAAGCGCACGCCTTCAGAGCAGGAAATCAGCGATCTTCTATTTGCCTGGGAAGTCGCCAAGTATGTCAAATCCAACGCGATCGTCTATGCCAAGCAAGGCCGCACCATCGGTATTGGCGCCGGCCAGATGAGCCGTGTTTACAGCGCCAAAATTGCAGGCATCAAGGCTGCCGATGAAGGTCTGACAGTGGCCGGCTCGGTCATGGCCTCAGACGCCTTCTTCCCCTTCCGCGATACGATCGATGCAGCGGCCGCCGCCGGCATTACCGCTATCATTCAGCCCGGTGGTTCAATGCGTGATCAGGAAGTTATCGATGCGGCCAACGAACATGGCATCGCGATGGTCTTCACTGGCATGCGCCACTTCCGCCACTAATACAGGGGATTACGATGAACATTCTGATCATTGGAAGTGGTGGCCGGGAACATGCCCTGGCCTGGAAGGCAAAGCAGTCACCGCTGGCTGAGCACATATTTGTCGCTCCCGGAAATGCGGGAACAGCCCGCGAACCCGGCGTCACCAACGTCGCCATTGAGGTTAACGATATTTCTGCGCTGGCCGACTTTGCGCAGCGTGAAAACATTGGCTTGACGATCGTTGGGCCGGAAGCACCACTCGTCGCGGGTCTGGTGGACCGCTTCAAGTCTCTCAACCTGACGGTTTTTGGCCCCACACAGGGCGCCGCCCAACTTGAAGGCTCGAAGGCATTCACCAAAGACTTCCTCGCTCGCCACCACATTCCGACCGCAGAGTATCAGACCTTCTCAGATACGCAGGCGGCACTGGACTATGTTCGTCATCGGGGTGCGCCAATCGTTATCAAGGCTGATGGACTGGCGGCGGGCAAAGGCGTCATCGTAGCCATGACGCTACCCGAAGCAGAAGAAGCCATCAAGGACATGCTTTCTGGCAACCGATTCGGCGAGGCGGGAAGTCGCGTCGTGATTGAAGATTTTCTGGAAGGTGAAGAAGCCAGCTTTATCGTCATGGTCGATGGCAAGAACATCCTGGCCATGGCAACCAGTCAGGATCATAAGCGTATCGGTGATGGCGATACCGGGCCGAATACCGGCGGGATGGGGGCTTACTCCCCTGCCCCCGTCGTCACGGATACCGTTCACGCCCGCGTCATGGAGCAGGTCATTGAGCCCACAGTGCAGGGTATGGCGCTCGAAGGCCACCCCTATACAGGATTCCTTTATGCAGGCCTGATGATCGATGCGCAGGGAAATCCCAGGGTCATCGAATACAACTGTCGCTTTGGTGATCCTGAAACCCAGCCGATCATGATGCGCATGCAATCAGATCTGGTGGAACTGTGTCTCGCGGCAACCCGCGGCCAACTGGATCAGTGCCAGTCCAAATGGGATCCTCGCTGCGCTCTAGGCGTGGTGATGGCTGCAGCCGGTTATCCAGACAATTATGAAAAAGGTGCGGTCATTACTGGGCTGCCGGATCCGGCCAACGAGTCAGAGACCAGCAAAGTGTTTCATGCCGGCACCCAAATGAAAGGTGAGCAGGTTGTGACACAGGGTGGCCGCGTGCTTTGCGTTACCGCACTCGGAACCACGGTAACGGAAGCACAAGCCGCTGCCTATTCCGCACTCGAAGAGATTTCCTGGTCTGGCGCCTATTTCCGAAAGGACATCGGTTACCGGGCGATAGCGCGGGAAAAAAGCTAAGGCTGATAAAAAGGCGGGAGCTCCCGCCTTTTTTATTGCTTACCGCTTAAAACCCAATCCTTACTCAGACTCCTCGTCATCAACCACCGGTACCGTCAGCTTCAGTTGAGCCGCACGGTAATCGGCAATTTCCTTGAGCAGGTAGTCTGCGACGCAATCATGCGTTCCCGGAAACTCATCTTTCAGAATATTCAGATAACTCTCGGCAATTACCCGGTTGGGTTCTTTACGTCGTGAGTAAACCACCGCGATGTGATAAGCAGCCTCCGCACGCACCGTATCGGACTGCGTCTTATCTTCATACATTTTAGTTAATTTCTTGATCGCCTCATTCACGCCATAGGGCGGACGACTGCGCACATAATCGTACAACTTATCGCTGATATCGTACTCTTCCGGGCGACAATCCGTTGTCTTCATATCGTCCAGATAGCGAAGGTAACGTTGATCCACTGATTCCACGTAAGCGACCTTATCTCGCGCACGCTCCCTAACCGCCTCGCCCGTCACCACTGCAGCAGCTCCATAAAAACAGGCGCTCATCGATACGCTGAGACCCGCCATCACTGCCAGTCTGGCAATCAGTGAAACCTTCCCTCTCATTGTCTTTCCTCTACCAATCCTGTTGCTAATTCGCCCACCATACTATGAAATGCACCATTATAGCGAGGGTCTGTCATGTTAGCGTTTCTGGATTTTTTCGGCATTGCCGTATTCGCCATTACCGGGGCACTGGTCGCCGGTAAAAAACGTTTCGACGTCTTTGGCGTTCTGGTTGTGGCGCTAATAACCAGCCTCGGCGGTGGAACGCTTAGGGATGTGATCCTCGACGCGCACCCTATGGTCTGGATTCAAAATACGACCTACCTGGGCGCTGCCATCCTGGCGGCACTGTCCACGTTTTTCTGGGTTCGTATTCGCCACATCCCCCTGCGCATGCTGGAAGTCTCCGATGCCATCGGGCTGGCTTTTTTCACTATCGCAGGCGCACAAAAAGCGGCAGCGCTGGGCCACGCACCTGAGATCTGCTTACTGATGGGCCTGATGACCGGCGTCGCTGGTGGTGTGCTAAGGGATATCGTCTGCAATGAAATCCCACTGATCTTTCATAAGGAAATTTATGCGACGGCAGCGATCAGCGGAGGTGCCGCCTACCTGCTGGCACTGCAGCTCGGTATAGGCATGTCCCTTGCCATGATGTTAGGAATGGGCATTACGCTTTCACTGCGTCTGGCGGGTATTTACCGTGGCTGGTCACTGCCAGCCTTTCTTACGGCAGGTCGTTAAGTACGGGGAACGCCTCACTCTCGCCATCGTGGCATCGCCCTACGCATGCAAAAAATATTTTATCCAGCATGCAACTTTTCGTTATCCGCGACAGTACTGGCAATTGACCCCATTGCAGACTTCACGGAGATGAACATGAAACACTCAAATGGATCTAGCTACACGTGTATTCCACATCTGAAAACCTTATCTAAAGGTCTCGGATTAACCCTTTTCAGCAGTGCATTGCTCCTCGGCTGCTCAGGAAGTGGCGATGATCCCGGGAAGGAGTCCTCCCAAGGCGGAAACGATATTGAAGACACGACAGATCCCGGACGGAATCATCCAGTCCAGCCAACCACGGCTGTCAATCCAAGCCGGTCCAGCACCCTTGCCTTAACCTCAGATGACCGACGATTGGTTGTCGTCAATCGTCAAAAAAACAGTGTGTCCGTATTTAAGGTCCGAACCCCCGACGGTCATGATCTTGAAGACCTGATTACTGAGATTAGTGTTGGTCGGGATCCCCGCTATGTTGCCATCACCCCGGATGACCAATTCGCGTTTGTCACCAACGCGATCGATGGCAGTGTTAGCGTCATCGACCTGAAACAACCAGTGCCCAATCCATCGCTGTTGGTACGGAACCCAGAGGCATTGCCATTACACCTAACGGTGAGTATGTTTATGTTGCCAACCATACTGCAGGCACCGTTTCAGTCATCTCAACCCATACGCTCAAGGTCGTCAACTCAATTAGGGTGGGTGGAAACCCTATGGCTATTGCCATCAGCAACGATGGTGACACTGAGGATCGGGACGAGTCTGTCTATGTCACACGCTTTTATTCCGAGCTGATTGATCCGGTCAACCGACCCGACGGCTTCAATGACGCCAAGGCCGGAAAGATCCTTTATTTCAGCGTGGCAGACTCACTGGCTCACACACAAACAGTGAAAGAATACCAACTTTTGCCGCTTGCTGACGCCGGCTTCACTGCAGATCGAAGACAATACTGCCTTAACACCCGTGCAGCACTTCAGGGTATTGGTGACACTGTTTTTTTTAACAGTGGCCCAGACAATTCTGGCAATGGTGCCGCAGCACTCGCCCATGATACCTTCTGCCCTGACACCGCCAGCACCGATGCAACTGCTGAAGGGGCGATCGCGAACAACCCGCAAGGTGCGTACACCAATAACCTTCACGGCATCACGATCAGGAATAACACCCTTTACATTCCAAATGTCGGGGCATCTCCCGAGCCGCCAGTTAAATTTAACGTTAACTTTCAGGCACTCATCAGCACAGTCAACCTAACCAGCGGCCACGATAAAACGATCAATCTGAATAGTCTGATCAAGTCGGAAGTGCAACCCACAAATGAAACCGAATCACTGGATCGGCTTTTTGGGAACGACCTCGTTGCGATTGAAGCAAGCACCAACGGCAAAGACTTCCTTCTGCTCAGTCGGGGTGGAAACTATGTCTTACGTGCGACCCTGGATAACAACGGAACGCTGGACATAGGCGCAAGCGAAGGCGCTGTGCGCTTTCAAACGGGCAACATTCCCAGCGGCGTCGTGATGAGTCTTGATGGTAAACGTGCCTATACCAACAACGAGGTCAATACGTCAGTAACTGCGATTGACCTTGTCGACAACCAGGTAATCAGCCGCGATATTTCTTCCAGCAAACCGCCCACACCCGGTACACAAGAGCATCGCAATCTGCTCGGAAAGCTCGCCTTTTTTACCGCTCTGGGAACCCCTGACACACTTGATCGCGATAAGGATGGCGTCTTTGATATGGAGGTTCGCGAAATTGACCCATTGTCGTTTCGGGGTAAAGCCTCTGACAACGGATGGAGCAGTTGCGCCTCCTGTCACGAAGATGGGTACAGCGATAACGTCACATGGTTCTTCCCAACCGGCCCACGTCAAACCATACCGCTTGAAGGCACGTTTGCTAACAATGACCCGGCAGACCAACGCATTCTGAACTGGAATGCTGTGCGCGGCAGCGTGACAGATTTCAACAATAACTCCCGCGGTGTGCAAGGCGGCACAGGCTTTGCCTCAAACATCGACGGAATCGATAAATCCACAACCATTTTCAATCACGGCCCAACCCAGGGCGTCAGCGATGCATTGGACGCCATGAGCGAGTGGGTAGCCAATGCGATTCGAGCGCCCATTATGCCCGACCTGGTAGACGCCAACGCCACCGCGAGTGCACGCAATACCTTTGAGGCCTACTGCTCTGCTTGTCATGGTGGAGCAAAGTGGACCAAGAGCTCAATCAACCGTTTTGACACAAATCCGACCTTTGAAACCGATCCTCTTGGTGCAAACTTCTTCGCGCAAGGTGGTGTCAAACCCATCGATCCAACCTTAAGTGTTGCTGGCCCTCAAATTCGATCGCTCACGATTGGCGGTATGGTCACCTCTTTCCTTGATGATGTCGGCACGTTCGCTGCAGGTAACCCACTCGAACTGAGAGGTGCGGGAGCTATCGGAGGGGGAGCCATTACCGCTACAGGCGACCCTAACGAAGGGCTGGTCACGGCAAAGCAGTCCACGCAAGGTTTCGTGGCCCTCGGAGCGATTGGCTTCAATACGCCATCACTCTTAGGTGTTGCGACAAGTGCTCCCTATTTCCATGATGGCAGTGCTGCAAGCCTGTCGGAGGTTTTTGCCAGACATACATTAACTGAACAGGGTGGTGATACAATCGCCAATGTAGTCAGTGATGCTGATGCACTGAAAAATCTCCGAAATTTTCTTCTCTCAATCGATGACCAAACACCACCTTTCAACTAAGACCAGTGGCCAGTGCTGAGATCTGTTTCCAATTACCTCGGGTCACCCCGGGGTAATTGGCTATCGCGCACGCGATAGAGCTGCCAGAAGCGCTCAGGATCAAACACCTGCATGACGTCTGAGCCGACGACCAGCAGGGGTGTCCCCTTCCCCCCCAAACGATCAAAGTATTGTTTAGCGACGTCAGAGGTGGAGATATTGAATTCGGAATAAACCACACCATGCTGATCGAAATATTTCTTGAGCACAGCACACGATGCGCAGTAGGTTTGTGAAAAAAGAGTGACACGCACCGGCACGGCCTCGTCAGACAGAGCAAGACCTGTCGCCGCGAATAGCATCAGCGCCGCAAGCGCACCTTGTAGTTTCATAGTCGCCAGCCCCACTCTTTTACCCGTATAGTACACCGATTGGATACTCTTCACGGCTAAAGGTTCCCGAATGCCCCAATTCTGGGTGGAATTTACAACCATCGCACTCGCTCACGGACTTGCGGTTGCCAGCCCGGGCCCCGACTTTGCAGTCGTGACCCAGCACAGTCTTCGTCAAGGACACCGCGTTGCATATCTGACGAGTGCGGGTATCGCCATAGGGATTTTAGTGCATGTCATGTATTCCCTGCTTGGCGTCGGCTGGCTGATGCAATCGACGCCCCTTCTATTTGAGTCCATCAAACTGTTGGGGGCATGCTATCTTCTGTACCTCGGCTGGACTGGACTCAGAAGCACGCCGCGGACAGCTATCGTCCAGGCAGACAACGAATCCCACGGAGTGCCTTCTCTGCCGGGACTGAGAGCCTTTCGACAGGGCTTTCTCACAAATGTACTGAACCCCAAAGCCACCCTGTTTTTTGTTTCTCTGTTTGCCGTGGCGGTCAGCCCTGAAACACCGCTCTGGGCGCTGGCAGTTTACGGACTATGGATGAGCCTGGCGACCCTGCTCTGGTTCATGGCGGTCGCGACCCTGTTTGGCCATCCAGGCGTCCGGCGTAAACTACTGAGTCAGTCTCACTGGATAGACCGGTGCATGGGGAGCGTCCTGATCGCAATCGGCCTGCACATCCTGCTGGTGGATCAGACTCTGCTTCCCATCGCCTGGTAGAGCCGCTGCAACTGCTGCTCAGTGTCCTCCCACCCCAGGCAACCATCCGTAATCGACACACCATACTCGAGAGGGCATGCCAGTGGCTGCTTGCCTTCACGCAGATAACTCTCGATCATAACACCCAAAATCCCTTGCTCCCCTCCTGCCAGCTGCAAAGCAACGTTTTCGATGACCCCACGTTGACGCCGGTAATCCTTGAGGCTGTTGTCATGACTGCAATCGATCATCACACCGGCTGGCAAGCCTTCATTTCGTAGCGCTGCGCATGCGGACTGTACCTGCTCAGGAAAATAGTTGGGGCCTTGCCGACCACCTCTCAGAACCAGATGCACATTGGGGTTGCCATCCGTTCGCCTCACCTCGGGGCGGCCGCAATACGACAACGATGGAAAGACATGCCCAGCCCGACTGGCCTGCATTGCTTGCAGTGCCACTTCAAACTGTCCGTCCGTACCATTCTTGAATCCAACCGCAGACGGTAAACCACTGGCCATCTCCCGGTGTAACTGGCTCTCGGTTGTGCGCGCCCCAATGGCCGTCCAGGACACCAGATCCTGTAAGTAGTCCGCAATCATCGGACTGAGTGCTTCTGTGGCCAGGGGCAGCCCCATTTCAACCAGGTCAACCATCAACTGACGGGAACGCATGAGCCCTTCCATCAGGTCATGTGAGCCATCAAGATGCGGGTCATAAACCAGCCCTTTCCAACCCAGGGTGGTGCGGGGCTTTTCCACGTAGGCCCGCATGACAACCAGCAGGCGATCACTTAAATCCGGCACCAGCCGGGAAAGGCGTTGACCGTACTCACGCGCTCCGTCTCCATCGTGCAGGGAGCATGGGCCAACGACAACCAGTAGTCGGCGATCACGCCCTTGAACAATCGCGTTAATCGCCTCTCGTTGGCGAATCATCTGAATAACACTTTCCGGGCGCAGCACAAAATCCTGCTGCAACTGCACCGGTGAAGGCAAAGGGGTCACTGCAGACCGCATCGAAGCGAGAGACTGGGTTAATTGTGTCACGGTATTCTCCTTTTGGCGGCCGCCTCGGGAGATCTTGGCCCGGCAGCCGAAGTTATGGCTGCCGGTGGTGAAGGTTCTTAGTCAGAATCTACGCCACGCACAGCCGCTGGTCGATAAAACCAGAATCCGCCGTGCCAAATGTGGTGCATAGATAATGTCGTCATGCCCCGATGATAGCCCTGAAAACGATTAAATAGCAAGCGGCCTAGCCTTTGCGAGCGAGAAGCACGTCACGGGCTTCGTTAATTCGAGCCGCCAGATACGCTGATCCGCCCCGATCCGGGTGCATTTTTTGAATTAAGCGACGGTGGGCTTCGATCACAGACTCCCGATCAGCCTGTGGAGAGACGCCAAGGATTTGGCAGGCTTCTTCCACGCCCAGATTTCCAGTAGGTGATCGCGAAGAGGTCGTGCCCTCCGGTGATTCCGCTCCCCGCTTGCGACGATCAAGGAAATCAAGTAAATGGGGCAGCAATCGGGGCAATTGCTTCACCAGGGGGAACAGGGCTGCCGCAAGTGCAACCAGAATATGCAGTCGCCCTGTCACCACCAGCCCCACTAAAATCAGACAAAACGCCGCAATAGCCAGTCTTCCGAGTATCGCATTCTTCTGACCGGGTGAACGGTTTATGTAGGCTTTAATGAGTACGTATAAGCCCGCCAGCACCGCGAGGCCAAAAATAATCTGAAACACCTTTTCACCTGTCTTAAAATACGTCCTAATAGTGAGCCAAACGATACAGATGCCCACATTGGCATGGTATCAGCGAAGAGTTTAACAAATAGCGATAAGGGGTTGCTTGTGATTGTTTACCAGGGCCATGAAGGTGCCTATTCCCATTTGGCCTGCCGTCATGTCTTTCCAGACCGGCAGGCGCGGCCTTGTCCCACGTTCCGGGCCGCCATGGAAGAGGTTGAGCATGGGCGGGCAGAGTTAGCAATGATTCCGGTCGAAAACTCTACCGCTGGCCGGGTTGAAGAAATTTACCGCCTGATCCCCAAGATGAGCCTTCACATCGTCGCAGAGCATTTTGAGCCGGTAAACCACTGTCTGCTGGCAAAAAAAGGCACGCAGCTGTCAGACCTGAAAACCGTATTTTCGCACCCCCAGGCCCTGGCGCAATGTGCTAACCACATACTGTCACTCAATCTGGATCCTCATGCGACCCTGGACACCGCCGGTGCGGCATTTCAGATCAGCCAGGAAACGCGTAGCGACCACGCCGCGATTGCTTCCAGTCTGGCAGCCGAACTCTACGGGCTCGACATCATCAAAGAGCAGTTTCAGGACCTATCCGGCAATACGACACGCTTTATTATCCTGTCGCACAGCGAACAATTACCTCCCCTCGAGGTAGGTGAGGAATATCTGACCTCAATCCTGTTCAAGGTTCGAAATATTCCGGCTGCACTCTACAAGGCGCTGGGTGGCTTTGCGACCAATGGCGTCAACCTGATAAAGCTTGAAAGCTACACCCCTGGTGGCTCTCTCAGTGCAAGCCAGTTTCATGTTGATATCGAGGGACACCCCGCATCAAAAAGCCTCACCAGGGCTCTCGAAGAATTGCATTTTTTTGCCGAGGACGTCCGCATGCTGGGGACCTATCGCGCCCATAGCTTCCGTAATAGCCGTCAGTTTCAGGATTAAGCAAAACCATGTCACATCAACTTCACGATATTTCCAATTTTGCGATGGATCTTGCGCTGCGCGCCGGCGAACTGATCGTACGCGAGCGTCGCGATGCACAATTTGAACAACGCTACAAATCAGGCGATGAGCTGGTGACCTCCACCGACCTTAAAGTCGATGAGCTGATCCGCAAGCAGATCACACGCAACTATCCGGATCACCAGATTCTCTCTGAAGAATCCTCGCCAAATCTGGCCGTCGACCAACTCAAGGGCCCCCTGTGGGTCGTCGATCCAATTGATGGCACCGTCAATTATGCGTATGGGCATAATCAGGTCGCGGTTTCAATTGCGTATGTTGAAGATGGCGTCGCCCAGATTGGTATCGTTCACGCTCCATTTCTACATGAAACCTTTCATGCCATTCGGGGAGAGACGTCCGTTCTCAATCACAAGCGAATCAAACCCACTGAAGCAACTGAACTGCCCCGCGCGTTGATTGCCACAGGCTTTCCCTATACAAAAGATGAGAGTGGCGTTCTGGCTCGCCGGGTCACGCAGGTGTTGAGTCACTGCCGGGATATCCGTCGCCTGGGCTCGGCTGCACTGGATATCTGCTTTGTCGCCTGCGGCCGACTGGATGGCTATTATGAAACCGTCAGCCCCTGGGATCTGGCTGCCGCCAAATTGATTGCCCGCGAAGCCGGAGCAAGCATCGCCTACCTTGAAGCACCGCCCGCAGAGGTGTCAGAAGATCTGTATGCCAAGGATGTCGTGATCTGTACCCCGGGCATTGAAAGTGCACTCATACAGATTCTCAGAAACGCAACTCACAGCCCAGCTTAGCGACAAACAGGCTCAGGTGCGGGAGGACGGCACTTCGGTCCGCGCTCCCGTATCCACGTTGACCGCCCGAAGGCTTTGCCCCCAGATGCAGCCCGTGTCAAGCGCCTGAAATTGAGAATGGCCGCTCTCCCCATCCAGTGCCGCCCAGTGTCCAAAGAAAAAGCGGGTTTTGTCACGGCGGGGAAAATTAAACCAGGGACGAAAACCCTCGAGGCCGGTATTGGCGGGACCCTTGTTTTTCATATCCAGAAGCCCTGTCGCCGAGATAAAGCGCATACGGGTCATTACATTGGTAATGACCCGTAAACGATCAAAACCATCCAGCTCAACATCCCAGCGCTCTGGCTGATTGCCATACATCACCGCCAGGTAGTCTTTGCGGCGCTCTCCCTGCAACACACGGCTGACTTCCGCACTGTAACGCCGGGCATCCCGAATACTCCATCCCGGCAAAATGCCCGCATGCACAAGCGCGGCATCGCGTCCGGCATCATAATGAAATAAGGGGCAGCTACTCAGCCAGGCCAACAAAATATCCGCATCAGGCGCTTCCAGGATCTCATGCAAGGTATCTTTCTTCTTGGCTTTGTGCCCGCCCCAGGCAATCGCCAGCAAATGCAAATCATGGTTGCCAAGCACCACGGTCGAAACGTTACGCAACTGATAGCACAAACGCAAAGTTGCGAGGGATTGAGGCCCACGATTAACCAAATCCCCTGTGAGCCACAGATGATCCAGGGAGGCATCGAAACGCGCTTTTTCCAGAAGCCGCTGAAATTCGTCGTAGCAGCCCTGCAAATCACCAATCGCTAGCAGTTTCGCATCTGCCATCAGTGAAGCGTCCCCGGAATCCGTAAGGCAAACGCGGGAATGGGGGTATCAAACAAGGTACCATCGTCGGCTCGCATCTGATAGGAACCCTCCATTCGCCCACAATCGGTTTTCAGAACACAGCCACTGGTATAATCGTAAGAGCGTCCGGGGTCGATCATCGGCTGCTGCCCCACAACACCTTCCCCTTCGACCTCTTCAACATGCTGATTTCCATCGGTAATGATCCAATGCCGACGCAACAGTTGCACCCGCTCGGTTCCCCGATTAGAAATGGTAATATGGTAGGCAAACACGTAACGCCCGGAATCAGGCGCTGACTGACCGTCGAGATACTGAGTTCTGACGTTGACAACAACCTCGTGGCGCGGTGAAAACTTCATGCGGGTTACTCGTGTTCGGGAGTCTGACTCTTAGTATAGGCGTCCGAGAGGCGAATAAACTCCGCAATGGTGAGTCTTTCTGGACGAATGCCAGGATCAATATCCAGTTCCCGGATCTGCGCCTCACTCAGGAGTGATTTAATAACATTACGCAGCGTTTTACGTCGCTGGCTAAATGCCTGACGCACAAGACCATGAAGGTGATTTTCATTCAGTGCCTGAAGCGGAAGTGTTTCATAAGGCTCAATCCGCACGATCGCTGACCAGACTTTCGGTGCGGGTCGAAAGGCCCCCGGCCCTACCAGAAAGAGTGAGTGAACCTTAGCATAATACTGAACCATCACACTTAATCGACCATAGTCGCCTGAACCGGGCTTTGCTGCCAGCCGCTCGACCACTTCTTTTTGCAGCATGAAGGTCATATCACGAATATGCTGTCGAAACGATAATAAATGGAAGATCAGTGGCGTCGAGATGTTGTAAGGCAAATTTCCGACGACTCGCAGGGGCCCCTGCAAGATGGAAAAATCAAATTGCAGTGCATCCGCTTCGATCACCTGAAACTGTGGATAGCTGAAAAACTGAGTGCGTAAGCCCGGCACCAGATCCCGATCGAGTTCGACCACTTTCATGGATGGACAGCCTTTGACGAGATGCTCTGTCAACGCACCCATCCCGGGTCCGATCTCGACCAGCGAATCCTCCTCTTTCGGCTGTATCGCTCGCACGATACGCTGAATAACCTGCTGATCATGCAAAAAATTCTGCCCAAAACGTTTCCGCGCCTGATGAAGCAGATGAGAAGGTACATCATGTTCACGCGTCATGTTCAGACTCCCCGGCGCTTGCCTCTGCCATCAGTCGGGCATATTGAATTGCAGTCAACAGGCTGCCATGGTCAGCCTGTCCTGTCCCCGCAAGATCAAACGCCGTGCCGTGATCAACCGAGGTTCGAATGATCGGCATACCCAGCGTAATATTCGCAGCGGTACCAAAACTCTGATACTTCAGAACTGGCAGCCCCTGATCATGGTACATGGCCAGGACGGCATCAGCCTGATCCAGCCACTTTTTGCAAAACAGCGTGTCAGCGGGTAAGGGTCCAATCAGATCCAGCCCTTTTCCACGAAGACGCTCCAGCACAGGATTGATCACATCGATTTCCTCTCGCCCCATATGCCCCCCTTCCCCGGCATGCGGGTTCAGGCCTGCCACCAGTATTCGTGGGTTTGACAGTCCGAAACGGGTACGCAGATCGTGCTCAAGCACCTGAATAACCAATTCCAGCCGCTCTCGGGTGATCGCTCGCGGAACAGCGGCCAAAGGAAGGTGGGTCGTCACCAGCGCAACACGCATGACTTCGCTGGCCAGCATCATGACAACCTGTTTGCTGCCTGTGATGTGCTGCAGAAACTCGGTATGCCCCGTGAAGGAGATACCCGCCTCGTTGATAATCCCCTTATGAACCGGGGCCGTCACCATGGCCGAATAACGATTCGACAGACAGCCCGTCGTCGCTGTACGCAGCATGTCGAGCACCACCTGAGCATTAGCCGTATGTGGCTGACCGGGAGGCACCGAAACGGATAACGGGAAGGGAATCAGCCGCAAAGACCCAATGGCGCCAGACGACTGCCAGGCCCCATCTTTACGAACCTCCAGCTCAATCTGAAGGCCCAACTGAGTTGCGCGGCTCCGAAAGACATCCGGATCACCCATGAAGACCACATCCGGCAAAGCCGACTGCGATGCCAGTGACAGGCATATATCAGGCCCAATCCCTGCAGGTTCTCCTGAGGTGACGACTATCATAGTTTTATCTGCACGTAGGCTTCGTCACGAATCTCCGACAACCATGCCTGAAGCTCTTCTTCATACTTGCGACGGTGCAGAACCTGACGCGCCTGGCCTTCCTGAAGTTGCTTTCCGATGTCAGCCTCGCGCACTTCAAGCACCTGGGCAACATGCCAGCCGTACTGCGTTCTGAAAGGCGAAATAAGCGCCTCGGGTGCCGCGCTCATGATTCGCTCATCAAACTCAGGAACGGTTTCACCTGGGCTAAGCCAATCCATTTGACCACCGTTGGAAGCACTGACCGCATCATCCGAGTAGGCTTTGGCCAACTGCGCAAAGTCCTCCCCAGACTGGAGTTGCCCATAAAGCTTTTGAATAAAGGCTTCTGCCTGCGACTCATCACGAACTTCGGTCACCTGAATCAGGATATGTCGCGCCTTAACCTGACGAACCAGCTTACTGCTCCCCCCTCGCTTTTCCAGCATGGCAACCAGGTGAACACCACTGCTGTTAACCAGAGGCTTCGAAACATCCCCCGGCCCTAAATCCGGCACAACGGCGGCAAAAAGACTGGGCAGCTGATCAGCTTTACGCCAACCGAGGTCGCCACCCTGCATGGCAGTGCTGGCATTAGAGAAGCGCGCCGCAAGCTCTGAAAAGTCGGCGCCCGCTTTCACTTGCGCCCGAATTTCCTCCGCTTTTTCCAGCAGTTTCGCTTCCGGATCTTCTTCTCCCGAAGCGAGCAGAATATGAGCCAGGCGGTATTCTTGCCCGCTGCTTTCACGACTGGCAGATGACTCCAGGTAGTCACTGACCTCTTTTTCGGTCACACGCACCCGAGTATCGACCACACGCTGCTGAGTGCGTGAAATGATCATCTCCCGGCGAAACTTTTCACGGGCGGCTTCGAAAGACAAACCGTCTGCCGTCAGCGCACGCTGAAACTGCTCCAGACTCATGTTATTGCGTTCAGCAATACTATTCAGGGTCTGATTCAACTGGGTATCAGAGACCCGGATACCCACACGCGATGCCATCTGCAACTGGATACTTTCCGAAATCAATTGATCCAACGCCCGTTTTTCGAGCACTGAATAAGGGGGGGATTCGATGCGCTGGTTCTGCAGATTACGTTGGTACTGCTCGATTAAGCCATCCAGCTCACTTTGCAGCACAATGTCGTCATCAACGACCGCCACAACACGATTCAGTGATTCGGCGCCTGCCAGACACGCCCATAAACTCAGAACACACGCAAAAAACACACGTGCCAGACTCAAAGTGTATTTACTCATGTAACCTCTAACTTGAAACCGTTCTACCAGCGGAAACGTTCTTTACGATACGCTTGCCGTTCAGAAAAATTACGCATTTCATTGGCGAGCACTTCCTCAAGGTCGTTGCTCAGGCTACCCAGTCCTCGCAGCTCGAAACGCAGAAAATAGCCGCGATCCATCTCGCCTTTCCCACTGAGGGTATCAGTGAGTGCGTCCCGCACCAGGAACTGAACGCGCCAGCAGCAGGAGCTGTATTCAATGCCCCCGAGCATACCAATCGTGCGGTGATCCACAAGATCAAACAACCACCGCCCCAAAACAGACACGGACGGCGTAAGCGTCTGCAGGCCCGATATTTCCGCCTGCTCAAGGTTCAATGTTGAATCCAGGTTGCTGACATCATAACGGTGGCTGAAATTCACCAGCGAGTCATAATCAGGATCGTGGAAGGACATGGTCGTAGATCCCCGATCGGTCGTTCCGGTATCCGCACTCCACTGCCCTTCGACCTTGACGTCAACCCGTTCATTGGGGCGCCACAATAACTCACCGGCTAACGGAGAGCCATCTCTATCTTCAGTTCCCTGTCCTTCTAACGAGACCAGTTGGTCCCTGATGTAAAAGATACGCCCAATGCTCGCCCGCAGAATTTCATTCCCTTCATCCATATCATTCAGACGCGAGGTCAACCCCAGGGTGACCCGGTTGTTATCGCCCACCCGGTCACCCCCAACGAAGCGATCCTCCCGATAAAGCTGGGAATAGCTGAACGTTGCAACTGAACTATCGAAGTTAGGAATATCATCCTGCGCTGATTCAGGTGAGTAGACATAAAAAAGACGGGGCTCAAGGCTTTGGTTGTAGTGACGCCCGAACAGGTGTGTAGAACGGTCAAAGTAAAGCCCGGAATCCACACTGTAAAATGGCACGCTACGCGAAATGTGACGATCAACCCCCGGCGTCTGATCCTGTAGCACATAATCTGTCTGGTCCAAGCGGATTTTAGGCGTCAGATAGCCCCAGGTTGCCGTCAGCGGATAGGCGACAGAAGGCTGATTCCGCCAGCGGTTACCGTTCACTTTGAATTCATCCGCAAGGGTTTCGTTATCCCGCCAGAAATAGGTGTACTCCGAGGAAAAGTCGAAGGTAAACCCCTGATAAAGCTGGCTTACTGTTAAATTCAGCTGGGGTAAAAGCAAATAGGGCCTTTCCTCACTCGGAATGGTGGTATCAATGGTCTGATACCCCAGCACCCGGCTCTGAAAGGCGAAATCACGCGAATAGTTCAGGGTCCACAAGCGACGGAGGTGGGACTCCTCCGCAATTTCCAGGGTGCGATTCAGGTCTTTCAGGTAGTCGGGATCGCTGACGGAATTAATATCCATATAGGAATACCAACCCGCACCCGGAACTGCCTCATTACCGAAATCCAGCGCCCAGCGCGAACCATCGTCGTCACCGGTCTTATCCCGGTAATCATGATCATCTTCGATATAGGCGATGCGGGCGACGGTTTTGCTCGTATGGCTCAGGTGACGGCCTTCCAGATCCGATAAAATACCCCGGCCATGAATGTAACGGGGAGAGAAGGTCGCGTCATAATCAGGTGCAAGGTTCAGGTAGTACGGCATCGTAAAGTCGATACCACTGCCCGCATTCGAATTGGTAATCGAGGGATACAGGAAACCGGATCGACGCCGGTCATCCAGTGGAAACGACAGGTAGGGAAAGTAAAGCACCGGTACATCACGCACACGAATCAGCAGATCCCGTGCGACGCCTTCACCCTCCTTCTGATCCAGAACCATATAGGTGGAGGTGAGACTCCACGATCGCCCGCCGGGTGGACAGGTTGTATAGAAACCGTTTTCGATATAGAGCTTGGAGTTCTGATCGCTGTGAACATTGGCAGCCGAGCCCCGCGCATGTTGCTCATAAATCAAAAAACTTGCGTCTTCTACCGAGAACACGCGCTCCCCCACATCGAACTCCGCTTTTTCCCCGGAAATGGCGGTCGTCTGCGACCTCATCGTGACGCCCTGGGGAAGTTCAACCCGGTTGGATTTACGATCCAGAACGGCTGACTCCGTCAACAGACGCCAGGCGCCCTGACGCAGCTCCACGCCTCCGGTCAGGCGAATCCAGTTTTCCTGATCCGATTCCAGATACAAGGCTCGCCCTTGTATCGGTGCCTCCTTACCTTGCGCTGCATTAGCTTCTGCCGCCTCCGACGATGAGAAGACCTCAGGCACTTGCCACTCATCAGGTGGTGCAACATAGGTGCCGGAGCAATAGGCGGGCAAATGATAGAGCTGCTCCTCCGACAGGCGCTCACGCTCAACCCAGTCCCGCTGTGCCATGGTCAGGGCATCCGCCAACGTGATCTGGGAGAGACAGCAAAGCCCTATCAAGGCCTGCAACTTGATTAAACGGTCAACAATTCTTAGCAAAGGCCTGAAAACTCTTATTTAAATCACTGTCAATAATACGTGGGGGTACAGGAATGAGACAACCATGAATCCGGAGTCTAAACTAAATCCTATACGATCCGAAATCTTTCGAGAGGAATGCCATGAGTCGAGCCGGTGTCGTCCTGACAGGAGGAGGTGCCCGCGGTGCTTACCAGGTAGGTGTTTTCAAGGCCATATCCGACCAGCTGCCCGATTTGCACTACCCCTTCCCCATCATTTGCGGCAGCTCTGCAGGTGCCATCAATGCCGTGGGACTGGGCTGCAGCGGGGACATATTCCGCCACAGTGTCGAACGACTGGAAGCGCTTTGGAGTGGCCTTGAGACCGCGCATGTCTATCGTTCAGACTACTGGGGCATGGCCAAGCGCATGGGCCATTTTCTGAAGGCCTTTCTCGGTGGAGAGGATAATGAGATTCCGGCATCCATGCTGGACAACAGCCCTCTGCGCGACTTCCTCTCCACAGCCATGGATTTGAAGCGACTGAAATATAACATTGACCACAGCGATATCCGGGCCGTGTGCGTGACGGCCTGCGGCTACAAAAGTGGCCAGAGCGTCAGTTTTTTTCAGGCCGAACATGGGGTCGAAGGGTGGCATCTGGGCCAACGCGTTGGCATCCAAACGGAACTCAACGTCGATCATCTGATGGCCTCTTCCGCCATTCCCACTATTTTTCCGCCGGTCAAAATTCATCGTGAATATTTCGGCGACGGCGTAGTGCGCAATATGGCACCGCTAAGTCCAGCCATCCACCTGGGCGCAGATCGCATTCTGGTTATTGGCGTCAGTGCGAACCGGGTCTGTACCATGACCCGACGTCCAGCCATCGACTTCCCAAAACTACCCCAAATAATGGAACACCTGTTAAACGGCGCCTTTATTGATGTTGTTGAAAATGATATCGACAAAGCCTTGCTGGTCAACCAACTGTTAAACCTGATTCCAGAGCGTACGCTGGAAGAAAACAACATCAATTTGCGCCCCATCGAGATGCTGGTCATTTCACCCAGTGAACCGATTGATGAAATTGCCGCCCGGCATGTCTCGACCCTTCCCAAACCGGTCCGGCAATTCCTGGGGCAAAACAAACCCAACCCCGAAGGGGGGGCCAGTATGGCCAGCTACCTGCTGTTTGAAGGTCCGTTCTTGAAAGATCTGGTCGCTCTGGGCTACCGTGATGCTCAGGCGCATGCACGCCAGATTGAGACCTTCTTTGCCAACTAATGGAACAACATGTCTACCTCACGTGAAGCACTTGCCCGCCAGTGGCTTGATTCCCTTTATTCACCCAATGCTTATGAATTAGTTTTGCTGGCTGGCGACGCCAGCTTCCGCCGTTATTTCAGGTTGAAAGACAGCCAGGGGACCCAGCGGGTCTTAATGGATGCGCCTCCCGAGAAAGAAAACTGTGAGCCTTTCCTGCGCATAGCTCACCATTGGCACCGACTTGGCATTCCGGTTCCCGCCATCATTGCTGAAAACACTGGGTTGGGATTTATCCTGCTGGAGGATTTTGGTGATGTCACGCTGATGAAGCGAATTGCCGAAACCAGCCCGGACGCCGTTTACCGCCAGTGTATTGACGCCCTGCTCACCCTGCAGTCAGCCGCACCACCACCCGGTTTACCTGAGTATGACGAAGCACTGCTGCGCCGCGAAATGGCCCTGTTTTCGGACTGGCTGATTGGACAATACCTGGAGCTAAAGCCCTCCGCTGCGCTGCAGCGATCGCTGGATGGGTGGTTTGATGCCCTGGTCGCGAATGCACTGGCCCAACCGCGTGTGCCCGTTCATCGTGATTACCACAGCCGCAATCTGATGGTACCCGCGTTTCAGCCCCTGGGAATCCTCGATTTTCAGGATGCTGTCATGGGGCCTTACACCTACGATCTGGTTTCGCTGGTCAAAGATTGCTATGTGCGCTGGTCCGCGAAGGAAATAAAGGACTGGAGCCACACGTTCTACCAAAACCTGCCCGCCAGCCTCCGCGCCCTTCGCACCCCGGAAGCCTTCGATCTGGACTGCGCATTCATGGGCATGCAACGACATCTGAAAGCCTCGGGTATTTTCGCCCGTCTGTTCTTGCGGGATGGTAAAACCGGGTATTTGAATGATATTCCCAACACCTTGCGCTACATCGAAGACGCCCTGGAACCCCTGCCTGAATACGCCGATATTCGGGACTGGTTGCGCAGCACGGTACAGCCGCGTCTGGCTGCAAAATTAGACGCCCGGGAAACTGCCCCATGCGCGCCATGATCCTGGCGGCGGGGCTTGGAACACGCATGCGGCCCTTGACCGACCACTGCCCTAAGCCATTGCTGAGAGCAGGACACGACAGCCTGATTGGACACACCCTGCACCGACTGCGGAACGCGGGCATCACCGATGTGGTCATTAATCATGCCTGGTTGGGCGACAAGCTCGAAGCCGCACTGGGGGACGGAGCGAATTATGGCGTTTCGATTTGCTATTCCCGCGAAGGGGCGCCATTGGAAACTGCAGGAGGAATTGTCAAAGCCCTGCCCCTACTCTGCCCAAAAGGCGCCGATGACGATGCGCCGTTCATTGTCGTGAACGGTGACATCTGGACCGACTTTGATTTCGCCACCCTGATTCAGGCGGCAGATCACATGGGTTCCAACCAAGCGGTGGTGGTGTTGGTCGACAACCCCGAGCATCACCCCTTGGGCGACTTCCACCTGAGCGCCGAAGGCCAGGTTCAGGCAACCCACTCAGGCACCAAACGGACGTTTTCCGGCATTGGCCTGTATCGCCCAAGTCTTTTCACCACCGTCAGTGACACCATTGCCCCGCTTGCCCCCCTACTTCGTTCAGCCATGGCGAAGCAACGGGTGGCTGGCATCTACCATCCCGGGCGCTGGCGCGACATTGGCACGCCCGAACGACTCGCCGAGCTTGATGCAGAACTAACCGCGCAAGCCCGCAACTAGCCCCGCTCCTGTCCTGGTACGGTCTTTTTCAGCCAGCCCTTGATCCGCAGCAGCAAGGGCTCATTCATAACGGCCGGGTAAAGCTGGGGCATGGGGATCGCTAATTGGCGATACCCCTCCATTTTATTGCGTCTGGCAAATTTCTGGCGAAGTTCTGCCTGTTCAACGGCATCCAGGTCCAGCGTATTGACCACATCCAATATGCGGGCTTTATCAAAAAGCGGCTGCTTTTCTTTCAGTGCCCGTAAATCATTTTCATCGACGACGGCATTGACCCACACAAAGGCAAACCCTTTTTCGGGTAACGAACTCCGCCCCTCAAGATAGGCCAGCGTCGCGCGGGCACCCGTCCCCACCCCCAGCAAGGCCTGATTCAGAAGGCCGAATTGATCAAGCTGGGCCAGTCCCTGCTCAATCCGACTGACATTGCCTGGCGAATCATCCTCGGCGGGCGGGCTGCCAGGCGTATCCGGCGAAACCGCCGCTGGCGCTTCTGCAGCGGGATCCGTCAAATTGGCATCGGCAGCCATTTGCTGTTCTAACTGATCGGTTTCGGCATTGGTGGCCGCGCGAGGATCCGGATCTGGCGGGGCAGGTGTAGGCGCCGCCTCACTGTTACCGGACTCGCCTGCCGACGCAGGGCCAGCAGTCGCTCCCGTTTTGCCACGCCCCTCCCGATTCACGGCGCCGGGATACGGAAAATCGGTAGCACCGACGGTACTCATGACTCTCTCCACGCCCATCGTCTGGGCATCCGACTTCAACTGCAGTGACAGCGTATGCCAGCCATGGTCCGGCATCCCATGACGCAACATCCCCGGCAGCCCGGGCCAGTCAGGATGCTGCGCCAGATCCGGTAGAATCAGCATCCCCCCTTCGCTGCTCTTCGTGTTATTGGGAAGGTAAAGCGCCAGAAAGCTGGCTGACGAACTGCCGTCGCCGTTCAGCCAGATCACTTCGCGTGGATCCGTATCTGACGCCAGCCAATTCATGCGATTGCGCGCCGTTCCCGCAGCAAAGCGTTCCTCGTCAAACGCAGCCTGACGCGGCGTTTTCGCCGGCGCTGGCGCGGCGTTACCTGCCTCCTCTGCAGGGGCAGGATCTTCTGCGCGTACCAGCCCTGGTAACAGGCCCAAAGCCAGACAAAGGGATAACCAATGCTTCAATAGACCTCCAGTGCAGCCAGGTAAATTTGGGGATTCCGTCCGGTGCAGGTAAAATACGGCGCAACTTTTACGCTTAAGCCGATCGACGGAGCCTCCTGTATGTCTACTCCCATTATAGCCCCCTCCATTCTATCCGCCGATTTTGCCCGACTGGGCGAGGATGTGGCCGCCGTCATCGAGGCAGGTGCAGAGTGGGTACACTTCGATGTCATGGACAACCATTATGTGCCCAACCTGACGTTCGGTCCGATGATCTGTGAAGCGCTGCGTCGCTATGGCATTCAGGCCCCGATTGATGTACATCTGATGGTCAAGCCTGTGGACACTATGATCACAGCGTTTGCCAAGGCAGGCGCCAGCAGCATTACCTTCCACCCGGAAGCGTCCGAACACGTTGACCGCTCCCTGCAGCTGATCCGCGACCATGGCTGCAAAGCCGGACTGGTCTTTAACCCCGCAACGCCGCTCAGCTATCTGGACTATGTCATGGATAAAATCGACATGATCCTGATTATGTCAGTAAACCCCGGATTTGGCGGTCAATCGTTCATTCCGGCTGCACTGGACAAATTGCGCCTGGCGAAAGAGCGCATTCAGCAGTCGGGCCGCGACATACGCCTGGAGATTGATGGCGGCGTTAAAGTCGACAACATCGCTGAGATCGCCGCCGCAGGCGCCGACACCTTTGTTGCCGGATCCGCCATTTTCAACAGCAAAGACTATCGGGCAACCATCGAAACCATGAAACGCGAGATCGCCCAAGCGAGCCGCGCTTAATGGTTCGCCACCCGGTGACACCGGAACAACCGCTTCGGCTGGCCCTCTTTGATCTGGATGGAACGCTGGTCGACTCCGTCCCGGATCTTGCCGCCAGCATCGACGCCATGCTCCGCGAGTTCCATCTGCCAGAGGCAGGTGAAAACCGGGTGAGGCATTGGGTGGGCAACGGTGCCGCGCGTCTGGTCGCCGAAGCGTTGCACTACGCAACACAAAACACGCCCTGCCCGACAACGCAGGAAGAAGCCCTTGCGAGCTTTCAGCGGCACTACGGATTACAGTGTACGGACAAAACGACGCTGTATCCCGGCGCCGCCGACTTACTGAATGCCTGGCATCGTCAGGGGGTCCGATTGGCCGTCGTCACCAACAAGCCGGAATCCTTCAGCCGTACCATCCTGCGACAGCTGGGACTACTGGATTTGCTGACCGATGTCATCGGTGGTGACTCTCTACCGGAGCGAAAACCCCACCCCCTCCCCCTGCAAACCGTTTTGGCGCGCAGGGGTGTTCCCGCCCATGAAGCGATCATGGTGGGCGACTCCCGCCATGATGTCGAAGCGGCACGTGCGGCAGGGATCGCAGTGATTTGTGTCAGCTATGGCTATAATCATGGGGAGTCTGTAGGCAAGGCCCGTCCGGACAGACTGGTTGATTCATTATCGGAGCTTGGTTAGAATCCAGTCCAAACGCTGTGGATTTATAATCGTGCACCCATCGGTCAACCCGTCATTCCGCTTCTCCTGGCTCCGTCGCTGGCGCTAGTGCGCCCATTTGCTTGCACTCAGGCTCCGGCCACGCTTTGCTCTCACGAGCGACCCAAATCGAAGATCTAATTCAGGGAGTCCACCTCAGTGTTGACCGAAAACAGTTTCGAATCGTTTGGACGACAGGGTTATAACCGCGTCCCTGTCAGCCGTGAAGTCATGGCTGACCTTGATACGCCATTGTCTACCTATCTGAAATTAGCGAATGGCCCCGACAGCTACCTGCTGGAGTCTGTTCAGGGTGGCGAAAAATGGGGGCGTTACTCCATCATCGGTTTACCCTGTAGCAGCCGCCTGATCGTCAAGGGACAACACATCACGGTGACAGGGCCGCAGGGCATCACCGAGCAAAGCGACAGCGAAGATCCGCTGACCTTCGTTGAGACGTTTATGGCGCGCTTCAAGGTGCCGGACATAGAGGGGCTGCCCCGCTTTAGCGGTGGGCTGGTGGGCTATTTCGGGTATGACACCGTCCGTTATATTGAGCCGCGCCTGCAAAAAACCACACCGCCGGACACGCTGAATACCCCCGATATCTACCTGATGGTGTCCGATGAATTGGTTATCTTCGACAACCTCAGCGGTCGCCTGATCCTCATTCACCATGCCAATCCACAGGAAGCCGGGGCACTGGCCAGGGCAGAGAAGCGTCTGGACCAACTGGAAGAGCAGCTGCGTAAACCTTTGCCGGAACACAACCTGCACGTAGGCGAAGACTATGCGGCAGGCGAACAGGATTTTACCTCCGGGTTTGGTCAGGCAGGCTTTGAAGCGGCCGTCGACCGCATCAAGGATTACGTGCTGGCCGGCGATGTCATGCAAACCGTCCTGGCCCAGCGGATGTCACTGCCGTTTAAAGCCGCACCAATAAACCTGTATCGGGCGCTGCGTTGTCTGAACCCCTCGCCCTACATGTATTTCCTGCAACTGGATGGGTTTCATGTCGTCGGTTCCTCCCCTGAAATTCTGACGCGTCTCGAAGACGGCGAGGTTAATGTGCGCCCCATCGCGGGAACTCGCCCACGCGGACATACCCGCGAGCAGGATGAAGCCCATGAAAAAGACCTCCTGGCCGACCCCAAGGAGATTGCCGAACACCTGATGCTGATCGATCTGGGACGCAACGATGCGGGACGTGTCAGCCAGACCGGGTCGGTGCGCGTGACGGAACAGATGGTTATCGAGCGTTATTCCCATGTCATGCACATCGTGTCGAATGTTGTCGGCACCCTGAAAAACGGCCTTTCAGCAATGGATGTCCTACGGGCAACCTTACCCGCAGGCACGCTCAGTGGGGCGCCGAAAGTGCGTGCGATGGAAATCATCGATGAACTGGAGCCCGTCAAGCGTGGCATCTACGGTGGCGCTGTTGGCTATCTGGCCTGGAACGGCACCATGGATACGGCCATCGCCATTCGCACCGCCGTCATTAAGGATCAGATCCTGCACGTTCAGGCCGGTGCCGGGGTCGTTGCTGACTCGGTACCGCGCTCCGAATGGGAGGAAACCCTCAACAAGGGGCGCGCCATTTTCCGCGCCGTCGCTATGGCGCAAAAAGGATTGTAAGGAGACAACGCATGCTGGTAATGATTGATAACTATGACTCCTTCACCTACAACGTGGTGCAGTACCTGGGCGAACTGGGTGCCGACGTCCAGGTTTTCCGAAATGATGAGATCAGCGTTGAGGAACTGGCGAAGCTGAAGCCGGAGCGACTGGTGATCTCGCCAGGGCCCTGTACACCCAACGAAGCCGGTATTTCGATTGCCTCAATCAAGGCGTTTGCGGGCCAAATTCCGATTCTGGGTATCTGCCTGGGACACCAGAGTATTGGCCAGGCGTTTGGCGGTCACATCATTCGCGCAGGCCAGGTCATGCATGGCAAAACCAGTCAGATTGTCCATAAAGGTATCGGTGTCTTTGCCAATATCCCCTCACCCTACCGGGCAACCCGTTACCATTCACTGGTCATCGATAAAACCCGCCTGCCCGACTGTCTGGAAGTGACGGCCTGGACCGAAAATGCGGATGGATCGGTTGAAGAAATTATGGGGGTGCGTCATCGTGAACTTCAGATTGAAGGCGTGCAGTTTCATCCGGAGTCCATCCTGACGGAGCACGGCCATACCTTACTGCGCAATTTTCTTGAACTGCCGGCAAACGGCTGGCGCACACCCCAACACTAAATCGAGTACCGGGAGATCAACCCCATGGATATCAAGTCCGCCCTGGCTAAGGTCGTCGAACGCCAGAACCTGAGCACCGAGGAAATGCAGGCTGTCATGCGGCAGATCATGACTGGCGAAGCATCCCCGGCCCAGATCGGCGGATTCCTGGTCGCATTGCGCATGAAAGGTGAAACCATCGATGAAATCACCGGTGCCGCCAGCGTCATGCGTTCGTTAGCCACCCCAGTAAGTATCAGTCACCCGCATCTGGTCGACACCTGCGGAACCGGTGGCGATGGGGCCAACCTGTTCAACGTCAGCACCGCAGCTGCCTTCGTCGTGGCGGCTGCAGGGGGGCAAGTCGCCAAGCATGGCAATCGCAGTGTCAGCAGCAGCACAGGCAGTGCCGACGTTCTCGAAGCGGCCGGCGTCAACCTTCAGCTCAATGCCGAACAGGTCGCCCGCGCGATCAGGGACATCGGGGTGGGTTTTCTATTTGCACCTGCCCACCATAGCGCCATGAAACATGCCATTGGCCCGCGCCGGGAAATGGGTATCCGTACAATCTTCAACATGCTTGGGCCACTGACCAATCCTGCGTCGGTCAAGAAGCAGGTCATCGGCGTGTTCAACGCCGCCCTCTGCGAGCCGCTCGCACATGTACTACAGCGCCTGGGTAGCGAGCATGTTCTGGTTGTGCATGCCGACGATGGCTTAGATGAACTTTCCATTGCATCTTTAGCCACCGTGGCAGAACTTCGCAACGGAGCGATATCCGTAAAGCGGGTCGACCCTAAATCACTCGGCTTTAACCATGACGGCATTCAGGATCTGGTCGTTACCAGCGCAGCTGAAAGCCTGGGGCTGATTCGGGAAGCACTGGGCAAGACGGCCTCAGCACGTGGTCAAAAAGCGCGGGACATGATTGCTCTTAACGCCGGAGCTGCCATCTACGCGGCAGACCTTGCGGACACCCTGGAACAAGGCATCTCCCAGGCCTTCGATGCCATCGGCTCTGGACTGGCATTAGCCAAGATGGAAGAACTCGCCAGTTTTTCCCGCGTTTTTCTTTCGGAATAGGACACCACCATGCAGGATACACCCACCATTCTTCGTAAGATTGTCAGCCGTAAGCACGAAGAAGTGTCCGAAAGACAATCGCACCGCTCATTAGCTGCACTGCAGGCGGAGACGGCATCCCTGCCCCCGTGCCGTGGCTTCGTAAAGGCCATCTCGGATAAGTTGTCCAGGGGGCAGCCCGCTATCATCGCAGAAATCAAAAAAGCGTCGCCCAGCAAAGGTGTCATTCGGGAGAACTTTAACCCGGTCGAGATTGCGCAGTCTTATGAAGCAGCGGGGGCGGCCTGCCTGTCCATTCTGACAGACATCGACTTTTTCCAGGGATCCGATGTCTATCTGCAGCAGGGACGTAAGGCCTGCCAGCTGCCTGTTATCCGCAAGGATTTTATTGTCAGTGATTATCAGGTGGTGGAAAGTCGCGTGGTCGGCGCTGACTGTATCCTGCTCATCGCAGCCTGCCTGAGCCGCGCGGAAATGCGACGCTTCACCGATCTGGCCCAGTCGCTTGGCATGGATGTACTGGTGGAAGTGCATAATGCCCGTGAACTGGAGGACGCCTTGACACTCAATACCCGCCTGATTGGAATCAATAATCGGGATTTGCATACCTTTGAGGTGACTCTGAACACGACACTCTCCCTGCTCGATCAAATTCCAGAAGATCGAATCGTCGTGACAGAAAGTGGCATTTTAACTCAGGATGATGTCACGCTGATGCGTTCACATCAGGTCAACACTTTCCTGGTGGGGGAGTCCTTCATGCGGGCAGAAGATCCGGGTCAGAAGCTGAAGGCCCTGTTCTTTCCATAGGGCCTTTCAATGGTGCCTTCCAAGTGGGCCTTAACCGGCCCTGACGTTTAACGCTCGCCCTGGCGCTTAACGTGTGCCAAAGACCACCATGGTCTTGCCTTTCACCTGAACCAGCCCCTGATCCTCAAGGGCCTTGAGCACCCGTCCCACCATTTCACGTGAACAGCCCACAATGCGGCCAATTTCCTGACGGGTAATCTTGATCTGCATCCCATCCGGGTGCGTCATGGCATCCGGCTCCTTGCACAGATCCAGCAAGGTACGGGCAACCCGACCGGTCACATCCAGAAACGCCAGATCGCCCACTTTACGGGTGGTTTGACGTAAACGTGACGCCATCTGCTCGCCGATGAAATAAAGCACTTTCAAATCTTGCTGGGCAATTTCACGGAATTTGCTGTAACTGATTTCGGCAACTTCACATTCAGTCTTCGCCTTGACCCAGGCACTTCGGGAGCCGGCCTGCTCCAGATCCTGGTCGAACAGCCCCATCTCGCCGAAAAAATCACCGGCATTGAGATAGGCCATGATCATCTCGCGACCGTCATCATCCTCGATGATCACCGTCACGGAGCCTTTTACAATATAAAAAAGCGAATCGCTCTTATCACCGGCATAAATAATGGTGCTTTTGCTGGGATAGCGACGACGATGGCACTGAGACAGGAAATAATCCAGGTGCTTGGTACGGTTTTCTAACGCTTTTGCGGGTTTTGCGATGCTCGCCATTTGCCTTGATCCGTTCTGATAATCTTTCATGCCCTTGATTAAATTAAGCACGATTCCCTTGTTCCCGCAAGCCGCGCCTGTTTTCAGCGGCGCTTTTACAACACCTTGGATGCGGTCCGATTTTCCGTTCGCTCTGGCTCAACCAAAACACAGGAAGTCTAACAGAATATTTATGCTCAAAAAAAGTTGTGCTAACCTGCCAGCCCTGCAAGGAGAGACTTTCATGAAAGCAACGATCAATTGGGCGGGTAAAGCCCGTTTTGACGGAACATCCGGTTCCGGTCACACCCTCACGATGGACGGACCTCCCGACCACGGCGGCGAGAACCAGGGACCGCGTCCGATGGAAATGCTTCTGTTGGGGATGGGCGCCTGCACATCGTTTGACGTTATGCATATCCTGGGTAAATCCCGCACCGAGATTACGGGCTGTGTCGCAGAAATCGAAGCCGAACGGGCAGATGCGGTTCCCAGTGTCTTTACGCGCATCCACATAAAATTCGTCGTCACCGGTAAAGACCTTAAACCTGCCGTGGTTGAACGAGCCGTCAAACTCTCTGCGGAAAAGTATTGCTCTGCATCCATCATGCTGGAAAAAGGTGGCGTTGAAATCACGCACAGCGTAGAAGTCCGCGAAGCCTGATCAGCGCGCCAGCTTCTGCCGCAGCCCCCGGCCATTCATAATCAGCTCAAGCGCCCAGGGCTTAATGATGAGGTTGATGGCGAGTGGCAGGGCGTCACCAGGGATAACCAGCGTATCGCGCTTGGATGAAAAGGCCCCTGGAATGCTGTTGCGCAGCCACAGCATGTCGATTTGTCGATAGTCCTGGAATCGAATGATGACAAAACACTCTTCGTGAGTGGGGACTTCCCTGACGATAAAGGGGTTTGAGGTATCAACCGTGGGAACGCGCTGAATGTTGATGTGTGTATTGGCAAATTGTGGAACGATAAACCGAACGTAATCTTCCATTCGATTGATTATCGTGGAGACGACAGCCTCCTCACTGTACCCTCGATAATGGGTGTCGCGGTATATTTTCTGGATCCACTCCAGATTGACGATCGGCGCCACACCGATCAATAAATCCACATGCCGCGCAATGTTGAATCCCGGCACAGAAAGTCCGCCGTGCAGACCTTCATAAAACAGACAATCCGTTCCCGGCACAATCGGATCCCAGGCCGTAAACGTGCCTGGTTGATAACCCGCATCAATCAGGTCCTCGTCCTCATTATGAACATAGCGCCGAAAACGCCCCTGCCCCTGGAGCCCATACTGGATAAATAGCGCTTCAAGCTTATCAATATGATTTGCTTCGAGTGAGAAATGGTTCGCGCTACCAAATCGCCCCTGGGCCGCAATCGCCGACATCTCATCACGGGTAAAGCGATGGAAACTGTCGCCTTCGACCATGACCGTGTTGACGCCAGCCGCCTCCAGAATTGTCTTGAGCGTGCGACCGGTTGACGTCGTGCCGGCACCCGACGATCCGGTCAAGGCAATGATAGGGTGTCTGGCTGACATGACAAGAACCTGAGGGATAATACGAAGGAGGGTAAGTCACTGCAGAATATCAAGAGTCTTGGGTAGCCACAACTACCGGAGTGCTATGGAATTCTCAGTTCTGCCTGCTGTATTGTTTGCTCATTACCTGAACCGCACTCCCCCGACGCCGTCAGCGTAAATATCGTCAGTGGACCATCACGATCTTCAACACAATTGAGCACGGCCCGACAGCCACGAAGCCCATCGACCGTAAAGTTTACAGAGGACGGCACACGATTACATCTGCGGTTAGGCTCAGGTCCGTCATCCAGAAACGCCGCAGCAGCCTCAACACCACTTTGCGCGGCGAAACCTGCCCTCTCATTCTGAACTTGCAGCGTTGAGCTCGTCGCAGCAAGCGAGGACAACTCCCACAACGCCACAGACAACATGCCCAGGATAACCAGGATGAAGATAGCAAATGGCAAGCCCACGCCTCGCTGACGGAACAGGCACCTCTCCTCACAGCAACCAATCTGAGTGTCAGGGCGCATAGTTCAACTGAGCCTCGGTCTCAAAAGCCATTGTTTGTGAACCCGAGGCTGTCTGGTAGCGGAGTTGCACGCGCTCCAGGCTCCCCAATCCGGCGGGGACATACCGAAAAACAGTCGATCCCGGCACCAGACCACTCATCATCACCGCAGAACGCCCACCCGTCGGCGTTTGAACCATCGATGTATTAAAGCCATAGCCCGCGTAATGCCAGATCTTATCAGCAACGACACAGAACATTTCAGGTGTATCAACCATGAAAAGCTGGTTTCGTGGCGAGTCTGCAGGAAAGCGATGTTGCCCGTTGAAAGAGAGGGTCGCCGCATTGGGTTGAGGGTTAAGGGTCGCCTGACGCCCGGTCACCGCCGTGTCACTCGCATTAGCATAAAGATTAACATTCGCGGCAGGAACCACGGCGGCATAAGCAACCAGACGATTGCGCAGACTGATCACCTGCATGGAGGCCACCGCACTTCCGGGCAACGTCCGGTAGTAGGTATGTGCCAGCACCGGAATGTACTCCATGCAGCGAGATCCCACCCGGACAGAGCCCGGCAATGCGCGACTCAGTGCACGCGAAAACTGACGATTCCCTGCATCTGCAGCCAGAGCGGACGCCTGCTGCTCAGAAGAAGACACATAGCCTTCCACCGAGAGAATGATAAAGCGCGACACAACCACACTCAGGATACCGATGATAGTAATCACAATCACCAACTCGACCAGGGTAAACCCCCTGGCCCGAATTAACCCGTCTCTCCTGTCAAGCATGCGGCCCCCGATAAGCAACGAAGACCTGCAGCGGCCCACTGTCATCACGCACGGTCACCGTAATTCGCTTCAGGTTGCCAGAACTCAAACCCAGCTCAGTCCCGGCACACGCGACGGAAACGCTCACCCGAATACCGGCATATTGATTGATGGCCGTGCTGATCTGGGTTCGGGGTGGTTTCTCATTAAGTCCGTTATAGTCGTCGACGTCATCAAACGCCATGCGATTGCCTTCTTCCTGCTGGATACTGCAGGTAGACGTCGCGCCTCCCTCCGCATAGGGCTTGCCCTGAACTTCTTTCAGGTACGCTCTACCCACCGAGACCAGGCGGGTATGTACGATGGCATCCGTCCCCCTCACCATCGCCTGACTCATCAGAGAAGCCAGGCCGGCGACACCAATCCCCAGAATGACAATCGTCACCACGAGCTCGATGAGGGTGAAGCCCCTTGTCAGCCTCGCCGCCTGCTTGAATAGAGAAGGGTTATGGGCAGGCATCCGCATAGGCATGCCCCTCAGCACTGATGCACACAGGACGGGTGTCGTCCACACACAGAATTGCACTCGTTGAAGCGCCTGCAGGCGTCACGACACGGCCATCCGGCAAATAGTCCAGCTGCAGGGGCAGATTGCGCATCCCTCCCCGACAACCGCCGACACCGGGCTCCAGCCAACGGATCATCGCGCCCAGGGATTCAAACTGACTCTCATAGAGGAAGCTCTGCTGTCTCAACTGCAGCACCGTTTGCGTACCTGAGCGTCGCACTTGCAAGCGCAGACTCCTGCCATTGTCACGAGACATGGCCACCTGCTGCACCTTCTGCAACTCGACCAACAGCCGATCCGCGACCACTCGGTTATCAAACTGCTTTTTATCGGCAAATAGCCCATTCGCTGCCACCGCCAGCAAGCCGACAAGAACCAGCGTCAATACCAGCTCCAAAAGCGTAAACCCCGCACAAAGGCGGGGTCTCGTGTTAAAACGCATAGGGCTAAAACTGCAATTGAGCAGCATCAACACCCGGTTGTCGTTACAGCAATTACCGGAGCCTGCCCCACATCCGGTGCGGTGTAGCTGACAAAACAGTTCGTCGCATCGGTTGCCCCCTTGGGCTGCACCACGATGACAGAGCCTGCCGTATTCCCCTGATTGCGGGTATCCACATCGAAATCGCCCTGGTTGCCCGTCGTAATCCCGGCGGCTCCCAGAATGCTGTTGGCCCCGTTGCGCGCTCTCGGGTAGCCATTGATCAAATTGATATTCTGGCCTTCCATGACAATAAAATTGGGATTGTTGCCCGCTGCCAGATAAGAAGCGCGCACAATTGCAGACGCCGACTTGATCGCACCCGCCGCGCCCTGAATCTGAGCCCGCCGTGCATCGCCGGTCAAATTGGAGAACTTGGGCAGGGCGAAGGCCGCCAAAATACCCAGAATCACGATCACCATGACCAGCTCGATCAGGGTAAAGCCGCCTTGTTGTGTACGCATGCGCAGATCCTCCACAGGATAAAAACTTTCTTTCTAATAACTGGGAGTATAGAAAATGATCACATCGCATACTGTTGTAATTGAGTAAGTTTTCGTTGTTTTGTTATTAATGTTTCCCGAGCGCCACACTGCTGAGATCCCACATCGGCAAAAACACGCCCAGAGCCAGCACCAACACCATAATCCCCATAAAGACCAGCAAAATGGGCTCAATCGCCTCCGCGAGTCGCTTGAGTGCATACTCGACTTCCTGGTCATAAAAATCGGCAACATTTGTTAGCAAATGATCCATATTACCGGTCTCTTCGCCAACCGAGAGCATCTGGATAATCAGAGGCGAAAACAGCCCCGTCGCCGTCGCCGTTCTCAGGAGTGTGTCACCCCGCTCTATGCCCGTGCGCATATCGGCGATGGCTTTCCCCAGATAGCCGTTATCCAGGGACTCGGCGACGAGCCCAAGCGCCTGGGTGATGGGCAGTCCACCACGAATCATCATGGCAAAGTTACGGGCAAATCGGGACAGGGCAACCAGATTAAGCAGCGGCCCAACGATAGGAATCTTCAGTTTCCATCGATCCCAGTGGTAATTCCCCTCCGGGGTTTTCTTCCAATGCAAAAATCCATACACCAGCAGCACCGCTCCCCCCAACACCAGCCATCCGTAATTCAACATAAAGTTGGAACTGGCAACGAGTATTTTGGTAGGCACGGGCAACTCTGCACCGAACTTGGCAAACACGCTGGAAAAGGCAGGGATGACATAGTAATTGATGACCAGTATTGCAGTAAGAATTGCCGCGACGACGATCATCGGATAACGAAGTGCCTGAGTGACCCGCTTTCGGGTCTCACGCTCAAGCTCCAGATTCGCGGCCAATTGTTCGAAGACATCATCCAGGCGCCCGGTGTTCTCCCCCACCATCACCATCGCGACAAATAAGTGGTCAAAAATTTTGCTATGCGGCCGCATGGCAACGCCGAGTGAGACACCTCCCTCCAAGCGTCGGGTGACATCGGTCAGCGTTTCCGCCAGTAATTCTGAATGGGTACTTGCGCGCAGCCCCGCGAGGGCTGAAATAATCGGAACGCCCGCTTTGCTCAGTGCGTGCATTTGCCGACAAAAGATGATCAGTTCATCCAACCCGACCTTCTGCCAACGCTTTGTGATTTCCTTAAAATCGATCGCACTGGACGCACCGACAAGCCCTCCCGAAACAGGCTCGATTCGCACCGGAATCAGGCCCTGCCGCGCGAGTTCATTGGCGACGTTTTCCAATGTCGCCGCATCATAGACACCTTCAGTCAATTCACCCTGCTGTGTGCGGGCCCGGTAGGAAAAGCGCGGCATCAGGTAGCTCCGGACTCATTGGGTACGCCCGCGTAAGGATCACTGTCATCCAACATGGCTGCCACCCGGAAGACTTCATCTATCGTCGTCACCCCTTGCAAGGCTAACTCCAGGGCGGCTCTGGCAAGGGGTTGATAAAGGGGCGCCGTCCTCGCCGCGCGGGTGAACGCACTTTGATCCCCTCGTCGCAGCGCATCAAGCAGGGCCTCATTCATTTCCAGTAATTCATAAATACCGGTACGCCCTTTATAGCCCGTATTACCACACTGATAACAACCTTTACCGTAAGCGAAAGTACCCTCGGGCTTAGTTCCCCAAACATTCGTCAGCCAGAGATTTTCCTGGGCATTGGGTTCGTAATGGGCTTTACATTCCGGGCAAATCTTGCGAACGAGCCGCTGCGCGATAACCGCCGTCAGTGCACTGGCAACCAGATAGGGCTCTGCTCCCATATCGATCAGGCGCATGGCACTTGACACGGCATCATTCGTATGGAGCGTGGAAAAGACAAGGTGACCGGTCATCGCGGCACGCAGACCAATCTCAGCGGTTTCCTGGTCGCGCATTTCACCCACCAGCACCACGTCTGGATCCTGACGCAAGGCGGCCCGGAGCACGGTAGCAAAGGTCAAGCCGATTTTGGCATTGACCTGCACCTGAGTAACCCGCGACAGACGGTATTCAACCGGGTCCTCTACCGTAATAATTTTTATCTCAGGTTCGTTCAGCTCTGTCAGCGCGCCGTAGAGCGTTGTCGTTTTACCGCTTCCGGTGGGGCCCGTGACAAGGATGATACCATGGGGCCGACGAATGAGAAGGCGCAGTCGACGCAATAACACCTCTGGCATCCCGGTTACGCTGAGATCGAGCGTACCATTGGTTTGATCCAGCAAACGCATGACCACCGACTCGCCGTACTGAACCGGCATGGTAGACAGACGCACATCAAGACTTCGCCCCTTCACTTTGATATTGAAACGTCCGTCCTGAGGCAGCCTTTTTTCAGAGATATTCAATCCGCACATGAGTTTCAGGCGCAACACCAGCGCAGCCGTAATGCGGCGCTCCTTCATCACCTGCTCCTGCAGAACACCATCGATTCGCTGCCTGATTCGCACCACGGTCTCGTCGGGCTCAATATGAATATCAGAGGCCCTTGCAACGACAGCATCTTCAAAAATGGACTGCAGCAACCGAACGACCGGCGCATCATTGACGTCCCCACCTGCGGCGAGTTCGGCAAGGTCGATCGCATCATCTTTCAGCTCGTCTTCCAGCTCGCTGGCGATGTTGGCGATTTCCTCGTGGCGCCGATAAGCTCTATCCAGCGAATCCAATAAATCTGCCTCGCGCACTACCGCCAGATAGACAGGACGTTTCAATGCCCTGCCAATTTCATCGAAGGCAAAGATATCCATTGGGTCACTCATCCCAACCATCAGGCCATCGGCTTTCTCAGACAAAACGATGGCTCTAAAACGACGGGAAAGGGTTTCTGGCAATAGCTTGACCAGATCAACGTTCAATTGATATTGACGAAGCTGTATGAAAGGAATCTTGAAGTGTTGGGACAAAACATGAAGCAGTTTGTCCTCATCAATAAAACCAAGATCTATCAGGGTACGCCCCAGCTTACGCCCGGTCTTTTTCTGCTCAGCCAGCCCCTGCATAAGCTGTTCTTCGCTGATCCCGGAGGACTGCACCAGCAAATCCCCTAGTCGTAACTTTTTCTTCTCTTCCATCACTGACGTCCTTAACGGGGTTGAAGTGCGGCAAGGCGCCTGGTTGCGTATTGCTTGAGAGAGGGCGTCACGAATGGCGCGCGCACTGCCTCTCGGTAGACCTCGGAGGCCCGATCAAATTGACTCCGTTGATCCAGCGAAATACCGAGTCCCACCCACCAATCACCTTGCGATGGATTAAACTCGACCAAACCCTGATAGGTTTTACCAGCCTCGGCATACATTTTCTCGCGCTGGTATAGCCCTGCCAGTGTGGCATGATAATCGGGGCTGTCGACCACATCGGGTAAGTGTCGGCTTAGTAAACGGCGGGCCGAATCCCCCTCGCCCACACCCACCAGTGCTTTTGCGCGGATGAGCCTGCGTTGCCAGTCGGGATAATCCTGCCTAGCCAGGATGTCAAGGGCGCCTTGATAGTCGCGCTGATTGACGCGCAAGGCTGCCAGTAACTCCTGGACACGTGGCAGCATGGGTTTTTCATCGTACAGTGACCTCAGAAGCGACTCAGCCTCACTGTCGCGGCCTTGTTGGACTCTTAATTGCGCTTGCGCAAGACGCGCTGAAAACGATTCAACCGTTTTTTCAAAATGTGCGTCAGGATTCGACGCGGCCTCAAGCTTAGGTGTGGGATCGACTGACGCGAGCGGATCAACCAGGCTTACACGTTCTGGATGGCGAACATTGCTCTCTGGCTCTACTTTCGCACCATCAGTCTTCGCATGAGAGAGAGGGGGGGGCTGAGTCAACACTTCATTTTCTACCGTTTTGGCGACGGGCACCACCGGCGGATGATAAAGGACCTCGCGTAAGGGACGATCCGGCAATTCGGGCAAGGGAACCTGAACCTCATAACGGGCAGATTCGTCGAAGCTTATCACCCGATAACTCACCCATCCCAATAACAGCAAAGTCAACACCCCCACGCCCACCGGCTTTGAAAAAAAACCAGGAAAAGTGGGGCGGCTTGTCGAGTTGATAGGCGGTGCTTTCAGTGCGCTGATGCAGACGGAGGCCGTGTTACTTTGTGGAACTTCGCGCTGACGCTGTTCCAGGTCGCGAAGTACATCATTTAAAAGGCTCATCTTATCCCCACCCTGCCAGAAGGCCCCAAACCAGCGGCAATCGTCTTGCAGACTCGGTGTCCTCCGCTGCACGCATGATGAATCGGGCCTCTATGGAAGAGGCGCCTTTTCCAAACGCCACAAGCAAAGCCTTATGCGCGAGAATATTTACCAATCTCGGCACCCCCCGACTGGAACGATGCAATGCCCTTATCGCTGCGGGCGTAAACAGTCCTGAATTCTGGCACCCCGCCACGCGGAGGCGGTGTTCGATATAGCCCCGCACGTCCTCCAGCCCGGGGAAGCAGGCGCTGGGAAAAGGCAATGCGCTGACGAAGCTGTCGCAAGTGAGGCTGATCCAGCTTGCGGTCAAGTTCTGGCTGCCCGAGCAGAATAACCTGCAGAAGCTTTCGGGACTCGGTCTCCAGATTTGTGAGCAAACGCAGCGCCTCCAGCGTTTCATCAGGCATTGCCTGCGCTTCATCAATGAGGACGACGACACGCTTGTCCGCCAAAGCCAAACTCAATAACAACGCATTCAGACGCTGTAGCAAACGATGTGACGACTGAATCCCCTTAACGGTTTCGCCCAGATCATCCAAAATGCTGCGGTATAGTCCCGCCGGAGAAAAATTGGGATTATGAATATAGGTCGTCACCCAATGAGCAGATAAATCATTCAAAAGGCACCGGCACAGTAGCGTTTTACCGGTTCCGACCTCGCCCGTTAGCTTGATAAAACCCTCCCGGTTCTGCAAAGTCACCCTCAGCGTCTCAAATGCCTGGGCGTGACTACTGGCTGGCACGAAAAACCGGGTGTCCGGGGTTAACCCGAATGGCGACTCCTGCAAACCGAAATAGTGCTCGTACATGCTCAGTCACCGGCTCATCGGCCATTCACTGGCTTCTGAAATGCATTGAAGCGGCGTCGAATGGCGTCCGCCTCTTTTTCGGGAAGAATGTCGGAGGACAACGTGGGCTTAAGCAAAATCACCAGCTCACTCTTGGTGCTGCTATTTCGGTGTTGCGTAAACAGCTCCCCAAGATAGGGAATACTCGCCAGCAAAGGCGTTTCGGCTTGGTTTTTTCGCTCGGCATTTTGAATCAGCCCACCAATCACAACGACCTGACCATTACGGGCGGTGATCACACTGTCTGTCTCTCTTACCGTGCTGTAGGCAAGCGGCAACACTAAATCCCCAGCGCCCAGCGTGACCGTCTTCAGCTGGTCAATCACTTCACTGACCGTGGGATGCACATGCAATGTTATGTTGCCCGAGTCGCTGATTTGAGGCGTAACATCCAGCGCAATGCCGGAGAAAAAGGGTGTGAGCTCTACATTAGAGATCGTCGTCGTATTATTTCCTGTGGTGTCCTCACTGGTTTCAATTCCGGTCACAAAAAACTCGTCACTGCCAACTTTGATGACCGCTTTCTGGTTATTAATGGTCGCAATACGTGGACTTGAGAGGACCTGAACGGTGCCCTGAGTCCCTAGCAATTGAATAAAGGCACCGAAATCGTTAAGCCGCAGGGCTGCGCTAAAGACGCCTCCCAGCTCGCTATTGATAATCTGCTGGCTGGCCTGCCCCAACGTCATTGACTTATCAGCGACGCCAGAGGCATCCACATCACTGGTGTAACTATCAAAATAACTCCAGTTGACACCCTGCTCGTAACCTTCCTTGAGAATAACCTCCAATACTTTGGCTTCCAGCACGACCTGCCGCTGCAGTATCAGCTCAGAGCGCCTGAGATAATCTTCAACCAGCCTCTGTGAGGCCGCAGGAGCCCTCACAATCACCAGACCTGCCGCGCGATCAATGACAACAAGATTCTCTTTGCTTGTACCTACCATCCCGGCGATCACCACCTGGAGGGCGCTCCAGAAATCGCTCTCAGTCGACGTAGAGATATGAGACAGCACATTACTGGATGAGCCACTACTGCCGCCTGACCCTGAGGATGAGCTACTTCCCCCTGAGTCAGAACTCCCCCCCGCTCCCGTGGACAATTGCCCGGAACTCACCACGATATCCGAGGCGCCACTGCGTTTGATATTAAGGTAATTGATCGGATAAATTTGGGTTCTGAGGCCCCCGGGGGTGATCTGGTAAACGCCTGCATCGACCCGATAATCGTAGCCATAGAGCTCACAGACCAACCCAACGACCTGTGGCACGCTCACTCCGGAAAGATCAAGTGTGATGGCCCCCTGTACAGCAGGGTGGACAACCATGTTGTACCGACTACCTTTCACCAGGCCCAGAAAAAACTCACGCGCCTCGACATTGCGGACGCTGATATCAAAAGATTCATCCGCCAGCTCAGCCGGGAGACCGGCATCCCCCGAAGAGAGCAGCGCGTCCAGAACGTCATCAGGCGGCGCCTCCTGCGCGTGCGGCTGACTGACCGGAGCCGCAGCGCCTGGGACACTCTTATAGTCCTTCAACGCATGATCAATCTGATCCAGTATTTCGCCCTGACCGGCCGACTTTTCCGGCGCAGACACAGGCTCCCGTTCGCCAGGAGACGCGCAACCTCCCAGCAACACGGCGCTCAAACAGATGAAACGCCAATCATACGTCATGGATTATCTCCGAATAGTCAGGGATTGAGCGACCCCTTGGGTCCAAACCTCATCCCTCCATTTCAAAACGACCTGATCCTTCTCGATTTTTAGCAAGGTGATATCCCCTGTTACTTGTCCCGCCTTTAGCAATTGTCCGTTAATCATTGCCAGCCGCCGGCTTCCCGAAAAGACGATGCTGTTCACCTCAACCCCAGGTCGCTCACCCGCCTCAACCACCACCGTCGCAGCCCCCCATCCTTCGGGCCGGGTGGGGTCACTCAGCGATTCGCCCAGCACGAGCGGGGACAGGCTGAGGCAGAGTAACGACCACCACTTGCCTGCCCACATAGAAAGCCTCACATACCGAGCCATCGGGCATCGACTCCCAAAGTTTCAAACACCAGCGTTACATTCGCATTCGGATACTCGGTAACGTGATAATCCATCGACTCCCATCGCAAACGGGGCAACTGAAGCTCGACATCTTGGACAAAGCTAAGGGTTTCGAAATACCCCCCAGTAAACGTAACTCTGACCTGATGATTGAAAAGTGCCACGACGGGCTCAGTCTCAACGTCTGTTGTCGGACTGCCCAGCTGTTCAGCTGGAAGCTTACTCAGATCCACCAGTTGAAGCCCCCGATTACGTTCAATGACGCCGCGCAACAAGCCCAGCATGTCCTCCTGCGGCACAAAACGCGCCATACGTGCAGATAACTGCTTTTGCCGCTCTGCCAGCTGCCCAGCCAGAGTCTTATTTTCCTCTCGCATCACATCGTTAATATTTTTATCCATGACGCCCATCAAAGCCGCTTCTTCGACCTGAAGCGCCTGAATGTCGGATTCCAGTCCCGTTAACTGCTGCCGGTTACCTCCCGAAGACTGCCAGTAGGGCTCCCAGACGAAAGAAACCAGTCCAAACAAAAACACACAGAGTCCGGTACCGACCATCAACACTTTTTCACGGACCGACGCTTTGTTGTAGAGGCCAACAATTTTATTCATCATCTGCCTCAAGCTGCTTCACTTTCTCGATCGGGCTCACGTCCGGTTCAACATCATCAGGCTTCTCCACAGCTTTAACATTTGCTCGCGTGTCCAACGCAAATCGCAACAACGGTTTACCGTCCTCCGGTTTGACCTCCATATGATTAAAACTGCGCCCGACGAAGGAAGGATCGCCTTTGAGCTGCCCAAGAAAAGTCGTCAGGGCATCCTGCTGAGAAAACAATCCGCCTAACTGCAGGTCCCTCCCGGCCTCGCTCACCTGTATGTGGTCAAGCCAAAGATGCATTTGACTGTTTTTCGCATAGGCACGAAGGATTTCTCCAAACGCAATATTGCCCGTCTCCAGGACCTGATTTTGTTCGATCAGGCCAGCCAGTATCTCTGCCTTTCTGATCTGTTCTTTAAGGCGTTCATTTTCCTGAACCAGCAGGGGATCCGCGCGCCGGGTGCCCATTTGTGCTCGCAAATCCTCAACCGAAGCCTCCAACACCTGTTTGCTCTCTTCAGCCAAGGTAACCGCTTCCACTAAGCGATCTGAACTCACTATCAGCCAGCCCGTATAGACCGCGCAAAATACAACACTCGCCACCGCGCCCCCGAGCAAAATCACATCTTCCCTGGGCTTTCGGGGCGGCTTTAACACATCCTGATAGAGGTTAATGGTTTGCATAATCACGCCAGCCCCATTCGTCCCCTGAGCGCCGCACCGCAGGCGACCCACTCCTGTGCCGTAATTGCGTGCGTCTTATCGTTATGCACGGCCAGCTCGGACATGGACTGTATTTCGACGCCCAGCTCATTCGAAAGAATGGCCTTCAACTCATCCTCGTGCTGGTCTGAACCAATGTGAATTGTTCGTGGGGGCGACTGACCCAATTGGCTTTCAAGGTAGTCAAACGAGCGTTGAATCTCGAGCGCGATAGACGGCCCCATTGCATAGATATCTGCGCCAGCACCGAAGTAAAACCGATCTTTCTCAAGTTTACGGGTGAGGTATACCTGCGCGCCTTTCAGCAGCACAATGAGCCCGCCTTCCACCAATAGCAACAGGACGCAACGGGTTTCACTTTCAGGCAGGTGGGGAGCGAGCAGATTTCGCAACGCAAGCTCTGTGATATCAATCGAGCTGATGTGGACATCATGCTGATGAAGCAGCGAGACAAAGGGTTTGAGATAATCCTTTCTCGCCACCACCACAGTCATTTGTGGGGGACGCCCTCGCAGGGCATCGTCTGGAAAATCAAAACAATCAACGACAACGTCATCAATGGAACTCTCCAGCATATCCTTGACGCGCCAGCGCGCGACATCACGAAGCTCCTCAGGGGGGACAGCTGGTTTTTCCACCTGAAACAACTGATAAGAATCCGGACTCAGCACAATGTGGCAGGTTTGCTGTTTTAAACCATGGGCCTCTACCCATTCGGCTATCTGTTTTGCTCGCTGGTTAAGCGAGCAGGTCACCGTGAGACTCTGCGAAATACGCAGTTCACCATCAACCGCCCGGCTAAACGCAAGCGCCATTCGATCAGGCGCCAGCTCCAGCCCGAAACCCGCTTTTGGTTTTCTGAAAAAGGGAAGTGAAACACGCACCGCCGTTCAATCACCTCATTTTTATCGATAAAGCAGACAGTTGCTGCACCCATCTCTAAGAATAGGTCAGAAATTGGCTTTATGTGCGCGAAGACACTGGATTATTCAATAATCCTGATAGACCGATAGGGGGAAATACTCTGTAATACTAATCGCAGCCGTTTGTTGGATATACACGAGGTAATGTCGGGCAATCTGCACCTCTCCCTGCTCTGCTTTAGACACAAACAAATCATTCAGTTCTCGATAGGTCTCCAGTCCCTTGTCTCGCAGAAGCTCCCCGATTCCAATTTTCCCCGCAGTTAAAAGGTCGGCCACATTCGCGGGCAATAAATCCAGTCGAATCAGAGAGGTTGCCCGGCAATATAACTGTTGTGTGTGGTCCCCCCGAATATCCACGGTTCGATGTAACACGCTGATTTCCGGCGCCACATCGGGAAGTCGGGCCCCCATATTTAACGGTGCAATGTTCTGCTCCAGCCTGCCTACCGTCACCGGCTCCCAGAAGAAGGCCTCCAGCGTTTTCGTGACGGTACCATCTTGTAGCAACAGCACACGCAAAATTGCTGGCAACTCAGAAAAATCATAGTCGTGACCACATCCCTGAAGGTGAACACAACTCGCATACCCCTTTGACCGAAAGGTGGCCGCAACATCACATGTCATCGTCACACTCCTTCTGCGGACAATTCTTCATATTCAGGCCTCGTAGGGGCTACAACCCTTTCCCCGATTCAACAAAAAAGCCCCTTCTTCCATCCAGAAAAAGAGGCTTTCGGTTCTCCTATACCGAAGTCAGCCAACGATCAAGCATACCCCGGTCTCGTCAGTTCAAAAGGGGATATCATCGTCAAAATCGTCAACCGGTGCTGGCACCGGTTGGGGCTTGGGCCGCGCAGGAGCACCCTGTCCGCCGCCGTAGCCACCGCTGGGCGCGCCACCGAAGTTGCCGCTGGGAGCGCTATTCTGAAAATCCCCCCCCCATCCGTCAGATGACGACGGCGCGTCTGCACCACGACCATCCAGCATCTGCATCTGACCACCCATATCTACAACGATTTCGGTCGCATAGCGGTCTTGCCCCGTCGCCTGATCCTGCCACTTACGTGTCTGCAGTTTGCCCTCAATATACACTTTGGAGCCTTTCTTCAAATACTGACCGGCGATCTCGGCCAACTTCCCATACAGTGTTACCCGATGCCACTCGGTTTTCGGCACCAACTGCCCGGTGTTGCGATCCTTATAGCTTTCGTCTGTCGCCAAACGCAAATTCGCCAAGGCATTGCCCGAAGGCATGTATTTCACTTCCGGGTCCGCACCCAGGTTACCAATCAAAATAACTTTATTAACTCCACGAGCCATTATTTTCTCCCTTAATTTTAGCTATAGGCACTGCTGGCCAGCGGGTGCTGCATTAACACCTGATCATCAAAGATGGCTTTATTTACCTTAAGATAGGCTGCCTGTTCTTCGACAACCAGAGTCACATCCTCAACCCCTTTCATACCCTGTAACTCTGAAGCAATGCGCTCACAATCCGATGAGGCAAAGGGTTTCAGAGGCAAAACAATGCTTTTGGTATTCGGGGGCGGCAACATTCCCAAGCCAACAACCCACCATGATAAGGCGATTAGCAACGACATTCCATAGACACCTGCAAATCCGTAAAAACCAAACAGGCTTCCACCCACCGCTCCGCCCAAAAATGCGCCGAAAAACTGGCTGCTGGAATAAATTCCCATGGCCGTTCCGCGACTACCCGCTGGCGCTATGCGGCTGATTAACGAAGGTAGCGTCGCCTCCAGAAAATTAAAGCTCAGAAAAAAGGCAAACAGGCAGATAACAAAACCCGTCAACGAAGGTTCCGTGAAACTCAAAAAGCCCACACTCACCGCCAACAGCAGCACCGCTGCAAGAAAAAATGTTTTAACTTTTTGTTTCTTCTCACCAATGATGATAAAAGGCACCATACCTATAAATGCTGTCACCATGACCGCCAGGTAAATCCAACCATGCTGCCCGACTTCAATACCATACCGATCTGCCAGCAATTTAGGTGTCACGACAAACGTAGCCGTTAACATAAAATGCAGTGCAAAAATACCAAAATCCAAACGCCTTAGTTCTATATTACGAAGCATGACACTCACTTCGGGAAAACTAAGCGCATGCTCCCGTCGGGAAACCTGAATACGAACATTGGGCAATCGGCTCACGACCACTGCCCCAGCAACAGACAAAGCAACAGTCGACAGAAACAGCCCCGATAACCCAAAATGCTCCGTCAGGAACGGCCCCAGTATAAGTGATACCGCAAAGGTCAAACCGATCGTCATGCCGACAGCCGCCATTGCCTTGGTCCGATTATCTTCCTGAGTCAGGTCACTCAGAAAGGCCATGAGCACACTGGCGATAGCGCCTGCACCCTGCAAGAAACGACCGAGAATCACCCCGTAAACGGAGGTGCTAAGTCCCGCAATCAAACCACCTAAAGCAAATAGCACCAGGCCCATAATGATTACCGGCTTTCGACCGATACGATCAGACAAGAGCCCAAAGGGCACCTGCATAAGCGCCTGACTCAGGCCATACACTCCCAGCGCAAAGCCCAGCAATGCAGGTGTCGCACCTTCAAGCGCCGCGCCCTCCAGCATAAAAACAGGCAGAATGACAAACAGCCCCAGCATTCTAAAGGCGTATAACAACGCAATCAGTCCTACGCTACGCTTTTCTGACGATGAAAACACACTAATGACCTTGACTATCGGAGGATGAAACCTGGCAGGCACAATCGGGCGATTATATCACTCTCATTCAGCGCACACGACTCTTCAGACGGCGACAAGTTTTCCAAGATTTTTTGCCAGCTCTTGGATACAACCCATATAATCATGTGTTTATTATTGCTGTTGATGTCGCATGGACCATATCAAGATTCGAGGTGCTCGAACGCACAACCTTAAAAACATCAATCTGGATATCCCCCGCAACAAACTTGTTGTCATCACGGGAATCTCAGGTTCGGGGAAGTCCTCTCTCGCCTTCGACACCCTCTATGCGGAAGGACAACGGCGATATGTTGAATCACTCTCAGCCTACGCCCGTCAGTTTCTCTCAATGATGGAAAAACCGGATGTAGATCATATTGAAGGCCTATCTCCAGCCATTTCTATTGAACAGAAATCGACCTCACACAATCCTCGCTCTACGGTCGGCACCATCACCGAAATCTACGACTACCTACGGCTACTGTTCGCAAGGGTCGGCGAGCCCCGATGCCCTGAACACGGTGTATCTCTGGCCGCACAAACGGTGACACAGATCGTCGACCAAATCATGCAATTTGAGGCCGAAAGCAAATGGATGATTTTGGCTCCAGTTATCCGAAATCGCAAAGGCGAGCATCTCCAAATCATTGAGCAATTACGTAGCCAGGGTTTTGTCAGAGCCCGAGTCGACGGCACTGTCATGGAGCTCGATGAAATTCCAACGCTGGACAAAAATCGCAAGCACCACATTGAGGCCGTCATTGATCGCATAAAAGTACGGGACGGCATTCAGACACGCCTGGCCGAATCCATTGAAACCTGCATTGAACTAGCCGAAGGAATCGCGATCGTTGCATCCATGGACGGCCAAACGGAGCACCTTTTCTCTGCCCGTTACGCCTGCCCTCATTGTGGATACAGCGTGCCGGAACTCGAGCCGCGCAATTTCTCCTTCAACAACCCGGCAGGCGCCTGTGAAGCCTGCGACGGATTGGGTGTAAAACAGTTTTTCGATCCAGACAAGATCGTCGAGCAGCCGGACCTTACCATTGCAGAAGGTGCCATCCGTGGCTGGGACAGACGCAGTGTTTACTATTTTCAAATGGCCAAAAGTGTAGCGACTCACTTCAAAGTCGATTTAGATAAACCCTATGCAAGCCTACCCGACAAATTCCGTAGCAAACTCTTGTATGGCACAGACAATGAGCCCGTCCAGTTCACTTATGTCAATGCAAAGGGAGATAGTGTTTTCCGGGAACATCCTTTTGAAGGGATCATACCCAATTTAGAACGGCGCTACCGAGAAACTGAATCCGCTTCCGCCAGAGATGACCTCTCCAAATTTCTAAAGCAAACACATTGTCCCGAATGCTCAGGCAGCCGGCTCAAAAAAACATCCCGCCATGTCTTCATCAATCAGTATTCACTCCCCCAAATTTCGCGAATGGGTATCGCGGAAGCACTTGCGCTATTTGAAACACTAAAACTTGAAGGCCATCGGCAGTCTATTGCAGAAAAAATAACCAAGGAAATAGGTTTACGCCTCCAATTCCTTGTCAATGTCGGCCTTGACTACCTCACTCTGGATCGGAGTGCGGAAACACTCTCGGGAGGTGAAGCTCAGCGAATTCGTCTCGCCAGTCAAATCGGTGCGGGACTGGTTGGTGTAATGTATGTTTTAGATGAACCATCGATCGGCCTGCACCAGAGAGACAACGATCGCCTATTGGCCACACTTAATCATTTACGAGACTTAGGCAATTCGGTGATCGTGGTAGAACACGATGAAGACGCAATTCTTTCTGCAGACTATGTCGTAGACATTGGACCTGCGGCCGGGATTCACGGCGGCGAGGTGATTGCTTCCGGCACCCCAACCGAGATCATGCAAAATCCCCTTTCTTCAACGGGACAATATCTCTGTAAAACCCGCCAAATAACGATCCCGTCTAAAAGGATTCCGCGAACACCCGGAAAAAACCTCAGCGTTTTAGGCGCAAGAGGAAACAACTTAAAAAATGTACAACTGGAGATTCCAGTTGGCTTGTTTACCTGTATTACAGGCGTATCCGGCTCAGGGAAATCCACCTTAATAAATCAAACCCTTTACCCGGTTGCCGCATCAAAACTGAATCAGGCCACAACACTCACGTGGGAAACACACGACGCCATCGAAGGGCTACACTTTTTTGACAAGGTTATCGACATTAATCAAAGCCCAATAGGCCGCACACCCCGCTCAAACCCAGCGACCTACACGGGTATTTTCACCCCCATACGAGAGTTGTTTGCAGCAACACAAGAGGCGCGATCTCGCGGCTACTCCCCCGGCCGATTTAGCTTCAACGTCAAGGGTGGACGATGCGAGGCATGCCAGGGGATGGCGTAATCAAAGTGGAAATGCATTTTCTTCCTGACATGTATGTGACTTGTGACCAATGTAAAGGCAAGCGTTATAACAGGGAAACGCTGGAGGTGTTTTATAAAGGCAAATCGATTTTCGATACACTGGAAATGACGATTGAAGATGCCAAACCTTTTTTTGAAGCAATCCCCGCATTAGCCAAGAAGCTTCAAACGCTGATCGATGTTGGCCTATCGTATATAAAGCTTGGGCAAAGCGCAGTCACCCTGTCCGGTGGAGAGGCACAGCGCGTAAAACTTGCAAAAGAACTCTCCAAACGAGATACAGGCAAAACACTCTACATCCTGGACGAGCCAACAACCGGCCTTCACTTCCAAGATATAGATCAACTACTCGGCGTACTGCACCGCTTAAGAGATCACGGCAACACCATTGTTGTAATAGAGCACAACCTTGATGTGATCAAAACCGCTGATTGGGTTGTCGATTTAGGCCCCGAAGGAGGACATCGTGGTGGACAGATCATCGCAGAAGGAACGCCAGAAGATATTGCTAATCACCCTGGATCACACACAGGTACTTTTTTGAAGCGGTATTTACCTTAAACAAAACAGAGACGCCTACTCTCCATTCAAAAATAGCATTTAAATAAAAAAAGCCGCGTTAGCGGCTTTTTTGTAGATTACCCAATCAATCGTCAGATTGAGCGTCAAGCTCTTCGCCTTCCACGATCGGGCGATCAACGAGCTCAACATAAGCCATAGGAGCGTTGTCGCCGGCTCTGAAGCCACACTTCAGAATACGAGTATAACCACCGGGACGCTCTTTATAGCGCGGACCAATCTCCGTGAACAACTTAGTCACAGCATCCCGATCACGCAAGCGAGCGAAAGCCAAGCGACGATTTGCGACGCTATCGTTTTTCGCCAAGGTGATCAAAGGTTCTGCCACTCGGCGAAGCTCTTTTGCCTTTGGAACAGTTGTCTTAATCAATTCATGAGCAACTAATGATGCCGCCATGTTACGAAACATCGCCTTACGATGAGCGCTGTCTCGGTTAAACTTACGGCCACTTTTTCTATGACGCATGTGTGTATTCCTTCATTTGCACCGCTTAACCACCGAGAACTCGGTCATCGCCTCTGAGACTAGCCGGTGGCCATGACTCTAGGCGCATTCCCAAGGACAAGCCTCGTGAAGCCAGTACATCTTTAATTTCTGTAAGTGATTTTTTGCCGAGGTTGGGCGTTTTCAGTAGCTCAACCTCAGTTCGCTGAATCAAGTCACCGATGTAATAGATATTTTCCGCTTTCAAGCAGTTTGCCGAACGAACCGTAAGTTCAAGATCATCAACGGGCCGAAGCAGAATCGGATCGATTTCTTCGTGCTCCTCAATCTTCTCTGGCTCCTTCTTCTGATCGAAGTCGACAAAGACGGCCAACTGTTGCTGTAACAGTGTTGCTGCCCGACGAATGGCTTCTTCAGCACCAATCGTTCCGTTTGTTTCAAGATCGATAACCAACTTATCAAGATTGGTTCGCTGCTCTACACGAGCATTCTCAACATTATAAGAAACACGAATCACCGGCGTGTAGGAAGCATCCAACTGAAGTCTTCCTATCGCTCGCGTCTCATCATCTGCACTCCGTCTCTGATCAGCTGGCTCATACCCACGACCACGCGCTATGCGAAGTCGCATTTTTATATGACCAGTCGGATTCAGATTACAAATAACGAGCTCTGGATTTGCAATTTCAACATCGTGATCAATCTGAATATCTGACGCACGCACAACTCCCGCACCCTTCTTGTCTAAAACAAGCACTGTTTCTTCGCGGTTATGCAGTTTAATCGCCAAATTTTTCAGATTGAGCAAAATTTCTATAACGTCTTCCTGAACCCCTTCAATCGCACTGTACTCATGAAGGACTCCATCAATCTCAACTTCAACGACAGCAGCTCCCGGCAATGACGAAAGCAGTATGCGTCTCAGCGCACTCCCTAGCGTATGTCCGTAACCTCGTTCCAATGGTTCGAGCACAACTTTCGCGTGGTTATCAGATATTTGACTAACCTCCAGATTACGAGGGGTCAGTAGTTCGGTTGCTGATTGCATAGAAATGTCTAATCTCCGGTTACCTAGCGGTTTATCTTGAGTAGAGTTCTACTATCAAGTTTTCATTGATGTCTGAAGAGAGCTCAGACCTTTCTGGTACCGCTTTGAAAACGCCACTCAATTTGTTGGCATCCACTTCTACCCAGCTTACTGCACCTCGGCTTGACGCCAATTGCAGGGCACCTTTCACTCTCAACTGATTTTTTGCTTTTTCACGAACACTAACCACATCACCAGCTTTCACTTGGTAAGAGGCAATGTTTACTACTTTATCATTTACTAAAATCGCTTTGTGTGAAACAAGCTGCCTGGACTCGGCTCTCGTTGCGCCAAAACCCATACGATATACAACGTTATCCAGACGCTTTTCCAACAACTGGAGCAGGTTTTCACCGGTTGCACCACGCAGTCTTGCAGCTTCCTTATAATAATTACGGAACTGCTTTTCAAGTACGCCATACATCCGACGCACTTTCTGCTTTTCTCTTAACTGGGTGCCGTAATCAGACAAACGGCCGCGCTTCAGACCATGCTGGCCTGGTGCAGTTTCAACATTACACTTACTATCCAGCGCTCGCACACCGCTTTTCAGAAAAAGATCAGTGCCTTCACGTCTGGAAAGTTTACATTTTGGACCAATATATCTAGCCATTAATAATCTCCCTGGAAATCAGACGCGGCGACGCTTGGGTGGGCGACAACCATTATGTGGAATCGGAGTAACATCTGTGATGTTAGTGATCTTATAACCACATGCATTCAAAGCCCTTACAGCAGACTCTCTGCCCGGACCGGGTCCTTTAACCATAACGTCAAGATTCTTCAGGCCGTATTCAGCAGCCGCATTACCGGCTCTTTCAGCTGCTACCTGCGCAGCAAAAGGCGTGCTCTTACGAGAGCCACGAAAACCTGAACCACCGGCAGTCGCCCAGCTCAGAGCATTGCCCTGTCTGTCCGTAATAGTGACGATGGTGTTATTGAAGGATGCGTGAATGTGAGCGATACCATCAACAACGGTCTTTTTTACCTTTTTACGGGTACGTATACCTGGTTTTGCCATGTTGTATTCCTAATCTTACTTTCTAATCGGCTTACGTGGGCCCTTACGAGTACGCGCATTGGTCTTCGTTCTTTGACCACGTACTGGCAGCCCATGCCTATGCCTTAGACCTCTAAAGCATCCCAAATCTCTTAGTCGCTTGATGCTCATCTGCACTTCCCGACGCAGATCACCCTCGACCACCAATTTTGCGACCTCATTCCGCAGAGCGTCTAACTGCTCTTCAGAGAGATCCTTAACTTTCATTTCAGGATTAATTCCTGTCCCTTGACACAGACCCTTTGCCCTCGTCTTACCTACACCATAAATATAGGTTAACGAAATGACCGTGTGCTTGTTGTCAGGGATGTTTACACCCGCTATACGCGCCATCCAAACTAACTCCGCTACTAGGCGTTTGCCACCAAAAATAAAGGCGCGACATAATAGCGCCCCACCTACAATAAAGCAAGATTTTAAAAATTAGCCTTGCTTTTGTTTGTGCTTAGGATCCGAACTGCAGATCACCATAACCGAACGGTTACGACGAATCACGCGACAGTTGCGACATACTTTTTTAACAGATGCTCTGACTTTCATCGTTTACTCCAAACTCGCAGTTTAAAAACCGCTTCTACCATAGTTTTTCAAATTTGACTTTTTCATCAGTGACTCGTACTGATGAGACATCAAGTGGGATTGCACCTGAGCCATAAAATCCATTACCACAACCACCACAATCAGAAGAGATGTGCCACCAAAATAAAATGGGACATTCCATGCTACCACCAGAAATTGGGGCAGAAGCGATACCGCAGCGATATATATCGCACCAAAAATTGTCAAACGTGTTAGCACACCATCAATATATTTTGAAGTTTGCTCTCCAGGACGAATACCCGGAACAAATGCACCCGATCTTTTGAGATTCTCAGCCACTTCTTTGGGGTTGTACATCAAAGCAGTGTAAAAGAAGCAAAAAAATACAATCGCAATTGAGAACAAAATGATATGCAATGGCTGGCTTGGACCTAAGGCCTGGCTTACGCTCTGAAGCCACTCCATTCCTTCCCCCTGACCAAACCACTGACCAATTGACGCTGGAAATAATAGCAAACTTGACGCGAAGATAGGAGGTATGACCCCCGCCATATTAACTTTTAAGGGTAGATGACTCGTCTGTTGTGCATATACTTTGCGACCTTGCTGACGCTTTGCATAGTTGATGGTAATCCGTCTCTGCCCACGCTCTACAAAAACGACAAACCCTATGATCGCCACAACAAAGATCATAACACCCAGCAAAGTTAATACAGAGATCTCTCCAAGCCTAGCCTGCTCAAACGTCTGCCCTATAGCGCCAGGCAACCCGGCAACTATGCCCGCAAAAATCAAAAGTGATATACCGTTGCCAATCCCCCTCTCAGTGATCTGCTCTCCTATCCACATCAGAAAAACAGCTCCACAAACGAAAGTGACCACAGCAACGAAATAAAATGCTGGACCGGTCAAAAAAGTCACGCCCTGGTTAGCCAGCCCGACTGACATTCCAAATGCTTGTACTGTAGCGAGCAATACTGTGCCGTAACGCGTATACTGGCTAATCTTCCGTCTACCTGCTTCACCTTCCTTTTTCAACTGCTCTAACTGAGGACTTACAACAGTCAACAACTGCATGATAATGGATGCAGAAATATACGGCATGATGCCAAGAGCGAATATACTCATTCGCTCTAACGCACCACCAGAGAACATATTGAATAAGCTTAATATCGTACCTTGATTTTGATCAAACAGAGCCGCAAGTCGGTCTGGATTGATTCCTGGGACAGGTATGTGTGCGCCGATTCGATAAACGAGGATGGCAATAAACACAAACCAAAGCCGGGATCTTAGCTCCGACAGACCTTTCATCGACCCTGCCGGTAACGAATTAAGCTTGGACATTTATTCCTCTACCTTACCGCCAGCCGCTTCAATTGCTGCGCGGGCTCCTGCCGTGGCTTTTATGCCTTTCAAAACAATCGCTTTCTCAATGGAACCAGACAGAATCACCTTAGCCTGCTTTGCCTGAGCGCCAATTACATTCTCAGCTTTCAACACAGCAAGAGTAACCTCAGAGGCTTCCATCTTATTAAGTTCGCTCAGACGAACCTCCTCAGAAACGCGACCTATGCGAGAGGTAAAGCCAAACTTTGGAAGACGTCTATAGAGTGGCTGTTGACCACCCTCGAATCCAGGACGGACAGTCCCTCCAGCTCGAGCCTTTTGTCCTTTATGTCCCTTACCACCGGTTTTACCCAGTCCGCTACCAATACCACGACCGAGTCGCTTTTTCGATTTTTTCGCACCTTCACCAGGCGCAATAGTATTCAAATACACCGCTTAACCCTCCACCTTAACCAGGTAGGAAACCTTGTTAATCATCCCACGAACCGAAGGAGTATCTTCGAGTTCAACGGTGTGATTGATTTTTCTTAGGCCCAACCCTTTCACACACAATTTATGTGAAGGCTGAGTCGCAATTGGACTCCTTACGAGCGTAACTTTAAGCTTTTTAGCAGCAGTCATGTCCGTTTACTCCGTAATATCCTGAACAGACTTGCCGCGCTTAGCAGCAATATCTTCAGGTGATTGCATAGCTTTAAGACCTTCAAACGTAGCACGAACTACGTTTACAGGGTTAGTTGAGCCATAGCACTTAGCCAAAACGTTTTGAACGCCCGCTACTTCCAGCACCGCACGCATAGCACCACCAGCAATGATACCGGTACCATCAGACGCTGGCTGCATATAGACCCGTGATGCGCCGTGACGCGCCTTCACAGGAAACTGAAGCGTGGTCCCCTTCAATGATACACTGATCATATTCTTACGAGCAGCATCCATCGCCTTCTGAATCGCCGCAGGCACTTCACGTGCTTTACCGCGTCCGAAACCGACTCGCCCATTTCCATCGCCCACTACAGTAAGAGCGGTGAACGCGAAAATCCTACCGCCTTTAACAACTTTGGCGACTCGATTTACCTGTACTAACTTTTCCTGAAGTTCAGGTGTGTTAAGATCACTTGCAGACATAAACAGTTCCCCTTAAAACTCCAATCCGTTTTCCCGAGCTGCTTCAGCAAGGGCCTTAACACGGCCATGATATCTGAACCCAGAGCGGTCAAAAGCAACTTTAGTAATCCCGGCTTCTTTCGCCTTTGTGGCGATCAACGCGCCGACTTTTGCTGCCGCTTCAACATTACCGGAAGGCTGCCCTTTCAAATCTTTAGATACCGTAGAAGCCGAAACCAGAACCTGACTGCCATCAGCAGTGGTAATCTGAGCGTAAATATGACGAGGCGTACGGTTTACACACAACCTATTTACACCCAGCTCACGAATTTTGATTCTGGTTTTCCTGGCTCTTCTCAGGCGTGATTGCTTTTTGATATTCATAGTCATGCCCTACTTCTTCTTAGCCTCTTTGATTCTTACTTTCTCACCGGAGTACCGCACCCCTTTGCCTTTATAAGGCTCTGGAGATCTATATGCTCGTACTTCCGCTGCGACCTGCCCGACTTGCTGCTTATCAATGCCTTTAATAAGGATTTCCGTTTGAGAAGGCGTCTCTATTGTCACGCCTTCCGGCAACTGGTAAACGATCGGATGGGAGTAACCGAGGTTCAAATTTAGAGCTTTCCCTTGCGCTTGGGCTTTATAACCCACGCCCACTAACTCCAGTTTTTTCTGGAACCCATTTGTAACACCCAAAACCATATTTGCAACAAGTGCACGGGTGGTACCCGCAAGCGCCTTACCATTCTTTGAGTTTTCTTTAGCTGCAAATGTTATTTGGCCGTCTTCGGCTTTAACATTAACAGATGAATTAAAACTCATGGTCAGGCTGCCTTTAGCGCCTTTGACAGAAATTGTGTCGGCCGAGATAGTGACATCCACACCCTTAGGTATGGCCACTGGATTCTTTGCTACCCTAGACATGGCTACTCCCTACTAGAAAACAGTACAAATTACTTCGCCGCCAACGCCCAACTGACGAGCTTCTCGATCAGTCATAACGCCTTTGGAGGTAGAGATAATGGCGACACCCAAACCATTATTGATTTTAGGCAACTCATTTTTGGGGCTATATTTTCTAAGCCCTGGCCGACTCACTCGCTTAATTTCTTCAATTACTGGCTTACCGTTAAAGTACTTCAGGCCAATTGTCAGAGTAGGCTTTTTAGCATCACTGATCGTAAAACCAGAGATGTAACCTTCCTTCTCAAGCACTTGGGCTACAGTAACCTTTAGCTTCGAAGACGGCATTTCTACATTCGCCTTTTCAGCCATTTGAGCGTTACGAATACGTGTGAACATATCCGCAAGCGTATCTTGCATACTCATTTTTTAACTCCGCATTTTAGTTGTGCAGCTCCAAAAGGCGCTTACCAACGAAATATATTTTTACCAGCTAGCTTTTCTCAAACCCGGAACATCACCGCGCATCGCAGCTTCACGAAGTTTGATACGAGACAAACGAAACTTTCTCAGAACCCCATGTGGGCGCCCTGTAACCTGACAGCGATTACGCATACGGATAGGGTTAGCGTCACGGGGCAGCTGCTGAAGCTTGAGCTGAGCTTCCCAACGTGCTTCATCAGACGTACCGGGATTTCTAATCAGCTCTTTCAGTTCTGCACGTTTAGCAGCGTATTTTTCAACGGTTTTTGCTCTTCTGAGCTCCCGCTCTTTCATTCCTGTTTTAGCCATAATATCTCTCGCTTATTTCCTGAACGGGAAGTTAAACGCCTTCAGCATTGCGCGCGCTTCATCGTCAGAAGCTGCCGAGGTCGTGATCGTAATATCCAACCCTCTTACCGTATCGATCTTGTCATAATCAATCTCGGGAAAAATGATTTGCTCTTTAACGCCCATGGAGTAATTGCCACGACCGTCGAAAGACTTTGGGTTCAATCCACGAAAATCCCGCACGCGAGGAATAGCGATATCGACTAAACGCTCAAAAAACTCCCACATCCGATCCCCTCTCAAGGTTACCTTGCACCCGATAGGAAATCCCTGACGAATTTTAAAGCCTGCTACAGATCGCTTCGCCTTTGTAACAACTACTTTTTGCCCTGAAATCCGCTCCAGCTCGGCGACAGCTGCATCAATTTGCTTTTTGTCACCAACAGCTTCGCCAACACCCATGTTCAGAGTAATTTTCTGAATTTTAGGCACTTGCATCACATTGCTATAACCGAATTCTTTCATCAAGGAAGGCAGAACTTCCTTTTGATAGACGTCTTTATACTTACTTGTCATATTCTCAATCTTCCTTAGTTGTCGACGGCTTCTTTGGTCGACTTAAAGATCCGAACACGCTTGCCATCTTCCAACACCTTAATGCCAACCCGATCTCCCTTTTGAGCATCTGGATTGTAAAGAGCGACGTTTGAGATATGCACCGCAGCCTCTTTCTCAACTATTCCACCTGGCGTACCAAGCATAGGATTTGGCTTGGTATGCTTTTTGACCATGTTGATTCCAGAAACAACAACTTTGTCGTCTTTGGTTACGGCCAGAACTTTACCGCGCTTGCCGCGATCTTTCCCCGCCAGAATCACAACTTCGTCATTTTTACGAATCTTATTCATACTATTCCCCTTACAGCACTTCCGGAGCCAAAGAAATGATCTTCATGAACTTTTCTCCGCGAAGCTCCCGCGTAACAGGTCCAAATATACGGGTACCGATAGGCTCTTCTTTGTTATTCAGCAATACTGCTGCATTACCGTCAAACTTGATTAGCGAACCATCCTGTCTACGCACACCTTTACGGGTGCGAACAACAACAGCTTTAAGCACCTGTCCTTTTTTAACCTTTCCGCGAGGAATTGCTTCCTTGACAGAAACCTTAATCACATCGCCAATACCAGCGTAGCGACGGTGAGATCCACCAAGTACCTTGATGCACATCACTCGACGAGCTCCGCTGTTGTCTGCGACTTCGAGCAAACTTTGCGTTTGAATCATAAATAAACTCCAACTTTAGCAGCGAATTCTCGTCTAGACTTTGACCGCTCGTTCTACGATTTCCACCAAAGTCCAAGACTTGTCCTTGGAGATTGGCCGACACTCACGAATGGATACGGTATCGCCAATACGACACTCGTTGTTTTCGTCATGAGCTTTAACTTTCGAAGAACGCTTTACATATTTTCCGTAAATCGGATGCTTCACCTTTCGCTCAATCAAAACGACGATCGACTTATCCATTTTGTCACTCACAACTTTTCCAGTTGTGGCGCGCACGTTATTAACTGTTTCAGACATAATTAATCACCCGCCTTCTGCGCAACAACGGTCTTAACACGGGCAATGTTTCGACGCACTTCTTTCAACAAATGAGTCTGGTTCAACTGACCAGTAGCCTTTCTCATGCGCAGATTGAACTGCTGCTTGAAAAGCTCTAGAAGCTCATTATTTAGCTCCTCTACAGTCTTTTTGCTCAATTCAGAAGCTTTCATTTACATCACCGTCCGGATTACAAAAGTTGTGGGAACAGGGAGTTTTGCGGCTGCGAGACAAAAAGCTTCTCGTGCAACCTCTTCTGATACACCCTCCATTTCATAGAGCATGCGACCGGGCTCAATCTCAGCAACCCAATATTCTACACCACCTTTACCGCTACCCATTCGCACTTCTAGAGGCTTTTGAGTAATCGGCTTATCAGGAAAAATTCGAATCCAAATCTTCCCACCACGCTTAATTTTTCGAGTAATCGTTCGTCTAGCAGCTTCAATCTGACGCGCGGTAATACGCCCACGTCCCGTTGCCTTCAATCCGAACTCACCGAAGCTTACTTTGTTTGCACGCTGAGCCAAACCAGTGTTGCGACCTTTGTGCACTTTTCTGAATTTAGTACGCTTGGGCTGTAACATATCATTGCCCCTTATTTAGAACTCTTTTTCTTAGCCGCATTCTTCTCTGCACGAATCTGGTCGATACCGCCCAGAATTTCGCCCTTGAAGATCCATACTTTTACACCGATAACACCATAAGTGGTGTGGGCTTCATGCGTCGCATAATCGATGTCAGCCCTTAGCGTATGCAAAGGAACCCGGCCTTCACGGTACCATTCGGTTCTGGCAATTTCTGCTCCGCCCAAACGCCCGCTTACTTGAATCTTGATACCCTTGGCACCTTGCCTCATCGCATTCTGAACCGCTCGTTTCATAGCACGACGAAACATAACCCGACGCTCTAATTGACCAGCAACACTAGCAGCAACCAGCTTTGAATCAAGATCAGGCTTTCTAATTTCCTCGATATTGATATGAACCGGCACACCCATCATGTCGCCAATCTCTTTTCTGAGCTTGTCGACATCCTCACCCTTTTTACCAATCACAATACCTGGTCGAGCAGTATGGATAGTGATTTTTGCATTCTGAGCGGGTCTTTCGATAACAACCTTGCTCACAGACGCTTTTGACAACTTATCCATGAGAAAATCACGAACCTTGATATCGGTCAGAAGGTTTCCGGAATACAATTTCTTTCCGGCGTACCATACCGAGTTATGCTCTTTAACAATTCCTAAACGGATTCCATTAGGATTAACTTTCTGTCCCATAACCCAGCCCTTATTTCTCAGCTACTTTGATTGTAATATGACAGGTTCTCTTTGAGATTCGATCTGCACGGCCTTTAGCTCGCGGCATGATTCTCTTCATCGTAGAACCTTCATCTACAAAGATCGTGGAAACCTTAAGAAGGTCGACATCCAATCCTTGATTATGCTCAGCATTTGCGATTGCAGACTCGAGCACCTTTTTCACAAGTGCAGAGGCTTTCTTTTCACTAAACGCTAGAATATCCAAAGCCTGATCTACTTTTTTTCCTCGAACCAGATCTGCAACCAAGCGAGCCTTTTGAGCAGAGATACGAGCACCTGATAATTTCGCTGAAACTTCCATCACGCCTCCTTATCTCTTTGCCTTCTTGTCAGCAGCATGCCCCTTAAAGGTGCGTGTCGCCGCAAACTCACCCAGCTTATGACCAACCATATCTTCAGTCACATATACAGGGACATGTTGCTTCCCGTTGTGAACTGCAATGGTCAAACCAACCATTTCAGGAAAAATAGTCGAACGACGCGACCAAGTTTTAATCGGTTTTTTGTCTTTCGCGGCAACAGCCGCTTCAACTTTATTCAATAAGTGCAGGTCTATAAAGGGACCCTTCTTCAAAGAACGTGGCACAGCTATACCCTCTTATTTAACCTTGCGACTGCGAACAATCATTTTATTGGTTCGCTTGTTCTTTCTAGTTTTGTAACCTTTAGTAGGAACACCCCAAGGAGTCACAGGGTGCTTACCAAAGTTACGACCTTCACCACCACCATGGGGGTGATCTACAGGGTTCATAGCCGTACCACGGACTGTCGGCCTTACCCCTCTCCAACGCTTGGCGCCAGCCTTGCCCAAGGTCTTCAGATTGTGCTCAGTATTTGAGACCTCGCCCAACGTTGCACGACACTCTGAAAGCACCTTACGCATTTCGCCAGAGCGCAAACGGACAGTTACGTATGCGCCTTCCCTTGCGATAACCTGAACAGAAGCTCCTGCACTTCGAGCCAGCTGAGCGCCTTTGCCTGGCTTAAGCTCCAAACAGTGCACCACCGCTCCAACAGGAATGTTTCTCAATGGCAAACAACTCCCAGCTTTAATCGGAGCATCATCTCCAGAGAGCACTGAATCACCTGCCGCCAATCCTTTAGGCGCAATAATGTAGCGACGCTCGCCATCACTATATTTAACAAGCGCAAGATGCGCAGATCGGTTGGGATCATACTCCAGGCGCTCAACAACTCCCGCAATACCATCTTTAGACCGCTTAAAATCAACAACTCGGTACTGACGCTTATGGCCACCACCTTGGTGACGCACGGTAATACGCCCATTGTTATTTCGACCACCGGTCTTAACGAGCTTCTCGGTCAACGCGGCACAGGGAGCCCCCTTGTGGAGCTCGGGATTCGTTACTTTAACGACGTGTCTACGCCCAGCGGAAGTTGGTTTTACTTTAATAACAGCCATCTTCTAGCTCCTCACTCAACTTCAACGAAGTCAATTGTCTGACCTTCAGCCAACGTAACATAGGCTTTCTTTTGATCAGATCGTTTCCCGAGACCACGAATAGTGCGCTTTGCTTTGCCCTTTACATTGACAACCTGCACCGATTCAACATTTACATTAAACAGCTTCTCGACGGCCTGTTTGATCTCAGACTTTGCGCATCGCACGCAACCTTGAACACTACCTGATTATGCTTTTCCGCAACACGGGTAGCCTTTTCAGACACATGCGGACCAACCAAAACCTTGTACAATCTTTCCTGGTTCATCCCAGCATCTCCTCAATTTTTTTCAAGGCAGGAACGGTCAAAACAACCTTCTCATGCGAGATAAGGCTAACCGGATCAACAGCCACCGCATCACAAACTGACACAGACGGAATATTGCGGGACGCGAGGTACAAATTCTCATCGACTGCTTCTGAAACGATCAAAACATTGCTCAGAGACAGACCTTTCAGCTTATCTGCAAAAGCCTTAGTTTTTGGCTGATCAACCACAAGGCTGTCCACCAGCACAACACGATCTTGACGCACCAACTCAGAGAGAATCGCCTGCATAGCAGCCCGATACATCTTCTTATTTACTTTCTGCGAATAATCTCGTGGAACTGCCGCAAAAGTCTTGCCGCCGCCTTTCCACAGAGGGCTTCTGATAGTTCCCGCACGAGCACGTCCAGAACCTTTTTGCTTCCAAGGCTTCTTTCCGCCGCCAGACACTTCAGAGCGGGTCTTCTGCTTTTTACTACCCTGACGTGCTTTCGCCATGTAGGCGGTGACAACCTGATGGACAAGCGCTTCGTTGAATTCCCGACCAAAGGCGGATTCGGACAACGACACCTTAGACCCTACACCATTAATAGTAAGTTCCATGTCCTCTCCTTACGCTTTTACTGCCGGCTTGACAACAACAATACCGCCCGCCGCACCGGGGACAGCTCCTTTAATCAAAAGCAGACCCTTCTCAGAATCAACCTTCACAACTTCGAGCGACTGGGTAGTAACAGCCTTATTACCCATTTGGCCGGCCATCTTTTTACCCTTAAACACTCGACCTGGAGACTGGTTTTGACCAATTGAACCGGGAGCACGATGGGACAAAGAGTTACCATGCGTGGCGTCCTGCGCAGCGAAATTCCAGCGCTTAATGACACCAGCAAAACCCTTACCCTTTGAAACGCCACTCACATCGACAGCCTGACCTTCCTGAAAACGATCAACGGTCAACGCATCACCTACACTGAACTGAGCGTCATCATCCAAACGGAATTCGACCAATCTCTCACCCGCCTCAACACCAGCTTTGGCGAAGTGACCAGCCATAGGCTTGGCAACTTGGGAAGACTTCAGAGAACCTGAAGCTACTTGGATAGCTGAGTAACCATCTTTCTCAAGCGTTTTAACTTGAGAAACAACATTCCTGGTCACCTGGACAACAGTTACGGGAATTGCCGAACCATCATCTTTAAAAATACGAGTCATGCCGACTTTACGGCCGACTAAACCGATTGCCATGTTCTACCTCTTAGTGTACGGGGCTTTCACCCTCTATGGCTAATTAAAATTCCACTAATGAAACCGCGCCCTAAAGCGCCTCGCTCAGCTCAAACTGATTTGAACATCAACTCCAGCAGCGAGATCAAGCTTCATTAGCGCATCCACAGTCTTCTCGGTCGGCTCAACGATGTCGAGCAACCGCTTGTGCGTTCTAATCTCATACTGGTCACGCGCATCCTTGTTAACATGCGGAGAAACCAGAATAGTAAAACGCTCCATCTTAGTCGGCAAAGGAATCGGGCCGCGCACTTGAGCGCCGGTTCGCTTTGCAGTGTCCACAATTTCTTGCGTAGACTGATCAATCAAACGATAGTCAAACGCTTTCAACCTAATACGAATTTTTTGGCCTTGCATTGTTCTCTCCGAGCAATGTCCGAAGACTGCCACCTATTACAAAGGAGGCGGATTCTACGCACAAAAATACACCAAGTCAAGAAAGAAAAAGGGAGCCTAGACTCCCTTCACGTTATATCAATCAAAGACTACTGAATAATCTTTGCTACCACACCGGCACCTACTGTTCTGCCACCCTCACGGATAGCAAAACGCAGACCCTCTTCCATCGCGATCGGAGCAATCAGACTTACGACCATCTTAATGTTGTCGCCCGGCATTACCATCTCAACACCTTCCGGCAGCTCGACAGATCCAGTGACATCCGTCGTACGGAAGTAGAACTGCGGACGGTAGCCTTTAAAGAACGGCGTATGACGGCCACCCTCATCTTTGCTCAACACGTATACTTCTGACTCAAACACAGTATGAGGCTTGATGCTGCCAGGCTTGGCCAATACTTGACCACGCTCCACATCATCACGCTTAGTACCACGCAACAGCACACCAACGTTCTCACCCGCACGACCTTCGTCAAGCAGCTTGCGGAACATTTCCACACCCGTACAGGTCGTCTTGGTCGTATCACGCAGACCAACAATCTCAACTTCTTCGCCAACCTTAACCAGACCGCGCTCAATACGACCCGTCACCACTGTACCGCGACCAGAAATAGAGAATACATCCTCAATCGGCATCAGGAACTTCTGATCGATCGCACGAACAGGCTCAGGAATATAAGCATCCAGCGTTTCAACCAGCTTACGCACCGCACTGGTACCGATACCATTGTCATCCTTGCCTTCCAGCGCCATCAGCGCAGAACCGACAACGATAGGCGTATCGTCACCCGGGAAATCGTAGGTATTCAGCAGATCGCGAACTTCCATCTCAACCAACTCGAGCAACTCTTCGTCGTCAACCATGTCAGCCTTGTTCAAAAACACAACAATATAAGGCACGCCAACCTGGCGAGACAGCAGAATGTGCTCACGGGTCTGCGGCATAGGGCCGTCAGCTGCCGAACAAACCAGGATAGCGCCGTCCATCTGGGCCGCACCTGTGATCATGTTCTTAACATAATCCGCGTGCCCAGGGCAGTCTACATGGGCATAGTGACGCACTGCAGACTCATACTCCACGTGCGAAGTAGATATCGTGATACCACGCGCCTTCTCTTCTGGCGCCTTGTCAATACCATCAAATGCAACAGCCGCACCACCCCAGGTTTCTGAACATACGCGTGTCAGCGCAGCGGTCAGCGTCGTTTTACCATGGTCAACGTGACCAATCGTACCCACGTTTACGTGCGGCTTACTACGCTCAAATTTTTCTTTTGCCATCGAAATATCCCCCTTTCAATAATCATCTACGAGAATTAATAATTGCTTCTGCAACCGCCGCCGGAGCCTCTGCATACTGCGAAAACTCCATCGAATATGTCGCCCGCCCCTGAGTGGCAGAACGCAAATCCGTAGCATACCCAAACATCTCAGATAGCGGTATCAGAGCGGTTACAACCTTACCCGACACCGTATCCTCCATCCCCTGAATAACGCCGCGACGCCTATTAAGATCACCGACGACATCGCCCATATTTTCATCAGGAGTCGTCACTTCAACCTTCATGAGAGGCTCCAGTATCGCCGGACTCCCATACTCAGCCAGAGACTTTGTCGCTATACTGGCCGCTATTTTAAAGGCAAGTTCATTAGAATCCACATCATGAAAGGAGCCATCGAAAACTGCGACCTTTAAACCGAGCAAAGGATACCCTGCGAGCACCCCGTTTTGCATTTGCTCGGACACACCTTTCTCAATCGCCGGAATATATTCTTTTGGGACAGCCCCACCGACGACCTCGTTAACAAATACGAGCCCCTCTTCACCAACAGGGGCCGGCTCGAATCGCAACCAACAATGCCCGTACTGACCACGACCACCTGATTGGCGAATAAACTTACCTTCAATTTCGCACCGCTTCCGAATGCATTCACGATAAGCCACTTGAGGCTTGCCGACATTAGCCTCAACCTTGAATTCGCGGCGCATCCGCTCGACGAGGATATCCAGGTGCAACTCACCCATACCGGATATAATAATTTGCCCAGTTTCCTCATCCGTCTTCACCCTAAAAGAAGGATCCTCCTGAGCCAAACGAGCAAGCGCAAACGCCATTTTCTCCTGATCCGCTTTGGACTTTGGCTCAACAGCAACTGAGATCACCGGCTCTGGAAAATCCATTTTCTCAAGAAGAATCAGATGAGAAGGATCACACAGAGTATCGCCCGTTGTGACATCCTTTAATCCAATAACAGCTGCTATATCGCCGGCACGAACCTCTTTAATTTCATCCCGATTATTAGCGTGCATCTGGACCATTCTACCTATACGCTCTCTTCGCCCTTTACCTGAGTTAAAGACAGCTGTACCCGTCTCCATAACACCCGAATAAACGCGAATAAACGTCAAAGTCCCCACAAAAGGGTCAGTGGCAATCTTGAACGCCAGCGCAGCAAAGGGCTGATCATCCCCCGACACCCTGGTTGCATGGGTCACACCATCCTCAAGAACACCATCGATGGCCTTCACTTCGGTAGGAGCAGGCAAATAATCGATTACCGAATCCAGTACCGCCTGTACACCTTTATTCTTAAAAGCAGACCCACCCAGAACAGGGACAATTTCATTCCTCAAAGTCCTCACGCGAAGCCCAGCCTTAATTTCTTTCTCGGTCAAAGCCTCCCCATTCAGATATTTTTCCGTGAGCTCTTCAGACGCTTCCGCCGCTGCCTCGACAACCTGTTCGCGCATGCTATTACACATATCGATCAGATCATCTGGAACATCCTCATAGACAAAAGTGGCCCCCTGATCCTCATCGGACCAGCGAATCGCTTTCATTTTGACTAAATCTACAACACCTGCAAACTGATCTTCGGCACCTATCATCATCTGCAATGGCACCGCAACGACGTTAAGCCGCTTTTTTAACTGAGCAACGACTCGTTCGAAATCAGCCCCAGTTCGATCCATCTTATTAACAAACACAAGCCGGGGCACTTCATACTTGTTAGCCTGCCGCCACACCGTCTCAGTCTGCGGCTGAACCCCCGAAGAAGCACAGAGCACAACCACAGCACCGTCAAGCACTCGCAGAGACCTTTCAACCTCTATGGTAAAATCCACATGCCCCGGCGTGTCGATGATATTGATTCTATGCTCATCAAACTGAGCACTCATACCACTCCAAAAGCATGTGGTAGCGGCTGACGTAATGGTTATGCCACGCTCTTGCTCCTGCTCCATCCAATCCATGGTTGCAGCACCGTCATGCACCTCACCTATTTTGTGAGAAATGCCGGTATAAAACAAAACCCGCTCAGTTGTCGTGGTTTTACCCGCATCAACGTGCGCGCAAATACCAATGTTTCGATACCTTTCTATTGGCGTTTTTCTAGCCACGACTAACCCTTACTGACCGCTTTAGCACAATTAAAACCGATAGTGCGAAAATGCCTTGTTAGCTTCTGCCATCTTATGAACATCTTCACGCTTCTTAACCGCAGCGCCTTTACCTTCAGAAGCATCCATCATTTCTGCAGCCAGGCGAGCAGCCATAGACTTCTCGCTACGCTTGCGGGAGTACTCAACCAACCAGCGCATAGATAACGCCTGCTGCCGAGACTGACGCACCTCTACAGGCACCTGATAGGTCGCACCGCCCACTCGACGCGATTTAACCTCAACCAAAGGCTGGATATTTTCTAGTGCCGACTCAAAAATCTCCAAAGACTCTTTCTTTGTCTTACTGGAAACAATGTCCAAAGCACCGTACACAATCGCCTCAGCGACTGACTTTTTACCGTCAACCATTACATGGTTAATAAACTTAGCCAACACCTGGCTACCAAACTTAGGATCTGGAAGAATTTCTCTTTTTGCAGCAACTCGTCTTCTTGGCATATCGCCCTCACTAAAATTATCAAGGGTTATTCAGGCCACCGACCAGAATGGGTCGACCTTACTCACCGACTTTCAATCAATCACAAATACATCCGAACGCTATTAGCCTTTAGGACGCTTAGCTCCATACTTAGAACGACCTTGACGACGCTTGGTAACACCCGCCGTATCAAGGGTACCCCGAACAGTATGATACCGAACACCTGGCAAATCCTTAACCCGACCACCCCGAATGAGCACCACACTATGCTCTTGCAGGTTGTGACCTTCACCACCAATGTATGAGGTTACTTCGTATCCATTAGTCAAACGCACCCGACAAACCTTTCTCAATGCAGAGTTAGGCTTTTTCGGTGTCGTAGTATAAACACGCGTACATACGCCGCGTCTTTGCGGACAGCTCTGTAGAGCCGGAACATCGCTTTTCGCGACTTTAGCCCGCCGTGGTTTGCGAACCAACTGGTTTATAGTTGCCATTAATTACTCCAAAAAACTCTTCCAAAATGCCACATAAATAAAGAGGCACGGAAGTCTAATGTGACCCACGTGCCTAGTCAAGAAAATAACAATTTTTGTTTACTTATTAAGCTCTGCGCTCAAAGCCTCAAATACATCTGCTGCACTAACACCTGTTTCGCGCTGTTGCTTCTTTTTACGCCGATCATTGTGGTATGCCGATCCGGTGCCTGCAGGAATCAAACGACCAACAACTACGTTTTCCTTTAAGCCTCTTAAGTAGTCCTTCTTACCGGTAACAGCCGCCTCAGTAAGAACCCGGGTCGTTTCTTGGAAAGAGGCCGCCGAGATGAAACTTTCTGTCGCCAATGAGGCTTTGGTGATGCCCAGCAGCACACGCTCGAACGTAGCAGGCATCATTTCTTTCGTTGCAGCCAGCTCATTCTCTTCAAGCAACTTCACATATTCAACCTGGTCGCCTTTAATTAACGCAGTATCTCCAGCCGACAGCACTTCAACTTTACGAATCATTTGTTTAACAATAACCTCGATGTGCTTGTCGTTAATGACAACACCTTGAAGCCTGTAAACTTCCTGAATTTCGTTAATGATGTACTTGGCCAACTCGCCAACACCAAGGAGGCGTAGAATGTCATGCGGATTGGATGGACCATCTGAGATGACCTCTCCTTTTTGAACTTGCTCGCCTTCGAAAACGTTCAAGGTCCGCCACTTAGGAATAAGCAACTCGAAAGGATCCCCCCCATCAGTAGGGGAAATAACCAAGCGCTTCTTACCTTTGGTTTCTTTTCCAAACGAAATTATCCCGCTTATTTCAGCCAGAATAGCTGGCTCTTTTGGCTTTCTCGCTTCAAACAGATCCGCTACGCGGGGAAGACCCCCTGTAATATCACGCGTCTTGGAAGACTCCTGAGGAATACGGGCCACGACCCCACCCATTTCAACAATCTCACCGTCCCGAATGTTCAATAACGCATTCGGGGGCAAGAAGTACTGCACAGGTGTTTCACTGCCAGGAAACTTAATTTCGCTTCCATCTTCCGCCAACAATTGAACCATTGGCCGAATATCCTTGCCAGCCGCAGGGCGCTCTTTCGGATCAATAACCTGAATACTCGAAAGGCCTGTGAGTTCGTCAGTCTGAGTCTTAACGGTAATCCCTTCTTCCAGACCAGCAAATTTAACCCGGCCAGACACCTCCGTTATAATCGGATGCGTATGGGGGTCCCACTTGGCAACAACCTCGCCAGCCTTAACGACATCGCCCTGCTTGACTGACAGCACGCCACCATAAGGTAGTTTATAGGACTCTCTTTCCCGTCCCGCGCTATCAGCAATCGCCAAGGTAGAAGAACGCGAAACAACAACCAATGTTCCATCCTTCCTGGCGATAGATTTCATATTATGAAACCTAACAGTGCCCCCATGCTTAACCTGGATATTATCAACAGCCGAGGCCCGAGATGCCGCACCCCCAATGTGGAAGGTACGCATGGTCAACTGAGTACCAGGCTCCCCGATAGACTGCGCAGCAATTACGCCGACAGACTCCCCTTGGTTCACCAAATGGCCTCGGGCCAAATCGCGCCCATAGCAGTGAGCACACACACCAAACTTCGTTTCACACGTAATCGGAGAGCGAACATAAATCTCATCCACCCCAGCGCTCTCAAGTTGTTCAATCAATTGTTCATCGAGCAACACGCCCTTTTCAATTACGACGTTTTCCTTGTCAGCCGCCGAGTATGCATCCCGAGCTGTAACACGACCCAACACTCGGTCGCCCAAGCCAATTACAACATCGCCACCCTCAATATGCGGCGTTACCAACAAACCTTCTTCTGTGCCACAGTCAGTTTCCGTGATCACCATGTCCTGCGCCACATCCACTAAACGTCTGGTTAAATATCCAGAGTTCGCAGTTTTCAATGCTGTATCCGCGAGCCCCTTACGAGCGCCGTGTGTAGAAATAAAATATTGAAGAACGTTCAAGCCTTCCCGGAAGTTTGCTGTAATCGGCGTTTCAATGATCGAGCCATCCGGCTTCGCCATCAGACCTCGCATACCCGCCAACTGACGAATCTGTGCGGCCGAGCCCCGAGCGCCAGAGTCCGCCATAATGTATACAGAGTTGAAGGACTCCTGATCAACTTCAGTCCCCTCTTTATTGACTACAGTTTCCTTACCCAGACGATCCATCATCGCCTTGGAAACACGGTCGTTGGCGCGGGACCAAATATCTATAACTTTGTTATATTTTTCCCCTGCTGTCAGGAGACCAGACGAAAACTGAGCCTCAATTTCTTTCACTTCATCATCAGAAGCATCGATAATGCTGGCCTTCTCATCGGGTATAACAAAATCATTCACCCCGATGGAGGACCCTGAAACCGTCGCGTAATTAAAGCCGGTATACATGATTTGATCAGCAAAAATAACCGTTTCTTTCAACCCGACACGTCTGTAGCACGAGTTGATAAGCCTGGAAATCGCTTTCTTCTTCATTGACTGGTTGACCAGGGAGTACGGCAATCCTTCAGGTACGATTCGATAAAGCAAAGCACGCCCAACTGTCGTCTCATAAACGCTATAGGTGACCTGTTTCTCGCCATCAGCTGAAAACGCTACTTCACGGATTCGGACTTTAACAATTGCCTGCAAATCAACTTGCTTTGCTCCGTATGCTCGATGCACCTCTTCGAGGTCGGAAAAGGCCATACCTTCGCCTTTTGCATTTATGCGCGAACGAGTCATGTAATACAAACCAAGCACAACGTCTTGGGATGGCACAATAATCGGATCCCCGTTAGCAGGCGACAGAATATTGTTTGTAGACATCATAAGCGCACGAGCCTCGAGCTGCGCTTCTAAGGTCAACGGCACGTGAACCGCCATCTGGTCACCGTCAAAGTCGGCGTTATAAGCAGAACAGACCAAGGGATGCAGCTGAATCGCCTTGCCTTCGATCAAAATTGGCTCAAAAGCCTGGATACCTAAACGGTGAAGCGTCGGAGCCCGGTTGAGAAGAACCGGATGCTCACGAATGACTTCATCCAGAATATCCCAAACAACTGCCTCCTCCCTTTCAACCATCTTTTTCGCAGCCTTGATGGTTGTCGCTAAACCACGTAGCTCCAGCTTAGAGAAAATAAACGGCTTGAAGAGCTCCAAGGCCATTTTCTTGGGCAAACCGCACTGGTGCAACCTCAACGTCGGTCCCACTACAATGACCGAACGGCCCGAGTAGTCAACCCGCTTTCCAAGTAGGTTTTGCCGGAAACGACCCTGCTTACCCTTAATCATGTCAGCAAGGGACTTAAGTGGTCTCTTGTTGGATCCGGTAATAGCCCTGCCACGCCGACCGTTATCTAGCAACGCATCTACAGACTCTTGCAACATCCGCTTTTCGTTGCGCACGATAATATCTGGCGCACTGAGCTCCAAAAGCCTCTTCAATCGATTATTTCGATTAATCACTCGTCTATAGAGATCATTGAGGTCGCTTGTCGCAAAGCGGCCTCCATCCAGAGGAACTAGTGGACGCAGGTCTGGTGGCAAAACAGGTAATACTGTCATAATCATCCATTCAGGGTGATTGCCAGATCCTTGAAAAGCTTCCATCAATTTAAGACGCTTGGACAACTTTTTGATCTTAGTTTCAGAGTTCGTGTTGGGGATTTCTTCCCGTAAGCGAGATATCTCTTCATCTAACTCTATATCATTAAGCAGAGCCTTGATTGCTTCAGCTCCCATACGCGCATCGAACTCGTCACCAAACTCTTCTAATGCTTCGTAATATTGCTCATCCGACAATAACTGCCCCTTTTCAAGGGTTGTCATACCCGGATCAATTACGATAAATGACTCGAAATACAGTACCCGTTCGATATCACGCAGGGTCATATCAAGAAGCAAGCCTATCCTGGATGGAAGAGACTTCAAAAACCAGATATGAGCGACCGGAGATGCTAACTCTATATGCCCCATTCGCTCCCGACGGACATTTGCCGGCGCAACTTCTACACCACACTTTTCACAAATGACGCCACGATGCTTCAAGCGCTTGTATTTCCCACACAAACACTCGTAGTCCTTAATTGGACCGAAAATTTTGGCACAGAACAAACCGTCACGCTCAGGCTTGAACGTACGATAGTTAATCGTTTCCGGTTTTTTAACCTCTCCATATGACCAGGAGCGTATCATGTCAGGGGAAGCCAAACCTATGCGGATGGAGTCAAACTCCTTGGTGAAATTTTGATTTTTAAGGAGATTCAATAAATCTTTCATTATTCAGAAGCCTCTGGAATTTTTTTTCAGCCAGGATTTCCTGGCTGTGTAAACAAACTGTGCCTGAAGAAGAGCTATTCAGATTCAAGCTCTATATCAATCCCCAAGGAACGAATTTCTTTCACCAATACATTGAATGATTCGGGCATCCCCGGCTCCATCCTATGGTCTCCATCGACAATATTCTTGTACATTTTGGTTCGCCCACTCACATCATCCGACTTGACGGTCAGCATTTCTTGCAGGGTGTAGGACGCTCCATACGCTTCCAATGCCCACACTTCCATTTCCCCAAAACGCTGGCCACCAAACTGCGCTTTACCACCTAGCGGCTGCTGAGTAACCAAACTGTATGACCCCGTAGAACGAGCATGCATCTTGTCGTCGACCAAATGATTCAACTTGAGCATATACATGTAGCCAACTGTAACTTTTCGATCGAACTTATCTCCAGTACGGCCATCATACAAGGTTACCTGGCCACTATCGTCGAGATCCGCGAGCCGAAGCATCGTCTTGATCTCACTTTCTTTTGCACCATCGAATACAGGGGTCGCCATTGGCACACCGCCTTTCAAATTACTCGCCAACGTTAAAACTTCTGCGTCGCTGAGGCTATCAAGCTCTTCTTGTTTACCACCCGTGTTGTTGTAGATCTCGCCCAAAAGAGCACGAATCTCCTGCACCTTCCGCTGCTCTTCCAGCATTCGGTTAATCTTGTGACCAAGACCTTTTGCTGCAGCGCCCAAATGTGTTTCAAGCACCTGCCCAACGTTCATTCGTGAGGGAACACCCAGGGGATTCAGAACGATATCGACCGGATTACCACTTTCGTCATAGGGCATGTCCTCAATCGGCATAATTGCAGAGATAACCCCTTTATTTCCGTGCCGTCCGGCCATTTTATCGCCTGGCTGAATTCGACGTTTTACGGCTAGATGAACCTTTACAATTTTCAACACACCCGGAGCAAGGTCATCCCCACTCTGAAGCTTTCGCTTTTTGTCTTCGAAACGCTCTTCGATTGATTTTTTACGATCCTTCAACTGCGCCTCTGCTTTTTCCAGAAGCTCATTGAGTGAGGCATCGGCCATTTTCAGACGGAACCACTCATCACGCTCGAAGGCATTGAAATGAGCATCGCTCAGAACATCACCCTTTTTGACGCCAGGGCCACTCTGAACAGCCTGACCAGCCAACGCACCACGCAATCTTTCGAAGGTCGCTCCTTCAACGATCTTGTACTCTTCGTTCAAGTCTTTTCGAACCTTATTCAACGCAGATTGTTCGATTTCTTTTGCTCTGGAATCCTTTTCAATTCCATCACGTGTGAAGACCTGAACATCAATTACGGTTCCTTTTGTGCCTGTTGGAACTCGTAACGAGGTATCTTTAACATCAGAAGCTTTTTCACCAAAAATGGCGCGCAACAGCTTTTCTTCAGGCGTCAGCTGAGTTTCGCCTTTCGGTGTAACCTTGCCAACCAAGATGTCACCTGGCTCAACCTCTGCACCAATGAAAATTACGCCTGCGTCATCCAACTTGGCCAAGGCGCTCTCGCCTACATTCGGAATATCTGCCGTAATCTCTTCAGGCCCCAACTTTGTATCACGCGCGACGCAAGTCAACTCCTGGATATGGATCGTAGTAAAACGATCCTCTTTTACCACTCTTTCAGATACCAGGATAGAATCCTCAAAGTTGTATCCGTTCCAAGGCATAAATGCGATACGCATATTTTGGCCCAAGGCCAGCTCACCAAGATCCACAGAAGGTCCATCTGCCAGAACATCACCTCTGGCTACAATGTCGCCTTCCATAACCAAGGGGCGCTGGTTGATACAGGTGTTTTGGTTTGAACGCTGGTATTTAGTCAGGTTGTAGATATCTACCCCAGCATCACCCAAATCTGTCTCTTCGTCGGAAACCTTCACAACAATGCGAGCTGCATCCACCCCCACAACAGTCCCGCTGCGCTTGGCAACGACACACACGCCTGAGTCTTGCGCAACATAGCGCTCCATACCCGTACCCACGAGCGGCTTTTCTGACTTAAGTGTCGGAACAGCCTGCCTCTGCATGTTCGAGCCCATGAGCGCTCGGTTAGCATCATCATGCTCAAGGAAAGGAATCAGAGAAGCTGCGACCGAAACAAGCTGTCTCGGCGAAACATCCATGAAGTTAACGCGATCACGAGGCATGACGGTAAATTCGTTCTTATGCCTAACTGTTACAAGCTGATCGTCAACTAAGCGATTGTTTTCATCAACTTTAGCGCTGGCCTGAGCGATAACATACTCACTTTCTTCAATCGCAGACAAATATTCGATATCGTCTGTTACCAGGCCATCTACGACACGCCGGTAAGGGCTTTCTAAAAAGCCATAGGAGTTTGTTCTTGCATACGTCGCAAGTGAGTTAATCAGACCGATGTTTGGACCTTCAGGTGTCTCAATTGGACATACCCGCCCATAATGAGTGGGATGCACGTCACGCACTTCAAAGCCAGCACGTTCCCGGGTCAAACCACCAGGACCCAGTGCAGAAACACGCCGCTTATGTGTCACCTCCGATAGAGGGTTATTCTGATCCATGAACTGAGACAGCTGACTAGAACCGAAAAACTCTTTGATTGCAGCCGCGACCGGCTTAGCGTTAATCAAATCCTGGGGCATCAAACCTTCTGATTCGGCCAAGCTTAAACGCTCCTTAACAGCTCGCTCCACGCGAACCAAGCCTACACGAAATTGATTCTCAGCCATCTCACCGACCGACCGAATTCTTCGGTTTCCTAAGTGGTCGATATCATCAACAGTCCCCATACCATTACGGATATTGATCAATGTCTTTAGGACATCAACAATGTCAGAATGACTCAGAGTGCCTTCACCCTCAATCTCTTCTCGTCCCAGGCGACGATTAAATTTCATACGTCCAACAGCAGAAAGATCGTAGCGCTCTTCAGTGAAGAAAAGATTATTGAATAGGTTTTCAGCAGATTCTTTCGTAGGAGGCTCACCGGGGCGCATCATTCGGTATATTTCGACAAGCGCTTCCAGCGGGGTCTTAGTGGGGTCAATCCTCAAGGTATCGGAAACAAACGGACCGCGATCCAAATCGTTGGTATACAACGTCTCTACACGGGAGATGCCTTTCTTAACAAGTTGCTCAATTAAATCTGAGGTGATTTCTGCATTACACTCGGCGACCAGCTCACCTGTAGACTCGTCAACAAGTGCCTTACCCAAAACCCTTCCGATAAGATACTCTGCTGGTACCTCTAGCTTGGTCAAACCGGCCTTTTCCATCTGCCGAATATGTTTGGGAGTAATACGACGCCCTTCTTCAGCAATGACATTGCCTTCATTATCTTTAATATCAAATGCTGCGATATCACCACGAAGTCGGCTAGGCACAAGCTCAAGTGAAAACTTGTCGCCATCCACAAAGAAAGTAGAATTCTCGAAGAACAATTCCAAAATATCTTGATTAGTATAATTCAAAGCACGCAACAAAATTGTCGCCGGCAATTTACGCCTGCGATCAATACGCACATAAACCAAGTCCTTAGGATCAAATTCAAAGTCTAGCCATGACCCACGGTACGGAATAATTCGTGCTGAATACAACCACTTCCCTGATGAGTGTGTTTTCCCTTTGTCATGATCAAAAAACACGCCGGGAGATCTATGCAACTGGGAAACGATAACACGCTCTGTACCATTAACGACAAACGTACCATTGTCTGTCATCAAGGGGATTTCACCCATGTACACTTCTTGCTCTTTGATATCTTTTATCGCTTTGCTCGGGGACTCTTTATCATAAATGATCAATCTGACTTTCACTCGAAGTGGCGCCGCATAAGTAACGCCCCTCATTTGGCACTCTTGGACGTCAAAAATAGGCGTGCCCAGTCTATAACTCACATATTCGAGCGCCGCATTACCAGAAAAACTGACGATTGGAAAAACTGACTTAAAAGCAGCGTGCAATCCGATCTCTTGACGATCTTCAAGCGCAATTTCCTGCTGAAGAAAGTCATAATAGGAGTCAAGCTGAATGGATAGCAGGTAAGGCACATCCATGACAGCCGGAAGCTTGCCGAAATCTTTCCGAATCCGTTTTTTTTCTGTGTAGGAGTAAGTCATTCATTTTCCCCAGTTGATACAACTGTTTTTAGATGCGTGTTGGTCTGCGTTTAGCTTAGTAAACCATACTAATCAGCAGAGCCAAAAAACTTAAGGCATTTACAACGGAAAAAGGCTGACGCAAAAATTGCGTCAGCCATTTTTAAGCAGAACTGAAAAGATTACTTGAGTTCTACAGTAGCGCCAGCTTCTTCAAGCTCTTTCTTCGCTTTCTCAGCGTCGTCTTTGCTCAGGCCTTCTTTAACAGTAGAAGGAGCGCCATCTACAAGATCCTTAGCTTCTTTCAAGCCCAAGCCAGTCAAGGCGCGAACAACCTTGATTACGTTGACCTTTTTATCGCCTGATGATTTCAGGATGATGTTAAATTCGGTTTGCTCCTCAGCCGCCGCAGCAGGCGCTGCCGCTGCAGGCGCTACAGCAACTGCCGCCGCTGCAGAAACACCAAATTTTTCTTCCATTGCTTCTACCAGTGCAACAACGTCCATTACACTCATTTCAGCAATTGCATTCAGAATGTCTTCTTTGCTAATAGCCATTATTAAATCTCCAATTTAAAAAGTATGAAAAAACTAAGCCGCTGATTGTTTCTGATCACGTATAGCCGCAACAGCTCGAGTAACCTTGGTAGGTATCTCGTTGAAAGTGCGAGCCAACTTCGTGATAGGCGCCTGAATAACACTGACCAGCATTCCGAGTGCTTGCTCCCGAGTAGGCAATTTAGCAAGTCTATCGATCTGTTCAGCACCTAGCAGTTCGCCACCCACCGCCAATGCTTTAATCTCAAATTTGTCGTTGGTTTTCGCGAAGTCCTTCAACAACCTTGCGGCTGCGCCAGGATCCGTCATCGAAAAAGCCATAATTGTCGGACCAACAAGAGCCGGTTTCGCACACTCATACTCGGTGCCTTCAACAGCACGCTTAGCAAGAGTATTCCGAACAACCCTCAAATGAACACCTTCACTACGTGCTTTGGCACGAAGATCAGACATATTATTTGAGGAGACGCCTCTGTAATCCGCAATCACTAACGACAGTGCATTAGCAGCGGTTTCACTGACCTCAGCGACAATAGATTTTTTGTCTTCAAGTCTAATTGCCACCGTATTTCTCCTTAACATGCTCTTTCGAGCTGTTTCTACATGTGTTTCTTTTCAGGAAACGACCACGGCTTCTGTTTTTTCAAACTTCTGCCGTCTACGCAGGATTTTTAACCCGAGGGCCCTGCGGTCTTTGACAGCCTACGGAATTATTCCGAGTGACCACCAAAACTTAGATTGCCAAACCACTCTGATCAATGACCAACCCAGGCCCCATCGTAGAGGACAAGGTTACTTTCTTAAGGTAAACGCCTTTCGAAGTAGATGGTTTCGCTTTCTTAAGATCCACTAACAGTGCCTCAAGGTTTTCCTTGATTTTACCTGCTGCAAACTCAACGTTCCCCAGCGGTGCGTGCAAAATACCGTTTTTATCGGTTCTATATCGAACCTGACCAGCTTTTGCATTTTTGACAGCGGTTTCCACATCTGGCGTTACGGTCCCCACCTTAGGGTTAGGCATCAAACCGCGCGGCCCTAAAATCTGACCCAACTGCCCCACAACTCTCATCGCATCTGGAGAAGCAATTACAACATCAAAATTCAAGTTACCCTTCTTAACTTCATCGGCAAGGTCATCCATACCAACGATATCAGCGCCGGCAGCCTTTGCCTTTTCAGCATTCGCACCTTGAGTAAAAACAGCCACTCTAACAGTTTTGCCCGTACCATTTGGCAGCACGGTAGATCCACGAACAACTTGATCAGATTTACGAGCATCCACACCCAGATTAATCGCAACATCTACTGATTCTTTAAAGTTCTTGCTCGCGAGTTCTGCCAAAAGGGCAACCGCATCTTCAACTGAGTGCTGCTTACCGGATTGAACTTTTTCCTTGATCAACTTTTGTCTTTTAGTCAACTTAGCCATGTCTTAAAGCTCCACATTCAGGCCCATACTGCGGGCAGTACCAGCGATAGTCTTAACAGCTGCTTCCAAACCACCAGCATTCAGATCTGGCATTTTAGTTTTGGCAATTTGCTCTAGCTGCTCACGGTTAACCTTGCCCACTTTTTCAGTGTTCGGTCTTCCGCTACCACTTGCAATCCCTGCCGCCTTCTTCAACAAAACTGAAGCAGGTGGAGTTTTAGTAATGAATGTGAAACTACGATCGGAATAAACTGTGATAACCACAGGCGTGGGCAAACCTGGTTCCAACCCTTGAGTCGAAGCATTAAATGACTTACAAAACTCCATGATGTTAACACCATGCTGACCCAAAGCAGGACCAACGGGGGGGCTAGGATTAGCCTGTCCGGCCTTAACCTGAAGCTTAATATACGCGGTAACTTTTTTTGCCATTTTTCCTCCAATGGGTATTAACGCACAAATGTGCTCCCCAACTTACATTAAATATCTAGTCTTTTTCGACCTGACTAAATTCCAAATCTACGGGCGTAGATCTGCCGAAAATAAGCACGGCCACTTTGACACGACTCTTTGCATAATCGACTTCTTCAACCACACCGCTAAAATCTGCAAAAGGTCCGTCAATCACCCGGACAACCTCACCAGATTCAAACAAAGTCTTAGGCTTTGGTTTATCTGCACCGCTTTCAACTCGACGAAGGATAGCCTCCGCCTCTTTGTCACTAATAGGCGCCGGACGATCGGCCGTTCCACCGATAAAACCAAGCACCTTGGGAGTTGACTTAACCAAATGCCAAGTATCGTCATTCATCTCCATCTGAACGAGAACATACCCCGGATAGAACTTGCGCTCACTCTTTCTCTTCTTTCCATCCTTCATCTCAACAACTTCTTCTGTTGGGACGAGTATGTCTCCAAAGTAAGCCTCCATTCCTTTGAGATTCATCCTATCCTTCAGGGATCTCATCACGTGCTTTTCAAAGCCGGAATACGCTTGAACAACGAACCAACGCTTTGCCACTCGACCTCACCTATCCGATAATCCCGGAGACAAGCCAACCGATGAGAGAATCTATCCCCCACAGAACCAATGCCACAAACAGAACAAACGCAACGACTATGAGCGTGGTCTGAACAAGCTCAGGCCTTGTTGGCCAAACAACTTTTCTAATTTCTATGCGGGCGTCTTTCAAAAACGCTAAAAACGCCTTTCCTTTTTCAGTCTGAAGTGCCAACAACCCTGCAACAATCGCGATCGCCAACAGCGCCAGGACTCGATATAGGAGCGACTCTGTCGCATACATCGAATTCCCCACAACACCCACAGACAACAATACGACAACGACAAGCCACATCAGCTTGTCGACTGTCGCAGAACTTTTCCTTTCTTCCAAGGACATACAATACCGCTTTAGGTAAGATGGCAGGCCAGGAGGGAATCGAACCCCCAACCTGCGGTTTTGGAGACCGCCGCTCTGCCAATTGAGCTACTGGCCTACCTTAAACGGAAATCACTGAATAATTTTTGCCACTACGCCGGCACCTACTGTTCTGCCACCCTCACGGATAGCGAAACGCAGACCCTCTTCCATCGCGATCGGAGCAATCAGACTTACGACCATCTTAATGTTGTCGCCCGGCATTACCATCTCAACACCTTCCGGCAGCTCGACAGATCCAGTGACATCCGTCGTACGGAAGTAGAACTGCGGACGGTAGCCTTTAAAGAACGGCGTATGACGGCCACCCTCATCTTTGCTCAACACGTATACTTCTGACTCAAACACAGTATGAGGCTTGATGCTGCCAGGCTTGGCCAATACTTGACCACGCTCCACATCATCACGCTTAGTACCACGCAACAGAACACCTACGTTCTCACCCGCACGACCTTCGTCAAGCAGCTTGCGGAACATTTCCACACCCGTACAGGTCGTCTTGGTCGTATCACGCAGACCAACAATCTCAACTTCTTCGCCAACCTTAACCAGACCGCGCTCAATACGACCCGTCACCACTGTACCGCGACCAGAAATAGAGAATACATCCTCAATCGGCATCAGGAACTTCTGATCGATCGCACGAACAGGCTCAGGAATATAAGCATCCAGCGTTTCAACCAGCTTACGCACCGCACTGGTACCGATACCATTGTCATCCTTGCCTTCCAGCGCCATCAGCGCAGAACCGACAACGATAGGCGTATCGTCACCCGGGAAATCGTAGGTATTCAGCAGATCGCGAACTTCCATCTCAACCAACTCGAGCAACTCTTCGTCGTCAACCATGTCAGCCTTGTTCAAAAACACAACAATATAAGGCACGCCAACCTGGCGAGACAGCAGAATGTGCTCACGGGTCTGCGGCATAGGGCCGTCAGCTGCCGAACAAACCAGGATAGCGCCGTCCATCTGGGCCGCACCTGTGATCATGTTCTTAACATAATCCGCGTGCCCAGGGCAGTCTACATGGGCATAGTGACGCACTGCAGACTCATACTCCACGTGCGAAGTAGATATCGTGATACCACGCGCCTTCTCTTCTGGCGCCTTGTCAATACCATCAAATGCAACAGCCGCACCACCCCAGGTTTCTGAACATACGCGTGTCAGCGCAGCGGTCAGCGTCGTTTTACCATGGTCAACGTGACCAATCGTACCCACGTTTACGTGCGGCTTACTACGTTCAAATTTTTCTTTTGCCATGATAGCGGTCTCCCGGAAATGACACGTTGCTTCTTGCGTTAATCTTAAATATGGAGCTCATAACCGGATTTGAACCGGTGACCTCTTCCTTACCAAGGAAGTGCTCTACCGACTGAGCTATATGAGCACTAAACCTTTTTAAATGGAGCGGGCGGCGGGAATCGAACCCGCGTCATCAGCTTGGAAGGCTGAGGTAATAGCCATTATACGACGCCCGCACTACGGAGCTACGCTCCCTATATAAATGGTGGAGGGGGCTGGATTCGAACCAGCGAAGCTTTCGCGTCAGATTTACAGTCTGATCCCTTTGGCCGCTCGGGAACCCCTCCGAGCACACTTCATACAGTGTTAAATTGGAGCTGGTGGACGGAATCGAACCCCCGACCTGCTGATTACAAGTCAGCTGCTCTACCAACTGAGCTACACCAGCTCTCATCCCGCCATTTTGCGAGGGCGCTATAGTACGTAAGATTTAAATTTGATGCAACCACTCATTTACAGAAAATCTCTCTCGCAGGAATCTTTTTCATCACCGAGGCAACTTGCCCTTGCTGCAAGGCATGTAGATCGTCTCTAGCAACCTTCACCCAGAAGTCTTTTCTACTCCTTGGCACCTCTTTCAATTTTGCCATGTAGCCTTGCTTCAACCGCCTATCCAACAATATTTTCGCCGTGTCGCTATTCCTGAAAAAGCCGAGTGAAATCCCATTTCTCAACACGCCCTGGCTAATTAAATAGCTGTCCACACCTTTAGATTGAAGCTTTTTGAGCGTTTTCAACGCTAACTCTTTACTTTCGTATGGTGGCAAATAAACCCAATACTCAGGAGCAAGCTGGACAGTTGACTCATGTATTGACCCCGACACACCGCTTGCCGACATTGCATTAACTAACTCAGTCGCATCAGACTTGAGCTCTAACGGACCCAGCAACCTACAAATCCCATCTCCCGACTGCCAGCCCGCAACCTCTCTAAGCAACTCCAGCTCCCGAACATTTTGCTCTGTTGAAATCGGAAAAAAGCGGGCATTATTCTTGCGAGCTTCAACCCACTGAGTCGCCATTACCAAGCCATTTAAGAAGAATAGAAAAAGCACTACCCAATGCATGTCTAGCTCTCAGAAGTTCGTCTTAGAGCCTGCAACATCAATCCCTCTACAACCAGCCGAGGACACATAATACTCTCCATAGATAAGGCCGTCCGAACGATACTGGCATCGCCACCAGTAAGATAAACATTGACTCGCTGAAGGCTCTTTTGTTGCATCCAAGCTGATAGCGCAAAGTCTATTGATTTTATGTACCAGGCCACCCCACCACTTACACATGCTGCAGTCGATTTGCCTGGCGCAAGCAGAAGTAGAGATTCTTGAAACGCGCTACCAATTTGGAACGTTGATGACTGTAGCGAGGCTGAGAGCAATCTAAGACCTGGCATAATATATCCACCATGGTGCGCGCCATCACTCCCAACAAAGTCCATAGTGACTGCGCTACCGCAGTCAATCACGCAGAACGCTTCATCACTTTTTGCTTTAGCAGCCAGCAATGCGAGCCAACGATCCACCCCGAGTTTTTTGTAGTCTGAGTAGGCATTCACGACACCGCCCCCACACGCCTCGGACTCCGCGACATAATCTAATCGCAGTCCTCGAGACACGAGGTGACTCTTAACCCTATCTAGAAATCTAACATCTGATACGGAACAGGCAAAAACGAGATCTGCCAGTCCCCAGGCATCAACACCCAACCATTCGGTTTGCATAAGCTCATTATTTGCAATAGCACCGCAATTAATCAGATCTCCATCTTCCTCAATAAACCATTTAAGGCGAGTATTACCAAGATCAAGGAGCAGGTAAATCATGAGTCACCCTCAGCGATAGCTCGCCGCCCGCCAGTTCATGCAGAACGCCTGACATCTCTACCACCGCACTCCCAACAACCGACACGCCTTTATAAAGATAGGGGCCACCGTTGTGACGGTTATTACCATGAACATCTATTTCTTTACCCGAAAAGAAGTCCCTTGCATTCCAAGCATCAATAAAATGCTGGAATCCACCCTTTTCAAATCGCTCCAAACCCGACACCAAATTAGCCACCAAGCCGACAGCAACATCATTTCGAGAGACTGGACCATCAACTATCTCTTTCAGAGAAACGACTTTTTGGCCTATACAACTTTTTTCCCGCTCACTGAGCTGCAAATTAAAGCCAACACCAACTACAACTTCAACTGGGCCATTGTGCTCTCCAGATAGCTCAATCAGCACTCCAGCGAGCTTCTTTCCGCTGTGCATAACGTCATTTGGCCACTTCAACATTGGGTCAAGTTTCCACTCGAGAGCCAGGTACTCTGAAATCATAACGCCCACAGCCAAACTCAAGCCTTGCAAGGATGCAAAGCCAGAGGAAAAACGTTTACGCACACTAAAACAAAGCTGGCTACCAAATTCTGCAACCCACTCCCGCCCCCTTCGCCCCCTCCCTGCTGTTTGGTATTCAGCCATACAAACCGAAAGCAAGTCTGTCGGAAGCCTAGGAGCACATTCCAATAAATAAGAATTTGTTGAATCAATGATAAAGTGCACAGAAAGCTCTGGAATCAATCCAGAGGGTAAATAACGCTTGAGACCGCCTGCCAATTTAGCTTGGTCCAACAGCTCAACAGGGCGCGCCAGTTGGTATCCCTTAGAACGATTTGCGGTTATTTGAACGCCGTAACGCTCTTGTATGGCATCGAGACTTTTCCAGACGGCAGCCCTGGAAACCTTGAGAACCCGTCCCAGCTCAACACCACTATGAATTTCCCCATCAGCAAGAACTCTCAGTAACGCTTCATAATCCATATGCGCCAATTCTGGTTACAGACGATTATTAAATTTAACGACTCTATGAGGCGCTATTATGTTCATAGATCTTTCCGCATTCCAAATAAAAAAGGCCCACCTTTCGGTGAGCCTTCTTCGTATTAGGTGCCTGACAACGACCTACTCTCGCATGGGCAAGTGCCACACTACCATCGGCGCAGAACGGTTTCACTACTGAGTTCGGAATGGATTCAGGTGGTTCCCGTTCGCTATGATCATCAGGCAAAACTGACTTGGTATGACCAAATTCGAACTAACAGCGATTCAGCTGTCTCTAACAATCAGATAAGCGAGCAATTACTCTAAGCCCACCGGGCAAAAGCCTTTCGGTGTTATATGGTCAAGCCTCTCGGGCAATTAGTATTGGTTAGCTCAATGCCTCACAGCACTTACACACCCAACCTATCAACCTCGTCGTCTACAAGGGCCCTTCAGGATTCTCAAGGAATCAGGAGATCTCATCTTGAGGGGGGCTTCCCGCTTAGATGCTTTCAGCGGTTATCCCGTCCGAACATAGCTACCCGGCAATGCGATTGGCATCACAACCGGAACACCAGCGGTTCGTTCACCCCGGTCCTCTCGTACTAAGGGCAACTCTTCTCAAATCTCCAACGTCCACGGCAGATAGGGACCGAACTGTCTCACGACGTTCTAAACCCAGCTCGCGTACCACTTTAAATGGCGAACAGCCATACCCTTGGGACCGGCTTCAGCCCCAGGATGTGATGAGCCGACATCGAGGTGCCAAACACCGCCGTCGATGTGAACTCTTGGGCGGTATCAGCCTGTTATCCCCGGAGTACCTTTTTATCCGTTGAGCGATGGCCCTTCCATTCAGAACCACCGGATCACTAAGACCTACTTTCGTACCTGCTCGACCTGTCCGTCTCGCAGTTAAGCGCGCTTGTGCCTTTACACTAACCTCACGATGTCCGACCGTGATTAGCGCACCTTCGTGCTCCTCCGTTACTCTTTGGGAGGAGACCGCCCCAGTCAAACTACCCACCACACAGTGTCCTCGGTGCTGTTACACCAGAGTTAGAACCTCAAACATGCCAGGTGGTATTTCAAGGATGGCTCCACGCGGACTGGCGTCCACGCTTCAAAGCCTCCCACCTATCCTACACAAGCAGGTTCAAAGTTCACTGTGAAGCTATAGTAAAGGTTCACGGGGTCTTTCCGTCTAGCCGCGGATACACCGCATCTTCACGGCGATTTCAATTTCACTGAGTCTCGGGTGGAGACAGCGCCCCCATCGTTACGCCATTCGTGCAGGTCGGAACTTACCCGACAAGGAATTTCGCTACCTTAGGACCGTTATAGTTACGGCCGCCGTTTACTGGGGCTTCGATCAAGAGCTTCGCTTACGCTGACCCCATCAATTAACCTTCCAGCACCGGGCAGGCGTCACACCCTATACGTCCACTTTCGTGTTTGCAGAGTGCTGTGTTTTTAATAAACAGTCGCAGGGGCTGGTATCTTCGACCGGCCGGGGCTTACGGAGCAAGTCCTTCACCCTAGCCGGCGTGCCTTCTCCCGAAGTTACGGCACCATTTTGCCTAGTTCCTTCACCCGAGTTCTCTCAAGCGCCTTGGTATTCTCTACCTGACCACCTGTGTCGGTTTGGGGGTACGGTTATGTATTGCCTGAAGCTTAGAGGCTTTTCCTGGAAGCTTGGCATCAACCACTTCGTCTCCGTAGAGACTCGTCATCAGCTCTCAGCATTGACGATCCGGATTTACCTAAATCGCCTGCCTACCACCTTAAACCTGGACTACCAATCCCAGGCTGGCCTAGCCTTCTCCGTCCCCCATCGCAGCAATACACAGTATCGGAATATTAACCGTGTTCCCATCGACTACGGCTTTCGCCCTCGCCTTAGGGGCCGACTCACCCTGCGCTGATGAACATTGCACAGGAACCCTTGGTCTTCCGGCGTGCGGGTTTTCACCCGCATTATCGTTACTCATGTCAGCATTCGCACTTCTGATACCTCCAGCAGACTTTACAATCCACCTTCTACGGCTTACAGAACGCTCCCCTACCCCGCATACAATGTATGCAGCCGCAGCTTCGGTGCCATGTTTGAGCCCCGTTACATCTTCCGCGCAGGCCGACTCGACTAGTGAGCTATTACGCTTTCTTTAAAGGGTGGCTGCTTCTAAGCCAACCTCCTAGCTGTCTCTGCCTTCCCACATCGTTTCCCACTTAACATGGACTTGGGGACCTTAGCTGGCGGTCTGGGTTGTTTCCCTCTTCACGACGGACGTTAGCACCCGCCGTGTGTCTCCCGGATAGTACTCGCTGGTATTCGGAGTTTGCATGGGGGTTGGTAAGTCGGGATGACCCCCTAGCCCAAACAGTGCTCTACCCCCAGCGGTATTCGTCCGAGGCGCTACCTAAATAGCTTTCGGGGAGAACCAGCTATCTCCGAGTTTGATTGGCCTTTCACCCCCAGCCACAAGTCATCCGAATCTTTTTCAACAGATTACGGTTCGGTCCTCCAGTTGATGTTACTCAACCTTCAACCTGCTCATGGCTAGATCACTCGGTTTCGGGTCTACACTGTGCGACTGTCGCCCTATTCAGACTCGGTTTCCCTACGCCTCCCCTATCAGGTTAAGCTTGCCACACAACGTAAGTCGCTGACCCATTATACAAAAGGTACGCAGTCACAGAACAAGTCTGCTCCCACTGCTTGTATGCATACGGTTTCAGGATCTATTTCACTCCCCTCACAGGGGTTCTTTTCGCCTTTCCCTCACGGTACTGGTTCACTATCGGTCAACTGGGAGTATTTAGCCTTGGAGGATGGTCCCCCCATATTCAGTCAAGATTCCACGTGTCCCGACCTACTCATGTTTCACTCAGATAAGATTTAAAGTACGGGGCTATCACCCTCTATGGCGGGTCTTTCCAGACCCTTCCTCTATCTGTCACCAAGCTTTTGGGCTGTTCCCCGTTCGCTCGCCGCTACTTAGGGAATATCGTTTGATTTCTTTTCCTTCGGGTACTTAGATGTTTCAGTTCCCCGAGTTCGCCTCCCTTGCGGGATACTGCTAAAAGCAGTGGGTTTCCCCATTCGGACATGTCCGGATCAACGCTTGCTTGCCAGCTCCCCGAACCTTTTCGCAGGCTCCTACGTCCTTCATCGCCTCCAGTTGCCAAGGCATCCACCGTATGCACTTGTTCACTTGACCATATAACCCGAAAACCTCTCGGCTGCCGGTTATATGTCATATACCATTTATCGTGCGGCCCTTTTCTACCACACAATAATTGCGCTTGAGTAATTGCTCAGTAAAATCTCCGCAATTTCATCAGTTACCATCAACATGATCTGCAATCGATTACTCAATCACTTCTCATATCAACCGCAACCAACCATTGGTTTCGATTTTTTCTTCGCTTATCCAATTTGTTAAAGAACTCTCTGACCGCTGTCAGACACCAATACACGCTTCGCATGCATTCGTGTCTAACATCTGCCTACCGGGTACACACCTGACTGAATGGTGGAGCTACGCGGGATCGAACCGCGGACCTCTTGGATGCAAACCAAGCGCTCTCCCAGCTGAGCTATAGCCCCAGTCTAAAACTGGTGGGTCTGGGTGGACTCGAACCACCGACCTCACCCTTATCAGGGGTGCGCTCTAACCACCTGAGCTACAGACCCAGTCATGCCGGGCCCTGCTCCGGGCAACCCGTCCTTCGACTGTATCAAGTAATTTGTTGTGAGCACATGACAGATCGGTCTACTGTCGTTTAAGGAGGTGATCCAGCCGCAGGTTCCCCTACGGCTACCTTTGTTACGACTTCACCCCAGTCATGAATCACACCGTGGTAACCGTCCCCCTTGCGGTTAGACTAGCTACTTCTGGTGCAACCCACTCCCATGGTGTGACGGGCGGTGTGTACAAGGCCCGGGAACGTATTCACCGCGACATTCTGATTCGCGATTACTAGCGATTCCGACTTCATGGAGTCGAGTTGCAGACTCCAATCCGGACTACGAGACGCTTTATGAGATTAGCTCCACCTCGCGGCTTCGCAACCCTCTGTACGCCCCATTGTAGCACGTGTGTAGCCTGGTCGTAAGGGCCATGATGACTTGACGTCGTCCCCACCTTCCTCCGGTTTGTCACCGGCAGTCTCCCTAAAGTTCCCACCCGAAGTGCTGGCAAATAGGGACAAGGGTTGCGCTCGTTACGGGACTTAACCCAACATTTCACAACACGAGCTGACGACAGCCATGCAGCACCTGTCTCTGCGCTCCCGAAGGCACCCCTCCATCTCTGAAAGGTTCGCAGGATGTCAAGACCAGGTAAGGTTCTTCGCGTTGCGTCGAATTAAACCACATGCTCCACCGCTTGTGCGGGCCCCCGTCAATTCATTTGAGTTTTAACCTTGCGGCCGTACTCCCCAGGCGGAGCACTTAGCGCGTTAACTACGCCACTAAAACCTCTAAGGGTTCCAACGGCTAGTGCTCATCGTTTACAGCGTGGACTACCAGGGTATCTAATCCTGTTTGATCCCCACGCTTTCGCGCCTCAGCGTCAGTTTTTGGCCAGAGAGCCGCCTTCGCCACTGATGTTCCTCCCGATCTCTACGCATTTCACCGCTACACCGGGAATTCCACTCTCCTCTCCAAAACTCTAGTCACCCAGTTCGAAGTGCAGTGCCCAGGTTGAGCCCAGGGATTTCACACCTCGCTTAAGTAACCGCCTACGCGCGCTTTACGCCCAGTAATTCCGATTAACGCTCGCACCCTCCGTATTACCGCGGCTGCTGGCACGGAGTTTGCCGGTGCTTCTTCTGTCGGTAACGTCAACTTTGCAAGATATTAGCTTGCAACCTTTCCTCCCGACTGAAAGTGCTTTACAACCCGAAGGCCTTCATCGCACACGCGGCATGGCTGGATCAGGGTTTCCCCCATTGTCCAATATTCCCCACTGCTGCCTCCCGTAGGAGTCTGGACCGTGTCTCAGTTCCAGTGTGACTGATCATCCTCTCAGACCAGTTACGGATCGTCGCCTTGGTGAGCCTTTACCTCACCAACTAGCTAATCCGACATAGGCTCATCTGATAGCGAGAGGTCCGAAGATCCCCTCCTTTTCCCCGTAGGGCGTATGCGGTATTAATCCGAGTTTCCCCGGGCTATCCCCCACTACCAGGCAGATTCCTATGCATTACTCACCCGTCCGCCGCTCGCCAACGCCCGAAGGCTTGCTGCCGCTCGACTTGCATGTGTTAAGCCTGCCACCAGCGTTCAATCTGAGCCATGATCAAACTCTTCAGTTAAAAGTTTTTTGACCAGCTTTCGCCAGTCAGATCTTTTTGCTCAAGTCAAAACTACTGCAAATTTTCATTGACAGTGTCACTGACTCTCATCGCATTCTTTGGTAAACGCGATCTGTCAGTGCCCACAACAAATTACTTGATTCAGCTTTTTAAAGAACGTCTTCGCTTCGGAAGAGGCGCGCATTATAAGGTGCGCCGTTTTCGTGTCAACTCTTTTTTTCGAGCGACTTCGCAGTTTGATTTCTCGCTCTGCAACCCACCAAGATTGAGACAGGCTCTCTCTCTCGACAGGGCGCACATTATGTCGCGCACCACTGATCGACGCAAGCACTTTTTTAAATTATTTAACAATCACCCGAGCTATTTTCTTTTTCCCCGCCTGAACGACGCCCACCTGCCCAACACGCATCATATAATCAGCACCTACAGCCACGGCATCCACGTACACCACGCCACGCGCCAACACATCTTTTGCCGCAGCGCCATTTTTTACCAAACCCGCCAACCGCAAGACCGTTGCAATCGGCAAAGCACCCCCAGCCTCACTCACAACATCAACATCCGGCAAATTTTCTGGAATCTCACCCAAACCAACCTGATTCCCCGCAGAGTTGTGAGCACGGGAAGCCAACTCAGCGCCATGAAAGCGCGTAACAATCTCTTCAGCAAGCAACTGCTTAACCTCCTGCGGATTGCGTCCCGACTCAACATCCCTTTTCAGCGCTTCAATTTCGCTCAGGGAGCGAAAACTCAAAAGATCAAAATAGCGCCAAATGAGACCGTCAGGAAGCGATAGCAACTTCCCGTACATCTCACCCGGAAGATCACTCACTCCAATGTAATTCCCTAGAGATTTTGACATCTTTTGCACGCCATCCAAGCCCTCAAGAATGGGCATCGTCATGATGACCTGGGGCTCCTGTCCCGCATTCTTCTGCAGCATTCGCCCCATGAGAAGGTTAAACTTTTGGTCCGTCCCACCCAGCTCCACATCAGCTTGCAGCGCCACGGAGTCGTACCCCTGAACCAAAGGGTATAAAAATTCATGGATAGAAATAGATTGTTCGTTCGCGTAACGCTTACTGAAGTCATCACGCTCCAACATGCGCGCGACAGTGTATTGACCCGCCAACCGAATCATTCCGGCCGCATCAATTTTATCCATCCACTCACTATTGAATCGCACTTCAGTCTTTGCAGGGTCAAGGATCTTGAAAACTTGCTCTCGATAACTCTGAGCGTTACGAATAACATCTTCACGCGTGAGCGGCGGGCGAGTGGCACTTTTTCCGGTGGGGTCACCAATCATCCCTGTAAAATCACCAATCAGAAAGACCACCTGATGCCCAAACTGTTGAAATTGGCGTAGCTTATTGATAAGCACCGTGTGCCCTAAGTGCAGATCCGGCGCCGTAGGGTCAAAGCCAGCCTTAATTCGCAACGGCCGCCCGAGTGATAACCTGGCCCTTAAGGCTTCAACAGGGATAACCTCCTCGACACCCCGGGTTAACTCTGCCAACACGCCATCGATATCAGAATTTGTCATAAATCTCCTCGAACCAGTTATCATTAATCAGCTATATTACTGATAAACAACGCTTGCTAACCGAAACAACACCTATTACCTGATGACTATTGGAAAAGCAGCGATCAGAATAGAGCCAAGTAAAGGCCGAGATTATAACCGCGCTAGGCATGGCGCCCAACTTTCGACTCGCATTATACGTAAAAGGTCTTATACTTGATTTTTAAAGATCATTCGCAAGTGAACAGTGTAACCGCCATGTTTAATAATAAGTTTTTAAAACAACTCTCCAAACCGCATGTAGTAGCCCTTTCTACGGCAGGCCTCCTTATGGGTACCGGCGTTCTTTTGAATGACAGCATTTCCAGCGAAAGTGCTCGTACGGAAGTATCCCTTGCGGTCAGCGGAACGGCGAGCACCGGTCTGCGTGAAGTGGTTTTGCTCGCAGATGAGAACACCCGCAATGCGCCGACAGTAAGCCCTTTTATGGCTGGCGAGGTGAATGAGCCCACTGACAAAACAGTTGAATCCGAGATGGGCCTCGTACAAGTTGCAATGGCTCAAACGCCCCTGCAAGGCATTACTGCCCAGTCCACAGCCGAACCGCTTGTACCCACTCTATCGTCAGCCAATATACTCAATGACGACCAAAACGTTTTGGAAGAGCGCGCGCCTGGTGCCGAAGAAAATCTGGCCTCGGATAGCCTGGACTGGAAGCGCTTTACCGTTTCGTCAGGAGACACCCTGTCAGGCCTGTTTAGTAAGGCGGGCTTCAACGATGCGCTTTTGTACAGCATAAACGCTCAGGTTAAAGACAAAAGCTGGGCCAGAATTTATCCCGGTGAACGCATTGCTTTTGGCGTGAACGGCGATGGCAATCTCGCCGCACTGAATATTGAACGAAGTCAGTTGGAAACCTGGACGATTGTCAGATCAGATGATGATCGCTACGCACTGAGTAAAACCCTTCGGGAGACAGACAAGAAGACGGCGGTCGCCGAAGGGACGATCAAGTCCATTTTCTTCAATGCCGCTCAAAATGCAGGTCTAACCGGGTCTCAAACCATGGCGCTGGCAGGTCTGTTCAGCTGGGACGTCGATTTCGCTCTCGATATCAGAGAGGGCGACTCATTTAAGGTCATCTATGAAGACCTCTATCTGGACGGCAAGAAAATCGGAACAGGTGACATTCTTGCGGCCGAATTCACCAATCAGGGACGCACTCACAAAGCTGTACGTTTTACCCACAAAGATGGTCGTGTCAGCTACTACGATGAGAATGGCAATAGCCTCAAGAAAGCGTTCTTGCGCTCTCCTATTGATTTTGCACGCATTTCTTCCCATTTTTCGCTAAACCGGAAACACCCTGTTCTTCACCGCTTTCGCGCTCACAAAGGCACCGACTATGCAGCAGGTCGCGGTACGCCTATCAAGTCCACAGGGGATGGGAAGGTCATCTTTGCTGGAGTCAAGGGCGGCTACGGTAACGTCATCATTCTGCAGCATGGCCAGGGAATTACGACGCTGTATGGTCACATGAACGCTTTTGCAAGGGGCATGCGCTCAGGCAGTCGCGTAAAGCAGGGCCAGGTAATCGGTTATGTCGGCTCGACGGGTCTGGCCTCAGGCCCTCACTGCCACTATGAGTTCAGAGTGCATGGCGTGCATAAGAACCCGGTAACTGTGGCCTTGCCTAAGGCCGACCCGGTTCCGTCAAGTGAGCGCGCTGCTTTCAAGAAACAGGCTCAGTCCGTTCTGGCGAAGCTTGGCACTGGCCCAGATGATATTCAATTGGCAATGGAGAGCTCCAAAAGCGCGACACGTTTATGACCGCTGAACGTTATATCGGCCTCATGTCGGGCACAAGCCTGGATGGGGTCGATGCCGCGCTGATAGAGATCCATGATGCGCATTCTATCAAGACGCTCGCGACAGCCTATCGCCCATTTTCCGACTCACTCAAAGACGATCTTTATTCGCTAACTCGACAATCCAGTTGGCCGGTCAGCCAGTTTGCCAGCGCAGAGCTCCAGTTAACCGAATTGTATGCAGATTGCGTTACTCATTTACTTGAGTTGAGCAGCACTTCAGCTCAAGACATCCGCGCAATCGGTGCCCACGGACAGACAATCCGCCACTGGCCTGAACAAGGCTTTACCTTTCAACTGCTTAACCCGTCTTTTTTGGCCGCAAAAACCGGCGTGGACGTAGCCTGCGATTTTCGCCGGGCAGATTTGGCAAGAGGGGGTCAAGGCGCCCCTCTCCTTCCCACCTTTCACGCAGAGATTTGTGCTCACCCAACGCAATCACGCTGCCTGCTCAATATTGGAGGCATTGCAAATCTGACCTCATTATCGCTAGAAAGCAAAACGGTCGGACTGGATACCGGCCCAGGCAACACACTGATGAATGCCTGGTGCAAGCGCCAGTTTGGGGAGGATTATGATCACAACGGTTTTCGCGCCCGACAAGGAACGGTCAATGAACGCTTGTTAGATCAACTGTTGCAGGAGCCGTATTTTCAACGTGGTCTGCCCAAAAGCACAGGGCCGGAGCTTTTCAATTTAGCATGGCTGGACAAAGCGCTTGGAGCATCTGGAGTAACGGTCTCCGCGAATGACATACTTCGCACCCTACTGGAGTTGACCTCCCGTACGATTGCTGACGCTATACACAGCCACAGCCCAGCGACGGAGGTGTTCGTATTTGGGGGGGGAGTTCACAATTCATTTTTGATGGAACGACTCAAAGAGCTGATGCCAAACCATCGCATTTTGTCGACCAAAACGCTTGGAATTGACCCCGACTTTATGGAAGCTACCGCGTTTGCCTGGCTTGCCTTTCGCCTGCTTCACAATCAACCTGGCAATTTAATTTCAGTGACCGGTGCGAACACCCCAGCACTTCTTGGAGGGTGGTTTCCGAGCAGCAGGAATCTGATTCAAGCCAAGGGTTATTGACAGACCTGCACGCCCTAAAACTCAACATAACCGTCGTCTTTTAGCTCCTGCTCATAGCTTGGTCCGTAAGGCACTATATCCACGAAAGGGGGAAGAGACTCGCGCTTTATTCCTTCCGCATTCATATAGGTCTGACACACTTTAACATCGATTAGGTTAAAGGCGTCAAGGCGCGCTGCCCGGTCAACAAGTGCGCTGTATCGGTCATAGTTTTCACTTTCAAATAGTTTAACTTCAGGACCATGTAATACGAAGGCGACCGGCACAAAAGCATCTGGATGAGATTGGTGAAGCTGCTCAGCCCTAATCAGGAACCGCTCTATTTCCTCTGCGGAATGTAACTGGATTCGAGCAAGAAAGCGTGGGGACTCATCCACAATTGCCGGAGACGACTTTGGAGGCGCCGCGAAGGCTATCGACAAGCACCCAAAACCCATTACTCCACACAGACCGACCAAGCGAAACCCGGCAGCAACCCGTTTAAATCGAGAAGGAACTGCCACAGCCGCAGGTTGTGCTTGCATTTGGATTTTTGATAACAAACTGGGCACCTTGAAGGCTTTCTTTATAATCGACCTCGGATCCAACCAGATAGGGGTAGCTCAGAGAGTCAACTAAAAGACGGACGCCATTCTTTTCCACAATGGTATCGTCTTCATTCACTGATTCATCAAAAGAAAAGCCATATTGGAAGCCTGAGCATCCTCCCCCCGTGACATAGACACGCAGAGCAAGCTCATCGTTACCCTCTTCCTCAATCAGTGACTTAACTTTACTGGCGGCGGCATCACTGAAGTAAAAAGGTGATGGCACAAACTCCTGGGCGACAGACATGTCTTCTCCTGAAAAACGTCATCCGCCATAATTATCCAATTACCAAAGTAATTTGGTCAACTATTTCCGGCTACCACACTGGCTACATTTTGATCAGGCCCCATCTTTTCACGCGAGGATTCGGCTATTCGTGTAACGCGTTTGGAATTCGCCAAAGCGTCAAACCTGTCAGACTCTGGATTGTTCAAAGCCTCCTCTGCCGCCTTTTCTAATGACACGCCAAGCTTTTTTTCAGCCTGCTCACGATCATGAACCAGACTGCCATTGACCTCAGCCCCCATCACCATCTCGATTAGGTTGTAATAAACATTTCCTGTAATTGATGCATTGGCGGCCAGTTCAAGGTGCTCTGAGGCATACACATTTCCCAAAACCTTACCATTGATGATGACATGGGGCGCGATGACATCGCCTTCGATGCGGGATACCTCGCTCAGGCGAACGGCTGCATCCTTAGCATCTGAGGCTCTCAACGTTCCGTGTACTGTACCGTCTATGTGGACGCCTCCGGTAAACTCAAGGTCACCCCTGATGACCGTGCCCTGCGCGATCAAGGTATCAAATTGCGCCGTGGCGACGGGTCTGCTTTTCGTTTTACCCCACATGGTCTCAGGCTCCGATTTCCCAGTTAAACACTCTTTCAAGCTTAGTGCCTTTTTTCCCGTTTGCCTGAATCTGAATCTTTATTTGCCCGGGTACGAGGTTGTCCGGGAGGGTCAACTCACCTTCAATATCCTGAAAATACTTGAAACTGAAACTCAAATCGGAGGGGGCATTCAAATTACCCAGCTCGACGCTCTTCCCTTTCTGAAGGCCAACGACTTTAAGAATAACTTTTCCCGAAATTGCCGACGCGTGATCAGAAATCTGCGCCAACACCAGCTTAAACGGGTAGTGACCAGGCGCACGCGCCGGTCGAATTTCCAACTGACTGATCTGAAGCCCGGAGTTCGCCGCGTTTGATGACATGATGCCCTTGTAGAAGGTCAGATCTCGAGTTAATTTCTGAACAGAATTTTGCAAATCCCTCAACATCTCCTGCGATTGTTTCTTAGCCACGAGGTCGATCGCTTTTTCTTGTTCCATCGCAATCGCTTTGTTTGCCGCCTCCGTCGCACGCTGATTCGCTAGCATGAGTTGCTGCTGCAACGCCTGATTCTGCTCCGCCAGCTGCAGGGTTCTGACGTCTGCATAATAGTAGCCCAACACGCTGAATACACAGGCGGTCAACACAACTGCCAGCCAAGAAAACAGCCGCTTACGAATCGCTTCGCCGGGGCGATAGGGAACGACGACCATTCGCTCCCCAGAGTGTTTCGCAGACATTTAGTGAATCCCCACGTGTCGTTCCTCAGGGCAGAATGGCGATGCTGTCTAATCCAGCGGTTTCTGGCAGCCCCGCCATCAAGTTCATGTTATGGACAGCCTGCCCAGCCGCCCCTTTGACCAGATTGTCAATGACGGACACGATCACCAAATGCCGACTTTCCGGTTGTCTGTGCAATGCGATTCGACAGACGTTGGTTCCCTTCACTGTGCGTGTTTCCGGGAGACTGCCAAAGGGCATAACATCCACAAAGGGCTCGTCAGCATAGAATGACTCAAAAAGGGCTTGAAAATCTGTTTCTTCGGTAATTTCCGCATAGAGGGTCGCTTCAATCCCACGGATCATAGGAACCAGATGGGGCACGAAAGTCAGGCCAACAGCATGTCCGGCCACACCCGACAAGCCCTGCTTGATCTCTGGCAAATGGCGGTGCCCAGAAGCCCCATACGCCTTGAAACTCTCCGTAACCTCACATAACAGATTGGCGACTTTAGCGCCCCTACCCGCACCGCTAACACCCGACTTGGCATCCGCGACCAGACGCTGAGTGTCGACGAGCCCCCTCGACACCAATGGCAGAAAACCTAATTGAACAGCTGTAGGGTAACACCCCGGGTTGGCGACGAGCCTCGCTGTGCGAATTGCTTCCCGATTCAACTCGGGCAATCCGTAAACAGCCTCAGCCAGGATCTCCGGGCAGGCATGGTCTTCACCGTACCAGTGCTTCCAGGTTGCTGTATCCTTAAGCCTGAAGTCGGCCGCCAAATCGACAACGCGCACACCACTATCAAGAAGCTCGGGCACCTGGCGCATGGCAATACCATTGGGTGTTGCAAAAAAAACGATATCGCAGCCTTTCAGCACCTGATTGTCAGGCTCAGTGAAAGCCAGATCGACTTTGCCACGCAGATTTGGGAAGTATTGGTCTACCGGAGTGCCCGCCTCGCCACGCGAAGTTATGACCTCCAGACTGGCAAATGGGTGCCCTGCCAGCAATCTGATGAGTTCTACGCCTGTATACCCTGTTCCACCAACGATTCCTACTTTCAACACGTTCATTCCTGAATCACACTCTGTTTGTTAAACCGGACTCCCCCGGTTCCGTCCCCTATATACTAGCCTGAGAGGAGGATGCCCAGCCAGACTCTGTATATAATGAAGTGATAGAATGCCACAATTGTGTGTGGCCTGACTTGAACCACTCTGTGAAATTGCGTTGAAGATCACCCCGCCAAAAACACAACGGACAGACGCCGAAAACCAGGGACTGAGCGCCTTGTTTAACGCACGCCTACTCTCCTTTCGTAATCAACTGGCCTCGTTCGATGCCATTCCTCAGTTAGCCTTGTTGGGGCTGGCGTCAGGACTGATAACAGGCCTCGTCATCTTGCTTTTCAGAGCGGCAACCGAAATACCATTGAAATTAGCACTCCCCAATGGCAGTGCCGAGGGCTTTGAGTCACTGCCAGTTAATGCGCGTTTTATTCTCCCAGTAATGGGAGGCATTATCCTTGGGCTAATCCTTTACCTCTTTCGAGTTGAAAATCGTAAAGTTGGGGTGGCGCATGTCATGGAACGTCTGTCCTATCACCAGGGCTACATCTCCTTTAAAAGTGGCGTCCTGCAGTTTCTGTGCGGCGTGTTTACGATATCCAGCGGTCAAAGCTGTGGACGGGAAGGTCCGGCGGTTCATCTGGGAGCGACAAGCTCAAGCTTATTGGGGCAATGGCTGCAGCTTCCAAACAACAGCATTCGAACCCTGGTCGGCTGCGGCACGGCGGCAGCGATTTCCGCATCGTTCAATACGCCGATCGCCGGAGTCATATTCGCCATGGAAGTGGTGATGCTCGAATACACGCTAAACGGCTTTACGCCCGTAATCATTGCCGCCGTTGCAGCTGCCCTGGTCACACAAACGGTTTATGGGAATGAGCCCGCCTTTCAGGTGCCGAGCTATGACATGCAGTCATTTTGGGAGCTACCCTTTATCGTCATGATGGCGGTGATGGTTGGGCTGATGGCGAGCGGGTTCATTCGACTGATGACGCTAACCCAGCAGAAAATTCGTGTCGCGCTGGAGTGGCGGTTGGTTGGCGCCGGATTACTAACCGGGATGGTGGGCCTGGTGGTTCCCGACATCATGGGTATTGGTTATGACACCGTCCAGGTCGCCATTCAAGGCGATTTTCCAGTCATGCTGATGTTGACCATCTGCCTGACGAAACTCGTTGTCACGAGCATCACGATTGGGATGGGAATGCCAAGCGGCATCATCGGCCCCTCACTGTTCATAGGTGCAACCCTGGGTGGTGCGATGGGCGTTATTGCGCAAATTGCCTTTCCTGAACACGCCTCAGCCGTCGGGTTTTATGCCATTCTGGGAATGGGAGCCATGATGGGCGCCCTGCTCCAGGCACCTCTGGCGGCAATTACGGCCGTCGTGGAACTGACCCGAAGTCCCGACATCATTTTGCCCACCATGCTGATTATCGTCTGCGCCAGCAACTTTACGGCTCATTTTTTCCGCCAGCGATCCGTGTTTGTCACCCAACTGGAAAACCAGGGCCTGGATTACAAGGAAGAGCCTCTCACCGTCGCATTGCGCCGGGTCGCGGTTGGTGCCTTGATGGATAGAAGTTTTACGCGATCCAGACAGCGAATTTCCTACGTCGAAGCTGCGGATATGCTGAAGCAAAAGCCTAACTGGATACTCATTGATGGAGAGCATGGCCCTAAAGCACTACTGCCGGCCGCTGAACTGGCAAAGTACCTGGAGCAACGCGATCCCACGGATGAGCCCCATACGGAGAAGGATATCGATCTCATTGAAATTCCAGCACAGCGCAAAGACCTCGCCCCCCTTAATATTCAGGCAACACTGGAGGAAGCGCTTAGAGAATTGCAACGCAAGCGGGTCAGTGCACTCTATATAGAACGCACCTCGGCCCCCATGATCAAACCCATATCGGGTATTGTGACGCGGGAAGCCATCGAAAATTATTACCAAATCAAAGGATGAAAATATGGGCTATCTCTGGATCAAGGCATTCCACATCATTGCCGTCGTGTGCTGGTTTGCCGGACTGTTTTATTTGCCCCGCTTATTTGTTTACCACGCAATGAGTGAGGATGCTGTTAGCAGGGAGCGCTTTAAAATCATGGAGCGGAAGCTGTATCGAGGCATTATGACCCCGTCACTGATCGCAACGGTCGTTCTCGGCATCTGGATGCTGGTGTTAAACGCTCAATTGCTCTCGGCGGGCTGGCTGCACGCCAAGCTATTACTCATTCTGATTCTCCTCGGCTATCACGGCCAGTGCGCTCGCCTGCTAAAAAGTTTCGCCAAAGATGAAAACCGTCACTCGCATGTGTACTATCGCTGGTTCAACGAATTCCCCGTACTGGTATTGGTCAGCGTTGTCATACTGGTCGTGGTCAAGCCATTCTGACGGTAGCGGAGCCTTCCATGTCCGAATCACAAAATTTATTTAACAAAGCGCAAACCCTGATACCCGGAGGAGTCAATTCACCGGTCAGGGCCTTCAAGGGCGTCGGCGGGTGTCCGATTTTTTTCAGCCACGGCCAGGGTGCCTACCTCTTCGACGAGGACGGTAAACGCTACATTGATTACATTGGCTCCTGGGGGCCCATGTTGCTGGGCCATTCCCATCCATCCATCCTTAAAGCACTACAAACCCAAATGGAGCGAGGCGTGGGTTTCGGTGCCCCTACGCGACTGGAAGTTGAGATGGCTGAACTGGTCTGTCGGCTGGTTCCATCCATTGAGCAGGTAAGAATGGTGAATTCCGGGACCGAAGCTACCATGAGCGCCATTCGGCTGGCCCGAGGCTTTACCGGGCGGGACAAAATTCTCAAATTCGAGGGCTGCTATCACGGCCATGCCGATGCGCTTCTGGTCAAAGCCGGCTCCGGCGCGTTGACCCTGGGTGTCCCCAGCTCACCGGGCGTTCCCGCCAGTGTGGCTGAGCACACCATTACACTTGCCTATAACAAAATTGATGAAGTTAAAGACTTGTTTGCAAGGGAAGGCCATACCATCGCGGCCATCATTGTGGAGCCGGTTGCAGGTAACATGAACTGCATCCCTCCGGTACCGGGATTTCTGGAAGGGCTGCGCGAGTGCTGTGACCAATCTGGCGCCGTTTTAATTTTTGACGAGGTCATGACCGGCTTTAGAGTCGCCTGCGGCGGCGCCCAAGCCGTTTATGGGGTCAAACCGGACCTGACAACCCTGGGTAAAGTCATCGGTGCAGGACTACCGGTGGGCGCATTTGGCGGGCGCCGTGACATCATGCAATTTCTGGCGCCGGCCGGACCGGTTTATCAGGCTGGCACGCTGTCTGGGAATCCTCTGGCCATGGCCGCGGGCAAGACCATGCTCACTCAAATCAGTCAGCCCGGTTTTTTTGAGTCACTTTCAGATCGAACCAAACAGTTGTGCGAGGGACTCAAGCAAGCAGCGGATGCGGCAAAGGTTCCGTTTTTCAGTCGCTCGCTGGGCGGCATGTTCGGTATTTTCTTTACAGAGGCCGGCAGCGTCGACACATTTGACGACGTGATGGCCTGCGATCAGGCACGATTCCGCACCTTTTTCCACGGCATGCTGAATGAAGGCATTTATTTGGCACCCTCAGCATTCGAAGCTGGATTCGTTTCGGCGGCACACAGTGTGGAGGATATCGAAGCCACGATTCGGGCCGCCGCCCGCGTTTTTGCTCAGCTGTGACGTCTGCGCACCCGCGCTAGCATTTCGTCCACACGCTGCCTGAATGCCTGATCCCTGCCCGCCAGGGACTGCGCCTTCAGGCAAAGCTGTTCAGCTTCGGCCCACTGCTCCAGCGAGGCTCGTGCTTTCGCCATAGCCAGATAGACTTCACCCGCAGAGGGCGACACGCGCTGAGCCCTTTCCAGCCACATCAAGGCCGCTTCCGTCTGCCCCGACTGTAGGGACGAATCGGCTTTAGCCAGCATAGACTGGGCCGTTGCAGAAGGTAACACCCGGCTCACTTCCTGGGGCGGCGAGACAGGCTTTGCACTGCGCTCTGGAATGGGCTGCGAGGGAGGAACAGGCTGCGTAACGGCAGGTCTGGTCACGGTCGTCGAAGGAGGCGTCTGGTTGGAAGACTGAGGCGGGCGCGGCATGGGAGGCTGAGCCGCACAGGCAGAGAGGAGCAGACAAAATGAGAGCCCGGTCAATACGTTACGATGAAACACCCTGATCATTTAAAACCTCCATTCGGCCCCAATACTGATAAGCAGATGGTACTATTCAAAGACCCCCTGCCACCAGCTGCGGATAGCCTCTATGCCAGAATCCACAGACAGACAGCCCGACTTATCCTGCGGCTCAGTTCCCGCGATAAACGGTAGTGCAACGACCCCAGGACAGCCTTCGCGGGATAAATTTCCGGTTTCCTCTTCAACGTAAGCCCACTCGACGGATTCGGGTTTTACCGGCTGCCAGGATTCTGGCCCGACTCGCGCCAACACATCTGCCCAGACCTTCAAAGCGCCGCTGGATCCGGTTAGGCTGGTCACACCATTATCATCCCTCCCCAACCAGGTTGTGACCAGAAAACGCCCGTCAAACCCGACAAACCAACTGTCGCGGTTATCGTTGGTCGTTCCGGTTTTCCCACCCAAGACGACATCACTGGAAAAGCGGGAGTAAATACTTCTGGCGGTCCCTTCACGGGCCACTGACACCAGGGCGTGCTGTAGCAGATAGGCCACTTCGGGCGACAATACTTGCTGGGTCCGGTAGGGATAACGCGCTACTTGTGATCCATCTGCGCGACTGACCGCCCGAATGGTTCGTATCGGCACTGCGAACCCTCCCCCGAGCAGATTCTGGTAGACCTGGGTCACCTGAAGGGGCGTGAGATTTACTGCGCCAAGCATCGTCGCGGGATAGGCTTCAGGGAGGTCGTCTACGCCCAGGTAGCCCAAGGTCGACAAGACATCGGCGACGCCCAAATCAATACCCAGGCGGGCAAATGCAAGGTTATAGGAGTGCGCCAGTGCAGAGTTCAGCAGAACCTGGCCGTGCTCCAGCCCGTCATAATTGGCAGGCTGCCACTCCTTACCATTATCAAACAGCAGCTTGAAGCTGGTGTCATTCAGCCGACTTGCCAATGTAGCCTTGCCAGACTGAAGCGCGGTGACGGCAATCACTGGCTTGATCAGGGAGCCAATCTGACGCTTGGCTTCCAAGGCCCGATTGAACCCCGAAAATCGCGGATTGCGATCGGATATCATCGCCACCACCTCACCATTGGCATGCGAGGTCACGATCATGGCACCCTGTAATTCATTATTTTTAGGAGATGATTTGGCCAATGACGCCGTGGTCTGGACCATGGCTTCTTCTGCTGAATCCTGAACCATGGGATCCAGCGTGGTAAAAATCTTCAATCCATCGCTACGCAGCACATCGGCCGAATAATCCTCAGCCAACTGCTTGCGCACCAACGCCAGAAACCCCGGATAGCGATTGGCAGAGGACTGACCGACTTTGACAACGCCCAAGCTCCGTTTTTTCAACGCGCTGGCGTCATCATCTTTCAGGATGCCCTGATCTGCCATGACATCCAACACCAGGTTACGTCGTGACATTGCGCGTTCCGGATTTCGTCGTGGCTCGTAAAACGAGGGGCCCTTAACCATCCCGACCAGCAGTGCTATTTGATCTGCCGTCAGATCGGAAACCGACTTGCCGAAAAAGTGCAGGCTCCCCTGCTCAAAACCATGTATGGCACGCCGCCCCGCCTGCGCCAGAAAGACCTCATTCAGGTAGGTTTCGAGGATTTCTTCTTTGGCGTAATGGACTTCCAGCAGGAGCGACATGAATGCCTCATTCAGCTTACGCCCCAAGGTTTGCTGGTCACTGAGAAAAAAGTTTTTCACCAGCTGCTGAGTAAGGGTGCTACCGCCCTGAACAACGCTACCCGACCGGATATTTACCCAGAATGCGCGAGCAATGGCGAGTGGCGACACCCCCCAGTGGGTATAAAAGCCCCTATCCTCTACAGCAATCAGTGTATCCGTCAGTGTTTTCGGCACATCCTGCAGACTAACCAGCACCCGGTCTTCCCCCGAATTCGGATAAATGCCCGCAATACGCATAGGGTCCAGCCGAAGCCAATCGACCTCTGACTGATTCTGGCGAATGCCGGTAAGTGTCTGGCCACTGAACGTCAACTGGTAACGACCCGCCTTCTGCGCCTCCTCCGGGAAACGGAATGAGCGCACATGCACATCCACCCCGCTGCCACTGACACTGAATTCACCCGGAGCCTGCACTCGACTCACCCGAGCATAACCCAGCTGGTCCAGCCCTGAGGTAAAGCGAGCCAGGGCAAGGGTCTGTCCGGGGTACAACTCCATAGGCTGAGCATAAACCTGAGCGGGTAATTGCCAACGACGCCCTTCGAACTTATCGCGAATAACGGCATCCAGATAAATCAACCAAGCCCCCAAAAGCACGGTCAATACAATCACTACTTTGATCCAGGGAAACCGGTATGGTTTAGCCTTGTTCACTTCCCGTTTTGCTTTCACTTTGGCCATGAGCTGTTTATGATGCCTTCAAAAAATAGGCCAAGCATATCGCCTGCCCCCTCACTTGTCATGCCCACTGAGCCAGGAGCCCGCCGTGACCGCAGAGTTAATCAGCAACCTCAAACGACCCGCGCTTTATGACCACCCGACTAACGATTTTTCCGTATTGGAAACGCACATTTCCTGGGTATTGCTGACCGGTGATTATGTTTACAAAATCAAAAAACCGATGAATTTCGGCTTTCTGGATTTCACCACGCTGGACAAGCGCAAGTTTTACTGCGATGAAGAAGTCCGGCTGAACCGCCGACTGGCACCGGACATCTACCTCGACACCATTGCCATTTATGGCTCGACGGAATCACCACGCTTTGTCGCTGATGGTAACCCGCCGATTGAATATGCCGTCAGAATGCGGCAATTTGATCCTTCTTCCGTGCTCACTCAGGCGCAGCACCCAGCGAAAGAGCTATCCCGGTTGTTGACTCAGGTCATGGTTGCGGTAGCGCGTTTTCACGAAACCGGATGTGCCGTTGCCACGTTGGATCAGCCTTTCGGTTCCGCCGATGCCATTCTTGCACCGGTAGTGCAAAATTTTGAACAGATTCAGCCACTGCTTCAAGATGCTGCAGACCTCGTCTTACTGGAGCAGATTCGAACCTGGTCACTCAAAGAACATGAACGCCTCGCGCCGCTCATGAATGAGCGCAAACATGATGGCAAAGTTCGCGAATGCCACGGTGATATGCACTTCGGCAACATTGCCGTGGTTAACCAGGCGCCACTGGTCTTTGACTGTATTGAGTTTAACGAAGAATTCCGCTGGATAGACGTCATCAATGATGTTGCATTCCTTTTGATGGATCTCGACGACCGGGGAGAGTCCGGGCTTGGATGCCAGCTGCTGAATGTCTACCTGGAAGAAACCGGCGATTATGCAGGCGTCGCCCTTCTGAATTATTACAAAGCCTATCGAGCCATGGTGCGCTGCAAAGTTGCGTTGTTTACACTGGGAGCGCCGGGGTTATCGGATGCAGCGCGCGCCGAGCTGGCCGCCAAGGCCCATGGCTATCTGGAACTGGGCGTGGGCTACACAGGTGCAGCCAAACCCTTCCTGTGCCTTACCCAGGGACGATCCGGATCGGGTAAAACCACCGTTTCCAGTCACCTTTTGCAGCGAGTATCCGCGATAAGGGTGCGCTCCGATGTCGAGCGCAAGCGTTTGGCCGGACTGACGCCACTGGCCAAGTCCGGCTCAGCTAAAGATGAGGGAATCTATACCGCCGAACTCACCAGTCTGACCTATCAGCGTCTGCTGGATCTGGCCGATGCGCTTCTGGATGTGGGGCACAGTGTCATTGTCGATGCCACCTTTCTTAAACAGGCACAACGCAAACCGTTTCTGGAACTGGCCAGTCGACGACACATCAAGACCCAGATCGCAGCCTGCCAGGTCGATGAACATGTAGCCCGTCAGCGACTGGATGAGCGAAAAAAACAAGGCAAGGATGCGGCCGAAGCTGATTTTGCGATCATGCAGGCTCAGAAAGCCGCAGAAGAGGATTTTGATAGTGCTGAGCAAGGCCTTGCCACCGTCATACACACGAATCAGGATGATGAAATGCAGGCAGACATCGAGAAACTGCTTGGAAAACTCTAAGCCGCGTTGACGTCTATACTTAGCGGAGATCCCCCGACAACTCAGAGGCAATTATGGACCGCGTCAGAATCATCGATGATCAGCTTTACAATCTGCTGAGACAAGAAAAGATACAAGAGTTCAATGAAAAGAAGCAGGCGACAGAGTCCCTGCCCAGCCTTCAGCTTTGTGATTTTCGAGGGCTCGATTTAAGGGGAATGGATGCCGATGGACTGGATCTGAGAGGCGCCTATTTCAGAGGGGCAGACTTGAGAGGCATTGATTTTCGACGCGCCCACCTGGAAGGTGCCAGTATCGCCAGCACCAAGATTTCGGGTTGTTTTTTTCCGGTGTCGTTAACCGCTGAAGAGATTATGATGTCCCTCAACCATGGCACACGGATGCGCTATCGCCCCAAAGTGGCAAAACCAACCTGAATATCGAGCGCGGACCATGCTATTTCTGAACGAGCAACCTAAAACTATTGAACAACGTCTGAGTCAATTAGGCTTCCGCACAGAAGCGTTATCCGCGCACCTGCCCAAACCAGATGGCACAATCGTCCTGCTGCCCAGACAACGCTTATGGGCAACTCAAAGCACCGGACGCTACTACGTTGTGCGATCGGGTAGCCTTTATGCCGAAAGCAATCAACGGGTTGCTTATGTTTTGCAAGCGGGAGACGTCGCTGGCCTGCATACCGCGGACCCTCCCATTCTGGAAGACTACTTCAGTGATGATCCTGTCACATTGGATTTTTATGACAGCGCCACCTTGCACAAAACGATTACGCAATCACCCGAACTCAGCGAGGCATGGACTCAATATCTATTGGCGCTATCTGGCGTGTTTTGTCATGCCTTTAGTGATCTGACCAAAGATCGCCACCGCCCACAGGCAGGTTTTCTGCGATTTAAGGCAGGCGACATGATCATTCGTGAAGGTGAGGAAGCAGACAACGTCTATACCTTGATGAAAGGCCATGCACGGGTCGAAATTGGGGAGGTCGAAGTAGGCCATGTCGAGGAGGGCGAAATTTTTGGAGCGATTGCCGCGCTGACTCGCTCGCAGCGAAATGCCTCTGTCATTGCAACAGAATCCTGCACGGTCATGGCCGTACCCAAAGAGCAGTTTGCCGGACTGATTGAAGCCCACCCAGAAACCAGCCTTCACCTCCTGGAAAGTATGGCCCGAACCATTAACACGCTTAACGCCCGTCTGGCGGCACGATCCGGCTCATGAGAATTGACATCAATCCATACCTCCCTTTGGAAGAAGGTACCTCACGCTCGTTAGAGCTCGACGATCCCGCTGTTTTTTTGGTTCAGTTTGACGGCCAGCTGCGCGCCTATCTCAATCGCTGCCCTCACCTTGGCATAGAGCTCAATTGGATGCCGGATCAGTTCCTGGAGTCGGGTGGAGACCTGATCATTTGTTCAACCCATGGCGCCTTGTTCAAGATCGACGACGGCCTCTGTATCAGTGGCCCCTGCCAGGGACAAGCGTTAACCCAGCTGACCATCAAACATGATGCCGGAGGCGTTTTTGTTGTATTACCCCAGTAGCGCAAGATCCATAGATCACAATAAATATTGGCGTGTAGCCGTTTAATCTGCTATTTTTTCGCGCTTATTTATTCAACCCCATAAAGCTGCACACAGAGACTCAGTTTAAGAGGCAGACAGTATGCCAAAAGCAAAGAAAACCGGCTCAGACTTTAACAACTTCAAACCCTACGAGCCGAGCGAAGGCGAAGAGTACATGAACAGTGGACAATTGAACCACTTTCGCAATATTCTCATGGGCTGGAAACAGGAATTAATGGAAGAGGTCGATCGCACCGTGCATCACATGCAGGAAGATGCGGCCAATTACGCCGATCCCAGTGATCGTGCCACACAGGAAGAAGAGTTCAGCCTTGAACTGCGAGCCCGCGACAGGGAGCGCAAGCTGATCAAGAAAATCGACCAGACCATCGACCGTATCGATAACGATGACTACGGCTATTGCGACTCCTGTGGCGTTGAGATAGGCATACGCCGCCTGGAAGCTCGCCCGACCGCAACGCTGTGCATTGACTGCAAAACGCTGGCTGAAATCAAGGAAAAGCAAAACGGGGTATAACCCGTGCAGGCTGACGCTGCACAAACGCTTTCCTATCGGGGGCGCTTCGCGCCCTCTCCGACCGGCCCCCTCCATCAGGGCTCCTTGCTTGCAGCAGTCGCCAGTTACCTTGACGCCAAAGCGCACAAGGGGAAATGGCTGGTACGCATTGAAGATATTGATCCGCTTCGGGAAATCCCACACGCCGCCTCAGCAATCCTTAAATCGCTTGATGCTCATGGACTTCACTGGGATGAAAGCGTCGTCTATCAGTCGCAACGGCAAGTACTTTATCAGGACGTACTCGCAACGCTTGCTGCCTGCGGCTCGACATATACCTGTGCCTGCAGCCGAAGCGAGTTGGAGGTATCAGCGGGGCGCCACCAGAGAACTTGCGGCATTCACGGCGCATCGCAGCAGAGCCCACCTTTCGCCGTGCGTTTTCGAGTCCCCCACCAAACGGGTAAGTTTGAAGACTGCATTCAAGGCGCGGTACCCTACACGCTTCATTCGGGAACGGATGATTTCGTGCTTCAGCGCAAGGAAGGGTTTTATGCCTACCAACTTGCCGTGACTGCAGATGACCGGGAGCAAGGCATCACCCATGTCATTCGCGGACTCGACCTCTTGCATTCAACCCCGTTACAGCGCCTGATCTTCCAGAGTCTCCATCATAACCCGCCGGAATACGGTCACTTTCTCTTGCTCACAGACGCCAAGGGTCGTAAATTGAGCAAGCAAACCCACGCCCGCCCGGTAGACGATCAGCAGCCTATGAAAACCCTTTACCACGTTCTGCTCGCGTTGGGAATCCAGCGCCAGGAAATCGACCAGGCGTCAACCATACAGGAATTGCTGGAGGCCGGCATTCAGGGCTGGAACCGGGAGAATATTGCTGCAAAAACCAACCTGGTCGAAGCAGACTATTGGCACGCGGAGGGCAAGGCCTGAAATGTACGTCTATCGTCTGGTTTTTTTGCTTATTCTGGCGATCTATCTTTTTTCCCCGGTGATTATGGAGTGGTGGATTGGCCCCCAAAGCGCCTGGTATCGCCCCTATATGGTCTGGGCAGCCGTGATTGGGATCGCCATCTGGCTTGAACGTAAAACGAGAGTGCAATGATCGGATCCGGCATTCTCTACAGCCTTCTTTTTACCTATGTGGGCCTACTGCTACTTGCTACCCGCGGCATTACCACGCACACCGCTTCCCAGCGCTGGCAGCAACACCCCACCATCATCATCGTCGCCCTGGGCATTTACGCCAACGCAACGGGTCTCGCGATTAGCTTCGATCTGGCCTACAAGTATGGCTTTGGCTTTTTGGGCTTCTACCTGGGAACAACGGGGATGTTCCTGCTTGCGCCCGTCATGCTCTACCCGCTTTTCAAAATTGCAGCCCGGCATCAGCTGTTTTCCGTTCCAGATCTTTTGGCTTTTCGTTACCGCAGCCAAATGGCAGGGACACTCTCTGCCATCGTGTCCCTGGTGGGCGTGATCATCGTGCTTGCCGTCCAGGTCAAAATATTTGCTCACACGGTTGAATTGATTACCAGTCGACCATTGTCCCCTTCCGGTGCAGGTATTTTCATCGGCCTGGCCGTACTAATCGTGCTGTTGATCGATCGCCAGTCAGCCGCAGATCAGGATAATTCGCCCCTGATCTGCCTGCTCTCGATACAAAGTGCCATTAAAATTGTGCTGATGCTGGGCCTGGGTTTATTCCTGGTTTACACCCAGTTTGGTGGATTCCAGGATCTGGACCGATGGATTGAAGAAAATGGCCAGCGGATCAGCGCAATGGACCGCCACCTCGGCGAAGACCCCTGGCGAGCCATGCTGTTGTTGTTCTTCAGCGCTGCGCTGATATTCCCCCCCATGTTCCACCTATTATTTTCGGAAAACCGTCGCTCTAATACGCTCTTTAAAGCCAGCTGGGGCTTCCCACTCTATCTGCTTCTCTTCAGCCTGCCGGTTCCGATCATTTTATGGTCGGCTATCAAAATGAGCACGCCAGCCGATCCTGAACTTTACTTCGTGGGCATCAGCCTCTCCCTGAACAGCCCTCTTTGGGGAGGCATTACAGCGGTCGCCAGCATTGTATCGGGCGTCCTGATGTTGGCGCTCAGCAGCCTCTCGCTCGCGGGGCTTTCGCTCAACCACCTGATTCTGCCGTTTAAACAACCCGGATCCGGAAATGATATTTACCGCTGGCTTAACTCCTACAAGCGTGTGGTGGTTTTCCTGGTCATCGCCTCCCCCTGGCTTCTCTTTCTGTACCTGCCCGAAGGGATTGGCTCCAGCGATCTCGTCATCATTGGCCTGAGTCTGCTGGCTCAGCTTCTGCCTGGTATACTCTCTCTGGTTTTCTGGCCTCAAGGTAATCGGCGTGGGATGTTGACCGGTCTATGTGCAGGCTGTCTGGTCTGGTGCACAGCTCTCTACCTTCCCGCCATTCATCAGATCGACCTATTTCACCTGCTAGACATCATCAAGGTTCCTTTTTATCACGATAAAGACTGGCATGATTATCTGCTGCTCAGTCTTACCCTCAATACCAGCCTGTTTGTTTTATTGTCGCTGGTCACCAAAACCAGCAGAGATGAAGCAGCCATTGCCCATGCCTGCAGCGTGGATACGCTGCTCGAAGCCCGACAGCAGGATTTTGCGACGCTGACAGCGGAAGAACTGATTAATCGCCTGAGCCGGGCATTGGGCCCTCGGGCCGCGGCCAAGGAAGTTAACCAGGCGCTGGACGCCCTGAGCCTGCCACTGAACGAGAAACGCCCCCTTGCGTTGAAACGACTGCGCAAACAACTGGACGTCAATCTTTCCGGCTTGCTTGGACCAACCATGGCACGGTCAATTATTCGCCGCTTTCTCGACACTCATAAACCAGAACTCCAACAAAGTAGTGACATTCACCTGGTTGAATCGCGTCTGGACGACTACCACACCCGACTTAGCGGACTGGCAGCAGAACTGGATCAACTGCGACGATTTCACCGCCAGATCCTGATGCAGCTCCCAGTCGCCGCCTGTTCTGTGGGCGAAAATCGCGAGGTCCTCATGTGGAATCTGGCCATGGAGCAGCTCACCTCGGTCAATGAAGACGAGATAATCGGCGGCCATTTCGCGATGTTACCGGAACCCTGGAGCGGACTTCTGATTCAGTTCAGCGCCGAGCCGGCGTCTCACATTCCCAAACGACGCTTCCTGGTAAACGGCCAGCCCCGCTGGTTCAGTTTGCACAAGTCAACGTTTGATCCAGGGGGAGAAAGTGGCAAGGGACTGGTTGTCCTGATCGAGGACACAACCGAAACCCAGATGTTAGAGGAGGAGTTGATTCACAGCGAACGCCTGGCTTCTGTGGGACGCCTTGCAGCAGGCGTTGCGCATGAAATTGGAAACCCGATCACAGGCATTGCCTGCCTCTCTCAAAACCTGAAACTCATGACCAACAACCAGGAGGTTCTCGATACCTCCAAACAGATACTGGATCAGACCCAGAGGATCTCACGGATATTACAAACGCTCATGAACTTCTCCCGCCGGGGTAATCATAGTAATCAGGCGCTGTGGGAGAAGGTGAGCCTCTGGCATTGTGTGGACGAGGCGATTCATCTTCTCAAACTTTCGCCCGAAGCCAGCCAGATTCATTTTCTCAATCTGGTCGCCAAAGAGGCTTCAGCCATTGGCGATGCTCAGCGCCTGGTGCAAGTCTTTGTCAATCTGCTCACGAATGCCAAGGATGCCTCACCCATTGACACCACCATTAGAGTAGAATCGGAGCTGAAATCTCAATTGATCGAAATTAGAGTAATCGACGAAGGGTGCGGCATTCGGGATAGCGAAAAAGACCGGCTTTTTGAGCCATTTTATACGACCAAAGGCCCCGATAAGGGAACTGGTTTAGGTCTGGCTTTGGTTTACGGCATAATCGAAGAACATTTTGGACACATTCGCGTCGAAAGTCCGGCTCCAGAAACCGGCAAGGGAACGCAGGTCACTGTCGCGCTCCCCCTTCAGACAACTGATAAAACAGGATAATTACAGGCACTGCTATGGCCAGGATCTTGATTGTAGAGGACGAAACCATCATTCGTAGCGCATTGCGCCGACTGCTGGAGCATCAAGGCTATCGCATCGAAGAGGCAGACACGGTCGACAGTGCACTGATGGTCCTCGAAAACATCAAGCCAGACATGATCATTACCGATGTGCGCCTGCCGGGTCGACCAGGGTCAGACCTGCTGAGCCTGACGCGAAACATTCCGATTCTGATCATGACCAGCTATGCCAGCCTGCGCTCAGCGGTGGATTCGATGAAGCAGGGCGCGGTCGAGTATATCGCCAAGCCCTTTGATCACGATGAAATGATTCAGGCGGTCAAAACCGTACTCGACAAATATGCCGGAACCCGCGAGAAAACCGCACCTGTGCTGACTGCCCATGCCTCAACACGGACGGATACCGACATCCCAGCCCCCTCAACCTTCATGTACGGCGAATGCCCGGAAATGAAGCGATTGTTTAGCCTGATCGAGAAAGTTGCGCCCACCGATTCAACTGTACTGATCCAGGGAGAATCCGGAACCGGGAAAGAACTGGCGGCCAAAGCACTTCATCAGCTCAGCAAACGCCGGGATGCCCCTCTGATCTGTGTCAACTGCGCCGCCATTCCAGAAACATTGATTGAGTCAGAGCTTTTCGGACACGAGAAGGGTGCATTCACCGGGGCGATGGCGACACGAAATGGACTGATTGAAGCGGCTGATGGCGGTACATTATTTCTGGACGAAATCGGCGAGTTACCACTTGAAGCTCAGGCACGCCTGCTCCGCGTGCTGCAGGAGGGCGAGATCCGCCGCGTAGGATCGACCCAGTCTCGCAAAGTCGATGTTCGCCTGATTGCGGCAACACACCGTAACCTGCGCACCATGGCCAAGGCCGGGGAGTTCCGCGAAGACCTGTTTTACCGACTCAATGTCATGCCGCTCAAAATCCCCGCACTGCGGGAACGGGGTGCCGACATCGTCGGCCTGGCTCACAAGCTGCTGGAACGCATCTGTATTCAGATGGCCAAACCGCCACTGACCTTTGATGGTGAAAGCTTGCGTCTGATACTCCAACACTCCTGGCCCGGTAACGTCAGGGAGCTTGAGAACTGCATAGAACGCGCAGTCATTCTGGAAGATTCCGGCGTCATTACACCGGAACTACTCCGGCATCGACAGCGATAGCAGCTCCGCGATAGATGTTGCAGGATCGGAACAGTACATGGCACAACCCGCAGACCTCTCGCTGGAGGACTATTTTCAGCACTTTGTTATCGAAAACCAGGACACCATGAGCGAAACCGAACTGGCGAAGAAGCTTGGAATCAGTCGCAAAAGCCTATGGGAACGCCGCCAACGACTAGGCATCCCCCGTCCACGCAAATCCGCTCGATAACACGGTTTAACAAATCCACACAAAATTGCGCCGGCTTCAACTTGAAGACGGCTTCATGCGTGCCACACTTCATTCAACAGATTTCAGAAACACGTGCCGCCGCAATATGCCGCATGTGTTACCCGCGTTCCCATCAGTAACACTTTTCCGCGCACTTAGAGTCCAACGGTAACACCTTTACGTTCCGTTACAACACTAAAAATTTTGTAAAATTCTTAACTCTTTGTTAACAAATGATTTTCCATTTCTGGCACAACCACTGCATTCTATTAAGCACAACAACAAGAAAGACGACTTTAACTGCTCAAAATAAAAACAAAAAAATGCAGATCCACACTCGCCCAGAACAAAAACAAGAATAACGGGCTACGAACTGATTGTTTTGAGTGCAAAGCTTTTTAGTGGCACGTGCCACTCGGCGCTTTCAAACCGTTCAGTTTGTAGACACGAGCTCAAAAATAACGAAATAAGGTCGTAAGGGTTAGGACGAAACAAAAACAATAGCGCGTCTACCAGTTACCTGAGGGGGTTGGGCAAACCAATCCCTCATTAATTCTTTGTATACTCTTCAAACTCAGTGGCGTCCTCATTAGAATGCGACTTTCCATTTGCCTGAAACACGATCACTGAATGCTAAAAAGAATCCTGGGGATTTTTCAACCCCGCAGCACACCCTCCCCCCAAATCAAGCTGCAGATCATTCCGAGAGATAACCATTCGGTTTCGCGCAAACAAATCAGCGCGTCAGCACTCAAGGTTCTTTATCGTCTGAATGAAGCCGGCTACGAGGCCTTTCTGGTAGGAGGCAGTGTCAGAGATTTGCTCCTCGGGATAACGCCCAAGGATTTTGATGTCGCCACGAATGCCACGCCCGAACAGGTTCGCCACGTTTTTAAGAATTGCCGGCTGATTGGCCGCCGCTTTCGCCTGGCACATGTACATTTCGGCCCGGAAATTATCGAAGTCGCAACCTTTCGCAGCAGCCACGACAAAGGTGAAGAAAGCGAAGGACGAACCAGTGATCACGGCCAAATTCTCCGTGACAATGTTTACGGCAACCAGCAGGAAGACGCCATCCGGCGAGACTTCACCATCAACGCACTTTATTACAGCGTCAAAGACTTCAGCGTACACGATTATGCGGGAGGCATGACCGATATCCAACAGCGCATGCTACGCATGATTGGAGACCCAGGCGTTCGCTACCGTGAGGACCCTGTCCGCATCCTTCGCGTCATCCGCTTTGCCGCAAAGCTCGATTTTAACATAGCACCCGAAACGGCCAACCCGATTCCCTCGCTGGGCAACTTATTGAGTAATGTGCCACCTGCCCGGCTTTTTGATGAGATCCTCAAGTTATTCATGGCTGGGCATGGTGTGAAAACCTTACACCTGTTAATGCAATACGGATTGCTTGGCCAATTGGTTCCGGACACGGCAGAGTCTCTGACCCACCACACCACAGGTAGCCGCCTTATCGAACTTGCCCTGCAAAGCACCGACGATCGAGTGCAGGCGGGCAAGCCGGTCACTCCAGCCTTCTTGTTTGCAGCGCTTTTATGGCCACCGGTACAGGCTCATTATCAGCGGCTAATGCAAGGGCACGACATGCCGCCCATGCAGGCCATGCATTCCGCCGCCTACGAAGTGATCGAACGACAGATAAAAGTCACCGCCCTGCCCAAACGCTTCAGCATCCCTATGCGCGAGATTTGGGAAATGCAGCTTCGTATTAGCAAACGTCAGGGCAGACGCTCGACTGAAATGCTCCGACACCCCCGTTTCAGAGCGGCCTACGACTTCTTGCTGCTTCGGGAACAATCTGGCGAACACCTGGACAATATGGGCAAGTGGTGGACAGAACTGCAACGCGCCAACCCCAACGTTGAAATCGATCATAGCCTGCTTAGCGAAGAAGGGGATGACGAGCGATCCGCTCCCCGCAAGAAAAGGCGCAGACGGCCCCGTAAGCGCCCACCTGCCAGCCAATGAGCGATCTGCGAACGGTCTATCTTGGCTTCGGTAGCAACCTTGAAAGCCCATGCTCACAAATCGTCAGGGCGGTGACGCTTCTGGCGGCCAGCGCCGGACTCAAACTGCTGGCTTGCAGCAGCCTCTACCGAACGCCCCCCATGGGACCTCAGGATCAGGCCTGGTTCATCAATGCTGTAGCCCAGTTTTCAACCTCACTTACCCCTGAAGATCTGCTGGCGACAACCCAGCAACTGGAGCGCACGCTGGGGCGGATTAAAACCCGCCACTGGGGCCCCCGCGTGATTGATATCGATATCCTGATGTTTGAAGGCGAACAGCGTTCAAACGACACCCTCAACCTACCACACCCAGGACTGAGCCAACGCGCATTTGTGGTGTTACCGTTGCTGGAAATCGCGCCTGAACTGCAGCTCCCTTGCGGCACACTGCTATCCTCGCTGGTGGAAGCGTTTTCGGGCGACACGATCGAGAGAATCTGACCCAGATCTTCCTTCTCTGCGAAGCTCCCTGTAGGCTATAGTAGGAACGCTTTCTGCAAATGATAGCATGGTCTAAAAGGAGTTCTCATGAGCGTTTCCATCTCCACCCTCCACGATTTCAAGAGCCGACGCGAACCCTTCGCCGTCTGCACCGCCTACGATGCCACCTTCGCTTACGAAGCGTCGGCCGCCGGCGTTGAGGTGCTGCTGGTTGGTGATTCGCTGGGCATGGTTTTGCAAGGCTACGACAGTACACTGCCGGTAACCATCGAAGAAATGGCCTACCATACCCGCTGTGTCTCCCGCGGGAACCAGGGTGCTCTGATTATGGCGGACATGCCATTCATGACCTATGGCACACTGCCAGCCTGCCTGGACAATGCCATGAAACTGATGCAGGCCGGAGCGCATATGGTCAAACTTGAGGGTGGCGCCTGGCTTGAGGAAAGCATTCACAGTCTGGCGCGCCAGGGCGTTCCTGTTTGCGCCCACCTTGGTCTTACCCCTCAGTCGGTGAATAAGCTAGGGGGATACAAGGTTCAAGGCAAAACAGAACAGCAAGCCGACCAGGTGCTCCAGGATGCCCTGCGCCTCGAACAAGCGGGCGCCGATATTATTTTAGTGGAGTGCATTCCCACGCGCCTTGGTCAGCGACTGGCCGAGAAATTGAGCGTGCCCGTTATCGGCATTGGTGCTGGGCACCATACCGACGCTCAGGTACTGGTCATTCACGATCTTCTTGGCCTTGGAAAAGGTAAGCGCCCCAAATTCGTCAAAAACTTCATGCAAGGCAATGAGAGTATACAAGCCGCTTTGAAAGCCTACGTTAGCGCCGTTAAAACCCGGCAGTTCCCAGGAGAGGAGCACAGCTTTAACCTATGATTACCGTTTCTCGCATCAAAGATTTACGGGCGGCCATCCAACAGCAGAAGCAGGCCCGCAAACGGGTAGCGTTTGTTCCCACCATGGGCAATCTGCACGCGGGGCATATTTCGCTGGTAAAACGCGCACACGAAATGGCTGACTACGTCGTCACCTCGATCTTTGTTAACCCACTCCAATTCGGCGCACATGAGGATCTGGATAAGTATCCACGCACGCTGGATGCCGACAAAGCCCAATTGGTGAATGCCGGGAATCATGCGCTTTATACGCCAACAGCGACCCAGATCTACCCTAAAGGGCTTGAGCAGCACACCAAGGTCATTGTCCCGGGTATTACCGAAAGCCACTGCGGTGCCTCACGCCCCGGCCATTTCACGGGCGTATCAACCGTCGTGAATATTCTTTTCAATCTGGTGCAACCGGATATTGCGCTCTTTGGCGAGAAGGATTACCAGCAGGTTGCCGTGATTCGCAAAATGGTGAAAGACCTCGGCATGCCGATTCAAATTGAAACCGTCGCCACGATGCGGGAGCCCAGCGGTCTCGCCATGAGCTCCCGTAACGGCTACCTCAGCGCAGCTGAAAAACAAACCGCCGCTAAAATTTATAAGCTGCTGAAAGATATGGCATCACGCATTGAAAAAGGTGCTCGCGACTATGACTCACTCATCCTGGCAGGAAAAGCAACCCTGGCTGACGTAGGTTTTGAGGTGGACTATCTGTCAATCGCACAAAGCGATACGCTGGCACCTGCCAAGCCGGAAGATAGCGAAATCACGCTACTTGTCGCGGCAAAACTGGGCAGCACTCGCCTCATTGATAACATTAGCATCAGTCTTTCAACGTCCTGAGTCGCAACGGTCAAAGGAATTACCATGGCATATCCTCATCATTTCGATCACGCAGCCGTGCAAACCTGCTGGCAACGGCTGCAAGAACACGCCGAACAGATCAGCCCGCAAACGATCCTCAGCTTTTTTGCGGCCGACGCCCAACGCTTTGAGCACTTCTCCATGGAGGCTGCGGGACTGTTCCTGGATTACTCGAAGGCAAAAGCACAAGCGCAAACCCTGACACTGCTTGCGCAGCTCGCCGACGCTGCGGGCTTGCGCGATCTGATCACGGCAACTTTCGCAGGCGAGGTGATCAACCATACCGAGGGGCGAGCAGTCCTTCACACGGCACTGAGAAGCTCAGAGCAATCACCGCTATGGGTTGAGGGCGTCAATATCCGTGACGAAATTCAGTCGACGCTGATGCAGATGGATGCCTTCGTCCAAAGCGTTCACTCAGGCCAATGGAAGGGGTATTCTGATCAGGCCATCACCGATATTGTCAGCATCGGCATCGGCGGATCATATCTCGGCCCGCGCGTTGCGGTTGAAGCACTCCGCCCTTACTGGACGGGTCACCTACGCTGCCATTTCGTCTCAAATATTGACGGTTCTGACATCGCTTACACCCTCGAAGCACTGAACCCTGCGACCACGCTATTCATCATTCAGTCTAAATCCTTCAAAACCCAGGAAACCCTGACTAACGCAGAAACAGCCAAGGCCTGGTATCTGGAAAATGGCGGCAAAGCCGATCAGGTTGCCCGCCATTTTGTGGCGGTATCCAGCAATGTGGAGCTGGCCAGGCGTTTTGGGATTGCGGCCGAGAATATCTTCCCGATGTGGGATTGGGTCGGTGGTCGCTATTCGCTGTGGTCAGCTATCGGCCTACCTATTGCCCTGCAGGTCGGCATGCCGGGCTTCCGTGCCTTGCTGAAAGGTGCAGACGCCATGGATCAACATTTTAAGACCGCCCCCTTTGAGAAGAATATGCCGGCAATCCTGGGCCTGCTGGGCATCTGGTACCAGAATTTTCTTGGGGCCGGCAGCTGTGTCGTACTGCCTTACGACCAAACGCTGGAAAATCTTGCCGCCCATCTGCAACAGGTTGATATGGAGAGTAACGGCAAGCAGGTCGATCGCCAGGGGCACTCATTGACCGTCGACTCAGGCGCAATCGTCTGGGGGGGCGCAGGCACCAACGGTCAACACGCTTATCACCAACTGCTTCATCAGGGAACCCGCTGGGCACCGGCTGACTTCATCCTTCCCTTGAGGTCCCACCGTGAGCGCGGCCGTCATCATGCAATGCTGGCGTCTAACTGTCTGGCCCAGAGCCAGGCCCTGATGTGCGGCAAAACACTTGAACAGGCAACGACGGAGCTTCTGAAGGCGGGCCTATCACAAGACGCCGCCGAACAATTGGCTCCCCATAAGGTCATCCCAGGCAATCGTCCCAGCCACATGCTGCTGATGGAGCAGTTGACGCCTGAGACACTGGGCGCGCTGATCGCACTCTATGAACACAAGGTCATGGTGCAGGGCGCGATCTGGAATCTCAACAGCTATGATCAGTGGGGCGTAGAACTGGGTAAACAGCTATGTGACAGTATTCTGCCAGTGCTGGAAAACCCAGAGGCTGATCTATCTGGGCTGGACCCATCAACCGCCGGTCTGGTGCAGAAATTCAGAGCACGTTGAAGGCTCTGGGCTCGCGCCTAAAGATCCCGCAGGTCGTGCGTTTCTGTGAGCGCACGACTGCCTTCGAAGTTTTGCCAAAGTGATTGGTAGGTCTGCTTCCGCTGCGGGTGAAGCAGGGTTGGCACTAGTGTGGCCAAGGGTAGCAGAACATACGCATTTTCGAGAATTTCCGGCCGTGGCAACACGATGCCATCCATAACGCCCACCGCATCCCCAAAGGTCAGAATATCTATATCCAGCGTTCGACCGGACCATTTAGACTCACGGCCCGTCCGCCCCGATTGAGCCTCGATTCCCTTAAGGATGCGCTGCAAGGCCAGAAGAGACACGCTGCACTCGAACCGGGCCACCAGATTAAAAAACGGATCCCCCTTAAATCCAACCGCCTCCGCTTCAAATACGGGCGAAAAATCGACCGCCCCGAACTGCTGCCGCAAGGTATGAGCCGCCAGCTGAATATTGTGATGGCGCTCGATATTACTCCCTATACCCACCAGCACCTCAGTCACGTGGCAGGCTCCCCCGCTCAATTTCGATCCCGACTGTAACGGCCTCAGCTACCGCTCCCGGCTTTCGTATTTTGAGCCGCAACCACGGCACGCGGAACTCACTTAACAGAATCTCGGCCATGCGTTCGGCCAGTGTTTCAAGAAGCGCTACTTGATGCGCACTGGCGTAAGCAATCAAGCGCTGGCTGATGGCGTGATAGTCCAGGGTCAACCGCAGATCATCACTTGCCCCGGCCCGGGAAAGATCAAACGCCATTTCGAGATCCAGAAACAGGCGCTGGCGAAAAGTCTTTTCATGCGCATAGACGCCGATCACGCAATCCAGCGTCAGTCCCTCAATAAATACCTTATCAACCATTACACGCCCCACAGGCTATTGGGAAAATACGGGTAGCTTTACCGTCATGCTCCGAGCAAAATCACACACTATGGACGACATTTTTACCACTCTTTTTTGCATCACGACTGGCTATCTGCTGGGCTCCGTCCTGGGCGCAGTGTGGGTCTGCCGCTGGTTTCGTCTGCCAGACCCCGCCCAAAGTGGCTCAGGCAATCCGGGGGCCACCAACATTTACCGAATCGGAGGCTTTCTTCCTGCCGCACTGACCCTCACCTGGGACGCGGCCAAAGGTGCTTTAGCCATCATGCTGACTCAGGCGCTTACTGACCAGGAGATGGCCCCACTGCTGGTTGTCATTGCCAGTGTAACCGGACACATCCTCCCACTCTTTCACCGGTTTCAGGGCGGCAAAGGTGTCGCCACCGCCATGGGCGCAAGCCTGCTGATCGCCCCTCAGACAACACTCGTCCTTATCGTCATCTGGGCCGCACTGATTTACTGGCGACGGATTTCATCGCTGGCCTCGTTGACCGCCGCGACACTTGCTCCCTGGCTGGCAGCCGCGCTCAACCCAGATGCGGTTGAGCTGTTTGCAACGCTGGCGTTATTCCTGTTTATTCGACATCGGGAGAATATCATCCGCCTGATTCACAAGCGTGAGCGCCCCCTTGAATAGATCATGCTGCCGGCAGAGACGTTAAGGCCCAGCGAGGCTGCGCCGTCATGGTATAACCTGAGCGCTGGCCGGCAACCAGACGACAATAACCGGCATAGGCGATCATGGCACCATTGTCTGTACAGAATTCAGGCTGAGCATAAAACACCTGCGCCTTCATTTGCCCCAGACTCTGCTCCAGGCGGGACCGCAACACCTGATTAGCACTCACCCCCCCCGCCATCACCAGGGTGCGCAAACCGGTCTGCTTAAGCGCACGGCGACACTTGATCACCAGCGTATCAACCACCGCGTCCTGAAACGCCGCAGCAATATTCGCCGCATGTGACTGTTTCGCCGCGCCCTCAGCAGGCCCCGCCGCAATCGCATTCATGGTAAAGGTTTTTAACCCGCTAAAACTCATGTCCAAACCGGGTCGGTCTGTCATCGGTCGCGGAAATCCCAGCCCCTCGCCGCTGCCCTGAGCAGCCAATTGAGCCACACGCGGCCCACCGGGGTAGCCCAAGTCTAACATTTTAGCGACCTTATCGAAGGCCTCTCCTGCCGCGTCATCGAGCGTATCGCCCAGCAGCGTATAACGTCCAATGCCATCGACCCTCACCAGTTGAGAGTGGCCGCCCGAAACAAGCAGTGCAACAAAAGGAAAGGAAGGTGGGGACGCTTCCAGCATAGGCGCAAGCAAGTGCCCTTCCATGTGGTGCACCCCCAAAACCGGAATGTCGAGCGCGAACGCCATCGCATTCGCCACTGCACTGCCGACCAGCAATGCGCCCGCAAGCCCTGGCCCCGCCGTGTACGCGATACCATCCAGATCCTTCAGCGTCAGTCCCAGATCCAGCAATAATTCCCGAATCAATGGAACCAGTTTGCGCACATGATCACGCGAGGCCAGTTCCGGCACAACGCCACCATACTCCGCATGCAACGCGATCTGGCTATATAAACGATGCCCAAGCAGGCCCGCACCGCCGTCATAGATGGCGACGCCGGTTTCATCACAGGAGGTTTCAATGCCCAATATTCTCATGGGCGCTTTTTATCACAAAGCAGGCTCGGGCGACAATGAATATTCGGACGGCCCTTTACAAACACCTGGCCAAACGATTAAAATTCGCGCCCTTAACAACGTCCAGTCGACTGGACGCCAGCAGAGATCAATGAGAGAGTCAAATTAATGCCGTATGTAAGAGTCAGAGAAAACGAGCCTTTTGACATTGCACTGCGCCGCTTCAAGCGCTCATGCGAAAAGGCAGGCACCCTTTCCGAAGTGCGTCGTCGCGAGTTCTATGAGAAGCCCACGACTGAGCGCAAGCGCAAACTGGCTGCAGCCGTAAAGCGTTACGCCAAGAAAGTTCAGCGCGAAAACCGTCGCTTCGAGCGCCTGTACTAAGTTACCAGGGTAATTGGCCCCATGTCACTGAAAGCTCAACTGACTGAAGCCATGAAAGATGCTATGCGCGCACGGGAGAAAGACCGTTTAGGCGCCATTCGTCTTATTCTGGCCGACATCAAGCGTATCGAAGTCGACGAACGCATCGAAGTGGATGACACTCGCGTATTGGCGATCCTCGATAAAATGTGCAAGCAGCGTAAAGATTCCATTACTCAGTTTGCCGCCGCTGGACGCGACGACCTCGTCGCACAGGAACAGCTTGAACTGTCCGTCATTGGAGAATTCATGCCCGCACAACTCTCTGACGCTGAGGTTGCAGACATCATCTCTGTCTCGCTGAAAGAACTGGGCATCTCGAGCATGAAAGACATGGGCAAGGCCATGGCCGCCCTGAAGGAAAAACTGCAGGGGCGTGCTGACATGGCACAGGTCAGCAAACAGCTGAAATCTCTGCTCAGCGCCTGATCGAGCTAAAGGCACCCGGAGTTTGACCGGGTGCCAACCCTCCGAAGACTCGCGTATACTTCCCGGAAAGTCACTTCATCGATTATCGCATGGATCTTTCCAGTTTTACTTCCGCACTACTCGAACGCATCGACCTGGTTGCCCTCGTTGGCGAACGCACCACCTTGAAGAAAGCGGGAGGCACCTATACTGGCTGCTGCCCCTTCCACGACGAAAAGACCCCCTCTTTTCACATATACAACGAAGCCACGCCGCCTCACTATCACTGCTACGGCTGCGGCGTGCATGGTGATGCCATCAGCTTTATTCGGGAAATGGACCACCTGGGCTTCATGGAGACATTGGAAAAACTGGCTCGACGTGCGGGCATGGAAGTCCCACGAACCCCTCAGCAATCAGAACAGGCCGACAAACGCAAGCCCCTCTACCACGCCATGCAAGTGGCCCAGGACGCCTTTCAGACCGCGCTGAAGTCACACCCGCAACGCAATCACGCACTTGATTACCTGCGCAAACGCGGACTAAACGAGGACATGATCGCCCACTATGGCCTGGGCTTTGCACCTAACGAATGGCAGTTTCTCAGCCGCGAAAAGAATCCGCAGCTGTCCGGCAACTTTAAAATCCTGAAACTGGTTCATGCGCGAGATGACGGCGGCGGTGACTTCGATATGTTTCGCAATCGTCTGATGTTCCCTATCCGGGACAGTCGGGGACGCACCGTCGCCTTCGGCGGACGCACCCTGGGCAATGACAGCAGCAAGTACATCAATAGCTCCGAAACGCCTATTTTCCACAAAAGCAGTGAGCTTTATGGCCTCTGGGAGGCACGCCAACTCAACCGCCAACTGAAAGCCCTGGTGGTGGTTGAAGGCTATCTGGATGTGATCGCGCTAAGCCAGTTTGGGCTACCCAAGGCCGTCGCGACACTCGGCACGGCAACGAATGAAGACAACCTCAGCCATTTACTGAGCGTCAGCGCCGACCTCACCTTTTGCTTCGACGGAGACCGTGCTGGACTGGCCGCGGCCGACAAAGCCATGCATAACATATTGCCGCTTTACGAAGCTGGCCAGCAAATCCGCTTTCTGATCCTGCCGGATGGCGACGACCCAGACTCATTCATCCGTCAGCATGGCAAACAGGCGTTTGAAGATCGCCTGGGGCATGCCGCCCCATTGTCTCAATATTTTTTCGATGCATTGAGCAGAGACCTGGACACCGAGATTCCCGAACAACGCCTGCTGCTTCGCAAGCGTGCGAACGATGCACTCGCAGACCTCAAGGGCAAACCCATCCACGGTGTATTGAAGGAACTGGCCTGGGAAAAGACTCAATCCCCCCGCTGGGCCTCGCAACCCCGCACCCAGGAAGGCGCACAGGGAAAACGAACGTTCACCCCCCCCAAAAGCAGCGCCCCCGTCGCGCGCGAATTGCCCCCACCAGTGGTCAGAAGCCGAACATCCGGTCTTATTGCCCTGCAATGCCTGTGCGACCCCACGTGGACCCGGCACGTCGACTTTCTCATGAACACATCGACAACCGACCATGAATTCCAGCGACTTCAGCAGTTTCTGAGCTGGATAGCACCCTACCGCAGCATGGATGCCCGCAACCTGCTTCTGCACCTGGCGACGCATCCCGATCAGGCCGACGATATTAATGAGCTGATGCGAACACTCTCCGTTATCCCGGAACGAAGTCTTCTGGCACTGGAATCAACCGATGCCCTCAAGCGTATTAAATCGAGCCTGCTTGAAAATCGCTTTGATCAGCTCAACCAACAACTGGCAAACCACCCGAATGACCCCGACCTGAAAACGCAGTTACGCGAGTTACTCAAAGAAAAAACCGAGCTTTGATGCGCTGATTCATTGCGATGCTCTCAGGAGGGATTGAATTATTGACATTCGCCCACATATTGAACGAAAGATCGCGGCTTACCGCCAAAGAGAACACTGCGATGGCAGTGAACGAGGTAACCAGCTATAATAGCCGTTTATCTTTTTTAACTTCAATACCATTTCACAGGCACATATGTCAGGCACCTCCAAATCCCGATTGAAAGAACTCATCGCACGCGGCAAGGAACAGGGCTTCCTTACCTATGCGGAAGTGAATGACCACCTTCCCGAGGATATCGCGGATCCGGATCAGGTAGAAGATATCATCCGCATGATCAATGACATGGGCATCGTGGTGTATGAAGAAGCACCGGATGCCGATACCCTGCTGATGGCAGACAACGAGTCTACCGCAGATGAATCCGCCGAAGCCGAAGCCGCTGCTGTACTGGCCTCCGTTGAGAGCGATGTCGGGCGTACAACCGACCCCGTGCGTATGTACATGCGCGAAATGGGCACTGTCGAACTGCTGACACGTGAAGGTGAAATCCAGATCGCCAAGCGCATCGAAGAAGGCTTGGGCGACGTCATGGCATCGCTGGTTTTATATCCCGGCACAGTTAAACACATTCTGAACAGCTACAAAGCCGTTTCAGCCGAAGACGGCGTGGGCCGCCTTTCAGATATCGTGACTGGTTTTCTGGACCCCCTGGCCGAAGAAACCCTCATCAGCGAAGACACAGACAGCGATCTTGTCGATGATGAAGATGACTCCTCCAGCAGCGCGACCAAGGCCACCGCCAAAGAAGAGAGCGATGACGAAGAAAGCGAAGAGAGCGACGACTCGGATTCTGACGACGAAGGTGATGGCGGCCCGGACCCTGAGCTGGCCCGCCTCCGCTTTGCTGAGCTGGAAGCCGCTTACAATGCGGTCGAGGCACTGATTGCCAAACATGGCCGTGACCACAAGAAAACCCAGGAAGCCTTCGCGGTACTTGGCGAAACCTTCTCTCCGTTCAAACTGTCCAATAAGCAGTTTGACAATATCGTCAACGGCATTCGCGACCGTAACGACCAGGTGCGTGTGACCGAGCGCGAAATCATGAAAATCTGTACCCGCGACTGCAACATGCCGCGTAAAGATTTCATTAAGCAGTTCCCAGGCAATGAGACCAATACCGACTGGGCTGCCAGCTACACCAAGACCAAAGCTGACTGGGGCAAGCGGATCGTTGACCGCCAGGATGACATTTCCCGTTTGCAGCGCCGTTTGCTGTCCGTTCAGGATGCAACTGATCTGACGATTTCTGAACTGAAAGATATTCATCGCCGCATTTCGATTGGCGAAGCCAAAGCGCGTCGCGCCAAGAAAGAAATGGTGGAAGCTAACCTGCGTCTGGTTATCTCAATTGCCAAGAAGTACACCAACCGTGGCCTTCAGTTCCTGGATCTGATTCAGGAAGGCAACATCGGCTTGATGAAGGCCGTTGATAAATTTGAGTACCGCCGTGGTTACAAGTTCTCAACCTACGCGACCTGGTGGATTCGTCAGGCGATTACGCGATCTATCGCTGATCAGGCCCGAACCATCCGTATTCCGGTACACATGATCGAAACGATCAACAAGCTGAACCGCATTTCCCGTCAGATGCTGCAGGAAATGGGGCGTGAAGCGACGCCGGAAGAACTGGCCCGCAAGATGGATATGCCAGAAGACAAGGTTCGTAAGGTGCTGAAGATCGCCAAAGAGCCGATCTCCATGGAAACGCCGATTGGTGATGATGAAGATTCCCACCTGGGTGATTTCATTGAAGATGGTCAGGCGGAATCACCGGTTGATTCGGCCACCGGCCAGGGTCTCAAGGAGTCCACCCGCCGCGTTCTGGCAGGTCTGACCGCACGGGAAGCGAAAGTACTGAGAATGCGTTTCGGTATCGAAATGAATACCGACCACACGCTGGAAGAAGTCGGCAAACAGTTTGATGTTACGCGTGAGCGTATCCGTCAGATCGAAGCCAAGGCCCTGCGTAAACTGCGGCACCCCAGCCGCTCCGATCATTTGCGCAGCTTCATCGACGATTAAGCGTCAACGCTGGCGCAGGGCATACTCTCTGGGTATAATCTGCGCCTCCTTTTCGGGCCTATAGCTCAGTTGGTTAGAGCAGCGGACTCATAATCCGTTGGTCCCAGGTTCAAGTCCTGGTGGGCCCACCATTCAACTCAAGATTCATTCTCCTGTGGTATTGAAACCATAATGTGGCCGCTTTCGCCAGGTTCTGCTTCCATAGGTAAGCAGAATTGGCCGCACGCCAAATAGCAAAATCCTCTCGAAATAACCTCCTCTCAACTACTACTCACGGCAACCCAAACCTGCACCTGCGATAGTGCCTGTACGCATTACTACGCCACCCTCGCCCCCCACCTTTCTGCCGTGAAATAGAAATTACGCGCGATTACGCATGGTTTGCGTAATTACTCATATGGCGCATAACTCCGCGTAATTTAGAAAAACTTCAACCCATTTTTAGAAATCAGGCCCGCATAATTCAATTTCAACTCACAAATTTCTATGTAAATATCAAAGTCGTGGTATGCTCCTGTGTTGTTTCGATAACCAGATTACCAGCCAGAGGCACAGCCATGATCCGCTGCCATCTCGCCCGTATGATGGGCGAGCACAAGATGCGTATTGCCGACGTTGCCAGAGAAACGGGGTTAAGCCGTGCTACGGTGACCCTGCTTTATAAAGAGACGGCCCAGAAAGTGGATCTGGAAGCCATTGAACAGATCTGCGTACTATTCGATTGCACTGTTGGCGACTTGCTTGAGTTGGTGCCAAACCCAAATGACCAAGGAGTGGCTTGATGGCATCTGAAGCAGATACCCGAGCAAATTATATCGATCCTGCATTACGGGCAGCAGACTGGCAGCCGAGTAATATCATTCGGGAGCATTACTTCACCGACGGCAGAAAAATGGCCGGAGGAGTACGTGGACGACGCTGCTTCGTGGATTACTTGCTTCACAAAGACAACCGTTATCTGGCTGTAGTAGAAGCCAAGAAAGAGTCCGAGCATCCAACCAAAGGCCTGCAACAGGCCATTGACTATGCGAACAAACTCCGCGTTCGTTTCGTCTATTCCAGTAACGGCAAACAAGCCTACGAATTCGATCTGGAAACAGGCAAAGGGGACTACATTGAGTTTTACCCAACGCCTGCTGAGCTGGAAAGGCGTTATGCCGGAGAAACAACAGATTTAAGTCAGGAGTTAAGAAACGTCCCTTTCCATTTAGAAGGGGCTATGCAGCCACGTTATTACCAAGAGCTGGCTGTTCATGCCGCTACCGATGCCATCGGTCAAGGCAAATCCCGCATTTTGCTCACACTGGCCACCGGTACCGGTAAAACCTTCATCGCCTTTCAAATTGTTCATAAGGTATTTCAGGCTCGCTGGAACCGTGACCAACCTGGCTCACGCAGGCCACGGGTCTTGTTTCTGGCTGACCGTAATATCCTGGCCGACCAAGCCATTAACACCTTCAACCCCTATGAAAAAGACCTGATCAAAATCAACGGGGAAGAAGTGCGTAAACGCAATGGTGTGGTGCCAACCAATGCCCACATATTTTTCGCGATCTATCAGGCGATTGCGGAACGGGAAAACATTGATGGCTACTACAAAGCCTATCCCAAGGATTTCTTTGATCTGGTGTTGATTGATGAGTGTCACCGTGGTGCTGCCAATGAAGCGGGCTCCTGGCGAGCCATACTTGATCACTTCGGTAGCGCCGTGCATTTGGGTTTAACAGCAACGCCGAAACGCACGGACAACGTGGACACCTACGAATACTTTGGTCAGCCCGCTTATGTCTATTCACTAAAAGACGGCATCAACGACGGCTTCTTAACACCTTATCGGGTAAAGCGTGTAAGAACTAACCTTGATGAATTGGTGCTCACCAAAGATGACGTAATTGTTGAAGGTGAATCTGGCCAGGATTTGTATCAGGTCGAAGACTACGACCGCAAAATCATTGTTGATGAACGCACAGAACTCGTCGCCAAAGCCATCTTACAAAACATCAACCCGCTGGAAAAAACCATCGTCTTTTGTGAGAACCAAAACCACGCGCTGACCATGCGCGACATGATTAATAAATACAAAGCCGTAAAAGACCCGCATTACTGTGTACGGGTCACCAGCGACGAAGGCAAGGTCGGCCGCGAACTGCTGGAAAAATTCCAGGACAACGACAAAGACATCCCAACCATTATTACCTCATCACAAATGCTCACTACCGGTGTCGATGCCCGCAATGTCCGCAATGTGGTGCTGGATCGAACCATCGGCTCGATGGTGGAGTTCAAACAGATTGTGGGGCGCGGTACCCGCGTTTTTGATGGTAAGGACTACTTCACCATCGTGGATTTTCGGGGTGCGACTAATAACTTTTATGATGAGGAATGGGATGGCGAGCCCGAAGCTCCGGAGCCAGCCGGAACCCGAGAACCGACACCGCCACCCTACACGCCAGAGCCGCCTGAAGGCGGCGATGGACCAGAACCCGAGCCAGGTGAGCCGCGCCCGAGGTTAAAGGTAAAACTTGGCAAGCACCGCGAGCTCAAGGTCATCGATATTGAAACCCGTTATATCGACGAAAATGGCAAGCCTCTGACTATTCAGGAGTTTGTTGAAAGGTTAATTCAACAACTGCCAGGCTTGTTCACAAGCGTTGATGAGCTTCGAGATATCTGGTCAGACCCAGACCTTCGCGAACAACTCTTGGCCAAATTGGTACAGGCTGGCTTTGATAAAGAACAGCTCTCGACACTGCGCCGGATGTTCGAAGCCGACGACTGCGACATGTTCGATTTGCTGGCGTTTTTAGCCTTTGAACAACCCATGGCTACTCGTAAATCACGAGCGGAAGCAGTGCGAGCGAATAACGCCTTCTTTGACCAGTACCAACAGGAAAAGGCCAAGCAATTCCTGCATTTTGTTCTGAACCGCTACGAGCAAACGGGCGTTACAGAACTGGCGCGTGAGCGCCTGCCAGCGTTGATTGAGCTATCCGGCCTCGGCACCACTAAAGATGCCTCCATGGCCTTTGGTGGCAAACCTGCTCAATTACTCGCTGCCTTCAAACAACTACAACACCAGCTGTACCACGTGAGCTAACCAATGGAACTGAACTTAGCCCCTAACCCTTTGCATAGACAAGTACAGACCTTGCGAATTGATAAGGTCGCTACGCTGATCGGCGAGAATGGCTCAGGCAAATCCAGTATTTTGCAGTCGGTGTTTGAACAACGATTAGCCGGGCGGGATCATGAAAATCTTAAGGTCGTGTGCTTCTCATCTGGCCAGAACGAGAACTACTCAGAAAAATTCAGTGCTTATTTGAAAAGAGAAAGGCAAGCCGGGCGCGGCCTCAATCTCGACTGTTTCTATTTCGATAAATCCTGGTCAAAGCTGCTGATCTTTTTAGCCACAGCAATTAAACGCAACGGAAAAGTTCGCTCATTCCTGGTGGAACAGGAATACGTCAATGAGTCGCAGCCAGATAAAGACGATTTGAGTACAACCTTCAAATGCGCCTTTAAAGTGGATAAAAACTACATTGCTCGTGTGCAAGATGCACTCAAGCGAGAAGAACGCGGCGAAGCCGATACTCTGCGTGCGACGCCATATTTTCGCTCACTGGAAAGCTTTATTACCAACCTGATATCCCGTGAGTATGAGTTTGAAGAGCCCCTGCGAAAGCGAACCGTCGATCTCACTGCCAATGGCTTAATTCGGGTTTCTTTCGACTACCCTAGGCAACTCCAGGCGGGTGATGATGAAGCGGAAGCCGGTGAGCCCAACGCCCAAACCATGGCTACCAACTGGGACCCGGAAGTGGCCTTTTTCACTCAGGCCGCGGACAACAACTACTTTATCGATAAGCCACGTTGTCAACTCGTATTCAACAACAATATCGAGCTGGACCAGCTTAGCGATGGAGAATACCAGCTCCTATTCCTGTATGCGCTAATCGATCTGTTCGACTCCGAGAATACCCTGTTCCTATTCGATGAGGCAGACTCACACCTTCACTATAAAAACGTCGAAAAGCTATGGGCGCTTCTCCACAGCATCCAAGGCCACGCCATCACCACTACACACTTACTCGATTCCATTTCAGCGAAAGAGAATCGTATTGAGCACCTTAAAGTGGTTGAAAAAGGCAGAATCAGCGAAGACAACAAAATCAAGCAACTGATCAATCGACTGAGTGTACTTTCACGGGCGAAATCAGTGGAATTTGAAGTGTGTGGCAAGCTACCGAACATCGCCTTACTAGATGATTACAACGATTGGATTATTTTTACCAAACTTGCGGCACGTGCAGGGCTAGATATAAACCGTCTAGCCGCTGTGCATGCCATGAAAAAGTCATCCAGCTACGCTACTGCTAACGAAACTTTTGGCAAGGGCAAGATTGATTGGCTGCACGGCCTAAGCAAGATCGAATCCCCCTTGGTCACAACCCAAATTTTTATGATTTGTGATCGGGATGAGGCCGCCCTCGATTGGAATGCCGCCAATGGCGTTCAAGTGAACGGCCAAGTGTACCGCGACTTGCTGAATGCCATCCGCTGGCCGCAAGGCATGAGGGTGACACCCTATTTGCTCGCGTGGAAACGCCGCGAAATCAAAAACTATTTGCTCTCGCACTCCGCATTGGCGCACCACCATCTGCTTGGCCAAATAAACAATGGTGATATTGCGCAGCGCAATCACCTGCAGCCCAATAACTCGGGTGATAACGATGACATCCGCAGGTTGAACGTCAAGGACATTATCAACCCGCTGATTAACACCGATGGCGAAGGCTTGGACCCAGTAAAACTCCAAGCCTATATCGACCTGATTCCGCCCGCAGAAATCAGCGAAGACATCACCAATATGTACAATTTTATTATCGGAAAACTCTGAGCATGTCACTACAACAGAAAATTGACCGTATTACCGACATTCTACGCCGCGACGATGGCATCAGCGGTGCCATGCATTACACAGAGCAGACATCTTGGGTTTTGTTCCTGAAGTTTCTCGATGATTACGAATCCGAAAAAGAAGATGAAGCGGTATTGTCCGGCAAAGACTATCAACCGGTATTGGATGACGAACATCGCTGGGCAAGCTGGGCCTGCCCTAAAACAGCTGATGGCAAGTTGGACTTGGCGCGCGCAAAGACCGGGGATGACCTCACCGATTATGTCAATAATCAGCTGTTCCCGTACTTGAAAAGCTTTGCCAATGCCACCGCAACGGGCGCAGACCCAAAATCTTTCACTTACAAAATTGGCGCTATCTTTCAGTACCTGGACAACAAAGTCGCTTCCGGCCACACCCTGCGTGAAGTGCTGGATATTGTGGATAGCCTGAACTTCCAATCCGAGTCTGATCTGTTTGAGCTCTCGTTGGTCTATGAAGGCTTATTGCAAAACATGGGCGATGCCGGTGGCTATGCCGGTGAATTTTATACCCCGCGCCCTGTGGTACGCGCGATGGTGCAGGCCATTGATCCGAAACCCGGCGAGACGATTTATGACGCAGCAGCCGGTTCCTGCGGATTTCTGGTGGAAGCCTTTGAACACCTGAAAAGCAAAAAAAACCAGCTCTCCACCGAGCAGTGGGATTTCATTCAACGTGACACCTTCTTCGGCTACGAGAAAACCTCGCTGGCTTATGTGATGGGAATGATGAACATGATTTTGCATGGCATCGAGTCACCCAATCTGTTCCGTGGTAATACCCTTACCCAAAATATCCGCGATATTCAGGAAAAGGATCGTTACAACATTATTCTGGCAAACCCGCCATTTGGCGGCAAAGAAAAGTCGCAGATTCAGCAAAACTTCCCAATCCAGAGTAACGCGACCGAACTTCTCTTCTTGCAGCACTTTATGAAAACCCTGAAAAGTGGTGGCAAGGCAGCCATCGTAGTGCCAGAAGGCGTACTGTTCCAAACCAACAGCGCCTTTAAACAAGTGAAACAAGAACTGCTGGAAAACTTTAACCTGCACACCATTCTAAGCCTGCCCGCTGGGGTGTTTTTGCCGTATTCAGGCGTTAAAACCAACGTACTGTTTTTTGAGCGTAGCGGCGGCACCAGCGATGTGTGGTATTACGAATGTGAGCCCGAGCAAAAACTTACCAAAAACAAGCCGATTACCGATGAGCACTTAAAAGAGTTTGTTGAGCTGTATAACAGCCGCGAAACCACCGATCGCTCATGGACAGTCTCGGCGAGTAGACTGGCTGAAGATTATGATTTGACCGCTAAAAACCCAGGCAAGACTTCAAACAAAAGTGAGCCTAGCGCCCTGGAAATCATCCAACCAATAAAAAGCTAGGGCTTTATGACATTGAAATCCGGAGCCTAAGCTGGAGGTTTTATTGATAGAGGGGTGGGACAGAGAAGATAGCAAGTCGAACAGGAAACTGGATAAAAGAAAAATTAGGCAACCTAATCAAATTACACTACGGCAAAGCACTAAAAGCAGCAGACCGAGTTCACGGAGAAATACCCGTTTATGGATCAAATGGGATAGTTGGTTATCACAATAAACCACTATGGGAAAAACCTACTGTAATTATCGGCCGGAAGGGGTCTGTTGGTGAAGCAAATTACTGCCGAGGGTGTAGCTGGACAATTGACACTGCCTATTATGTTGAAGTACTCGATGCTAGCAAACTGAACTTAGAATACTTCTACTATTTTGCTGACCAATTTGACATAACAGCAATTTCACAAAAGGGTGTAAAACCTGGCGTAAATAGAAACGACTATTTGAATATAGAAATACCACTCCCATCTATAGAAGAGCAAAACGCTATCGTGGATTCGTTACGCAAGGTATACGAGAAGATTGAAAAAGGCTCTAGGCTTTATGAGGATAACATTGAAAGTTTATCTTCCCTGAAATCATCAATATTAAGCGCCTCATTTAGACTATAGAGCACGAATGTAAAATGTATTAATTGGCGTAATTACTACGACCGCGATAATTTTTGGCAATAAAATTAAACGAGGGATACTGGGTTGTGAGCTTACAAACAAACTTGAAGGGTCGCTTGCGCAACACCTCTTTGCCAAAGAGCCACGGTCTAATGCCGGTTTTTGAGGCAGTGGTAAACTCCATTCACTCCATCGAAGAAAAAGGCAATGCCGATAACGGCAAAATTGTCCTTCGTATCAATCGAGCCACCCAAGGCGGTTTGGGTTTAGATACTAAAGCTCTACCACCTATCATCGGCTTCACCATAACGGATAATGGCTGTGGTTTTGATGAAACCAACTTTAAGTCTTTTGAAACGCTCGATTCCGACCATAAAATTGACAAGGGCTGCCGGGGTGTTGGCCGCTTGATGTGGTTGAAGGTGTTTGATCTGGTCGAAGTAGAAAGCCATTTTCTTGATGCTGATGGTGTGCTTAAAAAACGCGCATTCCGCTTTGACGACAAGTTGGGCGTTCATGGTGCAACGGTTGAGGCCGCTACCGAACAGCAGTCGGGCACCCTTATCAAGTTAGTAGGGTTTGACGATAATTTTCGAAAACACGTTCCCACCAAAGGGCCGTCCATCGCCAATCAATTGCTTGAACATGTACTCTGGTACTTTGTTCGTCAAGGCAGCGCACCCAAAATTCTGGTTGAAGATGCAGGTGAGGTGTTCGATCTTGACCACTTGCTCGAAGAGCATATGCACGCCAGTGCGTTTCTCGAAACGATCACGATCCGCGATTATTCCTTCGACCTAACCCACATTAAGTTTCGTGCCTCGGTCAATAAAAAGCATCAGTTAGCTCTCTGTGCGGCTAATCGATTGGTTAAAGAAGAGTCTATTCAAGGCAAACTCCCCGGACTGTACGGTAAAATTTCAGACGCTTCCGGCGAGTTCACCTACACATGCTACGTATCTTCCGACTACCTCAATGAACATGTGCGCAGTGAGCGTACCTCCTTTGATATTTCCGAAGACGTAGAGGACATACTCAATGAAGTCAGCTTCAAAGATATTCGCGACGCGGTGTTAGAGCGTACTAAAGAGTATTTGCAGGATGTCCTGTCAGAAAATATCTCAGCTGGTCGCAAACGGGTAGATGATTTTATTAACAATCACGCACCACGCTACCGCCCTATTGCCAATTACGTTTCGGAAGAGCTGCTGATTGTTGACCCAGAAAAATCTGACAAGGATCTAGAGCTACACCTGCATGCTCAGTGGTATGAGGTGGAGCGACAGTTGGTGAGCGAAGGTCACGACATCATGCAGCCGCAGAATGAGGAGCATGTAGAAGAATACAAAGATCGACTGAACGAGTATCTGCGAAAAGCTGAAGACCTGAAAAAATCTGACCTCGCCAATTACGTTTCGCATCGTAAGGTCATTATTGACCTGCTACAGAAATCCATTGAACGGCTCGAAGATGGAAAGTACGCGCGTGAAGATATGATTCACGAACTGATAATGCCCATGCGCAAAGATTCTAGCGAGGTTTTTCTGGATTCCTCTAACCTTTGGTTGATTGATGAGCGTTTGGCGTTTCATAACTATTTGGCCTCAGACAAAACGCTGAACGCCATGCCTATTACGGGTAACGAGTCCACCAAAGAGCCCGATTTACTCAGCCTCAGAGTATTTGATAATCCACTGCTGGTTAATGATCAAACCAGCTTTCCCCTTGCCGCTATCACTGTTGTCGAAATAAAACGCCCAATGCGCAACGACATGCGAGAAGGTGAAGATAAAGACCCGATTGATCAAGCGCTTAGTTATTTAGAGCGCATACGAGAGGGAAAGGTCACTACAAAATCTGGTCGCCCAATCCCTGGTAATAACGATATCCCTGGCTACTGCTATGTGCTTTGCGACTTGACCGAGTCCATGCATAGGCGATGCCGCAGAGCGAACTTGCGTATTACATCTGACGGTATGGGGTACTTCGGCTACAACGAGCCTTCCCATGCCTATATCGAAGTGATTAGTTTCGATCAGTTAGTGAAAGCGGCCAAAGAGCGTAACCGGGCATTCTTTGACAAGCTTGGCTTACCTTCCGCATAAAGGTCACTTATGAACGATACATTAAATCAGCTTTTAAGCCTGCACTGCGAAAATGAGATTGCGGAATTCAAAGAAGCAAAGAATTCCTACGCCTTCGATAAAATTGGAAAATACTTTTCGGCCTTGTGCAATGAAGCTAATTTAAAGCACCTGAAACGTGCATGGCTGGTTTTTGGTGTTAAAGACAACCAGACGGTTGTTGGTAGCCAGTTTCGAACCAACGCCAAGGATTTACAGTCTCTCAAAAAGGAAATCGCCGACAAAACGACTAGCCGCCTGACTTTTGTGGATATTCACGAAGTCGATCACCCCAATGGCAGAGTATTGCTGTTCGAAATTCCCGCTGCACCCCATGGCTTACCCATCGCGTGGGATGGCCACTACTATGGCAGGGATGGCGAATCGCTGGGGCCGCTGAACTTGGAAGAGATTGAGCGGATACGCGCTCAAAATCGCGCGATCGACTGGAGTGCAGTGGTGCTGCCATCGGCGTCGGTTAACGACCTTTCTCCCGAAGCCATTGAGATTGCGCGCGAGAACTTTATTCAAAAGAATCCCAAACTGGCAATTGAAGCTAAACAGTGGGATGTCTCGACATTCTTGAACAAAGCAAAGCTTACTGTTAATGGTCAGATCACCCGCACAGCGATTTTGTTGTTGGGCAAAGCGGAAGCGTCTCACTTTCTTAACCCGGCTTCGGCAACCGTCACCTGGATTCTTAAAGACAGAGACGGCCTAGAGCGAGACTACCAGCATTTTGGCTGCCCGCTGTTATTGAGCGTAGATGAGGTTTTTCATAAGGTGCGGAACCTTAAGTACCGCTATATGAAAGAAGGCACACTGTTCCCTGAAGAAGTTGATCAGTACGACCCTTACATAATCCGTGAAGCACTCAACAATGCGATTGCTCACCAGGATTACGAGTTGGGCGGGAAGGTCTCGGTGGTTGAGTTTGAGGATGGTCGTTTGTGCTTCAGCAACTTGGGACAGTTCATTCCCGGCTCGGTAGAATCTGTTATACAAGCCGACGCCCCTGAGAGCCGTTACCGCAATCGCTTTTTAACCGACGCTATGGTCAATTTGAACATGATTGATACCATTGGCAGTGGCATTCGCAAGATGTTCCTCATTCAAAAGAAACGTTACTTTCCTCTGCCGGAATACGAGCTAAAGGATAATCGCGTTCAAGTCACCATCACTGGTCGAGTCGTAGATATAGCCTACGCCAGAAAGCTGGCCGAATACCCAGACCTAACATTGGAAGACATTCTGTTACTGGATCGGGTGCAAAAGCGTAAACCACTCACGGATGATCAGGCTAAACACCTCAAAGCGCTTGGACTGATCGAAGGCCGCAAGCCTAACTTTCATATTTCTGCGCAAGTGGCCGACCATAGTGGGGAACGGGCACAATATATCCGGAACAGGGCCTTTGATGATCAGCACTACAAGCAGATGATTATTGAATATCTGGAGAAGTTCGGCACAGCAAAGCGTGTAGACATTAACAGGCTTCTTTTAGACAAGCTACCCGATGTTCTGGATGCCACCCAGAAGGATAATAAGGTCAAAAACCTGCTACAAGCCTTGAAACAAGAGGGCGTCATTGAGCCTGACGGCAAGTCCTGGCGAATGTCTAAGAAACCGTAGTTTAGACATTTCTAGATATTTTTAGACATTTGCAGGCCTAATAAACGGCATGTCAACGTAGTTGGCACTGCGTCCTCAATTAGCAACCCCCACTGGCACGCCATGTAGCAAAACGCTACAATACGCTTATTAACCTACCTGTGAGGTCAATATGACCAAAGCAAGCTCACCAATCCGTCTGGATAAGTCATTAATGGATTCCGCCGCAACGGTTGCGAAAGTGGCCCATCGCAGCACGGCTGAGCAAGTGGAGTTTTGGGCCGATATTGGTCGCACGCTCGCTCAGACTGTCGACGTACAAACGCTGCTTTCCCTTAAAGCAGGTACGGTCCGCGTGGTAATTGAACCCATCCAGGTGAAGGCCGTGAACCCCGATGAATTATTTGCTGATCTGGATGCCGATAGAACCAGTGGTGCGCTGAGTCAACGCATTACCCAGAGTGAGGCGCGTTATCAGGCCTCACCATCGTATCCTGGTTGGCTGGAGCAGATTCAAGCGGATGGGACCCGTACGGTTGGACGTTTCCACAATGGCGAATTCCAACCCCGTAACCCTCAAATATGAGCCACTCAAAGCAGCTCTGGATTCTGGTAGGCGGCAATGGCGCGGGAAAGAGTACATTTTATCGGCTCTACCTGCAGCCCAGAGGATTGCCGTTTATCAACGCGGACCTTATCGCCAGGCAACTTTTTCCCGACGATCCTGAAGGACACAGTTACGACGCTGCCAAATTGGCTGAATTAGAGCGGTCACGGTTATTGGAACAGGGACTCAGCTTCTGCTACGAGACTGTATTTTCGCACGTTTCGAAAGTGGATTTTCTGGGGCAAGCCAAAGCCTCGGGTTATCAGATCATTCTCGTATTCATTCATTTGGATCTCAGCGAACTGAATCAGGCCCGGGTTGCCCAGCGGGTTACAGAAGGCGGCCACTTTGTGCCTGCGAACAAGATTGAATCACGCATTCCCAGAACATTGGAAAACGTTCGGAAGGCTATTCCTTTGTGCGATCAAGTCTGGATTCTGGATAACTCCAGCTTTGAGCAGCCTTTCCAAAAAGTGGCCATGTTAAGCCTGGGTTCACTGCAATTTAAAAAACAGCCCCTGCCCTCATGGGCAGAACCGTTGGTGGGTGAAGCTAAGGACGCCATAAGTGAGTGATAGCGGTTGGTGGCGTTCGTCTGCCTGGGTTCCTACTCCGCTTGCACGGCCCTGCGCCACTGAGCCGGTGTTTGTCCAGCATAACGGGTAAACAGCCGTACAAAAAAACTCACGTTTTCATAGCCGACGTCGTAGGCGATGGTTTTCACGGAACGTCCACTGGTGAGCAGTCGTTTTTTGGCTTTGTCGATGCGCACTTTTTGCAGATAGACATTGGGTGAGGTGCGCAGGGCCTGCTGAAAGCGTCGTTTCAGGGTTCGCTCAGATAGGCCTGCGATCTGGCTCATCTGGTCCAGGGTAATGGCTTCGGCAAAGTGGTTGTCCAGCCATTCCTGCACCCGCAGAACCTGCAGGTCTGCATGGCTGCGGGTACCCGGCAGAATACTGGGTTGACGCTCCGGATCCTCGACCAGCAAATGGGCGGCGCAGAGCTGTGAGAACGCGTCGCCGCAATCGAGTGCGATGATGTCCAGTAGCGCATTAAAACTACCGTTAAGCGTACCAGTGGTCCAAATCCTTTCACCTTGAAGGAAGGGCTGATTGGCGATAAATGTGTGTTGGGGAAAACGACTTCGCAGCGCGCGCACATAGGCCCAGTGAGTGGCCATCGGCACCTCATGCGGAATTCCTGCGGCGGCGATGAAGAATACGCCGGTAGTCATGGCCAGCAGTCGCCCACCGTGAGCGTAGATGCGTTGCAGTGCGATCAGTATCGCCGGATCTGCCTGAAAACCCTCGCCATGGTCGCCTAAGCGCGAACCTTCCATGGGCGGGATCACAAGCAGATCGTAGCCAGCGTCCTCGTTAAGTGATGCGTCGGGGGTGAGGAGATGTCCACTGGCGGACTGAACCGAGTCGCCGGTTAAAGAGACCAGCCTGACCCGATAGTGACATGCAAACCCCCGATGCTTCTCCAGTAGGGAGACAATGCGAAAAAGCTCTAATGCCGAGAAAACGCTCATCGCCCAGCACCCTTTATAGACCAAAATGGCAACATTTTTTAGCATCAAGATGGCCCGATCAGGCTATTGTTAGTCCCATTTAAGCACCGAATGACATGAACGGGTAGACGTAAGATACATGCGCTAACTCAAGGAGCCTGTCTCATGTCTCACCTTTCGCCAGAAATACACCTTATCAGCACACCCAAGGGTGAATTATTCGTAAAGCGTTGGAGTCCACCGCAGCCAACCGGCGCGCCGATAGTGCTGCTACACGATTCGCTGGGATGCGTGGCGTTATGGCGCGATTTCCCAGCGCGTCTGGTGACCCTGTCGGGGCGTCAGGTGATTGCCTACGACCGCCTGGGCTTCGGTGCATCAGCCCCCTACCCCGGCAACATTTCACCCGATTTTATTCTTCAGGAGGCTCAGACGGGGTTTAAGCATGTCTATGAGACCTTGGGTTTAAGGGATTTTATCGTGCTGGGTCACAGTGTGGGTGCGGGTATGGCAGTCGGCATTGCTGCACGATATCAGGAAACGTGTGTCGGGTTGGTTACGCTTTCAGCGCAAGCCTGGGTGGATGCTCAAATCCGGTCGGGTATTGAAGCCGCCAGGCAGCAGTTTGCGGAACCCGGTCAAATTGAACGTTTGGCGAAATACCATGGGGACAAAGCACCGTGGGTATTGAATGCCTGGACCGAAACCTGGCTCTCTGACGAATTCCGTGAGTGGACGCTAGATAAGATTCTTCCGCACGTTCACTGTTCAACCCTGTGTTTGCATGGTGATCAGGATGAGTACGGTTCACCCACTCACTCAGAGCACCTTGCGCGGATGACAGCAGGTCAATCAAGGGCGGTCACTTTAAGGGGCTGCGGCCACGTACCACACCGGGAGTGTCCTGATGCGGTACTGGCCGGGATGGAGGGTTTTGTTAGCGGTCTTCGTAACGCGGGTGTTTGAAGAAGATCTGGGAATCGCCTTAGGTTTTGACTTCCGCATCGCGCTGGCGAAGGTAGGCCAGTTTTTCGCGTATTTTGCTCTCCAGCCCCCGATTCACGGGTTGGTACCAGTTTGGGGGGGATACTCCGTCCGGCAGGTAATTTTCACCTGCGGCGTAGCCGTCCTCCTCATCATGTGCATAGCGGTACTCGGCGCCATAGCCCTGCTCTTTCATGAGCCGGGTGGGGGCATTCCGCAGGTGCAGGGGAACCGCACGAGAGGCATCCTGTTTGACGAAGGCCATGGCCTGTTTAAAAGCGACATACCCGGCATTGCTTTTGGCGGCGACGGCCAAATAAATCACCGCCTGAGCCAGTGCAAGCTCACCTTCGGGGGACCCGAGCCGCTCATAGGTTATCGCCGCATCCTGAGTCAGCTGCATGGCTCTGGGGTCGGCCAGGCCGATATCTTCCCAGGCCATGCGAACGATACGTCGTGCGAGATAACGGGGGTCAGCACCGCCATCAAGCATCCGGCAAAACCAATAGAGTGCGGCGTCCGGGTCGGAGCCACGCACCGATTTATGCAGAGCGGAGATCTGATCGTAAAATTGATCTCCGCCTTTATCGAAACGCCGCAGGCCTTGTTGCAGGAGATTCTCCAGCAGGCTGGCGTCGATGACCCTGCCAGGTTTGAGTCCCGCGGCATGGGAAAGCTGCTCGACCACGTTGAGTAAGCGACGACCGTCGCCATCAGCAAACTCGACGATGCGTTGACGCAGCGATTCCTCTTCCAGGCGCGGCAGACCCGACGCACGGCAGGCTCGGTCGAGTAACTGGCCCAGCTCAGCGACAGACAAGGGTTGCAGGACATGCACGCGAGCGCGGGACAGCAAGGCAGAATTCACTTCAAAGGAAGGATTCTCGGTGGTCGCGCCGACAAACACAAAAAGCCCGGACTCGATGTAGGGTAACAGGGCGTCTTGCTGACTTTTGTTGAAGCGGTGAATCTCGTCGATGAAGAGGATGGTTTTTTGACTTCGGGCGCGGTTGGCTTCAGCCTGCATGACGGCCTGACGTATGTCCTTCACCCCAGAAAACACCGCAGACAAGGCAATGAAATCATAGCCCACCACGGCCGCCAGGATACGGGCCAGTGTCGTTTTACCAACCCCCGGTGGGCCCCATAAAATCATCGAATGAGGCTGACCGGATTCCATCACAACCCGCAACGGTTTTCCCGGCCCCAGCAGGTGGGCCTGTCCAATCACCTCATCCAGGCAGGTTGGCCGAATACGTTCGGCCAGGGGGCCTTCGGGTGTGGTCGTGAACAGGTCGTCCATTGCGTTATTGCCCCTGCGGCACGACTTCCTTGAGAAACTGCCGTAACTGATCGGCACTGTCCGGCCCTTTCAGCATGGCGACAAACAGGCCTTCCGGGTTGATCAGCGCCACGCTGCTGGAATGACTGACGGTGTAGTGCTCTTCATCCTCGCTTTTACGCTGACTGACAAATACGGCATTCAACTGCCGGGCAAACGCGGTGAGTGTCGATTCGCTGCCGGTCACGCCCACATAGATGTCGCCGAAGTAAGCGAGGAAGGCCTTCATCCGTTCAGGGGTATCACGCGCGGGATCCACTGTTGCATAGAGTACGCGCGCAGAATCTGGCAACACCTTTGCCTCAGGGGTGGCGGGCACCAGCACCTGATTGAGCAGGGAGAGCGTCAGAGGGCAGACGTCTGGACAGGACAGGTAGCCAAAGTTGACGAGCAACCAGCGCCCCCGAAAAGCGTCGAGGTCCAATGGATGACCATCATGATCCACGAGACCCGCCAGCGAAATCGCACGACCGGGTACATAGCGATAGGCGCCCGGTGTCTGCAAGGGCCCATCCGTCTCTGGAGCGGGGTACCAGGAGGTTGATGCCCATATCCCCAGGAAAAAGGCCAGAACAGCGCCACTCAGCAGGAGCCACAATCCCGGGATAGGGCTGCGCGGTTCGCCTGAACTCATCTTATTGTGTGAATCTGTCTTATCATCTGTCATGAAGGTGCCTTACCGATCGACTCACGCCTAGTGATGACTTAACTCAGAGCCTGACAGCGGTTGCACCACCATGTCGGTCTGGATCTCACCGGCCTTCTCGAACACCAGCGTCACCGGCAAATGCTCACCGGGGGTCGTTTTGCGCTGCATGCCCATCAGCATGACATGCATCCCACCCGGCTGGAATGTCAGCACCCCGCCAGCAGGAACGACGGCACCGGATTCCAGGGGTGCCATCTCCATCATCCCATCTTTTTCCTGGGTTTGATGAAGTTCAACCATTTTCGCAAAGTCGGCTTTAACGGCAATCAGACGATCATCCTGATCCTTGCCATTACGGATTTCAAAATATCCTCCGGCATTCATCCCTTCCATGACGACCTGGCGCATCCAGGCATGGTGGATGAGCATTCCGTTCTGCTCGGTTTCATGGGCTTGGGAGTATGTTGCCGCGAGGGCCAGGAGCGTTATCAACCCCCTTTTCAATCGGTGCATGTCCACATCTTCGTTCAGTTACATTGGTGGAGGCATTAGGCCATAGACCGCAGAGTCCCGCAACTGACTGAGCGAGGTAGCGCATTAACCTCCGGTAACCGGTGGGAAGAAAGCCACTTCATCGCCATCATTCAAAGGGCTATCCAGTCCAACCATTTCATGATTGATTGCAACCAGAACCGGCCCGGAAAACGCCTCTGCCAGACGGAAGCTTTCGCCGCGCAAGCTCGTCAGCACATCGGCAGCGGTCAAGCCGGCCCGCCAGTCCATCTGACGCTCACTCTCGCCGGCAAGATCCCTGATTCGGGCAAAGTACTTGATGGTCAGCATGTCTCCCCCCGCAACGATTCAAATGACAGATACTCGACCAGATCACCTGATTGCACGGTGGTATTCTCCCGGATGACCGCCAGACCACTGGCCCAGGCAGCCGACGACAACACACCGCTACTCTGATTGGGGTAGGCCAGCAGCTCAATGCGTCCGTCAGGATACTGAAAACGGCGCACCCGCAGAAACTCGCGCCGCTTGCCGGGATGGGACACCTCGAAGGCAGCCGGATATCGCTCCCGGATCAGCGACTGTGCGGGCAACCCCTGTCGCTTACGCAGGGCTGGCAGCGCCATGATCATAAACGTGACGAAGACTGCCGAAGGATTTCCCGGCAACCCCATGAAAGGCGTCTCGCCCACTCGCCCATAGGCCAGGGGCTTACCGGGTTTGATTCGCAGTCGCCAGAGATTCAGAGCGCCCAGTGCTTCCACGCTGGCCCGCACATGATCTTCTTCACCCACCGAAACGCCGCCCGTGCTGAGAATAAAATCCGCCTCGCTGGCTTTCAGTAAGGCGGTACGCGTCGCTTCAGGGGTATCGGCAATACGCCCCAATGAAACCACTTCGAAACCACACTGGTGCAGCAGACCCTCCAGCATCGGGCCGTTGGAATCGTAGATTTGTCCGTCTTTCAGAGGCTGGCCGGGAGTAACCAGCTCATCACCGGTGGCCATTACAGCAACTTTCAAACGACGATAGACCTGCACCTCGGCCTCACCCACCGAGGCAATCAGACCGAGGTGCGCCGGCTCCAGCCGCGTGCCGGCAGCCACGACTTCGGCGCCTGACGCGATGTCCTGCCCACGCTCCCGAATATTATTACCCCTGGGTTTACCGAGAGGTAGGCGTACCCCCTGCTCACCCTCAGCAGTACAATCTTCCTGCATGGCCACGCTATCCGCGCCTTCCGGCACCCTGGCCCCGGTAAAGATGCGTGCCACCTCACCCGGCGCCAGGGGCGATGGCATCACGCCTGCGGGGACACGCTGGGTTACCGGCCAGACCTGATCCTGATGGATGGTGCTGGTAGCGTAGGCATAACCATCGACGGCGCTGTTATCAAACGGTGGAACATTGATGCGCGAGGTGATCGGGCACGCAAGAATACGTCCCAGGGCGGCTGAAAGCGGAAGGGTTTCAATTCCGCCGACAGGGGACAATGACTCCAGTATACGCTCACGCGCCTCATCGGGGCACAGAAGTCCGGCTGACTTATCCATGAGCCTGGTGATGCCCTCTGACGACCAGTCCGGCAAAATTGCAGGGACGGTGGCGGCTGTCCAGCTGCTCTTTCAGAATTCTTTCCCAGGCCGTGCGGCAGGCACCGGTTGATCCTGGCATGCAAAACACCAGCGTTTTGTTGGCGAGACCACCAATTGCGCGTGATTGAATGGTGGAGGAGCCGATTTCCTCTGCAGAGTACTGCCGGAACAGTTCACCGAACCCACTGATTTCCTTGTCGAAGAGGGGACGAAGAGCCTCCGGGGTGCTGTCACGCGCCGTGAAACCGGTGCCGCCGGTAATGAGGATGGTGTGAATACCCGGCTCGGCAATCCAGGTCGAGACTATGGCCCGCATTTGATAGATATCATCTTTGATCAGGCGACGGTCACTTAGCTGGTGGCCAGCCTCCTGAAGGGCATCCGCGAGGTATTGACCAGAACTGTCCTGCTCCAGGGTGCGCGTGTCGGAGAGCGTCAACACCGCGATATTCAATTTTAAAAAATCTTCTCTTGCTTTCATCCGCCTACACCTTTTTTCCTCACCCAATCCGGGCAAAAAGTTTACCGTGTTCACACGAATCGCGCGATTGATTTCACAATTACAACGGATCTTTCCGCCCGCTCAAGCGATACTGGTACGGTGTCACCCTGCATTATGGCCTGAGTTATGTCGATAAAGAATACCGCATCATGGGTAGCCTATCTGAATCAGGCTGAGCTGCCGGTTCTGGCCCACACGCTCCGTCAGGTACAGAAAATCACCCAGAGTCAGACCAGCTCCGTTCAGGAGTTGGCTGAAGTCATTTTGCGCGACCCTGAGCTCACCACGCAGGTACTCAAGGTCGCCAATACGGTTTATTACAACCCAAATATCCAGAGCATCAGCACCGTCAGTCGGGCCATTGCATTGATTGGCTTCGATACCGTGAAAACCATCGCCATGACCTGCATGGTGATCGACACTCTGTTTCATCGCAAAGCACCTAAACCCCTGTTACGCAGCATGGCCCACGCCCTGCACGGTGCCGTTCAGGCACGCCAGTTACTGACCCGCAACGACTCACAGAAGCGTGAAGAAATGTTTATCGCCGCACTGTTATCAAATATCGGCGAGCTGGCGTTCTGGTCATGCCGTACACCTGAGGCCAGCGAGCTGGAGTACGAGCAGCAAGTGAGCGAACCGTTGGTGGCGCAAAAACAGGTGCTGGGCACGACCTTCAACGACATCTCACTCAGCCTCATCGACACTTGGCACCTGGGGCCACTCCTGAAGTCTGTCGTCACTGGAAATGATCGGGATAAAGGACCCGCCCCCTCGATTCGCCTGCTGTCACAGCTGGTTCGCCAGGCCGAGCATGGCTGGGATAAACCCGGTGCAGAGGTGTCCCGTCAACAACTGGCTCAAAGCCTGAGTGCCGACGTGTCGCAACTTCAGGCACAACTGCAGGAAAATGCAGAGAAAACCGGTGAACTTGCCCGTGCATGCAAGCTGGATGCAATACTGCCTTACCTGCCCTTGCGCGAGAATCGCAATAAACCCTGCGAGCTTACCCCACAAAGGGGCAATTCAACTCTACAGCTTCAGATCCTGAGAGATCTGACCCTGGCCTTGTGTGACAAGCCGAGCCTTAACGGTATTTTGCAGATCATTGCCGAAGGGATTCACCGCGGCGTTGGAGTGCACCGGGTTGGCATTTTACTGCTCTCTCAACGGGAAGGGTCATTCCGCGCCCGTATCACCCTGGGACCCGATACCGAGGAATGGAAAAACCACTTCATCCTTCCCCAGCAGGGCCAGACCGGGCTTCACGAAGCACTGAAAACGGGTCAGGCAACCCATGTGCCAGCCAACAAGAAGGCAGATCCAAAACTGGCTAACCTAAAGGACCCCTGGATCGGAAGGCATGAGGCATTGATCGCCCCGTTGACGCTGGGCAATCGAATGCTGGGTATGATCTATGCCGACCATGGCAACCAGGTGTGTGCGATTTCGCCGGAGCAGCTTCAGTCTTTCTCCCACTTCGCGCTACAGGCCAGACTGGGCCTGATGCACCTGAGCGAGACGGTTGGCCTGTCCTGAGTCGGGCCTCCCTGCGCTTCTCGCCAAGTCGGTCTAAACTGATTACTATCGAAAGCCGTTAGTATTTTAAGGCCGACATGGATACCGAAATTGTTCGCCAGATTTGGCAGTCTACCTGGCAGGCCCAGGCTGTTCCGATTGTGACCTCACCCGGGTTGACGCCTGAACGCATCGACCAACTCAGGGAGTTATTTCTTTTGATCGGCGCTCATTGGCTCAGTGAAGGAGGACGCGATACCCTTCCGCACCTGGATATTCGGGAAGATTCGCGGCGTCAACGTCTGGTGCTCACACTGCAGACCCCTACCCCCCTGACCAGCCAGACAAAGGAAACACTTTCGCCCTTGCAAAAAGCTCGCAGCCACTACTTGCTGGCGTTGGCCCAGGCCCTGGAGGGCAGCTGCGTTGAGATGATCACGCAAGGTGTTCTACAGGGGTATACGATCATTCTTCCATTAGAGAAACAAAAGTCTGACCTCGCCGAGGCGTCCGTCGCTCAGGAACCGCGTGAGCACAGCCCCCCGCAAGCCCCTACACTGACCGTCGTCGACAGTGACGATTCAAAAGAAAAAAAGAAAGCACGTAAACGTGAACAGTTAAGGCAGTTTTTCATCGAGTCCCTGCCCCAGGACACAAGTTCACTGGAACAGGCCCGCACTCAAGGCGATTGGGAAGCCGTTCGACGAATTGCACATCAGTTGAAAGGCTGTGCCGCCAGCTTCGGCTTTCCTGAAATCACTGAACAGGCGATGGTGCTGGATGATTTGATTAAGTCTGAGCAGGCCGCAAACTACCAAGCGGCTTGCGACACCTTGCTCAACACACTGCGCAAAGTGGTTTAATCCTCTTCTTTCTTTAACAGACTCTGCGCGCTCTGAACCGAGCCGGAATAGACCGCTATCGCAACGATCAGCAGAACCGGATGTATGTAAACCAGGAAAGTAGGCGGCGTTTCCATGACATAGGCGATACCCGCAAGCAAAAGACTGGGCATGAGTAACAGAAAGGTGGTGGCTGCCACCATAAATACCAGCCGCTCCCGATAGCGGGTCATCTTATCATGACTGACCAGCCCCAACATGAGCTTCACAACGGCGAGTCCACCCAGCACCGCACTGGCCAGCGCCCATTCCGGGCTGGCCAGAACCGCCACCACTGGCACTTTAAAAGACTTGAGAACCAGCACCACGATAAAGGGCATAATCACGAAGAGGATATCAGAATAGCTGGCTAACAGGATTCGGATTTGTGCCTGCTCGATCGACTTAGGAGCCACGCTCTGAGGCTCCCCTTCCCGATCCCCATTCTGGCGCGAGAGTCTCACCTGAGTCGTTGCACTCAGCCCTTCCTGCTGAGGCACCTGCGCCGGCGAATCCTGCTGCCTTTCATCCGTCATGACCCGAATGTTCATATTGACTCCTCAAGCATTCTCATTGGCTTTCAAATAAGCTTGGATTTGATTTTCAGCTCTGTAAAGTAACGACTCAACGGGCCGGTCTGAATGCCCCAGCGCCTCACTGATTTCCTTAAAGGTACGAACAAGCTCTGCGGCATCCTGCCGTTCAGCATGCCGTATCAACGCTTTTACTTGACGACGACACACGGCCAGATCACCACGATCATAGGCATCAAGAAGCACTTCAACGGCAGCCGCACTTAGGGCGACCTCTGGCTCACGCTCTACACTGGCGCTCGCCCCCTGCTCTGGCAAATACTTAACCAGCGTCTCATGAAGCAGATAAGGATCAATTGGCTTGGTCAAATAATCACTCATCCCCGCATCCAGACATTTCTCGCGATCTCCTTTCATCGCATTGGCGGTCATCGCGATGACAGGCAATTGCTCAAAACGGGGAATTTTTCGAATGCGCCGGGTTGCCTCATAACCATCCATGACAGGCATCTGGCAATCCATCAACACCACATCGTAGTGCTTCAAACCCAGCTTACGCAAAGCCTCCTCCCCATTCTCGGCAAGGTCAGGAACAATTCCGAAATCTGCCAGGTATTCCATGGCAAGCTGTTGATTGAAAAACGTGTCTTCGACCAGTAATACCGAATAGCCTTCCAACTGCGCGAAGGTTTGACCTTCTGTGACGATGTCCTCACGCTGATCTTCGTGAGGGAGGAGGCCCAACGCACGTAAACAGGCTTCATGAACCTGACTGTCATTGAACGGTTTAAACAGTGCAACGTGCTGCCCCTCGCGAATCACCTGCATCAAATGTTCTTCACTCGCCAGTACTCCCAGTATCAGAGGCAGTTCTGGGTTGATTAAGCGCACCAACTCGGTGACCTGCTCCGTCGAGGCGGCCTGCAGATTTCGATCAATCAGACACCATTCAAACGTGGTCGCCTTAAGGGACTCGGTTAATTGTTGCTCCCAATTAAACTCTGGAATCAGCACACTGACATCACAGCCAGCCTCTTCCAACATTTCGACCAGGCAACCGTGCCCGGCATCAGGATCATCAACCAGCAACACCCGACGCCCTTTTAAATGCCCCCCCGCAGGAACGTCTGTGACCTGATCCGCCTGCAGCCCCAGATCAATCTCAAAGGCAAACTCGCTGCCTTTGTTCAATTCGCTGGTAACCGAGATCGCGCCGTTCATGAGTTCGACAATTTGCTTACAAATACTCAGACCAAGGCCCGTGCCGCCAAATTTACGTGTCGTAGAACCATCTACCTGGGTAAACGGCGTAAAAAGGGCTGCGATTTTGTTGCGCGGTATTCCGATACCGCTATCGCGAATTTTAAACAGTAAACGCTGGACGGGTGGACTCGCGTCAGACGACTCGCTTTCCATGGCCTCCACCATCAGGCAAATCTCACCCTCGCTGGTAAATTTAACCGCATTTCCAATAAGATTGGTCAGGACCTGCCCAAGTCTCAGAGGGTCTCCGATCACCTTACGAGGCGTACCTTTGCGCAAATGGACAGACAGCTCCAGCCCCTTCTGAGACACCCGTTCAGAAAACAGATCCAGGATGTTTGTTGTCACATCTGCCAGGTCAAAGGGGGTATTTTCGAGCTCCATGCGGCCCGCTTCAATTTTCGAGAAGTCGAGAATGTCATTGATGATGCCCAGGAGATTGCGGGCCGACGTATTGATTTTACCAAGGTAATCTTTTTGGCGTGGACTCAGCTCGGAACGAAGCGCCAGGTCGGTGAAGCCAATAATGGCATTCATGGGCGTTCGAATTTCGTGGCTCATGTTGGCCAGAAATTCACTCTTAGCCGCCGTTGAGGCTTCAGCCGCCTCCCGGTCACGCTGCGCTTTCTCTTTTTCCATGCGCTCACTGATGTCCACGAGTGTTCCTTCGATATAAGAAGGCTGCCCGCTTTCGTCACGAATCATGTGCGCTGAACTACTGCTCCAGAACTGGCTTCCATCCTTGCGCTGCAAGAGACACTCAAAATCTTCGATATGCCCCTGGTCTGCCAGGCGCTGCTCAAAGACCCGTCGATCCTCTGGATCGGCATACAACTGCTCACCGATATCGCTGATACTATCTACCAGATCCTGATTCGACTCATAGCCCAGAATATTTGCCAGCATCGGGTTGGCACTGATAAAGCGTCCATCCAGTGAACACTGAAAAATCCCCTCCCGAGCGTTTTCCCAAATCTGCCTGAATTTCTGCAGGTTAATCTGGGCACGCTCATTGGCGCGCAGCGTTTCCCGACGCGCCCGCTCCGATTCCTTAATCGCCCTTTCCATACGGCGCTTTTTGCTGTTGATATTGTCAGCTAATGCCAGAGACAAGAGCAAAACGTTACCCAATGACCCCAACTGAGAGCTGTGCAAGCCCAGCCAGCCGGAGTCCATCAAGCCCAATGTATTGAACATGATGATGGAGGCACCGGCCATGTAAACCATCCAGGCAAACATAAAATAGCCCGCGATGGTATTGCCCTTGGACCAAATATAAGCCCCAACAAACGAGACCATTAAACAACAGATTAACGTTGCTATTGCGGTGACCTGAATGTAAACCCCATACTCCACGATCGGCGAGAGGAAACACCAATAAAAATAGAGCAAGAGCAAAATACGCAAGGCATGATCAGCAAGCGGCGCGTACTTTTTAGTCTCGAGAAAGCTTCGAAAGAAGGTCAGCATGCACACCCAGGCCATGCAAATCGAGAGTGGCAAAAACTGGTTGACCCAGAAAGGCTCCTTAAACAATTGAACGGCCCAGGGTAGACCGTCCAGGGTAAACTGCGCTAACAGGAAAGTGAATATCGAAACAACATAGTAAAAATAAGCCTTTTCTCTGACTGCGATGAAGACAAACAGGTTGTATAACACCATCGCCGCCATCACCGCATAGAAAGCGGCCAGGAACCCACCTTCCGTCAGCATAAAACTCAAAATACTTCGCTGAGATTCCAGACTCATCTGCAGAATTTTTGAACCGGCGGAGCGAACTCGAATCAGCACTTGCGCCCTTTCAGACACCGTAAATGTGATGCCCGCTATTTGCCTCGGGAAGACAAAGCGGTTATTCGCGAAGGGGCGCAATTCACCCAAGCGATACACTTCAAGATAGGGGTCCATTTGTTCCGGTGTCATTTTAGACCGGCGAACCGGATTCTGGAGCGCCGCTAAGGTGGCAGGATTGGGGTGTTCCCGAATGACGTAAATGTCGATTTCATCCAGCAAGGAAAAATTATTTTTAATAAAGAATTCTACCGGTAGTGGATGACTACCGGCGATATAATCTAATTGAAACGCGAGCCAATACGTGTGATCAGCATACCCCAGAGAATGAGAGTTCTTGTCCAGAGAGACAAAGTCGTCACGGTAATGACCGGATCGAAAATCATCCAGTACGCGGGCATTTTCCAGATCGGTGAAGCAGGAAACAGACCTTTCCAGCTTGATGGGCCCCTCAAATTCGGGGGATAGCGTAATCTTGCCACCGAGGGATAGCTGCGCGAAGGAAAGGTTCGCGAAGCACAGGAGCAGAACCCCCATGCTCCAGAGGAGACGGTGAAAACAGGATCGAATTGGGGTGTGTCTGCGAGGCATCAATGCGCCTTAACACAATTAATATCCTGAAAGTATAGATAGTTCTATGACATTTACCCTATCAATGCATGCACATCGGGTGAGAAGAATCCAGTTGGGGGATTGCGATCAGGCGGGCTGGGCCTGACCAAAACCGCTCAACAAAACGTTCAGACGCTTCTGTTGCATTTTCAGCATATATTCGACTTCCTTGATGCGGTATTTCACCGCTGCTTGCTGAAAACGGCCCTGCCAGGCTTCTTTGGTATCGACAAGAACCTTGCGCTTGTCTTCATACCACTCAATGCGCAGGCGCTTCCATTCTGCCAGCGTATCCATGAACTGCTGGTACTCTTTTTCGAGCAGTTCGTGCACCCCTTCCATATTCGGGAAGGGGGCTCTTTTCAGACGGTCATTGGCACATTTGAATTGCATATTGACAACGGCTTCCTGAATTTTGAAATCGGGCACACGTTTCAGGTTCGTGGTCAACCCCACCCAGGACATCCCAAAGATAATCCACTTGGTCGGGTCAAACTGCCACCAACGCACACCGTTACGATAGTCGGTCTGGAAGAAGTGGTGAAAATTATGGTAGCCCTCGCCATAGGTGACCAAGGCCAGCAACGGATTATCACGGGCGGTATTAGTGTCCGTATAAGGTTGACGGCCCCACATATGACAAAGGCTGTTTATGAAGAACGTTACATGGTGACTGATCACGAGACGCAAAAAACCAGCCAGCAGGAACATACCCAGCACATCGCCATTGAGCAGTCCCAGCGCGACTGGCACACCGACATTCGAGATAAGCACCAGCTTGGCATAATGGCGCTGCTGCCACATGACGACCGGATCACGCTGCAGGTCAGCGACGTTGCTCAGATCAACTTCACCACTTTTATAGTTACGCAACATCCAGCCCATGTGCGCAAACCAAAAGCCGCGGCGAATCGAGTACGGATCTTTCTCTTCACTATCGACGTGCCGGTGGTGGCGGCGATGGCCAGAACTCCAGGCCAGAATAGTGTTTTGCAGCGAACATGCACCCCAGAACGCCCAGAAGTAGCGAACGGCGATATGCGCTTCGTATGTCTTGTGTGACCACAGCCGATGGTAACCGGCTGTGATCGAAAAGCCGCAGAGCGCCAGCATCACAATAAATGCGAACCATTCAACCGCATCATAACCAAAGTAATAGCCGTATAGCGGAACCAGGCTGACCGTTACCGCAAAGGTGCCGGCAAAAATCAGGGCTGCGGGCCAGTTTACAGGGGCTTTTTCTTGCGTGAAGGCGGACGGAGTCTCGGATTGCATAGGCTAAAAATCTACCACGGAAAGACGATTCGGAATGAATTTAACGCGATAAGTACAAGTATACAGGAAGTCGAGGTAAAGTTCTGTGTCTTTTGTAGACAAAAAAAACGGGGCCAGATGCCCCGTGTAATTATTCACCGCCAAATGAATAACTGGTTTCACTCACCCTCTCTCAAAACAAGCGAGGTCTACCCTGCAAATGACAGCCAGAAACCCTGCTCATCACGCCAGTGTAGTAACAAGTGAACAGCACATAACAAACCAACACCCACACAACCATTAACATTCAACAAGTTACGCACAAAAACAAAACGCTGCCCATCCAATCAAGTGTAAAAAAAATTGCCTGATCGAAGATAGCTGCGTAAAAAAAACTGACACTTAGTTAGACAGCGGTCTGTAAATTGTTCGCCAGCGCCTGCATTTCTTCTGACATGGCGAGGAGTTCGCTGATTACCTTTTCCGCCGTTTCAGGGTCGAGTCCCAGAGTCTCCCATAGTGACTGAGGAATAGGCTGCACAGGCCCATCACTAACACCCTTCTGGCGCAGCAATTGCTGAGCAAGGAATAACAAACTGGCATACGCCGCATACTCGCCGGTGTAGAAGGGGTTCTTCTGGTAACGCAGTGCGGTAACGATTTCTTCAGGCATGTTCCAGACTTTCATCAACATACTGCCAATCTGCTCTCGCGTTATGCCCAAAAGGTGATGCTCGCAGTTCTCAGGGTCAACCTGACGGTTGACCTCGACGGAGCGACAGACAAGAGAGAAATGGGGTGGAAACACATGCGCCAGCACCAGGTAGCCATAATTGTGCAGAAGACCTGCAAGGTAGGTCAGGCCATATTCAGGGCGCTTTTCTTTCGGCATCGCCGTCGTCAGTGCACCGCACAGCGTCGCCGTCCAGACCGCCTGCTCCCAGTAGGGGGTATAGCCCTCTGCAGCGTCCTTCGGCAGGTTCAGGGTTCGCCCAAGCGATAGCCCCATTGCAAGATTCATTACCAGTTCAAAGCCCAACACCCGAACGATCGCATCCTGTACCGAGCGGATCTTACCTGGCGCGGCATAAAAGCTTGATCGCGCCCAGCTGACCAGCTGCGCCGCGAGGCTGGGGTCAGTTTCCACAATGTCCGCCAGGTCAGACACGCCCGCGTCGGGATCCACGCGCAACTTGATAATACGGCGTGCGGTTTCAGGCAGAGGGGGCATCTCCAGTGTATCTTCCAGGCGCTTTTGAATACGCAGCGTTGTAAAGCTTTGGATCGCCTGCTTGATCTGATCAGAGTCCTGCTGAGGGTCACTGTGATTTACCCGGATCTGCGGCAACCTGACCAGACAACTCAGACTCTTGGCTCTGACACGTTTCATTAGCCAGGCAAATACACTCTGGTCCACCTGAAGCATTTTATCTGGGCTGTCAGAGGCCACACACAGTTTATCCAGCTCATAGACCGAGGGGTCGACAATGACCGGCAAGCCATTCAGATTGGGGATGACTGGCAGTTCCTGCCAGCCACATTTGGCCATCAGCGCCTGCTGTTCCTGCAGCGGCAGGCAGCGCAGCTCCCGGCTAAGCTCAATATTGATACGTTCAAGGTCAACCAGCCCACTTTCTGGAACAATCAGATGCACGCGCCCATAGCCATCATGCAGAACGCATGCTCTCACCCGCTGTTCACGCGGCGCCTGGCGTGCATCAACAAGGCTTATCTGGCCGGTCGGCCCACCTGTATCCGCACATTCATTCGAATAATCATTAAGTAAACGGGACACAGACCCTGGCAGCATGAACACGATCCCCTGACGACGGAAATTCTTTTTAAGCCTCTAAAGCATAGCAGGCTTTGAATCACTGTCGCTTAAACCTGGGCATATTGTACTCGCACGCCCAACCAACGCTGAATCAGCCCGTCAACGGCAGGCGACGCTTCTGGCAGTGCACTGGCAAGATCCCGAACAGACTCCAGCCAATGCCCATCGCGCTCCAGGTCGGCGATACGGAATCCAGCAACGCCAGTTTGCCGTGTTCCCAGCAATTCACCCGGTCCACGCAGCTCCAGATCACGCTCAGCAATATAAAAGCCGTCCTGCGACTCTCTCAGCGCCTGCAGACGACTGCGTGCATTCTGTGACAAAGGCGCATGGTAGAGCAGCAAACAATAACTCTGATGAATACCCCGCCCTACCCGTCCTCGCAATTGGTGAAGCTGCGCCAACCCCAGCCTTTCCGGGTTTTCAATCACCATCAAACTGGCATTGGGCACATCAACGCCGACCTCGATCACCGTCGTAGCCACTAACAGTTGCAAATTATTTGCGGCAAATTGCTCCATGACGGCCGCCTTTTCTGTCCCTGCCAGACGTCCATGAACCAGCCCAACGGTGACGTCAGGCAGTTGTTCATGTAAATACTGTGCCGTCACTTCGGCGGCCTGACATTGCAGCGCGTCAGACTCTTCGATCAGTGTGCAGACCCAATAGACCTGCCGACCTTCACGACACGCCAGACGCACCCGCTCAACAACCTCCTCACGGCGGCTATCCGCTACTGCACGTGTCACGATCGGCGAACGACCAGGGGGCAGCTCATCAATGACAGAGGTGTCCAGATCTGCATAGGCACTCATTGCGAGTGTGCGGGGAATGGGGGTCGCCGTCATGATCAATTGATGGGGCACACTGTCACGCCCCTTGGCTTGCAAGGCCAGTCGCTGATGCACCCCAAACCGGTGCTGTTCATCGACGATGACCAGTGCAAGTCGGGCAAACTCGACCTCCTCCTGAAACAACGCATGCGTCCCCACCACCATCGTCGCCTCACCTGATTGGACCCGCTCGAGCGCCTCACGGCGTTCGCGCACCTTTTGCTTACCACTGACCCAGACAACGGTATACCCCAGGGGCTCAAACCAGCGCTTCATATTATTCAAATGCTGCTCAGCCAGAATTTCAGTCGGCGCCATCAGCGCACACTGTTGACCGCACGCCATGACGGTAAGTGCCGAGAGTGCCGCAACGACCGTTTTACCCGATCCGACATCCCCCTGAACCAACCGAAGCATCGGAACAGACTGCCCAAGATCCGCGCGAATTTCAGCCAGCACCCGCTCCTGCGCAGCAGTCAAACCAAAAGGCAGGCGCTGCCTGAACGCCTGATCTTCCTGCCCCGGTGCGTTGAAGGTCTGGGCCTGACGGGACTGGATTTCCCGGCGAAGCTTCAGCAGGCTCAGATGATGGGCTACCAATTCCTCAAACGCCAGGCGATCACGCGCCGGATTGCCGCTCTCAAGTGTAAACACCTGATCGACCCTGGGCTGATGGACCTGAAAAAGCGCGGCATTTAATGACGGCAGGCGCAGTGCGGCCATGCGTCGTTCTGGCAACCAGTCCTGCACCGGCTGAGATTTCAACTGCGCCAGGGCTTGCGCTACAAGGCCCTGCAAGCGACGCTGCGCAAGCCCTTCGACAGCCGGATAGATCGGCAAGAGCGCATCCGCCACCTCTGCTGGCTGACCGGGTTCAAGCACCCGACACTCGGGGTGGTACATTTCGTAGCCCGAGCGCCCCATACGAACCTCACCGTAACAACGAAAGTGACTACCCGGGACAAAGCGTGCCTGCTGCGCCTTGTTGAAGGCATAAAATCGCAAGGCCAACTGTCCGGTCGCATCCCGCAGGCGCACAAAAAGGCTGCGACGACGGCCAGGTTCTATTCGAGCCTCAACTACCTCGCCTTCAACCTGGGCGGGCTGACCGGGCAGAAGCTGGGCAATCGAATGGATTCGTGTCCGATCCTCATACCGTAGCGGTAAATGAAAAAGCAAGTCTTGTACGGTATGAATGCCAAGCCGATTGAGTGAGACCTGTAATGCCGGCCCCACTCCTTTCAGGCTGGAAACCGGTCGAGTCTCTAAACGGCTTTGCGTTATCTCGGATGACTCAGCGGGACTCATGAGCAAGAGCTACCTTGGGCATGACACGGCACTGTCCTGCCGCCAGGCCTAGCATGTCGATGGCCTTGGGCCGGGGAAAGGTTACCCGCCAGGCGAGCCCCACCGTTCGAAAGGGGGCCGGAGATGCAAACGGACGCACGGTAATCAAACCGGGAGGATAACGATCCTGCCCTGCGGCGGACAGAGGAAGAACGGAGATACCGAGCCCGGATGCCACCATATGACGAATGGTTTCGAGTGAGCTGCCCTCAGTCACGAGGCTGCGGGTGGGTTCCTTGCGAGACGGCGCGTTCAGTTTCTGCAACAGATCAGGACAGGCCTCCAACACCTGATCCCGAAAACAGTGCCCGGGGCCCAGCAGCAGCAGGTCTTCTGCCGACAGCTGCTCACTGTTAATTTCATCAAAACGACTCAGCGGATGTCCGGCAGGCATCAACACCACAAATGGCTCATCGTACAGAGGCAAGGTTACGACCTCCGGCTCATTGAATGGCAACGCGACAATGATGGCATCCAGTTCGGACTGGCGCAGTTTTTCACGCAGCACAGCCGTGTAATTTTCCTCAATGTAAAGAGGCATGCGGGGCGCCGCACGGTGCAGCTCCGGCAGCAGATGCGGAAACAGGTAAGGCCCGATGGTGTAAATCGCACCGACTCTGAGGGGCGCGTTAAGCTGATCCTTCCCGACCGAGGCGATGTCACGGATCACACTCACCTGATCCAGCACCCGTTGTGCCTGACGCACAACCTGAAGCCCGGTCTCGGTGACGGTAATGTGACTCTTGCTCCGCTCAAACAGCGTGACCTCAAGCTCTTCTTCAAGCTTTTTCACGGCCACACTCAGGGTTGGCTGACTGACATGACAGCGTTCGGCTGCCTTGCCGAAGTGCTTTTCTTCTGCCAGGGTGACGATGTATCGAAGCTCGGTCAGGGTCATGGTAACTCCTTGGTCACACGGCAGTTTTGCCGTATGCTGATAGGCTGTACCTAGCATAAATGGACATCGGGATAGACGCAATGCATAAGCCGTCATTACTGTTACTGGGCTATGGCCAATTGAACCGGGCACTGGCGGAGCACCTGAGCCTGGACTACGACATCACGGCGGTCTCCCGGTCGCCGCAAACCCACACCGCGATTTGGCATGTGGCAGCAGATCTTTCGCAGCGCTATCCCGCGTCGCTGTCAGGAGCGCACTTCGAGCAGGTTGTCTTTTGTCTGTCTCCCGCCGACTACAGCGAAACCGCTTACGCTAAGATCTATGGCGATGCGCTCGCAACCGTGCTGATGGGTCTGACCCCGACACCACCCAAACGCTTCTATCTGGTGTCATCTACCAGTGTGTACCGTCAGAATGACGATGAATGGATCGACGAATCAAGCCCGGCATTAGGCAATGGATTTGCCGGACAGCAGCTTCTCAAGGCCGAAAAAAACCTGGATGCAGCGCCCTTTCCCGGAACCGTTATCCGCTTCAGTGGCATTTATGGTGGCGAACGAACACGCCTGATCCGGCAGACCCAAAAGGGAGACTTTGATGCAGAAGGTCCCACCGGCTATTCCAATCGAATTCACGAAGAGGATGCCGTGGGCATTATGGCCCATTTAATCAGGCGGCAAACGCGAGGCCAGCCCCTTGAAAAGTGCTACCTGGCCAGTGACAACGAGCCAACCCCCTTACACGAAGTGATGAAGTGGCTGGCCACGCAATTGGGAACGGAAGCAAAAGGACGCCATAGCGAGGTGGGTGAAGCGCGACGACGCGCCGGCAGTAAGCGATGCTCAAACCGGCGCATCCTGGAGAGCGGCTATTGCTTCCGCTACCCGACGTTTCGGGAAGGGTACAGTGAAATGCTGACCCGACTGGGCCTCAGGACATTACCATGATGGCGTCCATTTCGACGTCCGCTCCTTTGGGAAGGGCGGCAACGCCAACGGCCGCACGCGCCGGATAAGGCTCCTGAAAGTAGGTCGCCATTACTTGATTCACGGTGGCGAAATTATTCAGATCAGTCATGTAAATGTTCAATTTGACGATATCGGACAGACTACCACCCGCTGCCTCGCAGACCGCCTTAAGATTATCGAAGACCCGACGGGTCCGTGCGGCAAAATCGCCCCCCACCAGCGCCATTGTTTCCGGGTCCAACGGAATCTGACCCGACAGAAACACAGTAGAGCCCACTTTGACTGCTTGCGAGTAGGTTCCGATAGCCTTGGGCGCTTTATCGGTTTGCAAGATGGATTTATTCGACATTCATATTCCTTAATGTTTGACTCGGGCCAGCGCGCTGACCGCCTTGAGGTTTTTAAGTCGTCGCATCACACGGGCAAGGTGAGCCCGACCTTTTACTTTGATGACCATGCTGACTGAACTTAATTTTGCGTTCTGGTCATCCACGCTAATTTTTTCGATATTGGCATCGGCCAGCGAAATGGCACTGGCCAACTCCGCAATCATACCGCGGCGTTTCTCAATCTCAATGCGTAACGCAACCGAAAATTCATCCGTAATATCCTTGGCCCATTTCAGATGAATACATTGCTCTGGATCCTGCAGAATATTCCGCACCCGCTCGCAGGTTTCAGAATGGATGGTCAGACCGTTACCGCTGCCACTGACTCCGACAATGGGGTCGCCCGGAATCGGCTTGCAGCAATGCGCGAAATTCAGCACGGCCCCTTCCGTTCCCTCGATCACCAGCGCAGGCTTGTCACCCTCTGATTGCAGCATTGGCTGAATTTCCGATACCGCCTGATCTGAGACAAGCTGGCGCGCCAGAATAAAGGACATGCGCGAGCCCATGCCAATATCTTCGTAAAGTTTTTCCATGGTCGGAATCTGGTTGTGCTGAAGCACGCGTGCAATATGCTCGCCGGACAACTCCTCCAGCGCCTTGCCAAAACTCTGCAGATTCTTTTTCAGCATTTTACGTCCCAGCTCGCGAGCCTCCGATTGTTTCTGCTGCTTGAGCTGATGACGGATATGGCTTTTCGCCCGCGGGGTCACCACATAATCGAGCCAGGCCAGACGCGGTTTGGCCCCTGGCGCGGTAATCACCTCAACCGTCTGACCATTCTTCAGAGGTACGCTCAGTGAGGACAAATGCTTGTTAATCCGGCAAGCAACCGCAGAATTGCCGATGTCAGTGTGAATGGAATAGGCAAAATCCAGCGGTGTTGCGCCGCCTGGCAATTCAAGTATCCGGCCTTTGGGTGTGAATACGTAGATCTCGTCAGCAAACAGATCCATCTTCACATGCTCAATGAATTCGAGCGAGTCGTTGGCCTGCTCACTCAGGAGCATCAGATTCTGAACCCATTTTTCAGCCCTCAGCTGCTGGGTTCCTGACATGAAGGACTCGCCCTTATAGACCCAATGTGCAGCCACTCCCGTACTGGCAATCCGTTCCATTTCATCTGTACGGATCTGCACCTCAATGTTCACTTTTGCACCAAACAGAGTGGTGTGCAACGATTGATAGCCATTGCCTTTGGGCACTGCGATATAATCCTTGAAACGACCCGGCACCGGCTTGAACAAGCTATGCACAACACCCAGGATGCGATAGCAGTTATCAACAGTATCCGTCACGATACGGAACGCATACACATCCATGATGTCCTGGAATGACCGGCGTTTGGCCTTCATCTTGCGATAGATACTATTTAGGTGCTTTTCCCTGCCGGAGACCCGCCCATCAATACCCTGGGTCGTCAGCGCACTCTCCAGTTTGTTGCGAATGTCAGAAATGATTTCCTGATGCTCGGTTCGCAACTTCCGGATCGCCTCCTGAATATAACGCGCCCGCATCGGGTACATCGCCTGAAAGCCTAAATCCTCCAATTCGACATACATATTCCGTATACCGAGTCGGTTGGCAATCGGGGCGTAGATATCCAGGGTTTCCGAGGCAATGCGACGTCGCTTTTCGGGCTTGAGCGGCCCCAGCGTCCGCATGTTATGCAGCCGGTCAGCCAACTTCACCAGAATAACCCGAATATCCCGCGCCATAGCGAGTGTCATTTTCTGGAAATTCTCGGCCTGAGCCTCGGCCTTGGACTTGAACTCGATCTGGGTCAGCTTGCTGACACCATCCACCAACTCGGCAATCGCTTCGCCAAACTGTGCCGATATCGCTTCTTTAGGAATGCCGGTATCTTCAATTACATCATGCAGCATCGCCGCAGCGAGGCACTGGTGATCGAGTTGCAGATCGGCCAACACCTGAGCCACCGCGAGCGGGTGAACGATGTAGGGTTCGCCACTGCGCCGGTATTGGCCCTCGTGTGCCTGCTCGGCGTAATAATAGGCGCGACGAACTACATTTACCTGGCTTGTATCAAGATAGGTCTGCAGCCTTTCGGCAAGGGAGTCAATCGTTGGCACACAACTTACCCGGTAGCATTATCATACTACCAATATATAGAGGCGTTTGACATTTGCAAGAGGAGCCCCAGAACGGAGCTCCCGGCGAGAACGGACTAACTCAGTCTTCGTCGTCTTCAATCATTTCACGGGTGACTTTACCTTCCGCGATTTCACGCAGGGCAACAACAGTCGCCTTATCATTCGACCAGTCAACCTTGGAATCCTTACCACCAGTGGCCAGTTGACGAGCCCGCTTGCTACCCAGCAAGACCAACTCAAATCGATTAGGAATTTGTTCCAGACAATCTTCTACCGTTACGCGTGCCATGAATGCTCCACTCGGAGGGACAGATGAAGTTAAAGGGGCTGTATGTTATTCACATCGCGGTCACAATTCAAGCACGATTCACTACGCGCTGTTATCTGTACCGCTGATCAGATGTGAGAGAACACTCTCGTACCGCAGCTGCTGCAGGGATCGGCGCAGGCGCTCCGCACGAAAAATCGCCTTGAGATCTTTGAGCGCAACGTCGAAGGTTTCATTCACAACCAAATAATCATACTCGCCGTAATGGGAGATTTCTTCTGACGCCTCTTTCAAGCGCCGCTCAATGACCTCGGCGCTGTCCTGCCCCCGATTTTGCAGACGCTGCTTCAGCGCAGGCAGCGACGGCGGCAAAATAAAGACGGTAATGCAATCCGGGCGGGTACGACGAATCTGCTGCGCCCCCTGCCAATCGATTTCAAGGATCACATCCGCACCCGCTTCCATCGCACGGTTTACCGAGTCATGCGAGGTCCCGTAAAAATTACCAAACACCTCTGCATGCTCCATGAACGCGCCCTGCCCAATCATGCTGACAAAGGTCGGGCGATCTACAAAGTGATAGCTGACGCCGGGTTGTTCGGCAGAGCGTGGCGCTCGGGTCGTGTGGGAAATAGATAGCCGAACATGGCTATCGTCTTCGAGCAAAGCTGACACCAGACTGGTTTTTCCAGCACCGGACGGGGCAGAAATAACGTACAAAGACCCCGGCGCGGGATTTACCTGAACGAGCGACATAGGCTTTCCTCTCTACAATCAGATAAGTATAAACGATGCTTAGGAATAAGAACAAAAACGCCTCCTCTCGCCTAGCGCGTAACCACCCGGTTACGCCCACCTTGCTTGGCTTCATAAAGGGCACTATCCGCCCGATCAAGCAAAAGAAGTTCTGTATCTCCCGCCTTCACCATCGTCAAACCTACACTCAGTGTCACATAGAGGCCACGCTTACCAAAGCGGTGGTTCTCACACAGCTCCCGCAGCTTATCTGCCAACTGCCGAAGCGCTTCTATCTGGGTATGGGTGACGATCACGATGAATTCTTCTCCCCCCCAGCGCCCCATCAGATCCTTTTCGCGGATATGCTCATGCAATAAAGCACTCAACTCACGTAACACTTCATCACCGACCAGGTGCCCAAGGGTGTCATTGATTTTCTTGAAGTGATCAATATCCATCAGAATGACACCAAAGGGGAGCTCTTCACGCCTGAATCGAGCCAGCTCCAGTTCGATAAACTCACTGATTCTGTAGCGATTCCATAGCCCGGTCAGCGCGTCTTGCCGGTAGAGATGCTCGAGCTCCTCCTGCCGTTGTTTCAGGCTCCACCGCACATTTTGTTGCTCTAATGCCAGTATTCCCATGGTGTATAGACTCAGTGAAAAGACGCCAATAAACAACTGCAATTGAAGCAGGGCATCTGCGGCACCTTTATAAGACAAAGGCCCCATCCCCTTTGAGGTGGCCATTACCGCGACAACCGAGACGACGGCCAGCAGGCTGTAAACCAGACGCAAACCATAGGTCATCATGGCATAAAATAGCGGGGGCAGGAGTAAGGGCGCCGCATAGTGCCAGCTACCCGGTAATTTAATCAGATCAAAAAGCAGTGCAGTGATAAAAGCGGCGTAAGACAAGCTTCCCACCAACACCGGCGTCGGAAGTACATCCGAATCGCGCGGTGGCTGCATCCAGGCCAATACCAGAGGCGCCATAACGAGAACACCGACGGCATCCCCTACGAGCCAGGTTGTGAAGACCCGCCAGAACTGCCCCACCTCAAGGTGCCCGAACAACTGAAGCCCACCAACACCCATGATCGAGCTGATCATCGCAGCGCCACCCCCACCCAATATGATCAGACTTGCCAGTCCTTTGCGGGTTCGCAGCCAGTCTGAGGGCTGAGATATTTTTTGAATAAGGCGAGCCATCACGACCAGACCAACGGCATCTCCGACGCCATTGAAGGTCGCCGAGCCCAGCGCACGCAGCAACAGGCCATTATCGGTCCATGACCAATACGCCCAGGCATTGCCAATGAAGGCACCCAGAAAAATTCCGGGAGCAATTCGCCATCCCCAGACCAGCGCGAGCGCCAGCATCAAGCCCGAGGGCAGCCAGACGGGCGTGACATTCGCAGGCTCAATGGAAAATAGCTGCCCGGTTCGGGCGGCCACAATGTAAAGTAGCGCCACCCAAACACAACGGACGGGAGTCGAAGAGACAATTGTGCTAAGCAAAAGCCTTCCTTTATTCAATTTATTTTGGAAAGTATATCGCGGTAATCAAGACCAATTATTGATCTAACGGGAAATTGGCAGTGAATTGACGCTCTGTGGACGAGCTAATACCATCTCTGTGGCAAATACTGCGTGAAATACAAAGGCATCACGATACTGGTTAGCTCTAGTGCTGATGACCCTTGTGTGCCAGTTAACTTAAAGGTTTTACTTGGTGCACATTTTTCAACGTAGGATGCCAGCGATTTTGCTCTTGTACGTTTGCCACTTTTGACTTCAACAGGGATGATATTTCCTTCATCTGTTGCCAAAATAAATTCGATTTCGGCGCGTGCGTCATTCCATGAATAACTTGGGGCAACGCCAATGGCAGTGAGCTCTTGTTGAACAAAGTTTTCTGCCACATAGCCTTTGTATTCATAGTTTTGTTGCTTAATCTCTTTATAACTACTGCCTAGCATATGATTGAGCAGGCCCACATCAAACAGAAACAGTTTAACCATATTCTCTTTTTTATAGGCCGCCAGAGGTGATTTCGGCAACCCTTCAATAGGGTAGTTTGGCAAGGCTAAGCGGCAACAGTTAAGCCAATGGATAGCGGTTTCAAAATCGCTGTAGCGAGATTTACGCTCATGCACGTGTTTAAATTTAAAGCGCTTAACTGATTCATCACTAACAAGAGATAATTGTACGGGAATACTATTGAATACCGATTCAATCAGTGTGGCATCAACCTTGCCCGCGTACTTACCAAAGTCGCGGCGATAACCTTCAACTAAATCAGCATGAATTTTAGTGACTTTTTCAACACGCTCTAAAATGCTTGAATCTTTAAACTGATACCAGGCCGAAACAGCTTCCGGCATACCACCAGTAAAAAAGTAGTCCGTTAGTTTATCCATCAATTTAGTGTGCACTGCCGGTGAGCTTGCTTGACTATCAAACGCTTTGATCAATGCCTGCTCTTTTGATGCATAAATAAATTCCTGGAAGGTCAGTGGTCGTAAATTGTATTGCTCTACCTTACCCACAGGGAAGGTGTTGAGTAAACCAATATTCGAGCCGCTGGCTGCGACAAAATAGGACGGTGCTTTTTCGGCAAAATACTTAAGCGAAGTAACGGCACGTTCACATTCGCCAATTTCATCTAATATCAGCAGATCAGTTTCTGGGTTGAAAGCCTGATTAGTCAAAAGCTCAATGTTCATTAATAGTTCGTCGGGTGACAGTGAACCATCGAACGCTTCTTTGTAGGCGGGATTTTCAAGAAAGTCGATACGAAGGATGTTGGTAAAGGTGTTACCAAACAGCTCTTGCAGCAGATACGTTTTACCCGTTTGCCTTGCACCATCTATCAACAATGGTTTGCGCACAGGTTGGCTTTTCCACGCAATTAGTGCGTTGAGTAAGTTTCGCTGCATTGTAATTTTCTGCCAATTAAGATTGTGGACAGCCTGTACTATAACCCACCGCACACTTTTATGCGCATAATAGTGTGCATTTTTGCATTTTTATGCGCGTAAAAGTGCAAAATCGTTCTGGTCGAGTATAACGTAGCCCTCTCAGCAGCTCTCTTTATTCTTTGCGGATACCAGCTTGTCGGACGAGTAAAAAACTATTCGATGTTTTGGATCTGCTCATTGAGCAGCGGGTTAGACCCTAACAAAATCAATGGTTTATCGAAAAGAAACCGTTCAAAAATGCCTGTTTGCCCACCAAACTGCCCACCACTTGCCTATGGCTTTTACGAAATCTTAGTGGTTAGCAATGGAAAAACAGTGCCGTTTTTATGCTGCTGTTAGAGCTAAAACATAGCAGTTTTGAAGGGCTTTATCGAGTGATTTTTCAACACCTCATCCGTTGTCGGATACAATAGTATCCAATTTCTGTTTTATTTCGCTATAATGGATATAACTGTATCCACTCGGTCTTTGCGGATGAATTTTACCTTACTTGATGATACCGATGTAAGCCAAGCCTATGCGGCTTATTTACGTGAGTTACGGAAGCAGGCAAAGCTGTCACGAGCGGCGCTTGCTGAGCGAAGCTGTGTACCTGCGGCCACCATTAAAAAGTTTGAGCTGACCGGGCAAATTTCATTTCGCCAATTGCTGTTGCTATGGCAGACCCTTGATTCGCTAGAGAGGCTCTATCAACTCACACAACCTAGCAAAGAACGGGTCACTATGCCCTCTAGTATTGATGAGGTGCTAAAAGATGAGTTTTAAACCCATTCAAAAACTCGCCGTGACTCGCACCTTAAGTTCAGGTGAGCAGGTTGCAGTAGGGGTCTTGGCGCAGAATCGGCAAGGTGTTTTTTTCCAGTATGCAGACAGCTATTTGCAGCAGTTTGGCAACTTATCACCTTTTACCTTGCATGCGAACGCGCAAGTTCAAGTCGCTCCTAAAGCGCCGCACCAAGGTGTACATGGCGTATTTGGAGATTGTTTACCCGATGGCTGGGGCATGCTGTTACAAGATCGTATTTTCCGGCAACAGGGCATCCTGCCTAATCAATTAACGGCGATGGATAGGTTAGCCTTTGTCGGTGATAAAGGCATGGGAGCATTGTCTTTTTCTCCGGTGTCTGAGTTTTCAGCCACCACGCACGCGGATATTGATTTAGCGACGTTAGGCTTAGAAGCACAAACGCTGTTCGATTCTTCGATGTCAGATTATATGGATGATAATCACGATGAGTTAGATGGGCATACGCAACAGGTGTTGGCCGCATTAGTCGCCGGAGGTAGTTCGGGCGGGGCCAGACCTAAGGCACAAATTTATATGCCTGCTGGGGAAACTCAGCATTGTCGAACCTTCGCTCAGCTTGGAGATGAGGCTTGGCTGGTGAAGTTTACCTCTAAAAATCTCGCACTCGGCCATGAAGAAGGTTTGTGCGAGGCGGTTTATTTACAAATGGCAGAACTTGCTAAGTGTCAACCGCCGCAATGGCAACTCATTGAAGCACCACCTACAAGCGGTGCGTCTGCTTGGTTGGCGCTTAAGCGTTTTGATTATGTCACTGAACAGGCCGACTTAGGCAGAAAGCGCAGTGCAGGTCGATTGCATATGCACAGCGCTTGCGGGCTACTGGATGCAGACTTTCGAACGCCAAGTTTAGATTACATTGATTTGATTAAAGCCAGCCGTCAGTTGTGTAAATCGCCAGCTGCTGGACAACTGCAATTTCGCCGCGCCATTTTTAACCTGCTGTCGTCTAATCAAGACGACCACAGTAAAAACTGGGCGTTCTTGCAAGCGGATGACGGTCAATGGGATCCTGCCCCTTTTTACGATGTTACCTACAGCCCACATCCATTCAACGAACACGCCACTGCGTTCGGAGGTTATGGTAAAGCGCCACCGCTTAAGGTGATGCAAAAACTTGCTACCAGTGCTGGCTTTGCGAATTGGCATGATGCAAGGCAAGTCATTGAAGAAGTCGCAGAAGCCATCAGCCAATTTACGTATCTGGCACAGCAGCAAGGGATCAGTAAAACAACCGTGTCTGCGATTGCTAAGACATTGGATCAGCGCAAACAAGAAAATGCAGCGCTTTTTCAATGAAAGTAAAACAAACTTTTCAATTCACAATAAATACATAACAAGGTCATCGTGAGCGAATATCAATACTATAAATTTGAGCGTCTGGATGGGTATTTAGATGCTAAAGCACGTCAAGCACTCAGAGCCATTTCAAGCCGTGCCGAGATCAGCGCTACGTCCTTTCAGGTGTATTACACCTACAGTGACCTAAAGGCGGAGCCTTCTGAGCTGATATTAAAATACTTTGATATTGGTTTTTACTATGCCGATTGGGGCTCAATCGTTGCCTACATCAAGCTACCAGCAGGAACACTCCCTGAAGCTTTACTTGGCTTTTCAAGTGATGGGCTTCATGTTCACGAAAACGATGAGTGGCAGTTACTGATTTTTTCCCTTGAGGAGTATGACGAATATTTTGACGATGAGCATGCCGACCAATTTTTCCAGCATTTAGCTGGGTTACGCAGCGGGTTAATGCAAGGGGATTGGCGCCTTGTGTACTTCATGTGGCTCAAAGCGTTTGATTTTAATGATGACGTTGAGCGAGTGCCGTTAATTCAATTCGATTTTGAGCACCTCAGTGAAGAGGAACAGGCGTTTGCAGCGCTGTATGATATTCCCTTAGGATTGGTTAAGGCACTCGCCATGGTGCTGAACGCACAACCCAGCCATCAAGCCAAACAAGCCCAGGTTCAGTTTGATACGTGGCTAAACAATCTCACGGAAGTTGAGAAAGACACGCTACTACGCGCGCTGTTTGAGCAAGGCCAGCTAACTCGCCACCAAGCCTTAGCGCTGACGCGAAAAGAACCTGTCAACACAGACGAGAACTATCAATACTGGTTAACCCCCGAGGTGATTTCTCCTTTTATTGAGCAAGCGCAAAGCCAATTACAGCAAGAGCAAGCCGCAGCACTCGCAAAGAAAATGGCTATTGAAAAAGCAGAAAAAGAAAAAGCGTTGACGGATATCTACAATCGGCGTGAGCACTACTGGCAGCAAGCACAAGAGCAAGCGGATCGAACTTGCGCCAGTGGTTACGATGCGGCATCACGCTATTTGCATCAGCTGTTTGAGGCCTATCAGTTCAAAGCGGATGAAGCAGTGTTTGAACAACGTTTTAAGCGCTTTGTTGTGGCGAACAATAGCCGGAAAGCGCTGTTAAATCGTCTCAAAAGTCTACTTTTATAGGGCGTTCCGTTACGCTCCTTTGCGCAGCACAAACATGTGGTACCCAAACTCGCCTATGTAGCGTTCGTAAATCGCAATTTCTCGCTCGATATCTGCGATGGCGTTTGAATTGTGACCTTACGGCAACCTAGCGCAACTTCCTGAACCGATTCTGTTTGAATGAACTCTCTGCCACAGGAGGTCAATTGCCATGTCGTCAACGTCACCCGCTTCTTCAGCGGATTTGCACCCGCTCGCCCGTGATTTCAATGTATGGCGCAAACAGCGCCTCGCCCGGCGTTCGCCAGTACCTGCCGACCTGCGTCAGCGTGCGGTAGACTTACTGCCTCACTATCCGCAAATTCGTCTGAGCAAGGCACTGGGTGTGACGCCCAAGATGCTCAAACAGTGGCGTGATGATCGCGTCGGCGTTGAAGACAGCCGCTGCGAATCCCCATTTATCGCGGTAACCCTGACAGCTGAATCCGTCGTTTCGGAAACGTTGCCCGTCGATCTCACCCTGACGCTTCAGGAGCCGAACCGGGTCCGTATCCAGGGTCAACTGACCTTACGCCAACTGACAGCGCTGATGCAGGGACTGGGAGTCTCCGGGGAAGGGTTGTCATGATCCAGCTCATGGCTCACAGTCATGTATTGCTGGCCCGTCACCCGGCGGACTTTCGCCGGGGTATCGACGGTTTTCAGGCCCTGTGCCGGGATCAGTTAAAGCAGAACCCCAGGCAGGATACCTGGTTCGTGTTCCTGAACCGTAACCGTACCCAGATCCGTTTGCTGCGTTACGACGGCAATGGTTTCTGGTTGATGACCAAACGCCTGTCCAGCGGTCGATTCAGTCCGGTCGCGGGTCCGTTGGAGGAACCGGCCGGGGTATTGAGCGCACGCCAGTTGAGTCTGCTGCTCAAGGGGTTAGCGTTATCCGATGATGCTCACTTTAAAAAGCTGGCTTAAGCCAATGAATCATTTGCCATTTAAGCCATTTCCGGTAAGCTCTGCGCCACACGGTGAAGGAGCGCTTGTGAGTACCACGATTCTGGACATGGATGACGCTGAACTGGATGCGTTGAAGGCGCGGATTGTTGATGCGCAGGAACACGACCTGGCGCTGAGCAAGGCCGACATGGCCCTGCTGTGCGATGCCCTGGAGACTCTGGCCTTCCTGCAGGAGCGGCTGACCGACAAAGACATCACCCTGCACAAGATGCGCAAGCTGCTGGGCCTGGTCAAATCCTCTGAGAAGCTGCGGGATCTGACGGTCTCACCCAAGACGGCAGAGTCCTCGCGATCCCGACCGGACAAACCGCATTCCGGTGCCTCCCGCCACAAAGCCCCGGCGCAAACACCGGCGGTGATTCATCATCCACTCGATGGTCTGAAAAAAGGGGATGACTGCCCGGCCTGCGGGATCGGCAAGGTCTACAAATATGAACCCGCCCGCCTGCTGCGGATTACCGGGAATGCGCCATTGACGCCTGAATTGCACCTGTCAGAGCGCTTGCGCTGCAATGCCTGCGGGGCCTTTTTCACGGCGGCGTTGTCTGCTGACGTCCTGGCCGATGGCGAAGCTGACCAGAAATACGGCTACAGCGCCCGCTCGGTCATCACCCTGAACAAGTACTTTGGCGGCACCGGAGGCGGCCCCACCCCTTTCTATCGCCAGGAGAGCCTGCAGAATCTGCTGGGCGTGCCGGTCACCGCATCGACGGCATTCGACCAGTGCGAACAGGTCGCCAACGCCGTGCTCCCGGTGTTCCGTCACTTGCAGCAACGCGCTGCCGATGCCCGGCATTATCATCTGGATGACACCTCGCACCGGATTCTGGATCAGGCACCGATTCAGAAAAAGAAACGCAACAGCCAGCGGGAGCAGTTGCGCACCGGGGTTTACAGCTCCGGGTTGATCGCGGAATTGGTCTCGGGCGAAACCATTATCCTGTTCCAGACCAACATCGGCCATGCCGGGGAATTCATCGATGAGATCTTGCAGCCGCGTGCGCCGGGCTTGCCGCCGCCGTTGATCATGAGCGATGCGCTGCCGCACAACAAACCCACGGTGAGGACCTGTATCCATGCGCTGTGCAACGCGCATGGGCGACGTCAGTACGTGGATGTGCACGACCACTTTACCGACAAGGTGGAATGGGTGCTGGAACGCTACGGTCAGATCTGGCGCTTCGACCGGGAGAGTCAGGAGCATGATCACACCCCGGCGGAACGGCTGGCCTGGCACCGGCAACACTCGTTACCGGTGATGGAGGGGATCCGTCAGTGGGGCGCGGCACAACTGGTGGGAGGCGAAGACAGCCCTGTCGAGGGCAACAGCGGATTGGGCAAGGCGATAGCCTATTTCGACAAGCACTTCGACGGCCTGACGCGGTTCTGCACACAGGAAGGTGCGCGAATCGACAACAACATCATGGAGCGTCACCTGAAGCTGGTCGTACGTAACCGGAAAAACGCCAACTTCTACAAAACCGCTACCGGTGCTGCCATCGGGGATGTATTGACGTCGATCATTGCCACGGCTGCTCAGGCACAGATCAATCTCTTTGAGTACCTCAATGCCGTCCAACGGCATCGTGCCAGAGTGGCGGGAGATCCCGCTAAATGGTTGCCCTGGAATTATGCGATTCAATTGCAAGAGCAGAAAAGCGAAGGGTAGTCACGCTCGCGTGCCGTAAGCTCACACCGATTTGGACGGGTAAAAAAACTATTCGATGTTTTGGATCTGCTCCCGCATCTGCTCAATGATGACTTTAAGGTCAACCGCAAGCTGCGACGTTTCGGTGACCAGTGACTTAGAGCCCAGCGTATTCGCTTCGCGGTTGAGCTCCTGCATCAGAAAATCCAGGCGTCTTCCGACAGGCTCTTTACGATCGAGCACATCCAGCACTTCTTTTGAGTGCGTTTCCAGTCGGTCGAGCTCTTCGGCGACGTCCGCCTTTTGAGCGAGCACGACGAGTTCCTGTTCAATCCGACCATCATCAAGATCCAGGTCCAGGTCTTCAAAACGGGCGCGCAAGGCCTCATTTTGCCGCTCAATGATGTGAGGAAGACGATCCCTCACCCGATCGACGATGCCTTGAATCGCAATCAGCCTCTCCTCCAGCATGGGGCGAATCCGGGCGCCTTCTTTGTCCCGCGTTTCCACCAGATCCGTCAGCGCCTCGTCAAATACGGCTAAGACTTCCTCTTTGATTGGCTCCAGATCAAGCTCTTCGACCTCCAGCACACCCGGCCATTTGAGAATATCCAAGGCATTGATGTGTGCAGGGTTATCGAGCATGCGGTTAATCTGGTGCAGCACATTATTCAGGGTCTCAGCCACCTCCATGTTCACTTTCATGCCGGGGCCACTCTGGGCCTCCAGTTGAACACGCAGATGACACTCAAGTTTGCCGCGTGAAAGATGAGCATGCAGGCAGTTGCGCAGCTCCGGCTCTACATCACGAAAGTTATCCGGTAATTTGAACAAAGGCTCCAGATAGCGATGGTTGACCGACCGAAGCTCCCAGGTCACGGTTCCCCACTCGTTACGGGATTCTTTGCGGGCATACGCGGTCATACTTTTTAGCATTGCGATTCCTCGGTTAGTCTGCGCACATCATTGAACAGAGTCATGTTACACTTGCCGCCCACACAACTCTAGGAGAAGGCAGCATGAGACCGAGTGGTCGCGCACCCGAACAGACTCGCACCATCACGATTGAGCGAAATTTCACCAAACATGCAGAAGGCTCCGTTCTGATTACCTTTGGTGACACCAAAGTCATCTGTACCGCCTCAGTCGAATCTGGCGTTCCCCGCTTTCTCAAAGGGGAAGATCAGGGCTGGCTGACAGCTGAATACGGCATGCTGCCGCGCGCTACCGGAACCCGTAATCAGCGCGAGGCTTCCAAGGGCAAGCAAGGCGGACGAACGGTCGAGATTCAGCGTCTGATTGGACGTTCTCTGCGTGCAGCGGTCGATTTGAAGTTAATGCCTGACACCTCGGTCACGATTGACTGTGACGTTATCCAGGCTGATGGCGGCACTCGCACAGCCGCAATCACGGGTGCCTTTGTTGCCTTGGCAGATGCCTTGCAAAAACGGGTGGCAGACGGAAAGCTGAAGAGGTCGCCCATCGTACGTCAGGTTGCCGCGATTTCTGTCGGCATTTTTAACGGCGTGCCGGTTCTGGATCTTGATTATCTGGAAGACTCTGCAGCGGATACCGACATGAATGTCATCATGACCAGCGACGGAGGATTTGTAGAGATACAAGGCACGGCGGAAGGTCAGCCCTTCACACATGCACAGTTTGACGCGATGCTGGCACTTGCCACGCAAGGCGGTAAGCATCTGTTTGCTTTACAACAAGAGGCATTGGCGGGCTGATTGGCCCGCCCCAAGTGCTTAATAATCCAGATCGTAATCAATAATGACCGGCGCATGGTCGGAAAAGCGGGTATCCATATCAATCCAGGCATCACGGATACAGTTTTTCAGACCCGGCGTTGCGATTTGGTAATCAACGCGCCAGCCAGCCTGCTTTCGCCAGCCCTCAGCCCACTCGGGCCAACAGGTAAATTGCTTCTTGTCACGATTGATCTTGCGGAAGGCGTCAATATACCCCCACTCATCGATAACCTTATCCATCCAGGCACGCTCATGCGGCAAAAAGCCCGACACTTCGGTCTTATGGTGCCGGGGACTGGCATCGGTCACCTGGTGGGCAATATGAAAATTACCGCAAAACAAAAATTGACGACGCTTGCGTAGTGTTTTCTGGAGGTGACCACCCAATGCTTCCAGAAAATCATCCTTCACGGCCTGCTTCTCAACCGACCCCAATCCGGGGGGGACCAGCAGCGTGGCCACACTCACCGAGTCAAAGTCGGCCTGAAGAAACGCGCCATTCATGTCTGCCGCCGCATAGGAGAAGCCCATCATGATCGCCTTGGGAACCAGACGCGAATAAATGGCCACGCCACCATTGGCGACATCTTCAGCATCCAGGTAGTAGCCTTCATAGCCATCCGGTCTGAAATCGCCATCTTCCAATTCGGCAACCCGCATGCGGTGATCCTGCATACAGATCACATCTGGATTGACTTGCTGGACCCACTCGAAGAATCCCTTTTCAACGGCCTGCTTCAGACCGTTAACGCTAATGGTGACAACCCTCATTGATGCTTCCTTTACCACTTTGCGTGTATGATACCTAAATCACAGTTTCATCTGAATCCCGGAGATTACCTAAATCATCATGCAGCCGTTTCAACGAGACTTTATTCAGTTTGCGCTGGATCAGAATGTTCTTAAATTTGGCGAGTTCACCCTTAAATCCGGTAGACAAAGCCCCTATTTTTTTAATGCGGGTGGCTTTCAGACCTCGCGTGCACTCGCCATGCTTGGCGAATTCTATGCCGCCGCCCTGCAGTCGAGCGGCCAAAAATACGACATGCTTTTCGGACCCGCCTATAAGGGTATTCCACTGGTCTCATCGCTGGCCGTTGCCTTGGCAAACGAGTACAACCTGGATGTGCCCTACGCCTTCAATCGCAAGGAAGCCAAAACCCATGGAGAAGGGGGCACCATTGTCGGCGCGCCGCTCTCGGGTAACGTAATGATTGTAGACGATGTTATTACCGCCGGCACGGCCGTCAGAGAAGTTATTTCCATCATCGAAGCCAGCGACGCTAAACCGGCGGGCGTTCTGATTGCACTCGACCGCCAGGAACGAGGTCAGCATGAGCTGTCGGCCATACAAGAGATTGAGCAGACCTATAAAATACCGGTTGTTTCAATTATCAAACTGACTCAAATCCTGGAGTTTGTGCAATCAGAGCCAAGCTATGCACGGTTTCTGCCTGCCATCCGGGATTATCGCTCAACCTACGGCATTGCCGATAACGGGTGAACGAAGCGGTAACTTAAGTCGATAAGGCTTTGTAAATCACACTGCTGCCAACCAGCAGTGTGAGCACTTCAAAACAGCGTTTGACCAGCCGGTTCCCCTTGAGAATCGAGAGGTGTGCACCGGCATACCCCCCGAGTAATGCGCCCAGAATCAACGGTGACAGCCACAACCACAACACCTCCGTCTGTAGGGCCAGGGTTAAGGCTCCCACACCGTTCCAGGCCAGCCCGACCACAACAAGCGTGTAGGCAACCGCCTGACCATAACTCAAACCAAACCAGAGAATGAGCCACAGGGTCACGAATAGTCCCGTGCCGCTGGTCACGGAACCATTCAGCACGCCGATCAAGGTGAGGCCAAAGCCTCCCATCCAGAAACGCAGGCCCTCCCGGTTTTTGGGTTCGGAAGCCACCCCCAGGGTGGGGGACAGCCAGGAATATAAACCCACGCTAATCGTAAAAAAGCCCAGCACCAGCTCAGCCACATGGTTTTGCCATTTAAGCACCCAGAGCGCCCCCAGGATGACACCGGGAACGCCAAAGAAGAACAGCGTCAGAAGCAGGCGCACATCCAACTTGCCTTCCTTGAGATGTCGCAGTGTTGCCCCCACGCCAAGAAATACCGAGGCAATCTTATGGGTTGCCAGCGCGAGAACAAAGGGCAAGCCCAGAAACAGAAGCGCGGGCAGCTGCAACAATCCCGCTCCGCCACCTGCCAGCGCCGATAGCCCATTGGCAAATAGTGCGATAACGAATAACATGATATAGAGTGACAAGGTTGCCATCGTGGCGCTGTTTCCTTATTTAGTCGGAATAAACTGACCAGACATGCAACTGATCATGCGTCTTACGGGATTCAAATTACGCCAACCCGCACTGGTTTTGGCATTGCTCATCGGATCAACGGCGATCGCGGCTGACGGCCCGATCTATTATCGCTACAAAGATGATGCAGACAAGACGGTTCTCAGCAATTCCCTCCCCCCGGAAGCCGCAAAGAAAGGCTATCAGATTGTTGACAGCTTCGGGCGTGTAAAAGAAACCATCGCCCCGTCCCTCACGCCTGATCAAATTGTAGAGCGTGACAAGCGCCTGGCTGAAGAGGCCCGACTGGCAGATCTAGCCAGGCAGCAAGCCGAAGCCGATGCTGAGCTGCTGAAGCAATTTCCTCGCACGGAAGATGCGATACGTGCGCGCGACCGACGGGTTTCCGAGCTGGATACGCTGATCACCTACAAACGCTCAACCATTTCCCGCTCCGAAACCAAACTCACCGAACAGGAAGCCATTGCAGCCACAATGGAAAAAACCGGACGAGCGGTGCCGACCGTACTCAAAGAAACGGTTACTCGCGAACGCAATCAAATCGAAAAGCTGAAAAGCGAGATACAGGAGCATGAAGCAGATAAGCTCAAGGCCGCACAAGAGTTCAATGCCAAGATCGAGCGCCTTACTTACCTGATCGGCGGGCCTGAAACCCAATAATCACCTTTAACAAAAAAGCCCCACCATCAGGCGGGGCTTTTCCGTGAATCACCGCGCCCTATGCAGGGCGACGCTTGCTATTAAGCAACGGCTTCTTCAACTTTCTCAGCAGCAGCTTCAGCGGCTTTGGCAACTTTTTTGCCGGCTGCTTTGGCTTTCTTGGCTGCTTGCTCAACAGGCTTCTGCTCGCCTTCGATCTTGGCAATCAGGTCAGTCGCAAAATCGTTAACCTTTTTGTTCAGTGCGCGAACAGAGTCGTAGATGGTATCAACGGCCTGGTCGTGCTTCTCACGCAGTTTTTCAACTGAGTAAGTTTTGGCTTCTTTCTCAAGTTTCAGAGCCAGATCAAAAGGCTTGGCAGCCAGAGCAACGTGCTGCTCTTCTACGACCTTGATGCTTTTTTCAATGGTTTCCTGAATTTGAGCCTGGAACTCTTTCAGCTTGCTCATAATGGTTCTCCTACCGGTTGCAGTTATCTCTTCTTTTGAATTCAGCAATCAACCCTGTTTTTTGGAAACGGGAATTGCCCTACTCATAATGCCACGGTATCGGGAAAAATTAGAGTGTTCATACTAGCCGAGCAAGATCCTTTTTTGACAAGGCCAACGCTGAACGAATAAGCCGGTACATTGCACCTGGATCTTTATTGACCAGACCACAGGCGGCATCAACCTGGTAGCCCTTACCATAGCGTGTTTGCAGGCGCGACACCCAGAATCGTAAGGCTGCTCGGCGCAGAGCAAGAGGAAGCGATTTTTTCTCCTCGACCATCAGGGGCCGAACACTCTGATAGCCCACCAAAAGCGCCTGCATGCGTGACAGGTCGTAGTCCTGATTTTCATGAATACACCAATCATTCAAGGTAATGGCAAGATCCAGCAACCAGACATCCTCACAGGCATGGTAGAAGTCAATCAATCCGCTGATCTGGCCCTGATCAAAGAGCGCATTATCCCGAAACAGATCCTGATGCCCCCAGCCGTGGGGCAACTTACTCAATTCAGGATCTTTTGCCGAATGCACCGCCAGCTCTTGCGCCAGATCATGCTGAATGTCGGGCGGCAAATGGGACTGAAGTTGCCGAAAACACGCCTCCAACCAGCCCAGACTGCGCACAACCGGTCGATGGGTGGGACAGTCTTGTCCCTGAAGATGAATCTGTGCCAGCACCCTCCCGATACTAAAACACTCCGTTTCACCGGGATGCATCTCGCTGCGTCCCGCAATCCGGGGCACCCAGACGGCAGGCTTTTCCTGGCAGCGACCAATGATGTCACCCTTCGTCGAGGACACTGGCGCGGGCACCGGCAGCCCAGCGCTTGCCAAATGCCTCATCAAACCGACAACGGGCGCAAGATCGTCTATCGTCAAAACCTCGAACAAGGTCAGTACGAAAGGCCGTGGCTGGTCATGGACCTCAATGTCCACGAAATAGTTGGTGTTTTCGATGCCCGCAGACACAGGTTCCAGACGCCTGACCTCTGGAGCGTTGAAGTAAAGACTGGCGAACGCGCGGGCCTCTCCAGGCTCAACCCGGGTGAAAACCGCCATGCCTTACCACTCCAGCAGCTTCCAGCTTGGAACCAGAATGCGGGAGGTTTCTGACCGTTCAAACGACCCGTCTGCGGCGGGCACAAGGTAGTAAACTGGCCCGACTTTAGGCACAACTTTTATCTCGACCAGCTCACCATTCACCCGGTACTCGTAGGTTGTTTCTTTTTTACCGTAACGAATCTCGATATCCGGTTCATTTTCGGCGGACTCCTCCGCCATCACACCCAGCGGCCACACCGCCAGGAACACTAACCAACTCAGTGTTTTGCGCACACTTGCCTCTCCTGCTTTCTTGTATCACCTTTGAGTGTCGCTTATTCTGACCGCCCAAGTACAGAATCACGTAATCTCATGAGCCTCTCTCACGCCAAAAACCCTGTCATCCTTGTCGATGGCTCGTCCTATCTGTTTCGAGCCTTCCATGCCCTTCCACCGCTGACGACCCGCCAGGGGCAGCCCACGGGGGCCATCAAGGGCGTGATAAATATGATCCGCAAACTGCAAAGTGACTATCCCGGCAGCCAGCTCATTGTCATCTTCGATGCGAAAGGCAAAAATTTCCGTCACGACCTGTATCCAGAGTATAAGGCAAACCGCCCCCCGATGCCGGAAGACCTGGCCAGCCAGATCAAGCCACTTCACGAAATCATTGACGCCATGGGCCTGCCGTTGCTGGTGACGCCCGGCGTCGAGGCCGACGATGTGATCGGCACGCTGGCACGCCAGGCCGAAGCCCTGGGACAACCCGTGTTGATTTCGACGGGTGACAAGGATATGGCACAACTGGTAGACAGCCATGTGACCCTGATCAATACCATGACCGATACCCACATGGATGCCGACGGGGTAAAAGCAAAGTTTGGCGTTCGGCCTGATCAGATCGTGGATTACCTGGCCCTGATCGGCGATACCGTCGACAACATTCCCGGTGTTCACAAGTGTGGTCCCAAGACCGCTGTAAAGTGGCTGGAAACCTATGACACCGTCGAGCAACTGGTTTTGCATGCGGATCAGATCAGCGGCAAAATTGGCGAGTACCTGCGCGAAGCCCTGCCCAGACTGCCGCTATCCCAAACCCTGGCCACGATTAAATGTGACATCGCGCTGGATCTGCCGCTCGACAAAATCACGAGCCGCGACCCCGATCACAACCGCCTTCGGGAGTGGCTGGAAACCCTGGAATTCCGCAGCTGGCTTCGGGAACTGGATGCCGGGAACGCCGCTCCCTCCAGGACCGCGACAGCGCCCCAGGAGACATCATCCCAAGCTGAAGTCTGTGCCATTGACCGCAGCCAATATCCAACCATTGATCAGCCGGAAGCACTGACAGCCCAGGTGGCGGCCATGCAGAACGCCCCCGTTTTCGCCTTTGATACCGAAACGACCAGCCTCAATTACATTGATGCCGAACTGGTTGGGCTTTCACTGAGCGATCAAGCCGGATCGGCCTGCTATGTCCCCTTGGCACACGATGATCTCGCAGGCGAGGCGCAATTACCACTGGATGAGACCGTTGCAGCACTGAAACCGCTGCTGGAGTCTGTTACCCGGCGTAAAGTCGCGCAAAACGTCAAATATGATGCGCATATCATGCTCAAATATGGCGTTGAACTGAAAGGCTTCGACGATACCATGCTGATGTCCTACGTGCTGGATCCCACCGCTAACCGGCATGACATGGACACGCTGTCTGAAAAATACCTTGGTCACACGCCACTGGCATTCACGGATGTCGCCGGGAAAGGCGCCAAGCAGCTGACCTTCAATCAGGTCGACATTAAAACCGCGACGGAATATGCCGCCGAAGATGCGGATGTCACGCTTAGGTTACACGGCATCCTGAAAGACAAACTGGAGGCGGAGCCCTCTCTCAAATCCGTCTATCAGGACATCGAACTGCCGCTGGTGCCGGTACTGGTTAAAATTGAGCAGAAAGGCACCTGTATCGACGACCGCCAGCTGCGGGTGCAAAGTCAACAACTGGCTGAACGTATGCAGGAACTGGAGGAGCAGGCTTACACACTGGCCGGCGAACGCTTCAATCTAAGCTCGACCAAGCAGCTTCAGGAGATCTTCTACGACAAGCTGAAATTCGACGTATTGAAAAAAACGCCGAAGGGCCAGCCCTCCACGGCCGAACCGGTACTGGTCGAGTTGGCCGAGAAATATGAGTTGCCGCAGGTGTTATTGGAATACCGGGGGATGGCCAAACTCAAGTCGACCTACACCGACAAATTGCCGGAAATGATCAATGCCCGCACCGGGCGCGTTCACACCAGCTACCACCAGGCGGTCACCGCGACCGGTCGTCTATCTTCCAGCGACCCCAACCTGCAGAACATTCCGGTCAGGACGGAAGAAGGTCGTCGCATTCGTAAGGCCTTCGTTGCCCCCCCTGGGTTTACCCTGATCTCTGCCGACTATTCCCAGGTCGAACTGCGCATCATGGCCCACTTGAGCAACGATCCGGCCCTGTGTAAAGCCTTTGCCAGCGGACAGGACATTCACCGTGCGACGGCGGCTGAAGTGTTTGGTGTCGAGGTAAACGCCGTGACCAGCGACCAGCGGCGCAAAGCCAAAGCCATCAACTTCGGCTTGATATACGGTATGTCGGCCTTTGGTCTGGCGCGGCAATTACGCCTGGAAAGGAGTGAAGCTCAACACTACATTGATCTTTATTTCGAGCGTTATCCCGGTGTCAAAGAGTACATGGACCGGATTCGCAAGCAGGCCCATGAAGAAGGCTATGTCGAAACCCTGTTTGGTCGCCGCCTGTATCTGCCCGACATTCACTCCCGCAACCGCAACCTGTCGCAGGCCGCAGAACGGGTCGCGATCAATGCGCCGATGCAGGGTACTGCGGCCGATATCATCAAGCGTGCCATGATTAAAACGCAGGATTGGCTCACACGGGAGCAGGTACCCGCCAGCATCATCATGCAGGTGCATGACGAACTGGTACTGGAGTGTGAAACCCACGCGCTGGACGAAGTGAAAGCTAAACTGACCCGTCATATGGCCGAGGCGGCGACCCTTCGGGTACCACTGGTCGTGGATGCCGGCAGTGGAAGCAATTGGGATGAAGCCCACTGAACCGTGGGCGTCTTCGCAGGCGACTGACTATAGGTAGTCGTCGCCGTCTCTGAGTGACAGTTTGTTGGCCGCACCCTGCAGGCGGTTCGAATTGGAATCTGCCCCCAGCTTGATCAAGAGACGCAGATCGTTGGCCGAGTCAGCATGTGCCAGGGCGTCTTCATAGGTGATCTCTCCCGCCGCATATGCTTTGTAGAGCGCCTGGTCGAAGGTCTGCATACCGATGTCACCGGACTTCGTCATCAGCTCCTTCAACTTATGAATTTCCGCCTTACGAATCAGATCTGCCGCCAGCGGTGAATTGATCAGCACTTCAACCACAGCCTTGCGCCCCTTACCATCCGGGGTTGGCACCGAGCTGTTGTGCCACGATCGCCTTCAGGTTCAGCGAGAGATCCATCCAGATCTGGTTATGGTTTTCCGGCGGGAAGAAGTTGATGATCCGATCCAGCGCCTGGTTGGCATTGTTGGCGTGCAAGGTTGCCAGACAGAGGTGACCGGTTTCCGCAAAAGTCACCGCATGCTCCATCGTATCCGCACTGCGCACCTCCCCGATCATGATAACGTCGGGAGCCTGTCGCAAGGTATTCTTGAGCGCGATCTGAAAGCTCTCGGTGTCGATGCCTACTTCCCGCTGAGTGATGATGCAGCCAGCATGTTGGTGAATATATTCGATGGGGTCCTCAATCGAGATGATATGGCCGCGACTATTCCGGTTACGGTGTCCGATCATCGCGGCCAGTGAGGTCGATTTACCTGTCCCGGTGGCCCCCACAAAGATAATCAGCCCCCGCTTCACCATCGACAAGGTCTTGATAACCTCCGGCAAACCCAAGTCTTCCAGCTTGGGGATATTGGTTTCAATTCGACGCAAAACCATTCCACACAGGTTGCGCTGATAGAAGGCGCTCACCCGGAAACGGCCTACGCCTCGGGCGCTGATGGCAAAGTTACACTCGTGGCGCTCTTCAAACTCCTCACGCTGCTTGGCCGACATGGTCGAAAACACCGTTTCACGCGCTTGCTCCGGCGACAAGGGCACCTTCGTGATGGGCACCAACTTGCCGTGGACTTTAATACTCGGTGCGACTCCGGCGGTGATAAAGAGATCCGAGGCGCCTTTTTCCACCATGATTAACAGCAGCTTATCCAATTCCATGCTAGAAGTTCTCCGGCATCTTGGCCTTTTCACGCGCAGCATCACGCGAGATGAGACCTTTATTGAGCAAGTTCTTGAGACACTGGTCCAGGGTCTGCATCCCCAGCCCGGCCCCGGTCTGAATCGCCGAGTACATCTGCGCGACTTTATCTTCCCGGATCAGGTTACGAATGGCCGGGGTACCAATCATGATTTCATGTGCGGCGACCCGACCACCCCCCATTTTTTTCAGTAGGGTCTGCGACACCACTGCCTGCAGCGATTCAGACAGCATCGAACGTACCATGGATTTTTCTTCCGCCGGGAAGACGTCCACGATACGGTCAATGGTTTTAGCGGCTGAGGTGGTGTGCAGGGTACCAAACACCAGGTGACCGGTTTCCGCGGCGGTCAGCGCCAGTCGAATGGTTTCCAGATCCCGCATCTCGCCCACCAGAATGATGTCCGGGTCTTCCCGCAGTGCCGAGCGTAGGGCTTCGCTGAACCCCAGGGTATCACGGTGTACTTCCCGCTGGTTAACCAGACACTTCTTGCTTTCGTGCACGAATTCGATTGGGTCTTCGATAGTCAAAATATGGTCATAGCGGGAATCATTGATGTAGTCGATCATTGCCGCCAAGGTGGTACTTTTGCCTGAACCGGTCGGTCCGGTGACCAGACACAGTCCGCGAGGCTTCAGGGCGATATCACGAAACACCTGCCCCATGCCCAGATCCTCCATGCTCAGCACTTTGGACGGGATCGTCCGGAACACGGCACCCGCGCCCCGGTTCTGGTTGAAGGCGTTCACCCGGAAACGCGCCACGCCCGGCACCTCGAACGAGAAGTCGGTTTCGAGAAATTCTTCGTAATCCTTACGCTGCTTATCGTTCATGATATCGTAAATCAGCGCATGTACTTCTTTGTGCTCCAGGGCTGGCAGGTTGATGCGGCGAACATCCCCGTCCACCCGAATCATGGGCGGCAGACCGGAAGACAGGTGAAGATCCGAAGCGCCCTGTTTGGCCGAAAAAGCCAGCAATTCCGTAATATCCATTGATATCCCCGTAAAAATAGATTCACTTCAGTGTAAAATGGATGATGCACTGCCAACGCTGAAGAGAGTTCAAAGCATGTCGACACAGGAAAGCATAGCAGACAACCTGCAATGCGTAAGATCGCGAATCCATGAAGCGGCTCTGGCCTGTGGGCGCGATCCCGCCTCAATTTCACTGCTGGCCGTAAGTAAAATGCATCCAGTTGCCGCAATTGAAGCGGCCTTTCGGGCCGGGCAGCGCCATTTTGGTGAAAGCTATGCTCAGGAAGCGGTAGAGAAGGTCGCGGAGCTAAAAGCCCTGGACGGTGTTATCTGGCACTTTATTGGTCCGTTACAGTCGAATAAAACCCGTCCTGTCGCAGAACATTTTGACTGGGTTCACAGCGTTGACCGGCTCAAGATTGCCCAGCGGCTGTCAGACCAGCGACCCGCGGGCCTTCCCCCATTGAATATATGTTTACAGGTCAACATCGACCATGAAGGCAGTAAATCCGGCGTGGCTCCCGAGGAACTTGCCGCCCTGGCCGAGGCTGTCAATCAACTGCCGCAGCTCTGCCTGCGCGGATTGATGTGTATCCCCGACCCCACCCGGGGCGACGAGGCACTGCGCCAAAGCTTTGCCGCCATGCAGAAACTGTTTGAGACTTTACGAACGCACTACCCGGATCTGGACACCCTGTCGATGGGCATGTCGGATGATCTGGATCTTGCAATTGCACAAGGTGCCACCATTGTACGGGTTGGCACTGCTATCTTTGGACAACGAAACGGAACGAGCGCCCCTCTATGAGTCTTTCCCGACAAACCACCCGCCTGACCTTCATTGGCTCCGGCAACATGGCCGCCGCGATCATAGGCGGCCTGCGCGCACTCAACTATCCCGCCGCGCTGATTCGCGTCTGCGGGCCGGACACCGATCAACTCGACGAGCTGAACAGCCAGTACGGTGTCGGAATCAGTGCGGACAACACTATGTTTCTGGAAGACACTGACCTGCTGTTATTATGTGTGAAGCCTCAAATAATGCAGGCAGTATGCACGGGTCTCGCACCCTATTTAAAAACGAAGCGTCACCTGGGAATCCTTTCCATCGCAGCGGGCGTTAATACCGCTCAACTATCCACCTGGTTAGATACCTCACTCCCGATCCTTCGCTGCATGCCGAACACCCCGGCGATGGTGCAGGAAGGTGCCGCCGGACTATTTGCGCCTACCACCGCGAGCAAAACCCTGCGCGATACCGCAGAAACGATTTTTGGTGCGGTCGGGTTGGTGGCCTGGGTCGAGAAGGAAGATGATCTGCATGCGGTGACGGCCTTATCCGGCAGTGGCCCCGCCTACTGTTTTCTCTTCCTGCAGGCACTGGAATCCGCCGGGGTTCGCATGGGTCTTAGCACCGAAGTGGCCAGAAACCTGGCGATACAGACACTGCGCGGGGCAGGCAAACTGGCTGCAAATAGCACGGATTCCCCCGACACGCTGAAGCGCAAGGTCATGTCCCCTGGCGGCACCACCGAGCAGGCAATCCGCCAGTTTGAAGCCGACCAATTTGTGACAGGCGTCGACCGGGCTGTCTTGAAAGCCTGGGAGCGATCCTACACACTGGCGGGCGAGCAGTGTCCTGGCCCGGTAAACCTTCCGAACGCGCACGACTGAGCAAAGCGGCCCCGCCCACCATGAGTCCGGGGCTCATACGAACATAAGGAAACGACATGCAATTGTTACTGGATCTGGTTCAAATCATCGGCAGTTTGTATATCACGCTGGTGCTGCTCCGTTTTATTCTGCAAGTCTGCCGGGCAGATTTTTACAATCCTATTTCGCAATTTATCGTAAAAGCCACCAACCCTCTGCTGATTCCGCTGCGCCGGGTGATTCCCAGCATTCGGGGGCTGGACTCCGCCTCACTGGTGTTGGCCCTGCTTCTGCAAATTATCCTGGTTCTGGTCATCAATCAGATTCCACTGGGGCATCTGGGAGAAATTTTTGGTCAGGTTCTGGCTGCTGCGTTGATCCAGCTACTCAATGCTGTCGTTCAGCTTTACACCTGGGCGCTGATCATTATTGTGATCATCAGCTGGGTCGCACCGGGTAGTTATCATCCGGGGGCCCAGCTACTCGCGCAAATTACCGAGCCGCTCCTGGCGCCCATTCGACGCATACTGCCGCCCATGGGCGGTTTGGACTTATCGCCCATGGTGTTGATGTTGGTACTCTTTGTAATTGGTGGAGCACTCAGTGGCCGCTACGGCTAACACCCAGCCCTCCGCTCCCTGGCTGCGCTGGGAGGGCGCCGCCCTGATCATCGACCTGCATGCCCAGCCGGGTGCGCGTCAGTCTGAGTTTGCAGGGGTTCATGGCGATGCGCTCAAAGTCAGGATTCAGGCGCCGCCTGTGGATGGCAAGGCCAATAAGGCCTTGTTGCGATTTCTGGCAGACGCGTTTGGGGTCACGCTCAAGCAGGTGACCCTCATCCAGGGCGAGAGTAATCGTCGTAAGCGAGTACGCATTGAATCTGTCAGCCACTTCCCTGACGCGTTAAGCCTTTACCTTCCGTAACCAAAGGCCACCAAGCCCCTACAGCACTGGACAGGAAAACGTCTAGACTTGAAAGATCTATGCCTTAATCGGAACCACTCCATGACACCCAGCGGAATCAGTCAGCAAGTCGAAGCCTATGACCTGTGGCGCCAGTCGATCGCTAAGGAAGTTCTTCAGTACCTGACCTGGCTGCGTCTGAATCATCTGAACTCTGTCGAGCTGGAAGAACAGATCACGCGGCGTTTACGGGAACTGCAAAATGACACGCTCACCGTAGCCTTCGTCGGTGAATTCTCGCGGGGAAAGACTGAACTGATCAATGCGCTGTTTTTTACCGGGTTTGGTCAACGCATGCTGCCCTCACAGGCGGGGCGCACCACCATGTGTCCGGTCGAACTCTTCTTTGATACCGAAGAAGGCAGCTATGTTCGCCTGTTGCCGATCGACACGCGCCAGAATGACCAGCCCCTCTCTGCTTACAGGGAACAATACGAAGCCTGGGTCAATTTTACACTCGACCCTCAATCACCTGACTCGGTACGGGAGGCGCTGGAGCATGTCGCGCAAACACGCTCTGTCACCTTTGATCAGGCCCGCAAACTGGGATTTGATGTCGGCACGCTGGAAGCGGATCGCAGCCATCCGGGTCATGCGCTGATTCCCGCCTGGCGCCATGCCCTGATCAGTCTCGATCACCCCATCTTACGTCAGGGGCTTCGCATTCTGGACACCCCCGGCCTGAACGCCCTCGGATCAGAGCCCGAATTGACCGTCAGCATGATTCCCAGTGCGCACGCCATCGTCTTCCTACTGGGGGCCGATACCGGTGTCACCGCCAGTGACATGCAGATCTGGACAGAACACCTGCAAACCCAGAAGGGCATGCAGCAGTCCGCCCGCTTTGCTGTCCTCAATAAAATCGACATGTTTTGGGAGGATATTCGCCAGGAATCGCAAACACTGTCCATGATTGAAGACATGCGGCGCAAAACGGCAGAAATGCTGGAAATGGAACCCGGACAAGTGCTCCCCCTCAGCGCCAAACAAGCCTTGATTGGCCGAATTAAAAGCGACAATGATTTAATTGAACGTAGCCGGATCACCGCTCTCGAAGACTTACTGGCTGAGAAACTACTGGCTCAAAAAGAAAAGCTGGTTACCCAAAAGCTGGTGATGGATGTGCTGGGCCTGCTGCAAACCAGTGAATCCATATTGAAATCCCGCCTGGACTCACTGCTGGATCGCCGCCGGGTGTTACACGAGGGACATGCTGAATCTGAAGATGTAAAAGCACTGACCGACAAAACGCAGGGGGACTACAATTTTTACTACAAGAAATTGTTTACCTTACGTTCCAGCCGCCGCCTGATGCACTCCCAGGCCATGATTCTTGAGCGACTGGTCAATGCAGGTCGCTTTGACGCCCATGCTGCCCGGACGCGGGATGCGCTGGTCAATAGCTGGACCACCCTGGGTATGGCACGGGCCATTACCGAATTCTTTGCTGCACTCGACAGTGACATGAGCAATCTTCGCCATGAAGGCCGATTGGCTCAGAAGATGGTGGATTCCATCTACCAACGCTATAACGACGGCGCCTCGGCTCACCTTATCGAGCCGCCCCCCTTCAACATCAGCCAGCAGCTGAAGGGTCTTGAAAATCTGCGATTCCGTGCGGAGAAATTCAGTCTGGGTGCATCGACCCTGCTCTCGGAACAGACCATCGTCGTGCGCCGTTTCTTCAACACCCTGGTGGCGGAAGCCCGTAAACTCTATCTTGAGATCAGCGCTGAAGCCCAGCGCTGGCCACAGGATGCCCTCACCCCGCTGCTGCAGAACACACTGGAGCAGAAGCAAACCCTGGAGCAGCAGATTCGCCATCTGAAGACCCTCCACGAATCGGCGAAGGATATCAGGACACAGCAGCGAAAACTGGATACAATGCTGGACGATATTCGTCATCAGTTGCAGACCGCCGAAAAAATTCAACGGCGCTTACGCAAACCTGCGCCTCAGCTACTGATGCAGAAAGTGATCAATCTGTCAGGAGCGTCTCGCTAGCCCGATGCCAACTACATTTCCTGCCGATTCAGTCGGCCTGGTTTCCGCGCAGGTTGCGGAATTCAGCGTTCCTCTCGCGCTGGAATGCGGAAAGAGCCTGCCCAGTTATCAGCTGGTCTATGAAACCTACGGTACACTTAACGCCGGGCGAAGCAATGCCATTCTGATCTGTCACGCCCTGAGCGGCAGTCATCATGCGGCCGGTTACCACAGTCACGATGACGCCAAGCCGGGCTGGTGGGATACCTGTATCGGCCCCGGCAAACCCATCGACACCCGGCATTTCTTTGTGGTCTGCCTGAACAATCTGGGCGGCTGTGCTGGATCGACAGGCCCCCTGAGCCAGAATCCCGAAACCGGGCGCCAGTACGGTCCTGACTTTCCCGTGGTTACCGTAAAAGATTGGGTCAACAGCCAGGTTCGCCTCGCAGACTTTCTGGGCATTCAACGCTGGGCCGCCGTTGTCGGGGGCAGTCTCGGCGGTATGCAGGCCCTGCAATGGTCCATCAGCCACCCCGATCGTCTGGGTCATGCGGTGGTGATTGCCTCCACCCCCAAGCTGTCTGCCCAGAACATTGCCTTTAATGAAGTGGCCCGACGCGCCATTATTTCCGATCCGGAGTTTCATCAGGGCCGCTACCTGGAAAAGAATTCCGCACCTCGCAACGGTTTAATGTTGGCCCGTATGGTCGGTCACATTACCTACCTCTCCAATGTGGCGATGGGTGAAAAGTTTGGCCGCGAACTTCGGGATCAGGCCTTTAAGTTCGGACTGCTGGATGCGGAGTTTCAGGTGGAGTCTTACCTGCGTTATCAGGGCGAACGCTTTTCTCAGAATTTCGATGCCAACACCTACCTGCTCATGACCCGGGTGCTGGACTATTTTGACCCGGCCGCAGACTTCGGTGGCGACCTGACCCAGGCGTTGACCCACGCGAAGTGTAAATTTCTGGTGGTCGCGTTTTCGACCGACTGGCGTTTTTCGCCTGAACGTTCTGAAGAACTGGTTTCAGCCCTGGTGGGTGCGAGCAAATGCGTCAGCTACGCCGAAATCGATGCGCCGCATGGCCACGATGCCTTTTTGATTCCGACCCAGCGTTATATCGATGTCTTTAGCTCCTACATGCAACGGATCGCACAGGAGGTCACCCATGCGCATTGACCTTCAGATTATTGCCGAATGGATCCAACCCCAGGCACGGGTACTGGATCTGGGTTGCGGTGATGGCACGTTGCTCAGCCACCTGCAAGACACGAAATCCATCCTGGGGTATGGACTGGAAATTGATCCGTTCAACATTACGGCCTGTATTCAAAAAGGCGTGAATGTCATTGAACAGGATCTGGATGTGAAAGGGCTGGCTAACCTGCGGCATCAACATTTCGATGTGGTCGTGATGACTCAGGCGCTCCAGGCGGTGAGGCAACCGGACATCATGCTGGACGAGATGTTGCGCCTGGGCAAGGAATGTATCATCACCTTCCCCAACTTTGCCTACTGGAAACTGCGCTTGTATTTGTTGAGCAAGGGCCGCATGCCCGTCAGCAAGACCCTACCTTATACCTGGTATAACACACCCAATATTCACCTCTGTACCTTTAGGGACTTCGAGGCCTTGTGTCGGGACAAGAATATACGCGTCCTCCGTCGGGCCGTTGTAAATGACGACCAGGAGTCCCAGACACTTGCACAACGTTTTCCGAACTGGCTTGGCCAAATTGCGATTTATCAGGTGACAAAATGAAGCGATCACACTCGTTACGTCGCGCGCTTTCTGCGCTGTTATTGCTGGTTTCCACGCTTGCACTCGCTCCGGCGCAGGCGGAACAAAAAGTTGACTATGGCGACTACGAAATTCACTACATTGCCGTCCCCACCACGCTACTGGAACCCGAAATCGCCAAAGCGTATGGGCTGGAGCGCAGTAAATCGACTGGCATGCTGAATGTGTCGGTTTTGAAGAAGCAACCCGATGGCAGTACACGTGCCGTTGGCGCCTTCGTTCGCGGCAAGCTCACGAATGATGTGCAGCAGGAGCGTGAGCTGGAATTTACCCGCGTAGCTGAAGGTGAAGCCATCTACTCCATCGCGCCCTTCTGGTACAGCCAGGGGCAACCGTATACCTTTCAACTGGAAGTGCAGGCCGACCCGGAAAAAGGTGCTTTTCCGGTCCGTTTCTCGCAAACGCTCTACCCGGATTGATATGAAACAGTGTGTGATGGCCAGCAGCAATGTCGGCAAAATTCGAGAGTTCAATGCGTTACTGGAACCGAGAGGTTTTGAAGTCATTCCGCAAAACAGTCTTGGCATCGAAAGCGTGCCGGAAACGGGCCTCACCTTTGTCGAAAATGCCCTGATCAAAGCGCGTCATGCCGCCCACATGAGTGGGAAACCTGCCCTGGCGGATGATTCCGGTCTGGTGGTGCCCGCCTTGAATGGGGCGCCCGGATTGTATTCGGCCCGCTATGCAGCTTCATCTGAAGGCTATCCGGGTGAAAGCACGGATGAGCGCAACCTGAACAAACTGCTGGCCACCCTGCAGGATCTGACCGGCACTCAACGTGCTGCATTTTATGTCTGTATTCTGGTCTGGCTGGAACACCCGGAAGATCCGACACCGTTGATTTGCGAAGGGCGCTGGCACGGTTTTATTGCTCGGGAGGCCTCCGGGCAACAGGGCTTTGGCTACGACCCAATCTTCATCCCCAAACAAAACCTGCCCGCAGGTTGCGCCAGCCCGGATGACCTGACGATCGCCCCCCCCCTGGCCACCGTCGCCCATTTCGACAAAATGGCGAAAAATGCGATCAGCCATCGGGGACTCGCGATGCGGGAACTCCTTGAGCGACTGGCGTGAGCACCATTCGCTCAGTCCCTCCGCTTTCACTTTATGTGCATTTTCCCTGGTGTGAGCGGAAATGCCCCTACTGCGATTTTAACTCTCATCAGCCGGGTAAAACGGTGGATGAAAACGCCTACATTGACGCGCTGCTTGCTGACCTCTCGTCTGAAGGCGTGCGTCTGGACGCGGCCGGTGGATCGCGCCCAATTCAAAGCATTTTCATGGGCGGCGGCACGCCGAGCCTGTTTTCAGGCCCCTCGATTCAGCGCCTAATGGACGGCATTCGTCATCAGCTTACTCTGGTTGAAGACTGTGAAATCACCCTGGAAGCCAACCCCGGCACGACAGATAGCGCCAGGTTCAAAGGCTTTCATGCTGCCGGGATCAATCGGTTGTCGTTGGGGGTGCAAAGCCTGACCCCACGCCATCTCTCGACCCTGGGCCGTATTCATTCGCGTGACCAGGCCCTACGCGCCGTCGAGGAAGCGCGGGCGGCCGGTTTCGATAACATCAATCTGGATATGATGCATGGTCTGCCCGATCAGACGCTGGACGAGAGCGAAGCAGACCTTGCCGCCGCCATCGCCCTGAAACCAGAGCACCTGTCCTGGTATCAGCTGACGATTGAGCCGAACACCGCCTTTCATCGCCAGCCTCCCGTGCTGCCTGAAGATGAAACTCTGTGGGAAATCCAGCGCCAGGGTCAGCAGCAGCTGGCTGCCGCTGGATTCCGGCAATATGAGGTGTCGGCCTACACCACCCCCGGACGGGAGTCCCGCCACAACCTGAACTACTGGCAATTCGGTGATTATCTGGCGATCGGTGCCGGCGCACATGGCAAACTCACCGATCCTGCCACTGGCGCCATCTTGCGCTATTGGAAAACCCGCCAACCCGATCATTACCTGCGCCGAATCGGGAATTACGTGGCGGATCAGGCAACGATTGATGCCAGTGAACTTCCTTTCGAGTTCATGATGAATGCCCTGCGTCTGGTCAGTGGCGTGCCTGCTTCGTTGTTTGAGCAACGCACCGGCCAGTCGTTGGAAACGCTAAACCCAGCGTTGCAAAAACTGCGCTCTCAGGGCTTGCTGATGACTGACGAAACCCGCCTGGCCTGTACACCGGAAGGCTTTGATTTTTTGAATGAGGTGCTGGGGCGGTTTTTGGGGGAGTAGTGAAGTACTCTTACTTTGCATTACACTATTGCTACATTACTTCGCTAACATAAGCTCCTCAAGGAGTACAAACATGCACACGCACAATGCCAAACAGGAAGCCCTGGATGTCATCGCCAGTTTGCCCGATACGGTCGAACTCGAGGAGATCGTCTATCGGCTCTATGTGATCAATAAGATCCAACAGGGAATGCAAGAAGCCGAAGAGGGCCAAGGCATCAGCAGCGAGGAGCTGCTACATGAGATTGAACAATGGTGATATGGACGCCGCGTGCACGCGCCGATCTTAAAGCCATACATGACTATATCGCCAAAGACTCGCCCCTTAATGCACAGAAGATTACGCGTGAGATCGTGCAAAAGCCCAATGTACTGGCGCAACTGCCGCAACTCGGTCGTAAGGTGCCGGAGATCAATGACGCACGTTTGCGGGAGATCAGTCTGTATTCATGGCGGATTATCTATTGGCATAAGCACGATCAGATCGACATCCTGACCGTGGTTCACAAACGTCGCCATCTGACGGCTGATGACCTCACTCACGAACACTAAGCAAGCCGATCACCCTCGCAGCAAGCGAATTTTCAAAAATATCAGACCCTGAGTGCGCCGAAAACCGCGCCATGCGTGAGTTTGAGCAGGTCAGCGTAGGGTGTGATAGATTTCAATCCGCTGATACCTTGGTCTATATCAATTAAAACAATTGGTTAGCCCATCATGACTCAAACAGCGGTACCGAATAGGCGCATTGACGAGGCAGCCAGCACACTACCTCGGACGCTGCTCAAAGGGCCACGACCATCTCACTTTCCCGCTTGGTTGGATAGTACTTTTTCTTATAATCGAGATCAAAGAATAAGGTGCCGTGTATTCCTACAGCATCTTTTTTGTCCAACTCATTACTCCAAATTGTATTTACTTTTTCTTTTTCAGTATCACTGAGCCTTTCTGATAAGTCGCTGTTAAACTCGATATCTTGATGATCGCCCGGAAAAATTAATCTAAATATCTCGTCGGTCGCCTGAAATATTGAGTAGGTACAATTATCTGCCCCATCAATCACTTGGATGTTTTTCATAGTCACCGCCTATAACCTTCTTCCGGGCCTAACCTTGCCCCCAGGGAACACATTGTCATAGCCTCCGCCAGGTTTTTGCCCGTCCCAATGTGGCCCGCCATGAGCATTACCAGAATTGGTTGGAACCCAATGGTTTCCTTTTTTGTCAGTCCATCCGTATTGACCATCTTTTTTAGTTTTCCTTCCGTCAAAACCTTTGGGAGCTTTGAATCCATCTGCTTCTGTGGGAATGCCAGGATCATAGGGATGATCTGGACCAGGGGAAGGAGCTTCATCGCCATCACTATACATCCCCCCTGGGCCATTACCCAAAAACCCACCATCAGCATCAGCATCAGCATCAGCACCAGCACCACCGGCACCGAAATCACCGCCGAATCCATTGGTAGGACAATTTATTGGATCTTGACTGGGAGGATTAGGGTTAAAGCAAATCTCTGGATGAAGCGCACAGGTGATTAATAGCCCCCCACCCAGTATTATTAAGCCTGGCCCTAGCGCACCGGCAAATTCCCCCCTAGGATCAGTATAAAGTAGAGGGTTTTGATAAACATACCCATAAGTATTGACGCCTCCCCGCAACCCAATCGGATCGCTTTGAACATAGCGCCCAACACTCGGGTCATAGTCCCGGAAGTAGTTATAACTATAGCCCGTTTCAGGGTCGGCATACTGGCCCAGAAAACGCAGTGGCTGGGCCAGGGGGGTGCCGGTGGTTTGGGTTACCTCGCCGAAAGGCGTTTGCTCGGTCTGCCAGACGACAGCCTGACTCTGATCGGTAACCATCTGAGGCGTGCCCAAATGGTCGGTGATGACATAGTAAGTTTGAATGTCGGCAAATGCCGATTAGCAGAAATTGACGCATTTTATGTCTAAACAGACGCATTGATTGATGACAGCATATATGCCATCATCGCCACATGAAGATTGTTCTCGATACAAATGTGCTGATAGCTGCACTGCTGAGTAATTCTGGCTCCAACCGGGAGGTCGTCAGACGCTGCTTGACTGGCCAGCTTATTCCACAGATCGGCACAGCGCTCTTTTTGGAATATGAAGATGTCTTTGCCAGGGATTACGTGTTGAAAAACTGCCGACTGGACAAGATGGAACGCGATCAGTTTTTTGACGGTTTTATGTCAGTGTGTCACTGGAAAAGCTTGTATTACAGCTGGCGACCGAATCTAAAAGATGAGGGAGATAATCATTTAATTGAACTGGCTATTGCCAGCGGAGCAAGGGCGATTGTTACAAACAATATCCGTGATTTTAGAGATATGGATCTGAAATTTGAACAATTGGAAATAATGACTCCGGCTATAGTATTGGAGAAATTGAGATGAGCACATTGACTATTCGCATGCCCGACGACAAAGTCGAGAGACTGAAAGTGTTGGCCAATCGTCGAAAGATTAGCCTGAATAAACTCATGGATGAGCTTGCCACAGTTGCTTTGACTGAACATGACGCACGAGTAAGATTCGAAGCCCGCTCTTTAAAAGGCAATGCCTCCAAAGCTCTCGAGTTGCTACGCGAACTGGATCAACGGGAGTCTGGTGCACATTCGCCGTCGAAGGGCTGACTCTCGAGAAATTCCATATCGTTTAGACGCCTCAGACAAGAAACTCACAACCCCAACGAATTCAGCAAATCATCCACTTCACTGCTGCTGGCTTCATCGGCAAACTGTTGCGTCTTGATGTTCTCGCTACCCGACTTGGGTTTGTCGAAAAGTTCTTGCAGGGAAAGCATCGTGAGCAGGAATTTCTGGTCGGTGATCTGATCCTGGGTGTAGAGATCGAGGCTTTTCATGAGCTGACTTTGAGCGACCTGGCGGATGCCTTCTTTATGGTCATCACTCAGCCCATCTACGGTCGAGTTAATCTGATCGGCAATGCCTTCCATGATTTCCATTTGTTTTTCTTTCATGGACTGGTAGGTGCCATTCACCTTTTCCAGCTCTTTGCCGCAGGACGTGACGACTTTGCGAATTTGCTCGGTTCGCTCCTCAAGTTCAACGGTACGCTCAGCAACACGCTGTTCCAAATTCTCGTTGAGCTGCTGGATTTCAATTTCAGTGTGTTTGCGGCGAGTAATATCGGTGACGAGAACCGTAAACACAATTTCGCCATCATGGAGCAGTTTATAAGTGGCTAATTCCAGCCATCGCTCCTCTCCATTAATGAGGGTTTGCAGCTCGTAGTTTCCATGACTGAGCTCCAGCGCTGCCAGGTATTCCAGGTAGAGACAATCTGAAGTCTGCGTGTCTTCGTCTGTCATCAGTTCGAGACCACCTCGAGGCTCGACCGGGGTAAACTCCAGTTGAGCCAGCATTTCCAGCTCCGGGATGAGCTGATCCAGCTTCATGCCCTCGACTTCACCTTCATTTTTCTTGAAGATGTCGCGTACACGCGGGGTGGCAGAATCAATGACGCCCTCACCCCGGACACTCAGCATGGCGAAATCGGCAACCAGTTTGAGAATGTCAAACAGCTCACTTTGCCGCATATTCAAAGCGAAATCTCCCCGTCTAAAGGCCTCTTAACCTTGTCAGTATAGACCGCTTTAAAAAACTTACCTGAATCAGGGGTTAATCGATCTCCGTGCGCTGAAACATCAGATCCCAGACACCATGGCCCAAACGTTCGCCACGGCGCTCGAACTTGGTGATCGGGCGACTTTCCGGCCGTGGGACATAGCCCCCGGAGTCCGACACGTTACGGTAGCCAGGCGCCGACATCAGCGTTTCCAGGGCTTGTTCGGCATAAGGCTCCCAATCAGTTGCCATGTGGAACAGCCCGCCAGGTTTCAGCACGCGACGAACCCGCGCCAGAAATTCAAGCTGAAGAATCCGACGCTTATGGTGCTTCTTTTTATGCCAGGGATCGGGAAAGAAAAGCTGCAGACAGTCTACACTGGCGTCTGGCAGACATTGATCAATCACGGCATTCGCATCGCAGCAATAGACCCGAAGATTGGTCAGCCCACGCTGCTCGACATCCATTAGTAAAGCGCCCACGCCGGGGCGATGGACTTCAACGCCGATGTAGCGGTTACTGGGATGTGTCGCCGCCGTCTCGACCAGTGACTGCCCCATTCCAAAGCCAATTTCAAAGGTCAAAGGGCCGCTTTCATCGAACAGTGTTGAAGGGTCGATGGGGCCATTTTCAAGTGTAAGACCAAACTGGGGCCACTGTCGCTCATACGCACGGGTTTGCCCCACTGTCATTCGACCGCCTCGTATGACGTAGCTTCGAATGCCACGACGCCCCTGCGTACCCGTGGGTTCTTCTGCTTCATGTTCCGGCAATTGATCATCTTCTATCGACATGTCGTCACCCTTTGCTAAAGCACGCGAGTTTACGCAAATCCGGTCAAAACGAGAACCCCCAGCACACACCATTCTGGACGGTGCGCACCAAGGGAACGCATCTCAATGGAGCATTATGCGAGTCAGGCACCGCTTTGGTGCGCACCAAAACAGGGCTTGTCGTTTATTTCCGCTTTAAACGCCCGACTTGGCAGTCGAGGGAATAAATAGGCCACTTGGCCTCAACTTTGCATTGCAGACCCTATATGAAAACAGGATTCGCGACCTCAAACCTAACGACCAAAGCAAGTGTGACAGAAATGAAAAACAATCCCTCACTTTCTGCCGTCAGACAGGCTTTCGAACGACACCAGCTACGACAGGACTGCGTAAAGCTATGTCAGAACCTGGTGCAGTTGATTGTTCACCTGCAGCAGCATCGTGGCACCACACTTGCTATTTTGGGTGGTGATGACTTCTTTGAACCCCGCCTTCAGGCGATCAAAAAGCATATCGTCGAAGACCTGCAGGAGTTGCAGAAGCAGCGCAAACACCTGGTCGATGAAGATACCTGGCAAAATTTGTGTTCAGAATGGTTTACCGTAAACCATCACTGGCGACAAGATAGCGCACTACAAAACTTTGAGATACACACCCATCTTATCCAGCAACTACTGCGACAGCTCAAGAATTATTACCACAGCCCATTGTTCGAGCACCTCGATGTCATACACAATCCGATTGCGCGACTGGTACTGACGGAACTGCCAGAGTTTCTCGAAACCGCTGCGCAAATCCGCGGAATCGGAACACACCTGCTGGCCTCGGACACCTCGGAAACATACTTTGCGGATCGCTTGAAATACCTCGCACGTTACTTCACCCGAACACTGCAGCATGTTGAGCAGTTGTATGATACTGGCCGGCTTATTAACGCAGAATCTCAGTGGCTTGAAATCGTTCGCGCCTGGAATACAATTGATGAAGCCGTCGCAAAACTCGATGTCAAACGGGCTGAAGGGATGCCTCCTGAACAGTTTTTCAGCGAAACCAGCCACATCATTTACTACATTCAGCAGTGTTTGAAGCTAGGCTTAAAGCGGCTGAATACAGCGACGGATCAGGCAATTAAGGCGTGGATTGAAAGCGGTTCCTATCATACCGGCACTTAATTAGTACAATTTTTGTACAGATTGTTACCACATCGGTCAGCAACCCGGCCTATAGTAAAATCTGAAGCGATCGGTCGAACGACTCGACCCATTCTTCCTAACCCCTTTAATTGGAGCTCCACGTGGAGCTCCCTTTTTTATCATCCTCTCTCGGGCGGAAGCCGATAGGCCAGCGCCTCCAACACGTGATGCAATTCAACTGGCTGACTTTCGTCAAGGTCGGCGAGAGTACGGGCCACACGCAACACCCGGTTACGGGCGCGAAGACTCAGATTGAGCCGGGTAACGGCCTGATCAAGCTGCTTTTCACTCTCAGGTGCCAGCCCACAGAACGTATCCAGCGCCACACCTTCCAGCTCAGCATTGAGCTTTCCACAGCGGGATCGCTGTATTTTACGCGCCCGACCAACCCTTCCGAGTATCGTCGCACTGGAATCCGGCTGCACGTTTATAGCGGCCCGATTTACCGGCATATCTGCCTGCAACTTGATGTGAAGATCAATCCTGTCCAACAAAGGCCCTGAAAGCTTTCCCCGATAACGTTGCCGTTGATGCGGGGTACAACGGCAGGCAGGTGTCTGCTGACCCCAATACCCGCAGGGGCAAGGATTCATCGCCGCAACCAACATAAAGCGTGCGGGGTAAGCGACTTTACGCTGCGCTCTCGACAGATAGATCTTCCCCGATTCCAGCGGTTCGCGCAGGCTTTCCAGCACCCGGCGATCAAATTCCGGCAACTCATCAAGGAAGAGAATACCGCCATGTGCTAACGAAATCTCACCGGGTTTCAGCTGAGCCGTCCCCCCGAGCAGCGCGGGAACAGAGAGGGAGTGATGAGGCGAGCGCAGCGGAGGCATATACCATTCTTCCGGGCCACGCGGCCGATCTGACAGTGAATGAACCGCTGCCACTTCGAGCGCCTCCCCGTCATCGAGTACCGGCACAATCCCTGGCAAACAGGAGGCCATAAAGGTTTTACCCACCCCAGGGGGCCCTTCCATCAGAATGTTGTGACCGCCACTGACGGCGACTTCCAGCGCACGTCGTGCGGCAATCTGGCCTTTCAACTCACTGAAGTCGGGCAGACCACCCAGGGACTGAGCCTCATCAAATAGGTTACCCGGCGGCGGGTCGAGATCGCCTTGTCCTTTGAGGAAATCGACCACAGTGACCAATGAGGTCGCATATCGGGCATTCAGCGCCTTTACACAAGCAAGCTGCGCAGCACTGGCGAGCGGCACGACCAGACAACGTTTGTTTTCGGAGGGTGATTGCAGCGCCATCGGAAGCAGGCCAGGTACCTCGCGCAAATCCCCAGAAAGCGCCAACTCCCCGTAAAATTCATAAGACTCAAGCTGGGCTCCCGACAATTGCCCTGACGCCGCCAGAATACCCAAGGCAATAGCCAGATCGTAACGACCGCCCGCTTTAGGCATATCTGCCGGCGCCAGATTTACCGTGATACGCCCCATCGGAAAATCAAAACCACTGTTAATCAGAGCGCTGCGGACGCGCTCTTTGCTTTCCCGAACCGCAGCTTCAGGCAGCCCCACAATCGAAAAGCTGGGCAAGCCGTTGGACAGATGGGTCTCAACGATGACAGGCAAGGGCCGAACGCCGAGGACGGCACCGGAATGAATGATAGATAAAGACATAGCCTCTCCTTGGCGACTTACGAGGGGCACATCCTGTGCACGCCTCATGATGAATCCGGGATGACGCGGCTAACTAACGCCCATTATGAGCGGGCAGCTAGAGCCTCTTCCAGACGGACAACCCGCCCTTCCAGCAGCTCCAGCTTCTCGCGCGTTTTACGCAAGACTTCGGCCTGCACATCAAACTCCTCCCGACTGACCAGATCCAATCGGGTCATCATCGACATGAGGGCAGCCTTGAAATGCTGCTCTGCATCGGCCTGTGCTGACTTAGCCAAATCGGGTACAAATTGACCAAAATGCTGTTGAAATGCTTGCAACAGCTCAAATGGGGACTGAGGCACGCGACGTTCTCCCTATTAATACAGATGCGCAAGTATACGCCGAATCCTGCGTCAGGCACACCTTCATGCCACCCCTCAATAAGCACCACATTGGTGCGCTGCAGCGTTTGCGCCCCAAATTAAGGCGTGCTTTCAGGCGATTTCCCCCAGACAACGCTCCAAAAAAGTGCTCAACCATAGCGCAATCGGCACGGCCAAAGTTACAACCCACTGTTTTATAAGGCCTAAACAGCATTGGCACACGGTCTGCTAAGGCTAGCTCAAATTCCGTGCATCTTCACTGGGCATGGGTTTCAACTTAAGGCTAAGTGATATCAATTGGCGGGACACAATAGGAGACGACAATGAAACTGGTAACAGCCGTAATCAAGCCCTTCAAATTGGATGATGTGCGTGAAGCACTGTCCGAAATTGGGGTTCAGGGTGTAACAGTCACCGAGGTCAAAGGATTCGGGCGCCAGAAAGGCCATACCGAACTCTACCGGGGTGCTGAGTACGTGGTGGATTTTCTTCCCAAGGTCAAGATTGAAGTTGCTATTGGCGACGACATGCTGGACCGCGTACTGGAAGCGATCACGAAAGCAGCCAACACCGGCAAGATCGGTGACGGCAAAATTTTCGTGGTAGACCTGTTACAGACCATTCGCATCCGAACTGGCGAAACGGGCACTGATGCGATCTAACTGACCCTTACTTAATTTACAAATCTGAAGCCTAGTGCGGAGGGCTTACATGGAAACAACGAATCTAAATCACATCTACGAATTGCAGTACGCTATGGATACCTTTTACTTTCTGGTAATGGGTGCCCTGGTTATGTGGATGGCTGCCGGCTTTGCCATGCTGGAAGCAGGTCTGGTACGCGCAAAAAACACCACTGAAATCCTGACCAAAAACGTCGCGCTCTATGCGGTGGCGTGTATCATGTATCTGGTCTGTGGCTACCACCTGATGTACGGCGGCGGCTTATTTCTGGATGGCATGATGCCGGGCGAGACCTTTGTTGATGACACCCTGAAGTCATTCGCCGAGCGTGAAGCCGGTGACGGATTTGGTGGCGGCTCCATCTACTCTGGCGCCTCTGATTTCTTCTTCCAGGTCGTATTCGTTGCAACGGCCATGTCAATCGTCTCCGGTGCGGTAGTTGAGCGCATGAAGCTCTGGGCTTTCCTGTTGTTCTCTATCGTGATGACTGGTTTCATCTACCCGGTTGAAGGCTCCTGGACCTGGGGTGCAGAAGGTCTTTTCGGCCTGAATATCGACGACCAGTTCGGCTTCAAAGATTTTGCTGGCTCCGGTATCGTTCACCTGGCAGGTGCTGCTGCAGCACTGGCGGGCGTCCTGTTGCTCGGCGCACGTAAAGGCAAGTACGGTGCAAACGGTCAGATCAACGCGATTCCAGGTGCGAACCTGCCGCTGGCCACACTGGGTACCTTCATTCTGTGGATGGGCTGGTTCGGCTTCAACGGTGGTTCTGTGCTGAAACTGGGTGATATCGCCAACGCCAACGCCGTCGCTATCGTGTTCGTCAATACCAACGCGGCTGCAGCAGCCGGTGCCATTTTTGCGCTGGCGACTGCACGCATCCTGTTCGGCAAAGCTGACCTGACCATGCTTCTGAACGGTGCACTGGTAGGCCTGGTTGCGATCACGGCTAACCCGGACGCTCCTACACCTCTGGTTTCCTCAATCATCGGCGGTGTTGCTGGCGTACTGGTTGTGTTCTCAATCCTGGCGCTGGACAAGCTGAAAATTGACGACCCCGTCGGTGCCATCTCTGTACACGGTGCAGGCGGCCTGTTCGGTCTGCTGGTGGTTCCTTTCACCGCTGACGGTACAACCTTCATGGGTCAGTTGATTGGTGCTGCCATCATCTTCGGATGGGTGTTTGGTGCGAGTCTGATCACCTGGGGCATCATCAAGGCAGTCATGGGTATCCGTGTCAGCGAAGAGGAAGAATACGAAGGTGTGGACCTTGCCGAGTGCGGCATGGAAGCCTACCCCGAGTTCAAGCGCGACTAATCACCGCGTGAGTCTGAAAAACCCGGGTTTACCCGGGTTTTTTCGTTTTCGCGGCTTACGATTTAGCAGGGATCAGGAACTCCTGCAGCGGGCGACGCCCCGGATCAAATTGATTGATGACCGCATCGCTGGCATATCCCAGAGACAGCCCACAAATCAATTTGTACGCGCTGGGTATTTCAAACTCTTTGTCCAGGGGCGAACGCCACATGGCCAACGCCCCCTGCGCGCAGCTATCCAGTCCCTGATCTTTTGCGGCCAGCATCAGACTCTGCAAGAGAATTCCGGCATCCAGCACACTGTAGGCGCCCAGCCCTTCATGTACACATACAAACATCACCACAGGTGCCCCGAAAAACGCATAGTTCCGGGCCATCTGCTGATTCCGGGCGGCCATATCCCGACGCTCAATCCCCAACAAACGATACAGTCCGTGCCCGGTTGCCACGCGCCGCTCATGCAACTCAGGCGGATAGTTCAGGACGGGCTTGAAATCACCATCTGGCAGGCACCCCAGCGCAGCCCCCATCAGCAACTGCTGCCACCGGGGACGACCCTGCAGGCGTGTAGCCCGCTCAAACTTTTGGGAATAGGCCAGCGCCAGCCGATCCCGCACCGCGCCTCGGGCAACCGCGATGCGATAAGGCTGTGTATTAGACCAACTGGGTGACCGCAGTGCCTGACTCAACAACGACTCGATCTGCTCGTCCGATACGGCTTGCGCACTGAAATCGCGCACGGAATGACGGTCGCGCAGGACCTCGGAAAATTGCATGGGGAATTGCTCCTGAAAACACAATGCCCCATAGTACACGGGTCCTTTTCCCTGTCAGTGGTAAAAACACCCATCTATGATGACCGAATTGATAGGTAGCATTGCCGCCGTGATGACCACGCTGGCATTCCTACCCCAAGTTTTACATATTCTAAAATCGCGGGATACGCGGGGGATTTCGGGGACCATGTACAGCATATTCACGTCGGGCGTGTTTTTATGGCTGATCTATGGCTGCCTGATCGGATCGTGGCCAGTCATCATCGCCAATGCACTGACATTCGTGCTTGCTGCGATCATTCTGCTGTTAAAGCTGCGTCACGGCTGAATTTCGATCGTGATGCCGTCGTGGACTAACTCCCAGATTTCATCCATCGCGCTGTCACTGACTGCGATGCACCCGTCTGTCCAGTCAGTATTCAGAAGGCGGTCAAGCGTCCACTTTGGGGAGCGTTTGTTGGGCCAGCCATGAATCATGATCATGCCACCGGGCGAAAATCCGCTGGTCGAGGCATATTCATGATCGGCTTCGTTGGGGTAAGACACATGAATGGACTTGTGGTAATCGCTGTTGGGGTTACGCCAATCGAGCGTATAAATGCCTTCAGGCGTGCGTTCATCGCCTTCATAGCGTTTGTGACCGATGGGCTCATCACCCAGGGCAATACGATAGGCACGTACCGGCGCTTCGTTGCTCAATAAAAACATCACGCGCTCTTTTTTTCTGACCAGGACACGATCAATAGAAGGCAGCGTTGCCGCCTTACTCTGCGCAGCCATGGAAGAGCGCTCTTTCATGGCCAATTGCATACCAGACACTTCAGCCTGTGCGGCGATGCTCAACACGAGCCCGGCCGCCGCTGACACCCACGCATTTCGAGTTACTGCAAACACGTACTTACCCATCCTTCTTGGTCGATGCACTCTCAGCAGAACAGTCACCGACTCAGTCCCGACATGACTCTATTCAAGCTGTCTTCTAATTCTTTCGCAAGCCATCCCGTCACGGAGTTACAAAAATCCCACGGTAGTCACGGATTGTAAAGATTCACTCCTTTCGCTAAAGATCCCCAGGGTTGAAACCCGGGGGTTTTGTGGCGCTTGATTTGTCGGGGTCTCCCGGCTCTCCCTTTCGGTACACCATCCGGGCCGTGGCCGACAAAGCGCCACTCTAGCAGGCCAGTCGCTCCGACGGTTTGACCGTGGGCAGAACAATCGTTCCGCCGCTTGCGACTTCCAATTGACGACACCACGAGGCCTGCTCTAATAGCTCTTTCACAATCGGCCAGCGCTCGCGCAACTGGCAGTCGTGGTGTTCGTTTTCAGTGGCACACAACGCCAGGAAGGCCGAATACAGATCGCGCTGCACCAGCGTTACCGCACCTTCCCGGACTCCACCGAGAAGGTGCCAGCGCTCGCTGAGACGTTTCTTTCTGTATTCGCCGCTCACATGGTCGAACTGCGACATTTTCAGCACTCGCGTATTCAGCTTCACGAACTCGCCGCCGGCTCTTTCTGCCTTGCGCTGGAGTTCGTTGACGAAGGTCGCAGGTGCTTTGACTTTGACACTCTTGCCGTACTGCTTCTGCCAGGCTCGGTACGACAGCTTCTCGGTCTTCACGATATTACCCAGACGCAGAACGGCATTCGCCAGTTCGCCCTGGGAGCGTTTGCGCTCGGCAGCCAGCTTGCGCTCGGACTCGGCGTACTGGCGGCGAAGATCCTGGTAATTTTTGGATACTACCTTGACCTTCGCGCCTTTCTTCCAGGTCCCGTTCGCGTGGTAGCAGTGCGGGTTGGTGGCGCGGCGGGAGCGATCCATGGCTCGCTGAATGCGCTTGACCTCCTGCCAGGGGTGCTTGATGGTCGGGCAAAAACCCAGTAAATCAGCGCCGATTTCGGACACCACGGCGACCGTGGAAGGTCCGACATCGAGGCCGACTTCCTGCCCCGGAATGGTCGTGTGGTCGGTCTTAATCGGCGCAAGGCCCTTCTGCGCCAATTGCACGCACCAGCGGCGTCGGCCTTTGACGTTGCGCCACAACAGGCGGCAGAACTTGGTTTCCGCTTTCAGCGCCTCATCCAGCCAGGCGTCCTTTCTGGCAGGCGGGTATTTAACCGGCAGCACGAGGCCCGACCATTCCACCACGCCAAGCTCGGCGCGGTATTTCAGGCCGCTACCGGCTGACTTGGCGGTGAAGGATTTGAGCGGGCGCTTTGCATTCTTGAACCGAGGTCGCCCGCGCTTGCCAAAGCTGTATTGTTCAGCCGCCTGGAAAGCGGTCTCGGCAATGCGCTGTGTCTCGTGCGCGGACAAGCGATCCCGCCAACCCGCCGCATTTTTGCACTGTGTCGCAAAGGCTGACAGGGAAGCCGACTCAAAGGCAAATTGCTTAATCAGGGCTTTGAATGCGGCGGCGCGCTCTTTGTTCTTGAGCGTGCCGGCTGCCTGCCAGTCTTTGGTCTGACGCATCAGATCGAGTCGGCGCAGTGCCTCTCTCATCGTCGCATTGTAGAGCCGCGTACCTGCCAACAATCGCCCGCAGAGCTGCCGTTCGTCTTCGACGGAGGCCGAAATCGGCAGCGTGACGATGTAGGTTGGCGAGGCGGCTCTTTTCACTTGTACTTGCGGGTGCTTTGATTTAACATATATCCATTATATATCTATGCGACAGGTTATGCAATGGGCACCCACAAGAAAAGACAGATGTTGATTCGGTTGAGCGATGAGCTGCGGGAGAACCTGAAGGTGTTGGCGGAGAATGACGGTCGCTCCACCACCAACCTGATTGAGCGCATCCTGGAACAATACGTCCAAGAGCAGAAAGAGCGACTACAGGCGAAATAGGTGTTCGCTCGACCCCATGGCTGAAGCGAGGGGCTTGCGCTCACGTTTGGTCAAGGCAACCGGTCACAAGACCGCCTTCTGAAAAAACTTTTCATGCTCAGTGAACTTTTTAAAGTGACATCCGTCTGACTTAGGGAGCACCTAATGAGGCGCTCCCAACTACGTCAATCCACTTGAGGAAAGCCCTATGAAAACTGTATCTAAAAATATGACCGGAACCGCGATGGCCATCGCAGCGGCAGGACTCTTCAGCGCCGCAGCACTTGCACCAGCTACCGCCATGGCGGAGGAAGCCCAGGTTCACTGTTATGGCGTCAACAGCTGCAAGGGACACAACGACTGCAAAACCGCAACTAATGACTGTAAAGGCATGGGTAGCTGCAAAGGCCAGGGCTTTCTGGTGATGTCCAAAGGTGACTGCGATGCCAAAGGTGGTACCGTTAAATAGTCGAGCGAGAGCACCGTAATATGAGCATTGAAACACCGTCATTTGCAGGATATGGGCTGGGTTTGCGTCCAGCCTACTATGCGGAGATTCTGGCACATGAACCGGACGTTGACTGGTTTGAAATCATCAGCGAAAACTACATGGTCGCGGGCGGCAAACCACTCTATTTCCTGGATCAGATTCGCGAACGCTATCCCATGGTCATGCACGGTGTTTCACTCTCAATAGGGGGCACCGCCCCCTTGAATCAGGATTACCTTCAGCGCCTGAAAGCCCTAAGAGACCGGGTTCAACCCCTCTGGCTGTCCGATCATTTATGCTGGACCGGGACCCACGCCCACAACTCACACGACCTTTTGCCCCTGCCCTATACTCAGGAGACGATTCGCCATGTGGTTGGGCGTATCCGACAGGTTCAGGATTTTCTCGGACATCGGATCGCGATTGAAAATGTGTCCAGCTATGTCCAGTTCGAGACCTCGGAAATGCCGGAATGGGCCTTTCTGCGTGAAATCGCGGAGGCCGCGGATTGTTGGCTACTGCTTGATATCAACAATGTGTATGTCAGTGCGTTCAATCATGCGTTCGATGCCGATACCTACCTTGCCAACGTTCCGATGGAAAGAGTAATTCAGATTCACCTGGCCGGTCACACCCACTACGGCGACTACATTATTGATACGCACGATGCGCCGATCGCTTCGCCCGTCTGGGAACTGTACCGGCGGACGCTGGCGCGGACACGGGGGCCCATATCCACACTGATCGAGCGTGATGATCACTACCCACCGTTCGAGGAATGGGTGGGCGAATTGTCTGACTTGCGCCAGCTCGGACGATCCATACACGCCAAGCCGCTTGCCCGGTCGGAAGGGAGTTTTGCATGAGCAGCCTGCCTGATCTGCAACGTCAGTTTCTTCATACGATTAGCCAGGAACGGCCCAGTCCGACGGAAAAACCGCTGACGGCGATTTATCGGAATGCCTATTTCACACGTTTGGAAGGGGTGTTGGAGGAGGACTACCCAGCGCTAAGACACCGTTTGGGTGATGAGGCCTTTGCTCAACTGAGCCGACATTATTGCCTTGAGCATCCCCCATCCCACTTTTCCCTGCGACAGTTTGGTGAGCAGCTGCCGATTTTCCTGGCCCGAACGCCTCCCTACGACCAGCAACCTTTGCTAGCGGAGCTGGCAGAGTGGGAGCGACAGCTCAGATTTCTGTTCGATTGCACAGATGCCCCGCCGCTCAGCGCCACCTGTCTGCAGGCTGTTGCCCCGGAAGACTGGAGCAACCTGATCTTCACGATGGTTCCAGCCTGCCGTCTGATGTGCCTGCATGCTTCGACCGTCGACGACTGGAAAGCCTTCAAAGAGCATCGCGAAAGGCGTCCAGCCGAAAATAATGCGATCACTCATTGGTTACTCTGGCGCAGGGACTGGATCACCCATTTTCGCTCGCTGGGTGAGGATGAATATGCCGCCCTGGAAGAATTGATGCGGGGACACACATTTGCCGCTATTTGTGAGGCGCTATGGTCGAACCATGAAGAACAGGCGCCGCCAATGGCGGCGCGCTTTTTACAGACCTGGTTTAATGAGGGCCTGATTCAGCAGGTTCAGCTGGCTGAGTCACGATAACGAGTGAACACTAAGGTCGCGTTAGTGCCTCCGAAACCAAAGCTGTTACTCATGACCGTATTGAGCGTCACATCGGCTTTGGGCGCAGTAACAATTGGCAGACCTGCAGCACCCGGATCAAGCTGCTCAATATGCGCAGAGGGTGCGACAAAGCCGCCGTTCATCATCAGAATACTGAAGATGGCCTCATGCGCTCCGGTGGCTCCGAGCGAATGCCCGGACAGCGACTTGGTTGAGCTGATCAAAGGCAGCTGTTCACCAAAGACGTCCTTCACCGCATTCAACTCCACAATATCCCCTGCGGGTGTGCTGGTGCCATGGGTGTTGAGGTAATCAACAGGCGTCTTCACGGTAGCCAGCGCCTGACGCATACACCGCGCCGCACCCTCACCAGAGGGGGCGACCATATCAACACCGTCTGACGTCGCGCCGTAGCCGACCAGCTCAGCATAGATTGTCGCACCGCGCTTGAGCGCATGTTCCAGCTCTTCGACCACGACAACGGCGCCCCCGCCAGCAATCACGAAACCGTCACGGGTCGCACAGTAAGGGCGCGATGCCGCTGAGGGATTATCGTTGTAGGCCGTCGACAAGGCACCCATGGCGTCGAACAGCATAGACAGCGTCCAGTGCTCTTCTTCCCCGCCACCAGCAAAGATGACATCCTGCTTGCCCATCTGGATCAGCTCCCAGGCATGACCGATGCAGTGCGCGGAAGTGGCACACGCCGAGGTAATGGAGTAGTTAATGCCGCGAATTTTGAAATGGGTCGCCAGACAGGCATTGACGGAACTGTTCATCGTTCGGGTAACGCGATAGGGGCCAACCTTGCGAACACCGCGACTTTTAGCAATTTCGACGGCCTCTGCCACGTTACTGGTTGACGCCCCGCCGGAGCCCATTACGATGCCGGTCCGCTCACTGCTGAGCAGGGTCTGGTCAATCCGGGCGTCCTCAATGGCCTGCTGCATGGCGATGTGGGCGTAAGCCGCCCCGTCGCCCATGAAACGAAGAGCTTTGCGATCTATCAGTTCCTCGAGATTCAGGTCGATCGAGCCACTGACCTGACTCTTCATCCCGGCTTCGCGGTAGCTTTCATTGAAACGGATACCTGACTTGCCCGCACGCAGGGAGGCTTCCACTTCCGCCACGGTATTCCCCAGACAGGACACCACACCCATTCCTGTTATGACTGCACGCTTCATTCCGAACCTCGTTGCATGACTTGGCAGATGCCAAAACTATCCCTTATTTATTACCATTTTATGACGCCTTTGCAAGCCAATGGTAGTCCGTAGAATCGCGTCACGGTATAAGGCGCTATTGCAGATGTGCTTTGATATATTCTGGAACTGCCAGGGCTGCACGGTGAATCGCTTCGTTATAGTAATGCGTGACAAACTGGCGCTCTGCGGCGTCTTCTTCACGAAACACCTGAACCCGTCGCTGTTTACCTGCCAGTAGTGCACCCGCCCACCCGGAAGGCGCAAAGGGTTCAGGGAATATCAGAGGGTGAACCTGGTCGAAGCCGACCTCACGTAATAGTTTGACGCGCTGCCGCAATCCCGCTGATTCCGGTAACAGAGGGGACCCAAGATACTGAACCAACACACCGCCCTCTGCGAGAACCAGATGCGCATTGCGGCAGAAATCTTCCATCGCTTTGGCCTGGAAAACGGCACGACGGTGACGGCGATCATCAATAATGAGGTCAAACGCCGCTGGTACGGCATCTGCAATCCAGGCTTCAGCGGTACCGTAAAAGAAATTGGCATGCGGGTGATTGTTCGCTTCTTTCAGGCGTGGGAAATACTGCTCAGCCAGCCGCGTAACCCGCTCATCCTGCTCGACAAACCACGCTTCGCCCACCGCCTCGTGCTTCAGCACTTCAGCCAACAGACTGCAGTCACCAAAGCCCAGAATCGCGACACGTTTCGGTGTGCGATGTGTGAAAAGCGCGGGATGAACCATCATTTCCCGGTGAAAAAAACCCTGGTTCTCGCACAGCACGATCCGCTTATCGACGACCAACACTTTTCCGAAGCTATCCGATTGAAATATTTTAACTTTCTGAAAAGGTGTCCGCTCTTCATGAAGGGCCTCAGTGACGCGCAGAGAGACGCCAATGCCCCGATTGGGCCAATTTTCCCGGTACCAGACCGCATTCTGTGCACTCATGACACACTCCGCACTGCGAATTTTGATCAACTCGTGTTATTTTAGTGCCCCTGAAATTTTAGCCAACCTAATTTCACGATTCTGGACACGCTTTACTACTCTACTACTCTGCCCATCGGGATACTGGAGACCAACGACTATGGAAAAATGGACTCGGGAATCGGCCATTGCCACTTACAACATTTCCCAATGGGGAGATGGTTACATTGATGTGAGTGAAGACGGAGACGTCCTGATTCTGCCCGATGGCAAATACAGCAAGAAAGGTATCAGCCTGGCCGGACTGGCGCAACAGTTCCAGGAATATGGTCTGGCGCTACCGGTTCTGGTGCGTTTCCGCAATATTTTACATAACCGGATCAATGCCTTGTGTCAGGCATTTAACGAGGCCGGCACTGATTTAGGGTATACCGGGCGCTTTACCGCGGTTTACCCCATCAAGGTTAACCAGCAAAAACGTGTGGTCGAGGAAATCATTTCTGCCCAGCCCGCGGCCAGCAATGGTCAGGTTGGATTGGAAGCGGGCAGCAAGCCGGAACTGATCGCCGTGCTGGCGATGAACCCGAAAGGCTGCAAAATCGTATGTAATGGTTACAAGGACCGGGAGTTTATCCGTCTGGCCCTGATCGGCCAGCTCATGGGGCACACGGTTTACATCGTCGTCGAAAAGCTGACTGAACTTGACCTGATCATTGAAGAAGCCCAGAAAATGGGGGTCAAACCGACCATTGGTATCCGTGCACGCTTATGTTCGATCGGCAAAGGTAACTGGCAGAATACCGGTGGCGACAAGTCCAAGTTTGGCTTGTCCAGCAGCCAGATCCTGACCGTGATCAACCGCTTACGTTCACTGGATAGTCTCGACTGCCTGCAGCTTCTGCACTTCCACCTGGGCTCCCAGATAGCCAATATCCGGGACATCCAAAGTGGCTTGCGTGAGTGTGCACGTTTCTTTGTGGAATTGAGCACCCTGGGCGCAACCATTAAGGTCGTGGACGTTGGGGGCGGCCTTGGCGTTGACTATGAGGGCACCCGCTCGCGCAGCGCCTGTTCGGTCAACTACAGCATGCGCGAATATGCCTATCATGTTCTGCGTACCTTTAAAGAGGCCTGTGAACTGGTGGATTTACCCCACCCCAATGTGATTACGGAATCCGGTCGCGCCATGACGGCGCACCATGCGGTGCTGATATCCGACATTATCGACCGGGAGTGTGCGACCGTGTCGCCTGAATTGCCACCGCCTGACTCAGAGGCGCCGACGGTGCTGCGGGATCTGTGGGCCGACTATGCCGCCCTGACCGATCAGAAATCGCAGCGTTCGTTGATGGAGATTTATCAGGATGCGTCCTATGCCCTGCAGGAATCGCAGAGCATGTTTATTCACGGCGTCCTGAGCCTGACTGAGCGCGCCACGGCCGATCAGATCTATCAGGCCGTATGCCAGATTATCCGTAGCCGCCTGGACCTGCGCCTGCGTCCGCACCGCGAAGTACACGACGAGCTCAACGAGAAACTGGCAGACAAAGTATTCGTCAACTTCTCCCTGTTCCAATCGCTACCGGACATTTGGGGGATCGACCAGATTTTCCCGATTCTGCCACTGACCGGGCTGGATAAACCGCCGACACGCCGGGGCATCATTCAGGATATTACCTGCGACTCGGATGGACGGGTCGATATGTACGTTGACAGTTCGGGGGTTGAGGCAACGCTGCCCATGCCCGAATTCGAGCCGGGCAAGCCACAGCTGCTGGGTTTCTTCCTGACAGGTGCATACCAGGAGATCCTGGGGGATCTGCATAATCTGTTTGGCGACACCGATGCCATTGACGTCTTCCTGAATGAACACGGCGACCCGATTCTGGAGCATCCACAAACAGGCGACACCGTGGACAAGGTGCTCCGCTACGTCAACTACGAGCCCGAACTGCTGTTGCGCTCCTTCCGCTCTAAGATGGCCAGTGCGAATGTCCCTGACACGCAGAGGAAGGGTTACCTGGATGAATTGGCGGCCGGTCTGACCGGTTACACCTACCTGGAAGAGTGAGGCCGGGTGGCCGATGCGCGTTGACATCGGCCGCAAATGGATCAACCATGGGCAGAGCCCATCTACCATCCCCTGGAGGATCCATGACCCGCCCCACTCTGATGATTTCGCTGGCCTTACTGACGGCCAGCAGTTCCGTTTCTGCCCACACCGGACATGCCGACTCGGCAAGTTTCATGGCGGGCGTTCTTCACCCCCTGCAGGGCATCGACCATCTGCTGGCCCTGATCGCGGTCGGTCTGCTTAGCACGCGGCTGAGCCGTAATGCATCGTTAGGGCTGCCCCTGTCCTTTCTCCTCGCCATGTGCCTTGGCCTCGGACTGGGGATTAATGCACTGCCGATGGCGGGCATGGAGCAGGCAATCGCCCTCTCGCTGGTAACGGGTGGTCTGCTGCTTCTCATCACCCGCACCCTGCCGACTGCGTTCCAATTGGCCCTGACAGGGGGCTTCGCGCTGTTTCACGGCTTCGCGCACGGCGTGGAAATGCCTGCAGGCGCGGTGTTGGGCTACGCGATGGGGATAGTGATGGCCAGTTCGATTGTGATGATGCTCAGCCGAATGGCGATTTTACAGATGACGGGCCAGCGCGCCAACGTGCTTACTCAAGTCAGTGGCAGTGCCATTGCACTGACAGGCATGGCCTTCCTGGCTATCGCCGCTTAGGCAGAATCCAGATTCCGGATCGAGCCGGGAAGGTTCACGGTCACTGCCAGCCCGCCAAGCGGGCTGTCTCCCAACTCGACATCGCCCCCGTAGGCTCGGACCAGATCATAGACCACAGAGAGCCCAATACCTTGTCCGGGTGCCTGCTGATCCAATCGTCGCCCCCGTCCCAGCACCCACTGACGGGAAGCGTCGGGAATGCCTGGACCGTTGTCCTCCACCGAAATTGAGACATAACCTGCTTTGGGCACTGCACTTTCGTTAACACGGACCCTGACCTGACCACGCCCATATTTACAGGCGTTGTCCAGCAAGTTGCCAAAGATTTCCATACTGTCGGTCTGTTCGACATTCACCTGCAGCCCCATCGGCACATCCATTTGCAGGTCGCTCGGATGAGACGCATGTACTTTTGACAAGGTATAGACTAATCGACCCAGCAACGGGTTCAAGGGCTCTGGCGAATGCCAGACGCCAGCTCCACTGACGGCGCGCTTGAGGTGATAGGCCACCAGATCATCCATGATGCCAATCTGACGCATCCACTCTTGCTGCTCTGGATCCTGGATGCGCTCCAGATCGCCTTTTAAGAGGGCCAGCGGGGTTTTAAGACTGTGCGCCAGGTCGCCCAGTCGTTGTCGGTATTGCTCCCGGCGATTGCGTTCGATATCCAACAAGGTATTGATGGCATCTGCCAATTGCTGGATTTCCACCGGATAATTGTCGGAAAAGCGGGCCTGATCCCCTATCTCCATCAATCGCAGTTCACTGACCACGCCAGAGAGGGGGCGGAGTGTCCAACGGATCGTTGCCCACAGCGCCAGGCTAAGCAAAACCCCCATTGCCAGCATTCCGATACCGAGCACGGTCAGAAATTCACGCCGGGGTGCCTCTAACAGGCGATTGTCCTGCCAGATTTCCAGCATCACAGGTATTAGCTGACGCTTAGGCTTTTTGCCCTTGACCGAGGCTGCAAAGACTTCGTAAGAGACCCGCGCTCGCAATAGGTTATAGCTGGGGCCATGGTACGCCTTTGGCCATTTCAGCGTGCTGGCAGGAAAGTATTCGTGGATTTCATTTTTCGGGACGGGCGGCAAAACGGTAGGATCCGGCAGCGGCAAAGGCCGGCCGAAGGGGGCACTCCAAAGCACCTCGCCCTCCGGCGAGCGGGCAATCGCCAACCAATCGCCCAGCGGGTCGTTAAATTCCGGTTCAGGCAGCGCCGATGGAAAAATCAGTTCGCCGTTGACCGGCTCCACGACGGTCATCAGGGCATATACGGAGGCCTTTAAACGCTTCTGATTGGCTGCCTGCTGAGCGGCTTCGAAGGCCAGCATGACAACCACCCCGGTCACTGCCAGACACATCGGCAATAAAATCAGCAAGAGTCGCAGGCGCTGCCGGAGAGAATGGCGCTTCATGCCGGTTTCACAGCCAGATTGAAGCGATAGCCCAGTCCTCGCTGTGTAACGATCGGCTGCAGCGCCCCGTCCGGGTCAATTTTCTTGCGCAAACGCCCCATGAAAACTTCGATGACGTTGCTGTCCCGATCAAAATCCTGCGCATAAAGATGCTCAGTCAGCTCCGCTTTAGACACGGTCTGACCGGCACGGCGCATCAGATATTCCAGGGTGTTATATTCGAAGGCCGTCAGTTCGATCAGCTGTGCCCGAACCTGAAGACTCCGCGCCGAAGTATCCAGGCGCATAGGCCCCGCCTCCAACACCGACGACGGTAAACCGCTGCTACGGCGAATCAGCGCATGCACCCGCGCCTGAAGTTCTGCCAGATGAAAGGGTTTAACCAGATAGTCATCCGCACCGGATTCCAGGCCATTGACGCGCTCCTGCCAATGACCGCGGGCCGTCAGGATCAATACCGGCATTGTGACACCCCGGCTACGCCACTGGCGAATCACCTCCAGACCATCCATTTGAGGCAGACCCAGATCCACGATGGCCAGGTCATAAGGCGCTTCTTGCCCCAGGTGTAGCCCCTCCACCCCATCCGCCGCTGTGTCGACGGCGTAACCTTTACCCTGAAGGGCTTCAGTGAGTTGCTGACGCAGTTTGGATTCATCTTCGATGAGCAGAATACGCATGACTGCACCTTCCTTTTGCACGCCGCTTAATCACCTGACACCCGAACCGTCCGGATAACGCCGTTGGGTAACAGAACTTTGACTTCATAGCCGTTTCCCACGGGTACCACTTTTAAAACCCGGCCGCCTGTCTGCTGCTCAACCTGACGCACTGCTTCAGCGGCAGATTTGCCAGGCTGCGCCTGAACCGTCCCTCCACCCATCAGCAATCCCACCAGTGCGAGGCTCGCTAAAACAGTACGGAGTGGTTTCATGTGGGTACCCCATCAGTGGTCAATCCCGGTCAAATCGGCTCGACCGTCACTCTTACGCGAATCCGGTCACCCGGCGCGTGATCCATGCGTGTGCGATAATCCTGCCCCCGATAGCGGTAACTGACCCAATAGCCTACCGTCCGGCTATCCACTTCGGTTTCATAACGGGTATCACACCGTCTTTCACTAGTGTAATACACATCGACGCCCCCTCCACTATCGGATTGCCGTGTAATTTCATGGCCCACGGTTGCACCAAGTACGGCACCGACAGCCGTGCCGACCTGCTTGTTGCGCTTGTGGTGACCCACGGCATTACCCAGGCCACCGCCAATCACCGCACCCAGAACGGGCCCAAGATAACTGCCGCCCTCGGAAGGACGTGCTGACTCATGCCGAACCTGTTCAGTCCAACAGTTCTCGACCGGGATCTGCCGCTCAACATTGCGATAGATCGGCTCGACACCGGTGACATCGGCAGAATCATACCAAACGGCATTGCTGCTCTGATCGTAGTTTTGCGCAAACACGGCCGGAGTCAGCATCGTCATCAATCCGGCAAAAGCGGCCCGCCTGTTAAAAGATGAATGTTTCATTGCCAGCTCCTTGAATCCATTAACATGCTGGAAAGGATAACCAAGCGAAACTGAATAAAGCCTGAACGCGTCGGAATCGTTTGACTCAGGGTTGCTGCCAGCTGGCAATCAGCGTTCTGAGGAACTGAAAGTAGAGGGCTAAATCACTCGAAAGCACCCCACGCCGACGCGAAGCAAGGACCCCCTGAACGTTCACCAACAGAAACTGAATAGCCCCTGGTATATCGATGTCATCCCTCAGGCTTTGGCGTTTGCGAGCGGCTTGCAATGCCGCATCCAGGCGCAGGCCTAACTGCGCATACCCGTGTGTCACGCGCTGGACCGCCGCCTCGGGAGGGCGGGATTCACTGGCAATCACCTGCATCAGACATCCCCACTCTCCACCCTTTCCCTGCAAGGCTTCTTCAAGGTTGTTCAGATACCGCCGAATGGCATCCAGCCCTCCACCCGGCTCATACAGCGGCTCCTGTATACGGCGTATCACCGTATTGCCGTAGTGATCCAACGCCAGATTCAGAAGGCGCTCTTTATCGCCAAAGGCGTTGTAAAGACTAAAGCGATTCAGTTTCAGTGCATCACACAGAACCTGCACGGAGGCCGCTTCATAGCCATAGCGCCAGAAAACCTTCATGGCCTGGTGCAGTTTATCCTGTCGATCAAATGACGCTGGTCGTCCCACTCAGTCTCCGGTTCATCAAATCATCTATGGGCGAAATTATAGACGGTTCTTGACTGATCATTCAGCTATCATTCATCATTTCAGAATGATCATTTAGAAACAGGATCATTTTTATGCAGATCTTTGAAACGAAAACGGCACCCAATCCCCGCAGGGTGCGTATTTTTTTGGCCGAAAAAGACATTCCCATGAACTATGTCCAGATCGACATGCTTAAGGGTGAACAGTTCACACCGGAATTTCGCGCCCGAAACGCCTTGGCTCAGGTACCCGTCCTGGAGCTGGACGATGGTAGCTATCTGTCTGAGAGCGTTGCCATCTGTCGCTATTTCGAGGAACTTCAACCCGAACCCGCCCTGTTCGGCAGTAGTCCTCGGGAAAAAGCCGAGGTGGAAATGTGGAATCGGCGGGTTGAGCTGAATTTCTTGTTTCCCACCGGAATGTGCTTTCAACATACCCACCCTTTTTTCAAACCGTTCAAACCACAAGTGCCCGAATGGGGTGAACTGTGCAGGGCCCGCTCAGAAGCCTTTTTCAAGGTGCTCAACACGCAGCTCAGCCAGCAGCCGTTTGTCGCCGGCGCCAATTTTTCGATTGCGGACATCACTGCACTTTGTACCATCGATTTCGCGCGCGTCATTCAACTGAAGATAAAACCCGATCACACCCACCTGCTGCGCTGGCATCAAGCCGTCAGTCAGCGTCCATCAGCCCAAGCCTGAGCACTCCCTATGATTGACCTTTACACCGCTCCCACACCCAACGGTCATAAGATCAGCATCGCACTGGAAGAAATGGGGCTCCCCTACACGGTCATCGCCATGGACCTGAGCAAGAACGTGCAGAAACAACCCGACTACCTGGCACTGAACCCCAATGGGCGTATCCCGACGATTGTCGACCATGACAACGATGATTTTGTGGTCTTTGAATCTGGCGCCATCCTCATGTACCTCGGCGATAAATCCGGCCAGTTCTTTCCCGTCGAACCCAGGCAGCGCTCGCGGGTTGTCCAGTGGCTGATGTTCCAGATGGGGGGTATTGGCCCGATGATGGGGCAGGCCAATGTATTTTTCCGTTATTTTCCGGAAAAAATTCAACCCGCGATCGACCGCTACCAGAAGGAGGTTCGGCGTTTATTTGAAGTGCTCGATACGCACTTGTCCCAACACACCTACCTGGCTGATGACTATTCAATAGCAGACATGGCGAACTGGGCCTGGGTACGCACCCACGCCTGGTCTGGGGTCAGCATTGAGGGTTTACCACACCTGCAGCGCTGGATAAACAGCATTACAGAACGCCCAGCCGTTCAACGAGGCTTACGAATACCCGAACGCGCCAGCCCCGATGACGTCGTTAAAGGCGCGCAGGCGATAGTGGTGCGTTAGGACGACAGAACATCGGTCTGCTGGCGTTCGCGGAGATTATTGAAGTGTGAACGTCTGCAGCAGACCGTTGGAGATGATGCTGACCAGTTCGCCCCCACGCTGAGCGATGTCCAGCACGGCATCACTGGACGCGGGACCAAAGGGCTGGGGGGATGCCGCTTTCCAGTGCCCCATGGCCCGGGCATCGGCAGTGGCGAATCGATACACATCGCCGCGAAAAGTGCCAAGCAGTATCTGCTGGGCATCTGGCGTAAACCGCGCAAGGGTAAAGTTTTCATATTCCAGGGGGATGACGGATTTGACATCGCCACTCTGCAGGTCGTAGATACGGCCTTTTTCGCGCTGAGCCGCGGCAAAGGCCAGAGTGCCGTCACGCGACAGCCCAACGGTCTTGACCTGGTTACCCCAGTCATAACGGTGTAAGGGTTCACCGGTTTGAGCATTCCAGACCACGGCCGAGAAGTCATCTGAACCCGTCATGACGCGCTCAGCCCTGGCGTCGATGGCGACCGCATAGACTTCGGCGGTGTGAGCGAACACCCGCTTTTCAGCGCCTCGATTCACATCGAACAACACAGCCTGATTATTCTGTTGGCCAATAGCCGCAAAGTCACCCTTCTGATCCAACGCGATACTGAGTATCTTGGCCCCCGCCTGCCAGAACTTCAGAGAGGCGCCTGTCTGGGTGTCCCAGACTGCAAGGTTACGATCCTCAACCGTCACCGCCCTGCGACCATCACCCGACAAGGCGACGGCGCGCAGTGTCGTTCGCTCCCCGCTTTTATGATTCCAGTCGTAGAGTCGTTCGCCGCGGGCAAGATCCCAGGCATTGCCGCCATGGTGAATGGAGCCGATGACGCCCAAGGTACCATCCTCAGAGATCGCCGCACTGAGAATTCCCTGAACGGCAATTTCTTTGGTTGAAGCGGGCCCTGGCGCATCACACGCAGCCACAACCACAAGCATCAGACAGACAGAGAGCCGTCTGATGCCTCGTTTCAGTCGCCGCCCCTCAAGCCAACTGACTGGCATGGACGTTATGGAGTTTTTCGATCAGTGTATCCTCGAGAATAAACCGTTCCTCGAGCTTTTCGCCCAGCTCAGCCAAGCGCGGCACCAGGACATTCAGTTCTTCCAGCTCTTCGGGGGTCTTGTCGAAGCGGTCATTAAAGTCGAGTGCACTTTCGGTGGTGGCCTGAATGCGCGGGTAGATTTTACGCGCAAGCTCTACACCTCCGTCGTTATATTCAAGCGCCTCCTCGATGAGTTGCTCATAGACCTCAAAATGGCCTGCCGATACATAATCTACCAGGACCTGACAGAAAACCCGAAAATGTTTCAGGGCATCTTCCACACTTTCAAAATTACCACGACTGACAAGATCACAATAACGAACAATCAGATCCTGACGCTCTTTCAGCCAGCGATCGATGATAGCATTGACGCCACCCCATCGTTCTTTGGCACTCTCGCATCGGTTAAGCACAACAACACCCTCACAGTTATAATGACTTCATTCACGAAGTTTTTTTATCTCAGTCACTATACGCCATGATCTTGAGAACACTCAAGCCTGATTAATTCTTGTACGTAGTTCACACTTTTGAAAAGCGGCGCTCCACCATGAGCCAGGCCGCTAATCCCACGAATCCAGCAAAGGCGACAAAGGCCCAGCCAGCAATGGTGAGACCGAGAAACTGCCATTGAATTTCCGCACAATCGCCCGTACCGGTAATCATCATGATAATGACATCTTTCAAAGGGAAAGCGTCGAGCATGAAGTCCAGACCAAATCCGCAACCCGGCACTTCTTCAGGGGGAAGATGCTGCAACCAGACCTGACGCGCAGCCAGACCGGCACCAGCCAGCGCAGCGGCCAGGGCAAATCCCGTCTGCACGGTCCGCCCCCATGCCTGAGGATTGAAGATCCAACCCAGCAGAAAAGCGAGCCCCACCCCGACAAACGCGATTCGTTGTGCCATGCACAAAGGACAAGGCTCAAGCCCCTTGACGTACTGCAGGTAAAATGCAAAGCCCATGAGCCCTGCGATAGCGAGCGTGGCAAGACCACAGAGCAGACGATACTGATGGAGCCAGGGCATAGTTGCGGATTCCTTGATCACGGGAGACAAAGCACCATTGTAATGCAGCGCCAGACGAGATAAAGCCATTTCAGCCTACGATGCTGTAATGTTGCAACCAGCCCGCCATTGACGCCCTGCCAGATGTGAACTAGTCTCCAGACATGGTTCAAACCTTTCTGAGCTGGATTTACCCCCAATGATTCATGCGTTTAGACAATCCGCACTGTTGATTCTTGCCACCTTACTGGTACTGTCTTGGACAGCTCGTGCAGAAGAGGATGCCGCCGCATCGGATGCCCAGGTCCAATATCTTGATATGTATCCGTCCTTCGTGCTGAATTTTTCGGGCGGCACAGGTGGAAAGCTTCGCTACCTCAAAGCGGATGTCTCATTGCGGGTGGACACCAAATCCGGTGCTGCATCGGTGGAAAAACACATGCCCGCCTTGCGCAATGAAGCGGTCTTGCTGCTCAGCCAGCAAAACGATGACACCATGATGGACAATGCCAAGCGCGAAGCCTTGCGACTGGAGTTGTTGAAAAAGATGCAGGATCTGATGACTGCAGAAGAAAATGCCCCGATTCTGGTCGACTTGCTGTTTACCAACTTCGTGGTGCAACGCTAGAGTAAGACCGGCACGGGGCTTTGGGAGGAGGATCAGGCGCTCAGCAGTTCTTCCCGATCATCACGCAACGATTTGGCTGGCTGCTCACGACCATCTTCCCATCCTGCTTCCCACGCGGCAACAACCACTTCACCACGATACGGGCACTTTAGACGATCAATGCCCAGGGTACCGGCCATATGTCCCTGCTGATACGCTTTCTGTAGCGTGTTCAAATTCCAATTCAACCCTGCATCTCGGCTCATTTCGACCTCCCGCAACGCGTGTCACCCGCCTGTTAGGTTGCAGACTGAAACGACACAGTGGTCTTTTGTAAGTCTGCGTTAATCTGGTTGCAAAAGGTAACATATGTACAAAAGTCAGCCAATTACGCGGATGTAAATTTGTGTCATAGTTGGCGCTTAGCGCAAAAAAGCACTGAGATAGCGTTCAAATGGCATGTTATCTGCCAACCGCAAGGCCGCCTCATCCGACCAGGATTGCTGAGCCAGTTGCTGAAAATAAGCACAGGTTTCCGCATCAAGCGCATGATCACGCGCCATTTGACTGAAGGCGGTGGAGCAGGCCTGAACCCAATCCACGTAGGACTGACCTGACTGAGATAAGCTGTCCAGTACCTGAGCAGAACGGGTTGCCCGCGGCTGGTAAATTTGCTCGCGTGCCCACGCCAGCGCCTGTTGATGCAGCCCGTCTCCCGCCAGCTGGTCCAGTTGCACCGCAACCAGCGACATGGTATCGAGTATTTCACTGGCCCATTCCGCCAGCGATACTTCGGGCCACTGGCGCAAGTCATTTTTCAACATGAGACCTTCAGCACGCCCGGAGGAGACGACCATGTTGAAGTTTTGCTGTACCGTCTGGCACTCGGAATCACCCAGCAAGGGACTCGGTGCCAGAAGGCAGGTGAGCAGGAACACATCCATGAAGCGCGCTTGTTGTGCATCAATACCGAAGGGTGTAAACGGATTGATATCAAGGCATCGCACTTCTACGTACTGCACCCCGCGTGCTGAGAGCGCTTCGAGCGGCTTTTCGTTTTCCAGCGTAACCCGTTTGGGCCGAATACTGTTGTAATACTCGTTTTCGATCTGCAGCACATTCGTGTTGAGCTGAATGTAGTCATCCCCCCGTTTGATACCCATGCGTTCATAAGGCGGATGAGGGGTGTGCATCGCCCGATCCAGGGTTTTGATATACGACTTCAGGTGGTTGAAGCAGACGAACAGCCCTGACTGCGCATCGTTCTTATAGCCCAGGTCGCCCATCCGCAAGGAGGTCGCAAAGGGGGAGGCCAGCGTATGATCATCCAGATGCATCAAACCAGGAACTTCATGCCGCAGGAATGAGCGATCCAGCGCGGGTGAGGCACCGAACAGATACATCAGCAGCCAGCTCCAGCGTCGGAAGTTACGAATCAGGCCAAAGTAGTGGCGCGACCGGAAATCCTGGCAGTCATCCGGCTCATTCAGCAGATCGGCGTAGGCCGCCCAGAATTCATCGCGCATGGACCAGTTGTAGTGAATACCGGCAATGCTTTGCATCAGTCGTCCGTATCGGACTTCCAGCCCCTTTCGGTACACGTACTTCAGGCGTCCCAGGTTGGAGTCACCGTATTCGGCAATACGTATACTTTCGTCGCCCGCCAAACGACAAGGCATACTGGCGTTCCACAGCACTTCGCCATCCGCCAGATTCTGATGCACGAAGCGGTGAATGTTACCGAGCCAGCCCATCAGACTTTCAACGGTATCGCAGACCGGCGTAATCAGTTCCAGCAAGGGCTCCGCATAGTCTGTCGTAATGTGCGGGTGTGTGAGGGTGCACCCCAATGCGTCGGGATGGGTGGACTGGCTGATGCGCCCGTCCCGCAGGACTCTCAAACCTTCCTTTTCAATACCGCGCTGCATGCCTTGCAGAAGGGCCGCATCGACGCCTACCAGCAAATCCAGCCGCGCCTTCAGTCCATCCATCATTGCCTTTAACTCCTGTTCTGCTTTTTCTGGGCCTGGAGCAACAAAGCACCCAGCGACCCCATCCCTGCACCCGCGCCAGCACCGGCCCCTGCGGTTTCGGCGCGCCCCGCGTCCCGTCGGCCGCCACTTTGACGGCCACGCTCCTGGGGCGCTGAGTTTCCTCTCGCACCAGTCGCGACCGCTTCGGCTCCGACCGGATCATCCAGTCGCATACTCAAGCCAATACGGGAACGCCCAACGTCAACGGTGATGACTTTTACTTTGACAATGTCACCCGCCTTCACCACATCACGCGGATCTTTCACAAACTGATGCGAAAGCGCCGAGACATGCACCAGGCCATCCTGATGCACACCAATATCGACGAAGGCTCCAAACGGGGTGACGTTGCTCACGGTCCCTTCGAGAATCATCCCCTCACGCAGATCTTTAATGGTATCAACGCCTTCGGTGTATTCCGCCACCTTGAAGCTGGGGCGAGGGTCGCGCCCGGGCTTGTCGAGTTCAGACAGAACATCCTTGACCGTCAGTTCGCCAAAGCGCTCGTCCTGATAATCTTTGGGTTTCAAGCCCCGCAAAAAGCCCGAATCGCCGATCAGGGTCGGTAGGGCCCTTTGATTGCGTTCGGCGATACGCTGAACCAGGGCGTAGGCTTCCGGGTGAACCGCACTGGCGTCCAGCGGGTTCTTGCCCCCGACAATACGCAAAAAGCCGGCCGACTGTTCGAAGGTCTTGGCACCCAGTCGAGGCACTTTTAACAGCTCAGAACGCTCTGCAAAGGCACCCGAACCATCGCGGTAGGTCACAATCTGTTGGGCGATGGATTGGTTCAGGCCTGACACGCGCGCCAGCAGTGGGACGGATGCCGTATTGACGTCTACGCCGACGGCGTTCACACAGTCCTCGACAACGGCGTCGAGCATACGGGACAACTGCACCTGGCTGACATCGTGCTGGTATTGCCCCACCCCGATCGCTTTGGGTTCGATTTTCACCAGCTCCGCCAGAGGATCCTGAAGACGACGGGCAATGGAAACCGCGCCACGGAAGGTGACATCGAGATCCGGAAATTCCTGAGCGGCAAAGGCCGACGCCGAATAGACCGAGGCGCCGGCCTCGCTGACCATGACCTTTTGACAGCGAAGATCTGGCATCAGTTTCAATAGTTCGCCGGCCAGTTTATCGGTTTCCCGCGAAGCTGTACCGTTACCAATGCTGATCAGTTGCACCTGATGACGATGGCACAACTCACCGAGGGTTTGTAGGGAGGCCCGCCACTGATTCTGCGGCGCATGAGGAAATACGGTGGTGTGAGCCAGCAGCTTACCGGTGGCATCGACCACTGCCACCTTCACACCGGTTCGCAACCCCGGATCCAACCCCATGGTCACCTTCTGACCGGCGGGAGCTGCCAGTAGAAGATCCTTGAGGTTGGACGCAAACACATCGATGGCGACCGTTTCAGCTTTTTCGCGCAGCGTAGTAAACAGGTCGGTTTCAAGCGAAGGATACAATTTGACGCGCCAGGTCCAACGGATGACGTCTTTCAGCCAGGCATCTCCGGGACGGCCCCTATCGGCGATACCCAGAATGACGGCCATGCGGCCCTCAGCCGGATGAGGCTGCAGACGACTCTCCGGCTCATCAGGCACAACGATACGCGCATTCAGGACACCTTCGTTGCGGCCCCTGAAGACGGCCAGCGCCCGGTGGGAAGGAACCTTCGGTAAGGCCTCAGTATAGTCAAAGTAATCCTGGTACTTGGCGCCTTCCTGGGCTTTACCGTCGACCAGCGACACCTTGAGCAATCCTTCTGCCCCCAAATAGTCACGCAAGCGCGCCAGAACGTCAGCATTTTCAGCGAACTGCTCCATCAGTATATAACGCGCACCTTCAAGGGCTGCCGCCGTATCGGCTATGCCACTGTCTGCATTGACGAATGCTTTCGCAACGAACTCAGGGTCTTGCGAGGGGTCGTTCAAAAGCCCCAACGCCAGCGGCTCAAGGCCCTGTTCACGGGCAATCTGCCCCTTGGTACGACGCTTGGTTTTATAGGGGAGGTAGAGATCTTCCAGCCGACTTTTGGTATCAGCGCTGATGATCTGCTGTTGCAGCTCAGCGGTCAGCTTGCCCTGCTCTTCAATACTGGCGAGAATCGCGCCCCGGCGCTCTTCCAGCTCACGCAGATAGCGAAGCCGCTCTTCCAGCGTTCGCAAGTCGGTATCGGTCAGGGCTCCGGTGACTTCTTTCCGGTAGCGGGCAATGAAGGGCACGGTCGCACCCTCATCCAGAAGCGTGATGGCAGACTGAATCTGCTCACCGCGTACGTTCAGTTCTTCGGCTATACGTTTGACGATAGCGTCCATGGGACCTCACTCGTTTTTATCGGTGGGTCATGGTAGCAATCGTTTCGGAATCCCTGCAAAACCTATTTTCAGATTTCCACCCCTACGGGCTTAAATGGCAAAGCGAAAGCGCTGTTCCGCCTGCTCCGACACCAGAAACTCGCAGAATGCATCAAAGGGCAAGGCGGGGGCGATCAGATAGCCCTGCGCCTGATCGCAATGATGCGAACGCAGAAACTCCAGTTGAGACTCGTCTTCCACCCCTCAGCCACAACGGTCAGACCGAGCTGGTGAGACAGGGTGATCATCCCTCCCACCAATGCGGCATCTTCCGGGCGGCTATTGACATGCTCTACAAAGGAGCGATCAATCTTCACCGTGCTGATGGGCAGGTTTCGCAGGTTACTGAACGAGGAGTAGCCTGTCCCGAAATCATCCAGGGCAAAGCGAATACCCATGTGGGTCATTTCATTCATGCAACGCCGGGTGTAATCCTTATCAAACATCATGGCCGACTCCGTCAGTTCAAACTCGAAGCGAGTGGTATCGACATTGGTGTTATAAATAATCCTGAAGACTGTCTCTGAGAGTTTTTTGTCATAAAACTGGCGAAACGACAGGTTGACTGAGCACAGCAGGTCGTCAAAGCCCATGCTTTGCAGTTTGGCCAGATCTTCACACGAACGTTTGAGTATCCAGTAGCCCATGGGAATGATCATGCCAGTCCGTTCAGCCGCCGGAACAAACTGACCGGGACTGAGCATACCACGACGCGGATGCGGCCAGCGCACCAGCGCCTCCATGCCCATGACCTTGCCCGTATGGACATCAATTTTGGGTTGATAATAGACGGCCAGCTCATCGGTTCGCAGGGCGCGGCGAAAATCCGCTTCCAACTCCATCTGTTCGTTGACGCGCTGCTGCATCGAGGCCTGATACACCTTAACGCTATTCCCCTGCTCTTTCTTAGCTTCCGAGAGGGCGGTGTAAACATGCTTCATCAGCTGCTCGGTGTTGGTTCCACCCTCAGGGAAAATGGCCATCCCCAGCGAGGCCGAGACTTCCGTCGTTTCGTTGTTCAGAAAAAAGGTTTCAGACACCACATGCGACAGCTTCGCCTTGACCTGATCCAGATCAACCTGATCTTCTCCGGTTTCAACGACCAGACCGAATTCATCGGCGCTTAACCGCGCCAGGGCGTCGGTGCGCCGAATCAGTTGCTTCAGTCGCAACGCAACCTGACGAATGACCTGGTCGCCCGGCGAAAGCCAAAACGCTGATTGATATGTTTGAAGCCATCGAGATTGAGAATACAGAGCGTGACATGACCGCCACTGCGTTCAGCACGGAACAGCGCCTGCTGGAGCCGGTCGAGAAAGACGGTTCGATCAAGCAGCCCAGTCAAAGGGTCTACATTGCCCCGGGCCCGATGCACCCGGTCGGCAATGTTCCGGTACCAGGCTCGCGTGATGACACGATACAGCGCAGCACGACCTGCCTCCCGTCGGCGCAGATAGTCGGCGGCCCCCATCAACAGATAGCGGCGGATATCCCGCTCACGACCACTGGCCCCCAGCACAATCACCGGCACCCCCAGATGGCTCACCAATAAGCGAAATGAGGACTCCTGGTCCTCCAAAAACAAATGATCCTGCCAAATCACCAGATCAATCGTACGCGCAAAATCCAGAGACTGCTCGATTGATTCACACCCATGCAATTCGAGCGTGGGAAATTCGTCCAGCCAGTGGCGGAACTGCAGATAGTCCCGACGGTCAGAGGCAATCAGCAGCACACGACACATTCGCTGCCCATTCATCACTTGCGTTTCCATAGTGTCCCTCATATTAACGGCCTCCTTGAGCGCCTCCCAATGCGCCCCCTCTTAACATTTAGACCATTTTGAAGAATTTGCTATCATGTCAGCCCAAATTTTCGAGAAAACCCGTGTCCAAACTGAATACCCGGCAACAACAAGCCGTAAACTATATTGACGGCCCCCTGCTGGTGCTGGCTGGCGCCGGCAGCGGCAAAACCAGCGTCATCACCCGCAAAATCGCTTACCTGATTGAAAGTTGTGGCATGAAGCCTAACCACATCGCGGCGGTTACCTTTACCAACAAGGCTGCACGCGAAATGAAGGAGCGTGTGGGATCCCTGCTGAAAGGCAAACCCTCGCGCGGCCTGATTGTCTCCACCTTCCACAACCTGGGGATGCAGATCATCAGTAAAGAGCTTGAAGCACTGGGGCTGCGTCCGGGTTACTCCATTTTCGACCAGGCTGACAGCAAGGCGCTGATAAGGGACCTGATGGAGCAAGAGGGACTGAGCCAGGAGGGCGAGGATGCCGACACCCTGCAGAACCGGATTTCGGGCTGGAAAAATGAAATGCTCACGCCTGCACGCTTGTCACAGCAGGCCACGACACCGGGTGAACAACGCTACGCCCGGCTTTACAAACATTACACCGAAGCCTTACGCGCCTATAACGCCGTGGATTTCGATGACCTGATTCTATTGCCCGCCCTGCTGTTTCGGGATCATGCCCACATCCTGCAGCGTTGGCGCGAGAAGATTCGCTACTTGCTGGTGGATGAATACCAGGACACCAACCTGAGCCAGTATCAATTGGTCAAACTCCTTACCGCCGAGCGTCAGGCGCTGACCGTCGTGGGGGACGATGACCAGTCGATCTATGCCTGGCGTGGCGCACGCCCGGAGAATCTGGCGCAACTGGCGGAAGATTTCCCCAGCCTCAAGATTGTCAAATTGGAGCAGAACTACCGTTCCACCTCCCGCATTCTGCATGCGGCCAACACCCTGATCGCCAACAATCCCCACGTATTCAGCAAATCATTGTGGAGTGAGCACGGGCCCGGCGATCCGATTCGCATCATCAAAACACGCAATGAAGAAGCTGAATGTGAGACCGTTGCGACCGAGCTGATTGATCAGAAACTTAAACGCGGTGCCCGCTACAAGGACTTTGCGGTACTGTATCGTGGTAATCACCAGTCCCGACTGCTGGAGCTGAAGCTGCAGGCCTATCAGATACCCTACAAAATCAGCGGTGGCACCTCCTTTTTTTCGCGCAATGAAATCAAGGACGCCATGTCCTACCTGCGCCTGCTGGCTAACCCTGACGACGACGCGGCCTTCCTGCGTATCGTCAACGTACCGCGACGGGAAATTGGTACCGTCGCCATTACCAAGCTGGCACAACTCTCACAACGCCACGGTAGCAGCCTGTTCAGCGCGATTGGCCAGCCGATGCTCAGCGAACATTTGGGGCCAAGAGCGGCCAATGCCCTGCAAGGCTTTCGCATGATGATCGAAAAGGTGTTGCGGGAGGTCGCGCAGGACAAAGGATCGGCTGCCCTCCGCCAGCTATTTTATGACTGCGATTATCTCGGCTGGTTGCAGCAGAACAGCAGTTCGTCTCAGCAGGCGGAAAAGCGTATGAACAATATCGGAATCCTGATCGATCAGGTTGACCGCATGCTGAATCGTCAGGACGAGCCGGAAGACGAACCGCTCACGCTGCAGGACGCAATTACCCGTCTGGTGCTTCGCGACATCATGGATCAGCAGGAAGAAGAAGATGATTCAGACCGGGTGCATCTGCTCACTCTGCACGCCTCCAAGGGCCTGGAATACCCGCATGTGTTTATTCTGGGACTGGAAGAAGAGATTCTGCCTCACCGCAACAGCATAGAAGGGGATACGATTGAGGAGGAGCGCCGACTGTTCTACGTCGGTATTACGCGCGCGAAACGCAGCCTGCACATGACCCTGTGCCAGACCCGCAAACAGTTTGGAGAGCAGTTGGAATGCACGCCCAGCCGGTTTCTGGATGAACTCCCACAAGCGGACCTGCAATGGGAAGGCCGGGAAAAAAGTGATGAGGCCCGTAACCGCCAAAAAGGACGCGCCACGCTGGATGCGCTGTTTAAGCAACTGGCGGACGACGGTCTCTAAGCCATCTGGCGTTTCGTTTATCCATGCGCCCAAATAAAAACAGCGCCCTCTGGCGCTGTTTTTAAGACGAAGATGTGAGCGATTTACTGGCTCTGGCCGACCATGTATTCAACCGTCGCTTTAATTTCATCGTCACTGCAATCCGCACAGGTTCCGCGCGGGGGCATTGCGTTGAAACCATTGATCGCATGTCCAACCAGCGTATCAATACCCTGAGCGATACGTGGCGCCCACGCTGCTGCGTCACCCACTTTGGGTGCACCGGCCGCGCCTGTGGCGTGGCAGGCCATACACTTCCCGTTATAGATCTCGTCACCCGCACGTGGCCCAGCAGGCGCCGCTGCGACGGCTGCCGTCTGCGCACCCTCACACTCCTGCCCCTGAACACACACCTTGGCAACCGGCTTGATGCGTTCGACCACTTTTTCTTCCGCGGGTGTCAGAGCTAAGCTTTGCTGAACCCACATCGCCAACCCGGCTGCTGCCAGAACACCAAGAATTTTTTTCACGAGAAACCTCACCAAGGATACGGTCAATAATGATGCAGCATTATAGCGGCATCGCCTGAGAAATAAAGAATGCTGTGAATTGAAGCGCTCTGTGGTTAAAATTTATTGAGTAAGAACAAAAATACCGGACATTAAAACCTCATGAACGCTCCCGATGTGCATCTTCTCGTACTCACAGACGACCTGGCGCTGGCCGAACGCATACAGGACTTGCTGGAACCCGCCGAACAGCCGGCTTTCCGCTGCAGCCATGCGCCTCTGGCCGCGATCAGGCACCCCGACTTCACACCGGCCGACTTCGACGTCTGCCTGCTGGACGCCTCCCATCCCTCACCTGAAACCCGCCAACAGATCGACCACTTACTGGGGTGTGCGTTTGAACTGCCCCTCGTGATGCTGACCGAGCGTTCCAATCTGCGCTCGGAGCTGGCGATACTGGCCCAGGGGGTTGCGGGGTGCGTGCCGCTGCAGGAATTGACTGCAGAGACACTGACGCGGCAACTGTGTCATGCCATGGCGCGTTATGCTTCCGAACAGCGTTGGCGGAAAATGGCCACGCATGATGACCTGACGGAACTTCCCCGCCGCGCAGTCTTTATGGAGCACCTGGAGAGCGCGATTGCCCGCGCAGATCGCACGGGTGATCGCCTGGCATTACTGTACCTGGATCTGGACGGTTTCAAGGCGATCAATGATTCCCAGGGGCACACCACAGGGGATGCGTTGCTGAAAGAAACCGCCAATCGACTCAAACAGGCTTTGCGCAAGGGTGACATCGTCGCCCGCATCGGTGGAGATGAATTTGTCGTACTTCAACAACCGTTGGCTGAAGACGCGCAGGCAGAGTGGCTGGCCCGCCGCCTGGAAAAATGTGTCACCGCACCTGTAAATGTTGAGGGTAAGGCACTTCAGGTCGGACTGAGTATCGGCATCGCCCGCTACCCGGAAGATGGTACGCAGGCAGAGTCGCTGATTCAGGCGGCAGATCAGGCAATGTACGACATGAAGCGACAGCGACACAGCGGCGCTGCCCCAGAAAAGGCGTCCGCACAGCCAGAACAGACCCGATCCCTGTCGGTCCAGCAACTCACCCTCGCCATTGAAAAAGGCGAGTTCGAGCTGGTTTTTCAGCCCATTCTCGATACCCGCAACCAGCGCGTAATGGCACTGGAAGCATTTGTACGCTGGCGTCAGCCCGGCCAGGTCGACCTGCTGGCCGCGCAGTTCCTGCCCCAAATCGAAAATCGGGGACTCTCACAAACGCTGGGTGCCTGGATCATGCGAGAGGCGCTGATCTGGCAGTCCCGCTGGGCGGGCAAGGGCTTTGATGATATTGCGGTTGCGATAAATCTGAGCGCATTGGAAATTGATCCTTCACACCTGTTGCCCACACTGCAGGCACTCCTGAGACCTCGGCAGACACCTGAGAACGTCTGGCTGGAAGTGAATTCCAGTCTACTCTCCAGCTCACGCCCGGACGCCTTTGAGGCACTGCGCCAGGCCACCGAAGTGGGCATGACGGTGGTGCTGGATAATATTGGCGGGGGCGACTCCTGTATTGAAACCCTGACCCGCCTGAAAGCCGCGATACTGAAAGTGGATCGTGCGGTGGTTCAACGCATGCGGGAACAGGTGATTTACAAAGTTTTGGCCCAGAGCACCTATTCCCTGTGCCAGAGCCTGTCGCTCCTGCCAATCGCCAGCGGTGTCGAAAATGAGAGCCAGCAGTCGTTACTGGAAGAACTCGGATTTACCCGTATGCAGGGGAATCACTTCTGCCCGGCTCAGACGGGCTATGCTATGATGGAATGGCTGGAAAGGCACCATAGCCAGAGCGGGCTTATGTCAACTGCCTGATTCCGGCCTCACCGGAATCAGACTGAACGGACAGGCTCTTGAACCAAGGCAAATTGACATGCGCGCTCATTCTGGCGGGCGACTGTGACGGCAATCTGGGCGACAAAGCCATCGTTCGCTCGACCTGCGACGAGCTTCACCGCCTGAACCCTGGCGTCCAGGTATTCATCAAGTCCAATCTGCCACCGGACTACTGCCTGCGTTATTTCCGCGCCACGCCGATTGCTAAAGGCCCCAGAGGGTGGCTGAAGACACTGAAAATAGCCGCGCATTCCGACCTGGTTCTGGTGGGCGGGGGCGGCCTGTTTCAGGACGACGACAGTCTGGTCAAAATGCCGTATTGGGGTGTCAAGGTGGCAATCGTGCGCCTCGTTGCCCGACGCATGGCGACCTATTCTATCGGTGCAGGCCCCCTGCGTAGCCGGCTGGGACGCCTGTTTGCGCGTCTTGCCATGCACTGTATGGATCGCATCAGTGTGCGGGATCATACCGGGCAGACCGCTTTGGGGGCCGTCACATCCAAACCCGTCACAATCGTGCCCGACCCTGCCGTGCTCTTGCGTCCTGGTCCGGCTGCGATGCTGCCGCCAGCCTTGCAAGTTATCGTTGACAGGGCAGACCGCCCCTTGATTGCGGTGGCGCTGAGAGAGTGGTTTCATCAGATTCAAACCTTTATCCCCCATAAATACGCCGTGAAATATAAGCTTCGCAAGGTACCTGGACAGGCAGAGCGGGCAATATTCTATCCTTTAATGGCGAGAGCACTGGATCAGATTGCGGAGAAAAGCGGGGGCACGCTGCTGTTTCTGCCCTCCTATAATGTCGGCCATGAGGGCGACCATGAATGCTGCGAACGGGTTATGGCCCATATGCAAACGCCCCGCCGTCACCTACTGCTGCTGGACGATCCTGTCGACTATCTGTTGCTGGGCCAGCACCTGAGCCTGATTGTCAGCGCCCGGCTACATCCGGTCATTCTATGCACCAATGTCGGCACGCCCGCGGTTGGCCTGGGCTACAATCCTAAGTTCACAGGCTACTTTGCCAAATTGGGTTTGGACGACCAGCTCATGGATCTCAGCCACTTTCAAAGCGAAGCTGCCGTTGGGCAACTCGTCACCCAGGCGCTGGCGATGCTTGAAGCGCCCCCCGATTTTTCAGCTGCCATCCTTGCAGAACAAACACGGCTGCGGGACTTTAACGCTGAAATCATGTGCAAATACTGAGCAAAGTGCCCATGTTAGCTAATCTTCTATCGTTCCTGACCGCCTACTACGCGACCCTTTACCGCGCACGACGAATGACGACAGAGCAGCGCCAGCAGCTTCAGCACTCCCGTCTTAACCGCCTGTTGGCCACGGTACAGGAACGCAATGCATTTTACCGCCAGCGTATTGATCAAACCCAGGCTCAGCTTCTGGCCTTTCCCACCGTCACCAAACACGATTTCCTGAAGGACACGCCCGAACACTACATCACGGCAGGCTACACCGCCGCGACGCTGCAGACTGAAAAAAGCACCGGCACTTCGGGTAATCCTTTCACCGTGTACTTTGATCCAGACTACGTTCGGGACCGGAATCTTCGTTTCCTGCGCGGGCTGTATGCCACTGGCTACCGTTGGCCGATGAAAATGCTACTGATTACGGGCGATCGGGACCGGAAATCCTCGCCGGGGCGACGCTGGTACTACACCTCACTCAAGGCAACGGTTGACGACTGGTACGCCCTGCTGCAGGAGGTTAAGCCCGACGTCGTGTATGGCTGTACCACCCCCCTTCGGCTGCTGGCTTTGCACATCAAGAACAAGGGGCTGACGTCCCATCGACCCGATATCATCATCACGACGGCAGAAACACTGGATGCCGATACCCGTGAATTATTGGCCGATACCTTTAAGGCAGAGATATTCGATTTCTATGGTATGACCGAAATGGGGCTGGTTGCCTGGGAGTGTACTGCCCATGATGGCTACCATTTGGCTGAGGACGCTATTCTGATTGAACGCCTGCCACTTCCCTCATCTTCTGATGATACCGAAGCGTGCAGCGTGCCCCTCCGGAGCAGCGAAAAGCCCCCCTTTCGACTGGTCTTCACTAACCTCATGCTGACGGCCATGCCCTTTATCCGTTATGAATCCGGCGATATTGCCGAAGGTTATAACGAAGCGCCCTGCCTCTGTGGCAGTCACCTTCCCCGCATTCGCCGCTTTGAAGGCCGGTTGATCGACAGCATTCGACTCCCGGACGGTCAATTGATTTCGCCCTATCGCTTTACCTGCACCCTCGAAGAAATTCCGGGGATGAAACGGTTTCGGGTCATTCAACGTCAAGTCGACCAGCTATTGATTGAAATCGAATGCCCAGACCAGGAGGATGCCGCAGATTGCCTCAAACAACAGGCGCTCGCAACTGCCCGGCGCATCGTCCCGGATACGGTCAGGGTCGACGCCGTTCTGCTGGATTCGATACCGCTCGCCCCCGGACGCAAGTTTCGCCCCGTCGAATGCCGAATCGGGCAACCCACGCCATGAGACAGCGCAAACAGCTCTTTACGCACGCCGAATCGGGACGGGAGTGGGCGCCAGACGTCAGGTTACTTGACGAGCAACGTCCGACGCGGGAAGGCGCCTCATCCCCAAGCCTGCAGTTCTGGCTGGGAAATGCGGTCGGTTTCGTTCGTAAACTACTTTCGGGGATGTCTCACTGGCGACTCACGCGTATTCGCCTTGAAGGTACGGTGGACAGTGAGGGCAAATCTCTGACGGTCGACTATGTCGGACATGGCGAAAATCTGGAATATTTCTGCCGCCTGTTTTTCAAAGGCCCCGTTCGCCAACAGGCGCTCAGCACGCACCCAATCTGGCACCAGGGCATTGCTGGAAAAGAGGCAGGGGGCGCCGATCTTTATTGCCTGGAACGCCCCCTGCCCTGGTCTTTGATGGCAGCCCCCCCCGGATCAAAAAACTACCTGTGCTGGGTAAAACAAGGCATTCCGATCGAGGCCAACCGAGACGCCTTCATCAATACCATGCGTCGGAAAACCCGCATGGAAGCCGAGCGCGTGATCCGTAAGTATGCGCTGTCCGTGAGCCTGGTGTCAGCCCAGGATTTTGGCGCGACGTTCTATCGCGAACTCTACCGCCCCTATATCGAAAGTCGCTTCGGAGAAGAAGGCGTCATCGTGAGCGAAGCACAATTTCTGGCTAAATGTGCCCACGCCAGATTACTTCTGGTTAAACAGGGCGACACGCCGGTGGGCGGTTTAGTGCTGCACCAGCAGGGAACAACCTTGATTGATGGTTGGACCGGCATTCGGCTTCAGGATGGCGCCCCCCTGGTTCCCGGCATCAGTGATGTAATTGATTACTGCAGCCTGTATCTGGCCTATCAGGAGGGTTTTTCACATCTGGATATGGGCACCAGCCGGGCCTTTCTGTCCGATGGCACACTAAAATATAAACTCCGTTGGGGAGCCCGCCTGTCAGCTGGCGTGGTGCCAAAGGGTACCTGGACATTTGCACTGGCAACGACCCGACCGGAGGTGCTCGACATGATCAACCGTGCAGGCATTATTGGGAGACGCCCAAATCATGGGCTGGTGGTCTGCCAGGTTGACGACGACGGGACGATTCAGGACATCCCCCTGACGGATCGCCTATCCTGAATTCAGTTTTTTGTCGTCACACTGAACCTTTTTTGACTACATTTAATTTCGGAACGCTCAAAGGAAGACTTCGTTGGCCGATATCAGACCCCTTACCTCAGGCGATGCTGCAGCCATTGCCAAACTGGAAGAAACTTTTCACGACACGCAGTTGCGGGATGGCGAAGCGCGCCTGAAGCAACTGCTCGAAGCCTGTGAATATGAGAAAATCTCGCACAGTTTCGGATTATTCGAAGGCGGCGAGCTGGTCGGCTACCTGTTGAGCTATGGGGTGCAGGACAGCGTCTTACCGCCAGATCAGCTGGCGACGCGCACCTGTAAAGACGCCGTTTATGTTGAGGACGTCGCGATTCTCGAGCCCTATCGCCGTCACTTCATATCGCTGTTTAATACCTTCGTACTCAGTGCCAAAAAGCACCACCCGACCATCGCCGTCGAAGCGATTGGTATCGAACCCATGATCCGGCACTGGCAACGGCAGGAAAAGTGGGCCCAGAAACTGGGTTATACCACTGACATCGTGCTGCCGGTCGGCGAGGTTATTCAGGGTTATGATCGCTATCTGATTCGCTGGGAAAGCACCGAGCCGGCACCATCTATTGAGGAGCAGCAGCGCCACGCACTGGCTGAAATGGATACGGTCAGCTGTACACTTAAGGGGCGGAGCTTGCAGGTAAAGTGCCTGCGTCGCCAGGAACAGATTATCCTGTTCCAGGATCAGTGGGATACCTTATTGGCCCAGACCCCCGGACATACTGCATTCCAGACCGCAGCCTATCAGCGACTCTGGTGGCAACATTTTAGTGGTGAAAGCGCCCGCCTGTGTATCTTAATGGTTTGTGAAGAAGATAGAATCATAGGGGTAGCCCCTCTGTACACAGCTGAAATGATCAAACATGGGCAGCAACTTAAGACCATTGGTTTTATTGGCTCCCGCTGGGAAGCGGACCGTCCCGTTTTCCTGTTCGCAGACCAGTTCGAACTCTGCCTGGACGCCTGTCTCCATTATCTAATCACGCATAAATCGCTCTGGCAGCGCGCCTACTTTTATGAACAGGTCGGTGATGAACGGCTACCGCTGATCAAAGATCGTTTTCAGCGGGCGGGCTATCTGGTCGGCGAATTAGCGGACTCGCTGTGCCCGACAATCCAGTTTGCAGGCACATGGACGGACTTTATCGGTGGAAAATCCCGTAAATTCCGAAAAAACATCGAAGCGGCGCAGAAAAAGCTCAGGGGTATGGGGGAGATTCATTACACCGTCGGCACAACCGCCGAAGCGACGACGAGTGCCCTGATGACCCACAAGGATCTGGAATCACGCAGCTGGAAAGCGCAGGCCGGAGTTGGCATCAGCCGAAATGAAGACTACTTTGCATTTTACCTGGATATGGCGGCAGAAATGGCCCCCTTGGGTCGCTTTGTTACCCGCACGCTGTCTGTCGGAGACCAGGCCGTCGCCAGCACCTTTGGACTGCTGTTCAATCAAGCCTTTTTCTCTCTGCAGATCGTACATGACGATGCCTTCAACAAAGCCTCGCCCGGAACCTATCTGGAGTCACTCGAAATTCAGGAATGCTTTGATCAGGGACTACGGGAATACGACTTCCTGGGCGGATTTCTGAATAATAAGAGTCGCTGGACCGATACGAACCGTGAAACACGGCAAGTCTTCGTGTATGAAAAAATACCCTACCATCTGGTGATTTATCTGTGGTCATTCCATCTGAAACCCGCCATCAAACGACAGGTTGCCGTCTGGCGCCCCAAGGCTGAAGCTTGGTTGGGCAAGCTGCGGGGTCAGACAAATACCACACCACCTCGCTCCACTGAAGATGAGGCCAACGGTTGATGAGCCGCCCCAGAATCGAACCGGTTAGATTTGTCCCTGCACTACCGTGGCTTTGCGCCCCCCGCGCGGCCCTTGATGCCCCTCGCATGCCGTTTCCGTTCAGCGAAGCGCGCCTGCGCTACACCTTTTCGGGCACTGCCGCCGTTTACCAGGGGGTTCAGGCGCTGGGACTTCAGCCGGGCGACGAGGTGCTGTGTCCTGCTTATCATTGCGGCCATGAAATCGAGCCCTTTATCCGCAAGGGCTGTCAGGTGTCGCTTTACCGGGTTCAGTCCAACCTCGAGATCGATCTGGATGATATCCGCCAACGACTGACGCCTGGCACCAAGGCTCTGCTGGTCACCCATTATTTTGGTTTTGCCCAGCCCGCCCTGGAAGAGCTGAAGGCACTATGCCAGTCCAACGGAACACTTCTGGTCGAAGATTGCGCCCATGCGCTATTCAGCGACAATGCAGCCCACACCCTGGGACGCGCAGGAGATATTGCCATCTTCAGTTTTCGCAAGACCCTGCCGTTACCCCACGGCGGCGGGCTTCTGATCAATAACCCTGAACTGTCACTGGACGAACCCACTCAAACACCCTCAGGGTTGTCTACGGCAGTCAAAGCCATTGATCTTTATAAAAAGGCCCTGCTCCAATATGGCGGAAGCCGCTACTCCCTGCTCAAGCGGGGCGGACTGCTGATCTGGCTACCCCTGCTAAAGCTGGCGGAAATCGCCTGGCGGATGGATTTTCCCAGCCGAATGCAATGGTACGATCCGGATGACGAGGGCCTGGATTTCGACAGCGAGATTCTCAGCTGGGGGATGGCGCCCTATTGCCAGCGTCTTTTACCCGCGCTGATGTCCCCTGACATCCGGGCGCGACGCCGTCATCATTGGCAGCAACTCGCCATGGCACTCGCCGACCACCCGACCATCAGGCCGGCCTTTTCTTCTCTGCCAGCGGAAACCTGCCCCCTGTTTTTTCCAATACAGGTAGACGCGCGCGAGCAGTGGGTGAAGAACCTGCAGGCCGCACAAATTTATGCTGCACCCTGGTGGGAGGCCCACTATCCCAAGGTCGATTGGAAACCCTTTACCGAAGCGACAGCACTCAAGGCTCGCATGATCGCATTGCCCCTTCATCAGGATCTGACGGAAACCGCACTCTCACGCATGATCAATTTTCTGCATAGCCATTGATCTGCAGAGAGCATACTGGGGCCGTAGACCACCAGAACGGCCGCCATCGCTCCCCAGAAAAAATGGTCATTGATGCCTGCTGGACTGATATCCGGGTAGGAAATAGCCGCCACGGCGTTAAGAATAAACAGGCCCGCAGCGGCGAACCGGGTTCCCAGTCCAACAACGAGCAGAAGGGGCAGGAGCAGCTCGCCCCCGGTCGCCAGGTAAGCGGCCAGTTCGGTCGGCAACAGCGGCACTGCGTATTCGTATGCGAAAAGATCTAGCGTCGTACTCCAGGATTGAATTTTGGTTAAACCCGCCGCAAAGAAAATCTTCGCCAGCCACAGCCGAAACACCAACGCAAGCAGCGGCTGCCCCCCCTTATCAAGCCCTGAAACGACCTTAAAGGTCCATGCCGTAACACCGCTCATGTTCATCCCCCTTTCTCATCCTGATCACACGGCCCAACCATCAAGTTCGCCACCCAGGGCCGACTCAACACCTGTCCCAATAATTCGCCCGGCTCGTCTTCCGGGAAGTTCAAGGATAAGACCGCCAGGTTTGCCGCAAGTTCCGCCCCTTGTTGAATATTTTTGAGCAGCTGAAAAAGTGCCGGTGCCAGTGGCTCAATGACCACTGCATGCGCTTCACGGTAGATAACAAAACCAGTCTGGGTTCCGGCTGCCAGGCTCAGCCCCCCGACAGATTGGCCGGGCTGATGCGCCTGCCAAATCTCATCCAGGGAAAACGCGCTTTCCATCAAGCTCAAGCCCGGCTGCAATTGAAACCGGACTGACATTTGTTGCTCAGGCGATAACGCAGCGAGTGTTGAGGCAGACCAGGGCCGGGAGTCCTCCGCATGAAAAGCCTCATGCCAACGCCACTCCAGCCCCACCATATCGACGACCACCGGCAGTTCCCGAAGTGGCTCAAACTGCCGGGCAAAACCTTCAAAATCCGCGCCAAGATCGTGCAGATAGGGGGTTGTGGGCGGATGCCGTTCAAGGTAACGCCTGGCCATCGCATCGAAGTATCGCTCCCCCACAAGCTGCACCGTAACAGGAAAGATTTCCCGCATGGCACGGCATAAGTTGCCCCATACGCTGCCCCGATAGGCTGCCATCTGGCATTCACTGCTCAGGCGCCCGGATGATCCGGTATCGGCTTCCAGCGAGCGTTCACGGTCAAATACATCCCTTAAAAAACGGGTTTGCAAATCGCGCAGTCGTTGCGGGGCCAGGGGCCCGTTGAGGTCCTGATGGGGATTAAGATTTTCCGGCATGCAGCGCGTCCTCCCAAACCCGCCGTGCTGTGTCCACTTCCGCCAACAGTACCGGCAGGGCAGGAATGTCGTTGTCCCATTCAATCAGGGTCGGGACAGCCCCAAAGCGCTTCAGCGCGGAGCGGTATAGCATCCACACGGGTTCTGAGACAGGCGCACTATGTGTATCCAGCAGGTGGGAGCCTTCATCGCTGAAGCCCGCCAGGTGAATTTCTTTAACCCTTCCCCTGGGCAGCGCCTCCAGGTAACGCTGCGGATCAAAATCATGGTTGCAGGCGCTCACGTAGATGTTATTGAGGTCGCACAAAACATCGCAGTCTGCTTGCTGCACGACCTCACATAAAAACTCCCACTCGGCCATTACATCGTCAGCATAGGTGAGATAGCTGGAGAGGTTCTCGATCAATAAACGGCAACCCAAAAATGTCTGCACCGCCTGAATTCGATCGGCAAGGTAGCGCGCGACCGTCGGAGTGAAGGGCAGCGGCAATAGCTCATGACTGTTACGAGCACCCAGCCGCCCCCAGCTAAGATGCTCCGAGACCAGCAATGGTGAATAGCGCCGGATGCGCTCCCGCAGTCGGGTGAGATACCGCATATCCAATGGATCTGCACTCCCGAGCGAGAGGCCAACGCCATGAAAACTCAAAGGGTAACGCTCAGCGAAGGCATCCAGAAAAGCCAGCGGTTGGCCGCCTTCACCCAAATAATTATCGATCAACACCTCTAACCAGGCGACCGGAGGAGAGGTGCAGGCAAGTAAAGGCCGATAGTGAACCGAGCGCAGGCCAATACCCACGCCGCCCAGCACACGCCCTCCTTCCGCCGGGGCCACGCGCCTACTTAACCTTGCCACCCACCAGCTTGGCACACGTGCCTTCTGGCACATACACCCACTCTTCGGCGTCACCGTCAACCGATGCCTGACCGGCACAGCTGTGTTTACTGGTGCCACAATCGTTCATACCAGCCTTGACCACACCCTGGCATTTTTCCATCCCCGGTTTTGCAGCCATGGCGTGTCCGGCTGACACCATCAGGCTCATGGCCAGTGCACTCGCAATGGCGGTGGTAGTGAGTTGCTTGCGATTGTCGTTATTCATGTTAGAGGTTCCTATTGGATTGATATAAGTGTCCACGGGGTTTAACTAATTAAACCCGCCTCACTATAGACCGGTATGCCACGGAAAAGTTCAAGAGCCTTCGATTTTTTTGTCTATGCTTAATAATCAGGCTGATCAGGCATAGCAGTAGGACATGGCAGGACACACACCGCTACCCCATTTCACATGGCAATCCCTGCTGGGTGGCTTTCTCCTGCTCCTTGCAATGATGCAGCCTGCCTGGGCCACCATCCAATATCGCCTGGATCAGGAAACCCGACAATTGTTACTGGGGCGAGGCGCCGAATATCTTGCGGATACGGACGATAACAAAACACTGGCCGATGTGATGGGTCTTCCTCCCGAGGCCTGGACACAATCCACCACAGAGAACCTGAATTTCGGCCTGGAACAACCGACACACTGGTTCAGGGTTCGGGTCAGCACAGTTCTGTCCAAGACACTCCCGTACATACTCAGTATCAACTATGCCGCTTTAGACGAGGTGACCCTTTACGTAACCGAAGGTGAGCGACTGCTGTCAACCGAAGTGGCCGGCGATCGGTTTCCCTTTTCCGAGCGTGAATTCAAGCATCGTAATCCAAGTTTTTTGTTAAATCTGGCCTCCAGTGCAGACTACACCTTTTATTTACGCATCCGCACCGACGGTTCGCTGCAGGTGCCGCTGCGTTTGACGACGCCGACCCGCTTCTATGAAGCGGATCAGAATCTACTGGTCGGGCAAGGCATTTATTTCGGGATTGCAGGCGTCATGATTTTTTATAATCTGATCCTGATGCTGGTTTTGCGTGACATCAGTTACCTGTATTACATCCTGGCAGTCAGCGCCCACGCTTTATTTCAGGCCAGTATTCACGGTTTTGCATTTCAATTCATCTGGCCAGACCTGCCCATCCTGAACCAGTATGCGGTTCCGCTGACGTTGTCGGTGTTTGGTATGACCATGCCATTCTTCACCATCTACTTTTTGCGCTTACGCCATTCACACCCGCATCTCTATCGGGCGTTAGTGGGGTATTCCGCGTTTTGCCTGATTTTGCTCTTTGCCGTATTTGTCATTCCTTACCGCATCAGCGTGGTGGCGCTCGCTGTCGTCAATATCGGTGGCTGTATTCTGGCATTGACGACCGGCACGATACTGCTGCGCCAGGGGCTTCGCCATGCCCGCTATTTCGTCGCCGCCTGGGCGGCTTTCATTCTGGCCATTCTCATTCTCGGCCTGAACAAATTTGGCTTTCTGCCGATCAATTTCATCACTGAGTATGCCGGCCAAATTGGTAACTCCATCGAAATGGTTATGCTGTCCTTTGCCCTGGCGGATCGTTTCAATACTCAACGCGTCGCCATGTTTTCCGCGCAACAACTCGCACTGGAAAACGAAAAAACCGCCCGACGAGATCAGGAAAAACTGCTTCAGTTCAAAATTCGGGCAAAGGAAGAGGAGCTGGTCACGCGTCAGAAAATCATCGAAGCAGAGGCCGAAAGCCGTGCCAAGAGCCAATTTCTTGCCGTCATGAGCCATGAAATGCGCACCCCCATGAACGGCGTCATTGGGATTGCCTCGCTGCTCCAGGACACGACACTGGATTCCAAACAAAAACATTATGTCACGGTTATTGAGAATTCAGCCCGCTCGCTACTGACCATCATTAACGATATTCTGGACTACTCAAAGATTCTGGCGGGCAAAATGACGCTTGAGAGCACACCATTCAAGGTCGATGCGCTGTGCCACGCCTGCCTGTCCCTTTTCACTTTGCAGGCGGAAGATAAACGCCTGGAGTTCGATTTTTTTATCTCTCCCACCATACCCGATACTGTCATCGGTGATCCCACCCGCATAAGACAAATTTTACTCAATCTGCTGAGTAATGCGTTCAAATTCACAGACCGTGGACGTATTGAACTGTCGGTGACCATTGACCCGAAAAGTTCAACTCATCCGAAAGACGAGGTGGACGCCGTATGGCTGAGATTTCAGGTCAGTGATACCGGTATCGGGATATCCCAGGAAGCCCAAAACCGCCTGTTTTCCGCCTTTACCCAGGCCGATTCCACCACTACCCGACGCTTCGGTGGCACAGGTCTCGGACTCAGTATCTGCAAGCAACTGACTGAAATGATGAAAGGAGAGATTGGCGTCGAGAGCGAATCTCGCAAGGGCTCCCGTTTCTGGTTCACGGTGGAGGCGCAATTACCGGCACGAAGCCCAGGGCAAACGCGTAAGACAGCACAGGACGGCTGCCTGGCCGGTAAGCACCTGCTTCTGATTGACGAAACACTGCGCCTCAAAGTCATGCTGGACCCGCATTTCTCAGCGTGGAAACTCGCCTATCGGGTTGCAGACACCGCCGGAGTTGCCCTCACGGAATGGAATCAATTCATTGCTGAGTTCAAACGTCCTCCCGACTTTGTTCTGATCAATTCGCCACTGGCCGGAACAACCACCGCGGAACTGACGTCCTGCCTTCAGGTCAGAGACGCGAGTCACTCGCCTGTCATTATTGCACTCAGTCCTGTCCGCAATACCGCCGCGGAAGGGCAACTTATGGCCAGCGATAATCTTCGCGTGCTCACACACCCTCTGACCCCTGGACGCTTAAAGCAGGAACTCATCGCCGCGATGAACAAGCTACAGGCGGGTCAGGTTGCCAAAATGAGCCTTCCGGTCAGCAAGCCAGCCCAGAAAATGGATCGCTGGTCCTCGTTAAGCGTGCTGGTGGCAGAGGATAATCCCGTCAATCAGATGGTCGTCAGTGGCATGCTTGGGAAACTCGGGATTCAGCCGACGGTCGCCGGGAATGGGAAAGAGGCCCTGGCAGCCGTCGTGAAAGCCGAGGCTGAATATTCGCTGATCTTGATGGACTGCGAAATGCCCGAAATGGACGGCTATGAAGCCACACGCCTGATACGCCAGCACGAAGCTCACCGGCAACTGCCGAGAACGCCAATTTACGCCCTGACAGCCCATGTCGTGCCCGAGAAGCTGGCTCAGACCGAAAAAGTCGGCATGGATGGCTGTATTGCCAAACCGCTGGATTTCCAGTCGCTTAAACTTCTGCTCGCTGATCTGGCACCGTCTCCGCCGAAGCAAAGCCCGCCGGACAGCGCCTCATCCTGAACGCTTTCAGCGTCCCGATTGCCCTACAAGAACAAGCTCTCTAGAATGAGACGAACTGTTTCAAACAATCCGCTACCGTCGAGAGAGTTACCATGTTCATTCGTGCCCTGGTCCCGCTGCGTCACATTGCCTTGCTTTTTCTGTTTGGACTCCTAACGGCCTGTGGCGACTCCAGAAACGATTTCTACAACTGGGCGATTAGCCTCGAACGCGAAGCTGCCGATCTTCAGGCGCTCACCCTGGAAGCCTCGGGGTTTCAGGTCGCCATTCTTCGCAACCCACCCGCGCTGGATCGCAAGACCCTTGTCATGATTCACGGCTTTGGTGCCAACAAGGACAACTGGGTGCGCATGGCCAGTCACCTGAAAGATAGCTATAACCTGGTGATGCTGGACCTGCCTGGACATGGCGAAAGCAGTAAGCCAATGGATCGCACCTATGGGCTTGAAGATCAGGTCGCTTACGTTGACACCGTGCTGGTCAAGCTGGGCATAGGCAAAGCCATTCTGTCAGGCAATTCCATGGGCGGTGCAATCTCGGCACTTTATGCCGCGCGTCACCCGGATAAAGTTGAGGCATTGGTGCTGTTTGACCCCGCAGGCATACACGATGTGGAAAGCGAGTTTTCCAAAGCCCTCAAAGCGGGACATAATCCCCTGATCGCCCGCAATGCCGAAGAGTTCGAGGACTTAATTGATTTCGCCATGGAACAGCCGCCCTTCTTACCCTGGCCAATTACAGAGGTACTGGCAGAACGATCAGTTGCTGATCAGGCGATTAAAGAACACATCTTCGATAACCTGCGCAACCCTGCGACGCCACTGGACTTCAAAGCGGCACTCTCCCAAATCCAGGCCCCAACGCTGGTCGTCTGGGGTGAATACGACCGTGTGATAGCGGTGGGCAATGCTGAACCATTCGCTGCGCTGATCCCTAAAGGAAGCACGCGAATTCTGGCAGACATCGGGCACGTTCCCATGCTGGAAGATCCCTCAGGAAGCGCTGAATTGACGAATCGTTTTATTCAGGAACAGTCAAAGCTATAGGGGCGAACGAGCCCCTCATTTTGCACCCTTGAGGTGACACTCCTGCCGCAGGAAAGCCCAGCTTTCGCACTTCTTGCCCGTTGACTCGTTAATGCACAGGTATTTGTCGGGAATGCCGTCACGTAGTACCGCGACGGGCTTAAACCCTTCTTTAAGGCAATACTGAACACTGGCGTCTGGCACCTGTGATACCTCATCCGTTGTACAGCCTGTTAAGCCCCCTGACAGCACCAGTGCCACCAGCCAACCCGCGCTACTTCGCATAGGGCATGTCTCTTGGTTCAGGCATCAACACGGTTTGAGTACGAGGGAATACAACCGGATCAGATGCGCCAATGCGCTTGGAATAAACCTTGCGGGGAACCGACTGGATTGACGGCGTGCGTTGAACCTCTGCGTCATCGGCCATGATCACCCGCCGGATACCATCACGGCCTTCCACCACGTTTACCCGACGCACCCATTGTGGTTTGGAAGGTAGACGCTTGCCATTGAAAGACGAAAATCTCAACGACGATGGTGCCCGGGTCGCACTGCGCCCGGCACTGGCTTCAGACGACGCCGCAGGGGTCACTCCAGATTCATCGATCCGCGGCTGCTGATTGCCGATCGAGAGATTATTCACTTCATTATCTTCCTGCTCCAGCGCTTCATCATCAATCCACAGTGACAGGTAATAGGTACCCGGCTCTACCGGCTCCCCATCCTGAGTTTGCATGAGGCTAAAACGACCCTGTCGGTTTTCGTCGCGGGTGATACTTTGCCCGGATGCCAGGAGGGTATCGGCCTGCTCGTAAAAGAGCAGATAGGTGCGTTCTTCCCGCGGCGTCTCCGTCAAGCTCAGCACCAGGTTGATATCCCAGTCCGCCCGCCGGGTCGTCCCGCTACCCAGGTTGGTCACCGTGTACTCCAGTGTACCCGCGCCGGTCGCATCCCAGTTAGCCCACCAGTATTCGATTGCAAGATCGGGTAAAGGTGACTCTGAAATCTCTACGGGAGCCTCCGCAAAAGAACTGTTGTCAGTTTCATCTGACTCTTCAATTTCCTGCAAATCATCAACCCATACAGCCATGTAGTAGCTTCCAGACGTCAACCGCTCAGGAAGGGTAAATGTCATCGGATTAGCTGAATCCCGACGGGCACTCTCGCCAGGCGCCAGGGGGTCTGCAATTTCCTCATACACCACATACCAGTCGGAGGGATCCATTTTCTGGTCCACAGACAGCATCAGGTTAACATCTGCACCCGCCGGCGCGCGGCGAGTTCCGGCATTGACCACCTCCCAATTCCAACTGCCCGCTCCACCGGCCTTGGGATCATAACTCACATCCCAGTCGACCACTTTCAGATTGGGTAAATCCCGTTGAGGCGGAGGCGTCGGCACAGGCGGTGTCACACCGTCGGCATTCACACCGTCGGTCAGTACCAGCGACTCCCGGACCAGGTCAGAGACCCGGTCATAAGGCAGCCAGAAAAAGCCACCATCACCCCAGCCCGTTCCCCATGAGTTAATGACTTTGAATGCACCACCGAAACGCTTGTCATCATAGCCTACGATGACGACGGCATGTCGTCCACGCTCGTCGCCACTGAGGTCGTTGTAGACCGCATCACGTCCGTTCAGATTATTGAGCGACGAATACACCACGATGCCGGCAACAATGGGACTGCGATTCGCAAGTGCCGCCTTCATCTGTTGAACGCTGGAGATCGTGCCAAACTCTACGGCTTTGAACTGTGCGGCTTCTGTCAGCGCGTCTTCAGAGGGTTGAACTACATAGTCGTCTTCATCGTACGGCATGGAGGCCCAGCTCGCAGCCCCCTTATCGACCAGTAACTGCAGCCCATCCGTGATATAAGCGCCACCATCCACGCCAAAATTGACCTGGTTATAGACCCAGGCAGGGCTGAAAATCGTCCCCGTACTGAACTCCCACTGCTCCTCTACCTTTTCCTGGTAGGATTTCAGTGCATAGGCTGTCGCCCAGCCAACGCAGCTGCTCTGGCGACCCTGATTTCCCGGCAACGGGAAGTTGCCTGACAAATCGATCGACTCAGGCAGCGTTGGCGGCTCATTGCCTCCACCACCTTGCAGGTCACCATCAAAAAACACCTGTTCGATGCGCCCATAATCTTCAGGCGGCAACTCGTTGGCACCCAGGCCACCATCCTGCGCGTCGGTAATGCGGATAGACACACTCGCCCGATTACTGAAAACCAGCCCATCCGTCGCTTTGTAGTGAAGCGTCACCGTCCCCGTTGCAGAGTCTTTCAAGGTTGCGTGCAAAACTGCCGTATCCGGCTCGATGAAGGCATCCTTATAACCGGGACCGTCCTCTTCGGAATCCAGAACGTAGTTCAGGGTATCGCGGTCCGGGTCGGTCGCCAGCAGAGTGACCGTCAGATAGGGCGCCGACAGGTCGTTGCTGAGCGAGACATTCTCGGCTACCGGCGCCCGATTGACCGGCGCGGGATCGACTGGATCCGGGTCGACAGGATCTGGATCTACCGGGTCAGGGTCGACAGGATCGGGATCGGCTGGCGTGGCCGGATCAGGCGACTGCGTATCGCTGCCAGGCGCCGTTGCACCAATGCCCCCACCACCACAGGCCGTCAACCCAAGCATGCTGGTGCTGATTGAAATCTGTAGAAGCAGGAACGCAAGTCGTCTCATGGCAACATCCCTATCGTAGACGATTATTTTTTAACCAAATCAACCTCTTGAAGGCGAAATTCGGCGCATGGGCGCGAGGGTACCGCCTGGCAAGGATAAGGTCAAAGGATTTCGGATACCTCACCCCCTGACTGTGCCCCCGAGCACACTTCTCCCCGGTTTCAAGCAAACAGCACCAGGGCCTGGGACAGCAGCACCATCATCGTCAGGTGACCCCGGATCTGCACATAGCGCGGCGACCAGACATCCACCAGAACGAAACGGTCGATTCCATACAGCAAGGCAAACCCTGTCATGAACGCCAGTGTTCTCACGGTGGGGGGCAAGGCCAACGCCACCCACGCCAGAAGAGACAGCGTGATACAGCCCGCCATCAACCGCGCCGTGTCTACCGGGCTATCCGGCCGCAGACTCACACTCCAGCACACGCCCGCCATAAAGGACAGAATGATCGCGCTGTAGGTGTCGAACGCAGCACGCCAAAAAGTAGGAGCACCGTCGACAAGGGCTCCCACCAGCGCCAATAACACAAAGGGCAGGGTACCGACATAACCATACACTCTTAAAAGGGCAATGACTTGATCCATCGCAATTCCATTCCCAGCACTTGCTTTTCTGGATTAGGATACTGTCCAACCATCATTTTGGATTGCTTTTGCCCGCTCAGGAGTTTGCCATGCGCCAATACCGCAACGCGCCCCCCCTTCGTGCCCGTTCACCGAATGCCCTGCAGTTTGGCTGGCAACTGGATGGCGAAGGAGGTGCCACCATGGCCTCCCTGCATGCGCTGGAACCTCGACCAGCGAAGGCACCACCGCTGTGGTATCACTTCGATGCGACCCATGCCGACACCGAAAAACTCCTTGAGCAAACCCTGAAGCTGGACTGGATTGTGATTGAGGCGCTGTTGGCAGAGGAGACTCGTCCCCGCGCCCTGGAGTATCAGGATGGCCTGCTGGTCATCCTGCGGGGAGTGAATCTGAACGAGGGTGCCGAGCCGGAGGACATGGTCTCGATACGTATCTGGATTACCGGTTCACTGATCATCAGTACCGGGGTGCGCCAACTCAAAGCCGTGCGGGTTTTACAGGAGTATCTGGAGAAAAAATCCGGGCCCAAAACGACCGGAGACTGGCTAACGACACTCTGCATTCAGGTGTATGACAATGTCCAACAGGTGCTCACCGAACTCAATACTTTCATGGATGATCTGGAGGATCAGATTCACACGCAACACGTATCCGTTGAAGATCGCTCCATCATCACATTCCGGCGCCGGGTCATTCTCATCAAACGGTATCTGGCACCCCAGCGCGATGTGCTCAACCATATTCGCAACATGGATATCGCGCTGCTGAATACCGTTGATCGACGACGGCTCCTGGAAGCGCACGACTGGCTGCAACGCTATGTTGAGGATCTGGATACGCTACGCGAACGGGCTCAGATCGTGCGCGACGAATTGGATGGTATGCAGAGTAAGCGATTGAACCGAAACCTGTTTTTATTGTCACTGGTCGCAGCTGTTTTCCTGCCACCAACCCTGTTGACCGGCTTATTTGGTGTCAACGTGGGTGGAGTACCCGGCGCACAGTCAGACATCGGTTTCAGCGTGCTGGCCATTCTGATCGTCGGCATCGTTGTTCTGGAGATTGTTTTGCTGAAGCGCAAACGCTGGTTTTAGGCCATCTTCAAGCCAGCAGCCCTACGACTGCTCGGCACGCTCCACATGCTCGAGAATCCGCTGGGCCAAGCGCGGACATAAGGGCACCGGCAAGTCGTGGCCCCAGCCGGGTATGATCTCGAGATGGGCATGAGGAATCGTTTCGGACAGATTTTTGGCTGCCTTCGGACGCACCAGTGGATCCGCCGCCCCATGCAGAATCAGCGTGGGCGCCCGGATCGCCCGGGCGTATCGCGTCAGACTTCCGGTGGCCAGAATGGCCCGCATTTGCCGCACGATCCCGGCAGGGCGATAACTGCGTGCAAAATCGGTACTGATACGTTGAACGATGCGTTCTTCCGGTGTGGGATATTGGGGGCTGGCAACGGTTTTCCAGAAGGCCATTCCCCGTTTCAGCGCCGCCTCCTGATCGTCCCCTTTCACCCCGCCTCCGTTCATTTTCCAGAGTGTTTTAAGGTCGGGCATCGGCAGCCGGGGGCTGTTATCCGAGGTCATCATCAGGCTCAGGGATCGGACCCGCTCGGGGCGGGTGGCCGCCAGGATCTGCGCCACCATTCCGCCCATCGAAACCCCCACGATATGGGCCTGTGCCACTCCCGCCGCATCCATCACGCGGATGACATCTGCAGCCAGATCCGGCAGCGTATAAGCTGAATTTACCGGCATCCCCAGCTTGAAGCGTGCAAAGGCGAGCGGGGCGGGCCCGCGCAGCCCCCCCTTGACCTCACCGGACCGACCAATGTCGCGGTTATCCATCCGTAACACCTTCCGACCATGGGCTAAAAGTGGTTCGATAAATTCCGGTGGCCAGGCCGTCATCTGACAAGCCAGTCCCATGATAAGCACGAGGGGAACGCCTTCACCCTGTCCCAGGACTTCATAACACAGGGGTACGTCCTCATTTCCCGAATTCACAAACTGTTCATGGGGTGTGTAATAAGCGTGCATGATGATCTCTTGGAAGTCGTCTCTCTTGTACTTTAGTTCATTTGCATCCTGAAATCAGCGACTTCACGGTTACAAAAAGAATCACTTTTTCAGCCCTGCTTGGTTATACTGAAGGAGCCACTTTCTGGATAGGTGTTTGACCTTGCGTTACGCCTTTCCCAAAAAGTACGCACAACGTGGAATACATCCTTCCGCATCACTGGCGGGGTTTGCCTGTTGCCAAAAGCGACTTAAGGCCCTGCCCCAATGATGCTGTGCAACAGAGGCAATACACATGCGTGAATCCGTTTCATTCACCATCACTCGACTGCAGTATTTGACGACTGATGGCCATTGCGACACCCCCCTGCCCGACTGGCTCACCCCTGACCTGTTGATCGACGCTTATAAAACCCTTCTGCGTGTTCGCACCTTTGACACCAAAACCATCGCCCTGCAGCGAACCGGAAAACTGGGAACCTATGCCTCCGTGCTGGGCCAGGAAGCGATTTCGACGGCGATTGGCCTGACGATGTCGCCCGAAGATGTACTGGCGCCCTACTACCGTGATACGGGTGCTCAGCTGCTGCGCGGCGTGCGCATGGAGGAATTGCTGGCCTACTGGGGCGGTGACGAACGCGGTTCAGCCTATGTCGAATGCCCCAACGATTTTCCGATTTGTGTGCCAATTGCCACTCAGGCTGCCCACGGAGCCGGCGCTGCCGCTGCACTCAAGATTCGCGGCGTGAAAGCGGCCTCGGTCACCACTTGTGGCGATGGCGCAACCAGCAAAGGGGATTTCCTCGAAAGCCTGAATCTGGTGGGTGCCTGGCAGCTCCCCCTGGTGATTGTCGTCAACAACAACCAATGGGCCATCTCTGTCCCGCGTGAACACCAGTGTCACGCACCCACACTGGCGCAGAAAGCCATCGCCGCCGGTATTCCCGGAGTCCAGGTTGATGGCAATGACATGATCGGGCTGTTGGTCGCGCTGCGAGAGTCATTGGAGCGGGCCCACCATGGTAAAGGGGGGACGTTGATTGAAGCCGTCACCTATCGTTTGTGCGACCACACCACCGCAGACGATGCCAGCCGCTACCGTCCCGCCGAGGAAGTGGACCACGCCTGGGCCGCCGAACCGGTGGCCCGGCTGCGTCGCTATCTGGAAAGCCGACATCTCTGGAATGACGAACAGGAAAATGCCTGGCTGGCCGAGTGCAAAACCGAAGTTGATGCCGCCGTCGCACGCTATCTCGCCCTGGAGCCCGAACCACCTGAGGCGATGTTCGACCATTTGTATGCGGAATTGCCTGCGACCTACCAGAGTCAGCGAAGCGAGCTGGCCTCACGCCACCCGTCGCCACTCGGATGAAGGAGGTTTACCATGACTAATCTCAATACGCCGGTCGTTGCCAAACTGAATATGGTGGAAGCGGTCAACGCTGCACTGGACTGGGAACTGGCCCATGATCCCAGCGTCGTCCTGCTGGGCGAAGACATCGGCCACAACGGTGGCGTCTTCCGCGCCACCGTTGGCTTGAAAGAGAAGTATGGTTTCAAGCGCGTCATGGACACGCCACTGGCCGAAACCCTGATTGCCGGGATTACGGTCGGCATGGCCGCCCAGGGGCTCAAACCCGTGGCCGAAATCCAGTTCATGGGCTTCATTTATGCGGCAATGGAACACATCGTCAGCCATGTCTCCCGTCTGCGGAACCGCACCCGTGGACGCCTGAGCTGCCCCCTGGTGATCCGCGCACCCTTTGGCGGCGGAATTCATGCGCCGGAGCACCATAGTGAAAGTACCGAGGCGCTATTCGCGCACATTCCGGGCTTACGCGTGGTCATTCCCTCCTCTCCCGCGCGTGCCTATGGTCTTCTTCTCGGTGCCATTCGCAGCCCGGACCCCGTTATTTTTCTGGAACCCAAGCGCATCTACCGGGCCGTCAGTCAGCCGGTTGGGGTTGCCAAAGGCTTGGCCTTACCGATCGATCGCTGCTTTACCTTACGCGAAGGTCAGGACCTCACACTGATCAGTTGGGGGGCCATGATTCACGAAACCCTGCAAGCTGCCGACCACTTGCTCAAACAGGGAATTTCTGCCGAAGTGATCGATGTGGCCAGCATCAAGCCCCTGGATCTGGAGACCTTGCGCGCGTCGGTGGGTAAAACCGGGCGCGCCGTGATCGTTCATGAAGCGGCACGCAGTGGCGGGGTGGGTGCCGAAATTGCCGCCGATCTGAGTGAGCATTGTGCACCCTGGCTAAAGGCCCCCATTCGGCGGGTGACGGGCTACGACACGATCATGCCCTACTTCCGCAATGAACAACATTATTTGCCATCCGTCGACCGCATTCTGGCGGCCGTAGGCACGGTCACAGGAGGTCGCTCATGAACGCACGCACAGCCTCACCGATATTTTCCTTACCCGACCTGGGCGAAGGACTGCCCGATGCAGAATTACTGGAATGGCACGTGCAGGTCGGTGATACGGTCAGGACCGATCAGTTACTTTTGACCGTCGAGACCGCCAAGGCGGTCGTCGAAGTACCAAGCCCCCAGGATGGCGTGATTCTTAGCCTGTTCGCCCAACCCGGCGATCTGGTGAAAACCGGCGCACCCCTGGTCGAATTTGAAATGAAGAAAACCCGAAAAGCCTCCACCCAACAGCCCGGAAAGGGCTCTCTGACCGCATTTGACACGCCGTCCAAATCCGACACCGGCACCGTCGTTGGACAACTGCGGCAGGCCGAGCATTTGGGTGAACAGGACGATTTTTTCATTGGAGTATCGCCCTCAACCGCCGCCTGGCAGGCGGCCCATCAAACACCTCCCAGCCAGTCTCACACAGCACCCCCCCCGGCCGCTGTGGCGACGATACCGTGTCCTCCGGGTGCGCTTCCACTCAAGGGCGTACGTCGTCAAATGAGTGTCGCAATGAGCCTTTCACAAGCGACTGTCGCACCCGTGACCCTGATGGAAACGGTGGATATTCATGCCTGGCCAGAGGGAAGTGATACCACCATTCGTCTGGTACAGGCCATTGTCGCAGGCTGCCAGGTCAGCCCCCAGCTCAATGCCTGGGCAGGTGGCGATCCTCTCTCAGTTATCCTGAAGGAGACCGTTGATGTGGGAATTGCCGTCGACACAGAGCACGGACTGTTCGTTCCGGTGCTGAGAGATGTGGCCCATCGCAGCCCGGAAGATTTGCGCGCAGGACTCAACCGGATGCGTCAGGACATTAAAACCCGTCGCATTCCACCTGCGGAATTGATCGGTGCGACCCTGACCTTGTCCAATTACGGCACCTTGGCCGGGCGCTTTGGCACGCCCGTGGTCGTCCCCCCGCAAGTCGCCATCATCGGCGCCGGCGTGATTCGTGAAGAGGTCGTCGCCTGGAAAGGCAAGCCGGCCGTTCATCGTGTCCTGCCCTTGTCGGTGACCTTCGATCACCGTGTCGCCACCGGAGGGGAAGCGGCACGCTTCATGAAGGCCATGATCGAACATTTACAACAGTCGCAACCCCAGACATAGATCACTTTTTACACCAATTAAATAAAATTTCATTTATCTATTTGATTTTACTGGTTAGACTGCTAGTAATTGATGAAAAAATGAGGGCCTTCGGGTCATGCTGAACAAGTTGCTTGAAGCGGAAGAACTCGCGTTCCTGGCGGAGCTTATGGCCAAGGAAAGTGACGACAACCACAGTGTTACCCTGCAACTCCCCCAGGCCTCTCCCTTAATGCCACTACTGGGACAGGCGCAAGGGCTTGAATTACTCGCTCAGTTCAAGCACCACCAATTGCGCTTTCCGGTTCGCTTGCAGATCTCGGAAAGCCTCCACCCGGAACTGATCTTCGACGCGCCCGAAATCATCGAAATCGGCCCCAATCAGCGCAAATGGCGCTTTCGTCCCGACGAAACCCTGCGCCTGTTTGATCGCCAGGGCAATGAAAGCCCCCTCAACCTGCTGGATCTCTCTGCAAACGGACTGTCGCTGAGCCGACGTGAAGCCGATCAACCCCTGCCCGAACAGCTCGATTTGCAGCTGGAGTTGCCTGATGGGGGTGATCGACTGGCCCTGTCTGCGCGACGGGTGCGTGAACTCGACAGCACCAGCGCAGCCTATCAACTGGAAATGCAGGGCAACCTGGCAGAAGACCGCCTGCGCTGGTTTCTGTTCAACCAGCACCCGGCCATTCAGGAACAACGCAATCCGCAAACGGAAACCAGCGACGAAAATTAGCGGCTACCCGACCATATAGGTCGCCGTACCCAGCGCAATCCGTTTATCCTTTTCATTGAGTAATTCCATGCGGGTGACAGCAACCCGGTGACCGTGACGGACGACCTCGGCAAAACAGAAAAAACGCTCGCCAAAGCCCGGCAGCAGATAGTCGACCCGCATATCAATCGTACCGATATTCTGCATCCGTTTCTGTAAACCTTGTGGGTCAACATCTGCCAGCTTGTCGATGGTATTGATCAAGGCCGCCAGCCCTCCAGCCACATCCAGCAGTGACGCCGTCACCCCACCATGCAGGATGCCATGATGGGTGTTACCAACCAGTTCCGGTTTCATCACCAGTTGCAGCTCAACCCGTGTCGCGTTCGCCTCAACAACCTGAATACCGAGCAGGGTGTTAAAGGGAATCTGTTCGTGAAAATAGCGGGTAATTCCGCGGATCAGCTCATCTTTCGTCAACCCGTTGTTCCTCGTGTATGCTTGTCAGAGTGACACGCAGCTTAACTGATCCAGTCCCGTCAATTCCACGTACACACTGGCATTGATCACTCCCTTCAGGAAAGGTATATGTCGCTCGCCCACAATGTCTACCCGATAAGGCCTGAATCGCGTATGGATAAACCCACAGAGCCGATGCTCCGGTCTGCCCATGAAGACCCCGTCGCATCGCTGCTTGAGCGTATCGCACAACAGGGAGATCGTGCTGCTTTTCATAAACTCTTTCAGGAGTATGCGCCGAAGATCAAGGCCTACGCCTTTAAGGTCGGCATGCATGAAGCCTCGGATGAACTGGTTCAGGAAGTCATGATCAACATCTGGCGTCGGGCTAAGCAGTTCGATCCCAGCCGGGCCTGCAGTTCAACCTGGATCTACGCCATCGCCCGCAACGCCCGCATCGACTACCTGCGCAAGCATGGCCGTCAAAGCGTCGAGGTCGCCGTCGAGACTGACCACTTGTGGTCGTTTGCCGGTCAGGACGACACGCCCACTGAACATGCACTTGCGCAGATGGCCCGCCAGGTGCGGGACTCACTGGGCACCTTGCCCACCGACCAACGGGACGTTCTCGCAAAGGTTTACCTTGAGGATAAGTCCCACCAGCAGGTGGCTGATGAATTGAATCTACCGCTGGGGACGGTTAAAAGCCGTGTGCGCCTGGCCCTGCAAAAATTGAATGTTGTATTACAGGAAGAATGGATATGAGTCGTCATCATCCTGATGAGAGCTTATTAACGGAATTCGCAGGCGGGCAACTCTCACCCGCAGTTGCGCTCTGTGTTCGTGTGCATTTGAATCACTGCGCGTTGTGTCAGCAGAATGTTGAGCGCCTGATGATGGTCGGCGGCGCCCTGCTGGACTCCCTGCCGGGCGAAGCGGTGGCTGACTCGCTGTTTGATCAGATCATGGCTCGAATTGAGCAGGAGCCAGAGGTACTGCCACTGGCAAGTAAAGCACATGCCAGCACCCTAACGCTCTTGCAACCCTGGTTACCCAGTGGGAACTGGAAAGATCTGGCGTGGAAAACGCAGTGGTTCAACGTGTTTGAATATGTCCTGCAGCTGGGTGCCTTCGGCCGTGACAGACTGTCGCTGGTCAGGATCAATGCGGGTGGACGAGCACCAGGACATGGGCATCACGGACGCGAGGTGACGGTCGTACTGCAGGGTGGATTTTCGGATGCGCGCGGGCATTATGAGGTGGGCGATTTTGTGGTCATGGACGGGCGACATCAGCATTCGCCCCGCGCCTTCGAGGATGGTGACTGTATTTGTCTGTCACTGCTGGAAGGGCCCGTGCGCCTGACCGGAGCACTGGGTCAGGGTATCGACCTGTTGAGACGCTTTTTCAATCCCGCCCTTTACCGCAGTTAAACCCGCCACCGCCCTTCAAGGGCGGTTTTTCTTTCGCTACACTTACCTTTTATTATCCCGTTCACCACCGCTGACCAAGGAACCACAGAATGCTGATGCCCTCGCTGGCCATTATTGCCGGACTTGCACTACTGGTCTGGAGCGCCGACCGATTTGTTGAGGGTGCGGCCGCCACCGCCCGCTATGCCGGAATGCCGCCACTGCTCATTGGGATGGTCGTCGTGGGCTTCGGTACCTCGGCACCCGAAATGGTGGTTTCCGCACTGGCCGCACTGGAAGGCAAGCCCGCACTGGCCCTTGGTAATGCCTATGGCTCCAACATCACCAATATTGCCCTCATTCTGGGGCTTGTCGCCCTGATCAGCCCGATTGCAGTGCATTCACAGGTCATTCGCAAGGAACTCCCGATTCTGGGGGCCATCACCCTGTTCTCAGGTGTGCTGATTTTTGACGATCTCCTGACGCGCCTGGATGCGGTGCTTTTGCTGGGGGTGTTTGCCGGATTGATGATCTGGAGCATTCGCCAGGGCATGGCTCAGAGCAATGATGCGCTGGGCAGCGACATGGCCGCGGAACTCCAGGATCATGCCATGTCCCGACAGGCTGCGCTCATGTGGCTGTTCGTCGGCTTGATTCTGTTGATTGCCAGTTCCCGCCTTCTGGTGTGGGGCGCCGTCTCAATTGCCCAGTCCATGGGGGTGAGCGAACTGATCATCGGCCTGACCATCGTCGCCGTCGGCACCTCCCTGCCCGAGCTGGCGTCATCACTCATGGCCATTCGCAAGAAAGAGCATGACATCGCCCTCGGCAACGTCATTGGCTCAAACCTCTTCAATACGCTCGCCGTGGTGGGGATTGCTGCGATCATTCACCCTCTGGAGGTTCCGGCCGAGGTCCAGACCCGCGATTGGGGCCTGATGACGCTACTCACCTTCAGCCTTTTTATCATTGGCATGGGCTTCGGTGGCAGGGCCCCGCGCGTCAACCGCCTCGAAGGAGCTCTCTATCTGCTGGTTTTCGTTCTGTACACGGCCTATTTGGCAAAAACGGCCTTTACCGCCTGATACACTGTGCGGGCACCGCGAGCGGTGCCCGCACACGCTCGATGCTACGCCAGCTCAGCCTCCTCGTGCGCCATCAGCGTCCCCTTCCCGCTCTCAATATCGGCCAGCAACATGCTCGCTTCCTGTAGCCCGCGCTCGAAGAAGTAGGCGGCCGATTTGCGTTTGCTGGTATAGAACGGTGTCGCTTCTCCTGCCGCAATCCGCTCAGCCGCTATCCGGTCCATCTCGGCCCACAGGTAGGCCAGCGCGCTCAGGGCCACCAATCGCAGGTAAGGTGAGGCCGCCGCGCCCGCATTTTCAGAATCCTTCATCCCATGACTCGCCAGCCAGCCAGTTGCAGTCTGCAGGTTATCCAGCACGCCCTTGAGGGATGCGGCATACGTTTGCTCAGGATGCCGCGTTAGCGTATCACGCAGCAGCCCCATGTAGCGGCGAATCAGGCGCCCTCCGTGTAAGGACAACTTGCGCCCCACCAGATCCATGGCCTGGATTCCGTTGGTCCCTTCGTAGATGCGGGCAATACGACCGTCCCGAACCAACTGCTCAATCCCCCAATCTACGGTAAAACCAGATCCGCCCAACACCTGCTGGGCCCAGTTAGCATTGGCGTAACCCTCATCCGTCAGAAACGCTTTGACGACCGGCGTCATTAACTGAACCAGATCATCCGATGCTTCGCGCTCTGCCGGGTCAGGATTGGCGTGGGCGTTGTCCAGATGGAAAGCCACCCAATAGGCCAGCGCCCGATTCCCCTCGTTGAAGACTTTCTGGCGCAGCAACATGCGACGCACATCCGGGTGCACCAGAATTGGATCAGCGGGTTTATCAGGTGACTGCGGCCCCCTCAGCGAGCGGCTCTGCAAACGCTCTTGCGCAAAGGCCAGAGAAATCTGATACGCCGTTTCTGCCAGCCCTAAGCCCTGCATACCCACCATCAGTCGCGCACCGTTCATCATGGTAAACATGTAGCGCATCCCTTCATTCGCTTCGCCTACCAGCCACCCTTTGGCACCCTCAAAATTCATCACGCAGGTGGCAGAGCCCTTAATACCCATCTTGTGCTCCAGACCGCCGCAAAAGGCAGGGTTTCGCTCCCCGGTTTCCGGCACAAACTTAGGCACAATAAACATGGAAATGCCTTTCGTGCTTTCCGGTGCACCGGGCAATTTGGCAAGGACGAGATGCACAATGTTCTCGGTCAGGTCGTGTTCACCGCCGGTAATCCAAATCTTGGTACCCGTGATGGCATAGGTTCCGTCAGCCTGCGGCTCAGCACGGGTTCGGATCAGGCGCAGGTCAGTTCCACACTGCGGTTCGGTCAGACACATCGTGCCGGTCCACTCTCCGCTCACCAGCTTCGGCAGAAAGCGCGCCTTCAATGCCTCATCCGCATGATGATACAGGGCCGCAACAGCACCGTGGGACAGTCCGGGGTACATGCCGAAACTGAGGTTGGTTGAGCACACCATTTCATCCACGATAAACTTCAATAAATGTGGCAGGCCCTGACCGCCATATTCTACAGGTGCCGACATGCCGGGCCACCCGCCCTCGACATAAGCCCGGTAAGCGGCACGAAAGCCGGTCGGTGTGGTAACCCCATGGCTGGCCGGATCGTATTGACAGCCTTCCTGATCCCCGACGGCATTCGTCGGTAAAATGACTTCACTGGCCAGTTTCGAGGCCTCTTCAACGACCGCCAGAAGGGTATCCAGTGTGGCCTCTTCAAACCCTGGCAAATTCGCATAATTTTTAACCGGCAACACCTCGTTCAATAAAAAATGGATATCCTTTACAGGAGCCTGATAACGCAGCATATGAAATCCTCGTCGCATACAAACAAAATACGCACTTAATACGTGAATACCCGCATCCAGGTTCACTGCCACCCGAACCTGCTCGCCTATGCCCCCCCGGCAACTGCTATACTTAGACCCCCTGCATGACAGAAGGAGCAAGGGATGACGCGACCCAATATCGTAATCGTTGGCGGGGGTGCCGGCGGACTCGAACTCGCAACACACCTCGGAAATACCCTGGGAAAAAAAGGCAAGGCCAACATTCATCTGGTCGACCGGAACGCCACGCATTTGTGGAAACCGCTGTTGCACGAGGTGGCCACTGGCTCACTGGATTCGGGCATCGATGAAATCAGTTATCGTGGACACGGTCACTACCATCACTTCACATTTCATCTGGGTACCTTCTGTAAACTTGATCGCGAAGATCGCACCCTGACACTGTCCCCCATGCTGGATGCGAACAACAATGTGGTGCAGCCTGAACGAACGCTTCCCTATGACTACCTGGTATTGGCTCTGGGCAGTCAGACCAACGACTTTGGCACACCCGGTGCAGCTGAACATTGTGCTTTCCTCGACAGTCGCAGCCAGGCAGACCAGTTCCACCGACACCTGATTGAGACCTACCTTCGCCTGAGTAATCAGGCAGAACGCGGCGAAAAAGTTGTCCTGAAAGTAGGCATCGTCGGCGCGGGAGCAACGGGTGTTGAGCTGGCAGCTGAATTGCACAATACCACCGCGCTGCTGAGTGCTTATGGCATACACCTGACCTCCGACAATCTGAAAGTACAGATCCTGGAGGCGGGTGACCGCATCCTGCCGGCACTGCCTGGCCGTCTTTCCGCCGCCGTCGTGAACGAACTCAAGGCACTGAACATCGATGTACTGACAGGCACACGGATCACTCAGGTATCCGACAAAGGATTTACCACGGCAGATGGCACGTTGCTGGAGGCCGATATCCGGGTCTGGGCCGCGGGCGTTAAAGCGCCGGACGTTCTCAACCAGATCGGTGGTCTACAGACCAATCGCAGCAGTCAGATCGAGGTGCGTCCAACCTTGCAATCAGTGACCGATGAGCGCATTTTTGCGATTGGGGATTGCGCCAGCTGCACGCAGGCTGACGGCTCGCGGGTGCCACCACGGGCGCAGGCCGCCCATCAGATGGCGAGTCTGGTCAGCCAAAACCTCAAGGCCCTACTGAAAAATGGCGCCTTGAAAGATTACATTTACAAGGATCACGGCTCACTGGTCTCACTGAGTAGCTATTCCGCCGTAGGAAGTCTGATGGGTAATTTGTCCGGCAAGTCGATGATGATTGAAGGAAAAATGGCCCGCCTGGTGTACATCTCGCTTTACCGGCTGCACCAGATCGCACTGCATGGCTACATCCGCACCTTGCTGATCATGTTTTCAGCCCGCATCAACCGCATCATCCGTCCGCGACTGAAGTTGCATTGACAGCGCAGGGCTCTTAACGTCCGGCCTTCAAACGGCCGGACGCTCTCAGATCCTGCAACATCTGAAAACTCAAACCCCAGATGCATTTATCCTCAAAGTAATAGCACGGCATTTTCAAGCTCACCCCCCGCATTCGCCAGGGTGTGGTCGAAAGGTTTGCGGGATCGTCTAAAAATGCCAGCGGCACCCACAATACCCCCGCCACCTCATGATTCAATTCGAGGAGAGGTTCTTCCATCAATCGAAACAGGTGAGGCGTCACCACCATGGGCCGGAATTGATTGTGACGTCGGGTCAGCACATCCCGAAGACGTCCTTCATAGTGTGCGGACTGATCCAGATCGATCCCGGTTTCCTCACGCGTTTCACGCTTGGCTGTTGCACAAATCGATACATCGTCACTGTGCATCTTCCCGCCGGGAAAGGCCATATCGCCCGACCAGGGATCACCCGGACGCCGCGCACGCTCAATGAAGAACAGCTCTCTACCCCGACTTGGATGATCCCGATAGATAATCGCAACGGCGGAGCGCCGCATCTGTCGGCGAAAGGGAATTTTGTAAGGTCTCAGGATTTGCAACGCCTTCGCTATCATCTTAAGTCCATGCTTTGTTAAGCTAAGCACTACGATATCACATGACTGATACTATCGCGTATGCACCCAATTTATCTGCCGTCCGGTTTCAGGATTGGCGCTCTCATATTGCTGGGACTTTTCATGGCACTATGGATGGGGATTCCTCAGGTCGCTGGAGCACACGCCGCTGACGGTGAACCTCGCACCCTTAAAGTGCCCGTGAATGCGTTCCCCCCATGGATCATTGTCGACAAAAAAGGCATCCATGGTATCGACATTGATATTTTGAATGCCGTCGGCGCCAGGATGGGCCTTCGTTTTATCTACGTTGAATGCCCCTGGTTACGGTGCCTGCGACTCATGGAAGGAGGGGCCGGGGACCTGATGTCAGGGCTTTTCCGCTCTCCTGACAGGGAAAAATACCTGGCGTACATTGACCCGCCCTACTACCAGGATCCGCCCAAGGTATTCTACACCCTGGCCGATCGCCCAAAAGCCATTCACAAGTACGATGATCTCAAAGGACTCTCCATTGGCGTCGTTGCGGGAACGCTTTACTTCCCCCGTTTCGATAACGACACCCAGCTTGAAAAGCAGGTTTTTCACGAGGAGCCGCAATTGGTTCGACTGCTCGGCGCGGGCCGGATCGATACCTTTATCAGCACAGAAGTGGAGGCGGATATCCTCATCGAAAAAGCGGGGCTAAGTGGACGTTTCAACAAGTCCGTCCTTGAGGATGCCGAGTCAGGCGAAAGTTATTTCGCACTGAGCCGACTTTCAAAACACCAGGATCTCGCGCCAGCCCTCTCCGAAACCATTCGCCAGCTCAAAGCCTCTGGCGAACTTGTTCGGATCATACAGGGCGGTCTCAGACAGGCAGTGCCTCAGTGATTCTTGCGGGTGATCATATCCAGATAACCCATGGCAAACGCCGATGCCACAAAGGTCATGTGGATCATCACATACCAGTAAAGCTTGTCATTATCAATGTTGCTGGCGTCCATGAATATTTTCAGAAGGTGGATCGATGAAATCGCCACGATAGAGGCGGCCACCTTGTTTTTGAGCGTACCGGAATCAACCTTGCCCAACCAGCTGAGTTTTTCCTTGCCATCGTCAATATTGAGCTGCGAAACAAAGTTCTCATAACCGCTGAACATCACCATGACGATCAAACCGCCCACCAACGCCAGATCCACCAGCGAGAGTATCGTCAGCACCAGATCAGCTTCTTTGACGCTGAGAATGATCGGGAGAATATGAAAAACCTCCTGAAAGAATTTTACACCGAGCAGCAATAGCGCGAGGCTCAAACCGAGATAAATGGGGGCCAGAATCCAGCGGGCTGAATACATCAGATTTTCCAGAAAACGTTCCATGTGGTCTCCCTGAGAACCAAAGTGTCGATCGAGTCCGAATTATGGGGATTGGCTCAGCACTTTTAAAGCCCCCCCAATGAAGACAATTTAATGAAAACCCGCATGTTTACTGGACTCATCCCCTCGTCTGGCGTACCTTAAAGAGGCTCTTTTCCCCTTCGCAGGCTTCTACCGGAGAGATCGCGCCATGCAACTTGTGGGTTCCCTGACCAGCCCTTTCGTTCGTAAAATCCGTGTTCAACTACTTGAAAAAAACATTCCTTTTTCCTTTATCGAAGACATTCCCTGGAATGCAAACACCCAGGTTGGAAAGCTTAATCCCCTGGGCAAAGTGCCTGTCCTGATTGATGAAAGTGGCCATGCCTGGTTTGACTCGCCAGTCATTGCCGAATTCGTCGAGTCACTGGAAATCCGGCCCCGCTTACTCCCGATCAAGTCACGTGCCGCGGTTGAGGTCAAACAGTTGGAAGCTCTGGCTGACGGGACCTGTGAGGCAGGTATCGCCATCTTTCTGGAGCGTAAGCGACCTGACGATAAACAAAGTCCTGAATGGATCGCACGCCAGCAAGGGAAGCTGGAGGCAGGGCTGGCGCAGCTTGCTCAGATCGCAGTGCAGGCCCAAAGCACCGGGCAGGAGTGGCTGCATAACAGTGGTTTCAGCCTCGCCGATATCGCGGCCGGGGCCATGTTGGACTGGATAGAGTTTCGTCTGCCGGAAGTGAAGTGGGCCGAAAAACATCCGGCCCTGAATGCGCTGATGAAAAAACTTAACAGCCGGGATAGCTTCAAGGAAACGATCCCGATTGCCTGATCAGGAAATCAGGTAACCACCGTCAACGTTGAGCGCCACCCCTGTGGTGTAGCTCGACGCGTTGCTGACCAGATACAGCACGGCGCCCGCCATCTCCATCGGTTCTGCGATGCGATTCATCGGCACATGCTGCAGCAGCGTTTTTAGAATAGCCTCGTTCTGGGTCAGGGTGGCGGCGAACTTTGTATCAGTGCCACCCGGTAGCAGGGCATTGACCCGAATACCCAGGCCAGCACACTCTTTCGCAAACGTTTTGGTCATACTGATAACCGACGCCTTGGTAATCGAGTAGATCCCCTGAAAATGGCCAGGGATGACGCCGTTGACTGACGCAACATTCACAATCTTACCTGACTTTTGCTTACGCATCAGTTTGCCGGCTTCCACCGACATGAAGAAATAACCCCGTATATTCACATCCACGGTCTTCTGAAAGGCCCCCAGATCGGTATCCAGCACATGCCCAAAATAGGGGTTAGTCGCAGCATTATTGATCAGAATATCCAGCTTACCGTGGCGCGTCCGAATCTGCTCAAACAGGGCACTGATCTGCTCCATTTCACCAATATGACACGCGAGCGCTTCGGCTGAACCGCCCGCCTCACGGATCGAGGCCGCCACTGCCTCGCAGGCCTCTTGTTTGCGACTGGAAACGATGACATGCGCGCCATAGGCCGCCAGTACGCGCGCAATCGACTCCCCAATTCCACGGCTGGCGCCGGTGACCAGCGCAATTTGCCCCGATAAATCAAAAAGATTCATAAATGACTCCTCAGTGTCCGTCAGCGCAAGGTTACCAGTGTGCGGTCGGCACCTTGCTGTAGATAATGATATTGATTGAAATAACCCAGCGAGCGGCGACCACCCTGTTGTGAAAACTGGATTTTGGTAATTGAAGCGTTTGCGATAGACCAGTTCATCTGAAAGGCATAAGCAGGACTCAGGCTCAGCAGACGCTCCAGCATCGCGGTAATCGGCCCGCCGGAGGTCACAATTGCCACGTTCGTTCCACTTTCGGCTGATTCAATCACTGAATCCAGTGCGGCATTGACGCGCGCTGAGAAATCAGGCCAGGACTCAACCACGCCCCCCCAGTCCTGATCCGTCCAGGCGGTCACCACTTTTTCGAACACCCGCTGAAAGACAGCCAAACGATCCACTCTCGCCGCAAGGTAGTCTTGTATCAGGGCGTCGTGTTCGGCCAATCGTGGCAACAATGCGGCGGTCAGACGGACATGATCAAACTCATTGAATCGCGGTTCCTGTGCCACATCGGTTGCCAGCCCCATGGCTTCCAATGCCAGTGCAGCCGTGTCGACCTGGCGTTCCAGGCTTCCTGTCACCCAGCGATCAATGTGCAGGCCCTTTTCCCGCCAATAATGGCCGAGTCGGCTCCCCTGAAGGCGACCGATCTCAGAAAGACGATCATAGCGGCTACTGCCAAAGCTGGCCTGACCATGGCGAACAAGGTAAATGGCACCCATCAGCGATCAATCCTTTGTTGCAAATAGCCCTGCATGAAATTCACGAGCTGTCCAAACCCGGCAAAGCGTTTGTCTTGTGTCTGCTTGTGATAGTAGCGGTAATAAATTTGCTGAATAATGACGACCAGACGGAAAAGTCCGAAGACTTCATAGAATTTGAAGCTGGCAGGTTTTAGGCCGGACAAAGACAGGTAACGATCAACCAGTTCCTGACGGCTCATCATGCCTGGCAAATGGGTCGGTTGACGACGCATAAGCTGGAGTGGCGCAGGATCATCCGCGTGGATCCAATAGGCCAGACTGTTACCCAGATCGAGTAAAGGGTCGCCAATCGTTGCCATTTCCCAGTCCAGCACGCCGACGATAGTCATGGGGTTATCGGCGTCCAACACCAGATTGTCGAAACGATAATCGTTATGCACCAGACACTGACGGATCTGCGCTGGCCGATGTGTTTCGAGCCAATCGATGATGCCCTCGTAATCCGGCACATCGGGCGTGACCGCTTTGCGATAACGATCAACCCATCCGCTGACCTGGCGCTCAACGAAATCGCCGGGGCGCGCCAGAGTCTTCAATGAGGTGGCCTCCCAATCGACCTGGTGCAGATCGACCAGCCGCTGGATCATGTTCTCGCAAAGCTGATGCGCTGCATCCGAAGACAGCGTCATTTCTTTCGGCAAATTGGTTCTCAGGATAATTCCTTCCAACCGTTGCATCACATAGAATTCGCTACCGATAATGGACTCGTCCTCACAAAACGCGAGCATCTTCGGGACAAAGGGGTAGACCGATTGCAAGCCCTGCATGACCTGAAACTCACGCCCCATATCATGTGCTGACTTGGCCTTGTGACCAAAAGGCGGTCGCCGCAGGACCATCTGCCGGTTGTCGAAACTCAACAAATACGTCAGATTCGAGGCACCACCCGGAAATTGCGAAATCGTTAACGTGCCGTGCAAATCGGGTAACTGATGTTTCAACCAGGCTTCTACTGCCGCAACATCCAGCTCCTCGCCCTGCCGTATCGCCCCTGCACTGTCCTGCACGCTCATGACCGCCCCCCTTTATATTTATTCAATTCGAGCTTGGCAATCATGCCACGATGCACCTCATCCGGGCCATCAGCCAGACGGAGCACCCGACCATAAGCAAACAGGGCAGCCAATGGAAAGTCTTCGCTTAAGCCTCCACCGCCGTGGATTTGAATGGCCTGATCGGCAATGCGTTGTAAAACATTCGGGGCGACCACCTTAATGGCAGAAATATCCGTCAGGGCACCAAAAACACCGAGCCGATCGATGCGATCTGCCGCCTGTAACGTCAAAAGACGGGCCATATCGATATCAATTCTCGCATTCGCAATGATGTCACGGTTGCCGCCCAGATTGGTTAGCGGCTTACCAAAAGCGACACGCTCAGTCGCTCGCTTGCATAGCAATTCGAGCGTGCGCTCAGCAGCGCCAATGGCGCGCATACAGTGGTGTATGCGCCCCGGTCCCAAACGTCCCTGGGCGATCTCAAAGCCACGCCCCAAACCAGCAATGATATTGTCTTTCGGCACCCGCACATTGTCGAAATGCACCTCGCCATGCCCATAGGGCTCATCCAGCGTGCCAAAGACTTGCAGCATGCGCACCACCTTTACGCCCGGCGCGTCACGGGGCACGATCACCATCGAGTGCTGAACGTGTTTGCCTGCGGTCGGGTCCGTCAGACCCATAAAAATGAAAAACTGACAATTAGGGTGACCGGCATTAGTGGTCCACCATTTCTTGCCATTCACCACAACCTCATCGCCATCCGCAACGATCGTGCCCTGCATATTCGTGGCATCTGAGGACGCGACATCCGGTTCGGTCATGGCAAAAGCCGAACGGATTTCGCCCGCCAACAACGGCTCCAGCCAGCGCTTTTTCTGCGCCTCAGAGCCATAACGCACCAGCACTTCCGCATTGCCGGTATCCGGCGCATTACAGTTGAACACTTCCGAGGCAATGAAGCTGCGTCCCATCTCTTCCGCGACCGGGGCATATTCGAGATTCGTCAAACCTGCGCCATATTCCGGCTCCGGCAGGAAAAGATTCCAAAGTCCTTCCGCTTTCGCTTCCCGTTTCAGCGTCTCCATGATCGGAGGCTGGGTCCAGGCCTGCCCGGGCTGTTTCAGCCAGGCATAGTATTCGGCTTCTGCCGGAATGATCCGATCTCTGACAAAAGATCGCACCTTTTTGATCATCGCTTTCGAACGTTCGTTATATTCAAAATTCATCGTCATTTGCCTCCTGAAAACCCGGAAGGACTGCCTTTGATACTTCCGTTAACTGGAATCAGTCTAGCGAAAGGCCTATCATCTATCTAATGAATAATATGGATGCAGAGTTATTCAAATGGCAAATATCAGTCGAATTGACCTCAACCTTTTTCCGGTGTTTGAGGCCATTTATCGTGAAGGCAGCATTACCGCTGCGGCAGAGGTTCTGCATTTGACCCAACCCGCCGTGAGCCATGCACTGGGACGACTCCGCAGCACCATAGGGGATGAATTGTTTCAGCGTACCAGCCGGGGGGTGAAACCAACTGCAGTGGCGAACCAATTGATCACTCCGGTCAGGCAGGCTCTCACGCAACTGCAGCAGGGGCTTCAGAATGCCCAGACCTTTAATGCCAGTCAGCTGGCTAAGAATTTCAGGCTTAGCCTGCGTGATATGATGGAAGCCTTACTGATGCCGTCGCTGGTGGCCAGTTGTCAAAAAGATGCTCCAGAGGTGACCTTTAACTGCCTGAGTGTCAGCCGGGAGAATATTGTTCACGATCTTTCGAGCGGCCGGATTGATCTGGCAGCCGATGCCTGGATTCCCCATGATGACAGTGTGATTCACAAACGGATATTGGAAGATCATCTGGTATGCCTGATGCGAGTTGACCATCCGCTGCAGCAGGAAGAATGGGATTTGCATCAAATGCTCAAATGGCCGCACATACAGGTGTCCTCGCGGGAAAATGGCCAGGGACTGGAAGACGTTCTGCTGGCACGGCACGGCCTCAAGCGTAAAATCGGCGTCAGAAGCGCCCACTATTTTGGATCTGCTCAGATGGCCAGCCAAAGCAACCTGCTGATGTGTGTCCCATCGAGCTTTGGCCAATTCCTGGTTGCCCATCACCCGCTGGTTATCAAGCCTTTTCCGCTAACGACCGCCAGTCTGGACTACTACCTTTATTGGCATCGGGATCAGGAGCATTCACCACCCCTGGCCTGGTTACGCGACAAGGTATTTCAGTTGATTCCCGGCTCGATCAACGAAAACTCCCGTACCTGATGCCAGGTTTCCAGCAAGATACGGGCATCATTGCCCGCACGATGGGTGTCCCAACCGGTATCTTTGATAACGTGCTTACGAATCTCTGACCACCGCGCCATTTGCTGGGTGTTCAACAAGTGGGTGATCGACTCAAGACGAAACGTCGGCTGCACCCGCGCCGCTTTGAACAGGCGATGAAACCAAAAGCTGTCATAACTCCAGGCATCACAATAGCAGACCGCGGGAATGTGTTGATTTAGCAAGTGTGCCACCTCCACCGCGTTCGTGCCCTCCGCTTCGAGTTGGTTGCGGGTCAGACCGTGAAGATGCTCCGCTTCAATCGACCAGTCACTCCAAAGGGGAGCGGGTCGAATCAACCAACTCTGCACGCCGCCCTGTTGCGAGGCGATCCCGACTTCAATCGGATAACTACTAATCAGATCGAGGCTTGACGCCTCAAAATCAATAAAAATCGGTTCCACCTGTCACCGCTCATCATTATTGCTTCCCTGCCAAACCGCCCTGGCGTTCCACCCGGGCAACCTGCGCGTTAACCCAGTCGGAGATCAACTTGGCGGTGCCGCCTCCCAGCGGGGTATAGACCAGACTATCTCCTGCGACTTCTGGCCAATAAACAAGCATACTCTGCTTGCCTTCATCGTCGCTATAGTAAATGACCGACATGACACCGGGCCGCGAGTCGACCAGATATTTGATGGTTTCCTTCTGAGCATGATCGGCCAGACTGATGGTTACCGGCAGGGGATATCGGTCAAACTGAGACGAGTGAATCAGGGCATTGGTCAGGAAGTTTCGCAAAGCCAGAAAATCCTGATTGCCAGGCTCTGCCAGCCAGCCTTCAGCCTCACTGGCGGCAATGACCCACTCAACACTGGTCTCCTCCACATTGCGGGTAGCCTGTGGCGCGATACCTGCGGCAGGCGCAGGAAGTTCGTTCAGCCACGCCAGCGGATCATCCCAACCCTCCTGACGGAAATCGGGCCACAGTTGTATCAGAACGACGGCCGCCGCGACCATGGCACTGATCAGCAAGGATGCACTGCGAGAGGCCGCAGCAGGTTTATGCTTGTCCGGGCTCATATAACCCCCTTTGTTTTAGCCTGCGCTCCTATTCAGCTATAGCAGACTTTCAGGATCTTTGCCCAACTCAACAGATCACGACGCTGGCTTTTTTTGATACAATGCCGTCAGATCAATTAAGAGCGATGCGCTATGTCCCAAATCCCCTCATCCGATAGAGCGCCTGAGGCGGTTGTGGTGATCTATTCCGGCGGGATGGACTCCTACACACTGCTCAATCGTTACAAGATGCAAGGCTGCACGCTCTATGCCTTGTCCTTCGACTATGGCCAGCGTCACAAGAAAGAACTGCGCTATGCCGGCCAGGTCTGCCAGACGTCGGGAATCCCGCATAAAATCATCGACATCGGCCAGATCAATCAACTGCTTGCAGGCTCTTCACTCACGGACAATATTCAAGTGCCCGAAGGCCACTATGAAGACCAGAGCATGCGCAGCACAGTGGTGCCTAACCGCAATATGATCATGTTGTCGCTGGCGATCGGATATGCCGTATCGGTCAGGGCCACCAAGGTTGCCTATGGCGCTCATGGCGGCGATCATGCGATTTACCCGGACTGTCGTCCCGATTTCGTTGCCAAAATGAACGCCGTGGCCGCCGTGGCCAATTATGACCCGGTCGTTATTTCTGCCCCCTACCTACACTGGACCAAAACCGAAATCCTGCGGGAAGGTCTGGCCATGGGGCTCGACTACAGCCAGACCTGGACTTGCTACAATGGTAGAGAGCAGGCCTGTGGCCGATGTGGCTCCTGTGTTGAGCGCCTCGAAGCCTTCGCCGCCAACGGGCAGACGGATCCACTCTGTTACGAGTAGAGCTGCCGCTATTTATTCCGGAGATCGTTGTCCCGCATGAGCTATCGTGTAAAAGAAATTTTTTATTCGCTCCAGGGCGAAGGCGCCCACCAGGGCCGGGCCGCGGTTTTCTGTCGCTTTTCGCGTTGCAATCTTTGGAATGGGCGGGAGAAAGACCGGGCAACCGCTATCTGCAATTTTTGTGATACCGACTTTAATGGCACGGACGGACAGAACGGAGGCATTTTCGATTCAGCCGAGGCCCTGGCACAAAAAGTTGCCAGTTTCTGGCCAACCCCGCATGAAGGCACTCCCTGGCTGGTGTGCACGGGGGGGGAGCCGCTATTGCAACTGGACAGTGATCTGGTCGATGCCTTCCACCGGGAGGGCTTTGAAGTCGCCATCGAAACCAATGGCACACTGCCGCTGCCTCGTGGGATAGACTGGGTCTGCCTCAGTCCGAAAGGCCGCGCAGACATTGTGTTGACGCACTGTGACGAACTAAAACTGGTCTATCCGCAGACTGAGGCTCCACCCGAACGTTTTGCGTCCATTCAGACCTCGTTCCGCTACCTGTCTCCCATGGCAGACCCGCACTGGATCGCAGGCGAAGACGCCCACAAGCAAACCAATACCGCAAAAGCGGTGGCTTACTGCCTGGCACACCCTCAATGGCGACTTTCCCTTCAGGTTCATAAACTATTGGGCATCGACTGAGGCGCACCCATGGCAATCACCTTAGCCCTCATTCCTGTTTTTCTCATCATCGTGATAGGGCAAATCCTGCGCCGGGTCGATTTTCCGGGCATGAGTTTCTGGGCACCGGCTGAAAAGCTGCTCTACTACGTGCTGTTCCCCTGCATGCTGATTGAAAAACTGACCTATGCTGCACATGATGATGCGTTATTCAGTGCGCTCGGCGTGGCCATCCTGCTGGCGATTGCACTCGCCACACTGATACTGACAGGCATACAAAAGATCAGGCCCGTCTCCGGCGCACGGTTTACCTCCATCTACCAGGGTGGCATCCGATTCAATAGCTATATTGGGCTGGCGGCAATTCAGGCGACGATTGGCGAATCCGCCATCTCAACCGCTGCAATCTGCATGGCCATCATGATTCCCCTCATCAACGTGTTGAGCATATTAGCCTTTAGCCTTTATGCCCCAGGCGGAACACCTGGCTGGCGTAACGTTTTTCTGAATGTCATCAAAAACCCTTTGATTCTGGGCTGTGTCGCCGGCATCAGCTTCAATCGCCTGGGGGTGGATTTCCCCGCGCCGATAGATGATGTACTTCATCACATTGGCAGCATGGCGCTACCGCTGGGGCTGCTTTGTGTCGGTGCGGCACTGGATCTGAGTAAAATTGGGCAAGGAAGCGGGGCATTGGCCTGGGCGCTGGCCTTCAAACTGGCTGTGATGCCCCTCTTGTTCTGTGTTTCCGCTCGACTGGCAGGGCTGGACGCTGGATCGACGCAGGTACTCCTCACCCTTGGCGCACTGCCAACCGCAACGGCCAGCTATATCCTCGCCCGACAACTGGGGGGTGAAGCTCCGCTGATGGCGACGATCATCAGTGCCCAAACGCTGGTGGGTATGGTGTCCATGCCGGTCATCATCCCTTTGCTACTGCCTTTGACGACCTAGCCTTGCGCGGAGCTGCTGTCTTGCGCCCCCGAGCCTGGGAGGCCTGACTGCCTTCAGGTGCGGCAGAGCCCGCTCCGGGCCTGACGGTCGTAACGGTCACGGGAATACCATTGAGCACCGCCGTACCGGTCAACCGATCGGTTCTGAGCTCATCCGTAAGGTCGTTCAGACTTGCTCCGGCATGCTGTGCCGCCGTTTGCTGACTGATTCCCATACGATGATGCCCCCAACCATGCGGGATACTCACTACCCCGGGCATGATATCCTCGGTAATTTCAACCGGAATCTGCACTTGCCCAACCCGAGAGGTTACGCGCGCCTCAAATCCTTCTTCCAGGCCTGCAGCGGCAGCATCCTGAGGATGCATCATCAGCGTACAGCGAGGCTTTCCTTTAACCAGACGCAGGCTATTGTGCATCCAGGAATTATTGGATCGTACATGGCGCCGCCCGATCAGGGTCAACCCGGCTTCACTGCTGTTAAGTAACTCAGCCACCTGAGCGACTTCCTGCAAGTACAACTGAGGGGCAATCTGGATTTTGCCGTCCGCCGTAAAAAGTCGGTCAGGAAGACAGGGACGCAATGGCCCCAGATCAATACCATGAGGCGCATCCCTGAGCCGCTGCAGGGACAAATTCTTGGGCAAATTACGATGCCTCTCACCCAAGGGCCCCATCCGCCATAACTGTCGCACGGCATCGGGCACCAGCGGCAGCGTTTCAAGCAGGCTACCCGCCAACGAACTCCAGCGTTCCGCCAACGGCAGTTCACGACCATAGGGGCCTGCCTGCAGGAGAATATCGGCCAGGCCATCTGGCCCCAATTGACGCAACAATCGGGTGCGCGCCTCTGCAACCAGCGTTTCCTGAAGACCGGTACTGGTCAAACGGCGCGTCAACTCAAGCATGATTTCCCAATCATGCAAACTACCGTCCGTTTTGGGTAATACCGGTGGCGAATACTTCACGGTATTGCGCACCGCGACCATGGGAAAAATGATATCCAGATGACTTCGCTCTAACGGCCCTGTAGGTGGCAAAATCACATCGGCATGGCGAGATGTTTCTGTGACATACATGTCGATGCTCACCATAAAATCCAATGTTTCCAGCGCGCGCTCAAGCTGAACACCATTCGGCGCTGACAGGACCGGGTTACCCGCAACCGTCACCAGACCGCGAATCTGACCTTTTCCAGGCTCCAGAATTTCTTCTGCCAATGCAGCAGCTGGTAGTTCGCCACCAAACTCAGGCAGACCTCTCAGGCGGCTGCGATAGCGATCAAAGTTCCCTTGCTGCCCGCCCAGGGCTCCCAGAGCAACCAGATCAATGGCCGGGAGCGTGAACATCATGCCGCCACGACGATCCATGTGCCCGGTCAGCAGATTGAGGCAATAAATCAGCCAGGTACTCAGTCCGCCAAACGCCTGCACACTGGTTCCCATCCGGCCATAGAGCACGGCATTGCGGGTACTGGCAAAGGCGCGGGTCAACTCAACGATCGTTTCTGCCTCAACGCCGCAGACTCTGGCAACCGTTTCAGGGCGATATGGCTCCACCACCGCGCGGAGTTTATCGACACCCAATAAAACCGACTGCAAATGACCTGTCTGCACCCAACCTTTAACGTATAGGGTGCGCAACATTGCCAAAAGCATTAACACATCGGTGCTGGGCTTTATAAAAATATGCTGATCCGCGCGTTGGGCCGTTTCAGTGCGGCGGGGGTCGATGGTAATCAGCTTGCCCCCGCGCTGCTGAAGTGCCTTCAAACGCCGATCCATGCCGGGTGCCGTCATCAAACTGCCATTCGAGGCAAGGGGATTGGCTCCCCAACAGATAAACAGGTCGGTTCGATCAATGTCTGGCACCGGAAACAGCGCCTGGTGCCCAAACAACTGAAGATTCGCCAGCATGTGCGGCAATTGATCCAGTGAGGTGGCCGAAAAGCGCTTTTTCGTCCCTAATGCTTTGAGAAAAGGCAGCATGAACAGCATGTTGCCATGGTTGTGCACGTTGGGGTTACCCACGTAGACACCGAGTCCCTGACTACCATGCTGCGCCTTGATCTGGAGTAAACGCTGCGCCACATAGTTCAGCGCCTCAGACCAGGGCATGGGCTCCCACCCCTGATCGGTGCGACGAACCGGCTGACGCAAACGGTCGAGGTCTTTTTGCAAATCCTGTAGCGCCACGGCTTTGGGGCAGAGGAAACCCTGACTCAGCGGATCATTCGGATCCCCTTTGATACTGAGCACATCGCCATCGCGCGTTTCAATGGTCAGCCCGCACAGGGCCTCACACAATGTGCAGGTTCTGTGATGGACCTGTTCAGACATGATAACCCCGGACTCTTCTGGATTTATGGGCGATGCGACTGATCAATAATTCGCTGCGCCAGATTATGACTCCGCTCCAGCAGGCCTTCAATACGCGACAGCTGGGTATCCAGGTCAGCCCCTTTGACCCGCTGACTGAGGTCAAACTCGATACCGTAGCGGGTCTGCTGACCCAGAAGCTTGCGATGGCGAATAATACCCACCAGTTTATCGACCGTGATGACACCCATTTCCATATGCAGTTCGAGGCAAAGCACCACGGAGTCACCCACATTCAGCTCGACGGGAGATTCGATTGCCACCCCTGTCCGACTGAAATCGCGTGGTGCAACCTCTTCCCAGGCCTCGCTCAACAAGCCCTTTTTGACACGCATTTTGGAACGTAATTCCGCTGCCGGGTAGCGCCGCGCCGCACGTCTTTCTTTTCCTGTCGAACCTGCCGTGACCATGTTGAACGTTTCCTGAGTGATGAACCAGACATAAAAACCCTATTGTTATATAGTTACTGAGTGGTGCGGCGTCTATTTTTTTCCTCACATTTTCACAGAACCGTGTCACAAGACACTCTTTTGCGCCCCCTGAATCAGCGGTTAAGGATCCCAACCCATGACAGAACTCAATGCGCGCGTGACCGGTCAGGGCGAGCCCGTTATCCTGCTGCACGGGCTGTTCGGCTCGCTGGAAAACCTGGGAGGCATCGCTCGCCAGCTCGCAGCTCACTACGAAGTTCATTCGCTTGACCTGCGCAATCACGGTCGTTCACCTCATACCGAACAATTGAATTATGATGTCATGGCAGAGGACGTCCTGCGATATATGGACCTGCACGACATCCAGCGGCCACGGGTGCTCGGACATTCCATGGGCGGAAAAGTGGGTATGACGCTGGCACTCAAAGCACCCCAACGTATTCGCCAGCTGGTGGTTGCGGATATCGCTCCTGTTCATTACGGCGCTCATCATGACGGTGTTTTTTCCGGACTGGCGGCGATTGACCTGAAGACCCTCACCTCCCGCCAGCAGGCTGACGAATGCTTACAACGCCATGTGCCGGAAATGCCCGTGCGACAGTTCCTGCTTAAAAATCTGGTCAAGTCGGGCGAAGGCGGCTTTCAATGGCGTCTCAACCTCCCAACCATCATCCGGCATTACGACCAGATCCTGCAGGGTCAGCACGCCGAGCACCCCTACACAGGGCCGGTGCTTTTCATCAAAGGAGGGCTGTCCGACTATATCAAACCCGGCTACCAGGAACATACCGCAACGCTGTTCCCAAACGCCCAACTCAAAATCATTCCGGGCACCGGACACTGGCTTCACGCTGACAAACCAGAGCTGTTTGCCCGGCTGGTGCTACGTTTTTTTAACTCAGAGGAGAGCTGAGATGCGTCCTTGCGTGTGTGTCATCAATACCGGCGGCACGCTCACCATGGTGAACAGCGAACGCGGCTATGTCCCAAGCGCCGGTTTTTTGGAAAAGGTTATGGATCGCCTGCCACTCGCCTGGCGCGAAAGCATACCCGACATTCGCTACAGCGAATGGACTCCCCTACTGGACAGCAGCAACATTGAACCCCGGCACTGGCAGACACTGGCGCAGCAGATTGCAGACCAGCATGATGAGGTCACCGGTTTCGTCATTCTTCATGGAACAGACACCCTGGCCTACTCCGCGTCCGCACTCAGCTTTCTGCTGCCCGGGCTCTCTCGTCCTGTTATTTTAACAGGCGCCATGCAGCCCCTGGACGTCAGGAATTCGGATGCCCCAAACCACTGGTATATAGCGCTGCAGGCCGCCTGCAGTCAATTACCCGAAGTCGCAATCGCCTTCGACAATCGACTGATGCGGGGCTGTCGAAGCACTAAACTCAACGCTGCAGAGGTTACAGCCTTTGCAAGCCCCCGTTATCCCGATCTCGGGCGAGCGCAAACGACCCCCCAGGGCCCTCAATGGCAATTCGCCCAGGCTAACTGGCTGGAATCCAGAGCCCTGCAACACCTGTCGGCCCCACTTCTGCCTGGCCTGGTTCGGGTCGTCTGGCTTGTTCCAGGGCTACCGGACGTCGCGCTCAGAGCCTTACCCGACCAGGGATGCCGGGTGCTGATCCTGGTCATTTTTGGCGGTGGCAATGCCCCCAGCGCCAACCCTACCTTTATGGCAACATTGACCTTTTTACGCAAAGCAGGTGTTCACATCCTGACAGTCTCCCAATGCCCCTTTGGTCAGATCGAAGACAGTCATTACGAGGCGGGCAGATGCCTGCAGGATCTGGGCATACAGCATGGCCGGGGTATCACGCTGGAGGCGGCCTATACAAAAGCCCTGGTTGGCGCAAGCCAGGCCTGGGACAATAGTGATCTGGATTCGTTTTTGCTGCGAAACCAGATCGGCGAGCAGGGCTGAAATAAAAAACCGCTTGCACCCCTTGAGCTTTTACCGGATTCTACGGGAAAATACCTACCCCGTGTGTGGAGACGCCCCATGAACAACAAACTCACAATGGAACTGCCTGCGATCATCGACGTTGAAGCGTCCGGGTTTGGGAAAGGCAGTTACCCTATTGAGGTGGGCGTGATCCTGCCAGACGGGAAAACCTATTGCACCCTGATTAAGCCCCTCACCAGCTGGACCGGTTGGGATAAAGACGCTGAACAGATTCATCAGGTACCTCGATCACTCTTATTTGAAAAGGGTAAAGAGGTTCGTGCCGTGGCAGAAAAACTTAACACACTGCTGGCAGGCAAAACGGTCTACAGCGATGCCTGGGGACAGGACTTCGCCTGGGTATCAGTCCTGTTTGAGGAAGCCGAACTTTATATGGAGTTCAAAATTGAAGCCCTATCCGGCCTACTCTCAGACGTACAGAAATCCGTTTGGCATGATACCCGTAGCAGGGTTCAACAGATGCTTGGCCTCCAGCGGCATCGAGCCAGTGCCGATGCCAAGGTTCTGCAGATGACTTTTCACTGGTCCCAAAATTCAGCAATCTGTCGTAGCACACACTCTGCGATGGGAGTGGCTTGACCTTCACGCATGACTCGACTGTGGTCCCCCAAGGCCGTCTGGCAAATCGTAGTTGTCGCCATGGCGGCTGTACTCACGCCTCAAACACTGCTGCTTTACCATACCACCATCGTCCTGCAGAGCCTGGCCATTCAGAGCCAGGTCGTCACCGAAAATGCCATTCGCATTACGCAGGCAACTCGCAATCTTTCAGGCTATCTGACCGACCTGGAACGCTTTGCACGTCAATATCAGGTCCTGGGCGACCCCGCTCAAAAAGAGTTGTTTGATACCGCAGCAGAGCGACTGCAGGCACCACTCGAAGAAGTGATCTTCTTCGTTCGAGACCCAAGGCAGATGGAGGCGGCCGAGCAAATCTCCCGCCACTTGACACAACTGCGTCTGCAGATCAACGCTAACAATCCTCAGGCGCCCGAATTGCTCGAACAGCTCACCAGTTTCACGGAGCTTTATGCCAAGCTCGACTTTTTGACCAACGGGGCACGGGAACAATTGCGGCAGGACATGCTGCAGCAAACCGCCGCAACGTCCGAGGCCAGGGAAAAGGTCATACAGACCATGTTAATTCTGGTACCGATCACCATCCTGATGATCGTAGCCTTTACCGTCATCATTGTGCAGCCCATGCGCAAGCTCAAAGAATCCATCCGGCGTCTGGGCAATGAAGACCCCTCCGAGTCAACGCCCATCGCGCTTACAGGCCCCTCTGAGTTCATCCGCATTGGCATGCAGCTGGAATGGCTGCGACGCCGCCTGATGGAGGTGAACGAGCAAAAGCATGAGTTTCTCCGCCATGTCTCTCATGAGCTTAAAACCCCGCTTTCCAGTATTCGTGAAGGGACCGAACTGCTTAAAGAGGAAGTGGTTGGCAACCTGACCCGAGCGCAGAAAGAAGTGCTGGAGCTGGTGGACGAAAACAGCCGGGCGCTGCAGCACATGATCGAAAACCTGCTTCTGATCAACCGTAACGATAATCCCAGTGTGCAGCTACAGGAAAAGTTCGCGCTGCAGCGTCTGGTTGAGGAACTTTTGCGCTACCATAGTCTGTCATTGGCAAATCATGGTATGATCGTTTGCATCGGTGGGCCACCGGTCAAACTGGTCACGGATCGACGGAAATTGCACACTGTGTTGGACAACCTGCTTTCCAACGCAGTCGCCTACGGTGCTGAGAAAGGCCACATTTGGCTGGAATGGCGCATGAGCGACGAAGGCCTCATTATAAAAGTAGCCAATACAGGTCTTCCGATTTCTGAAACTGATAAAGCCATGATTTTTGAACCGTTCTATCAGGGACGACGCAAACGAAAAGGAGCTGTCAAAGGCTCAGGTGTCGGGTTGGCAGTTGCCAGGCAGCATATCATTAGCCTCGGCGGTACCCTGGATATCATCAATGATCCGGTCGCGAACACCTGTTTTCGCATTCAATTGCCAGCCATCATGACACAATTGGCAGGCAGCGCATGAGCAGAGCCCATCAACTGACGCTGGTTTTCATCGTGGTTTTACTCGGCCTCAGCGGTTGTGAAACCCTGCTGGACTCAAACGCTTCAACGAAAACGCCTCGCGCACAAGCCTCAACAGAACAGCAGGCAAAACCGAAAGCAAAAACACGTTCCGTCACTGAATGCCCCGAAGCAGAAGACGTCTCTCACGAGACCTTTTCCCCCTGGTTGAGGACTTATCTCGAGGCACGAAACCTGACGGATAAAGAACTGTCCGAACTGATCAATCAGCAAGCAAATCTTTTTGCCAAACAAGCGGATGAGGAGACTCGCCTGCAGCTCGCGACCTTAATGACCGCAAGCGAGACCCCGGAGCAATGGCGCAAAGCGCTCCTTCTGCTGAATCACACGTGGGACAACCCTGATTTTCAACTTCTGGCAGACTGGCTCAGAAGCCAGAACCAGGAGCGACAGCAACAGATGAAACGTGCCTCAGACATACAATCTGAACTGCAGACGCTTCAAGCGACGAAAGCCGCCATGGAAACGGAACTGATTGAATTGCGCGAGAAAATTCAGGCGCTCACCCAAATTGAACACACGATAATGGAGAAAGTTGAACCATGAACCAGGGAAAGGACAGCCGCGGACGGAAATCGCATATTCTGCTGGTTGATGACGATGCCAGTCTCATCCGCCTGCTGACCATCCGCCTGGAAAATGAGGGCTACCAGATCAGCACCGCGGGATCTGCGTATGAAGCGCTGCAGAAACTGCGCTCCCAAACCGCCGACCTGCTCCTGACCGACCTGCGCATGGACGAAATGGACGGTATGGGCCTGTTTCGGGAAGTACAGAAAATCAACCCCAGCATGCCCGTCATCATCATGACCGCGCACGGTACGATTCCAGATGCTGTTCAGGCGGCTCAGCAAGGGGTGTTTGGTTTTCTGACCAAGCCGCTGGAAAAAGAACAGCTGCTGGAAACCATTGCCAACGCCTTGCAGAACACTCAGCAGCAGGGTAACGATGATTGGGCCAAAGAATTTATCACCACCAACAGCCAGATGCTCCAGCTTCTGCAGCAGGCCAAAATGGCGGCGCAGAGCAATGTCAGCATCCTGATTCAGGGTGAGAGTGGAACCGGAAAAGAAGTACTGGCCCGCGCCATTCATAAGGCCAGCACCCGAGTAGACAAGCCCTTTATTACAATCAACTGTGGCGCACTGCCGGAACAATTATTGGAATCCGAACTCTTCGGGCACACCAAAGGCTCCTTTACCGGTGCTATCCGAAATTACCCTGGTTTGTTCCGGGCTGCGGACGGTGGCACGCTCTTCCTGGATGAGATCGGCGATATGCCGGTTCCCTTGCAGGTTAAATTGCTGCGCGCCTTGCAGGAAAAAACCATTCGACCTTTGGGCTCTATACAGGATGTCCATGTCGATGTAAGGATCATTTCAGCAACTCACCAAAACCTTGAAGAGGGCATGAAAGAAGGCCTTTTCCGTCAAGACCTTTACTATCGCCTCAACGTCGTTAACTTCCAGCTTCCGCCGCTGGCTCAGCGCCCTGAAGACATTCCCGCGCTTGTACAATACCTGCTCGCAGACCGCCAGGATATTCGGGATGGATTCGTTAAAGGATTCTCACCTGAGGCACTGGCGCTGCTCTGTGAAGCCAAATGGCCGGGCAACATCCGCCAGCTGGTCAACGTCATTGAGCAAACGATAGCCCTGACGTCAACGCCAATCATTTCCTCTGCGCTGGTTCAGCAAGCCCTGGCCCATCAGGTCGCAGAGCTACCCACCTTTAACGAGGCGCGGGCACATTTCGAACGGAACTATCTAACGAAGGTGATGACGCTGACAGAAGGCAGTGTAAGCCAGGCATCCAGAATGGCCGGCCGCAACCGTACCGACTTCTACAAGCTCCTGAGCAAACATGGGATTGAACCCGCCATGTTTAAAAAGGGCGAGGCGACCCAATCTGACGATTGAGCATACAGGTCGCCACGCTAAAGCATAGCAAGGAATAGCGCGAAGTGACAGAAGGTAGTGACTGACAGCAGCACACACCTCGACATTTCACGCAGTTTACCAATCAAGATTCGGGCCAACTCTACCAGTCTCTTTTTCACGTATCTGCAACCCAGTATTGACTGGCCTTCCGTGCACACGATCAAAAAATGATCCGTAAAAGTCCTATTAGCTTTTGTCCCTGTTTAGCGACGAAAAATTAAACCGGCGCGGCAAAAATCGGCGTATCGATCTACACTGTGTATGCCGGCCCTTGCCGATCATGGGTTTAGGCGTCTCAATTAAGCAACAAGCCAAAACTGTGACCGATCAGGCACTTTTGATTCAAGGCAAAAAAAGTTACAGTTAAGGCGGAAAAGTCGAGCCATCATAAGAAAATGTACGTAAGCTATTCAAAACATTAAAGCGGACGTCTACACTGAATTCGGTTTGGCTTTAAATCGTCCGCATATCGCGGACACCAACTGCAACATAACGCACAGGGGTTTAACCATGAAAAAGCAACTTTTCGCGGGTCTTATCGCTTCTACTCTGCTGGCTACTGGCTGTGCCAGTCTGTCAGAGCAGGATCAGGCTGCACTGGATGGCGCAGTAAAGACTGCACAAGGTGCCGAGCAAACTGCTAACTCTATCAAGGCAACTGCAGACTCTGCACTGTCAACAGCTAACGCTGCTCAGTCACGTGCCGATGCTGCATACAAGAAGGCGGAAGAAGCACTGGCGGCGGCTCTGGCTGCTCAGCGTTCAGCTGATGAAGCCAACGAGCGCGCTCGCCGTATGCTGGACAAGGCAACTCGCAAGTAAGACTTGCTTCAGGGAGCTGCGGCCAAACTGGCCTGCAGCTGCCCGATCTGCTGAGGCCGACCATTGGCCGACCGGATAACGCTACGAACAAGATCCGGATCTACATGCAACCCTGGGTAAGTCATCGACAACTTCTGCACCTGGGCAGCCATTGAATCAATCACCTGCCGCATATTGACATGCTCATCCGGGTGAACCTCCGCCCAAACACCCCCCTTGTCCACGGCAACCTTAACCGGCTGACGAATAATCTTAACTGCCGCACCCACCGGGACGATCTTGGACAGACTCAGTACGTCGGGATTATTCATGCGAATGCAGCCATGACTCACGGCCATCCCAATCCCCATTTCTTTGTTGGTCCCATGGATGAGATAACTGTCTATGCCCAATCGCATGGCAAACACACCCAGAGGATTATCCGGCCCCGGAGGAATCGCCAGCGGCATCACTTCACCCTCCTCTTCCAGCTGACGCTTACGAATCGAGGCCGGGGGATACCAGGTCGGTTTATCAACCTTCGCAACAACCTTCGTATCAATAATTGGCGTCGGGAATTCGGCGGTACCAATGCCGATAGGATAGGTTACGACAGGCTTACCCTCCGGAAAGTAATACAGACGGTATTCGGACAGGTTAATCAGAATTCCGTTGCGAGGCCCCGGCGGCAGAATATGGCGGCCCGGTAAAATAATATCGGCACCCGGTGTAGGCAACCAGGGATCCATGCCCGGATTCGCCGCAATCAGCTCATTGAAACCCAACTTGTAGGTATCCGCCAGATCCGCAAAGGTGTGCTCAAATTTGGCCGTGATGCGTGACTCCTGACCAATAATCGACGGAAACTGTGCCCCCGTCTCTGCAGTTGCCTGTAATCCGTGGCAGATCAATCCGGTCATCAGGGTTCCGGATATCCAACGTTTCAGATCAAACATACTTTTCTATACTCAGGTTAACCCGGTTAAATCTTAGTCGCGTTTAGTGGCCCTCGCTACCGCGTAGAAACCATTACCTCCATTATAGTACCTTGATTCATAGGGGCAGGAGACCAGAATTGTAAGTCTTGGTATCCAAACCCAGCCAAAACGTTCAGGAGATCCTCATGCTAGAGAAAGCAGAACTCGGCCGCACCTTGGAAAAAGCCGATTACAAGGCCCAGTTACCCCAGCTGCGAGCCGAACTACTCACGGTACAGCGTCAACTCCAGGAAAGCCGCCATGCGGTGATCATCATCCTCGAAGGGGTGGATAATGCCAGCGAGGCGGAAGTGGCCAACAAATTAAATGAATGGCTGGATACGCGAGGGCTTGAGTTCTTCGCATTTGGCCCGAAAACTGATGAAGAACTGCAACGCCCCCGCTTCTGGCGTTACTGGCGAAGTTTGCCGGCACGTGGGCGAATCGCCATTTTGTCGGGTTCCTGGTATACCGGTACGCTCATGGAGCAAGCACTCGACAGAAAAACACCTGAAACAGTCCACCAGCATCTTCAGCGTATTGCCTTTTTTGAAAGCATGCTGGCGCGGGACAATGTCATCATTCTCAAGTTCTGGCTACACAAGTCCCGCAGTCAGCAGAAAAAGTTCCTCGACGATCTCGATAAAAAACAGCATAAGCGCTGGGGCGTCACGGAAACCGACTATCAGCTGCTGAAGGCCCACGATAAGCTGATCAGTGCCGCTGAACTGACCATTCGCACAACCGATTCAGCCGAAGCGCCCTGGATGATCGTAGAGGCCGCCGATGCGCGCTACTGCAACATGACGGTCGCCGGCAGCATTCTCAAGGCGCTGAAAAATCGGCTGGCCAACCCTAATCGCCCCCATGATCTGGCAGGTCAAACCGGAATGACGATTCTTTCGGACCGTTCCATTCTCTCAACCCTGGATATGCACGCTCGCCTGCCTGACGACGATGAGAAATCCCTTAAACATTACCAGAACAAGTTGATGGCCCTGAGCTGGGAGGCGTTCCACAAGAAGCGATCATTGGTCGTCGTGTTTGAGGGCTGGGATGCGGCGGGCAAAGGCGGTGCGATACGACGCATCATTAGAGCGGTAGATGCCCGCATGTGCCGCGTGATTCAAATCGCCGCACCGACGGATGAAGAAAAAGCGCATCATTACCTCTGGCGATTCTGGCGACATATCCCGCTGGCGGGGCACGCAACGATTTACGATCGCAGCTGGTATGGCCGGGTGCTGGTCGAGCGCGTCGAAGGTTTCGCCAAGGACCACGAGTGGCGCCAGGCCTACCTGGAAATTAACGAGTTCGAACAGCAACTGATTGACCATGGCGTAATACTTGCGAAGTTCTGGCTGCACATAACACCCGAAGAACAGCTCAAGCGATTTCAGGAACGGGAGGCCACACCTTACAAGCAGCACAAAATCACCGACGAAGACTGGCGCAACCGGGAAAAATGGGGTGACTACGAACAAGCCGTGCAAGACATGGTCGTCAGAACCAGTACGCAAGAGGCCCCCTGGGAACTGGTCCCAGCCAATGACAAGCCGTATGCGCGCGTCGAGGTGCTTAAACGCCTGTGCGAACGCCTTGAAAATGGCCTGAAAGGCTAGCGGCAGGGACCTGCCACCTGCGTTACAAAACTTTCATGGCAACTTGTCCTACAGCGTCTAGACTTTGCGCTTAAGGACAGTGTTTCTGTTTCGCTCGCGTGTTCGCTCTCATCGCTGAGCGTCGAAACATGACCTTTTTTATCTGCTGCGCTTGGCGGAGCCCACCCCGGGACTCCGCTTTTTTTGTGGACACCTTGACAAGCCATGCCTTGAACACGAAAGTTGTCGCCACGATCAAAATGGGCTGAAGCCCACGACATCTCTCACCCCTAGGTAAACACAGGCCGACACCGTGAACAGCGATAATCTGGGCTTCAAACCCAAAGAAACCCTGACCGAACAGGTCGCCCAACACCTTGAAAACATGATCGTGCTGGGCCAGCTGCAATCCGGCAAACGCATTCTCGAAAGCTCAATGGCTAAGGAACTGGGCGTCAGCCACGGCTCCACCCGCGAAGCCCTGCTGCTGCTTGAAAAACGCTATCTGGTGACCAACCTTCCACGTAAAGGCACCTTTGTAACCGAGTTGAATGAGCATTTCGTTAAAAGCCTTTATGAGACCCTACTGCTGATTCTCGGTAATACAGGTGCCAAACTGGTCAGGTACTGGCGGCCTGAAGATATGGATCGTATGGAGGGGCTGTATCACGAAATGAAGACCTCCTTTGAAAAAGGTGACCTGCAGAAGTTTCACATTCTCGGTGTCGAATACACCCAGGCCTCACTGGCCTATGCAGACAACTATTTCATGGTAAGTATGCTGAATGATCTGTGGCCTTCAGCACGACGCTGCAGCTTCATGGCCTTACGCCAGGGCCCTGGTGTGATACTGGACAACCTGGAATACATGCGGCGATCTTTAGATGCCATCAAGGCTCATGACGAACAGGGGCTCTACCGCTTGCTGGAGTCCTATGCAGATCGCCAGTGCCAGCAGGTCATCGCCTGCCTGAAAGCCCAGAATGAACGTAACCGATCAGTCTGAGGGCGGCACCAGTTTGAGATGAGAAATGTCCGGTGCAACCGGTTTCTTCTCAGACTTCAATTGCCCCAAATCACTCCCGGCCGGCGCGAGTCCCCAGTCTGAATGGTAATCAACGCTTGCGGCTGGCCGTCCAGCCTGGTCGTCCAGGGGCGTTCCCGTTGGGGCGAGATCCCAATCAACGTTTTGCAGAATAGTATCCGCACGCTCACCCGCCAATTTCAGGGCGCCGGGAGGAGGACTACCCCCCGCCTGACGCGGTGCAGAAGCACTTGCATCAGGCGGTGCGGAAGGGGCAGAGGGAGGTGCTGGCGTGTCGGAACCCGGCATGGGGCGTAATTCGACCACGGCACCATTTTTTCTTAAGGCTGCTTCGTATTTTCGCGCCGTCTCCGCATCCAGACGATTGCGTAAAACGACGGGGCGCCCCGAAAACATTTTATCGACCTGATCGGCAGATGCTTTGAACAGCGCCGCCAGGTTGGCGCGCACCTGTGGCTCAGCGAACCCAGGCTCCAACTTGCCTTCAAATACGATTTCAAACATGCGCAACTTCCCCATGATCCTGGGACTGTGGTCGTTTCATAAGCCTACACCCAGATTACGGGTCTTGCCAGTCGCGACCAATCCCGGCGATCAGATACACTCGTATTGGGCAGTATCCTCAAAGCTGACGGCGATTTGCTCATAGCCCAAACGCCCAAGATCCTGTATCAAGGGGCCATTCTCGTATAATCGGGTACAGATTTGTTTGACGCTGGCCTGCATCACGGCAACGTCCTTTTCGCCTTCCAGATGAAAATCCAACAGCATGTATTTGCGTGTGTCAGCCGTTTCCGGATCGACTTCTTCAACACTCTGATAGCCCAAAAACCACAGATTCTCCGATAGGTTTTCCAGGGTTGCCAAGGCCAGATTAACCCGCTCAGACGAGGCCGCCTGAGGCGTAGTCGTGTCATCCACAGGAGGTGACAACAAGGCACAGCCCACCAGATTAAGGGCCAGCACACAGAAGACAATTCGTAAAACCATTTCTTTTTGACTCTTATTAAATCAGAAGGTTACGAATTTATTTTAATGTAGGTTTTAAGGTTTCGACAGTTTAAAAACTGCGGATTACCGAAATTTCAGGAAAAAACCCTTAAAAATAAGCAGGTTAGAATGTTTTTTAGGCAGATTTCCAGCCTTTAACCTGGTCAGGCAAAGCCTGAAGTAACGTCTGTATCGCGGCCAGGTCAAAGGTTTCGACACTGTCGATCAATTTATCGGCGTAGGCACTGACCTCGGGTAGCATCGCTTCTTCGGCGGCGACTTCCAATCGTGAGGCAAACTCCCGAACGCGCTGCAAATCACCGCTGTCTGCCAGCTCTAAACCTTCCCGCTCGCCATCACCCGTCAGGTAGTCCAGCAGGTTTATCCGCTTCACCCTGACGGACTCGCATAGCTCCGGGGGAGCGTTGCAATCAGAGATGCCCTCACTCTGTTTTTCAGCCTGCTCCTCAACCGGCAATCCCCCAGCTTCACTCAGGGGTAACACGCGCTCCAGCACGCTAAATAGCTCAGCCCAATCAATGGGTTTGCGCAAAGTCTGGTAAAAGCCCTGCTTCTCAAAACGGACCTGATCATCGGCCAGGGTCGATCCCGTCAGCGCGATGATCGGAATGTGGCGGGTATCTTCGATATCCTTAAGCAAACGGGTTGCTTCGAAACCATCCATCACCGGCATGCGCAGATCCATCAGAATCACATTGGGATGGTAGGCCCTGGCCTGTGAAATCGCATTCTCGCCGTTCTCCGCCTCCAGAATAGTGACCGCACTGCCACTGAAATGGTCACGGATCAGCGCCCGGTTCAGCTCAACATCATCAACCACCAAAATCTTCGCAGGCCCGAAGGCAGGCCGCTGCGCCAAACTCAAGGTATGATCTTCTTCAGGTCTCGCGACCACCGCGACATGATGCAAACGCACCTCAAAGCGGGTTCCTTTACCCACCTCACTCTGCAGCCCAATTTCGCCATTCATCACTTCGACCAGCTTTTTACTGATCGCCAGCCCAAGCCCCGTTCCACCATATTGACGGTTACTCTGTCCCTCATGCTGCTCAAACGCATTGAAAATGCGGCTTTGTTGATCCGCCTGAATGCCGATCCCCGTGTCTTCCACCACAATCACTAACTCGACATATCCCGGATCGTTCACCATGGGGGCGGTATAGGCACTCAGCTGGATATAGCCCTCATGCGTAAACTTGATCGCATTACCAATGAGATTGAAAACGACCTGACGCAGGCGAACCTCGTCCAGAATGATGGAATCTGGCATGTCACCAGCGATTTGCGTTCTTAATTCCAGATCCTTTTGCGCAACACGGGCCGAAAAGATCTGGACAATATCCTGCAAGAGCCGGTGGGGATTCACCGGCGCATATTCGATACGCAGTTTACCCGACTCAATTTTAGAGAGATCCAGAATATCGTTGATGATCGTGAGGAGCGCCCTTCCGCCCTTCTTGATCGCCTCCAGATAGGTCTTTTGCTTGCCATCCCGGACCAAGCCTTCCAACAACTCGGTGTAACCAATGACCGCATTCATGGGTGTACGGATTTCATGCGACATATTGGCCAGGAATTCGCTTTTCGCCTTGTTCGCCGCGTCAGCCTCGCGCGCCAGATGTTCAGCCTGACGGGTGGCGGCCCGCAGTCGCTCTTCGCTTTGCCGCAAGGCCTGTTCAGAACGTATTCGCACCGACACTTCGCGGGACAGTTTCCGGTTCCAATACATGAAAATGGCAATCACTAACAGCGCGATCGCCGTCACCCGCCAGACGGCATCATAATCAAGACGCTCGTCATAACGCAGGCTGACCCATTTCCGGTAAAGCTCATTACGCTCGTCATCGCTGATGGTGGCCAGACCTTTGTTAAGAATACCCGATAACACCGGCCAATCCTGTCGCACTGCTACCGCGATTTGATCCGTATACGGGGTAATTCCCGTGAGTTTGATATTGGTAATGCCCAAACGGTTTACGGAATACGTGATACTGGGAATGTTACTGACCAACACGTCGATTTCACCATTCGAGAGCCCGAATAGGCCATCCTCGATAGAGTCCAGGAAAACCAGATTCAAGTTGGGATGGCCAATCAACAGAAAGTCGTGACTGGCAAATTCACGTACCACCGCCACCCGCTCATTTTCCAGCTCTTCCAGGGAGCCGATAAAACGCATATCCTCTCGGACAGCCATGACAATCGGGTAACTGAGGTAGGGGCGGGTGAAACTGAAATCATTCTGCCGTCGGGGGGTAATCGACACGGCGCCGATCACATCGACCTTATCCAGGCTCAGGGCATCCAGCGTGTCGCTCCAGCTACCTTCCGTCACCCGCTTGAAGGTGACACCCAGACGCTTTTCCAGAATGGCGAGCGTATCCGAGACCATGCCTTCATAGGCCCCGTTTTTGAAACTCTCGAAAGGTGGCCAGTCCGGTACGCCGGCCAGAAGCAGCTGAGGGTGAGCGTCCAGCCAGGATCGCTCGAAGGGCGTCAGGATATCTGCCTGGGGGTCATCTGCAGCAATGCTCCGCAGTGTCAGCAACAACAGACCGCACAGCACTGACCCAAGGATGGTGCGCCTCACAGGTCTTCACCCACATGATCAGGCAGGCAGCTCAATCTGTACCTGATTCCGTCCGCTGCCTTTGGCCCGATAGAGTGCCCGGTCAGCCCGCTCGAAAACCCCTTCAATTGTATCCTGCCCCTGAAATTCGCTGATGCCGAAGGACATTGTAATTTGCACTTTTTCATTGCGGAAGTGGAAGGGCAGTCTGGACACCATTTCCCGCGTTTTATCCATGACCTGCATGGCCACTTGCGCCGCGGTTTCTGGCATCAGGATGACCATTTCCTCTCCGCCGTAACGGGCCAGAAAATCTGTGGTACGGATGCGGCTGGCGACTTCTTTACCAATCAACTGGAGAACGCGATCACCCGCAAGGTGACCGTAGGAGTCGTTGATTCGCTTGAAAAAATCAATGTCCGCCACCACAAGGGTCAACGGCCTGCCGTAACGCTGCCAACGTGCAAACTCCTCGTCAGCCCGCTTGTTGTAGGCGACCCGGTTGGGCAGCCCGGTCAACACATCGGTCATGGAACGCTGAGTTTCCTCCTGCAGACGCGCTTTGATCGTGCCGGACTCCTCCTCCAGTGTGCGGAGTTTGTCCTTGAGCTGCTCCATCTCTTCGCTCAGATCCGACTCGCGCGCAGTTTCCTTGCGCAGAAAGTCATCCAGTGAGTGAATAATGGTATTCAGGTTGTTTTCGACGGAGTGTTTCAGCGACTCCAGGCTGTCGGCCGTGCGTACGTGGGTCTGCATATCGCTGACCTGCTCGCGCATACGCTGTTCCAGTTCGGCATTGTTGACCCGCGAGGCCTGGTGCGAATTCTGGCTAAACTCAAAAAACGCCTGCAGACCTGCCAGACGGTCGTCCAATGCTTTCAGGAAAAGCTCGAACTCCTGTTGCCCCCTACCGACGGCGGCAATGACCAGAATCGCCACATCATCGAGAGTCGGCACCAGTTCATACCAGTTGAGCTTCGCCCCCAGTTTCGCTTTGAGCTGCTCGCGCGGCTTTTCCATATTGCCGGGCAACGCAAGCTGTTCGAGCAGGTTTGATAAAATGCCGTGAATTCGGTCCGCGACCCTGGAGTAACCCGGCTCCAGATCTGGCGTTGATCCTCGATCTTCGCCTGAGCCATTGTCAGACGTCGAGACAGGTGAGACCGAGGTCGGAAGCTCGTTGATGGACGCTGACCCGTTCACTGGCTCACCATCGGTCGGTTTTGGTGCGCCCGGACTGCTTTCACCAGACGCCGCCCCTGCCCCTGATTCTAACTGGTAGGGGTCTCCCAAGGATTCGTCCTGCGCTTTCTCATCGTGAGCCCTACGCTCGCCCTCCTGCTCCTGCTCCTGGTCCTGCTCGTGCGCATCCCCGCTCTCGACCCGCGCTTTCGATGGCGATGTCCGATCACCGGATTCCGCTGACTCAGCCCCTGCCGCCACGGGCGCCTGAGCATCTCGCCCCCCGAATAAACGCGCGAAGAAACCTTCCTTACGGGGCGCTTCGCCCGATGAAAGTTCGGCCAGGGCGTCCTGCAAGATTTTTCCAAATTCGGACAGGATGACCGGATACTCACGAATTTCCTGCACCCGGTCTTTCAGCCCCTTGCCCAACTGCTTGAGTTGCTTACGTAACTCTCTGGATTCGACGGCGTCCGACAAGAGTCTGATCAGCTCATCCAGCCCAGCCATCACTTTTTCGGGAACGCCGGCCTTATTCTCATCCAACGCGAGAACCCGCTTTTCGATCTGCTCCAGCTGCTGACCCAGTTCGCGGACACTGTGATCCTCCCGACGCAGCAGGGCACGCAGACTGCCCAGCTCCCTGTCGAGCTGACTATCGACCCCTTCGGCGGCCAGACTGACCCGCACAACGACCCGTTCCAGCAAGTGCAGATGATCATTCAGGCGCTTCTCGGTCTGCTCCACTTCCTCGAGCTTGGTAAAATACTTGTTCTTCCAACGTTCGACTTCGCTACTCACGGTCCCGCCATCCCCATGAAGATGAGAGTTTCAGTATAGTCGTTTCAGGCAATCCGGCAGGCCGTGTTGAAGCCCTCCGGTAAACAGCTAAGCTTAATGGATTACCCGCCCTTCAGGATCGGACCGACTGCTGTGCTCATTGTGCTAACAGGCAATCTTGAACGCCACGCCGGGCTGCTTGAGCAGCTGCGGGAGCAGGCGCTTTCTGTCCAGTGCTTTACCACAGTCCCTGAAATTCAGCAGTGGCTGGAGGTCAACCATGAGCCGAGTGGGGTGATCGTCGACTGTCTTGACCGTCGCTTTGAAAATTTTCTGATCCGCTTTACCCTGCAGCACACCGACATTCCCACCCTGCTTCTGACAGACCAACCGGAACCGCAACAACGTTTGCGTCTGCGCGCATTCACCAGCCGGGTCGCCCTGCAGGAATCGACGGGGGGCTACGGCAGGATTCTATTTGTTGACGACTCCAATACCGTTCGCTCCACGTATCGCAAGACTCTTGAAGGAGACGGCTTTACCGTCGACATCGCTGAGAATGCGCGCTCCGGGTTAGAAATGGCCTTGCATGGCAATTATGATCTGGCAATTATTGACTACTATATGCCGGATCATAGTGGCGCCGAACTGTGCCGGCAGATGGGCGAGCACGAGGAAACCTCTGAACTGGTCAGAGCCATTCTGACCGCCCAGTACAATCCGAAAATTGTTGACGAATGCCTGCGCGCGGGCGCACGCGAGTGCATGTTCAAGAATGAATCGAAGGGACTTTTCCTCTCACGGGTACGCGCCCTGCACCGTTCCGTACAGCGCCGGATTCAGGTCGACCGGGAACGGACACGACTGATCGGCCTGCTGCATTCGGTTCCTGAAGGGGTTTACGGCGTTACGCCGGATGGTAGCATTCAGTTCGTCAACCCGGCCACCGTCAAATTGCTGGGACGCAGCGTCGTAGACCTTCTGGGCCGTCGACCTCACGAATGCGTTCATCCGGTCGATGCCGGTGGCCAGCCCACCACCGAGGACCTGTGTTTTTTGCAGCAGGCGTACCTGTTGGAAGACGAGTTGCGGGAATGGCGCACCCTCTTCACGCGCGCGGATGGTTCGCTATTTTTGGTCGAGTGCAACGTCACACCACTGGGAGGAGAAGGTCGTAATGAGGGGTCTGTCGTCGTATTCCGGGACATTTCAGAACAACAGCGATTGGAGCAAAACTGGCAATGGCAGCTCAACCACGACCACCTCACCGGGTTGCTCAACCGCACCGCCTTCGAAGAGTTGCTGCAGCGGGATATCAGCTACCTCAAACGCCAGCAACGGGCGAAGCATCCATCGTTACTTTTATTTATCGACCTTGATAAATTCAAGCATATCAATGACGAGCTTGGCCATGCCGCAGGTGACCAGCTCCTTATCACCCTCGCCGAGCAACTTAAGAGCCATGCGCGTGAAAGTGATCACCTGTCGCGCCTGGCCGGGGACGAATTCGCCATCCTTCTGACCGGTGTCGAGCGGGATAAAGCCCTGAGCCTGATGGAAAAGTACCGAACGATTTTCGAGCAGACCTGTCTCGACTGGGAGGGACAGCAGTACCAAATTACCGGCTCAATCGGCGGGTTACTGCTGGATGAAACGGTCGAATCACTGACCGATAGCCTCGCTAAAGCTGACAATGCCTGCCAGCAAGCCAAACAAAAAGGACGCAATCAGTGCGTGCTCTATACCGAATCTCAGGATTTACCCTCATTACAGGGCGATTGGCAGCTGCGATTACAGACTGCTTTGTCGGAGTCACGCTTCATGCTCCTATCCCAGCCAATTTTCAGTACTCACGAGCAAATACACGCCGCCGGGGAGGAGTGCTTCGCCCGACTGGTTGAAGGCAACGCCTTGCTGACACCCTCGTTATTCATGTCCAAAGCACAACGTTATGGCCTGGCGGCTGACATCGACAACTGGGTGATTCAACGGCTGATCACGCATTGCAAAAGCTCACCGCTTCCTCCCCGCCATTGGGTAGGGCTGAATCTCAGTATCGACTCGATTGCCGAAGAAGACTTCGTGGAGCGTCTGGCCACATTGTGGCAAACCACCGACCTGCTTCCGGCCTGCCTCACCGTTGAGATCAGTGAGTCCGAGCTCTTCAAGTTACCCACCTGGAAGAAGCGCCTGCTGGAACTCAAAAAGGCGGGGTTCAACATTGCCCTCGATCATTTCGGAATGAACACGAATTCGTTGTTAAACCTGCCCCACCTGCCCGTTGACATGATCAAGCTGGACTCTTCACTGACCCGTACACTGGCCACCGATATCGCCCCACGCCATCTGATTGATGCCATCGTCGCAACGGCGAGACAAAGCGGCATCACAACGGTTGCCTGTCATATTGAGAGTGCTACTGAGCTAGACCTGGTTCAGGCGCGCGGCGTGGATCTGGTGCAAGGCTATCTGTTTGCCAAGCCGAGCCCGCTGGGGGAATGAGGGACTGTATTGACGGGTTTCAAACAGTGTATGGAATCCGCACACCCGGCTCGCCAGGCGGGAAATCCTTAACATTTCGGGTAACAAGAAGTGCATTTTTAACGTGCGCACTGGCCCAAATGATTGCATCTGGTAGACGGATTCGGTTGTTTCGTCGAATACCAACCGCTCGCTCCGCCACATCTTGATTAATCACCACTTGTTCAAAAGTGGCCAGAAATTTTCTAACCACAGTCTCGTTCTCTTTTTGAACCCCGACCATCACCTCCATCCAGGTAATCGGGCTGATAAAACGCTGCTCATAGCGCAAAAGCTCCTCACGCGCTTTTTCCACACCGTTAAGGTAGTCAATCAGGATATTGGTATCAAAAAGTGCCTTCATGAATCCCATTCGGCCCTTAGATTCTGTTGATAGGCGATAGCATCGACTGGCTGGTCCCGAAGAATACCAAACGCATCCATGGTTGCATCCTTCTGATGACGCTGCAGATACTCTGCTACCGCTCGACGAACCAGCTCGGCCCTGGACAAATTGGACTGTTCACTGAGGGTTCTCAGTACTTCAATCTGCTCTTCAGGCAGGTCGATGATCGTTCTCACACAGCGACTCCGATATATGATAACGTCATCATATATCGCACTGGTATTCTATTGCAACGACCGGCCTCGGATGCCCACGCCCCACTCTCAACGCCGACGCGCAAGCCAGGCACGCACCCCAGCAATGATCATCGGAAGCACCGAAATAAGAATGATGCCAAACATCAGCAGGGTAAAGTTCTTGCGGACTTCCGGCAGCTCCCCGAAAAAATAGCCCGCGTAGACGAACAGAAGTACCCACAACAACGCGCCGACGAAATTCAGTACCATGAAGTGGCGATGTGACATGCTGCTCATGCCTGCGACGAACGGTGCGAAAGTGCGCACGATGGGAATAAAGCGGGTCAGAATAACCGTCAATGCGCCATGTTTTTCGTAGAAGGTATGGGTTTTAGCCAGGTAATCCTGGCGAAAAATGCGCGAATTGGGTCGCGTAAACAGATGCTCTCCGAAAAAATGACCTACGGCGTAGTTCACCGTATTTCCCAGTATGGCTGCTGCAATCATCAGCGCCACCAGGGTGTGCACATTCAGGACGGTCCCGACAGTCAGCGCGCCCGCAGCAAATAGCAGTGAATCGCCCGGCAGAAAAGGTGTCACGACCAGCCCGGTTTCACAAAATACGATCAGGAAAAGGATCAGATAAACCAGCGTTCCGTATTCATTAATTAACACCTGGAGGTGCTGATCAACATGCAGAATGAAATCAATGACAAGGGCAATCAACTCCATGGAAATCTCCGAGGGGGGGAACAACAGCGACTCATTCGAAGAGCCGCCAAGGCTACCATGGCAGAAGGATTTCCAGCTACAGCAGATCTGGCCCGGTAAGGAAATGCGGGCGGGACGTCTCAAACATCCTGCAAATCAGCACCCAATTTACGCGACCGTTCTTCTCGTGCCATCAGGATGGGCAGGATGCGTCCGAGAAAATCGCTGATGTATGACAGAAACAGCGAGCCCATGGTGCTCTCGAAGTAGTCCTTGCGGCGGCTGCCAATACTGAGCATTCCCAGCACATTACCTTTGCGCAATGCGATCACGGCAGCCGAGGCAACGTCGCGGGCATTTTTATGGAACAGCAGATCCGCCTTTTCCGGGGGGAGCGGACCGCAGATCGCTTTGTGATGGTCTGGCAGGTCACCGAGAATGCGACGTCCCATTTCTTCGGAGATCATGGGTACATTGCACTGCGGATAGCGTTCACGGCTTCCGAATAGCAACAAACTGCAAAAATCGACGGTAAAGTCTTCGAGGAAACTGTCTTCCAGCACGATCACCACTTCATCCAGTGATTGTGCCTCGACCAGATTGAGCAACAGGCGCTTACTCTTTTCAAAAAAACGGTCGTTCTGACGCGCCGTTTCAATCAGATCAAATAATTGGGTCTGGTAATTATCCCGCTGCTCACGGAACAGGTTGAGCTGTCGCTCCACCAGGGAGATGGCCGAGCCGGAGGCATGAGGCACACTCATCTCGCCCAGCAACTCGTCTCGTCCAATAAAAAAATCAGGGTGGCTTTTTAAATACGCCTCAACGTCCTCTGCCCGAATATCCGCCTTTTCTTGTACTTGTACAGGCTTCTTCATGCTCAAACCTCGTTAGATTCGGACTTGCCCCTCATAGACCCGAGTGGCTGGTCCAGTCATCATGACGGGCTGTCCTTCTCCGTCCCATGCTATTTTCAAATTACCACCGGGCAGCTTGATTTCAACTTCTGCATCCAGCTTGCCCAGCAATCGCCCATACACCATCGCCGCACAGGCGCCAGTGCCACAGGCCAGGGTTTCGCCCACGCCACGCTCAAAGACACGCAGGCGAGCAAAGTTGCGGTTCACAATCTGCAGGAATCCGATATTGGCCTTACGCGGAAAACGCGGGTGCGCTTCCAGCAAAGGCCCCAATGTTGCAACCGGTGCCGACTGCACGTCATCGACCAGCAGAACACCGTGTGGATTACCCATCGAAACGGCACCCAGCTGCCAAATTTTACCTTCAACCTCAACATCATAGGTGATGTTCCGGTTTTCTGCGACAAAGGGAATATCGACCGGCTCCAACCAGGGCACATCCATGTTGACGCACACCCAGCCATCTTTGAGCACGTTCAGCTCGATCATACCTTTGGCGGTTTCCACCCGAATGACCCGTTTATTGGTCAGACGATGGTCGCGTACATAACGGGCGAAGCAGCGCGCGCCATTACCACACTGCTCCACTTCTGAGCCATCGGCATTGAAGATGCGGTAGCGAAAATCCGCATCGGGCAAACCCGGTGGCTCGACGATCAGCAGCTGATCAAAACCGATCCCCATGTGCCGGTCCGCCAGCCGCTTGATCTGCTCGGGACGAAAATGCGCATGCTGGGAGATGAGATCCACCACCATGAAATCATTGCCGAGCCCGTGCATTTTAGTGAATTTAACGATCACGCAGCGGAACCCCCGGACGCAGCACCCGCGGGCAGGCACTGCTCAAGCGACAGCAGGTCATCGTATGTCTCGCGGCGGCGCACGACATGCACCTGATCGCCATCGACCATCACTTCGGTCGCTCGCGGACGGGTGTTGTAGTTGGAACTCATGACAAAGCCATAGGCGCCCGCCGAGCGGACGGCCAACAGGTCACCGGGCAGCAGGTTCAGGCGTCGATCCTTGCCCAGGAAGTCGCCGGTTTCACAGACCGGGCCGACGATATCGAAATGCGCGTCGACACCATCTTCTCGCGGAGCGACCGGAATAATTTTCATCCAGGAGCTGTAAAGCGCCGGACGAATCAGGTCGTTCATGGCTGCATCAATCACCGCGAAATGTTTGTGACCGGTGTCCTTAAGGAATTCGACCCGCGTGACCAGAATGCCTGCATTCGCTGCAATCGAGCGCCCCGGTTCCAGAATCAGGGAAAGGCCCGTGTCCTTCAGGCGCGCCGTGACCCGACTCAGGTAATCACTCGGATGCGGAGGCGTTTCTTCGTTGTAGGTCACGCCCAGACCGCCGCCCAGATCAATATGCTTGAGGGTAATGCCTTCTTCCGCCAGCGCCGACACCATACCCAAAACGCGCTCAAGGGCATCCATGAAGGGGTCCAGCTTGGTTAACTGCGAACCGATATGGCAGTCGATCCCGGTAATTTCCAGACAGGATGCTTTCGCTGCACGACGGTAGAGTTCAAAGGCTGCTTCGACCGACACACCGAACTTGTTTTCTTTCAGGCCAGTGGAGATATAGGGATGGGTTTCCGCATCGACATCGGGGTTCACCCGAATGGAAATGGCTGCCCGCTTGCCGATCCGCGAGGCAACGGCCACGATGCGGTCCAGTTCCGGTTCGGATTCGACGTTAAAGCAGTGAACACCGACTTCCAGTGCTCGCTGGATTTCGTCTTCTAATTTGCCGACACCACTGAACACTACCCGTGCAGGGTCTCCTCCGGCAGCCAGAACCCGCTCCAGTTCACCCTGTGACACGATATCAAAGCCTGCACCCAGTCTGGCCAGCACATTCAGTACCCCCAAATTGGAGTTGGCTTTGACCGCATAACAGATCATACCGGGATAGTTGCCCAGTGCCGACTGGTAGGCGTTGTAGTGCCGTTCCAGCGTTGCACGGCTGTAAACATAGCAGGGCGTGCCGAATCGGGCCGCGATGTCGGCCACGGCAACGTTTTCGGCAAACAGGTGTTGGCCTTGGTACTGAAAGTAATCCATGTGAGCGTGGTATCCTCTGTGTTTCGACCGTTCCGATCGGGATGGCGCGTATCAGGATGCTACGGATACGGATGACGTTGACGCGAACACGGCGGGCTCGGTACTGAGAGGCCCTTTCTGTCCGCAGGACATCAAACTGATCACGCTTGCCGCAAGCCAAGCCAGCAAAATCGGACGCACGGTGAAATCTCCGCAAATTCAGCCAGTATAACGAACGTCAGGGCGCAGGCAAATAAGAACTGATCGCGGTCAGGCGATTGATTGGCGAAGGGCCTTTTCAATCTCGAAACGGTGATAGAGATAGTAGCGGGTCTGGCGGTGACCAAAGCCCTCATCGTCCGTCCAGCCACCGGGCAGACTGAGGTCGGTGATGTAGGCGCGAGGCGTGACCCCCGAGCGGAAGCGTTGCCGTAGGTGAATTGCCACCTCAGACAGCAGCGCCTGCTCGTTACCCTTGCCCGAAAATTCCTGATGTCCCACAAACAGGCGGTAGCTGAGTCGCCCCTCCTGCCACTGCTCCCCGATCACTTGCACTTCCACAAGATCGTGCATGGCCTGTTCGTTGGGCACATCCGGGTCCGCTGACCAACCCTCCGCCGATGGCCGCAGACGAAAAAACTCCACCTCAATCAGCCCCTCATCGTCTTCCGCCAGAACATCATGCATCTGTTTTCGATCCAGGACGGCCCGAATGAAATGCGCCAACGCCGCCAGATAACTGTCTGCCGATTCGCTTTCAATCGAGTGAGCGATCAGCGAGCCACGTTCGTCGGAGATGAACACATCCAGATCCCGCCCCAGTACCCGATAAAAGACCTGCAGGGTGCCAGGTCGCTGGTGGGCCGCGATCACCCGCAGAGGATGGCTCTTCAAGGCATAGCTATCCAGAAGTAGCCGACTGTAGGCGGGCTGGGGCTGGCCGAGGAATTCTATCAGCCCACTTTCACCGTCCAGGGCGGTAAAGCGGGGCTGGCGATTGACGAACTGCAGCACAAAATAACGCTCATCCATCTGTAACAGATAGCGGTCAGACGACAACACCGGGGCCATAAAGAAGGCTTGCGTGATCTCATCCATCAACAGGCGTACCCGTTCGGCGATATACGGCGCCCGGGTCGGACAAAAGCAGCACACCTGCAACACCGGCAACTGCGTACCCCATTGCTCGCCCTCCGCCAGCAGTGAGAGCCAGTTTTTAAGGGTCTGAATCAACGTATCACCGGTCTGGAAGTGCTGAACCAGCACCTCATTCCAGCAGTTGGCCAGCAGCAAATCGACCTGCATGACCAGGTTGGTTTTTTCATCGGCATAACCCAGCGCATCGGTCTTATCGCTGAGTTTGGCCAGCCCCTTGCGGCTGAGCTCCAGCATTGGATCGACCCCGACGTTCACCGCAACGATGACGCGACTGAGCCGGGACCGGTCCTGATAGATCGCCTGTTCCACCGTTGGCAAGGGCACAGGCAAAGCCGCTTGCAAGACCTGATGCAGCTGCAGCAGTTCATAAACCCGCGCCTGCGTCTGACCCGGTGTCAGGTTGAGCGTAGTGCCACTGACCAGAATCTGGTTCAGATGTGCCCAGGCCAGCAGTTCAAACAGGGACGCCGAGCGCCGTAAGGCACTGGCCGGATTTTCCAGGGCTGTCTGGGAGCGGCTCAGCCACCATTCCCCACCCTCTGATGCTCCCACGCTGGCAGAGGCGTGGACAAAGGCCAGACTGTCTTCGGAAATATCCGGGGAAATACCTGGATTGACCAGCTCCAGCTTGCCCGCCTTGCGCTGGAAAGCGGCATACAGCTTGCGACCCAGCAAGTGCAGGTCACGCGCACTGATGGCGGATTCCAGTTTCTGATCACGGGCATAACCGGACAGGAATCGGTAGCAACCGGTCAACTCTGCCACGACCTGCCGCCGCTCCTGAATCACCGCATCAACCTTCCAGCGCGGACGGGCATCGAGAAAACGCAACATGTCCGGTGCCCACTGCCACTCTTTTATCAGCTTCTCCAGCAAGCGTCTGCGCCAGCTTTTATTTCGCTCTGGCTGGGAGGCCGACAGTCGCTCTCCCACCTTGAGGTAGAGACTTTTCCGTGCCAGCAACAGTCGGTCGGGGGCCTCGCGCCGCTGCAGGCTGTGTTCAAGACGACGATAGACCATGAGATAGGGGTCCAGTTCATCGACATCCAGCCGATCTTCAAATATGGCCTGTTTGTAACTCAGACTCAGGTTGGGACCGGCGCCCGGATCTGCCGCATAGGTTTCGATGAGCATCAGCTTAAGCACGGACTTATAGGGCGCATCGACCCCTTTATACAACTGCCACATCCCCGCCCCGACATACTCACCGGGCGGAATGCTCGGACAGCCGCCGAAATCCAGAAAATCGCGCCCGCGGATAAAGCGCTTTTGCACCAGGTCGCGTGCGACGTCGTTAAAGCGGTGCTCCAGATTTGGCGGAATGATCCACCACAGTGGATAGGCGCCCGCCAGCCAGATATGGGTGCGGTAAAATTCATCCAGCAGCAGGTAGTGCTGAGAGGTTCCGCAGTCTTCCTGCCCCGCCTCGGCTTGCTTGCGCTGGTGCCGGAATTCGGCCGGGTTAATCACGAAGATGTGGACTTCCACGCCCTGCTCGGCAGCCCATTGAGAGACACGCTCGGCTTTGACTTCCAGTTCCTGGCGCGCGTCAGGCTCCAGATTGCCCCGGTGACACAACCAGACATCGAAATCACTGTCACTGCCATGCGCGATACTGCCGGTACTGCCCATCAGGAACAGGCCCACCAGATCCGTAGCGGCCTTTTTTTCGTGGCGGTAATCGAAGGAGCGGGACAGGCGTTGCGCGGTTTGGATGACCTTGGCATCGGGTTCGTACTGATACAGCCCTCGCGGGGTGTTACGGCTGACGTAGCCCGGCATCAGCGGATGATTGACCTGAAACAACAACGGCAACAGATCCAGCACGATCTGCTGCCGGGATGACAAGGCCTGACGGGTACGGTTCAGCCGTTCTGCCGTCACCGTCAGGTAGCGCTGGATCAGCGTTTTAAGGTCCTTCCGATCAACGCCTTCAGCGGGATCAAATTGAATCGCTCGTCGAATCGTCGCGCTCAAATGTCCTCCCGATGGAGTCAGGATCTAGAGATCAAGCATGTTCCGCCAGCCACTCACGCAAACGCGCGGCAGCCGCCCGCACCTGATTCGGTGCTGTGCCGCCAATGTGATTCCGGGCCTTGACGGAACCTTCCAGCGTCAGCACCTCGAACACATCCTCCGTGATCAGCGGGCTGAACTGCTGCAGATCGGTCAGCGACATATCGGCCAGATCACGCCCTGTGCGAACACCCAGGCCCACCGCTTTTCCGACGATTTCATGCGCGTCGCGGAAAGGAATGCCTTTGCGCGCCACCAAATAGTCCGCCAGATCGGTTGCGGTTGAGAAACCACGACGGGCCGCTTCACGCATGACTTCTTTACGGACCTGTATCGCGGGCACCATGTCGGCGTAGGCCTTGAGGCAGTCCCGCACGGTATCCACGGTGTCAAAGAGTGGTTCCTTATCTTCCTGGTTGTCCTTGTTGTAGGCCAATGGCTGACCTTTCATCAGCATCAGCAGGGACATCAGATGGCCCGTCACACGCCCGGATTTTCCGCGCACCAGCTCAGGCACGTCCGGGTTCTTTTTCTGTGGCATGATGGAAGAGCCAGTGCAGAAACGATCAGGCAGATCAATGAAACCGAACTGCGCCGAGGTCCACAGAATCAATTCTTCGGAAAAACGCGACAGGTGCATCAATAGAACACTGGCAAAGCTACAGAATTCGATGGCGAAATCCCGGTCGCTGACGGCGTCCAGTGAATTTTCGGCCGGGGCACTGAAACCCAGTAGTTCACAGGTGATGCTGCGGTCGATCGGATACGTGGTGCCGGCCAGCGCCGCCGCACCCAGGGGCATGATATTCAGACGGGCAACGCAGTCCTGTAAACGGCCAAAATCGCGCTTGAGCATTTCCGCCCAGGCCAGCATATGATGACCAAAGGTCACCGGCTGTGCAGTCTGTAAATGGGTAAAGCCCGGCATAATGGTGTCGGCTTCGCGCTCGGCCAGCATCGCCAGCCCTTCCAGCAGACGGCGGATTTCACCCGTAATGACCTGGGCTTCGTCACGCAGGTAGAGCCGGATATCGGTAGCGACCTGATCGTTGCGCGAACGACCCGTATGCAGTTTTTTTCCGGTCAGGCCAATGCGATCAGTCAACCGGGCTTCGATGTTCATGTGCACATCTTCCAGCTTCTGTGACCACTCAAAACGACCGGCTTCGATGTCCTGACGAATGGCTTCCAGCCCTTCACGGATCTGGGCGAATTCAGCCTGCGTCAACACACCGACCCGACTCAGCATGGTGGCGTGCGCAATCGATCCTTGAATGTCCTGCGCATAGAGTCGTTTATCAAACGCCACTGAGGCTGTGAATCGCTCCACAAATGCATCAGTCGGCTCTGAAAATCGCCCGCCCCAGGGCTTGTCTTTGGTATCGTGCTGCGTCATGTCTGCTAAGCTGCCTTAATAGTCTATCTGTGTTTGCATGGTGGCATGCAGGAAGGTAAACATTAAGTATACCAGTTCAGGCACCGAGTTAACTGCATTTATTCCAGACCTGTGTCAGGTGCAGGCCGTTCTGCGCATTGTCATGGCCACGGAACTGGGCGCCATTCTGTTTACCCTGATCCATTCCGGCCCCAGTACGTTCGACTGGAATTTTCTCGCGCTCACCTCCCTGTTCATGCTCTGGATTGCCCTCACCAGCGCGGGCATTCTGTGCCGCTGGCGGGAAACACTCGCACGCCGCCCCACTGCCAGTCAGGCTCGCCTGGCTTTTATCGTCGTTCTGTCGGTCACGCTGGTGTATGCCCTTCTGGCCGAGTGCGTACGACTGCAAGTCTGGTCGCAAAAAGATCTGCATTGGGTGAGCGACCTGCAACCCGGCTTTCTGGTGTACTGCCTTGCGATTGCCGCCATCCTCGGTGGCGTGGGTTTGCGCTATCTATATTTGCAGCATCTGTCATCGCAGCAACAACAGGCAGGGCTGGAAGCCCGGGTTCAGGCGCTGCAGGCCCGCATCCGCCCCCACTTTTTGTTCAACAGCATGAACTCGATCGCGGGTCTCATACCTCTCGACCCCCACCAGGCCGAAGAAGCCGTGATCGATCTGGCCGAGCTGTTTCGTAACGCTTTGCGCGACAGTCGTGAACAGGTGACGCTGCACCAGGAACTCGAAGTGTGTCAGCGTTATCTTCGCATCGAGAAATTACGCCTGGGTGATCGGCTGGCCATCGACTGGCACATCACGCCTGGAATGGACACCCTGCGCGTCCCACCGCTCTGTATTCAACCGCTGGTGGAAAATGCCATTTATCACGGCATTCAACCCCGACCCGAGGGGGGCACCTTGCGCCTGCGCGTCTATCGCCAGAAGGATGCGTTTTATATCGAAGTCACCAACCCCCTGCCAGACAGCAAACCGCAACGACTGGTGCCGTCTGAACCGGAGAGCGGGCATCAGGGTAATCGCGTGGCGCTGGACAATATTCGCAGCCGACTGCAAGCGTTTTACGGCGATCAGGCGGTTCTTAAAACCAGCCGTCAGGACGATAAATTTACGGCCATCATCCGCATTCCGCTGGGAGGTGCTGACACATGAGCCATCGTCTTTTCATCGCCGATGATGAACCGTTGGCGCGCGAGCGGGTGATTCGTTTATTGGCGGGATCGGCCTATGAAGTGGTGGGCCAAGCCGCCAACGGTGAGCAGGCAATACAGGGCATCCAACAGTTGAAGCCGGACATCGCCCTGCTGGACATTCGCATGCCGGGTAAAGACGGGCTGGAAGCCGCGCAGGAAATTTCCAACCTGCCTTACCCCCCGGCGATCATTTTCCTGACCGCCTACGATGACTACTTGATGGAAGCCTTTCAGGTGAATGCCCAGGGCTATCTGCTCAAACCTATTCGCAAAGAAGCACTGATCACCGCCATCGAAAAGGCCACCCGTGTCACCCAGGCCCAACTGAACCGTCTGCGTGAGGATCTGGCCCCCAGCGAAACCCGCGACTACCTGATTGCACACACCGCACGCGGCGAGCAACGGATTCCACTACCCGAAATTCTGTATCTGCAGGCCGAACTTAAATATGTCACCGTCTATACCCTGGGGGGCGAAGTGTTAACAGATCAGTCCCTGAAAGACATTGAATCCCAACACAGCCGATTGAAGCGCATTCACCGCCACACCCTCATCAATCAGCAACACCTGGAAGCAATCGAACGGACAACGGACGGTGGCGTACAGGTTCGGCTTCGGCACCTGGCCGAGCCTTTGCCGGTAAGTCGGCGGATGGTGGCGGAGGTCAAACTACTGCTGCAGCGCACTTAGCGCCTGGCGAACCTTCTCGGCGATGTCAGGGCTCAGATGCCGGGGTAGATCAACAACGCACTATGCTGTATATTAAACCAGTATTTTATAAGTAGAGCAACGAGCCCCTCATGTTTAACCACCTCGAAGAATATGCCCAATGAACGCTGATGCAGATTATGCAGCCTCAAATGTTGGATCCTTTTGGATTTGTGAGAGGCTCGACATGCAGCAAGTATGCGATAGATTTAACACCACATTGAGCACTGTCAGAAATTGGCTTTTCACACGAAAGTCTAGTCAAAATAGCCAGATAGTGTCAGATCAGATACCTGTGATTTCAGCCAACCGCTTAGCTGTGTAACTATGTCATCGTCACTCAACCTTCGCCGACCTTTCAGGCTGCACTCCCAGATTACAGCCACGCGCCAGCCCAACGCTTGTAGCAAATACAGATTTTTCTCATCCCTTGCTTTGTTGGCTGTCAGTTTTTCGCGCCACCAGTCAGAACGTGCAGCTGGCCAGTGGAACAGGGGACAAGAATGCAGATGCCAGAAGCAACCATTTACGAAAATGACTGCTTTATACTTTGGCAGAACAATATCAGGATTACCCGGTAAATGACGATTTCTCAGTCGAAAGCGAAACCCTTTAGCATGCAGCATGCGCCGAACTTTCAGCTCTGGCTTAGTGTCTTTACCACTTATTGCAGACATATTGCGGCTGCGGATTTCAGGAGTATGGATATCTGTCAAATTCAACTCTCGAGTAGGCTAAATAAGTGATAGACTTTCACACAATTGACCTGGAGAAAAATAATGAGCAATGAGCAACTGGCAATCATCAGTGAAGGTTATGATGACATTACTGATGCGGAACTGGTACGCCGCCTTCTGGAAGTTTACGACCAGAAGGTCATTGCAGAGAAGCTGAATTCAATATCCCCAGGAAGCTGGTGTCGGGAAACCGTCAATCGTTGGGCCAAAGGAAAAAGCGAACCTAAGCTTAGTTACAGGGAGTTTCTCGGACTGAAGAAACTACTTCCTGAGCTCACCGTTACTCCGGAAACTTGCGATTTCACTTTCATCGACCTGTTTGCCGGTATTGGTGGAATCCGTAAAGGGTTTGAAGAACAAAATGGGTTGTGTGTATTTACGAGCGAATGGAATAAATTTGCCAACCGTACATATCGTGCAAATTTTGCCTGTGATGACCGTCATCACAAATTTAATGACGATATCCGCAAGGTCACCCTCACCAACAACTCTTCTATTTCAGAAGAGGAAGCCTATAAACATATTCAGCAAGAAATTCCAGACCACGATGTTCTCCTTGCGGGTTTTCCATGCCAGCCATTTTCTATCGCCGGTGTCTCTAAGAAAAACTCGCTCGGCAGAGCCCACGGCTTTGAATGTTCAACACAAGGAACACTCTTCTTTGATGTTGCCCGAATAATTAAAGCCAAGCAACCTAAGGCTTTCGTTCTTGAGAATGTAAAAAACCTGAAAAGTCATGACAAAGGTAAAACCTTTAAAGTCATTATGGAAACTCTGGATGAACTTGGCTATTGGGTCTCAGATGCAGATCACGAGGGCGCTAACGACCCCAAGATAGTGGATGCCAGGCATTGGGTTCCTCAACACCGCGAACGTATCGTCTTAGTTGGCTTTCGTAAGGATCTGAATATCCATAACGGCTTCACTCTGCGTGATATCAGGAAATACTATCCAAAAATAAGGCCCAAGCTGTTAGATATTCTTGATACAGAGGTGGACGAGCGCTTCATTCTGACGCCTAAACTTTGGGAGTACCTTCATAACTATGCAATTAAGCACAAAGAGAAAGGAAATGGTTTTGGTTTCGGGCTTGTAGGACCGCAAGATACTGCCAGAACCTTATCAGCCCGTTACTACAAGGACGGTTCCGAAATCCTTGTCGACAGAGGTTGGGACTTTTCAATTGGATTTGAAAATAAGGAAAATTTGGAAAAACGCCCGCGGCGACTCACTCCCTCTGAATGCGCACGATTGATGGGCTTTAGTCAGGTGGGGAAAAACGACTTTATTATTCCTGTTTCGGATACACAGGCCTATAAACAATTTGGAAATTCGGTAGTCGTTCCAGTGTTTCGCGCAATTGCTAAGATGCTTACTCAAAGGATCAAATAGACAGCTAACTGATAGCTTGATTAATTTTAGTCCTTGGTGCTCAATCATCAGCACGATATGATGTTGATAACCAAGGACTTAAAATGACATTGCAATTCAACATCCTGGACCATTCAGGCAAAAAGACTCTTTTTGATATCAAATCGCTTTTAGCCGTTCACAAATGCGAGCGCGCACTGATAAAAAAACTTGTTAAAAACAATAACGATAAACAACAAGTCTATTTCCACCATGATGCCAGCCTTCTTAATTCAGTATTTGATATGACGTTTACGACCAGGGAAGCCAGTCAAAGTAAGAAACGCCATGGCAGTATAAAAGGAAGAAAAATTCTCTCCGCAGTCTTCAATGAATTTCGCTGGATTGGCACGGATCATAGCCTTCATAGAGTACCGGCCTGTAAAGGTGTGCTCTATGCACAGTATCCAGAGGTGAGATTATCCGGGTTTAAAGCGGACACAGGAATCATGCCACGCTCAATGGCAATTGAGTATGTACGAGAGAATCCGGAGGTCGATCGATACCTTGTTATCGGAGCAACTGCCGAGGGGAAGGCAATAGCCATTATGCTGGTTAACCCGGGATCTGAATTCTCTCGGGAATTCCTGCATCTGCCGTTTATGACTAATTCCAAAGTTTGTCGGCTACTAGAAATCAGCCAGATTTCCGGATCTGACAAGCTACTGACCCTGCTTAAGCAGAGGGTAGGTGGAAGAAGCGTTAAAGGGTGTCGCTTGGATGCTGATGGTAGAACGATTCCATTTACCGGTACCCAAGTCCATGGTTACACCCTTGAACACGAACTTGGGATAAGAACAAATGCATCTAAAGATGGGGATATTTTTGGCATTGAGCTTAAGTGCTTTACCAGCAAGAAACTCACCCTTTTTACCCCTGAGCCAGATGGAGGCTTATATTTTGAAAGTTTTCCGGCTTTTATGGAAAAATACGGATATGAAAAGGCAGCTGTCTATCGATTAACCGGACTTCATCGAGCCGGATCTATTAGCGAGAAGTCAGGTTTGTCATTACGTGTAATTTGTACGCAAAAAGATTCCCTGAATGGCGAACTCAGCGATTATGACCCCACCAAGCCTCTATCCCATCAACTGGAGAATTTGTGCGTTGTCCTGACCGACGACGATGATAATCTTGCAGCTAGCTGGTCGGCAGATAGGCTCTTGAACAACTGGGGAGTTAAGCACAATGAGTCTGTTTATGTGCCAGCATCTGTTGTCAGAAACGAGCATTTGAAGGAATACGAAGCGGGATTTGAAAAGCGCGTAATTTTCGGCAATAAGGTTCTGTGGTGCAAAAGAACCAGCCTTGAACGAATGATGAAAGCAATTGCTGGTGGAGTGATATTCCTCGACCCAGCACCTAAGTACGACCCGGACACACCAAAAAACAATAAACGCCGCTCTCAGTGGCGAATTAATAATATATTCAGGGATTCAGCACATCTTTATGAAGAAGTACGTGAAGTAGCAATCTGAATCCGCCACACCCTCATCAATCAGCAACACCTGGAAGCAATCGAACGGACAACGGACGGTGGCGTACAAGTTCGGCTTCGGCACCTGGCCGAGCCTTTGCCGGTAAGTCGGCGGATGGTGGCGGAGGTCAAACTACTGCTGCAGCGCACTTAGCGCCTGGCGAACCTTCTCGGCGATGTCAGGGTGCAGATGTCGGGGACCGGCCAGGTAGTAACCCTGCCCCGTGCGGACCAGTTTGACCGCCGTGAAGGTGCTCTCCGGGATTTTGAGCTGCTTGAGACGATACGGAAGATAGATGGGATTGGCCACAAAAAACTCGGCCCGTCCTGCTTCAACCATGCGTATCTCAGAGGCAGATTCATTATCCGCCACTTCGATCAGGTTTTTCCCTGTAAAACCCAAACTTCGGAGCATGTTGCACGCGGCATCATCAAACACACAGGTCGCACGCGCCTGATCCACTGGCAAGCCGCCTTTCGCGGATTCCGCAACCTCGGGCAAAGCGTAAAGGTAACTGTCCGCCGGACTGATTTGGGCCAGCCATTCAAACTGGGTTTCGCGTTCCGGGGTTCGGGTCAGCGAATAGATCAGGACGTTATCGGTATTCTGGCTGGTCGCCATGGCAAAGGCCCGCGTCCAGGGCAGCAGCAAGATACGGTAGCTCAGGCCCGATTTATCCATAATCTGCCGAACCCGCTCTGTCGCGATGCCTTTGATAGAACTGTCTTCTTTGTAGTTAAACGGTGGGTAGTTTTCCGTCACGACTAACACATCCTCCGCATTGGTCAATGTCGACAAGGCCGAGAAAAGCAGGCCAAGGCAGCCAAATACAAAAGGACGAATCATCACGTTGCCCATCCCTACAAAAACTTTAAGTGTTTTTTAAGGATAGCGCATGGAGGGAGGAAAAACCGCTGGCGGTCGCCATGTCTGAATTTGGCTCAACAAATGGTTTTGACGTGTTTGTATTTTTGTATTTTGTCGTCAACGGTTACAAGCGGAGCGTTGAAAGGCCTTGCCAGGGCAACAATCATCCTCACCTACGGGCCCAGTTGGATCGTGAAAATCGACGACACTTCCCTGCAGCCGCTCCAAAGGGGATCGCACATCCCGACGAAATCAGCGGATCTCGACGGTAGGCAGTCCATTATCAGTAACAATTAGGGCTGATCCGGATGCCTCCACCTGTCGAAAATATTCCAGTACATTTCTTGAAGGACCCTAAAGACGATCTGGTTTTAGAAGTAGCCGCTGAGTCTCGATCGCAATTTATCGTCACGCATAATACGAAAGACTTTAACAATGTCAGCTTATTCGGTCTAAAAGCGATTACACCCAGAGACTTCTTGGAAGTATTAAAGGAGGATAAATCATGAGCACTTTAAGTTTGAGGCTGCCAGACTCTCTTCACAAGCAGATCAAAGCGTTAGCCAAAAAAGATGGCATTTCAATAAATCAGTTTATTTCATCAGCGGTTGCAGAAAAAATGTCGGCATTACTAACTGAAGAGTACCTGGAGAAAAGAGCGAGCAAGGGAAATAAGCAGGCATTTCTGAGTGCCTTGGGTAAAGTTCCGGATGTACCTCCTCAGAAGGGTGACGAGGCTTAGGCGAGAAAACAGCCAAAAGACACAGTGTGCTGATCGGCATTTGCCGAACTAGGCATGGGCTTCACTAAACCCTTACGGTAAGCGACTCAGGTATGCGCCCGTAATGGTTTTATTAATGATTCTGCCGGGATACCCAATCCTTCATGCAGGTTCCAAATCATCTTAAGCGTCAGGGAGCGCTTGTGATTAAGAATCTCGTATACACGATTTCGTTTTCCGATCATGGGCTCAAGATCCTTCGCGGTAAGACCCTTTCGATCCATTTCAAACTTGATGGCTTCTACTGGGTCTGGCAAATCCATGGGAAAGTTCTTCGATTCATAGGCTTCTACCAGTGTTGCCAGCAAATCAAGTTTTTCACCTTCGGGGCTACCAACTTCTGCCATCATCAAGTTTTCAATTTCGCTCAATGCCGCACGGTAGTCGGCATCAGTTCTAATGGGTTTGATGTCCATACGTTCCTCCTTCAGCATCAAATATTTTGCACATCAATCTTGTCATACTGGGAATGGGTGCCAATAAAGCGGATATAAACAACCCGATAGCCATAGTTAATCCAGACGACCAGCCGATATTTATTTCCCGCGATATTAAAAACCACTCTCCCATCCTTCAGGATGCTGGCACTTCTGAAATCTTCTTTCACTTCTGCAGGAGAGTTCCAGTCCGCATGATGCGTATGCCGATACCAGGCTAATGTCGGCTCCTTGGCATCCAAATATTCAGGATGCTCATCCCAGAAGGCCTTAAGTGCTGAAAGTGCAATAATCCTCATCGGCACATCATAGTCCCAAATTGGGACTATTTCAACAGCTTGCTATTGAGAGTTTTTGCCTGGTTTGGAATGACCAATAAACAATGCCAGTGAGCCTAAGTTTCATAAGTCAGTTTTTCGGCAATTGCCAACATTGGTGAGTTGCACTGTCTTACGTCCGGTTTGGGGACAGAGCTGTCGTATAGTCTATTATGTATTGCTCGCTGTGCGCCAATGGCGTACAATCCGACGATGCTTACAATTATTGAATCACCTCTTTTTTCGAAACTTTGGCCGGATTATTGGAGTGAAGAACAGCGTGCGGAATTCGCTGCTTTTATGGCAGCAAATCCCGAAAGTGGCGATATCATTCCGGGATCAGGAGGCTGCAGGAAAATTCGCTGGTCGAGAGAAGGAACAGGAAAAAGTGGAGGTGTTCGGGTTATCTACACTGCCCGCCTAAAAAACGGCGCATTGGTGTTGCTGGTTATATACGCAAAAAGTGCGAGAGAAAATATTCCAGCCCACATTCTCAAACAAATTGCAGAGGAAATGGGTTATGTCGATGAATGAGAAAGAGCTGCTTGAAAGAGACGAAAAGCGCGATATTGGCCAAGAGTTGCTGACTGCCATTCGGGATGTAAAGGCTGGTCGCTACGGAGCCAAATATGTAATTGAACCAAACGCCATTGTTGCAACTCGAGTAAGGTGTGGACTTTCTCAGTCTCAGTTTGCAAATGCATTGAATATTTCTACGCGCACACTTCAGCAGTGGGAGCAAGGTAGAAGACAGCCATCAGGAGCTGCCGAGACCTTATTAAAAATCGTAGCACGACACCCGGAAGTCTTGAGAGAGGTTACTGGTGCTTTATAGATCAACTGTAAATCGGAGAGCTTTCTTAAAAAGTTCTTCCTAACGTTCGGCTTTTCGAATGGACTGCTAATCGGCATTAGCCGACACCCAGACCTACTATGTCATTACCGACCATCTGGGCACGCCTCAGGTAGTCACCGACCAGAGCCAGGCTGTCGTCTGGCAGACTGAGCAAACGCCTTTCGGCGAAGTGACTCAGACCACCGGTACACTCGCCCAGCCACTGCGCTTTCCGGGGCAGTATGCCGACCCTGAAACGGGCTATAGTTACAACTACTTCCGGGATTATGATCCGAGTGTCGGGCGCTATGTTCAGAGTGATCCGATTGGGTTGCGGGGTGGGTTGAATTATTACGGGTATGTTGAACAGAATCCTCTGATCAAGATTGACCCGTTTGGTTTGGATAGCCTGATTTGTAGAGGAAACCGGAGGGAATGCTTAACCCAAACCGGCGGTCGAGGCAACATAATGTTGCCAGGGCTTCCAGCCCTGCCGCTATGCCCCACCAATGGAGGAATGTACAATGAAAATGATAACGAAGTCGATAGTGCCGGTGGCAATAACAATCCCTATCTAGGTCCCGTAGATGGGCCAGTTATAGTTGTTGATGGCAATGGGAATGCTATTCCTGTCGAACCTGGCGAGAGCGTCAATAGTTCTCCAAATGGTGATTATCAGCAAGTTATTGGAGCTGACGGGCGACCGACGGGGGACAGGCTTGATCGAGGTGGACATAGAAATCAGTCGGACCCACGTGCGCAAGGCCCGCATGGCCACAGGCCAGGAGTGACCACTCCTGATGGCAACCCTCACTTACCGATCTATCAATAAAATGCCCAAATATAATTATGACGATATTGTAAAAGTTTCCCCTTCTGCTCCGCGATCTGCCAGACCTGGCTCAAAAGCTTGGGTTGTTGGTATTTTTGAGACGCGTAGAGGAGACTTGCTTGATTCTTTTCCCGATGGGGTTGTTTATACGATTGAGTTTGAAGATGGTCAGTCAACAGAGGTGCATGAGTCGAATTTAGACCCAGAATAAGTGACTTACATCGCTCAATAAATCTCAAATGACAGCCTCATATGAAATTTGCAGAGATCATAGAAAGAACGGCAAGGGTGAAAACGTACGCTAGGAGTAAAATAGCTGATCGGCGGGGTGAAGGTATCAGGTACGTCCGCAAACGTCGGAAACCAGCCCAAAACAGCAACAGTCATTTACCCAAAGCATCACCCCAAGGACTTGACCACGATCAGAGACAGACACCCCGCCTGAGCCTAAGCTGAAGAGCAAAAACAAGGCAGGACATGACCATGATTGCATCTGACGGTTCCTCGTGGAAGACACTGGACGGTAACGAAGCCGTGGCGTCGGTGGCTTATCGCATGAGTGATCTGATTGCGATTTATCCGATTACCCCCGCCTCGCCGATGGGGGAACATGCCGACGACTGGGCCGCGTTAAAGCGCCCGAATCTGTGGGGCGAAGTGCCTGGCGTGGTCGAGATGCAGTCGGAGGCCGGTGCGGCGGGGACGGTACATGGTGGTCTGCAGGCCGGTGCCTGTGTCACCACCTTCACCGCTTCGCAGGGCTTGCTATTGATGCTGCCCAACCTGTTCAAGATTGCAGGGGAACTCACGCCGCTCTGTCTGCACGTTGCTGCACGCAGTGTCGCCACCCATGCGCTGTCGATTTTTGGCGATCATTCCGACGTAATGGCGGCACGAACCACCGGGCTTGCCCTGCTCTGCTCCGGCTCGGTACAGGAAGCGCAGGACATGGCCGCGATTGGCCACGCCGTCACCTTGAAATCCCGCGTGCCCGTCCTGCATTTCTTCGATGGTTTCCGCACTTCACATGAAATTGCCAAAATCCAGACCCTGGACGACGACTGCTTGCGCCAGCTGATCCCGACCGATGCACTGACTGCCCACCGCCAGCGGCGGCTGAATCCTGATCAGCCGGTCATTCGCGGGACCTCCCAGAATCCCGACGCTTTTTTCCAGAGCCGGGAAGCGGTCAATCCTTTTTACGACGCCTTCCCGGAGCACCTGCAATCCACAATGGATGCCTTCGCAGAGTTGACCGGACGGCAGTATCACCTGTTTGACTACGTCGGCCATGCCGAGGCCGAGCGGGTGATTGTGTTGATGGGCTCCGGTGCCGAGTGCGTGCATGAAACGGTTGAGCATCTGGTCGCCCAGGGTGAAAAAGTCGGTGTACTCAAAGTGCGTTTGTTTCGCCCCTTTGCGGCTGAGCGTTTCATAAAGGCTCTACCTAATAGCGTGAAAACGCTCGCAGTGCTGGATCGCACCAAAGAGCCCGGCGCTGCTGGCGAGCCCTTGTTTGCCGAAATCAGTTCTGCCTACCTGCAGGCCTGGACACAAGGCACCCTTCAACACCTTCCACGCATCTGCGGTGGGCGCTATGGTCTTTCCTCTAAAGAGTTCACTCCGGCCATGGTCATGGGGCTGTTCGAGCATTTGCAGTCCACCACGCTCAAACCCCAGTTCACCCTGGGGATTCGCGACGATGTCACGCAACGCTCTTTGCCGTGGGACCCTCAACTAGACATTGAACCTGATTCGGTCAATCGAGCCCTGTTTTACGGCCTGGGCGCGGATGGCACCGTCAGCAGCAATAAAAACAGCATCAAGATTTTGGGCGAAGAAGGTGACCTCTATGCACAGGGCTATTTCGTCTATGACTCAAAAAAATCCGGCTCCACCACGGTCTCCCACTTACGCTTTGGACCCCATCCCATCCGCTCGACCTACCTGATCCGCGAAGCGGGCTTTGTTGCGATTCACGACCCCGGCTTGCTGGACAAAACGGATATTTACACCCACCTCAAACCCGGTGGCACACTGCTGATCAATTCCATGTGGCCCGCTGATCAGGTCTGGGCGCATTTAACCGGCGAGGTGCAGGCGCAACTGATCGAACGACACGCGCACGTGTTCACCATCAACGCCCACCAGGTGGCCGAGGAAGTCGGACTGGATCGCCGCATCAACACCATCATGCAGGTGTGCTTTTTTGCCCTCTCCGGCGTCTTGCCCAAGGATCAGGCCATCGAGCGTATCAAGCAGTCGATCCGGGATACCTGGGGACGACGGGGCCCTGAAATCGTCAAACGTAATCTGGAGGCCGTGGACCTTGCCTTACACCATTTACATACCGTGTCTATACCGGATCAGGTCTCGTCCACCCGCCAGCGGCGACAGCGTATTCCCGACAGCGCGCCGGATTTCGTCAAGCGCGTGACCGCCCTGCTGATGGACGGTCATGGTGACCAGCTACCGGTCAGTGCCTTTCCGGTCGATGGCACCTGGCCGACGGCCACCAGTCAGTTCGAGAAGCGTGCAATTGCCCAGGAGATCCCGATTTGGGAATCCGATCTCTGTGTGCAGTGCAACCGATGCGCCATGATCTGTCCCCATGCCGCGATTCGGGTCAAAGTCATTGAGCCTGACGATCTGAAAAACAAACCGGAATCCTTTATCACGGTGCCGGAAGCGTACACCCCCGAATTGAAAGGGCTGGACTACCGGGTACAAGTCGCACCAGAGGATTGTACGGGCTGTGGACTCTGCGTGGAAATCTGCCCGGCGAAAGATCGTAAGCAACCCCGGCGACTGGCCATCAACATGCAACCCATTGAGGCACATCTGGAACGGGAAGCCGAAAACCTGGCCTATTTCAGGGCGCTACCGGAACGCCCCGCCAGCCAAATTCCTGCCGATACCAAGTCCCTGATTTTGAGGCAGCCGCTGTTTGAGTTTTCCGGCGCCTGTTCCGGTTGTGGGGAAACACCCTACATCCGGCTCCTGACCCAAATGTTGGGCGACCGCCTGATGATCGCAAACGCAACGGGCTGCTCGTCCATTTATGGTGGCAACCTGCCGACCACGCCGTATACCGTCGATGCGCAGGGGCGCGGGCCGACCTGGAATAACTCATTGTTTGAAGACGCTGCAGAAATGGGTTTGGGGCTGAGACTGGGAGCCGACGCCCTGCAACGTCATGCACGCATCTGCCTCGAAGCCCTGCGCACGCATCTGCCGGTTAATCTGATCGATTCGTTACTAGCCCCCTGCGCCAGTACCGACGAAATGGCACTGGAAATGCGTCGTACCGCGATTGCCGAACTCAAGACAAGGTTGTCTCTGCTGGCAACTACCAGCGCCAGTAACAATTTAAGTAACGATGCCAACGCCGCAGCAACCGCCCGTGCCCTGCTGGAAGTCGCTGACGAGCTGGCCCCGCGCAGTGTCTGGGTCATCGGCGGAGATGGCTGGGCCTACGACATCGGCTATGGCGGGCTGGATCACGTGCTCGCCACCGGGCATCCGGTGAAAATGCTGGTGCTGGATACGGAGGTCTATTCCAATACCGGCGGACAGCAATCCAAAGCGACCCCCATCGGTGCGTCGGCCAAGTTCGCCGCGGCAGGCAAAGGAATTGCCAAGAAAGACCTGGGGCTGTTGGCCATGAGTTATGGGCACGTTTATGTCGCCCAGATTGCCTTGCATTCCCACCAGAACCATGCCGCCCAAGCGATGCTGGAAGCGGAACGCTATCCCGGCCCGGCGCTGATCATTGCGCACAGCCCCTGTATCGCCCACGGCTATGATCTGCTGCATTCCCCGGAACAACAGAAACGAGCAGTGGATAGCTGGGCCTGGCCGATTTATCGCTTTGATCCACGCCGCTTCCATGAAGGGAAGCCACCCTTGCAACTGGATCATGCCCGTCAGTCCCGCAGTGTGCAGGAGTATATGGAGGAAGAAGCCCGCTTCCGCATGGTCGCGCTGCGTGATCCAGAACGTTACGAGACTCTGCAAAAAGCCGCCACGCAATCCGTCGCCGAGCACCGGGAACTTTATCTGCAGCTCGCCAAAGTCCACCATGAAATCGAGGCCGCCGCTGACACCTCCAAGGGAGAAAACTCATGACTGATCTCACCACCCGCTGGCTGGGGCTGAACCTTCAATCCCCCTTGATACTGGGCGCCAATCCGTTAAGTACTGATGTCGATTTTGCACGCGCCTGTCAGGAAGAAGGGGCAGGAGCGATTGTTTTACCCTCGGTTTTTGAGGAGCAGCTGGTGGCCGAACAACTGGCCGTACATCGATTTCTCGACGCCCGAACGGACCACGATGCCGAAGCCCGCTCCTACCTGTCAGACGCGCACATGTTCAGCATGGGCATTGAGACCTATTTGCGACAGCTGGACCGCCTGCGTTCTGCCGTGAACATCCCCGTGATCGCCTCGCTCAATGGAACCACACCGGGCGGCTGGACGCACTACGCCGAAGCACTCGAAGACGCGGGAGCCAGTGCGATTGAGTTGAATCTCTACGATATCGCCACCGATCCAATGGAAAACGGACAGGCGGTCGAGTCCCGCCAGCTGGACGTGATTCGCAGTGTGTGTTCCGGTGTTCGCATTCCGGTGGCAGTCAAACTGGCACCGACCTATACCGCCCTGCCTGCCTTTGTGAAATCCATCAGCGAGGCGGGGGCGGCAGGCGTGGTCCTGTTCAACCGATTGTACCAGCCTGAAATTGATCTCGACGCGCTCAGTTTATTGCGCACCCCACCAACCTCGTCGCCCGCAGAACTGCCCAATCGACTGCATGCCCTGGCGATACTTTATGGACGCACGCCTCTGCCGATGGCGGCCAGCGGTGGCATTTGTTCAGGGGTCGGTGCGGCTAAAGCCATTCTGTGTGGAGCCAATGTGCTGCAACTGGTGTCTGCGGCGAGTGAAGGCGGCGCCAAGGTGTTCGGAACCATTCGCCGTGAATTGGATTCGATACTGACAGAACGGGGTTATCGTGATCTGGAGGAGTGTCGGGGCGTCATGTCCTTGCAACATGCGCCCGACCCTCAGCGTTGGGAGAGACTGAACTATGCCGCCACCCTGCAAGGCTGGCGGCAACGTCGGTCTTAGCGGGCGGTCGCTTTGAAGGTGTCGTCGTAGGGTTCCTTGGTCGAGGTGCCCCGATCGTGGACGAGCTTCTGCGTGCCGTTCATCAGCGTTGTGATGCGAGCATCACTGGTGCTGGCTGACGCGCCCTGCGTCGTGGTTCCGGTCAGTACCGGCGGGGCATAACTGAAGGACCACAGGTAGTGCCAGACAGCCGCAATATGCTTTTCCGTTTGTTGCGTGGTGCTGAAGTACAAGGGCTTCAGTTCGGTAAACGCCGTCATGTTCATCAGGCCCGTGTTCGCATCGCCGACGAAAATGGTACTGGCGACCGCGGATGAACGGTAAGCCTCGAAGATAACGCCTTTGGTTTTCAGCACACTGACATAGGTCCGGCACACCGCACCCGTCCATTGATTATTCAGGTAGCTTTTGGCGTTGTTGGAGTAGAAAGGATCCAACAGCGCAACCCGCTTGGGCAGCAGGCGACTGTTCATGGTGCCCGCGGTGACCGCATCACTGACTTTCTTGGCAATGACAATCGCCATTTGGTTACCCAACGAATGGCCCATTCCAATAGGTGCCATCTGCTTTGCGCCAGCGCATCGCGCGAGGTCCGGTGGCCGACCAGATTTTGGCTTCGGCATCCTTCACTTCAGACTCATCCGCAAATTGGTTCCAGTAGAGAATCCCGACGTTGTAACCGGCCGCCAGCCAGGACTGCGCCAGATCCAGATCCGGGCCGCCTGCGGCATACCGATAGAATGATTCGCGGTTTTTGGCCTGCGTGGAACCGTTCTGCCAACCATGAATGTAGATCACAGTCGGTTTTGAGGCGTTATAGTAGGCGTTGGACTGTCCGGGGATAGCTTTCTGCCAGTTATCACCGACACCAAACCAGTAAAGGCCATAGTCGAGGTTGTTGAAGACGCTGTCAGGAAACACGCCAACGGCCGCTTTCGCAAAACCGCTGAGAAGAAAACTGGACAGCAACAGACAATAGAAAAGGCGAAACGACCGCGTTCTCATGGGGGTAAAGCTCCTGAATTGTTCTTGTGATGAGCACTGTTTTTGGGGTGAGTCGAGTGACACCCACTCACGTTAGAGCGCCCCATCTCGCCCCGGCGAGGTTTTTTCCGGTCAAATTCGGCCAATTTGATTGTCAGACAATATAATCATCGAGTTTCACTGAACAGAATTAAATCCCATTGAACTCGGTCACACCGGTTACGCGGTCTTTTCAGTATGCTGGCCACCGACGACCTCTGTTGACCCAAGGATGCCCACCGATGACGCGAAACCTTCGCTCGCTGTTCGCTGTTCTATTGGCCGGATTAGCCCCCGGAGTAACACTTGCGACGCCCGCGCCTGCCCAGAACCTCATGCCGGTGACCATGTGCGTTTTTGACATGCTGGGCGCCAACGGGCCGACACATAAAGCCCTGCGCGGCTACCAGACTGACGCGATCAGCTGGGGAGCCTCGATTACATTCAAGTCCTTTACCGATGAACGCGTCGCTGCCGAAGCCTTCAATCAGGGCACCTGTGATCTTGTCAATTTGCCCGGCATTCGCGCCCGTAGTTACAACAGTTTTACCGGCTCGATGGAGGCCATCGGCGCGATTCCAACCTATCAGCACATGCGCATGATCCTGGCGACACTCGCGGGTGAAAAGGCAGCTCCCCTGATGCGCCAGGGTGACTATGAGATTGTCGGCATATCACCGATTGGTGCCCTTTACGGTTTCGTCACCGATCGCAGTATTGATAGCCCTAAGAAACTCGCTGGCAAGAAGATTACGGTGCTCGATAATGCGCCGGAATCACAATACCTGGTCGAACAAACGGGCCTGACACCCGTATCCTCGACGATTTCCAACGCCATCCAGAAATTCAATAACAAGTCGGTGGATATTACCGGTGCACCGGCCCTGGCCTTCGAACCCCTGGAAATGACCAAAGGACTGGAACCCAATGGCGGTATCTGGCAATGGCCGATTCTGCAGACCAGCCTGCAATTCGTGGCCCGCTGGCAGAAGCTCCCTGAAGGCTTTGCTGCCCACTCGCGCGTCTACATCCACAACGCGACCGAGGGGCTTTTCAAGCTGATCGCAGTCAACGAGGCCGCAATTCCGGCTAAATACTGGATCAGTCTGTCCGACGATCTGAAAGAGGAGTGGGCCGAAACCTTCCGCAAGAATCGAATCGCGTTGCGAGACAAAGGTATTTATGACGGGAAAGCACTCAGCCTTTTCCGCAAGGTTCGCTGCAGTGTCGATGCCGAACGCTCTGAATGTACGGCGGCAGATAAAGAGTAAGCTCGAATGTTCCAGCAGCGCATTATTCCGGGTGTTCTTCTCGCGCTGCTGGTCTTCAGCATTCTTGCCGGAACCGCCGAACAATTGCACTCCCGAACTCTGGCGCTGGGCGCCTGGCTGTGGAAAGACTACCTCACGCTGCGCCAGGACCCTGCCCCACCTACCTGCGACCCGCAGTTTGATCTGAATACCCGACTGGATACCTTACAGCGGGAATTCGAGGCGAATCAGGACCCGGACGACCTGTTCCCCGAGACCTTCGACCGTGCAGCAACGGCGACCTCATTGGAAAACCGTCGGGTAATCTGTCAGCAGGAACACGATGCGTTTGCACTCCGAGAAACTCAGCTAGATGGCTGGGTGAGAGCTTATCGTCTATTGGACCAGTCCCTTTCACAATTCAGTCTGTTCGCGATCAACCAACAACACCGCATCCTGATGCTGACGCTACTGCTGGCGGCCCTCTACTGCACAGCAAAAGGAGAGCACATCGCCTTTCGGGGCATCCTTTCGCGGCTGGATCACCGTGTCTCGTTCACCGGGCAGCTTCTGGCCAATCTAAGCCTGTCGTTTTCGTCCGTGGCGTTTCTCTCAGGTGGACAGGCAGCTGGCGTGGAAGTGCAGCATACCGACAATGTGCTGTTACTGGCCATTGGAAGTCTGCTGATGGCGGCGCTTAACGTCTGGCAATTAGCGCGCCCTCCCGCCAGTCTCGAACGCAAAGGGCAGCTGGGCAAAGCACTGCTCGCGGTACCCATCTACAGTTTTATGCTCCTGGGTGCGGCCTTTCATTTTATGGTCAAGGAGAACTATACCGCCGGCATTGCCGTCTATTTCACCCAGCTCCTGCAGATGAGCGGCCTCTATCTGAATATTGCGCTGTTTATCTGGGTCGGTATGCTGCTAAAGCAAAGCCAGCTGGGGGCCAAGCTGTTTGCCGTATTCGTCCCGATGCGACTGCCACCGGAGCTATTGGGCCTGCTGGCCGTCGCCCTGATGGCCCTACCGACTGCATATACTGGCGCATCCGGTATCATCATTATCGCGATGGGCGCGACGGTGTATCAGGAATTGCGCAGGGTGGGCACCCGCCGTCAACTCGCCCTGGCCGTCACTGCGATGACCGGGAGCATGGGCGTGGTGTTGCGGCCCTGTCTGCTGATCGTGGGCATTGCCATGCTGAACAAGGAGGTCGTCACCGACGAATTGTTCCATTGGGGTAGCCGGGTCTTTGCCCTGTCACTTGTGGTGTTTTCGCTCTGGGCAATGATTGTGCGTCGCAAGGATAATGAGCTGATTGAGGTCACTGTTGGCACAGGTGATACCACCGCACGACTCACCACGTTGTTACCGTATCTCCTTTTGACCGTGGGCATCGCGCTCCTCTACGCGCAAGGACTCAATGCCCATTTGGACGAGTTCTCAGCGCCGTTTATTCTTCCTGTGATCGTTCTGGCTTTTCTCTGGTTTGAAAAACGGACACGCTTAGGTCAGGCGCAACGCCCCGCCGAACTGACCGATCTGAGTCGCCCCCTACGTCCGGCGTTGGGACATTCGATTCAGGATGCCAGCATCCAGATTGGGGCCTTGCTCATGGTCATGGGCTGTTCCTTTACGGTCGGTGGCATTCTGGAACAACAATCCGGGGCAGCACTGAGTACAACGCTCTTCTCCTCACCGTTGATGGCCATGGTCTGTCTGCTGCTGGCCCTGATTGTCATTGGTATGTTGATGGACCCTTTCGGCGCCCTCATTCTGGTCAGCGGCACCCTGGCACCGATGGCCTACGCGAACGGGATTCATCCGGTGCATTTCTGGATGACCTGTCTGGTGGCCTTCGAACTCGGCTACCTGACGCCTCCCGTGGCGCTCAACCATTTGCTGACGCGCCAGGTAGTTGGCACCGCTGAGTTTGAATTATCCCGCTCGGTCAAGGGCTCTTTCTACTATCGCCACGAGCGGATACTGTTGCCCCTGCTGGTGATGGGTACAACCTTGCTGATCGTGGCGTTTGCACCGCTGTGGGCGACACATTAAGAGGATGTCAGGAGTTCACTCATCCAGCGCCGTGCGACTGAGGAAGAGTGTCAAGCCGTCAGCATTGCGGGAGAAATTCGCAAACGGTAACTCACTCCCAAGTTGACCAATTAACACCGACTCAAGATGCCTGGGCACTCCCGCATGCAGGCCTAATTCGAGCCGGCAGGTCTTACTACGACAGTCAAGATTCCGAATTTCAATTCCTTCATATTCCTTACCTGCCCCCAGAAGATTTTCGATCTTGCTCTCCTGCGCCAAGGCCCAGGCCTCGTCTCGCGGATCGTTGAGATAATTAGCTTCTGCCAATAGCCAATAGGCCTCACCATCAACTTCCGAATCAAGCTGTAGATTGTCGTCATCTGCCGCCGATTCCTCGATGCGACTGCCCTCCTCCCTGGACACTGAAGCACTGGATTCGGCGGCTACCACAACATTTTCAGAGGCCGCTTCAAATGACGTCTGTGGGGGAGTAGGCGGAGCACTGTCACTCAATGCCGAGAGCTGATGTTCCAGTAAGCTCAGTCGACTTGAAAGATCTTCGATTCTGGATTGCTGATCCGCCAATATAACATTCTGCTCATACACCAGGCTGGCCTGGCTTGATAGGCGATCATAAACGAGCAGGCTGCAGGACACCGCAGCCGCGCTCGCCAGGATGATGAATACGCGGTTAAATGCGTTCATCCAACTTAATTTAGGTCGACCGCGATACTATTGATTCTGCCGCCATTCTTGGGGATTACGCAAAAAACACTGATATAGCCTTCATAGGAGCTTCCTGCCACCGTTCCGAAATCCAGAATGCGATTACCGGTTCCGGACGAGTAGACCGTTTCGGAGGCCACTGATGTTCCAAACCGATCATAGTTCACGGCAGTACACCACATATTGCCTTCAGAATCCGTAATGCTAACCTCCAGATCCCGAATGGTTCCGCTGGTATTACCGTTGGCTCGGGGAACCGGACAGTCGACGTAGGCCCAATCCGTTCGACTGCGATTAATAATGGCGCCATATTGGTAGGCTACATTCGCGCCCAGGGTTGTCGTAGGCCCGTATACACTCTCACAAAGCGTACCGCTGAAGGTTTCTTTGGTGACGGCGTAAGCCTCCAATGAACCTAAAGATACCAACAAGGTAAAGGCCGCCAGGTGGATTTTTTGCATGATGATTCTTCTCTTTGTCTATGGAGGAACGAAAGATAACTGTGATGGACAGATTCACCGCCGACAACCCTGACGGCGTGACACAATGGGGCAAACGCATTACTACAGCCCGATATCCTTTCTGGCCTTTTCCTTACGCTAACGTTCCAGTGAAAAGACGGACAGCTTGCCCGTCTGTTCACACATTTAAGCACATGCCGACATCAGTTCAAAAGCCCTTTGAGCAGGTTTTTACCGGCATCTTTAAGCGCATCCCGCTGCTTTTCCTTATCGGTTTTTTCTTCTTCTGGCTTCGCGGAATCCGTGTTGAGTTTTTTCTCCAGCAGCGTATCGAGTTTTTCGGATGCCTTGGCCTTTAACTTCTGCTCGGCATGCGCTTTGACCGCCTTTTCAATCGAGCTATTGTCCACTCCACACGAAGGGATCTTAGACTGATTGAGGTCCGCCGTGCAGGTGTAGTTCAGCGGAATGTCCACCAGCGCCGTCGCCCATTTGTTGTCTTTTTGCACAAAGGCCTCAGTGGGTTTCAGCCTAAAGTCATATTTCAGCGTGCGCTTGAGGAGATCCACGCTACCGGATCCCTGCACATCCGCATCTTTATTCAGCTGCAGGGAATATTGATTCTGCTTGAGTTTCGAGCCTTCCAGCGTAAAGTCTGTTTTCAGATCCTTGAACGGAGTTGACGCTACCAGATTGGAGGGGTCCGTTACCTTTTCATTGAATTGAGCCGCCAGCTGATAGAGTTTTGTCAGGGTCTTCAGCTCTTCAATTGCCCCTTTTTCCAGATAAAGGTCCATATTCGCTTTCGCATTATCCACCACGCTCGACAGGGTGTTGCCCTGAGACTGGTAATCCGCACCCAGGTTGATCTTGCCCTGTGGCTGTACTTTCAAAAGGCCAAACAGAAATTCCTGGCGGGACAGAGACTTTGGAAACTTATCCGCGTTTACATTGGCCAGTTTGGTGTTGAAGGCATAGGTTGGCTGGTCTGTTCGAGCATCCACGGTGGCTTTCGTCACTAGGGTTCCGTCGTACAACGCGGCATTAGCTTTGGTTAATTGGATCAGACCGTCTTTGGCGGTCAGGGCGATCTCCATGTTTTCCGTTTGATATTCGCGGAACACGAGCTGTTTAAGCGTAAATCGAAGGTCTGCATTCAGGCCCCGTAGGGTTTCAAGGGGAAGCAAGGGTGCATTGGGGTCACGGCTGTCTTTACCTCCAGCTGATTCACTGGGTGGCACCGGAACCGGCAGCCCGGCTTCTTTGGATTCAGGACTTGGCGGCGGCAGATAATCATCCAGCACGATCGAATCACCGGCCAGACTGCCTTTCAATGCCTGCGATTTCAGGTCAAATGAGGCTTTGCCACTGAAGCGGGTTTTATCCAGAAGGATCTGGATGTCGTCCAGGGCCAGGAGGTTTGGCTCACCGCTCAGTTGCGTGGCAAAACTCACTTTGGTCAGTGCTTGCGGGTTAGCGGTCACGGGCGGCTCCACACCGAAGGTTGTCATGACCTCGCGTGGCGAAAACTCGGCAACCTTAAGTGCACCGAACACCTGCGGTGCCTGGAAATTCTTCACGCCGGGATTACCGGAAACATGCACCTTGTTGACGGTTACTGCCAGATCATCCAACTGCACTTTCTCCTGGCTCAGATTAGCGAGCAGGTTTGTTTTCAAGGTGGTATCCAATTTCAGACCTTTAAATCCGGCCTCAATGCCCAAGCGATCCTTTTCGGCCTGGCGCGCATCAATCTTCAGCGTCGCCGCGAGTTTTTCGCCATCCATCACCAGATTAGATTTACTCAGGCTCAAAATACCGTCTTTGCCGGTCAACGCGAGATCGACGTTTTCGATGACATGTCCAGGAAGTAGCACCTTCTCGAACGTCAGAGTGATTGCCACATTCAAGGTTTTCAGCGGCTTGAAGGGATGACGCTCACCGGAGGGTCCGGCCGCTGTACCGCTTGCAGCAGACGCCGTCTTTGCCGCTTTTACTTTCTGAGCTTTCGTATCGGTCGCTGCGTCAGCGAGGGCGGCAGGTGGCAGATACGCGTTCACATCCAGCGTGGTACCCGCCAACGATGCATTCAATTGTTGGCTCGCCAGATCATAATCCAGCGTGGTTTTGATGCGGGTGTCGTCCAGGCCAAGTGTCATTGCCGGAATCGAGATTTTTTGCCGGTTCAAGTCCGCCTCGGCATTACCGGCCAAGGTTACATGAACCGTTTTCTGGTGTGTCGGTTCGCCCGTCACATCCAGCGCGGTATTCAGATCACGCAGGGCAAACTGCTTGAGGTCGCGGCTGATTTTAAGCTCGGTTTCCAGCGTATGTTTGAGGGCAACGGCTGGTTTTTGGTTGTCCAGCTGATAGCGCAGTGAGACCGGGAAGTATTCATCCCAGCGCAGCGATTCCAGTGCCATATCTTCAAGTTGCAGCTTGACGGCCTGACCGGTGGATTCATCCTGATAATTCACTTCCGTATTGGCTACACGGATCAGCGCAATATCCAGATCCGGCAAAGGCGAGGCGGTTGTTTTTGCTGTTTCCCCATCCGCGTTGGCACTGTCTTCAGCTTTTGATGCATCGGCCGATTCCGCCCCCGATTTTCGTTTCGCCTGTGTTTCGGCGATGATTTCCCAATTGCCCCGGCCCTTGGCATCTTTGCGTGCATCCAGGCGCGCCCCCTCGAGCATGACTTTGTCCACCTGCAACTGCCCGCTCATTAGGGGAATGATCGCTACCGCGATACGCAACGAATCTACCGCCGCAAATGGATCGCCTTCGGGCAAGCTCAGATTCACCTCTCCGATTTCCACGCCCAGAATTGGAAACAGGGAAATGCCAATATCCCCTTTCAGGCTCAGGGTCATACCGGTCTGCTCCTGCACGACCCGTTCTATTTCCGGCTTGAAGTCGTTGACCAGTGAAGGCAGCGCGACCACAAGCCCCCCCAGCAAAATCAGAATAAAGAGGACAAGTCCAATCAGGATTTTTAGTGTACGATTCATTGGGCATGATCCTTTTGCTTTTCGGCATTGGGTTCGTCGAGTGAAAACTCAGCCTATAAGAGCAAGGCCTGAAAATCCAGCCCGACCGCGCCATCCTTACTATATCGCAATTCTGAGAGGCCCCATGGAACCTACTTTCTGGCATGCCCGCTGGCAAAATAATGAGATCGGCTTTCACGAAGGCCAGGCCAACACCTGGTTAACAACCTACTGGCCACAGCTCTCTCCCGAGACGCAATCCGGCAAGGTCCTCGTACCTTTGTGTGGGAAAACCCATGATCTGCACTGGCTGGTGACTCAGGGCCACCCAGTGTTAGGCGTTGAATTGAGTGAAATTGCCTGCCAGGATTTTTTTAAAGAGGCGGGACTGCACGTTGAGCCAACACCCTGCGACGCGCATCTCCGATTCCAGTCCGGCGCCTTGAATCTGCTTTGCGGTGACTTTTTCCAACTGGATCGTGAGTCTGCAGCGGATATCAGACGGGTCTACGACCGGGCGGCGCTGATTGCACTTCCACCCGCCATGCGCGAAGCCTATGCCCGTCACCTGAGCACGCTGCTGCCAGATGGGACAGAAATGCTGTTGATTACCCTGGACTACCCGGAAGGGCAGATGAAAGGACCGCCTTTCAATGTGAGTGATGCCGAGGTCAAACGGCTCTATGGCGACGCATTCGACATTGAACAGTTGGCCCACATTCCGATGGACGAGGCTAACTACTTCGCCAGGCGCCGGGGACTGAGCGGCGCCAGTGAAGGTGTTTTCAGACTGAAGAAACGATCCTGAATTGAAAAGGCTCAAAAACAGACGTCGGGATCAGAAGAAAAACTGCGACACCACAGCCCCTTCAGAAGCATCGTCATTCCCTGAATCATCGTAACGCCCCTTAATGCCGATACTCACCCAGGGGCGTATCTCGTAATAGAACTCGCCCATGATGCGGGTTCGTAAGAGCCCCTTCTGAAAGACATCCGCCCGCTGATTGGCAGAGAGAAGCCCACGAAAAGCCTCCTGCCGATAGACCCAGTTCAGCTCGATTCCACCTTCCAGTCGACCTCCGTCCGGCAGCTGAATGGAAGGCTCACCTTCTGCCTTGAATAAAAACCCGAACAGATGATTGCCCAGGAGCCAACTGGGTCCGACGCCCGCCTCCAGATACGGTACCAAAGGACGGGACTCCCTTGTTTCAAACGCCCGGCGTGCGCCAAGCCCAACCTGCCAGGACAAGGGGTCAAAGAAATGATCCTTGGGGATCATTGAAATCATCTCAAGTAGCTTCAGGTGTTCGACTTCAACATCTCTAAAACTGTCATAGCCACGCAGGGCCAGCGTCATGAATTCCAGATGGGCGCCCATGCGATAGCCCAGGCCTGGGTCGGCCAGACTGTGATAAGCAGGCCGCACTTCGAACGCCATGAACTCACGCTCACCCCGAACTCCGCCACCCAAGGTTAAACGAAAAGGCAGGTGTCCCGCATCGTCTCTGGGCGGCTCAGGTACCGTGGGACGCACATAGGTCGCCGAATATTGACTGCGCGCCTTCACCAGGTTGTAAGAAAAGGCCGCATAAGGCTCGCGGGGCAGACGCTCATTGATGACCCGATAGCGATTCAGATCATAGGTGGTTTCCAGCACCGCAACGATTTCAGGGGGAGTGAGCCGGGTTTCCAGCCAGTAATCGTCGTTCAAAAATGCACGGGACCAAGGCTCAAGCAGGAGTGCGTCCACCGAATCCACTTGTTTCTCCGAGAGCTGGGAAACGGCATAGGCCGTGGCTTTCGCTTGCGACGGGCGGTAGGAAACCCGTTCAACCACCTCACTGTGCGCAACGAGTCGCAACGAATCCAGCGGTAAAGCCCGGTGACGCGATAACTGCTCGACCAGTCTCAAAGAGGGGCGAGCAATATCCAACAGCGCGAGCATCCGATAAGCGCTGTTTTCATCAAAAAAGTAAAAATCAAAACGCAGATCCTGCATTTCCCAGATGGCCAGCATCAGCTGGTGGACTTCTCCAGGATGAAGATTAAGCCGGTATTCCCACTGATCGCGTTGCTCGATCTCAGTGAGATGCTCCATTTTCTGATAATACGGCTCGACCCGGGTGAAGCCGGGATACGCTCCCGCCGCCCGCCGATAACTCGCCAGGAGCTGAGGATCCTGATCGCCCCCTTCTTCGCCATAACTGACCACGCTGGAGGACACCAGATTCTGCTCGTCTGCATCGTCCGGGTCGATGCGTAAAAATGCCTGACCAAACAGGGATGACGAATGACCCAGACTGGAAGAGACATACACAAACGTGACTGAGTGGGCATTGATATCCTCTAGCCAGTTAGTCAGCTGCGGACAGTCACGCGCGGACAGTTCTGGCAGGCGAGAGGGATAATGCTGTCGCAACCAGGCGTAGCGGGCCGGAAAGCGGCAGCGGATCATCTGTGCAGAGGGGCCCTGCAGCGCATTCCAGAAGGCCACCAGTTCTGCTCCGGGCGAATTGCGACCCTCAGCAGTGATAAAGAAACGGGGATCATCTGCCTGGCTCTGTTTGCTAAACCCGACCCAAGTAGTGCGATAGTGCAGGAGGTTATGCCAGTCCGGATGGCGGGATAATTGCGCCAGTTCTGCCTCGATATTGGCTGACCACGCGGCCGAAGCCGCCATTAATAGCACCAAAGGAAAAACGTAGCGTCGGAAAGCTTGCAGGCACATGCGCATCTAATGAAAGGATTCTACTCAGGTCTTAACAGCCCATTCCCCACAGTGAAGCATTCCAACACCGACGAATCAAGCGTTTTGGTAGGCATGGCCACCCTGATCCGGTAAACTTCGCTCACTTTTTTGGCGTGAACAAATTCAGGAGAGCGAGATGTCCGGCAAGCTGGTTATTGCCACTCGGGAAAGTGCCTTGGCCATGTGGCAGGCGTTGCATGTGAAGGCACGACTCGAGTCACTGCACCCTGGTCTGGAAGTGCAGATTCTGGGTATGAAAACGCAGGGCGATAAGATTCTGGATGTACCGCTTGCCAAAATTGGTGGCAAAGGTCTTTTCGTCAAGGAACTGGAAACCGCACTGCTGTCCGGTGAGGCGGATATTGCCGTTCACTCGATGAAAGATGTGCCCATGGAATTACCGGAAGGGCTGATCCTTGGTGCCATACTGGCGCGTGAAATACCGTTTGACGCCCTTGTAAGTCACCACTATGCATCGCTCGGTGAACTGCCACAAGGCGCCATCGTCGGCACCTCCAGCCTGCGTCGTCAAAGCCAGCTGATGGCCTTGCGTCCCGACCTGCAGATCCGCTCACTGCGCGGCAACGTGAATACCCGACTAAGCAAACTGGACGCCGGTGAATTCGACGCCATCATCCTTGCGGCGGCAGGTCTGACCCGACTGGGCTTTGGCGAACGCATCCGCCAGGTCATTCCGGCTGACATCATGCTGCCAGCGGTCGGCCAGGGTGTTCTCGGCATTGAGTGTCGCACGGGCGATTCACACATACTGAATTTTATAGCCCCCCTGATCGACCCGGAGACGGATACCTGCGTCAAAGCTGAACGAGCCTTCAACCATCGTTTGCAGGGTGGCTGCCAGGTACCGATTGGCGGCTTCGCCACGCTTCAGGGTGACGCGCTTGAGATGACCGGTCTGGTGGCCAGCCTGGATGGGCGTGAAAAGATTCAGGATCGTCAGCAGGCCAAAGCCAGTGCCCCCGAATCACTGGGGATCGCGCTGGCCGACACCTTGCTTGCCGGTGGCGCCGACCGTCTCCTGAAAGCCGTTTACGGCGACTGATCGGGTCCGGCCCATGGCACCGCGCATCCTGCTCACCCGACCGGAAGGCGAAAACGAGGCCTTGGCTGACGCACTCCGGACGGCCGGCTTAGATGTGCGCTGTCTGCCATTGCTGGCCATAAAAATCCTCCCGGAAGACGCCCGTCAGCGTCATTTCGTGACTCAGCTGGACACCTTTCAACTGGTCATTGTCGTCAGCAAACCGGCGGCACGTGCGCTGGTCGATCTGATTGATCGCTGGTGGCCCCAGCCACCCGTTGGCCTCTGCTGGTTTGCATTGGGTCAGGGAACCGCATCCATCCTGCAATCTGCCGGTCTGACGGTCCTGACGCCTCTGGCCGGACATACCAGCGAAGCACTGCTTGACGATGCGCGCCTTCCGGCCGATCTTCGTAGGGTTTTAATTGCCCGCGGAACCGAGAGTCGTGACGTTTTTGACCAAACTTTTACGCAACGGGGCATTCAGGTTGAACGACTGCCTCTCTACATGCGAAGCCCCATTGCCTATGCTGAGGACGATCTCCGCAAGATCCTGAATGACTGGCAACCCAACATCATTCTCACTCTCTCGGCAGAAACATTGCGCCAGCTTGTCACACTGGGCGACAATAGCGGGTATTCGCTCCGCAAAACCGGCCTTGTTGTTCCCAGCGAACGGGTTGCCGCCCTCGCCCGGGAGATCTCGGATCACGTCAGCCTCCTGCCCGACATGACATTGGCCAGCCAGGTTCAAACGCTTTGTGGCGCAATTAAAGGATCAACTTAAAACAGGTGGATAACAACGGTGACCGATACGCAATCTCCCCAGATGACTCCGGCTCCGGCAGATAAAAAGCCGGCAACCCGTCCTGAAAGCCCGCGCAGTGACGCGCCCAAGCCTCCCCAGAAAACTAGCGTATGGCCGCTCTGGCTCGCCATCCTGGTGCTGCTACTCCTGATCGGTGGTGCGGCCGGATACGGCTGGATGACACTGGAACAGATGAGGAAGGATGGCCAGCGCGAGTGGGCAACGGAAGCTGACATCCTCAGTCAGGTCAACGATCTTGACGGCAAACTGCAACCTCGTTTTGAAAAGCTTCAGGGCCTGCTGATCGATAAAGACAAGCGCATCAATGTGCTGCAACGTCAACTGGACGATGTAACACGTAGCCTCATGAGCAATGACCCGACCAATCGCACCGATTGGCTGATTGCTGAGGTTGAATATCTCCTGCGCCTGGCCAACCAGCGCCTGAACATGGAAAAGGATTTCGACGGGGCGCTGATTATCCTGCAATCTGCCGATAAAGTGTTGGCTGAAACCCGTGAAACCGGGCTTTACCCGGTGCGTAAAGCAGTCGCCGAGGAAATCCTTAAGCTGCAATCGGTTGCCCGCGCCGACCGAACGGGTCTTTACCTCAAACTTGAGGCGCTGATCTCTCAAGTTGACGCCCTTAACCAGGATCTGTTCTTCAAAGATTCGCCGCTGATCGAACAGATGCAGAAGACGAAAGCGGAGCAGGCGAGTGGCCAGCCCGTGGCATTGACCTGGCAAGATCGGGTAAATGCGGCGCTTGAGCGCCTGGAAAAATATTTTGTCATCCGTCGTACTGATGAGCCCGTTGAGCCATTGATGGCACCGGATCAAATCTACTATCTCCAGCAGAACCTGCGCCTGATGCTGGAGCAGGCTGAACTGGCCCTGCTGGATCGCAATCAGGCCTTGTACGAAAGCAGCCTGGCCAAAGCCGAACGCTGGATTCGCAAGTACTTCCGTACCAATGACGCCGTAACCAAAGCCATGGTGAACACGCTCAGCACACTTAAGTCTGAAAAAGTGGATGCCGAGCTACCGGAAATCGGCGGCTCACTGCGCGTGCTCAAAGGCTTGATGGAGTCGATCTATCAACGGACACCACCTCAGCCAGCCACACCACCTGCCGGTTCCACGACCCCCGCGCCACAACAGGCACCTGCAGCCACGGTTGAGGGAGGTAGCGCATGAATTTTTTCGCCGTAATCGCTCTGGTCGCGATTGCGATCGGGGTCGCCCTGGGTTTTCTGGTTCAGCTCGACCCAGGCTACATCCGTATTTCGTGGCTTAACTGGCTGATCGAAACCAACGTCTGGATTGGCTTCCTGCTTTTTGTTGCGTTTTACTTTGCATTCCATTTCACCTTGCGCAGTGTGGTTCACGCGCTTGCCGTTAAGGCGGGCATCAGCCGCTGGCGTTCCAAGGTTCATGCACGCCGGGCTCAGCGCTATACCAAGCGCGGACTGTTGGAATATGCGGAAGGAAACTGGAAGCGCGCCCAGCGTCATCTTGCGGCCGGCGCTTCGGATGCTGAAGTCCCGTTGATCAATTACCTGGCGGCCGCACAAGCCGCTAACGAGATTGGTAATGACAAGGCCAGTGAAGAATATTTGAAGCGAGCATATGACGTAGCCCCCGAAGGTGAAGTCGCTATCGGTGTTACCCAGGCTCAGTTGCAACTGGGTCGTGGCGCCAATGAGCAAGCGCTTTCAACGCTGCTTCGCCTGCGCAAGAAAGCCCCTGAACACCCCTTCGTCCTCAAGCTGCTTGTGACGGCCTATCAGCGTCTGTCTGACTGGGGGCGATTAGCGGATCTCTTGCCGGAAGTCGGCAAAGCCGGGATTTTAAAAGAGCCCGACTATGCACGACTGCAAAGCAGCACCTGGGAAAATCTCCTGCGTCAGGCTGCCGAAGATAGCCTGCGTAAACCCGAATCAGAGAATCAAACCGGGCCACTCAATGCCGTGTGGGAGCAAATACCGACTGCACTGCGTAAAGATGAGGCGATTGTCGATACGTATGCCTCCTCCCTGATCAAACTGAAAGCACCCGGTCATGCTGAAAAAGTGCTTCAGCAAGCCCTGCGCCTGCAGTGGAGTGAACGCCTGATTCTCAGCTATGGGTTGCTGGAAAGCAGCGATACGTCACAGCAACTGGCTTTTGCCGAACAGAGTGAGCGGGATCACAAACAAGACGCCGCGCTGTACCTGACCATCGGTCGACTGGCGCTTCGTCAGGAAGACTGGGATAAGGCACGTACCGCACTGGAAACCAGCTATGGTTTGAAGCGTCGCACGGATTGTGCAACCGAGCTGGCCCGGTTACTCGTAAAACGTGGGCAGTATGAACTGGCGCTGCCTTACCTTGACAGTATCAAGCCAGCCTGAGCATACGCGCCGCGCATCGCCACATCGGTTTAACGCGGCGCATACTCCAGTACATCGGAATGAAAGCTTGCCGTTGGCAAGCCTTTATCCACGAGCATATCCATCGCCGAATAGACCATTGCCGGAGAGCCACTGGCGAACACCTGCGCCTTTGACCAATCAATCGGCTCATCACGCAGTGCGCGAATCAGCTCACCGTGGTGCCCATTCCATTCGTTGTCGAGATTATCCGCATCGATGGAAAGACAGCGGACATTCGCGCGCTGTGACCAGGCATTGAAAATGTCAGTTGCATAACGCTCGCGCGCACGACGCACGCCCCAAACGGCGGTGACCGGCTGGGAAAACCCTTGTGCGACTAAACCTTCCATCAGACTCTTGATCTGCGCAAAACCCGTGCCCGCCGCCAGCAGAACGACCGGCCCCTCAGGTAACTGGGTCAGGCAACAGCGCCCCATCGGCATACGAACTTTGACCGTGGCGTGGGTCTGCAGATAGTCGAGAATCTCCTTCGCACTGGATTGTTCCGGTAACACCAGTATGTGTAACTCGATCTCACGACCGCCCGGTGCATTCGCAATTGAGAAAAAAGCGCCATCCAGCCCTGGAATCAGCAACTGCAGATACTGCCCCGGATGAAACGCAGGAAGCCTGCCGGCAGGAGCCAGCAACTCGATCTTGAATACCTCTGGTGTAAACGGCGTTATACGGGCAATCTGCGCGGCAAATTCGGTCGCCGGAATTTCATTAGGGGCATACAGGTTGGTCATTTCCAGCTCACAATCAGACTCAGGTCTGGCTTTGCATATCAATACATCGGGCGAACCATTCGCCCCCTCAAGTCGCGCTCCAGTCCCCGGATGGCCTTTCAAGCCGCGAGCAGCGCACACATGGCAATTCCCGTTGCGACAGGCATAGGGCGCTGTGTAGCCCAATCGATGCAGGGCCTCCAGCACCGTTTCACCCGGGTGCACAGTGACAGTATAGCCACGGGGCAGAAAATGGATCTGGTGGCTCAAACGCCTAGTCCCAGCGAGTCCCACAGCGCATCGACCCGCGCTTTGACCTCCTGGCTCATTTCAATCGGAACGCCCCACTCACGCTGGGTTTCCCCTGGCCATTTACGGGTGGCATCCATCCCCATCTTCGAACCGAGGCCGGAAACCGGTGAGGCAAAATCCAGATAGTCGATTGGGGTGTTCTCGACCAGCAGTGTATCGCGCGCAGGATCCATCCGTGTCGTAATGGCCCAGATGACATCCTTCCAGTCCCGCGCATTGATATCATCGTCCGTGACGATCACAAATTTGGTATACATGAACTGCCGTAAAAAAGACCACACCCCCATCATCACCCGCTTGGCATGGCCGGGATACTGCTTTTTCATCGTGACAACCGCCAGCCGGTAAGAGCAACCCTCTGGTGGCAAATAAAAATCTGTGATCTCAGGAAACTGTTTCTGCAGGATCGGGACAAACACTTCATTCAAGGCGACGCCCAATACGGCCGGTTCATCCGGTGGACGCCCCGTGTAGGTACTGTGATAGATCGGATCCTTGCGGTGCGTGATCCGTTCAACCGTCATCACCGGGAAGTGATCGACCTCATTGTAATAACCAGTATGGTCACCAAAGGGGCCCTCTGGTGCGCAGTCATTCGGGTGAATCACCCCTTCAAGTACAAATTCGGCACTGGCAGGAACCTGCAGATCACTCCCCAGGCAGCGCACCACTTCAGTCTTATTGCCCCGCAACAAACCTGCAAATGCATACTCAGACAGACTATCTGGCACCGGCGTCACAGCGCCCAGAATCGTCGCAGGGTCAGCGCCCAGCGCGACCGCTACCGGAAACGGCTGCCCCGGGTATTTCTGGCACCAGTCACGAAAATCCAGCGCGCCCCCACGATGGGAAAGCCAGCGCATAATTACGCGGTTGGGACCAATGACTTGTTGCCGATAGATGCCGAGATTTTGTCGCGGCTTTTCCGGGCCACGTGTCACGACCAGCGGCCAGGTGATCAGCGGGCCTGCATCGCCGGGCCAGCAGGTCTGTACCGGGAGCCTGGACAAATCAACCCGATCCCCTTCAAGCACGACTTCCTGGCAGGGGGCCTTGCGGACCTCGCGCGGACTCATACTCATCACTTGTTTGAACAGGGGGAGCTTATTCAGCGCATCCCGGAACCCTTTGGGAGGATCAGGTTCCTTGAGGTAGGCCAGCAGGCGTCCCACTTCGCGCAGCTGCTCAACGGATTCCGCCCCCATGCCCAAAGCGACACGCTCGGGCGTTCCAAACAGATTTGCCAGGACAGGGATACGGAAGCCTTTTGGATTTTCAAACAACAGCGCCGGACCGCCTGCCCGAAGCACACGATCCGCGATTTCTGTCATTTCCAGATGAGGATCAACCGGCGTCAGGATACGCTTCAACTGCCCGCGACGTTCCAGCTCAGCGAGAAAATCTCTGAGGTCTCGATATTTCATAGGCAACCCGTCAACCGGTTTTCAGTGTTACGCCCGCCGAACTAGCGCTTCTTCATCGACTGGAAGAAATCGTCGTTCGTCTTGGTGTCTTTGAGCTTGTCGAGCAGGAACTCTACCGCGCCAATATCGTCGTCCATCGAGTGAAGCAACTTGCGCAGAATCCAGATGCGCTGCAGCTCTTCTTCTGAAATCAGGAGCTCTTCACGGCGGGTACCGCTACGACGAATATTGATCGCAGGGAAAACACGTCGTTCAGAAATCTTGCGGTCCAGGTGCACTTCCATGTTACCGGTGCCCTTGAACTCTTCGTAGATCACTTCATCCATCTTCGAGCCGGTGTCCACCAGGGCCGTTGCGATGATGGTGAGACTGCCACCCTCTTCGACATTACGCGCCGCACCAAAGAAGCGTTTTGGACGCTCCAGTGCATGCGCATCTACACCCCCCGTCAGGACTTTGCCAGAGGACGGGATGATGGTGTTGTAAGCACGTGCCAGACGGGTAATCGAATCCAGCAGGATAACAACGTCTTTTTTGTGCTCAACCAGTCGCTTGGCTTTCTCAATGACCATTTCGGCAACCTGCACGTGACGGGCAGGCGGCTCGTCGAAGGTACTGGCAACAACTTCGCCACGCACGGTTCGCTGCATGTCGGTCACTTCTTCCGGACGCTCGTCGATCAGCAGCACCATCAGGTGACATTCGGGGTTATTGCGAATAATCGATTGCGCAATGTTTTGCATCAGCAGGGTCTTACCGGCCTTGGGCGGCGAAACAATCAGTCCACGCTGACCTTTACCAATCGGCGCGCACAAATCCAGAATCCGTGCAGACAAATCTTCGGTACTGCCGTTACCCGCTTCCAGCCGCAGACGCTCCTGAGGAAACAGCGGCGTCAGGTTCTCAAACAGGACCTTATTACGCGTATTCTCCGGGCGATCAAAGTTAATCTCATTCACTTTGAGCAGCGCGAAATACCGCTCGCCGTCCTTGGGAGGACGAATCTTACCTTCTATCGCATCGCCGGTGCGCAAATTGAAACGGCGAATCTGACTGGGTGAGACGTATATATCGTCAGGGCCAGCCAGATAGGAACTGTCTGCCGAGCGCAGGAAACCGAAGCCGTCCTGCAGAATTTCCAGTACACCATCACCATAAATGTCTTCGCCACCTTTGGCGTGACGTTTCAATATGGCAAAGATGACATCCTGTTTGCGTGATCGGGCCATGTTTTCAAGGCCCATTTCTTCAGCAATGGCAATCAGTTCGGGGACGGGTTTCTTTTTTAACTCAGTCAGGTTCATAGGGGTATAGGAGATATGTCTATGTTGGTTGGCGAGGGATCGTTGGTTATTGGATACAGAGAGGAACAGAAGCGCCCGGGAGAGCGGGACTCAACGGAACGTGGCCTGAAAAATTATCATTGAGAGAAGGCGCACACCGTGACGTTCCTTTAGCCAGGATGACCCTGACTAAAGGAGGAAACTAGCAGCATTAGAGATTGCTGTCAAGAAATGCTGTTAACTGAGATTTCGATAACGCACCCACTTTGGTCGCGTCCACGTTGCCATTTTTGAACAACATCAGGGTCGGAATGCCACGGATACTGTACTTTGGCGGGGTTTTCTCATTCTCATCAATGTTCAGTTTACAGACTTTAAGACGGCCGCTGTATTCTTCGGCAATTTCTTCGAGAACCGGTGCAATCATTTTGCAAGGGCCGCACCATTCCGCCCAATAGTCTACCAGAACGGGGGTATCCGACTGCAGGACATCTTTATCGAAGGAATCATCGGTGACGTTTTTGATTTGGCTACTCATGTGTTTAACTTTCCTGAGGCATGCTGGAATCCGGTACCCGTCGGGTATTACTTCCAATACTAGACGGAGATGCACATAATCGTCTATAAACTCGTTGCCTGAGGTGACGATCAGCAGATTCTCCTACTATATGGGCCAGACCAGGGAAATCAAGTAGCGCGCATGCAAAGCCAAACATCGGCCACACCCGACAACCTGAACCCCACCATCCAGGATGGTATGCACATTGCCGCCATCGACATGGGTTCAAACAGCTTCCACATGGTGGTCGCCCAGATCATTCACAATGAAATCCGACCGCTTGAAAAGCTGGGTGAAAAGGTCCAGCTGGGCGCCGGTCTTGATCAGCAAAATCAGCTCGATGAAGCCTCGCAGATGAGGGCCTTCGCCTGCCTGGAGCGGTTCCGCCAGCGTATCACAGGTATGCCGCCACACTGCGTCCAGATTGTCGGTACCAACGCCTTGCGCGAAGCGCGTAACGCCGATCAGTTTTTACGGCGTGCCGAGCAGACCATTGGCTACCCCGTCTCAGTCATCAGTGGCCATGAAGAAGCCCGTCTGATCTACCTGGGTGTAGCGCACTCCCTGGCTGACGACACAGGCAACCGGCTAGTGATCGACATCGGCGGGGGCAGTACCGAATTCATCATCGGCGAACGCTTCGAGGCGAAGATTCTGGATAGCCTGCACATGGGCTGCGTGTCTTACCGGGAGCGTTTTTTTGTCGGAGGGCGAATTACCCAGCAGAATTTTGCCAAAGCCGTGCTGGAAGCGTCACGCGAAGTGCTCGGCATTCGTAACCGGTTTAAGCGACTGGGCTGGCAGCATGCCGTCGGTTCATCTGGCTCGGTTAAGGCCGTTGAACAGGCACTGATCGCCTGCAAACTCTCGGCCCGTGGAATTACCGCAGACAATTTAAAGAAACTGAAAGAACAGGTCATTGCCGCAGGCAGGGTTAGCGCACTCAGTAAGCTCGGCATACGCAAGGACCGTGTATCCATCTTCCCCGCTGGGCTTGCCATATTGATTGCGGCGTTCGACATCCTGGGGATTGAGCAGATGGATTTTTGCGATGGCGCCCTGAGAGAGGGACTGCTGTATGACATGGTGGGCCGGAATCAACATGAAGATGTCCGTGAGCGCACCATCAACAGTATGCTTGAGCGTTATCGCGTAGATCGCGAACAGGCTGCAAATGTTGAAAAAACAGCGATAGCGCTCTGGCAGCAGGTAGCCTTTGAGTGGAACCTGAATGCTGAAGAATGTGAGGATCTGCTGCGCTGGAGTGCTCAGCTACATGAGCTGGGGTTGTCCATTGCGCACAACCAGTACCATAAGCATGGCGCGTATCTGTTACAGTTTTCGGAAATGCCCGGTTTCTCGCGCCAGACCCAGCTTGAAATGGCCACCATCGTGCGCTGCCATCGCCGTAAAATTAGCGAAGAACTGTTTAACGAACTCCCCCCCGAGAAAAAGACACCGATCAAGCGCCTGTCGGCACTACTGAGACTCGCCATCGCGCTCCACCACGCCCGCAATGTTACGCTACCAGAAACGCTGCAGATTACCGCACAAGGCGACACACTTCGACTAAGGTTTGGCGAACAATGGCTTAGCAGTCATCCCCTCTCGGTGGCCGATTTAGAAGCCGAAAAGGGCTTTCTCAGCAAGATAGGGATTACCCTGGATTTTCAGGATATCATTTGAAGAAAATGCCGCTTAACCGTTTCCGTATAATCACTGTCTGCCTGCTGAGAAGGGTGAAACCCTTTTCGATAATAGGCAAAGTAGGCGGGTAGAATTTGACGAAACACGCCGGGCATCCCCCACAACACGTTTAAACCCCGCAGCCAGGCGCGGATATTGCTCAGTTGTCCGCAGGACTTGAGAATACGAACGGTACGCACTGAGCTCATCAAGACAAAGAAAAACGTGACTTCCCGCATCATTTTCCTGCGGAGCTTCTCGTCATTTACGCAAGCACGATAAACATCAAAGGCTACCGACTTATGCTCCACTTCCTCAATGGAATGCCAGGCCCAAATCCGAGCCATCGTCGGGTGCATGCGCGTCAGGAAGTCGGGATGATCGATAAAGCCTTTAGCCATGATCGCAGTGAAATGCTCCAGCGCGACCGTTCGGGCAAGATTTTCTGCGGGGGTGGATTGCGCCTGAACCGTCTTTAACCGCTCCCGTACAAAGGCTTCCATCGAAGCCACCGGGTAGCCCTTGCGGGTTAGAAATTCATTCAGTGCGACATGCTCGCGGGAATGATTCGCTTCCTGGCCGATAAAGGCGCGGATCTGCGCTCTCAAGGCCGGATCCGCCACCTCATCCTGATAATGGCGCACACTGTCGATGAAGTAGCGTTCACCGACCGGAAAGGTCACCGAAAGCCCTGCCATCATTGCCGTTAAAAAGGCATTATTGTCACACCAGAACTCGGGAATGCTATCAGGAAAGTCGAAATCCATTCGTCGAACGGTAATGCCTTGAGTCGAGGCAATTTCACGCAAATGCACGGTGTCGGCGGTCATGGTCTTCCTCCTGCGTTATTAATTGTTCTGTTGTAACAGTGTCTCCAACTCCTCACTCAACATCAACCAGCTTTCTTCTTCAGACTGCAGACTGGCCTGCAAATTCTGACGCTCTGCAAGGGTTTGCTTAAGTACGTCCTTTTGGCTGGCCTCATAAAGACCGGCATCGGCCAGACGTTCTTCAACCGCACTCAGCTGACTATTCAGGGTCTCCATCCGTTTTTCGGCCTGCTGGATTTTTTTACGTAGGGGACTGAGTTGCTGCCGGATTGCCGCCTCGTCACGCCTTTTCTGTTTGCGGTCGTCGGTTTTACGCTCGCCCGCATTGGATTCTGCCGCCTGCAAGGAGCGAATCGCCTGACTGAGATCACGTTCGTAGTCATCCAGGCTTTTTTCATACGGCTCGGCCTGCCCCTGATGCACCCAGATAAAATCGTCCGCCAGTGCCCGCATCAGGTGTCGGTCGTGAGACACCAGAATCAAAGCGCCCGGATAGGCTTGTAACGCGACATTGAGTGCATGTCGCATGTCGAGGTCCAGGTGGTTGGTCGGCTCGTCAAGCAATAGCAGGTTGGGCTTCTGCCAGGCGAGAATGGCCAGTGCCAGACGCGCGCGTTCACCGCCTGAAAACTGGCTGACCGGCTTATCACAGAGCTCCCCGCCGAAACCAAAGCCGCCCAGGAAGTTACGTAAGCTTTGCTCCGGGGCGCTACGATCTTTCGCCTGCAACTGCTCAAACGCCGTCGCACGTTCGTCCAGGGCTTCCAGCTGATGCTGTGAGAAATACCCCACCCGCAAATGCTCGCCAGCCGTTCGCTGCCCCGACAGGGGCTGAATTTCACCGGCAAGGGTCTTGACCAGTGTGGATTTACCCTGGCCGTTCGCCCCGAGCAATCCGAGGCGGGATCCCGGCACGAGACTGAGACTGACCTTATTCAGAATGGTCGTCGATCCGTAGCCCAACGCCGCATCTTTCAGAACCAGCAGAGGCAGGGACATTTTATCGCTGCAAGGCATGGTAAAGTGAAAGGGTGAGTCAATGTGCGCAGGTGCAATTTTTTCCATGCGCTCTAATTCTTTCAAGCGACTCTGGGCCTGCCGCGCCTTTGTCGCCTTGGCGCCAAAGCGGGACACAAACCCGTGAATCTCAGCAATACGCTGCTGCTGTTTCTCATAGGCGGCGGCCTGCTGCGCCAGTCGGCTGGCGCGTTGAATCTCGAACTGACTGTAGTTGCCGGTATACAACTGCAATTGCTTATTCTCGAAATGCAGCACATGCGAAGCCAGCCCGTCGATGAAATCGCGGTCATGTGAAATCAGCAAGAGGGTGCCGGGATAGCGTTTTAGCCAGCTTTCCAACCAGACCACGGCATCGAGATCCAGATGGTTAGTCGGTTCATCGAGCAAGAGGATGTCAGACGGACACATCAACGCTTGCGCCAGGTTCAGGCGCATCCGCCAGCCCCCGCTGAAATCCGTCACCTGACGTTGATGCTGCGCGGTGGGAAAGCCGAGACCTTCCAGCAACTGGGCGGCTCGCACAGGTGCATTGTAGCCATCAATTTCGTCCAGACGGGCATGGGCCGCCGCGATCGCCACCCCATTGTGGGTGGCTTCAGCGTCGGCCAACTGCTGCTCTACCTGACGCAGCACCTTGTCGCCATCCAACACATAGTCCAACGCACTGCGTTTAACCGCCGGTGTTTCCTGGGCCATGTGGGCCAGACGCAAACCCGCCATCACTGAGAGCGAACCCGCATCCGGCCCCAGCTCACCCAGGACCATCCGGAAGAAGGTTGATTTGCCGCAGCCGTTCCGACCGACAATAGCCACCCGCCACCCGGAATTCAGGGTAACATTGGCATTCTGGATCAGCGGGACACCGCCCTGCTGAAGACTGAGATTCGAGAGGATAATCATGGCCCGGCATTCTATCATGCCCCCGCAAAGCCACAATCCATTGTGGCAATATATCTGCGAAGCGTATGCGCGGGGCAATACCGCCCAGCACTGCCTGAGCCTGCAAAACCGTTACGGGCTAGACGTCAATCTGCTGCTCAGTTGTGGCTGGATCGCACTTCACCTCGGACGAATTGAGCAGTGGCCCGAGTTGCTGTCAGCGACCCAACCCTGGCAGAGCCGGCTGAAGGAACTTCGCTCAATCCGAAACCATCTGAATAAACATGACCCGCAACAGGGTCGCTTGAGGGCACAGGTCCTGGCCCTGGAGCTCGAAGGCGAGCATCGCGAAGTTGAGGTAATCTGGGAAACGCTGCGTCATTGCCAAGTCCTATCCAGCAAGCCCCCGCCCCACCTGCCCGAGGAGCCAGGGGCAGCCGATGTGTTCGACGATTACCTTCATGTCGCAGACACCTGTCTTCTCAAAGAGGATCCAGATCTAAGGGCTCTCGCCTCATTAATGGGAACCCCAAAAACTTGTCACCTACCCAATTAAGTCTTAATTTTAATCAATAACGCTAGTAAGGCGTCGTCAATCAACGGGTAACGGGTCATTCATGCGACGAGTGGGGGAAGCGATTTCAGTCCGGTCTGGCATTACCCTGCTTTTCGGGATGTGCGTAGTCGTGCTCATCATTCTGTTGACCACGCTGATCGAACGCACCGCCAACCAAAAACTGCTAAGGGAACGCTCGGTGGCCCTTCACTCGTTGGCCTATCAGGTCGCCGACAAGCTGGACAAAGGGCTGTTTGAACGCCTGCAAGACCTGCGTATTGCGTCGTCTACCTCCTTGCTAATCTCCGCAACCAAAGGAGAGCCTGAGAAAGCACGACGCTGGTTCAACGAGCTCAGAACGGCGGTTCCCATTTATGCCTGGATAGGATTTGCCAACCCTGAAGGACAGGTACTGGCGAGCGTGAACGGCTGGCTGGAAGGCGCCAACGTGGCGGATCGGCCCTGGTTTGAACAGGGGCGAAATGGAGAGTTTTTGGGTGATGTCCACAAGGCCGTGCTCCTCGCTAATTTGTTGCCCTCGCGCCCTGAGCCCTGGCGCTTCGTCGACATAGCCCTACCGATCAGGGACAGTGAGAGTGATCTCATTGGTGTATTGGGAGCCCACTTAAGTTGGGATTGGGTTGAAGAAATTTCCTTCAGCGTGCTCTCGCCGGTCCTCTCACAAGATCCTGTCGAGGCGGTCATTGTCGATAAAGGCTTTGATGTCCTGATGGGATCTGCGGATCTGTCAGGAAAAAATATCAGAGGTCTCGTGGGAGATCTGCCCTCCGGCGGAGCGCGTGACGCGCACATCCTCCAGTGGCCGGATCAGAATGACTACCTGACCTCAATTGTAACGGCTGAAAATTTCGCACAGCTGCAATCGCTCGGCTGGACTATTGTTGTCAGGCAGCCTAAAAATCAAGCACTGGCCTCATCACTGGCCTTGCAACAAAAAATCATTACCTGGGGCTGTCTCATCGGCGCCCTCTTCCTCTGGCTGGTATGGCTGCTTTCCGGCTGGATTACCCACCCATTGAGGCGACTGGCGCATTCGGCAGGCCAGTTCGCCCAGCACAAGCAGACGGTCCGTTTCCGGGGCCGCCTTTACCAGGAGAGTTTTGAACTGGCCGAATCACTCAATGCCATGGTGAACGACATCCTGTCCCACGAGCAGGCGCTGCAGAACCTTAACCAGTCCCTTGAGCATCGGGTTCAGGAGCGAACTGAGCACTTGCAGTCGGCATTGAAAGCGCTGGGAGATAGTCAGCACACGCTGAAAACCATCACCGACAATATCCCCGTGCTGGTTGCCTACGCAGACCACAACGAACGCATCGTCTTCGCCAATGCCACCGCCCTGGAGTGGCTCAACCTGGATGCAGAGGTCGTTTCGGGCAAAACCATTCAGTCTGTGCTCTCCGACACGCTTTATGCGTCACTACAGCCCGCCATCACAAGGGTTTTGAAGGGTGAGTCACTGGATTTTGAACAGCAGGGGGAAGGGCGTCTGGGTCAGCATCATTATCACGTTAACTTCATTGTTGATCGGGATATGCGCGCGACGGTACGCGGCTTTTATATCATGGCCACGGATATCTCCGAACACGTTAACCAGGAGGCCTGGCTGGAGTGGCAAATACAGCATGATGCCCTGACCGGGGCACTGAATCGCAAAGGGATGCTTCACCATCTCGGGCTGGCCATTAAGCGAGGCAGTCGCTCGGAGCGAGGAATCGCCGTGATGTTTATCGACCTCGATCATTTCAAGCAGGTCAACGATACGTACGGACATGATGCCGGCGACCTGCTGCTTAAACAGATTACAGATCGCCTGTCTCATGCCGTTCGCCAAACGGACAGTGTCGCACGCGTGGCCGGTGATGAGTTCGTCATCATTCTTGAAGAGACTCGCCATATTCACGCCCACGCCGAAGGTATCGCAACCAAGATCTACCAAAGCCTGCAGGAGCCTGTAACGCTCTCATCCACCACCGCACTAACGGTCACCGCCAGCATTGGAGTGGCCATTTGCGGGCAACTGGAGGCGTCTACCGACCCGGCAGATCTGCTCAAAGAAGCGGATATCGCCATGTACGAAGCCAAGCAGCGCGGCAAGAATCAATTTGTCATAAGAGAGTTTGCAGAATGAAATGGGTCTTTCGCCTTTTAACCCTGGGGTCTCTGGCCATTGCCGTCATGTTTCCTTTTTTTATTTCTGACAAGTCCGGCAATCGCATGATGTCGATCCCCGGAATTAAAACAGAAGACGCCCCCACCCTCATGCAATTGGAAAAATTGCCCGAAGATGAAGTCATCCGTCAGGTCTACAAATGGAAAGATGCGCAGGGTCAGTGGCATTACAGTGATGAGCCACCCTCAGACCAGAGCGCCGTTGAACAAATCAGTGTGTCGAATAAGACCAACATCATCCAGTCACTCAAAGTGCCTGAGGAAAGCGAAGAACCTGAGGCGCCAAAGCAGGCCAGGGCCAAAACTGCCTCCCAACAAGAGTCGCTCGACCGTCTGGAAACCGAAAGTCCCCTGACACTCGATCGGCTAAAAAACGTACTAAAAGATACCCAGGCGGTCAAAGAATTAATGGAATCGAGAAATGCCGCACTGGAAGAGCTATCCGAGGGGGGTAGAGAGTAAGCGCGAAAGGGGCTACTCTAGTCGCCATTCAAACAGAGGAATGATTATGAAAAAATCGCTTGTTGCGCTGGGAATTGGTCTTGCTATGAGTCTGAATGTTCTGGCTGAGACCAAAGAGCCTGCCGCGCCGTCCGCTCCCGACATGAAAGACGTCGGCTATAGCTTTGGCCACACCTTTGGCCAGCGGTTGAAGGACTCCATGCCCGGTCTGGATATGAAAAGCTTCATGGAAGGTCTGGAGGATGTCTACGGTGATAAACCTTCTCGCCTGACGGAAGAGCAAATGGCCAAGGTGATGCAGGATTACCAGGTTGCGATGCAGGCCGAACAGCAGGCTGCGATGCAGAAAATGGCCGATGAGAACCGGGAGAAAGGCAAAACCTACCTCACGGAAAACGGCAAAAAAACAGGTGTTGTGACCACCGAATCCGGCCTGCAATATAAAGTGCTGAATAAAGGTAAGGGCGAAAGTCCTAAAGCGACGGATACCGTCGAAGTGCACTATACGGGGTCTCTGATCAGTGGCGAAGTGTTTGACTCGTCGGTTGAGCGTGGCGAGCCGGTTACGTTCCCGGTCAATGGCGTGATCAAAGGCTGGATCGAAGCCCTGCAGCTGATGAAGCCCGGCGATAAGTGGCAGTTAGCCATTCCGTCTGATCTGGCCTACGGCCCCAACGGCACACCCAATGGTCGCATTGGCCCCAACGAAACTTTGTTGTTTGACGTAGAGTTGCTGAGTATCAAGAAAAAATAATCACGCGTCGCTAGAGTAGATGACTCCATCGAGGACGGGAGAACAGACATGATCAGAGTGGCAATTAACGGCTTTGGCAGAATTGGACGGTGCATTCTGCGGGCACTATATGAATCAGGCTATCGGGACATGGTGCAGGTCGTGGCGATCAATGACCTCAGTAGTCCCGACAGCTCAGCACATCTGCTGCAATACGATTCGGTCCATGGGCGTTTCAATCAGTCAGTTTATCTGGACGGAGAAACCCTGCACGTCGGCAGCGACGAGATTGCCCTGATCAGTCAGCCCGACCCGGCGGAGCTGCCGTGGGGGATGATGGATATCGACCTGGTATTGGAATGTACCGGTCGCTTCACCAAAAGGGACGCATGCGTTCCCCATCTCAAGGCGGGTGCGAAGAAAGTGCTGGTTTCGGCACCCTGTGACAATGCGGACGCAACCGTGGTCTATGGCGTCAACGATCACGTGCTGGAAGCCAGCCACCTGATCGTTTCCAACGCCTCCTGTACAACCAACTGTCTTGCGCCGGTGGCCAAGGTTCTGCACGAACACTTTGCCATCATCGAAGGCACAATGACGACGATTCACAGTTACACCAATGATCAGCACATCCTCGATCTGGCCCACAAAAAGGATATGTATCGTGGGCGTGCGGCGGCCCTCTCCCTGATTCCCACCAAAACGGGTGCAGCCAAGGCGATTGGTCTGGTTCTGCCGGGGCTGGAGGGCAAATTGAGTGGACTGGCTGTGCGGGTTCCTACGCCTAACGTGTCCCTGGTTGACTTGACGGTGCATGTCACCAAACCGGCGACCAAGGCCGAGGTCAATGAAGTCATGAAGCAAGCGGCTGATACGATGCTTGTGTTGGATTACAACGACAAGCCCCTGGTGTCCGTCGACTTTAATCACAGCACGGCATCGTCAACCTTCGATGCCAACCATACCGAGGCCAAAGGCAATCTGATTAAGGTGCTGGCCTGGTACGATAACGAATGGGGTTTCTCCAATCGTATGCTGGATACCGCGCTGGCCATGATGAGCGCCTGAATCAGGGTTAATGGTGATGAAAAAGGCCGGGCAGGAAACTGACCGGCCTTTTTTTGGCCTGCATGTTGCGTAAGAACCTGTACACACTCTTCAGGGAGAAACCCCATGACCTCACCCGACACCTGTCAGGCGGGTCTGGAGGCGCTTTTGCATCGGCATGAGCTGCCCTCCACCTACCTGAACGCGATAGAGCACTTTCACCTTCCGCTTGCCTCGATGCTCGCAGAGCGGCATCGCCAAAGCCAACGCGCACACATTTGGGGCATCTGTGGTTCACAAGGCTCGGGCAAGTCCACATTGGTGCAGTTTCTGGCCCATCTTCTCCAGCATCGTTTCGGACTCCATACGCTTTGCCTGTCACTGGATGATTTCTACCTCGGGCGGCAGGAGCGATCGCGTTTATCGCGGCTGATTCATCCCCTCTTTGCAACACGCGGCGTGCCAGGAACTCATGACGTCAGCCTGGGCATTACCACTCTCGCCCAGTTAAAGCGACGGACACCGCATGGACGGATTGCGATTCCACAATTCGACAAAAGTCGTGATGACCCCCTTCCCCGAAGCGCCTGGCACTCGGTCAGATCCACCTTCGATATCATTCTGTTTGAAGGCTGGTGTGTCGGGAGCCGCCCTCAGTCGGAGGCAGAATTGGGCCACCCGCTGAACGAGCTGGAACGGACTGAAGACCCTTCGGGCATCTGGCGTAAAACCGTCAATCACCACCTGCACAGTGACTATGCCGCCTGGTGGGAACTGCTCGAAGGGCTTGTCTTTCTGCGCGTACCAGGTTTCGAGCAAGTACATCGCTGGCGGGCGTTGCAGGAAGACAAGCTGCGTCGCCAATTTCTCCGCAGGGGCGAACCGGTTCCGCCCCAGGTGATGAGTGCCGACCAGATTCAACGGTTCATTCAGCACTACGAGAGACTCACCCGCTGGAACCTCGACATTCTCCCCAGTCATTCAGATGTGGTACTGGATTTGCAAGAAGACCATCAGTTCTGTGGTCTGCATTTTTACGATACGCAGTCTGCACATCGCTAACGATCCGTTTAAACGGGAGACACATTAGATGAGGCGACTGATTTTCAGTGATCTCGACGGCACCTTTCTCGATCATCACACTTATGACGAGAGGCCAGCCCTTTCAACATTGCTTGTCGCCTTGCAACAAGGCATCCCTTGTATCTGGAACACCAGTAAAACGCTGCCAGAAGTACTGGAGTTCCGTCAACAACTCTGCGAAAAGCTGATGCTCGCGGGTGGCGAGCCCTCCCTGATCCAGGCCAGCCTGAAAACCCCTTTTATCATCGAGAATGGCGCGGCGATTTATCTGCCCGACGGCGGTCTGATTCAGGATACGTCGCTGCCGCGAGTACAGGGATATCGAATCAAGACCTTCGCACCCTCACGTAACCAGGTGCTGGAGGTTCTTTCCAGCGTGAGGGCAGGCTATCACTACCGGGGTTTTGCCGATATGACACTGGAGGATCTGATTGCCGCCACGGGATTAGCCCCCCACCGTGCGCACATGGCCGCAACGCGCGGCTACACTGAACCCGTGCTGTGGCAGGATGCCCCCGAAGCATTGCACCGATTTACCCACACGCTGAATCAATTGGGCTTGCGTTGTGTTTTAGGAGGCCGATTTCTCCACATATCTGGCTACCACGACAAAGGCAAAGCCCTGCGCTGGCTGACCCTTCACTACGAAGCTCTGGCCCCTGACACCCCCATTGAAACCATCGCTTTAGGGGACGGTCGCAATGATATTCCCATGCTGGAGCAGGCCGACATTGCCGTCGCGATTCCCTCTGCCTCCGGCAGCCGCCTCAACCTGCAAACGCCTGGGCGTGTCATTCGCCCTGAACAGCCCGGCCCCCGCGGCTGGGCCGAAGCCATGCAGCACTTACTGGAGACTCGGCATGAGTGATTTTTACCAAAATGGCATCATTACCACCCTACACAATCTCAGACAACGCCCGCTTGAAGATCTCGAAGCGGAACTGACTCGCTTCTCTCATACGCGACCAATGGCTCTGGTTTTGCCCTGCCTGTACTCCGAACTGGAAGGGCCGGCCATGCCCAATATTCTAGAGCACTTGTGCAAGGTACCCTACCTGACGGAAATTATTATCGGCCTGGACCGCGCAGACGAAGCGCAATACCGCAGGGCCATCGAATTTTTCCGGCCACTGCCACAGCGACACCGGATCCTGTGGAATGACGGCCCCCGATTACAGGCCATTGATCAGCAACTCAAAGCGCAGGGCCTCTCACCCCGTGAACCTGGCAAAGGACGCAATGTCTGGTTTTGTCTGGGCTACATCCTGGCCTCCGGTCGCAGCGAATCCGTTGCCATGCATGACTGCGATATTCTGACCTACGACCGATCGCTGCTGGCACGGCTGATTTATCCGGTGGCCAACCCAACGTTCAACTATGAATTCTGCAAAGGTTTTTATGCGCGTGTCGCCGACGGCAAAATCAACGGTCGCGTCAGCCGTCTGCTGGTCACACCCTTGCTACGCTCGCTGAAAAAGGTCTACGGCAATTTAGATTACCTTGATTACCTCGATAGCTACCGCTATCCCCTGGCGGGCGAATTTGCCTTTCGTAAGGACGTCATTAACGATATCCGGATTCCCAGCGACTGGGGGCTGGAAATCGGCGTCCTGAGCGAAATGAAGCGTAACTACTCCAATAACCGCCTTTGTCAGGTAGATATTGCGGACGCCTACGATCACAAGCACCAGACGCTTTCTGCTGGCAACGACGAGGAGGGGCTTTCCAAAATGTCGATTGACATCACCAAGGCCATCTTTCGCAAGCTTGCCACCTATGGCATTGTTTTTAATCAGGAAACCTTTCGCAGCATCAAGGCGTCTTACTTCCGCATCGCGCTGGACTTTGTCGAAACCTATAAAAACGACGCCGAGATGAATGGCCTCAGGTTGGATGTGCATACTGAGGAGCAGGCCGTCGAATTGTTTGCGCGCAATATCATGAAAGCTGGAAACTACTTTCTGGAAAACCCAATGGAAACACCCTTCATCGCCAGTTGGAACCGCGTGATCAGTGCATTACCCGACCTGCTCGATCATTTCAGCGCGGCGGTCGACGCCGACCACGACAGCTTTGCGTCTTAGGGAGGTTTTGAATGAAAGCCAACACTGAACTCTTCAAGCGCCTCTGCGTCCATCTGCACAATCTTTACCCGACAGAAAACGCCTCGCCACTGGCCGAACGCTGCCTTAAGGCCATGGGCCTGAAAGGAGATGAAGCCAGTCCAGCGCCGCATCGAAACATCTGGAACGAAAAAGATGCACTGCTGATTACCTACGCTGACAGTCTGCGCTCTGCTGATTACTCACCTCTGCAGACACTGACCCAATTTGCGCAGGAGGCGTTGAAAGAGAGCTTCTCCATCGTCCATCTGCTGCCTTTCTTTCCTTACAGCTCCGATGATGGATTCAGCGTGATGGACTACTCCACGGTCAATCCGGCGACAGGCACCTGGAAGCAGGTGACGGCCTTAAGTCAGTCCTTCAAGATCATGGGGGATCTGGTTATTAACCACTGTTCTGCCCGAAGTCTGTGGTTTGAAAACTATCTCAAGGGACAATCGCCCGGCAGCGGCTACTTTTATGAGGGGCATCCCTCTCAGGACATCAGCCAGGTAGTCAGGCCACGCACCTCGCCGTTGCTTCGAGAGGTCACAACAGCCGAGGGCGTCCGCTATGTATGGTGTACCTTCAGTCATGACCAGGTCGACCTGAACTTTGAAAATCCGCAGGTGTTATTGGAAATGCTGGGAATCATCCGGCTCTATCTGGATAAAGGCATTCGATGGTTCCGTCTGGATGCAGTCGCCTTTGTGTGGAAAAAACCCGGTACACCGTCCATCAATCTGCCCGAAACCCATGAACTGATCCGACTGCTGCGCCTGCTGATGGAGCACGCCGAACCCGATACGGTTATTATCACCGAAACCAATATCCCGAATGCTGAAAACCTTACCTATTTCGGGAACGCGAATGAAGCCCATCTGATTTATAACTTTTCGCTGCCCCCCTTGCTGCTCAACACACTGGTGACCGGATCCTGTCAGCACCTCAAACGCTGGCTGATGTCCATGCCACCGGCCCAATATGGCACCACCTATCTGAATTTCATTGCCTCTCATGATGGGATAGGGCTGCGCCCCGCTGAAGGCTTGTTAAGTGACTGGGAACTGAAGAATCTGCTGGAAACCATGCAGCGTTTTGGCGGCAAGATCAGCGCACGGACAGGCAACGATGGGGAACCCAAACCCTATGAGATCAATATCAGTCTCTGGAATGCACTGAGTGGCACCGTCGCCCAGGGGCCCGATCAATGGCAACTGGCGCGTTTTGTATGCGCCCATGCCATCATGCTGGCGTTAGAAGGGGTTCCCGCCTGTTATGTGCACAGCCTGTTTGGAACTGAAAATGACCTGGACCGGGTCGGGCACACGGGCCATTTCCGCTCCATTAACCGCCACATCTGGCAGGAATCTGCATTAACGGCAGCACTGGCCGGCGATTCACATCACGCCCAGGTCTTTGCCGAACTACGGCGTTTGCTGTCTATTCGGCGTCTGCAAAAGGCGTTTCATCCCAATGCCACGCAATTCATGATGCATACCGGCGATGCGTTGCTGTCCTTCTGGCGACAGAGTACGGACCGCCGTCAAAGTATTTTTGCGATTCACAACATCAGCCCTGAGCCTCAGACCATCCACCTGGCAGATCTCAATTTGATTGCAACGGATGAATGGACGGATCTGGCGACGGGACGTATTTATGACGACCGGCTTGCGACACTCACGTTGTCGCCGTATCAGTTCGTTTGGCTCAGCAATCGCTGAGCGACAGGGCAACCGGCTTACCAATCAATGCCTTTCTGCACACGGATACCCGCTTCGTAAGCATGTTTGACTGACTGTACTTTACTGACAGTATCCGCAAGGTCGATGATTTCGCGTGGGCAGCCTCGCCCCGTGATCACCACATGCTGCATGGGAGGGCGGTTATTCAATGCCTCAATCACCCGATCAAGCGCAATGTAATCGTAGGCGATCATATAGGTCAGTTCATCCAGCAACACTAACTGGATGCGCTCATCCTGCAAAAAACGCACGGCATCCGCCCAAACGACCTCAGCGGCCGCGATATCGCTGGCCCGATCCTGCGTATCCCAGGTAAATCCAGTACCCATCACCGAAAATTCGACGCCGTGCCCTGCCAGTAAATTGCGTTCACCACATTCCCAGGTTCCTTTGATGAACTGGCAAACCGCAGCGTTAAGACCATGCCCCACCGCACGTGCGACCATGCCAAAACCGGCGGTTGACTTTCCTTTGCCTTCGCCTGTGACGACCAGCAGCAAGCCCTTGTCTTCCTGGGCACGCGCAATGCCCGCATCGACTTTCTCCTTCAGGCGTTGCTGTTTGGCTTTGTGTTTTTCCTGGCGGGCTTCACTTTCCATTTTAACGACAGTCTCCTCATTTGGGGGCTTGGCTATACGAAGGCAGGGGCGTAACGGACCGGTATGCTAGCATGAGCCCACTGATGCTGGCCAGTTAAGGCGCGAACAGTGCCTCAAGGCGATCCAGATCCAGGTGTTCAGCGACCGCATCGGCCAGGCGATCGAGGGCGGCCTCCTGTCGATCACGATTGGAAAGGCAGGGCGCCAGCGTCTGGCCTGCCCAGCGCCCCAAAGCCGTAATCACCTCCGGCGATTCAAACAGGCCATGCCAGTAGGTTCCTGCGATCTGATTATCGTCGCTGACCGCGCCATCAGGCTCGCCTGACTGAGTATGAAACATCGGTCGAAGAGACTGCAGATGCTGCGTCCGACCCGCATGAATTTCGTAGCCCTGAGCCTCGACCTCATGCTGCAACAAGCATTTTCCCTGTACATTCCGCAGGATTTTCTCCCCTGTCATGGTGGTTTCTATCGGCAGGTAACCCAGGCCAGACGAACGTCCCGGAGTCAATTCCTGCCCCGAAAAAGGTTCCACCCCAGTGGGATCGAGAATTCGTTGACCGAGCATCTGATATCCGCCACAGATCCCCAACACCTTACCACCGTAGCGCAGATGTCGCTGGATCTGCGACGCCCACCCCTGCTCACGTAAAAACGCCAGGTCCATCCTGACGTTCTTGCTTCCTGGCAGAATGATCACATCCGCAGGTGGCAGGGGGTTCGGAGCCATCACAAAGTGCAAATCAATCGACTCATGTTGGCGCAAGGGGTCAAAGTCATCATGGTTACTCATGCGGGGAAACACCGGAACAACCACCCTCAGCAAGGCCTCAGAGGCTTTTTCGTTCTGCTTATGATTAATGGCGTCTTCGGCGGCCAGATCCAGGCCATGCAGATACGGCAGAACGCCCAGGACGGGTCGCCCGGTCCGTTGCTCAAGCCAGGTCAGTCCGCTCGTCAATAAAGACAGGTCACCCCGGAATTTATTGATGATAAAGCCGACGACCCGGGCCTGCTCACTGTCAGCCAACAAACTCAGGGTGCCGACCAGCTGGGCAAAAACGCCACCCCGGTCAATATCTGCCACGAGTATCACCGGCACATCGGCTGACTCAGCAAAGCCCATGTTGGCGATATCGCCCTCCCGCAGATTGATTTCGGCGGGACTTCCTGCACCTTCGATCACGACCCGCTCGTAATCCTGAGTCAGTCGGGCATAGGCCTGGAAAACCGCTTCCGCGGCTTTGGGTTTGTAGCGCTGGTAATCTGCTGCTTCCAGTTGCTGCAATGCTTTACCCAAAATGATGACCTGGGCGCCGGTATCACTGGCAGGTTTCAACAACACCGGATTCATCCAGATGCTGGGCGGAATGCGCGCAGCCTGGGCCTGCAATGCCTGTGCACGCCCAATCTCCCCGCCGTCAGGTGTCACCGCACTGTTGAGCGCCATGTTCTGCGGCTTGAAAGGGGCAATCCTTAGCCCGCGTCGGGCAAAAAGGCGGCACAGGGCAGCGACCAGTGTCGTTTTGCCGGCATCAGAACTGGTGCCCTGAATCATCACGCCACGGTTCGCGGGAAAGTCCTTCCAGGGACGGGGCGGCTGGATCATGCTGTTTTCTCCGCTGGCAGGCCGATAAAACGCACACTCACATGCTCCGCCTGGATGCTTAATCGTGTCAGACTCGCATAGCCAATATGGAGGGATTGATGCCAGGCCGACTGCGCGAATTCGGCTTTCAGAATGTGCGCCAGCAGCGCACGAATGACGCCTGCATGCGCGACCCACAGTTGATACCCCTGCTCACCGGCACTTCGCTGTTGGAAGGCTGAAATAACCCGCCGCTGGAATTCGTTTAACGACTCCCCGCCAGGCGGCGTGTGTTTTTCCGGCGACATCCAGAAGCGCTGAACCTCCTGCCAGAACGGGGCATCCGGGGAAAAGGGCACACCGTCCCAACGACCGAAATTCATTTCTGCCAATCCCGGTTCAACCGATAGCGGAATGGAAACCCGGTCAGCCAGTTCGCGGGCGAAAATCAGACAGCGCTGCCGGGGTGAGCTCACAATCCGGCCATAGGCCTCGCACCCGGGCAAGGACCGCATCTGGTTGAAGCCTAACGCACTGAGTGGCACATCCGTCTGGCCATAGAGCGCGGGGGGACCTTCCACCGCACCATGGCGTAGTAAATCAATTGTCAGTGAACCGGCAGATTGATCATCTTGTGAACGGTTTAACATTCAGTCTCAACTCATTCATTTATCGTTAAAAACCCACCTATTCTAACAACGGATGTTGTCCCTGGAGAAGGAATTGCCGCCTCATGCTACGTGCCCCTCTTACTGCTTTCGCCCGCGCTCTGCTTTTCGCGGTTTCTCTGCTGGTAAGCAGCCCATCTGTTCAGGCTGCCGGCTACGTCACGATAAGTCTGCCACAAGGTCAAAAGGTGCTTACCGGTGAGCGCATTCCGCTGTGGGTAGAAGCCCTTGATAGCCGGGGGGTTCACCATGTCTCACTCTATGTCGATGGTAAGTGGGTCGCGGAAGACCGGGTTCCACCCTACGAATTTGAGCTTCCCCCTCAAAAGTCAGGCGCTCATAACTTACGTATATCGTCCCTGAATGGCGATGGCCGCTGGCGCCACGCGACCGAAACGCTGACCGTCGCGACATCGCGGGCCTTAGATGCCCGCATTCAGTATCCTGGCGAGGGCTCGGTTTCCTCTGCCAGCGAGCCACTCACCGTTGAGGGATTTGTCCGATCCTCACAGCCCCTCTCACACGTATCCCTCTACGTAGACAATCAGTGGAAGGCCCAACTCAACCGGGCACCTTATCAGTTCAGGCTCGACAGCCTGCCTGCCGGGCAACACCGTCTCAGTCTCAGAGCCAAAAATCAGCAGGGCCAATGGGCGCGGCATGACATCACGATCGCGCGCGAGGCCACACCCGAGGTTTTGCGCACTTTCGATAACAACCCGGCGGCTGGCCCCCTCTATGACTGGTCCAGAGCGGGCTACCGCCATGGCAGTTACTGGGAAAACAAAAGTCAGCCCCGTTATGATGCCACCCAGTGGGGTGCCCGCCCAAATGATGGTAAGGATGACCTGGCCGCTTTGCAGAAAGCGATCAATGCCGTCGGAGACCGAGGCGGCGGCATCCTGGAGCTGGGTATTGGAACCTATGACTTTAATACCTCTGCACTTGCCTGGAACAGTCTCAAGCTCAACCGCAGTGGGGTCGTGCTTCGCGGCAAAGGCTCAAATGCAAAAGGAACCGTCTTTCGTTTGCATCGACGAAAGCCTGGCACCAGCTATGATAATTATCTGATTGATGCCGGGCAGAGTCCGGTGTTGAAATATACTCAGCCACTCAGTACGAACCTTAAGCGCGGCGCAACCCTGATTCCGTTAAAAAGCCCCCAGACGATGCGTGTGGGTGACTGGGTAATCCTTCAGCTCAGTAATCCGGTCGTCAATGGTCAAACCACGGATACATTGAGCAAGGCGCTGATCGCCCCACTGACCCCCGAACCAGAATGGATCAATTTCAAACGCGAGGGCTACATTGCGCATTACAGCGAGGTTACGGCGGTCTATAGCAATGCCATCCGACTGGCAGACCCGCTTCCGCGGGAGGTTCCCACAACCTTTAAACCTCAGCTCAGCGTTGTCTCCGCTCCGATCCGTGAAATTGGCGTTGAGCACATTTTTTTCACGTCGAACTATCCCGCCGATAAGTACCAACACCACCTCAGCTGGGAACACGATTACGGTTGGCGTGCTCTCCGTTTTTGGGGCGTACGCGATAGTTGGATTCACGATATCGGCCTGGAACGCTATAACGGCCTGATCATGGTCAAAGAGGCCTATAACGTGACGGTCAAAGATATTGTCAGCAGCACACCCGGTCACCTGGGGGTGAGTTTTATCGGCACCCAGCACAGCCTTGCCGATGGACTTCATCTGTTTGAACCCGTGATTCATGCGGCGTCCGCCAGTAGTCGCTCAAGCTGCAATGTCATCCGCAATGTCATCAATTATTCCGACGCCCTTTCGGGTATGGACGCTCACGGTGCAGGCCCCTCCTCAAATAACCTGTTCGAGAATATTTATGGACTAACACTCGCACCGGGTGGCAACGTGACTAACATGCCGCACACGGGGCAGGAAAATACCTGGTGGAATATCGAGAACGGCCCCTATCACGACATTGAGGGTGAGTTTTTCACCTACGGCCTCTACGCCTACAGTAATTACAAGGGGCCCTACCGTGAAGAAGACTTGTTCCGCCTGTTTCCCCGTGCGGTGTTTGTCGGTATTTTTGATGACGATCAGACGATTCGGCTAGCCGGTAGTGACCAAAATCGTCATAGCGCCTGGTTTCGTGCAGAGCACATTAACCGAGGACACGTGCAACCTCTCTCGCTGTACGCACATCAAAAGCAGCGGGCGACACTGAGATAAAGGATTTTGCAGAACGTTTTCGATCTGACCTGGATTCGTTAGATCCTCAAAAAGGCCAACACGGCAGACAGCACGGGATAGTTGTCACTGATCGGCCGTGCCAGTGCCCCGACAATCAATCCATGGTCAATATGGTCTAAGTGGCGGGCGTCTACGGGCACGCCGGCCTCTTTCAATCGTTCTCGCAGATTGACCAGATTGTGGGTGCCAACCACATCATCTTCGGTACCGTGCAACAACAAGGCCGGGGGATCATCCCGGGTGACAAAATTTATTGGCTGTGAATCCGAAAAGTGGGATTCGGGGCCGAATAAGACCGGCTGATAAGCCTCCTTGAATGGAAGAAAATCATAGGGTCCGGCAAGACCGATCCAGCCCTTCAGGTGACTGCGCGTTGATGGATCAAGGTAACGATCATCCAGTGCCAGCATTGCCGCGAGATGCGCGCCCGCGGAGTGCCCCATCAAAACCAGTGAAAACGTGTCACCACCCCGCCCCACTGAGTCAGATGCGAGTTGATTGACCGCTTTCGCAACGTCACCGATGATTTCGGTAAATCTGACCTCGGGATAGAGTCGATAGTTCAGAATTGCGACGCGATACCCTCTGCGGTCAGGGCATCCGCGACAAAACGATAGTCCTCTTTAGGGAAGGTCTGGCACGCCCCCCAGCATCCACCCGGAATGAAAATGACCAGCGTTTTCGGGCTAGTCGCAGGACGCTCCGGCTCATAAAGATCAAGCCGTTGGCGAGGGTCAGGCCCATAAGCAACATCAGCGTTTAACACGTAGTTTCCCGACAATGCCAGGGTATTGGCAACGAATAACTTACTGCTGGCACATCCGCTGAGTATCGCTGCATAAAAAAGAACACTGCTGATGCGTCTGATCCAATGTTTCACGCTGACCTCTCAAAACCATTTGATGCGGCGGTTAGCTAAGCCCCCCCAAAACGGGACTCTTAGTCAGCGCCACGGCCACGATATAGGCAAAGAACCCCAAGGCGCCCATCAACGCGTAAAAACGTTGCAAGGGCGTCTTTCCTTTCAATGCCAGACGACCCAGCCAGATATAGCCAAACAGCGCCGTGATTTTAGCCCCAATCCAGACCTGCCACCCCAGTATGGACACCATGCCCAGGGCGCTCGCCAATAAACAGCTATCGATGACGTGCGGCACGATGCGCACCCATCGTGCCTGTAAACGCGCACTTTCAGTCCATCGCCAGTATACCCGCAGGCTAAACAGCACAAGGGTCAGACTCACGCAGGTCAGGTGCACGTGCTTCAAGAGTAAATAGACCAAAGCGAGACTCCTGTCTGCCTATGAGGTTTGTTATAGTAGCGAGCCTTGTCCCTTCATGCAGCCTCTTTTCCTATGCCTCCGCCGTGGACTCTCTGGTTCAGTACCCTCAGTTTGATGCTACTGTTCACCTTATTCCCGACAAGCCTCCGAGCCGCGGAGATCGACAGCTTTTCGGATCGGGACCAAACGCGCCCGGATACTGCCGAGCGGATCAATGTCCTGATCAATCGCCGACTCGAAGAGGGCGTTCGCAAAGCCAACCTGCTTGAACAGGCCAATGCCTTTGATCAGGTGCCCAACGCCATCTGTAACGAAGAAACGCTTTACACTGAATTACGGAAAGCCATCTTTCAATCCTTAACCGCCTCCTGGGGACTGAAAGGCTACAGCCTGGATCAGCAAATGCGCGAGGCGCTGACCGATTACAGCCTTCATCGTGAGGTGGAGGACTCCATCTATCGCGATTTCGGCTACCTGGATGCACCTTCAATGAGGCTTAAGGGCCTGAGTGACATGGTCTGGGTAAACGGCCACTTTATTGGCCTGGACAAACTGGGACACTTTTTCGCTGAAGGTTGGAGCTACTTTGAAATGACCCAGGCGCCCGAACATTCCCTCAATGATGCCATACGTTGGGGGCACGAGCAGGAAGAAGGCAAATTCGGACTCGTCACTACCGGAGTATTTTCCTATGCAGACCTGGCCGCTAATTTTAATGGCTGGCGATTTTGGAACCAGATTCGCAGAGCCCATAACGACCCACTGCGCGGTTTTTGGGGCAACCTCTTCGCAGGGGCGCAGATCAGCTGCTCATTCCAGGTGATGGCCTCGATCAAACAACGACAGTGGGTCTACGCCTGGGAGTTGAAGCAGGATTTTGATATTCGGGACTATGTGGATGGTGCCTGGGATGAAGGCCAGAACTGCAGCCGCTACGCGAATACGGCCCTGGCTGACAGTGTCCAGCGGCAACTGTCAGCCCTCCAACGCGGCCTTCAATGTCCCTTGAAGCCCGGGCAATGTCAGGAAGTGGGTGCGCGTTATGGCCCGTGGCGCAGTGACTTACTGCACCCCCGATGCCTGGATACGCATTCGGATTAGCGCCGACGCGCCTGTTTACCCATCCCTTTTGAACGTTCGTCGAGGCGGCTCAATATCGCTCGCATTTCCGCCGCTTCCTCATCACGCTTCTGACGCTGCTGAGATTCCATTTCCGCTTTTTGCTCGGCCAGTGCCTCTCGAATACGGCGCTCCTTGGCGGCCGAACTGACCCGGCCGGTAGGCAGTGCCGGGGCCTTCACGGGAGTAGATGCCTCGGCTGCCGCAGCGGCTTTGGCTTTCGCCGCAGCGGATGAACGGCTTGACGATTTTTTCGCACTCTTAAGGCCACCACGACGTCGCAGCTCAATGCCAGCGATCAGCGCTTTCATTTCGTCGGCCTGCTGTTTCGAGCTGGAATGACGGAGCGGTTTCGCCACTGCAGCCGTGATGGACTCTAATTCTTTTCTGACAGAATCAAAGGCATCTGTGCGCGCCTTGACGCCTGTCGGAACCCCTTTGATCACCGTCGCACCCAGAGCCTCGGTCGCTTCGTTCAGCATTTCCCGCAATTCAGCCGGGTTCTCCGAGGCGCCCCACTCGCTCACATCAAAGGCATCGGCGCCTTTTTCCTGCAGCAACTCAAAAAACGGCCCCGCTCCACCTTGATCCAGCAAACTCACCAGATGTGCCCAATGGTCATCCAGTAAGCGGCGGGTACTTCCGGTAAAGACTTTACCTGTCGATTTTTCAGTTGCTGTAAAAACGATCACGCTGTCACCTCGATTCGTTCAGCTAGCGGCAGCCAGTTTACCTGGCCGACGGTGGAAAGGGCCGCCTATTTTAAAGATAAAAATCTTAAATGGCAGACCTGACAAATGCCTTCAAATGTGCTTACCCCCTTTCAAGGCCAGCGGAAGCCCTGCAGAAATCAGCGTCACCTGCTCGCAAACAAGGGCCAGTGCCTGATTCATCCAACCCGCATGATCAACGAACTGGCGCGTGATTTCACCCAATGGAACCACCCCCATCCCCACTTCATTACTCACCAGAATTAAAGTAGCAGGGCAGGCTTTGACCGCTTCGCAAATTTTTGTAATTTTCGGCATCAGGGGTTCATCGGGAAAATGGTAAAGGTGGTTATTGAGCCAGACCGTCAGGCAATCTACGATGACGCACTGGCCAGGAGGTAAAGCAAGCACACATTCAGCCAAGTACAGAGGCGCCTCCCGAGTCACCCAGCTGGACGGTCGATCCTGACGATGCCGTTCAATGCGGGCCTGCATCCCTTCATCAAACGATTCCGCCGTCACCACCACCGTCACAGGCAAAGATTCGGATGCGGCGATTCGCTCTGCATAGCCCGATTTCCCGGAACGGGCTCCCCCAAGAATTAAATGAGCCATAAGCCCCCCATCGCGACCCAGACCAGATAACCCACTACCTCACTGAACTGTTGGGCCGCTCCCAGCATATCGCCCGTATAACCCCCCAGCACACGGCGATAAATAACGACCAAAATCTCATGCAGCACAAACAACGTAGCCAGGCAAGCCAAGGCTTCGGCAGGTGCGATCAGGAGCGAGGGCACGGCTGCAACCGCCACCGCGATAAACAGATCTTTCTTACGGGCCTGGGTCACCAGCGGTTTGCTTTTACTCAGAGCATCTTCCGTCAAATACGGTAAGCGCCCCATCAGTGAGGTGGACATCGCACGGGAGAGCGCCGCCATCAGTAAAAGGGCCAGAGGTGCGCGGTCACCCAACGCCATCAACGCTTGCCATTTAAGTAGCAGGACCAATAAGAGTCCGACTACGCCGTAGCTACCCACGCGGCTGTCTTTCATGATCTCAAGCTTGCGCGCAACCGTCAGCCCACCACCAAGCCCATCACAGGTGTCGGCCAGGCCATCCTCATGAAATGCGCCAGTCAACAACACACCCGCAGCCATCGTCAGCAATACCGCCAGCGAAAGCCCCAGAAATGGCTCGACCAAGATGAAAACAGCGCCATCAGGGCGCCCAGCATCCAGCCCACCAAACTGAAATAGCGACAGCAGCGATTCAACTCCTCTGGGCTGTAGCGCACCCAGGCAGGCATTGGAATCCGGCTGAAAAATCCCATTGCCAAAGCGAACCGATTGGCTTCGCGTTGCCAGAAATCACGGGAGGTAAGCAATGTCAAACCACAACCCCGGCGCTCTCGAAGGTCGCCATGTCGTTATAGACGCTGATAGCGGCTTTTAATAAGGGAACCGCCAATACGGCACCTGAGCCTTCCCCCAGACGCATTCCTAGCTTTAGCAAAGGCTCAGCGTTCAACGCAGCCAACAGACGTCGATGCCCCTGTTCTCCCGACTCATGGCCAAAAATAAGGTAATCCCGCAGGGCTGGCGCCAAACGGACGGCCAGGAGCGCAGCCATCGTTGCGATAAAACCATCAACCAACACCGGTCGGCCTGCCTCGCCTGCAGCCAGCATGGCGCCGGCCATCTGACCAATTTCAAACCCTCCCAGCTCTTCAAGAACACGCATGGGATCCAGAGTGGTCACCCGCAACAATGCCTTTTCGATCAGCGCCTGTTTCAATGCAAACTGGCTGTCAGAAATGCCGGTTCCCCGCCCCACACAGTCCGACGGCGAAAGATCTAATAGTGCTGCCATCATCGCTGAGGCCGCACTGGTATTGCCGATGCCCATCTCACCCAGAATCAGCAAGTCTGCCCCTTTCGCGATCTGGGCGCGCGCTCGCTCGGCCCCCCACAAAAGACAGTGGCGGGCCTGTTCAGCCGTCATAGCCGCTTCATGCGCCAGGTTGCGGGTGCCATTACCCACCCGCTGCTCGATCAATCCCTCAGGTCGCGGCTGTATAGGCGCCAACATACCCGCATCAATCACCTGAAGCTCAACCCCCAAGGTGCGGCAAAAACAATTCGCGGCCGCGCCACCCGCCAGAAAATTAAGCACCATCTGTTGCGTGACGGCACTGGGGGCAATACTCACGCCTTCTTCAGCAATGCCGTGATCAGCGGCAAAAATCAGTAAAACGGGTCGATTGAGGCTCAGCCGCTCTTTTCCCTGAATCAGAGCCAGTTGAGCAGCCAACGCTTCCAATTGCCCGAGAGCGCCCGGCGGTTTGGTCTTCTGATCGATGCGTTGCTGAATGGCTGGAACGGCTGAGCGATCCAAAGGACGGATATTCCAATTCATTTACAGCTCCCGAAAAATCAAGCCAGCATCTTAGCACTGAACACGATACAATGGGGTATACTCCACACAGAAGCAGATATGTGAGGAGAATGACCTCTGCAGCCATTTACCCAGCTTTTCTTTGGTGGAATCCTGCTTCTGTTAGCGGCATCCACCAGCGCTCAGGTGGCTACCGCACACTTGGTTTCGGTGAATCAATGCGTCGATCAGATGCTCGGCTACCTCGCCCCAGAACAGCTATTGTCGGTCACCTGGTTAAGTCATGCCCCGGATGACCTCGAGATTCGTCCTGTACTGGCAAAGATTCCCGCCAACCATGCCCATATTGAAGAAATACTTCAGGCAAAACCGGAGGAAGTGATCGCCGGGCAATATGGCGCCCCCGGACTCAAATCACTCCTGCCCCGTTTGGGTATTCCGCTTCGCGAAGTTTCTCTGCCGGAAGATTTTCCCCAGCTCTATGCCAATTGGCGACAACTGGCCGCGTGGACGCACTCGGAATCCCGCGCGGAGCACATCATTGCCGCGATGGAAAGTGAATTTCAAAGCCTTGCGCAGGCGATCGCGCCCCTAAAGGTACGGGCACTCATTATCAACCCGAACGGCTGGGTCGCTGGCGCAGGCAATTTTCAGGATGCCTATCTGCATAAGCTGGGACTGATCAACCAGGCTAAAACGCAGGGAATTATGGGTTGGAGCGAAGTGGATCTTGAGGCACTGGTGCGCTGGTCACCCGATCTCATCATCGTTCCGCGCAGTCATTACGACGGGCAAGCCCGCGCAACCTTGTGGATGGAACACCCCATCCTGTCCAGGATCAGTCTGCGCTACCCACTGCTGGAGCTGGATGCTGAGCACCTCAGCTGCGGCACGCCTGAACTCCTGAGAGCCGGGCGCCAGATCCATCATCACCTCACCGTAAAACCTGATACACTGCCTGCTTTCCAAACTCGCCATCCAGACTGAAACATGCCATCTCCTGTTGCTCGCCTGCACTCCCGCTCCGCGCTATTGATTAGTCTGAGCCTGGTACTGATTGCGGCCAGCTTGCTATCGCTGCTGACAGGCCGGGGAAGCGGGCTCGCCTGGCCTGAATGGGATTGGCAAACCCAATTAATCCTATGGGAAATTCGTCTGCCCCGCACAGTGCTGGCGGCAGTCAGTGGTGCGGTGCTGGGACTTGCAGGTGCCGTACTCCAGGGCTGGCTGCGCAATCCGCTGGCCGATCCCGGTATTCTGGGCGTGTCCTCTTCCTCTGCGCTGGTCGCCGTCGTAGCGATGTATTTTGGGCTGGGCTCACTGGCCTGGTCGATCCCTCTGGCCGGCATTCTCGGTGCACTGGTCGGTTTTCGAGTACTGCTGATGCTGACGGGCAAGGAAAGCGGCATTCTACTCATTATTCTCGCCGGTGCTGCAATCAATGCGTTCTGCAGTGCCATGACCGCTCTGCTACTGAACCTGGCCCCCAACCCCTTCGCCATGCAGGACATGCTGTTCTGGATGATGGGCTCCTTTGAGCATCGAACCCTGGATCATGTTCTTCTCGTTTTACCACCCGCCGGCATAGGCGCTTACCTGCTGCTTCGCACCGGCAGGTCGCTCAACATACTGTCACTGGGCCACGACACCGCCCGCTCACTGGGCGTGTCCACTGACCGCCTGTATTGGCAGATAGGCCTGGGATGCGCGCTGGCGGTTGGAGCCAGTGTCTCTACAGCGGGCGTCATTGGCTTCGTCGGACTGATTGTTCCTCACTTGCTGCGCCCCCTCACCCGCTGGGAACCGGGGCAGTTACTACTCCCGTCAGCCCTGGGCGGCGCAGCGCTTCTGGTGCTGGCTGATATTCTGGTACGCCTGATGCCTGAAGGCCCCGAACTTCGCATCGGCGTGCTCACCGCCCTATTGGGGGGCCCATTCTTTCTCGGCCTGCTTCGCCATGTCCGACGCCAGGAATTCATGCCATGACTCTCGCGCTGCATGACGTCACATTTGGCTATCAGGACCGCACCATCGTCTCGGGTCTGAGTGCCGCTTTTCTCACTGGACGAGTCGTTGCCATTCTGGGCAACAACGGTATTGGCAAATCGACCCTGCTGAAAGGAATACTCGGACTCATTCCCACCCGAGCCGGACACGTGATGATCGACAATAAGTCCGTTCATTCGATGCCCCCTGCACAGCGCGCGCAGCGGCTTGCTTACCTTGAGCAACAGGCAAGCTGTCACTGGCCGATGCCCGTGGAGCGTGTCATCGGATTAGGCCGTCACCCCTATGGCACCGATCAAATTGATGATGCGCTACTCGAGCAGGTCATGCAGATGACCGATACGCATGCGCTCGCAAAGCGCCCGGTCACCCAATTATCAGGAGGAGAGCGCACGCGGGTCATGCTGGCACGGGCACTTGCCGTCGATGCACCCATTCTCCTGGCTGACGAGCCGGTAGCAGGCCTCGATCCACATCATCAAATTTCAGTCATGGCACAACTCAGACAGTGGACACTGGCTGGGCGCACGGTGATTCTCACCCTTCACGACCTGAACCTGGCCTTGCATTACTGCGATGACGTTCTGTTACTGGGCAAACAGGATTTTCACTTTGGCGATGCCGACTCCCTGCTCAACCCCGGGATACTCAGCCGTTTTTTCCAGATCGAAGCCAAGGTCACCGAGGTCGACGGTCAACTTAGCCTGGTCAACTGGCGACAGGCTACCGTAAACAAACAAGCGTGACGTCGGCCACCTTTGTGCTACTGAATTCATCCGCTTGCTGCCTTATACTGTTGCCTTTTAGTCGAATGGAAAGAGAGACAGCATGGGCGCTCAATGGAAAGCAAAACACAAATCGGCAGCGGCCGATGCCCGAGGCCGTATTTTCACCAAATTGGCCCGGGAAATTATCGTCGCAGCACGTGGCGGCCCCGATCCCGATATGAATCCACGCTTGCGTTTGGCGGTTGATCAGGCCAAAAAGGCATCCATGCCTAAAGACACGCTGGAGCGCGCCATTAAAAAGGGAGCTGGCCTGCTGAACGAAAGCGTGACCTATGAATTGGTCACCTATGAAGGGTTTGCCCCTCATCAGGTCCCCGTTATTGTTGAGTGTCTGACCGACAACAAAAATCGAACCGCCTCTGCGATCCGTGTTCTGTTTCGCAAAGGGCAGCTGGGCGGCTCAGGCTCTGTTGCCTGGGATTTCAGTTATCTAGGTATCATTGAAGCTCAACCCACGGAATCCGGTATTGACCCTGAAGAGGCCGCAATAGAAGCCGGCGCACAGGATCTTGAAACCAACGAAGACGGAACGGTCGTTTTCTACACTGAGCCAACGGATCTGGATGCCGTCAGCAAGGCGCTTCCCGGGCAAGGATTTCAAATACAGTCAGCTGCATTGGGCTACCGCCCCAAAAATCCGGTCTCACTCTCAGATCCTGAGGTTTTGGCAGAGGTCGAAGCTTTTCTGGAAGCCCTGGATAGCGAAGATGATGTGCAAACCGTTTACGCCGGGCTGGCGGGCTGATAGCGGTGCCAAGCACTTCACGCCCGCAAGGAAATCGACTTGCGACGGGGGAGACCTTCGTCTACCATTCATTTTGGTCGAAGATTGAGCGCATTTAGCTGATCTTCGAATCCAAATGAACTACTTCTTTTCTACAGGATTGATCAAAAGGAGTCATCAATGCTCACTACACCCCGTCTGTCTGGCGCAGTGCTGCTCACCTTGCTGTGTACCGCAAGCACGCAGGTCATGGCCGACAATCAACAACTCAAGGAAGCCCAGCAGAAGCTGAACCAACAGGTTTTGGAGCGTCCTTTCTCAACACCCGACCCGGTTGCCGTTGAAACCTATATTCCGGGATGCGGCCGCTGGCAACATGCAACCTCGCTCCCAGCCACCCTCGTACTGGCGCGATGGCTACACCTGCGATAACGCCCGCAACTATGACGACTATATGGACTGCCAGTACTATTATCGACAGCGGCGGCTACTGGATCATTGTTACTCCTTAGGCACCCGGCTCTTGTCTGACTTTTCACCCACACACCTATAGAAGGATTTAAACCATGTTCGATACACGTCGTTCGGCTATCATGGGCATCAAATGGATTACCGCCCTCACGCTGATTACAACGCTTTTTGGCTGCGCTGCCTCTTACACAGCGCTTAACAAACAGGATTTGAAAGTCGATACACGCACCAGTACCGCCATTTTCGTCGATCCGGTTCCGCGTGAAAAAAGAACGATTTATCTGGATATTCGCAGCGGAATCGCGGAATTTGATCGCCGTGAGTTCAAACAGTTCGTCAAGCAGCAATTCGAAACTAATGACAACGGCTACCGTCTGGTAGATGATCCGGATCAGGCCCAATTCCAGATGCTGGCCTACGTGCTAAACCTTGAGCACGCCAACCCGAATGCGGCTGAAGCAGCACTGGGTCATGGTTTTGCGGGTGCGGGTGGCATGGCCGCCGCAACCGGTGTTGGTACAGCCATGGCAGTTGGTGCCTCAGGCGGTAGCGGTGATGCCGCACTGGGTGCAGGCCTCGCCGTGGGTGCCGCATCCTTTATCGCTGACGCCATGGTTAAAGATGTGACCTTCATGCTGGTGGTTGATATTCAGATCAAGGAACGCGCTGCTGAAGGCGTGATTGTGCGCAAAGATACCCGTGTTGACAGCAAAGTCTCCGATGCGGGCGGCGCTACTCAGACGGTGTCTGAAGCGACCGACCGTAAAGAATATCGCACGCGTATTGTCACCACCGCTAACCAGGTCAACCTGAAACTGGAAGAGTGCAGAGAGCCAATGTTTACCAAAACCGCTTATGCAATGGCTGGCTTTTTCTGATCAGTTGACTGCGTAAAGCATAGAAAAAGGGCAGCCCTGCTGCCCTTTTTATTGCGCGTCTTTTTATTGCACATCAATGCCTCGGACATTTCAAGCAGGTCGATCCTCTCGATTGAACTCAACATAGAAGGTTGCCCCCCGACCGGGTTCAGAGGCGAACCCCACTGTTCCACCCATCGCATCAGCCAGTTTCCTGGAAATCGCTAAACCAAGGCCGGTTCCGCCTTTCTGACGCGTATCAGAACTATCCGCCTGGGCGAATTGCTGAAAGACCTTGTCCCGAAACGATTCTGGAATGCCGGGCCCCTGATCAATCACACTGAGCCTCACCTTATTGTCCATCACGCCCGCTATCAGATGAACTTCGCCATCAGACGGTGAATATTTGATTGCATTGGACAAAAAGTTCGACAATATCTGGTTGACCCGTTCAGGATCTACCCGAATGCAAACGTCGGGGACAGGCAAAGACAAAACGACCGACACGCCATACGATTGCGCATAGCCGCTGATTTGATTGACAACCTGCTCTAACAGTCCTGGCAGATGAACGAGGCTCAACGCCAAATGCATTTTCCCAGCAACCAACTTTTCCATATCCAGCAAATCATTGATCAAATGGCTGAGTCGTTGACTGTTCTTGAATGCGATAGAGATCATCTCCTGCAGGGGCTTGGTAAATTGCCCAATGCACCCCATTTAACAAACCCAATGCGCCCGCGATGGAGGTGAGTGGCGTTCGCAACTCATGGCTGACGGTCGAGACAAATTCACTCTTCATTCGATCAGCCAGACGACTCTGCGTAATATCGTAGTTAATACCCGTGACCCTAACGGCTGCACCCTGCTGATTACGGGAAACGATCGCCGCCGCTTTAAGGTGGCGTACCTGGCCATCGGGTAAAATAATTCTGAACTCGGTGTCGAAATCTCTCACACCTAAAAGGGCATCTTCAAAAGCCTGCTGAACCGGCTCAACATCATGAGGGTGTATACGAACCAACCATCCCGCGTAGGTGTGACTGAATGTCGTTCGATCCATTCCGTACAGACGATACATCCAGTCGTCCCATTCAAGGTCTCTATGGATGACATCATAGTCCCAGACACCTAAACGGGCGGAATCAGCGGCCAATTTAAATCGTTCGTTGACATGCTCCAGCACCCTGCTGACGCACCTGAACTGAAATATCTTCGATGATCGACCAAATTAACCGATTACCCGTTGCATCCTGCACAACCATTCCATTCAGGCGGACTGGAAAGCGCGACCCATCCTTGCGAATGTATTCCTTAACATAAGGGCCATAGCGCCCTGTTTCTTCCATACTTTTAAGCTGCTGCGCTTCTGACTTTCATACTCTTTCGGAGTAATTTGCCAGTAACTGAGTTTCACAAACTCCTCACGTGTATACCCCGTCGGTGCCAACAGTGCATCATTGATTTTAATAAAGGCGCCGGTCGCGTAATCATTCAAGGCAATCCCCAGCGGAGACAATTCGAACAGTGCCCGCAGTCGTGCTTCACTCTGCTCCAGACGATCCTGATCACACTTATGCTCGGTTACATCCTGTATATAGCCATGCCACAACACACTTCCATCTGAGAGTCGCTCAGGCATTGAGTCGCCTTTGAGCCAGCGGATGGTGCCATCAGGGAAACGGGTACGATATTCTGCATGCCATTCAGTGAGTTGTTCTGCCGATTGATCAATGGTCTTCGAGATGAAGGGCAAATCATCTTGGTGAATGATTTCAAATACCTTGCTGGCATCTGTTTTAACTTCATCCGGCTCAACACGGTAGATCTGCCGCATCCCAGGACTACTGATTGGAAAGGCGGTTCGGCCATCCGGCCATTGTTGAAACTGGTACACCATGCCAGGCAACTGGGAAAAGAGTTTACGCTGACGCGCCTGCGTCTGATCTCGCTCGATCGTATCCCCAATCCAACCCGATAGCAGGCTGACGAACATAATTTCGCTATCATCAAACGGGAGCCTCGGCTTCAAGGACGAAAAACTCAAGGTGCCAAACGGCTCACCCGCCACCTGTATCGGAATACCAATAAAGGCCTCCATTCCATAGACCGCACGTCCTGGATGATCGCGATAGTCCGAGTGGGCCAGGTCATTTATCACCACAACCTGTTTCGCATCAAAGGCAATTCCACAGCAGGTTTTCGCCAGAGGCAGGATTTCTCCCTGCTTAAAGGTCTCAAAACCAGCTGTGGATAACCAGGCAATCTCATAACGTTCCTTTTCAATACGGCCGATCAACGCGATATCCAGCTTCAAAAAACGCCGGGCCGGGCTAATGCCAACTGAAACTGCTCATGAATGGACAGGCGACCATTCGTCGCAATGTCATGCAATATTGAAAGTGCTTCCAGTTGTCGCTCAACCTGCTCGTTGGCATGTTTCTCAGTGGTCACATCCAATAAGAAACCATCCAGAAAAGCGATGCTTCCCTCTTTATCCCGAATGGCTCTCCTCGCTCCTGCACCCACCGAATTTCCCCGGATTGATGGGTAATGCGATAGTCAATTTGCCAGTTAAGATTATCTCTAATGGATCGCTGAATTGAGTCGTCAACCGCATCACGATCCTCTTCCAGAATCAGATTTCTGAAATTCATGGTCGGATTATGTACAAATGCGTTTACCGGAAGCCCCGTTAACGACTCCACCTGCTCACTCAGGTAAACCAGTCTGAAAGGTTCTTCATACAACGCCCGGTAGGTCACCCCCGGTATGTTCCCTACCAGGGAACGGTATTGGTCGTGGCTTTCCCTTAACTGACTCTCGGCCAACTTTTGACGGGTAATGTCTGCATGGGTTCCATACATCATGACCGGCTGGCCATCAGCACCCCATGTGGCAACCTTGCCCCGATCATGCACCCAGACCCAGTGACCTTCTTTATGCTTCATCCGGCACTGGCAGTCGTAAAATTCAAGCTCCCCATTAAAGTGCCGTTGTAACAAGGTAGCTGACAGTTGTGCGTCATTGGGATGAACCAGGCGCAACCAGGTATCAATGCTGATTGGCTGCAATTCTTGCAAAGAATAGCCAACGATTTCACCCAGCGTTCGTTGAATACCACGGCCCCTGATTGCACATTCCACTGCCAGGTACCGATACGCGTTTCTTCTACGACGGCTTTGTAACGTACCTCAGTTGCCGCCAATTGCTGTTGTAAGGCGTTGGTCACTTCTGCAAAGATTTCGGCTGACACACAATCTGCAAATTCGCGCAACGCGATTAGTTCAGCGTCTTCCAGCTGGCGGGGTCGCGAATCAATCAGGCATAAAGTGCCTATCGCCTGGCCTTTCGGGCTGACAAGCGGAGCGCCGGCATAGAATCGAATATTGGGGGACCGACAACGAGGGGTTATCGCTGAACCGGGGTCCTCAAGCGCATCAACCACTTGAAAGATATTACGTTGTAAAATTGCATGACCGCAGAATGAGGTTTCCCGGGGTGATTCGGCAGCATTCAGGCCCTGACTGGATTTAAACCACTGTCGCTCTCTGTCGACAAGCGAAATCAACACCATCTCGGTGTTGAAATAGCCTTTGTTAGTCGTGTCAGCCGTTCAAAGCGGGCTTCAACAGGCGTGTCCAGCAACCCTGTTTTCATCAGGGCCTGCAAGCGCTCAATTTCGTTTTCGGGAATCGCTGGAGCTTGCAAAGCTTTGCCTCAATGCGCTTATCCATTTTCCATCTTGAGCACTAAGTATGGTCGGGAATTGGGAAATTGGGGTGATTCACCCTACGATTCACCTACCATCTGATTCACCCCTATCTGATTCACCTATCTGATTCACGATCATCAATGAAAACACCAAACATCCTGTGAACCACATCACATTTGCTAAGCTAAAGGTACCCGCTCAGCTTGTCTGACATCTTCGTCGAGGAGGCTTGCCATGAAAGTCACGTATAGAATTTGTGCTTTGGCGTTAATCAGTCTGTCCTGTTTGACAGTCCCTTCCTATGCCGTCGATGCGCTGGATGAATCCGGGCTCGATGAGCTTCATCTCGAAGGTTGGACGCGCCTGCCGCGGCCCCTCCCGAACGGCGGTGAGCGGCAGCGTGATGAAGCGGTCGATTAAAGACATTAAGGATCGCGAACAACGCGGCCAGGAGTTTGACTCTCCAAGTCTAAGGGTCAACCCCACCCCGGCGCCCAGCCTCCCCGAAACCCCCGCCAGCTACACCCGGGATGCGGGCATTTTTCAAATTGAGAACCGTGTTTCGGATGCTCAGGTGATTTCAGCGCCTCGATAAATTAACTCGCACGCAAAGCGATTAATCCACAGAGCTGTGCTTCCGTCTTGGCCAGCACCCAACCGTTCAGAATCACGGTTCGGCCTCTGCTGAAGTCATCGCGTATAAGTGCCTGAACATGGGTTCTGAATGACTGAATGTCTGAATGTTTATCGGCTTCCAACAAGGTATTCATTTCTTCCTGAACGCGTGAAAGCACCGCGTCTGCAGGAGTGAGTTTTAAGTAAACCTGCCCCAGCTCAATCGCGTGGTCTTTGTGGGTAAAAAACTGATCATACAGATCACCCTTGCTGTCAGCTGTCGAGGACAAAGATCCCCCACATCCAACAGGCAGCAGCAAAAAGGTCGAAACTAAAACTGTTCGGCCCAACATTTCACGCCGGGTTAGTCCCGATAACCGCTTCATACCTGTACCGCCTTCAGATGATCCGCCAATCGTAATGCCAATGCCACGATGGTGAGGGTAGGGTTAGAAAAACCCGCCGTTGAAAACACCGAACTGCTGGCTACGTAGAGATTTTCTGTTCCATGACGCGGCAGTCTGCGTCGACCACGCCAGTCTTCGGATCGGCACTCATCCGAGTTGCGCCCATGTGGTGGAAATCCCACTCCGAGTCTTCTGGCCAGTGCTCCTCGTCAGAGAGTAACCAACTTTTAAGTTGTACCCGGCCCATCCCCAGTTCACCCAGCGCCTCGGCAATGATCAACATCGTCTGTTTTAAGGAGGTAAAATCCTGATGCGACAGTTTCCAATCCATCTCTATCTGAGGAACCCCGAACGTATCCATTTTATCGCTCAAACGCAGACGACTGTCTGGTTTGGCAGATGATCCAACCGCACATGTAAGATAAATCAACAAAATCCTGCCCGGCCTCAGTTGAGGGGGCCCCACCCAGATCTCCGATTAGCGCCTGAATATGGGTCTCCAGGTCTTCACCTGACTTGATTTGTTTTAGCATGCGCCAGAGACCGTCAAAGCGAGTGGCGCGTTCGACAGTAAACAAAACGGCATGATTCGGCAGCCCTTTTGACGCTGTACCGATTCATCCAAAGACAGCCCACCCCGATAAATGGGTTTGATGCCTGCAGGCTCCGTATGAATTTGCGTCGCTGAGGACGCATCAAGCATTAGTCTGCCAACATCAACCCGGGGTGAAGCATAAAGTAGCGGGCCAACCTGATCATGGCTGTTACCAATCCCCTTACCGCCATTTGCAGACAGCAACAACCGAGGAACTTCAATCCCTCCGGCAGCCAAAACCACCTGCTTCGCCTGAATGGTCAAGTTTTTTCCCGACAGCGTTAACACGTTTACCTGGGTTACCGTTTGAGTCGCAGGGTCAGCGATGAGATCAACCACATTCGCATGGTAGTAAACATCAACGTTTGTTGCCTGGTTCAGCTCATCCCGATAAACCGTACCGAATCGGGTCGGCGGACTGCGCTTCCAAACCCGGGTGACAATTTTAGGGTGGGGATGATTTTTGTGAAAAAAAGCAGGTAAATTTTGCTGATTCTCCACTCCCGTATACGCAAAATCGCCAAGCTCACATACCTGTTGCGCCGCACGGTAATAGGGCTCCAACTCCTCATGTGTTATCGGCCAGCCACTTAAAGGAATCGACTCTCTTTTTTCGAAGTCAATTTCATCCAGTGGACGGCTCCAGCCCGACCAATGATTGGTCGTTCCGCCGAAAAATCGTAAGCGACCGACGTCCAGATCATAATAGTAACGCCCCTGAAGACCTCCTTTATTGAGGGACTGACTTTCGGTCTCGAATTCCGTGCCTCCACTTTCCAGCAGAACCACCTTCAAATGACTTCCGATCAATGCGCGCGCGATTGAAATTCCTGCAGCACCTGCACCCACAATACAAACATCCGCCGTTAGCGTCTCGCCTACATCTGGCGAATTAGCGTCAAGCAACATACACGTCCTTTAACGAGGATTATTCAGTTGAAATACGTCTTTATAACTGGTGTAGACCGATGCAATCAGTACCGGCAGCAGAATCAGCCAGCCTAACATGGCAGGCAAGGTTGCCAGCATCGCCGCCGGAAAACCACGCATCCGAAAACCAGAAATGGCACACTGTTCTTAAAGCAGGCGTTCAAGCTAAGCTTGCAGGCAGCCCAGGGAGCAACGTCATGGAGTGCCACCAGCCCCGGCGCGAACCATTGCGCCATGAGAATGGGCACCAGAAGCAATAATCCGATGACGACTACAAAGCCAAGACCCTGCAGGGTTACCAAGGGGTCCTGTCCTGCATGCATTCCACCCATTTGTAGAAACGCCCCACCGCCCATCAAGCCCACGATGACCGCCCAAAGAAAGTATAGCCCCAGAAAGATGAGTCCGAGCAGACTCAAAGGCCCGGCCTTTTGTTGAAAACCGGCAAACAGATCGTTGAAAACCAGCTTTCTTTCAACATCCTGCCGCCGACAGGCCATCATCAGACCACCCGAAAAAACGGGGCGAGTATCGGAGCGATCATTGATAACAGCGGAACGCTGGAAATGACTGCCATCAGGATCACGTAAATCAGAGACATGGCGATCCAAATACCAATATCTGCTTTGAAAAAGCCAAACGCATCCACCAGCCAATGCCAGCCGTTTGACGCAGGCCGCGCCGTCGCCGCACCCAGTTCAGGCCATACAGGTGGCTCTGACGAAGAGGGTAGCTTTGGAGAAGAATGAGGGTCTTGCATAAAATGACTCCTTGTCCTGAATACTGATGCACCTAACATGGTAGCTTTTCGACAAGGTTCCGGCCACTTTTGCGTCGGCAAAAGCGGTAATTCCCTTAGGGCCTCCTGGCTGGCAGCTGCGCGACAATCATTCCCGCCAACATGAATGCACAGCCGACGAGTGCGCGCAGATCAAGCGCCTGCTCCAACAGCCACCATCCTCCGATAGCAGCAAACACGCCCTCAAGACTTATAATGATTGCAGCCCGGGCCGCAGGCACCCGACTCTGCCCGAGTATTTGCAGCGTATAGGCAACGCCGACAGACATAATCCCCGTAAGCAATTGCGCCTGCAGCAGCCTGCATACCCGCCCAGCTCGGCGTTTCGAGTGACACCGCGACGATCAGGCTGAGCCCGCGCAGACCATATACTGAGAAAATGCCAGCCAAAGCACATGGCAGCGCCGGGTCAGATGCTCTATCAACAAAACGTGTCCAGCCCAACAAAACGCGCCCACTAACTGCAGCGTATCACCCCGTGACAGGACCAATCCCTCTCGGATGCTCAAGGCATAAAGTCCTGCCAGTGCCAGTAAAGCGCCCAACCAGACCGTCAAAGATGTGCGATGGCCCAGAACCCGACCCATCAACGGAACCAGGATGACGTAGAGTCCTGTGATAAACCCCGCATTCGCTGCCGACGTAAACTGCAGGCCCACTTGCTGAAACGTCGCGCCGGCAAACAACAACAACCCCGCAAGCAACCCGCCGACAAGCTCTGGAGGCCAGTGTGAAAATGGAAGGGGCGCCGTCTGGTCAGGCGCGGGAGCTGCCGGTCGCCGAACCCGAATCAACAAGACCAAAGGCAATAGCGATAAAGCACCTAAGGCAAAACGGGCCGCATTAAACGTAAATGGCCCAACATGCTCCATGCCCTGACCTGAGCAACAAAGGCGAAACCCCAGATGGCCGCGGTTGTCACCAGCATCCACTCAGCACCCACCCGGCACGACACGTTCTCACCTCACTGAGCATCACTTAAAGGGATTAGCGCCTGCATCCTAGCATATCAATAGGAAAGACACTGCGCGCTTTTCGGCTCAACGCGACTTATGCTAGGTTTATGCTCAACACTTGCTTGAGGAGTCCCGTTTGCAAAATCATACGTCCAGACCTGCCAAGGTATTGGTTACCAGTGCCAGTGGGCTACTGGGCGCCCGGGTATGCCGGGAACTGCTTGATCAGGGTAACGAAGTCATTGCCTTGAGTCAGCAAACCCCTCTTCGAGAGGATCTTGCAACCTATCGTGTTCGTCTGGATTTGTGCGACAAGGATATGTTGGACAGCCTTTTCCAGCAGTTCCGACCGACGGCCGTCATTCATACGGCGGCACTGGCTGACCCGCAGCTCTGCGAAGAACAGCCGCTACTTTCCCGTCGTCTGAATGTCGAAGTCAGCCGTCAGATTGCGCAGCGCTGTCAGATTAACCAGATCCCAATGGTCTTTACGTCGACCGACCTGGTCTACGATGGCGAACGGGGCAATTACCTTGAATCAGACCCCGTTTCTCCCATTAATCGTTATGGAGAGCATAAAGCGGAAGCTGAGCGCGTCATTTTGGATGCCTGTCCAACGGCGGCGGTTTTTCGCCTGCCTTTACTGTATGGCGGAGGGCTTGTATGCCACCTCGCCAATGCACCAGTGGCTCAAACAGTTAGAGGAAGGAAAGCGATTATTTGGCTTCAGCGACGAATTGCGTTCAAGTGTTGACTACCCAACAGCGGCGGCAGGCATTGTGAAACTCTATTTGGCGGCCAGGGCGAAGTGATTCATCTGGGTGGGATTGAAACCTTATCCCGATTGATTCTGATGCGTTCCATCGCTTCAGCCTTCGGGTATAATCCGCAGAAAATCGAGGCCAAAGTCCAGGCCGACATGACCTTCCGGGCGGCCAGACCCGTGACGTCAGCCTGGACAGTCGCAAGGCGCGCGCGATGGGTTACAAAACGCCCATTTTGTCCGACGTCATGCAACGATTTGCTAAAAGCACGGATTTTTCCGATATACAACACAGTTTGAGGCCATAACATGCTGAAGCTAGAGGAAATGATGAGTACACCGGTGGCAACGTTGACCCCGGAGAACTCAGTATTGGACGCAAAGCGTCTGATGGAAAAAAATGATATCCGCCATATTCCCATCGTTAATCACAAGGAAAAGCTGGTCGGCATGTTTACCCGTACGGATCTGATGGCGGCGATGGATTCCAGCGTCTACCACCTGCCCGATGAACAGCAGGAAGCTCAGCAAGCTGAAATCCAGATCGCTGATGTGATGCGGACCAAGGTTGCCACCGCCAGTTTACACACCAGTTTGCGCGACGCAGCCGAGTTTCTGGTGACCCGCAAGTATGGCTGCCTGCCGATCATTCACGAAGAACGCGTTGTTGGAATCGTGACAGAGGGCGACTTCGTCAAAGCCATGATCTTGTTGCTGGACAAGCTGGAGCAAGCCTGATGCCCAAGGCCGTTGATCTCAAAAAAGCCGATGTCGTTGATCGCAACGGCCAATTGCTGGTTATCAAGGAAATCGAAGTACATAGCCCCAGTGCACGCGGTGCCGCGACACTGTATAAAGTCCGCTACAGCGATGTGCGGACAGGCCTGAAAGTAGAAGAGGCCTACAAAGGCGACGAAATCGTTCAAACGGTTTTATTGGAACGAAAGCCTGTGACGTTCTCGTATATTGACGGTGATGACTATATCTTCATGGATAACGAAGACTACACCCAGTATCCGATCAATAAAGAGGTGATCGAAGAGCAACTACTGTTCCTGACCGATGACATCAAAGGCTTGCAGATGTTAGTGGTGGATGACCAGATCATTGCATTGGAGCTACCGCAAACCGTTGAAATGGTCATCACTGAAACGGTTCCCGCCCTCAAGGCTGCATCAGCCAGTGCCCGAACCAAACCCGCCCACTTTGCAACGGGTCTGAGTATTCTGGTACCGGAATACCTGGAACAGGGGCAAAAAGTCCGCATCCACACCGGCGAAAAGCGCTTTATGGGCCGGGCAGACTAATCCGTCTACCGGGACAAATAGCGGTTGCCGTTGTATTCCTGAAAATAATCGCCCAGCATCGGATGATCAATCTGGCTCCGATCCTGGGCCGATCTCAACTCTTTTTCAGACACATAGGCCACATGCTCCGCCCCATCTACGATGATTTGGTACCACGGTTTGTCCTTGGGGATCGTTTCGAGTCATCGCCCGATACCAGTCTTCAGATTGCATGAACATCTGATCAATACCGATTACCACACCTCTGAACTGCCCGGCACGCTGCTGAACAAAATCCCCAATCAGAAAACGACTTTTAACCATAGTTGAACGGCCTCCTTTAATGAAGTATAGCCGCTTTTCAGAATGCGCCAGTTTCAAGCAGAAGCGGCACCACAGATGCCACCAGGAGACATGCCATCACGACATTAAAACGCTTTATATTACCGGCATTCTGTAAAAACGGCGCATGCCCTTGCCGAAAAACAACCACAGTGCCACGCAGGGTGAACCCCAAAGCATATAGGATCCGGCAATCTGCGTGACCGTGGGCCATACCGATTCGCCCTGAGGAGCAAACATCGCGAGTGTCGCGATGGCCATGGTCCAGGCTTTGGGATTGATCCATTGAAACAGAACAGCCTGCCAATACCGCATGGGCCTTGCCGGAGTGTCGTCTTTTGGCTGCCTGTTTCCACCCGATCTCGTTTTGATCGAAAACCCAGCAAGACGCGCGGCCAGATACAAAGAGGAAACCAGCCCCGCAACCTTGATGCCCCAAAATACGCCCGGAAAAGCGGTTAATACCGCCTGAAATCCAAGCCCCACCGCCAATATGAGGAGAGGAAAACCGGTACAGATTCCGACAAAGTGAGGCAGCGAACGCCGGATGCCGTGATTCAAACCCGATGCCATGAGCATCAAATTATTAGGGCCAGGGGTTATCGTCATCACAACGACAAACAAAACCAAACGCTCGTCCATCACTCCCTCCAAAAAGGCTTTTCTGCCTCTTGGCAGGCATCTGCACGGGAAAGTCCAATATCCTGCAATGCCCGATCATCGAGTTGAGCCAGTTGTTGGCGCGTGCGGTAACGCTGCCTGGCTATTGCGAGCCAGCACCAGGCTTTGCGAAAAAAAAGCCGCATTGAAGGCAGTGACCTGCCACTACGTTTCGCTAAGGTGTAACGAAGCGGAAAAATTTCGGTTCGGGTAGCCATTCGGTGTTCCTCTTTGCATGGAACACCATTCTAGGCAGTGCGAACAAACCGATACAGATTCAATTTAATACGATCAAAACCGGTACAGAATAAACCAAAGCAGATCTGTACTGGTGTTCCCATGAAAAACTGTGAGGGTCGTGCGAGCCCTTTAAGGTCTGCGCAACTCGCCACCGAGGGTGGTGCAGACAACAGGGTGGTGGTAATTGCGGACGATGTCCCGGCAAATGGCTACCGCGTTCGTCGGACAGTTCCTATCAGAAAACACACCCGACATAGACGTACACCCCTCCCGGAGTGCCTCGATCGTTTCGCTGGCACCGACCAGTAGCGTGTATTCCCGACATTGAGCGTATTGCTCAGTAAGGTTACAGGAAGCCGTCTGAATCTGAGCCCCCAGGGCAGGTATTTTGTGCCCCAGGGTGCGACCTCGCATGACCTTGAGATAATCCCGACACTCGGCGGACTGTTGATTGAGGTTGCAGGACGCTTCGACCTCGCAGCGTGTCACTGCAGTGTTCTCCAGGCCTGAATCGACTTGTCGGCAGTCCTGCGACAGTACAGTGACCTCCCCCGGATAGCAGGCATCACGCACCTCGGATAAGGCGAGCTTCACCGCTTCAGTTTTCTTGGAGGCGGTATGCCCCCCTTGCAGGATCGCCGACTCACAGCCGGCATAAACACGGGAAGCAACACTGAGCAACACGATCACACCCAATACTGTTTTCATCTCAATATCCCTTTGTCACCGTAAACTGATCGATGATCTGACCTTTAATATTCTTGAAGTAGAAATCCGCCCGATCCGTATAAAAGGTGCCAAACAACGCGCCATAGGTCGCCCCTTGCGTCGAGGTGTAGATTTTCGCCCACCAGCTGCCGCTTCGTTCCTGGTCCCTGGCTTCAATTCCCCCCAGCCCAGAGACAAAGGCGAAGGTCTTGCCCGGGCTGACCGAAAAGCTTGAGGCGGTACTGGCCACTGTTTTGTTGGTCATATTGCTCAGCAAATGCGTTCGGGAATACGAATGCTCATGCCCGGTTGAAATAATCGCGCCTTTTTGACGGCAGGTCTCATAGGCCGTCCAGCCCACCTCGTCGGTCTTGCCGCCGACTTGCATATCGCGTTGGTTCTTGTGCCAGGCACAGATACGCCAGCGCCGGCTGGTGAATTGTTCAGACTGTTCGCAATATAGGTCTCATGATCTGAACGGCTACCGCTCGATCCGATCGCTGACATCACGAAGTAAAGATGTTTGAAACGACAGGTCATTTTTTCCGCATAGGCACCTGAACACTGAACGGCAGACTGGCGACTCAGGCGAGCCTGTCCAAATGAGCGGATATCGCCAAAATTGCTGTCGCCATAATCATGATTTCCGGCCACAACGATGGCGGGATCACTGGCACCCAGCGTATTACGTACTCTGGCATCCCAATCATCATCCTGGCTGCGGTTGTAGGAGGTATCCCCCGCCACCACTGTCAGCTGCGCCTTCTCTGCCTTGATCAGGTTCAGCACACTCTGGAAATTCGTACCGGCGCCAGTGTCTCCGATAAAGGCGACCTTAACGGCTTCTCCCGTACCGGGAGTCCCGCCGCCGCCCCCACCCGCCTTGGCAGTATTGGTTGACCAGACGGCAGCGTTCGCCGCCGTATAGAGAACAAAGTTGCCATCGTCCTGCATCACAGCCTTGATCGCACTTTTCCCATTCGTTTTGCTCGACCAAACCGCCGATCCGCTGGCGGTATACAACACCAGATTTCCATCACCCTGCATGTTCAGCCGTACGCCGCCCTTGCCATTCGTGGCACTGGCTCAAAGTGCAGAACCCGATGCATTTCTCAATACCAGATTGCCATCGCCCTGCAAAATAAAGCGATAGCTCCCGTTCGAGAGATCAATGATTCGTTAGCATTCAGACGTTCTCCTGCAAGCAACGCGTCCTTCGCCAGGGCGACACTTGAAAGAAGCACGAGGGTCAAAGACAGTAGTCCGCGACAGAACAAAGACAGCATGTAATCACCGTTTTTTATTAGGTTTGGCGGGAAAAGGCGTAAGCGGCAAAACGCAACGATACCCCAGACTAGTTGATCAGAATTGGCGGTTATCCGACATGAATTTTCTGCGCATCGCTCAGAAACTGTGCCGTTCTGCGCAAATCCTATCACATCATCAATTCCTTCATGTTCCTCGGCTAGCCGTTGTGGTGAAGTGCGACCCAGCCCTGACAGGCTCACATAAACAACAAAACCAACCCTCAGGAATGCCAGTATGAAACCTACCGTCGCGTCGATCTGGGCCTTTGCCGCCCTGCTGCTCAGCAGTGTCACAGTCTTCGCCAAAGATACACTGCTTGTCGGCGAAAGACTGAATGCCAAAGAATCATTGGTCTCACTCAGTGGTAGATACCGCTTCATCCTTCAAGGTGATGGCAATCTTGTGCTACGCAACGCCGCAGGCGCTGCCCTCTGGGCCTCAGCGACCAACGGCAAGGGTGGTGTTCGCCTGAACATGTAGGGGACGGAAATCTGGTGCTCTACACATCGGCTGGCTCGGCCGTCTGGTCAAGTAAAACCAATGGGACGGGTGCCAATAAAGCCGCCATGCAAGATGATGGCAACTTCGTCCTGTATACCGCTTCTAATGCAGCGGTGTGGTCAACCAATACCGCTCAGGCAGTCGGCGGGACTGGAGGAGGAAGCACCTCTGGCAGTATTTCTCATGTAGGCACCACGCAGATCTGGGATGCCGATGGGCAGGGTGTGAAGATTACCCGCCCCGCTGCAGCACAGGCCGGCGATTTACTGGTTCTGGTGTTGCACAGGACGGATGACCTCCTACCCTTTGGCGTGAGCGGCTGGAACCGTCAGGCAGAATGTTACAAAGAAAACAATGGTTATCAATGCCTGAACGTATCCGATTGCTCCAGCACTTCTGGAGGCTTCTGTACGCGATTCCAGAATAAGTACAATGGTCGCGATCTGGCTCAGGTGGTGTTCACTAGGACGGCGATGGGGATGCCGAGAGTCTGTTTCCGTCCGTGGATGGACGCAAAGGCGACATGCTGCTGCTCTCCCAATCCTTTGACGACAGAGTCAACAAAGAGGTATTCGGCGCACCCAGTGGCACGAGCACCTTCGGCTATATCGCCAACAGTGACGAGTCAGGCTTTCTGTATGGCGCAGTGTTGACCTCCGATGGCCAGACCGGTGTTCGCCGCACCAGTGGTCCGGGCGCGTCTGCCTGTAAAGATGCGTTGGTTTCTTTCACCGTTAAGCCGCAATAATTTCAACGAGATATCGCCATGAAAAAGATGCTGACGACCCGAATGAGCTTCGTGGTATTAATGGCGGTCAGTCCACTGGCCGCTGCCTTCACCAATGGCAGCGATTGCCTGCTGGCGAACGACTACATGACGTCGAACCAATACCGCCCTCGACTGATGGACGTTTCCGTTTCTACCTGCAGGGCGACGGCAACCTTGGTACTGCGAAACAGTGCCGGCAGCGCCGTATGGTCCACTCAAACCAATGGTTCGGGCGGCGTAAGGCTACTCCTTCAGAACGATGCAAATACGGTGATAACCCTGAGCGGAAGCGCCAGTATGTCTGTGAACAAGGGCAGTTCCTTTGCCGATCCTGGCGCAACCGCGTCTGATAACGTCGATTGCAACATCACCATCCGTATCGTGAAAACCGGCAGCGTCAACACCGCCACGGTTGGCACCTACACCCTGAGCTATAACGTCAGCGATGCTGCGGGTAATGCTGCCAATACGGTAACCCGTACCGTCACCGTCACGGCACCTCCGCCCACCACACCGCCTGCCACCCCGCCCGGCAATGGCGACAACGACGGTAAAGCTGCCAGTACCGGCCAGTTCTCGGCGCCGAGTGCGGCGCTGTATACCCTGAACAACGCCAAACAGCGGGTATTCCCGCGACACATTGATACTGGTTTCGGTGGTAACGGTCATGCCGAAACACTGGATGGCCACGTCTTCGTCCGCACACGCACAGCGGGATGGTTTGCCAGTGCCTTCCGCCCTCAGCGTATCGTACTCAACAGTGATGGCTCACCCAACTTTGCCAATGCCTTCGGTAATAACGACATCGCTGGAACTGAATACCGATGCGCCTGACATGCAGCACAACTGGATTGCGATCATGCCAGATCCAGCTGTTACGGGTGAAAACCCCTACCCTTCCAATTCAACCGGGGGCTTCTCTGCCACCGGAACCTACCGCACCTATAAGGCGATGGTTTACCACACCTCGCTGCGAAACAATGACAACGATCAGATGGGTATGCGCAAAGCGACGATCATCGTCAGCAATGGCAATACAGCCGATGCCGAAGTGGTCAGCGCCCGCTTCACCACCCCTTCGCTAAATTCACCCAGACCAACGGGGCCGACCTTCGCTGTATCGAGCCTTCTGCCACGATCGACGGTCGCCTCATCATATGCCAAGGTCACCCCACCGAACCCGGTAAAATTGATAACCTGGTTTACAGCTGGAACAGTTCACCCGGTGCTACCACTAACTGGCGCGTGAACAAGTCCATCGCCAACATGTACTACGATGATCGCAACGCTACGGTGGCCGGCCAGCCCTTCCGTGTTCGTTACCCCATCGCAGAACGACCGCTGCGTGATGCCGCTGGTAACGCCTACGCCGCAGGCGAGCTAGTTAAAGGCGCTTATCCCTGGGTCAGCCACGATGGTGCCGAGCTGTTCTACATGGCGTCTCGCAAGGAGGCCAACAACTCGGGCGCTCGCCGATCCGGTGCTACGGTGGTTGGTCGTTGGACCGGCTGGACGTTCCGTCACATTGATGGTCCGATCAACCGCAACCGCCATGTAACCTCGCGCTTGTTCTTCTCCTCGCCCGGAGCATTCACCACCATGTGGATTCCGTATAAGGATGTGCCGGATCTGAAGATTCCCTACTCGGTCAATGGCCCTGGCTATCCGCTCTTCGGCTCCAACACTCAGGACTATTCGGAAGTGGCGTTCGACGATTACCTTGATGGTAATTACGTGCTGACGCTCGGCATGAACGAACAGCTGAATCGCGATGGCACCTACAACAAAACCGGCACGCCCGATACCTCGGGTAACCATAACAATGGGGCGCTGGTCGGTGCCAGATTCCCGCTTGAGTTCAACAACAACGACAACATGGTCGGTCGGTTGGGTCAGGCCATACACTTTGGCTCCAACAACTATATCAACGTCAACCGCACGCGCGGCTGGGACACCCTGCGTGAAGGCTTTACCGTTGACTTCTGGGTGAACAAGTCCAGCGGCACTGGCACCGTTCGCCTGTTCACGATGCAGAATGGCATTGAGCTGTTCCTGGCCAATGGCAGCACACTTACCGGCGTAATGCAGGACACCGCAGGCGTGCGTCGCCAACTTAATGGTCCAGCCATTGCCAGTGGCAGCTGGGTACACGTTGCATTCAGTTACAACCCGTTTAACAAGAACCAGTCACTGTGGGTGAATGGCGCACGCGTGGCCAACACCACGGTCACCGGCTTTGGCACGCTACAGACATCGGGTGCCGTGCAGGTCGGCCCGGTCAACTCAACGGCCAGCATGATCCTCGATGAAGTGAAAGTGTCTAATGTGGCGCGTCACGCCCACGAGATTGCGCATAACGCCTATTCGCGAAGCCACCGGGCCCAGTGCGACTGCTGGCCGCGCACCTGACGTCTCTGCGCGTAACCAGGAGTCTGCAGTGGATCGCTTCAGCAGCGCTGCCGCAAGCCTTGGCGAGACCCTGTTCAACGATGTGATTCTGTCAAAGCAGCGTACGACCTCCTGTGCAAGCTGCCATCAGCCAGGTCTTGCATTTACCGACGGTAACCCGCTTGCGAAAGGCAACGAACCCACAGATGCGGGGGTACGTAACGCACCCACACTGCTCAACCGCTTGTTCTCATCCTTCCAGGGATGGAGCGGTAATGCGGCCTCTCTCGATCGTCAGGCATTGCTTCCAATCCCGGCTGCCCACGAGATTAATCTGCCCATCGCGGAAGCGATCCAGCGCCTGACCAGCAACGCAACTTATAACAGTCGCTTCCAAAGCGTTTATGGCCAGGCACCCAACGTCGAAAATGTCGCTGCGGCATTAGCCAGCTTCCAGGCAACTCAATTCACGCCGCGTAACCGCGTGGATGAATACCGCGCCGGCAACCGGACGGTTCTCACGGCGTCGGAAGCACGCGGACTCCTACTGTTTGAAGGTAAAGCGCGCTGCAGCGGTTGCCATGCTGGACAGAATTACACCGACGAAAGCTTCCGTAACAATGGACTAGCCACCAATACGGACATCGGGCGTGCCGACCAGACCGGACGCGACCGGGACTTCCGCCTGCAGAAAGTAGCGACCTTGCGTGAGCTCCAATCAACCGAGCCGTTCATGCACGATGGCAGTATCGATACCCTGTTGGAGGTGATCACCGCTTATAACGCCGGTGGACTGGGAGACCCCATGGCGGATACCGACATCCGTCCGCTGGAACTGAGTAACCAGGAAATGCTGGATCTCGAAGCCTTTCTGAAAGCGTTGTCAGCCAATTGATAACCACATGCACATTGCATGACTGAATTGATCAGGAAGGAAAAAGAACGCTCACCCGCCGGACCCAAAAGTCTGGTGGGGGGCGTGACCTTGTTTGTCGGTCTCCTGGCAGTCTTCATGCTGAGACCCGGTCTGGAAGATCGCATCAACACTCAAGGCGTCATTAAAGAGCTCGCCTCGACATCAACCGGCAGAGCCCTGATCGCCGACGCTTTTTTTGATGTTTCCCACGCTGGCATGAGCCACATCATGTATAACCTGATACTGGACGCGGATATAAAAGATACCGCCCTCATCGTCGCGCTTGCCCAGCGTGAACGACAGGAATCCAGTCCGGCCATCCGTCAGCGGCTGATAGACCTCATCAGCGATGCATCGACCAATACGGCCTTATCTTACAGTGATGAAATCAATGATTTTCTGACCCGGGCGGCGATGGATCCAGCGCCCGAAATCAATCAAGCGGCCAAGGTCCGCCATGCCTGGTATACCGCCCGGTTCAGTGAAGCGCCTGAATCCGTTCTGGCGGATTATCTGCTGGATTCTTCAGCCGAGGTCAGGGGCGAAGTCTATGAGATCCTTCAAAGCCCAAGATTCAAGCACGACAATGGACTCGATCCAGAGCTTGTCCTTGCACTCCAATCGTTACTTGAAGCCGACTATTTGCGCGTCTCACCCGCAGAACAGGCATCCATTCAGCTCTTATTGAAAACCAGTACAGATAGCAAACTGTAACTTCACGAGCAGTACAGGTATACTGGCCATCCAAAGTCCCGATGACAGATAGGTGCGTTATGCAAACCACCCTTTACACGCAAATTGCTGAAAATCTGCAGAGCCAGATACGCGAAGGCGCGCTTAAGGTCGGCGAGCGCATCCCCTCAGTCAGGCGTCAGGCCCAAATTCACAGCGTCAGCATTGCGACCATCAACATGGCGTATGCTCAGCTTGAAGATAAAGGCTGGATAGAAGCCCGCCCCAAAAGCGGGTACTTCGTCAAACCGATGCCTTCAAGTCCGCTGGGATTACCGCAATTGTCTGAAAAAGTCAGCACGCGACCGCGACCGGCGAATTTGAACCAACTGGTCATGGAAGTGCAGCGCGACGCCGCAGAGCGCAAGGGCCATAGCATGAGCTCTGCCATTCCGGCACTGGATTTCCCCATCCTGGCCCATGTTCAAAAACGCTACACCCAGATCAGCCGTACACGGCGGATTCTGGGCGCGGGCTACGACGCGCCGGAAGGCAATCTGAACCTGCGCCAGGAAATTGCTCGCCGAGCGGCTGAGGCAGGGTATAGCGTGGCGCCAGAGTCCATCGTCACCACTGCGGGGTGCCAGAATGCTTTATCTCTGTCTGTAGGTGCTTACCCAACGTGGAGACATCGTTGCGGTCGAGTCACCCTGTTACTACGGACTTCTGCAGATGCTGGAAGCCCTCGGCCTGCGCGCCATCGAGATTCCCTCACGCCCCGATACCGGCATGAGCCTGGAAGCCCTGCAGCTGGCACTGACTCAGTGGCCGGTGAAAGCCATCCTCACGGTCGCTAATTTCTCCAACCCAATGGGCTCCCTGATTCCTGACGAGGCAAAACAGACACTGGTCAAACTCGCCAACCGCTTCGATGTACCGATAATCGAGGACGACATATACGGCGACCTCTATTTTGGTGAACACCGCCCGGTGCCGATCAAGGCTTATGATACCCAGGGGCGTGTGCTCTCCTGCGGGTCCGTTTCCAAGACGCTGGATCCCCAGTTCAGAACCAGCTGGGTCCTTCCCGGCCGCTACCAGGAAGCCCTGGTTCATCGAAAATTTATTCATACCGTCGCCAATCCTACTCTCCCCCAACTCGTTCTGGCTGAAATACTCAATACCGGTTTATATGACCGGCATTTACGAATGGCACGAGAAACGTATCGTCAACGCGCCCTGGAACTTCGCGACTTGCTCACGCGCCATTTTCCGGCAGGAACACGGGTCAGTCAGCCGCAAGGGGGACTGGTCTCCTGGATTGAGCTGCCGGAGGGCATCAATACGACCCAGCTCTACCATACCGCGCACAACGAAGGTATTCTTTTCGCACCCGGCGAAATATTTTCAGCCAGTGGCCAGTATCGCCATTCCATGCGACTGAGTTTTGCGCAGGGCTGGTCAAAGGAACGTATTCAACAACTGACTCGACTCGGTGAAATCATCAAGGCGCATCTATAACCATGACTGACAAACGCCAATGGCTCTCGCTGGCAGACCTCAAAAAAACACTGAACCCGACTGATGAACCCGAGCACTCAGGTGACGAAGCTTTGCCGGCCAAAGGTCAGGTGTACTCCACCGAACACGGTCGACTGTGTCCAGACTGTGGCCATCCTGTCAAGCAGTGCCAATGCAAAGCCCAGGCAAGGGCTGCGCCCAAACCGGGCGGAAAGGTCCAGATTCGGCGTGAAACCAAAGGCCGAAAAGGCAAAGGGGTTACGGTAATTGAAGGCCTGCCGCTGGATCAGACTGAACTGGAACAATTAGCTAAGGCGCTCAGACAACATTGCGGTGTGGGCGGCACCTGCCACCCCGGACTGATTGAACTGCAGGGTGAGCAGCAGGCCAAAGCCAAGGCTTTTCTGCAGCAGCGGGGCCTGATGAAGTAAGCTATTAATGCACGACCCTTACGTGCCCGCAGCCTGTTTCAGCGTCCAAACGATCCAGACGAAAACCCAGGTGGTATTCACAAAAATCTGACCACAATGAAGGCTGCGTCAAAACCTTGAGTGAAAACATCCAGCTAGAGGATTCCCTTTGCCTGAACCCGGAGAGCCGATGGCAGCCCAGATCAATAACCTCCTCCGCAGACGTATTTTTACCGAGTTGGCGAAACTGGTGAGCCAGGCACACTGCGGTTAACGCAATCAATGTGGGTCCGTAGCCATCCCCCTCGGGATACTGCGAGACAATAAGAGAGGCCGATTCAAAAGCACACCCACAGTAATTCAAGGCGGTTGTCTGTCGCCCCTGTTGCCGATGGCAATTCGCCAGACACAGCCACCTGACCGCATGTTCCGACAGTTTTTGCTCTGATTCCCTTTCCATTTGTTCGTAATGATTCAAGCACAAAAATCGCATGGCAAACCCCACTTAAACGATATTGATTATCATTTAGATGTAGAATAATTGCCTTACCGCCCTCTCGTCAATATAATGCGAATCATTATTATTTATACTCTCGAGGACAGTTTATGACGCCCTTCCAGAAAATTGGCCTGTTTGCAGGGATAACCATGGCGACTCTGGTGCAAAGCGCGCCAAAAGAGGCAGACATTGCATTGAACTATGCCAACATAGTCCACGCAGTCTATGAGGACTCTTTACTGAATGCGCAGCAATTGCAGCAGAATATTGCGCAGTTCCTTTCCAAACCCTCGACAGAGGCGCTCTCTCAGACAAAAGCCAGTTACCGTGCGCTGCGGGTCAGTTACCAGCAATCAGAGGTTTTTCGGTTCGACTCGGAGAACGGCCATGTGACGCCCGGCCTTGAGTCAGATGGCGGCCCGGCGAGCATTGATGACTGGGAGGGACAGGTCAACGCCTGGCCACTGGATGAAGCCTTGATTGATTATGTGAGCCAGGGCTATGAGGGTGAATACAATCAGCCGGAAAACATCATCAATCAAACTAAGACACTGACAGTCGGCACGGCATCGGTTGACGTCAGCCAACTGACACCGGCTTTGCTAGCCAGCCTGAATGAACTGGGGGGCGCCGAAGCCAATGTTACAACGGGCATTCATGCCATTGAATTTCTGCTCTGGGGGCAGGATACCCAGGGTACCGGACCCGGTGCAGGTAACAGACCGATCAGCGATTATTTTACCCAGGCTTCCCAAGGCAGCTGCACCAGTGGGGCGACAGTAAACGAATCGGCAGCTATTTGCCAACGGCGTGCAGACTACCTAACGGCCGCCGCTCAGTTGCTGGTAGACGATCTAACCACCATGACAAACGAGTGGACGCCCAACGCACGTCAGCAAAAAGGCACTCTGGGGTATGATTTTTTAACCCGGGGTGACGCATTAGCCCGTGTTCTCGACTCTATGGGCGATCTGGCGGTAGGAGAGCTGGCCAGTGAGCGAATGAAAGTCGCCATTCTTTTCGGCAGTACAGAAGATGAACACGACTGCTTCAGCGACCTGACCCATGTGGCCATCCAAAATAACGCCCAAGGTGTGGTTAATGCCTATACTGGGAAATATATCCGTCGGGATGGCCAGATCCTGAGCGGCCCCAGTCTCTCTGATCTTGTGCGTAGCAAAGCGCCTGAAGTGGATCGTGACTTGTTGGCCCAGCTCGCGACGATCAGCAAACAAATGCAGGCCATCAGTGAAGCGGCCGAAAATGGCAAACGCTTCGATCAACTGGTCGGTGGGTCAGCGGAAGACAAGGCGCTGGTATTGAATGCAGCCGAATCGCTTGTGCAACTGGGAGAACCGCTCAGCAATGCGGTAGCCCCTCTGCTTAAACTGAAAACCGAGAACTTCGATCCAGGCACCTGTCCTGGCAAGACGCAAGAATCCTGCGCGACAGAAGGTTAAGCAATGGCCTGTTTACGTTTCGTACCGGTCCTGAGTGCGGCCCTGCTGCCGGCACTCCTGCAGGCGGCACCCACTGAAGATGTCCGTTTATCCGGTGGAGAGACGACGGTGTTCTCCTCCCATGCAGGAGCGTTTTCCCTGAATTCCGCTAATATGTCTGCACGGCGCAAAGGGGACTTTCTTATTGGCAATGACTTTTTCGAAGACCCCTGGGTCATCGCACCGGCAACGACCGATCTGCGTGATGGTCTGGGCCCACTGTTTAATGTCAGCGCCTGTCAAAGCTGCCATTTTAATGATGGCAGAGGCCACGCGCCCATGAGTGCAGATGACAATGCCGATAGCCTGCTAATTCGACTCAGTCTGCAGAAACCCGATGGCAAAATTGAAGGCGACCCAATTTATGGCGGCCAACTTCAGGATCACAGCATCCCTGGCTTAAAAGCAGAAGCCCGAATTCGCGTCAGCTACGAAGATTACCCGGTCACCTTTACGGATGGCTCAGAGGTGATGCTACGCAAACCGACCTTTAGACTCACTGATTGGTCGGACGGAGCACCCAGCCCTGATCTCATCCTGTCTATGCGGGTGGCACCGCCCGTCATCGGTATGGGCTTACTGGAAGCGATTGCCCAAAGTGATCTGGAAGCTCTGGCTGACCCGGAGGATCGCAATAAAGATGGTATTTCAGGTCGTCTGAACCTGACCGTCGATCAGGTAAGCGGCAAGAAACCCTTGGCCGCTTCGGTTGGAAAGCTGGCCAACCCAGCGTTCGTCAGCAGACCGCTGGCGCCTTCAACGGTGACATGGGGCTGACCACTTCACTGTTCCCTGCCGAGGGTTGCACCACCGCGCAAGTCACCTGCCGTCAGCTTCCTAACGGGAATGATCCCCAAAGCGGCGTTGAGGTTCGGGATGATATCCTCGACTTCGTCACCCATTATGTCAGCAATCTGGCCGTTCCTGCCAGACGCGAGGTGAATGCCTCTGAAGTGATAATGGGGCAGCAACTCTTTAGGGACGCTGGGTGTAGTGGGTGTCATGTCGAGCGATTTGTGACCGCAGAACAAGGACCCGCGCGCATCGAACAGTCCCGCCAGATCATACGCCCCTATACCGATTTGCTACTGCACGATATGGGACCCGAGCTGGCTGACAGGCGACTGGATGGAACCGCGGCATCGGTAAACCACTTGAGTGAAGGTCTGGCAAATGCACAGGAATGGCGCACGCCACCGCTGTGGGGTATCGGTCTGACGCAAGTGGTCAATGCTGAGGCGACTTTTCTGCATGACGGCCGGGCACGCTCAATCATGGAAGCGATTCTGTGGCACGATGGCGAAGCCGCAGGCAGCCGTAGTCATGTGCTAGGCTATGATGCAACGCAGCGCCAGGCACTTCTGGCCTTTTTAAACTCGCTTTAATCCACAGGTCATTATGAGTAAGGGTAGACAGATCACAGCAGTCGCGCTCTGCGCCGTTATGCTTTCTGCAGGCTGTGCGTCAACGGAGAGTGTCTCGCCGCCCCCCCCAGAGGTGCCAGATCTTCAGGAACAAATTGTGCGGCTGTCACTCTCGCCGATGAAACAGTTTGAGGTCGAGGCGAAAGGATTCACGGAGTCATGGTCTGATGTCTGCCAAGACCAGGTTGTGCAGCAAAAGGAGCTAGCTACACTTCAAGACAAATGGCGTATTGTTGTCACCTCCTGGGCTCGCGCCAGCGTTTTTTCTGTTGGTCCTACACTCGATGACAACCGTAAGGTTCGCGTGAGTGCCTGGCCGGTTCGTCCTGGCCTGGTCGACAAGCAAACGCACCACTTGCTGGGACAGGCATCATCCCTGCCTGCCAACGAGGTTGCAAGACTTGTTCATCAAGGGAGCGCAGCCGTTCAGGGCCTGCCGGCGCTGGACTTCCTTCTCTTCGCCCCGGGTTCAGAGCGCATTGACCAGATCAACAAGCAAAGCCTGGCTTTTTGCCATGCAGGATTAGCCATCAGCAGCTACCTCCACGAAACGTCCGCAACACTCTTCAGTGCCTGGGAATCCTGGCCGGTTCTGAATGCCGCCCAGTCCGAATCCCGTCAACTGAGTGACCCTCGGCCGCTTAAGGAAACGCCCGCATTCCATCGACTCCAGGATAAATTACTGAACGGATTACTGAGTCAAATTCGTCACCTCAATCGAGATGGCGTCGGCAGCCTGTTCGATTACAGTAACGACCCCAAAGGTAAACAACGCAACCTTCACTATCCTTACAGCCAATATGGAACTGACAGCCTGAAGTACAGCCTTGAGGCCCTGAGCACAGCACTGCGCTCTGACAGCCCCCTGATAACAGGACTGGCAGAGGACTCAGCACACCGATCCGCACTAAATAACAGGATTAACGCCTTGCTGGAAGACGCCGGCAAACTTCCGATCGTGACCAATGGACAGCCTCTTTCGCCAGAAGACGTTCAAACGATTCAAAACCTTAACCTGCATCTGGAAGGCCTTTACACCCTGCTGGAAAGCAAGCTTCTGCCCGAACTTGGCCTTACCGTGGATTTCAATAGCGAAGATGGCGATTAATCGGCGACAGATTCTCAAGTACGCTGCAGGCATCAGCACCCTGTCTGTTTTGCGGCCAGGATGGGCCGGCGCCTCTCAAATCGCATTCCCCAATGAGGAGCCTGAAGCCCTATTCGTCGGCGCAACACTTACGAATGGAGAGGCGCGGTGGTCAGCTGTTACGACTAACGGGAAGCTCTATCGATCCGGCTCCTTGCCCTATCGGGGCCATGGCATCATTCCGTGGACAGAAAAGCAGGGCTTCGTCTTGCTTGGCCGCAGCCCGTCTACCTTTGGACTGGCGGTGACCCATCTTCAGGATGCCCCCGAAGAAATCTTTTTTGAGGCAGCACCCGGGCGCCATTTTCACGGCCATGCCTGTTTCAGTCAGGATGGCCGCCTGCTCTATACCACCGAAAATGATAGTCGTAGCGGCGCAGGCAAATTAGGTGTCCGACGAGTCGATGCTAACTTCGAACAGATTGACGAATTGGATCTTAATGGCATCGGTCCACACGATTTGCTGCTTCTACCGGATGGAAGGTCACTGGCCATCGCCATAGGAGGCATCCTGACCCTACCTGATCAGCCTGAAGAAAAACTCAATCTCGACACCATGGAGTCCGGTCTCTTTTATGTCGACACCGAACGCCTGCGCGTCACATCCCGGTATCGGTCGCCCTACCCTCAACTGAGTGTGCGGCATCTCACCCTGGACCATCAGGGACGGGTCTGGTTTGGATGCCAATATGAAGGCCTGCCGACAGATGATGTGCCACTGGCCGGCTTTCACCACCCTTCTCGCCCAGAACTGACTTTTCTGTCTATAGAGTCGACGGACTGGACGTCATTTAAACAGTATGTCGGATCCGTCGCTTTTCAGATGGATGACCGTGTCATCGCCATGAGCTCTCCCAAGGGTAACGGTATAGGTTTTTGGAGCGCGGATGAAGGTATTTATCTCGGCTTTCAATCCGGTACAGACGTCTGTGCCCTGGCCCCCGTCCATGCATCCCCTAACGGGCATTGGCTGGTAGGTTCCGGGAAAGGCAAGCTGATGGCACTCTCTCGCAAACCCGGAGACCTCATCGAGACATTTGATACGCTCCCAACGCAATGGGACAACCACGCCATACTGCTCTGATTGCCTCAGGATCTGATCACCATTGGCTCGCAGAACTATGATAAAGTAACGAGCGTTTCCATTCGTCAGGACTCTTCTACCCATGCCCTCCTCCAGTTTTCAGGCACTGGGTGCCTTGCTTCGTTACGCGCACGGTTACCGACCACGTATTATTGCGGCAAGTCTCTGCTCAATTCTGAACAAACTGTTTGATATCGCACCCGAAATTCTTATAGGTATTGCCATCGATGTTGTGGTTAATCAAGAGTCCAGTTTCGTGGCAGCACTGGGTTGGACTTCGCCACGCGAACAAATCACCGTACTCGGCATTTTGACGTTCCTGATTTGGGCCGGTGAATCACTGTTTGAATATGCTCACCTGGTGCTATGGCGTAATTTAGGTCAACGCTTGCAGTCGGATTTAAGGCAGGATGCCTACGATCACTGTCAACGCCTGGATCTGGCTTTTTTCGAATCCCGAAGTTCCGGCGAACTCGCCTCCATCATGAACGACGATGTGAATCAATTGGAGCGTTTCCTGGATGGGGGTGCCAATAACCTTATTCAGGTATTCGTCACCGTCGTCGCAGTAGGCGCCGTATTTTTCGTACTCTCCCCCCTGATTGCGACCTTCGCCTTCCTGCCGATTCCCATTATTGTCTGGGGAGCCTTTCGTTTTCAGCGACTGGCTGCACCTCGCTATGCAGATGTCCGTGAGAAAGTCGCCCAGTTGGCCAGTCGCCTGACGGCTAACCTCGGGGGCATTGCGACGATCAAAAGTTTCACCGCCGAGTCCCGGGAATCCTCACGACTACGACACGCCAGCGAAGCCTACGTCGAGGCTAACCGTAAAGCCATTGCCATCAGTTCAGCCTTCATTCCGATTATTCGCATGGCCATTCTTGCCGGCTTCCTGGCGACCTTTCTGGTCGGTGGTCATATGGCACTGGAAGGTGAATTGAATGTGGGTGCCTATGGCGTGTTGGTGTTTCTGACTCAGCGTTTGCTTTGGCCTTTGACCAATCTGGCACAAACAGCGGACCTGTTTGAACGCGCGATGGCCAGTACTCAGCGAATTCTCGGTCTGATCCATGAGCAGGTGACGGTGACTGATCAGGGGACTCTGAGCCTACCCTCGCCATTCACCGGACAGGTCAGATTCTCGGGCGTCTCTTTTCGCTATCCCGGTCATACCGCTGGCATCCATGACATTTCAATCACTATTCCTGGCGGTACGACCTTTGCGCTGGTTGGTACAACAGGTTCTGGTAAATCAACTCTGATTAAACTGCTACTGCGGTTTTATTCACCGTTACGGGGGCAAATCGAACTGGACGGTCATCCGATCGAAACACTGACACTATCGAGTCTCAGACATGCTATCGGTCTGGTCAGCCAGGATGTTTACCTGTTCGAAGGTAGCGTGCGGGATAACATTGCCTACGGCAGACCCGACGCCTCGATCCAGGAGATCGAAGACAGTGCAAGGCTGGCTGAAGCCTGGGAGTTCATCTGCCAGTTGCCACAGGGACTCGACACCCCGATAGGAGAACGGGGAATCAAATTATCCGGCGGACAGCGCCAGCGACTGTCACTGGCGCGAGCACTGCTGAAAAATCCGGCTATTTTAATTCTGGATGAAGCTACCAGCGCCGTAGACAATGAAACCGAAGCAGCTATTCAGCGCTCCCTCGCCCACATCGCCCACGGTCGTACAATCATCATGATTGCTCACCGCCTTTCGACCGTCGTTCAGGCAGACCAGATCGCTGTCATGGAACAGGGCCACATTATCGAAACCGGAAATCACCAGGAGCTGCTGGCCCGTCGGGGGCGATACTGGTCACAGTGGCAGGTTCAGACAGGCGAAACGATCTGAACCTGCGCATAGTGAGGTGGCTCATGTTGCGTAGGTTCGAGTGAGATAATCCAAAATAATTTTGGACTCAAACAGGGATTGCCCTGTATTCGGGTCCACCAGAAAAGGCACTTGTACTCTTCCCTGTTGCGCAAGAAACCGCGCGCGCTTGCTATCTGGCAAGGGACGATACTCCCCAAGATGCAGGCGCTGTGTCGCGGGTCCCAGGTCTGCAATCTGCTGCTTGCTCAGATTGACCAAATGATAGGCCAGTTCCAGTTCGCACAGGCGTTCGCGAACGGGACGTGAATAAGGGCTGGATTCAAAGCTGTAAAGCGTCAAAGGCTTGTCTGCCGACTGCCCCTTTGCGGCGAGCTCACCTTTATGCCCCCTGATATGTCCAGCCAGAAGGGATAAGGTCCTGTTTAGTACGCCAGGTCGTAACAGTGTCGGTACCGGGCCTTTCCCATATTGAGCAAACACATAATCAAGAATGGCGGCGGCACCCTGACACTTCTGGCCAGTATTCGGATCAAATAAAAAAGGAACCGTTTTAGCGCCTGACAAGGCTTCAAGCCTCGCCAGATGGCGATTGCCTCCGTCAGGAACCGGATAAATCATAGCATCCAGATTCAGCTCGGTGAACGCCTCCCTAACCAGACGGCAGGCACTGTCATTTTCACGATCAAATAGCATGGGTAACTGCGCGGGCTGATCCGACTTTTTTCGTCCCAGGGTCCCTCGCCACAACCGTATTGAAGAGGACAACACCGAACCCAGAATATTAATGTCGTGCGACGATACCATGATACTCACCCTGCAAATGACTAACGGTCAGTTTATTACAGCCCCCTGCCACCGAACAATGTTTACTCGATCACAATCCTGAATATCCGCCCTTTGGACGATGGAGACCTGCGCTATTCCCGCTACACTCATTATTAGGAATGTATTACTAAGGAACATCACTTATGAGACTGTTGTTCGCGCTCACCACCCTGTTTTTTCTGGCCACTTCCAGCTTTGCCGCCATTAGTACCAAAGCCAGTATTGAAGAACTCGGTACACGAGCCATCTACACCCTCGATGGCAATCTCGCCAATAGTTCCCGATGGTCGGCGTCGGGCAAAGGTCAATGGATCGCTTACGATCTCGGTCAGATTAGCAAAGTCACGGCGGTAGACGTTGCCTTCTATAAAGGCACGCAACGATACGCCTACTTCGACATTCAAGTGTCAAGCGACAGCCGCAACTGGAAAACAATCCTGGCGAATGCGCGCAGCAACGGTAAAACCAACAACTTTCAGCGTTTCACCCTGCCGACGCAATCAACACGTTATATTCGCATTCTGGGCCAGGGCAACAGCCTTAACCTCTGGAACAGCTATAAGGAGGTCAAATGGCAAATTGCGACGGCCACGTCCACATCCAGCTGGTGGCGCCCAACCAAAGGCATCACCTGGCAGTGGCAGCTCAACGGCACGATCAATACCGGATATGCGGTCGATTTATATAGCATTGATCTGGAAGATACCTCAACCTCGGTGATTACAACCCTCAAACAATCCGGCAAAAAAGTACTCTGCTATTTTTCTGCGGGTAGCTACGAAGACTGGCGCAGTGATAAAGGGCTGTTCACTTCGAGTGATCTGGGCAAATCCCTTGATGGTTGGGCCGGTGAACGCTGGCTGGACATTCGCTCAGCCAATGTCCGCAGCATCATGAAGAAACGCATGGAGCTGGCCCGCCAAAAAGGCTGCAATGGTGTTGAGCCTGACAACGTTGATGGTTATGCCAATGACAACGGCCTCTCACTCACTGCTGCAAACCAACTGGACTACAATCGTTACCTTGCCAATACCGCCCACGGACTGGGTTTAACCATCGCGCTCAAGAACGATCTGGATCAAGTCGTCGATCTGGTCAGTTCGTTTGATCTGGCCATCAACGAAGAATGTCACCTTTACAACGAATGCAATTTACTCAAACCTTTCATTGACCAAAATAAACCGGTGGTGACCGCCGAGTATGCCAGTAAGTACGTCAGCCAGACCGCCACACGGGACGCTATGTGCAGTGCCTCGCGATCCATGGGACTGCATACCCTGGTGATGCCACTGGAACTTAACGACAGTTTTCGTCTAGACTGCGGAAAACCTTAAAAAAAGGAGAGTGGATATGGCGAAGAAAACGACCAAAACAACGGCCAGTGCAAAGGCCTCCTACAGTATTGATATCGGCATGGATGAACAGGATCGGGAGGCCATTTCCCAGGGCCTCAGTCGTCTGCTGGCTGATACCTATACCCTCTATCTGACGACGCATAATTTCCACTGGAATGTGACGGGCCCCCAATTCAATAGTCTGCACACCATGTTCATGGTTCAGTATACAGAACTCTGGAATGCCGTCGATCCGATCGCCGAACGTATCAGAGCCCTAGGTTTCAATGCACCGGGCTCCTATGCAGCCTTTGCCAAACTCAGTACACTGCCAGATGCCCCCGAATCCCCCCCCAAAGCGGTAAAAATGGTGGAGATTCTGGCGAAGGGGCATGAAAGTGTTGCCAAAACGGCTCGCTCTGTTTTTGCTCTGGCAGAAAAAGCCAGCGATCAACCCACGGCGGATCTGCTGACGCAACGTATGGATCTCCATGAAAAAACCGCATGGATGCTGAGAGCACAGCTTGAAGCATAGTGTGAAAGCCTGAATCTTACTCAAGCTTCATCTGATTTTCGGTATTTTTGCACAATGTGGCGCTAGGATTATCTCTGTGACAACCAAAGAGGAAATCATTATGCGTCCACTATTTAAAACTCTGATCATGGCCGGTGCACTCACACTTGGGAGTAGCTGGCTGCCCGTCGTTGCTCAAGGCCCAGATCCGGCCAAACAGCTCGAACATCTGACAGATACACTGCTTTTGACACCCGAACAAGCGACGCAGGTGTCCGGTATCCTGCAGGAGACGCAGAAAAAACGACAGGAACTGGTGGAGGCTCAAAAGCCCCAGAGAGAAGCTTTTCGGAAATCCATGTCATCTCTGCACGACGAAGCGCGTGCGAAATTCAGCAAAGTACTGAACCCAGAGCAATTAGCCAGGTTTGATAAAATGCACGAGGAACGCAAAGCCCGTCATATGCAGCAGGGTTCTGGCAAGATGATGGGTGAGGGCATGGGGATGCACCATGGACCCGGTAGAAAAGGTAAAGGGATGAAAGATGACTGCCCTGCAATGTCGGATTCGGGCGACATGAATCAGGATACCGAGTAGTGTCTCGATCTGTACCTCGTTTCATCGTTGGGAAAGAGCACTTAAAGTTGCAGTAGGTTGCCTAATTGTCGGTGTGGCAGTGCAGTCGCACCGGCGATCTTTGCGATCTGGTCTCCCGGTCTCACCAACCGTCGATGACTGAGCCCTACAATGTATCCATCCGCAATCGCATTAACCGCAATCCGCCGATTGGGAGCAGGGTGGTCAATCTGCACGATTTCAGCGAACCTTTCACCTGCCTTCACGAATGAGCCTAACGCGCGTGAAAAGACCACCAGACCCGCTGCGCTTGCCTTGACTGTATCAACCGCTTCCAAGGGGGAAACCCGAACCGCTTCCGGGGCGAGTCCGCCCGCTACCAATTCAGTTTCCAAATTCGTGTCTGGCTTATAAACCCCTAACGAGCGCAGATACGCGAGTAAGCGGGACGCATCCGATTGAGCCAGAGAATCCTCCACATCAATTTGTCCCCGATATTCCAGCGTCACCGCAAAAACCGGCAAGCCAATGGGTTTTTCTGGATAGTCCAGCTGCAGCCGATGCCAGAACTGGAGATGAGCCCCGTCAAAGGCAACGATGCCCTCCAGGTCTTCCAGGAAGACATAAGAAAATCCAAGGCAGGCTGCGAGAGCAACGCATTCGTCTGCCTGGTGCTTGACGCCATACAGATGAGCTTCCGTGCGATCATCACAGTGCAGATCAAGAACAACATCCGCCTCCGTAGAGAGCGCCAGCAGCGTCTTTTTCAAAAAGCCCACTTCGTCATCTACACGCCATTCCCGCACTGCCTCAACAAATGCCGCTCGAATTAAATGCTGATTCTGGATTTTGTTATCCGTTAATTTGCCTTCAATCAGGCGTTTAATCTCAGGGTAGGGGTCCAGATAGTTACGATTAAAATTACCGGTTCCCGTCATATCGAAGCGCCCCGTAACATAGCCAAATAAATTCTGGCTCATACCCACAGGATTGGCATAGGGTACGACAATCACGGTTCCACACAGTTCCTGACGACGCTCAATGGCTTCCAATTGTTCCAGCAGATGCTGTAAAACCAACAAGCCAGGCCACTCATCCGCATGTAATCCAGCCTGCAGGTAAATTGTGGGTCCCGGTAGCGATCCACCAAATCGGAACACATTCAGTTGGCGAGAAGTCCCTGGCGATGGGGACATCAATGGAATCACTTCAACCTGCATTTGCACACTCCTGGATCAGTGGCTGCCATCTATTAGGGCATTTTTAGGCTTAATCGGTTTCTCTGTAACGCCAATGGGCATCGTTAGCATCAGGTCTGCCGGGCAATTTGGGCCATTAACGCAAATTGGCATGGCACATGCTTAAGATATGGTGACAATGAAAATCGGGTACGCCCCTTGTTCATTGTCACCTCTACGCTCGTGCCTTGGGCCTCGGAAGAGGCCTTTTTTATTTTTGGGTGAGCAAATTCAGCTGAAACCTCACTGCGCACCAAACTAAAAAAGGCGCCGAAGCACCTTTTTTAACACGAACAGGGGCGAATAACCGTTACACGGACATTTGTTCGAGGAACTCCGCCTTGCGTGCTAAGACACGCAGGTACGTTTCCCTCAACAGCTGCTTATGCGGTTTTCCGCTACTTTCCAGATCGGCAACTTTTTGCTGCAAACCTCTGACCTCATCTTCCAGGCGACTTTTCAGAACAACCTGATAAGACGACGCACCGATCCTCTCCGCTTGTATCTCGCGAAAATATTCCATGCCAATTCCTAAGTGGCCATCCAGCCTTGTGACTTATTCCTGTCTTAAAATCGTACAACGAAACGAAAGCGGTAACAATAGACTGGCACTTAATTCACGCTATTTAACAGGCATTTGAAGAAGCAGTCTGGGTTGCACTTTACATTAGGTCGCTAAACAACCAAAAGTTGCTATGCTATCAGAAGGAACCGTACAAATTTCGAGGCTGTAATGACCCCTGCCAGGATAGAAGATGCCGCCAAAGAGTTTCTCGCATTGATCGAGGTCTTGGATAACGCTTACTGGGAAGCATCATCCATGGGCAGCAAAGACCGGATTTATGATGTCATCAGCGTGTTTCAGGCTGAGATCGCTGAGTTGAACAAACTTAGCATTCAGGATCACGGCTATCCCTACGAAATGGTTACCGAAGGCGTACGCCAGGTCAGCCCCAAACTCCACAGTATGCAAACCATGATCAGAGATCTCGTGGAACGGACGAATACCCAGCTAGCCCTCAAGCGCTGTCTCAAAACAGTCGTCAACATTGTGGATCAGCAAAGCAAGCGCTGGAAGCAAGAGGCGCCCTGATCAGCGGCAATCGTAACTGATGCGATGAATCAGCTTTGCCAACGCCGGCAGATGATGTCCCACCAATGAAAGTCCTGTGGTAAGCAAGCCCACGCTGATGTCCCTGTCAGGATCGGCCCAGGCAAACTTATTAATCAATCCCAGATGGCCATAGGCCCTGCCCGTGTGGGTACCGTAAAGTCCAAAAGGCTCGCCACCCAACATCATCCCCGCACTGTAACGCATAGGAATCAGCATGGTTCGATCCAGCGTCAAACTCCCGTACTCCTGTATCGCTCGCTGAATCGTCACAGGCGCCAATACCTGCTTACGCTGCCAGCGCCCCTGATCCCGCATCATCTCAAACATGCGACTGATTTCTTCAGCCGTTGCGTACATATTTCCGGCAGGCACCACCGCATTCATCCAGCGTCGGTCATTGCTCACTTCTGCGGCCATCGTCATGCTTGCACCCAAGGCACGTTTAACCAGAAGCGAAAGCGGGAAGGGGGTTTCCAGACCTGTTGCATAATTCCGAGCGGCAATATGCTGATATTTTTTCTCGAGCCCGAAACGGAAATAGGTCATTTTCAGCGGTTTTCGAAGAACCTTATCGAGGTAGTCCTGAGCTGAGAGTCCCGTTACAGCCTCGATTAAACGGCCTAATACGAATCCTCCGGTGATCGCGTGGTAGGCGAGGGTGCCGCCGTCAACCGCGATCGGTTTAGCATCGCAGAGCAGTTGCCACACCTGGTCAGGATCAAACAGGGTATCCAGCGACTCATTAATCGGTAGTCCAGGAATGCCCCCCCGATGCGAGAGTACCTGGTGGATGGTAATTGGCTGTTTTCCTTTTCGGGCAAATTCAGGCAGGTAGTAACTCACCGGGTCAAGCAAGTTTACCAAACCGTCTTCAGCGAGCTTGTGAATCAACACGGCCGTGACAGCCTTCGATGCCGAATAAAGACACACTGGGGTATCGAGGCGCATCAAACGCTTATGTTCATGTTTCAGATCTCCGGGTCCGTTGCCTGATGCATAACCAATACAACGGTTCATAAAGATCTTGCCGCGTTTGCGAATGCACAGCGAAATTCCGGGTTGAGTTCCCGTGAGATACAGGGCTTCGGTGGCAGACCAAATCGCATCCCGCGCTTTCTCCGAAAGCCCGACCTCGGCGGCCTCCACTTCCTGCTCCCGGTCAATGCAGCTGACCTGAGCCAGATTTTCAGTTGTATCTGCCAGCCTGAGCTGATTCCTCACTACCGACCACATAATCGCTCTCTTAAAATTATCTTTACTATCAGTCAGCTGACACCCTGCGCCAGTCTGGTGAGCAAAAGCTTATCCGATTTACCGGAACGGTGCCAATGCGTTGGATCAAGCGACACCACGCAAATGCAAGAGGGTCTATACTGAATCCACCAGACGCTGGATAACAGGTCATCCATGATTAAACGTATCCCGATTCGTGCCCTGGAAGTGGGCATGTACATTTCAGACATGAACGTCGACTGGATTCCGCATGCTAACATGCAGAAAAAAGGCAGAATTCCGAACGAGCGTGTCATTGAAAAGATCAAAGCCTTGGGTGTCCAGAACCTCTATATCGACACCTTGAAAGGCAAAGATACTCAGGATGGCCTGACCGAAGCAGAAGTCGAAGCCATTAATCAGGATAAACTGGAAAAAGCCAGTGCACTCGCCCCTGCGGTGCGTCCCAGATTGTCTCTGGAAGAGGAGATGTCTCAGGCCGCCAAGCTTCACAATGAGGCGATCGGACTCGTCAATGGTGTTATGGATGACGTCAAGCTTGGCAAAGCACTGGAAGTAAAAGCCATTGATACCTTGGCTGATGGCCTGCTCGACTCCATCTTTCGCAACCACAATGCACTGGCCTGTTTAGGCTGCATCCGCGACAAAGACAGCTATTTGATGGAGCATTCTGTCAACCTGAGTGTGCTGATGTCCATTTTCGGTAAATCGATCCAGCTGGACCGGGACATCATGCACCAGACCATTGTGGGTGCGTTGCTACATGACATTGGAAAAATTCTGATTCCGGATGAGATCCTGCACAAACCGGGCAAACTGAGCGACGATGAATTTGCCGAAATAAAAAAGCATGCCGTTCACAGTCACGATATATTGAAAAAGACAGAAGGCGTTGGTCCGCTATCCGTCATTGTGGCGGCGCAACACCATGAGAAAATGGATGGCAGCGGGTATCCCAAGGGCTTGAAAGGCGACGAAATCTCTCCCTTTGGCCGCATGACAGCTATCGTGGATGTTTACGATGCCATTACTGCCGATCGCTGCTATCACAAAGGTATGCCCCCCACCATGGCCGTCAAGAAGCTTCTGGAGTGGAGCGACCACCACCTGGATCGCTCATTGGTCAATCACTTCATCCGCTGCATTGGGATTTTCCCAGTGGGTTCGTTAGTGCTGCTCGAAAGCGGGCGCCTGGGTGTCGTCATCGAGGCGAATGAACATGACCAGCGACTGCCGGTCATCCGAGTGATGTACCACACTAAATTCAGAACCTTTCTGAAAACCGAAAAGATCGACCTCGCCAACCCCAAGGTTCAGGATCGCATCGTCAAGGCGGTCGACCCTCGTGATTACCAGATTCAGGTAGGCGACTTTTTAGCCTGACCCTTGTTTTACTCATTAACCCCAGGTCAGTGGAACAAAATGGTCAATGATCAATGACACAAACAAGCCCATTAAATAGACGATAGAATAATGAAAGGTCTTAATAGCGGCGTGTTTACGAGTGTCGCGCAGCAATACGACGGACCAAAACAGAAATCGCCCACCCAGCACTAACGCCGTCAAAAAATAGATCACACCGCACATGCCCGTAATGAACGGAAGCAGTGAGGCTGCAAACAGCATCAAGGTGTAAAGCAATATGTGTAGTTTGGTATAGGCATCACCATGGGTCACGGGTAGCATAGGAATTCCAGCCTTTGCATACTCCGCTTTACGGTGCACGGCGAGGGCCCAGAAATGGGGCGGCGTCCAGGCAAAAATGATCAGCACCAGTAACAAAGCATGGGGATGAATCTCGTTGGTAATCGTCGTCCAGCCCAGCAAGGGAGGGGCTGCACCTGCCAGGCCGCCCAGGACAATGTTCTGAGGCGTTGCGCGCTTGAGAAAACCAGTGTAAACAACGGCATACCCAATCAAAGAGGCCAGGGTCAACCAGGCCGTCAATGCATTGACCCAAGTTAACAGCACCACCATGCCAGTCAGAGCAAGAATGAGTGAGAACCCCAACGCATGGCGATTATCTAATCGACCCTCAGCCAAGGGGCGACGCATGGTACGCGCCATGATTGAGTCGACTTTTTGATCGACCACATGGTTGATCGCAGCTGCAGACGCGGCCAATAATGCGATCCCGACATTACCCCATATAATTGCCGGAGCATCCAGCCAGTTTGCACCCGCCAGAACCATGCCGACTACCGACGTTAACAGCATCAATGCCACCACGCGGGGTTTACAGAGCTCCAGGTAGTCACGCCAGGGAATTTCACCCATCGAAAGTAAACGGGTTTCCATTTTCATGATTGTGTCCCCTTAAGTGTGAAGAGTCTGTAATTCAGCCACACCAGAGACAACAGGAGTAGCGCTGCAACACCGTTATGAGCCACTGCCACCGGAAGTGGCAGTAGCGCAAGTACATTCGTTAGACCCAGTCCGATCTGTAGCAATAAAAGCAATCCTGCTAACACCAGTCCCTGCCGGATTTTTAGTAGTTCAGAGAGGCCCCAGAGTTTCCATAGCGATACGACTATCAGAAGCGTTACGCACACCGCTCCCATACGATGAGCCATATGAATCGCAACCCGCGCCTCATTGTGCATTAAGCCGCCAAGATAGTTGGGCCCGACCTCCTGAAAAAAATTAAAGCCCGTCTTGAAATCCATTTCAGGCCACCACTGCGTCTGGCAGGTCGGAAAGTCAGGGCAGGCGAGGGCGGCATAATTGGACGTCACCCACCCACCTAAAAATATCTGTATGACCAATGCGACAACCGCAGCAAACGTCCAAAGTCGAAGTCGCCGGGTTTGACTTAAGACATCCAGACTGACGAGTTGCCGGGAAGTCTTTAACCGCATGACCAACAGAGACAGTAGCGCGAGTGTCATCATGCCGCCAAGTAAATGCGCCGTGACCACTTGCGGCCATAATTTCAGCGTTACCGTCCACATTCCGAATAGTCCCTGCAGAACCACGAGTCCCACCAGGGCCAGCGCATGCTTACGAGGCAGTGAGGGAGAGGGGGGCGATCGCCAGCTAATCCATGCAAGGGCCAGAATAGCGAGGCCCAGGGTGGAAGCCATGTACCGATGTATCATTTCTGGCCAACCTTTGTGAACCTCTACAGGCGCATCAGGAAAGCGAGCTTCCGCCAGTGCGATCTCATGAGATTCATTGGGAACGGAGAGAAAGCCATAGCAACCCGGCCAGTCAGGACACCCCAGTCCAGCATCGACCAGGCGGGTATAGGCGCCTTTCAAAATGACGCAAAATGCGAGCAGCGTAGCAAATAACGCCAATCTCGACAGCCATTTGTGCCGGGCCGTTGAGACTGTAGAGTGAAAAAAAGAAGGGCTTCTGTAATCCATTTTGGATACCCCATTGTTGTTTTTATTGTCTTGGTGACTACAGATTTAACCGATCTTGGATACTTTTAGCAAGCGCCGTAAATCATCAAGCACGCCCCTTCCGTCAATCTTCCCCGGATAATGCATCATGATATTCCCAAAAGGGTCCATGATCAGAATTTCCCAGGGGTTCAGACTCTGTCTGGCCTCATGCATCCTGGCAGAAAGATGCTGGTAGGCTTGCTCTGTCAGCGTCTGCTGAAGCAAAGCACTGTCCGTTTGTGGTAGAGTCACAGGTACGGTCGATAACAACATCCGCCCCACCCGATCAGCATCCTTGCCCAAGGCAACATTAACCTGCCGCGCCAGATAAAGCGCCTCTCTGCACGCTTCATTACAGGGTTCAATCGGGTTCTCGGAAGGCATCTGCCCTAATATCAGAATCAACCACTTCCTACGTCCATCTATTTGTAAAACTTGTGGAATTTCTGAACCACGCACGATTAAACCATGATCCTCTTCGGTCAGCGGAGGCAGAATAAGAAGACCATGATTAGTTGTCCCTACGGGCAGGCCAATTTTTGCAAAATACATAACGGCGGCAACCACTAAGGGTACCAGCGCGACGGCGAAGATCATCAGCAGCTTCCATTGGCCAACACGTTTTTGATCTTTTCCTGAATTTAACTGCTGCATCAACGTTGCATTCATTCTCGACCCTCAAGTGGATATCATCTCATTGTGATTTTCGGCGCATGCGCTGTCGGGCCACCCAGCCCATCAACAACACGAATACAACCGCCATGGAAAACCACTGTACTGCATAGGCCATATGTTTGTCAGGCCCCATGTTTACGGGCTTCCAAAGCGGTTGAAATGCCCCGGATTCTGCCTTATTCAAATGCAGGATGCGGGCATCGATCAGGCCAGGCAGTTGCTGCTGCATCTCACCAAACTGAATTATCTGAATCCGACGCGGCCATCCGTCGGCTTTCTCATTCTGGGTCAACAAGGGATTCTTGCTCACATCTGTTAATGTCCCCGTTATACTTAGCATCCCAGTTGGCGTATCCCAATCTGGCAAATCCTTACGGCTTAAACTGGCTTGAACCCAGCCTCGGTCAACCAATACACACGCCCTGTCATCACAAAACGGTGTCAGCACCCCGTAACCGAACTGATGCTCAAACATCTGATTATCGAGTAGCCACTGGTATCGGGTCTGGAATTGTCCCGTCACCGTCAACGTGGACAGCAATTCGACGGAGGCGATTTGATTCAGCTGAGCGACTTTGACAGCTTGCCCCACCAGCTGCTGGAGCAACACTCGTTTCTCATCCGCCCGTCGCAGTTGCCAGGTGCCAAGAGCGCATAGCATTGCTGTTATCGTCACCAGCGAGATCGACCACAGCAACCAAAATGTGAAGCCAGATCCACGTTTAGAGGCCAGCGCGTACACCATCAGGTCAGGCAAATTGGCAGTGGCGGGGATAGCAGGTTTTGATATAGTTCATCGTATTCCCTGATATGTTGAAAATGTCCTGTTGGAGACAACCCGTATGAAAATAGTCATTGGTCTTTTACTGCTGGGCGCCGTCGTCAGTCTATTCAGTGGCCTGTTTTTTCTGGTCAGAGACGGCAGCGATCAGAAGCGCACCGTGAAGGCCCTGACATTTAGAATCGGGTTCGGAATTGCACTCTTCGTCGTCGTTCAGGTGATGCTGGCCACCGGCCAGCTTCACCTGAATCCTTCACCCATCCATTGATCAAAGAACGTAAACCGCAAAAAACAAACCCAGCCATACGACATCGACGAAGTGCCAATACCAGGACGCGGCCTCAAAGCCAAAATGTTGTTTAGATGAAAAATGGCCTCTGGAATACCGAATAAGAACCACTGTCAGGATGATGGCCCCTAAGGTGACATGCATGCCATGAAATCCGGTTAACAGAAAAAACGTGGTGCCGTAGATGCCAGATTTCAGCGTCAGGTTCAACTCGTTGTATGCCACCTGGTATTCATGCACCTGAAAGCCGAGGAATATTGCACCCAGAATTATCGTGGCAGCCAGCCAGATCACCACTTGTGTGCGATGATCTTTCTTCACTGCATGATGGGCAATGGTGACCGTGACGCTTGAAGCCAGCAATAAAAAGGTGTTGATCAACGGAATATGCCAGGGATCAATTGTGGCATTCGGACCAGGAAAGGTTTCTGGGTTTGGATTGCTCATCAGTGGCCATGCGGCTTTGAATTCTGGCCACAATAACACGTTAGGCGCCCCGTCACCTTCGCCCGCAAGCCAGGGTACACCGAGGTATCTAGTGTAGAAAAGGGCACCAAAGAATGCAGCAAAAAACATGACCTCACTGAAGATGAACCAACTCATTCCCCAGCGAAATGATCGGTCCATCTGAGCACTGTAAAGACCTGCCATGCTTTCTTTGGCGACGGTGCCAAACCAACCAAAGAACATGTAAAGCATGATGCCAAAACCGGCTGTAAACATGAGCCAGCCGTTGCTCGTATCACTTGCCTGCTGACCTGCAATCAGTACGTTGCCCAATCCGGTCAGGGTCAAAAATAGCCCTACAGTAGCTACAATCGGCCACTTACTTTGCTCTGGTACATAATAACTTTGCGGACTCGCCATGGTGATTTTCCCCTTAGTCAGCTTTTTGTTTTTGGGTCGCGATCAGTGATGTCAAACAGGGTATAAGATAAGGTTAGTGTATGAATATGGTCGGGCAGATTCGCATCCACAAAAAATCGTAATTTCATGTGTGTTTCTTCCCCCGCTTTTAGTGGCTGATGCTGAAAACAGAAACACTCCGTTTTTTGCAAAAACGCAGCGCCTTCAGAAGGAGACACACTCGGAACCGCCTGAGCCACCATGTTGATCGTCGTCGGATTGGCTGCGTAAAATTCGACATCCGTCGGTTGCCCCACCGCCACGCTAACTTCACGCAGTACCGGTCGAAACTCCCAGGGCATCCCAGCATTAGTCTGGGTTATAAATTGCACCCTGACAGACCGCTCGACACCCTCTGGGACGTCTATAACCCCCACGAAGCGATCCTGTGTTTTACCGTTTAAGCCCGTGACTTTGCAAAAGACGTCATAGATCGGCACCAAGGCAAAGCCGAAGCAAAACATACTCCCCACCACCAGCAGGGCTCTTAACAGAACCCTGCGATGTCTGGCCTGGAGTGATTCGGAACCCTTCATTCCGTGCCCCTCGCTGTCTCGGCTCATTTAATGACAGGTGGTTGCGCAAAACTGTGGTAAGGCGCAGGTGAGGGCAGCGTCCATTCCAATCCATCAGCCCCCTCCCAAACCTGAGCTGATGCTTTCTTACCTCCGCGAATACACTGAATCACAATGAACAAGAAAAGTAGCTGAGTCGTGCCAAAGATAAATGCACCTACACTCGAGATCTGATTGAAGTCTGCAAACTGGAGTGCATAGTCAGGAATCCGGCGAGGCATACCCGCCAGCCCGACAAAATGCATCGGGAAGAATGTCAGATTCAAACCGATGAAAGACATCCAGAAATGCACCTTACCCAAGGTTTCGTTGTACATATGACCGGTCCATTTAGGTAACCAGAAATAGGCGGCCGCAAAGATCGAGAATATGGCGCCAGGAACCAGCACATAATGGAAGTGCGCAACAACGAAATAGGTGTCATGGTATTGAAAATCGACTGGTGCAATCGCCAGCATCAAACCCGAAAACCCGCCTATCGTGAATAGAATGACAAAGGCGATCGAGAAGAGCATCGGTGTTTCAAAGGTCAACGAACCTCTGAACATCGTGGCCACCCAGTTGAAAATTTTCACACCCGTCGGAACAGCGATCAGCATGGTGGCGTACATAAAGAACAGCTCGCCCGCCAGAGGCAATCCCACCGTAAACATATGGTGCGCCCACACAATAAACGACAGAATCGCAATCGAAGCGGTTGCATAAACCATCGAGGGATAACCGAACAGCGGTTTGCGGCTGAAGGTGGGGATGATTGCGGAGGCAATACCAAAGGCCGGCAGAATCATGATGTACACTTCAGGATGTCCAAAGAACCAGAATACGTGCTGGAACAACACCGGATCACCACCGCCTTCCGCATTAAAAAAGCTGGTGCCAAAGTGGATGTCCATTAACATCATAGTTACAACGCCCGCAAGAACCGGCATGACGGCAATGAGCAGAAAGGCCGTAATCAGCCAGGTCCATACAAACAAAGGCATTTTCATGTAGGTCATGCCGGGCGCACGCAGGTTCAAAATGGTTGCGATGACATTGATCGCCCCCATGATGGAGGAAACCCCCATCATATGAACGGCAAAGATAAAGAACGTCACGCTGGGTGGGGCATAGGTTGTGGACAAAGGCGCATAGAATGTCCAACCAAAGTTAGGACCGCCCCCATCCATAAACAAGGTCGACAATAACAAGCCAAAGGCAAAGGGCAAGATCCAGAAACTCCAGTTGTTCATTCTCGGCAAGGCCATGTCAGGTGCACCCACCATCATCGGAATCAACCAATTGGCTAATCCGACGAAAGCCGGCATAACTGCACCGAATACCATGATGAGGCCATGCATGGTCGTCATCTGGTTGAAAAATTCAGGCTTAACGATTTGCATACCCGGCTCAAATAATTCGGCTCGAATTATCAAAGCCATCGTCCCGCCAATCAGAAACATAATGAAACTGAACCACAAATACATCGACCCGATGTCTTTGTGGTTGGTCGTCAATACCCAGCGCATCAACCCTTTGGCTGGACCATGGTGGTGATCGTGATGATCCGATTCGATAACCGCACTCATGACAAGATTCCCCTGACAGTAATTGTTTTATTTATTTTTCATTGCCGCGACTTGCTGGGGTGTCAGCATGTCACCCATGCTGTTACCCCAGGCATTCCGCTCATAGGTCACGACGGCAGCGATATCCACTTCGTTCAGTTGAGATGCAAAGGCTTGCATGGCTGTTCCAGCTTTCCCATGCAATACAATGTCCGCATGGCTTTCAATAGGACCTTTGGCGATCTGACTTCCTTTTAGCGCAGGGAAGGCAGGCGGCAAACCGGCACCATCGGGCTGGTGGCAACCGGCACAATAGGTCCCGTAAGTTTTTTCGCCCCGAGTCATCAACTCGTCCAGCGTCCATTCTTTATTTTTCAATTCATACTCCTGACGGGCCACCTCCTGCTTGGCCAGCACCCACTCTTTATATTCAGGTTCTGAAACGACTTTAACCACGATGGGCATAAATCCATGATCCTTTCCGCAAAGTTCCGCGCATTGGCCCCGATAGACCCCTACTTTCTCCGCCTGAGTCCAGGCCTCATTGACAAATCCGGGGATGGCGTCACGCTTTACAGCCAAATCAGGAACCCACCAGGAATGGATAACATCGTTAGCAGTAACCAGAAAGCGTACTTTTTTCCCGACCGGGATCACCAAGGGTTCATCCACTTCAAGCAGATAATTTTCACCTTTCTCATCACGGTTGTAGATCTGATCTTGTGAGGTTGAAAGGTTACTAAAAAATCCGACTTCTTCATTGAGGTAATCATACTTCCATTTCCACTGGTAGCCCGTTACCTTGATATCCACGGCCGCATCACTTGCGTCGTACATTTTGATAAGCGTTCCCGTCGCGGGTACCGCCATGGCAATCAGGATGACAAATGGAATAATCGTCCAAAGTATTTCAACCGTCGTGCTCTCGTGAAACTGAGCAGGTTTTGCCCCTTTGCTCTTGCGATGGTTTATGATGGACCAGAACATTACACCGAAGACCACGACACCTATCGCGACGCAGATCCAGAAGATGATCATGTGTAATTGATAAACCGACTCGCCAACTTCAGTGACGCCGGGAGTAAGATTGGTCTGCCAGGCGGCGTGCGCGGACGCCACACCAAGGCATGCGAGCACCGCCGGTAACCGGAGGAGTTTTGAGGGTTTCATGAGTCTCTCCACAGTCTTTTGTTATTGTTACTGCTGGACTCCCCTGTCACGGGTCTCTTCCCAACTGTTCGATACTGCTTTGAGCGCTGGTCTTCCGTGATCGAATTGCCTCTAACAAGGTAATCTCACCGGAAAAATCAAAGATGGCCGTCTAGGAAGTTCATTTTCTTAAAATTGTTGTGATTCGAGTATATTCACATTTTTGCGAAGATAGCAACGCGCATTCGCCTTTCCGCTGACCTTGTCTACACTATTTTTATTAGCCAGCAGATTAGGTTAGTACTGAGTAGGATGAGCCTCGAAGCAGTATACGAGATCATCGCCAAGGCGAAACACGCAGTTCTTCAGAATGCCCGCTACCGGGATTGGCTGGAGGAACGGCTGAACTTTTTCCATCGTTCCATCCAGATGCCAGCCCAGGACCCCATTTTGGGGCTTGAACGATTCGTATTACGGTATATTGACCTTGCCCCTCGCATGCTGGATTGCATCGACAGATTAACGCGTGAGGCGGGACTCGCCGCTCAAGCCTCGCCCTTTCTGGAAGCCGGCCAGAATTTCTTTCTACACTCTGGACTCAAAACACTCGAATATACCGGCTTAGAAGGGCTCCTCATCCGTGCCTATCAAACGCATCGCCTGATTGAAGAGCTTTATGACTGTAACCGCAGCCTGGCTCTGCGCCCGGATCTGGGCCTGGAAAATACCGAGGTTAACTTGCTGGTGCATCAACTCATTGGCGAGCCCTTCGCCAATGAGTTAGACGATGCCTGCCAATCGCAGCTTCGAAAGGTCGTCAACCTCAGCGACTACAGCGACCTAAATCTTGCCGCCTGTCTGGACCAGGCTAACGGCAATGAGTGGCAAAAGCTGAGACAGGAATGGGAAAATTTACTGCCCCAAAATGGTATCTCGTTTCAATTCAACAGTTGATCAGGTCTTCTTGCGGCCGGGCAAAGGCATAAATTTAATCACCTGCTCGGTTGCGGCGGCTGGTCCTTTCGGTTCGCTCGCCTTGCCCCCGACAACAGGCTCCACTCGTGTAGGCACGGCGACATTTACCTCTACTTTCAGCTGCTCGGAAAAACCGCAGGCCACACACTCCCGTACCGGAGCCTGACTTCCCTCCGGGGTATAGGAAACCATTCGATCCATTTCGCCACAACGTGGACACACAGCCCCGGCAATGAAACGTTTTCGCACCTTACTCCCCCACGATACCATTATGCCTCAATAAAGCTTCTACATTCGGCTCCCGCCCACGGAAAGAAACGAACAGATCCAAGGGGTCCTGGCTCCCCCCCTGCGACAGAATGCAATCAAAAAATTTTCGCCCCGTATCCGCATCAAAAATACCATTCTCTTCAAACAACGAAAATGCATCGGCGGAGAGTACCTCGGCCCATTTGTAACTGTAGTATCCGGCCGCATACCCCCCCGCAAAGATATGACTGAAACTGTGCTGAAAACGATTGAACTCAGGTGGCCGGATGACCGATACCTCGCTACGCACCTGATCCAAAAGGGCCTGCACATAATCGATACCCTGGCCGCTATAATTCAGATGCAGGCGAAAATCGAACAAGGCAAATTCCAGCTGTCTGACCATCATCATTCCAGACTGAAAATTTCTCGCTGCCAATAAGCGATTCAGCATCGCCTTGGGCAGGGACTCCCCCGTCTGATAATGCGCGCTGATTGCCGGAATAGCGTCTTCCTGCCAACACCAGTTTTCGAGAAACTGGCTGGGGAGTTCAACGGCATCCCAGGCGACGCCATTGATGCCCGATACATCGTAACAATCGACCTCTGTCAGCATGTGATGCAAGGCATGGCCATATTCGTGGAATAGCGTGGTGACTTCATCGTGGGTCAACAGGGCTGGACGACCTCCTGTTGGTTTAGAAAAATTACAGGTGATAAAGGCAACAGGTAGTTGAATCCCCCCGTCGGTCAGACGACGCCGCACGGCATAGTCTGCCATCCAGGCGCCACCGCGTTTGTTTTCACGGGCATACAGGTCCATGTAAATAGCCGCTATTACCCGCCCTTCATGCTTCAGACGGTAAAATTTGACGTCAGGGTGGTAACGCTCAACCGATGGGTCTTCTTCCATCGTCACGCCGAAAAGCTTTTCGACAATACCAAACAAACCGTTGATCACTTGCTCAGCCGGGAAATAAGGCTTCAATGCTTCCTGAGAAATGGCGTAAGTATGCTGCCTAAGCTTTTCCGAGTAGTAACTGACATCCCACGCCATAAGATCCTGACACCCCTGGCTCGCCGCGTAGGCCTTAAGCTCCTTGAAATCACGTTCAGCAATCGGCTTGGACTTACGGGCCAATTCGCTCAGAAAGGAGAGAACCTGATCAGGTGACTTTGCCATTTTTGTAGCTAATGAATAGTCTGCATAGCTGGCAAAACCTAGAATTTTGGCCTTTTCCTGCCTTAAATCCAGAATCTCGGTTATCAACGCCGAATTATCAAATTGCCCTGCTTGAGGCCCTTGGTCAGATGCTCGCGTACTGTATGCCTGATAAAGCGTGTGCCGCAGGTTACGATCATCGGCATAGGTCATGACTGCGTAATAGGACGGAAACTCGAGGGTCAATAGATAGCCTGCCTTCCCTTTGGCCTCTGCCGCCTGTGCCGCCGCCTCCAGAGCTGTCTCCGGTAAACCGGACAGTGCCTCTTTCCCCTCTAAGTGGAGCGTCCAGGCTTGAGTCGCATCTAACAGATTGTCACTGAAGCGACTTGCCAGCTCTGCCAGGCGGCGAGAAATTTCTTTGTATCGAACCTTTTTTTCGTCGGGTAAATCAACACCCGCCAGTCGAAAATCCCGCAGTGTGTTGGTAATCGCTTTTTTCCGGGCTCTATCCAGCTGAGCAAATGCAGGACTTTCCGCGAGTTTTTTATACGCCGCCTGAAGCGCAAGATTCTGGCCAATCTCGGTTGAATATTGCGACAACAGAGGAATACAACTGTTATAAGCCTGACGCAACGCCTCAGAGTTCAGCACGCTATTCAAGTGACTGGCTGGCGACCACAGTAAATTCAATGCGTCAGAAATATCCTCCATCGGCTGAGCCAGAGTATTCCAGTCCGGAGACGCCTGATTCGCCAGTTTCGCGATCGCCTCCCGATTCTGGTCGAGCAAGCTTTCGAGTTCAGATTGCAGCGTCGCAGGGTCTACCGCCTGAAAATCAGGTAAGTTTTGGACTAGTTTCTCAGCTTGAGTCATCATGGTACTCACTTGTTCGTTTGCATTATTTTACGGGAAGGCAGTCTATGCCCATTCGCTCATTCAAGGGAACTACCCCCCAACTCGCGTCCTCCACCTTTATCGATCCGTCGGCCATCATTCTTGGCGATGTGCAGCTTGGAGAGAACTCATCCGTTTGGCCAATGGCCGTCATACGCGGTGATATGCATACAATCAGAATTGGACAACGCACCAGCATACAAGATGGTGCTGTATTACACATCACCCATGCGAGTCCCTTCAACCCTGAAGGCTATCCTCTGACAATTGGTGACGATGTGACAGTCGGCCACAAGGCCGTCCTGCACGGGTGCACGTTGGAAAACCGAATTTTGATTGGAATGAACGCCGTTGTCATGGACGGTGCCCATATCCAATCAGAAGTCATCCTCGCCGCCGGCAGCCTGGTTCCCCCTGGCAAGATACTCGAGAGTGGCTTCCTTTATGTCGGCAACCCGGCAAGGCGTGCCCGCGCCCTCACAGAACAGGAAATTGCCTTCTTTACCTATGTTGCCGGCAATTATGTCAAACTCAAGAATGAACATCTTGCCGAAGACTGGACACGCTGAACGTTAGCGAGCACCTGCATTTACCAGAATGCCAGCATACCCTGAGGAGCGACGATGTTGCCGGACATGTGTCAGGAAACTTTCGCCCCGCGCATTGCAGGCATTCAAATTGCGGCCAGCGGCGACAAACGCGGAAACAAAGCGAGCAAAATTTTCCTCAATCATGTGCTCATAAGCCTTACATAACACGTGATAGTCAGGGTCAGTCGCGTCAAAAGGCTTTAAAGACAAAAAGCTCACGACACGCTCATCGCTCCAGTCTTCATCAACGACTTTTGGCTGACTTGGGCCACCGCTCATGGAGTTCTCCTTAATCAAGATGCTAAAAACGCCGATTATACCTTGTTCGGGTTGCAGTCTGCGCCCCTGATATGAATTTCGACCCTCCGATTCAAAGCGCGGTTATCTGGCGAATTGTTAGGCATCAGCGGTCGGGTTTCCGCATGCCCTGCAGCGATGACCCTATCGGCCGCAATTGAACGATCAAGCACCAGTTCATGCACGACGCTCACGGCGCGGGCCGCCGACAAATCCCAGTTGGAACGGAAACGCCCACCGGACAAAGGCTGATCATCGGTATGACCACCCACCCAAATTTCGCCCTCACAGGACTTTAAAACCTGCACAACCTCTCTCAACAGTACCGCCATATCCGGGTTCAATCGGTCACTGCCCGAGGTAAATGCGGCACGCTCGGAAAAACGAAGCAACACTTCATTTTCGTTATAATCCACACTGACATCCCCTCGCTCAATAGGACTTTCTAACGTTCGTATAAGGTCTGACGCCAAATCCTCGTTATGTGAAAACTGAGCTTGTAATACCGCACTTGCCTCAACTGACGCTGAAATGGACCCTGGATCAGTAATAGATGAGGGCTCAGGGGGTGGCGGGGGTAGGAGGGGGGAAGCTTTCTCCTCCGGTGTGGCAATCACCTGCAAATTCGGAAGGCCTTGTGAAGAGGCAACGAAGGAAACACCAAAGGCCTGACTCATGGCCGCCGCGATCGCCTTATATTTTTCAGTATCCATGTTGGAAAAGCTTAACAGCAAAATGAAAAACGTAAGAAGCAAGGTCATTAAGTCAGCAAAGGTCATCAACCAGGATGGCTGATCCCCACCACCCCGGGATGCTTTAACCTGACGTCGCTTCAAAGGGTGGGCTCCTTCGGCCCCTCCGGAACGGTCGCAGCGGCCAGATCGGGCAGATAGCCGGACAAAATCTCTGGCAGGATGCGCGGATTTTGCCCTTTAAGAATACTCAGGATACTTTGGATCACAATCAGCCGATTACGCTGGTCATCCAATGCATTCAGTTGAATTTTCTCTGCCAGAGGCAGCGCAAATAATTGTGCAATGACAGCACCGTAAAAGGTCGTCAGCAGGGCAACGGCCATCGCCGGACCAATTGAGGAAGGTTCTCCCATGTTGTTGAGCATCTGAACCAGTCCGACCAGGGTTCCAAGCATTCCCAACGCAGGCGCCGCATCACCAATGCCCTTAAAAACCCGCTCGGCAATTTGATAACGCTCCATACTCTGCTGGGTATCTTCCAACAAGACGTCCTGAATAAAGTCGGGGGAATGGCCATCCGCACCAAGGTTCACCGCTTTTAACAGGAAAGGGTACTCAATCGTCACCCGTTCCAATCCTAACAGCCCCTCCTTGCGAACCACCTCGGCCAATGACCTCACTTCGCCGTAGACCGATAACGGATTTTCAATCCGGTCAAAAAACACGGTGCCAAACGCCAGCCGAAAACTACGCACCATGCCTTGCCAACGGTACTTCATCAGAGTCACCGCAAGCGTTCCACAAACCACAATTAAAATACTCGGAATATTGACGAAATCCCAAATCTGAGACTCTGAAAGGATGGCCGCGCCAACAATAAAAAACGCCGCCAACAAGCCAATCCAAGTAAGTTTGTCCATGCAGGATCGTTCTTATAAGGTAAAAGACCTCAATGCATCCAGCACGGGCGCAGTTTGAGGTCTGACACCACGCCAGATAAAAAAGGCTTCGGCAGCCTGTTCAACCAGCATACCCAGCCCATCCGCACCTCGCGCAGCTCCCTGGGCCTCAGCCCAATGCAAAAATGCCGTCCCTTGCGGTGCATACATCATATCGTAGACCAGACTGGCGCCTTTTACACAGTCGGGTGAAATAGGGGGAACATCTCCCTCCAGACTGGCAGATGTTCCGTTGATCACAACATCAAAGTCGCCACCCAGTTCGCTGAAATCGACTGCTTCTACTGGACCCTGCCCGGCGAAGAGGGTGGCGAGGTCATCCGCTTTTCGACGCGTTCGATTCGCAATGATCACGGCGGCTGGTTGCGTTTCCAAAATGGGCTGCAATACACCTCGAACCGCACCTCCCGCACCTAACACCAGAATCCGCTTTCTTTTTAGCGAATAATTCAGGTTGGTCGTAATGTCCCTCACAAGGCCCGGACCATCCGTATTCCCCCCCCACAATACGCCGTCATTATCACGCCAGAGCGTGTTAACGGCTCCCGCTTTTTCTGCCGCGGATGAGCGTCTCTCAGCAATTTGCCATGCCTGCTCTTTGAATGGAACGGTCACATTCAAGCCTTTCCCTCCGTGCTCAAAGAATGCGGCGACGACACCGAAAAATTCATCAAGCGGTGCCTGAATGGCTGTATAGTCCATCACCTGCCCCGTCTCCTTTGCAAAAAGAGCGTGAATTTTAGGCGACTTACTGTGAGCGATTGGATTTCCCACCACAGCATACTGATCCATCATGGTTTAGACCTCTAGCCAGTTAGTGGGCTTTAGATAACGCTCATACAGGCGGGCTTCTTCGGACCCGGCTTCGGGTTGATAGCCATATTCCCAACGAACCAGGGGCGGCAGGGACATGAGAATTGACTCGGTTCTCCCCCCTGATTGCAGGCCAAACAAGGTTCCGCGATCGAATACCAGGTTGAATTCCACATAACGGCCACGGCGATACAACTGGAACTGACGCTGACGTTCTCCGTAGGGTAGGGTGACCCGTTTTTCGATAATGGGCACATACGCCTTACAAAAGCTATCGCCAACCGACTGCATGAATGCAAAACAACGCTCAAAGCCGCCTTCATTCAAGTCATCGAAAAACAGGCCACCAATGCCGCGAGGTTCTTTCCGGTGCTTGAGATAGAAATAGTCATCACACCAGGCCTTGTAGCGGCCATATACCTCTTCCCCAAACGGAGCGCAGGCAGACCGGGCTGTTTCATGCCAATGACGACAATCTTCATCAAATCCATAATAGGGCGTAAGGTCGAAGCCACCACCAAACCACCAGACGGGATCCGCCCCCGGTTTTTCCGCAATGAAAAAACGAACATTCGCATGGGAGGTCGGCACATAAGGATTAACGGGATGAATGACCAGCGACACGCCCATGGCTCGAAATTGACGGCCTGCCAGCTCAGGTCGGTGTGCTGTCGCCGAGGCCGGCAGTTGCTGACCTGATACCAGCGAGTAATTCACACCCGCCTTCTCAAAAACCGCGCCATCCGCTAACACACGGGTGATCCCACCACCGCCCTCTTCACGCTCCCAGCGTTCTTCCTGAAACCGTTGGGAGGGCTCAAAATTTTCCAGACTGCCACAAATCGATGACTGAAGTGACTGTAAATACTGTTCGATTGCTGTGGTGTCCACAAAGCCTCCCTATTCGAAACGGTTTGACCCATACGGCAGCTGCCGCAGGTACTTTAAGCCGCCACAATAACGCAGGCCGATCAGGGCTTCAACACAGGTCAGCAGACACGATAGTAACGCCCTTCACCCTCCTTGAGGTGACCAGACAGACATAACGACATCAGGCCAGAAACCACAGTCGGGGTCGCTAATGTGGATCGAGCCAGCACCTCATCCAATGTCGATCCATGCCAATCGACGCAATGCATTAACTCGTTAAGTGGCCGCCCTGGAGGAGAGCGTTCTGTACGATTTGGCTCAGCATCGTGTCCGTTCATCGTAAAAAATCCCAAACCATCAAAGACGTCATCCACCGTTTCCACCAGCATGGCACCGTCTTTCAGCAATCGGTGGCATCCGCGGGCAGCGGGGTTGTGAATGGACCCCGGAATCGCAAAGACATCGCGGTTCTGCTCAAGTGCGTGTCGAGCAGTGATCAATGAACCGCTGTCCAGACTGGCTTCCACGACCAGAACCCCCTTGGACAGGCCACTGACAATCCGATTACGTATTGGAAATTGATAGGGCCGGGGAGGGGTTCCCGGAGCATATTCACTGACCACCAACCCGGACGATCGAATGCGCGCAAGCAACTGTCCATGTTGCCTGGGGTAAACCCGATCAATTCCGCACCCCAGAACCGCCACGGTTTCACCTCCACCATCCAGGGCACCCTCATGTGCGGCGCCGTCGATTCCCGCAGCCAAACCACTCGTGATGACCCAGCCGCTTTCGGCCAACGCACGCGCGAATAGATAGGCATCTTCCCTGGCGGGCATCGAAGGGTGACGGGTGCCTACGATTGCAAGCTGGGGTTTGCTTAAAAGACTCAGGTCTCCCTCACAAAATAAGAGGCGGGGCGGATCCGATAGCTCCCGTAACAGGGACGGGTAGTCTGGGTCAAATAATCCCAGGAGCTTTCGATGAGCGTTCCCCGATACCCACTCCAGCCAGGTTGCCACTTTCTCGCAGGGCTCTTCAGAGGGACATTCCTGCGACAAATTCTCAGCGCTTGAAATGGCGAGTGCTTTAAATTGTTGGAGAGTGAGTGTCGAGGTGGCTACAAGATTTAGCCATTGGATCGGTGAATACATAAAACATCTTCCTTGATTTCAATTTACAAGAGGGCTCACATCCTGTGACACCCTTCATCATGCAGTATAACAAACTCAGGGATTGCGAACTTCGTCCATAATCGACAATGGCCGTTCAGCTGAGAGAATTAACGCGTAACTGACTTTTTCAAACGCCCGGAACACCATCATGATGCCCGCTCGTCCGGCCGGCAGCTGAATGATCTCTTTCGTGTAAGGATCCCTCACCTGTTCACCTTTTCGGTAAATTGCCAGGACCGTCCCCTCTTTCATCCCCTCACGCGTGCCGCGATTGACCGTTACCACATCGTATTGACCAATCTGGCTGACACCGTCCACAACTGAGATGATCTTACCACGAACCTCCCCTTCCGGGTTGGACGGATAGAACGTCGTGTTGATTTCACGGTCATCCTGTTGCAACAGGCGATCCCCCTGCCGAATCTCCTCAGAGGACTTGGTAATGGATACCGTGACTATCTCGCCCTGCTTCTCAGTGGTTCGGCCTGACGCGATCGAGCGCGCTTCAATTCCAAGAAATTCACCCGTATCCGGATCACTGTAGACGGTACTCCGCCGATAAATTCCATAAGAAGCATCCAACTCAGCTTCCCCACGGCCATAGACCAGTTCACCCGCACCGACAATCAGGTTGCCATGTTTGCCCAACAGGACATAGGGCGCATTTGCTAATTCTTCTTCTGTCACGATCTGGGTATTCGTCAGGAAGGGCGCGATGGCATCCAGCGGAATGGCTGGGATGGCACTGGCCAGTTCTGAAACGCGCTTCTTCGGCGACAATTTATAAGTCCCCGCCATCTCTCCACGTTGCGCCAGGGTTAACCGCGGCTGTCCATCGATATAAACCAGCGCAAGCATATCACCTGGATAGATTAAGTGGGGGTTTCGGATCTGAGGATTGACCTGCCAGATTTCAGGCCAATACCAGGGTTCCTTTAAAAACTTCCCGGCGATTCCCCACAGCGTATCGCCTTTGACAACGACGTAGCTATCGGGGTGATCCCCTCTCAATTCCGGTGCAGCGATGGCGTACTGACTGGCAGCCAGAAACATACTTAATGCGAAAACTAAGGTTTTCCTCATGGTCTCATTCCCTTTCAAGGCTCCCGGGTGGTTGAGATAAGGACAAATTTGTACTCAGGGGCACGTTATTAGATAATAGTAGCACCCCTATTCCGATGTGCATGGAAATTTACAAATTCGTTTATGAGCATTCTCCAAATTCTTGAATTTCCAGATCCCAGATTACGGACGATTGCCAAACCTGTCGTCAAAGTCGATGCCAATATCCGAAAAATTATAGACGACATGTTTGAAACCATGTACGACGCCCCCGGAATTGGTTTGGCTGCCACTCAGGTTGATATTCATCAACGCATTGTCGTGATCGACGTTTCTGAAAACAAAGATCAACCGCTTGTATTGATCAATCCGCAGGTCACCGTGCTAGAGGGCGCGCCTCAAGAGATGCAGGAGGGTTGCCTTTCAGTACCCGGTTTCTATGAAACAGTTGAACGCATTGATCATGTGCGTGTCAGAGCACTCGATCGGGAAGGTGAGCCCTTTGAAATGGAGGCATCCGGTTTGCTGGCCGTCTGTATTCAGCATGAGCTTGACCACCTCAACGGTAAACTTTTCGTTGATTATCTCAGCCAGTTTAAACGCGGTCGCATCAAGAAAAAGCTTGAAAAACAGCATAAGCAGCAGGCCAAAGCCTAGTGAGAATCGCCCTTGATTGACCCAGCCCTTCGTATCGTCTTCGCGGGCACACCCGAATTTGCTGCCACGGCGCTGCAAGCCCTGATTGATCACGGTCACAATCTGGTGGCCGTTTATAGCCAGCCAGACAGGCCAGCAGGTCGTGGCCAAAAAGCCCGCCCCAGTCCTGTCAAAGCTGTTGCAGAACAACATGGACTCTCTATCGAACAGCCTGAAAATTTTCGCTCTGAGGAGGCTATGGCTCGTCTGGCCGCTTACCAGCCAGACATAATGGTCGTTGCGGCTTACGGCCTGATATTGCCTGTGCGAGTGTTACAAACTCCCCGACTGGGTTGCATTAATATTCATGCCTCACTGCTCCCTGCCTGGCGAGGTGCGGCACCAATTCAGCGGGCCATTGAAGCCGGAGATGACGAATCTGGGGTCACGATCATGCAGATGGAGAAAGGGCTCGACACAGGTCCCATGCTGCTAAAACGTGTCACTCCAATCACCGCGCAGGATACCGGGGGTAGCCTCCATGATCGCTTGGCCTCGCTCGGTGCCGAAGCATTGTTGGAAAGTTTACCCGCAATTCAATGCCAAACTCTCCAGCCGGAGCCCCAGGACCATGACAAGGCCTCCTATGCTCACAAATTAACCAAAGAAGAGGCGAGTATCAATTGGTCAGACTCCGCAGAGCTTATCGCCCGCCGAATTCGAGCCTTTAATCCCTGGCCTGTTTGCCAGACACGCCTCCAGGGCAAGGTCATTAAGATCTGGGCTGCGCACGTTAAAGACCACGTTCACCTGTCTCCGCCAGGCACACTTCTCAAAGCATCACCTGGCTGCATCTGGGTTGCCTGTGGCGAACAGTCCACGTTGAGTCTTGACGAGATGCAGCTACCCGGAGGGAGGCCTTTGTCCACTCAAGCGTTACTCAACGGTCACTCAGCGCTCTTTGCTCCGAATGGAACGTTCGAGTTTCAGGTCTGACCAATGAACACACGCCTGACAGCGGTTTTAGTTCTGAAGGACGTACTCATCGAGGGCCGCTCACTGACCGAAGCGCTGACACAACACATTCCCGCAGGGTCTGAATCGGATATCGCATTTACAAAAATGTTATGCTTTGGGACCTTACGCTGGTACCACAAACTGGATTTCTGGCTCAATGAGCTCCTGGGTCATCGACTAAAGCCGAAGGATCGGGACATCGAAATTCTTTTGATGCTCGGCATTTACCAGGTTGCTTTCAGCACTAAACCAGACCACGCCTGTGTTAACGAAACCGTAACCGTCACCCGACTGCTTAAAAAGCCCTGGGCCAGCAAACTGGTGAATGGCGTGCTACGCAACTTTCTTCGTAAGAGAGAAGCTCTCGAAGGCCTGGCGGACCATTCAGTAGCCACTCGTTTCAGTTTTCCGGCATGGCTTTCAGACAAATTGTCTGGTGATTATGGCGAGGATACCGAAAGTCTGTTGGCCTCACTTCAAACCCAGGCACCTCTTACTCTCCGTATCAACCGTCAAGCTCAGACAGCTCTCGAATTTAAGCAACACCTTCAACAAAATGGCCTCACATTCCTCGAACATCCTGAACTCGACAATGCAGTTACCTTGATGACTCCCTGCAACGTTGAAGACATCCCTGGCTTTTATGATGGTAGCTGCAGCGTGCAGGATGCAGCAGCGCAATGGTGTGCCTCCCTGCTTCACTTACAACCAGGACAGCGCTTGCTTGACGCGTGTTCGGCACCGGGCGGCAAAACGGCCGCCTGTCTTGAAATGGAACCCTCGCTCGACGTCACTGCTATCGATGTTGATCCAAAGCGGCAGGAACGAACGCAGGAAAATCTCACGCGCTTGCGTCTGAACGCGAACGTGCTTTCAGCAAATGCTGCCGATACCCATACCTGGTGGAATGGCCATTTATTCGACCGAATTCTGCTGGATGTGCCCTGCAGTGCGACCGGTGTCATCAGGCGACACCCTGATATCAAAGTCTTACGCAGACAATCCGACATTCAAGCATTGCAAAAAACTCAAATAGCTTTGCTGGAGGGACTTTGGCCCCTTCTCCGAGAAGGTGGCCACCTCCTTTATTCCACATGCTCACTTCTCTCTGACGAAAATGAACAAGCCGTTGGAGCATTCCTGAAACAACATCCTGACGCTGAACATAAGCCCCTTCCGCACATACAAGGCACAGTGGAGCGGCCCTATGGTCGTCAGTTTTTGCCACAGGTGGGCGGACACGACGGATTTTATTACGCACTTTTGTGCAAAAGGAATTAATTCTGAAATGAAAATCATCATTCTGGGCGCAGGGCAGGTTGGCGGCACATTAGCAGAAAACCTGGCGAGTGAAGCTAACGACATTACAATCGTTGATAACGATGCGGCTCGACTGCGCGCCTTGCAAGATCGCCTGGATGTGCGAACACTCCAGGGCAGCGCCTCCTATCCGAACGTTCTGCGAATGGCGGGTGCTGAAGATGCGGATATGCTGATCGCCGTCACCAACAGTGATGAAGTGAATATTGTTGCCTGCCAGATTGCTTATCGACTGTTCAAAACCCCCACAAAAATTAGTCGGGTCAGAGCGGCAGACTACCTCAATCAGAAAGGTCTGTTCGCAAATGAAGCCTTCCCGGTCGATGTTGTCATCAGCCCTGAAATCGTAGTGACGCAACACATTACCCGACTTATTCAAAATCCGGGCGCTTTGCAGGTGCTCGACTTTTCCAATGGACTGGTGCGACTCGTTGGCATCAAAGCCACCCTGGGCGGCCCCTTGGTCGGCCACGAAATTGCCCACCTGCGTAAGCACTTGCCTCATGTTGATACCCGGGTCGCCGCTATTTACCGGAAAGATAGAGCTATTATCCCGCAAGGAGATACGATCATTCAGGAAGGTGATGAAGTATTCTTCATCGCCGCCCGACACAATATTCGCAAAGTCATGAGCGAGCTCCAACCGCTGGATAAGCCTTACCGCCGCATCATGATTGCCGGCGGCGGCAACATTGGCGCACGCCTTGCCCAAACGCTGGAATCTGAATTTCAAGTGAAGCTCATCGAACATAATCAGGACAAATGCATGAAATTGTCCGAAGAGCTCAATAGAACAATCGTTCTTCATGGTAACTCTGCCAACAAAGAGCTTTTACTCGAAGAAAATATTGAGGAAACCGACGTATTCTGCGCCGTGACCAACGACGATGAAGCTAACATCATGGCCTCAATGCAAGCCAAACGGCTTGGGGTACGTAAGGTGATGACCCTGATTAACAACCCGGATTACGTCGACCTTATTCAAGGTGGCGAGATTGACATCGCAATTTCACCTCAACAAACAACTATCAGCGGCCTGTTGACCCATGTGCGCCGCGGCGATGTCGTCAACGCGCACTCACTGAGACGCGGAGCGGCCGAAGCCATTGAAGCGATCGCTCACGGGGATCACCGCTCCTCCAAAGTGGTGGGTAAACGTCTGGATGAAATCAATTTGCCTCAGGGCGCAACGATTGGCGCCATTGTTCGGCAGGGTGAGGTTTTGATTGCACACGACCACATCCGCATACAACCCGACGACCATGTCATACTGTTCGTGGTAGACAAACGTAAAATACCGGAGATTGAACGATTATTTCAGGTGGGGTTGGCGTTTTTTTAACGAAAAAGCCATTACGGGTCTCCTCTTTGAGACCTTTATGCTGTCTTAATGCCAGGAATTACGGACAGTTCACCATTTGTTTTTGTTAACTATTGTATATTTTGGCATCTAGGGAATTTCGATTTCGGTAGCCAATCAAGTGGGGACGTTCCGATTTATGCTGAAGAAAGGGTTGTTTGCTTCCTTTTTACTGACTTCATTGGCAGGCTTGAGTGGCTGTGATCTCCTGGGATTAGACGAGGAAGATGCAGCGCCCACACCACCTCCGATTGTATTGCCACCTGAGCTGGTAGTTCCCGAGCCACTGGAACCCATTCCCGTTCCTCGTGTACTCTTCTTCAAAGGCAATGATTTCAACGACCCGGAAAATCCGGTCGACTTCCTGTACAGTTTTCTTATCTCGTCTAAAACACTGTTAAAGCAAAGTAGCGGTATTTCCGCAACAGTTTTGGCCCAACCCATACCCCTTGGAAGAAGTCGTTTCTCCAGCGGTTATGTCGTCATGCAGGAAAATAACCATTTTTATCTTGGTGCGGCAGACACTGATGTCCTTCGTCAGATCAGTACCTTTGATCTTCCCTTGTGCGCACGCGATAGCTTCCGCCTGTTAAGTCACGGTGTTGGTTATGTGAATGCCTATGTCGTTGCAAAAACCCCGGGCAGCGACAGCGTTTGTGACACAGTAGACGATGCTTTTTATCGCATTAATCTGACCGCGACGCCGACAGAGGACTATCAGACTGCGACCCCCACCGAATATGCTGGCCTGCCGTTGCATGGCAAATTCTGGACGTTGGACGGCTTGTTCGTTCAGGGAGAATCCAGTATTGAGATACGTAAACCAGATGAAACGACACTGAGAAATTTTGGAGCGCTTTCAAATAATACCTTGACGTCACCGATGCGTGATGGCGACCAACTTATACTCGGTGTGGATGGTGCGCTTTATAGAAATACCTCGACCGTTTTAGCAAGTAGCGAAGCTCTGACCCCACTTGATACGTTAGATCAGGCAACCCTGACAAATTCGCTGTCAGTGGTTGAGGGGGATGCTCTTTTTACGTTTGATGGGCCTATTTTTAAGAAAATCAGTCTCGCGGATGGAACTTCGGATATCATCGCGAATTTAGATTCGGTCATGACTCCAATCGGGCGCCTGCAGTTAAGTGCTGACTTTGCGTTTGTTAAAAGTAGTGACAACCGCCTGTTCAAAATCAACCGAGAAACCGGTGCTTATGAAGTCATTTTGAGTGATCTATTAGGCAGCTTCCTGATTTCAAATGAACGCATTTTTGCTTCGGTTCAAGTTGCCGGGACCCTCACTCAGCGAGCGAAATTCTTTGCCGTAGACGCAACACCTCCATTGTGCATTGGTGAGTCTGGTGTCACAGTGGACGAAAACGGGTGCGTATCATTCGCACGTTGGGTTATTGCTGATCGCTATACTGAAAACGGCATTACACAACTTGCGCTTCTTTTGACTGGAAAAGAAACCATCACTAAAGAGCGGGATAACCAAGGAAATGAGCAAACGATCACTCATCCTCCTCAGATCAACAAGTTCCTTAACTCACCCGATCTGACTGTATTTGATGTTGCCTCAGGTCTAGGTCAAATCGCCTTAGGCGCCGTGAACGGCTATGTCTCTGTCAATGAAATTGGCACGATTGAACTGATCCATGGCTTATTAGCTATGACCAGCTATGACGAAACAGAAACCAGCGAAAGCCCTCCCGATGTGTATTACTTTAACATCAATAGTTCGCAGAGCTTCAAGATCGTTGCACGTACACCTCAGGTGACGGAAGCGCTCACGGCACTATCCAATAACTAAAGCCAAACAGGTCGTGTATTCAGTCGTAAAAGTTAGGCCGCCCACCCGGGCGGCGCTTAAACCGCTTGTATTCCCACTGATATTGTTCTGGGGCCAAATTGACCACAGCCTCTACCGATCGATTCATAGCTGCAACTGATTTTTCCAGATCAAGGTTTTCAATCTCTGGATCAGCTGGAAGGAACACGATCTTGAAACCTTTTCCACTTGGCTCCCGTAAAGCAGCACACAGAATGACCTTCGGTTCTGTTTTTTGTACCATTTTCGACACCAATTTCATGGTATTCGCTTCAATACCAAAAAATGGCGCAAACACCCCCCCACTCAAATCCGGTTCCTGGTCGGGCAATATACCCACAACCCCATGATTTTTTAGGATCGAGAATAATGTGATAACACCTCGCTGCGTTGCTGGAACCAACGTCGACCCGCTGCGCTCCCGGACTCCGCGCATGTAATTATCAAAACCCGCTAACTTGGGGGGGCTATACAATGCCGCCATAGAGAATCGGCTGGCCAGATACAATCCAACGACTTCCCAGTTTCCGATATGCGGGACGAGTATAAGTAAACCTTTTTGTTCTGGACGCTGGAGACATGCATCACCTTCAACCTTGGTAATTAGAGACAGCGTTTTAGCTACAGGCCACTCCCAGACAGCACCCATTTCAAATAAGGTTTTTCCCGTTTCTTCCATGCTTCTTCGCGCCAAACGCTGTCTTTCAGCAATCGGTAAATTGGGAAAACAGATTTCCAGATTTTTCTCAGTGACACGAGCAGGGGAAGCCTTAATGAAATAAAAAAGACGGCCTAATCCAACCCCCATTAATTGAGCGACGCCTAGTGACAGGTGAGACACTAGCCTTATGCACATGATAACAAGCGTCGTCTTCCAACCATTCTGCTGCAAGTTCACACCCCGACCTAATACCACTGTAATCTGTTCGGCGTGACTGTATAATGCTTGACTTATTTTAACAAGTTGCCATCCCTCATCCGTATTCAACTATCGATAGGTCAGAGCGTGAGTTCAGTCAACAACAAAGATGTATCAACCTTCCAGGGCCTCATAGCCAGGCTTCAGAATTACTGGTCGGAACAAGGTTGCGTCATACTGCAACCTCTCGATTTGGAGGTGGGAGCAGGGACCTTTCATCCTGCAACCTTTCTTCGGGCCGTTGGACCTGAAAACTGGAACGCAGCCTATGTGCAACCCTGTCGCCGACCTACCGACGGACGCTACGGGGAAAATCCAAATCGCCTGCAACATTACTACCAATACCAGGTTGTAATGAAGCCTTCTCCAGAAAACATATTGGAACTCTACCTTGGGAGCCTACGCGAGCTGGGTATCGACACCTCCGTACATGATATTCGATTCGTTGAAGATAACTGGGAATCTCCAACTTTAGGCGCTTGGGGCCTCGGCTGGGAAGTCTGGCTCAACGGAATGGAAGTCACGCAGTTTACCTATTTCCAGCAAGTGGGAGGGCTTGAATGTTATCCAGTCACTGGAGAAATCACATATGGTCTGGAGCGAATTGCAATGTACTTGCAGGGCGTAGACAGCATATTTGATCTTGTCTGGACACACGGCCCCTCAGGACCCGTAACTTACGGGGACGTCTTCCACCAGAATGAAGTTGAAATGTCTACGTTTAACTTTGAAGAAGCCGATACGGACGCCTTATTCAGATCCTTCGATCAATATGAAAAGGATAGCGTTCAGCTGATTTCAAAAGGCTTACCCTTACCCGCATATGAAATGGTTTTAAAAGCCTCCCACACCTTCAACCTGCTTGATGCACGCCATGCAATTTCCGTTACGGAGCGTCAACGCTACATCTTAAGGGTGCGAACATTAGCCAAAGAGGTCGCACAGGCCTATTTTGACCGACGAAAAAGTCTGGGATTCCCCTTGGCTGACGAGCGTCTGCGTCAGGAAGTTCTGGCCACTCAGCAAGGAGCGAACTAATGCGTCATTTTGATTTTCTGGTCGAAATTGGTACGGAAGAGTTACCACCCAAGTCACTGCTAAAACTTTCTGAGGCCTTCACCGGCGGAATACTGCAGCGCATAGAAAAAGCAGGACTCTCGTTCACCAAATATAAGAGCTTCGCTGCACCCCGGCGCTTAGCGCTTCTGATCGAAGGATTGGACGAAGAACAACCTGATCAATTGAGCGAGAAGCGGGGACCTGCGCTAGCCGCTGCTTTTGACCCGGCGGGCAATCCGACTAAAGCCTGCGAGGGTTTCGCCAGAAGCTGCGGAACAACGCCAGATAAGTTAGAAAAACTTGAGACCGAGAAAGGCACCTGGCTAGTTTTCAAACAAACTGTGAAGGGCGAGAAGACCCGCCATCTTCTCACTGGATTTGTCACGGAGTCACTGACCGATCTTCCTATTCCCAAGCGGATGCGCTGGGGGGCAGGGCGGGATGAATTTGTAAGGCCGGTTCACTGGATCGTTATGCTGGCAAACGGTGATGTCGTTCCAGGCAGCATCCTTGGTAAACACGCCGATCGTTTTACCCAAGGCCACCGTTTTCATCATCCCAGTAAGATCAGTCTTTCCTTTGCACGAGACTACGAAACTGTTTTGAAGGAAACAGGGAAGGTCATCGCAGATTTTTCTCAACGCCGAAGCAGTATAGAAGAACAAGTCAATGCACTGGCCCGAAAAAAAGGAGCCGAAGCGGTAATTGACCCCGCCCTGCTTGACGAGGTTAGTGCGCTAAACGAATGGCCCGTTGCCCTTCTCGGCAAGTTCGAAGAACGCTTCCTAAAGGTGCCTGCTGAAGCACTCATTTCAACCATGAAAGAAAATCAGAAGTATTTCCATATTTTGGACTCAGCAGGATTAATGCTGCCGAATTTCATTACCGTTTCAAACATTGAAAGTCGCGACCCTCAAAAAGTCATCGAAGGTAATGAAAGAGTGATTCGTCCTCGATTATCAGATGCGGCGTTCTTTTTCGAGCTTGATAAACGTTCGCCCCTGGCGGATCGCCTGGAGGCCTTGAAGCCAATCGTATTCCAAAAAGAACTCGGCACGCTGTATGACCGGGTTCAACGAATTTCCGAGCTCTCTGGAAAAATAGCGAATACGATCGGTGCTGACCGTGATCAGGCCGAGCGTGCAGGGCTCTTGTCCAAAGCAGACCTGGTCACCTCAATGGTTCTGGAGTTCCCGGAGCTACAGGGCATCATGGGACATTATTATGCGAAGGAGTCCGGTGAATCGGCGGCTGTTGCAGAAGCCATAGAACAACACTATCAGCCTCGGTTCTCTGGAGATTCCCTTCCCTCAGGCAAGATCGGAACAGTTGTTTCTTTGGCAGAAAAGCTGGATACCCTGACAGGTATCTTTGGCATTAACCAGCCTCCCACTGGTACAAAAGATCCGTTCGCCCTGCGCAGAGCGGCACTCGGTGCCTTGCGTATTATCGTCGAAAAAGAACTTAATTTGGATCTGCGAGATCTCGTCAGCTGGAGTATGGAGGCCTACCAGGTTAAGTTACCGGCCAAGAATCTTGTTGAAACAGTTACTGATTATCTACTAGAGCGCTTCAGAGCCTGGTACGATGAGGCAGGCGTTTCCGCCGAAGTTTTTTTAAGTGTGGCAGCACGTCGCCCTACAAAACCGCTGGATTTCAATCTCAGAGTCAATGCCGTCAATGCCTTCATGGAGGAGTCTGCGGCCGCTACACTCATTGCGGCAAACAAGCGTGTGTCAAACATACTTGATAAAGAAGATGTAAGTACACTAAAACCCGTCAATTCAGGCTTACTCACTCTTTCCGAAGAGAAAGCACTCTACACTGAAATTCAACGCCTTGAGAAGGCCGTAGAGCCGCTTTTGACTCGATTTGACTATACCGGAGCCCTTAACCTCTTAGCTGCCCTTAAAGAGCCTGTGGATGCGTTTTTTGACAAGGTAATGGTAATGGCGGATGATCCTGCAATTAAGGCTAATCGGCTTGCAATACTCTCAGCCTTACGAAGTCTGTTTCTACAGATTGCTGACATTTCGCTACTACAAGGTCTTATCAGGAAGGATTAATGCCTTTTCTGCCAGAAGCAGGACTGGGGGCGTTTCCCCAGTCCCGGCATAAATTTATCATTCTGGACCGAGATGGTGTAATCAACATCGACCGGGATGATTACATTAAAACCGTTGACGAATGGGTGCCAATACCCGGGAGTCTGGAAGCAATTTCTCGCTTAACAAAAGCTGGTTATACGGTGGGTGTAGCAACTAACCAAAGTGGATTAGCCAAGGGCTATTTCACTCTCGAAACACTGAACGCGATGCACAATAAGCTGAACGCGTTACTCCAAAAAATAGGTGGGAAAATTGATGCTATAGCATACTGTCCCCACAACGACACCGATAACTGTAATTGTAGAAAACCTCGTCCAGGTCTGATTTTGTCCTTAGAATCCCAATTAGCAATTCCGGCTAAGCATGCGTTTCTGGTCGGCGATAAGAAATCTGATTTACTGGCAAGTATCGCCGTAGGTAGTCAACCCATTCTCGTTCGAACAGGGAAGGGCACAGCTACTGAAAATGCTTTGAATAGAGATCCCTTGTTTGAAAATATCCCTGTATTTGAAAACCTTGCTCAATTTGTGGATACACTGCTGAGGACCACAACAAGGTCAATAGATTCTGATAAAAATTTATAACGAATACTTGTTTCGAGGCCCGTTCTTGACTATCTTAACGGCCTGAAAAACTTAAGTCATTCATCGGCGTGTGGCGCAGCTTGGTAGCGCACTTCGTTCGGGACGAAGGGGTCGGAGGTTCGAATCCTCTCACGCCGACCATCTAATTCCCTTAATAGCTCCTCATCGCCTAATTTTAATTTGGTTTTGGCACAGCTTTGTCTTTGAATTAATTAATTAATTTTCAGATGATGGAAACAAAAAAGCCAGCAAGTCCTGAGATTTGCTGGCTCTGGGTTTATTCTAACTCTATATATCTAGGTTCAAGACTGATAGCGCATTACTTTGAATGAAATCTCTACGTGGTTCAACATCATCACCCATGAGGGTATTAAATATTTGATCCGCAGAAATGGCATCTTCGATGGTAACCTTCATCATTCTCCTAACTTCAGGATCCATCGTGGTCTCCCATAGCTGCTCAGGGTTCATTTCACCCAGCCCTTTGTAGCGCTGAATATTTTGACCACGCTGCGCCTCTTTCATCAGCCAGTCAATCGCCTCTACGAAAGATGAAACAAATTGCTTTCTCTCGCCTCGCTGGGCATAGGCATCATTTTCGATTAAACCAGCCAATTTTTCCCCAACAGAGATGATGGCCTCATAAGATGTAGATGAAAAGAAGTTGGCATTAAGCGTATAGTTCTGAACCAGCCCATGTTGGGTGACTTTAATGACCGGCAAATGAAGGTTACGCTCAGTATCCTCCTGTATGGCGGCAACTGTCGTTTGCCCCGTACTGTCATCAAAACCTAGCTGCTCATTCAGCTTCAGAACCCAGTCAGCCATGACTTCCGCATTCTGAAGCAGTTCATTCGTTACTTTAGGAACATAGAATAGTTTCTGCAACAAATGCACTGGGTAAGCATGGCCTAAACGTTTGATAATTGATTCTGCTGAACGATATTCCTGAACCAGTGTTTCTAACGCTGTCCCACTAATAGGGGGAGCATCGCCACTGATATATAACTGAGCCCCCTCAAGTGCAGCATTAGTTAAGTACTGCTCCATGGCCTTTTCATCTTTGATATATTGCTCTTGCTTGCCTTTCTTTACTTTGTAAAGAGGAGGCATTGCTATATATATGTAGCCATTCTCTATGATCTCCCGCATTTGACGGAAGAAGAAGGTCAGCAATAAGGTTCGAATGTGAGAACCATCCACATCCGCATCGGTCATAATAATTATTTTGTGATAGCGCAATTTATTGATGTCAAATTCGTCACGTCCGATTCCACATCCTAACGCAGTGATGAGCGTTCCCACCTCCTGTGAAGATAACATCTTATCGAAGCGCGCTTTTTCAACGTTTAGGATTTTTCCTTTTAGTGGCAAAATCGCCTGAATTTTTCGGTCACGGCCCTGCTTTGCAGAGCCGCCCGCAGAATCGCCCTCCACTATGAACAGCTCGCTTAGGGCCGGATCCTTTTCCTGACAATCCGCCAGTTTTCCAGGAAGGCCCGCTATATCGAGCGCACCTTTTCGACGAGTCATTTCCCGTGCTTTACGAGCGGCCTCACGGGCCCGTGCTGCGTCAATCATTTTACCAATGACCGCTTTTGTATCGATTGGGTTTTCTTCCATGTAAGTAGTAAATGCTGCAGCCATTTCCTGCTCTACTGCGGTCTTTACCTCGGAAGAAACCAGTTTATCCTTTGTTTGTGATGAAAATTTTGGATCAGGGACCTTAACCGAAATTATTGCTGTCAATCCTTCCCGTGCATCATCACCTGTCGTCGCAACCTTTGCTTTTTTTTGCATATTTTCTTTATCAATATACGTATTTAAGCTGCGGGTGAGCGCACCTCTAAAGCCCGCAAGATGGGTTCCACCATCGCGTTGTGGAATATTGTTCGTAAAGCAAAAAAGTGTCTCATTGAAGGAATCATTCCACTGCATCGCTACTTCTACAGTAATTCCATCCTCTCTTTCTTTGGAAAAGTGAAAGACCTTATTTAAGGGTGCTTTATTCGCATTCAGGTATTCTACAAAGGCTCGCAAACCGCCTTCATAGTAAAACTGTTCTGTACGCCCGCTCCGCTCATCCGTTAGCTGAATATTTATCCCGGAATTCAAAAAGGCCAGCTCTCGAAGGCGTTTGGCCAGTATCTCATAATGAAACTCTATATTAGTGAACGTGTCAGGCGAGGGCACAAAATGAACCTCTGTTCCCGTTCGATTGGTGTCACCGATAGCTTTTAAGGGCTCTTGGGGTACACCATGGATATATATTTGTTCGTGAACTTTTCCTTTTCGCCGTATAGTCAAACGGAGTTGCTTAGAAAGTGCATTGACGACGCTGACACCGACGCCATGAAGGCCGCCTGAGACCTTGTATGTATTATCATCAAATTTACCTCCAGCATGCAGAACCGTCATGATTACTTCTGCAGCGGACACCCCCATCTCTTCATGGATATCGACTGGAATTCCACGGCCATCATCAGAAACAGTTATCGACTCATCAGGGTGAATTGTGACCTCTATTTTCTTGCAGAATCCCGCCAACGCTTCATCTATTGAGTTATCTACAACTTCAAATACCATATGATGAAGACCACTACCGTCATCTGTATCCCCTATGTACATACCCGGTCTTTTTCTGACGGCATCAAGCCCTTTCAGCACTTTAATACTGGATGAATCATATTCACCGGTATCGGTCATCTTTATCTCCGATTTTTGAATGGATGGATTGATTGTAGCTGCCCATGTTCCACGTGAAACATTGTCACTGACTCTGAATTCTGAATGTAGTCAGATAAAACTATTTCAGCTTGTTCTGCTGAAAGCATTGTAAAAATAACCTGATAACCGCCATTTATTAGACTTCTAAGCAGTAACTTTTGTCTTGAAATATCCAGTTCAGAACCTAAATCATCTAAAAGAACTACACATAGCTCGTCCCTTAGAGATTTCACAATTTCCAACTGGCTTAATGAGAGGTCTATTATAGCGCGTTTTTGCTGCCCTCTGGAAAGGATATCGCGAGCAGCGTAATCCCCTGACTTAATTACTAAATCAGCTTTCTGAGGCCCGATCGTGGTATACCCGTACTTAATATCTCTTGCTCGGGATTCAAGCAATTGTTGTTGTAGGCCTCCTTTTGTTGAATACCCAGGGTTAAACCAAAAGCTTATATCGAACTCATTAAAAGAACCCGTTATCGCGCTGCCTAAGTTGTCCGTAACATCACGGTTAAGCTTCGTTGATGATTGCAGCTTTTCAACAAACTCCGTTCTATCGCGCGTAATGCCCTCTGAGAAATTCGAAAATTGATGATCCCAACTATCCAATTCCTTTAGATCAGGTTTCTGTTCACTCTTAAAACGCCTAAGTAGCGCATTGCGTTGAAAGAGGCATCTTCTCCAATTAAGCCAATCGTCTTGGTAAGATTGTTTCACGTGAAACAACCCAAAATCCAAAAATGAACGCCTGATAGCTGGCGCTCCTGAGATTAGATTAAATGACTCAGGCCCCAAAAACACTATTGGCATTCGTTTAGCCAAGTCTGCGGCGCGACTCACATGTTCGCCATCGATCTTAATGACGGGGCTAGATTCTCTAGTTTTTCCAGTCCCTATAGTGAAAATATCGCTGTTGACACTACTTTCACCAAAAATCAAAATATTAAAATAATCTTTGCCATGACCAATCAATTGGTCATTTTGGACAGTTCTGAAACTCTTTAAACAGCTTGCATAGTAAATTGCTTCAAGAAAGCTACTTTTACCTGACCCGTTATCCCCGGCAATACAAACTATAGAGGCTGGTCTTCCTGATATCGAATGCAAATCGACTGATTGTGGAACCAAGTTGCGGAAATTAGAAATATGTATGCGATGAAGTATCATTTTAACATGAAGATTAGTTATGGCTTTCCTAACACGGCGCTGCGCCACCACTGAGAAGTACTCTCACTCCTCCTGTTTTGACTATTTGCTATTTATTTTTTGCAAGTCTCTCTCCTTAGTAAATTTAACCTTCTAGAAGAACATTGAATTAGCTACATTAATATTTTTACGAACACAAAATTAGGGAGTGTAATCCTCCTATTCTTTACCTCGATTTCAAGTAGAGAGTTATGCTGCAGTTAGCAGCTTGGTTGGGGTTTCCCACCAATAGCCGTATTGGGCCGCTCATTGTTGTATTGCAACAACCTTTGGGTCGCCAGATCTTGTTCATGAGCGATGTAATCAAAATCGTACAGATCCAACCACTCCTGTCGCGCTGTCCGGTTGAAACGCCCGATATAAGCATTCTGAGTTGGCTTTCCAGGTTGGATATAGTTTATCGTGAGGAGCTCGCGATTTACCCAGTTTATCAGGTTTGCGCTCAAATGCTCAGGGCCATAGTCGCAACGAATCGATGCAGGCTTTCCGCGCCATTCATTGTTTTTCTCCAATGGTGCCCCTGTAATCCCCCACGACTCGGGCCGCTGGCAATGAAAAATCTACTTCAATGCCAAGAGCTTCCCGGTTGTAGTCGTCAATGACGTTGAAGGTTCTAAAACCGCGCACTTTCACTAGCTCGGATTTTTTCTGAAGCACTAACAAAAAACGGCGAATTGTGTTTAAATTTCAATTATCTAGATAGAAAAGCAAGTACAAACGGCTTTGGACAAAAGGTTACCAGAATCCTTTACCTTTTCATTACTGAAAAAACGCCCTATTCAACCCGATTTTTCGAGCGGGCAAATCACCCCGGATGCCGGCTTTCTGATGATGCGTGAAATTGGCCATAGATGCCAGTTAACTCAGAATGTAGCCGCTGGCCTTGAGGATTCCAGACAGGAAAGTAAAGTAAAACATGAACTCGTAGATCTGCTTCGGCAACGGGTTTATGGCCCTGCTTGCGGCTACTATAAAGACCTTGCATATTCTGGCCTATCCTGAACACCTATTCTGGCACATTTTGAACTCTCACTCTGGTCCATCGTGAACACTTATTCTGGTTTGAACCAGAACGCTTTTAGGGGTTCACCAGAAATGAGTGTTCTATTATTACCGACACAGGGAATAGAACAATTCAATTGTTTCACGTGAAACACTGATGTCCAGAGAAACAAATATTTTAAGTCAAAGTAACGAATAATTTAACCCTACATTTTTTGCGAACCAACCGATAATCGATTCTGCCTCTGATTTTTATCGGTAGCCAAAGTATTTATTTAAGGTGTCTCGATGTTTTGCTCTGTGTATAAGGAGTAATCTGTGACTTACAGATGAAGGGATACCGCATAAAATCATTCTAACCTAGAGTGGGATTCAACTTTTATAACAGTCAAAAAAAAGCGTGCATAGAGCACGCTTTTATAATTAACCACGATTTAACAACTAAAATCTACTGAAGCATCGAAAGTCTTTCGTCCATAAACATATCCAATTCAGGTGCTAAGATATGAACGTAGCGATCAAAATAAAGGAACTGCTTTAACAGAAGCGCAAATTCTCTAGGAAAATGAAGTCCATGATCTTCCCCAATTCTAACTAATTCCATCAGTATTGAATTAATATCTTCCTCGTTGGAGTGCATATTATAAACGACGGTACTATCAGGCTCCATGATATCCATTTTGGAGTAGAGGCTCTTGATATCTTCTGCAAATGCATCAATGTCAACTTCTCGTTTTGTTATTCCAATTCTGGAAAGCGCGTCAGCCATGCCATGAAAATTACCCATCATGATCGCTGTAATAAAATCGGAGACCCCTTTCCAGGTACCTTCTCCGATACGACCAACGATTCCAAAATCAATAAATCCTATCTTACCATCACGTAAAACCATTAGATTTCCAGCATGGACATCTGCATGGAAAAAATTGCACTGTGTAAGACTTGCAAACCAAGTATTCATCGCTGTAACGAGTGTTGTTTCTGGATCACTGCAGTACTTTCGAATAGTGTCTAAATCCGTCAACGGGACCCCAAAAAATCGCTCCATGGTAAGAACACGAAGTGCACTCGCATGACTATAAACCTTTGGAACGACAACATCAGCGTTACCCGTATCATCCAGGAATTTTTGAAACTCCTGTAAATTGTTGGCCTCTTTATAAAAATCACATTCTTCTATCATCGTTCGCTGAATTTCTTCAATGATGCCAGAAAGAGACGTCCAGGATATTTTTGGTGCTATTGCCTCTATCAGTTTTGCTGCGACATACAGAAAATTCAGATCAGTAAGCAATATATTTCTCACTCCAGGCTTCTGAACTTTAATTACGACATCTTCTCCTGTGACTAACTTTGCGGCATGTACCTGTGCAATCGATGCGGAAGCGAGCGGCGTTTGATCTATATAAGAAAAAATGACTCGATTGTAATCAGGACCAAGTTCTTCAATCAAAATTCGATTAATCTCAGAAAAAGGAATAGCTTTCGTTTTATCCAAACACAATTGAAACTCATCAATGTATTCTTTTGGAAAAAACGTGGGTGAGCTCGCAATAAACTGGCCCAATTTAATATAAGTCGCGCCTAATTCTTCGAATGTCTGACGAACCAAACGTGCAGTTGGAGGCCTGTTCCCCATAGCCCACCGTGTCGCGGTAGTTCCTACAACCTTAGCTGTTTGACCAATTCGCTTTGCCGCTTTTACGGAATCTTTAAATACACTCATCAAATTCTTCCTTGAAAACTAGAGCCTCATCGGCATCACTACATAAAGGGTATCACTCGAATGCTCGCCTTCGATTAATGCGCTGTTATTGTTTGATGACAGCGTGAGTCTAATCCGATCCTCCTTTATTGCATTCATTACATCCAACAGATAACTAACGTTAAATCCAATCTGCAAAGGTTCGCCGCTATATTCTACCGTTAAACTATCCTCAGCTTTTTCCTGATCTGGATTGTTGGCCGAGACCATCAGCACTGAGGGTTCCAGAAAAAGTCTTATACCACGAATACTTTCATGACTTAAAATGCTTGCCCGAACTAAAACATCCTTTAAATCATGTCTGTCAGCTATAACTTTTTTATCGCCTCCCTTAGGTATAACTCTTTGATAATCAGGAAATTTTCCATCAATCAACTTGGAAGTAAATGTAAACGAATCAACTGATGCTTTCAGATGATTTTTTCCTACAGTGACCGTGCAGAGCGACTCTGTATCCTGCAAAAGTTTAGCCAGCTCCAAGACGCCTTTTCTAGGGACGATTATTGCCCTGACATCTTCAATTCCCGTAGTAACTTCAAGACTAGACAACGCCAAACGATGGCCATCAGTGGCGACAGCCTTAAGTTCGGACTGGGTAATCTCGAATAGCATGCCGTTAAGGTAATACCTTACATCTTGTTGGGCCATTCCAAACGCGACAGAGTCGATTAGTTTCTTTAGATTTTTTTGAGGAATTTTAATGGTTACACTGTCATCTTCGGCATCGATACTTGGAAAATGGTCTGCTGGGAGGGTGGCAAGTGTAAAATGACTATTTCCCGCACGAATATCCAGCCGATTGTCCTTTAACTCGAGGTCGACCATTACATCCTCAGGTAAGGCTCTGAAAATATCGACTAGCTTTCTTGCGGGTACTGTCGTTCGAAACCCTTCGCTTACAGGAACCCCTCCTATAGAAGCAATCATTTCTACTTCCATATTGGTTCCGGTAATTGTCAAACGACCGTTAATCACCTTCAAAAGAAAGTTCGCCAAAATTGGCATGGTATGCCGCTTCTCTACAACCCCTGAAATCATTTGAAGTGCGGGAAGAAGCATCTCCCGTGCTAATGAAAGCTTCATCTATTCACCGTTAAAATTTTAAGTCGTCAAAATTTTCATAAAGTTTTGATAATCATCCCTGATAGTTGGATCGCTCTGTTTCAATCCGAAGACGACCTTGCACGCGTGCAAAACAGTCGTATGATCCCGTCCGCCAAATGCCTCTCCGATCTCAGGTAAGCTGTGATTGGTAAGCTCCTTGGCAAGTGCCATTCCCATTTGCCTGGGACGCGTAATTGACCGGGTTCTCCGTTTTGATAAAAGATCAGAAACGCGGATTTTGTAGTATTCGGCAACAGTACGCTGGATATTATCAATACTTACTTGCTTGTCATGCAAAGCCAAAAGATCTTTTAAGCATTCCCTGATAAAGGCAGGGTTAATCTCCTGACCCGTAAAATGCGCGTTCGCTATTACGAGCTTTAGCGCACCTTCCAGCTCCCGAACATTAGAGCGAATCTTCTGTGCTATAAAAAAAGCGGACTCATGGCTAAGGTTAACTTTCGCCTGCTCGGCCTTTTTCATCAATATAGCTACCCGGGTTTCAAGTTCCGGCGGCTCGACCATAACAGTCAAACCCCATCCAAACCGAGATTTCAAACGTTCTTCCATATGATCAATTTCTTTTGGATATCGATCACACGTTAAAATCATCTGCTGTCCCCCCTCAAGAAGCGCGTTAAACGTATGGAAAAACTCTTCCTGAGAACGCTCCTTTCTAGCGAAAAACTGAATGTCATCTATCAAAAGAGCATCAACAGATCGATAAAACCGTTTGAAATCATTTATTGCATTCAACTGAAGTGCTTTAACCATATCAGCAACAAATCGTTCTGAATGGAGATAAACAACTTTGGCAGCCGGGTTCTTTGAAACAATCGCATTTCCCACTGCATGCATTAAATGAGTTTTTCCTAAACCCACCCCTCCATAAAGGAACAAGGGGTTGTAGGCCCCGCCTGCATTATTGGCTACTTGCATTGCTGCGGCACGGGCTAATTGATTAGATTTGCCTTCTACAAATGTCTCGAAGGTAAAACTGGAATTCAAAGCACTCTCATGCTTCATGGCACCTTCAACACGAACTTCGCGCCCAGAGGGACGCTCAATGAAGTCACTATCTCCTTCATCAGATTTTTCAATCGGTAAGTCTCTCTTTTTTGCAGGTTCAGTAACCGCACTTTTCTTGGGAGTACTCGAATCTACCTTAGCAACGGACCCAATTTTTAAGGTAACTTTCGGAACAGTACCCTCAGAAATCTGCGATAGAATTTCCATAATCCTGCTCAGGTACTTTTCGTTTACCCAATCCAGGACAAAACGATTGGGGGCAAACAGCGCGATGGTGCCCTCTTTTTCCTGAACTTGGAGTGGCCTCAACCAAGTATTAAATTGCTGCGCTGGAATCTCATCTTGAAGTAGTTCCAAACACTGATGCCATGTTTCCACTGATTACATACCCCTCCAAATAATTCCCTGCCTTTGACAATACGCACCCACGAAACCGTACCACTTCACCTTAGGAAAAAAGGCGAGAACCGAAGGAAGAGGTCATTCTTGTTTTAAGACAGACAGTAGGGATTTTACAGAGCAATAGTTCGAGATACTACTCTATGTTCACCGACTTGCTAAACGCCTTGTGGATAACTCGTGCAAGCGCGTGTAAGGCTTGATAAAGGTTATTCACAGGCTTGTTAACAACATACCTCCTTTGCAGATTTATACCTTTTTGTTATTTGCTTATTCCATTAATAAACCTGTTGAAAACCTGGTGACCCGCTCTTGAATAACTTGACCTGTGGAAAAACTGATATTTTATCCACAGATAATTCTTTCAATTTGGTCCGTTTTTACAGAGTTACTCAGAAATAATAAATGAATCATAGTGCTGATTATTATTGATTTTTTCATGTTATACACAGAAAAAGGCTTCTATAAACTCAACAAGATCAAAAAAGAACATATATATATTTGCTTTTATTTGAATGATTCCTTAGAATCACGCTCCCTGAATTTTAACCTCGTATTAAGAGTGAGTTACGGACATGAAACGTACTTTCCAACCTAGCGTTCTAAAGCGTAAGCGTACCCACGGATTCCGCGCCCGCATGGCTACTAAAAATGGCCGTGCAGTAATCAATGCAAGAAGAGCACGCGGTCGCAAACGTTTGTCTGCATAAATAGCGGCTTCAAACTGTCAACTTGTGTGCAAAGCTACCGGTTTACACGTGCGTCTAGATTATTGACCGCACGTGAGTTCAGCTTTGTTTTTGAAGGTCCTGCTTTCAAAGCGGGGAATGATCATTTCTTAATTCTTGCCAAAGAAAACCAACTACAGATTCCGCGGGTAGGGTTTGTCTTTGCAAAAAAAAATGTCAAATTAGCCTGTTCCCGAAACATGCTAAGGCGAGTTTGTAGAGAGGTGTTCAGGCTAAAGCAGAATGAGCTACCGGCAATAGATATTGTTGTTCTAACTCGCCGCATCCAAACGAACTGGACAAAGTCTAATTCCAAGGATAAGTTTTCTGAGTTATTGACTAAAATTCAGCTTCAACACGTCAAAAAGTACCGACCAGCTTCCCCTCTCACTTCAACATGACTTTCCTCAAAGCATTCGCAATGCTCGAAAAATGCCTGATGATCATATTGGTTGGGTTTATCAGAGGCTATCAACTGACGTTAAGCCCATTCATAGGAATGCATTGCAGATTTCATCCGACCTGCTCAACATATGCGATAGAAAGCATCAAACGCCATGGATCTCTTAAGGGATGTTATTTTGCTGTTCGGCGTTTGCTAAGATGTCATCCTTGGTCGCCAGGTGGATGTGACCCAGTTCCTGGCCATTCAGGGCGTAACCACGATCATTCTCAATTGAAACCTTAAGTGACCTCTTTCATGGATACACTCAGAACCCTTATTATTGCCAGCCTTCTCGTTATCAGTTACATGATGATTCTTGCATGGAATGAAGACTACGGAACGCCGCCTACTCCTTCTCAGCCAATCTCGGAAGAATTGACTTCGAGTTCTGTTTCAGAACCAGTCAGCAGTAACCAAAGCTCGTTTAATGAAATGACAATACCTGGCTCGAAAGAGACAGCAGGGGAGCTTTCTGAATCTGTGAATGTGACTAAAGAACGGCAGCTCATTACCGTGAAGACTGACGTATTGGAAGTCAAAATTGACCCCGTCGGCGGTCAGGTGGTTTACAGCGCACTCCGGAAATACCCTGTTTCGTTGAATGATCCCACTCCATTGGTTCTGCAAACAACTGAAGGTCGAACTTTTACGGCTGAAAGCGCTTTGATTGGTGTAGATTCGCAAAATCAAAAATGGACAGACGCAGAAATTCTTTACTCTAGTAACGAACACAGTTATGAACTAAAGGAAGGTGATGAAGTCCTAAAAGTTCAATTGAGTACTGAAACGGACCAAAAGAGTATCGTAAAGACATTTACCTTCAAACCTTCAGATTATTTGATATCGCTTGATTACACTATTAAGAATAACAGTGCTTCCGCCTGGAAAGGCTACTTTGCTGCCAAGTTAGTCAGGGATCAGTCACCTGATCCAACTCAATCTGCAGGTGTTGGAGCATCTTCCTTTTTGGGAGCGATTATTTCCACTAAGGATGCCCCCTATGAAAAATTCAGCTTTAGCGATATGGAAAAAGTTGAGGCCGTCGAATCTAGCGATGGATGGATAGCATTTAACCAGCACTATTTTTTAAGCGCATGGGTGCCTGAATCACAACAAAACCGTAAATTTCAAATTAAGGCAAAAGGGAACCAATTTTTGATGGGTTATGTTGAGTCCCAGAATGAAATACTTCCCGGAGCTACACTGGAAACAGGTGCGAAACTTTACGTAGGCCCAAAAGTAATAGAGCTTTTAGATAGAGTTCACCCAAACTTGGCCTTAACTGTCGATTTTGGATGGCTCTGGTTGATTGCCAAGCCACTCTACCTGGTTCTCGAATTTATGCACGACTTTGTGGGTAACTGGGGCCTGGCTATCATTCTTCTTACCATATCAATTAAAGCTGTATTCTTTCACTTGTCAGCCGCAAGTTACCGATCAATGGCGAATATGCGACGAGTAGCGCCTGAGTTGACTCGCTTGAAAGAGCAGTACGGAGATGACCGTCAGCGCATGTCTCAAGCTATGATGGAACTCTATCGAAAGGAAAAGATTAATCCTTTGGGTGGATGCCTACCGATCCTTGTTCAAATGCCCGTATTTATAGCGTTGTATTGGGTTTTGCTTGAAAGTGTTGAATTGCGTCAGGCTCCTTTTTTTGGATGGATTCAGGATCTTTCTATTAAGGACCCCTATTTCATACTGCCGTTGCTCATGGGGGCGACGATGTTTATACAGATGAAACTAAACCCAACTCCGCCAGACCCAGTTCAGGCCAGAGTGATGCAATTGATGCCAGTTATTTTCACGGTTTTTTTCCTTTGGTTCCCAGCCGGTCTGGTGTTGTATTGGTTTGTGAACAATCTTCTTTCAATTGCTCAGCAATGGGTAATCACCAGAAAAATTGAAAATGAAGGAAGTAAATCCCGGTAGATTTACAAATGGAATCCAATCCTGACACCATTGCAGCGATTGCGACCCCTCCTGGACGAGGAGGGGTTGGTATCGTGCGTGTCTCCGGGAAAAAGGCAGGTGCTATAGCCCGTCAGCTTCTAGGGTTTATCCCGAAAGCGCGAGTTGCAACTTATACACCCTTTATTGATGGTGACCGCCAAATTGATCAGGGAATAGCGATATTTTTTTCAGCACCGAATAGTTTTACCGGTGAAGATGTACTTGAACTCCAGGGCCACGGGGGTCCTGTGGTGCTTGATATGTTAATGCGTCGAGTGGTGAATTTAGGCGCGAGAATTGCTAACCCTGGAGAATTCTCTGAACGCGCTTTTTTGAATGATAAGATAGATCTTTTACAGGCAGAGGCCATTGCTGATCTAATTGACGCTTCTTCCGAACAAGCTGCTTTGGGCGCGGTTCGTTCATTGCAAGGCGATTTTTCCAAGAAGATTAACTTACTAGTGGAAGATCTCATTCTTTTGCGAATGTACGTTGAAGCGGCAATTGATTTTCCTGAAGAAGAAATAGATTTTTTGTCTGATGGCAAGGTACTCAAAGATATAGAAAACATTCAGCATTGGATCGACGAGGTATTGCTGACAGCCTCTCAGGGAACACTATTGCGAGAGGGTATGAAAGTTGTATTGGCTGGAAAACCTAATGCTGGCAAGTCCAGTCTTTTGAATGCTCTTTCTGGCTCAGAAAGAGCAATTGTTACTGAATTTGAAGGCACAACCCGAGACGTTCTATCGGAGCATATTCTTATCGATGGTATGCCATTGCACATCATAGATACTGCAGGTTTGCGCGAAAGTGATGATCCTGTCGAGAAACTGGGTATTGAAAGAGCAAGAAAGGAAATTGAGCAGGCTGATCTCATTCTACTGTTGGTAGATAGCAGCAAATTCACCGAACAAGATGCATCGTCTTATTTGACCCAGTATTTTTTGTCATTGGCCGATAAGCGAAAGCTGCTTGTCGTTCGTAACAAAATAGACGTTTCGGGAGAATCTCCGGGGATATTCAATGACGGTGAGTGGGTTGTTTGCCGAATATCAGCCAAGTGCGGTAGTGGTATGAGAGAGCTCCGAGACTATCTGAAAAAATCTGTTGGATTCCAGTCGACTGTTGAAGGGCAATTTATCGCGCGGCGCAGGCATTTGGAATCGATCAAGAATGCTAAATTTCATATTCAAGAAGCTAAAGCGCATCTTCTCACCCGTCAGGCGGGAGAACTTGTTGCAGAAGAACTAAAGATGGCTCAGCAGTCTTTGGAGTCCATTACGGGCGTATTTAGCTCGGATGACCTGCTAGGGCGGATTTTTTCCAGCTTTTGTATAGGCAAGTAAAAGCTGTGGATAACTATGCTTGCTAAACAAGGCTGATTCATAGATTTTATATTTTTTTCAATATATAACAATGCCTTATTCTAACTTTTAGAGTGTAGATCCTCTAAAAGCCTGTGGATAACTATATTGATAACTTGTTTAGAAAGGTTGTATAACCCTCTGATAATCGGATTGAATATTAGGCAATCTAAGCAGCTGTTAGATTTTTGTGTGTTGTACGAAATTTAGCCTGAATTTGCATTGTTCCATAGGCATATTTAGTTAACTTAGATAGAATAGCGAAATTCGATTTTACAAAACATTGGTTTACTTCCCATGCTGTATTCACAAACTTTTGATGTCATCGTTATTGGCGGTGGTCATGCTGGTACTGAGGCTGCTTTGGCTGCAGCCCGAATGGGATGCCAGACCCTTTTATTGTCACATAACATCGAAACGCTTGGACAAATGTCATGTAATCCTGCGATCGGAGGAATCGGCAAGAGCCATTTGGTTAAAGAGGTTGATGCCTTGGGCGGTGCAATGGCGGTTGCTACTGATTTAGGAGGCATTCAATTTCGAGTGTTGAATGAACGCAAAGGCCCGGCGGTTCGTGCCACTCGTGCTCAGGCTGATCGTGTGCTTTACAAAGCGGCTATTCGAAGCCTACTGGAGAATCAGAAAAATTTGCATCTGTTCCAACAGGCGGTAGATGACCTGATTGTAGAAAATGACCGGGTTACTGGCGTTGTGACACAAATGGGGTTGAAGTTTTTAAGTAAGTCTGTGGTGCTATCGACCGGTACTTTTCTGGGAGGCGTGATTCACATCGGTTTACAGAATTACTCTGGAGGCAGAGCGGGAGATCCTCCTGCGAATGCATTATCAAAGCGATTGAGAGAATTACCTTTTCGGGTTGCGCGTCTCAAAACCGGGACACCCCCCCGTATTGATGCTAAATCCGTCAATTTTTCAGTGATGCAGGAACAACCAGGCGATACACCTACACCAGTGATGTCGTTTATGGGCACAGTAGCGCAGCATCCAAAACAAATTAGTTGCTATATAACACGAACCAATGAACTTACCCATGACATCATAAGAGGCGGTATGGATCGTTCTCCGATGTATACCGGTAAGATTGAGGGTGTCGGACCGCGTTATTGCCCGTCGATTGAAGATAAAATACAACGTTTCGCTGATAAACAGTCGCATCAGGTTTTCATCGAACCAGAGGGTCTGAGCACCCATGAACTTTATCCAAATGGCATATCAACCAGTCTTCCTTTTGATGTCCAGCTTAAATTGGTTCGCTCGATTGTGGGGATGGAGCAAGCCCATATCACGCGTCCCGGATATGCCATCGAATATGACTTCTTTAATCCTCAGGATCTTCGTCCCACGCTTGAAACTAAGTTCATAAAAAATCTGTATTTTGCCGGTCAAATCAATGGAACAACTGGATATGAGGAGGCAGCTGCGCAGGGAATCCTGGCGGGAATAAATGCTGGATTAAGGGCTCAGGATAAGGAAGGTTGGTATCCCATGCGCGACCAGGCCTACATGGGAGTGATGGTTGATGATTTAATCACGTTAGGCACAAAAGAACCTTATCGCATGTTCACTAGTCGTGCCGAATATCGATTGATGCTAAGGGAAGACAATGCGGACCTTCGTCTGACTGAAGAGGGTCGTCGACTCGGAGTCGTACCCGATGATCGTTGGGCAGTATTTTGCCGGAAGCGCGAAGCTGTTGAACGTGAAAGTGTGCGCTTGCGGACGATGTGGATTAAGCCGGGTACGGAAGAAGCTCGATTAGTCGAAGAGAAAGTAGGGGCCACGTTAACCCGGGAATACAATCTGGCCGACATACTTAAACGTCCGGAAGCAAACTGGGCAGTGATGACTGCTGTCAGATCTGAGTTACTTGCAATTGATGCTGATGTAGCCGAGCAGATAGAAATCCAGGCAAAGTACGCGGGTTATATTGAGCGCCAGAAGGATGAAATTGAGCGGCAAAGAAAACAGGAAAATACCCGAATTCCGGAAGAATTGGATTATACTCAAGTTCAAGGTTTGTCCAATGAAATCAAACAAAAGCTTAGTGACGTAAGACCTGAAACGCTTGCTCAAGCCTCCAGGATTCCCGGTGTAACCCCTGCTGCCATCTCATTATTATTAATTTTTTTGAAGAAACGTAGTGCGATCCAAAAACGAATTGCCTGAGGACCTTGGTGCTTTCCAAAAGAAGCAACTTTTGGAAGGGTTAAACAGCATGAATCTGTGTTTGACTGATGATCAGTTAGCAAAGATTCTTGGGTATCTTGCATTGTTATCGCGGTGGAATACAGCCTACAACCTTACAGCGGTAAGAAATCCAAAAGAGCATGTCAGCCGGCATATTTTAGACTCTCTCTCTGTTCTGCCTTTTATCGCTGGGAAACATTTTCTGGATGTAGGTACAGGTGCAGGGTTGCCTGGCCTTCCTTTGGCAATTTCTATGCCAGAAAGTTTTTGGTTTTTATTAGACAGCAATGGCAAGCGTACCCGATTTCTGACACAGTGCGTGATAGAACTTAAACTGAATAATATTGAAGTAATTAATGCTCGTATTGAAAACTGGACTCCCCCTGTCGAAATCGATGGCATCATTTCAAGAGCTTTTAGCAGTCTGGGTAGTATGCTGGAAAGTTGTGATAGAATTGCGACGCCAGAAACTCTATTCTTTGCGATGAAAGCGGGTCTTGAAGAAGAGGAGCAGCTCAGTGTTCCCAAACGGTTTTCCATTTCTCAATCGCATCGCCTCAACGTGCCAGGTAATGAAGCCCAACGGCAGTTAGTAATAATTAAACATAGTTAAATAATAGGTCATCAAAATGACACGGATCTTGGCAATTGCAAATCAGAAAGGGGGTGTGGGCAAGACTACGACCAGCGTGAACCTTGCCGCTTCATTGGCTGCTACCAAACGTAAAGTATTGCTAATTGATTTGGATCCGCAGGGAAATGCCACTATGGGAAGTGGTGTTGATAAAAATGCGGTAGATCATACTGTATATGAAGTCCTTACTAAAAAATGTCAGCCAGCTACAGCGATCGTAGACGCGGAGATTGCAGGTTATCAGGTGATGCCTGCGAATGGAGATCTTACGGCGGCAGAAGTAGAGTTGTTAAGTGAGATAGGCCGTGAATATCGCTTGAAAAAGGCGTTGGGTGAGGTAAGTAAAGCTTATGACTTTATACTTATCGACTGCCCCCCCTCATTGAACATGCTGACTTTAAACGCTCTTGTGGCTGCTGATGGTGTCCTAATCCCGATGCAATGCGAGTATTATGCGTTGGAAGGCTTGGCTGCACTGATGAACACAGTCGAGCAGATCCAGGAAACAGTGAATCCAAATCTTGAAATTGAAGGATTGTTGCGCACCATGTACGATCCGAGAAACAGTTTGACTCAGGATGTTTCTCGGCAAATATCTGAATATTTTGGCGACAAAGTCTATCGCTCTGTAATTCCCCGAAATGTCAGACTGGCTGAAGCACCCTCCTATGGGATGCCAGCCCTGAAATATGATAAAACGTCCAGGGGAGCCATAGCCTATCTTGCACTTGCAGGTGAAATGATCCGAAGAACTGAAGACATCAAAAAGAAAAACATTCCAGAACCAGTCTGAAAAAAGATAACAAGCGGAAACTGATACGTGATCAAAAAACGAGGGTTGGGGGATCGTGGGTTGAATGCTCTCCTTTCCGGTGCGAGAGCCAAATCAATTGAAGAAGAACCCACTGGCTCAGATTTGTTCGAGTCTGACAATACTCTGAAAGAGCTGCCTGTGGATTTAATTCAACGGGGAAAATATCAACCTCGACGTGATATGCATGCAGAAGCCCTTGAAGAACTGGCTGAATCAATACGACAGCAAGGCATTATTCAACCGATTGTCGTAAGACCGGTTAGTAATGGTCGATATGAAATTATCGCTGGGGAACGTCGTTGGAGGGCCTCACAACTGGCCGGAATCGATCGTATTCCGGTCGTGATACGCGATGTGTCTGATGAATCTGCGATTGCAATGGCGTTGATTGAAAATATTCAGCGCGAAGATTTGAATCCTGTTGAAGAAGCTATTGCTCTCAAGCGGTTACAGGATGAGTTCGGACTCACTCAGCAAAAGGTTGCTGACGCGGTGGGTAAGTCCAGAACAGCGGTAACCAACCTGCTGCGCTTACTTAATCTCTCTGATGAAGTTAAGACAATGTTAGAGCATGGAGATATTGAGATGGGGCATGCGAGGGCTCTTCTCTCGCTGGATAGTGTGAAGCAATCGCAAATCGCGAGCCTGATCGTAAGCAAAGGTTTATCTGTTCGACAAACTGAAGCCCTGGTAAAGAAGACGCTCGAAACCCCGGTCGAGAATGTGGGGATAAGAAAAATTGATCCAAATATCAACAGATTGCAGGACGATCTGTCCGAACGACTGGGGGCTAATGTACAGATTGACCATCAGTCGAAGGGAAAAGGGAGGTTAATCATTCAGTACACATCCTTGGATGAACTGGATGGTATCTTGGCTCATATCCACTGAGGTTAGATTAATATTTGGCCGGCAGTTGATCCTTTCAAGCTAAGACAATATAATTCCTCCGCCTTTTAATTCCTGGTCAGCGTTTTACGCCGATTCGGGGCGTAATTAAGAATGTTGATTGGAAGAAGATATTCGAAATAGCATCGGTGCCCCACCTCTTGGAAGGTTAATCGTTACACAGGGATTAGTCGTTGTAACGGTTACGCTTATTGGATGGGTGCATAGCCCAATAAGCGCCTATTCAGCATTGTTGGGTGGACTCATTTGTTGGATACCCAACAGCTATTTCGCATTGAAAGCCTTCCAGCACCAAGGTGCGAGAGCAGCAAAGAAAATAATTTCTACAATGTATAAGGCCGAAGCAGTTAAGTTGGTACTTACAGCTTTATTGTTTTTCTTGGTTTTTTATTTTGTTAAGCCGCTCAATTCGCCCACCTTATTTATAGCGTTTATAGGCACACAGGCTGTGAGTTGGTGGTCTTCGAAGCTGCTAACTCACAATCCGAAACGGAATCATTGAGAGTAAATCATGGCTGGTGAGACCTTAACTGCTTCATCCTACATACAGCACCACTTGCAAAACCTAGTCTATGGTAACCACCCCGTGAACGGCTGGGGTTTTGCCCATACAGCCAAAGAAGCCTCTGAAATGGGCTTTTGGGCTATCCATGTGGACAGTATGCTCTGGTCGATTGGCTTGGGCATTATTTTCGCGTGGGTGTTTTCAAAAGTCGCCAAGTCTGTGACCAGTGGTGTTCCGGGTGGTTTACAGAACTTTGTCGAAGTAATTGTCGAGTTCGTTGATAGCAGCGTCAAAGAGACGTTTCATGGAAAAAACAGTGTCATTGCCCCTCTGGCATTGACTATATTCTGCTGGATTTTCCTGATGAACTTTATGGATTTGATTCCTGTTGATTTTCTACCCCAACTGTTTCATCTGGCTGGTGTGCAATACATGAAGGTTGTGCCTACCACAGATATCAACGTTACGTTGGGTATGTCGTTATCAGTGTTTTTTCTAATTATTTACTACAGCATCAAAATTAAAGGTGTTGGTGGCTTTATGGGTGAATTGACGTTACAGCCCTTTGGCAAGTGGATGATTCCTTTTAACTTCTTGCTCGAAGGCGTCGGATTAATTGCCAAGCCCATTTCTTTGGCATTACGACTTTTCGGTAACCTATACGCGGGCGAACTCATATTCATACTGATTGCCTTACTGCCTTTCTGGGCACAAGGATTTCTGTCAGTACCCTGGGCGATATTCCATATTCTGATCATTACTCTTCAGGCTTTCATTTTCATGATGCTGACGATTGTGTATCTGAGTATGGCGCACGAAGACCATTAATCTAAACGTAACTTAACCTTTTTAATCACTGAAACTTTAGGAGTCAAAATGGAAACTGTAGTTGGATTAACCGCTATTGCTGTATCTCTGCTGATTGGTCTGGGCGCTCTCGGAACCGCAATTGGTTTTGGTCTGCTCGGTGGCAAGTTCCTTGAAGGCGCAGCTCGTCAGCCTGAAATGGTACCGATGCTTCAGGTTAAAATGTTCATCGTAGCTGGTCTGCTTGACGCTGTAACCATGATTGGTGTCGGTATTGCACTGTTCTTCACGTTTGCGAATCCGTTTGTTGGTCAGCTTTCTTAAGCTAGTTAACGAAACTTTCCACACACCGACCAAACGTTAGAGGTGTAGACGTGAATATCAACCTTACACTGATAGGGCAAGCGATAGCTTTCTTTGTCTTTGTCGTGTTCTGCATGAAGTATGTATGGCCTCCCATCATACAGGCATTGAGAGAGCGCGAGAAAAAGATTGCCGACGGCTTACAAGCTGCTGAAAGAGCAGCTCGTGACCTTACGCTTGCGCAAGAAAAAGTTACGTTGGAACTCAAGGAGGCCAAGCAACAAGCTGCGGCTATCATTGAGCAGGCCAACAAACGGGCCACCCAAATGATTGAGGAAGCTAAAGACTCCTCTCGTCAGGAAGGTGAGCGTTTGATTGCTTTAGCGAAAGCTGAAATTGATCAGGAAAAGAATCGGGCGAAAGAATCGCTGCGAGCTGAAGTTGCTGCTTTGGCAGTGGCGGGAGCTGAGAAAATTCTTGAGAGTGCAGTCGATGCAAAAGCCCACAGTAAAATGTTGGACAAACTGGCAGCGGAGCTCTGAAGGTAAATCCCTATGGCTGAAACAACGACGCTGGCCAGACCCTATGCAAAGGCAGTTTTTGAATTGGCAGATGCTAACAAGTTAGTGCAGCAATGGTCAGATGATCTGGCCTTGCTGTCTCTTGTAGCTAAAGATGTTCAGATGGCCAAAGTCCTGTCGCATCCCGGGCTTGGATCTGATACTAAAGCTGATTTGGTTGTCGATACATGTGGGCAGAAGCTCAGCAAAGACGGAATTAATTTGGTAAAGGTACTCGCTGATTCTGGGCGCCTGCCGCTACTACCTGAAATTTCCGTGCTTTTTGAAGAACATAAGGCGCTGCTTGAATCAACCGTAGATGTGACCGTCGAAACTGCTTTTGAAATTGAAGCCGAGCAACAGAAGAAGCTTCAAAATGCATTACAGAAAAAGCTGGATCGAAAAGTGACCTTGCAAACTGCGATTAACCCGTCGCTAATCGGCGGTGTGGTGATCAGAGCAGGTGACACGGTTATTGATGCATCTATCAGGGGCAGGTTGACCAAGCTTGCCGAAGCAGTGAATTCCTGACCCAATTTTAGGTTTTGAGGACAAAAGTCATGCAGCAACTGAATCCATCCGAGATCAGCGAAATCATTAAAAAGCGCATCGAGAGGTTGGATATTTCGTCTGAAGCGAGAACAGAAGGCACTATCGTAAGTGTTTCAGACGGTATCGTATTAATTCATGGTTTGAACGACGTCATGTACGGTGAAATGATCGAGTTCGAGGGCGGTTTGTTTGGTTTAGCCCTGAACTTGGAAAGAGACTCCGTCGGTGCCGTTGTATTGGGCGACTACCAGGGATTGGCCGAAGGCCAAAAGGTTCGTGTAACCGGTAAAATCCTTGAGGTCCCCGTAGGCGAAGCGCTTCTGGGCCGTGTTGTTGATGGATTGGGTAATCCAATCGATGGCAAGGGTGCTTTAAATACTGACAAAACCCAGCCGATTGAAAAAGTCGCTCCGGGTGTTATTGCCCGTAAATCGGTGGGTCAGCCCATGCAGACGGGTTACAAATCTGTTGATACCATGGTGCCTGTGGGCCGGGGTCAGCGCGAACTGGTTATCGGCGATCGTCAGACGGGTAAAACTGCACTGGCTATCGACGCGATTATTAACCAGAAAGGCACGGGTATTAAGTGCATTTACGTGGCAATCGGTCAGAAGCAGTCTTCCATTGCCAACGTGGTTCGTAAGCTGGAAGAGCACGACGCGATGGCTCATACCATCGTTGTTGTAGCAGGTGCAGCAGACCCGGCGTCTATGCAGTTTCTGGCGCCTTATTCAGGTTGTACGATGGGAGAATACTTCCGTGATCGTGGCCAGGATGCCTTGATTGTATATGATGATCTGTCCAAGCAGGCTGTTGCGTACCGTCAAATTTCATTGCTGCTGCGTCGTCCGCCCGGCCGTGAGGCGTTTCCTGGGGACGTATTTTATCTGCACTCCCGTCTGCTGGAACGTGCGTCACGCGTAAATGAAGATTACGTCGAGAAGATGACCAATGGTGAAGTTAAGGGTCAGACAGGTTCCTTGACTGCTCTACCGATCATTGAAACTCAGGGCGGTGACGTATCTGCATTTGTTCCTACAAACGTAATCTCGATTACCGACGGTCAGATCTTCCTGGAAACTAACCTGTTTAACTCAGGTATCCGTCCGGCGATGAACGCAGGTATCTCGGTTTCACGGGTAGGTGGTGCCGCACAGACCAAAATCATGAAAAAGCTTGGCGGTGGTATTCGTCTGGCGTTGGCTCAATATCGTGAATTGGCGGCCTTCGCTCAGTTTGCATCTGACTTGGACGAAGCGACTCGCAAGCAGCTTGAACACGGTGCGAGAGTAACTGAGTTAATGAAGCAAAAGCAGTACTCTCCGATGAAAGTGGGTGAGATGGGCTTGGTGCTGTTTGCAGCCAACGAAGGCTTCATTGATGATGTACCTGCGAAGAAGATTGTAGCTTTTGAAGCAGCGCTGTTGTCTTATGCGCGCAGTGAGTTTGCGAGTTTGCTGGATAAAGTGAATGCCACAGGCGATTTTAATGATGAAATCGCTGCTGGTTTGAAGGAGTGTCTGACCAAGTTTAAGGCGACTCAAACCTGGTAAGAAAGGGGGCTGAGAAATCAGCCCACACATTCACTAAGAGCTTAAAGGCAACTTTTTATGGCTGTCGGCAAAGAGATTAAAACGCAGATAAGCAGTATCAAAAGTACTCAAAAAATCACGAGTGCGATGGAGCTGGTTGCTGCAAGTAAAATGCGAAAAGCTCAGCAAAGGATGGCTGTTGGAAGACCTTATGCTGAGAGAATTCGAAATGTAATCAGTCATATCGCCAACTCCAACCCTGAATATAGACACATGTTCATGCAGGAGCGTCAGGCACGAAGGGTGGGGTACATTATTGTATCAACCGATCGGGGTTTGTGTGGTGGTTTGAACGTAAATGCCTTCCGCGAGTTGACTCGTGAAATGAAAGGCTGGAAAGAGAAAGGAGTTGATGTTGATCTTTGTGCCATTGGTACAAAGGCCATGAGCTTTTTCAAAAACTACGGTGGTAATGTCGTAGCCGCACTGAATCATCTTGGTGATGAACCTTCGGTTGGTAAACTAATAGGTTCTGTTAAGGTAATGTTGGATGCTTATGCAGACGGAAAAATTGATCGTCTGTATGTCGTTTACAACCGATTTGTAAACACGATGACACAGTCTCCAACTGTTTCTCAGCTGCTGCCTCTGCCGCCTTCTGACGATGATGTAATGGCCAAGCGTCATTGGGATTATATTTATGAACCCGACGCGAAGGCGTTGCTGGATGGTTTGTTGACTCGTTTTATCGAATCTCAAGTTTATCAGTCTGTAGTAGAGAATGCTGCCTGTGAACAAGCTGCCCGAATGGTTGCTATGAAGGCGGCAACGGATAACGCAGGTAACCTGATCGATGAACTTCAGATGGTGTACAACAAAGCCCGTCAAGCAGCGATTACTCAAGAAATCGCGGAGATTGTTGGCGGTGCCGCTGCAGTCTAAGGTATAGAATTTTTATTTGTTTGAGGAACCCACCATGAGTAGCGGACAGATTGTTCAAATTATCGGGGCGGTCATCGACGTCGAATTTCCAAGAGATTCGGTGCCCAAAGTTTACGATGCATTAAAAGTAGTGGGTGGTGAAACCACTCTTGAAGTGCAGCAGCAGTTAGGTGATGGCGTTGTTAGAACAATTGCCATGGGTAGTACGGAAGGTCTTCGTCGCGGACTGTCTGTTGATAACACAAACCAGCCAATTGCAGTACCAGTCGGTACCGCTACTCTGGGACGTATCATGGATGTTCTCGGTAATCCGATTGATGAAAAAGGTCCTATCGGAGAACAGGAGAGAAGCCCGATCCATCGCAAAGCACCTGGTTACGCTGATCAAGCAGCAACTTCTGAATTGCTGGAAACCGGCATCAAGGTTATCGACTTGATTTGTCCTTTTGCCAAGGGTGGTAAAGTTGGTCTGTTCGGTGGTGCCGGTGTAGGTAAGACCGTCAACATGATGGAACTGATCAACAACATCGCTAAAGAGCATTCTGGCTTGTCCGTATTTGCGGGCGTCGGAGAGCGTACACGTGAAGGTAACGATTTCTACTACGAAATGCAGGAATCTAACGTACTCGATAAAGTAGCGATGGTGTACGGTCAGATGAACGAACCGCCAGGAAACCGCCTGCGTGTGGCCTTGACGGGTTTGACTATGGCTGAAAAATTCCGGGATGAAGGGAAAGATGTACTTCTTTTCGTAGACAATATCTATCGATATACCTTGGCGGGAACCGAAGTTTCGGCTCTGCTGGGTCGTATGCCTTCAGCTGTAGGGTATCAGCCGACGTTGGCAGAAGAGATGGGCGTGCTCCAGGAACGGATTACCTCTACTCGTAGCGGTTCTATCACCTCTGTTCAGGCGGTTTATGTTCCTGCGGATGACTTGACTGACCCGTCACCCGCGACAACCTTCTCTCACTTGGATGCGACTGTAGTATTAAGTCGGGATATTGCTGCTAAAGGTATTTATCCTGCTATCGATCCTCTGGATTCTACCAGCCGTCAGTTGGATCCACTGGTTATTGGCCACGAGCACTATGAAGTTGCGCGAGGCGTGCAAACTGTTCTCCAGCGCTACAAGGAGCTGAAGGATATCATCGCAATTTTGGGTATGGATGAACTGTCTGAAGAGGACAAGCAAGTTGTATCCCGAGCGCGTAAGATAGAACGCTTCTTGTCACAGCCTTTCCACGTAGCTGAAGTTTTTACCGGTTCTCCAGGTAAGTATGTGCAGTTGAAAGAAACAATTCGTGGCTTTAAAGGGTTGTTGTCAGGTGAGTTTGATCACCTGCCAGAACAGGCGTTTTATATGGTTGGCGGCATCGACGAAGCCATTGAGAAGGCTGGCAAGTCCAAATAAGACCACTTGGGGGTCCTAAAAAATGGGAATTAGTGTTCACTGTGATATCGTTAGTGCCGAGAAAGAAATATTCTCTGGCCTTGTAGAGATGGTGATAGCGGCTGGATCAGAGGGTGATTTGGGTGTAGCGCCTGGGCATACTCCATTGCTGACCGCTTTAAATCCTGGACCTATCCGGGTCATCAAGCAAGGTGGGGAAGAAGAGATTTTCTTCGTAACGGGCGGTTTTATCGAAGTGCAGCCCAACGTCGTAACTATCCTTTCTGACAGTGCTCAAAGGGCATCTGATATGGATGAAGCGGCGGCAATGCAGGCCAAGGAAGAAGCAGAAAAAGCACTCCATAACAAGAGTGCAGACTTTGACTATTCTAAAGCGGCTAGCCAGTTGGCTGAAGCAGCTGCTCGGTTGCGAACAATTCAGCAGTTGAGAAAAAAGCTTAACAAGTGATTGTTAAGTGACATCAAACGTAGAAAGGGGAAGGTTATACTTCCCCTTTTTTGTTTATACTAAATCCACGCCTCTATCCTGAATTATTAATGGAATGTTTATGAAACTGCATGTTGTTATCCTCGCGGCTGGCAAAGGAACACGAATGAAGAGTGAGCTGCCCAAGGTCTTGCATCCTTTGGCGGGTAAGCCGTTACTCCAACATGTAATTGATACTACTCAGGGTCTTAATCCAGAAAAGATTCATGTGGTTTATGGACATCAGGGAGAAAAACTAAAGACTAGCGTTTTGACGCCGAATTTAAACTGGGTCGAGCAAGCAGAACAATTAGGAACGGGTCATGCGGTTGGGCAAGTTTTGGAACACATACCTAATGGGGCAAATGTACTGATTCTCTATGGCGATGTTCCTCTGATTCAGGGCGATAGTTTGCATGGATTTCTGAGCGCGGCGAATGCAGGATTTGGGCTGATGACCGTTTTGTTGCAAGACAGCACTGGATATGGCCGTATTCTTCGTGATAAGCAAGGAAATATCACTGCAATTGTAGAACAAAAAGATGCAAGTACAGAGCAGCTTGACATTAAAGAGATAAACACAGGCATCATGGCCTTGCCTGTAGATTATCTAAAAAAGTGGCTTCCTAAACTAAAAAATACGAATGCTCAAAAAGAATACTATCTAACCGATATCGTCGCGATGGCAAATAATGAGGGACTCAAGATCACCCCTTATAGTCCAGCACAAACCTGGGAAGTCGATGGCGTCAATGATCGTGTTCAACTGGCTCGCCTTGAGAGAATTTACCAGCGACAGGTGGCTGAGTTGTTGATGAGAAATGGAGTTAGCCTGGCTGACCCGTCCCGCTTGGATGTTAGGGGTATTCTCAAAACTGGAACAGACTGCTTCATTGATATAAATGTAGTTTTTGAAGGCGAGTGCGAAATTGGCTCAGGAGTGAGTATTGCCGCCAATTGCATCATCCGGAATTCGCGTATTGGCGATAACGTTGAAATAGAGTCAAATTCCTTGATTGATGAAGCTGTTTTGGAAGCAGAGTGCCATGTGGGGCCTTTTGCGCGTTTGCGGCCTGGAGCTTATCTCTCTCGAAATTCCCGTGTGGGTAATTTTGTGGAAATCAAAAAGTCTCATTTGGGAGAGGGTAGTAAGGTCAACCATTTAAGCTATGTGGGCGATGCGACAGTAGGAAAAGATGTGAATATCGGCGCCGGTACCATTACCTGTAATTATGATGGCGTCAACAAGTTTCAGACGACTATAGGGGATCGCGTTTTTGTTGGTTCGAATACAGCGCTGGTCGCACCCGTTATGCTAGCTGATGATGTGACTGTAGGTGCAGGTTCTACCATCACTAAGAATGTAGACACCAACCAGCTGGCAATTGCGCGTGGACAGCAGCGAAATATCGCTGGCTGGAAACGTCCCAAAAAACTGAGCAAAACGTAAGTTTTCCAAATCAAAATAATCGAAGTAAGGATGGCGATTAGACATGTGTGGAATTGTAGGGGCTGTTGCCCAAAGGAATGTGAGCGGGATTCTTCTGGAAGGGTTAAAGCGTCTGGAATATCGAGGATATGATTCTGCAGGCTTGGCAATAATTGGAAACGATAAGCTGCTCAGTCGTCAGCGAGAGGTTGGAAAAGTGGCAATGCTTGAGGCAGCCCTTCAGGCACATCCCATCACGGGCCAGGTAGGAATAGCACATACCCGGTGGGCCACCCATGGTAAACCCGCTGTCAGAAACGCCCATCCCCATATGTCAGGTGACAAACTTGCGCTTGTTCATAACGGAATTATCGAGAACTTTGAAGAGCTTCGTTCCGAATTAAAGCTGGATGGTTATGTCTTTGAATCTGAGACTGATACCGAAGTTGTCGTGCACCTGCTAAACAAAATTCTCTCCCGCGACCCGAATTTAACCCAAGCGCTGAAAACTGTAATTAAGGAACTCAAGGGGGCCTACGCACTGGCCGTCATTCAAAGTGATAGCCCCGATGAGATTCTGGTGGCGAGAGAGGGCAGCCCTTTGGTTATCGGTGTTGGAATCGACGAAAACTTCATTGCGTCTGATCCTCTTGCACTACTTCAGGTGACTGATCGCTTCATTTATTTAGAAGAAGGCGATATGGCCCGGGTTACGAGAGAGGAAATTAAAATCTGGGATCGCAATGGCAATGAAACATCACGAAAGGTTCAGCAGTTTGAGCACGGATTAGATAGTGCCGACAAGGGTGCTTATCGCCACTTCATGCTCAAAGAGATTTATGAACAACCTAAGGTTATCGCAGCCACGCTCGAAGGACGTATTTCTGGTGATCATGTTCTGGAGCAAGTTCTGGGTTCTGAGGCTGACTCGGTTTTGTCTGGCGTAGGATCAGTGCAAATTATCGCCTGCGGCACCAGTTACCATTCAGGTATGGTAGCGAAGTATTGGATAGAAGAGTTGGCAGGCATTCCCTGCCAGGTTGAAGTTGCCAGCGAATACCGTTATCGCAAGCATGTGGTGACCAAAGATATGTTATTTGTCACCATCTCCCAGTCTGGGGAGACGGCTGATACTCTTGCGGCCTTGCGTCAGGCTAAGCAATCGGGCTTCAAATCGGCAATCTCGATTTGTAACGTGCCAGGAAGTTCTTTGGTCAGGGAGTCAGACCTGACGGTGATGACACATGCAGGGCCTGAAATTGGTGTTGCCTCGACCAAGGCTTTTACAACTCAACTCGTTGCTCTGATGATTTTGACCATCGCGCTAGCGAAGCGCAATGGGCTGTCGCGGGTCACTGAAGCGGAATTGGTCGAGGCGCTCAAAGGGTTGCCCGCAAAAGTGGAGCGTGTTTTGGCGTTGGACGCAGAAATTCTGAGCCTGTCGGAATGTTTTGCTGAAAAGCATCACAGCTTATTTTTGGGGCGTGGCTCTTTGTATCCAATTGCTATGGAGGGTGCACTCAAGCTTAAGGAAATATCCTACATTCATGCGGAGGCCTATCCAGCCGGTGAGTTGAAGCATGGTCCACTGGCCTTAGTGGATAAAGACATGCCAGTTGTTACCGTCGCGCCGAATAACCAGCTACTTGAAAAGCTTAAATCAAATTTGCAGGAAGTTCGTGCCCGTGGTGGTGAGCTTTACGTGTTTGCCGATGAAGCGGTCTCTATCGAGAAAACGGAAGGTATCCGTGTCATTCGATTGCCGCCGGTCCATGAGTTATTGGCGCCGATTCTGTATACCATTCCACTTCAGTTGCTTTCCTATCATGTTGCGGTGCTTAAAGGCACAGATGTAGATCAGCCTCGTAATCTGGCCAAGTCTGTCACCGTTGAGTAGCGCGGATTTAGATCGTTAATTACAGTGGGTGGAAGTAAAGACTTCCACCCAATGATGTGTTTTTGAAGCTCGTAATATCTCCCTGCCTTGACCTACCTCCAAAGAGATAGGAATGTCGATACACCGCCATTTCTTGTTCTGCATCAACTATCTCTTACACTGCCCTGAGTCAGAATACTTCGACTTCAAGGTTTATTCACCCTTGAGCCTGACAACACAGGAGTAGATCCTAATGAAGAAGAACAGTGAAACAGAACCCCATGGCAATGAGCCGCAGGACGTCAGTCGCCGAAATTTCCTGAATCAAACAGCCGCTATTGCGGGTTTGGCAGGTGCGGGATTGGCTGTAGGTTTGTCGGGTTGCAAGCAAGAGCAATCCAACGTACCAGCTAATCAGGCAGCACCTACGGATACAGTTCATACCGCTAGCAACGTTCATATGCAGCCAGGTCAGTTGGATGCCTACTACGGACTCTGGAGCGGTGGTCATACGGGCGATGTTCGTGTCTTAGGATTACCGTCTGGCAGGGAGATTCACCGTATACTCTGCTTTGTACCTGATGCCTTGGTGGGATGGGGAATTACCAATGAATCGAAGGACGTCATGGGTGCGCAGTCTAATGGAGAGCTGACGTATCGAGTGGGCGATACACACCACGTTCATGCTTCTTATCGCGATGGTAACTATGATGGTCGCTATGCTTGGGTAAATGACAGCTTGCCAACCGCCTGAACCCCTCACCGAGCCCTATACAATCGAAAGTGGTACGACCTGTGCCCTGGACGGAATGTTGTTGATGGATTATCCGGGGCCGAAAGCTCAGATCCATTTTGCTGGGCAATCCACCCCCGATTTTTCTGTGATACCGTCGAAATGTTCAATGTGCTGCTTAACCCGGAGCAAATCAGAGAGGTAAAAGCAGTCTATGTTCAGGATATGGGTATTGCGGACTGGATCACGCCAAAGGACGCCTGGATAGATGCAAGAACGGCTTTTTACGTGTCGGGGAGCCGTAAGGCCGGATCCATGGGGACAACCTTTGCGAGTTTTGCAAAGCAAAGTGACGCAGAGGCATTTGTCGTCTCTTTCGGAGGCGAAGTGCTTACATTTGATCAGTTTAAAGCCGACATGGCGCGGCTGGATGGTGGAGCCTTGCACGATACCCGTATGTAAGTTTTCTCTACCGCTGTCCCAATTGGAAATTTACACGTAATTTACCTTTGCGAATTTCGATATTTTTGAAGACCTGTCGGGCCAGCCGATGGCGAATGCTGTTGTCTCTGAACTTGAAGATAGGTGTTTCTGCAAAAAGTCGGGTGAGCGCGACTCTTATCATATAACGCACGGGTTTCAGATAAGTGCTGGGAAGGGGGTGGATTCTCAGTTCGGTGATGTCGGGAGAGGTCAGGTAAAATGAGCCCTCCCGAGCAATGTAGATAATTTCTCCATCCGTTTCGATATACCCCTGAGCGGTCAAACCGCCAGGGAGGTTCAACGCAAGTCCCACGCGAATACCGATTCGATTGCGCAGTTCGTATAACACCACTTCAGGGTTGAACAGCGTGAGTGTAATCAGGTATTTCTGTTTGCGTATCGGAAAATGCTCACTCAGCTTTTCCTGTAAATCTTTTTCGGACAGCGCCAGTCGGTAAACCAGGGCTCTGACGACCTGCCGGCTGACCGTCAGCGTCCATGCATGAACATCGCGTTGGTTAAGCATTGTCAATAAGATGAATTGACCGGTTGTTTATCGAAAAATTGTGGTCAATCATACCATTACACAGACAAATAGAGTGAGTATTCGCAAATGAACATCCTGCAACGCAGTGCACTGATCGCCGTTTTTGGTATGTGGATGGTGGGCTGTGCCTCCTTTCTTAATCCGCTGAATGTCACTGAAGACCAACTTGAGGGCTATTTGCGCGAGCAGGTCACCCGGTTTGACCAGCAGCAGCTCAAGACGGGTATTCCGTTAAGTGTGAAGATGAAAGAGGCTGACGTTACAGTGGGGCCAGAAGGCAAGGAAGTGGTTCAACTTGCGATCGGCGGGGAAGTTGCCGTGAATGCCCTGATGACCCGCATCCCGGTTGATGTTTTTCTGAAGGTTGAAGGGACGCCGGTGCTCGTGGCAAGTGAGCGTGCCGTGTATATCAAGCGACTATCGCTGCTGGATAGTCGCATCGATTCCACTTTTTTCAAGGGTGATTTCAAACCGGTAACAGATACCCTGATGCGTGCAGTTGCCCAGATGCTTGAAACCATGCCTGTGTATCGAATCCCGGAGGACAACATGGCGGGTAAAATGCTGAGTTTGACCGATATGCAGATCAAAGTCGTACCCGGAAAACTATTGCTGGTATCGGGAGAATAATTCTCATTAGGTGGACTTTCTGCAGTCGAGATTGATATCTGTTTTGCGCCAGAGGGCGTGCGGGGGGCTACCCGACAACGCGGTGTCCACGGTTCCGATTGCAAGTTCAAATTGGTAGTGGGTCGGATCCCAACCGGATTTAACCAGTAAGTTCCTGACCTCGCTTGCCCTATCTATGGAGAGTTGTTGATTGATGGACGCGTTGCCTGCAGGGTCACTGTATCCTGTTACTTTTACCTGGCACGGATTGTCTTTTGTAGAAAAGCGTCCGGCCAGACGTCTTAGAAATGCCTGAGAGTATGGCGATAACTTGGCAGATCCAGACTCAAAATAGGCGACGGTCATGGAAAGACCCTGATTCTGAGAAAATTTGGTTTCATCAACAATGGAGTCCAACTGGACGGACTGAATAACACCTATCGATAGCCGGGGACAGCACCCGGTTTGATTCCAGTAAAGCTGCAGGTATTCCTGGTAGCCACTTCCGAGAGGATACCTTCCTAGAAGTGCGTAAGCCTGAGTCTCACTTGATCCCACTGTAAGGGGCGCTAACAACAGTTGCCAGCCAACCGCAGCCCCACATTTCTCGGCACTGCAGTGATAGAGTGTTTCATATCCCTGACGTGCCAGGTAGGGCAAAAGTTGCTCTGCAATACTCAGAGAGGTTTGACTGCCATGCAAATCGTAGACGATGCGAAACTCCTGGCCAGCTACCTTGATCATGTCTTCAAATTGATAACTGTTGCGCTTGGATTTAGGGTGGTGAACCGGCCCTTTGGCGAGTAATGCCTGAATTCTTGAATGATGATCAGCATCAAAACGCAGTACTGATCCAAAAATGGATCGCATCTGACTATCCCAGATTTTGATCACCCCAAGATCTGGCGAAGCCTGTTGAGCCATCACATTCTGAATCTGAGCGGTCAACATCAGAAATATACAATAAACAAACCAATAAGGGTTACGGAGCCAAGCGATTAAACGTGATGAGGTATGTGTCATTAACGATTCCTTTCCAATGACTTTCTAATAAATGGAGTTTGCATTCGTGTTGTTGCATGGGCCGTCAGAACCAACAGTTTTTCATCAACCACCGGTATACCCTGCGCACCATTTCCTCTGATGCAATAATCTAGAAACGCTTGTTTGTCATTCGAAACAATCCAGTGCTGAACTGCGACGATTAAATGATCAAGAAGTGGCACGGAGAGTTTGTGGCAATAGCGAATGCGAATTTTTAACAAGTTAGCGTCCTGAAGGTTCAACTGATAGGCTTGACCATCATTAATGGTCTTATTTCGACTGTCCCTGAAACTCAGGTTGTCGTTGGGAATTACCTGATTCAATTGGTAAGGATGCAGTCGTCCCCGACTTCCCTCCTGGGCACAGGGTCTAATCTGGCCAGCAGTGAGTGGAATGGGTTCCGCAAACGCGTCAAAAACTGCGCGGGTTGGGTGCAACGTTTTGATATGCGTGTAAATGTCAAAAAAGGTGTCTTTATAGGTTTGCACGGTCAGATAGCGCTGTGTGCTGCGATCACCTGTCATCAACAAGGGGGTCATCGAGCGAGCGAACTGGTCATACATGGCAGACTTGCACCCATGATTTAAAGCCCCTGCCCGTGCTGTCATTTCGGTTGCATGGTTGAGCGTCACCTTGGCACGATAAATCAGGGCGAATTCAATGATTCCGAAAATCAGAAACAGAACAAAAGGCGCCGCGAGCAGAGTTTCTACAACGCTTTGTCCGGCCTGATTTTTTAAGAGTGCGAGCTTTAGCTTCACGGTTGTCTCTGTGTGTCTATGAGCGCATTTAACCTGTGAAAGGTTTTTAACTTTTCAGGTTGGTTGGCAAATGCCTGCTTTGCCTGCTTGAGAGAAGTTTTTGCCTGCCGGAGTTCTGCAATAACCAGATTGTTCCAGTAACGCGGATCCTCTGGATGATTCTGGATAGCCTGACGAAAATAGGCTGCAGCTTGAGTATTCAGGCCGCGTTGCAGGCTGATATTGCCTAGTTTGAAGTAGCCGTAGCTGTATTCAGGATGTGCTTCGATCAACTCTGTGAAATGCCCTGCAGCCTGATCCAGCTTTCCCTCCAGATAGGCTCGTTCTCCTTGCTCGAGTTGGTCGATGGGTTCGCTGGATGTGGACCAGAGTGAGCAGGCACTCAGAGTCAGAGGATAAAGTATCAAGAAGATTTTTCGCATGTTAACTCCAGGGGGGAATTCAAATTGACTGAGCGATGTAACAGATAATTTTTTGGCAGTTCAATGACACTGTCTGCAGTCGGGCAGGCGAAGTACCGCCATGGCTTTGCACCTGATTGAAGCCCAACGATTTTTTGAGCCTTGTCCAACCAAATCAAGTCGATGGGATAGGCCATACCCCAGGTGTGAATGGCATTGCAGTGCACTAGCCATAATCCGAATAGTGGCGGGGTTCGGTGGCACAACAGGCCGATCGCCCGGCTTCGGAATGTATTGGCTCTCACGATGGGTAGTGAGTGCTCCTTGCTTTTCAAAAAGTAGCTGGTCGATTTAGATTTCATAAATAAATTTCATTACGATGGGAAATCCCAGGATTAAAAATGTCACTGGAAAAATGAAAACGATGAGTGGAAAGATCAGTTTGACCGGCGCTTGCATTGCGAGCTTTTCTGCCTGTTGGAAACGTTCAGTTCGTCGCTGATCGGCTTGAATCCTAAGTGTATGGCCCATACTTGCTCCGCTTTTTTCCGCTTGAATCAGTGCATTGACCAGTAGTGTGAGCTCGTTAAGCTGAACACGATCTGCTAACTGACGCAGTGCTTTCTGCCGATTCAGCCCGGTACGAATATCCCGCAGAACAATAGAAAGTTCCTGGCGAAGAGGACCATCTGGCCCGAGCTTTGCCGCCTGTTGCATTCCTCCAGTTAGGTTGAGTCCTGCTTCCACCGCCATGATGATGAAATCGAGAAATACCGGCAGGTCGCGGCGCATTTGCTTTTCGCGTTTTATACGCGCCTCTCGTAAAGCCAATAGGGGTAAGAAAGCACCGGATATTCCAGCGAGTGTCAGTGACAGCCAGGTTGTATCCGAGTCCAGTATCATCTGACTGAAGGAGAGCAGTAGTATCGCAATGAGGGCAAGGCCAGCCTGCAGGCTGATAAACTCAGATGCCTGAATGCGGTAACTCAACCCTGCCTGACGCAAGGTTTGGGTGATTGAACGGCAAAGGGCGTCGGAAAGCCAGGGCGAAAGTAACAGTTCGAGCGTTTTAACCAAGGGCCAAATCAGCAGGATTGGCAGAGGTAGCGGATCCATATGCTGACGCTGACTACTTTTCATGGCCCGAAAGATCAGAGTGCCTGATGCACACAGAAGAAGGACGGTTCCAGCCCAGAGGAGGGCGCTCAGGTTTTCAAACATCGATATTCACCACTTTACGAATGAATACGTAGCCAGTCATAAGCATCAGACATGCAATTGCCAGTACTACCCAGCCCCAAATGGTTGTAAACAGGTAGCCCATTGTTACGGGCTCTAGTTGATAGACAGCAAGTCCGATGATGCCGGGGAGCGCCGTCATTACGTAGCCTTGCATACGTCCCTGTGCGGTGAGTGCTGCAATTTTTCCTTGCATTTCCAATTTGCGTCTGAGGGTCGAGGCAAGTGAAAGCAGGACATCGGAAAGGCTTCCGCCGATTTCACGATTAATTACGATTGCTGCAACGAGTAAGCGGGTTTCTTCCGTAGGAATCCGACTTTCAAGATGACGGAATGAATCGGCAAGGGAAGTACCCATTTTGATTTCTTTGAGGATGATGGCGAGCTCTTGAGAGAGCGGGGGAGATCCCTCTCTCACGACATTTTCCAGCGCGGTTTGAAAACCTGCGCCAGCACGCATTGCGTTTGCAAGGCTGAGAAGCATGTCTGGAAGCTGGTGGGTCATTTTTAAGACTCTTCGTTGCCGCAGGGCTCTTAAGGTCAGCGACGGAATACCAAGGGCCAGGAGTGTGATCACCGTGGCCCCTGCGGGCGCCATTCCAAGCAGCAGTCCTGAGGCGAGTGCCAGGATGGCAAGGATGAAGTAGGCGGCAAGCAATTGTTTCGGTTGAGGGAATAAAAACAGACTGGCCCAGTCATTCTGTGCGGAATAGTCCAGATAATGACTGAATCGACGGCTGCCTTGTTGAAGTGTGCTAAGCACAGGCCAGAGGGCCATAAAGGCGGTGAAACACCACAGAAGCGTTGCAACGGTCGTCAGTGTCATGCGTTGCCTCCTTCCCTTTGAAACCAACTGAGACTTACGGGGCGACCTTGCTGATGCATTTTTTCTACGAAGTCTGGTACCAGGCCGGTCGCTTCAAAGTCACCCAGGACTTTTCCGCCGCTGTCAAAGCCGCGCGCCTGAAAGCGAAATATTTCGCTGAGTTGAATGATGCCGTTCTCGAGGCCGTTTACCTCGCAAATTGAAGTGACCTTTCGCGATCCGCAGGGATATCGGGTTTGTTGAACAATAAAATGCACCGCCGAGGCGATTTGCTCCCGGATGGCGGTAACCGGGAGATCCATTCCTGCCATCAGCACCATCACTTCCAGTCGGGAAAGACAGTCACGAGGCGAGTTGGCATGTGCTGTTGTGAGAGATCCATCGTGCCCGGTATTCATAGCCTGTAACATGTCGAGCGCTTCCCCTCCGCGACATTCACCTACCACGATGCGGTCCGGTCGCATACGCAGGCAGTTGCGTACCAGGTCCCTGATATGTACAGCACCTTTGCCCTCCTGGTTGGAGGGTCTGGCCTCTAATGAAACCAGATTAGGTTGAGGTAAACGTAGTTCGGCGGCGTCTTCAACGGTAACAATTCGCTCGCTTTTGGGTATGTAACCGGACAAAACATTTAGCAGAGTTGTTTTACCCGAACCTGTCCCGCCTGAAATAACAAGGTTTTGTCTTTGGCTGACGATGGATTGCAGAAAAGACAGCATGGCTGGACTCATAGAGCCAAACCCCACCAGATCCTCACCAGCCAGACGCTCTTCACTGAATTTCCGAATCGTGATACATGGACCCTTCAGGGCGAGCGGTGGGACGATCGCATTTACGCGAGAGCCATCTTTTAGTCGAGCATCAACCATGGGTGAGGATTCATCAATGCGACGTCCGAGTGGGGAGACAATACGCTCGATAGTAGACAGGACCGCTTGTGGGCTAGAAAACGCGACATGACTTCTTTTTAAGCGACCTTGCTCCTCGTAAAAAATTTGATCGTGCGCGTTTACCATGATTTCTGTAATTCGACTGTTTCGCATCAGGTCTTCCAGTGGCCCCAAACCTATGGCCTCATCGGCGACCCGTCGAACCAGATTTTCCTCTTCAATACTTTTCGGGAAGTCAGGGAACTGATGAATGATTTCACGAATCCAGAGTGTCATTTTTTGTCGCAGTTCGTCTTCGTGGAGTTCATCCAGCTGGATGCGGCGAAGGTCGATATTATTCAGGAGGGCTTGATGAATTTTACGTTGCCATTTCAAGACCTGAGAATTCGCTGTCTCTGAACTTGCGTTAGTCATTATGGATTCGGGTGTCTCTGAACCCATGTCGTCAGAGGGAAGTACGGTAGATATGCGGTCAGTTGACAGATCCTCAATTATGGGTTCGCTTCCCTGAGCGTTTTCGGGTGTTTCAAAATCTGCATCTTTTGGTGTCGGATCGCTCGCTACCAAACGATTAATTTCCAGCCGATAAGCACCCAGTCGGACATGATCGGTTTCGAGGATTTGAGTGGGTTGTATAATTTTATGGCCATTCAAGTAACAGTGGGCATCTTGGTTGGGTATGAGGGTGACCTGTTCTGAGTCCCAGGCAACTTCGCAGTGCGTTCGATTGAGACTCCAACCAGACTGTATAAGATCGCAATCTTTGCCTTTCCCGATGCTTACAAGGCTCTGTTGAAAACGCCGACTTTGCAGATGACGACCATTTTTGTGAAATAGGGTGATTTGCAACATAGTGATATCCTCAATCCTGGATAGCATCGGTCAGCCAGTCTTGTATCTGAAGATCCCGTTTCGCTTTTTCGGCAAGGACGGTCAGGGCTGTTTGACTATTCTGGCCATCTGGTGTGATCAAGCGGGGAGTGAGGAAAATTGCCAGCTCTCGTTGGTTATTGTCGTTATAGTTGGATCGAAAAAGAGCGCCAATTAGCGGGATGTCACCCAGAAAGGGAACTTTGGACTCGGTCTGATCTTGCTCAGACGACAGTAACCCTGACATCACAATCGTTTCACCCTCTTGTGTACTAACGACAGATTTAACCGACTTTGATACTAGCCCGGGCACGCCATTGATGGAAATTGCATTGTCGATGGAGCTGACTTCAGCTTCGATTTCGACCATGAGATCTTTGTTGTGACTGACACGAGGCAAAACGGTGAGCATGACTCCATAGGCACGAAAGTCGACGGCAATATTGCCGGTACGTGCATCAATAATTGGAAACGGAATTTCGCCGCCTGAATGAAAGTTTGATGGTGTTCCATCCCGCGTGCTGAGCATCGGGCGGGCGAGTAATTTTGCTTCGCCTGAAGATTGCATAAGCTCAAGGGTTGAGCCGATTTGTGTGATAAGTCCAACCGAGCTAAAGGATGCGGTGTCATTGACTGGCAGGTTGGAAGCGATATCGCCTGAATTGCCAATATCGCTGTAAGCCCGGAAGTAAGGATTAGCTTGAGCCGCTGTCGCCAGGGCAGCCGCTGGGCCAGCGATTGCACCGTCCCAACGGATGCCGAGTTTTTCCAGATTCCGGCGTCTAACTTCCATGATTCGCACATCGACCATTACCATTGCTCGAAGGCGGGCCTCGTCTGGCTGTGCGGAATTAAGCAGTTTAGGATAGCGCTCCATGACCAGATCGATGACCGGTTGGAATTCGGGAGAATAAGCTCCGCTGAGGCTAATCCAGCCCTCACCCTCAGTAACTTCGAGTCCATCGATGTGGCCAACGATTTGACGAATGACCTGCGCTTGATTCAGCGCAACCTGCAAGGTTACAAGGTGAATGAGTTCTGGACTGAGGCGCTGAGATATATCGGTTAGTTGGTCCTGCGTGCTGACCTCTCCAGAAATAACGACTGTTTCATCTTCAATTTTAAAGTGGAGTGATGGATACAGGCTTAGTCGACGCCGGACGTCTTTAAGTAATTGGTTTGGATTGGCGGCTCTGATATTTACATTCAGGAGCTGTTTTCGATTTCCTGTCTGCCAGATCACCAGATCCGTCTGACCAGATTGTCGGGGAATGATCATGAGTTCACCGGTAGACAGTATGGAAGTAGCCAGGAGTGCCTCGTTTCCGACGGCGACGCGCTCAATGTTTTTGAACTTGAGCGTTTCAACTTTGCCCAGGTAAAGATTGAGCCCTTCACGCGTCGCATAAGGGTAGCGATCAGCACCCAGCAGCGTCATTGGGAGCAATGCGAGCATTATCAAAGTAAGTAGCTTCATGGCTGAGTCTCCGGTAGACGTGTGGAGTGTTGTTGTCTTAGTTGGCGATAAAGATCCTGTGGATGATTCTGCACTTCCCTCAGTCGTTTAGGCGTCAGTTGCCCTGATTCCTGTAGCTTGTTACTGAAGTATTGAACAGACGTGTCGCCTGATCCGCTATGCCGGTCGATGCGCGAAAAATCCAGGGGTTGGTCATCATGGGGGCCTCTTAAAAGAGCGATTAGTGAACCTTCTTCTCTGGCCAGCAAAGCGACAGCGGCCAGTTCTGTCGGCAGAATTACTGTCAGGCTGCTGTAATAGGTATCCTGAGTGGACTCGTTGACGGTGTCATTCGGGCGGGATTGGCTGGCACTCCGCAGTGCGCCGGTGGCAATGACAGGCACCGACTCGGCCAGAACCAGAAGCTCGGCTTCGCTACCGTCCTCTTGTCGCAGGAGCAGATCAAGTCGGTCGCCCACCCGAATCATGCCCTCGATCGACATACGGTTATCTACATCAATGGTGACAGCACGTTGACCTGGCCCGACGAGTTGCGAGAAACGCTCGGATATGGGGGGTTGTATGTAGGAAAACAGCAAAGGCTTGCCTTCATTGAGATCCTGTTTGATCTCGAGACCCTGGATATCGTTGAACTGAGCGGGAGTTAACGTATCCTCCGGGAGGAACGTAATGGATGCATCTGTGGCCGCCAGGTTTTCGGCGGAGAGTATTTCTCCAGCCTTTAATGGTCTGGCCGCTACAATGATGCTTCCCGATAATTCACCTTCATTCATGCGAGTGGCAAGTAATTGCTTTTCTCGTTCAATCAGGAACTTCGAAAGAAAGTAGGCGCTCATACCCAAGGCCAGAGCCGTGAGAATCTGTAGCCATAGCTGGGTTGATTTTGACAGTTTCATTGCATTACCTCAGGCATCTGGCAGGGACATGGCAAAGGCCCACGCGGCATAGTTGGCGCGGAGGCTGTCTGCCAGATGGAGATACACGGCTTTGCCTGAAGAATCGGGCAGTCCTTCGGCATTGACCGGAAGATTGAGGGCCAGTATGAGCAGTGCCACGCTGACGAGGGATTCGATCAGCGTAAATCCTTTTTCTGTTTTCATGGTTACATCCTTGTGAGCCATTTTCAGAAGCGAGTGTAGTGTTCGTCGACCAGTATCACTTGCGAGCCGGGCCCGTCCCGTGCGCGCATGAACACCAGGAAGCGTTTTCGACCCTTACGAAGGAGGGTTAAAACCCGATCGTCAGCGGAAGGGTAGGTGTTTGCTACGTTCCAGCCTCGTGCGAGGGCCAGATTCAGCGATTGCCTGCGCAAATTTGCGGGGGAAAGTGGGCTTGCAAGTGTCAGCGTAGTTACACTCTTAATTTCAAAGTTTTCATGCTGTTGAAAAACGATAGTCGTCTGGAGAGGAAGATCGAGGTCGGCAGGCGTTAAGGACAGCGGCATTAACGGAGCCGCATCCAAACGACTCAATCCCAGAATGCCCTCGCGACGAAGGCCACTCTCATTGAGCTGAATTGATAGCAGGAACGGCGGAGAGAGCCAGGCGATAAGACTGCGATGTTCCGCATGCATTATCATGGGCTCCAGATTCCCGTTTGGAGGTAGTGTTGACTTCAACCAATCCCCGAGGGCTTTATTGTCGAGGGAGGTGTAAATTCGGGCTATCCGGGTGGCCAGTCCATTTAACTCAGCCTCCTGTGAAATCCATGAAATCTCGACATGTTTATCCGATTTTAATGTCGGCCAAGGTGCGGGGCTCGCCGCATCAGTGGAAGAAGTTATGATAGATGTCAGGGTCAGAGCCAACACGTTAATGGCCCGGAAGAGTCGCTTCATGGCAAAGGGATCCTGCGTTGCTCGGGAACTGTCTCGGTTTCGACGTGGCCAAGTTGTAGTGAGCTGATGGGTGCGAGCCATGGAAGTGTAGATCCCACGGTATCGCTCAGTGCGCGGGTTTGCTCGCTTAAATCCAATAGCTCCTCAAGGTGTTGACCGGGGAGGAGGTGTCCAACCGATTGGGCCATTTGATCCGGGCTTTCAGCCCCCCAGCCGTCTGTTAGCAGGTGGAGTTCGCTCTTCAGCGTGTAGTGAGAATGGCCATTGGTTTGAGATCAAATGCGTAATTCCAGGTTATCGGGCGAAGGTGCGAAGTCACACTGGCTTTCACCATACCATTTCGATTCGGGGCAAATCCGGTTGCCTCCAGGGGGCGCAATCCTTGTCTGATAAAGCGGGAGACGCGGTGTGAGGTATTTGCACTGCCTATCGTTAGCGAATGTGCATTGCTCTGGTTCTGCGGTGCTTTGAACAGCGATCCGGCCTGTCGCTCCCCAGGGGACTTTACCTGCAGCATCCAATCGGGATTAATTGGGGTATTTCGAGGCTCATCTGATTGAATGCGCGTGTCTGCCCGACTGAAAATACGTGATTCCAGTTCTGACGTTATTTGTGTGCCCGGTTTGCTGATTGCGTGAAGGGTGTCCATGGGAGCCTGTTCCATCCAAACAGTACGTTCCCACGCTGCGTAACGCGAGGCTTGCAGGTTCTTGTGTCGGGCTTCGAGGAACTTGGTCAGCAACGGCAGACTGAGAAACAATGGAACGAGTACCAGCGTGCCAACGATAGCTAGCTCAGCGAGTCCCTGACCGGTTTGACGATAGATCAGTCTCATTGGTTCACACTCTCAAGACCCGCAGCGAGCAGTGCCGTTTGCCTTCTTTCGGTGCTGACGAGCTTGGGTTGCCAGTAAGGGCTATAGAGATTGGCCAGTTCCAGTGTTGTCTGATCAGGCTGAAGTCGCCACGGTTTTTCAAAGACCGCATGGGCAGCCGCAACGGCAAAAAGCTTATTCCCTGATAGTGTGTCAGTGTTGCGACGTTGAAGACCGAGGGGACTATCAGCGCCCGGCAGATGGGTTAGCGTGTTGCTGGTATTCATTTGGTCGCCTGATTTACTTAACAGTATGTGCAAGGTAGTGGCGTGATCGACGGTTCTGGGATTTTGTGACTGAAGATCGGCATTATCGTTTCGTAAATCGTAGAAATTCCGAAGACCGTCATTATCGCCCTGGTTGGTCTGAGGAGTGGGCCTGCCAAATCCTTGATTGAGGCCGCTTTCAGAAACTTTGAAATGACCAATATGAGTGATGTGGTTTCTGGGCCCTTCAAAATAGCCTTGTTGAAATAGGTCGCGGGTTTGTACCTGCTGCCAGGCAGCACCATTTTCCTGACTGGCCCCGTTCCAATTGGTTGTTCGTTGTGCGCGCCGCCATGAGAAAGCTGAAGATTCATGGTAAGTTGCCTGACGACCCCAGGCGACCGGGAGCGACTCTTCCCATCCTCGTCGGCGTAACCGACGTTTTGACCAGAGGCTAATCGTATCGACGGCTGACCAACTATAATAGGGGCGGCGTTTACCGGGAATGCTGCCAAATGCTGTGCCGCCTCGCTGACGAAATTCCAGTTTCCAAAGGCCGAGATCGACCTCCCAAAAATTCTGGCTTCGGCCGCGGCTGAAATCATCCTGGCTGTCCAGCACAACTCCCCTGAATTCATCGAAGTGCTTGCGATGATAAGGGCGACCTGCGGGGCGTTCGGCGCTCTCGATGTTGTTCCGGCGAATAAAGCGAAACCAGTTACGTAGATCAGAGCCGGTGAGCGCTGCCGTGCCAAGCGTGAGTTGGACCGAGGGATCATTCTTGTGCGCGATGGTATTGAGTTCAGTCCCCATATCGATGATGGCGGCATGATGCCATATCCGCGAAGCACTGCTAAAAAGACCAATCGCGGTATCGGACAGGTTAACGAAGTTGGAAGCTGCATATTGGGCCATCATATTGATGGTTCCCATGGTGACCTCCGCGATCTGGGTAGCAACCCGAATGACTTGACCCAGATAGGGAATGACCTGAGCAAATTGACCCAGTTGCTGCAGTTCGTACCAGAGCTGTTGATTGGCTTGCAAATAGGAACTCAATGCGACCATCTGACCTATGGCGACCTGGTTAGCTACCATGGCGCGATTCATATAGGCATGAAAATTCAATTCCCGGGCCTGTAATACGGCGGCGGAATAGGCGGTTGCATCGGCCGTGTGTTGTAAGCGGGTTTTAGCATGAGTGACCTGACCCACGTCGAAGAGGGTCAGGAGTGACAGGGAGAGCGCCACCAGAAAAACGGCGACAAGCATCGTCAGGTAGCCCTTGCTACCTTTGAAAGCAATGGTCATGTGATTATCCTGTAGCGGGTTAAACGGTGGAGCGAACTCGCCTTATTGACTCAGGGCTTTGGTCGCCGCTTTGTTATAGTCTTTCAGGTTTGCCCGATTGCTCTCGGAAGAAACTGCCAAGGCGCGGTTTCCTGATGCGTTGGCCCGCCTCACGGCTTGCTCGCCTTCTTCGCCACCAATTTCGGCAGCCATACTGGCAACCTGGTTTCTTACCGCAGAACCAAACAGTCCGTAAACCCCGATAGCCGCAACGGCAATCAGCGCAACGATGATGAGGTATTCGGTCATGCCCTGACCGGCAATACGACGGGGGAGGAGAGTTTTCATAAGCATCCTTGTCCTTTGAAAATAGGTGAACCGGACTCGCGGTTAACGCAGCCAAAGCAGCAAGGATTTGCAGAATAGCAAAAGCCGTTCATATCGCTGACATCCTTATCGCGAGATTACCGGGGATTTTGAAGTGCCTTCATCCTGAAAGCGGGTCGCATTGTAGCAAAAATAACCTGGTTGTAAAGTGCTCAATTGCTCAAGGCTACATCATAACGGCGGCGATTCCCGCCACAACGGCGAGTATCACGCCAGCGAGGATGATCCACTTGAGTGATGATCCAGATCCGCTTTCGGCGGACTGAGTTTCGGCAGGGGGGGGGGGCACGGCGGAGGCTGTGGATTTGGGCCGAGCCGCTTGAGCCGAGGCGGTGGGCGTCTTGGTTGCGGTGGTTGCTTTGACAACAGGGACGGGCCTGGATGCGGTTGAACTCGGTGCGGAAGGCGCTGCATTTGCGATGGGTTTGGCTTGTCGTACCACGGTGCGATTGTCGTCACGGGTAGGGCCAATGACCTCAAAGGTGACAACATCAAAACGGAGTTTATCTCCGGATTTGGCGCGGCCCTGAGTGATTTTCTCGCCGTTTAGAAACGTTCCATTGGTGGAATCCAGGTCTTTGACCAACAAAAAGCCGCCGGCAGGTGTCAGGCGCGCATGTTGTCTGGAGAGATGGTTGACTGGAACACTGATGTCGCAGCTTTCATCGCGTCCGACGATGGCATTTTCCCGAATGGGAAAACGTGACTGCTTTGCCCAACTGGCATGAATTTCCAAAAACCACTCACTGGTTTCAACCGGTTTTGTACCCGATTTTGCCTTGGCTTCCGCGCCGGGTGTGACAATTTTGAGCTGGGTTTTGCCAACGGAAATGACGTCATCAATCGAAAGTTTTTGCTGGCCAGCGATGCGCTTGTCATTGATCATCACGGCTGCTTGTGGATTGACGGGCTTAAGACTTAATTCTTCGCCCTGTAAAAGAATTTCTGCATGAAAAGGCGCGATGCCATCGCCCTGAAGAATCAGGTTATTGCTGCTATCACCACCGATTTTCATGATGGCATCGACCAGCCAGATACTCTCCCGGCTGCCGTCGATAAATTGGAGTTTCAGCATGCAAATAACTCTCCGAAAGCAAATCGAATGTGGAAACGTAACGCTACGACCCGGTTAGGCTATAAGAGTATAGTCAAAGAATGCGGGCTTATGACAAAACCCTTCTATACTTCTTTTAACCATTAAAGTTGCAAATTAATCAAATGCTTGGGCTATAGGGATGATCGAAGCCGGTTTTGCGACCCATGTAGGTCGAAGATCGTCCAATCAGGATAATGCACTGCTGGATCAGACCCGCGGTGTGTTTGCCGTGGCTGACGGTGTGGGAGGGGCCCATGCGGGAGAGGAAGCGGCCGCCCTGGTGTGCACAGAAGTACGTCAGGCAAGCCTGCGAGGTCAGCCCCTGACGCAGGGCATTTTGAATGGTCATGAAAAGTTGCGTGACCTGTCAAGAGAGAAAGCTGCGGATCAGTACTCGGCTACAACCATCGCCTGCCTGGGACTGTATCTTAGACGCGCAGAGGTTGCCTGGGTGGGGGACTCGCGTGTGTATCTCAGTCGCCAGGGGCAACTGCTGCAGATGACCCGTGATCACGTAGTCGATGGACAGAACCATGTGCTTACACAGGCTTTAGGTGCACCGATGGTAAAACCCATCGAAATTGATCATCTGGAAATGGACCGTCAGGATGGCGATGTCTGGTTAATCTGTAGCGACGGGCTCTACAGTGTGGTTGATGAGGCAATCATACTTGATCGCCTGATGCAGCCATTAAGCGCTCAAAAAATTGCAGATGAGCTGCTCGACAGGGCCTTGCGAGGGGGGGCCGACGACAATGTGACATTAGTGATTATTCGGGATCTTCCGACTGGCGTAATCCCGTCGCGATCAGAATCGAGAGGTAAAGAGGCTAAGGTCACAGAAGTGGTTTCAGAATCCACTCTACCGGCATCATCGCTAAATACGAGTGTAGGCTATGTGCGTTGGGTGGTCATTGCGGTGGCAGTGGCTTTGATCCTGAATTGGATTGCAGGTTAAGTCAGATGGCATGGCAGGGATTCAAGGTCGTTGGTAAATTGGGTGAAGGCGGCATGGCGACCGTCTATAAAGGCATCCAGGAATCACTGCAGCGACCGGTCGCGATCAAGATCCTGGCCGCCAACCTGAAAGATCACCCCGAGGTTCTGGCCCGTTTTGAGTCTGAATCCCTGATTATTGCGCAGCTCAACCATCCGCACATTATCCATGTCATCGATAAAGGTGTGACGAGCAAAGGGCGGCCCTACTTCGTGATGGAGTTTGTCGAGGGGATGACCCTCGAAGAGGCTATTAATCTGGGTAAGCTCGACTGGCCTCGTAAGCTCGATATTTTGGTTCAAATATGCAAAGCCCTGGGCTATGCCCACAAAAATGGTGTGATCCACCGGGATATTAAGCCTGGTAATATCCTGATCGATAAAGAGTCTCAGGTCAGGGTGGTGGACTTTGGTATTGCCCACTTCTATGACACCGCAAAAGCGAAAGGCTTGCATGTTGAGGCGCGTCAGGTCATGGGCACCAATGCCTACATGGCTCCTGAGATCAGAGTCAGTGCTGAGGCGGCTTCGATTCAGAGCGACCTGTATGCGCTGGGTATCGTCATGTATGAGCTGTTTACTGGCGTGCAACCGCAGGGTGATATTCCGCCCCCTACGCAGTTTGAGCCGGATTTGCCAAGAGAACTGGTTACTCTGATTATGTCGTGCCTTGAGGAGGATCCGGCAGAAAGGCCGCGCACAGCGAACGATATTCGTAATGGGCTGCTTCATCTGCTGCGCGGGAGTCATCTGTCGAAGGATCAAAAGGCGCGTGCGGAAAAAGAGCAGCCTGCTATGGAGGGCAAATTCGAACTGCTGGACGTACTCAAGGAAGATCAGTACAGCTCAGTTTATCTCTATGAAGATGCGGCCCGGAAAAAACTCATGGCCGTCAAAAAGCTTCCACCGGGTGTTCAGGGGCTCAAAGAGCAGAAATTATTAAGTCGCCTGAAGCATGATGGGATTGTCCAGATTCTGGGAGTTTCCGGTGGTGACGCACAAACCACCCTGATTACTGAATACCTTTCAGGGGGCAGTCTTGCCGAGCAGTTACTTGCACCCATAGACCCTGTTCGGGTCTTTGATTGGGGGCGACAGATCGCTGAGGCGCTGTCATTCGCACATCGTAACCGTGTATTTCATGGTAATTTACGTCCCAGCAATGTGCTGTTTGACGAATTTGGCTCTGTGAAGGTTTCTGACTTCGCTCTCAGACCTCATTACACGGGGGCTGGAGAGGAAAACTGGTATTTGCATCCGGCCTTGCAGGGCGGGGCATTGGATCTGTTCTCTTTGGGGGCGATTTGCTACCACGCGCTGATCGGTAAAGAACCACAATTCCGCAGTGGCAAGTTGATGCGAAGTAAACTGTTCACTGAGCAGCATGCTCGTGTTCAGGAGGTTATTGGCCGGCTTTTGGATAGCAGTGAAGATCGGCGTTATCCCACCACCGAAGTGGTTGTTGCGGAGTTCAGAGGGGTGCTCCGGCAGCTTGAAGATCAAAAAGATCTTGAGCGGAAGGAGGCGATTCAGCGTCAGGTAGCCTCTGTGATTCAGCGCGAGAATCCCCAGACCAGACATCCAATTCGCTGGAAGCGGTGGCTTGGTATCAGTGTGCTTCTGCTTGTGGCGACAGAAGAGTGGTTGTTAGGGTGGGGCTGGCAGCAGGTGCAACCTTTACTCAAACCCTATGTCGATCAGATGGCTGAGGAGGTTCAAAAGAATGAATCATACATCGAGTGGTCTGACAAAACGCGCCAGATTATCAAGTGAGTCTTGCTCATCATGATTGTCTTTGAGCACGGTTCATCTGGGAGATTGCAGTCCCTTCCTCTTCGCTGCGCGCTGCTCGTGCTTTTCCTGCTTGCCGGATTCATCGGGTGGCAACTCTGTCAGCAGTTTAAGGCCTCGCTTCAACTTAAGTATCTGGAAAGTAAAAAACAGGAATTTAGCCTTTTTGTGGTTCGGGAAGCTCAGGAATTGGTGCACGCGATGGAGCGCATGGGGAACCGCTGGCTGAATTTGACGGGAAGTGAATATGAGCTCTGGCGGTTGGATGTTGAAGGCTACCGAAAGGACTATCCCTACATCAAACGCATCGCCTGGATTGACGATTATGGCCAGGTCCGGTGGATTGATCCGGTACCTGAACCTGGCGAGCTGATGGCACGCGCTGACTTTTCGGACATCCCCCTGATTAACCGAATTCTCGATATCTCCCGCCAACGCCACGAAAGTCAAATGTCCGAACGCTTTAGTTCGGTAAAACCGGGCGTTAGCCATATGTTAGTCGCAAGTCCACTTTTTGCGGGAGAGCAGTTTCATGGTTGGTTGGTTGCGCTGATTGACAATAATGCATTTTTTAGTTTTTTGAAGTTGCCTTCGGAGTCCCAGGATCTGATCGTGCGCATTCTTCAATCGGATAGCGTTTCTTTGTACGGTGAAGCCTCCGTGCTCCCCTCGATGGGCGTCAGCAATATTCTCTCGGTCTATGGGCAGGAATGGGAGGTCTGGTTGTCACCCACTCCTGGTTTGGTCGATCGCCTCAACCTCTGGCAAGTCAACGTCGTTTACGCCAGTTTTGTATTGCTCTTGATTTCTCTGATCGGTTTGGGCTGGTTTGCCATAATTCGTTCCGCCGATGCTCGATTTCTGTCCTCGATGTTACTCACACAGGAAACTGTTCTTGACTCCTTGACAGACGGCCTGATCATCATTGATCGCAATGGGGTTGTGAGAAGTTTGAATCGCGCGGCCCGAGAGATGTTCGGCTATACCGACACAGAAATTATGGGCGTGAACTTCAAAATGTTGTTGGGGGAAAGCACTCGAAGCGAGCATGAGAACCTGATGCGGCGACTGACGCTTATGGGGGCAAAATCCGGTGCAGAGTTGCGGATCAAGACCAACGGCTTACGAAAAGAGGCGCAGGAGTTTCCCTTGGAGTGGACGTTTCGGACGCTGGTGCTTGAAGGTGAAGCACTTTACATCAGTATCGCCCGTGACCTGTCGGCTCAGACTGAAGCCAGGAAAGCACTGGAGAATGAGCGCTCCCGCTTGTTCCAGACCGAATCATTACTCAAATCTGCGATTCGCTCATCCAACGCGGGCTTTGCTATTCAACGACTTGATGGCCGTTTTACGGAGGTTAATGAAGCCTTTGCGGAACTGTTTGGCTACTCGCCAGAGGAAATGGTGTCGATGACCTTTGTTGAAATGTCGCCACCTGAAGAGGCGGACAATGAGCGGGCACTTGTAAATCGTCTGGCGAGGGGTGAAGTAAACAATATATCTGAGGAGCGACGTTATCTGCGCAAAGATGGCCGGCCTTGCTGGGTTCTCTTATCGGCTTCGCGTGTGCTGAACCAGGAGGGTGAGGCTGTATTCCTGGCTGCCCAGGTCGTCGATATTGACCAGGAAAAACGTTTGGCATTGGAGCTGGAGCTACGTGCACTGGAATTGGAGAGAAGTAACCAGGATCTTGATCGATTCGCCTATGTTGCGTCACATGATCTTAAAAGTCCCCTACGGGGTATTGCGCAGCTCGCAAACTGGATAGAAGAAGACAGCTATGATCAGTTGAACGATGAAACACGCAGTCATTTGGCCAAAATGAAAAATCGGGTTGCCCGATTAGAAAAACTTCTGGATGACCTCTTGGCCTATTCGCGTGCGGGTAAACGGGAGGAAACTGTGTCTCGGGTGGATGTGAAGGAACTTGCCCAATCAACGTTTGAATTGCTGGCTCCGCCACCGACAGCGAAACTGGTCATCGACAGTGTGTTGCCCAATTTCGAAACATCCTCGGCAGCGCTTCAGCTGGTGTTTCGTAATCTGCTTTCGAATGCACTTAAACATTTCGAGGGCGATGCCTGCATCATCAGAGTCAGTGCTCAGGTAAAACGAGGCTACTACGAATTTTGTATTGATGATAATGGTCCTGGAATTCCTGTGCAGTTTCAGGAAAAGGTGTTTGAAATGTTCCAGACACTCAAGCCTCGTGATGAAGTGGAAGGCAGCGGTATGGGCCTTGCCTTGGTTAGAAAAGTAGTTCAACAGCAGGGCGGTCAGGTCTGGTTGGTATCGGACGGAAAAAAAGGTACGCAAGTCTATTTTACCTGGCCGCGCTAACCGTCTAATCTATATGGAAAAATAAAAGTAGGGAGAGCACACATGGCGCTCAGGGTATTGATCGTCGATGATGATGACATTGATCGTCAGTCCATCGCCCGAATTTTAAAGAAAGCGAATGCGGCAACGGATATCACCGCTGTATCGACAGTCGATGAGGCCATAGACTGTCTTCAGTCATCGAGTTTTGATGTGGTATTGCTGGACTATCGTATGCCTGGCAGGGATGGCATCGAACTATTGCATTACCTGAATGACCGACGCATTCATGGTGGTGTCGCCATCATCGTTCTCAGTACCAGTTCCGAAGAGGCATTAGCACTTTCCTGTCTGGAGGCCGGAGCAGAGGATTTCATCTGCAAGTCTGAGTTGTCGCAAGAGCGTATCAACCGTGCAATCATTCACGCGACCACCCGTTTCAAATTAGAAAAGCAGCTATGGGAAAGTTTTAATCGGGTTAAGGAACTGGCAGAGCGCGATACATTGACCGGTTTAGCTAATCGTTATCTATTCGAGCAAACGTTACGCCTGGCAATCACGAATAACCGGCATAAAGGGCGTCTCGTTGCGCTGATTTTATTCGACCTGGATCATTTTAAATGGGTTAACGACAGTTATGGGCATGACGTAGGCGATCAGCTTTTGAAGCGCGTCGTTCAGCGTGTCACCTCATGCCTTCGAGGTAACGAAATGTTTGCCCGGCTTGGGGGCGATGAGTTTGCAATCATGGTGATGAATCTTGATCGTGCGCAGCAGGCACACAGCATCTCCGAACGCATCATTCGAGTGTTGCATAAACCCTTTACGATTGAGGAAATTGAAGTCAGTGCCTCGCCCAGCATCGGTGTTGCACTGCACCCTGACAATGGCGAATCAGCTGAAGAGCTTTTTAAAAAAGCTGATATCGCGATGTATCGTTCCAAACGTAATGGACGTAACCAGATATCCTTTTTTTCTAACGAGATGCAAAATGAAGTGCTTCGTCGTGTGACACTTGAGCAAGATCTACGTAATGCACTGATAAGAAACGAGTTTGAGTTATATTTTCAACCGGTGATACAGCCTGTGAATGGGCATATATGCGGAGCAGAAGCGTTGATTCGCTGGCACCATCCCACTAAAGGCATGGTACTTCCAGACCAATTTATGGATGTTGCTGAAGAAACCGGGGTGATCGTCGAGCTAGGTCATTGGGTGTTGGATAACGGCTGCCGGCAATTGCACCGCTGGCGCACAGGCCAGCGAGTAGCCAATGATTTTTGCCTGGCAATTAATGTGTCGCCCAGGCAGCTCAAAGATACCCAACTACTGAGTTTGCTTGAATCGGAATTACTGGAATTGGGTATTGAGCCCTCCAATATTGAATTTGAATTGACGGAATCAGCCCTGATTGACGACACCGAGAGTGTTGTGCCGGTGCTAGAGTCGATACATCAAAAGGGTGTGAGAATTGCGTTGGACGATTTCGGCACGGGTTACTCTTCCGTTTCCCACTTGAGACTGTTTCCAATTCACACCGTTAAGATCGATCGCAGTGTGATTCCAGATGAACAGTCGCCTCAACGGAGTTACGCGTTGTTGAAAGGATTGGTGAGTATGCTCCAATCAATGGAGCTGGACATTGTTGCAGAAGGAATAGAGCTGGATACACAATCGGAATTATGTCGCAAATTGGGCATCAACCGCGCCCAGGGGTTTGCCTATAGCAAACCCCTGCCAGCGTGTGAGTTTGAGGAAGCTTATCTGGCTTGATTCGGGTATCTGATCAACGTCACTTTTTGAGGTTGTCGGCCCAAAACGCCATTTCTGCGAGCAGGGCTTCTTTGGATTTACCCGCGGTAAACTCAGCCAGTTTTTTTCCAACCAAGGGAACACGACTGTCGGCTTCCAATTCGACGAGCTGGAGCGTTTCATTGCCCGCCGCTTTCAGCGAAAAGCGTCCGCTGATAGTTACTGGAATACCCACCAGGTTTACCGAGAAGGTACCGGAATAACCGGCCTCTGGGGACCCTTTCCACTCTTCTTTCTGCTCGGTTGTATTCCATTCAGCGATGAACTTCTTAAGCATGGCCGGGGCTTCTGCCGGCACTTCCCGAACAATATGAGCGACAATATGAGAGGGGGAACTTTCAAAGGATTTGATCTGGACGTTGCGAGACCCCAGGAAACGTAGCTTTTCCTCAAGTCGGGCACGATCACCAAAGGCGGCAAACACTTTATCAATCGGTTGAGAAAACCGCTGCTCCACCTGCACTTTCATAATTGCTCCTGGTTGTTTCTTACTGTTGTGGGGTTACGGGGTAAACAAAGAAAATAGCACCTGACGGTTGGCCAGGTCTGTTTCCTGAATCACAACCTCGACGCTCTGCTCGAGACGGAACTGGCGTTCCGGGCCGATGTGCTGGAAGTAAGTACCATCGAAACGGAACTTTTCCGTTTCCTGTGCCAGATTGACGTAGCCCTCAATGCCATGGGTATCCGTTTTGAGTACAAAGCCAGAACCATTCGTTTGTACGATGTGTCCAATAAAGGACTGGCCTTTCAGGGTTTCGGCAAACCGAATTTTAAGCCAACTCTCGGCATCATTCATGGCTTGACGTCCTACTCGTAAACGCTCCTGTAACTGCAGTAGAGCCTCGTTTGATAGCCAATTGGTTTTCTGGCCTGCCAGAATGGCTTTGATATTGCGGTGTACGATCAAATCCACATAGCGCCGTATCGGCGAGGTAAAGGTCGTGTAAGCGGCCAGTCCCATACCGAAGTGGGGCCGGGGTGTTTCTGCCAGGGCACTACGGTTTAGCAGTCGGGTTGCAATTGCGCGCAGCGGTAGCTCGCCGGTTTGGTTTTCCAGAAATCTCATCAGTGCTTTAAAGCCTTCAAGTGCTTCAATGGACTGAGTGTCTACCTCTGGATACTGTTCTTTCAGAATGGTACGAATCTGCTCGAGACGATCCGGGCGGAAGCCCAGATGAGTGCTATAAAGACCTGTTGGAGCGTTTTTTACCATAAAGTCGGCCGCACAACGGTTGGCCGCAATCATGGTTTCTTCTACGATCCGATGGGCGGGCGTCGAGGCTTGAAGCACGATTGAGGTGACTTGACCTTGATCATCAAACACAAATCGGTAATCAGGACGATCAGGTGATACCAGTGCTTCTTCCTGCCGATTTCGATAAAGCGCGCTTGCGCAGGCCTGTAATGTGAGCAGGTTTTGTTGCAACGACTGAGCGGACTCTGCCGACTCTGCCAGTAAATCCGACGCACTCTCATAGGTCAGACGTTGTTTGACGGTAATACCTGCCTCCAGGATTTCGCTTGAGAGAACGGCTCCTTGTGCAGAAACCTGCATGCGAACGAGCAACGCCAAGCGAGGCTTGTTCGCAATCAGCGAGGCAAAGTTGGTTGCAATATTATCGGGCAGCATCCCGATTGTTCGATCTGGAAAATACAGCGATTGGCCACGCGTGAGCGCCTGGCTTTCCAGGGCGTCTGATGCCGGAAAAAAAGCAGAAGGGTCTGCAATTGCAACGGTCAGTGTCCAGCCGTTGTCGTTGGCCTCACAGAACAGTGCATCGTCAATATCCAGCGTGGATTCCGCATCGATGGTTATGAAATCGACCTCATGGAAACCGGGGCGCCTGGCGAGCATTTCATCAAGCGTCGTCTGCAGCTGTTGGCGATCCGGCCCTCCCTTGGTTTTCGGATTAATGTGGTGCTTGTGCAATGCGTAATCCGTTTGAATACCAGGCTTGTCTGGCTTGCCCAGGAGCTGGCAGATTTCAACCTGCGCCTTGCCATCTTTGAACGGGTGCTGGCTAAGCTTGCCTACGACCAACAGTCCTTCCGTCAGATTCTTGCGCTGCTTGGGGGGGATAAAGAGCCAGCGCTGATTGCTTCCAAAATCGGCATTGATAAACCAGGCCGGTCCTTTATTAACCACCGAGCCCACCATCTGCTTGATGTCTGAGCGAAGCAATTCGATGAGATCACCGATCAGGCGTCCTTTTTCATCTTCCCTGACTTCAATCAGGATGCGGTCGCCGGGTAAAAGACGCAGCATTTGGTCTGGATTGAGGTAAACATCTCGGCCATCATCGAGCTGGCAGAACCCAAAACGACCGGGCGTAGCACGAACGGTGCCTTCAAAGCGATTGTTGGCCAGTCTGAGATCTTGCTTGAATTGCTTGAGCTGGCTGAGTGTATCGGAATTCAACATGGGGGACATTTAATCGTGGGAGAGACAAAGAGGCAACATGATACCCTGAAAGTAAACGGCAACCAACAGAATTGACCCCAGGTTGCGCCATTCTGTTCGTTTGTGATCGTATTTGATCGTTTATTTTCGCCAAAGTGTGCGTTGTGCTGCATTTCTGCCGTCAAGTTTCGGGTAATATGCTTTCGCTAATTACTTCAAAAAACATCATCATTTAGTTTCATTTGTCCAGAAAAAGGTAAAGATAGGGAGGCTTTTAACATGGTCAAGAGGATGCCACGACTGTTAGCGGGTGCCTTGGTGGGTGCGCTGGCGGTTTCTGCCCAAGCAGCTGAAAAACGTAAATTCTGTGTATTCGACCCGTTAGGGGCCACGGGGCCTGTCTTTGCTGAGACCAAGTCCAGCAAGGTTAAAGCGCTCGGTTGGGGTTACGACCTCGAGATGACGGCTTACACGGACGAGAAAATTGCATCAGATGACTTCAAGGCCGGTCAATGTGATGCCGTGCTGCTGACAGATGTGCGCGCACGTGAATACAACAAGTTCACTGCCACCTTGGTTGCTCTGGGAGCCATGCCTTCTTACGATCAATTGAGAACCGTACTGACGACGCTTTCAACGCCGAAGGCAGCGCCCCTGATGTCAGAAGGGAACTATGAGGTTGTCGGTATCGCTCCCGCTGGGGCGATCTACGTATTCACCCGTGACCGTTCAATTGATCGGGTAGAGCGAATCCAAGGTCGTAAAGTTGCCACACTTGACTACGATCCGGCTGCAGTCGTGATGGTTCGTAAGGTAGGTGCCTCAGTCGTGAGCGCGACGACCTCGAGCTTTGCCGGTAAGTTCAATAACGGCAGTGTCGATGTCGCCTATGCCCCCGCGGTTGCGTACACCCCGCTGGAGCTTTACAAAGGCGTTGAGCCGAATGGCGGCATTTTCCAATACAACTTTGCGCAAATGACCTTCCAGACCATCGTGCACAAAGACAAGTTCACACCTGAGTTTGCTCAGAATATGCGTGAATTTTATCAAAGCCGGTTCGAAGACTTCATGGGTATTATCAGCAAGGCTGAAGCGGATATTCCTGAAAAAGTCTGGGTTCGTCCGACTAAAGAAGATGCGCAAGGCTTTGACAACATGCTGAAAGATGTTCGCATTGCACTGCGTGAAGACGGTATCTATGACAAGAAAGCTCTGAAACTCATGCTTCAGGTGCGCTGCAAAGCCGATCCGACCAAGGCGGAATGTACGGATGGCCGTGAGTAAAAACTCACCATCCCAGTCCAAACGTGGGGTCGACAAAGAACATGAGGCCGGTAAAGCCGGCCATCATGAGTAAGCTGCTGAAAAACCCCTGAAAAGCCGCCTTGTAGGCGGCTTCTTCATTTTTGCGCACCAAACCTTGAAACATCGCCCAAAGATTCAACCCGATAACAAATGCCGCAACCAGCGTGAAGCCGCCGTGAATCGCCTGCATTTGTGAGATAAACGACTCTCTCGCCGCTAAATCTGAAGTACTTTCTTCAGGCGGAATAACGAATGCACCGGGTATCCAGGATGATGCCGGTAAGCGCACCTGGTAATGAAAGAAGGGCCAGTAGCGACCACATCGGGCAATAATTGGATCCCCTGCCCGTTCGGTTGTGATTCCCGTGGCGGCAAATAGTGGGCTCTGACAGGTAAATAATTCCTGCCGCCATTCATCTTCACTCAAGTGTGTATAGTTGCGCTCGATGGGCCAGGGAGAGTGCCCACTCAAGTGAAAAAAAGTGTATTCGATGAGGCTAAAGCTGTACATTATGCCCCCAGCCAAAAACATCAATATGAGTAATCTGCGCAGGATTGTTGCCTGTTGTCCGGAATGAGTTGCCATATCGGTGATTTCGACTGTTGTTTTAAAACGTCTACAGACTCAAGGTACGTGAAAATGGCCACGACGTCTGTAAGACTTTGGTGGAAGAAATATGAGCCGCGTGACCGGATTGGCCATTGTAATTTCATGTGGCGTGCATGCCGGGCTTTGGGGCGCCTGGATGTACTCCGCAGCGCCGCGTATGCACGATGCGCAGCCCGGTGCGGGCACGCTCACGGTTTCGCTGGCAAGAGGCGAGACGCTTCCGTCAACGCGAGTTGCCGTTTCAACGCCACAATTGGCGCAGGCATTGCCCAGTAGACCTGCCGTGATGCCTGTTCGAACGGCCCCTGCACCGCGAGTGCCAGCTCCAAACGCAGTCAAAACACCACTGGCCATCGCCCCACAACCCAAGATTGAACGGAATGTGCCGATCGACCCTTTACCCTCACGCGAACCGCTCACGGGCACTCCCGCTCATCCGGCAACACCTGACTCGGGTGCCAAGACGTTGAACCCGGTCGCGCAATCGACCTTATCCTCAACCCCCGATGTGCCTCGCTACACGATGGGGGCTGAGCGGACGCCATTTCCGGTCTATCCGCAACTTGCGCGTCGCCGGGGCTGGCAGGGTACGGTTGTTGTCGGTCTGTTGGTGTCACCACAGGGGCACCCTATCGAAAGCCAGGTGCTTGATTCCAGTGGCTTTCCACTATTGGATGAAGCGGCCCGGTCAACGCTGGCGTCCTGGGAGTTAGCGCCTTCCCAACGTCATGCTCACCAAGGTGAGTGGTTGCATATCCCTGTTGTGTTCAATCTGCACAAGGATTGATTTGACTTAAACTCATACACTCGTTACTCTCCACGCCTCTCGAAGCAGGTGTTTGCCAGGTGAACTGGTGAATTAAACGGGAAGCCAGTGGATGCGCTTTAGCATGAATCTGGCACTGCCCCCGCAACGGTAATAGGGTCGCGTTTGTCGTAAGCCACTGCCAGCCAGGCTGGTGGGAAGGTGACAATTCAAGCTGCATCAGATGCGGCGCCCCTTGAGTCCGGAGACCGGCCTGATTCGTCTGAACGGTGTTGCGGCGGGCGACCCCGGGGTGCCGTTTGTCTGCGGCCTTCCTCCTCCCTCCTGACACCGCATTTATTTAATTACTTTGTCGAAGTGGCCGCGGCGGGCGTCGGAGATTATTCATGCGTAAACCTTATCTTATTTTACCAGCCGGATTTCTGGCGGGGCTTGTCTGCCCCGGATTGGTTCAGGCGACAGAATTGGAGCAACCCGTAGTGGTCTCCGCAACCCGGTTACCTCAGTCGGCGAATGAAACACTCGCCTCGGTAACGGTCATTACCGCAGACGATATCCAAAAATCACAGGCGCGCTTTCTGGCAGATGTACTGGAGGGGCAACCTGGTGTGTTCTTTTCCCGCAACGGCGGTGCTGGCAAATCGGCCAGCCTGTTCATGCGCGGAACGGAGTCGGATCATGTGCTGGTGCTGGTCGATGGCGTTCGGGTGGGTTCCGCCACATTGGGAACGTTTTCGTTTGCCGATTTTCCGGCGCATATGATCGAACGGGTTGAAATTGTCCGTGGTCCGCGATCAAGTCTCTATGGGGCTGATGCGATTGGAGGCGTCATCCAGATCTTTACCCGGAAAGGCGCCTCAGAACCGCTTGTCACGGGTGGCCTTGGGTTTGGGAGTGACCAGACGGTACAGGGCGATCTTCGGGTATCTGGCAGCAGGGATAAGGCCTATGGAAGTCTGGGTCTGCAAGGTTTTGATACGCAGGGCGAAAATAGCTGTCGTACGGAAGCTGGCGTTGACTTTCGGGGATGCTATGCCTCCGAACCGGATAAAGATGGCTATCGTAACCAAGGGGTGAATGCGGCGGCGGGGTATGCGTTTAGTCCGGGGAACCTGATCGAACTGAGTGGGCACTACGTCGATTATGAAAATGAGTATGACGGTTTCTACAATCGGTCGGAGGGAGATCAGAACCAGCTTACATTGCATGCTGAGGCCTTGCCCTCCGACGCCTGGTCAGTCAGCTTCACTGCAGGGCGGGCAGAGGACAACAGCGATAATTTTTCAGAACAGGCACTACCCAGTCGTTTCAATACACAGAAGGACTCGGCCACTCTTATTAATGCTTGGCAGGCGACCGATCGGGTATTGTTGAGTTTTGGCGTGGATTACCTTCAGGAGTCAATTGATACGGTCGATGTCTTCACTGTAAACGAGCGTGATAACCTGGGCGGATTTGTTCAGGTGGGCGCGGAATACGGTGCGTTCAATGTTGAGCTAAGTGGCCGTCATGATGAGAATGAGGCCTTTGGTTCTCAAATGACGGGAGGACTGGCCGTCGGCTATGCGTTGACATCGTCATTAAGGGTCACTGGAAGTTATGGGACCGCCTTCAAAGCGCCCACCTTCAACGAGCTCTATTATCCGGGCTACGGTAATCCAAACCTGCAGCCAGAGGAGTCGGAAACGACCGAGCTAGGTCTGAAGTATCAGGATGTCGCCCACACTGCCTATGTCACCGTCTACGACTCGCGTGTAGACAATCTGATCGCAGCTGATTCGACGAATAATTTTAGCCCCGCCAATATCAGTGAGGCACGTATTCGGGGGCTGGAAACGGGCTTCGGGTTTAGAAGGGATGTATGGCAGTGGGGCGCGGACCTGAGCGTCGTTCACGCGGAGAATCAGGATGCAGGTTACCAAGGTAAACAGCTGCCAAGGCGACCTGAGCGCACGTTAAAGGTATTTGCGGATTATACGGCAGAGCGTTGGAGCAGTGGTTTGGATGTCATCGCTGCGGGGCAGGCCTGGGATGATCTCGCTAATACCCAGCCTCTGGCACGCTGGACGCGCTTTGATCTGCGCGCCGATTATGCATTGACACCGGATTGGTTGCTGCAAGGCAAGATAGAAAACCTGTTGGATGAAGATTACGAGACCGCGGGTTACTACATCGAGCCTGGCCTCGGTTACCAGGTGTCGATCCGCTATCAACCGAAGTCCTGATTCAGGACTGTCGGTGACTCATCACCAGTGTGTAGGCCCCGTCCTCTGGAATGGATAGTCCAGAGGGCAGGGGAATACGGACGGTGTGACCATCGCCGGGCGCGACATCAACGGTTTGGCCTTTCAGGTTCTCGATGGCGTCCAGTTTGAAGTTGAGATTACCCTTCGGTGTAATGATTTCCATTTGCTCGCCTGTCACGAAGCGATTTTTGACTTCAACCGTCAGCCAACCGCTTTTTGCATCGTAGCCCAATCCTTCCCCGACAAACTGCTGATTCAGGTTCACCGAGGTGCCATCCTCATAGTTCTGATACTCACTGGGTACGTGGCGACGGTAAAAACCTTCGGTATAGCCCCGGTTAGCCAGGTGTTCCAGCTCTGCCATCAGGTTCATGTTAAAGGGGCGGCCGGCGAGCGCATCATCAATAGCCTTTCGATAGACCTGAACGGTGCGGCCAACGTAATAATGAGACTTGGTGCGGCCTTCGATCTTGAGGGAGTGAATACCCATTTTTACCAGGCGCTCCACATGCTGAACGGCGCGAAGATCCTTCGAGTTCATGATGTAGGTGCCATGCTCGTCTTCATAGGCGGGCATGTACTCGCCGGGTCGGGTCTTTTCCTGCAGTAACACGGCGATCTCGTCGTGTGTTTCAGGGGCTTTAGGGCTGGCATGTGCTGGGTCAAATACACCGGAAACGCCCCCTGCATGAGCGGCGTCCAGCGTGGGAATCAGCTCGCCGGTCACGTTTTCCCTGGCTTCATGTACGTTATATTGCCAGCGGCAGGAGTTGGTACATGCTCCCTGATTCGAATCGCGGTGCGTCATGTAGCCAGACAAAAGGCATCGGCCGGAATAAGCAATGCATAAGGCGCCATGAACAAACACCTCGAGCTCCATCTCCGGACACTCCTGGCGAATCTCTTCGATTTCATCCAGTGACAGTTCGCGTGAGAGGATGACCCGAGAGATACCCTGCCGTTGCCAGAACTTAACCGTCGCATAGTTGACGGCATTCGCCTGAACGGAGAGGTGTACGACCTGGTCTGGCCAGGTTTCGCGAACCATCATGATCAGTCCGGGGTCGGACATGATCAGGGCATCCGGCTTCATGGCAATGACCGGCTCCAGATCCTTGAGATAGGTACGCACCTTATTGTTATGGGGCGAAAGATTGCTGGCGAGATAGAACTGTTTGCCCTGGTCGTGGGCTTCGCGGCAGGCTTCCGCGAGGACGTCCAGACGGTTGAACTCGTTGTTTCTCACACGAAGGCTATAGCGTGGTTGACCTGCGTAAACGGCGTCAGCCCCATAGGCAAAGGCATAACGCATGCTTTTCAGGGTGCCAGCGGGCGCCAGCAATTCAGTGGTCATCAGACCTCTCCTGCGTTAAACGAATCGATAGTCAGGCTTTCACTGAAACGGTAAGCCTGGGCATTCTCCTTGATCAGCTGTTGCAGGAGCGCCAAAATTACTGCGAAACTGCGCTCCACGCCGCTGTTGTGCGGCTTGAGTAGCCCCACGGTTTCGTCTTCGGGGGAATGATAGACCAAAGCAGGTCGGCGGACCGGATGAGCCCCCTTGAATAACGCTTGGCGAAGCTGAAAAAGTACTTTGAAACCATCTGCAGCTTCGGGAGGGGGGCCAAAGATCAGGCTGGCCCTCTGGCGAGCGGTACGTAAATCCTCATCACGATGGGTACCCAGCAGCAGTTCAATCTGATTCGCAACCAGAAGCGCTGTCCTGGCGCTTTGAGCGTTTTGTTGCTGTCCAACTTTGAGCAGATCAATCAGCACCTTATTAATGGGGGTGACGGCCGTGTTACTTTCACAATTTCCGGTACGTTCAAGCCAGGCCCAGACGCTGACGAAATCCAGGGTGCTGAGTGGTGGCCAGGTTTGCTCCAGGGCACTGGCTCGCGCATCGTAAAACGCACTGGCATCGAAATTCTGGCTCTCAAACCGGTGGGCCTGCTCACCTATAAAACGCGTGGCCAGTAATTGGCAGGCACCCGGTAAAGCCAGATTCAGTGCGAGATAAAGTTGCTGAAAAAATACGCTTGCCGCGTGATAGGTACCCAATAATGAGGTGTCGTCAGGGGCGGCTGCCAGCTCGACAGCCAGTACTGCTCCCAGCGTCATATCGGCGTGTGTGGCGCGTTCCCGACGTGCAGCGTTGAAAGAACCGAATTGGCTTCGTACAGCATTCATCAGGCCCAGAGCCGCATCTGCCTTAAGGGAGAGCGTGAAGGATAGCGATTTTCCGCTTCCAGGATCCTGCACCTCAAAGGGCTTATTCTGGAGATGGGCCTGGGCGGACGTCCATAGTTCAATGATCGCCCGGGTTTCCTCGGGGTCACCTCGGGGAATCAGGTTATCCACCTGTAAAGAAAGGGTAAAGGGGCCGGACATGCGCTTTTCCTGAATAGATTGACTGCCCGTTATCATAACGCGAAGGGCTGGTAAGGTCTTCTCGAATTGATTGTTGGGCAATGGTCCGCACATTGATTTGTCAACACGCCGTGCTATCGTAGGTCAATTATAACAAGCATGGAGTCATGTCACATGAGTAAGGTAAGTCGTCGCCAGTTTTTGCGATTGTCTATGATGGGCGTGGGGGCTGCGGTAGTGTCCGGGGGCCTGCAGGGGTGCTTACTGAACTCGGGTGATGCCGTTCCGATTCGCTACGATCATGGCGTGGCCAGCGGTGATCCGCTCAGTGATCGCGTTATCATCTGGACGCGGGTGACCCCGGAAGGTGATCCGGGTGCCGGCGTCTGGGTCAATTGGGAGGTTGCCCGTGATGCCGGGTTTACTGACCTGACTCACACGGGGTACACCACCACCAATTCGAGTCGCGATTACACGGTTAAAGTCGATGTCGTAAACCTTGAGCCTGATACGACCTATTATTATCGCTTTATCGCCAGTGGCCACCGATCTCCGGTCGGGCAGATGAAAACCCTGCCGGAAGGGGACGTCGATCAGGTTCGTATGGCGGTGTTTTCCTGCGCAAACTATCCGGCCGGCTTATTCCATGTGTATGGTGCGGCAGCAGCACGTGACGACCTGGATGTCGTCGTACATTTGGGCGATTATCTCTATGAATACGGTATGGGAGGGTATGCGACTGAAGACGCTGAAGCCATCGGACGGGCCTTGCCTTCAGACAATGCCTCAGAGCTGCTGACCCTGGCAGACTATCGTAAACGTTACGCACTCTATCACACGGACACCAATCTGCAGGCTCTGCATCAGAAAGTCCCCTTCATCGCCGTGTGGGATGATCATGAGGTGGCTAATGATACCTGGCGTGAGGGAGCCCAGAACCACAACGACGGCGAAGGCGAATTCGATGAACGTAAAATGCAGGCGTTGCAGGCCTATTTCGAATGGATGCCGATTCGCCCTGCCAGTGAAAGTGACGAACAGACCATCTACCGCAGTTTCCATTTTGGCAGTCTGTTGAGTTTACATATGATGGATACCCGCGTGATCGCACGCGATGAGCAGTTGCTTTATTCCAGCTACATTTCTGGTAATACCTTTAACCAGGATAATTTTGAGGCGGATGTGACCAGCGCCTCCCGGACGCTGGTTGGTGCGGAGCAGTATCTTTGGCTGAACAATGCCCTGGCCAGCTCCACGGCTACCTGGCAGGTTTTGGGTCAGCAAGTGCTGATGGCGAGGATTGATCTGCCCGCCGAGCTGGTCACGCAGTTTGAAGATCCTGATCCGGCCACGATTTTTCCTGCCTTTATTGAGCTGTATGGTATCAAGCAGCGGATTATTGATGGTGATAACACGGTAACCGATCAGGAACGTGAGCGCGTCGAAAATGTCGTTCCCTACAACCTGGACTCCTGGGATGGTTATGAGGCTGAACGGGATGCGATTCTGGACCGTGTACGCGATCTGGATCTCAATCTGGTGGTTCTGGCGGGTGATACGCATAACGCCTGGGCCAGCAATTTGACGGATTCGAGTGACAACATCGTAGGGGTCGAGTTTGCGACACCTTCGGTTTCTTCACCGGGGCTTGAGGAATATCTCTCGTTGTCCGAGGGCATTGTTGGTGCGACGGAGGGTATTTTGACCACACTGGTTGATGATCTGGAATATATCAACGTCAACCAACGCGGCTATATGGTGGTGACCTTTACACCTGAAGCGGCTCAGGCAGATTGGTATTTTGCCGAAAGTGTTAAGACGCAGACCTATACTGAGTTGACCAGTCGCAATCGAAGCTATAAGACGCTGCCGGGTTCTGGGAATCGCTCATTAATTTCCGTGAGTTGAAGGGGGGGGTATGCCGCTGCGGATTAGGAGTGTTCTGCTTGGGTTGCTGGTCATGCTGGCGGGATGTGCCTATTGGCAAACGCATCAGTTGGACGAGCGATATGGAAAACCGGATCCTCAGCATTTTGACCACGTGCCAGCAGCCTCCCCGAGAGGCCGCGAGTCAGGGAATGCGGAGAAATGGACCGCAGCTAAACAGGTGCTTGAAACCCGGTGTGCAGTCTGTCACGGCTGTTACGACTCGCCCTGCCAGCTCAATCTGACTGCGCGAGAAGGTGTAACACGGGGAGCGACGCAGGATCGGGTGTACGATGGGGGACGCCTGTTGGCCGCCCGAATGACGAGACTGTTTGAAGATGGCCAATCTACCGCAGATTGGCGAAAGAAGGGCTTTTACCCGGTATTGAATGAGCGCCAGCAAAGTGACGAAGCCAATCTTGAGGGCAGCCTGCTGGTAAAGATGCTGCGTCTCAAGCACGCACACCCTGGGCCCACAGAAGGACCCGTCTCTGAAACCCTGTCGTTAGGTGTGGATGCCGTGCATCAGTGCCCGACACTGGAGTCGTTTAAGTCCTACTCACGCAAGTTTCCTGAGGGGGGCATGCCTTATGGTTTGCCTGCGCTGACAGCGACAGAGGAGCAGGCCCTGATTGACTGGGTTAAAGCGGGCGCGCCCCACGAGGCTGAGCCTGATCTGGAAGCCGCACTGCAGCAGCAAATTGACCAGTGGGAAGTATTTTTTAATCAGGACAGTCTCAAGGCTCAACTGAGTAGCCGATACATGTTTGAACATTTGTATCTGGCACATCTCTATTTTCCGCAGGTGGAGGCGTCGGACGCTGGGAGAGATAGGCCAACATTCTTCAAACTCGTGCGTTCAGCGTCTGCTCCCGGACAACCACTTGAGCGCATCGCGACACGTCGTCCCTTTGATGATCCCGGCGTTTCCCGGGTTTACTATCGGCTAGTCCGCGATACTTCTGCCGTTCTGGTAAAAACGCACATGCCCTATGCCTTGGATGATGCTCGTCTGAAGCGCTGGAAAAAGGCCTTTCATGATGCGTCTTATACCGTTACATCCTTGCCGGGATATGCACCTGAAACCGCTTCGAATCCCTTCGTGACCTTTGAAGCGCTGCCTCAGGTGGCCCGTTACCGTTTCATGCTGGAAGAAGCACACTACACCATTTCCGGTTTTATCAAAGGTCCGGTCTGCCGGGGGCAGATTGCGCTGAATGTCATCAATGATTATTTCTGGGTGGCCTTTGTCGACCCGCGTTTTGCCTCGCTCGCGGAAGATGCCGGATTTCTCGCGAAAACCCGCAATAGTCTTAATTTGCCTGCGGAGGACGAGAGTAATGCGGGTCTGTTGTCCTGGCGAAAATACGCCAAGATGGAACAGGACTTCCTGAAAGAAAAGATCAAGGCGCTGCAATATGTCGCTCAGAATGAGCCGTTCTCACTTGGTTATCTGTGGAACGGTGACGGTAAAAACCAGAATGCCAGCCTGACCATTTTTCGACATCTCGACAGTGCCACGGTGGTCAAAGGCCTTGTCGGAGAAAAACCGCAAACCGCCTGGATCGTCAGCTACCCCTTATTAGAGCGTATTCATTACCTGCTGGTTGCGGGCTTTGATGTGTATGGCAATGTGGGGCACCAGTTGAGTACACGCCTTTATATGGACTTTTTACGGATGGAGGGTGAGTTTAATTTTCTCGCGTTGCTGCCCCCCGGTTCAAGGATAGCGGTCCGTGATGCCTGGTACCGCGATGCCAGTGAAGATGTAAAGGCCTATATCTATGGCCCTCACTCCAAGCTGGATGTGAATACGTCGCTCACGTACACGACGGATAAGCCGCTTGATGAGCTTTATGGGATGTGGAAAAAGTATTTCACCCCGTTGCAACCGAAGGGAATCTCGCTGGAGGACGTTGATGAGGATGAGCGTCTACTGCTGAAAAAACTTAACGAATTGGTTGGTGGCGCGACGACTTTGTTCCCGGAGACGAGTGTGTTGACGGTCGTTGAAAACAGGGGTGGGTATGAAAAGAGACAATGGTTCACTTTGCTTCGCCATCGGAGTTACACCAACATCGCCCAGATATTCCGGGAGGAAACGCGGCATCGGCCGGAAGAGGACCGTCTGATGGTGCTGCCGGGTTGGGTCGGCGCTTACCCTAACGTCATCTTCGAGGTCGAGCGTGCCAGGTTACCCGAATTTGTCCAGGCGGCGCGCCTGATGGAGACGGAGGAGAGCTATCGCCGGTTGTTGGATCAGTTTGGTGTGCGCAGAACGGCTCCGACTTTCTGGGGTGTGAGTGACCACTTGCATCAGGCGTTTCTGGCGGCTGACCCGATCCAGAGCGGATTGCTGGATTACAACCGCCTGGAAAATCGCTAGGACTGGCCGCTCGTTATCCGATCAGTGTACGGTCTTTCGGTTGATGGCAGGGCCGTGTTGCTGGTTCTGGTAAAGCCCGCCGTAGCCATGGGGCAGGGTGACCATGCCTCGTCTGACCGAGTCATCAATTTCCACCGAGACGGTAATGGCCCCACGCTTTGAGGTCACCCGAACGTTTTCGCCATCGGCTACGCTGAGTTGACTCGCATCCTCCGGATGCATGCGCAGTGCGCCTTCCTTATCCACCTTGCGCCAGGCCGGATCCCGGTAGATCTGGTTAGCGTTATAGGCACGCCGTTCGCCTGCCATGAGAATAAATGGCGCATCTTCATTCGCCGGGGATGGCTCGTCATTCAGGTGACCCATTTCGTCGATCAGCGTGTCGATGGCCAAATGAATTTTGCCATCCTTGTTGCGAATGAAGGACCAGACATCCTGCATCTCATGCTGACTGATCAAGGTACCGGAATGGCGCGTCAGAATGGCGTTAAACAGATTTGCAGCAAGGGTAAAGCGATTGCCGGTGAAACCGACCCGTCTGACGGCCTTCTCATGCTTCGAGACGTAATCAATGCACAAGGGTAACAAAACGGCACCGGCTGCGGCGCCTTCTGGTAGGTGAGGCCCCAGTGTTCGATAGAGAATTGAAGGTGCGTAACGTACCCAATCAGATTTGAGTTTCAAACGACCGATCAAGGCCGCGAGATAGAGATTGTGCGCCGTTGCATTCGGCTCGAAGCGGGCAATATTTTCCAGAATGGGAAAGTGCGAGGGGATTTCTCCCATTTTTTCCAGCAGGCGGGTGTAAATTTCAGGTTCAGGCAGGGAATCCCCCATTGGCGAAAGGATCGGGCGTCGCAGGTGAAAGAAGTTTGTAGGGAATTCCAGGTTAAAGCCGGTGGCCTCCCACTTCTCGAACTGAGAGGCGGCTGGCAGAACATAATGGGCCAGACGTGCAGTCTCACTCAGGGTCACATCCACCACGACCAGCAGGTCGAGTTTCCCAAATGCGCGCGCATAGGCTGTTGAGTCTGCATAGGTCATCACCGGATTGCAGCTATCCACCCAGACTGCCCTGAGCCGGTCTTCGCCAGGGTGCTCGATTTCATCGGGCAGAATATTGGGCGGATAGAGGCCTGAAATCGGAAACATACGGTGATGCGCCGTTAACTTGACCTTACGCTTGGCGGAAGGGCGCTCATCCGAGTGGCTGATCAGTGGAATCAGGAAGGCATGCAGGTTATTGCCGCCGATCTTTCCAAAGTGTCCTGTGACCAGATAAAGCAGTTTTTCCAGATAGGCATTTAGCCTGGTGTGAAGCGTTTGCTGGATGCCCAGGTCAATGCGCACACAACCGCGTTTGGCTCCGGCAAAGCCTCTGGCCACTTCGCGGACGTGTGCCTCATCGAGGTCGCAGCGTGCGACGTAATCTGCCACCGGGACTGCCCGTAAAATCGGTTCGAGCGATTCAAAGCCTGTGCAATGGGTTTTCAGGAATTCGACATTATGCAGTCCTTCCTGAACCAGGATAGCCAGGAGCGCGGTCATCAGATAGGCATCGGTACCCGGTTTAACCTGCAGATGAATGTCCGCCATTTTCGCTGTTTCCGTGCGGCGGGGATCGATCACCACCATGGTGCGGGCTGGATCATTCTTAATATGCTTGAGTGTATCCCGCGCGTTAGGTATACCATGCGACTGGTAGGGGTTGCAGCCGATAAACAAAACATAGTCAGCATGTTCGACATCCTCTGTCGTGTGACATCGCTGGTCTCCGAACAAGCGGCCATTCACCCAGAAATCCTGGGTCTTCTCCTGGGCCAGCGCAGAGTAAGCAAAACGGCTGCCCATGGCGTGACGCAGCTGCTGTCCGTAGGCGCCTCCCAGATGGTTGCCCTGTCCACCGCCGCCCACGAAGGCAAAGGCATCACCACCGTGTTGAGCGCGAATCGATTTAAGCTGTTTGGCGATCTCCGTCAGAGCCTGGTCCCAGCTGATCGGGCTGAACGTGCCGTCTGACTGGCGTTTCAGCGGGGTCTGCAAGCGTTCAGCATGGTGCTGATAGTGATTCAGGCGCGCCGCTTTCTGGCATATATAGCCTTGCGTCATCGGGTGTTCCGGATCACCCTTGATGCGCACAAATTCTCCTGATACCGAAGTGGTAATGGAAATTCCGCAGTTACGCGAACACAAAATGCATGCGCTGGGATGGGTTTGGGCGTCTGAATCGGGCTTTGACATTTTTGACCTGCTGCGACGGTAAAGGGCTTGGCTCGCCTGAAAGGTCTAAACTAGGCGAGCACTGCTCAGGAATCAATTCACTTTACCTTGTTCCAGGTTTAGCCCAGCTTAATCATGCACCTCAACCGCCCGTGAATGCGCGGCGGCCATGGCACGCACTTCCTCCCAGGTCAGCAGTTTTTCCTTTGCACCCTTATGCTCCAGAACAGACTCGGAATTAGTCATGGCATAATCCAGGGCGCGCTCCACCGGCTCTCCTTTGATGATGGCGGCCGTAAAGGTCGACGCAAAGGCATCACCTGCGCCTGTGGTTTCCACGATATTAAGTCCTTTGAGAGGCTGGCCGTGATAGTAGCGCGCGCGGTCATAGGCAAATGCGCCGCGGGAACCATCGGTAATCAGAAACAATTCGCAGGGTAACAGCTCGGACAGTTCTTTGAGCAAAGGCTCGACCTCCCACTGCTGGGCGTAATCCCGGTTGAGTAATTTGCAGGCTTCTTCCCGGTTGACGACCAGAAGGGTAACATGCTCCAAAAGGGCCATCAGTTTCTTATAGCCCATTTGTGCCTGATAATTGCTGGGGTTAAACGCCACCTTGCAGCCCTGACGCGCTATCAGTTCGCTGACGGTCTCGAAGCTCTCGCCCAGCATGCTGGAAAGATAAATCCACCGTGTTTTAAAGGGTTTAACATCCGCGGGGCTCAGATGATCATTGCAGCCCTTGAACGCCAAAATAGAACGGTCATCTTCGATACTGTTTAGGATGACGGAAAACCCGGTTTGTCCACCCCGTGCCCCGATGAACTGGATGTGCTCCTCATTCAGCATGGACATGACCACATCGCCGTTGGCGTCTTCACCGATTTTGCCGAGAAACGCGGTTTTCAGGCCCATGCGAGAAAAAGCCACGGCGGTGTTGGTCCCCCCGCCCCCGGTGGTAACCCTGAGTTCATTGATCAGCAACTTACTGCCCAACGGAAAGGCAATCAGGGATTCATGACTGGTACGGGTATCGATCTTGATCAGTTCTGAGTCGGTATCGGCAAAATGGTCAACGGTTGCACTTCCAATCGTCACTACGTCAAATGGCATAAGGCTGTCCTAGCTGAGCGGGTCAGGATTTTGGCCGGTGCTGTTTTGCGATGACTGATCGGGGAGCCCACTTCAAGGCCACGCTAATCAGGTTCCACGGATACACCGGCACAGTTGATTCGGTTACTTGTTGTTCGATTAAATCCACCAACGCGCGCGCGCCTCTCTCAACGTCGATCACGAAGGGGCGATTGCGGATGTGATTATTCAATGGGGTATCAATATACCCCGGGAAAAGGGTTGTGGTTTTGATCTGCGTTCCAAAAACTTCGGCGTTGACGGCTTCCATATAGGTCGCCAGTGCGGCCTTCGATGCACCATATGCCCCAAATCCGGGCATGCCCCGTTTTGCGGCAACCGACGAAATCGCGACGAGCTGCCCCCGATTCTGGGTACGAAACAGCGCAAGTGCGGCATCAATGGTCGCCATTGCACCCACGACGTTGGTCTGTATTACCTGAACATCGTCTGCAAGATGACCGCTTCCCACCGCATGTCCCGTGGCGATACCAGCATTCGCAATAACGATATCCAGCCCGCCCAGCGCCTCGGCGCAATGCTTAATGACGGGCGCGACAGATGGCCAGTCGCAGACGTCCAATGCCTTACAGATAAAGGTCTGACGGGGAAAGTCCTGGCTTAGCTGGGCCTGGAGCTGCTCCAGTGCATCGATTCTTCGCGCTGCGAGGGCGAGATGGTAACCGCGACGGGCAAATTCCTGAGCCATGGCGAGCCCCAAACCGGAGCTGGCGCTTGTAATTAAAACCGAGCCTTTCATCTACGCAATCTCTTCTGAGTGAGTGGTGTATCAAACCATAGGCCGTTGCCGAATAACAGTCTCAGTGGATCTGCGCGATGATTGTGCGCATAGGGGCGAAAAGTAGGTTTTTCGTGCGTTTACTTGGGGCGTCTCTGAAATGTGATGTTGCACCAAGATGGTGTTCTGGGATGCAATACCTATTCTTAGTTATTGTTATTTAAAGAGAATAAATTTAGTTGGCCTTGCTTGTGCTTTGATGGTGTCAGGAATCACCAAACGGAGCAGACCATGAAACGTACGACTGTATTGAAAAAATTAGCCCAAGGGGTAGCCCTGGCGCTAGGGATGACATCAGCGCTGGCCGTCTCGGCTGCTGAGCTGGAAAAAGAGGAATTAAAGCTGGGCTTTATCAAGCTCACCGACATGGCTCCTTTGGCGATTGCCTATGAAAAAGGCTTTTTCGAAGACGAGGGACTTTTCGTCACGCTGGAAGCGCAGGCGAACTGGAAGGTACTGCTGGATCGGGTGATTACCGGTGAATTAGACGGTGCTCACATGCTTGCGGGCCAGCCGATTGGTGCAACCATCGGTTTTGGTACGGAAGCGCATGTCGTAACGGCCTTCAGTATGGACCTCAACGGCAACGGCATCACCATGTCCAACGATGTATGGAATGCGATGAAGGCCAATATTCCGATGAAAGACGGTAAGCCCGTCCATCCCATCAAGGCCGACGCACTCAAGCCGGTGGTTGATAAGTACAAGGAAGAAGGCAAGCCCTTTAACCTGGGTATGGTGTTCCCGGTCTCCACGCACAACTATGAACTCCGTTACTGGTTAGCGGCAGGCAGCATCCACCCCGGCTACTATGCGCCGGCTAAGGGTGACGTTTCCGGTAACCTGCAGGCGGACGCTTTGTTGTCCGTTACTCCGCCACCCCAGATGCCCGCCACCCTTGAAGCAGGCACTATTAGCGGTTATTGCGTGGGTGAGCCCTGGAACCAGCAGGCGGTTTTCAAAGGGATTGGTGTACCCGTCGTAACCGATTACGAAATCTGGAAGAACAACCCGGAAAAAGTATTCGGCGTGTCTAACGAGTGGGCGGAAAAGTACCCCAACACCCACATGGCTCTGGTCAAGGCGTTGATCCGTGCCGGTCACTGGCTTGATGAAAACAACAACGCTAACCGCGCTGAAGCGGTGAAGATTTTGTCTCTGCCAAACTATGTCGGTGCAGATGCCGCGGTCATTGCCAACTCTATGACTGGAACCTTTGAGTACGAAAAAGGTGACAAGCGTGAGGTGCCGGATTTCAACGTATTCTTCCGCCATAACGCGACCTATCCCTACTACTCCGATGCCGTCTGGTACCTGACTCAGATGCGTCGCTGGGGACAGATCCCGGAAGCCAAACCAGACAGCTGGTATGACGAAATGGCCAAGAAAGTGTATCGCCCTGAGATCTATCGCAAAGCGGCAGAGGCTCTGATTGCGGAAGGCAAACTGGCCAAGTCTGATTTTCCTGATTTTGCGACGGAAGATGGCTATCGCGAACCGACTGCAGAGTTCATTGACGGTATTGAGTACGACGGTAAGCAGCCCAATGCCTATCTGGCCAAGTTCAAGATTGGTCTGAAAGGTGACGAAGTCGTCAAGTAAATGGCCGTGCGCCGGGGGGCTTGTCCCCTGGCGACCCAATGAGGAGAGATGAAGATGTCCCGTGTAGTTCAGACCCTGGAAAGCCTGCCTTGGGCGGCCCCTTTTGTGCGCTTGAGTCGAGGTGAAGACCCCAAGGCGCAATTTAATGCCATTCTGCGCGCTGTTGGCGTGCCGCTGCTGGCTTTTGCAATATTCATCGGCATATGGGGCGCGGCAGCCTCTCGCATCGAAACCTCGTTGGGCACTTTGCCTGGACCCTCCCAGGTGATGGAACAGGCTGGAAATCTTTGGCAGGAACACCAGGCTGAACGTGCCAAAGCCGATGCATTTTACGAGCGTCAGACCACGCGTAATGAAGAGCGTCTGGCCAATAACCCGGATGCCGTTGTCAAATGGCGTGATTACAACGGCCGCCCTACCTTTGTAGACCAGATTCTTACCAGTTTAACGACGGTTTTTACAGGCTTTTTTCTGGCTGTGTTGATTGCGGTACCCATTGGCATCGTGTGTGGCTTGAGCCCCACGATGTACGCGGCGGTGAATCCGCTGATTCAGATTTTCAAACCGGTATCACCCCTGGCGTGGCTACCCCTGGTGACGATGGTTGTCAGTGCAGTCTATGTCAGTAACGACCCGATGTTTGCCAAGTCCTTTGTGACCTCGGCGATTACGGTAACCCTTTGCTGCATGTGGCCAACGCTGGTTAATACGATTGTGGGTGTTTCCAGTCTGGAAAAAGACCTGATCAACGTGAGTGAAGTGTTGCGTCTGAGCTGGATGACCAAGGTGCGCAAAGTCGTGTTGCCCTTCGCAATTCCCATGATTTTCACCGGCATGCGTCTCTCGTTGGGCGTTGGCTGGATGGTGCTGATCGCCGCAGAAATGCTGGCGCAGAATCCGGGTCTGGGCAAATTTGTCTGGGATGAGTTCCAGAACGGAAGCTCCAACTCACTTGGCCGCATTATGGTTGCCGTGTTCACGATCGGGATTATCGGGTTCATTCTGGATCGCCTGATGTTGTCTATCCAGCGCGCTGTCAGCTGGGATAAGTCAGCCGACATTCGTTAATTGTAAGGAGTCAGAGTCATGAGTATTCATTTGGATATCGACCACGTAAGCATCGAATTTGATACGCCCAAGGGCAAATTCAAGGCGCTGGATTCGGTCAATCTTAAAATTGCCAAAGGTGAGTTTGTGTCCCTGATTGGTCACTCCGGCTGCGGCAAGTCAACGGTCCTAAACATCGTGGCGGGCCTGTTGAAAGCGACCCAGGGTGGAATAGTGCTGGATGGCAAAGAAGTCGATGAGCCTGGTCCCGAGCGTGCGGTGGTGTTTCAGAACCACTCGCTGCTGCCATGGCTGACCTCGTATCAAAACGTAGAGCTGGCGGTAAAGCAGGTCTTCAAAGGTAAGAAAAGCAAGGCCGAAATGAAGGAGTGGATTGAGCACAATCTCAAACTGGTTCACATGGAGCACGCCATGCACAAGAAGCCCTCGGAAATTTCCGGCGGGATGAAGCAGCGAGTGGGGATTGCCCGCGCTCTGGCCATGCAGCCTACGGTATTGTTGATGGATGAGCCCTTTGGCGCCCTCGATGCGCTGACGCGCTCCCACTTGCAGGATTCGTTGATGGAAATTCAGAACACCCTGCACAATACCGTCATCATGATTACCCATGATGTGGATGAGGCTGTGTTGTTGTCAGATCGGATCGTGATGATGACCAATGGGCCGTCTGCGACCGTGGGCGAGATCCTGCATGTTGACTTACCGAGACCGCGGGAGCGTCTGGCTCTGGCGGATGATCCTCACTATAACCACCTGCGTGCGGAAGTCCTGCGCTTCCTGCACGAGCGTCACGCGAAGAAAGACACACCGACACGCTCTGGGAGTGAAGTGAAAAAAGCATCGGTAAGCGAAACGAAAGTGAGCGCCGAAAATCACCCTACGGAGCAGAAGGACCAAACCGCATCGCGCGTCGCAGCGTAGTGCGGATTTAAATGGGCGGGCGTATGCTGAAAATACGCCCGCCCGTATAGCTTACGTGGCGCTCAGGAACAGCCCGGAAAAGAGCAACGCACCCCCGTAACCCAGGGTGTAGGCTGTCAGGAGAAAAGGCAGGAATTTTAGGTAGGTCATAAAGGTTAGTTCTTTGTATTTGCTCATTGCTACGATACCCGCAGCTGAGCCGATGACCAGTGAGGCTCCACCTACGCCCACAGCGTAGGTGAGTGCAAGCCAATCACCCCGTGAAATTTCCAGTCCGGTTTTAAGCAGGGCGGCGGTTAAGGGCACGTTATCGATTGTGGCGGAGAGTAAACCGACCAGGTAGTTAGCGATGGATGCGGGAACGTGGGTGTAGATACTACCCAACGAGGCAAGCACGCCGATTTCCTTGAGCATGCCCACTAAGAGCAGGATACCGAGGAAGAACAGCAGGGTTTCAAATTCGATGGTACGAATGTATTCCAGAATGGGCTCACGATCATCGTCTTCATCGAAGAAGCGAGCAATCAGAAACATGGCCGAAAGTCCGAGCAGAAAGGTCAGTACGGGCGGGATGCTATAAAAAGCATTGAGAAAAATGGTGCTGATGATCGTAAAGAGAAACAGGATGCCAATGCCAATTTCAACGGGCTTGACGGCGCTGGCCTTACCTTCGATCTGAACCTGTCCTTTCAGCGGTCTCGCCAAGAGTATGCCAAGGAAAAGCACAGCAATATAGGCTGGTATACTGAGGATTAGCAGGTCTCCAATGGTAACCTTGCCTGCCAGAAAGATCATCAGTGTTGTGACATCACCGGTAATCAGTGCAACCCCTCCGCTGTTTACCGCGAAAATGGCCATGACGCAAAAGCGCAGCGTTTTCTCAACCGGCATTTTCAGGGAAAGAATCAGCGTCATCGAGACCAGTGTTGCGGTAATGTTATCTGCCAGAGAGGAAAAGAAAAAGCAGAAGGTACCCACGAGAAAGAGTAGGCTGCGTTCGCTGATAGACTTGGGCAGAATAAGGTATACCAGTGATTCGACGACGCCTTTCTTGTTGAGGTAGGCCACGAAGGTCATCGCCGCCATCAAAAAGATCCAGAGGCTCGAGATCTCGCCGAGGTTCTCGGCGAATCCTTCCCGAGTGTGTTCCCCCTCAGGGCTGCCTGCGGCGTTTAAAAAAAGCAACATCCAGGCGATGGAGCCCAGAAACAAGGTCACTTTGGCCTTATTGACATGAATTTTCTCTTCGAGAATAACGCCAAGGAGAGCCAGGATGGCGATCGCCACCAGGAAGAAGTGTAAGACGGGAGACATAACGACTGATTCCGTTGCTATGCAAAAGGGTGTTCGGGGATTATACGAGGTCTGCAGGGCGAGGCAATCGGATTCGCTTCAAACGCACCAAAATGATCAAGTCAGGTATCGCTATGAGTAGATCGTGGGACAAAGTAGATATCAATAATGTTGTGGGTGAGCATCCCTTTCTGGATAAGCCTCATCATGGGCCGCGCGGATTTTTGAACCCGCCTTCGCCGCACCGCGACGGTCGGGTGGGGGCGGGTATGGGCCGGGTGCTCTGGCAATTGGCGCGGGAGGGAAATCGCCCCGTGGCGTTTGCGGCGCCGGATGCGCGTCCCAGAGAGCAGGCCCTGTCGGAAATCAGGGCGCATAAGACCGGGCAAGCAGGGATGCCGCTGACCTGGCTGGGGCAGTCCTGTTTTTATTTTCGGGCCGGTCCACTTGGTATTGTAACGGACCCTTTTTTGGGCGCGCGCGCCTCTCCCTTCTCATTTTCAGGTCCTAAGCGACTGGCTCCCCGGCCACTGAGCCTCAGTGACCTTGATTTTGATGTGATCGTTATGTCACACAATCATTACGATCATTTTTGCAGCGAAACACTGGCGGCGGTGAAAGACAAACACACCCGGCTGGTTGTCACGACGCTTGGGCTTGCTCCGGCGTTTCGTAAACTGGGGTATCGTCATGTCTATGAGCTCGACTGGTACCAGACGTTAAGCTGCCAGGGTGTCGAATTTACCGCCTTACCCGCCTATCATTTTTCCGGCCGGTCCCTTTGGGATACGGATCGTACCCTGTGGGCCAGTTTTGCGATTCATGGTCCTGATCGCCGTGTCTTTTTTGCCGGTGATACCGGATATGGCCCCGAGTTTGCGCGCATGGGGCAATTGCTCGGCGAATGCGACATTGGACTGGTTCCTATTGGCGCGTATGGGCCGCGTGAAGTCTTTGCCCAGGTGCATGCCGATCCGCTGGAGGCCGTCAAAATGGGACGGGATGTTCGCGCCCGACATCTGGTAGGCATGCACTGGGGAACGCTGCGACTGACCACGGAACCTTTCTGGGAACCACGCGAGGAATTTCTGCACCATTTAGAGGCAATGCAGGTATCCGGTTCGGTGTTAGGCATCGGTGAAACCCGCGTGATTTCGGCCTGAGCGACCTGGCGTCCGGCGTTTTACAAAATTTTACAAAAGTCAGGCTGAGCACTTTTCAAACCCTTGTTTTGGCAGCTACACTAGGGGGATTCCCCCTCTCTAACTACCATCCTGCGAGGCACACATGGCGGGTCCGGTTGATCCAAACCTGGTTAAAAAAGTCCTGATTGCGAATCGGGGTGAAATTGCCGTGCGTATCGCGCGTGCGTGTCGCGAACTCGGTATTCGTTCCGTCGCGATTTATTCTGAAGCGGACCGCTATTCGCTGCACGTCAAGAAGTCCGATGAGGCTCACTGCGTCGGAAGTGATCCTCTGCAGGGCTACCTGAATCCGCACACCATTGTGAACCTGGCCGTCGAAACCGGTTGCGATGCATTGCATCCGGGTTATGGCTTTCTGTCTGAAAATGCGGAACTGGCCAAAGTCTGTGCAGAGCGCGGCATTAAGTTTATCGGACCGTCGGCTGAGGTCATCCATATGATGGGTGATAAGACCGAAGCGCGCACCAGTGCCATTCGTGCCGGTGTGCCGGTGACGCCAGGGACAGAAGGCAACCTCTCCGGGATTGACGAGGCGGTTGAATTTGCCGGTAAGATTGGTTATCCGGTCATGCTGAAGGCCACCTCCGGTGGGGGTGGTCGCGGTATCCGACGCTGTAATGACGAAAAAGAGCTGCGTCAGAACTACGATCGTGTTATTTCCGAGGCAACCAAAGCCTTCGGTCGTGCCGATGTGTTTATGGAAAAATGTATCGTTAATCCACGACATATCGAAGTGCAGGTGTTGGCTGATAGTCTGGGTAATACGATCCACCTGTTTGAACGCGATTGCTCTATTCAGCGTCGTAACCAGAAGCTGATCGAGCTGGCGCCGTCACCTCAGCTTACGCCCGATCAGCGGAAGTACATTGGTGAACTGGCCGTCAAAGTGGCCAAAGAAGTGAACTATGAGAATGCCGGAACGGTCGAATTCCTGTTGGATCATGATGGTAGCTTCTACTTCATGGAAATGAATACCCGCGTTCAGGTCGAGCACACCATCACTGAACAGATTACGGGTGTGGACATTGTAAAAGAGCAGATTCGGGTCGCGTCTGGGTTGCCACTGCGTTATAAGCAGGAAGATGTAACCTACCAGGGTTTTTGTGCGCAGTTTCGTATCAATGCGGAAGACCCCAAAAATGGCTTTCTGCCGAGCTTCGGGCGAATCAGCCGCTACTACTCTGCAGGCGGCCCCGGTGTGAGAACGGATGCGGCCATGTACAGTGGCTATACCATTCCGCCCTATTATGATTCTATGTGCGCCAAGCTGATCGTTTGGGCATTGACCTGGGAAGAGCTGCTGGAACGCTCAGAGCGGGCACTGGGCGATATGCAGATTTACGGTATCCGCACGACGATTCCTTACTATCAGGAAATCCTCCAGCACCCAGAATTCAGAGCCGCTGATTTCAATACCGGGTTTGTCGAAAAACATCCCGAACTGGTTCATTATTCCGTTAAACGTAGACCTGAATCGCTCGTAGCGGCTATCGCCGCCGCGGTTGCCGCTCAGGCGGGCATCTAAGGCAGGAGATCGAAATGTCCCGAATGATTCAAATTACCGATGTTGTGTTGAGAGATGGCCACCAGTCGCTGATCGCGACACGTTTACGGACCGATGACATGCTACCTGTGGCCTCCCTGCTGGATGAAGCGGGTTACTGGTCACTGGAGTGCTGGGGCGGTGCCACCTTTGATGCCTGCGTGCGCTTCCTCAAGGAAGACCCTTGGTTGCGCCTGCGCAAGCTGCGCGAAGCGATGCCCAAGACGCGCCTGCAAATGCTTTTGCGAGGTCAAAACTTGCTGGGTTATCGCCATTACTCAGATGATGTGGTCGAGGCCTTTGTCAAAAAAGCAGCTTCCAACGGGATTGATGTCTTCCGAATTTTTGATGCACTGAACGACATCCGTAACCTCGAAACCGCCATTAAAGCGGTCAAGAAAACTGGCAAGCATGCCCAAGGCACGATTTGCTATACCACCAGTCCGGTGCATACCGTTGAAGCCTTCGTTGATCAGGCGCGTCAAATGGAAGGCATGGGCGCAGACAGTATTGCGATCAAGGATATGGCCGGTCTGCTAACACCTCAGGTGACCTATGATCTGGTCAAGTCTCTGAAGCAGGAGCTTTCCGTCCCCGTTTTCCTGCACTCACATTATACCTCCGGTCTGGCCTCCATGTGCCAGCTCAAGGCGGTTGAAGCCGGTGTTGATCACCTGGATACCTGTGTGTCCTCCTTTGCGGGCGGAACCAGTCATCCGCCCACTGAGACCATGGTTGCGGCCTTGCAGGCTGCGGGTTATAAAACCTCGGTCGATTTGGAAAAAGTGGCCAAAGTCGCTGCGCATTTCAGGGAAGTGCGCAAGAAGTACCACCAGTTTGAAAGTGAGTACAACGGCGTTGATACTCACGTACTGGTCAGTCAAGTCCCAGGTGGTATGATGAGCAACCTCGCGAATCAGCTTAAAGACCAGGGTGCGCTGGAGCGTATTCAAGAGGTGTTCGACGAAATTCCCCGTGTGCGTCATGATCTGGGGTACCCGCCTCTGGTGACACCCACCTCTCAGATCGTCGGTACCCAGGCGGTCATCAATGTGGTGACAGGCAAACGTTACGAAACCATCACCAATGAGGTGAAGCGTTACCTTCAGGGCTGGTATGGTAAGGCTCCCGCAGTGGTTGATGCGGATCTTCAGAAACGCGCCATTGGCTCCGAAACCGTGATCGATGTGCGTCCGGCTGATTTGCTCAAGGCCGAATTGTCCGAGTTACGGGCTGAAGTCGGTGCGCTGGCCGAAACCGAAGAAGATGTGCTGACCTATGCGATGTTCCCGGAAGTGGCCAAACCCTTCCTCGAAGGTCGCAAGGCGGGAACCCTCAAGCCAGAAGAGTTGAAGCCTAAAGCGGCAGCGGCGGGCGGCGGCGGGCAGATTGCCACCGAATTCAAGATCACGGTTCATGGCGAAACCTATGACATTCATGTGACGGGTGTCAGCCCTGCCGGTGCAGATGATCGTCGCTTCTACCTGACGGTCGATGGTGAGCCAGAAGAAATCACCATGGAAAGCAAAGGTGAATTCAGTCGTCAGTCCGGTGGTGGTAAGCGCCCTCGTGCCTCCAAGCCGGGCGATGTGGTCACCGCAATGCCGGGCAACATCGTCGATGTACTGGTGAAGGCCGGGCAAGTGGTGAAAGCCGGTGATCCTTTACTGATTATCGAAGCGATGAAGATGGAAACCGAGATCAAAGCGCCAATCGGCGGTGCGGTTCAGGCTATCCATGTGGCTAAAGGGGATCGCGTCACGCCGACAGAAGCCTTGATTGAAATTGGATGATATACTGCGCGACCGAAGCCGTTAACGGCTTTGGTCGCCAGGCGTCGTGTATGATGCCCGGTGATCCCATGATTTGCTCCACCGGGTGCCGTTTATGCTAGCTTTTCTACCTGCTCCGCTGAGAGGCGTCATTGCCTCCGTCCTTCTGGGGATTAACACCGTTTTCTGGTGTTTTCTGCTTTATATTCCCGCGCTGCTCAAATTGATTCCGGTGCCGATTTGGCAAAAGGCCTGCACCCGACTCATTATTCTGATTTCCGAAGCCTGGGTGAAATGTAACAGTGGCTGGATGCGACTTACTCAGCCGACGCACTGGGACGTTGCGGGCCTGGAAGGTCTTAAGTATGAAGGCTGGTATCTGGTCATCTCGAATCACCAGAGTTGGGTGGATATCTTTGCCCTGCAGCACATTCTTACTCGCCGGATTCCATTTCTGAAGTTCTTTATCAAGAAGGACCTGATCTGGGTGCCGGTGATCGGTTTGGCCTGGTGGGGCCTGGATTTTCCCTTTATGACTCGCTCTACGCCTGAGCAAATCGCTAAAAACCCGGCATTGAAAGGTAAGGATATCGAGGCGACGCGAAAGGCCTGTGAAAAATTCCGCACCACACCTGTCAGCGTGATGAATTTCATCGAAGGCACGCGGTTCACAGATGGCAAACACGCAAAACAGAATTCACCCTATACGAATCTGTTGAAGCCCAAACTGGGCGGCACTGGGTTTGTGCTCAGCACCATGGGCGATTACCTGCATACGATGCTGGATGTCACCATTTACTATCCGGAAGGACGTCCGGGGCTCTGGGAATTTATGTGTGGCAAGATCAAGCGGGTCAAGGTTGAGATTGAACGCATTGAGATTCCGGCCGAATTCCGCGGCAAAGATCCTGATGCTGACGAGTTCCGTCTGGCATTTAAGGGGTGGATGGAAGAGCGCTGGGCAGCGAAAGATCAAAAGCTGTCAGAGTGGAAAAATCGGAAGGCCTGATTACGCGCTATCAGGTCGGTAAGAAGGGCGGCACGCCGCCCTCTTCATAGGTGAGCGCAATCAGCGTTTGAAGAAGCGGGAAATGGTTTGTCCCAGCCAGCCTTCGTTAGACTCGCCTTTTTCGCTTTTCTCACCTTCTGGAAGCTTGTCCTTGTAGGCGTCAATGCAGGCCAGCATTTTCTGGCAGGCTTCTGAATCGGGCGGAAGATCACGCAATTCACAGATGCGCTCGACGGACATACCGAACGCGGTCTCAAAACCATACTTGTCCACCGAAACGGACTTGAAGAATGCGGGCTTGTCGTTCAGCTTGACGCGAATCTTGAATTCGGTGGCAGGTTTGCGGCCTTCCCGTTCACGACGCTGCAGTTGCAGGCCCACGATTGTCCCATCTTCATGAATCAGTGACTCACCCTGCATGGCCATCAGTTGGCGCACGGCTTTTTGCCACTGCTGCAGACGCTGGTCAATGTCTTTTGCTTCTGCCATCGCTTTTTGCATGGCCGCTTTGGACTTGCCATTCACGCGGACGTAACGCTGTTGTTCCTTGCCATTGATAGCTCGGGTGACGCGCAGATAGGTGCGACTACTATCTGAGCTGTCTTTGAATACTGTAATTCCCATGGTTTAACCTGCCGTGTTCGATAATTCCCTGACTGCAGGGAGTCAAGCCACAATACTGCACAAACGATTACGTTAACCGGAGGCGTTTGGATCAGAGCGAATTATAAACTGTCTGACAAACTGATTACAGATCGAACGAGCAAGAAGTTGTAAAAAAACCACCCAATTAACAGTGTTAATCCTTGCCAGCGACGAATCTCGCCGCTACCAAAGCGATGAAAGCCTGCCGCAAACAGCAAAAGAGTTGCGCATGCCATGGCGGGAAGGTCCCTTTGCAGAACGATGGTCTCCAGAGGAAGAGGGTGGATAACGCCTGCTAAGCCAATGACGGCGAGGGTATTGAACAGATTTGAGCCCACCACGTTGCCCAGAGCCAGATCATGTTCGTTTTTACGGATGGCAGAAATAGAGGATGCGAGCTCCGGTAGCGAGGTGCCGATGGCAATAACGGTAAGTCCTATCACCAGATCTGAGATGCCCAGCATCTCTGCCAGTGATACGGCACCCCAGACTAACAGGCGCGAACTCAGTATCAGTAGCAGAATGCCGAGGAAGAGCCAGGTCAGTGAGGCTTGCAGAGATAACGAGGGTTCGGCCATGGCCTCAGTATCCAGGTCTCGGGCGAGGATATCATGTCGTTGCCGTAAGGCCGACACAATCGTCCACCCCATAACGCCGGTGAAAACCAGCAGCAAGCTGACACCATCCCCTAAAGAGAGGGTCTTGTCCCAAAGCAGAAACAGTGTAAAAGCCGTCGCGATCAGCAAAATGGGAAATTCCCGTCGAATCAGGCGGGATTTGACGGTAATGGGCGTCAGGAGCGCGGTCAGGCCAATAATTAATCCAATGTTCGTAATATTTGAACCAATTGCATTACCGACGGCCACGCCAGGGTTTCCCTGAGACGCGGCAATGGCGGAGACGACCAGCTCAGGTGCTGAGGTGCCAAAACCGATAATCACCATGCCGATGATGAGCGCGGGAACGCCCAGATGTCGCGCAGTTGACGCCGCTCCGTCAACAAATTTGTCTGCGCTCCAGATCAGGAGAATTAAACCAGCCAACATGGCCAGCAGGGCAGTCAACATGGAGGCTCCTGTCGTAAAAGGCATCAGATCAGCCTAACAGAAGGCAGGCAGTTTTCTCAAACGAGGGCTTTAGGGTGTCAGGGTTGGCCGAGTAAAGCCTGTTTCAATGCCTCATCGAAGGGCTGAGTTCCGAGCCAGATTGCGAAGTAGCCTTCAGCCAGGCGAGGGTCTTTCAGGTGTCCCAGCAGTTTGTTGTTCAAAAATAACCGAAGCCCGTCGTCAGGCGTGAAATAGAGGGCATAGGTATCGCCAGCCTTCGCATCGAGATAGGCGCGATGGAAGGCTTCCAGTGCAGCACTATCTTGAAATCCCTGTCTCAGCAACAGCGTGCGTGCACTCTCTCTGAAGGCATTAGCAGGTATCTCCCGTTCATAGTTGAATTCCATGTAGCGGACTTCAGAGAGATAGAGGTCCCACGGCCGATTGCAGTCGGGGCGATAGAGAGATCCATAGCCGACGTCCAGAAAGCCCCAGGCTTCGAGAAGACCCGTTCCACACAGTGTGAGCGTTGCTTTCAGGTCGGCGGGCAGGCGGCTGTCATTATTCGCGCTCGCGAGACCCGGCGAGGTCAGAGCGAGCAGGCAGGCGACAATGAGAAGCGGGTTACGAAGCCCCATACTAGTCTCCCAGGCCTGAACGTATGTGGTTGATGACTCCGCCCACCAGGGGAAGATGTCCGTAAAAGCCCTGGACGCCATCCCAGTAGTCTTGATGCAGAATGACTTTTCCGTCTTCATTGAATCGCAGATGGGTGACGCCCAGGGTTGTGATGTCCAGGTCGCGCCAGAGCACGGAAAAGCGAGTTCGCATCGACCAGCGCAGCCAGACATCCTGACCTTTTTGACTGTAATCGAGGGGTGTAACTTCAGTGGTGGCAGTGCTGGCCATGCGCGTAAAGTAGGCTCGGATTTGCTCACGTCGGGTGAAGGTGTGAAAGGTGTCGTTGAAGTAGAGGGTCTCGGCGTACACCGGTTCAAAGTTCGCCTCGATGTTGGCGGCATCCAGATTGCGGAACAGTGCAATAAAAGGTTGCAGCTGTCGGGCGTTTGTTACCGCTTCAAACGTTCCACCCGGAGCGAGTTCCAGGTAGGTCGGATCCGGCTGAATCTGTACCTGGCGTGAACATGCGCTTAGCGGAATGAGAAGCAGAAAAAGCAGCGAGCGTAGATGTTGGGCCATGAGGACGTCCAAAGCAATGTAAGTCAGCGCAACGGTACCGTAAGGCAAGTGAAAAGCGCGTGAATGAATGGGTGAGCATTCTTCACACTTTCTTCACGCGAGGCATTCTAGACTTCGAAAAACTCAGCGTTTAATCCCTTGGAATAAGAGGCAAACCGGCGTGACGACCAATCACTTTACTCACCAGCGCCCCCCGCAGGATAGCAGCAAGGGTGGCCATTATTGGCCGCGCAAGGTGCTGGGTTTGCTTGATAATCAGGTTCAGGGGATGGGTGTAGACACTGACCGCTACTCGGTAGATTGGGTCCGGGTATGGCCCTTTCTGCTATTGCACGTTGCCTGTTTAGGCGCGTTCTGGACAGGCGTTTCCCCTGTGGCGCTGGTCGTAGCCCTACTGACCTATGGGGTGAGAATGTTTGCGATCACGGCCTTCTATCACCGTTATTTCTCACACAAGGCCTTTTCAACGGGGCGCACGATGCAGTTCATCATGGCGGTGCTTGGGGCGGCGGCAACGCAGCGGGGCCCGCTTTGGTGGGCAGCACATCATCGGCATCATCATCGGACCTCCGACACGGACGCTGATTTGCATGCGCCCCGGCATGGCTTCTGGTACAGCCACTGTGGATGGTTTCTGGGCGGGCGTGGATACGAAGCGCCCGCGCACCTGATCAAGGATTTTGCACGCTTCCCCGAACTGAGGTGGCTGGATCGTTTCGACCTGGTGGTTCCGCTTGTGTTTGCGGTGCTAATGTTTGCCTTGGGTGAACTGATTGCAGCGGTGAGGCCGGAGTGGGGTACGAATGGCTGGCAGATGCTGATCTGGGGTTATTTTATTTCCACCGTTCTGCTGATTCACGCGACGCTTTGCATTAACTCGCTGGCGCATCGCTTCGGTCGCCGTCGCTACGCGACCCGTGATGAATCCCGCAACAACGCGCTGCTGGCTCTGCTGACGCTCGGGGAGGGATGGCACAACAATCATCACCATTACGCAGGTAGTGCCCGGCAAGGCTTTTTCTGGTGGGAAATCGACATCAGTTACTACCTTTTAAAGGCCATGAGTTGGGTGGGACTGGTGTGGGATCTGAAGCCCGTGCCTGAGGCTAAACTGAACGCCCATCGCCTTAACGTAAGCGCTGGAGGCTCGCTGTGAAGATCGCAATCATTGGGGCCGGGGTGTCGGGCCTGACAACTGCCTATTATCTGAATCGGCACCATGACGTCACGGTGTTTGAAGCCAACGACTATGCGGGAGGGCACACGGACACCCATATGGTCCCGATCGACGGGCAGGTGCTGGCGGTTGATTCGGGCTTCATCGTGTTTAACGAACACAATTACCCGAATTTCACACACATGCTGGAGCAGCTGGGCGTGGCATGGCAAGACACGGATATGAGCTTCAGCGCGGTGAACGAGCGGAGCGGGTTGGAATATGGAGCGGCAACTTTACGTCGTTTGTTTGCGCAGCGTCGTAACCTGCTGAGTCCTACCTTTTATCGTATGCTCTGGGATATCCGGCGTTTCTATACCGATGCACCCGCCTTGCTTGAGACGACGAACGACCGCCTGACGCTGGGCGAGTATCTTGAGCAAAATGCCTACTCACAAACCTTTATCGAAGACCATATTTTACCGATGGCCTGCGCACTGTGGTCAGGCTCAGTGACGACGATTCTGCAGTTCCCGGCCCGTTATTTTGTTGCGTTCATGGCCAATCACCGCATGTTGCAGGTCAATGACCGCCCACAGTGGCGGGTGGTCAAAGGGGGATCCAATCAATACGTGCAGGCGATTCAGAAGGTTCTGGGTGAACACTTGCGTTTAGGGGCGCCCGTTACACAGGTCACGCGAGTCAGGGGAGGCGTTCAGATCGAGAGCCTCCGCTACGGCGTTGAATCGTTCGATACCGTGGTGTTTGCGTGTCACAGTGATCAGGCACTGACTCTGCTGAACGATCCGAGCGAGGCCGAAACGGCGATCCTGGGGAGCATTCCCTACCAGGAAAACCGTGCAACGCTGCACACCGATATCCGCCATTTACCGCGTCATCGCGATGCCTGGTCGAGTTGGAACGCCCGGATTCCCGTGGCCGGTGCTGAACGCTGCACCGTCAGTTACTGGATGAACCTTTTGCAGAGTCTGCCGGTGAAAACACCGCTGATAGTCACGCTGAACGGGGACGATACGATTGATCCGTCAACGGTATTGGCGACGCGAACCTATCACCATCCGGTCTATACCGCACAAACGTTGGTGGCTCAGGGACGTCGCGGTGAGATCAATGGTGCCCGCAATACATGGTTTTGCGGTGCTTATTGGGGTTGGGGCTTCCATGAAGACGGGGTGAAGAGCGCGCTCGATGTGGTGCAGGGAATCGAGGCGGGAGCGCGTGATGTGGCAGCGTGAAGAGTCCGGTTTGAAGCACAGTGCCATCGCACAGGGCGTAGTGCGTCATCGTCGTTACCAACCACGAGCCCACGCGTTTCGCTATCAGGTGTACATGACGTTGCTGGATCTCGACGAAATTGGGCAGTTGGATAAGCTTCCACTCTGGTCGTCCAAGGGCTTCAACCTGGTGCAATATCGTCGGCAGGATTTCCTGCGCCCGGAGATAGCCGACCTCAGGCAGGCCGTCGGGCAGGTCCTGCAGGAAGCGGGCTGTTACGAACACCCGGCACGGGTGCAGGTTCTGACCAATCTGCGCAATTGGGGGCTGTCGTTCAATCCGGTGACCTTTTATCTGTGCCTGGATGCCCAGAATCAGCCGTTCGCCATTCTGTCTGAAATCAACAATACCCCCTGGGATGAGCGGCACACCTATGTGCATATCATTGCAGCCGAGGCTCGTGACAAGGGTGACTGGCTATTCCGGTTCGACAAAACCTTTCATGTGTCGCCCTTCATGCCCATGGACATTGACTATACCTGGCGTTTCCGGCTGCGAGGGGATCGAATCTGGATTCATATGCAATTGGATCGGGGCGGTGAGCGCCAATTCGACGCCAGTTTAAGTTTGCGTAAGCGGGCCTTCACTCCCGCGCTGGCACGCGCCATTCCTCTGCGCTACCCGCTGATGACCTTGAAAGTGGTGGCCTCGATTTACTGGCAGGCCCTGCGTCTGTGGCTGAAGCGTATTCCTTTTCACACCCACCCTGAACGAGGTGAAGTATGTTCGTCGCCCAAATAACCGATCAATTGTCCCGCCAGGGATGGTTGCCCCAAACACTGGCCAGGAAAGTCTTTCTCAAACTGTGTGCCTCTATGGAGCATGGCATGTTGGGCATCGAGGATGGCTTTGAGCGTTACCATTTTGGCATGCCCGAAGTGTGCGGAGCCCGGCCGGTTGATCCCCTGCATCGCGTGGTCATTCGGGTCAACTCGCCTGAATTTTATGTGCGTGTGGTGACTGGGGGGGCGAATGGTGCTGCAGAGGCCTACATGGACGGTCTCTGGGACACGGATGACCTGGTGAAGCTGGTCAGAGTGATGCTGCTCAACCGGGCCCAGCTGGATGCCATGGAAGGGGGAGTGGCAACGCTGCTGGGTAAGGTCAGTCAGATCTGGCATGCCTTTAATCGCAATACTCAGGAAGGCTCACGCCGCAACATAGCGGCCCACTACGATCTTGGGAATACCTTCTTTAGCCTGTTTCTGGACGAACGCCTGATGTATTCAGCCGGCATCTATCCGACCGGGAACGAATCATTGAGTGAAGCCTCCACGCTCAAGCTGGATCGCATCTGTCGCAAACTGGATCTCAAGCCGCAGGACCATTTGCTGGAAATCGGGACCGGGTGGGGGGGAATGGCGATCTACGCAGCGCAGCATTACGGCTGTCGGGTGACAACCACGACCATTTCCAAAGAGCAGTATGCAGAAGCCAAAGCACGGATCGAAGCGGCAGGGCTGCAGGATCGCATCACCCTCTTGCTGGAGGATTACCGCGACTTACAGGGCCAGTATGACAAAGTGGTCTCGATTGAAATGGTGGAGGCGGTCGGACACCAGTACCTCGACACCTACTTCAAGTGCATCAGTGAGCGCCTCACGCCTGACGGACTCGCAGTACTCCAGGCCATTACCATTGATGACCAGCGTTACGAAGCCGCACTGCGGGAAGTCGACTTTATTAAGCGCTACATCTTTCCGGGCAGCTTCATCCCGTGTGTAACCGTGCTGGCCCAGTCCGCGGCAAAACAAGATCTGAGGCTCTTTAATCTGGAGGACATTGGACACAGCTACGCCCTGACACTACGGGACTGGCGAGCCGGCTTTATGGCGAAGCTGGACGCCGTGCGTGCGCAGGGCTTTGACGAGCGATTCATCCGTATGTGGGAGTTCTACCTGTGTTACTGCGAAGGTGGATTCCGTGAACGGGCAATCGCTAACGTGCAGCTGATATTGACCAAATCCGGCTGCCGTCGGGATGCCTGGTTACCCTGAGGCGCTTATGAATACGATGATGCTCTGGCTACCCCTGCTGCTTTTGGTGCCTGTGTTCCTGCTGGGCTGGTGGCGTCAGCAGCAGTCGCGCAATGCTGGCTGGGTCGATGTGTTGTGGGCTGCCTGCACCGGGCTGACCGGTGTGGCCATGGCCGCCACCGGGGCAGGCGACCCTTGGCTGAGAGTGCTGGTTGCGGCGATTTACGCGGTCTGGTTTGGACGCTTGAGCTGGCATCTGTGGCGGAGAATCGCAGGGCATCCGGAAGAAGGCCGCTATGTTCACATGCGGGCCTGGGCCGGTGAGCGATCTGGTCGGGTATTTCTGGTGTTCTATCTGATGCAGGCCAGCTGGGTGTGGCTATTTGCCCTGCCCGCATGGGTTGTCAGTCAGGGGCAACTACCTGCACCCCTTCTGATGGTGCTGGGTGTCGTCATTGTGATAATGGCCTGGGTGGGCGAAACACTTGCCGATCATCAACTGGCTAGGTTTCGCGCGACACCCGGTCACCGCGGCAAAACCTGCCGTGAAGGACTCTGGCGTTATTCACGCCACCCGAATTACTTTTTTGAATGGTTGCACTGGTTTGCCTATCCCTTACTGGGCGCATCGGCACCCGGCGGCGAATGGCTCTGGCTTGCGCCGGCAATGGTATTCGTTTTTCTATATTTCGTGACCGGTATTCCGTTCACCGAGCAACAAGCGTTAAGAACCCGCGGCGAGGACTATCGCCGCTATCAACAAACCACCTCACTGTTTATACCCTGGAGACCAAAACCATGAACATGATCCAATGGGCTGAGAAAGGCTGGGTGCCGGATGCCTTGATCCGCGTCGGTATTCGCCGCCTGTGTGGCGAGCGATTACGGGATGAAAAGAACCTGTTGGCCCAGGGTGGGCTTGCCTTTCGGAATTCCCGTCTGGCAGGGCTGCGGAGCAGCCCCATCGCGGTAGAAACCCAGGCCGCGAATGAACAGCATTACGAGGTGCCCACGGCCTTTTATCAGAAGGTCCTGGGTAAGCATCTCAAATACAGCGCCTGTTGGTGGGACGATACAACACGCACCCTCGATGAGGCAGAAGCGAAAATGCTGGCGCTCTATGCCGAAAGGGCGGAACTTAAAGATGGACAGCGAGTGCTGGATCTGGGCTGTGGCTGGGGATCGGTGAGCTTATGGTTGGCCGAACGTTATCCGGGCATGTCGATCACCGCCGTGTCCAACTCGGCCACTCAGCGTGAATACATTGAAGCGCAGGCCCTGGCGAAAGGGTTGAGTAACCTGACCGTCATCACCTGTGATGTGAACAGACTCACCTTCGATATACCCTTCGATCGCATCATCTCTGTCGAAATGCTGGAGCATGTGCGCAATTACGATGCATTGTTCGGGCGACTTCGCCAGTGGCTCAAGGATGACGGAAAATTTTTCGTTCACATTTTTTGTCATCGTGAACTCGTCTACCCTTTTGAGACAGAGGGTGAACACAACTGGATGGGGCGCTACTTCTTCACGGGAGGACTCATGCCGTCGATCGATACTTTCGAGTCGGTACAGGACCACTTGCAGGTCGTGAGAAAATGGGAGGTCAACGGAACCCATTATGCGCGCACGGCCGAAGCCTGGTTGCAAAACATGGATCGGGAAATCGCACCGCTCAAGACCCTGTTTGAAGCCACGTATGGCGTAGCGGATGCTGAGCGCTGGTTACAACGCTGGCGGATGTTTTTCATGGCTTGTGCTGAGTTGTTCGGATATCAGGGCGGCAACGAGTGGCTGGTGTGTCATTACCTCCTCAGCAAAGAGGCTCAGGCAGCGACATGATGCTGAAGCCCCGGCGCAAGGGTCTGCAATCCCGTTTGATTCGGGTATTTGCCATTCAGGCGACGCTTGTCAGCGTCGCCACAGCCCTGGGTGTCTACGCGGCCTACCTGATCGCGGAAGATTATCTTGTGCGCCAGGCGTTGCTGGGTGAAGCCGCCCATTACTGGGAACTGACTGGACAACAGGGGGGCTTTCCCCTGCCGGACACCCAAAACATGAAAGCCCTGATGGCACCTGTCACGGACCTCTCCTCGCTGCCGGAAAGTTTTCGCGCCTTGCCCGGTGACTTCTTCGGACGCGTTCCTTATCAGTCGGCAGAGCCGCTGGTACTGGTCAGTGAACGGGAGGGGCAGCGCCTTTACCTGATCTTTAAAGAAGAGCAGGTCTCCCGTTTGGCGTTTTTCTTTGGCGTCGCGCCGTTGACCGTGGTGCTGATCCTGATTTACTCAGCGTCCTGGTTCACCTTCCGGCAATCTCAACGCCTGATCTCTCCGGTAACTCAATTGGCCCGTGTCGTTGAAAAGGCCGATATTCGTGAGAGGGGTGGGATTGAGTCATCGCTGGGTAATCTGGGCGGGATTGATGCGGATATTGATGCGCTGTTGACAGCCCTGCGTCACTATGATGAGCGGATTCGACAACTGGTCGAGCGTGAGCGTTCCTTCACCCGAGATGCCTCGCATGAATTAAGAACCCCCCTTGCGGTATTGCGTGGTTCACTCGATATCCTGCAGCTGCAGTCCTCCCCCAGTGCCTCCCAGCAAAAAGTGCTGGAGCGTATGCGAACGACAGTCTCAGGGATGGAAAGTTTAATTGAGACGCTGCTTCTGCTGGCGCGCGAAGAAGAACTTGCGACAATCAAAGCGCCCTTGATGCCGGGGGAGCTGATTCCCCTCCTTGTGCAACAGGTGCGGGAAGCGCTCAAGCGGCCCGAACTCGAAGTGAAGGTGCGTATTCAAGGCGACCCAAAGATCCACGCACCCGAGCGTGTGGTCGCGATTATCCTGACCAATCTCCTACGAAATGCCGTTCAGTACGGGGAAGACAAGCCCATTCTGGTTGAAGCCGACTCGCAAGGGGTTACGGTGAAAGATCAGGGAAGGGGGATGTCTCCAGACGAATTGGAAAAAGCCTTTCAGCCTTTTTTTCGGGTGCAGGCAGATGGCGCCGGTCATGGACTGGGATTGGCGATTGTCAGCCGTCTGTGTGAGCGCCTGGGGTGGTCTGTGCGGGCGAAAAGCACCCCTGGTGAAGGCACGGCCATTACGGTTCGCTGGGCATGAGTCCTATCTTGAAGCCCTGGCCCTGTATGGTATGCATCAGTGGCTGGTCGAAGGGCTTGTCCACCGCCTTGCGTAACTGGTAAAGGTGACTTCGCAGGGTATCACTGTCGGGTGGATCATCGCCCCAAATGTCGCGCTCCAGATCTTCCCGTTTAACTACATTGGGGCTTTCACGCATCAACAGCTTCAGGATGCGAAAGCCGATCGGCGTCAGGTGAATCGGTTTTGATTGACGGGTGACCGTCAGCGTCCGGGTATCCATCATCAGATCTTCAACCTGCAGGGCTTTTTCCCGCAGCTCACCCCGTTCCCGTCGAATCAGTGCGTTGATACGGGCAGCCAGTTCCGGCAGGTCAAAGGGTTTGATCAGGTAGTCATCGGCACCGCCTTCGAAGCCTTTCAATTTATCTTGCAGCTGGTCGCGGGCAGTCAGCATCAGGATGGGGGTACTGATCCCCGCGTCTTCCCTCAGACGTTTGCAGATCTGAAATCCATCGAGTCCAGGTAGCATCACATCCAAAATGATTGCGTCATAAGCGTTGACCGTTCCCAGGTGCAAGGCGGTGAGACCGTCTGCCGCATAATCCAGGGTAAAGCCTGTATTTTCCAGAAACAGTCCTACGGTTTCGGCCAGCGGGCGATGGTCTTCGACGAGGAGGATTTTGGCATTCATCAAGGGTAAGCGTTCTCTTTCAGGACAGTTGCATCAATAGTGCTATCTCGTGTTGACAGGATCAAGCGCATCCGGCGCACATATATCTGTCGTGGAATAGTTTTTTTTGGTCGAACTTTCGACTATGTTGCTTACAATAGTCGAAGCAAATTTCAAGCGGACACAACAACATGAATTACACTCTTCGGGCTGTTCCCCTCCTTGTTTCTTTCGTAGTGGCGGCAGGGTGTGCAACGACAGCCCCCAGCGAGTTTACCGCCAGTGGAAAACGCGATTTAAGTCAGGTGATGTTCCTGCGTGGGCAGTTTGCCTGGTGGGAAGCCCTTCCCGAATACCAGTTGGAGACCGTGGAACTGGATCTCTATCGGGCCAAAGCGGAGCTGACGGCTGACGGTCAGCCCTATGAGTTCAAATTCGCAGACATGGGCTGGTCACCGGGAACGAATTGCGGTTATCTGATTCAGGAGGAAGACCAGACGGTGGTGGCGGGGCAGAAGAGTAAAGCCAATTGCAGCTCGATGTTCGAGAACTTTAAATTTCTGCCCCAGGATTCCGGCACCTATCACTTCTATTTCGACAACCGCGGTGAAATCCCTCTGGTTTTCGTTGAACCGTCCAAACCCTGAGCGGACAGGTTCTCAGTGTGGGAACTACTCGTAGGGGAAGCGAGTGGCCTTGAGACTTTCTTTGATTTTTTTCAGGTGCGTCTGAAAATCCGGGCCGCGTTTCAGCGTCACGCCAGTCGCCAAAATATCAATCACCGCCAGGTGAATGATGCGTGAGGCCATCGGCATATAGATGTCTGTATCCTCCGGGTCGGTGACCGCGATGGTGGTTGTGCAGGTACGCGCCAGCGGTGAATCCGGTGAGGTGATGCCGATCACGGTGGCGCCATTCGCTCTTGCCAATCGGGCGGCTTCAACGGTTTCCCGCGTGCGCCCTGTATAGGAAATCGCCACAATCACATCGCCAGTGGTGGCGGCGGCGGCGACCATGCGCTGCATCAGCGCATCATCATAGGCCGTGACGGGAATGTTAAAGCGAAAAAACTTGTGCTGTGCATCCAGGGCGACGGGGGCAGACCCACCCGAACCAAAAAAGGCGATTTGCTTGGCCTGTATCAGGTAATCCACGGCCTCCGTGATCGTATCAATATCGATGGTTTGTCGTGCCCGATCCAAACCGGCAATCGTGGTCAGAAAAATTTTATCGGTATAGTCGCGTGGCGTGTCGTCCATGGAAACGCTTTGGCTGACATAAGGCGTGCCGCTGCTGGCCAGCGACTGGGCCAATTGGATCTTGAAGTCAGGAAACCCATTGGTTGAAAAGTTCCGGCAAAAACGGTTGACGGTGGGTTCACTGACGCCGGCCGCCCGCGCCAAAGATGCAATACTGTAGCGTGTCGCCGCCTGCGGATCGCTAACGATGACTTCCGCGACTTTGCGCTCAGACTTATTGAGCGACGCGATGCGTTCGTGGATGATTTCCAGCAAATTATGGTGGAGCGAATGACTCATGCCTGACTTCACATTGACCAAAACATGCATTGTAGTGAAATGACTACCTGAAGTTAAATCACTCCTGTGTAAAACCCTGTGATAAATTGATGTGACACGCCAATCGCCGCTATGGTGCCAAAAGACGGCTTGTTCACTATCGGTGTTTTTGCTTGCCGATTGCATCCCGGAGTGCCAGAATTTATCAAACATTACGACGGATCAATGCCATGGTAACGCATGCCTCTACGCCGTGTGACCTTGTCCTGTTTGGTGCGCTGGGCGACCTGGCGCAGCGCAAGCTTTTACCTGCCCTGTTTCAGTTGGAACGTTCGAATCTCCTGCATCCTCAGACCCGACTGATGGCCTTGGCCCGCCAGGATGGCGGCCTGGAGGCCTTTTACACGGAAACCCGTGAGCGACTCGCTCTCCAGGTAAAAGACGGGGAGCTCGATGAAGCCGTGTTGACCCGTTTCTTTGCCCGTGTCAGCTTTATTCAACTGGATTTCAAGCAGCCGGAAGGGTATCGCAAACTGGCTGAATGGCGCTCGGGGTCTTCCGCGCCGCAGATTGTCTATATGGCCACTCCTCCTTCGCTGTATGGCGCGATCGCTGAACGCCTGAGTGAATCCGGCGTCGTCACGGAAAGTACCCGCGTCGTGGTTGAAAAACCAATTGGCCAGAACCTTGAAACATCTCGACAAATTAATGACCAACTGGGTCGTCATTTCGCGGAAACGCAGCTTTACCGTATCGACCACTACCTGGGCAAGGAAACGGTGCAGAACCTGATTGCGCTGCGTTTCGCCAACAATCTGTTTGCAACGCAGTGGAACCAGAAATACATCTCCCATGTCGAAATTACGGTGGCTGAGACTGTCGGCATTGAGGGGCGCTGGGGCTACTTTGATCAGGCCGGTCAGTTGCGGGACATGGTGCAGAATCATTTGTTGCAGTTGCTTTGCCTGATTGCGATGGATCCCCCATCCGATCTCTCGGCAGACAGTATCCGCGACGAAAAAGTTAAAGTGCTGAAAGCGCTCCGCCCTATTACGCCTGAGAACATGGAAACGCATCTCGTGCGCGGCCAGTACACGGCGGGCAACATTAAAGGCAAAGCGGTTCCGGGCTACCTGGATGAAGAAGGCGCGGTTCCAGGCAGTACGACGGAAACCTTTGTTGCCATCAAGGCGGAGTTGGCCAATTGGCGCTGGGCGGGCGTTCCCTTCTATTTGCGCACCGGAAAGCGGATGCCCCAGAAATATTCCCAGATTCTGATTCACTTCAAACCGGCGCCACACTACATCTTTGACCCGGATCAGAAGCACATCGCCAATAACAAACTGATTATTCGTCTGCAGCCTGACGAGGGGATTTCCCTGCAGGTACTGACGAAGGATCAGGGGCTCGACAAGGGTATGCGCCTGCGTCAGGGCCCCTTGCAGCTCAGCTTCTCCGAGGCTTTCAAAGCGGAACGCATTCCAGATGCCTATGAACGGTTGCTTTGGGAAGTGATGAAAGGCAACCAATACCTGTTTGTGCGACGCGACGAGGTTGAATACGCCTGGCGCTGGATCGATCAGGTCATCCAGAACTGTGAAAATCTCAACATGCCGCCCAAGCGATACGCGGCGGGGAGCTGGGGGCCGGTGGCCTCTATTGCCATGATTACCCGGGATGGGCGAAGCTGGTATGAAGATACATGAGTTACCGTGGCCAGATGGCATCACACTGACCATTGACGCTGATCGTGACACGCTGGCGGAGCACCTGGCTGAGCAGGTCGCCGGGCAGTTACGTCATACGCTGCAGGTAAAGGCACGCGCTTTACTGGTCGTCAGCGGGGGCTCAACCCCGGTGCCATTCTTTCAGGCGCTGAGCCAAAAGACACTGGCGTGGAATCGGGTGGATGTGACCCTGGCGGATGAACGCTGGGTATCTGATAAGCATCCAGACAGCAATGCCGCCCTGGTCAAACGGCATTTACAGGTGAATCAGGCGGCGGCGTTGAACTGGGTTCCACTGCTGGCGGCTGAAGACCTTGCAGGAGCAGAGGTCTCTGCGGTAGACGCCCGCCTGAAGCACTTAGCCTGGCCAATTGATGTGCTGGTATTAGGAATGGGCAACGATGGCCACACCGCTTCACTCTTTCCGTGCGCAAAGACGCTGCCAGACGCGATGACACGGTCATTGCATCAGGTTTGCGAGCGTATCGAACCGCAGACCGCGCCGCACGCCCGGCTGACCTTGACCTTGCCTGTATTGCAAGCGGCCCGTCAGACCTTTCTGCATGTGGTTGGGCAGGAGAAATTGAATACACTGGCATGTGCTTTATCGGCATTGAATCGTCCTCTGGACATGCCGATCCGGGCCTTTTGCCGCGCAGGACTTCAGGTCTACTGGAGCCCTTGAACGTAACGTAATGGTATTGATGATGAATGAAGGAGGTCGGCGTGTCCGATAAATTGTTATCCCCTGTGCTGCAATCGCGCCTGGACGCGGTTCTGACCCGCTGTCCTCTGGTTCCTGTGATCACCCTTGAACGACTCGACGATGCAGTCCCCCTCGGGCAGGCACTTGCGGCGGGGGGGGTTACCACCCTTGAGATCACTTTGCGTACTGAACATGCCTATGGTGCTATCACTGCGCTGCGCAAGGCACTTCCAGACGCCTGGGTGGGAGTTGGCACCGTGGCCACGCTGGAGCAGTATCGTGCGGCTGAAGACGCGGGGGCTCAGTTCGTCATTACGCCGGGCTCTACCCTGGAATTGCTGGAATACGGCACACAGGCGCAGGCGCCGCTGATTCCCGGTATCTCGTCCCTTTCGGAATTGATGGAAGGTTATCGCTTAGGGTATCGAGCCTTTAAATTCTTTCCGGCAGAGGTTGCGGGTGGTGTGCCGGCCCTGAAAGCCTTCGCCGGCCCTTTCCCGAATGTCCGTTTTGTGCCGACGGGTGGCATACAGGCGCATATGGCGCCGTCCTATCTGGCGTTATCGAATGTGGTGGCGGTGGGGGGGTCCTGGTTGACACCGCCTGATTTAATCCGTGCGGGTGACTGGGCAGGGATAACCCGCATTGCCAGGGAAAGCCTTGAAATGCTTAAAAAATAATCCCTGTTTCTCCGAGCTACCTATTTGGGGTTGATGATTAGCGTTAAGGTTTACTAACACGGTTCATGGAATGGTCTATGCTTTGGACTGGGTTTCATCAAGTCCAAGGGCAGCGCAACGCTGGGAGCATCCCAATGAAAATCAATATGCCGGTCACGGATCGCGAGATTGACTATGGCTGCGAAGTCATTCTGGTTTCCAAGACTGATCTTAAAGGCGCCATTACCTACGTCAATGCTGATTTCATTCAGGTCAGTGGCTTTACCGAAGCAGAACTGATAGGCAAGAACCATAACCTCGTCCGCCACCCGGATATGCCGCCCGAGGCCTTTGGTGATTTGTGGAAGAACGTCAAGCTGGGAAAGCCGTGGGTAGGCCTGGTCAAGAATCGCTGTAAAAACGGCGATTATTACTGGGTGCAGGCGAATGTCACGCCAGTTATGCGTGAGGGTACGGTTGTTGAATACATGTCGGTTCGCAGTAAACCCACCCGTCAACAAATCGAAGCGGCCGAAAAGCTTTATCGCGATATACGCGACAAACGCGCTACGCTCGAAGGCGGCTCTGTAGATAAAATCAAGCATAAGTGGAGTCAGGTCAGTTACAGCAATCGCCTCATGATGGCCTCTGCTTTGATGGTGATTGGCTTGATGTATCAATGGATAGCTGGTGCAGAGGCGATAGGCTACTGGGCGGCCGGCACTGTGATCCTGGCTAGCCTGGCCGCGATGGTCGCCATGGTGTTTGGCGGATTGATCAATCCGCTCAGTGGCATTGTGCACCATCTCAAGGAAATCACGCAGGGGAATTTTCACACCCAAATTCCCATTGCAGGCGATCACGAGATGGCCAGGCTCTATCAGGCGACCAAGTCGCTGCAGGTGAAGGTGGGTTTCGATGTGGTGGATGCGAACGTGAGAGCGGCTGAAGGCGCACGCTTGCGTCAGGCCCTGGACGCGGTGTCTGCCAATGTGATGATGGCGGATGACCGCAACAACATCATTTACCTGAACCGGGCAGTGGTCAGTACCCTGCGCATTGCAGAAAGCGATATCCAAAAAGATTTACCGGTGTTCAATGTGTCGACGCTGATGGGCGCCTCCATTGATATTTTCCATAAAAATCCCTCGCATCAGCAGAACCTGCTTAAGCATCTGAATAAAACGCACAATGCTCACCTGCAAATCGGGGGGCGTCGTATGGATCTGGTATTGAATCCGGTCATTGCCGAAGACGGTAAACGCCTGGGTACTGTGGTGGAATGGAAAGACCGAACCGCAGAACTGGCCATTGAGCATGAGATCGATACCCTGGTCGCGGCTGCAGTCGCAGGCGACATGTCACCTCGCCTGGATGAAAAAGGTAAGGACGGCTTCTTCCTGAAACTCAGCCAGGGCCTGAATGAAATGGTGAAAACCTGCGACAATTTTGTGAAGGAGATTGGTCAGGTCTTCGAGGCAATGTCAGAAGGCGATTTGACTACGCCGGTAAGAGGAAAATATTTCGGTGACTTTGATCGTATCAAGCAGAATGCGAATACCAGCATTGAGAAGCTTACTGAAGTCGTGAGCAGCATCACGGATTCGGCCGAGGCCGTCAATTCTGCCGCGGGCGAGATTGCGCAAGGAAATCTTGAGTTGAGTCAGAGAACGGAGTCTCAGGCCAGTGCGTTGGAACAGACAGCGTCCAGCATGGAAGAAATTACCGCAACGGTGAAGCAGAATGCTGAGTTCACCAATGAAGCCAACGGCATGGCGATGGAAGCTCGCAATCAGGCCCAATCGGGTGGCGCGGTGGTCAAGCAGGCGGTCTCTGCCATGAGCGACATTCTGACTTCGTCTCATCAGATCAATAATATTATTGGTGTTATTAATGAGATCGCCTTCCAGACTAACCTCCTGGCGCTTAACGCCGCCGTCGAATCTGCACGTGCGGGTGAGCAGGGGCGGGGCTTTGCAGTGGTGGCCAGTGAAGTGCGCTTATTGGCTCAGCGGTCGGCCGAGGCCGCTAAAGAAATCAAGGATCTGATCAAAGCCAGTGTCAGCAAAGTCGAAAGCGGCTCGCAATTAGTGAATCAATCTGGCGAAACGCTGACGACCATCATGCAATCCGTTGAGCGACTGGCGCAGATCATCGGTGATGTGAGCCATGGCTCAGCGGAACAGACATCCGGTATCGAGCAGATCAATATCGCGATCTCTCAGATGGACGAAATGACGCAGCATAACGCAGCAGTCGTGGAAGAAGCGTCTGCCGCAAGCGAAGCATTGGCAGAGCAGGCGGCATCCATGAAACAATTGATCGGCTTCTTCCGGGTTGGCTAATCCTCCGCGCCGTCCTTGTGGTCGTGCCCCGCGTATGCGGGGCTTTTTTTGATCTGCACGCTACTGAATCGCCTCGCCGACTTTGACGATCTTCATCGAATTTGTACCGCCCTGCGCGTTAACATAGTCACCTTTGGTGATGACAACCAGATCGCCTTCCTGCACCACGCCGCGTTGACGGAGCGTGTCAATCGCCTGCTGATTCACCTCGGCATTGGGGTATTCCGTGGCATCGAAGGGAATGCTGTGAACGCCTTTGTATAAACACACTTTGTGCTGCGTGATGGGGCGCCGTGAAAATGCGAAAATGGGCAAAGGTGACTTGATTCTGGACATCAACAGGGGCGTGGCACCGGTTTCGGTCATGCAGACGATCGCCTTCACGCCCCGCAGATGATTTGCTGCATACATGGCCGAAAGCGCGATAGCTTCATCCACACGATGCATGCCTTCGTGAATCCGGTGCTTGGATTGATGGGTGGAGGGGTGTTTCTCTGCGCCGATTGCGATACGGGCCATGGCCGCAACCGCCTCGACCGGGTATTCACCCACGGCTGATTCGGCTGACAACATAACGGCATCGGTGTAGTCAAATACGGCGTTAGCAATGTCAGACACCTCTGCGCGGGTCGGCATGGGACTGGTGATCATGGACTCCATCATCTGCGTCGCCGTGATGACGATTCGGTTGAGTGTGCGGGCACGGGCAATCAGGTATTTCTGCACGCCGACAAGTTCTGCATCACCAATTTCGACGCCCAGATCGCCGCGCGCCACCATGATAGCCTCTGACGCGAGAATGACTTTATCGAGCATGGCGATATCATGCACCAGATCCGCACGCTCTATTTTCGCGACGAGGCCAGCTTCCGAGTTCGCGTCGTTCAACAGGCGGCGGGCTTCAAGCATGTCTGCCTCTGTCCGCACGAAAGACACCGCCACATAATCTGCCTTAAGACGGCTTGCGGTGATCAGATCAGCCTTGTCCTTGTCGGTGAGGGCTGGTGCGGACAGGCCACCGCCGAGTTTATTCAGCCCCTTGTTGTTCGAGAGCTTTCCACCCACGCGCACCTGGGTTTCAATGCGAGTGCCATTCACCGAGGTGACCTGCACTTCGATGCGACCATCATCGAGTACCAGAACGTCGCCGGGACTGACATCGCGTGCGAGATCCTCATAATCCAGCCCGACGCCGGTCTCGTCGCCAGACAGCTTATCCCGCGTGGCATCCAATACGAATGACTGACCCACCTCAAGCTGCACTGAACCATTAACGAAACGGGCGATTCGCAATTTGGGGCCTTGCAGGTCCACCAGAATGGCGACAAGGCGGCCGCAGGCGTTTGCCTGGGTTCGGACCGCTTCGGCGCGGGCGATATGGTCTTCAGGCGCCCCATGTGAAAAGTTCAGGCGGACGACATCGACCCCAGCCTGAATGATGGCGCGAAGGGCTTCCGGTGTTTGGGTGGCGGGGCCAAGTGTGGCGACGATTTTGGTGCGTCTGAGCATGAAACAAGTCCTCGTTACTCTGCAGGTTCTATGGCATATTGCAGTTTACAGCCCCTACCACGGTGAGGAACAGTCGAATGCATCCCGTCGTCCAACAGGTCACCGACCGCATCCAGCGTCGTAGTCAGGCATCGCGCCTTGCCTATCTCCAACATCTCGATGCCCAACGCAGCCACGCGCCGACTCGCAAACACTTGCATTGCGGCAATCTGGCCCACGGGTTTGCGGCCTGTTCCGCCCAGGATAAGGATGTGCTCAAGCTGATGAATCAGGCCAACGTGGGCATTGTAACGGCCTACAACGATATGCTCTCGGCCCATCAGCCCTATGCCGCCTATCCCGATATCATTCGCGCTGCCGCCCGTGAAATGGGCTGTGTGGCCCAGGTTGCCGGTGGGGTGCCGGCCATGTGCGACGGCGTGACCCAGGGGCAGCCCGGCATGGAGCTTAGCCTGTTCTCCCGCGACACGATTGCCATGAGTACGGCGATTGCGCTCAGCCATCAGATGTTTGATAGCGTCCTGTTGCTGGGCATTTGCGATAAAATCGTGCCTGGTTTGTTGATCGGCGCGTTAGCCTTTGGGCATTTACCGGCACTGCTGGTGCCTGCAGGTCCCATGGCGTCGGGCCTACCGAACAAAGAAAAACAGCGGATTCGTCAGCTCTACGCAGAGGGCAAAGTGGATCAGGCGGCCCTGCTGGATTCCGAGAGTCGCTCCTATCACAGTGCCGGCACCTGTACCTTTTATGGCACGGCCAATTCCAATCAGCTTCTGGTTGAAGTGATGGGCCTGCATCTTCCCGGTGCGGCCTTTTTCAATCCGGACGATCCCGTGCGGGAGCCGTTGACCCGCGAAGCGGTCTGGCAGTCTATCCGTCTGAGCGCGCCGAATGGCGGCACGCTGGGGCTGGGTCAAATGGTGGATGAAAAGTCTATCGTCAATGCCTTGGTTGCACTGCTCTGCACGGGGGGCTCGACTAACCATACCCTGCACTGGATTGCGATTGCCAGGGCTGCAGGCATTCAAATCAATTGGGACGATTTCAATGATCTGTCGGCGGCTGTCCCGCTTTTGACGCGGATGTATCCCAATGGCCAGGACGATGTCAATGCTTTCCATGCCGCGGGCGGCACACCGTTTTTGATTCGGACACTTTTGGATGCCGGTTTACTGCATGAGGATGTTGAAACCGTGGTGGGGCGAGGCCTCTCCCGCTATGCGCGGATGCCTTCTTTGCGGCAAGGAAAACTAGGCTGGAATGAAAGCGTGACGACGAGCGCGAATACGGCTGTGCTGCGCGGCTGTGATCAGCCTTTTTCGCCCGATGGTGGGCTTCGGGTCCTGCAGGGAAATCTCGGGCGAGGCGTCATCAAGGTTTCGGCTGTCGATCCGGTCCACTGGATCGTCGAAGCCCCTGCGAAAGTGTTCAATGATCAGGATGAGTTGGCGGCGGCTTTTGCGCGCGGTGAACTTAATCAGGATTGTGTAGCGGTCGTTCGCTTTCAGGGGCCGCGGGCGAACGGTATGCCGGAATTACACAAACTGACCCCTTATCTGGGTGTATTGCAGGACAAAGGCTACAAGGTTGCGCTGGTGACGGATGGCCGCATGTCCGGTGCGTCAGGTAAGGTACCGGCGGCGATTCATGTTTATCCCGAAGCCGCCCTTGGTGGGCCCTTGGCGCGCTTGCGTGATGGAGACCGTGTGAGACTGGACGCAACCACCGGTTCAATTGCGGTGCTGATGGGGCAGGCCGAATGGGATACTCGCATGCCGATTGAACCTGACATTGCACGCTACCAGTGCGGAACCGGCCGGGAACTGTTCACCAATATGCGACGCTGGGTCAGCGAACCTGAGGCGGGCGCTTCATTTTTGTGGTCGGAGGCTGAAGCATGACGCAGGGTGTAGCGTCCGAGTGGGCGTTGGTCGGGGATATTGGTGGCACCAATGCACGATTTGCACTGGTGAGACCCGGAACCACCGCACTTGAACAGGTGAAGGTCCTACCCTGCCTGGCGTACCCGAATCTGGATGGTGCGGTACAGGATTACCTCAGGCAGGTCGGTGTGAGTGGCATTAATCAGTCCTGTCTGGCCTTTGCGTGCCCTGTTCAGGACGCTCACATCAAATTGACCAACGCCCACTGGGCCTTCGAAAAGCGAGTAATGCAAAACCAATTGGGGATGGATGTTTTCAAGGTGGTCAATGATTTCACGGCGATGGCCCTGGGTGTGCTGCATGTGGCGGAGGATCAGCGCTTTCAGGTGGGCGGTGAATCAGCTCGCAAGGGCGCCCCGGTCCTCGTGATCGGGCCTGGCACCGGGTTGGGCGTATCGGGCCTGGTCCCTACCGCTCAGGGTTGGCTGCCCCTGGCGACGGAGGGAGGGCATGTCGATCTGGTCGCAAGCGATGATCTGGAGCTGGCCGTCCAGTCGAAGCTCCGATCCCGGTTCGGACGGGTCTCCGCTGAACGCGCACTGTGTGGTGAGGGGCTCGAAAACATTTACCGGGCGATACAGGTCGAACAGGGGGTGCCCGACAATCCCTTGCGGGCGCCTGAAATAACGGCGGCTGCACAGTCACAATCTGACCCTATCGCCCTGGCGACCTTGGACCTGTTTTGTGCCCTCTTGGGTCGGGTGGCCGGTAATGCTGCCCTGACGCTGGGTGCGTTAGGCGGCGTTTACGTGTGTGGAGGCATCATCCCGCGCATCAGTGAGTTTTTCCAGCGCAGCCGTTTTCGGGCCTGTTTTGAGGACAAAGGGCGAATGGGGGCTTATCTGAAGCCCGTTCCCGTCTGGGTTGTTACCGACAACTATACAGGCCTGAGAGGGGCCGCCGCCGCTTTGGATAATCCGGTGGTACAATAAAGACTGAGCGTTTACGGGCAACGACTACTGATGAGGGCGCCGGTCATCGCGCCGGCCAGATCCGCCACCAGATCTTTAGTGCTGAAGGGTTTGCCCTGACTGCGATCATAAAACTCTTTCCCAAGCCCAACACTAAAACTCAGGCCAATGCTGAGCGCAGCGGTTTGGCAGTCGGTTCGCTGACCGCTCTCCAGAAAATCGCTGCCGGCTGCAGCCAGCGCCGCAGATCCGAAAAAATGGGCAAATTTATCGTCCCCCAGCCATTCGCTTTCATCATTGGCAAAGGTTGCGCAGCCTTGCAGTGTAGGGAAGGCAAAGGCCAGAAAAACAAAAGGCACCGCGCGCCGAAGGGCGACACGGTGCCTGGTGCGTGGTGCAGCCATCACACTGCGCGGTATTCAACCTTGTTTTCGTGCAGAACCAGTTCCGCTTTGCCCGTCAGCCAGGCGCGGTCGTAAGGTGAAATGAAGTACACAGCGATGACCAGCCCGTAGAACAGACCGAACATCCATGAGTAGTTGAACGTGGCAATGCTGATAAACAACACGCCGAGCACGCTCAGATAGGCTTTCAATTCGCTGACATCGACCAATGCGGTGGCCTCAATTTTCTGCAGCAGCAGAAACAGTTTGACGCTGGCAAAGACGGTGGCGGTGAAAACGAGGAACAGCACAATGGACGCACCATTGATTCCCGAAAAGAGAAAATGGGCGGCAGAAAAGAAAAGCGAGACGAGCACCAGACGCTCTGGTGTTTTTTCACTCAGTTGCATGATGAAACTCCCTGAAATGCAGTTGCATGGGGTAGTGTAGTCCAACTCCATTCCAAGTTTCATGAATACTTTGTAAGCACGTGTAACGTCTGAAATGCGGTTATGGTAGGCTGTTGTAAATGGGATGATTTTCAGTCAATCGGAAGAGGAGAAAACTGTCATGCGTCGTTTCGGTCTGGTCATGCTTTACACTTTGTTGGCCGCCTGCGGCAGTTTTGCCAGTAAACCGGTGTATGCGCCAGCAGATGAGAAAAACCCGCTGGGTCATGCCGTCACGGAGATCGGTGGAAATGAATACTGGGTGACTTTCAGGGCTGACCAACAAATGGATAGTCGTGAAGTAGAAGACTATGCATTTCAGCGTGCCTCTGAACTTGCAGTTGAAAAGAAAAAAGCGGGATTTGATCTGGTTGACCAAAAATGTGGTGAAGAAACGCTGAGCTGGAATGTGCCGGAGCATCGGGGCAATTACATTCAGGCTGGGGACGCTTATTCTGGTAAACCCATTACGGAGACGGTTATCCCCAGTTATACCCACGAAAAAGACTTCCTTTTTTGCCGTTTGAGAATCAAGTTACTTGATCAGCTTTAAGCGGGAAATTTGACACGAATCGTTCGACCGGCTTTTTTTCTTGCAATGTACGTATTTTACTCCATACTGAGTTCATCCCGTGGGGGATGACTGTCGTTTTGTGTGGGCGTTTGGGTGAGCGACGGTGAGGCTTTGCTGCAAGCGCCGTTGAATTGAGAGAAGACACAGTGACGAATATTTACGTTGGCAACCTGTCATACCAGGTAACTGAAGATGATTTGCGTGGCGCATTCACGGCCTTTGGTCAAGTGAGTCGCGTTAACGTTGTGAAGGATCGCGAAACCGGGCGTTCAAAAGGGTTTGGGTTTGTTGAAATGGATAACGCGGATGAAGCCAAAAACGCGATTGAAAAGCTCAACAACACGGATCTCAAAGGCCGCCAGATGAATGTCAATGAGGCCAGACCGCGTGAAGACAAGCCGCGTCCCAGAGGGGGTGATGGCGGTAACCGTCGTCCTTTCAGATAAGACCTCTCTCTTCCTGACCACGTAGTACGTCATTGATTCTGCCGGCAGGGCTCAGTCCCTGTTGGCTTCTGGCGTTTCCCTCGGGTCGCTATTTGCGACTCCCTCTTTTTGTTGTTCAACATTTCTGAGTCTTCCTTTTCGGGAGAGGCAGTGTTTCTGTGTGCCTGCTCAGCGAGGCGGCACCCGCCGATCGAGATGATCGCGTACAAACATGCACAATTCAGCAACTCGTCTATAGTTATCAAGTGGATCAGGCTGAGCCTTAGTGAACGTGATTTCAAGGGGTGTCCCTCATCGCAATGTCCAATTTGGGTTTACGTAATGTGCTGTCACCTCCGGTACTGGCCATCAGTACGATTTTGCTTCTGGCGGGCTGGTGGCTGGACGGTGTTTGGGCAAAGGCGGCCATGACCGCTGCCAGTGTCATCGTGGTGCTCGACGTAATGCGCCGGCTTCGCGAGCAAACAGTTATTCTGCAGCGCAGGCAGGCTGACGAAGAGGCTCGCAGGCTGGATGTCGGTGTGTTAAAAGAGGTGGGTGGTCTGTCAGGTGATCGCCTGAGACAGGCCACTATGCAATTGAGTGAGCTGAAAAGCACGATCACCGATAACATCGAGTTGCTGGGTAAGGCCTTTTTTGCGTTGTCTGCCAAAACCCACGAGCAAAATGACCTCGCCTCTGAAATCTTCACCAAGGTGAAAGGCAAACATTCGGATGCTGACGGCGACACGCTGACCATCGAGGAGTTTGCCAAGTCGCTCGACAAGGTCATTGGAACCTATGTTGAGTTACTGATCAACGTAAGTGAAAAAAGCGTGAATGCGGTCCACCGAATAGAGGACATGGTCGGTCATATCGATCAGATGTTCGGCATGCTGGGCAATATTCAGGAAATCGCAGATCAGACCGATCTGTTGGCGCTCAATGCCGCGATCGAAGCGGCGCGGGCCGGTGAAGCAGGACGGGGCTTTGCGGTCGTCGCAGACGAGGTGCGCCGCCTTTCTCGCAGTTCGAGCGAATTGAACACGCAGATCAAAGAAAAAGCTAATCAAACCAAGGTCGCTATCGGGAAGGTTAGGGCCATCGTCGGCGATGTCGCTTCGCTGGATATGAAAGAGGCGCTCAATGCGCGCAGTTTCATCGATCAGATGTTGGATTCGATGAGCGAACTGAATGCCGAGGTGAATCAGTCGGTACTCGATATGAAGCACCTCACCTCAGAAATCAAACAGTCTGTCGACATGAGTGTGCGCGGGCTTCAGTTTGGTGATATTGCCGTCCAGAGCTGTGAAATGCTGGAGGACAGTCTGCGGGGGGTCGTGGAGGTTCAGCATGATCTCAATGACCTTTTAAATGTGGCGGGTACGTCAAGCGCTCAAGCAGCGCAGACAAATCTGCTGAGCCGGGTCGGTCAGGTCAGGCAGGCGGCAGCCGACAGTGCTAACCGCATTTCGGCTTCTGTCGCCAAGGCGAAAAGTGCGGACGCCTCGCAAGCGGCCGAAGACGATATTGAATTGTTCTGATCAGAGAGGAAAATCATGTCGATAGATTCCAGACTCAGTTCCGATGGTAAGACACTGACCATCGGCGTTAGAGGGCGGTTTGATTTCAGTGTGGTGAATGAGTTTCGGGGCGCCTACGAGGCCAAGGGTAAAGGTGTACATTATGTGATCGATCTGAAGCAGGCCGAGCATATCGATAGTTCTGCTTTGGGAATGCTGCTGAACATGCGCAGTTTCCTTGGGGGAGATGAGGCTAATATTCAGATCATTCACTGTGCCCCTGGCATTCGCAAAATTCTTGAAATCTCTCGCTTCGATAAGAAATTCCAGATCAGTTAGGTGGGTGGCCGGTGAAAGTACTGGTTGTTGATGACGATAACTACAGTCGCAAGCTGATTACCTATGTGCTGGAAGAAGCCGGACACAGTGTGTGTGTGGCGGAAGACGGGCAAAAAGGGGTGGATGCCTGGACGAGAGAGCAGCCTGATCTCGTCTTGATGGATTTGATGATGCCCGTCATGGATGGTTATGAATCGGCGACGCGTATCAAGGAAGAGGCGGGCCAGTTGTTTGTTCCTATCGTCTTTATGACCGCGATGTCAGAAGACAAGGCCATGGTTCGCTGCCTGGAGGTGGGCGATGACTTTTTGCTCAAGCCTGTCAATCTCGTCATGTTACAGGCAAAGATCCGGGTGCATGAGCGCAATCTGGAGTTAAATCGTCAGGTCTTCGAGCAGAATAAAGAGTTGGCTTATTTCCGCGCCAAAGTCAGTGCCGAATTTGACATGACCCAGCAGATCATGAAGGTCGCGCTGCAGAATAACCGTCCCTTTGTCGATGGTGTCAAAGTACATTGTTCGCCCCATTCCACCTTCAACGGCGATCTCGTGCTGGTGCATGAAAAGCGTGATGGTGGGTTGTATATTCTGGTGGGCGACTTTACAGGTCATGGCCTGGCATCGTCGATTGGGTCGGTGCCGGTTTCACAGGCATTCAGTACCCTGGCAGAGCGCAACTCGGCGGTGGGTGTCATGGCGAGGGAGTTTAACCGGATTCTCTATCGCTTCCTGCCCCGAACCATGTTTTTTGCCATGACGCTGCTTGAGCTCAACGCTTCACGAACCTTGTTGGAAGTCTGGGCGGGTGGACTTCCGGATGCCTTCATCGTGTCGCCAGACGGCACCCTGAAACGTCGGTTGGGGAGTAACCATATGCCGGTGGGGGCGCTTGAGCACCATGAGTTCGAGGCTTTCGTCGAGAAAGTCGAGTTGACTGAGGGGGATAAGATTCTGATTTACACCGATGGTGTAAATGAGGCGACCAATCCCGATGGCGAATTGTTCGGAGAGGAGCGCCTTTTAAAGGTGATATGCTCCCCAGAACCGGATCTGATCGGCCGTACGCTGACGGCGGTCAAAGAATTCATGCAAGCGGAAACCTTTCAGGATGACCTCTCCATGCTGGTCGTTCACTGCAAGGAGACATCCCGCAAAGTTGAAGCGATCAAGAAAGAGGCTGTGTCCGGCGAGTCCGGCACGGCTGTCGAACAAGGCCGGGTCGCACAAGAATTTTCGCTTCCCGCCTTCCATGCGGAATTTCACTGGTCCCCTGATCAGTTGAGAGAGCCAGACCCCTTGCAGCTGGTTCGCAGCTGGCTTGAGCATCATGTTGCGATTCGTGCGCAGAAGGAAATCGTTTTAAGTGTGTTGTCTGAAGTCTTTAACAACTCCCTCGATCATGGGTTGTTGTCTATGGATTCCAAAGCAAAGGAAGGGCCTGATGGGTTTGATACCTATTATCGAGAGCGTGAGCGGCGCCTGAAAACCCTGGCGTCCGGGTTTATCACGCTTGAGGTCGGCTACGAAAACAAGCATCCCTGCGAGATCTTATTGGTCGTCCGAGACAGTGGGCGCGGCTTTAATTACCACGACATCGATCTGGACGATTCAGAGTCTACCTTTGGACGCGGCCTGCCTGTAATCAAGGCCCTCTGTAGCGAAATGCGCTTTGAAGACGAGGGCGCTACGATCCGTTTGAGAATACCCCTCAGCTAGCAGCAGCTTTTTTTTAAGCTGCTATGCTTACTAACGTTGTTGTTAAATCCAAGTGTTCGGGATGAAAGTATATGGCAAAGATACTCGCAGTTGACGACTCCGCTTCTATGCGGCAAATGGTGAGTTTTACCCTGAAAGGTGCCGGTTACCAGGTGGACGAAGCGTCCAATGGTCAGGAAGCATTGGGCAAGGCAAAAGCCGGTAAATACGACCTCGTTATTACCGACGTCAATATGCCGGTCATGGATGGCATCACCTTGATTCGTAGCCTGCGGGCTGAGGCAGCCTACAAATTTACGCCGATGCTCATGCTGACCACTGAATCGGCCGCCGAAAAAAAATCTGAGGGCAAAAGTGCGGGTGCGACCGGTTGGATCGTCAAACCCTTTAACCCGGATCAGCTGATCGCAACCATCAAGAAGGTGCTCGGCTAGGCCGACTTTCACCGAGTAACACAGTGCGCAGAGGGATGCCATGAGTTTAGATCTCTCCCAGTTTCATGCCGTATTCTTCGAAGAAAGTTTCGAAGCGGTCACCGCCATTGAGAGTGGCCTGCTCGATATTCAGATCGACAATGTCGATCCGGAGATGATAAACACCATATTCCGGGCTGCCCACTCCATCAAGGGGGGCTCGGCCACCTTTGGTTTCCAGCAGGTAGCCAGTTATACCCATGTCATGGAAAACCTTCTGGACGAAGTCCGGGATGGTAAGCGGGCCATGTCACAGGAGATCGTCGATGTCCTGCTTCAGTCCGTCGATGCGTTGCGAGAGCTGCTGACACTGGCCCAGGCGGGTGACCAGATGGAGGATGGGCAGTTTGCGGAATACAAGCAGGCCCTGGACGATTTGATGAAGGGGAAAGCGCAAGGTAAGCCCAAGAAAGCGGCTGCTAAAAAAACGGACACGAAGAAAGCCGAGAAAGCGTCTGAGCCAGTTAAAGACATCGCGGCTGAGGCTGCGGTTGCCGCAGATTCCGGTGCGGCGTCCGAATTACCGGATGGCTGGCGCATCGTATTGAATCCCCACAAGGAAATGATGCAGCGAGGCAACGATCCGCTGCGTCTGATTCGCGAACTGGGAACCCTGGGAAAAACGACGGTCACCTGTGATACCTCGCTGGTGCCAGATTGGGAACATTTTGAACCGCTGAACAGCAGCTTGAGCTGGACGGTCATTCTCGAAGGCCAGGTCGCCCGCGAAGCCGTGGATGAAGTATTTTCCTGGGTTGAGGATGAATGCGATCTGGCGTTTATTCCGCTGACCGGCGCTGATCTAAAGGCAAAAGCACCCCAGCCTGATGATTCGTCTGAAGTCGTGGTGAAGGCGGAAAAACCGGCTGCGGTAGAAGAGGCGGTTGCTGAAACTGAAAGCAATTCGCCCTCTGCTGCGTCCAGCGCGGCAGCAAGACCTAAAGCAAGCCCACCTGCTGCCGCAGAGTCGCAGTCCATCCGGGTTGATCTGCACAAAGTCGATTCACTGATCAACATGGTGGGTGAATTGGTCATCACACAATCCATGCTCAATGTGCTCAGCGATGACGAAATGCTGCAGGGCATGGAAAAACTTCAGCAGGGACTGGGTCAATTGCAACGCCAGACCCGTGCGCTGCAAGAAGGCGTCATGCAGATTCGCATGCTGCCGATCTCATTTTGTTTCAATCGCTTCCCGCGAATGGTGCGCGACCTGAGCCGCCAGTTGGAGAAAGAAATCGAATTGATCCTGACCGGCGAAAGCACCGAAGTCGATAAAACGGTGATCGAGAAGATCAATGACCCCCTGGTTCATCTGGTGCGCAATAGTGTCGATCACGGTATTGAGGTGATGGCTGACCGTGTGAAAGCGGGTAAACCTGAACATGGGTCTGTCTGGCTGCGCGCCTACCATCAGGTCGGCAACATCGTGATTGAAGTGGAAGATGACGGTAAAGGTCTGGATCCTGATTTGCTCTTCGCCAAGGCAGTGAAGAAAGGGTTGATCGCTGAAAATGCCCAGCTGAATCAGGCTCAGATTTTTGACCTTATCTTTGCGCCCGGATTTTCGACCAAAGACCAGGCGACAGACCTGTCAGGGCGCGGTGTCGGCATGGATGTGGTAAAGCGGAATGTACAGGCGCTTGGCGGTGGCATCACCGTCGACAGCGAGTTGGGCCGGGGTACGCGCTTTACCATTCGTCTGCCGCTGACGCTTGCGATCATGGATGGTCAGTTGGCAAAAGTGGGCGAAGAAATTTATGTCGTGCCCTTGGTGTCGATCATTGAGTCACTGCAACCGGAAGCCTCGATGATTAACGTCATGGCCGGTGCTCAGGAAACCATCAAGTTGAGAGGGCAGTATCTGCCTGTATTGCGTCTGGCCGATGCCTTTGGCGTGCCCCTGTCTGAGGATGAGCGTAGCAAACCCCTGACCGAGGGTATCGTGGTGATCGTTGAACATGAGCACCAGCGTTTTGGGATCTTTCTTGATGACCTGCTCAGTCAGCAGCAAATCGTTATCAAGTCCCTGGATGAAAACTATCACACCGTTGAAGGCATCTCTGCCGCCACAATTCTGGGCGATGGCCGTGTGGCCCTGATTCTGGATGTGGCGAGCCTATGCCAGTTGCAACAGAAAACCGAGGCATTCGCCGATGCAGGGTAGTGTTATGAGCGACAAAGCTGGAAGTGAAGGCGTTGAGCAGACGCTGGAAGAGCAAAGCCGGGAATATCTGACGTTTCGCCTGGATGAGGAAGAATACGCGGTGCCCATTGAGCAAGTGAAAGAACTGCGTGCCTGGGAGCCGGTAACCCGCGTGCCTCACGCCGAAAAATACGAGTGTGGCCTGATCAATGTGCGCGGCGCCATCGTGCCCATCATGGATATGCGTCGGCGCCTGGGGCTCAAATCGCAAGCCTACAACAAGCATACGGTAGTCATTATGTTTGGCATTCAGTCCGCCAATGGCAAGGAGCGCGCGTCGGGTGCCGTTGTGGATGCCCTCAGCGATGTGGTGCGCTTCGGCGACAGTCAGATCCAGGCGCCCCCTCAGCTCAGTCGCAAGAAAAGTATGAAATTTGCTTCCGGTGTGGTTGAGCACAAGGAACGCATGATCGTTATTCTCAATATTGAAGATGCCCTGAACAATGGGCCGCGCATTCACTAGGGGGAGACCACACCGATGACAATTAAAAAGGCCATGATGATCGCAGGTGCTGCGATCATCGCATTATTGGTCATTCTGATTCTGGAGGTGATCGCCCGAAATGCGGAGGTCATGGAATCGGAAGCAGAATTTCAAATGCTGGTGTCCGTCACCAAGGCGGCGGGCGACATGGACATGCGTCATGATGGTGCCTCTGGAACGGTTTATCAAATGTTGCATGCGTTGGCGACAGGTGATGCAGAAGCGGCCAAGTCTGCCAAGACCACGTTACTGGAACACCGCACCGCAATGGAGGAGGACATCAAAATCCTGAAAAATGCGAATTTCAGTGATGAGCTCAAGGCGTACGCCCGGCGCAGCGGTGAAATTATTGGTCCGTTTTTTCAAAGTGCCGAAGCCGTGATGGCGGCGCGCAATGCGGAGGATGCCAGGGATCTGATCACCCAGTTTGAGGCCAATTTTGATGTGCTTGAAGAAGTTTATGGTGAGCAGAGTGACAAATTGGAAGCCTACTCGGCCTATATTCTCGAAAATGCCCGTGCTGAAGGGCGCTCCAGTTTTATGTTGGTATTGAGCACCTGTATTGGGTTGTTGATCCTGTGTGTAGTAGGCATGTGGTTTACCTATCGCTGGCTGATGGCCAGCCTTGGGGCTGAGCCTGTAGATCTTGCCGCTGTCGCGTCATCGATTGCCAATGGTCGCCTGGACGAGTCGATGAAAGACTCCGTGGGTGTGTATGCGCAACTACGTATCATGCGTGACAAACTCAAGCAGCAGATTCGGGATGCGCAGGAACAGTTGGTCATTACCACCCGTATCCAGGAAGCCATCGAGACGACCTCGACCAGCATCATGATTGCCGATGCCGACTTCAATATCGTGTATGTGAATCCGGCTAATTTACGGGTACTGGCCAAGCAGGAAAAAGAGATTAAGAAGCGGGTCCCGAATTTCGATGCCCACACCCTCATTGGTAAGAACATTGATATTTTTCATCGCACTCCCTCGCACCAGCGTGATTTGTTGAAGAAGTTGCGCGAACCCTACACCGCAAACCTGCAGTTAGGCGAGGCCTATTTCGGATTGACGGCGGGGGCGATTCGCGACGATAACGATCAAATTCTGGGTTACGTCGTGGAGTGGCGGGATGAGACGTCTCAGGTGCTGGCCGAGAATGAAATCAGTGGTTTGGTGGATGCGGCCAAGGCAGGTGATTTGGGCAAGCGTCTTGAAACAGCGAGCAAAGCCGGGTTTTTCAAGAACCTGTCGGAAGGCCTGAATACACTGCTCCAGTCGGTTGATTCGGTGACGGGCGAAATCAATGACGTCATGAAGAAAGTCGCTGGCGGCGATCTCAAAGGCCGCATGGATGTGAGTTATCAGGGTCAATTTGGTGAAATTGCCGAAGCAGTGAATGAAACCCTGGACAAGCTCAGCGGCGTGATTCGCCAGGTGTCGGATGCGGCGGAAGCGACACGTGCCTCTGGACATGAAATTTCGCAAGGCAATCGCCAACTGTCGGAGCGCACGGAGAAGCAGTCTTCCAGTCTGGAGGAAACCGCATCGGCACTGGAAGAATTGACCAGTAACGTACGCAATACGGCCGATAACTCCCGTCAGGCCGATATGTTGTCTGCCCAAACGCGCGATTCTGCGATGAAAGGGGGGGATGTTGTTGAGCGCACCGTCGCCGCGATTCAGGAGATTAGTGATTCGAGCGAGAAAATTGCCGAGATTATCGGCGTGATCGACGAAATTGCCTTTCAGACCAATCTGTTGGCCCTGAATGCCTCGGTTGAAGCAGCGCGTGCCGGTGATCAGGGGCGTGGTTTTGCGGTGGTGGCGACCGAAGTGCGGAACCTGGCGCAACGCAGCGCGAATTCGGCGCGTGAAATCAAAGATCTGATTCAGGACAGCGTGCGCCGGGTGAAGCTTGGCTCTGAGCTGGCCGGTGAGTCGGGTGTGATGTTGCAGGAAATTATCGGCAATGTAAAAAAGGTGTCGGATCTGATTTCTGATATTGCGGCTGCGACGGAAGAGCAAAGCTCGGGGATCGAGGAGATCAACAAGGCCATCGCTGAGCTGGATGATATCACCCAACAAAACGCAGCACTGGCGGAAGAAACCGCCTCCGCTGCTGAGTCGGCGATGGAAAATACGGAACTGATGGGTGAGGCGGTGGGCTTTTTCAATCTGGCCTCTTCTGCGGGGAGCAAACGGAGTTTCGCTGCACCGGCAGCTCGCAGCACGATGACTAAACCGGCGGCTTTGAAAAAGGCTTCAATGGGTGTGTCGTCCGCGTCTTTGGAAAGTGCGCCAGCCAAGCCGATGCCTGCCGCAAAGTCAGCGCCGAAGCCTGCAGCGAAGCCGTCAGCCGCGAAAGATCTGGATGATGAAAGCGATGATGATTGGGAAGTGTTCTGAACGATCAGAACACCTTGGATAGAAAGTAAGTGTCTGAGCGAGAAGGACAAGTTGCATGCAGTGGATTATTCGTAAACTCAAGATCAGCCAACAACTGCTGCTTGTTGTTTTTGCGCTCGGCATTCCGCTGGCGCTGTTCGCAGGTGAATTCCTGCTGGACCTAAAGGCCTCCGCTGAAAACCGGAAAAACCAGGCAGAGGGAGCCGCCTACATACAGCTCATTAAACCTGTGCAGCTGGGCACAGCGGTCCATCGGGGGAATGTCGCACTCCTCAAAAATGGCGATACCAGCCGACAGGGAGAAATCGACGAGGCGGCTGCCGGCGTAGATTCCGCCTATACAGCGTTGGAAGCGATGGAGAAAAGCACACAGGCGTTCCAGTCGGGCAGTGCAGATCTGCGCACCCACTGGAAGAGGCTTCGGCAGGACTATATGGGTCTTGACGCGCCCGAGTCGTTTGCTCAGCACACCTTATTAATTAACGAAATTCTGAACCTGACAGAGTCAATTGCCAGTGAAAGTGGCCTGGCGTACGCGGAAGATAAAGACATTTACTATAGCCAGCGTCTCTCAGTCGAAGCGATACCGGACCTGGTTGAGAGTCTGGGGGTTCTCAGGGGGCGGCTATCAGGGCTTTTGCAGGCCCGATTGGCGGGTGGTGAAATTAATAAATTACTGCTGGCCAATGTGCACTCTATGGTCAGGCGAATAGAAATTATTGTCCCGCGTGCTGAGGGTTATCTCAAAGGCGCTCTGAACGACAATCCTGACCTTGATGCCGCACTTTCAGGCAAGGTCTCAGAGGTGAAGCAGGCCGCAGAGAGCTTGTTACGGTCTGTCGACTCACTTGAAAATAGCCTAATGGCTGGCGAAGGGGCACTGACGGCGGAAATGCCGGCGCAGTTTTTTGCTGAGGCAACGGCAGTCATAGGTTTGGCCAACAGTACGTGGGACCATCTCAATCAAGTAATTGTTAAAAACACACAGCAGCGTGCCTCAGCGGAAGTCAAATTATATTACACCGTTGCGATTCTGCTGCTTGGACTGTTCCTTGCGATGGCGTGGTTTGCCTTGACTGTCATTCATGCGCTCAGGCAAAGCCTGGGCGCCGAACCCCAGGAACTGGCAGACGTTGCAACTGCAATAGCGGAGGGCCGTTTGAATGAGCAGATGAAGGACTCGGTGGGTGCCTACGCGCAACTCAGAATCATGCGGGATACACTCAAGCGCCAGATACAGGAGGCGCAGGATCAGTTAGTGATCACGACGCGGATTCAGGAAGCCATCGAGACGACCACGACGAGCCTGATGATTGCCGATGGCGACTTCAACATTGTTTATGTCAATCCGGCGACGTACCGGGCTCTGGAAAAACAAGAGAGCCAGATCAAGAAGCGGGTACCCGATTTCGATGCGCGTGCTTTGGTGGGGAAAAATATTGATATTTTCCATCGTAATCCTTCCCACCAACGCGAGATGCTGAAGAACTTGCGCGAACCTTACACGGCGAGACTGGAACTCGGGGAAGCCCACTTCGGGCTCACCGCCGGAACGATCCGCAGCGAAAAAGATGAAATTCTCGGCTTCGTGGTGGAGTGGCGTGACGAGACTGGTCAGGTGCTGGTCGAAAACGAAGTCGGGGCGCTGGTGGATGCGGCAAAGGCGGGTGATTTAAGCCGACGCCTCGATACCACCAACAAGTCTGGTTTCTTTAAGAGCCTGTCGGAGGGGCTGAATACGCTGCTTCAATCCGTTGATGGCGTGACGGACGAAGTCAGCCAGGTCATGCAAAAGGTCGCATCCGGCGATCTCAAAGGCCGTATGGATGGTCACTATCAAGGCAAGTTCGGTGAAATTGCGGACGCGGTCAATGAGACCCTCGAAAAATTGGGTAGTGTCATCCGCCAGGTATCCGATGCGGGTGAGGCGACCCGTGCCTCTGGACATGAAATTTCGCAGGGTAACCGGCAGTTGTCGGAACGTACCGAAAAACAGTCATCGAGCCTTGAAGAAACCGCCTCTGCGTTGGAGCAGTTGACCGGGAATGTTCGTAACACAGCCGACAACTCCCGCCAGGCAGACATGCTTTCTGCACAGACCCGTGATTCGGCCATGAAGGGTGGCGAGGTGGTCGAACGCACGGTAGCGGCTATTCAGGAAATCAGCGACTCCAGTGAAAAAATTGCCGAAATCATCGGTGTAATTGATGAAATTGCCTTCCAGACGAATCTATTGGCGTTGAACGCCTCGGTGGAAGCCGCCCGTGCCGGAGATCAGGGGCGAGGGTTTGCAGTCGTGGCCACCGAAGTGAGGAATCTTGCGCAGCGAAGTGCTAATTCAGCGCGTGAAATAAAAGATTTGATACAGGACAGCGTCCGGCGCGTAAAACTGGGTTCAGAACTGGCGGGTGAATCCGGCGTTATGTTGCAGGAAATTATCGGCAACGTGAAGAAAGTGTCGGATCTGATCTCCGATATTGCTGCCGCAACCGAAGAGCAAACCTCTGGTATTGAGGAAATCAATAAATCAATAGCTGAGCTCGATGACATTACCCAGCAGAACGCCGCACTGGCAGAGGAAACCGCTTCGGCGGCAGAGTCGGCCATGGAAAATACGGAATTGATGGCGGAGGCAGTGGGCTTTTTCAATATTGCCAGTGGTGGCCGAACCGCTAAGGTGGCCGGTAGCCTCAAAACACTGAACAAACCGGCTAAGGCGAGTTTGAATTCGGTCGCCGCAAAAACGCCGGGTGCTACGACAAAGAGTCCGGCCCCGCCTAAGGTGCAGCCGGTCCCAAAACCCGTTAAAACCAGTTCTGCCCCCAAAGGGGCTGACCTTGATGACGAAAGTGAAGATGATTGGGAGGTGTTCTGATGGCCGTAACCGCTGAAAGCAGCTCAGAAGGGGTAAGGCAGTACCTCACCTTCCGTATTGGTGAAGATGTCTATGGCCTGGATATCCTGCGCGTGCGGGAAATACGGGGTTGGAGTAAACCGCGGGAAATTCCGAACGTACCGAAATACATTAAAGGGGTGATGGATTTTCGTGGCGGCATCGTGCCGATTATTGATTTGCGTATTCGATTTTCCCTGGCCAATGCCGAGTATGACAAGGAGACTGTCGTGATCCTGTTATCGGTTGAGCAGGATGGACGTTCGACCATCATGGGCATCGTGGTAGACCGGGTCGCGGATGTCATGGACGTTGCGCCCTCTGACATCAAACCGCGTCCGGACCTGGGTGCCAAACTGGATACCAAGTACCTGCCGGGCATCGTGAATCGGGGCGATCACATGGTGCTGCTGGTAGACGTCGATAAATTACTGGATACCAAAACCTTCACCTTGCTGGAAGAGGTTCAGAATTCATGACAGCGACTGAAAATGCCTTCGTTCTGCCAGAGCAGTGCAATATCTCGGCAGTGGAAAACCTCTATGAACGCCTGCGGGATGAACAGTATGCAGAGCGCATCAAGCTGGATGGCAGTCATGTGACTGCAGCCGACACGGCGGGGGTTCAGCTATTGGTGGCCTTGCAGAAGCGTGTTGCCGGGCATGGTGGTGCGATTGAATGGGTGGCGGTTTCTGACGCCCTGAAGCGGGCTGCCACTGACCTTGGCCTGGCCGAATTGGTCAGAAGCTGAGGATTTAGATATGAGTGCGACGGACGCCAAAGCGGAGTCCCGTGAATTCAATTTCACCTGGGCGCATTTTGAACATCTGCGCAAAATCAGTATGAGTCATACGGGTATTCAGGTTCCTGATATCAAACAGGAAATGTTCTATGCCCGACTGAGCAAGCGCGTGCGCGCCTTGCGCCTGAACGATTTTGATCAGTACATCCGTTACTTAGAAGACAACTGGGATTCCGAAGGCACGCCCTTCATCAATGCACTGACCACCAATCTAACCTCATTTTTTCGCGAGAATCACCACTTCAACTTTCTCAAAAAAACGGTGGTTGCCGCTGCACAACAGAAAAAACAGCGATCTATCAAAATATGGTCTGCCGGGTGCTCCACAGGGGAAGAGCCGTATTCCATTGCCATGACGATGACGGAGGCCTGCAGCGGTACCGGAGTCGAGTGGGAGTTGACCGCTACTGACCTGGATACCGATGTGCTAGCACGCGCACAACGGGGTGTTTATGCCCTGGATCGTATCGAAGGGATTGATCAGGACAAGAAAAAACGCTTCTTTATGAAAGGAACCGGGCCGCGTGCCGGGTATGTTCGCGTCAAAGAGGAGCTACGTAACAAAATCCAGTTTCGTCAGCTCAACCTGATCAAACCCATCGATATGGGCGATCGCTACGATGTGATTTTTTGTCGCAACGTGGTGATTTATTTTGATCGGGACACCAAAGTGAAACTGGTCGAGCAGTTTGTGCGCCACCTGCAACCGAAGGCCTACCTGATTATGGGCCATTCCGAATCCTTACACGGTATTTCCAATGCCTTTGAAGGCCTCGGAAATACCATTTATCAGCTGAACTAGGAGGACATGCGTGGCTGAAGTCCCACCACCCACCTGTTTGCCCTGGTTTGCAAACATCAACCGTTACTGGGATGCACGCCGGGCACGATTTGTGGCGAAGATCCTGCCGGGTGAATATTACGTGACCACGCAGGGTGAGATGATCGGGACCGTTCTCGGTTCCTGTGTTTCTGCCTGTGTACGTGATCCGTCAAGTGGTATCGGCGGCATGAACCATTTTATGCTACCAGCGCGGGCGGGCGGCAAGGTCGAACTGCTCAGCGATGCCTTTCGTTACGGTAACTTTGCCATGGAGCATCTCATCAACGATGTGATGAAGCTGAGTGGTACGCGCAGTAACCTTGAATTCAAACTGTTTGGCGGCGGTAATGTCGTTAAAGGCATGAGTTCAGTGGGTGCGCGAAATGTCGAATTTGTACGCAAATATCTGGAAATGGAAAGTTTCAGGATTACCTCTGAAGATCTGGGCGGGAATTACCCGCGTAAAATTCTGTATGACCCTAAATCCGGCAAAGTGATGATGCGCAAGATTCAGACCCTGCACAACGATACCCTGGTGCAGCGTGAAGAAAGCTACCGCGATCAGATCAGCAATGCGCCGGTTTCAGGCGAAGTGGACCTATTTTAATGAGCGATTGGATAAGGTTTTATCTATGCCAAAACCGTATCGTGTACTGATAGTTGATGACTCTGCCTTGATGCGGAAGCTGCTGACGGAGCTTCTGGGGCAGTCAGCCGAGTTGCAGGTCATTGGCACGGCGACAGATCCTTTTGATGCGCGTGAAAAAATCAAAAGTTTGAACCCGGATGTGATCACGCTGGATGTCGAAATGCCTAAAATGGACGGCCTGACCTTCCTCAAGAATCTCATGCGTCTTCATCCGATGCCGGTGGTGATGATATCGAGTCTGACCGAACAAGGAGCCCAGGTGACGCTGGATGCGATCGAGTTTGGCGCGCTGGATTTCGTCACCAAGCCTCGTCTGGATCTCAAAGAAGGCATGCAGGATCAGGCGCGCCTGATCATTGATAAGGTGGTCGCCGCGGCGAGCGTAACACGCGATAAACTTGAGCGTGTGCAACAGCGGATGCAGGTGGCGCGTGAGCGAGGCGAATTGCAGCAGCGCAGCACCTCCATCGCGGCGCCCGCCTACCGAACGACGGATCAGCTCATTGCGATCGGTTCATCAACCGGCGGACTGGATGCCATCCGCGATGTGTTGGTGGGTGTACCGGTGGATTCGCCTGGCATTGTGATCGCGCAACATATTCCCGGTACATTTTCCCGCTCCTTTGCCGAGCGCATGGACAAAATGCTGCCGTTGAAAGTTGAAGAAGCGTATGAAAACGCGCCGATTACCACCGGCCGTGTGTATATCGCACCTGGCGAAAAGCACCTGGAGGTGGTGCGCTCCGGCGCGAAATACACCTGTCATTTGACCGATGCGCCGCCAGTCAACCGTCATCGCCCCAGTGTAGAGGTGTTGTTTGATTCGGTGGTTAAGGCCGCTGGCAAGAACACCCTGGCGATCATGCTAACCGGTATGGGGAAAGATGGTGCAGAAGCGATGCTACGATTGCGCCAGGCGGGTGCACGTACGATCGCGCAAGATGAAGCCACGGCAGTGGTATGGGGAATGCCCGGTGCAGCGGTCAAGCTAGGTGCGGCGGAGCGAGTGTTGCCTCTTCAGGATATTTCGGATGCGATCAAGCAATGGATGAAGGCTTAGCTTTCATCCATCTTTCAGAGGAACCGAGTGCTCAGCGCTCAGAATAAATCGATATCGCCATCATCTGCCTGTCGGGCTTTTTCGATCAGGTAGTTTTCCTTGAAGTGGGCGAGTGCATCGTTGACGGAGGCACCGGCCAGCATCATGTCAAACATCTCCCGCTCACACTGCATGGTATAACGGCTTTTAAGGTTGTTCTGCAAATTAGTCCAAAGGGTCGGTAAATGCAGTTTCGAGCCATCTTCCAGCACAGTGCCTAATTCTTCCAGTGATTCCTTCACGTGCGATAAGCGTTGCGCGAGCCGATCAAAAAACTGAAAGTCGACCACGGCACCCTGTACGTCGGTCTGCAGGGCGAGCAGACGGGCTTTCAGTTGCTCGATCTGATCGGCCAGATTGGGTGCCGCCTGCGCGGTTTCAATGATCGAAGTAAAGTTGCTCGCCAGGCGATTGAACGATTTTTCACTGTCCAGGATCGAGGCTTCGATCTGTGCGACCGCCAATTGCAACATCTTGACGGTTTCCTGTATGTGGCAGAGCGTCTCTGCGTCCTGACTTCCGGGTTGTGAATGTGTCACGCGGTATGTCCTTTCAGGTTCGTAATTGATTAATATCTTTAGACAGCTTATTTACTTTAACCAGAATATCCTGGGTAGCGCCTGTGGCTTTATTGGCCAGGTTGGCATTCTGTTGGGTGATCTAGTCCAGGCTGGCAATCGACGCGCTGACCTGGCGAACCCCTGACGATTGCTCGTTCAGGGCCATTGAGACTTCATTCACGCTGCGCTTGATCAAATCGGCGATTTCTTTTGCTGCCGACGCTGATCGTTGCGCCAGGTTGCGTACTTCGTTGGCGACCACCGCAAAGCCACGACCCTGCTCACCAGCGCGTGCCGCCTCAACCGAGGCATTCAGCGCCAGCAGGTTGGTCTGAAACGCGATCTCGTCAATCACGCCGATGATATCTGACATCGACTGACTTGAGGTTTCTATCGTGCCTATGGCTTTCACAGCACCCTTGACGGTCAAACGCGCATGCTCGCCGGCTTCTCGGGCGCTTCCCGCAATTTGCATGATAGTATTGGACGATTCGGCGCTCTTTTCAATGGCGGAGGTCATTTCTTCCATCGTCGCCGCCGTTTCCTCTATCGCAGCCGCCTGCTTTTCGGTGCGGGCTTTGAGTTCGCTGTTGCCGTCGGCGACCGCCTCCGTGCTGTCGCTCACATCGCTGACAACACGCTTGATGTCGCTGACTAATTCGCCCAGTTTCTCGACGGTTGTATTGATGCCCTGTTTCATGTCACCAAAGGCACCGAGGTAATCTTCATCAATCTGGCGGGTAAAATCGCCATCTCCCATCGCGGTCAGAACCCGCGACATATCCTGAAAGACGCTGGAAATGGCTTCCAACGAATTGTTGATGTCCGCCTGCACTGCCCCTTCAACTCGCCATTCACGCGTGCGTCCAGGCGGCCCTGTGCAACTTCTGCCATGGTGGAGGCGACTTCTTTCAGAGCACCTTCAGTGGAGGCCATGGCACGATCCACGCGGTCGCGGAACTCTCCCTCCACATCATTCGACATGCGCTTGGCGAAATCCCCCTGTTGCAGGGCATCCATGACCTGTCCAAGCGCGTTCATGGTGCTTTCAACACTTTGCGCGGAGCCATTTACTCCCTGCTTGAGCAGTTCGAGATCGCCTTTGAACTGTCCGTTCATGCGCTCACTGAAGCGACCCTTGGCAACGGCGCCGACGGCACTCTCCAGATTACCGAGCAAGCCGTGAAAGGCTGAACCCATTTCACCAATTTCATCGTTAGACTGGAAGTGTGCCCTGAGTTTGAAATTGCCGGTGCGCGCGACTTCTTCCATGGTTTCTTTCAGAGCGAGAATGGGGCGGGTAACGGTGGCGCTGAAAAACAAAGCGATACCCACAATCAGCGCGGTGAAGAGGGCAGAGGCAATGCCCATCGTCCACTGAATGGTGCTGAGGGTTGCCAGGGCTTAAGACTCCTCAATGTCGGTGATCAGCCGCCAGTTCAGCGGTCCAAATTTGACCGGCGCGTAGGCTGACAGCACGCGCTTGCCCTCGTAGTTGTCCTCAATCAGCGTGCCGGGCTTATCCGACGCTGCCGCCCGGAAGGCCGCCGTATCAATGCGGGTGCTGTCGGGTTTGCGAAATGCATTGGTTACGTTGTAGCTTGCAGCGTTCTTGTAAGTGTCCGAGCGTAACAGGCCGTCCTCACCCAACAGATAGGTTTCTCCCGTTTCGCCCAGGCCCGCACGATCACTCATCACTGCGGTAATGCGATCCAAAGGAAGCAGAAAGATCAGCACACCAATCACGGCGCCGGAGCGGTCTTCCAGGGGAGAGGCAATAAAACTGGCCGGCGCATCGTAAGACGGCAGGTATTGCTGGAAGTCTGTCAGGACGTAGTCATTGACATTTTTCAATTTCAGGGCTTCGCGAAACGCCTGGGCCAAGCCTGTTTGAGCATAGGGGCCTGACAGCAGTGAGGTGGCAAAGTCCAGTTCCTTGAAGACGGAGTAGACCACACGGCCTTCAGTGGGTTCGACCAGGAACACATCATAATAACCAAAGCGCTCCAGAAAATGCTTGAAAGTCGGGTGATATTTTTGGTGCACCTTGTCGTAGTAGGTGTTGAAGTGGCTCTTGTCAGCCAGATGTTTGGAGCCGAGAGGATGCTCGCCTTTGAGAATATACGCATGCTGCAGGGCGACCGCTTCGGGGCTGAGGGCGTTAAGCAAATTGTCGACATTGGCCGACCGTCCTTCATTTTCGCCTGAAAATTTCTTGCCAAACTGATCGCGATAGTAGCCGCCCAGTTCCGTCCGCAGGGTTTCAATCTGGCCTTCTGCCCGCGCTTCCCAGGGGAATTCATAGTAGGCGCCCACGAACTCTTGCATGGCGTCCAATGTGCCCTGGCTACTGGAGAGTGTTTCGATCTGGCCGGAAACCACACTTTCATAGTATTCAATGCGACTGGCCTTGATCGAACTGATGGCCTCAAGTTTTTCCATCGCCGCTTCTTCAAGCCCGGCGGAGGTTTGTGAGCTGGAGATCAGGCTGGTGACCAGCAGCGGGACGAGGCCAACGGCTAACATCAGGATCACAAGCTTTTTCTTGAGAGAACGTGAAGAAGCAGCACTCATGCGGACAACCTTTTTGCAAGATAAGTGTATAGGGAAAGTGTAGACTACTTCTTGTACGGTGCGAGGTTTTACCCAGATTGCTGCGAATCAATCGAGATTACAAAT
>JADJWY010000006.1 GCA_016716085.1 Hahellaceae bacterium
GCCCTGAGCCTCGACTCATGCTGCAATAAGCATTTTCCCTGTACATTCCGCAGTTTTCTCCCTGTCATGGTGGTTTCTATCGGCAGGTAACCGGGCCAGACGAACGTCCAGAGTCAATTCTGCCCGAAAAAGGTTCCACCCCAGTGGGATCGAGGAATTCGTTGACCGAGCATCTGATATCCGCCACAGATCCCCAACACCTTACCACCGTAGCGCGGATGTCGCTGGATCTGCGACGCCCACCCCTGCTCACGTAAAAACGCCGAGGTCCATCCACCGAGCGTTGCTTCCTTTTTGGCAGAATAGTCACATCCGCAGGTGGCAGGGGTTCCGGAGCCATCACAAATTGCAAATCAATCGACTCATGTTGGCGCAAGGGGTCAAAGATCATCATGGTTTACTCATGCGAGGAAACACCGGAACAACCACCCTCCAGCAAGGCCTCAGAGGCTTTTCTGGTTCTGCTTATGATTAATGGCGTCTTCGGCGGCCAGATCCAGACCATGCAGATGCAGCCAGAACGCCCGAGGACGGGTCGCCCGGTCCGTTGCTCAAGCCCGCGGGTCAGTCCGCTCGTCAATAAAGACAGGGTCACCCCGGGATTTATTGATGATAAAGCCGACGACCGGGCCTGCTCACTGTCCGCTAACAAACTCAGGGTGCCGGACCAGCTGGGCAAAAACAGCCACCCCGGTCAATATCACTGCCACGAGTATCACCGGCACGTGGCTGACTCAGCAAAGCCCATGTTGGCGATATCCCCTCCGCAGATTGATTTCGGCGGGGACTTCCTGCACCAACTTCGATCACGACCCGCTCGTAATCCTGAGTCAGTCGGGCATAGGCACAGGAAAGCCGCTTCCGCGGCTTTGGGTTTGTAGCGCTGGTAATGCCTTCCAGTTGCTGCAATGCTTTACCCCAAAAAATGATGACACGGGCGCCGGTATCACTGGCAGGTTTCAGCAACACCGGATTCATCCAGATGCTGGGCGGAATGCGCGCAGCAGCACGGGCCTGCAATCTGCTGTGCACGCCCAATCTCCCCGCCGTCGGGGCTATCCGCACCGCACTGTTGAGCGCCATGTTCTGCGGCTTGAAAGGGGCAATCCTATTAGCCCGCACGTCGGGCAAAGGCGGCACAGGGCAGCGACCAGTGTCGTTTGCCGGCATCAGAACTGGTGCCCTGAATCATCACGCCACGGTTCGCGGGAAGAGTCCTTCGAGGGGACGGGGTGGCTGGATCATGCTGTTTTTCTCCGCTGGCAGGCCGATAAAACGCACACTCATGCTCCAGGCACGGATGCTTATTGATGTCGGAACTCGCATAGCCAATATGGAGGGATTGATGCCGGGCCGACTGCTATAATTCGGCTTTCCAGAATGTGCGCCAACGGCTTACCTGGATGACGCCTGCATGCGCGACCCAGTTGATACCCCTGCTCACCGGCACTTCGCTGTTGGAAGGCTGAAATAACCCGCCGCTGGAATTCGTTTAACGACTCCCGCCGGGCGGCGTGTGTTTTTCCGGCGACATCCAGAAGCGCTGAACCTCCCTGCCAGAACGGGGCATCCGGGGGAAAAGGGCACACCGTCCCAACGACCGAAAATTCATTCTGCCAATCCCGGTTCAACCGATAGCGGAATGGAAGCCCGATCAGCCAGTTCGCGGGCGAAAATCAGACAGCGCTGCCGGGAGTGAGCTCACAATCCGGCCATAGGCCTCGCCCCGAGCAAGGACCGCATCTGGTTTGAAGCCTAACGCACTGAGTGGCACATCCGTCTGGCCATAGAACGGGGGGGACCTTCCACCGCCCCATGGCGTAATGAAATCAATTGTCCAGTGAGAACCGGCAGATTGATCATCTTGTGAAAACGGTTTAACATTCAGTCTCAACTCATTCATTTATCGTTAAAAACCCACCTATTCTAACAACGGATGTTGTCCCGGAGAAGGAATTGGCGCCTCATGCTGCGTGCCCCTATTACTGCTTTCGCCCGCGCTCTGCTTTTCGCGGTTTTCTCTGCTGGTAAGCAGCCCATCTGTTCAGGCTGCCGGCTACGTCACGATAAGTCTGACACAAGGTCAAAAGGTGCTTACCGGTGAGCGCATTCCGCTGTGGGTAGAAGCCCTTGATAGCCGGGGTTCACCATGTCTCACTCTATGTCGATGGTAAGTGGTCGCGGAAGACCGGGTTCCACCCTACGAATTTGAGCTTCCCCCCTCAAAAGTCAGGCGCTCATAACTTACGGATATCGTCCCTGAATGGCGATGGCCCGCTGGCGCCACGCGACCGAAACGCTGACCGTCGCGACATCGCGGGCCTTAGATGCCCGCATTCAGTATCCTGGCGAGGGCTCGGTTTCCTCTGCCAGCGAGCCACTCACCGTTGAGGGGATTTGTCCGATCCTCACAGCCTCTCACACGTATCCCTCTACGTAGACAATCAGTGGAAGGCCCAACTCAACCGGGCACCTTATCAGTTCAGGCTCGACAGCCTGCCTGCCGGGCAACACCGTCTCAGTCTCAGAGCCAAAAATCAGCAGGGCCAATGGGCGGCATGACATCACGATCGCGCGCGAGGCCACACCCGAGGTTTTGCGCACTTTCGATAACAACCCGGCGGCTGGCCCCCTCTATGACTGGTCCAGAGCGGGCTACCGCCATGGCAGTTACTGGGAAAACAAAAGTCAGCCCCGTTATGATGCCACCCAGTGGGGTGCCCGCCCAAATGATGGTAAGGATGACCTGGCCGCTTTGCAGAAAGCGATCAATGCCGTCGGAGACCGAGGCGGCGGCATCCCTGGAGCTGGGTATTGGAACCTATGACTTTACCTCTGCACTTGCCCGAACAGTCTCAAGCTCAACCGCAGGGGGTCGTGCTTCGCGGCAAAGGCTCAAATGCAAAAAGAACCGTCTTTTCGTTTGCATCGACGAAAGCCCTGGCACCAGCTATGATAATTATCTGATTGATGCCGGGCAGAGTCCGGTGTTGAAATATACTCAGCCACTCAGTACGAACCTTTAAGCGCGGCGCAACCCCTGGATTCCGTTAAAAGCCCCCAGACGATGCGTGTGGGTGACTGGGTAATCCTCAGCTCAGTAATCCGGTCGTCATGGTCAAACCACGGATACATTGAGCAAGGCGCTGATCGCCCCACTGACCCCCGAACCAGAATGGATCAATTTCAAACGCGAGGGCTACATTGCGCATTACAGCGAGGTTACGGCGGTCTATAGCAATGCCATCCGACTGGCAGACCCGCTTCCGCGGGAGGTTCCCAACCTTTAAACCTCAGCTCAGCGTTGTTCCGCTCCGATCCGTGAAATTGGCGTTGAGCACATTTTTTCACGTCGAACTATCCCGCCGATAAGTACCAACACCACCTCAGCTGGGGAACACGATTACGGTTGGCGTGCTCTCCGTTTTGGGGCGTACGCGATAGTTGATTCACGATATCGGCCTGGAACGCTATAACGGCCTGATCATGGTCAAAGAGGCCTATAACGTGACGGTCAAAGATATTGTCAGCAGCACACCTGGTCACGGGGTGAGTTTTATCGGCACCCAGCACAGCCTTGCCGATGGACTTCATCTGTTTGAACCCGTGATTCATGCGGCGTCCGCCAGTAGTCGCTCAAGCTGCAATGTCATCCGCAAGCATCAATTATTCCGACGCCCTTTCGGGTATGGACGCTCACGGTGCGGGCCCCTCCTCAAATAACCTGTTCGAGAATATTTATGGACTAACACTCGCACCGGGTGGCAATGTGACTAACATGCCGCACACCGGGCAGGAAAATACCTGGTGGAATATCGAGAACGGCCCCTATCACGACATTGAGGGTGAGTTTTTCACCTACGGCCTCTACGCCTACAGTAATTACAAGGGGCCCTACCGTGAAGAAGACTTTGTTCCGCCTGTTTCCGTGCGGTGTTTGTCGGTATTTTTGATGACGATCAGACGATTCGGTTAGCCGGTAGTGACCAAAATCGTCATAGCGCCCCGGTTTCGTGCGGAGCACATTAACCGAGGACACGTGCAACCTCTCCGCTGTACGCACATCAAAAGCAGCGGGCGACACTGAGATAAAAGGATTTTGCAGAACGTTTTCGATCTGACCTGGAATCGTTAGGTCCTCAAAAAGGCCAACACGGCAGACAGCACAGGATAGTTGTCGCTGATCGGCCGTGCCAGCGCCCCGACAATCAATCCATGGTCAATATGGTCTAAGTAACGGGCGTCTACGGGCACGCCGGCCTCTTCCAATCGCTGGCGCAGATTGACCAGATTGTGGGTGCCAACCACATCATCTTCGGTACCGTGCAACAACAAGGCCGGGGGATCATCCTGGGTGACAAAATTAATCGGCTGTGAATCCGGAAAGTGGGATTCGGGGCCGAATAAGACCGGCTGATAAGCCTCCTTGAATGGAAGAAAATCATAGGGTCCGGCAAGACCGATCCAGCCCTTCAGGTGACTGCGCGTTGATGGATCAAGGTAACGATCATCCAGTGCCAGCATTGCCGCGAGATGCGCGCCCGCGGAGTGCCCCATCAAAACCAGTGAAAACGTGTCACCACCCCGCCCCACTGAGTCAGATGCGAGTTGATTGACCGCTTTCGCAACGTCACCGATGATTTCGGTAAATCTGACCTCGGGATAGAGTCGATAGTTCAGAATTGCGACGCGATACCCCTCTGCAGTCAGGGCATCCGCGACAAAACGATAGTCCTCTTTAGGGAAGGTCTGGCACGCCCCCCAGCATCCACCCGGAATGAAAATGACCAGCGTTTTCGGGCTAGTCGCAGGACGCTCCGGCTCATAAAGATCAAGCCGTTGGCGAGGATCAGGCCCATAAGCAACATCAGCGTTTAACACGTAGTTTCCCGACAATGCCGGGGTATTGGCAACGAATAACTTACTGCTGGCACATCCGCTGAGTATCGCTGCAAAAAAGAACACTGCTGATGCGTCTGATCCAATGTTTCACGCTGACCTCTCAAAACCATTTGATGCGGCGGTTAGCTAAGCCCCCCAAAACGGGACTCTTAGTCAGCGCCACGGCCACGATATAGGCAAAGAACCCCAAGGCGCCCATCAACGCGTAAAACGTTGCAAGGGCGTCTTTCCTTTCAATGCCAGACGACCCAGCCAGATATAGCCAAACAGCGCCGTGATTTTAGCCCTAATCCAGACCTGCCACCCAGTATGGACACCATGCCCAAGGCGCTCGCCAATAAACAGCTATCGATGACGTGCGGCACGATGCGCACCCATCGTGCCTGTAAACGCGCACTTTCAGTCCATCGCCAGTATACCCGCAGGCTAAACAGCACAAGGGGTCAGACTCACGCAGGTCAGGTGCACGTGCTTCAAGAGTAAATAGACCAAAGCGAGACTCCTGTCTGCCTATGAGGTTTGTTATAGTAGCGAGCCTTGTCCCTTCATGCAGCCTCTTTCCTATGCCTCCGCCGTGGACTCTCTGGTTCAGTACCCTCAGTTTGATGCTACTGTTCACCTTATTCCCGACAAGCCTCCGAGCCGCGGAGATCGACAGCTTTTCGGATCGGGGACCAAACGCGCCCGGATACTGCCGAGCGGATCAATGTCCTGATCAATCGCCGACTCGAAGAGGGCGTTCCAAAGCCAACCTGCTTGAACAGGCCAATGCCTTTGATCAGGTGCCCAACGCCATCTGTAACGAAGAAACGCTTTACACTGAATTACGGAAAGCCATCTTTCAACCTTAACCGCCTCCCGGGGACTGAAAGGCTACAGCCGGATCAGCAAATGCGCGAGGCGCTGACCGATTACAGCCTTCATCGTGAGGTGGAGGACTCCATCTATCGCGATTTCGGCTACCGATGCACCTTCAATGAGGCTTAAGGGCCTGAGTGACATGGTCTGGGTAAACGGCCACTTTATTGGCCCGACAAACTGGGACACTTTTCGCTGAAGGTTGGAGCTACTTTGAAATGACCCGTGCGCCCGAACATTCCTCAATGATGCCATACGTTGGGGCACGAGCAGGAAGAAGGCAAATTCGGACTCGTCACTACCGGAGTATTTTCCCATGCAGACCTGGCCGCTAATTTTAATGGCTGGCGATTTTGGAACCAGATTCGCAGAGCCCATAACGACCCACTGCGCGGTTTTTGGGGCAACCTCTTCGCAGGGGCGCAGATCAGCTGCTCATTCCGTGTGATGGCCTCGATCAAACAACGACAGTGGGTCTACGCCCGGGAGTTGAAGCAGGATTTTGATATTCGGGACTATGTGGATGGTGCCCGGGATGAAGGCCAGAACTGCAGCCGCTACGCGAATACGGCCCGGCTGACAGTGTCCAGCGGCAACTGTCAGCCCTCAACGCGGCCCCTTCAATGTCCTTGAAGCCCGGGCAATGTCAGGAAGTGGGTGCGCGTTATGGCCCGTGGCGCAGTGACTTACTGCACCCCGATGCCCGGATACGCATTCGGATTAGCGCTGACGCGCCTGTTTACCCATCCCTTTTGAACGTTCGTCGAGGCGGCTCAATATCGCTCGCATTTCCGCCGGTTCCTCATCACGCTTCTGACGCTGCTGAGATTCCATTTCCGCTTTTGCTCGGCCAGTGCCTCTCGAATACGGCGCTCCTGCGCGGCCGAACTGACCCGGCCGGTAGGCAGTGCCGGGGCCTTCACGGGAGTAGTGCCTCGGCTGCCGCAGCGGCTTTGGCTTTCGCCGCAGCGGATGAACGGCTTGACGATTTTTTCGCACTCTTAAGGCCACCACGACGTCGCAGCTCAATGCCAGCGATCAGCGCTTTCATTTCGTCGGCCTGCTGTTTCGAGCTGGAATGACGGAGCGGTTTCGCCACTGCAGCCGTGATGGACTCTAATTCTTTTCTGACAGAATCAAAGGCATCTGTGCGCGCCTTGACGCCTGTCGGAACCCCTTTGATCACCGTCGCACCCAGAGCCTCGGTCGCTTCGTTCAGCATTTCCCGCAATTCAGCCGGGTTCTCCGGAGGCGCCCCACTCGCTCACATCAAAGGCATCGGCGCCTTTTCCTGCAGCAACTCAAAAACGGCCCCGCTCCACCTTGATCCAGCAAACTCACCAGATGCCCAATGGTCATCCAGTAAGCGGCGGGTACTTCCGGTAAAGACTTTACCTGTCGATTTTCAGTTGCTGTAAAACGATCACGCTGTCACCTCGATTCGTTCAGCTAGCGGCAGCCAGTTTACTCCGCCGACGGTGGGAAAGGGCCGCCTATTTTAAAGATAAAAATCTTAAAATGGCAGACCTGACAAAAATGCCTTCAAATGTGCTTACCCCCTTTCAAGGCCAACGGGAAGCCCTGCAGAAATCAGCGTCACCTGCCTCGTAAACAAGGGCCAGTGCCTGATTCATCCAACCCGCATGATCAACGAACTTGGTGCGTGATTTCACCCAATGGAACCACCCCCCATCCCCACTTCATTACTCACCAGAATTAAAGTAGCAGGGCAGGCTTTGACCGCTTCGCAAATTTTTGTAATTTTCGGCATCAGGGTTCATCGGGAAAATGGTAAAGGTGGTTATTGAGCCAGACCGTCAGGCAATCTACGATGACGCACTGGCCAGGAGGTAAAGCAAGCACACATTCAGCCAAGTACAGAGGCGCCTCCCGAGTCACCCAGCTGGACGGTCGATCCTGACGTGATGCCGTTCAATGCGGGCCTGCATCCCTTCATCAAACGATTCCGCCGTCACCACCACCGTCACAGGCAAAGATTCGGATGCGGCGATTCGCTCTGCATAGCCCGATTTCCCGGAACGGGCTCCCCCAAGAATTAAATGAGCCATAAGCCCCCCATCGCGACCCAGACCAGATAACCCACTACCTCACTGAACTGTTGGGCCGCTCCCAGCATATCGCCCGTATAACCCCCCAGCACACGGCGATAAATAACGACCAAAATCTCATGCAGCACAAACAACGTAGCCAGGCAAGCCAAGGCTTCGGCAGGTGCGATCAGGAGCGAGGGCACGGCTGCAACCGCCACCGCGATAAACAGATCTTTCTTACGGGCCTGGGTCACCAGCGGTTTGCTTTTACTCAGAGCATCTTCCGTCAAATACGGTAGCGCCCCATCAGTGAGGTGGACATCGCACGGGAGAGCGCCGCCATCAGTAAAGGGCCAGAGGTGCGCGGTCACCCAACGCCATCAACGCTTGCCATTTAAGTAGCAGGACCAATAAGAGTCCGACTACGCCGTAGCTACCCACGCGGCTGTCTTTCATGATCTCAAGCTTGCGCGCAACCGTCAGCCCACCACCAAGCCCATCACAGGTGTCGGCCAGGCCATCCTCATGAAATGCGCCAGTCAACAACACACCCGCAGCCATCGTCAGCAATACCGCCAGCGAAAGCCCCAGAAATGGCTCGACCAAGATGAAAAACAGCGCCATCAGGGCGCCCAGCATCCAGCCCACCAAACTGAAATAGCGACAGCAGCGATTCAACTCCTCTGGGCTGTAGCGCACCCAGGCAGGCATTGGAATCCGGCTGAAAAATCCCATTGCCAAAGCGAACCGATTGCTTCGCGTTGCCAGAAATCACGGGAGGTAAGCAATGTCAAACCACAACCCCGGCGCTCTCGAAGGTCGCCATGTCGTTATAGACGCTGATAGCGGCTTTTAATAAGGGAACCGCCAATACGGCACCTGAGCCTTCCCCCAGACGCATTCCTAGCTTTAGCAAAGGCTCAGCGTTCAACGCAGCCAACAGACGTCGATGCCCCTGTTCTCCCGACTCATGGCCAAAAATAAGGTAATCCCGCAGGGCTGGCGCCAAACGGACGGCCAGGAGCGCAGCCATCGTTGCGATAAAACCATCAACCAACACCGGTCGGCCTGCCTCGCCTGCAGCCAGCATGGCGCCGGCCATCTGACCAATTTCAAACCCTCCCAGCTCTTCAAGAACACGCATGGGATCCAGAGTGGTCACCCGCAACAATGCCGATCAGCGCCTGTTTCAATGCAAACTGGCTGTCAGAAATGCCGGTTCCCCGCCCCACACAGTCCGACGGCGAAAAGATCTAATAGTGCTGCCATCATCGCTGAGGCCGCACTGGTATTGCCGATGCCCATCTCACGCAGAATCAGCAAGTCTGCCCCTTTCGCGATCTGGGCGCGCGCTCGCTCGGCCCCCCACAAAAGACAGTGGCGGGCCTGTTCAGCCGTCATAGCCGCTTCATGCGCCAGGTTGCGGGTGCCATTACCCACCCGCTGCTCGATCAATCCCTCAGGTCGCGGCTGTATAGGCGCCAACATACCCGCATCAATCACCTGAAGCTCAACCCCCAAGGTGCGGCAAAAACAATTCGTGGCCGCGCCACCTGAAAATTAAGCACCATCTGTTGCGTGACGGCACTGGGGCATACTCACGCCTTCTTCAGCAATGCCGTGATCAGCGGCAAAATCAGTAAACGGGTCGATTGAGGCTCAGCTGCTCTTTCCCTGAATCAGAGCCAGTTGAGCGCCAACGCTTCCATTTGCCCGAGAGCGCCCGGCGGTTTGGTCTTCTGATCGATGCTTTGCTGAATGGCTGGAACGGCTGAGCGATCCAAAGGACGGATATTCCAATTCATTTACAGCTCCCGAAAAATCAAGCCAGCATCTTAGCACTGAACTACGATACAATGGGGCCTACTCCACACAGAAGCAGATATGTGAGGAGAATGCCTCTGCAGACATTTACCCAGCTTTTCTTTGGTGAATCCTGCTTCTATTAGCGGCGTCAACCAGCGCTCAGGTGGATACCGCACGCTTGGTTTCGGTGAATCAATGCGTCGATCAGATGCTCGGCTACCTCACCCAGAACAGCTATTGTCGGTCACACGGTTTAAGTCATGCCCGGATGACCTCGGGATTCGTCTGTACTGGCAAAGATTCCCGCCAACCATGCCCATATTGAAGAAATACTTCAGGCAAAACCGGAGGAAGTGATCGCCGGGCAATATGGCGCCCTCGGACTCAAATCACTCCTGCCCGTGGTTATTCCCTTCGCGAAGTTTCTCTGCCGAAGTTTTCCACAACTCATGTCCAATTGGCGACAACTGGCCGCGTGGACGCACTCGGAATCCCGCGGAGCACATCATTGCCGCGATGGAAAGTGAATTTCAAAGCCTTGCGCGCGATCGCGCCCCTAAAAAGGTACGGGCACTCATTATCAACCCGAACGGCTGGGTCAGCTGGCGCAGGCGTTTTCGGGATACTATCTGCATAAGCTGGGACTGATCAGCAGGCTAAAACGCAGGGAATTGGGTTGGGCGAAGTGGATCTTGAGGCACTGGTGCGCTGGTCACCCGATCTCATCATCGTTCCGCGCAGTCATTACGACGGGCAAGCCCGCGCAACCTTGTGGATGGAACACCCCATCCCCTGCTCGGGGATCAGTCTCTGCGCTACCCACTGCTGGAGCTGGATGCTGAACACCTCAGCTGCGGCACGTCTGAACTCCTGAGAACCGGGCGCCAGATCCCATCATCCCTCCACCGTAAAACCCTGATACACTGCCTGCTTTCCAAGCTCGCCATCAGACTGAAACATGCCGTCTCCTGTTGCTCGCCTGCACTCCGCTCCGCGCTATTGATTAGTCTGACCTGGTACTGTTGCGGCCAGCTTATATCGCTGCTGACAGGCCGGGAAGCAGGCTCGCACTGGCCCTGAATGGGATTGGCAAACCCAATTAATCCTATGGGAAATTCGTCTGCCCCGCACAGTGCTGGCGGCAGTCGGTGGTGCGGTGCTGGGACTTGCAGGTGCCGTACTCAGGGGCTGGCTGCGCAATCCGCTGGCCGATCCGTATTCTGGGCGTGTCCTCTTCCTCTGCGCTGGTCGCCGTCGTAGCGATATATTTTGGGCTGGCTCACTTGCTGGTCGATCCTGCCCGGCATTCTCGGTGCACTGGTCGGTTTTCAGTACTGCTGATGCTGACGGGCAAGGGAAAGCGGCATTCTCTCGTATTCTCGCCCGGTGCCTCAATCAATGCGTTCTGCAGTGCCATGACCGCTCTCCTACTAGACACGGCCCCAACCTTCGCCATGCAGGTTGTACTGTTGTTCTGGATAGTCGGCTCCTTTGAGCATCGAACCTGGATCATGTTCTCCTCAGTTTTTACCACCCGCCGGCATAGGCGCTTACCTGCTGCTTCCCAGCGGCAGGTCGCTCAACATACTGTCACAGGCCCGACACCGCCCGCTCACTGGGCGTGTCCACTGACCGCTGTATTGGCGAATAGGCATGGGATGCGCTGGCGGTTGGGCCAGTGTCCTCCACAGCGGGCGTCATTGGCTTCGTCGGACCCAGTTGTTCCTCACTTGCTGCGCCCCCTCACCCGCTGGGGAACCGGGGCAGTTACTACTCCCCGTCAGCTCCGGGCGGCGCAGCTTGGTGCTGGCCCGATATTCTGGTACGCCTGATGCCTGAAGGCCCCGAACTTCGCATCGGCGTGCTCACCGCCCTAGGCCCATTCTTTCTCGGCCTGCTTCGCCATGTCCGACGCCAGGAATTCATGCCATGACTCTCGCGCTGCATGACGTCACATTTGGCTATCAGGACCGCACCATCGTCTCGGGTCTGAGTGCCGCTTTTCTCACTGGACGAGTCGTTGCCATTCTGGGCAACAACGGTATTGGCAAATCGACCCTGCTGAAAGGAATACTCGGACTCATTCCCACCCGAGCCGGACACGTGATGATCGACAATAAGTCCGTTCATTCGATGCCCCCTGCACAGCGCGCGCAGCGGCTTGCTTACCTTGAGCAACAGGCAAGCTGTCACTGGCCGATGCCCGTGGAGCGTGTCATCGGATTAGGCCGTCACCCCTATGGCACCGATCAAATTGATGATGCGCTACTCGAGCAGGTCATGCAGATGACCGATACGCATGCGCTCGCAAAGCGCCCGGTCACCCAATTATCAGGAGGAGAGCGCACGCGGGTCATGCTGGCACGGGCACTGCCGTCGATGCACCCATTCTCCGGCTGACGAGCCGGTAGCAGGCCTCGATCCCACATCATCAAATTTCAGTCATGGCACAACTCAGACAGTGGACACTGGCTGGGCGCATGGTCTCACCCTTCGACCTGAACTGGCCTTGCATTACTGCGATGACGTTCTGTTACTGGGCAAACAGGATTTTCACTTTGGCGATGCCGACTCCCTGCTCAACCCGGGATACTCAGCCGTTTTTTCCAGATCGAAGCCAAGGTCACCGAGGTCGACGGTCAACTCAGCCCAGTCAACTGGCGACAGGCTACCGTAAACAAACAAGCGTGACGTCGGCCACCTTTGTGCTACTGAATTCATCCGCTTGCTGCCTTATACTGTTGCCTTTTAGTCGAATGGAAAGAGAGACAGCATGGGCGCTCAATGGAAAGCAAAACACAAATCGGCAGCGGCCGATGCCCGAACCGTATTTTCACCAAATTGGCCCGGAAATTATCGTCGCAGCACGTGGCGGCCCCGATCCGATATGAATCCACGCTTGCGTTTGGCGGTTGATCAGGCCAAAAAGGCATCCATGCCTAAAGACACGCTGGAGCGCGCCATTAAAAAGGGAGCTGGCCTGCTGAACGAAAGCGTGACCTATGAATTGGTCACCTATGAAGGGTTTGCCCCTCATCAGGTCCCCGTTATTGTTGAGTGTCTGACCGACAACAAAATCGAACCGCCTCTGCGATCCGTGTTCTGTTTCGCAAGGGCAGCTGGGCGGCTCAGGCTCTGTTGCCGGGATTTCAGTTATCTAGGTATCATTGAAGCTCAACCCACGGAATCCAGTATTGACCCTGAAGAGGCCGCAATAGAAGCCGGCGCACAGGATCTTGAAACCAACGAAGACGGAACGGTCGTTTTCTACACTGAGCCAACGGATCTGGATGCCGTCAGCAAGGCGCTTCCCGGGCAAGGATTTCAAATACAGTCAGCTGCATTGGGCTACCGCCCCAAAAATCCGGTCTCACTCTCAGATCCTGAGGTTTTGGCAGAGGTCGAAGCTTTTCTGGAAGCCCGGATAGCGAAGATGATGTGCAAACCGTTTACGCCGGGCTGGCGGGCTGATAGCGGTGCCGAGCACTTCACGCCCGCAAGGAAATCGACTTGCGACGGGGGAGACCTTCGTCTACCATTCATTTTGGTCGAAGATTGAGCGCATTTAGCTGATCTTCGAATCCAAATGAACTACTTCTTTTTCTACAGGATTGATCAAAAGGAGTCATCAATGCTCACTACACCCCGTCTGTCTGGCGCAGTGCTGCTCACCTTGCTGTGTACCGCAAGCACGCAGGTCATGGCCGACAATCAACAACTCAAGGAAGCCCAGCAGAAGCTGAACCAACAGGTTTTGGAGCGTCCTTTCTCAACACCCGACCCGGTTGCCGTTGAAACCTATATTCGGGATGCGGCCGCTGGCAACATGCAACCTCGCTCCCAGCCACCCTCGTACTGGCGCGATGGCTACACCTGCGATAACGCCCGCAACTATGACGACTATATGGACTGCCAGTACTATTATCGACGCAGCGGCGGCTACTGGATCATTGTTACTCCTTAGGCACCCGGCTCTTGTCTGACTTTTCACCCACACACCTATAGAAGGATTTAAACCATGTTCGATACACGTCGTTCGGCTATCATGGGCATCAAATGGATTACCGCCCTCACGCTGATTACAACGCTTTTTGGCTGCGCTGCCTCTTACACAGCGCTTAACAAACAGGATTTGAAAGTCGATACACGCACCAGTACCGCCATTTTCGTCGATCCGGTTCCGCGTGAAAAAAGAACGATTTATCTGGATATTCGCAGCGGAATCGCGGAATTTGATCGCCGTGAGTTCAAACAGTTCGTCAAGCAGCAATTCGGAAACTAATGACAACGGCTACCGTCTGGTAGATGATCCGGATCAGGCCCAATTCCAGATGCTGGCCTACGTGCTAAACCTTGAGCACGCCAACCCGAATGCGGCTGAAGCAGCACTGGGTCATGGTTTTGCGGGTGCGGGTGGCATGGCCGCCGCAACCGGTGTTGGTACAGCCATGGCAGTTGGTGCCTCAGGCGGTAGCGGTGATGCCGCACTGGGTGCAGGCCTCGCCGTGGGTGCCGCATCGCTTTATCGCTGACGCCATGGTTAAAGATGTGACCTTCATGCTTGGTGGTTGATATTCCAGATCAAGGAACGCGCTGCTGAAGGCGTGATTGTGCGCAAAGATACCCGTGTTGACAGCAAAGTCTCCGATGCGGGCGGCGCTACTCAGACGGTGTCTGAAGCGACCGACCGTAAAGAATATCGCACGCGTATTGTCACCACCGCTAACCAGGTCAACCTGAAACTGGAAGAGTGCAGAGAGCCAATGTTTACCAAAACCGCTTATGCAATGGCTGGCTTTTTCTGATCAGTTGACTGCGTAAAGCATAGAAAAAAGGGCAGCCCTGCTGCCCTTTTTTATTGCGCGTCTTTTTATTGCACATCAATGCCTCGGACATTTCAAGCAGGTCGATCCTCTCGATTGAACTCAACATAGAAGGTTGCCCCCCGACCGGGTTCAGAGGCGAACCCCACTGTTCCACCCATCGCATCAGCCAGTTTCCCTGGAAATCGCTAAACCAAGGCCGGTTCCGCCTTTCTGACGCGTATCAGAACTATCCGCCTGGGCGAATTGCTGAAAGACCTTGTCCCGAAACGATTCTGGAATGCCGGGCCCCTGATCAATCACACTGAGCCTCACCTTATTGTCCATCACGCCCGCTATCAGATGAACTTCGCCATCAGACGGTGAATATTTGATTGCATTGGACAAAAGTTCGACAATATCTGGTTGACCCGTTCAGGATCTACCCGAATGCAAACGTCGGGGACAGGCAAAAGACAAAACGACCGACACGCCATACGATTGCGCATAGCCGCTGATTTGATTGACAACCTGCTCTAACAGTCCTGGCAGATGAACGAGGCTCAACGCCAAATGCATTTTCCCAGCAACCAACTTTTCCATATCCAGCAAATCATTGATCAAATGGCTGAGTCGTTGACTGTTCTTGAATGCGATAGAGATCATCTCCTGCAGGGGCTTGGGTAAATTGCCCAATGCACCCCCATTTAACAAACCCAATGCGCCCGCGATGGAGGTGAGTGGCGTTCGCAACTCATGGCTGACGGTCGAGACAAATTCACTCTTCATTCGATCAGCCAGACGACTCTGCGTAATATCGTAGTTAATACCCGTGACCCTAACGGCTGCACCCTGCTGATTACGGGAAACGATCGCCGCCGCTTTAAGGTGGCGTAACCGCCATCGGGTAAAATAATTCTGAACTCGGTGTCGAAATCTCTCACACCTAAAAGGGCATCTTCAAAAGCCTGCTGAACCGGCTCAACATCATGAGGGTGTATACGAACCAACCATCCCGCGTAGGTGTGACTGAATGTCGTTCGATCCATTCCGTACAGACGATACATCCAGTCGTCCCATTCAAGGTCTCTATGGATGACATCATAGTCCCAGACACCTAAACGGGCGGAATCAGCGGCCAATTTAAATCGTTCGTTGACATGCTCCAGCACCTGCTGCTGACGCACCTGAACTGAAATATCTTCGATGATCGACCAAATTAACCGATTACCCGTTGCATCCTGCACAACCATTCCATTCAGGCGGACTGGAAAGCGCGACCCATCCTTGCGAATGTATTCCTTAACATAAGGGCCATAGCGCCCTGTTTCTTCCATACTTTTAAGCTGCTGCGCTTCCTGACTTTCATACTCTTTCGGAGTAATTTGCCAGTAACTGAGTTTCACAAACTCCTCACGTGTATACCCCGTCGGTGCCAACAGTGCATCATTGATTTTAATAAAGGCGCCGGTCGCGTAATCATTCAAGGCAATCCCCAGCGGAGACAATTCGAACAGTGCCCGCAGTCGTGCTTCACTCTGCTCCAGACGATCCTGATCACACTTATGCTCGGTTACATCCTGTATATAGCCATGCCACAACACACTTCCATCTGAGAGTCGCTCAGGCATTGAGTCGCCTTTGAGCCAGCGGATGGTGCCATCAGGGAAACGGGTACGATATTCTGCATGCCATTCAGTGAGTTGTTCTGCCGATTGATCAATGGTCTTCGAGATGAAGGGCAAATCATCCGGGTGAATGATTTCAAATACCTTGCTGGCATCTGTTTTAACTTCATCCGGCTCAACACGGTAGATCTGCCGCATCCCAGGACTACTGATTGGAAAGGCGGTTCGGCCATCCGGCCATTGTTGAAACTGGTACACCATGCCAGGCAACTGGGAAAAGAGTTTACGCTGACGCGCCTGCGTCTGATCTCGCTCGATCGTATCCCCAATCCAACCCGATAGCAGGCTGACGAACATAATTTCGCTATCATCAAACGGGAGCCTCGGCTTCAAGGACGAAAAACTCAAGGTGCCAAACGGCTCACCCGCCACCTGTATCGGAATACCAATAAAGGCCTCCATTCCATAGACCGCACGTCCTGGATGATCGCGATAGTCCGAGTGGGCCAGGTCATTTATCACCACAACCTGTTTCGCATCAAGGCAATTCCACAGCAGGTTTTCGCCAGAGCAGGATTTCTCCCTGCTTAAAGGTCTCAAAACCAGCTGTGGATAACCAGGCAATCTCATAACGTTCCTTTTCAATACGGCCGATCAACGCGATATCCAGCTTCAAAAAACGCCGGGCCCGGGCTAATGCCAACTGAAACTGCTCATGAATGGACAGGCGACCATTCGTCGCAATGTCATGCAATATTGAAAGTGCTTCCAGTTGTCGCTCAACCTGCTCGTTGGCATGTTTCTCAGTGGTCACATCCAATAAGAAACCATCCAGAAAAGCGATGCTTCCCTCTTTATCCCGAATGGCTCTCCCTCGCTCCTGCACCCACCGAATTTCCCCGGATTGATGGGTAATGCGATAGTCAATTTGCCAGTTAAGATTATCTCTAATGGATCGCTGAATTGAGTCGTCAACCGCATCACGATCCTCTTCCAGAATCAGATTTCTGAAATTCATGGTCGGATTATGTACAAATGCGTTTACCGGAAGCCCCGTTAACGACTCCACCTGCTCACTCAGGTAAACCAGTCTGAAAGGTTCTTCATACAACGCCCGGTAGGTCACCCCGGTATGTTCCCTACCCAGGGAACGGTATTGGTCGTGGCTTTCCCTTAACTGACTCTCGGCCAACTTTTGACGGGTAATGTCTGCATGGGTTCCATACATCATGACCGGCTGGCCATCAGCACCCCATGTGGCAACCTTGCCCCGATCATGCACCCAGACCCAGTGACCTTCTTTATGCTTCATCCGGCACTGGCAGTCGTAAAATTCAAGCTCCCCATTAAAGTGCCGTTGTAACAAGGTAGCTGACAGTTGTGCGTCATTGGGATGAACCAGGCGCAACCAGGTATCAATGCTGATTGGCTGCAATTCTTGCAAAGAATAGCCAACGATTTCCGCCCAGCGTTCGTTGAATACCACGGCCCCTGATTGCACATTCCACTGCCAGGTACCGATACGCGTTTCTTCTACGACGGCTTTGTAACGTACCTCAGTTGCCGCCAATTGCTGTTGTAAGGCGTTGGTCACTTCTGCAAAGATTTCGGCTGACACACAATCTGCAAATTCGCGCAACGCGATGAGTTCAGCGTCTTCCAGCTGGCGGGGTCGCGAATCAATCAGGCATAAAGTGCCTATCGCCTGGCCTTTCGGGCTGACAAGCGGAGCGCCGGCATAGAATCGAATATTGGGGGGACCGACAACGAGGGGGTTATCGCTGAACCGGGGGTCCTCAAGCGCATCAACCACTTGAAAGATATTACGTTGTAAAATTGCATGACCGCAGAATGAGGTTTCCCGGGGTGATTCGGCAGCATTCAGGCCCTGACTGGATTTAAACCACTGTCGCTCTCTGTCGACAAGCGAAATCAACACCATCTCGGTGTTGAAATAGCCTTTTGTTAGTCGTGTCAGCCGTTCAAAGCGGGCTTCAACAGGCGTGTCCAGCAACCCTGTTTCATACAGGGCCTGCAAGCGCTCAATTTCGTTTTCGGGAATCGCTGGAGCTTGCAAAGCTTTGCCTCAATGCGCTTATCCATTTTCCATCTTGAGCACTAAGTATGGTCGGGAATTGGGAAATTGACAGGCTGATTCACCCCTATCTGATTCACGATCATCAATGAAAACACCAAAATATTGTGAACCACATCACATTTGCTAAGCTAAAGGTACCCGCTCAGCTTGTCTGACATCTTCGTCGAGGAGGCTTGCCATGAAAGTCACGTATAGAATTTGTGCTTTGGCGTTAATCAGTCTGTCCTGTTTGACAGTCCCTTCCTATGCCGTCGATGCGCTGGATGAATCCGGGCTCGATGAGCTTCATCTCGAAGGATTGGACGCGCCTGCCGCCGGACCCTCCCGAACGGCGGTGAGCGGCAGCGTGATGAAGCGGTCGATTAAAGACATTAAGGATCGCGAACAACGCGGCCAGGAGTTTGACTCTCCAAGTCTAAGGGTCAACCCCACCCCGGCGCCCAGCCTCCCCGAAACCCCGCCAGCTACACCCGGGATGCGGGCATTTTTCAAATTGAGAACCGTGTTTCGGATGCTCAGGTGATTTCAGCGCCTCGATAAATTAACTCGCACGCAAAGCGATTAATCCACAGAGCTGTGCTTCCGTCTTGGCCAGCACCCAACCGTTCAGAATCACGGTTCGGCCTTTGCTGAAGTCATCGCGTATAAGTGCCTGAACATGGGTTCTGAATGACTGAATGTCTGAATGTTTATCGGCTTCCAACAAGGTATTCATTTCTTCCTGAACGCGTGAAAGCACCGCGTCTGCAGGAGCGAGTTTTAAGTAAACCTGCCCCAGCTCAATCGCGTGGTCTTTGTGGGTAAAACTGATCATACAGATCACCCTTGCTGTCAGCTGTCGAGGACAAAGATCCCCCACATCCAACAGGCAGCAGCAAAAAGGTCGAAACTAAAACTGTTCGGCCCAACATTTCACGCCGGGTTAGTCCCGATAACCGCTTCATACCTGTACCGCCTTCAGATGATCCGCCAATCGTAATGCCAATGCCACGATGGTGAGGGTAGGGTTAGAAAAACCCGCCGTTGAAAACACCGAACTGCTGGCTACGTAGAGATTTTCTGTTCCATGCACGCGGCAGTCTGCGTCGACCACGCCAGTCTTCGGATCGGCACTCATCCGAGTTGCGCCCATGTGGTGGAAATCCCACTCCGAGTCTTCTGGCCAGTGCTCCTCGTCAGAGAGTAACCAACTTTTAAGTTGTACCCGGCCCATCCCCAGTTCACCCAGCGCCTCGGCAATGATCAACATCGTCTGTTTTAAGGAGGTAAAATCCTGATGCGACAGTTTCCAATCCATCTCTATCTGAGGAACCCCGAACGTATCCATTTTATCGCTCAAACGCAGACGACTGTCTGGATTTGGCAGATGATCCAACCGCACATGTAAGATAAAATCAACAAAATCCTGCCCGGCCTCAGTTGAGGGGGGGGCCCCACCCAGATCTCCGATTAGCGCCTGAATATGGGTCTCCAGGTCTTCACCTGACTTGATTTGTTTTAGCATGCGCTTGAGACCGTCAAAGCGAGTGGCGCGTTCGACAGTAAACAAAACGGCATGATTCGGCAGCCCCTTTTGACGCTGTACCGATTCATCCAAAGACAGCCCACCCCGATAAATGGGTTTGATGCCTGCAGGCTCCGTATGAATTTGCGTCGCTGAGGACGCATCAAGCATTAGTCTGCCAACATCAACCTGGGGGTGAAGCATAAAGTAGCGGCCAACCTGATCATGGCTGTTACCAATCCCCTTACCGCCATTTGCAGACAGCAACAACCGAGGAACTTCAATCCCTCCGGCAGCCAAAACCACCTGCTTCGCCTGAATGGTCAAGGTTTTTCCCGACAGCGTTAACACGTTTACCTGGGTTACCGTTTGAGTCGCAGGGTCAGTGATGAGATCAACCACATTCGCATGGTAGTAAACGTCAACGTTTGTCGTCTGAGTTAGCTCATCCCGATAAACCGTACCAAATCGGGTCGGCGGACTGCGCTTCCAAACCCGGGTGACAGTTTTAGGGTGGGGATGATTTTTGTGAAAAAAAGCAGGTAAATTTTGCTGATTCTCCACTCCCGTATACGCAAAATCGCCAAGCTCACATACCTGTTGCGCCGCACGGTAATAGGGCTCCAATTCCTGATGGCTGATGGGCCAGCCACTTAAAGGAATCGACTCTCTTTTTTCGAAGTCAATTTCATCCAGTGGACGGCTCCAGCCCGACCAATGATTGGTCGTTCCGCCGAAAAATCGTAAGCGACCGACGTCCAGATCATAATAGTAACGCCCCTGAATACCTCCTTTATTGAGGGACTGACTTTCGGTCTCGAATTCCAGGCCTCCACTTTCCAGCAGAACCACCTTCAAATGACTTCCGATCAATGCGCGCGCGATTGAAATTCCTGCAGCACCTGCACCCACAATACAAACATCCGCCGTTAGCGTCTCGCCTACATCTGGCGAATTAGCGTCAAGCAACATACACGTCCTTTAACGAGGATTATTCAGTTGAAATACGTCTTTATAACTGGTGTAGACCGATGCAATCAGTACCGGCAGCAGAATCAGCCAGCCTAACATGGCAGGCAAGGTTGCCAGCATCGCCGCCGGAAAAACCACGCATCCGAAAACCAGAAATGGCACACTGTTCTTAAAGCAGGCGTTCAAGCTAAGCTTGCAGGCAGCCCAGGGAGCAACGTCATGGAGTGCCACCAGCCCCGGCGCGAACCATTGCGCCATGAGAATGGGCACCAGAAGCAATAATCCGATGACGACTACAAAGCCAAGACCCTGCAGGGTTACCAAGGGGTCCTGTCCTGCATGCATTCCACCCATTTGTAGAAACGCCCCACCGCCCATCAAGCCCACGATGACCGCCCAAAGAAAGTATAGCCCCAGAAAGATGAGTCCGAGCAGACTCAAAGGCCCGGCCTTTTGTTGAAAACCGGCAAACAGATCGTTGAAAACCAGCTTTCCTTCAACATCCTGCCGCCGACAAGCCATCATCAGACCACCCGAAAAAACGGGGGCGAGTATCGGAGCGATCATTGATAACAGCGGAACGCTGGAAATGACTGCCATCAGGATCACGTAAATCAGAGACATGGCGATCCAAATACCAATATCTGCTTTGAAAAAGCCAAACGCATCCACCAGCCAATGCCAGCCGTTTGACGCAGGCCGCGCCGTCGCCGCACCCAGTTCCGGCCATACAGGTGGCTCTGACGAAGAGGGTAGCTTTGGAGAAGAATGAGGGTCTTGCATAAAATGACTCCTTGTCCTGAATACTGATGCACCTAACATGGTAGCTTTTCGACAAGGTTCCGGCCACTTTTGCGTCGGCAAAAGCGGTAATTCCCTAGGGCCTCCTGGCTGGCAGCTGCGCGACAATCATTCCCGCCAACATGAATGCACAGCCGACGAGTGCGCGCAGATCAAGCGCCTGCTCCAACAGCCACCATCCTCCGATAGCAGCAAACACGCCCTCAAGACTTATAATGATTGCAGCCCGGGCCGCAGGCACCCGACTCTGCCCGAGTATTTGCAGCGTATAGGCAACGCCGACAGACATAATCCCCGCGTAAGCAATTGCGCCTGCAGCAGCCTGCATACCCGCCCAGCTCGGCGTTTCGAGTGACACCGCGACGATCAGGCTGAGCCCCGCGCAGACCATATACTGAGAAAATGCCAGCCAAAGCACATGGCAGCGCCGGGTCAGATGCTCTATCAACAAAACGTGTCCAGCCCAACAAAACGCGCCCACTAACTGCAGCGTATCACCCCGTGACAGGACCAATCCCTCTCGGATGCTCAAGGCATAAAGTCCTGCCAGTGCCAGTAAAGCGCCCAACCAGACCGTCAAAGATGTGCGATGGCCCAGAACCCGACCCATCAACGGAACCAGGATGACGTAGAGTCCTGTGATAAACCCCGCATTCGCTGCCGACGTAAACTGCAGGCCCACTTGTTGAAACGTCGCGCCGGCAAACAACAACAACCCCGCAAGCAACCCGCCGACAAGCTCTGGAGGCCAGTGTGAAAATGGAAGGGGCGCCCTCTGGTCAGGCGCGGGAGCTGCCGGTCGCCGAACCCGAATCAACAAGACCAAAGGCAATAGCGATAAAGCACCTAAGGCAAAACGGGCCGCATTAAACGTAAATGGCCCAACATGCTCCATGCCCCTGACCTGAGCAACAAAGGCGAAACCCCAGATGGCCGCGGTTGTCACCAGCATCCACTCAGCACCCACCCGGCACGACACGTTCTCACCTCACTGAGCATCACTTAAAGGGATTAGCGCCTGCATCCTAGGGGCTGTTGCCGTTTCGATGTAAGCTTTTGATTTAAGGTAGCAAACCCGTATCATTGTGATTCTCACAACACAACAACAAGGGTTTGCTATGCCGCGGCTATTGCTCAGTGCTGAGCTATGGCCGAAGCTACTGGGAATCTTGCTCCAACTGGGCGTATATAACAAGCCGAATCTATACCTCATGGTGGAGGGTATGCTGTATCGGTTACGCACGGGTTTGCCTTGGCGGGATCTGCCGGAGTACTTCGGCCATTGGAATGCTGTTTACAAGAAGTTTAACGCCTGGTCAGCCAGAGGCGTTTGGACGAAGGTGTTTGATTTTCTCGTTACTGAACCTGACTTGGAATGGGAATTTATCGATGGCAGCTATATCAAAGCTCACCAGCATAGTGCCGGTGCTGCAGGGTCTGGCGATCAGGCCATAGGGCCGAGTCGAGCTGGGAAAACAAGCAAAATCCACATGGTAGTAGATGCCTTTGGGCTCCCCATTAAATTCGAAGTTACAGGGGGACAGATACATGATTCAACGGCTGCTGACGCGATTATTGAAGAAATTCCGGCGGCTGATTTCGTGATTGCAGACAAAGGTTATGATAAAGAATCACTGAGAGAGATCATTCGATCGAAAGGTTCAATTCCGATGATTCCGCGGAAAAGCAATTCAAAAACGGGTAACGATGACATTGACTGGAATCTTTATGGGAACAGGCACTTAATCGAGAATGTTTTTGCGCGTCTGAAGCACTATCGGGCACTTGCGACAAGATACGATAAACTGAAGCGAAACTTTGAGTCGAATGTGGCTATGGCATGTGCTCTGCTATGGTTGCCCATGTGAAACGGCAACAGCCCCTAGCATATCAATAGGAAAGACACTGCGCGCTTTTCGGCTCAACGCGACTTATGCTAGGTTTATGCTCAACACTTGCTTGAGGAGTCCCGTTTGCAAAATCATACGTCCAGACCTGCCAAGGTATTGGTTACCGGTGCCAGTGGGCTACTGGGCGCCTGGGTATGCCGGGAACTGCTTGATCAGGGTAACGAAGTCATTGCCTTGAGTCAGCAAACCCCTCTTCGAGAGGATCTTGCAACCTATCGTGTTCGTCTGGATTTGTGCGACAAGGATATGTTGGACAGCCTTTTTCCAGCAGTTTCGACCGACGGCCGTCATTCATACGGCGGCACTGGCTGACCCGCAGCTCTGCGAAGAACAGCCGCTACTTTCCCGTCGTCTGAATGTCGAAGTCAGCCGTCAGATTGCGCAGCGCTGTCAGATTAACCAGATCCCAATGGTCTTTACGTCGACCGACCTTGGTCTACGATGGCGAACGGGGCAATTACCTTGAATCAGACCCCGTTTCTCCCATTAATCGTTATGGAGAGCATAAAGCGGAAGCTGAGCGCGTCATTTTGGATGCCTGTCCAACGGCGGCGGTTTTTCGCCTGCCTTTACTGTATGGCGAGGGCTTGTATGCCACCTCGCCAATGCACCAGTGGCTCAAACAGTTAGAGGAAGGAAAGCGATTATTTGGCTTCAGCGACGAATTGCGTTCAAGTGTTGACTACCCAACAGCGGCGGCAGGCATTGTGAAACTCTATTTGGCGGCCCAGGGCGAAGTGATTCATCTGGGTGGGATTGAAACCTTATCCCGATTGATTCTGATGCGTTCCATCGCTTCAGCCTTCGGGTATAATCCGCAGAAAATCGAGGCCAAAGTCCAGGCCGACATGACCTTCCGGGCGGCCAGACCCCGTGACGTCAGCCTGGACAGTCGCAAGGCGCGCGCGATGGGTTACAAAACGCCCATTTTGTCCGACGTCATGCAACGATTTGCTAAAAGCACGGATTTTTCCGATATACAACACAGTTTGAGGCCATAACATGCTGAAGCTAGAGGAAATGATGAGTACACCGGTGGCAACGTTGACCCCGGAGAACTCAGTATTGGACGCAAAGCGTCTGATGGAAAAAAATGATATCCGCCATATTCCCATCGTTAATCACAAGGAAAAGCTGGTCGGCATGTTTACCCGTACGGATCTGATGGCGGCGATGGATTCCAGCGTCTACCACCTGCCCGATGAACAGCAGGAAGCTCAGCAAGCTGAAATCCAGATCGCTGATGTGATGCGGACCAAGGTTGCCACCGCCAGTTTACACACCAGTTTGCGCGACGCAGCCGAGTTTCTGGTGACCCGCAAGTATGGCTGCCTGCCGATCATTCACGAAGAACGCGTTGTTGGAATCGTGACAGAGGGCGACTTCGTCAAAGCCATGATCTTGTTGCTGGACAAGCTGGAGCAAGCCTGATGCCCAAGGCCGTTGATCTCAAAAAAGCCGATGTCGTTGATCGCAACGGCCAATTGCTGGTTATCAAGGAAATCGAAGTACATAGCCCCAGTGCACGCGGTGCCGCGACACTGTATAAAGTCCGCTACAGCGATGTGCGGACAGGCCTGAAAGTAGAAGAGGCCTACAAAGGCGACGAAATCGTTCAAACGGTTTTATTGGAACGAAAGCCTGTGACGTTCTCGTATATTGACGGTGATGACTATATCTTCATGGATAACGAAGACTACACCCAGTATCCGATCAATAAAGAGGTGATCGAAGAGCAGCTACTGTTCCTGACCGATGACATCAAAGGCTTGCAGATGTTAGTGGTGGATGACCAGATCATTGCATTGGAGCTACCGCAAACCGTTGAAATGGTCATCACTGAAACGGTTCCCGCCCTCAAGGCTGCATCAGCCAGTGCCCGAACCAAACCCGCCCACTTTGCAACGGGTCTGAGTATTCTGGTACCGGAATACCTGGAACAGGGGCAAAAAGTCCGCATCCACACCGGCGAAAAGCGCTTTATGGGCCGGGCAGACTAATCCGTCTACCGGGACAAATAGCGGTTGCCGTTGTATTCCTGAAAATAATCGCCCAGCATCGGATGATCAATCTGGCTCCGATCCTGGGCCGATCTCAACTCTTTTTCAGACACATAGGCCACATGCTCCGCCCCATCTACGATGATTTGGTACCACGGTTTGTCCTTGGGGGGATCGTTTCGAGTCATCGCCCGATACCAGTCTTCAGATTGCATGAACATCTGATCAATACCGATTACCACACCTCTGAACTGCCCGGCACGCTGCTGAACAAAATCCCCAATCAGAAAACGACTTTTAACCATAGTTGAACGGCCTCCTTTAATGAAGTATAGCCGCTTTTCAGAATGCGCCAGTTTCAAGCAGAAGCGGCACCACAGATGCCACCAGGAGACATGCCATCACGACATTAAAACGCTTTATATTACCGGCATTCTGTAAAAAACGGCGCATGCCCTTGCCGAAAAACAACCACAGTGCCACGCAGGGTGAACCCCAAAGCATATAGGATCCGGCAATCTGCGTGACCGTGGGCCATACCGATTCGCCCTGAGGAGCAAACATCGCGAGTGTCGCGATGGCCATGGTCCAGGCTTTGGGATTGATCCATTGAAACAGAACAGCCTGCCAATACCGCATGGGCCTTGCCGGAGTGTCGTCTTTTGGCTGCCTGTTTCCACCCGATCTCGTTTTGATCGAAAACCCAGCAAGACGCGCGGCCAGATACAAGAGGAAACCAGCCCCCGCAACCTTGATGCCCCAAAATACGCCCGGAAAAGCGGTTAATACCGCCTGAAATCCAAGCCCCACCGCCAATATGAGGAGAGGAAAACCGGTACAGATTCCGACAAAGTGAGGCAGCGAACGCCGGATGCCGTGATTCAAACCCGATGCCATGAGCATCAAATTATTAGGCCGGGGTTATCGTCATCACAACGACAAACAAAACCAAACGCTCGTCCATCACTCCTCCAAAAGGCTTTTCTGCCTCTTGGCAAGCATCTGCACGGGAAAGTCCAATATCCTGCAATGCCCGATCATCGAGTTGAGCCAGTTGTTGGCGCGTGCGGTAACGCTGCCTGGCTATTGCGAGCCAGCACCAGGCTTTGCGAAAAAAAAGCCGCATTGAAGGCAGTGACCTGCCACTACGTTTCGCTAAGGTGTAACGAAGCGGAAAAATTTCGGTTCGGGTAGCCATTCGGTGTTCCTCTTTGCATGGAACACCATTCTAGGCAGTGCGAACAAACCGATACAGATTCAATTTAATACGATCAAAACCGGTACAGAATAAACCAAAGCAGATCTGTACTGGTGTTCCCATGAAAAACTGTGAGGGTCGTGCAGGCCCTTTAAGGGTCTGCGCAACTCGCCACCGAGGGTGGTGCAGACAACAGGGTGGTGGTAATTGCGGACGATGTCCCGGCAAATGGCTACCGCGTTCGTCGGACAGTTCCTATCAGAAAACACACCCAACATAGACGTACACCCCTCCCGGAGTGCCTCGATCGTTTCGCTGGCACCGACCAGTAGCGTGTATTCCCGACATTGAGCGTATTGCTCAGTAAGGTTACAGGAAGCCGTCTGAATCTGAGCCCCAGGGCAGGTATTTTGTGCCCCAGGGCGCGACCTCGCATGACCTTAAGATAATCCCGACACTCGGCGGACTGTTGATTGAGGTCGCAGGTAAATACGCGTTCCGTCGCGAAGACCGTGAACATGGGCATCAGAAGCAGTATGCAGAGGCCTGTTACAGACCATGCAACACTAGTCGATCGCTTCATATTTCAGCCGCAAACCCTCGTCGCAAAGGTTGCAGGACGCTTCGACCTCGCAGCGTGTCACTGCAGCGTTCTCCGGACCTGAATCGACTTGTCGGCAGTCCTGCGACAGTACAGTGACCTCCCCCGGATAGCAGGCATCACGCACCCCGGATAGCAGGCATCACGCACCTCGGATAAGGCGAGCTTCACCGCTTCAGTTTTCTTGACGGCGGTATGTCCACCTTGCAGAATCGCCGACTCACAGCCGGCATAGGCCCGGGAAGCAACACCGAGCAACACGATTAGTCCTAAAACTGGTTTCATCTCAATATCCCTTTGTCACCGTAAACTGATCGATCACCTGACCTTTGATGTTCTTGAAATAAAAATCAGCCCGATCCGTATAAAAGGTGCCAAACAACGCGCCATAGGTCGCCCCTTGCGTCGAGGTGTAGATTTTCGCCCACCAGCTGCCGCTTCGTTCCTGGTCCCTGGCTTCAATTCCCCCCAGCCCAGAGACAAAGGCGAAGGTCTTGCCTGGGCTGACCGAAAAGCTTGAGGCGGTACTGGCCACTGTTTTGTTGGTCATATTGCTCAGCAAATGCGTTCGGGAATACGAATGCTCATGCCCGGTTGAAATAATCGCGCCTTTTTGACGGCAGGTCTCATAGGCCGTCCAGCCCACCTCGTCGGTCTTGCCGCCGACTTGCATATCGCGTTGGTTCTTGTGCCAGGCACAGATACGCCAGGCGCCGGCTGGTGAATTGTTCAGACTGTTCGCAATATAGGTCTCATGATCTGAACGGCTACCGCTCGATCCGATCGCTGACATCACGAAGTAAAGATGTTTGAAACGACAGGTCATTTTTTCCGCATAGGCACCTGAACACTGAACGGCAGACTGGCGACTCAGGCGAGCCTGTCCAAATGAGCAGATATCGCCAAAATTGCTGTCGCCATAATCATGGTTTCCGGCCACAACGATGGCGGGATCACTGGCACCCAGCGTATTACGTACTCTGGCATCCCAATCATCATCCTGGCTGCGGTTGTAGGAGGTATCCCCGCCACCACTGTCAGCTGCGCCTTCTCTGCCTTGATCAGGTTCAGCACACTCTGGAAATTCGTACCGGCGCCAGTGTCTCCGATAAAGGCGACCTTAACGGCTTCTCCCGTACCGGGAGTCCCGCCGCCGCCCCCACCCGCCTTGGCAGTATTGGTTGACCAGACGGCAGCGTTCGCCGCCGTATAGAGAACAAAGTTGCCATCGTCCTGCATCACAGCCTTGATCGCACTTTTCCCATTCGTTTTGCTCGACCAAACCGCCGATCCGCTGGCGGTATACAACACCAGATTTCCATCACCCTGCATGTTCAGCCGTACGCCGCCCTTGCCATTCGTGGCACTGGCCCAAAGTGCAGAACCCGATGCATTTCTCAATACCAGATTGCCATCGCCCTGCAAAATAAAGCGATAGCTCCCGTTCAGAGAGATCAATGATTCGTTAGCATTCAGACGTTCTCCTGCAAGCAACGCGTCCTTCGCCAGGGCGACACTTGAAAGAAGCACGAGGGTCAAAGACAGTAGTCCGCGACAGAACAAAGACAGCATGTAATCACCTGGTTTTTTATTAGGTTTGGCGGGAAAAGGCGTAAGCGGCAAAACGCAACGATACCCCAGACTAGTTGATCAGAATTGGCGGTTATCCGACATGAATTTTCTGCGCATCGCTCAGAAACTGTGCCGTTCTACGCAAATCCTATCACATCATCAATTCCTTCATGTTCCTCGGCTAGCCGTTGTGGTGAAGTGCGACCCAGCCCTGACAGGCTCACATAAACAACAAAACCAACCCTCAGGAATGCCAGTATGAAACCTACCGTCGCGTCGATCTGGGCCTTTGCCGCCCTGCTGCTCAGCAGTGTCACAGTCTTCGCCAAAGATACACTGCTTGTCGGCGAAAGACTGAATGCCAAAGAATCATTGGTCTCACTCAGTGGTAGATACCGCTTCATCCTTCAAGGTGATGGCAATCTTGTGCTACGCAACGCCGCAGGCGCTGCCCTCTGGGCCTCAGCGACCAACGGCAAGGGTGGTGTTCGCCTGAACATGTAGGGGGACGGAAATCTGGTGCTCTACACATCGGCTGGCTCGGCCGTCTGGTCAAGTAAAACCAATGGGACGGGTGCCAATAAAGCCGCCATGCAAGATGATGGCAACTTCGTCCTGTATACCGCTTCTAATGCAGCGGTGTGGTCAACCAATACCGCTCAGGCAGTCGGCGGGACTGGAGGAGGAAGCACCTCTGGCAGTATTTCTCATGTAGGCACCACGCAGATCTGGGATGCCGATGGGCAGGGTGTGAAGATTACCCGCCCCGCTGCAGCACAGGCCGGCGATTTACTGGTTCTGGTGTTGCACAGGACGGATGACCTCCTACCCTTTGGCGTGAGCGGCTGGAACCGTCAGGCAGAATGTTACAAAGAAAACAATGGTTATCAATGCCTGAACGTATCCGATTGCTCCAGCACTTCTGGAGGCTTCTGTACGCGATTCCAGAATAAGTACAATGGTCGCGATCTGGCTCAGGTGGTGTTCACTAGGACGGCGATGGGGATGCCGAGAGTCTGTTTCCGTCCGTGGATGGACGCAAAGGCGACATGCTGCTGCTCTCCCAATCCTTTGACGACAGAGTCAACAAAGAGGTATTCGGCGCACCCAGTGGCATGAGCACCTTCGGCTATATCGCCAACAGTGACGAGTCAGGCTTTCTGTATGGCGCAGTGTTGACCTCCGATGGCCAGACCGGTGTTCGCCGCACCAGTGGTCCGGGCGCGTCTGCCTGTAAAGATGCGTTGGTTTCTTTCACCGTTAAGCCGCAATAATTTCAACGAGATATCGCCATGAAAAAGATGCTGACGACCCGAATGAGCTTCGTGGTATTGATGGCGGTCAGTCCACTGGCCGCGGCCTTCACCAATGGCAGCGATCGCCTGCTGGCGAACGACTACATGACGTCGAACCAATACCTGGCCTCGACTGATGGACGTTTCCGTTTCTACCTGCAGGGCGACGGCAACCTGGTACTGCGAAACAGTGCCGGCAGCGCCGTATGGTCCACTCAAACCAATGATTCGGGCGGCGTAAGGCTACTCCTTCAGAACGATGCAAATACGGTGATAACCCTGAGCGGAAGCGCCAGTATGTCTGTGAACAAGGGCAGTTCCTTTGCCGATCCTGGCGCAACCGCGTCTGATAACGTCGATTGCAACATCACCATCCGTATCGTGAAAACCGGCAGCGTCAACACCGCCACGGTTGGCACCTACACCCTGAGCTATAACGTCAGCGATGCTGCGGGTAATGCTGCCAATACGGTAACCCGTACCGTCACCGTCACGGCACCTCCGCCCACCACACCGCCTGCCACCCCGCCCGGCAATGGCGACAACGACGGTAAAGCTGCCAGTACCGGCCAGTTCTCGGCGCCGAGTGCGGCGCTGTATACCCTGAACAACGCCAAACAGCGGGTATTCCCGCGACACATTGATACTGGTTTCGGTGGTAACGGTCATGCCGAAACCTGGGATGGCCACGTCTTCGTCCGCACACGCACAGCGGGATGGTTTGCCAGTGCCTTCCGCCCTCAGCGTATCGTACTCAACAGTGATGGCTCACCCAACTTTGCCAATGCCTTCGGTAATAACGACATCGCGCTGGAACTGAATACCGATGCGCCTGACATGCAGCACAACTGGATTGCGATCATGCCAGATCCAGCTGTTACGGGTGAAAACCCCTACCCTTCCAATTCAACCGGGGGCTTCTCTGCCACCGGAACCTACCGCACCTATAAGGCGATGGTTTACCACACCTCGCTGCGAAACAATGACAACGATCAGATGGGTATGCGCAAAGCGACGATCATCGTCAGCAATGGCAATACAGCCGATGCCGAAGTGGTCAGCGCCCGCTTCACCACCCCCTTCGCTAAATTCACCCAGACCAACGGGGCCGACCTTCGCTGTATCGAGCCTTCTGCTACGATCGACGGTCGCCTCATCATATGCCAAGGTCACCCCACCGAACCCGGTAAAATTGATAACCTGGTTTACAGCTGGAACAGTTCACCCGGTGCTACCACTAACTGGCGCGTGAACAAGTCCATCGCCACTGGCACCGTTCGCCTGTTCACGATGCAGAATGGCATTGAGCTGTTCCTGGCCAATGGCAGCACACTTACCGGCGTAATGCAGGACACCGCAGGCGTGCGTCGCCAACTTAATGGTCCAGCCATTGCCAGTGGCAGCTGGGTACACGTTGCATTCAGTTACAACCCGTTTAACAAGAACCAGTCACTGTGGGTGAATGGCGCACGCGTGGCCAACACCACGGTCACCGGCTTTGGCACGCTACAGACATCGGGTGCCGTGCAGGTCGGCCCGGTCAACTCAACGGCCAGCATTCCATCGCACCTGACGTCTCTGCGCGTAACCAGGCATCTGCAGTGGATCGCTTCAGCAGCGCTGCCGCAAGCCTTGGCGAGACCCTGTTCAACGATGTGATTCTGTCAAAGCAGCGTACGACCTCCTGTGCAAGCTGCCATCAGCCCAGGTCTTGCATTTACCGACGGTAACCCGCTTGCGAAAGGCAACGAACCCACAGATGCGGGGGTACGTAACGCACCCACACTGCTCAACCGCTTGTTCTCATCCTTCCAGGGATGGAGCGGTAATGCGGCCTCTCTCGATCGTCAGGCATTGATTCCAATCCCGGCTGCCCACGAGATTAATCTGCCCATCGCGGAAGCGATCCAGCGCCTGACCAGCAACGCAACTTATAACAGTCGCTTCCAAAGCGTTTATGGCCAGGCACCCAACGTCGAAAATGTCGCTGCGGCATTAGCCAGCTTCCAGGGCAACTCAATTCACGCCGCGTAACCGCGTGGATGAATACCGCGCCGGCAACCGGACGGTTCTCACGGCGTCGGAAGCACGCGGACTCCTACTGTTTGAAGGTAAAGCGCGCTGCAGCGGTTGCCATGCTGGACAGAACTACACCGACGAAAGCTTCCGTAACAATGGACTAGCCACCAATACGGACATCGGGCGTGCCGACCAGACCGGACGCGACCGGGACTTCCGCCTGCAGAAAGTAGCGACCTTGCGTGAGCTCCAATCAACCGAGCCGTTCATGCACGATGGCAGTATCGATACCCTGTTGGAGGTGATCACCGCTTATAACGCCGGTGGACTGGGAGACCCCATGGCGGATACCGACATCCGTCCGCTGGAACTGAGTAACCAGGAAATGCTGGATCTCGAAGCCTTTCTGAAAGCGTTGTCAGCCAATTGATAACCACATGCACATTGCATGACTGAATTGATCAGGAAGGAAAAGAACGCTCACCCGCCGGACCCAAAAGTCTGGTGGGGGCGTGACCTTGTTTGTCGGTCTCCTGGCAGTCTTCATGCTGAGACCCGGTCTGGAAGATCGCATCAACACTCAAGGCGTCATTAAAGAGCTCGCCTCGACATCAACCGGCAGAGCCCCTGATCGCCGACGCTTTTTTGATGTTTCCCACGCTGGCATGAGCCACATCATGTATAACCTGATACTGGACGCGGATATAAAAGATACCGCCCTCATCGTCGCGCTTGCCCAGCGTGAACGACAGGAATCCAGTCCGGCCATCCGTCAGCGGCTGATAGACCTCATCAGCGATGCATCGACCAATACGGCCTTATCTTACAGTGATGAAATCAATGATTTTCTGACCCGGGCGGCGATGGATCCAGCGCCCGAAATCAATCAAGCGGCCAAGGTCCGCCATGCCGGTATACCGCCCGGTTCAGTGAAGCGCCTGAATCCGTTCTGGCGGATTATCTGCTGGATTCTTCAGCCGAGGTCAGGGGCGAAGTCTATGAGATCCTTCAAAGCCCAAGATTCAAGCACGACAATGGACTCGATCCAGAGCTTGTCCTTGCACTCCAATCGTTACTTGAAGCCGACTATTTGCGCGTCTCACCCGCAGAACAGGCATCCATTCAGCTCTTATTGAAAACCAGTACAGATAGCAAACTGTAACTTCACGAGCAGTACAGGTATACTGGCCATCCAAAGTCCCGATGACAGATAGGTGCGTTATGCAAACCACCCTTTACACGCAAATTGCTGAAAATCTGCAGAGCCAGATACGCGAAGGCGCGCTTAAGGTCGGCGAGCGCATCCCCTCAGTCAGGCGTCAGGCCCAAATTCACAGCGTCAGCATTGCGACCATCAACATGGCGTATGCTCAGCTTGAAGATAAAGGCTGGATAGAAGCCCGCCCCAAAAGCGGGTACTTCGTCAAACCGATGCCTTCAAGTCCGCTGGGATTACCGCAATTGTCTGAAAAAGTCAGCACGCGACCGCGACCGGCGAATTTGAACCAACTGGTCATGGAAGTGCAGCGCGACGCCGCAGAGCGCAAGGGCCATAGCATGAGCTCTGCCATTCCGGCACTGGATTTCCCCATCCTGGCCCATGTTCAAAAACGCTACACCCAGATCAGCCGTACACGGCGGATTCTGGGCGCGGGCTACGACGCGCCGGAAGGCAATCTGAACCTGCGCCAGGAAATTGCTCGCCGAGCGGCTGAGGCAGGGTATAGCGTGGCGCCAGAGTCCATCGTCACCACTGCGGGGTGCCAGAATGCTTTGTATCTCTGTCTGCAGGTGCTTACCCAACGTGGAGACATCGTTGCGGTCGAGTCACCCTGTTACTACGGACTTCTGCAGATGCTGGAAGCCCTCGGCCTGCGCGCCATCGAGATTCCCTCACGCCCCGATACCGGCATGAGCCTGGAAGCCCTGCAGCTGGCACTGACTCAGTGGCCGGTGAAAGCCATCCTCACGGTCGCTAATTTCTCCAACCCAATGGGCTCCTGATTCCTGACGAGGCAAAACAGACACTGGTCAAACTCGCCAACCGCTTCGATGTACCGATAATCGAGGACGACATATACGGCGACCTCTATTTTGGTGAACACCGCCCGGTGCCGATCAAGGCTTATGATACCCAGGGGCGTGTGCTCTCCTGCGGGTCCGTTTCCAAGACGCTGGATCCCCAGTTCAGAACCGGCTGGGTCCTTCCCGGCCGCTACCAGGAAGCCCTGGTTCATCGAAAATTTATTCATACCGTCGCCAATCCTACTCTCCCCCAACTCGTTCTGGCTGAAATACTCAATACCGGTTTATATGACCGGCATTTACGAATGGCACGAGAAACGTATCGTCAACGCGCCCTGGAACTTCGCGACTTGCTCACGCGCCATTTTCCGGCAGGAACACGGGTCAGTCAGCCGCAAGGGGGACTGGTCTCCTGGATTGAGCTGCCGGAGGGCATCAATACGACCCAGCTCTACCATACCGCGCACAACGAAAGGTATTCTTTTTCGCACCCGGCGAAATATTTTCAGCCAGTGGCCAGTATCGCCATTCCATGCGACTGAGTTTTGCGCAGGGCTGGTCAAAGGAACGTATTCAACAACTGACTCGACTCGGTGAAATCATCAAGGCGCATCTATAACCATGACTGACAAACGCCAATGGCTCGCTGGCAGACCTCAAAAAACACTGAACCCGACTGATGAACCCGAGCACTCAGGTGACGAAGCTTTGCCGGCCAAAGGTCAGGTGTACTCCACCGAACACGGTCGACTGTGTCCAGACTGTGGCCATCCTGTCAAGCAGTGCTAATGCAAAGCCCAGCAAGGGCTGCGCCCAAACCGGGCGGAAAAGGTCCAGATTCGGCGTGAAACCAAAGGCCGAAAAGGCAAAGGGGTTACGGTAATTGAAGGCCTGCCGCTGGATCGACTGAACTGGAACAATTAGCTAAGGCGCTCAGACAACATTGCGGTGTGGGCGGCACCTGCCACCCCGGACCGATTGAACTGCAGGGTGAGCAGCAGGCCAAAGCCAAGGCTTTTCTGCAGCAGCGGGGCCTGATGAAGTAAGCTATTAATGCACGACCCTTACGTGCCCGCAGCCTGTTTCAGCGTCCAAACGATCCAGACGAAAACCCAGGTGGTATTCACAAAAATCTGACCACAATGAAGGCTGCGTCAAAACCTTGAGTGAAAACATCCAGCTAGAGGATTCCCTTTGCCTGAACCCGGAGAGCCGATGGCAGCCCAGATCAATAACCTCCTCCGCAGACGTATTTTTACCGAGTTGGCGAAACTGGTGAGCCAGGCACACTGCGGTTAACGCAATCAATGTGGGTCCGTAGCCATCCCCCTCGGGATACTGCGAGACAATAAGAGAGGCCGATTCAAAAGCACACCCACAGTAATTCAAGGCGGTTGTCTGTCGCCCCTGTTGCCGATGGCAATTCGCCAGACACAGCCACCTGACCGCATGTTCCGACAGTTTTTGCTCTGATTCCCTTTCCATTTGTTCGTAATGATTCAAGCACAAAAATCGCATGGCAAACCCCACTTAAACGATATTGATTATCATTTAGATGTAGAATAATTGCCTTACCGCCCTCTCGTCAATATAATGCGAATCATTATTATTATACTCTCGAGGACAGTTTATGACGCCCTTCCAGAAAATTGGCCTGTTTGCAGGGATAACCATGGCGACTCTGGTGCAAAGCGCGCCAAAAGAGGCAGACATTGCATTGAACTATGCCAACATAGTCCACGCAGTCTATGAGGACTCTTTACTGAATGCGCAGCAATTGCAGCAGAATATTGCGCAGTTCCTTTCCAAACCCTCGACAGAGGCGCTCTCTCAGACAAAAGCCAGTTACCGTGCGCTGCGGGTCAGTTACCAGCAATCAGAGGTTTTTCGGTTCGACTCGGAGAACGGCCATGTGACGCCCGGCCTTGACTCAGATGGCGGCCCGGCGAGCATTGATGACTGGGAGGGACAGGTCAACGCACTTGCCACTGGATGAAGCCTTGATTGATTATGTGAGCCAGGGCTATGAGGGTGAATACAATCAGCCGGAAAACATCAT
>JADJWY010000007.1 GCA_016716085.1 Hahellaceae bacterium
CGGTGACGACAGGTGTCCTTGAGGGTGGGGATCCCTTCATAAACCGATAGCTCCAGCATCTTGGGGTCGATCATGATCAGCCGGAGATCATCAGGCGTTGACTTGAACAACGTAGCCCAGAATCATCGCATTCACACCCACTGACTTACCGGAACCGGTGGTTTTTATAACCAATAAATTGCGCGGCATTTTCGCAAGGTTGGCCACCACCGGATTACCCGCAATGTCGTAGCCCAACGCCAGACTCAGAGGGGGTGGCTGTTGTCAAACTGAAGACGAAAGCACACAGCACAGGCTGCACCGTCTCACGGTTTTCGTTCCGGGATCTCGATACCCACAACCGATTTACCCAGTATAACGTCGACGACCCGCACACTGATCTCACCGCCAGCGACCTCGCGAGGTCCTTCGCGAGGGCATTAATCTTACTCACTTTGACGCCCCGGCGCGGGCTGTATTTCGAATCGCGTGATCACCGGCCCCGGATTGACTGGCGACCCCCTTGAAAAAGCGTCACGACATTGAATTCACGCAGACGCATTTCAACAGACGCGACATCTGTTCGAGCGTTTCCCGAGAATAACCGGCATTGCGTTTGGTATCCGGCGGATCCAGTAACTTGAGACTCCGGCAACCCGCCATCCAAAACATCGAAAAATGGAATCAGAGCTCGATTTCTTCTTCACAGCAGCACTGTCAGGGTCTTTGCGGGAAAGGCTCAATTTTGAGGGACTTCGCAGCCAACTCCGTTGGCTCCTCATCGCTCAGTTCAGCGGGCTCCCTGCGCTCCGGCTCGGCAGCATGCAGTCCGCCCAGTTCCGCCTGAGTTATGTTGCGCAGCCTATCTTTGAGTTTGGCAGCCTTCTCACCCGTCTTAGCCATGGCGGCACCTCACGTACCTCTGCCGCAAATCAGCCAGTCTCCTCTTCACTGGGGACTGCAAACGCCGACGCATCCGAAACCCAGAGGTTCCCTTGCGCTCGTTCTGGCAGCAGCGCTGCTCGCCCAGAGGCTTGCGCGTCCGTTTTGGGGTTTCCACGTTGCCGGGTATTTTGCCAGTCTCCTTCTCTGAGGCCGCGGCCTTATCCTGACGACGTTGCCATTCAGACAAGCCCCCTCCCTGACTCACCCCCTTCAGCCATGGTCTTGCACCCAAAGCACCAGGACCATGGCCCCTTTCCAGCGACCCAATCCATCAACTTCAGCCAGGATAGCCCCGTGGCCAAACTGATGCTGGTCAGCGAGTAAGGCGACCGTAATCAGGGTGCTTCCGACCAGACTGAAGACAGCCTGCCCCCTGCATGGGCGATCTCCCGGCCAACCACACCGCCCGAGTTCGGCCCCGAGTCCGATGACAGAGCATCCCCAGCAAGGTGCAGCAGGCCAGGAGCAACGATAAACCCAGCGCTACGCAGGGCAATCAATGGCCAGTTGACTGGCCTACCCGCTTGCGATGACGCAGCATCGTGCCCGCCTTGACGACGAGCATCAATGGCAGGAGGTAGGCCACATGGCCAAAGAAATACATAGGACATCGGCAATCCAGGCACCCGCCCTTCCGGTGGCGTTCTGAATCTGGGCACCGCCCCGGTACGCGACCACCCGGGATCACCGGCATAGTAAGTAAACAGGGCCAGTCCCGCAGATAGACCGCCAGTGTAATCGCCGCAATGATGGCGCCTTACGCATCCATTGCTCGACGTAAAGCTTTGTTTTACCTTTGATCCGTTGCGGCGGACACAGGCATAGACAACGTAATGACGCCCCTGCCAATCGCAACCCGGAATCAGCAGCGTGTCTGACGGGATACTACGGTGAACTTAATCTTAATTCTCTTGTTTTTATTATAGCTTATTGATTTCAAAAGTTCGACAAAGCTGCAGCCCCGCAAGCAGGTCGCTTTAATGTCGTCGAGATCTTAAGCCCCCACACAAACGGATCAGATTTTCATCAATTCCAGCCCGCTGCTTTTCTTCACGACAAACGGCCATGCGTTGTGTGGACGCCGGGGTGGGTCATGGTGGTTTTGACATCCCCAAATTGGCGGTAATGGAAATCCAGCGCGTATGATTAATAAATGCCCGGGCCTCAGCCCGCCCACCTTTACCGTAAAACGGGACCCACCGCCAAACCCCGACTGCTGGCGCTTCGCCAGCGCATACCTGAGATGATCGGCAAGCCACTAAAAGACTTTTTCGACCCAAGGCTGGGCCTGCAACCGCTGGCCAATGCCAGTGCCTGATCGCTGTGGGCTTTCATGCGCAGCGGCAGCGTCTCCAACCCCTTAAAGGAATACCGGGCATTAAAGGGACTCAGTGTAAAGCCGCCAGAGCGCAGAAAACCAAAGACTTCCTCCATGAGCTTTGATGGGCCCAGACCGCCCCACCAAATGCAACGCCCCTGCCCATCCAGAAATTTGGTGGCCGAGTGAATAATGATGTCTGCACCTAATTGCAAAGGCTTTTTGCAGTACAGGCGTACAAAAGCAGTTATCGACCGCCAGCCCGGCCTGATGTTGATGCAAGATCCGCCAGCGCCCGAATATCAGCCACTTCGTTTTAAGGGTTGACGGTGTTTCCAAAAATAACAGGCGAGTTGCTGGCGTAATGGCGGCTTTCGGGCATCCGATCCGTCAGCGAGACAAATGGTCTGAACGCCAAATTTTTCAGGTACTTCTCAAACACGACATGCGTGGTACCAACCCATTGCGCGAACAGACCATGATCCCTGCCTTTAGAGAGCCATGCAGGTTGCCACGATCGCCGCCATGCCGGAGGCCGTCGCCACGCAGCGCTCCGCCTTCCATTGCCGCCAGGCGCTCTTCAAAGGTGCGGACAGTGGGATTGGTGAAACGGGAATAAATGTTACAGGATCTCCCCGGAAAAGCGGGCGGCCGCCTCTTCAGCCGATGAAAAAACGAAACTGGAGGTCGGATAGATAACCTCCGAATGTTCCTGCTCCACGGGTACGAACCTGACCCGCACGGATCGCGCGCGTGGCTGGTAGACCAACCAGTCGGCACCAATCAGCTCGCGAACCTCTTCTTCGGTACGCCCGTGAGCGATCAGTTCGTGTGCGGCGGGCATATCAATACCATACACATTGGGATAGCGCACAGCGGGAGCCGCCGATGCAAAATATACCTTGCGCGCACCGGCATCGCGGGCCATCTGCACGATTTCTCGGCATGTGGTACCCCGCACGATGGAGTCGTCCACGAGCATGACGTTTTTACCTTTGAATTCCGGTCAATCGGGTTCAGTTTCTGCTTGACCGATTTTTACGCTGGCTCTGCCCCGGCATAATGAAGGTGCGGGCGATGTAGCGATTCTTGATAAAGCCTTCGCGGTACTTAACGCCCAGATGGTAGGCCAACTGCATCGCCGAGGTGCGACTGGTATCCGGAATGGGCATGACCACATCAATATCATGCTCGGGCCTCAAGCGCTGAATTTTCTGCCGCAAATGGTCACCCATCCGCAAGCGTGCCTTATACACCGAAATGCCGTCGATGATAGAGTCCGGGCGGGCAAAATAGACAAATTCGAACAAACACGGGTTTAATTCAGGCTTCGCCGCGCACTGTCGGGTATGCAAGGTGCCGTCATGCTCGATATAGATCGCTTCGCCCGGCGCAATGTCCCGCACCAGCTCGAAGCCGAGAGGACCAAGTGCCACGCTCTCTGAGGCAATCATATAATCGATTCCGCCTGGCGTTTCACGCTTACCATAGCAGACCGAACGTATACCATTGGGGTCACGGAAGGCGAGAATGCCATAGCCGGTAATCGATGGCGATAACCGCATAAGCACCGCGCACCCGACGATGCACAGCCGTCACTGCCGCAAATACGTCATCTGCCGTTGAGTCAGCTTACCCAGTTTCTGGAGTTCATGAGCGAACACGTTCAGCAGCACTTCGGAATCAGAATTCGTATTGATGTGACGCAGATCGGTGCGGAAGATATCTTCTGCCAGTTCTTCGGTATTGGTGAGGTTACCGTTGTGTGCCAGCGTAATCCCGTAGGGTGTTAACATAGAACGGCTGAGCTTCTGCCGAACTGGAGGTACCCGCGGTGGGATAACGCACATGCCCGATCCCCACATGCCCGACCAGGCGCATCATATGGCGGGTACGAAACACATCTTTACCAGCCCATTATCTTTCCGCAGAAAGAAACGCTCATTTTCAAACGTAACGATCCCTGCCGCATCCTGTCCCCGGTGCTGCAACACCGTGAGCGCGTCATACAGTTCCTGATTGACGTCGCGTTTGGCAACGATACCTACAATACCGCACATGGGTATGTCTCCTCAGCTTTGATTGAACAGGGCTCCGAGCGGATCCCCAAATACCGTTCTGGACCACTGCTCAATTTGTTCAAAGTGAGCAATCAACATCGAATTCTGCCACGAGGATCGGACGGCAGTGGCGTCGGTTTGAGCACCGCAATCATCGCAACCACCAGCAAAACGCCACGAAACAGACCAAACACCATGCCAGGGACCCGATCCGTACCGGTCAGCCCGGTGGCTTTAGCCAACGGGTCGCCAGCAGCGTACTGAGCAAGGACCCTAGTATCAGTGCAGCCACAAACAAGATGACAAACCCGCCAGCAAGCGCAGAGACGGGGTTTCTATGAAACCTTCAAGCAAGGTGGCGAAGTTTCCATAAAACATGCGTGCAACGACAAACGCCGCCACCGAGGTCAACAGAGAGCGCTTCACGGACAAAGCCCCGTACCAGGGCTGACCCAAGGTAGAAACAGCCCAGCACACCGACAATTGCCCAGTCAGCCCGGTAAAACCTTCCATTCAACGCTCCGCAAAAAGGCACACATGATACCAGAACCCACCGCCTGAACAATCCTTGGCTCAACGCGAAGGCTGATGTTGTACTACGAGCGACGAGACTTTGTAGCGTTTGTCGATGCCCGACTTCACCTTGTCAGCCTGTTCCCGCTGCAAAAAAGGGCCTGCAAACACCCGTGTAAGCGTCTGCCCGTCTGAGCTACGAAAATCCTGAACATAGCCACCGGTTTTATCGGCCAGCAATTCATCCCGGATGGCCATCGCACTGGCGCGATTCTTAAACGTGCCGATTTGGATGGTCCAGCCAGAGGTGATGGGGGCCGCTTTAGGCTCGCTCAACGGTTTGGGTGCAGGCTTGGGCGCAGTTTCAGGTACTTTGGCTGGCACTACGTTGACCGGTTCAGCCTGGACTGGCTCAGCTCGGACGGGTGGCCGCTCGACAATCGACGGCGCCACACGCTGACTGGCTTCGCCATCCTTTTCTATCACGCGGTAGCTGGAACCGCAGACAGCGCGGGGGAAGCAGGTGCCTCGCCAGATGGCGCTCCAGCGGGCGAGGACGGTGCCTCCAACGTCGGAGGAGGAGCGCCGATTGGGAACGATTCAGGGTTGGAGGCGTCGCGTTCAGTCTTAAACGGAGCAACCTCAGGACCGGGGGAATAGATAAGACCTGATGCCGGGAGTCCTGATGGGGTTTTCCAATACCATCAGTATAAAAATGATGGCCGGGCAACCAGTACAATCGCCCCGACCACACGCTGTTTGATATCCATTAATTCAATTCAACCTGTTTTAATTGGAGTTTGGATTTCAAGGCGTCGAAATAAACAAGTGCATCCTCAACAACATGAAAGGACCCGAAGATCAGTAGCGTCGGCATCGAATCAGACACCGACATTTCCTGAATCTCGTGAAGCACCATTTCGAGCGCCTGCTTAAAATTATCATGCCCAGTCGCCGGAAGCCTCGCAAAGGCCGCATCCAGCCGAGCGCGAGGCGCAGCCCGATCAATCACCATATCCCAGTAATGCCAGTGGGACATGACAGGCGCGAGGGTGTGCAACACGCCCTCAATATCTTTATCTCCCAGAGCGGAAAAAAGGGCAATCCAGGGCCGGTCACTCCCGGCCTGATCCCGCTCGATGACCTGCCGCAAAAACCTCGCCGCATGGGGATTGTGACCCACATCCAGAACAATACGAGGCACATCACTCACCTGCTGCAAACGCCCCCTCAACCTGACGTTGGCCAGCGCCCATCGTATCTGCGGCTCATGAAACTGAAACCCGGTGAGTATAAAAGCCTGAATCGCGCAGGCTTGATTGGATAGCGGAAAGGCATTCCGATGCAGCACGGTAAAAGCAAACGTTCGCACCCAGTCCATCAACACCCTTCCAGCTCCACTGGCTCTCCTGTGGCGGCCCTCTACCACCGCGTCAAAGGTAGACCCCATACGAAAAATGGGGATTCAGCCTGACTGCCTCGTCAAGCACAGCGGCGGGAGGATCAGACTCGCCCAGAACGACAGGGTGATGAGCACGAAGAATTCCCGCTTTTTCGCGTCCAATCTGCTCCCGATCCGTTCCTAACCAGCTTTGATGATCCAGATCGACAGAGGTAATGATGGCGACATCCGAATCGATGCAATTGACCGCATCCAGGGCGACCTCCCAGACCCACCTCCAGAATCACCAAGTCCAGCGACTGACGGGCAAACAGCCAGAAGGCGACCAGCGTCATGATTTCAAAATAGGTCAGCGGCACATCACCGCGCAATTGTTCAACCGCCCTGAAGCCTTCACAAATTAAGGCATCCGTAGCATCCTCACCCTGCAGCCGAATGCGCTCGTTAAATTGAATCAGGTGGGGAGAGGGCCACATCCCAACCCGCAAGCCATGCGCCAATGCAAGCGCCTCAATGTGGCGCATGTGGACCCTTTTCCATTCGTCCCACCACGGTTATCACCCGTTTTGCCGGACTCCACCCCGAGCAATGAGCGCTACCAGTGGCCTGAGGCGATCCAGACTCATGTCGATTTTTATCAGGTGGAGGTTTCTGCGCGGCTTAGCCAGTCAGCCAGTTCCGACATACTCAGTGTGTACCTGCGAGCAGGGGCAACCCCTGAAATTTTGCGATCATGCGACTCAGTGTATCTCTCAGCTCCCGGCGATGCAAAACTCTGTCTAATGCGCCATGCGCCAGCAGAAACTCGCTGCGCTGGAAGCCTTCCGGCAGGGTTTCCCTGACGGTCTGCTGAATGACGCGAGGCCCGGCAAACCCAATCAGTGCCCGGGTTCTGCCACATTGACATCACCCAGCATGGCGAGGCTGGCCGACACGCCACCAAACACCGGGTCTGTCATCACCGAAATATAGGGCACACCTGCCTTCTTCAAACGCTCGGTGCAGCGGCCGTCTTAGCCATCTGCATCAGCGAAATCAGCGCTTCCTGCATTCGCGCACCGCCACTGGCTGCAAAACAGACCGGGGCACAGCGATCCTCAAGGCATTGATGAACGGCCCTCACGAATTTTTCACCCACGACGGCACCCATGGACCCGCCAGAAATTAAATTCAAACGCCACCGCGACGACTGGAACGCCTCTCACGGTGCCTTTAACAACCACAAAGTGCATCCTTTTCGCCTGTGCTGCGCTGGCTTGCCGTCAAACGGTCACGGTATTTTCGGGTATCACGGAATTTGAGCTTATCGGTCGGCTGTAGCTCGTTGGCCAGCTCGACCCGAGGCGCATCATCGAGGAACAGATTGAGCCGACGGCGGCATCGAGCCGAAAGTGATACTGGCATTTTGGGGCACACTCTCGAGGTGTCGCTCCAGCTCAGTCGGTAGACACGCTTTCGCAGCGAGGGCACTTCTTCCAAAGCCCCTCTGGCACACTGGCCTTAACCTCATCGGCGCTCGACAACACCCGAGAAGCTTTTCCAGCCAGCTCATTAAGCCCCATTATCCATGGCAGTTCTCCCGGGCCCGACACAAACTCGTGGACCGCCTGATGCAAGGTCTCAACCGGCCCTGCCCCATGCTTCTCAATCAATCGCACCAGGGCACTGCCCACGATCACGCCATCTGCCACCTTTGCCACCCGTGCGGCAGAGTCAGCATCACTGATACCAAAACCGACCGCCAGAGGAAGATTTGTTTTTGAGCGAATCACATTCAGATGCTGCGCCACATCATCGACATCCGGGTTGCTGCCGGTTACCCCTTTCCAAAGGACACATAGTACAGGTAGCCACTACCAAACTCAGCAGCCGCCGCAATCCGATCCTCGGTCGTTGTCGGTGCAATCAGGAACGCTGTCCAGCTGATTAGCACGGTATACCGGCACGACCTCTGCGGCCTCTTCGGGTGGCAAATCCACCGTCAGCACGCCATCAACACCCACTTCACGTGCCCGCGTTGCGAAGGTTTCGACCCCATGGCCTCGATGGGATTAAGATAGCCCATCAACACCACTGGCGTGCGGTTATCGGTCTGACGAAAAGACCGAACCATGTCCAACACGTTACGCAGTGATGTGTTTTTGGCCAATGCACGTTCACATGCCAGCTGAATCACCGGACCGTCCGCCATCGGATCGGAAAAGGGTACGCCGAGTTCAATTATGTCAGCACCCGCCTTTACCAGCGTGTGCATGAGTTCAGTGGTGAGCGCCGGATCAGGGTCCCCGGCGGTCATAAAGGAATCAGGGCTTTGCGTCCCTCGGACTTAAGCCCTTCGGGGTGCTTTGAAGACGATTGGTCATAGTCATTATTCTCTTAGTACAGTTTCATGCCCTGCAAATTGGCCACCGTGTGGATATCCTTATCGCCACGCCTGACAGGTTGACCACAATCACCGGTCACGGGACATTTCTTTGGCCAGTTTCATGGTATGTGCGATGGCATGGCTGGTCTCCAGCGCAGGCATAATACCTTCAACCCGCGTGAGCATGTGGAAGGCTTCAAGCGCCTCATCATCGGTCGCTGCGACATATTCCGCCCGCCCGATCTCTTTCAGCCGGGGAGTGCTCAGGGCCCACGCCCGGATAATCAAGACCTGCGGAAATCAGGTGAGTTGCCATAATCTGACCATTTTCATCTTCCATCAGGTAGGTACGGTTACCGTGCAGCACGCCAGGACGACCCGCTGACAAGGGGGCCGCATGTTCGCCTGTGGCGGGCCTTTCCCGCCTGCTTCGACACCGATCATGCGAACCGAGGTATCGGGAATAAAGGGATAAAACAGCCCCATGGCATTGGAGCCGCCACCGACACAGGCAACGACTGCATCTGGCAGCCGCCCTTCTTTCTCCAAACACTGGATGCGCGCCTCCCGCCCAATAATGGACTGAAAGTCACGCACGAGCATGGGATAAGGATGCGGCCCGGCAACCGTTCCGATGATGTAGTAGGTGGAATCGACATTGGTCACCCAATCACACAGCGCCTCGTTCATAGCATCTTTGAGCGTGCGGGTACCACTGGTCACAGGACGCACTTCTGCCCCAGCAACTTCATCCGATAGACATTAAGCGCCTGACGTTCGACATCTTCGGCACCCATGTAGACCACGCACTCCAGGGCCTAAACGTGCTGCCACCGTCGCGGAGGCCACGCCATGCTGTCCGGCACCGGTTTCCGCGATGATGCGGGGTTTACCCAAATATTTGGCGGGAGTGCCTGCCCGATCGTGTTGTTTACTTTGTGCGCGCCGGTATGATTCAGATCTTCACGCTTGAAATACAGCTTGGCACCGCCCACTTTTTTCGTCAGGCGCTCGGCAAAATATAAAGGCGATGGACGCCCCACATAGTCGGCCAGATCACGGTCAAACTCTTCCTGAAAGCGACGATCATTTTTAAGCAGGTTGTATTGCTTTTCCAGCTCCAGCAGCGATGCCATCAATGTTTCAGATACAAAGCGGCCGCCAAATTGCCCAAAGTGCCCGCGCTCGTCAGGAAAATGGGACAGCGTTTCAAAATCCAGTGGTTTGTTCATATTTACCCCCGAACAAATGCCTCAATCAATTCAATACTTTTTCGCCGCGTTGACGCTCAACACCGCCGCTGACGTCTACAGCATACGGTCGTGTCTGGCGAATGGCCTCACCCACATTGTCAGGGTTAAACCACCGGCGAGAATCAGTGGACGATTCACGCCTCTGGGAAACTGTGTCCAGTCAAACGTCCGGCCGGTTCCACCGTGCAAGGCCGGGTCAAAGGTATCCAGCAACAGCGCCTTCGCACCCGGATAAGCCGCGAGTGCCTCCTCGATATCGAAGCTTGCTGTCACACCCAGCGCCTTCACGTAGGGCACACCAAAACGCACGCAGAAGGCGTCAGGTTCTGGCCATGAAACCGCAGCAGGTTCAGACGCACACGCGCCAGCACAGACTCAACAAATTCGGCATCAGGGTTTACGAAGAGGCCGACCGAGGTCACGAAAGGTGGCAGGCCCGACAGAATATCGTGAACCACTTCCGGCGTCACTGCCCGCGGGCTTTTTTCATAAAAAACGAAACCTAGCGCATCCGCCCCGGCATTGACCGCGGCCAGCGCCGCTTCACGGGTTTTAATCCCGCAGATCTTACATCGTGTGTACACTGTGCCTCCCGGATAGACCGCCCATTATAGCGGGTTCCAGCCTGCGGGAAACAGGTGTCAGACGGGGAAAGCGGCCCCCATGAAATCTGGGCCCGGAGGAAACTGCGGCAGGCCGTGCATTTCAGGATAGTCGACCGCGACGAAATAGAGCCCATCAGGGGGCGCTGTCACCCCTGCCGCTGAACGCTGGCGCGCATCCAGCACCTCGGCCATCCAGTGAGGGTGGCCGTCGGCCTGCCCACATCCAGCAAGGTTCCGGTGATATTGCGCACCATGTGATGCAAAAAGGCATTCGCCTGAACCTGAATCATCACAACCTCACCCGCACGACGCACTCGCAGATCCATCAGATTGCGGAAGGGCGTGCGCGATTGACATTCCGAGTCCCGAAACGAGGAAAAATCATGCTCCCCCAATAAGAAGCGTCCACCTTGCTCCATCGCCGTTTCATCTAACGGCGGCGAAAACCAGGTCAGATTGTTGGCCGCGAGCGCGGAGCGTATCCGCGAATTCAGAATAAAATACCGATAGGTTCGCGATCGCGCGCCGTATCGCGCATGGAAATCGAATTCACGGCACCCCCAGCGCACCGCCAGGTATCCGGCAAAAAATGGTTCGTCCCGCTGACCCATGCCTCGCATTACGTCGGGCCGAAGTATCGAAATGAACAACCTGCGCGCTGGCATGCACACCTGCATCGGTGCGCCCGGCGCACACAACCTCAACAGGCTCATTCGCTATTCTGCTCAGCGCCGCTTCCGGGGTTTGTTGCAGTGTATGGTCAACGTGTTTCTGACGCTGCCAGCCGTGGTATCGGGTGCCCTGATAGGACACCACCATTGCCAATCGGCCAGCAGGTAAAAGGACGGTGTTATCAAGCGGGTAGACTATGACAACCCCTCGATGAGCTTGGCTGCATCCTGCTTCTGATCCTCATTTCCTTCTTCCAATACTTCTTCAAGAATATCCCGCGCCCCTTCACGGTCGCCCATTTCGATGTAGGCGCGCGCCAGATCCAGTTTGGTGGCCGCTTCATCCGTACCGGCCAGAAACTCGAAATCATCCTCGAGTTCACCCTCACCCTCGGCTGACAACTCAAGCGCCTCATCGCCAGCGGCATTAAGATCAAGTGCGGTTGCAGCAATATCGGGGCCGACCGACGCGTCGCCGGTTTCGTCGACAGAGTCGAGAAAATCTTCGGCAAGCTGCTCACTCAGATCCGGGCTCAGCTCTTCGCTCAGACCGCCCGCGCTCGCGCCACCAGAAAGATCGTCTGACAGATCGGCCTCTGCCACCGACTCCAATTCTGCGTCCTGCGTAAGATCCAAACGATCCTCAATCTGACCAATTTCATTATCCAGATCAGTCAGACGTGCGTCCAGCTCATCATTCGTTCCGGTATTGAAATCAAGATCATCCTCGGACAAATCAAAGACAATTCTTCGGTCTCCTCCAGCGCAGGCTCCAGCAACATCATCCTCGCCTGCCTCAAGCGCGCGCAATTCGTCACTTAAATCATCACCCATCTCTGGCTCAAGCTCGGCAATCGGCGCATCATCGTCACCTCCATCAGCCTCTACCCGAGCCAGGTCAAAATCATCATCCAGACCCTGCTCCAGCGTCGCATCAAGATCTTCGCTTTCGTCTTCAACGACTTCATCCAGTGCCAGCGTTTCAACCTCATCGTCCTCCTGCACCCCAACCGGGGACGCATAGGACTCGGCCACTGGCTCGGAAGCCGCGGGCTCATCCACCTCGATATCGCCAGGTCAAAATCGATATCCAGATTATCGTGGGGCTCTTCATCAATGGCGCCCAGCGAATCACTCCAGACCAGATCGGGCGCCGACACAGGACGTCATCAATATCCAGATCTTCGGCAATGGCCTTCTGTTCTGGCAGCTTGCCCGTCAGCAATTGATTTTCCAGATCATCCAGAGACAAGCCTTCATCATCAAAGGTAGATTCATAATCAGCAGTCAATCGATTAACCTGAGCGGCAATCGCAGGAACACCCAGAGCGAGCAGGGCTGCTGCGGTTTTATCAAACAGAGGCTTGTCCGCGCTTTCACCCGCGACTTCCAGCAACTTCAGCTGAACCTGCGAATCACCTGGGTTCTTCGCTGCCGCGGCCTGAAGCACTTTTGCTGCCTGATCATAACGTTTGTATGCGATATAAACGTCAGCCTCTTCGATAGGACCATTTTCGCCTGATGCTGCGGGAGCAACCTTACCCGCTTCATTCTCTTTCCGGCCGAAATCAGCCTTCAAATAAACGATCATCCTCTGGGGACCCGTCTTGCTGACGCTCCAGAAATTCGCTTTCTTTACGGGCACTGTTAGGACAGTAACCAGAGGATCAGAAGCAAAACGACGCCGCCCGCACCAATGGCCACCTGATAGGCTGGATTGTTTTTAATCTCGCTTATTAAGCCGTCTTCTTCAACGACTTCTTTTTCCACTTTATGAGTCTTGATAACCGGCTTTTCCTCGACCACTTTCACCTCAGGTGACGTCGACTCAGCCGTTTCAGGTGCCACGGGGTTTTCTGCAGAAGAACCGGCTATCGAAGAGCCTGCTGCAGAAGAACTGGCTGCAGACGCACTGGCTCATCCCCTGCGTCGAGGCTGACGGTCTCACTGCCAACCTGACCCACCGGGACGGCTGCAGGGTCCTCAACAATCGCTTCGGGCTCTACCGAAATCGGCTGAGCCATATCAGTCGGCTGGGCCAAATCAGTCGGCTGGGCCAATTCAGCGGACGGGGCAACCTCCGCCGTCGGCGCTGCCTCAGGGCTCACCGCTGAAGCCGCACCTTCATCAACCTTTCCCACCATCACCGGCGCCTGAGTGTCGGGCACAGGCTCACTCACACGGGCCTGCAACGCCGCCAACTGCTCATCTTTGAGCGACATCAGACGCTGAAGGGTTTCCAGCTGCCCCTCGAGCTCTCCAACACGCCCCTGCAGATCGGCTTTATCACGTTCAGCTTTATCGAGGCGCTCCTGGGTCACCACCAACTCAGCATCACCGCCACCTGAAACACCCGTTTTACCGGAGACGGCACCAGATCCTGTTCCCGCCGCCCCTTCCGGGTCGGCAACAATGCGCAATTGATCCTGAGCTGTGGCGGGTGTTCGTGTAGCAACCTGAGCCTCATCCCGCCCTTCCGGGCGAGCATCGATGCGCGGCGCAGCCGAACTACCGGCAGCAAACGCCCGGTTCTGAGCACTCACCTGAACAACGGCCTCACTGTGAGACCTCCGCAGCGTCTTCCCTCGAGGGATCCTCAACACCTGCCCCATCTTGAGCCGGTTGATGTTGTTGTCGAAAAAGGCCCCTGGGTTGGCATCCTGAAGCGCCAACATCATCTGTTGCGGACTAACATCCGAACTTGGCCGGGTTTCCAGCGCAATTGACCAGAGCGTATCGGTGCGACTGGTCGGTCCGTATTGCCCTCCCGTCACCGCACCTCCGGCAGCCCCGCAGCTGGCAGGTGCAAAGGCAGGCGTAGCTGCGGTGCCCACGGCTACCCGGTTAGTTGAGGCTGCGGGAATAACCCTGGCGGGCACTTCCTTTGAGAAGGTCGGCGGATCGATCAGCAGCGCATATTCCCGCAACAACCTTCCGGTGGGCCAGTTGACCTCCACCAGAAAATTCAAAAGGTTCTTTCACGGGCCGGGCACTGGACACCCGAATGACAGCACCGCCTCCCGGCTTCATCTCAACTTTGAACCGTAGGTCGGACAAAAAGTAAGTGCGCTCTACATTGGCCTTAAAAAGTCCTCACGACTGGCCAGCGCGGTAATAATCTCTCGCTCGGTCAGTTCGTCAACACTCAGCAGCTCGATTTCGGCATTCAGCGGTTGATTCAGCGAGGATCGTACGGTGACCTCACCCAAACCCAATGCGTGAACCAACCCGGAGGTCAATGTGGAAACAGTGAAAATCGCAGCGGTTAGCTTGCGTCTCATAGTGTCATTCCTTATTTAGCGGCTGCAGGCTCCCCGTTTGAACAAGGGTGCACTTACGCTAGAAAAAACGTTAAAATCTGCGACTAAGTATTGATGACAGTCTATTTTTTACAAGAAAGCGGCGATAATTGCAGATAAGAAGGGCCGCATAGAGCGGCCCTGTCGGAGCGCTGGAAAGTTCCAGCGATTCAAAAGGAAGCGTCAGAGTTGGCCCAACAGGATACGCAAGCAGCGACGCAGCGGCTCAGCGGCCCCCCACAACAACTGGTCGCCCACCGTAAAGGCGCTCAGGTATTCCGGCCCCATCGTTAACTTACGCAGTCGTCCCACGGGACTTCCAGCGTACCGGTCGCACGTGTCGGCGTCAGTTGCTGCATGCTCAGCGTGCGATCATTGGGCACCAGGCGAACCCAGTCGTTCGCGCCTGCAATCATCGCCTCCAGGTCTGCCAGTGGCACATCGCGCTTCAGCTTCAGGGTGATGGCCTGACTGTGGCAACGCATGGCACCGATACGCACGCACAGGCCGTCGATCGGGATGGGTGCACTTTCAGTTCCCAGAATTTTGTTGGCTTCCGCCTGCGCTTTCCATTCTTCACGACTTTGCCCACTGGGCAGCGCTGTGTCGATCCAGGGGATCAAACTACCTGCGAGCGGTACACCAAACTGATCTTTGGGGAAATCACCGGCACGCAGGCGTTCAGCCACCTTGCGGTCAATCTCCAGAATGGCACTGGCCGGATCCGCCAACTCTGACTTAACGCTGGCGTTAAGGTCGCCCATCTGCTGGAGCAACTCACGCATATTCTTGGCGCCCGCACCGGAAGCCGCCTGGTAGGTCATGGGGCTTGCCCACTCAACCAGCTCGTTTTCGAACAGACCACCCAGAGCCATCAGCATCAGACTGACCGTACAGTTGCCGCCGACATAATCTTTCTTGCCTGCATCAATCGCACGGTCAATCACCTTGCGGTTGACCGGGTCCAGAATGATGACGGCATCCTCTTTCATGCGCAGCGCAGACGCCGCATCGATCCAGTAGCCCTGCCAGCCTGCTTCACGCAGACGGGGGTGGACGTCTTTGGTGTAATCGCCTCCCTGACAGGTAATAATAATGTCCATGTCCGCCAGCTCACGAATATCCTCTGCATTTTTCAGAGGCGGGGCCTTCTTCCCAAAGTCCGGCGCTGCACGGCCAGGTTGAGAGGTTGTAAAAACACCGGCTCAATCAGGTCAAAATCACGCTCTTCCTGCATCCGCTGCATCAATACGGACCCGACCATACACGCCAGCCAACCAGCCCCACTTTCTTCATAGCTTTCCTTACACCTCGTTAAGACATCATTTACATTAAAACAATGGCCTAAGCTCTTAAATTAAAGAGCCGCCAATACCGCCTCTCCCATCTCGCGGGTAGAGACAACGGTTGCACCTGTCGAGGCAATATCCCGTGTGCGCAACCCTTGATCCAGCACCTTGCCGACTGCCGCCTCAATCGTGCTGGCAGCCTCCTCGGCACCGACCGAATAGCGTAACATCATTGCCACCGAAAGGATAGTTGCCAACGGGTTAGCAACGCCCTGACCTGCAATGTCCGGCGCCGAACCATGGCACGGCTCATACATCCCCTTGTTGTTGCGATCCAGTGAAGCGGACGGCAGCATACCAATTGAACCGGTCAGCATGGCCGCTTCATCAGAGAGAATGTCGCCAAACATGTTGCCCGTGACCAGCACGTCGAACTGTTTGGGGGCACGCACCAGCTGCATCGCCGAGTTATCGACATGCTATGGCTAAGCTGAACGTCCGGGTAATCTTTGCCAGACGATCCATCACTTCACGCCACAATACCGTAACTTCCAGCACGTTGGCTTTGTCGATGGAACAGACCTTGCCGTTTCGCTTACGTGCTGCTTCAAACGCGACGCGACCAATGCGTTCGATTTCACTCTCGCGGTAAACGTAAGTGTTGTAGCCTTCTCGTTCGCCGTTTTCGAGCGTGCGAATACCACGCGGCTTGCCGAAGTAGATGCCACCCGTCAGCTCACGCACGATCAGGATATCCAGACCGGAGACGATTTCCGGTTTAAGACTGGAGGCTTCCGCCAGCTGCGGGTACAGGATGGCCAGGCGCAGGTTGGCGAACAGCTCCAGATTGCTGCGCAGCCCCAGCAAGCCTTTTTCAGGACGAATCGCCGTATCCAGCTGATCCCACTTCGGACCACCAACCGCACAACAGAATGGCGTCGGCCTGGCGAGCGGCGTCCAGAGTAGCATCCGGCAAAGGAACGCCCGTTGCATCGATGGCCGCACCACCGACCAGACCTTCCGTCAGGGTCAGGTTCAGATCGAAGCGCTGATTGACGACTTCGAGCACCTTACGCGCTTCCGCAACGATTTCAGGACCAATCCGTCACCCGGAAGAATCAGAATAGTTTTGCCATTTTTACTCCTCAAAAGCGGAGATATGTCTCCGCTTTTTCAATCAATTAAAGTATTTAAATAAAGTAGTTTATTAAGCGTGGATGCCGGTAAACAACCAGGGGGCTTCTGCGCGTCGCTTCGCTTCATACGCCTGAATCTCGTCAGCGTGCTCCAGGGTCAATCCGATATCGTCCAACCCTTTGAGCAAGCAGTGCTGACGGAAGTCGTCCACTTCAAAAGTAAACACCTGACCTTCCGGCGTGATCACCTGCTTTTCAGCCAGATCAATCGTTAATGAATACCCCGGCATTGCCGCGGTCTGTTTAAACAGAAGATCCACCTCATCTTCTTTAAGAACAATCGGTAACAGACCATTCTTAAAGCAGTTATTAAAGAAAATGTCCGCAAAACTCGGCGCAATCACCGCACGAAATCCGTAGTCATCCAGCGCCCAGGGCGCATGTTCTGACTGGATCCACATCCAAAATTCTGACGCGCCAACAGAACGCTCGCGCCTTTGTAACGCGGCTGATTCAACACAAATTCCGTGTTGAGCGGACGATGACTGCAATCCTGATCCGGCTGCCCCTCATCGGTAGCGCAATTCATCGAACAGATTAGGACCAAAGCCTGAGCGCTTGATCGACTTAAGGAACTGCTTGGGGATAATCATGTCCGTATCCACGTTGGCACGGTCCATCGGCGCCGCAAGGCCGGTATGGCGAGTAAACGCTTTCATTTATACTGTCTCCCTGAAGCTGTTAACATCCACAAAATGCCCTGCAATGGCCGCAGCCGCCGCCATCGCCGGACTGACCAGGTGAGTACGTCCACCAAAGCCCTGACGACCTTCAAAGTTGCGATTCGAGGTCGAGGCGCAGTGTTCACCGACTCCCAATTTGTCTGCATTCATTGCCAGACACATGGAGCATCCCGGCTCCCGCCACTCAAGCCCTGCGTCCCGAAAACTTGATCCAATCCTTCCCGCTTCAGCCTGCGCTTTCACCAGACCGCTACGGCACGACCAACGCCTGCTTCAGCGAAGTAGCCACTTTACGCCCTTGACGACCGCTGCCGCTTCACGCAAATCTTCAATCCGCGAGTTGGTGCAAGACCCGATAAACACCCGATCCAGCTGGATCGACGTAATCGCCTGTCCTGCCTGCAGGCCCATGTATTTCAACGCACGGGCATACCCTTCACGCTTGACCGGATCCGTTTCCTGAGCTGGATCCGGCACCGCGCCATCAACCGGTGCAACCATCTCAGGTGAAGTGCCCCAGGTTACTTGTGGTTTAATGGCCGCCGCATCCAGCAAAATATCACGATCAAAAACCGCGTCGTCATCCGAGGTCAAGTGTGCCCAGGCGGCCACTGCACGATCCCACAGCTCACCTTTGGGACCAAAGGGACGGTCTTTCAGATAATCAATCGTGGTCTGATCCACCGCAACGGCCCTGCCCGCGCACCGGCTTCAATCGCCATGTTGCACAGGGTCATGCGACCTTCCATCGACAGGCCGCGAATGGCGGAGCCTGCGAATTCCAATGCGTGTCCATTTCCGCCCGCCGTACCGATGTGTCCGATGATCGCCAAAATCACATCTTTAGCGGTCACGCCCACCGGCAATTGACCTTCGACACGCACGCGCATGTTCTTCATTTTCTTCTGCACCAGACACTGAGTCGCCAGCATGCTCCACTTCGGAGGTCCCGATACCGTGTGCGGGGCCGCAAACGCGCCATGGGTCGAAGTATGCGAATCACCGCAGACGATGGTCATGCCCGGTAACGTTGCCCCCCTGCTCCAGCCCAATCACATGGACAATTCCCGGCGCTGATCCAGCATCTTGAATTCAACGATACCGAATTCCTCGCAGTTCTCGTCCAGGGTCTGCACCTGAATGCGCGAAACGGGGTCTTCAATTCCGGCAACGCCCGAACTGCGCTCAGTGGTCGGCACGTTATGGTCCGGTGTCGCCAGGTTGGCATCTACTCGCCAGGGTTTACGGCTTGCCATACGCAGCCCCTCAAAGGCCTGTGGCGAAGTTACTTCGTGCAGCAACTGGCGATCAATGTAGATCAAGGCACTGCCATCATCGCGCTGTTTCACCAAGTGCGCGTCCCACAATTTGTCGTAAAGGGTTTTGCCGCCCATCGCATCCTCCATCAGGTATTGGACTTTATGCTGGCAAGCCTACGCCGCTCTAACGATAATTCAAATTCATCTTTTTTATGGTTTTCATTCCCACATGGAATACAATTAATTTCAAACAACGACATTGAGACCGTCACCTCGGAACCGACCCTTCATGCAAATCGATACAGACGAACTTCAGACCTTTGTCACCCTGATAGAGACCGGTTCGTTTTCCCGAACCGGAGAGCAGCTGGGGCTTACCCAACCAGCGGTATCCAAGCGTATCGCCCAACTGGAAGATAAGCTGGGCGTTCCACTCATCGAGCGATTTGCACGCCATTTGAGGCTGACCGACGCAGGACACCGATTTCACGAACGGGCACAGCGCATTCTTCGCGAGGTGGAAAATGCAGTCACTGAGGCCAGTCGTGCCAGTGACCGAGTTTCAGGCACCTTGCGTTTGGCCTGTAGCCACCATATTGGTTTGCATCACCTGCCCGCCGCTATCCGTCTATTTAACCGGCGCTATCCCGACGTTGATTTCGAATGTAGATTCGTAGGCTCCGAAGAAACTGAACAATTCGTGCTTAGCGGCGAGGTTGAGCTGGGTCTGGCAACCCTACCGACACAACCTCCTGAGCATTGCACCTGTGAGGCGCTCTGGCAGGACACCATGATTTTCGTTGTCGGACGCGAACACCCTCTTGCCCGACACCCCCAGCTCAAACTCAGCGACCTGTCCGGCTATCCCGCGTTATTACCCGAGCCCTACACCGAAACGTTTCGCCAGGTGGAGCAATTATTCCGGGCCCACCAACTCAGCCTGCAACCGGCGATTCCCGCAATTATCTGGAAACCCTGAAGATGATGGTCAGCGTTGGTCTGGGCTGGAGCGTTTTACCACTATCCATGCTGGACGACACGCTGTGTCGGTTGCAGCCGGCGAGCATGCCTTGCAACGAACCACAGGCGTCATTACCGATGCCAGACGCCTGCTATCCCGACGGGCAGAATCTTTATGGCGTGTCTGCGCGACACCCCTATACCCCTCATGCGGACTTGGTTACACTCAAAACTCCAGATTAAAGACCCGATAAGAGTTCATCCGATGACCCGCTTCCAGGCATTCCTGGGCGTTGCCCGCGCACCCTTTTTAATTCTTACACCACTCTGCGTTCTGCTGGGTTTTGCCGCCGCTTATGCCCTGTCAGCCCAGGGTGAGCCAATGCACTTCAATGCTTTAAACCTGATTCTCACGCTGATTGGTGCGACTGCTGCCCATGTCGCCGTCAATGCGCTGAACGAATGGTCTGACTATCGTAGTGGACTCGACAAACTGACCCAGCGTACCCCGTTCAGTGGCGGCAGTGGCACCCTGGTTGCCCAACCCGAGTTGCTCGGCTTCGCGCTGCAGGTTGGACTGGGTGCGTTGGCTGTCACCGTACTGTGCGGTCTTTATCTTGCATCCGTCTCGGGGCCTGCGCTCTGGGGCCTGGGGATTGTGGGTGTTTTAATCGTCGTCCTTTATACCGATTACATCAATAAGCGTGCCTGGCTGTGTCTGATTGCCCCCGGCACGGGCTTTGGCCTGCTTATGACATTGGGCAGTTATTATGTGGCCAGCCAACAGCTGACCTGGGATGCGCTAGCCGTCTCCCTCCCCGTTTTTCTTTTGGCGAATAACCTGCTGTTTCTGAATCAATTCCCGGACACCGAGGCGGATCGTCAGATCGGACGCCACAACATTCCCATCGCCATGGGCAAGCCCCGTGCCGCACAGATCTATGCGATGACGCTCGTAGCGGTTTACGGCATTATGCTGTTTGCATTGATGGCCACCGATTTGCCGTGGGGCTATGCACTGGGGTTACTCCCCGCGCTGGCCGTTCTGCCGCTGATACGGGGAGTTCAGCGAAATGCCGAGAACATTCCCGCTCTGCAGCCGTTTATGGGGATGAATGTTGCCGTCACCCTGCTTACTCCCGGCCTCTCAGCACTCGGCCTTTTTGTTCAACCCTGGTTTTTCCCCTTGAATTGACGACTACAAGCGCTCAGCTCTGTTGCAACTGTGTGCTGGCCGGCTTGGCCACTTTATGGACAGGACATTACCGACAAAGTGGACATTCTTCTAACCCGGATTTCTCGCGAACCTACCGATAATCGACTCTGCCTCTGATTCTTGTCGGTAGCCAGGTGTTTATCGCGTGGATGACGCAATTTTCAGGTTAATTATTGACCTTTTTCGATTTCAAGGCGCAACTTTCCCATAACCCCGATTTTTCAGGCCGGGGCAGCCCGCTCATTTTCAGGTAAATCCTAAACGCTGGATAAGACCGGCGAATAATTCTTGGTAAGGATAGGCTTCGCTCAGCATAAACCGAATACGCCGGGTATTCCGAATGACTACGGCGCCCAGTTTCAACAGTTTTAGTCGCAACGAATGGATGGATGCGCTCGCCAGCTCTGTTCCTTTCAGCAGCTTGCGTAACTCTTCAAACAACTCATACGCAAAGCCTGATAACAGCATGCGCCATTGATTCACCCACCACCTGGGGCTGGAGGTGCGATCTGCAAACAGGTTCAGCTGCTGATCTTTGATGCGGTTTTCCATATCTCCGCGAGCACAATAAAGGTCGCGGTAGAGTTCTCTTGCTTTTTCCTCCAGCAAACTCGTCACGATGAAGCGCGGATTATCTCCCTTGTCGCTGACCTCGATTTTGGCGACGACGAAGCGACTTTTTGCCCCATGAATCGGCTGCGTAAGCCAGCGGCATAAAGAATCGTTGTTTCTCTCCGGTCAGCTCATGCATTTGCCGGGCAATCACGAAGCCCTTTTCGGCTTTGGCTTGCAGGCGCGAGTTGCGGGCAAGGCCCACCACATAGTCCACGCCGTGCCGTTCACACCAGCGCAGCATCCGGTGACGGCAGAATCCGCTGTCTGCCCGCAGGATAATCTGGGTATCAGGCCAATAGCTGCGGATAAACTTCACCAGCAGGCTGGTGATCGCCCAACTGTGTTTGGCGCCATCGATATTGCTTGGTCGCAAATAGCTGACCAACAAATGTCGGCCACAGAAAACATAAAGCGGCAAATAACAGTAATGGTCGTAGTAGCCGTTGAAGAAACGACCCTCTTGCTTACCATGTAACTCAATGTCGGTGGCGTCAAAATCCAGCACAATCCTTTTGGGTGCCTTTTATGAGCATCAATGAAACGCTGCCATAGAACTCGATGTGCGGCGACAACTGCTTGCCGGTCAACGGCCTGTTCCATTCTGCCCAGCGTCGCTTTGCTGGCCAGGGCGTGATGCGATTGAGTGCAGTTTGAAACGCCAGATCAGAGCGCAGGTTGTCGTGGTCATTGAGGTCTTCATAACCACAGGCAAGGCCATAAACCCGTTGCCGAATCAGATCGACGAGTTCATGTTTTACTTTACCTGCCTGACGGGAATCCTCAAGGCAAGCGGCTACATCCTGAGTTAAGCGGCATCTACGGTCAATTTCACGTAACAGCAGCAAACCGGCATCCGAGGTGATGTGACCGCGAAAAATCGGCTTGAATCTGGCGTTTTTTCAGTGGCGAAAAGGTAAAGGATTCTGGTAACATTTTGTCCAACGGCGTTTGTGTTTATTTTTGGGTATAAGCAACTGAAATTTAAACACAATTCGCCGTTTTTTGTTAGTGCTTCAGGAGAAATCCGGGCTAAAGACACCGCGCCTTGGCAGGAAGGTGCCGGAAATTGGCGAAGACACCATGCGGGAGATCGGCATGTATTCCTACCGCATCATGTATGAACTGATCGGCGAGACAATTTACATTCACGGTGTTGTTCACAAACGGCGGCATTTTCAGCCAGAGGATTTGCAGAGGTCGTGATGCTGGTGCAGCTAAAATATTGGACCCGTCTGCGCCGAATCCCGCGTCAGCCGTGGGTTTGAGCAGGTCAGCGTATGCTGCGTATGGTGTGACAATTCTTTTAAGAGAGTGAAAAGGCCGGTTTATTGATAAATCAGTGGTTTACAAAGCTTGGAGCCTGAATCACCCTTTGCCGACGACAAAGGACGGCAAAAGTACTGGGAATCATCCGTCAACGCAACTCGCCAATTTCTCATAACCCAAACAAACGTCTTGCTACAGGAGAATCAAGAAGTAGATTTTCACCAAGCTTTTGCGCAAACTCTCTGAATCCTTGCTCATCCTCTGAAAATGTCTTGCCGGGAAGATCAATTGATGTAAACAACTGCCGCTTTCCATCCTCAAATACACGGTTGATGACCAATAGCTTCCTTTCTTCGTCGATCTCAAGTATGTGAGAATAATTCTTCATGGACTTTTCCATTGTTAGTTGTTCCATGTGTTCAATGGGGGAATCGGACGGCCAGCCAGACAAGCACCATAGCGCTCAGAAGCCGATGCATGACATGCTGCACCGGCTCTTGCACCTCGCACGCGTGTAATACCATTACAGGTAGATGTGTCTGTGGCATTTAACGCATCACAATCGTCTCCTTCATCATCTTCAGGGCAAAAAGCATTACCAGCCGCATTACCAGCCGCACCTCCAGCTGCCGAACCCGCAGCTCCTCCTGCTCTGGAACCTGCTGCAGCCCCAGCGGCACCACCTGCGACTGCACCACCAGGACCAATCACAGAACCGCCGAGTCCACCCAATGTACCGCCTAAGGCACCGCCACCAACAGTTCCAAGGTACCCGCCTGCAACAGATCCTGCTGCAGTACATGCAGCAACACATACCTGATTAGGCTCAAGTCCCAGAGGATCATAGAAACTTAGAGGATTCCCACCTACATACCCATAGGTATTCAAACCCACCCCGCAACCCAATCGGATCACTCTGAACGTATCCTGACGTCAAGATAGAGTGTGCTTCATTTTGACTCGTGCAAACTTTTCAATAAACCTTTAATCAACGATAAGCTTTTCAGGGGAACGTGGATCTCTAAGACCAAGCAGCTCACCAACTATTCTGATTGTCACCTCTTGGCTTTTTCCATCGTGTGATACTGAATCAACACAAAAAGTAAAACAGTCACTTCCAGCCTCCAGACGCTTATCGCCATAGGCCTTGCCCAGACGCAGTATGCCCAGGCAGGAACGGTAAGCCTGCTGTGGATGCTGGCGTGAACCCAACACGGTTTCGATGAGTTTTTCGGTAGCAGGTCCACTTTTAGCGGCCCATTGTATTAAGCGCTGGGGAGTCCAGGCACCGGCCTGCCGATGCGACTCAGGCATGTGCTCCGGTAGCGTGGTATGACGGCCTTTCAGGTAACTGCGCGCATGGCTGGCAACCCGCTGGCCCTGGTGAAAGCATTCGACGGTGTTACTGGTGAAGCGTACCTCGATCTCCTTCTTGATCAATGCATACGGCACCGAGTAGTAGTGATCATCAATCGCCACGTGGTAATCAATATGAACCCGCGCTTTCTTCCATTCGGCATAGACATAGGGTGATGCTGGCAAGGGCTTGAGTGCCGGTCGGTCCAGTTGCTCAAAGTGTTCCCGGCGACACCCTGGGAGTTTGCGGAAGGGACGTCGGTTCAGCTTGCCCAATAACTCCCGGATGGCCGCATTGAGTTCCGCCAGGGAGAAGAACTGACTATGTCGTAATACCGCCAGGATCCAACGTTCGACCACCAGAACCCCATTTTCGACCTTGGCCTTGTCCCGCGGTCGCCGAACCCGCGCAGGCATCACGGCTACGCCATAGTGGGAGGCCATGTCCTGATAGGTCGGATTGGTATCCGGCTCGTAGCGGTGTGCCTTACTAACCCCTGCTCGCAGGTTATCCGGCACCACCAGTTCAGGCACGCCACCCAGAAAGCTGAAGGCTCGTACATGGGAACCGATCCAGTCCGGCAGACTCTGCGTCCGGGTGGCCTCCGCATAGGTATAATTGGACGCACCCAGCACAGCAACGAATATCTGGGCGGGGTGAAGCTCTCCGGTTGTTCGATCAATGATGGGAACCGTCTGCCCGGCATAGTCAACGAACAGCTTCTCACCCGCGCGGTGATCCTGACGCATCACTACGTCCAGTTTGCCTTGCCACTCCCGATACTGCTCGCAGAACCAACTGTATTGATAGCCTTCTGCATGTGTCTGCCGGCATTCCTGCCACAACAGAAACAGGGTCACACCTTTTCGTTTGAGATCCAGTTGAACCTGGGACCAGTCGGGAACCCCACGCTCCTGTGCGGGCAGGTCAGGCGGTGGTGGGAACAGCAGCCGTTCCAGGCTGGTGTCATCCAGTTCCTCCGGTATCGGCCAATTCAAGCCTGCGTCAGCGGCCCGACGCAGATATTCACTGACTGTTGGCCGAGCAATACCGCATGCCGCAGCGATCTGACGATTGCTCAACTTCCTGTCTAATTTGAGGCGCAGCACCTCTTTGATTTTTCGCATGGATAACCTCAATGCTGGCATCTGAACCTCGTCTGGTAGAAAAGGGTCAGAATACGATTTAGTTATCCCGTGTCGGTGTGTTCGGATAGGCAATTATTCAGCTTGCCAGGGTGGCAGGCTTGCCGTGGAATCAGTGGCAGCTTTGGCGTGGAATGGGTGGCAGCTTTCGTCTGGAATCAGTGGCAGACTTGGTCTGGAATACGCACCCGGGAAGATTATTTTAAATCCTGAAGCAACTTGATCATTCCCGCAGGGAGCTTCCATTGCCGGTTATCTTCTGACCTGACGAGCACGGTCTTTTGATTGATCTTGATGACCCTGCCAAAGACTTGTCCTTCCCGACTCTGAAAGTGAACTTCCTGCCCCAGTCTCAATTTGATTAGCACATCCTGGTCTGCCCGTGCCCGTAACTGGTCGATACGACGACAGATAATCGTGTTCAGCTCCAGTAGCTGCTCAATACTCAATTCTTCGATTTGCATGGTTCAGATTTTCCGAGTGGTGGGCCGATCCACCACGGACGGTAGGGCCTGTGGACATTTGCGCGTAAGGCATTGAAAAGTAAGAGCAAGCTCGTAATAGTGGAATTCGGTGTACCGGAAATTTAACGTCTGGTCTAAGAAAGGAATCTGGCGTTGCCTGCTCGATGCTTTGATTTTCGAGCCGGATTTGGAGTGGGTTTTATCGATGGAAGCTATGTAAAGGCCCATCAGCATAGCGCAGGGGCAATTGGCAAATCACCTCAAGCTATCGGAAAAAGCAGAGCTGGCAGGACATCCAAGATACATCTGGCGATCGATGCTTATGGCTTACCAATAGCGTTTAATATTACCGGCGGCGAAGTGAATGACTGCACCGAGGCCCCGGGGATTATCGAATCACTTCCAGGTACGCAGTTTTTCATTATGGATAAGGGCTATGAAAGCGAGCGAATCAGAGACATGATAGAGGCGAGAGGAAGCAAGGCAGTTATCCCGCGTAAACGAAATTCGAAACGAGAAAATCCGACTTTTGACCGGCACTTATATAAACAAAGACACCTGGTCGAAAATGCGTTTGCCAACCTTAAGCGGTTCAGAGGAGTAGCTACCCGGTACGATAAACTCGGACGAAACTACGAAAGCACAGTGGCCATCGCGTGCTCATATTTATGGTTGCCGATGTGAAATGTCCACAGGCCCTAGGGCCTGTGGACATTTGCGCGTAAGGCATTGAAAAGTAAGAGCAAGCTCGTAATATTGTAGTTCTCACACAACAACAAAAGAGCTTGCAATGCCCCGATACATGCTTAGTGACGAGCTGTGGTCAAAGCTGAAAAGGATCATGCTTCAATTCAGTATTTATGACAAGCGCAATCTGCGCATGATGGTAGAAGGCATCCTCTATCGAATGCGTGTAGGTTGCCCCTGGAGGGATATCCCTGAACAGTTTGGTAAGTGGAATTCGGTGTACCGGAAATTTAACGTCTGGTCTAAGAAAGGAATCTGGCGTTGCCTGCTCGATGCTTTGATTTTCGAGCCGGATTTGGAGTGGGTTTTTATCGATGGAAGCTATGTAAAGGCCCATCAGCATAGCGCAGGGGCAATTGGCAAATCACCTCAAGCTATCGGAAAAAGCAGAGCTGGCAGGACATCCAAGATACATCTGGCGATCGATGCTTATGGCTTACCAATAGCGTTTAATATTACCGGCGGCGAAGTGAATGACTGCACCGAGGCCCCGGGGATTATCGAATCACTTCCAGGTACGCAGTTTTTCATTATGGATAAGGGCTATGAAAGCGAGCGAATCAGAGACATGATAGAGGCGAGAGGAAGCAAGGCAGTTATCCCGCGTAAACGAAATTCGAAACGAGAAAATCCGACTTTTGACCGGCACTTATATAAACAAAGACACACGGTCGAAAATGCGTTTGCCAACCTTAAGCGGTTCAGAGGAGTAGCTACCCGGTACGATAAACTCGGACGAAACTACGAAAGCACAGTGGCCATCGCGTGCTCATATTTATGGTTGCCGATGTGAAATGTCCACAGCCCCTAGCAAAAGGCGCCAAAAATGCACCCGGCCCGCATTCAGCCGGGTGGTTTAGTCACGAGAGAATTTAAGGCGCCCTCCCCTTGGCGAGATGCATGATTGCGCCAATCAATACAAACGCTACGAAAAGAAAGAACAAAATCTTAGCAATGCCCGCAGAAGCGCCTGCAATACCGCCAAAGCCCAGTGCACCTGCAACGATCGCCAGAAGAAGAAACACTAACACGTAATATAACATGGGATACCCCCTAACAATTTCAATCAATTGATGTATCAGGCTGTTTTCCGAATGTCGAATTCGGGAAGCAATCTGCTTTGCTCGACAACCTGGCTTTCAAGTTCGTCAAAGTGAGAAAGCATGCTGCGCATGCGACTCGCCACTACTTCATTGCGAATCCACCGGAGTACGTCGTTTTCATCCAAGGTTTTCTCAGTGAAGATCACGTGGAGTGCTTGTTCGTCGCTTTGTGAAACATAGAGCCGAAAAACCTCTGCCACCTGAGTTAGAAATGCGTGACAGAAGGCTGCTGAGGTCAAGTCCAGATGGTTGTTGATAAGTATGTACATGGACTCCGGACATTGGGTTTCCAGCCGATACAAGCAGGCTTCAACCGCGGTAGCCAGCAGATCCAATCGCTCATGCGTCGATCCCAATGGAACGAGCCTATTCCCGTCTTCGTCCTGGTTGAAACAGACTCTCCAGGTTTGGTCATTGGCTTTAAGAACGACCGTGTTTTCACCTATCACCAACAAGGGAACCGAGTGACCGATTTGCTTTTCAGCTTGTTTTACAAAGTGCTGACGCACTTCAGAGACCGACATGGGATTTCTCCTATTTGAATTAGCTTGTCGAGCACCCTGACTCTTTCATGACACGTGCCAATATTCATAACATATTGTTTAATAACATTAATTGGGTTGTGTGTTCGAAATTCTCTCGCTCAACCAGCGCCGTATTTACTAATCATTTTGTAAAAATTCAGGAATCACAGTTTGCACAGTTCCGCTCATGATTACCCTGTAGGGTGCATCACTGGTGAAATCTGGCCCGCGTTAGAAATGGCACATCTGTTGAATAGATAAAACTGTGGGGATGGGCTTCCCGCATTTTGATAAAACCTGTAAAGGAGACTTTTATGCCTACTGGAGCAACCGCAGCACAAACCACGTTAGATCCGCGTACGCTGGATACGTCAACTTTCACTTCGACGCCATTCACGGATGAAGTGAACGACAAAGCGCATCGCAAAATTGACTCTATTGCTGAGAAAGCCGCGAACGCTGAAGCCGTTCTCCGGCAGAAAGCAGAACAAGCATCCGAGACACTTGAACTGTAAGCGCCAACAAATCCCCGTCTACCCATCCGATTCACGGTCTGTCAGTCTGACTCCTGTCTGAAATTAACAGGAGAAACCCATGACACGACTTCAACTTGAACATCTCTGGCAGCGACGCATTCACGCTTGGCGTGATTCGGGATTATCCGGTGCAGCTTACGCAGAGCGCGAAGGCATCAGCTACCACCAGTTTGTCTATTGGCGTCGTAAACTCGATCATGAGGTGTCTCAGACAAGTTTGACGCACGTGCGTTCTGATTTTGCACGAGTGCTGCCGACCATGGTCGCACCTTCCGATGAGCTTACTCTTACGCTTCCCAATGGCATCGTGATCACGGGGCTACACGCTCACAATGTTGATTTGCTTGGCGACATTCTGAGACAACTGTGATGCGTCCCCGGTATTTGCGTCCATCCCTGTCTCTGCCGGATATTTATCTCTATCGTCCTCCCATCGACTTTCGCAAGCAGGCCAACAGTCTGGCGGCACTGGTCGAACTCGAGCTGGGGCATAATCCCTTCAGTGGGGCGCTGTATGCCTTTACCAACCGGCACCAAAATCGTATCAAGTGCCTGATGTGGGAAGACAATGGTTTCGTGCTTTACTACAAGGCGTTGGCAGAGGAAAAATTCAGGTGGCCACGGGCTGGGGAAGACCTGATTTCGCTCACCGGCGAGCAGATCAACTGGTTGCTGGATGGCTACGATCTCAACCTGATGCGGCGACACAGAATTCTGCATTATGACTCGGTTGCCTAGCCGAAAAGCGTGTTGGGAATGGGACGGATGTGGTATCATAAGCCAATGATTTCAAAGCCTGAACCCACCTTGTCAAACCTCAATACCGAAGCCCTTTCAGTCGCCGAACTGCGAGCGCTTGTCGGGCGTTTTGAGCAACTTCTGACGGAGAAGGATGCGCAGATTCAGGTGCTGGATCAGACGATCGGACAGCTTGACGAGTCACTCAGGCAGACCATCAAACGCAAGGATGCCGATATCCACGAACGGGATCGCTATATCCTCAAACTCGAAGAGATTGTGCGTCTGAGGATGGTGCAAAAGTTCGCAGCCAGCAGTGAAAAACTGAGTCACCAGATTAATCTGTTTGACGAAGCCGAGCTGGAAGCGGAGTTGGCGGAACTGCTCGACAGCCTCCCCGAAGCACAACTGCCGCCGGAAGAAGCGAAAGCGCGTAAGCAACGCCAGTCCCGCACGCGTGATTTTAGCGATACGCTGGTTCGCGAACGAGTTGAGCTGAGATTGACGGAGGCCGAGAGGGCCGGTTCGACCCGTACCTGGTTCAGCAAGGTCAAGGAAGAACTGGAATACATTCCTGCCCAGCTCAAGGTTCTGGAGATCTGGCAGGAAAGGCGGTCTTCGAGACGGCGACAGGGGATGAGGTGATCAGTGCGTCCCGTCCGGTTCATCCGTTGGGTAAATCCTTTGCCTCACCGTCACTCCTGGCCCAGGTGATCACCTCGAAATATGCCGATGGACTGCCCTGTATCGGCAGGAACAGATTTTAAACGCCTTGGCCATGAGATCAGCCGGACCTGTATGGCGAACTGGGTTATCCAGTTGGCCGTTCAACTCAAACCGCTTCTCCAGCGTTTGCGGGAGAGCCAGTGTTCAGGGGATTATCTGCAGGCCGACGAAACCCGTATGCAGGTGCTCAAGGAAAAGGGCAAAACTGCACAATCCCAAAAGTGGATGTGGGTGACCCGCGGTGGGCCTCCTCTCAGCTCTCCGTGTTGTTTGAATACGATCCCAGCCGTGCGCAGGGTGTGGCCGATCGTCTGTTGCAGGGCTTCAGTGGTGTCTTGCAGGCTGATGCTTACGCAGGCTATGCGAGCATCTCGAAACAGCAAGGCGTTACCCGTATCGGGTGCTGGGATCATGCCCGGCGCAAGTTTGTTGAGGTGGTGCGTGCGAATGCCAAGGTCGATGCCAGGCAGGCCCGGAAGCTCGGGCGGTCAAAGGCTGAAGAGGCCTTAGGTTATATTCGCAAGCTGTATCGGATTGAGACGCACATTAAAGACCTCACCGCGGAAGAGCGCTATCGGGTGCGTCAGGAACTGGCCCTGCCTGAGCTGACATCATTCAGGACGTGGCTTGAGACAGAGACCGGCAAAGTGATGAAAGGTTCAAAGACCCGGCAGGCGATGGACTACATACTCAACCAATGGCCCGAACTGATCGGCTACTGCCAGCGTGGTGACCTGCACATCAGCAATGCGTTGGCTGAAAATGCTATCCGTCCCTTCGCGGTGGGTCGTAAAGCCTGGTTGTTTGCCGATACGCGCCGCGGTGCCGAGGCCAGTGCCACCTGGTATTCCATCATTGAAACAGCCAAAGCCAATAATCTGGAGCCGCTGTCTTATATCCGCCACGTGCTGGATCACATCGCAACGGCAGACACGCCTGCAAAAATAGACGCGTTACTTCCCTGGAACGTAGCCGCCAACTGAGCATCACACACGATTGCAGGGTTCTGTGTCAATTAGGCTGATTCTTTGGCGCTTACCTTGAACTTAAAGAGTCGAGGGTTAAGGAGGATTTCAATCAATATGTTGAACGGTCTAAACAGCTTATGTATGACCACCCGGCGGCCACCCTTGGTGTCGCATTTGGCGCGGGTGTCATCCTTGCGCACCTGATGAGAAAATAGACCATGCAGAAGTGCTCGGAGCGTGAAGACGCTTCCGCCACCAAAGAAGAAACGGCCTTTGACGCGCTCAAGACTATGCCCATGAGATGAACACGTGCGCATCTGCGCTTGTTTCTCTCATGGGCAGCGAATTGAATCTGTCCCGGATCGCGCTCTGTACGACCCTGTTCTACCTCTTGATTCTGTCATTTATCTGCGCCTTTCTCTGGGAGGCTTTTTGCGCAGTTGCAGCATTCCTGGCATGGAGGGCGTCGATACCGACAGAGATTGTTGTGATTCTGTGGACGTGTGCTCAAGTGATCGCGATAGGCTGTGTGGCATTCACTGCGTGATGCCATTACGTCTGTGGGTTTACCTCGTACCTATGAACGTCTGTCCCGAATGTCGAACCCTTCCAATAAATCTCAACAGGAGGCTAAGGATGTTTAAAGCCGCACTGAAAACGCAAAAATAAGGTCTCGCAAAAGGATAAGGAGTTGTCATGTTGTATCGCGTCGGCTACCGAAGCTCATCACTCGATACAACAAAAGATGACCAAAGCGGCCGTTAGTCCCGAAGGGCTGTTTTTAACCTGTATGGTTGGCTATTTTTCAACTCGCCCATCGGATTACCCCAACGCCCTCCATGATAGTCAGGACAGACTTTGCGAGGTACTGACGCTTGTTGAAATCTTCGATCAATTATTGGGAGATCCCGGGGATGAAGTCCTCTGATTTGCCAGCCACTTCTGAAAAGGTGGATGTGCGTGCGCGTCGTCCTGTTGGCTGGTTCAACCTCATTCGACGCGTCTCCTTTTTTAAATCCCAGGCGCCTTCTGACGATAGCGCGCAGATCCTGATTCGCATTGAAATAGCCAAGTTGTTCATGTTGGGTGGCCTCTGCATCATTGTGCTTGGTGCAGTGATGAGAGAAGCGGCATTTATTTTCATTCCACTTACTCTGGCCTGGTTTCTAAGTGCACTGTTTTCTCCACTCATTAAATATCTTCAGCGGAATCACATACCTCCGCCGATGGCCTCCGCATTCCTGGTGGTGGCGATAATGTCGTCGCTTCTTATGGTGGTGAATATGACGATTGATCCTGCCGCGCAGTGGATCGAAGAACTCCCTGCGAGCCTGAGACATCTACGAGTTCAGTTGGCAGAGACAGCGGGCCCGCTGTCCGATTTGCAGGAGGTCTCGCGCGAGGTCAAAGAGCTTGCCACTATGGCCGCCGTTGATTCGCCCCTAGAAAACCTACCGAAGGTGGCGCTCGTCGAGGAGTCGGGCGGCACCATGAAATCTTTACTGATAGATGACCTACCAGACGTGACTTCCATGTTCCTGATGACCATGGCAATGACCTATTTTATTTTAGCCTCGAACGATCAGATATTGAGATCTCTGGTAAGCTCGGTCAGCACGTTTGGGAGGCGTCGGCGACTGGTTAGATTATCGCGAGCGATCAAAGCCCAAATGACGACCTATCTAAGAACGGTCTCGATTATTAATCTACTGCTTGCAATGGTTGTTGCGCTGGTTCTTTGGTTGTTAGATGCGCCCAATCCTTTATTATGGGGTACTCTGGCGGGTCTACTGAATTTTGCCCCCTTTGTTGGGCCCGCAGTGATGACGTTTCTTCTACTGCTAGTTGGTGTCACCTCCAGCAACTCGCTTCAGGAGGCTTGCGTATTGCCAGGGGCCTTTCTAGTCCTTACCGCAATTGAGGGGCAGTTGATTACGCCTTCTGTGCTTGGGAAAAAACTGGCGCTTTCTCCAATGTTGGTTTTTCTCGGCGTCGTTGTAATGACCTGGCTTTGGGGTCCTATCGGAGCACTGATGGCTTCACCGCTTTTAGCTGCCGGACATATCTTGTGGAAAAGTCTTTCAGATTCCTGACCGTTCATTTGAAGCATCTGGGTGAAAAAAAACCGGCTTTTGAGCCGGTTTTTTTTGGGTGGGAAGGGTTAAAGCGACTTACAGAACTCGTCGACGGCTTTTTCTGCCCTCTCCTTCTCGATTCCATAGCGCTCCTGAATCTTACCACTCAGTTCCTGCCGGTGACCTTTGACGATATCAAGATCATCGTCTGTCAGTTTTCCCCATTTCTGTTGAACCTTACCTTTAATTTGCTTCCAGTTACCTTCTACTTGGTCCCAATTCATTGTTTTATCCTCTTGATGGTGGTTGAGCTAACAATGTGGTCGTGCCACGAAGTTACCTAAAGCAGGCCTTGTGCCAAGTTTCAGAGATCGACGCAACGCTTGGATGGAAAAGGAATCAATTAAGGACGTCGCTTTTCAAGTATGAGCGTTATGGGAATGGATTTTGAAAAATTGACCGGGGGGTGTGTAAAGATTGCAAACGCTGGGCGTGTCAAGCCTGACCTGTCTACGGCATAAAGCCCTAACTATATGATTTGATTAACTAATCATGGTGTGGCCCGGCTTTTGAATTTGAAATAGACACGTTAAACCGAAAGTTGTAATCAGGGAGCCAAAACGCAATGCCCAACGCCATCATGTTTGTATCGGAGTCACTCGAACTCTATCGCGAGTTGTGCAAAGCGCTCCAGGACGTTGCACCCCTCATCCCCACCCCTCAGGTTGATGACCTGCTGATTCGACTTGAGCATCGTCAACCAAGGGTGCTGCTGTTGGACGGTGCGATTGTGCGGCGTCAAACTGCTGCAGCTATGAGGCGCCTCACTGAGTACCTTGCTATGCATGACACCTCGGCGTTTTTGCTGCTGGAGCGGGAGGCACTGGTCGACCTGTCCATAGCACGTCTGAAGGGATTTGATCTTTTATTTCTCCCGCTGAATCCGCTTGAGATTCGGCACAAAGTGAGTCACGCAATGTACTTGCGATCGAAATTCCTTCAGATTCGCCCATCCAAAGAGACTAAGGCGCGCACATCGGAGCCCATGTTAGCACCTGGAAACCCCCCTATTCCGACGATGCCGATAGTGGCGAGTCTCAATCAGGAGCCAGTAAGGCCACGGGTCCTGATTGTAGACGACTACCAAGGCAATCTGGACACCTTAAGTGCAGGGTTGGAAGACGTTTACAGCATCACGTGTACCCCATCTCCAAAGGAGGCGCTCGTTCTGTCAAAGACCCAGGTGTACGACATTATTCTATCGGATGTCCTCATGCCTGAAATGAGTGGTTACATGCTATGCGAAGCAATCAAGAAAGAATCGCTTAATCAGGAAACTCCATTTATTTTTGTCACCGCGCTGGATCAAACCAGTGAAGAGTCCAAAGGACTTGCCCTCGGGGCGGTTGATTACATCACCAAGCCCTACAGCCTCGCGATTGTCAGAGCGCGGATTCAGAATCATTTGGAGTTATATCGCACAAGGGATGCACTGAAGGCGCTGTCACTGATAGACAGCCTGACGGGGCTACCCAACCGGCGGCATTTTGAGCAGGTTTACAGTTATCAGTGGATGGTTGCGCAGCGACATGGTCGCCCTATTACCGTCGCGTTGGTGGACATTGATTATTTTAAACAGTACAACGATGGATTCGGGCATCAGAAGGGCGACGAGTGTCTTCAATCGGTGGGGAAAGCGCTGGCATCGGTTTGCCATCGATCGATGGATTTTGTTGCCCGATATGGAGGCGAAGAGTTTGTAATCGTCCTTGGTGATACGGATACGGCGGGTGCCGTCCTGGTCGGACAAACACTGCTGAATTCGGTTAGGCAACTGGCAATTGAAACCGCACCCGATACGCCCATTTCTGTCGTTTCAATTTCGATAGGCATGGCCTCCTGTTACCCCGTCGGAACAGAGGATCCGAATTTTTTGATTAATCTTGCAGATCAACAACTCTACAAAGCCAAACGGAGTGGTCGGGACCGAATTGCATGTACTTCCTTCGATACAGTCGCCGCGCTTAGCCTGCCTGAACCAGACGACCGGGTAGTCTAAGGGCACCTGTCATGAAAAAACTGACTGGGCGTTGTGCTTTTTTAGATTCTTTGGCGGCACTCTTTTTATTTGCCGGGTTAAGCTTTGCCGTATCCGCGATAGCGGAGGAGTCAGGTGGACGCGCCCCGCTGGACACACTGGGTAGTATTGAGATCACGCCTGCTCATCAACAGGACAGGAAAATGGAGGAACGACTCCATGAAATCTATCAGCGAATTCCTGGGCTTGAGGAGATTCGTGTAAGCGTGGACGAAGGCGTCATACACCTTTTGGGCGAGGTTCCCTCAGCGGCAGCCATCAAAGAAGCGGAAAAAATTGCCGTACGCCTCGATAATGCGGTTGCTCTTGAGAGCGAGCTGGATGTAAAAACTGATTTGGATTTCAGGTTGTCAGCCTTGCACCAACAACTGTCCCAGTGGTCCAACTTCGTGTTGAAAATGATCCCCCTCTTCATTTTGTCGATTTTTATCATCGTGCTTGGAGGCATACTCGCACATGGGGTGGGGCGGCTATTTTTTCTGGTAGAGAAGATAGTGCCAAACCCATTTATTGGTTCCCTGGTTATTCAAGTCGTTCAGCTTTGCATTGTACTGCTTTCACTGTTGGCGGTGTTCGATGTCCTGGGCGCGGGCAGCGCTATATTGCATCCATTGCCGGGGACTTGGACTTGCAGGACTAGCGCTCAGCTTTGCAACGCGGGACTCCATAGAAAACTACATCGCCAGTATGCTCCTGAGTATCAAGCAGCCCTTTGCCCCGCTTGATCATATCCGTATCGGCGAGGCGGAAGGGCGTGTCATTTCGCTAAATTCAAGGTCCACACTTTTGATGAACTTTGAAGGTAACCATATTCGCATTCCTAATTCGCAGGTCTATAAAGCGACCATTGTCAATTATTCGAGAAATCCGCAGCGGCGGTTTGATTTTGAGCTGGGGTTCACCCACACACAGATTTGCTAGTTGCTCAGGATGTTGCGGTCGGCGCCCTGAGAGATACGCCCGGTGTCCTGCAATCCCCTGAGCCTTCGTTTATTATCAGGTCTATGGGTGATTCAACTGTGATGCTGCAACTCCTTGGATGGGTTAATCAGAAAGACGTGGATTTTATGAAGGTTCGCGGCGAAGCCCTCAGGCGAGTCAAAATCTCGTTCGACCGTGCTGGAATTGAAATGCCCAATCCGGTTCTGGCCATCGAAACCAGGCCGCACAAACCGGTGTCAAATACCGGGGAACGAGCTCGCACAACGAGTCTGGACACACGATCAGATCATGCGGTCAAACGAAAGATGCAAGAAGCAAGGTCCGATGAAGAAAGTGATTTGCTTAGAGAAAATGGAGTGTCTGAATAGGGTATTCCGGATATTTCTTGCATGGCTCCATGACTAAATTTAGGATGAGTTGAAACGGATACCCTCCTCCGGCCTTTACCTCATACCTTAAGATGTCTGTATGCCGCCTTCTCGTTTAACCCTTTTAAATCGTAGCGGTTTTGTTTGTTCTTTTAATTGCTTTTCAATTGTTTAATCCAGCCCATTCGGATCTTGTTGTTGCCACGTCTCGAACACCTTTGAATTTGCCTTTTTATGTCGCGCAAGCCCATGGTTATTTCAATGACCTTGCAGAACCCGTTGTTCTAAACTCCTGCGTGAGTGGCGAAAAATGCATGCAAGCCATGCTTGATAACGAAGCCGATATCGCTACCGTGTCCGATATGGTCATTATGACGCACTATTTGGATGAGTCCAGCGTTCTCAGTACTCGCAACAATGGTGACGGCACCGGATTACGTTGCAATTATTGCCCGAAAAAGTGCATCGATCCGTCAGATTGCAGATTTTAAGAAAAAACGTGTGGGGTACGTTGAAGGTACCTCTAGCCACTATTATCTGGAAACCGCACTCATCCTTTCTGGCCTTTCGATGTCTGATATTCCAGCCTGTGACAGGTCAGCCGCCTGAGCTAAATGAAATGCTTGAAAGCGGTAAGCTCGACGCCATTGCGATGTGGCAACCATGGGCGTATGAGGCTAGCCGCGCCCTGGCAGAAGAATCAATTCGATTGTCGACCTCAGAAACCTATGCACTCAGGTTCAATCTGGTCAGTCGAAATGGTTTGGGAGCAAAAGATCGAAAACAACTGATCCCCTTGTTTAGTGCGCTCTCCTCTGCGGCCGAATTTATTGAACATCATCCCGCTGAAACGCGAGAGATTTTGCGAAAAGCACTTCAGTTACCTGTAGAATTTTCAGATGATCTTTGGAAAAACTGCAAATTCAGACTGGAACTGGAGTCGGGTTTGCTGCAAACCATCGATAATCAGGCCCGCTGGAAACTGGCCTCACAAGGGCGCTCGCTGACTGATAGGCCCAATTTACGCGGGTTTATTGATGATCTCGAGTTTAGAGCGAACAACCCCACCTCAGCTACTATTTCGCAGCCGATTTTTTTCTGCTTAACGCCGGTTCTCCCTGGTGTCAGGCGGCTTTTCGCCCGATCTCCTGGTTCCCGGGATTTTGCCAATCCGGCGGCCTGAATTTTTGCATTTACTGTCCCAGAAGTCGCGTACCCTGACATGCCTTAATATGACCACAGTCCTTTCCGAATTTGTCCCGCTGTCCGGGTGTACCTTTGCGCCAAGGGGAGTGTCGGCACAAGGCATCGACGGTGTCGCTTTCCAATACAGCTGAGCAATTGCAACAGGCCATAACCGACCAGGGTGATATGTACCCAGCGATGCAGCGTCTGACGGGTTTGCTGCCAGGCTTCCTTTAAGCCCCAGGCCAGTTTCAACTGGTTGAACATCGATTCGATCGGCCAGCGCAGGCCGTAGCTTTCAATCACTTCCTCAGGGGATAAATCGGTGTCGGTACTGAGCAGCAGGCAGGTTGATTTCCAGCGACCGCTATCACTTTGAAACTCGCACCAAACGGCTCGCACCCAACGCCCTTTCAGAAAGCGGGCCTTCACCCTTTTGCTCCGATAGCGTACCACCTGATCCTTGCCGTGGAGCTTCCAGCGTTTTGGTGATCCGCTTCAGATGAGCAATGCGTTTGGGCGTATATTGTCTTCCATAGTTGGCGGGACGACCTCGCTGCCCCGGCTTGCGTGGCAAGGGCGCATCATACAAACGGGTATCGATTCTGGCCTGCCCGATCACCTCAAATCCGCGCCGTTCCATCGACTCGATAAAACCGCACGCATATACCAGCTATCCACCAGCACCCGGACCTTGATACCGCTGAATAGCCGGTAAACGCTGCGCACCAGTGTGTTCGCAGCGACCAGTTTGCCGGTGTTACCGGCACTGGGAATCAGGCGTGACAAGAGCGGCAACGCCACCGGGTCACAATTGAGACGCCTGACGATCATGGCCGGACTCACCCAGCATTGGCCGCGTACATACGTCGCCAGATTGGGCTTGTTGCCATGCTGATGATGAATCTGACTACCCGGTGCCTTGCACGAGGATCGCAAGGTTAAGGTGTCATCGATCACCAGATACACAGCCGACGGCTTCAAGGTCAGAAGAACAGGTCTGACGAGTTGTCCGGCCAGTGCCAGCCAGGACCATTGCCCTGTTGTAACCACTTGTAATAACTCGTCCGGTGGTTACGCATGTCGATCATCAGGTAGGCGTCCGTCACAAAGCCGGTCGGCGTCAACATGGCGCCGACAAAAGCTCCACAAACGTCCCGACGGATCGTAGGGGTAGCGCCTGACTTAAAAATGTTATCCAATAGAACAGTTCGCAGGGGATAGTGCGATATCCTCTTGTGATCATTGCGGCCTCCAGAATAGAAATCGAATCAACTTCTTTCTGAAGGCCGCACCTTATATCAACCTTAAAAACCAATGCCTAAAGGTGCGACAACGATTTATAATGCCGCAATATCAACAATTACCAATCAAATTTACTCCTTTTTGAGGGGGGGAAACTACAAGCTCGAGTTGATGATAATCCCTTAAAAGGTTTTAAACCTGATTGCCCAGTGATTTGGTCTGAATAGTAACGACTCGCTTGTTGCGAGGATAGCCCTCTATTTGCAAATGGGTCAGAAAACCCTGAGGACTCAAACGCTGAATCTGTTCCGATGCACGTATAACGAATCGCCCACTCTTTTTTTGAGAACACACACTGCGCCGCCTGCGATCGACTCGGTAGGTTTTGATCCGGGTTCGCTTAAAATGAACGCCATTCAAACCAGACCCTACTTGAAGGGATTTGGCGTGATGGGGCGGGTGCGCCTTTTCGAAATGTGTCAATTTAGCAACAACATAATGTGTGCAATTGGATGAAATCGCGCTGCGCAATTCATTCAGAAGGATCAATGGATCTATCGCCGCCATTTTGCTGGCATGCCGCTGTAACCTGGTGATACCAGACCTCTCAAACAACTTGAACCAGATTCTTTGGGGGCGTATAGAAGTTGCCAAACGGCGCTGTCTGTATACGTTAAGGCGCTGAATTTACCATTTTTAGACTGTCCCCATTTACCTGCAGACACGGCAACGCTTCGATTTAAATTCTTGAATGATAAAACGCCTGACAGTCATTTTTCGTCGGCCAATTGCGGAGTCCCCCCGTGATCCGGGCCACTTAAGCGGTACAGCGACCATAAATCTTGCCGGGGCAGATAGTGTCGCCAGAACGCATACCCAATCAAATGGATGAGAATTACCGAACTTTGTTAGGTCATTTCCGACATGAGACTGGACACTACTATTGGAGTGTCTTTGATCGTCTCGATCCGGGTTTTGCCAGCAGATGTCAGGAATTTGTTTTAGTGATGAACGACTGGATTATACCTGCGCTGACGCTACTCGCAACGGGGCGGTAAATTGGCGGGAAACATTTGTTCCCCATACGCCAGTCACTCACCCCAGCGAAGATTGGAGCCGAATGTTGGTCGCATTACCTTCATATGTCGATACCTGGAAACGCATTCGAGTTTCAGCGCATTTGCTGCGCGGGTTTGAATCTGCAGACAACCTTACTACGGAAAGATATTCCCGTTTCCCATCGTGTTTCTTTTGATGCCCTCATGACGCGCTGGATGGATATGACGGTCTATTTAAATGGCCTCAATCAGAGCATGGGAGATACCGGACCCTACCCTTTTGTATTAACCGTTTCAGTACAAGCTAAAATACATTGCATCCACGAAGAAATTGATCGGGCAATCGATTTACTGCTGTGAGGCGTCGTGATTGACGAGGAGTGATCTCACTCAGAGTCTTCAGTGTGGCGAGGTCCACCGGTTTTAGCAGTGCTCGATCAATATCGGTGTCGACTGCAAAATTCACGAAACAAACTCTCACCCGAGCGCTATGATAGAAGTGCCTTGGGAAGGCGCGCTCTCAAACGGGGCGCCAGCTCCACGCCAGTGATGTCCGGTAGATTCTTGTCCAATAGCACCAGGGAGGGCATTGAGGGTCACCTGCTCTAACGCCGAGCGACCGTTTGCTGCGACGGTTACCGTCCAGCCAGGGGCATTCAAGCAAGCTGGATGTGGCCTCAGCCTGGTTCTCTATTTATCTTCAACTAATAGAATTTGGGGTGGATAATCCAGGTGCCCTCGGAGCCTCGGTACTGCTGAAGTTCAGGAAGGATCGAATACTCTGTAGTAAAGCGATTTTTAACCGGCCGGCTCAGAAATGCTGCAGCCGCTTTGCGATGATAATTTCGCGCTCCTTTCATAGCGCCTGCTGTCGGGGCAATGATTGGAATTTCAAGGAAGCCCATGCATGCCCGGATTTTCTGTATCGACTCAGTCCATTCGCGGCAGGCATCTGCATATCCATCAGAATCAAGTCGATAGGGATCCCCTCGCCGAAGCCGATGTAACCCGGTCGATATGGCCTGGCGACCATTTTCCGCTTCAATCACAGTTAATCCTGTTGGCTCAAGCCAGATTCGGAGAAGGTTACGCAAATCGCTGTTGTCGCTACCACAATCGGCACGATTCCAGTGTGAGCGTCGGTAGCGCAGATGCTTTGGGCACCACAAGAAACAATTCGGGGCTCAGCGGCTGACAGCTTACTCTTGTTTTCGATACCCGCATCGATCGTCAGCCGAAATGTACTCCCGATGCCGAGCTGGCTGCTAACCGAAATATCTCCACCGAGTCGTTGAGCCAGTTGTCTGACGGCTGATATTCAGGCCTAATCCAGTTCC
>JADJWY010000008.1 GCA_016716085.1 Hahellaceae bacterium
GCGGAGGACGCGATTGGCGTGGTACATGCCCACATTGCCAGAACCCAGGTTCCCGTTAGCGAGATCCGGCCTGAGGTTCCTGCAGTCTTATCGGCAATCGTTGACAAGTTGATGAATAAAACCGCAGAAATGCGGTATCAGAGCGCGCTTGGACTCAAAAAGGATCTCGACAAATGTCGTATAGCGCTCTCGCGTAACCTACCCGTCCCTGAGTTTCCGCTGGGCATGGAAGATATTTCGGATCGCTTTCAAATCCCCCAGAAACTCTATGGTCGGGAAGAAGAAACGAGTCTGCTGCTGCGGCGTTTTTTTCAGGCCGCGGGTGGAAAGCCGCGTATGCTGGCCGTTTCGGGCTATTCCGGGATTGGTAAGTCAGCTCTGATTCATGAAGTGCACAAACCGATTGCCTCCTACAACGGCCTTTTTTTATCCGGAAAATTTGACCAATTCCAACGTAACATTCCTTACTCTGCTATCCAAACGGCGCTGAAGGGATGGATCCAGCATACGTTATCATTCAATCCGGAGAAACTGGCTGAACGACGCGAAAAGTTGAATTCAGAACTTGGGCCCAATGCGCGTGTTCTCATCGATTTTATGCCCGAATTAGAGTGGGTTCTGGGCCCACTTTCGCCAGTTGCCAAATTGGGTGCTGACGAAACTCAAAACCGATTTCATTTGATTTTTCAGCGGTTCATTAGCCTGATCACGCGCGAACATCCGGTCGTCATCTTTATAGACGATTTGCAGTGGGCAGACCGCGGAACGCTTGGGTTGTTACCGCTACTCTTGGGGGAAGAGAACTGTCGTTTACTGGTTATTGTTGCGTACCGTGACAACGAGGTGGATGAACACCATCCAGCCAGTCAAACCCTACGCAAAATCGCCGAGGCTCCCCTGACGGCTAGCGCGTACAGCGAAATTCGACTAGGGCCCTTACAGCGCGATCAAGTAATTGCGTTACTTGAAGATGCACTATTTCGCCCAGCAATCGAAGTGACCCCTCTTGCCGAACTGATTTTTACCAAGACCTCTGGTAATCCTTTCTTCATCAGCGAATTGCTAAAAACGCTTTATACCGAGGGCTTGCTTAATTTCGACCTGCAGCGTCAACGATGGGTCTGGAATGTCCATGAGATCAACGCTAAAGGGATGACGAATAATGTCGTTGAGCTCATGTTGAGTAAAATGGCACAGCTCCCCACCGAAACGCAGGCTTTATTTCAATTGGCGGCCTGTATTGGGAGCCGCTTCAGCTTGGAACTTCTGGCGCTAATTGCCCAGAGACCCATTTGGGAGGTCGCCCGTGGACTCTGGCCGGCACTTCAAGAGGGCCTCCTGCTACAGGATGGGGGCGATTGGTTGTTGGGAGTCGTCCAGAATCCGATCGAGTCCATTCCTACGGCAGTTAAACCCGATGACCTGAGGACTCGGGTTTCACCGCTTTCACCGTCTTGTCGGTTCTTGCACGACCGCATGTTGCAAGCGGCGTACCAGTCGATGTCGGAAACTGCCCGATGCGAAACGCATTTAAAAGTGGGCCGTTTGTTATTGGCTGACACGCAGGGAGGGATAATCAGTGATGACTCCCTGTTTTCAATTGTAGAGCAGTTCAATGAAGCGCAACATTTGATTGACGTCGAGTCCGAAAAACAGGTGCTTGTTCGGTTAAATTTATCTGCGGCAGAACGGGCACAGGCTGCCTCGGTGTGGCAGGCCGCTTATACTTACAGTCGGATTGGTATTGCATTACTCCCAGAAAATGCCTGGGAAGCAAACTTCGACGTATGTCGACGTCTTTATGATGTTCAGGCCGAATGTGCCTATTTGATGGGCGACTTGGAGACGTCAGATCGAGTGTACGGCGAACTGTTCAACCATATTGACGATGCGGTGCTTAAGGCGGAGATGTGTGCGACGCGTCTCACGCAATCGATCGGGCGTGGGCAGTGGCAGAACGGGTTTGAATTTGGTCGACAAGGTTTAGCCTTTCTGGAACTTCCAATTCCTGACGATCATCGCCTGCTCTTTGAGACAGAGCAGGCGCTTGAGCGTCTCGAATCGGTTGCTAAAGATCGGGTGCTCTGGCACGTAGATCAGTTACCTGACATGACAGAGCGGCGTTATCAAATTGCGTTAAAGATCTATTCGAACCTTGCACTCAATAGCAGGGTTTTGGGGCAACCCGTTTTAGGCGACTATTGCACGATTGTCGGCTGCAATCTTATCTGGCATTTCGGGAAGTCAGATCTGGCGGCTATCCAACTGCTTTGTTATGCCTATTTGCTGAGACGTCGGCAATTCCTCAAACAAGCCTTTGAACAAGCTGTCGAAGCCCGCCGCCTCGCGGAAAGTTATCAACTGTGTCGCGAAATTGCCAATTGCTATAACGTGCTGGGAAGCATGATCTGGTACTTGGGAGCGCCTTTGTCCGATTGTATTGAACTGAATCAGCGCGGCGTTTCGCTCGGACTGGAAAGTGGCGAAATCGCGCGCGCTTCATTCAATCTTTGCAATGCCTTGGCGACTCAGATAAGCCAGGGTGCACCACTTAAGCGGGTGGCCGAGCGAAGCCGTGAAGCCGTCGATTTTTTACAAAAGCGAAACATTTTTTTTCCGATATCTGAGTTTATTCGCGGTTTTATATCTGCCCTTCAAGACAACGAGTCCCCGCAAGGATTGGACGAAAACAGTTTCGATCCGGTCCATCTGGCCTTAATTAAGCGAAGTTTCCATTACACTGTGCTAATGCACTATCAGAGCCAATTAGCGTTCTGGCGAGATGACATGGATGTGGCTCTTAAGATCGCCAGGGAGGTGCAAAGTCGCTATGAAATGATGCCACGTGCATCCTATGCGATAGATCAATTTATGTTCCTGGGGTTATTGCTGCTATGGGAAAACGCTTCACTGAGTCAAACCGATCAAATGCTACTCGACGAATGCCGGTTTCAGTTAAAACACGTTTCCGAAGTCTATTCTCCAAACTTTAACCATAAGCGGTTATTGCTGGAGGTTGAATATGCCCGCTTTCAGAGGGCGGATATGGAAACGATCAGTCGTGGTTATCGCGATGCGATTGAAGAGGCACGAAAGTTTGGGTTTACCCAATTCCAGGCATTGGCGAGCGAACGCTTTGCTGAATACTGGTTGAACAAAGGCATGGAAACGTTGGCAGAGCCCTTCATGCGCGAGGCACTCTATCTCTATCGCGTTTGGGGCTGTCAGGTCAAAGTCAGCCGTATTCGTCGTATCCATGCTTCGCTGCTCCAGGTTGCTGAAAAGAGAGTGCAGCGCGAATTTTCGCGCACAGAGTCCCAGAATTCTGGAAAATCCTTTGAACTGGATATTGCTTCGGCAATGAAAGCTGCCCAGGTGATTTCCAGTGAGTTGAACTTACGCAGTCTTGCGGGCAAGGTTCTTGGCGTTATCGTCGAATCGGCAGGTGCCACGTCGGGAGCGCTGATCTTACAGAGTGCGAAAGGCGCACGTGTCGAAGCCCGGGTTGGGCGAGATAATCAGGTTGAGTTGCCTGAACCGCCTGCGCTACTTGCTGCTGATTCTGAGCTCCCACGTAATGTCATCAGTTACGTATTACACAGCCATGAGATTGTGAGCCTGGGTGACGTCTTGGCTGAGAGAGCCTTTACGGATGATCCCTACATGATGAGTCGACATCCGAAGTGCATTTTGTGTATGCCCGTGATGTATCGCGATCAAACCATTGGCGCGCTTTATCTGGAAAACAATCTTACTTTGGATTCCTTCACTGAGGGACGACTGGGGGTCATTAATCTCTTGTTGGCCCAGTCTGCTATTTCTTTTGAAAATGCCCGATTGTTCGGCGAAGTTTCGAGTTTGAACCAAACGCTGGAGCGCAAAGTAGAGAATCGGACACGTGATCTGGCAGAGGCCAATCAGCAGTTGAGCCAGGTGGTGGACGATTTGCAGTTGGCAAACGAAGAGCTGAATGCGTTCAGTTACAGCGTGTCCCATGACTTGCGATCACCACTGCGGACGATCAAAAGCTTTGCCCAGATTCTGACCGAAGATTTCGGTGAACAATTGGATGTCAACGGACGTGCGCTTTTGGATCGTATCGTTCGGGGCAGTCAAAAAATGGCGGATCTGATCGATGGCTTGTTGGAGTTATCACGGCTACAACGGCGTGAAGTGGCGCTTTCTCCTGTTAACCTGTCGGCCATGGTTGAAGAACGCTTCGGTGAAATGCAAGAGAGTTTACCCGAGCGTCGGGTTGTCACTGAATGTGAGCCCAATTGTACCGTTTTGGCCGATCCACGCATGTTGTCAGCGCTCGTAGAAAATCTCATCGGTAATGCATGGAAATATTCGGCGCAGCGGGAAATTGCACATATCACATTCGGCCGAGTGGATCTATCGGCAGGCTTCATTCCTCAGGGTGTGGGAACGCTGCCAGCCTCAATTCCTCCGGACCAGGATGTGTATTTTATCCGGGATGACGGTGATGGATTCGATATGAATTATGCCTCCAAATTATTTGGAAGTTTTCAACGACTGCATTCCGAGAAACAGTTTTCAGGGACAGGAATTGGTCTGGCAACCGTTAAACGCGTGGTTGAAAAACACGGTGGCAAGGTTTGGGCCGTCGCACATAAAGGGCAGGGGGCCACTTTTTACTTTACCTTAAAGCGGGCCTGACACTCATATAAAGCGTTAATTAGGCCGCCCGCGCAGGGTCCAGTTGAATCGATCGGATGTATCCGATTGCAACAATAGCCAAAGCCTATCTGTTGTGCAGGGTCCGCAAAACCCAGAGAACCACCGAGGCCGGGATGACCAAAACTCGCAGGATTTGGGCCAATCGACATGTGTGGATTGTTTAGCATAAAGCCGCTTGCATAGCGAAAGTGTCGTTGGGTCATTGTCTCGACGGCATCCCACTGAAGGGTTATAGCCTCGTCCAGCAGACCCTTGCTGATGAGTCGCCTGTTATTCTGTTCTCCACCTTGGGACAAAATTCCATACAAACGGGCAATCGCGCGTGCGTTGGAATGCCCATTTGCGGAGGCAAATTCACCCTGACGAAACGTGGATGAATTGAAAAACTCCTGCGTCAGGGTAAAGGGTGTCCAGGCTCGGTTTAGAAAGGTGCCTGGCTGTCGCATTCCCTCTAGAGAAGGAATACCTTCTCCAACCGATAGGTCGGCACAACGGCCGAGATCAATATCAGATAATCCAATATAAAAATCGATATCCCATCCCAGTAAGACTTCAGTCTGTAAAAATTCACCCATTGTCTTGCCAGTCACTCGACGAACCAGCTGTTGGCAAATGGGACCATACGTAAAGGAGTGGTAACATGCCTGTGTGCCGGGTTCCCACAACGGAGACTGAACTTCCAGGGCCCTGGCAAGGGTATCGAGGTCGAAGGCCGATCCGGGGGGCGCTGCGTCTGCAACAGGCAGAGCCGCTAACTGTGAAAGCAGACAGCGCACGGTAATGGACGCTTTACCATTTTGCGCGAATTCAGGCCAATAGCGCGCGATCGGGGCATCTAATTCCAGGCGATTCTGATCAGCCAGTACCAATAGGCAAAGTGAAGCAACGGCCTTGGTGACCGACATGACACAGACCAGGGTGTTTTCTTCCCAGGGGGATTGTCGGTTAACGTCGGCATATCCAGCCCAGAGATCGACGACCGGAGTACCGTCTACGTAGACGGCAACTGCAGCCCCGATTTCATCATTTTCCCGAAAGTTTTGTTCAAATGCCGATTTAACAGAGTGATAGTTTTCGTGACAGAATCCGTGAATTGTAAATTGATCGAGAGGAGTGGACTTGTTCAATTGCTACGGCATCCCTGGCTGGCATTTATTGGAAGATACAAGATTAAAAAAGCATAGACCGCATTTTTCAAAAGTGATATTCATAGAGGCCATTTTAATAATATTAATAAGCCCTGAGGGACACCATCGTAATGAAAAGCCGGACTCTGCCAGGGATTATTTTGTTAACAAGCCTTTCGGGAAATATCGCCGCACAGACGCTTCCAGCCACAGCGCCTGAAATCGAAGACCCTGTTACCCAGTGGTTGTCAGATCGATCACTACGCCTGAACCCTCCTCAGACAACGCTGACCTGGAAGTTTGCCCATCCTGCGCCGCCCACCTCCTTACTTCCACCTATTTGGCAAGCCGGGTTTGATTGGCTTACAACGGTTACCTCTGGCGCAATTGAAATGAAGGTCTATGGCAGTGGCTCCCTCTACGGTACGGTGGGCGGTGTTAAAGCATTGCGTGCGGGTGTCGCAGACTATGGGACCTGTTACACGGTCGGCGAGGCCAGCGGATTCGAATTGCTCAAAACCTTTCAGGCGCCCTACGTTGCGCCCGCCAATCCCTACCTCACGTTTAGAATTATTAATGATTTGATGCCCACTTATCTTCGACAGGAATTCAACGCGCGCGGTGTTTATCCGGCGCATGTGGCGGCGGTGCGTCCGTTAACGTTGATGAGTCGTGAGGCGATCAGAGTACCGGCCGATCTGAAGGGTAAAAAAGTGGTTTCCTTCATGACCATGCCGAGCATGGCCTCCCGGCTTGGCTATGCCGAAGTGCGCATGCCGTTTACGGAAATTTATACCGCACTTCAGCAAGGGCTGATTGATGCCGTGATTTGGATCGATATGGGTTTTGTTCCATTTCGGATCTATGAGCAGGCAAAGTTCTACACGGTATTGAACATTGCGCCGACCACGCTGGAAACCTGTTTCAATCCGCAGAGTTTTGACGCCCTTCCTGCTGCGCTCAAGCCCATTGTTTACGACTTTCAGCAACAGGTGGGCGTTTCCGTCGTGCACGAGACAGAAAAATTTGCCAACAAGGCGCGCGATCTCCTGAGTGCCCAGGGCGTGACGATTATTGAACCGGATGAAGCGGCACGAGTGCTCTGGAAGGAGGCCATGCTGCCGGTTCGGGAAGACTGGTTGCAGCAATGCGAAGCTGCCGGGAAACCCTGCCGTAAACTGGTAACCGACATCGACCGTTTGGCCAAGCAGTATGAGGGGTTATCAAACGCTGAGCTGATGGAGCGTTCCATTAAGCAACCGGTTCTGGGCATTATTGATTTCTGAGTGCCAGCTGACTGGCTTCCCATCCAATGATGGCCATTTTTCTCGGAGCACCCCAGCGATACTGATTGAAATCGCCTGTTTGGCGTATTACCCGGTGACATGGAATCAGGTAACCCAGGTGATTACGCGCAATCGCACTGGCAACCGCCCGTACAGCATTGGGCTCACCCAGTTGAACGGCAACGTCAGCATAGCTGACCAAATTGCCCTCCGGCACTTTCAACAGGGCTTCCCAGACCCTGAGCTGAAAAGGACTCCCTTTCATAAGCAAATGCAAACGTTGCCCTGATCCGCTCGGTGTGTCCCGGTCAGGAAAGATTTTTTCATGAACGGCGTGTGTCCCGCCCGTGTCATGCACGATTTGCGCTTCCGGCCACTCCATCTGTAACTCGTCGATGAGCAGGGATCGTTCCTGCTCAGTATCGTAAAACGCCAGTTTGCAAACTCCGCGATCGTTAGTCGCCAGCAGACAGGGGCCAAAGGGAGAATCGTGCAGGCCGTAGCGGATATTCAATCCTGCGCCGAGGCGTTTGTAGTCTCCGGGTGTAATCCCTTCGCAGGTCAGCATCAGATCATGCAGGCGCCCTACGCCGCTCAATCCTACAGATAAGGCTGCGTCCAGTACCGTTGACTGGCGCAGGGCCTGCTTGGCGCGTTCCTTGGTGAGATACTGCAGGAACTTCTTGGGCGAAACGCCGACCCACTCTGTGAAAAGACGTTGCAGGTGGAACTCACTGACGCCGACTTCCTGAGCCAGCTCAGTCAATCCAGGCTGCTCCTGCTGGTGGCGGGAGAAATAGGTGATCGCCTTGGCGATCCGTGCGTAGTTCCGTTGTGCGGTGTTCATCGCGAGTCTCGATTTTTGAGGTGTGAAAACAGCGTTACAGGCCGAGTGTAGGCTCCACCGCTGCGTCATTCGACCCGATTCTTGCGAATTTTTGCATCGTGTTAAAGAAAGCGACCAGAAAAAAGCTCAGTAACGCTGAGTGATGCTCAGCAGATAGAGTTCACCCCCCAAATCCAGGGTTCCCAACGATTTTGACAGATCCACCTCGGCAGACTGGTGCCGCACATTTGCTCCGATCCAGGTATCCCGGCTAATCCGAAACTCAAAACCCAAACGCGCATACCAACCCAGGTCAAGGTCACTGTCATACTGAGTTTCGGGTATCGCTGGCGGTGAATCGTTCAGATTCGTCTCGTCCTCAAGCACTTGGGTTTCGGCGCGTGCCCAGCAGAGCAGAGGACCTGCGCCCATATAGAGCCGAAAAACTTCCGCAGGGTCAAGTGAGGTGTAAAGACCTAAAAACAGATCCAGCGCCCGATACACGTTGTCGAAGCGGATACGCAGGGAGCCCCCGCTGGGGCCGGACTGGGCCAGGTAGGACACATCCTTGTTTTTCCAGGAGACCAGTCCACCGCCTTCCCAGCCGAAATTGATCAAACCGCGCCGAATAGGCATTTGCACGGCGCCGCCCAGATAGGGCAGGCGATCAAAATTGCCCTGATAGTCGATGGACTCCCGCGTGAGCGTGACATTGCTTTCATCCAGGTGCAGCTGGCCTGCCAGCATTTGGATAAAACCGTCAGGTGTTCCCTCTGCCTGCGCGTAGGGCGTTATGACCGAGGCCAACAACAGCATGCCGGTGAGGCGCAAGCCCTTCAACCCATGTGAAAAAGTTATCAGGTGTGTGGACACAGGTGGCATAAACACATCAATCGAATCATGTCATGCCATCTCAAGCAATTTCCCGCAAGCTGTCAAGCTTCTACCTCACTGGCGTCGCTCTGTGACGCTTTTTCCACCGATTCCCCAGTTATCCGTCGACACCTCATCAATGACAACGACGGTTGTTTCAGGATTTTTGTTGAGCACGTCGACCAGCAACTGTGTTACACCTTCGATCAGCCGTTTTTTCTCGTCGGCGGTAACGCCTTCCTGGGTGACTTTAATATTGACATATGGCATTGCGATTACACTCCGCTTTTGGGTTGTGGATTGACGAAACGAGTACGGATAAATCCGCCTGAATGGGCTGTCCAGGCACCGGCCGTCACGAGAACAAGGGCCAGGCCAAGTTCAGCTGAAAAAGGCTCCTGAAGGAGGGCGACGGCAAGCAGTCCGGCAAGTATAGGTACCAGCCCCATAAAAATGCCGACGCGGGCCGGGCCCAGCAGGCGAACCGCCTGGACGAACAGGAGCATTTGTACGACGGTGGCCAGAGATGCGGCAAGCAGCCACGCATAGCCCTCGTTCAAGTGCGGTGTTTTCAACAGGAGGGCGAGACCTGCCAGGATCAATCCGATCGCGAGCCATTGTGATCGCCTGATGGTTTCGGTACGGGTCAGTGCGCTGCAAACGGCGATCATCATAGGCATACTGCCCGGCAGCAGAACGGCAGCATGGCCGGCCGGTGTCAGTGAAAATCCGCGAAAGACACAGGCTGCATAGATCAGCCCCCCCACAAGTGTGATAAGCAGGAAGCGAGGTTCAAACAGATTAAAGCGATAGCGAAATAACCACACCGGAAATAGTAGGGTTGCACAGGTTGCATAGCGCAGGAACATGGTGTCATTCGGCAGCAGGGTGCTGGTGCCAGCTTTGCGTGAAACCACAATAAAACCTGACCAGATCATGACCGCTGCGAGGGCAAAGAGGATGCCCTGCCGCTGATCCTGGGCGTGGTTTGTCTCTACTTTTGAGTTCAACATGGCGGGGTCTCAGAAAAGCCGGATACGTGAGACTTTAACGTTTATAAAAATTCGATAATAATGAATAATAATGAAATGGATATTCACGAAATATGAATTAATGTGTGAAAAGCGAGGAGGTTGTGTGGAGTTGTCCGATCTTGAGGTCTTTCGCGCCGTTGTCGAATCCGGTGGCGTCATTAAGGCGGCGGAGCGGCTTCATCGTGTGCCCTCCAATATCACGGCGCGAATCCAGAAACTGGAGCAGAATCTAAAGGTCAGCCTGTTCCACCGTGACCGGAATCGTCTGCACCTTTCGATTGAAGGTGAGCGTCTGCTGGGTTATACCCACCAGTTGATGGCACTGGCAGATGAGGCCCGTCGTGCCGTTACCGGGCAGCAGCTCAGTGGTGAATTGCGGCTCGGGTCCATGGAAAGTACGGCAGCTGTTCGGCTTCCCCCCCTGTTGACTGATTTTTATCATAAATTTGATGCCATTTCACTGGTTCTTTCGACCGGTCCTACGGGGCTGTTGATTGATCAGGTTCTGGCGGGGGAGATTGATCTGGCATTCGTTGCAGATCCGGTCGAGGACGAGCGCTTACAGCGTCGCCCGGTATTTTCAGAGACCTTGGTTATTGTCGGCCCCTCGGGGCTTGCGTTGAATGACGCATCAACCTTGCTTGCATTCAATGCCCAGTGTGCCTATCGCCAGCGAGCTGTGGCATGGCTTAAATCAGAGAAACGTCAGGCCCGTGTGATTGAAATTGCGTCCTACCACGCGCTGCTAAGTTGTGCGTTGGCGGGAATGGGCATCGGTATCGTACCCCGATCATTGCTGGCGGATTATCCTTATGCAGACCGACTGCAGAGTTTTGAGCTCCCTGCAGCCTTTCGTGAATCGGTCACGCACCTGATTTGGCGAAGTGACCGTGTCAACGGATTGGTGGACGCTTTTGTTGAGTTTATGTCATTCCCCCGGGCGATTACGAACCCGTAAGCCGGGATACACCGCAAAGTTATCAAAGCGAGAGTACACGGTGCGAGGTGGCGACCAGCTGCTGTCACTGCCACCAAAAAAGGTGTCGAACAGGAACTGCGTGATCTGGGTGCTGCCACCACTGGCATTGCGTAACTGGGCGTTTTGATGCTCGGCGATTTTTCGTCCGTCCAGGTAAAGTTCGATCAGGCCATTGGCAACCCAGGGATCATTGACCTTCACGTGTAAAGAGACCGCCTGATAACGTCCAATTGCGAATTGGTCCGACGAATAGAAGTCATCCCCACAGCGGTTAGCGCGATTCTGGTGGTAGGAGTAGATCACCGGAGTGCCACTACGACGCCACATCACGCGGGCGCTCCAACCATCAGCCTGGTTTGCCATGCAGCCGGCAATCACTTTGTCCGGGCCCAGTCCGGGGAGTTTTCCACCCTTAACGAAATCCCAACCGTTTTCAAACATCACATCATAATTGAGCGTGTACTCTTTTGCGGTCGGCAGGCTCTTGCGTGCGACGATGCGCGGGCTTCCCTCGCTGGAAGGCACATAGGTCACCCGGACACACCGACTGCCATTCACGCCGCAGCCACTTTTCACTTCCGTGTAAGCGCGGTCGAGCCAACGTGATCCGGTAGAAATGCCCTCAAAATTTTCCTTCCAGACGGCTTGAGGTTGGGGCGGTGGCGTCGTGCCACCGAGTAATTTGAACTTGAATTTTGATTGCTGCCGCTGTGACAGTCCCATTGCTGGATCAGCGCGCCGTTATTGTTGCTGCGCTCGGCAACGTCTACGCATTTGCCACTGTGAACGGAACGAATCCGGTAAAAACCATTGCCCTGACTTTCCAGTTCAAAACGCTGATTTGCGCCACTGTCACAGCTCCACTGTTGTAGGCCTGTCCCGTTTTGGGTGGACCATTCGGTGACATCCAGACACTTGCCAGAGTGTTCTGCCGAGATTTCATAGGTGCCTACGGTGATGGCATGGCTGTTAGAGGTGAACGCCAGGCAGACAAGGCTGAATCCAAGGTTTAGCCCGGATCGGAGAAGACTAAAGCGGCGGGTGTTAAGGGGGGCTCGGAACATCATCATCGAATCTCGCATTTGTTATGAGCGCGACTTTAGCGCGGGTGCTGCCAGATCCGTATCGTCGGAATGGATGATGTTGAGGGCAAAATGAAGAGGGATTGCTGAATTTGTGACCAGGGTCTCCGTCCACCCGAACCGATGGACGGAGCATCAGGAGGCTTAAACGCCGCCGTGCCGGTAGCGATCAATCATTGCCTGAAGATCGTCATATTCGCTGCAGTGAAAGTAGCACACATCGTCGATCCGTTTGAGCATCCGGTCGGCATCGGCCAGACGACCCGTTTCGACATACAGTTCACCCAGATACTCAAGGGCGCTGACATGCTCAGGGTCCAGGCTCAGGGCTTTACCATAGAAGTGCTCCGCTTCGTCATACTGTTTGAGCTTGCGATGGGAGTAGCCCAACAGACTGTAGGCATCTGCATTGTTGGGGTCCTTACTCACGGTTTTAGTAAGCACCTCAATCGAGGCGGCGTAGTTGCCCGCATCAATGTTCGTTTTGGCTTTGCGCATCCATTCGGCACTGGGGTTGTCATAGGACGACGGCGGGGCGGCTTCGGCCAGCGGCATCAGCAGTGTGGTGGTCAGTAGGGTGCTCAGGATGGCGTGGGAAAATTTCATAGTCAGTTACTCCGGTTCGTTTTAGCGTTAGAGGTTGTGTGGGCTTGAAAGGCCGCTTCATGACCTTTACGTCGCCGCTTCAGCGAAAGTTGCAAACAAAAAATAAAAAACTTTTTTCAGATGACCCTGCAACTTTGCTCAGGAGGGTGGCGTATTGGGAGTGACGGCCGTCGATGATCGGATGTAACCCATCCACTAACAGCACACTCTCATGTATAGGGGAAAACCATGAACACTCAAACCACGCTGCTTGCGGCGGCCATTCTATCCATCACGCAAGCCATGACACCCGTCGCTGCTGAGACCCTTGTGGGTAACGACCTGAATAGCGCACAAAGTGCCGATCCAGCCATTGCCGCGTTATTTTCTGCCAACCGCGGTACCAACGGCGGCGGTGATCAGAGTTTGCAGTTCGGCGATCAGTTGGAGTCTGGTGCAGAAGACGATGTCCTGATCGGAGGGCTGGGCACCGACATGCTGTTCGGCGGAGAAGGCGATGACGTCATCGTCGGCGGAACTGAAGACTTTAATCCCTTCAATCGTGATTTTGCGTTCGGTGAAGGGGGTAATGACGTCTTTATCTGGACACCCGGCGATGGTAATGACTTCTTCGACGGAGGGGACGGTGAGGATGTTTTGATTCTCTCATTGGTCGGCGAAACACGTGATGCGGCGGGTAATGACTCAAGTTCACCCGTCTTTGCCGTCAGCCCGCCCAATCAACCCGGTAGCGGCGATTTTGACGGTATTTTTCTGGACCCGGACACCGGTCTACCCGTCGTAAATCTGGTCAACAGCCCCGGTTTTTGTGAGGTGCTGGACGCGGCGACAAGCCCTGAGGTTGCACAGGGACTGAACGAGTTGAATATGGATCATTTGGTACGCTTTATTTTGCGTGGCCCCGCCAATGCCTTTGATACCGCACTGGCCGATGACCCGAATCTCGATCCCGCCACGCTCGATACCGGCCTGCGTATTGCTGTCCACCTGCGTAATACCGAATTTGTTGTTTGCCAGTCACGCAGCGGCGAAGAAACCGAGGTGTTTGATCTGCGTGATGGCGCGGTGGTCAAAACCGGCGTGCATGTGCTGCCGGAGCCTGCCTATTCACTGGTGACCCGCTAATTAGCCCAACTGACGAATTTTATAAACTTTTTGGAGATGACGACGATGAAAAACTCACACTTGTTTGCACTCAATCTGGTGACCTGTGCCGTTCTGACCGCGTGCAGTGGCGGCAGTACTTCAACCGAAACTGACGCGCCGATACTGATCCCCGACACGACTACACCCGCGGAAAAAGTCTTCACTATTTTGCAAGGTAAAGACCTCAATCGACTGGGCCATGCCTTGTTATCCGAGAATCCGGGTGGTCCCGGTGGTTCACCCAATCAAAGTTTACGGGGGGCCGATGTCCTTCAAGCCGAAGCGGGTGTCGATAGCCTCCTGATTGGAGCGCTGGGCGCAGATGTTTTGGTGGGAAATTCCGGAGATGACATTCTGATTGGTGGCACAGAAGACTTTAATACCAGCGTCGATGGTGACGACCGTGGTGCCGATAATCGTGATCGCGCATTCGGTAATGCCGGTGAAGATACGTTCATCTGGACGCCAGGGGATGGCAGTGATTACTTCGATGGAGGGGAGGGAACGGATGTCCTGATTCTCGGCCTGCTTGGTGAAGAACGGGATAACAATGGCCTGACGGACGGCGCCCCCTTCTTCAATGTCAGCCCACCGGGAACCCCTGGTAGCCAGGACTTCGACGGTATTTTCCTGAATGCGCAGAACCAGCCGCAGGTCAACGTGTCGGGTTCACCCGGATTCTGTAGCGTTGTGGATCGCAGCGACGAACCCGAGACACTGGAAGCGCTCAGGCTGGATGCTCTGGTGCGTTTTACCTTACGCGGGGTGGCCAACGCCTTTGATGCCGGAAGCCGGACAGATGACGACGGGCTTCGTGTTACCCTCAATACAGATGGTGTGGAGTTTGTGGTGTGTGCCAAACGTGAGGTTCTGGCAGACGGGGGGCTGGATAATATCGAAGTGCTTGATTTGACGACACAACCACCGAGTCTTGCACAGATTTCGGATTTGCCAGAGTATGTGCAGCAGCTTTTGCAATAGTGTAAAGTGCCCGGGTATGGGGCCTGTCAAAACGACTGCAGGCCCCAGCCAACGAAAGGACTTTGAATGGCTATGATTGAACAAGATAAAGCGGATGCAATCGAGCGATTGCTAGCCCGCGTCGCGCTCAAGGATCAGGGGGCGCTGGAAGCCCTCTACCGCCTAACGGCGGGAAAAATGAACGGTATCGCACTGAAGATTGTCCATGATCGCGACCTTGCCAATGACATCCTGCAGGAGACCTATCTGCAGATCTGGCATAAAGCAGGGGAGTATCGACGCGATCTTGGTGAACCCTTCACCTGGATGACCTCCCTGTTGCGGTACCGCACGCTGGATCGCCTGCGCAGTGAAAAGCGCGAGCAAAAGCGGCGTGACCACGAAGAGGTGAAAGCGCTGTTTCCAGAAACCGGCGGTCCCACACCGCTGGGTACGCTGTTGGAGGGGGATCTGCAAAACCGGCTTGGCCTCTGCCTGAACCAGCTCGAACATGCCAATCGAAGCGCCATCCTGCTGGCGTATTACCATGGGCACAGTCGGGAGGATATTGCCGACCAACTGGAACAGCCCATTAACACGATTAAATCCTGGTTACGTCGAGGACTCGCGAGGTTGTCACAATGTCTGGCGCAATGAGATATCGAAATCCGGAACTCCAGGAACAACTGGCCTCAGAATATGTGCTCGGAACCCTGCGCGGACTTGCCCGAAAACGCTTTGAGCGGCTGCTGCGTGAGGATCGCGAGCTGTTGATGCGGGTACGCGCCTGGGAGGACAAAATGCAACCCTTGCACGAACTGACGGCGGAAGTCGAACCCGATCGCAAGGTCTGGAAAGACATTCAACTCGCGTTGCAGGGCAAGCCTGATCCCCTGCTGAAACGTCTGAACCTCTACCGCTGGCTGTCCTTCGGTGGCCTGGCTTGTACGCTGGTGTTGACCGTGCTGCTCTGGTCACCCTGGCAGGTGCCGGTGGAAAGTGGACGAATCAATTATGTGGCGGTGATGCAAGATGAGGGCGGCATTCCCAATATGGTGGCAACGCTGACCCAGGCTGGACGAACGCTACGGATGGATCTATTGCGCAAACCGACGGTTGTCGAAGGTGAGCAGTTGCAGCTGTGGGCGCAATCCCGCGAGGATGGCAAAATCCGTCATCTGGGCACGATAGCCGTGCAGAAAGAGCTGTCGCTGGCGCTTACCAAAGAGGAGTGGGGCCTGATCAGTTCTGCGGATTATCTGCTGGTCTCCATCGAGCCATCTGGTTTGGCACCTGAACAACCCGGTCTTCGCATTGTCTCTAAAGGGTTGTGCGTGAAAGTGGAAGGTTGGGCGAGTCAGGCAGGCTAACTCGGGCGGATGTTTCCATGAATACGCGGGCTTTTTGCCCGCGTAGCAGACCTGCCTGAAAAGGTGCTTAGTTGGCCGCTTTAAGGGCCTGTTCCAGGTCCGCAAGAATGTCGTCGATATGCTCGATCCCCACCGAAAGCCGTATCATCTCTGGTGTGACGCCGGCTTTTTTCTGCTCTTCTTCAGTTAATTGTCGGTGGGTAGTCGATGCCGGGTGACAGGCCAGTGATTTGGCATCGCCAATATTCACCAATCGCTTGAATAGTTTCAGCGCATCGTAAAAGCGGGTGCCCGCGTCGAATCCACCTTTGATTCCAAACGTGAGGATCGAAGCCGGCGTGCCTTTCATGTATTTTTGGGCCAGCGCGTGATTTGCATGGGTTTCAAGTCCTGCATAGCTGACCCATTCCACTTGCGGGTGTAGGCCCAGGAATTGAGCGACTTTCATTGCATTTGCACAGTGCCGTTCCATCCTCAGCGCCAGCGTCTCGATACCCTGTAAAATCAGGAAGGCATTCATGGGTGACAAGGCTGCCCCCGTGTTTCTCAACGGTACCGTGCGTGCCCGCGCGATGAACGCAGCCGGTCCCATCGCCTCGGTATAGACAACACCGTGATAGGCGGGTTCTGGCTGGTTTAACATGGGATAGCGGTCAGCATGCTCGGCCCATGGAAACTTGCCGGAGTCTACAATGACACCCCCTAGCGAGTTGCCGTGTCCACCCATGTATTTGGTCAATGAGTGCACGACAATGTCTGCGCCGAATTCGATGGGTTTACACAGTATCGGTGTCGCAACGGTATTGTCGACAATCAGTGGCACCCCTTTGGCGTGGGCCATATTCGCCATGGCTTCAAGATCAATGATGTTACCCGCCGGATTGCCAATGCTCTCGCAAAAGACTGCCGAAGTTTTTTCGTCAATTAACTCAGCCAGCGATTCGGGCTTGTCGTCTTTGGCGAAGCGAACCTCAATCCCCTGACTGGGCAGCATGTGTCGAAACAGGGTGTAGGTGCCACCGTACAATTGCGGGACCGTGACGATGTTATTACCTGCGGTCGCCAGCGTTTGGATCGCGTAGGTGATCGCTGCGCTACCTGCACTTACGGCCAGCGCCGCGATACCCCTTTCCAGTTGCGCAACCCGCTTTTCCAATACATCGTTGGTCGGATTCATGATTCGGGGATAGATATTACCGGGCACCGCAAGGTTGAACAGGTCGGCGCCATGCTGCGCATTGTCGAACTCGTAAGCCACCGTCTGGTAGATGGGTACTGTCACTGATTTAGTGGTGGGGTCTGTCGTGTAACCGTAATGAATGGCAAGGGTGTCGTCTTTCATGTTCGTAGTGTCCTTTATTTTTTGTTGGAAGAAGACCGATAACCGAAGGGGCACTATAGCAGCAAAATAAGAGGCTGCCTCCCTGTGAATCGGAATGGCAGCCTATTGAGGTTAATTTACCGATACGAAGCGCACTGCTGATCCGGTGAAGGTTTCGCCATAGGATTGGCTGCTCACATTCAGGCTCAGCAGACCGCTGCCGCCAAAGAACCACCACCAGGGGGCTCTGACTTGCCAGGACGCGTTTTTGACCTGGCCGTCATTAACGGTACCCAGGCTTTGAGTGGTGCTGCCGGACGCCAGCGAAAAGCCGAAGGGTAGATTCAACGAAGCGTTTACGCTGTGCCCTGTCAGGTCACCGTTATTCCGAATGGCCGCCGTAACCGTAAACACACTTCCGCGTGCAACTGAGATGGGCGCTGTCAGAGTATTGCTCCAGACTGGTCCGCTCGCTACTGAAAAGCCTTCTTCCGTCGCAAGGGCAAAGGGCTCAGCACTTGCGCCGTCAAAGCTGCTGCTATAGGCATAAACTTTAACAACGGCGGGCATCGTCCCGGTTGCGGCGACTTGATGGACGTTATCGCGGATCGTCACATCAGAGTCGGTAACCGTATTCGAATTCTGGTTATAAAGGCGCAGATCCAGATCACTCAAGTTGCGGTACTGGGTGGGTGTTGAAGCGTTGTTATAGGTCACATCGCGTTCCCAGACCAGGGTTGCTTTGTCACCGTTGTACATTGTGCCCTTGTATAATTTGAAATCTCCGCTCTGGCCATTCGGTTTGACGCTGCTGCGGAAATAATCGTTGCGGTGGAAGTGCGCATGCCAGAGGTCCAGGTAACCCCAGCCGTAGGTTTTGTTCCACTCCTTGCCTGTGGTTGGACCGTCATCCGCGGTAGTTTCAGTATTGCCGTCTTCCCAGGAATCAGCAGAGTTGATCAACACCGCCTTGATGGCTTTAGGGTCCCAATTGCCACCGTCGGTCAGCAGCAAGGTTGCGGCCCCAACTTTCGGTGCCGCTGAACTGGTGCCGCCCAGATTGGAATACCCCCCGCTGTTGTTGCAGGTCATGGTATTGTTTCCGGGCGCGGCGAGATCGGGTTTCTTGCGTCCATCTTCCGTTGGCCCCCGGCTACTGGAACCCGTAATGACATCATCACTGCGTGTCACCGTGTTCATGTCGTCCATATTAGCGACGGTCAGCGCATTGTAGTTATTGGCGGGAACCGTCATGGTATTCGTGCCGAAGCCATTGTTACCCGCTGATTTTGCCCATGAGGTGCTGAAATCAGCAACCACCCCATCGACAAACCGGGAGAAGGCATGCCAGTTATTGCCGGTCGCATTACCGTTACCCCAGCTGTAATTGATGACCTCGGGGTCGTCACCCGCAGAACGCAGCATCCAGTCAGCGCCGGCCATAGAGGTTGAATCGCTACCGGCATCGTCCACCAGAATCGCGTTCAGGCCGAATGCCAGCCCTTTGTAGGTGGTATTGGTGCTGCCGTACATGCAGGCGACACCGGTTCCGTGGTTGCCATTGTCCGTCATGTTTTCATAGAAAGTGTGGCCGCTCAGTGCTTCGTGGGTTTCCAGTACACCAGAGTCGAGCACGCCGACATCCCAGACTCCTCCATCAAAGCCTGAACTCCACCAGGTATCCGCACCGAGGGAGCTGACCTGGTTGTTCAGTTCGGGTTCACCGGGATGGTCGTAGACGACTTCAGCCACTCCGGGCAGGCGAAGGACATTTTCGAGTTGATCCGAGGGGATTTCAGCGGTCAGGGCATTCAGGGTGCTTAGACTGTCCTGAACTTTGATGCCCAAGTCCTGCAGTTGGGATATGGCTTTGATTTGTGTGGCCGCTATACGCTCGTCGCTGTAGCGTGCAATGTCCTCGCGCATGGCTTTCATCAAGCGTTCGCGCTCCGCATTGAGCTTTGAGACCGTCGCTTTTTCATCTCCGGTAAGGTATTGCTCAAGTAATTTACTGTGCGCGATTTCCTGCTCCTGATCGGCCAGTGATTCTTTGGGCAGATACCGTTGGTAAATCGCTCGAACCCTCTCGGCCAAAGCATCGATGTCCGGCTCGTACTGGGCACGAACCTCAGTGGCAATGGCATGCTGGGGTTGCTCGCCCAGAATGATGATGACCGGCAGGGTCGGTTGTGTCTGTGCCAATTCCTTTAGCCGGGGATCCAGTGCGATAACGTCTTCAGGTAAAACAGGCGGTTTCTCCTGGGTTTGCTCAACCCGGACAAAGTCCTGCAGGAAGGCTGGGCCCGCGTTCACGCCAAAGGCCACACTTGAAATAGCAACCGCCAGTGCAGTGCGAATCAAGGGCGTCGTGTTAGGGTTAGGATGTTTCATGATGGTTCCTCCATTGGGTTCTTATGCTCGGATGACGTCAGGGTCAACCTGTGCAATAGCGTGCCGGAGGAGGAGATTTAGCTCAGTGGCAAATCCCGCAGAGGGAATGTGAAATATTTACGTTCTGGGGGTGACAACCCGCAATCCTCGGATATCCCGCACTTTTTCACTTCTCGTTTATACTTCTACTAATATCATTCATTTGATCTGACACCCGAGGCAAGGGGATGCCAACGCTGTCAGAGTTCCCCAACACGGGGTGGAAGTTCCCTTGCAGACGTCAGTACCCGGTTACCGTATTACCCAAGAGCTTTTTGTTGGCGAACACGTGTCGGTTTTTCGCGCCGTCAGAGATTCAGATGGTGAGTCTGTTATCCTGAAGCAGCTTACGGATGCTGCGCCGGATGCGGCGACCCTGTCGCGCTTTGTGTTCAGCGTTGAAGTCGGCAACAAGTTCGACCATCCCAACATCGTCAAGACCCTCGGCTGGATTGGCGTACGCCACCAGGGCGAGAGACTGGAACTGGCTACGAAGGGGAATGAAACCGGCAAACCCACCATCGTGCTGCAGGACAAACAAGGGGTGGATCTGTTCGCCTACCTCAAGCAATGCCCCGAGGGGGTATTGCCACTGACGGTGTTTCTGGACATTGCTGTCCAGCTGGCTGAAGCCCTGAGTGTGATCCACTACCAGCAGGTGATTCACAAGGATCTGCACCCTGGTAATATTCTGTATTCGCCCGCCATTGGACTGGCCCAGATCACTGACTTCGGGCTGTCCTCGTTGTTATCGCGGGAACAACCGACCCTGCAGCCGCCTGAGCGGATCGAAGGGGTCCTGGCATATATCTCGCCCGAGCAGACCGGTCGAATGAACCGGGCGCTGGACTACCGCTCCGACTTTTACACCCTGGGCTGTACTTTCTATCACCTGCTGAGCGGACATCCACCGTTCCAGGCCAGCGATGCACTGGGACTGGTTCATGCCCATATAGCCAAGCAGCAGACGCCGTTGCATCAACTGCGGGATGAGGTACCGCTCGCGCTGTCGGCGATTATCGACCGGCTGATGAATAAAACGGCTGAAGATCGCTACCAGAGCGCTCTGGGCCTTAAGAAAGACCTGGAGAAGGTGCGCAATGCCCTGGCGCAAAATAAGCCCGTCCCGGACTTTCCCTTGGGCATGGAAGACATCTCTGATCGCCTGCAGATTCCGCAAAAACTGTATGGACGGGAAAAAGAAATTGAACGCCTGTTGCAGGGTTTCTTCCAGGCGGCCGGTGGTAAACCCCGCATGTTGGCCATTGCCGGGTATTCCGGGATCGGGAAATCCGCTCTGGTACATGAAGTACACAAGCCAATCGCTGCCTATAGTGGCTTTTTCTGCGCGGGAAAATTTGACCAGTTCCAGAAAAACATTCCCTATTCAGCGTTGCAAACGGCACTCAAGGGCTGGATACAGAACACCCTGTCGTTGCCGGAAGCCAAACTGCAGGGTGTTAAAACGCAATTGCTCGACGCCCTGGGAAGTAATGCCCGAGTCCTCATCGACTTTATGCCGGACTTCGCCTGGGTCTTGGGCGAATTGCCCGCCGTGGCACAACTGGGGGCAGATGAAACCCAGAACCGATTACATCTGGTGTTCCAGCGCTTTATCAAGGAGATCACCCGGGAACATCCTCTGGTATTGTTTATCGATGATATCCAGTGGGCAGACCGCGGTACGCTGAATCTGCTTCCGTTGTTGATGAGTGAAGAGCGCTGCCGCCTGTTGGTGTTGGTGGCCTACCGGGATAATGAAGTTGACGATAACCACCCGGCGATGATGGCGTTACGCCAGATTCAGACCTCCGCGATCACCGCTCACACCCTTGACCGAATCACCCTGGGGCCGCTGGCCCAACCCGAAGTCGCCCGGTTGTTGGAAGATGCCTTGCATCGACCCCAGAAAGAGTTGCAGCCGCTGGTGCAACTGGTACACGCTAAAACCGCCGGTAACCCGTTTTTTATCGGGGAATTCCTGAAAACCCTCTACACCGAAAAGCTGCTGAACTTCGACCTGCAACAGCAGCGCTGGCGCTGGGACATTGCCGCCATTGATGCCAAGGGCATTGCTGACAACGTGGTTGATCTGATGCTGGGCAAAATGGCTTTATTGCCCGTCGAAACCCAGACCATGATTCAACTGGCCGCCTGTGTGGGCAGCCGCTTTAGTCTGGAGGTGCTGGCCAAGATTGCCGAACAACCTCTGGCCACTGTCACGCGCTGTTTGTGGCCGGCCTTGCGCGATGGCCTGTTATTACAGGATGGGGGCGACTGGTTCTTGGGGATGGTGCAGTCGCAACGGGAAACTGCTGACGATGCACCTGCCGAGGGCCCGGTCCTAACGCAATTTTCGCCCGTCTCACCGCAATGCCGCTTTCTGCATGACCGCATGCTGCAGGCCGCCTACCAATCCATGTCTTTGGCAAAGCGCCAGCAAACGCACCTTCAGGTAGGGCAACTGTTGCAGCAAGGTCAAAGTATCGACGAACTGAGTGACGAACAGTGTTTTGCAATCGTTGAGCAACTCAACCATGCCCGGCCGCTGATGTCTGACCCGGCAGAGCTGCATCAGTTGATGCTCCTGAATTTGCGGGCTGCTCGACAAGCCAGAGCGGTGAGCGTTTGGGAGGCTGCAGCGGATTATGCCCACAAAGGCATTGCATTGTTACCTGACAATGCCTGGCAGAGTTGCTACGACAGCGCGCGGGATCTCTATCTGATTGAGGCAGAGTGTGAGTATTTAAGCGGGCACCCGGAGGTGGCGGATAAGTACTATGAAACCTTGTTTACGGAATTAACCGATGACCTGCTCAGGGCTGAAATTTGCGCGAATCGTCTTATCCAATCGATTGGGCGGGCACAATGGGTTCAAGGTATTCGCTTTGGCAAGCAAGGATTGAGCTATCTGGGCTTACCTATTCCTGCGGATGACGAACTTGAAAGTGAGTTTGAAAAAGAGAATCAGTTTTTGCTTGAGCACTCAAACGATGGCTTGATCGAAATGCACTCACTGCAGGAAATGACGGAAAAATCGCATTTAATGGCGGTTTTACTCTATTCAAATCTTTCGACTGGGTGCCACCTCATTGGAGAGAGTCTCAGTTCGAATTATTTTGCCGTCAAGGGATGCAACCTCATATTGAAAGAGGGGCAGTCGGATTTAGCTGCGATGCAGTTAGGAACCTATGCCTTTTATTTGCGTAGAAATGGAATCTTGGAACTTTCTTTCAAGCAAGCACAGCAGGCAAAATTGATTGCTGATCACTATATACCCTGTAGAGAAATCGCTAACTGTTACAACCTCTTGGCCTTAATGATTTGGTATTTAAAAGCACCGCTTGAACAATGCGTCGCCATGCACTTAAAGGGGTATGAGTTTGGCATGGAAAAGGGGGAAATAGCCCGAGCGTTGATAAGTCTTTGTAGTGCTTTGGTGCCCTTGTATTCCAAAGGAGAGTCATTAGAACTTATAAAAGAAAATGCGCTTTCTACGATCGAGTTACTCAATCGAAAGGCGGTTTTTCATCCCGCCGGCAGTTATATGTTTAACCTGGCGGACGCGTTGCTGAGTGGCAGAGTCAATGCTCATGAAGCATTAAATGATGAGGTATTTGATACTGAAACAATTCGAAAGATTCGACAGAGTATGCATTATACCTACCTGGTTCATTATCGATCGCAATTGGCATTTTGGTGTGGTGAAGATGAGCTGGCCTACGTGTATTGCAAGGAAGTTGAATCCTTTGGAGCAAGATTAGCCCCCGCGATTCTTTCAGTGGACCACGTCTTTTACAATGCATTGCTGTTAATAAGGCGAACCCAGCAATTTGATGAGAATGCGATATCAATACAACGATCCATGCAAAAAATGGATGCGTATGCTGTGCTTTACCCGCCCAATTTTGAACATAAATCATTGTTATTGATGGCAGAGTTAGGGCGCCGCAAAAAAGATTCCTTCGAGGAAACCTCTCAGCTTTACCATAGCGCCATCGAGTCGGCAAAGCGTAATGGCTTTATTCAATGCCAGGCATTGGCGTGCGAACTGTTTGCGGAGTATTGGGTAGAAAAAGGCTTTGAAACAGTTGCGGAGACGTATATTCGGGAAAGCCTCTATTTATATCGGCGTTGGGGTTGTTTGGTCAAAGTAAACGCATTACAAGATAAATACCGCCAATTTCTTGAGTGTATTGAAACAAGACCATGGCACCATCATTCTTTGCGCGATTCTGTTGCTTCGGCGGCAAATCAAACCTTGGATATGTCCTCTGTAATGAAGTCGGCTCAGTTAATATCCAGAGAATTGCAACTTTCAAGCCTTTCTGCACGAGTATTGGAAGTAATTATGGAGAGTGCGGGTGGTTCGTCGGCAGCACTCATTATTAATCTTGACGGTGTCCCCCATGTGGTTGCAAGGGTAAATGAAGATGGACTGCTGACGATACCTGATGTGCCGCCTCGGCTTGAGGATATAGACGGGCTGCCTATTAATATTATTCGTTATGTGCTTAATAGCGATGAAATGGTCAATGTTGGAGATGTATTAACAGACCGTCGTTTCACCAATGATCCCTATTTGTTAAAACATCAACCGCGTTCTGTACTGTGTATGCCGGTGGATTATCGCGATACCACTTTTGGTGCTCTCTATCTGGAGAATAGTCTGACGCAAGGTGCTTTTACGCCAGAAAGAATGGACGTTATCAAGCTGCTGCTGGCGCAAGCCGCCATTTCTTTTGATAACGCGCAATTGTTCAAAGAAGTGAACGAACTCAATCAAAACCTGGAGAGAAAGGTTGACCAGCGCACTGCTGAACTGAATCAAGCCGTGCGCGAGTTGCAGCTAACCAACGAAGAACTGAATGCTTTTAGTTATAGTGTTTCTCACGATTTGCGGTCACCGTTGCGAAGTATTCGCAGCTTCAGCCAAATTCTAAAAGAAGGATTTGGCTCGGCTTTGTCTGCAGAGGGTATCTCTATCGTAGACCGAATTGATCGTAACGGCAGCAAAATGCAGGATTTGATTGATGGCCTATTAGAACTATCTCGCGTGCAGCGACAGGAAATGAAAAGAGAACCGGTAAATCTGTCGCAACTGGTTGAGGAGATATTTACTGAAATGAGAAGACGGTTTCCGGATCAGCGCGTTGACAGTTCATGCACGCCTGATTGCATCGTATTTGGTGACAAACGCATGATTTATTCCGCGATTGAAAACCTGATCAGCAATGCCTGGAAGTATTCCAGTCGAAACCCACATGCGGCGGTAGATTTCGGCGTTTTAAGCAGCCGTGCTGACGTTCTTCAAGGCGTTGGCCTGGTTCCAGAAAAGCTCGATCAAAACACCCCTATCTATTATGTGAAGGATAATGGTGCAGGATTTGATATGTCCCGCGCAGACAAACTCTTCGGAAGTTTTCAGCGGTTGCATTCAGAAAAAGAGTTTTCTGGTACGGGCGTAGGCCTCGCAACGGTTAAACGCGTTTTTGAAAAGCATGGGGGATACGTCTGGGCTCAAGCTAAATCAGGAGAGGGTGCAATTTTCTATTTTTATCTACCTGATCAAGGCAGGTGAGTGTTTCTATTATTAACTCAAGACCTATATTGCTATCGAGTTCAGTGATTGTCCGCCCAAACTTGATCTGATTCGGGCGGGCACACAATGACTTTGAGATTACTTCGCAAAAAACTTCTTAACTGACGCTGATAAATCGTCTGCCAGCACCTCAAAGCGTTTGGACGTCTCTTCCCAGGCGCTTTCTGCAGAGCCGATCATTTCCGCCAATTGGGCTTTGGCCTCATTCAACGAGTGTTCAAGCTTTTCGAGATGCTCGTGCGCCTCGATTTTTTTGTCTGCCACTTTGCCTTTGAGCTTGGCTTTGTATTCATCCACCTTGGCAGCGTGCTCGTCTATTTTGGCCTGTGCTTTCTCTATGTAGGCATCGCGTTTGCTCATTGTCCCGTTCTCCTTTTCAGATCCAACCGTTGACCTGGCAGCGACCAGGCTGCGCAAGTGTATATTTATGGTGCTATAAGATCAGATCCCGACTGACGTTGATAGTCGTTGATGCTCAAATTGCCCAAACATTTTATCTGGATTGACGGGCATCAAGAAATTGTTAAAGCGAAATGATGCCCCCTCGAAGCCACTTGTCGACGCAAGACGACGGGTTACAAGCGCGCCAGCAATTCTTTTTTCTTCGCCGCAAATTCGTCTTCCGAAACGATTCCCTTATCCTTGAGTAACCCTAGTCGCTCCAATGCGGTGATCACATCCATTGCATTGCCCGTGTTGGGGGGGGATTTGTTTTCGGGCGCAGACGAAGTCTCTCTAGGGGAGTTGTGGACGACCGGAGCGGGTTCATTGAAAGTAGCGGGCGGGCTTTGGTGTTGAGCAACGCCGTTGATGCTAATCACCGGAAGGGTTGATAGGTTCACCGTTCCGAATTGACTGCTAAACAGGATGGAGCCACCCATACCCTGCTGTTGAGAGAAGCCACCAATCTGGTGGTTCAGGGTATCGTAAACCCATATATTGCCATTGGTTTCCACCGCCAGACGGCTCTGATTAGCGAAATAGGCATAGCGAACATTGTTCTGACTCCCGGTGGCAGAGGGAGGGCCAAACTCTTTCGGCCACCAGTTCAGAGTGGGATCGGGAATGAACAAGCTGCATTCGCCCTGTATGCCGCCACTGGACTGCGCCTGTTGACCCCCACCGCTTTGCTGCTGGGATTGAAAGCTGCCCTGCCGCAAGAGGCCCGGTTCCGCAGCTAGCAGATTCGAAATTTCAGAACAAAGTTCGTCTACGCTGGCCTTCAACCCATAGTTGAACATATCGCCCACCATGGTCATGCCGCCTCTCATCCATTGACCGGAGCCTGCAAATTCCGGGTGGCTGAATTGGGCCATGCTGCCGTTGCCGTTCAACACAGCCACCATCATATGGGTGACTGCGTCCTGGCTATATCCATAGCGTTGGGAAAGATCGTTAACGATTTCCTGGCCTCGTTGAGTTAACTGTTGCATCGCACACCTGACTGTTCTACCGAAAAGGGGCGCGGACTATAGCAGAATCTCATGACACAGATAGTATGATCTTCTCTGGTCTTACCCATCGCGAGTTGTTATAAATAGCCACCATTGACCGTTCCGCAGAGACGTATTCCCATGCGCATAGCCCTGGCCCAAATCAATGTCATTCCCGGTGATCTGGCGCGTAATTTTCAGACCCTTCTGGCCTGTGTCGAGCAGGCACGCGCTTCCCAGGTCGATATCATTGCATTTCCTGAGCTGTGCCTGTCCGGGTATCTGCTGTCAGACCTTTGGCTGGATCGACGCTTTTGTGCCGAAGTCATGCGTTTTAACGACAAGGTGAGGGAAGCCAGCCAAGGCATTGCGATTGTTTTCGGCAGTATTTTTGTCGATGAAGGGTTCCAGAGTCGTCTGGGGGATGGAAAGCCACACCCCAATAAGGACGGCCGTACACGCCTGTACAACGCGGTCATTGCGGTGCAGAACGGTGAATACGTCGAGCGCCTGCGCGAAACGCCCTTGTTGCCGAAGGGCATTCAACCTAAGACGCTTTTGCCCAATTACCGCTTCTTTGATGATGAACGTTATTTTTATTCTCTACCGGATATTGCACGTGATTTCGATGTCGAACTTGAGTCACTGGCACAGCCCTTCCGTTTTTATACGGCTTCCGGTGACCTACTCATCGGGCTGGAAGTCTGCGAGGACCTGTGGTGTCAGGACTATCGACTTGCAGGCGAGCCGCTAAACATCACCCGGCTATTGGTGAGCAATGGCGCAGAGAAGATAATCAATGTGTCCGCCTCTCCGTGGACCTTTCTGAAGCATGATGCGCGGGATCGTCGGGTTCAGTTTCTGGCAGACGACCTGAAAGAAGCCTTTGTGCCGTTCTACTATGTGAACAATGTCGGTGCCCAAAATAACGGCAAGAATATCGTGACCTTTGACGGGGGGACGACAGTCTACAACCGCCTGGGTAAACCCTGCCTGACCAGCGAGCATTTTTTTGAACCGGACCTGATCATCGTTGATGATTCTCAGCTTACCGATGTGCCGGTCGTCCGCCATGAAATGAGCCGGATTAACCAGAAATTCCACGCGATTGTTACTGGCTTGCGCTACCTGCGGGAGATGCTGGGCTGGAAAGAACACCCGGCTTTCGTGATCGGCCTGAGTGGCGGCATCGATAGCGCGGTGGTGGCCTGCCTGCTGGTCGCTGCGTTGGGCAAGAATAAGGTCTGGGGTGTTAATATGCCCACCCGCTACAACAGTGCCGCCACCAAAGGTGCGGCACGCCAGGTGGCCGATGCCTTGGGCATTGAGTTCAGTGAAATTCCGATAGAGGGTCTGGTGTCTGCCCACCAGGCCGTATTCAGCACAATGGACGAGAACAGGGCATCGTCCAATCGTGGACTGTCTGACGAAAATATTCAGGCCAAAATTCGCGGCACCTCGATTCTGTCCAATCTGGCAGGTCGCTACGGGCGCATGTTTACTAATAATGGTAACAAGCTGGAAGTGGCGCTTGGATATGCCACCCTGTATGGCGATGTGGGTGGCGTGATCGCTCCAATTGCAGATTTGACTAAAACCGAAGTCTACGATCTGGGGCGGTTCATGAATGAGGTCATCTTTGCAAAGACCGTGATCCCCACTGAATTGTTCCCCGACGAACTTTACCGTTATGAGGGTGCCACCATCGCGCCGAGTGCGGAACTTAGGGAGAATCAAATCGATCCAATCAAGTTCGGATATCACTGCGCATTGATTGAACAGTTCACCAGCTTCAGAAAAGTTCAGGGTGAACAGGTACTGACCTGGTATCTGGAAGGTACGCTGGAAAAGAACCTATCAATTCCCACCTCGATGATTGAACGCTGGGGGCTCAATGATCCCGCTACCTTTGTGGCGGATCTGGAATGGGTCGAGCGCTGTATTCGCGGTAGCGTGTTCAAACGCATCCAGGCGCCACCGATCATTGTCACCAGTCCCTCGGCGTATGGCTATGACATTCGAGAGAGCCAGCTGCCCTGGCGTAGCACTGAAACGTTTAATGCGCTGAAAGAAAAGGTGCTGGCATTAGGGCGATACTCAACCCAATTGTGAGTCGGGATAGGTGTCTGAATGGCCTTCCAGTGATTGGGGAAGTCCTGACATTTTGAGAATAGCCTGAATTGAGGGCGAGCTGTGGCGAATCACAAAACCGATCTGACGCTCACTGGCCTGCCGAAAGACATAGCGCAGCAGCCCTAAGGCGATACCATCGAGCCGGTCAGCACATTTCATATCGACCACTATATGCTTGATCTGATCGAAAGGGGGGGGGCCAGGCGCTGAAAATGAGTCCAGGCCCGGTGATCCAGGCCGCCCAGAACCAGAATGTTCAGGGTTTGGGCGTCGAAGGAGAGTTGCAATTCGAGGGTCATTGGGTATCCGGACAACAGCGTCGAAGGTCGACTATCTCAGTGATATACGCTGAAATTATATCCTCGGATGCCGCTATGCGCTTGTAACGTTTGGTAAATTTGCGTTACCGGCGTAAGCCCGGCATCAAGGTCTCTGCCACCATACGAAAATCGCCCATCAAACTGTAGAGCGGATAGCCGAAGGTGGCTGGTTTGTTTTTCTCAAACACAAAGTGACCGATCCAGGAGCAGCTGTAGCCGACGACTGGCGCGGCCAAAATCCAGAGGGGTGCGCCTTTCAAGACTGCCGTCACGACGATGGTCAGTGCAGAGAGCAAACCGACCACATGCAAGCCCCGACACACTGGGTTGGCGTGTTGGGTCAGGTAGTAAGGGTAGAACTCGGCAAATGAATTGAACACCATCGTGGTTTTTGACTCAGACATGACTGGTCTCCTCATGTAAAGCTTTTGTTTGTAGGGTTGCACGGCGGCTGGCATAGGCCTTGACGACAGAAGCGAAAGTTTCTCCGAATTGATGAACATCGCCTGGCCAGCGGGCGGTAACCAGATTGGCGTCCTGCACGACCCAGGAAGGGCGGGTATCATCCTGAGAATCCCGATGCAGGCCCGAGGTTTGGTAGTAGTAGGTCGGTGAGGTTGTCGGTGGATTCAAAAACCGTCCTTCTTCCGACTGTTCACGTCGAATTTCCGCTTCCACGCTCATGTAACCGGTCGGCTGCCCGGATTCCTCCAGATAGGTGCGATAGTAGTTTGGGTTCCAGAATCGGAAAATCCGGCCAATCCACCAGGCCTTTTGTTCAAAGCTCCAGGGCAGGGCGGTGACCGTGCGATCTCTCAGCACAGAGTGCCCATTGGCATCGCGACTACGGGCGAGGACCAACACACCATGGCACACGGCAGCAACGGGGAGTTGCTGCTCACGTGGTCCCTGCATCGCTTGTAAAACGATGCTCCGTAACCGCGTATCCTCCAGGAACGGTCGCATGCGTATCTCATGGCCACCGGGGAAAGCCAAGCCCTCAATCGTTGTAATATCAATGGCTTCATAAGTTATAGGCGCTTGAAATTCCAGGGTTTTACTCATGGCTGCATAAGCAAGCCGCGCATCAGCATTGGCACCCAGCATGCGTCCGACCAGGGTCAACTTTTTCAGTAGAGGAATCCAGCCCCACCAGTCCAAACCCTCGCCCGTCAGCATGACCGGGTCCGCTTTGGCGGGTTGGCCGTCTGGTGTTGCAAAACACACCCGGATACCGTGTTGGGTGAGTTGCTGCCAGGTAACAGCGGCCTCCGAGGGGTCAAACCCGATTTTAGGAAGAACCATGACCACGGTCAGGCCTGACGATTTGGACGAAGACGGTTGAAATTGCATGGTTGCATGATCTCAAGGTTATGAAATTGAATGCTGACAGGAACCAGTATACGCTGGTCTGACGGCCTCGTATTGGGCGTAGAGGTCAGATTCTGGTTTTTTCAGGTCAGTCCGGCTATTTGCATTCTAGGGTTGGAGTTCCGGTTGGAAAACTTATCATTGTGCCACTCGCCGAACCATCAAATACTCGGGCACCTCGAATGAGCGACTTCGAAAAGTCATGGGCACAGGTCTGGACTGATCTGGCCTTAGTCCCATCGAGCGACCTTTTCGAACGACTGCTTGGTGCGTACAGCGAACCTCAACGTCACTATCACACCAAACAGCACCTTGCCGAATGCCTGAGCCTGTTCGGCCAGGTTCAGCATTTTGCAGCGCATCCTGGCGAGGTTGCCATTGCATTGTGGTTTCACGATGCCATCTACGACGTTCGAGGCAAGTCGAACGAGCAGCTAAGCGCTGACTGGGCAGTGGGAGTGCTTCGAGAAGCCGGCGCAGACACAGACATTCAACAGCGAGTTGAACGTTTGATCTTGGCAACCAAGCATGACACCACGCCTACCGACAGCGATCAACAACTGCTTGTTGATATTGACTTGTCCATACTTGGCGCCAACTCCGAACGGTTCGCTGAGTACGATAGGCAGGTGCGCGCAGAGTACAGTTGGGTTCCAGACTTCATCTACAAAACTAAGCGCAAGGGCGTCCTAAAGGCATTCTTGGCCCGCCCCAGTATCTACAACACCAACTACTTCAGGGAGCACTATGAACAGCAGGCGCGCATTAACTTGGCCGCAGTTGTCTGACGGGTCGAGCGAGCGGGCAACTACCTTGGGTGTCATTGTTTAGGACAGGGGATTTTCTCAAGTGCTAACACGCTTATGCACTGGCCCCTGAATCATTTGCCTATTTGGCGGGAACCCAAGGTGAATAGTTTGGGATTTGGTCAAGCGAGTAATAGGGAAACAGCATGTCAGGATTATTCTCTACAGACTTGTGTAACTCCATTCCATTGATTTGAACCTGGTTCAGAAGTTGGACGCTCGGCATGGGTATTTCTTGATCGGGTTCCTTTGACTGTAAATTCGCTTCACCGGAATGGCGTTGCACATTCCTGTCAATTTCCTCTGGTGTCCCACCGTAGTATTGAGCGCTGACACCAGACAAATTGCCTTCGTCCATCACCTCAATGGCGTTAGCCTGCAAGGCGCAAAGAGAAAATAGTAGGATGACAAATGGATGGATCAGCACGGAAAGCTCCCTCTATCGAACTGCATTGAACAAACCCGCATGCCAATACTAGCATTCGCAGAATTGCTCTAGCTAGCAGGGTAGGGTAAAAAGTAGACAGTGAAATGGTCGCCAGTGGTGGCGACAACTATTGACCCAAACCTGTAATACGCGATCCATTCTGCTTTTCGGCATTAGCCGACACCCAGACCTACTATGTCATCACCGACCATCTGGGCACACCTCAGATGGTTACCGATCAGAGCCAGGCGGTCGTCTGGCAGACTGAGCAAACGCCTTTCGGCGAAGTGACTCAGACCACTGGCACGTTGGCTCAGCCACTGCGTTTTCCGGGCCAATATGCCGACCCCGAAACGGGCTATAGTTACAATTACTTCCGGGACTATGACCCGAGTGTTGGGCGCTATGTTCAAAGTGATCCAATTGGGTTGGATGGGGGAATCAATACGTATGGATACGTGCTTCAAAATCCACTGTCTTTTACAGATATTTTTGGTTTAGCCAACTCCGGAAAACCGGTTGACCTAGGAGGAGGAAATAAAGTTCGGATTGATAATCCGCACGTTCCTGGTCAACAGGAACATGCGCATTTTGAAGGCCCCAAAGGTGAAGGTGTTGTTAACAAGGACGGTACGCAAAGTCATACAGGAAAAGGAAGTCTAAATAATATGACAAAGAAAATTAAAAAGTACCTTGAGAAGAAAGGTTTCAAGCTTCCCTGTGCAGCTTGTTCATTGATTCCTGAGGAACTAGAGCAATTATATTGTGTAATGCATCCTTACGACTGTATTGAATACGTACCTGATTGTTGAGTAATTCTGATGAACTTATATGGCCACAAACAAAATGCGGATGAATTGTTGTCCTTGAACGACGTGACGATCCAGGCCTCACCGGAGGAACTTAGGAACACGGCGGAGTTTTTATTGCACTGTGCGAATTCGATAGAAAAGGATAGCAGTTGGGAGCATGAGCATCTCAACGACTATTTAAAAACAGGCGACGCTAGTTCAGATATCGTTGTTTTTGCACAATAGTTGCCTTTTTAAGCCGCCTCAATATCAATAGTGACCCGCCGACCCAATGCTGCGGCGATATTCACCAGCGCATCCAACGAAAACCGTGAAATCCGGCCCCGCAACAAATCGTTGATTCTGGGCTGGGTCACTCCGCAACGGGTGGCGGCTTCAGCCTGGGTCCATTCACTGGCCTGAATCAGGTCAGTGAGTTGCTGCATCAGTTGAGAGCGGGCTTGCAGGTTAGCGGCTTGCTCCTGGGTGTCGGCCAATGCCTCCCAGATATTACTGAAAGTGTCGACATCGTTCATTTTTGGTTACTCATTAAATCACTGTAGCGCTTTTTGGCCAGATCAATATCCCGTTGTGCGGTGGCTTGGGTTTTCTTCTGGAACGCGTGCAGCACATACACCGCATCGGCCAGCCGGGCCACGTAAATCACCCGGAAGGTTCCGTGTTCGTCCCAGATCCGAAGCTCTTCAACGCCTTTGCCCACTGAGGGCATGGGTTTGAAGTCGTCTGGTTGTTTCCCTTGCTGGATCTTATCGAGTTGGTACCCCGCATCTTGCTTGGCATCATCAGGGAACGTCCGTAAACACTTCAGGGAATCACCCAGGAATTTAACTGGCTTCATTTACGTAATATATCCGTATTGATATAAAAATCAAGCTGATTATGGGGCAAAGGTTGATCTTTTTTAGATGCCGTCACTTGACCTGCCGCAGGTCATCCACAAAAGCCCGCTTGGCGTTGTGCTTGAGAATCAGGCTTTCCAGTACCGCCTTGGCGACCCGGACCTCCTCTTCATCAAACTGGCTGAGGGCTTCGAATTGCCGCTTCAGTTCGTCTCTGGGTTCGCGTTCGTCCTTATCAAAAACCAGCAGATCTGCACTGACCCCCAGCGCAATCGCCAGCTTGCGGATCACGTCGTAGTCGCTGCTCCACTTCCTCTTGCGTGTAGGTGCGGCCCTCATCGAGATCGCGCAAACCTTTTTCCAGCTTCTGCCGGATATATAACGTATACAACGCATCGTCGAAGGTGGCCTTCTCAGGCAGGTGATCGGCGATATCGTGAACGATCTGTTTGACGGTTTGCATGGTGGTACTCTTTAAGAAGCCTGTTGAATCACGGTATCCAGCATCTCCATGACAAAGCGCTGCTTGGCCTTGGGAAGCTGACTGATCTGTTCGAGTTGCTGTTGCAGTTTGGACACGGGACCCCGTTTGCCTTTAGTGGCAATGCTTTCTTCGCCGAGCAGTTCTTCCACGGAGGCCGTCAAGGCTTTGGCGAGCAGCGGTAGTGTACTGGCGGCAATCCGTAGACAAACCATGTTGAAGAAACACGGCAAGGACTACCTCGGCCATTGCCCCTTCCACGATGACAAGACCCCGAGCCTGGTGGTGAGCCCGGCCTCGAATCTGTGGCATTGTCTGGGGGCCTGTGGTGAAGGCGGGTCGGTGATTGACTGGGTGATGAAGCGTCAGGGTGTGAGCTTCCGGCATGCGGTGGAGCTGTTGCGTGACGAGCATTCTGTTTTAGTTGCCAATGCCGATACCCCGGTCAAAACCAGCACGGTGCCGAAGCTGGCCAGTCCGGTGTCGGTGGATGCCGATGATCAGGCCCTGCTGCAACAGGTCATCGACTATTACCACCAGACTCTGAAGCAGTCACCGGAGGCGCTGGCCTACCTCAAACAGCGGCGGCTGGATGATCCGGCCCTGATCGATCACTTCCGCCTGGGCTATGCCAACCGCACCCTGGGGTTGCGTCTGCCGCAGAAGAACCGCAAGGCCGGGGCGGAACTCCGGGCGCAGTTGCAGCGCATCGGGGTCTACCGTGAGAGTGGTCACGAGCACTTCAACGGCTCGCTGGTGATTCCGGTGCGGGATGCCAACGGCGTGATCACGGAAGTCTACGGGCGCAAGCTGCTCGACACCCTGCGTCCCGGCACACCGAAACACACCTACCTGCCAGGGCCGCATCGCGGGGTGTTCAATGTCCAGGGATTGGCCCACACCGACGAGGTGATTCTGTGCGAAGCGCTGATCGATGCCTTGACCTTCTGGCGCTGAGGCTTTCGGCACGTGACCTGCAGTTACGGCATCAACGGGTTTACCGATGAGATGTTGCAGGCGTTCGTGGATCATAAGATCAAGCGGGTACTGATAGCTTATGACCGCGATGAGGCCGGTGACAAGGCGGCGCTGGAGGTGGCTAAAACACTGAACCAGCACGGCATGGATGGCTTCCGGGTGCTGTTCCCCAAAGGGATGGATGCCAATGAATACGCCCTGAAAATGACCCCGCCGCAAAAGTCTTTGGCGCTGGTGATCCGCAAGGCCGAGTGGCTGGGCAATGGTCAGGCACCTAAACTCACGACTGTGGCCGATGGCGTTGAGGTACGCGACATACTTCCTTCCTTAGCCGCTAAAGCGGGGGATGAGCAGCCTGCAGCATCTGACACCTCGATCACTCCCGTCTCCCGTGAGTCACCACACGAACAGGCGCTGAATGAACGGGCCACGCCGGTGCCTGCCTTACCGGCATCCGGCGTCACGGTAACGCACGGTGACAACGAACTGTTTATCACACTGGGCGAGCGTGAGGCCGTCCCCCGCGTTTACCGGGTGCGTGGTCTGGAACACAACCGCAGTACCGACCAGATGAAAATCCAGTTGCTGGTGATGCATGTCGAGGGTTCTGATGTCCAGGGACGGACCAATATCGCGGGCGCAGGAAGCGCAGGAGCGATGCACATGGACAAGCTGGACCTGTACAGCAGCAAGCAGCGCCAGGTGTTCATCAACCAGGCCAGTGTGGAGCTGGGTGTCAAAGACGAGATTCTGAAAAAGGATCTGGGCAAGGTGTTGCTGACCCTGGAGGAGCAGCAAAGCCGACAGTCCCGGCAAGCCACCGACCAACCGCCTGCCACCCTGACACCGGAAGCGCGCGCATCGACACTGGCATTACTGCACGATCCGGACTTGCTGAACCGTATTCTGAGCGACTTCAACCAGGCCGGTGTGGTGGGAGAGGAAACCAACAAGCTGGTGGGGTATCTGGCCTGTGTCAGTCGTCAACTGGACCGGCCCCTGGCGGTGATGATCCAGTCCTCCAGTGCGGCGGGTAAAAGCAGTCTGATGGACGCCATTCTGGCCCTGATGCCGGAGGAAGAACGGGTACAGTACAGCGCCATGACCGGGCAAAGCCTGTTCTACATGAGCGAAACCAATCTCAGGCACAAGATTCTGGCGATCAGCGAGGAGGAAGGCGCGAGCAATGCCAGCTATGCGCTGAAGCTGCTGCAATCCGAAGGTGAAGTGACCATTGCCAGCACCGACAAGGACGAAAGCAGCGGCAACCTGGTGACCAAGGAATACAGGGTGGAAGGCCCGGTGATGCTGTTCATGACCACCACGGCCATCGACCTGGATGAAGAACTGTTGAACCGCTGCGTGGTGCTGTCGGTGAATGAAAGCCGGGAACAGACCCAGGCGATCCATGCTGCCCAGCGGGCCAGAAGAACCTTGCAAGGGCTGCACAACAAGGTCGAAAAGGAGCGGCTGATCCAGCTGCACCGCAATGCCCAGCGCCTGCTGAAACCCCTGGCGGTGATCAATCCCTACGCCGACCAGTACACCAATGCTTTGGGGGAAAATTCAGAACGGAAACCAAAAGCAATTGTCCCAAATATTGAGATGGTCAAGGGCAATTACTTTGCTCGGGGTCGTTTCTCAATGTAAATCAGAAGAGCCTCACGGCATTACTCCTGAGTTATTTATCTGCGATGTGTTTGATGGAGATTCTTTGATACTGTGCCCACTGGCGACTTAAAATAACAAACTGGCGAATACATGACACCTCTTGCTAAGCGAGCTTTCTTATTTGAATAAATGTTATATCGGGGTGACATGAAAGTAGTGTAACCAAACGTCCGCAAACGTCGGAACCCGGACCAAGGCGACGCTTCTGGGAGGTGCACTGACACAAACGCTCCAGTTTGTGTCACTCATCGGCGCCAGCCCGCCACCCCAGAGTGGAGAGAAAGCGGAACGAATACCCAAAACTCAAAACGCGCACCTATTCCAATGAAATATCACCCGACTCAAGCAATCCATATATGTCTCTGACATTTCGTTGAATTGAGAAACTGTTTGAAGCAACGATGGAAGGAACATCTCTGGATTGTCTTATGAGCGCAACGATGATTATTAAGCCTTTACGAACTGGAAGGTAAACCAGGTAGTGTTCCTTAACCGGCCAAACAAAAAGTTCCTTGCTTGATGTCATCTCCTCGCTTGTTGTAAGTGTAAAGCCTCTATCAGCCAAATCGTTAGCGCAATTTTCGATTGCCTTGAAGTAGGCTGTGGTCAGCTTTGTGCCCCATCGTTTCTTTGACCAGTGCTTCGCTTCGATGAAATTTCTTACAGCGGTTTCCGTTAGCAAATATTTCCGTTTAGCTGCCATCAATCTTCGTCTTCTATCAGTTCCATGATTGACTTGGAAGAGAAGCGTCCACCCTTTATATCCTGGAGACCGGACAGGACGTTTGAAACGACTCCTTGCTCATTCATGTCCTTTCTTATCAACTCGCGGAGATATTCGCTAGGTGTTGAATACAAACCATTATCACCCGTTCGACTATCGATAAACTTTCGAAGTTCATCGGTCAAAGATAGGTTCAAGCTGCTCGCCATGGCTGCATCCTTTGGGTTATCGTTGGATGTTTATTATGGCAATAAATGACGTTATTCGACAAGCAAAAGAAGTGATCATTCGGGCATGTTCACTTTGTTCGCTATTGCGGCCATTGCTGTGGCCTCTGGGTATTTAGGCTCCCGTCGCAAACCTGACCCAAAAGCGTGCTTATTTAGACTTGGAAAAAGTGTCCGGAATTGACCGAAATGGTGAGTTCATGCCGCGTCAATTACGTGCATTTCGATAGGCAGACCGGCAGCGGTTGCCATGTTTACTAGCGCATCTAAGGCGAATAGATTGACTTTTCCATGCATCACTGAACTTTGCTACATAAATGATCCGAAATGAGCCTACTGCATCTCGAATGCGGTATACGCATGGCCGGGAAGAGGTTAAAGCAGATACCAAGTATTCACTGATCATATGCCCAGGTCCAGAACAAGTTTGAGCCCTTCATCAACCTTATTCATTGCATCATTCCTGAGCGAAGATATCTTCTCAGTCAGGAAGCCCTTATCAATCGTAAGAATTTGGCTGACATTGACCACCGAATCCAAATCGAGTTTTGATTCTTTCTTTTTGACCAGGACATTTCCGGGTGCAGATGCCAGGTTGATATTCTTGGTTATAACGGCAACCAAGAGCGTAGAAATTCGACTGGAGTTAAAAGCATTCGAGGAGATGACTAAAACCGGCCTACGAAATCCCGGTTCGCTACCCCTTGGTTCAGGAAGAGAGGCCCACCATATTTCGCCTTTTTTCACCAACGCTCCTCATCAATAGAGTGCATCTGAAGGGCGACATAGTCTTCCGATATTTCTGAAGATTCGCAGGAATAGACTTGGTTCAATTTCTCTGTGACCCCGACAGAAATATGGCTTTCCAGGTATTCTGCCATGGCTTTGGAATAGAGTTCACTGCGACTGACGCCCAGCCGTTGAGCCAGGTTTTCGGCAGCACTAAAGATTTGATCGGGTATTGATATTGCAGTTTTCATACTCCTGAGTATAACCAAAGTTATACTCAACGGTCAATTCACTCACAGAACTGGCATACACTGGCCGAAAGTGCCTTCATACGGTTATCCAACCTGGCAGCCTATTCACCCAGAAAGTGCTGACGCCAGGTTTTGGGGGGTTTACCCGATTTTCGCCGGAAGGCTTTATTAAATGCGCTGTAGTCTGCATAGCCGCAGCGTTGGGCAACATCGCTCAAGTCCAGATGCGACTGGCGCAGCAGACCACAAGCTGTCTCGAAGACCAGCGCCTCGACAAGGTCAGAAAAGGTCACTCCTTCGCTTTGTAAACGACGCTGCAAGGTCTTAACCGAGCAGTGCAGTTGTTTGGCGACTCGCTCCATTCGGGCCTCACCCAGTGGAAGCAAGACGCCAACGACTTGCTCGACCTGGGTGGTAAAAGGGCGTTGTTGGGCGTGTGTTTGCTCCCCGATAAAATTGAGATGTACGCGCTGCATGGTGGGGTCCGCACCCGGTAATCGCCGGTCCAGCAGGTATCTGGGAAATACCAGACAAGTCGCCCCCGGCTTGAATTCAACAGGACAACCCAGCAGGTGCTGGTAGTGATCACTCGTTACAGTGGGCGCGTGTCCGATCCGAATTTCAAGCGGCGTCAGGGGGGCCTGCAGAATCCAGCGACTGAAATGCACGATTGCAGAGAGCGCGGCTTCGATGCTTTGCGTGCTCGCCAACTGCTGGTATTTCAGGCCAAACTCCAATGCCTCTGCCAGGGTACGACTGCTTTGCATGACATAACCGATGGCATTGAAGGTGGACGCGTTCACGCTTTGGCCAAACTGCAGCCCAATACCCGGATCGCCCGTAATGGCCACCAGATGGGACCAAAGGCGCGTGATGTTATCCTGGGGGTAGCGATAGAGGGGATCGTCAAGTCCTGCCGGATTCATGTCCGCTTGTTGAAACAAGGTCGCCGCATCCAACCCCCGTTTTTCAGCGAGCAACCAGAGCGAACGAACCCAACCCGAGGCAGATGTGCGCATGGTCAACCGGATGCCGAAGACAGGGCGTCGATTTGTTTTCTCAGATGATTTAATCGACGCGCCTCCCGGTGGGTGTCGGAGACATGCCTGACCCGTTCCAGGCAACTTTGTGCTTCCTGGATGAGCGCCACGCTCCCCGGCTGCAGACGGATTTTCTGCAACAGTATCTGGAGAAAATTGAGGTTTAGTGAGACATGGTAGGGAGTAAGCGGAAGCGCAAGGCGCATCGATGCGAGTGCAGCATCCAGATCACCACTGCCATGCAGCTTGATGGCCTGGCGGTTGAGTTCGGTGGCCTGCTGACGTTTCTGCAGGCTGACGCTATTGTTCAGGTAGCCAAAGACGGCGCCAACCTCCTGTCCGGCACTGGCCGCCGCATCGGCGGAATGTTGCAGAAATGCCTCTACCTCCTCTGCACGCCCCAATGAAATCAGGGTCTCTGCTGCAATGACTGCGGTTTCCGCGCGCAGGGGTTCTTTGCGCAAGCTCGCTTTGTGTTCAACTTCGGTGAACAGGGCCTGAGCGGCAGCCTCATTTCCGAGATGGTGCTGCACCTGGGCCTCCACCAGACTGCTTTGTAAGTCAATCTGCGGTTGGTCAGCGAAGCGCTTGCGGGATTTCGCCAGCACCTCCATGGCTTCCTTGCTCAACTTGCCTTTGACACCCCCGTCCTGTTTGCCCAGTGCATTGGCAAAGCTGAAATAATGTTCGGGGCGCGCATAGATGGATTGCGGGCTGAGCTTGATGACCTTACGGTAGGCCTCCAGCGCACCTTCGGTATCCTGAGTTTGCAGACGAGCATCCGCGAGTGCTTTTTGTCGCAGCAGGTTGTGGGGGGACTGCGCAGCGGCTTTCTCCAGCAGCTGACGGGCAGCGCTTGCATCCCCCTGCAGGGATCGGATACGCGCCAGCTCGTCATAGGCTTCGATACAATTCGGGTCTTGGGCCAGTAGCGCATCGAGCTGCAAAACGGCCAGATCCAGCTGCTCCTGTTGAACGAGCAGCCTGGCAAAGCCCAATCGGGCCCAGGGTGCCTGATGTTGCTCAATGACCTGCTCGTAAACCTGGCGCGCCTCATCCCAGCGTTGCAGCTGCGTACACAGCCAGGCGCGGGTTTTCTGTAATAGTTGGGCGTAGCGGGGCTCAGATTGCAGTCGCTCATTGCAGAGGTTGACCGCTTCTTCAAAGTGGCCTTGATCGATGGCTTGGTCAATCCCGGCCAGCGCCTGCTTTTGAGTGAGCAGGGCCGTCAGGCGTTTTTCCAGGTCGGCGGGGGTGATGGGTTTAACGAGGTAGCCATCTGGCTCGGTCTCAATAGTGCCAAGGACTCGATCCTTGGCAACTTCGGCGGTCAGAATAAAGAAGAGGGCGGAAAATTTGAGTAACTTTTTCTCACGCAATTCTTCGAGCAGTTCCTGCCCGTTCTTGTTGCCTTCACCCAGATCGTAGTTACATAGAATGACGTCATAGTCGACATTCTGCAGGCCACTGATAACCGATTGCGCCGAGTTGGCGGTGGTGACCAATTTCATACCGGTGTCCAGCAACATTTTTTTGATCGCGAAGCTGTAGTTTTCAAGCTGATCGACAATCAGCACACGTTTTTTCAGAAAAGGCTTCAGCGACATACCGCTCCGCGATGACAGGATTAATCTTTGCGCTTATAGGCATCACTCATGTATTCAAAATAGATGAACCCTACCCGGTCGTACCAGTCCGGTGTGCCAAATTCAGCTTCACACAATGCCATATCCATCATCGAGCGCTGCAGATTTTTCATCAGCTCCGGGTATTTGGTGTCATAGGCTTTTTCCATTTTCTCGACAGACTGGGAGATGTCATAGCGTAATCCCTGCCAGACCACACCGGCATATCCGTGAACGCCCGACATATTATCGCCTGCGGCGAGTGCCGCGTTCGACATTTTCTTGGTGCAGCTGTAGATCACCCGCAGTTTCTCAAGATCTAACCGCGCCTTGTTGAAGGCCGTGCGGGCATCCGTGAAGCATTGCGAGCAATCCGAATCGGGCGTGACAACTGCGATGCCGTCGCCATCATTATCCCTTGCGCCGGGTTTCGCGGCGCAAAAGGAAGGCACCAACGGCGTGTTCGGCGGTGAAGCAATGCGCATACAGCTGTCGAGAGACTGATAGGCTTCCCAGGCATCCATCCCTTCTTTGATTTTTTTGAGATAATCCAGAGTCTTTAGCCCCCCGTCCCAGACCTTGTCGGCTTGTTCGGTGCTCATGCCTGACCAGCTTGACTCGGAGGGCGGTTGTTCAAAGTTGCCACTTGACGGACGCAGATTGCGGTAGTCGTATCCCTCAGCAGGCGCATTCTCTTCGGCCTGAACCTGCCTCGGCTGCATGAGCAGGCTCATTGGCACCAATGTTCCGATCAGAAGGGCGGCGGTAGTACCGCGCTTTTTCAGGACGAGTACGACGAGCAGCGCAATGATCACGACCAGCAGGCCGATGACGACATAGATGAGGGTTTGATCGCTCTTCTCGGTTGGCGCGGTCGCTGTCTGGAGTTCTGCAGGCGCTGTTTTTACGTCTTTTTCCTGGACCGTAAACGGACTACCCAGGTCGGGAACCACCTCAGGATGGGCATACACGGTCAGTAAATAGGGAATGCCGGTCTTGGGGCCGGAGACATGAATGCCAAATTCTCCATACGCCGTAAACTGCTGGGTGACGAGCCCCTGAGTGCCGGTTTCTCCGCTGCGCACCGGGGTGGACCAGGTGCTCAGATAAGTCTCCAGCTTGAGGTTGCGATCCTCTGGCGCTTCCAGAATGACGTCGATGGGTTGGGTCATGCCGTGGCCTTTGACGTAAAAGTAGTGCCCCTTGTCGATCGTCACGCCCTGCATTGAAACGGCCTTGGCTCCCTTAACCTCCTCAACTGCCGATAAATCCAGACGGTAAGGTTTGAGATCCTTCTCCAATGTAAAGGGCTTGGCATGGGCCAGGCCGCCAAGAAAGCACAATACCAGAACTACGGTCTGAATCTTCGCCATGTCCGTTCTCTCCCGGATGTAAGCGTCGTTGAACGCCTGTATTAGAATTTGAAACGTTCGATGACTGCCTGTGTGACGCTTAGCAGGCGTTCCTTCCTCACTTTTTTAAGGTCCGGCCCTTCCCGCAGGATCGGGTGGCCCTGGAGCACCAGCGTGGCGGTCTCTGCGTCACTGTTGGGGAAGAGGCTGACGATCAGGCGATCCTTGCGAATGATAGCGGTGACCACCCCGGCGGGAGCCTCGATGGGCTCAAAGCGTCCGGTGCCGTAGTCCTGGATCTGGGTCAGTTGGGCCTCGCGCTCGCCTTTGACCAAGCCCGCATTCTCAGAACTGTTGATTGACATGCTGAGCACAGGATTGCCCTCGGCTGTCTTCCACTGGCAACTGGAGCCGGTCCGGCTGTTTGTCTCGGTTACCGGGTAAGTGCCGCCCAGCAGACTGGCCATTTGTTCGGCAGGAAGCCATTTGCAGGGACTTTCATTGGCGGCTTCAGCCCACTTGTTCCAATCGAATCCTGTTTCACCTGCATGGGCGAAGGCGATGGGCAGCAGGCTGAGTGTAAACAGCCTGACGGCGCGTCGTGCAAAGGTAAGCAATCGGTTTTTGGGCAATCTCATTTTTTCACTCCTTGTGTCGGTCGGATCAACAGGTCAACACGCCGATTTTGCGCGCGTCCTTCTTCATCATCGTTCGTGGCAATGGGGCGGGACTCGCCATAGCCTTTGATTTGAACCTGGCTGTTGGCAATCTTGAGTTTTCCGGACAGGTAATTCCAGACGGATTTAGCGCGGGCTTCCGAGAGTTGCTGGTTGTCGGCATCCGAGCCGGTGCTGTCGGTATGTCCTTCAACGGTAATACGGATGCCGGTTCCGTAGCTGTCAACCTGCGCCGCGAGTTGATCGATGGACTGCAAGGCTTCAGGTTTGAGTTCGGACTTACCAACGTCAAAGAGCAGGGCGCTATCCAGTGACAGGCGGATTTCGGCACCCACGGCAGCCACCGCATCGATGTCCGCGCCGCTGTGCTTGCCGCCACAACTCTTCCCGGCATTGGTCAGTTTCACAAAGGAAAAGCGTTCGCCGGGTTGAATCTTGTCAGCAATATCGACGTCCGACCGCGCGCCCTCAATGGCACCGATGTCGTTCCAGGTTTTACCGTCCGTCGAAATGGCCAGTTCCGTTTTTTCCACGAAGGGACCCACCTCAAAAATGTAAAGATCGACGCCATCAACGTCGACCAGTACGTTATCGGTAAATTTCAGAATGAGTTCGCCATCGCAGCCAATCGAAATAAAGTCGGCAACCTCGGTGTTGCGGTAGTTGGGTTCACCCAGGGCGCGGCGGGCTTTATTAAACGGGGCTTTCGAGGGTTTTTTGCCGGGTGTGAAGGCCACGGCTTCGTCGGCAAAGGAGAGGGCGCCAAGGGGCAGGCAGATTTCGCGCTTGCCGGCGCCATACACCAGGCCCGGGCAGTCTGGACTCTCCTTGCCGCGTTGAATGGTTGGATCATCCTCTGGCAGGTGTTCGCCTTTCCATTCCTGAAGCAAGGCGTCGGTCACTCGCTGGTCTGAGGCGCGCTTGACCAGGCGTCTGATATCGGACGCTTTTAATTCGATCCCTTCCTCAGCCATCTCATGCAGGATTGATTTCAGTAGTGCGGGGTCGGCGTCCAGCGTGCCGCCGGCTTTACCCACATATTTCTCCATCTCGGCGGCAGTCAGCTCGGGAACGGCATCCTCCTGGGCCATTTCGAGCGCGCGTTTGGCACCGGGGGTGACGTCGACCAGTTGTTGCGCGGCTGATTTGACACCGTCAGTCGGCGGCGCTGTGCTCCGTTCGCCTTTCGGGGTGGTTTCCGCTCTTAATTCAGAGGTGAGTACCAGGCAGAGGCATAGAATTCCGCTATGCACCAGAGTGCTTCTTAGCCGACGGGTTCGATGATTCAACGCAGTGTCCTCTTTCCCTGAAATCAAGTGATACAAAAAGAGTAAACAAAGAAGGGGATTGGTTCAAACCTTCTGTCACATAAACAATGTCTGATTTTGATTCTTATTCGTGCAGGTGCGGAATTGATCACATCGTTGAAGGGGCAGACTGTCGCATAATTCATCATTGCAACAGCTGCAATGCTCTGATGTGCAAGGGACTCAGAAAAAACATTACAACGTAGAACTCACTCGAGGAGAACACACATGGAATTGAAGGATATTGTCCGCGGCAAAGCCCCGGTGGAAATGCTCTATCACTGGGAGAAGACCGCGCCTAACAAAGTTTATTTGCGCCAGCCCATCGAAAATCAGTGGCACCAATACACCTGGGGTGAGGTTGCCGATCAGGCGCGTCGTTTGGTGACGGCTCTGCGTAAACTGGGCCTGAAGAAAGGTGACAAAGTCGCCATCATGTCCAAGAACTGCGCCGAGTGGATTATTACCGACCTGGCGCTGCAACTGGGTGGATACGTCAGCGTACCGCTTTATTTCGACCAGACCCCGGATACCTTCACCTACATCCTCGAGCACTCCGAGTCCAAGGCGCTTTTTATCGGCAAGCTTGATGCCCCGGTCTGGCGTCGTCTGCGTGATGCCGTCCCTGAAAATCTGATCAAAATCGGTTTCTCCTTCCACGGAAATGATGCGGATTTCCGTCGTGAAGGTGAGGTTGATTATTTTCTGCGTGAACTGATTTCTCACAACCAGCCTTTCCGGGAAAATCCGGTGCCGGCTGACGAAGATGTCTGGACCATCGTGTATACCTCTGGCACGACGGGCTATCCCAAAGGTGCGGTGCATTGCTACCGCGCGCCGCGTCACGTGAGTGTACGTGCACTGGAAGTCTTTGGTCTGGGCAAGGACGACCGTCTGTTCTCTTTCCTGCCACTGGCGCACGTTGCCGAGCGTTTGCTGGTTGCCACGACCAGCCAGTACGGTGGTATGGAAATCAACTTTGCGCAGTCACTGGAAACTTTCCAGCGTGACCTGGGCAGTGTTCAGCCGACCATTTTCTTCTCGGTTCCGCGTCTGTGGAAAAAATTCCAGGGCGGTATCCTTGAGAAACTGCCACAGCACAAGATGGACCGTTTGTTGCGGATTCCTTTGCTCAATATTCTGATTCGCCGCAAGCTGCGTAAGGCGCTCGGTCTGTCCAGGGCCCGCCTGGTGATTTCAGGTGCAGCGCCCATCGCGCCGTCCCTGTTGAGCTGGTACAAGTCGCTCAACATTGAAATCCTCGAAGGCTACGGCATGACCGAAAACTTCGCGTATGGTTTCATCGGGCGTCCTGGCCACAACAAGATCGGTACCGTGGGCAAGGCAATGCCAGACTGTGGTTTCAAGATGAGCCCGGAAGGTGAAGTGCTCTTCAAGAGCCCGACGCTGATGCAGGGTTACTACAAGGATGAAGAAAAATCCCGTGAAGCCCTGACCGCAGACGGTTACTACCGCTCTGGTGACCTGGCGGAACTGGATGCCGAAGGCTTCCTGAAAATCACCGGTCGCGTGAAAGAAATCTTCAAAACCGAAAAAGGTGAATACGTTGCACCGGCTCCGGTAGAGAGCAAGCTGGCGACGATGAAGGATCTGGAGCAGATCTGTCTGGGCGGCTCTGGTTTGCCGCAGCCGGTCGTTGTCGTGACACTGGTTGAGCAGGTGCGCAATGTACCCCGCGAGGAAATGCGTAAGAAAATTGAAGCGCATATCCGTGAAACCAATCCTAAACTTCTGAATCATGAGAAAGTTGCAGGCGTTATCGTTTCGACGGAAGACTGGCTGCCCTCTGGTGATCTGGTCACGCCAACCCTGAAGGTGAAGCGTAACAAGGTGGAAGAACGGTTTGGTCCGTTGATGGCGCAGCTCGTGAACGGCAAGCAGCTGGTCATGTGGGAAGACGAGTTCAAGGCGGCACAGCCAGCCAAAGCGAAGGCAGGTGAAGCGGTCGCCTGATCGTAACCACCTCCCATAAAAAAAGGCACCGCAATCCTTGCGGTGCCTTCTCGGTGGGGTCTCGCGTGAGCGGGGGCCCCTGCCTCCTTCCCTGGTGGCTTTCTCGTCCCTGGTGCATCCATGCAGCGCATCCTTGCGCGTCAGTGCGTCCAAGCGGGACAAATATTAACCAACTTCGGGGGCGTGAGTTAGGGTCAATGACCCTGATGCCTGTAAGAGATCGCTGACATTTCAAATTCCACATCGTTAAGCTGAACTTAATCATCTGTCAGAAATGCTGAATTGAGGCGTTCCTTCAGGCTGGGTATCGTAGGGGCCTGGCTTGTAGTAAAGGACGCAGACGATGAATCAACCCATGACTCCACCCCATCCCTTTGATCTGGCGACCGCCTTGCGACACGGTGCGACCTGCAGCACGGCTCAGGCGAGTCCTGCCTATTACAACATGGTTGGGCCATTTGGTGGGGTAACCGCGGCGACCCTCCTGAATGCTGTGTTGCAGCATCCGGATCGGCTGGGTACGCCGGTTTCGCTAACGGTCAACTTCCTTGGGCCGCTGAATGGGAGCCCATTGAGCTATACCCGACCCTGGTTCGGGCAAATCGGTCTAACCAGCATTGGACAGTGGAGCTGAAGCAGGGGGATAGCCTGCAGTGCAATGCCACGGTGGTGTTGGCATCGCGACTGGACACCTGGGAGTGTGATGAAGCAGAGGCACCGAATGCGCCTGACTTTGAGTCATTGGCACCCCTTCCGGCGTTGCCGCTGCCACCCTGGGTTAACCAATACGATATCCGCTTTGTCTCGGGAAGCCCGTTCACCAAAGATGCCGGGCCGACCCCACAACGTGCGTCAGAGAGTGTCGTCTGGATGCAGGATCAGCCGCCTCGTAAGCTCGATTTCCTGTCGTTGACGGCACTTTGCGACGCGTTTTTTCCGCGTTTGTTTGTCAGGACTAAACGCATCTCGCCGATCGGCACCGTGTCCTTAACGATTTACTTCCATGTGCGCGAAGCGGAGTTGAGCGCACTGAATGCACCTCAGGTGCTTGGACATGCGCGGGCGAATCGGTTCTTCGGTAGTTACTTCGATCAAACGGCGGAGCTCTATGATGCGAACCGGCGACTCCTGGCGACGACCACCCAACTGGTCTACTACAAGGCGTGAGTCGGCTACAAGGCGTGAGTCAGCGTCGAGGTGTCATCCTGGGGTAGTGAAATGGTGAAGGTCGTACCCCTGCCCAACTCGCTGGCAACCGTGATCTGGCCACCATGTTCTTCGATGATACCCTGGGCAATGGCAAGACCCAGGCCGGTGCCTTCACCCACCGGTTTGGTCGTGAAGAAGGGATCAAATAGTCGGTCCAGATGCTCTTCTGAAATACCCTCGCCGGTGTCGCTAATGCGAATCTGGGCGTAATGCCTGTGCGTGGCGGAGCTGACGCGAATGCCACCCTTGTCCTTGATCGACTGGCCGGCGTTGATCAGTAGGTTCATGAGTACCTGACTAATCTTTCCGCGATTAAAGCGTAAACGCGGAATCTGGCCCAGTTCAAAACTCACCTCGCATTTGTATTTCAGTTGGTTGTGAACGATCTTGTAAGTTGATTCGATACAGTCGTTCAAGTCATCCATTTCAAATTTTGCTTTGTCCTGGCGCGCATATTCTCGCAAGCTGCGCACGATATGTGTCACTTTGTCCACACCAGCCAGCGATTCCCGTATCAGATCCTGGCTGTCGCTATTGATGTAGTCCAGGTCAGCTGCGTCGAGCACCGCGTTCAGCGCGGGCTTTGATTCTGCCGATGATACATCGTCTGCCAGGTTAGCTTTTACGTCCGCGATGACTTGTCGATAGTCCTTCAGGTAGTCTTCAAGAATGCCGAGGTTGCCCTTGATGTAGGCGACTGGATTGTTAATTTCATGGGCGACACCCGCTGCGAGCTGACCCAGTGATGAAAGTTTTTCGGCATGTATCAGTTGGGTTTGGGTTGTCTTGAGTTGTTCGTAGGCTTTTTCCAGCAGTGCATGTTTTTCGTTAAGTTGTGCCGTACGTTTGATGACCCGGCTTTCAAGCTCGGCATTCAACTGTTCGAGTTGTCGCTGGTAATCATCCCGTTTCGCTTTGGTTTGTTGAAGTTGCTCTGACATTTCATTGAATGCCTGCCCGACCTCCGCGATTTCGTCATGGCCGTCTATCGGGGTGCGGTAGATATAATCTCCTTCGCTGATTTTGTGAGCGGCTTTCTGAATGTTGCGCAGTTGGCGGGTCAGGTAGGTGCCGAGCCCCAGGGAAAACAAGGCGACCAGCAACATCTCGATCAAAGCGATCGAAATGGCCATGCCGCGCGCCTCATTGATCAGATCGGTCGCTGACTGGTGCGAAATGCCCATTTGTACCCGACCATAGATCTGACCCGCTTCAGTAATATCGACCGATATATCGTAAAAGCCGTCTTTGACTTTGCCGGGGTCTCGATCTTCAGGGAACGCACGGTTAAGCAGGGCCGGGTGTCCGGCTTCGGCCAGCGTTTTTCCTTCAGCATTCAGCACTCTGGCATAGGCAATCTCTTCATTTTTGATGATCTCCTGAACAAAGACATCCAGTGACGCAAGATCGACACTGAGGACTGCGTTTTTGGTGGTGGTGACGAAGAGGTTTGCCGTGGTTTCGGCATAGGACTGCAGACTTTGCTCCGACACATAGTTCATATACCTGAGAACGGTATACACCATTAGGAGAAGGAGGGTTGCCTCAATCAGCGCAACCCCCAGAATCGTCTTCAGCCGAAAGGACATGTTACGGTTGACTCAGTAAATTGAGTTGCAATGCCCGGACGTCGTCCCAGTCAGACGACTGTGCTGGCCTGAATCCATTGGGAACCTGAATCGTCTTCAATAATGCCAGCGCCCCCCCGGTCCGTTTCCCCCTCCGCCGGCTAAAGGCCCTTGGCACGCCCAGCCGGTCTGCGCCACGTACCGGCGTGTGGATATTGCTGACGCAAATGGGCTTGTGGCAGAATCGTGGCGGCGAATGCCGCAGGGGCAGGGAAGGCCAGTTCTGCCCCCGAGAGCGCGTTGAGGTTGGTAATGTCCGAGTCTTTCTTTACCACGAAAATGCCCTTGAGTTTCTGATTTTTGTGCGTCACCAAGGGCAGGTAACCGGGTGTTTCATGATACACAGTGAAATGGTAAGGGTTCATATAGGCAATATCGTAGCCGCCTTTGATCAGTCGATCTTCGAAAGCGGGAATGTCTTTGGCGGTGGTAAACATCAACGATACCCCGCTGTCCGCACTGGCTTTTCCGAGCAAAAGTAACATGACAAAGCTGAGTAGAGATCGGATGAGGGGTGAGGTTAGTGAAACCATGGCTTTTCGCCTCGCAAAGATTAGCCTGGTTAAACCGCTACCTGCTAAAAGCGTAGTTCAGCGAGAGTCTGATTAAAGAATTGCGACCGATTTGATTTGTGCCCAGACACGCTGTCCGACCGTCAGACCCAGGCGACTGGCAGATTGCGTGCTGACCCTGGTCAGAATGGAATGTGCTCCCAGCTGCAACTGTACGAGCGTTAATGCCGGGTGAGCATCTACTTTCCAACCCTGAACGGTGGCTTCGAGTATGTTAAGGATGCTGCTGTCATCAGCGGGGGTGAGCGCCAGACTCACATCACGCGCCAGAATTCTCAGGCGTACCGCTGTGCCAACGTCAGCCCCCTGATCCTTCACCCACAGCGACGCGCCTTGAAGGGAAATATGTGCCAGGTGCCATTGGGCATCGCGGCCTGTAATCTGACCGGGTAAGACGGCACCGGCATCCTCTCCCAGACGAATTGGCAAATTGAGATCAGAAAGAAGCGGCTCAATGGGGCCTGAGGCTTTGATTTGCCCGTTATCCAGAAACACGAGGTGGTCAGCCAGGCGTGCGACTTCGGTAGGTGAGTGGCTGACGTAAAGTATCGGGCGGTCAACGGCCTGTTTGAGCCGCTCTAAATAGGGCAGAATTTCCTGCTTGCGGGCTTCATCCAGCGATGCCAGCGGTTCATCCATCAACAAAATGCGCGGATTGACCAGCAAAGCGCGGGCAATTGCCACACGCTGGCGTTCACCACCTGACAATTGATCTGGGCGACGATCAAGTAAATCTTCCAGGCCGAGCAGAGTGACGACCTGCTGCCAATCGCAGAGGGCGGGGCCAGTGTGAGCACGCCTGAGCGCAAAGACCAGATTCTGCCTCGCGGTCAGGTGTGCGAAGAGACTGGCTTCCTGAAAGACAAAACCCAGGGATCGCTGGTGAACGGGGCGAAAATAATCCGGTGTCTGCCACGCTTCACCGTGGATACTGACCTCTACCTCCGGCCAACGTTCCAGGCCAGCAATCACCCTCAGGAGCGTAGTTTTGCCGGAGCCAGACGGACCAAAAAAAACGGTAACGCCGCGGGGTGGCAGTTCAAGCCTGGCCTGCAGGCGAAATCCGGGGCGCTCAAGATGTGCATTGATCTTTAGGGGCAGCAGGGCGTTGCTCATCGCTCACCCATCCTGGTGGGGGCGTCAGTTGTCCTGTTGAGGCTGTACAATGCCAACAAAACAACAAAGCTAAAAACGATCATGGTCAACGACAAGGCGTGGGCTCGGGTATAATCGAGCGCTTCAACGTGTTGGTAAATTTGGACAGAGATCACCTGAGTAACCCCAGGAATATTGCCGCCGATCATTAAAACGACGCCAAACTCACCCACCGTGTGGGCAAAGCCGAGCACGGCGGCCGTCAGGAAGCCCGGCCGCGCAAGCGGAAGAATAACGTGCCAGAACGTGTCCCAGGGGCCGGCGTGCAGGGTTGCAGCCGCTTCAGCTGGGCGTGGTCCCAGTGTCAGCAGGGCATTATGAATGGGTTGTACGACGAAGGGTAAGGAATAGAGTAGCGAAGCCACCACGAGTCCGGCAAAGGTGAACGGCAGTGTGCCCAGCCCCAATCCCTGCGTCAGCGCGCCAATAGGACCTTTTGGACCCAGCGCCAGGAGCAGGTAAAATCCGAGAACGCTGGGCGGCAATATCAGCGGTAGGGCAACCACGGCATGCACGACTCTGCGCCAGTGTGATCGGCTATAGGCAAGCCACCAGGCGATGGGGGTTCCGAAAATGAGCAGGAGTGCTGTGACTGTCGCAGCGAGTTTCAGGGTTAGCCAAATGGCTTGAAGGTCTGCATCTGAAAAGGGCATGGTGGGCTTGAAATGATCCTGTCAGATGAGTGCTGATTTACATGACCCGACGGGCTTGCCAGTAGCGATTGACCCAGTAAGGCGTGGATAGGGCTGAAATCGTAACACCTTTTCGGCTCGACACATGCAAAAATTGATTGTCGCCGATGTACATGCCCACATGACGCTGGTAGCGTCCCGTGCGGAAGAATATAAGGTCTCCTGGCAGTAGCTCGCGGGTGCTGACCTGGTTCCCCCGAAGGGATTGTTGTGCGGTTGTGCGAGGCAGGTTTTGCTGGAACTGTTCTCGATAAGTCAGGTAGACAAAGCCGGAACAGTCTATCCCGTTTTTACTCAGTCCACCCATGCGATAGCGCACGCCTTTCCATTCCTGATATTGATCCATTAAGACGGATTGCACATCCGGATCAGTACTCTCAATCAGGCTCAAGTCTGGCAGGCTGGGTAATTCGGGAAGGCTGGCTTCGATCGCCGAGGGCGACGGCATCGTACTGCAGGCAGCGAGCCACAGGCTTGCGAATAAAACCGTGAGAAGTCGTCCAAATTGCATGCGTGCCTGATCAAGATTGAGTAAACGGCTAATTGTTGTGCAATTGTGGGGTGATGTAAAGTGTTGGATACTTAGATTCACCAAGTGCCCTATAACGGCTGGCCTCTATGCTCGCCTGCGCTCGAAGGGTTAAGATACCCCTCGAAATAAATATAATTGAGGGGCTAAATGAAAATCTGGGTGGATGCGGACGCCTGTCCGGTCGTGATCAAAGACATCCTGTTTCGGGCAGCGGAACGCAGGGGAATCGAGATGACGCTGGTGGCGAACCAGCCACTGCGGGTTCCGCCTTCAAAATTTATCAGTAGTTTGCAGGTCAGTGCCGGTTTTGATGTGGCCGATTCTGAAATTGCCCAGCGTACCAATGCGGGCGATTTAGTGATTACATCGGATATTCACCTTGCATCGCTGGTATTGGAAAAGGGAGGCTTCGCGCTCAGCCCCAGGGGAGAGAAGTACTCACCAGATAGTATTAAGTCGCGTCTGAATATGCGTGACTTCTTGGAAACCCTGCGCGCCAGCGGTATCAATAGCGGAGGCCCGCCACCTCTGAATCAACAAGACCGCAAAAATTTTGCCGATCACCTGGATCGGGTGCTCTCACGCCATGGACGTCCAGCGTGAAGGAGGCAACCGAAGTCATTACAACCGTTCATGTTTTAGGGCCGGGGGCATTGGGCTTGCTATGGGCGGCGAAACTGTCCTCCCGCCAGACAATAAGGCTGCTGGGGCGACAGGAAGGTATATCGACCCTGCGGTTTTCCCTGCAGGAAGGTGACATCGTCTATCGAATGGCCTTGCCTTATCTCCCGGTTAGCAGTCTAGTGCCCCAAAACGAGACCATTAAGACGGTCCTGGTTTTTACCAAAAGCGAGGATACGCTGCCAGCCTTGCAGAGCCTTCAACCCTATCTGACACCGTCGGCGATGATTGTGCTGTTCCAGAATGGTATCGGAAGCCATCTCGCGGTTGCAGAGGCTTTTCCTGACTGCGTCGTATTTGCAGCCGTGACAACCGAAGGGGCAAATCGACGAGATCCATTATCGGTTGTTCATGCGGGTCGAGGCATAACAAGAGTGGGGGCGCTTTTTCCTGAGCGCGTCCGGGCGGCGGACCTGGCAGACTGCGTGGCGCTGTTGAAAGGTAGCGATTTGAAGATAGAGCCTGTCGTCGATATCCGCAAAAGTCTTTGGACCAAGCTGGCGATCAATTGTGCTATTAATCCTTTCACCGCAATTCTCAGCTGCCCCAACGGCGAGATAACGGAGTCTGATCTATTTCGGTCACTCTGGCCCACATTGAAAGCGGAGCTGGTCGAGTTGCTGGGGCTGGCCGGTTATCCTGTTCCGGCGAATGAGCTGGAGGCGAGCGTGATGGACGTTGTTCAGCGTACGGCTCATAACCGCTCCTCCATGTTACAGGATAGGCTGGCGGGACGCCGTACTGAGATTGATGCGATCAATGGCTTTGCCTGGCGAACGCTGGCAGAAAAGCGACGGCCTCACGCAGCGAATTTGCAGCTCTGTCAGATGGTTAAAGAATTGAATCTGGATTTGGTGTAATCAATTTCAATTAGTTGAAGATAGGCGGCTAGTTGAAGATAGGCGGCTAGTTGAAGAGAGGCGGCGCGACTTTGACGCAATCTTTGCCAGACTGCTTGGCGGAGTAGAGCGCGGTATCCAAATCACGAAAGCAGGTATCAAAATTGGAATATCCCGACAGGCAGGCGACACCAAAGCTTGAGGTAATAGTCAGTTGCCTGGTTGAGACAGGGTCGCTGCGAATAGCCTCCCTCAGTTTGTCGGCGAGTTGACGGCTTTCCTCAAGCGTGATGTCGCGTAAGAGAATCAGAAATTCTTCGCCCCCCCATCGGGACAAGGCATCTGATTTTCGCAGCTCGGCGCGCAGGCGTTTGGCTGTCTCAATGAGAACTTCATCGCCTATCTGGTGGCCGTGGGTATCGTTAATCTGTTTGAAGTCATCAATGTCAGCCAGAATCAGGCATGCCGGAGAGCCTTCACCTGAGGTCTTTAGTGCAGTGCTGATCAACGGTGAGAGTGCGCGACGATTGTAGAGACCTGTCAGAGGGTCGTTCATTGCCAAGGTGTTTAATGTATGGTTGATGGCGCTGAGATGGCGTGCACGCAGCGTGACGAGCATCAAGCCCGCTAGCAGAACTGCAACGCTGATCCAAATCGCGGTTTCGTACAATTCATAAAACGACGCAGGTGGATTTAACAGGACAGCATCCTCTGGCAGATTGCTTACAGATATTCCCCGTTCCCGCATGGCTTTCCAGTCAAAAAGAGCCAGGGATGCCTGATAGCCAGATCTGGAGAAGAAACCGTTCTGGTGATAGTCCATCGTTGCCTGAAGGGCCTTACTGGCCAGTGTTGCGCCATCAATGAGATAACCGCCGATGGCGCCCGTGCCCATGAGACTGGAATAGTTGACGTATACGGGTGCCTGGGTGCTTTCGAGAATCCGGTTTAACACAGCCTTTGGAACGAAGCGTTTCCCGCTTCGATCATTGAATACCAGCGTGTAAAAGATAATCGTATCAGGGGGCAGTTGACTGACCTGATGTGCCAGTTCTTCCAGAGTAAAATCAGATAATTTGTGGATCGTGAGGTTGGGCAGTCTGGCCAGCAGTTCCAGATAGTGGCTGGCTGCAACTTCACCCAGAGGGCTGCGTCCATCCACAATCGCCACATGCCGCGCATTTGGATGGCGCCTGTGTGCAAAATCGACCGTACGCCTGACCAGTTCGCCTATTTCCGGGGTTAAGTGTACCTGGCGGGCCTTGAGCGCAATCGATTCTGCCGTATGGTAAATCGTAATGGCGCCAGGATTAATGGAGTCTCCAAAACGATGAACGAGTGTGGCTGCTTCCGCAGACTCACCCATAATGGCGTCAAGGGGAATTGCTGCATACTTACGTTTAAGATAGTCGTGCCAGAAATCTATATCGTGGCTACTGGCAAGCTCGGGTGCGTTCATGTACTCGCGGTAGATCTGCACCGGTTGGGTGTGAGTGGTCTGCCACTGAGTCAGGCCTTCTGTAAAAGATTGGTTCCAGGGAATAAACTCTTCGTAGCTGTGAACAATCAGAATGCTCATTGGTTCGTGTGCGCAGGCAGCGTTGCCCGTCCATACAACGAGCAATGCGGCAAGCAATGTAATCCTCTTACGCCAACGGGCAATCGGAGCAGCGAATTCCATAACGACCCCTGAAGTGTTCCAGTTACAGGGTAGTCACAGAATTGGAAACAGGCAAGGTATCAGCGGGGCAACGCCCGCGGTGCTAGTTCAAGCGCAACAGACAGTTGGAAAAATCGATGGCTGTGGGCCGCTCGTCCGGTTCGCTGGCCTGAAAGTATAGGACACCCAGCGAATCATCCTCTCCCCAGAGCAGGTCATTTTCGGCGAAGCAGGTCCTGTCGCCAGAGGATGAAGTCCACGCGCTGGACAGGCGTGCATTTGAAGTCGAAACGCTGGCCAGTTGAGCGTCAATCGGGGTTATGTCGACACCATCAGAACCCAAAATGGGGCTGCCATAGGTCAGCCCAATCATGTCCATCGCACTCAGGCTTCTTTTGAAGAAGTTACCATCACACTGCGTTGTGCGTTGAAAAAAGAGTACTTGATGCCGAATGCGGTCTGGTGTGATATCGACCAGATAAAGGTATGACTCATTGCGTGGTGTATCTGCTACGCAGCTCCCCGCCACATAACAGCCCAGAACGGGATTAGCGCCATTTAGCTTGCACTCGAAGTCGTTCTGTAATTGGATTAAATCGGGAAATGCGCCGACCCCGGCCGAATTACGGTCAAAGCGATTGCGGGTAACGCTCCCATTATCGGTGCCGTTATCCGGCGTTGAATTAAATTGTGGAACTTTGGTTCCCTCGGCGAGGTCGCCGCCGCTGCAGGCTGCGAGTATGACGGTCAGTGATGTGAGCAAGCCCGCGCAGGCGGGCTTCAGGAATCCATGCATGGTACTACTCCTTTGGATTTACGGGTGTGAGAGCCTAAGCCGTGACGGGCTGCGGGTGCTCGACGCTTGGCTCGCGATGTTTCAGGGTTGCCAAGGCATTGATTACCTGATTGGACACGGGTCTTGGGTTAATGGGCTGATAGGAAAGCAGGTAGCCGAGTAGTTGCTCGGGTTTGAGCAGAGGCACCTGGCTGTTTTCACCATTGACCAACTCTGCGGCCGGGTGGGTAAACAGGACGACCGGCTGAATCCAGGTGCGGGTGCGTCTGAGTTTGAGATAATCGGCTAATAACCAGACTTGTTGCTTAACCTGGGCGACAGGGTTGCGCATGCTCTTGTCATAAGCGACACCTTTTCGCCCCGTATTGGAAATTTGCCATTCTAAACGGTTTTCGTCGCAATCTATCCGACCGTGATTATGTTTGACCTCGATCACGAAGAGACAGTCCGGCCCGGCGATAATCAGGTCAGCTTCGGTGTGGCCACTGCGTGATCGTGGATTGGGCAAATCCAGCTGATTGATCAGGGTGTAGTAATCGGGAAGCTTCTGCAAGAGACGCAGGGCGATATCTTCTCCCTCTGCACACGCCTGAATCATCGGATCGAGCTGCAGCGTTGTAACCATGAATAAAGCCAATAACACGCTTGCCAGTCCGGCAAGTGGGTGGATCAGTGCCGCGACCAGCAACGAAGCCGGTACACTGATGGCGAGAATAATGAGACGAGACTGATTGCGCTCCCTGCGCGCCACAATCGTTAATCGATTGGGTGTAACATGCCTGAGGTCTGCCATGTTGTTCTTCCTTGCCGGATTGTGTTTGGAGTTATTATCGGCGTGAGTCTAGCAGGTTGTATTCGGTGTAATTGTGATCAAGTTCTCGCATTTGTATTGCACTAAGTCGCTGTTATGTTGAGGGTTTAAGGCGGAGGTGGTTTCTTGGGCCGCCTCAGGGCTAATCCCGCCGTAATGTCTTAGGAATCCACTACACTTGGAAATAAGAGATCTTTATTCGCTGGAGTGGAGCCTTTCCTTGCGGTGTCTGAACGTATTCCTGCTGTTGATGCTGGCGGTACTTGGACTGGCACACACCCTAAATCCCGTGGAGGCTCTACCTCGCACGTCGGGTACGCGAAAGTGTGATGCCTGACAACACCAGCGCCAGGGCCAGGAAACTGCGGGGTGTCATAGGTTCGTCCAGCACGGCTACCCCACAAAAAAATGCAATCACGGGAATCAGGTAGTTGATATTGGCCAGAAAGGTTGCCCCGGCTTGTTCGACGATTCTGAAATAAAGCAAGGTCGCAAACCCCGTTCCACCCAGGCCCAGCCAAAGTGCGGCCAGGCCAGAGGTGAGACTCAGAGAGGAAGGCGAGGGCTGTGGCTCCAGCAGCACAAGCGGTAAGGTCATCAGGCTGGCGCATAGCAGAACTCCGAGTGCGGTGGGCAGTGGCGCGGAGGAGGGCAGCCGTTTGGCAAGTACGGCATTCAATGAATACAGCAGGGCTGCCGACAGGATCGCCAGTGCAGCCAGCAACTCTTTGGGATGTCCCGTTTGCTCGGGATTCAATAGCACCCAGATGCCGCTGGCCCCCAGCAGCACCCCAGCCAGACGAAGCGTTGTGAGACGTTCGTCTGGCAACAGAATGTGCGCCAGCAGCAGGGTGGTCAGTGGCATGACAGCCATAAGCATTCCGGCCGTTCCTGAGCCGACATATTGCTGCCCCCAGGCGATCAGATAGAACGGCAGGACATTACCGATCAGGGCCAGAATTCCGTAGCTGCGCCAGGCGACGATGTCGCGTCGTAGATTAGGCAATGAAAGACGGCGCACTTTCAGTACGATCAAAAGCAGCAGTGTGCCCGTTACAAGGCGAGTCAGAACCACCTCGCTGGGTGTCAGCGAGGCGAGTGAGACACTAATCAGCAAAAAAGACGTCCCCCAGATCGAGGAGAGCAAAATTAAGAGAAACCAGGGGGACTGCATCATATTTGTTCTACACTGTTACGAAGATTTCTTAGATTACACGATGGATACGCTCGCTTATGTCTGGTCGCACGCATTCTCTGGAAAGGACTATTTATTTAGCGGTGGTCGCCTGCTTCGTGCTGGTATTGGGAGTGACACTGTATGTGTCCTCGGTAGATGCACGGCGACTGGGAATGACAGTGCTGAAGGATCAGGCCGAAGACGCGGCACTTTCCTATTTTGATAGTCTGAATGTGCTCATGCTCTCAGGCACCATGAATAATCGGGAAACGCTGCGAACCAAGATGCTATCCCGGTACGGAGTGACCGATGCCCGGATGATCCGCGGTGATTTGATTAACCAGACCTTCGGTGAGGGCTTGTCTCACGAAAAGAGTGCGGATGAATTTGATCGGCGCGCATTGGCGGGCGAGAGTGTCCACGAAGAACGGATGGAAGGTGGTAAGCCCGTTCTGACGGTAGTGCAGCCGATTAAGGCGCTTTCTGATTATCACGGCACTAACTGTCTGCAGTGTCACGCAGTGCCAGAGGGCAGCGTGCTGGGGGCTGTTCGCCTGACCTTTTCCCTGGATATGCTGGAGCAGGAAATTAATAATAGCCTGGTGTCGCAGGCGACCTATCTCATTGTGACCTTTATTCTGGGTTTGTCGGCCCTGGTCTGGTTCATTCGTCGCTCTGTTTTCAGTCGGGTTAAACGTTTGCGCGATACCATGCGTGACATTGAAATGAGTTCAGATCTGACCCGACGCATGCGCGTGGAGACGCAGGACGAAATCGGTGCGACGTCCCGCGCTTTCAATAATATGATCCACAAGTTTCAGGAGAGCATGCATGAGGTTGTCGATACCACGCACCAGCTCAGTGAAGCCGCAGGCCGAATTTCAGTGAACGCGGAATCCACCGCCAAAGCCGTTCAGGAGCAGCAGAATGGTACCGACATGATGGCGTCGGCGATCCATGAAATGGAAGCGACCTCGAAGGATTTTCGCAGCAACGCTGAGCAGACGGCAGATGCATCGCAAGAGGCTGATAAAGCCGCGCATCAGGGGGAACGGACGAATAAAGCGGCCATTGACGCGATCAACAAGCTTTCACAGGAAATCTCTCAGGCCTCCAGTGTGATCGCCAGCCTGGATGGACGCACGCAGTCAGTCGGATCCGTGCTGGGCGTCATCAAAGGCATTGCCGAGCAGACCAACCTGCTGGCCCTGAATGCGGCAATCGAGGCCGCCAGAGCAGGCGAGACAGGACGGGGTTTTGCGGTCGTGGCCGATGAAGTCCGTGCCCTGGCAAACCGTACCCAGGAATCGGCTGCCGAGATTGAGCGCATGATCGTCGAGTTGAAAGAAGAGGCTGAAGATGCGGTTGCGGTCATGGCCCGCGCCAAGCATGCCGCCGAGGCCAGCGTCGAACAGGTCGGGCAGGCCAGCAAGTTACTTTTGACGATCACGGAACGGGTGTCAGGCATTAATGAGCTCAACGGAAATATGTTATCGGTGGCTGACGATCAGAGCCGTGCGGCGGCCGAAATCAACAATACGGTGCTGAGGATCGCCCAAATTGCCGAACAATCGGCTGACGACGCCGCTGAAACGGCGAATCTGTCTGCCCAGTTAAAAGCCCTGGCTGACCAGCTTGACCGCATGGTGGCGCGCTTTACGATTCGTTAGGCTTCAAGCGGTTCCAGAGTGAGGCATACAGGCGCTCCAGCAGGCGTCGATCGCGTGTGATGATCTCGGCGGTCCCCTGCATTTCCTGGCGGAAGGGCAGGGTTTTGTGAAAACTGGTTATCAGTGGGTTGGGCAGGCGAACGATGATGTCATAGTGATCCTGATCGGGCGCTAACGCGATATGATCCACCGTCCCGGTGAGCATGCCATATTCGGTATAAGGAAAACTATCGAGCTTCACCTGTACCGTTTGTCCAGATTCCACTTTTCCTGAGTTCTGCATGGGGAGGGCGACCCGCCCAAATACGTGCTGAGTCGTCGCGGCGATGACCGTGAAAACCTCCTCGCCTGCTTTAATATGCTGATGAGTGCTCCAAAAACGGGACCAGCTCAGACGCCCGGCGACTGGTGCTCTGAGTAGGTAGCGGTGTTCCCAGGACTGCAGGGCGCTGCTCAGTTGCTGATACGCGGTGGTCAGGCGGGTTCGGGCCTGCTGCAGGCGTTCCTGATGCGCCAGCTCGACATTGATTTCCTCCCTTTCCAGCTCTGCCAGATCCACCCGTGTTCGCGCGATCAGCGAGTATTGCCGTTTTTCAGCGTTGCTGAACGCCAGGTATTCGCTTTGGCGGGTTTCCAATGCTTCGCGTGATACCAGCTGGCGGGCGCTCAGAGACTCCAGTCGGGTCAGGGACGCTTTGGCCAGTTTACGCTGCTCGCTCAGCGCGGGCAGTTCTGCGGTTTGCTCGTCCAGCAAGTCTGTCAGGTGCGTACGCTGGGCGCGAATGGCTTCCAGACGTCTTGGACCCGCTGAGGCTGTTTGCAGAAAACGCCAGCCATCCAGCGGCTCAATAAACGCATTAAAGGTCGGCTGCAATTCACCCAGTTCGAGTGTCGGCGCTTTTGCCGTGAGCGTCAGCAGAGATTGTTCCGAGTTGAGCGAGTTCAGCCATTCTCGCAGTTGGCGGGCCGCCTGCCAGGAGACTGTGTTGTGAATCAGCGCCACCGGCTGTTGTGCATTCACATCCGCCTCTGTTACCAGGATTTCCAGCTCTCCGGCGACGCTTGCGACGACACGCAGTGGCGGTAATTCGGTGGTCAGGGTCAGCGGTGCGGGAATGACATCGGGATACCGCAGTAGCCAGGCCAGCGTCAGCATCAGGGTCACCATTGCGGCGACCAGAAGTGAGCCATGCTGCACCAGCCATGCGGGCATCCGGCCAAGGACATCGCGGGCGTAGTCGCTGCGATCGTTGAGCAATGCAAGTTGTTCGTCGAGATTCATGGTTGTTCTCCTGATTATTGTTCTCGGTGAAAACCGCGACTAACCCAGCTCCAGCTGATTGCGAATCAAGGTGAAATAGGTACCGCGTTGCTGGATCAGCGCCTGGTGATTGCCACACTCTACGAGATGGCCCTGATCCAGCGTAATGATCTGGTCAGCATCGCGGACGGTGCTCAGCCGGTGTGCAATGATGATGACGGTGCGGCCCTGGAAGAATTTGTGCAGATTTTCCATCACCACCCGCTCGTTGCCCGCGTCCAGGGCGCTGGTCGCTTCATCAAAGAGCAGGTAGCGCGGGTTTTTATAGACGGCACGGGCAATCAAAACCCGCTGGCGCTGGCCACCGCTGAGCGCCATGCCGCCAGAACCGACACGGGTATTGAGCCCTTCCGGCAGATTTTCAACCAGACTTTCCAGATTGGCGATCTGTAAGGCCTGACGCAATCGGGCCGGATCGGTACGACTGTCTGAGTCAGACTCGGTGATGTTGCGCAGGAGCGTGTCGGCGAATAAGTAGCCATCTTGCATGACCACACCACATTGCTGACGCCAGAGCCGGGGGCTGATGTCGTCCAGGGACTGATGGCCGACCCGGATGCAGCCTTTTTGGGGGGTGTAAAATTTAAGCAAAAGCTTTAGCAAGGTCGTTTTGCCGCTGCCACTGGCACCGACGATGGCGGTGACTTTGCCCTCGGGAATATGCAGGTTAATACCTTCCAGCACCGCAGGGGTATGACGATTGCCATAACGGAAGGCCAGATCGCCGCTGATCTCAATATCACCCTGAGCAGGGAGTGGTTGGCCGTCATGCTCATTTTCCTCGGGCTGGTCGTGAATTTCCGCCAAACGGTCGAGCGACAGCTGAGCATCCTGAAGCGACTGGATGAAGCCCATGAAGCTGTTTATCGGGCCATTAAGCTGGCCGATGATGTACTGAATGGCCAGCATGGTGCCCAGACTTAGTTGGCCATCCAGCACCGCTTTAGCGGCGGTGAAGGTGATCAGGATGTTTTTCAGTTCGTTGATGAAGGTGCCGCCGGTCGCCTGATATTGAAACAGGGCGAGACTTTTTACCGAGATTTTGAAGAGGCGCACCTGGATCCGCTCCCATTCCCAACGACGGCGACGTTCTGAGTTGTTGAGTTTGATTTCCTGCATGCCGTGGAGCAATTGCACCATACTGCTCTGATTGCCAGAGGCCTGATCAAAGCGTTTGTAATCCAGGCGTTTGCGTTGGCCCATGAAGAGCAGCACCCACGCGACATAGCACAGTGTTCCGACTGCGAACAAGGTGAAAAGCGTTATCGAGAAATACGCCAGAATCGCGCCGAAAATGATCACGTTGAGTGACGAAAAAAGCACATTCAGCGTGGCGGAGGACAGGAAAGACTCAATCCGGTCGTGGTCCTGTACCCGTTGCAACAAGTCCCCGATGGTTTTGCTGTCAAAGAAGGCCACCGGCAGCTTCATCAGCTTAATCAGAAAATCTGAGAGCAGGGCAATGTGAATGCGTGAACCCATATGCAACAGTATCCAGCTGCGCAGAAGATCGACGGTCGTTTGTGAAAAAAACAGCATGAGCTGTGCGGCCAGAAGCAGGTAAATAAAATCCAGATCCTGCGTGTTTATTCCATAGTCGACCAGCGCCTGCGTGATGAAGGGAAAACTCACCAGAGCGACAGTGCCAACACCCAGCCCCACCAGCAATTGTCCGATCAGGCTCCGGTAAGGGCGAAAGTAGCGGAGTAGGAAACGCATCCCTCTGCGTTGCGGTTGCACGGCCTCTTCTTCGTCGTCAAAGAAGCGTGGGGTGGGCTCCAGCAAAAGTAATGTGCCCTCGCTTTCCGGTTTGGCTGGATCTGCCAGCCAGCCTTGCAGAAATTCGTCGATGCGGTAACGAATTTTACCAAAGCCAGGATCGGCGACGTAAACATGCCTGGCGGTGATGCGGTAAACGACGACAAAGTGGCGCTGACGCCAGTGGGCGATGCAGGGTAGCGGTACCTCTGTCTGTAGCGTTGAAAAGGGGACTTTAATCCCGGACGTATTGAAGCCTGCTGTTTCTGACGCTTCGGCGATGCCTCCCAGGGATACGCCGGTACTGCTGAGACTGCATTGCTCGCGTAAGCGTTCCGCAGACAGCGTTTTGCCGTGATGACGGGCGATCATGCGTAAGCAGGTAGGGCCACAATCCATTTGGTCGAGTTGTCGATAAACGGTAAATCGATCCATACGCCTGACTCCTTATCCCAGTGCCGCGAGAGAAGAGGTCGCGCCAGCACTGCGCAACGTGCGGGAAACCGGGTTGTCCTGCAGGAACTGGCTCCAGCTGAAGACGTAGGGCTGCTGGCTCAGATCCAGGTCCTTCAGGCTATTGGCATAGCGCGCGTAGGCGGCTTCGTAGGTCTGCAGGAAACGGGCATAGTAGAGCTGTCCTAATGGGGTGAATACCCGGGCGTGGTTCAGATTGCACAGGTCGGTGTGAAATTTGGTCAGGTAAAATGCAATGCGCCCTCGGGTCTGAAAGCGCTCACCCAGTGAAAGGCCGGGGGCGTTAAGCCGGGCATCAAGGCTGCGCAGAATCAGTGAATAGGTGAACAATCCATGAAAGGCTGAATAGACCGAACGTGTGTCCCCCACCGCGGGGACAATGGCGCGCAGCGGTGTTTCTGGCTCAATGGCGAGGGTGGCCTGTCGTTGCAGTGTCATGGCATTAAACAGAATGTGGCCGCACTGATGTGCGATATCGTCCAGAAAACTGATGCGATCAGCATCAGGCGGGACGTTCAGAAAAGCGGCACCATGGGCGCTGAGTGAGGCGAAGGAGTTAGGCGCTTCGCTGCGATAAAGTTGAATGCTTGAGGTCACCTGTCTGATGGCGGCATAAAGCAGAGGATCCAGGTGGCGCAGGTCGAGTAAAGCGACATTTAGTTCATGGATCGGAAAACGGGTGTTTTCCTCGACGCCGGCTAAAGGCGGTTGCGGGAAGAAGTGCTCAAACACCGCTGGGATTTGCGTGTAGATGGCTAACTCATGTGCATCCAGACGCATTTCGGGCTGAAATGTGGCGAGTGCGTAGTGATTGCCCAGGCGCAGGATGCCGCGTTTCCCATCCTGAATCCATTCGCCGGAAGACATGGGGTGCTCTGTCAAAAACGTACCCAATCCCGGCAGAAACACCCGCCCTTTGCGGTCACTCCGAACGGGGGTGCTCGAGGGGCGCTGCTCGGCTGGCAAATGTCCACAAATGAGCTGTGCCAGCGTCAGGCCAGGATCGTTCCCGGTAAACCAGGCAAAAAGTGTCGGCCTCAGAAAAGCTGTGTCATCTTCAAACGGCAGCCGTTCAAACCAATCGCGTGCAGTTTTGTAAATCAGTGTGCGCAGGTGCAGCGCGAGGAGCTGTTGACCTTCTTCCAGCGAATCCCGGATCAGATCCGCCAATGCATCGAATAGCATGGGAGCCTCCTGTGGTTATTGAGAGGAGGGGCCTGAGCCCCTCCAGGGTAATAACCCGGTTCGATCAGAAGCCGACCGTACGGAAGGCGCTCACGTTAAGCGAGCTGATCTGAGCAAGGCTGCCAATCGAAGCGAGCTTCATACCGCCGCCGCCAGTGTGGCAGCCTGACAAGGTGCCGCCGGTAATGGCATTGATGGCATCATCCTGTTGGATATGTGCAGCTGAGGCTTTGAACTCAGCGATGGACTTGGGTGCGGATTTTTTTGCAAACAGTTTCATATCGGTTCTCCTAAGCTCGGGGGCTTGTTATGTATGAGTGCTGCAGTGACCCTTGCCGCGGTGGGTTTGGGAGCCTGCAAGACCTATGTTAGGAAAACACGACCGGCAGGGATGCGGTAAAATCCGCTGCCGGAATGTGAAAAAATACCACCTGCGGTAAGGAGCCCCCGTGCCTATTTTTCGTGGATGGGGGTTGCCAGAAAGAGTTCAGATGGAAAACCCATCTGCGTCAGATAATGTTGTCGATCTATTTGGAAACCTGCCTGCCCTAGCGCCGCAGTCAGCGTGATGCCGCGGCAGCCCCCCATAAAGCGTGGGTTGAGGCGGTAGACCCATTCATAAAACCGATGGCTGCGTTTTTGGCCCAGAGCCATATTGGTCAGAACCAGTCGGCCCCTGGGTTTAAGCACCCGTTTAAACTCGCGGAGAACCGGCACAAAACGATCTTCCGGCAGCAAATCGAACAAGTAGTTATTCACGACCAGATCAAAGTGATGATCCGGAAAATTCAGGTGCTCGGCGTTACCCACCTGCAAGCTGACGTTCTGGCGTTGATTGCGCTCCATGCGGGCTTGAGCGCGTTTCAGCATCGAGGGCGTCAGGTCGATCCCTGCCGTTTGACCATCCGGGTTACGCCGTGCGATTTCATCGAGCGTCAGTCCGGTACCGACGGCGACTTCAAGAATCTGCTCGCCATTTTGAATGGCGGCAAAGTGTATCGCGTGTTGGCGCGCGCGACGCTCGGTCAGTGCAGCCCACAGGTCATAAACAGGGGCGTTAAGGGTGTAAGTCTGAATGATCTCGTCTGATTTCAATCGTATGGCTTGCATGGTATCTCCATTATATCTAATTATGGCAAAAAGACGATATGATGAATAAAAAACATTCGCATGCTCAGCAGCAGCGCTTCAGAAAGTGACTGAGGGACTCCAGCGTCTCCACAATTGTAGAACGATTTGGCAGGTAAAAGACTTCCTTGCCGCGTCGATCTGCAATGAGAACACCTGCGCGCCGCAGAATGGCGAGGTGTTCGGAGCAGGTGGATTGCCCCAGTCCAACCTCATCGGCAATTTCGTTTACCGTGCGTTCGCGGCCGTCCAGAAAGGACATCATGATTTTCATCCGCGATTCGCTACCCAGTGCCTTAACGAATTCGCAAAGCGGCTTAATATCATTGATCGCGTGCATGTGATCGCCTAATAGTTAAACATATCGTTAAGTGGCGATATTATGGTGTTGCTGATCAATTGTCAACAAATATGAAAGAAAGTGAAAGTGTGACAGGTCTCTCGTTACGCGATCAATTCAGAATGCGTCATCAGTTTATACAAGTGTGCAGGATGTCATCAGTTTTAGACTGCGCCTGCACTGTATTGCTCCGATCAAAAATAACGTCAAAGGAAACCGTAATGAAAAAAACAATTTTCAATGCTGCACTTGTCACCGCTTTAACCGCCACTACCGGCATGGCCCAGGCGGGTCTAGTAGATAGCCTGCTGAAGCCGGCTCAGACCGCGAACCCCATCATGCTGGTTCCGGGTATCTTTGCGTTTGATACCATTGCCAGTGTGGATTACTGGTATCAGATTCCCTCTGCGCTCGAGAATAAAGGCGCGAGTGTCTACGTCGCCAAAATCAATGCCTTCGACAGCTCCGCCATGCGTGGTGAAGCCCTGATTGCTCAACTGGAAGAAATCAAAGCCGCCTCTAAAGGCAAAATCAAGAAGTTCAATTTGATGGGGCACAGCCAGGGCGGTATGACGTCGCGTTATGTTATGAACGTGCGTCCTGACCTCGTCGCATCAGTCACCACCATGCACACGCCGCACAGCGGCTCCCCCTTGGCCGATCTGGTTTCAGGGGCTGCCCCTGAAGGCACGGTGATCGGTGATGGGTTTGAGATGTTCGCAAATGCGGTGGGCGATCTGGTAAACCTGATGTCCAACAACAAGCGCGATAAATCAGACGTTTATGCGATGCTTTCGGAATTCGATGCGGCGGGTGCTGCGAAATTTAACAGCACCTATCCGGCCGGTATGCCCTCCACGCCTTGTGGCAATGGTGCTGACAAGGTCACCATCAATGGCAATAACGTGCGCCTGTATTCCTGGGGCGGCACCGGCTTGCTGACCACAGGTGTTGATATTTCCGATGCATTGTTTGCGCTGACCTCGGTGGCGTTCAAGGAAAAGAATGACGGTGTCACCGGCCAGTGTGCGAGCCACTTTGGACAGGTTCTGCGAGATGATTACAACATGAACCACATTGACCTGAACAACCATGTACTGGGCCTGGTGTCCTTGTTTGAAACCAACCCCAAAACTCTGTTCGTTAACCATGCGATTCGTCTGAAGAAAGAAGGTTTATAACCCTTGAGTCCTAGCTTCCGGCCGCCTCTCCCATATTCAGGTCGTTATGGGATGCTGCCGGCTTTTTTGTTTGGCCGGAGAACACGAGGAGTCAATCATGGGCCTGCTCAAGCATCGTTTATTTATCGTCGGTCTCACCCTGGGCCTTGTGTTAATCGGCAGTGGAGCCTACCTCAACTCACGTTCCATTGACGGAGACGCCCCGCAGGAGGCCTCCCATCCTGAATCCGCTCCTTCTGAGGCGGTTCCGCCTTCGGAGCAAGCCCGTCGCATTAACCAGACTGTTTATCAACAGCAGGATACCTTGCCTTCTGTTGCGGCCTCTTCTGAGCCCAGTGGGACACTGAGTACGTTGTCGCACGGCATCAAACTTGAGGTCGACGCGGTAGGCAACCTGGTTGTGAACAGTTTGGTAAAGGACTTTTTCGAGTTCTATTTGAGTAGCCTGGGGGAGATTGAGCTACCTGAGTTACTGGCCCGCATTCAGCTGGATCTCAGGACTCAGCTACCGGATCAGGCCTATCAGCAAGCCTGCGATATTCTCAAAAACTACGTCGATTATAAAATCGATCTGGCTGAACTGGATGCGCAGCCTGGACCGGACTGGAGCGTATTGAATGACAAAGAGCGCCAGCTGGCTCAGCTGGAAGCCCTGCGTCAGCAGCGAAGCGCGCTGGCGGCTTTGCGTGAGCGCTATTTTACGGCCGATCAGAACCTGGCCTTCTTTGGTGAGGAAGATGCCTACGATGCCTATATGCTGGAGCGTCTGACACTCAACAGTCGCGAGGATCTGAGCGGAGACGCGCGTGAACAGGCCCTGGCTGCGCTCGAAAAGAGCTTGCCGGAGGATGTGCAGGCGCAGCGACGTCGTGTGACTTTGCCGGGCGATGTCTATGATAGGGCACGCACAATGCAGGCGAAGGGCGCAAGTGACACGGAAATATTTGAAATGAGGCGTGAAACGCTCGGTGAGGATGCGGCACAAGCCCTGGCGGAGTTGGATCAGCAACGTAAACAGTGGCGGCAGCGCCTGGATGATTATGTGCGCGAGCGCAATGCGATTCGTGATTCGGGTATGAGTGAGGCGGATCAGGCGCATGCCATTGCCTCATTGATCGATCAGCGGTTTCAGGAGGGCGAGCGGCTGCGGGTCAAGGCCTTGGATGCGAGCTTGTAAGGATAGTCCCGTGAGGGATCGCCTGAATAGACACCCCGAAGATGAGTCGATATGATGAGGAGCCCTCCAGTGGCGGAGGGTTTTTTCTTGGCACATAGGCATGATCGGGGTGATGTGAACACATGGAATGGCTGTTGATTTTAAAGGCAATCGTGATGGGCTTGGTCGAAGGGGTGACGGAGTTCCTGCCGATCTCCAGTACGGGCCATCTCATTATTCTGGGCGACGTAATGAACTTTCTCGATAAAAGTCGCCGGGACGTTTTTGAAGTTGCCATACAGTTGGGCGCGATTCTGGCAATATGTTGGGAATATCGGGCCCGCCTGATCAGTGTTGTACAACGCTTGCCATCAGATCCCAAGGCGCGAGGCTTCGTGCTTAACCTCTTGATTGCTTTCATGCCGGCTGCGGTGATGGGGGTGATTTTTATTTCGGCCATCAAGTCGCTGTTGTTTTATCCGATTCCCGTTGCGTGTGCATTAGTGGTGGGTGGATTCCTGATTTTGTGGCTGGAAAAGCGTGAGCATGTGATCCGCGTGCACTCCGTCGATGATATGACGCCTTTGGATGCCTTCAAAATTGGCTGCGCGCAATGTTTGGCCCTGATTCCCGGAACCTCGCGATCGGGGGCGACGATTATGGGCGGTTTATTCTTTGGTTTTTCGCGTACCACTGCGGCGGAATTTTCGTTTTTTCTCGCTATCCCGACCATGTTTGCTGCAACCTTTTACGACATCCTGAAACATCGGGAATTGTTTGAGCCTTCGGATTTTGGTCTCATGGCCATTGGCTTTGTCTCCGCATTCATCTCAGCTCTGCTGGTTGTCCGCGCGTTGATGAAATTTATCGCCAATCACAGTTTCATTGTCTTTGCGTTCTATCGAATCGCTCTGGGCCTCTTGTTACTGGGTCTGTCTTTTTCAGGTATCGTCAATTTTTCCGCAGCTTAGTCTGACCCGGCTCGCCTTTTCTTCTATCCTTGCGTTAACGGTATAAGAAATGGGCGAGCGTTTCATTGAACTCAAAACCTCAACATACTTCGACTCGATACAGACAAACACTGCTTTCCGGCTTGCTGATCCTGCTGTCAGCGAGTCAGCCGGGCTGGGCGGGACCTACCGCGATACACGAACCTTCCACTGAAGCTATACGTGTTTTGACATTGGCGACCTCAGAAGATTTTGCGCCTTATGTTTATCTCAATGAGGCGGGCGAGTTTGCGGGCATTGACTATGAAATCGTGCGCGAGGTCTGCAAGCGTTTGGCCATTCACCTTGAGGTCATGTTGCTGCCACGGCCCCGGATCTCGCGAATGCTGAGTCAGGGTGGACTGGATGGGGTGGTCTCGACGACCTCCTTTAACGATCCGCAGGTTATTCCGACCTTATGGCAATCCACCCCGCTGTACAGCTCGTCGGTGGGCATCTTTTCCCTGAAATCCCGTCAGGGTAAAGAGGGCGAACTGGTCTTTCAGGATGGCCAGTTTACGTTGAGCGAGGGCGTTCGTGTGGGCATGCTGGAAGGATTTGATTATTCGCCGATTGGAGAGCCTGCCCTGACTCATCTGAAACAGAATGCACTGCTGGTGCGTACCGATCATCAGCTGGTCAACCTACTGATTCATAAGCGGATCGCTTACGTGATCTCAGAAGAAATTTCGTTTTCGTATCAGGGACGGAATCAGGGGTTTTTTGATGGTCTTACGAATGAAGGAGAGGTGTATTCGCGTCCGGTTCGGATTGGCCTCAGTCGACAGCGGCTTCGGGCTGATCCTGGCCTGGAAGACCGGATTAATTCGGTTATCGAAACCCTGAATCGTGAGCAATTCATTGACCGGGTAATCTATCAAAACCTGCGACTGGATTATGATGCAAAGCAGGCCCCGAAGGGCCTGTTGGAGACTGAAACCGTGCCTTAGTTACAGGGCTTGTAAACCCGCACCCAATCCACCTGCATCTGTGCCGGGAAGATATTCATGTCGACACCCTGTGCGCCTCCCCAGTCACCACCGATGTCAAGGTTCAGGATCAGGTAAAAACGCTTGTCGAACGGCCACGTCGTCCAGCCCTGGCCGGCGTTGGCGAAGGTGCCGAACGCCTGACCATCCTTGTAGAACACAATCCGACTCTGGTTCCAGTCGATGGCGTAAGTGTGAAAGCTATCCATTACTGAGCCATCGTAGGTCGTCGCCTGGAAGTTGTTACGCAGCATGAAATTGCGGCCATTCGTATGAATTGAGCCGTGAATTGCGGCTGGGTCATAACCTACGTTTTCCATGATGTCGATTTCGCCGCTGTTGGGCCAGCCACCGTAGGTAGAATCCGTCGGCATCATCCAGATGGCGGGCCAGGTGCCTCGGCCACGGGGCAGTTTAGCGCGAACCTCGATACGCCCATTAAGCCAGTCGCCCTTGTAGTGGGTTTTCAGTCGAGCAGAGGAAATTTCGTGACCGCCAAACCAGTCACGACGGGCCTCAATGGTCAGCACACCATTACCGACGCGGGCATTCTCCTGACGATTGCCGGTGTAGTTCTGCCACTCGTGGTTGACCCAGCCAGGTCCCTGTACCTCGAAACTCCATTTGGCTGGATCAGGCAAACCACTGTAATTGAATTCGTCTGACCAGATTGGTGCTGCGCACGCTTGATTACCACCGTTATTGCCGTCCGTCGTGCCGCTTCCATTCGTCGTAACGAGACGCCACTTTTGATTGGCGTTGCCAAAATTCTGGTACTGGATCAGGTTACCTCCGTTGTGGGTTGCCCAATCCGCGATATCCAGTACTTTGCCGCTCAGCTTGTTGCGAATGATGTATTCGTTGTTACCGGCGTTTATCAGTGCAAACAATTGCGCGTCGGATCCGTTATCCGGGTACTGCTGAACATTGGCGGCATTGGCTAACGAGCCATTGGCGATGTCCAGCATCTGGCCGCTGTGTTTGGCCTGCAGTTTGTAGTAGCCGTTATTCGTGTTGATCAGGTTCCACTGCTGGTTGCCACCGCTGACATAGTCCCACTGATGGACGTTTGCGGCAGGGCTTTGCGACACGCCGCTGGCCACGTTTTCGAGGCGATAAATGCCTTTTTCCATTTCGACCACACGAAATTTCTGTGCACTCGAGCCGTTGTAGTTAGCCTGCTGTATATTGGCGCCATTCTGGTTGGATCCCCAGGCGACATCGAGGTTGAGACCGCTGTTACGGTTTTTGATGAAGTAGTTGCCGCTGTTATCGGAGACCAGTTCCCATTGCTGATTGTGTCCACCGCCATAACTCCATTGCTGGACATTTGCCCCGTCGTTGAAAGCCGCATCCTGCACATCCAGTGATTTGCCGGAATGGACACTGACCAGATAATAGTGACCGACGAATTGGGTGGCAGCCCAGGTGGGGACCGGTCAGTGGCGGACTCTAGCGCAATTCGTGTACAGGCCCCATCGTCTAAAAGGATGAGTTGGAGATCGGATCGATGAAGTTGTGAGCTGGGTCACGCGGGTTGATCCGCCAGACTAACGTGGCAAGTTGATGCTGATGCGGGCACCCCGGAGCATGGGGGATTGGTCAATCGTAATCGTACCTCCATAGTGTTCCACAATGTCCTGTACGATGGACATGCCCAGTCCATGACCCTCGACCTGTTCATCCAGTCGCAGACCGCGCTGGGTCAGCTGATCGCGCTGCCCGTCAGGGATGCCGGAGCCATCATCCTCGATTTGCAGCCGCAGTGAAGTGGCGGTTTGCCCTACGGTGAGCTGCACGTTCTGACGCGCCCATTTACTGGCGTTATCCAGCAGGTTGCCCAGTAGCTCAAAGAGATCCTCTTTGTCGCCGTAGCGAATGGCTTCGGTCGGAAATACTGCGCTGAATTTCAGCGATGTTTCCTGATGAATCTGCCGGAACATCGCCAACAGATCGTTGGCATCCTCCGGAAAGCGAAAACGCTGCGAAGCGGTGTGGGTACCGGCAAGACGCGCGCGTTTGAGCTCCCGGTCAATCAATGACTGGATGCGAGCGATTGCCTCTACCGCCTGAGTTTTATGCAGGGCTGACGCATCTGCCTGCCGGGAAAGTTGAGACAGAAGCGCCAGTGGGGTTTTTAATCCATGGGCGAGATTGCCCAGTGCGTTGCGTGACCGTTGGATACGATTGATCATCAGAGCATTCAGCCGGTTGATTTCTGCCGCAAGCGGCTTGATTTCGCGGGGAAGGTTCTCTGAAATCTGGCTCAGGTCTCCCGTTTCCAGCGCCTTGCAGTCTGTTTGGAGTTTTTCCAGGGGTTGCAGACTTCGACGAATGATCCATCGCTGTGCCGAAATGAGGAGGATGAAGAGGCCCAACGTGATGAGGGTGAAGCGGAGGCGAAAGCGATTGACATGCTCGGTCAGCACATCCGTCGTTTGCGCAACGATCAGTTGAACGGATTGGCCCTGAAAATCCAGCATTTCCATACGAGCCAGTAGTTCCTGTTGCGCCGGTCCCGGAATTCGCTGCGTGACAACGACGCTATTTCTGCTCGCAGGTGCGGCTTCGGGCAGAAGGAGTCGGAATTCGCCCAGGGATGCGGAGGTCAGTGTCTGGGTGGGGGTTGTTAACTGAAAATAGTGCCCTGACAAGGCATGAAAATACACGGGAGCCAAAGTGTTCTGGGCCAGGGAAAGCTGGCCGTCCGGCGCAATGCTCAGGCTTTCCCCGATCCATTGGGTTTCCTGCTCCAGCTGGCGGGTGAGGTAGTCCTCCTCAAAGCGGGCAGGGGCCTGGCGTGTGATCCAGAGATGAATGCAAAGGAGAACGATGACACTGCCAGACAGCCAAAGGGCCAGACGGTCTTGAATGGAGGTTATGGGCAAAAGATGTACCCCTGTCCGCGTTTGGTCTGAATGCGCTCGCGACCGATCTTCTGTCGTAGTCGGGTGATATAGGCTTCGATGACATTGCTGTCGCGTTCGTCATCGAATTCGTAGACATGCTCGGTCAGGCGGCTCTTTGAGAGAAGTTTGCCGGGGTTGGACATGAAATAGCGCAGCAGCCTGAACTCTGTTCCAGTCAATTCAATTTCAGCCTGATTGTCCACACGACAGGTCTGGCGTTCTTCGTCTAATGTCAGGCCACAAACGTCAAGCGACCTGGTCTCGTGTGATTGACTGCGGCGCAATACCGCACGCAGCCGTGCCAACAATTCCTCCAGTCTTTGAGGATAGCCAGTCCTGGCTTCACTGGCAGGCCGAGATCCAGAACGACAACGTCATAGGGAATTTCCCGCCCCAAATGCTCGGCATCATCACCCCGGTGCGCCAGATCCACAGCAAACCCTTCACGTCGTAAATCGCTGCGGAGCTGTTCAGCCAGCGGGATGTCATCTTCTGCCAACAGGACTCTCAGAAATCCCCCTTGCGGTACGGGTGGGGCGGTACCGTCTGTCCAAGTATAACGCGAGGGCTATCAAACGATGCAAATTATCGTGGTGGGGCAGATTTTCAGGTTCAATTCAGGTTCGCTACCTAAACTGGCGGTATTCAATCGCCAAATGAAGGAAGAAAGCCGTGTTTAATCTTAAAACTCTGAAATCCGTTTTAGTTGTGAGCCTGCTGACTGCAGGCAGTCTTTCGGTTGCAGCGGCGGGCACTGCGCAAGCGGCAACGAAACAAACCTTGGTCCCTTTGTCGCCAGCAGAGGCAAAGACGCTGGTCTTTATGCGTGAAGAAGAGAAATTGGCGCGCGATGTGTACCTGACGTCTGATAGCGAGTGGGGCATGACCGTGTTCAGCAACATCGCTGCGTCAGAGCAGGCGCATATGGATTCAATCGCCCGATTACTCACCCGTTATCATCTTAAAGATCCCATCACAGACAGTGCGGTTGGTGTGTTCACGAATAATGAGCTTCGTGTGACCTACTACGAACTCATCACTCGCGGCGATCTGTCTGTTATGGAAGCGCTGCGTGTCGGTGGTTTCATTGAAGAACTTGATATCAAGGATCTCTCACTGGCAATTGCGCAGAGTCGCCACCCGGACGTCATTCGCGTCTATGAAAACCTGATGAGCGGTTCCCGCAACCACTTACGGGCCTTTCTAAAAGCGCTCAGGCAGCGGGGTGGGACATACACCGCACAGGTTCTGACCCAAAGCGAAGTCGATGCAATTTTGGCATCGACGCGCTGATACCCCTCTGGCGACTTAGCCGAAGTGCTTCGGCATGGGGCTCAGGGAAGAGCCACCCCTGTTACCTCTTCCTGATCATTGTGAAGGAATTGTGCGCTTCGGTAGGGGAGACGATTGGCGACCGATTCCAGATGCAGCAGCGACTGGTGTGGAATGTCCACCAGTAACAGATTCACGAGCCAGCCAGGAATAAATCCACCTGGCTCGGTATGTTGGGTCCAGATCACCTCGGTACGGTCTTCGGCGAGAGGTGTAAAAAAGTAGTGGATCTTCATGTCCCGCACCCGAACCCGCCCATTTTCAGGCAGGTAATCCGGCCGCACGGTGACAAACCGATGAACGGTGGGGCTGTCTTTGGAAAAGTAGGTGCGGTTCTCAAGAATGTAATCGCGATCGTCGGTGGGCCACGGCATGTCGTTCACACCATACACATGCGAAAGCTGCAGGTTGCCGTCGATCTTGTGGGCTTCACTGCATTGATGCACCCACTCGGTACAGGTGGCAGGGTCTTCCATCACCGCCAGGATCGAGGTCAGCCGCGCACTCACCACCTTGCGCCCCTGAAAAGCGTCAAAATCGGAACCTTCTATCGAGCGCAGACGCACTTCAATTCCTTCTGAATTGGATACGCTTTCCCAGGCTGGGTCCTCAGGGTTTAAGGGGCCTGGATCGGCTAAATGCCGGACATTAGATGCATCCTGGGCCGTGACGCCTCCCGATAGCATCAGATTAAGTAAGACAGCAGAGCAGACAAAGCGCCAGAAAGTCATGTAAGCTGAACTCGTTGTTAGAATCAGGCGGTTTTATAACCGCTTTCCTGGTTGTAGCACCTGACGGTCGTCAATCCGTGGCTTAATTTACAGGTGTTCTGGGGTGCAGAGGTTGACGGCTGGCAGGGCTTTTCGCACCATGATTCCTTACATATATAAAGGGTCTGTATATCAGTATGTGGTGGGATAAACCGCTCGACACACTTAGCGCCAGCGAATGGGAATCCCTCTGCGACGGTTGCGGCAAGTGCTGTTTGCATAAGATTCAGGATGAGTACAGCGGAGACGTCTGGTTGACGGCGGTCGCCTGTGAATTCCTCGATCCTGATTGTGTCCGTTGTCGGGAATATCCTCGTCGGGCCGAGGTTCAGCCCGCGTGCATGATTATTACGCCGACAGCCTTCCCTGGTATTCTTCCCGCATTGCCGAACACCTGTGCTTACCGCCTGCGTTGGGAAAATAAGCCACTGCCCGTCTGGCATCCGCTCTTACACGGCGGGAAACAGACACAGATGACCCGCTGCGGACACTCGGTGAGGGACCGGGTGATCGGAATCGAGAAGATGCAGGATCCCGAGGATGAGGATGAATGGGAAGCGCTCATTATCCCTGAATGGTCGGACAACGGGAGCTAAGTATGGCTGATCCTGCCCACGATACCGCTCAGCCCGTCAGCATCGGGGAAATTATCGAAATTCATGGTCCGATTGTAGAGGTTCGCTGTCGTCAGCTACCGCCTTTACGCCGCGCACTCTGGGTAAGGTCTCAGCAGAAAACCTTCGTGCTGGAAGTGCATCGCCATGTCAGCCCGAACGTGATTCAGGCAATCACCTTGCACACTACAGATGGGCTTGCCCGGGGGATGCCGGTACTGGACAGTGGCGATGTGCTGCACGTACCGGTTGGGGATCAGGCGCTGGGACGTTTGCTGAATGTGTTCGGAGAGCCCCTCGACGGCTTGCCACCGCTTGATGAAGATCTTGTTCGCCCGGTGCATTCACCCCCTCTGCCACTGGACCAGATTCCGGCCCGCATTGAGTTGCTGCAAACAGGCATCAAGGTCATTGACTTATTATGTCCCTTTGTCAAAGGAGGTAAGGCGGGTCTTTTCGGGGGGGCCGGTGTGGGCAAAACCGTTCTGATCATGGAGTTCATGCAGGCCATGAACAGTCTGCATAAAGGTGTTTCCATTTTCGCCGGTATCGGTGAGCGTATTCGGGAGGCTCATGAACTTTGGCTGGAAATGGGTGAGGCGGGTGTCCTGAATCGCGCTGCACTTATTTTTGGGCAGATGGATGAGTCCTCCGGCGTGCGGTTTCGCGTCGGGCTGACCGCGCTGTCCTATGCGGAATATTTCCGAGATACGCGTAACAGTGCGGTCTTACTGGTGATGGATAACGTATTCCGTTTCGTGCAGGCCGGCGCAGAGATCTCCAGTCTGTTAGGGCGTATGCCGGCGCTGGTAGGCTATCAGCCGACGCTTTCCAGTGAAGTTGCGGAACTTGAAAACCGTATCTCGTCTTCGACCCACGGCGCTATTACCTCGGTGCAGGCCGTCTATGTTCCCGCCGATGATATGAGCGATCCTGCCGTCACGACAATCATGAGTCATCTGGATACCTCGGTGATCTTATCCCGCAACCTTGCTGCCACCGGCATTTATCCCGCCGTGGATCCTTTATTGTCAGGTAGTCGTTCGATGGATCGCAGCACTCTGGGGGGGCGTCACTATTCGATAGCCGAAACGGTGCGGGAGCATCTCGCGCGCTACCGGGAGTTGGAGGATATTATTGCCATGTTGGGCATGGATGAGCTGAGTTCGGCAGACCGTATTGTTGTTAAACGTGCCCGTAAGTTGCAGCGTTATATGACGCAGCCCTTCATGGTTACGGCAGCGCACACCGGAATGAAGGGCGTGTCGGTACCTTTGGAAACCACGCTTAACGACTGTGAAGGCATTCTGGGGGGGCGCTACGATGATCAGGAGGAGGATTTTTTCTACATGCAGGGGAGGATTGTCGTGACGATGTCCTTCACGCTTGAGCTGGTCGATATGGCACAGCGACAGGTCTGGCCGGATGTTGACGCCTTTCAGGGGCGGGATGCAACCGGCAGTTTCGGGCTGTGGGCGAAGCACCAGGACTTTATTGCCCGCTGTCCGGCGGGCATCAGCCGTATCCGGCGTCGCGGCGAATCGATTTATCTGGCTGCGCCGTCGTTGCTGGTGATGTTTCGCCGCGGCGCGCTTACACTGACCAGTCGAAGGCTCTTTCTGGGCACGAGCCCAGAGGCGCTTGAGAATGAGTTGTTGAGCTGGCTGGCCCACGACCGTGAGCGGCGCCTGGTAAAAGCAGCTAACCAGAATCGACTTGAACAGAGCCTGATGCGTCAGCTACGGGAGCTTAAATCCGATGACCTACCGTAAACTTCAGGAAGCCATTCGCCGGGATCGCGAGCGTGACGATAAGGCCAGACATCCGTCCTCTCTGGTGGCTGAGGCCATGCGAGTGCTAGGTGTGCTCGGGTTTACCTTTACCCTGCCAGTCGTGGGTGGCGCTTATCTGGGCCAGTGGCTGGACAGCTTAAGTGCGGGTTATTCGGTGCGCTGGACCGTCGGCTGTATTCTCCTGGGGCTGCTTGTGGGTGGTGTCAATGCCTGGTTATTACTAAAGGAGTAAAACCATGGATTCCATGCAAGGCGATATTGTATTTATCTTTTTCGGGCTGGCCATTCGTGAAGTTGTGATGACGACCTGGGGCATTATGGCGTTGCTCGTCCTGATCAGTGTGGCGGTCACCCGGCATTTGCTTCCGATGCCTGGCAAAGCGCAGACGCTAATTGAAGCGGCTGTTCTGGCGATTGACGAGGCGATCCGAACGGTTAATCCCGGCGGGGCGGAGAAGATCCTGCCACTGATCGCCACGCTCTGGTTGTTTCTGGCAACTGCAAATTTGCTGGGCGTAATTCCGGGTTTACATTCTCCGACACGTGATTTGTCCGTCACCACCGCATTGGCGCTTGTTGTGTTTGCCTCTGTCCACTATTTTGGTGTGACAACCCTGGGGCGGGGCTATTTTGCTCACTATTTACGTCCCAGCCCGATTTTGCTGCCGTTCCATCTCATCAGTGAGGCGACCCGAACACTGGCCCTGGCTGTGCGTTTGTTTGGTAACATGATGAGCCTCGAAATTGCCGCTCTGCTGATTCTGATGGTGGCTGGATTTCTGGCCCCCGTACCCATTTTGATGCTGCACATCATCGAGGCGCTGGTGCAGGCCTACATTTTTGGAATGCTGGCCTTGATCTATGTTTCGGGAGCGATGCAGCGTGAGGGGGAATAGTGAGTCCGAATACTGATTGTCATAGAGGGAGAAGGGTGTGGAAACCTTAAATGAATTTGTGTCGTTATCAACCATCGTTGCGCTGGTCGCGATCGCCCTGGGTGCGCTGGGGCCTGCGTTGGCGATGGGGAAAGCCATCAGCAGTGCGCTGGATGCGTTGGCCAGACAGCCTGAGGCTGAAAAGTCCATCACCCGCACCCTGTTCATCGGTTTGGCAATGATCGAATCCCTCGCCATCTATGTGCTGGTGGTCGTGCTGATTGTTCTGTTCCGCAATCCGCTGATCGAGCTGATTCGTCATTAAGGGCGGGTCCGGTATAGGGCGAATCGAAACGTCGGTGCGGGAGGTCTTGTGGAGCTGGACGTAACAACGGTGATTCTGGAAATTATCAACTTTGTCATTCTGGTGGCTTTGCTGAAGCATTTTCTCTATCGCCCAATTCAACAGGCGATTGAAAGGAGACAAAACCAGATTCGTGACAGTCTGGACGAGGCCGTGCGGCTTAAGGCTGAGGCAGAAGCGATTCAGGCGACTTACGAATCCCGCCTGGATGAACTCGAATCCCTGAGGGCGGCGCGCCTTCATGAGCTGGAAGAAGATATTCAGTCCAGACGGACGCAAGCACTTGAGTCTATTCAGGCCTCTGTCCGCCAGGAACAGGAAAAAACACGTGCAGCCTGGGAAAGCAAGCAAAAGCAATGGAAACGGGAGGTTGAGCAGCGTTCATTACAAGTTGCCGCAGCCTTTGCCAGCCGCCTGTTGACAAACCTCTCCGGCGAGCGGCTAGAGACGCAGTTAGTCGAGCAGGGCATGAACGAATTGGCGGCGCTGGGCGATGACGAAAAGGCGCTGATTCAGCGCTCGACCCGCGGCGGAGAGGTTCAGGTGGTTACCGCTTTCCCGCTGACGGCCGATCGGCAGCAGGCATATCGACAGCAACTGCAGGCGCTGCTGCTCTCAGATCGGGTGTCGTTCCAGACCGATGCCAAGCTGGTGGCCGGCATGCGCCTTTCCGCAGGAAATTGGTCAATTGGATTGAATTTGCAGGATGAATTGAAAGGCTTTACCGAGTGCATCCATGAATCCACTTGCCCGCAATAATTACCTGGGACGCACCGAAGCCTGGGTGCATCGATATCAGCCGCGGCTGAAGATACGCGAGCGTGGTGTTCTGGTATCGGTCGGCGATGGGGTTGCCTGGGTGGAAGGTTTGCCCTCGGCCCGCATGGGTGAAATGCTGGCGTTTGCAGATGGCTCCATCGGACTGGTCCTGGACTTAAGTGAGCATTTGATCGGCGCGGTGATGTTGCGTCAGTCCGATACCCTGATGGCGGGTTGTGAGGTGCTGCGCACCGGACGACCGCTTGGCTTGTGGGGCAGTGATCTGCTTCTGGGACGCATCATCGACCCCCTGGGGGGCGCGCTGGATAGCCAGGGCGGACTGAGTGAAGGCCACTGGATGACCCTTGATCTGAAGAGCCCCGCCATCATCGAACGTGCAATGATCCATGAGCCCTTATACACCGGCTATCGCATGATAGATGCGATGATCCCGATTGGTAAGGGCCAGCGCCAGCTCATCATCGGTGACGAAGGGTTGGGACGTTCGTCGTTGGCGTTGGGAACGGTATTAAACCAGCGAGGACGCTCGGTACGCTGTATCTATGTGTCGGTGGGGCAAAAACGAACCGAAGTCATCCGTACCCTTGATACCTTGCAGAGAGGAGGGGGCATGCCCTATACCACCGTCGTCAGCGCGGATGCGGGGGCTCCGGCAGGTATGCAGTATCTGGCCCCGTTTACAGGTGCCGCGCTGGGTACGCTCTGGATGCGGCAGGGACACGATGTCCTGGTGATCTACGATGACTTGTCAGCGCATGCCAACAGTTACCGGGAATTGTCGCTGTTGCTGCGTCGTCCTCCGGGCCGGGAGGCCTATCCGGGCGATGTGTTTTCCATTCATGCCCGTCTGCTCGAACAGGCGACCTGCCTGGCGCCCGAGCATGGGGGCGGCAGCCTGACCGCATTGCCGATCGCGGTGACTCAACAGGGTGAAATTTCAGCCTATATTCCGACCAACCTTATTTCCATCACCGATGGCCAGATTTACCTGACCCGCCAACTGTTTGCCGCCGGATTTCGTCCAGCCATTGATATCGGGCGCTCGGTATCCAGAATTGGGGGTAAGGCTCAGCATCCGGCAATCCGAAAAGAGGCTGGACGCATGAAGCTGGATTACTCTCGGTTTCTGGAGCTGGAAGTCTTTACCACCTTTGGTGCGCGGCTGGAGGCTTCAATGGAAAAAATCATCCAGCGAGGCAAACAGTTGCGCGAACTGCTCAAACAGGAGCGGTTGGAGTTAACCTCGCCTCAGGTTCAGTTGGCCTGGTTGATTGCGTATAACGAAGGCTGGCTGGATAGCCTTCCTGCGCAGGAAATGAAACGTTTTCTGGCGAGATTAGCGGCTGAACCGCTGTCCCTCACCTTGGATACCCCCCGTGATCAATGGAAGCGTTGGCTGCAACCCTTCCTGAAAGCTGGGGGAGAACGCTAAATGCTCAGCTCCCGGCGGTTACGGGAAAAGCAGGCGCTTTTTGCGACGCTGCATAAAGTCATGGGCGCGATGAAGGCCATGGCCTTTGCGGAGATGAATAGATTGCAGCAGCAGATGGTGTCTGAGCAAGTGTGTTTGATGCGCTATCAGCAGGCCATGCGGGCCTTGCTTGCCGGGACAGAACCCGCTCAGCAGCTACGGCGATCAAATACAACCGAAATTGTCATCGGCACCGAGCGGGGGTTTTGTGGCGAAATCAACCGTCGCCTGGCTGACTATGTGAGTCAGGATGTGCCATCCGATCATACGCTGCTCCTTATTGGAGAACGCCTTCATCAATCCGTGAGCGGGCGCGCCTTTAAAAGGTTTTCGGGTGCCCAGAGTGGTGAGGGGATAGAAGCTGTGGTGGATGCACTGTTTGAGTACTGGCAGGGCGCAGATGGCACCCCCGATTCCTCTGATCTTCGTGTGACCTATTGGGATGACACGCATCATCAGGTAGCGACACTGACAGCATTGATGCCACTGGCGGCTGCGGTCGGCGAGCCTCTGAATGAAACTTCGCCTGATGACTATACGCCTGCTTGCTACCTGCCTCGCGAGGTCTTAAGACGGGAGCTTGAGCCGGATCTGGTGTTCGCCTTGCTCCACTGCGCCGTTAAGATGGCATTGCTCAGTGAAAATCGCCAACGTGTGTCGCATCTGGATGCCGCGACACGTCACCTGAAAGACAAGAATGAAAACTTACGTGTACAAGCCAACCAATTGCGGCAGTCGAATATCATCAGTGAAGTGGAAGCGTTGTTAAGTGTACAGGAAGGGCTGGCATAAGGACGCGCTCGCGTGTTTACTGTTAGGACATAACAACAGGACTGATTTCCTCACATGACGCTGTTTGGTAAACGTTATCATCCCCCCGGAACCCCACCTGGCACGACGCAGGTCGGCGATGGCTCCGTTGCATCCGCTTTGTCTGTGACGGTTGCAGACTATGATGCGCAGAACCTTACGCTGCATCGAAATGTCACGCTGGATGCGTGTCGTCCGTTTATTACCACCGAAGAGCATACCTGGATCCACATCGATGGACAGCCCACCCAATCGCTGATCAATTACCTGACGGATACCCTTGAGTTACACCCTTTGGCGGTTGAAGACGTGATTAACACGGGGCAGAGGGCAAAGGTCGAGCGATTTGACGACACCCTTTTTGCCGTCCTGAGTTATCCCGTCAAGAATGACGGTAAAATCCAACTGATACAGTTCAGTCTGTTCCTGGGGGGCGATTTTCTGGTGTCGATCGGAGAGCATTCCGGTGCATTGGTAGAGCCCCTGATGCGCCGGCTGCAAGACACTAAGTCCCGCTTGCGTTCCCGTGGTTGCGACTATCTTTTTTATCTGATTGTCGACTGGCTGATCGATCAGGCCTTCCCAACGTTGGAAGCGTTGGGGGCACAGCTCGAAGAGCTGGAAGTCCGTATTCTGGATAATCCAGGCAAAGACACGATCGCAGACCTGCATTTCGTCAAGCGCGAACTGATTACCTTGCGACGCTGTTTGTGGCCGCAACGGGAATTAATCAATGACCTGATGCGCGAAGAGTTCTTTTTCAAGGACGAAACCCGGGTTTATCTGCGCGATACTTATGATCATATCATTCAAAGTCTTGATATGCTGGAAACGTATCGGGATCTGTCGGCGAGTTTGTTGGATATCTACTTGTCCTCACTCAGCGTAAAAATGAATGAGATTATGCGGGTGCTTACGGTCATATCGACTCTTTTTATTCCGTTGACCTTTATCGCCGGGGTGTATGGGATGAATTTTGATACACGCAAGAGCCCCTGGAATATGCCGGAGCTGGAGTGGGCCTATGGCTATCCGGCATTTTGGGGACTCATCCTGCTGACCGTGACAGGTCTTCTGGTCTTTTTCCGGCGTAAACGCTGGTTCTGAGCACCCGGGGGCTCAGAACCAGTGTTGTCCTGACCTCAAATCAGGCGTAGAAACCTTTCAGGGCAAAGAACAGCAATGCGGCAAGGCCCGCCGAGATGGGGACGGTAATAATCCAGGCGGCTGCAATTTTGTAAAGCTGATGACGTTTGACCAGCTCATGCTTGTAAATGCGCTTGAGCTGCTTGCGTTCGGCCTTGGTCAGCGGTACTTCCTCCTTGTGTTGCTTGGCTTTAAGCAGCAAGGCCTTCATATCCTCGGAGGTCGACTGCTTGAAATTGTCCAGGAAGGCCTGGATTTGCGCACGTTCGGGACCGGTGTGATTATCCAGGATCATGTGCAGCTGAGTCGCATAACTGGTTTTCAGGTACTCGCGTAGAAAGCCCACGCCGAATACGCCACCCAAGGCGATGTGGGTAGAACTGACGGGCAGCCCAAGCTGAGATGCGACAATCACAGTGATGGCGGCAGACAGCGCTATACAGAATGCACGGGTTTTATCCAGTTCCGTGATTTCACTGCCGACCGTTTTGATCAGTCGCGGGCCAAAGAGAATCAGACCAACAGAAATCCCCAGCGCACCCACGACCATCACCCAGAGCGGGATTTTAGCTTCTGCCGATACGCCACCATTGGCCAGTGCATCATTTATCGCTGCGAGAGGGCCAATTGCGTTGGCGACATCGTTTGCGCCGTGTGCGAAGCTCAAGAGTGCGGCAGCAAAGATCAAGGGCCACACAAACAGGCTGTTGACCCCGTCGCGATTGTTGCGAATCGATTCGGCGCTCTGGCTGACCGTTGCTCTGGACCAGAAATACACCGCGATTGCACCGCCCAGGCCTAACAGGTTGGCCGTCACGAAATCGACCTTGACCAGTTGCTTGAGCCCTTTAAGTGTGATGTAGGTAATAAAGGCCCAGGCCATCAGCGCAATAATCAGTGGAACGACCCGCTTGGCCGCCGCGACAGAGTCGTCAGGATAGGAAACGAATCGCTTGATCAGATAAAGGAACAGTGCAGCAAAAATACCGCCCAGTACAGGGGATACGACCCAGCTTGCGGCAATTCCCCCCATCACATCCCAGTTCGCGACATCCCAGCCGCCTGCAGCGATACCTGCGCCTAAGACGCCTCCAACAATAGAGTGGGTGGTTGAGACGGGCGCGCCCATCGCTGTTGCGACGTTCAGCCACAGGGCTCCGGCCAACAAGGCGGCCATCATTAACCATTCAAACTCCTGTGCACCCGTGACCTGGGTGGGATCAATAATTCCCTTCTGTATAGTGCCGACCACATCACCACCGGCAATTAAAGCCCCTGCGGCCTCAAAAAGTGCGGCGATGACGACGGCGGCCATCAGACTGATGGCGCCGGAACCCACTGAAGGGCCGACGTTATTGGCAACGTCATTTGCGCCGATGTTCATCGCCATGTAACCGCCAATAACGGCGGCCACAATTAAAAAGGAGTGACCGGAGATGACTTCGCCTGCGAAGTGAGCATAAACGCCCATCGCAATCAAAAAGAAACAAGATAGGGCAATTCGGATCAGTAAGAAGTCACTGGAGGGTGGAGCAGGAGGGGTAGAGCCGGGTCGGCCATTGATCGGATTCATGACGCTCGCCATCGCTAGGGTGGTTTTAGGGATTTTGATCGCGCCACTATAGGGAGGTTGTCATGAAAATGAAACACGAAGGGTGAATTAAAATGATGCAGGACACCTCGATAGGGCACCAATTCGGAAAAATTTTCTGCTTGTAACCGATTATTTCAAGAATGTAAAGAACTGTGTATAAGTCGGCCTAATATGTAAACAGATGTGAACAAATTGTGTTCAATGTAATTTGGCTCGCTAGAGTAATTCCCAAAATCAAGCAGAAAAATTATAAAAATGGGGTTGACAGAGATCCGTTATTCACAATTCGTCTAGCGCTCTTTCATACAGCTATGACACAAGTGAAAAAAGAAGGGGTAAGATTGTTGACTTTGCTAACTGTATGATATTAAAGCATAATATGCTCAGGCCGAAAAACGGGCAATTTGTCTTGAAGCGAGGAATCATGGGCATTCCACGATGTTTCTCAAACCTTATCCCCAGACTTATCCACAGAAAAAGTGGATAAACAAGGTTGTCACCTTTTGACACATTCTGATACAGCCTATGTGGATAACTTTTACTTAAAAAGTACACAAAAGGCTTGCCTCCTGATTTCAGTTGTGACAAGCGCGACGACTTGCGCCTCACTCGTTTGGGTGAGATGAATAAAAGCGAAGAAGTGAATATGCGTTTCAGTTCACATTGTGAGCCGCACACGCTAATTAACGATGTTAAGTTATGTTAACGTGGCCTGTCCTTCCGCAAACTATCACTTGTTGCGCGGTTGATAACAACAAAAGAACAGGAAAGAAATAATGACTCAACATGAAAAATGGCTGTTGATTGCCGGAGGGGTGGCCACCCTCGCTGTCTGCGGCGTCTCACCTTCGGCACATGCCTGGTCTCAGGATACGCATAAACGTATTGTTCAGGACGCCATTCGCTACATGCAAGCACATCGGGCCGAAACTCAAATTGCCCGGCTGGAAGCGGTTGCCAGTGCAGCCGGCCTGCCCCTGACGCAGCTGGCCGACACGCTCGGGCAAGGCGCCTATGATGTCGATGACTTTGAAGATACCTACCTGGACAACCTCGGATCTGAATCATGCGGGATGGGAATCCTGGGTGCGGGACTACTACGACAGTGAGAACCTTGCGGACACTGCGCTGATTCAATCGGCACTCAGTGATTTTAATTCACTGCCCGCAAATGCCAGCGATATCAGGCCTCTGCTGACGGAGGGCGGCGCCTACTCCTATGCAAATGGTGGGCAGGTACTCAGTTCGCAAGACCATTCGGATCGCGTGCAAGTGGCGAGAATGATGGTGCCTCACGCCATTGCAATGACGGTACATCTTCTCAATCACGCGGCCACCCGCTTCTAGGAGATCGGAACGATGAGTGGATTCTGCCAACGATGCTTTGCCAGCCTGAGTATTGTTAGCCTGCTTTTGGGGTCACATGCGGATGCCTCAGAGACCTATGCCTGTCGCCAACCCGTGCCGACCGACAGTTGGGTGGTGCTTGCGGGCGATGCAGCCGGCGAAGGCGTTTCCGGCTTCTTCAAGGGGGCAATCAGAACCCGATGTGAATCATTTCGTTGAGTTGGAAGCCGATTCATGGATCCCCGATCCGCTTGCCGTGCCATCCATTCGTGAGGGGCTGGCGAAGGGTGATCCAAGGGTGCCGCCCATTAAACGTGCCGAACCCGACGAGCGACCCGATGCGCGTGAACTGGCCATGCCAGACGCCTATCTGGGGTATGAGTCGCGACAGGAGCAGAAGCTCAAAGCAGCGTTTGTGGTAGCGGTTGATCTGGATGTCCCTGCGTTAGAGACTGCTATTCAAGAGGCTCGGGGACTCGGATTGCCGCCTGAGCAACTGCGCGAAGGGGAAGAAAAACTGCGCAGGATGCGCCAGATGCAGGCACAATTGTTGAGCGATGATGCGGCATTGCAAACCCTGGTTGACCCGGCCGCCCGGGAATGAGCCTGCCTCCGGGCGTTAAGCTATCCCGGGGCAGGTTCGAATCGGACGGTTAACCGGCGGTCTTCTGGATCATTTTGATCAGCTTGATGATATCTTCCACTGGCACTTCGGTGCCGTTGATGTAGATTCGACCTTCAACCTTCACTTTTTCTTCCCAGAAAGGCACGATGTTTGAGGTGTTGACGGTAATGGCCAGATTATCGAATTCCAGCGTCGTTCCGTTAAGCTGACCGCCCGAGTACGTCACCGGCTCATCGTTGATGGAATCAAGTGTCAGCGAGATCTTTTTGCTTACCGTGTTGTATTTGAATGCACCCGATACGGCACCTGTGGTATAGACCGCAGGATTGCCATTGCTGGCAGGGATCAGGGCGTAGTTGTCAAAATCGAAAATAATGCTGGCGCCAATCGGGGCCAGTTTGATGTCGGCCAGTGCGACGTTCAATCCGTCTGCAAGCTTCAGGTTAAATGCCTGATCGGTCGTGGATTGCCCCAGACTGCCAAGACTCTGCGCGAAGCTTTGTCCCATGGCCTGACCGGCCAATTGGGGAACCGCTGCAATCAGCTTCTGGATCAGATCAGTGGCCTGCGGGTTCGTTGCAATGTCAGTCTGGGTGGTTCCCTGGGGCTTAGGGGCCAGCCAATTAACGTTTGGCAGCGTAAATGAGGCGGCTGAAACCGACGCGGATACCGTCAGAACAGAACATAGGGAAAGGGCGCCTAGCAATTTTTTCATAAAAACTCCGTTTTATGTACTTTTTATAGGGGAGGGGGTAGTGTAGAGATCGATTATGCATTAGGCATTGACTCTGCTGACGATCCAGGGCTGCGCAAAAGTCATAGACGGGTAAAGTGGGGTGTGTTTCACAGCATTTTTCGATTCGCGGCACCCGACGGCCATCCGGATTCGCACTATACTTGAGCACACATGAGGTTGTTCGACACTTAATCCGAAAAAAGAGGGTGGGAGACATTGATTTCCAAACTCCAGAACTATTTTGCAACCTCACTGGCCGCGTCCACACTCTTGCAGTTTTCGCTGCGGATAACGCTGGTCGTGTTGGCGGTCACCGCTGTCAGCTATTGGCATGTGTTCAGCAGTCTCGAGGAAAGCGCCTCTGAGGGGCTTCGCGACTATATTTCCGAGCGGGCTCAAAAAGAGAAAGAAATCTTCGCGCTGGCCGAGGCCAACCACGAAACCGCAAAAAAGTTCTTTCTGGACTATTGGGCGAGTCGCCAGAATCTGCCGGCAGGGGAGTTCTCCCGCGTTTACCAGCCCTTCCCTGATGGCACCACTCGTATTCCTCAAGCCAACTTTGATGGCATCCTGCGGGGGGATGGGAGCGTCAGCCACTCCATATCCGGTTTTGTGGGAAAGCAGGGGCCTGTCGATGACCCGGAGTTTCAGAAGCGTTTGACGATCAGCTATTGGGTCGTGTCACGTTTTGGGGAGGCCTGGGCCTCCCGCTTCCCTAATTTCTACGTGACGATGCCGGAGAATGTGGTGATCGGCTATTGGCCGGGATTGCCCTGGGGATTGCAGGCTGATGCCGATTTCGATGTCACAGGAGAAGAGTGGTTTCGAGTGGCGGATAAAGGGCATAACCCGGAACGTAAATCTGTCTGGACGGGACTGTACTACGATCAGACGGTTGATGAGTGGATGGTCTCCTGCATTACGCCCGTCGACTTTGAGGGCCGCCACTTTTTGAGCTTTGGGCATGACATCCTGCTCAACAGTCTGTTTGAGCGAACGTTCAACGATAAGTTGGTCGGTACCCATAACTTTATTTTTCGCAAGGATGGACGGCTGATTGCGCATCCGGATCACATTGGCGCTGTCAAGGCCGCCGGCGGGCAGATTCTGGTTAAGGACATTAACGATTCCACATTAACCTCGATGTACAACAAGGTCTATACCGAAATGAAGGTTAACCGGGAGTCGGTGGTTCTGATTGATGACGAGGAGAATGGTGCCATTCTGGCGGCGGCGTCGATCCCGGGGCCCGACTGGTTTTTCGTCACGGTATACCCTAAAAAGCTGCTGACCTCGGTCGCCCTGGATACGGCGCGTTTTATCCTGGGGCTGGGTTTGATTTCTTTGGTTCTGGAAATGGTCATGCTGTATTGGGTCTTCCGCAACAAGGTGCTCGACCCGCTCTCGACCTTTTCACGTGTTTCCGACGCGATCGCTGAAGGACAGCATCAGGTTGCAGAGCTGCCAGGCATGCCAGGCCTGTTGCACTTGCGCAACGAGGTCGGCCAGCTCGCGACGACGGTTGAGCGCATGGCGGGCGAAATTCACGAATACAACGAAAGTCTGGAGCAAAAGGTCGAAGAGCGCACCGTTGAACTGCAACAAGCCTCTGAAGAGGCACGCAAGGCGGACAAAGCCAAGTCGGAGTTTTTGGCCCGAATGAGTCACGAAATCCGCACGCCCATGAATGCCATTCTGGGAATGAGCCAATTAACGCTGGAGACCCAATTAAGTGCCAAACAGCGCAGCTACCTCGAAAAGATTCGCATCTCTGCCAACCTGTTGATGAGTGTCATTGACGACATTCTGGATATCTCGCGCATTGAGGCCGGAAAACTGACCCTTCATAACGAAGTCTTTTCGCTGATGAGGGTGCTGGACAATGTGTCCCACATTATCGGTATCAAGCTCGAACACCGTGACTTGAAACTGTTGAGTCAGATCGACCCGGATGTACCAAACTATCTTCGGGGTGACCCTATTCGTTTGGGGCAAATCCTGATTAATTTGGGCGGGAATGCTGTTAAATTTACCGAAAAAGGGCAGATCACGCTCTCCGTCAGTATCTTTCGGCGCGATGGAGATAAAATTGCGCTGACCTTTTCAGTCAGGGACACGGGCATCGGCATCGCGAAGGAGGATGCTGAAAAATTGTTTAATCGCTTTACGCAGGCCGACGGTTCGATTACGCGACGCTATGGCGGCACCGGTCTTGGTCTGGCGATTTGTAAGCAGCTGGTTGAAATGATGGGAGGGCATATCTGGCTGGAAAGCGAGCCAGGCGTGGGCAGTCACTTCATGTTCACCGCAGAGTTTGGTTGGGTTGATCCGGTCTCTACGGTTGAACTGGATAATGAGTTGGGTGCGGCACTGCCCCCGGTATCACCTAGGTCTGGAAGCGATACCCACTCTGAAGGTGAGGACACGCAGCGGGAAGAGAGTGAAGTGGCGTCCCGCCCCCGCATTCTCCTGGTCGAAGATAATGCGATGAATCGTGATGTGGTGATGGGTTTTCTTGATAATTCAGGACTTGAAATCGATATCGCGACGGATGGTTATGAGGCAATTCGAAAAATTCGCAGTCGTCCTTACCAGCTCGTGTTCATGGACATTCAGATGCCTGAATTGGACGGACTCTCAGCCACCCGCCAGGTCAGGGCCGATCCCCGTTTCAGGGACTTGCCCATCATTGCTATGACGGCCCACGCCATGGCTGGCGACCGCGAACTGAGTATTCAGGCGGGCATGAACGATCACCTCATCAAACCCATTAATCCGGACGAGTTGAAGTTTGTGTTGAAAAAATGGCTGGGTAGCCGCAATTCATCACAGATCGCCGATAGTATTGCAACGCATAATACCGACGAGAAGCAGCAGGCGACACGCTTACGTTTGATAAAGAATTTTTACCTCGATTACCATGACTTGCCCGAGCGTCTGCGCGAGAATGCGCCAGATCCTCATGAGCTTTCGTTGGTCGCACATACCATCAAGCCACTGGCGGCGTATTTTGGCGCATCCGCGTTGGCAAGTGCCGCGCGGCGTCTCAATGAAGAGGCGCGCAAGGGTGAGCTGGCCCTGGAGGGGTTTGTGCAGACATTCGTCGGTGCCCTGGATGAGTTTCTTCACCAATGTAAACCGATCGTTGATGTGCTCAGTGGTCAGCAATCGTCAGAAATTGATTTGGTGCGGGCAACCGCGCTGATCAGGGTGTTGGAGCATTATTTGTTCCAGGATGATGCGAATGCGGAAGTGATTTTGCCGGAACTCTATGAATGTCTGCCGGGTGATGGATACACTGATATTTTAGGTCGCCTGGCAACGGCGATAGACGAAGTGGAATATGCGGAGGCTTTGAACTTGCTCAATGAACTGGCACGGAAGGTGGGTGACGCACTTTAATCATGAATGCATCGGATGATTTACGGCAGAAAATACTCATTGCTGACGATGAGAAACTCAACCGCAGCCTGTTGGCTGGGCTATTCCGGGAGGAGTATCGTGTCATCCTGGCAAAAGATGGAGCTCAGGTCCTTGAAAAGGTCAGTTTGCATCAACCTGACTTAATCCTGTTGGATATCATGATGCCCGGAATGAACGGCTATGAGGTGTTGGTGCGCTTGAAAGGTAACCCGACGACGCAATCAATTCCCGTCATCTTTATCACCGCCCTGGATTCTGAGCAGGAGGAAGAAAAAGGCATCCTGATGGGCGCATCGGATTACATTGCTAAGCCCTTTCGTAACTCAATACTCAAAGCGCGAGTCAATAATCACATGCAGATGGTGCGGCAGCGCCAATTGCTGGAAGAGTTGGCCAACATGGATGGCTTAACCAATATAGCGAACCGGCGGTGTTTTGAAAACGTGATGGCCGCGGAATGGAGTCGCTGCAAACGAGCAAGGCTGCCATTGTCCGTCCTGATGATCGATGTCGATTATTTCAAAGATTACAATGACTGCTACGGTCATGGTGGGGGAGATCATGTGTTACGCCTGTTGGCCCGGACCCTGAGCAGTTGTCTGCGCCGTCCCAGTGACCGTGTGGCCCGCTATGGCGGTGAAGAGTTCATTATTCTGCTGCCGGAAACCGATGGGCCGGGCGCTCGGGTGCAGGCAGAACGCATTCGGGATCGTGTGGCATCTCTTAAAATCCGTCACGAGCTATCCGAAGTATCCGAGTGGCTGACCATCAGCGTCGGAGGTGCAACGGTGGTGCCCAGTGAAAGTATTGAGTCGGGTTGGCTTCTGGATGAGGCGGACAAGCGCCTCTATCGGGCCAAGAAAATGGGCAGGGATCGGATTGATTGGGCCTGAGCCATCAGGCGTCAGGCACCGGCCGTCGCTTTGGACTCAACCTTTTCGCTCGCCCAGCAGAATGCTGGCACGCACGTTGTCCAATGCAATCGGGAGCGTGACATAGCGGCCGCGCTCCTGGCGAATCCGTTCAATCTCGCTGTCCAGCATATTACGATGTGCCAACACGATGGCCGTCACCAACCCAGTTTCCGGCGGGTTCCTGTCATCAATGGGGTGCCCGAGAAAGTGATTGTCCATGGGCGGTACGTGGTAGCGTTTGCCTTTGAACTGCCACAGCAGTTCGCCACTGCAGCCGTTAACCAGATCGACCAGTGTTTCACCGATGGTGCCATCATATCCCAGCGGGTTGCGAGGCAGCGGGGCTAAACGCAACCAATTGGTTTTACTCGGTTCCTGGCGGTAATTTTCAAGTGCCTCAAGAACCTGGATGCGGTAAGCGCGTGCAAAGGGGTCTGCATGGCCACGGGTAAACAAGTCTGCACCTTTTAGCAGAAAGGTGAACAGCTGGCGATTTTGCCAGACGAAACGGTGCTTTTGATGGCGATCCGAACAGACGAATACGGTCCCTGAGAAGGGGTCATCGTCAGCGGTATCAAACAGGTCATCTTCAAAGCCTGCATGCCGATAAAGCATTTCCAGCCGTTCTATACAATCGTATCGCGCAACACCGTACAGCATGTTTCCACCAGTTCTTGAGCGGTTTTTTCAGTATAGAACGAATTTCAGAGAATGTAGGGGGGAATACCTATAGATTATTTTTTGTACAGAATGGCTTCCTGCGTTCCCTGCATCCTGAGGAGCTGATATAGTGGCGTAAATCGGGTGCGGGAGGGAACCCATGCAGCTGTTCTGGTTTGGGCTTTTGTGGCTATGCCTTATCGGCAGTTCAGGTGTACAGGCGGCTCCGCAGATTGAACGGCAGAGCCCGGCAGATGTGGCACTGCAAAATCTGTTGTCTGAAAGCCACCAGGATGACCTTGATGGCATGGTTAGGCGGGGCATCATCCGCATCCTGGTAACCTTTAGCAAGACACACTATTACGTTGATAAAGGTCAGCAGCATGGGCTCGCGTACGAGTCGATTGTTGCGTTCGAAAAGCAACTGCGTCAACGCTATCACTACAAGGGTAAGCCCCCGCTCGTTCTGATCATTCCGGTTTCCCGCGACGAGTTGCTGCCGCGTTTGCAGGCAGGGTTGGCCGATATTGCCATTGCCAATCTCACGATTACCCCAGAGCGGCAGACACTTGTCGACTTTTCCATTCCTGTGTATCGGGACATCAGTGAAGTGGTCGTGGCGTCCTCCCAGGCGCCTACCGTCGTTACCCTGAAAGAGCTGTCCGGTAAGACGGTCGTTGTCCGGCCGAGTAGCCGTCACTTTGAAAGCCTTCAGGCGTTGAATCTGAAGCTGCTTAAGTCTCATCGCCTTCCTGTCAATATCGTCTCTGCAGATGAGCACCTGGAGTCGGAAGATCTTCTCGATATGGTTAATGCTGATCTGATCGATTTCACCATGGCAGACTCTCATATCGTTGAACTTTGGCGGCAGGTCTATCCTGGCCTTCAGCTGCACCCCGAATTAACGCTGGCCAGTGGACGCGAAATAGCATGGGCCGTGCGGAAAGGGACGCCCAAATTAATGGGGGAGGTGAACGCATTTTTGCAGAAGCACCGGGAAGGCACGTTATTCGGAAACGTGCTACGTAACCGCTATCTGAAAAGTCCGCATCGCGCCAAGGAAGCCCTGGCGCACTCTCAGCGCAAGAATTTTAAAACGCTGGAGCCGGTGTTCAGAAAGTATGGCAGTGAATATGCCATTGATCCCCTGCTACTGATGGCGCAAGGATTTCAGGAGTCCGGTCTTAACCATCAGGCGCGCAGCCCATTTGGTGCTGTGGGGATTATGCAGATCATGCCCGCCACGGGGCGATCCTTAGGGGTAGGCAATATCTGGGAGCTGAATGCCAATATTCGCGGTGCGGCCAAATATATGCGCCAACTGATTGACCAATACTTCAACAGTGAGGCGATTGCCGAGGATGATCGAGTATTATTTGCAATTGCCGCCTATAACGCTGGCCCCAACCGTATCGATAAACTGAGGAAACGTACAGAAATCAATGGCCTTGATCCGAATGTATGGTATGGTAACGTTGAACGTACGGTTGCCCGGTATGCCGGTATGGAGACGGTCAATTATGTGGCCAACATTTCAAAATATTACATTGCCTATCGCCTGCTGGCAGAGCATGAGGCGATGCGAGAGACCTTCCGCGGCACTGGCAAATCCTGACTCTGGCCGGGGAAATCTTCATGTCCGATGCCTTTGAGGCGATTCGACCCTATCGGGATGCGGAGGTGCCGGAGGTTGTGGCCCGTCTGTGTGCCGATCCAATGCTGATTCATGCGATTGGCCGCTACAAATTTCCTCGACTTTCCCGTGCTTTCCCGGCTTTGTCTGGCCGCCTGATCAAAAGCGTTTTTAACTATCATTTTCACAAAGTGGTAACGGTTGACCAGGTGCAAAAGCGCATGGTGCACTTCGTGGAAAACATTGTGGATCGAAGCACGTCGGCGCTTCGGGTGACGGGATTAGATCAGGTGCCGCGTGATCGTGCCTGCCTCTTTATCAGTAATCATCGTGATATTGCCCTGGATCCGGCATTGATCAATTATGCACTCTATCATGATGGCCGACAGACCGTTGAAATTGCCATCGGCGATAATCTACTGGAAAATCCGGTAGTTGCCGATATCATGCGCCTGAATCGCAGTTTTGTCGTACAACGGTCGGTTGAAGGTGTGAAAGCCCGGTTAATGGCCTTGACCCGGTTGTCTCAATACATCGCAACAACGCTGCAGAGCGGACGCTCCGTATGGATCGCACAACGGGAAGGGCGTGCCAAAGACGGCCTGGATCGGACCGATCCCGCCGTGATCAAAATGCTGACACTGTTTGCCCGAAAAGCATCGTTGGATTTTGCGCAGGCTATTAAGCAGTTATCAATCGTGCCGGTGTCACTGTCGTATGAATACGACCCCTGTGATCGACTCAAGGCGCGTGAGTTGGTGTTGCGTCGCTCCGGTGACTATCGCAAAGGGCCTGGCGAGGATCTTCAAAGTATTCTGGACGGCATTGCCGGCCATAAGGGGCGCGTTTGCCTGCATTTCAACCCGCCCATGACGGCCGCTTGTGAGGATGCGGATGATGTGGCGCGTGCGATTGATCGCGCCATTATCGGTAGTTACCAACTCTTTCCCAGTAATCTGGTTGCGCTGGCACAGTTGAATCAGTTACCGGAAGATTGGTCTACGCTGGCGGAAGCAGCGTTGCATCAGTTGCAGGAAGGCACCCAAATGCTGAGAACCTCGATGTTGCGGGAGAATCCCGCCCTTTTTGAAACAGAATCGCAACGTTTTCGGACGCGTCTGGAGGCGTGTCCTGCTGACTGGCGTAGTCAACTACAGGCGATGTATGCGAATCCACTCATTAGTCAGGTGCTTCTCAAGTCCTAACGCTTTCCTGCTGTCTGGTTACGGCGTTTTAGACCTTGCGTTTCTGCGCGACTCCGTATACATAATGAAAGGGACAGGTGAAAAAAGACATGGGAGCAGGCACCATGCCGCAGACAAGTCCTCTGATCCTCAAGATTACCCGTTCCGGGCAGCCGCAAACGTGGGTAACCTCTGAACGCGCAGCCATTGACCTCTGCTGCGGAAAGGTCGCTTGGTCATTTGGGGTGTCTGGCATTACCCTAAGGGGCGGTGTCAATGCGTTGGGGGTGCGGTCTGAACTGAGAATACCCTCGATCATTGCAACTCGCAATGAATCGCGCTGCTACCACGAGAGCATTCCGTTTACCCGTCACAATCTGTTTGCCCGTGACCGATGGACCTGCATGTATTGCGGGCAGGGTCTGCCCCTGGCTAAATTAACCGTTGATCACATCCTCCCAACCAGTCGCGGCGGCCGCCATGTCTGGCAGAATACGATCAGTGCCTGCTTCGCCTGCAATCACCGCAAGGCTGACCGGACACCGGAAGAGGCCAATATGGCGCTTCTGGGGGTGCCCTATATTCCCAATCGCTTCGAATACCTCTACTTGAAAAACCGTCATATATTGGCTGACCAAATGGATTTTCTCGCCAAGGGATTTCGCAATCTCAGGCCGTAGGGCGATGATGAAATCCTGCCAGGCCCCGGTCACTGGCTCGTGTGGGAAGAGTGCACTAGACTGAAAGCATCGCGGGATGGCGACTGGGGTGAGGCGCACATTGAAAGAGCGAGTCAGAGCAGGTTGGCTCATTGCAGGTCTGATGGCGACCTTCGTCTGTGCGGCGGAGTCTCCGACCCTATTACGGATTGCAGAGCCTCAGATTACAGGCCTGGTCGAGGCAGATGGTCAGGGAGTCTATCAGCGCTTGGTGAATGCTGCCTTGGAAGGCGGGACATATCAGATTGAATCGCGCTTTTTTCCGTTCAAACGTGCCATGGCCGAATTTATCAACAAGCGATTTGATTGCCTGTATTCACAAACGGAATTGGCTGAAAAACTGCTGGGACGGGAAAACGTCGTCTTCTCGCTCCCCTTGGGGCAGTTTGGGTTCTATTTTTTTACCCGACGTGGACAGCTAGCGCCCAGGTCGTTGGATGATCTTCGGGAACAGCGACTGATCGGTATTCTGGGCCAGATTGATTATTATCAGGAGCTTCTGCCAGGCCTGGAGGTTGCGGGTGTTCCCTCTGAAAAGCAGGCCATGGGCATGATTACGCTGGGTCGTGCGGATGTTTACATCGGTGCCTTGCCGGATTTGCTTCCCCATGTGAACGAGTTCAGTGTGGCCCTGGATCATCCTTTGCTCGTGCTCGAGGATAGGCTAACCTGCCATCGCTCCGTGGCTAACGAGCACTTTATTACGGCGTTAAATCAACGTTTGCAGGAAATGAAAATGAGTGGCGTGACGGCGAGCGTGCTGGGACCCTTTTATTTTGATCCTGCAAATGTTAACCCTCCTCCAGCCGATAGCCCACCCCGTAAATTGAGCGAATCGGATCTGCGCCCATAAGCGCGGTCATTTTTTTGCGTAATTTGGTGATATGCGAGTCAATGGTGCGATCACTGACCACCCGGTGATCATCATAGGCGCGGTTCATCAGCGCGTCGCGGGAGTGAATGCGAAGAGGGCGACTCAGTAAGGCCTCGATCAGACCAAACTCAACCCGTGTCAGATCCGTGTACGTCTCGCCGTAGTAGAGTCGAAGCTGTCCGCCATCCAGGTGGAGTTTTTCGTTGGATTGGGCGGATAGCGATTGGGGCGATGGCTGGGCGCTTCTGCGCAGGACGGTTTTCACCCTTGCGACGACTTCTCTGGGGCTGAACGGCTTGCAGATATAATCGTCTGCCCCGACCTCAAGCCCTTGCAAGCGGTCAGTCTCTTCAACTTTGGCGGTGACCATCAGGATCGGGACCTGGCTGAATTGGCGCACCTCCTTACAGATCTGCAGTCCATCCAGACCGGGGAGCATCCGATCCAGAATCACCAGATCCCAATGGGTTTCCCGAATGACGGCGATGGCCTGATCTCCGGTATTTCGCAGACTGACTTCGAAACCCTCAGCACGTAAATAGTCTCGCAGAATTTCAGCGAGCGCCACTTCATCCTCGATAATCAAAATTCGTGGCATTTAGTTTTTTTCCAATAAGGGGAGGGTTAGCTCAATGCGCAATCCACCCAGCGGGCTGTCTGATGCCTTCAGATGTCCCAGGTGGGCTTCCGCAATTCGTTGGCATAGGCTGAGTCCCAATCCGGCGCCACCGTGAACGCGGCTGCGGGATTCGTCCTGTCGGTAAAGTCGCTCGAACAAACGCTCGTGAACTGCGGCCGGAACACCAGGGGGGCTATCATCCAATGTCAGAGTCAAGGTTTGACCTTCAATACGGAGTGACAGATGAACCTGTCCCGGTGGATCGGTGTAATTTAGGGTATTGGTCAGCAGATTTGTCAACAGTTGGTGCAAGCGTTGTGCGTCGGCCAGCACCAGCGGCGGACCTTGAGTGCTGAGGGTCTGCGTCAGGGTGAGCCCCTTCTCTGCAAAGGTCGCTCGCAGTGGTTCAAGGCAATCCTGCAGTAAATGCTGCAGATTGCAGGGTGACATCCGGTAGGTCAGGGCTCCGATATCAGCCAGTGAGAGTTCATAAAGATCGCCGACCAGCTGCGTCAGCCGTCCAACCTGCTGTTGCAAGCGTGTAACCGCGTCAGGTCCCAGGGGGCGAATACCGTCTTGCAGCGCCTCAAGATCTGCTGTCAGAACCGCCAGGGGGGTGCGCAGTTCGTGGGAGATGTCGGCGACCCATTGCTTGCGATTCGTGCGGCTTTGCTCTAGGGTTGTGGCAAGCTGATGGATTTGCCGATCCAATTGATTGAGCTCATCGTGGCCCATGATCGGCATGCTTAACTGGTAATGACCTTGACTGAGCTGGTTAACCTTCCCGACCAATTGTCGAATCCTCCGCACCAGCCAGGCGGATGCCCACAGTGCGACGAGGGTGGCGACCGTCAGCCCCGTCAGGGTAATTAAAACCAGTTTACTGCCCTGGTCACGCACGAATCCGGTTTCCTGGAGGTCCTGCCACTGGGGGCGGAGTGGAATGCCGAGGTAGCCGAGGGCGGATGCTTCCTTTTGCAATGGGATTAGATGGGCTGATGCCTGAACCCAACGGTGCCCCCTGACTGGATTTTTGTTGTGATCAAGCAGAAATAAAGGCTTGGGCGGGCGCATTGGGCCGGCGTGCATCGGGGAGGGTGTGAACGCCGCACGCGGGGGTTGTGTATGTGTGATCAGATAGCGTCGCCAGCTCCGCTCGTCTGGAAAACGGTCGGACCATTCGCCGTGTGCCAGCGGCTCATTCTGTAGTGCATCAATCAAGGGTTGCAGCATCTGCATTTCGCGTTCCTGCAGAAACGACCAGAATCCCTGTTCCACGCTGGCACGAAAGAAAAACCACAGCCCGAAGGCCATACCCATGCAGACCACCAGAATCACACTGAATATTTTGATGCGGAAGTTCATGCCGGATCCAAATGAAGACTCGAATCCAAGCATAAATGAAAACTGTGCAAAAAGATTGAAGGTGCCGGGATGACCTTAGGTCTTCGCGGTTAATAGTGGGGAGACGAGTGAGAGGGCTTTTTCCAGGTCGGCTTCGTTACAGGCTTCGTGATGGCGTTTACGAAAGCCATGGTCGGTGAGGGTGACATGCGCATCGGGAACAACTGATGCATTGTTCAGACAGCGCTTGACGCAGTGCAACACACAGCCGTCTATGGCGATAATGTGACGCCCGGACTGCGCCTTTTTGATCAGCGGCAGCACGCCACCCCCAACACCCGCAATACAGGACATTTCTGCTTTACCAGTACGATCCAGCGCAATTGCGACATCATTGGCGAGTTGGGCGATATTAGAACAGCCCGAGCAGGCATATACCAAAGGGAGGTTCGTCGTCGAGGGATTGGTCATCATAGGATTTCACGCACCTGTTTAGCGGCACTCTGACGGAATCGCGTCAGTTCGGCAATATCTCCTAAGTGGGGGGTATGCGGCTTTTGGGGGAAGGGTGCGGCATGTGGTAAACTTGCGGCCTTTTCGTGAACGATCAGGAATACGTATGTCAGCGCACTATGAAACGGTAGAACAAAAAGTCAGTTATGGAATTGGCCGACAAATGGGGGAGCAACTTTCCAATAATGAAATTGAAGGACTGGAAATCGATGCGGTTCTGAATGGACTGGCGGATGCGCTCAACGGGCAACCCAGTGCCGTGCCCCATGACCAGCTTGAGTTGGCCTTCCAGGAAATCAGTCAGCGACTGCGTGCAAGGCAGCGTGAAAAGTCTGAGCAACTGGCGGCTGATGGAAAGGCATTTCTGGCTGAGAATGCCAAGCGCGAGGGCGTCGTGGTGACTGGGTCCGGCCTTCAGTATGAGGTGCTGACGGCAGGCGCCGGCGAAAAGCCGGGCACACGCTCAGTCGTGCGTACGCACTATCATGGTACGCTGATCAATGGTGAGGTGTTTGACAGCTCATACCAGCGCGGTGAGCCCGCGGAGTTTCCGGTCAACGGTGTCATTGCAGGCTGGACCGAAGCGCTGCAGTTGATGCCAGTCGGCTCGAAATGGCGCCTGTATGTACCCTATCAGTTAGCCTACGGTGAGCGGGGCGCAGGTGGACGTATCGGGCCTTACTCTACCTTGATTTTCGATGTCGAGTTGCTGGATATTGTGCGCTGAGTATGCTGTGATGTCCGCCTGTTTTTCACTCTTGGAGAATCGTTTCATGCCGGGAATGCTGCGTCCCAAATCCCTCCTGCTGGCGTTGATCGTCGCAGGGCTTTCGTCAGGTGCACAAGCCTATGAGCGCCAGATGTATTTTTCGTTTGGCGGTGGAAAAAGCTATTGGGATGACGGCGACCTTTTTGCCGGGCGGAATCTGGACAAGGAAGATGAAGCCCGAATGCTGAATTTCGGCTGGTACTTCAGTCGTAATGCCGGGCTGGAGTTCGGTTATCGCATTCTGGGTGACTTTGGTTATCAGGCACCGTTCTCGGGTGGCTTCCAGGACTCGGTCGAACTGAGTGGCAATACAATTGCTTTTTTTCAGGAAGTTCCTTTGTCTGAGAAAGTGTTGTTCGTCCCGCGGCTGGGGCTTGCGGCACTCTATTATGACCAGTCATTTCCGAGCGCCAATGACTCACCCCTTGGCGGTGTGTTGGGGCTGGGGCTGCAATTTGCCCCGATTCCCAATCTTGCCTTTGAATTAATCGCAGAGTCCTACCTTTATAAACTAAAGGGCAGCACGATTTCGATTGAGAATAACCTGCCGGTGGTGCGTGAAGAGTCTAAAACGCAGTCTCTTACGCACACCTCGGCTCAGGTTGTGATCAAGTTCTAGGGCGTTCTGTTGTGCGCTAGTACTGATTGGGATCCTTGGCGGCTTTGCGCTTCATGGGCGCAAAGCCGTCTATCGCAACTGCTGCTGGCGCAGGTTTTGTCTTCGGCTTGATGCTTTTCGGCTTCACGGGTCCGCCGCGAGTTTGCTTTTCGACTTTCCTGGCCTGCTGCTTTTTCTTTTTCGCTGCATTCTTGGGTGGCCCCTGATAGCGGGCTTTCAGGCCCTGCAAGTTGCGTCGCTCAAACGCCTGTTTCAGGTAGCGCTCGATACTGCACATCAGGTTCCAGTCGTTTGGTGTGACGAAGGAAATGGCCAGACCAGCTTCTCCGCCTCGGCCAGTGCGTCCGATACGGTGCAGATAATCTGAGCCGCTGCGCGGGATGTCGTAGTTTACAACCAGATCCAGCCCCTCAATATCCAGCCCTCTCGCGGCGACATCCGTGGCGACCATGACTTTGTCTTGCCCGGTTCTGAAAGATGCGAGGGCGCGGTTGCGTTCTTTTTGATCCTTGTCGCCATGCAGGACATACACCTTTAACTCACGCTGGGAAAGCATGCGAAACAGTCGTTCGGCCTCTGTGCGCTTGTTAGCAAAGATGATGGCTTTGGCAAAGGTTTCATTTTGAAGCAGCCACAATAGCTGTTGATCCTTGTGACTGGTATGGTCTGAAGTGATGACCTGCTGACGGGTTTCAGCATTGAGTTCATGCACGGCGTTAAGCTGAAGATCCTGAGCGTCAGGCAGGATGGTATCCCGCAGTCCTTTGAGGGCAGCGCCTCCGCGGGTCGCCGAAAAAAGAAGGGTCTGGCGGCGAGCACTGCAGGCTTTGGCAATCTTTTCAACGGCTTCGGCGAAGCCCATGTCGAGCATGCGATCAGCTTCATCCAGAATCAATATGTCTACCTGTGCTGGCAGCAGACTGCCCGTTTCGAGGTGCTCGACCATACGTCCTGGGGTGCCGACAACAATGTCGGGCACCCGACGCAATTGCGAGGCTTGCACGCGGAAGTCCTCGCCACCACCGAGCAGACAGGCTTTCAGAAAGGTAAATTTTGCAAATTGCTCAACCTGTTCCAGTGTTTGCCTTGCCAGTTCGCGGGTGGGCAGAACAATCCAAACACGTGTTTGGGCGGGCGTGGCCGGATGCGTGAGTAGGCGGTGCAGCGTCGGCAAAAGGAAGGCAGCTGTTTTTCCCGAACCCGTTTGCGCGGTAACCAACAAATTGTGACCGGCCATCGCCGCTGGAATAGCCTGGGCCTGAACCGGCGTGGGCTCAGTGAAGGCGAGTTCGGAGAGAGCCTTGAGCAGACGCTCATGCAAGTGAAAGCTGGAAAACACGCGGTCGGTTCCTGATCAGATCAAACGATCATTTTAACTGAATATCTCACGATTTACCCGCTGAAAGACTGCGAGGCAGCAAAACCCAGTAACGACCTGAAGATTTCATGTGGCCTGCCAAATGCTCGGCCTCATCGCCAAAGCCCCAAAAAACATCCCCTCGCACGGCGCCACGTATAGCGCCACCCGTATCTTGTGCCACCATCAAGCGTTGTAATCGTGGGTGGGATGGTACCGGGGGGGCAATGTCCGCCCACAGGGGCAGTCCATAGGCGAGTTGAGTGTGATCAATCGCGAGGGAGCGGCCAGGGGTCAACACCACGCCTTCTCCGCCTACCGCGCCGTCGCGCTTGATTTCACGGAAAAAGACGTAAGACGGATTCGTGTTCATGATCTCATCGGCCTGGTCCGGGTGCTGCGTCAACCAGGCGCGGATGGCCTGCATGGAAACCGTCTCTGCTGTCATTGCACCTCGCTTGATCAGCTCCCGACCAATCGCAAAATAGGGGTGACCGTTTTGTCCGTCATAACCCACGCGCATCTGTTGCCCATCGTCCAACTGGACCACCCCTGAGCCTTGTATTTGTAAGAAAAAGGCATCCACCGGATCATCCACCCACACCAGGGCCTTATCCTGATGGGGCCAGTGCCCGGTCACAATGGCCTCGCGGGTTTCATAAGGGCGCAGCATGCCCTCCGTCACTCTGCCTGCGATGCGCTGCCCTTTTAGCTCAGATCGGAATTCACCCAAATTCACCATCACCAGATCCTCAGGACGGGTGTGTAGGGGCGTGAGGTAAGGCGAATGGGGCGTTCGTGAGCCGTTCAATGACGCCTCGTAATAGCCCGTGAAGAGGCCGTTGGGATCTTGTCCGCTACGAACTTCGAAAGGCGTCATATAGGCTTCAGCCCACGCACGCACGGACGTTTGATCGTGCGTGGAGAGCGCGAGGAAGGCCTGGCAGGCGCGTTGCCAGTCCTGGTAGGTTCCCGCTTCAGGCAAAGCGCCAAGCCGCGCTTCCATTGGTTTGCGCGACATCCGTTCACACGAACGCTGAAACGCCGGTGCAAATGCAGCCAGGTTGTCCTGTTGCCATCCGGGCAAATCGGTAAAGGTGGCCGGTTTAAGTCTCAGGTGGGGGGGCTCTGCCTGGAACCAACTTTCGCAGCCGGTCAGGGCAAGCGTCGTTAAACAGAAAAGCAATAAGGGGGGGAGACTGAAACGGTGCAACATGCGGAGACCCGGAAACGAATGAGACGGTCATTATGGCGAGTGTTTCAGGCGGGCTTCAAGTAGGGGGGTGAGTTTGGGAATCAGGTCTTCATGTTTTCGGTGGACAAAATGGTATAAGGGAATTTGGGCGATGGTGTGCCCGTGAGTGATGACGTGAGCCAGATTCAATGTGCCGATTCGTTCGAGGCCCGCCTGCAGGCCATGCAGTGTGGCATCGGCCCGGCCCAGCTCGACCATTTTAAGCGCAGACGCAATATCGGTCGTTTCCATCAGTTCAAAGCCCAGGCGTTCGCTCAACTGCTGTGCGATGCGATAGCCCGCAGGGACGGCAATCCGTTTGCCGCGTAGCTGCTCAAGGCGAAGCTCGGGGTGCTCTGAGTGTTGAAACAGGACAATTTGAATGGTCGCCAGCGGGACGGGCACCATGCGTAAATTAGGTGCCTGTTCAATAATGGACGCAATGCGCAGTACTTCGCCGTCCCAGGCGCCCCGATCACTTTCCAGCAGCGCACGGCGGGCTGAGGCTTCCTGAAAGTCCAGGGTAAAACCGAGTTGGCCGTAAACCTCCATAAGGACTGTGCTGACGTCGGGGAATTCATCCCGCATAGTCTTGTCCCGACCAAAAATCAGTGTCTCAGCGAAAGCTGACGTCGGGGGCAAGGCGACAAAAATCAACGCGATCAGTGAAATGCGCAGAAGAGCCATAACGGATTCCCTGTCTGGATCGACTCAGTATAGTCGAGCTGACGAATCCGGTATGGCATCGCACGTTAAAAGTCGATGTTCAAACCCACATAGATTCGGGAGTCCGTCTTCGCTCTGCCGGGCGGGACATCGGACGTAAATTTAAGGTCATGTCCAATCAGGGTGGAGAGCGTTGAATTGATTTTGGTTTTGAGTTCCGTGACGGCTTTGGTGACTGTCAGTTCTGAGCCCGCCAGGGTATTGAGTTCTTCGGTCAGTGTCGTTGACTCACTGAGTTTCAGACGATAGTCCACGGCGGCCCGGACAACGACTTCCTCTTCAACGGAGTCACCTTCCTCAATTTCACTGCGACGGTAACCGGGGCCTGCTTCAAAGGCCAATTTGTGGCGGTCGTTATCAAACACGGTTTGGCCGAAACCAGCGGTTAACGAGGTCTGATAATGGAAGCCTGAAAAGCGATCATCTTCATGTTCCAGCAGCGTAAAGAGGTAACGATCCTGGTCGAATTTGAGGTCGAGCTGCATCGACGCAAAGTACTTTTCGGCGGTTCGCTCACCCTTACTGGAACTGTTCAGCGCCTCGCCGGCACCGGTTCCGCGCCAACGGTCACCGTTGTAGACGGCCTTGGCCTTACTGCCCAATGTCTCGGTATCCGAATTACCCTGACTCAACATGTAGGTCAATTTGCCTTCACCTGCCCAGCCAGGCGCGTTTTCAGCTTTCTTTTGGGCAAGCAGGGGTGATGAAATGGTTGCGCACACAAGCAGTGCGCACAGTCGAATCCTGACGGGCATGGGCGTTCCTTCCTAATTTTTGCGTTCTTATACCACACGCGGGAAAAAACACAATGGGCCGCTATACTTAAAGTGTTTTGGCTGTGATTAAGCGGCCGCCCACCTGCTGTATTAGGGAACTTCATGATTCTGGACAATTTTTCGGTTCGCTCAAAACTTCTGTTGCTTTTGACCTCCTGTTTGCTGGGAACCTTCATTCTGCAGTTTTATCAGCTTTGGGAGGAGCGAAACGAGTTAGTGGCAGAACGAAAGGAAACCCTGCATATTTTGGTGAAAGGCGCGGTCGGACTCGTGGCGTACTTCCAGCGACAGTCAACCGTGATGGGGGAGGAGCGTGCCAAAGATTCGGCTTTGAAAGCACTTCAGGCTTATCAGTTTGATGAGGGGAAAGGCTACTTTTGGGTGACGGATCGTCAGCCGGTGATGCTGATGCACGCGGCCAAGCCCGATTTGAATGGTCAGAATATGGCAGAATTTGCCGGTCCCGACGGCGTGAAATTGTTCGCCCGTTTTGTAGAGGCCAGCCAGAGTGAAGAGCCTTATGTAAATTATGACTGGAAGCCGGAGGGTGAATCTCAGGCCCAACCCAAAGTGGCCTATGTGGCGGAATTTGCGCCGTGGGGTTGGGTGGTCGGAAGTGCGCTGTATGTGCATGACATCGATGCAATTTTTATGCGGAGTGTTTGGCGCACGCTTGGGATGACACTGGTGGTTGTGGCCATCATTATCGTGTTTGCGCGACAGATTGGGTTGAGCATTACGCGTCCACTTGAGCGCGTTGTCACCTATCTCAAGCGGGTTTGCGACGGCGATTTGTCCGTGGCGCCCGCTCATACTGGGCGGCAGGATGAATTGGGGATGTTGTTGCGGAGTTGCGGCGCGCTGCATGAGTCGATGCGGTCCTTGCTTGAGAACAACCAGCAGGGCACTGAAGAATTGAGTCGCGCCATCGGCTTGCTCGGTGAGGTAACCTTAAAAACCAGCCAGGGTATGAACCGGCAATCAGATGAGACAACCTCCTTGGCGTCAGCGATGGAAGAGTTGTCAGCGACCATTCACCAGGTAGCCGATCATGCCAATGGTACCTCGACGCTGACCACGACGGCGGATGAAAAAATTAATCATGGCTATCACTTGATGGGACAAACCGAAAAAACCATCCATGAATTGGCCGAAGACGTTGAAATTGCCTCAGCGGTCATCCGGAAACTGGAGCAGGATACTCAGCAGATCGACGATATTCTGAATGTGATTCGCAATATTTCCGAACAGACCAATCTGTTGGCGCTGAATGCAGCCATTGAGGCCGCCCGCGCAGGTGAATCCGGTCGCGGATTTGCCGTGGTGGCGGATGAAGTTCGCTCGCTGGCCAAGCGGACGCAGGATTCTACCGAAGAAATTCGCGTGATGACGGAGGGACTTCAGGCTGAATCATCGAAAGCGGTTGCGGCCATGGCGCAAGGTAAGAAACTCACGGAAAGCTGCGTCGATTTTGCCACCCGTACAGGGCAATCGCTGCAGGCAGCGAGGGATATCTTCTCCGAGGTCAAAGATCGCAACCTTCAGATTGCGGTAACGGTCGAAGAGCAGGGGGCTGTGGCTAACGAAGTGGCACGTAACGTGACCGCCATTCGTGAAGTGGCAGTCGACACCGCCAGTCATGCAGGCAGCCTGGATCAGCAAACACACACCTTGCGGCAGTTGGTGTCCCGCACCCAGGCGCTGGTCTCACGCTATCGGCTGTAGGTCTTTCCGTCGCAAAGCGTGATTGCTGCACGGCCAGCGCCGTGCAGCCCGTGATAGTCTGGGCGCTTTACACCGTTCAGGATGATCGCTAATGGTAAAAAGTCGCGCCCACATTGCTGCCCCTATTCACGAAGACATATATGAACATGCCGCAAGGGTCATCATCGACCTGCGTCAGGATCCGATGGCGATTCGCGGTAACGGTGAATTGGTTCGGCTGATTATGCGTCTGGTCAACAGCAGCTTTGACTTCTATTTCCTGAGCCCCCTGCAAAGCGTCAAGGCAGGCGGAATGACGGTTAAGGTCGCACAGATGGGGCTCTCCAGCACCGAGAAAGGCATGCACATGGTGATGAAAAAAGTGATCGCCAGCCTGGATGCGACACAGCTGCTCTCACTGGCGGACTTTATCGAGACCATCATTTTTCAGGGTGAAGGTCGATAATAAATCCCATATCTTGTGTTGTGCTTCGTCTGAAGTGTGTCTATATTGGGGGTGTGCTGGTTCACACCTTATGGGTTGTGCTAAGAGGGAATCCGGTGAAAATCCGGAACTGACGCGCAGCGGTAAGGGGGAACGAGGATAACCCGTCGACAGGGGGCATATTTACACCCAGGTCGACAGGCACTGTCTGACATTCAGATGGGAAGCCGTTATCCAAGGTGCTGTTTGTATGACAGCGAGCCCCCAAGTCCGAAGACCTGCCAGTACCATGAATCATATGATTCGTGTATCAGGCCTTCGCGACACAGGCCCGTGACGACGTTTTGCAGTGGAACCTCCGGTTCCTGCGGTGTCTGTCCTGGCGCGAAGGAAATATGACTTTCGCGCAGGAAACCTTAAATGACATTACAACACACTGCCGCATCCGCGATGCCCACCTCACGCGCTTCTTCTTTCTCAGCTTCAAAAAATGCCTCCGATACCGCGCCTTTGCGGGCCGTGATCAAGCGGGACGGCACCCTGGCACCCTTTGACGCGGGCAAAATCGCAGACGCACTCACACGCGCCATACTGGCCGTTGAGGGGCCCGCCGCCTCGGGTTCGAGTCGCATTCGTGAGTGCGTATCAATGGGTGTGCGCGATATAGAAGCCCGTCTGTTTCAGCGTTATCCGGAAGGCGCTGCGGTACCGATTGAAGATATACAGGATTTGGCTGAGCTGGCGTTGATGCGGCAGGGCCTGTATGCCGTCGCCAGGGCCTATGTGCTTTATCGGGAAGAACACGCTCGCAAGCGTCAGTCGGAGTCCTCCCTTAAAGCGGTGCCGAATGCCCCGACAGTCGCGGCGGATCCGCTGCAGGAGCGCCAACGCGAAGCCCATGCCCTGATTGAAAGGGCGTGTGAAGGCCTGGAAGGGGTTGATATGCAGGCCCTGATCGAGCAGGTACGTCCCAAGTTGCATGCACGCCTGTCGTCGGGTGATCTGGCGACCGTGTTAATCATGACCGTAAGACCGATGATCGAGGTAGAGCCTGCCTACAGTCGGGTTGCTGCGCGACTGTTGCTGGAAAATGCCAGTCAGGAGGTTCGGCAGGCCCTGAGGCTGTCGGCCTCCACAGAGCAAAATCAACGGTATCAGAACCTGCTCGAAACCGGCATTCGTTTTGCGGTCGAGGTTAAACGGCTTTCCCCTGACATGCTGCAGTTCGATCTGGCGCGCTTATCTGAGGCACTTCACCCGGAACGTGACTTGCAATTCGACTATCTCGGATTGCAGACTCTCTACGATCGCTACTTTCTGCATCATCAGGGGCAACGCCTGGAGCTTCCGCAAACGTTTTTTATGCGTGTCGCCATGGGCCTGGCGTTGCGAGAAGATGATCCGACGGCCAGAGCCATCGAGTTTTACGAACTCCTTTCCTCTTTTGATTACCTGTGTTCTACACCCACGCTGTTTAACGCGGGCACCTTGCGTCCTCAGTTGTCCTCCTGCTATCTGACAACAGTGCCTGACAGCCTGGACGGTATTTATTCCAGTCTGCGGGATAACGCCCTGCTGTCTAAGTTCGCCGGAGGTCTGGGCAATGACTGGACGCCAGTACGTGGACTGGGCGCGCACATTCAGGGAACCAATGGTCAGTCACAGGGGGTGGTACCTTTTCTCAAGGTGGTCAACGATACCGCTGTCGCGGTGAATCAGGGAGGCAAGCGTAAAGGGGCCGTCTGCGCCTACCTGGAAACCTGGCATCTGGATGTCGAAGATTTTCTCGATCTGCGCAAGAACACCGGGGACGAGCGACGTCGCACGCATGACATGAATACAGCTCATTGGATACCGGATCTATTCATGCAGCGGGTGTTTGAAGACCAATCATGGACACTGTTTTCCCCTGATCAGGTGCCCGATCTGCATGACTGTTATGGTCGGGACTTCGAAGCCCGTTACAGCGCATACGAACGTCAGACCGAAAGCGGAGAAATCACCTTGTTCAAACGGGTAAAAGCGATTGAACTCTGGCGGCGCATGCTGGCCATGGTATTCGAGACCGGGCATCCCTGGCTGACGTTTAAAGACCCCTGCAATTTACGCTCACCCCAGCAGCATGTCGGAGTGGTGCACTCCTCGAATCTATGCACTGAAATCACCCTCAATACCCAACCGGACGAAATCGCCGTCTGTAATCTGGGCTCCATCAATCTGGTCAATCATTTGCGAGAGGGGAAACTGGATACCGAAAAACTTCGGCGTACAGTTACGACTGCCGTCCGCATGTTAGATAACGTCATTGATTTAAACTTTTATGCAGTGGAGGCCGCCGCACGCGGTAATTTGAAACATCGCCCGGTGGGGTTGGGGCTGATGGGTTTTCAGGATGCGCTCTATGCCCTGGATATACCTTATGCCAGTGTTGAGGCGGTGACATTCGCAGATCAGTCAATGGAATGGATCAGCTATCTGGCGATTGAAGCGTCCTCTGATCTTGCAGAGTTAAGAGGGCGTTATGAAAGCTATCCCGGTTCACTTTGGTCACAAGGCGTGTTTCCGATCGATTCGCAGGAAAAACTGGCGACAGAACGCGGCGCAGGCTATTGGGTCGCCAATCGTGACACCTGTCTGGATTGGAACCCTCTGCGGGAAAAAGTGACGAATCAGGGGATGCGCAACTCGAACGTGCTCGCGATTGCACCGACTGCAACCATTTCCAATATTGTCGGCGTGAGCCAGTCGATTGAGCCAACTTATCAAAATCTTTACGTTAAATCCAACCTCTCCGGTGAATTCACCCTGATTAACCCCTGGCTGGTGAAGGAACTCAAGGCACTGGATTTATGGGATCAGGTCATGGTGAATGATTTGAAATACTACGATGGACGCTTGTCCGCGATCACTCGTATTCCAGAGGATGTGAGGCGAAAGTACGCCACGGCATTTGAGATTGATTCCCGCTGGTTGATTGAAGCGGCAGCGCGTCGTCAGAAGTGGATTGATCAGGCGCAAAGCCTGAACCTCTATGTGGCTGAACCCTCGGGCAAGTACCTGGACAATCTCTACAAAACCGCCTGGACCCGCGGATTGAAAACAACCTACTACCTGCGTTCATTGGGGGCGACGCATGTCGATAAGTCGGTAGAGGAGGCGTCGTCGCCACCCATGGTCTGCTCAATTGATAACCCGGACTGCGAGGCTTGCCAATGAGGACCGACACGATGAATGAAGCGAAGATCGAGAAAATGAGCGTCTTTCAGCCCGACTGGGCCGATCCGTGTCAGGCGGCCATGCCTGAACAACGGCAGATGAATACTGAGGTGTTTGCATCCACGGCAACCCGAACCCCTGTCAAGGTGTTGCATGAAGCCCTGCCGCCGATTAACCCGGAGGACAAGCGTGTCGTAAATGGGGCGGCGGACATCAATCAGCTGGCGCCGTTCAAGTATGCCTGGGCCTGGGAGTTCTTCCTGAATGCCAACAAGAATCATTGGACGCCTCTGGATGTGAATATGGCGCAGGATGTTCAGGACTACCAGCATCGCCTGACCCGCGAAGAGCGCCATGTGTATGAAAATGTGCTGGCCTATCTCACGACCTCGGATATTCTGGCCATGCGCAACATCGGTCTGGCCGTGATGGAAAAAATGAGTGCGCCGGAGCTGCAACTCTACCAGGCGCGGCAAGTGTATGAAGAGGCCATGCATACCTGGACTTATCAACACTGCATCGAAACCCTGGGACTCAACCAGTCTGACATCTATAACCGCTATCGGGTGGTGCCGGCCATCTATCGTAAAATCCGCCTCGCCAATGAGCGTTTACAGGCGGCCATACGTTCGGATCTGAATCTGCGTAATCGCGATGATCTTGAGCAATTTGCCATGTCCTATCTGTTTTTTGCAGCGGTCTTTGAAGGTTGCTGGTTCTATAACGGCTTCAGCCCGATTTTCGCATTGCAACGTCGGGGACTGATGAAGGGGACGGGCGAGCAGTTGCAGTACATTCTTCGCGACGAAGTCATGCATTGTGCTTTCGGTTTGCGTGTCGTGCGCCAGTTGATCAGTGAAGAAAACCTGGTGCTCGATCCGAAAGCTCTGAAATCCATGTGGGAGGAAGCCGAGGACGCCGAATCAGGTTACGCCCAGTATGTCTTGCAGGAGCCGATTCTGGACTATTCCGCCGAGGCGCATGTGGATCAGTTTCGCTTCGTCGCCAATCGCCGGGCCCGCCAGCTTCGCATCGCAGAACCCTTTCCGGGGGCGGTTGAAACACTGCCGTGGCTGGATGAACAAGCGCGGCTGCGGAAGGAAAAAAACTTCTTCGAAACCCGCGTGACGGAATACCAGACGGGCGCGGCGCTGGCTTGGTAGGTACTCTAGCGCCGCTTTTGTGGCGGCGCTGGTCGGAGCGCTTTAGCCGGCTCTTCTGTCGTCTGGGTGTCCTCCAGCCACAAGAGCGATTCTGCATAGGTAACAAATCGATTCACGTATGCCGGTGACAGGTCGCGGAGCAGGGCTAGCGAGCGAATCATCAGCATTTGTGGATTGAGCGGGCCGGGATTTTCAGGTCGTTCGGCCACGGCGCGGGCGACCGCTTTTTCACTTTGGCGACGTCGCAGACTTTCGCGAAAACGGCGCACGGATTTAAGTTCGGGCGCGGACTGGGTGGCGCTAGGCGTAGTTGCCTGATCTTCCGTATCGTGATTCAAGTCGTGCAGGTGTTGGATGAGCGCCGCCAACGGTGAGCGTTGGGGAGGGCGGTGGCCCTCGGGCTCGGGTGAGTCCTTGTTTAGGGTGCGCGCATTTCGCTGGGCCATGCGGGTGGCAAGCGACTCTGCCTGTGAAACGATGCGCTGCTGCAAGCGGCGTGCAATTGCGGGAGGCAGTTTTAGGGCGCGCCGCTGCAAGGCTTTCAGGTAGTGAAACCTGAGCATGTCAAAGTTGGCGGCACCGCTGGCTTCCAGGGCTTCGACACTGGCTTGCGCACGGTCTTGCAAAGCGTGGGATTCGGCAGTGGTCATGGCTGGGCACTTCCCTGGGGCACCGGGGCCATTTCCACCCGACGATTGCGCGCGCGGGATTCGGCGTCGGTATTGGGGACTGACGGATGCTGGGCACCAAAGGCCGCCGCAAACACCATCGAAGGCGGCATACCTTCCTCGATCAGGGTGCGGGTGACGGTGAGGGCACGCTGGGCGGACAATTCCCAGTTATCACTGAAGTTAAGATTGCCTTTCTGGATCGGCAGGTCATCGGTAAAGCCACTGACCATCAGCAACTCACCTTTATCATCAAGATACACTTTCAGAGGGGCGACAAGCGTTTGCAACAATTCGCGACCTTCCGGTTGTAATTCATCGGAGTTAAGGCCAAACAAGACACTGCCACTGATACCGATTCGGCCACCTTGCAGGGTGACGCGACCACTGGCCAGCGGATCGGCCAGAGCCTCTTCCAGTGCCATGCGGCGCTGCTCCTCTGCCTGACGCTTCTGCACCTCCTCTTCAAGTGACTGAGCCAGTTCCAGTTGGAACCCCAGGGCCCACACCAACAAGAGTACAAACACACCCACGAGGCCCGACATCAGGTCGCCAAAAATAGCCCAAATGGGCGGTTCCTGTGGCATGCTGTCCTGAAAGTCTTCCATCAAACCACCTCCGCCTGCTTCTTCTGACCCAGCTGCCGGATTTCTTCAAAAATTTCTTTTTGCGAATGCACGCTGTGATCAATCACCTCACGCGCCTGTGCCACGTAGTAGCCGAGCTGTTCATCACTACGCTGGGTGGCATTCTGCAGGGCCTGTTCGATACGCTCCAGGGTGCCCGCCAGGCGATCGTTCGACTCATGATACAGGTTCATGGCATAGCCAAAAGCTTCGCCGAGACTTGCCATTTCAGCGGCGCTGCCCGCAAATAACTCGGATACCTCGGCAATACGACTCACTTCGGTTTCGACCTGGCCACTTAAACGGCTGCTAAGACTCTGCAGACCCTGCATCAGCTGCTGGCGCTCTTCCAGCAGCGCATTGTCCCGTGCCATGCTGCGCGTGAGTTCCTCACGCAATTGTCCGATCACTTCTGCGGCCGCACGGGGTGTTTCAGACGCAGTTTCAATGAGTCGGGTCATGGGGGCTTCCAGGGCCTGGCCCAAGGTACCCAGGTGCCGGGCGACGCTGCCCTCAAGGGTTGACATCTGAGACAGCAAGGTTTCACTGCGCTGGGTTTCCTGATCCCGCAGGCGAGTCAACTGAGCTTCCAGTTGCTGTAACAGGCGCTCGGCCTCTTCCCGATTTTGCGCTTGCCAGTGCCGGGTTTGTTCCTGTTGAGTCAGGGACAGCGCGTGACCCTGCCTCAACAGATCGTCGATTCCCTCTCTGAGCTGCTGGTTGGTTTGGGTATGCTGATCGAGCAGGGATGTAAGACCGGCGTTTACCTGATCCGTCATACGGGAGAGTGCGGCGTGAGATGCATCCTGCTGTGTGCTCAGTGTGGCTTGCCAGGCCTCAAGTCGGATGTGATCGCTATCCTCCTGCTGTTTTGCCCAATCCTGCATCTGCCCAAGGTGGGTATCCTGCAGCCCTCGCAGGGTTTCCTGAGTCGTCTGATTAACCGTTCGGGTCAATTCGGTCACAGCATTTTCCAGAACCGGACGGATGTTTTCACCGGTCAGTCGTGCGCTCTTGGCAAGACTTGTTTTCAGTGCGTCACTGACATCCCGTGCCAACCCCTGAAAGGCCCGTTCTACGGTTTGGTGAAACTGCGTCTGGTTCTGTGCCAGCGTTTCAGTCAAACGGGTATGTAAGCGGGAGACTTCTTCGGTTAGCCAGGTGAGCTTTTCGGTTGCGACGGGTAATCCGGCAGATTGTGCCTGCAAGGCCTGGTAGGTGGCCTCCCGCGCCAGGACTCGGGAAAACGGTCGAAACACTCGCGGAATCTGGTGGTCGAGTTCCCGTGCGGCGAGCATCCTGTCACGGCGGCTCAAGGTGGACATCAAACCCAGCATGGCAGAGGCCGCAACGCCGGCCACCGAGGTGCCAAATGCCAGCCCGAGTCCTCCGATTGGCGCTGTCAGGCCCGCCCGTATGGCTTCAAGGTTCGTGGTGCCTTCGAGCGCGACGACGGTGCCTTTCAGCGTGACAACCATGCCCGCAAAGGTTCCCAGTAGCCCCAGCATGACCAGCAGGCTGACCAGATAAGGGGTCAGGACCGGATTCGGCATGGCGACACGTTCACCCTCAATCCGCAGGCGCACCGCATTCTGTAGGGAGTCGTGTACGCCGGCCAGCCAGGATTCCAGTGTCGTTGGCGGGAGTGCCGTCGGCCCTTTTGTTGCACTTAGGGCGCTGTTGAGACTGGTAGTGGCACGGCGAAAATGGAGTAATTCAACCGCACCGATGGAAAAGACCAGTCCAACCAGCGCAATGACACAGAGGCCGAGTAAACTGGCCTCCAGGAATTGGATTCCCATCCACACGGTTGCGGCGGCGCCGAGGAAAAATGCGGTTGCAAAAAGTAAACGTGACATCATAAGGATTGAGTGTGCTCGTTAATGGCTTCAATGAGTCCCAGAATCGGCTGCATACGCAGGTCGAGTTCCAGTAACAGGGTTGATTTCATTTCGTTGTGAAACTGTGTGAGCCAGCCGTCTGCGGCCAGCCAACGGGCGTGCGATAAATCGCTATCGCAGTCAGCAGACTGCGATAGCGTGTCAAAAAGGTGTTTGAAGCGAAGGCCCAGTAGTTTGGGAATTTGCGACAGGCTCCGTTGGGTCAGGCTTTGCATGAACTCTCCCAATACCCGATCAAGCACAGCAACCTGGGTGAGTTTCAGGGAGACACCCGCTGCCGCCTGGCGGGTGTCGGCCTGAAGCGCCTGGAGTCGAAAACTGAATTCACGTTGATGAGCCTGATAAAAGCGTAGGTAAGGGTCATAGGCAGGACAACGATCCATCGGGGCTTCCGGAGCTAATTCAGGTAGCCTGAACTGAAATCCAGTACGCTCGCCCTCGCGAAAGCTATCGTGGATGGATTGCTCCATTGTTGCTCGCGTGGCCATATAGGTCTTTTCGAGCGATCGGGCCAGGGCCGGATCCGACTCAAATGAAAGCCGTGAAAGCCGGGCATGAATTTGCGATAACTTTAGGGAGCCGTTCATGTCGAGCAAGCGCCCCAAACGTTCAGTGAGTGCTAAAGGGGGGGAGGGCGCGGCCTGACCCATCAGGGATGTCAGCAGGCGCACCAGACCTGAGGCATGCAGATCAGCCGAAGACAAAGTGGAGGTCATAAAATACTGCAATGATAAATTTGCGTTTCAAAACAAATGATTAAGCAAAACGCTGTTGTTATTTTAATTTTATTATGTCGTGTTCCGTGGCAGCCCTCAACTTTTATTCGTCACGACACCTGAGTTTCCTATACTTAGTAAGATAAACCTAAATCGTCCTGCATTTATTGACAAAGGAAAACGGTGACAAGTCTCGCCCGCTCTTTTATTAAGCCGCGCAAAACGCTGACGACCAAAATCTATCTGGCCGTGGTGCTGGTGGTTGCGTTGCTGTTCCTTTGCCTGGAGTTTTATCGCCTGAGTGAAGATGTCCGACGCATGCATGCCACGTTAGAGGATAAAGTGCAGTTGATGGCAGACAACTACACCACCACCCTCAGCAGCATGCTCTGGACACTGAATCATGATTTGATGGAGCCTGCTCTCAGTGGGCTGATCCTGATCAGCGGTTTGGAGTATGCCACAGTTACTGTTCCTGAGGGCGCGCGCCTTGTCAGTATTGGCTCGCCACCACCGGATGGTGTGGCGCCAGACCGTGAAAAGTACGTTTGTGCAACGCGGGAACTCAACTGGGAGACGACCAGAGAGCTGGTTCACCTCGGTCTTTTGGATATCTGTATGAATCTGGACGAGCTGGAACGGTATCGGGAGGAGCATCTGAGGGACGCGGCTGTGATGGCCGCTATGATAGCGCTGGGGCTGGGGGCGTTTCTGTTCATGCTTATTCGGCGGATCGCGGCACCATTGGTCAGTATCACCGATGCGGTTGAAGAGTTATCGCAAGGGCGCCGAACGGCCCAGATACCTTATTTAAACCGTGAAGACGAAGTGGGCACCCTGGCACGGGCGCTGGATGTCTTTCGCCACAATGATGCTGAACTACAGACGCTGCGCGACTCACTTCAGGAGCAGGTCAAAATACAAACGGCTGAATTGGTCAGCGCCAGGGATGCGGCGGAAGCCGGCAATGTCGCTAAATCACGCTTTTTGTCGACCATGTCGCATGAATTGAGAACGCCGCTGACCTCCATGAGTGGGGCCTTGAAAATGTTGCTGCAGGAGACCGTTGCGCTGCCGGAGGAGAAGCGGCGGGAACTGATGGTGCTCGCTGATCGCAATGCTGAACGCCTGCTGGCGCTGGTCAATGATGTTCTGGATCTGCAGAAAATCGAAGCCGGTAAAATGAGTTACGAGATGGTCGAGCTGGATCTGCTGGAGCTACTTAAAAGTACGCGGGATGCCATGCTCGGCTTTCTCGATAAATTCCAGAGTCGCATTGGGATTGATAATTCGGTAGGCAAGTCGTGCCTGATTCTGGGTGACCTGCAAAGGCTAACTCAGGTGCTACTCAATCTGCTGTCGAATGCAATTAAGTTCTCGCCTGAGCGCAGCGTGATACATTTAGGGGTGAGTCGGGTAGCAGGGGAATTCAAAATCAGTGTCCTGGATCAGGAGCCTGGCATCCCCGACAGTTTCCGCCCCCAATTGTTCCAACGATTTTCGCAACGTAGCGACGGTGATCGAAGGCAAACCGGGGGCACAGGACTGGGCCTGGCGATTGTGAAGGAAATCGTTGCTGCCCATGGCGGGCGAATTGACGTTGGCAACCTTGAGCCGTCGGAGCATCCTGAGGGCACCACAGGCACCCGCTTTGACGTTTTTCTGAAACCGTTTCAGTGATCTGGCGCTAAACGGTGTTCTGTTAAACCGCCTGCCCCTTGATTTCGTGGGGATCCCAGGTAAATGCTTCCCCCCGATCTCCCCCGCCCGGTGGGCGTGAGCGCCCAAGGCTTCTTAGCAGCACGCCATCATTGAGCAGCGCCATCATTTCCTCGGTGGTCAACCAGGGTTCCAGTTCCGCCAGTGAACGCGAATTTTCCATTTTGGCCTTCGCCAGAATCAGCCCCGGATTAAACTCGCTGCGCGGGGTGGTGCGACGAGGTAGCTGTGTGCAGTGCCATCGTAAAAAACGCGGGCTGTTCACGACCCGTTGCAGGGCAGGCTTTAATGCCAATCTGGCATGGTGGCGGTGGTGACGGCCGAGCCTTTCCAGTATTTCCGGCTTGGCGCGCTCTTCCGGTGTCAGCAATAATCCTACTTTTTTAAGACCCATACCGGCAGAGACGCTGCCGCTAAACATCGATAACCAGGGGGCCAGAACCAGACCGCCGTTGACCGGCAGCATCCACCAGAACAGTTCGGGATTCAGCACCTGCGCGAGTATGGACATTGCCACGCCAAAGATGACTTTCCAATAGTGCAGTCGCAGGGCATCAACAAACCGGAGAGAACCATCCTGGCGTCGTTGCGGGCTCCAGCCGCTGTCTTCGCCCATCAGAATTTGCTGCACGATTCGGGTCTGCCCGAGCATCATGATGGGGGCAAATAAAGCCGACAGCAGCATTTCAGTGATAACACCCAATGTCAGTCGAATCGGGCCGCCAAACTGTCGGCAGCGGCGCAGGTGAATCAGGTTGGATAGCCACCCCAGGGCCTTCGGTGCGAGCAGAATCACCATCGACAACACGAACAGTTGAATGGCGCGCTCCGTATCAAATACCGGCCAATGGGGGAACAATGAGGGCGAGCCAAAGTAATTCGGTTCAGTCAGGGCCGCCTGAACGGCAATGGTGAGTCCCACGATGACCAACAGGAACCAGAAAACGGCGCTCAGGTAGGCCATGATGCCGGTCAGGAGATGCAGGCGCGTCGGAAACGATAAACCTTTTGCCATCAGCAGCCGGGCATGCTGAAAGTTGCCCTGGCACCAGCGTCGGTCGCGCACCAGCACATCCGACAGGGCGGGCGGTGCTTCTTCATAGGAGGCTTGCAGGTCGGTATCGAGACGTACGCCCCAACCCGCCCGGCGCAACAGGCCTGCTTCAATAAAGTCATGGCTGAGAACCTGGCCACCAAACGGAGGTTTCCCTGAGAGTATCGGCAGCTTGGCGCTGTCAGCGAAGGCCTGCACGCGGATAATGGCATTGTGCCCCCAGAAATTACTGGAAAGACCGTGCCAGGCCGCCAGACCATTTCCGAAGATAGGGCCGTAACAGGCGTTGGCAAACTGTTGGAGCCGCCCATACACCGATCGTGCGTTGACGATGGTCGGAAGTGTCTGAATCAGGCCCACGCCCGGCGCTGCTTCCAGGCGTCTCGCAAGGGTCAGCATAACCTCCGCATCCATAACGCTATCGGCATCCAACACGATCATCGAGGCATACGCACCACCCCATCGTTGCACCCAGTCGGCAATATTGCCGGCTTTACGCTCTACATTCTGAGCGCGGTGGCGGTAATAGATGGGGCAGTCGGGGGACATCTTCTGTATGAGCGCATAAAACACCTTCTCTTCCAGAATCCAGGCATCCGGGCGGGTCGTGTCGCTGAGAATGAACAGATCAAAATGACCCGGCGAAAGTCGCGCCAGACCCGCTGCCATGGCTTCAAGCGATGCGGCAACGTGGTGGGGGTCTTCATTGTAGACCGGCATCAGTACGGCAATACGTCCGGACAAGACGGTGGGATCGGTTTTGCCAGACCTCAGGTCGAGAATCATGCGGCGCAGGAATCCCACCAGGGACTGGATGCCGGATAGCGAGATCCAGGTGAAATTGATACCAAAAAGCACAAGGAATACCCATTGCAATACAACCAGGCCTCCACCCCCCTGCATCAACGACCACATTTCGTAAATGCCTGCAGCCGAGAGTCCCAGCGACGCCCCAAGCACGATCAGGCGCACGAGATAGAGGCTTAGACGCGCCCAGATCGTCCGGGGCTGGCGTAAGCGAATCCGGTTGGCATGCAGGGGCTGGCGTGGCATCGACAGCGGGGATTCGGTGGGTAAGGCAAGTCCGACGGTTTTGGGCATGATCAGGACATCCGCTAACGAGGCAGCCAGCGGTGCAGCCAGGTTTCACCGACGGACTGACCGTTGCTGTCGCGAGGGACCAGACGAATTTCAGTCAGGTTATCATCGGTCGGATCAAACTGAATCACGACGCGCCACCCCCCGGTCTCCGGGTTGTCCTGGATTACAGTGCTGATCAGCTTGCCACTGCTTAGACTGACTTCGGGTGTGATTTTGTCCGCTGTCAGGCCGCCATTACTGTCGTAGTCAATGGTCAGAACCTGGTGCCGCTTTTGGAAATCCAATCCGCGGGCAGAACGAATGACACGGGCCAGGTTTTTAATCTGCCTTACGTCGTCGGGCCAGGTGATCCGATACTCCAGCGGGAAGGGTTCTCCCGCGGCCAGGGTCTGATCGGGGCGCCAGTAAGCCACAATGTTGTCATTAGCCTCTGAATCCGAGGGGATCTCGACCAGAATGACATGGCCGGCTCCCCAATCTCCCTGGGGGGTGACCCAGGCAGAGGGACGTTGGTGATAGTGCGCTTCGAGATCCTGAAAAGCGGCCAGCTTTCGTTGACGTTGAATCAGACCAAACCCGCGCGGTGTCTGATCTGAAAAGGCGCTGATCTGCAGTGACTGGGGGTTGGTGAGCGGTCGCCAGATCCATTCGCCGCGGCCACTCAGCATGGCCAGACCCTCTGAGTCGTGGACTGCCGGACGATAGTCAGAAAAGTCGGAGGGATCCAGAGAGCCAAACCAGAACATGGACGTCAGAGGCCCCAGACCAACATGGTGCAGTGGTGCCCTCGGATAGAGCGTGGCCAGTACGTCAATGTAAGTGGGAGAGCCAGGATAAATGCTGAAACGATAGGCGCCCGTGACACGGGGGCTATCCAGCAGGGCATGAACGACAATACTGTTGCTACGCCGGCCGGGACGTTCTAACCAGAATTTACGAAAGGCTGGAAACTCCTCGCCGGTTGGTTCAGCGACGTCGACGGCCAATCCGCGAGCCGACAGGCCATATTGCTGCCCTTTCGAGATCGCCCTGAAATAGCTCGCGCCCAGGAAGACAACGAACTCATCTTTATAATTGGGCGTGTTGATCGGGAAGTGCAGGCGATAACCGGCCAGCGTGCCGCCTTTTTGCAGAAGTTCAGCGATGTCAGGTGCTGGGGTGTCGAAACTGTCCTGGTCAACGCCAATCGCATGAGCGGTGCCGCTTTCCACCGAGAATAGCTCTACACCTGAGGTGAAATAGCTTCCCGGTGCAAAAAATTCGGCTTCAAACGGGCTGGACGTCTTGGACCACAGCGCTTTGTCTTTGCGAAAGCGGATCTGGCGATGCGCGTCATAGTCGAGATCCAGCAGGCCTGGCGCGACCTGTGAGGGCGGCAGATAGTCCTGACTGGCCAGTTCACGTGCCTGATCAATCACCTGCTGGTGGCTGAAGGTATCCGCCTGAGCGTCGGGCAGGCCTCCCACAGAGAGCAAAACACTCAGAGCGACGGCGGCATTTGGCAGAAATCTGAAACGAGGTAAAGCCATGGACATGCGAAGTGGCGTCCTTTATCACGTTCGGGGAGCGAGGCATCGAGCCTGATCTGAGGATTATAAATGCAAAGGCCGAGCCATCTGCAATACGTATACATGGCAGAATTGACTGGCCGTGCCTGGTCTAAGTGAGTGAAGCGTAAAGTCCGGTGACAGTGGGCCTCAAAAAGTGTCACGTTTCTTTCCATTTTACACTTTTTGATAAGCCAGTCACAAATGCTAAGTCTATGACGCACAGCAGGGATTTGTGTCCCGGCAAATCTCTTGCTCAGGGCTGGCCAATTGGGTGTCCGTCCTTTCGAAGTGGAGTCGTCGGCCGTGGTCAGTTTTCCCGTTTCCCCCCAGACACTGTTACGTGTCGCCAGCTTTACTGCATTGCTGATCTTGCTGACCTTGGGCTTGCCCGCTCATGCGGTGTATTTTCAGTCCCAGGCGGTCGATGGGGTCATCTCCATCGAAGCCGAAAACTTTCATCGGCAAAAAAACAGCGGACAGACCTACAGCTGGAGCAGTGTTTCCGATGTCGCCTACAGCGGGGGCAATGCGATTCAGTCCCTTCCAGAAGACAGCGTACGGTATGAATACACGGCCTTAAGTAACAGTGCCCGATCTGATTACGATATCGACTTTGTGACCCCCGGAACTTATGTCGTCTGGGTGCGCGGTATGGGGCCGAACGGTTCTTCGGATTCCGTTCATGTCGGCATGAATGGCAGTGTTGCAGCCAGTGGCGCCAGCTTGTCCGATTTTCAGCCCTGGGGCACCGCTCGCTGGGCGAGTGTTCAGAATGGCACCGCTACCAAGGTTACCGTTCAGGTAAACTCGGCGGGTCAACACACGCTGAATCTCTGGATGCGAGAGTCCGGAACCATCATTGATAAAATTGTTCTCACCACCAGCACCTCCTATACCCCGTCTGGAATGGGGCCTGCCGAAACCTCGCAAACAGCTACCTCGGCGGCCGCACCCTCTTTCAGCCCTGCGGGAGGAAGCTTTACCGGACCCGTCAACGTCTCGCTCAGTTCGGCAACGGCAGGCGCCTCTATCTACTACACGCAGGATGGCTCAACGCCTTCTGCAGCCTCAACGCTTTACACCGGCGCGTTTACGCTATCGGGCTCAGCTACGGTCAAGGCGCTGGCGGTGGCCTCTGGCCTGGCGAATAGCAGTGTGGCTCAAGCCGATTACGTCATCAGTGGCGCAGCGGCTTTTCGTCAGGCCCTGAGCCCGGACGGAGATATTGTCATGGAAGCAGAGCATGCACATAGCCAGAGCGAGCTTAACCCTGCCTACACCTGGCAGATGAAAAGCAGTGCCAACTACGTCGGCGGGCAGGCGATGCAGGCTTTGCCAGAGGACAACATACGCTTTGAGTATACGTCGGTGAGCAGCAGCGCCCGGATGGATTTCCGCGTCGATTTTCAACAGGCGGGGGTTTACTACGTTTGGGTGCGAGGCCTGGGTCCGAACGGCTCATCAGATTCTATTCATTTGGGGGTAGATGGTTCTGCGGCCTCTGGCGGCGCTAATCTCTCCGATTTTCAGCCTTGGGGAAGTGTGCGCTGGGCGGGGGTGCAGAATGCGACGACCACTCCGATTATTGTGAATATCCCCTCCACCGGTTTGCACACCGTGAATGTGTGGATGCGTGAGTCTGGAACGATTATTGACCGCGTTTTACTGACTCGCGATGGCAGTTTTGTTCCGTCCGGGAATGGTCCTGCTGAAACACCGCAAACCGCCGACTCTGGCGCAGACAGCGTGTTTTTGCCCAAGGTCGATGATCGCAGCATGATCGTGGTGGAAGCTGAAAATTATCGTCAGACAACTGCGGCGTCAAATGGACAGTCCTGGCAGCTGTTTGACGATGTTTCCTATGTGACCGGCGATCCGAAATCGACTGTATCAGCCGAAAAAGCGATGCAGGTGCCTGATAATGGCAATCGTTACACCAGTAATGTACCTGCACAGTCGGCGGGGCTGACTTACAAGGTTAAGTTTGAGCAGAGCGGAACCTACTACGTATGGGCGCGCACCAAGAGCCCTTCTGCCAATTCCAATACCTTGCATGTCGGTTTGAATGGCAGCTTGTCAGCTGCAGGAACCAGTTTAACAGACAGCAGCACTGCAGGCGTCTACGAGTGGATTAATCAGGCCTCTGGCGGCGTTGCACAGATTACGGTGAGTTCTGCCGGTGTGCATACCGTGAACGTGTGGATGGACAAAGATGGTGTGTTGCTGGATAAATTGGTGTTGACCCGCAATTCAGCTTTTATCCCCAAACTGTTGGGGCCAGTACAAAGTGAGCAGGGCGCCTATCGAAGCTATCCGTCGACGCCGGGCTCCACTTTGGCCAGTTGGTCGTTTGACAGTGACCCCTCAGGGGGCTCAACGCGCGATGGCGTGAGTCAGCGGGAATTGACCTGCGCCAGCTGCCCTTCACGGGTCACGGGCATCCAGGATAAGGCCTATCAGTTTGGAAGCGGTACTGGATTAGATCTGCCTGCAGGCGCTTTTAACCTGTCCTCAGCGGTTGGGTTTGCGGTGGAAACCTGGGTCAAGTTTTCATCCTGTACGACGGCTCAGGGTATGGTAGGGAGCGTCAGCCCTTCATCCTCATATCAATGGGTGATTGGCTGCGAGAGCTCGCGTGTGGTTGCAACCATGAGTGACAGCAATGGCAATGGGTCCGGCATAAACTGCAAAGTAGCACCGGGCAGGATAATGGCGCCTGGCACCACGTTGTGCTGGTGAGGGATGGCGTGTTCAGTGAAACCCGGCTGTATGTGGATGGTCAGCTCGCTGATACGCGCTCCGTGACCCAGGGGGCCTTTGCCAATGATGCACCGATGACCGTTGGACGGGGTACAATTTCAGGCGCGGTACGCACTTATTCCGGACAGATGGATGGTCTTGGCCTGTACAGCCGTCCTCTGAGACATGATGAGGTGTTGCGCAGCTACCGGGGCAAACAAAGTGGATTGTACAGAACGATGTGGGGCTGCGAGTTGCCGGTGAGAGTTATGCCGCTGGGCGACAGCATCACAGCAGGCACTAATGGTAGTCGCACCAAATACTTTGGCACCTATCGGACGTCACTCTACGACACCTTGACCAGTACGGGTTATAATGTCGACTTTGTGAGCAGTGCTTACAGTCGTCATACCGATGATCAGGATCGCGATCACGAAGGTTGGCCGGGCTACTCCAGTTACCAGTTGAGGAATATAGTGCGGGATTCCCTTGCGATGAATACCGCCGATATCGTTCTGGTGCATGCAGGAACAAATAAACTGAGCTCAGCACTTGCTGGAATGACGGAACTTCTGAAATCCGTGGATCTATACAGCAAGAATGTTCCAGTGATCGTGGCGCGCATCATCAATCAACAGACGTATAATCCAGACGTCACCCAGTACAACGTTGACCGCCGCCATGGTCAACAGTCGGATTGCCAGTGGCGATAAGCTGTTCCTGGTAGATCAGGAGCCTGTGTTGAATTACGCAACGGATATGTATGACAACCTGCACCCATCGGTGGCAGGCGCTCCCAAGATGAGTACGCCCTGGTACAATGAGTTGGTCACGCTGCTACCCCGATGTCGTGCGTCCAATCCCATTATCGTTTCGCCGGCCACTCAAAATCTGACGGCTGGCCAGCCCTGGAACTTGCTGCCGGATGTGCTGGGTCACCCCAGTGGCACCTTCAGTCTGAGTGGCAAGCCTTCGGGGATGACTATCCACCCACAAACTGGCGAAATCCGTTGGCCTTCACCGGTTGCGGGCACCTACCACGTGACCTTGAACGTGAACAACGGAACGGGCAGCGATAGCCTGCAGTTTACACTGGCTGTAGGCGCACCTTAAGACGGTTCGCATTTATCTATGGAAATGCAATGCTCGTAACCTTCAAAACCCCCGACTATGCCCGCCTGACCTTTTTTGGCAGTGTGGCGGTGAGCCTGATCAAGTTGATGGGGCATAGCGGCCATGTGCCAGGCTCGATTGGCGCGGAGGAGGTGGCAGATGCCCCGGCTCGCCTTCGCGACGGACTGGCCCGGATCGATGCTCAGGCGGCGGAAGGCAAGCCGCGTAAAATCGATGACAGTGAGCAAGAGGCTGACGTTGGCTTGAGCCTGCGCGCTAAACCCCTGATCGAACTACTCGAAGCGGCGAGGGCTTGGGTGATCATGTCATGGGAGTAGTCGGGAATTTCCGTTCGCTCGGTGGTCCACACAGTTCGACGGGAAGCCTGGCCAGTCGCTCATAAAGGTGTGCTCGTCCAAGCGGGGGCCACCAGTCATACAAAAATATTTCCAGTGGTCGCCACATCGCGACCCAGCCGACAATCAGCAAACCTTCGCGTAACACACCACTGCCGGTAAATTCAAGCGTTTCAAAAGATTGCTGAGCCCGAGGCAGGCACTCAGAAATAGCAGGCCCACCAGCAGGCTGATACGCCCCTTCCTGAACTGATTCGCACGCCGTTGGCGGTTCACACGGGCGCGATAACTAAAGTAGCGTGAGACGGTCGTGCTGACCAACGATTGCAGGGCGGCATCCGGCGGACTGGACAGATAGATGCGAATGCGAATCGGACTCTTGTCGGGCAGTTCCTGCACGCTGTCCAGGATGTAGGCCGCGGCATTGGCATCCAGATCGCGCTCGCCAAAAGGCAGGGGGTCAAGGTTGTTAAACAGCTCTTCTACCTGGCTCACCTGCATTTCGACCAGCCAGTAATCACCCTCGCGTCGGTAATCATGGCCAGACACATGTTCACGCATTCAAGACTTCCCTTTGAATCAAAAAAAGGCGATGGTGGTGGCTCGGGTCACACGAACCTTTCCCTTACAACCAGTATAATTCAGGACGCCTCCAATGCTGAACCTCTCCACCGTGCTGGACGAAAGCACCAAACGAACCCCCACGAAAACGGCGTTGGTATGCGGCAACGAGCGGCTTAGCTACCATGATGTCAGTGCCATGACGGACCGGATCGCGGCGGGGCTGCAGGCGGCTGGAATACGACAGGGGGATCGGGTCGCCCTGAGTTGTCCTAACCTGCATTGGTTTCCGCTGGCCTATTTCGGCATTATCAAGGCGGGCGCGGTGGTCGTGCCACTCAATATTCTGCTCAGCGCGACCGAAATTGCCTATCACCTGCGAGACTCCGGCGCCAGAGGCTATATCTGTTTTGAGGGCAGTACGGACTTGCCTTTTGGCCCGCGTGCGATGGAAGCCCGTCAAACGGTGGATGATTGTGAACTGTTCTGGCTCATCCGCAGCGGAGCGGGACTGATTGAGGGGGACGGGTTTCGAGACTTCAATGGTTTGCTGGAAGCAACCGATCGCCCCTTTCATCCTGTCGTGACCCAGGCCGACGATACGGTGGTTATACTCTACACCTCGGGAACCACGGGTAAACCGAAGGGTGCCGAATTGACCCATACCAATATTCTGCTGAATGTTATCCAGTTTGCGCGACTGAGTCAGGCTGTGCCAGAGGATAATCATCTCATAACTCTGCCGTTATTTCACACTTTTGGCCAAACGGTACAAATGTGCGGCGGACTTTACAACGGGAACACCCTGGTGCTGATTCCCCGTTTTGATCCGGCGGTGGTCGTTGAAACCCTGATCAGGGAAAAAATTACCGTGTTCTGCGGGGTGCCGACGATGTATTGGGGTCTGCTGCACGGTGTTTCGCTGGATAATGCCCAGGTTGATGCCATTCGATCGACGCTGCGGCTTTGCGGTTCCGGCGGTTCGTCGCTGCCCCTGGAAATCATTCGTGCCTTTGAAGCCAAGTTTCAGGTGCCCATCCTGGAGGGGTATGGCTTGTCGGAAACCAGTCCGGTGGCGTCCTTCAATCAGCTCGACCGACCACGCAAACCCGGTTCTGTCGGCTTGCCGATCTGGGGCGTGGATATTCGCATCGTGGATGATAAAGGCCACCCCCTTGCAGCCGGTGAAAAAGGGGAAATTCTGATTCGTGGTCATAACGTCATGAAGGGCTATCTCAATCGTTCTGAGGCCACCGCTGAGGCGATTCGGGGAGGGTGGTTTCATTCCGGCGATGTGGGCTATCAGGATGAGGACGGGTATCTGTATATCGTCGACCGGGTCAAGGATATGATCATCCGGGGTGGCTACAACGTTTATCCCCGCGAACTGGAAGAGACGCTATTGGAGCATCCGGCCGTTTCGCTGGCGGCCGTCGTGGGCGTGCCAGATGAACAATATGGTGAGGAAGTGAAGGCCTTTGTGATCCCGAAAGAGGGTGCGCATCTGAATGCCGACGCTCTAAAAGACTGGTGTCGGGAGCGCATGGCCAGTTACAAGTATCCCCGGTTGATTGAGGTCCGTGCCACCTTGCCAATGACGGCGACGGGCAAAATTCTCAAACGGGAACTCAAAAGCGGTCAGTAACACCGACCGCTTCTTGTCTTAGGTCTCTGGGATGCTACTGCGGCATCGCCGCCTTCTCGCGGCTGCGGGCCGCCGCCAGGGCCGGGCGCGCACCGACGCGACTCAAATAGTGTTTGAGGTTGTCCTGTTTGATGGGCTGGTTGAAGGCTGTGCCCCAAAATAGGGTGTGCCCCAGGAGGATATCGGCCGCTGTGAAGGTGTCGCCTAAAATATAGTTCTGATCCCCCAGGCCCTGACTGAGCAGACGCAAGGCCTTCTGGAACTCCCACTGCGCGGTTGGGAAAATTTCGCTGCAGCGTTGGTCTTTTGGTAGGGCGAACTTGTTTTTCGCGATCGTCCAGAGGGGTTGCTCCAATTCCGCGATGGCAAATACGGTCCATTGGTCATAGAGCCCCCGGGCGTAGGCGGTGGTGGGGATCAAACGGGCATCCGGACATAAACCACCGAGGTAGTTGACGATGGCGAGGGACTCCACCAGCACTCCCTCATGCGTTTTTAACGCGGGCACTTTGCCGGCCGGATTGATTGCGAGAAACGCAGGTGATTGTGACTCGCCTTTCTGCATATTGATCAACGCGTATTCATAGGGTAAACCCAGTTCTTCCAGCATCCAGACGGCGCGTAAACTACGGGTGTTGGGAAAACCAAAAACGGTCAGGGACATAAGTGCTCCAGCATAAGTTTTTTATGATCATGCCTGACGAGGACCGGGGTGTGCAAACCGTTCATCTAACCACCACTGAGTGCGCGCACGGCGGCTTCGTATTTTTGCACGGCCTCACCCTGTCCGGCCGCCTGATGAATGGAGATCAATGCATAGAGAATTGAGAGGTTGCCGGGATGACGGTTGTGACCATCTTCGAGAACCCTCAGGGCCTCTGATGTCTGCCCGCTTGAATTCAGCGCCACGCCGTAAACATAGAGGTATTGATCCGTGGCTGCAGGACTTTCAGCAGCATCTTGCAAATGCTTAAGCGCCTCAGTCATATTTTTCTGGCGGACATACCACAGGCCCAGCGCATGATGAATCGGTGCCTTCTCCCGAACCGTGCCAAGGGCGTCTTCCAGCACCTTGCGCCCCTCACCCTCATTCGCGGTCTGTCGATAGCTGTCCGCCAGATTCACATAGGCTGGCGTGTAGTAGGGGGCTTGTGCAATCGCTAGTCGGTAGAGGCGTCTGGCATTGTCGATATCGCCCTGTTGCATGAACAGGGTGGCGAGGTTGGAGAGTCCTTCGGGGCGGTCGGCATTGAACTGCTGGGAGCGCTGATAATCGTCCAGCGCCTCTTCAAAACGCGCCTGACCTTCTGCGGGAAGCGACTGCGATGCAGGACCTGCGACGGATCGTGCGGCCAGGCTGCGGGTGACGCGAGACGCATCAAAAAGCAAAGGATAGGCAAACGGCATGCGCTGCGCAGGCGGGAGTTGATCCAGTGCCGTGGCAAGGCCATAACCGATGAGGGGCTGCGGGTCGTTAGCTGACATCTGTAGGATCGGTGCCGTTTCACGCGACAGATAGGGGGCAAGCAGGCTCGCCGCCGTTGCGCGTGCAATGGCGGGTTTTGTCGGGTCAACCGTCAGCTCGGCGAGCCGGGCGATGGCGTTGCCCAAACCATTGCGGCCAGCATATAAGGCTTCGCCGTAGTGAGGCTTGGGCGCGCCAAATTGCGTTTGCAGAATGTCCGCTGCCCAGGCAGCGGTTTTATCTGCATGACACTGATTGCAGGCGTTCGGTGTGTCCAGTTTGAGTGAAAGGTCGGGCCGCGGGATACGCAGACTGTGATTCCGCCGAGGATCCACCACCATATAGTTTTTAGCGGGCATATGGCAATTGACGCATTGGCTGCCTTCGCTTCCCTGAGTGTGCAGGTGATGGGTCTTATTTTCATACTTGTCCGGCAGATGACACTGGGCGCAGAGACCATTGCCTTCGGCTCTTAGTTTCAAACTGTGTGGCTGATGGCAATCACTGCAGGTGACCCCCGAGTGGTACATTTTGCTTTGCAGGAAGGACCCATATTCAAAGACTTCATCTTTAATCTGGCCATCGGCATGGTAAAGCGGTTCCGTCAGTAGCGCGACCTGCAGGTTATCCAGCAGGGGCTGACCCGGCAGCGCATCGGGGAAGGCGGTGGTGCGTCGGGCATGGCAGAAGGCGCAGGTTTCAATTTCGGTGTCAGTGGTTTTTGGGGACGGCGAGTGGCGTTGCCAGTCTGAGGATTGACGCGCCATGTGACTCCTTTGCGCTCGTTGAGACCCACGCTCAGGCCATTGTCCGCCGATTTCGGGGCTTTCGTATTTGCCCAGGCGACATGCCGCGAGCCGGGCCCATGACAGGCTTCGCAACTGACATCAATGTCGCTCCACCGGGTAGCATACGCATCTTTTTCACGGTCGTAGTTTTTCTCAAGATGCGTGGAGTGGCAGTCTGCACACATGAAATTCCAATTTTGATTGGGCCCCGTCCAGTGAAGCTCGTCACCTGCCTGGATGGATTCGTCAGGGTAGAGGTGAAACCAGCGTTGTCCGCCTTCTTTGGCTGGGCGAGCGTCCCATGCAATGCTCAGTGCCTGCAGGCGACCATTCTCCAGTGGGATCAGGTATTGTTGCAGGGGGTTGAAACCGAAGGTGTAGGCGATCGAATAGTCCTTCAGTTTGCCCTCTGGGCCATCGGTACGAACCTTGAAGGTATCGCCTTGTTTAAAAAAGGTGCTGGTGATCCCCGAGTAGGTGAAGGTCACGTCATTAAAGTTACCTAATACGGTTTGGGGGCTGGCCTCTTGCATGGCCTTATCGTGGTGCGAGCCTTGCCATTGCGCAGCTTCGGTTGCATGACACCCTGCGCAGTGGTTGCCACCCACATAGTGCGCTGTCTCAGACAAGGGCACGACCTTTGATTGCGTTTCGGCGGCCTGAATCAGCGGCAGGTTAAACACATAGAACAATAGGAAACCCAGCGCGCGGAGAGGCGCGCGAGGGTTGATTGGAAAGGATAGGGGCATCACAGCGTCCAGGCATCGATTACTGAGCAGGTGGGTAAATCAGTTTCCAGTCTTGTTGCATATCGACCACGGTCCAATTTCCGGCTTTAGCGGCTTCCAGCCCCTTATCCAGGCGTCCGATGCTTGAATCCCGATCATAGGCCCATTCACGTTTGGCATCCGTGTGGTGTACGTAAAGGGCAAAACGTTTGCCGGCCCCCCGCAGTCGTCCACTGGAGCATTGACCTGATTGATGACATGCTGGACGAAGTCGGTGTGGCCTACGAGGTGCTGGATGCCAGCCGTCAAATGCTGACGCCTGAATTCCTCTCGGATGGCTACCATGGCAAATTCAACGGCGTGATTCTCACCGACAGCATGCTCTATTACACGGGACCCGGCAACGAGCTGAACTCCGCGTTTTCCCTGGCCGAATGGCAGACCCTGCATCAGTACGAACGTGACTTCGGCGTGCGTGAATCCGTGCTATCGGGGTACCCGGCATCCGGCCCCTATTTCAAGGTCGTCTATGATCTCGACTATGGAATGGACCTGAATACCCTGGTGACGGGGAAGTCCTTTCAGGGCAGATGGCAGCCTCCCGCTGGGAATACCGAGCTCTTTGAATATGTGAATACGGCGAATACCTTGCCCGTGAATGATTATGCGGTCGCCGTCGAGCCGTTGGCCCCTAGCGTTGACCCGGTTGTTCAACCCCTGCTGCGCGATGGCACCTCTAATCGTACCCTGGTGTCTCGCTTGATTTATGCCGATGGGCGCGAAGTGCTCTATTCCGGTATCACGAATGCCTGGTACCTGGTGCATTCTCAAGTGCTCAATTACGAATTCCTCAATTTTGCAACCCGCGGCCTGTTTCTGGGGAGCCGTAAAGTTTATCTGGCCGCGCATGTCGACGATTTGTTCCTGGCAGACGACCTGTGGGATCCGGTCGCCAACGAGACCACGGAGGAGCTCTTGTATCGCAATACCTCGCATGACATTGATAATCTGGTCCTGAGCCAGAAGGCTTTGCTGAAACAATACAAAACCTTGCCCCAGTTTAAGCTGGACATGGTGTTTAACGGTGGTGGTGCGGTGGCGATTCCGGCTCACTCAAGACAGTATTCGCCGTTGAAAGACGCCGAATTGTCGAAAGACAAGAAGAAAGCCAAGAAGGGGCGCGATGACAAAGCGCGTATTGGCTCCCACAAGCGCAATGAGAGCCAGTATGTTGTGAAGTTTATTCTGGATGAACCCTACCAGGTTTCGGCCAATAAAGCGCTGCTCAAACTCTCTGGCCCCAAAAGGACAGCACCCGTGCCTCAGTGTGCCGGATCAGTGAAGGTCCCTGGGTGGAAAAAGAAGTTTCCTGGGATGATCGTTTGAAGAAAACCAAGTGGAGTGGCAAAAACGGTGCCGTTTACGATCCGTCTTCATGTGTCGCTTACGTGCAGAAAGACGGTCAGGGTCAGGCTGACATCACGCCCATTGTAAACGTCTGGTTGTCCGGGGCGCAGCCCAATCGAGGCGTCGTCATCGTCGGTGGGGATGAAGTTGAGGTCTATACCCGTGAACATAAGTCGGCGGATGCCCGGCCACAATTGTGGGTGGATTACCCTGAGACGACAACGGATCCGTTGACAGCCGCCGTCATGCAACACCAGTTTGAATTCCGTTTTATCAGCCACACGCTCTCTCACATGGATATGTACCAGAGTGCAGGCACGACTTACGAGCAAGCCTTTACGGAAATCGCCCAGAACCTGAATGTCTGGAGCACGCTGAATTTACCCGAGTTGGCGCAGAATCGAGCGGTGCTGGTGACGGGTAATCATTCCGGTCTGGATGATACCATGGGAACTGAACTGGATCCCTCCGACGACTTGCCTTACCCGCAGGGGCGCAACCAGGCATTCATCCGGGCGGCCATGGATGTCGGCGTTCGCTACCTGGCCTCTGATTCCTCACGGCTGAACCAGGATCGGGAAGAGTATGTGCCGGGTACCGGAAATCAGATGATTCTGTTACCGCGTTATCCAACCTCCGTGTTTTACAACACGACCTCACCCTATGAGATGGAAGACGAATACAACTACATTTTCTTTGAGCGTCATGTTGAAGAGGGCGTGGACCCCTGCGCAATTCCTGGTGCCATCTGCCAGCCTCGTAGCTATCAGCAGATTCTGGACGCCGAGGCGGATACGACCCTGCGTCACATGCTGACCTACCGCGCCTGGCCCCATTATTTCCATATCAGCAATCTGCGTGATTATGGGAATGGGAAGACCCTGCAGTTTGACTGGTTGCATGCGGTAATGACGCGCTATGAAAGCCTGCTTCGCTTGCCGGTGGTCAATGCGCCTTACTACGAGATTGGCGAGCGTACCCGTCGTCGGATTGAGGCGCGTGGCGCACACGTTGATGCTGTATTTGACAGCATGACGAACCAGGTAACCTTGAGCGCCAATCGCCCCGTACTGATCGAAGCGACCGGACTTTCCAAGGGACAGTCCTATGGCGGACAGTCCCAGCAAGTGCTGAGTCTGAGTAAAACACCGCTGACTCGCAGTGTCGACGCGGGGTTGGCTTACTGATCTCCTTTTGTGTGAGCTGAACCCGAACCCGCGCCCTGGCGCGGGTTTTTTGTTTGTGTTTAAACCCGTGATAGGTAGCGTAAACCGCCTATTCATCAACTACTTAAAATGTCACATCTTCTGTTTTAGCCTGAGATTGCTTTGCTCGTGGTTTGAGTGAAGGATGCAGCTCAATAAAAGACAAAAATAGAGGACATCAACATGAAACCGACACCCCTAGCAGGGCGGCTCCGCCTACCGGCGATGCTTTGCTTACTCACGGCGTTAGGCGCTACTCAGGTCAGCGCTCAGGACGCTAAACCCAATATTCTGGTTCTCTGGGGCGATGACATCGGCACCTGGAACATCAGTCACAATAACCGTGGCATGATGGGCTACCAGACCCCCAACATCGACCGCATTGCCGACGAAGGCGTGGCTTTTACCGATTACTATGCCCAACAAAGTTGCACAGCAGGGCGGGCTGCCTTTATCGGCGGTTCGGTTCCGGTTCGCAGCGGCATGACGAAAGTCGGATTGCCGGGCGCCAAAGAGGGCTGGCAATCCAGCGATATCACCATGGCCACGGTGTTAAAAAGCCTGGGCTACAGCACCGGGCAATTTGGCAAGAACCACCAGGGCGACCTGAATGAACATCTGCCGACCATGCATGGGTTTGATGAGTTTTTAGGCAACCTTTATCACCTGAATGCCGAAGAAGAACCGGAAAATGAGGACTATCCGGGCGACATGGTGATGCCCAATGGTAAAACCTTCCGTGAGACCTTTGGGCCACGCGGTGTCATCCATTCCTGGGCAGACGGCAAGGGTGGTCAGAAGATCGAAGATACCGGCGCGTTGACGAAAAAGCGCATGGAAACCATCGATGATGAAACCTCCGAACGCGCCATGGAATTTATCCGCGAGAAACACAAGGCCGGTAAACCCTGGTTCGTATGGTGGAACGGGACCCGCATGCACTTCCGTACCCACGTGAAGGAGGCTAATCGTGGCATTTCAGGGCAGGATGAGTATTCAGATGGGATGGTCGAGCATGATCGGCATGTCGGTGGCTTCCTGAAGCTGATTGATGAACTGGGTATCGCGAAAAACACCGTCGTGTTTTACTCCACGGATAACGGCCCTCACTACAATACCTGGCCAGATGCGGGCACCACGCCCTTCCGCAGTGAGAAAAACTCTAACTGGGAAGGCGCCTATCGCGTACCGGCCTTTATTCGCTGGCCAGACCACTTCCCTCAGGGTAAGACGCTGAACGGCATTGTTGCGCACGAAGACTGGTTGACCACCTTTGCGGCGATTGGCGGCGACACCACCATCAAAGATCGTCTGTTGAAAGGTGCGCAGGTGAATGGTCGCAAATACCGTAATCATCTGGATGGCTACAACCAGCTGGATTACCTGACTGGCAAAGTCGATCAGTCACCCCGCAAAGAGTTCTGGTATGTGAACGATGACGGCCAGGTGGTTGCTGCGCGTTACAATGACTGGAAAGTAGTGTTTCTGGAAAACCGCGGTGAAGCCTTTGGCGTGTGGCGGGAACCCTTCACCGAATTGCGCGTGCCCTTGTTGTTTAATTTGCGGCGCGACCCTTTCGAGAAAGCGCAGCATAACGCGAACACCTATGATGACTGGTTCCTGGATCATCCCTTCGTGATCGTTCCCATTCAAGGTCTGGCCGCTCAGTTCCTGATGTCGATGAAAGAGTATCCACCGAGTCAGTCACCGGGATCCTTTAACCTGACCAAGATTGAGGAAAAGCTTAAGGCATCCATTGGCGGACGATGATCCGCTGCGCTTATAATCGGATGACTTAAAACCGCCCAACGGATTGTCGGAACCCCGGCAATCCGTTTTTTATCGATGGAGCTCAGAGCAATGCGAGAACTGACACCCCCCCGACCGTTAACCGTGATTCTGCCAGGGGTCATTACATTGGCCGCCGTGTCTTTTTTGTGGGGATCGTTTTACACCATCGAAGAAGGTCATGTCGGCATCGTCAAACGCTTCTCCGAGGCCAAAGAGCAGGTGAATCCTGGTCTGCATTTCAAGATACCGTTCGTCGATACCATTGAGGTTATCGAAGTGCGCACCCGCAAGAACACGGAGGTATTGCCGGCCGCCTCCAGTGAGCAAATGCCTCTCGATGCGGAAGTGTCTGTGAACTGGACGGTCGATAAAGCGTCCGCTTTCAAGCTCTTCGTGGAATATGGCGGCCTGGATCAGTTTGAATCACGGATCCTGGATACGCGGCTGCGTAGTGCGGCCAAGGCGGCGATTTCCCGCTACACGGCCGAGCAAATCATCGTGAATCGAGCCAGTGTGATTTCTGAAATTGCGTCCGAGCTGGATGACACCATGGCGAATTTTCCCGTGAAGCTCGACTCGGTGCAGTTGGATAACGTAAACCTGCCCAATGTTTACCTGCAGTCCATTCAAACCAAACAAACCCAGAAGAACCTCGCTGAGGCGGAAAAATATACACTGGAAAAGCAAAAGTTAGTGGCCCAACAGGCGGTGAATACCGCCGAAGCGGAAGCGAAATCCACCGAGTTGAGAGCGACCGCAGAAGCCAATGCCATCCGCATGACCGGTTTGGCAGAAGCTGAGGCCATTGAAGCCAAAGCACGCGCCCTCAAAAACAACCCCCTGATCGTGCAGCTCACGCTGGCTCAGAAGTGGGACGGTGCCCAGCCGAAGATGATTGCGGGCGACAGTGGCCTGATTCTGCAGATGAAAAACCCGGTCGAGTAGTGTGTTGCTTCGCCCGTTGCCTGCCCCAACGCTGTCCGGGTACTTCAATATACCGATAGGTCCAGCGTAAAAGCAGGATCACGGTGCCAATGGTCAGGGCAGCGCCTGCGTTATTGAGCAGGGGGCTGCCTAAGTCAAAGACGCGGGCACCCCCGACCATCGGTAGCAGGGTCACACCTGAAACTTTTTGCATGACCATGCCCAGGGATGTCGCGGCGTAAATCACGGCTCCGTGCGTCAGGTAAAGGGAATAGGAAAGTTCGCCGCCGCGCCGAAACAGCCGAGCCTGTAACAGGGCTGACAGGGCGCCGCTTTGCCGGGCGAACACCAGAACGGTTAAGCCGAAGCACAGCGTAGCGATGATAGAATGGAAGGGAAGGTGTGAGGTGATGACCCCATAGACTCCGATCGCCATCGTGACTTCCAGGGCCGTGGCAGCGCCAAACGAACGAGGTATCGCGTGAGCGTAGCGGCGGTAGAGATGGTAACAAAACGCGCCACCAAAAAATCCAGCTAACCCGCGCATGACGGGCGTTAGCAAAATATCTGTCTGAGTGAGGGTCAGGCCGAACATCGTGAGCGGCATCGAAAGCCATACCCAGTGACGGAATCGTGCGCTGGCGAGCAGCGTCAGGTAAAGAAGAATATACAGGTAGAATTCAATGCTGATGCTCCAGGCCGGCGTGTTAAAAGACAGGGCGTGGGTCCAGGGGGTCCAGGCGTGAATCAACAACAAATTGGGTAAAAACTCCGAGGGGGCATAGGTGTTGCTGAAGGCCTCGTTATTGAAGTGCAATCCAAACCGCTGCTGGGCGACCCATTTCCCGCCCTCCATGGCGACAAAGACCAGCAGCATGAACACGTGCAAGGGAAATAGCCGGAAGAAGCGCGACCGTAGGTAAGGGCGGAACGCCAGGTTCTCACGATAGGCATAGCCATGCGCAAGCACGAAACCACTCAGGACGAAAAAGAACTCAACGAACAGATCGCTGCCCCGGAAAAAATCCAGCTCGGTAAATGAGCCGGACCAATGCATGTGGTGCACAACCACACACAGTGCGCACAGCCCGCGAAAACTGTCCAGAACATCAAAGCGTTGCTTCGTCATGTGGGCACCTCTCGTCGCCGCGACAGTTAGCGTTGGTCGAACCTGATTACCTATGAAAAACCAGCAACATTTGATCCAGAAAAAAAACATGCAAGGATATCAGGCCGATACCCTGGGAAAGATGATTTGAAAGCGCGGAAACGAAGGGCTAATTCGCATTTTGCACTTCGCAAAGTGCAAAAACCTAAAAGCCCCCCAACCCATGGCGGGGGCTCAGGATCAATCGGCGCGTCAGGCCAGCCATAGCGCCACATCCTCAATGACCTGGTTGGCAAAAACCGGATCGTCGCGGGTCAGGTGTTCCAGCTCGAAAAACTGGCGCTCGTCGTCCGGTAGTCCTTCGTAACCCCCTATGACCCGGTAAAGCCAGACTTCGCGGTTGCAGTCCAGCGTGTTTTGTTCGAGGTATTCCAGTGCCGATAGACGCTCGCCCTGGTCGATGACCTGGCAGAAATAGGCATCCACTGCCTGCCTGATGGCATCCTCCTGCAGTGACAAGGTCTCATTTTCCTGTAACTGAAAGGGCGTGCCCTGACGATCCTGTTCATCGCGCAGGGAATCCCGCGGGGTGGTCTTTAGCGCCGCTACCAGCTGGACGAGTTCATTTTCGAGCAGGCTGTCGTGTGGGTTGATCGCCGCCGGGGCAATGATCGCGGAGGACTGGTTGAATAGCTGGGGTACTTCACTCTGGCGGGTGAGGTCGCGGGGACGATAGTCGGGATGTTGCTCGAGATGCAACAGAAAGCCGCGTAGCAGGCGGGTGCGTCCCTGGAATTCGCGAAAACGGCCAATCAACTCGATGAGTTTCGCCTGAACCAGACTTAATTCCTTGGCGACCTCGGTGAACGTACGTTGCAGGGATACGATCAGCAGTCGGCGCAAATCCCGGTCCTGTCCCGCCAGTTCGCCGAGTTGATCGAAGCGGATCAGTTCGAGTTGATTGAGCAGTTCGGAGACCTGGGTTTGCGCCAGTTCGTTCTCACGGATTTTGGCGTCGATGGAGGCGACATAGCCAAACTCGTGATGAATACGCTCCCATAACACCCTGACATGCCGGCGCAGCCCTTCAGTCAATCCATAGACATGCTCGCGCAGATCTGCAAGGTAAGCATCGGCTTCTACCGCAGCGCGGCGATAGCGGGCCTCCTTATAATGCTCGGTCAAGGTTTTGAGTGTCGTGAGGGCAGAGCCGAGATTGGCATCGATCTGGCGGTTACGCACATCCTGCAGCCCTTCTTCCAGCAGCGCACGTACCACGCGGCGCAGGCGCAATTCGGCATCGGCTTCCGGGCGCCACAGAATGCCCAGACGCACCAGTTTATCCAGGGTGTCTGGGTCACTCTGGGTTTCATCCACGCTGCCGGCCAGATATGCAGACAAAATCAGGTCGGAATGCCGCGAGAGCGCGCGAAACAGGGCTTTTCCCGCCTGTTGCAGATGGTCCTGGCTCATAACAGTGAATCCTGTTGATGGGCGGACTCCGCGCGTTCCGCCAGTTGCAGGTTTTCGGATTCATCAATAAAGCGGATGACTTCAAACAGGTAATCAATCTTGCCGGTGGCGAGAAAGACCAGCCTGTCGGGGTTGGGTTTAATGAGGTAGCCCATGTCTGTTAAACGCTTGAAGATCTGCCGCAACTGCTGATCCGGCTGGGGGCTGGTCGAGTTGAACAGGCGGTACCGGGCGAGTCGGGCGAGGTGCTCGGCCAACGCCGGTGTGTCCTCAATGACGGTCTGCAACTCGGTCAGTCGCAAGGGGCTACCCTCACTCAGCGGGGCGTCCTGGCCCGTGGTACTTTGCACCAACAGTAACCATTCGGTCAGGGGGCGTAATTGACCGGCGATGTCCTGGAATTGCTGTCCCAGGTGCTTGCGCTCCGGGTCACCCAGTGATTGATAGGCCGTGTAAAAAACATTGCCTTCTGCCGCGGTCGCCAAAACCCGGTTCAGGGGGGCGAGCATGTCATTGATAGCGTCGGTAAATGCCGGTTGTTTGAGCTGACGCCAGCTGCTTTCGTCACTGATCTGGCAAATGAACTGTCCACTCAGCAGGCGCTCCAGCACCCGGCCTTTTTCGGTCATCATGCGTGTGTGTCCTCCAGCGTCGATGGCGTCTGTCGTTGCTGCGCCTTCAGACGCTCGGCAATTGGGCTCAGACGGGGCTGAACCGTCTTCAGTCGTTTACTCGTTTTATCGATCAGGTAGCGATTGTGGAACAGTTGCAACACCTCGGAATCCGGGTTGGGAAAGGCGCCGACCACGGTAATCTGGTTGTGTTGACAGGCATCGAAAATTTTCTTCACATTGCTTTGATGCAGGGTGCCGAGTTCGTCGATCGGCCAGTGAATCGTCACGCCGGAACCGCCGCGCAGCAATCGGGTAAAGGCCAGCAGGAATTTGCACAGGATCAGGTAGGCCATGCCGTGACTGGAGGATTCGTTGAGCTGGCGGTCGGTGCGGATCAACAGATCGCTCTGGCCCTCGCGGATTTTCAATTCAATATCGAGCAGGGCGCCGATGGAGCCGCTGAAGGTTGAGCGCCCCAAAATGTCGATAACCTGGCGCATGCAGTTGGCATAGTCGTCGTCTGGCAGGGTGTCCATCCCAGTGTCTTTCCAGCCTTCATAGAGTTGTTCGAAGCGTTTCAGTTCCGGCCAGAATTCCAGTTCGGTGATTCGGGATCGAATACTGACTGCGGAATCGGATACGCCGTCCAGAAACAGCTCCTGTTCGACCTCGCGCGTAATGCGTTGGCTTTGCGTGACAATGCTGCGATCGTTGTTTTGCAGCACCTGGAAGAAACTGATCAGATCAGCGCCGAAAATCCGACCCTGCTCCCGCAGACCCCTGAGTTTCTGCGGCACAATGATGTTGAGTAGCTGCTCCAGATGCGGGACCATCCGTCGGTGATCCAGGCTTCGCAGACCGGCACTGTTGACCACCGAGCACCGCTCACGGGCATGGTCCCAGGTTTCGGCGAGTCCCGTGCCGGATTGCTCGGCCAGCAGGCGGTCGAAGTGATTGACGCCTTCACGCAATTGCGCCATCAGACCTTCACGATTATCCAGCAGGTCACGGGTTTCGCTCAAACGCTGCGTTAGACTGGCGTGTGGAGCCTCCTCCGTCGCCGGACCCAGGCGCAGACCTTTGATCGTTTGCAACAGAGCTTTGACGTCCTCCTCTTGCTGGCGGGTTTCGGTCAGTGTGCGTTCCCGTTCGGCTTGCTCGCTTTCCGCGGTGCGACGCTGTTCCTGAAACGTTGATCGTGCCGTGTCGCGCGCACGCTTGCACTCGGCCTGTTGCTGTCGGGCCAGAAGCAGGGATTTCTGCGCATCGCTTTTGCGTTGCAAATAGTGCTGCTGATACCAGTATTCAAAGTCGCGCACTTTTTCACGGCTGGCTTCGGCCCGGGCGATCGACTGGCGCAGCGTCGCCAGCGCACTTTTCAGGCGGCTGATTTCATCGACATCCACACCCCGGCGCGCGAGCTCGTCGCGAAGCCACTGGTCGCATTGCTGGCGTTCGCGCTCGATGGATTGACGCAATTGCTCGCGTCGCTGCCGATTCTGCGTCACCAGGTGGTCGAGATCACCAAGAATTAACTGCCAGTGCGCTTCACGCTCCAGGCGAATCTGGGACTGTTCGTGCGCCTGTTGCTTCAAATCGTCTTGCAAGCTCGATTCGAGTCGGCGTTGTGACTGTCTGGCCACTTCAAGACGTTCCTGCCATCCCTGGCGGCGGGTTTGAATACGCTGGTTATATTCGCGCTGCAGGGCCTCCTTTTCCTCGCGCAGGCGCTGGCGGGCTTCACGGCAGACCCGGCTGTCAGTGAGGCGCTGAGTGCGCTGGGTTTCCTGTGCGCTGAGGACTTCATACGCACGGGCCAACCCTTTCTCGGCCTGCGCATGTTGCTCGCGTGCCACTCTCAAGGCCTCTTCTGCCTGCTGTAGCTGGGCGCGTAATCCATGTTCGTCGACGGCAAAATCGGGCAGGGGTATGACGTTCAGATCCAGTCCTAAGCCATAAAAGGACGTTTGACTGTCGGCCTGGACGACCGGTTTGAGATCCTGGCGTTGCAGCAGATCCGGTCGAATCACGCGGGCGATGTGTCCGACCCAGTCGGGCTTGTCGCGGCGCAGCACGGCGAGTAGGGACTTATCACCGGGATACAGCAGGGCTTCGAGCTCGCGCACTGTTTTTTCCCGACGTTCCAGCGCCTGTGCGTCCCGCGCCAATTGCTTGTCGGCCTCCGCACAACTTTTCTGCGCCTCGTTGCGGGTCTGCTCAGCGCGGTTCAACTGCAATTGGGCGGCTTCTTCGGCTGACATCGCCTCATTGATCTGGTGGTCCAGCAGATCGAGATTGGCCAATTCATCCACACTCAGACTGACGGCGGAAAGAGAGGCCTCCAGCGCGCTCTGCTCGTTCAGAAGCGTTTGCACCCGTTTCTGATAGTCTGCCTTCAAGCGTTCGGCCCCGGTTCCGGCGTCATGGGCCAGGGTCTGCATTTCCGCTTGTTTGGCCAGGGACTGTGCGTGCCGGTCCGAGGTGAGCTGCTCATTCTGAGCCAGCAAGCGATCCCCTTCGGCTTCGTAGCGTTCCTGCAATTCCAGTTTCTGCCGGTTGCAGGCGGCTTCGGCGTCCTGATGCTGCGCCGTGATCAGCTGGTATTGCGCCTCCAGCCCCTTCAGATCGGCCTGCCAGTCCGGTAACTGACGCAGATCCTCCTGTCTGGCTTCGATGTCCTGGTCCAGCCATGTCTGGTAGCTTGCCTCGATGTTCTCCAGCTCGGCTTCGAGACTTTTGCTTTGCCCGTCTGCCACCGACAGGTCGGCGTTGAGGGCGTCCTGCTGTGATTTCCACTTCGTGTCGATCTGCTTCAGGCGTATACGCCCGGATTCGCAGTCGCCTTCCAGGCGAATACGCTGACCGGCCAGCGTATCCTGGTCCTGTTCAAATACCCGTGCCAGCTGCGCCAGCCGTGCCTCTTCCTGCTGCAGTCGGGCATAGGTGTCTTCCAGCACCCTGAACTGAGGGCGCATGCGTTCAAAGCCCTGAATCAACTGACACTCGCTGATCCAGGTTTCCACCGCCTGACGTCCAAGCCGGTGTTCCGGTGGCACGACCCCGTCTTCCTCCAGAATCGAGGCGACCATGGCCTTGATGGTTTCCATCTTGCCTTCCCGTGAATGGACGGCACGCGCCAGCTTCTCGATATGACGCAGGCTGACCCCGCTTTCGCCCAGACTGAATTGGCGGGCTAACCCGGTCAACTCCCGACCGTTGGCCAGGCCGGACATCGCGGTGCGGTCATTCTGCAGAATGGCGCGGTATTCGCTGGTGTTGAGCTGCCGGGTTACCAGCGCATTCAATGCTTTGAATTCGCGGCCGATCTGGGAAGAGGGAATGCAATCCGAACTGCCATCCAGCCGGGGCCTTACATAGTCGCCGACGACGAAGGGGCGGGCGACCAGGCGATAGGTCACGCCGGTCCCGCTAGAGGTCAACAGCGCCTGACACACCTCGCCATTGGCCCGCTGGTATTCGTAGATGAGGTAGCTGGATTCCCGCGGTAAATACCACCTTTCAAAACTGTCTCGCGTGGCCGGAACCACACGACTGGGCAGTTCGCCATAGAAGACTGGTATCAGGCGTTGCAATGTGGTTTTGCCGGATGCGTTGGTTCCGCAGATGTTGGTGTGACCGTCCAGTTTCAGTTCAACCAGACCCGGCAGATGTGTGTCGATGAGGATGATGCGGAGAAGTCCCGACATGAAGGCCCTTTTGATTCGTTTTTGTCGCCCGACTATACCTGTTTCGTGAGGTATTTGTCATAGCGCTGCAACAGAGCCGGCGGGGATGGCCGACTTTTGATCTGTATCATCGACAAACGTGTGTAAACGCAGGCAGCATGAGTGATCACCTCACACAACAGGGAACGCTGTCATGTCAGAACAACAATACGTCTACGTCTTTGGTGCCTCACGCACGGAGGGCGACGCCTCCATGAAAAATCTGCTTGGGGGTAAGGGAGCCAACCTTGCCGAAATGTGTCGTCTGGGTATTTCGGTGCCTGCCGGGTTCACCATCAGTACCGAGTCCTGTACCTACTACACCGAGCATGGCAAGGAGGCCACGCTGGACTTGCTGAAATCCCAGGTCGAAGCCGGAATCCGTCAAGTGGAAGCGGAAATGGGCCGTCGTTTTGGTGATTCGGAGGATCCGCTATTGTTGTCAGTGCGGTCCGGCGCGCGCGCGTCCATGCCCGGCATGATGGACACCATTCTGAACCTCGGCCTCAATGATGAGGCGGTCAAAGGACTGGCACTGAAGGCCGGCGACGAACGCTTTGCCTGGGACTCCTATCGCCGCTTCGTGCAGATGTACGGTGATGTCGTGATGGGCCTGAAACCGGCGTCCAAAGAAGACCATGATCCCTTCGAAGTCATCATCGACATGGTCAAGCAGCAGCAGGGCGTGACACTCGACACTGAACTAAGTACTGACGACCTGAAAGAGCTGGTGCAGCGCTTCAAGGCCCTGATACGGGCGCGTCTGGGGCGGGACTTCCCGAGTGATCCCTGGGAACAGCTGTGGGGCGCGGTGTTTGCGGTGTTTGAAAGCTGGAACAATGAGCGGGCACAGGTGTACCGTGAGTTGAATGACATTCCGGCTTCCTGGGGAACGGCGGTGAATGTGCAAACCATGGTTTTCGGCAATTTGGGTGAGCACAGCGCGACCGGTGTCTGTTTCTCGCGGGATGCCGGCACCGGCGAAAACCTGTTCAACGGTGAGTTTCTGATTAACGCGCAGGGTGAGGATGTGGTTGCCGGTGTGCGCACGCCCCAACAGATTTCGCGCCTCGGCTCCCGCCGCTGGGCGCAACTGGCGCTGGTCGAAGAAGACACCCGCCGCCAACGCTACCCCTCGCTCGAAGAAGTGATGCCAGAGCTGTATCACCAGTTGGTCGATGCGTCATCCCGTCTCGAGAAACATTACACCGACATGCAGGACATGGAATTTACCATTCAGGAAGGCAAGCTTTGGATGCTGCAGACCCGTAATGGGAAACGCACGGGCGCGGCCATGGTTCGCATCGCCATGGAGATGTTGCGTGAAGGGCTGATTGATGAAAAAACGGCCCTGGCCCGCGTCAGCCCTGAACGGTTGAATGACCTCCTGCACCCCGTCTTCGATCCGGCTGCCCTAAAAAAGGCACGCGTCATAGCACGGGGCTTACCGGCCTCCCCCGGGGCCGCCGCCGGACAAATTGTCTTCTTTGCAGACGAAGCCGAGGCCTGGGCCAACAAAGGTAAGGCCGTCATCCTGGTGCGGCATGAAACCTCTCCCGAAGATTTGCGCGGTATCCATGTTGCCAAAGGTATACTGACCGCACGCGGCGGCATGACCTCTCACGCCGCGGTGGTGGCGCGCGGTATGGGTAAATGTTGTATTTCTGGTGCGGGGGCCGTGCATGTGGACCTGCGCGCCCGCACGCTGACGATTGGCGATGACACCTACCTGGAAGGCGATTGGATCTCTCTGAACGGGTCAACCGGTGAGGTCTTTGAAGGGCAGGTCACGACCCGTGAAGCGGAATTGTCCGGCGATTTCGCCGCCCTCATGGAGCTGGCGGATCGCTATCGTAAGCTGGAGGTTCGCGCCAATGCGGACAGTCCAGCAGATGCACGCCTGGCCCGCACCTTCGGCGCGACCGGGATCGGCTTGTGTCGCACCGAGCATATGTTTTTTGAGGGTGAGCGGATTGTCGCTGTGCGCGAAATGATTCTCGCAGACAATGAGAAAGGTCGTCGTCGGGCGCTGGCGCGTCTGCTGCCGATTCAGCGCAGCGATTTTGAAGGCCTTTTCCGCGCCATGGATCAACTGCCCGTGACCATACGCCTATTAGATCCACCGTTACATGAGTTTGTGCCGCATGATGATGCCAGTCAACGTCAGATGGCTGCCGATATGCAGGTGCCACTGGGACGGATCAAGATGCGGGTTGAAGAACTGGCAGAATTTAACCCCATGTTGGGTCACCGTGGTTGTCGCCTGGGTATTACCTACCCCGAAATCACCGAAATGCAGACCCGCGCCATCATCGAAGCCGCGCTCAATGTGCGGGTGGATGGTGTATCGGTAACGGTCGAGATCATGGTGCCCCTGGTGGGCACCGTCAGAGAGTTCAATGCCCAGGCCGGGGTGATTCGGCGTACCGCTGAAACCGTCTTCAAGGAGCGGGGCGAGCGGGTTGACTACCTCGTCGGCACCATGATCGAAACCCCACGCGGGGCATTGACCGCAAACTGCATTGCGGAACAGGCTGAGTTCTTCTCCTTTGGCACCAACGACCTGACCCAAATGACACTGGGATTCTCGCGCGATGATGCCAGCAAGTTCCTGCCCAACTACCTGAAGCTCGGCATCTACGAACGCGACCCCTTCCGCAGCGTGGACGTCAATGGCGTCGGGCAGCTGGTTGAGCTGGCTGCGGCGAAAGGGCGAGAGGTACGTCCGGGTATGGAGATGGGCGTCTGTGGTGAACATGGGGGCGATCCCGCCTCAATCGTGTTTTTCCATCATGCGGGTCTGAACTATGTGAGCTGCTCGCCTTTCCGGGTACCGATTGCGCGACTGGCGGCGGCACAGGCGGCGTTGGATGGGTAGTCTTGCTCAGGGGCGCCGCCCCCCTGGTTAGCTCATTGACGGCCGGATGCATGGCGGAAGAAAAAGGCGAAGCCATTCACCATGCGCCCGACCTCTCTCACCATGCGATAATTAAATTGCGCGTCGCCATGCGAGATGAGTGAAGACACCACTAAAGACGCGGATTTCCTGCGTTCGGCCATCTGCGCATTCAATCGCTCAGATTGATGTCTTGGGATGACCCGGTCATGGCTGCCGTGCAAGAGAAATACCCGAGCCTTGAGCGTGTCCAGCCGATTAGCGACATTCAGCGCCTGAAATTCAGAGGCCAGAACGGGGCTTGCCTGTTCCAGCAACGCGATCCGGAAGGCTGCATCGTCAAACAGCCGTTGAGCAAGCTGGCGCTGCTCAGGTGCAAAGCGCTCCATGACCACTGATAACGCCGGCTGTCCAAGCTGGTCAGTGGGCGAGGCGCCCCGCTCCCTGCGTGAGGCATTGATATTCTCCTGAATTGCCGCGTCCAGCGCGTCAAGTAAGAAGGTTTCGCCTGCCAGATCGGTGGCCGCCAACAATTTCTTCAGGACGATATAGCGCCCATAAGGATCTGCGTGCGCGTCTTTCATGAGGTATTCGATGACGGACTCGACGTGGCTGAAGGCACCTATGGCACAGACCGCATCAACCTGACCGGCGAGGTGTGGCAAAGAGGCCGCGGACAGAGAGAGTGCGCCGGAAAAGGAGGGTGCCAGCAAACTCAGACGACCCCTCGGCGCCAGTTCCGGGTGATGGAGGACGGCTTCCATGGCCTCGCCAATACGATGAATCTGTTGCTCGCTGATGGTTAAGGTCCGAATGCAGGGGAAATCCGGTGCGATCACCCGAAACCCTGCCTGCGCCAGCGCATGTCCGAGCACAATCAATCGCTCATCACGATTACCGAGCACGGTCATGCCATGAACCAGCATGATGACGCCATGCACCTTCTTCGGTGGTTCGATGACATCGACGTCATAGCGAACACCGGAAGGACTGATCAGGGGCAAGGTGCGCGAGTGGGTGGCTGGAAGCAGACGGCCGCGCTGCATGGCCCAAATGGTTTGAATGGCTTGTTGTGTTGCTCGCATGTGCCCGCTTCCTCTGCGCGAAGCTGGTTGAAAAAGTGGGGCGTATTATTCCCTATTGGTCCGACCCAATCCAGTCACTCAGGGTCAAACCATACGCGGCAAGGATTTCAGCCTGGCGTCCGTTTTCTTTCAATTGCGTGACACCGGCGTCCAATGCATCGGCCCAGACTGCGCTATGTGGTGCATGTTTATGAAACGCCAGGTAAACCTGATCGATGCTTTTCGCGCAGCCCGCCACCTGAATCTCGCGGCTGAGATCGCTGCGCATCAATTCGTAGGCGATGACATTGCGATCTTCTGCGAAGGTATCAATCCGATCCGACAGCATGAGCTTGAAAAGGCGGGCATGGGTGTTATCGCCGCTGACCGGCAGCACCTGTTTGGTATGGCGGTGAGCCTTAATCCAATCATCCATCCCCTCCGGGCTGTTGAAGCCGTAGTCATTGATCCAGCCAAAACGGATCGAATCCAGGGACGCTATACCTGTGAACGTCCACTTCGATCCTGCCTTCCGATAGAAACACACCTGTGAGTTGCCAAGCGGGGTAGAGGGGAAGCGATAGTGATTCTCATTGTTTTGATCTCGGGCCATCCCGACAATTCCGTCAGCCTCGCCATTCTGAACCATCAATTTGGCGCGGGCCCAATTCGTGATCTGGTAGTCAATTGTAATGCCGGACAGCGCGAGCGCCTCGCGGGCAATATCAATCATGAATCCCTGTTGAGTGCTATCCTGCTGGCAATTAAAAGGACACCAGGGATCCGCCACGATGACCAGCGTCTGAGTTGTCGTTTCAGCCTGCGCAGTCAGCAAGGCCACCGACAAGGATAACGCGGTGGATAACCGAAGCGCTATGTGCAAGGTTGGATGCGTTCGCTGCATCGTGGGAATTTCCTTATGAGCTCTGCTGAGTATAGACGACTTTACTTTGGCAAGCGGGCGTGACTCAACCACTCACGGGGTGAACATCCCATACGCGCGGCAAACGCCCTTGCCAGCGCCGAGGCGGAGGCGTATCCCATGGCGTTGGCGATAACTCCTACGGCCTCACCCTTTTGCAGGCGGGACTGCACGATGGTCATGCGCCAATCGGCCAGGTAGTCGCCGGGTGTTTGCCCCATCACATCCCGAAAAGTTGATGCAAAGGTCGTTCGGGAAAGTCCTGCTGTTTCGGCCATCGACTCCAGGCGCCAGGGTTTACCTGGGTGTTCATGCAAGGCGACCAGCAGTGGCGCCAGGCGCGGGTGAGACAGGCCTGTGAACAAACCGGGGGGAATGCCAGCCTGCTCAGGGTGGTCGAGTAACCAGCGTAAGAGCTGAATCAGCACAATCTCGAACAGGCGATTGGCTAGCAGACGATGGCCGCATCGAACCTGGTCCGTTTCAGCAAAAAGAAGCTTCAGTGCTGCTTCAAGTCCATTCACGGCCGACAGCGGTAAGTGAATCAGCGGGGGGAGGGCGTTAACCAGGGGGTTGGTCTGACCGCCCTGGAAATCCACGGTCGCACAGGTGAAGTCGCTGCCTTCCTGCGGTGGATTATGAAACCGGTGTGTGACAGGGCGTGGATAGAATAACAGGCTGGGTTCAGTGATGTGAATCTCTGAGGGTAGCCCGTAACCCCGCGGATGTGTCACGCTCAACGGCCCCCTTCGAAGTACGTGCAGATAGCCCACGCCGCCGTCCGCAGGAAAAGTCTGCAGCCCACACAGCGGGCCGCTATGGGACAGCTCAACCTGAACGGCAAATCGATCGAGCAAGGCGGAAAGTCGGTCAAATGCCATGAGTAATCCGTACGATATGGATGAAAATGTGGACTAAGAGAACCCAATCATACGTGCCATTGAAGGATACTGCCAGTCACACAAACGATCAATCGAGGGAGATGTGATATGAGAAGGTATATTGTTCTACTGGCAAGCGTAACAGCACTTTCAGTTCATGCGCGAGAGGCGGTGCATCCCGCATTTGACATCGTTCAGGCCCATATCACCACGGAGGGCAATGTGGCGAAATTTCACATGGCAGTCAGTGGCAAAGCTGGAGATAAAACGCCTGAGAAGACTGGCGCGCTTGCGGGAAGTTCTGTTTTTTCCTATGTCTGGCCGACGACGCTTGACCCTGCGTCGGTCGGTTTTGAGTCCGGTAGTGGCATACTTTCACTGGCGGTCACGGCGCATCCTGATTTTGATGACACCCCCTTGTTTCCGGCACCACTGGGGAGCTGGCACTCGCATTGGGTCGTTCTGCAGCCCGATGACGCCTGTGGCAAAGGGCATTTGAAAGTGGCTGATATTCCAGAGGGTGCGAAACCCAAACTGCCCAAAACCTGGCCTGGACTACCGCTGTTAATTGACAGCCCCGGCTGGGTTCCACAATTCGACGGCGAGTCGGTCGTGGTCAAGGTTCCCTTTGATGATATTCAGGCCGTGGAATCGGCGCGTTTTGACGGCGTGACCGCAGGGCTCAGAGTCAACGCCAGTGCCCATAGCCCGCTGCTGTGTGTCGAGGATGTCTTCAAGGTGGCCTCGGGCGATTTGTCCCTGCCGGGCAAAGTCAATCAGCTGCGCCATTGACTTAACCGCATACATGCGTCTTAAGGCTGGAATACGCCTGACTTTCTTGCGGCGACAGCGTCAGTTGGTACTGTTTTGAGAGGCGGATAAACCTCACGACATACTGGCAATGGAAGGCGCTATCCGGTGGTAACCACTCCAGGGGGGATTTTGCACCTTTGGAGCGGTTTGCCCTGGCCTGAACTGCAAACAGATTCGCTTCATCATTGGCGAACTGCTTGCGCTGCTCTGCAGACCAGAGATCGGCGCCGCGCTCCCAGGCCCACTTTAAGGGGACCAGGTGGTCGATATCCATATCCCGTGCCTGATAAAACGTCTGGCCGGTATAGGGGTCCAGCCAGCGCCCTCGCTCCACACTGCATTCGCTGTCTGTCATTTCCACTGTGCTGGTGGAGAGCTTTTTCAGCACCTCGGCGCGTGTATTCAGACAGTCCCGGTCAGCGTCGATCCAATTGCCAAACGCCGTGCGCTTGAAGACGGTTTTCGGGGCATGCGTGGCATCGTCAGCATTCGTCTGGTTGCCTTTGTGATCCTGAGGGAAGGAGCACGCGCTTAATCCGAAGGAAAACAGGACAATCACATAAAGCCCACATCGCGGCAAAGTGCTCACAAAATATCCTAGTGCTATGAAAAATAGGTGGATATTGTCAGTTTAGCGAGTGCAGATGAGCCTTGGCCAGTGTCGCTTGATTACGGGTTTTTAACGCATGCCGATGACGTTTTGGTCGAAATATCTGAAGCGGTTCACAGTCTTAGTGTGCACCTGTCGCATTCTGGGGTATTTCATCTAAAAGGACGATGCTGTGCTCGGTGTAAATACGTATTATTGGGGCTCTAGGATGTATAAGTTATTAAAATTCAAGGACAAGAAACCCCTATGCATAACAAAACTTACCTGCACTGGTTTTTCGCAACGGTCATCTGTTTCCTGTCAATTTCGGTCTCTGCGGCAACGATAGATAAGCAACCTAAAAATCTGTCGAAAAAAGCGGGTCAGTATGCCCAGTTCTCGACCCTCGTCAGTGGCAAGAATCTACGCCTGCAGTGGTTCAAGGATGGCAAAAAGATTGCTGGCGCTACACGCAGAACGTTAGTCCTGAGTAAGGTCAGGATCGCCAACGCGGGTACTTACTACCTCAGAGCAGCGGATGCCCAAAGCACGGTCTATTCCCGCAGGGTTAACCTGAGTGTCAATGGTATAACGACCGCTCCACCTGCGGTTGCCTCTATATCCAAACATCCGGTTTCAGTGACCAAAAAAGTGGGACAATACGCCCAGTTCACGGTTTCGCTGTCCAATGTCGTACGACCTAAATTCCAATGGTTTTTGAATGGTCAGGCGCTGCAGGGTGCGAATAAGCGACTATTGTCTATCCCTTGGGTAACCGGAAAGTCAGCAGGGGCTTACTCCGTCACCGTAAGCCATGCGGACGGTAAACTACGAAGCAAAGTCGCTGCGCTTAAGGTAAAGGGTGTTTCTGGTTCGCCCAATCCCAACCCGGGTAGCGAGGAAGAAAATCCGGCGCCCCCATCAGGGTCAGTCGGCGATACGGGCCCGGTCATTCAATTGAATCCCAGTTCTGAGGCAGTCATTCAGGGTGAGAGTGTTACCCTGAATGTGGGCGCTACAGGCACGGGTACCTTGAAGTACAGCTGGCGCAAGGATGGTAAAATCATTTATACCTCCGGTCTTCCGTCCTACACCATCACTGCCATGAGTCTTTCCGATCTGGGGGCCTATGATGTAGTGGTCAGCGATCAGTCAGGGTCAAGCACCAGCAGTAAAGCCATTCTTTCACTGCAGGATGACAGACAGGTAACACTTGCCTGGCTGCCGCCAGACCAGCGTGTTGATGGAAGCGCTCTGCCTGCTTCAGAAATTAAGGGCTATCGTGTCTATCACATCGGTTCTGATAAAAAAGACTATGTGCACGATGTTGAGGGCGGCGCGACAGAATTCACAATCAACGACCTTGGTAAGGGCGTTCACTATTTCAGTATGACCAGTATTGATAATCGTGGACGGGAAAGTGATCCATCAGAGATGGTCAATAAAACCATTCGCTAAGCGGCTTAGCAATACGCTGTCAGAGTGTATTTCTGAGCGTCTTATTCCACACAAGTAAAGGTTTCACTTTATACTGGCTGTAAATTTCTCAATGTACGAGGGAAACGATGCCAGTAGAATTCGAAAATCAAGGTAAAAACGTTCGCAGTCAGGCCACCCGGTTCGGGGCTTGGCTGGCGCTGATCCTGTCCTTATGGGCTACGGGCCTGCGTGCTGAAGCCCTGACAGAAAGCCAGCACGCGATGGCGCAGAGCATCAAGACCTTGCTGGAAACCAACCTCTACACCTTCTCAGCCGATGTGCAGCGGCATTATTCCGAGCGGCTTTACCGTATGACCGGCAAAAGCCTTTATCTGCCCCCCATGATGGGCTACGTGATGACCGTCGGCCATCAGCTGGAACAGGACGCTGAGCGTTATAAGGATGCCGCGTATCGGAAACGGCGTACCGAGGCACTGCTGGGGCATGAGTCGGCAACCTGCCTTAACCTGGGTAAGTCGGAGGTGAGGCGTGAACTCCTGCGTCGATGGGGGGATCTCGCCTTTTCATTGGAGGTGCTGTGTCGGGTCAATATCGTTCGCAGCTACGGTGTGCTGGGCAGCGGTTGGTTTGATCATCAGGAGGCGTGGATCGATATTGTGGATGACCCGCGGATTGCCGAATTCGTGGTAGATCCCGAGGTTATTCGTATCTACGGTGCGCAGGCGGCAACCTTCGTATATTACCTGCTCGACCTGGGCGTTCGGGATCAGGTTGCCGCGTTTGCGGCGGCTTTGCGGCGTGAGGTTAACGGTGAGCGACCGGGTAGTCAGCCCTTTGATTTCACGCTGCGTATCTATTCCCTGACCCATCTGGTTCTGGCGGCCAGCCGCTTTTACCAGCAGCCGGTAAGTCGTGCTGAATTTGCCTGGGTCTATGACGATTTTGACCGTAACCTGGATGCCATCATTAATGATACCCGCCCGGATGTTATCGCCGAGGTTGGCATTTGCTATGCGCTTGCCGGAGAAGCCGACACCCCCACCGTTGCGCGTTTGCGCAAGGCGCTTGAGCGTTCATTCCGGCCGGAGATCAACATGATTCCGGCGGTAGATGGTACACACCGCTTACAGCAGGGCGAGCACCGTAATGTGCTCGCGTTGATGTTGCTGACCTGGCCGCAGAAACTCCACCCCGGCCCGAACCTGCCAGATTTTGAGGTATGGCGGGAGTTGCAGCCGGTGGTGCAGTAGTGGGTCTGCGATGGCCGCTCCCCACACGGTTAATTGTTCAGAAAGTTGAGAATGAGGTAGCCCGATAGAAGCGGTCTCAACTTTGGCAGGAAATGACTCGCCAGCGGCACGAGTTTAAGCTCGGCATTTGGAATCTACTGTCGATAAACGCATTGAACAGGACGGGTTGGTTAAGTGCCGCTGCAAACCAATCCACATAGGCATCCGACTGAAAGGCTGCACCAAATAAAACCAGCTGATTGACCCGCTCAGGATGGTCAATGGCAATCTGACTGGCAATCACCGCGCCGTCGCTCCAGCCGACAAAATGCGCACGCACGATCCCAATGCTGTCGAGAAGTTTCAGGGTGTCGTCGGCCATCTGTTCGTAAGTGATCGCAGACGCGCCGTCCTGTGATCGACCGTGGCCACGGCTGTCGATTTCAATGACCCGGTACTGCGGCGCAAGCATGCGGGTCTCAATGGCCCACATATCCGAATCATCGTACCCGCCATGCAGCATCACAACCGGTGTGCCATACGGATTGCCATGCACTTCGTAGTACATCGAAATGCCGTTAACCTCAGCGTAGTCAGCGAGTGCAACGATCGTTGTCATCCATAGGGCGAGCAGGGTGACGATCTGGTGCATCAATCGAATTTTCATGATGTTTTCCTTACCTTTAACGCTGGAGTGGTGGAAGCATAACAGAAAAGCGCCCGGGATCTGATGGTCTCAAAGGTTTCTTCGTGGACGAGGTTCCCGTTTTGGAATACGACGCTCAGAAGGTTCTCCCTTCGGCCTAAATCACGCGCCTGAATAGTCTTCAGACTGCCGTTTTCATTCACAACCGCCAGGCGACCTTTCTTGGACCGTTTCCCGGCATCCGTCACCGGATCCTTGAATACATCCCGCCAGAGACCACCCACCCTGGCGGCAGAGGCTTTCATGGCAAATTTCAAGGTGTCACGATTGACCTGCTGCAGCAAAGCGCCCCCCATCCCGAAGGCAATATTGTCAGCACTTTGTTTACGCAGTTTCATGGCCGCTAAAATCGCCTCAATACTTTGGATACAGATCCCGTCGCCCTGGATCACCCGAATGCAGTCCGGCAAGACTCGATAGCCTTTACTGTTAACACGATAGTCAAAGATCTTCATCAAACGCTCAATGGCTTCCGTCACAATCGACACCGGGTCGCCACTGTCAGGACGAATCACCAGCGTGCCACCACTGTTTTCGACTTGTGTGCGCAGTTCATCTCCCCAGAGATTCTCGAGGGCGTTCCAGAGATCATAGGAATCAGAAACGACGGCAACCAGTTTCCCAGCACCTCCAAACTGTTGGAGCATATTGGCATAGGCCTCGCCCTCATTCTCTCGTCCCCAGGCCGTAATTGTGCTGTGCTCGGCTGCCGGAATGGAAAAACCTGCCATGTCAGCACCGTAATAGCGACGGGCCGCCAGAATGCCGCTGAGCGTATCGGTGCCCTGAAAGTTGACCAGGTGGGCCATTCCGCCGAGAGCAGCGGTCTCTTCACTGCTGGCACCGCGAGCGCCGAAGTCGTGGAGTTTGAACGCCAGGCCGTCTGTCGTGTCCGCGGTCTCCTCCAGATAGCCTCGTATCACCTGTTTACACTGCCAGGACACCGTCGCGACAGTCGTGGGGTACCAGATCGCCCGCAGCAAGGCGGTTTCAACGTAGCTGGTTAACCAGGCACATTCGGCGTCAGTATTTACGACTTGCACCAGCGCATTTTTCACCGGCACCACCATACCTTCGGGCAGTGCTTCAATCTGGATGGGTAAGTAGCCATCGTACTTATCAAGGATGTAACGCCAACCTGCTTCGTTGAAGGGCACCCCGTGAGCGGGCAACAGGGCTTTTGCCTCGTCGATATCACGTTCAGTGATGGGCTGCGTCAGGTATTCTTTCAGGAAGGCCTGCAAACCAAAGAAGACGGTTTCACGGAACTGGCCACCCCGTGATTCGATGTAGCTCGACACGGCAGAGGTATTCTCTGGGTATTGCAGGAAGTGGCTGGTCTTGTATGAATCTACGTTCAAAATCATATTGCGTGTCATGTGGAAATCCTCCTATGACGTTGAGTTTGCAAGGTGGGGTCTCTCCCCGTCCTCGTTAGGGTGACCGGTCTACATGCCGGTCATTTTCTGGATAATGAAATAGTGGTCCTCAAAGATTTTTGATGGGTCCAGGTCCGCTAATGGCACCCACATTGCAGAACGCGCGTCATCGCCACCCTTTACTTTGGGCAGGGCCTGTGAGGGTTCCAGCTCAATGTGAAAGGCATGGGTAATCGTTCGACCTCTCGCAGAGCGGTAGGGATCATCAAAGACCTGTTGCGATTTGATGGAGCCCTTTAATACGGGCCCAGGGACCTTCAGGCGTGTCTCCTCACGCAACTCGCGCAAGCAGGCATCGATCAGTTTTTCATTCTGATCCACGAAGCCACCGGGCAGGGCCAGGAGCCCTTTACCCGGATTCGCCTTGCGTTCAACCATCAGCACATGCCCGCTTTGCACCACCACGGCGTCCACGGTGACAAAGGTGGGCGGGTAGGGCGATGTGTCCCAGGCCTTGCGATACTGCGAGATGAATTTCTGTTCCGCTTGCAGGGCCTGGAAGGTGGCTGTGCCGCAAAATGAAGCAAGATGCCCGTGAACCGCTTCCGGCAGATCTTCCTGCAAAGTGCTCAGTCTCTCGCCTTCTGCTTCAAGAAGTTTTTGACGGATGCGGGTCGCATTAATCCCTTCAACATTTTCGACAGACACATTGCCCCATTGCGGGAACAGGTTCAGGTAATACGAGCTGTGATCTTTGCTGTGTCCGATCAAACCGACCTTGGGCGCGCGGTGTGGCACTTTGTGGTGAGCCGTCACATAGCCATTGACGGTGGACTGCACATTGCGCACCCACAATTCGTCGTTATACATCACATCCATTAACGGTGCGACGTGAACACGAGCATTTTCGGCTTCGCTCAGTGTGGAACGCACCATCGCTTCGCGCTCTGATACGAGCCATGGGTTACGGGTTGATCGGGGTTGGTGCGCAGATCCTGCCAGAATAATAACCTGAGACGCGGATTCAAGTGCCTGACGAAGCACCTTGGCATGCCCTTTGTGAAAGGGTTGGAAACGGCCGATAAAGACCAGGAAATCGAATTCAAACGTTACATTTTTCATGCAGCAAAGTCCTTGCTGGTGTTACGGCTGAAACAGGTCTTTCCCGTCTCAGGTTGGGTGTCGCTCGAAAATCCAGTGAATCCCACTGTCGTGCGGCGTGGTGATATAGTGGCAATGTGACACTATGTTGTCAATGCTCAGTTTAAAGCAGTCATGATTCAGGTGGAGAGCATTTTTCTTGCCTGGATGTGGAGGTGTGGATAAAGTGAGCTATATATGGATCAAATAGTGTCTATATGAGTTATATATAAACCAAAGGTGAGCTTTGTCCAAAGTATCGGCACGCACCTATTCCCGCTATAGCCTTGAAGCCATCTCTCTTCTTGGTAGCCTTATCCGTGTGGCAAGAAAAGAGCGCAAAATGACCGCGCAGGAGCTTGCCGACCGCGCAGGAATCTCACGCGGACTGTTACAGAGGATAGAAAAAGGCGACCCCAAATGCGAGATTGGGGCAACCTTTGAAGTCGCCACGATCCTCGGCGTCAAACTCTTCGATGCCGAAGCCACGACACTCACCAAACATATTCGTCAGACAGAAGACAAACTCGTCCTGCTGCCAAAGGCTGTGCGCAAGAAAGTAAAGGTTGCTGATGATGACTTCTAAAGCCGCAGATAAAGAAGCCTATGTTTGGATATGGCGTGGGCGGGGTACCGGCTGCGATGGAAATATCGCGGTCGTGCCAAGGGGCTCACGTTTGGATTTTCTTCGCTCATAGCGTTGCGGCCCGCGATGCCAGGCGCCTGGGCACCGCGATTACTAGCCACACTTTCTCGCGCACTCGGAAACTGAAGCTGACATCTCACGACCGCCTATTCCCCAATCAAGATACCATGCCGACAGGTGGCTTTGGAAATTTGATTGCCCTGCCGCTTACGAACAAGTACGAAAGCTGCTGGTACGGACCGAAAGAACCGAGCACCTTGAGATCATCCGGCTAGCCATTGAAGACGCAATGCCCCAGCTGTTCGTTCTGCTGCGTATTCTGACGATCGTGAACACTGATTCTGGCCATGCCCGTTTCCCGGAAAGGAACCTTGCAGCAGTATGCAGGGCGTCTGCATCGGGAAAATGCAGGCAAGACATCAGTGCGAATCATCGATTTTGTAGATGCCGGGCAACCGGCGCTGATGAGAATGTGGGACAAGCGACTCCGTGGCTATAAGGCAATGGGGTATCGGATAGGATCTGAAGAGCCCATAAACAGGGTAATCGCCTCCTTCTTGGGGTAATGATGTGGCTATATACCCCAATTCGATATAGGATTACCCCATTTACGGCCTTGGGGCGCCCCATGCACTCACTCCTGCCCGAATACCTCGTCCAGCTGCGCTTCGACGCCCAGCAACTGGCGACATTGCGCACCTAACGCCTATCGCCATGGCCAACATGATCACAAGCTACCGGACTGCACTTGATCAGAACGTGGCCGACCCATTGGTGCTGGTGCCGCTGGTCGTACTCGATTTCCTCTGCATCCATCCCTTCCCTGATCGCAACGGGCGCATGGCACGGCTATTGACCCTACAATTACTCTACCGCTTTAATTATGCCGTGGGACGCTTTATCAGCCTGGAACGTATCTTCGAGGAATCCAAAGAAATCTATTACGAATCCCTGGAAGCCAGCTCCCAGAACTGGCACGAAGGCAAGCAGGACTTTGCCCCATGGCTCGACTACTTCTGGGGCGCACTGCTGCGGGCCTACAAAGAATTCGAAGAGTGCGTCGGCGCCATCGAGCGGGGGCGTGGTGCGAAGGGTGACCGGGTCCGCAACGAAATTCTCAAACGTCACTTGCCGTTCTCCATCTCGGAAATCGAAGAAGCCTGCCCCGGCGTCAGCCGCGACACAGTGCGTGTCATCCTGAGCTCTTGAGGCCGAAGGGTTGATAGCCCCACCGGAAAAGGCCGCAGCGCCCGCTGGGAAAAAGTGCAAAAACAGACCCCATCACCCGGGCAAACATCAATCCCAGAACAACAGAAGTCATCAGGGAAAAAACCATGAACACCATAGAACAACAATTCTTCAACGACCTCGAAAAGAAACTCTGGACCGCCGCTGACAAACTGCGCTCCAACCTTGATGCTGCCGTCTACAAGCATGTCGTGCTGGGCCTGATCTTTCTGAAGTATGTTTCCGACGCCTTCGAAGAACGTCGGAACGAGCTGCAAACCCAATTCAAAGACACCAGCCACGATTACTACCTGAATCCCTCCGACTTTGGCGGTGAAGGCAGTCATGGCTACGAACAGGCGCTGAAAGACGAGTTGGAAATCCGCGACTACTACACCGAGAAAAACGTCTTCTGGGTGCCACTGGAAGCACGCTGGCAAACCCTGCGCGACTGCGCCCAGCTGCCGCCCAAGGCTCCGCTGCCGTGGAACAAGCCCGGTAAGAAGGAAGAGCCCGAGGAAATGCGCAGTGTCGGCTGGCTGATCGACAACGCCATGGATGCCATCGAGCGCGAGAACGAGAAAAAGCTCAAGAACGTGCTCAACAAGGACTTCGCCCGCACCCAGATCGACTCGCACAAGCTGGCCGATCTGATCGCCCACTTCTCCAACACCGAATTCCACGCCAAAGAATTCAACGGCCAACCACTGAATCTGAAAAGCAAAGATATCCTCGGCCACGTTTACGAATACTTTCTCGGTCAGTTCGCGCTGGCCGAAGGCAAAAAGGGCGGCCAGTACTACACGCCCAAAAGCATCGTTACCCTCATCGTCGAAATGCTGCAGCCCTTCAAGGGCCGCGTGTACGATCCGGCCATGGGCTCGGGCGGCTTTTTTGTGCAGAGCGAAGAGTTCATCGAGGAGCACACCGGCAAAACCAACAAAGCTCAGATCAGCGTCTACGGTCAGGAGAGCAACCCCACCACCTGGCGCCTGGCCGCCATGAACATGGCCATTCGCGGCATCGACTTCAACTTCGGCGGCGCTCCCAGCGACACCATGCTGAACGATCTGCACCCCGACCTGCGCGCCGACTACGTAATGGCCAACCCGCCCTTCAACATGAAGGAATGGTGGAACGAAAAGCTGGCTAACGATCCGCGCTGGATCGCCGGCACACCGCCCCAGGGCAACGCCAACTTCGCCTGGCTGCAGCACATGCTTTACCACCTAGCGCCAACGGGCAGCATGGCCCTGCTGCTGGCCAATGGTTCGATGAGCTCCAATACCAATAACGAAGGCGAGATTCGCAAAAAACTGATCGAGTGGGACCCTGAAAAGAAGGTCGGTGACTATGTGGAGTGCATGGTCGCGCTGCCCGGCCAGCTCTTCACCAACACGCAAATTCCGGCCTGTATCTGGTTTCTGACCAAAGACAAGCGCAACGGACTTGCACTCAATAAACAAAAGCGCAACCGAAGCGGTGAGTTTTTGTTTATCGACGCTCGCCAACTCGGCTACATGAAAGACCGCGTGCTGCGCGACTTCACGCGGGACGATATCAAAAAGGTAGCCGACACCTTTCATGCCTGGCAGGTGGGAGAAGGATACGAAGATGTGCCCGGTTTCTGCTACGCCGCCTCTCTGGATGACATCCGTAAGCACGAACACGTGCTGACGCCTGGGCGTTATGTGGGCGCAGAAGTGCAGGAAGAAGACAGCGAAGCCTTTGCCGACAAAATGGCGCGGCTGACAGCGCAATTGGCGGAGCAGTTTAAGGAGAGTTCCAAGCTGGAGGGCGAGATCAGGAAGAATTTGGCGGGGTTAGGTTATGGGTTCTGATTGGCCAGAAGTTGCGCTTGGCTCGGTAACCACTTGGCTCTCCGGAGGAACACCGAATAAGGCAACGCCGTCGTTCTGGAATGGCAATATCCCTTGGATTAGCGCGAATTCAATGTACGGAACCCGCTTCAACGACTCCGACCTTAGGATCACAGAAAGCGGTCTCGACGCCGGCTCTCGTTTAGCGCCGACCAACAGCGTCTTACTTCTAGTGCGAGGGGGCGCGCTTCACAATCGACTTCCAGTTGGTATGGCTTGCCGCGACTTAGCGTTTAACCAAGATGTAAAGGCATTGATTACCGACCCTGCTAAGTTGGACCCTTGGTTTTTACTTTACTGGCTTATCGGCAATGAAAGATTCCTCCTTGATGTGGTGGTCGAAGAGACTGGAATCGGCGCTGGAAAGCTAGATACAAAACGCATGCAGGCGTTGCCAATACGGCTTCCGCCAATGGCATTGCAACAAAGAATCACCCAAGTTGCCCAATCCATTGACAACAAAATCGACCTCAACCGCCGCATCAACCAAACCCTCGAAGCCATGGCGCAAGCCATCTTCAAATCGTGGTTTGTGGATTTCGACCCGGTCAAAGCCAAGATTGCCGCAAAGCAGGAAGGCCGCGACGTGCTGCGCACCGCCATGAGCGCCATCAGCGGCAAGTCCGAAACCGAACTCGACGCCCTGCCGCCCGAACAGTACGAACAACTCGCCACCACCGCTGCGCTGTTTCCGGATGAAATGGAGGAGTTGGAATTGGGGGGAATTCCGAAGGGGTGGGCATTCAATTCAGTTGGTGATGTCGCCAAATTTGCCAACGAGAAGGTGGATGTTTCCGCTCTGAATGAAGACATCTACATCTCTACTGAAAACATGCTCGAAAATAGAGCAGGCGTAACTCGTGCAACCTCGATTCCTTCTGTAGCTGCTGTGCCAAGCTTCAAAACAGGTCAGATTCTTGTTTCCAATATACGGCCGTATTTCAAGAAAATTTGGATGGCACGCTTTGATGGTGGGCGATCTCCTGATGTATTGGCTTTCGAACCAGAAGTTCCTCAATCGTCTGAATTTCTGTACAACTTGATGTACCAAGATGCGTTCTTTGAGTTCATGACGCGCACAGCCAAGGGAGCCAAGATGCCTCGCGGGGACAAGGATGCAATTATGGGCTGGAAGTTTCCATGCCCTGATGAGGTTCTGATGACCTGCTTTTCAGAAAAAGTTAGGCCGAACTATACCTACATCGAGAGCCTAATCTCTGAGAACAGATCGCTTATCGAGCTCCGCGACACCCTGCTCCCGAAGCTCCTCTCGGGAGAATTATCAGTTCATGCCGTTGCTGAACATGCAGGAGCGCAGTAAATGGATATCAAAAAGCTCCGCGAAAACAAGCTGATTGTCGACAAGGTAGAGGAAGCCTTGCAGGCGGCGTATGCGTCCAATCAGGAATTCAACGCCGTGCTGGACGACGCAGAACCACTGGCTTTTATGAGCTTGCGAGATCCTGAGCACGAATATGCTTACCGCATCAGCGAGGTGCTGTACTGGGCGGACCGGGATGCTTACCTTGACGAGCTGGATCATTGGGACGGTCGTCGCCAAATCGATCAACACGAGGCCGCTATCGCGTTTATCAAGCATTCCGATCAAGAAGCGGTCTTTCGCGATCTGGTAGATGCTATTCGCCAGGGAAGGATCGCTCCATTTGTCGGCGCGGGTTTATCCAAAGCCTGCGGTTACCCGATGTGGGGTGAGGCACTACGCAAGATTGTTCAGAAGCTCGATGGACTGCCGGTGCAAGACATTGAACCCTTGATGGCAAAGTACGACTACCTTCAGGCCGCACAAGTGTTGCATGAAGCCTCCGCTCAACAGGTCCAACATTTCATCAAGACGGAGTTTCGCCAAAGGGGTGCCATTAGTGGGCCTGTTACACTGCTGCCTAATCTTGCCAATGGCTGCATCGTCACAACGAACTTCGACACCGTTATTGAAGACCTATTTCGGAATACCGGTCAGCCGATGGATGGATACATGCATGGCACTCAGGCTGGCAACAATTTCGTGCAGCGCCTGCTGCGTGGTGAGCGTTGTATCCTCAAGCTGCATGGCGACGCTGGGCAGCCAAACACTCACGTGTTTACCCAGGCGCAATACCAAGCAGCTTACGGTGAGCCTCTGGCTTTCCAGAATCAGCTACCTAAGGCGCTGCGGCAAATATTCATCAGCAACTCGCTATTGTTCTTGGGTTGCAGCCTGGAACAAGACAAAACACTTGACCTATTCAAGTCAGTCGTAGATGAAGATGCCTTTGAAATTCCGGATCATTTCGCTCTCCTTGGTGAGCCTACAAAAGCACCAGAGCGCGCTCAGAAGGAAGCACGCCTTCTTGGCCTGAAAGTCAGGCCACTCTGGTACGCAACACCATTGGATGAAGAAGGCAGGCCAGATCATAGCTTGCTGGAACAAATTCTAAAGCTGGCCATTGCTGTGGCACGCAAGCAGGTGGTGTTTGAATGACAACTATCCATGCTCTAGCATTCGAATATTTACACTTAACCGAATTCAGATCGTCGAAACAGGAAGTGCTCGCTTTCAACTACATTAGTTGTAGTGAGTTCACGATTGTCGATGCATTAGCTAAAAACATTTCAGAAAATTGATTTTTAAGCTGCTGGTGATTCTGTGGTCATCAGATATGAGAGAAATGAAATGATTAATCGGATTACACTAGATAACTTTGGCCCTCTTACACGCATAGACTGGTCAACGCTAGGAAAAATAAACCTTGTTATTGGCGGCAATGGCTGTGGAAAAACGTTTTTGCTTAAAGCTATCTATAGCAGCTTGCGCACGCTTGAGGATTACAAACGCGGAAATGAACAAAGAACCGCATCAGAGATTTTAACAGAGAAGCTATATTGGACGTTTCAGGCTGAGAAAATAGGTGACCTCGTCAGCAAGGGTGCAGACTATCCATTGTCGAGCACATTGAATATTGATCAGAAGCAGTTCACTTATAGTTACGGAAGAGATACAACAAAACAAATATCGAGTCTTGAGAATCATGTTCCCCCGCGCATCAGCAATTCGGTTTTTTTGCCAGCGAAGGAAGTCTTATCACTGCATCAGGTTATATTGAAATCTCGTGAACAGGACAAGGTTTTCGGATTTGATGACACCTATTACGACTTGGCGAAGGCATTACGCATATCACCGAGCAAAGGCAAGAACTTCAGAGAATTCGCTCAATCACGCACACAGTTGGAGGAGATTCTTGGGGGCGTGGTCGAGTTTGATGAAGCTTCAGGACGCTGGTTATTTGTCAAAGGCCGACATAAGTTTCCTATAGGTGTCACTGCGGAAGGCATCAAAAAAATTGCTATTCTAGACACGCTGCTGGGCAACCGTTATCTGGATACCAACTCTGTGGTGTTGATTGATGAACCTGAATCGGCATTGCACCCGATGGCTATCTCAAAGCTGCTGGATATTGTGGCAATGTTGGCTGATCGGGGGATTCAGTTCTTTATGGCCAGTCATTCCTATTTTGTGGTGAAGAAGTTATATCTGATCGCTCAAGAAAAGGGCTGGTCCATTCCTGTTATTTCCGAAACTAATAACACTTGGGTTTGTGATGATCTGAAAATGGGCATGCCAGATAACCCAATAATTGCCGAATCGATTCGCCTCTATCAGCAGGAAGTGGAGTTGGCACTGAAATGACCACGGAAGCCATCAATGAATCTGGTATGACGTTTGGCCCTTATCAGGCTGGGCAGTGCTTCTACATCGAGAAAAGCGCTTGCTACGCGAAGGTGGGGAAAGGCGTACAGATGGCCGAATTCTTGCTGCTGAAACAGCAGCAACAAGGGCCAACAGTCTGGGTGGTCGAAGCCAAGTCCAGCAGCCCAAGGCCAGAGACGCAACTCAACTTCGCTGATTTCATCGACGAAATCCGTACCAAACTCACAAACGCTTTTCTGTTGGCAGTTGCGGCGAGGCTGCAACGTCATCCGGCTGCAGAGGACGAACTGCCAGATACCTTCAAAACGCTCGATTTACAAACACGGGGGTTTCGCTTCGTGCTGGTTATCAACGGGCACAAGCTGGAGTGGCTGGAGCCGCTGCAAAGTGCAATGGTGCAGGCATTGAAGCCAATCGTGAAAACGTGGGCACTCCCTGCGACTTCCGTAGCGGTATTAAATCATGAACTGGCGCAACGGCATGGCTTGATTCTGCCGGCGGCAGGTACCGCATCATGATGAACGAGCGACAACTCGAAGACCTGTGCGTCGTCTGGTTTCAGGACACCGGCTGGCGGTTTGTGCATGGTCCGGACATTGCCCCCGAGGGCATGAACCCAGAACGTGCAGACTATCGGGAGGTAATCCTGCACGACCGGCTGCTGGCGGCCCTGGCGCGCATTAACCCCCATATTCCGGCGGCGTCGCTGGAACAAGCGCTGCACACTGTGCAAACCATCAGCGAGCCGCAGGCTGTGGTACGCAACCGCCGCTTTCACCGGCTGCTGCTCTCGGGTGTAGCGGTAGAGTTTTCGGTGGGTGATGAAAAGAAAACGGATCTGGTGCACCTGATCGACTTTGCCAATCCAAAGCACAACGAATTTTTGGTCATCAACCAGTTCACGGTTACCGGCACCAAACAACCCCGGCGGCCTGATCTGGTGGCCTTCATCAACGGCCTGCCGCTGGCGGTGATCGAGCTGAAGAACCCCGCCAACGAGCAGACGGATGTGTGGGACGCCTTCAATCAGCTGCAAACCTACAAGGACGAAATCAGCGACCTGTTCAACAGTAACGAGGCTTTAGTGGTCAGCGATGGCTGGACGGCGCGGGTGGGCTCGCTCACTGCCAATGCCGAGCGCATGCTGCCCTGGCGCACGATTGCCAACGAAGACGACCGGCCCCGCCTGCAACTGGAACTGGAAACCATGGTGCGCGGCTTCTTCGCACCTGAATTGTTCCTCGATTACATCCGCCACTTCGTTCTGTTCGAGCAGGATAGTGATGCCGTCATTAAAAAGATTGCCGGGTATCACCAGTTTCACGCGGTGCGCGAAGCGGTGCGTGCCACCGTGATTGCCGCCAGTTCACCTGACAAGAACATGCTGGAGGTACATGAACAGCGCGCAACTTATGGCAAGGAAGTAAAACCGGGCTCACGCAAAGCGGGCGTGGTGTGGCACACCCAAGGTTCGGGGAAAAGCATCACCATGGCCTGCTACGCGGGCAAACTGCTGCAACAGCCGGAGATGAAAAATCCTACCTTGGTTGTAGTGACCGACCGCAACGATCTGGATGGCCAGCTGTTTGCCACTTTCTGCGCCGCAAGCGATTTGCTTAAGACAACGCCGTTACAAGCCGGTAGCCGCGACGAATTGCGCGAAATGCTGGCCTCACGCCAGGCTGGCGGTATCATCTTCACCACGGTACAAAAATTTGCCCTGATGGAAAATGAAGAGGAACACCCGCTGCTGTCTGATCGCGCCAACATTGTCGTGATTTCCGACGAGGCACACCGCAGCCAGTACGGCACAAAAGGACGCCTGGACGAGAAGTCCGGCAAGTATGTGTTCGGCTTTGCCAAGCACCTGCGCGATGCGCTGAAGAACGCTACATTTATCGGCTTCACCGGAACGCCCATTGCGTTGGAGGATAAGGACACTCGCGCCGTGTTCGGCGAATACGTCAGCATCTATGACATTCAGGATGCCGTGGATGATGGCGCAACAGTGCCCATCTTTTATGAAAGCCGCCTAGCCAAGCTGGATGTGAATCAATCTGAGATTGATAAGCTCAACGAGCAAGTCGATGAGGTGGTGGAGGACGAAGAGGACATCGCCAGTCGCGAGAAAACCAAAAGTGAGTGGGCAGCACTGGAAAAACTGGTGGGTGCCAAGCCACGACTGGAGCAGGTGGCCAAAGATCTGGTCGAGCACTTCGATATTCGCAGTGCTGCGCTGGATGGTAAGGCTATGATCGTGTGTATGAGCCGTGACATCTGCGCTCAGCTTTACAAGGCCATTGTCGCTCAGCGGCCCGACTGGCATGACAATGATCCCGAAAAGGGTGCCATCAAAGTGGTGATGACAGGCTCGGCTGCAGACAAGGAATTGTTACAACCGCACCTGTATAGCAAGAAAGTGAAGAAGCGGTTGGAAAATCGCTTCAAGGATGCCAAAGACCCATTAAAGCTGGTGATCGTGCGCGACATGTGGCTGACCGGCTTTGATGCTCCGTGCTGCCACACCATGTATGTGGACAAGCCCATGAAGGGCCACAACCTGATGCAGGCCATTGCGCGGGTCAACCGGGTATTCAAGAACAAGCCGGGCGGCTTGGTGGTGGATTACATCGGTATCGCCAATGAACTGAAGGCAGCACTTAAGACCTATACCGACGCCAAAGGCAAAGGCGACCCCACACACAACGCTACAGAAGCCTTGGCAGTGTTGCTGGAGAAGATGGACATCGTGCGGGGCATGATGCAGGGTTGCGATTACAAGGGCTTTGAGACCAAGGCTGCCTCATTGATAGTACCCTGTGCCAACCACCTGCTGGGTTTAAAGGATGGCAAACAGCGTTTCCTCGACACGATGCTTGCAGTAGCCAAGGCCTATTCGCTGTGCGGCACGCTGGATGAAGCGGCTGCGCTGCGCAAGGAGATCGCTTTCTTCTCAGCCATAAAAGCGGCCATCTCAAAATTTACGACAGTGGACAAGAAGCGCTCCACAGAAGAGAAAAACAGCGCACTCAAGCAAATCTTGGATAACGCCATTGTCGCGGATGGCGTAGCGGACATTTTCGCGCTGGCAGGCTTGGACAAGCCCAACATTGGGCTGCTTTCGGACGAGTTCCTCGAAGATGTACGCCAGATGAAAAGCCGCAATCTGGCAGTCGAGTTGCTGGAGAAGCTATTGCGGGATGAGATCAAATCGCGTGCGCGCATTAATGTAGTACAGGAGAAGAATTACGGCGAGAGGCTTTTGGAGACACTCCGCAAATACCACAACCGCGCCATTGAAACGGCCCAGGTCATCGAGGAGCTGATCCAGATGGCCAAAGATTTTCAAGCTGTACTGGAGCGCGAAGCGGCGCTGGGCTTGGGGCCCGATGAGATCGCCTTCTATGACGCACTAGCAAACAACGAGAGCGCTGTGCGCGAACTGGGCGATGAAGTCCTGAAAAAAATTGCTATAGAAATTACGGAAAAGCTCAGGTCCAGCACAACCGTGGACTGGCAAGTGAGAGAGAGCGTACGAGCACGGCTGCGCATCTTGGTGCGGCGGTGTTTACAGAAGTGGAAGTATCCACCTGATCAGCAGATTGAAGCGGTGGAGTTGTTGCTAAAACAGGCTGAAACGCTATCGAACGAGTGGTCGAAGTAGGTGTTAAGGTGTAGGCTTCCAGAGTGTCCTTCCTATGCCGATTGGTATAGCACCTACTGCAATTTCCCGACCGTCCTTTCGACACAAAAACGCCACCAGTGCACGCTCGTGCGTAGGAGGCGGCTCAAAATTGTCAAATGAGAAAGTTGGACCCGCAAGGGGAAAGGTTAAAAAGGACTTTACTGGCGCGCCCGAGAGGGGGAGCCGTAAAAATTGCGCATAGGCGTAACCTCAGCTTTCTAGGACCGAAATCCGAAAGGGGGGGGGCGGGGGGGGGGGGCCCAAGGGAAGCAACCCCCCCCCCCCTTTGCCTCCGGAGGGCAACGCTCTATCCAGCTGAGCTACGGGCGCATCCGGGCAGAATAATAACAACTTCGCCAAGGAAATAAAGCAAAAAATCGACGCCTCTGCGAATTGCCCTACGCAGGCGACGGCAGCATGACGCGGCGCTTTACTCTACACTTCTTGTAAATGCGTCGTGGAGCAGAGTGCGTGCTAGTCCGAGAAGTCATGAAAGCCGAACAGGCAACCGTCACAAAAGACTGTCCCATTCATCAGGCCCTCAGCATCATGGTGGACGAAGGGGCATCGTGTCTCGTTGTGACCGAGCATGGGCGCCCCAAGGGAATCGTGACAGAAAAAGATGTCGTGCGCATTTTTGCGAAGTGTTTGGGCGATGAGACCTTACCCGGAATGCCGGTCAGTATGCTGATGACGCCGTCGCCGATTTGTATTGATCTCGATGCCACCTGCCGTTCAGCCCTGATTTTTTCAAGAAGTCTTAAAGTGCGTCACTTACCCGTGGTCGATTCTGAAGGACGTCTGTGTGGCCTGGTGACGCAAAATCATTTGCTCGATGCGTACGCTCGCCTCATCGATGAAAACGCGGAACTATCCCAAAGCCTGGAGACCCTGCGGGAGCTGTCCCTGGAAGATCCCCTGATGCGCATCGGTAACCGCCGCGCAATGGAAGTGGCGCTGGCCAGTGCCGAAGCAGAGTTTCGTCGTTGTGATCGACCCTACAGCGTTGCCTTGATTGATATTGATCACTTCAAGTGCTTTAACGACACCTATGGCCATCCGGCCGGTGACAAAGCACTCAAGGATGTGGCCGAACAGATCAAGCGGCGTTTGAGAAAAAGTGATCATTTATTTCGCTACGGTGGCGAAGAATTATTGGTATTGATGCTGAACACCGGCGTCACGGCTGCAGAACGTGCGGGGGAGCGCATCCGGGAAGGGGTTAGTCAGCTGGCAATCCCGAACGAAAAAACGGAGCGGGGGATTTTGACGATCAGCGTTGGTGTTGCGAGCCACCCGGCAGATTGCTGGGGGGATCTGGTCGGCCATGCGGATAAGGCGCTTTACCGCGCTAAAGTTGGTGGGCGAAATCGTACGGAGTCGGCTCAATGAAAACTGCACGGCAGCATGAGCGCTTAAGGTGTGCCGTTTTTGTCTCGGCCTGGCTTGCCCCCACTCAGGCCTATTCACAATCCACTGACCTGCAGCAAGCCCTGGATGCTGTCGCAGGGCATCACCCTGCCTGCAAAACCGCACAGCCGTTCTATTGGGAGGTCGGAAATGCGCATGGCGTTCTGGCAAAAGGGCAGGTGGGGCTGGATGCACCAGACGCTGATACCGTCATGCCCATCGCCTCAGCGACGAAATGGTTGTTTGGCGCTTACGTCGTAGAGACGCGTCAGGGTAAGCTGAGCGAGGCAGACATCCAGACGCTGACGATGCGGGCGGGCTATGTTGAGTATAAGCATCGGCTGTGTGTCAAACATCGGCAGGCCAAACAAGATGATCTCACTGTTGCGGAATGTTTCGCTGAGTCGGGGTGGGGGGCCGGACATAACGACGCGCTGTCCGCTGATGCAGTGGGAATGTTTTATTATGCGGGCGGTCACTTTCAGCACTGGGGGGTGGAGAACGGCCTTGGCTCCCTGAACAGCGGAAAATTAGGGCAAGCGTTCAATAACAGGCTGGGTGCGAATCTCGCAATCGGATTTGAGTCACCTCAGCTGGCCGGCGGCGCCCGCATGACTGCGCGGCATTATGGCGATTTTTTACGCAAGTTACTCTCAGGTGAGCTGGCATTGAGCGCCTACCTTGGGAAGCACGCCGTTTGCGCCCAGCCCAGTGTATGTCCCCAGCAGGCCTTAAAGTCACCGATACCCTCCAATCTTGCCTGGCACTACAGTTTGGGCCATTGGGTTGAAACGGGAAGCGGTAGCGACGGAGCGTATTCCAGTGGCGGAGCGTTTGGGTTCTACCCCTGGATCAGTGCCGATCAGCAGCACTATGGTGTGTTAGCGCGGATGAAGAAACCAAGTTTGAAGCATCGCCCGGCGCGCGATTCGGCGGCCTGTGGTCAGCAGCTGCGCTCAGCGTTGCGTTCGGTGAATGGGGCGTAGAAACGAAAAAACACCGCGATCCGTGCGGTGTTTTTTGGATTCGGGCGCTTCCTTTACCAGATCCTCTGGTGAAATCTTCCTAGTGTGCTTCCGTGCGACTCGTCCGTGTGCGCCTGTGCATCCAGCGAGATCAGTATCTCTAAATCCCCACGGCAAAAATAGTCGTCATGTCGGCAGATGATGTAAGAGATCGCTTACATGGTCCGCGCGTCCAGAGATCCTTTGCAGCTCATTTGATGGCTGGGCATTAAACGCCTTTACTTAGACGGGCTCGTTAGGTGCTGATCAGGAGGGAAAGGTGGCTCAACCCACGCAATCAAAATCACTGCTCTGGTTCTTGCTGGTGGGACTGGTCGCGTTAGTTGCCGTTGATCCAGGCTTGTTAAACGGCTGGCATTCGATTCGTTATGACCTTGCTGAAGGTCAGAGTATTACAGGGCGACTGCTTGTCCTCTGCCTGAGTAGCCTGATTGTGCTTCTTCCGCTGTTGGTGTCTTCCCATGTCGTCGTGATCCTTTATCTGATCCTGCTTTTCGTGATGACATCAATTGGCCTTTCCTTTCGCTTGATTAACGGCCAATTTTCGTTATGGGAAGCCTCGATTGTTCTGAATGAACTGGATTTTGCTGGCGATGCCATTAGCGCATTCTCTGGCATTATTCTGAAAGCCATCGCACTGTCGGCCCTTTTGGTCGCCGTGTTGTTTTGGTTTCGTCCACGGCGGATCCGCAGCACGCCTGGCACGGCCGCCATGTTCGCGCCCATGATCCTGCCGGTGGCGTATTTGCTGTTTGCGCGGGGTGGCTCTGCACAGTCTAACCTTTTGCTCAGAACCGGTGCGCGTCCCGATCAATTGCCCGACGAAAACGGTGAGTTGTTTGCGATGCCTAATTTGTACCAGTACGCAAAAAAGGCAGGCTACCGTCCTTATTACCTGGATGCGCAGGTGAAGGGGCATCGACTGCAGAATTTTTATACTCAGCAGGAAATGGGGTTTTTGCAGGAATATGTCCCACTGAAAAATCACATCGAGTTGCCCGAATACAATTATGACTTGCGATTAGCCGATGAAATCACCAAACGGGTTGCTGATAGCCACGAAAATGTTTTTATCTGGGCCAACAAGGTGGGAACCCACTTCCCTTATCCGAAAACCTATCCAGACAGCGATAAATATCCCGATGCCGATAAAGCCGAACATTACCGTCATGCGATTCACTGAGCGGTAGAAGGTTTCCTGAAACGCCTGTTGCCTGCATTGGAAGCCCTTGGCAAACCAGTGGTGGTTGTGTACACCTCAGATCATGGTCATGGTCATGGTCATGGTCATGGTCATGGTCAGGGGCTGGGGGAGAATGACAATCACTCGACCCACTGTCTACCCCGAACATGCGCCGGATGTGCAGGCCCGCGTGCCTCTGGTACTGATGAGCTTTGGGGGGGGGGCGGGCGAGTTCGCGTTCTCGCCGCAGGTAGGACAGGCTTATAGTCAGTTCCAGATCTTTCCGTCGCTATTACACCTGATGGGGTATCAGAGCGAGGAGGTGCAAGGTGTGTATGGGCCGAACCTGTCCCAACCCTGGCAAGGCGAGCGAGTGTTTTTTTCCGGGGATCTTTGGGGGCGGGGACAATTGAGTCGAAATCGTTTTGATTTTGAGGAAGACTCAGTCGGGAAGGCAATCCCAACAGCGAAGTAGTTTAACATCTTAAACGAAAAACTCCGCGATTCGTGCGACTTGTCGGTGTGCGTCTATGCTTATCGGATGCCTCGCAGACACAGCGAGGCTCTCAACGGTCCGGGGGACAATACGATGAACTGGGTAGCCCGAAGTCTGTTTAATAAACTTCTGCTGATCAACCTGATCGGGGCATCTGTCGTCCTGGCGGCAGCGGGGTTTGCTTTTTATTCGAGTGAAGACGCGATTGAACGCTACGATAGCCTCATAGACGTCGAAGAAGTCAATGCCCTAGAGGCCATGTCAACGCTGGTTGATTTCAAGGTTCAGGTGCAGGAATGGAAGAATGTGCTGATTCGTGGAAAGGATGCCGAGCAACGGGAAAAGTACTGGTCGGCTTTTCTCGCCCAAGAAAAGGCTATCCAGGAGTCAGCTAAAGGCTTGCTGCAGCGTTTACGGACGGAGGATGCCAGAGCACCCCTGGAGCAGTTTTTGGCTGCCCACCTGGCGATGGGAGAAGGGTATCGTAAGGGGTATCAGGCGTTCATCGCGTCTGGTTTTGATGCCAGTGCGGGTGATGCGGCGGTTAAAGGCATGGATCGGGTCCCTGCTCAATTGCTGGAGGAGGCCAGTCACCAGATCACGGAAGAAGCAGAACTGCACAGTAATGCGATTTCTGCTGAAGCCCATCGCGAAGCATCCACCGCTGGCGTGCTACTGCTACTTGCCATTGTGGGATACAGCATTACTATTCTGGTATTGGTCAACCAGCAGATCCTAATTCCCACCCGCCGTATCGCGGATTTGGTTCATCGTTTGAGCCAGGGGGATATCAATGTTGAGGTGCGTACAACGCGGCAGGATGAACTTGGCACGCTTCAAGAGGCTTCCGGTTCATTGATTCAATTCATGCGGCAGGTTGCTGGGCAGTGCAATGAAACCAATAATGCACTGAACGCCTCAGCGGATACACTGCGAAAAACGTCGGCCGCAATGGCTGGGCAGGTGAATGAAAGCCACTCGCGTATCGAGCATATGGCGACTGCCATGCAGGAAATGGCGGCGACCGCTCAGGGCGTTGCGGGGCACGCAGCGAATGCGGCGGACCTCACCAAAGCGGTCAGCGATGATGTTGATGATAGTCTGAATACCATGCGCGCGGCACAGGGATCGGTTTCACGTCTGGCTGAGCAGGTTGAGGAATCGGCCGCGACCATTCAAAAATTAGCGGATGATACCAATGCGGTGGGTACAGTGATCAATGTGATCCGGGGGATCGCGGAGCAAACCAATTTACTGGCGTTGAATGCGGCGATTGAAGCCGCACGTGCAGGTGAGCAGGGGCGAGGCTTCGCTGTGGTTGCCGACGAGGTTCGGACACTGGCCCAGCGCACCCAACAGTCCACTGCGGAGATCGAAGGGATTATTGAAAACGTTCAGAATGGAGCACAAGCGTCGGTCAAGGTAATGGAAACGAGTCGACATATCACGGGTGAAAGCGCCAGTCAGTTCAATAATGCGACGGACAAACTGAGCCAGATTTCCAGACGGATTGAAGAGATTGAGTCCTTAAATTCACAAGTGGCGACAGCGGCTGAAGAGCAAACCAGTGTCTCGGAGGAAATTACGCGAACAATTACGGGGGTGACTGAAATGACCAGCAGCAATGCGGAGTCAGCGACCTTGATTGAATCGTTGGGCGATGACCTGGGTAACGTGGCCAGTCGAATGAATTCGCTGAGGCAGCGCTTCCAGATCTAATTAACGTTTCAATCGAATACAGGGCGTTAAAACGAAAAAACACCGCGATCCGTGCGGCGTTTTCATGTTCGGGCGCTTCCTTTACCAGATCCTCTGGTGAAATCTTCCTAGTGTGCTTCCGTGCGACTCGTCCGTGTGCGCCTGTGCATCCAGCGAGATCAGTATCGCTAAAAGACCTCGCCAGAAACAGACGTCATTTCGGCAGATGGTGTAAGTGATGTCTTACAAAGACCTATCCACCCAGATAAGCTTTGCGTATTTCAGGACTACCCTGGAGTTCTGCCCGCGTGCCTTCCATGACAATATTGCCAGTGTCGAGAACATAGCCCCGATGGGCGAGATCCAGTGCCAGTTTGGCATTCTGTTCGACCAGCAGAATCGTCATACCTTCCTCATTCAGCTGTTTGAGGGTGCGAAAGAGTTCGTATTTCAATACGGGGGCCAGGCCCATCGAGGGCTCGTCCAGTAACAAAATACGACAGCCGGTCATCAGCGCGCGGCCGACGGCGAGCATTTGTTGTTCTCCGCCGCTAAGCGTATCGCTGCGCTGGCTGGACCGTTCTCGCAACCTCGGAAAGAGCCGAAAGATGCGCTGATATTCCGCTTCGAGATCCGCCTCTTTATCTCTGGCATAAGTGGCCAGGACCAGGTTTTCCATGACGGTAAGATTACCAAAGATCCGCCGCCCCTCCGGGCACAGTGCCAGGTGCAGGTTCTGAACCACTGCATGCGCCGGTGTATGAAGAATCGACTGTCCCTGAAAACGAATATCACCCGCGGTAACCCGCGGCGCTTCGGGTGGCATCAGCCGCGCGATGGCGTAAAGCGTCGTGGTTTTGCCTGCGCCGTTTGCCCCAATCAGCGTCACGATCTCGCCTTCATTGACATGAAAGCTGATGCCGTGCAGCGCCTGTATATTGCCGTAGCTCACTTCGAGTTTTTCGACCTGCAGCATCACAAGGTATCGTCTCCCAGATAGGCCGAAATGACGGCAGGATTGGTCCGAATCTGTTCGGGGCTACCTTCAGCCAATGTTTGGCCGAAATCGATGACTTTGATCCGGCTGCACAGTTCCATGACGACATCCATATGGTGTTCAATCATCCAGATCGTGACCGGAAAAGTTTCGTGAATCCAGCGGATCAAACCAATCAGTTCCTTGATATTGACCGCATTAAGGCCTGCTGCCGGTTCATCCAGTAAAAGCAGGCTCGGGTGGGTGGACAGGGCTCGCGCAATTTCCAGTTTACGCTGCGTACCGTAGGGCAAATTGCGCGGATACTCGTCTGCAAATGCGCTCAATCCAAAAACCTGCAGCAGCTCGTGCGCTTCCCGGGTAATTTCAGATTCCCGGGTTTGGTAGCGACGGGTGCGCAGCAGGCTGTCAAAAAAACCGTAGCCCAGGCGGTGGTGCTGAGCGACCCGGATATTGTCCAGTACCGTCATGTCGTTCCACAAACGGATATTCTGAAAGGTGCGTGCCACACCGAGCGCTGTAACCCGGTGAGGCTTGAGTCCCGCAGTGGGCTGCCCATTGATACGGAATTTCTCCGGCCGTTGGCTGGTAGAAACCACTGACAATATTGAACACCGTCGTCTTGCCGGCGCCGTTGGGTCCGATCAACCCAACGACCTCACCTTGATTCAGGTGGAGGTTAAAATCCGACAGGGCTTGCAGGCCGCCAAAACGCTGGCTCAAACCGTTTATTTCAAGCACTGGACCCGCGTGGGGCATGGCATGCGAGGAGGGGGTCATTTGAAGTGGTAGAACCTTCTCAGTCGTGGAAACAGATCGCTCAACTCCCGATTCCCCATCAATCCTTCCGGCCGGAACTGCATCAGTAGAATCAGGATCAAAGGAATCACGATCCATTTGATGATCTGCAAGGGGCGCAATAGCTCCAGCAGGATGGTAAAGAAAACGGCTGAGAGGACAGCTCCGGAAAGCGAGCCCATCCCTCCCAGATAGACCATCACCAGAACTTCCGTGGATTTCAGAATCCCAAAGGAGCCAGGATTGACGTAACCCAGAATGTAGGCAAAGAGTCCTCGGCCAGACCTGCGAGTCCTGATGACAGCATGAACGTCAGCATTTTGATGCGATTGGTATTGACGCTCATGATTTCGGCGGCCACTTCATCCTGACAAATGGCCGACACACCTTTACCGAAGGTCGAACTGGTGTAGCGGCGCAGGACCCAGATGGTCATCACACAGAATACAAAGACCCAGAGCGGCATCCACGGCAGATACAGGCTGTCTTCCATGGAGGACAGCACTGACTTCATGCCCATAAACCCCCTTGATCCACCGATGGAATCCAGATTCTGGATAACGCTGATCACAATCGTATTAGCCGCAATGGTGATTATCGCCAAATAGTCGCCCCGGGTTTTATAGGAGGGAATAGCGACCAGCAATCCCGTAATGGCCGCTGCCAGACCGCCGGTAAGAATAATGAACGGGAAGGCATACACGGCGTAGGACGGGTCCAGCAAGGGGAGACCAAACACTTTGTCCTTGGCAAACAGCCACACCCCCAGTAATGACGAGACATAGGCCCCGACGCACATGAATCCGGCATGACCACAGGAGAATTCACCCATGTTACCGTTGACCAGATTCAGGCTGGTGGCCAGCATGATATTGACGCCCATAAACATCAATACGGAGAGAAAATACAGGCTCAGGTATTCTTCATAGGCGCACCACACCAGCAAGCCGCCGGCCAAAGCCAGAATCCCGGGAACCGTGAGTCGTTTCAACATGGGCTGACCTCAGATCTTGGTGGTTCGGGCAACGCCGAACAAGCCGGTAGGTTTCCAGACCAGAATGGCCAGCAGCACCGTAAAGGCGAACAGGTCTCGGTAGGACGACGGAAAAAAGGCGACTACCAGAATCTCGACAGCCCCTAAGAGAAATCCGCCCAGAAAGGCGCCGCGAATATCACCGATCCCACCCACCACGGCGGCGATGAAGGCTTTCCAGCCAATCAATGCCCCCATGTAAGGCTCCAGAACCGGATAGCTCATGGCAAATAGCAGGCCTGCCAATCCCGCAAATCCCGATCCCAGCGCGAACGTTGTAACGATAATCGTATCTGGGGGAATGCCCATGAGAGGAACGGCAAAGCGGTCGTATGAAATGGCGCGCATCGCCATGCCGATGCGGGTACGGGTGACAATCCAGTGCAAAAAAACGAAGACACTGATGGCTGTCGCAATCACGCCCAGCTTAAGGTCGGTGAACGCAATGTCTCCAATCTTGTAAACCGTTTCTTCGATGAGCGGGGGAAATGCCTTGCGGCTGGCGCCAAAGAGGGCGAGGTTGGCATGCTCAAGTATAAGGCCGCACATGAGTGCCGTTATTACCACGTAGAGACGGTTGGCCCCTTTGCGCCGCAGTGGACGGTAAGCAACCCGTTCCAGTGAAACGCCCACCAGTGAGGTCAGGATCATGGTGAGGGGTATCGTAAGCGCGAGCACGGCCCAGCCAGACAGGCTGGCCAGACCCAGCAGAAAGGTGGCGACAAAGAAGGCGATGTACGCGCCGACCATGAAAATGTCGCCATGAGCAAAATTGATCAGCGTCAGCACCCCGTAGACCAGGGTATAGCCCAGGGCAATGAGGGCGTAAAACGACCCCCATTGCAGGGCATTGATCAGATGCTGGATGAAGCTCTCGATCATGAACGAATGCCCGGATCAGGGGCAGACCGATTCCTTGAACTCGAATGCACCTGTGTCACTGATCTTGACGACGACGGCACATTTAATCGGATCACCTTGCTCATTGAACTTCATGTTTCCGGTAACCCCCGCAAAGCTCTCGATTGCAGCGATTCCTTCGCGCACCGCTTTGCGATCACGCTTGAGCTTGCCGGTTAGCTCGCCCGCATTCTGAATGCCTTGCAAGGCGACGCGGGTGGCATCCCAGGTCAACGCTGCAACGTCATCCGGCACGACGTTATATCGGGCTTTGAAACGCTCGATAAAGGCTTTGGTCTGGCCTTGCGCTCCGGCGGCTGCATAGTGTGTGGAGAATGACAGACCTTTACAGGCGTCACCACACAAGGTCATCAACTCCGCTGAGCCCCAGGAGTCTGAACCCATGAACTCTCCGGTGTAACCGAGTTTACGGGCCTGCGGCACGATCAGAGCGACCTGGTTGTAATTATCCGGTACGAAGATGAAGTCAGGCTTGGTGGCGATGATTTTGGTGAGCTGGGCAGAAAAATCCTGATCCTTGGTGCCATGACTTTCAAAGGATAGCACGGTGCCTGCGCCGAGCTTTTTCTCGAACTCGCTCTTGAAGATCTCGGCCAGACCTTTGGAATAATCGTTTTCCAGGTCATACAGCACGGCAGCGGTTTTTGCGCCGAAGGTCTTGACCGCGTAATTGACGGCGACCGGTCCCTGAAAAGGATCAAGGAAAGCCGCGCGGAAAACCCAGGGGCGATCCAGTGTGGCCGCCGGGTTGGTTGACCAGGGGGTAATCATCACGGTTTCGTTATCGTTGGCGACCTGTCCGGCCGGAATCGCCTGCTTGGACGAATTGGGTCCGATCATCGCCAGAATCTCGTCTTTCTCGATCAGCTTTAATGCGGTGGTGACCGCAGATTCAGCCTTCGCCTCGTTATCTTCATAGACGAATTCAAGTTTGTATTTTTTGCCGCCGATCTCAAGACCACCTTGGCTGTTGACCTCTTCTTTCAGCATTTCGCCAGCCTGTTTCGACATTTCTCCCACTTTGGGGATGTCACCTGTCAGTTCAAGGTTGTACCCGATTCGTATCACGTCTTCAGCGTGAGCGGTCAAGGAAATTGCCAGTGCCAGTGGGCAAAGGAATCGCGGGGACAGACGGTTTCTCATGGGAACTCTCCGATTGTTGTTGTTATCCGTGGACAGCAGTGGACCTACCCAAAAAGGGATTGATCTGCCTCGATTTTTTGTGATCCGTCATGAAATTGCAACCGCTTTGTGAAGATATGGTCTAAAGAGCGCTTATCCCAGACCGAACTGTCGATCTTAGATCACGCTTTTCGTTTTTTTTAATGTTTTTGTGTCATAAGTAGAGAAGAATTTTAGAAAAGTTAGGATTCTTTGTGTTTATGGTTTCTAGGTAAGAATTTGTGGGTACTTGATTTTGGAAGTCCTTTAATTGAAAATAATTTGCTTTGGGGAAAAATCAAAGATTGATATTATTACAGTAGCCAGGTGAAATGGGAAAAAATGAAAAAAAGGAACAAAAAAAATAAAGAGAATCTTTTTAAAAAATAGGAAATTGGGGGGGGAAAAAAAAAAATTTGGTTGAATGGATGGAAGAAAAAATAAGTAAGTGAGAAAGGAGCTTAAGTATTAGAAGAGAGAGGTATAGGAACGAAAGTTTGGTAAGGAGGAATTAAGTGGTAAGAAAGGATGGGTTGTGATGCTTTGATTTTGAGCGGTTTGGAGGGTTTTTAGGAAATAAGCAAGCGGCAGACACAAAAAGGAGAAGCAACTTTATTCGGCGAAGAAGCGGACGGGAACAGTTTTATTAGGAAAGGCTAGAAAGCGAGCGATCAGAGACAGATAGACGAAGAAGCAAGGCAGTAGGAAACGAAATTAACGAAAAGATGCATAAAAACAATAACGGTCAAGAAAGGGAAAAAAATGGGCGAGAAAGGCGAATGTGTTTAAAAGTTGCTTAAAAAAGAAAACCTTCCTTTAGTATGGGTGAACCGGGGGATCAATTTCCTATGCTTGTGAGCGCCCTTTGAACGGCCTCAGCTTTTGACGCCAGCCTCTCTTTTAGTGTAGGATAGAGCGTTTCATTAAAGACGTAAGAGGTTGGCGGGTGTTGGGTGCTAAATCACTGGGGCGGTTCTTGCTCTGGGTGTTGTTGGGCTGGGTGGTGCTGACGGTCGCCAGCATCGCGATGCTCAGGGTGCTGCCACCGCCTACAACCGCCTTCATGCTGGTGGATCGCTGGGAGCGTCTCATGGCTGATCGTCCTCGCCTGGAGCAGCGTCAGCATTGGGTGCCCTGGCGCCAGATTCATGCATCCTTACCCCTGGCGATCGTTGCCGCCGAAGATCAAAAGTTTCCGCAACACCATGGTTTTGATTTCTCTGCCCTGATGGCGGCCTTTGAGAATAACGAAAAAGGTCGCTCGATTCGGGGAGGCAGTACCATTTCACAGCAGTTAGCAAAAAATCTTTTCCTGTGGTCCGGGCGGAGCTATGTGCGCAAAGGGCTTGAAGCCTGGTTTACGCTCTGGCTTGAGGTGTTGCTGAGCAAGCAGCGTATTCTGGAAGTCTACATGAATGTCGTGGAATTTGGTGATGGTATCTATGGTGTTGATGCCGCAGCGTCAGCTTTCTTTCATAAGACACCGGCACACTTGAGTTCACGGGAAAGCGCTTTGTTGGCGGCTGTGCTGCCGAATCCCATTCGGTATCGTGCTGATCGGCCAGGCGGCTGGGTTCTGGAACGCCGCTACTGGATTGAACGTCAGATGAGACAACTGGGGCCGCAGTATGTGGCGCAGTTGCCCGAGTAATCGATATGGCAGCCGACTCAGCCTATCCCCTCCGCCCCCTTAGCAATGGTCTGAAAGTCATTCATGCCAACCGCATGGAAGATTTGCGTGATCTGGTTGTGAATTTGCTTCGCCTGCAGCCACTGGATCCCCTGGAGCGGGATTGTTTCCTGGTACAGAGTAATGGCATCGCTCAATGGTTGAAACTGGCAGTGGCAGAGGACCCGGCTACCGATGCGGAGGGTGGCGTGGCCGGGGGGGGGTGTGGCATCGCTGCGGGAATCGATTTTTTGCTACCGTCACGTTTTGTCTGGCAGGTTTATCGCGCAGTGCTGGGTGCGGAGGCGGTTCCCCCACAATCCCCCCTTGATAAAGAGGGATTAACCTGGCGTTTAATGCGCGTGCTGCCGGACGTCAGTCCGCAGCCGGGCTTTGAGCCTCTGGCACGGTTTCTGTCCGGTGCACAACAGGACCAAAAACTGTTCCAGTTAGCCTCTCAGGTGGCGGATCTTTTTGATCAATATCAGGTTTACCGTGCGGATTGGCTCGCTGGGTGGGCGAAAGGCAACTTCAGCATCATGGACGCACGCGGCCAGATTCATGAGCTGACTGAGGATCAGCGCTGGCAGCCTTTGCTGTGGCGCGCGTTGCTGGACGATCTGGGCGATGCGGCGTTGGCGGCGACCAGTCGGGCAGCGGTGCATGAGCGCTTTATCCATAAACTCAAGGGGCAACACGGACAGTCCCTGTTGCTCCCACCGGCCGATCTTCCCCGTCGCGTTGTTATCTTTGGGGTTTCCTCATTACCCCGTCAGACCCTGCAGGTTCTTCAGGCAATCGCCAGCTGGAGTCAGGTGCTGCTGTGTGTGCTGAATCCCTGTGAGTTTTATTGGGCTGATATTGTTGCAGATAAAGATCTGCTACGGGCTCAGCATCGACGTGGAAAGCGTAAGGCGGGTCTGCCTGAGCAGATGGATGAGGCTTCTGTTTTACAACATGCAAACCCTTTATTGGCGGCCTGGGGTAAACAGGGGCGGGACTATATCCGCATGCTCGATGAGGTCGATGAGACACAGCAATACCAACAGGAATTCAGTCGGATCGATTTATTCGATACCCGCGAAGGTGGGTGCCTGTTGCACCAGATTCAGGATGACATTCGCACCTTGTGCCCTTTACATGAGTCGCGCCAGCGATGGCCTGAGCCTGAAGCGGGGGGGGACGGGTCAGTGGCACTGCATTCGGCGCACAGCCCTCAGCGGGAAGTTGAAGTGCTGCAGGATCAGCTTTTGGCGGCATTCAGCGCGTATCCGGATCTGCGTCCGCGGGATATCATTGTCATGGTGCCGGATATCAATGCCTACGCGCCCCATATCCAGGCTGTTTTTGGCCGGATTGACGAGGATGACCCACGCTACATTCCTTTCACCATCTCTGATCAGGGAAGCCGTCATCGCGAACCACTCCTGATTGCGCTGGAACACCTTCTGCACCTGCCAGAGGCTCGCTTGGGGGCGGGTGACGTGCTTGATCTGCTGGATCTGCCTATCGTGCGCGCCCGATTCGGCATTGATTCGAAGGAACTTCCCTTGCTGCATCGCTGGATCGAAGGCGCCAATATTCGCTGGGGACTCGACGCCGCACATCGGGAAAGTCTCGACTTACCCTCCGGGCTGAATCAGCACACCTGGGATTTTGGGCTTCAGCGCATGTTGCTGGGGTACGCATCCGGAGGCGACTGCCAATGGCAAGGTATCGAGCCCTACGATGAGGTCGCGGGGCTGGAGGCCGCCAGCGCAGGGAAGCTTGCCGCACTTCTGGTGGCGCTGCGGACGACCCGGGAGCGTTTGCAAAGTCGTTATGACGCGGCTGAATGGGTGCGAGAGATTCGTGCGCTAATCCAACGATTTTTGCAGCCGGAGGACGCGGATGCCCGTTTGATGGCAGGACGCCTGGACGACACCCTGGAATGCTGGCTGGCGACGTGTGAACTGGCCCGGCTGGAGGACTTATTGCCATTATCCGTCGTGCGCGAAGTGTGTCTTGGCGTCGGCGCAGAAGGTGGATTGGCGCAGCGTTTTCTTGTCGGCAAGGTCAATTTCGCGACGCTGTTACCGATGCGGGCAGTGCCATTTCGCTGGGTTTGCCTGTTGGGTATGAACGATAAAGCCTATCCCCGCAGCCGTCCAGCCCTGGATTTTGATCTCATGGCCAAAGATTATCGACCGGGTGATCGATCGCGCCGCGAGGATGATCGTTATCTTTTCCTGGAGGCACTGCTGTCAGCGAGAGACCAGTTGTATATCAGCTGGGTTGGACGATCGATTCGGGAGAATGCAGAATGCCCACCCTCGGTATTGGTCTCCCAGCTCATGGATTATCTCGACGCCCGCGCTCCCGGGAAACGCCGCGCGTCGGCTGGATTGCTGACAGAGCACCCCTTGCAGCCCTTTAGCCGCCGCTATTTCGTTGAAGATCCCGCCATCACAGGCCTGTTCACGTATGCCGCAGAATGGTGCGAGGCGCACCGTGCGGAGCCGTGTGATCGGCGGCAGACGAACGCATTGCCGATCTGGGTGCCTGAAGATCCCCTCGACTTTACCCAACTGAGCCGCTTCCTGAAATTGCCTGCAGAAACATTTTTCAGACAGCGTTTGCGTGTCGTGCTGGCGCGTGATGAGGACGACCAGGACGATCAGGAACCCTTCAGCTTGTCAGGATTGGACGCCTGGAAAATCAGAGACGAATTGATCAGAGAGCGGGTGAGGCGTCCAGGGGAGGAGCCGTCATTCGAGGACGGTATCAGGGAACACTTCGAACGTATCCGCCGACGTGGGGATCTGGGGGTTGGGCCCATCGTAAGTCGCAGTTCCCGAGCATTAAGTGATGGTCTGGCGGAGATGCGCCAGCATTATCTGCAGGTCTGTCACGCTTTTCCAGAGGTCTGTCCAGACCAGACTATTCGCCTGGCGTATTCGGTCAGCGGGCAGACGGTTATCCTCGAAGACTGGTTACAGGATCTTCGACAAAACTCGGCGGGGCAACGTCTTCGCATCGCCTTTTGCACCAGCCACACGACGGTCATGGCCTCCTCTTCCAAACGCAAAGGTTGGAAGCATCTGCTGCCCGCGTGGGTCGCGCACCTCTGCGCGAATGCAATGGGTTTGACGCTGAGGAGCTGCGTCATTACACCTTCTGAGAGGCTCGCAATCAAGGTGCTGGCCAAGGAGGATGCCGAGCGCATCCTCCATCAGGTGGTGGACGCCTGGGTCGAAGGACTTTCAACCCCACTTGCGATTGAGCCCGATCTGGCGTTTGCCTGGATCGTGAAAGGGGGGCTGGGCCTGTTGCCCGAATGGAGTGAGGCTGCGCTCATGACTCTGCGCGAAGCGTACCAGGGCTCTTATTACAATGTAGAAAGTGTGTTGGCGCGCCACCCAGCCCTGCAACGTGCTTTCCCTCATTGGGAAGATTTCTTCGATCGCGAGAAATTTGCGCAATGGGCCGAACAACTTTATGCCCCCCTGGTGGATGCTGTGGAGATCATGACATGAGCACCGTACTGGACCCTTTGACGCTGCCGTTGCGGGGGAGTGCGCTGATTGAGGCCAGCGCAGGGACTGGCAAGACCTATACCATTGCCCTGTTGTATCTGCGCTGGGTACTGGGACATGCGGCTGCAGGGCATGAGGCAATGGCTCGCATGCCACCTGAACTGCTTGTCGTGACCTTCACCGAGGCGGCGACACGCGAATTACGGGGGCGTATTCGTGACCGACTGGCGGAGGCTGCGCAGTGTTTTCTGGCGCCTCCCGAACCCTTGAAGCCTGGGGATGGCGATCCCTTGCGCCGTCTGCGGGCGGACTATGAGCCGTCGTTATGGCCAGTGCTTGCTCAACGCCTGAGTCAGGCCGCGCAGTGGATGGATGAGGCGGCCATATCCACGATCCACAGCTGGGCATTCCGCATGCTGCGCGAACATGCGTTTGACAGCGGCAGCCTGTTTTCTCTCACCCTGTTAACTGACGCCAGTGAGGCGCTGGCGGAATGTAGCCGTGATTATTGGCGCACCTTCGTCTATCCCTTGTCTGAGCGCAGCGCTATTCCCGACGCGGGCGAGGTATATCTGGATCTGTTTACCGATCCCGATAGTCTGATGAAGGCGGTCAAAGCACGTTTGGCCTGGCCTCTGGACACTGCCACCCCAGAGCCGGGCAGGTTGATAGAAGACGCCTACCGCAAACTGGAGGCGGACCTTCAGCAAGCGCGGGCAGACCTGAACGTGGCACTGCCGGTATTTCGCTCGGCCTGGGCGCAGGCCATCGCCAATAAGCAGCTGGTCAAACGCTTGATGAAGCCGCCGATTGAAAACTATCTGGAGGCACTGCAACGATGGTGTGAGGGAGGCGACTTTCCAAATAAAACCACCGAGTCAGCAACGAAATTGCGGCGGGAGGGGGCGGATAAAATTTTTCTGGATCCTTCTCTGTACCCACAGTTAAACGCATTCTGGACTGCCTATGAGCAAGCCGCCGGCCTGACAACTAAGCCGAGTGAACTGCCGGGGCAGCTCATTAATCATGCGGCTGCGTGGATTGCTAAGCGCTTCGCGGGATACAAGCTGCGTCGCGCAGAAATGGGGTTTGATGATTTACTGAATGCCCTGGATGAGGCGCTTGCCGGGGCTGGCGGAGCGGCGCTGGCGCAGCGTATTCGGAATCAGTATCCGGTGGCCATGATTGATGAATTCCAGGATACGGATCCGGTACAGTATCGTATTTTCGATCGCATCTATCGTATTGCCGATAATGATCCGCAGACCGCCCTGTTGATGATTGGCGACCCTAAGCAAGCGATTTACAGTTTTCGCGGTGCAGATATTTTTGCTTACCTGGCGGCCCGTCGTGCCACGCGTGGGCGCCATTACACACTGGGAACCAATTACCGTTCCACGGGCCCCATGGTTGCGGCCGTTAACCATATTTTTGCGGCGGCGGAAGCACGCCCCACGGGGGCGTTTCGTTTCAAAGATTCGGAGAAAGACGCGAGTGAGCGTAACGATATCCCTTTCAATCCGGTTGCGGCCAAAGGCCGTCAAGAGATGTTTCAGATCGAGGGTCACGAGGTCACGCCAATCCGACTGTGGCAGTTAACGGCTGAGGTTCCCCCAGCAAAAATGACAAAAAAGGCTTATCTGTCGGCCATGGCGATAGCCTGTGCGCATGAAATTGTCTTCCTGCTGAATATGGCTGAGAGGGGGCAGGCTGGATTTCTGAGCGATAATGGAACCTTCAAGCCGGTTACGTCTGGGGATATTGCTATACTGGTGAATAACGGCGAAGAGGCCGATATCATTCGACGTCATTTGCGACAGGTTGGTGTTAAAAGTGTCTATTTGTCTGATCGTAGTTCGGTGCTGGATTCGCCGCTGGCCCGTGATGTTCTGATATTACTACGTGCGTGTGCTGAACCCTTGCGTGAGTCCGGGGTGCGAGCAGCCCTGGCAACGCTGACCTTGAGCGTTGACTACACGCGCCTTGATTTTCTCAATCAGGATGAGCTGGCCTGGGAAGCGATGGTTGAACAGTTTCAGGGTTACCATCAGCGCTGGCGTGACCAGGGGGTTCTGGCCATGCTTTACCGTCTGCTGCATGATTTTGAGGTGCCCGCCCGTCTCCTGCAAAAGATAGGGGGTGAGCGGGAATTGACGGATCTGTTGCATCTGGCTGAGCTACTGCAAATGGAGAGTCAGTCACTGGATGGAGAATTCGCCTTGGTACGTGCCTTGTCCGAGCGGCTGAAGGGGGACGATGCCGAATCGGATGCCATGCAGGTGCGCCTTGAGAGTGACGCGGATCTGGTTCAGGTCGTAACGGTCCACAAATCCAAGGGGCTTGAATATCCACTGGTTTTTTTACCGTTTGCAAGCGCGGTCAAAGAGGTGACGGCTAACCAGGGCAGGGGAGGGCTGAAGGCCGCCCCACGGGCGGTTGTCTGGCATGATGCCAAGGGGGTGCGAGTCACTTATGACGCCACTCCCGACCAGGTTGCGCAAGCGGATGAGGAGCGTCTTGGTGAGGATATCCGTAAACTCTATGTGGCGCTGACACGCGCGCGCCATTGCCTCTGGTTGGGCGTGACGGCGCTGGATGATGTGTCTAAAAGTGCCATCGGCTGTCTGCTGGGAATGGATGACGCCTGTTCGCCCCAAGAGGGCGATGAGCGATTGAGTGCAGCCCTCTCTTTATGGACTGAGGCACCTTCTTTTCAGGGGCAGTCACTGTGTGCGTTGCTTTCATTGCCGGACAGCCTGCCAACTCCCCGTCCCCCGGCGCAGGGGGACACGCTTCATCCGGTCCGCGAACCTGAAAGGCGCGCGACTGAGAATTGGTGGATTGCCAGTTATTCATCCCTTAGCATTCGCGAGGGCAGCGCGGTGACACCCCTTCCTGAAAGTGGCCGGGGACATCATTGGTTGGAGGAAGGCGAATCTGATGATGGGATATCCCGTCCTACTAATGCTCAGCCTGCGCTCTCGACTGAGCGAACGATGCATTCCTTTTATCGGGGGCCGGGTCCAGGCACGTTTTTACATGACCTCCTGGAGTGGATGACCCAGCAGGGATTCGCTGCCTGCGTTAAAGAGCCTCACCGCGTGTTGGCAGAGTTAGAACGACGTGCTTCAGGTCGCCCTGGCTGGCTTGAGTGGACACCAGTTTTGGCTGACTGGCTGCAGCAGGTTGTTTCCAGTCCACTGCCACTTCCCCTGGGGGGGAACCTGGAGCTGGCCTCACTGGGGCATTTTCAGGCTGAGCTCGAGTTTATGTTGCCGAGTCATCGCGTCAGCGTTCAGGATCTGGATCACCTGATCACTCAATATACCCTTGCGGGTCATCGACGACCGGCACTTGGAAAGCAAACCATGCATGGCATGTTGAAGGGGTTTATTGATTTAGTTTTCTGCAGCGAAGGGCGTTACTACGTGTTGGATTATAAGTCAAATCAGTTGGGCATGGCTGATGCTGATTACACGGAGGCAGCTCTCAGGCATGCCGTGTTAGAAAAGCGTTATGATGTGCAGTACTGCCTTTACCTGCTGGCTTTACATCGGCTACTGAAAAGTCGTTTGCCCGGTTATGACTATGATACCCATATGGGCGGCGCGGTCTACGTTTTTCTGCGCGGCATTTCAGGCCCGCGGCGAGGGGTTTTTGCGGAAAGGCCACCTGCCACACTCATACATGCGCTGGATCGTTTATTTCAGGGACAAACGCTGGAGCAGCTAACGCATGACAGTACTTGAGAATCTTCGTTGCTGGACTGAAGCGGGCTGGTTTCGCCCACTTGATCTTGCCCTCGCTGAGTTTTTGGCAGCCTTTCCCCCTCAGCAATTGAGGGACGATCGTATTCTCTATGTGGCTGCCCTGGTATCGGTGCAGTTAGGCCGTGGGCATGTGTGTGTTGACCTGGGCCGCTTTTGCGAAAATCCTGCCGGGGTACTGGGTGAGATACCGGAATTTTCGACAGAAGAGGGGCTAGACCTAAGTCAGACTCACTCGCCGCTGAGCGTCCTGCCTGAGCTGGGGCCACATGACTGGCATCGCATCCTCGAGGCAGATGCACGCTGTATGAAGGGTGCTGGCGCCGAGGGTGATGCGCCGTTGCTGCGAGAGGGGCTTCGGGTGTACTTGAGACGCTACGCTCGCATGGAGGCCTTGCTCGAGTCTGAGCTGGCTGCGCGCGCCTTAGCCCGGCAAACCTGGTGTGAAAGTCCGGCGGCGGTCGCCGCGATGCCCAGGCTGTTGCGAATTCTTTTTCCGCAAACAAACGAAGGGCAAGCCGGAATGGATTGGCAGCAGTTCGCCTGTGCATTGGTGGCACGGCAGCGATTTGGGATTATTACAGGTGGCCCTGGAACCGGCAAGACAACCACCGTCGTTCGACTGCTGGCTGCTCTGCAGGCGTTGCAGGCCCTTCATCAACCGCATCCCTTGCGTATACGATTGGCGGCACCGACTGGAAAAGCCGCCGCGCGCCTGAATGAATCAATTGCAAGTGCGCTTAACCGCTTGCCTTTAGAAGCCCTTTACGAGGTGATGCGTGTCGGGCAGGGTGAGACCTTGGGAGCCTGCGAGCCATGGGGGGTTGATCATTTCCGTGCAAGCATCCCCACAAAGGTTTCTACTCTGCATCGTTTATTGGGCAGTCGCCCTGAGTCGCGCAAGTTTCGGCATGACCGTTTTAACCCGCTGGCTGCAGACATTGTGGTGGTTGATGAAGCTTCCATGGTTGACCTCTCGCTGATGCATGCGCTGGTTGAGGCGCTGGCGCCGACCACGGCGTTGATTCTGTTGGGGGACAAGGACCAACTGGCCTCTGTAGACGCTGGAGCGGTATTGGGCGAACTCTGCCAACGGGCAGAACGCGGCTATTATCTTGCTGACACCGCGCTGGACATGGCTATGCTGGGCGCCCCGTTAACGGATGAGACCTTGCTCCATGCACAGGGACAACCGATTGACCAATGTATTGCCATGCTTCGACAGAGTCATCGCTTCGATGAAAAGAGTGGCATTGGCCAACTGGCTGCGGCGGTGAACCGGGGAGATACGGTCACTGCCGAAACGATCGCGTTCACCCCCCATTTCGCCGATATTCGCTGTATTCCCGTCGCCGGACTCCAGGATCAGGGGCTGGTATCGGATCGTCTGACGGCCTGGCTGATCGACGGGGAAACGGATTCCGAAAACCCATTTAAAGGAAGAGGGCACATTACGTACCTGAGGGTGATGGCCGATAGTCCCCATCGACAGGCTCCGCCTGAGGTATGGCAGAACTGGGCGGAGAGGGTGCTGAAGGCTTTTTCCAGTTTTCAGGTCTTGTGTGCAACTCGGGAAGGGCGACTCGGCGTGCAGGGTATCAATGAAAGGCTGGCGGGGTCGCTGCTCGCGAGGGGATTCATTTCACGACGTGACGGATGGTATCCGGGCAGGCCTGTTTTAATGACCCGCAATGATTACAGTCTCGGGCTTATGAATGGCGATATCGGAATCACTTTGTCGCTTCCTGCTCCGGGCAGAGAGGGGGGGGCTCAGTTCATACTGCGAGTGGCATTCCCGTCAGGAGATGGCTCAGGCGGTGTGCGCTGGGTTTTACCCAGTCGGCTGCAGGATGTCGAAACGGTCTATGCCATGACGGTGCACAAGTCCCAGGGATCAGAGTTTGAGCATGCCTGTCTGATTTTGCCTGAGCAGATGAATCCCGTGGTGACACGAGAGCTCATTTATACAGCGATAACGCGGGCGAAAGTAAACTTCAGCCTGGTGGCGGGGAGTCATGAGGTTTTTCTGGAGGGAATCCGGAAACGCGTGGTACGCGCTTCCGGTTTGGGGCGACGATTAGGGCTTGAAATTGCCGACGTTTAGTTGAGCAGCTCCAGACGGAACTTTTGGCTGGCTTCGCCGGTCCATTGCCATTGCCGCAGTTTTGCTCCATTGTCTGTTGAAGCTTTCCGAACCATTAAGACGGTATCGTGCGCGGCTGACCTCAGACGGTAAGTGCCATCTTCTTGCTTGTCGAGGTACCAACTTGTATTGGATTTTCCGCTGCAGTTCCGCTGATCTGCAGAGGAAACTGCACTTTTACTATCGATGGCCAAACACAGGTTGCTGAATACGTTGCGCAACTGATAGCGATGCTGACCTAACGATTTGATCTTCCAGCGCTGAATCTTGCCTTTATGGCAATTCCATTGAACAGCGCCGGTACCACCAGCTTTGTTCGCTGACGCAAGTGAAACACATTTGCCGCTGTGGCTGGCTTTAATTAAAAATGTGCCATTGAGCGTCGGGTTTCCGGGATTGGTATTGCCGCCATTGCTCCCTCCACCGCCATTGTTGCTGCCTCCGCCATTGTTGCTGCCTCCGCCATTGTTGCTGCCTCCGCCATTATTTGAACCTCCACCGTTATCCGGTGTTTGAGGCGGTTTGCGGAAGTTACTGACCTCGTCTCTGACCAGCTGGAGTGCCAGCGCACTATTGGCCTCTTCACCGGATCCTAGCGGGACCCCGCAGGGGAGTCCGCTGCAATCCAGATCGGGATTAGAGAACTTGCCGACTTTGGGCGCTCCATAGGCGCTGGAGTACGCCATGATGGTGGCGAATACGCCATCAATGCCATGGCCTACACCATAAGTGTAGCGAACACCGCTTTTGTCCCCTTGACGATGAGAATGTGCCAGGCCCATCGTATGTCCCAGTTCGTGAATCAGGGTGATGGGGCCACAACCTGGACCGACAACGCTGTAACTGTAAGCGGGATCGACCGTCAGAAACGCGATACCGCAGCTACCGCTTTCATGGAGTTGTGCCACCATGTCTGCGCCCAACGCGTCGCGCTGCGTCTTAACCCAATCATCTTTTTGCAGATTACGCAAAACAGCTTCCATGTCACCGCCATCCTCTTCGTGGGGTAACACGCCAACCAGATTAATCTGTACGTCAACCTGACTGTTGGCGTACATGCTGTTCATCTGAGTGACCCAGTTCTGCATCGCGACAGCAGGTTCTTCCGAAAAATAGGTCTTGGAGTACGCGTCGTGCAGGACTAACAGGTCCAGTGTTTTCGCGCTCGCGAAGGCAGTAGGTAACAGGCAGGCGGCCGCAAGGGCCCGGCTGAATGAGCGGACAGTCAGCGACATAGTGGATTCTCCCGTATTTACGTTGTTTATTATTGTGAGTTGGACTTCACTGCAACTTCGTCAGTCACTTCAAAGTCTTGCTTGAACAAGTCGCCACCGGCCGCTATCCAGCCACTGCCATTGCGGGCTTCAAGCACATATTGCCCCATCGGGGTTGTGATGCCTGCGACGGTAAGTTGCTTGCCCTGGGTAATGGTGACCTGATTGTCATTGGTAAACTCGGCGATCCGACCATTCCAGGTGACATCTCCGTGATCGCCCACTTCAACCGATTCGACCAGCAGGGTATAGGTAGCTTTTTCCATCGGAAGCGGCAACTCCAGCAAGTCACCGGCCATCAGTGATTCAATGCGGGTGGGTTCAAATTGAACAAAACTGCGACCGTCATGGCGTTCATCGTCACTGAGTTTCAGACTGGGGCCCGGTTCATCCCGTTCCAGCCAGACAGCACCCTGTTCCATCAATTTTACGACCGATTGGGGGGAGAACGCCTGACCGTCCCGACGTCCCTGCATTTCGTCCACACGCTGTTCGAGCGTTGGGTAGTCAGCATTTTGATTCAATTCGCTGTAGCGTCGCTCCAATGCCGCCGCAATTCCCTGCTCGGTTTTGGCCTGAGTTGCCGTCCTTGCCGGGACTGTCGGCGTGACGTTCCTGACGGGCGACGCGGGGGTAGGTGACAGACTTTCTGAACTCAGTGTATAGGACCCTGCGGACGAGAGGCGCATATCACTCGCCATCGTCAATTGCAGCTCGTCTGCGGTAAACGCAGTGTAAGATTCATAGCCCACGATCAGCACTGCGAGGCCAATCAAAAGCAGGTTTTCGTTTTTTTTCAAAAGTCCCTCCGGGTTGGAAGTAAAGTCGCAACGAGTCCTTACTGCGACTCTGTCGAATTTTGATCACTCGATCTTGTGCTCCGAGTATCGCCTTGCTTGTGAAGTGCGTCAATATTCTCTAGGTAGAATTCCTGAAGCTCAGTTGAGCCCCCAGATCTGGGTCAAATTGAGCGGAGGAAGGGGGCAGGGCGGGTGCCAGTCGTGGATGCGATAGTCGTCCTGATCGGTATGCCGCTGCAGTGGGCCCGCGTAATAGCCACCCTTGGGGTTGATAATGGCTTTTACGCGGGGCGTCGGGGGAATACTGCCAGCGGCTGATCGGTGGGTGACCAGTGCGATTTCGCCGTTGACCAGCTGGACCAATGCACCGGGCGGAAAAGGGGTGATGACCTCGATCAGCGCCAGGTAGAGATCAGTGGGTTCCTCGGCGGGCAGGCCAGCAAGAATACTTTGCTGCGCATCGCCAGGGCTGATCGGTTCGCGATAGGCCCTGTCTGTAATCAGTGAGGTGTAGTATTCCACTGCCGCCAGTATGCGCGCCTCGGCCAGAATTGAGGGTCCTTTCAATTGACCTGGATAACCGCTGCCATCAAAGCGCTCATGGTGCTGCTCGATGATTCGCAGCCAGTAGTCGTCCTGAATCCCCGCCTGTCGCAGGGCCAGAGCACCCAGTTGTGGGTGTTTATTGATGACTTCCCGCTGCTTTTCGTTAAGGCTGCTGCGAGACTGGTTGAGTTTATCCTGAAAGGGCAGCAGGGCCAGATTCGCCGTCAAAGCCGCTGCGATGAGTCGTTTTCCACGTTGAATATCCAGCCCGAGATTCCGGCTTACCAGGCAACAGAGCAAGGCATGAAAGAGCGCCTGATCCAGGGGTTCAGGTGAGGTTTGGAAGTGGATTTTACCCAGGCAGGCGTCGGGTTCCTGTTCGCAGAAATCCTCTATCCGGCTCACCAAAAGGCGAATTTTTTTACCGGCTTCAGGATCTCGCTGAGTGATAAGGGTTGCTGCCGCACGCAAGGGGGTGGCCAGTGTGTCGAATTCCGTAAAGGGATTGACGCCGGCCTTCAGGACCTCAGCCGGACCTGTTCCTCCGCCAGGGCGTTGTATCCGGCGATCCTCAATGCGCTGATAGATCCCTCGGGTAATGAGGGTTTCGAGCTGTTCGCGTGTACGGACAATATAGCCTTTATTGAGAAGCAGTCGGCCATCCCCCGTGTAAACTGGAAACTTGAGCGGTTTCCCCAGCAGAATGGCTGTGTAATCCAATCTAACAAAACCGTAACGCACCGAAATGCTTCTCCATCAGCTGCTTAACGCAGGTTCTTCATGTGCTTGTGTATTATTTGTTCAGGATAGCGTAGTTTTGCGCATCTGCCCGTTTTGCGTGCACTGGTTTACACTATCGACAATGTTGTAGCAATGTGAGGCGTCGGCGTGAATAGATTGGCAAACCTTTGGATGACAGCTTCAGACTGGCCTGCCCATGAATGAGGGCGCGCGGGAAGAGCATCTATTTGTTTACGGGTCGCTGAAACCAGGAGAGTCGGCAGAGCACTTTTTGGCGGGAATCGAGGGTATTTGGCGACAGGCCAGTGTATGCGGTCATCATTATCCAGATGGACTGCCTCAGACTGGAGGGTATCCTGCCTTAAGCTTGGATACCAGGGGACATCCCGTCGCCGGAATGGTCTTTTCCTCTTCCTTGCTGGCAGGACACTGGCCCCTGCTCGACGCTTATGAGGGCAGCGCCTACACCCGCGTTCAAACGGAGGTTATCCTGCGGGACGATCATACCTTATGGGCCTGGATCTATACGGTTCATTCCGTCGTTCCGTAAGTCGCGTTCTCGGTAATATGATCTATCAGCTGAGGACAAAGTGCCGGTGGCAGGTCGTGCCCCATCCCAATCAGGACACGAAGCCGTGAGCCTTTGATGTGTCGCTGTAAATCCTTTCCACCCAGGGGGTGAACCAGTTTGTCTTTTTCGCCGTGTAGTATCAGCGTGGGACATTGAATGCGGGGAATCAGTCGCCGCAGCGTACCGGTGGCGATAATGGCCTGAAGTTGTCGAAGCGCTCCTTCCGGGCAATAGCTGCGCTTGAAATTGTGAACAAGTAATTGGTGCAGTGCCTGAGTGTCGACAGGGTAGCGGGGGCTACGCACCATATGCCAGAACTCCATCCAGCGCTCGACGACCGCTTCCTGCCGATGGGCGGGTGGCGCGGACTGATTGATCAGTCTCAGCAGGCGCATATCAGGCAAGGGTAGTTGAGGGTCGTTGGTCGAGGTGCCGATCAACGTGAGCGACGCAACCTGATGTGGCTGAGTGGCTGCCAGTATCTGACCGATGCCTCCCCCCATATCCATGCCGACAACATGGACCCGGCGTAATCCGAGCATCTTTATCAATTCGGAGGTGTCGGTCGCCATGTCATACAGGGTGTAATTGGCTTCGACGTGCAATTTACTCTGTGCTTTGACAAAGGCAAGACGGGTATTGAAAAGACGGCGTGAATGGATCTTGTCGGTCAAACCGATATCCCGGTTATCAAAACAAATGACCCGGAAGCCCTGTTCCACCAGACCGTTCAGGAGCGCATCGGGCCAGATGGTCATCTGCCAGCCCAGGCCGCCAATCATCAGGATGACCGGATTGTCTGCATGCCCTCGTTCGTGGATGCAGAAGCGTAGCTGGTTGGCTTTGATAAAGTACGTGCTGTTACTGGTCGTACGCACAACCCGCAGGCGAACGGGTCTATTGTTCTGGGGCGAGGGCGGAATCAGACGCATGGTAAGTCGGTTCTTTCGATGATCAATTCATATGACAACGCAGCAGGTGGTGCTCAAAAACAGGCCCGATCAGAAGGGTTTTACCGGCGACCGTCGCGACACTGCTACCCGAAAGCTCGCCGCCATCATTCCGGTAAACCGGTGTCACCGCATAGGTGCGGGGATTAATGCGAACGACGTCTGAAGGGCTGTAGGCCTCCGGATTTTTAGCATGGTCGACAAAGTCAAACAGGCGAGGGTGACCGCCCGTCCACAGCTCACCATCATCGCCCCATTCGAGATTATCCAGACCTGTGCCTACGTCAACCGTTCGTTCTTGCCTCAGCTCGGTGGGCGTCGGGCCAATTTTAAAGACGGATAAGCGGCGAGCGACGACTTCCGCAACATACAGTGTCTTTCCATCGGCAGAGAGATTGATGCCATTGGCGTAGCGCAGACCCTCCGCTACCCGGTGCCCATCCTGGCCATCAAAATAGGTAACACTGGCCATAGGAAGGCCCAGGTAATCTTCTGCTGTCTGCATCCAGTGGCTTCGGGGAAAGCCGTGATCACTGGTGGCATAGAAGGTTTCTGGGCCGGTTGCGACCAGATCGTTGGGGGATATCAAATCGGGATAGGTGATTGAGCGCAGATGCGTTAGAGGGAGTGTGCCATTCACCTTGAAAATTTCGACCCAGTCACTGCCATCCTCGCGATGATTTACGACAAATAAACGTGTGGATCCGTCCTCGTCCCTAAAAATAGACAGGCCGTGCGGGTGAAAGCTGAACGGTAATTCGGGGGTCAGGCTTATCGGCAATGCGGTGGGACCGTCAACGGCCATGGCATAAATGTGCCCCTGTCGGGGATTTCCAGCCAGGGTGGACCAACGATCATCTGCTGAAATGTAGACCAAACCGGTGCTGCGATCGATGGTAATATCTTCTCCTCCTGTCACGCCTTCGACGGGTTGGCAGGTGCCGTTAAATGTATTCTCTATGTCCAGTAGCACGCCGGAGTCGCCTATTGTGCGGTAGGCCAAAAACACAATCAGCGCAATGACGGTGAGGTAAAGTGAGGCGCGCAGGGACATTCCGAATTTCCATCAATTCTGACTAATTCATTTCACAGTAACACAAGGCTGGCCGGTGGCAAAGAAGCAGCCTGCTGCCCTCGCAGCTTCCGCTTCGCTCCCCACAACATCATGTGCAGCGTTGGGGTAGACCTGCCAGAACGCATGGGTATAGTGGGGATATTGTTCTTTGAGATAAGCGGCGTTAACCGCGGGGTCCAGCGCACCCTGAAGGATCAGAACCGGCGTTGAGGTATTGATTGCCTTCAGGACATAAGGGTCGCCCGAGGGTTTAACCGGCCAGACGTCACGACAAAACTGCAGCGTAGTCTCATGTGTGCGTTGCATGATCTCGCGGAGAGGCGGCGGCAGGTCCTTGTAGCTCCTGGCCAATACCTCACCATCAACAAAGGCGGCTTCGTCAGCACACACATGTGAATTGTAACTACCATCACTGAAGTCGACGTCCGTCATAAACAGATACCAGTGTTCGGCAAGGGCGGTCAAAGGACGATAGTCACCTGATTCCAGCGCATCAATCAGTGCCGGGAATGCATCGGCAAAGCCGGGTGCATAAAGATTGATAAACAGAATATTGAGCAGCGTGTCTCCGGTAAGCGTGAACGGCAGACGATCGGATGTGTCCGGGTCGTGCATTTCTTGTTTAAGCGCTTGAGTATTCAGGTGGGCGATCAGTTTCCAGAAGCGATCGCTCAAGCGGGGAAATTGCCTATTACAGGCTGGCACATTGTCGCAACGATCAAATACCTGCCTGAAGGCGGCATGAAAGTCGGTGGCTGCTCTTTCACCATAGTTCACACCTGAAAAAACCGGACTGTCCAGCACGGCGGACGCAACGGTGTCCGGGACCTCCCGAATCAGGGTCAAGGCGTAGCGGGTGCCGTAAGAGATGCCATAGAGGTGCCAGCGATCAATATCAAGGGCTTTGCGCAAAGCTTCGATGTCCTGGGCAATGCGCAGGCTGCGATAGTCTTCCAGCCTGATGCCCTGTTTGCGCAGGCGGCGATAGCAGCGGTGACTGAGGGTATTGAGCTGCCGCAGTTGGGCGGCGGTATCCGGCAGTTGCATCACCGCGGCAAATCCCTCCGCGATTTCAGGGCAATTCAGTGATGGTCGGGAGGCGCCACTGCCGCGTGGGTCGACAATGATCAGGTCCATTCCCATATTGAGCGACAGGGGGGCATAGGCGTTCAGAAGCGTCGCGATATCGACGTAGGTGCCGCTGATCATGGCGGCCCCTGGCCCGCCCCCTCCCAAGTGCAGTACGGGCGGTTGAGGGAGGCTTCCGAAAGGTCTTTCAGCCTGGAAGCGAACCAGCGGGAAAGTGACCCTTGCAGAGGCGGCATCATCAGGATTTTCGGGTACGACCATTTCAAGGCAATCGTGAGGCGGCAAATCGGGTGCCGCCTCAAAATGGCACTGGGCGGCTTTGAGGCCCAGTGCGGGCCGCGTCGGGGCTGAATCAGGCAAGGAACTGTCGGACGCCAGGAATCCTGCTCCGGCGAGTATACAGGCCGCTGAAAGCCTCATCGCCTGGATTTCGCGCCGGGTTTGATTCCACGTTCAATCCAGGTTCTGAGTCGCTCCGGTAGCTGGTTGAACTGACCATCAAAGACTTCAATGCCCATGTCATGGGCCCGCAAGCGATCGCCGTCGGTGATCGGGAGAAAGCTGCAAATAGCGGCGCGCGCTGGGAACCCGCCCATTAACTCGGTCAAGGCGTCGAGTTTATAAAGGGCTTCGGTGCCTTTGTTATCATTGCCGAGCACCTTGGTCTTGCATTCGATGAGGAATAAACGATTGGCGGCCAGCACCATCACATCAAATTCATTGCGGACGGATTCCTCGCCGACCTCGCGCATGATGCTTACGCCGAGGGCCAGGTCCTGGATGTCGGGTATTTGTTCGCGCAAAGCGTGAAGCTCGGTAAATACCCAGTTTTCGAACCAAATGCCGTTGGCGAATGACCGCGCTTCCTCCGTCCTGAAGGTCAAGCGCCCCTCATGGATGCGCGCGTAGCCGAGGCCCAGGAGTCCGTCGATCATGTGCTGCAGGGTGCTGTCACCAAGATCCTGCCGGCTCAGCGGGCGCTGACGCTCAGGTTGACCGGCTTCATAGGCCAGCACATTCATGCGCCTGAGTGATGACGGTGAAGATTGGGCAAGTCTTATCCAATCGCGACAGAGTGTCTGGACGTCGTCGGGCAGTACCTGTCTCTGCAGAGGCCCCTCGATTTCAGAGCCATACACCCGGAGAAAATCAGGAATACGCAAGCGGTTCGGCAGATCCAGTGGGGGCGTTCCGGGACGCCCTGCGGCCCAGTGGAGGGTATCCTGCCAGGGGTCAACATAGAAAATGGGCCATCCGTGTTGGCGGAAAATCTCGCTGGCGGCGAGGAGGCAAGGCACATCTGCTGCGGTGGCGTTGAGTTGCGGCTGCAAGTGCGGCTGACCCGGCAACTGTGCGAGTGTTTCACGAATCGCGTGTTCAATCTGCTCGCACAGTTCAGTTGGACGCTCCGTGCTCAGTGCCACAAACCGTACGACGATGCCACGTGAATTCAGGACGCATTTCAGGTCGTCAGCACGATCACGCTGCGCCGGGCGACCAAGCGCGAGTACCTGCTTGACCGAATTGTCGGGCGTCAGCAGCGGTGTGACATTACAAACCAGATAGTGGTTCAGAAAGACGACGTGTAAATCCATCATTTAGCGCGCCTGAACGGTGTAACCCTGGTCCTGCAGCCATTTCAGTATGCCCTCTTTACCCGGCAGATGACCGGCACCAACCGTCATAAAGCAGCGGCGACCGGACTGGATGCAGGTGTCAAAGGCCTTGGCCATACGCGGATTGCGGTCAAAAAACATCGCGTTAAACAGATCCTGCTGCGACGGGTCTTCCTGCAGTGGCTCAATCAGAACCAGTTGTTCCAGACGTTCCAGATCGCCACGGTGCCAGGTGTCTTCTATGGACTTCCACAGGTCGGGGTTGTCATGCAGGTCGTCCATAGCATCGACCAACAGCTTCTCTGTCTGAGGAAGGTTGGCGATCAGTTGGATTTGCTCTTCAAAGGTTTCAATTGGGCGAAGTGTTTTCGTCCCTCGCGCTCTCTGGATTAAATGACCATCAATGCCGAACTCGGCCGAATAACCGGCCTGCTGCATCTGCAAGGTTGTCAGCATGAGTGCGATGAATGCGGGGAGCTGATTTTCAACCGCCTGCAGGGGAATGCTATAGTCACCCAGAGCCTGCGTCAGACGCTTACGGGTCTCTGCGCTGATATGGTTCTGAATACGATCCGGATGGGGATAGAGCGTCAGGCGCTGCAGGATGCGCTGTTGTTCGTCGGAGGCCGGCGACTGCTCATCCATCTCGAACAGCAGAACGTCGCTGTGAGCAAAGGCCTCTTCAATCGCATCGCGCAACGGAAAATAATCGGGACGCCCGGTATGAACCGCCCCCAATATCCAGCCGGTCTTACCCTCGCGGCTGATTTCACGGAATAGCCCCTGATGGGGTTCTGCAAAGGCGGGTAGGGTCATCCACAGGCAAAGAGCAAGGAACCCAGTGTAGATCGTGCGTTTCAGTATAATTGCAGCCATAATTCGCTTTATTTAATCGGAGAACCATGTGTGTCAGTGTAACAGGCATTCTCAGCGTTGTGCGCGATTTCAGGAGATGATCGCGTGAACCTACCCTTGCGTTCTGTGCTGACCATGCTGTTCTCGCGCCGCTTTACGGTGGGTGTTTATGAAGGTGTGCTGCGTGGTGAAGCGGGCAATGGCTCGCTCCACTATGTCGGTAAAGGTAACTCACTGGCCTGGTTGCAGCACCTTCTGTTTGAGACAGAGCCTAAAACCTGTCAGACCCGGCAGACATCGTTACTGGCCCTTCGCGTGGGAGGGTTGCCGCCTGCCGCAAGTGGGCTGCATGTGGTCGAAGTCACCCCTTTCCTGGATCGTTTGCTGCGCCCTCAAGGGCATATCGTCATTCCTGACTGGATCGAACACCTGCTGGATCTCGACGGGGACTGGGCCGCGGTCTGCGGCCGGTTCCGCAAAAGCACCCTGAAACGCGACGTACCGCGTATCCAGCGTGCAGGATTCCGTTACGATATTGTCCAGGATGCCGCGAGCCTGGAAATCTTTTACGAGAATCAGTATGCGCCTTTGATGGCGGATCGCCATGGCGAGGCCGGTGTTCTGGTCAGTCGGGACTGGCTACGCACGACGACACCCACTCACCGCTTGTTTCGTCTTTGGGATGACGGACATTGGGTTGCTTCAGCCCTTTTTCGTGAAGTTGGCGAGGAGTTGGACTGGATTTTGGTCGGTATGAATCGGCAACAGCCATCGCCGAATCAACGACTGGTTCAGGGTGCTCTGTATTATCATATGATTCAACACGCCCATGCTTCCGGGTTCCGCCGAATTCGACTGGGAACCACACGGCCGCTGCTAACCGATGGTGTGTGGCTTCACAAGCGCAAATGGGGTGCATGTGTTGTGGCTTCGCCCCAGTCTGAAACCCGCCTGTATCTCAGCGCGAACAGACCAGACGGGACAATGGTGAGCTGGTTAACCCGGCAGCCCTGGGTTTCCGTCAGCGCAGACACACTTGAGGTGCAGGTTTGCGCGCTCAGCTCAGCGCTGATACCCGACGTATTGGATGTGCTAAAGCAGGGGGTGCTTGACGGCATTTCCCGGATCCGGGTGTTCAGTCCTTTTTCGGATTCAGGGCTGCCAGAATGCATTGACGGGATACCGTTGGAGCAATCCATTTTTACGTTTGGTGAGAGGTCTTGATGGCGGGTATAAAATCCCTTTTGTGGTCGGCGATTGAACCCCTGATGCAGGTGGTGGGGCGTGCTTATGTGCCGGGGCCGGCCTTAGCAGATGCCCTGGCGATCGCGGCTAAGTTCAGCCAGGACGGAATTGCCGTCACCATCGGCTATTTCCCGGAAGATGAGGATTCCGCAGAATTCGTCGCCCAACAAACGCAATCGGTCGCCGAGGCAGTCGCTAGCCTTACCCCCTTGGGCTATGTCTCGGTTAAGGTGCCGGCCATGGATTATCGGTCAGATCTGCTGCAGCCCATTCTGGATAAAGCTCAGGGCAGTGGCATTCGCGTTCACTTCGATTCTCACGGGGTCGATATGGCCGACGCGACCCGCGACTGCGTGAGCCAGGCCTGTGCTACGGGGTGTCGGGTGGGGTTAACGATTCCAGGGCGTTGGTCACGCAGCATCGCTGACGCGGAATGGGCTAGCGCCCAGGGTGTCAGGGTGCGGGTCGTTAAAGGTGAATGGATTGATCCAAACGAACCCGATAAGGATCGAACGGAGGGTTTTCTTTCTTTGGTAGAGTCACTGTCACGCTGTGCCAGGGAAGTGGCGATTGCCAGCCACGATCCCGTGACGGTGAAAAAATCGATTGATCTCTTGCGTCAGTCGGGGGTGGCTTGTGAACTGGAGCTGCTCTATGGCATGCCGATGCGCACGATGCTGGCGATGGCGCGACGAGAGCAGATTCCGGTTCGGGTCTATATACCGTTTGGCACCGCCTGGTGGCCCTATTCGCTGGGTAAAGCTGTGCGAAATCCGCGTATTCTGGGCTGGCTGATCGTCGACATACTCCAGGGTGTGCGTCAGTTGTTCAGTCGTCCCTGAAAGGCGCGTGCAGGCGTTGCAGCGGCGATGAGGTTTCGCTGAGGAGATGAAGACGCAGCCAATCCGGGAGTGGCTGGCCTGGTTCTCCCGTGTTCAGACCCTCTGGCAGGAGCATCCGGTAAACGGCAAGTCCTTCTGAATAGCCTTGTTCGCCCAGGCGCAGCAGGGTATCCGGTGTCGTGTGCCCCTCCGCCCAGTGGTAGGCAACTAAGTTTCCCTGCTCTCTCAGAATCATGGGGTGTTCAGCGAGGAAACTCCGCACGGCAGGCGACAGGGTGAGAAACTGCCAGTGAAATTCAGCTTGTGGCCAATCGTCGATTAACCGTGCACCCCATTTACGCTTGTAATGATAAATCCCATTGCTTATCAGGGGGCGGGTCAGGCTGAAATCCATGTCTGCACAACCCTGAGCATGCGCATATTGGAGTGAAAACAGGTAGATTCCGCTCAAGGCCGCATCGGCAAGTCCGCGTTCCAGTCCGTCGGGTAAGCCCAGCCACAAAAAATGCATTTCATCCTGCCAGTGAGACAGCACCACGCCTGCAACCCAGTCATCGCCACACATCACCTGCAGCAATACACCCTCATGTACACCAAAATGAATGATGTCTTCCCGCGTATCACCGTTAATCAGATGGCCAAAGCGCTGGCGGGTGTACGGCTCAAATAGCGTATCGTGGAAGAGGGCAAGCTGTTCAGGATCGGAGGTGATCCGGTAGCTTAATCCATATTTGCGTACCTTGCGCAGGTCAGTGCTTCGCGTGTTTTTGCGAAAGCCCGCCACCACATCCTCCCACACTGGGGCAAGACGCGTCTTCTGCAGAATCCAGCCCGGCATGCGCCAGAATACGCCCCGATGCAGATGGTAGTAGGGCCAGGGTAAATCACAGAGTAGCAGGTCAGTGCCTGAGGGCGGGTTTTCAGCGGCCCGGCCGAGGTGCCAGAGCGGAATGTGGGAACGTGCCAGCTCTTTGCAGGGCTCGCCAAAAATCTGATCGATCCAGTAGTTAAGACCATGGCCTGATCCGATGTAGCGCAGGGTCAACACAGTGCCGCTATGCTTCTCGGGCCCATGAATATCAACGCAGATGCCACGCGCTTTGCTTGCCGCCCGCACGAGCTCTTTGAGGCGGTATAAGGCGGCATCAAGCCGTGCGCGGAGATTCATGCGATCAATTTCCTGGATAAAGAGAGCAAGCATAGCGTCTGGTGCCAGTCGCAGCTACTCCTAAAGAATGGCCGCGTGGCGCTGTCGCTAGCCAAAATTCTTCTATACTTGTTGGAATGTCTAAAGTTTTCGACGTACCTTCATGAAAAAATGGCTATTGCTGGTTGAAGATGACCCGGATCAGGCTGCACTCATGCAGGTGGTTGTCGAGCAAGCTGACTTTGGTGTATTGACGGTTGGTAGTGCAAAGGATGCGTTGAGTTGCATGCAGCAAGCCTCGGTCGATATCGTGCTGTCTGATTACAACTTGCCCGATATGACAGGCGTTGATTTGTATAAAGTGGCGACTGAACGAGGGTTATATCCTGCCTTTGTCGTGATGACTGCTGTCACAGATATGCGGCTTGCTTATGAAGCCCTGTCAGCGGGTGTGGACGACTTTGTTGTCAAGGATACCAGTGGCAGCTTTCTGGAAGTGCTGAATTCCATTCTTCAGCGTGCGATCGAAAAACATGCGTTACGCGGGCGAGCGCGGGCACTGCGTCGAGAATTAGAGGAAGCCAAAGATCTCTCGCATACTACGTTGGACATCGTCGAACAAGGTGTGTTGGTGTTGGGTGCTGATTACACGGTTAAATACCGTAATCGGCGCTTCAACAAACTCTTCGCGAAAAGCAAATCGGCGCTGGATAATCTGAGCGATCTGGTTTCTCTTGCCATACTCTTGTCTGAGAATGGGGTGCTTGATGGCGCAGAAACCATCAGTCATTTGCGTGATTTCTTGCGCAAGCATGTGCTTGAGGGAAATGAAGCGGTTGATTATCGAACGAACAGTGGCCAAATCTATGAACTGAAGTGCCGCTCACTCAAGGATGGCATGCATGTCATTATCTTTGATGAGGTGACGCATCAACGCGCCGAAGTCGATGTGTTGGCGAAAACTATTCAATGGGCTCCCGTTGCAATGTTGGCGGTTGATGCGGAGGGTAAAATCATTCTGGCGAATCAGGCTGCTCACAATCTGACCGGATATGATCAGAATGAACTGTTGGGAGAATCAATTGATCTGCTGATTCCTTCGTCCTTACGCAAGCGCCACCATAATCATATGACGCACTTTTTCGAAGACATGTCGACTCGGGTTATGCGAGAGGGGAGAGATCTTAGCCTGTTAAGGAAAGACCTTAGCCCCTTGCCCGTCGAGATTTCACTCAGCGGTATTCAGTTGCGTGGCGAAACCCGTGTCCTGGCGACTATTATCGACCTGTCGCCCCGGATTCGGGCTGAAAACGCGATTCGGCAGGCCAGTGCACTGACGCAGTCTATCATAGACAGTTCACCCTTTAGCATGATAGCCATGGACACCGAAGGCTGCATTCTCGCCGTCAGCCCGTCTCTTGAAAATCTACTGCATTACGACAAGCACTTTCTTATCGGGTCACGTTCGCTGCCGCTACTGTTTGATAGTGATGAATTGAATGAGCGGGCTCAGGCCTTGAGCCAGGATTTAGGGCGTGAAGTACGTCCCGGGCAGGAAGTATTGATCGCCAGGGCGCGGGAAGGGGCGACCGATCGCAATAACTGGACCTTTATTTCACGTGAAGGCGCGCGCCTGCACGTGAATGTGACGGTTTCACCGCTGCGTACCTCTGAGGCCCAACTCACGGGCTTTCTCCTGGTCGCCTATGACCGCTCGGATCAGAAGCGTCACGAAGAGTACATGCGGCACATCGCGCACCACGACCCCTTGACCCAACTCCCCAATCGCACTTTGATGCTGGATCGCCTGAACATGGCGCTGCAGCGACAACGTCGTTATGGTGGCTCATTAGGCGTGGTTGTACTGGATGTTGATAAGTTTAAGCAAATCAATGATACCTATGGGCATGATTCTGGGGATGAGTTGCTGGTGGAAGTCGCACATCGACTGGTCAAAGCCGTGCGTGAGTCGGATACGGTTGCGCGGATGGGCGGTGATGAGTTTATGATGGTTTTGCCCGATATTGGCTCGCAGGACGATGCCGAAAGTCTGTGCAAAAAAATCCATGCGGCCTTTTCTGAGCCGGTGCGCCTGGGAGACAAGTCGCTGCCTGTCACGCCAAGTTTTGGATTGAGCATTTCGCCACGCGATGGAACGGATCATGAGACCTTGATCAAACGCGCCGATGTCGCCATGTATGAAGCCAAACGCGCAGGTCGCAACGGCTATCGGATTTATAATGACCGAATGGCGACTTTGCAGTCCGATGAGCGGATGTTTGAACAGGCCTTACGCAATGCGCTGGATAACCACTTGCTGAGCGTGCATTACCAACCCGTGATTGATCTTCAAAGCCGAACAGTGACAGGCTTTGAGGCATTTTTGCGCTGGAACGATGACCAGTTTGGGGCGGTTTCGCCAGGACGCATGATTCCGATGGCCGAATCCAGTGGCTTTATTCTCAAGCTGGGTGAGTGGGTGCTGACGCGCGCCTGCAGCGACATGGTGGAGTTGATGGCGCGATCAGGGCAGATCTTCACGGTGTCGGTGAACCTCTCTTCAAAGCAGTTCGAGCATGCGGATTTGCTTGAAACCGTTGCTCGGGCACTGCGCCTGAGTGGATTGAATCCGTCGAACCTGGTCCTGGAAGTGAATGAAACCATGCTGCGTTCTGAACCGGCCAATCTGTCCGAACGCTTGTCTCAATTAAAAGCCATGGGCATCCGGTTGGCAGTGGATGATTTTGGCACCGGCTTTTCGAATCTGGCTCAGATCGCCGAGTTAGGTGTAACGCTTATCAAGGTCGATCGTGCCTGTCTAGGCGACCTGACGCGGCGCGAGCAGGCATTGTTCAGAGCGCTGAAAGCGTTTACGGAAGGTGCGGGATTGGATCTGGTCGCGGAAGGGGTCGAAAACCTGGAGCAAATTACGTTTTTAAATGCGCTCGGTTGCAATCTGGCGCAAGGTTACTACTTTTCAAGGCCTCAACCCTTGCCCGACCTGATCGAATCGCTCGATAAAGTCTCTGAGCTGGCAAAAAACTTGAAAAAGAATTAAAGAAGAACAGGCGTAGCGCCTAAGAATACAGAAGTGGCGGAGAGGGAGGGATTCGAACCCTCGATGAGGTTGCCCCCATACTACCTTTCCAGGGTAGCTCCTTCAACCGCTCGGACACCTCTCCACATCTGTTCGCAAAACGTCAGCCCGCCGCGCAGACCGAATTTCACGGGCGGGAAGACTAAACCAATTAACGCCTAAAGGCAAGACTCATCCCAGGATTTCATCGATCTGAATGACCGGCTGAATCCAGAGCGTCGCGATACAGCGATAGACGGCAGGGCTGCCGTCCAGTGCGGCCTGGCCGCGACGCACTTCGACCTGGCTACAGTTCTCGCCAAGACGGTCACGCACCATCGGCAGGTGCCGATTTACATAGTAATCAAAATCAAAGCATCCTTCGGCTGGATTGGAATACGTAACAGTAATGCATTGCATAGTGATTTCCTTGATCATGGGGTTAAAAAAGGCTGCGTTCGAGTGTCCAGTAAAGCCCGACGACGACAATACACCAGGCGGAGCCCGGCGTCAGCCACCGCTGGTAGGTTGGGTTTCTGCGCCAAAGGAATAGTAGGGGTAGGGTGAGGGCGACAACCACAATCTGACCGGTTTCCACCCCCAGATTAAAGGCTGCCAGGGCCCAGGCTTTGTGCATTAAGGTAACCCCCAGTTCCGAGAGCGCGTTAGCAAAGCCAAAGCCGTGGATCAGCCCAAAACTGAAGGCTAATATGCCGCTGCGACCCCGGTTAATCGGGAAAAGAACCTGTAAGCCGGCAAAACTGATCGATAGGGCAATCAGTACTTCGATCGCCACCGTGGAGGGGCGTACGATTTCAAGTGTTGCCAGTGAGAGGGTGACTGAATGGGCCAGCGTAAACAGGGTCACCAGCGTGAGTACCTCGCGAACAACCGCCTGAGCACTGAGCGCCGGCACCCACTGCCCGGATTGGCGACGCAGAACGGCCGGTAGCAGCAAGGCGAGCAGGAATAACAGATGGTCATAGCCCATCCATAGGTGCCAGACACCCTGATGGAAAAAAGCGGATACCGTGTCCAGCAGTGAGCCCTCGTCCTGCAGGGGCAGTGAGGTTGAATCGGGTGACAGCGCCGTCAGACGTTCTTCCGTCTCACTTTGTATCTGAATCAAACCCCGATGCATCGAATCCATATCAAACAGAACATGATAGTCCACCCGATCCATGACCTGATTGTGACAGTCGACAGCAAAGGGATTGGCGACATGGTAACCGTCACTGTGTTGGGTCAGTCCGGGCGTTTGCCAACTCAGGGCGCAGGCTTGACCCTGGCTTTCAATGCGCAGTCGTGCATCCAGGTAGCGGTTCAGATCGTCGAGTCGCGCTCGCGTTTCCATCCAGGTGATCTCGCCGTTTCTATCCTGATCCAGCCCACCGGGGATGATCCGATCCATGTCCGTAAGGGATATATCATAGCGCCCCAATGAGGTTTTGGTGTCAAGATAGAGAAAGGCATCGCTGGATTTATGCGCCTGACACACGGGTGAAAGCAGCCAGAGCCAAAGCCATAGCCAAAGCCAAGGAAATCGGGCAATCATGGTGCTACCTCCGCACGTCGGGTGGAAGATGCAAGCAGGCGGGAGAGAGGGGCGTCCTCCAGACCGGTCTGTTGCACCCAATCACGCAAGGTGTCCAGATCATCGATACTGTGAGCGCCCACTGCCGCCTGTGCCAGAATTCGGGCATCCAACGGCTCTTTTTGGCTGGACCAATTGGCGCGGGCCAGGGCCAGAGCCTTTTGCGGAGAACCGCCGAGGTGGAGCAGAAACCTTGCAAAATCCCGCGCATGCAGGACTTCGCCTCGCCATTCGGCTTCTTGCAGCCGCTGCAGCGTTTTGCGGGTCAGCGTGTCGGCATCGGGATGAGCAGACAGACGCGCCGCGATCGTCCTGATAACCAATAATGTATCCAGGTTTTCCTGGCCTTCTGTCAAACGCAGGGCCATTGGGAAATCCTGTTGTGCGAGTGCCGTTCGTGCCAGCCCGGCCCGTGTGTAGGTGTCTTCGGGGGCGATCAGATAGGCCGCCTGCCACCAGGGGCGCGGATCTTCCTGCCCTCTCTGTTCCGCCCACTCGGCCAGGCTGGTCAGGAGCCAGTGACGGCTTCCGACCGTCAGATCCTGATGCTTGTTGGCGAGTAACTCACGCCCGAGGTGCCAGGCGTGCTCCAGATGGCCCGCGCGTGCATCCACGTTGGCGTCGCAAAGATGATAAAGGCTCGGATTGAGTTGCGAATTCAGGCGCCCACAGGCCGCTTTGGCCTCATCCAGATGACCTGTCGCCAGCGCCACTGCCAGACGCTGGAGGCCCGCCTCGTGAGCGAAGGCGGGGTTTTGTTCCAGTGATTCAAGGTCATTTCGCGCCTGTTCAAAACGGTGCAGGCGTTGATTGAGCTGCGCACGAAGCAGCTGGATATCGGGTTCAAGCGAGGTGCCTTCAAGTTCACGTAAAACGGCCTCAGCCTCGCCGGCGCTGAGCATGTCTCCCTGTGCGGAACGTCGCGCCAGCGACCGCAGGCGGTCAGGTGTCGCGGCAGGAAGTGGTTCACGTGCGCGCGCGACAACCAGATGGGCATCCGGCGCCTCGATCAGCGGCGTGCCAAGCGCAGGTGACGCTGGGCCTGCTGATGCGGTACTTATCCAAATCAGGGGGAGTATCAGTGCAGCCCGACGGGCGTTGGCCAATCTCATGGACGTCTCCTTAGTTGGGTGAACCGGCAACCGGGGTTTGCAGGTAGGGGAAGGCCGCCGGGAAATCCATGGCGTTCACGGTGGCGCCATCGGTAAAAGGCAGGTCACGATTGGGCGCTTTAGCAGGATCAGCGATCAGTGCGCCCATGGCGACCCTCAACTCGATATCCACCACGTCGTCACCGGGTCGACGCCCGTTGGGGAAGCCACCCAAATCACCGGCCAGTACGCCCAGATTCTGCTGCTGCGCAACATCGGTGACAGGAATTCGGGTGTTAAGGCGCAACATTTCGGAGGGCTTCACCCCTTTCGGTTGGTTCAGCCCTGGCACGCCGGTCAGGAAGGCAGTGATCAGATCCTTGCGAGGGATGGCCGTGGGCGCCTTGGCACCGGCATTGCCGAACAGAATTTCCAGCAGGGCGGGCAAACTGGGGTGGGTTACATAGGACAGGAACTGCGCATCCTGAGCAGGCGCACTGGCATTAAAGCGATCCTTGTCCGGCAGGCCTATCACGACCTCATTCACCAGCGGCATACCCAGGCGGGAGACTTGCACAAAAGGACCAACTTCGTAGCTCGCTTTGGATGCCTGCCTCGGGTTCGACCAGGGGTTCAGGATACGTGCCTTGGGCAGGCTGGCGGTTGTCCAGGCACCGACCACGGGATCATCTCCCTGTGTGAGGCAGGCAATCGGCACCTCAAGCGCCAGACTGGTGACATTCAGATCCGCGACCTCATTCGCTTCACCGTCAACCGGTCCCAATGGATTGGTGTTCACCAGATCAAAAATTTCGCCCAGATTTACCGCAAATCCTTCACGGCGCTGACCTACAAATACGCGGCCATAGCCACAGCCGGGAATGGCGACATCGTAGCGGTGGTCGTTGGCATAACTTTCATAATCGGGGATCGACTTGGCGCCAATATTATCGGCGGGCTTGCGAAAACGGGTTTGGCCACTGCCGACCTCCCGAAGTCTGGAGGCACGACTTTTCCCATTACTATGGCGGACCAGGGATACCTCATATTCTTGCCTCGCATTCAGTGCAGCCGTGTCATCCCGCCCCGGACCAATGCCCCCGATGTTTTTCAAGGGAACCGCAGTCATCCGATTACCCACCGGCACTTTCAGGTTGGCCTGGCGATCAAAAAAACGGAAGCGGAAGGTCAGGTCAGGTTCGGCATCGCCATTATTGTCCACGTTAATTTCATAGCGAGCATCGGAGTCCAAATCAAAATAATTGGGTCCGCCGTAGGCCGCCTGGAGAGGAATGTAGTTGGCGATCAGCGTGACATATTGGCTGCGACCGGCTTCATACGAGCGGAACAGGTACAAATCAGTGCCATCGACCTGTGGCAGTGAAGAAATAAATGGCGCTTCACGATGACTGGAGGCAAACGCGGTGGCGCTGGTCAGCGTCAGTCCGGCAGCGGTAGCGGTGCTGGCGACGATCAGTGTGCGAACAACGCGTGATAAGACAGTGGGCTGGATTTTCATGGTGTATCTCCTGTGGGACGTTGTTATCGGCTGCTCGAAGCAGCGTCAACACAGATACCCGCGAAAGATGGGCATGGATGCAGCCCGACCCGGAAATATATTTTTTCGTTCAACTGCATCCAAAATCCCGTTTCAGAAGTAGTGCAGTCAACACACCTAAAATTCGCGCAACCGACAGGAGTAAACGGGGCATGACGCCAGATGATGACGAGTTGAAAACCTTGCTTTCCCGCATGGCCGGGGGAGACCGGGCAGCTTTTACCCGGCTCTATGATGTGATGGCCTCCCGGCTTTACGGTCTGTCGGTGTCTCTACTGGGACGCACGGATCTGGCCGAAGAAGCCCTGCAGGAGGCGTTTATCCAGATCTGGCATAACGCAGGTGAATACCATCAGGAGCGGGGGTCGCCCCGCGCCTGGATGGCCGCGATCACGCGCTATCGTTCGCTCAGCCTGATTCGTCAGCAACGCGAATTGCAGGGCGAGGACGCTTGGTTTGAAGGGGTGGCTGACGAGCGTCCCGGTCCCCAGGGGCTTGTCTGCCAACAATCGGAAGATGCCCAATTGCAGGGCTGCATGGAGCAGCTGGCGCTACCACAGCAGGAAACGCTGAGACTGGCCTACTACCAGGGCTTCAGTCATGACGAACTGGCTCAACGGCTGGAAACGCCACTGGGTACGATCAAAAGCTGGGTACGGCGCGGATTACTGAGTCTGAAGAGGTGCATGGAACAATGAAAAAATACACGGATGAAAGCCATTCCCTGTTGGCTGCAGAATATGTGCTGGGCACCCTGAAGGGCGCTGCGCGGCGTCGATTTGAACGCTGGATGGTTGATTCCATGCCGCTGCGTCAGGAGGTTTGGCTGTGGGAAGCCTTATTGGGTGGGCTGGCCGATCAGGTCGCCCCGGTTGAACCACCAGTGCAAATTGCGGCTCGATTGCAGGCGCGCCTGTGGCCAATACCCGCCTCCGTATCATCGCTGGCGGAGCGTCGACATCGCAGATCAGCTGGCCTATGGAAATCCTGGAGCCTGGTCGCTACCGCCGCGTCGATTGTGCTTGCGCTCACCCTGGTTCTCAAACCGGTCACGCCAGCCGCCACCGAATGGGTCGCCGTGGTGCAGTCTTCTGAGGCTGCGCCGCTCTGGACTTTGAATGCGGCGAATTCGCACGGTCGCTTTGAACTCAAAGCCGTGGGCGCAGGACGTCAGGCCGCGAGCGAAGATTTTGAACTCTGGATCCTGCCCGGTCAGGGGGCGCCCATTTCAATGGGGGTCATGCCGGTTGATGGCGGGCGACTGACGATTCAGCTGAGCCCAGAGGCGATGCAGTCCTTGCTGGAAAGCCGACAGCTGGCAATCAGCCTTGAGCCGCGTGGCGGCTCTCCGACGGGTGCACCCACGGGACCTGTCGTATATACCAGTCGTTTACTGCCGTTGTAGCAGGTGATGAGCCGCATCAATGATGCGGCGCGAGGTAATCCCGCTGGGAACGGATCAGCAGAAGTGCGCCGATGTCGGTGGTGAACGCCTGATGATCGTGTCCTGCCAGTCCCAGGTGAAAATCGCCTTGACGGTAGACTTGACCGCCCTGCTGAATTTCACCCTCCAGCACCAGACATTCTTCGTCCTGGCTATGTCCATGCGCCGGAAGCACCGCGCCGGGTTGTAAGCGCCAAAGGGCAGTTTGCATCCCCTGGGTGGCATCGATGTGAAGAATCTTGATGTCGACACCGCCCATCAGCGGAATCCAGTGGCCCGCGTCGGCACGAACGGTGCGGGTGCCGGGCGGGCTGATCCCGGTGCGGGCCTGTACACGGTCCCAGATGGCAGTTTTACGGGCATCAGACAGGGCAGGTAAACTGATCGCTTCCGCAAAAGATTCCAGTAAGTCAGTCATGTCATTGTCGGTTTCGGAATGGTGGGTTGGCACACGACTCTCCTCAATCAGGCCCGATACTGTCTGTTATATCCCATGGCTGAACACTTTTCCACCGCTGTGTGTGACCGTCTAAAGGGTTTCTTCAAGCTGTGATCTCAGAGCTTGCAACGCCCGGCGCAGGTGGGACTTTACGGTGCCCAGCGGGAGTTGGGTCGCCTCCGCAATTTCCTCGTGGGTGAGCCCATGCAAAAAAGCCAGGCCCACCAGCTGTCGCTGATTAGGCGTTAACTGCCTGAGTGCGCGCTGCAGACTTGAATACTCCTGAAGGTTGCCCATCAGAGCATCCGCCGCCTCTTCTGGCAGCCCTTCAAACGCGACGTAGCGCCGTTTTTGGCGAATGCGATCGAGCGCGCGTGAACGGCACAACACCAGCAACCAGGTCATGACCGAACCGCGCAGCGGGTCATAACGCAGCGCCTCTGTCCAGACCTTGGTATAGACCTCACTGACGACGTCCTCTGCCTCTGCGGTATTGCGCAGCATCCATAAGGCAAGGCGATAGACACGGTCGACCGAGTGGCGGTAGAGCTGCTCAAAGGCGTCGCCCTCTTCACGTTGAATGCCTTCAAGCAGCGGGAGCAGGGCATCTTCATGGGGGAGATCAAAGGCATTGGCTTCCAAGCGCATCCCTCCTCAATCCCGTCAACCGATGGGAGACACGCCAATGAGTACCCGATGCAACAGAATCACAAAGGCGACATAGAGTGCCAGTCCTCCCCCGACGGCGATCATATCGTTGCGGGGGCCGGTATGGGCGATGGGCGTGGGATGAGGGCGACGACGCTTAATCGAGATGCGATCGGCGACGGCCCAGGCCAGAAAACTGCCAAACAGCAGGACATCCGCGAGCGTTCCATTTGCGAACAGGTGGGCCAGTGCCCACAGTTTGGTGGCTGCCAGCATTGGATGCTTGGTCGCCTGCTTGATACGTCCCGGCAGATAGGCGGCTAACAACAGGATGAAGACCGGTACCAAAAGAAGCATCGTGAGATGGCGTGTCCAGATGGGCGGCGTGTAGAGCACAATCGGGTCGAGGCGAGCCTGTCCGTATCCGATCAGAATCAGCACGAAGCCGAGGCCCGCGACACAGCTGTATACCGCTTTCCACGGCATCACACCAAGGCGTTTCGCCACTTGGTCGCGAAAGGGTTCGTTGATGATCGAAATAGAGTGAACACCCAGAAAAAGCAGAAGTCCAAGAATCAAAAGCAGCATTGAGGAGGTCCCTGAGGGTCATTGTTGTCATGAGAACGTTAACCCATCATACCCTCCAAACTAAAGGTTTTTGAAGCCCACCCATTCAAAAGACGCCCGTGCCGTTTAAAAGCCGTAACGGGCAGCTACAAAGGCGTTGCTATTCTCCTCAAGCTGGCCAAAAAAGGTATCAGGCCGGTGGGCATAAAAATGATTGATTCCGGCATCCAGTGACCAGTGATCACTCCAGGCATAGTGTGCATTTATCCGAAGGTGCCCATCATCATCTGACGGGCTCCAGAAGTTAAACAGCGATAGTTTCAGGCGCTGCTGCATGAGCAAATGTGTCAGGCGAAGCGTCAGCACCTGGCGCAGTGGGTCGGAGGGGGTAACACCTTGGGCGAGGCTGGCCAGGTATGCATCGTGATGCTGCATGCGCTCGACATAGTATTGTAAGCCACCCGTCAGCTCAGGGATTAACTCCTGCTCGTAGCCTGCCAGGGCGCGCCACTCGCTGTTGCGAACCAGGGGGTTGTCTCCGTGGTCATCCTCACGGCTGTCATAATAGCCAATTTCGCTGTTAAATAGCCCGGGTCCCAGCGGCAGGCGCACACTGGCACCCCAGACCCGCAGGCCGGGAAACGTGGCATGGCCTGAACCGGGATTCAACCCTGCCGGGCTTTTCCAGAAGCCGTCATACGCGTATAGGGCAACTTCGATGGCACCAAACCCGCGATAGGCACGCAGGCTCCACTCTGCATCTTCGGGCAGGTCGGTTTGCAGAGGGCGATCGGCTCCGTCTACCTGGCCCGTCGTCGGGTTATAAAAAACAACCCGGCGTCCATCAACGATCCGGTCAGCGTCAAATACGGGCGTCACCACCAGATCGAGATTTAACAGGGGCTGAAACAAGGAGACGCGAACGGCATCGGAGGGTGCTTTCAGGTATTCGACATCCCTGCCCAGGATGAAGGCATTCCAGTCCTTCGGAAACAGGTCGTTAATAAAAAGCAGGTCGCCGGTTCCCCAGGTCAGAATCTGGCGTCCCGCTTTGACATCCATGGACTCGCTGGCGCGCCACATAAAGTTGGCTTCACGCAGGTCGATCCAGCCTTCCCCCTGATCGAGTGAGATTTCCTGCGATTCAGAGAGTGTGTCGCCGATAACATCTGTCGTCAGATTAAAGGTCGTTGTTTCCCAGGATTTTTCCGCATGCAACTGTGCGCGGATCTCCGCAAGGGAGAGCGACTGTTGGCTAGCGTGTGAATGTAAATAATCACCCGCACGGATTTCCGTAAAGCCACTTAAATTCTCAATCCAGGGCGTAGACGCTTCCTGCTCATCGGTTGCACGGGTCTGAACCACCAACTCAGACGGCGCACCGAGGGATTCAAGTCCGGCAGGTAGCGCGGGGGGCGCCGCCTGCGCATCGTGGGCAATCATCAGCGCGACGACCAAAACACGAGGCAGGCGACACAAGGTGAGCGTCTTTGCTGTCATGGCTGCCCCGTTATCGCAGCAAACGACGGGGTGGGTTGCGCAGATAGCGTTCACTGAACAACTCGTCTGCCAGATCCTGATCGTAGGCGATGCCGCTGTAACTCAGGGTCGTCGAACCACCCATACGGGAATCGCTCATGCGGGCTTCTGTAACGGTTGGATAACCCTGAATCATTTCAACTTTCAGGGCTTCATAGGTCCGGTAGATCGCCCCTTTTGCGTCGCTGAATTCGGTTTTGACCGGCAACCCACTGGCTTTGTGTACCCAGGTGCGGTATGAGGCAAACTCGACCCCGGCGGCCTGTTTGGGAACGCTATTGATTACGTAGTATGGATCAGCGTCAGATTCCAATGTGTGGGTGTCCAGCGTGGGGCGTCGTCCACTGACATCTTCGTAGAAAAAATGGGAGCCCATGAAGCTGGTGCGGGCATCGCTGGCGGAGATGCGTTTGACCAGATCCAGGCTGGGAAGATACAGCCATCGATCGTCTTCACTGTTAATATGCTTCCACGCCAGGAATACGCTTTGACTGACATCCGCCGGCTGATGGAAATACACATAGAATTTTTGGTCGCCATTGTCCTGATTGTCGACATCGCTTCGCATGATGGTGAATTCCCGCGTACGCTCACGCTGCTGGTTATCCACAATCCTCATCTGGACACGCGCTTTACCATCGCGGCCCTGGTAATAGGCTACAGCACTGGCTTTACGCACGATGTCATCTACTGGGGCAGCATGAGTGGGCGACATGACAGCGGCGACAAGCACGCTTGCCAGGGTCAGTGAGCGAAGGAATGTAGAGGACATCAGTGACTCCGGGATTTAAACAATGTTTTGGCAAAGACATGAAACAGGGCTGGCAGTAAGGTCAGTGATACCACGCCGGCAAGCAGCAGAATCGAACTGATAAATACGCCCACGGTCTGATACGGAATCAGTGGTGCAGCCAGTAGGGGCAGGAAGCCTACACCAATCACGATGACATTGCGTGTGATTGCGCGTGCGGGCTCTCCAAACATCGGGTCTGCGGCCCTGTCCCAGCTCCCGGCCTGCGCGACCTGAAAGCGGGCGCGGGCAAGGAAATGAATGGCATAGTCCACGGCCAGTCCCAGGCTCAGCGCGGACAAAACCGCCACCGGCATGTCGTAGTCTTTGCCGATGAATCCGATCACTCCATAAATGGCACCAATGGTGATCGTCAGTGGCAGCATACTCAGTAACCCCCACCAGAATGATCGAAACAAGACAATCATCATCCCCAGTACGATCACGAAGCTGCCTAGAAAGGCTTCCAGCATGCCGCTCACCATCTTGTCTTGCCAGATTACGTTGATATACGTCAGGCCGAACCAATCGTGAGAGAGGGCAACCGGAGCCGGATGTTCCGCTAAATAACGTTTGGTCAGGTCAACGATAGCCTTCATATCCGTGTTATCGCCACTCTTGAGCTGCAGCCAGAGCGTGGTGCGGCGGAAATCTGGCGTTACAAAATGCCAGAGATCCTGGGGTCGATGACTGCTCTGGTAGGTGACCAGCGTTTGGCCGACGGCATTGACGCTGTCGGGCAGGCGGTAGGCCTTTTCGTCGCCCAGGAATAATTCCCGGTGAACGGTTTTGACAATGTCAGGCAAACCATTACTCTTGCCCACCTGCGTCGACTGCGACAGGAAGGTTTGCAGCCCCTCAATATAGGCCAGCACATCCGGGCGTTTGAATACTTCGCTTTGTTGCTCAATTTCACTGACCGCGACCAGGTAGGTATCCCAGGCCTCCCAGTCATCATCGTTGCTGGTTTTCATTGCCTGACTGACATACGCCCGTGTTGCCTCAAGCAGGGCCTTCCGATCATTCTGCGAGGACGATGTCAGCCACTGCTGCAGCGGTGTGGCGAGTGCCGCAGGCAGATCGTTAGCGGTATTCACCAGCGACTGCCGTGTGGTATCCACCGAAAGGTCTTGAGCGGCTGCGAGCGTCAGGTATGCCATGTAGGTTCCCCCAAAACGCGCATTCAGTTCCCGGTCAGCAACCCGAATAGGATGGTCTTCAGCGAACCACTTCACCGGATTGTCATTGATCTGAATCTGGCTGATGCCCCAGGCTGACAGAATGCCCAGGCCAGCAAACAGTAACAGTATGCTGCGAGCGAAGCGTCGGGTAAGCCCCCCAAGACCCGTTAGCAGGCGATCCATGAGACTCTTCCCGTCGCGATCCTGCGTGTGACGATTCGCTTGCTGGCGCCCGAATTGACTGAGACTGGCCTCTGGCATCAGCATGATATAAGCCGGAATGAGCGTCACTGTTAGCAGCCAGGCAAATGCGACGCCCAGCGCAACAAATAAGCCGAAAACCTGCACAGGGGGAATGGGGGTGAAGGCCAGAGATGCAAAACCGGCGCAGGTCGTGATCGTGGTGTAGAGCATGGGTGCATTCAGCTCAGTCATGACAGCATCCAGCGTGCGGGCCCTGTCCCGGCTGTGGGGATACCGGTCAAAGAAATCGGACAGGATATGGACAGCGTCAAGTACTGCAATCGGCATCACAAAAATCGGAATCATCGAACTCATGATGTGGATCGTGTGACCGCTTAATACCAGCAACCCCATGGTCAAAATGACGGACACCAGTGCCACGATCATGGGCGCGGATACGAGTCGTACATTGCGGAAAAAACTCCACATCAGCACGAATATCAAGGCCATGGCCAGGGGCGCGGAAATGGCCATTTGCTTGAACATATCGACGCCAAATTGATCCTGGGCGATAGGCAGCCCTGTAATATGGTATTCGTCGCCATGGTAGTAGTACGCAACATGTTCGCGCAGCGCTTCCGCTACCTTGAAGCTAATGTCTTTGGAGGTAATGGGCAGGTAAAGGGCCAAAGCGCGTTGGTCGGAGGAGACCAGTGTATCTTTCAGAAACGGAATGCGTAGCGCCCTGGCAGCAATATCGGCTGCTTCCCTCGCGGTCTGCGGTGGTGCCGCCATGAGCCATTCAAAACGGACACTGCCCAGACCTTCCTGCTGAATATGATCGACAGTGGAGGGTGCAATCAGATCAATGCTCACCACTCCATCCTGCCCGCCCTCTCGTTCCCATTGTAACGTCCTGGCAAATTCGGTCAGGTCATAAATATCGCGGAGGGTCTGAGGGTTGAACACACCTTGTGGATGCGTTTTGTTGACTACCCCGACCACAACCATGTCATTCAGGGCGAACGTGCGCTTCATTTCATTGTGAAGCACTCTGACGGGCTCATCGTCACGCAGCATATTCTCCGGGTCGGTGTCGATCGTCAGCGTGGGCAGAAAGCGACTACTGGACGGAACCAGAAATGGCAGCGCGACCAGCACGATCAGCAGCAGGCTAAGCGTGCCGCTAAGCCAGAAACCTGCACGGGGATAGCGAACGGCGAGGCGAGGTAATATTTGCATGACCCTTTTGCCCAGCGTCTATTTGAATGCGTTTCCGGGTGCAACACCGGCTTTTTTGAGGATGATGGCCAGAGGGCAGAATCCGGTAAAAGCCGCCTGAAACAGATTGGCGCCGACGAACGCGGTCAGAAAAAACCAATAAGGACTAACGCTATAGCCAAGGCTCAGGCTGAGTAATATCATGAACCCTGCAAAAGCCATTACGAATCGATCGATGTTCATCGTTATCTCCTGGTGATTTAGATGTATCTAAAGTTCCAAGATAATTTAGAATAAACTAAAATAAACGTCAAGTTGATTCGTCGGGCTGCGTTCTTGGGGAGGAGAGGAAATGGCAAATCAATTGGGGGTCGCCCCCAAAGAAGACTCGCGTCTGGATCCCGTGGGATTTGAAAAGGCACTGACGCTGATAAAATGTCTGGATAATCCCAATCGGCTGGCCATTCTGTGCCTGCTGTGTGGTACCGACATGACAGTAACGGAAATGGCGGCAGAGGCGCAGTTAAGCCTCTCGGCTATGTCGCAGCACTTGAGTGTGCTGCGGGCAGCGGGTTTGGTGTCAACCGAAAAGCGGCAGCAGCAGGTGATTTACCGCCTTTGCAGTGACGAGGTCAAGGCGGTCATCGGGCTGCTGAAGTCAATGTATTGCGATGGCCATCAGGAGTGAAAGACATCTTCCAGATCGAGGTGGGTGAGGGCCTTGATCTGTTTCAACAGATAGCCCAGTGCAATCATCATCACCAGGGTGCTGGGTAAGGCAATCACCGGAAAACTCAATGCGGTCATTTTACCCAGTTCTTCCGTGTAGGCGACGGTTCCTGGCTCGCTGACCAGAATGACTTTAGCCAGCACATAGTTGAGCACGGACGAGAGAAAAAAAGACGCGGCGACCATGTAGCTGGCATTGCGAAGTTTGAGCTCGAAGGCTTGCTCAGTGCCATGCTGTGCCAGGGCATCGTGAACCACCTGAACTTTCATAACCTGCTCATTGAATAAAAAAGTCCGGACCAATGGCCAGCGGGTGTTCACCGACAGTAGTGTGGCCAGCCCAAACAGACCTGGAATGGCGGCTTCTTTAATAGCAATGTATTCAGGCGGTAACTTAAGCAAACTCATGGTGCCCGTCAGAATGACGCTGACAACGCCGAGAATGGAAAAGAAATTCGGTTTATGGGCCGTGAGGTAATCCCGAATCCCGTAGCCAATCGGAAAAATGAGCGCGACCACGATCGCCATCAAAGGACCAAGGTAGTCCTCTGAGCTCAGCTTGGTCATGATAGCTGTCGGCAGAATGATGTTGAAAACCAGGTTGCCTAAGAGACCGCCTTTTTTTTCTTTTGCGGGGGAATGAGGCAATTCGGAGGAGGGTGGTTGCATGAGAACACTTCTTCAGTCAATTGAAACACAAGCCGTGATTATACCTTTGAGACGGCCTAAGGTGTTAGTTGAGCCTAATTTCGCTATACTCGGCCCCCCTTTTTTTAATTGGTGGTTTTTTGAATGGCCTTCCTGCACGAAGTTGACAGCGATTTGATTCTGAAGTGGTTGGAGTCGCTGCGCATTTCGCATTATCTCTGCGGTAACTGCCAGGGCATCCACATTACTGAATTACAGGAAATGGAGGGGGTGCTGGAAAGTCGTCTGTTTTTGGATGAAAGTTGCCTGATTTTCACCACTGAACTGGAAGTGTGCAATTCGGCACTGTTCGCACTTCAGGCGGATTTACTGCGGGTCAATGGAACCTATGCACATCTCAAGGCGTTTCTGGACACCTCCGACAACTACGCCGTAAGACTGATCCTGTGCAATACCCTCTGGACCTGCTCTGGATTGAGCGCCGAGCAGCTCGACATTTTCATGCGGGCGCTGATCGAGGCTAAGGCCGAGGTCATCCAATCTTTCCAGGAAGAAGGCTATCTGACGCTCTCGGCAGACGACGGCAACAACACTGCACCGGCATCAGCCCTCCACTGAGGGGCTGATAATCAATCCGGCACGTAAACGTTGCTGACCGAATTGTGACATACGATCAAACTGCTCCCTGGCCAAAGGCAAATACTGACAGTCAAATGGAAGTCGATGGGTCGGTTCGTCGATGTCCGGGTCGTGAATATAGATGAAGTTGGCATCGATGGCGCTGATCACAACCCAGTGGGGCGCTTTCTTTTTGTCAAAGTGATAGGTGCTGATGAGCACAATCGGCACATGCTTATGATTTAAAGCGTCTTCGATCTGCGCCTGTGACAGTGGGGTTTGGGTGACGGGAATGTTCTGCGCTTCGATTTCGCGCATGAAATCTTCATGCACCTGACACAAGACATCTTTCTTTTCCTGCTTGCGTACGCCTTCGGTAAACAGCGGGCCGCTTTGCGTGACGGAGACTTCAGCCTTGAAGCCTCGCCGCGCTGCTGCAAGGGCAAGACCGTGAGGGCTGCAACCGCCGTGACCGGAGGTCATGTAAATCGTGGTGGCCTCGCGCCAGATCCGCAATTCATCTGAAATCGAAGGTCGATAGGCCGGATCAATCGCGCTCATGGCCATCATGAGCGCAGCAGGGCCACAGGTGAACTCGGTGGTCTGGCGTACGTAGGGCACTTCCAGCGTATTGGCGGAGATTTCAAAAAACTTGATCCGTTTCTGGAAGCGCAGGGCATCCCGGTGGTCTTCGTAGTAATCCGGGTAAACGCCAAACTTTTTGTAGCCTAGCGATTCGTATAATTTAATCGCACTGTCATTATCGACTTTGACTTCCAGTCGCATGAAGATACAGCGGCGCTTGCGCCCGCGTTGCTCAACGTCTTCCACAAGCGTTTTCGCAAAGCCCTTGCCGCGGGCCGTCGGACTGACTGCAATCGAATAGAGCCGTGCCAGACTGGTCCCTTTGTGGTAAAGCACAATGGCATAGCCGGAAATCGTATTGCCTTCCATAAGTGCAATCACGTCCGCCGACTCCGAGCGGATCATATTGCGAAAGTTTCGTCGACTTAATCGGTCCGTGGTGAAGCAGTGGTTTTCCAGTTCGACCAGTTCGTCCAGTTGGTCAAAAGTCGCTTCCTGAAGGATAAATGTGCTATGCATAATACGAATCAAAGGATTTTTGCGGCAGAGTCTGTCGAATGTTATAAATCTTCGTCATTATAGTAACAACTCATCTAAAAAAGGGCTTTTTTTTGTATGTCGAGACTGGCAATCGTAGTGGAATCCCTCAAGGATTGGGGACCCTTCTATCCGAGCGAAGATGTCATCACCTTCGAGCAATACCTTGCCGGTGCGACCGACAAGCATGAGCGTGTTCGCGTCATCAACCTGTGTCGAAGCTATAAATACCTCAGTAAAGGCTACTATTGTTCGCTGCTGGCGGAAGCGCGGGGACATAACGTTATCCCGGCCGTTCGCTCGCTCAATGATCTGGAAAAGCGATCGCTTTATTCCATGATGATCAACCTGGGCGATGCTCAGGCGCGCAGCGCCCTCAAATCGCTGGATAAAGCCAACGCGCCGCAGGTCACCGTACGCAGCTTTTTCGGCGAGACCCTGTCTAAAGAGCATGCGCTGTTGGCCGAACTCATTTTCGAACGCTTGCCGATTCCGGCGATTGATATGGTGTTTGAGCGTGAAGGCAGCTGGAAGCTGGAGTCCATCAAGTCCGTCAGTACGAAGGATCTGAACGAAGACGAGCAGACCTTATTTGCCGACGCACTCTCGCGTTTCAGCCGTCGTATCTGGCGCAAACCCAAGGAGCGCAAAGCCTATCGTTACGATATGGCGATTCTGGTTAACCCGAAAGATCCGATGCCGCCGAGTGATAAAGTTGCGCTGAAGAAATTCGTGCGGGTGGGCAAGCAACTGGGTATTGATGTCGAAATGATCGAACCCAAGGATTACCAGCGTATTCCCGAATTCGACATGCTCTTCATTCGCGAAACCACCAACATTGATCATCATACCTTTCGCTTTGCCAAGCGCGCTGAGGCCGAAGGGCTTGTTGTGATCGACGACAGCACCTCTATCATGCGCTGTACTAATAAGGTCTATCTGGCAGATTTGCTGCGCATCAACAAGGTGCCTACTCCCAAGACCATCATCCTGAGTAAAGGCAACAGGGAGCAATTGACCGAAGTGGCGGAGCAATTGGGTTTTCCGCTGGTGCTTAAAATTCCGGATGGCGCTTTTTCGCGCGGTGTGATGAAGGCCGAAAATCCGGACGATCTGGAGGAAAAAGCCAAGGAGCTTTTCAAGGAGTCTGCTCTGGTACTGGCGCAGGAGTTCATGTTTACAGAATACGACTGGCGAATCGGTGTGCTGAATGAAAAGCCGATCTATGCCTGTAAATACTTTATGGCGCGGGATCACTGGCAAATCTATCACCACGAGCAGGATAAGACGGCTTCAGGAAAATGGGCGACCATGCCGACCTATGAAGTCCCCAAGGTGGTGCTCAACGCAGCCGTGAAGGCGGCCTCGCTGATCGGGCGAGGGCTTTATGGTGTCGATGTGAAGCAGGTGGGTAACCGGGCGGCCGTCATTGAAGTGAATGATAATCCCAGTATTGAATCGGCGGTTGAAGATAAGTACCTGGGGGATGAGCTGTACCGAATTATTCTCGAGGAATTCATTCGTCGCGTCGAAATCAAGCGTTCGAATAAGATCTAGTTCACAAACCTGACCCAGATCAAACGAAAAGCGGCCGAATGGCCGCTTTTGCGTTTCGGTACGAGCAGATTGAGCAATGTCAATTTTTACAATTCCGTAATCTTTTACGCTGCGCTTACCAATTTATGAGTAAGCGAGTAATAGCATGAAAAAAATGAGTGTAGTGGCATTGATGTTGGTTGCCGGTGCAGCACAAGCCTATGAAGCGGGAGATATGGTTGTTCGAACGGGTGGCGCTTCGGTTCATCCGGATGCCTCCAGTTCGTCTGTCAATATCACTAACCCTGCTCTGGGTGTCGCGGAAGGTGTACAAGTTGATGTCGATGATGATACCCAGTTAGGCGTATCTTTCACTTATTTCATTACGCCAAAACTTGGGATTGAGGTGTTGGGCGCAACCCCATTCAAGCATGACATTATTGCGTCAAATATTTTAGCGGGAGCGGGGGCACGACCGCGGAACGGGTAAGGCGCCCCGACAGCGGCAGCGTGACGAAACCTTCCGGACCCCCCAAGGCGGGGGGGGGGCGGGGGGGGGGGGGGCGCGGGGGCCCGGGCCGGTGTGTGGGGGGGCCGGGGTTCCGGCCCCGCCGCCGCGCCGCGCCCCGGGCCCCCCCGGGGGGCCCGCGGGGCGGCGCCCCCCCGCGCCCGGCGGGCGGCCCCGCGGGGGCGGCCTGCCCCGCCGCCGGGGGCGGGCGGGGCCCCCCCCGCCGGGGGGGGGGCCGCCCCCCGGGGGGGGCGGGGGCCCCCGCCCCGGGGGCCGCCGGGGCGCCGGGGGCGGCCGCCGCGGGGGGTCCCCGGGCCACGGCCGGGCTCCGCGGCCCCGGGAGATCGGGGGGGGGGGGGGCGGGGGGGGCCGCCGGGGGGGCCCCGCCGGCCCGCCCCCCCCCGCCCGGGGGGGGGAAGTTGGGGGGGGGGGCGGGGGGAAAAGGCCGGGGGGGGGGCCGGGGCGCCCGGGCCTCGGGGGGCCGGGCGCCGGGGGGGGGGGGGCAGGTACTTAAATTGGCGGAAACCAAGCATCTGCCACCGACGATTAGCGTACAGTTCTACCCGATGGCGGCGACCTCCAAGTTTCAACCTTATGTCGGCGCGGGTCTGAACTACACGCTCTTTTTTGAAGAGTACACAACAGATACGCTGACGGGCGCAATTGGCGCGCTGGCGGATATTGCAGCGCCTGGAACTGCCCCTAACGGTGTTGTTGCGACGTCAACGAGTATCGAGCTGGATGATTCGGTTGGTCTGGCATTGCAGGCCGGTTTTGATTATGCCTTGACTGACAAAGTCGGCATCAACGCTGGTATCTGGTACGTTGATATCAATACGACTGCAGACATTACAGCACAGACCAACGTGGGAACCGTAAATGCGACGGTCGATGTCGACATTGATCCGATGGTGTACATGATCGGCGTCTCCTACAAGCTCTGATCAGGCGATCTGGAGTGGCCCGGTATGAGTGGGCCTGAAGCCAGCGAAGGGTTGCAGGGTCAACCCTTTAGCTGGTTTTTTTTCGTCTATACTTGAAGAAGTTGAGTTAACAACCTCTCTCAGGTGAACAGTGTCGTACGAACTGAAGGAACTGAAAATTCATGTTTCCGAGCTGCGGCTTGGGATGAATGTCGTGCGTCTGGATCGTCCCTGGGAGGAAACCGAGTTTCTCCTGCAGGGCTTCGTGATCAACCATGTTGAAGAAATTGAGGCCTTGCAGGAACTCTGCGAACACGTTTATATCGAGGCCAAGCACCATTATACGCCAGTTGCACAGGCCTCCGCCGTTCCCCGCGAGAAAACGGAACTCTACGCTAAGATTGTGCGTAAGGAGCCAGAAGCGGACACCCGCAGCGGAGGGGGTAAGGTCTACAAAGAGCGCCATGCTGTAGACAATACGCGTACGGAAAGGGTCACCTACATCAATAAGGTTGATGTTTCCCGTGAGATGGTCACGGCGCGCTCGCACTATGACCGCACCCGTAGCCTGGCCAGGGATATCATGGGTAGTATCCGACTCGGCCGTGCCGTGGACATGAATCAGGCGCGGGAAGTTGTCGATGACTGCGTCGAAAGTGTGCTTCGTAATGGGGATGCGCTCTTGTTGCTGACCAAACTAAAGGATCAGCACGCTTACACGGCTGAGCACTGCCTGAACGTCTGCATTCTTGCTGCGACGTTTGCTCGCCATCTGGGATTACTGGAATCTGAGATACGCAAACTGGCCCTGTGCGGCCTCTTACATGACATCGGCAAGGCCCAGATTCCGACTGAAATTCTCGAGAAACCGACCTCGCTGACACCGGACGAGTTCCAGATCATGAAAAACCACACGGTGTTTGGCCGTGATGTGCTGATGGCGGTGCCGAAGGTCGATCATGCCTGTGTCGATGTGGCCTACAACCACCACGAGCGTATGGATGGTTCTGGTTATCCGCGAGGGATCAAAAGCAGCCAGATTCCTTATTTCGCCAAAATTATTTCGCTGTGCGATACCTACGACGCCATTACCAGTCACCGTATCTATGACAAAGGGCGAGCGTCGATGGAAGCCCTGGATATTATTCACCGTGGCAAAGGCGTGCAATTTGATGAAGACCTGGCGAAAGAATTCATCCGCTGCATCGGCATTTACCCGCCAGGGTCGATTGTCATTCTCTCCAGTGGCGAGGTCGGGATTGTGATCGCGTCCAACCCTAAAAACAAACTGCGCCCGCAAGTGTTGCTGGTGCGGGATGTGAACAAGGGGAAGCGGGACAAATACAAAATGATCGACCTGATGGCCAACCCGCTCGACCCCGAAGAAAAGGTCTACAATCTGGTGAAAGAAGTCCCGGATGGCTCGTTCGGTGTTGACCTGAAGACCTTCCTGCAACGCGGGTTGGTGCTGAACATTCCCACCATTTACGAACCCTGAACAGGATGCCGCGCATGACAGATCGTAAAGCCCGGATGACCGATGAGCAGCGCAAGCGCCCCAGGCTCCTGTGCAACGACAAGTTCCGTTACTTGCGCCTGTATTCGAGCGAATATAACGTCGTCGTAGAGGTTACGCCGGTTAATTACAATTGTTATGGGATTGCTTTTTTTTCGAGCTTCCCGATTGAGGAAGGCTCTGCACTGAAATTCAGCTTGTGCTATGAATCCGACAGCATGCAGGTTGAACTGGACGGCTTATTGGGCGAAGTCATTTACGTGACGGGATCTGATATTGGCTTCTACGCTGGGGTTGCCTTCGTTTCAGCGCAAGTCGAGGAACCCTCCGCTCTTGAAGCACTCAGTCTGATTGAGTCCGATCTGGCTCACCATCAAAGCGATGACGACCGCTACCAGCAAAATTGATGTGTTCTGGTTCTTGAGTGCAAGGTTGCAACTTGCTATGATGCGCCTCGCTTCGGACGTACGAGCTTATGTCGTGTGTCCTTACAGGGTGGGCTCTGTCGGTCCCCTCGCAACGATATACTGTGAACCTGGTCAGGCCCGGAAGGGAGCAGCCACAGCGGTAGATTCGGGTGCCGGGGTGTGGCTGGCAGAGTCTGCCTCCAACCTCCATCTTTCATGTACCAATAAGCCCTGATTTCAGGTAGTCTTCGTGTCTTTGACTACCAACAAGAGTTATTCAGTCGCCTTATGGGATATCAGGTCCTCGCCAGAAAGTGGCGCCCCCAGAATTTTAAGACCCTGGTTGGACAGGAACATGTTGTTCGTGCCTTGTCGAACGCGCTGTCGCAGGATCGGCTGCATCATGCCTATCTGTTTACGGGCACCCGTGGAGTCGGTAAAACGACGGTTGCGCGTATTTTTGCAAAATGCCTGAACTGCGAAACAGGTGTGGTCGGAGAGCCTTGTGGGGAGTGCAGTGCCTGCCGGGAAATCGCAGAGGGCCGCTTTGTAGACCTGATTGAAATCGACGCGGCATCCCGAACGAAAGTCGAAGACATGCGCGAGTTGCTCGATAATGTGCAGTATCGTCCGACGCGCGCACGCTTCAAAGTTTATCTGATTGACGAAGTGCACATGCTGTCCAATTCCAGCTTCAACGCCTTGTTGAAAACGCTGGAGGAACCGCCAGAGCACGTGAAGTTTTTACTGGCAACCACCGATCCGCAGAAACTTCCGATTACCGTGTTGTCCCGCTGCCTGCAATTTAATCTGAAAATGCTGCCCAGCGAGCGGATAGTCGCCCATCTGAAATCCATACTGGGTGAGGAAAATATCGACGCCGAGGAGGGCGCTCTGTGGGAGTTGGCTCGCGCGGCTGAGGGCAGTATGCGGGACGCACTGAGTTTAACTGACCAGGCCATCGCCTTTGGCAGTGGACGTCTGCAGGCGCGGGAAGTCGCCGACTTGCTGGGGTCGGTTGACCGTCAGCGGGTGTGGCAGTTATTACGTGGATTATTGTTTGAGGACCGCCGTGCAGTGTTGAATCAGGCCGGCGAGCTGGCCGCCTTTTCGCCGGATTTTGGTGATGTACTGCAGTCGCTCGCCGAGGCGCTGCACCGATTGGCGGTTGAGCAAATGGTGCCAGATGCCACCGATAACAGCCTGGGCGATAAGGCGCTGGTGCAAGAGTTGGCCAATCTGCAGTCGCCTGCTGCTATCCAGTTACTCTATCAGATTGCGTTACTGGCGCGGCGCGATCTGGCGTTATCGCCAGATCCGCGGGTTGGATTTGAAATGGCACTTCTGCGTATGCTGGCGTTCACGCCTGCGGCGTCGGGTGGCGGTGCTCCGCCGGGAAAGCCCCGGCCGACGACGCCACCGAGTCCGGCGACGGATAAGGGCGTCGTCGGTGTAGCGACCCATGCTTCTCAGCCTGTTAACTGTGAACCTGATCGTCAGCCACCTGCGGTTCAGCACAACCCGCCTGCCAGTGCTGAAGCGCCGCCGTGGGAGGATGAGCCGCCTGAATTGGTTGTCGCGCCGGCCATTGCCCCTGATGAAGGCTTACCCGACTGGTCAGCGTTACTGAATGCCTTGCCGGCGACAGGGATCTTGCGGGCAATCCTGTTAAATACCGTGCTGGTTGAACTGGACGATGAGCATGTCGTGCTGGAGGTTGACGTCAATCAACAGGGTATTTTCAACGTGGCGCATCAGGACAAAGCCAAGGCTGTCTTCAGTGCTCATTTTGGGCGCCCTATGCGGGTTGAGATGCGTCTGGGGGTTCAGCGTGGCATGACGCCCCATCAGCTGGCGGAAAAGCGCCGTGTCGAAGCTCAGGCGCGGGCCGAAGCCTCGATTGCCAGCGATCCTCATGTAAACTGGATGCTCGAACGCTTCCAAGGCAGTATCATACCCAATAGTATTCAGCCGAGGCCGTCAAAACCCGAAAAGACGCCCCTGGCGACCCCATCAAAAAAGTGACAGGAGTACACCATGATTAACAACATGGGCGAGCTGATGAAGCAGGCTCAAAAAATTCAGGAACAAATGCAGAAGGCTCAGGAAGATTTGGCGCGGGCTGAAACCGAAGGGGCCTCCGGCGGCGGTTTGGTGAAAATTACCATGACTGGGCGTCACGATGTACGCAAAGTACTGATTGATCCGTCTCTGATGTCTGAAGACAAAGAAGTCCTGGAAGATCTGATCGCCGCAGCCGTCAATGACGCAGTGCGTAAAATCGAAGTAACCAGCAAGCAACGGATGGCGGGATTCACGGCCGGTCTGGGCATGCCACCCGGTTTCAAAATGCCGTTTTAAATCACCCAGGAGTCACCCTTGGCCGAACTCAGTCCCAGTATAGAACACCTGATTCATTGTTTGCGGGGATTGCCCGGTGTGGGTCCCAAGTCAGCACAGCGAATGGCGCTCGACTTGCTGGAGCGCACGCCTGAGCGTGCTGCTCGTCTGGCGGAAGCCCTGCAAACGGCGCTGAACAAAGTCCAGCGCTGTACGCAATGCCAGAACCTGTGTGAATCAGCCGTCTGTGAGTTGTGCGCCGATCCGTGCCGGGATGCGTCACAGCTGTGTGTAGTGGAGTCGCCCTTAGATGTGATGGCGATTGAGCAGTCCGGTGCATTTAAAGGTGGCTACTTCGTGTTGAAAGGGCGTCTTTCACCGCTGGATGGTCTGGGGCCGGACGAAATTGGCCTACCACGCCTTGCCCAGCGACTGGACCAGGGCAACGTCGGCGAATTGATTCTGGCGACCAGTTCTACTGTGGAAGGGGAGGCCACCGCGGAATTTATCGTCCAGATGGCAAAGCCTCATGGGATTGCGGTGTCGCGCCTGGCGCGCGGCATTCCCCTGGGCGGTGAGCTGGGCCTGGTTGATCGGCATACGCTGTCCCATGCACTGAACGGAAGGAAAGCCTTTTGAATACCTGGGTTGATTCTGCCTCTGCACTTCAGGCAATGGTTGAGCGTTGTTCCGCTGCAGCCGTGTTGGGCATCGACAGCGAATTCATGCGAGGCTCCCAGTTCTATCCGCAGCCCTGTGTTCTTCAGTTAGGGGATGGTGAGCATCAATGGTTGGTCGACCTGCTGCAGCCGCTGGATTGGAGTTCATTACTTCCGGTGATGGCTCATCCCAGTCAAGTGCACGTTTACCATGCGTGCAGTGAAGATCTGGAAATCCTGCAACGACTTTCACTCCCGCTGCCGTCTGGTCTGTTTGATACTCAGGTGGCGGCATCTATGGCTGGTTTGGGATTTAATTTAAGTCTTCAGGCGCTGGTCGAACAGGTGTTAAGCGTTCATTTACCCAAAGACAGCACCCGTACCGACTGGGCGCAGCGGCCTTTGGCGGCGGAGCAGCTGACCTATGCGGCACAGGATGTAGTGCATCTGCCGGTCCTGCAGGCTTTTCTTGCGGCGCGTCTGGATGAACAGGGCAAAACGGCCTGGTTCAATGAGGAGATGGAAACGCTCAAGCAGCGAGCGACAATGCTCGAAACCGGCGACCCGGACAGCTACCTGAAATTGCGCGGTGGCTGGCGCTTGTCGAGGAAGCAGCAGTGGTTGCTGGCTCAGTTGGTGCAGCTGCGCGAGACATGGGCCCGGAAAGCCAACGCACCGCGTAAATGGGTCTGTTCGGATGATGGGCTGATCAACATCGCCCGTACCCGTCCTGTAAACCTGAAATCACTGCAGCGGACCTCGGAGATGGTACCCAAATGGCTGGAGTCCTTTGGTCAGGAGGTGCTGGTTAAGCTCCCCGAGTGGGAACACATGCCGGTGCCTGACGGTTTTCAGGATATCCCAGGCAATCTGCCGCGTCACACGAAAGAGCTGATGCAGTCCCTGCGGGATTTGATCAGTGCAGTGGCGGCATCGGTCGATGTGCCGGAGGGATTACTGGCCAACCGCGCAATGATTGAGTCGACCGTACGCTGGATGATCAGGGCCGAGGAAGCGCCCTCGTTATTAATGGAGGGTTGGAGAGGTGAGCTGTTGCGGTCTAAAATAGTGCAACTATCGGATCAATGGCTTCAGGGAGCGTGTGTCGAGTAATGCAAAAGCGACTGGTATCGGTTTTTCGTAGTCCGAAAAAGGACGAAATGTACTTGTATGTCGACCGCCAAAAAGGTCTGGAGCCCGTGCCCGCGCCCCTGTTGGAGCGCTTCGGAGTACCTGCACTGGTAATGCACCTGATGCTGGGTGAGGAGCGTAAACTGGCCCGTGTGCAGGCGAAAGATGTGTTGACCGCAATTGAAACGCAGGGCTTCTTCCTGCAGATGCCCCCGCCCCCGGATGCCGAAATGCAGCAAGTGGTTATCGCTCGAGAGCAACGGCCTACAGCGGGTGGACGTTCGGACGGGGAGAGCTAAGCCGCAATGAATCACTCTGAATATGTTCTGGCTTGGGCCGTATACCTGGGTGCGGCAAGTGTGCTCTACCTCTGGGTACATCTGGTGTCTAAATCCTGGCGCTGGTCATTTCCAAGAACCTCTTTCAGAGGCTTGTCTGCCGTCTTTCTGTTTACACCCGCGGTCAGCGAACCCGGCACGGATCTGCTGGGACCGGCCAACCTGGTCATGTCGATTGCCTTTTTGCAGAATGACTTTTCACTGGTTGACAAAGCGGCCGCCAACTTTGCCATTTTTACGATTATCGTGATTTTGCTGGTGGCGCTGAAGGCAACTGTGGAGAAGTTGTTGCCTTCGCGTTAGGTTTTTGATGTTCTGCGTTTCCACTACTACCTAAGCTGCCCGCGCCACCACAGGACTGTGCAAAGGAAGCGTTAACAGAAAACGGGTACCTTTACCTGGCTCAGATTCGACGGTTATTGTGCCGCCGAGGGCTTCAGTGACGAGATTATGTACGATATGCAAGCCCAACCCACTGCCACCTTGCCCGCGTCGAGTGGTAAAGAACGGATCAAAAATGCGCTTAAGATCAGCTTCGGGGATGCCGCGGCCATTATCGCTGAAGCGCAGCTTAATTAATTCATCTTCGCGGGTTGCGTTGATCCAGAGGCGGCGATCTTGTTGATACACAAAGGCATGCATGCAGGCATTGGCGACCAGGTTGGCCAGCACCTGGCCAAGCGCTCCAGGGTATCCTTCCATCATGATGTCGGGCGGAATATACGCATGGACGACAACCGCATGCTTCTTCAGAACCGGTTTTTGGGTGAGCAGGATTTCCTCAATCGCTTCTGCCAGCTTAAATTCGCGCCGTTGGGCGCTGCTCTGATCTACCGCGACTTGCTTGAAGCTACTGATGAGTTCGGAGGCCTTCTCAAGATTACGCGCGGTAATCAGCGTCGAGTGGATGGCGTCATCCAGGAACTGCGATAAGTCTGATTTTCTCAAATTACCGGCGTCCAGTTGCGATTTTAACTGGCTGGCAAAATCCGACAGTGATGAAGAGGCCATCAGCGCATTTCCAATCGGTGTGTTCATTTCGTGGGCAACACCTGCAACCAGGCTGCCCAGCGCGGCCATTTTCTCGGATTGAATCAGCTGCCCCATGGTTTTCTGCAGCGTTCGCAGGGTTTCTTGCAGCTCCTTGTTCGAGTGATTCAACTCGGCCGTACGTTCCTGAACGCGACTTTCCAGTCGTGCGTTGCTCTCGCGCAGGGCCTGTTCACTTTGCTGCAGGGAGATTTCCCGTCGGTGAATGGCTTCAGCCATTGAGCGCATGTTATAGGAAAGCGCCTGAAACTCCGCGACTTCCTCGTGATAGGGCGCGGAGGTGTAATCTCCGGCGGTGATTCGTGCAGATTGTTCATTGAGGGCTTCAAATCGCCGCGAAAGGTCGTTGGATTTACTTACTGAAACAAAATACGCGGTCAATACCGTAATCACCATCGAGATTAACCAGATTTTGAGAATGATCGAGAGAGGACGGGAAAAGAGCGATTGGTCCTGTGCGACCAGTACGGTCCAGGCCGGCGTTGCCATTTGGATGGCGGTGCCAAAATAGTCCAAACCATGCCAGTTGAACTGACCCGAAGTGACCGCTTCACGTTCTTTGTCTGCCAAAATCGGCAGATTGCCCAGGTTCTCCTGTTGTTGACTGATGGCAGGATCCGGGTGGGCGACGATGGCATGGGTTTGGTCCAGCAACATCACCAGAAATTCACGCTCGCTAAATTTTTGACTGAGTCGCGGCATACGGTCTATGGCAATTTCTGCCACGATCTTTTGGTCGGCTTGGGTCAGGTAGTAAGCGATAGAAAGGCGGCCGGTAACGACCGACAGGAAAACGTCTGACCAGCCTTGTTTCTGATCCTGGGCGCTGCGCGCCAGGAAGGTCGTCTTTGAAAGGTCCAGCCCCAGGTAGAGGTTGCGGCGTGGGCGGCCATCTTCCCGCAACCCAATCATTTCTATCAGACCGCTCGCGTCAACTAAATAAAGCGTTTCGAAGTAGGGGCTCTGTTCAACAAAGGCATCCAGATTGCTTTGCCGCGGGGTTAAAGAGGGATCGTTCAGGGTCAGGTCAGAAAAAAGACGGATCTGCTCCTCTGCTGATTCAATATACTGGGTCGTCTGGGAGGCGATAATCTGCGCGACCGAGCGTTGTTGAGAGGTGATGATCTGTTCCAGTCGGGGGAGTATCAAAAAGAAAAAGAACACAGCCGTGATCAGCGCCGGCACGGCGGCCACGATCGCCATCTGTCGAAAAAGTTCTGTGCTGAGAGGATGGGTTTTCACCGGCACGGGGGAACCCCCTACAGTTGTTTAATGACCTTGAAACGGCCTTCTCGGATTTCCGTCACATAGGTTTTTGCGCTGGCGTCACCGAATTTATTAAAACGGGTAGGCCCCTGTATACCAGGGAACACACTTTTATCGAGAATATAGTCCCGCAGCGTCTGATCCGGGCCTTTCTCCTGAATTGATTTCAAAACGAGATGCGTGCCGTTGTAAGCCAGCATTCCTGCAAACCCGGGCTCCTGATTGAAGCGTCGCACGAAGGCTTCACGAAAATTCTGAAAATCGGCGTCCTGGCTTTCACGATCCAGGTATTGCTGGACCAGTGCCCCCTCAACATAGCGCCCGCCCAGCTCGATCAGCCGTTCGGTCCCGGCCCACTCAGAGGTCGACAGTGCCTGATCCGGCTTCGCTTCTCTCACCAGTTTTGCCAGCATTGCCGCATCAACCGAGTTCGCCACCAGAATCACCATGTCGCAGGGCTGGGCCAGCACTTTTTGAGCACTTAGCATGAGTGAATCGGTATCACCACTGGTGAAGGTCTCGGCGGCTGTTTCGATTCCGCCAAGCGCCTTGAATCGGCGACTGAAGTCTGACACCCAGCTTTCGGTGTAGGCGCGGTTACCAAGGTCATAAATAACGGCGTAGCTGTGAATCTTGCGATCGCTGAAGAGATAACGTGCAAAGGTATCGGCATAGACGGAGGTTGGGGATAGCATTCTGATAAACTGATCATTGATGTCGCTCAGTTCATTGGTCGTGACCGTGACCCCGAGCATCAGAATGCCCGCATCATTAACGATGTCTGCGACCGAAACCGCGATGGTGCTCGTCACAGGGCCAATGATGGCATTCACACCAGCGCGAACCAGTTCCTGGGTAGCCTGGCGGGCGGTTTCAGGGTCCTGTTTGTCATCTTTGATGATCATTTCAACCGACTTTCCATGAATGCCACCCTTGGCATTGACCTCTTCGACGGCTAATTGCATCCCGTTACGGGCGGTCCCCCCCAGATCGGTCGCCCGGCCACTCAGACCACCCAAAAAGCCAAGGGTAATCGCGGAATTGTCCTCACAGCCTGCCATGCCCATGCTCAGCAGGCCCAGCATCAACAGTGAACGGAATACTTTCATAGAGGGTCTCCGGGCGGTTGCTTGAACAAGTCCGCTACTTGATAGTCCGTGAGCCAGTGATAGAGCTGATCGCGTGTTAAAGGTGGAGAGAAGAAGTAGCCCTGAGCCTGCTGACAGTTTCGGTTTCTGAGCCAGTGAACCTGTGCTTCGGTTTCGACCCCTTCGGCAATCACTTCGAGTTTAAGGACATGCCCCAGATGCAATATCGTTTCAGGAATACGATCTTCAGGGGGCGTTTCCCGTAATCGGTCGACAAAGGATTTATCGATTTTGAGTGCATTGACGGGCAGGTTTTCCAGATAGGTGAGGGAAGAGAATCCTGTGCCGAAGTCATCGATGCTGATCCGAATGCCCAGGTCTCGCAGTGCCTCCAGCTGGCTGCGGACTTTTGAGATGTCCTGCATGGCGACGGATTCCGTGACTTCAAGCTCGAGCAAGTCGGGCGTGGCGTCTGCGGCTTCCAGGGCGGAGCTCAGTACCTGGCGAAAACCGGGGTGGGCAAATTGAACAACGGAAACATTGACCGCCATCGTGATGGGCTGTTTCAAGCGCTTGGTCAACAAAACCGCTTCGATCAAGGCGGTGCGCAAAGCCCACTCGCCCAGCGCCACGATCATGCCTGACGATTCTGCAATGGGTATGAATTCCAGGGGTGGGACAAATTGACCATCTTCCCGTTTCCAGCGCATCAGGGCTTCAAAACCGGAGACCGCTCCGGTGGTCAATTCAATCTTAGGCTGGTAAACCATGTACAGGCGCTCTTCACTGAACGAGCGACGCAAGTTCTGCAACAGCTGAACCCGATTTTCTGTTTCCTTGAGCAGATCGGCGTGGAACTCCTGCGACCCGCCGCGAAGCGTCAGTTTTGCACGTTTCAATGCCATGCTAGCCTGAGCCAGAACATCGGCGGAGGAGCGCTGCCCCATCAACGCGGCGCGGCCCTGGGTAATGCTCAGGGTGTGGCTGTGGTCGCCGATGCAAAAGGGGTATTCAAATACACCCTTTACGAGCATGGGGGAGAGGTTGCTGCCCAGTCCCAGTAGCCCAAAGCTGTCGCCTGAAATGCGGGCAAGGCACAAGTGATGCCCCATCTGTTCTTTCAGGCGCTGTCCGACGGCACGAATGATTTCGTCCCCGGTTTCCGTTCCCAGCGTGTCGTTGAGTTGGCTGAAATGATCAATGTCGATCAGGACTGCCACCAGGCCAGCAGTATTCCGCTTCAGGTAGTCATCAATCGACTGCAGGAAAGAGAGTCGATTGGGCAGGTCACACAGGGCGTCGTGGTAGGCAAATATATGCTGGCGTTCAAGCAGTGCCACGTTGTCCATGCAGGCTGCGATATTGGTTGAGAACATTTCCAGCAGGGGAATCAGTTCCGGCGCCACTTCAATTCCAGAGGCCAGATAGACGACCAGTTCGCTCTGGTCCGGCGCTTCAAAATAGAGGCAGGTGTAATCAGCACTGAAGGTGAATTGTTTACTTTGAGCCGCTTCAATAATGGCGTTGACCAGGCGCGGGTTGTCAATTTGCCCCAGATCCTGATCGATTAATGCATGACATTTACCCGCTGCGGCGATGACTTTGAACCCCTCCTCAGCATTGCCTTCATGTCCTTCCTTACGTTTCGCGCAGACCAGGCCCTCCTCATGGACACCCAGTAGCCCAGTTAACTGGATAATGAGTCCGTTGGCAAATTCCTGGTAACCGTGAAGATAGATCAGCGCACGTGAGGCTCGAATAATCGTTTCGAGTCCTTTTTTGCTGATTTCGAGGGCCCTTATCTGGGCGTAGGAACGAATCGCTGTCGTAAGGGAGGTGACGAGTTTGTTGCGGGTCAGCTCTGATTTCGACTTGTAGTCGTTGATTTCATAGCGGGTAATAGCTTCCAACTCGGGCGCGTAACCGGGTTGACCGGTGCGCAGGACAATGCGGGAGGCCTGAATGCTCAACTCTTCCCGAATGATACGAACCAGCTCTAGCCCGGCTGACTCGCTCTCCATGACGACATCCAGCAGTATGACGGCAATATCATGCTGGGTGCGGAGCAGTTCGCTGGCCTGTAGCGCATTATAGGCGTGCAGAAATTCGATTGGCCGGCCACAGACCCGTTCCCGACCGATGGCCAGTTCAGTGGCTTCGTGAACATCCCGTTCGTCATCAATGATGAGGATTCGCCAGCGCTGACTACTTGGGTCAAGCGCTGGCGCATCCTGTTCCTCGGCAAAAAACATCGGCTTTTCGGTCATAGCGATCGTCGGGAAAACGGCGTGAGTTTGCCCTAAAGTCTAGTTGCCGGGTGCCTGCCTGTCTAATGAGGGTGCTGGAACGTCTCCCAGGTCACAATCATTTCCATGGCACGTTTTACGACAGGAAGATCAATCATTTTTCCATTGTATTCGACGGCGCCTTTCCCTTCTGCAATTCCTATTTCGTAGGCTTCGATCAAGCCGCGCGCCTGCTCGATTTCTTTACGTGAGGGCAGAAACTCACGGTTGAGAATTTCAGCCTGTTTGGGGTGGATGCAGAGTGCTCCGACGAAGCCCAGATTACGTGCCAGCCGGATGGTCTTGCCAAAAGCCTCCAGATCGCTGTAGTCGGCAATAGAGGCGGGGAAGCCCAGGGGATAGAGGCCAGCCCTGCGACAGGCATACACAATCATTTGATTGGGGAGCATCAGTGCTTCGGGAATCGGGGCCATGCCTGCAGATGCAGAAAAGTCCTCGGAGCCCAGTGTGATGGACAGCAGACGGGGGCTGGCGCTTGCAATCGCGTCCAGATGAGGAAGGGCCTCGACGGACTCGATCATCGCGATCAGGCGTGTGCGTCCCTTAACCATGCCCTTGTCGGTTTCGTGCTGATCAATCAGGTCGGCGATTAATTTGACCTGGGCGGCACTTTCCACTTTGGGGATAACCAGCGCGGCGACCTCTGGTGAAACAGATGCCTCGATATCCTTGACGGCCAATTGCGTATTCAGGTTGATGCGTACCAGGGCTGCGGCCCCCTGAGCACTGACCTGTCTTGCCGCCGCGATGACTTTACGGCGGGCGCTTTCCTTTTCAGCCAGTGGCACGCTGTCTTCAAGATCCAGAATGTAGGCATCTGCGCCGCGTGAAGCAGCCTTTTCGACAAACTTATCAATATGGACCGGAATAAACAGCAGGGAGCGCCAACCCGGATAGGCGGAGGTCGTGAGGGTCATGATAAAACTCCTGTCTCAGCATCAAGTGTCATGCACAGCGCACCCTCGTGATCGGCAGACCAGAATCGCAGCGATTGCCCCTCTGCCTTGCCCTGAACGGCAAAGGGGTGGCTGTCGAAGGTCGGGCGGGTGGCGCGGAAACGCAGTTTGCGCAAGGGGGCGTCAGGTAGCGAATGGCGCAGTAGATCAAGTATCAGTGTGACCAGCAGGGGGCCGTGAACAACCAGGGCAGGGTAGCCTTCATCCTGCAGGGCATAGGGGCGATCATAATGGATACGGTGACCGTTATAGGTCAGTGCCGAGTAACGAAATAGCAATACCGGGTCAGGCTTTACGGTGCGTGACCACTGGGCATCGCCAGGCGCGGCTTTTGCGGGTGGTTGCGGCGCGTCCGGAGCCGGATGCTCCCGATAGACCAGGTTCTGAGTTTGCGTGACGCAGCGGGTGCCGTTCTGCAGAATGTCATGGCGAACATTCACGAACACCAGCGGGCCCGTGCTGCCAGACTTCAGCTCGACGGACTCAATCGTTGAAATCCGCTGGGCAGGCTGACCGATGACCAGTGGCTGCAGGTATTCGGCTTCACCCGCCGCCCACATGCGGCGTGGCAGTGGTACGGGTGGAAGAAAGCCGCCTTTGGCAGGGTGGCCATCCGCACCGGTTGCGGCAGCCGTCGGTGTGGGGAGGAAATACAACCACTCCCAAAAGGGGGGGAGCGCGTCTCCTTTCTGCGGTGTGACCGGACAATCAAGTGCGGCGGCCAGCGCCTTGGCGGGAAACAAGCTGATATCATCCTCCAGCGTTTCCTGACGTCCCACCCAGGCTTGCAGGGCTTCAAGGTTAATGTCTGTCATGGTGTTCCTTGGTATTTGGGATGTGTTCTTCTTGTGTTAGTGTTCATCAGGGCCGGCAATAATGCCTTTGTCATGCAAGTGACCAATCTGCCCTGAGCTGAGTCCAAGCACATCGGAAAGAACCTCGTCAGTGTGCTGGCCCAGTGCCGGCGCAGGGCTGGCTGGCTGTCGTTCAAACGCGGAAAACTCCCAGGGTGCGGAGGCCGCCAGATAGCGTCCGATACCGGGCTGCTCAATCTCGGAAAACATCGGGTTATCGGTCGAGCAGTCTGGATCATCTTTAAGCATTTCGTTTACGCTGCGGTAGCGACTCCAGCAAACGCCTTTTGCGTCCAGGGCCTGAGCCGCCTCGACAAAAGTGTGTTGGGCAAACCAGTCGGTCAGCACGGCCGCGATGGCTTCACGCGCCCGGAAACGATTGCCTTCGTCACGCAGATCCAGGCCCAGACGCTGACCTGCGGCATCCATTGCCGCCTGGGTGCCGGTGGCCTCACACAATGCTGACCACTGCCTGGACGTCAGGCCAATCACCATGATGCGAATGCCATCCTGACAGATAAAATCCCGGCCGAAAGCACCATAGAGGTAGTTGCCATATCGGGGGCGGGTGCGCCCCAGGGTTGCCTCAGCGATAAAACCGAGATGCCCCATCACGGCCATTGCCGCATCGGCCAGTGCCAGTTTGATATGCTGGCCGTGACCCGTGATTCTGCGATGACGTTCGGCGGCCAGGATCCCCAGTGCGGCCATTTGTCCCGTGATGCAGTCCCAGGCGGGAAGCACATGGTTGGTGGGGTCGCGTCCTTCTTCCGGGCCGGTGATGAAGGGCAGGCCAATGGCGGGATTGACCGTGTAATCAACGGCAGACCCCCCGTGTCGGTCGCCCTGGATGGTGAGCTGGATCAGGTCGGGCCTTTCAGCGTTAAGTTTGTCAAAATCCAGCCAGCCGCGCGGTGGAAAATTGGTGAGCAGCATTCCTGCATCGGGCCCGGGTGCGGTAATAATCTGTCGAGCCAGTTCAGACCCTTCCGGTGAGCGAAAGTTCAGCGCAACGGAGCGCTTGGATTTGTTCAGTCCCGCCCAGAACAGGCTGACGTTTTCCTCGGTCACGGGCCAGCGATGGTAGTCCAGGCCCCCACCAATGCCATCGATGCGAATAACGTCGGCACCCAGTTGCGCCAGCGTCATGCCGCCGAGGGGGGCTGCGACAAATGCAGAGGCTTCCACGACCCGCATGCCGGAAAGAATGCCTTTCATTATTGAAATCCTTATTTTTGAAAGAGCCGCAGAATAAACCAGGGTCTGGCATAAATCTATGTTTCAGATCAGTTCCGGGTGTTCCCAAATTGAATATGGAGATTCTCGACGCGCTGCCGTATGCTCGAAAAAAACGAAAACAAGAGACTCCATTGAAGGCATTAGTGTTTTCCCGTCCCGGGGGGCTGGACCAAATCAAGTGCGTCGATCTGGATGCTGATATTCCAGGTCCGAATCAGGTGCGCGTTCGCATGACCTCTGTCGGGCTTAACCGCGCGGACCTCCTTTATCCGGCCGGCCGGTATTTCTTCGGGCCAGAATATCACCCTCCTTACGGCTATTGTCGTCTGGGGTTTGAAGGCGCAGGCATTGTCGAAGCATGCGGCACGGGAAGTCGTTGGCAGCCAGGGGATCGTGTTGGCGTATTGCCGCTGCGCTTTGATGTCAGTCGTGAGGGATTGTTGGCCCAGTCCTGCGTATTGCCCGACGAGGTGCTGGTACCTACACCGCCCTCAGTGAGTGATGAAGAGGCTGGTGGTATCTGGATGGCCTGGCTGACGGCCTGGGGCGGCCTGTCGGTAGCAGGGCAGCTTCAACCGGAGCAATCGGTCGTCATCACGGCTGCATCCAGCTCGGTGGGGGTTGCGGCGATACAGACGGCCCGGGCGTTGCAGGCCCGGCCGCTGGCGGTGACCACTTCTGAGGATAAAGTGAAGCCACTTCTCGACCTGGGCGCGGCGGCCGTATTCGTGATGCCGCCCCATTCGGATGAACATTCGGGTGAAAATGGAGAGCGCTATCAGCACTGGATACGCCAGCAAACGGCGGGCAAAGGTAGTGACCTGGTTTTTGATGCGGTGGCTGGGCCCGGCATTCGCGAGTTGATCCGGGGTTCCGCACGTCGTGGGCGTGTGGTGCTGCAGGGCTTGTTAGACCGGCGACCAATGGATGTCCATGCGGGCGTTATGATGAAGCGGCTACTGACATTACAGGGCTACACCGTTGACAGTATTACCGAGGAACCTGAATCCCTGGCGCAGGGCTTATCGTTTATTCGCCGTGGTTTTGCTGACGGTGATCTCAGACCTGTGACGGCTGCGCGTTTTCCGCTGACGCAGTATCGCGAGGCCTTTGCTTTTCTTGAGTCAAATCAACACATCGGCAAGATTATCGTGAATCCCCACGCAGCCTGAAAAATGCGCGTGGGCTTGGGCTTCTGTTTTCGGGCGGTTTGTTTTACGATTCAGGGGTAAGTATTTTCCGAAGTACTGCAACCGATAAGTCATAACTATTACAACAGGGGGCGCTTTTGTCTCAGGATATTTCTCAACGGATCGCGCAGGCCCAGTCTCATGTAGACGCGGGGCAACAGGCACTGGATCGCTCACTCAGCTTTATCAAGCGCAAATGTCTGAATGAGGCGGGCCGTATTTCGGCGGCACGACTGGACCACTACCAATTAGTGTCCTACGACATCGCCTTCTCGTACGCCGAAATTTCAGGCGCGCGGGTGATGTTGGACTACGCCCGGCGGATACGCGAAAAGCAGAGCAACTTTAACGACATCCTGCAGGAAGAGCGTTTGGCGCTGGGTTTTTGTGCCGATGCGCTGAATAACGTGCGGTCCCGCTTGTCACCCCGTCGGGAAGAGTTGGGGCTTAGCGTGGACGACTGGCAGACCTGTCTGGAAAGTGCTGAGCAAATGGCTTTTTGCGCCCGTCAGCTCGCCAGTGTAAATCTTGCGGATCTGGGTAGTCTGATGCTGGAGCAGGGAGGGCGTTTAGGGGACTACCTGCTCGAAGAAGATAAAGAAATCATGCGGGAAACCTTCCGTAATTTCGCTACGGATATCGTGATGCCACTGGCAGAACATATCCACCGCGAGGATCAGATCGTACCCGACGCCATCCTCAAGCCCCTGGTTGAGATGGGCTGTTTCGGGCTGTCGATTCCTGAACAGTATGGCGGTCTGCAGCCGGATGACCAGGAAGACAACATGGGGATGATCGTCGTCACAGAAGAGTTGTCCCGTGGCTCGCTTGCGGCGGCGGGGAGCCTGATCACGCGCCCGGAAATTCTGTCCCGCGCGTTGTTGGCTGGCGGAACTGAGGCCCAGAAACAGTATTGGCTGCCAAAGCTGGCTGCAGCAGATCCTTTCTGCGCGGTCGCCATCACCGAGCCTGACTATGGCTCCGATGTCGCGGGTATGAAGCTTAAGGCTGAAAAAGTTGAGGGCGGCTGGCGGCTCAATGGGGCCAAAACCTGGTGTACTTTCGGTGGGAAGGCAGGCGTATTGCTGACGCTTGCCCGTACCAATCCGGATGCCTCGCTGGGGCACAAGGGCCTGAGCATGTTTCTGGTGGAGAAGCCTTCCAGTGACGGTCACGATTTTGACTATACCCAACCGGAGGGTGGACGCCTGGCGGGGCGCGCCATTCCAACCATTGGGTACCGTGGCATGCATTCTTTCGATGTGTTTTATGACAACTTTTTCGTACCTGACAGCCATTTGCTGGGCGGCGAAGCCGGTCTGGGCAATGGCTTCTATTATACGATGGCGGGCTTTGCAGGTGGTCGTATTCAAACGGCAGCACGCGCGAATGGATTGATGCAGGCGGCATTTGAGCGCGCCATCAGTTATGCGCGCGAGCGCAAGGTTTTCGGGGCGCCGATCGGCCATTATCAATTAACCCAGGTGAAACTTGGGCGCATGGCACTGTTACTCAGCGCCTCGCGCCAGTTTACCTACGCGGTAGGACGCCTGATGGATTCAGGAAAAGGGCAGATGGAGGCCAGTCTGGTCAAGCTGTTTGCCTGCAAATCCTCCGAATGGTTGTGCCGCGAAGCCATGCAGATTCATGGGGGCATGGGCTATGCCGAGGAAACGGCCGTCAGTCGGTACTGGATCGACTCGCGAGTCCTTTCTATTTTTGAGGGAGCGGAAGAAACGCTGGCATTGAAGGTCATCGCGCGCTCATTGATTGACAACGCGGCATGAACGACCGCCATTCAGGATGAACCCGATGTCAGACAAGAAAAAAACGCACCGCCTCTATGACAAGACAGGCGACCCCACCCAGGATCGCCCCTGGATTTTTCGTACGTATGCCGGACATACCAACGTGCGTGCCAGTAATGCCCTGTATCGGGAAAATCTGGCCAAGGGGCAGACCGGGCTGAGTATCGCACTCGATCTGCCGACGCAATGCGGTTATAGCTCGGACGACCCCATCGCGCGCCCCGAGATTGGCAAGGTCGGCGTACCGATCAACTCGTTAGATGATTTTGCGGTGCTGTTCGATCAGATTCCTATCGAGCAGATGAACACCTCTATTACGATCAATGGCACCGCCATGTGGCTGCTATCGCTCTATGTGGCGCTGGCAGAGGAACGGGGGGTTGATGTCAGCAAGCTGTCTGGGACAACCCAGAATGATCTGATCAAAGAGTATCTGGCGCGCGGAACCTATATCTTCCCGCCGGAAGACTCTATGCGCCTGATCGTGGATATGTATGAATACAGTTTGCATCACATCCCGTTCTGGAATGCGTCCAACATCTGCTCGTATCACCTGCAGGAAGCCGGGGCGACACCCGTGCAGGAACTGGCCTTTGCGCTGGTGACAGCGATTACCATTCTGGATGCAATCAAGGCGCGTAATTGTTTCTCTGAAGACGAGTTTGAGCGGTGTGTCGGGCGGATTTCCTTTTTTGTGAATGCAGGAATTCGCTTTGTCGAAGAAGTCTGCAAAATGCGCGCGTTCTGCGAAATGTGGGACGAAATTACGCAGGAACGCTACGGCGTGAAAGATCCGAAGTATCGTCTTTTCCGTTACGGCGTTCAGGTCAATTCGCTGGGGCTGACCGCTGAACAACCCGAGAACAATGCCTGGCGGATTATTCTCGAAACCTTAGGGGTGACGCTCAGTCGCAAGGCGCGTTGTCGGGCACTGCAATTGCCTGCCTGGAATGAGGCCTTGTCCTTGCCACGCCCCTGGGATCAGCAGTGGTCCCTGCGCATTCAACAGATTCTGGCTTATGAAACCGACCTGCTGGAATATCCCGATATTTTTGATGGATCGCACGTGATTGAGTCCAAGGTGTCGGATCTCAAAGCGCAGGCCTATACCGAGATCCACAAAGTGCTGGAGATGGGGGGGGGCGTTGAAGCGGTGCGTAATGGCTATATGAAATCCGCACTGGTCGCTTCCCAGAGCGAGCGTATGGCGCGCCTGGCCAGCGGCGAACAAATCGTTGTGGGCAAAAACAAGTGGTCAGAAGGGCTTGAATCTCCCCTGGTGCGTGACAGCGATGGGGGTATTTTCATGGTCGATGCGGGTGCGGCTCAGCAGACTCTGGATGCCCTGGCTGAAACCCGTCGCAAACGCGATCCGGCCGCTGTTGAGGCGTGCCTGGCGCGCCTGACAAACGACGCGCGTGGGGGCGTTAATCTCATGGAAGCCTCGATTGCCTGTGCTAAGGCGCGTGTGACCACGGGCGAATGGTCGGCGGCACTCCGTGGCGTGTTTGGTGAATACCGTCCGCCGACAGGGGTTGAAGGGCAGCGCATGGAAATGGTCAGCGAAAGCGTGGGAGCGGTGCGCCAGAAAGTTGATAATTTCATTCGCCGCTTTGGTTATCGTCCCCGTATTGTGGTCGGTAAGCCGGGGTTGGATGGGCACTCAAACGGCGCTGAAATGATCGCGGTGGCCGCACGCCATGCCGGTTTCGATGTGATCTATTTCGGCATTCGTCTCAGCGCAGTCGAAATTGTTCAGTCAGCACTGGAAGAGAATGTCGATATTATTGGGGTGTCCCTGCTATCCGGTTCGCATAATGAAATCATTGCACAGCTATTTGAGGAACTGGATCGTCAAGGCGCGCGGGACGCCATCCCGGTGATACTGGGCGGTATTATTCCAGAGCCGGATTACCCTGGCCTGAAGGCGCAGGGCGTTAAGCGGATCTTTACGCCCAAAGACTTCGATCCGATGCTGGTCATGAGTGAAATTATGGACATTATTCTTGCGTCCAAGGTGGGCTAAGACCTTGGCAACTCAAGGGAATGACATCGCGGCCCTGATCGGGCAAGCGTCAGCTCATCAAAAATGGCCCCTGGCGCGGCTGATCTCGCTGGTCGAGCGTAATCTGCCCGATGCTCGTGAGCAGCGCGACCAGATCATGCAGGTGCTCTCAGCACGTGAGCCGTTGGACGATTGTAATGGGCTCGTTGTCGGTGTCACCGGAACGCCGGGAGCGGGTAAATCCAGCCTTATCAGTGAAGTCTGCCAGGTGCTTTTGGGCCGGGATTCGAGCTGTACCATCGCCGTGCTGGCCATTGATCCCTCCAGTGAGGATTCGGGTGGCGCGTTACTCGGTGACCGCACCCGAATGCAGCTCCCGGTGAATGAGCCACGCATTTTCTTCCGTTCACAAGCCTCAGCCCGGGATCTGGGTGGGGTGGGGCCGCAGACGTTTCAGGTGGTGCGGTTACTGCGCCAATTGTTTGATTATGTGATCATCGAAACGGTGGGTATCGGGCAGAGTGAAGTAGAAGTTCGTCAATTGAGTGACCATACCTTGCTGGTGATGCAACCGCTGGCGGGCGATCAGGTACAGTTCCTGAAGGCCGGGATCATGGAAATTCCAGACGCCTTTGTTGTGAACAAGTGTGATGAAGAGGCACTGGCGCAAAAGAGCCTGCATATGCTGCAGTCAAGTCTCAAGCTCACACATCTTGCGCTGGATCAGCGCAAACCGGCGCGGCGTCTGGTATTCATGACCAGTGCGATGCGAAAGCGTGGAATCGATGAATTGGCCGCGCACCTGGTGGGACTTCATAACGATACCGGTAGTCGTCGGGATCGAAAGGCCCAGGAGGATTATCACCTGCGCAAGTGGATTCGGCAGGAGTATGGCCGCTACGGCATTCGGGTGTATGAACAACGCGTCCTGCCCCTTCGTCAGTCCGACAACGCGGGAATTGCGTCGTCCTACGAAGCAAGGGAGGCTCAGTTTATTCAGGCGATGGAGGCGCTGATCTCCCGCCTTTAGGCGACAACACGAGCATTAAAAATAGAATTAGAAATAATAAGAGAGGAAAACGATATGACTAAGGAACTCTACCCCATCGGTGAAGCGCCCCCCCTGGGTGTGGTACCCCCAAAAATGCATGCCTGGCTGATTCGGCCTGAACGCTTTGGCGAGCCAATGAAGGCCTTTGCCCAGGAGGTGATCGATGTGCCGGACATTGCTGAGGATGAAGTGCTGGTTTATGTCATGGCCGCAGGGGTCAATTACAACAATGTCTGGGCCGGTCTCGGTATTCCGGTGAACGTCATTGCTGCACGGAATAAAGCCGGTGAGCGCGAGGATTTTCATATCGGGGGTTCCGATGCCTCAGGAATTGTTTACAAGGTCGGCCGGCAGGTAAAGAACGTTAAAGTCGGTGACCATGTTGTTGCGCACTGCGGAAGCTGGCAGAAAGACTGCCCTATGGTGCGCAAGGGCAAAGATCCCATGTATGACAACAGTTTCCGTATCTGGGGTTATGAGACCAACTACGGTAGTTTTGCTCAGTTTACCAAGGTTCAGGATCATCAGCTGGTGCCAAAGCCCGCGCATTTGAGCTGGGAAGCGGCCGCCGCTTACATGCTGGTTGGGGCAACCTCCTATCGCATGCTGACGGGCTGGGCGCCAAACAATGTCAAAGAAGATGATGTGGTTCTGGTATGGGGGGGCGCGGGTGGCATTGGCTGCATGGCCATTCAGATCGCCAGGGCGTTTGGCGCCAAACCGATCGCGGTCGTGTCTGACGCGTCTAAGGTGGACTACTGCATGAAACTGGGCGCGATCGGCTGCATCAACCGTAATGACTTCGACCACTGGGGAATGTTACCCCACTGGAAAGATCAGGCTGCCTATGGTCAGTGGCTGAAGGGTGCCAGAGGGTTTGGGGCGGCGATCTGGGAAATTTTGGGGGAAAAACGCGGAGTAGACATCGTGTTCGAGCATCCGGGCGAGACGACGATACCCACGTCGATTCTGGTCTGTGAGACGGGGGGCATGGTTACGATTTGCGCGGGAACAACCGGCTTCAACGCCACCCTCGATTTGCGATATCACTGGATGCGGCAGAAGCGTTTACAGGGGTCGCATTTTGCCAATGATGAACAGGCGCGTGGATTGAACGATCTGGTGATGGCGGGCAAGGTCGATCCATGCTTGTCGCGCACCTTCACCTACAATCAGCTGCCCGATGCACACCAGTTGATGTACGAGAACAAACATCCTTCCGGTAATATGTCGGTTTTAATTGGCGCAACTGAAATGGAGTCGGGTAAAACAGCATGATTCGAAAAATCGAACATCTTGGGATCGCGGTGACCGATCTTGACGAGGCCATCGAGATCTATAAAAAGATCGGGCTGGAATTTGTGGGTACCGAGGTGGTCGACGAGCAAAAAGTCGCAACGGCCTTTTTCAAAGTCGGGGAATCCTACTTTGAGTTGTTGGCGGCGACCGATCCGAGCAGCACGATTGCTAAGTTTATCGAGAAAAACGGTGGGCGCATGCATCATATCGCGCTGGCGGTCGATGATGTCGAAGCGGAAATTGCTCGCCTGCAGGCGGAAGGTTTCGAGATGATCGATAAAGTGCCCCGGCGGGGCGCGCATGGTAATATGATTGCATTTCTGCATCCGCGTGCCACGCGCGGCACGCTTCTGGAAGTCTGCTCAAAAGCGAAAGACTAAGCGGCGGGGAGGATGTCCTGAGTACGTCAGGCATCCTCGTCTTCTTCGCTCGCAGCGTCGGCGCGAATAAAGCGCAGACCAATCCCTTCTTCTTCAAGCCTGACTACCTGGCACTCGACGGGATCACCGGGACCTGTCGGTAAGCCCAATACCCGAACGGTTACCGTCATATGCATTTTGGGTGTAATGTCGAGTTCTTTGATAATTACAAACGCACCGCCTTCTGAAATGTCCCGCGTACGGGTCTTCAGCACGCCCTGATCCGGCAGGCTCAATTCAACATTGAATGCTGAGGGAATGCGTGTGTGCTTTCGTTTATCGGACATGGTCGCCAGGAACTCCTGCAAATCGGGCCGCTTGTTAGAGTCTAGTCCGAAATTGCAGGTTCAGCGAAAGTCTCCGGGCCAACGCCCGTGGTTCAGGTGGTAGGAAGAAGGTCTTTGTGGGTGCCGGTTGCGGGCTGACTGGGGAAGGCATGTCGCAGTATGCGCCATAGCACTTGTCCGAACTGACGCCCGAGCCTGCCGGTGTTGTAATGCTGACCGTATTTAGCCGCAATCGCTTTGACCTCCGGCGCGACTTTCCAATAATGGCGAGAGGGCAGGTCCGGGAACAGGTGATGCTCGATTTGATGGCTAAGATTGCCACTCATGATGTGAAAGAGGGGCGTGCCTTCCAGATTTGAAGAGCTGCGCAGCTGACGCAGATACCAATGGCCACGCGACTCATTTTCGACCACAGACTTGGGAAACACCTCGGCGTTGGCGGTAAAGTGACCACAGAAGATGATCATAAACGTCCACAGATTGCGCAGAATGTTGGCTGTCAGATTACCTAGCAACACGGGCAGAAAGAAGGGGCCTGCGAGCAATGGGAACAGCACATAATCCTTGAGCAGCTGACGGCGCATCTTGCGGGCAACCGGTTTCAATTCTGTATTCAGTGCTTCTTTCGACTTCCGGCCGGTAAACACCCGGCCCAGGCGCAGATCCTGAATAGCCACACCCCATTCAAACAGCAAAGCAAAGAGCATGAAGTAAATCGGCTGGAGCAGGTAGAAACGCTTCCAGCGTTGCTCGGGAAACAGTCTGACCAGTCCATAACCAATGTCATCGTCCATGCCACGGATATTGGTATAGGTATGGTGCTGGAAATTGTGGGTTTTGCGCCAGTTGTCACTGGTGCCGACGATATCCCATTCAAAGTCTTTGCCTGAGAAACGCTTGTCGTTCATCCAGTTGTACTGCCCGTGCATGACATTGTGCCCCAGCTCCATGTTATCCAGAATTTTGGAGATGGCCAGCAGCAATGTGCCCAGCAACCAGGCAGGTGGGAATATTCCAAGAAACAGGAGCGCCCGGCCCATGGCTCCAGTGTAGCGAACCCAGCGTTCAATGCGACGGATGTAACGGGCGTCTGCTGCGCCGATGTTCTTTTCAATCCTTAGCCGAATGGCATGAATCTCATCACCGAACGATTCAATTTCGGCAGGGCTAAGCAGTCGGTTGTCATTAACCTTCATCAGTGACTCCTTTCTCTAAATATGTAGGGTGACATCTGCGAGGGGGCGTGAGATACAAGGGCGAATGGTCATCCCTGCATCCTGTTGGCGTTCGCCTGTGATGATATTTTCAGAAACGCCACTGACCTGTTGACACGCGCAGGTGAGGCAGATGCCGCGTCGGCAACCGGACTCCAGAGTCTCTCCGCTGTGTTCAAGGCTGTCGAGCAGCGTTTCGCCACGGCTGACCGTCACCGTCTTGCCGCGTTTATCTAGCGTTATACTGGCGTGGCCGTCGTCTGCGCTGAGTGTGGGCAGGGTGAATGCTTCTGCAGTAAACGCCTGTACCTTGCCCTTGGTGAGAGAGGCAAGGTGCCCTACGAATTCAGCCGGGCCGCAGGCATACACACTCGCCTGTTCCCAGTTGGGCATTCGATGCGCAATTTGTTCCAGTGTGGCACGACCGGAATTCAGCGGGTCACTGTGCTCAAGTCCTGAGTCCAGAGGCGTAGCGAGTGCCTGTCGCGTCGTAATAAAGGCGACACGCAGATCCGGGATGCTGCGGGCAATGGTCTCCAGTTCATCCCTGAAAGCAAAGTCGGTATCCGTCGGAGCCCAGACCATTAAGGTCGTAGTCGGTATGGTATCGCGTTGCGCCCGTTTGGCCAGTTCAAAAAAAAGGGCGGACAGGGGCGTAATCCCGCTGCCGCCGGCCAGAAAAAGCAAGGGACGCTTTTGAAAATCATGTGGAGTCGGCAGTTGCATATCGCCATAGGCCTGACTCAATTCAAGCAGGTCTCCGACCTGCACCTGAGAACATAAAAACGGGCTCACCGCTCCTCCACGCACGCGCTTCACACTGATCTGAATCAGACCCTCATCAGACACGGGGCGACTTGGGCTATAACTGCGCGTGAGCTTTCGACCTTCAATCTCGACCGTGACATCGACATGCTGCCCCGGCTGAAACCCTTGAAAATGGCCATTAGGCTGCAGAACCAGGGTGATCATCTCGGGCGTTTCAGGAAAGCGTTCAACCACGCGCGCCATCACACGACGCTTGCGATGAAGGGCGCCCAATTCCTCCAGCCAGAAATCAAAGACTGACTCGGGTAACAGTGTGTCAATTACCGTCTGCAAAGGTCCATTCAGCAGGCGCATACGTTCGTGCCTCGTCCTATTCGTGTTTCATTGTCCGGCACTCTAACACAGGGAAAGATAGAAAGTATACAAGAATATATACAACTGTATATTAAATGGTGAGGTCGGGAGTAGTTCAGCCTGAGTGCGAGTTTGAGTTAAACTGACGATAAATAAGATAAAGCACATGGCAGGTATTCGAGTGGAAGCTCCTAAATCACGACCCGTATTGGGACGTCGTGCGGTCATCAGTCGGGAGGATTTGATCAAAGCCGCCGTCCGGCTGGTTGGCCCTAATCGCAGCGTTTCAACCCTGAGTTTGCGCGAGGTTGCAAGACAGGCAGGCATTGCGCCTAATAGTTTCTATCGACATTTCAGAGACGTAGACGAGTTGGCGGTGACGCTGGTTGATGAAGCCGGGCGTGCTTTGCGGGAAATTATCGGAGAAGCCCGTCAGCGGGCCGAATCAGGACGCAGTGTGGTGCGTTCATCCGTTGAAGTTTTTATGAAGCAGCTAGACGCTGATGAGCCTTTTTTACCGCTTCTCTTGCGCGAAGGTACGGTGGGGTCTCCGGCGTTTAAGGCGGCCGCAGAGCGGCAGCTCCAGTATTTCGAGGAAGAGTTGCAAGCTGATCTGGTCAGACTGGCGGCCCTGCGTGGTGAAACCATGGTCAGTCCACATCTGGTCGCCAAGGCGGTGACACGCCTGGTGTTCACGATGGGGAGCAGTCTGTTGGACATGCCTCGGGAGCAGCATGACGAGTTCAGGGAGTCCCTGGTGATTATGATTCGGATGATCCTGACCGGCGCTGAAGTCATGGCCCGGGGAATTGAACTTGGCAATCACCGGGGACCTTCGCGTCAATAGCGCAACAACAAGGGTTCCCAGGGGCGCAACTGGTGTTTGCGCTCCCGATGATCGGGCATCAAGTGATCATGGTGCGCATAAAAGCGTGCACTGTGATTCATTTCCCTCAGGTGACAAAGCTCGTGGCTGAGAATGTAATCGATCAGCTCCGGAGGGAGTTTGATGGCCAGCGTATTCAGTGTGATCATTCCGGTCGCCGTGCAGCTGCCCCAGGTCCGTCGAAGCAGTCGCTGGCGCAGCCCGGCCGGTTGTCGCGGCCAGCTTCGAATCTGTGGTAACCATTGCTGCAAATGCCGACGAAAGTGAAGTTCGGCCTGAGTGCGGTACCAGTTCAGGACGCGCTGGCGCGTTTCATTCTCATCATCATTCAATTGAGTGACCAACAGGAGGCCCTCGTCGGAGAGTTTAACCTGGGGGCGTCCCATTTCGAGACGTAGAGAGTATGACTGCCCCACAAACCAATGGGATGTGCCATTCGTATAGCGGAGTGTGTCTGGCAGGGCGGGTTTGAGTGCTTGCTCCTCCTGCTTAAGGTGAATCCAGGCCAGACGATCTCGGATAATCGAGTCGACCTGTCCCTGAGCCAGTCGGGCCGGCGCTTTGACCTTTACCTCGGCATTGCGATGCACTTCGATGCAGACCGTCCGGCGTCGCGGAGAGCGGGTCAGCTCATAGTGCAGAATCCCCGTCGCGTGGGGCAGAGTTCGATGAACGGAAGCTGAAGGGGGCATGGAGTGGTCATCACGCATAATAGTCCTGCTAGTCTTTCCGATTGCGTCGCGGCTGTCCAGCCTTTCGGGGTGTGGTGGAAGGATTGAATCGAACCGGCCAGCTCGGTAACATCGTTGTAAGATGAGAGGGCGTGCGATGAATGATTCAGTGACTAACAGCAGAGAAGTGAAAGCCCTGTTTCTGGAAGAGATGAAAGGGGTTGCTCCACTCAAATCCGACAACCGGGCTGAAATCGACAAGGTTGCGGAAGCCACGCCGGGTCAGGAGGAGCGCCGTAAGGCCGCCGTGCGTCTCAGAACGCTGGATCAGAATTACCTTCAGGCAGAGGGTGTGCCCCTGCTGCACAGTGCGGATGTGCTCGCCTATAAGAAGGATGGCGTGCAAAACGGTGTGTTTCGTAAGTTGCGTCTGGCGCAATACCCGCTTGAAGCACGCCTGGATCTGCATCGTAAGACCGTTGAAGAAGCGCGCCAGGAAGTCTGGCAGTTCATCCGCGACTGCATGCGCTACGAATTACGCTCGGTGATCATTTTACACGGCAAGGGCGATCGCAATAAGGATCAGACGGCGCTGCTCAAGAGCTATGTCAACCATTGGTTGAAAGAGATACCCGATGTGCTGGCTTTTCACAGTGCCTTGACCCGGCATGGTGGAACCGGAGCGGTGTATGTATTGCTGAAAAAGAGCGAGCAGGAAAAACAGATGAATCGGGAGCGTTTTGGCTCCAAATGAGCTCAGCGAGCGATCAGCTCATAGCCTATACTTTAGAAAAATAACATTAACCTGCGCCCACGAGCCGGAATGAATCCTCAATGGATGATCTGATAGTCTTTGAAAATGAATCTGACGATAAGGGTAGCGAGGCCACTCCCTGGAAGGTCCTGATTGTCGATGACGACGATGATGTGCATCGTGCGACCTTCTATTCCCTCAAGGGTACTGAAGTGTTGGGACGTCGGCTGGACTTCATCAGTGCCTTCAGTGCAACCGAGGCCATGCGGGTGCTTAAAGCCCAGCCAGACATTGCGGTGATTCTGCTGGATGTTGTCATGGAAGATGAAACCGCGGGCCTGCGGTTGGTCAAGACGATCCGGCAGGAACTGAATCTGCCTGATGTGCGCATCGTGCTTCGGACGGGGCAACCGGGCTATGCACCTGAAGAAGAAGCGATCCGCGACTATGATATCAACGACTACAAAGCCAAGAACGAGCTGACCCATACACGCCTGCTGACCACCATCACGGCGGCGATTCGTTCCTTTGCCTACATACGGGCCCTGGCAGAAGGTCGAAAAGATCTTGAGCGCATTGTGGATGCCTCAGCGGATCTGATGAGCGCCCGGCACGTGAATCTCTTTGCGACACAAGTCACCCGCCATGCGGGGAATATTTTTGCCTTATCGGGCGATACGCTGGTTCTGACGACCTTGAGCGATGAAGATGATCAACTGGCCGCTGATTTACATGTTGTGGTCAGCAGTGGTCGTTTTAGTCGCTATCAGGGCATGCTCGACAGCGAAATTCCCGAAGTGGCGATTCGTCACCGCATTCAAATGGCGAAAGAAGGTCAACGCTCAGTGCTTGACCAGAATGCGATGACGCTCTTCAGTAAGAGTCAAAGCGGAAATCTGCTGGTGGCTTATCTGGAAGGCGCAACGCGACTTAAGGCCGATCATGCCTTGGGCTTGCTGGATGTTTACGCCTCGACGGTTGCGCTGTCCCTTGAAAACGTGGGTTTGATGGCCCGCCTCAAGCACTTTGCGTATTACGACCCTCTCCTGGATATCCCCAACCGCCTGTATTTCGCGCAGCACATTGATGAAAAGTTGGAGGGGACGATCGAAGGCTGGCTGGTTTCGCTGGTCGATATTGACCAATTCAGTGCCATCAACGACACAATAGGCAGCCATCATGGTGATGAGTTGTTGCGGCGTGTGCGTGATCGTCTGTTGAACGAGCTATCAAAGAGTGTCGTGCTGGCACGAATTTCTGGTGACACCTTTGGCCTCATGGGGCCGCGGACCGAGATGGCGCCCGAGCGAATCAGGCAGATATTCACGCAACCCTTCACGATCGAAGGGCGGGACCAGCTGTTGCTCTCGGTCACGCAAGGTTATGTTGCCCTGGCCGATCAGATCGTGTCGGGACATGATGCGATTAAACGCGCCAATATTGCCCTGAAGCGGGCTAAGTCCCTGTTCCGGGGAGAAGAGTGCCGATTCACCCTGGATATGGCGCGCGAGACTGAGGAGCGCGTAAAACTGCTGCACAATTTGCGTCAGGCCTTCGAAGCCCAGAACCTTTATCTGGTTTATCAGCCGCAGGTTGATATGTGCACGGGGGAGGTGACAGGGTTTGAAGCGCTGATGCGCTGGCGAACCCGAAGCGGCGAAAATATCAGTCCCTTGCAGTTTATTGGGGTCGCTGAAAACTCCGGCCTGATTGTGCCGCTGGGCGAATGGGCCATGCGCGTTGCGATGGCAGAGCTTGTGATCCTGCAGCGAAAGTTTGGTCGACGGTTTCGTATGGGCCTGAATGTTTCCATGGTGCAGTTTCGCCACCATAGCTTTCTATCGGCGCTGGATCAGGCGCTGGCGGACCTTGGCGTAGACCCCAGTGATATTGAGCTGGAGATTACCGAGAGCGTCGCCATGCTGGATATTGGCAAGGTGCGTCGTATTCTGAGCGACCTCAAGTCACGCGGTTGCAGTATCGCGATTGATGATTTCGGCACAGGATTCTCTTCGTTGAGCTATCTGGAACATCTTCCCATTCAGCGTCTGAAAATTGATAAATCCTTTGTCGACAAACTAGGGACTGGACTGGCCGAGTCCAACCTACCGGAAATGATTATTCAACTGGGACGGAATCTGAAAATGGACGTCATTGCCGAGGGGGTGGAGACCCGGGAACAGGCTGATCGCCTGATCGAAATCGGTTGCCAGGAGGCCCAGGGTTATTTATTTGCGAAACCAATGGCAGATGAGGCGCTGTATGAATGGTTGGCGTCCCGAATCAAAAACTAGCCGGTAACGTTGTCGTGTCTGCCGGCGCAGATCAGCAACTGTGCAAGGCCGTGTGGCGGCCTTGCACAGTCCTTGTGTCTATCCAGTCGTAGGACTTACTTGAGTCCAGCCGCAATTTCCAGTTCGTTCATGCCGTTGTCGATATAATCGAGCAGACGCTGCATGGAGGGCAGGGTCCGTCGGCAGGCGGTCAAGCCAAACTCTAACTGATTGTTATAACTTACCAGGGTGATGTTCAGTGCGACATGATCAATCGGAATGGAGACCGGGTACAGCCCTTCCAGTTTGGCACCGTTCCAGTAAAGCGGTTTATCAGGACCGGGTACGTTGGAGATGACCACGTTGAAGGCCTGCCAGCTCGGGGCCATGCCGGTCATCAGATGAAGGCCGGTAGGAGCAAGCGTTAGAGCGGTGTAGTTGATCGCTTCTTCCTGAGACATTTGCTTAAACATTTGCTTGGCGTCTTTCACCGACTCCCGAATGATTTCGACCCGGTGGCTGGGGTCGGCAACATGGGTGGCAAGGTTAGCCAATATCATGGCGATCTGGTTTCCACTGTCGCTGTCATCGGTTCGCAGAGACATCGGCACCATCGCGATCAAAGGTTGATTGGGGAGTGCCTGCTGACTGATCAGGTAATTCCGTAATGCGCTGCCGCAGATGGCCAGGACGATATCATTCAGTGTGGCTTTCATCGCTTTGGCAATGCTCTTGATTCTGTCCAGTGGATAAGACTGGGCTGCAAAACGTCGGCTTCCCGTAATTTTCTGGTTGAGAATGCTCTGGGGTGCATTAAATAAACCCACCATGTCAGGGTTATTGCGTGCTTTGACCATGGTCCGGGTGACTTCCTTCACCAGCGTCGGAATGGTGGCAATCTGCTTGCCAGCGCCGGTCATGATGTGAGCAAGACTCTGCACAATATCGCCTGATTCCAATGAAGGCTTGTCCCGCTTGCGAACCGGCAAGGCCCAGAACGGAGGCATCTCGGTTCGTGCGCTATCAGGCGTATAGATTTTTTCCACCAGACGCATGGCGGCCACGCCATCCAGCATACAGTGGTGTGCTTTGACGTAAAATGCGAAGCGCTTACCTCGGATACCTTCAATCAGGTGAACCCCCCACAAGGGGCGCTCCCGATCCATCAGGTGACTGTGATTGGCTGAGACGACGCCCAGCAATTCGCGAATCCGGCCTGGTTTTGGCAGGGCGACATGGCGGAAATGGTGCTCCAGGTCGAACTGGGTGTCTTCCTCCCAATAGTATTGACCAAATTTCAGGCGTAGACGGCGGTTGAAGGGCGAACTTGGGTGCTCAAAGGTGCGCATGAAATCGGCCAGTTCAGTCATAAACTTGGGGCTGGCATCTTCGGGAAAGGAAAAGATATGGAGTCCGCCCACATGCATGGGTTGCTGGCGTTTTTCAAGCCAAAGAAAAATTTGGTCGACTGGGCTGAGTGGTTGCATTGAGTACTTCCTTTCGCAATGAGGGTTGGACTTACGCGTGTAAGTAAAGGTAGCACAGAAGTGCTCAGAGAGAGGGCTTAGCGTCCGAGCAGATTCTGTCCGCACACCCGGAGAGTCTGTCCAGTGACCCCCTCGGACGCGGGATGACTGAGATAGGCGACCGCGTTGCCAATATCAACAGGCAGGCCGCCCTGACCCAGACTATTCAGGCGCCGGGCGAGTTCACGCGAGGTAAAGGGTAGCGTTTGCGTCCATTCAGACTCGATAAAACCCGGCACGACGACATTCGCCGTGATGCCTGCAGGCAGGTGGTGACTCAAATGTCGGATGTAACCGGAGAGACCCGCTGTCGCTGCGGCATGATGCGTTTGACCAAACTGACCTGCGAGACCGGGCAGCGTTCCAAGCGCAATGATGCGACCCTGGCTGGCGATCAGATCGGCTTCGAGGAGTTCTCCGGTCAGACGGGTAACGCGGCCGAGATGCGTGTCGACGACCTGGCTCCATTGGGTTGGGGTCAGTTTACCCAGGGGCGTGTCCGTTGTCAGAGCGCCGGTATGAACGACGATATCGAGCAGTGTTTCTTCCTTGTCCAGGTACTCCTTGAGCTGACCCGCCGAGGAAGGCACTGTAAGATCCAGCGAAAGGCTGCGTCCGCGAACCGATCGCATCACAGATTTCAGGCGTGCCCGATTCGACTCGGGATCGATGCCAATGATTTTGGCACCTTGTGCGTGTAGCGATTCCGCAATGGCAATGCCCAGGCCCTGACTGGCGCCCGTTATCAGTGCCGTTTTTCCTGCCAGCGGCGAATTGGCAACCCGGATAGCCCCCTGTTGGCCCTGTAGTGTGAGCGTTTGCCCGCTGACATAGGCGGAAGAACCGGTCAGGAAAAAAGCCAGTGTCGAGGTCAGGTCGCAGGCTGAGGGACGATGAAGATAAATCAGGTTAGCAGTCGCCGCGTGTCGTGGTCCAATTTCCTTGGCCAGACTTCGCACAAACCCTTGCAGCCCTTCCTGAGTGGCGGCAGCTTCCGGTGAGCGGCATTCGAGCGGGGGTTTTCCCATGACCAGTATCTTGGCTCCGGGTGCGAGTTTTTCGATAATGGGGTGGAAGAGTTGATACAGTGCGATCAGGTCCTCAGGGCGACCCAGCTCGCTGGAGTCGAAAACGATGGCCTGAACCTGTTCGCGTGGAGTAGAACGTATTTTGTCGAGTCGCACCCATTTGACCTGAGTGACTGACTCGGAAGAGGCCTTACCTTTGAATAGACTATGACTGGATTCCGGCAGGCAAATTGGCGCACCCAGGGTTGTCAGCGCGTGCAGAATATGTTGCAGAACCGCCCCATTCCGGGTTCCCGCAACCAGAACCGGCGTTTTCAACCCGCCGGCAAGACGGTAGTGCGTGCGGCGCGGCGCCTGTGCCGGAACCAGGCTGAAGTAGCTCAGGAGTTTCTGGCTCCAACCGGCGCCCGACAATTGTAATGGCAAGAGTGATGACATGCAGGCCCGGTGCTTCAGCTCGCTACATAAATGAGTTCGACCCGCCGGTTGTCACAGTGGTCGGCGCTTTGTCTAAGTGGATCTGCGGCTCCCCAGGCAAAATGCTGCAGTTGCTCGGCGGCGACGCCCTCTGCAAGCAGAAACGCTTTAACAGTTTGGGCGCGGTCCCGCGAAAGTTGCAGATTGTGGGCTGGCTTGCCGATACGGTCGGCGTGCCCGTGTATCTGCAGAACCTGTCGGCGACAGGACTTCAAAAAATTCGCGTGGGCTCTTAGCTCCCCCTCATCGGCCGGGTTCAGGTTGGCCTGTTCTGGCGCGAAGAGAATCGGGGACACACAGGGAGGGGAGTCGTGCATTACCGGGCTTGTGTTTCGGGCCAGTTCATAACGTGCAATCAGTTGCGGATCTTCCATTATGAGTACGGTCATAGCGATGTTCCTCAGCTTCTTTATTCGATTTGAACGTCTGGCGAACAGCAGCAGGGTGCGGTCACGGTACATTAGACTGTACTGCATGCAGTTCGGATTGTGAAAGTATTTTGTCGGCTTGATCACATTTTTTTGCCGGACATGGCTATTTAAAACCAAATCTCTGCCAGGGCGCTGGCTGATTATGGCGACCGGGCGATGAAAAAAGGCAAATAATGGCGAGGTTCTCTTTAAGGGTACCAAAGCGCCCGCGCCGTCAGGTCGTAGTGAGCACGATCTTGCAGGCTCGGACACCACTGGGCCTGTGACCGAACCGCTGCAACTAAAAAATCCAACAGGATCAGATGGCGGCGCAATACCCGTTTCAGGCGATGAGGCAGAATCGGATGAAAGAAGCCCATCAGTCGTGTCAGTTGCAACGGATTCTTTCGCGCCCAGGCCCAGGATCCCATTTCGAGTGTCAGAGGCAGAAAAGGCGAGGCCTGGTTGAGTGATTCCAGATAAAGATAATCCCAGAGGTCGCCATGGGTCCCGTAGTTCGCGAATTGTGGCTCGAATAGGTACACGTGATTGGGGTAGGTCTCAAACAGTAGATTGCGCAGCGCATAGACCTCTGGCAAGTGTTGAATGGGGGTGCTGCGGCCCGCAAACGGAAACCAGATCCGGTCGTTGAAGCCAAATCCTGAGTGGCAATCCAGCACCAGACTAAAAGGTGCCTTAAAGAGATGCTCTCTGACAAAAACGCACAGGGCTTCAGCTTCAGGTTCCATAGGGGCATCAAGAGCTCCTCTGTACCAGGGCAGCCGGGTTGTCAATCGGTGCCCCCCCAACAGGAGCGGTACAGGATCGGCCGCATCCAGTGGCGCATGGCGCATCAGGTCAATCCCGTTTCCATTTGAGCGAGTGTTGCGAATCATGCCGGAGGGGTTAAGCGCAGGAATCATAAAAAGCTGCACATCGTTCAACTCGGCCTGTAAATGTGTGTCCCAGACCAGCCGTTTAATGAGCGTTTCCAGAAAGGCGAGGATGACTTGCGTACCGATACGTTCCAGACCATGAATGCCGCCGGTCAGCAGAAGGGCAGGCTTATCAGGCAGCGCATCGCCAACCTGAAGCGCGTCAATCGGAAGGTTATGGCCGCGAAACCGGACGCGGGTGAGAACCCGGTGGCGGATGTAGGGCGCGCCCTGCTGCAGCAGGCGTTCCAGCTTGTTCAACTCCTGAATGGGGATGCTTGACACGGCAATGCTCCAAGGGCGGGTTCGACACGCGAATTGATCAGTCTGGCGGATGACTATGACAGCGAGATGAAACGTCTACGCCACAGGGAATGTTTGCTATGATGGTAGGATTGCCGTGATTGAAGAGGTAAAAACGTGCGCGTGTCCCATCGTCTGTCTCGCCAGCTTGCCAGGCCGGTTATTGCGACGCTGTGGTTGACCGCGGCGGTCGGCCTTGGTCAGTCTGGCTCGGTAACGGCCGAGAAGCTGGCACCAGAATTTGAAATGGAGCGTTTGCTGTTGCAAGTTCAGGAGCAGGTGACACAGGGCAATTTTGAGGCTATGCGGGCCTCTTTGCTTGAAATGGACGCATTGGGGGCTGAGCTCCCCCCTGACTATCATTACTTTAATGCGCTCCTCGCTAAAGAAGAGCGCCGTCTGATCGAGGCGCGGGATAGCCTGGTGCGCTACGTAAATCAGGCTGGACGCGATGCGCCACATTACCAGCAGGCCCTGGCCTCAATTACTGCGCTGGGCAAAGAAATTGAGTTGCAACAGAAACCCGCCCCAGCCGCACAATCGGCATTGCCAGAAATCGAGTCAGCCGATCGTACGACTTATGAAACCCGCTTACGTGAACTTTATCTGGTGGATAGCACCCAGGTGGCTTTGGTCGAACACATCAACGCGCTGCTGGCAACGCATGTCTATGTCGACGCGCGTGTGCATCGGCTCAATCAGCGCGAGGGTATTCAGTATCAGGTCAGCGTGAGTGACGGGCAGATCCTGCTGCAGGAAACCCGTTATGATGAGGCAGGGAAAGCGGCGTACAGCATCAGCAAAACAACCGTATTTGGTGTGAATCCCTACCTGCCATCCGGTTGCGATGCCGCGCATTACCTGTGTTGGATCGTTCATCCCGTCAACACCGCTGATCGCTGGTTAGTGATCGAATCCGACGAAGCCGCGCTCGAAGAGTTGCACAAGGCCCTGGCATTTCTGATTCGTCACTTGCAGGGGAAGGGTTAATTCTCCCGGTGTTCCGGCAGTTCGAACCAGAACCGACTGCCATGTCCCTCCCGACTTTCCACGCCAACTGTTCCGCCATGACGTTCCACAACTGTCTTTACAAACTTTAGCCCCAGGCCACTGCCCGGTTTCCTGGTTTGCTCTGAGCTTTGGGTTCGTTGAAAGCTTGTGAACAGGCGCGGAATCTCCTGCGCGGCAATACCGGGTCCGTGATCTTCAACCTCGAGGCGAATCCAGGTGCCAACGCGTCGTGTCGTCAGCGTGACCTGACTCTGTGCCGGTGAAAACTTGATGGCATTGCCCACCAGATTTCCCAGGGCACGATCCAGCAAGTCAGCGTTGCCAAGCACATACAGATCGGTGTCCACCTCGTTGAGTTCAAGACTCACCTGCATCGTTGCCGCCTGCGCACTGACCGTATCCAGCGTATTGTCGATAATGTCAGCGATTGCGCACGGGTACAGGTTGAGCTCAGTCTGGGCCTCGACACGGGCCAGTTGCAGAAATTCGTCGGCCAGCAACAAGCTTCTGCGCGTGAGCGTGTGCAGTGTGGCAATCACCGCTTTGATATTGTCCGGTGTAACCGCTTCCCGCCGGGCGCGCTCAAGAATGGCCAGTTGTGATGAAAGGGGCGAGCGTAAGTCGTGAGAAATGAAATTAATCGTCTCCAGTCGCTCCTGCTGCGCGGCATGTTCGGCACTGATATCTGACAGACTGACGATCACCCCTGAATTACCTTTGTGACTCAGTTGCAGTGGGGCTATGAGAATTCGCCAGGCGTGTTCGCCCTGAATCCAGGTGCGGGTCGCGGAGGATCCATGGATGGCGGCGCCTCGAATCAGGTGGCTCCATTGCGCGTCACCATCCGGGTGCTGTTGGCGCTCGTCCAGCAGCAGACCCAGGGGTGTGCCTTGATCCAGGGTGTTGTCGAGCCAACGCTTGGCCGATTCGTTGGCGTAAAAGAGACGCCCCAGTTCGTCGGTAATTAAAATCCCATCGGGCATGCGTTCCAGGGTTTCACTAACGAAACGGCGCATATCCTGAAGAGAGCGAATTGCATAATGAACCTGCCGGATCCGCCGTTCGACCAATTGTACCCGTTTGCCCCGTGGCAAGCCCTCCTTAGCGAGAGGGAGTTCAAGCCGATTCAGATACTGACAGATTCTGTCCAGATCGGGGCGGGTCGCTTCAAACTCCATTTCCAGTTGCATTTGCCCCATGCCTGGGAGTGGACAGACGAACTGAAAGCGCCCCAGCTCATCAAAGTGTGCATGACCGCGGGATTCGGCGTAGGGAACGCCAGGCTTGAACGCCCAGGCATCCGGTTTCAGCATCAGAACAAGTTGCTGTCCCCATTGTTTAACGGTGTCGTTCGGGATCAGAGTTTTTAATCCAGGTTCGTTGCTAAGGCGATAAATCTCCTCGTTAAGAAAACGGTTAAGACTGTTGAAACGACGCCAGCTCCAGACCGGATAGGCCAGAATCATGGTCAGCAGGGATGTGCCGGGGGGTAGCCAGGTAGAACGGGTAAACAGTAACAGACAGGATACCCCAAAAACGCCGAGCATCAGCAGAAGCGAGAGTGGCCAATTAAACTGAGGCGGAACCCGCGGAAACAGAATCGCCGCCATCAGAATGGCACACAGTGTCAGTACCAGCGTATTGCTGGTGGGCAGGGTCTCCGTCAGTTGTTGGTGAACCAATCCATCGTAAACGGTGGCATGCACTTCAACCCCCGCCATCGGGGAGGACTTCCCCGAAAAAGGCGTCGTGAGAAAGTCACCTAAACCGGCCGCCGTTGCACCGACAAAGATGGTTTTGCCAGCCAGTAGTTCCGCTGGAACGGTTCCGTTGAGTACATCAACGTAAGAAAATCGGGGAATGTGGCGCGCCTGTCCGCGAAAGGGAATACCGGCCAGGCGGTCCTTGAAATGGGCAACATAGGTGCTCAGTGCGGTAGGGTGATTTTCCAGTGCCAGCGCCATCGGTAAAGCTGGCCAGGGAGATCCGGGATCGCCTTCGTATAAACGGATCTGTCGGACGATACCATCCTCATCCAGCGGCAGATGCACATGCCCGAGTCCTTTTGCGGCAGCCAGCAGAGTCGGGGTTGGGAGAATCGGCCGGAATTCGCTACCAGACTGTTGTAAATGCAGAGGCATCCAGACCCGGCCATGCCGTTTCATAGCCTCGGCCATCAGCGTATCGCTCAGACCCGCTGACTCAGAAAACAGAATATCCAGCGCCACCGGCCCCGAGGCAGCCTCTTCCAGATGACCCAGAAGCTGGGCATGGTATTCGCGTGGCCAGGGCCAGCGACCCAGTGCTTCCAGACTATGTTCGTCGATAGCGATAATGACACTCTGGCTGGCTCTTTCCGGCGCGGGCAGCCGAAGGAGCATGTCATAGGTCAGGTAGTCCAGTCGTTGAATTGCGGGCATCTGATTCAGGACGAGCGCGATAAGGCAGAGCAACAATGTAAAGCGCAGTCGCTCGTCCAACTTAAGTGTCCGGGCGCGTTGAAACAGCTGCTTCAGGGGCAAAGGCATCATTGCCGTGCATTCTCAATGCGCACGGTTTCGTAGGGGCCGAAACCGGAGGTCGTCAGTTCATCGCCCAAGGCTCGTACCCGAACATACCAGGACTTGTCTGGTGACAGATCCAGCGTTGCGCTAGGCTCCAGTAGCCGCAGAGTGCTGGTGATGCGGCTGAAGAACTCATCCTCCGCGATTTGCAATTCATAGGCGCTGGCACCGGCAACCTGACGCCAATAGACTTTGGCGCGGTTTAAGGCATAGTTCACGGCAATAATGCGGGTTTCATCCAGTGTCCCGGATATTTTGATCATGCGGGCAGGGGTGTAGGCAAAGGTGTCTCCACCCGCCAGTGTGACGACGCGCCAGTAGTAGATCCCTGGTCGCAAGGGGACTTCCGGGCGGGTTTCATTTACCGCCGCAAACCCGGTCCGTGTGACCAATGAGGCAAAGTCGGCCGAGTGGGAAATTTCGAGACTGGACAATACCGCTGCACTTTGGGTCTGCCACTGAAATTTCAGGCTTTGTTCCGGGTGGACAGTGCCGTCAGCGGGTGACTGTAATTCAGCTGGCGGCGCGTTCTGCTTCACTTTAAAGGCGGCAACGGCGTCGTCGCTTTCCATGCCATTCTCGCCAACACTTCGAACAGTAAGGCGATAATCTCCGTTGCTCAGTGAGGTAAAAGCCAGACGAGGTTCACTGGTTTGTCCGTCGATGAGGGTTGCCCCGCTATCAGCTGCGCTCAGACGCCACCGGTACTGGCTGACCGCTTTAACCTCTGTCCAGGTGATACTGACAGGAAGGATTTCAAACAGGCTGTCAGCCGGCAGGACGGGGGCCTCAGGCAGTGACTCGATCAGACCATCTCCCCGGCCCACCTGGAAGCCCTGGCCCGCCTCAAGCGTGACAGCACCTTTGGCCGACTTTAATTCAACCCGGCCCTCGGTGACCTCTGCACGGGTAACCTGGTTGTCGGCGGTTAAACGGAACTCGGTTCCGCGGACGGCGGCGACAGCGCCGGGTGTGGTTACTTCGTAGCGACCCGCGGGTTCCCGTATCGGTGTGACGCGGTTTTCGATACTGCCTTCAATCAGTTTAAAACGGGTGTCCATCATGCCGGTCGCCCCGTAGCGCGTCATACGATTGAGTATGATGTGCGTTCCCGGCGCCAGATCAACTTCACTGCCATCGGCAAAACGCAAGGTGACTTCTGCTTCGGCAGTCTTAACTTCGTCCCCCACCAGAAGGTTGGAAGGCACCGCAGTCTCGATCCAGGCCTGCGTATGTGCTCGCCTGATGAGGGGGCTGCGCGAGGCCCGCAACAGGGTGGCCGCTGCGGGCCCCTGATTTAGCCAGCTGACCGGGATTCGTATGGGTGTTCCGGGCTTGAGCAAATAGGGTTCTTTAAGCGCGTTATACTGTATCAGGTCTGACCAGTGTCGTTCCGGCTTCAAATACCGTTGGCCAATCACATCCAGGTGTTCGCCAGGGCGACTGAGATAGATCCACTCCGGGTCAGGATTTTCGGCCTGAAGCGTCAGTGGCATCAGGCTGATCACCAGGATCAGCCAGAACAACAGACGCAGAGGGGGGCGGGGAACTCCGTGCATAGGCGTCCGTCAGGCGTCTTCCTCCGCTTCGGCGGGCGCGTTGGGATCTACGGTTTCGAGGCGGTAACCATGCTGATAAATGGTCTTGATGCGAAAGCCATTTTCCGGTTTGATGCCGAGCTTCCGGCGCAGTCGGCTCATGTGTGTATCAACGGTTCGGGTATTGATGTCGCTGTTAATCCCCCAGACCCTGTCCAACAGATATTTGCGTGACAGCAGTCTCCCCTTGTTTTCGAACAGGAAACAGCTCAGCTCAAAATCTTTGTCTGTGAGTGTCAGGGCTTCGCCGTTGAGCTTCATCGTTTTGCGGCGCAGGTTCAGCTCGAAAGGACCATGCTGCACAGTTTCCTCTTCGTTTCCAGCGTGAACATGCCGTCGTGCCAGGGCCGCCAGGCGCGCGCGTAACTCACCTGCGCGGGCAGGTTTGACCATGTAATCGTCGGCACCTGCCTGCAACGCAGTGACGATGTCTTCCTCCGCCTCCCGTTGGGTCAGAAACAAAATCGGAATGGGCCAGTCGAGGGTGGCCCGAATTTGTTTAAGAATGTCGACACCATCCATGTCGGGCAGCTGCCAGTCCATGATCAGCATGTCGAAGCTGTCGTGGGTAACGGCGTGGGTAAAGGATTTGCCCGTGTTGAAGTGGGCGCAATCATGGCCGCTGGGCTCAAGGATATCCAAAATATGGCGGGCCAGGTGCGGCTCATCTTCCAGTAACGCAATTTTCATGTGCACAAAAACTCTGGGAGTAAGACCCTTCAAGTGTGGCAGCAAATCGGCGCTTCGGCCAATTCCTCCCCGAAAAACGCTTTTGTTGCCAGCGCTGCAGGGTGGTACACTCGAAAAATTACCCGTGGAAGTTTTCGAATATGAATAAGCCGGTTGAAACCGAGTTAACGCAACGACTGACTCAGCAATTTTCGCCGCAGGTGCTCCAGGTTGAGAATGAAAGCCATCGACATAGTGTGCCGCCGGGTTCAGAAACCCACTTTAAGGTCGTGTTGGTGTGCGACCAGTTTGAGGGACTGCGTCAGGTTCAGCGTCACCAGAAAATTTATCAGGCCCTGGCTTCGTTGATGCCGTCTCCTGTGCATGCATTGGCCCTGCATACCTTTGCCCCTTCTGAATGGAAGGAACAACCTGAAGTGCCGGCTTCACCCAATTGTATGGGTGGCAGCAAACACGACAAGCGGGATCACGCATGAGCCAGTTTTTTCAGATTCACCCGGATAATCCCCAGGTACGCCTGATTCGTCAGGCGGTAGAGATCGTGCGCCAGGGGAAGGTGATTGTATATCCCACGGATTCGGGTTATGCCCTGGGGTGTGGCATCGGCGAGAAAACCGCGACTGACCGCATCCGCATGATTCGCCGATTAGATGATCGTCACAACTTTACTCTGGTTTGTCGGGATCTGGCGGACATTTCCAACTTTGCCAAACTGGAAAATAGCGAGTACCGACTGGTCAAAAAAGCCACGCCTGGCCCGTTTACCTTCATACTCAATGCGACCTCTGAGGTTCCACGTCGCCTGCTGCATCCCAAACGGCGGCAGATCGGCATTCGCATCCCGGATAATCGCATTGCTCAGGCGCTTCTCGAAGAACTTGGCGCCCCGTTGATGAGCACGACTCTCATTATGCCCGGTGAGGAAATGCCCCTGACGGATCCTTATGATATCCGACAACTGCTGGAGCATCAGGTCGATCTGATTATTGATGGTGGATACTGCGGAATGGAACCGACGACCGTGATCAATTTGTCCGGTGATGAGGGGCCTGAGTTGATTCGACAAGGCGCAGGTGACCCCACGCCATTTCTTTAAACTGCTGCGCTAAAGTCTGGCAATACCGCTTTGAGCTGTTTGAACTCAGATGCTGATCGCCAGCTCAAAAGGTTTTTCCTCGCTGGCAGATGGCTTCTCTGGAGTTTGCGTCTGACGGAGCTGCTGCAACCGTTGGGCGATGTCCTGCAGCGAATTCAAAGACGCATCACCTGACACCACAGATTTGAGTGCCTGATTATCTGCGCCATAGAGTTTCTGCAGGCGAGAGGCGTTGGCGACAAACTCGACCGCGGGTTTGTGCTGGCTGACGCGATTGAACTGAATCCGCATCTCCGGGCTGGCATTGAGTGAGCGTTCCAGTTTGTCTTTGATGTCCTGTGGCAGACGCGCTTCGACTGCCAGGGTGCCGATTTCAGTTTTGCGTAGCTGAACCTGGGTGCCGGGGGGAATGCCGGCTTCGGCAAGTTTTTTCCGCAGCATGTGTTGTAGTTGGGCGGTTTCCTGGCCCAGATTGAAGCGCAGCTGGCTGACCGGAATCGTCAGCTTTCGTTCCGGGACGAAGGTCTCGCCAGACAATAAGACATGCTGTGGGCGTGCTTCGGTGCTGACAGGTGCCTGCGATGTCGCGGAAGTCTTCGACAACTCAGCTTTTTTCATCTGTTCGTAAGCGGTGTATCCATATTCAAGTAAGGTCTTTAACATGGCTCGGCCTGTCTCTGCGTTGGGTGAGGGGTGTTCGCCTGGCGGCAAGGTTTCGTCTTGTGCACCCTGATGTTCAGTAACTATGCAGACTTTGTGCCACTGGTTGAACCTTAGCAGTGCATACAGTACTGTTTCACCGAGTTAACCTGGTGAAGACAATCTGGAGAACGAGTTGGCGACATTTTTTTGGCATGACTATGAAACCTTTGGTGCCGACCCTGCGCGGGATCGCCCTGCCCAGTTTGGCGGTCTGAGAACCGACGAGGCGCTCAACCCCATCGGCGAGCCTGTCTCTTTTTATTGCCAGCCTTCGGATGACAGTTTACCGCACCCCCAGGCCTGTCTGATTACCGGTATTTCGCCCCAACATTGTCAGCGCGAGGGGGTGCCTGAACATGCGTTTGCCGCCCAGGTGCTTGAGCATCTTCAGGTTCCTGGCACCTGTGCAGTGGGTTACAACAGTATCCGCTTCGATGACGAAGTGACCCGCCATCTCCTGTACCGTAATTTTATGGATCCCTACGGGCGAGAGTGGCAGAACGGCAATTCCCGTTGGGATCTTATTGATGTGATGCGACTGGCTCATGCGCTGCGACCGGAAGGCGTGGTGTGGCCAGAAGTGGAGGGCGTAGTCAGTTTCCGCCTGGAAGCCCTGACAGCTGCCAATCACCTGAAACATGAATCCGCTCATGATGCCTTGTCGGATGTTTATGCAACTCTGGAACTGGCAAAGTTGCTGCGTGAGCACCAACCCAAGTTATTCGGCTTTGCTTACAGTCAGCGAAGCAAGCACAGCCTGAAGCCCCTGATTGATCTCCAGCAGCGAAAGCCGCTATTCCATGTATCCTCCAAAATTCCTGCAACCCAGGGGTGCTGCGCGATGGTGCTTCCGCTGGCCTGGCATCCCGTCAATCCGAATGGGGTGATCGTGTTTGATTTACGCCACGATCCGAGCGAGCTAGCCTCTCTGACTGCCGATCAGATTTGTGATCGCCTGTTTCGTTCGACCGAGGAGATTGAAAAAGATGGGCAGGCGCGTTTGCCCCTGAAAGTCGTACATTTGAATAAATGTCCGATTCTTGTGACCCCCAGTATTCTAAAGACCGTTCCCAAAGAGCGGCTGAACCGCTTTGGTCTGGACGGCGAGGTATTGAGAGCGCATCTCGCAAATGCGCGCCAGTTACCTGACCTGACAGCCAAACTCGCCGAAGTTTTCCGTGAGCCTGACGCGCAGGAAACGCTTGATCCTGAACTGGCCCTGTATTCCGGCGGTTTCTTTTCCGATCGGGATCGACAACTCATGCAGCAGGTGCACCGTTTGTCACCAGAAGATCTGGCCAGTTTTGAGTTCAACTTTCAGGATGCGCGGTTGAGCACCTTGCTGTTCCGATACCGTGCGCGTAATTTCCCTGAAACCTTGAGCGAAGAAGAGATGGAGCAGTGGGAGTACTATCGATATCAACGCCTGACAGGCGGAGTTGACCCGGGAATACTGGGCTTTGAGGCCTTCTTTGAGGAAATTGAACGCCTGAAATGTACGGGGGGGTTAACGCCAGCGCAACAGGAAATGATGGATTCACTCAAGTACTATGGCGAATCCATCATTCCGATGGGCTGATCTTACGCAGCCATTTGTGCGATCAGCTGCTCAGCCGTTTTTTGATCCATATAGCGCGGAACGGCGTAGGTGAAATGCGCTTCCTTCAGGGCGGCCTTGGCGATGGCAGGAATATCTTCCTGCTTCAGTTTGTCCAGACCCTCTGGAATGCCGAACTCTTTTTTCATCGCTTTGATATGGTCGATGAACTTCTGTGCCAGCTTTTCGTTGCTTTCTTTGCCCGTCTTCAAGCCGCTGGCTTCGGCCAGTTTTGCCAGACGGTCCGTAGCCGCATCCTTCGAGAACTCCAGGATATGGGGCAGGACGATGGCGTTGGCCAGACCGTGTGGCGTGTGATAATGGGCACCGAAGTTGTGTGCAATCGCGTGAACGTAACCCACGCCAGCCTTAGTGAAGGCCAGGCCCGCATAGTAGGATGCCAATGCCATCTGCTGGCGGGCTTCCAGATTTTTGCCGTCTTTAACCGCAATCGGCAGGTACTTCATGATTAGCTTGGTTGCGGCCAGTGCGTTGGCATCGGTCTCGGCAAAAGCGTTGGCTGAAATGAACGCTTCGACTGCATGAGTCAGCGCATCCATGCCGGTCGCAGCCGTAATGTGTGCGGGCAGGCCAGTCATCAGCTCGCCGTCGAGAGCGGCAACCAGTGGAACCACTTTGGGGTCCATCACGGGCGTCTTGGCATGGGTGACAGGATCGGAGACAACCGCTGCCAGGGTGACTTCAGAGCCGGTTCCCGCGGTTGTCGGGATAGCATATAAAGGCAGAATCGGGCGGAAAACTTTAAACATCCCCGCCAGTTTCTTGATTGACTTGTTGTTGGTTGCCCGTGCCGCAATCACTTTGGCCGCGTCAATGGAGGAGCCACCGCCTACTGCCAGAATCGCTTCACAGTGGTGTTGTTGTAATAGAGCCAGACCGCGCTCTACCTGGTCATAAGTCGGGTCCGGTTCGACACCGTCAAAAATGACGTAGTTAACCTTCAGTTCTTTCAGCTTGGCCGTGATGCGATCCAGCAGTCCGATTTTGACCAGCATGGCGTCGGTCACAATCAACACGTTCTGAGCATCCATCTGAGCAATCGCTTCACACAGTTGCAACGATGAGCCTGGACCATTGAAAAGTGTCGGCTTGGGGAAAGGCATGTTCTTGGCGACGGTCTTGAGCACTTTCTGCATGTTCTGAAAGCCTTTGACCTGAAGTGCAAATGGGATCATCCGTTACTCCTGTTTTCGTGAGGTTGAAGGGATGACGGAATCGAAATGACCGTCATTCATTGTTAGAGTGTGCTCATAATAACCAAGCAGTCGCTGCGAAGCTATGCTATGTTTTCTTTTCGCAAATTTAGCATTCGGTGGGCGGTGTATTTTTCCTCTCAGGGCTTATAATAGTGCCCGAATTATCAGCTGGACTCTCATTGGAAAAGGATCGACATGAAGAAGATAATTAGCGTCAGCCTGGGCCCTGCGGACCAGGACTACGAATTCAAGACGAAATTTCTGGATCAGGAATTTCTAGTCAAACGGATCGGGACCAATCAGGATGAGACCGAAGCTTGGGAACAGCTTCAACGTCTGCAAAGCAAGTGTGATGCGATCGGTGTCGGCATGGTCAATGACACCTATGAAGTGGGCGATCACCGTTTCGTGCATCCTGAAACCAAGCGCCTCATGAATGTGGTTACCCGCGTTCCGGCTACAACCGGTGCGCGTCTGCGTCGCCTGCTGCAGTGTGCGGCGGTGCGTTATGTACAGAAAGAACTCGGCAACTACTTCAATAATAATAAGGTGCTGTTCCTCTCCGGTATGGCCAATTATGAAATGGCTAATGTGTTGGCAGAGTACTCGCCCAACCTACGTTTTGCTGATCCGGTGATTCAGGCGGGCATTCCCAAAATGCTGACCTCGATTTCAGCGCTGGAGCTCTACGCGCGTGGTAAACATGCCGTAGATCTGGTCAATCCGATCAAATCGATTCAGCCCAACGTCCCGACGATTCCTCAGGTGATTCGCCGTATCGTAGGCAAGGCGATGAAAGAAGCCCACGTAATCGTGGGAACGTGTTCGGAAATACTGCGTTACGGTGATAAGAAAAGTTTGTCAGGCAAGACCCTGATTACCTCAACCGTGACCGATGAACACATGAAGTTGTTCAAAGAAGCTGAAGTGAACCTCGCTATCGACGTCACCCCACAGTTGTTCGATCAGGTCGTGGGGCTGAACGTGCTGGATGCGATGATTCTGGCCGCACTGGATATTTCCACTGACGAGCTGTCGTCTCTGGATTATCAGGACATTATCAAAGAGTTGAATATTAAACCGCGACTGCTGCACCCGACCGGCAGCTTCCGTAACATCCGCCGTTTTGCGTTCGTGATTCACCCCTTGTCGGCCGAATACATCCGTAACGTGTCACCCATTCCTAAAAAGCTGGCGGGTCCGCTGGTGATGAAGGCATTGGAAAAAACCGTCGCCTATGCACCTCCGTTTGTCTATTCCGAAGTGAAGGGCATTCGCTCACCCACGGGCGCCGAAGCAGAAGGCTGGCTGATTACGGTCGGTGGAACACCGCGTGAAATGCTGGCGCACAGCCCTGAATTTACCTATAAGCGTCTGCTGGCGGCTTCACGCATGGCCGAGAAAATGGGTGCTCAAATCATGGGCTTGGGTGCGTTCACCAAAGTGGTGGGAGATGCCGGTGTCACGGTCGCCAAGCGTTCGTCGCTGCCCATCACGACCGGTAACAGTTACAGCTCGTCTGGCGCTTTGTGGGCCGCTGCAGATGCGATGCGTCGTATGGGGCTGGTCAAGCCAACCAAGGGTAAGAAGCTGCAGGCCAAGACCATGGTCATCGGTGCCACCGGGTCCATCGGTTCAGTTTCTGCACGTTTGTTGGCCATGGCCTTCGAAGAAGTCTACATCGCAGGTCGCGATGCACGTACGTTGAACAAACTGCGTGAGTCCATGTTGAAAGATACGCCGGATGCCAAAATCGTTGTGACAACCGATCCCGATGCCCACCTGGGTGATATGGATATGGTGGTAACCTCGACGTCTGGTGCCGGCAAAAAGATTCTGGATATTACCCGCGTCAAGCCGGGCTGCGTGATCACTGACGTTGCGCGTCCTCTCGACTTGCCGCCAAGCGAAGTTGCCAAGCGTCCTGACGTCCTGGTTATTGAGTCTGGCGAAATCGAACTGCCCGTCATTGGTGAAAAACTGCACATGCGAGACATCAAGCTGCCTCAGAACGTCGTCTTTGCCTGTATGGCCGAAACCATCGTGTTGGCCTTGGAAGGTCGCTTTGAAGTTTTCACCATCGGTCGCAACACCGAATGGGAGAAGGTCAAAGAAATCTACAAGCTGGGTCTGAAGCATGGCATGAAGCTGGCGGCAATCTCGGGTGTCAACGGTGTCTACACCGATGAAGACATTGCCCGAGTGCGCTCGCTGGCACTGGAAGCTCGCAAGACCTGGAAAGCGTCCTGATTCAGACGGGCCGTTCAGCCATCCAAAACCGCGCCTTAGAGCGCGGTTTTTCATATGTTGAATTATCACTTCGATAGCATCACAGCAGACAATGGTGATGCCGATTTCAGCCGCGTGCCGATCGAGGCCACGCTTTTCTATACCGGCGTCCCCCAATGGCGCTTTGGGGGCGGTGCACGCTGGGTTCAGAATCCAACGGCAAGTATTGATGTGGATCGATTTGCGACGGTTGATATTGAGTTCAAAGACACGGTCGGATCAATTTTTGAAGTAGGCTATCACCTGGCGCCACCCCTCTGGGTCAGTCTGCGCGGAGTCCTGGAAGATTATCAGGCGGAACGGTTTAGTGGGCTCCAAGGAGCAGTCCCCGCAGACCCCACCGATAGTATTCATGGCAACCATATTGGGCTGTTTATGTCGCTGGTGTTCTGAAATGCCCGCCTAAAAAACGGCGCATTGGTGTTGCTGGTTATATACGCAAAAAGTGCGAGAGAAAATATTCCAGCCCACATTCTCAAACAAATTGCAGAGGAAATGGGTTATGTCGATGAATGAGAAAGAGCTGCTTGAAAGAGACGAAAAGCGCGATATTGGCCAAGAGTTGCTGACTGCCATTCGGGATGTAAAGGCTGTGTACTGGTCGCTACGGAGCCAAATATGTAATTGAACCAAACGCCATTGTTGCAACTCGAGTAAGGTGTGGACTTTCTCAGTCTCAGTTTGCAAATGCATTGAATATTTCTACGCACACACTTCAGCAGTGGGAGCAAGGTAGAAGGCAGACATCAGGAGCTGCCGAGACCTTACTAAAAATCGTAGCACGACATCCGGAAGTCTTGAGAGAGGTTACTGGGGCTTTATAGATCAACTGTAAATAGGAGGGGCTTTCTTAAAAAGTTCTTCCTAACGTTCGGCTTTTCGAATGGACTGCTAATCGGCAATTGCCGACACTCAGACCTACTACGTCATCACCGACCATCTGGGCACACCTCAGATGGTCACCGATCAGAGTCAGGCGGTCGTCTGGAAAACTGAGCAAACGCCCTTTGGCGAAGTGACCCAAACCACCGGCACCCTGGCCCAGCCCCTACGTTTTCCGGGCCAGTATGCCGACCCTGAAACGGGCTATAGTTACAACTACTTCCGGGACTATGACCCGAGTGTTGGGCGCTATGTTCAAAGTGATCCCATTGGGTTGCGGGGTGGGTTGAATACTTACGGGTATGTTTATCAGAATCCCCTTGGATATATAGACCCAACTGGCGAAAATGGACTTTTAATAGGCGGTGGCGGCGCACTAATTCTTGCCTGTAGGCTTAATCCCAGGGCATGTGCCGTTGGGGGAGGTGCAATTCTTTGCAGCCTCGTGCCATCGCTTTGCACCCCGCCATCGCCCACGAACCTCGATCCTGGCTCCTGCCCGACAGACGGTGGAATGTACAATGAAAGTGGTGACGGAACCAGCCAAGGCCCCGATAATCCTCCAAACATACCGGAAGACCCAACACAGGCGCCCGGAGAAGGCTGGGAGTGGAGGGGGAGAGGCATGCCAGGTAGTCGTCAGGGTGCTTGGCACAATCCAGAGACAGGCGAATCTCTGCACGATGACAGAACTCATCCTCCTGGCAGAGATCCTCACGTAACCTACACTGACGGAAATGGTAATCGCTGGGACAACTTCTTGAATGGCAACGGGTGGATACCACAATGATGTTATCAATTCCCCAAGGTTCTGGTCTGAGCGATCACCTGAGCAATCGGATGGCTGAAGCAGTAGCAATTGGCCTTGTAGATCAAAATCACCACAAGGATTTGACGAAGGCATTATTTTGCGTCCCGCCATATTGGAGTAAAGAAACAGCCTTGCGAGCGGATCCGAATTTACCCATTCAAGAGACGAAAAATGTAAAAGGGTGGACCGCTAGGCAGGATCTTTTTGACGAGTGTGTCTTGTGGTTGGTTAGCCGCTATTCTGAAACCAGCTGCATTCTTGTCTGTGAAGCAGGGCTCTCAAAAGTTGGAGATAAGGTATTAGAAAACAGGCCCCATATTATCTTGAATTCAACTCCAATGCTTTGGGGGAAAATTCAGAACGGAAACCAAAAGCAATTGTCCCAAATATTGAGATGGTCAAGGGCAATTACTTTGCTCGGGGTCGTTTCTCAATGTAAATCAGAAGAGCCTCACGGCATTACTCCTGAGTTATTTATCTGCGATGTGTTTGATGGAGATTCTTTGATACTGTGCCCACTGGCGACTTAAAATAACAAACTGGCGAATACATGACACCTCTTGCTAAGCGAGCTTTCTTATTTGAATAAATGTTATATCGGGGTGACATGAAAGTAGTGTAACCAAACGTCCGCAAACGTCGGAAACGAGACTCTATCGGCCTACATCCACCAAAACCAACGAAAAATCATCCAGCTGAGAAGGCTTCCTAAGCTTTCACTTTGAGAACGGCGTTGTTGTCCTTGTAAAACCTGCTATACCTAATGGTATGACAACAGGTGTATGAGCGGCGGTCTATGCTTCGAAAAGCAACACTCGGGATCTGGATGTGGTTACTCGTTGGAGTAGGGGCGCTGCATGCCGAAGGCTTGGCATTGCCACCGCAAGGCGATATCCGGGTGTTGATCGACATTTCCGGCAGCATGAAAAAAAATGACCCGCAGAACCTGCGCAGACCTGCGCTCAAACTCATTACCAAACTGATTCCCGAAGGCAGTAAAGCGGGTGTCTGGACCTTTGGTCAATACGTCAACGAATTGGTTCCGCTTAAGCCAGTCAATTCCGCCTGGCGGGACGATGCGACGAAGAAAGCTGAACAGATCAATTCCGTCGCTTTGTTTACCAATATCGGTGGCGTGCTGGAAAAATCCTTTGACGATTTTCAGCCAGGAAAAGACTACAGCAATACTCACTTCATTCTGTTGACAGACGGCGTAGTGGACATCTCCCATGAGACCGGTGTCAATGTGGAAGAGCGTGAGCGAATCTTTCGCGACATCCTGTCAAAGTATCGTAAGGCAGGCGCCAAGATTCATACCATTGCGCTGTCCAGGAATGTTGATATTGGTCTGCTTGACCGATTGGCGTTGGATACCGGCGGTATTGCCTCCATTGCTGAAACGTCGGAGGAGCTTACACGTGTTTTTCTGCAGGCCTTTGACCGTGCGGCGCCTGCCGAAGAAATTCCGCTGGAGGGGAATACCTTCATCGTAGATTCGGGCGTAGAAGAATTTACAGCCCTGATTTTTAGAAAGCCGGGCAGTAAAGCGGCGAGTCTTAAAGAGCCCACTGAAAAAGTCTTTGATGCCAAAACTAAACCGGATTATGTGAATTGGTTTCAGGAGAAGAACTACGACCTGATAACGGTTAAGCGGCCGTTTGAAGGGGAGTGGACACTGGATGCGGAGTTAGATGCGGGGAGTCGTATCACGGTCGTCAGTAATTTGCGCATGATCATGGAGCAACTCCCTGCAAACTTTTTTGCTGGGGATGTGCTGCAGGTCAGAGTGGGTTTTTTTGAAGACGGTCAGCTGATGATGAACCCGTCTTTTTTAAAGTTGGTTGATCTGGACGTCACGATCCGGAATCAGGATGGAAAATCGGGAACCAAGCGGATTTCAGAGTCTGCTAATCCTCCGACGGATGGTTTGTTCAAGGAGCAGATTAGTAAACTTAAAGAGGTGGGCTTCTACGATGTTATTGTCAGTGCCGATGGCAAGACCTTCAAACGTCAGTCACGCCAGCGTATTAATTTGAGCCCTCCCTTGGCGATCGAGCTGCAGGCAACAGGGACGGGTGCCGAGACCGCCTATCGCGTGGTTGCGCGTATTTTAAGCCCCAATATTGATGTTGAAAAAAGTGCCCTGGTAGCCAAGATCAAGGCGCCGGATGGGGGGACACTCATCAAAAGCCTCGAATTCAATGCGGCCATGGGGCAGTGGGAGTTCGCCGTTGATCCGGTGCGCGGAGAAGGTGTTTACGAAGTCTCGCTAAGGGTTGACGGTAAAACCATTCAGGGCGGGGAATTTCGCTTTGACCCCGATTTAATTAAAGCTGAGTTTCCGCGTCAGGAGGCCTCGCCTAACGAATACACCTCGCTGGTTCCAGCAGAAGCGGTTGCAACCATTAACGATCAGTTAACGGAAGAATCAGAAAAAGCACCCAAACCAGATGTTGTGGATGATGCTGCGCCGGTGATTGACCCTGAAGCGCTGGCGGAGGCCCAGGCTGAACAAACTGCTGCGGCTGAGAGCGAGGACACTGAAGGTGAAACGGCAGGCAAAAAACCGAACATGATCCTTTGGATTGCGATTGCGGGTGGCGTTGCCTTGACACTGGTGATTGGTGGACTTGGCTTCTGGAGCTTCAAACGCAAAAAGGCTGAACGCGAAGTGCTCGAACAGCGCACTGGCAAAGGTAAAGCGGCCAAGAAAGAAGACGCTCCACCGCCTCCGGCGGCAGCGGCGCCTGCGGTTGCCGCCGCGACGACCGTTGCGGCCGACGAACTGGATCTGGAAGACGAAATTGCCCAATTGGAAGACCCGACCGACGATCTGGAATTTGCCGAACCGCCAATGGATACCAGCCTGGAGCCCGAGGAAATCCCCGAGCCAGCGCCAGAGCCCGAAACGATGGCGATGCCAGAGCCTGACTTGCCAGATTTCGATGAAGCGACTTTTGCTGAGACGCCTTCTGCTGAAGAAGCGGCCATCCCCGAACTCGAAGCTGAGTCGGGTGAAACAGACTTGCCCACGGATGTCACCGAAGAAGAGCTGGCTGCTGATGACGGAATGGATGAAGAGTTCAACCTGGAAGACTTTGATATCGGCGACACAGACGATCTGCCGGATCCCGATAAGAAATAAGCCGTCGCCCGGCATCTGCCGGGCGGAATAGCGGTTGGGGTTTTTTTAAATTACTGCTGCATTTCCGTTTCGGTAAAGACGTTTTCAAATAGTGGGCTGCTCAGGTAACGCTCTGCTGAATCTGGCAATACCACGACGATCACCTTGTCTTTGTTTTCGGGACGGGCGGCCAGGCGCACCGCTACCGCAGCGGCAGCACCACATGATATTCCGCAGAGAATACCTTCTTCCTTCATCAGACGATGCGCCATTTTCATCGCCTCATCATTGGACACTTGTTCCACTGAATCAATCATAGACAGATCCAGGTTGGACGGCACAAAGCCTGCGCCAATACCTTGAATTTTATGGGGCGCCGGTTTGACCTCCTGCTTCGCAAGGGTCTGCGTAATGACGGGTGAGTGGGTGGGTTCCACGGCAACGGATTGAATTGCCTTGCCTTGCGTGTGTTTGATATAGCGGGAAATGCCAGTAATGGTTCCCCCCGTTCCAACGCCTGCGACCAGGATGTCGATTTTCCCTTCGGTGTCCTCCCAGATTTCTGGCCCGGTGGTTTTTTCGTGAATCGCGGGGTTGGCCGGATTGTCGAACTGTTGCAGCAGAATATGCGTCGCAGGATTCGCAGCCTGAATTTCCGCGGCCCTGTCGATGGCTCCTTTCATACCTTTGGCGGGTTCTGTCAGAATGAGCTCGGCACCGAGCGCTTTCAGCACTTTGCGACGTTCCAGGCTCATCGAGGCAGGCATGGTCAGCTGCAGTTTATAGCCACGGGCCGCCGCGACGAAGGCCAGCGCAATACCGGTGTTGCCGCTGGTCGGTTCGATGATCGTCATGCCGGGTTTCAGCAGGCCTCTCTCTTCTGCATCCCAGATCATGTTGGCACCGATGCGGCATTTAACCGAGTACGCCGGATTCCGCCCCTCGATTTTAGCGTAAACCGTACCCTGGGTGACGCGATTGAGTTTGACCAGCGGTGTATTACCGATGGATTGAGAGTTGTCCTGATAAATGCGTGCCATGGCGGGACTCCTGAGGGATTAGGAATGATTATCGTATCCGTCAGTATAATCACAAGTGCGTGGGAATGTCATAAGCGTGGCGCGCCAAAGTTGAGCCATTTCTGTACCTGCGCGTATACTATTGCTTCATCAGCGCAAGGGGAGCAGTATGAAATTCAAGGGTACCGACAAATATGTGGCGACGGACGATCTTCAGATTGCGGTCAACGCCGCCATCACACTGAAGCGACCGCTTCTGATCAAAGGGGAGCCGGGTACTGGTAAAACCATGCTGGCCGAAGAATTGGCAGCTGCCCTGAATATGCCGCTGATCCAGTGGCACATCAAAAGCACCACGAAGGCCCACCAGGGGCTGTACGAATATGATGCCGTTTCACGGCTTCGCGATTCTCAGTTGGGTGACGACCGGGTGCATGACATCCGTAACTACATCAAGAAAGGTAAATTGTGGGAAGCCTTTACCGCTGACGAGCAGGTGGTGCTGTTAATTGACGAAATAGACAAGGCCGATATCGAGTTTCCCAATGACCTCCTGCTCGAAATCGACAAGATGGAGTTTTTTGTGTACGAAACACAGGAAACCATCAAAGCCAAAAATCGTCCGATCGTGGTGATCACCAGTAATAATGAGAAAGAGCTGCCGGACGCCTTTTTGCGTCGCTGTTTCTTCCATTACATCAGCTTCCCGGATGAGGCGACCATGCGCGCCATCATTGATGTGCATTTCCCGGATATCCAAAAGTCATTGGTCAAAGATGCCCTGGAGATTTTTTTCGACGTTCGCAAGGTGCCGGGGTTGAAGAAAAAGCCGTCCACCTCTGAGCTGATCGATTGGCTGAAACTGCTGATGGCCGACTCATTGCCCAAGGATATCCTGCGCAACGCGGATTCCTCTCAGGCGATACCGCCGCTCTATGGTGCGCTGGTTAAAAACGAGCAGGATGTGCATTTGCTGCAACGTTTAGCGTTTATGTCGCGTCGTCGTTCCTGATAGGAGTAAACGCCATGCTGATCGGTTTTTTTGAGGCCCTGCGCCGTGCGAAGGTTCAAACTTCGCTGAGGGAGTTTCTGGATTTGCTGGAAGCCCTCAAGAGCGGCGTCGTTTTTGCGGATATGGATGAGTTTTACTTCCTTGCCCGGGCCTGTCTGGTCAAAGATGAAAAACACTATGACAAGTTTGACCGGGCATTCAGTACTTACTTCAAAGGGCTGGAAAGCATGGACGACGTGCTTGAGGTGCTGATTCCTGATGATTGGCTCCGCTCTGAATTCGAGCGCATGTTATCGGCGGAAGATAAAGCCAAAATCGAGGCCATGGGTGGATTGGAAGAGCTGGTCGAAGCCTTCAAAAAGCGGCTTGAGGAACAGAAAAAGCGTCATCAGGGCGGTAACAAAATGATCGGTACAGGCGGCACTTCGCCTTTCGGTGCCAATGGCTACAATCCCGAAGGTTTCCGTATTGGTCAGGAGGGCTCGCGTCACAAAAAAGCGGTCAAAGTCTGGGAAAAGCGTGCCTACAAGGATTTGGATGATTCCATCACTCTGGGTATCCGAAATATCAAAGTGGCGCTGCGACGTCTACGTAAGTTTGCACGCCAGGGAGCACACGAAGAACTGGATATGCCGGACACCATCCGCAGCACGGCGAATAATGCCGGATATCTGGATATTAAAATGGTACCGGAGCGCCACAATGCGGTGAAAGTCCTGCTATTTCTGGACATTGGTGGCTCCATGGATCCCCATATTCGTGTCTGCGAAGAGCTGTTCTCGGCGACGCGCACCGAGTTCAAGCATCTGGAATACTTTTATTTCCATAATTTTATTTATGAGTCGGTCTGGAAGAGCAATCTGCGTCGGAATAACGAGTCAACGTCACTGTTCGATATTCTTCACAAGTATGGCTCAGACTACAAAGTCATATTCGTAGGGGATGCTTCTATGGCGCCGTACGAAATTACCCATCCTGGCGGCAGTATTGAGCACTGGAATGAGGAGGCGGGCGCAGTCTGGATGCAACGGATGACGGAGAAATTCGATAAAGTTATCTGGCTCAACCCGCTGCCCGAAAACTATTGGGGTGATGGGGGGTCATTGGGCATTACCCGGCAACTGCTTTCGGATCACATGTTCCCGCTGACCATCGAAGGGTTGGAGCGCGGGATGAAATATCTGAGTAAATAGCGTACGTTTGAAGCATTTTCTGTTCCGAAAATGTAAACAATTGTGACAAGCCTGAAAGAAGTTCACACAAATTTTTTCAGACCGATGGTAACATCTGCTCTCTCGTAAGATGCCGGGATTGCAACGATGTATAAGCGCTTTTTTGGGGTAATGCTAAGTCTTGTTCTGGTGGCCAGTTCAGCGGTTGCCCAGGATGATTTATCCAAGCGGGCCGAGCAACTCAAAAACCGGGTCGCCGACCTGAATCGTCAACTCATGAAACTCGAAGAAGACACACTTGCGCCGATCGATACGCAGGTCGTGGTGTTTCTGGCCGTTGATGCCGACACCGACTTTGAGCTGGACGCGGTCGAACTGAAGCTCGATGACACCCTGGCCACCCATTATCTTTATTCCAATCAGGACCGGGGCGCGCTCAAACGCGGCGGCGTGCAGCGACTCTACATGGGCGCATTGTCCGAAGGTGGTCACAGTCTGCAGGCGGTATTCAATGGTCGCAGCAGTGGCGATCACTACTTCCGTAAAGCGGAAAGCCTGAAATTCGCTAAAAGTGTTGGGGCCACCTATCTCGAACTGCGGGTGAAACGCGACCCCGGCAATCCTAAATTACCCCGCTTCGTCATCAGCGAATTGCGCTAGCCTCCGGGAGAGTATGTCCATGACGTTGATACGACACCTCAAGGAAGGATGGCGCCTCACGCAGCTAGGGTGTTTGGGAGCATTGCTGGCGTTTTCCCCTTACGGGGTAGCAGATACAGTGGATGATGAAAGTGCGGATAAGCGACTCTATCAAGAGGCAAAGTTTCATTTTTATCGAAGTGACTTCATGCATACCCTGGTGCTGCTGGAAAATGATCACAATGGCACCAGTGAAATCGACAATCAGTACCACAACCTGAATCACCTGCTGGCGGCAGAGGCGGCCTTCAAGCTCAATATGCTCGACTCGGTTCAGCACATTTTGGAGCATCTCGAATTTACCGCTCGTGAAGCCTCGATTCAGAATCAGGTTCAATTCCTCAAAGGGAAACTAGCCTACCATCGTGAGCAATGGGGGCAGGCGATCACCTTGCTTTCGGCGCCTATGCCGACCTTGAGCGCAGACTGGCGTGATGAAGCGCGTTATTACCGGGCCAACAGTGAATTGGCTTTGAACCAAAGTGTGGATGCAGCGACAGCCCTGAGCGGTATATCCAGTCAATCGCTCTGGGGGGCTTATGGCTACTTCAATCTTGGGGCGCGCTATGTCAATAAGGAAAACAGTCCTTCCAAAGCGCTGGTAGCCTTTCGTGTCGCTGCGACGCTGACCGATCAGACGCCCGAAGGGCTGGAGCTGCGTGACCACATCAATCTGGAAGCGGGCAAGCTTGCACTGAAGGGAAAGGACCATGATAAAGCCTTGGGGTTTCTCCAGAACGTGCAGGCAACTGGAACGGCGGCACCAACCGCCATCCTTTATTACGGTCTGGCTCAATCCATTCAGGGGCGTCAGCGTACCGCTATCCAGACCTGGTACCGCGCCAAGCGTTATGGTTTGGTTGTGCCGGGTGTGGCAGATGCCTTTATGGCCATCGCATATGGATACGAGCAGGAGAAGCTCAAGGCAACGGCCATCGATGCCTACCTGGAAGCGATTGCGGCCTACGAGCGTGAATTGCGTCATATCGGCGAAATCGAAAAGGAAATTGAAACCTCTGGTGTTTTAGCTCTGCTGAAAAAAGTGCAGACGGACGACACCAGTGTGGAGTGGTTTTTGACCAGCGAATTGGCCTCCAACACCCCACGGGTGGCCTTAACCTATTATTTGATGAACGACCCGGACTTCTTTTCTCAGGCACGCGTGCTGTTGGAACTGAGCAATTCGGCGGATGATGTCGGACGAGGGTTGCAACGACTGGATGCGCTCGCATCAGTACTTAAAAAACGCAGTGTGCAGGCAGGGCGCCAGCCGCGCTCGACCGGAAATTTGCCCGTTAACGAGGGCTCACTTAACCAGCTCATTACGCAGCGCAATGCAATGGTTGAAGAATTCAAGCGTTTGCCGGAAGGCGTGATCAAGCAGGCGGCTACGCTTCAGATCAAGGCACTGGATGGTGAACTGCGGATGCTCAAGTCGCGCTATCAGAATTTGTCTGGACGAACGACATCTGCCAACGGCGGGTTTTATCAGGAGCAGTTGCGAGCGATTGATGCACTGCGTGTGCAGTTCAGACAACTGCAAAGTGAGCTGCAGGCACAGGTCGCGGATATTGATCAGGGCCTGGAAACTCAGGCGGTTAAACTACTCAACACACACCATGATTACATCGATGACTTCTTTGTTCGCAGTCAGCTGGCATTGGTCACACTGTATGACGAGATCGCGGTCACAGACCTCAAGAAGTCAGCCGAAATACGACTGGATCAACAGGGAGGTGGTCAGTGAAACCAGTTAAACGCTTCCTGACCGGGGCAAGTATGATCCTTGTCTGCAGCACATCACTTTTGGCGTTAGGCGAAACCCCTCGCGTACTCCTTCTGGATGGTGATGAATCCAAGCTGACAATTGGGCAGCTTAAACCCGCCTTTATCGATTTCAATTACAGGGCCACGCCTCGCGTGTCCGTCGCCGAAGTTGCCCAGCGCTATGTTCGTTTATTAAAAACAGCCAAAGATCCCGAAATTCGTATGCAGGCACTGGAACGTCTTGCGAGTCTGGAAAGCCTTTTTGGTGAGGTGGTCGAGAAAGCGATTTCCAAGAAGGAGTTGAGCGAAATTGCGGTCACTGCCCTGGAAGACAGCCTGGAGAAGTTCAGGAATGGCAACCAGAACGACTGGATGCTGTATGACCTTGCGCGTGCCTATGACACGGCAGGACGTCAGGACGACGCGCGGCGCATACTGGAGCGTTTGGTAGGACAATTTCCGCGCTCTGAGCTGGCGGGTGAAAGCTGGTTCCGAATCGGTGAAGTGGCCTACAACGCGGGTGACTATGATCAGGCTGAGTCGGCATTCCGTAAGGCACTGAATGAGCCGGGCGCCCGTGCCTTTCAAGCCAATGCGGAGTACATGCTGGGATGGGTTGTTTTCAAGCAGGATCGCCTTGACCTCGCCACGGATGCGTTTGTGAAGGTGCTGCTCAACTTGCAGAAGCAGGCTGAAAAGCAGATCCGAACGGAATTGCGGGATGATGTACTGCGAATTCTGAGTGTGATCGGTGAGTACCAGGGCGGTGTGGATTCGCTGCAGGCGGCTTTGCAGCGTAACCGGGCTGAAGCGTTGGCACCTTTGGTCTACAAGAATCACTACCAGTACTATATCGAGCGCGAGCGTTTTCAGGATGCCGCCGATGTGGTCGACTTCTTCATTGCCACCTATCCGGCCAGCCCTGAGCGGGTGGTCTTCCACCAATACCGGATTGATGCGTTCGAGCGAGGAAGGTTGCCGTCTCAGGCTTGGGCAGAACGGGAGCGTGTAGCCAATGAAGTGGGCCCCGGAACGCCGTTCTGGAGCAGCCAGACGGAAGAGGGTCGTAAGGGTGCGCGCGAGTTTCTTTATGTGAACCTCGACCAGCTCGGACGGAAATACTACGCGCTGGCGGCTAAGAATCCTTCGCCTCAGGACGATTATCGTCGGGCGGCGAACTATTTCTCGCAGTATGCAGACTTGTTCCCGGCGGATGCTAAAGCCGCTGAAACCTATCTTCTATTGGGCGAATCCCGGCAGAAGCTTGGCGACTGGAAAGGCGCAATTGAGGCCTTTGAGGCGGCTGGGTACGGATTTCCAGATTACGTGCAGCGTGCTGAAGCGGCCTATGCCGCCCTGTCGGCCTTTCCTGCGGAGACCCAGTGGGAAGCTGAGGCTGAACTGCGTCAGCAGCGCGTGAGTGCCTACGAGCGTTTTGCGGATACGTATAGCAATGATAAACGTGCTGGTGCCGTCCTGTTGGCAGCCGCTAACGAACGCTTGGCGATGAAAGCCTATCCCGAGGCGATTCAGTCGGCGAGGATGCTCACGCTGAGTGCAGAAGGGGTTGCCTCTGTGAGTCCGACAGGTGGCCAGGCGCTGCGCTATTCGGGGCTCAAAGACGATCAGGTGCTGGACGCCTGGCTGATTCAGGGGCATGCCCATTTTGCGCAGGACGCGTACTCTGAGGCAGAGGCGGCCTATGCTCAGGCCCTGAAGCGTTTGCCTAAGGCTGACGATCGCAAGCCGGCGACAGAAGAAAACTATGCAGCCTGTATTTACCGTCAGGGCGAGGCCTTGCAAGCGGGTGGTCAATTACGCGAGGCGCAGCAACAATATCTTCGGGTGGTCGCTTTGGTGCCAGGTGCTGCGCTTGCGCAAAACGCACAGTACGACGCAGCCATGCGCGCCATCGACCTGGAAGACTGGGGCGGCGCTATTCAGCAGCTGGACGCTTATCGTAAGACTTATCCAGTAGAGGCTGCCAGGCAAGAGGTTTCACAGAAACTGGTGTTCAGCTACCAGCGCGCTGGGCAGCCTGCTGCGGCAGCGGGAGAGCTGCTCGCGCTTGAAGGTTCGTTGGATCCTGAGGCGGCGCGCAAAGCACGTTTTCAGGCGGCAGGACTGTTTCAGGAAGCCGGAGACGCCGAACGGGCGCGTCAGGCGTATCAAGCCTATGTCGATAAATACCCGCAACCGCTGGAACCTGCCGTGGAAGCCTATGACGATCTGATCACGCTGGCAGAGCAACGTTCGGACCGCGAGGCGATTCAAAGTCTGAGGGCCAGCCTGGTGCAATTGGAAGCGTCTACTGTCACTGAGCAGACACCTCGGACCCGATCGCTGGCGGCAAAGGCGGCCTTAGCCCTGGCCGAAGAGAAGCGCCTCGCCTACGTCGACCAGAAGCTGACGCTGCCGCTGGCTAAATCGCTCGCCCTCAAAAGTGATCGGCTTAAGGCACTGGTTGAGGATCTGAACCGAATTGCCGCCTATGGCATTGCTGAGTACGCGACAGCGGCCACGCACCGGATGGGGGAAGCCTATCATCTGCTGAGCCAGGATATTCTGGCATCAGAGCGGCCTGCCGGTCTGTCTGACATCGAGCTGGAGCAATATCAGGTCTTACTGGAAGAGCAAGCCTATCCGTTTGAAGAAAAAGCCATTGATCTCTTTGCCGTGAATGCCGGGCGGGTGCCCCAGGGTGTTTTCGACAGCTGGGTAGAGAACAGCCTGCAGGAACTGGGGCAGCTGAATCCGGCGCGTTATGAACGCTCTGAGTCTCTGGCTGATCTTGGCTCGCAATTGAAATAGGTGGCGAATCATGAAAACTACACTCGTTAGAATGTGTCTCCTGGCCTTTCTGGTCAGTACCGGCGGCTCTGTGCTTGCTAAGGATGGTAAGCGTATCGATTTGGAGGGTGCACAACTGAAGGGTAACGAAGAGCAGCCCAAAGTACTTTTTTTGATTCCCTGGAAAACAAAAGAGTCTACGCCGTTAACCAACAAGGCACCTGAAATCAAGAGCAGTGATCTCGTGCGCCCTCTGGAGCGCAGCGAGTTTCGCGGGGGGATGTACTACCGGGAAAACCGCACCATCGGCGATCTTCCCTAGACCCTTACTCTTCGTCAGGGCTGCCAATGATGATTCGGGGGAGAGAAGGGCGATCAAGCACTTGTTTTTCTGCAGGTGCGATGACCTTAGAGGAGCCTTCCACCACCACATCGCCCGCCTGATTGGTGACTTTGCAGTCAAATACGACCCGACCCCGAGGGAGCTTCTCAGCAACCGTCAGGGTCACACTGAGTACATCCTGCAATTTGACGGGGGCTTTGAATTTCAGCGATTGCTCCAGATAAATCGTACCCGGTCCTGGCATGACGGTGGCCAGCGCAGCGGAAATCAGCGCCCCAGACCACATGCCATGCGCAACGCGCTCTTTAAAGATGGACTGCGATGCAAACTTCGCATCAATGTGGATCGGGTTTACATCACCTGAAACAGCGGCAAACAGAATCAACTCTTCTTCCGTCAGGGTTCGGCTGTACGTCGCACTGTCACCTACGTTGAGTTCGTCGTAGGTCAAATTCTCCAACACTTCCATCTTGTATTGCTTCCTCTTCTGGTTAATCGCCAAGGATCGGCCTGAAGGCTAATTATAGTTGAAGAATCACTGCGTGTTGACTTGTTGATTGATCCAGGCGATCAGGTCGTCGATGACTTCGTCACGATTGGATTCATTAAGCATTTCATGCCGCCCTTCGGAATAAAGCCGTGTCGTAATGTCGCTAATGCCTGCTTTTTTGAGTGCGTTTGCCAGTGCCAGCACACCTTGCCCCCGCTGTCCCACAGGGTCCTTATCACCAGCAAACAGGTAATAAGGCCGATTTTCCAGGCGTTTTAGCCCATGGGCGCTGAAGGTTTCAGCCAGTCCTTCGAGGAGGTCAACCCACAGTTGATTGGTACAATCAAAGCCACAGAGCGGATCGTTAATATAGCGATCAACCTGTACCGGATCGCGGGAGAGCCAGTCGAAGGGCGTCCGTCTGGGTTTGAAGTCTTTGTTGAATGAGCCAAATGAGAGGAAACTCATGACGGGGCTGCGCCCACCCGCACCAAATACCGCCCGTTCTGCGCGGGCAATCGGAGCAGCCAGCTTGAACTTGAGCGGCGGCGTGAAGTCACTGCCTGAGAGGATGACGCCCGTGTAGGGCGGACGCTTGCGCTCCAGCATGCCCAGGCTGATAAACGAACCCATGCTGTGCCCAAGCAGAAACAGGGGAAGGTCGGGGTAATGTTCAACCGCAAAGGCGCGCACGCTGGCCATGTCGTCAACGACCTTTGTCCAGCCATCCTCGTCGCCATAATGTCCTTTTCGGCCCCCTTTGTTTAAGCCGTGGCCGCGATGGTCATGCGCAACGGTTACGAACCCAGCCTCTCCCAGCCGTTCGGCTAAATAGGCATAGCGTTCACAGTGCTCCGCCATGCCGTGACTGATCTGGACAACGCCCCGAAGCGGTTTCTTCGAACGCCCTTTTGACAGCTCGGGATGCCAATGCCGCACCATGATGGACTGGCCGTCTTGCGCCGTGATTCGGGATTGCTCCAGCTGCATGTGTAACCTCGCCTCGGATTTTTAAAGCTGGTATGCTACCTCGCAAAAAAGTATCGAGGAAGCGTCAATGGAAAACTTTTTCCGGGATAAGTACCCTGCGGGGATTCCGGCTCAGGTGCCTCTGGACAAATATAAGTCCGTGGTGGATATGTTCGAGCAGGCCTGCCATCGCTTCAGGGAAAAACCCGCTTTCTCCGCACTGGGAGAAACACTGACCTATGGTGAGCTGGAGGAAGCCTCGCGGGATTTTGCGGCCTTCCTGCAAAACCATACAGGGCTGAAGGCGGGTGATCGGCTCGCGGTTCAGTTACCCAACCTGCTGCAATACCCGGTCGTTGTTTTTGGTGCGCTGCGGGCGGGACTTATCATCGTGAACACCAACCCGCTGTATACGCCGCGGGAAATGGAACACCAGTTCAACGACTCAGGCGCTAAGGGGCTGGTCATTCTTGCTAACATGGCGGCGCAGGCCCAGGACGTCATCCCGCATACCGGCATCGAAGAGGTTATCATCACTGAACTGGGGGACATGCATACCCCACTGAAGCGTCTGGTGACCAATGCGGCCGTCCGTTACGTCAAAAAGATGGTGCCGTCGTATCATATTCCGCAGGCTGTCAGCTTTGCCCGGGCGATGAAACTTGGACATCGCTCAACCTTTACCCCCTATCGTCCCGACACGGATGATCTGGCGGTGCTGCAATATACCGGCGGTACGACCGGGGTATCCAAAGGGGCCATGCTGACGCATCGCAACCTCGTGGCCAATGTCCAGCAGGTCAAACCGTTTCTGACCCAACGCCTGGATGAGGCAAGTGAGACGGTGATTGCACCCTTGCCGCTCTATCACATTTACTCCTTCACGGTAAATTGCGGTGTCATGCTGGATACCGGCAACCACAGCGTGCTGATTCCCAATCCGCGCGACATTGAGGGCTTCGTCGCCGAACTCTCGCGCTGGAAGTTTTCGGTGATGCTGGGTATCAACACCTTGTTTGTGGCCTTGTGTAATCACGAAGCGTTTCGTCAACTGGATTTCGCTCACCTGAAAATGACGGTGGCGGGCGGGATGGCACTGACCAGTGACGCGGCTAAGAACTGGAAAGAGATCACTGGCTGCGATATTACGGAAGGCTACGGGATGACGGAAACCTCACCGGTAATTTCTATGAATCCGGCAACCGCTATTCAGATTGGCACGATTGGGCTACCGATCCCTAATACCGAGATTAAGATTGTCGATGACAACGGCCTGACCCTGGGGGTGGGTGAAATGGGTGAGCTGTTGGTGCGCGGGCCACAGTGTATGAAAGGCTACTGGCAACGCCCTGACGAAACCGCAAAAACCGTCACGCCGGACGGCTATATCAAGACTGGCGATATCGTATTGGTTCAGCCCGACGGTTACTTACGGATTGTGGACCGCAAGAAGGACATGATTATCGTGTCGGGCTTTAACGTCTATCCCAACGAGGTCGAAGATGTGGTCACCGGACACCCAGATGTCGTAGAATGCGCCGCCATTGGGGTGCCCGACATTAAAAGCGGTGAAGCCGTGAAAGTGTTCGTGGTACGCAGCAATGCAGCCCTGGACGAGGCGAGTTTACGTGAGTTCTGTCGTGAACGCCTGACGGCCTACAAGGTGCCCCGCGTTATCGAGTTTCGTGACGAGCTACCGAAAACCAACGTGGGCAAGATCCTGCGTCGGGAGCTGCGTGATCAGGATCTCAGGAAAAAACCAATGAGTGTCTGACCGCCGACGGGCGAAACGAACACTTCTGACAAGAAGTTCACAACAGCATGATAGAACTGACGTTTGATCCCGCAACAGTGATGGTGCGGGATCGCTTCCGTTTACTGCAACAGTTCCGGCAGCTCAGCAAAACTGCACGTACGGCGCCCGACTCGGTGCAGGGCAAGGCATTGCACGACTGGCAGGCAGCGGTTTCGCGCTCGCAGGCGCTGGTTTCGCAACGGGCTGCAACGCGGCCCGCGGCGACCTATGATGAGGCGCTACCTATCACGGCCCGTCTGGATGATATTCGCGAAGCCCTGGCGCGTCATCAGGTTGTCATTGTGGCGGGCGAAACCGGCTCAGGTAAAACGACCCAGCTTCCTAAACTCTGCCTGGAGTTGGGACGGGGCATCTGTGGGCGCATTGGGCATACCCAGCCCCGGCGTCTGGCGGCTCGGGCGGTGTCAGAGCGGCTCGCGGAAGAGCTTAAGTGTACGCTGGGAAAAGAAGTCGGTTTCCAGGTTCGTTTTACGGATCAAAGTTCGCCCGAAACGCTGGTCAAAGTGATGACGGATGGAATCTTGCTGGCCGAGACGCAGAAGGATCCCTTTCTCAATGCCTACGACACCCTCATTATCGACGAAGCGCATGAGCGTTCGCTGAACATTGACTTCCTGCTTGGGTTCCTCAAGCGGCTGCTGCCCAGACGCCCCGATCTGAAAGTTATTGTGACATCGGCGACTATTGATGTTGAGCGTTTTTCCGAGCACTTTAGCGGCGCACCGGTCGTGGAAGTATCGGGTCGGACCTTCCCCGTTGAAGTACGGTACCGCCCTTTATACCGACAGGAAGAAACCGAAAGCGACCTGAGCATTCAGGAAGGTGTCCTGCAGGCCCTGGAAGAGATCGATGCAGAAGAGCGTGCGGCGCGGAAAATGCCCGGCGATGTCCTGGTTTTTCTCGTAGGCGAGCGGGAAATACGGGAGATGGCCCTGTTATTGCGCAAGGTCAATCTCCCCAACACTGAAATCCTACCCCTCTATGCGCGTCTGGGGGCTGCCGAGCAGCATCGGATTTTTCAGAAACACGCCGGACGGCGCGTCATCCTATCGACCAACGTAGCCGAGACCTCATTAACGGTGCCGGGCATTCGCTATGTGATTGATTCCGGTGAAGTGCGCATGAGCCGCTACTCTTACCGCTCAAAAGTCCAGCGTCTGCCGGTTGAATCGGTCTCCCGTGCCAGTGCAGAGCAGCGCAAGGGGCGCTGTGGACGGGTTGCAGAGGGGATTTGCTACCGGCTCTACAGTGAAGAGGATTTCAATCAACGGCCAGCGTTTACCGACCCTGAAATTCTGCGAACGAATCTGGCGGCGGTCATTTTGCAAATGCTCGTGCTGAAGCTGGGGGACATCGACCTTTTTCCCTTTATGCAGCCGCCGGAGCGGGGTTTCATCAATGATGGCTATAAATTGCTCGAAGAGCTTGGAGCCGTCACCAACAATCGTCAACTCACCCAGGTAGGCCGTCAACTGGCGCGCTTTCCGGTTGATCCCCGGTTGGCAAGAGTGCTCCTGGCGGGGCAGGAACAGCAGTCGTTGCATGAAGTGCTTATCATCGTCAGCGCATTGTCTCAGCAGGATCCGCGTGAGCGTCCGATGGAGCGCCAGCAGGCGGCGGACGAGCGCCATGCGCAATGGGCTGACGATAACAGCGATTTTCTGGCCCTGATTAATCTTTGGAATGGCTTTGAAGCGCAGCGTCAAGCCTTGAGCAATAGCAAAATTCGCGAATACTGCCGCAAACAGTTCCTCTCATACCTGCGCTTGCGTGAATGGCGGGATACGCATCGGCAACTGGTTCTGATCTGTCAGGAGTTGGGCTTCCGTCATAATGAGACGCCTGCTTCCTATGAGTCTGTGCATAAAGCACTGCTGACCGGACTATTGACCCAGGTTGGCAACCTTGATGAAAAGAACGAATATCTGAGCCCGCGACAGCGTCGTTTCGTGATTGCGCCAGGTACACGGGTGCGCAAAGGTTCGCCTAAGTGGGTCGTTGCGGCAGAACTGACTGAAACCCAGCGGCTGTTTGCCCGCACCGTGGCCCGCATCGAACCAGAATGGATCGAGCAAATCGCCGGGTCCCTGCTCAAAGCGGCCTACAGTGAGCCGCACTGGTCTCGCAAGCGGGGTGAAGTCTGTGCCTACCTGCAGCTCAGTCTCTACGGATTGCCGATTGTCGTAAGACGACGGGTTAGCTATGGGCGTATAGATCCCGCGGCCAGCCGTGATCTGTTTATCCGTACGGCGCTGGTCGAGGGTGAAATCTCGACACGTTGTGAATTTGTGTCGTCTAACCAGGCCTGTATCGAATCGGTCGAAACCCTTGAGAATAAGGCCCGGCGTCGGGATCTGTTGGTCTCGGAAGACCAATTGTATGATTTCTATGATGCCCGGCTCCCCCCGGACGTTCACAATGTGCGTGCGCTGGAGGCCTGGGTTAAGTCCCTGGATGAGGTCGGACGGCAGCAGCTTCTGCTGACCCGTGAAGCGTTATTGACGGAGCAGGGGGGGGCGGTTGATGAAAACCGCTATCCCGATGTGCTGGAGTCGCAGGGGCTGCGATTCCCCCTGAGTTATCAGTTCGCGCCAGGAGATCGCTGCGATGGGGTGACCCTGCGAACGCCGCTGGGAGCGTTGCCGCAGCTGCCGCTGGATCGCCTGGAATGGCTGGTGCCAGGGCTATTGCCGGAAAAAATCGAGGCCTTGTTGCGGGGCTTGCCCAAGGCGCTGCGCAAACACTTTGTCCCGGTACCAGATTATGCGCGTGCTCTCAGCACTGCGTTGAGCCCAGAGGGTCAAAAACTGACAGATGCCATGGCTTCACGCCTGCGCCAGATGACCGGTACGGCGGTACCCCCTGATGCGTGGTCAGTGGAGGCACTCCCGCCCCATCTCCGGATTAACATTCAGATCGTCAATGAGGCGGGGTCTGTGCTGGATCAGGATAGGGATTACCATGCCCTCTACAGGCGACTGGAATCTCAGCTCAAACAGCAGAAAGTGTCCGCACCCAAAGGGGAGGTGCAGTCGAAGGAAGGGCTCACTGCCTGGAGTTTCGGTGCCTTGCCTGAGCGATTGTCGGTTAAACAGCATGGCATGCAGATCGAGCTATACCCGTTTCTGCGCGACCAGGGCGACTCGGTGGCGCTGGAAATGTCGTATGACCCCCGTCAGGCTGAACATGAAATGCAGGGCGGATTAGCACGCCTGATCCTGTTACGACTGAAAAGCACGGCCGAGTATCTGCGCAAGCAGTTACCGCACAAAAAAGAAATCGGCCTCTATTTCGCACCCGTGGGTAAAGTGGACGACTTGCTGGACGATTTCCTCATTGCCACCATTCAAAAACACTTTCTTTCGGGACAGACCGTGCCCGCCAGTGCTGAAACCTTTGATGCGCTGATTGAGCGTGGTCGCGCTGATTGGGTGCATGTGGCTGAATCCATGGCTGGCGCGTTGCTGGCGTTGCTGAAACACTACCACAGCCTGTCGAAATCACTCGGCAAGGTACAGAATCTGGCGCTCGCGCTGTTCATGGGAGACGTCAAACATCAGCTGTCCGGGCTTGTATTTCCTGGCTTTCTGAGGAAGGTGCCCTGGGAATGGATTGAGCAGTATCCCCGCTATTTCAGAGCCCTGGAAATCCGGCTTGAAAAAATGCCACGCCAGCTGGCGGCTGAACGGCAGTTTCGGATGCAGTATGAACAGCATTGGCAGTGTTATGTCGAGCGAAAGCAACGACACGAGCGTGAAGGCATCGTCGATCCTGAGCTGGAGCGGTATCGCTGGATGCTGGAGGAATACCGTGTATCCGTTTTTGCCCAGCAGGTTGGCACGCTGATGAGTGTCTCCGATAAAAAGTTGGAAAAGCAGTTCGACAAGGTGCGTAACTGACGTAAGATATGGATTAAATTAAAGGAAGTACGCACAGTTGCCACAGGGGTCCTGTGCTAAGCTTTGTAATCAGAGGTTCAACGAGAACAAGGGGCATACGTGAGCGCGGTCGTAATCAGTGGAACAGGGTTGTACACGCCACCCAACAGTATCAGCAATGATGAGCTGGTCGAGTCTTTTAATGCCTGGGTAGAGCGGTTCAATCGGGAAAACGCCGCAGCCATCGAGGCGGGCACGGAAGTCGCCCGTCAAACCTCATCTGTCGAATTTATCGTTAAAGCGTCAGGCATCAAGAGCCGCTACGTCATGGACAAACAGGGCATTCTGGACATTAATCGAATGAAACCCTATTTGCCGGATCGGGGCAATGACGAACCCAGCATTCAGTGTGAAATGGCGACGGTGGCCTGTCAGCAGGCAATGGAACAGGCGGGCCGCAAGGCATCAGATATCGATGCAGTGATTATTGCCTGTTCCAACCTGCAGCGCCCTTATCCGGCCATTGCGGTGGAAGTGCAGCATGCCTTGGGAATTCAAGGCTATGCCTATGATATGAACGTGGCCTGTTCTTCCGCCACCTTTGGTCTTCAGGCTGCAGCCAGCGCGGTTCAGTCAGGTGCGGCCCGTGCGGTATTGGTTGTGAGCCCTGAAATTTGTTCCGGTCATTTGAATTTCTGCGATCGTGATAGTCACTTCATCTTTGGCGATGCGTGTACAGCGGTGGTGGTCGAGCGGGCCGATCAAGCCCTCCGGCCGGACTTTGAAATTGTCTCGACAAAGCTGACGACACTGTTCTCCAACAATATTCGCAATAACTTTGGCTTTCTGAATCGCTGTGATGATGCCGGTGTAGGCAAGCCCGATAAACTGTTTGTACAGGAAGGCCGTAAAGTCTTCAAAGAAGTGGTTCCACTGGTGTCGGCCCTTATCCAGCAGCACCTGGAAGAGAACACAATGAATACGGATCAGTTGAGGCGCATGTGGCTGCACCAGGCAAACCTGAATATGAATCTGCTGATTTCGCGGAAAGTGCTGGGGCGGGACGCAACGCCAGAGGAGTCACCCACGATTCTGGATACCTACGCCAATACGAGTTCGGCAGGGTCGATTATTGCCTTTCACCAGCATCGGGACGGGTTAAAAGCAGGCGATATCGGTATTATCTGCTCCTTCGGCGCAGGGTATTCGGCGGGCAGTGTGATCGTACGGAAATGCTGAGAAAATCCTGCTCGCAAGGTTTTTGGTTGCAGGCCGGGCTGATGCTCGGTCTGGCTGCGTTCACGGGGGGCGCTTCAGCCGGACCGCACGAACGTGATCCTTACGAGTCGTTCAACCGCAAAGTGTTCGCGTTTAACACCGCGCTGGACGACTACGCCTTGCGTCCTGTAGCGGTGGTTTATCGTGATTACGTACCAGACTTTGCGGACAAAGCCGTCACTAACTTTTTCAACAACCTGCGCGATGTGCCTACCCTGGCGAATGAAATCTTGCAGCTTAAACACGTTGAGGCTGCCCGCACCACGGCCCGCATCATCTTCAACACCATTTATGGGGTGGGTGGGCTGATTGATGTGGGGACGTTTTTTGAACTGCAGGGTAGCAAAGAAGATTTTGGCCAGACGCTGAATATGTATGGCGTACCTCAGGGGCCTTATGTCATGTTGCCACTGTTCGGGCCGGCAACGGCCTCTGATGCCGCCGGCAAGGTGGCGGATGCCTTTATCGATCCTCTGTATGGCCTGACCGACGAAGTCAAATTCGGGTTGGCTGGGCTCAAGGCTGTTGATGTGCGGGCAGATATCATACCGGCAGAAAACCTTGTTGTGGGCGATCGTTATACCTTTGTACGAGGCGCCTATTTACAGGCGCGCGATTTCGCTATTATGGACGGGAAGGTGGAGAGCGACCCTTTCCTGGATGATGACTTTGATGATGAACTGGACGACTACGAGTAGACTATGGCGAAGTATTTCAGTGCCAAGCGACAAAAGTATCGTGACATCATGGCTAATGCGCGTGACTACGCCACCTGGCGGGATGCGGCATTGGAGCTGGATTACCTCGAAGGGCATGTCGAATGGAAAGAGTCCTATGTCTCGCCCCTCTACAATTATGAGTTGATCTACAATCGTCTGATGGAGCTTCGTACCGCTCATCAGCGTCACGACAATATGACCCTGATCCGCAGCCTTCGCGAAGGCCTGCATCATGATTTGGGCAACATGGGTAACCCACAGCTCTACCAGATCAGTCATGTGGGCACTAAACATCTGATTGAGGAATACGTCAACCAGGTCTGCGAGTCCATTGACTATGTCTGTCGCGAAGACCTGCCTGAACTACCCGCTAAGCAGAAACTGGATTTCTTCAAAGACACACTACTCAGTTTTGGGCGTCCCGCATTGCTACTGAGCGGCGGTGCATCCCTGGGACTGTTTCACCTTGGCGTGGTTAAGGCGCTGTGGGAGCGTGGCTTATTACCCCAGGTGATCACCGGTTCGAGCGTTGGCTCGATCATGGCGGCGATGCTCGGTGCCACGACCGACGATGAAATTCCTGAAATGCTGGATCCCAATAAGCACAACCTGAAAGCCTGGCGCTGGATGGGCTTCATGAATGGCTTGATGGGTAAGGGCTTCATGGACATTACCCAGCTGGAGTCTGTTCTGCGCAGCAACGTGGGGGAATACACCTTTCTTGAAGCCTATCAGCGTACGGGACGCAGTATCAACATAACCGTTTCGCCGACTCACCATCACCAGAAAGCGAGACTTCTCTCGGGTTATACCTCTCCCTATCTGTTGATGTGGAGTGCTGCGCTGGCCTCCTCCGCCGTGCCTGGTATTTTTCCGCCCGTCATGCTGATGAAAAAGGATCAGCACGACAATGCGATTCCCTATATGCCGACCCTGCGCTGGGTCGATGGCTCGGTGGTGAGTGATTTGCCGGTAGAGCGTCTGATGCACCTCTACGATGTCAATTTTACGATTGTCAGCCAGACCAATCCGCACATTGTGCCCTTTTTGAACACCAGGCCTTCCAATGTTAAAAACTCACTGCTGGGCCTTCCGGCGCGTGCGCTCAAGGCGGAAGTCCGCTTCCATGGGGCGGCGCTGTTCAACAACTTGCGCAAGATGACCGACGTTGAAATCCTGCGTCAATCCTTTGGTCAGGCCTACACCATACTGGCACAGCGTTATCATGGTGACATGACCATCGCGCCGACCTATACCTTCTGGCATTACCGGCGTATGCTCAGCAATCCTACGCCGGACATGGTGGAGCGCCTGATGCTGGAGGGCGAGCGGGCCACCTGGCCCAAGATCGCCATGATTCGGTCTCACTCCAAGATCAGTCAGGCGCTGGAAAAAGCAGTCAGAGTCCTCAAACAACGCCTGCAGGGCAAGAAACCGGAGTTGCGGGTGATCAACCGCTGATTGCATGTACGAAAAATTCTTCGGTCTCAAGGAAAACCCGTTTTCAATCGCGCCCGATCCCCGTTACCTCTACATGAGCGAACGGCATCGGGATGCGCTCGCTCATCTGCTGTTTGGTATCGAGCGGGAAGGGGGCGTCGTCGTACTGACCGGCGAAGTCGGAACCGGTAAGACCACACTCTGTCGTTATTTTTTGCAACGTCTGCCCGATAACGTGGAAATGGCGTTTATTCTGCACCCAAAGCTCACCGCTCGGGAGTTGCTCAGCGCGATTTGTAGTGAATTTGGCATCATCGTGCCGCTCTCGACCAACACCAAGGTGCTGGTCGATGCGATCCATAACTTTTTGCTGGATAAACATGCACAGGGTATTCACCTGGCGCTGCTTATCGATGAGGCTCAGAACCTCTCTGCAGATGTATTGGAAGAACTGCGTTTACTGACCAACCTCGAAACAGACCAAAAGAAACTACTGCAGATTATTCTGCTGGGACAGCCTGAACTGCGTGACCTGCTGGCCAATGATAACCTGCGACAGTTAGCGCAGCGCGTCACGGCGCGTTACCACCTCGGCGCGCTGCAACCCATCGATGTTCGCGGCTACCTATCCTATCGCCTCTCGGTGGCCGGATGCAGTCGAGAATTGTTTACCGAAGGGGCGATCAAACGCATCTGCAAACTCAGTCAGGGCATTCCCCGACTCATTAATCTGATTGCTGACCGCTCGCTGCTGGGGGCGTATTCTGAAAATGAACCACAGGTGACCGCTGCGACGGTCAAAAGCGCAGCCAAAGAGGTAGGCTTTTTGGCCTTCAGGCGCAATAGAACCCGGTTTGACCCCTGGACGGTAAAGGTTACGCTGGGCGGCGCCCTGGTTGGATTTCTGGCCTTGGTCATGGTGATCAAGGTGCTGGATCATCGTGAGGCATTAAACCAAACAACACTGGCAACCGCCGAAGCGACAAGCTCCGGCGACGTCAAGGCACTTTCGGCGCCCGTAGAAGCTACCGCCTCAGCGCAGTCAACGCCCGATGCGACCGCTACAGGTGATGCGGTGCCATTGTTTACACCACCGCCGGATGAAGTGGATGAACCGATCGTTTCGACATCGGGTGATGATGTCTCGCCCAGCGTGGACGAAGCGCAAACCACGGAAGCGGCCAGTCAGGATCGCGTTGACCTGGCCTTGTCGGAGGGTACCCCTGAGCTCAGGGAACCGTCGCCCTTTGCCCGTTTTCTGGCGGGGCGGGACAATACCTACGATGCCTACCTGGCCCTGATGCGAGCATGGGGGATTGTCGAAACCCCGGCGAAACACATTCTCGCCTGCGAATATGCTGAAAGGTTTGCACTGCGCTGCCTGCATCGCAAGGGTAACTGGCGAAGCTTGATTTCACTTGATCGGCCGGTTGTCATGCGCTTGCTGAATGATCAGGGTAAGCCCTTCCAGGCAACCTTGTTAAGTCTTGAAAAGAATGGTCGGGCGCAGATCATCCTGGACGGCAAGTCCATCGTGACCCATCTCAAGGAACTCGACAGTCGTTGGGAAGGGGATTACAGTCTTTTTTATAAACTTCCGCCTTATCAGTCGCGTCTGATCGCGCCGGGCAATGTGCAGGATGCTGATGCCTGGATGACAGAACAGATGGACGAAATCACGGTGCGTTGGTTGTCGGTTGCCGGAACGCTGGAAGGCCCGCAGCCGCCGCCTAATACCGCCCCCTTGGTGGATCGCGTGAAATGGTTTCAGGCGATTGCCGGTTTGGAGCAGGACGGTGTTGCCGGTACAATGACGCTGATCAGTCTGAATAGCTGGCTCGACCCCACTGTTCCACGATTGTCTCGTACCAGCGCTGCAGGAGGCCGCTGATGTCCTACATACTGGACGCCTTACGTAAATCGGAATCTGACCGTTATCAGGAAAAGCTGCCGGAGCTGGGCGGCTCTGCGCCGATTTGGTTGCGGAAGAAGAAAAAGAACTCGGTCTGGCCCTGGGTGATTGTCGTCGCGCTTCTGCTGAATGCCGGGGTTCTGGCCTATTTATTCTGGCCCCGGCCGACGATGCCCACACCTGCATCTGAGCCCGCACCTGCATCTGAGCCGACACCTGCATCTGAGCCCGTGCCGACTGCCACATCAACACCTGCGTCCGTATCTGCTGCACCTGCGCCCGTATCTGAACCTGTTGCCCTGGCGCCGCCTGCACCACACCAGCCTCAGGAAGACATCGCACCGCCAGACGAGCCTGCTTTTCAGGCTGCCCAGCCTGCCTTTGTTCGCCAGCCGATTGCACCTTTGCCAGAGGACGAACTGTCAGACGATGCGCCTGTCGATGAGGTCGTTATCGGGCCGGGTTACCAGATTCGCCCGAGTGCTGAAGAGCAGCCCGTGCCGCAGGAAGCGGAATTGTCACAGGAAGATGAGCTGCCTCAGGAGACACCGGACGATATTCCACGTATAGAGGATCTGAGCCCTGCCGACCAGCAAATGATTCCGGCACTCAAATTTAGCAGCCACATTTACAGCTCGAATCCGGAATCCCGACGCATTGTCATTAATCAGCGATATCTGCGCGAAGGTCAAAGCGTGCAGGGCGTTCGGGTTGTCGAGGTGACTGAAGAGGGGGTTGTACTGGGGGTGTCCGGTATGGTCTTCCGTATTCCCGTGCTACGTGACTGGAGCCCTGATGGCGGTTGATCCTGAACTGAAGGATCGCATCCAGGCGGCGTACAGCAATTACCTCAAGGGACGCGACATTCAATCCCGTATGGGACAAAGACAGATGATTGGCGCCATTGCCAATTATCTTTCAGACATTCAGTGCAATGGCGACGGTAAACGGACCTCTCCCGCCCAGGTCTGTGTCATCGAAGCCGGCACCGGAACCGGGAAAACACTGGCCTATCTGGTCGGCACATTGCCATTTGCCCACGCACTCAACAAGAAAATTGTCATCGCCACTGCAACCGTCACGCTGCAGCAGCAAATCCTCGAACGCGAATTGCCGCTTTTTCGGGAGCACAGTGGTTTGGAATTCTCCGCAGCGCTGGCGAAGGGGCGCGGCCGCTACCTGTGTCTGCATAAGCTTGATCTGCATTTACAGTCGAGTGAAGGAGGTTCCCCCGACCTTTTCTATGACCAGACGCAGAAGCCGGTTCCGCTCCCGGAACCGGGCGAGGACGGGGCGTCTGGGCAGACCGCTTATGCCGCCGCCGATTACCAGAAACTGCTCGATCGCATCACCCAGAGCGGGTGGGCGGGAGATGTGGACAGCCTGCCTGAGCCGGTTGAAGAGGGCTTATGGCGTAGTGTAACGGTCGATCATCGACAATGCCTGAATCGCTCCTGTGCTTATATTCAGCAATGCCCCTACTTCAGGGCGAAAGCGGACCAGGATCAGGCCGAGGTAATTGTCGCCAATCATGATCTGCTGCTTGCAGATCTCGCGCTCGGAGGCGGTATTGTATTGCCCCCGCCGGAAGAGTGTATTTATCTTTTCGATGAGGCACATCATCTACCGGAAAAAACCATTCAGCACTTCTCAGCGCAAGCGGGTATGGCATCGACCCGCACCACACTGAATTCGCTCTCCCGTCTGGCGGTTGAACTGCAATCGTTAAGTTATTACGACGCGACCGTCGTTAATCTTGCGCAAGATCTTACGCCTCACATCCAGGCGGTGCACGAGGGCCTGACCCGGTTACAGGCTTTTTTGCGCAGCGAAATAGATTGGAAGGAAGATGGCGAAAACCAGGGGTTTACCAAACGCTTTGAGCAAGGCATCTTGCCAGACGCGCTCAAAACGCTGATGGCTGACGTCCAACCCTCGGTGCTGCGGGTGGGTGACCGCTATGACAAGCTAATCGATCGGGTCAAAAGCTTATCTGAAAATCGCGATAGCGGCCTGGGCCAGGATGCCCGCTGGCAACGGTCGCAGGTTGCACTGGCGGCGATCTCACGGCCGCTGGAAGGTATTCAGTCGCTATGGCAGGCGATGACCCGTCAGGCAGAAAATGATGGCCGACCGAATGCGCGCTGGATTCAAACGCCAGACGCCAGCCACACAGAAGACGCCCGTTTGTTTGTCAGTCCTACCGATGCGGCCGGCTATCTGCAAGCCAAACTTTGGGACCGGGCTTTCGCCGCCATTCTGACTTCCGCCACCCTCAGCATTGGCGGGGATTTTCGTTATTTCACAGGCCGGGCCGGGCTTCCCGAGGAGAGTGTTAGCCGGAGCTTCCCCAGTCCATTCGATTATGCAGGACAGGGCGTACTGCAACTGCTTGATATGGGCGTAGACCCCAGTGACACACGGGACTATTACGATCGACTCGCAGAGGTGCTGGCCCAACACATCAATTCACAGGAAGGTACGCTGGTCTTATTCAGCGCCCGAAAGCATTTGCGCGAGGTCGCCAGACGCCTTGCGGACAAGCGCCCGGAGTGGAACCTGCTGGTGCAGGACAGCAGTAACCGAGCTCAGATTATCCAGCAGCACCGGGATGATCGTGGTGAGGGGAAGGGCAGCTGCCTCATGGGATTGGCCAGTTTTGCTGAAGGATTAGATTTGCCTGGCCACCTGCTGACCCATGTCATCATCACGCGCTTGCCGTTTTCCGTACCGGATGAGCCCGTAGAGGCCACCCTGTCGGAATGGCTGAAGTCCAAGGGGCGTAATCCCTTTGTCGAAGTCAGCCTGCCGGCGGCCAGTATCCGTCTGGTTCAGGCCTGTGGTCGCCTGCTGCGCCACGAAGAGGATCGCGGCACCATTACGCTCCTGGACCGACGCTTATGGACCAAGCATTATGGTGGGCAGATGCTGAATTCTCTCCCTCCTTTTCGCAGAACCTTCGTTCGCCTCTAAGTTAATCCATGCTGTTTCAGTCGGCCCCCAAAAAAAAGAGCGCCACTCAGGGGCGCTCTAAATGTTTTGGGCATGGAAAGGGTGCCCAGACAAGATATAGTATGAAAGGCCTTAATCATTCACACTATGGGGCCAGTTTAGCCCCAAAAGCGCGGGTGTGCATCGTCCGATGGGTTTAAAAAGGGCGTAGTCGGGGGCGTAATAAGTGTAAAGGGTGTCTGGTGGCTTTATTTCAGGCAAAAAAAATGGCGCCATAAATGGCGCCTTCAGAAAGCAGGGCATGGAATAGGGAGCCCAGAAAACATAGTATGAAAGGCCGTTTCAATTCATACTATGGGCTCAGTTTAATGCGAGCAGGTTTGTTCAGCTATCGTCCAAAGGGCGTAAAAAGGGCGTAAAAAGGGCGTAAAACTTTGTAAAATCTGATACGCCCATACAACTTTCAGGTTCTAACCACCCAATAAGCCCTTTTTGCGCGCCAATGCAATCGCTTCAGTCCGGTTAGTCGCTCCCAGCTTGCCGTTGATATTGCGAATGTGCGCTTTAACAGTGGCCGGGGACAAATTAAGTACCTGGGCAATCACCTTATTGGGCTTGCCTTGTTCGATTTCCCGCAGCACTTCCATTTCTCGCCGGGAAAGGCTTTCGAACTGCGCATCTACCAACGGATCACCATCAAGTGGCATGGTTGGAGTCGTTTCAATTTGAGTGAAAAGACGTTGAACCACTGATGGAGAGGCGTCCGACTCTGGCAATTCGTTATCTACAATGTGCTTTAGATAGTCGGGGTTAACGGCATGAACGGGAATCAAATGGAAAAGCGGGCTTAGTTGACGCATGTAAGGGTGGTACAGACTGACATAATCATTGGTTTCTCCGATTAAAAGAGCCTTCAGCAGCATGTCGGATGCCTGTTTGGGGTGTTCTTCCAAGAGGAGAACCAATGTCTTGAAAATATAAGCTTGCGCCTGAAAACGTTGGCTTTTAAAGTTGTCAGCCAGACCATCAAGCTTGGATATTTCATATTGGAGCTCTGGGTTCGCACACTTTTTTGCCAATGCATACCTTGCTACAACGGCCTGGTTTTCCAGTGCTGCAAAGGGTGCGACAGTGCCCCGGTATTCAGTGGTGGACGTTATCTCCGTCATTGACAATTGGAGGGATTGATCCAAATCGCATTTCCAAAGTGCGGCTGTAACAGGAGGGGCCAGTGTCAGGACGTCGGCATTCTGGTGCTCAAGGAGTGAGCGGGCAAGTTGGAGCTTGTCACGCGCTTCGCCTGTTCTACCTGAATGGCGCAACCACTCACCTTGCACGTACCAGGTCAGGATCTTTTGTAAGGGTTCCGCAGTATCCACAAAACGCAGCATGGGCTTTAGATAGCTGTCAGCCAGAATTAGATTGCCCATTGCAATATGAATCAAGACCAGTGCGCTATATTGCCAGCAAGAGATAATATCAGGCACCCTTTGGTTTTCATGAAAGGATGCCACCCAAGTCAAGACCGACTTATGCAAATTTAGTGCTTCAATATAATGACCGCGGATCTGATAAATCCATAAGATCAACCCAGCACTGGAAACGACCGTGGAAAAGCGTTGTTCTAATTTTCCCTGGTTAATTGCACGCCTTAGCATGTCCAGCGCCTCATCCAGCTTGCCCTGCCTGAATAGATCAGTTCCAAGATTGAAGTAGGCCAGCGACTTTAAAGGAAGCTCTGATGCATCCAGCTCACTAAGAATGCTCTGAGTCAGGGTTATTGCCTGCTCAAAATTACAGTTCTGCCGTTCCAGATAGGCATCCAGGAGTCCCACCTCAACCATCATAGCGTCGGCATCAGGCTCCGTTTTAAGGAGTCGTTTAATAGAGCCTATGACATCAGGGAGGGATACGAATTTATTATCGTAAACGAGACACCAGGCATGGAGTAGAAGCAGTTTGACCGATTTCAGTAGGTAACGATCGGGGAGCAGTGAAAGCCAGCCCAGTAAATTGAGGTGGAAGCCCTCTCTAATAAGGTGATTCCCCCAATTTTGCAACAAAGTTGACAAACCCTCCCAATCCTGACCATCGACCAGAACCTCAAAGGCTTCCAAATAGAGCTGCCGCTTTAATGAGGCTTGGGCCAAGTGCCTCAAATTGGGGCCGGGGTATCCGTTTTGACGAATAATGAGGCGAGCCGCTTCGATAAATAAATCGTGCAGTCGGAACCAGTGCTTATTTTCATCTAACGGAATGATAAAAAGTTCGCGCTTTGCCAACATTTGAATAAAGGTGCCACTGTCCTCTCTGTCTCGAATTTGATTGCACAACGCGGCATCAAAGCGTCGAAGCGGAAAGATATCCAGAATGAACTGTTGCAGAGCCTCATCCAGCTCGGTAAAGACCTCAGTTGCCAGATATTCGCTAATATCCAACTTAAGATCTCTGCTAAAACCCAGTGGGGCTGGCACAACATCGCCAACGTCAGCATGGGCCAGATGCTGTGAGTCTTCTAGCGCGAGGTGCAGTGCCGCGACCCAGCCGGCAGTCTTTTTTTCAAGGCTCTGCACGAACGTATCGTCAACCTTTGTATAACCCTTTTCTTCACACAGCGTCTGAATTTCTTCAGTATTAAACAATAAATCTGCTGAGTAGAGGCACTGGGCAAATCTTTTGACCTTCCATCGTGGCAGAGGTAGCGAAGGTTCCGTTCGCGAGGTTAAAACAAGGGACATATTATTTGGCGAGTAATCGACCCAAAATGCAATCGCATTGAGGATGTAGCGGTTATGAATGCCGTGGAAGTCGTCCAGAACAAGAACTGATGGGGATGGAAGCGCATGTTCAAGCTGGTTAATGAGCGAGGTCATTGCTGGGATTAGCGGATTGTTATCCCCCTGTTTCTGCAAAACAGGAACCGCGATATCCACCTTGGTTGCACGTTGGAGCGCCTCAACAAAATACTCCATGAAACGGGCTGGTATATCATCCATGCGATCAATTGTGAACCAGCCGAACGGCACGTCATGCCGACTTAACCACTGTTGCACCAGCGTTGTTTTACCAAATCCGGCTGGCGCCACCAGTACTCTTAAGCGGGTATCACTTACCTGCCCGAGTTGATTAAGCAGGCGTGGCCGCATTATGGCGTGGCTTGCCAAAGGCGGTGGGTGAAATTTTGTTTCAAGCAGCGACATGGGTCTGACAGGTTCTGAAAAATGTGGCAGAAAAGTATACGGGTTTGCTTCGCTGGGTCAACGTACAAAACCGTTAGCGTTGGAGAGCCCCTTTCGGTATGCTGGGAGGATCTAATCTGGTTCGCGTTTATAACAAGAAAACAGGGGTGGATTTCCCATGAAGCTGCAACAATTACGTTACATTTGGGAAGTAGCGCATCATGATCTCAATGTCTCGGCAACCGCGCAAAGTCTCTATACTTCCCAGCCCGGCATCAGTAAGCAAATTCGACTGCTGGAAGATGAGCTGGGCGTCGAAATTTTTGCACGCAGTGGAAAACACCTGACCCGCATAACCCCTGCAGGGGAAACGATTATCAAAGCCTCAGGCGAAATTCTGCGTAAGGTTGAGGGCATCAAGCAGATTGCCCAGGAATTCAGCAATCAGAAGAAGGGTGACCTGAGCATCGCCACCACCCACACGCAAGCCCGTTACGCCTTGCCATCGATAATTCGTAGCTTCATGCAGGAGTATCCCCAGGTATCGCTGCACATGCATCAGGGCACGCCTATGCAAATTGCCGAAATGGCGGCGGATGGAACGGTCGACTTTGCGATTGCAACCGAAGCCATGGAACATTTTGCCGATTTAGTGATGATGCCGTGTTACCGCTGGAACCGCTGCGTCATCGTGCCGAAAGGTCATCCGCTGACGCAGGTTAAAAAATTGGAACTGGAAGACCTGGCGGATGTGCCGCTGGTGACCTACGTGTTCGGTTTCACCGGGCGTTCACAACTGGACGACGCCTTTGCGGAAAAAGGCCTGGTGCCTCAGGTCGTGTTTACGGCCGCCGATGCGGATGTGATCAAAACCTATGTGCGTTTAGGGTTGGGCGTGGGTATCGTTGCTCGCATGGCGGTTGACCCGGTGCAGGACCAGGATCTGGTCATGCTCGATGCAGGGCGCCTATTTAAATCCAGTACCACCAAGATCGGGTTTCGTAAGGGGACCTTTATCCGCGGCTATATGTATGACTTCATGCAGCGTTTCGCACCCCATCTCACCCGCGCCTTGGTCGATCGCGCCGTGGCTTGCTCCACCAAGGCTGAGGTGGACGCCCTGTTTGAATCGATCAACCTGCCAACCTACTAAGGCGTGTTAATGATGTGAAGGCCACATTCTTTGTGGGCCTCTTCCTCCCACCACCAGCGACCCTCCCGGGCAGATTGGTGGGGTAGTACCGGGCGGGTGCAGGGTTCGCAACCGATACTGACAAAGCCCTGCTGATGCAAGGGGTTGTAGGGCAGTTCCATCACCCGGATGTAGTCCCAAACTGCTTGTGAACGCTGATCGAACAGCGGATTAATTTTGATCAGCGGCCTGTCTTCGCCCAATTGTGTATCCAGCTCCACGGCGGCGAGTGTTTTCCGTGTGCTGCTTTGATCCTGCCGTTGCCCTGTCATCCAGACGTCCAACGAGACCAGTTTTCGTTGCAGCGGCGCGACTTTGCGAATCTGGCAGCATTCCGTGTGGCCATCCTTGTAAAAGCTATACAGCCCTTTTTCGGTCACCAGACGCTCGACGGCAGCCCCTTCAGGAAACAGCACCTCGATTTGAATACCGTAATGCGTATTTACTTTTTCAAGGAAACGATAGGTCTCCGGGTGAAGACGGCCAGTATCCAGCGTAAAAATGCAGACCTCTTTTCGTGCTTTTACCGCCAGATCCACCAGCATGATGTCTTCCGCGCCACTAAACGCCACCCCGATACGTTCGAAGCGGGCGATGGCATCCCGCACGCGTTCGCGGGGCGTTTGTGAGGTGAATTGGCTATTCAGTGAACAGATCTCGGCGAGGGGCAAATAGAGTGCTCCGAAAAATAAAAGAATTCCAGGGCTTAGGCTGAAATCTGCCACAAGGGTGTGGTTCAGTTCACGCTTCGCCCAAGATTGCGGTGATAGACCTGGCCCAGTTTGGCAGGCAAGCTGAACAACCTCAAGTGACTAATAATAAACCCATCTAAATAAGGATATACTCACATGAAAGCAAAACATTTGCTGCTGGGCGCCAGCGCCCTTCTCTTATCTGCTACCGCCGCAGCTGAGTTTACGGTGTTTGGCGCGAAGATTTTGGTGCCCGAACAGGGTTCGTCACCTTTCTTTTAGGCCATCAGTGCCGACGGCTCAACAATTGCGGCAGTTTCCTCCGCGGATTACCTCGTTCCGAATGATTTAAATGGAACGGGGCAGGACACCTTTGTGTTTGATCTGAAGAAAAACAGCTACCAGTTGGCGAACCTGGATGAGGCTGGTCAGCAGGCGGGAATGCCTTATCGAGTGCTTGGTGTGAGTGATAATGGTCGGTATTCCATACTCGAAAAGACAAGTAATAATGGTAGTCCGTTTGGTCAGATTGAAGGGGCGGTTGTATTTGACAAAGAGACTGGACAATCCCTATTTGTACGATCTCACCACCCAAGCGACAACCGAATTGCCCATTCCGGTTCACTCTAGCGCAAATATGCAAAAAGTGGCGCTGTCTTATGACGCATCGATTGTCATGCTGCAAACATTGCTTTCACTTGCGCCAGACGATTCAGGTGACCGCTCAGACATCTATCAATTAAATACCGCGAACGGAACCTTGGTTAGGCTTCCAGAGCACCCTTCTCACAACAAGACGTTGGGTGGGGTAACGAGTAATGGCTCCGAAGCTATCTATACGGGTGTCGGTGGGTATGACTCGAAAGGACGACGATATGGCGCCAAGATATATAACTTTGCAAAAGGAAGCACTGAAATTGCTTGTTTTGGTGATAACTACCAGTCGAATATTTCCAGTAACGGTGACTGGATAGCATGCGATACGGGAGCTCGGAGTGATAATACTGGTGCTTATATCAAGAATCGTCAAACTGGCCATGAGACCCAAAGTTCATTGACTAATTCCGCAATCAATTCAGTTACGCCTCGTCTTGGTGGGATCAGCAATAACGGCACGCTGGTTTGGGGTATACAAACATCCACTCCAGGTGCCAGCTATGACTCTAATAATTCTGCTGACGTCTTCTATCACAATTTCGCCAACTAAGAAGCGGTAAACCCAAAGGTGCTCTGTGCAGAACACCTTTTTTGCTTCACCCTCATGTAAGTCTGCCTACCTTTTCGGTATTATTCGGCTTTATTTTTCGTTTTTACCTCACACGGGAGTTTGTCATGGAATTGGTCTGTCTTGACCTGGAAGGGGTGCTCATCCCCGAAATCTGGATTGCGTTTGCCGAGAAAACCGGCATCGAAGCACTCAGGGCCACCACACGTGACATTCCAGATTATGATGTTCTCATGAAGCAGCGTTTGCGTATTCTGGATGAGCATGGCTACGGACTGCCCGACATTCAGCAAGTAATCGAGACCCTGGATCCGCTGCCCGGTGCGGTGGAGTTTGTAGAGTGGTTGCGCCCACGATTCCAGGTGGTGATTTTGTCGGATACGTTTTACGAATTCGCGATGCCGTTGATGAAGAAGCTGGGCTATCCCACATTGTTCTGTCATCGTCTCGAAACCGACGAAAAAGGCCGGGTCGTAAACTACGTTCTGCGTCAGAAAGATCCTAAGCGGATGTCAGTAAAAGCGTTTCATAGTTTGTATTACCATGTGATTGCGGCAGGCGACTCTTATAATGATACAACCATGCTGGCGGAAGCCAACGCGGGCATTTTGTTCCATGCGCCGGAAAACGTCATTCGGGAGTTCCCCCAGTTCCCGGCAGTTCACAGCTACGACGATCTCAGGCAGGAGATCCTCAAGGTGAGCAAACTCGTCAAATCGTAGAGCCTGAGTTGCAGGTTCTGGTCTACCGCAAGGGTATGGGAGTAGAGCCTAGCGCGGTAGCGATATGATTGATCTTGATAAGTGATTCGTTGTATTCGGCGCGGCACTCCGAATCGGCGACAATTCCGCCTCCCCCCCAAAGTGTTAGCGTATTGCCTTCCAGTTGGAGCGTGCGGATGGTGATGTTGCTTACCAGTTGGGTTGGGGATGCCAGGAATTGACTGCCGCAATAGCTTTCACGATGTGACCCTTCAAGCTCGGCAATAATTTCAATTGCGCGTTTTTTTGGGGCGCCTGTAATGGATCCACCGGGTAGGCAGCTGAGCAGTGCCTGCATGGGGTGGATGCTGGGACGCAAACGGGCTTCAACGGTGCTTACCAGGTGGTGCACATTTTGAAACGATTCCAGTCGAAATAGTTCTGGTACACAGACTGAGCCGGGAACGGCCAAGCGGCCCAGATCATTGCGCAGCAAGTCGACGATCATGACATTTTCGGCTTTATCCTTAGTGCTGGATATTAGCTCGTGACGAAGCTGAGCGTCAGTTGCAGGGTCATTATGGCGAGGGCGGGTACCCTTGATTGGATCGGTTCTCAAATGTTTATCGTTGCAGCTAATGAAGTGCTCGGGTGAGCAGCTCAGAATCGTTGCTGCCGGCGTTTGCAGGTATCCTGCATACGGTGGAGGGGAGGGTTGCATTAATCGGAAGAATGCGGCCAGTGATGACCCGGAAAAATGTGCCTGAAATCGTTGTGCAAGATTAACCTGATAGCAGTCTCCTGCCTGTATGTATTGCATAGCACGTTCAAAGGCGCTTGAGTAAGCACGATAGGACCAGTCTGGCGTAAAATCAGAGCAGTGAAATAAGGTGTGTGGTCGTGGGGAGGGCGCTGATTTGGTTAAAGTGTCTACTACATGATCAAGCAGCTGCATGAATTCGGGGTGCTGCCCCCATCGTTCGACTATGGTGCCGCGGGCATCAATGATAGCCGCTTCTCGAGTGAAGGCGGCGTAAAAAGGTAAATTCGATGGAATAGTGGTGTTTAGTTGGCGCCAGTTGTATGCGATCCCCGTTTCGTAAGGCGCGATTCCGTATAATATTCCCTCGTCCAGCGGAAACCATGAAGCATTTTGTTGTGGGGCGACAATGGGCTGCTTTTGATATAGTCGTTTAATGAGTGAGGTGGGTGTCGTTTCAACCCAGTCTGGATAGGCCAGAATCAACCAGTGGCCATGAAATCCAATCCAATGACCTGAGTAGATTGCTAGGGCGTTCGATTCTGCTTCGAGCCTGTGTGCTGGGGGAGGGGCAAAGCATGTGTCAGTTTGGGGCATGAGGATTACACTGGGTTAGGATTTCGGCATTGTTTGCAAGTTTGTCTGAAAACGCAATCAAATCATCGATTAGTGTGAAAAATGAGCGAACGGAAGATGTCTTGAACTGAGAGTTGTGTCACAGAATGTTACCGCGTATAAACGTATTCTATTTTCAGGTTACGAAAAACGGTTGTCCGACAATAAAAGACTTGATCTGTTAGATGTTGGTTAATTGTAGCCTCTTCCGGCGGCCTTGCCGGTTCAAAAAAAACAAATTGATTTAGGAGAAATTGCTAATGAAAGGCCTGAAAAAAGTTCTGTTGGTTGCTGCTATTGCTGCACCTTTCGCTGCTCAAGCTGAGCTGAAGTCTATCGACGACGCTGCAATGTCTAGCGTTTCTGGTCAGAGCGGTCTGGTTATCGAAGCTGGCTTCGGTACTCTGGAGCGTGGCGCTGCTGGTCTTTACGCGACTGATTGGACTAATGCTGGTATCACTATCGAAGCATTCAAGTGGGAAGTTGATACGCAGTCTTGGAACAACGAAACTAACATCGTTGATATGGCAACTCCTGTTGCTGGTGCGGGCACCACAACACTGGCAGGTTTCATCGCTAAAGACATCAAAATCGCTGGTAAAGTTGACGTTACCATTGATGCTGTAATTGATCAGGCGTCTTACACTGCACTGTCTGCTGACCCTGCTGCGTTGGCTGCTGCTGTTTCTAGCGGTGCGGCTGCTGGTGCTGGCGGTATCGGTATCACCTTCGACAACTCTGACATCAACTTCCGTGTAGGTGACATGGGTGTGTACTTGGCTGGCGTTGGTCAAACCAGCAGCTTCGGTGCTATCGAAATCATCGGCATGAAGCTTGATGGTCTGGATCTGGTTGTACGCGGTAACGGTCTGTAATATAGATCTGGCTGAAGCGAGGGTTGGGCTCCAACTCTGCGCACATGCCGAAAAACAAAAAAGGCGCCGTTGGGTGCCTTTTTTGTTTTAAATTCTGGGAAACTTCGCGCTAGGGGCAGCAGCTGGATGTTGCTTGGGATTTGCGATGTGGTTAATGCGGCGCCGGCTAAACTGACGTCGCCGCGGTGAGGTATTTGCTGTGCTAAATAATTTTGGCTTGGCGTCGCACATCACCGGGTGTTTTTCCGGTCCAGCTACGATAGGCTCGTGTAAAGCTGGCTTGGTCGCTGAAGCCCAGCTTCCGGGCAATGTCTTCGAGAGAAAGTGGTGTTTCGGCAAGGTACAGGTCAGCATAGCTTCGGCGCACTTCGCTGCGAACCTCCCGAAATGAAGTGCCTGCCATGGCCAAGTGGTGCCTCAGGTAGCGTGTGCTCATGTCCATTTGTTGCGCAATGCGCTCCAGGGTGGCTTTGCCTGGCTGTTTCAATACTTTTTCACGAACCTGTACTGCAATTTCGCCACTGTTCTTTTGGGGTAGTTCACTTTCCCTACACCGCTCACGCGCTAAAGAATAAGCAACGTTGCTTTTGCTGTCGCGGGAATGCCGATTGATTAAGGGAAGTGTTACCTGGCAGCCAGTGCTGCCGAATTGCCAGTGCGCATCGTGAGTTAGTGCTTTCCAGGCTGTGTCTGGCAATTCGCTGGGAAAGTCGAGTTCAAACCGTAAATTTTTGCAGATCTGTGAGGCTATGGTATAGATGCTGCCCATGTACACCTTGCTAAGAAATTTGCGTGCACTACCGGTGTTCCAGGTGTCTATCAGGCGTATGCGCGCATCACCACCCACAAGGTTGAACTCCATGTCGATAAGGGGTAGACAGATGCGCAAATGTTGCACGACTGTTTCCACCAGTTTGCCTATGTCGTCTTGGCTAAGCAAAACATAGCCAAATAGCCCGTGCGCAATCAAGTCCAGCTGTTGGCCAAATTCAAATCCAGCACGTTCGTCCTGAAGTAACACATCAGCTTGCTCCAGCACTTTAATAACCTGGCCGACTGACAGAAAGGCATCTGGATTTGTGATCAAGCCAGGGTCAATCTGACTGCCGTTAAGCATCGCCTCCATGCTCAGGCCGCGTGACTCAATAAAGCGAACAAAGCGCCTTGCGTAGCGGGTCGATACTAACGGCACATCGTAGTTAAGTGAATTCATCCTGTTCCACTCCATCCATGACTAAAAAAATAAATATACGTGTGTATAAGACTGATTATATCAGTATACAAAAGCGGCTGCCCATGCATCTCGTCACGGATTAAGGGTTTAGCTGAATGATGTTCAATCAACAGCTTGAAGGTGTTAGCAGGAGCAGCTTGAACTGCTTCACGAAATTACATTTTTGAAATAGATAGTTCCGAAATTAACAAAGAATGTGCCGTTTGTGACAATGACCCGGCAGGGGTATTGACGGCTTAATTGCACCGTCTACCCGAGCCGCCGACTCCAAAAATGCAAGAGACGGAAGGGACGATGGATGTACGGGTCACCCGGGGCGCCGGACGGATAATTCTGATACCCACAGACCAATCTGAGCCGACTATCGGCTGGGTCAATTACAAACAGAGGATGATACATGAAGCCAAGAACAATCAACCTGACACCCAACAAGCTGCGCGTAGCAGTCGTTGGCTCTATGATGCTGGCCGCAAGTGGTGCGGTCAACGCCGCTCCTTCCACGCTGACGCTGGACTTCCAGTGTCCGTTCCCTTTGATCGGCTCGCAGCTGATCAAGGCGAAAATTACGACTGATTATCCGGCTGAGCAGGATGTCAATGCGCCGCTGGGCCCCATCGCTGTGGATACCATTACGGTTGTGAATGACACCTCGCGCCAAGGTTTGGCAATTGTAGGTGCGACCAAGGTGACAGGTTCGGCGACGAGCTTCACTTCAATTGTAACGCCCGCTCGCACCATTAGCGACAATGTACTTCTGACGGTTGTGCCAACACAAGTTCCTTCCTCTGGTGCGTTTGATGTACCTGCCAAGGGAACTGCAGGCGCGATTGCCCTCAATGCGGGTGATGTTGGCGCAGGTAAAATTACGGTCGATGACCTGGTATTGAATCTTAAAAATTACAAATCGGACGGCAGTCTGGCTCCTGCTCCGATTGGTGAGTTCACTGCTGACTGTACCTTGGTTGCGGGTCAGAATAACACGTTGGCAACTCTGAATTTTGTGGGCGGCGCGGTTGATCCAACTGATCCAACTGATCCAACTGATCCAACTGATCCAACTGATCCAACTGATCCAACTGATCCAACTGATCCGACCGATCCCCCTGTTGTGCCCCAGCACATAAGTCTGGATGCCAACAGCCTGAATTTTGGCACCGTTTTGATGGGTCAAACTGCGCAGCGTAAAGTGACCGTTTCCAATACCGGTGGTGAAGTACTGGGTGTGAATGGTGTATCTGTCGAAGGCGCGGGCGCTGCATCATTTGTTCAGACCAACAACTGTACCACTGTTGCTGCGGGTGCTACTTGTGACGTAAACGTAACCTTTACCGCGTCTGAACAAGGCGCGAAGAGCGCTACGCTTAAAATCGCTTCTGACGATGCGGCCAACCCCACTGTCAGTGTGGCACTGGCGGGTGTAGGCCAATTGCAGCCGATGCCAGAAATTTCTGTTTCCGGTACCAGTGTTGATTTTGGTTCGCTCGAAGTGGGTAACTCTGCTGATCGTACGATCACAGTAACTAACAGCGGAACTGCAGCGCTGAACGTAAGCGATGTGTCTCTTGTAAATAACAGCGCATTTGTCATCAAGAGCACGTCTTGTGACGTTGTTGCGCCGGGCGCCTCTTGCTCTATCGTCGTAACCTTCACTGCTGGTTCGGGTGCGGTAGAGTCTGACACCTTGACAATTGCGTCTAACGATGAAGATGAGGCTGTTGTGACGGTTGCTCTGACTGGTAAAGGGTCTGAGCCGGTTTCCACCTTGTTCCCGATTGCATTCTCGGTTGAAGGGAGCACCTATATTGCCAAGTCCAAAAATACGCTGCCGCTGATCGGTGTTATCGACAGTCAGTTAGATTTGATGACTGGTACCTTTGATGCTGACCTGATGCTTGAGCCGACTTCCTCTACTTTCCCGGTTATTCAGGGATTCCAGAAGTTGACGGCTACCGCTAACGTAGAGTTTGAAAATGTTGGTAAAACAACAGGCTCTATCGTTGACGGTAAGTTGACCGCGACCTCCCAGGCTTATGTTAAGGTGCCGAAGGTTACGGGCTCTCTGTTCGGTATCAAATTGCCTCTGGGTGGTGGTGCCAACTGTAAGACTAAGGAAGTTGTAACCTTTACGGTTTCTTCGCCTCAGGGCCAGACCTTCCAGCCAATGGGTGGTGGTGTGGTCGAGGGTACTTACAGCCTTCCTGCGCTTCAGAACTGTGGTTTGTTGACTTCCGTTCTGAATCAGTTCCTGACCGGTGATGGCAATAAGATCAGCCTCCTGATGTCTCCAATTCAGGAGTAAGCAGGTCATTACTTAAGGCCGGGCCATCGGCGAGCCTGCTCAAAGGTGGCCCTTTTTTAATGGTTTTTTGGGAGAGAGAGCTCCCTCCCACAAAGAGTTTGGCTTATTGCGAGATGTCCGTTTGTCGTCTGGTATGAGTCAAATAGTCCGTAAAGCAAGACATTTACACTGTGCGAATACAATTAGGAGAAATAACATGAAAGGCCTGAATAAAATTTTGTTGGTGGCTGCAATCGCGGCACCTTTCGCGGCTCAAGCTGAGCTGAAGTCTATCGATGACGCCGCTATGTCTGATGTTTCTGGTCAGAGTGGTCTGGTTATCGAAGCGGGTTTCGGCCAAGTGAACCGTGGCGCAGCTGGCATTTACGCCACTGATTGGTCACAAGCCGGTATCACGATTGAAGCCTTCAAGTGGGAGGTTGATACGCAGTCTTGGAATAACGAAACTAACATCGTTGATATGGCGGCTCCTGTTGCGGGTGCAGGCACTACTACGCTGGCGGGCTTCATCGCCAAAGATATCAAAATCGCTGGTAAAGTCGACGTGACGATCGATGCGGTAGCAGACACGATCTTCAAGTTGGTGGGCGCTTCAGGCGCCGCAACGCTTCTGGCTAGTGATCCAACCTCACTTCAGCGCGCGGGCGGTGTTGGTATTACCTTCAGCGGCTCTGACATTAACTTCCGCGTAGGGGATATGGGTGTTTACCTGGCAGGCGTAGGCCAAACCAGCAGCTTCGGCGCTATTGAAATCCTCAATATGAATGTGGATGGTCTTCAGTTGGTTGTTCGTGGTAACGGCATCTAATTGTTAATTTGCCAGAGTTGATCGGGTTAAAACCCGTTTTGGCGAGTTAAAGGGGCGTAAAGCCCCTTTTTTGTGGGTTTTCTTGCGTTACGGTCGGCAAAATAAATGCGTAATGCTTAACAGATCTTAACAATGCGCAGCCTTGTGTGAGGTATATCACAGATTGAATTTTGGGCGGGCCCTAAGATGAGTCCATGTTCCGAGGATGGAAGCAAGCAAGAGTCGAAGCCAATGAGCTTCACCGGCTTGTCAGGGCTTCTGGAGCAAAAACAAATGATCATAAATCTGGAGATATAATATGAAAGGCCTGAACAAAATTCTGTTGGTTGCTGCAATCGCTGCTCCTTTTGCTGCTCAAGCTGAGCTGAAGTCTATCGACGACGCTGCAATGTCTAGCGTTTCTGGTCAGAGCGGTCTGGTTATCGAAGCTGGCTTCGGTACTCTGGCTCGTGGCGCTGCTGGCGTTTACGCGACTGATTGGACTAATGCTGGTATCACTATCGAAGCATTCAAGTGGGAAGTTGATACACAGTCTTGGAACAACACTTCTAACGTGATTGACATGTCTGCTCCTGTAGCGGGTGCAGGTACCAAGACTCTGGCAGGTTTCATCGCCAAAGATATCAAAATCGCTGGTAAAGTTGACGTGACCATCGACGCGGTAATTGATACTGCTACTTACACTTCGATGGCTGGTAACCCTACTGCACTGGGCGCTGCTGTTGCTAGCGGTGCGGCTGCAGGTGCAGGCGGTATCGGTATCACTTTCGACAACTCTGAAATCAACTTCCGCGTAGGTGACATGGGTGTGTACCGGCTGGCGTTGGTCAGACCAGCAGCTTCGGTGCTATCGAGATCATCAACATGAACGTCAACGGACTTGATCTGGTTGTACGTGGTAACGGTCTGTAATACAGGCGGGTCTGAGGGGGGGTTGGGTGTAGCCCGACTTTCCACTCTTACCGACAAAGAAAAGGCACCTTCGGGTGCCTTTTCTGTTTTGTGAAATGTGGCACTGTGAAATGTGATGACGCCTTGTAGACTAGCAAGGTTGTAGGCCGGTTTAACGTATAAATGGATATGAGGCAATTGCGAATGTTGAAGCAAAGTGTGCTGGTGTATGCCTTGGTGTTCCCGGCGTTTCAGGCGGTTGCAGAGCTGAAGGCGATTGATGAAGCCATGATGGGGGATGTGGTGGGTCAGGCAGCTCCAGAGATCGAGGTGAGTGGCGGAATTACCTACGAGGCAATTGTTTATCATCCGGCAGATGGTTCGGCGCCACAGGTTGTCTTACCTGGTGAGTCCTCAAGTGACCAGGCGGTATCGACACAATCCCTGACTTTTCAGGGGCAGATGTTCGGCTTGCCCAAGGCGGGTGGAGCATTGGATTTATTGAGTATTATAATGCCGATACGGGTGGGCGCTGTGGATATCGATGGCGACGGTCAGCTTGACCGTGGAGCGGCCATGTTTTCATTTCAGCCTGATGTTGGTCTGGGGTCGCAATTTTCGCCCCTTGAGATCTCCATGGATGATCAGACCGTGAATATCCATGACCAGGTTTTTTTGACCAAGCAAGGCATTTTGTTTTTGAATGCGCCTCTGGCGAATGAGCCATTCGAGATTCCTGGGCAGACTGGCCAGTATCAGTTGGTGCCGCAGAAGTTTTTTTAGCTGAATCAGCGAAGTTGCTGAAGAGGGGGCGAAGCCCCTTTTTTTGTGCGCTGAAAAAACAATGGACATAAGCATGATTCTGCTTGGGCTTGCGTTACGGTCGGCAAAATAAATGCGTAATGCTTAACAGATCTTAACAATGCGCAGCCTTGTGTGAGGTATATCACAGATTGAATTTTGGGCGGGCCCTAAGATGAGCCCATGTTCCGAGGATGGAAGCAAGCAAGAGTCGAAGCCAATGAGCTTCACCGGCTTGTCAGGGCTTCTGGAGCAAAAACAAATGATCATAAATCTGGAGATATAATATGAAAGGCCTGAACAAAATTCTGTTGGTTGCTGCAATCGCTGCTCCTTTTGCTGCTCAAGCTGAGCTGAAGTCTATCGACGACGCTGCAATGTCTAGCGTTTCTGGTCAGAGCGGTCTGGTTATCGAAGCTGGCTTCGGTACTCTGGCTCGTGGCGCTGCTGGCGTTTACGCGACTGATTGGACTAATGCTGGCATCACTATCGAAGCATTCAAGTGGGAAGTTGATACACAGTCTTGGAACAACACTTCTAACGTGATTGACATGTCTGCTCCTGTAGCGGGTGCAGGCACCAAGACTCTGGCAGGTTTCATCGCCAAAGATATCAAAATCGCTGGTAAAGTTGACGTGACCATCGACGCGGTAATTGATACTGCTACTTTCACTTCTCTGGCAGGTAACCCTACTGCACTGGGCGCTGCTGTTGCTAGCGGTGCGGCTGCAGGTGCAGGCGGTATCGGTATCACTTTCGACAACTCTGAAATCAACTTCCGCGTAGGTGACATGGGTGTGTACCTGGCTGGCGTTGGTCAGACCAGCAGCTTCGGTGCTATCGAGATCATCAACATGAACGTCAACGGACTTGATCTGGTTGTACGTGGTAACGGTCTGTAATACAGGCGGGTCTGAGGGGGGTTGGGTGTAGCCCGACTTTCCACTCTTACCGACAAAGAAAAGGCACCTTCGGGTGCCTTTTCTGTTTTGTGAAATGTGGCACTGTGAAATGTGATGACGCCTTGTAGACTAGCAAGGTTGTAGGCCGGTTTAACGTATAAATGGATATGAGGCAATTGCGAATGTTGAAGCAAAGTGTGCTGGTGTATGCCTTGGTGTTCCCGGCGTTTCAGGCGGTTGCAGAGCTGAAGGCGATTGATGAAGCCATGATGGGGGATGTGGTGGGTCAGGCAGCTCCGGAGATCGAGGTGAGTGGCGGAATTACCTACGAGGCAATTGTTTATCATCCGGCAGATGGGTCGGCGCCACAGGTTGTCTTACCTGGTGAGTCCTCAAGTGACCAGGCGGTATCAACGCAATCCCTGACTTTTCAGGGGCAGATGTTCGGCTTGCCCAAGGCGGGTGGAGCATTGGATTTATTGAGTATTATAATGCCGATACGGGTGGGCGCTGTGGATATCGATGGCGACGGTCAGCTTGACCGTGGAGCGGCCATGTTTTCATTTCAGCCTGATGTTGGTCTGGGGTCGCAATTTTCGCCCCTTGAGATCTCCATGGATGATCAGACCGTGAATATCCATGACCAGGTTTTTTTGACCAAGCAAGGCATTTTGTTTTTGAATGCGCCTCTGGCGAATGAGCCATTCGAGATTCCTGGGCAGACTGGCCAGTATCAGTTGGTGCCGCAGAAGTTTTTTTAGCTGAATCAGCGAAGTTGCTGAAGAGGGGGCGAAGCCCCTTTTTTGTGCGCTGAAAAACAATGGACATAAGCATGATTCTGCTTGGGCTTGCGTTACGGTCGGCAAAATAAATGCGTAATGCTTAACAGATCTTAACAATGCGCAGCCTTGTGTGAGGTATATCACAGATTGAATTTTGGGCGGCCCTAAGATGAGCCCATGTTCCGAGGATGGAAGCAAGCAAGAGTCGAAGCCAATGAGCTTCACCGGCTTGTCAGGGCTTCTGGAGCAAAAACAAATGATCATAAATCTGGAGATATAATATGAAAGGCCTGAACAAAATTCTGTTGGTTGCTGCAATCGCTGCTCCTTTTGCTGCTCAAGCTGAGCTGAAGTCTATCGACGACGCTGCAATGTCTAGCGTTTCTGGTCAGAGCGGTCTGGTTATCGAAGCTGGCTTCGGTACTCTGGCTCGTGGCGCTGCTGGCGTTTACGCGACTGATTGGACTAATGCTGGTATCACTATCGAAGCATTCAAGTGGGAAGTTGATACACAGTCTTGGAACAACACTTCTAACGTGATTGACATGTCTGCTCCTGTAGCGGGTGCAGGTACCAAGACTCTGGCAGGTTTCATCGCCAAAGATATCAAAATCGCTGGTAAAGTTGACGTGACCATCGACGCGGTAATTGATACTGCTACTTACACTTCGATGGCTGGTAACCCTACTGCACTGGGCGCTGCTGTTGCTAGCGGTGCGGCTGCAGGTGCAGGCGGTATCGGTATCACTTTCGACAACTCTGAAATCAACTTCCGCGTAGGTGACATGGGGTGTACCTGGCTGGCGTTGGTCAGACCAGCAGCTTCGGTGCTATCGAGATCATCAACATGAACGTCAACGGACTTGATCTGGTTGTACGTGGTAACGGTCTGTAATACAGGCGGGTCTGAGGGGGGGTTGGGTGTAGCCCGACTTTCCACTCTTACCGACAAAGAAAAGGCACCTTCGGGTGCCTTTTCTGTTTAGATTCAGTGAATAAGCAGTTTGCCGTTCAGAGGACGAAACCGCTCACTGTTACTGCGGAGGTCTCGTCAAAATAATATCAAAGCCGCCAGTATCGCGTGGCTGCAATTCGAGAAACTGACCCTGATAACTTTGATCGAGATTCACGGGCTCATAGCCCGGAATGTTTCCAATCGTCAGTACGAAACGCTCACCATCATTGCTCCCAAAGTTCAACTGGTCGCCATAGGGCAGCGCGTTCGGTGTGTTCTGGCCGAGCAGATCCTGCAACGTAAAGGCGCCGTCTGGGACTTCGATGCCATAGGGAATTTCTCTGGGAATGAGCGGTGGAAACTCCACCTGAGGTGTCGCCAGCCCAGCATATTTCTCTTCCACTTCTCTGGCGGCCTGATTCGCTGAATCGATAGCTTCTTTATCCTGTCTGACTGCCTGGTCATGTTCTGCAGCCAATTCCGCATCCGATTTCACGGGTTCACCGGGTGAAATGGTGTACGTGACGACCTGCTTGGGCTTTTCGGTAGCCTTGGCGGGCGTAACAACGATGGTGGAGTCTTTGACATAGGTATCGGTCATTTCGCCACTGGACATGGATTGAATTTCGGCCAGAGATCCGGTTGCAAGGCCGGCGGCCATTAGACTGACGCACATCGTCAACGAGGCCTTGGTGTATCGCATGGTGCCCTCCTGAAGGGGGGTGAGTAATTGCTCTAAGTATAGCAGGATAACTCGACTAATATAGTAGATTAAAGGCCGCGCGTGTGTGACCTTTGTCGACTTTAAATGACGTAAATTTGACAAAAAATCGAGGTTTGGGAGATGGTTTCCCCGCGAGCAGGCTGGGCGCAGTTTTGGGGGCGTTGGTTGGAGCGCCGAATTCCGGGTGCACGCATCAAACAATTAAGTCATCGGGATGTTTTTGTATTCCCCACCGGGCGTGGTGGGGTGTTCATCGCTCTGATTGCATTGTTGCTGATTACGGGCATCAACTATGAAAATGCCATGATTTTGGCGACCGGCTGTCTGTTTGCGGCGCTGTTTGTTTTGCACATCGTTCAGGCCTATCGAAATCTGGCCGGTCTCGAGATTCAGTTCCGGGGGGCAGAACCTGTCTTCGCAGGGGAGGATTTGGGGCTCGCGTTCCAACTCAAGTCTGATGGGGGGGATCGTTACGGCCTGGAACTCGGACGGCTGCCGTCTTCTTTTGTGCGTGTCGATGTACTGGAGGGGTCCGCCACCCCGGTAAGGATTCTCTATCGCGCTTTGCAACGCGGCCGTTGTCGGCCGGGTCGCCTGTTACTGACCACCGCCTGGCCCTTTGGCTGGGTCAGGGCCTGGAGTTGGCTCGATTTGATGGTGGAGGCCTGGGTGTATCCCCGCCGGGAGGATTATACCCTGCGTGGTGGGCGCGCGCAGGCAGAATCTGACGGGGGGGATCAGGTGGCACAGGCGCTGCCTGCAGCGGGTTCTGACGACTACATTGGACTCAGGCCGTATCGTCCAGGCGAGCCGATGTCGCGTATTGCCTGGAAAAAATTGGCGCAGTCCGGCAATAAATGGGTGAGGGAATTTGCCGACCCCGATATCGCACCGGACTGGGTTGATTTCGACGCGTACGGGGGGATCGCACTGGAAGAGCGATTATCACTCATGTGTGGGCATGTGTGTCGCTTGCACGAGCAGCGCACTCCCTTTGGTCTTCTGATGCCGGGTGTCAGGCTTGAGCCCGGTATCAGTGAGTCACATCTCCATCAATGCCTCCTGGCCCTGGCGCGTTATGGGGCGGCGCCATGATTTTTCAGCGGCAATTTATCGTCCCGTCAGAGAAGCGGGTCATTACCCGTGCCAGCCTGTATTGGTTTCTGCTGACCATGGCGATCGCCACCGGCTTGCATTGGGATAGGCTACCGCTGTGGTTGATTGCGCTGGTGGCCTGTTTATTGGGGTGGCGTTTGTATCTAAGCCAGGCGGGTGCGCGTCTGTTACCGCTCTGGCTCAAAACCGGCCTGGCGCTGGCGTCGTTAGGGCTCTTTGTCTGGATGAATGGTCGCTCGTTTACAATCGAAACGGCGATTGGCTTTTTTGTGATGACCTATGGTCTGAAACTGCTCGAGCTGCAATCTGATCGTGATGCCTTTTTATTCGCCTGCTTGAGTATCTTTCTGATTGCATTAACCTTTTTGTTTGGTCAGGACCTGTTGAATGTCGTCTTGGTAAGTGGCAGTCTCTTACTGCCACTACAGGGCCTGAAGACCTTGCAGCAGTCACCGGGGGCGAGTCAGGCGGTGTGGCCGGGGCTTTTGCAAACCGGAAAAATGGTGCTGCTGGCCTTACCGCTTTTGCTGGTGTTTTATCTGCTGTTTCCGAGAATGGGGCCACTCTGGTCCATGCCGCTGAAAACCCGCACGGGCTTCACCGGGCTGAGTGATTCGATGATGCCAGGCGAAATAGCCGAGCTGGCCAACTCGTCCGAGCAGGCGTTTCGGGCGGTTTTCAAGGGCGAGCAACCGCGACCGGTTGATCTGTATTGGCGGGCACTGATCCTGGATCATTATGATGGCACGACGTGGACCCGCTCCCTGTTTCAGCAGAACCGGGATCGGGATATTCAGGCCGGATACCGTCAGGAAGATGTCTGGCGTTATGAAATTTTGATGGCGCCGCATAATCATCTCTGGGGATATTCGCTGGCCGGTTTTACGGTATCGCTGGGCGAGGCGGCGATGACCGGTGATCAGTTGGTGCGTTTTCCGTATCCGGTCAAGGCCGCTAAGCGTTATCGTCAGGCTCCCATTCCGCCAGTTGAGCAGCATCTCGATGCCCGCACGCGCTGGCGTCTGGTCCAGGTTCCGGCCAATTCAAATCCGGTGACCCGAACCTGGGTGGCAGAGTTGCAGGCCCAGGTGGAGGGTGAAAGAGCGCTGATTCAGCGGATGTTAAGTTTTTTCCGCTCAGAACCTTTTTTTTATACGCTCAAGCCCCCTTTGCTGAAAAGTCGGGACCGCGTGGATGAATTTCTCTTTAATACCCGTAAAGGCTTCTGCGAGCACTTTGCCAGCAGTCTGGCGGTGGCTTTGCGTATCGCAGGTATCCCCACCCGCATCATGACGGGATACCAGGGGGGGGAGTGGAATGAAGCAGGTCAGTTCTGGAGTGTTCGCCAATATGATGCGCATGCCTGGGTGGAGGCATGGATCGAGGAGGAAGGCTGGATGCCGGTTGACCCGACTGCGGCTGTGGCTCCTCAACGTGTTGAAGCGGGAATCCGGGAAGCCTTGATGGATAATGAAGAGTTTTTGTTGAGTGAGCCAATGTCGCTGGCACGATTGAGTCGGATAGGTGTCGTGAATTGGTTGCGACTCAAGCTGGAGTATGCGAATTATCTCTGGCAGGATTGGGTCGTGAACTATGATCGCGGTTCACAGTCTGCATTGTTTAGTCGATGGCTGGGTCGGGATGACCTGACACGGGCGGCTGGAATGCTCGCGGGGCTGGCCGTGACGGTTTTTCTGGCCATGGCCTTTGTGAGTTTCTGGCCCCGGCGTCATCGTCGCAGGATGACGCCAGTTGAGCGTCAGATTCGTCGCTTAGAGCGTAAGTTGCAGCAGGCAGGACTGGTATTTGAGTCCGGTCGTTATACCTTGAGGCAGCTTGAAGAGAAAGCCTCGCATCGCTGGCCCGTGAAAGCCGACGAAATGGTGCTACTGATCAGGAATTTGGAAAATGTGTTGTATGCCGACGTTAAAGATCCCCAGGTTTTGTCACGCCGGGTGTCACGGGTTCGTCAACAGATCTCGGCACTTAAATTGAAGGAGTCTTAGTTAGTCCCATGAATAACATCGCAACCGCGGAGCAGGCGGAGAAAAACTATACGCTGACCTTGCCGTGGTTATTTCCGCTGATGGAGCAGTTTACGCGACAGATGCTCGAAGGGCGTTTTCCCTCTGCGGTATTGCTGTCTGGACCCGAAGGGGTGGGCAAAATTCAGCTGGCTGAATCGCTGGCAGCCTCGCTGTTATGTACGCACTCGGCTGCCGCTGAAACACCCAGGGCCAGGCTGCCTTGCGGTGAGTGTAAAAGTTGTCGTCTGATGCGTGGGTTGACGCATCCGGATTTTCTGGCAGTCGAACCGGAGGAAGCTGGAAAGGTTATCAAAGTGGATCAGATCCGGGCGCTGACGGATTTTGTCTACGCACGCCCACAGATTGCGCAGCGACGGGTGGTGTTATTGCATCCGGCCGAGGCGATGAATCTGAATGCCAGCAATGCCCTGTTGAAAACACTGGAAGAGCCGTCAGCCGACACGTTTTTGATACTGGTCTCCAGTCATCCGGCCCGTTTGTTGCCCACGATTCGAAGCCGTTGCCTCAAAACCTCGCTAAGCGTGCCAAACGCTGAGGCCGCTCGCCGCTGGGTAGCGGAACGCTGGACGGGAGAGGGCGTCGATCGCGCGCTGTTAAATGCACACGGGGCTCCTTTGCGGGCGCTGGAGGCGCTTGAAGGCGGGGATGATGACCAGCGAATGGCGGTGCTTGAGGGATGGAGAAATGTCTTAAGCGGAACGCAGGATGTCTTCGCCATGGCAGAGGAGTGGGCAAAGCTGGAGCCTGAAAAACTGCTGGATTGGCTCATGAGTACGCTGCATGGTCAAGCCAGAAGCGTTACCCTTGGCTTGGGTGAGCTGAAGGTGCAAGCGCTTTATAGCGAACTATTGGACATTGCCCGTGGGGTGAGCGAAAAGCGCAATCTCAGTTTGCAGCTTTTGTGGGAAAACTGGTTAATCCGCAGTAAGGCGCGGGAATAAAGGAGGGTAGGTGAGCAAGGTTCGTTACTGTTTCTATCATCCAGTGACTGAAGCGGGTACCTTCTGTCGCCAGTGCGGGACGTGCTTTTGCAAAACCTGTCTGAGCGGTCATGATGAAGATGCCTTGTGTCCACGGTGCCGCTTTCATCTGGTGCATGTCGATGCCTACGGCATCATTCCGCCTTTTTGGGAGCAGCTGAGTGATTTCTATCGCTGGCCCTGGCGAGGCGTTGGGAGTGCGCTGATTTTGTTGATGGGCGCGTTGGCTGTTTTACCTCTGCCCAGTCTGTTTGCATGGGTTGCCCCTGCGCTTGCCTTGCTGATCGGTGCGGCCTTTGCCGGGCCACTTCTGTTTACGATTGCCCGCGGCCGTATTGCCGGACCCCTCGTGCGGAACCCTTTTCAACCCATCTACCTGCGATTGACCGTGCGTGTTGTCGCCCTGGTCAGCATGGTTGCCGTACCGACCGCAGCCGCCTGGTTTCAGTTTGGGCTATTGGCCGGGCTGCTCGTTCTGGCAATTACCTTGCTCGTGGGCCAGGGTGGTCTGGTGATTTTGTCGCGACGGGCATCGTTGGATAAAGCACTTGGGCCGGACAATCTGAGCAACCTGATGCGGGCATTAGGCAAGGTTTATGTGCTGCTCTGGTTGTACGAACTGAGCGTCGTCGTTGGTGGCGTGGCACTGTTGGGCTGGTTGGCTCAGGTGCTGCCTATCTGGCTTTGGCAGGGGCTTTCGTCAATTCTGGTCGTCAATGTGGTGCTGGCGTTAGCCTGTACCTTGGGTTATGTCTCGTTGCAGTATAGGGAAATTGAGCTGTTTAACGACAACGAGGAGTTGCCCGGCGGCCCTCTCAGGGGGCGGGAGCGCCAGGTTGTTATTCCTGCGGATCAGCGACTGCAGGGTGTGCTGATCGACATGGCCTTGAAAGATGGTGATTTCGATGCCGTTGAAAGCCGCCTTAAGCAGCAGGTGCTGGCCAAAAACGGGCGTGAAGAAAAGCCGGCGCTGGATCGGTGGATTCGCCTGGTGAGTGAACGGAATGATTGGGGCAAACTGGAACCGGTGAAAGTGCCGGCGCTCAGGTCCATGCTGGATGCGATGCAGGATCGGGAGATCTGTGCCTTTTTGAAACACTGCCTGACTGCCAATCCGGAATTTGAGCTGAATGATGGGGAGCTGTTATTTCGTGTCTCCAGAACACTGTATTTCAATGGAGAATATCGCTTGTTGCTGCGCTTGCTGCACCAGCTTGAAACGCGCTTGCCGGGTAATCCGCGTGTTGTCGATTCGCTCTTACTGGTTGCCTGCGCATTGGCCAATGGGCTGAAGAATGCTGACAAAGCACGCGCCTATCTCAAGCATGTACAGAAAGCGTATCCAGACCACCCGGCAACCGCTGAACTGGTTCAGTGGCTGTTGCGGCTGGAGACGACGGGGCGTCTGCCTGAGCCCTCAACGGCTTTCAAGGTCGCCGCCGCCTGATAACTGCGCCAGGGCGCGTTCGTAATCTTGAATCTTGAGGGTGCGTTCCTGTTGGCGTAAGGTCTGGATCAGTTCAGGCAGAACCTCTTTCAAAACTAACGATGATTTGCCCGCGAGTATCAACTGTCTGACCAGATCTTCCGCCAGACGTAATTCATCGGACTTTATCAGGCCATGGATCAGCATAATGGGAATGCTCTGTTCCATTTCTTCTGCTTGGCCACCATGGTGCAGAAATTCATGCCAATGGTGAGCGGCCTGCTTGAACTGCTTTCGGGCGATACTTTGGGCCAGTACTTTTCGCGCCCAAACCAGTCGCTTTTCAGGGTTCGGGCTGTATTTGTAGAGATTGAACAGTGCCTCAAGGATAAGCGGGTGATCCGGATAGGTTGTCAGTAATTTCTCAAAAGTCTGGCGTGCTTTGCCAAAGGCCATTTGGCCGAGTTCGTCCAGCCCTGTCGCATACTGCATGCGAAAGTCATCTGGCCAGAGCGTGGGGTCGAGATGCTTGTTTTCGTGGCGGGGCAGGCGGGTAATCCGATCATGTTCTTTTTGCTGCAGGCGCGAGTAGACCTGAATGAGATTGAAACCCAGCAGAAAGGTGCCGGTGGCCAGTCCGCTGGTGACCCAGTTGTGGCCGTAGTCTCCCGCCGTGATTTGGTTGCCCACTGTCAGCAGGATTGCCCATCCTGTCAGGCTGACCAGCCCCAGACTCCGATTCCAGTAGCAGCCAAAGTGCAGACCCGTGATAGCAGAGACAAGAAACAAAGGGCCGGCATAGAGCATACCCTCAGGCATCAGGCGTGTCAGAAGCAGGCTGGTGAGCATGGCCAGTGACAGGGTGATCGGACCATACAGCCCGCTGCGGAGCCGTTTCTCAGCGCCATAACCCGCAAACAGCACCAAAGGTAAAAGCAGGGCCAGGCTCCAGACATGGGCAGGATAAAACGAAGCACTCAGGAAGCGGGACAATTCCGCTTCCTGGCCCCGTAATCCGAACGTGCGCAGGCTGGCTTTTGCCAGAATGGTTTCAGTGCCTGCGCGGAGCGTTTGCCATTGCGCGAAAGCGTCGGGTGACATCATGTCACTGCCTTCTCTTTGCATGTAAGCGACGAATTCAGGCGCATCGACCATATCCGGCAGAATCAGGTCGCCCCGGTAATTCGCCTTGCTGGCCTCTAGCAGTCGTTCATATTTCTCGCCAATGCGCGCATTCGCATAGAGGGTATGCTGTGATTCAACGAACGCTGCGTAGGCGGGCAACTCCATTTTAAAAAGCGGCGTCTGGCGGTAGCTCTCAATCGCCTGCTGGAGAACATCCTGGTCATGAGACTGCCTGCCAAGGTAAACAAGCACAAAGACGAGGACCAGCATTAGCGTAACGACCGGGAACGCACGATCCCAGCGCCGATACTCCTCGGGAAGTTTAAGCCAGTGTGCGAACGTCACGTTTGGCCACTCACGTGGATGGGGATTGCCGTTTGATCAGCTCGGGTAGTATCCGTTCAATCGTGTCGACCAGGGTCTGTGTCTGGGTATCAATTTCGAGGTTCACGCGATCACCTGCCTTTAGCGATGCAAAAATAGTGATGCGAAGTGTTTCAGGGATCAGGTTAACGGTAAACCCGTTCTCAGTAACTGAGCCGACTGTCAAACTCGCACCCGCTACGGTTATGTAGCCTTTGTCGAAGATATACTTTTTATAGGCCTCAGGGACCTGAAACTCAAGGCAGAGATTGTTTTCAGACGGCGTCAGTGTCCGTAACGTGGCCGTTGTGTGGATGTGCCCGGAGACAGCATGTCCACCAATGGGGTCTCCAAAGCGGGCGGCCGGCTCATAGTTGACCTCATCGCCCTCCGTCAGATCACCCAGTGTCGTAATGGCCAGCGTTTCCTTCATCAGATCGAACGTGGCAGTGGTGTCGCTGAATTGGGTCACGGTCAGGCAGGCACCATTGATCGCAATACTGTCACCCACTTTGAGGTTGGCAGGCAGTGAGGGAAATCCAAACGTGTAGCTGAACAGCCCGGTGCGCCGTTCAGCATTTAAAAGGGAGGCACGACCCTCGACAATTCCGGTAAACATAGAACTCCAGTCAGGGTCGGCGGGCGGGATCAGACCCGGCAGCTTTCAACCCGGTTAAGACTCAGGGCTTTCAAGATATCTGTACGGGTAATCATACCAATGACTTTGTTATCTTCAACTACCGGATAGCATTTTGGCAGCTTGTTGAGAATCATCTGCGCCAGTTTAACGATATCTTCATCCGGAGAAACCGAAAGCGTATTGGTGCTCATGATATTGGCGGCGATTTCATGGTCTTCGCAGTAGTACGAATCATTCAGCATTTGTTTCAGGCAGTCCTGCTCGGTAATGAAACCCAGCAACTCTTTGTTCTGACCCAGCACCGGTCCACCCATGACATGGTTTTGTACCATCGCCTTGACGACTTCTTCAACGCTGGTCTCCGGCTTGAAGTAGGCTTTGAGGGGTTTCATGAAATCACGTACCAGAATTCTGCTGTTCATGCCGATTGACTCCTTTATTTATCGTTAGTCTGTACTGAAACTGTCTATAGTCTTTAATAAGGCGAACGCTAACTGATCTTGTCAACGAATGGCTTGATCAGGATCATTCGCAGGCTGATCAGTCGTCAGGTGGTTCGACTGGAATGCCTATTGCATCATACATTCGAATACGCTGACTAATTGACTGCTTCTATGAAGATACATAATCCAAACAATCTTGATGTCGATGTGGATCTGTCGGCGCTGCGAGCCATGGTGCGGGGCGATCTTGACCCGGTGAGGCAGGCGATTGATGAGCGCAGGGAGGCAAAACTGCCCGCGCCGCCACTCGCTAAAAAAGCGGCGGAAAAGCCTGAAAAAAGTAAGGCCAAAGCATCAGCGGGGAGCGGCTCTGCCAATTTTCCGGCGCCCAAAGCGGGTGGCGCGCCCCCGCAGCCGGTTGCGACGGCTGTTGCAGTGAAGGCGCGTAAGCCTGCTGATTCGGCGGTGCGTGATCCCGAGTCGCTGGAGCGTGAGAAAACCCGCCTGGTGAATCGCCGTCGCATGCTGGCGCAAGTGATTCAGGCCTGTGAAGCGCTGGAAGTCGTTAATCCTGAGGTCCTGGCCATGAGCGACTACCCAACACCGGAGCGGCTGTTGTTGGCCCGGCGCTGGCGTGATTTATGGGTGGTTCTGGCATTACTGTCTTCGGGTCTGGCCCTGATGGGCTGGCTGGGAATGATCAATGCCGTGACAGCGGGTATCGCGGCGGGCGTTCTGGTGTTTCTGCTGGCGCTGCTCTGGAGGCCGGTGCGGGGGTTCCTGTTTCGTGCGGAACACAGTTATCCCGCACTCATCTCTTCACGCAAGTCGCTTGAATTTAAAGCCATGAGTCATATCAAAATGCTGGAGGGGACAACGGGCCTGGCCTGGCAGTGTCAGGCAATGCGGGAGCGCCATCCTGTTCTGGGCGAAAAACGCTATGAGCGAATGGTTTTGCTGAGCCGACAGGGGCAACTATTGAAAGCGATGCGCAACGTCGCTGCCTTCCGGTTTTATCTGCAATATCTGCTGGAAGCGCGAAAATCCTTCGCGGAGGTAAAGAAGGAATACCTGGAGGTTGTATCCCGGCTGGCGAAGGAGTTCTCGGTTTTCTGATGGCCGCTTACCAAAAACGTTTATAACCAAAATTTACAATCGGTTTCGGCAAAACGTTTGACATTTATCCCTGTCAAACGTATGTTTCAAACAACCGTTTGGAGAGAGTTGCCCAAAATCTGAATCATGGCCCAGTCAGAAACAGTTGATCGTATCCTTGATGCTGCCGAACTGCTTTTCGCAGAGCGCGGCTTTTCAGAAACCTCCCTCCGCCAGATTACCAGCAAGGCGGGTGTTAACCTGGCCGCGGTCAACTATCATTTTGGTTCCAAGAATGCCTTGATTCAGGCAGTGTTTGCGCGATTCATCAATCCATTTACCCGTATCCTGCGCGAAAGGCTTGAGGCCGGGGCTAAGGCGGATACTCCGCTGACGCTCGAAGCGTTGCTGGGCATCATTACCACGTCGATCATCCAGGTGCCTTCCCGTACCCATAATGGCCTATCAATCTTCATGCGCTTGCTGGGCCTGGCTTATACTCAAAGTCAGGGTCATTTGCGCAAATACCTTGAACAACAGTACAGTGCAGAGTTCAGACTGTTTATGCGCCTGTTGCGTGAGGCTACGCCCGATCTGACGCCGGTTGAGCGTTTCTGGCGTATTCAGTTCATGCTGGGCGCAACTGCATTTACCATTTCGTCGACCAGCGCGCTCAGCGGTATCCTTGAGAAAGAGCTGGGGGTTGAAACCCCCGTTGAACAAATCATTCAGGAATTGGTGCCCTTTCTGTCTGCCGGGATTCAGGCGCGCAGCCTTCAGGGTGACCCTCTGGCACGCCGGGTCTCGAAATAATTCGTCGCCTCAGTTAAGATCGGTGATCGCTTCGTTCAGGGCTCACCATGCTTCTTCGCATTATCATTGCCTCCCAATGTTTACAGGTCTTTAAAGATGGGCAGTGCCTCTCCGAGTATCCCGTATCGACCGGGCTGAAGGGCGTCGGTCAGCTGCAAGGCAGTGGGCAGACACCCCTGGGCAAGCATCGAATCAGAATCAAAATCGGGGGCGATGCGCCAATGGGGGCAGTCTTCGTCGGGCGGCGCCAGACGGGTGAAATCTATACCCCTGCTTTGGCGGCTACTCACCCCCAGCGAGACTGGATACTGACACGGATTCTCTGGCTGACAGGGTGTGAGCGCGGACTGAATCGAGGCGGGCAGGTCGATACCTTGCGGCGCTATATCTATATCCACGGTACCCCAGATACTGAGCCCATGCGGATTCCACGTTCCCATGGCTGCATTCGCATGCGAAATCAGGATATTATCAAACTCTTCAATCAGGTAGAGAAAGGTTGCTGTGTCGAAATCTGTCGGGACATCCCTCATGAGCGATAAATTCGGACCTTTTATGGTGGATCTGGCCGGTGGGGTTTTAGAGCCTCATGAGCAAAGTTGGCTACAGTCCCCGGTTGTCTGTGGCGTGATTTTTTTCGCCCGGAATTACCAGGACCCCCTTCAGTTTCGCTCGCTGGTCGCCGACATTCGCCGTATCCGGCCGGATGCTTTATTGACGGTGGATCAGGAAGGTGGCCGGGTTCAACGCTTTCGTGAGGGGCTTACCCGGCTGCCTGCACCAGGCGTACTACGCAAGTTCTACGCTGCTGAGAAGGGTGCTGGGGCTGCAGACGCGGCGCGGCAAATGGGCTGGCTGATGGCCAATGAGGTTCTTTCACTGGGCGTCGATCTGAGCTATGCGCCCGTTATGGACCTGGATCTGGGGCGTAATCAGGTGATTGGCAACCGGGCCTTTGGCAGCGATGCAGAAACCGTCACGACGCTGGGCCTTGGCTGGATGTCGGGAATGCGGGAGGCGGGCATGGCGCGGGTCATCAAGCATTTTCCCGGACACGGCTATGCGAATGCGGATACCCATCATGAAATGGCGATTGATCCTCGTGTGCCCGCTGAACTCGAGCAGGATATGCAGCCTTTTAGAGCGGCAATCGAGGCGGGTGCCGAAGCGGTCATGCCGGCGCATGTTGTCTATCCTGCCGTCGATAGCGAACCGGCGAGTCGCTCCCGCGTGTGGTTACAGGAGATATTGCGGGGGCAGCTCGGTTTTCAGGGCGCCATTATCAGTGATGATCTCAGCATGAAAGGGGCCACCGAGCTACCGTTGGCGCCGCGACTACTGCAGTCGCTGGAGGCCGGTTGCGATCTGCTTCTGTTGTGTAATGATCCCGACGCGACCCAGGCGGCGATTGATTACCTGGAAACCCTTGATCCTGCCATTCTTTATGCGCCCGCGAGTGTTCGTCGCCGTGTGGCGCTTCGCGCAGGTTTTGGTCTGAACGACGCCGAATCTCAGGCAGCCCGATTACAGCACGCACATGAGCACGCGCGTGAACTGATCCGTTTCGCAGAGACTGCGACGGTCTGATTCGTCTTTTAAGGAGGTTGCATGCTTGCCATCATTGGAGGGACCGGCTTGACGCAGTTGGAGGGGCTGGCGTCCGTGCGCCGCCATGTCGTTGAAACAGTGCACGGCCAACCGTCAGCACCCATTGAGGCGTTTGCGCTCAACGGGCATTCCTTTCTGTTTCTGCCTCGGCACGGTCATCCCCATCGGATTGCTCCTCATCAGGTGAACTACCGGGCCAATATTCTGGCACTTAAGTCTCTGGGTGTGACTGAAATTCTGGCGGTGAACGCGGTCGGTGGGATTCATCCCTCGCTGAAGCCAACCGATATCGTCGTCCCTGATCAGCTGATTGACTATACCTATGGTCGTGCCCAGACTTTTTTTGAAGGCGATCTTGAGGCGGTGACCCACATCGATTTTACCGAACCCTATACCGAGGCGCTGCGTCAGCGCGTTTTGCAGCATGCGCGGCAGCTCAATATGAGCGTTATGGCGAATGGGATTTATGCTTGTACGCAGGGGCCACGGCTGGAAACGGCGGCCGAAATCAAACGTCTGGCCCGTGACGGTTGCGACATCGTCGGGATGACCGGTATGCCGGAGGCGGCTTTGGCGCGGGAAGCGGGTCTCAGCTACGCCTGCATTGCCCTGGTAGTCAATCCGGCTGCGGGTCTGGCAGATGGGCCGATCACGATGGCCCAGATTGAGTTGGCTATTCAACAGGGCATTGAACGGGTCAGGACGCTACTCCGTCACCTTATCAGCACAGACTGGGGTTGAGTCGCCTCCTCTGCACTGGGGCTTGATACTCGGGTAAAGCGGTAAAGTATGCCGAAGTAGGGGTGATCCAGGTAATACAGCTTGTCGCGGCTGGATCGCTGTTTCTTTTGCAGGCGATAGACCGAGTCGACCGAAAAATGGTTGGCCATAAAGCGTTCTGCACCGAGTCCCCAGGGCGTCCAGGCGACTGGTTGTGAGGCGGGTGTTCCGGCCACTACCGGTTGGAAGGGCTCGTCCTGTGCGGCTGCGGGTGCTACGCCGGGTTTCCAGCGGGCCAGGGCAAGGTCGGCATCCAGATGCAGGTAGCGGCTGAGTGTGACCGAGAGATTGCCGCTCAGACTGACATCGTTATCGGTCAGTGAGTCCGGCGCCAGTTTGAATTGCAGCGGGCGACGGGAGGAGAGCGCCATGGTCCAGCTGCCGGACCACAGAGGGCGGTAGTTGACACTTCCCCGCAGGCGTCGCAGGGTTTCTGTCAGAATGAAGTTGTCAGGTCCGGCTAATGGATAGGTTGCCTGCTGTTCACCGGGAACTGTACTGAGCAGGTAAGCCTCCGGGTTGGGCTGAGGGCCACTTTGCTGTAGAAACGTCTCATGGGTCTGTGGATGCAGGTGGCGAAACACAATCAGATCAATGCGGTAGAGCGAGCCCGCGTGCACAGCTGTGGCGCTTGCAGTGAGGCATAGCAGCAGGGCTAGACGCACGAGGTAAGTGGGGTGGCGTGGCGTCTGGCGGGAGACAATTCGCATCATGAGCGGGTTCCGATGGCAAGTTCAGATCAGGATTCTAGCCTCACTCGGCTTCTTTTTGAAGGCGGCTCAAGAGACCTTCGATAAACTGAAGCCGGTCCATTCCCTCATTCAGGGCTTCCTGAATGCGCAGACGCGTTCCCCCTTCCAGTCGGTAGTGCTGGGGTTTTGATTGGATCAGTTTCACCAGTGACATCGGATTAACCCGCGTCCGTGCGCTGAATTCCAGCGTGCCGCCCTTGACGCCCAGATCGATCCGGTCAATGCCCAGCGCATCGGCAACCTGCTTCAGTTGAGTCTGCCGGTAAAGGTTTTTCAGTGGGTCTGGCAGTAAGCCGAAACGATCAATCATTTCGACTTGCAGGTTCTTTAGATCGTCAGCGGTTTTGGCATTGGCCAGTCGCTTATAGAATTGCAGGCGGGCATGGACATCCGGCAAGTAGTCGTCGGGAATGAGGGCGGGAAGGCGCAGGTTGACCTCACAACCGTGTTGCAGGGGGGAGGAGAGGTCAATTTGCCCACCTGACTTCAGCGTTTTTACCGCCTCTTCCAGCAATTGCATATACAAACTAAAGCCGATCGCCTGCAGGTGTCCGCTCTGCACTTCCCCAAGTAATTCGCCTGCACCTCGAATTTCAAGATCGTGTGTGGCCAATGTAAAACCGGCACCCAGATTCTGTGCTTCCGAAATGGCCTCCAGTCGTTTGCGCGCATCCTCGGTAATCGTTCGCGGCGGGGGCGTGAGCAGATAGGCATAGGCCTGATGGTGGGAGCGTCCAACGCGTCCGCGCAGCTGATGAAGCTGGGCCAGCCCAAAGGTGTCGGCCCGCTCGATGATGATCGTGTTTGCGGCGGGTACATCAATTCCGGTTTCGATGATGGTCGAACAGACCAGTATGTTATAACGACGATGATAAAAGTCGGACATGACCCGCTCCAGGTCGCGTTCGCGCAGTTGCCCGTGCGCCACACCCACCCGTGCATCGGGGATCATCTGTGCCAGCGATTCGGCGCATTTTTCGATGGATTTCACTTCATTGTGGAGAAAAAAGACCTGCCCGCCCCGCAGCAGTTCCCGCAGGATGGCTTCCTCCACCAGTTCGTCACTGTATTCCCGCACGAAGGTTTTAACCGAGAGCCGTTTGGCAGGCGGTGTGGCAATGATAGAGAGATCACGCAGACCCTGCATGGACATGTTCAACGTTCGTGGAATCGGCGTTGCGGTCAGCGTCAGAATGTCGATATTGGCGCGCAGTGCTTTGACCTTTTCTTTTTGCTGAACACCAAAGCGGTGTTCCTCATCGATGATCAGCAAGCCCAGTTGTTTGAAACTGAGGTCTTTCTGCAAAAGCTTGTGCGTACCGATCAGAATGTCGATTTTGCCGTCGGCCAGACGGGTTTTGATCTTTTCGATATCCTGCGCTGTGCGAAAGCGTGACACCAGCTCCACGTTGACCGGGGTGTCGGCAAAACGATCGAGGAAGGACTGATAGTGTTGCTGGGCGAGCAGCGTGGTTGGTACGAGCACGGCGACTTGCTGTCCATCCTGCACCGCCAGGAACGCGGCGCGCATAGCTACCTCGGTTTTGCCGAAGCCAACATCACCGCACACCAGGCGATCCATCGGGCGCGGTCGGGTCATATCAGCCAGGACAGCTTGTATGGCGTTTAGCTGATCCGGCGTTTCTTCGAACGGGAAGGCTGCTGCGAAGGCCCGATAAGCCTCTCCGGGGGGCTTGCAGGCATGCCCTTTGCCGGCATCCCGGCGAGCATAAACTTCGAGCAGCTCTGCGGCCGTATCACGGATTTTTTCCAATGCCTGGCGTTTTGCGTTAGACCAGCGTTCGCTGCCGAGTTTGTGCCACGGCGCCAGGTTTTCATCTATCCCGGCATACCGGGAAATCAGGTGCAGCGACGAGACCGGTACATAGAGCTTGGCATCGTCAGCATAGATCAACAGCAGGAATTCCTGCTTTTGGCCATCAAGATCCAGGGTGATCAGGCCCTGATACCGGCCTACACCATGGTCAAGATGTACAACCGGGGCGCCAGGTTTGAGCTCCATCAGGCTCTGTATCGTGGCCTCAGTCGTTTCTGCGCTGCGCTTGCGTCGCCGCCCCTGTGGGACACGCTCGGCAAACAGATCGGCCTCGGCAATGACGGCGAAATCCGGTTCACAGATACGGAATCCGGCTGCAAGGGGCAGTCGAAGCACGGCAACGGGCGTTTTGAAACTCAGGTCGGTCAGTCTGCCGCTGGGCGAGGCTGAGTGCCAGTCGTTGATCGCGACGGCCGCAATGTCATTATCCTTGAGCATTTCCAGCAATACCTGCTGGCGTCCCGACGATTCTGCACAGATCACGGTGCGACCCGGTAAGCGTTCGCTCAGCAGGGCTTTGAGTGACGCCAGCGGGCTGCCCGTGCGAGGCGAGGCGGCCAGGTCGGGTAGCGGTGCATAGTGTGACTGGGCGACCGTCGCGCGCGCGGTGAATACTGCGCGGGTAAAGGATTTCGTGCGCTCGAAAAACTCATTGATGGGAATGAACAGCTGTTGCGGCGGCAACACTGGTCTCAGGCGATCATGTCCCAGCTGATCGTGACGATGGTTGACCTCCTGCCAGAATCCTTCAGCCTGGGCATGGAGCCCCTCATGCAGAACCAGGTGCGTTGAAGGGGGCAGGTAGTCGAAGAGGGTTGCCATCCCGTCAAAGAATAGCGGGATATAGTATTCCAGGCCGGGCGAGGCGATGCCATCGGCCAGATCCTGGATCAGCGGGATTTGTCGGGGGGTATCTGGAAAGGCGTCATCAAAGCGTGCTCTGAACGTCTGTATGGCGCTGGGCGTCATCGGGAATTCATGCGCGGGCCACAGCTCAATCGAGGTGATTTTGTCCTGGGTGCGCTGGGTTTCCGGGTCAAAGGTGCGCAGGGTTTCGATTTCGTCGTCAAACAGCTCGATACGCACCGGTTGTTCGGCGCCCATCGGGTAAATGTCGAGGATCGCGCCTCTGACGGCGTACTCCCCGTGTTCATAGACCGTGTCAACGGCCCGGTACCCGGCCTGGCTAAGCTGGCTGCGGTAGGTGCCCGGGTTCAGCGTGCCGCCAGTGATCAGATGAATGGCGTTGCCGTCGATAAAGCTACGGGGTGTCAGGCGGTGTAACGCGGTGGAAACCGGCACGATCACGATGCCACGCTTGAGTTGGGGCAAACGAACCAGCGCGGCGATGCGCCGGGACACGATATCTTCATGGGGTGAAAAACCGTCATAGGGCAGCGTCTCCCAGTCTGGCAAGGTCACGATTTCAATGCCCTGATGTTCACCGAGCGCCAGAATGGCATGCTCAAGGCGTTCGGCCTGGTTCATGCTGGGCGTAAGGATACAGAGCGGTGCGCTCAGGCCCTGCGCCAGGCCGAGAAGAAAATGCGCGTCGGACTGGCCGGGCAGCAGGGGCCAGAAGGCGGCCTCATGCGTGGATTTGCTGGGAAATTTCAGGGACATGATGATGGCGTATCGATGGTTACCGGTCGGGTCATTCTATCGACCTGAGGTAAAATCACAATAATCGTAATAAAAGCGCCGCAAAAATTGCACCGGCACCCGTTCGCGTAGATAATGTTGCACCATTTCACTCAGATAGAGGTGCGAGGACGTGAGTCAAGAGAAACTGGATAGTTGTTTTGGGGACTGGAAGGATCGTGAAACCGTTGCAGAGGCCATGATCCCGGTGATTGGCAGATTGTATCGGAAGAATAATGTCATTACTTCCGTCTATGGTCGCCCGATTATCAGCCGGTCCGTTATTGGCATCCTCAAGGCGCACCGTTTCGTGCGTCAGGTTGAGCAGCAGGAGCTGTCTGTTCACGACACCTTCCCGATTCTGAAGCTGCTGGACGAGTACAACCTGGGCCCGGCTCGCGTGGATCTGGGTAAACTGGCGATCAAATTCAAGCGTAAAGGTGGCAGTAAGTCATTGGATGAGTTCCTGCGCGGCGAACTCGCGGATGTGATTGGTCAGTACGACCAGACCGAGGCCGCCCGCCGTGGCAGCCAGACCAAAGATGTCGTGTTGTTCGGTTTTGGCCGGATTGGTCGTTTGCTGGCGCGCATCCTGATTGAAAAAGCCGGTGGTGGCGCGAACCTGCGTCTGCGCGCGATCGTTGTGCGCAAAGGTAAAGCCGACAACGATCTGGAAAAACGTGCCAGCCTGCTGCGTCGCGACTCGGTACACGGCTCTTTCCAGGGCACGATTACCATTGATGAAGCGAACAATGCCATTATTGCCAACGGAAACTACATCCAGGTGATCTACGCGGATTCCCCGGACAACGTCGATTACACCGCCTTTGGTATCAACAACGCCATCGTCATCGATAATACCGGTGTGTGGCGTGATCGTGCGGGCCTGGAGCGTCACCTCAAGAGCAAGGGCGCCAGCCGCGTGCTGCTGACCGCACCGGGCAAGGGCGACATCAAGAATATCGTGTTCGGCATCAACAGTAACGACATTCAGGACAGCGACACGGTTCTGTCTGCCGCTTCATGTACGACGAACGCTATTACACCCGTTCTGAAGGCCGTCAATGACCGCTTTGGTATCGTCAATGGGCACGTAGAGACTGTGCATGCCTATACCAACGACCAGAACCTGATCGATAACTACCACAAAGGCACTCGCCGTGGTCGCAGCGCGCCGTTGAACATGGTTATCACCGAGACCGGTGCAGCCAAGGCGGTCGCCAAGGCGCTGCCCATTCTGGCGGGCAAGCTGACGGGTAACGCGATTCGCGTTCCGACCCCCAACGTGTCAATGGCGATTCTGAACCTGAATCTGGATAAAGCCACGACAGTCGAAGAAATCAATGACTACCTGCGCGGCGTGTCACTGCACTCCGAGTTGCAGAAGCAGATTGATTTCACGAATTCGTCCGAAGTGGTATCCAGTGATTTTGTTGGCTCGCGACATGCCGGCATCGTAGATGCGCAGGCAACCATCGCTAACGACAACCGTGTTGTTCTGTACGTTTGGTACGATAACGAGGCCGGCTACAGTGCACAGGTGGTTCGTATCGTCAATCAGATGGCGGGCGTTACCTATCCGGTTTACCCAGCAAGTATGGGTTAATGTCCTCAGCCTCGCATGAGGCTGTGACCCTGAAGAACCTCGCTTCGGCGGGGTTTTTTTATAGTTTTTGTTTTGATTTGCTACCGTTTTATCCAAATAAACCAATAAGATGAATAAAATATCTAAGAAAGGAGCTCAAGTGATTACGGTAACTGGTCGCGCTTTATAAGGCTGTTTTGAGGGATCTGGTCTAGACTTTCTGGGGGTAAGGTCGGGCGCCTTCAGGGTATCCCTTGTAGAAAAAGGTGATTTTGGTCACTATAATGACCGCGAAATTTTAGGGTTGTCAGACAGCACTGTTTTCCACAAACAGGGCTTGCTTGCAGGCTTTTGCCGTTTGGCGTCACAAGAATATTAATGTTTAGGCAGGGCTGATGATAAAGATCAAGAAAGGCCTTTCACTTCCTATCACGGGGGCTCCCACGCAATCAATTGAAGCGGGTAAGCCCGTCTCCAGGGTTGCGATTATCGGATTTGACTATCCGGGGATGAAACCCACGATGGAAGTCAAGGAAGGTGACCAGGTTAAATGTGGACAGCTACTCTTCACGGATAAGAAAAACCCAGGGGTACGATATACGGCGCCCGCGTCCGGTGTGGTGTCCGCCATTCATCGCGGTGAAAAGCGTGTATTCCAATCCCTGGTCATTGATGTCAAAGGCGATGAGCACGAGACCTTTGCTCACTTCAATCCCACTGAGCTGAATCAGCTGACCCGCGAACAGGTGCGGGATACGCTGGTTCAGTCCGGCGAATGGGTGGCCTTCAAAACCCGGCCCTACGGCAAGTCTCCCGCCGTAGACGCTGAGCCCCATTCGATTTTTATCACCGCCATGGATACCCATCCGCTGGCTGCAAATCCCAAAGTCATCCTGGAAGCAGAAAAAGCGGCCTTTCGAAGCGGCATACAAGTGATTGCGCATTTGACCCGCGGCAAGGTGTTTGTTTGCACGGCACCCGATCTGACGCCAGAATTGCCAGCAGGTGAAATCAAGCACGAGGTGTTTGACGGTCCACATCCTGCGGGTCTGGCTGGCACTCATATCCATTTTCTCGATCCGGTCAGCGCCGAAAAATCGGTCTGGTCGATTGGGTATCAGGATGTCATTGCCATCGGACACCTCTTTACAACAGGTAAGAAATACACCAAGCGAGTGGTTGCGCTGGCGGGTCCGTCGGTCAAGAAACCCCGTCTGGTCAGTACCCGAGCAGGCGCGTGCCTGAGCGAGTTGACGGCCGGTGAACTCAATGGCACGAACAATCGCGTGATTTCCGGTTCCGTTTTTGGTGGTCGTCACGCCCGCGGCAGTGCTGATTTTCTGGGGCGTTTCGCCAATCAGGTGTCCTGTCTTGAAGAAGGCAATGTTCGTGAATTTATGGGATGGCTCTCACCCGGTAGTGATCGTTTCTCCGTACTGGGCATTTACCTGTCCAAGTTGACGCCGGGCAAACTGTTTAACTTCAATACCTCGACCAATGGCAGTGATCGGGCCATGGTGCCGGTGGGTTCGTATGAAAAGGTGATGCCGCTGGATATTCTGCCGACGCAGTTGCTGAGAAGCCTGATCGTTGGCGATACCGAAATGGCACAGAAACTGGGGTGTCTGGAACTGGACGAAGAAGATCTGTCGTTGTGTACGTTCGTGTGCCCTGGGAAATACGAATACGGTCCGATCTTGCGTGATAATCTGACACGCATTGAGAAAGAGGGTTGATGGCATGGGTTTGCGACAAATTCTGGATAAAATCGAGCCTCTGTTCGAAAAAGGCGGCAAGTACGAGAAGCTGTACCCGCTCTATGAAGCAGCGGACACCATTTTCTATACACCGGGAAAAGTAACGACTGCAAACACGCACGTGCGTGATGGCGTTGATCTCAAGCGCATCATGATTACGGTGTGGTTCTGCGTGTTCCCCGCGATGTTTTTTGGCATGTACAACATCGGTTTGCAGGCCAATACCTACCTGGCTGCGCAGGGTGCGGCGATGGACGATTCCTGGCACTCCGTCCTCATCGCGCTGTTTGCCGGAAATGATCCCGGCAGCATCTGGGACAACATGATCTATGGCGCGGCTTACTTCCTGCCTATCTATATGGTTACCTTTGTGGTCGGCGGATTTTGGGAAGTGCTGTTTGCGGCCGTGCGCAAGCACGAGGTGAACGAAGGCTTTTTCGTGACCTCGATCCTGTTCGCCTTGATTTGCCCTCCGACACTACCCCTTTGGCAGGCGGCACTGGGAATCAGTTTCGGCGTGGTCATTGGTAAGGAAGTTTTCGGGGGTACCGGTAAGAACTTCCTTAACCCCGCCCTGACGGGTCGTGCCTTCCTGTATTTCGCTTATCCTGCACAAATTTCAGGTGACGCGATCTGGACAGCCGTAGACGGCTTCAGTGGCGCGACGTCGCTCAGTATTGCGGCCTCCGGGGGGATGGAAGCGCTCTCACAGAGTGTGACCTGGATGGATGCTTTCCTGGGCTTTGAGCAAGGCTCTGTCGGTGAAACCTCTGTGCTGGCTATCCTGCTGGGTGGTGCCGTTCTGGTTGCAATGGGTATTGCCTCCTGGCGCATTATCTCAGGCGTGTTTATCGGCATGGCGGCGACCGCAACCCTGCTGAATGTCGTGGGATCGACGACCAACCCCATGTTTGCCGTGCCTGCGCACTGGCACCTGGTCATGGGTGGCTTTGCCTTTGGCATGATTTTTATGGCGACCGACCCGGTTTCCTCGTCCATGACGGATGCAGGCAAATGGGTTTTCGGCGCGCTGATCGGGTTCATGACCGTGCTGATTCGCGTCATCAACCCGGCCTTCCCCGAGGGCATTATGCTGGCAATCCTTTTCGGTAACCTGTTTGCGCCGTACATCGACCATGTTGTCGTTCAGGCCAATATCAAGCGGAGGTTGGCGCGTGTCTAAGTCAAACGATACCATTCAGAAAACCATCATTGTCGCGCTGGCACTGTGTATTGTGTGCTCGATTTTCGTCGCAGGGTCGGCTGTGTTGCTGAAGCCGGTTCAGGTCTCCAATCGCATGCTTAACATGAAGGAGAATATCCTGCGTGCGGGCGGCATGATTGGCGTTCATCCGTCGAAAAAAGAGGTTGAAGAAGCCTTTACGGCAGTCGTTCCGCGCATCGTCAACCTCGAAACGGGGCAGTTTGTCGAGCCTTCTGAGGCGGGGTACAGCAGTGTCGATGCCTTCGATCAGAAGCGAGTCAGCCAAAATCCGAACCTGTCTAAGGTCTTGAGTAGTTCCGAAGACATGGCGGGTATTAAGCGTCGTGAACGGTTTGCCAAGGTCTACCTGGTCAAGGGGGACGACGGTATTGAAAAGATCATTCTACCGGTTAGGGGCTATGGTTTGTGGTCAACGCTGTATGGCTTTATGGCGCTGAAGGGCGACGGCAATACGGTGTTGGGCTTTGGCTTCTATGAACATGCGGAGACGCCAGGTCTCGGTGGTGAAGTGGATAACCCGAACTGGAAAGCCCTATGGCCCGGTAAAGAAATCTACGATGACAGTGGTAATGTTGCGGTCGCACTGGTCAAAGGGGGCGTTCAACCCGAGTCGCCAACGGCCCGTTACTCCGTGGACTCACTCGCCGGTGCAACCCTTACCAGTCGCGGCGTGCAAAACCTGCTGCATTACTGGATGGGGCAGGAAGGGTATAAAACGTTCTTGAATAAGTTGAAGTCAGGGGAGGCCGGCAATGTCTGAAGTGACGATTAAAAAGGTTCTGGTTGAGCCGATTCTGAGCAATAACCCGATTGCCTTGCAAATCCTCGGTATTTGCTCGGCGCTGGCCGTGACCACCAGTCTCAAACTTTCGCTGGTTATGGCGATTGCCGTGAGTCTGGTCACGGCGTTTTCCAGTATGTTCGTGGCGATGATTCGCTCACATATCCCCAGTGCAATCCGGATCATCGTGCAGATGACCATCATTGCCTCGCTGGTTATCGTGGTTGATCAGGTGTTGAAAGCCTACGCGTATGAAATCAGTAAGCAGCTGTCCGTTTTCGTCGGACTGATCATCACCAACTGTATCGTAATGGGCCGTGCAGAAGCCTTTGCCATGCAGAATGGTCCGGTGCTGAGCTTCCTGGACGGGATTGGTAACGGCGCGGGCTATGGTTTGATGCTGGTCGCAGTCGCCGTCATTCGGGAGTTATTGGGTTCAGGCAAACTGCTGGGCTTCGAAATTTTGCCGACGATTGCCAATGGCGGCTGGTATCAGCCAAATGGTCTGCTGTTATTGCCCCCCAGTGCCTTTTTCATCATCGGGCTGATTATTTGGGGTGTGCGTACCTATGACAGGAAACAGGCTGAGGGTGCGGATTACAAACTCTCTGCCCACAAAGTCAAGGAGGCCTTTTAAGTATGTTTGAGCATTTGTTGAGCCTTTTAATCAAGGCCATTTTTGTTGAAAACATGGCGCTGGCCTTCTTTTTGGGTATGTGTACCTTCATGGCGCTGTCCAAAAAGATCGAAGCGGCCGTAGGTCTGGGTATTGCCGTAGTGGTGGTTCTGGGTATTACCGTACCCATCAACAATATCATCTATAACGGCTTGTTGCGCGAAGGTGCGCTGGCGTGGGCCGGTGCCCCGGATGTTGATCTGAGCTTTCTGGGCTTGCTGACCTATATCGGTGTAATCGCCGCCATCGTGCAGATTCTGGAGATGGTTCTGGATAAGTATTTTCCAGCGCTCTACAACGCACTGGGTGTCTTTTTACCACTGATTACGGTGAATTGCGCCATCATGGGTGCGTCATTGTTCATGGTCGAGCGGGACTACAACCTGGCGGAAAGTACGGTTTATGGCGTGGGTGCCGGGGTGGGGTGGGCCTTGTCCATCATTGCGCTGGCGGGGATTCGCGAAAAACTGAAATACAGTGATGTGCCTGAAGGTTTGAGAGGGTTGGGAATTACCTTTATTACCGTGGGCCTGATGTCATTAGGATTCATGTCTTTCTCGGGCGTTTCGCTGTAAGCGCCCCAAGCCCGATTAGAAGCTATAAGGTCAAGAACTTATGAATACAGAAGTTATCTTAGGGGTGGGGATGTTCACGGCGATTGTATTATCGCTCGTTGCGATCATTCTGGTTGCCCGTTCGCGCCTGGTCAGCTCAGGCGAAGTGTCTATTGTCGTCAATGAAGATGAAAACCACGCCATTTCCACCCCGGCGGGTGGCAAGTTGCTGCAAACGCTTGCCAGCCAGGGGCTTTTCCTGTCATCAGCCTGTGGGGGCGGCGGAAGCTGCGCTCAGTGCAAGTGCAAGGTGCTTGAAGGGGGCGGTTCAATGCTGCCCACCGAACGCGCCCACTTTACCCGTCGGGAAGAGAAGGAAGGCTGGCGCTTGTCCTGTCAGGTCGCCGTTAAGCAGGACATGAAAATCGAAGTGCCGGAAGAGGTCTTCGGTGTCAAGAAATGGGAGTGTACGGTTGTTTCTAACGATAACGTCGCAACCTTCATCAAGGAGTTAGTGCTGCAGCTGCCTGATGGCGAAGTGGTGGACTTCCGCGCTGGTGGTTACGTGCAGCTGGAATCACCCCCTTACGATGTCTCGTTCAAAGACTTCAGTATTGCCGATAAGTATCGCGAAGACTGGGATAAGCACAATCTGTGGCGTTTCCGCTCCACGGTGAAAGAAACCGTCATTCGTGCGTACTCCATGGCAAACTACCCTGAAGAGAAAGGGGTGTTGAAGTTCAATATTCGTATTGCTACGCCGCCTCCGGGTACCAACTTCCCGCCTGGGCAGATGTCCTCTTGGGTCTTTTCATTAAAGCCGGGTGACAAGGTCACGGTTTACGGTCCTTTTGGTGAGTTTTTTGCCAAGAAAACGGATGCCGAAATGGTGTTTATCGGCGGTGGTGCGGGTATGGCGCCGATGCGAGCCCATATTTTTGACCAGCTCAAGCGTTTGCAATCGAAGCGTAAAATGTCCTTCTGGTATGGTGCGCGAAGCTTGCGGGAGATGTTCTACGTTCAGGATTTTGACGGTCTTGCTACTGACAATGAGAATTTCCAGTGGCATGTAGCGTTGTCAGATCCGCTGCCCGTCGATAACTGGAAAGGTTACACAGGCTTCATCCACAACGTGTTGCTTGAAAACTATTTGAAAAATCATCCTGCACCGGAAGATTGCGAGTTTTATATGTGTGGTCCGCCCATGATGAATGCGGCCGTGATCAAGATGCTCAAAGATATGGGTGTTGAGGACGAAAACATAATGCTCGATGACTTTGGTGGTTAAGTCGGGCTAAGTCAAAACCGGAGCCTTGCCTTGCCTGTGAATAGCAGGAAAGCGCAGGGCTTTTTTATGGGTGTAAGGGAATGAAAACCATGATGTTGAGGCTGCTTGGACATGCAGCCTGTCTGATGTTGCTGTTGGGCTGCGAGTCTGACGCTCCTCCGATGAGCACAACAGAAGGCGCGGTGATGGGGACGGACTACCATATTACATGGATCAACCCACTGGCGCAGGATGAGCAGGTGATTCGTGAGGGCTTATTCAATGCCCTGAGTGATGTAGACGATACGATGTCGACCTATCAGGAGACCTCTGAACTTTCCCGGTTGAATCAATCGGCGATCAATACACGTTTAGATCTCTCACCGGACATGACCTATTTACTGGGCATGGCAGATGATATTCATCAGCAGAGCGGTGGGGCGTTTGATGTCACCGTGGGGGCGCTGGTTAACCTTTGGGGGTTTGGACCGGATTACAAGCCGGATGCTGTGCCGGATGCGGAGCAGATCAAGGTTCTGTTAGGGCAAATGGGTCAGCCTTCACTCACGATCAATCGACAAGCCCGCACATTGGTCAAAGAAAAACCGGTGATGATCGATTTGTCTGCCATTGCGAAGGGATACGGTGTTGATAAAGCCGCCGAATATCTCGAAAGCAAAGGGATTACGCGATACATGGTTGAGGTTGGCGGTGAAATCCGGCTGAAAGGACCTAAGTTGAATGGTGAGCCCTGGCGCATCGCGGTAGAATCTCCAGTGGGGATTCGGGAAATATATAGCGTGTTATCATTCAATGATGCAGCGATGGCGACCAGTGGCGATTATCGAAATTATTTTGAGAAAGATGGCGTGCGCTATAGTCATACCATTGATCCGCGCACGGGAAGCCCCATCCGTCATAATTTGGCCTCAGTGAGTGTGCTGGCGGAAAACACCGCACTGGCGGATGGTTGGGCGACGGCGTTTATGGTGTTGGGCGTAGAGGCTGGGAAGCGGTTGGCCGAAGAGAAGGGAATGGCGGTGTATTTCATTTTCAAAGGCGAAAAGGGTTTTGAAGATTGGGCCTCGACCGCCTTCAAACAGCGTGTCGGCAATGTGGAGAAGAACGGATGACGATGTTTTTTGCGGTGCTGGGTGTCATGTTGTTGTTTGTGACGCTGATGTCGGTGGGTGTTCTGCTGGGGCGCAAACCGATATCGGGGTCTTGCGGGGGCATGAGTGCCCTGGGAATGGATGTTGCCTGTGATATCTGTAAGGGCGACAAATCTATTTGCGAAACGGAAATCGAGTCGGCCAAAAAGGCCAATGAAGGCAAGGACTCTCTGGCAGTTGACGCGATGAAACGCTAGATAGACAGCCAAAACATCGGAGATGAGCGTTGGGAAAGGTTAAAAAAACAAGCAGGCAAAATGGGAGCGAAAGGATGGCTGAGCATCATTACGATGTGGTTGTGATCGGTGCAGGGCCAGCCGGTGAGGGGGCCGCCATGAATGCCGCCAAACACGGGATGCGGGTGGCCGTCGTGGAGGACAAACCGCAGGTTGGCGGCAATTGTGCCCATCTTGGCACGATACCCTCGAAAGCACTGCGCCATGCGGTGCGCCAGATTATCCAGTTCAACACCAACACCATGTTTCGTGACATTGGTGAGCCGCGCTGGTTTTCCTTTCCGCGCGTGTTGCAGGATGCAGAGCGTGTCATCGCCAAGCAGGTCAAGTTACGCACTCAGTTCTATGCGCGCAATCGGATTGACCTTTATCGGGGTAAGGCGGTTTTCCTTGATCAGAACCGGCTGGAGGTTCAGGGTGGGATTTCCCGTGAAGTGCTGTGTGGTAATCAAATTGTGATAGCCACGGGCTCGCGCCCCTACCTTCCGGACAACGTTGATTTTACCCACAGTCGGATTTACAACAGCGATACGATACTCAAACTCAGCCACACGCCCCGAACCTTGATTATTTACGGCGCGGGCGTGATTGGTTGCGAATATGCCTCCATCTTTTGTGGCTTGGGCGTAAAGGTTGATCTGATCAATCCGGGGCCTAAACTCCTGTCCTTCCTGGATGCCGAAATTTCGGATGCGCTCAGTTATCACTTACGGGAAAACGGTGTACTGATTCGCCATAGTGAAAAATATGCCTCTGTTGAAGGTGATGACAACGGTGTTGTGGTGACTTTGGATTCGGGCAAGAAACTGCGTGCGGATGCGTTCTTGTGGTGTAACGGACGTACCGGGAATACCGATGAATTGGCCTTGGACAAAGCGGGGCTGAAAGCAAACTCACGCGGGCAGTTAACCGTCGACAAGCATTATCGTACCGAGGTGGCTGGGATTCTGGCGGCCGGGGATGTGATTGGTTGGCCCAGTCTGGCGAGTGCCGCATACGACCAGGGGCGCGCGGCGTCGGCGGCCGCGATTGGTGGAGATGGCTTTCACTATATCAGCGACGTTCCTACCGGCATTTACACAATTCCTGAAATCAGTTCGGTTGGGCAAACTGAGGAAGAACTGACGCAGGCAAAAGTACCTTACGAGGTGGGACAGGCCTTCTTCAAGGATCTCGCGCGCGCACAAATTACCGGCGATACGGTCGGGATGCTTAAAATCTTATTTAACCGTGAGACCAAAGCGTTGCTGGGCATCCACTGTTTTGGGGATCAGGCGTCTGAAATCGTGCACATCGGGCAGGCGATCATGAACCAGCCGGGTGAGTTGAACACACTCGATTATTTCATCAAGACAACCTTTAACTATCCCACCATGGCGGAAGCCTATCGGGTGGCCGCCTTGAACGGCCTTAACCGATTGTTTTAACCGGCGTCTGCTAAATGATTACGCTGGGTGCGGTTTAAGCACCCAGTGAGCGTCCAATCAGCGTCGGGTAATCGGTAATCACACTATCGGTGCCGATGTGCTTGAGGCGACGGGCTTCTTCGACCGAATTAACCGTCCAGGTTGAGACATGCAGGTCGCAGGCATGTGCTTCTTTTACCAGCGGCGCAGTCACCAGCGGGTAGTGCGGAATAACCAGATCAGCACGCAGAGACTGAGCGACTTTCACCGGATTGATCAGGCGGTCGTCGGTGACGAAGCCGGTTCTTAAGGTGGGTCGGAGGGTTTTGATATGTCGCAACACCCAGCGGTTGAAACTTGTTACAACCGTTTTGTCTGCAAAATCAAAGGCATCGATCAACCACAGCAATTGATGGCTCAAGCGATCCATCCGCAACTGGCTATCCCCCTTGATCTCGAATTGAATCCATTCCACCTCTGGCAGCACTGACAAGACGTCACTCAGGCGCGGAATTTCGCAATCCTGCCAGCCGTGAACCCAGGGGTAGTGGGCCTTGAGTTGGCCGAGTGCGGCGGCGGACCAGTCCGTCATCTTGCCAGACACGCCTGTCGTCCGTTTCAGTCCGGTGTCGTGAAAGACCATGACTTCACCGTCCAGACTCAGTTGCAGATCCAGTTCAAAATGGCGAATGCCACGGGCATAGGTTTGACGAAAACCCGCAACCGTGTTTTCAGGCGCTTCACCACGGGCGCCCCGGTGACCTGCAATAATCATGCGTGAGAATTCCGGTTGTGCAGTGCCTGACGTGCGAGGTAGGTGTTGCGACAGAGCATCATGTCTTCAATGAATGTAGGCAGGTCGGGCAGGGTCAGCGCCTGCGGACCATCGACCAGCGCCTTGGCTGGATGCGGGTGGAAATCGATCAGTACCATGTTAGCTCCTGCGATGACACCTTGTGCCGCTGCATGCAGCACCTCCAGCACGCCGTCTGGCGCGCGCTCATGGTTGCCCACCGAATGAGAAGGGTCAACGCATACCGGCATCCGGGTGAGTCGCTTGACGACGGGCACGTGGGCAAAATCCACCAGGTTGCGGTGAGGAAGCCCAGCATCAGTTTTCATGCCGCGTAAACAAAACACAACGTGTGAATTGCCTTCGCTGGCCAGGTATTCGGCGGCGTTGAGCGACTCATTGAGACTGATGCCAAAACCACGCTTGAGCAATACCGGATAGGTCTTCTGACGGCCAATGGCTTTGAGTAATTCAAAATTCTGTGTATTTCGGGTGCCGACCTGCAGCATGACGCCGGTTGGACGCCCGGCTTTTTCTAAGGTTTCGTGAATTTCATCGATATGGCTTTCATGGGTGATTTCCATGGCAATGACTTTAATGCCATATTTTCCAGCCAGGTCGAAAACGTAAGGCAGGCAGGTCTTGCCATGGCCCTGAAAAGCATAGGGACTGGTACGGGGCTTATAGGCACCCATCCGGGTGCAGACCTGACCATTCGCCTGCAAGGTTTTCATCATCAATTCGACATGCTCAGGTGTGTCAACAGCACACAAGCCTGCAAACAGGTGAAAGCTGTTTTGATCAAAGCGCAGACCCTGGTATTCGAAGCCCGTGGTGCGGCGCTCGTCGTGGTGACGTCCCAAAACCCGGTATTCGTCTGAAATACGAATGACCCGTTCAACTGCTGGCAGCGACTCGATTGTCTCTTTGTCCAGCTTTTGGGTTTCTCCAAGCAAGTAAACTTCAGTCAGTTTCTGTTGAACCCCCTGAATTTCATGTACGCGGTAGGTAATACCTTTAAGAGTCGACAGGTACTCCACTGTCTTCTGATATTCAGGTGAAGTGGTCCGGGTGTCCGGGTGCAGAATAAGTAGCATGGCTTAGCGTCCGGTTTGAAGGTGTTGTTTGTGATTTGCGCGGGTTTTGAGGCGGTGTGCCCAGTCGCGGCGTACTTTGCGACGCCAGATGTAACCGATTAACGCATAGCTCCCGACGGACAGGACAATGGCGGTCACCAGCGAACCAAAATAGAGGGGTATTCCCACTTCGACAAACTTGTCGGCCAGCCATTTCCAACTTAGCTCCATCTCCATTTCAATGGGGGGACGCCCCAACAAATGGGAGCCAACCCAATAGTTGGCATAAAAAATAGGTGGCATGGTCAGGGGGTTGGTCAGCCAGCACAGGGCCACGGAAATGGGCAGATTACAATTGACCCAAACTGCGATGACGGCAGCGACGGCCATCTGAAAAGGGATGGGAATCAGGCAGACGAAAATGCCTACCAAAAAGGCTTTGGATACGCTGTGGCGATTGATGTGCCAGAGGTTGGGTTCGTGCAGGACGTCACCCAGAAATCCCAGGGATTTGTTTTGCTTGATCGTATCGGGATTCGGCAGCCACTTTTTTATGAGGTCTTTGGGCATAATCAGGTGCTTTCAAAAAACGTTCGGGCAAGTTTTATAGTATAATTCGCCCGCCCAGGAAATGGGCATATTGTTCGCAACTATTTTGTTTCAAGGATGAAACTCAATGAGAGCGTTTCTAATTTCAGCCCTGCTGGGCTGGTCAGGCGTGTTTGTACTTGGCCCCCACTGGTTTGCCTTACGCAGCTGGCTATTGCCATCGTTGGGGCTGCTTGCGTGGGTGTTGCTGGCCTTGCGCCAGCGACGGGGAGGGAATGGCTATGTCCTGCTGGCCTTACCGCTGTTTGCGTTACTCGCCGACCGGCACCTCGCCCCCTACCAGTCAACGTTATCGCCGGTATGGGAAAAAGGGGTGACCCGGGTTGCTGAGGGGCGCGTTTGCTCGCCTGTGGAACGCCAGGCCGTGCGCCAGACCTTCACGTTCTGTCTCGACTCCCCGCTGCACCTGAGGCGCCAGGGACAAACGGTCGAATTGGGTGATCCGTTAAGGCTGCGGTGTTACCGCTGCCCACAGGCGCTTCAGAACGGCGATCACTATCGCATCAGGCTCAGTCTATACCCCAGGCGACCGCTACAAAATCCAGGGGACTGGTTTGCCTGGCAGAAACAATGGCGTTATCAGGCCTGGCATGGCGTCATCAGGGGCGCTCCGCGCCCGCTTAACGCCGCGGATACTGGCTGGCGAGGGCTGGTCGGGCGATACAGTGCCACGATGCAGGGCTGGATCGGACGTCAGTTGGCGCCCCTGGATCATAGACCGACCTTACAGGCGATGTTGATCGGCGATGCGTCGGGCCTGGACGATGCCCAGTGGCGCCAGCTTCGCCACTCCGGGCTGATTCATCTGGTCGTGGTTTCGGGGTTGCATGTCACGCTCATGGCGGCCCTGGGAGCGGGTGGCGTCCGATGGCTTTGTGCGGTTGCTGGTTTTCGCCAGGCGCGTCGCGCCGGTTTTGTGGGCGGGATATTGACCGTATTCGCCTATCTCGCACTGGTCGGCTTTGCCGTTCCGGTTTTTCGCGCGTCGCTGATGAGCCTGATGGGTTTGTTTGCGCTGCTCATGCGTCAACGGCTCGCGTTGATTGAGTGTTATCTGGCGGCGGTACTCGGTACGCTCTGGGTGGATCCTTTTGCGTTTGTCAGTCCTGGTTTCTGGTTATCCTTTGGCGCCGTATTGATCCTGTTCATGCAGGTGCGGCCGGGTCTGCCTCCAGTGGGTAAAATTAAGCAGCTGGGACAGCTTGTCAAATTGCAGGTTGCCTTGTTTGTGGGGCTGCTGCCGCTCCTGGCGTATGCTTACGGTCAGGTTTCGCTGAGTGGACTGGTTCTTAATCTCGTTGCTGTACCGCTGGTGACAGTGTTAATCGTGCCCGTCAGTCTGATGGTATTGATCGGACAGGCCTGTCTCGGCGCGATGGTGTCTGAGCGCGTGTTTTCAGTGACTACGGACGTTCTGGATGCCTTGCTATCCATCTTCTGGTGGCTGGCAGAGTGGGGGGATCGAATACCCTTGCTGGAGCTGGGTTTTCTGAACGAAGGGGCAATGCTGGCGCTCGTCGTGGTGACCGCTTTTGCGCTCTGTGTCCCTCATCCTCTGCTACGAATCTGGCTATTGGTCGGAACGACACTGCTGAGTATTCGGGGAGAGGCTGGATTACCCGTCGATCAGGATATACCTGAATTTGAGCTCACGCTACTGGATGTCGGCCAGGGGCTTTCTGTGGTCATGAAACAAGGGGCTTCCGTATGGGTCTATGATACGGGGCCGGGTCCAGGTCCGGGGCGGGCAGAGGGGTGGGACGCTGGACGCGAGGTTATTGTGCCTTTTTTGGCCAGGGAAGGTGTCGGGCGTCTGGATGCGCTGGTTGTCAGTCATGGTGATAATGATCACGCCGGAGGCGCGCTGTCTGTGCGAAAGGCACTGCCGACGTCCTCCGTCCTGTTGGGAGAACCACAGCGTTTGACCGACTTAGGCGGTCAACCCTGTCAGGCGGGCCAACGACTGACCATCGGGCAGGCGCAGGTTTATGTGCTTTGGCCGCTTGCCGGCGAGCAAAAACGCTTTCAGCGAAACAATCGCAGCTGTGTTCTGCGTGTTGTCTACGGTGGGCGAAGCGTGCTGTTGCCTGGGGATCTTGAGATTAAAGCGCAGCGCAGACTGGTTGAAATCTATGGCGATAGCTTGCGTGCTGATGTATTGTTGCTACCCCATCATGGGGCTAAAAGCAGTTTTTACCCCAATCTGATCAGTGCGGTTCAGCCCACGCGTGTCCTGGTATCAGCAGGATACCGGAATCCCTTTGGTCATCCCCACCGGGAGGTCATGGACTGGCTCAGGCGGCGGGATATTCCGGTGGTCAGCACAGTAAGAGACGGTGCTGTCCAACTGAAATGGTCACCTCATTCCCCGCTTGAATTACGCGTGAGCGGCATCGCAGCTGATTGAGATTCAAAGGTTTTCGGTCTAGAGTATTGAGACACAATCACAGGAGTAAGTACGGTGTACGAGTTGGTTTTGGCGGGTGGTGTGATCATGATCCCCATCCTATTGTGTTCAGTCATCGCCCTGGCGATCATTTTTGAACGCCTGTGGACACTGCGCACCTCCCGTATTGCCCCTGAGAACATCGTCAACGACATGTTACTCAAGCTGAAAAAGAAAGAATTAACCAGTGCCCGATTACGGGAAATCCAGAATGAATCACCCATGGGTAGAATTTTGGTTGCAGGGCTCATTAACGCCAAACATGGGCGTGAAATCATGAAGGAAAGCATTTTAGAGGAAGCCTCTCAGGTTGTTCACGAACTGGAACGTTTTCTCAGTGGACTGGGAACCATTGCCGCCATCACGCCGCTTTTGGGCTTGTTGGGAACCGTGATCGGGATGATCGAGGTGTTCGCGGAAATTCAGGTGGGCGGTGCGGGCAATAACCAAGCCCTGGCGGGCGGTATTTCCAAGGCATTGATTACGACCGCCGTGGGGTTGACCGTCGCGATTCCGGCACTGGTCGCACATCGCTTTTTCCAGCGGAAAGTCGATGATCTGGTGGTCGAGATGGAGCAACAGGCACTCAAACTGGTCGAAGTGGTTCATGGTGATCGTGAAGTGGAGCTGGGCGAGGTACGTCCTTCGTGAAATTCAAACGCCAGTCCCGGGAAGAATTGCCGATCAACGTCACCTCGCTGATAGATGTTGTATTCCTGTTGCTGATTTTTTTCATGGTCTCAACGACGTTTACGAAAGAGAGCCACCTGGAGGTCGATTTGCCCAAGGCAGAAGGCACACCAGGAACGGTAACGGCTGAACAGATCGAAGTCGTGATCAGTCCAGATGGTAAATACACGGTCAACAAACGGATGCTGATCAACAGTCAGCTCGTTACCCTCAAACGTGCCATTGAAAAGCTCAGCAATGGCAATGACCAATTGCCTTTTGTGATTACGGCAGACGGTCGGACGCCCCATGAGTTTGTGGTGAGAGCCATGGATGCAGCGGGACAGCTCGGCTTTTCGAAGCTAAGCATTACCACGCAACAGTCGGGCGAAGCGCCTGAATAAGAGAGTTGTACGTGACCAATGAAGCGAACGCCAGCCAGTCGTCGATGGCCGCTTCCGCGCCCGCCTCGGGATGGGCCGTTTACCGCCGTCTGTTGACCTATCTCGGCCCGGTGATGGGGGCTTTCATGGTCGCCATTTTCGGTAACATCCTGTTTGCTGCGGCCAGCGCAGGCATGGCACCGGCCATGGAGTTTGTGGTCGAGGCTATCGAGCACCCGGACGCCAGTAATCGACTGCTGTTACCGTTGATGATTATGGGGCTTTTCGGTTTGCGAGGGCTGGGTGGTTTTTTCAGCTCGTACTATATCGCAAGGGTCGCCCGATCCATTGTTCATAATCTGCGGCTGCAGGTTTTTGGTCATATGCTGCGACTTCCCAATACCTACTACGACCAACATGCCAGCGGTCAGCTGCTGTCACGCCTCACCTTCAATATCGAGCAGGTGACGGGGGCGGCAACGAATGCCGTGACCGTCGTGCTGCGTGAAGGGTTTACGGTTGTGGGACTACTGGGCTTCATGGTTTATCAAAACTGGAAGCTGACGCTAATCTTTCTGTCGCTGGGGCCGATCATCGGGGTGCTTGTCGGTTACGTGACGAAGCGCTTCCGTCGCCTCAGCACCCGCATCCAGATGAGTATGGGACAGGTCACGCAAGTCGCCAGCGAAACCATCACCGGTTATCGGGTCATGCGTATCTTTGGTGGTGAAGCCCATGAACTGGAACGTTTTACGCGTGCCAGCGAGCAGAACATCAATCAACAACTGAAAATGTCGTTTACTGAGAGTATTTCTACCCCGGTGATTCAGGTCATCGTGTCGATGTCTATTGCCATTCTCATCTGGCTGGCACTGTCGCCTGATGTCTTACAAGGCATGACGACGGGCGAGTTCATTGCGTTTATCACCGCGGCGACCACCTGTGCCAAGCCGGTGAAACAGTTGACCGAAGTGAATTCGTTCATCCAGAAGGGGATTGCCGCCTCTCAGGACATCTTTGAACTGCTGGCTGAACCGCTCGAACCTGATCACGGCGACTTTGAAATGGTGCGTGCCGACGGCGCGCTGGACATTCGGAACCTGAGTTTTGCGTATCCCGGGCATGATAAGGTCGTCTTGCATGATATTAATCTCAGAATCGAGCCAGGCCAAACCGTTGCCTTTGTCGGTCGATCGGGCAGCGGTAAATCGACCCTGGTCAGCCTGATCCCCCGCTTTTATGAAGTTGAACAGGGGGAGATCCTGCTGGACGGCGTCCCCCTCTCCCGTTGGAAACTCTCGAATCTGCGACGCCAGATTGCGTTGGTGAACCAACAGGTTACGCTGTTCAACGATGATGTGAGGCATAATATTGCGTATGGCGTGCTGGCCCAGTCCAGTGAGAAGGCGCTCCAGGAGGCCGCAAAAGCGGCGAATGCCAACGAGTTTATCGAGCGTCTGGCCGATGGATTCGGAACTCAGTTAGGGGACAATGGCGTGACACTCTCTGGCGGTCAGCGTCAGCGTATTGCGATCGCCAGGGCCTTATTGAAGGACGCGCCCCTTTTGATCCTGGATGAGGCAACCTCCGCACTGGATACCCACTCTGAAAAGCATATTCAGAATGCGCTTGAAGCCATTATGAAAGGGCGCACAACCCTCGTTATCGCCCACCGACTGTCTACGATAGAAAATGCTGACCTGATCGTGGTGATGGATCAGGGACGGATTATCGAGACGGGCACCCATGAAGCACTTCTGGCCCGTCAGGGGGCGTACGCAGCCCTGCATCAAAATAATTTTGCAGAAGGGGATCATGAGCCTCGCGCGGAAGATTGAGCAGATCTGGTACGAAGGAAGCGCCTGGCGCTGGGCGCTTGTGCCGCTGTCCCTGCTATACCGTGCTGTGGTGACCTTTCGTCGGTATCGCTGGCTTAAGAGGCCTGGCGCCGCCTACCGTTCCCGCGTCCCTCTGATTGTTATTGGAAATCTGACGGTGGGTGGAACGGGCAAAACGCCCCTCACGCTGGCTTGTATAGCGCTGGCTAGGGCATTAGGGCTACGACCAGGGGTCGTGAGTCGCGGTTACGGGGGGAAAGCCCCCCATTATCCTTGCCGCGTGGACCAGTCACCAGACGCGGCATTGGTGGGGGACGAACCGCTGCTGATCTGGCGCAACAGTGCGTGCCCCGTGGTAGTATCACCCATTCGCGCGGATGCGGTCGCATTGCTCGAGTCCGCGTTTTCGCCGGATATCATCTTCAGTGATGATGGCTTGCAGCACTATGCGATGGCGCGCCAGGCCGAGATCGTCGTGGTCGATGGCAAGCGGGGCTATGGTAATGGCTGGTGCCTGCCTGCAGGCCCTTTGCGAGAGCGCTGCGGCGCCTGGCTGAGGTGGATCTGGAAGTCTACAACGGGGCTGATCCGCCACATGGCTCAGGTTTGCGATTTGATCTGGTGCCTGACGAGTGGATCACGGTTTCTGCACCTGAGCTGCGTAAGTCAACTGCCGATTTTTTGCAGGGCAACCTTAAGGACTGTGTTGCTATCGCTGGGATCGGCAATCCGGAACGTTTCTTTGCGACCTTGCATCAGATGGGGCTAGCGTCTGAAACGCATTCTTTTCCGGATCATTATCAGTATACTGCAGAAGATTTCGTGCGTTTCCGTGGGCGAACGCTTTTGATGACAGAGAAAGATGCGGTTAAGTGTGCGCATCTCGATCTGAAAGATGCCTGGTATCTGAGCGTCAAGGCCCAGTTAAGTCCCGAATTGACGAAACGCCTCACGCATTTGATGTTAAATGGGAGACTCTGAGCTTGGATAAAAAACTATTGGCTATTCTTGCCTGCCCGGTGTGCAAGGGTAATCTGGACTATCACCGTGAAAGTCAGGAATTGATCTGTCGGGCAGATGGGCTGGCCTTTCCGATTCGGGATGACATTCCGGTCATGCTGGAAAAAGAAGCACGCACCCTGACGACGGATGAGCGCCTGAAGAAATGACCGATTTTATCGTAATCATTCCCGCCCGCCTTAACTCCAGTCGTCTGCCGAATAAGGCCCTGGCTGACATCGGTGGCAAACCGATGGTACAGCATGTCTATGAACAGGCCGCCAGAAGTCTTGCCGCCAAAGTGTACGTCGCAACGGACCACCCGGATATTCGGCAGGTGATCGAAAATACGGGCGGAAATGCGCTGATGACCTCTGCCTCGCACGCCTCAGGGACTGATCGTCTGGCCGAGTGTGTGAATCAGCTGGCTCTGGATGATGACGATATCATCGTTAACGTGCAGGGTGACGAACCTTTCATCCCTCCTGCGATCATCAATCAGGTTGCACGCAATCTGGCCACCCGTCCGGCCGCAGGAATGGCGACGCTGTGCGAAGCGATTCACGACAAAAAGACCTTCTTTAATCCTAACGTTGTGAAAGTGGTATTCAGCGAAGCGGGTATGGCCCATTACTTTTCCCGCGCGCCGATTCCCTGGGATCGTGACCACTACACGATGGAGGTGGCGAGTGTGGAGGATCACCCGAATGTGTGGGGCTATCGTCACATTGGTATCTACGCCTACCGTGCGGGATTACTGAGGGACTTCACCACCTGGCCGGCCAGTGAACTGGAAAAAATTGAGGCGTTGGAGCAGTTACGGGCGCTGTGGAAAGATGTAAAAATCCATGTGGATGTAGCTGAAGTTACACCCGAAGGTGGTGTGGATACGCCTGCAGATCTGGAGCGGGTCCGCGCGCGTTTCGCAGAAGGGTTACGCTAGATGGCGCGTATCCTGTTCGTTTGTCTGGGTAATATTTGCCGGTCGCCTACGGCTGAAGGGGTGTTTCGTCAAAAAGTGGCTCAGGCAGGCCTGACCTCAAGGATTGAGGTGGATTCTGCGGGTACCAGTGCCTGGCATATTGGAAGTGCGCCTGATCCACGCTCGTGCGAGGCGGCACAGCGACGGGGTTATGATTTGTCATCACTGCGGGCGCGTCAGGTGAGTCCCCCTGAGGACTTTGAGCAATTTGATCTTATTCTTGCGATGGATCGCGAAAATCTTGTTAATCTGCAGCGCATATGCCCTGCCGATCAGCTCAGCAAAGTCAAACTCTTCCTCGATTTCGCGTCAGCGGGTGTCCGTGAAGTGCCAGATCCATACTATGGCGGTGCGCAGGGTTTTGATCAGGTTCTGGATCTGGTCGAAGCGGCATCGGACGGAGTGCTCGCCTATCTGTTGGAACAGACACCAAAAGGGTAAGTCGTTTGAAATGGTCTCAGAACGTTTCGCTTTCAGGCTATAACACACTGGCCTGTCCTTCCTCGGCTCAATACCTGGCTGAATGCTATACGCTCTCAGACCTGCGGGAAACTTTCGCTTTTGCGCGCGCAAACAAACTTCGCGTGACGGTATTAGGCGGGGGCAGTAACGTGATTATGCCGGTGCAGATGTCGGGCATCGTTTTGCTTAACCGGTTGCCTGGTGTGGCCTTTAAGCCGCTGCCAGATGGCCAGGTGCTGTTGCAGGCGGGTGCCGGAGAGGTCTGGGATAATCTGGTGAGACTGTCTGTGCAGCGCGGTTTGCGTGGGATTGAAAACCTGATCCTGATTCCCGGTCGCGTTGGGGCGGCACCTATTCAGAACATCGGCGCCTACGGCGCAGAGCTCTCTGACACGCTGCTGTCTGTGGAGATCTATGACCCGGCCAGTGACGACTGCCGGACACTGAGTCTGGCAGACTGCCAATTAGGCTACCGTGACAGTATTTTTAAAACCGCCGTCGGGAGAGAGTGGGTCATTACTGGCATAACGCTAACGCTGTCACCCAATCGTCCCTTGGTGCTGGAGTATGCGGATCTTCGTCAGCGTTGGGAGCAGGAGGAGGGTGCCCAAAACCATCCGCAGGCGGTTGCGCGGGTGGTGGAACGCTTGCGACGCGCAAAATTGCCAGACCCGGCCGACATCCCTAATGCAGGCAGTTTTTTCAAAAACCCGGTGGTAGATCATGATGTCGTCGCGCAATTAAGGCTAGGCTACCCGGAGCTGGTCGCCTACCCGGTTCTCGCGTCTGATCCGGCCTTGGCGTCTGATCCGCCGATTCAGACACCCCCGGAGCGGCTCAAGTGGAAGCTGGCGGCGGGTTGGCTCATCGACAAGGCAGGATGGAAAGGGCGCATGGACAATGGCGTGGGCTGCCACGAGCGCCAGGCCTTAGTGCTGGTGAATCCTGGGCACCGCCCCGCCGATGAAGTGCTCGCTTTTGCCACCCGACTGCAGGCAGATGTCAAGGCGCGCTTTGGCGTTGATCTGGAGCCAGAGCCTGTACTATTGGGAGAAACAGAGACGAAATGAAATTGCAGACCATCGTGCCAGGGCGCTATCGCCACTACAAAGGCAATGACTACGAGGTGTTGGGCTGTGTCCGGCATTCCGAGACTGAAGAGGTTCTGGTGCTCTACCGACCGCTTTACGGCGCCGTGGATACGCAAGATCTGTGGGTTCGGCCACTGGAAATGTTTTTGCAAACGGTGCAGGTCGACGGTCTTGAGCTGCCGCGCTTTGCCCGTGAGACAGATGAGAGGAAGTAATCGCGATGCACGTTAAATTTATTGGGGCTGCAGGCACCGTTACGGGTTCGAAAACACTGGTCTCAGTGGAGGGAAAATCCGTGTTGGTGGACTGCGGTCTGTATCAGGGCCTGAAAAAACTGCGAGAGCGCAATTGGCAGGAATTGCCCGTCAATGTCAAAACCCTTAAAGCGGTGGTCTTGACCCATGCCCACATTGACCACAGTGGTTTTATTCCAGCCCTCGTAAAGCAAGGGTTTCGTGGCAAGGTATATTGTACCCCTGCAACCTACGCCTTGTGCCGGGTGCTGCTGCCGGATGCCGGTTTTCTGCAGGAAGAAGATGCCCGCTATGCCAATAAAGGGCGTTTCTCAAAGCACTCGCCCGCATTGCCTCTTTACACGGAAGAAGATGCCTGGACAGCGTTGAAACATTTTGAAGTCGTCGATTTCGGTGAGGCGTTTGAGCCCGTCCGTGGCTTGACCGCCGTATTCTCCCGTAGCGGGCATATTCTCGGCGCAGGCTCCTTAAGACTGGATGATGGTCGCCGCAGCATCGTATTTTCAGGCGACGTCGGCAGACTTCAGGATGATATCATGTACCCGCCTGAACCACTGCCACCCTGCGACTACCTGGTGGTTGAATCCACCTATGGAGATCGTCTGCATGCGCAGGTCGACACCCGTCAGGTGATCAGTGATCTCGTGACCCGAACCTGTGAGCGGGGTGGCGTTGTGCTGATACCCGCCTTTGCGGTGGGGCGCGCCCAAAGCCTGCTGTATGTATTGAATGAACTCAAAAAAGCAGGACGCATACCCAGCGTACCCATTTTCCTGAACAGTCCCATGGCGATCACAGCAACCGAAATTTTCTACCGCTTTCACAAGGAGCATCGCCTGACGCCAGCGCAATGTGCGGAAATTGACGGCGGGGTGACGTTTGTAAGAACCGTTGAAGAGTCCATGGCGCTGAATAACAAGCGATTTCCCTGCATCATCATCTCCGCCAGTGGCATGGCAAGTGGGGGGCGCGTGTTGCACCACCTCAAGGCCTTATTGCCCAACCACCGCAACAGTATTTTGTTTGCCGGATATCAGGCCAGCGGTACGCGGGGAGAGGCCTTGGTTCATGGTGCCGACAAAGTCAAAATTCACGGTGAGTATTGGCCGGTCAAGGCCGAGGTCGTCAACCTTGAGAGCCTGAGTGCTCATGCCGACTATGAAGAGCTGCTGACCTGGATGAAGCAAACTGCGCACCCTCCAAAGAAGGTCTTTATTACGCATGGCGAGCCCCTTGCAGCAGACTGTCTGCGGCGGCATATTCACGAGCGTTTGGGCTGGGAGGCGAGTGTAGCGGACTATCTGGAAGAGGCCGAATTGGGCTGAATGACACCGTGGCCCGTATAAGGCTGACTGTATTTGACTTAAGGAAGACATGAATGGTCGAGACAATAAAGAAAAAACGCGCAAATCAGGCGCGTCCTTACGATATCATTCTCTTTGGCGCCAGCAGTTTTGTCGGACAAATTCTGGCCGACTATCTGGCCAATCGGGTGCCGGGTGAAACCCAGTTGCGCTGGGCCATTGCGGGCCGCTCACAGAAGAAGCTGCGCTTGTTACAGCAGTCGCTGGGGCCGGCCGCCGCGCAGCTCCCGGTTATTGTTGCAGATGCGGGTAGCCCTGAATCCCTGCGTCAGATGTGTCAGCAAGCGCGGGTAGTCGTCTCGACGGTGGGACCCTATGCATTGTATGGCGAGCCTTTAATTGAAGCCTGTGTTGAAAATGGGACCGACTACTGCGACTTGACGGGCGAAGTGCAGTGGATCCGTCGCATGATTCAGTCCTATGAAGGTCGTGCCAAAGAAACTGGGGCTCGGATTGTTCACTGCTGTGGTTTTGACTCGATTCCCTCCGATATCGGTGTGTGGTGGCTGCAGACCGAAGCGTTAAAGCGGTTTGCTCAGCCCTGCCAGAGAGTCAAGATGCGTGTGCGGGCGGCGAAAGGCGAATTCTCCGGGGGCACGGTGGCCAGTATGATGAATGTGGCACGCGAAGCCGCGGCGAATCCTGCATTGCGCAAGGAATTGGCCAACCCTTATTCACTGTGTGTGGGTGCGGAGCAAAATCCTACCCGACAACCGAATGTCTCCTCCGCTACATTTGACGCTGATTACGGTGCCTGGACCGCACCGTTTATTATGTCGGGCATCAACACGCGCATTGTTCAGCGTTCCAACTTTTTGTCTCGAGCTTACGGCGACGCCTTTCGTTATGACGAAGCGATGTTGACTGGCAAGGGTGCAAAAGGTTGGGGGATGGCACAGGCTATCACCACGGCGCTGGCCGGTTTTCTGGTCGCGGCGGCGCTGAAGCCCTCACGCTGGCTGCTGGAGCGTTATGTTGTGCCTGCACCGGGTGAGGGCCCCTCTCCGGATGCACAAAAGCAGGGCTTTTATGACCTGAGGATGCTCGGCACGACAGCAAACGGTGAATCCCTCCGCATCAAGATTAAAGGCGATCAGGATCCCGGCTACGGCTCAACGGCTAAAATGCTGGGGCAAGCGGCACTCTGTATGGCGTTTGATATCGGCGATGAACTGGCAGGTGGATTCTGGACACCCTCGACAGCGATGGGACCGCACCTGTTTCAGCGTTTAAACGAGTTTGCCGGGGTGACGTTCGAGGTGGACGAGGCGCTATAAGCGCCCATCCACCCCCTCTTTAGGCAGTAAGTATTTTACATCGAACAGAACATGCTGGCTTCGCCCCAGATTGCGAATTTTCTCCAGACCCATCTCCCGGAACTGATCATGGCCGACAGCCAGCACAATGGCGTCATACTTGTGATCGGCCAGCACAGGTTGTAGCGCAATTCCGTACTCATGTTGCGTTTCTGCAGGGCTGGCCCATGGGTCATAAACCTCTACGTTGGCGCCGTAAGAGTGAAAACGCTCAATCAGATCAATCACACGGGTATTGCGAATGTCAGGGCAGTTTTCTTTGAATGTCAGGCCCAGAATAAGAATACTTGAATCAGCGACTGCAATTTTACGTTTGGTCATCAGGCGTACGACACGCTCGGCAACATGGGCACCCATGCCGTCATTGATGCGTCGGCCGGACAGGATCATTTCCGGGTGGTGGTTGACGGACTGCGCTTTGTGCGTCAGATAGTAAGGGTCAACCCCGATGCAGTGCCCCCCCACCAGGCCGGGGCGGAAGGGGAGAAAGTTCCATTTGGTGCCTGCCGCTTCGAGCACTTCAAGTGTGTCAATGCCGAGTTTCTCGAACAACAAGGACAATTCGTTGATCAGTGCAATGTTGACGTCGCGCTGGGTGTTCTCGATGACTTTTGCCGCTTCTGCCACCCGAATACTGCTGGCTTTGTGGGTGCCGGCTATGATGATGCTCGCGTACAGTCGATCAACCTTTTCGGCAATTTCAGGGGTAGAACCCGAAGTAACTTTTAAAATGTTGGTGACCCGATGCGCTTTGTCGCCGGGATTGATTCGCTCAGGGCTGTAGCCGGCGAAAAAATCCTGGTTGTAGGTCAACCCTGAAATAGCCTCCAGAATGGGGACACACACCTCTTCGGTGGCACCGGGATACACCGTCGATTCATAGATCACCAGATCCCCTGGCTTCAGTACCTTGCCGATGAGTTGGCTGGCTGAGCGCAGGGGGCTGAGATCCGGCGTTTTGAACGCATCAATGGGTGTTGGAACCGTCACGATGAATACAGTGCACGATTTCAGATCCTCTGGGTCGGAGGAGTAGCGCAGATGGGTGGCTGACGCGAGTAATTCAGGTTCGACCTCCAGGGTCTGATCGCGGCCTTCCTGCAGTTCACTGATGCGGCGGCTATTAATGTCAAAGCCTAACGTTTCATAGCGCTTACCAAATTCAACGGCCAGGGGCAGGCCGACATAGCCCAGACCGACGATGGCAATATTATCTTTCTTCATGTGTCATTATTTCGTTTGAACGGGTTAGTGGGAGGCTTCGTAAGCCTTGCTCAACGAGGCTCGGATTGGAAGCAGTGCTGTCGTAAAGAAATCTTCTAGTCGGGTAACCGCCGCCTGGCAGTCAGGCAGACAGGGGCTTGAAGCTTGTATCAGTGCGCCGTCTTGTCTCCTCGAGGAAAAAAAAGCCGATAGCTGACCTAATTTGGCATCAAATTTGTTGCTGAAGTAACGATCACCGATCGCGTAGGTGTAGCCCACAGCATGCCGAACGCGCGACTCACGATTCTCCAGTTCCAGAAATTGAATGGAGGAATCTGGCAGACTGAAATTACCCTTTAGTTTCCAGGTCTCGGTGTCGAATTCCCGGTTACGGTTGCTGATAAGTTCCTTGCCATTAACCTGTCGGGAATATTGGCGCAGGTGGAGACTCACAAGCGGTTCACCCTGGTTTCGGGAAAAGCTGGTGTCCACGGACTGAGTGTAATTAACAAATTGGGGGGCAACATAGGCATTGTCGAGCACATAGACGCGATGCCAGTCTCCCATCTGCTCTGGCGCATTGATCTGACCGAAAAAGAGTTCGGGCTGGGTCCATTTTACGGTAACCAGACTGATCACCGGAATGCCGATGGCGGCTATCAAAGTCAGCAGGCGAACCCTGACAGGCACTCCTTTCATTGGGGCAGTTGAGACGTCTTCGCGTTTTTTTAGAGCGTGACGGGAGCGTTTATCGCTGAGCTCAATAAAGTGGGCGGCAATCAACAACGGCACCAGCGTTGCCGCATAAAGATACCAGCCAAAATTTTCATGATCAGCAACGAGCGGGTGCTGCATGTTGGACTGATGGCCAATGTAGATAATGGTAAATACCCGAACCCAATTGGTCAGCAACGCAAAGAGAATACCGGTTGCGTTTAAAATAACGATATAGCGAAGCTGTGCCAGGTTCATGAAACTGTAAACATAGGTCACAGTCAATGAAACGAGTAAATAACGTAAACCAGAGCAGCCTCCTGCGATTTCGAAGACACCATTGTCCAGCGTCACAAAAAAACCTTTTATGGAGGCATCGATGTGAATCAGTTTCAATGCGGCGCTGCTAACCTGAACCGAGAGCCATTGCAGGGGGGCATTGAGATAGTCCCAGATGGGAATGGCGAAGAACAGGACTGCGGACGCGCCCAGCAAACGGACGGCGCCATTACGATCGAAACGGCAGGCAAGCAGAAGGGCCAGCACCAGGGGTAAGCACATCTGATGCAACACTTCCGTGTGCATGAAATAGGCAGCCGACCAGAGTGCGGAGAGTGTCGCCAGGCCTGCCAGAATCAGGGGGTCGGGAGTGGCTTTGGGGGGGAGGCTGTGAATCTGCTTTCGTAACAACCAACTCGCCAATATAAGAGACAGAAAGCCGTGGCTATAGGCGTCCTGCATTTGCAGCCATTTGAGTAGCAGACTCTCTATGGAAGGCCAAAATACACTCAGAACGAGTAGGTTGCCCGTCAGGGTGATGACGCTTCGCCGCCAGTTCGGCGATTGAGAGTGGGGCGCTGACTGCATGCAGGATAAAGGTACAACTTCCATGGTTTCTGACGAGTGGTCATATTCTTTTTGTACAGTGAATATTGGCCGGACACACCGGGAATTGCAAACGTCATCGTATGCCCTGAGGAGAATTGTGGGAAATACGAGCTATAAATAGGGTATGATTCTCATCTTTTGATGTTCAACAAGGGTACAGGCGTTGGCAAGGGTCCGGCTATTCAGACACTACTTTTATGTGCCCTACCTGTTCCTGAGTGCACTTGAGCTGGGAATACTGGTGGGGGTCTGCTATGCCTCTATTTTTATACGGCATTTCGGCGAGCTTGATTTCTTTTTACGCCACCTTGACGAACCGACCGCATCCGCCTGGGTCTTTGGTCTCATTCATGTGCTGGTAATGACGGCCATAGGCGTGTATCCCACCAAGGTCGTTGAAGGTTTATCCGGGATGATGGTGCGTTCGATCTTTAGCATTATCATTGGAACGGTGCTGCTGTCCTTTCTGGTGTATCTCATCGGGGATACCTTGTGGTATCTGCGGGATGGCGTTCTGGAAATGGCCTCTGTCCTCTCGCTTTTTCTGTTTGGCATCTCACGTAGCCTGTTTTTCTTTTTGATACCTGAGGATAATTTTCGGCGCAAGGTGCTGGTGCTGGGCGCCGGATCAAGAGCCCGAAATCTGATTGACGAACTCGAGGGGCCTGGTAGCCGGCAGGCCATTGAAATAGTTGGCTTCGTTCCGGTTCCCGGCGAGAGTGTCGCCGTGGATGCCACGCAAACAGTACCGGCTTTCAATGACCTTAGTCGTTATATCAAGGGATCTCCGGTTGAGGAAATTGTGGTGGCGCTCGACGATCGGCGTAAAAAGTTGCCGCTTGACGACCTGCTTGAGTGTAAAATGGAGGGCGTCAACATTGTTGAGGAGGCTACCTTTCTCGAACGGGAGGTCCGTAAAGTGGCGCTGGATTTGTTGCAGCCCAGCTGGATGATCTACTCGGATGGGTTTGGCGCTATCTCGGCAACTCAGTTTTACAAGCGGGTTTTCGATATCCTGGCAAGCCTCGTGCTCCTCTTGGTGTCATGGCCTGTGATGATACTGACGGCTGTGGCAATCAAGCTCGAAGATGGCTGGCATGCACCGATCCTCTATCGCCAGGAACGGGTAGGTTTGAATGGCATCCCTTTTCGCGTCGTGAAATTTCGTAGCATGGGGGTTGATGCCGAGCGCAATGGTGCCGTTTGGGCGAGTCAGCAGGATCCACGGGTGACGCGGGTGGGCGGGTTTATTCGTAAAGTCCGCATTGACGAACTCCCGCAGATCTTTAATGTATTGGTAGGTAATATGGCCTTTGTGGGGCCGCGACCAGAAAGACCGATGTTTGTTGAGGCGCTGTCGCAGAAGTTACCCTACTATCACCAGCGACACCGTGTAAAACCAGGTATTACGGGATGGGCGCAATTGTGTTTCTCCTATGCGGACAGTGAACATGACAGCAAGGAGAAGCTGCGTTATGACCTCTACTACATTAAAAACCAGAGTTTTCTGCTCGATCTGGTCATTTTGATTCAGACAGTTGAGGTGGTTTTGTTTAAAAAAGGTTCGCGTTGACGATAAAATTAACCGAGTGCATTTTACGAATTGATTGGGATAACGACGATGCAAAAAAATCCGAAGTGGGCATTAGGACTGGTGTTAATGGGCGTAGTTGCTGGTTGTACGACGGTGCAGACCTCCGAGCAGTCCCTGATCGATGCTGCGCTGAATTACAAGCCTAAAATGCTGGAGAACTATGTTCTGGGTTCCGGCGACGCCGTGCTGGTTAACGTGTGGCGCAATCCCGACCTGTCCGGGACGGTCACTATCCGGCCGGATGGCAAGCTGAGTAGTCCACTCGTTGGCGATGTGGTCGCGTCGGGATTGACGCCGGAGCAGTTGAGTAAATTGATTCGGGATAAAATCAGTATTTATGTGCGTGAACCGCAGGTCAGCGTTATCGTGACTTCCTCTGCGAGTTACGACTTCAGAAGTCGTGTCCGCGTAACGGGGGCGGTGGGTAAACCGATTTCGATTGCCTATACCGAAGGGATGAACGTGTTGGACGTTGTTCTCAGCGCGGGCGGGCTTAACGACTTTGCCAATGGAAACAGCGCCGTTCTCTATCGTCAGTACGAAGGTCAGACCGTGGTCATTCCCGTTAAGGCGGACGATCTGATCAAAAAAGGCGATGTTTCAACCAACTATGACATGCTACCGGGTGACATTCTCACTATCCCGGAAAAAGTGCTGTAATTTCAACGGGAAGACCTCATGGCTTTACCTCTCGGTGACCTACCGTCAGAACTGGTTAGAGAGCTGAAACTTCGCAAAAGTTTCGTGTTCCTGCTTTTCGCGATCGTCAGCCTGTCCATGCTGGTGGTGGGCAGGAGTGCGTCCGATAGTTACGTGTCCCGGGCGACGCTGATGCTGAACGAAGGCGCGGGCGGTGCGCTTGCTGAGACGGGGAAGATACCGACAGACACTGATCGTATCGAACGCCTGCAGCAGGCGCTTGATGCACGTGAGGTCTTTGCAACCGTGGCGGCGACTCAGTTGCGTCGTCATCCGCTCAACAATGAGGAAGATGCCGGTACTTTGGCTCGCCTGATTAGTGACCGGCTGATCATTCGTGAAGATGGGACAAGTCGGTTGAGCCTGGAGTATGCAGGTGACTCTGCTCAGAATGCGTTTGAAGTTCTCAGTCAGATCCTGGAGTTGCTTACGCTGGGGGAGGATTCAAAGCCGCCTTCAGCGACGGTCAGCCCTGTCGCGATCAGTGAAGACGAGATACCTTTCAATGCGGTGGCCACTGCAGCCGTTGACCCAGAGGAGCTTGAATCAGTCAGTCGGCAGATTGATGATCGCAAGCGCCAGATAGGGGACCAGCAGAAAGTGCTGGCCTCTCAGAAGGCCAGACGAGATCAGTTAGTGGCCGTCGGAGCTGAGCGTCTCTCGGCGCTCGAAGAAAATATGGCGGATTTGGACAGTCGCATGGCGGCCGTCGAGAGGCGCTGGCTTGATCTCAAGGTCAAGCACCCGGAGTCGGCCGAAAAGCTGGTGCTGGAATCGGAATTGAGTGCAATGTCCGAGAAGCGTCGTAGCTTGGCGGTGGCGCTGGCAACCGCTCGCGCCTACCAGGAAAAAATCCGCTCACCTTCTCCCGAGGAGCTGGCAGCGCAGGCTGCATTGGAGCGACTGCGAGCGCCGTTGAAAGCACTGCTTGCGCAGCGGGATCTCCTGGTTGAGCAGGCTGAAGCGCCTGTTGGCGTTTCAGATCGCAGTGATTCAGGGGCCGAGGACAGAAAGGTAGAGGTCGCTGGTCAGCCATGGCAGGCTGCCGCTGATACGTTTGTTTCCCGGTCACCCTTCCAGGTTTACGCCACAGCCGATTATCCGGTTGGGAAAGAACAGTTTGCTGCATTGGTGTTATGGTTGGGACTTCCCTTGGGCATCGCCACGCCGCTAATTTTAATCGGATTGCTCTGCCTGTTTGATCCACGTGTGCGCTCGGTAACGAAATTCCAGGATCGAACCGGGGTGCCAGTGTTAATGGAGCTGCCGCCTCTGCGATCACCCCTGGAAAGTCGTATGGCTCGCAACCAATCCATCTGGTATGCACTCTTGGCGCTGGCGATTATTGCGTTGTATGTAGTTTTCTCATGGAATCGACTCACCGGAGGCGCAGGATGACAGATAAACCGGACGATGCCTGGGAGCGGGAACGTAACCAGCATGTACTGAATGCGCTGCGCGGGATTGTGGCACCTGTAGATCCCGCGGCGGCCAAGCCTGCAAGTGTGGCGACGCCCGATGCTGTGCGGGAAGCCGCAAGACCCCAGGCACCTGAGAACGCTGTGCGAGGTGGGCCTGTATTGAGACCTGAGCAAAACCTGGATGCGATTGCGCGACAACGCCCGGTGCTCAAAGCGCCGTCAGCTCCAAAACCAACGATGCTTGAAACGAAAACGCCGATTAAACCGGAGAGTATACCGATGGTTAAGCCGGCGCCTTTGGTCGAGGCAGATGTAATTCCCTCGCGTCCAAGGGCTGGACAAGGTGCGGCTGCGCCAGTGAAGGAGGCAGGCTCGCCCTTAAGGGCGAGTGAATCGGTCCACACCGGAAGCGCAAGCCCGGTTGAAGATCGTATTTCGCATATGCGTGAACCGCGCCTGCTCTCAATTGATGATCTTGAAGCAAAGCGAATCATTCATCCTGCTCATAGCAACCGGCGCGCAGTTGAACACTTCCGGGATTTACGGACCCGGCTATTGCAGATCAGTAAAGGACAGAATTTTACCCTGGTCGTTTCCAGTGCCGTGAACAATGGCGGTGCATCTTTTGCTGCCATCAATCTGGCGGCTGCGTTTGCTTTCGACAGCAGTAAAACAGCGTTGCTGGTTGACTGCAATCTCCGCTATCCGTCACTTCATCATGCCTTTGATATGATCCCGGAACTGGGTGTAACGGATTTTCTGGATGATCCGGTGATGGATGTCGGGTCCATCATATACCCCACAGGGATAAAGCGAATGCGGTTCGTTCCTGCCGGGAAGCGTCGGGAGGCAACAGGCGAGTATTTTACTTCCTATCGAATGAAGCAGTTCCTCAGTTCAGTGCACAGTCGCTATCCGGATCGCTTTATCATTCTGGATACACCGTCCATCAATGAATCGCCCGATGCAGGCATTCTCGCAGAACTGGCTGACTATACACTGATTGTTGTGCCACATGGCAAAGTGACGGAAGGTAAAGTGTTAGAGGCCTGCGCACGGGTGCCCCGTGAGAAACTGCTAGGCGTCGTGGTGAACAATTGAATTCGTGTGCGGCCGACAGGATTGCGGGCGCCTACATCATCAAAGAGTAGACTATGGTTTGGACAGTTTTAATAAAGCGTGCTCCCGTTGCGGGCCTTTGCCTGGTTTTGACCTCGGTAGCCTTGGCGGAACCTGCACGATTAACGTTATCCACTGGACTGGAGTATTCCGATAACGTTGGGAAAGATGCGAAGAACTCGAAAGATGACGTGACGTCCATCAATGAGTTCGGTTTGAGCAATAAGGTCAGCAAAGGCCCACTTGATGTTGATTTTAATCTTTCCGCCATGTATCAGAACTATCTGAATGATTCGTTTAAGGATTGGGTGATGACCGAGTCCTATCTGGATGCAACCTATAAGTTTAACAAGCAGTTCAGTTGGCTGCTGGAAGATCGACTTTCGGATGTGCCGGAGGACAGTTCGAAGGCGGACACGCCCGACAACATTGTGCGACTGAACGTGTTCAAAACCGGACCTAAATACACTCGGTATTGGAATCAGCGAAATTTCACAGAGCTTTCGGCCTACTTTATTGATGTCTCCTATGAGGGGCGACAGATTGATAGCCAACGTCTCCGAGGCGTTGCGACTCAAAATTGGCTGTACGCCGACCTTTATCGCTCAGGTGTGCAGGGCGAGGTTGAGTCCGCGCGAATAGATGACGCGAAACAAACCAACACGGAGTCCGGTTCGCTGGCTTTTTTACTGGGCAAAACGTTTCGTTACGGTCAGTGGGGGGCCAAACTTGGGGCGGCAACCTTAACGCGCAATAATGACGATAAGTTGGATGCAACCGATGAAGGTTGGATTGGTCAATTTGATTTTCTGTACAAAGTTACAGGCAAGACTGACTTTTCGGCTGAAGTCGGTCGCGAATTTACAGACTCAGCCTCAGATAAGGTGTTGAGTGGTTTTGATGAACTGAAAGTATTGAGAGCCATCGATGTGATCGAACAGGATCGATTCCGCTTGGCGTTGGATTATGAATTAAGCAAACGGGATCGTTACCAAGTCAGTTTTACGTCCTTTTCCGACAAATATCAGGATCAGAATTTTACCGAAAAATCCCGCAATACGCGTTTTCGCTGGATGCACTGGCACACACCGCGCATTCAGTCCGCGATTAATGTGACACGTCAGATGAACGAATTTTCTAATTCAAATGTCACTAAAAAGCTCTGGCAAAGTGGCTACAGCTTGTCCTACATGCCCACAAAGCATGTTCAGGTGGCTGGTTATGTGCGATACGAAGAGGCTGAATTTAACACGAGCCTGTCTGACTATAATGAATTTGCTACCGGGTTTACCCTAACCTGGATGTCCAGGAAATAATGAATTGACGGTTAAACTGAATGCGCTCACGGTTGATGTGGAGGACTATTTCCATGTCTCCGCCTTCTCCGATAACATCGCACCTAAGGACTGGGGGCAGTGTGAGAGTCGCATTGAGCAGAATACTGAGGTTCTTCTCGAATTATTTCAACGATATGGTGCCAGGGGCACCTTTTTCGTATTGGGTTGGGTGGCTGAGCGTCATCCCGCCTTGATTCGGCGTATCGCGGATTTAGGGCACGAAATTGCCTCGCATGGATACAGTCACGAATTGGTCTATCGTCAAACGCCGGACACCTTTCGTGCAGAAACGGCCCGCAGCAAGCGTGTTCTGGAAGATATTCTTGGAAAACCTGTTGTTGGGTATCGCGCGGCCAGCTACTCCATTACGGCCGAATCGCTCTGGGCGCTGGATATACTGGTTGACCTGGGGTTTAAATGGGACTCCAGCATTTTCCCGGTTCGGCATGACCTCTACGGTATTCCAGATGCACCCCGCTTCCCTTACCTTCATCAGACAGAGCGCAAACGCAGCATTATCGAATTTCCTTTGTCTACAGCCGAGATCATGGGGCAGCGTATTCCTATTGCAGGCGGCGGCTACTTTCGGTTATATCCTTACGCTTTGACCCAGTGGGGGCTTCGATCAATCAATGAGGCTGAGCGCCCGTTCATATTCTACCTGCACCCCTGGGAGATCGATTCAGAGCAGCCCAAAGTGGAGGCAGGCTGGTTCTCCCGCTTCAGGCACTACACCAATATTGACAGATGCTTGCCTCGATTGGAGAACCTGTTGAGCGATTTTCCATTCACAACGGTCAGCTCCGTTTTACAGCAGGAAGGCTTGTTGAAGCGCAGGCGAAGCTGAATGCTGCTGTTCTGGTTGAGTGTTGTCTGGATAATTTACGTTTATGTGGGATACCCGCTGACACTCTGGTTATGTGCCCGGCGTCGATCCGCTGCAGTTACCCTGGCGTGCAAACCGCAGATTCTCCAACAGGCAATAGCTGGCCCAGATTCCTGGCCTTCGGTAACGATTGTCATCGCAGCGTTCAATGAAGCGAAGAGTATTCGGGCAACCCTGGAAAATAAGCTTGCCTTGGATTATCCAGCGAGCAGGTTGGCGATTTGCGTCGTGTCGGATGCCTCAGACGATGGTACGGATGCACTTGTGCAGGATGTTATCGATCAATGTGCGGGTCGCGATCCTACCGCGACAGCGCCTCCCAGCCCTAAGATAACGCTACTGCGCCAGGCACAGCGATCTGGCAAAACCGACGCACTGAATGCCGCGCTCGAGCAGGTGTGCACGGACCTGGTCGTGATGTGTGATGCTAATTCGCTGTATGAGCCCCACGGCCTCAAACATCTCGTTACGGCTTTTAACGACCCGACAGTCGGATACGTCACCGGCCGACAAGTGCTGATCGACTGCGAGGGGCAAATAATCGGCGATGGCTCATCTGCTTTAATGCGCTATGAAAATTGGCTGCGTACCCTTGAGAACCGATGTGGTGGGGTGGTTGGTGTTGACGGTGGAATGGACGCGATTCGGACCGCCTTGTATGAACCCCTGCGAGCTGATCAGCTTCCTGATTTTGTGCAGCCGCTCAAGGTTGCGGAAAAGGGCTACAAGGTGTTGTTTGAGCCGCGTGCAGTGGTTATGGAGGCGCCTAACTCAAGTGCTCAGGACGAATGGCGTATGCGTGTGCGTGTCGCGACCCGGGCTTTTCATGCATTGAATGATTTGAGACACCTGCTGAATCCTGTGCGTCATCCGGGGCTGGCCTTTCGCCTGGGGTCCCACAAACTCCTACGCTACCTGGCATTCATCCCGCTGTTCGCACTTTTGTTGTCATCGGCGGCACTGGTCGGACATTCATGGATTTATCCGCTGGCTTTTGTCGGACAACTTGTTTTTTATGCCGGAGCTTTGTGGGGATACCTGAACCCAGTCCAGGTGTCGCAACGTCGCCTGGTGGCGATTGCTTATTACTTCATCCTGTTAAATGGGGCGTTTGCCGGCGGCTTTTGGCGCTTTATTCGTGGGAAGAGGACGGTGATCTGGGCGCCACGTAAAGGCTGAAGAAGAGATGTGGCAGTCGGGAAGGCGGATCGGCATGGGCGGTGCGGAGCCAGTTGGCTCCGCACCGCCATTCGCAACTGATCAGTCGTTAACGATCTTGCGAATCGTGTAGGGTCGACTGTTTTTCGCATGAGTGAAGATGATGGTTTCACCCACCAAACCAATCGCACCGAGCTGAACACCCAGTACCAGCAGCAGACTGAAAACGACCAGCAACGGACGGTCAGCAGCAGCGACATCAAAGAAGAGTCGTTCCATACCAATATAAAGAAGACCCAGCAAGCTGATACCCAGGCAAATTGCGCCACCGGCACCGAAGAAGCGCAAGGGTTTCTGGTTGAACTTGGTCAGGAAGATAATCGTCAGTAGGTCGAAAATTCGCCCCAGGTAGGTTTTGGCACCATACACCCGACGATGTGCATCGCGCGGCGATTGGGGAATGTCGATTTCTTTGACCTTGAATCCTTGCTGATGCGCCAGCAGGGGGATAAAACGGTGCAGGTCGCCATATAAGCGGATTTCTTTCAGAATCTCTTTACGGAACGCGCGAATGCCGCAGCCCATGTCGTTGAACTTTGGATCGGCAAACATGTTGAGAATCCCGTGGAACCAGCGCGATTGCAATTGGTTAAATGACGCATCGATCCGCGGTGAGCGATTGACGATAACCATCTGGGTTTCGCCCTGCAGGTTTTCGATCAATTGTGGGATGGATTCCGGCGCAATCTGCTCATAGGGCGTCAGCGTGAGAATAATGTCTCCATGGGCCATTTCGCCGCCGACCTGAATCGCAGTCGCTTCGCCAAAGCTGCGCGAGAAGGATACGATTTTACCGGGCACGCCCTGAGCGATGATCGCTTCAAGACTGGGCTTGTAGTTATTCCACTGCGGGCTGACCAGAAAGAGAAACTCATAGGGCTTATTGAGTTTCGCCAGCGCGTGATGATAACTGAGGATGAGTTGATCAACGTGTTCAACGCGCTCGGTAATCGGAACAATCGCGGTAATTTCAATAGCTGTCATGCGGATTTCTCGGGTGTGTCTGATGGGGTGTCCTGCGAATCACTCAGAGGAATATGTTGCTCGTAAGCGTCTACCTGAGCGGTCAGCGGTGCGATTTTGGAAAGGTCCAGGGGGCTTTTGTTGTATATCAATTCACACACAAAGCCCAGTGAAACCAGGAAAAAAGTGAGGTTCGTCAGCATAAGCATGATGGTGGCGTTGACCACGATCGGATCACCCTGACTGATATCGCCCAGTACTGAGAAGAAAAGTGCTGCGGCAAAAACAAGGGGCAAGAGGGCAATGCGCACAAACCAGCGAACCGGGTGGCTGATCAATGACAGAACGGTTTTGATCATCAATAGGTCAAACAGCACTTTGTAAATGCGCGACAGACCATATTTGGACTCGCCGAACTGACGGGCATGGTGCTTGACCTTGACCTCGGCTACCTTGGCGCCACCCAAGGATAACAGGGCTGGAATAAAGCGATGCATCTCGTTGTAGAAAGGCATCTGCTTCATCACGTCTGCCCGATACACTTTCAGTGAGCAGCCATTATCCTTGATCGGAACGCCGGTCACTTTACCAATGATTTTATTGGCGATACGGGAAGGAATCTTGCGGGTGACCAGTTTGTCCTGGCGGTTATGACGCCAGCCAACGACGATATCATAGCCTTCTCGCAGTTTGGCAACCATGTCCGGAATGTCGGAGGGGTCATTTTGCAAGTCGCCGTCCATCGTAACGATGACAGGTGCCCGTGCATTGTCGATCCCGGCCGCCATGGCCGGTGTCTGACCGTAATTTTTGCGAAAATCTATGACGCGTAGGAAAGGGTTTTTCGCTGCAATGCCGGAGGCAATTTCAAAGGTCTTGTCCTTGCTGCCGTCATTAACAAACAGGATCTCGAATTTGCCTTTGAACGGTTCGAGAGCGGACACAATCCGTTCGAACATCAGTGTGACGTTATCCTGTTCGTTATAGAGCGGTACAACGATAGAGAGTTCTGGTTGATTCATCCCTGCTTCTCAGGAGTCGGTTGAACGAAATCGGTGCAATCACAGGCACACGGCATAAAGGGCCTATGTGCACAGTGTTTAATATAGACGAAATCAACGGGGGTGGTTAGCAGTGTCCTAAAAATCCTCTGCCAAACGCAGCCGGTAACCGTTCCATGTCTATGGCTGGCCAGATTATACGGCGAATTAGGCAGAGCTGATACCCCTGATCAGCCCTTGTCGGTTCATTTACCTATATTTGCAATTCTGGCAACTGCGCGAATAGTTTCAGCGCCTCCGGGTTCGCCAGCGCACTCTGATTCTTCACGGGTTCACCATGTACAACCTGCCGGACGGCCAGCTCAACCAGTTTTCCGCTCAGTGTTCGCGGCAGATCCGCTACCTGGCAGATTACTTCTGGCACATGCCGGGGGGTGGCGTTGTCGCGAATCGTGGCGCGAATCAGCTGGCGTAAACTGTCGTCGAGGTTCTGACCGTCGCGGAGCTTTACAAACAGCACGATGCGCTCGTCGCTGCCCTGGCGCTGGCCGATGGCCAGGCTTTCCAAAACCGCGGGGATTTTTTCGACCTGGCGGTAAATTTCGGCAGTGCCGATACGTACGCCACCTGGATTCAGCACGGCATCAGAGCGGCCATGAATGATGATGCCCTGCTGACCGTTGCCAGGCTGACCAGTGCCATGCGGGATGAATTCACCGTAGTCCCCGTGCGCCCAGCGGTTGGGGAAGCGCGAAAAATAGGCATTGTAGAATTTGCTACCATCCGGGTCGTTCCAGAAGCCGATCGGCATGGAGGGGAAGGGGCTTTGGCAGACCAGTTCCCCTTTGCCGGTCTGTAACGGGCTGCCGCCTTCATCATAAAACGCTACATCCATTCCGAGGCCCGCACATTGCAGTTCACCCTGCCAGACCGGGAGTTGCGGGTTGCCGAGCGCAAAACAACTAACAATATCGGTCCCGCCGGAAATACTCGCCAACAACACATCGGGTTTAACGTCTCGGTAAATATAATCGAAGCTCTCGTGAGACAGTGGGGAGCCGGTCGAAAGGATGGCCTGAAGTGCGGTAAGCGAGTGTTGGGTTCGGGGCGTGAGACCTGCTTTTTCGCAGGCGGCATAAAATTTGGCACCTGCACCAAAGGCGGTGATGCGTTCCTGGTCTGCCAGGTTGAATAAGCTGTCCGGTGTGGGGTGGAAGGGGGAGCCGTCATAAAGCACTACGGTGACATCCAGGGCCAGGGCGCTGACCAGCCAATTCCACATCATCCACCCGCAGGTCGTGTAGAAAAATAGGCGGTCGCGGCTTTTCAGGTCGGTATGCAGGCCCAGTTCCTTGACATGCTGAAGCAGAGTGCCGCCGACCGAGTGCACGATGCATTTGGGAACGCCCGTGGTGCCAGAGGAATACAGAATATAGAGCGGGTCCTCAAAGCGGCACGCGACATATGCCAGAGGGGGCGCCTCGCCTTGCTGGATCGATGTCCAGGTGCGGGCTTCTATCAATGTGCGGGCGGTAGCTGCCGGGTCAGCGATTTGGCCAGATGAATCGGCGGCCGCTTGAGAATTCAGGCGGTTGAGGTAGTCGACGGTGATCAAATGGGGCGCATTAGGGGCTAAGGCCGTCTGGATCGACTGCACGCGCTCGCGGGTGTCGATGCGTTTGCCGTTGTATTGATAGCCCGTTGTGGCGACCAGGACTTTGGGTGCGATTTGTCCGAATCGATCAATCACCCCTTGCAGACCGAAATCCGGCGAACAAGAGGAGTAGACCGCTCCGAGGCTGGCCGTGGCGAGCATGGTTACGACGGATTCGGCACAGTTGGGCAGGAAGGCCGCGACCCGGTCACCTTTTGAGACCCCCAGCGCACGCAGGGTTTGTGCCAGTCGGGCGGTTTGATCGCGCAGATCCTGGTAAGTGAACTCGCGCCGGCCTCCGTCTTCGCCGCGCTCGATCAGGGCGACATGATGGGATTCGCCGCGTTCGAGCAGGTTTTCCGCAAAATTAAGACGGGCTTGCGGAAACCAGCGCGCTCCCGACATTTGATCCGGATTCAGCAGATAAGGTGCTGCGCCTTTGTCGCCACGCAGGGCAAAGAAATCCCAAATGGACGACCAGAAGCCGGCTTTCTCCCGGATTGACCAGACGTGCAGATCGGAATAAGTGGCGACGGGGCCATGCTGGCTCTCGGTATATCGGGTGAACGCATGCAGGCGCGTGCTAAGACGACGGGCCGAGTCTGGGGCCCACAAAGGTGCAAGGGGACTTGGAGTGGTCATAAAGGCGTTCCTTTGGCCAGGGCGACTTTGGAGCCGTTACGGCGCCCCAAGGCCTTACAGATGGTGGCTCCCGCCTGAATCAGGCGGTCGAGATCAACGCCGGTGGACAGGCCGTTGCCTTCCAGTAAGTAAACCACATCTTCGGTCGCCACGTTACCACTGGCGCCTTTGGCATAGGGGCAGCCTCCAAGTCCTGCGACCGATGCGTCGATGGTTTGAATGCCAAAGTCCAGGCTGGTGGCAATATTCGCCAGGGCCTGACCGTAGGTGTCGTGGAAATGTACAGCCAGCGTGCTCGCCGGAGTGTCTTGCAGCAGACGCGAGAGCAGGGTTTTCACACCGCGGGTCGTGCCAACGCCAATGGTGTCACCGAGGGATACCTCATAGCAGCCCATCCGCAGAAGGCGGCCCGTCACCTCCGCCACTTTCGCCGGATCGGTCGCGCCCTGATAGGGGCAGCCCAGAACGCAGGAGACATAGCCACGCACCCGGACCCCTTCCTCCTTCGCTCGCGCGAATAAGGGTGCGAAGCGTTCCAGGGACTCGGCAACGCTGCAATTGATATTTTTCTGGGTAAAGGCATCCGACGCGGCGGTGAATACCGCGACCTCCTTCAGACTCGCTGCAAGAGCATCTTCAAATCCCTTGAGATTCGGGGTGAGGGCACTGTATGTGACCTTTGGATGCGGGAGCAGTGTGCGGGCCAGCGCGTCGGTATCTGCCATTTGTGGCACCCATTTAGCCGAAACAAAACTACCGATTTCGATGCGGTGCAATCCAGCCTCAACGAGTTGGGTAATCAACTGCTGCTTCACTGCCAGGCTCACCGGTGTCGGCTCATTTTGCAAACCGTCCCGAGCGCCCATTTCGACGATCTGGATGTGGGCGTTGTGGCTCATGTCGTTGCCTCAGTCGCGGGAGTGGGCTCGAGTTCAACAAGGTGCTGTCCCGCCTTCACGGTGGCCTTTTCCTGGCAGAGCAGATGCCTGATGCGGCCGTGGGCTGGCGCCTTGATCGCATATTCCATTTTCATGGCTTCCATGATCACCAGTGTTTCGCCTTTGCCGACGACCTGATTTTCGCCTACCAGCACTTTCACGATGGTACCGCCCATGGGTGCCTGTAAAGACCCTGCCTCGGCACTGTGATGGCTGACGGTCGCGTTTTCTGAGGGCAATTCAAACCGCAGGTGCTGAGCATCATGCCAGAGCACCAGATGGTCGGCGTCGAACACATAGTCCATTCGGTACCGGCGGCCCTCGAACCAAAGCGTCAGGTGTGCGGGCTCTTGAGAAAAGCTTACCGGCCAGGACTGACCGTCGAGGGTGACGGTCGCAGTCTCACCGTGCAGGTTGAGTTCAATCGTAAACTCAGTCTCGTCCCGCCAGAAGGTGCAGGTCATTGGCTCGGGCAGGCAGTTACGCCACTGCGTCAGGGTCGTCCAGGGTGAGTCGGGTGGGACCGTTGGTACCAAGGGGGCTATAGGGGACGGACGTTCATTGGCATTAATCAGCAGGGCGGCAGCGAGGGGATACACCGTGGGTAATTTCGGGTCCGTTTTCAGGTCGGCCGCGTGCGCCTCAATAAAATGGGTCGAAACGCCACCCGCCTGGAAGCGGGGATGGTGACAGATGCGGATCAGGTAGTCGCGGTTGGTATGCACGCCTGCGATGCGGGTCTGTTGGAGTGCCTGCGCCAAACCCTGCAGGGCTGCGTCGCGGGTATCGCCGTGGCAGATGACCTTGGCGATCATCGGATCAAAGTGAGTCGAAATGAGGTTGCCTTCTTCTACGCCACTGTCAATGCGCAGCCCCGCGTGGGTACGCCAGTCCGGGAAGCGCAAATGGTTCAGACAGCCGGTGCTGGGCAGAAAATTCACGTCGGGATTTTCCGCATAAAGCCGCGCTTCGATGGCGTGGCCCTTTACGCGGATCTGATCCTGAGTGAGCGGCAGGGCCTCGCCTGCCGCGACTCGTAATTGCCACTCGACCAGATCCGTGCCGGTAATCATCTCCGTAACCGGGTGTTCGACTTGCAGCCGGGTATTCATTTCCATGAAGTAAAACTGTTGCTGACGATCGACCAGAAACTCGATGGTGCCTGCACCGACGTACCCGATGGCGCGTCCACAGGCGAGGGCGGCGTCGGCCATGGCCTTGCGAGTGGCGTCGGAAAGTCCGGGTGCAGGCGCTTCTTCAAGGACTTTCTGGTGGCGGCGCTGTACTGAGCAGTCGCGGTCGAACAAAGCAACACCATGACCCTGTTGATCGAAAAAGATCTGGACTTCAATGTGGCGCGGCTCGACCAGGTATTTCTCGATAATCATGCGCGCGTCGCCAAAGGCTTTCTGGCATTCGCGTTGCGCGGTCTCTAAAGCATCCATAAATTCGACGGCGGAGTGGACCACACGCATCCCCTTTCCCCCGCCACCTGCGCTCGCTTTCAGGAGTACCGGGAAACCGATTTTTTGCGCCTCGGTCAGCAAGGTATCGGGGTTTTGATCGGTGCCGTGATAGCCGGGAATCAACGGTACGCCTGCCTGTTCCATGCGATGTTTGGCTTCGGCCTTGCTGCCCATCGCGTCGATGGCGCTGGCGGGAGGTCCGACGAAGATCAGCCCCGCTTGCTCGCAACGACGGGCAAATCCGGCATTTTCCGACAGGAAACCGTAACCGGGGTGAATCGCGTCCACGCCATTTTCCTGCGCAATGCGAAGGAGGGTTGTTTGATCCAGATAGGTTTGGGTCGCCGTTTCGCCTTGCAGGGGAATAGCGTCATCCGCCTGGGTGACGAAAGGGTGATGCTGGTCGCCTTCGGCAAACACAGCCAGTGTGCGGATGCCCATGCGGTGCGCGGTGCGAATAATGCGCGAGGCAATCTCGCCGCGGTTGGCGATCATCAGCGTTTTGATCGGGCGGTTCATGCGGAAGGTTCTCCTTGCCAGGCCGGTTTGCGTTTATTCAGGAAGGCCGTGAGCCCTTCCTGACCCTCGGCACTCACGCGCAGATCGGCAATGGTCTGGGTGGTCAACTGTGTCAGCTCCGGCGTGATGGGGCGTTGATCGATGGCGGCCAGCAAATGCTTGGCGGTGCGCATGGCCTGGGGGCCGTTCAGCAACAGGCGTTCCACCTGGGTCGTCACCGCGGTATCGAGGGCTTCTGTCTCCACCACCTGATGCACCAGCCCCATCGCCAGCGCGTCGTTCGCCCCAAACAAGTCAGCCGTTAGGGTATAGCGGCGCATCCAGCGGGCACCGATAGCCCGGTTCACATAGGGACTGATCACGGCGGGGGCGAGCCCTAACTTGACTTCGCTCAGGCAGAAACGGCTGTCCTGACTGGCGATGGCAATATCGCAACAGGCAATCAGGCCCAATGCTCCGCCAAACGCACTGCCCTGAATCCGGCAGATCACCGGGCAGGGGAAGCGGTCGACGCTTTCCATCAAACGGGCCAGTTCGCTGGCATCTTTCAGGTTATCGGCATGGCTGGCCTGGCCTTGTGCCCGCATCCATTCCAGATCAGCACCCGCCGAGAAATGTCGCCCTTCCGAGCGCAGTACCAGCAGCTTGACGCGGTCATCACCCGCCAGTTGGGTCAGCCCTGCGAGCAAATCAGCGATGACCGAGGCGTTGAAGGCATTGTGTTTATCCGGTCGATTGAGGATCAGATCCACTCGTCCCGAAGCGCGAATTTCGATCCGAACCTGATCGCCGGTTCCGGGAGAGGTGGCCTGTAGCAGGGTGTCAGGTGTCTGAGTCATGGGGTCACATCCTGAAAATGCCGAAGCGGGTGTCTTCGATGGGCGCATTGAGGCTGGCGGAAATCGCCAGACCCAATACATTGCGGGTTTCTGCCGGATCAATCAGGCCATCGTCCCACAGTCGGGCACTGGCATAATAGGGATCAGATTGTCGCTCGAATTGTTCCAGGGTGGGGCGCTTGAACGCCGCTTTTTCGTCGTCCGACCACTGCTGGCCCTTGCGCGCCAGACCGTCTTCCCGTACCTGTGCCAGTACGCCCGCCGCCTGTTCACCGCCCATCACCGCGATACGCGCATTTGGCCACATCCACAGAAAGCGCGGATTATAAGCGCGACCGCACATGCCGTAATTTCCGGCACCGAAGCTACCGCCAATGATGACCGTGAATTTGGGAACTTCAGCGCAGGCCACCGCGGTGACCAGTTTCGCGCCGTGTTTGGCGATGCCGCCTTCCTCATACTGCTTGCCAACCATGAAGCCGGTAATGTTCTGCAGGAAAACCAGCGGAATTTTGCGCTGGCAACACAGCTCGACAAAATGCGCCCCCTTGACCGCCGACTCGCTGAACAGGATGCCATTATTTGCCAGGATACCGACCGGAAAACCGTGAATGCGGGCAAAACCGCACACGAGTGTCGTGCCGAACAGGGCCTTGAACTCATCAAATTCCGAGCCATCGACAATACGAGCGATCACTTCACGCACATCGTAAGGTGTTTTCAGATCGGTCGGGATGACACCCCCTATCTCTGCACTGGGGTAGAGCGGTGGAACACTCGGCCGGACATCCAGCTGGGGGAGCTTGCGCTGGTTGAGGCGGCGAACCGCCTGTCGCGCCTGTGCCAGGGCATGCAGTTCGTCTTCGGCATAATGATCCGCGACACCGGATACCCGGCAATGTACCTCGGCACCACCCAGATCCTCGGCGGATACCACTTCGCCCGTCGCCGCTTTCACCAGGGGCGGCCCGGCGAGAAAAATGCTGCTTTGTCCTTTAACCATGATGCTTTCGTCAGCCATGGCGGGTACATAAGCACCTCCGGCGGTACACAGTCCCAGCACCACGGCAATCTGAGGGATTCCCTGGGCCGACATCCGTGCCTGACGGTAAAAGATATGGCCAAAGTCCTCTTTGTCGGGAAACACCTCATCTTGCTGGGGCAGGTTTGCGCCGCCCGAGTCGACCAAATAAAGACAGGGTAGGCGGTTTTGCTCAGCGATGGTTTGGGCACGGATGTGTTTTTTCACGGTGAGCGGGTAGTAGGTGCCGCCTTTGACGGTGGAATCGTTGGCCACCACCATGCACTCCACCCCTTCAATCCGACCAATGCCCGCAATGACACCGGCTGCAGGAACCGCTTCTTCATACACCCCCAGCGCGGCCAACTGGCCGATTTCCAGAAAGGGTGAGCCGGTATCCAGCAGGCGGCGGATGCGTTCGCGGGGTAGTAGTTTACCCTTGGCCGTATGGCGTTCCCGCGCCTGGGGGCCGCCACCTTCGCTAATGTCGCTAACTTTCTGGTGCAGTGTATCAACCAGACCCTGCATGTGCTGCAGGCGCGTCTGAAACTCGGGGCTGTCCGATTGCAGGTGGGTGCTCAGGATGGCCATGTTAACGTGTCTCCGTAAACAGTTCCCGTCCAATCAGCATACGGCGGATTTCCGAGGTGCCCGCGCCGATTTCATAGAGTTTGGCATCCCGCAGCAGACGGCCAGTGGCGAATTCATTGACATAGCCATTGCCGCCAAGAATCTGGATGGCATCGAGGGCCATTTGGGTCGCACGCTCGGCACAATACAGGATCACACCGGCAGCATCTTTACGCGTGGTTTCACCCCGGTCACAGGCGGCTGCAACGGCATACAGATAGGCGCGGCAGGCGTTTAGTGTGGTGTACATATCCGCGACTTTGCCCTGAATCAGCTGGAATTCACCGATGGCCTTACCGAATTGCTGGCGGTCGTGGATATAGGGTACGACGATGTCCAGACAGGCCTGCATGATACCCAGGGGGCCGGCCGCCAGGACCACGCGCTCGTAGTCCAGACCGCTCATCAGCACCCGTACACCCTGATTGAGTCCACCTAAAATATTAGCCTTGGGAACCGGCGTGTTGTTGAAAACCAGCTCACAGGTATTCGAGCCGCGCATCCCGAGTTTGTCGAGCTTGTTGCCACGGGAAAAGCCGGGAGCATCCCGTTCGACGATAAAGGCGGTAATGCCATGCGGCCCCAGGCTGGGGTCGGTTTTGGCGTAGATGACATAGACATGCGCATCCGGGCCGTTGGTGATCCACATTTTGCTGCCGTTGAGGACGTAATGATCACCTTTGTCGTCGGCCCGCAGTTTCATGCTGACGACATCGCTACCGGCATTGGGTTCGCTCATGGCCAGCGCGCCAATGTGCTCGCCGGAAATCAGTTTCGGCAAATAGGTCTGGCGTTGATCCGGGGTGCCGTTGCGAAAGATCTGGTTAACGCAGAGGTTGCTATGCGCGCCATAACTGAGACCAATGGAGGCTGATGCCCGACTGATTTCTTCCATCGCCAGCACGTGCGCGAGATAGCCCAGGTCGGCCCCGCCAAGCGCTTCGGTGACGGTAATCCCTAACAAACCCATGTCGCCGAAACGCTTCCATAGGGCGTTAGGGAAGGCGTTCTCCTGATCGGTTTTCTGCGCCAGCGGCGCGATTTCCTTGCTGGCAAATTGCTGCACCTGCTGCTTCAGCATTGTCAGGGTTTCGCCAAGACCAAAATTCAGGGTGGAATAGCTTGTCATTATTCGGGGCTCCGTTTGGAAGGGTGAGAAGGCGATTAATCGAGGGCGTCCTGGCAGCGGGCTTTGGCTTCTTCCAGTTCTTTCTGCATCAGGCGAATGTCGGTCAGTTGTTGTTTGAGTTGCTCCTGACGCGCATTGATTTTGTTCATCAGCAGGTTCAACTGCTCGCGGTTGCCGGTGGCCGGGTTGTAAAGGCTTAGAATCTGACGCGACTCTGCCAGACTGAAGCCCAGGCGTTTGCCGCGCAGGATCAGCTTCAGCATGACACGGTCACGCTCGTGATAGATGCGATTTTGACCCTGACGCTCGGGTGCCAGCAAACCCTCCGCTTCATAGAAGCGAATCGTGCGGGTGGTGACATCGAATTCACGCGAGAGGTCACTGATGGAGTAAGTTTTGGCCAAAAGGGGCTCGCTTATGTTGAGTCATTGAGCGTGTGGTTCACGCAGTAGTAGGGTTATTGTATGTTGACGTTTACGTAAACGTCAATTGATTGTGGCAAGACAGTGGTCAGATTTTCGTGTGGATGTCTTCTATGCTGTTTAGATTAATTTGGTGTTGCGTTATGGCTGACCGCATCCGCAACCTAGAAGAGGAGATCCCGCGTTGAAAGTGACCATTCCCCAAGATCCCGACTGGAAAGTCCAGCGCCTCAAACGCTGGAACAAAGTGTGGGAGTATGGCTTGAGAACGAACGATATTTCCAAGCAAGAGCAGAAAGTTGAGGATGAGGTGGTTGCCGCGCAAAAGGAATGGTATGTCAACGGAGATTTAAATCCGTTGATTGATCTGCCTGATACGCCTAAACAATACTTCGCATTGGACATGATTAGCGTCTTGCAATTTGCACCAATAGAGAATATCCAGGACTACTGTAAGTTCTTTCAGGAATATTCGGTTTGGCTCTCCGAGAGATCAAGAGACTTATGGGATCCTCGCGTTCAAGACAGAGATCGCCGATTCACATCCGGCTTTTTTCACCTGTATATCAACGAAAACCTCGACTCCACCCCGGCCATTTTCGAGCATATGCTGAAATTGCTGCTGCCCGATGAAAATGGCTGGGTGACCTTTCCCATGAAGCTGGGCGTAGATGGCTGGCAACCCCGGCAACAAGTCGCGCTGTGTGACTGTGCTAGCGATATTTTAAAGCGGCTCCAGGATTATTTGTTTGGTGACGAGTATACCTATCTAGGGTATAGCCATGTTGTAGTCGCGTTGGAGTGTGTGAAGTACATCCAGGATCTGAACCCCAAATATTTCGATACAGTTCTTATTGAGGGACGCTTAAGGCCCCCACCTCCGCCCCCCACACCCCGTGTGGTCGGTAGTGCCGGTCAACAATTGAGAAGAGCGGCGTTTGGAAATCTGCTGGGTTACAAGAGTGGAATGGAGAACTATGAGGGACCGCTTCGCCACAACGATCCGGCTGTCGAACAACAGTTGCGCGCCCTGATCGAGAGTTTGCCCATGCCGCCGGAATACCACCGGCTGATTGAGTTTATTCATGCGCATCCGGATGATTATGTGACCCGGAGTGAGTAGGGGATGGCAGCTAAAGAAACCAACCTCTATGACGTCAGAATCGTGGCTAAATACGCGTCGATAGTGGACACCTTTTACGAGTACCTGGAAATGGCTTACGGAGAGGATGCAGATTTCAGTGATGCGCAGTGCCGTGCCATCCTGCAGAAAGTCATGGCAGATCTGGGGCATCCTGATCTCGACATGCAAAAGCTGAACAGATCCTACCGGCATTTTATGGAGACTGTGGATTTGGAGGCGTATCCCGAAGCGCTGGTTGAATGCCCGGATCTGGACAAGTATTTCGAGGATTGATTGAAAGGATTAGTCGATGGACCTCAACACACGCCGAGGCTCAACGAACGAAAACCAGACAAACTCAACTTTACCAATCAGGTAAGTGTCCGTCACCCAGCCAAAGCGACGGCTGTCCACGCTGCGGTTGGGGTTATCACCTTCGAGAAACAATTCGGTGCCGGCTACGGCAGTACGTATCCGGGTGAGGCGTTTGGCCAATGCCATACCCGAAGCGGATCGCTTGATAATCAAAATATCCTTGATCGTCGGCGAAGCCGTGTCGTAAGCCCAGGTATTTACCATCACGATGTCACCCCGCTGCAGCGTGGGGTGCATGGAGTCGGAGGGTATCTGGTAGAGATCAAAACCAAACCACTGACTTTTGTAGGTATGGCAACTGATGATCATGCCGCCATTGATCAAAACGAGCACTAACAGCATTAACCCCCGTCGCCAGGCCGGAGTGACCTTGGTGTTCTCTCTTTGAAGCATCCAACCCGCAACCCAACTCGCGCCATGCAGTGTCAGCAGACCGACCAACATGATCGTGAAGCCCTCGGGTGTTACAACCCAGCGTAATCCACTAAATACACAGACCCAAACCAAACCGAGAAACGGTACCATGATGGCTTTGTACGGTTTCCCGAATACGCAATAGGCACCGCCTGGAATGCCCAGGGCAAGGATGAGTGACGGTATGCGATTAGTGTTTATCTGCATGGATTGCAGGCATAAGAACGGATTTAGTTGGGATAGGGTATAGGGATGATAGCATCCGATAGGCGAAGCGCCTTAATTTATGCCACAACTTGTGGCACAAATTAAGCTGTCTTCACTGATCAGGCAAAAAACTGTTCCAGACTATCGGCATCGAATATCCGATCGGCCCACACCTCCAGCTGCTCACGGTTAGCCTGTTGCAGTTTTTCGGTTGCCCAATCCGGCAATGAGCCGAAACGTTTGGTCAATTGTTTGGCCAGCAGCGCGAGTTCGCCTTGTTCAATACCTTTTGCAATACCTTCTTTGAACCCGTCATCCCACCAGGGTTGGGTCCAGGATTTCACACGTTCTGCCAACATGGCATGCATCTCCGTTAAATCACGTACTGGGTCTATTTGGCCAGCACCCGGCAGAGTTGCTGCGGGCTTTCCGCGTTTTCTGCCCGTATCAAGGCGACCCAATGGTCTTGAAGATAGATGGAGCAGTCGTTTAGCGGCTATGCGTTTGCAAGCGTCAGATGTCCGATCGGTTCGGCTGCCGGCCGCACCCTGATTTCGATGTCGTAGCCGAGGCGATTCAGACAGTCCATCAGCTTGCGCTCAGACAGATTAGTGAAGTCACCGCGCATCATTCCCGACACCTTCGGTTGCGGTATGCCCATGCGCTTGGCTGCTTCTTGTTGATTCAGGCCGAGGGCGCGCATCGCTTTTCTAATCTCGACCACCAGGCCAGTCTTGATCTTTAGTTTCTCGGCGTTTGGAAGTTCCAGGTCAGCGAAAACGTTGCCCGAACTGCGTTGGGTTTCGATACCATCAATGATTCGTTTTTGCATTTCGTAGCTCCTGTGCCAATGCCTCGGCCACCTTCAACCGAGCGCGGATGATGTCCATGTCTGCTTTCGGCGTGGCGATCCCGCTCTTACTCTTTTTCTGAAAACAGTGCAGGACAAATACTGCTTCCGCGAACTTAACCGTATAGACGGCTCGGTACGTACCGCCGACGGCGTCTTCGACGACCTCCAGCACGCCAGCGACAGCGCATAACCGAAACGGCGACGCACGTTGGGCGGCAGTGCCATCAAATCCTTGTAGCTGCTCGCAATCCATTCGAGCGGTTTTTCTTTTTCTATCATGAGGTATCGCCACGATTCATGGAGGCAGTTTATACCTGATCAGGTAAAGTCACAAGTGAGACGCCGACGGCACGCCGGATACCGTGGACTGGCAGGGCGTGTACTTCAGGGCTGAAGATGCCGCTACCCTGGGACCGGGTCTGTTGCATCGGGCCGACACCCAGAAACGTCTGGATCAGAGCATCGGTCTGCTGACCCAGATCACTCAGGAGGATTACCGCAACACGGATATTCTCATCTTCCGCGAGTCTACCGGGCAGTTGATCCTGCACCGACGGGGACTGAGCGATGCAGAAATTCAGGGGCGTCCCCAGACCGGGTTTGATGAGACCGACAACAGCCAGTTTGCCTCCACCCTGAAAATGGCCGCACCGTTTCAGCACCGCGAAGCCGATCACCCCAAACCGGATGGCGGATTGCTATAGTGCATTCTGTCCTCCTTCAAACAAGTCAGCACCAGCGGTGGTCTCAGGTCAATCAAATCAAGAATAAAGTCATCGGGATGCTGGGCAACAACGTTGTAGGGCTTAAGGTTTTCAGTCGGAAAGTCTTTTAGATTTGCCGTAACGATTATTTCTGCGTTGGCGCGTAGAGCAGCGGCCAAAACATGACGATCATCTTGGTCAGGTAATGTCAGGCCATCGATCGCAGGCTCAAAACCGGTAACCAGCGAATCCGGAATGGCGCGGATCATCATCTCCCGAAGCCCTTCCAGTTTTTCCCGGCTAAGATCGGGACGTTTGAGTAAAAGATTGCGAATCCATTCCTCATGAATATCCATCGTCCAGCGTGCGCGAAAAAGATCTGTTTGTGCGAGGAACATGAGGATGCTACGCAGCGGTGCCGGATAAAGCACATTGGCGTCGTAGATGACAGTGAAAGACGCCATTTATTCCATCAGGCCCATTTCTTGTGACAGTTGTGCCAACTTTGCCATAGCCTTTTTGCTTTCGGTCTTTTGTTGGGCTTTGTATTCCATTAGATCACTGAAATATATTTTGCGTCGATTACCTGCCATGTGGAATGGCAGTTTGCCGGCATCCAGAACCTGACTGATCAGATACGGTCGGGAGATATTCAGAAAATCAGCCGCTTGTTGGGTTGTCAGCTCCGCATGAATCGGAATGATGGAAATGGCGTTGCCAAGCGCCATTTGGTTCAGAATATCTGCCAGCATATGGATCGCCTTGATGGGCACAGTGATGTCCTGGTTGTCATCGATCAGTCGCAGATTAGCCTGATCGCCCTGGCCTGTGCAGGCTGCCAGAATGCGTCCACTGGTCGCCGCCAGTTCAGCTTCCTGCTCACTGGGCATGTCGTAAAAATGGTTCTGTTGTGTCGCCACGGCAAACACCTCGTCTAACTGTGTGCTTTCGTTTAAGTATACTTAATCAGATATTATTCGCAATATTCGACCATATTCGAAATATTGGAATAGGGTGCGTTTTGGGTGAACGGCCAACTCACGAATGCTCCGGCTAGCTCGGACTGAATTCACACCGACAAGGTCCGGCAAAATGCCTCACTGGTGCCCCTGGTGAACTCAATTCCCAACACCGGTCGCCGGGAATAACCCTGGCATCCATCGCTCGGCATACTTGGCTGGAAAGGCCACATAAAGCGGCGATCGTGAGCTTGCGGAAGTAATGGCGCCTGTTTTTAGCAGTGCTGACGTTATGCGACGTCCGGCTCTGTCGCTCATGCCGAGTAAAGAGACAACTTCGCCGCGCTCCAATCTGCCCTGAAAAAGAAGGGAGCGCAGAACAACATCCGATTTGGGCGGCAGTCTTCCACCGCGTATTTCTTCTTTAGCCCAGATCAAGATCCGGTCTCTTAAACGCTCGACCTGCATTAGCGTGCGCATAAATTCAACCTGATCGATACACGTGCGCAGGAAAAATTCAACAAAGGAGGCTAACGCTGCTTCGCTAAGATTGCCTCGCCCGTCAAGATCGCCGCGCCGTGCGCCGTCACACGCCTGCAAATGTGCCTTGTAGTCCTTTTCCTGCCGTGCCAGACCGCGAGTGACTGACCATAATCCCCTCGTATCAAGGGCGTCACGCAACATGGCATAAGACATCAGTCGGGCAACGCGGCCATTGCCGTCTGTGAAAGGATGGACCCAGAGCAGGCGATGATGGGCGCAGGCTGCCGCGAGAATCGCCTGAATACGACCTGCTCCTGCATACGCCCGTTGCAGACGCTCCAGAAAGCGGGGCACGGCGCCAGGGCTGGGTGGAAGATGGCGTCCGACCTGAACATAACGTTCACGCAGTTGACCCGGCAAAACCGAAATTTGCTCTTTGCTTTTCGGGTCCTCCGCAGAGAGCAGGTCTTGCGGTAGTAACGCGCAAAATCGTTGATGTATTTCTATGATTGAGGTGACTGATGTGGGAGGCTCTTTCAAACCACCCTCATCAATCCACTTCTGCACAGTGATATGCGCCTTTGCCTCTAACTGCAGATCACGTTTTTTCGGATCGCTACTGTAATCACCATTCAAGGCCCGCTCGATGTCGACGGGATGCGTGTCATGGCCTTCAATCAGGTTGGAGTAGTAGCAATTCATCGAGCGCACAAGAACGGCCAGGGCCGAAGCCATGGATTCGGGAAGGCTGGCGCGAAAGGCGGCTGATTTCTCCGCCAGTTCAAGGGCGAGATCATTAAGCGGTGCTCGCTTGGGGGAGCCTTCTGAAACCATTAAGGGTTCAAAAAGTGCTATCGATTCGCCATCATCCTGAATCATTTTGCGCTCGTTTTGGCCGGTTTGCCTGTCGGTAATGAAGTTGTAATTATTTCAATTATATCAGACGTATAAGGTTATTTAAAATGAGAGGGTGTCCGCCAAATTGGCCGCTTTTCTGGCCGGTTTAGAAAGTGCTTTGTCTGCCCAATTTGCATCACTAAGATGCGCAAGAACTCAGGCAAATAAATCCGCCACGGTGGTCATCGGCAGAAACAGCCGCAACGGATTCGGCTCCTTCGTTTCAAGTGGTTTAAAACCGTACTGTTCATAAAATCCTCTTACTTTGTCGTCAATAGAATCGACAACGATGGCGTGAGAAGGTAAATGAGCATTGATTTTAAGGCAGTGCTGTAAGGATTGTATCAGGGTGATTTTTCCTAAGCCCAGGTTGTGCATTTTCTGGTGAACCGCAAGCTGGGCAATCAGCATGACAGGAATTGGGTAGCGAGGAAGCTTTTTGGCCAGGGACGGCGGAAGTGAGTCTCGTTTTAGCTCGGTGTGGGACAGGGTATAAAAGCTGCAGATATCAGCTTTTGCTCTGCTGGATTCCGTTAAAGCGGGCAAAACCATCGTTTTGCTAATGCCGGCATCCCTGAGTCGAACAGCCGATTGCTGGATGAAATCGTTCAGGTCCTTTCTGCCACAATCGAATGTTCGGCGTTCATGGAGCGCTTTGGCGAGTTCTTCAAAGCAGTCTGCGGGCCTCACCTAAAAACCTTTGCTCTTAGCAAAAGCGGCAGCATTACGAAGTTTCTGGTTGGGCGCTTCGGAGGCTTCACACGCACTCATGAAGCGGTCAAAAACATCCGCTTTAACGGTGATAGACTCATGGGCTTTGATAACTTCCTGGGCATCATGTTCAATTAAACGCACCACGTATTCGGTCAGACTGTTCATGCCTTTAAGCGCAGCCGCTTTTTCGGCGGCAGCTTTAATTGCGTCATCAATTCGCATGTCAAGACGGGTGGTCGCCATATTTAAGGTATCTCGCGGTATTAAGGTGCATACGATTGACAGCGTATCATTTGGGTGAGTTTGTGTACAGCATGTTTACGTACGGGGTGAGCTGGTTGCGACAAAGCCCTTGTCGATTTTTAGAAACGCAACGGATAGTGGTTTCAGGTGTTAAAGCCCCCCCAGCAACACATACTTCAACTGCACATATTCCTGCACCCCATGCCGCGAGCCTTCCCGACCCATGCCGGAGGCTTTGATGCCGCCAAACGGCGCAACTTCGCTCGACAAAATGCCTTCATTGATCGCGACCATGCCGCATTCTAGCCCTTCGGCGACGCGCAGGGCCTGAGCGATGTTCTGGGTGTAGACGTAGGCGGCTAGACCAAAGGGCGTGTCGTTAGCCCGCCGGAGGGCGTCTTCTTCGCTGTCGAAGGGCATCAGGGCCGCCACCGGGCCGAAGGTTTCTTCCTTGAAGACGAGCATGTCGGGGGAGGCATCGAGTAACAGCGTGGGCTGGAAAAACGGCGAATCCGAAGCGGGGCGGCTTCCCCCCAACACACAACGGGCGCCTTTGGCCAACGCATCGGCGACATGGCTTTCCACCTTGTGCAGCGCCCGCGCATGAATCAATGGGCCTTGATCGATGCCCGGTTCCAGCCCATCGCCACAGCGCAATTCCTTCATCGCCTCGGCAAGCGCGTGGGCGAAGGCCGGGTAAATCGCACGTTGCACCAGAAAACGATTGGCACAGACACAGGTTTGCCCCATGTTGCGAAACTTGGACTGCATCGCCCCCTGAACCGCTGACCGAATATCCGCCGCTTCAAACACGACAAACGGTGCATTGCCACCCAATTCCAGCGACACCCGCTTAAGTGTGGTGGCGGCTTCCCGCATCAGGAGCTGGCCGACCTTGGTGGAGCCCGTAAACGAGAGCTTGCGCACCACCGGACTCTGCTGGAAAACCTGAAACAAGGGCTCTGGCTCGGTGGTGGGTAGCACCTGTATCACATTGGGTGGCAGACCTGCCTGCTCAGCCAGACGCACCAACGCCAATGCGCACAAGGGGGTTTCGGCCGCGGGTTTAACGTTCACGCTACAGCCCGCCGCTAACGCCGCACCGACTTTGCGGGTCATCATGGCAATCGGAAAATTCCACGGGGTGGCAATGGCACACACACCAACGGGTTCGGGCGTGACCAGAATACGGGTGCCTGCCTTGAATGCGGGAATCGTTTCGCCATAGATGCGCTTGGCTTCTTCGCCAAACCATTCCAGAAAACTCGCACCGTAGCGCACTTCACCCAAGGACTCGGCCAGCGGTTTGCCTTGTTCCAGCGTCATCAACAGGGCCAACTCAGCTTCATGGGCCAGTAATGCCTCGTACCAGCGCCGCAAGCCATCGGCCCGCTGGCGGGCGGTCAGCGCGCGCCAGCTCACCTGGGCCGAGGCGGATGCCTGAATGGCAAGCGCGGCCTCATCCGGCCCACAATCCGGCACGGCCTTAAGCGGCTGCTGGTTCAGCGGGTTGCAGACGGTAAAGGTTTTACCCTGGGCGGCACCCTGCCAGGCCCCGGCATAAAAGGCCTGGTTATCGGGAACCAGGCTTAAAGCCTGCTCAAGCTCGGCGGGTGTAGGACGACGGGTTAACATGGATAAACTCCTGTCAGGATGTGCCAGGTTATTCAGTCCCAGGGGCGGGTCAGGCGTTCAATCAGACTTTCCGGCATGGGATGGGATCGACCACTTTGATGATCGCGCCACACCATCACGGTGTTACCTTCGCCGTAAACAACGTCGCGTGAATGCTGATCCAATACGCGCTGGCGCAGCGTGATGCTGGAGCGCCCCCATTTCAAGACCTCAATCGTGCTGACAAGATCGCAGGGGTAATTCAGCTCTTTGGCAAAATCGCAGGAAATATGCACGACCACGAAACCATAGTCTTTGGCATCCATGCGGACATGGGCGCGGGTCAACCAGTTCACCCGGGTTTCCTGAAAGTAGTCAAAGAATCGCACATTGTTCACGTGTCCATAGGCGTCGAGATCCCCCCAGCGCAACACAGTGGGTCCTTCAAACACAAAGATGGGAGGGGTTTCGTTCATTGAGACAACTCCGATTCAGCAGGTCGATCACACAGTTCTTGAAACAAGGTCTGCATGTGGTGGTGGATGGCCTGGGCAGTGGCTTCGGGTGTTCGGCCCAGATCAAAGTTCAGGTTCATGATTAATTGACCCTGGTAGGTGGTGACGGCATTGAACAGTAATTGCGAGGGCATCGGACACAAGGCAAAGGCCATACGATTAACGGCGAACGCCGTGTCGCCGGGGAGGGTGTCCAGTCGCCCCAGATTGCTGATCAGGGAGTTTGGGTGGGCCTTCTCAACCTGCTGGCAAAACTGCGCCACCGAGGTTTCGTCTGCCGTGAAACTCAACGGTTGATAGAGATGATAGAGTAAGTGCCCATCCCCGCGCTCAAGCTGCTGACGGGTGGTCTGGGTGATGTATCGTGCCAGTTCAAACGGATCGGTGCCGGGATCGACCGGCACATTCAGGCTCAACATGCTGATGTAGAGGCCGTTCAAGGTCTGCCCCGTGCCGCCTTCGTGTGCCAAGGACGGACGAAGGTCTGCCGGTGTGGTCAGGCTGTGCGTCAGCTTTAGATTGAGCGAGGGATCACTGTCCGCCACCTGATGCAGGGCCAGCAACTGCACGGCCGCGATCAGTCCATGCAAGGTGCAACCCGCGTGTCGGCAACGATTGAGTAGCGTTTGACTCTGTTCGGCACTCAGGACCAGGGGGCGAATCGCCGGTTGGCGGGGGCATTCCCCTCGCTGGAAGTAAGCGGGGAAGGCGGGCGGCGCGTGGGCTTTGAACTCGTCGCGGCGCTGTCGGGCCAGTTGAGTGGCTGCTTCGGGTTGGCTTTCCCACTGGAAGCGGGAGGGGAACAGGTCATGCAGGCCGGGATTGATCAATGTGCCAGGCCGTGTCGTGGCCGGGTTAGTGAGGTGATTGCCGGACGGCGAGTTCAGTAGCCGATTCAGCCATTCCGAGAGTAGATTGATTCCGGTACGGCCATCCGCAAGGCTGTGCTGAAAGGTCAGGGCCAGACGCATACCGGGCCCGTCGCTGAACGGAAAGGCATGGGCTCGCCATAGCCAAGTATGGCAGGGAAATGTCCGGTTTAATTCGGCTTCCATCCCATTCAGATCCGAGGTGGGTGCGGCGGTATGGACTTCACAGTGGAGGCTGTCGTTACAGATTTCAAAGTGCAGGCGATGAACCTCGTCGGGCACCAGTGCCAGACGCAGCAGGGCGTGTTCGCTGACCAAGTGGTGAAGGCTGGCATTCAATGCCTCGGGCGAAAAAACACGTTCGATCTCCGCAAACACGACAAAGTTCATGCAAGCAGCCTGATCGAGTAACCAGAAATAATGTTCGGCGGGGTCGAGTGGGCGACGCAGGTTAATCGTCGTTGCAGGTCTGTCCATTGGGGTGTCAGGCGCTCGGATGCTCAGGAAGCCCCTATGGTAACGTCATTGGCTCAGAAAAGGCTAATGTCGCCGCCCTGCAAGCGTGATTGATCAGCGGTCAGCCCAAACTGTTTGAGGGCCCCGGCGATACGGTCAGCTTCGCTACGGATTTGGGCAATCTCTGTCGCTGTGTTCAGCGCGGGGAGGGTGCTGAACAGGTTGAGGGTTTCGGACAGCAGTTTCCATTGTTTATTCATGTGTTCGAGTTGCTGGGTGGCCAGATCCTCGAATTGCAACGAGACAATGCCGGAGTTGATGTAGCTCTGCATTTCTTCGGCATACTGCTTGGTGGCTTTCGACTGTTCGGTTGCCCGGGAGGTCAGCTCCTCCATGTCGGACCACATGCCCATGATGTTATCGCGAGCGTGCTGATGCTGACGCAGGTCGATACTGGCAACCGAGGCCACGGTATCTTTGACCTCATCGATGGAATCCTGAATCCCGGTGATTTTCTGACGAATCTCGTCACTAAACTTGTCGGTACGGGAGGACAGGGTGCGCACTTCATCTGCAACGACGGCAAATCCGCGACCGGCTTCACCGGCGCGCGCCGCTTCGATGGCCGCGTTCAAGGCCAGCAGGTTGGTCTGTGAGGTGATATTCACGATATCGTTCAACATGCCATCAACAGCGACCACGTTGGCATTCATGCCATTAAAGCTCTCGGTTATGCGGGCGCTGATGGTTTGCACATTGGAAATGGCCCCAATCAGGTCATCAACAATTTGCTGCGAGCTATTCTGGAAGCGTCGAAAGCCTTTAGCCTGCTCGGTCTGGGCCTCGTCACTGGTAGTTTCCAGCAGGCGCTCGATCAGGCTGCGGAGAATTGCCATTTGATTGCCGGAACTGGTTTCCAGCCCCGTTAAGCTTGAAGACAGGCTACCCCCGGCATGGGCGACCACCGAAGCCAGTGATTCGCGGGTTACCTGAATCTGGTCCAGAAGGGCCTGGGCCGTCTGTTGCAAGTGCTGGACGGTTAGCGTTTGCTCAGACTGGAGTGCCTCTTTTTTCTGTCGGCTTGCATCGCGGGCTAGTTGGGCACGCTGTTCATCGGCATACGCAAGCCAAAGCCCCGCCAAGGCCGGTAACACGCCAACCAGCCCCCAGTAGGGGTAACTCGCTAATACGCCCAGCACCATCAGGGCAAGGCCAAACACGATCAACGCGAAAGACGACGAAAAGGTACGCACGGTCTATCCTCAAACCTCTGGATGACATCTCTGAAGTCTAGCTGGGTGTTGGCTGTTTTCCATCCAGTTGCGATCAGGCAGCTTGCACTTTACACTGTCGCCCCGTTGAAATCATGGCTCCCCAGGGTGTGCGTATGTCCCAGAACGAAATCAATCATCTCAAGGATCTGATCGAAGATCTTCAGAGCCGCGTTCTGTTCCAGGAAGATACCCTTCAGCAGCTGGATAACGTCGTCATTCAGCAATCCCGCCAAATTGATCTCCTGCAACAGCAAGTCAAAATCCTCAAGGATCGCCTTGAGGCGGTTCGCAGTAGCCCGATTCGTCCTTTCGACCCAGACAGTGACCGCCCTCCGCATTACTGAGCGCGACGTAAGCTTGACGCACTCACGCGAAAAATGTGTGACGATGTTCTCAAAACTGTTTAATTTCCTCCGTTTTGGCTGATATTTGATCGGCTTCTTCGCTGTGTGCGAGCAATTTATGACCAGGGTCAATCCGACTCTCCGAAACCCGCAGTAGCCTGAAAGTGTCGAGTGCTCCTGCCTCAGTTGCAGTAACGCTGCAGGTGATGGGCTATATAACTACAACCAATCGGAGAAATGACGATGAACAAACCTTTAGCCTTGGTGACCGGTGGAACCGGTGGTATTGGAACCGCCATTTGCAAACGGCTTTGCCGTGACGGCATGCGGGTCGTTGCGACCTACAGCGGGCCATCCCGCCAACTGGCTGCCGCAGAGTGGCAGAGTGAGCTGGTTGAGATGGGCTTTCCCATCGAAACAGTGATGATGAATGTGGCCAGTTATGACGACTGTGTGACCGCAGCCGCCGAGATCCGCAACCGTTTTGGCGAAGTCACGGTGTTGGTCAACAATGCGGGCATCACGCGGGATGCGGTGATGAAGAAAATGGCGGTTGAACAGTGGAAGGCCGTGATCCACACCAATCTGGACAGTGTTTTTAATGTCACGCATCAGTTTATTGACGGGATGATTGATCAGCACTTCGGACGTATCATCAACATTTCGTCGATCAATGCGCAGAAAGGGCAGTTTGGTCAGGTGAACTACTCCGCGGCCAAAGCGGGAGTTCATGGCTTTACCAAAGCGCTGGCACAGGAAGTGGCACGCAAAGGGATCACCGTGAACACGATCTCACCCGGCTATGTGGACACCTCCATGATCCACGCGATGTCCGAGGAAATTCGCGAGAAGATCAAGGCGCAGATTCCGGTTGGGCGCTTTGGTGAGCCGGATGACATCGCACGGATGGTCGCTTTCCTTGCCGCCCGGGAATCCAGCTTCATCACCGGGGCAGATTTCGCAGTGAATGGCGGCCATTACATGCACTGATGCGATCAGTGCAGGCGGGACAGCAAGGTCTCTGCAATCTGGTGGCGCAGGGCTTGCCGGTGGGGATCAGGCTGATCGCGGTCAGTTTCCTCGCCCCACTCGGGGTTGGCCCGAATCTGCTTGAGCCAGCGCGGGCCGGCTTCCGGAAAGTCCTGTCGCGCCACTTCCGGTTGTGAGGGATTCTGCGCCGCATGACCACGCTGTTGCAGGGAAAGCAGCAGCCCCGCCAGACGCGACCACAGGTGTTTTAGGGTCGCGTCGTCAATGCAGAGAATCTGGTGTCCTTTCAGTCGTGCGGTAAGTTCCTGTCCGTACCGTTTACCGGCAGAAAAAACAAACCCGGCCAGTGCGCCCAGGGCAGACGCTGCACCGAGGGAAATTCCGCCCACTACCAGATCGACACCCGCACCCATCGCTGCGCCCTTGGCGGCATCCGAGCCGGCTTCCAGGCCGAAGCGCCGCAAGGCGGCACGGTCAAATAAATCGCGTGCCCACCGATTTTGACGGACTTCCAACGCATCCAGTCGGACGTCATCCTGGCTGAAGCCGAACAGGGTCAGGATGGTGTGCAGGCATTGGGTTTCGAGTTGGCGCGCCCGCGACTGCAGCGAGTTTACCGCCTTTTCTATGGCGTCGGGTTGGGTGTTTTCGACTTGCAGCCGCAACGCGCCGACCCGGATCAGGGTGTCGGCAATGCTGTGAGCCGCTGCTTCGAGCTGCACTTTCCAGGTGCTGGAGCGTTCATCAATCAACCGCTGCAGGGCCTCGTGATGTCCACTGAGCAGACTCTGCATTTTCTGAAGCAGGCGTTTTTCGTCCTCAAAACGAAAGACCACATTGTCGAAATCCACCATCGCATGCAAATGCAAGAGGGTTAGCTGCTTTTTCCATTCGGGCGTCAAGGCGCGCGGGTGGGCGACAAAATTGAGCACCGGAATGATCGGTTTGGCGGCATAGCCGAGCAGGGTGATTTCATCCTTGTACTTGCCCAATACCGGTTCACGGACGTCAATGACGTAAAAAATCAGGGTGTTGCGAAGGAGTTGCCGGATGACCTTGGCTTCCTGTTCGTAGGCCGGGTATTGATCCTGAAGATCCAGAAAGCGTTGCAGCAGCTGAGGTCCATCGCTGATCGACTCGCGGGCGTTCAAGTCGTCCAATTCGGACAGCAGCCCCATCGAGTCCTCCAGCCCTGGTGTATCAAACAGCACCAGCGCCGGCTTGCCTTCAATCAGCAATGCGCCGCCTTCGACATGCCGGGTTGTTCCGGCTGTATTGGCGACGGTGCCGAAGTGACTGTCACGCAACAAGGTGCGCATCAAAGACGTTTTGCCGGCATTGGTGTGGCCGACGACGGCGACGCTGACGGTGGTATCCACTGACATCGGGGTTAACGCTCCTGTCGGGTAAGGATGAAGACATGGGAGGCGGGAATGCCCACCTGCGCCGCCACGGAATACCATCCACTGAGTCGATCCCGCGTATGCGCATCGTCCGCAGGGGCGCCTTCAGGATCAATCAGCGCCAGCCAGTGGGCAGCCTTGGGGGTGTGCGCCTTGATATCGGAGAGCAGGCGCTGCAGGCCACGATCTGCCGTGCGCTGGAGGTCGGAGACAATGACCAGCGGGTGATCCGGGTGCTGTGCCAGGGTTGCCAGAAGCGCGGCGCGGGAGGCACGGTCATTGATACTGCCCAATCCCTTGTCCTGTGGCCAGCCCCGAGGCGGCCACTGTGAGGTGTCGGTGAGTTCCAGTCCAAGCCAGTGGGCGTTATCCGGCGGTGGGACCTGATCCGGTGTGGGCGCCTGCGTGGACTTTAGTGCCTTGTCCAGCCCCTGGCCCGGGTCAGGATCGACAATGCCCAGTTGCAGGTGTGCCGGGGCCAGCCGCTGCCGCAAACCCACATAGTAGGGCGCTTCGAGGTGCAACGTTCGTTGTGCACGCAGTCGTCGCCATTGCCAGTAGGACAGCCCTAACGCCAGTCCGCGCAAAAGAATACCGTAGATCAGCAGGCTGCTGAGCAGGAGAGAGGCCCAGGCATGACGCGCCTCAACCGGCAGACTGTCGGCCTGCCGGTGGCTCAGCGCGACGGTATCGGCATCCGGAACGACAAAACCCATAAGGGAGGGCAGCGCACCCAGGCCGCGGGTCAGTTGCTGAAAGGCTGATTCTGACAGCAGGGTGGTCTCCCAGATAAAGTCATACTGGCGTGCAGATAGCATGAGCAGGGTGCTCAACAGCCCGCCACACAGGAAGGCCAGCCAGATACTGTGCGAGAGGATGCTCAAACGCCAGAAACCCTGTCTGCCCTGAAAGTACAGCATCAACCAGCCCTGGTAAACGGTTCGACGCGGTGCATCGGTGGTCAATCCTGCCAGCGCTCGTTTGAATACGGTGCGCCAGGTAAACGGTAAGAGTGAATCGGTATCGCGTACTCGCCAGAGAAGCCCAATGCACCAAAGCGAGAACATGAGTAAATGAGTGCCCAGCAGCAGAAGAAGTAACCAGAAGAAATTGACGACCTGTCCGCCGTCTGGAAAGGCCTGCAAGCCGGCAAAGGCACCGAGCACGCCAAAAACAAGACAGGCGACGATGTTGGTGCGCTGCAGCACCCGTTGAGCCTGCCGCAGCAAGGGCTCCAGTGCCCAGTCGCGGCTAAGGTCTCGGGCACGCTGCCGTAATTTTTCGTCAAAGCTCAGTTGACGCGCCGCGAGGTCGTCATCCAGGGTCGATGCAATCGGGGCGTGTGTGGCGGATTCTTCGAGGTGGCGAATCAGCTCTATCTGTTCGTAGTCAGAAATGAAATTCAGGTCGTGTTGCCGTGCCATGCCGTGTGTTGTGAGCCGTGCAAAAGCACTGAGTATAAGCGGTAGTACCCGGAGGTTGGCAAGTTAAGGACCGGTGCCTTACTCGGTACCGGTCTTGGTGGTGCTTGGAACTCAGTCCCCCCGATCAGCGATATAGTCGGTAATCGCGGCGTAGAATTCCAGTTCGTCGAAGGTGTCAGGCCCGACACCGATCACATCCAGGTGATCCTGATTGATCACGTAGGAGATCGAGGTCATCTGCGTAGAATTTGGCGCGTTGATGTTGGTGACGGTGCCTGTGCCGGTGCGCAGGTAAACGTTGTCCAGACAGCCCGTGCAAGAAACCCATTCTAAGCGATAGCCTTGTTGCTGGGAGTTGATTCCGACCACGCCGTCATCGTCCCGGTCGCCCGCATTGCCGTTGCCAGCGCCTGCGGCGCCGTCATTGTCGCAGTCGTCAGCGCAATAGCCATTACCATCGATGTCATACAGCACATTGGACACCAGCCAGAGCGCCGGGTTCACGGCTGCGCCGTTCTGGGCGGTCATCAGTGAAACGGAGTTGGCAATCGTGGTCGTGGTGAGCGGGTAACTGGTATTGAACGCCTTCATGCCGGTGGTTACGCCATCGCTGCTGCTGTAATCGTTATACACGAGCTGCTTGAGGTTGGCGGCCGTGTCGTTACCTGAGCCATAAACGACATTGCCGTAGTAGTTGGCCAGCACGCTCGTCAGTTGACTCAGGGCATAGTGATCCAGCACGTATTTGGCTACCGGAGAACCACGGTGGGGCGAAGACACGCTGACATGGGTTTTCACCACTGCACGCCCTTTGCGCTGCTGGAGCAATTTAGCCGCTTTGCGGGTATCGATACCGCCCTGAGAGTGCGACACCACGTTCACGTAGGTCGCGCCGCTGGAGGCCATATAGCTTTCAATGTTATTCGCGAGCTGAGTGCCGCGAACTTCAGAGTTATGCAGTGGCGTAACGGCCGAGATATAGCTCTTTTGCGACACGTTGATATCGCCGTTGCAGCTGCTTTTTTGCAGACACGTTCATTTGGAGACCTCTTTACTATTGTTCTTGTTTCGAGTTATCAATGTTCAGGTTATTTGCGTTTATGTTCGAAAATGAACCTGTAGCCATCTTATGGCGGGTATTGTCGGACAATTGAGATCTAACGCACAAATCTGAAAGGATGGAGTTCGGGCGGGAGTCGGCTTCTGGCTATAGTGAGCGCACAAAGTCCCACATTTTTGGCGTGCAGGCGGCGTTGCAATTGAAACGGGGCAGCTTGCCGGTTATTAAAAAAATTATTAATAAAAACAACAAGAGTTCGGTCGTGAAAAATAAAGCGGTTCAGATAGCGTTGGTGCTTGGTGTGATTGTGAGTGTCGGGCTGTGGTGGGGACATGAGGACGCCATAAGCCCGGTTGAAACTGTGGCGGCAGATACCCCGCAGCCTGACTCTGCGGTAAGTGCCCCTAATGACACACCTCCCGCAGTAAGGTCAGGTGCTTCGGCAACGTATTCAGATCGTGCCAGCGACGAGATGGTGGCTCTGAGTGCCGGTCTTCGCGACAAATACCTGACCACCATCACGCATGCCAAAATTCAGGTTCATGTCCTGGAAAAAATGATGGATTTGCTCAAGTCCGTCTATGGTGCGGACTGGCCGAGCCATATGGAAGAACTGATACGCCTCACCTTTCCAGAATGGGCGGAGGCGCTTCTACTCCGATTCCAGAATCTACAGGCCTATTATGAGTGGTCCAAAGACGCCCGTTTTGATCTTGCGGCGATGTCAGACCAGGATCGCCGTCAGACCATGTGGGAACGCCGTAAGGCGCTTTTCGGCGATGATGCGCTGATCATCTGGCAGGGACAGCTGAGGACGGAGCAGATGCAGGATGTCGTCAAGAGCCTCAATGAAGCCACCAGTATGCCGCTGGCTGAAAAAATGGATACTTATTTCTCGCAGCTGCAGTCTATCTATCAAGACGAGGCCCCGGCTGCGATCTCCCGCCACCGGCAGGAGGTCATGGATCATTTCCTGACGGTTGACGCCGTTCAGCAGAATCTGCATGGCCTGTCGGCCGATGCGCGCCATCAGCATCTGCGCCAGTTGCGCGAAAAAGTCGGGTTGGACAATGATGCGCTGAATCGCTGGGATCAACTGGATGCCGAACGTGACCAGCGTTGGCTAAAAGGCAAAGACTACATGCAAAAACGAAATAAACTCGCGCAAACGCTTGTGGGTGCAGCTCTGGATGACAAGCTGCAGTCGCTCCAGAACAGTGAGTTTGGTGAAGAAGCTGACATCATTCGCAATGAAGAAGCCAGTGGCTATTTTCGTTATGAAGGTGAGCAGCAATACGGGATTAATTAATTTCCGTATTGTGATTCGACTGTCAGGGCACGGACAGCCCACTCTGCTTGCAAGCGATCCAACGTCCCTGTCGCCTGCAATGCCGCGATCACGATGTCATTGGCATAACCCGTGCCGTCGGCTGACGACCACGGGGACGCCGCATCTTCAACCCCGATAATCCACGGAGATTCCACTGCTTTTGCGTTCAGCGCAGGCGCAATAAGCATCAGGCCGGTTATCAGAAAACTCGAAATAAAATGCTGCACATTGGTTCGAGGATGCATGTAATCAGGTTGCTCTGTGTGAACTTGTTCACAGTGTAGCGCAAAGGACTGGTTCCATCTGTAGATGCGCCTTTAGGCGATTTTTATATAGCAGGTGAGGGACAAGTGAGCAGTATGGGTACCCTTGAGGCAATTGGCGTGAAGATCGACGGACTCAATGTGGTCCTACGCGGGACGGCTCCCTAGCGTGTATTGTGTGATTCTGTTCACGGTACACCCCATACACGTAGTTCTATATGAGGATGCTATGTCCACGTGTTGAGCAAAAAATAATCCATATCTCAAAACAAATACGGTAGCGTTGGGAGATCCTGCGGGCGGCTCAGGTAGCCCTGTTTTCGGTGGATTTGTGGCACGTGATATTCAGTTGGCAGGGGGGGGGGATACATTTATTGATGCGGTGAGTGACAGTGCAGCGCGTTTAGCCGGTGCTCCGCTGGACCAAACGGGCGGTATAGGCATCAGTTTTGCGAATTCAAATATGAGTATGCGAGTCGGTGATGTTGGATTCTATCTGTCGGGCGTGGGGCAGACCAGCAGTATTGGTGCTGCAGAGGTTATCGGATTTAATATCGATGGCCTGGATATTGTCATGCGAGGAAACGGACTTTAATCGTGTAGGCCCACGGCAGCTGAGGGTGAGTTCCAACCTATTCGATTTGTGATGGCGACACGCGGTAATGGGGTGGCGAGGTTACCGCCCCTTTACCCTGCTTTATAATAAGGCGATCATCTCAAATCAAAGGTAAAGTCACCCTCTAGCTTGCCCATATTGAAAATCGTCAGATCAAAGGTAGCCGTTGCATGTCGTTCGCTGACACTGGTAATTGAAACGGTTCCGCTTTCGGCATAGTGGACAATTTCCTGTCCAGGAGGAGCGGGTACGCCCGGTCTGATGGGAAACTCTGTCGAGAGCACCGAAACAGTGACGCCTCTATCATTAGGGCCATGTGCGTTGTTGACGGTGTATTCACCTGCATCCAGCTTCTTCTTGGGAAACGAGAAGTTGAGCAGTACTGAAGTATCCCGGTAGGGTGCTCTCACTTCGACGATCTCAAAGTCCTCTTTGGCTGACGGCATGCCGGGGCTTGAAGGGTAGGTCACCAAGCTGTCAATTTGAAAGCGACTGCCGCAGACATCGCTTGTTGCGCTCAGATTTTCGCCGGCATCGGCAACAAAGTTCAGAGATCCTTGATGAAAGCCTGATTGGGTAGATAGCTTGGTAAAAGATACCGTGCCGACATCATTACCATGACATCGGGCGTCTATTCGGAAATGGGAATCCGAAATGATGTAGTAGTCCAGATCCAATGGCGCATCACATACGGTTTCGTCAATGTCGTTACCATTATCTGAAACAGGAATGGATAAACGATTGAACTGATCAAGGGTCAGAGCTTCCGAACCAAATTGGAAGCAGTCTTTGATGGCAATATGAGTATCGTCCACATAGTTCCATGCCAGGACACTGTTGATTTTGATTTGAGATTCAACATCTCTGGCAATGGTGGTGTCCATATCGACACTTTCCTGCTGGTGATCCAGGTGATGAAAATCGCTGGTCAGCCTCCAGACGCCGCTTCGTTCGGCTAATCTGAAAGCGTCCGATGTGACGTTGACACCTTGCTCTTCCGGCGTTGTTTCAGAGGAGTCGTTCCGGGGATCCTCTGGTTCGCCACCATTGTTCGTGGCATCGGACACTTCCGTCGGAATTTTGTCGCTGGGTGCCCCCGACCCTCCGCTTCCACAGGCGACAAGCGACAATAACAAGGGGCTAATTGCAGAAACAAGTACGATAGGCTTGATAGGTGTTTTCATAAGGTATCTCACATTCCCTGGTTGAGATCAGGCGCGAATTTCACCACAAATAGACAGAAGGGTAAAGCGGACTATTCCGACATACATTCGCCGCCATTGACCGCCCCGACTATACTCAGAGGTGTCTCTAATACCGTAACGGCCAGAAATGAAAAAGAAAATGCGCAAATTGCCCTTGGCCTTAACGCGGTTGAGGTTCACTCGTGGGTTAACGTTCTTTATTTTCGTATTTTCGCTGGGGCTGGCCACCAAGGGATGGACGGAGTCGCGCTCCGACCTGCATTCGAATAAGACAGAGGCAAAACACGTCCTTGTCGCCAGTGATGACTGGCCCCCTCTATTAACGGAGGGGGCGCATGCGGGGGATGCCCCCATTGGTTTTATCGCTGACTTTTTTAAAGCGGCCAATGCTATTCAAAATAGCATCGTATTCGATGTGGTGGTTATGCCTTTCAAGCGAATACAGCGCGAAGTGGCCCATGGAAATGTCGATGTCGTTGCAATGAAGAATATAGCCTGGATGGGGGATCTGGCGCTTACGTCCAGCGAACCGGTTATTCATTCGGGGGACGTCTACATTGCGCTGGCAGAATCCGGCAGAACGCAAACCTTTTTTCAGGAGAAGTCAGAGCGGCAATGGGTTGGAGTAAACGGCTACCACTATGGCTTCGCAAATTTCAATTCTGATGCAGAGTACCTGCGTAAAAAATTTAACATTCAGTTGGTTACCAATAATTTTAGCGTGATCCGTATGATACTAAAGGGGAGGGCAGAGGTCGGGGTCGTGCCCGAGACGGTTTTGACGCATTTTATGGAAACGAAGGGAATCAAACAGGATGCATTTCTCATCGGAAAAGCCTATGACTCTGAATATACGCTCTCACACCTCGTTCGTAAGAATGGACCCATCAGCGTGGATCAGATGAACGATATCATTCGTCAGTTGAGGGTGTCTGGTGAACTCAACGCGCTGGTGGATAAAATTACCTTAAAGCCACGTTGAGCGGATCGCCAGATGCTCGCGTTTTTTTGTGATGAGTAGAAACGGGGAATATCAGACATGCGATTGTCCAGTCGATTAAGGGTAGTGCTAGTGACGCTCATGGTAAGTGGCGTGTCTTTTCAGGTGCCGGCTGCTGAACCCAGCACATTAAACTACCTGATGGTGGATTCAAAGTCCCGACCGTTTCAGATTGAAGATGGTGAATTTGAGGGCGGCGACGGAATTATCACGGACATCGTTTATGCCTTGGTCAGCAATAGTCCCGAATTTCGGATAGAGTCGAACAGCTATCCTGTGCTGCGTGTTCAGAACATGATCCAGACCGGAAAGGTCAAAAACTGGATTGTCTACAACGCCAAGGTGTGGAATACCTTTGCAAAGGAAGGGCGGTTTCTGGATGTGCCCTTGTTTGAAGTCACCCATTCACTGGCCACCTGCAGTGATGTGCTCACCGAGATAACCTCGGGCGATGCCTTAAAAGGACATACCCTCGCTATCTTGAATGGCTTCGATTACCCTGAACTGGTGCCGCTGGAAGACGAGGGTGGTTTGAAACTTTTGCCTGTCGATACCTACCGGCCAGGATTTGAACTGGTCACGCGACAACGTGTTACCGGTTTTGTAGAGATGGACCTACGTCTTAAATACAATGCATCGCAGGCCAAAATACAAGCGGCATGTCTGCGCTACCTTGATCTTAGTCGGGTGATTCCGCCCTTTAGCATTTATCTTGAAGTTGACCGCAACATGCCAGAGGATGTCGTCGGGCGACTGGAGAGCCGGCTGAAGCAGATGAAAGCCGAGGGTGAGATCGTCCGCATCGTTGATCGCTATATCAAACCTTGATCGGAGGTCTCTTATGGCAAACCGCATCGTAAGAAGATCGTCGACCCGGATGTTGGCGGTGTGATACGCTGGGATAAAAACCAGCGCACCCTTTCAATCAGCGGCCAGATGGTCAAAACGGCCCCCAAAGGGGTAATGCGATTTTATTTTCGCGGCGTGACGGGGGGCGGCGAGACGGTAGTCCACGACACATCATTGTCTTTCCGGGGCGTGGGTCGCGAATTTCTGGATAAGCGCATTATTCCCCCGTATTCCAGTGAAGTGACCTGGACTCTGACAGGGGTTGAGTTTCTGCCGGCGCATTAAGGATATCCCTCAAAGAGATAGCGTCACTCCGTTGCCTGCTCTGCGGGCGCAGATGGAACTTCAAATTTTGAAGAACCCCACCTTATTCTGGAGGGATGCTGCACGCATATCGATGCTTTCGCTGGCCGCAGCCGACGCTTCGGCCATCTGGTTGTTCTGATGGGTCATTTCCTTAAGCTGGTTGAGGCGCTCCATGATTTCGCGCACTTTGTCGGTTTGGACCCTGTTAGAGTCTGAAACCCCGGCAATTTTCGCATTGGCATCGCCAATCTGCTTGGTAATGCCATGCAGACACGCTGCCATTCGATTGACTTTATCTGCGCCGTCATCAATTTTCGTGACGGCCGTATGGATCAGCTCATTAATACTTTTGGCTGCAGCCGCAGAGCGTTGTGCAAGATTTCTGACTTCGGACGCAACAACGGCAAACCCCCGACCTTGCTCGCCCGCCCTGGCAGCTTCAACCGACGCATTGAGTGCGAGCAGGTTGGTTTGAAAAGCAATTTCATTGATTACACTGATGATATTATTGACCTCCAGGCTGGACTGTCGAATCGATTCCATTGCAATGAGTGTTTCGGACGACACCTGCAGGCTGTCTTCTGCCTCCTTAATGGCGAGGTCGGATACCTTGCGGGTGTTATCGGCCATTGCAGCCGTTTTTAACACCTCCTCCTGCAGCTGCTGGACGCTCTGGGTTGTCTGATCGAGAGTTGCCGCTTGTTTATCTGTTCTTGAGGACAAATTGCGGGCAGCAGTTGAAAGCTGGCTCGTGTCGGATGCTAAACGTCGACTGTCATCGACGACCTGTTCTGCTATTTCTGCCAAAGCCTGGGCGGTGTCAATCAGGTGCCCTTTCAGTTGTTTAAAGTCGCCTTCATAGTCATTTTGCGCGTCAACTTTCAGATCACCCTCTGATATTTTTCGGAATCCCTCTATCAGGGCGTTAAAGATGAAGGAAACTTCGCCCAGCGACTCGTTAATGACTTGCTTCAGATCGGCAAGTTCTCCGGGCAGATTTGCCTGAATTGTCTGATCCATTCGGCCTTGCTGAACATCGTGCATAATGGTGCTGATGGCTAGTATGCTGGTTTGCATTTGCAGCATACCTTCATCTGCCAACTGCAAGGTCCGTGCAAACTCTCCCCGTGGCGACGAAAGTGCGGCCTGCCTTTTAGAGAAGTGTCCTCCGGCAAGGTCTGCCATGCGTTCATTGATCGCCTGCATGGTGCTCTTTACCGAAGCAAGGGAGTCGTTGATATGTGCCTTGAGTCGGGCCGTGTCCCCCTCGCATTCAGTGGTAACCGGGTGGCCAAAGTCGCCGTTCGCCAGGGAGGCCACGGAATTGACTGACTCGTTGATGATTTCTTGCCATCGGGCGAACAATTTATTGAGGGCTCCCGCAACCTGTCCGAGTTCATCGCGTTGGTGAAGTAATGCACGCTGGGATAGGTCGCCGGTTTGGGCGACCCGGTTGATCAACCCAACCAATGTCGATAGCGGTTGCGTAATATCCCGGATGATCCGCAGGGAGGCCCAGACCAGCAGGGCTGTGATCAGTATAACGATGCCCAGAGCCTTCAAGAGTGTGCTTTGGAATTCCGCATTGATATCATCGACATAGGCACCTGTTCCCAGAATCCAGCCCCAGGGCTTGAAGCCTTTAACGTAGGAAAATTTGGCGACAGGGTCCTTGAAGTTAGGTTTAGGCCAGTAGTAGTCAACAATACCTTCGCCTTCGGCGTTCACCTTGTCAACGAAGGCTACAAACAAGGCTTTGCCATTCGGATCTTTGAGTCCAGATACATCTTTGCCGTTGAGCTCTGGCTTTATCGGATGCATCACAACATGGGGTTGGAAATCGTTGACCCAGAAATAATTACTACCGTCGTAACGCAAACCGGAGAGCGTATCCAGTGCTTTCCTTTGTGCCTCGCTTTCAGTGAGATGACCGGCCTGTACCGCCGCAAAATTGAGTTCAATCGTTGAATAGGCGCTTTCAATCAGGTGTTTGAGCTCTTTTTTTCGGCTCTCAAGCATGCTGTTGTAACTGGAATAAACCACCAGTATCAGAACAGTCAAGGCGCCGGCAACCGACAGAAACATGAGGCTATAGAGCTTACTCTTGACTGACAAATTCAACGGCATGTTACCTCTCCAATACAAGTCTGCTAAAACAATTGGCATAGTAAAGCATAGTCGAGCGAAACAGGTTGTCAGCTATACTATGGTCTTATGTTACTCTCAATTATCAGGAAACAATCATAGCGATGTCGCGCTTTCTGGATGCACTGGCCACAACGCTGACGCCGAAGGATCGGCGTCTCTTTATCCTTCTTCTCTTTCTGGGTGTGATCAACGCACTGTTGCAGGTCGTTTCTGTCGCGTCGATCATGCCCTTTGTTACTGTCTTGATCGACCCGGATATGGTCGACACCAATCCCCTGTTTCACCAGATCTACCAGGGCCTCGGTTTTACCAGTCTTAATCAGTTTGTCGTGCTGGCGGGAGGGGCGGTATTGGCATTGTTGGTTATTAGCAATGGCTTTATGGCCTTTGATCTGTGGCTTTCGTTGCGTTTTGGTTTTCATCTGGAGCATAAGCTGGCCTGCCGACTGCTGGATACGTATCTGGCTCTGCCCTATGAGATTTATCAGAAACGGGATCAGGCGATGCTGAATAAAAATATTCTGACTGAGGTGCAGCGCACGGCGGTCGGGACTGTGCTGAATGCCATCGGAGTATTCAGCGATCTGATGATGGTTTGTTTTCTGGGGCTGCTGTTGTTACTGGTCGATCCCTGGATTACAGTATCGACACTGGTGGTGTTGGGTATCGCATACACCGCAATATATGGTTTGTTACAGGGCAGGATTAATTCGCTGGGGGAAATATTTCCGCAGTTGCATGCCGAGCTTCTGCGCAAAACCCAGGAAGCCTTAACGGCGTTTCGCGAGATCAAGGTGTCGCACCGGCGGGCCTATTTTGTTGAGCGTTTTTCGCGGCCTTCCGAAACGGCTGCCGAAAACAGTGTGCGTTATCGCTTGCTGGAATTACTTCCGGTTTTGCTGCTAGAAACAATTGCTTTTGCCACATTGCTCGCTATTGCGATTATCATTGCCCTGCGGTCGGAGGGCATGTCGGAGTTCATCGGTGTGGTTGCGCTCTATGGGCTGGCTGCCTACCGCTTGGTGCCCGCGATCAAGGAGGTATTCAGCGGTGCCGCCGAGATCCGTTACAATCTGGCCGCTTTCGACTTGATCAGGGAGGATTTGCTACGGTCGCGTGATTTGCTGGAAACGCCTCCCGCGCCGTCTTCTGCAGATTTGCCTGCCTCAACGTTTGAATCACTGAGTTTTGATCGGGTTTCCTTTCGCTACCGTGAAGAGGGGCGTTCGGCACTCAAACACGTTTCTTTCGCCATTCGCCGCGGCGAAAAAGTGTGCATCGTCGGCCCGTCCGGTTCAGGTAAGTCAACCTTGATCGACTTGATCATGGGTTTATTGGTTCCCGCAGAGGGTGCGATTCAGGTGAATGGTGAAGCCCTCTCTGAAAAACAGTTGCGCCAATGGCAGACGCGGGTAGGGTATGTTCCCCAATCGACCTGCTTGCTGGAAGAAAGCGTTCTGAGAAATATCGCCTTCGGTGTGCCGGATGGTGAAATTGACCGGCAGGCTGCTGAGCACGCCGCGAAGCAGGCCCAGATACACGACTTTATCATTCATGAATTACCGCAAGGTTATGACACCATCATTGCCCGCGAAGGCTTGAAGCTCAGTGGTGGCCAGCAACAACGTCTGGGCATCGCTCGTGCGTTTTACACCCAGCCCGATGTGCTGATCCTGGATGAAGCGAGTAGCGCTCTTGACCTGCGTACCGAAACCCAGTTGTTGCAGACATTGACGGCGTTAAAGGATACAACACTGGTTTTTGTATCCCATAAAGCCAATGTCGCCGCCCATTCCGACAAAGTTGTCGTTATTCAGGGCGGTGAACTGAAAACCATCAGTACATACGAAGCGCTTCTGGAAGAGTCCAGTCCCTATCGTTGCCTTCTGGAAAACGAATCGGTGCTACCAGGCAGCGAAACGGAACCTCCCGGCAACGCCACTTCGCCTTAATCGGGCAGGATGGGGTGCGTCTGCCAGATGTTTTCGACATACTCCAGAATAGAGCGGTCCGACGAAAACTTGCCCATCGCAGCGGTGTTCAGTATCGAGCGCCGTACCCATTCGTCGCGGTTTTCATAAAGCGCCGCAACCCGATCCTGGGTGTCGACATAAGCCCGGTAATCGGCCAGTACCATGTAGTGATCGCCGTGATCCAGCAGGGTGCGCAAAACCGGTTTGAACAGGTCTTTCTGCCCCGGCGAGAATTCGCCACTGTCGATCAGGGTCAGAACCTTTTTCAGCTCAATGTCCTGGCGGACACAGGCATAGGGGTCGTACCCCTCTTCGCGTCGGGCAACGACCTCTTCCGCCGTCTTGCCGAAGATAAACAGGTTTTCAGCCCCGATTTCCTCCTGCATTTCGACATTGGCTCCGTCAAGCGTACCGATGGTCAGTGCACCGTTCAGCGCGAATTTCATATTGCCTGTGCCGGAAGCCTCTAGCCCGGCGGTGCTGATCTGTTCCGAGAGATCTGCGGCCGGGATTATTTTTTCAGCCTGAGAAATGCAGTAATTAGGCAGAAACACCACCTTCATCCGGTCCTGCACCTGCGGATCATGGTTAACCCGTTCGGCGACCGAGTTGGCGAGCTTGATGATCAGTTTCGCCAGGGTATAGGCCGGCGCTGCTTTGCCCGCCAGAATAATCGTACGCGGTACCATGTCCAGACTGGGGTTGTCCCGAATGCGTTGGTAGAGCGTGATGGCATGCAACAGGTTCAGTAACTGGCGCTTGTATTCATGGATGCGTTTGACCTGAACATCGAACAGGGAATGCGAATTGACGGTAGTATTGACCTTGCGGGCAATGTAGTTCACCAATCGTTCCTTGTTAAGGTGCTTGACCGATTGCCAGGCGCGCCGGAAGGCGGGATCTTCGGCCAGGGGTTTGAGCTGTTCCAGCTCGCGTAAATCCGTGATCCAGCCATCGCCGATATGACGGGTAATCAACTCCGCGAGCCCCGGATTGATTTGCAGGAGCCAGCGACGAGGCGTCACCCCGTTCGTGACATTGATGATCCGTCCTGGAAACAGCTCGTCAAAATCCTGAAAAACCTGTTCCTTCAGGATATGCGTGTGTAACTCTGCGACACCATTGACCGCGTGGGAGCCAACAATCGCCAGATGCGCCATCCTTACCTTTTTGACGTCGCCTTCGGCGATAATGGACATGCGGGTCAGTTTGTCGCTGTCTTTGGGGTAGCGGCGTGCGACCTCCACCAGGAATCGACGGTTAATCTCATAGATGATTTCCATATGTCGGGGCAGAAGTTGGCTCAACAGTTCAACCGGCCAGGTTTCCAGTGCTTCCGGCAGCACGGTGTGATTGGTGTAGGAAAACATGCGGGTACAGATGGCCCAGGCATCCTCCCATTCCAGCCCTTCGATGTCGATCAGGAGGCGCATTAACTCCGGGATGGCGATCGTAGGATGCGTGTCATTCAGTTGAACGACCGCGAGTTCCGGCAACTGGGTGAAATCATGGTTGCGTTTTTTGAAACGACGAAGAATATCCTGCAGGGTTGCTGCAACCAGAAAATATTGCTGCTTGAGCCGAAGCAGTCGGCCTTCGCGTTTTTCATCGCTGGGGTAGAGGACTTTGGTGATGTTCTCACTGCGAACCTTGGCTTCCATCGCCCCGGTGTAGTCACCCTGATTGAATTGGGTGAGGTTGAAATCCTCGCTGGCAACTGCGGTCCACAAGCGCATGTTGCTGACATTGTCTGTGCCATAGCCGGGCACGAGGGTGTCGTAGGGCATGGCCTTGACCACTTCCGTATCGACCCACTGGTGACGCTCGCGGCCTTCAATATCGCGCTGCGCTTCGGTATGTCCATAAAAATGTACGTCATACAGAAACTGTGAGCGCATGAATTCCCAGGGGTTGCCATGGCGAATCCAGTTGTCGCTGTGTTCTACCTGCCAGCCATTCTCAATGGTCTGGTGGAAAATGCCGTAGTCGTAACGAATACCATAGCCGTAGCCTGGAACATTGAGGGTGGCCATGGAATCCAGAAAGCAGGAAGCCAAACGCCCCAGGCCGCCATTGCCGAGTCCTGCATCCCATTCCTGACTCTCCAGCTCCTCGAGCGAGAAGGAAAGCGTAGTGAGCGCCCGTTCGACTTCCTCGCGCAGTTTCAGGTTGACGATATAGTTCTTGAGGAATCGACCCGGTAGAAATTCCATTGACAGGTAATAGACGCGCTTAACGTGCTGCTTGTAGTAGCGCCGCTGGGAATTCAGCCAGCGTTCAACCATTCGGTCCCGCAATGTTCGGGCGAGCCCGCCATAGCAGGTGTCGAGGCGAGGGGGATCGGGGTCATTCCCAAGATCGTTAATAATATGGCGACGAATATCTGCCAAAATGCGTTGGGCTTCTTCCTCAATCGCAACCGGATCTTTGCTTCCCATCGTCTGTCCCTATCCCCAAGGCTGTTTTATAGGTGTTTTCAGCCCAGTGTACCGATTTCGCGTGTCGGTTTTATGGCATGGGTCAATTATTTGTATCGACGCCCAGAAAGCCTCCGGTCTGATGCGTCCACAACTGGGCATATAATCCACCCGAACGGATCAGTTCGGCATGGCTGCCCTGTTCGACGATCTGACCGTGATCAATCACAATCAGGCGATCCATGGCGGCAATGGTTGAAAGACGATGGGCAATCGCGAGGACGGTTTTGCCTTTCATCAGTCGCATCAGATTTTCCTGAATCGCGGTTTCGACTTCGGAATCCAGTGCGGACGTGGCTTCGTCCAGAATGAGGATGGGCGCATCCTTTAACAGGACACGGGCAATTGCGATACGCTGCCGCTGACCCCCTGACAATTTTACACCGCGCTCGCCGACCTGCGCGTCGTAACCCGTGTGTCCGTGCGGGTCGGTTAAGCCAAGAATGAAGTCGTGTGCTTCAGCCCGTCGGGCGGCCTCGATCATCTCGGCCTCGGTCGCCTCGGGGCGGCCATAAAGCAGGTTGTCACGCACACTACGGTGCAGTAGCGAGGTGTCCTGGGTGACCATGCCGAGGGAGTGTCGCAGGCTGTCCTGGGTGACCTCAGCAATGTTTTGTCCATCGATTCGTATTTGTCCCGTTTCGAGATCGTGAAAACGCATCAACAGATTGACCAGGGTGGATTTTCCGGCACCGGAGCGCCCGACAAGCCCAACCTTTTCACCTGGCTGCAGGGTAAGGTTCAATCCTTCAATGACACCGGAACCTTTACCATAGTGGAAACCGACGTTTGTAAATTCAATAAGCCCCCCCTGAACCTTGAGCGGGCCCGCCTCGGGCCGGTCTGCGACGGCTTCGGGCTGCGCAAGCGTGTGCATCCCATCCGCCACCGTGCCAATATTTTCGAAGAGCGACGTCACTTCCCACATGATCCACTGGGACATCCCGTTGAGCCGCAGCGCCAGACTGATGGCCACCGCAATCGCGCCCACCGAAATGGCTGAATCGATCCAGAGCACAATGGCCTCCGCGGCGATGGCGAAGACCAGCACATAGTTCAGCACATGCACGGAAACATTGATTCCTGTCGCCAGCCGCATCTGGCGGTAAACAGTTTGCAAAAAACCGTCCATGCCTTCCCGGGCGTAATCCGCTTCGCGTTGCGTATGCGAGAACAATTTAACGGTCGTGATATTGGTGTAGCTATCCACAATGCGGCCGGTCATGACGGCGCGTGCATCCGCCTGTTCGGTTGAAACCCGTTTCAGGCGGGGCACAAAATATAACTGCAGAAGGACATATACCGCGAACCAGACCAGCATCGGGTAGATCAGGCGAACATCCGCTTCTGCGATGACAACCAGCATGGAGATGAAATAAATAAAGACATACAGGATGACGTCCAGCGTTTTCATGACGGATTCGCGCAGCGATAAAGCGGTTTGCATGACCTTGGTGGCAATACGCCCGGCGAAATCATTTTGGTAAAAAGACAGGCTTTGCCGCAACAGGTAGCGATGCGCCAACCAGCGAACCCGCATGGGGTAATTGCCCAAAAGAGCTTGGTGCACCACGGCTGCATGCAGAAATACAACCACTGGCAGACCGATCAGAACAAGTGCTGACCACGCGAGCAGGGTCTTCCCCTCCTCCTGAAGGAAGGTATCGGGTTGATGGGCTGAGAGCCAGTCAACCAGCTCACCCAGGAACCTGAATAGCGACACTTCCATGATGGCCATCAGCGCCGTCAGCAGGGTCATGACGAATAGGGAGCTCTTGACGCCACGACTGTAATACAGGCAGAAGGCAAGTAAGCCATTCGGGGGTTGGTTGGGAGACTGCTCCGGGAAAGGTGTTATCCAGCGCTCAAAGATGCGTAGCATTGTGTGATAATTTACTTAAAGACTATCTTTTAACTGTTTGATTAAGCGTTCATTTAGCTCTGTCCACTGACTCAATTTGGTGGATTCACCCACCCGTTTGCCGAGACCGCGCTGCTTCGCCAGCCAGAGGCCGTCACCGTTGAAACTGTAGATCGGGTACAGATCTTCCCGTTGGGAGCCGGGAAGTATATCTGATTTGAGGTTGTCCAGTATCAGAGGCTCTGCATCGGGTTCGCTGTAATAGGCTAGCACCATGTGAGCCTGATTAAGTTCCAGTGCCTTGACATAGGTGATTCTGAGTTTTTCAGTGCTGACCCCCAGTTCCCTCAGAGTAAAATACTTTGCGATGGAATAGTCTTCACAGTCCCCCCCATTGGTAATGAGCAGTTCAAGGGGGGTTGCCCAATAATCTTCTTTGCCCCAATGTTCCAGATCCGACCGGAATCGGACCTGATTAAAAAACGAGTTTACCAGGGAGAGTTTGCGGTTTTCGGCTACATCCTGGGGGATATTGAGTAGCCGCTGCCAGCTTTCAATCCGTTTTCGGGCCGACTGACCGAATTCAGCTTCGATCTTTTGCAGGACCTGCTGGGTGATTTCTATCGCAGCCAGCGTAACACAGGACCAGAGCGCACAGGCGAAGACGACGGCCTTCATGCCCTGAAGCCCGACAGGTAGTCGCTCATACGCCAGCCGCACCGGGATCTGCTGAATCAATCCACCGCCTCGTCATCGCCCCGAGAATGTCCCACCTCAGTATAGGAGGGATCGCGGCTTAAAGCTGGCGGAGATTTGTATGCCTGTGTAAAACGCCGTCAGCCTTCGGTTCGAGCGCGTATCTGTTCACGTAAGCGCTGCAAGCGATCCCGAATTTCTTGCTTACGCTGTTCTTCCAGTGCCTGGGCCGCCGCAGCGGGGTCACTTGACACCTCGGGAACGTATTCCTCGGGCGGCTGATAAGCTTGCTCATAGCTGGCGCCGTCATCTGGTGGGGGCGCCTCATACCCCATCGCAGGGTCGTTAGCGACACTTGAATCGTTATAAACCGGGGGTTCTGCGTAAGGCTCTTCGTAGACGGGCTCGCTGTAGGCGGGTTCTTCATACCCCTGGGAAGCGCCCGCGTCATAGACGGTCACATAACCGCCATCTTCAAAGGAGTCTGGGAAGGTCAGGTTCTCCAGTGCACCATTGCGATCCAGCACGACCCGATTGGCGAAGACTGAATGCAGGACGACATTACCTGGCATTTGCTCGCCGATGCGGAAAAAGTCAGTATTACGGTCAGGCCCCTCAATGAGCGCCCCACCTTTTTCGTCTTCCGTTGCTGCCGAAACACCTCGCAAGGTCAGGCGAAGATTGGTCTCAGGCAGGTCTTCGGTTGATTTTTCGACTACTGGGGCGGCTTCAATTTCCTGCCCAAAGATATTCAGGGGGAGTATCTGGGCAATCGTGTGCGTCTGGTTCATCGGTTCGGTCACGCTACGACTGACAACGACGGGGCGGGGTTGTGCCGCTTCCCGATAGATGACGACTCCTCGCCATGAGGCATAACCCACCGCAGCGGTGACCAGCGTCAGTGCGGCAATCAAGGGGGCTTTCTGGTTAATAATGGCTGAGTTCACACACGTTCCGTTGCTTTTTAACAGAGATTGTCCACTTATTTTGCTAAATATAACCCAATTAAATCAGATAAAGCTTTTTTTTTCAGGCTTGGAAACACAATCTGTGACGGACTGTATTAAGATTAAGTAACGAATTCTCACTTTGACGGCAATGTGCTGGTAGAAGCGGTTCAGATGTTTTAGATTCTAGCGCCCTAGCGTGCGCAATTTTCAGCTGAAGACAAGAAAGAACATGGTTACACGAAGTCAGACCAGCCTGGCAGATTCATCTGCTGCTATTAAATCCTCCAGGGATGAGGAGAATGTACCGGTATTGTCAGAGCGCAGTATTCAGCGCCGCCTACCGTTTTCCTATGCCCGTCGTCATGGCGTATTTGTGGTGACCCCGGAGGGCCATTCCACCCCCCAGATTTATTTCAGGGAGGGTATCACCCTGCTGGCGCTGGCCGAGGTCAACCGCTTTACCGCTGGCGCCGGGGTGTTTCATCCGATTGCTGCGGATCAGTTTGAAGAGGCGCTGGGAAAGGCCTATCAGAACGATTCTGCTGAAGCCATGCAGATGGTGGAAGGCCTTGGCGATGATATGGATTTGATGAGTCTGGCGAATTCAGTGCCAGAAACCGAAGATTTGTTAGAGCAGGAAGATGATGCCCCGATCGTTCGCCTGATTAACGCGATTTTGACTGAGGCCGTCAAAACAGGTGCCTCGGATATTCATATTGAAACGTTTGAAAAAGACTTGATCGTGCGGTTCCGTCTCGACGGCGTGCTGCGTGAAGTGGTCAAGCCCAAGAGGGCGCTGGCCCCGCTGCTGGTGTCGCGTATCAAGGTACTGGCGAAACTCGACATTGCCGAAAAGCGGATTCCTCAGGACGGCCGTATCTCCCTGAGAGTTGGGGGGAAAGAGGTTGATATCCGGGTTTCGACCATGCCGTCAGCCAACGGCGAGCGGATCGTGCTCCGTTTGCTCGACAAGCAGGCTGGCCGCCTCAAACTTGAACGGATCGGCATGAGCGAACGGGATTTCCGTCTGGTGCATAAAATGATTCACCGCCCGCACGGTATCATTTTGGTTACCGGTCCGACAGGGTCGGGTAAGACGACCAGCTTGTATGCGGCCATCTCTGAAATCAATGACAAGTCCCGTAATATCCTGACGGTCGAAGACCCCATTGAATACAACCTGCCGGGCATTGGTCAGACCCAGGTCAATACCAAGGTCGATATGACCTTTGCGCGAGGTTTACGTGCGATTCTGCGCCAGGACCCAGACGTCGTTATGATCGGTGAGATCCGGGATCTGGAAACCGCAGAAATTGCGGTGCAGGCGAGTTTGACCGGTCACCTGGTGCTGTCAACCCTGCACACCAACAGTGCGGTGGGTGCCGTGACCCGATTGATGGATATGGGCGTTGAACCCTTCCTGATCTCTTCGAGTATGGTCGCTGTGGTTGCTCAGCGCCTGGTCAGAACGCTTTGCCCCGTCTGTAAGGAGTCGTATACCGCAGATGCCGATACCTGCAACTTCCTTCAGGTTGACGCGGCGAATCCACCAACGATCTATCACCCGAAAGGCTGCTCCGAATGCAGTAATCTGGGTTATCGGGGCCGAATGGGGATTTATGAAGTCGTTGAAGTGGACGATACCCTGCGGCAGTTGATTCATCAGCAGGCGGGTGAGCAGGAGCTCGAACTCAATGCCCGGGCACGGGGTCCCAGTATCAAGCAGGATGGTATTGCCAAAGTGCTGGCGGGTCTGACCTCCGTTGAGGAAGTTATTCGCGTCACGGCCAAGGATTAACGGAATTGAGTCATGGCGGCATTTGATTACAAAGCCCTTGATGCCAAAGGGCGTCAACAGAAAGGTGTCATGGAGGGTGACAGTGCCCGCCAGGTTCGTCAGCAGTTGCGTGACAAAGGGCTGACACCACTCGAAGTCGAACCGGCTGCGGAGAAGCAGAATCGGGCCGGTGCATTTCGTCGCCAGGGCGGTCGCATGAGCGCAGCCGCACTTGCCCTGATTACCCGTCAGTTGTCGACACTGATTCAGTCAGGTATTCCCATTGAAGAATCATTGGGTGCGGTATCGGCTCAGACGGAAAGTGATAAAGTTAGAAGTATCATGCTTGCTGTTCGCTCCCGTGTGCTTGAGGGGTATTCTCTGGCGGACAGTCTGAGCGAGTTTCCGAATGCCTTCCCTGAGTTGTATCGCTCAACGGTTGCCGCAGGCGAGCATGCCGGTCACCTGGATCTTGTTCTGAATCGTCTGGCAGATTATACCGAGCAGCGTCAGGCCAGTCGGCAGAAGATTCAGCTCGCTGCGATTTACCCGATTATTTTGACCTTCGTATGTATTGGTATTGTCGGGTTTTTGCTGGGCTATGTTGTTCCCGATATTATCAAGGTGTTTATCAATAACGGGCAGAAACTGCCCATGCTGACAGAGGTCATGTTGACCCTGAGCGACTGGGTTGTGAATTACGGTCTTTTCGTGGTGATTCTCCTGGTCGCAGGTGGCTTTGGATTTAAGTATATGATGACCAAGCCGGCGTTTCGCCTTCAGGTTCATCGTCAGATGTTATATTTGCCTTTCCTCAAGAAAATGGTACGGGGAACGAACACGGCACGCTTCGCCAGCACCCTGAGTATCCTCAATAGCAGTGGGGTGCCCTTGGTCGAGGCCTTACGGATTTCTGCGGAAGTACTCAGTAACCAGTATTTAAAACAGAAGGTTGCAGATGCTTCCCAGAAAGTACGTGAAGGTGCCAGCTTGTACAAATCCCTGGAGCAGACCGGTTATTTTCCGCCCATGATGATTCACATGATTGCCAGCGGGGAGGCCAGCGGTGAGCTGGGTGAAATGCTGGAACGAACCGCCCGTAACCAGGAGACTGATCTGCAGGGGCAGATTGCGACACTGGTCGGTCTGTTCGAACCCTTCATGCTGCTGTTCATGGGCGCTGTCGTTCTGATTATCGTCATGGCGATCATGTTGCCGATTCTCAGTATGAGCAACATTGTTGGCTGATGTTGGCACGCTCAAATCCAAAATCTTAAAGAGGAATACACAACAATGAAGGGAAAAAATAGCGGTTTTACCCTGATTGAAATCATGGTCGTACTGGTCATTCTCGGAATGCTGGTTGCTGCGGTTGCGCCGCAGTTGATGGGGCGAACAGATCAGGCGATGGTGACGGTTGCAAACCAGGATATTCGGGCATTGGCGAATGCTCTGGATCTCTACAAGCTGGATAATAAGCAGTATCCGAGCACCGAGCAGGGCCTGCAGGCTCTGGTTAGCAAGCCCTCTGGATTTCCGGAAGCTAAAAACTGGAACCCGGACGGCTATATCAAACGCCTGCCCAAGGATCCCTGGGATAACGATTACCAGTACATCAGTCCCGGTGTAAATGGTCCCTTCGATGTATTCTCATTCGGTGCGGATGGCAAGGAAGGCGGAGAAGGCTACGATACCGATATTGGTAGCTGGAACCTTAACTAAGCCGTATGAGACAGAGGGAGCGCGGATTTACCCTGATCGAGATCATGGTGGTCATGGTCATCGTTGGGGTGATGGTCGGGATGATCACGTTGGTTGCGTCGGGAAACCGGGATAAACGCGAACTGGAGAATGAAGCGCGCCGTCTGATTGCTGTTCTGCAAATGGCGGCCGATGAAGCCGTCATGCAGAACGTCGAGATCGGTCTTGAGCTTACCGAAGATGGTTACAGCTTTCGGGGGTTCGATGAAAAAAATCGACAGTGGATCGAATTGCCTCAGCGGTTTTTAATGGCCCCTTTGTTTCCTCCCTCGATTCAAGTGAATACCGATGCACTTGGCCCCGGTTTTGAATTGCGAAAAAAAGATCCCCGTGAATCGTCGATGTTTCGTGATTTCGGTGACGATGATGATGACGAAGAAAATGATGACCGCAACGCAGAAGACGGTGACAGCCAATCTGCCGAAAAAGACGAGGAAGATGAGCAGGAACCCTTTCGCCCTCAGATTCTGATGCTCTCCAGTGGTGAGACGACACCGTTTTCGGTCACGCTGTCATCCCTGTCGACCCCTGGCATCGCTTACAAAGTGGTTTCAGATGGTGTAAATCCAATGACGCTCGAGGTGCCTGCCGATGAAGAGTAGGTCGAGGGGGTTTACGCTGGTAGAAGTCATGGTCGCCCTGGTCATTTTTGCGGTGGCCAGTGTGTCGCTCATGCGATCGATTACCATGGCGGTTGATACGCAGTCCCGTTTGGAAGAAATCACGCTGGGCCAGTGGATTGCGGAAAACGAATACAACGAACTTTATATGACCGGGCAATTTCCGGGCCCAGGAGAAAATAAGAAGAATATTCAGATGGGTGGGTACGACTGGCGTGTTGTCCGAAAGGTTAAAGCCACGACCGATCCCGCAATGCGCCGGATAGAATTTGAAGTGTTTATGACCTTTTCGGATTCGTTTAAAGAGCGTTCAGTTGCAACGCTGGCAACGTTCCTGGGGCCCACCCAATGAAGCGGGCCAGCGGTTTTACGCTTATTGAAGTTCTGATCGCCATCACGATAACGGCGTTGTTGGGCACGGGTGCTTTCACTCTGCTCAATCAGTCCTTGCGAAATAAGGCGGTGTTGGAAGAAAAATCAGCCATGCTGGAGCAGGTGCAAAAAATTGATCGTTTGCTGGCGGCTGACTTTTCTCAGGTCGTGGATCGACCGGTTCGCGATGGTTATGGCATGCGACTGCCTTCGCTGACGACCGCGAATACCGCCAATCTGGTCGAATTGACCCGAACGGGGTGGCGGGATGCGGCGACCTTATTGCAGGAGCTGGTCACTGAAGACGATCAGGCGATTCCCCGCCGCAGCAGTTTACAGCGCATCGCCTACCGCCTGGAGGACGAAGTCCTGTACCGTGACTATTGGCGTGTACTGGATCGCGCACAGGACACCCAGCCGGTGACACTCAAGTTGCTGACAGGTGTACGCCAATTTAAAATCCGTTTTTTGGATAGCTCCAATAATTGGACTGAAGAATGGCCTGTATTGAGTGCAGGCGTAGGCGAAGCGCCGCCTTCTGCTCTGCCTAAAGGGGTTGAAATTGTGTATGAGCCTGGCACCTTGGGCGAGGTTCGACGCGTGTTTCCTATCGCCAGTGAGGTGCCCCCCGTCAACGGTCGCAGCGCCAATGGGGGTGGCACAGGTGGGCTGAATGGTAATGGGAATGGCGGCGATTTGAATGGCGGCAATTTGAATGGTGACGCCAGTGGCGAGCTGAACGGAGGCGCTGTGCAATGAGCAGGCAAAAGCCTTTGTTCCGCTCCGAACGCCGTTTGCCTGGGCGTCAGCGAGGCATGGTACTGATTCTTATCGTGTTTATCGTTGCGCTCGTGACGATTCTGGCGGCAGGTTTGAGTACCAAGCAAAGCCTGGATATACGGCGCGCGACCAATATCGTAGAACAGAATCAGGCGCGTAGTTATGCCTTGGGCGGAGAGTTTTTTGCGCGTAACATGCTGCGTAATGACTGGAACAAGGATAATGCCAGCAAGCAGTTCATTGACCATGAGGAAGATCCTAAGGATGAGCCCTGGGGTGGGAACGCGGTTCAGTTACCGATTGATCTCAATGTGGGCATTGAAGGGCAATTGGACGATTTGATGGGGCGAATAAACCTGAATGCACTGGTTAACAATCAGACGGAGCCGCCCAGAGTCGATAAAAATATGCTGGATCGCTTGTCTCGTCTGCTGAATAATCTCGGTGGTGTGACATTGCCCCCGGAACTGGTGCCGGAACATTTTGTAGACTGGATCGACGCCGATCAGGAGAGTACGAATTTTCGTGGCGCAGAGGATGACATCTATCTGCTGAAGCCCGATCCCTATCGCACGGGCGATACGTATTTTACCGATGTCTCGGAGCTCTGGCTCATCGAAGGGATGACGGCAGAAGTATACCAGGCCTTGAGCCGTGTTGTTTGTGTGCTGCCAGCGAACGTCAGGCAGGTCAATGTCAATACCGCATCGCCCACTGTGTTGGTGGCGCTGATCCCTGGGCTGACATTGCAACAGGCCCAGGAAGTGGTGGAAGAGCGCAAAAAGCAAAAAGGTTTCAAAACGGCGGCCGATTTTTTAGGTTTACCGCAATTAGCGGCCCTGAGGGGCACTCCGACTCAGGACATTGTGGTGGCTTCAAATTACTTTGAAGCCACCATCCGCGCGATCGTAGATGGTCGTAGTTATCGAATGGTGTCTACACTTTACAGGGATAGCGCAGGAAAAGTCAGTGTGCTTCGGCGGGATTTTGGCAAGAAGCAGGACATTACCAAGCCGGTAGTGATTATTAAATAGCGGATAAGTGCGTCATGACAGCAAAACTCTTTCTCAGACCCTCTCCCACGGCTTCCGACGAAGGCCAGTTTCAGTGGGGATTGTTCAGCTATGTGGGCGAGCCCATGGGGGCGGGTGAGTCGACGCTGGATGAGCTGATCGGTACCGTACAACAGAATGGGCTGGATGATGTGTGGGTCAACTACATTATTCCTGCAAACCTGATTACCCTGTGCCGTGCTCAGATTCCTGCAAAACAGGCACGTTACATTCAGCAGGCGCTGCCGTTTGCGATTGAGGATGTGCTGGCCGAGGATGTGGAAGGTTTGCATCTGGCCCTTGCTGTCCGAAAAGAAAAGGATATCTGGCCAGTTCTGGCCATCAGCCATGAAAATATGGCGGAATACTACAGTCTGGTCACGCAATTACCGTGGCCGCTGGCCGCGATGTACGCAGATGCAGAAGGTGTACCCGGTGAGGAGGGTGTTGTTAGCCTGGTTATCGACGGCGATGCTGTGTTGATCCACCAGCCAGGCTATACGCTCGTGCGCATGCTGAAAGTCAATGCACTGGCCTTCCTCGAAGTCGTCGGGCTTGAAGCCGAGGCCGCCGGCAACGACAAAACGCTCAAGGTTTATGTCAATAATGCCAATCAGGAAGAGGATCGGGTGTTATTGGCGCAAATGGAACACATTCAGGGTTTACAGACCGAATCACCTGTTTATGGGGTAACCCCCTTTGAGCTGATTTCACATACGCTTGCCACAGGCGAGTCTGGAACTAACCTGTGCCAGGGACAATACCGCAGTCAAACAACCCAGTCATCGGGTGAGTGGCGGCGTTGGTGGCCGGTTGCCGCTGCGGCAGGTTTTTTGCTCGCCGTGCAAGTCGGCTTATCCGTGGCTGAAGGCATTCTCTATCAGCAGCATGCTGATCTGTATCGCCAGCAGATAACGCAGGTGTATCAGGGGCTTTATCCGGGTGAGCGTACCGTGATGAGTCCGCGTCGGCAAATGGAGGGTAAGATACGAAATGCCGGGGCCGGTGGCGGTCAGGCCGATTTTCTGAAAATGTTGGCTGAAGCTGGATTTCAACTCAAGCAGCAGCCTAACAGTCAGGGAATGGAGCTTAATAACGTGCAGTTTAATCCGCGTGGTGAGTTGGCGCTGGAAGTAAAGGCGACGACACTGGATCAACTGGATCTTTACAAGCAGGCACTGACGAATGCCGGCTACGTGGCAGACCTGGGGTCTGCAATCAAAGAAAGCAATGGTGTACGTGGCCGTGTGACGGTGAAAGGGAGCTGATGCAGTGCAGAACGAATTGAATGGCGTGCTTAAGAAGGCAAGCGGCTGGTTTCACGGACTCAGTCATCGGGATCAGCTGGCAGTAAAGGCGCTGGCCGCGGCAGTGGCAGTTTTTCTCCTGTATGCGATGGTCTGGCAGCCTGCAGCCGATTTCCGTAACCAATCAAAAAAACAAGCTGAATCGGCCTACGACGATTTGAAATGGATGCGGGAAAACGAGGGACTTGCGCGGCAGCTGGGCGGGGGGAGTGGTGGCAATAAAATTACGCTCACGGAAGGCCAGTCGCTGCTATCCGTCGTGAGTGCTTCCGCCCGAACACAAAATATCGAACTGCAGCGCTTCGAGCCCAAGGGTGACGATAAGATGAATATCTGGTTGGATAAAGTTGAATTTAACCGGATGATGTTGTGGCTCGAAAATCTCAATAAAACGACCGGCGTCAGTGTTGAACAGATTTCGGTAGACAAAACTAACGAACCGGGAATTGTGACGGCAAGACTTTCTTTGACTCTGTGAGTGGCTTATATTAGTCAAAATAACAACAATAATAACTAAAGACCAATCAACAGGAGACAAAGTCCGATGGTCGAAAACGCCGCTGATGCCACCTTGGTTCGTCTGGATCGTTCTGCGTTAGGAGAAGCAAAATCTCTGTTGTTTCATGCCTATCGCCATGAACCCACTTTTCAATATTTGTTTGACAGTAATCGCGCCGGTTATGATCAGCGTGTAAGAGCAACCTTGCGGGAAGGGCTTGAGCTCCACTTCGCGAACGGACAGGACGCCATCGGGATAACTGAGGATGATGTGCTCGTTGCCGTCGCCTTCATCAGCTGCCCGGGATCCCGGATTGCGCTGGTTGATCAGTTTAACTGGCGCATCAAAATGATGTTAACGGCGGGCCTGTCCTCAACCCGCCGGTACATCGAATACCATGATCAGGTGCAGGCGGTTCTGCCCAAAGATCTGCACCACCATCTTCCTTTCATTGCCGTGCATCCCAAATACCAAAGCCAGGGCTATGGGCGCATGCTAATCAGCGCCGTCGAAAACATTTGCAGAGAAAGTCCGGGGACCTGCGGTATCGGATTGGATACGGGCAATACACGCTATCTCAATTTCTATCTCAAGCTTGGCTTTGAAAAAGTGGGCGAAGTCAAAATCGGTAATGTGGTCGAGACCGTTCTCTTTAAACGCGTCAATTGATTGCTAATAAAGGAGGGCGGTTTGAAGTCCTTATTAATCATTGATGATGACAAGATCGTTCGCAAATTTCTGGAGAAGCATCTCCGCGATGAGTTTGAAATTTACCAGGCTGAGAATGGCGAGGCTGGGCTTGTCGCTGTAAATGAATTAAAACCGTCTGCGATACTGTTGGATGTGCAGATGCCTGGAATGAATGGCTATGAAGTCTGCGATCTAATCAAGCAAAATCCTGAAACAGCCGAGATACCCGTTGTGTTCCTCTCAGGGCGCAGTTCCGTCAGGGAGCGTATGCTCGGCTACGAAGTGGGTGGTGATGACTACATTGTAAAGCCTTGCGAGCCAGAAGAGCTGAAAGCCAAGATTGGCGTATTGCTCAAGTTTACGGATCAACAGGCCGGATTACAGGACGCCTTCAAAGAAGCGCATCAGACTGCCATCGTTGCGATGGCGGGAAGTAGTGAGCTGGGTCAGGCGCTGTCATTTGCCCAGCAGAGTTTCTGTATTCGTTCTTATAACGTGCTGGCTGAGCGTTTTTTCGCGGTGTGCAATTTTTTTGCTTTGAGTTGTTGTCTGCAGTTCCATACCAAACAGGGCGATTTGTTTTTCTCGTCCAAAGGTGATGTTAAGCCGCTGGAAAAAGAGTTGATGGTATTACTGCGAAGCGACCAACGCATTCATGACTTTGGTGTTCGTACCCAGTTCAATTTTCCACGCGTTGCCTTGCTGGTTAAGAACATGCCGGTAGACGACCGTGATCGGTACGGCCGCTACAAGGACCTGTTCCCTTTTATGCTTGAAGCCGCCGATGCCAAGCTGCGTCAGCTGGACGCGGAGCAGGCCTTGTTGCAGCAAACTAAATCCCTGCTGATGTCATTCATGTCGATTCAGACCGTTATGAGTGGGCTCGGGACACGGCTCAAATCCCAGCAGGATTCGGGTATGGCGGTGCTCAAAAGTCTCATGCAGGAACTGGAAACGACCCTTCCTAAGATGGGGCTGGATGACGACCAGGAGAACTACCTCATTAAGCGTGTAGACCAGGCCATTGTCGAGACCTTTCAAATTCTGGATTCCAGTGAAGAGAGCCAGGCCGCTTTTGATAAGGTGGTTCAGGTATTGCACCAGTTGATTGATGAGCAGCGCCAGGTTGTGGATGAGATTGTGATCCACGCGGAAGATGATCTGTCCGAATCTGCCCCGCCGACCAATTCAGGTGATGTTGAATTGTTTTGAGAAAAAATGAGAGTTACATCAACAAGTTGATCCTTTCATCAGTTCGTTCATGCCTTACCAGTCTCACCTTACCTAAAATGCCGACGTCAGGTCACTGAATCCAAGACTGTTTGGCTCATGTTGGTTTTGGACGGAAATGGATGTCGTACAGTGTGACAAGGTTGTCGGTTTGGTGAGCTATCTTGAAACGGCGGGGTAGTTCGCCTTTTTTTTTGCCCCGGCGAGATGGTAAGGTGTCGGCCTGTTTAACTTGCTGAATGACTGTGGGTTCACGATGAAGAAAGATAAATACTGGTTGATGGGTCCCGTCTACGATGCCCTTAGCTGGGTGTTCGCTGGCAATGCTATTTATCAATGCAAATGCAGCATGCTGAATCCGCCTCACCTCAAAGCGGGGGACAAAGTGTTGTTTGCGGGAGTCGGTCACGGGAAAGAAGCCATTTATGCGGCGGAACGTGGTGCCATCGTCACCGTGGTGGACCTATCGAAAGCCATGCTGGACAAGTTCAGAGAAGGGGTGGCCAAGAGTGGCAAGACGCTGGATATCCGTGTTGTACACAGTGATATTTTTAAAGTCGAAGAGTTTGGCCAATATGACATGGTGACGGGCAACTTTTTCCTGAATCTGTTTCCCAGAGCCATGATTCCTGATGTGCTTAATCATCTGATCAAGCTGACGCGCGTGGGCGGATCTGTGGTCATCAGTGACTTTGCTTTACCTCAGGGTAATCCCCTGGCCAAGCTTTTCAAAAACCTTTATTGGTACACCGCGATTTTGATTTTCTGGGCGACAACCGGCGCCGCTATTCACCCTGTGTATGATTATAAGCAATACATGATCGACGCGGGGCTGGATATGAAGGATGAGAAACACACGCCTGTTCTCGGTGTTGATGCCTATACATCCTTCTTAGGCAAGCGGGTCGCCTGAAAGGCTACCTCGAACACGGCGGGAGCTGTGCTGTGCCTATTTGATACCCATCACTGAGGTATAACAGTTCATGCCAAGATAGCGATAGTGGCGTGTATCCGTTATTTTTAAGCCTTCAGCCTTCATCAGCTCTGGATAGTTGTAGATTTCATGAACCGCGTTGTCTGAGGCAAAGTAAAAGATGATGGCTGCGATGTACCAGTAGCCCTTCTGAACAAGCTGTTTGAGTGGGTTCCCCGAAGGATAGGCAAAATCTCCCACCACGAAAGCCCCGCCGGGTCTGACGCAACGGACCAGGTGGTGCATCAGTTTCAACATGAAATCCTTATAAAAGACGTTCAGGAAGAAATTGGCGATGACCATATCATACTGTTCGAATTCATCGAATGTCAGGATGTCAGCGTGCACAACGCGCACTTTAAGTTGGCCAGGTTGATTGGCAAAGGCCTGTTGCAGCTTTTTGAGCATCGTTTCTGAGATATCCACGACGGTAACGTCTGCGCCTAATTCCGCCGCCCGTATCGCGTCTTTACCGTGGCCGACGCCCGCGATCAAGACTTTAGTGCCGGGTTTAATATACTCGTTGGTCAGCATGGCGCGCTTGCAGTTATGGATGGATTCTCCGCCATAAATGGTGCTGAGAAAGTCATAAAGAGGGCCAATGTATTTGTATTTATCTGTCATGCAAACTCCAATCCTGCTTTGCGGGTTGGCATCAGTTTACGGTCTGGAAAGGGATTCGCAAGATCACATTTGGGATAGCCACCACGAAATCCGCGATGGATCACACTTCTTCCTGCAAAATCAGGAATGGATGGAGCCTGAAGCAGGGAACATTAACCCGTTTTTACACCACGATACCAACGGGGTGCGCGAGGTTTGATGACCTGCTCCAGCGAGGGTTGCTCATCCGGGCTGGATTGCACCGCCTGTCCGCGATAGGTGCGAGGTACCTTAGGCATCTCGGTGCCTGAATGATCAAGAAAGCTCCGACTCAGTTGCACATCAGCCAGTCTGAGAATTTCAAAGGCAAGATCCTTGGTTTCGGCGCGTTCGGAGCGCTGTGCATAATCAACAATACGGGCCAGCAAGTGCTCATCTTGCAGGCGAATACTCCCTAAGCCCTCTTGCTTGAAGTGATGGCGCAGTATTTTGACCAGATTGAGAAACTCGGTTGAAAAGACCATACCCGAAACCTCCTTGAAAGATAGGGTAGTTCAAATAATAGACGAAATTTGGTGGAGTGCTTTCAAAGAGGCGGTGCTGTGTCCAAAAAACAAGCCATTTGCGTGTTCTCAGCCGAATTCCCGCTAGACTGTAGGGTGTTCAGGTAGCTTTGACGGGTCATGGTAGCTGTGCGTTTTTGGCTTCTTTTGTGGTTTATTAGCACCTCTGTCTGGGGAGGTACGCTGACGCTTGATCCCTCGCAGCGGATGTACGTGCTGCAGGATGAAATCCATTATATCGAGGATGCCGACAAGACCTTGTCTGTTGAAGACCTGCTTGCGATGCCAGATGAATCCTGGACGCCAAATAAACGTGAGATTTTTAACCAGGGTTATAGTGACGCCGTCTGGTGGCTTAAAGTTTCGCTCGTTAACGCCTCCTCAATGCCTCTGACACGCTATCTGGAAGTTAGCTACCCGGTGCTCGACCGTCTCGATATTTATCTGTCTGAACAGGGGCGACAGGTTGAACCGAAGGCGCCGCCAGAGTCTTTCCTGATGGGGGATAAAATTCCGTTTTATCAACGGCCGATGCAACACCGATTTTTTATCGTACCCCTCACGATTAAACCTCAGGCGTCCCTGACGGTGCTGGTCGCTGTGAGTTCCAGTAGTTCTGTACAGGTGCCGATGCAGGTGTGGGAGCCTACCGCATTTTACCAGGTCGATCAGAGCCAGAATCTGATTCAGGGGATTTATTTTGGGATCATGCTTGTGATGATTCTCTACAATTTATTTGTATTTCTGGCGGTCGGAGAGCGCAATTATCTCTATTACGTGCTTTTTGTGACCAGTATGCTCCTCTTTCTGGCCAGCCTGAATGGGTACACTTTTCAATATTTATGGCCTGAGGCGACGCAGTGGAATGATCAGGTTCTCCTGGTTGCCCTATCCGGGGTGGTTTTTTTTGGCACGGTCTTCACTCATCGGTTTCTGGATTTATCCCTTTTGAACGCACGGTTGCGTGTGAGCAGTGCCACACTGATGAGCGCGTCCGTCGCAACGGTCGTCGCGTCGTTTTTCGTGTCATACAGCCGTATGATTCACATCCTGATTCCGATTGCGGCCATTGCCTGTGTTTATGCCTTTTCAACGGGCGCTGTCCGTTGGCGCCAGGGCAGCCAGTCCGCCAAGTTCTACAGTATTGCCTGGACTGCCATGCTGGCGGGCGGGTTGATATTGGCGATGAATAAGTTCCAGATTTTACCCAAAACCAGTTTTACCGAGTACGCCACACAAATTGGGTCGGCATTGGAGGTCATTTTGCTCTCTTTCGCACTGGCAGAACGTATTAACCAGGAAAAACATATGCGCTTCACTGCCCAACAAGAGGCCTTGCAGTCGGAGCGAGCCTTGCGCCAGGCCAGAGAGGAAGCGTTGACGGCACAGAGTCGCGCAATGGAAATGCTCGAAAGTAAAGTGCAGGAAAGAACACAGGAGCTGGAAGTGCTCAATCGCAAATTAGCGGAATTGAGTACAACCGATGCCCTCACTGGCCTGAAAAATCGACGCTTATTGGATCAGAGCCTCCAGGAAGCGCTGGTGCGATGCACCCGCTATCAACAGGAACTCTCGGTAATTTTGATCGATATTGATCATTTTAAACGTTTCAACGATACCTACGGGCATTTGGCAGGAGATGCCTGTCTTAGGGCTGTGGCCCGCAAAATCGATGGGGATCTGCGCTGGCCATCAGACCTTGCCGCCCGCTATGGCGGTGAGGAATTCTGCATCCTGTTGCCTGAGACACGAGAGGATGGCGCGCGTATCGTGGCAGAGCGAATTCGTAGCACAATCGAGCAAATGGAAATCGAGATTGAAGGCACCTGGGTGAAGGTCACCATCAGTCTGGGGGTGACGACGCTATTGCCCACGCCAGAGCTCAAGATGACCGATGTCCTGGCCATTGCTGACGAGGCGCTATACAGCGCGAAGTCTCAGGGGCGTAACCGCGTGGTCTTCATGCCACTTTGAGGGATGCAAGACAGCGAATCAGGGTTGCTTTGGATAGCGGTTTGGCGATGACCTGATTCATGCCGGCCTGCAGACATTTGTCCTCAAGGTCTGCGCCCATGTTGGCGGTGAGTGCGATGATCGGTGTCGGTGAACGTTGTTCGCCGGACTCCATTGCCCGAATCTCTTTGCTGGCCGTAAAGCCATCCATCAAGGGCATCTGGCAATCCATGATGATCAGATCATAACGCCTGGACTGATACCGCTTAATCGCCTCAAGGCCGTTGAAGGCCTGGTCAGTCTCATGCCCCAGATGGCGCAGAAGGCCACAGGTGATTTTCATGTTGACGGGATTATCTTCCACCACCAGGATGCACAACGCACGGTCTGGACCTGATGGCGCAGGGATCTGAGCCGCTTCTGCTGCGCTGACGGGCAGGCGAACGATAAATGCACTGCCGGCTCTTCGGGTAGATTTAGCCTGGATCGTGCCATGCTGGGCGCTGACCAGTCGATGAACGATTGCCAGACCCAGCCCAAAGCCCCCATAGCCTCGATTCTGTCCACTTTCTTCCTGGCGAAAGGGTTTAAACAGCTCATCCAGGAAGGCGGGCGAAATACCCCTGCCGGTGTCGATCACGTGGAGCTCCAGAATGGGATCCCGACCTATTTCACGAATCAATTCGGCGCTCAGCGTGATGCCACCTGTACGGGTGAATTTTAGAGCGTTATCCAGCAGACTGCGCAGAATCTGCCTAAGTTTTTCCGGGTCGAGCATCCACGGCTTCTCCAATCCGTCAGCCATCCTCAGCCGGAAATCCAGATGCTGCCGCTCTGCCTGAGGGCGATATTCAGCTTCCAGGCGTTCAAGTTCTTCCCGAAGTAACGTGGGCATAGGATTGAGGTCTACGTGTGATTCCTTCAGCCGGGAAAAGATCATGATCTCACTCAGCAGGCCATTGAGTGATTCACCGGACCCCAGCGCAGTACTCAACAAAGATTTTTGCTCATCTGTCAAAGGTGTTTCCTGCAGCAGTTGCAGCATGCCCAGTATGCCATTGACCGGTGTGCGTAACTCGTGATTCATCAGATTCAGGAATTCACTTTTAGCCTGACTGGCCAGTTCGGCCATGTGTCGGGCTTCTTCAATCGCTTTGATCTGTTCCTCCTGACGCCGCTCTGCATCGGCGAGGGTTTCGGCGAGTTCATCAATGCGCGAGGAAAGCTCTGAGATTTCATGCGCACTCGCTGCGACGGGCAGGGTCTGAAAGTGACCCTGTGCAATGGCCCTGACTTTGGCGCTTAACTCGCGAATCGGACGCACCAGATGTCCCGACATGAGACGGACCAGCAGTAGGGTAAAGAGAAAGAGTAGAATGGCGACGCTGAGTGATCGCACGACAATGTCCTGCTGGCTGGCACGCAGGTAGTCCTGGGTGATGGAGATTTCAACCTGACCCAGCAGAAGTGGAGCCCGATTTAAAAGTGGATCGTCGAATACATCGAAACCACTGGTTAAATCAATCGGTGTCTGATGGACGTCTGCCTTGACTTTAAGTAATTGGGAGGGCAGTGAATCATCTGACCCGGGTAGCTGGAAATGGTTGCTTTCCCGGCGCACAAGGGTCTTTCCAAAGGCATCGCGGACCTCAACCGCCTGAACCATGGGCGACAGGGCAATCTGGTCGAGCAGTTTGCGCATATTATGCCGATCGCCTGAAATCAGATCGAATTCCAGTGCCGGCGCGAGTTGATCTGCCATCAATTGAGCTCGGCTAACCAGGTCCGCGCGCGCTTCCTCCAGGCGGGAGTGGGTAAAGAATAAAACCAGTGCCATAAACATCAGGGTTGCCGGAAGCATCCCCAGAACAAAGGCCTGAACATTGATCGACCAGCGGAAGGATGGCTTCATGGTGAGCCCTCCAGAGTAGTTAATTGGCGCTTGAGCGCATTTTCTTCTGGCAGCGTCAAATTAAGTGATCGTGCGACCTGAGCGTTGACGACAACTGAAAATTCGAGTGCATAACGGGGGGCAGGCCATACTTCCGTGTGCCCATACTGACGCAGCCATGCAGAGAGTTCGCGCAGGGTATCCGATTGGCTGGCATAGGTCGTTGCCAGACTTCCGGCACTCACAAAGCCATAGCCTGGCCCGATGAGGAATTTGTTGTGGCGATAGGCTGTCATCAGAAGTGGTTTGATGTTAATGCTATTAAACAAGTCCGGGTCCTCAGTGCCGACCAGTATGTCGCACTCCCGAATGGTGTCTGCCAGATATTTTGAGAGGGATTCCGCTTCAGCCAGTGCCAGATTGCTAATCTCAGCCTGCGCGGTGAGGGAGTCAGGCAAAACGAGCGTGAGCGGTTGAAAACTCAGCACACCAATGCGTCTGGCCTGGGGTGCAAGCAGATGTGCGAGGTTAATCTGACGGACGAGTGGGGCGTCGGCGTAAATGGCACTGATAAGATTTTGTTTCGGGATGCCCTGAGTCAGGCTTTCGAAGTCACGTCGGCTGACGTAAAGACTCAGTACGTGCTGATTCTGCCTGGGCAGGTCCAGCGCCACAAGCTGCTGCAGCGCTTCGCGCCCCAGGGTCACCCAAAGCACCTCTGGCAGGTCGGGTAAAGTGGGCTTGAGGTCGTTGCCGGGCAGGTAACCGACCTGCCAGTCCGGGTCGAGCTGTGCAGACAGGGCTTGACGAAAAGCAACAAGCTGAGCCGAATCCGCCGGACCGACGAGAATGACCTGGTGTGGGGCGGCCCAGGCGCAGCGGACGAGTCCTGTGAACAAAATGATCAGTGTAAGTTTGACGGCATCCATACCCGGCCCAAAAGCTAAAATTCCACGATTAACCCGGCATAGACATGATGGTCATCGTCCATGCGATAGTCCCGAAAGATCAGCGGGTCGTTTTCGAAAAGATATTCACCTTTCAGCATCACGGAGATCCGATAGTCCCGCCAGTGATAAGTGTAGTTCAAAATCAAATCACCCCGTTCAAAGGTGTTGCCGGAACGATTGTCCGCATAGTAATACACCAGGCCAGTACTCAGGCCCCGGCCGAAAAAATGTTGCCAGGCGCCACTTCCGCTGTGGCGCGCATTCAGACGCGACTCGATTTCAAACAGGCGTTCCGGCGTAATGGCTGTAGCAAGGCGATTATAGGTTTGAGTGCCGGTGTACTTTTCGTCCTGGTCCAGATAGGCATAGGTGAGTCTGAATCGGTCCTGCGGCAGCGGATTCCATGAGGTCTCCAGTTCGCCCCCCGTCTGGGTCAGCGCAAGATTGTTTTCGGGCGCGAAGGTATACAGCTGGAGTGGGCCTCCGATCAGATTCCATAAATTATCCCGGAATACCTTGATGTCCGTTTCGAGCCCATACTCGGGTAGATTGACGTAATAACCGACTTCCCGAGAGACGATTTTTTCATTATCGAGTCCTCCCGGGCTGCGCGTTGTAAACGTACGCGCCTCGGTAACATCGTTAGGCAGTGGCGGTGAAAGGTTTTTGGCCAGATAGCTCCATTGGGCAGATTGCTCGAAGGTATCAGGCGTTCGGATAGCATGGGACAGAACCAAACGCAGGGCCTGGTTTTCAGCCAGTTTATAGTTCAGGGCGATACGCGGCGAAAAGTAATCCCCATTGTCCTCATCCCATTCCATCATGCCCCCCAGATTGATCAGCCAGTCATCGAGGGGGCGGTATTCAGCATTAAAGAAAAGGCGACCAAGCACGTTTTCACCCTGACCCTGAAAATAGGTGTCAGACTCAAAGCGGTCATGTCGAAGACTGGCACCACTGACGATACGAAGCCGATCAGTGACGCGCAGGGTATCCTGAAGCTCAAGGTCCCAGCGGCATTCACGAATCGAGTTATTGATTTCCCCGCAGACCAGGTTGGAGCTTCCTCCCAGTATCTCCCCCACGAGGGTCAGGAAAATCTGATCGTCTTCCGGGCTACCCAAACCGGCACTGCCGTCCTGGACGGCGCTGTAGAGCTCGGTCAATTCCGCGAGAGGGTCTGCACCGAGCAGCCTGGCGAAAACAGCGGAGGCGTAGCCAGGGTTGCGCTGTGTCAGCTGATTAAGGGTAGGACTGAAAAAGAGTTCTGGTGCGCAGCCCGTCCAGACCTGATCACGATCACGTTGCTGATAATAGGCCTGAACGTGAAAAAAATGGCTGTCATTGATGTCGTGTTGCCATCTGAACTCCCCAAACGCATCCGTCTGCTCCTGATTGGGTGCCGTTCCCCCTTCTGCATCATTGGGGTCAAGCCTAATTTCATGAGAGCCGTTCAGAAAGCCCGCCTGCAGGCTGAGCTGATCCGGACCATAGGATGATGTGGCCACGCTGAGGTTAGCGCCGTCAAGATCATAGCTGTCCCGGAAGGCGGTGTCATTGGCGAGCCGGTCAAAGCCAGAGTCCTTTTTTCCTTGCCCGGAAATTCGCCAGTGAACGCCTTGCGTGATGTCACCATGGTGCAGATAATAGCGCTGGTAGGCATTACTGCCTTCAAAAAAGCGAGCGGACGATCCGGCAGTATCTTCCGGGTGACGCGTAATAATGTTAACCGTGGCGAGGAAGCTGTTCGCACCATAGCTTGCTGCGTTAGGCCCGCGGGTCACTTCGATACGCTCGATTTCCTCCAGCGGGACGGGAAGGTTGAGCCAGTCCACGCTGGCAAGGTTGGGCGCGTATTGGGCGCGGCCATCGATCAGGACCTGCAGGCGTCGCTGCTCATCGGCTTTGGTGCCATGATAGCTCAGCACCGGGAAGTTAGAGCCAGAGGCCCCGACAGTCATGCCGGGTACAAGTCTGAAAACATCATGCAGCGATTTGACGCCCAGCTGGAGTATCAGATCGCCTGGAATCACCGTCACCGCAGCGGGCACATCCGTGCGGGGCTGTTTGAGTCGGGCAGCAGTAAGGACAACCGGAAGATCGGAAGGTTTGGCCTCCATCAACAGTGGGGCGTCCTCATCAATCAATACCTGATCAACGCTATCCTGACTTTCGTCCGCAGCCGCCGTCATTGATATGCTGGCCAGCAACAAAATCCTGAATGCGAAAGGTGGCGCGAAGAATGACGTCATCGAAGATAATACGGACCGTTTTCATTATTTTGATTAATGCTATAGGGAGATGCGTGAAAAATCGACCACTTGAATCGAAAAAACGCCATGGAGGCTATATCTTAGTCTTATGGCCGCTGTTGGGGCTATTCGCAGGCCTGTTTTATGGCCTACCTGCGAATGCCTGGAGTCAGGATCCCCATCGCCTGATTTGCGAAATAGCCTGGCTTGAACTGGCGCCACCACAGCGTAAGCAACTGGCTGAGCGTGTCAAAGCCAGCGGCCATTCACGATTTAACGATAGCTGTGTCTGGGCAGACAAAGTGCGCCAGGTTCCGAGGTATCGCTTTTCGGGGCCCCTTCACTATATGAATGTGCCACGGGGCAATGCTCGGTTGGGCGCATCGGCCGAGTGTGATGACTGCATTCTGGAGGCCTTACGGGAAATGCGTAAAATTGCGGTGGGGACGCCCTCGAAACGCTATCAAACGACGCAGGCTGAAGCCTTGCTGATGCTGGCACATCTGCTTGGTGATCTGCACCAGCCACTGCATGTCGGATTTGCTGACGATAAGGGAGGCAATGCCATTAACCTGAGCGTCAACGGAAAGCCCTGGTCGCTTCATGGGCTGTGGGACAATGCACTACCGCGCAGGGTGACCGGGCGAAACTGGCAGGTCACGGCACGGCGGTGGCAGGCAGAAATTACCGATGAACAACGGCAACACTGGTCGGCGGGTAATGAAACACGCTGGGCGGAAGAGTCCTTCCAGCTCACGCGTGAAATCTACACCCGTTTGCCCGAAAACGGGCGGGTCGATGATAGTTGGTTGAACCAATACAACGACCCGGTGCGAGAGCAATTGCTGAAGGCGGCCGTACGACTGGGTGTCGAGCTCAAGGCACTATTGGGTCACGGGCAGTAGACCTCATGGCATCAAATTGTTCTGCACTGGCCTGTCGCAAGGTATCCCAGCCTGTCAGGTTGCGCCGAATCAACGCGTCGAGCGCCCGGATATGCGCGCTCTCCGTGTTCAGGGCGGGAATGTAGACAAAGCGTTTACCGCCCGCCTCCAGGAAGATTTCCCGATTTTCATCATCGATCTCTTCCAATGTCTCCAGGCAGTCTGCCGCGAATCCCGGGCAGAATACACTGACCGCCTCGACCTGTTTGCCGAGGTTTTTCAGCGTTTCATCGGTATAGGGTTGCAGCCAGGGCTCCCGCCCAAAGCGGGACTGAAAGGTGGTTTTCCAGGTGCCCTCTGGAAGAGCAAGCTTTTCCGCAATCAACCGCGAGGTTTTGTGGCATTCACAGAAATAGGGGTCTCCGGCTTTGAAATAGCGTTCCGGAATACCGTGATAAGAAAACAGGAGCGTGTCAGGCTTACCATCATGCTTAAAGCTCTCCCGGATGCGGTCGGCACAGGCGTCAATGTAGTCGGGATGATCGTGGTAGTGTGTCAGAAAACGTAACTCCGGGAGCCGACGGAATTTTTTCAGCACATCAACAACACGATCGAAGACGCTGGCCGTGGTCGTAGCGGAATATTGCGGATAGAGTGGCACGATCAACAGGCGACTGACACCGTCTTCCAGCATGCGCGTAATCACGTGTTCAATTGAGGGGTTGCCGTAACGCATGGCGTATTCGACCACCAGCTCAGGGCTATTCGGGCCGAGAGGATTGGCTTTGACTAATTTGCCCAGGGCACGGGTCTGATCGGCCGTGATTTGCGTCAGTGGCGAGCCGTGTTCCTGCCAGATGGAGGCGTATTTTCGGGCGCTACGGGCGGGCCGGAAGCGCAAAATGATGCCATGGAGAACCAGCCACCAAAGCAGCCTGGGCACTTCTACAATGCGGGGGTCCCAGAGAAATTCAGCCAGGTAACGTCTGACGGATGCCGTGTCGGGGTTGTCGGGAGAGCCCAGATTGATGAGCAGGACGCCATTTTTTTCCGGGGTGCTATGCGAGTAGGATGTTTGGCCGGTATATTGCATTGAAGATCGTTGGATTGCCTCTCAGCTGAAGATAAGTCGATTCCTATCTTACGTTGCCAATTTAACTTTTGTCTAAAAGGAATTCTCCATGCAGGCCAAAAGCTCCCTGGATATGCTTTATCAGCAGGTACAGGAGATTATTCTTTCGCGTCAGCATCCCGTGACAGGGCTGCTCCCTGCCAGCACAGCAAATACGGTTCATGGTAACTACCAGGATGCGTGGGTCCGCGATAATGTTTACTCCATTGTCTGTGCCTGGGCGGTGGCGCTGGCCTGTCGGCGCCAGGGGCAGACGGAGCGACAGGACCGTCTGTCGCAGGCCACGATTAAGCTCATGCGGGGGCTGCTCCAGTCCATGATGCGCCAGGCGGCCAAGGTGGAGCGCTTCAAGCGAACTCAAAACCGGCTGGATGCGCTGCACGCAAAGTACGACACGGCCACGGGCCTTGAAGTTGTGGCAGATGATGCCTGGGGACATCTGCAGCTTGATGCGACCTCATTATTTCTGCTGATGCTTGCGCAGATGACACGCTCCGGGCTTCGCATCGTCACCACGCTGGATGAAGTTGAGTTTGTTCAGAATCTGATTTACTACATTTCGACGGCCTACCGCACCCCCGACTACGGGATTTGGGAGCGAGGCAATAAAATCAATGATGGCAAAACCGAAATTAATGCCAGCTCCCTCGGTATGGCTAAATCAGCGCTTCTGGCACTTGATGGCCTGAACCTTTTCGGTGCAGAGGGCTCCCAGGAAGCCATTGCGCACGTGATTGGTGATGCGGTGTCCCATGCCCGCACGACGCTGGCAACCTTGCTACCCCGTGAGTCACTGTCCAAGGAAGTTGATGCCGCGTTGTTGTCCGTAATCGGTTTTCCAGCCTTTGCGGTGGGAGATGAAGAGCGTGTCAGGCTGACCCGGGCTGAAATACTTGCAAAACTGAGTGGCCGCTATGGCTGCAAACGCTTTCTCCTGGATGGTCACCAGACAGCGTTGGAAGATACCAGTCGCGTTCACTATGAGCACTCTGAATTGGTTAACTTCGAAAATATTGAATCAGAGTGGCCCCTGTTTTTCTGTTACCTCTACCTCAATGCCCTGTTTGACGGGGATGCCACTGAGGTGGCGATTTATCGGGCGCGTCTTGATGCGTTAACGGTTGACGTCGAAGGACGAAAGCTGTTGCCTGAACTCTACTTCGTGCCGCGTGATCAGGTTGAAGCCGAAAAAGCGCATCCTGGCTCACAAACCCGTATGGCAAACGAGAACGTACCGCTGGTCTGGGCGCAAAGTTTATATATCACCGGGCAACTCCTGGATGAAGGGTGGCTGGTTCCTGATGACCTGGATCCCGTGGGTATTCGCCAGCGTCGGTCCGGCAATAATGAAACCCAGATGGCGCTCGTGGTCCTGGCGGAGAGTGAAGCCACCAAAACACGACTCGCTGAATCTGGGGTGATCGCAGAGAGTCTGGACGAGATAGGGGAATACCGCGTGATTGCTGCCCCCCACCTGGTCGATGTTTACACCCAGGTGGGGGCAAACGCGATGCTCGGATTAACCGGTAGACCGGTGCGTAGCTTGCAGAGTTTGACCACCTCGCAAACCTATCGGATCAACGGCGTGCCTTATCTCTCGCTTTCCTGGATACAGAGCCGCGAGAACGACTATCGCTTGCATGATGCGGTGATGGTGAGAGCGCTCCTGCGGCGAGAGATTGGCTATATCCTCCAGCATTGGTTTTACCCGGAGGTGGCCGTTTTTACCTTCCTGGTGACGGATAGTCTGGCCAGTGCACAGAGTTCAGAAGAACTGTTCGAGGTTTTGCGAGGCTTTCAGTTGCGAGCCCAGTCCATCAAAGTGGGGTATGCTTCCGCAAATTTGGCGATGCGCGCATCCCGCTGCAATCTGATCGAAATCCCTGGCTTGTGTGTGGTGCCTTTTACCCATCCGTCCCGGCGACCTCGCAACATCGAAGAGAATGTTCAATTCATGACGCGGCTCAAGCGTTTGGCGCGGGAGAAAATGCCACAATTGCTGAAGGAAGAACTGGGGCATTATGGTTTTGAGTTACAGAGCGAACAACGTGAGGTCCTGTTTAGCCTGGCGCTGGCGTCTCAGAACTGGTGGCTGGTTCGTTATTGCATGAAGGAATCCGCGCAGGAGCAGGGTGATTTAGCGGAGGCGATAACCTGGATCACGGCGCGCCATATCACCATTGTTGTGGGGGAACCGAGCCGTTCACTGCGCATAGATTCGCTATTTGACGGAGATGTTCATCGGGCGGAACTGACCCGTTTGTTGGCGAATCCGGTTGAGCGGGCGCTGGTGCAAGAGTTGTTGGTCTCGATCAGTAGCCTGGTGCGTACCGAACCCGTTTACTTTGAAGGCGTCAGAACACTTGAGCTGCATCGCGTGATGGAAGCGTTGCTCCCGGTGGACGAGCGGACTGAGCATCTGAGTCGGCAACGCCTGATTGATCAATTGGGAACCCTCTCGCCGGGTGAGATCTCGCAGCGAACAGTTAGCCTGCTTTCGACACAACGGGCCTTGTACCAGCAAGAAATTGAAACCCACTTTACCTTTACCGGAGGTGGCGGTGAAAAAAACGATGCTCGCCGGCAGTTAGCTGAATCAACCGACTGGCTTGAGTGGCGTCATGCCAGGGGATTGATGCCCCGGTTCGACGCGACCTTTCTGAGAGCGGTGTGGAAAAGCCTGGCGCACTGTAGCATCATTGAGTTTTCGGATGCAGCAATCCGGGGCAGCACGTTGCATTGTGAGCCCGTGCGCAGCTCCATGACGGCAGGAGAGGAAGGATTCGCTCAATTGATAGACGGACTGATTGGACATGCGCATCCTCCTTATTTTCGCACCGCCTGCGTAGAAGTGCTGGATGCATTGGCGGGCGTTTGCATGAGTCATCGTGACGCCCACTTTCCTCAGCCCCTGGTGCTGGCGGAGATTCTTGAGGCCGCGGCATTGCGGCATGAAGGTGCCATGGACGTCCAGGAGGGACACAGTCGTTTTCTGGACCTTTTTCTGGAGGTTCATCCAGATCGGGTTCGGCAGATGATACAGGAAGAATTAATAAACAGAATGAGTAGGCATGCCTGAACTTAAAACCTTAGTTGAAGACCTGAATAAGGCGCGGGTTGCGCTGCCTTTTGATCATCTGGGATGCCAGGCACGCACCCAGTCTTATGAACTGCGGGCCTGGTTTCCAGGCGCGATACAGGTGCGACGTCTCGATTGGCTCAACGACCATCCCTCCGATCTTCTGGCGTCAGTAGGAGGCAGCGGGCTTTTCACGAGGCAGCTTGATGAGGTGCGATTCCAACCTTATCTGTGCCGCTATGAGGTGACCTATCCCTCGGGCACTTACACTAAAATGGATCCTTACCTGCTGAGCGAACTGGCCTTTCGGGATTTTGCTCACGATGGCGCGACGCTTTACAAAAATCTGGGGGCGCATGCGGTCGAAATTGAATTCTATGGCCGGACGCTGCGAGGGGTAAGATTTGCGGTGTTTGCCCCCCATGCGCGCAGCGTTTCGGTAGTCGGTGATTTCAATCAGTGGGATGGCCGTCTGCACCCCATGGGCGCGAGCGGTGACGGTATATGGCGTTTATTCCTGCCCGAGATTGAAATTGGGCAGGCGTATAAGTTCGAGATTCATACCCAGCAGGGTGATTCGCTTCCGCATAAGACCGATCCCTTTGGCTTTTATATCGATCAGTTTCCCTCGTTTGCCAGTCGCGTTTTCGATCATACGGCGTACGAGTGGCAAGATGAAAAATGGCGTCAGCAACCTGCCGTCGATCTCCTGACGCAGCCCGTGAATATTTATGAGGTTCATCTCGGCTCCTGGCGTTGGCATGAAGGGCGCCCTATGAGCTATCGCGAGCTGGCGGACACCTTGGTGCCCTACGTGTGCAGGATGGGCTATACCCATATCGAATTACTGCCTGTCTCCGAGCATCCATTCACGGGTTCCTGGGGGTACCAGCCGGTCGGATTGTTTGCCAGCACTAGTCGTTTTGGTTCGCCCGATGATTTTAAATTTTTCGTCGATTGCTGCCACCAGGCCGGCATCGGCGTGATTATGGACTGGGTTCCGGCGCATTTTCCGGCCGATGGCCACGGCCTCGCCAACTTTGATGGTACCCCCTTATACGAATACCCAGATCCGCGCAAAGGCTGGCATCCGGAGTGGAACTCGCTGATTTACGACTATGGTCGTGAGCATGTTTGTCAGTATCTCATCAGCAATGCGATGTTCTGGCTGGATTATTTTCATATTGATGGGCTGCGGGTCGATGCCGTCGCGTCAATGTTATACCTGGATTACTCACGGCGGGCCGGTGAATGGATTCCCAATGCTGAAGGCGGGAATCACAACCTGGAGGCCATTGCCTTTTTGAAGCGCCTCAATGAAACGCTCTACCTTAATCATCCGCGGGCGGTCACCATCGCGGAGGAATCTACCGCCTTCCCGGGCGTTTCCAAACCCACCTTTGATGGAGGACTGGGCTTTGGTTTCAAGTGGAACATGGGGTGGATGAACGACACGCTCAGCTATATGGGGCGAGATCACATTTATCGGCGTTATCATCACAACGCTTTAACCTTTGGCATGATGTACGCTTACTCCGAGCACTTCATTCTGCCAATTTCCCATGATGAAGTGGTCCATGGAAAGCGTTCGCTGGTTGAGAAAATGCCGGGCGATGACTGGCAGCGTTTCGCAAATTTACGTGCGTTTACCGGTTATCAGTTGACGCATCCCGGTAAAAAACTCAGTTTCATGGGGAGTGAGTTTGGGCAGTACCGTGAATGGAATTACCAGCAGTCGCTGGACTGGCATTTGCTCGATAACCCCCTGAATCGTGGCCAGCAACACTTTACGGAAGACCTCAATCAGGTCTATCGGAATGAGCCCGCGCTGTGGCAGAAAGACTACAGCTCTGAAGGTTTTACCTGGCTGATGGCGGATGACGATCAGAACAGTGTACTGGGGTATGTGCGCTACGCGAACGACTGGAGAAATCATCTCATCGTATTGGTTAACCTGACGCCGGTGCCGCGCGTGGGTTATCGTATTGGTGCACCGTTGGCGGGCACTTACCGGATGATCCTTAACTCAGATGACCCTCGCTATGGTGGCAGTGGCTATGCCGTCGCGAATACGATCCACTCCGATGCACGGCCACTGCATCATCAGGCGCAGTCGCTGGTCCTGAATATTCCTCCATTGGCCTGTGTCATACTGAAACCGGGTATTTAACCGCCCCAAAACAACTTAGACGACAGGCGAGACGCTCATATGACCACCAAGGCAGAGTCAACTCCCTTCCAGGCGACGCTGAATCAATTTCATGGCCAGCCCCCTTTGGGGGCGACCCTGGGGGACTCAGGCTGCACCTTTGCGGTGAGTAGCGCACATGCCAGCGCAATCTGGCTTTGTCTGTTTGACGAAACGGGAGATGAAACCGGACGGTTTCCGCTCGATCAGCGGGTGGGTAATTTATGGTTTACCGTCTTGCAGGACATCAAGGCAGGGCAACATTATGGCTACCGCGTGGAGGGTCCCAACCCCGGCTTGCCCGGTGCCTGCTTCAATCCTGACAAACTGCTGATCGATCCCTACGCGCGCGCGTTGAGCGGCACGCTGGAATGGGACAATCGCCTCTACTGGACTGGGCATTATGCAAACGAAGATTCTGCTGCAGTAGTCCCGAAAAGCGTCGTGACAGATCAGCACTTTGATTGGCAGGGTGTCGAAAAGCCTCGCCACTCCGCGCTTAATCGGGTGATCTATGAACTTCACGTAAAAGGGTTCACCCAGTGTCATCCAGATGTGCCGGCGTCACTGCGGGGCACCTACCTGGGACTCTGTCATCCGGCGGTCATTGACTACCTGCGTAGCCTGCATGTCACCACCCTCCAGCTCATGCCCTGCATGGCGTTCATGACGGAAGGGCGCCTGAAAGAGATGGGGCTCTCTAATTACTGGGGTTACAACCCTGTTAATTTCTTTGCCCCGGACTGGCGTTATGCCGTTGCAGACCCGGTGTCTGAATTCAAGACGATGGTGCGAACCTTACATCAGGCCGGTTTTGAAGTAATTCTGGATGTGGTCTACAACCATACGGCAGAGGGAGACCTGGAAGGCGGCATGTTTTCCTTCAAGGGCTTTGACAGTCTCCATTACTATCGCTACACCCCGGACCGCCGGCAATTACTGAACTACTCAGGCTGCGGCAACAGTCTGCGGGTGGAATACCCGGATGTTTTGCAGCTGGTCATGGACAGTCTGCGTTATTGGCTTCAGGACATGCAGCTCGACGGTTTCCGCTTTGATCTGGCGGCAAGTCTGGGGCGTGAAGAGATGTTCCACGGTGCTATTCAATTTAATCCTCAGGCGCGTTTTTTCGCGGCCGTGTGTCAGGATCCGGTTCTACGCAATGCGATTCTTGTTGCCGAGCCCTGGGATGTCGGCGAAAACGGCTATCAGATGGGTGCCTTTCCTCCCAACTGGATCGAGATCAATGATCGGTTTCGGGACGGCGTTCGGGCCTTTTGGCGCGGGGACCGGGTGGGCGTGGCAGAATTCGCGACGCGCCTGATGGGGTCGCGCGATATTTTTTCCAAGAGCATCCGACCCATGATTGCCTCAGTCAATCATGTTACCTGCCACGACGGGTTTACGTTGGAAGACCTGGTCTCCTATCGACGGCGCCACAATGAGAGCAATGGCGAGGAGGGCAGGGATGGTCACGGTCACAATCTCAGCTGTAACCATGGCGAAGAGGGACCGACGGATGACCCTGAGGTTCTGGCAAAACGCTTGCAGCACAAGCGCAACCTGATGGGCACCCTGATATTGGCGCGGGGCACGCCGCACGTTCTGGCAGGTGATGAGCGGGGGCGTACCCAACATGGGAATAACAACGCCTACTGCCATGATAATGAAACGTCCTGGGTTGACTGGTCCCCCTTAACGCCCTATCAGGAGGAATTTTTTGCCTTTACCACGGAAGTACTGCGCTTACGAAAACTGTATGGGTCGATAAACCATCTGTTTTTGGCGGATGAAACCTTTTTCGGCATCCATGAGATCCATCGCGTCACCTGGATGAGCAAAGACGGATTGGCAATGTCCCATTCGCAATGGCACAACCTGGAGCAGAAGTTCGTGGCCTTGACCCTGGAGCCCTCCCCGGATTCACAGGAGCCTCGCCATCATTGGTTGGTTCTGGTCAACGGCAGCGCCGAAGATGTTCATTTCAGAATGCCAGAAGAGTGGTTGGGCGCCGCCTGGGGATGCGTACTCAATAGCTCGGGTGTCTGCCCGGTCGGCGTCATGGATGAGCAAGGCATGCTGGTGAAGGCACTCAGCATGTGCCTCTGGCATGCGGGGGCGCCGTTATAGCGCCTCCAGCATTGCCTGGGTAACCAGCACCACCCCATTGTCGCTGCGGTGGAAGCGGCGTGCGTCTTCTTCGGGATTTTCGCCGATGATCGTACCCGGTGGAACCTTACAGTTCATATCCAGTACCACACGCCGCAGGCGGCAGTGGCGGCCGATATCACAGGTTGGTAACACCACGCATTCTTCGAGATGGGCGTAAGAATTGACGCGAACGTTGTTGAACAGAATGCTTTGCGCCACGGTGGCACCGGAGACAATGCAGCCTGCAGACACCACCGAATTAACCGCCATTCCGACGCGATTTTCAAAGTTATGGTTGAACTTGGCGGCAGGGCGCTGATACTGCATCGTGCGGATAGGCCAGGAATCGTCATAGAGATCCAGCTTGGGGATCAGCTTGGTCAGATCGATGTTGGCCTCCCAGTACGCATCAATGGTACCTACGTCACGCCAGTAGGGTTCATCCGGGTAAGCCGTATTCTTGATGCAGCTGCGCTGAAAGTGATGGGCCAGCGTGGGATATTTGCCGATCATCGTCGGAATGATGTCTTTGCCGAAATCATGCGAAGACTCTGGATCAAGCGCGTCGGTGAGCAATTTTTCGTTGATGACATCGGCATTGAAAATATAGATGCCCATGCTGGCCAGACAACGCCCAGGCTTACCCGGCATGTCGGGCGGGTCGCTGGGTTTTTCCACGAAAGAGATGATTTCGTTCTGCGCGTTGACGGCCATGACGCCAAAGCCTTTGGCATCTTCCCTGTCGACCTCAATGCAACCCACCGTCATGGCTGCGCCGGATTCGATGTGATCCCGCAGCATGACGCTATAATCCTGTTTATAAACATGGTCACCTGCCAGGACGAGTATGTAACGATATCCCCGGTTGTTGATCAGGCTCATGTTCTGAAACACGGCATCTGCGGTACCCTGATACCAGGTCTGAGCTTCGGTCTGCTGCTGTGCAGGCCAGAGTTCGATGAATTCATTGAAGTCCGGTCTTAGGAAGTTCCAGCCCCGCTGAACGTGTTGATTCAGCGTGTGGGATCGATACTGTGTGATCACGGCAATGCGACGAACGCCGCTGTTGACACAGTTAGACAATGGAAAATCGATAATTTTGAATTTTCCGGCGATCGGGACGGCAGGTTTGACGCGGGAATCGGTCAGTTGCATGAGTCGGGTGCCGCGACCTCCCGCCAGAATAATGGCGAGTGTGTGGTTCAGGGCGGCGTTGAGATCAAGGGTTTGATTGCTGGGTGTCATCATGTCGTAAACGCGCAGGCCTTTGCTGAAGAAGGAAAATGAATTAAGAATATCCTAAATTAAACAATGGGTGATGAATAGGGTTAGAGGGAGTCTTCCGGTGAAAATATTGTTTGTGGCTTCTGAGGTGTATCCGCTGGTAAAAACCGGGGGGTTGGCCGATGTCGTCGGCGCGTTGCCTGTGGCACTTTCAGCCACCAATGACGTCAAGGTTCTGTTGCCCGCTTACGAGGGGTTAATGGGGATGCTCTCCGACTGCCGGGCAGGACCCATTCTGGGCAACCCGTTCGGCTATGGTGAAATGCGTCTGGTGTTTGGCCGACTGGAGGGGGGTTCAATCGAATTCTGGTTGCTTGACTGCCCGAATTTGTTTCATCGCCAGGGCGGACCCTACCTGAACGAGGATGGTCACGACCATGCTGATAATCACCGTCGGTTCGCCGCACTGTCATGGGCGGGTGCCGTCGTGACGCAGTATGGCTCACTGATGAACTGGCGGCCTGACATCGTTCATGCGCACGATTGGCAGACCGGGCTACTTCCGGCCTACCTCAGGGCCTGGTCACAGCGTCATCCGCCGGTTGTCTACACCATACACAACATGCAGTTTACCGGTGCCTACACCCACGATCAGTATCTGGAAACCGGGCTACCGGAAAGCCTGTTCAATATGTATGGGCTGGAGTATTACGGGCGCTATTCCATGCTCAAGGCGGGTATTCAGTACAGCGATGCGGTGACGACAGTGAGTCCGACCTACGCCAAGGAAATTCAGACGCCGGCTTATGGCTGCGGCCTGGATGCGCTGATGCGCGATCAGAAACACAAGATCAGTGGCATCCTGAACGGCGTGGACTATCAGGTCTGGAACCCTGCCACGGACGAGTTGATTGATCATCATTATTGCCTGCGAGACATGGACGGGAAGGCGCTCAATAAACAGGCGCTGCAGAAGAAGCTGGGCTTGCGTATCGAGCCTCGCAAACCGCTGCTGGGTTTGATCAGCCGACTGAGCGAACAAAAAGGGCTTGACCTGGTTTTGCAGGTGCTGCCGGACTATCTGGAGCAGGGCGCGCAGCTGATTCTGCTGGGATCTGGCGAAAAGTCACTTGAGTCAGCGTTCCGGGCGCTGTCGGGACGTTTTCCGGATCAGGTATCGGCTAATTTTGGGTATAACGAACCGCTGGCACATCAAATTCAGTCGGCCAGTGACTTCCTGCTGGTTCCATCCCGATTTGAGCCCTGTGGTTTAACGCAGCTCTATGCGCTCAAATATGGCACGCTGCCGATTGTGCGTCGTACCGGCGGCCTTGCAGACTCGGTGTGGGAGGATATATCCGGGCGTCCACAGACCGGTTTCGTGTTCAATGATGCTACCGTTCATGAGTTGTGGCATGCCCTGCAGCGGGCCATGGGTGCCTATGAAAATGAGCGGGTGTTTCGTCAGCTGCGCGAGCAAGCGATGCAACAGGACTTCAGTTGGGAAAGTTCGGCAGCCCAATACACCTCGCTCTATAAACGCCTGATCACCTAGAAACGCTGATCACCCAGGGCTCGTGGATATCCCGGATGTCAGCTCTTTTATCACCTGAAAAATGGGACTGTCGAACAATTTTACAGTCCCGAAGCGACCTTGCTTGATTTTTGTGTGTAACAGCACGTAACGGGGTTGGATATCTGTGTAACTGGTACACTTCTTGTATTACAATTCGGCGTGAGGAATAGGGGCTTTGAGCACGTTGGTTAAATGTGATCAAGGTCAAAATTAGCCCGCAAGGGCATAAAAAGAGAGACAGGCCAAAAGCCTGCAGGAAGCAACATGCGTAACGTACGGGACTTCGCCTGGGCGATGGCTGCCTTGGCCTTCTTATTTTGTTTCAGTCAACTGGCACGCGCGGCAACGCTGGATGTCAAAGTACTGGTGATTTCCACCGGTACGGCGCAGGAAGATCAGGGGCTTGACCTGATCGATGACATGCTCAATGAAGTGGGCGTGTCCTATGAAGTTCTGGATTCCAGTCGCCAGACGCTCACCGCAGAATTTCTCTCTGATGGAACCCATGGCCGCTTCAACGGCGTCATATTGACCGATTCCATGCTCTATTTCACCGGCCCGGGAAATTACCTCAACAGTGGGTTTTCGCTGGAAGAATGGCAGTTGCTGCACCAGTATGAGCGCGATTTTAACGTGCGCGAATCAGTACTTTCGGGTTACCCCGCCTCTGGCCCTTATTTCAAAGTTGTCTATGATCTCGATTACGGGATGGACTTGAATACGCTGACGCCCGGATCCCAATTTCAGGGTGTGTGGCAGGCGCCTGCAGGCGGCACGGACCTGTTCGAGTATGTCAACACCGCGAATCCCTTGCCTGTAAATGATTACTCTGTCGCAGTCGAGCCCGTGCAGGGAAGTCTGGATCCTGTTGTCGAACCGCTGCTGCGTGACGGTGATTCTGCCCGTACGCTGGTTTCCAGGCTGACCTATGCGGATGGCCGTGAAGTACTGTACTCCGGTATTACCAATGCATGGTATCTGGTGCATTCGCAAGTGCTGAACTATGAATTCCTCAACTTCGCCACGCGCGGGCTGTTCCTGGGCAGCCGCAAAGTGTACCTGGCTGCGCATGTTGATGACCTGTTTCTGGCTGACGATGTATGGGATCCAGTCAATAACGTGACGACGGGGGATGTGAGTTACCGCAATTCCTCTGCGGACATCGACAATCTGATTGTTCAGCAGAATGCCTTTAACAATCGATTCAGCACTGCGGGTAACTTTAAACTCGACATGGCGTTCAACGGCGGCGGTGCGGTGACGATTCCCGCCCGAAAGGAAACACTGGTTTCGGATGCTGACGCCTGGATGGCGCGCGTCTATTCAACCAGTCGTCTGGGGCGCCAGTACTACGGGTACACAGGAAGCTACCTGCTTCTGGCCAGTCAGGTCGCGGTTAAATTCCCGGTTAACGCGCCCTATAACCCATACGCGAATTCAGCAGTGCTTACGCTCACCGGTCGCACATCCTCAACCAACGGACAGATCTGTCGTATCACGGCGCCCTGGGATGAAGCTACCGTGACATGGCAGCGTTCAAATGCAACGACCTATTGGGCGTCGCGCGCAGGTGCATCCTATGATGCCAGCAGCTGTATTGCCTACACCCAGGTGGGTGGCAAGGTGACTGCGAACATCACACCGATCGTCAATCAATGGCTTTCTGGACAGGCGCCCAACTACGGTGTCGTGCTGGTCGGCGGCGCGTCGAACTGGGTTTATACACGCGAATACAGCCAGGCGGCCGGACGTCCCCAGTTGACGATTGATTATCCGCTGACAACCTCTGATCCGTTGACGGCAGCGATCATGCAGCATAAGACGGGCTTCCGTTTTATTAACCACACCTATACGCATGCGGATATGTTTACCAGTGCCGGCACAACCTATGCGACGGCTTTTGAAGAAATTGCCAAAAACATCGAATTCTGGGATTTGCTTGGTTTACCTGAACTTGATGATAACACACGTGTTCTGATTTCAGGTAACCACTCAGGGCTCGACGACACGATGGGAACCGAACTGGATCCTTCGGACGATCTTCCCTATCCGCAGGGGCGTAACACGGCCTTCATTGATGCCGCCCGCGCTGTCGGTATTCGTTATCTGGCCTCCGACTCTTCGCGTCTGAATCAGGACCGTGAGGACTATGTTCCTGGCACGAATAACGAAATGATTCTGTTGCCCAGGTATCCGACGGCGGTCTTCTACAACGCAACGACGCCGGCTGAACTGGAAGATGAGTACAACTACATTTTCCATGAGCGGTATATCAACGCCGGTCAGAATCCCTGCGCGATTCCTGGGGCTATCTGTGCGCCACGTAGCTATGCTCAGATCCTTGCAGCAGAAGCCGATACAACCTTGCGACACATGCTGACCTATCGCACCTGGCCGCATTACTTCCATATCAGCAATTTGCGGGATTATGGCGCGGGCAAGACACTGCAGTTTGACTGGCTGAACTCGGTAATGGCTCGTTATGAGTCTCTGTTAAAGTTGCCGGTTGTCAACGCTCCTTACTACGCCATCGGTGAGCGCACCCGTCAGCGAATCGAAGCTCGCAATGCGGGTGTTCAGGCGGTCTACGATGACGCGAGTCAGACCGTAACCGTATCGGCTTCCCGCCCAGCGGTCATCGAGGCGACAGGTCTTTCCAACGGTTCAGTGTATGGCGGTCAGCGTCAGTCTACGCTGTCCGTTGGGGAACTGCCTGTGACCTACATCGTTGACGACGGCTCAGCGTTTTAGGTTACTCAGTCATGGCAGGACGAGCGGGGTACCTCCCCGCTTTGCTCGCAATCTGGCTTTTAGGTCTGGCCTGTCCGACGTCAGCTTCCGTGGCGTTTTATTACGGTCGTGGCATTCCACAAGAAGCGACGCATTATGACTTCATTGTGCTGCAACCTTCCCAGGTGAGCCCTGCCGAACTGGACGAACTGAAAAAAAAGGGAACGCAACCCCTTGCTTATCTCAGTATTGGTGAAGTTGCCCGAACGGCAGCCGAAATGGTGGCGGTGCGTCCGGAGTGGCGGCTCGGTCAAAACGAGCATTGGGACAGTGTTGTGCTGGATGTCAGGCGACCAGAAGTACAGCTGTTTTTGGTTGAAATGATGGCCGCGGCAGCCTGGCGACAGGGATTCAAAGGTTTTTTTCTGGATACCCTGGATAGTTATCGCTTAACCGAAGAAGGGCGAAGCGATGAATCAGGTTTTCAGCAGGCTTTGGTGGCGGTCATCCAACGCCTGGCTACAACCTTTAATAAACCTACGCTGATTCTCAATCGCGGGTTTGAGTTCGCCTCGCGCGTGAGTGAGCAGATTCAGGCGGTTGCCTTTGAGTCACTCTACTCGCGTTACAGTGTGGCCGATGATGACTACCGCGCAGTTCCGCCAAACGATAGGGAATGGTTATTGGCGCAGGTTCTGCCCCTGGTCAAAAACTACGGGCTGGAGGTTATCGCGATTGATTATCTGCCGGAAAACGATGCCTCAGTGTCGGAGCTGATCCAGCGCATTGAAGCGCATGGCTTGTCAGCCTGGGTTGGTGATGGGCTATTGGCGCATATGGGGCAGGGGAGCGGGCGTCATCGAGCGGGGCTCGGCAGGTAAACAATTGTTAAATCAGAGGCTTTATCGGCAAAAGCTGACATTTTAAAAAACGTCCTCGTGAGAAAATAAAGAAAGGAATCGATTCAGGCGGACAACAGTGGTCAATCAGGCAAACACTTCAACGCAGTTGATGCACCCCCTGGGGGTTGTGGCGTTAATCATGCTCGTGCTGGGCATGCTTATCGTTCTGTTTCCCAAGGAGTCACTGTATGCGGATCCGCATTATACCGAGGAACCAGACGTCATCTCGGTCGCCTATCAACGGGTGTTGCTTGCCGCCCGTCCCGATGATGCCGGGCTTCGTATCGGCCTGGTTACTCAGCTGCGTAAACTGGGCTTAAACCAGGATGCGGAACAGGCGCTGAAACCACTGAATCAATCCTCAGCCCTCGCAAGCCTGCCTCAGTCATTGCAGATCGCACTGCAGCGCGAACGCCTCTGGTTACAAATGGGGCGGCTCAACGACGCGGCGGCAGTGCCAGATTCAACCTTACATGATCTCCTGTTTGAAACACTCTTGATTGGTTGGCCACTGGCGACCATCGATGAAGTGACTCGTCCGTTTGTCAGTGCATTGTCATTGCCTGAACAGGTGGCCTTCTATCAGGCCAGGCTTGCCAAAGGGGGCTACACGCAGGACTCGCTTGCGCTGCAATGGAAGCTTGCCCGGCTGGCTCGTTTTAATTCCAACCCCGAACTGGAAGCATCGGTTCTTGAAACTATTTTTTCCCTGCTACCTGAAAATGACATCCGGATCGCTGAGGTGCGTGAGCGATGGTTGACCGCCGCACTGGAGAGTTCCCCTGAGCTTGCGTTGAGTGCGGTTACCAAGCAGATTGAAACACGGCACAAGGATCTATTGCTGCTGGATGCCGGTGTTCGTATCGCGTTGCAAAATGGCGCACTGGGGCGTGCCCTTGAGTGGGCAGAACAGGCGCGCATGCTCGATGACCGTAACCTGGAGAGAACCAGCGAACTACTGGATTTGGCGTTGGCCCAGGGGGAACAGAGGAGCGCCATGGCCTATGTCGAATTAGTGTCCCAACTGAAGCCAACTTCAGCTGATTTTCATGCTAAGGCCGCGCAAATATACAGTTGGTCGCATCAGGAGAGTAAAGCCCTGGCGCATTGGGAAGTTCTGGCCTACGGCCAAAAAGATGAGCAGGCCATCGCGGCGACGTGGCAGATTGCCCTCAATCTGGGCCGTCCCAGCGAAGCAGTCGAAATTCTGCAGTTTGTCAGAAGCTGGCGAAAACTCACCGTGGACGAGTGGCTGAATCTGGCTGCAGCTTATAAACGTTTGGGCGATGAGGAGCAGGCAGAAGCGACATTGAATTTTGGTCTGGAAGACTACCCCGACCACCCAACGCTGCTGAATCAGACCCTGCTTCTGGCCTCCCATCGTAAGGACGATGCCCGACTCGTAACAGTGTTGGCGTCTCTGGAACAGACCCATGGCCTTTCAGACGATCAGGTTTTCTTGTTTGCGACAACCTACTGGAATCAGGGTGAACCTGACAAAGCCCATGCGGTGCTGGTCAGGCACACCTTGGAAAACCAGTCTGAATACTGGCTCATGCGCGCAGAACTCGCGTCACTGGCGGGACATACTCAAGATCGCGATCGGTGTCTGGCGCATTTGCCCCAGTCTCAGGCGTTCACATCAGGTCCTCAGCAGACTCAGCGGTTGATCGGTTTGCTGCTGTCATCCGGTCAGAGTCAATCCGCGTTGGGGCTTTCGGAAGCGGCCTATGAGCGCTACCGGCAGCCGGCGTTTTTGATGCTGGCCCTGGAGAGTGCAGCCTCTGCGGGTGACTTGCTCAGTGTAGAGAATCTGTTGGCCCGCCTGGACGCTGAGCGTATCGACACGAGCGGGCGAGCGGATATTTGGGCCATGCGCGCTCGCCTGGCCCAACAAAAGGGACAAACGGATCAGGCCGCCACCGCCTGGGCAGCGGCGGTTGCGCGCGCGCCAGCTGAGTTAGATTATCAGATTGCGCAAGTCTGGTTCTGGATGGCGGCGGGAGATCGGTTTGCAGAAACGCTTGAGGGCGGCTTGCGTGATTTGAGCGAGCAAGCGTCGGCCAGTGCTCGCGTGATCGATGTGTTGGCTTATGGGTGGCTGAGACTCGGGCAGCCTGAAAAGGCCGTGGAGTGGTTTAAATTGGGGCTTGAGCCGCATCAACAGGACTGGCGGTGGCTGAAAGCCTATTCATCAGCGCTGCGTGAATTGGCGCAGAGCGATCAGGCCGATGAGATCGAGCGAAGCGCTTTCACGCTGCTGGCGGCGGACCTGGTGGAAAAAGCCTCGGCAGGTCAGGACAGCCTGCCAGAGGAGGAAAAAGAAAAGTTGACGCAGTCGCTTGTCGACTATCTGATCATGTATCGGCGACAGGGTCATGCAGATGAAGCCCGGCAACTCCTGATCGCTATGCGGCAGCGCGCGTCTGAGCGTCAGGGTTCCGCTCTGTCAGGTAATCCCGTAAATGCCTCCTGGATTCAGGGTGCGGACGAGTGGGGCGGAGAAAAATTGCGGCATCGACTCGTGGTCATGGGGATGGACTGGGCCTTGAGCGATCAGAACGAAGCAGACCTCTCGCTGTATGAACAGTGGGCCACGGCTGAAGACGTTGCTTTGCCCGCCTGGCAGCAGCTGGCCTTAAGTATGCGGCAGCGGGATGGATATCGAATTCGCGAAGTGGTTCGCACGTTTAAGTCTGAGTTGCCGCTGGCAGATCAGATGCTCGCCCTGGACCAGATCGGAGAGCGCAGTGAGGCGCTGCAGTTGGCCCGCTCAGTCGAACCCTCCTTGCCCAGCCAGCCGTCGCCAAATCGGGATGTACAGGTGGCCGCTCTCTTGCGGGAGCGAAATGGGACAGCCGTTCAGGGCGGCGCATTTGTGGATAGTTTGGGGCAGCTGCGTCAATCTGGTGTGATGCTGGAAGGACAAACGCTGGTCGGTAACACACCCGTCTCCGCCGCCCTGAAAGGAACGCAACTGGATACACTCGACTCATCGCAGTACGCGCTCAAATCTGACCTGAAATCCCAGGTGGCGCTGAGTGCAGTGGCTGACATTGACTGGAATGAGCGGGTTGTCAGTGTGGAAGGCGCATTACGCAGCGTCGGGGGTGACCTTTTGCCAGGTGGGGTCCTGAGCCTGAAATTGGGGCAAGGCACTGACTTCGATCAGTCGGTCAAGGCATTTGCGGGGCAAGCGAGCGTACTGAATTCAGTACTGAGTGCGGTGGGGCAGGAACATGGTCTGACCTACGCTGCCGCCTGGCAACCTGTTGACCAGATGCAACTTTCTGGGGAACTGGTCTGGCGCGAAGTGGATGATCTGGACTACCGTTCAATGGGGCAAGGTTATAGTCTGACGGCGGTAGCCTCGCGCCGTATTCAGGACGAGGGTGAATCGGGTTTGACCGCAAGAATTGCACATCAGCACAGTCGTTATCAGGCTGAAGATGATTTGGGTCGTCACTTGGGCGATTACTTCCTCAGGTTGGGTTCAGACGTTGAGCTTTTTCCTGACCGCTTTGACCGGACATCACTGGGGCTGCGATTTTCGGATGAACTCCTGCATCGGGTCATGCCCATATGGCGATCTTCTCCCTGGCACCTGCTGGCAGATACTGAAGTGGGATACAGCTGGCGTGCCTCAGATTGGGACTTCGGCTTACAGTTGGGGGCAGGATACCGCGTAACCACGCGGGATGAGCTGGCATTTTCGCTGGGCTGGAGTGAGTCATCTGAAAGTGGTGAAGTGCACAAGACTGCGCTCTTAACCTACAGTCGATCATTGGAGCGTTTCTAAACTATGGGGGCATTTTCAGCCTGGTTAAGACGGGAAGAAGAGGATCCCGGCTCGGTCAAATCATTCTTGCGTCATGGGGAACCGATTTTGATGACCGTGGTGACCTTGTGGCTGGGGTGGGTTTCTGAGCCTGAGGACCCGTTCCTGGTGTATTCAACGTTTCCCTGGCCTTTGGCGACCTTTATCCTGATCGCGCTGCGTTATGGTTTTATGGATGGTCTCCTGAATGTCGCCGCTTACCTATTGATACTTTATGTGGGGGTGCGGGAATCGGTTTTCCTTTATCCCTCTCTGCCATACCAGTACATCATCGGTATGTTAGTCATGACTATGATCACCGGGGAGTTCAGGGATTTGTGGCAGCGTCGTCTGCAGACACTGGATGCCGCAAATGCGTTTGCGCAAATGCGTCTGCAGGAATTCACCAAAAGCTTTCATCTGCAGAAAGTCTCCCATGATCAGTTGGAGCAGCAGTTGGCTGGCAGTCGTCAAAGCTTGCGTGAGGGGATTAGTCGGGTTACACGCCTTACCCGAATCGTCGCGGGTATGCCCGTTGTAAACGATACCGTCGCGAAGGGCTTTCTGAATTTAGTCAGTGGATTTGCCCATGCCGAAGAAGCGGCTATTTTTTTCATTGAAGGGTCTGCGACACTGCGTTTGTTAGTGAGTACAGGTCATAGCGAAGAGTATGCCACCGACGATGTTATGCTGAGAGCCTGTCTTGAACAGGGTAAAATCATTACCGTGTCAGGCGACAGCGAATTGCCTGATCAGCTGGGTTTCTGGCAAGCGGTGATACCGGTCGTGGACAGCCAGGGGACGGTATGGGCGCTGCTGGCCGTGCGGCAGATTCCATTTTGGGCGTTTGAAGATAAAACACTGCGCCTGCTCGGGGTTATGTCGGGTTACATCGCTGACCGGTTATCGGATCAGGCCGTCATCAAACAGAATTTCTCCCCAGAGCTGAACGCGTTTCTGGCCAACACCCAGCGCTGCCTCGAAAATGCCCGACGCTATCAGGTGCCGTCTACCATTGCGCATTTTCAATTGGGCGCAGTCGATACGCATGTAACACTGCTCGATCTGATACAGTCCTCCAAGCGGGGCATTGACAGTGTCTATGTGCTGCGGAGTGCAGAGCTGTTTCAGGTGTTCGCCTTAATGCCGCTGACAGATGAGTCAGGCTATGAAGGTTACCTGATGCAGCTGGATGAGCGCTTGCGTGCGTTGACGGGCAGTAGCCTGGCAACCTTGCCGATACAGTTGAGCCATCAGGCACTTAAAACGGCCGATCAGCTCAATGCCTTTTTTCAGATGCACCTAAAGAGCGAGCTACAGGATGTGGATAGCACTTGGCATTTTGTTTGATGGGGCTGCAGCCCTATCGGTGCTGACGCTTAGCGGATCGGCTTCTCTGGTGTTGGCCTGGTTGATGCACATCATCGCGAGCCTGGCCTTTACCCGGGCGCTTACCCCACATTTAACCGAACGGTATCAGGTTTTTCGTCGCCAGGTGACGGTATTTCTCTGGGTTCTGCAGAGTCTTTTACCTGTTGTGGGAACGGTGGGGTGCGGATTGGCATTTTGTCTGGCCGCACGACCCCGAACGATTTCCGTTGAGCGAACCTTTCGTACGGTCGAACTCCCCGACCTGCCTTTTCAGCCACCTATGGAGACGGGTAAACCTCACTACAGTGAGGGCGGTCTATCCTTGATACTACAGGATGCAACGCAACTGGATAAACGGGTTGAGGCGATTATTGCCACCAAGCAAATGAAAAAGCAGTTGGCGTTACCCCTTCTCAAGGCCGCACTGCGTGACCCCGCCGACGATGTGAGGTTGTTAGCCTATGCCCTGCTGGATATGGCCGAAAAAGAAATGAGTGAAAAGTTGAAGGTCAGTCAACGACGTTGGGAAAGCGCCCAGGATGAGGATCGCTACGCGCTGGGCGTCACCCTTGCCTGGCAATACTGGGACGCCGTTTTCCTCGGTCTGGTCACGGGAAGCAACCGTAGTGCAATGTTGCAGAAAGCGTATCGCCTGTTAACCGGACTTGTGCGTGAGCGACCTTCGGGCGCCGCGCTGCATTTGTTGGGGCGTGTCAGTCTGGCGCTTCATTTACCGGCGAAGGCCGCACTGCGTTTTCGTCAGGCGATTGATGCTGGTGGGAGTGAGGCGAAGAATTTGCCCTACCTGGCCGAGGCCTTGTTTGAGTTGAAGCAGTATCATCGCCTGCCCCGGATTCTTGCGCGACTCTCGACAGCCGGGGGCTACACAGGGAAGCATGAGGCGTTGATACAGTTTTGGAAAGAAGGGGCGGCAACCACAGACGAGAGTCGGCACATCAGCTGGTTGGAAGAAGGTGGTGTTCGTGGGTATTGAGGGCGAAGTAAAAGCCGACATTGGTTTATTGCTGGAAGGAACATACCCTTATGTCAGGGGTGGCGTCTCCTCCTGGGTGCACCAAATCATCAATGGTTTTCCTGACTATACCTTCGCACTGATTTTTTTGGGGAGCGAGCCTGCCGCGTATGGCGAAATTCAATATGCACTGCCGAAAAATGTTGTGCACATGGAGCGACATTTCCTCATGGGGGAGGGAGAGACCTCAACACCTCGGGAGCATAAAACCGATCCCAGACTGTTTGAACCGTTCCGCCAAATGCATGATGATTTCAAGCGAGGGTGTCCGGTCAGCGGCGAGCTGTTTACCAAAGTCGCGGCGTTGTTAGGGCAGAAAAATGGCATGTCCGAGGCTGCGTTTCGCCACAGTGTGCCGGCATGGAATATCATTACCGAATACTACGAGAAATACAGTACTGAGCCCTCCTTTTTGAATTACTTCTGGTCCGTGCGTTTCGTGCATCAACCGCTTTTCAGGCTTGCCCGCATCGTATCAGGGCTGCCAAAGGTCAGGTGCTTTCATACGATTTCTACCGGATACGCGGGGTTTCTGGGTTCTTTAGCGGCTGAAGCGCATGGCGTTCCGCTGGTGTTGAGTGAGCATGGGATTTACACCAAAGAGCGCAAAATTGATTTAGCGCAGGCTCCCTGGATTAAGGATCCTGAGTCTGAATTGGGCGCCGCGATTACGACCGAAATTGGACACATCCGTAATTTATGGATTCGTTTTTTTGAAGAAATAGGCAAGCTGACCTATCTCAAGTCAAATCCAATTATCTCGTTGTATGAAGGAAACCGTCAGCGGCAGATCATCGACGGTGCGTTGCCTGAACGAACCCGTGTTATTCCAAACGGGATTGATCTTGAACGTTTCCGACCCTTGCGTGAGGCAAGACCCGAAACCCCCCCGCCGATTGTCGGATTGATCGGGCGGGTGGTTCCTATCAAGGATATCAAAACCTTCATCCGAACCATGCAGGCCCTGGTTGAGCGCATGCCTGACGTCGAGGGCTGGATTGTTGGACCAGAAGATGAAGATGCGGAATATGTCGCGGAGTGCAAAGCACTTGTCACCGGATTAGGACTGGAAGGATCGGTCCGTTTTCTGGGCTTTCAGAACATCGCCGATATCTTGCCCAAGCTGGGCGTGATGGTACTGACCTCTATCAGTGAAGCCTTGCCCCTGGTCATTCTTGAAGCCTATGCGGCAGGATTGCCGTGTTTAGCCACCGATGTGGGCGCCTGCCGGGAGCTTATCGAAGGGGCTGGTGAAGCCGACAATGCGCTGGGTTCTGGAGGGGGCGTTGTGGATATCGCTGACCCCGAAGCGATGGCGCGGGAAGCTCATCGACTGCTGACCAATCCGGTCGCCTGGCGTGAGGCAAAAGCCGCAGGGCTGGCGCGTGCGGCGGCGTACTATACCCATCAGCGCATGTTTGATGAGTATGCGGCGGTGTACCGGGAGGCGCTGACCTAATGGCGGGCATCGGCTTTGAAATACGCAAGATACTCAAGCGAAAAAGCTTTCTGTCACTGATACAGGCGTACGGCTATGCGGGCATCATCAGCTCCGGGCCCTGGGTGCTTTCCATTCTGAGCGTCTTACTGATTGGCATTCTGGCGCAGGTCGTTTCGGATAAGGACCATGCCGTGATGCAGTTTCTCGTGGCGGTCACCTATCTGATGGCGGCCTCTTTGATTCTCACAGGCGCCATTCAGTTGCTCTTCACGCGCTTCGTCGCGGATCAGATCTACGCGGATCGCGAGGACCGGGTCATCCCCAATCTGCATGGCGCGATTTTGATGACCAGCCTGGTTGCGGCGGGATTGGGCATCTTGGTTTTGACACTGGCCTTTGATGAGTCCTTCGCAATAGAGCTGACACTGTTTCTGAATTTCATTGTGTTGTGTGATTTATGGATTGTTATGATCTTCCTCTCGAGCATGAAGGTCTATAATCAGATTCTGCTCTTATTCTTTTTGGGTTACGGATTGGCCGTGCTCACTGCCGTCCCGCTCAGCGTCTATGGTGTACCGGGCATGCTGACCGGCATGCTCATCGGACACAGCTTTTTGCTGTTTAGCTTTTTTTATCTGGTTTTGCGAAGCTACCCTGGTGAATCGTTTCTCCGTTTCGATTTTCTTAAACGGAAAAACGTGGTGCTGCGACTGGCTGCGACGGGATTTTTCTTTAACTTCGCTGTCTGGATCGACAAACTACAATTTTGGTATACCGACCATACGTCGTCACCGGTCATGGGGCCAATGCGCGCCTCGGTGATTTATGATTTGCCAATTTTTCTCGCCTATCTTTCCATTATCCCCGGCATGGCCGTATTTCTGGTGCGTATGGAGGCAGATTTTGCGGAAAAATACCATCAGTTTTACGACGCGATTCGCTCCGGCGATACCTTGCAGCATATTCGACTGTTTAAAGGGCAGATGGTTTACACCGTGCGCCAGGGTATCTACGAGGTTCTAAAGGTGCAGGGTATTACGGTGGCCATTTTGTTGCTCTGGGGGCAGGATTTGTTGGCACTGATGGGCATTTCCACCCTCTATACTCCGCTTTTTGCCATTGATGTCGTTGCCGTCAGCATGCAGGTGCTGTTACTGTCCATCCTGAACGTGCTCTTCTATCTGGATAGTCGCAACAGCGCCTTGGGCATCTGCATTTTTTATTGGGCCTTGAACGGTTTACTGACCGGGATCAGTATTAAAATGGGGGCATCCTTCTATGGTTATGGCTTCGCGCTGGCGAATACTTTGAGTATCATAGCCGGACTTTACCTATTGAATCGGAAGTTTAACCGCCTGGAATTTGAAACCTTTATGCTGCGCTAGCGGCCGTCTGGGTTTCATCTTCCATACTTCCACGGGCTCTTATGAATATAAAACCTTTTCCGCTTCGTAAACGTAGTATCTACATCGTCGACGTCACGCTACTCGACGTTCGACCACGCGTCTGGCGCAGACTCCAGCTTCCTGGCGCCACGCGTCTGGACAGAGTGCATCAGATTCTTCAGCACACCCTGGGGTGGCAGGATTGTCATTGCCATCAATTCAGAGCTGGAGAGGCGATCTACAGTGAAGTCGATCCCGACTTCAACAACGACTTTGCGTTGGATGAAAGTGACTACTCACTCTCAGATCTCCTGATCAATCCGGGCGATGAGATATTGTATGAATACGATTTTGGGGATGGCTGGGAGCATCGGATCGAGTTAATTGAGACCTTGCCCATTGAAGACGCTAATGGGGTTCCGGTGTGTCTTGATGGTGACCGCGCGTGTCCACCGGAGGATGTGGGTGGTGCACCGGGCTACCAGCACATGCTGAAGGTGCTCGCGAATCCATCGCACCCGGAGTATCGGGATTATTGTCAATTTATACCAGACGACTACGAGCCGGACTGGTTTGACCTGGATGACGTCAATGACATGTTGCTTATCTATTTTGGTGATTCGGAAGTCACGGATAGCCACTGATTTTCGTGCGTGGGCCTGCTTACGGTTCTTCGTTCTGGCTGGCGTGCTGAGTTTATTCGTAGGGCGTGCGCACGCCGACGAGGCATTACCCTCCGAAAACGTGACCTCACTCGTCCTGGGCGACTTTGCCGTCTCGGGCCTGGAGGGCTGGAAGGTCAAATCATTTGAAGGTAAAACGCGCTACTCCCTGATGAATATTGATGGCATTCAAGTCTTGCGTGCCACGGCAAAGCGTTCAGCCAGTGGTCTGTTTCACGAACAAAAAATTGATCTCACCCGAACGCCGGTATTGCACTGGCGTTGGCGGGTCGATAAAGGCCCCAGGGATCTGGATGAAACGACCAAAGCAGGCGACGATTACGCTGCGCGTATCTACCTGGTGAAGTCGGGCGGCATTCTGATCTGGCGAACCAAGGCCCTCAATTACGTCTGGAGCTCAGGCACGGAACCCCTGAAACGCTGGCCGAATGCGTTTGCTGGGGAGGCCGTGCAGATGCTTGCGGTGAGAACCCAGCTTGACCGGAAAGGGGTGTGGTATGAAGAAAGCCGAAATGTCCGGGAGGATTTTAAGCGGTTTTTCGGCGAGGATGTGACGGAAATCGACGCCGTTGCCCTCATGACGGACGCTGATAACAGTGGCCAGCGTTCGCTGGCCTACTATGGTCAGGTGTACTTTACAGCCGAATAGGGCTATTTAAAGAGTTCCCCGACACTTTCCCCGGTGTGAATGCGTTTAATGGCTTCGGCAAGTAACGGCGCAACCGAGAGAACGGTCATTTTGTTCATCAGTTTGGCTGGCGGCAGGTCGACCGTGTTTGTCACCACGACCGAGGCCAGTTCTGAAGACGACAGTCGCTCGACCGCGGGTCCGCACAGGACTGGGTGAACAGCGCCGGCATGGACACTGGCGACGCCCGCGTCATGCAGGGTTTTGACCGTGGACATCAAGGTGCCGCCGGTTGAGATTTCATCCTCAAAAATGATGGCATTCTTACCCGCTACATCACCGACCACGTGGCCTTGCTTGACCTGAGTGTCGGAAACGCGGCGTTTATCAATGATTGCCATGGGAATATTCAGGCGGGTTGAAAATTTGCCAGCCCGTTTGGCACCCCCAGCATCTGTCGCGACCGCCACCATATTGGAGACATCGTAGTTATCGCGAATGTGATTGGCGATGGTGGGTATCGCCGTCAGATGGTCAACAGGGATGTTGAAGAATCCGTGCACCTGATCAGCATGAAGATCCATCGTCAACACGCGATTGGCTCCGGCTGTCTGCAGTAAATCAGCAATGAGGCGGCCGGTAATGGAGATGCGTGGCGCATCTTTCTTGTCAGAACGTGCATAGGAGTAGTAGGGTATCACGGCGGTGATGCGGCGGGCCGAGGCGCTGCGAAGCGCATCAATGGCGATCAACAATTCCATGATGTGGTCACTGACCGGATGCGTAAACGATTGCACAACAAAGACATCTCGTTCGCGCACATTGCTTTGAATCTGCACGAAAAGATTGTCGTTGGAAAAGCGAGAAATCTCCATGGGGCTGAGTTCAATACCCAGATGCTCACAGATCTTGTTGGCCAGTGCCGGATTGGAATTGCAAGAAAAGACTTTTAACTGATCTTTCACAGAAGGCTTACCCCACCAATGACAGGTTATGATCAAGTAGAATTGCGGATAGTTTTAACGACTGCAAGTACGGAAAGTATGGCAGGTGAATAGACAGATGGGAATCCGAATCATGCGTAAAAATCTTAAGCCCCTTATCCTGGGAACGCTGTTAATGAGCGGCTGTAGCTGGGTCGAATTAAGACCGGAGGCCGTGGATGTATCGGTGGTGACCTCAGATGCAGTGGGGCAGTGTTCTTATAAGGGAATCGTCCAGGCGCAAACCAAAGCCAGTGTTGGCTTTTATGAGCGCAGTGCAGAAACGATTCAGAAAGAGCTGACAACCCTGGCACGTAATCAGGCTGCGGTGTTGGGCGCTAATCGCCTGGTGCCGGACTCCGTTATCAATACGGACGGGTCGCAACGCTTCAAGTCTTACCTGTGCCCTTGAGCGAGGCGCATGAGGCGGCTGGATCATTCCCGGGGCGGCTGACCCTGGATGATGCCTATGCGCCACCAACCGAGCCCTGGCTCGACATTCTTTACCATGACAAGGATATTGTGGTTTTGAATAAGCCTGCCGGCTTGTTGAGCACACCGGGCCGCGACCCCGCGCGTCAGGACTCAGCGCTTCTCCGGGTTCGGGCGCAATTCGGTTGGGCCGAGCTGGTTCATCGTCTGGATGCAGCCACATCCGGTATCCTGGTGCTGGCCTTGAGGCGTAAGGCAGAGATTGACCTGAAACGACAATTTCACGAACGGCTTACTCAGAAGCGTTACCGGGCGAGGGTGCTGGGCAGGGTCGAACGGGACGAAGGGGAAATTGACTTGCCTTTGTTTCCAGATTTTGACCACAAACCGCTGCAAAAAGTCTGCACCGTCCATGGCAAACCTTCGATCACCCGATTTCAGGTGCTGCAACGCTCAGCCACCACCTCTTTGTTGGAACTGATTCCAATAACGGGACGCTCCCATCAACTGCGGGTGCACCTCATGGCCATAGGGCACCCCATTCTGGGGGATCGTTTTTATGGTGTAAACTCGGGCGCCAATGCGCTGGCAGATCGCCTGTTACTGCATGCGGAAAGCCTGACGTTTCAGCATCCTTATGATGGCCGGGAGATGCTTTTTAAAGCAGAGGCGAACGTCGACTCAGGTTTTTAGGGGAGCCGGTAGAGGATTTTGATGCCTGAAAGAGAGGTCTCATTGTCCACTGCATCCAGATCGATGTAACCGATCGCGTTGTGTGTCGCTTTAACACGTTCCAGAACGGAAAGGTCGTCATTCTCAATTTCGGGAATTCGGCCTTTGCCACTGAATAAATAGGCTGCCCGGTAGCCAGAAAGCTGGGACGGCGTCATGTCCATTTCTGCATGATAAAAGGTGGCGAGCGTAGGGCTGTCGACGGATTGATCCAGGGTCAGTATTTCTGTCCGCGAAGAGGGGAACAATTGCAGACGGCCCAGAAAAATTTTACGTACCTCGCTTTCTGAGAGCGACGCAAGGGGGTTTTGCACATGGGCAATCACCGCAATTTCTGCCTGTGCGGTTACGACTAACTGGCTCAGGAGGAGCGCAAGCAGGATGCGAATCATGCGGCACCCTCTAAAAAACCAGGTCCAGCGTAAATGAAACCATCGATGTGGCATCGGTGGGGCTTGGATCTCCGTCTTCCGGGTAGAGGTTGCCGGAGGAATCATCACTGAAAATGAACTGTTGCCACTCTCCTTTGAGTGCGAGATTGGATAAAAGGTCAAGACGAAAGCCCAGCGTCAGCGTGCGCTCCTTGATGATGTAGCCCTCAGCGGCAAAACGCGCACCTGATCTCAACGCATCGGCGGCCGGAATCTGACCAGCGGGAAGGAATTCGTAAGACGCTTCCAGGTCATCGAGGATGTGCTGTTTGACACTGTTCTTGTAGGCCCCAACCACGATATACGGCGTTAGCCGATCGACGCTGTACTGGATGGAGAGGTACCAGCCCTGGGAGTAGGTGCTGAAGCCCTCGTCAGGCCCCTCGACATAGTACCACTCCGAGGTTACCACCGTCGGTCCGAAATATGCCTGCAGGCCCAGGCCATGGTAATAGTACCAGCCATTGTCCAGCGTCCAGTCCTGGGCCAGTTTTTCAAACCGGCTATCGTAGGTGGAGAGAAGCTGAAACCCATTGGTCAGTGGCGCAAAGCTGTCTGTGTAAATGTCTGCCCGCAGCGCCATCAACGCATAACGTAGCTTCAGAAAACCCTGTCTCAGGCTAAGGTTGGCACCAAACAGGGGTTCACCCGTAATGTGAATATCGTTGAATGATTCGTCCAGCACACCTCCATAGAATTGCATCTCGGTCTCGGCATCCAGCCAGTCGCCTGATTGTACATCCCGCGTGAGGGTGAAGTCGGTGCCATTAAAATTAGCCAGTGGATCAAAAACGGGGGTGTAGACATCGATCGGCGGTCTCACCCATACGTAGGAATAACCCACCTCGAGCGTGTCTGAATAAAGGTAATGCGGGGTTCTCAAACGGCCTGCCCGAATTCGCAGATCGGGTGCCATTTGATAGCTGAGGAACAACCAGCTGACCTGAGGCTCGTAGTCACTGTAGCTGTTGTAATTATACCCTCGGGAGAGCACCTGTCCGGTCAGTGAAAGACGATCCGCCAGGCGAGCCTGTCCCTGAAGCCCCAGCACGGTATCGGTATCAACGCTCCATTGATTGGAATAATCGCCAAATCGCAGCACGGGGTCATTGACCTTTCCGGCGGCCAGGGACGCAAAACCGGAAAACCGAAAATTATCTGATTCCAGAGCCAAAACCGGTTCGCTGATAGCCAGGCTCAGCAGCAAGCAGCCCATGATGGATGTGGCGTGGCGAATGATCTGATCCTCGCAGCGTGTGGCTAAAAATTAACCGCGCTGTTCCAGTATAGCAAAGGCTGGGGCGAGTCGGGTTCGCATTTTTGGCGGAATCACATAGGCTTAATGGAGGCGCAATGCGCGAACTCTTTCAGGTCTGGCAACAGGGAGCGACCGGGTGACCAAACGGCAGTCCGTTCACTTTTACATTTTCGCCATCGCAGGGGTGGGCAGCCTGGCGTTCCTCGTCTACCTATCGGTTAATATGTTGCAGGCCCGGGATACGGAGCAGCGCGTCAATCAATTGACCCAGCGGGACTATCCCGTCATGGTTGAGCTGACGCAATTGCTCACGGATGCCTATAACCTGAGAGAGGGACTGGCTAACGCCATTTTGCTCAGGAATCGCTTTTTGATTGATGACGTGCTTGAAAACGCTGGGCAGGTTCAGGCGCGTCTGCAACGGATTCGGGCACTGTCCCAGCAGCAAACCGGGATGTCGGATCAAACAGAAGCCCTCTTCAGCGCCTACCTTGATGAGGCGCGCGCACTGGCACTGGCGCTTACCACCGCAGAATTAAAATCCTCGACCGGGGAGGGGGGGCTGATTTCGTATCAGGAAAGCGCGACGCACACGCATCAGGCTTTTGGCTTACTGGAAACCCAGATAAAAGGCTGGCTGGCCGCGCTCAATGCCGATTACGAGGCAGATATGCTGGAAATCGGTCAGCAGCTGAAGGGGACCTACCGTACCGCAATTATGGCGGGTTTACTGGTGATTATCGGGCTTGGCATCATGGCGTGGGGGATTGCTTCGCGCGTATGGGCGGCGATTGAGAGTTCGGATCGACTCAAGGAAGGCTTCCTGGCGACGATCAGTCATGAGCTGCGGACGCCCATCAACGGTATCATGGGGAATGTTGCCCTATTGAAAAAAACGGAACTGAGTTCTGAGCAAAAGGATCTGGTCGATTTGGCAAGAGTGTCTTCAATGGAAATGCTTAAAACTGTCGATGAAATCCTCACATTTACTGAGTTTTTCTCGGGAACCCCACCCTTACGACAGGAACCGGTGGATCTCCATGCCTGCCTGACCAACACGCTTCGTATCATGTCAGATGAGTGTCGCAAGCGTGGACTGGAATTTGTTATCGATATTGAGGCCGCCAAAGGCCTGACGATCCTGACCGATGAACCCAAATTGATTCATATTCTGCGCAGATTACTCGAAAACGCGTATAAATTTACCCAGCAAGGCCGCATCGCATTCGACCTTAAAGCGATTCGCAATCCCTTCGACGAGACCCGGGCTGAGATTATGTTCTCGGTAACTGACTCAGGCCCAGGTATCAAACAGGCTCATATTGAGGCCATGTTCAGACCGTTTCACCAGCTGGATGGTTCATTTACGCGAAAGTATGGTGGGCTTGGAATAGGATTGGCCATTTGCAAGGCGGTCAGTGATTGCCTCAAGGGGCGTCTGAGCTTTGATAATCGGGCAGACAGTGGCGGTGCCATTGTCACCTTTCAGTTTCCGGCCACAATTCAAAAGGCGTCGGCATCGGCATCGGCGTCGACATCGGCGTCGGCATCGGCGTCAGCATCGCAAATACCCCTGGAGCGTTCGGTCACGGTGGCGAATAAGACCCCTGGTGCGCCGCCTTTGGTCCTGATTGTAGAGGATAATCGTGTCAACCAGGCGGTACTCGATAAAATGCTCAAAAAGATCGGTGCACGCACCGCGCTGGCGGGTAACGGCGTAGAGGCGCTGGATCGATTGAAACTGCAGTCACCAGACCTCATACTGATGGATTGTCAGATGCCGGTCATGGATGGTTTTGATGCGACAGAGCGCATACGTCATTTAGGTGGCAGCCTGAGTCAATTGCCCATCATCGCGGTGACGGCAAATACGATGGAAGCGGATCGTCAGCGCTGCCTGAAGGTCGGGATGAACGACTTTATCAGTAAGCCGGTGGATTTGACGGTTTTAAAAGAACGTCTCGCTGCCTATATCAATCTACCCGAGGAAAGTGAAAATGGATGAGTTCCATCAGGTTCAGGCAGAAGCTGCAGCCTTTCGGCGCTTGGTTAAACTCCTGAGAGACAAGCCTGACGTCCAGAATATTGATCTGATGAACCTGGCCGGTTTCTGTCGGAACTGTCTGTCGAAATGGTACCGGGCCGAGCTGGAGGTGTTGGGTGAGACGATCTCCGATGCCCAAGCACGTGAGGCCATATATGGAATGCCCTATGACGAGTGGAAAGCCCGCTATCAGCAAGAGGCCTCCCCTGACCAGTTAGCGGCGTTTAATGCGCGATCCGGTGGCTGATGCTGTGCGGTAAGGCTTGACCCGCACGCTGTCTCTCCGTCTCTGGAAGGATATCAAGGCTGGGCCATAGGCCACTTTCGAGACTTTCGGCGTAGTGGGTCATTCCGACCTCCCGCATTTTTTGCTGAGCACTGCGCCAGTCATAACTCAGCCGATTTAAGCTCAGATGCAGGGCGTTTGAGGTGTCCTGCTCAAGCAGGAGATACCAGACGTCGCGGGTGCCGTCATTGGCGGGAATACCTATCGTGCCAGCATTGACCCAGGTCTGCCTGCCTTGCGTCTGAATAAAAGGCAGCCCTGCATGGCCACCCACAATCAGGTCCGTGCGCAGCTGAGTAAACTGATGCTGCTTCTCCGGCCAGGGTGTGGACTCAAAGATAAACTGGTTAATGAGCGTGCCGCTGCCATGCACCAGTATTAAGCGGTGGTCGCTATAGCGAAGTGCAATTCGGCGAGGGAGCTGTCCCATCCAGCGACGGTTGGCGGGCGATATGCACTCGTTACAATAACGATACCATTGAGGCGCGAGTGCGCTGCACCGTGTTCCTTCGTCAAAACCACAACCGCAGTCCTCCGCTCCCCGGAAGGATTTTCATTCAGATTAGTATAGGTTTTTCGTGTAGGTGTGTGCTGTGAATCATTGTTACCAGTGCTGAAATTGCCATAGGGGCCCCCGAAGATCAGCACGGGATGATCAGGTTCACACACGGTTTCCTGGCAAGGCTGCAGGATCATATTGGCGATACCTGAGCCTGTCGGACACGCAGGCGCTGTTGAAGTCCGCCCAATGCGAAAAGGACACAGCCGCTCCCCATGATTGCCAGACCTATCCACAAGAGCTTGGTATATTTGTGCGCCTCACCTAGCCAGGCGCTGTGACCTGACGATTCAGTAAAGTATAGAATTGAGCCCGCAACCGCCAGAACAAAGGTGGACAGATATGACCAAACCGGGGTATCGGTTCGGCCTCCCCAGAGTGAAAAAAGAACCACCGGCGCGAGATAGAGGGATGCGGTTCCACTGACTGCCACAGCACTGAACAGGTCGTCGTTGCCCCAGAACACCATGGCAAGTCCGGCCAGCATAAACCCCAGCATAATAATCCTGCCATTGCGCAGGGTCGGCGCCATTCGCTGCATGTCAATGGCGATCAGCTTGGCTGAGCTGGCCAGTGTACTGTCCAGTGTCGACATGGCCGACACGAGCAAGGCCGCTTGAAAGAAAAACATTGCCGTCTCGCCCATGATTCGGGTCAGTGCGGGCTCCATGGCTTCGCCCTCTATAGCATTGTGACCGGCAAAAACGCCCAGTAACCCAAACGCCACCATGCACAGACTGCTGATCCAGGTGGCATGCAGAAAACTTCGTCGGGTTGTCTCACGATCCGCGAGGAAGCCTCGATCCATCATGACGGGGTCGTGTAAGGGGTAGCTCCAGATCTGTAAGAGCGCCACGAGCAATAAAATCGGGCCCGGCTCTGAAATCACGAAAGGTTTGGCGGTGATGGCTGCCCAGGAAGGCAGATCCGCGAAAAAGGCATAGCCGCCCAGAATGAGCAGAACCACCAGGAAGATGGCCATTTGCACGACATCGGTTCGCAGCGAGGCGCGCAGACCGCCGACCATCGAATACAGCAGTGTCACGCTCGAAAACAATAGCACTGCGGTGACATAGTCCTGACTGCCGCTGGCGCCGAACAAGATGCCAATTACCAGCACATTGGCGAAGACTTCACTTACCAGTCGCAGACCGATAACGACGTTGTAACAGTGTGTGCCGATGCTGCCAAAGCGTGCCTTCAGAAACGCCTGTACCGAGGTGAAACCGTGACGGAAACGCAGGCTGTCGATGATGGCGCCTCCGGTCAGAAAGCTAAGGTAGTAGGCGGCATAGGCCAGTGTTCCCCAAATGCCATAGAAAAAACCCAGGATGGCAGCATTCATCAGTGAGCGGGCAAAGATCCAGGTCGTCACCTGCGACAGTGTCAGGGTCCATAGGCCGGGCGCTTCACCAGACTCTGACTTACCTTCATAAAAGGAATGGCCGCTGCGGGCCGGGGCCGACAGCGTCACCGAAAGGATGGCTAAGCAGGCGGCGGCGACCGCGAGTGCGTGCTGGGATAAAAACGTCTGCAGCAAATCAATCATGGCACCTACCCTTAGGGTTTGTTTTTGGAGGTTATCTGGATCTTATCCAGTAAAAGTGATACATGATAATACACTGAAAAATAAGGCTGCCAAGGTGAAAAACGAGCACCGGCCAGCCTTCATTCAGTCCCATGCTGATGGCGAAACTCAGCGAGGCCACATCCTTAACGGCGAACAGTGCATGCATCGGAAAGGAGAGCGCGCCCGTCGTGCGGGTTTTGCGGATCAGCCAGACCTGATGGCTGGCGCCTTGAATAAAAACCGTCAGAGCCGACAGCAAAATCAGATGGGACAACCAAAGGTCATGGACGTCGACCCGTAAGGGCGTGAAGGGGAGCGCCAGGGCGGCGACATTGAGGAGCGTAATCAGGATGAAGCAGCGTTTCGCTGCAGTCGATCGTCGGTCCTGGCGAATTTCAAATAAAATCCAGGTGAGCAGGGCGACAGCGATAACACGCGGCCATACCAGATAATGATTGAACTGGCCCAGGCTCATCCCATAAAGCAGCATGGCATAGAAGCCGTAATAGGAGGCGAAAAATCGATTGAGGCTCATGGACGCAGTGACCTCGCCCTGCGCGAGTACACCCTGGCGATAACGGCGCTTACGTTGCAAGACCTGACGAAGTTGCAGTGCGATTCCCGACATGGAAAGCGTGACGAAGCTTGCACTGATGAGGCCTGCAAGATGATAATCCACGGTAATCCTCCGTAATAACTGCTAGTGCCTCATGCCTTCCGAACACGCTGCCCAAGACACTCTACACCCGTTTTCACGCTTGTCACCTGATTTTATTCTGGAAGCCGTGGAGTCGACCGGTTTGTGGTGTGACGGGCGCACCCTGGCGCTTAACAGCTATGAAAATCGGGTGTTTCAGGTGGGAGTCGAGGGTGCTCAGCCGCTGATCGTCAAATTTTATCGGCCCGGACGCTGGTCCCGTGCGCAAATCGAGGAAGAGCACCAGTTTTCGCTCGAACTACAGGCATCGGAGTTGCCTGTGGTAGCGCCACTGACGCATGCACCGGGTCAATGTCTACATCACTGGAAGGGCTTCGATTTTGCATTATTTCCCCGGCGCGGGGGGCATGCGCCGGAGCTGGACAACCCCGAAGTGCTTTTTATGCTGGGGCGTTTGCTCGGGCGGCTGCATGCCATTGGTTCCAGCAAGCCTTTTCAGGTTCGGCCAGCCATCAGTGTGCAATCACATGCCCGGGACAGCGCGGAGTTAATCAGTACCCGCTTTATCCCAACCGGCCTGAAAGCCGCCTATGACACCCTTGCCAGGGATCTGATCCAAAAGCTGGATAAGCTGCTCGGACCGTCATTTGATGCGGCCTTCATTCGGGTCCATGGCGACCTGCACCGGGGTAACATGCTGTGGCGGGATGACTATTTTCATTTCGTCGATCTGGATGACTGCTGTCAGGCCCCTGCCATTCAGGATATCTGGATGCTGCTCTCCGGCGATCGGGCTCAGCAGCAGGGTCAATTGATAGAGGTTATCGAAGGCTATCAGGAGTTTATGGATTTTGACCCCTGGCAGCTACGCTGGATTGAACCCTTGCGCACCCTGCGAATGATGCACTATGCGGCCTGGCTGGCACGCCGCGCCGACGATCCGGCCTTCCAGAAGGCGTTTCCCTGGTTTAATACCGAGCGTTACTGGGGCGAGCATTTGCTGGAACTGCGTGAACAACTGGCGTTACTGGACGAGCCGCCGTTGAAGCTGGCATTCTAAGCTGTGATGCGATTATTTTTCCAACGCGGTTTCGTTTCCCTGTTACTGGTACTGGCGGTTGTTGCCCCTCGTCTCGAGGCCATCGAGCTGCCTTTCCTCACCTACGGGCCGGCGTTCGACCTGGAGTTGGATCCGCCGGCCCCCGCCGTGTCGGAAAAACTGCGTGACGCGCTGATGGATCAGCGTAAACAGAATACCGAAATGGAAATTTACGACACCACCGCCAAGTTCGCCCGCGCTGAAAAAGCGACACTGGAAAAATTACTGCGAGCCAAGGGGTATTATCAGGCGGATGTCAGCTTCAGAATTGAAGAGGACAAAGTGCGCTATCGGGCCATCAGCGGTCCGATTTACCGACTGCGAAAAATGAGTTTTCGCATCCCCAAAGGTGTCCATTGGCCGCCAGGGGGGGATATGGGGATCAATGCGGGCGAACCGCTGGAGGCCCGCAAAGTGCTTGAAGCCGTGGAGCGGTTTAAAAGCCGGATCGCCAGTCTGAACTGCCTCCTGGATATCGATGCGGGCTACACGGCTTCAATCGACCACGATACCCACATGGCCGAGCTGGAGTTTTATCTCAATCCCTCCGAGCAGGTAAACTTCAATCAGTATCGCATTTCGGGCAACACAACGGTTGAAACGGCATTTCTTGAGCGCAAAATCACCCTGCAGTCCGGCCAGTGCTTTAACCGGAAAAAACTGGAAAAGGCCAGACTTGCACTGCTTCAGACCAACCTGATTGCGTCTGTGGATCAAAAGATCTCGCCACCGCTTGACGGTAAGGTGGATGTCGAGTTTGCCGTGACAGAACGAAACCACCGAACTGTCAAAACCGGTATTGGTTACAGTACCGATGAAGGCCCTGTGCTCTCTTTCGGTTGGGAGCATCGCAATCTGTTACACGGGGGTGAAAAATTCACCATCGACACGCGCTTGAGTGAAAAATTTCAGAATGTCGACGGCCGGATAACCTTGCCGGAGTTTGGCCATCGTGATCAGACCCTTGAGTTTTACGGCGAGCTTAATCGTGAAATTCGGGATGCTTATGAGGCTGAAAGTGTTACCGGCGGAACGGTTCTCACGCGCTTCCTGACGCCAGCGTTCTCGGTCGCGGGGGGCGCGCAGCTCAAACTCAGCTCCGTCCTGGACGGCGACGACAGGGATGAATACACCTTACTTTCGTTTCCTTTCAGCGCAACCTGGAACACCACTGATGACTTGCTGGACCCCCGCAAGGGTTGGATACTCACCGGCCAGGTCATTCCCTACACTGACCTCCTGAACGTCGGCACCCGCTTTATGAAGACCATCGGCTCAGGCAGCATCTATCTGACGGCGGACAGGCTACCAGGAACACCGACCTTTGCCTTCCGGGGGGCGGCAGGTTCACTCAGTGGCGCGGGCCTTTTGCAGGTGCCTGCAGATGAGCGCTATTATGTGGGCGGGGGCGGTTCCGTGCGCGGCTACAGCTATCAGACCTTGAGTGCCTACACGGAGGGTGAGCCAGATGGTGGCCGCTCCTTCATTGAGATGTCGTTTGAAACCCGTATTCATCATCCTGGCAATTTCGGGACCGTACTGTTTACCGATGGCGGTTATGCTTACCCGCAAAGTTACCCGCCGAGCCAGGGAGAGTTGCTGTGGGGCGCAGGCATTGGCTTCCGTTATTTTACCGCGGTCGCACCCTTGCGCTTTGATATCGCCTGGCCCCTGCAAAAACGCGAAGACATCGATGATGACTTCCAGCTCTATATCAGCCTGGGGCAGGCTTTCTGATGCGCTGGTATCTGGGACTTCCCGCGATTATTCGATGGCCACTATGGTTCTTGCTCCGTTTCTTTGTGTTTACCGTGGAAGCCATTTTTGGGCTCCTGCTCTTCGTTTTACTGGTGGTTTTCTTTGTACTGGGTTCGCAGTGGGGGCGGGAGACCCTGCTCACCGAAGGTCTCCGGCGTGGTCTGGCCCTGACACCCTTTGAGCTTGAGATGAGTCGGGTCGAGTCTCTTCATCCTTCTCTGTTCGAACTGGCACACTTTCGCCTGAGTTATCAGACCAATCCGTTGATTGAACTTCACAACCTGAGTCTGTCGATACCGTGGGACGCTCTGCGTGAACAACATGTCAAAGTGGAACACGTGCAGATTGAACGGCTGGATATCGATGCAGATCCTGCCCATTGGCCTGGTGCTGGCGAACCCTCCGAGCCTGAACCTGATGCGCCCACGGGTGAGCGCACAACATTGCCAGACTTTCTCGCCGATTGGAAAGCGGGCATTGGAAACATTCAGCTAACCCATTTTCAGGTCAGACATCCCATCCTGCCAGCACCGCTGGAGGGCCGGTTCAAGCTCGATAATTTTGTCGTAAGCGCCCTCACGGCGCCGGTTCCCCAGATTGAACTCGAACAGTTTCGATTGGGGCTGGATGAGGGCCGTCATTGGATTCGCGGACAGCTCCATCAGGAGCAGATAACGGCAGAGGTGCATCTGGAACGGTTCCCGCTGGATGTGTTGGATGCATTCCTCGATGACTTCAATACCGGATGGCTCACCGCGTCCGTCAAAGTGCGAGGGCCAGTCATGTCACCCCGTGCCTCGGGCCGTGCCGAAACGTCCACGCAGCTCCTGGGTATGCCATTGCAGGCGTCCACCGATATCGCCTATAGGGACCTGGCCATTCGATTCAAGCAATTGAAGGGGCGTTGGGACTCGCTGCAGGCGACCGCCTCCGGCAAGGTAGACTTAGACAAGGGTGCACTGGATATCCAGGTGCAGGATGCCCAGACCCCGTTGAGCTTTGCCAACAACTTTGGTGCCTCACTGCCGCCAGATTTAACCGCAGAGGTCACTGCGCAAAATGTCTCCGTGACGGGCCCCTATGCCGAAGTGCGCTACCGGGGTCAGGCTCAGGCAAACGGCCGCTTTCGGGCCCTGCCATTTACCCTCTCTACAGCGGTTGACGGTGGCGTCAATTCGATTCGGTTGACAGACGTCGCATTGCAGACGGCGGAAGGGCGGGTGACGGCCTCCGGTGCGATTGATTTTGCCGGGCGTTTTTCAGCTGAAGCTGAGCTGAATGAGGTGTCGGTCGATCTGCTGGAGAGACTGGAGGTGCCTTTGCCGGCGGATTTAAAGGCCGATCTGCAGGCTCGCCTATCCGGGCAGCTGAAAGCCAGCGGGCGTTTTACACAGCCTCAATTTCAGACGCAATTTCACATTGCTGGACGCTACCGTGAGCAATCACTGGACATCGATGCAAAAGCGGAAGGCAACCTGCGTCAGATCAAGGTGCCGGCGCTTGCAATCAAGCTGGATGGGTCCCAGGAGCCGCCCTTGCTGGTTACCGCAGGGGTGATTGATCTGGCCGCCCAACGTCTGGATCTTCAGGCGGAGCTTAAACGGATACCCCTTGAACTGGTCGCATTGGCAGATCTGCAGCTGCCTAAGGGCCTTGATGGGATACTCAATGGAAAACTCGCCGTCCAGGGCCCGTGGGTGCGCCCAACACTGGACACCCAGCTGGATCTTCAGGGTAAGGCGAAGACGCTACCCTATGCCGTGACGGTGGACGCAGCGCTGCATGAGCGCCTGCTGGATGTCCGAAAGATTCAGGTGACACTCGACGACCGACGCATACTGGGCATCGAGGGGCAGCTGAGCGAACAGCAACAAACGCTGGCGGTCATGTTGTCTGCTTTGGATCTCAAGCAGCTGAAAGTGTTTGGCGTCAAAGATGCTAAGGGGCGTTTGAGTGCCAACGTCCGCTATCAGGGGCACGAGGGCGAGGTCGGGTTGGCGGGACGCGTTAACTACGCCGTGGATGTTGATTGGGACGATGCTGACGGGAATACGATGACCGTCCCTATCGAACTGAATTCGAGGATTTCAACCGAAAATCAGGTGACAGCGATTGCTACGCAGGTTCTTCAGCAGGGAGATGAAACCAGTGCCATTAACGTTCAGGTACCTGTTAAGCCCTACCGGGAGTGGATACTGGCTGCTCTCGACGGAGGGGCGGAAACGCCGTTTCCCGCTCAGTTTACAGTGGACGGGACACTGGATTTAAAATCCATCGAAGCGTTTATGCCCAACGATCTGGAAACCTTTGCTGGGATGCTCAAGGCTGATCTGCGTTCAGAAGGGGCGCTTCCAGATCCCAAAATTTACGGGTCGGTTCGTCTGGCGCAAGGGCGCTACCGCAATGAATTGTCGGGAACCGACTTGCATGAAATCGACCTGGAGGCACGGCTGGAAGGGGATTGGCTCAGCGTTCAAAAGGGAAATATCCGTACACCCGAAGGGGGAGAGATCGATCTGAGTGGACAGCTTGCGTGGGGTGGGGATCAGGCCGTCAATCTGACGGCACTGGCGCGCGAAGCCGTCGTCCTCGAACGCCCGGATGTAGAAGCTGCGATTTCGGGGAAAGTGGCGCTGACGGGGGATAAGAACGGCTATTTGCTCGGCGGGGAGCTTAACCTTAAGCCGCTAACGATAAATGTTAACTCTGCGTATTCTGGCGTCCCGGAGATCAAGGTGAAGGTGATTGAAAAGACTAAGGCTGGGCAGACCTTAGGGGGGCAGGCGGCCGGCAAAGGGGGGAGCATTCCTTTGCGACTGGACATCGCGGTTGTGGCGGATCAGCAGGCCTATCTGAGAGGACGAGGGCTGGCTACTGAACTTAAAGGCGTTGTAAAGGTCGTTGGGCCGATAAAAAAGCCTCGTTTCACTGGCAACTTTGAAACAATTCGCGGCTCCATAGAGTTATTTGGTAAACGCTTTACCCTGGTGCGGGGAACGGCTGAATTTGACGGAACCAATGTGATTCTGGATATCGAAGCAGAGCACGAAGGCAAAGAAGAAACCTTTAAGGTGCGGGTCACGGGAACTCTGGATGATTTCAATCTGGAACTGACCTCTGATCCGGTGCTACCGCAGGATGAAGTCCTGTCGCGCTTGTTATTCGGAAAGTCGGTTAAGAATATTACCCCCATGCAGGCCGTCCGTCTGATTACAGCCATTCAGACCCTTCAGGGCGGGAATAGTCTGTTGCCTGATCCCATCTCTTATGCAAGAGATCTGGTCGGCGTCGATGACCTCAACGTGGAGTCTACTGAGACTAAAGACGGGGAGAAGGGCGTCACCGTGGGGGTCGGAAAATACCTGAGTGAAGGCGTGTATTTTGAGCTTAAACGCACGCCGGACCCGAACAGGCCCTGGCAGGGGACCCTGGACATCGAGTTGACGCCCAGTCTGCATCTGCAAACGACCACCTCAGGGGCAGCAGGCGAGGAGGGTGTAGAGTTGATCTGGAAGCGGGACTACTAGGCCAGGTTCGGACCCTGGGCGTCAGCCGCCCATCGCTTCCAGTTCGAGCCAGCGTTCCATCGCCTGCTCCAGCTCAACCTCGGCATCGCTCAGCGCCTTTAAACACGCCTGAACGGAGGCGTTGTCTCCCGCATAGAACTCCGGTGCGCTGACTTTTTCGTGAAGCGTGGCTAATTTTGCCTCCAACTGTTCGATGCGCTCCGGCAGACTCTCCAGCTCACGCTGAAGCTTGTAGCTGAGTTTGGCCGGTTTAGTCTTGGCGCCAGAGGCAACTTCCGGTTTCGCCGCGGGCGCTTCCGTCCTGGTGGGTGCGGCCACAGATGATGTGGCTTTCGCTGTTGCCCGGCAGTCGACAAAGCCTTTGCCCTGACGCATCCAGTCATCATAGCCGCCCACGTATTCGGCAATCTTGCCCTGTCCTTCAAATGCCAGTGTGGTCGTCACCACCTGTTCCAGAAACTCCCGGTCGTGGCTGACAATCAGCAGACTGCCCGCATAGTCACATAACAGTTCTTCCAGTAACTCGAGCGTCTCCATATCCAGGTCATTTGTCGGTTCGTCCATTACGATCAGGTTGGCCGGCTTGCTGAACAACTTGGCCAGCATCAGGCGATTCCGCTCCCCACCTGACAGTGCTTCCACAGGGGTGCGGCAGCGCTGGGGTGGAAACAGAAAGTCGCCGAGGTAGGCAATGATGTGTTTTCGCTTTCCATTCAACTCAATAAAGTCAGAGCCTTCGCAGACGTTATCCTGAACACTCTTCTTCAGATCAAGCTGATCCCTCAATTGATCAAAATAGGCGATCTGCAACTGGGTTCCCTGCCGCACCTCGCCAGAGCCAGGTGTCAATTGACCCAATAGCAGGCGAATCAGTGTCGACTTACCTGCGCCATTACCGCCCAGAATCCCGACACGCTCCCCCCGCATCATCACATAATTGAAATCCCTTATAATCGGTTGATCGGGTGTGTAGGCAAAGTTAAGATGACGCGCCTCCAGGACCAGTTTGCCACTCTTGCTGGCAGTCTCCAGCTCCAGGGTAACGGTTCCCTGATGTTCGCGGCGGTCGGCACGTTCACGCCGCAGCGCCTTCAGCGCCCTGACGCGCCCCTCGTTACGTGTGCGCCGCGCCTTGATACCCTGGCGTATCCAGACCTCCTCTTCGGCCAGCTTCTTGTCAAACAGGGCTTGGGCCTTCGCTTCATCCTCCAGGCGCTTCTCGCGGTTATCCAGGTAGGTCTGGTAGCTGCCTTTGAGTGAAAACAGTTGGCCGCGGTCCAACTCAACCACCCGATTCACGATGTGTCCAAGGAAGCGCCGGTCGTGCGTGACAACGATCACGGTACCCCGGTACCCGGCAATAAAGGTTTCCAGCCATTCAATCGCGGGGATGTCTAAATGGTTGGTCGGTTCGTCCAGCATTAAAACATCAGGATTGGCCACCAATGCCTTGCCGAGCAGCACCCGACGCCGCCATCCACCGGAGAGATCCCGGAGTCGCGCTTCAGGATCAAGTTCCAAACGTGAAATGGTTGCCTCAACGCGCTGATTCAATGACCAGGCATCATGCAGATCCATTTCAGCGTGGAGGGCGCTCAGACGCTCCAGATCCATCTCGCTGTGCGCATGGGAAAGTGCATGGTAGTCGCGCAATAGCTGGGCACTTTTAGGCAATCCGCTGGCGACGATATTAAACACGGTCTCATCTGAGCGCTCAGGAAGGTGCTGATCCAGAAAGCCCAATACGACACCGTCTTCCTGAATAACCAGGCCACTGTCCGGTTCAACGGCACCTGCCAGCACTTTGAGCAGGGTTGACTTGCCCTCACCATTGCGACCGACCAGCGCGATTTTCTCACCTTCCTGAATTGAGAGCGAAACATCATCCAACAACGGTTTTAAACCGTAGGCCAACGAAACGTGATCCAGGGTGAGCAGAGGCATGAGTGAAATCCGACAATCAAAAAAAGGGGGCTAGTATACGCTTTTTTTGCGGTCGGTTCGTATCATTCAGTGGAAACTCAGACAGTCTTGAGCAGTTGAATACTGAGCTTTACAAAATCTGCCGAGGTGAGAATGCCAACGACTTTGCCATGGTCCAGGACTGGCAGGCAGCCATGCTTGCAGTCGATAAAGTAATGGCCTGCCTCAAGCAGGGGAAGGAGGGGTTGGATGGTTTCGGCATCCCTTTCCACAATGGTTTCAACCAGGCGTTTGGATTCCTGGTTGTCCATCTCATCCAAGCCAAACTTATTCGCAATATTGAAGGCTTCCCGCAACATGGTTTTCTGTGTCAAAACACCCACAAACGTCCCCGTCGCGTCAACGACTGGCAGGTGGCGGATATGGTTATCCCGCATCAGTTGGCGGGCATGGGCAATCGTGTCGCTGGCGAGGCAGGTGATGACGCTGCGGGCCATGATGTCGGCAGCGATTTGGGGTTTGCTCATGGATCAACCTTTAAAGACATACATTGAGACACTCATTATAGTTCGGGTTCTACCATCATGCCTTAATATGATTCATATATCGCACTCTGAATTGGAATTGGCCAGAAACTTTTATACGGCAGAACGGCTAATCAAAATTAATCGTCACTCATTTAAGGGTGATTCGTTTTCGATTCTTTTCGACAATCCGTTGACTGATTCCACTCACCAAAGCGAGCTCGTCGATGGATTTGAAAGGCCCGTTTTCCAATCGAAACAGGATGATGTTGCGCGCTTTCGCGGGACCTACGCCGCTCAGCGTTTCGGCAAGTTTTTCCGTCGATGCTGTATTCAGGTTGACGCGCGTCTGCGGGTCGGCTCGGGTGTGAAAGCTGAGCAGTATGCCTAGCAAGATACATAGAACTAAATGTGATCGCGGCGACATGCATTGAATCCTCCTTGATGCAATGGGTGAAACATTATATATAAAACAAAATGATTTTTAAATTTATAAATCCTGCTATTATTAAGCAATTACCTTAATTGATATTCATGTTGATTAAGGAAGAGCGTGAACATTTAATGATTACTTACATCGAGAGGAATGCATGAGCAAATATGCCAGTTATGTTGAAACCATGGATGCGTTGGAAGAATTAAAGCGCAAAGCAGCCCTTCTCGAGAAAGATGAATCCGTTCAAAAAGTGATTGGCTTTCAAGCCAAGCTCAATGACCTGATGGAGAAATATAAAGTTTCTCGTGCAGATGTTTTACAAATGTGGGGCGTTGAGGAAAAAATTTCCAAAGCAACCAAAACGCCTAAATCAGCCAAGCCAGCAAAAGCGGGTGACAAGCGTTTTCAGGCGCGTCCCTTAAAAACCTACAAGAACCCACACACCGGCGAAGTCGTCAAAACCAAAGGCGGCAATCACAAAGTGCTGAATGCCTGGCGTGAAACCTACGGGAAGGATGTGATAGACGCTTGGATGGTCTGACATCCTCGCGCAGGACGATCCTGAGGGGCTGGCTGTCGAGCATAAAAGCTCAAAAGATGTGCAGCCTCCATTAAAGTTTTCTAAAAAACGTGCATTAGTCACAAAAGCTTTCCTATAATCGGGGCATTGTCGATTTCGGTAGGGTCGATGCGTTGGCGATCTGATCGCTGCTTAACGTTGCTGAATATAGAAGAATAAAATTAACCCGCTGCAGTGCTCTGGTGTATTCGTGAAGTCTCGTTGTCCGCGTGTCTGCGCAGTCAGTTTTTTCATTTTTTCCTTGGTGGTCCTATCTGTGACCGCTAAGGCAGCCCCGTGGGTAACGCCTGACGATGTCTCAGCACGTTTGTCACTGACAGCGTTGGTCGACGCAGGCGTAATGCGCTTGAATATCGCCACGTGGCCCATCGCCTGGGCAAGTATTGATCGTGAATTGACGCGAGTTGATGAGACGCGCCTGTCATCTCCTGGGCTGCGACGGGCCTATCGCCACCTGGTGTTCGAAGTGTCTCGGGTTAAGCAGAACAGTGTTTTAGCCGAGGCGGGCCTGCGTGCCAGCAATGAAAGCCCCTATTTAAATGGCTTTGGCGATACCCAACACGAAAAGAATGAAGCGTGGCTCCAACTGGAAGGGCGCGGTCGCCATTGGGCGGGGGCACTCAAGGTAACCGCACTGGAAGGGAATTATGATGACGTGCCTCATGCGCGTCTTGATGGGTCCTACCTGGCGTTTCTGGCGGGAAACTGGGTGATCGGCGCGGGCGCAGTCGAAAGATGGTGGGGGCCCGGCTGGAGCAATGCCTTGTCGCTCTCTACGAATGCCCATCCCGTGCCAGGACTGTTTTTGCGACGACTTGCCGATGACGCACCCGAGTCCCCATGGTTTTCCTGGATGGGGCCTGTCAGTTTTGAGGCTTTTATGGGGCAGTTGGAAGAAGATCGGTATGTTTCCGACGCTAAATTCCTTGGTCTGCGCTTTTCCATGCAACCCTTCGCGGGCCTTGAGTTGGGCTTCTTCCGTAATGCCCAGTGGGGTGGAGAAGGTCGCCCACAAAGCCTGTCGAGTCTGTTTGATTTGTTGCTCGGCCGGGATAACTTTTCCGCTGAGGATGAAGGAAAGTCAACAGAGCCGGGCAATCAGATTGCCGGTGTGGATGCGCGTTACTCGCTAGGGCGCTGGGGGCTCCCGCTGGCCCTTTACATGCAATTTTACGGAGAAGACGAAGCCAACCTCATTCCCAGCAAGCGTGCCTGGATTTTGGGTGGAGAAGGCAGCGTGTATATTCCGTCAGGCGATTTGTTGAAAGTGTGGGTTGAATATACCAACACCATCGCCGGCGGCCTTGAAGGCACGCCGAAATATAATACCGCCTACAATCATTCTATTTACAAAAGCGGGTATCGTTTCGGTGGACGAAATCTAGGGAGTGCTTTTGATAGTGATAGCGAAGTGTTTACACTGGGCACGCTCTATCAAACGAGCCGGCAGGCTCTGATCGGCGGGCATTTCGACGTTCTCAAACTGAATAAGGCGGGTGATCTTCGGACCGCTGCGCCGGGTGGCGAGTTTTACCAGACGGACACCTGGTCAGCGACTGGGTTTTATCAAAATAATTGGCGCCAGTGGCAATATACCGCTGGCCTGACCGTCTACGGCGACCAGATTGCTACGCAACTCGCCAATAGCGGAGATTTTCGCATTTTTGTTGAAGGAGTTTATCGATTTTGATGCGCACAGTTGCTTACACGGCTGGACTGTTGGTCTCAATGGCTACCATGTTGGGGGGGGCAAGTAATGCTCATGCGGTCACGCCGACCCAGGACCAGATCGACCAATTCATGGCGCTGCCTGAGGCTCAGCGTAACGCATTGGCAGCGCAATATGGCATCAGCCTGCCATCGAATCGTTCCAGCGCTTCCTCCTCTCAGCGTGTTACCGATGTGCCGGTGGTGAAGCCGCTGCAAGGGCAGGCGCAACAGGGTTATCCGCAAGGCTATCCTTACGGGTATCCGCAGAACTATCCCCAAAGCGGGAACCCTGTATATGGTAGCTATCCGTCAGGGTACGGTGCCTATGGTGCAGGCTACCCGGCACAAGGCGCCTATTTCTCGGCTCAGCCCTATCCCTATGGTGCGGCACCCCCAAACACGGGGGCTTCACCCTATCATCAGGGGTATTATGGTGGCGCGGCACCCGCTCCTTACTCAAATTATTATGGCGCCAGCCCTTATGGTAGCTACTCTCAGGGAATGACCGCGCCTCCGGGCATGGCGGGGGTGTATGGTCAACCGACTTTAATCAATCAGCCGACAAACGATCAGTCGATGAGCTCCCAGCAGATGGCAGCGCCGTCGTCAGTTTCAGGTACCTACCCGCCGGGTCAACAAGCGTCTGGATTGCTACAGTCGCCAGCCGGAGCGCAGCAAATGCCTGGGCTCAATCCTGCGTTAGGGCGTGCCCAGGCGACACCTGGTGGTTATTCCCAATTTTCCAATCCGCCCACTGTTGCAGGCCCTGGATTGTCGCAAGGCGCACCGTGGACCTATGAATTACCCTTGCGTCCTTTTGGCTATGACCTTTTCGCAGCGCAGCCCACGACGTTTGCGCCTGTGACAGAAATACCGGTGCCCTCTGAATATAAATTGGGGCCTGGCGATGTGGTTAAAATTCAGTTATTTGGCAAAGAAAACAAAGAATTTGAATTGCAGATAAACCGTGAAGGCGTGCTGCAGTTGCCAGAGCTTGGCCCGATGTCCGTGGCCGGGATGTCCTTTGACGATCTTAAGTCCTACATCGCCCGTCAGGTCTCCGAGCGATTCATTGGGGTAGAGAGTAGTGTCTCGCTGGGTGAGCTGCGCAGTATCCGCATATTCGTGCTGGGTGACTCCCGTACACCGGGATCTTATTCGGTTAGTGCGCTGTCAACCATGACCAACGCGCTGTATGTCAGCGGTGGTGTGCTTGAAAGCGGCTCACTGCGTCGGGTGCAGTTGAAACGAGGCGGCAAGATCATAGCGGAACTGGATTTATACGACCTTTTATTGAGTGGCGATACCCGCAACGACCTCCGCTTACAGGCGGGGGACGCGGTGTTTATCCCGCCCGTTGGCGAAACCGTTGCCATCCAGGGGAAAGTGCGGCGCCCTGCGATCTACGAGCTTAAGGGTGAGCGCAATGTGGATGAAGTTATCCAGCTGGCCGGCGGGTTGCTGCCTGATGCCAATCTGCAGGTCACCAAGGTCACACGGGTGAAGTCCGGGCAGAACACGGAGGTGGTGGATATCGATTTGTCGCTGGATAAGGGACGCCTTTTCGCCGTTCGTAACGGGGATACGGTCACTATTCAAGGGGTTAATGAGCTGTCAGAAGGCTATGTCGGGCTTTACGGTGAGATTGTTCGGCCGGGGTTTTATACCTGGAAACCGGGGCTGAGGATTTCCGATGTGATTCCGTCGCTACGACTCGATGTTAAGGCCAGCGCGGATCTTGGTTATGCGCTGCTGGTGCGAGAGATTAATTCTCAACGTAATATCACCACCTATGCGATTAATCTGGCAGAGGCCATCAGCAACCCCGCATCGCCGGACAATCTGGAGTTAAAAGAGCTGGATCGTGTGCTGGTCTTCCCGCGCGGTTTCCCGAAAGAGCCTATGCTACAACCTGTTTTGATGAAGCTGGCCCAGCAAGCCCGCCCAGGTGAAGCGCAAAAAATAATCGAAATTGCCGGAGAGGTGCCGTTTCCTGGCTACTACCCTCTGCCTGAGAATCAAAGTACTCAAAATGTCCTGCTGGCCGCTGGTGGTCTGGGGGATGCAGCGTATACGCTTAACACCGAAGTTGCCCGATATCGGGCCGGTGAGGATGGGGGGGTCAAAACCGAAATCATGAACCTCAATTTAGATCGCTTGCTCAAAGGGGAGGAAAGCTTCCAGTTTCTCGGGCGTGATCATATTCTGGTTAAACGGTTACCTGATTATGCAATGCGTATGCAGGTGAAGGTTGAAGGTGAGGTACGCTTTCCCGGCACATATACATTGACGCGTGGGCAAACTTTATCTGATTTGTTAGAACGCGCGGGTGGACTTACCGGTGTCGCCTTTCCAGAGGGAGCGGTTTTTACGCGAATAAAATTAGCGGAGATCGAAGCTGAAAGGCTGGTTGAAGCTGAAAAACGACTCCAGAAAGATTTATCGGCGCTGCAATTAGAGGCCGCGAATGCTCAGAAAGCAGCGCCTCAGGATACCGAGACACTGGAATCCCTGTTGGCCGATGTTCGCTCTTCCAAACCCCTGGGACGTCTGGTAGTCGACCTGAATGCGGTGCAACAAGGCGACCCGAATCAAAACGTTGTCCTTCAGGACGGTGATATTTTAAAGGTACCTCAGATGACACAGTCCGTCTCCGTCATCGGTGAGGTTCAGTTTGCGACAAGCCATCTGTTCAGCGAGTCGCTGAGTGTTAACGACTATATCATTCGCAGTGGCGGTGAAACCAAACTTGCTGACACATCGCGTATTTATGTTGTGCGAGCTAACGGCTCAGTCTGGCTACCCGATTCCAGTGGGTGGTTTGGCGATTCTGAGGATCGTCTGCACCGGGGAGACACGATTGTTGTGCCTATGGAAACAGATCGCCTGAACAAGTTGCAGTTGTGGACAAATATCAGTCAGATTATGTATCAGATAGCCTTGGGCGCTGCCGCGGTGGGGAGTCTGTGATTGTGAATAACTTAAATCAAACTTCTTCATGTGGAGGTAAAACTGTTAAGGCCTCCGTCTCATCAAATGAAATAGAGTTAGTTGAGCTTTGGTCCACCATTTGGCGCGGTAAGCTAATAGTATTAGCTACAGTATTTTTGTTTTCTATAGCCTCCGTTTTTTATGCCTTATCGTTACCAAATATTTATAAGAGCTCAGTTGTGTTAGCTCCTGCTCAAGGCGGTAAAAATGGAGGGATTGGGGCTCTCGCTGGACAGTTTGGTGGTCTGGCATCTCTAGCTGGAATAAATCTGGCTAGCGGGACTGTGAATAAGGCTAGTGAAGCCCTAGAAATTATAAAGAGTTGGGCATTCATTGAAGAATTTGTATTGCAATATGAGTTAGCCAGGGATGTTTTTGCTGCTAGAGGGTGGAACCAGGAAACTGACGAATTGATATACGACCCTAACTTGTACGATAAAGACTCCAACAAATGGATTCGAATACCCTTGGAAGGTAGAAAGTCCGAGCCAAGTTCATGGGAGTTATACCTTCAATTCTCCAGTTATATGAGCATTAGTGAGGATCAAAAAACGGGTTTTGTTACCTTGTCGATAGAGTTTTATTCGCCAAAAATTGCCAAAAAATGGGTTGATTCACTAGTCGAGAAAATTAATTTTAAACTGAAGACTCGTGATGCCGAAGAAGCTAAAAGAAACATCGCGTTTCTTGAAAAGCAGATCAAAGAAACGTCGCTCACAAGTATGCAAACTGTTTTTTATCAGCTGATAGAAGAACAGACGAAAACATTAATGCTTACTGAAGGCGCACAAGAGTATGTCTTTAAAACAGTTAGTGAAGCTCGAATCTCAGAAGAACGATCAAGGCCTAAGCGAGCGCTGATATGCGTTGTAGGGGCTTTTCTTGGGGGAGCTGTCGGGATTTTAATTGTGTTGGTTAGAATTTTAATAAGGAAAAATATTAATGCCTAAGAATTTTGCATTGGTTGGGGCAGCTGGTTACATTGCGCCACGTCACATGAAGGCAATTAAGGATACAGGTAATACACTGGTGGCTGCGCTAGATATCAATGATTCGGTAGGAATCATTGATAGCTATTTTCCGGACGCCTCATTTTTTACTGAGTTTGAACGGTTTGATCGCTATTTAGATAAGCTCAGAAGGTCAAATCATGGAGAAACAGTTGATTATGTTTCCATTGTTTCGCCAAATTACCTGCATGATGCCCATACTAGGTTTGCATTGAGATCTGATGCCGACGCCATTTGCGAAAAGCCTTTGGTGCTAAATCCATGGAATATAGATGGACTGAAAGAAATTGAAAGGGACACTGGACGACGGGTGAATACGATTCTCCAGCTTCGCTTGCACCCATCGATAACGGCTCTTCGGGATGCGATTGCAAATAGTAATGATAATAAAAAGTATGAAGTAGACCTGACATATATAACCTCACGAGGTAAATGGTATTTACATTCCTGGAAGGGTAATGAGCAAAAATCAGGCGGAATTGCCACTAATATAGGCGTTCATTTTTACGATATGCTTCATTTCGTTTTTGGAAAATTGCAAAATAATGTCGTTCATTATAAGTCAGACATTAAGTCTGCCGGATATCTTGAGTATGAGAAAGCAAGGGTTCGCTGGTTTCTTTCAATAGACTACAACGATATACCGGATCAGGTTAAAAAAAGTGGGCAGCGTACATATAGGTCAATTACTTGTAACGGAGAAGAAATAGAGTTTTCAGGTGGCTTCACCGACCTTCATACGGTTAGCTATCAGGAAATATTGGCAGGAAGAGGCTTTGGTTTGGAAGATAATAGGGTGGCTATAACTACGGTAGCTGACATTCGGAATAATTTAGCGATTGGCCTTAAAGGTGATTATCATCCTTTTTTAAGAAATATTCAGTCCAATTGAACTGGTACCACTAAATGATAAATTACACCTTGCATCCTACGGCAATAGTTGATGAGGGAGCCAGTATTGGTGAGGGAACAAGAATCTGGCATTGGGTTCATGTCTGTGGCGGTGCGATAGTTGGAAAAAACGTATCTATTGGCCAGAATGTTTTTGTAGGGGGGCGTGCAGTTATTGGCGACAAATGCAAGATACAAAATAATGTTTCTTTATATGATAGCGTTACATTAGAAGAAGATGTATTTTGCGGCCCAAGTGTTGTCTTTACGAATGTGTACAATCCTCGCGCCTTTGTGGAAAGAAAACATGAATATCGATCAACGATAATTAAAAAAGGCGCCACCTTGGGGGCCAATTCTACTGTTATATGCGGGGTGAAAGTTGGCGAGTATGCATTCGTAGGTGCCGGCGCACTCATCAGAGAAGATGTAAAACCTTATGCTTTGATGGTCGGTGTACCTGCAAGACAAATTGGGTGGGTAAGCATATATGGCGAAAGATTAGATCTACCGATACAAGGTGATGGCGAGTGTGTTTGCCCAAGCGCTGGTGAGCGATATATTTTGACAAATAGTTTTGTATATAGATCGGTGATGTAATGCAATTTTTCGATGTTTCAGCTCAGTATCGCGAGTTAAAAACTAAAATTGATAAACGAATTCAGAATGTTTTGGATCATGGACAATTTATAATGGGGCCTGAGATATTTGAACTCGAAGAACGTTTGGCTGATTTTGTTGGGGTGAAACATGCGATAACATGCGCCAACGGAACAGATGCTCTACTTTTATCCTTGCTGGCTCTAGGTATCAAGCATGGAGATGCTGTTTTTTGCCCAACGTTTACATTTTTTGCTAGTGCTGAAGCGATATGCCAAGCTGGCGGAAAAGTAGTGTTTGTTGATATCGACCCTTTGACTTTTAATATTTCGGTCGAAGACTTGAAGATTAAGATTGAAGCCGTAAAGAAGGAGGGTCTTTATGTTCCAAAGGCAATTATCGCGGTTGACCTGTTTGGATTGCCAGCTGACTATCCAGAGCTCTTAATTGTTGCTAAAGAAAATAGCTTAATGATTGTTGAGGACGGAGCCCAAGGTTTTGGTGGTAGCATCAATCGAAAGCATTCGTGCGGTTTTGGTGATATTTCAACGACCAGTTTTTTTCCTTCAAAGCCTCTTGGATGTTATGGAGATGGCGGGGCCATTTTTACTGATTGTGATGCGAATGCTGATCTGATTCGCTCGCTCCGCATGCATGGAAAGGGAAGTGATAAGTACGATAACGTTCGTATAGGCATGAATAGTCGACTTGACACTCTACAGGCTGCGATCTTGTTAGAGAAGCTTTTAATATTTCCAGAAGAGCTACTAAGGAAATCGGATATCGCTAAATTTTATACGGATAGGCTCTGTGAACTTGTTGAAATTCCAATTGTGCCCAACCACATGACATCTGCTTGGGCACAATTTACAGTCAGAGTTACTGAGCCGGCCTCAGTGGTTAGTAAGCTAGCGCTTATGGGTGTCCCGACATGTATTTACTATCATAAGTGTTTGCACGAGCAGAAAGCATTTTCTCATCATTCGAATTATGGAAGTCTAATTAACGCGGAACGTGCTAGTCGGGAGGTGATGAGTCTCCCTATACATCCTTACCTTAGCGAAGATGATAAAGGTAAGATAGTTAATTCATTAATTTCGGTCCTGGGCTGATTATGGCAAAGGTTCTAACAATTGTAGGTGCTCGTCCTCAGTTTATTAAGGCCGCAATGGTGTCCAAAGCTTTTAAGGATTATGGTCAGGCTATTAGTGAAATAATAGTGCATACCGGGCAGCATTATGATCCTTTAATGTCAGATGTCTTTTTTAAAGAGCTAAATATACCCGAACCTAAATATAATCTAGCTGTTGGCTCTAAGTCCCATGGTAAGCAAACAGCCGAGATGATTAACGGTATTGAAGATGTTCTTTTAAGGGAAAGTCCTGATTGTATTCTTCTTTATGGCGACACGAACTCAACGTTGGCTGGTGCGTTATCGGCTTCGAAGCTTCACATCCCGATTGTTCATGTTGAGGCCGGACTGCGAAGTTATAATAAACGTATGCCAGAAGAGATTAATAGATTATTGACCGATCATGTTTCCACACTTCTGTTATGCCCGACAAAGGCGGCCGTCGATAACCTCAGGAGAGAAGGGGTTGTTAATGGCGTTTCGGTTGTGGGTGACGTGATGCTTGACTCTGTATTAAGTGTGTTAGGTAATTGCAATAAAGCGATACTAGGGAAGTTTGGTCTGAAAAGTGGTGAGTATTATTTTTTGACTCTGCATAGGGCGGAAAATACCGATTCTAAAGCAAAGCTAGAAGAAATTTTTGACGCGGTTAGCGCTCTGAATTGGAAAGTTATTTGGCCAATTCATCCGCGAACAAAAAGGGTGCTAGAGGAGTTTTTGATTCGTTTGCCCTCCAATATATTGATCACTGAGCCATTAGGATATTCGGACAATATAGGATTATTAGCAGGTGCGGCATGTCTTTTGACAGATTCTGGGGGGATGCAAAAAGAAGCATATTGGGTGGGAGTGCCATGTGTTACGCTTAGACCTGAAACTGAGTGGACTGAGACAGTTGATGCGGGCTGGAATAGCGTGACAGGGACAAATGCTGGATTAATTCTCAGAGCGGTCAACGATATTGAGCGGACTAAAACTCTTGTTAGACCTGATATATTTGGTCGTCCCGGTGCAAATTACAAAATTGCCCGTGAAGTGGCTAATTTATTAAGCGTGAACTGAGGGGTTGGGTGTGGGTTTTTTTAAGTTGTTGTTAAAGGCAATATTTAGATCCTCACAGAAAGATTCTACTCGACTTCTCAACTATTTTGTTCAATATATTTTCGGAGTCAATAAGAAGTTTTCGCATCCAATTCATTACACTAGCATTGTAACTTCGCCGGAGAATATTAAAACTGTTTACAGTGCAAACTTATTGAGGAGCTTTGAATTTAGTGGATGTTGTTATTTTTCCGCACCAAATGGAATTCATTTTGGTAAAGATGTGTTGTTTGCTCCTCATCTAAAAATTATTAGCGCTAATCATGCCTTTTCTGGCGATAGAGATCGGGTGGTAAATAGGCCAGTTGTTATAGATCATAATGTTTGGATTGGGTGCGGCGTTACAATACTTCCTGGGGTTCGTATTGGCGAGCATGCCGTAGTCGGAGCTGGATCTGTTGTAACTAAAGATGTAGAGCGGTTTTCTGTTGTTGCTGGTGTTCCTGCGGTCAAGATTGGCGGTATTTGTGAAAAATGCTTTGGAAAAATGCTAAATATCGGTGGCCAAACTATATGTAAGAAATGTCTGGGCTAAAGCGGGTTTTCAGCATTGAAAAGTAAAAAGCTTTTTTTGCAAAGTGTATATTGGATTTATGTGTCAAAAGTTGTATTGCAAATTTCATCTATAGTTTGTCAGCTTTTGATAATAAGAGCCTTGAAAGTTGAAGAATACGGCGCACTTGGTGTTCTTGCAAATTTTGTAACTATTCTTTCTGCGATATCTGTCTCGCCGCTTTCAGGAGTTCTATCTCGATATCTTCCTGAGTATTTAATTTCTGATCAGTTTTTTAAGTTAAAAAAACTAATTTCGTATTCAGTTATTATTTTGGCGCTACTTCTTCTGGTGTTGATATCTATACTCTCATGTTTCTCAACATGGATCTTGGATTTTCTTAATGTTGCATTCCTTAATGAATTTGCTTTTTTGGTAATTTTATATGTGGTAACTAATATATTTAATCTGTTTGTTAGTGCCATTATGACCTCGCAAATGTTGCATGATAAGATTGCTAAAGTATCGATTTGGCAAGCGATTATTATGATTGTTTCATATTTTAGCCTATTGCCTTGGCTAAGTTTGGAGTATGTTTTATGGGTGATGGTATGTAATCAATTATTGTTTTCGTTTGCAGGTGTTTTCTATAGTGTAAAACCTTTAATGGTGACGGCAAGAAAGTTCAAACTAGCCCCTATATTTGAGCAGAATTCCTTTAGACGCGAACTGTCATATGGGTTTTATAGCATGGGAAACGAAATAGGCTCTGTTGCGATTGGCAAATCATCAGACCTGTTAATTGTGTCCATGGTTTTAAGTCCACTTCAAGCTGGGTTCATGGCTGTAGCTCACAAGATTTATGATTTGTTTTTGAAAGTCTTCCCGCTCAAAGAGCTTAATACAGTATTTAGAACATTATTGGTTCAAAGGTTCTATTCCCCTGAATCTAGAGATGAGTTTAATGATGTACTTAGCTTGATTTCACGCCTATTCCTGCCTGTATTTCTGATTCCTTTTATATTAATCGCTCTCTTTGGAAGAGAGTTTTTAGCTTTATTCGCTGGTCAAAATTATGTTGATTCATACTATATTATGGTATGTGTTTTTGCTAGTGGTATAGTTACAGCAATATTCTACCCAGTAGGTCTTGCCGCGATAGTGCTCGAAAGATTGGATTTAGCAATGTACTGTAAGTTCACTGGTGTAGTATTTATTCCTTTATCTATTCTGACTGCAGAGGAGTACGGTGCTGTTGGTGTGGCCTGTATCACACTGCTGGGTGATTTTAGTCGTAATTACCTCCTTTATTTGTTGTTAGGTAAGCGTTATGGTGTGACTGTTGAGGTGGGGAAGACTTTAAAAAGCGCTCTTCCGTTAATAATACTGCTTGGAGTGACTTCTACTGTTCTGAATTTTTTATCTCCTAATGAAAATTGGCAGTTGATAATCGTTTTTTTGATTATATGCGCATTAATATGCATTGCATTGCTTTATTTTCATCCGTTCTCCAAGCGTGAACTTAAGTTTTTGTCTGATGTGCTAGCAGCTTCATCTAAAGGCAGTCAAATAGTCGATAAGATAATTTTAGCACATTCGGTTTGTAATAAATGTATAAGGATTTTTCGTGTCTAAAAAGATACTTGTAAATGGTTTGTCTGCACTAACTGATGGGCATGTTGTTTTGTATCACCGGCTCTCGGAGCTAGGCTACTCTCCTGTGATTTCCTACCGTACCAGTGATAGATCGTTTGATGGAGATTACAAAGTTAATATTGTTAAGTTTAACTCATTTCGATTGTTAGAGCTTATCCAGTTTTTTAGGTTTATAGTTTTAAATCGTCCTGACGTAGTTGAATTTTACTTGCATGAATTTGGTGGACTAAGGCCGATTTATGAAATTATAAAAATAATATTATGCAAGATACTCCAGGTTCCGATAACGGTTGTTTGTACTGGTCGTGAGATATTGAATTACAAAGATAACGGAAGGTTAAAGTGCTTCGCAGTAAGGATGGCATTGTATTTTTCACCGAAGTTTTTAATCAAAGAAAGTTATATGAAGGATATTATTAGAGAGTATCATATTGCTGATGAAAATAAGGCATTATTTATTCATAATGGTGTGTATGAGGGATTGACAAAATGTCGGTTCGGTGGTTTCAAAGATCAAAAGATTGTTCTTTTTTATAATTCGTTTAAAAAATGGCGTAATGTCCCATTTTTGGTTGATGCTGCGAAGCTTATACTTTCCCATCGTCGTGATGTGGTTTTTCTAATAGTTGGAGCGCGAAATAATTCAGAGGTTAAGCAGGTGGAGGATCGAGTTTTTGACTTGGATTCTGAATTGAAATGGCGGATTCAGGTGCACGAAATGAATAGTAACAAGGAGTTCTATTTTGGGTTGGCCGATGCACTGGTTCTTCCTGCTGATATTATTTGGCTGAATAATACTGTATTGGAAGCAATGCTTCTGGAGGTTCCGGTAGTTCTACCTAACGTGGACTGGGTTGATAAAATCGTCACAGATAAAGTAGATGGGTTTGTGTATAGCCATATGGACCTTAATGAGTTCGCTCGAAAAATTGAGCAAGCAATAGATAGTAGTGAAGAAGATCTCAAAAGGATCACTGCTAATGCTAAGGATAACGTGATCAGTAAATTTGGTTCGGAAAAAAGGGCTATTTTGCATCATCTTTTTTACCAAGTTTACTTTGACAAAGATGAAGGGCAATATAGCCAACTGTTTTCGTCTGATGATTACCAGGTTAAATCGCTGAATGAAGTAAAAAATTCTATCTTTAATCTAGGTGGTTAAGGCGTGGGTAGATTGAAGTTCTTGGCTTTTACTCTGGTATATTCTCTGTTAAATAGAATTGATCTTCGTTATGTTTCGCCTTTCAAGGTGCTGAGTTCGCTGGTTGAGCAAGGGAGGGTCGTTAGCCTTCGTGGCATGGGGTGCCGCATCGGAAAAAGCTCTTTTGTCAGATCAAGATCATTTATAACAACACCCTCTATGATATCAATTGGGAAAAACTCAAAAGTTGGTCCATATGCCGAGCTATGGTCATATGGAGGCATTGAAATTGGGGATGATGTTGAAATTGGGTCAAGATTGGTTGTTCATACGGACGAGCATCGTATTGACGATCCAGGTCTACCCTTGACAAAACAGGGAAGCGTTCATGCAAAAGTAATAGTTGGTGATGATGTATATATTGGTTCGAGTGTGACTATACTAAGTGGCGTGACTATTGGTAATCGCGTCATTGTCGCCGCCGGCTCTGTTGTGATAAAAGACCTTGAGAGCGGTTACCTATATGCTGGTGTGCCAGCTACTAAGAAAAGGAAGATTAATTAGGGAAGTATTTGCATGCTTTTTATCGCATGATTTATTTTTAGACCTCTTGTTCTGTAAATAAATAATTAATGTTCTGATGAGGTCAAGCTTAGGTGAATCTGTTTTTTTTGGTCATGGCTTGTTTTATGTCTGTGTATGGTATTTGGGTAAATGCCGTGCCGGGTAATTCTATATTGTTTTTATTCCTCTGTTCGCTTCTATTTTTGTTTATCTATTTGTGTTTTTGGAGGTCATGGCGCTTTGTAATTAAGGTTGGCAGGTTAGAGATAGGTGTATTTGCAATACATTTATTTATAATTTGCTATCTGGCAATTGTTTCGTTATATCTTGGATGCTTATTTCCTGATCTCTTGTCTGGTCAGGTAATGGCTTTCTTGTCTGCATTTGTCGCAATGGTTATTGGTAGTTGTTTCAGACATTATGACTTTAGGGTGGTTGTATTAGGTATACTCTTTATTACCACTATTCAAGCCTGCGCAATTCTTGCAAGTTTTCTCTCTGAATCATTTCGTACATTTGCCGATGCGGCGATTGGTGAGGCAATGCAAGTGGTTGATGGAGGAAATTGGCGATTAAGGGGGTTTAGTAACGTAGCGGGTTCGAGTTTGTCAATCATTCAAGGTTTGGGTTTGATTTCTGCGGCGTACTTAGTTTTTAAGGACCGGTCTCAGCGGAGGCTTGTGCTTCCGTGTGTGCCAATTATATTTGTTTCAATTTTGTTCACTGGTAAGAGCGGTTTATTATCTATCCCTCTGGCTATTATTTTCTGGATGTTGGTTGCAGCTACGGGAGGGCGTTTTTCGGTTTCTGGTATTTTTGAGGTATTTAAGGCGATTATATTAAGCGCTTCAATTTTATTTGTTTTATATTATTTGTACAGTAATTTTTTTGTGCAAAATACGGTTTATGGAACCGATGCGCTAGCGGGGGTTTTTGTTAGGGCCTCGGAAGAATATTTGGTGCTCGCTGGGGGGGATAGAGGGGATACTTTGTCATATTTGACCTACTCATTCAATTTGCCTGATCGCGAATTTGTTTGGCTTTTCGGCGATCCTCGTTCTTGGGAGGAGCTGCGGTACTCTGCTGTTCGCATTGGTGACAGTGGCTATTTAAGGTTGTTGTGGGGCTACGGTATATTCGTTTCAACTATATATTATGCTTTGTTTGTTGTAATGTTAATTTCGGCGGCGTCTATGGTTTCTGATAGAGTTTCGAAAATATATATTTATATTGTATATGGCTGGATATTTGTTATGCAGTTTAAAGAGCCTTACATGCTTATGCCATGTTTTGTTTTTATTCTAACATTGCTTTGTTTTTCGTCTGGTAATAGTGTTTGTTCTCTGAGGCGGTGATTATTTTTAATAATTGCTTTGGAGAATGTATGTGTTATTTGTTCAAGTTTTTTCGTTAAAATGAAAATATTATATATTTCAAACTCTAAGATCCCGTCTGATACTGCTAATAGCCTTCACGTTATGAAAGCCTGCCGGTCTCTGGCTAAACTCGGGTTTGATGTGATATTGCTTTGTCCTCGTTATAAGTATAAAAGACAAAGTGATTGTGTTTCTGATAATATATTCGAATATTATGCTGTTGAGAATAATTTTAAATTAAAGCAAATAAACATTCCTGCGACAAAAGGCAAAACATTCATTTATATGGCTTGTGTTTTATATTGGGCTTTGCGATTACGGCCGAACCTGATCTATTCGCGCTTTTTGCTAGGTAGTTTTATTCCTTTTTTGTTTTTCAGAGGAATATTTGAAAGCCATTCACCGGTGTGGCGGGAGGGCGTTGTTTCCAAATTTATTTTTAGCATGTTAGTTAAATTTAGAAGGCTTCAGTCGTTAGTTGTTATTACCCATAGTTTGAAGATTGTGTATGATAGGGCCTTTCCTGAGATGCCAAATATCATAGTTGCGCCTGATGGTGCAGATCCGGTGTCAACTGACAGGCTATTTAATTCCGTCTCGTTGATGGGGCAGCCGCGTCGGCTTCAGGTTGGATATACTGGTCATTTATATCCAGGTAAAGGGATGGAAATTATATCGGCAATCGCAGATATTGCTACTTGGTGTGAATTTCACGTGGTTGGAGGTACGGAAAAAGACATCGAACATTGGAAATCTCGTGTAACTTCTGAAAATATATATTTTTATGGATTTAAACCTCAAAAAATGGTTGATTCATATATTGACCTATTTGATGTTTGTTTGTTACCAAATCAAGCTATCGTTCTGGCAAGCGGAGCTGATAATATACTAAAGTCAGGATTAGGTGATATAGGAAGTTATACCTCTCCATTAAAGATGTTTCAATATATGGCGCATGGTAAAGCTATTCTTGCCTCTGATTTGCCAGTTTTAAGAGAAATCCTAAACGACGAAAATTCAGTGTTGGTTTCGCCAAATGATCCATATGAATGGGTCTCGGCTTTAGATAGGCTAAGAGATGCGAGTATTAGAAAAGAGATAGGGCAAAGTGCATTGAATGATTTTAATAATTTCTATTCCTGGGATCAGCGTATGCACACTATTTTGTTTTCTTCTGGACTGATTGCGTTCGATTCTAGGGGTTGAAGCATCGAACTTGTTTGATCTGTAATGAGGGAAATGTGGCGAATATATTATCCAATTGTTTGGGTGGAAATGAAGGCAATCCAGCATGTTCGCGTCGAATCGTTTTTGTCCTTCCAAGTTTGGGGGGGGGAGGAGCTGAGCGAGTAACCCTTAATTTTATTGGGCAGTTGGATTTGAGCAGGTTTAAAACATATCTTTTGTTGTTTGATGGTAACTGTGAGCTTGAGAGTTTTATTCCTCCCGGCGTTACGATTATTCATCTAGACTGCGGTAAGGCCATAAAGGCACTGTTTCCAATATGGAGAACCCTTCGTAAAATAAAACCGAACTATGTATACGGAACGCATTCTCGTGTCGTTGTTCTGCTTTCGGTAGTTAAGTTTATATTGCCCAGATTTATTATGTTAACCCGTGTACCTAATATGCCCTCTATTGAGCGACTTCAGGGCTATACTTCTTCCTTTTTTGCGAAAATTTTCGGTTGGGCTTATCGAAGGTCTGATATCGTGCTTGTTCAGACTGAGGCTATGAATGATGATGTCATTAAAGAATATGGCGTTATTTCAGAAAAGGTATACATTGCACCTAATCCGCTTGACAAGATTGTTATAAATTCAAGGCTTCAAAATGGACACGCACCGTTGACCGATGGATTGATCAACATAGTCGCTTCAGGGCGACACACCCGGCAGAAAGGGTTTGATGTGCTTATTAAATCCTTTTATCGCATAGCTGGCGACATACCATCGGCTCATCTGTATATAATAGGTAGAGAGGATGAGCAAACGTCGAGTTTAGTGTCTTTAATACATGCATTTAATTTAGAAAGTCGTGTCCACTTGTTAGGATTTGTTGAAAATCCATATACTTGGTACAAGTGCGCCAAACTGTTTGTTATGAGTTCACGTTGGGAGGGTTTTCCAAATGCCCTTCTAGAGAATTATTACCTGAACAAGCCAATAGTAGCAACAAGATGTGTCCCTATAGTAAGCGAACTCGTTATAGATGGAGTAAATGGTTATACCGTAGAAACTGATAATGAAGCTATGTTAGCTACCGCGCTGTTGAAGGCGCTAAACCAAGGGTTTGGAGAAATTAGCAATGCACCTTATGAAGGATTTATTTTGGAATCAGTATTAAAGGAAATGGAAGAGTAGTCAGCAGAGCAGGGTATGGGCACGTTAACAAAAAAGCGGATACTTCTTGTTGGCAAATTGCCGCCTCCAATAGGCGGCGTTACTGTACATGTTCAGAGACTTGTGTCTGTTCTGAGTAGCACTTATTCGGATATGTTTGAGCTTGAATTTTATGACCTTAAATGCTTTGAGGTTTGGAGGTATATATTTGCAATTAGATCGTCCGATATAATTCATATACACAGCTCAAGTCCCTATCTGAGGCTGCTTAGCGTACTGCTCTGTCGGCTTTTTAACAAGCGGAGCTTTGTAACTGTCCATGGCGATTTGGGGCGGTTTGGTGGCCTCAAAAATATGACTGACTTGCTCGCTATTAAGCTATCTTCCTTCCCTATACTTCTGAATGCAAAGAGCTTTAAACTGGGCTCTCGCCTCAATACTAACGCTGTTTTATCTTCGGCCTTCATTTCGTCAGAGAGTAAAAAAGATCTTCAAGATGTAACAGTTGAAGAAATTTACGAGTTAAAGAAAAGTAGGATACTTTTCGCTACCAACGCTTATGCCGTTTCATTTGATAAGAATGATAAGGGGATTTACGGCATCTTCGATCTTTTGACGATATTTGGTAGTTCTAATGGGGTTGGATTGGTTATCAGTGATCCGTCTTCTTCCTACCGCAATGAAATCAATAAGAGAGGTGTTACCGTTCCTGGCAATGTTGTAATGATTTCTTATCAGCACGATTTTAACTCTGTCCTTGATCTCGTTGACGGATTTATCCGAAACACTACAACTGACGGAGATTCAATTTCAGTGCATGAGGCTCTCTACAAGAATAAGCTCACCTTGTGTAGCTCATGCGTAGATAGACCTAAGGGAGCAGTTGTTTATCAGAATCTTGATGAGCTGCGTGAAATATTAAAATGCCCCGATGAACTATCTGTTGCGGCATATGTTATGCCAAATTCTGTCCAGCAATTAGTTCGGCTGTACCTAACTTAGGACGTTTAAATTGAAACAAATTCTCCAAAACCTGGGAAATGGCGAAACCATTCTGGTTGATGCGCCTGTACCGGCTTCTAAAAGTCATCACCTTTTGATCAATACGAGCTGCAGTCTTATTTCGCTGGGCACCGAACGTATGTTGGTTGAGTTTGGTCGGGCGAACCTGCTACAGAAGGCACGGCAACAGCCTGAAAAAGTTAAAATGGTAATCGACAAGGTGAAGACGGATGGCCTTGCGACAACACTGGATGCGGTAAAAAGCAAGTTAGATCAGCCATTGCCACTGGGTTATTGCAATGTCGGCGTGGTGGGTGAGGTCGGAAACGGTGTCGAAGCCTTTCATGTAGGTGATCGCGTGGTATCGAATGGTCCTCATGCCGATGTCGTCGTCGTTGGGAAGCATCTTTGCGCTGTCATCCCCGACCCGGTCACCGATGAGGAGGCAGTATTCACCGTACTGGGGGCGATTGGGCTGCAGGGAGTTCGCCTGATAAATCCAACCCTTGGCGAGAGCGTGGTTGTCATCGGCGCCGGTCTGATTGGTCTGATGACGGTACAGTTGTTGTTAGCCCAGGGTTGTCGGGTGCTCGCGGTCGATTTTGATCCGGCCAAGCTTAAACTGGCCGAAATGTTCGGCGCTCAAACGTGTAATCCTGCCCAGGGAGAAGATCCCGTTCAGGCGGGTTTGTTGTTTAGTCGCGGGGCAGGGGTTGACGCGGTGATCATCACGGCCTCGTCCAAGTCGAGTGAGCCAGTTTCTCAAGCCGCCCGAATGAGTCGAAAACGAGGGCGTATCGTCTTGGTGGGTGTTGTGGGGCTTGAATTCAATCGTTCCGAGTTTTATGAAAAGGAACTGAGTTTTCAGGTGTCGTGTTCGTATGGCCCCGGTCGTTATGATACTGAATATGAAGAAAATGGCCGGGATTATCCACTCGGGTTCGTGAGATGGACTGAGCAACGAAATTTTGTTGCGATTCTGGATTTGATGGCTGCTGGCCGTATCAACGTTCGTCCTCTGATTACGCATCGGTTTGCGTTTCAGGATGCTATCGAAGCCTACGACACGCTCGCGCAGGATCGCAGTGCGATGGGAATCGTTCTTCGCTATGAGACGGACATCGAAAAGCGGCATATTAAAACGATCTCCTTAAAGACGGAGATGCCAGTGGCGGCCGATGCCGTGGTGCTGGGGCTGTTGGGAGCTGGCAATTACGCTTCGCGTGTGCTGGTGCCTGCATTGAAGGAGACGGGCGCAGACTTCCATACGGTATGCTCTGCCGGTGGGGTAAATGGCGTGATTCTTGGAGAAAAACAAGGATTTCGATTCGTTACCACCGAAACCGACGCAGTATTTGCCGATCAATCAATCAATACCGTGGTCATAGCAACACGGCATAATAGCCATGCCGACCTGGTGATCAAAGCACTTGAGGCAGGGAAGCAAGTCTTTGTTGAGAAACCGTTGGCACTAACAACTGAAGAAATAGATCGTATCGATACAGCCTATCAGCACGCGGCTGGAAAGAGTCGGCTGATGGTGGGATTCAATCGCAGGTACTCGCCTCATGTTCAAAAAATCAAGTCGCTGCTGCAAGGGATTACCGTTCCAAAATCCTTCATCATGACCATGAATGCAGGTGTAATTCCCGCGAATCATTGGACGCAGGATGTAAAGGTGGGAGGCGGGCGAATTATTGGTGAAGCCTGTCATTATGTTGACTTGATGCGATATTTGGCAGGGAGTCGAATCGTTTCGGTTCAGAGTCGTTGTATGGGGGCTGTGGCAGGCCTGGAGGTCGTAGAGGATAAAGCGTGTATTCTGCTTGGGTTTGAAGATGGATCGTTTGGAACCATCATCTATTTAGCGAATGGACATTCCAGTTTCCCGAAAGAGCGAATCGAAGTCTTTGCAGAAGGTAGGGTGCTGCACCTGGATAATTTTCGAAAATTGACGGGTTATGGCTGGCCGTCCTTTAAGCGCCTTTCGACCTGGAGGCAGGAGAAGGGGCAGAAAGAGTGTGCATTGCAGTTTGTAGAGTCGATCAGGCAGGGAGCTGCTGCGCCGATCCCTTATGATGAAATTATTGAGGTGGCCCGGGTTTCGGTTGAGGTTTCCAATCAACTGAGGCAGCAGTGAAACGCTTGATCCAAAAAGTCGTGCTTGTTTTTCGGCTCGGAATGCTCAATGTCGTGAGAGTTGTTGTGTATCGACTGCAGCTCAGGTTTGGGTTTGCGGAGCTCAAAAAAATTGCAGCAACGGCTGAAGGTGTGGGGGCGATTTTCGGCTTATCTGATTCCGGGCCTGTTCCCACTGCGCGAAATACCGCTTGGGACGGCGGCGGTAGGCTTTTCGGGTGGAAACACATAACGCTTTCTGGTGTCGAGGCCCCTGACTGGTTCAGAGATTACTTTACGGAAGGGCATTTAAAATCGCCAGATCGGGGCTGGTGGCTGATCCCTGATTTTGAACCAGGCAGTGTTGATATCAAGCGAATTTGGGAGCTTTCACGGTGGGAATGGATGATTGCGTTTGCACAGTCTTGTCGCCACGGCGATAAAGTCGCATTGGATAAGCTGCATGGCTGGTGCAGTAGCTGGTTCGCGAACAACCCTCCCTATCAAGGTCCGAATTGGAAATGCGGCCAGGAAGCGTCGATTCGAGTGATGCGCCTCGCAGTGAGCGCGATCATTCTTCGGCAAATCGAACAGCCCCCAGGATCTTTGAATGCCATCTTGCAGATTCACCTGGAGAGAATCTATCCCACGATGGGGTACGCGATCGCGCAACAGAATAACCACGGCACCTCAGAGGCGGCAGCATTATATATTGGTGGCACCTGGTTGAGATGGTTGGGAAGTACGGAAGGCGAAAAGTACCTCATTGAGGGGCGCAGGTGGCTTAACGAGCGTGCTAAGTCCCTTATTCTGAAGGACGGCACCTTTAGCCAGTACTCCACAAACTATCATCGCTTGATGCTGGAAACTTATTCGCTATGCGAGGTGTGGGGCCGTCAGTTGGGAGATCAGCCTTTGGATGGTGCTTCTCTCAGTCGGTTGCGGCAGGCGACGCTGTGGCTGTGGTCTTTGTGCGATGAGTTGACCGGACAGGTGCCCAACCTTGGCGCGAATGATGGAGCACATTTATTGCCACTGACGGATGCCAATTTTCGGGACTTTCGTCCGAGCTGCCACTTGGCTTTCGCATTGTTTTTTGAGGCCAGCCCCGTTCAACATGATCTTTCCGACCAGCATATTGCCTGGTTAGCTGTAAATTGCGGAGGAGATTTAACGCGGAGTAAGTCTTCTTTCCACTGGCCGGACGGCGGCTTCTTGGGATTAAGAATGGGGCATACCTTGGCATTACTTTCTTATCCACAGTTTCGCTTCCGGCCCAGCCAATCAGATCTGCTTCACCTGGATCTGTGGATAAATGGCACAAATTTACTGCGTGACGCTGGAACCTACAGTTATAACACTGACCCGAAAACCTATTCGTATTTTTCGGGCGTGAAAGCACACAACACGATCGAGTTTGATGGTCACGATCAAATGCCCCGCTTAGGGCGTTTCCTGTTTGGCGTCTGGCCATCGGCACGAAACCTCGTTTTTTCAAGCGCCGAGAATTCTGCGACTGGGGAGGTCTGTTATCAAGATTATTGTGGTGCTACCCACCATCGAAAGATAGTGCTTTTAGCCGACCGACTTCGGGTGACAGATACATTGTCAGGTTTCAAACATTCAGCCAATCTAAGATGGCATTTAGCTCAGCGAGGCTGGGTTTTATCGCACGGCCAGTGTCAGAGTGATCTGGCCATCATTGAACTACAAACGACAGCTTCTAAATCTGAAATTGCCTTGGTGACATTGGACGAGTCACTTTTTTATCAGCATAAAGACTCTATTCCCGTGCTCGAATGTAGAGTATCGGAACCCTGCCAAATCACGACGGAGATTGTATTCGGGTAATGCACGTTCTTTATTTTCACCAACACTTTTCAACGCCCCAAGGCGCGACGGGGATTCGATCCTATCAAATGGCACGTAAATTGATCGATCAGGGTCACCAGGTGACGATGGTTTGCGGGAGCTATGGTATCGGTAACACGGGCCTGGAAGGTGAATTCGTAAAGGGAAAGCGAACAGGCCTCGTTCAGGGTATACAGGTTGTTGAATTCAACCTGCAATATTCGAATACAGATGGCTTCTTGACGCGCACACTCACTTTTTTGCTCTTTGCCTGGCGCAGTGTTTTGCTGGCGTTAACCCTGAAATACGATGTGGTGTTTGCGACGAGCACACCTCTGACGGCCGGAATCCCTGGAATTGCCGCGCGCTGGTTGAAGCGAAAAACTTTTGTCTTTGAAGTGCGGGATTTGTGGCCAGAGCTTCCCAGGGAAATGGGAGTGATTAAAAATCCGTTTGTTCTTGCCGCAATGAGCTGTCTGGAGTGGCTGTCTTATCGTTCGGCGCATCGCTGCATCGGCTTATCGCCAGGCATTGTTGCCGGCATTGAGCGTCGTGGCGTAAAGCCATATAAGGTGAAAATGATACCGAATGGTTGCGATCTTGATATTTTTTCTGGAGAGCAGACTACCTGGCGACCCAAGGATGTTCTGGCAGATGACGTAATGGCTGTGTTTACCGGCACCCATGGCATGGCGAATGGTTTGGATGCGGTTCTAGACGCAGCCTCCGTACTGAAAAGTCGTGGCGTCGACACGGTCAAAATCGTGCTGATTGGTGCAGGTCAGTTGAAAACTCGACTTAAAACCAGAGCTGATCAAGAGAATCTTTCGAATGTAATTTTTCTGGATCCGGTTGGAAAAAGTCAGTTGGCGGGCCTGATGGCCTCATCGAATCTTGGTCTGCAGATCCTGGCTAATGTTCCGGCCTTTTACTACGGGACTTCGCCCAACAAATTCTTTGACTATTTGGCCTCAGGCATCCCGGTATTGACCAACTATCCAGGGTGGGTGGCCGAGTTAATTTTAGAAAACGATTGCGGTTATGCGGTGCCTCCGGAAGATCCTGAAGCCTTTGCTGAGGCTTTGGTTCACGCGTCCTCCCACCGTGATGATTTGATTCGCCAAGGTCAACATGCACGGTTATTAGCGCAACGAGAATTTAGCCGGGAGCAATTGGCAAACGCATGGGTCTCATGGGTGTGTGAGTGCCCTAGCTAGCGTTATCATGTAAATTACGATATCTGTTCTATCTTTAGTTCGCCATGGCGTCAAAGTGGTTGTATTGCGAAGGTTCCGCCAGGGCAAGTTTATAAAAAAGTTATCGAAAAATGGCCTTTAGCCTGCGCACGGAGTAATGATGTCAGATTTCAACTTGAGGATTATGACAAAGGATGATCTTGATAAAGTACTGCTGTGGCGCAATCACCCAGATATCCGTCGTTTTATGTATTCAACCCATGAGATAACGAGGGAAGAGCACCATAATTGGTTCTCTCGTACTAAAACTAATCCATCAATATATTTGTTAATATTTGAGCATGAGCACGTTGGTTTGGGGTTTGCCAATGTGACTGTTGGAAAATACCCTTCAGTAGCAGACTGGGGATTTTATTTGGCGCCGAATGCTCCTAGAGGCACAGGCGGAATGATGGGGCGCCAAGTACTGGATTTTGCGTTTTCGGAGCTAAGATTGAGTAAAGTGTGCGGGCAAGTGCTGGATTTCAATGACCGTTCTGTTCGTTACCATCAGACGCTTGGGTTCAAGGTTGAAGGCAGACTTCGAAAGCAACATTGTATTGACGGTGTCTATCATGATGTTATTTGCTTCGGATTGCTTGAGACTGAATGGACTACCGATAAAAAGGCATAGTTTCAGTCGCTGAATAAGTGCCACTGAGTTGACTTGTACAACGATACTTCGCAAGGATTTGGCCCGTCAAGGTCATCATACATGGTCATTGGCTCAGAGAGAATTTTAGCCGAGAGCAATTGGCAAATGAATGGGGCTCATGAGTTTACTGATCTTCAGTTGATATGAATTAGCAGAATATTATTTAGTGCCGACGCTTAGGATTTTAATAATAGGATCAGTTACCCCGGAAATTAGCGGAACTGCCATTTTGCTCCGTCAACTGGCGAATGAGTTAAGTTATCGTAACGATGTAACCATCTCGGTTGTTGACACTGGCGGTATTAGATTCGCTGGCGTCAAAGGGTTACTACGCTTCTTTCGCGTGATAAAAGTTTTGTATGTCCAAATTTGCCAGGCAGACGTAGTTACACTGCATATTAATCGAACGGCCCTTGCGATATTGGGCCCCATCATTTGGGGGTTCTCTCGATATCGAAAACGTCCATATATTGTTCGTCTTTTTGCTGGGTCGGGATACGCAGTATTACCTTTATTGCCGAGACTGGTATCCCATTGGGTAGTATCTAATTCCGACTCATTTTTGGTAGAAACTGAAGCTTTAAGAGTAGAGGCTTCCAGGAAAATTGAACACTTGGTACGTTGGTTTCCAAATAGTCGGCCAATGCCTTCCGTTAGCAGCCTTCCTATGAGAGTTAAGTGTAGAAAGTTTATTTACTTAGGGCGAGTATATAAAGAAAAGGGTATTGCAGAGATGATTTCGGCTGTTGAGCGCTTTGAAATTCAAGTTCAGCTAGATGTCTATGGACCTTTTTGGTTCGGCGCATTTTCCGAACATGATTTTTCGGAGCTTACTCGAGCAACCTATTGTGGCGCGATAACACCGCAAAGTGTTCATAATACTTTATTATCATACGATGCTCTGATTCTTCCAACATATGATCCAACAGAGGGATACCCAGGCGTAGTATTAGAGGCATTTTCTGCTGGGCTGCCTGTTATTTGCACTAACACCGGCGGACTTTCGGAGATGGTCGATGATACTTGTGGAATAATTATACCTCCACAAGATGCTAATGCCTTGTATGAAGCAATGAGGTTGTTGGTAGATGATGAAGAATTGTATTTTCAGTTGCAATTAGGGGTTCGAAGTAGAAGGTCGGATTTTGCCAGTGAAATCTGGACTGACCGGTTTGTGAGGATATGCTGGGATGTATTGCAAGGGATGTACGAGTGAGAATTGTCTACTTACACCAATACTTTAATTCCCGCTCAATGAGTGGCGGTACGCGATCTTTTGAGATGGCTCGCCGTCTTGTGTCGAGTGGGCATGACGTTCATATTGTGACAACATTTAGGCAACAAACTAAGTTAAAGGGATGGTTTCAAACAGAAGAAGCGGGAATATACGTACATTGGTATCCTATAGCCTATTCTAATCGCATGAACTATTTTATGCGGATAGCAGCGTTCATAAAGTTCGCCTTTGTTGCAGCTCAGAAGGCTACTTCGCTAAAGGGAGACTTAATTTTTGCCACTAGCACGCCATTGACTATTGGTCTTCCCGCCGTTTACGCGGCCAGAAAATGTAAGGCCCCCATGGTTTTTGAAGTTCGAGATCTTTGGCCTGACGTGCCAATTGCTATTGGTGCTCTTAAAAATCAGACATTAGTTTACGTTGCTCGGAAACTGGAAGAATTTGTCTATAGAAACTCAGCGCGAGTTATAGCGTTATCTCCAGGTATAAAAGAAGGGGTAGCAAAGAGCGGCTACCCGGAAGATTTCATCAAAGTAGTACCGAATGGGTGCGATTTTGACCTATTCGAAGTGTCTTTAGAGATTGGTAAATCGTTCAGGAATCAATATGCTTGGCTAAAAGGTCGGCCATTGGTGCTGTATTCTGGAACACTCGGGAAGATCAACGGCGTTGACTACCTCGTTCGTCTAGCAGCTCACGTTAAATCGCTTGATTCCGAAATCAGGTTCCTTGTGGTGGGCGAGGGTAGAGAAGAGTCTCTTGTGCGAGGGCTCGCCGAGAAATTAGATGTCCTTGATAATAATTTTTTTATGCTTCCTGCGCTTCGTAAAGAAGATATGGCTAGTATATATTCTGCAGCCACAATAGTGACTTCATTATTTGTCGATTTGAAAGCGATGGAGGTCAACTCAGCGAATAAGTTTTTTGATGCACTTGCTGCTGGTCGGCCAATTGCAATTAACTATGGTGGATGGCAGGCCGAACTGCTTAAAGATGAAGGTGCAGGTTTGCTGCTTGACTGGCAAAATTTGGATGCATCCGCACGTTATCTCACGAGTAAACTAAGAGATAAACCCTGGTTGGAGGCTGCTGGCAATGCCGCACGTGACTTAGGAAGATCACGTTTTTGCAGGAATACGCTTTACGGACTTTTTGAGCAACAATTAAACAATGCTTTTGCTGAAAGGAGGTTATAGAAAATTTCGCTCAGGGTTATTAATATAATTTTAGTACATGGATCAACGCATCGTGAATTTGATCTGCGGCTGTCCCGTCCCCATAGGGGTTGTGGGCTTCGGCCATCTTCTGATAAACCTCTGGGTTTTCGAGGATATCACAGGCTTTGTTGACGATGAGTGCTGGCGCAGTGCCGACTAATGAAACAGTACCCGCTTCTACCGCCTCGGGCCGCTCCGTAACGTTTCGCGTGACAAGCACGGGCTTGCCAAAGGAGGGTGCTTCCTCCTGGATGCCTCCTGAATCCGTTATAACCAAAGTCGCAACGATCGAGTAGCCACACAAACGGCAAGTAATCTTGCGGTGGAATAAGGTGAACATTTGTCGTTTTGCCCAGTAGTCGATGGACTGGCTCTTTAACATTAGGGTTGAGATGTACCGGGTAGATAAGTAGCCAGTCGGGGTGGCGCTTAGCAAGCGTTCTTAACGCAGTGCATAAATCTTCAAACCCTTGACCAAAATTTTCACGACGATGGCCAGTGATCAGAATCATTTTTCCGTTTTGGGCTTTTAGATTAATTATGGCTTCAATCGTCTCCCGGGGTAAATGAGGTGTCCACTGTTCTGGTGTGCATCCATTCAGGTGGGATCTAACTTTTAGGAGCGCATCAATGACGGTGTTCCCCGTAACCCATATCCGATCCGTTGCTACGCCCTCCTCGCGAGATTCTCTTTAGCACGGGGTGTTGGTGCGAATGAAAGTGTGCCGGGCGGCCAACCAGGCTTCGATTAGCTTCTTCAGGGAAAGGTTCGGCGAGATTGCCGGTACGTAGCCCTGCTTCAATATGGGCAACAGGGATCTGCCGGTAAAATGCGGCAAGTGCTGCCGCGAAACAGGTCGTGGTGTCTCCGTGAACCATCACCACGTCTGGCTGACAGGCATCCAGAACTGATTTCATGCCTAGCAATACCTGCGACGTGATATCGAATAAATCCTGATTGGGCTTCATGATATCCAAATCAAAATCCGGTCGGATGGAAAAGAGTTCAAGACCTGATCCAGCATCTGTCGATGCTGAGCTGTAACCGCTACCCGGCAGTCAAAATGGTGAGACGCTCGAAGTCTTAAAACCAGAGGTGCCATCTTGATTGCTTCGGGCCGTGTGCCGAATACCAGCAGAACACGTTGGGGGCGAAGATTCATTTCAACCTGATACGTTAGCGGGTTAACTTAATATGCCACGAGTATCGATAACGACTTTGTCGGATAGCCTTGCAGCCGAAAGCTTGCCAAAGCAAGTGTGGTCAACCAACACAACGACAATGTCTGCCCGGCTCAGGGCTTCCTCAAGAGGGAAGAGTCGAAAGTTCGGATGTTCCTTGATGAAGGGTTCGCAAACAATGACGTCTCCCACCTTTTTTCCTGCAATGAGGATGCAATATGGACTGCCGGCGATTCGCGCAAGTCATCGACGTTCGCCTTAAATGCTAAACCCAGGCACGCAATGACGGGATGCTTAAAACGGGTCGCTTTTTCAATAACTTTCTCAATGATCCATTCAGGTTTACGGTCGTTGACCTCTCGTGCGGATCGGATAAGGCGGGCATGCTCGGGCGCCCGATCGACGATAAACCATGGGTCGACTGCGATGCAGTGCCCTCCCACGCCGGGCCCAGGCTGGAGAATGTTAACGCGGGGATGGCGATTAGCCAGGCGAATCAGCTCCCAGACGTCTATTTGCTCTTTATCACAGATAAAGGAAAGCTCATTTGCAAACGCGATGTTGACGTCTCGAAAGGAATTTTCAGTTAGTTTACAAAGTTCAGCCGTTTTAGCGTGGGTTTTAAGGACTTCCCACTGACAAACTCCCGGTAGAAGGCTGCTGCCTTTTCGGTAGACTGGGCATTAATTCCACCAACGATCCGGTCGTTCTGCACGAGCTCAATCAATATGCGGCCGTGAAGGACGCGCTCTGGGCAATGTGCCACGAAGACGTCATTTTCGATATCGTGCCCCGACTCTCTGAGTAACACCGCAACGATTTCCTCCGTCGTCCCCACTGGGCTGGTCGATTCAAGAATGACCAGATTGCCCGGGCGAACGTAGGGGCTGATGGCGCGTGTGGCATTTTCAACGTAACTTAAATCTGGGACATGATCGTCTTTAAAGGGCGTAGGGACGGCGATAATAAAAATGTCCGCTTCCGGTTGGCAAAAGGCTCGCTTTCAAATTGCCTGAATTGACGGCTGATTTGACCAGTATGTCCAGGTCGGGTTCTACGATATGGATTTTACCTTGGTTGATGGTGTCTACCACCGATGGGAAGACCAATGTAGCCAAGTCCGACGACGCAGACGGTTTTAAGTTTTGGGGTCATTGAGTGATTCTGATCTGATAGGGTCGGGAATACTGCAAGGAGCCACGGCTCCATTTTTTTATTTGGCTTAGAGGCTAACCTCGTGACGAAGAATTTGCAATGATTGATGTGACGAGTTTCAAACGCTATCGTAGTGGCGAAGTTAGGTAGTAGGACTGGATGAAGCGGTTAATCGATTTTGTGCTGCGTTGGGGCGCTTGTTTGTTTGAGCCCCGTTTTCGTCGTGCTCTTTGTCCTGGTTGCGTGTGCGCTTGGTCGCCCCGTTTTTTTTCGGCAGACGCGCCCTGGATTGAACGGACGGCCATTTCAAATGATTAAATTTCGAACCATGAGTGATTCTCGGGATGCTAACGGCGCACTGCGCTCTGATGCCGAGCGTTTAGGGCGATTCGGTCGTTGGCTGCGTGCCAGTAGCCTTGATGAGTTACCTGAGTTATGGAATGTCCTGAAAGGCGATATGAGTTTGGTCGGCCCCCGCCCGTTGCTCATGGAGTATTTGCCACTGTATAACACCCGACAAGCGAGACGTCATGAGGTTCGGCCGTATTACGGGGTGGGCGCAGGTCAATGGAAGAAACGCAATCAGTTGGGAAAATAAGTTTGAGCTGGACGTCTGGTACGTCGAACATTGGTCACTTCAACTGGATATTAAGATTATTCTCTTAACGCTGAAGAAAGTGTTTGTCAGAGAAGGCGTTACTGCCGAGGGTGAGGCGACCACAGCTCGGTTCACAGGTTCCAGACATGTCTAGACTGGCCATTCTCGGCGCGAGTGGACATGGTAAGGTGTTGGCGGATTGCGCGGCGCTCTGTGGCTGGCATGACATTGTTTTTTTTGATGATGCCTGGCCCACTCTATCCTCAAATCGGCATTGGTCCATACTGGGTGGTACGAGCGAACTACTAGGCTCTTTGACCCAGTTTAATGGCGTTGTTGTTGCGATAGGGAATAATTTTATCCGGCAGCAGAAACTTGCCAACTTGCAGCGGCGGGTGCTCCCTTGTTAAATTGATTCACCCCGGGGCATTTGTTAGCAAACTATGCTGAAGTAGGTGAGGCAAGTGTGATTCTTGCCGGGCAGTTGTTAATGTTGATGCACGGATTGGCGTTGGGGTGATCGTCAACACAGGTTCCATAATTGAGCATGATTGTCAGGTTGGAGGAGCTGCTCACGTCAGCCCCGGTGCCTCTATCGCGGGCGGTGCCCGGGTGGGTTGCCGCGCCCGGTCGGGGTGGGTGCGGCAATTAAGCAACTTGTGTCCATAGGGCAAGATGCTATAGTTGGCGCGGGAGCTGTCGTGCTCTCGGATGTTCGGGACGGCGTAACCGTAATTGGCGTGCCTGCGAGGCCTATGGAAGGCCATCTCAAATAATTAGAAAAGTGACTCGGGTATGCAAAAATCAGAAGTTGTGTCGCCATGGCCAGTATATGCTGAAGATGAGGTTCAGGCTGTCGTAGACGTCCTGAAGTCAGGAAAGGTAAATTACTGGACGGGCACTCTGACCCGGCAGTTTGAAACTGAATTTGCTCAATTCTCCGGTGTTAAACATGCAATTGCGGTGGCAAATGGAACCGTCGCACTGGATCCGATTTTAGTTGCACTCGGTATAGGGCAGGCGATGAGGTCATTGTGACGCCTCGAACTTTTCTGGCATCTGTGAGTGCAATCATTTTGGCTGGAGCCATTCCTGTTTTTGCTGACATCGATACAGACACCCAAAATATTACGGCAGGCACGATATCAGCGAAACTTGGCCCTAAAACGCGCGCGGTTTTGTGCGTTCATTTGGCTGGCTGGCCGTGTGATATGGACCCTATCTGTGCGCTTGCCCGGGAGAAAGGACTCACGTTATTGAGGACTGTGCTCAGGCCCACGGGGGTATGTATAAGGGGCGCAAGCTTGGGGCTAGGTGATGCAGCAGCGTGGTCATTTTGCCAGGACAAGATCATGACCACTGGTGGTGAAGGGGGGAATGGTCACTACGAATTCAACAGATTTGTGGGAAAAAATGTGGTCCTACAAAGATCATGGTAAGAGTTGGGCGGCAGTTTACAATAATCAGCATCCAACCGGATTTCGCTGGCTGCATGAGTCTTTTGGTACTAACTGGCGTCTGACTGAAATGCAGGCCGCTATAGGCCTCAGACAGCTAGAGAAAATGCCCCTCTGGCACCGCACTCGGTTGCGGAATGCAATGCAAATTTGGCAGGCAGCGTCGGTACTTCCCGCAGTACGGGTTCCTGTAATCCCTGATACAATCGAGCATGCCGCTTATAAGTGCTATGTTTTGTGAGGCCAGAACGTTTGGAGAATGGCTGACACGCGATCGGATAATTAAGGAAATCAACGATGAGGGTTCCTTGTTTCAGTGGTTCGTGTTCGGAGGTTTATCTGGAAAAAGCATTTTGACCAAACGTCTTATAGACCTGAGCAGCGACTTATAGGCGCGAAAGAGCTCGGAGAAACCAGTTTGATGTTTCTTGTTCCCCCCGCTTTCCGAGCGTGAACTGGAGAACACGTGTAAGACGCTGACTTCAGTTGTTATGCGAGCAACTCGCGGTTCGTCTCATGATGGCAGGAGTGCACTGATACGCTGTGAGACCTGGCGCTGAGTCTCGGTTTGGAAAGATCTGCTATTATCCAAAGGTGGGTCTTTGATTGGGCCGTTAAAAAGTAGTTGGAACGTGATAGAAAGCGATCAATTGGTTTTTTGGTATATCAAGACCACCAAAAAAGGGTCCTGTCGATCGTTGGCGACATGATACTTTATATTGCGCGGTTTGGCTGGCACTCTCTTCGCTACGACACCTTCTTTACATTTACCCATTTGCAGCTTTTGAGCGTTAGTTTGACCATTACCTTAACCGTATTGGTCTTTATTCGAGTTGGCCTTTATCGGGCGGTTATTCTTTTCATGGGATATCGGCAATGATGTCTGTCGCCTGTAGGGCGTTACGCTTTCGGCGGGCATTTTAGTTGCAACCAGCTTTCTATTGACTGCCCATCTACCGCGATCCGTACCGTTGATCTATTGGGCGCTAGCCATGGTGTTTACGGGGGTCCCGTATGGCGGTGAGAGCGGCGATATCCACATTGTCTAAACCGCGTAAGCGTAAGGAGGGGTGTGTTGATCTATGGCGCCGGTGATTTCGGCTGTCAATTGGCAACTGCCCTTTATCATAGCTCCGAACACACAGCCGTTGCGTTTGTAGATGATGACGAGTCCAAGGCTGGCTCTGTTGTTAAGGGGCTTCGGGTGTATCGCCCTGCAGAAATAGCACTCGTGCTTAATAAATTCAGAGTCCAGCGGGTACTATTGGCTATCAGTATGCCTCTCATGCTCAGCGCGGCCTGATCCTGCGCTACTCTCGAACAGTTCCGGTTAAAGTACAAACCATTTCTGGAATGTCAGACTTAGTTAATGGTCGGGCATCTATCACTGAGTTTCGAGAAATTGAGATCGAAGATCTTTGGGGCGCGATTGTGTGCCACCAAGGGCCGATTTCATTGAGAAGAACACGTTTGGAAAAATAGTGTTTGTGTCGGGTGCCGGCGGTTCAATTGGCTCGGAGCTGTGCAGGCAGGTTGTGAATCAGGGGGCGCATCGCCTTGTGATGGTTGATGTTTGCGAGTATGCCCTTTACCAAATAGAGCATGAACTCAAGTGTTTGGTTGAATCAAAGGGTCTAAAAACGCAAATTATACCCATTGTGGGTTCTGTTCAGAAAGAACACCGAATGGAAGTCATTCTCCGTTCGTTCGATGTTGAAGTGGTGTATCATGCGGCAGCCTACAAACATGTGCCCTTGGTTGAGCAAAATGTTGTGGAAGGTGTGGGAACAATGTGTTTAGCACATGGTTTCTGGCAGAAGCTGCTGTCAGGGCGGGGTAGTGAAGTCGTTTGTATTGATCTCCACTGATAAGGCAGTTAGCCCACCAATGTCATGGGCGCGTCCAAGCGAATGGCAGAGCTTGTTTTGCAGGCGATGTCTGAGCGTTCCTCCGTAACCCGCTTCACCATGGTTCGTTTCGGCAATGTTCTTGGATCGTCCGGTTCTGTTGTCCCACTGTTTCGGCAGCAGATAAAGGCGGGCGGCCCCGTTACCGTAACCCACAAGATATCATCCGGCACTTTATGGCGATTCCCGAAGCAGCTAGTCTGGTGTTGCAGGCGGGCGCGATGGGCTCTGGAGGAAGTATTTCTTCTTGATATGGGTGATCCGGTTAAAATTGATGAGCTAGCCGGCAAAATGATTCGCTTGATGGGGCACTCCGTGAAGAGAGGAAAACCTGGACGGCATTGAAATTGTGTATCGGGTCTTCGTCATGGTGAGAAGCTGTTTGAAGAATTGCTTATCGGAGAAGGAAGCCGAAACTGAGCATCCCCGTATCAAGGAAGGCACGAGAGGATTGTCTCGATTGGATGACGACTAAATCCTTGCTAAGTGCTTTAGATAGGGCCTGTCATCATTTTGACTGCTCGAACGTCAGGAAATCCTGCTTGCGGCACCACTGGGATCACACCAGAAAGTGAGTGCGTTGACCTTGTTTGGCGTAAAGGAAAGATATTCAGTTATTTGGTGATGATGACGCTCTGGTGCATGGGGCACAACGGGTTGCCATTTGATTCGAGTATTGATAACCGGAGCGAGTGGTTTTATTGGAAAATGCGTTAACTCAGCATCTTGCTTCGGCTGGTGTTCTGGTATCAACATCCTCTCGCAATGCAGGGGGGGCTTACAGCTTTCACCTGAAGTTGAGTTCTTTGATCCCCGCTTATTTGCCCACTTTGATGTGGTTGTCCACTGCGCAGCCCGTGTACATCAAATGAAAAGGCAGGGGCAGAGCGACATGCTGTATTA
>JADJWY010000009.1 GCA_016716085.1 Hahellaceae bacterium
CATGGTTACTCATTGCCCAGCACGGCCAGCCGTCATTCAGCCCGGATTGATACGCGTGAAGTAATGTGTGTAACGCCTGCTTGCTCGGGTGCGCGCCGAGAAGGTCAAAGGAGTAGGCCATGTGCAGTCTCTTCGCACCTTGGGTATAGGCGGCCAGCGTCGCCAGCGGACGATCATCGCCGATTTCACCCATTGCCATTCGGCCTGGGTAACGATCCAGAAGCCGCCTGATGTCCTGCAGCCAGGCCAGATTTTCAGGCTGGGTTTTATCAAAGCGATGGTGCTGATAGGCATAGGGATTGTCGGGACGGACACCTATGCCGTCCCGTTCAGGTGTCTGTGCGGGTGGGTTGTCACGCAGATGTCGGTCATGGAAACAGAAATTGATCGCATCCAGCCGCACGCCATCAACGCCTCGTTGCAGCCAGAACTCGACATCTGAGAGGATTTGGCTTCGCACCGCAGGGTGATGGTAATTCAGATCGGGCTGACAGCTGAGAAAGTTGTGTAAGTAATACTGGCGACGGCGGCTGTTCCACTGCCAGGCTGAACCGCCAAACACCGAGAGCCAATTGTTCGGTGGGGTGCCGTCTGGTTTGGGATCGGCCCAGACATACCAGTCTGCGTAAGGGTTGTCGCGATCCTGCGCGCTGGCCTGGAACCAGGGGTGTTGGTCTGAGGTGTGGTTAAGTACCTGGTCAATGATCACGCCCAAATTCTGGGCATGACACCCTCTGACTACCGCATCGAAGTCATCCAGTGTTCCAAATAAGGAATCGACGCTCCGGTAGTCGCTGATGTCGTAGCCGAAATCCTGCATCGGCGACGTAAAAAACGGCGAGATCCAGATCGCATCTACCCCGAGCGAGGCGATATAGTCCAGCTTGACCAGCAGTCCCGGCAGATCCCCCACGCCATCACCGTCGCTATCAAAAAAGCTACGGAGATACACCTGATAAATGACCGCACCCCGCCACCCGTCGTTTGAGGCCCGCATATCGATCTGCTCTGATTGTTTCCGGTCGGAAATTCGCGTTGCTTAACGCTAAGTCCTCGTCTTTACTTAATAAAAAACAGAATAGCCGGTGTAGAGAGCCATGACACGCGTAAAATTGATTAAGGATATGATCCGCATGGGCATGCGGTTCGTCCCCAACCATCTTCTGGCCTACCGTTTCTTTTCATTACAGGGGCACTGGCTGTTTCAGTTGCCTCCCGGGTTTCATGCGCATCCCGGCCAGGTGGCGGGCCTGCAGGCGCTCTGGTTGAGCCATGAATCCCGTTGTCAGCCACGCGTGCTACTTTATTTGCATGGCGGAGGCTACGTCATTGGATCTAATCAAACCCATTTGGAACTGGCCTGTCGTATCGCTGAGGCGGCCGAGGCCCAGGTGTTTATGCTGGAATATCGGTTGGCGCCTGAAAACCCTTATCCTGCCGCCCTGGATGACGCCTTGTTTGCCTATCGCTACCTGTTGTCACAGGGTGTCCGACATGATCAGATTATTATTGCCGGAGATTCGGCGGGGGGCGGTCTGGCGCTGGCAACCGTCATGCGCCTGCGCGATCTGGGGATGCCCATGCCGGCTGCTGCGGTGGGGCTTTCCCCCTGGCTGGACCTCAGTTGTGAACTCTCAGCGGTCTCGCCGCGTCAGCAGCACGACCCCTTGATGACCCATCAGCGCATTAAGCATTTTGCGGATCATTATGCACAGCAGACCTGCAAGCGCGATCCGGGCCTGTCACCCTTCTTTGGTGAGCTGGAGGGGCTGCCGCCGTGTCTGGTGCAGGTGGGAGGGGACGAAATCCTACTCTGTGAAGCCCGTGCCTTTCACGCCAGAGCCGAAGCGCAGGGCGCATCGGTGGAGTTGCAGATCTGGCCGGATATGTTCCATGTCTGGCATTTTGCAGCACGGATACTGCCTGAAAGTCACCGCGCGATTGAGGCGATTGGCGAATTTATTCAGCGCCAGGTGCCCGTATTTCAGCGCCCTTCAACAGAAACAGACGCTTTCAAAGCGGCCTGAACCTGAGAGCGTAGCTGTTTTCCACTCAGAGGGAGGTAGGCCTTCCCTTCGGATTCGGCTTGATGAATCAAGGCTCTCAGCGCGCTATTCACCGGGGCCATGGTTCTCAGTTTATCGGCCAGTCGCACAATTTCGCCATTGAGCAGATCCACTTCGGTTAAGCGTCCGGCTTTCAGGTCGTCCTGCATGGATGAACTGGCCTCGGGGTCGATGGATAAGGAGGGGCGGGCGACCAGCCGAAACAAAGGGGTTGGCAGGCGCAGTGCATAGGGCAGGGTCTGAGGAATCAGCCGACCAATGCGGCAGGTTGGGTAGCCGGAGGCTCGCATCATGGTGAGTGCCTCCTGCTGAGCCTGAGCCAGTACCCAACGGAAATCGGCATCCAGAAGCATGGTTTTCAATGGAATGCCTGAGAGGGCATTAACGGCATTATTCAGATTCAGCACTAACTTGCTCCACAACACCCGCTCCATGTCGGAGCGCAGTTCAGTTGGCAAACCCGCCTGGCGAAACAAGGCTGCCAGGGATGCCCCTTCCGGCGTACCTTCCTGAAGGTAGAGATGGCCTGAGGTCATTTGCCGGAATAAGCCCGTTTCCTGTTGCACGACGTTGAAGGGCACCATTCCGGCCAACACGGTATTGGCCAGCCATGAGCGCATCTTGTGGGCATTCCGCACACCGTTCTGGAAACTGATGATGGTAGCTTCGGGGCGGGCATGGTGTCGCAACAGCTCGGCAACACTCTCCGTCGCCGTTCCCTTGACGGTCACCAGAACACGATCGTGCTGACCCAGAGCGGCCTGGTCGTCAGTCAGTACATAGTTGGCAGGATCAATGGTCGAAACCTGGTCGTCTATGGCAATGCGCAAACCCTGTTGCGCGATGGGGTCAAGGATGGCCGGACGACCCAGAAGTGTCACACGTTCACCCTGACTGGCGATCACCCCGCCGAGAAAACAGCCGATAGAACCTGCGCCGAGAATGATCGTTGACATGTTAGTGTCCTCAGTGTGTGCAGCGCATCAGAGTGTAAAGGGCCTCGACAGTTTACGGCAGAGTGTGACGCAGGTCGTCATGGTCTGCCGTTGATGAGGCAAAATGCGCTGCAAACTGCGACCTATTTCCGGAAAAACTGTTCCAGTTCCTGACAAATGGCTTCCGCCTCCGCACGCAGAACCAGGAAGCGAAGGGATGTCGGGTCGGCATTTAATTTCATCAGTTGTGCAGTTTTGGCCTGGTAAAGTTTTTCCAAACGATTGGTATAACTGATGTTTTTGAGTGTTGCAGTGGATTGTTCCACGCTCAGCATGTATGCAATTTCCATTTCGATCACCGCCTTTTCATCGATAACCTGACACTATGACAAAGACGATGCAAAAAAGTTGCCAGGCTGCAAGGTACTCAGCTAAACCCTTGTATCTTTAAGCGTAGACGGTGATGCAGGGCGGGATATAAGGGTTTGCCGAAGTGAGGGCTAGCGTCGGACCGCTGACGCCAGTTCCTGACTCAGATGTACCGTTGTATTCGCGCTATCTAACGCTGTTCGGGTTTCGCTAACCAATGAATGAATACGTTTGCGTACGGAATCCATCTCGCTCAGCAGGTCATCGAATTCATCGGCAACCCCCCTCGCGGCACTTGCGCTGTCTGTTGCAGAGGAAACCAGGTCATTCAAATTACGCACGGTTTCACCGGCGATTGAAACACTGCTGTTAATAACTTCGCTGACTTCCTGCTGCTTTTGAATCACGGAACTGGAAATGTCCGTGATCTTCTTGATTTCACTCTGGATCTCCTGGGCGGAGCCATTGGCGGTGTTGGCAAGCTGTCGGACTTCATCGGCAACCACGGCAAACCCCCGCCCGTGCTCTCCTGCCCGTGCAGCCTCGATCGCCGCGTTCAGGGCCAGCAGGTTAGTCTGATCCGCAATCGCTTTTATGGATTCGACGAGCTGGTTAATGGTTTTATTGCTTTCTTCGAGTGAACTCAACAGATCCGTAAATTCGCCAATATAGCGGGAAGAGGCTTCGATATTACCACTGAGTTGCTTGATGTCTGCGACACTTTGTTGCGTGGTGCTGACCGTCGTCTGGGCGGTTTTCACGGACTGCTCTGAAACGCCCTTTAGTGACGAAGAGCGATCCATAAAGCCATCGATCGTATTGCTGCTGGCTTCCAGTGATTGCAGGCGCTTTTCACTGGCCGAATGCAGTTGGCGTGCGTTCTGGCTTAAATCCTGGGCTTTTGAGGCAAGACTGGTGAGATTTAGGCTTTCGAGTAAGGCAGCCTTTTTTTCCAACGCGGCCAATACATCTTTATCAACGATGGTTTCATTCTCTTTAAGCTTTTTCCCGAAACCGAACATGTCTACCTGCCTCTTACGATATCACGGAATAAAAAGCGGCCCTGACGACCGCTTTTTTGAGTGTAGACGTTTCAGAAAAAAATGCTTAATTGATGTGAAATTATTCAGTCTGCTGTGCGGCGATGGCGGTTGCGTACCAGTGCAATGGCGGCGAGCCCCAATCCGAGAAGCCCCAGTGTGGCGGGCTCGGACACATGGGCAACCTTGGGTCCCGCCGGAATCGGCGCAAGGTCTGCGTCAACGTTGTCTAAATGGCTCCACAGCGCTGTCATTTCACTCTGGTAAATACCCACCCCCAACAGTGCGGCGGTCGTCGGATCGCTTACTGGCAGGGAGGTTCCGTGCACAGCCACGGCCAGCGGTGGGAACCAGCCCTGGGCTTCACTGACGGGCGTGTGTTGTGCAATTAATTCGGGTGTGGTTGCCGCGCTGACTGAAGCGGCTTGCAGACCTGAAACCAAGCTGGCAACCAAAATCAGGGACTTGACCATACTACACCTTTTCAATGGACACCTGATGGATTTGCCAGAGGGTATGCACCTTGGGGGCCAAGTTAATAAAAATCTGATATTTCAGTGGGATAAACTACTTTAGAGGGTGAGAAAGCACTTGCGGGTGTAAAAAAAACGGACGAATCGCTGTGGAGGTGTCAGGGAGTGTTTACAACGACGCTCCACAGCATGAGCGAGAACTCATTTTTTAGGTGCAGGGTGCTTTTTCATATCCTGCTTAATCATATACGCCACGCCGCCGAAAAATGCGATGGTCAGGGCCACAATCGCTAAACCGGATAATACTACCGTATCTAAATACATAACCTCTTCCTCCAGTTGTTTAGTATTTGTGCAATTACTTTACCCTGCGTCGGGCTGGCGGAAATTGATATGCATCAAGACGCTTTTCATGTGGGGGGAAGTCGCTATAGTAGAACCTCACGGAGTTTGATCGACATCAATTTTTGCAGATTGGAGCACTATGTATGGAAGGATGGATGAGTGGTGGCTTGCCGTATTGGCATTGGCTGATACTGGGTATGGTGCTGTTGGGTGCCGAAATGTTCCTGTCCGGCTTTATCGTGTTCTGGTTCGGTGCCAGCGCCTTGGTGATTGCTTTCTTATCGATCATTATCCCAATGAGTTTCAAGGCTCAGCTGCTGATTTGGTCGATTTTGGCGATCGCGTCAGTCATTATCTGGAATCGCTATATCCGTCCGGGCTGGAAAGACAAAACCTTGTCAGGCATGGCCAGTGAAGCGTTACTCGGTCAGGTCGGGATGGTGCAGGAGAGTAATCGGGGGCGAAATCGAGGGCGCCTCAGGTTTCCGGCACCGATACTGGGCGAGGACGAATGGATCTTTATGTGTCAGGATGAGATTTCGGTAGGGACGCGCGTACGTGTAAAAGAACTGTCAGGGAATACCTTGATCGTCGAACCTATTTAGCGCGCATTTGTTATCAAGGTTTTAGTAAGCAGTTTATTTAATTATCGGGAGAAAAGTTGTGGAAGGTTTAGCTGTCATCGTCGTGTTGGCGTTCGTCATTATCGTGACGATCGCCATGGGTGTACGCATTGTATCGCAGGGTGAAAAACATATTGTGCAGCGGCTGGGTAAGTACCACAGCACGCTGAACCCGGGCATGAACATCATCATTCCCTACATTGATCAGGTATCCTATCGCATCACCACTAAAGACATTGTTCTGGATATTCCTTCGCAGGAGGTCATCACCCAGGACAACGTGGTGATCGTCGCCAATGCGGTTGCCTACATCAACATTGTTTCGCCGGAAAAGGCGGTCTATGGGGTTGAAGACTATACTTTAGCCATACGTAATCTGGTGCAGACTGCCCTGCGTTCGATTATCGGTGAACTGACGCTGGATGAGGCCTTGTCTTCACGCGACAAAATCAAGGTGAAACTGAAAGAATCGATTTCGGATGATATCGCCGACTGGGGGATCAACCTGAAAACGGTTGAAATTCAGGATATCAACCCTTCCGGCACCATGCAGGCCGCGATGGAAGAGCAAGCCGCCGCGGAACGTCAGCGGCGTGCAACCGTGACGCGCGCGGAAGGTGAGAAGCAGGCGACCATTCTGGAAGCGCAGGGGCGCCTGGAAGCTTCCCGTCAGGATGCCGAAGCACAGGTTGTTCTGGCAGATGCCAGTCGCGAAGCCATCGAACGTGTCACCCGTGCGATTGGCGATAAAGAAATGCCGGTCATGTATCTGCTTGGCGAGCGCTATATCGGTGCCCTGCAGGAGATTGCCAAATCGCCGAACGCGAAAAATGTCATACTGCCCGCTGATCTGCCCCAGGCAATCAAAGGGTTACTGAATCGATAGAGGAGAAGGCATGCAGATTCATGTGCTGCTTCTGGAACCGTCCCGTCTGTATCAGCAGATATTGGGTGAAATGCTCTCTCAGCAAAAGGATGTCAAATTGACAATCCTTGAGGGGGGGCAGGCGGGTATTGAGTCGACCCGGCAACAGCACTTTGATCTGATCTGCGTGTCCATGCATCTGGCCGATGGTTCGGGGATCGAGTTTTGTGAAAAGGCCCGTGCGATACCTGAATTGTCCTCCATTCCGATTCTGCTGATTACGTCTGAGAACAACCAGGAAACCTTGGGGCGTGCCTTGCGTGCCGGTGCGACCGATATTCTCAAGAAGTCTGAAATTTCAGCCTTCGATGAGCGTATGGCAACGCTTTTGCCGATTTCGTCCCGAACGGTTGGCATTACCGGCAAAGTCTTGCTGATCGAAGATGATCCTGATCAGGCCAAAGCCCTGGCGTTGGCGCTTGAGCATGCGGATTTCGAGGTCATGATCACCAAAAGTGTCGAGGAAGCCCTGATCGGCATGGAGACCGAGGGAATCGATGTGGTTGTGGCTGACGTATTGCTGGGCAGCGGCCAGACAGGTATCGATTTTATCCGCCAGTTGCGCTCCCGCACCGCCTGGCAAACCGTGCCGGTGATGGCTTTGTCAGCCTCGAAAGATGAACGGCGCCGACTCATGGTCTTGTCCTCCGGCGCGCAGGATTTCATGGCCAAGCCGGTTTCCAATGAGGAACTGGTGATTCGGCTGCGCAATCTCCTGAGTACGCGCCGTTTGTTCCAGCAAATCGAAAGGGACCGCGAACGACTGCGTGAAATGGCCACGACAGATGCCTTGACGGGGCTGTATAACCGGGCCTTTCTGGTGGAATCCGCCGAGCGGCGTTTGTCCGAAGCGCGACGCCATAAACAGCCGGTATCCCTGATCATTGGCGACATTGACTTCTTTAAGAAAATCAACGACACCCATGGACATGACAAGGGTGACGTTGTACTCCGGGCGGTCGGAAAGTTATTGAAAACCTTCTTTCGGGATGAAGACCTGCCCGCCCGTTTTGGTGGGGAGGAATTCGTCATCCTGCTCAATCATTGCAGCCTGGAACATGCTCAGCGTAAGGCTGAATCCTTACGTCAGACGATCAGTGACCTCAAACCGGGAGATCTCACCGTCACCATGAGTCTTGGTGTGACGGAACGCTCGGGGGATAGCGAATCCTTTGATCAACTGTTCAAGCGTGCTGATGATGCACTCTACAAGGCCAAGCATGGTGGCCGGAATCAGGTCGTGGCGGGGTGACCCGTCACCCGCTGTCGTTCTCTCATTCCGCGTGATGCAACTCTCAATTCCGCGTCTGTGTCCCATTCCCTAACGTTCCTGTCCTCTTTGCGAATGTTGACTTGTCCGCTGCGGGCCTATTCTGCCATGGCTAGGTCTATACGGCAGTTGAACGTCTGACTGCCAGATAATAAGTCCAATTCGGGAGAGAAAAATGGTCAGCTTAAGAAAAATAACGGCTGTACTAATGTCCGTCACGGTGGCTTCGCTACCAATGGCGGCCTATTCATATGAAACATCTGACTGGTCAACCTCGGGTACGCGAACGGAAATCGCTCAGCCCGGTGTGACCTTACCAGCGACTACAACTGCGTGGAAGGATTATGATCGGGAGGAGCTGTATCCCAAGACGGTCATGACCCGCCAGACCGTCACCATGGCCGATGGCACTAAGCTGGCCGCCTACATCACCCTGCCTGCCGACGAAAACGGCCAGGCTATTCAGGGCCAATTCCCCACCTTGCTCGTCATCAGTGACTACAACGTACCGTTAGGCAACCTGTTGCCACCCAAGTTGGGAACCTTTATGGGCGCGGCAGATCCTTACATGGTCAAGCGCGGTTATGCGTCTGTATCTTTTGATGGCCGTGGTTCCGGTAACTCCGAAGGCGTCTGGGATGCCTGGGGCAGCTCACAGGGCGACTATGAACAAATCATTGACTGGGTGGCAGCGCAATCCTGGACTAACGGCAACATCGGTCTGCGCGGCGTATCCGATTTGTCTATCAATGCGCTATTTGCCGCCGAGACCGGCCACCCGGCAGTCAAAGCGGTGTTTGCGCTGGAGCCGATCGGCGATGCCTATCGCGACACCACCTTCACTGGCGGCAATGGTAATATCTTCTTCATTACCTGGTGGTTCACCCTGACCACGCTGATGAACTCCCTGAGTGTGGATGCGTTCAGCAATCCACAGCAGGCGCTGCCGGTCGTGAAAGATCATCTGCTCAACGCGATGACAAAATTCCAGGTGCCGATCATGATGAAAGCGATATTTGGCGACAAAGAAACAGTCTATGACGGCGCCTTTTGGGACACCCGTTCACCCATAAGTCGAATCGATAACATTAAAGTTCCGACCTTCCTCGTGGGTGCCGTGCATGACTTGTTCCAGCGTGGCGTTCCTGCCATGTATGAACAGTTGAAAGACCGCGTCACCACCAAAATGGTGATTTTGCCGGGGACCCACATTGAAGGTGCGTTCATGACCACAGGGCTTCTCAAGCAGCCTGCCGGATTGCCGCCCTTCAACCACATCGAATTGCAATGGTTTGATAAATACCTGATGGGGATGGACAGCGGTGCGGAAGACATACCGAACACCACGCAGTACATGATTGGTCAGGATCAAATGGCGGTGACGAGCGACTGGCCGGCGCCTGAAGCCGAAGCGGAACGTTTGTACCTGCACAGCAATGGCAGCCTGAAAACCAAGAAACAGTCTTTGTTTGGTATGCCACGAACCCTGTTTGATGTCTGGTATGCCGGTGGCTGTTCACCGAGTTCGTCACAGTGGTCTCTGGGTATCCTGGGCTTTATCCCCATTCCCTGTTTCGAAACCAACAACTCCGCCAAGCTGTTCAACCTGTTGTATGAAACGCCTGTGTATGAGTCTGACTATGCCTTCAATGGCCCGATTCAGGCGGATATCTGGGTTTCAACAACGGGTGTAGCGGGTAATGTATCTGTGCGTGTGGATGATATTGATCCCAGTGGTAAAGCCAGCCCGATCAGTAACGGGTTGCTGAATCTGAAAGCCCGTGCCGTGGACTCCTCACGTTCACGTACGCTGGATGGTCAGATGATTCAACCCTGGCATCCGTTTACCGAGAGCGCATCCAAGTCAGTATATCCAGCCAGCGTCATGAAGGTGCAAGTAGAAATCTTCCCCACCAGCGCCGTGATCAAGGCCGGACATAAACTGCGGATTGCGGTTGGACCGAGCAACGTTCCGCAGGGGATCGCTACCGGCATCGACGGTTTGCTGCAAATGTTCCCTGGGCTGATGACGGTGTATTCCGACTCCATGCGTCCTTCCAGCGTGGTCATTCCTACCGTACCGGCGAGCAGCTACCAGCCGCTGGCACCGTTGGCTGCTAACTGAGCAACGGTAGTTTGAGCTAAAGCCCTGAGCGTAGGGGTGTCGAGGCGGATTCCGAAAGGGATCCGCCTTTTTTGTTACGGTGACTTCGATTAACATTTCTAGTGTACTTCCGCCACGCAGCTGAATCTTATGTCAATCGAAAAAACAGAAGCGATTGCACTATTCAAACTGATGAATATCGCCGAGCGGGATATTCGCTCAGGAAAAACGATGTCACTCCAAGAGGCGAAATTAGCCCTGAAAGAAAAACGCGCGAAAGGCAAAGCAAATCTTGGCTAACGTTGTTTTGTCACTGCCCGAGCAGGCCCCGCCACCGCCAGGGCGGTGGGCTTTAGTGCCTCGATCAGTTCATCGGCGGCCTCCGGGCTGTTCATCGCCCGAACCATGTTCAATCCCCCGGTCAGAAGGCTTAACAAAGCCCAGGCGCGACCGCGTGCATTTTGGGTGTCGGTTGCCTCTAATAACCCTTGAGCGATCAACCCAGCAATTCTAACCATCTTGGTTTCATAGATGGCATGAAACTCGGCATCGGAACGCACGACCTCTGGCGTCAGGCTTGCCATGGCACACCCGCACTCAAGATCTTTGATGTGTGGCTGACCCAGGTAGTAATCGACGAAGGCCTGCACCCAGGCCGCGCCGGATTCGTGCTGGAAGCGGGGGATGGCTTCGATGACCTCGTCGAGCCCGAGGTTTAAGGCCACCTCGAATGCGCCGTTCTTGGACCCAAAATGCGCATAAAACGCTCCTGACGTCACGCCTGCATCCTTCGCCAGCTTGTCGATGCCAATCCCGGCATAGCCGTGTTTGCGAAACCCCCGGCTCACGGATTCAGTGACTTTTCGCCGGGTTTCCTCTTTTTGTACGCCTTTGTGTCTCATGGCTACCCACCCTTAATTAATATAGTGATCTATATTTAAATGTTGACAGATAGCGATCGTTATTTAAATATATATAGCGATCACTATATAGTGATCTCCACCTTACCACACATGGGAGAGAAAACGATGTTTAAGGTTAAAAATGCCGGGACTCGAACCTCGCTGTTGACCCACACGGCCATGACGCTGTTTGTCACCGCGATCAGTTTTCAGAATGCGCTTGCTGACGATCTTGCTTACGCCGAGGCACAGGTGAAGCACAAGGCCTACGTCTACACCGAACTGCAAATCTCGACGCCGTTTAACGAGGTGCCCTGGAAAGACATCAATACCTCCATCAAGCAACAGCCGGGGTTTATCGACAAAACCTGGTTGTCTGGCGTGGGGAACCAGTCGGCCGGTGGGTTTTACACGTTTGATTCCATTGAAAATGCGCAGAAATTTGTCACGCAGTATTTTCCGGCCGAAGCCACAGCCTTTGGTGTGGCACAGACCACACGGGTATTTGATTCAGCGGCAAGTGAAAATGCCAGTCGCGATATGAACTCTGTGCATTATGGTGCCCACCTCAAGGTGAAGCCGGGCGCCTTCGTATACACCGAAGTTCAATTGCATGCCGTGCCCTTTGATCAGGCTGCACCTTGGCGGGAACTAGACCCCATCCTCAAGCAGCAACCGGGGCTCCTGTCGAAGACCTGGCTGTCTGGCCTGCACACCGGCACCCCCGGAGGGCTCTATGCCTTTGATACGATTGAGCATGCCCAACAATTTGCACTGGACTATTTTCCAACTGAGGCGAAGAAATTGAATGCCGCGTTTTACGCGCGCGTGGAAAATTATTTATCCAATTTGGAGGGTTTACGGGTCTGGGTATAGCTCAGTCCGTTACCCACCCAGCAACCTCCGGGTTAGGAGGGATAACATGTTTCGGCGTCCATCTGCGATGACATAGATGACAACCTTGGCATCTGCAATAGTGTAAATGACCCGGTATGGTTTGAAGAAGGCCTGGCGGTACTCTTTAATGCCGAGATTGACGAGTTCTTTCGGAAAGGTGCCGCGCTCTGGGAATGTGGACAGGCTTTCAACGACGGTCATCAATGCATCCAACACATGGTTGGCATGGGCGGCACCGTCATACTCAGAGATGTAGTCGTAGATAGATTCGAGATCCTGTTCGGCGCCCTCGGTGAGTAAAACCTCGAAAGTCCCTGGCTTTCTAATCATCAGTCTGCCGCATTTTTAGCACGAAGACGCGCAACGACCTCTGCTACGGGCTTAACCTTACCGGCAGCAATCTCCTGACGCCCCATCGCGAGAATTTTCAGTAATGCCAATGTCTCCTGGGTTTCTTCAAATGAGGCAATGTCCATCAGGACAGCCTTGGCTTCACCATTTTGAGTAATCACCAGGGGCTCTCGTTGTGAAGCAAGTTGTGTAAGAACTTCAGCGGCGTTGGCTTTAAGGTAGCTGATCGGTTTAACGTGTGATGAATAGCGCATGGCAATCTCCCAAGTCGGTAGAGACCGAATATAGTCCTTTTATGGTTCGGTGGCAAACGCCGTTGAGAAAGTATCTGGCGTTTCAAGCGTGAGCAGGAAACGCCATGCGGGTATGACCTGAATCGTACCCGAATCGACGACAATCTGTTCTTCTTCATGGCGTGTGACGATAAACCCAAGAGAGAGATTTAATTCGGCCATGGTATCGGCCAGCGCAGCCGTTTCACGTTTTCGGGTTTGTGGGTCGGCCATTGACTGGCACACCTGAACCAGCATGCGGGATGACGCCTGTCCTTGGGTAATGAAATCAACCTCCCGCCCTGTTCGGGTCTTATAGTAATAAATGTTCGGAGTGATCCGTCGGAGCGCGGTAAAAACAAGACTCTCCAAAAGGTGGCCGGTGTTGCTTAAAATGCCGGAGCTGATCGATGTCACCAGTGCATGATCTACACAGTAAACCTTTTTTGGATTGGCGTTGGCTCTGGACAATGAGGCGTCGAAGAGTCGCACGGTGAAGAGGATATAGGCGTCCTCAAACCATTCGAGATAATCTGAAACGGCAGACTTTGGCGCTTTATGGCCGAGTGATTTCAGGTAACCGGTCAGATTGTTGATGGAATAAAGGGAACCGGTGTTGTCGATCAACCAATGTGCAAGATCGCTGACCGCCTTTGGGTGAGAAATGTCATGGCGTTCAACCAGATCGCGAAACAGCATTGCATTGAAGTATTCCTGATGGACCTTAATCCGCAACAGCCTGTTTAGCCCTAAGACTTCTGGAAAGCCGCCGGATTCCCAGTACTCTTCAAACGCTTTTTGAATGATCAGTCTCTTTTTGGTCGAGAAGGGTGTGCGGCTATCGATCCCTTTGTAGTCAAGAAATTCACGGAATGAAAACGGGAACATTTCCCAGGAAAGCACCCTGCCTCGCATCTGAGTTGCGATTTCGCGCGAAAGCATCTGAGCCGATGACCCTGTGATCATCACTTCACAGGTTTCAGTTCGCATCAAGCGGTCAACAAAGGGCTCCCATCCCGGCACCATCTGTATCTCGTCGAAAAAAAAGTAGAGGGTCTCTGCATTCTTTTTTTCTGGAAAAAGCGAATAGTAGGCCTCCAGAATGACTCCCAATCCCTCTCTTTGCAGCATGTGTAGGCGATCATCGAAAAAATTCAGATATAGAATGTTTTGACGATTAACACCTTTCTCTCGCAATACTTGCATGCGCTGGAACATGAAGGTTGATTTCCCACTGCGACGAACCCCCATGCAAACCGATGCCTTGCCCGGCACATGGGTCACTTCCACCCGTCTGGGAACGCCCGTGGGAAGGTCGCTCTCCTGAAAATCGAGGATAATTTCTTTGAGCCGCTCAATCATAGTGGTCAATCTGGCAAGATATGTTTCCAGTATAGCCTTAAATCGGCAATAAATATTACCAGGTTAAGGTTAAAGTGGAAAAATATTTATCCAGTTCTGACGGTCGGAACAATGTCTACAATGATGCCATACAAGAACAATCTGGAGGGGCGGCATGAGTACCCCAAATTTTTCCAAGACAGAACGCATCGATGTTCGGGCCAGCCTGCCAGTCAAGCAACTGTTACAAGAAGCTGCACGCGCTTGCCACAAGAATGTCAGTGAATTTCTGCTAAGTAGCCCAACAAAAATTTCCTCGACCGAATCATAGCATGTTGTATTATATGGAAAAACAAACAAGGATTGTTGCCATGAAATTCGTACAACCGCTGTCCGATGCTGAACTTCGTACCCTGACGGATGCTTATACCTTCGGTCCTCAACCCGGGTTTCGCCGTCGAGCCCATGCGATTGTGTTGAGTTTTAAAGGCTACAGTATTGCGCAGATCAGTGACATTCTGGGCTCCCATCGGGAGACCGTGTCCATTTGGTTTGATGCCTGGCAGGAGCGAGGCATTTGTGGCCTGAAGGATGAGCCGCGCTCTGGGCGACCACCGATTTATACGGCATCTGAACGGGATCGCCTGAAAGACATCGTGGCGGATAGTCCTCACCAATTGAAAGCTGCACAGGCCATTCTGGAACAGGAAACTGGGAAGACGTCATCTACAGAGACCGTTAAACGGGCTTTAAAAAAAGCAGGGGCATACTTATAAACGTGCACGTCGTTCCTTGAAGCGGCAGCGTGACGAAACCTTCTTCAGAAATACCCAAAGTATGCTGGAGGAGCTGCAGTGTTGGGATGCGCAAGGTGCCATGGATCTGTATTATTTTGATGAGTCCGGGTTTTCTCAGATACCGTCTTTGCCTTATGCCTGGAGCCCCATCGGCGAGCCATTGGAGCTACCTGCATACTCGCATAGCAGGCGATTCAATGTGCTCGGTTTTCTGAACCGCCAGGGTGAACTGATACATCACTCGACAACGGAAAGGGTCACGACAGACGTGGTGATCGAAGCCTTCAATAAGCTGATAGCCAACAAGCCACGTGAGACAATCGCGGTAGTGATTCTGGATAACGCACGATTTCACCGCTCAAAGAAATTCAAAGCGGAGCTGGCAGAATGGGCTGAACAGGGGGTAGCTGTTATCTACCTGCCCCCCTATTCACCGGAGTTGAATTTGATTGAAATCTTATGGCGAAAAATAAAGTACGAGTGGCTGCCGATATCGTCCTATTTGAGTTTCGAGACGCTCTGTGCCAACGTGCAGAAAGTTCTTTCCGGGGTTGGGACGGAATATCGGATCACTTTTGCTTAGGTACTTAGATGCGGGTGTGACGGCGGCTGCGCAAACGCTGGCGGATCGTCGCCAGTTCTTGTTGGACGACACACAATGGCAGGCCTTCCAGGAAGCGTTGGACCGTCCGGTGCAAAATAAACCCAGCCTAAAGAAACTGCTGCGTCAGCCCGGAATGTTGGATTGACCTGTCGACTACGCACCCGCTACTTAGAAGGCTAACTGTACCATTGTCACCAGTGATCTGCAGTCGGATGCGGTCTTTTGGGATGCCTTGGGCAATATGGAATCGCGCACTGACTTTATTCTGAAAAAGCAGGAACAAGCGAGTTACGATAAATACAACCGCCTTGAGAACCTCAAGCGTTATGAAAACGGCAATTACGGTACGCCCATTAAAACCGAATCCATGAGCTATGCCAGTAACGGCAACGTGAATAGCAAGTGGGATGTCACCGGAACGTATGTGTACGGTGGCAAAGCGGCCAGTTGCGCGACCACCGATGCCGTCGCAGGCCCTCATGCGGTGACGTCGGCGGGCGGTAGCACCTATTGCTATGACAAAAACGGCAACATGACCTCGGGTGCGAATCGCACGATTACCTGGACCACCTACGATCTGCCTTCCAAAATCGTGCAAGGCACCAATTCGGTCGAATTTGTCTATGGTCCGAACCGTAACCGCATTCAGCGCAAAGACGTGACTGCCAGCGGCACGACCTTAACGAAATACTCCGGCGCCTATGAACGGGTGAAACTGCCGAGCGGTGTGATTGAGGAACGGCACTACATCGCAGGTGTCGCAGTGCTCACCAAGCTCAGCAATAAATCGGCCCTGAAGCAAAACTACATGCTCAAAGACCACCTTGGCTCGATCGTCGCCTACGTCGATGTGGACAAACTGGCAAGCAGTTACAGCAGTGCAGTTGAACGCTCAGGCTTTGATGCCTGGGGCAAACGCCGTCAACCCAACTGGGCCGCGTTAACCTTTACCGAACTTGTCAATTACAAGTCCAACGCCAGCGACCGCGGCTACACCGGCCACGAGCAAGTCGACAGCGTAGGCCTGATTCACATGAATGGACGGGTCTACGACCCGGTCATCGGTCGCTTCCTCAGTGCCGACCCGATGATTCAGGCACCGAGCGATCTTCAGTCATACAACCGCTATGCCTATGTGCGGAATAACCCGCTGACATTGACCGATCCATCCGGGTTTAGTTGGTGGAGTAAACATGGTCAATCACTGTTCAAGCAGATCGGACTGGCGATTGTTACCGGTGGCGCAAGTCTTGTCGTCAAAGCAACCGATAAATCGCTCAAGGAATTCGGTCGCTTTGCGCGGAAGAATAAGTTTGTGGCGGAGATAACCCAAATTGCAGGCTGTGCCCTTGCGGGGCCGGTCGGCTGTGTGGCGGTTTCCTCTGCGGTGACCTATGGCGTGACCGATGGCGATGTAAAAGCGTCAGTCAGAGCCGGCGCAATTACCGGGATACAAGTTGGCTTCTCAATGGGAATTGCCGAAACGTTTGGACATAACCCAGCCTTAACAAGTCTCAAAGGTGCCGGTAGCATGATCGCCCATGGCATTCTAGGCGGTGCCATCGCATCAGCCAGTGGTGGCTCCTTCCGCTCAGGCTTTGCAGCCGGATCATTTGGTAAATTTGCCACCCTGGGAATGGCCCAGTCAGGCATGTATGGTGCCGGAACAGCGTTGGGCGAACCGGGCAAAGGAACGATGCTACAATTTGCCGGAAGAACGACGATTGCGGCGATAGCGGGCGGAGTGGGTTCTGAGCTTTCGGGTGGGAACTTTGCAAATGGAGCGCAGTCGGCTGCTATGCAGCATTTGTTTAATGCTGAGGGTTGGGCAAGCAAAATAAAAGACTTGCCCAATACTGTAAAAGAGCAAGCTGGTCTCGATCTTATAAAGAGTATCGGGCACTGGCGAGGCAGTCTCGCAAATAATGAAAATGTAGCCGTTTGGGCAGGACTCTGTTTTGGTAATGGCGATTGCTCAAATAGTGATCTTGTCCAGGCGTCTATGATATCCGCCAAATTAAACACTGATTTGTCAGGGATTGGATACAATGCCCAGATACTTGCAACATCTAATTTAGGCGGCCGAGTTTTGGGCTCTATTGGTGACGGTTTAAGTGTGGCGCCAGTTTCAGGTGTAGGCAAGCTTGTAATAAATGGCGTTGTCGATGCTATATCATTTGCTAATACTTCTGGTGGAACAACTTATGAGTACAATAATGCCTATGTAAGTTGCAAGGTGACCGGTTGCAGCGCCGTTATTAATGTTTCGGGACGTTAATTATGCGAGTTAAGATGTCTGTTGTATGCGCATTATGCTTTGTATCAACATTGGCTTATTGCGGTGATGAGCTAGCTCTACCCGGCAATGAGAACTCAAACTCCATAAAGAGTTTGGAGATTCAAAACGAAGATCTGTACGCAATTTATATTGAGAAGTCTGGTCTTGGTGATGAGGCGGTCATTGAAGCGCTGAAAAAGCATACCGACGCTTTTGGTAAGTTGGATGATGCTCCGCCGATATTGTTTGCAATACTGGCGGGCCAAAGATATCGAGTATTTGAGGAACTATGGAGTAGGGCGGAAGTTAGAGATATTTATTACTCTAACAAAATAGATTTGGTTACTAGGGCGGTAGGGTTGTGTGATACCCCGGCAGTAAATATTATTCGCAAGATTGGCGACCCACGAGATCTCGAGATTTTGGTTGGGCTACAAGAACATCTAGACACCTGTTCAAGAGTCCGATAGCCCTGCGGTGAGATAAGGATGGATGGCGTTCTCGCCCTCCATCCATTAACTTCCCCCCGCCCGCGTCATATGAAAAATCCCCTGCGCATTCTGGCTATCGAAGCGCAGGTCCAATTGGGTTTTGCCTGACACCTGATCCTTCACCTGGCCGCGCTGAATAAACTCAAAGAACGAACCGGGTACGGGTTGCACCAGCGTGGTGGCCCCTTCCTTAAATTCGCGTTCCACCGTGGTGGCACGGTAGGCGGTTTGTCGGATGTTCGCATTCTTCCCGACTTCAATTTCTGGTTTCATCGGGCGGCCCAGTTCGCGTTGTTGCCGGTCAGTCGCTTCGATATCGTCCACGCGGTCGGTGGCATGGTTGAAGGCATTACCTTCCGTTGAAATCCAGGCCATCTCCTTCGACTCTTCCAGCAAGCGGCGATAGTCAGCCAGTTGCGGTGGCTCATGCAGGCGCGCAAAACAACTCAGCAGTGTCGGTAACAGGGCAGCAGCTTCTTCCAGATCCAGGGTGCCGCGTTGTTTCAAAACCTCCAGCAAACGCCGGGCCTCGGCATCCAGCGGGTCGTGGGTCGAGGCGAGTACGCGCTGTACCACCGTCTGGAACTCGGCTGAAAAACGCTCCGGGTAAAGTTCACTGACGAAGAACTGCGAAATACTGTCGGGGAAATCCTCATGGCAATACACAAAACCGCACATCTTCAGGGCATCCAGCGGGTATTTGCCGACCTGCCGATAGCCCAGCGGTTCCAGAATACGCGCAAAGGCCAAATGGCCGGGGGGAATGGCGAGGCCACTCAGGGCCACCGTGCGCAAAGCCCCGTGATCGAGAAAAATCTGTCGTCCGGCCTTCACTTCATCGTCGGTATAGGCCCCGCCCTCTGGCACCCGCTTGATCAGATCCTCGAATAGCATCATGTTCAGGGCCTGCGCCAGCATCGCGCGCGAATAGCGCCGCTTACCCGCCTCATGCAGCCCACCACAGGTATTCAGTCGCGGGTCGATGTGCAACTGCTGGAACAGGTGTTCACAGCGGCTTTCGCTGGTGAGTCGGGTTAACAGGCGTTTCAGATCGAGGCAAGACATACACCATTCCTCACGAGGATTTGATACTGAAGTCGACACCCTGCGCCAGCGGTAACTGGCCAGAGAAGTTAATCGTGGCAGTGCTACGGCGCATATAGGCTTTCCAGGCATCCGAGCCAGATTCACGGCCCCCGCCAGTGGCTTTTTCACCGCCAAAGGCACCGCCAATTTCGGCCCCGCTGGTGCCTGCATTCACATTCGCCAGTCCGCAATCACTGCCAATCGCTGAGAGAAAGCGCTCGGTCTCGCGCAGATCGTTGCTGAAAATGGCCGATGAAAGACCCTGTTCCACATCATTCTGGCGTTCAATCGCGTCTTGAATCGTGTCATAGGCGAACACATACAGAATCGGGGCGAAGGTTTCTTCCTCTGCATTGCTGAAGGCATTGCCACACACCACAAAGGCAGGTTTCACGTAGTAGGCATCCGGGTAAGTCTCGGCCAATACCCGTTCGCCACCGACCACCGTTGCGCCGCGATCACGCGCAGCGGTTAAAGCCTTCTGCATCGCCTCAAACGCATGGGCATCAATCAGTGGGCCGACCAGGGTGCCCTTGGCATCCGGGCGTCCAATCGGTAATTGGGCATAGGCGTGACGCAGGCGTTCCACCACCGTGTCATGCAGGGAACGATGTACAAATACCCGTCGCGTCGTCGTACAACGCTGACCGGCGGTTCCTGCTGCACCGAAAACAATCGCAGGCAGGGCCTGATCCAGATCCGCCGCGGGGGTCACTATCACCGCGTTATTCCCGCCCAGTTCGAGCAGGCTGCGACCAAAGCGTTCTGCCACGCGAATACCGACCTTGCGGCCCATGGCACAACTGCCGGTGGCACTGATCAGCGGCACACGACGGTCACTCACCAGTTGTTCCCCACAGTCCCGTCCACCGATCAACAGCTGATGCAGGCCCTTGGGCGCCTGAGGGTAGGCGGCCAGTACGCCTTGCAGCAGGAAGTCACAGGCGATGGCACATAAAGGGGTTTTTTCAGACGGTTTCCAGACCACGCTGTTGCCGCACACCAGCGCGATACTGGTGTTCCAGGCCCACACCGCCATCGGGAAGTTAAACGCCGAAATCACGCCGGTAATGCCCAGTGGATGCCAGCTTTCCTGCAGGCGATGGCCAGGGCGTTCTGAAACGATCGTCAGCCCGTACAACTGGCGGGACAGCCCTACCGCGAAGTCACAGATGTCGATCATCTCCTGCACTTCACCCAGGGCTTCCGAGGTGATCTTGCCGCATTCCAGCGTGATCAGTTCGGCGAGGGTGGCTTTGTGCTCACGGATGCGATTACCGAACTGACGCACCAGTTCGCCGCGGACCGGTGCGGGCACCTGTCGCCAGGCTTTGAAAGCGGTTTCGGCCGCTGCGATTTTCTGGTCGATGGCGCTGGATGAATCCTCGGCAAGCGAGGCCAGGGCTTCACCGTCCACCGGGCTTTTCACCCTGAGGGTGCCGGCGTTGAGAAAGCGGGAGTCCATGCCCAATTGGGTAAACAGGGTGGCAACGGTCATAGCATTCCCTCCTGATCAGGCAGTTTTCTTGCGGTTAGAGGGACGCGAGGACGGGCTTTGCGGCGGGTTGTAACAGCAGCCGAAGCGGTTCGCGAGGAAGTCCTTCAGGCTGATGTCTTCCTGTCGGATAAAGCCCTTGGCCGGGAGTTTGCCTTCGGCGAGCAAATCCAGCGCCGTGCAGATGCCAGAGGCCGTGGTGATCTGGATGGCACTGCGCGGGTGGGCCGCGAACTGATTGCCGTAGACCTTGCGCACAAAGGATTCCTGCACCAGCATCGACTTTTTGTAGCCGCTGACGGTGACATAGACCAGCACCACATCCTGCATGGTAACGGGGATGGAGTTTTCAAAGATCTGTTTCAGTAAGGGGCGGTTTTCGCCCAGGCGTAGATCGTTGAGCAACATTTTCATCAGGTCACGGTGGCCGGGGTAGCGCACGGTGCGGTAATTGAGGTTTTGGACTTTACCGGCCAGGGTTTCACACAGGGTGCCGAGGCCCCCGGAGGTGTTGAAGGCTTCGTAGTTGTCGCCATCGAGGGTGAAGTGCTCGAGTTCTTCCATCGGCGGCACTTCGCGGCGCTCGCCGTTGACAATGGCTTCACAGGGGTTGAGGTATTCGTTGATTAGGCCGTCCGTGCTCCAGGTCAGGTTGTATTTCAGCGCGTTGTTGGGGTACATCGGTAAAGCGCCCACCCGCATCTGTACGTTCAGCAGGGTATCGAAATGCTGTGCCAGGGACGCGGCCGCGACGGACACAAAGCCGGGGGCCAGGCCGCACTGCGGAATCAGGGCGGATTTGGCTTTTTTGGCCAGGGCTTTGACATGGCGGGTACTGGCGACGTCTTCGGTCAGATCCAGATAGTGCACACCTTCTTCGACTGCGAGGGGCACCAATTTCGCGTTCATGGTGAAAGGACAGGCGTTGAGCAGGGCGTATTGGCCGCGGATCAATTTCGTCAGCGCCTTACTGTTTTCGGCATCGACCTGTTGAATCCGGATGGCGGGATTCAGTTCCTGCGCGCGCTGCAGGGCACCTTCATCCTGATCGGCCAACGTGACTTTGTACTCTTTGGTTGCCGCGAGCATGTCCGCTATAACGGATCCGATTTTGCCCGCACCCATGACCACGACTTTCAACATAATGGTTCCTCCCCACAGTGTTCAACTAAGCATGGCGCAGAACCTGTCGGAAAAACAGTGACAAACCGTCTATGGAAAGGGTAAAGGCAGTGAAAATCACTGCCTGGTCTAGTGAAACTGATTAAACAGTCTAATTAGGACCGACGGCGATGGGCCGCGAGGTATCCGTAATCCATTCACTCCACGATCCGGCATACAAGCGCGGTAGAGGCAGACCGCAGAGGTGAATGGCGAACAGGTTGTGGCAGGCGGTGACACCCGACCCGCAGTAGGCAACCGGGTTGCGAGCGTCCTGCAAAAAGGTGAAACGCTGGCGGAGATCGGCGTTGGGCAGAAAGCATCCCGCGGCATTCAGATTCTGTTCATAGGGGACACACCGTGCGCCGGGAATATGGCCGGCAACCGGGTCAATCGGTTCCACTTCACCCCGAAAGCGAGGTTCAGCGCGGGCATCGATCAGACAGCATTGGTTTAGCTGCGTTTGAAGATCCTCGGCACTGATCAGGGCGTCTGCCGGGTAATCGCCTTGAAAGTCGGTCGGTGTCGCGGCTGTGGGCAGGTCTTGGGTGGTGGGGAGGCCCGCCGTTTGCCAGGCCTTGAAACCCCCGTCGAGCAGTGCGATATGGCGCAGTCCGGCCCAGCGTAACAGCCACCAGAGGCGTGCTGCCATGGCGCCACCGTTGTCGTCATAAATCACAACGGAGGAGGCTTGGGTGAGACCCCAGCGGCTAAACAAGGCATCCAGTGAGCCGGTTGAGGGCAGGGGGTGCCGCCCGGTGACGCCCTTGATGAGGGGGCCAGACAGATCCTGCTCCAGGTCGGCAAAGTGAGCCTTGGGCAGGTGCGCTGCATCGTAGGCTTTGCGACCCGCAGCAGGGTCGGCCAGGGCAAAGCGGCAGTCCACGATGACGAGGGCTGGGTTTGCCAGTGCGTGGGCAAGTTCGGCGGGAGTGGTGAGCATGGCGGGTCTCCGGTAGACTGGAAAAAGATTCCGCGTTTATACCACTAAGCGAACGTGCTTGCATGAAACTCGATGAACGAAATGAAGCGCTGCTGGCCTTGTTGCAGCAGAACGCCCGCGAATCCACCTCGTCCCTGGCGCGTAAGCTCAATCTCTCACGCACGGCGGTGCACGAGCGCATTGTGCGCCTGGAAGAAGCCGGGGTGATCGCGGGCTATTCCGTGCGCCTGGGTTCGGGCGCCGCCCAGCGTCGCATTACCGCGCAGGTGATGATCAATGTCAGCCCCCGCTTGCATAAAGGGGTTGAGGCCGCGCTGACACGGGTGAAAGAGGTCAAAACCCTGCATACGGTAAGCGGTCAGCATGATTTGATTGCGATCGTACAGACGGAATCCACCGAACAGATGGACGAAGTACTGGATCGGATCGGCCAGATCGATGGCATTGAGCGGACCCAGTCGGCCATTATTCTCTCCACCAAACTGGAACGCTGACCGTGCGCCCACAAACCCGTTATGACGTCGATGCGCCCCCCTTGCGCTGGCAAACCCTGACCCGACTGATTCCCTACATGCTGGAATTCAGGGGCCGCATGATCTGGGCAATGATTTTCCTGTTATTGGCCAAGCTTGCCAGTGTGGGTCTGCCTTTTGTGCTCAAGCATCTGGTCGATGGACTGGACCGCAGTGTGGTGGAATCGCCTCTGTTGACCTTGCCGCTGGGCTTGTTACTGGCCTATGGTGCAGTGCGTTTTGGGACGGTGCTGTTTGCCGAAGTGCGTGACACCTTGTTTGGCCGGGTGACAGAGCGGGCCATGCGCCGTGTGGGGTTAAAGGTGTTTGAACACTTGCATCGCCTGGACCTCGATTTTCACTTGAATCGCAATACCGGTGGGTTGTTCCGGGACATCGAGCGCGGGGTGTCCGGCGTCAGTTTTCTGATGCGCTTCATGGTCTTCAATATCCTCCCGACCTTGCTGGAAATCGCTTTGGTGATTTTTCTATTGCTGCGGGAGTATTCGGGCTGGTTTGCCCTGATTACCACCGTGTCGATTGCAGCCTATGTCTGGTTTTCGATTGCAGCCACCGAATGGCGCACTGAGTTTGTGCGTGAGGCGAATCAGGCGGATTCCAGCAGCAACACCCGTGCGCTGGATAGCCTGCTTAACTACGAAACGGTGAAGGTCTTCGGTAACGAGGGATACGAATCCAGTGCCTATGATCAGGAGCTGGAAAAGTGGGAAACGGCGCGACGTAAAAACCGGCTCTCGCTGTTTGTGCTCAACGCGGGACAGGCGCTGATTGTGGCGCTGGGCATGACCGCCATGATGGTGCTGGCGGGTATGCAGGTCGTCGACGAGCGGATGACACTGGGGGATTTTGTGCTGATCAACGCCTTTATGATGCAATTATTCATCCCGCTGAATTTTCTCGGCTTTGTCTACCGCGAGATGAAGGGTTCCATGGTGAATATTGAACGCATGTTCGCGTTGATGGATCAGCAAGCGGCCATCACCGATCCTCCGAATGCACCCGCCCGGACCCTGCCCGGTCAGGATATCCGTTTTGACGAGGTATCGTTTGCCTATCGGTCTGAACGGCCGTTGCTGAAGGCCGTCAGTTTTTCGATTAAAGCAGGGGAGAAAGTCGCGGTGGTCGGGCCAAGCGGGTCTGGCAAGAGTACCCTGGTCAAACTGCTGTTTCGCTTCTATGACCCTCAACAGGGCGAGATCACCTTTGACGGTCATCCGCTGACCTCGTTGCGACTGCAGGATCTGCGGCGGGCGATCAGTGTCGTGCCACAGGACACCGTGTTGTTCAACACCTCGATTCTGGAAAACGTGCGCTACGGCCGGGTTGAAGCCAGCAATGAGGCGGTGCGGGAAGCCTTGCGTATGGCGAATCTGGAGACCTTCATCGAGAAATTGCCCGAGGGCGAAAATACCCTGGTCGGCGAGCGTGGGCTCAAACTCAGCGGCGGTGAGAAGCAGCGGGTGGCGATTGCCCGTGCCATTCTCAAGGGTGCGCCAATCATGGTCTTCGACGAGGCCACCTCCTCCCTGGACAGTCTCTCGGAAGGAGCGATTCTGGAGGCGATTCGGCGGGTGTCGCAGCAGCATACCAGTCTGGTGATTGCGCATCGCCTCTCGACCATCGTCGATGCGGACCGTATTCTGGTGCTCAAGGATGGCGAACTGGTCGAGCAGGGGCGTCATGCCGATCTGCTTAAAGTTCAGGGCACGTATTACGATTTATGGCAAACCCAGCAGAAAGAAGCGCAAAAAGCGCAATCAGGAGGAGAAATCGGATGATTCCCACCAGGCTGATTTCCGCGTTTATCAGTCTCGATTTTCGACGTCTTTTACCGCGCATCGGTCTCTTTGCGCTGATCCTATCGCTGACAGGCTGTTTCGGCCTGCCCTACCGTCTGGATTACCAACCGGATTTTCCCTTTAACGCACTGCAGACCTACCAGCTGGCGATACCGCCAGGTAAGGGCGAGAGCCTGAACGATCAGCGCGTGCGGCGCCTGATTGATCCGATCATGGCGGCGCGGGGCTACCGTGTCGCGGAGGGGCAAACGCCTGACTTTTTGGTGAACTGGCGCTTTGAGTCGGTGGTTGAAACGGATACCTCGGGATTCAGTGTTGGGGTGGGCTATGGCATGGGTGTTGGACCGCGCACGACGGTGGGCACCAGCCTTGCAACTCGCCCCCCAAGCCGTGAAGTGCATCGGGATCGTCTGGCGCTGGAAGTGCTGGCACCCGGCGGCGATCGGGTTGTCTGGCGTGCAGAGGCCCGTGAAGCCACTGGATGCGAAAGCCTCGCCCGGTGAGCGGGATCGGGAAATTCGTGAGATGTTGGAGCAAATGATCCAGAGCTTTCCCCCGAAGGAGGATGACTGATGACGCGCAGGTGGCTTGAACGGGTTTGGGCGCTGTGCCTGCTGGCAGGCATAGGGGTGTTATCCGGTTGCAGTGGGGTGGAGGTTCGCACGGATTATGATGTGAATTTCGATTTTGCGGCGGTGAAGTCCTATCAGTGGGAGGCCTCTGATGCGGCCTTGTCGCTGGATCTGCAGCGTTTTCGTGCGGCGGTGGCGGCGCAGTTGGCGAAACAATCCTACCAAAACGTGACGGACGGAGCAGCACCGGATCTGCGCGTGCGTTTGCAGGTGACAACGGAACCCCGGCAGGAAGTGAGGCAAATGCCGGCAATGGGCTGGCGGGGGTTCTGGGGCGGTGATACCGAGCTGTATCTGCACGACTATGAGTTGCTGTGGTACGTGGTGGAAATGTTCCGGCCCGACGATGATCGGGTGGTTTGGTTCGGTGCGGCGGCACTGCGCAAGGAACCGGGAGATCTCACCCCGGCGGAAAAAGTAGAGCTGGCGAACGAAGCAGCAGGTCTGCTTTTCGAAAAATTTCCGTCAGCACCCTGAAGGGGCCGTTTTCGGGTTTGAGGGCTGATCTCAGCCCTCGATCAGGCCGCTTTGCAGACGGTTGCCACCGCCCTCTTTGGCGGCTTGCAGACGGCGGTCACTCTGCATCAGCACTTGCTGCAGCGGTGCGCGGACATTCGGCGGCAGAATCACGCACCCCATGCTTGCGGTCAGGGTTACCCGTTCGCCATTGGCCATGTGACTGGGGTGGCGGATGACGCCAAAAAGTTTATTGATCAGTTCATTGACACTGGTCTCGCCGTCCGGCAGGTCTTCCAGCAGCAGAATGAACTCATCGCCGCCCAGACGTGCGACAAAGCCATAGTCCCCAATACAGTATTTCAGGCGTGACGCGATGTCCTTTAATACGAAGTCGCCTTCCATGTGGCCAAAACGCTGGTTGACCTGGCGGAAATGATCGAGATCGACCAGCAGCACGGCCAGATCCTGATGAATCATGTCAGGACGCACCGCAATCGCTTCATAGTGCTGCTCGAAGGCGCGCAGATTAGGAAGATCGCATTGGGTGTCATGCAGGCTCAGTCGTTGGATCTCATGCTGGCTTTCTTCCAGCGTGATCATGGTTTCCATCAATTTGTTTCGGATATCGCCGATGATGAACATGAGGAAGCCGCTGACCACAAACGGCCCGAAGATGACCGTCCACCAGGAGGCCTGATTGCGCATGTAACTGGTGGCATCCACATCAAAATCCAGCCAGCCCTGGGTGTGCATGTAGCCCGTGACGCCCACCACCAGCGAACCAGCGACCACCGAGACATAGGCCCAGCGCCGACTGAAAAAAATGCTGAGGAACAGTCCGGACAAGATAAAGTAGTAGAAGCCGGAACCCAGTAGCCCGAAGGTGGTGATACCGGCCACGCCTGCTACAAAGGCGATACCGACCAGTGCCAGCACCTTGAGGTTATCGGACAGGTATTTGGAAAAATAATTGAGCCCAAGAAACAGAACGGCGAGCACAATCTGAAAGGTGTAGAGATTCAGCCAGCCGGTATCGACGGAGCGCACCACGGAGATAATCGAGACGTATACCGACAGCAAGGAAAACAGTTTCACACCGATACTGATGTAACGGCTCTTGAGCTCACGAATAAAGACTGAGCCTGATGTGTTGAGATAGGGTGCGTGCTTCATAGATCTCTGTATAACGACAGACGAAAGGTTGACCATCCCGACAACCCACTTTTATGCAGTATAGACCAGCCACCGGAACCGTTTGGGTTTGCCGGCAACTGCTCGTATAATGCCCAACCCTGTTTCGCGCCGGATTTACGTTCCGGTCAGCCCAAGCGAGGATACTATGTCTCAAGTTGTTGTGTGTGCGTTATATAAATTTGTCAGACTCCCGGATTATGTTGATTTGCGGGAGCCTTTACTGGAATTGATGCTGGCCCATGAGGTGCGTGGCACTTTGTTGCTGGCCGAAGAGGGCATCAACGGCACGATTGCCGGAACCCGCGAGGGCATTGATGCAGTCAAGGCCTGGCTGGAAAAGGATGGTCGCTTTGAAGGGCTGAGCCTGAAAGAGTCCTTTGATGAAACCCTGCCGTTCTACCGGACCAAGGTCAAACTCAAGCGTGAGATTGTGACCATGGGGGTCGAGGGCATCGATCCGAACCATATTGTCGGCACCTATGTGAAACCGGCCGACTGGAACCGTCTGATCAGCGATCCAGAGGTGGTGCTGATCGACACCCGCAATGATTACGAAGTGCAGATTGGCAAGTTCAAGAATGCGATCAATCCGGTCACGGAATCGTTCCGCGAATTTCCTGAGTACGTGCGTGAAAATCTTGATCCGGCCCGAAACAAGAAAGTCGCCATGTACTGTACCGGCGGTATCCGCTGTGAAAAGTCTACCGCACTGCTCAAAGGCATGGGCTTTGAGGAGGTCTATCACCTGGAAGGCGGCATCCTGAAATACCTCGAGGAAGTGCCCGCCTCTGAAACGATGTGGGAAGGTGAGTGTTTCGTGTTCGACAACCGCGTGGCAGTGAATCATCAGCTGGAAAAAGGTCATTATGACCAGTGCCATGCCTGCCGCATGCCGATTACGGAAGACGATAAGGCCAGTCCTGATTATGTAAAAGGCGTGAGCTGTCCACACTGTATTGGTCAGCACAGTGACGCTCAATTGCGTCGTTTCTCGACCCGTGAAGCCCAGATTGAGCTGGCCCAATCACGGGGTGAGGCCCACATCGGCGCGGATGCCGTCGAGGTGATCAAGCGTCGCCGGGAAGCCAAACGTCGCCGTCGGCAGGCACCCGATGCTTAGTTATCAACACGCCTACCATGCCGGCAATTTTGCCGATGTTCTGAAACACTGGTGTTTGCAGCTGTGTCTTGACAGCCTGTGCCGTAAACCCGCCCCGTGGACGGCCTATGATACCCATGCCGGTGACGGTGATTATGCGCTGACCCAGGGCAAGGCCGCGTTGAAAGCCGAGTGGCGTCAGGGCGTTGCCCGCGTCTGGCAGCAGCGCGAGCAGGCACCTGAAGCGTTGCACTCCTGGCTGGAGGCGGTTGCCGCACAGAATGCCGGAGCTGAACTGAGTGATTATCCGGGCTCGCCCGCGTTGATGGCCCATGCCCTGCGCGAAAAGGACCACGCGGTGCTGTGTGAATTGCATCCCCAGGCTTTCCCCGCTTTGCAGGAGGCTTTCAAGCGCGATGCGCAGGTGAAATGCCACCTGCGTGACGGCTTTGAAGGGGTGATGACCCAATTGCCTCCACCGTCCGGGCGCGGCTTGATTCTGATTGACCCCAGTTATGAACTGAAGGCGGATTACCGTCGTATTCCGGATTGGGTGCAGAAGGCGCTTAAGCGGTGGCGGCAGGCGCAAATTCTGATCTGGTATCCGATCCTGGAAGGTGATCCGCAAAAGGTGCTGATCGACGGCCTCTGTCAGGACCAGGGTTGGAATACCGGTCTGTCCTGGCTGCGGGTGGAATTAGAGCGCCTGCCTGCAAGAGGTGAAACCCGGCAGGGTTTGCTCGGCAGTGGTATGCTGGTAGTCAATCCGCCCTGGCAACTGGACGAACAGATTCAAGCCGGGCTGGGCTGGCTGGCGGAAACACTCAAGTGCAAGGCGGCTATCGCCAAAAAACTGAACTGAGAGGGGACACAGGCGTGCGTTGGACAACCCAGGGCCATATTCTGATTACCGGCGCGACGCAGCGGGTGGGCCTGCACTGCGTCGAGCAGTTATTGGAGGCTGGTGAACGGGTCGTCATTACTTACCGTACCGAGAAGCCAGTGGTGGCCAGCCTGCGGGAATTGGGCGTGATCTGTCTGCAGGCAGATTTTTCAAACCCGGCGTCCATTCAGATGTTGGTGGCCCGTTTGCACCGTGACGTTGGCCCACTCCGGGCGATTGTACACAATGCATCCTGCTGGCCTGTCGACAATGTGCCGGGAGTTGATTTGAATACGATTCTTGACGAAGTGCTGGCGGTGCATGTGCGCGCTCCCTACCTGCTCAACATGCAGTGTGAGGATCTCCTGCGCAGAGGCGCACAAGGCTGGTCTGATATCGTGCATCTCACCGATTATGTGGTGGAGAAGGGCAGTGTGAACCACATTGCCTACGCCGCCTCCAAAGCGGCGCTGGCGAATATGACGCTGTCGTTTGCACGGCGCTTTGCGCCCCAGATCAAGGTTAATACCCTCGCGCCCTCATTGCTGATGTTCAACCCGGAAGACGATGCGGCCTATCGCAGCAAAACGCTGGATAAATCAGTGCTGGGCATCGAACCCGGACCGGGGGTGGTGTTTGATGCGCTGAGCTATCTGTTCGATAACAGCTACATGACCGGTCGCGAACTCAAACTGGACGGCGGGCGGCATATCCGCTGACCCTCACTGACTTGAAGATACAGACTTAACACGACAAGGAGAGACCCATGTCCGATACCCTGATCCAGAACTACTGGGCGATTCTCGAAGCGGTCGGTGAAAATCCCGAGCGCGAAGGCTTGCGCGACACCCCTAAACGGGCCGCCAAAGCCATGCAGTTTCTCTGTAAAGGCTACCAGGAAGATCTGGATGTAATCGTCAATGGCGCCATCTTTGAGTCGGAAATGGACGAGATGGTTCTGATCAAAGACATCGAACTTTACTCACTGTGTGAGCATCATTTGCTTCCCTTCGTCGGCAAGTGTCACATCGCCTATTTGCCGGAAGGCAAAGTCCTGGGGCTGTCTAAATTTGCCCGCATCGTCGACATGTATGCGCGGCGTCTGCAGATTCAGGAAAATCTGACCCGTCAGATTGCCGATGCTGTGATGCAATGCACGCATGCGCGGGGTGTCGGTGTCATCATCGAGGCCAAGCATATGTGCATGATGATGCGCGGGGTCGAGAAGCAGAATTCGGTGATGATGTCGTCGGTGATGCTGGGTGCGATGAGAACCGATCCCTCATCGCGTTCGGAGTTCCTATCCCTGGTCGGCATCAACAAATAAGCGGCTTTTTAGCTTCGATTAGGCAGTTGCGTGGCGATCTGTTCTTCCAGATGAGTCTGGAAGGACTCCACCGCCTGTTCAGCGGCTTCTACCGCATCAAAGCGGGCAATGTGAAACAGCGCCTCACCCTCGTACACGACGGGCAGATTACTTTTACCGATGATAATGCCGGAAAAGGGCGCAATGATCGGGTCGCGCTCCTTGTCCAGCGGCCCAACGATATAACCCAAATGATCGCCCTGATGAATGCGACTACCCAGGGGCAAAATCGTATTCAGAAAGCCGCCGCGATGCGCGCGCGTCCACGCCGAGGATTGTGCGATCACATGATGGACGTGCCGTCGCCGGGTCCGTTCGGTGATGAGTCCCAGCGATTCCATAATCCGCCGCACCCCCCGGATACCCGCGAGAATACTGGCTTCGTCAAAACGCAGGGCTTCACCGGCTTCATAAGTGATGATCGGAATACCTAATTCATCACCGGTCCCACGGAAGGTCCCATCGCCCGAGGGTGAATCCACGATAATGGGAACGCCGAACCAGCGTGCCATTTGCGTCGCCTTTTCGTTTTTCAGGTTGACCCGGATCTGGGGCAGGTTACTGCGGTCAATCGCGCCGGTATGCAAATCAATTGCGTAATCCACCCGTTTCAGCACCGATTCTCGGAACAGGTAAGCGACACGGGCGGCCAGAGAGCCGGTTTCCGAGCCGGGAAAACAGCGGTTCAGGTCTCTACGGTCCGGTAGGTAACGCGAGCGGTTGTGACAGCCCAGTACGTTCACAATCGGTACGGCAATCAGTGTCCCGCGCAGGTTCTTCAGCCAGTTGGCGGTCAGTACCCGCCGGACGACTTCTACGCCGTTGAGTTCATCACCATGGATGGCCGCACACACCAGCAAGGTGGGCCCGGCATGATGGCCATGAACGATTTCGACCGGAATATCAGCGCTCGCGCCGGTATACAAGGTACCGGCGGGCAGACTGAAAACTTTACGCTGTCCCGGTTTAACACGATCACCCAGGAATTCGAAATCGTTGGCGCGTGGACTGATCGCTTCGGCTTTGCGGAGTTTGCGTGGCAATTTGCTGGTGGGTTCTGCGTTATCGGACAAGGGAGATTTCTCCACTGGCATTCACCGTCAGCGTCTGCTTGCCGGCTTCCATGACGGGCGCAGCCACTTCGTCTGCCATCACGCTGTAGGCTTTCATGGCGCCTCGCTGGGGATAATAGGTTTGTCCCTGTGTGTCGACATTGATTTGCACGATGCGGTAACTGCTGGCACCCAGTTGCTGGGTAATCAGTTTGGCGCGGGCATTGAAGTTATCCAGTGCGGCCCGAATGAGTTCGTCCTCTTTGACTTTGCGTTCCGCGTCCGTCACATCGAAGGAAACCGATTGCACATCGGCCATGGACTGGATTTGCCCCATACGGTCAGCCAAATGAGCGACCGATTCAGATTCCAGCATCAGGCTCTGTTGCACGCGCCAGGCCACAATCGTTTGCTTGTTGTAGACAGGCTGGGTGGTGTAATCCAGGTATTGCCGACGAATTTTGGTGTCATCCTTGATCATCGCCTCAACCTTTTGCATGGTCTTGTTGACCGAATCCGCAGCGGCGCTGGCGTTCTTCTGCTCCGACTGACTGGTAAACACTACGCGCATCAGGTTGTTTTCAACTTGGGCCTGTGCGGACGCAGCCAAAGTAATACGATCAAAACGCTCCTTTTCACCTCCGGGATCTGCAGCTTGAGCGGTCGCGAAGGGAAGGGAAAGTAGGGCCAGACAGACAAGAGGATGAGCTATGCGCGAGGAAACGTTAAGACGAGGCTTCATAAAAAATCCGTTCTCACAGAAGTGGCGAAATGAATCCTAAACTTAGCACTCGTCTCCCGCAGGCGACCAGTTATTTGTTTGTAATCGTCAGATCTTCACATTCGACCCGGAAGTCCAACGCTCACCAGTAAGGCAATACCCAAAAGAGCCAGGCACACCAGCGTAAGGAATACCCACTGATCCTGCTTGGCAAACGCTCGCTCGGATTCACTGATGCAGGTAACCATTGGGGATGCGGCTTTGGACTCTTTCCTTCGCTGGAAAGTGGCGTATAGAGCCAGGATTGGCAACAGGACGTAAACGGGATTAACGCTCACGTGTTTGCCCAGCGCTGTCGCAGCCGCGATCAGGACCAAATAGCCAGCGCCTTCCCAAGGTGATGGGCCGGCGGGCGTGGGGCGCGAGATTCGCAGTGGGCTGCCGCAAGCGGAGCAGGCCACCAAGGAGGTCCAGCGTGGCAGGGTCAGTGGGTGATGGCAACGCGGGCAATCGATCATCAGAATCCTTTCAGAAAAGCACTGGGCGGTAAGATGGCCCCTGTCCTATGACTTGCCCGAAATATACTTGCAGAGTTCTTTCAGGACAATGCGGCGCGAGATGACGCCAATCACTTTACCGGAATTGTCCAGTACGGGATAAATCTTGGGTTTTTGTTCGCGCATCCGGGATGCCATGTCAAGCAGGGTGTCATCCGGGGAGGCGGTTAGCACAGAGGTGCGCATGACGTCGGCGACGGTTGCTACGCGGTCAGCGTAATAGGAAACTTCACTGACGGCACCCAGACATTCCTGCTCGGAAATCCAGCCGATCAATTTACCGTCCGCATCGAGTACCGGCCCGCCAAGTAATTCGTTTTTGATCAGTTTGATCGCGGCTTCAACCACCGCCATATCGGGGGTGAATGAGGTAAATTTCCGACTCATGTAATCGGCGACACTAAGATTCTTCATGGGCAATGCTCCTGCTGATGTCCGAAAGCCTCTGCAAAAATCGGGCTCAAACACGGCTACGCCTTGATAGCATTGATGAAGTGGGTAACGAACGACGCGGGGCGCAAATAAACCAGTGAGAAATGCACCAATAAAGTGCTATGGGTTTTTTGGGCTTGCACCTAAATGGCGCGCGCGGGGATTGGTTGGGTGCTCTTTTTTGGTGAGTTTTTAGCGGCAGCACGCTTTAACGTTTGAGGTTGTCGATCACTTCATCTGCCCAGTTACCGGCTTGCCAGTAGCACTGAGCAAGTTCAACGTGGCTGTTTGCGATTGATAGGTCTCCCTGGCTCAGCGCATATTCCAGATCGCATATTTCTCTTAAGGCTTCGCCAATCGGCCCCTCGTGATTTAACACCGCCTGCTCGACCACGGGGGAGAGGCGCACATTGTTGAGGAAGGTTGCAGGGGCAATCCGAAACAGAATCTGGGTGCCGGAAACGAGACCGGCGAGAAACGCAGTGGACGCCAGCGCGACTGCGTTAGAGTTTGCCTGAATGTTCAGTTCACACGCCTTGGCCCGGTGGAGGGCGAAGCGACAGGCTTCCAGGTGCGTTTCCCCATTGGAGAGAAATGCGATGATCATTGCCCATTGTTTGAGTTTTTCCGCACCCAGGTAAACGATGGCCGTTTTAAGGTCTTCAATGACTCTTGGCAGCGTAAACAGAGAGCTATTGATGATTTTCAGCATTTGCAGTGCAAGTTTAGGGTCCTGACTGACAAGACGTGTGATTTCATCCATGGAGATATTGGGGCGATCCAATTCCTGAATGATGCGCAGCGTCGTCGCCGTACCCGGCTTAATAGAGTTCCCTTTGATTTCTCGGGGCCTCGCCAGGAAATAGCCCTGGTAGCCTGCAAATGCCAGCGTTTTGCAATGCTCGAATGTTTCTTCATCCTCAATGTGGGTTGCGATCCACTGCGCGTTCAGGTGTTGATGCGCATGCTTCCCTGAAATGATGGTGTTCCGTTCGAGTGACAATACATCGACTTTGAGGAAATCCATCTGCGCTAAAAACGCATCGTATCGGGGCGAGAAATCATAGTTTTCAAGGGAAAACCGGAAGCCTGCGGATTTCCAAACCTGAAGGCTTGCAATCAATGCGTTATCCGTTGGCTCGTTGAGTCGTAGCTCTACAACGACCCGGCTCGGTTCGACCGGCAGGCTTGCCTGAGTGCAGATGAATACGGGGTCTACGTTAATAAAGACGGGCAGGTTGCTCGACTCCGCCTGGTCGAAGACGCTGGAGCAATAGTTCAGTAAAACCTGATGGGTTGCAATATCGCCTCCGATATCGGCGGCAGAGAGATTCATCGGGTTGCGGAACAGGAGCTCATGCGCGATCACCCCCAGTTCGGCGTTAAACATAGGCTGCTTGGCTAACAGCAAATAGTCTGGAATAGGCATCGCGGGTTCCGCCGGTGTGTTGTCGTTATGTGCCTGCTGACGTCTTCCAAGCGAGTCTAGCGTATTTTGCAAATTGGTGCCGAATGTCCATACTCGTTAGACCAAACAGATTGGCAATTACACGAAGTTAGGCTCAGGGGCGAGGTCGTTGTGGATACGCATACCATCTTTTCATTGATCCGGCACATGACCAGCCAAACCAATGCGCTTGATCTGGTCCTGGCGTTTAAGGAGCTCCTGGTGGCCAATTTCCCAGGTGTGATGGCAACGGTCTATGAGCTTCAGTCCCTCCGATCAGAGCCAGCAAAGGCAAAGCAATGGGTGTGCGTTGACTGCCTGGGGGAAAAAGAAACCCAAGTCCTGGCGAATCATTCCGTGATGCAGCGTGCCTGGGATAAACCCGGCGATGTGGAATGTGGCACGGAGGATAAGCGTCAGGCCGTAGCGATGCCGGTCGAGCTCTATGATAAAACCATTTCCCATATGATTTTACTATCACACCCCTTCAAAGCGGGAAATGCCAAAGAAATCCTGATCGGTTTTGCCCATATCTTTCGCGATGTGTTTCGAAGTATTCATGAGCGACGCTACGATCCACTGACGCGCATACTTAACCGTCAGGCCTTCGATATGGTTGCGTCCCGCCTCGCCCTGGGCGCGGGCCACTCATCAGGGATAACGAACGGCAACAGGGGTAAAGTCCGGCATATTGCCATTCTCGATATTGACCGTTTCAAGTCGATCAATGATACGCATGGTCATGCCCTGGGTGATGAAACACTCGTGCTGTTTGCTCAGACTGTACGTTCAGTGCTGAGGCAGGACGACCAGTTTTTTCGTTATGGGGGTGAGGAGTTCGTCCTGCTCATCAAGGATGTTGATGAGCAGCAGGCACACGAAGTGCTCGAGCGCTGCCGCACTGCCATTGAACGTCGCCGCTTTCCACAGGTGGGTCAGGTGACCATCAGCATTGGCTTTGCCCAGTTGGATGAGCAGTTTCATCCACTGGAAAATCTGTCGAAAGCGGATAAAGCCTTATATTATTCAAAAAATAACGGCCGGAATCAGGTCAACTATTACGAGAAGCTGGTCCACGGTGGCCTGGTTGAAGCACTGGAGATCTCAGAAAGCGAAGTGGATTTCTGGGACGAGTGACCCGATCTCGAAAGCAAGAAGCCGCCCAGAGGCGGCTTCTTCAGCGGTTCTCACCCGCAGTGCCGACGGTCGTCAGCAGAAATTCATATCGTTCAGGTACGCTTCAAGCGCGTCCATATTGTCCTGCTCATTCTGATCGGACGGGACACACACTTGCCAGCTTTCATCGTATTGGGTTTCCAAATTCGGTTCCTCCCCGCTTGTTTTTTTCGATGCACGGTAATGATAACTACCGCGTCATGTATTATCTTGACTATGTGTGACATTCATTTGACCCCCGGTTGCAATTATTTTGACAGCCTGATCTTCCTGAACGAGATGTAATGCAACATGCCCAGCACTGAGCGTCCAACGGTTACCGGTTCTTCGGCGCTCGCCGTCTGTCATTGGCTGGGGGAGCACGGCCTCGATGTTCAGGCGCTGGCGGGGCTGGCTGGCATTAACGTCGCAGCACTGGATCAGCAGGACAGTCGGGTCGAACTGACCGCATTCAATACCTTATTGCAGCTTGCAGCTAAATCCCTGCAAAACCCCGCCCTTGGCCTGCATCTGGGTGCCTGGACCGATAGCAGCCGGATGGGTGTTATCGGACATATCGTTTTCAATAACCGGACTCTGCAGCAGGGGCTGGAGCAATATCAGCGTCTTTCTGAATTGGTCAATGAAGGGGTTCGGGTCAGCTTTGAGGTTGGGCCGGAAGTCTCGGTCGTTTCCTATGAGTGTCCTGATCATCAATTCTATTCGGCACTCAACATCGAGCGGATGGTGAGTCAGGCGGTCACACGGGCGCGACGTTTTGTCAGTGAAAAGTTGTTTCTGCGTGAGGTGGGCTTTGCCCATGAACGTCTCGCCCCGCAGGAAGAGTATGACGCCGTATTTGACTGCCCGGTGTTGTTCGGGCAAGGGCGAACCTTTATCGCGTTTGAGAGCGCCTTTCTGACCTTTGAGTTGCCGCAACGCAACCCCTTTCTGCATCAGGCGCTGACCCGCCATGTCGAAGCGTTGTTGAAGAAGTTACAGAGTCGCCGCAAGCTGAGCCTGCAGGTGCGTAAAATACTGGAAAAGAATTTATCCCGTGCCGTTGATGTCGTGCAAATCGCCGATCAGCTTGCCATGTCGCGTCAAACGCTTTATCGCAAGCTTAAACAGGAAGGCGTGTCTTTTCAGGAACTGGTGGAAGAGGTACGGCAGGAAAAAGCCATGGCCTACCTCAATGCCGGTCGTTATTCCCTGAGTGAAATTGCCTTCCTTCTGGGGTTTTCCGAGCAAAGTGCCTTTAGCCGGGCCTTCAAACGCTGGACTGGAAAAAGCCCCGCCCAGTTTCGGAAGTAGCCTAAATCGACCCCTCTACCTCAAGCCTGTCGGCCACCTTTACCTGATTACGTCCGCCGTGCTTGGCTTGATAAAGCATTGTATCCGCCTGCTTCTGAAACATCTTGTGCTGATCCCGTGCGCTGGGGCACGCAGACATAACGCCAATGCTAACCGTTAACTGAATGGTCTGTTGCCTGTCGAGAACGATGTGCGCTTCGATCGCCGCGCGAATGGACTCGGCGATGAGATGGGCTTCCTGGGGGGCTGTTGCAGGTAGAAGTACAATGAACTCTTCTCCCCCATAACGCGCCACCAGATCAGAAGGGCGTCGCAGCACGTTTTGCAGTACGTCAGCCACTTGCTTCAGGCAGATATCGCCTACGAAGTGGCCATAGGTGTCGTTAATACGTTTAAAGTGATCAACGTCCAGCATCATCAGCGCAATGGGTATTTGATCGCGATAGGCCCGCTGGAACTCCAGCAAGTAAAGTTCGTCAAAATGCCTCCGGTTACACAGCCCGGTGAGTCCGTCGGTATTACTGATTTCTTTGAGTTTCTGATAGGCCTGTTCGAGTTCTTTCGTACGTTCCCGCACCAGGTTGTCGAGGTTTTGGTTGAGTTCCAACTGTGCATTCAGTCGCAGCTCTTTTTCAGCATTGAGTCGATCTGCAAACGCCAGTGATAGCAGCGCAATTTCAAACAGAGAGCCAATCTCTAGTCCGTGCGAGCTTAGAATGGACGGTTGAATTACCCCGCTGACGTCTAGCAGGAATTGTGCGATGAAGATCAGATATACAAACCAGGCCAGTGCAAAAGTGCGTGCGGCTTTGAGACCTCTCCACCAATATTTGACACCAATGTAAAAACCGTAAACAACTGCCGCCGCAGAGAGAGCCTGTGCCAGTTTCAGAATGGTGCCGTAGGAAGAGACAAAGACGCCGAGCAGGACGAGTCCAAAACTACTCAAAAGCAGCCAGGAAAGGATATTGTCACCTCGGTCACCGACTTTCGACAGGTTGATGAATTTCATAACAAAGGTGATTGCCGCGACAGGGAGGAACCCCGTCGTCAGTAAAATCATGGTGTTGTTGAGTGTGCCGGATGCCGGCCAGATATACTGAAATCCAAAGCCGTTAAGTGAAATTTGCAGTGCGGCAACTGCCGCGACGTAACCGAGATAGTAGAGATAGCCGTTGTCTCGCACCGATAAATAAATCAGTAGGTTATACAGAAATACCATTGCTAATACGCCGAAGTAAACCCCGAACCAGGTGTAAAGAGGTCGTTCGCTCTTAAGCAGACTCACCTGGGAAACTAAATCCAGAGGGAGCATCATGGGACCTTGCGAGGCAACACGAATCACAACGTCAATCGAGTCAGGCATGTCTGCGCTCAGGGGTAAGAGATAGGTTCGGTGCTGGGTTTCCCGGCTGGCAAAAGGTCGTGTGTCACCGGTAGCCAGATGTTTTAGAACCTGGCCGTCGGAGAGGAGGTAGAAATCAATTTCATCCAGATGGGGATAATTCAGCCGGATATAGACTTCGGATCTAAGCTGCTTGAGATCTGACAATGAAAGTCGTAGCCAGTAAGCCGAGTGAGTCAGGCCAAAATTGGTCAAACCTGCAGAATTATGCTGCCATTCCGCGCTGTCGGCAGGGGGGAGCGTTTCAAGCGTGGCGGTTCGATCAACGTCTTCCCACAAATGATAGCGGCGGGCCAGATTTTCAGGGTCCTGGATGGCGCTAAAGGAAAGGGTGTCGGCGCTGGCTGCACCTGATAGGAGACCAATCAGGCTACAGATCCATAGGCAATACAGAATGAGCATCCCGAAAGGATGCGAACGGCTTTGATTGTGTTGACTTACTGAAACCGAGGGCATGCGCATGTTTCTCATGCCTAGCCAAGCCCCCTTCGTTGTCAATCAGCTTGTATCGTCTGATTTTAGGCCCTTTTTTGCTTCGGATCATGCCTGTTCAGGGTCGCCTACCTTAGATTTGAGGAGAATTCAGTGAATGAGATGATGCGGTGCAGCGTGGCTTTCTCGCCATTTTCAGATCTCTGTTGGGCAGTCTGCGAGACTTGACGCCGATTTTATTGGTGATTGGTTTTTTCCAGCTATTCGTGCTGCAGCAGCCTTTTCCTGATCTGCTGGGGCTGGTAATCGGGGTGGTTTTTGTTCTGCTGGGCCTGACCTTTTTTATCTTCGGATTGGAAATGGGCCTGTTTCCCATTGGGGAATCCATGGGGTATGCACTGGCGCGTAAAGGCAGTGTGTTCTGGCTGATCGTATTTTCCTTCGCCCTGGGATTTGGTACGACGGTTGCGGAACCTGCGCTGATCGCTGTGTCGGCGGAAGCCGCAGAAGTGGCTGCAGACGGCGGCATGATTGAAAACAGCGAGGAGGCGCGTGAGGACTACGCCTCCGGGCTTCGTTATACCGTGGCGCTGTCAGTCGGCATTTCAATTGTGCTGGGGGTGATTCGCATCATCGCGGGCTGGTCGATTCAATGGATGATCATCGGCGGCTATGTGCTGGTGGTCATCATGACGGTTTTTGCGCCCAAAGAGATCATCGGCATCGCCTACGATTCGGGCGGCGTGACCACCTCAACCATTACCGTTCCGCTGGTGACGGCGCTGGGTGTGGGCCTGGCCTCATCCATTCGGGGACGTAACCCGATGTTGGATGGCTTTGGATTGATTGCCTTTGCCTCCCTGTTACCGATGATTTTTGTGATGGGCTACGGCATGGTGATCGGCACATGATGAATCTGCTTTCGGAATTGGGCGCCGTTTTTCTGAGCACCCTGTTCGATGTACTGCCCATTGCCGTGATTTTGTTCGGCTTTCAGTACCTGGTGATTCGTAAGCCTATTCCGAATCTCAGCCGGGTTCTGTTTGGCTTTGGCTATGTGCTGGTGGGGCTCACGTTTTTCCTGATGGGACTTGAAAAGGCCTTGTTTCCACTCGGAAAGATCATGGCGCGTCAGTTAACCGATCCAGCCTTCCTTGCAGAGGCTCGTCAGGTGGCAGATGGCGTATTGACCTGGCAGGACTACTATTGGGTTTATCTGTTTGCTTTCATGATCGGATTCAGCACGACGATTGCTGAACCCTCACTGATTGCGGTGGCAATGAAGGCCAGTGAAGTCTCGGGGGGCGCGATCGGTGTCTGGGGCTTGCGGATCGCGGTGGCCCTGGGGGTGGCCGTTGGGATTTCGCTGGGAGCCTATCGCATCGTGACCGGTCTGCCGATTCATTATTTCATTATTTCAGGTTACATCGTAGTCGTCATTCAGACTGCTTTTGCCCCCCGCATGATTGTACCATTGGCTTACGATTCGGGCGGGGTGGCCACCTCGACCGTCACGGTGCCTTTGGTTGCCGCACTGGGCTTGGGGTTGGCCGAAACCGTGCCCGGACGTAGCACGCTGATTGATGGTTTTGGTTTGATCGCATTTGCCAGTTTGTTTCCGATCATGGCGGTGATGGGCTATGCACAGATTTCAGCGGCGCTGGCCGACCGTGCCCGAAAGAACCGCTCGCGACAGTTTAACAGTTTGGGGTAGCGCCCTACGGAGTAACGCATGCATTTTAAATTGATACTCGTCTTTGTGGAGGACGATAAAACTGACAAGGTAATGAAGGCGGCACGGGCCGCCGGAGCGACAGGCGCCACCGTGATTAATAATGCGCGGGGGGAAGGACTGACGCGCAACCGTACCTTTTTCGGTTTATCACTGGATTCGCAGCGGGATGTTTTGTTGTTTATCGTCGAGGAGCATCTCAGCCGCCAGATTCTCGAAAAGATCAGTGAGATCGGCGAATTCGACACCCGTCCAGGCACGGGTATTGCCGTGCAGATTGACGTTGAAGATGCGGTGGGCATCTCCCATCAGATTCAGACCCTGAGCGCCAAGATTGAGGATGAAATATGACAGACACCGGCAAAATTATCGTCAAGGTGCGTGATGTGATGCGCGGTGAGCACATTGAGGTCGAAGGACTGATGACGGTTAAAGATGCATTGAAACAAATGAAAGCGCAAAAGGCCTCAGTGGTGATCGTTAAGAAGCGGCATGCGCATGATGAATTTGGCATTGTTCTGCTGGCCGATATCGCCAAAAAAGTATTGGCTAAGGATCGGGCGCCGGAACGGGTCAACGTTTATGAAATCATGTCCAAACCCGTGATCGGTGTCTCGCCGGAGATGGATGTTCGCTATTGTGCCCGCCTGTTCGAGCGTTTCGGCCTTTCCAGTGCCCCGGTGATCGAAGAAGGAAAAGTGATTGGTGTCGTCGGCTACAAAGAATTGGTGCTGGACGGCATTCTGGTTGAGAACCGGGTGCTCAATTAGCACCCTTACTCTGCAGCGTCTTGCCGCTTACGACCGCAGACGGTACCCGGTTTTGAAAATCCAGCCGATGATGCCGAGGCAGGCGGTCAGAAAGATCAGGATCATGGCCAGGCTCACTCCCATGTGCACATCGGAAACACCGAAGAATGCCCAGCGAAAACCATTGATGAGATAAACCACGGGATTAAACAGGCTGACTGTCTGCCAGAAAGGGGGCAGCATCTGGATGGAGTAGAACGTTCCGCCGAGAAACACCAGCGGGGTAATGATCATCAGTGGAACCAGTTGTAGTTTCTCAAATCCATCCGCCCAGATGCCGATGATGAAACCAAAGAGACTGAAGGTCAGCGAGGTAAGCACCAGAAACACTACCATCCAGATCGGATGCACAATCTGGTAGTCCACGAAGAGTCGCGCGGTCAGCAGGATGATGGCGCCCAGAATCAGCGATTTTGTGGTCGCCGCGCCGACATACCCCATCACGATTTCCACATACGACACGGGGGCTGACAAGACTTCGTAGATCGTACCGGTGAATTTGGGCATGTAAATACCAAACGAGGCGTTGGAAATACTCTGTGTCAGCAGCGAGAGCATGACCAGGCCGGGAATGATAAACGCACCATAGCTGACGCCATGGATATCGCCCATGTGGTTGCCAATGGCAGAGCCAAATACGATGAAATACAAAGCGGTTGAAATCACGGGGGAGGCCACACTTTGCATGAGCGTGCGCTTCATGCGGGCCATCTCAAACAGGTAAATTGCGCGAACGCCATATAGGTTCATCAGAAATTTCCTTAAAAGAAAAAGGGTTAGTCCGTTGTTTTGGGGTGTTTGACCAACCCTACAAAGATATCTTCCAGCGAGCTTTCCCGCGTCTGCAGGTCACCAAAACCAATGCCCAGTTCGCCCAGCGTGCGCAAGAGGTCGGCAACACCAGAGGGCGATTTTTGGGTGTCGAAGGTGTAAATCAATTCCGCACCATTGTTTGCCAGACTGAGACTGCCGCTACGCAAAGCATCAGGTAAGGCGTCCAGAGGTTTGAGTAACTGTAATCGCAGTTCCTTGCGGCCCAATTGGGTCATCAGGGCGGCTTTGTCTTCCACCAGGATGATTTCGCCCTTCCGAATCACGCCAATTCGATCCGCCATCTCCTCGGCTTCTTCGATATAGTGGGTCGTTAAAATAATGGTGACACCCTGTTCGCGCAGTCCCCTGACCATCTCCCACATGTCTTTGCGTAATTCCACATCGACTCCGGCCGTCGGCTCGTCCAGGAACAGAATGCGAGGCTCGTGTGACAGGGCTTTGGCAATCATGAGACGGCGCTTCATCCCACCCGATAAGGTCATGATGCGATTATTGCGCTTATCCCAGAGCGAGAGCTGGCGGAGGATGCTTTCGATTTTGTCCGGCGCAGGCGGCTTTCCAAAAAGCCCCCGGCTGAAGGTCACGGTGTTCCAGACGCTTTCAAAGGCATCGGTGCTCAATTCCTGAGGAACCAGCCCGATCTGGCTGCGCGCCTGCCGATAATTATTCACGTTATCAAATCCGGCCACGCTGACGCTGCCGGATGTCGCATTGATGATGCCGCAGATGATGCTGATCAGGGTGGTTTTGCCGGCACCATTGGGACCCAGGAGGGCAAAAATTTCACCTTGGTGTATGTCCAGTGAGACCTGATTGAGTGCGGTGAAGCCGCCTGAGTAAACCTTGCTCAAATTGCGGACGGATATATGGGGTTGCACACCTTACTCCCTGTAGTTAATGCCGGCTTCACCCGTACGAAGTTTGATAATTTGCGCAAGCAGTGCGCTGATCAGACAGCCCGTGATAAAAATAATCAGTGGCAGATTGGTGTGCGCGTAGCCGTTGAAGCCCATTCGGGGTTGAACCCTGACCAGCCAGTCGCGACTGGGGGCACCCAGGCTGGTGCTGAAGCTCAGCTCATCCAGCCATTGTGGAGACCGCTGTTCTTCGGGTTGTTCGGGGCCAAGCGACACCGTAAAAAAAGGATCCTGAGCGAAAGATCTCAGGTCAAAAACAGACAGCGTGACCGGAACCGATGTGAAGGGCACTGTGGCATCCGATAAAAAACGGCTGATGTTCAGGGTCAGTTGTAAGGCCCCGCTGGGCTGCTCGACAAGTAGTGTCTGAATAGCACGGGCATGGCCCTGATCATCCATGTCGACTGTGACAGGGTCCAGGTGTCGTGATGAGGGTTTTGGACTGCCCGCCGCGTCGGGTGGAGTGGGTGGGGCGGGTTCAACCGATAACACGTAGGGGAAGAGGCTGATCGAACGCTGACGCTGGGTTTCGTCCAGGTGGGCAATAAACTCGGGTAGGCGATTCAGTCGCATCAGCTCTTTGTCCAGAGACTGAACGATGGCGGTGCTGGTTCCGACCAGCTGGCGCTCGACCGCCTGCTGAGCAGAATGGTAAGTGAACCAGCTCAGGTAGGCTGTAATGGCAAGGCCCGTCAGTAGGGTCAGGAAAAAATGCAGCGCACGGTCGTCACGCATCGGCGACTCCGGGCTCACGGGCGAGAAAACGGGTATGTATCAGTTGCCAGATTAAGGATGTAACAAAAAGGATAAACGCTGCCGTCACGACGGAGGGGCCGGCAGGCGTATCCCAGAGCCAGGAGGCCGCCAGGCCGGCAGTAATGGAAAGACCACCCATCAGTGAGGCGAGCAGGGCCATATGGATGGGCCCCCGCGCAAAAGGACGTGCGCTGGCGGCAGGAATGATCAGGAGCGAGGTGATCAGAAGTACACCAACCACTTTCATGGACAGGGCGATCACCAACGACAGCATCAGCATAAAGATAAGTCTGACCCGACCGACTTGCATGCCTTCCGCGGCAGCGAGATCCTCATGCAGGGTGACCAGAAGCAAGTCCGACCAGATCCAGGCCAACAACATCAGAACAACCAGCGCTCCCCCCAGCATCCACAGGGCTTCATTCCATCCCAGGGTTAGCAGATCACCGAACAGGAAGGTCATCAGGTCGAAATTGCCGTCCCGATAAAAACTCAGCGTGATCAGGCCAATGGAAAGGCCGCTGTGGGCGAGGATACCCAGTAGCGTATCGGTTGCAATCTGTTTCTGTTGCTGCAGGAGCACCAGCAGCAACGCGATACCGACGCAGCCGAAGGTAATTGCAAAGCTGGGGCGTACATCCAGCAACAACCCCAGGGTGAGTCCCAAAAGCGCGGAATGTGCCAGGGTATCGCCAAAATAAGCCATTCGGCGCCAAACAATAAAACAGCCAAGTGGCCCTGTGACGGTGCACAGAATCCAGCCACCCAGAAAGGCCGGAAGCAAAAACTCAATCATGTTTGTTACACTCCGCGCCGTCAGCGATTGAACCATCTGAATGGTGGTGATGGTCATGATGGTGGTGGTATACCGACAGGGTACGGGATACCTGCGCGCCGAACATATTGACGAATGCGGGATCTGCTGAAACCTTTTCAGGATGTCCGGCACAGCAGATATGCCCGTTCAGGCAAAGCACCTTGTCGGTGGCTGACATAACCAGGTGCAGGTCGTGCGATACCAGTACGACGGCGCACCCGAAGGCATCCCGAAATTGCTTTATCTGTCCATACAGTTCTGCCTGACCCGTAATATCGACGCCTTGGGCGGGTTCATCCAGCACCAGCAGCCTGGGCTCATGTCCCACCGCCCGAGCCAACAATACGCGCTGAGTTTCACCGCCGGAGAGTCTGGAGAGTGGCTGCTGAGCGAGTTTTTCTATGCCTAACTGTTTCAGCAGCGCAGGAATTTTGCCGCGACTTCGATTCAGCCCCAGAAAATCTGTGACGGTCATAGGGAGTGTGGGGTCGACATGAAAACGCTGCGGAACGTAGCCGATGGTCAAACCGGGTTGCTTGATCAGCAGACCCTGCTGAACCGGATGCAGGCCGAGCAGGATTTTGATCAGTGTCGACTTCCCCGCTCCGTTGGGCCCGAGCAGCGTGACGATTTCACCCGCTTCGATATCGAGCGATATGCGGTTCAAAACCCATTTGTCCCCATAGCGGGCAGACAGGTCTTGTACGCGAAGGATCGGGCTGGGATTCATGGCGGGGACACATCAGAGATTGGTCTGCTATGGTAAGTCAAAATGCAGCCCACCGAAAGCCGCCGGCCTTAGTAGTCGCTCAGCGCCTGCTTTGCCAGGGCTTCCATGGTCTCAAAGCGGGGAATGATGGCCGATTCGCCATTGATCGTCACAGCCATCGCATCCGCTTTTCCGGTTTCAATATCCGTTGCTTCGACCAGTTCCTCTTTGAAAACCTTGGCCAGACGGGGCAGACCCGTTGTGAGGAAAGCAATAAAGGGAACGCTGCGTGCGTTAGGGCCGACACTGTTTGTGACCGCTATCCGGGCGTTGCGTGACAGACCCGGCGTTGCGGATTCGTTAGCCGCCTCATACGAAATAAGCGGCAGTCTCAATCCTCGCCAACGGATGAAGCCCAGAAACCAGGGTGTTGGACTGTTTGACTGTTCGGGTGTCTGGTAGTCGACGATTTCGGCGATACAGGTGTTGGGAACCAAAAGCTGGCGACCACTCTGGACCGGGATCAGCAGGCAGGAAACGCTGTTGGGCTGGGTGGCCATGTTATTGTCCTTTTGAAAGATTGCGTCGTTGAATCAAAGTTTCACTTTCCATAGATTTTAGCAGTTTTTCAGCCATTGCTTCGGGCGTTCCGCGAAAGTCGACACAGCCGGTGGCTGAAATGGCGTCCACCATTGAGCTGTTGGCACAGCTCTCGCTGTTCTGGCACCAGATAGACGCACCATAGGCTTTCAGCAGAGGCGCCGCCTGGGCGCCATCCTCACCCATGCCACTGAAAACAATGACCAGGGTTCGGGCGCCAAAGTGGTCTCCGACGTTGAGCATAATCTGATTGATGCTCGGGCTGTAGGGGCCCGGCCAGGGGCGATCCAGTAATTTAATCTGACCGGCCGGGTTGAAGCAAAGTTCTTGTTCGATCGGAACGACCAACACCCGATTGTGGCGCAGCATTTCGCCGTTCTGAGCATAGTGCAGGGGGTAATTGCCGTGTCGCCCCAGGACGCGCACCAACACCTGTGCCGCACTGGAATCAATGTGCTGGGCATAAATGAATCCAGCGGGAATCTGGGGCGGTAATCGGTCGATAAAGGCTTTGACGGCGGCAGGCCCTCCCAGCGAGGCGACGAGGAGAACCACTTTCTCTACTTTATCGTCTGCTGTGGCAGGTTTAAGGTACTCCGGCATGGCCAGATGAACGGCTTTGGACCCCGATGCGGCGGGCGCTGCCTGGACCTCGGAAGGCGAATCGACCAGCAGGGGTGGTTGTCCCGGCGTACCCACCAGATTTTCCAGTTTCCGAATCAGGCGCCGCTGCCAGTAATCGTATTCGCTACCCTGGCGGTTTGGCGCTTCCTCGTCAGCAAACAGAATCGGGGATTCAGCATTTTCGAGGAAAAGATCGGACACCTGCGCCCAACGACCTTCGTCCTTGAGCATCAGAATCCATGCATCGGGCTCCTCGGGTAAAGCGGTGTCCTGAAGAAAACGATCGGGCTCCCGGCAGTAGCGCACCTCATAACCGGCGTGTGTGATCGCGGTTTTCATCAGGTGGCGTTGCAGTGGGCAGTCTGAGACGATGCCCACGCTCAGACCGGATCCCTTGCTCATTTGCCGCCTGTCAGTCGCTCTATCGCTTCAAGCAGGTTATTTTCCTGGAACGGTTTACCCATATATTCATTCACTCCGATGGAAATGGCGCGCTCACGGTGCTTCTGACCCGTACGGGAGGTGATCATGATAATGGGCACCTCAGCAAGCCGTTTGTCGTGACGTACCAGGCTGGCGACTTCAAATCCATCCATACGTGGCATTTCGATATCCAGCAGCATGACGTCGGGCTTGTGATCCTGAAGCAGGGCAATCGCATCAACCCCGTCTTTGGCCGTGATGACTTCCATGCCATGCCGTTCCAGCAGTCGGGTGGTAACTTTTCGTACCGTAACCGAGTCGTCTACCACCATAACGGTTTTGGGACCGCTTGACACACGCTGTTCGGTTTTCGTCTCTTTGCCCGTGTCTTCGCCAGGGATCAGATCGTTTCGAATCATCGCTGGAAGGTCAAGAATGACCACGACGCTGCCATCCCCGAGTATGGTGGCACCGGATACGCCCCGGACCCCGGCAAACTGCTTGCCAAGGCCCTTGACCACGATTTCGCGTGATCCCATCAGGCTATCGACTTGCAGGGCCAGTGGTTGATCACCGCCTCGAACCAGGATAACGGGCAGGGGTAAGGGTTGTCCCTGCAGCTTTGGATGGTGCTCACTGTGCAGCAGACTGCCCAGATACTGTAAGCGATAGCGTTGGCCTGCGTACTCGTACAAGGGCGCGTCGGGTTTGTAGTACTCCTCCAGCTCAAAGGTGCTGACCCGCACGATCCCTTCAATGGTGTTGAGTGGGATGGCGTAGTAGTCTTCGCCGGTGCTGACCATCAGTGCCCGGTTGACAGACACCGTAAAGGGCAGGTGGATCACAAAGCGTGTGCCTTTGCCCATTTCAGAGTGAATGGCGACCCGTCCACCCAGCTGCTTGATTTCACTGGCGACAACATCCATACCGACGCCCCGGCCAGATAGCTGAGTGACTTTCTCGGCGGTGCTGAAACCTGCTTTGAAAATAAATTGCAGCATTTCGTGAGCAGGAATGACGGAATCCTCATCAATCATGCCTTGTGAAATAGCCTTCTTGCGAATGGCATCGGTGTTGATACCACCGCCGTCATCACTGAGGACGATGACCACATCACCCCCTTCACGGCTCAGGCTCAGATTGATCGTTCCCGCTTCGGGTTTACCGGCTTTACGACGTTTCTCCGGACTCTCAATCCCATGGTCCATGGCGTTACGCAACATATGTTCCAGTGGCGCGACCATGCGCTCCAGCACGGTTCTGTCCAGTTCCCCTTCCGGGTTGTAGACCTCGAAGTTGGCCTGTTTGCCCAACTCAGTGGCAACCTGACGCACAATTCGGCGCAAGCGCGGAACGATGGAGGTAAACGGCACCATCCGGGTTTTCATCAACCCTTCCTGGAGTTCGGTGTTGATACGCGCCTGTTGCAGCAGCAGCGTCTCGGCACCCCGTGAACGTTCCAGCAGTGTTTCCCGCAAATCGGTCAAATCCGAGGCCGACTCGCTGAGTGCCCGCGATAATTGCTGGATGGACGAATAGCGGTCCATTTCCAGTGGATCGAAATCTTCGTAGGCGGGTCCTGCTTCTTTTTCCATGCGGAAGAGCACCTGAGCCTCGGTTTCAATATCCATCCGTCGCAGCTGTTCGCGTAAACGATCGATGGTCGCCTGCATTTCGGAAAGCGTATGTGAAAAGTCGCTGATCTGCTGCTCCAGCAGACCCCGCGTAATACTGGTTTCGCCGGCCAGGTTTACCAGACTATCCAGCAGGTTGGCTCCCACCCTAACCGTGTCGCCCGCCTTGTCGCGCGAGCTTGCAGCTTTGCCTGTATCCGGGGCGGGCATGGGTGCCGGTGCCTTACTGGGCGCTGCAGCCTGTTCACGCTGCATTTGCACGACTTTTTCGGTTGCGGCACGGTGTTCAGGGGTAACCGTTGCCTCGCCAGCGGCCTGTGCTTTATCTCGGATGACTTTCTGTCGATAGCCATCCTTCACTTCCTGAACCAGTTGCTGCAGTTTATCGAACAGGCGCCCGATCTCTAATTGCAGGTCGGTATCCAGCGCGCGTTTGTGATCAGAGGCATCTTTGACGACGGCTTCGAGTTCCTGAGAGACATCACCAATGTTTGTCAGTGTGGCCAATCGCGCACCGCCCTTGAGGGTGTGTAACTGGCGTTGCATGGTATCGGCATGGGCCAGATGACCCGTGTCGCGGCGCCAGTCTTCGAAGGCGCGCTGCAGCCCGCCCATCAGCTCATCCGCTTCTTCGATGAAGACCTGCAGAATATCGTCGTCGATGTCATCCAGTGCAACCGTCGGTGCGCTCTGAACGTCAACCCGCAGCAGTTCCTCAATGAGTTCATTGGGTGTTTCAGGTTCTTCCTGCTGCTCGATCTGGTCGATCAGGCGGCCAAGGTAACGCAGTGCCCGCTCAGCCAGCGTCGTAACACGAGGGTCTTTGCTGGCAGATTGTTCTTCCTGTGTAATGAATCGACTTAAGGCATCTGCCAGGCGGCTGATACTCGGCACGTTGGCGAGACTGGCCGCACCGCTGAGTTTTTCCGCTTCATTATAAATGACCCGGATAGCGGAGGTTTCACCCATCTGCCAGCGGTCGAAGCCACCGACCATATTGGCCAGCGACTGCCGTGACTCTTCAATCAGAACACGGTGCAGGCGTTCGGCTGCATTGCCTTCCGACACCGCCACCGCGCCCTCAGCAGAGGCCTCCGGTTGGCCATGAATCAACGCATCAATTTGCTTGATCATGGCGTTTTCGCTGCGCACAGGGGACCCGGCCGTGGCCGCCTGAATCATATCAACCAGCTTGTCGTTGGCGGCATGGGTCAGCGCGACAATAGTGCGGGACGGTAAAATCGTACCGCCCACCAAGCCTTCCAGCAGTGTTTCCAGCGCGTGAGAGAGGTCGCCTATCGGACGGATTTCCGCCAGACGGGCTCCGCCTTTAAGCGTATGCAAGGCTCGCAGAAGGGAGGCCATCGCCTCTGAGTTTTCGGGGTTTTCATGCCAGGCATGCAGTTGCGATGCGGTTTCGTCAGTGAGTTCCTGCGCTTCGCTGAGGAACAATTCCATCAGCTCGGGATCACCCTGCGTCGGGTCAAAGAAGGTTTCTTCGACGCTGTCTGAGCTTACCGCCACCGGTACGGATTCGGCTTCGATAATCTCTTCGTCTTCAGGCTCGATAGTTTCTTGCGGCGCTGCTTTCGCGACAGGCGTGTCGGCGTCGCTTTCATCAAAGCTGAGCAGACGGGCAATCAGATCGTCGCCACTGGGAATCGCATCATGTGCTTTGACCGCTTCCACCATGTGGGCCAGGCGGTCATGGCAGATAATCAATAGCGAAGCCATCGCCGATGACGCAGCAAAACGGCCTTCATTCATTTGCTCGAACAAGGTTTCCATTTCATGTGAAAGGTCCCCAATCGGGCGAATACCGGCAAGACGTGCCCCCCCTTTCAAGGTGTGCAGATCACGCTGTAGGGTCGCTAAAAGCTCGCGATCACTCAGGTCGTTTGACCAGCTGTTCAGCGTTTCGCCGGTTCGGTGAATAATTTCATCGGCTTCTTCAAGGAAGAGTTCAACGGTCTCGAGATCCAGCTCGTCAAAGCCCTGATCCGGCAGGCTATCAACACCAATGATGTGATCGTCTTCGCTTTCGCTGAGGTCGCCCTGGTCGCCAGACAGCTCCTGCGCAATAAAGGCATGGAGCGTATTGATCAGTTGTGGCGCCGCTTCGCTACGCCCGTTCTGTTTCAACTCTCCCACCATCCGGGCGAGGCCATCATGTCCCAGCATACTGAGATTAATGGCTTCGTCAGAAACCTGGATGCGATTCAGCGTAATGGCCTCGAAGAGGCTTTCCAGTTCGTGTGCCAGATCGGCGATGGCATTCTGGCTGGCCAGTCGTGCGCCACCTTTGAGTGTGTGCAGATCCCGCTGCAAGGAGTGAACCAGCGGCATATTTGCACGGTCATCAGACCAGCGCCCCAGCGTTTCCGAGGAACTGTCAATCAGGTCTTCAGCTTCTTCGAGGAAGATTTCAGCGATATCATTATCGTCGTCATCCAAAGACAGCGGTGCCAGTGGCAGTTCTTCCTCAGGCTCCTGAAGCACTTCCTCAATACTTAGCGTCGGCACCGCTTCATCGAAGCTCTCTGGTGCGTCCGTTTCGGCGGGTGTTTCTGGCTCTGCGGCTTCTGCCTCTGCTTCTGCCTCGAGTTCGGGTAATTCGGCCACCGCCATGTCTTCCGGCAGTGTCGGAAGGGCGGCGATGGTATCAGCCAATTCTTTCATCAAACTCTGATCAGGGTGCGTCGCCAAACCAGCGGCGACCTGATCCATCATGTTGATGAGTTGCTCATGGGCTTCATGCAGCATGTCGAAAACAGGCGCATTAACGGCCAGGCGGCGGGTTTCAATTTCCCGATAGGCTTTCTCCAGCACGGTGCTTAGCTGCCTAACGTCGTCGAGACCTGCTAATTGGGCGCCTTGGGCCAGGGTCTGTAGCTCTGTCACCAGCATGTGCTGTTCTGGAGCCGAGACACCTTTGTCGCGCCAGTCCTGCAGAATGCGTTCGGCATCGAGCAGGATATCGATCCCTTCGGTCAGGAAGATGTTAAGCAGTTGCGGATCGGGTGCGGCGGCTTCATGCAGTGTCGCCACATCGTGAGAGGTATCGAGCAGCTCTGCGCTGGCCTGGGCCAGTCTGTGCAGATATTTTTCCGTGCCCTCCAGCGGCCTCTGAGGATGGCTGTTAAGCTGGGCGAGTCCGGCTTCTACAAAGTCAGCCGTTTCATCGATCAGCGCGGCGATACGGTCGTCGACGCGGAGCCCGGCACCCCGGATTTCTTTAAACAGTTTTTCGGCGGGAATAACCACCTTTGCAATCGGTGCAACGCTGGCCGTGTTCGCACTGCCCTTGAGGGTATGCATGGCCCGCGAAACATCGTCGTTAATTCGCTGGTTGTGGTCACGCTTCGCTTTGACAACGAATTCCCTCAGCGTCTGAAGGTGGGTCTCTGTTTCAGAACGGAAGATCTCCAGCAGCGTTGGGTCGATGGTGACGCCTTCATGATCGGCGTCTTCCTCTTCCTCAGCCACAGTTGCCGTGGGTAGAGCGTCTGTTTCAAGTTCAGTCGGCGCTACCTCAGCCAATTCTACCTCGGCCAGCTCTATCTCAGGTTCAGGCTCAATAGCGACCTCTGGTTCTGCAATCGTTTGATCAATCGCTTCCTGATAGGGCGGTGAGGGCGGTGAAGCGTCTTCAATCGCTACCGCCGGGGTCGATGTCTTGACAGCAGGCTGCCCGCCAACAGGCAGCACAGACGTTGACGGAATCTCGCCTTTGGCAATCGCGTGCGCGTGGGCCATAAGCGGCGCGACGTCATGGCTCGGGGGGCGGCGCTGCTCAAAATCCGTTACCATGTCGGGTAACATCGACACGACATGATTGATCAGGTCTCCGATTTGGCTGCTCATTTTTACCGTGTTGTCGAGCACCCGGTTTAACAGGTTTTCGATTGACCAGGCCAATTCGCCCACATCTTTGGCGCCGACCATGCGGCCACTGCCTTTCAGCGTGTGGAAGGCCCGCCGAACCTCTGTCCGTGCCTCTGCGCTATCATAGTTGTTAAGAAAAACGGGCAGGTACTGGCCAATGGTGCCGAGAACTTCTCCTGCTTCTTCAACAAAAATTTCGATGATTTCATCGTCGATCAAGTCTTCTTCCGCAGAGACCGAGCTGACAGGGGCCTGAACGGGCGGCTTCGGCGGTGACACCTCAACGTGAATTTCGTCTGCTGTGTCTTCATTATCCGCACCCGTTATCTCTGACGTTTCAACAGACACGCCCACGGGAGGTGAGGGCCGCGAATGCTCATCCTCTGCCTCTTCACCGTCGGGTGCTTCAGTGATCAAATGGTCCGCCGATGCCTCCAGGGTGGGTTCAGGTTCAGTGAGCGGTGGAGGTGCCAGCTCTTCCGAGAGAGAGGCTGAACCTTTCTCACTGGCTTTAGTGCGAGTACTGGCAATTACATTGGCCTGTTCCATCAAGTCGGAAACAGAGTCCATGGCCCGTCCGGCACTGAAGCTGTCAATCAGGCTGGGAATTTTGTGGATGGTATTTTCCACCAGTTCGAAGATGGCCAGATTGGGTTCCAATGATCCTTCGATGACCCTGTTTAACAGATTCTCTATTGCCCAGGAGAGCTCACTGATATCGGTAGCACCCACCAATCGACCACTCCCTTTCAGCGTGTGGAATGCACGACGCAATTCTATAAGGGACGGCTTGTCGAAAGGATTTTCTTGCCATGCAGGAAAGTGAGCCATCATGGTCGAAATGACCTCGCCGGCTTCCTCAACGAAGATCTCTCTGATTTCGTCGTCGATGAGATCGTGATCCGTCGCTTTCTCACTCGCCAGCTGCCGCTCTCCGGCGTCATCTTTACCGACAGGCTGCGGCGTATCTTCTGCCAGGCGTTTGAGACTGTCCTCGGCGACCTGCAGGATCAGCTCATTGTTGTCGCCTCCCTCTGTCATGCGTTCCAGGTAGTACTCGATACTGGTTACCGCATCTGCGAGGGTGTCCAGCTGCTGCCAGTCTGGCGTTTTGCCCTGGTCAATCAGGGTGTGTTGAATGAAGTCGGCACAGGCCCCCATCATGGTAGAGGCTTTTTCCAGAGGGATGATTTTCAGACCACCCTGAATGGTACGCAGTTGGTCTGGCACTTTTTCAATATGCGTCAGATCCCACTGCGAACCGATAAACTCCACAATGGCCAGTTTAATTTGTTCAATTTCATTGCGCGCTTCGCGAATAACGGCGTCGTGGGCATTCGCCAGTTGGTCTTTGGGGATAAAAGACTCTTCTTCTGTTTCGGATGCACCCTGAGACTCGCCCATTTTGGCCAGCTGGTTTTCGACCTGTAACAACAGACCCGCCATGTGCATAAGGGCGTCGTCATTGGGGACTTCGCGTGATTTTTCGAGTGCATCAAGCCGCGCAACCAAATCCTGAACCAGCTTTCGGGGTTGCCCCAGGCCCAGAATGGTCAGGGTGTTACCAAGCTGCGTGAGTCCCGGCAACAGAGACAGTAAGTCGTCGATATCCTTAAAGCTGTCCCGGACAAACAGGTCCAACTGATCTTTGATACGGCTGAGTTCTTCATTGAGCGCGCTGACGACTGATGAGATGGCTGAGCGATCCGGCCCCGATAATTTTGCCCGCTCTTCGGCAATGGCAGCATCTTTAGGCAAGGCTTCGTCAAGCTTGTAATCGTCGCGAATGCTCTTCAGGCGATCGGTGACCGGCTCGGCGCAGGCGATGTAATAGAGCAAATTTTTAAGCGTGTCTTCCGGTAGTTTTTGTCCGAAGATCGTGATGGGCTCTTCGATCATGCGCTTAATGCGCAGATCCACCATACGAAACAGGGATTTAACCGACAGACTCAGGGTCAGTTGCTTATGTTCAAAGGCGTCGATGAGGCCCGTCGCGCAGCGCCAGAACTCTTCATGTGCGGTGTCTTTCGCCAGCCCTTCCAGGTAATGCAGGGCTTTATGCATCAATTCAAGATTGGTCTGAACATCTTTTTCGCGAATCACGCCGACCAGGGCAAACTGGTACATCTGTCTCACTTTACGGAGCTGTGTGACGGTACGGGGGTCTGCCATGCGGGCAGCCTGATCGGTTTTGGCCGGACGACGGGCACTGGTTAAATCAGGACTGAACAGCGCATTATTGGTGAGTAAGGCCTCGCCCCTTGCCGCGCGCAGGTCATTGAGGGTCGGCATCAGAACCAGAGGAATATCCCGACGACTCTGACGCAGGCGTTCGAGGTAGTTGGGTAACTGCAGCATGCTTTCCATCAAAACTTCGATGGATTCTTCCTGGCTGGATACTGTGTCGTTGAGAATGGCTTCCGCCAGTTTTTCCATTTCTTCCGCCAATGCGGCTGCACCATAGAACTCCACCATTTGCAGGGTTCCATGGATCTGATGAAGATGGTTCAGGCAGAATCGCAGTCTGGACTTGTCTTCCGGTTGGCCGACGTAGGCTTCAAGCGCCGCCTGCGCCTCTTCCAGTGTGGTAATGATTTCGCCCTGAACCCAGTCGAGGGCGACGTAGTCATGGTTGTTGGCCATAACAGCTCCAGTTATGCATTATGCCGGTCTGCGCACAAAGGCGAGACATCGTTCGCTGGGTAACCGCTCCAGCAGCGGATTATTCCAGCCAGTCATTTCACCCATACCCAGAACCATCAGGCCGCCGGGTACCAAACGTTCTGCGAGATTGTCCAGAATCTCTTTGCGCCGCCACTTGCGGAAATAAATCAGCAGGTTTTGGCAAAAGATGATGCTCATGCCGTGCATGGGGGCATCACCTAAATTCAGCACGTTAACCCGTGCGAAACAGGTTCTCTCGCGAATATCCACCAAAATCTGGTATGCGCCTTCCCGTTCCTGGTATTCAAAATAGTGCTCGATAAATGCCTTATCCAGCGTTCTCAGTTTGCGTTCGGGATAAAGCCCTTTTCGGGCCATGTTCAGCGCGGCTTTACTGATGTCGGTTCCGGTCACCCCATAGAAAATGCGGGTGTCACGTTGAGCCAGCGCCTCACGAATCACGATCGCAAGCGAGTAGGTCTCCTCGCCAGTCGAGCAGCCCACACTCCAGGCTTCCAGTGTGCCACGCGCCAGCATCTCCTGAGGGAGGGTACGAATGAAATTACTGACCAGTTCCAGCGCATCAGGATCCCGGAAAAAGCGGGTTTCCTGTACCGTGATTCGGTCGACCAGGATGGCCCACTCTGCGATTCCGCCCGGATTTCCCACAATCTGCCGGTAGTACGCTTCGTAACTTTCACACCCCACTTCCCGCATTCTAAGACCGATACTGGTCTGAAGATGCGTCAGGCGTTCTCTGGAAACCGTTATGCCTGTTCGTTGTTCTATCAGTTCCTGCCAATGCAGAAACTCTTTTTCGTCCATCGGGGGAAGGCGTTTAAGCGTCCATCCGCCGTCTCCCGACTCACTCTCTGTTACCTGCTTTTTTGCCATAGGGCCACGACAGCCGGAGTGGGCCTTAGCCCACATCCTCCTGCTCGTCCATGCTCATCATTTCCGGCAGTTTGAAGCCCGCTACTGAATTACGCAGCTGATTGGCCAGTTCTGCCAACTTACCGATCGATTTCGCGGTAGCGGTGGTACCTGCAGACGTCTGCGAGGTAATTTCCTGAATAACATTCATGGTGTTGGAAATGTGACCGGCAGAGGAGGACTGCTGGCGGGCTGCATTCGAAATGTTCTGGATCAAGTCAGCCAGGTTTTTCGATACGTTTTCGATTTCTTCCAGTGCGACACCTGCGTCCTGTGCGAATCGCGCACCTCGCACCACCTCTGCGGTGGTCTGTTCCATGGAGATTACGGCTTCGTTGGTATCAGACTGAATGGTCTTAACCAGTGCCTCAATCTGCTTGGTTGCCGCAGAAGAACGTTCAGCCAGTCGCTGTACTTCGTCCGCAACTACCGCGAAGCCCCGACCCGCGTCACCGGCCATGGCGGCCTGGATTGCGGCGTTGAGTGAGAGAATGTTGGTCTGGTCAGCAATGTCGTTGATCAGCGATACGATGTCACCGATTTCCTGTGACGATTCACCCAGTCGCTTGATACGTTTGGAGGTTTCCTGAATCTGCTCACGAATGTTATCCATCCCGCGGATGGTTGACTGTACGATTTCAGCACCTTTCTTGGCGATCGCAACCGACCGCTCGGCAACCGCGGAGGATTCTGCGGCGTTAGACGATACCTGGTCGATAGAGACCGCCATTTCGTTGATGGCGGCAGAGGCACCGGCAATTTCCTGGGCCTGGTGCTCAGACGCATCGGCCAGATGAATCGCTGTCGCCTGGGTTTCCTGGGCGGCACCGGCCACTTTCACAGCGGTTTCGTTGATGGAGGTTACCAATTGACGCATCTGGTCGATCGCGAAGTTGATAGAGTCAGCGATCGCACCGGTAAAGTCCTCAGTTACGGTCGCTTCCGTTGTCAGATCACCGTCTGCAAGGTCTGCCAGTTCGTCCAGCAGTCGCAGGATAGCGTTCTGGTTCTGTTCGTTCTGCGCGGCTTCTTTCTCATAGCGCTTGTCAGTTTCCTGTTTGATAATCAGGGCAATACCGATAATTGCCAGGATAACCACGAGCAGAAGGGCGTAACCCAGTTCGTCACTAACGAACCGTGATTCAGCTTTACTTTGCAGCGCAGTGTTGAGCAATGAGGTTTCGTTCAGCAAACTCTGAGAGGTTTCAAAAATACTATTCGCGGCTTCACGAACCCGGAACAATTCGGGCGAGTTTTCCAGAATGGTGTCGACGTTACTGCTGACCACTTCAAACAATTCGGCGATGGCTTCAAGGCCGTAGACGGCATCTTCTTCCTTGACCTTGGTGATGCCCATCACTTCGTTGCCTTCTACCATGCCGTTCAGTACCCGGCCAAAGAGGTTAACGTCGCGACCAAAACGGTCTGCTGCCGTTACGGCATCTTCGCCCCCTGCCAGAACCTTGTTAACACTTCGCACAATCCGTTCGGCCAGTAGTGACTGACGCTGGGCAACGGCAATCTGGTCGGGTGTGGCAGAATCTGATTCCAGCAATATCTGTACGACGTCATCGTATTCGACTTGTAGCTGCGGAATTGTATCGTTGAGTGTCAGGGCAACCTGGTGCAAATCCAGAACCACTGTTTCCGTTTTCAGAATCTGGTCAGCGTTATTTCGCACGGTCTCCCACAGGGCCTGAAGTTTGGCCATTTCGCCGGAGTCAACGGCTGGCAGGTCCGCCTCAGGGTTCCCCTGGGCCAGATAGTTGAACAGCTTCTCAAACTGGTTCCGGGAGGTGCCCAGTTGTCCGAACGCCTCCGCTTTACCATCCGCCGCTTCAGATGCGTTCTTGGCGATCTCCTGCGAGAGTACCCGGAGATCGGATGTGTAGCCGATCGCGGTTTTGTCCCGCCCCGAGTCCTGGTTTACCGTAAAAATAACGTAGAGCAGGGCGACGACTGCAAAAACCACGATAACAATCATGGCCATCAAGGTCGGGTTAGACCCCTGTCCGGAGGACGTTCCAGTTTTTGATATCATGACTTTGGCTCCCCAGCCTCTCTTGTTTGACTAATACTAAATTGCGACATTGATAAAACTCGGATTGGCAAGCAGTGCATCGACGTCGAAGACGTACCAGCGCTGTTCACCGCGTTCATAGTAACCTTTGACAAATGGCCTGATCTCCTCTGGCAGCATTGACGCCGACTGCCTGAAAGTATCGACCGGAAAATATTGCATGCCCAACACGGCATCCACCACCAGGCCGCTGAAAACGTCCTGGCGGTCAATAACCATGGCACGTTTTTCTCTGGAACTGCGGGATGAACCTGACTGATTGAAAAAAGTGGCCAGGTCCAGTATCGGTAGTAGACGCCCGCGCACGTTGGCGATTCCCTGCATCCAGGTTTTGACGCCAGGGATCACGGTAAAACGGGGTAAATGGAGGATTTCAACCACCTCACCCATGGACGCAACAAATTGATGGCCCGCCAGCATGAAGCCGATACCATTCCAATGCTCGACTGCCTCCTCCTGGGCCGGAAGGCCGGCAGCATTCTGTTTACTGCGCTGCTGTAAGGAAACCAGCAGATCATAGGGGTTGGAATGGTCGGCCATGACGGTGTCTTTACCCGGTTCAGCTCAGCAGAGATTTAATGGTCTTGATCAGGTCTTCTTCATTGACCGGTTTGACGAGGTAGCCCTTTGCACCTTGGCGGGTTCCCCAGACACGATCCGTTTCCTGATCTTTGGTCGTCACGATGATGACGGGAATATTGGCGGTTTCGGCGGCTTTGGTCAGCTGGCGCGTCGCCTGAAAACCATTGAGTCCAGGCATGACCACATCCATCAGAATCAGGTCTGGCTTTTCTACTTTTGCCATGGCCACACCATCCGCCCCATTGTCAGCGGTAATGATCTCATGCTGATGCTTTTCAAGGATGCCGCGGATTTTCCGGATTTCAGTCGGTGAGTCATCGACGATCAATATTCTGGCCATGATAATTTCTCTTTAATTGAGGAGTTGTTAGTCACTCAGACCGCAAAGTTTCTCTTAACCATTCTTTTCTTTGGTCGGGACATGCGCCCGGATCGTGTCCAGCAACTCGTCCTTGCTAAAAGGCTTGGTGAGGTACTGATCAGATCCGACAATTCGACCTTTTGCTTTATCGAACAGGCCGTCTTTACTCGACAGCATAATGACAGGCGTTCCCCGAAATGCGCTGTTGTTTTTAATCAGCGCGCAGGTTTGATAACCGTCCAGCCGTGGCATCATGATGTCCACAAAGATAATGTCAGGGTGGGAGTCTGCGATCTTGGCCAGAGCATCAAAGCCGTCCACAGCAGTAATCACGTTGCACCCGACTTTTTTGAGCAGGGTTTCTGCCGTTCGACGAATTGTTTTGCTGTCGTCGATCACCATGACTTTGAGATTTTCGAAGTTCTCTTCCATTGTATAGTGGCCCTAACAAAAGGTCGGTTGTCGTATAAGTTCTGATCGTTCTGGCGCGAACATGGCATGACTGCAAGCAGTGTGTACCGGAAAGGAGCCAAAGGGTATAACTTCCTTTCCATACATGCAATTACAGCGCAAACTATAAGCTGTTACTAGTTATAGTTTAGTCTCTGGACAAGACAAAGAAAAAATTTGTATATAATTTGTCAGAGCCCAGTGCCGAAATTGCCGCATTGCGGATGCCGATGTGAGTTGCCAGTCTTCCGGTCATTCTCATCGTTCCTTAAGATAGAGCATAGACCAAAAGACAAAAGCGTGCAGAGGATGCCGGTCAGACTGCACAAACGATAACCGGACAGGGCCCCCGATGAGTTTCAGGTTTGGCGTTATAATGGATCCGATCGCCGGGATCAAGGTAAAAAAAGATACCAGTTTCGCATTTATGCTCACTGCCCAACGAAAAGGGTGGGAAGTCTACTATCTCCGTCAGGAGGACTTGTTTTTAGAAGGCGGAATCGTCTATGCGACGTGTTCGCGTATCGAGGTGCGGGACGACCCGAAAGACTGGTATACCCTTCTTGACGCAAAGACACTGCCGTTGCATGAGCTGGACATGGTCATCATGCGCAAAGATCCGCCCGTCGATGCAGCTTTTGTGACGACGACGCATCTGCTGGATCTCGCAGAGGCCAGAGGGCTGCTGGTCGCCAACCGGCCTGCATCCCTGAGGGACTGCAATGAGAAGCTATTTGCGACCCATTTCCCAGAGCTGTGTCCCCCATTGCGCGTGAGTTCCGACCCGGCAAAACTGGCCGATTTTCATGCTCAGCACCGCGATGTTATTTTCAAGCCGCTGGATGGTATGGGGGGGCGCTCAATTTTTCGGGTGCAGGACGATGCGCAAAATCTTAACGTGATTTTGGAAACCCTTACCGAAAATGGCACCCGCTGCATCATGGCGCAAACCTATTTGCCCGAAATTCGCCAGGGTGATAAACGCATTTTAATGGTGTTCGGTGAGCCTGTACCGTTTGCCTTGGCCCGCATTCCAACCGGCCGCGAACACCGGGGAAATCTTGCCGCTGGCGGAACTGGGGAAGGGCGACCGCTCACCGCCCGTGATCGGGAGATTTGTGCACGGATTGGTCCGGAGTTGATGCGGCGGGGCCTTTATTTTGTCGGCCTTGATGTGATCGGAGATCACCTGACTGAAATCAATGTCACGAGTCCAACCTGTCTGCGTGAGCTCGAAAGCCAGTTTGGGGTGGCCATCGCAGATGATTTTCTCGACAAGCTGGCCCGCTTGCGTGGTACTTCTGCGGCATGAGTTATGAGCCGGACAGCCGGACCATTTCGGCGGGTGATCGACTGGGGCTGACGTTGTTTTTTGCCGCAGTGTTGCATGCGGCGATTGTACTGGGGGTCAGCTTTGACCTCAATGCGCGGCTGCCGGCGTCACAGACCGTTGAAATTACCCTGGCCCAGCAGGATGAAGATGACGCGCCCGAAGAGGCCGATTTTCTTGCCCAAAGGAAACCTTGCCACAACCCGTTGCAGCGCCGCCACCTCAACCCCCGCAACCCCAGCAACCGGTTGTGGCCAGCTCAAAATCTCAGAAGGTTGTGCCATCCTTCATGCAGGACGAGTCGAATTCGCCAGAGGCTCCGGCTGAGCCCGCTGATAGTGCTCAGTTTCTGCGGCAGAGTCTGGAAATTGCCAGTCTTGAAGCCCGTTATATGGAGCAGCGCCAGGCCTATGCCAAGCGTCCGAGGGTTACCCGCTTGAGTGCTGTTTCGGCACGTAAGTCGTCAAGTGCTTTTTATATGGAGAGCTGGCGACGGGAGCTTGAGCGAATCGGTAATATCAATTACCCGGAAGAGGCCCGACGGCGCCAGCTGAATGGTCGGGTTCGGGTAATGGTTTCCATGGAGCCGGACGGCGGCGTTGCTTCAATTGAAATCATGGAGTCATCCGGGCACAAGATTCTGGATGATGCCGTGATTCGAATTATTCGGTTGGCCGAGCCTTTTGCACCATTCTCCGATCAGATGCTTAAGGAAATGGACCGTCTGGAAATTATTCGCACATTTGACTTTGGTTCACATCTTTCCAGCTTTTAGGCGACGCAGACCTTTACTGGCTTTGCTGAGACAGGCCCAACTGGTTTATGCTGTAAGGGTCGGGAGGCCTGCGGGTCCCCATAGTCTTCAGAGAGGAGTGCAGCCATGTCCAAATCCTCCATGTCCTCCCTGCGCAATCAATTTTTGATTGCTATGCCACATCTCAGGGATCAGCACTTCGAGGGAACGATTACGTACATCTGTGAGCACAACGAAAGTGGTGCAATGGGTATCGTGATTAACAAGCCCATGGAGCTACGCCTTTCAGAAATACTCAGTCAGCTTGATATTGATGGCAGCAGTCTCTCGCAGCAGGTCGTCTACACGGGTGGGCCTATGCAAAGTGAGCGGGGCTTTGTGATTCATGGTGACGGATCCAGTTGGCAGTCGTCCCTCAAGGTTTCCGAGGCGATGACGGTGACAACCTCGCGGGACATACTGCAGGCGATGGCCTCCGGGGAGGGGCCACCGAAAGCATTGATTGCATTGGGCTATGCGGGATGGTCTGAAGGTCAGCTTGAGCAGGAGTTGGCCAATAATTACTGGATCACCTGTGAGGCAGACGCCCGCATTTTGTTCGAGACGCCCGATCCGGAAAAGATCATTGCGGCCCTGGGGAGGGTTGGTATTGATTATTATCGCCTGGCTTCGGTAGCCGGGCATGGCTGATCCGAAACGTGTGATGGCGTTTGATTTTGGTACCTGTCGAATCGGTGTGGCGGTAGGTCAGCAGTTGACGGGAACCGCCTCGCCGCTCAAAATTCTGCCCGCGAAAGACGGTGTCCCCGACTGGGGCGTCATAGGGCAGCTGATTCAGGAGTGGAAGCCGGATCGAGTACTGGTCGGGCATCCGCTGAACATGGACGGCACGGAAAACGAGATGTGTGTGCGAGCCCGTAAGTTTGCCAATCGCCTGCATGGACGCTTTGGTGTTCAGGTTGAGTTGGTCGATGAGAGGCTCAGCAGCTTTGTGCATCGCGAGCAACGTCGGGTTAGCGCTGGCAGATCCGACCCCATCGATGCGTTGGCTGCGGCAACAATATGTGAGGACTGGCTGAGAAGATGATGACAGAAGATCCGTTGGTAGATGTGGGCTCTCTGCTGCAGTCGATGGCGCAGAAAGTGACAAGCCTGATGCAGGCGCGCAATATCGGACATTACGAAATCGTTGGCATTCGCTCTGGCGGAGTATGGTTGGCCAAGGCTCTGGGTGCAGAGCTGGGCCATCGTGGGGCGGTCGGTGAACTCGATATTTCTTTTTATCGGGACGACTTCACCCGCATTGGCCTTCATCCTCGGGTACGCCCTTCAGCGCTACCCTTTGCAACAGAAGACCAGAACCTGCTGTTGGTCGATGATGTCTTGATGAGTGGCCGCACAATACGTGCGGCGATGAATGAGTTATTTGATTTTGGTCGGCCAGCCAGTATTACCCTGGCCGTATTAGCCGATATCGGGCAGCGGGAACTGCCCATTCAGCCGGATGTCCTGGGCTGTACCCTCCATTTAAAGCCAGGACAGCGAGTTAAATTGTTGGGGCCTGAGCCGCTTAATCTGGTCGTCAAACAGGGGGTGCCAACATGATCTGGCCAACAGAGAACAAGCCCAGGGCGGCCATTCAATTGAATCATGAGGGTCAGCTTCGTCATTTTCTTAGCATAGAAGGCTTAAAGCGGGAGTTGCTGATTGAAATACTCGATACAGCAGAATCCTTCATTGAAGTGGGATCCCGTTCGATTCGTAAGGTGCCCCTGTTGCGCGGCAAGACGGTCGCGAATCTGTTTTTTGAAGCCAGTACACGCACTCGCTCAACCTTCGAGCTGGCGGCAAAGCGCCTGTCGGCTGATGTGCTGAATATCAATATTAATACGTCCGCGACCACCAAAGGGGAGTCGCTGAGCGACATGCTCCGAAACCTCGAAGCCATGGCCGTTGATATGTTTGTCGTGCGGCATGTGCAAAGCGGATCACCTCATTTTATCGCCACGGCGGTGACCCCAGGGGTTTCCGTGATCAATGCCGGCGATGGCCGCCATGAGCATCCGACTCAAGCGATGCTCGATATGCTGACGATTCGCCAGCACAAAGGCGGATTCGAGAATCTGACTGTCGCAATTGTGGGCGATATCCTTCATTCCCGAGTGGCACGTTCCGAGATTCACGCGCTCAAGGCGCTCGGTGCGGCTGAAATCCGGGTGATTGCACCGGATACCTTGCTCCCTGTTGATGTCGAATCCATGGGGGTTAAGGTGTTTAGTACCCTGGATGAGGGCCTGCGGGATGCCGATGTGGTGGTAACACTCCGTCTGCAAAAGGAGCGTATGGAAGGGGCATTGTTGCCCAGTGAACACGAGTTTTATCGTTTGTACGGCTTGTCAGCTGAGCGGATGCGGAGTGCAAAGCCTGATGCCATTGTGATGCACCCAGGACCGATGAACCGGGGTGTAGAAATCGATTCAGCCGTGGCAGATGGCGCTCAGTCTGTCATCCTCCAGCAGGTGACGAACGGTATTGCCGTGCGCATGGCGGTGATGTCCATGGCCATGAGTGGTCAGATCAACGCGCTGGCAGCCAGGGGAGGGCAGTGAAATGACTCGCAGTGCTATCTTGAATGGACGGCTTTACGACCCTGCCAGCGGCTTGGATAAGCGCGGCAATCTTTACATCGATGGAGACCGTTTGGTTGGTGTAGGTGAGCAGCCACCCAGTGGATTTGTTGCTGACCAGGAAATCAATGTGGACGGGCTCTGGGTGCTGCCGGGTCTGTTTGATTTATATGCCTGTCTCCGGCAGCCTGGCTTTGAGCATAAAGGCACATTTGCATCTGAGTTGCGCGCGGCGGTCAAAGGGGGCGTGACCTCGGTTTGCTGCCCGCCCAACACCAGTCCGGTCAACGACAGTGCAGCGGTGAGCAACCTGATCAATGACCTTGCGCGTGAAACCGGTCTGTCGCGGGTGTATGCCTTGGGTGCGATAACTCAGGGGCTCTCTGGAGAGCAACTCAGCGAAATGTATGCGCTTAAAGCGGCGGGCTGTATTGGCGTGACGAATTTGCGGCGCCCCTTTCGTAATAACAAAATTATGAAACGCTGTCTGGAATATGCGTGCAGCCACGATATAACCGTCTTTGCCTGTCCTGAGGATGCTGCCCTGGCACAAGATGGCTGTGTCCATGAAGGGGCCATCGCCAGTCGCTTGGGGTTGGCTGGTATTCCGGCGTCTGCCGAAACCCTGGCTGTCAGTCAATGGTTGATGCTGGCAGAGGATACCGACGTCAGACTGCATCTGGGGCCGCTTTCATGTGCGCGGTCAGTCGAACTGGTTCGTGAGGCCAAGCAGCGGGGGCTTAAAGTGACCGCTAATGTCGCGCTGGCCAATTTGATGTTCACAGAAGCCTGTATTGAAGACTTTGATTCGCGCTTCCATGTTCGCCCACCGCTGCGTCGTGAACAGGATCGTCAGGCGCTGCTGGACGGTCTGCGTGAGGGTGTGCTTGATGTCATTGTCTCCAAGCATGAGCCTCATGAAATTGCGGCCCTGCTGGCACCCTTTGCTGAGACTGAGCCCGGAATGAGCCAATTGGAGACCTGGCTGTCCCAAATGTTACTACTGAGTCGTGAGAGTCAAATTGATTTCGGCGTACTCCTGGCGGCCTCAACGGTGGGCCCAGCTCGTGTTTCAGGGCTTGGCGGCGGAGCGCTGAAGGTCGGGGAGCTGGCAGATTTTAGTGTATTCGACCCTAATGCAGAGTGGACGCCCACGGCTGTTCAGTGGATGTCTGCGGGCAAAAATTCACCGTGGCTGGATCGGACGCTGCCAGGGGTCGTGACCATGACGTGGGTCGGTGGTAAAAATGTCTATCCGTCCGTGACACAATAAAAAGTGAAGAGGTGAAGTATGGGATTTATCGGATTTGTGTTCCTGCTGGTGATCGTCTGGCTGTTGTGGAATATTTCGCGCAATACGGCGGATGCTCTGGATAAACAGACGGCATTGCAATATGAAATTGTTGCGCTGGAAAAACGTTTGGAAGAGTTGGGCGCTACACTGGTTGCTCAGCAGAATGAGCCAAAGTCCGCGGCGCCAAGAGCGCGCAACAAAAAGAAGAGCGAAAGTTAAGTATCCGGCCCTGATCCAGGGGGCTTCAGGCGCCTTGAGCGGCGTCTTTAAGTCGTTTGGCCGGGCGGAATACGACCCGACGATGGGCGGCAACGGTTTGTAGCTCACCGGATCGGGGGTTACGTACCCTCCGCTCGGGGACGGCTTTGACCACGAAGCTACCCAGCCCTGCAAGGATGACGGACTCGCCTGCGGCCAGCACCTCGGTGATTTCATCCGTCAGCGCGGTCAGGACTTGCGCCGCCAGATATCGGGGGATATCGGCATGATCGGCTATTTGGGCAATAAGTTCGGGTTTGAGCATATTGTTTCGTCTGTCCCACCAAGTGTTACGAAAAGAAAAGTTTTTTTGTTTATTTTGCTGAATCGTGTGCTTTGTCTCACCATCCTGTCTGACAACCGGCGATAATTCTCAAGCTAGGAGTCGTGCGGGTTTGATGGACTTCACTATCAGACTAGCAAAGCAGGCCATGTTGGCAAGGTTGACGCCCCCAACGAGAGCCTGCACTACGACCGCAGCCCTTCGAGGCGCACTTTCATGAAGAAAAAAAGGGGAGTATTAAGGTGGAAAGCCGTAAATCGGGACAACTGCACAAGCTGCTGACCAGAAGCTTGGTGGTGAGTGTATTGGTCGGTCTGGTATCAGGCTGTGGCGTCGTTCGCAACGCGATGTACAAGACGACCGGGGATGTCATGGTGGGCTTTGCCCAGGAGCATCAGGTCGCCTATATGATGACCACAGATGATGTGCGCATGAACTGTGCAATGGCTGAGTCGCTGACGCCACTGTTAATGTCGTTCTCCCGCGTCAGGGCGACACCTGATCAGGTTGCGATTATGGTGATGTCGTCTGCAGGCATGTGTGCAGAAGCACAGGCTTGGGAAGAGGAGCTTCGATATATTCGGGCCATCCGTCAGCAGAACGCGATCGAAGCAGAAGATGCCTTGATCAGCCAGAAGCGCCTTAATATTCTGGCCGCGCAGCGTAATTTTAAAGCCTATGAACATATGGTGACCTATTTTGGTGAGCCAGGAGGACAAGAGTGTCCTAAGCTAGGCTCAGATTTTGATGAGCTGACCTACATGCTCGGTATGCTTGCCGGTCTGCAGGCGCTCAATAATGAAATCACATCGACGGCGGGCCTGGGTGTTCCAAAGAACATCGCGGCCAAAGTTGAGCGTTCTACCGCCTGCTTGAGTGATGACAAGTGGTGGGGCATGCCCGGCGCTGTCCGTGCGCTGATCTGGGCGATGTTGCCAGGTGCAGAGCCCCAGGGTGAAAGCTACGAAAATCGTATGAAAGCCGCGGTTGCCAAAGGTGAAAAAGCTGGCGTTCGCATTTCACACGTCATGCAGGCGTTAGCCTACTACAACAAAGGCGATACCGAAGCACTCAAGAATGTCATTCGCCAGCATGTCAAAGTGAAAGAGCGTAAAGCGGCGGATCCTGACTACAAGATGGTGGATGAGTTGGCCACCACGATGCTGACAGCCCTTTCCGACAAAATGTGGACTGAAGCGACAGGTTACCGCACACCGATTGGAGGCTTGGGCACTTTCTGGGATGACAAGAAAGCCGCACCTGCTGAAGCCATAGATCTGGATGACATCCTCTGATTTTCAGAGGGTGTTCCCTTCTCCATCCGAACTTATTAACAGTGGTAAATCAGAGGCAAAATGGAAGCTATCGGTTCAAACTCAGGCAAACGGACGGGCCAGGTGGCTGTCTTCGCTACCAGCGTGTCTGTTGTTACTTGCGGTCGTGCTATTCAGCACCAGCAGTGACATACATAATCGGATCTTGAAAATTGGCCAGTCCTCCTGGGACGGTTACTATGAGTTGCGCTATGACCCCGTGCAGCCGGAGTGTGATCGCAACCCGGATATCGATGGTGAGATCAAGCGCCGTATGGAGGCGTCGCAGGATGATGGGCTGGGTCTGGATCTTTTTGAGGCTGAGCCGCTTGATCCTGACATGCTTCGCCAGTCTTTGGAAAATGCTCAAAAGGCGTGTGAATCCAAGTTTGATAAATACGAAGCGACCGCGGGCCGCATCACCCCTGGGGTCAAGATGTTTCGCGCAGTGGAGCTGTTCATTGGCGATGTGATTGCCTTTGGCTTGTCTTCTCAGCGTTTCATATTGGTCATGCTGGTGATTATCTGTGCCGCCACTGCGACATTTACTCGCCATCACATTGCGCTTCGCGGTATCGAAACCGTTATGGATCACCGTGTATCGGCGGCCCTCCAGACGGTTGCTAACTTGATGTTGTTCATTTCAGCCTGGTCATTCCGTGAACTGGCGGGCCAGGATGGTGCGGAGATTCCGCTGTCAAAAGATTTGCTCAACTGGGGCTGGATTACGGGCTTTGCACTGGTAACACTGATCAGTGGTTATCACCTCATCCGCATACCTAAAGACCTGGAGCCAGGCGGCACCTTCGGCAAAGCAATGTTGAGCGTACCGCTTTACACGACGATGTGTTTGATTTCCAGTGCGTACTTTATGAGCGCCGGTCACGTGGCAGGTGTGGGCATCTATCTGGACAAGATGATGGATCTGTCTGATATGTTCCTCAACGTAGGGCTGTATGTCTGGGTGGGTATGCTGTTGAAGCAGAGTAAGCTGGCCAGTCTGGTATTCCATGTGTTCAAGCCCTGGAAAATGCGTCCTGAAGTGCTGGCAATCGTCACGCTGGCCGTGACTGCATTACCGACGGCCTATACGGGTGCTTCTGGTATTTTTGTTATCGCAGCGGGAGCCGTGATTTATCACGAAATGCGTGAAGCGGGTGCACGTCGGCAGTTGGCCTTTGCGGTAACGGCGATGTCCGGTAGTCTGGGTGTGGTGCTGCGGCCCTGCCTGTTGGTGGTCATCATTGCCTATCTCAACCGGGAAGTGACGACTGACCAGCTCTTCGGCTGGGGGGGCAAAGTGTTCATCCTGACGATGGTGCTCTTTGCGGCGGTCGCCCTGATTATGAACCGTGACCCTAATCATCGCATGGCGCCAGCTTCTGAGGCGCTTCCCGAGAGTTTGCGCCGCCTGAAAGCGCTGATTCCTTATGCGTTGATCATCGTGGGCGTGACGCTGTTCTATTCGTTGGCACTGGATGTGAAGCTGGATGAGTTCTCTGCTCCGCGTGTATTGCCGGTGATGATGCTTGCCATTCTGGTTTATGAGTTCTTCGTTTATCGTAAAGCCCCTAAAAAGGAAGATCGTCGTCCGCTTGAGTCTTCTATTCGGGAAGCGACCAATGATACCACTACGCACATTGGTGCTCTGTTGTTCCTGATGGGGCTGTCGGTCAGTATCGGTGGTGTGATTGAGCGTGCAGAATTGATGCAGATGTTCCCGACGACGTTCGCCAGTGTCTGGACCGTGATGGCCATGCTCGTCGTCATTCTGGTGATCATTGGAATGGTGATGGATCCTTACGGTGCGGTTATTCTGGTTAGTGCGACCATTGCTAACGTCGCCTATCAGAACGGTGTTGACCCCGTCCACTTCTGGATGGTAACCCTGGTGGCCTTCGAGCTGGGCTATTTGAGCCCGCCGGTAGCCTTGAACCAGCTGTTAACCCGGCAGGTCGTTGGTGAGAAAGAGCTGCGCCTGGCAGAACTTGATGCCAAGGGCGGTACCTTCTACGAGCGCCATGAGCGCGAGTTGATGCCTGTTATCGTCATGGGAACTGCGCTGATTCTGGTGGCCTTTGTGCCACTGATGGTGGGTTACAACTAAGTCTGTCTGCAGATGTAAAAGCCCCGGCTTGCCGGGGCTTTTTTGTATCAGGCCCGTGGCTGCAGGCCATGATTGGCACCCATAAAAAAACCGGCTGTACGCCGGTTTCACTACCTTAGCCGAGGCTTAGCCCAGATTGGGGCCTGCATTGATGATGCTTTGAGAAACGCCCTCAAACTTCTTGAAGTTCTCAATGAACTGATGAATCAGGTCACGCGCCTTGATCTCGTACTCCGCTTTGTCAGCCCAGGTATTCACCGGGTTGAGTAGCTTGCTGTCGACACCAGGAACGGCTTTGGGAACGTCCAGATTGAGCAGCGGAAGCTTTTCAGTTTCAGCATCGATCAAGTCGCCATTCTGAATGGCGCTGATAACCGCACGTGTCGTCGGAATGCTGAATCGCTTGCCAATACCGTAAGGGCCGCCGGTCCAACCCGTGTTGACCAGGTATACACGGCTGCCAAACTCTTCCATGCGCTTCATCAGCAGCTCTGCGTAAACGCTGGCGGGGCGTGGGAAGAAGGGGGCGCCAAAACAGGTTGAGAAGGTTGATTTCAGCTTAGAGTTAGAGCCCATTTCAGTGGAGCCTACCAGCGCAGTGTATCCACTCAGGAAGTGGTATGCGGCGCTTTCTTTGCTCAGGATTGAAACGGGAGGCAATACACCCGTCATGTCACAGGTCAGAAAGACAATGCAAGACGGCTCGCCGGCACGATTTTCCAGGACACGTTTTTCAACGTGCTCAAGGGGGTAGGCGCAGCGGCTGTTTTCAGTCAGGCTGACATCTGCATAGTCGGGCTCACGGGAGTGTTCATCGATGGTCACGTTTTCGACGATTGCGCCAAACCGAATGGCATCCCAGATAACCGGCTCGTTTTCCTTACTCAGGTCAATACACTTGGCGTAGCAGCCGCCTTCGATATTGAAGACCGTCCCTTTGCCCCAGCCGTGCTCATCGTCACCGATCAGGTAGCGTGACTGGTCGGCAGACAGTGTGGTCTTGCCAGTGCCGGACAAACCAAAGAACAGGCAGGTCTGGCCATCTTCGCCCACGTTGGCAGAGCAGTGCATCGGCAGGACATCTTTCTCCGGCAACAGAAAGTTTTGCACAGAGAACATGGCTTTTTTCATTTCGCCGGCATATTGCATACCCGCCAGCAGAACCTTACGGCGGGCAAAGTTAATGATCACGGTGCCATCGCTGTTGGTGCCATCACGCTCAGGTTTGCAGACGAAGCCGGGGGCATTCATGATCTGCCAGACCTGCTTGTCAGCCGGGTTGTATTTTTGCGGGCGAATGAACAAGGTGCGACCAAACAGGTTGTGCCAGGACGTTTCTGTCGTCACGCGGATCGGCAGGTAATGTTCCGGGTCTGCGCCGACATGAAGGTGAGAAACAAACTGATCACGTTCCGCCAGCCAGTCGCCAACGCGATCCCACAGGGCGTCGAACTTGTCGGCGTCGAAGGGACGGTTGATCGGGCCCCAGTGAATGGCATCACTGGTGCTGGGCTCATTTACGACAAATCGATCCATGGGTGAGCGCCCAGTTCGACGGCCGGTTTTGACCACGAGCGATCCATTTGCAGCAATCTGGCCTTCGCCACGGGTAATGGCAAGCTCCACCAGATGGGCTGTGCTCAAGTCGGTATAAATGTTACTCACTTTGTCCTCGCACTAGTAAACGAAAATCTTGGCCGACACCTTATGTTCGAATTCTTGACCGTGCCAGCATCCATAACCGCTGAATTATGCCAAAAACCGACCAACAATACGACTGCCTGAATTGTAAAACCCGGTCAAAGTCAATGGATGCTGGGGTTTTTAAACAACTGCGCAATATTGCTTGGGCTAAAACGATACGTTTGATGACAAAACTGGCAGGTGATCTCCAGTTGCCCTTGCTCTTCGACGATGCTGGTCGCCTCCGCCTCTCCCATGGAAGCGATCGCCTGCAGGGTTCTCTCTTCAGAGCAACTGCAGGCGAATCTGACGGGCGCTCTGTCAAGCAGCCGGATCTCCTCCTGATGGAAGAGACGGTACAACACCTCCTCTGCCGAGAGTGAGAAGAGTTCCTGCTCGGTTAAGGTTCCGGTCAGTGTCTGAATATGCTCCCATTCGGCTTCGCGATTCCGTTGGCTGGGGTCAGGGAGTTCCTGCAACAGAATGCCGCCCCAGTGTTGGCCGGAGTGAAAAATCCTGAGTCCGGTGCGAAGCTGCTCGGACTGGCGGAAATAATCTTCAATGCAGTCGGCAAGACACGATTTTTCCAGGGGAACGATCCCCTGATAGCGTGCACCCTGACGAGGTGTAAGGGTAATGGCGAGCGTGGCTTGGGTGCCAAGCAGATCAAGAAGTGATCCCGTGGCTTTTTCCTGGGTCCACCGGGCGATCCCTCTGACCGTGCGGTCATGCGTGGCTTCGGCCATCAGCAGGGGGAGCGGGCCGTCGCCGCGTGCCTGCAGCGTCGTGCTTCCTTCTATTTTGAGCGTACCGCTCAGAAGAAGTGTAGCAACCGCACTCTCACCAAGCAGTTGAGCGGCGAAAGGTGGATAGGCTTGTTTGCTCAGGATTTCGGCCATTGTCTGGTCTAATACAACGATTTCGCCACGGATGTTTTGTTTTTCCAGTAGGAATCGGGTGAGGGTGTCGGAGCTTGTCATGAGTCTGAATTCTGTTTTTCGTTAAACTGATGGATGAGACGCCGGTCTCGTTTGTTGGGTCGACGGGCCGGGGGCATCTGAGACATTCTCAGGGTCCGATTGAGATCTGCCATACGCGCCCGTTCTTCCCGGCTTTCCTCGGTTTCCTGATAAAGTAGCGCGGCTTCTGAAGCGGGGCCCCGACGAATGGAAAGTGCCGTAACCACCACTGTCCGCTCCTCCTGAGGCTTGCGGACGCGAATCTGAGCGCCGACTTCGACTTCGCGCCCGGGTTTGGCCCGCTGACCGTTGTAGAGGACTTTGCCGCCATCAATGGCTTCTTTGGCCAGGTTCCGATGTTTAAAGAAGCGAGCGGCCCACAACCACTTATCAAGTCTGACCTTGTCGTCGTCGGACTCAGGGGGCTTCTGCTTCATGGGCGCTTGCCTCCGGGATTGATGTCTCCAAAGCTGTCGAGCACTGAAAACTCGTCAATCTCACGTGGGGGCTGTTGGCTATCTGGCTGGCGAATGGCAAGCAGATGGGCTACTCCATACTGGCGAGCGGCCCGCAGCACCGACAGGCTGTCGTCGATCAGTGCCGTGCGTGTTTTATTAAAGGGCTCAATCTGTTGCAGCTTTTCCCAGAACTCAGGCTGCTCTTTAGCGTAGCCGAGGTCATGCGAACTGATAATACGGTCCAGATACTGCGCCAGTGCTGTGTTGCGCAATTTAATGGCGATACTTTTCTCATGGGCATTGGTTGTCAGCACGACGCGATGCGGGGTTTGCTTTAGCTCACGGAGAAAGTCTTCAACATGCGGACGAAATTGAATAAGGTGTTCGATCTCCGTTTTGAGTGTGGGGATATCGACGTTCAGCTCCTGGCTCCAGTAGTCCAGGCAGTACCAGTTCAGCGTCCCCGCCTGACTGTCCGTTTTGGCCTGGATGATACGTTTGGCGTCATCGACAGATCCTCCGCGGGTGGCCGCGTAGCGCTGGGGGAGGTGCTCCAGCCAAAAATAATTATCGAAATGTAAATCCAGCAGGGTTCCGTCCATATCCAGGAATAGGGTATCGATCTGCTGCCAGTCCAACATGGCATCAATCCTCGTCTGCAAGTTTGGCGGTTTTAGTGTATTCTGCCTGATAATGCGAATTTCTCCCACCAACAGTTGAGATCCTATCGTGATAAAAGATCTGATTGCGCCCCTGGATGCCCTGGTCAAGCAGGCGGGCGATGCCATCCTCGACGTCTATAACCAGGAAGGTGAATTGAATGTGGATGCCAAAAGCGATGATTCACCGCTGACAGAGGCGGATCGACGGGCGCATCGAATTCTGGCGGATGGCTTGCATCGCCTGACGCCACAGTGGCCGGTTTTATCTGAGGAGTCACGGCTACCGGACTACGATCTGAGAAAAACCTGGTCGACCTACTGGCTGGTGGATCCTCTGGACGGAACGAAAGAGTTTATCGGGCGAAACGGCGAGTTCACCGTCAATGTCGCGTTGATTCGTGACGGCGAGCCGGTGGCCGGTTGGGTCTGGGTGCCGGTGATGGGTGTTCTGTACCGCGGCATTTGCCTGGACGGACAGGTCGAGGCGATTGTTGAGCGAGAGGGCAAGGTCACGCCGATAAAGACACGTCAGGTGTCGACAGCGCAGTTGGACATGGTCGCCAGTCGTCGCCACGGCGGAGAGGCGCTGGAAGGTTTGCTGAAGCGAATCGAAGGCCAGTTCGGACAGATCAACATGAAGTCGATGGGCAGCTCGCTCAAGATATGCATGGTTGCCGAAGGCGAGGCCGACTGGTATCCGCGTCTGGCACCGACCTCAGAATGGGATACCGCTGCGGCTCATGCGGTCCTGAGAGGTGCGGGTGGCGAAATGGTTGATTTGACCCTGGCACCGCTGCGCTATAACCAGAAGGCAGATATTCTGAACCCGCATTTTCATGCGCTGGGAGACCTGGGGTTTGCCTGGAAGGATTTGATTCGCCAGTAAAACCCCGTTCAGCCAAGTGAGTGGAACGGCACCTTACTGGCTTACCGTGACCACTTCTTCTTTTCGCCCTGTGCGGGTGCAGCCAAGGCAGCGGACAAAGGTTGCCTTGGCGGGGCCAACGACCAGCATATCAGCTGCTTCTTCGGCATTGTTGCCCACCAGCGAAAATGGCAATGACACAACATAGACGGCGGTGCCGACGACCGTAACGGCAAACAAAGCCGGTCGGGCGAAGATTGCGTCGCCGGTCATGGCCAATGCTGTTGGTTTTTCTTCGACCACACTGGCCTGTGCCGACAGGGGCAGGGTCAGTGCCACGGCAGTGAGGGACATTCCGATCCAACGAAGTAGGGACTGACGCATGCAGCATTCTCCACGAAAACATTCACTGATCCCCTAACTATAGCAGGGAATTGAGAATGCACGAGAATTGATGCCAGAATGCAAATTTTCGAGCGACCTAGCGTTGACAGGCGGTACAAAAAAAGCTGGATCGCTGTCCTATTGTGGCCTGGTGGATCGGAGCTCCGCAATGCAGACAGGGTTCACCCCCTCGGCCATACACCTGTAAGGTCTGCTGAAAATAGCCGGGTTGACCATCCCCCCCGACAAAATCTCTCAGGGTGGTCCCTCCTTGTTCAATGGCCCTTTGTAGCGTCTTTCGTACTTCGTTTGCGAGCCGTTCATACCGAGCCAGTGAGATTCGTCCCGCCGGTCGGTCGGGGCGGATACCGGCACCATATAAGGCTTCGCTGGCATAAATGTTACCCACTCCCACGACGTTCTGCTGATCCATCAGGAAGGTTTTCACCGCCGTTTTGCGTCCACGGGACCGTTCAAACAGGTGTTGACCGCTGAATTCAGGGGAGAGGGGTTCCGGGCCCAGGTGGGCGAGCAAGGGGTGGGTGTCAGGGCGTGTACCGGGAGGCAGGTAAATCACGCAGCCGAACCGGCGCGGGTCGTGATATCGCAGATTCAGCCCATTATCGAGCACAAATTCGAGGTGGTCATGGGGCTTCAGTGGTGTGTCGGGTGAAACGCAGCGAAGGTTGCCAGACATACCGAGATGCACCAGCAGCGTGCCTTGGGTTAACCGTATGATCAGGTATTTGGCGCGACGCTCGACCGATAGGATCATCTGACCGGTCAACAGCGGTGTCCAGGCCCGTTCGAAGGGCCAGCGCAAGCGCGTTTCCCGAACGCTAATCCCTGTCAGTGTGGTGCCGCTGATCAGGGGCGCCAGTCCTCTTCGGGTCGTTTCGACTTCGGGTAACTCTGGCATTAGCTGGCGTCCTGCGGGAGAATGTGTAACAAGCCGTACTGAACCTGGCCGCCGGATTTATGTCGGTGAAGCTGCCACCCAGGTGGCAACGGTGGCAGTGTCAGGCTCTTTTCCGCTTCAAAATAGATCAGGGCCTGCGAAGCAAGAATGCCTGGCTTCTGTAAGGCTTCCAGGACGGGCGTGAGCAGCCCCTGATGAAAGGGGGGGTCTACAAACACGATGTCGAAGCCCTGCAGGGCCTCCTCACGGGTAAGCCATTGGAGCGCATCTGTTTGGCGTGCCGAGGCTTCGTTCGCCTTGAGCAGCGACAGATTGCGGTGCAGGTTCTGAATCATGGGCCCTGCATTATCCAGGAAGGTTGCAGAGTGAGCGCCGCGTGACAGCGCCTCCAGGCCCAAAGCGCCACTGCCGGCAAACAGGTCGAGACAACGAGCGCCGTCGATCCAGGGCATTAACCAGTTAAAAAGCGTCTCACGAAAACGGCTGCCACTGGGGCGAACGCCTGGTAGCAGGGGGAAGGTCAGTTTGCGCCCTCTCCAGGTGCCACCGATCAGTCGTAGTTCACCCTGGGACTGCAGGGGAGGGCGGGTTGATTTCTTCATTAACGGATAAGATTTGGCCTGATTCAGATTCGGGACTAGAATAGCGGGCTTTCAATGCCTGATTCTACAGTGATTCGCATGACAATGGACGCCATTTTATTTAATTTGACGACGGGGCTGACCGGTTTTCTGTTTTTAATCTGGGTGATCGACAGTGTCGTTCGCCGCAGTCGTCGACCGCGCCACGAACCCTTCAGCTTGCGGGAGGCACCGCCTTCAGCGGCTGCACAGAAGGGACCGCCTGCCCCAATCGAAAAAGGTGTGAGCACCGCCGCGGCAAAACCGGCTCCCTCCCCTCCGGGCACAGACGGCGAGCGTCTGACCGCGCCTTCGCTCACCTGGGTGGAGCGTGTACGTTCCGGCTTAAGCAAGACGCGTGCGAATTTTAGCCATAATCTGAGCGCCTTGTTCACCGGCGGGCGCAAGGTCGATGCCGAGTTAATGGAGGAGCTCGAGACCCTTCTGCTGACCGCTGATGTCGGTATCTCTGCGACCACTGAAATACTGGATGCCGTGACACAGAAGCAGGAGCGCAAGCAATTGGGCGATGCCCAGGCGCTGCAGGCCGCACTGAAGCAGGAGTTGAATCGTCTGTTGGTTCCCTGCACCGCACCTTTGCAGGTTGAGGGGCGCACGCCTTATGTCATGCTGGTTGTTGGGGTCAATGGCGTGGGCAAAACGACGACTATCGGAAAAATGGCCAAATACTATCAGCAGGCCGGAAAATCGGTCCTGCTTGCGGCGGGCGACACCTTCCGGGCGGCTGCGGTTGAGCAGCTTCAGGTCTGGGGCGAGCGAAATAACGTGCCTGTGGTTGCGCAGCATACCGGAGCAGATAGCGCTTCGGTGATCTATGATGCTATTCAGGCGGCTAAGTCACGCCAAATTGATCTGGTGATCGCTGATACGGCGGGACGCCTACAGACCAAAGATAATTTAATGTCTGAGCTGGAAAAAGTTGTCAGGGTGATTCGCAAGCATGACCCTGAGGCACCCCATGAGGTGCTGTTGGTGCTGGATGCCGGTACCGGGCAAAATGCCCTCAGTCAGGCTCAGCTGTTTCGGGAAGCCGTTGGGGTCAGTGGTCTGGCAATTACCAAGCTGGATGGTACGGCCAAGGGGGGGATTGTTTTTGCGATTGCCAAACAGCATCCTTTACCGATACGGTTTATTGGGGTCGGTGAAAGCATTGATGATTTGAAACCATTTGATGCGGACACTTATATTCAGGCTTTATTCGACTAATCATTGCGAGGGTACTCTTGTCCGCGGATGCCATGCTTCAATTTGATCGCGTGACCAAGCGCTATGGTCCAGGTCAGGATGCTCTGGTGGGTGTCAATCTGGTGATGAAGCGGGGGGAGATGGCATTCCTCACCGGCCACAGCGGGGCGGGTAAAAGCACGCTGCTCAGGCTGATTATGATGATGGAGCGTCCCAGCGAAGGGAATGTGCGAGTGGCCGGGCAGGATGTTTCGGCGCTTCCGCGACGTCAGATTCCCTACTACCGGCGCCACATTGGCGTCGTGTTCCAGAATCACCACTTATTATTCGACCGCTCCGTATTTAGCAATGTTGCCTTGCCGCTTGAAATCGAAGGCGTGAGCCATCGTGAGATCGGACGCCGGGTGCGTGCGGCACTCGACAAGGTGGGATTGCTTAAGAAAGAGAACATGAACCCCCAGATGTTGTCGGGAGGAGAGCAGCAGCGTGTCGGGATCGCACGAGCGGTGGTTAATAAGCCGCCCATTTTGCTGGCGGATGAGCCTACCGGCAACCTGGACCCTGAGCTCTCAGCCGAAATTATGAAATTATTCCATGAATTTAATCAGGTCGGTTCTACCGTGCTCGTCGCGAGCCATGATCTCGCGCTGATTTCTCATATGAAACATCGCATCATTCGTTTGGAGCAGGGACAGGTGCGGGGCGGGGTGAGCGCGTGAAAGAAGATCTACCCCAGCGGGGTGCCTCGGCGGGGCATGAACGCAAGCAACTGGTTGCCTGGCTTGAGCACCACCGCGACACGCTCAAAGACAGCAGTGCGCGCCTGTTGAGTGCCCCCTTCAGCACCTTGTTAACGGTCCTGGTGCTGGCGGTTGCGATGGCGCTGCCAGCCGGGCTCTATGTCCTGCTCGATAATGTTCGTCGAGTGACTGAGGGCATGGAAAGTGCCTCCCAAATCACGCTGTACCTGAAAGAGTCGCTGCCGCCCCAGCGTCAGGAGCTGCTACTTAAGCAATTGAATCAGGACTCTCGCTTCGGGCAGATTCAGCTCATCTCATCGGACCAGGCGCTGCAGGAGTTCCGCGAATACTCGGGTTGGGGCGATGTGCTCGATTACCTGGACACGAATCCTCTGCCAGCGGTCGTGGTGGTGCGTCCTTTGATGACAGATACCCAGCCAGACGAAATGGAACGCTGGCTGGATGACCTGCGTCGACTCCCGGATGTGGAATCGGTGCAGCTCGATATGCAATGGGTGAGACGACTCTATTCGTTATACGACTTGCTTGAACGGGGTGTCGCTGCGCTGGCGCTGCTGCTGGGCGTCGCCATGGCGCTGATTGTCGGGAATACCATCCGGCTGGCCATTGAGAATCGCAGGGAAGAAATCGTCGTAGTGAAACTGGTGGGTGGAACCGATGCCTATGTCCGGCGGCCATTTTTATACACGGGCTTCTGGTACGGGCTGGCGAGTGCTCTGCTGGCCTGGAACATGGTGGGAATTTTGTTGGTCTGGATCAGTGAACCTGTCGGTCGCCTGACCGAATTGTACGCCAGTCAGTTTGAGCTGAGGGGGCTTGCCTTTGGGGACGGCCTTTTACTCTTGATGCTTGGGGCTGGAATGGGGATTGGGGGGGCCTGGCTGGCCGTCAGACGGCATTTGAGTGCGATTGAGCCAGCCTGATGGCCCTGAAATCCTAACAAAATGTTCAGCGACGCGGGTGAGCGTTTGTGCGAAACTCTTCTTAATCTGATATAAGTTTGACGCGAATTCGTATAAGTAGGGAACTTTTTGACAGTTTTTTGGTCAAAAGATAAGTGATATAGTTCACAGCCTGATAAATCATTGGAGGAATTCATGGGTTCTAGTTTACGGCCAATTGAAATGCTGGCCCCGCTTGGCAATGTAGAGAGCTACATTCAGGCAGTAAACCGTATTCCTGTGCTTTCAGCAGAAGAAGAGCAGGAGCTGGCAGAGCGTTACAGCAAGTTTGAAGATCTGGATGCGGCCCGTCAGCTGGTCATGGCGCATCTGCGATTTGTTGTGCATATTGCACGGAGCTACTCCGGCTACGGGCTCTCTCACGCTGACCTGATTCAGGAAGGTAATATCGGCCTGATGAAAGCCGTCAAGCGGTTTGATCCTTCCTATGGGGTGCGTCTGGTATCCTTTGCGGTGCATTGGATCAAGGCAGAAATTCACGAGTTCATTTTAAAGAACTGGCGAATCGTCAAGGTTGCCACCACCAAGGCGCAACGTAAGTTGTTCTTCAACCTGCGTTCTTCCAAGAAGCGTCTGGCCTGGCTCAACAATGATGAAGTGAATGCGATGGCGAAAGATCTGGGCGTTGAACCCAAAGATGTTCGCGAAATGGAAAGTCGTATGTCCGGTCAGGACACTGCGTTTGATGGTGCGCCGGATGACGATGATGACTCGGCATACATGGCGCCTGCAAACGTTCTGGAAGACAAACGCTACGATCCGGCGCGTCTGATGGAGTCAGATGATACGGAGACGGATTCCAATACGCGCTTGCATGAGGCGCTGAGCCATCTGGACGAACGAAGCAAAGCCATTCTGGAAAAGCGCTGGCTGTCCAACGGAAAATCTACGCTGCATGATCTGGCCGCGGAATATGGGGTTTCAGCTGAGCGTATTCGTCAACTTGAAAAGAACGCAATGAAAAAAGTGCGTGTGCTGATGGAAGCCTGACGCTCCGCACCCTGAAAAGCCGCCCGAGAGGCGGTTTTTTTGTGCGCCCGGCATGGGCGCACGCTTTTGGTAAGGTGACAGGTAGAACACTCATTGTGGAGAAACGCATGAAAATTGCCTTTATCGGCGTCGGATTGATGGGGCGGCCGATGGTGGAAAACCTGCTGGCGGCGGGACACTCACTTATTCTGTGGAATCGAACGGCCACAAAAGCGCAGTCCTTCGCGGCACGGGCTGTCATCGCGGCTAACGTCGCTGAGGCCATTGCACAGGCGGATGTCGTGATCACTATGCTGGAAAACGGGCCTATTGTGCGCGCTGTTGTGTTTAATGAAGACAGCCTTGCAGCCTTTCGCCCCGGCACGTTATTTATCGATATGAGCTCCATCCCGCCTGCAATGGCACGTGAGCACGCGCAGTGGCTTGATGCACGCGGATGTTATGCCCTGGATGCACCGGTCTCCGGCGGGACGATCGGGGCGGCGCAGGCAACGCTTTCGATCATGGTCGGTGGTGCGCAAGAGGCTTATGCACGCGCGCAGTCATTATTTTCAGCCTTGGGCACTGCCCGCTATATGGGGGAGGCGGGGACGGGGCAGGTAGCCAAGCTGGCAAATCAGGCCATTGTGGGGATCACGATTGGGGCTGTTTCAGAGGCACTGCTATTGGCGGAAAAGGCCGGTGCAGATCCCAGGGCCGTCAGAGAGGCTCTGCTGGGCGGCTTTGCGGCCAGCCGAATTCTGGAGTTGCATGGTCAACGCATGATTGATCGTCAGTTTTCGCCGGGTGCCCGGGCAACGGTTCAGCTCAAAGACATGGGCATGATCGTCGGCGAGGCGGAGCAAGTGGGATTGAACATGCCATTGGCCGAACTGACCAAGACGCTTTATCACGACATGGTAGAGGGTGGGTTTGGTGACCTTGACCATAGTGGATTGTTCGTTTGGCTGGAAAAACGAAGCCAGGCTTGAGGGGGGAAACGTGGCACTTAAATTCGCGGCAAATCTAACGCTTCTGTATCCCCATGTCCCGTTTCTGGAGCGTTTTGCGCTGGCGGCAAACGACGGGTTTCATGCGGTCGAATGTCTATTTCCTTATGACTATCCCGCAGATGAATTAAAGCAGATTCTGGACACGAATGGCCTGACCCTGGTGTTGCACAATCTGCCTCCCGGTAACTGGGAGGCAGGTGAGCGCGGCATTGCGTGCCTTCCTGATCGGGTAGAGGAGTTTCGTGCCGGGGTTGGACAGGGAATACGCTATGCACAGCGTCTGGGTGTTTCCCAGTTGAATTGTCTGGCGGGTCTGAAACCTGCAGGTATTAGCGAACAGGAGGCCATGGAGACGCTACGGGAAAACCTGCGTTATGCTGCAGAGCAATTCGCCCAGGCAGGTCTGATGCTCAATCTGGAGGCGATAAACTCGCGTGTGGATATGCCGGGATTTTTGCTTGATACCGGTGAAAAGACCATCGCGTTGATCGAGTCTCTCAGGCTGCCCAATCTCCGCTTTCAGTATGATATCTACCATATGCAGATTATGGGGGGCGACCTGTGCCGTCGACTACAGACATGGCTTCCGTACATTGGTCATATCCAGTTTGCCGATAACCCCGGACGTCATCAGCCAGGCACGGGAGAGATCAACTTTTTCAATATTTTTCAGCTTCTTGAGCGGCTTGGCTATGCTGGCTGGATCAGTGCGGAATACCACCCTCAGGGCGACACCTCTTCGACGCTGGGTTGGCGTTCGGCATCCGTTCTGGCTGAAACCTAAACAAAAAATAATTGGGCAAGTGCTTCAGCAGGTTTTAAGCTCGTGGAGATTGTGATTGGGAGAACACGGACATGCGAATTCTCGTTGTAGAGGACGATAAAGAAGTCGCCAGCTACTTGAGCAAAGGGCTCAAGGAGAGTGGCAACGTGGTGGATGTGGCCAGCGATGGCAAGCAGGGGCTGCAATTGGCCAGCTCTGAGTCCTACGATGTGCTGATTATTGATCGAATGCTACCGGGTCTGGATGGTTTGAGCCTGATACGAACCTTGCGTGGAGAAGGCAGTGTCGTGCCCGTGCTGGTGCTTAGCGCACTCGGAGAGGTGGATGATCGTGTGCAGGGGCTTAAAGCGGGTGGCGATGACTATCTTGTCAAACCGTTCTCATTCAGTGAGTTGTTGGCACGCCTTGAAGCGCTGATGCGGCGGGTTCAGCACGAATCCTCTCAGGTCACAGCGCTGAAAGTGGCTGATCTGGAAATGGACCTGTTGGCACGGACGGTCAAGCGGGAAGGACAGAAAATCGATCTGCAGCCACGCGAGTTCCGCTTGCTGGAATATTTTATGCGCAACCCCGGACAGGTGTTGACGCGGACCATGCTGCTTGAGAAGGTATGGGATTACCATTTTGATCCGCAAACCAACGTGATTGACGTTCATATCAGTCGCTTGCGCTCCAAAATTGATAAGGACTTCGAGCACCCGTTATTGCACACCATTCGTGGTGCGGGGTATGTCCTACGTGAGGGCGCCTAAACTCCTGCGCTCCTCAGCGTTTCAATTCACGCTGCTGTATATTTTTCTGTTTGCCTGTTCGACCTTTCTCTTGCTCGGCTTTATTTACTGGGCAACCGTTGGGTTTATGGCGCAGCAGGTGGATGAAACCATTCAGGCTGAAATACAGGGGTTGGCTGAGCAATACCGGCGCAACGGCTTGCGCGGCATGGTCAATGTTCTGAATGAGCGCGTATTGAATGGGCAGCAGGGCGAGTCGATCTATCTGTTGGTCAATCCGGACCTCAGCCCGATCGCGGGTAACCTGGTTGAGTGGCCGGCGCTGCTCAATGGGGAGGATGCCTGGATCAATTTTTACCTCAAGCGTCCCGATGTGAATAACGGCCGACACCTGGCGCGGGCGCGGCTGTTCCAGCTGCGGGGCGGTTACCGCCTGTTGGTGGGACGCGATGTGTATGAGTTGGAGCGTGTGCGTAAACTGACGGAACGTTCCGTGACCTGGGGTGTGCTGCTTACGCTGGTGATGGGCACCCTGGGTGGTGTATTTTTCTCGCGGAGTACCCGCCGTCGCATCGAAGTCATTACCCAGACCAGTCGCCATATCATGCAGGGTAACCTGTCCTTGCGGGTGCCGGGACGGGGTAGTGGCGACGATTTTGACGAGCTCGCCGATCAATTAAACCAAATGCTGGATCGGATTGAGCAGCTCATGGCGGGTGTGCGTCATGTGACGGACAACATTGCTCACGACCTGCGCACGCCCCTGACCCGTTTGCGCGGGAAAATGGAAATTCTTGCCAACTCACCCATGCCCGAAGAGGCCCGTCATCTGACCCTGGATATGATAGGTGAGGCGGATCAGCTGCTGCAAACCTTTAATGCCTTATTGCGAATCGCTCGCATTGAATCAGGCAGTTATGCCAGCGACTTCGCTGCCGTGGATCTCAAAGAGCTGGTGCTGGATGCCGCAGAGTTTTATGAAGCCCTGGCGCAGGATAAAAATCAGACATTTGAGCTCGATCTGTCCGCTCACTTGGTCGTCAAGGGCGATCGGGATCTGTTATTTCAGGCTGTCGCTAATTTGCTGGATAATGCCATCAAGTATACGCCGGAAGGAGGATCGGTCGGGGTGCGCTTGCGAGGGCACGACCAGGCTGTTATCAGTGTGTGGGATCAGGGGCCTGGCATCTCTGAGGAGGAGCAGGAGAAAGTCACGCAGCGTTTTTATCGTGTTGATAAAACGCGCGGTCTCCCCGGCAACGGCTTGGGTCTCAGCATGGTAAAAGCGGTGTGCGAGATGCACAAAGGCAGCTTGATTCTCAGAAGCAACAATCCCGGGCTTCGTGCCGAGATCTGGCTGCCGTTGATGGCTAAATTGCCACTGGCGCGAGCCGGTGAGGGAGGGGGTGCTGCCCAACTTCCGCCGTCAACGTCGGCTAAATCGGGCAGTCAATCGGATGAGCTGTCGACGGGGACTAGCCCAGACGCGCCTTGAGGCTATTTAGCGTATCCAAGGCGGTGCGAGCGGGGATCAGGGCCAGTTCGACACCTTCCTGCACACGTTTTTCGGCCAGGTCGCGCAGACGCTCCAGGCGAACTTTCTGGGTGCCGACCTTGGCATTAAAGCTGTCGATCTGGCCTTCCAGATTCTTTTGCTCGGCGAAAATGAAGGCAATCACGTTGTGACGGTTCACCTTGTCGGTAACGCCGAGGGCTTCCAGTTGAAAACCGACATAATCAAGACCTTCCAGTGCTCGATTGATTAATGACTGAGTGTTGACCATCGCGAATCTCCGCTTCGAGGTACTGTTAAAAAACCGGTGAACGAAATTAAACCAGTTTTCTAGTGGTGGCAACCTATTTCTTGGGCATTAAATGTTGATTGATGAATCGTTCGAGCAACAGATTCAGAATGTGCTCGTAGGTTTCGATGACACGATCGGTCAGGTAGCTTGAGTTGCCTGTCAGGTGCAGACTGACCATGCCATGGAGCAGGCTCCACAGCTCAATGAGCATGGTGCGTCGTTGGTCTGCCGTCGCTTTGAGGCCCACGCCTTCAAGTGCCAGATCAAGTACGGTTTCTGCAAAACGGGCGACCTCCATACCCAGCGCGAATTCCTGCTCTGAGAGCGATTCCTCGGGAGTACCTTTGTAATCCGGTGTTTTAGGTGCATGAGAGGAGAACATCAGTTCGTAATGTTGTGGGTGCTCGAAGCCGAAACGCAGATAGGCACGCATGACATCGCGTGCGCGCTGGAAAGGATTTGAGGCGGCTTCACTCACTTCCACCATATATTCTCTCAGCCGCGTGAAGCCCTGAATCATCAGCGTGATGTATATCTCGTCCTTGCTCGTGAAATAATTGTAAAGATTGGGTGCGGTCATCCCAAGTTCACGCCCCAGGCGTCGCATCGTTAATGCGTTGAATCCTTCCTGGGCAATGATGCCCAGCGCAGTGTTCAGCACATTCTGTTTGATTTCCTCGACTTGCTCCTGAGGTCTGACCGGTCGCATACGGTTCCTTGCAGTGGATTTACAGGGGTTATTCACAATCGCACCAAAATAGCAAATTATCGAAGCAGCGTCTTGTACGTTTTGATCATTTTCACGCCAATTGCTAGGCGCCAATGTACCTTACCTATCGTTAATCTGATCGCCACGTTCAAGCAATGTCGGTTGTCGTAGTCTACGAATGTCCTGAGGGACAGTGTTTCATTGATCTCTTCCTTGTTTAGTCTTTATTGTGACTGTGCGCACTCACTGGACTACCCCGGCAACGGGGTTTTTTTTTATCTCCCATCTCGGCTTACAATAGCGCCCCACTGCTATCTGACGAGAGTTTTCAATTCATGCCTGTTCTGAATATACGTGCCATTCTTGCTGGCCTGCTGGTTGATCTGGTGGGGTCGTTCGCTGCCTGGCTGGTGGTGCTGACGGCCTACGCCAGCATGTTATTAGGCCAGGGGGTATCAGAAGCCGAACTTGAAACGATTCTGAGTGACCCATCCCAGCTGGGTGACATCATTCTGGTGTTAATGTGTGCCGGGATCTTATTCGATGGCTTTGCCGGCTATGTCACCGCGCGAATGTCGCCCCGGGTTGAGTACTGGAATGTCCTGGCATTGGTTGGCTTGCTGTGTTTAATGCATTTTTCAGCGAATCGTGGCGAAGGTGTCGAGCTGGCATACCAGACACCTGCGCTGATCGGAGGCATCGTGGCCGCCTTTATTGGCGGTGGACTGGCAAAGCGACGTCGTCGGCCTCTGGAATAATGTCGTTGCTCTGACGGTAACGCGCCCTCACGAAGGCGTAGGCTTTTCATACCACACCTTCTCAACATACCAGGTCTTTTCACTGACAGGTGTTTTAACGAAGACATCGTCGTCGACCTCCTTCTTCAGGCAAGCCCGTGCGATTGGTGCGTCGATGGAGACATAATCCTTGCGGCCGTAGATTTCGTCCGGACCGACGATCCGAAAGGTGAGCGAAGCCTCGTCATCATCCGTCAGCGTGACCCAGGCGCCGAAGAAGATTTTACCTTCCTGGCATGGGTCGTAATCCACCACCCGTATGTCTTCCAGGCGCTTGCGCAGATAGCGCACGCGACGGTCGATTTCCCGCAGACGCTTTTTGTTGTATTGGTAGTCGGCGTTCTCCGAGCGGTCACCAAGGCTCGCGGCCCAGTTCACTTTCTGAGTAACTTCGGGGCGTTCCTGTCGCCAAAGAAAATCGAGTTCTTTCTGTAAATTGTCGTGTCCTTCACGGGTAACGAGATTGGTCTTCATAATTTCACGGGTCTTGTGTCAGGGAGTGTTATAATTGTGGGCTTCAATCGTCTTGAGTGAGATGGTGTTATTATCCTCGATGTTTTGCGTCGTCAACAAACACGGCGCGCGATTCTTTTTCTGATTCTCTGCAGTGTGATGCTGCTCCTGCCCGTACCCATTGACGGATTGTATGGTGCCATTGGTCATGCAATCTGGGATTGTGGACACATCGTTTTGGGGGGAGGGCTCGCTGCCGCTTTCTGGCAGATTCCGCTTTGGATAAACGCTTCAGGCGGGCGACGAACTGCTGCCGTTCTGCTGCTCGTAACCTTGCTAGCCGCACTGTTTGAAGTATTGCAGCTGACCGTCGGACGCTCTTCCAGTGTGAAAGATGTTTTATCGACGCTGGCCGGAGCACTGCTTTGGAGTTGGATGTCAGGGACGATTAAGCCTGCGTCGGCTATGCACAAAGGGTTGCTCGCCGTTGGTTTGACAGGCTTGATGTGGGTGCCGCTGGGACCACTCGGGTGGGCTGTCTATGTGTCAGTCGACGCCGGGTTGCGCCTACCCTCACTTGCAGACTTCTCCACTCCGGGCTATCGGGGGCAGTGGGACTATCCAGACCAGGACCGTGTGCCGAGCGTTCTTTTTCCAGGGCGTAAGGCACTGACCATTACGGTTCCGGCACTGGATCCCGATAATCCACCGCCTCCCCCCTATTCGATCATACGTTTCAATGAATTTCCGGCGGATTGGTCGGCTTATTCGACGCTGGAAATCCTCCTCTCTGCCGAACAGCCTGTTCGAATTTCTTTCAGTCTGGGCGATCAATATTATCGTTCTCTGCGGAGTTACCAGCCCGAAGATCGTTTTGGCATGATGCTGGACATCAAGCCCGGATTAAACACCTATCGTTTTGATAATAAAGACTGGACGCAGACGCCCGGCGGCAGGAAAATGGACGACACCGAGATGCGGCAACTGCATTTTGTCGTCAAACGGATAACGGTTGATCAACATTTTACGGTTGAACGGGTTCGCTTGTATCCATAGCGTGTGAAGCAGGAATGCGTCAGCACTTTCCGAGCTAAAGCATTCGTTGATGTATCTCACAAATGTGAGAAGTTTAAGGTTTTTGCGTCGGAAATGACTATAAAATGAGCGCTATAGGAATAGGGTGACAAAAAGAAACGAGGATGCGTCATGAACAGAATAATCAGGGTCAGCGCGTTAAAGGTGAAGTTTCGACCTGAAGCTGCTTCTATCGTCGGTGCGCTGACGGTGGGCGTGCTGATGTGTGTAGGGTCGGTCCAGGCAGAAACGGCACCACTAAGGGCTGAAAAATCTACCTTGGAGACGATTCAACTTAAATCTCTGGAATCGATTGATCTGGAAGAGGCGGGTATCCCAGGGTCTCTCTCAACCACTGCGGCGGGCGAGTCCGTTGAAGTCCCGGAAGCGTTAAAGTCTGCGAAGAAGAATGAGCTGGAGCCACGCGATACGCTGGAAGACCTGGGGCGTTTCAATATCCCCGTCCAGTTTATTGGTAAGCCCGACCCAATGGCGGTCGAAGGGCGCACGTATAATTACGATTACATCTACCGCACACCGCGTTAACGACTGATCTCTATCGTGTGTGGTAAAGCGGCCAGCCTGCGAGCTGGCCGTCACATCTCCAGGTGCCTGTTTGATGGCACCTGATTGCCTGGCTTAGCCGACCTTCTTTTTCAGGTCTTCGATGGTGTCGATGTATTGCTGCATCGCTTTTTCTTTGCTGGTGCCTTTCAGTTTGTCCCACGCATCCCACTTTGCCCGGTTGACGACGTTCATCATCCCTGGTCGACTGCCGGTCACATCCCCTTCGGTGGACTGTTTGAACAGTGCATACATCTGCAGCTTCAGCTCATTGGAAGGCTTGAAATCGCCCTCGGCTGTCTGAACATAGTTAACTGCTGCGTCAAAGGTTTGTTTGATATCCGCCATAGCTCGTTCCTTGTATACTCCGCTTTGTGAAGATCAGAAGTATAGCCTTTCCCGCAGGGGCTCTCCACTCCGCGAGGGCAGATCTTCTGATGTTATTTTAACAATGGTAAATTAATTGCGAGCAGTGGCATGAATCAACTTGAAAAAATCGTCTCCAAACTGAATCTGTTGCCTGAACGGGTTCGCCCCGCCGCCTTGTCTGCCTTTTTTGGACGTACGGTTAAGTTTGCAGGGACGGCCGGTACCCGCGTGGAAATGCTGACGCCGAACCGATGTATCGTGACCCTTAAGAATCGCAAGGCGGTTCAGAATCATATTGGTAGTGTGCATGCAATCGCGAATGCATTGATTGCAGAATCAGCGACCGGCTATCTGGTCGGAATGAATGTACCCGACTCTGCGGTGCCGGTGATCAAGACGATCAAGCTGGATTACGTCAAGCGATCCAAGGGGAATATGCGGGCTGAAGCCTGGTTGACGGATGAGCAGGTTGAGCAGATCAAGACCCAGGAAAAAGGGGAAGTCACCGTGGCGGTAAAATTGACTGACGCTGAAGCCAAAGAACCGGTTCTGGCCGAGATGATCTGGGCCTGGACACCGAAAAAGCGTTAATCGAAAAACAGGCTTTTGAGTGATCGGTTTGGCGCTGTCTTGCGTGAGGCTTTTTCGAGGAGCCCCATTTCGTCGAGAAAGGGGCTGGGCTGAGCATCGGGATCTTTGCGGTTATCTGAGGCTTTGGGTGCAATCAGGGTGAGCGTTTCACGGCAGCGGGTCAGCGCGACGTAAAGAAGGCGGCGCTCGGATTCGAGCTGCTGTTTATCGTCTTCCTGAGTGAGTCCCTGATAGGCATAGGGCATGTAGCGCCGGGAGAGACCGAGAATGTAAACGTGATTCCATTCAAGCCCCTTGGTTTTGTGAATGGTGCTGAGCGTCAGGCGGTCATTGCCGGTCTGGGGTTGTGCAGCGCGTTCACTCAGTGTTCTGAAATGCTCGACCGCCTGTTCGGGTGTGAGTTTCAATTGCGTAAGATAGGTCATCATCTGACGAACGATGTTGATGCGCTCCTGGCCCGCTTCGGCGGTCAGGGCCAGATCCTGAATTCCCCGAAATAACTCAGATTCCTCTGCGTACTCCCGCACGACCTTGGCGGCGTTGCCCCGTGCCTGTTCAAGGTGATTCCACAGGCGGGCGCAACGCTTGAGTTTGAAGCGCTGCAGGCCGTGCAGGTCAGCGGGCAGATCCTCCAGCAGGCGATCTCCAAAGCGCGATGCAGACTGGGCTGACCGACTGGCTAATAGCTGCAAATCGCCGTCACGCAGACCGACATGGGGAAATTTCAATAGGGCGTGGAGTCGCTCGCCGCGTTCAGTTGGACTCAACTCGGCGAATTTTCCGGCGGCCAGCTCAAGCAGCGCGATGACCTGGCGCACGTCGGTATTATTCAGAGCGCCTTTGCCCTGATCGCCCCGGTAGTCAATGCCCTCCGAGAGACACGCCAGTTCAACCGGAACCGATTGGGACCATACCCGAAACAGCACGGCAGACTCACTCAAGGTGCCGGCCTTTTTTCGCTTTCTCAGGTGCTGGATCAGCATCGTGGTAGGTTGATCCGTCGAGAGCAGACTCACCTGAGTATTGGGATTCGTAGGGTGAGCACGACAGTGCTGGTTTTTGCGTCCCAGGTTGTGCTGAATCATCTTGTTGGCAATGCTTGCCACGCTGGGGCCGTAGCGAAAACTGAACGTCAATGATCGTTCACTGGGCTGGGGGAAGTCGCGTGCAAAGCGTTGCAGGATGAACGCGGGACTTGCGCCGCGAAACTCGTAGATGGTTTGGTCCGGGTCGCCGACCACGGTCACTTTGGCACGCTTGCCGGCGATCGCTGTCAGTAGGAGGTGTTGGACATCGTTGGTGTCCTGGTACTCGTCCACGAGAATCATGTCCATGCGGTCGCTGACCCAGGCACGAATGTCCGGGTTGCCGGCAATCAGTTTGACGGGCTCGTGGAGCATATCAGCATAGCTGATGCGGGATTGGGCCATGCGCCAGGATTCAAAACGCTCGATCACCTGGCACAGAAAACCCAGTTCGGCACGAATGCCCATGGCTTGAAACACGCTTTCCAGCGGCTGAAGTGTGGATTTTTTTCGATCCAGCAGGCTGGCGGCGAGTTCAACCCATTCCGTTTTGCGGGTTCGCAGGTCATCTGCCAGCGCGCCTGGGGCAGTTTGCTGGATGAGTCGCCAGAGTTGCCAGTGAATCTCCTGCTCGCTGAGTAGATTATCCTTGAAAGGGGGTAAAAGTCCTCGCTGGATAAAATGGCGGTAGAGACGCAGGCCCATGGCGTGATAGGTGCGAATCTCTGGAAGGCGGCTAAAGCGACCGCCAGCCAACTCCGTCAGCTTGCGCTCGAAGTCGGCTTTGGCACTGCGATTAAACATCAGCACCAGGATCCGTTCCGGCACCATACCCTGTTCCAGCAGGTGTAAAATGCGGTGTGTAAGGGTGGTGGTTTTGCCACTGCCAGCGACGGCGGTAATCACTGTGTGTGCGAGCTTTGCCTGAATGATCTCATTTTGCTCGTCAGTGAGTTGCATGCCTGCCCCGTTTCTGGAAAGATCGCATTGTAGCTTTTTTCAACAGAGCGAGGTAAGCAAGGGTGCGAATAAAATCAAAAAGTCGCTACCCCCTGGTTCTGGCGGTGAGTGCAGTGGTTCTAATGGGATGCCAGAGTCGCCCCGTTGAAGATCCATTGGCCGTTGTCAGTTCAGAGCAGTCCAGTGAGCTTGTCACTGCGATCGCACAGGGGAATGAAAAGGATGTTCAATCGCTGATCGCAAAGGGGTATCCCATCAATGTGACCAGTTCTCAGGGTTCTGCTCTGGATCGGGCGGCGGCCGCGGGGATGGATGCAGCGGTACTGGACATGTTGGCCGGTGGTGCGAATCCGCGCACGGGTGCAGGGGAGGGCCATGCGACGGCCATTCACTACTACGCCGAACGGGGCAATGTGAGAATGATTCGGGCCTTGGCGTTGGCGGGTGCAGATCTTGAGGCGACCGATGAGAAGGGGCGAACGCCTCTGGCCGCGGCGTTAACCAAAGGACAGCTCTCGGCGTCTAAAACCCTGATCAGGGCAGGAGCCGACGTCAACACGAGTTTTGCTGGCCGATCCCTGCTGATGCACATTGTGACTACCAATTCATTGCTGCTTACGCAGTTGATGATTGATGCGGGTGTCGATCTGAATTATCGCAATGCTGAGGGTATCAGTGCATTGGATGTTGCCCAGCAAGGCAATCTGCAGGATGTGCAGATGCTGCTGGTTAAATCAGGTGCCGAGTAAGTACGAGTAAGTTGTCGTCACATCGGTGATTCAGGGGTGGCGCGCTAAAAGAGCCCCTGAATACCTGAAAAGTCCTTGCTCTCATTGCCGAGATTGATCCATTGCTGGTAAAGCGACTTGGCCAGTGCGCCCATGGGCGTGCTGGAGTGGCTTTGTATTGCCGCTTCCTGTGCCAGTCCCAGATCCTTATTCATCAGGGGCCCTCCGAAGCCTCCGGTGTAGCCACGACTGGCGGGTACGCTTTCCATGACGCCGGGATAAGGGTTGTAAAGCTCCAATGACCAGTTGCGCCCGGAACTCTGTAACATGATCTGAGACAGCACTTTGGGATCCAGGCCTAAATTGACACCTAACTGTAGCGTTTCGGCCGTGCCAATCATGTGAATGGCCAGCAGCATGTTGTTGCAGATTTTTGCCGATTGACCTGCGCCATGATCCCCTGCATGAAAGATGTGTTTGCCCATGGCCTCGAACAGGGGGCGTGCAGTCTCCAGGTCGGCGCTTGCGCCGCCTACGATAAAGGTCAATGTGCCTGCGGCTGCGCCGGCTGTTCCGCCTGATACTGGCGCATCAAGCATCCGAAAACCTTTGGCAACGGCATGGCGGGCAATTTTTTGTGCAATGTCAGGCGCGATGGTCGAGCTGTCGATCAGAAGCTTGTCGGCAGATAGCGTTTCAATAAGCCCGGATTTGCCGAGATAGACCTGTTCGGCATGCACTGAGGCGGGCAGCATGGTAATGACGATCTCTGCCTTTTCAGCCGCTTGCAAGGCGGAGCCTGCCAGGGTTGCTCCGGCCGCCGCCAGCCGCTCCATGGCGGTTGCCTGCAGGTCGAAGACCTGCAGGGAATAGCCGTGTTTGAGTAGATTGAGTGCCATGGGGGCACCCATATTGCCGAGTCCGATAAATGCGATGGTTGGCATGGCCGTTCCTCCTCTGAGGGATGTTGTTTTTGTTATTGGCGGGCCGATGGGGTGCGCTCAGGCGCCCAGATCGGCCAGCGGATGTTCTGCCCATGGTGCGGTATGCAAGTCGTGTAAGAGTTCTGTCTTGACGCCCTGTATCTGCGTAACCGTCCACTGCGGCGCATTATCTTTGTCGATCAGCAGGGCGCGTACGCCCTCACGGAAATTAGGGTGGCGTGTGCAGTTTACTGCCAGGACCAGTTCGTGTCGGAACACCTCCGGCAAACTCAGTTTGCGTCCCTCGGTGATTTGCCACCACACCAGATGGGCTGTGACCGGGCAGCCCTGCTCGAGTGATTTTTGTGCTTTTTCCCACCAGGCATCCGGTGCTGGAAGCGACAGGATCGCCTGACACACCGCTTCCAGGGTGGGATACTGCGCGATTTCCCGTATCAGTGACTGGTGCTGGGCGATATTACCCTTGGGGCACTGGGCGAGATGTTGTTCCTGCCAGGCCCGCAGAACCTGCGTAATGCGGGTGTGGTTGCTTTCAGGACTGGTCCAGTTCACCCGTTGCAAGGCCTCCACAAAGGCATCCAGCTGGGAGGATGGCAGGAATGCGTCAGCCCAACCGACATCGATGGCATCGGCGGCATTGCAGTGTGCGCCGGTGAGTCCGAGAAACAGTCCGGTTCCGGCGGGCATGCGACTGAGAAACCAGGTGCCACCGACATCCGGGAACAGCCCGATGGTGATTTCCGGCATGGCCATGCGGGTGCGCTCGGTCACAATACGGTGGCTGCAACCGGCCATCAAACCAATGCCCCCTCCCATCACGAAGCCGTGGCCCAGGCAGACGATAGGCTTGGGATAGGTGTGGATCAGGTAATCGACACGGTATTCCTGCTCGAAGAAGCGCTCATTGTCGGGTGCTGCCTGGCCGTTGGCAGCAACGGCGGCCTGATAGAGGTGGTTAATATCCCCGCCTGCGCAGAAGGCGCGTTCTCCCACCCCGCGCAGGACGACACACACCACGTGCTCATCCGTCCGCCAGGCCTGAAGCTGTTGCAGAAGACCTTCGATCATATGGGCCGTCAGCGCATTGAGGCTGGAGGGTGCATTCAGCGTGAGAAGGCCGATGTACTGGCCTCCCGGTACGGGCCGCTTTTCGATGATCAGATTATCGCTGATAGGTGTCGTGTCCGGTGCTGATGACATGGCGTCTTCCTTATGTGCTCAGGCATTTTTCCAAACGGGCGGACGTTTTTCCAGAAAGGCATTCACCCCTTCCTTTTGGTCTTCCGTATCGAACAGATCGACGAAACGCTCGCGTTCCAGTGGCAAGGCCTGCGACATCGGGGCTGAGCGGCCGGCCTGGATGAGATGCTTACAGGCTCGCACGGCGGGTGGACTCTGACGTCCGGCTTGCTGCGCCCAGTTCAGGGCTTCCGATAGCACCTGTGCACGGGGGACGCAGGCCTCAACAAGACCGATGGACAGTGCCTGCGAAGCCTTGAGTTTTTCGCCGAGGAGAATCATGCGTTTGGCCCACCCTTCGCCGACCAGCCAGCTGAGGTTTTGCGTGCCACCGGCACAGGGCAACAACCCAACGCTGGCCTCGGGCAAGGCCATAATGGCTTCCTCAGCGGCGATTCGCAAATCACATGCCAGTGCACATTCAAGTCCGCCCCCCATTGCATAGCCGTTAATTGCTGCGATGGATACACCGTCAAAGGCGCTGAGAGCCTCGAACGCCTCTCCGAACAGTCGGGCCATGCGCCTCGCACGGGCTTTGTCGCCATCGGCAAAAAGCTTCAGATCTGCGCCTGCCGAAAAAAATTTATCGCCGGCACCCGTGAGAATCAGACAGGTCGTCGCCCGGTCCTGGTTCAAGGCCTTGATCAGAACAGGTAAGGCGGTCAATGACGCTTCGTCCCAGGTGTTCGCCGCCGGATTATTGAGGGTCAGGATGGCGATATGGTTTTCGTAGCGCAGTTCCAGTTTGGATGTGCCTGAATGGGGGCGTGTGGGCGTCATTGTTTTACAACCTTAAGTGATGTCAATTGATATAGCCATAACCACCCTGTAACTGTAAAGCATTCGATGTGAACATCGAGGACAGATTAACTGCGGTTTGCTTAGCGTCACGCCCCAGGAAGGTCTAGGGGCTGTGGACATTTCACATCGGCAAGCATAAATATGAGCACGCGATGGCCTCTGTGCTTTCGTAGTTTCGTCCGAGTTTATCGTACCGGGTAGCAACGCCTCTGAACCGCTTAAGGTTGGCAAACGCATTTTCGACCAGGTGTCTTTGTTTATATAAGTGCCGGTCAAAAGTCGGATTTTCTCGTTTCGAATTTCGTTTTCGCGGGATGACTGCCTTGCCACCTCTCGCCTCTATCATCTCTCTGATTCGCTCACTTTCATAGCCTTTATCCATAATGAAAAACTCCGTGCCTGGAAGTGATTCGATAATGCCTGGGGCCTCGGTGCAGTCATTCACTTCGCCGCCGGTAATATTAAACGCTATTGGCAAGCCATATGCATCGATCGCCAGATGTATCTTGGATGTCCTGCCAGCTCTGCTTTTTCCAATGGCTTGAGGTGATTTGCCAATTGCCCCTGCGCTATGCTGATGGGCCTTTACATAGCTTCCATCGATAAAAACCCACTCCAAGTCCGGCTCGAAAATCAAAGCATCGAGCAGACAACGCCAGATTCCTTTCTTAGACCAGACGTTAAATTTCCGGTACACCGAATTCCACTTTCCAAACTGTTCAGGGATATCCCTCCAGGGGCAACCTACACGCATTCGATAGAGGATGCCTTCTACCATCATGCGCAGATTGCGCTTGTCATAAATACTGAATTGAAGCATGATCCTTTTCAGCTTTGACCACAGCTCGTCACTGAGCATGTATCGGGGCATTGCAAGCTCTTTTGTTGTTGTGTGAGAACTACAATATTACGAGCTTGCTCTTACTTTTCAATGCCTTACGCGCAAATGTCCACAGGCCCTAATGAGTTGGTTGAGTCGATATTTGATGTGCTTGAAAATGAAAATCTGATTCTGATCGGCAATACGGGCGATGGTTACTACGAAACCAGTGGTGCCAGTGAGCATGGTGTGGCGGCGATCGGGCTCAACTCCGAAGGCAGCGTAAAATGGCAGGTGATGGCGGAGCCCGGTGTACACGAAGCACCGGCCGATAACCGCATGGCGGACTGTGCCGTCTATGTTAATCGCGAGTGCAAGCGCAATACGGCTGCATTGCTCGCTGCCGTGGGCGAGGTGAAATTTGATATTTCGGTTGGTAATAACCTGACCCCGGTCGGTAAGCAGGGGACAGTGGATAGGGCGGAAGGGGCGTCGGTTTACAGCATCGGTGGGCATTCGGCGATGGACTTTATCGAGCGGGAGACCGGCAAACCCGTCTTACAGTCTGACCGGGGGGTGATGACCCTGACCGTGATTGATGCTGACCAGCCTGAAATTAAGCGACTCCGTTCCATCGTTCCGGACTTCTCCAAAAGTGAGCGTTCTCTCGGGTTATATGGTGGCATTGAGGCCGGAAAGTCAGTTCAGGTGTGTCTTGCCCGGCCGGACGAACTAATCAACGAGGTGTACCAGATTGCGGCGGCTCGAAAACAGGAGGGATTTGACCCCGCCGCCGCCATCATTGTCAGTTGTGCGGGACGCAAAGCGATACTCGGCGAAGAGATCCGACATGAAATTCTGGCTTTGTCTGAAAATCTGGGTGAAACACTGCCCATCGTCGTGCTCATTGATGATCTTGAAAACGCCCTGAGTGCGGTCAATGGGTGCTGTGATCGTATTCAGGGCGCGTTTATTCAGCTGGGGCCAACGTTCACCGCGCGCCAGCTTGGTGATCAATGCTGGCATTTTATCATTCTACCCGGCTGGTTGCAGTGGTTGCCGGCATTGCTACATCCTTTGCTTGCGGCCTTGGAGGATAATATCCGCAAGCAGGACAAATCAGAGGAATTGCGTCGGGCACTGGTCAGACTGGAGCGGGACCATGATATCACCCGTGGTGACTACCAGCGGGTTAGCGGCAATCTGCTGAATAAGGTTGATGCGCTGACTCATGCACAGGACGAGATTATTCTGTTGAACCAGAGGCTTGAGCAGAAGGTTCAGGCGCGAACGGCGGAACTGGAGGCCAGTAATCGCCAACTTAAACAAGCCAAAAATGAAGCGGATGCCGCCAATGAAGCCAAGAGTGTCTTCCTGGCGACGATGAGCCATGAGATTCGGACGCCGATGAACGGTGTTATCGGCATGTTAGAACTGCTCAGCGATACGCGCCTGGAACCGGAGCAGCAATCAATGTTGTCCACCGCGCGTGAATCGGCGGTCACTTTGCTGGAGTTGGTCGAAAGTGTCACTGAAACGCTCGCGGCCAATGCTTCCCGGCGGAATCTCAGTATCTATGTGTACGTAGCTCCAACGCTTCCCAACGCTATTCTGGGCGATGAAGTGCGCATCAGGCAGGTGCTCTTCAATCTGTGCAGTAATGCCATTAAATTCTGTGGTGCGCCGCAGAGTTCTTTGCCTGGCAAAGTGTGGCTGAACTGCAGTGATGTTGACGAGGGTAAAAACATCCGCATTTCAGTGACAGACAATGGCATTGGTATGTCAGATGACATCAAGCAGCGCCTCTTCAGTCCTTTTACCCAAGGGGAGAGTTCGACCACTCGCCGGTTTGGTGGAACCGGGCTGGGGCTGTCCATTTGCAAGCAACGGGTCACGATGATGGGAGGGACCATCGCTGTCGATACGGACGTAACACGCGGAACGACGTTTGAGGTTGTTTTCCCGATGCAGTCTTCGCCGGCATTGGATTTGGCAAGCGGGACCACTCTGAAGGGTGTTCAGTGTAAATACCTGGTCAGAGACGCCTCGCTTGAAACCATTCTGAGCGCTTACTTGCAGAATGCCGGCGCCCAGTTGGTCAGGTTTCCAGACCTTGAAACACTTTTTCATCAGTCACATTCTGTTGACGCTTCGACGGTGGTGATTGTGGCACTGGACTCCGATGATTCAACCCTTCTGAGATGGATTCTTAAGTCTGCGGATTTACCCGAGGCCTTACGCAGTCGCCTGGTGGTTCTGCGCTCGCGCCAACACCATCAATTGAGCCTTCCCACGGGTATCTCAGTCGTTTTGACAGATCCTATGCGTCGTCAAAGCCTGGTTAGCGCCGTTGAGTATGCGGCCGGGCGTCAGGAAAAAACACCCGATGCAGCATTAACCATTGCTGTGCAATTGCATCCCCTGTTTTCAGAGAGTAACGCCTGTCGGGTGTTGGTGGCGGAAGATAATCCTGTCAATCAGGAGGTGATCTTCCAGCAGCTGAAACGTCTTGGGTTGTCGAGCACCATTGTTGATAACGGATGTCAGGCGATGGCATTACTGCAACAGCAAGCCTTTGACCTGGTATTGACTGACTGCCACATGCCGGAGATGGACGGATTCCAACTCACCAACGCCATCCGGGAGCGGGAAAGTCAACACAACCTGCTACGGCTGCTGGAGAGCGCGTGAATGCAGTGGGCAAACGTTCGCATGACCATCCGAAAATGTCCACTCAGGAAGTCGGGTCTTTTAGTATTGGCGTTTTGGTTTCCTTAGTGGGAAATGAACCTGACTTGCACAAGCGAATTCTGGGTCGATATATTGAAGATGGCGATGAAATGCTCAAAGAGTTTGATCGGGCCGTGTGTGCCAGCGAGACGTCGACCATTCATTTGCTTGCGCATAAGATGAAGTCTTCTTCCAAGGCTATTGGAGCCTACCCAACTTGAGCCACTCAAGCGAGAATACGGTGTATTGAAGTATCAATTGAGTCAATGGTTGGAACGCCAACCATGAAGGCAGAATGCGCATGACAGACACAGACTTTTTCAAAGCGAATCAGCTGAATTTTTTAGTCGTTGATGACGATGCATTTATGCGCGATCTTGTCAGCATGACGCTCGAACGGCTGACGCCCGCCTCAGTCACCTGCGTGGCGAGTGGGATGGATGCGGTTGTCGCCGTCAAAAACGATCCTGCAACGTTTCATATCATCATGCTGGATCTTTTGATGCCGGACATGGATGGCATTGAAACCCTGCGCCACCTGGCCGAGATCAAGTATCAGGGCGGGTTGATCTTGTTCAGCGGCGCGGACAGCAGCGTTTTGCGCGCCGCCGTCAACGTCGCACGTGGGCGGTATCTGAATGTTCTGGGGTCTTTGTCGAAGCCGGTTAAAGCGGAGGCAGTGTCAGATTTGATTCGTGACTTCAATCATTTCCTGACACGCCAACCTGACCAGCGACCTTTGCAGATGCTGACCGAAAGCGCGTTTGCGGAAGGATTGAAAGGCGATCATTTGCAGCTGTATTACCAGCCGCAGGTTTCGATACATACAGGAGAGGTTCTCGGTGCTGAGGCCGGCGGCGTTTATGCCGTTGGCCGACTCGCATCACTTTGTCAGAACCTTTGCGGACACAACATTGGATCTCGTTTTCAAGGATATCGCCGGTTGGGATGAAACGGGCAAAAAACTGGATATTGCCGTTAATATGTCTGCGGCAGCCCTGGTCGAGGTTTCCTTGCCGGAAAAGTTAGAAAGTCGCTGCAAAGCCTGTGGTATTTCCAATGATGTCATCAGTATTGAAATGACCGAATCCATGCTGGATCGGAATCTGGTCGATTCGTTGGAGGTGCTGACCCGACTTCGCATGAGAGCATTGGGCCTTTCGCTGGACGATTTTGGAACGGGCTACTCGTCTCTGGAACGCCTCAAACGTATCCCTTTCGATGAGCTTAAGATTGATGGCAGCTTCGTTCGCGGCGCGAATACTGATCCTGCAGCCAAAGCAATCTTTGAATCCAGTGTCAGTTTAGGGCGCCAGCTCAACATGACGATCGTTGCTGAAGGCGTAGAAACCCGTGAAGACTGGATACGCTCACGCGAACTGGGGTGCGATGTGGTGCAGGGTTTTTTTGTCGCCCACCCCATGAGCGCGGCGGACTTTCAGACCTGGCTGCGCAACTGGCGTGGTTTTGACAGCCCCAATCTTTAAACCAGCGTATAGGCTGAACGCCAGCCTTTCCGGTTATTCCCGGAATCCCGCCAAATGCGCGTTATTCAGCAATCGTCGCGCAATGATGACACGCATGATTTCGTTGGTGCCTTCCAGAATCTGGTGAACCCGGCTGTCTCTCACATGCCGCTCCAGTGGATATTCCCGAATATAGCCATAGCCGCCGTGCAATTGTAACGCCTCATTACAGACCTCAAAGCCGACATCGGTCGCGAAACGTTTGGCCATCGCGCTGTAGGTGCTGGCTTCAGGATCGTCATGGTCCAGCTTCCAGGCAGCCAGTCTGACCATTTGGCGGGCGGCTTGCAGTTCGGTTGCCATATCAGCCAGTTTGAATTGCAGGGCCTGGAAACTGGACAAAGGTTTACCGAATTGGGTGCGGGTCTGCAGGTAGCTGTGGGCCTGATTGAGGGCGGCCTGAGCTGTGCCGAGGGAGCAGGTGGCGATATTAATTCGCCCCCCATCCAGTGCTTGCATAGCAAATCCAAAGCCTTCGCCTTCTTGACCCAAACGCCAGGTCTCGGGGACAACCACCTGATCGAAGTTGATCGTGCCGGTCGGTTGGGCATTCCAGCCCATTTTCTGTTCTTTGCGCCCGTAGCTGATACCCTCCGCCCGCGCCGGCACCACAAACGCGGAAATACCTTTGGAACCACTCTCGCCGGTACGTGCCATCACAACCAGAAAGTCGGTGCTTCCTGCGCCTGAAATAAAGGCTTTATTGCCGTTCAGAACGTAGTTCTTGCCCTGACGCAGGGCGGTGGTTTTCAACGAGGCGGCATCTGACCCCGCGTTTGGCTCCGTCAGGCAATAGGAGGCGAGCTTTTCCCCGCTGACCAGTCGTGGCAACACCTCTGCATGCAGGGCCGGAGTGCCATAGGTCGCGATCATGCGCGTTGCCATGTTGTGGATGGTGATGTAGGCGGCGGTGGCGGTGCAGCCCAGCGACAGCTCTTCGATGATGAGTGTGCTATCCAGTCGACCCAGCCCCATGCCACCATGCTCCACAGGCGTGTAGAGCGACATGAAGCCCATGTCGCCTGCTTGTCTCAGGGTTTGGATCGGAAAGTGAGAGTGCGCGTCCCACTCGGCGGCAAAGGGGGTCAGTGCTTTTTGTGCAAACTGACGGGCAGCGGCCTGGTAGGCTTTTTGTTCGTCGGATAGATCAAAATTCATCGTGTTACCGCATTTGAATCGTTAGATTGGGACCCTGGACCTCTTCACCCTGGTGGAACCATCGGCTGATAATAGTCTTGGTTTCGGTATAGAAACGAATCGCCTGCTTACCGTAAGCGTGTTGGTCGCCGTAAAACGAATTGCGCCAGCCCGTGAAGGAGAAAAAGGGCAGGGGAACAGGAATGGGTACATTAATGCCGACCTGACCCACCTGCACATGGTGCTGGAAATAGCGTGCGGCACCGCCGGAGTTGGTGAAGATCGAAGTGCCGTTGCCGTTGGGGTTGGCATTGATCAGCGTCAGGGCTTCCTCCAGTGTTTCAACACAGATGGCCAGCAGAACCGGCCCGAAGATTTCTTCCTTATAAAGTGTCATCTCAGGTGTGACCTCGCTGAACAAGGTCGGACCGACCCAGTGCCCCAGCGGATAGTCTTCCCGCATGAACGCACTGCCATCCAGCAGACAATTTGCACCTTCCTGTTTGCCCAGCCCGATCAATTTGAGTACCCGCTGACGGGCGGGTTCACTGATCAACGGGCCAAACCCGGCATCGGACTCGTTCCACAAACCGGGTTTAACCTCGGCCAGCGCCTCCTTGAGCGGCTCCAAAGCGGCACGGGCACTGCCGACAAAGACGGCAACCGAGATGGCCATACAGCGTTGACCGGCGGCCCCCACTGATGCGCCGACCAAATGTGGGATAACCTGTGCCATATCCGCATCAGGCATGATGACCATATGATTCTTGGCGCCGGTCATGCACTGCACACGTTTGAGGTGCTGGGTGCCGGTCCGGTAAATATGTTGCCCGACGGTGGATGAGCCAACGAAAGAGATGGCTCGAATATCCGGGTGAGTCAGCAAGGGCTCGACCTGTTCCCGGTCGCCATGAATCAGTTGCAGAACCCCTTTGGGTAAACCGGCTTCATGCAGGAGCTCGATGAGCCTGACGGGTGTCATGGGGTCTTGTTCTGAGGGCTTAAGTATAAAGGTGTTGCCGCAGGCCAGGGCCAATGGAAACATCCAGAGGGGTATCATGGCAGGAAAGTTGAAAGGTGTGATGCCTGCGCAGACGCCAAGGGGTTGTAAAAGCGTGTGTGTATCAATGTCACGGGCCACGTTTTCCACCGTTTCACCCATCATCAGGGTGGGAATACTGCAGGCATGTTCTACGACTTCAATTCCGCGCCAGACATCGCCTTTGGCATCGGCAAAGACTTTTCCGGTTTCCTGACTCAGTGTTTCGGCAAGGTCATCATGGTGGGTTTTCAGCAAGTGCAGGAAACGTTGTAACAGGCGTGCTCGGTCGGGAACCGGCACTTCTTTCCAGGTCTGAAACGCTTCCTTGGCTCCGGCAATCGCCCGTTCTATTTCGGAAGGCGTGGCACAGGGAACTTCGCTAAGTTTTTGTCCCGTTGCCGGGTTCAGATTGGCAATCCAACGTTTGGACGCGCTTTGGGTCCATTCACCATTGAGATAGAGCGGTAGAATCTGGGTCATGTAAGTCCTCACCGGTCCGTTGTATCGGACACACGTTGTTATATGAGGACCAGTGTAGCGTTAAAATGCCATTCGATGGGATTGCCAATTGTGACAAACCCGTTGGCATGAGTGGTCAGACTTCGGTGAGGGTATCTTCGGTGTTCTCTTGAGCGATTTTGCGTTCCTGAGCGCGACGGATCAGCGCATTAAGAACAGAGTTGGCCGTATAGGTCATTCCGAACAGCACCAGACCGGCGGCGAGCGTCGAAGCGAAAGGGGCAGACATCAGCATGATTGATACACCTGTGAAAAATTGCTGTGCAGTCTACCGGCGAGAAAATGTTACCTCAAGTAGCAGTGTGTTGATTTTTGATCCGAATCGTTATTTTTTACGGTATTTGACGATTCCATCAGCTGTCATCTGCGACACACTCGGGAAATTCAACGTAAAAGCAGGCCCCTCCGCTGGGTGCGCGTAAATAGCCAATTTTGCCCGCCTTTGCTTTTCGTATCCGAAGAGTCCACCTGAGCGAACTTCTGAAAGAGTTGGGTGTGAAAGCTGTCCGGTATTCCAGGGCCTTCGTCAGACACCGAAATTCGGATATTGGCATCCTCTCGGCTCAGGTTGATGCGGAGCATACTGCTCGCGGGCGCAAATTTGATGGCATTGGAAAGAAAGTTCAGCAGAATCTGAGAGAGACGCTCAGCATCCACACGAATGCGCAGGGTGTCCTGTGGCGCTTGAATCTCTGTCGTCAGTTTTTTCTGGCCGATTTGTGACTCAATGTCTTTCACGGTGCGCCCGACCAGCACTTGAACATCACATACGCTGAGAGTAAAGGTCATTTTGCCGGACAGAATTTTATCCATATCCAACAGTTCGTTGATGAGCCGCCCCAGACGGTTGACGTTATTGCGCGCAATGTTCAGCAGTTCGACCGCTTTCTCGGGCACAACCCCCATGGTGCCGGACGCGATCAGCGCCAGGGAGCCTGAAATCGACGTTAGCGGTGTGCGCAACTCATGGTTCATGGTGGAAATAAAGTCTTTTTTGAGTTGCTCATTGCGCTTGCGCTCAGAGATGTCACGGATCATGCCGACAAAGACGATTTTGTCACGGTGACTGATGCGGGACACTGCAAGGTCAGCGGGGAACACATCGCCATTTTTACGCACGGCGCTGACTTCCCGCCCGATGCCGATGATATGAGCTTCTCCAGAGTCCAGGTAGTTGCGGAGATATTGATCATGTTCCCGCGCAAAGCTTTCTGGCATCAACATCTTAACGTTTTGTCCCAGCACCTCGGCCTCAGGGTACTGGAAAATGTCTTCGGCTGAGTGGTTGAAGGACTGGATCACACCGAATTCATTGATGGTAATGATGGCGTCGACGGTGTTGTCGATGATCGCCTGTGCCCGGTCTTTGCTCTCGATGAGCAGTTTTGCGGCGAATTCAGATTGAATCAGGTCGGCAATGGCACCGGCAAACACACTCTCTTCCGGAAGCCACTGACGGGGAGAAAAGCAATGCTCAAAGCAAACGATGCCCTGCACAAGGTTGTCGGTGATGATGACCGCGTCCATGCGCGCCTGAATGTGCTTGGGGGCGAAGTAGTAATCAATGAGTGGGGCGATGCGCTCGTCTTCATTGACATTGGATATCGTCATGACCCGGTGATTGTGCAGTGCGCTGCGGTACTGGGGCGCCTCCTCCAGGGAAAGCGTCTGCCCCCGTGTGAACAACCCGGCACTGCGTTCATACATATGCTGGCAAAGCAGCGTCTTGCCGTCATCTGAAAGTTCCCAGACACTGCTACGATTGACCTCTAGGGCCATCGTCGCTTTCGCGAGAGTTTCCTTGATGCGGGCGTTGTAATCCTGTCCGCTGCCCGTGCGTTTGTAGAGTGCAATCAGGACGTCGCTGAAGCGCTGCAGTTTTGATTGAACGGCGCTCCGTTCCTGCTCCATTTTGAGGCGGATTTCCTGCAGCTCAGCCAATTCTCTCATGACAAAACCGAACTCACCTTTTTGGTTGCGGCTAATATCTGCCATCCGGCCTGACTTGAGGGTTCGCATATGATTGACGAGCGTGTGGAGAGGACGGGTAATACTTTGGGTGACCAGTGAACTCAGCCCAATGGCGAGTGCAAGGGCAATGACCAGTACCGTTAGAAAAAAGAAGCGGGTTTGCTCATAAGTTTCGAGAGCCTCCGCCGCGTCATGCTCGGCATCATTCATTCGTTCCGAAGCGAACTCGGTGAGAAGCTGAGTCAGGGGGTCGATGGTCTGGTAAAGGGCTTCAGTCGTGAATACGACAAGAGCCTGGACGTTACCGGCGATGAGGATGGTATGCAGCTCACCGACCAGTCGGTCGGCCTGCTGTTTAAGGGGTTCGAGCATCTCGAGTTGCTGATGGCCAATCCGCGAATTCTGGGCTGCAACGGAATCCGAGTAATATTGCCACTCCCGAGCAATACGGTCTTCGTAGACCTTTAAATCCAGAAGGGCTTGTTCATAATTGAGATTGCCATTGCGGGCCTTATGCGCAGTGTCAACGACATTGACCGCATAAAGCCGGCTCACATCTGTGATCCGTTTCAGAATCACAATGTCCTCCTGATGGAGATCGCGGATTACTTCCGCCTGCTGATGATTGAAGTACAGGCCCCCCATGCTCATGACCAGCATCAGGGTGGTCAGCACGCCTGCCATGAAGGTCAGTCGGAAGCGAATAGAGGCGTGATTCAACAACATAATGCTGCTAAAAGCCCTCCAGAACCATTTTGCCGCGCGCCTCGTGCGCCTCGAGTCGCGTATGGGCACGCCGTAGATTCGTCGCATTGATGAAGCCCAATTTTTCCTGCAGGGTCGTGCGAATTTTTCCGGCGTCGACCAGCGTTGATAACTCGGTGAGAATCTCCCGCTGTCTGAGCATATCCGGCGTCTGGAACATGGAACGTGTGAACATCAGCTCCCAATGCAGGGATAAGCTTTTGAGCTTGAGCTGACGAATATCGAGCAGTTGCTGTGGGTCGTCAATCAGCCCAAAGCGGCCCTGTGGCCTCAACGCGGTAACGATTTCGGAAAAGTGCTGGTCGGTCTGATTCAGGCAGACCGCATAAGGTACGTTGGCGATGCCAGCGACTTCCAGTTCCCGTGCCAGTGGCCGATTGTGGTTGATGACGATCTCGGCGCCCAGCGATTTGACCCACTCGCGGGATTCCGGGCGAGAGGCTGTGGCGGCCACCCGGTAACCCGTTAATTGCCGGATTAGCTGGATCATAATCGAACCAACCCCGCCCGCAGCGCCGACGACCAGAATCGTATCGTCAGGGCGGACAGGCTCTTTAGGCACCTGCAGGCGATCAAACAGCAATTCCCAGGCCGTCAGCCCGGTTAGTGGCAGCGCAGCGGCCTCCGCAAACGAGAGGGTTTCGGGCTTGGGCCCCACTATCCGTTCATCGACGACCTGATATTCAGCGTTACTGCCTTGTCGGGTAATATCGCCTGCATACCACACTGCATCGCCGACCTTAAAATGAGTGACTTTCGCGCCCACTGCGACCACTGTGCCGCAGGCATCCCAGCCCAGCACTTTGTAACTACCCAGCGGTGGAGCCGAGCGTTTGCGTACTTTCGTATCGACAGGATTGACCGAGACAGCCTGCACTTTCACCAGCAGGTCATGGGAGCCTGGCGTCGGTTGGGGAAGTTCGATATCCAGCAGGGCTTCCGGGTGATCAATGGGCAGAGATTGCAAATAACCGACGGCTTTCATCATGGCGAACTCGCTCTTAAAACCTTTTCCTAAACCTAGCACTTCCCACCAATTGTGGAAACTGTTGTTGAATTTCTTGCTATGGTTAGTAAAAAGACAATGAGCAGACGGAGCAGGGAATGATCTCCCGTGAGTATCGCAATACCCGTTTTCTGATCGTGGATTCGCAATTGGAATCACGCTTGTTGCTGGAGCGCAAGCTCAAGGCACTGGGCGCCTGGTATATTGACGTTGCCGTGGACGGACAACATGCAATCGACCGCTGTGGCAAAGGGCTCTTCGATGTGGTCATCTGTGAATACGCCCTGGAAGGACGCAACGGGCAGCATGTGTTGGAAGAGCTGCGTGAGCGTGCCCTGCTGCGCTTTACCTCCCTGTTTATCATGATGTCGGCGGAAACCACGCGGGAAATGGTGTTGGGTGCTATTGATCACCAACCTGACGCGTATATCTCCAAACCCATTGTTGAAAATGTGTTGCAACAGCGTCTGGATGCCTTACTGATCGACAATGAGAGTCTCTATGACATCCGTCATGCCATGGATATGAAACGCACCAGTGAAGCCATTAATCGCTGCGAAGAAAAGATTCGTAAAGGCAGCAAATACCTGCGCTGGTGCGAAAAAACCGTGGCGGAGCTCTACCTGCAAACCAAGGCGTACCCGGAAGCGCTGCGTGTCTACAAACAGGTGCTGAATGAAAAGCCATTGGTGTGGGCCCAGTTAGGGATTGCAAGGGTCTATCTGGCGCTGGCGGAATATGAGCAGGCGGAAACCTTTTTGAAGCAGGTAATCAAAACCGCGCCGAATTGCCTGCATGCCTATGATCTGATGGCGGACTTATTGGTTGAAACCGGTCGTGCAGTCGAGGCTCAGGCGGTTCTGACCGATGCGGTGAACCGTTCACCCGCTGCGATTCGTCGCCACGCCCGCCTGGGAGACCTGAGTATGCACAATCAGGATGTCGAAACCGCCACGGAGGCTTTTCGCAATGCGGTGGAAATGGGAAGTCACAGCGTCTTTAACCGTCCAGAGAACCATATTGGGTATGCGCGCGCCCTGACTGAGAAAAGCGAGTCTGCACCCAAGGAGCTGCGAGATGATCTGGCCAGAGATGCACTGTCGGTACTGGAAAAAATGGCCTCATCCCTGGAGGGGGGTGATCTGATTCACTTTCAGCGTTCGGTCATTGACGCGAAACTGCATCATCGCTTGCAGAATGAACCGGAGGAGGCCGCCAGCCTGGCGAAGGCGGAAGGGCTATATCAGCGCATTGGGCTGGAGCTGAAAAGTGAAAAGGCGCTGGAATACGCTGAAGCGCTGCTGGGTGCCGGAAAGGATACCCAGGCCGAGTTCATTCTTGCGCAGGTCTCGCTGCTTCATGCCGGGGATGAAAAAGTTATGCAGCGGGTGGCGCAGATTCGAGAGGAACCGGTCAGTGCCGGAGCCCGTCAACGGGCGGCAGAATTAAACAAGGAAGGGATCAAATTGGTCGAAAGTGGTGACTTTGCGGGCGCTATCCGTGTATTCACCGATGCGTTGGACTACTCACCAAGGCATCCTGCATTGAACCTCAACCTGGTGCAGGTCATTGTCAAGTCGATGGAAAATCGTCAGACTGACGAGCAGTCGCTGAACTTGGCGAAACAGTGTTTGGGGCGACTCGGCAATTTGCCGGAGAGCCACCGTCAATATGCCCGCTACCATCATTTGAAACAAAAGCTGGGCATACTTTAACTGAGCTATGGGAGAAAACGTATGAAAATTCAAGGTACCTTGATGGCGGCCATTCTGCTGTGTGGCGGCGTGGTTATGAATGCTCAGGCCGGCGACGCCGAAGCAGGGAAGGCCAAGGCTGCGGTATGTGCGGCGTGTCATGGGGCAGATGGCAAGGCCATGATTCCAACCTACCCCAACCTGAAAGGCCAGAATGAAGCCTATCTGGTTGAAGCACTGAAAGCCTACCGCGCCAAGAACCGCACGGGTGGGCAGGCGATGATTATGCAGGGACAGGCGGCGGCATTGACCGACGATGACATTGCCAACATCGCTGCTTTCTACTCCAAGCTCTAAGCCTGGATGCTGCTACAGGATCAAACGATCCTGTAGCAGGGCTTATAGGCTTTGCCGGGTAGTTTCATCCGGTTCTGTTTAACGAACGACTCCAGCAGCGCCGAGAGCGCGTCCAGCAGCTCCTTGTCTCCTGATATCTCGAAAGGGCCGTGCTTGGCGACTTCGCGCACGCCATCTTCTTTCACGTTACCCGCCACAATGCCCGAAAAGGCACGACGAAGATTGGCGGCCAATTTGTGTTTGGGTTGATCCCTGTGCAAGTCGAGCCTGGCCATGTTGGCGTGAGTCGGTACGAAAGGCACCTGGAACTCGGGATCAATTTTCAGCATCCAGTTGAAATAAAAGGCATCACTGGTCTGACGACGGTAAAAGGTCACATCCTTGATCCCTTTCTTGACTTCCAGCGCGACCAGTTCCGGGTCATCAATGATGATGCGATAGCGTCGGCGGGCTTCATCCCCCAGCGTCAAACCGATGAACGCATCGATTTGTTTGAAGTACTCGGCGTTCTTGCTGGAGCCGGCAAATATAACCGGGAAGGACAGATCGGCGTTCGCCGGGTTGAGCAGAATCCCCAGCAGATAGAGAATTTCTTCGGCCGTGCCGACACCTCCCGGAAAAATAACGAAGGCATGACCGACGCGCACAAAGGCTTCCAGTCGTTTTTCGATATCTGGCAGGATCACCAGCTCATTGACGATGGGGTTGGGTGATTCGGCGGCGATAATGCCTGGCTCGGACAAACCAATATAACGCCCGTTACGAATGCGTTGTTTGCTGTGGGACACGGCAGCCCCTTTCATGGGGCCTTTCATGGCACCGGGGCCGCAACCCGTGCAGATATCCAGTCCTCTGAAGCCCAGGGCATGGCCGACTTCTTTGGTAAATTCATATTCTTCGCGGCTGATGGAGTGCCCCCCCCAACACACCACATTGTTCGGCAGGCGTCCTGGAATCAGCACGCCTGAATTGCGCAGCATGTTGAAGATGAAGTTGGTAATCTCTTCGCTGGATGCCTCACCCAGCGGCTGTGTGCTACTGAACTGAGAGCTGGCATGAAGGATGTCCCTCAGTACCGAGAACAGGTGTTCCTGGATGCCTTTGATCATTGCACCATCCACGAAGGCTTTCGGCGGTGCATTGATGACTTCCAGCTTGATCCCTCTCGGTTGTGGAATCAGCTTTATATCAAAATCCGAGTATTCGGCCAGTAGCGCCTGGGGGTCGTCGGTTTCCTGGCCGCAATTCAGCACCGCCAGTGCGCATTGACGAAAGACGCGGTAAAGCCCGGTATCGGTCGTACATTGCAAGAGATTGACCTCACGTTGTGAGATCAGATCCAGACTGCCTTTGGGTGAAATGCGGGCGGTGACTTTTTGTGTCGGCAACATGGGCATATCCTTAGCTGAACATCAGCAGGCAGAGAGTGGGCGAGACCGGCGAGTCATCCGTACTCGTTTTCCCGGAAACGGTTCTGAACTTCAATGAGTTGCGACTCACAACGTATCATGGCCTTCACGCATTGGGAATCCCATTTGATACCTGCCTGACATCGCATCTCCCGAAAGGCTTCTTCATTACTCCAGGCGTGTTTGTAGGGGCGTGTACTGGTCAGCGCATCGAACACATCAGCGACGGTCACGATACGGGACTCCAGCGGAATCGCGTCGCCTTTCAGTCCTGCGGGGTACCCGTTTCCATCGACCTGCTCATGGTGATAGAGAGCAATATTGCGCAGCATGTCAATGTGGCTGACGCCAGACAGTCCGTGGTTTTCGATCAGCACATCAATCAGCTGTTGCCCATAGGCGGGGTGGCGCTGCATTTCATCTTTTTCATCCGCATCGAGCTGGCCTGGCTTGAGCAGGATTTTGTCGGGTACCTTGATCTTGCCCAGGTCGTGCAAAGGGGCGAACAGATAAATATGTTCAATGAAATCATCGCTAATGGCCTGGGTTTGTGCCAGTTCTGTGGCGATGATGCGGGCATAACGTGCCATGCGCTCCAGATGACTGCCGGTTTCCGGGTCGCGGGAGTGGGTAAGCTGAATGGCTGACTTGACCGTGGCGACCAAGGTGTTGATGTTGGACCGCTCATTGAAAACGACCAGCGTAACCATGTGTGCCATCATGTCGAGTTCGGTCAGGACCGATTCCAGAAAGCAGCTTGTCTCTCGACTATTAAAAAAGACAAAGCCCAGAAAGCGCTCGTTGTAGACCATTGGAAAGGTATAGGAACTCTGAAATCCAAGATCAAGCAACGCTTGTGTATGGGGAGGCAGGTTATGGGTTCCTCCAAAGGCGGCTTGCAGATCGGGAATGATCCTCGTCGCGCGGGTCGACCTCAAATGATCCAGCGACAGGCTCCCCTGAAGGGGTGCCTGGTAATGTTCCAGTGCCGGGTGTTTGGCGCCACACGACAGAAAGGTCTTTAGCTTGTCGTTCAGGGCATCGTAGACCGCTACCGCCATTCGCTCGATACCGGGATAGCGGTTACGGATATGGGCGTAGATTACTTCCAGCTTCTGCTGCGCATTACCGGGGTGGTTCAGCGCCTCAAGCCGATCTTGATGTGGAATTTCGGACACGACTCTCAGCCTTGATTGAAGGTGCTGATTTCAGTCTAGCCGAGGAATTGCGCACTGTGAGTCAATTCCTGTTGGATTATGGTTACTGAGCGTCGTAGACGTAGGCTTCAAAGCGATCGGCCGTCAATTGATAACCTGCTTCAGCCAGTTCGCTTGTGAAGGTGCTTGCCTGCAGGCGGCCATAGACCCAAAAGGCGTCGTAAATCAGGTCGAACGACAGCGGTTTCTGGGTTTTGACATAAACGATCTGATTGGAAGGCGGTGGGGGAACATGCACGCAGGCACCCATAAACGGCACCAGCAAAAGCTCTGTCACGCCCTCGTCGTTACCTTCCAGGGGGACCGCGAAGCCCGCGATTTTCACATCTTTGCCATTAAGCGCGGTTACGACTGGGGCGCCGGCCTGGGGTGCATCGCCACCCGTGTACTGATCATGTTCAACATAGCCGCTGACGACAGATTGTTTCGCCGAGGCCGGGATCAACTGTTCCCACTTTAGCATTTCATAAGTTTTATCTTCGGCGATGACGGTAAGCGACAATCCCATCATGAGGATGAGCCCGCTTGTCTTTAGTAGGCGATGCAACATGGAATCTCCTCCTGCGTCAGTGCCAGCAGGCCTGCGATCAGGTGAATCAGTGTGGATTTTCAGGCAGACGGGAGCGTGCCTGGACCTTGGGTAGTATCGCTAAAGACAGGATACTATCTCTAAAACAGTGGGAATTCCAAGCGCGTGTCGGTGAAAAGCGGGCGGAGGCAAAAGGAAGTGGTTCGATCGTCAACCTGGAACAACCACTTCCTTCTTCCGTGCAGGAAATCAGATCAGCTTACGGTCCTCATTCGTCAAAGTAATATTCGTCCAAATCGCGTCGCATGCGCCGGGTTTCCAGGTAATCTTCAATGGCGCGGCGAGTTTCAAGTTTCTTTTTACTGGAGACTTTTTCTTTAGTTTTTTTGTTTTCGTTTTCAGTTGCGTGGAGAACAGAACCCAACAAAGCGTTGGAGCCGAGATCAATCGTTTGGTTCACAGTAGCCATCTTGTTGTAACCCCTCTCGTTGGATACCTCTGCGGATATCACTGTAATTGTAATTGTTGACGATCGTGTGACAGGGATCTCAATATTACCATGGGTGATGGCCGTTGGGAACACCCTCAAGGCGCTCAAAATTCACTCGGAAATGCTGCTCTCGGGCTCGTTTTGCTGGGCTTCCAGCAAGTGCTTGAATTGCTGGGGTTTTACCGGGTGGGAGATGAGATAGCCTTGAATCAGGTCGCAGGATTGTTCACGTAAAAAGGCTAATTGCTGCTCTGTTTCGACGCCCTCGGCAATCACTTCCATTTCCAGGCTTTTGCCGAGGGAGACGATGGCCCGAATGATCGATGCATCGCCAGGGTTGTCAGGTGCGTCCTTGACGAAGACGCGATCCACTTTTAATGCGTTGATTGGGAAGCGTTTAAGATAGGCCAGAGACGAATAGCCGGTCCCGAAGTCATCAATGGTAATCTGGATGCCATTTTCGCGCAGCCTTCCGAGTGTATAACGTGTGCGGGACAGGTTCTCCATCAACGCGCTTTCAGTCAGCTCAAGATCCAGTAGGGAGGCGGGTAATTCACTGTCGCGCAGCGTGCGTTCAACCAGTTCCACCAGGGTATCCTGCCGGAGTTGGTAGGCTGATACATTCACCGATACACGAATGTCACCCAGTCCGGCCTGACGCCACTCGGCCGACTGCCGACAGGCGCGCAGGAGGACGGTTTCACCAATCGCAGCAATCAGGCCACTTTCTTCTGCCACTGGAATAAAATCGACCGGACTGATCAGGCCTCGCTCCGGGTGGTCCCATCTCACCAGGGCTTCTGCACCCACGATTCGCCCCGTTTTGAGCGAGAATTGAGGTTGGTAGTACACATCCAGCTGGTCTTTCTGCAGGCCCCGGCGCAGTTCGGTTTCGACGTCCAGTCGTTGACTGGTCAGCGATTGCAGGCGGCGACTGTAGAACTCAACCGTGCTACCGCCGACATATTTAGCCTGACGCACGGCGATATTCACTTGTTGCATGAGCAGCTGGATTTCACGGCCGTTGCGGGGGGCCAGGGTGACGCCCAGCGACACGGCAACAAACAGCTCCTGCCCATTGATCAGGAAAGGGACTTTCAGATCATCGAGCAACCTGTCGCAGTAGACTTTAACGATGTCTTCCTGCGCAAAGGACAGCAGCACGGTAAACTCATCACTGCCCAGCCGCGCAACGGATTCAGCATCCTGTGATGCGCGGGAGATTCTCAGCGCCATTTGTTTGAGGAGTTCGTCGCCGAGATCATGGCCGAGTCCCTCGTTAACCTGTCGGAAGCGGTCAATATCAATCAGGATCAGGGCGATGCCTCCGCCTTCTTCATCGCGCAGACGGTTGAGAAGTTTGTGCAGACGATCGCGGAAAAGTACCCGGTTAGCCAGGCCGGTCAGGTCGTCATAGTTCAGTAGGTAATGTAATTTGTCATCGGTGACCTTTTTGTCCGTCATGTCACCAAACAGGCCGGTGTAATGTGTGATATTTCCGTCTTCATCACTGATGGCTTTCAGCTGAAGTGATGCGATGAAGTAGTCGCCACCGACACGCTTCTCGTAGAGCTCTCCCTCCCAGGCGCCACTGTTGTTCAACGACTCCTGGATACGCCGGGCCACCTGACGTTTCTGAGGGGTATGACTGACCTCCAGGATGGGCTGGCCCAGAATCTCGTCAAGACTGCAGCCTGTGAGCCGACTGAACGCGCGGTTGGCCGTGAGAAAGCGAAACTGTGCATCCAGCGCGAAAATCCCCTCACTGGTGGTATCAAAGAAGGACTTGGCCAGCAGTAAGGCTTCGTTTCGTTTCCGTTCTTCTGTGATGTCCCGCCGTGTGCCGAGCATACGGGTCACACGGCCAGTCGTTTGGTTGAAGGCAACCGGCTTGCCCCGGTCTTCGATCCAGATTTCATCCTGATCCGGCAGTTTGACGGGGTACTGCACACGGTAAAACGTTGTGTAGCCTTTCAGGCAGCGAATCATGGTCAGACGAATCTGGCGAAGATGCTCTTCCGGTATCATGGCATGCATCTGGCGAACGAAATCAGCGGTACTCATTTCCTTGAGTCCAAAGGCCTTGTGGAAAAAGGACTGGTAGATCGTGTTGTGTTCAATATCCCAGTCCCACAGCGAGAGTTCAGCCGCCTCGATCGCTTGTGATAAGCGTGACTGACTCTTCACCAGCGCCCGACTGATACTTTTCCGCAGCGCCCCTTGCTGGCCAAGTTCGGCATTCAGTTCTGCGATCTGAGTCGTTTTATCCGCCAGGGTGTGTTCGAGTTGGCGCAGTGCGTGACGCACATGTTTTTCGCGCTGCCCGGCCAGCCGGTTTTCTTCAGTCAGTTGAGTGCAGCGTTGCGCGGTTGCGTGATAGAGCACCTCCTGATCCCTGATGCGGCCGGCAAGCTCCAGCTGCTGCTGTCGTTCCTCACGCAGACGGCGATAGCCCAGGATGGCGATGGATCCGTGCATGAGTGTCAGCAATGCCAGTGACATCACCAGCTCCGCTGAAATGAACTCAGGATGCAGCGACAGGACGGTGAATGCCCACAGGACGGGGATAGACATCAGGCCCAGTAGCGCCAGCGTCCAGGTTGCCATCCACAAGCTGAGCAGCGTCACTGCGACGAAGAGGAAGGGCATGAGTTCGCGAACGTCCGCCAGACTCAGCGGTTCGCAGTAAAAGGCTACGCCGAAACCGCCGATGACCGCCAGGCTGAGAATCAGCGCGTGGTAGCTATGGGATAGCCAGGTCACGTGTTGGGACAAATGGGCAGAGGAGGGATCCAGCCGGTTTCTGAGCATCGCGTGGAAGAGGCTGAACGCACTGGTCATCAAAATGCCGGGAATCAGTATCGCAGCCAGAGCCTGAGGTGTCGTCTTAAATGCGATAAAGCTGCCCAGAGTTACCCAGCAACCGAGCATCAGGGCGAGTCCGGACGGCAGGCACTCGCCGAGTTGCTTCAGCTGGAAATAGCGGATCGCCAACGGTGCGGAAAGGGATGCCTCAGGAAAGGGAGCGAGGTCAGACGGTGGAGAATACTGCTTACTACGACTGCTGGCCGACATGACGGTGACTGGCTGGTAATCTGCTCAAGTCCCTCCATGGGCTTACTACGGGATTCCTGTTACTCTACGTGACCCCGAGAAACTACCGGGGGACTACTGGTTACGTGTCACCCGTCAGAGCGTAACTCACGGCGACAGGCTGATCAAAAAGTGCACTAAAAAGCCTTTGTAACTACTTGTTATTATTGGGATTAAATAGGATATTGGCTTCAGAGGCAAGAGGTCTGCTGCCAATTTGCGACAAAACTGGGAAAAAACATGGACTTTATGCAACAGGTGGCGTCGCTGAATGCCCCCCAGCAGCAGGCTGTCACTGCCGAATCACCTAATCTGCTAGTCCTTGCCGGCGCGGGCAGTGGCAAGACACGGGTACTGGTTCACCGTATGGCCTGGTTAATGCACGAAATGGGAGTGAACCCCTCGGCCTTGCTGGCGGTGACTTTCACCAACAAAGCCGCACGCGAAATGCGTCACCGGGTTGAAGCCTTATTGAAGACGCCTACGCAGGGACTTTGGCTGGGAACCTTTCACAGCCTGGCCCACCGGTTTCTGCGCGCGCATTGGCGTGACGTCGATCTGCCGCAGAATTTTCAGGTCATCGACAGTGATGACCAGCTTCGTCTGATTAAACGGGTACTGCGCGAACTGCAGCTGGACGAGGCCAAATGGCCGCCCCGCCAGTCACAGTCCTTCATTAATGGGGAAAAAGACGAAGGACGGCGCCCCAACCAGAGTGATCCAGGGGGAGATTTGTGGCTGAAAACCCAGCTGCGTATCTACAGTCATTACGAAACCCTGTGCCAACGGTCAGGGCTGGTCGATTTTGGTGAGTTGCTGTTACGTTCCCACGAGTTGTGGCTGCGCAATCCAGCTGTGTTGCGCCATTACCAGCAACGCTTCCGTCATATTCTGGTGGATGAATTCCAGGATACCAATACGGTGCAATATGCCTGGCTGCGTATGCTCAGCGGCGGCCTCGTTCCGGTGACGGTCGTGGGGGATGATGACCAGAGTATCTATGGCTGGCGTGGGGCCAAAATTGAAAACATTCAGCGTTTCCAGGACGATTTCGCGCCCGCCGAACTGATTCGACTGGAGCAAAACTATCGCTCCACCGGAACGATTTTGAAGGCTGCAAACAGTGTGATTGCGCTGAACCCTGGCCGTTTGGGTAAAACCTTGTGGACGGAGTTGGACGAAGGCGCGCCGATCGACCTGTATTCCGCATTTAACGAACAGGATGAGGCCTCGTTTGTGGTCGATCGCATCCGTAAGGCGCTGGCAGATGGCCAGCGTCTGTCTGAAATGGCCATTCTCTACCGTTCCAACGTGCAGTCCCGGGTGTTGGAGGAACACCTGGTGCGCCATCAGGTTCCCTATCGGATTTACGGTGGATTGCGTTTCTACGACCGTCTGGAGATCAAGAACGCCGTGGCCTACCTCCGTTTGATTCGCTATCGCGAAGATGACGCGGCCTTTGAGCGTGTCGTCAACGTGCCGCCCCGCGGGTTGGGGCAGAAGAGCCTCGATACGCTGCGGGAGACCGCGCGTGATCAGGGAATTCCCTTGTATCAGGCGACTCGCCAGCTGCTGGCGCATGGCGGGCTAAAAGGCAAAGCGGCCAGTGGCGTCAATACATTGTTTGCGCTGCTGGATTCGCTTGCGGAAAAGGCGACACAGGTGAACCTGCCAGACCTGGTGCGCGAGATGCTGGAAAAAACCGGGCTTTTGGATTTTCATGCCAATGAAAAAGGCGATAAAGGCGAGGCACGTAAGGATAACCTTCTGGAGCTTATCAATGCGGTGAGTGAGGTGGCGAACGAAGGGGAAAATCCGCTTGACGAGTTTCTGGCACAAGCGGCGCTGGACGCAGGCGAGCAGCAGGCCGCCGCCGATCAGGATGCTGTACAGTTAATGACGCTTCACTCTGCAAAAGGACTGGAGTTTCCGACGGTGTATCTGGTTGGTATGGAGGAGTCGCTCTTTCCTCACGCGATGGCTCTGGAAGAGGCGGGACGTCTGGAAGAGGAGCGGCGGCTTTGTTACGTCGGGTTGACGCGGGCCATGAAACAACTGGTGTTGACCCATGCCGAGTGCCGACGCCTCTATGGGCAAGACAAATATCAGCCTCTGTCCCGCTTCGTGCGGGAAATTCCCTCTGATCTGGTGCGTGAAGTGCGGTTGCGCAGTCAGATCAGCCGACCGGCGCCCTGGGCTGCAACGACGTCGGCGAAATCGTTTGCTACGGCGCAGACGACCAACGAATCCGGTTTTCGCCTGGGGCAGCGCGTTGCCCATGCCAAATTTGGTGAAGGGGTGGTGCTTGGGTTTGAAGGGAGCGGTGCTCATCAGCGAATTCAGGTGAATTTTCTGGAGCAGGGGAGCAAGTGGTTGATATTATCCTATGCGAAGCTCGAAAACCTCGAATGACCGAGATGACAAGAACGAAAAAGGAGTCCCCCAATGTATACACGAAACGTCCTGAAAACCGGCGTCCTCGCCGGGAGTTTGACGCTGCTGGCGCTGGCACTGGCGGCCTGTGGCAGTGAGGAGACCGGGGAGGCGGCGACCGCTTCCAGCCCGACAGCGACCAGCACCGCACCTGCCCCGGCGGCCAAAACTGAAATCCACTGGAAGCTGGTGACCTCCTGGCCTAAGAACTTTCCAGGGTTAGGGGAAGCACCGGAACACTTCGCTGAGTTTGTCGATAAAATGAGCGATGGTCGCCTGAAGATCAAAGTGTATGGCGCGGGCGAACTGGTGCCGGCACTTGAAGTGTTTGATGCTGTTTCTCAGGGGACTGCCGAAGCGGGCCATGGGGCGGCCTATTATTGGAAAGGTAAAGTGCCTGCTGCTCAATTCTTCAGTTCGGTGCCTTTTGGTCTGAATGCGCAGGAGATTAACAGCTGGATCACCTATGGTGGCGGTATGGAGCTTTGGAAAAGCCTGTATGAGCCATTCGGTGTTGTGCCCATGCTTGGGGGCAACACAGGTGTGCAGATGGGGGGCTGGTTCAATAAGGAAATCAACTCTCTGGATGACCTGAAAGGCCTGAAAATGCGAATTCCGGGGTTGGGGGGTGAAGTGCTGCAGCGGGCAGGCGGAACGGCGGTGCAGTTACCGGGAGGCGAGATTTTTACAGCGCTTCAGACCGGCACAATTGATGCCACGGAATGGGTCGGACCTTATAACGACCTGGCATTTGGTCTGCATAAAGCGGCTAAATTCTACTATTACCCAGGATGGCATGAGCCAGGCACCGCGCTGGAATTTTCCTTCAACAAAAAAGCATTGGAAGCCTTGCCTTCAGATCTCCAGGCCATCGTCGAAACGGCGGCACGTCGTGTGAACCAGGATATGCTGGACGAATACACCTTCCGCAATAACACTGCACTGGAAGAGTTGGTCGATACCCACCACGTGATCGTCAAGGCGTTTCCTGCCGATGTGTTGAAGGCCTTACAGGGTATTTCCGAGCAGGCGCTCAAAGAAATGGCTGAAAGCGATCCTCACATACGCAAGGTGTATGACTCCTACGAAACCTTCCGCGAAAATGTGATCAAATATCACGAAATTTCCGAGAAGTCCTACATCAACGCGCGTTCCTGAGCGATCATTGACCGGGCAGGCTGCGGATGCGGCCTGCTTCGTCAATCGATACCAGAATAAACGTCCCCTCTGTCACCTTTCGACTGTCAGTCTGATTGTGGTCGCGTGTCCAGACTTCGATTTGAATGTGCACCGAGCTATTTCCCATTTGCTGAACCTGTCCGAAAAAGCTTAACTCGGCCCCGACCCTCACGGGAGACAGGAAATCGAGTTTACTGATCGAGACCGTTGCTGTCCGGCCTTTCGCCACGCGCCCCGCCAGGCTGCTGGCTGCCAGATCCATCTGCGAAACCAGCCATCCCGCATAGATATCGCGATTCTGATTCGTATCTTTTTCCAGCGCGATGATGCGTAAGAGTAATTCTCCGGCAGTGATAACGTCGTCATCGTCTTCTGACATGGGGGGCTCCTTTTTATTGTCTGTCTTATTGTTGAGGTCTGTCTCAGTTGTAGATGATATCCGGTAACCATGTGGCCAGCTCAGGCCAAAGTGCAACGAGAAACATCATGGCGATCTGAATCAGGATAAACGGTGCTACGCCACGGTAAATGGCTGTCGTCTTGATGGTTGCGGGGGCGACGCCACGTAAATAGAAAAGGGAAAAGCCAAACGGTGGCGTTAGGAAAGAGGTTTGCAAATTCAGGCCAATCATGATGCCCAGCCACACCGGATCAACCCCCATCGCCAGGAGGACGGGGCCGACAATGGGGACGACGACGAAGGTGATCTCGATGAAGTCCAGAATAAAGCCCAGCAGGAAGATCACCAGCATCACCACCAGTACGGCAGATGCCGCCCCGCCGGGGAGATGGCTGAACAAGGACTTGATCAGCTCGTCACCGCCATAGGCGCGGAAGACCAACGAAAACAGTGTAGCCCCGATCAATATCATGAACACCATACACGTGACTTTCAGCGTGCTGCTGCAAACCTCGGAGAGAATGGCGACGGAGAGTTTACGTTTCATCGCCGCCAGCAGTATCGCACCGGCAGCACCAACGCCTGCCGCCTCTGTCGGTGTCGCGACGCCGGTCAGGATAGAGCCCAGCACCACAATAATCAGGGTCAGTGGGGGCAGTAACTCTGCCAGGATTCCCGATGTCTCCTGCTGTGCAGCCTGATCTTCAGCATGTCGGGGCATGCGTTTGGGGTTCAGTATGGCCACGGCCCAAAGGTAAACCATGTAAAACAGCACCAGGAGAAATCCGGGAATGATCGCTCCGACAAAAAGGTCGCCAACTGAAACGGTTTCTGGATTAAAGATCCCCATGTCCCGTTGTGCCTGCTGGTAGGCACTGGAGAGCACATCGCCCAGTAAAACCAGAACGATCGAAGGTGGGATGATTTGACCCAGCGTACCGGTCGCGCAGATGGTGCCCGTTGCAATGGCGGGATCATAGCCCCGTTTGAGCATGGTTGGCAGTGAAATCAGCCCCATCGTCACCACGGTTGCCCCGACAATACCGGTGCTGGCGGCAAGCAGTGCCCCCACTACGGCGACGGAAATGCCCAGACCTCCCGGCAGGCGGTTAAAAAGGCGCGCCATGCTTTCCAGCAGACCTTCGGCAATTTTGGACTGCTGTAACATGCCACCCATAAACACAAAGAGTGGAACAGCCAGTAAGGTCTGGTTACCCATCAGTCCATAGAGGCGATTCGAAATCGCCTGCAGGTAGCTTGCATCGAATACGCCCGTGGACGCCCCAACAGCCGCAAAGATCAGCGCGACACCTCCCAGTGAAAATGCCACCGGGTAGCCACTCATCAATACCAGGCAGGCGACCAGAAACATGAGCAAAGGGATGAACTCGATCATGGCTGTCCCCCTCCTGCTATCGTCCGATTTAAGCTCAACTCCGGTGTCTCGCCAACGCTCAGGAAATAGATTTGCCGCCCGATATCCAGCAAGACCTGCAGGACGAGTAGTCCTACCATGACCGGGATCAGGGATTTAAGCAGGTAGACATAAGGCAGTCCGCCTGCCTCCTGGGAGGTCTCCATCGACCGCCAGGACAGTGCCGCATAGTCCAGACTCTCCCAGCCGATAAACAGCATCATGGGGAGAAGTAACGTCAGCCCACCGACGATATTGACCCAGGCTTTACCTTTAGCCGACAGTCGCTGATAGAGGATGTCGACCCGCACGTGCTCGTCCATTTCCATCGTGAAGGCCATGCCCAGCATAAAAATGATCGCATGAACATACATCACGCCCTCTTGCAGCGCTGGAGAGCTGATGGCAAACACGTAGCGCAGAATGACGATGGCCAGTGTGCCGATGACCATCAGCAGATTTAGCCAGGCCAAGCCGACGCCACTGCGTCGGATCATTTGGCTGGCGGTAACAAATGTAGAGGCGAAATCCTGGGCGCGCATCCGTTTTGGCCATTGAGCGAAAGGTTGTGTTTGTTCCGGCTATGTTAACCGCAGACGTTGCCTTAGCCAAAAGATAACGTGCAAGGGTGTGCAAAATGTGACTTTGCCTGTCATATTGTTGTCACATAGCGTGGTTAGAGTGAGCGCATCTGGAAACAAACTGAACAACGAGGAGTTGAATTCCATGAAACTGAAAAAGCTGGTGGCTTCTGTGACTTTCGCTGCAGCAACGGTTGTTGCTGTGAATGCTCAGGCTGAAGTCGATTCCAATTTGCCTTCCTATACCAAAGCAAGCGGTGTATCCGGTAACATTTCAAGCGTGGGTTCTGACACCTTGGCGAACCTGATGACGCTGTGGGCTGAAGAGTTCAAGCGCAACTACCCGAACGTTAACATTCAGGTGCAGGCCGCCGGTTCCTCTACCGCCCCTCCCGCGCTGACAGAAGGCACGGCCAACATGGGCCCCATGAGCCGCCCGATGAAGGATACCGAAATTCAGGCATTTGAAACCAAATTTGGCTACAAGCCTGTCGCGGTGCCGGTTGCCATTGACGCTCTGGCCCTCTTTGTTCACAAAGATAACCCCATCAAAGGCCTGACCATGGCTCAGGTGGATGCCATGTTCTCCTCGACGCGCACCTGTGGTTATGCCAAGGATATCGTGAAGTGGAGTGATGCGGGTGTGGCGGGTGCGTTGGGCAGCCAGAACATCGAATTGTACGGCCGTAACTCAGTATCAGGTACCTACGGTTACTTCAAGGAAGAAGCGCTGTGTAAAGGTGACTTCAAAAGCACTGTGAAAGAGCAGCCTGGCTCGGCCTCTGTGGTTCAGGGCGTGTCTGAATCTCTGAACGCTGTGGGGTACTCCGGTATCGGTTACAAAACGGCCAGCGTCAAAACCGTTCCTTTGGCGAAGAAGGAAGGCGATGCCTACTTTGATGCAAACAATGAAAACGCCATCAGCGGTAAATACCCCTTGTCGCGTTTCCTCTACGTGTATGTCAACAAGGCGCCAAACAAGGCACTTGAGCCCAACGTTGCTGAGTTCCTGAAAATGGTTCTGGCAAAACAGGGTCAGGAAGTGGTTGTGAAAGACGGTTACATTCCGCTGCCTGCGACTGTAGCTGCGAAGTACCGTGCAGAGCTGGGTTTGTAAGGACACCTGAAAGGTTGACGCAAGGATGCGTAGTTAATCAGATGGGCCCCCTGAAAAGGTGGGCCCTTTCGTGTTTAAGCGAACACGGTGCGAGCCGTCTAGACTTAGGGGTTGGTCGGTCTTGGGTTTGCACTGTCATAATAGTGTCATAATTTGCGATTAATGTGTGCGCACATTTCTGCTTAGAGGTATTTCATGCAGTCATCCGTGGGTAAGGCTCCGCAACTGGAATTTGATACGCCCAGGCTTCGGCGCCATCGTCAGCTGAGAGCACTGAAAGATCGTGTCGCACGCCATGCAATTGCGGCGGGTGGACTGAGCGTAATCGTCGCGGTCACACTCATCTTTTTTTACCTGCTCTATGAAGTATTCCCGCTCTTTCGCGCGTCTTCCGTGGAGCCACTTGCGACCTATGATCGCCCTGGCGCGGCCGAGAGCGTAACCCGTTTGCTGGCAATTGAGGAGCAGGGTGAAAAGGGCATGCGCTTGACGGCACGTGGTCTGGTCTACTTCTTTGATGTGAAAAACGGCGTTGTCGAGTCCTCCGTTACCCTGCCTGTTCCTGAAGGTGCTGAAGTGACGGCTGTTGCCGAGGGTGCGTTGGGGTCCCGTAAGGTGGCCGTAGGGTTCAGTTCCGGTGAAATCCTGATGCTCCAGCATGACTATCGGGTGACGTTTCCCGTGGGGCAGCAGCGGCTTATCACGCCCAGCGTAGTTTATCCTCAGGGCGAAACGCCCATTCGTTTGGCCCCGGAAGGGGTTGCCTTGACCTCTGTCGCACTGAGCGATGGGGATGACAATCTGATGTATGTTGCGGTGGGCAGCGACGGAAAGCTCTATGGCAAGCGCTTTGAGAAAGAGGAAAATTTTCTGAGCGGCGAAGTGACGATGGAGGAGGTTGCCTTAGCACTGCCAGCGTCAGACGCGGAGATTGAAAGTATCGCGTTAAGTCCGAATGGACGTTTTCTTTACCTGGTTCAGGCCACTGGCACGATCGACATGCATGACCTGTCCAAGCCAGATAAGCCAGCCTTGGTCGATACGGTGGCTGCTGTCACTGCGGGTGAAACTATCACCGATCTGCGCTTTCTATTGGGCGGCTATGCCTTACTGGTTGCAACTGACAAGGGGCGTGTTATCCAGTTCTTTCCGGTCAGGGATGAGAACAACCGGTTTGCCCTCGAGAAGATTCGTGAGTTTGACAGTGGCTCGGGCGACGTCGTTACCCTGGCCATGGAAGAGCGCCGCAAAGGCTTCATAACGGCCTCATCAGACGGTGCGGTCGCGGCATTTAACACGACAGCCCACAATCGGGCGTTACAGGAAGGGCTCTCTGACCAGCCCATTCTGCGCACCGCACTTGCTCCCCGGGCCAACTTTCTGCTGGTTGAAACAGCAGACCTCAAGCTGCATCTGGTTGCTGTACATAATGAGCACCCGGATGTGTCCTTTTCAGCACTTTGGGATAAGGTCTGGTATGAAGGGTATGACAAGCCTGACTATATCTGGCAGTCCTCGGCGGCCAACAATGATTTCGAGCCCAAATACAGCCTGATGCCGCTGGTATTCGGTACCCTCAAGGCAGCCTTCTACGCCATGTTGCTGGCGGTGCCGTTGGCCATTTGCGGTGCCATTTATGCTGCGCACTTCATGGCTCCTGCTGTACGCCGCAAGGTCAAGCCCGCCATCGAGCTGATGGAAGCGATACCGACGGTTATTCTTGGCTTCCTGGCGGGTCTCTTTTTCGCGCCTTTCATGGAGGAAAATCTTCCGGGCGTCTTTGCGGTGCTGCTGATTGTTCCGGTGGGCGTAGTGGCTTTTGCGTTTGCATGGGCTAATGCGCCGAAACCGCTCACTCAGTGGGTGCCGGACGGCTGGGATGCTGTGGTTTTGATTCCCGTGATCGTATTTCTGGGCTGGATAAGCTTCGCCATCAGCGGTTACCTCGAAATCTGGTTTTTCGGGGGCGATATGCGTTTGTGGCTGACCCGGGACATGGGTATTGATTACAGTCAACGAAATTCGCTGGTCATTGGTGTTGCGATGGGCATAGCCGTGATTCCGACGATCTTCTCGATCGCTGAAGATGCCATCTTCAGTGTGCCCAAGCACTTGATGTTTGGTTCTCTGGCGCTGGGCGCTACCCCCTGGCAAACCATGATCCGGGTCATTCTGCCCACGGCCAGCCCGGGTATCTTTTCGGCCCTGATGATCGGTTTGGGACGTGCGGTTGGCGAAACCATGATCGTGCTGATGGCAACAGGAAATACAGCCATCATGGACATGAATATCTTTGAAGGGATGCGAACCCTCTCCGCGAATATCGCCGTTGAGATGCCAGAGTCCGAGGTGGGGAGTTCCCACTTCAGAATCCTGTTTCTGGCCGGGTTTGTTCTGTTTGTCTTTACCTTTTTTGTGAACACACTGGCGGAGTACGTTCGTCAGCGGTTGCGCAAGAAGTACAGTGTGATCTAAAGGGAGTATCGCCATGCAAATATCCTTCAAAGAATGGACGCGCAAAGGTAATCCCTGGATCTGGTTAAATGCGGCTGCAGTATCCGTCAGCCTGATTGCAGTCCTTGGACTCATGCTGTTGATTATGGCGCGTGGACTTGTCCACTTCTGGCCACATTCCCTGATCCAGGCGGACTATGTGCTGGAGGGCAAAGAGCCCGTTCCTGTGATTGGTGAGGTGGCGCAGCACGAAGACATTCCCACCGAGCAATTGAAGGCCGCAGGCTATCCGGTCAAAGCTGACGAAGACTTTATGACCCGGATTCTGCTGAAAACCGGTAACCGGGATGTGCTTGGGTCCGATTTTCGCTGGGTGCTGGAAGGGTCGCTGAAAAACGTTCGCTATCCCGAGACGCTCATAACCCTGGAGCGTCGCGAGTGGGGTAACTATTACGGCTACCAGGTGGCCTACAAGAACAACGGCACCGTGGTTGCGAACGCGCAAGAGAGTGGGGATAAAACCTGGGAGTTACTGATTGCCGGAATTGCGCGTGCTGATGCCCTGAATGCGCAGATCGAGGAGATCGAAAAGGGCGAAATCGGTAAGGTCAACTATGAACTGGAGCGGTTGAGGTTGACCGAAAAGCGCCTGCAGCTCGAGGGCAAAGCGACGGATTCGGCACTGGCTGAACTTGAAGCAGAGCGCCAGTTGCTTCACAAAGACTATGAGCGCCTGCAGGCACAGTTAGGTGAACTGTATACTGAGATTGGTCGGGATACGGTGGTCATGCGAGCGATGAATGGACAGGAAACCGAAATTTCGGTTTCAAAGATTGTCCGGGCCTTTCAGCCCAATAAGATGGGTTTAATTGAAAAAATTGGCCATTATGGGATGAAACTGGGCGAATTCGTGGGGGATGATCCTCGCGAGGCCAATACCGAGGGTGGGGTATTTCCGGCTATTTATGGTACCGTACTGATGGTGCTCATCATGTCGATCATGGTGACGCCGTTAGGCGTCATCGCGGCAGTGTACTTGCGCGAGTATGCTAATCAGGGGGCGTTGACCCAGACAATTCGTATTGCGGTAAACAACCTTGCCGGTGTGCCTGCCATCGTCTACGGCGTGTTTGGACTGGGTTTCTTTGTTTACTTCCTGGGCGGAAATATCGACAGGCTGTTTTATCCCGAGGCCCTGCCATCACCGACCTTTGGTACGGGTGGTTTGATGTGGGCGTCCATAACCCTCGCTATCCTGACCCTGCCTGTCGTTATCGTGGCGACGGAAGAGGGCCTGGCGCGTATTCCCCGCTCGATTCGCGAGGGAAGTCTGGCGCTGGGCGCGACCAAGGCTGAAACCCTATGGCGAGTCGTCTTGCCGATGGCCAGTCCCGCGATGATGACAGGGATGATCCTGGCGATAGCCCGTGCGGCGGGCGAAGTGGCACCACTGATGCTGGTGGGCGTTGTGAAACTGGCACCTTCTCTGCCGCTGGATGGTAATTATCCCTTCCTGCATCTGGATCAGAAATTTATGCACCTCGGCTTTCACATTTATGATGTTGGATTTCAGAGCCCCAACGTAGAAGCGGCACGTCCACTGGTGTATGCAACCTCACTGTTGCTGGTGCTGGTGATCGCCCTCTTGAACCCTGGCCGCAGTGGGGATTCGTAATCACCTGCGGGAAAAATACAAAGCCCTTGAAATGTAAGGCCGCTGCAACCGAATTGATTTCAGGAGTCAGAAGTTATGAGTAGTACATCACGAACCCATGCGGTGGACATCAGCGCAATTGAGCGGTCGACCGAAGATCTGGATTTGTCCTCGGAAACCATTGCTCTCAAGGTCAACCAATTAAAGCTGTTTTACGGCCAGAAAGAAGCCTTGCATGGCATCGATATGAACATTCCCAAAAAGCGGGTAACCGCATTTATCGGGCCGTCTGGCTGCGGTAAGTCAACGCTGCTGCGTTGCTTTAACCGCATGAATGATCTCGTCGACGGGTGTCGTATTGAAGGACAGATTCTGCTGGACGACGCCAATATCTACGCTAAAGGCACTGATGTGGCCGACTTGCGTCGTCGTGTTGGAATGGTCTTCCAGAAACCTAATCCTTTTCCTAAAAGCATTTATGAAAATGTGGCTTACGGATTGCGGATTCAGGGAATCAACAAAAAACGTATTCTGGACGAAACGGTCGAATGGGCACTGCGTTCGGCGGCGTTGTGGGATGAAGTCAAGGATCGTCTGAACGAAAGCGCCCTGGGCATGTCGGGTGGGCAGCAGCAGCGTCTTGTGATTGCCAGAACGGTGGCGGTTAAACCGGAAGTGCTTCTGTTGGACGAACCCGCCTCGGCACTGGACCCACTTTCGACACTCAAAATCGAAGAGTTGATTCATGAATTGAAGAACGATTTCACCATCGTTATCGTCACACATAACATGCAGCAGGCAGCGCGTGTTTCCGATTATACTGCCTTCATGTACATGGGCGATTTGATCGAATTCGGAACCACCAACCAATTGTTCACGAACCCGGGCTCAAAGCAGACCGAGGATTACATCACCGGACGTTACGGCTAATTTTCAGAGGAGAATGACATTATGGCAAACGGGCATGATGCACATTTGCATCACATCTCCCAGCGATTCAATGCAGAGCTGAAAGACCTTCGGGATCATGTTCTGGTGATGGGGGGTATGGTCGAGAAACAGGTTGCGGAGGCCATCGACGCATTGGTGCGTCTGGATGCACCGCTGGCTGAAGAAGTTAAAGCGAACGATCGTCATGTCAATCGCCTGGAAACGACGATCGACGAGGAGTGTACCCGCGTGATCGCCAAGCGTCAGCCCACGGCAGGGGATCTGCGTCTGGTTATCGCGGTGACCAAGATGGTTAACGATCTGGAGCGCATCGGTGACGAGTCCAAGAAGATCGCGAAAAGTACGCTGCAGATCATTGAAAGCGGTCGATTACCGGAAGGTGCCGTTGAAGTTCGTATGATTGGTGAGCATGTCAGTCGCATGTTGCGTCAGTCGCTGGATGCCTTTACCCGCTTCGATATCAATGTTGCCTATGAAGTCATCAAGGAGGATCGCATCGTTGACAGCGAGTACAAGACAGCCATGCGTTCGCTGGTCACGGCCATGATGGAGGATAGTCGCAACATTTCGCCCATTCTGAATATCATGTGGGTCCTGCGGGCGTTGGAGAGGGTGGGTGATCATGCGCGTAACATCTGTCAGCATGTCATCTACATGGTGCATGGCAAAGATGTGCGTCATGCCACGGTTGAACAGACTGAAGAAATCATTTCTGGGTCACGTTAATCCCCCTCGAGTGTAACCGGCAGTCGTAGATTCGTATCTTTTTGTAAGGTGATCAAAGGCATAGCGGCGAAGGCCGCTATACTCTCGGAAGGCCTGTCTTCCAAGAGGGTTCCGCCATGCGCTACTGCCTCGCTTTCTTGATGTCATTATTGCTGACGCCCGTCGCGTTGGCCTCTTCACAACCTGACGAAAACCTATCAGCCCGATTGTTGAGCCAGACCGGCGTGGATGCGCTTTTACAGCAGTATCCTGATATGGTCAAAAGTGGCATCGTGCAACGGGTTAAGCATGTCGGTGTTCCCGATATCATTGCCAACCAGTCGGTTCAGCTGGTTGATCAGTCATTGAATCCGGGTGCTATGATTCTGGAGCTGCAGACGCTTCTGGCCCGACGTTTTTCACCCCAGGAAATGCAGCAGATTGTCGATTGGTATCAAAGTCCTGTCGGGCGTCGGGTGGTTGAGGCGGAACTGATGAGTGTCAGTCGATCTGAATATCATCACCTTCAGGAAACACTCACCACGCTTCAGGCGCGTTACCAGGGGTCGGACAGGGAGCGCTTGTTCCCTGCTTTTGATCGGGCCACTTATGCCACTGACACCATGGTTGATAGTACCTCTGCAGTCCAGATCGCCATGGCTGCTGCGCTGTCGACGACCGTAAAAGGCGAGGGCCTGCCTTCGTTCGAGTCGATGCGGGCAACCATTGAAAGTCGTCGAACCGCCCTGCGAGGCGTCGTCGGCCAGCAAGTCTACCTGAACTACCTGTTCACCTATCAGGATCTTAGTTTGGCGGATATGGAGAACTATATTGCCTTTGCACGATCCGAGTTGGGGGCCCGTTTTTTTGAGACCTTGTCCAAGGGTGTGTATGAAGTCCTGACGCGTCGGTCCTCAGAAATGGGCGGCCTGCAGGCATCTTTGTAAGCGATCGCCATTGCGTCTGTTTGGACGGGACAGGTAAAAGAAATAGAAAGGTAGGAGAGATAAAAGCAGGTTTGTCCGCATCCGGGGAGGAGGAGAGATTGGAGGCGGACAAACCATAAACATGTGAAAAACTTTCACATCAACCACTGTTGGTTCCTCAAAACCGGGTTCAGTGTATTTCAGTAACTCCTTAATTGCCTTGATTCAGGTCAATCAACCTTTTGATTTCAGTTTTTCAGTATACGGGGGCCACCCCAGAGGCTTGCCTGCTAATACATGCAGGTGGATGTGATAGACCGTCTGGCCGCCATCGTCATTGCAATTCATCACTGTGCGATAGCCATCTGCCGCAAAACCCTTCTCGCGTGCGATGTGCGCGGCCGCCCACATGAGGTGCCCGGCGATCTGGCGATCGTCCTTGTCCAGGTCGTTCAGCGTTGGGATGGGTTTCTTTGGGATAACCAAAAAATGAACCGGTGCCTGAGGGTGGATATCGTTGAAGGCCAGACAGATCTCATCTTCATAGATAATATCAGCCGGTATTTCTCGGTTGATGATGCGGGTGAACAGGGTGTCTGACATACAATTCTCACTTACGGGATCAGGCAAAATGATTAAGGCCGGTAGCGTATTCCAGCACCATCCGTTTGGCCGGCGCAAAACGTTGCGCAACACTCAGGCCCAGGTTTCTCAGCAGTTTCAGCGGTTTGATATCGTTGCTGAAGGAATAGTAGAAGCCGTCCATCAGTGTCATCATGGCGAGATTTTGCAGGCGTCGCTGACCTTCATAGGCGGAGAGTACGGCAGGGTTCCCCGGTTTGAGACCTTTACGTTTTGCGTCGCTGAGAACACGGGCCAGCGCGGCTACATCCTGGAAGCCAAGGTTAACGCCCTGCCCAGCCAGGGGATTGATCGTGTGGGCAGCATCGCCGACCAGTGCAACGCCGGCTTTGGTGTAACTGCGGGCATGGCGTTTAACCAATGGGAAGCGTCCTCGTTGTGTGATGCGGATCAGCGGCGGCAGGTGATCCGGGAACTCGCTTCTCAGCGTTGTCAGAAGTTGCTCATCACTGAGTGCCATCAATTCGGTAAGCCGATCCGGCGCGTCATACCATACTAAGGAGGCATAGTGCTTGCCCTCAACACTGGCCAATGGCAGAAAGGCGAGCGGGCCATGCCGGGTAAACGCCTGCCAGGTCATCGACTGAGCCTGATCGCCATGCTCTACCGCGATGACCAGGGCATGCTGGTGGTAGGGATCGGCCCGTAATCCAAGTTCGGCCATCTCCCGGATTTTAGACAGTGCACCATCTGCGCCAATGATCAATTGACCCCGAAAAGCTCGACCGTCGCTCAGTGTCAGGCAGCCACCGTTTTCGCCTTCATGATCCAGCCGGTCAATTTCTGCTCCGTCAATCAGGCGGACGTTTGGCATGTCGTCAACGACCTGAAGCAGCGCCCGTTGCACAACCAGGTTTTCGATAATGTGGCCCAGCCAGAGTGTTCCAACATCCTGATGGCTAAATTCGGTGCGATTAAGGTCTTGTGTGGAGCCCGGCAAACGCAGAGGGCGATCCAGTTTTTCCCAGACAGCCAGGCGTGTGTAGGGGTGAACCCGCTGCGACACCATCGGCGACCAGGCGCCCCAGCTTTTCAACAAACCTTCGCTGGCCAGGTTGATGGCTGACACACGAACGTCTGGGGGGGATGCGGGGTCGAATGCGGCGGGCCGCTGCTTTTCCAGAACCGCGACAGCGTAACCGGCTTGCCCCAGTGCAATCGCCAGTGCAGCACCGACCATGCCACCGCCGGCAATGAGAATTTCATAATCAGCAGAAGGAGCAGGCTGGGGCGTCATGAGGCTTCACCATGGAGAGATCCAATAAAGGTGAAGAGTGTACTGCAATCCGGCGCGGGGGTCATCCCGTCTACCGTTCCGCCGGATGCATTGTGGGTGTTAAATCAGGCGTGACGCTGCAGGCGGCTGGTATGCTGACTTTTGCGCAGTGATGACTTGGCTTTGGTTGCAAAGCCTTCATCCAGTGTGACGGGCTTGACCAGCTTCAGGTAGTCACTCATGGACATCTTCAGTACTTCGGAATGCGAGCCGGCGCTGAAAATGATCTCCTCGGACTGAGTCAGGGTCTCATCCATGTAAAGTGGGAGGCCGTATAGGTTGCCGAAAGGTGGCATCGCGCCGATTTCACAGTCAGGAAACTGGTCTCTGAAATCATCCTCATCTGCCAGTTCAATAAAATCGGTTCCCATCGCTCTCATGAAGCGGTCCCAACGAATGCGTGAGGTGGCAGGCATGACGATCATCGCCATTTTGTCGTCCATCAGAACAATGACCGTTTTGGCCAGCGCTTTGCCACAAACATGCGCACAATGCGCGACTTCCTGCGCTGTGTAAGCGGGCGAATGAGCGAGCGACACATACTTGACGTGATTTTCGTCGAGGAACTTCTTCAGTGCTTTGACAGGCATGAAAACCTCCGAAAAGGATTAAGGAGTCTTATTCAAAACATAGCGCAAAATGATTCACTTGTTTATGGCGATGTTGTTAAAAATTGTCAATAAAAAAGGGAGGCATAGCCTCCCAGTTTTGGCGTTATTTTAATCCGCCGGTCTTTTTTTGTGTTATATCTGTGCGCTATTTGGCATCTTTGGTTACATTGGCTTTGATGACGCCCACGACCCGACGGTTGTGCTCCCGGCCAGCCGGTGTGCTGTTGTCGGCAATCGGATTGCTCTCACCCATGCCTACGGCGCTGATGCGTGCCGGATCAGCACCAAAGCGATCAATCGCGGCCTGGCGAACGGCGTTGGCGCGTTTTTCCGACAGTTGCTGGTTAAAGGCGTCATTACCCCGATCATCGGTGTGTCCTTCGACAACGACATTCGTGTCGGGGTACTCACGCATGAACACAACCAATTTTTCAATGTCGGCCAAATCCTGATCCTTCACGGTCCAGGAGCCGGAATCGAAGCGAACATGTAAGGTCATTTCGACGGTTTCTGTGATCTGGAGCGTGCAGCCTTTTTCATCGACCTTGGCACCGGCAGGCGTGTCGGGACATGCGTCCTTGTCATCCATCACAGTATCTTTATCAGTGTCGATGGCGACGACGGCCGCAGCGACAAGAACACAGCCTTTGATATCCACTTTCTCTCCGGCGGGTGTGCCAGGACACGCATCATCGGCATCTTTGACGCCATCTTTATCCTCATCCATCACGACTTCACAGCCATCGGTGTCTACTTTTGCGCCGTAGGGCGTGCCTGGGCAGCGATCCTGATCATCGAGTACACCGTCGCCATCTTCATCTTGCAGTGGTTCAACCAGGCCCGCGAACAGGATGTTGACACCGAAGTTCAGCAGGGCATCCTTGTAGTCAGATTCTTCGCCATAGAGTCCGCGTGCTTCGACCCGCAGATCCATGGATTCACTGATTTCATGCTTCAGACCAAGGCCCAGGTTGTATTGGGTTTCGTCCCAGTTTTTTTGGCTGGGACGCTGAATTTCATAATTTCCCGCACCGGCCACGACATAGGGGCGCCAGATTTCTTCTCTGAAATGATAGAGGAAGTCCAGGCGATAGAATTTGGCGTTGATGTCCTCTTGTCTTCCTCGCTTGTCCTCAAGATCTGCGCCGCCAAAAACAAATTCGGTCGCGAACCGTCGGTTGAACTCGTGGCCCAGGCCGATGGCCAGATTGGGGTCATATTCAAACTGACGCTCGCTATCGAAGTACTCATAGCCAAACAGCCCCGTTAAGTAGGTGCTGCTGTCAAACTCCCTTGCCTGCAAGGGCGCAGCTAAGGTAGCCGACGCCACGGCCAAGGCCAGCGTGTTGCGTGTGAAGTGTTTCATGATGTTGCCTCGTCTCTTGTTTTTGTGGCTTGCTGTTTAAGTCGATGCGCGTTAGGCACTTTTTTCCTGGTATATATGAACATCGCGCTGTGGATAGGGAATGCTGATACCGTCTTTATCAAAGCGTTTTTTCACGTTCTCCTGAAGATCGAAAAAAATAGGCCAATAGTCTGCGGCGTTGCACCAGACGCGCACCGTAATATTGACTGAGCTATCACCTAATGCCGACACGACAACGGTTTCGGCAGGTTCTTTCAAAATTCTGGCGTCGTCTTTAATCACCGCACGGATGGACGCTTTGGCCTGGTCGATGTCATCGCCATAGCCGATACCAAACAGGCAGTCGACGCGGCGCGTTGGTTCTGCGGTAATATTGGTGATCGGGTTGTTTGACAGTTGCGAATTGGGAATGATAATGCGTCGGTTGTCTGCGGTAATCAGTACGGTCGTAAAGATCTGAATTTCTTTGACTGTACCGACAAAGCCTGCGCCGTCAATCACATCGCCAACTTTAAAGGGTTTGAAAATCAGGATCATGACACCGCTGGCAAAATTGGACAGGTTGCCTTGCAGAGCCAGACCGATCGCCAGACCTGCCGCTCCCACAACGGCGATGAATGATGTTGTCTCGACGCCTATCATGCCGGCCACAGCGACTAGCAGAATGGCTTTGAGGCCTATACTGACGAGACTTTGAACGAAGCGGGTCAGGGTTGGGTCGAATCGCTTCGACAGGGCGTTGTCCGCCGCATGCAGGACGCGATTGATGAGCCACATTCCCACCATCAGCGTGATGATCGCGAGAATCAGTTGGGGGGCATAGGCAATGGTCAGTTCGACAGCCGTGTCGAGGTACTTTTCAAACTTGGAGAGATCAATGTTTTCCACTTGAAATCCTGTTGAATTTGAAGGTGGTTAGAATTGTAAACCTAATTCTAAACATATTTTTTAAAATATAGACATAGTTCCTGACAAATTGACACAAATGCGAATTCAGATGCAGAAAAAAAATGATGACAAGGCCGTGCCTGAGTTGCAGGCGGCCTTTCAAATGGCCCTGCCGGGTAAATTACTGGCTTTGGATAGGCCGCCGTTGGTTCCTGAGATCCGTTTGTGGCTGGTCGACGCGGCGCTGATGAATGGGCCTTTGACACATGAAGAGGCGCAAGCCGTAGTCGCGGAGCCGGCGTACTGGAGTTTTTGCTGGGCCAGCGGACAAGTCCTGGCGCGCTGGATTCTGGATCATCCCGAGGCCGTCAAGGGGCGAAGGGTGCTTGATGTGGGCTCAGGTTCGGGGGTGGTGGCAATTGCCGCAGCGCTATGTGGCGCTCTTGAAGTGATTGCGTGTGATGTTGACCCGTTGGCACTGCTGGCGGTGCAAAGTAATGCCGAGGCGAACGGCGTCGAAATTGGGGTGCGTGAGACCTTGCCGGAGGCAGATCAACATGATGTGATTTGTGCGGCAGATATTCTGTATGATCGGGACAATTTGTCGCTGCTTGATCGCTTCCGGCAATTGGCGCCAGCGGTGCTATTGGCGGATTCGCGCGTTCGGAATCTGACCTCGCCCGGTTATACGCAGTTTATGTCGCAGGATGCGATCACCTGGCCTGACCTGGATGAGTTGAAAGAATTCAGAACCGTGCGATTGTTCAAAGGGGAGAGGTGAAAACGAAAAATTCCCAAAAAGTCCGGCAACGTCCTGTCGCCAGCGCTCATTGGAAAAGATGCTGTGTCCTTTCTTTGCCATCCTGGCCAGTCGTCATCCTGATGACTGCGTTGCAACCTTGCAGATCGTGTGGTTAGCCCTTAAGCGTATTCCTGAATCCTTGCTTCCCCCAACATCCTGTTGGGATAACATCCCTGCGTGCGTCCTATCCTTCGCAATCCGTTGAGCACAGTGTATCTAAAACCATGTGCGTAAAGGGTAGGGTGGATGTGTGGGTTGAGGGAGGTAATGGGTGTGAGAAAATGGCTTCGCTATAAAAATCCATATGAAACAGTTGCCTACGTCTTTATTGTTTCAATGTGGAGAACTCGCCGTGGCCATTTTTCAGCATAAACCTCGCAATCTGTAAGAGATCGCTTACAGATGCCTTGGCGAATGGTTTACATCGGAGGCGTGGGCGGCAACGAAGAGCGGGTTTTTCGATAAGAAAAGAACATTTGCCGCAGCAGTTGAGCACTGGCAATGCCAACGCTGTCGGCCAGCAGATCTGCAAACTCGGGTGAACGGTAGGCAGTCAGTGATTGTAAAAACTCCATCAGGCAGCCATAGCCAAGCATCACCGCAGCCCCTTTAAGTCGGGAAAGCCCTGGGTGACTGAGGTGTAAAAACAAGGTTAAAAAACAAAAGGCTATCGCATGCTGAAATTTATCGCTGCCCGGTGCCTGAGGAAGTTCAGGGGGAGGGATCAGCGCCAGCAGCATGATGGCTGTCATCAGGAAATACAGCAGGAATTTGCCCTGGCGACCTTCCAGCACTGTCATCAATTCGCTGAGTGTTTTCACTTAGTCTGATTCCTCGGGTATACCCACCGGGGGCTAGGTCGCTATAGTACGCATTATTTGAGGGAAGGTGCCAGTAGTATGAAGTTATTCAAGGGATTTGATGATCTTAAAGCCGGATTTGTCATGATTCGACGTCCGGGGTTACGACGCTATGTTGTGATGCCCCTGTGCCTGAACATTCTGTTTTTCGGCGCACTGGGGGTTTGGGCAGCGTCTGGTTTCAATGAATGGGTAAATTGGGTCAACGGGTGGTTGTCGGAGAGCTTTGCTTTCCTGCAGTACCTGTTATGGCTTGTGTTCGGTTTATTGGGTCTCTTCGTCCTGGCCTATACCTTCGTGTTCTTTGCCACGCTTATTGGTGCGCCCTTTTATGGCCTGCTGGCGGATAAGGTTCTGGAGGAAATGGGCGCTAAAACAGCCGAAGAAACACTCACTCCCGCACGCTTCCTGGCCATGATCCCGCGGATCATGTGGCGGGAGTTACAAAAGATTCTGCAATACCTGCCAGGTGTCATCCTCCTGGTGATTCTGAGCTTTATTCCGGTGATCAATCTGATCGTTCCGGTTTTGTGGGTGCTCTTTTCTGCCTGGAAGACGGCGCTGGAGTTTCTCGATTTTCCGGCGGATGCACAAGGGCAATCATTGCGCGACCTGAAACGGATGATGCGTGAAGATCGGCAGCGGTGTTTCGGTTTTGGGCTCATGGCCTGGGCACTGACACTGGTGCCCATTGTGAATCTTGTGGTCATGCAGGCCGCTGTGGCCGGCGGGGTCAGGCTTTGGCTGGATATCGAAGGTGAGCAACGCAGCCGACTTGGGAAATTGACGGAATCTGCTAGCCTTTAAGGGTTAATCCTTTATTTCAGGGACTCGCATGGCCGTAAAAGTACTCGTCGTGGATGACGCCAGTTTCGTCAGGGATCTGGTGAAGCGCACCATGCGTACGCATTTTCCCGAAGTAAGCATGGAAGAAGCGATCAATGGTCGCAAAGCCCAGCTTCTGATGAGCAAGCAAGTGTTTGATCTGGTGCTGTGCGACTGGGAAATGCCCGAAATGACAGGCCTGGAGCTCCTACAATGGGCGCGGGCCTCGGAGCATTACAAAACCGTCCCATTCATTATGGTGACCAGCCGGGGGGACCGTGGTCATGTGCTGGAGGCAGTGCAGCAGGGTGCCAGTGACTATCTGGGCAAGCCTTTCAGCCCGGAGATGCTGCTGCAAAAAGTGACGAAAGCGATCGGAAAGAAGCTTCGGTCATCCGGGGGTGGCGCCAAGGCAAATCCACTGGCGAATAATTCAGCCTCTATTCTGACCGGAGCACCGGTGGTGCCGCGTCCTACCGCATCTGTCTCGGAGGGCACCGCGGCACTGCTGGCGGGTGCGGGACGAGCAGCAGGTCTGACAACGCCACCACCAGGCAATGAGACTCAAACCGCTGAGACGGGCAGTTCGGGAAGCTCGTCAGGTTCGCCCAAAGGGCTGGCGCAGATTCGCTTTGCCGATTTCAACTTGCCGTGCATTATCAAGGCGATCTCACTGACCGAAATCAAGGTCGTAGCCCGGCGGGGGCAACGCTTTCCGATGATTCTGGATCCCGCGGTGGTGGATATCGAAGCAGATGAAGGGCAGATTCTTGAGCGTATTAACGGCTATGTTCATCAGCTTCAGGCGGTCGATAAGCGCATGGATACTGACTTCGTCAGTTTAATCATTCGCTTTGTCGATGAAGATCCGGTGAAAATGGCCTCCCTGTCCAAGTTCATTGAGAAGTTCAATTGATCCCGTCGTTTGCGGTGTCGCCGATCCGTTCTTTGGGAAAGTGACAGATAAAGGTGCTGCCCACGCCGGGCCTGCTCTGAATCTCCAGGCGCGCATCGTGGTTGATCAGGACATGTTTGACGATGGCCAATCCCAGTCCTGTGCCACCACTGCTGCTGTGGCGGGAAGGATCGGCGCGATAGAAGCGCTCAGTCAGGCGTGGGATGTGAACCGGGTCAATGCCGATACCGGTATCGGATACCGAGAAGTGCAAGCCTGTTGTGTCTGCAAACCAGCGCAGGGCGATGTCTCCCCCCTCCGGTGTGTACTTCACCGCGTTGTAGACCAGATTGGAAAATGCACTCAGAATTTGGGTTTCATCACCATTCAGGGCTTTGTCCGTTTCGATGGATAGGGTGACCCGGGTGCTTTGCTGCCCGATCAGGGCTTTAGCATCTTCCAGCAGACCTTCCAGCAGTGAACAGACGTCAATGGGGTTGCGTCGCTGACTGCGGCCCTGGTTCTCGATTCGGGAAAGCAGCAGAAGATCATTGATCAGGGCTTCCATGCGGTTTGACTGACTCTGCATCTGCAACAAGGCCTTTTTCCACTTCGGTTCAACCTGATCAACATTGTCGATCAGGGTTTCCAGATAACCGGAGATGACCGTCAGCGGGGTGCGCAGTTCGTGCGAAACATTGGAGACAAAGTCTCGTCGCATCTCCTCCAGCTTGATCAGGCGTGTGACATCCTGTACCACAATCAAACGGTCTTCCTCTCCGAACAGCGTGATCTGTAATTGCAGATGCACGTTTTTATTGTTAGGGGAGAGCAGGTGAAGTGGGTTGCGGTATTGTTTGGCCGTGAAATAGTGTTTGAATTCAGGCGTTCGGATCAGGTTTTGAATCACGACGCCCCGATCATTCGGGAAACGGAAGCCCAGCATGTCTTCAGCGGCCTGGTTCCACCATTCCATGGCGCCCGTGCTGTCCGTCATAATGACGGCATCCTTGAGGGAATTGGTTGACTCCTGCACGCGGTTAATCATGGCTTGCAGACGGTCACGGGATCGGGCATTTTTCATTTGCAGGCGGTAAATGCCATCGAATAATTCACCCCAAAGGCCGTTGCTCTCAGGGGGGTCCGTCAGCAGACCGCGGTAGAGCCAGTGATGCAGTCGGAAGCTTTGAATAAGTGTCCAGGCCAGATAGGAAATGAGAAATAGCAGCAAAGCTTCTCTTGGATAGCCAATCAACCAGCCAGCCAGCAGTGTCAGGAGCAACGTTAGCAGGACACGTTTTGCGAAGAGAGACCAGTGGTGGCGCATGGGCTGTAATTAGCCTGCCTTGGTTGAAAATCGATAGCCGGTGCCTCGCACGGTCTGAACCAGGTGGTCATGCGCAGAGCCCAGTGCTTTGCGAAGGCGCCGGATGTGGACATCGACCGTGCGCTCCTCGACGTACACATTACCACCCCAGACATGATCCAGCAATTGACCTCGGGTGTAGACGCGATCCTGATGTGTCATGAAAAACTGCAGCAGCTTGTACTCAGTCGGCCCAACCTGAATTTCGTCGGTGCCTGAGGTGATCCGATGTGAAACTGGATCGAGTCGCAGGGTTTCGACTTCGATAGGGCTCTCAATGCCCTGGATACTGGTGCGGCGAAGAACTGCTTTGAGGCGCGCAACGAGTTCGCGGGGAGAGAAGGGTTTGGTGATGTAGTCATCCGCGCCGGATTCCAACCCCTGAATTTTGTTGTCTTCCTCGGTTTTGGCCGTCAGCATGATGATCGGGATTTCCGCAGTGCTTTCGTCTTTTTTCAGGCGGCGGGCAAACTCAACCCCGCTGACACCCGGCAGCATCCAGTCCATGAGAATCAGATCAGGTTTTTTATCGATGATGAGGGAATGTGCCTGGCGGGTATCACCGGCCTCCAGGTAACGGTAGTCGGCCATCTCCAGCGCGACAGCGATCATCTCCCGAATGGCGGGCTCATCATCCACAATTAATACGGTTTTCTGGGTCATTGACGGTAACCTCTCTCAAACGCTTGCGACCCATTAGAATCGCACTGCGTTACAGTAATATTACAGCCGGTGTTCGTCGTCACTTCAAATCAGATAATTCGCGCTCAGTCCGGCGAAAACACTGACACCTACCCATTGATTGTTGAGAAATGCTTTAAAGCAGCGCTGACGGTCGCGGTCGCGGATCAATCGCTGCTGATAGGCAAACAACCCTGCCGCAACCGCAAGCGAGAGAAAATAGGGCCAGCGAAGATTCTCCTGTGCACCCAGCAGAAGGAGTATGCCCAGCACGGCCACTTGCATCAGGCCAATGGCTTTGGTGTCCATATCCCCCAGCAGGATGGCCGTGGACTTGACCCCAATTTTAAGGTCGTCCTCCCGATCCACCATCGCATATTGCGTGTCGTAGGCCACGGTCCAGACCAATGTCGCCAGGTACAGCAGCCAGGCCGACCGTTGCAGTTCACCCAATTCCGCGGTGTAGGCCATGGGAATCGCCCAGGCAAACGCAGCCCCCAGAACCACCTGAGGAAAAAAGGTAAAGCGTTTCATGAAGGGATAGATCCCTGCCAATAGAACGCCAACGCCGGAAAGCAGAATGGTGGCGAGATTGGTAAAGCAGACCAGGATAAAGGCGATCAGGCACAAAATGGCAAAGAGCAGCAGGGCTTCGGTTTCGTCGACAACCCCCCGTGCCATCGGGCGTTCGCGGGTGCGCTCGACATGGCCGTCGAAGTGACGGTCGGCATAGTCGTTGATCACGCAGCCTGCTGAGCGCATCAAAATGACGCCAAGCGTGAAGATCAGCAGATTTCCCAGGCTGGGGATGCCCTTCGCGGCCACCCACAGGGCCCAGAGGGTTGGCCATAACAAAAGGTAGATGCCCACAGGACGGTCCAGTCGCGTGAGTTGAATGTAGTGCGGCAGTTGCTGTCGTAACGCGGCAATCACGCCTTAGCCTCCCAATAGACGATTTTCAGCGTGCTCCACCTGTTCGGCAGAGCCGTGCAATATTACCGTATCGCCTGCTTCAAGTCGCTGCTCAGGGCCGGGGAAATCAATGAGCGAACCCTTACGTCGAATACTGTCGATGCGACAGTCTGACAGCTTAATCTCGGCCAGTGTCCGGTTACAGGCCCAGGCTCCTTTGGGCAGGTCGATCGCATGCAGTTTTTCAAGCGGTTGCCCTGCGGCGTTGACGAGCTGAGAGTTGATGCCGGGATAGTAGCCGTGTAACAAACGGTAGCGGCTGCGGCGGGCCTCTTCGATCTGGCGATGAATTGAAACCGCGGGCACCTGCATCAGCGTCAATACCTGAGACACCAGCATCAGGCTGGCTTCCAGCGTTTCAGGTACGACCTCGGTGGCCCCGGCCAGTTTGAGCGCATCAATGCCGCTGTCATCCCTCGTGCGAACCAGAATGGGTACTTCCAGGCTTTTTTCCCGAATCATGCGGATAATGGTCTGACTACGCTCCGGGTCGTTATAGGTGATGACGACCAGTCGGGCTCTCGATAGTCCCAGTGCCAGCAGCATGTCCAGCCTTTCCGCGTTGCCATAGAATACCGGTTCACCGGCGTGACTGGCTTCGGAGACTCGGACCGGGTCAGTGTCGAGTGCGACCATTGGTAATTCGGACTGACGCAGAAAACGCGCCACGGTTTGCCCCACGCGACCAAAGCCACAAATGATGGCATGCTGACTTAAATCTGCGCAGGCCTCGGTCAGGATTTCGCTGCGTGTGACCGCCGGAGCCTCTTTTTTTCGGGCAGTCAGCCATGCCACCAGGCGAGGTGCCATGCCGATTAGAAGTGGTGTTAGCGTGATGCTGACGATCACGGTGGAAATCACAATGGCCGCGACTGGCTTGGACATCAATTGATGGCGCTCACCCAAAGCAAAGAGCGCAAAGCCGAACTCTCCCCCTTGAGACAGATAAAGGCCTGTTTTCAGTGCTGTGCTGAAATCGGGTCGAAAGCGGTAGGCGAGAAAGGTGACCAGTATGGTTTTGCCAAGTAGAAGCCCGAGGGTCAGCAAGAGAATCCAGTGTCCATTGGCGAGGATCTCATTGAGATCGACGATCATGCCGACGCTGATGAAAAAGAGTCCAAGCAGCAGATCGCGGAACGGGCGGATATCGGCTTCAATCTGATGTTTGAAATGGGTTTCCGACAGCATCATGCCGGCGATGAAGGCACCCAGCGCCATGGAAAGACCCAGCGATTGCGTGAGTGCGGCTGATAGCAGTGCGACCATCAGCACGGTCAGCACGAAGAGTTCATCTGAGTGCGCCTTGCCGACTTCCGAGAACAGCGGCGGCAGAATAAACTTGCCAATCGCGAGCATCAGCAGAAAGAGTGCCAACCCCTTGGTCAGGGTCAGCGCCAGGGCAAGGCCAATACTTTCCTCGCCCTCACCGGCCAGAAAAGGGATCAGAATCAGGAAAATGACCGCTGCGATGTCCTGAAACAGCAGAACGGCCATGGACTGCTGACCATGTGCCTGGTTAAGTTCATTGCGAGCCACCAGTTCCTTGCTGACCACCGCCGTTGATGAGAGCGCCATCGCCCCTGCGACGAGCGTGGCCTCTTCCTGCGTGGCGCCGACCAGTGTGGCAATGGCGAAGATAACGGCGCTGCTCAGGAGCACCTGCCACCCGCCCAGGCCGAACACCAGGCGGCGGAGCGCGATCATTCGCGGGAGCGAGAATTCCAACCCCAGCGAAAACAGCAGAAAAACGACACCGAATTCAGCCAGCAGCTGGATGGTTCCGATATCGGTGATGACCCCTGCGGCGGTAGGTCCCAGCAGAAGGCCCACCGCGAGATAGGCGATGACCGGTGGAACGTGAAGGCGTCGGAAGGCGGTGGAAACAACCACTGCCGAGGTAATCAGGATCAGGTATTCGACCAGCGTTTCGCCGCCTGCGTGAGCCCCCGCCAATTTAGAGTCCTTTGACCGCGTAAATACCCGGCGCATTGCGCCAATATTCGCGATAGTCCATGCCATAGCCGAAGATATAGCGATCAGGGACCTGCAGCCCGACGAAATGGCAGGGTTCGAGTCCGTCTACCTTGCGGTCATGGCGTTTCTCGACCAGAACGCTGGTATAGATCTGCCGGGCACCCCTGTTACGACAGTCGTTGACGATGGCTTGCAACGTGGCCCCTTCATCGAGGATGTCGTCGAGTATCAGCAGGGTTCGTCCTGACAGGTCGTCAGCCGGGGGAACTTTCCAATGGAGCTCGCCCCCTTTGATATCCCCCCGGTAACGTGTCGCATGGATATAGGTGGCCTCCAGCGGGAAGTTCAGCGCCAGCAGCAGACGGGCGGCAAACAGCTGGCCGCCGTTCATCACGGTATAGACCAGCGGCAGCGTGGCAGAGAGCTGAGCGGTTATTTCCCTGGCCAGCCGGGTAATCGCAGCCTCAACGTCTGCGGCGGAGTGGAGGCAATCCGCGTCCTGTAAAATACGGTTTAACGTTTCTGGGGTCATGGAGGGTCTCGTGCAGGCCTGGGTTTTTTTATCAGTATAGGTTGCATGTTACGGCTTCTGTGAGCAAATCGACAGCCACATCGCTGGAATCGGTCCTTTGGCTTGATTTCCGGCGACAGCACCCCTATAAAGCAGAGCTGATTCAAGGAGACGTCGTTTAAGGGGAAACCATGCGAAAATTTCAGTGTGTTGTTTGTGGTCTGATTTATGATGAAGCGCAGGGCTGGCCCGATGACGGTATTGCGCCAGGAACGCGTTGGGACGATGTGCCGGATGATTGGGTTTGCCCGGACTGCGGTGTGGGCAAAGAAGATTTTGAAATGTTGGAGATTTAAGCATGATCGTGGTCATTGGCAGTGGGTTGGCTGGCTACTCGCTGGTCAGGGAGTTCAGGAAGCTCGATAAAACCACGCCAGTGACGCTGATCACGGCAGATGATGGTGCATCTTACTCCAAGCCGATGTTGTCGACGGGCTTTGCCAAGTCCAAAACAGCCGATCAGTTGGTCATGGCTAATGCGGGCAAAATGGCGGAACAGTTAGCGATTGATATTCGGGTGAATACCCGTGTGACGGCGATTGATACCCCAAACCGCTGTGTCCAGATTGGATCTGAGTCCCTCCACTATGATCGACTGGTGCTGGCGCTGGGTGCGGAGGTCCGTCACGTACCGGTGGCGGGTAGCGGGGCGGATGCGGTTCAGACGGTTAACGATTTACAGGACTACCGGGCGCTGCGTGCGGGTTTGCAGGCAGGGCAAACGATTGCGATTCTCGGGGCAGGTCTGATTGGCTGTGAGTTTGCCAATGATTTCATCCTGGGTGGCTTGACGGTGCATGTGATCGCCCCCTCCGAAACGGTACTGCCGCTGTTGGTCCCGCCCTGTGTGGGACAGGCCGTTGCCAGGGGCCTGAATGATGCGGGGGTGCAGTTGCATTTGGGGCAGACCGCGAATGCCGTGGAGCGGGTGGGTGAACGCTATGCACTCACCCTCAGCACAGGTGAACGCCTTTCAGTGGACTGCGTTATCTCAGCGATTGGGCTGCAGCCACGGGTAGCCATGGCCAGGGTTGCAGGACTGGCGGTGAATCAGGGTATTGTGGTCGATGCCCACTGCCAGACCTCAGTTGAGGGTGTTTATGCGCTGGGTGACTGTGCCGAGGTTGCCGGGCAAAACCTTCAGTACGTCTTGCCTCTGATGGCGTGTGCAAAGGCCCTGGCGCGAACTCTGGCGGGGCAGCCTGAAGCCGTGCATTACCCGGTCATGCCTGTCGTGGTAAAAACTCCGGTGTGTCCGGTCGTTGTCGCCCCTCCCGAAGGCGAGGGGCACTGGGTGTTTGAATCGGAAGGCAGCCCTTTGGATGTTGTGGCCCGTTTTCTGGATAGTGAGGGCCGCTTGCGGGGCTTTGCACTGTCAGGCGTGAGCGTGAGTCATAAACAGACCTTTACACAGCAGCTGCAAACGGTACGGGACGGTATCAGCCAACCGTAGCGCGTGAGCTTTTTACCCCAGCGTTTACCCCTTACCCTTGGTGCGTGTATTGGCGGTTGACTCCACCAGCTGCTTCTCGATGAACTGGTAAATCATCCCGGCGACATCCTTGCCGGTTGCAGTTTCGATCCCTTCCAGGCCAGGAGAGGAGTTAACCTCCATGACCAAGGGACCATGATTGGAGCGCAACAGGTCAACACCTGCGACGTTAAGCCCCATGATGCGGGCCGCCCGCACGGCGGTTGAACGCTCTTCCGGCGTGATTTTGACGACGCTGGCCTGACCGCCCCGGTGCAGGTTGGAACGAAATTCACCCGGTGCCGCCTGTCGCTTCATTGCCGCGACGACTTTGTCACCGACCACCAGGCAGCGAATGTCTGCGCCGCCCGCTTCCTTGATGTATTCCTGCACCAGAATGTTGGCTTTCAGGCCCATGAAGGCTTCGATGACGCTCTCTGCGGCTTTACGGGTCTCGGCCAGCACCACACCGATGCCTTGCGTGCCTTCCAGAAGTTTGATGACAAGGGGAGCGCCGCCCACCATTTCGATCAGGTCATGGATATCATCGGGCGCATGTGCAAACCCGGTAATGGGCAAGCCTATCCCTTTTCGGGACAGCAGCTGCAGGGAGCGCAGCTTATCGCGTGAGCGTGAGATGGCCACGGATTCATTGACCGGAAAAACACCCAGCATCTCGAACTGGCGCAAGACGGCCGTTCCGTAAAACGTAATGGAGGCACCAATACGGGGAATGACGGCGTCGAAGCCTTCCAGCGTTTTACCTTTGAAGTGAATGGTGGGCTTGTGCGTGGCCATGTTCATGTAGCAGCGCAGCGTGTCAATGACCTCAACCTGGTGGCCGCGCTTTTGCCCGGCTTCGACCAAGCGCCGGGTGGAATAAAGGGATTTGTTACGGGAAAGAATGGCCACCTTGAGGGGGCGGTTAGAAGACGTCATCGTCCTGACTCCGTTATTATATGAATTTCTACACGTCGATTGGTGGAGCGTCCTGCGCTGGTTTCGTTCGTCGCAACGGGTTGGGTTTCGCCAAGCCCTTCAGATCGTATGTTTGCGGGATTGATCCCACCGATATTAACCAGCATTTGGGTCAGATTGGCTGCACGCTCCTCGGACAGCGTCTGATTTTTTGCGTCATCGCCCAGATTGTCGGTATGACCGGCGACGACCAGCCGGCTGTCTGGAAACAGTTCAATGGCACTGATGATTTTGGCGACCAGTGGCAGGTTCGCCACATCGACTTCACTGGCCCCAGGCCGGAACTCCAGACCATGAGCTCGAATGATAATTTTGTCGCCCTGATTAAAGGTGTCCGCTTCTGTCGGCGCAAACATTTTGGCAACCCTGGCGACATTCTCAGCCTGAATCTGGGTCCGTCGGCGCTCGGCGTCGGCTTCGAGCTGGGCCGCGAGAACCTGTTGTTCCATTTCCATGCGGGCTGATTCGAGCGTTTCTGCACTCTCAAGTCGCAGCGAGGCTTCCCGCTGTTCGGCATCGACCAGGCCCTGATTCAGGCGTGCGACTTCGGCCTCGGCTTTCTCAGCACGTGTGACCAGGTTTTCCAGCGTGGCCTGAAGTTTATCCGGATCCGGCAGGCGCACGAATTTCTCCGGTAACAGAGGGCTGAAGGTTTTGCCAACGAACTTTTCGTGCCACATCAGCACATCTTCATAGCTGGAGTTGCTCTCATCAAATTGCTGCGCCAGAGCCTGAATTTCACGCGCGTGGGCAACCTGTGCCAGTGCATTCGCAGCATGTTCGCGTGCCTCGGCCTGTCGCGTCCGGTTTTGGTCGAGAATAGAGAGTGACAACAGCATTTCTTCTTCGGCCATCATCAGGGTTTTAGGCGCCAGACTATCAATGTTGTCCTGACGCGCCTTTTCGATGGCTTTGCGGGCATCTTCGACAATGTCATATTTCAGGGCGCGGAGCTCGAGACTCTGATAGTCCTTGCTCAACTGACTGACCCACTTGGAAATGTTGGTCTTTGGATCCTGCTCCATGGACTTGGCCAGATTACGTAGCTGCTCGTCCAGATCCAGAAATTCGGCTTTATGGGTTTGATCGGCCCGAACTTTGCGCGCTTTTTCGCGACTGGCCAGTACCTTGGCCAGCTTCTGGCTGTGCTCGGCGGCGATTAGCTCGAACTTGCGGAATTCGGCAATGCCATATTGCGCCAGACTAGGCTGATCAATCCCGGGCGTGGCCTGGGCATTTGCATAGGCTTCCGAAACCGCCGCATACGAGAGCGGTGCTATCAGATCTTTTTCAGCCTGGCGTGCGGCCTTGAGAGAACTATAGAGTGCCGTCAACTCGCTGGGCGCGTTGCCCTGAGGCGGCTCACTGACTTGCGGGGCTGCGCAGGCCGCCAAAAGCGCAACGGTCAATACAGACGGAACGGTTCGCCGAAGCAAGCACCACATAATACGACTCCTGAGATGAATGGTGGACAAACGCGAAGTGTGCGGAAGCAGTTGTTCAAGGCTGGATACTTTGCCACAGTCTGTCAAACCGCGAAAGATTCCGTTAAATTGTTGCGGACAGAAAATGGAGTGAATCTGCATGAACGATGTCGTTGCGAAGTTGCTCGAATTGCTTGAACTGCGTGCCCTGGATGACTGTCTGTTTGTCGGGGCAAGCGAGGATCTGGGCTTCCGAAATGTTTTTGGCGGTCAGGTTATCGGCCAGGCACTCATGGCGGCTTACCGCACCGTGGAGCCTGAGCGTCGTGCCCATAGTCTGCACGCTTATTTCCTCCGGGCAGGTGATCCGGATCATGAAATCATCTATGAGGTCACCCGGATTCGGGATGGACGCTCATTCAGTGCGCGCCGCGTCATCGCGCGGCAGCATAACCAGGAAATCCTCACCCTGACCGCGTCATTTCAAGTGGATGAGCCTGGATTTGACCACCAGGCGCCCATGCCGGACATCACGCCGCCGGATAATATCCCATCGGAGCTCTCACTTCGGCGTCAGTTCGCGCAGATGATCCCAGAGCGAATTCGCGAGCAGATGACCCGCGAGCGACCGATTGAGATTCGCCCGCTTCAGGTACTGAGCCCGTTCAAGCCGGAAAAACTCCCACCCCAGAAGCAGAACTGGTTCCGGGCGATTGCGACCTTGCCTGATGAATTGAAGTGGCATCACTGTATTCTGGCTTATGCCTCGGATTTTGGACTGCTCGGAACCAGCCTGCATCCCCACGGGATGACCTACTATCATCGCGACATGCAGGTGACCAGTCTGGATCACAGTGTCTGGTTTCATCGTGATTTTCGGGTAGATGACTGGATGCTTTACAGTATGGATAGCCCCAGCGCCTCGCATGGGCGCGGCTTGAATCGCGGGTTGATTTATAATCGCCAGGGGGTTTTGGTGGCCTCAACCGCGCAGGAAGCCCTGATACGTCATCGACCCTCCGACCCGGGCTAGGAGGGTTTAAACATCAGGGTGTGTTGATGTTGGGTATGCTCATGCTCGAAGGACTCCAGCCATTGCACGGTAAAATCCCAGAGCATGGGGCGCGACAGCCAGAAGCCCTGCATTTCATCGCAGCCCATCTCCAGCAAGTGTGCCGCGGTCATCACGTTTTCTATACCCTCGGCCACCACGCGATAGCCCAATGTATGGCACATGGTCAGAATGGTGGTGATGATCACCTGGGCATCGTCAGACTTTTCAAAATCCTGGATCAACGCCCGGTCAATCTTGATTTTACGCAGTGGCAGTTCGCGCAGATATGACAGTGAGGAATAGCCGGTACCGAAATCATCCATCGCGACGGAGATGCCGCGAGCGCTGATCTGTTTCAGAATGCTCAGAGCCCGCTCCGGGTCATTCATCATGGAGGTTTCAGTCAACTCAAGCGTGAGACGGTGTGGCTCAGCGCCGCTATTCAGAAGTAACTGATCGAGCCGTTCAACAAAGTCGTTGGTCTCCAGATCAATGGCGGACAGGTTGAGGCTGATGCCAATGTGTCCCAGATTGTGCGTGTTCAGTTCGACCAGTCTGGCCAGTCCCTCGCGAAGAACCCATTGGGTCAGTTTGGAAATGTTGCCGGTCTGTTCAGCCAGGGGCACAAATTCAGCCGGTGAAATTTCACCATGGATGGGATGTTTCCAGCGCACCAGCCCTTCGAGGCTGACAATCTTGCGGGTGCGCATATCGAGAATGGGTTGGAAACACAGGTACAAACTGTTGGTCTCGACGGCACGATCCAGTTCTGCCATCAAGGTGAGACGACGTTCGCTGTAGGGGTTGACCTCCGGGCGGTAGGTGGTAATGCAGCCCTGGAAGTGGGAGGTGGAGTCGAGCGCAATTTTGGCGGCACGAATCAGTCCTTCCAGACTTTCTGCATGCTCGGGATAATGGGCCAGCCCCAGGCGAGGATCCAGATCCAGTGACAGATGGCCATAGCGGATGCGTTTTTGCAGGTAGACCGCAAGTGCCTTGAGCTTTTCACTATGCTCCCCGGTGTCATCGCGGGGCACCAACAACCCCATCGTGCTTTCGTCGACGGCGCAGAGAAAGCCCGGCCCCTCACGGGAAACTTCCAGTTGGACGAAGCCTTTAGCCTCATTCAGGTATTCGTTGATCTGGATCGACAGTTGATAGAGGAGTTGATCTGCAATGTCCTGTCCCAGCGTTCGGTCGATATCATGGTAGCGGTTGAGGCGAATCAGGCAGAAAATAAAAGGGCTTTCAGGCGACTGTTGCACCTGAGATTTGACAAAACGGGTCGCAAAGGCGCGGTTCGGCAGGTCGGTCGTTGGCGAATGGGTCGCCTCATGAAAACGGAAGGACTCTATTCGCTCACGTTCCTGCTGTTCGTTGATGATTTGCTGTTGGGCGGCCAGTCTCTGGTTACGCTCAAGGTAAAACCGTTCAGCGATAGCCAGCGATAAAATCACCGCCTCAGCCGCTGAGCCAAGCTGGATGCTCTGTGCCGTGAGTGTGTTGTAGGGCAGTAATCCAAATTCAAGCAATGCCGCGAGCAGCACCCCGATCAACAGGAAAAACCAGCCACAGGTGAAGAGTCTTGCCTGTGGTACCTCTCGATACCATAGCAGCGGACCAATCATCAGTAGTAGCAGGGTGCTGATCATCGCCAGCAGTAATCCGGTTCCTTTCGCCAGTGGGATGGGTAACCACAGCGAATTCACCATGACAACGACACCTAGTGCGGCGATCACCTGAAAGACCCGGTTCCAGCGTGGGGCATTTTGCTTAAGGTCGAGAAAGCGCCTCGAAAACTCGTTGGCGGCGACGGTGACCATCGGAACGGCCAGCAGAATTGTCAGATTCTGCATCCAGGGCAGGTTTGGCCAGAGTGCCTGGAAAGTTCGGCCATGCAAGGCGGCCTGAATTAACAGAATACTGCCGACGAACAGGACATAGTAAAGGTACATCGCCTCACGCAGCGTAAGGTAAATAAAGAAGTTAAAGATGATGACGAACAGAAGCAGGCCATAATAGAGCGAGCGGGCGCTGGTGGTTTTGTTGACGTCCAGCAGGTAGTCCCGTTCTTTCCAGATTTTTAGTGGGAAGAGCAGGGATCCCGCACTCTGTACCCTAAAGTAGTAGGTGGTTTGTTGTCCGGGCGCGAGGGTAATCGGAAAAATATACTCGGGCAGGTTCACCAGGCGCTGGCTGAAAGGATAGTTCTCGCCCGTCGTGAAGCGGCGAAGAAGCGTGCCATCGTGTGATTCAAGAAAGAGCACATCATCCAGCTGGGGGGCATGTACGACAAGGAAGCGCTCCTGCGTCTCCTGGGTCGTGTTTTCAAGACGTAGACGAAACCAATAGAAATCATCGGTATAGCCAAAACTGGCCTTGTCAGCCGCGATGCTTTTACCCTGCTGCGAAGCGAGGAAGACGACGGCCTGCTGCGGATCGAGTGCATTCAGTTCCGGGTTGGGTGGCCAGTATTCCAATTCGGGAATTTGAGCGGGGCTATCCTCCAGCGGCAAGGCAGCCTGAGCCCACATAGGCAGCGTGAATCCCAGCCACAGAAGCAGAAAGAACCAGCCAGACGTAAGCGCGCCGGTAACGTCATGTCGGCGGTTATTTGCCATGTCGTCCTGCTTACTCACCTTTCTGAACAACAAGTGGAATCACCATGTTGCGCCCTTTCAGTTTGGCCTGATACAGATTAACGTCCGCTTGCTTCAATAACGCGGCGACATCCTTGGTCTGACTGATTGAGCAGACCCCACAGCTGGTTGTGCAATGGATATGCTGTTGTTTGAAGTGGGCAGTAAACAGTTCAATGCGCCGCCTGAAACGCTCTGCCATCGCCAGTGCCTGCACAAGTGAGGTATCGGGCAGCAAGATGAGAAACTCCTCCCCGCCCCACCGGGCAGCGATGTCCATCTTTCGGCAGCTGTCCTTGAGCATCTCTGCGAACTTAATCAGAACATAATCACCGGCATCATGGCCGTAGGTGTCATTGACCTGTTTGAAGTGGTCGATGTCCATGAGAATGACGGAGAAGTGGCTGCCGTGGCGTTTATAGCGATAGTACTCTTTTTCCAGGTGGGAATGCATGTCCCGGCGGTTGGGGAGTTTGGTCAGCTCATCGGTTTTAGCGGCCGTCTCATAAAGACGCGCCAACTCGCCGAGGTTCTCATAGGCCTTGCGTCTGGAGCGGTCGAGCACGTAGGAGAACACGGTGGAGAAACAGACAGTCGCGACAAAGCGGATCTGGAAATCGGTGTTGTACGTGGTCCAGACAAAGGGAAGTTCCGGGAAGCGAAAAATTACCAGTGCCAGCGCCAACATCGCGGCCATCAGCGCCAGCCCCCCTCGCGGCCCTGCGATATAGAACACGAAGGGAGGGAACACGTAGAACCACAGTGCTCCGGTGTTGCTCTCTCCACCCGAGGCAATCAAGTACAAAAACAGCAGGGAAACCAGGAGTAGAAACGAGCTGCGAAAGACTGTGGCGAATTGAAGGCGATCAAAGAGTAGGCAGTTCAGCCCCATCAGGCTGGCAAATATGAAAAGGGCCCATGCGTGAACAAAATGCGTGGAGTACCAGGATTTGATGCCAATTGCGATCGCCAGTATAGCCGCCGTGTAGCCTAAGGCCCTCATCACCCTCAGGACGCGGTCATCTTCTTCCTTTTGGGCTTCGCTGGCCTTGAGATCAATTGAATAGTTTGGCAAGAGGGTTGATCCGACGTTACTCGTGACTCCATTTGACCAGTATAGTTGATGATTTGAGCAATTCAGTCGTTCAATTGTGAATTCACGCAAAATCGCGAAAAGTGTGCTAACAATTTGTTTATGCGATCTTCTGGACTGAAAAATATGCGACGTGGTGGCAGGGCCTGGTGGCGAGGCTGGGCTGGGATTACGGTGGCCCTAATCGTTCTTGGCCTGGTGATGACGGGGCTGGGCTATCGGGCGCTGTTTAGTGAAAGGGCACCTCCGTGGCAGGATCAGGCCCTGCCCGGGCTTGAGCAGGTTGTAACGGTTCGGCGTGACACTATGGGCGTGCCGCGTATCGAGGCGGTTCAGGAAGGCGATCTGGCACAGGCAATGGGCTGGGTCATGGCCGAAGATCGACTGGCCCAGATGGTGACCCTTTCGTTGCTGGCGCATGGCCGGCTATCTGAGTTTGCGGGTGAGTCGGGTCTGGGGATGGATGTCCTGATGCGCAGCCTGGATCTTTCCGGCCTGGCGCAGCGTTACGAGGCGAGGCTTTCCCCTTCGAGCCGTCGTTATCTGGAGCGTTTCAGCGCGGGGGTGAATCAGTATCTGCAGCAGCACAAAGGCCGTTACTCCCCTTCGCTGAAGCTGGCGGGCTGGGCGCCGGAACCCTGGCGGCCAGTCGACTCTCTCGGTATCATGCTGCTGTTTGCCCACGCCTTGTCTTTGAACCTTGGGGAGGAGCTGGCCTACCTGTCTGCGGCAGCCAAAGTCGGGCCGCGCAAAGCGGCGTGGTTATTTCCTGTCTACAGTGATCAGGGCCTACCGTTTGATGAAACCCAGCGCTTACAGGCGCTCTCGTTGAAAGCACCGCGTGTGGGCCAGCTCCAGGAGACACTGGAGTCGTTGACCACCCTGATTCAGCCGCTGGGACAACTTGCCGCCTCCAACAGTTGGGCGCTGCGGCCGGAGTTAACCCGCCAGAGTGCGACCTTGCTGGCCAATGATACGCACTTGCTGCTAACGCAGCCCTGCCTGTGGATGTTGATGAGTCTGTCCACGCCGGATCACCAGGTCGCGGGCATCGCCTTACCGGGCATTCCGCTCATTATTGCTGGGTCAACACCGACCTTAGGGTGGGGGCTGACGATGGCGATGGCGGATACACAGGATCTGTTTCTGGAGCGCTTGATCGAGGAAAGCGGCGAATGGAGCTACGAGACCCCAGAGGGGCACATGCCGGTGGAAAGCCGCCAGGTTGAGATCAAGGTCAAAGGGGGTGAACCCCTCACGCTGGCGCTTCAATCCACCCGGCATGGACCTTTGTTGAATCAGGCGCTTGAGTTTGCTTCCCGGGATTTTATACAGCCCTATCCCTTAGGTAGCGAATACGGGCTGGCACTTGCGTCGGCCCTGGCCGAACCGGATCAAACCTTTGATGCGTTTCTGCAGTTAAACCGCGCCACGACGATGGATGAAGCCTTAATGGCCGCGAAAGGTATCCGTGCGATTGCAGTGAATCTGACGCTGGCAGATCCTCAGCACATCGGCTGGGTGATGACAGGCCGGTTTCCTTTGCGTAAACAGGGAAAGGGTCAATTCCCGATGCCTGGCTGGAGTGGTGACTATGATTGGGAGGGCTACACGGATGCCGGGAGCAATCCACTTGAAGTCGACCCTGACAATGCATTCTATGCTTTCGCCAATCACCGTATCCTGGACCCTTTTGAGCAACCGTTTCAGATCTCCTCATCCTGGTATGCCCCTGAGCGGTATGAACGTCTGGTGCAACTGATTCAGACGATTGATGAGCATGATCTGCGATCCTCTCTTGCGATGCAGCATGATCGACTGGACCTGTTTTTTACCAAGGTGAAGGCGCGATGGCAGCGTAAGGAAATTGCGGAAAGCCTGTCGCTGTTGCGGGATGGACTGGCCCCCGAGGACCAGGCTGCGGCGGCATCCGCTTATGACCTGTTGATGCGCTGGGAGGGGCAGATGGAGTCAGATTCCCCGGCGGCCGCCTTGTGGGGTATGTTTGAGCATCAGCTGATGCGGGCGCTTTTTCTGGATGAACTGGGGCCAGAAGACAGTTCCGCCTGGCGGAGTTTTGTGCGGGTGTCAGCGATGCGCTACCCTGCGCTACAGGATCATTTGCTGGGACGGGTGGGAAGCCCCTTCTGGGATAATGTCACCACGCCGGAGGGGGAAACGCGCTATGCCATCGTTAATCAGGCTCTGGCGGCCGCCTACCGGGAGCTGGAAGCGACGCTGGGCGATCCTGAGTCCTGGCGCTGGGGGGATTTGCACCGTTACCACTGGGTATCAGGGTTGACACAAATGGCGCCTCACATGGAGGGCTGGCGCTCGTTTACCGCCGAATGGTTAGGGAAAGGGTTTGATCGCGGTCCTTTCGAGGCGGGCGGTGATCGCAACACCCTGAATGTAGCGGGTTATTCAACCGGCCTTGATTTTGATGCCTGGAATATCCCTGCGATGCGCATGATTATCGACTTTTCGCTGGAAGAGCCCCTGCATCTGGTCATTGCAGGGGGGCAGTCTGATGATCCTCGCAGCCCCCACTATGACGATGGCATCGCAGTCTGGTTGCGGCCTGAGATCCGGCGCCTCCCCATGGCTACGGTTGCGGTTGCCGAGCAGTTTAATCAATCTTATACCTTGAACCCTGCTTTAACCGAAAGAGATGAGTAATCCGTTGAATATCAGTCGTGTCTCTCAATTGACCGGTGCCTCTCCCAAGGCGATCCGACACTATGAGGCGATCGGCCTGATTGCGGATATTCAGCGAAAAGGTAGCTATCGTACCTACTCCGCCCGTGATGTGAATCTGATTCATTTAATACGTGTTGCGCAAAAACTGGGCTTCAAATTGTCAGAACTTGGCGCCTTGGTTCAAAAAGGCAGGGCGCTGACCTGGCAGGGCGTGCTGAGGTTGGTAGAACAGAAACATGCGACCGTCCTAGACGAGCTGGCTCGGTTGAATGAACAGCGGGAGCAGCTGAATCGTCTTCGCGTTGAGCTCCTGGAGTGCCTGGATGCTGACGAAGAGATCATCGACCTCACACACATCGATTGCAACCTCATGCCCGGACACGCTTCGGGTTGACTCTTCCCCTTGGGGCAGGGTTTAGGATGTTCTCTCACTCACTGAAAGAGAAAAGGCGGCTATGGCGTCACACAGTAAAGAATGGGCATTGGTCACCGGCGCGTCCCAGGGGATTGGTCTGGAATTGGCGCGGTGCTTTGCCGAGCAGGGCATTAATCTGGTGCTGGTTGCACGCTCAGGCGACCGTTTGCAGCAGTTGGCAGCAGAGTGGTCGGGGCGCTATCACATTCAGGTTGAGCCGATGGCAATGGACCTGTCACAGGACAATGCGGCAGATGAACTCTATGCCCGTGTCACTCAGGCGGGTATTCGGGTGACCTATCTGGTCAATAATGCGGGTTTTGGATTATTTGGCCCCTATCAGGATACGGACATGGCGCGTGAGCATGAGATGATTCAGCTCAACTGTCTGGTTTTAACGCGACTGACCAAGCTGTTCCTGGGCGAAATGCTCGCTCAAAAACAGGGGCGCATTCTCAATGTCGCGTCTACCGCATCCTTCCAGCCGGGGCCTTATCAGGCGGTTTATTTTGCGACAAAAGCCTATGTCCTGTCTTTTTCAGAGGCGATTGCAGAAGATCTGGCAAATACGGGGGTGACTGTCACGGCGCTGTGCCCTGGCCTGACGGCCTCTGGTTTTATCGATCGGGCAGAGATGGGACACTCAGGCTTCGTCAAACGATCAGGCATTGCAACGGCCGAAAGCGTGGCCAGATTCGGTTATCGGGCCATGCAGCGGGGTAAAAGAGTTGCGATCCCGGGCCTGTTAAATCGACTTTCGGCCCTGGCACCGCGCTGGATACCCCGCCGCTGGGTGACCTGGATGGTTGCGATGATGATGAGGCCTGCTGCTAATCTTCGCAAATCTATTGTATAACATGATGTTTTTAAGAGTTATTTAGGCGTATTCTCGGCGTGTTGCATGTATACCATGTTCAATAAAGTCAGGAGGATTTTAGGTGTTTGAGGTAGAAATATTCAACGCACTGGCTGGTCTGATCACCGCCTTGGGCACAGTGACCGTTTTTAAGTTTAACTCAGCTCAGGCAATGAAGCATCGTGCCGAGTTACTCGAGATGCTTAATAAAGCTATTGCCACAAATGATAAACATGCCACCACAGAAATATTTTTAATGCTGCATAAATTGAGGATGTCGTTCAGCGACATTAAAGCAATATGTGAAGACAATAACTCCAGTAAAATTATCAGGATACTTCAGACTAATTTTGGAGCGGTTACCTACCTGGATAGTCAACTTCAATATCGGAGCATGCTAAAAAAACCAAAAGTTAGAAAATTTGCAACTGCTGTAACGCGATTTGGGGCATTACTGATGGGCCTTGTTACGGCAGTGCTCATTTTTTTGATGACAATTACAGAAGGGAAGGTAGCAGTTTCTCTTTTGATTTTTGCGGTTCCATTTTCTGCAGTACTGGCTCTACAACTGTGGGATCTTCGTCAGGATAAGTTAATTGGAGAAATGATCGAGGGGCAGGCACAGAAGGGATATCCGCCAATCTGATCTTGCAACTCTTTAAATGCACAAGTGTAGAGTCTATCACGTGTTGGATAAAAAATGACCCGGTTGGGTTGACATCTATGCCCTTAACCAGATAATTGGTCGCGGCGATAGAAGCTCTATCGTAGTGCCTGCAGGGATCCAGTTTTTTCAAGGGAATATGATGTCAAGTCTGCTCGAAGCGTTGCAATTGCGCCGATGTGTTAACCATTCCAGATTTTTGTTTTTAACGTTTTTCCTGAGCGCGCTTTTACTTCCTTATGCCAATGCGATTGCTGCAACGAATACCATAGAATGGTCTGGTAGCGTCCTGGTTCCCGTGGCGGGTCTAAAAATCAAGGCGGGAGAAACGCTAAAGATTTTACCGGGAACGATCGTTAAATTTGAGTCAGGCGCAAGTCTTACCGTGGAGCTGGGTGCTTCGATAGAGGCAATATCGCTTCCTGAAAATCCTATTGTGTTCACCTCAGTGAAAGACTCCTCACCTTATTCACTTGTGCTGGATAACGCTCTCAAAGGAAGCTGGGGTGGAATCAGCGCGTCTAGTGCCAAGGTTCTGTTTTCAAATGTTATTGTGAAATACGCCGGTAATCCGGCTGTTCAGACATACGCGGCATTGAGCGTTTTGGGATCCTCAGAAATCAAATCTTCAATTGTAACCGGAGGGTTGGGTGCTGGAATTGTCGTAGCCGATTATACAAGTGCGGGCTACGTAGCTGTGATCGAGGATACGCGGGTTGAAAACAACGGCGGAAGTGGGATCGTTTCGTTTACCACCGCCTCTGCCAGTACTGCACTCAGAATTTCTCGCAGCAGTATATCGAACAATGGACAGTATGGTATCAGCAGTAGCGCAAGTATTGATGTGTCTGACTCTGAGGTCATTGGCAACCAGTCGGCAGGGCTTAGTCTGGGTGGTGACTTCTCTGTTAACACCAAAGTCGTGCGCTCGGAAATCGCGGGTAATGCTTTCCCGATCAGTGCGCCCCTTGCGTGGCTTACGCCTGCAAATTTTGCAAGCAATCTTTGGCATGACAATCTCTTCTCTGCCGCAGTAGCAAACACAAGCAATTTGACAGCAGATTTTACGCTAGGCGTATTAAACGCTGGAGAAAGTGGAGAGCTGAACACCTTCATTCTGCCGCAGACAATTAAAGTTAAAGCGGATACCAAGCTTACGGTAAACCCAGGAGTGAATTTAAAGTTTGGTCCGGGCGCCGGCATTCAGGTCAAGGGATCCCTTGACCTAAAAGGTGAGGCATTGCGTCGAATCACACTGACATCAGTGCTGGATGACTCAGTTGGCGGCGATACAAACCAGGATGCCTCTGCATCACGTCCTCAAAGTGGTGATTGGCTGGGGGTCGAAATACTTACTCCAGCGCACTCAAGTGGAATTCAATTTTCCGATATTCGCTATGCGGGAAGCGAAAAAGCGGCGGTCATTGTCACCAGCTCGGACTTAATAATGTCCGACGCAACGGTGACCAATTCGGCGACGAGCGGGGTCTTGGCAGACAGTGCTTCGCTCTCGCTCCAAACGTCGCAAATTTATTCAAATCTCTTAAATGGCGTTGCTCTCTCGGGTGCAAGCAGTTTCATTGCTGACGATGTCAAATTGTTCAACAACAGCGGTGTTGGGTTGTTTGCCAGTGGTACATCCACTGGAAACATGACGAACTCGGAATTGTTTGCCAACAGCGTTGCGGGTGTTCGGAGCTTGAGTAGCAAAGCGCTCGATGTCAGAGGCAATTGGTGGGGAAGCGAGGACGGCCCTTCGGGATTTTTTGGTGGCACGGGTGAGGCGGCATTAAAAGAAGGAACCGGTGATGTCGTTGTGTCGAGTTTGCTGAATTCTCCCGCATCATCTGGCACACCATACGCGTGGTTTGATGCGGGAACGCGTAAATTTGGTGGAGATATTGGATCGCTGCAAGTCGTGTTGGGCGAGTACAGTGATGGTTGGGGCGATCCATCCGGTAAACCGGTGTTGTTTGATTCGTCTAAAGTAAGTTTGAGTCTGGATGGGGCGGCTAACCTTTCAGATTATGCATTGTTTGTTACCAGCTATACACCCGAAAAAGGTATTTCAAAGCAGAGGCTTAGAGTGGGTGGATATCTTGCGAATGCATCGTTGATTCCATCGCGAAGTCCCACCACAGACCGCTACGCTTTTCAAGCGCAGAGTGCTGATCCTACCCAAATTTCACTGGAAAAATCCAAGGGTATCAGCGCTACGGTTTCAAAAGTTCTGGTAGTCGGGCGAGCTGTCGACAAAGCGACGGTGAGTATTGATCGACCCGCACTCACTTATTACCTGACGGGTAGCAAGATAAAGCTGAATGGTGGCTTAAGTCATCTGCCGGTGGATAGTGTGGTTAGTCTTCAGGTGAAACGGACCGATACTACGCTCACCTTGCCTGTCAACCAGGTGACGTCTGATAACCGCTGGTCTCATGACCTCACTTTGGGGGAAGCCGGAACCTATGAAATCCTCGCAACCTGTGAGCTGTGTATCCCCAGCGAAACACAAGTCGTTAAGGTTTTAGATGCCAGTCTTCATCGCCTGGATAGTCTGGTTGCAACCGATGTGACGGGCGACACTGGATCACAGTTAGATTTGCTCTGGGTGCACAGTCACTTTGACTCATATATACCCGATTTTAGTTACCAAATTGAACGGCGCCTGGCAGGCACCTCAGCACCTTTCGAACCTGTAGCGGTTGTTGAAGGAGAGCATCACTATAGAGATAGCTCGGTATCTGCCGGAAACCAATATGAATACCGCGTCAGTGTGTTGGGAGCAGAGCACCTGCAAGGCATGGCAATCGTAACTGCAGATCCGGCAGTTGCGATTGATAATTCGGTTCAGGATTTGACTGCGCCACCAGATGTTCAAAATCTTAGGGTCGTCGCTCTGGATAAAAGTGTAGAAGTGAACTGGTCTACCGGCGGAGACCCTGACGGTGATTTATTGGCTTATCTAGTTGATTACTCTACAGACGGGGGCGCCACCTGGAGTGCTTCAGTCGAGCGATCTAAAACCGATCGCCGACTGATGGTTTCAGGTCTTCAGAATGGACTGAAAGTTAGGGTTCGGGTGAGAACGAAAGATACGGCGAGTCCTGCGAATATTTCTGCAGGGGCGGTAAGCAGTGATGTAACTCCGGTCGAGGGGGCGGTTGCTGAAATTACGTCCCTGGGTGCAGGTGTTACTGTCATTGGCCCTGGGGTATATCACGTAAATGCTAAGGCAACTCTGATTAATTCCAGAAATCGTATACCATGAGACGACAAACGACAAAATGGAATCGCCATGAAACAGCAGAGTCTGGAAGCCAGTGGTTTTGAGGTTTACCGCAAGAAAACTCGCAAGGAAGTTTTCCTCAGTGAAATGGATCGGATCATTCCGTGGAAAGAATTGAGCGAAGCAATCAGACCCTACTACCCTGATGTACCCAAAGGAGCTGGTCGAAGACCGATTGGTCTGGAGCGTATGTTGCGAATCCATTTTCTGCAGCACTGGTTCGAGCTGTCTGATCCCGGAGCTGAAGAAGCCCTTTATGATTCCAGAGCGATGCGTTTGTTTGTCGGGATAGATCTGGGCAAGGAACCTGTGCCGGATGAAAGCACGATCTGCAAATTTCGCCACTTGATGGAGACGCACAATCTGGGTGACGAGCTCTTTTTCCTTTGGTCAATGTATATCTCGCAGAGAGCGGCTTGAAAGTGTCCAGGGGAACAATTGTGGATGCCAGCATCATCAACGCCCCAAGTTCCACCAAGAATAGAGACAAAGCGCGTGATCCCGATATGAAGCAGACGCGCAAAGGCAACCAGTGGTATTTCGGGATGAAGACACACATCGGCGTGGACAGCAAAACCAAGCTGATTCATTCCGTGGTGGTGACACCCGCCAATGTACATGATTCACAAGTGCTGGGCGACTTACTCCATGGCAACGAAACGCGTGTATGGGGTGATTCTGCCTACACCGGGCAGAAGCGGGTGATTCACGAGCGATCACCAAATGCTAAGGACTTTACCCAGCGAAAAGGTAGCCGTCACCGACAGCTGAGCGAACAGGAGAGATCGAGCAATCGGCACAAATCGAAAATCCGATCGCGGGTTGAGCATCTGTTTGGCATTTTGAAAGGCCAATTTGGCTATAAGAAAGTGCGTTACCGAGGCTTGGACAAGAATGCCCACGCGGTATTCACGAAGTGTGCCTTGGCCAACCTGGTGATGGCCAATAGGCATTATCACCTCTCCTGACGGGAGAGGTGCGCCTGAAATGGCGCTGACGGCCGCTAAAAGCGGCAGAAAGACAAGATTTACCCATTTTTTTGAGATAAAACTATCAACTAACAGAAGTGGCCTGAAAATACATAGGATTATTCAGACCTTCCCTAATCTTACGATAGACAAGAGTAAAACTTTGGTCGTTAACCCTGGCACAGAAATCCGACTGGCGCCGACGGTAAAGATCTCAGTAAACGGTCGTATTGAACTTCTGGGAACAGATACTAGCCGTGTAATCCTGACGGGGCAGAAAGCCGGTGATAACAAGGCAGATTATTGGGGCGGCATCGAGTTTCTGTCTGGCGCCACCGGCCTTATCAGACACGCTTTACTGGAAAAAGGTGGGCGCAGAGCCTTTATATACTCACCAATTCTGACCGCTAATCTCGCGAAACTGGATCTCAACAATATGACGATCCGAAAAGGTGTAAGTGGGGCTGAATTCACGGATAGCGGTGTCATAATGGCTGACAGTGTCATTACAGTGACAGAAACCGACGCGCTTTCGATCAAGGGTAACGCCGGAAGTTATCAAGTATTCAACAGTGAGTTTTCCCAATCAAACAACGGCATCAATATTTCTGGGGCCAATGCTGTTTTCAAGGGTAACAGTTTCAAGTCGAACCGTAACTATGGCGCTTTGGCTGGTGATACAGCCACTGGGGTATCGTTTGAGCAGAACAGCTTCGTTGGTAATAAAATCCCACTCAAAACACCGTTCACTATTACGCCGAGTGAAGAAGACAACAATATTTTTGAAGGGAACAATGAGCAGATCATTGAAATTGCATCTGGAACTCGAACCACTGATCTCGCCTTGAATTTTTCCCGCTATCGGGTACTTGGTCTGGCAACCAGTCAGGAAGGGACTTCATTTGCTATTAAGCCTGGAGTAACGCTGCAGTTCAGTGATTCTGCGATTTACGCTAAAGGGCTTTTTGCCGCAGAGGGTACGCCACAAAATCCGGTCATTTTTACAAGTACGTCAGATCTCAATCCGTTGGCAATCGAAACAACGCCTTCTCTGCTGGCGCTGAGAGCCAAGCCCGGTGGAGCGCTGACCATATCGAAAGGCTCTCGCCTAAGTAAAATTAAACATGCGGTGTTCAAGGTTGTCGCCATTAATATTGTGGATACTGACATGCTACTTGATCAGGTCAATTCGTTGGCTTCTAAAACGGCATCGCTCTCAGTAACTGGCAAAGCCCGAATTTTGAATTCCCGATTTACCTACAGCCAGGGTGCTTACGGCGTTAGTCTGAATGGCCCGGTTCAATTCGAGGCTAACCAGGTTAGCGATAGCCCCGGAGACGGCATCAGGGTTATGGGGGCTGCGCCCATTCTACTTAATAATACCATTGAGAATAATGCTGGTTACGGAGTTAATGCCTCTGGAAGTGGGGCTCCGATTCTGCGAGACAACACGATCACCGGTAATCAACGATCGCTCGTATTGCCGATCGTGGCGATGCCAAATCCTGAAGATAACAATGTCCTCAAGTCAAACCGTGAGTCGGTGATTGAGCTGAGAGGATGTGATCAGGCATTACCTCGCGATCTGAGCTTGATTAACTACGGCGAAGCGCACGCTGAACCGGCTACCATTTACGTCGTAGACGGCGAACTTTGTATCTCGGGCGGAAAGAAATTATCGATTCTTGAGGGCGCCATTTTTAAATTCAAAGGTGCAACGAGCTTACTGAAAATAGTGGCTCCCTCTACGTTGCAGGTGAGCGGGTCCGCTGAAAAGCCTGTCGTCTTTACTTCCCACAAGGACGATTCCTACGGTGGAGACACCAATAGCGACTTCCGTTTGACATCCCCTGCGGCGAACGACTGGCAAGGAATACTCCTTCAGACCCCCGGATCAGTCACTACTGTCTTTGATCATGCGATTATTCGCTACGCAAACATCGGGATCAACTCGATAGGCAGTTTAACCTTAACGAATGCGACACTTTCAAACTCCGTCCGTGGTTTAGCTAAAGTCTCTTTTTCCTCGCCGGATACTGCCGATGTTCGAGTCGAGAATTCGCGAATTTATGGTAACACTGGTGACGGTATTTACTTCGATGGAAAAAGCCTGCTTATCGATAACACCTATATCATGGGCAATCGCGTAACGGGTGTTTCGGTTGCCAAAGGAGCGGCTCGGATTGCTAACTCCTATCTCTTTGCCAATGGCCAATTCGGGGTGAAAAATACTACTTCGACTGAAATCGACGCCACTGGCAACTGGTGGGGAGCTGTTGAAGGTCCTGCCAGCGGAAATGTCGGTTCAGGTGATAGTTTATCCGGCCCAGTTAAATATACCTCTACAGTAACCGGTATCAAAAAAGATGGGCCGTCGTATGTTCTATACAAACCCGGCCAGTCAACCTACCGTAAATATGGTGTAGGGAGCGTTATCTGGACGCCTGACACGAGTGGGGGCAATCTCAAAGTATCGGGTTTGAGTGACAGTAGCAGTTACCAAATGCTAAGTGCTTACTCTGTATCAGACAGCGATGCGACAGCGGAGGTAAAGGCGTCAAATGGAACAGTGCTGGATCCAAAATGGAAGGTGAATAATGCGGCTATTTATGGAACCACACTTCCATTGGATGTGACACAACTGGGTAATCTGGATGTCAGGGTAGGAACTGAGAAAGCATCGACGAAACTATCGGAAGTACTGCTGGTAGAAAATCTCTCCGCCGAAGGTGAGGGTCCACAAGTGACCATACTCACTCCAGACAACGGTTACAGAGGAAACGTCAAGTCACTGCGTATCAGCGGAACAGCCCTTGCGTCTGATTCCCGCGTCGAAAGTGTGTTGGTGGGCATCCAGAAGTCCGGGCAGCAGACGCTTTGGCACCCTGCAGGCTATGATCCCGCTTCGAAGAAGTGGCAGATGAACCTGGCGATTCAGTCAGGCGAATATACGCTGGTAGCCAAAGCAACAGATGAAAAAGGGCGCTCGACTCTGAGTCAGAACCAGGTCGCGTTTTACATTGATACCGTTAGTCCACCGGCCGTTGCTGGCTTGAAAGGAAACGGCGTCCAGAGTGGTGTGTTGTTGTCATGGATGCGTTCTGGTGATGATGGATACGGCGCGAATGATGTGGCCGACTATAAAATCTATCGCTCTCAGGACAACGTTGGATTTTCGCTCAGTGGCAATGTGCTAGCAGGGGTAACTCAATTCACCGACACTACTGCGGCAAAAGATATCGGCTACTACTATTACGTCGATACTTATGATCGATACGGCAATACGGGGCGATCAGCAACGATAGGCCCTGTTAAAGCTGCAAGCGCTACAGATACAGTGCCGCCAGAGAATATTCGCGACCTCCGAGCCACCGTCAACGTGCTTCCAGATGGCACATTCTTTGCCCGACTTGCCTGGACGGGCAGTCTAAATAGTCAGGCCGATCTAGTTGGCTACACGATTCAAAGTACTAAAGATGAATGGTCAAGTTTTGGTGCCAATGCGCCAAGCTTTAATGACAATAACCGCGTTTTTGTTTCCTCTACCGCTAACTCGGCACAGCTGCAAGGACTGATCAAATATCAAAATTACAAGGTACGTATTAAAGCGGTTGACGCCGCAGGCAACGAAAGCTCTGGTGTGGAAGTTGCGATAAACACCTCCGAAGATTCGAACACGGTCGTTGAACTGACAGGCCCCCTTCAAGGCCTTGTTCAATTGCCGCCGGCTACTTACAAGGTCAGTAGTCGATTGCAGGTTCCCTCGTCTGCCGAGCTCAGAATTTTGGCCGGTGCGGTCATCAAGTTTGCGCCTTCGGCGGGAATCGACGTTGAAGGTGTGCTGGATATTCGTGGCGTGGAAGCGAATCCCGTGGTCCTCACATCGGTGAAAGATGACTCCTTCGGGCTTGATCTGACACCGGGGCAGCAAACTCAAGGAAAATCCGGCGACTGGTCCAATATAAAAGTGACGGCCACGGGCAAAGCACGGGTCAGCTCCGCATTAGTGCGATTTGGTGGCGGGTCAGCAAAAGCCATGTTGGAAGCCTATAGCGCCAGATTGGCAGTTAATCAGAGCCAGTTTGAATACAGCGCTACGGCTGGTGCATACGGTGAAATCAGTCAAACTGGCTGGTCTCTGGCTTATCGTAATTCTACTTTCCGGTCTAACGCTCAAGACGGAATAACTTTATTCCGCTCGCCGCTGGCACCAATTGATGACAGTGCTGAGATGATTTTGCCTGAGATAACAGGTAATCGCATTCAAGCAAACGGAACAGGACTGAGATCCAACGTAGAAGTTCTGTTAGTCGAAAACGAGTTAGGTGGGAACCTGGGCAGCGCACTCGAATTTTATGGCTACCTGTGGAAGTTTGCGAATGACTGTAAGCAGATCGCAGCGAACCAAATTGTCAATAATGGCGCAATTGGGGCCTTGCCAGTATGCATGACGCCAGACGCTACAAACCTCATTTATGGCAATACGCGCGAATTTGTCACGCTGCTGAACACAGCGGAAATTATCCAGCCAATTCACTTGAGGCGCTTCCTCAAGGATGGGCAACCGACCCTAACCACTTATCTGGACAGCAGTTCTCTCGATATGGTGGTCAAGTCCGGCGGAAAGCTCAGCGTTGATGCAGGTGTTGTCTACAAATCGATGGGTAGCCGTGGAATCGTGGTATCGGGTGGTACCCTGGATATTCAAGGTAGAACGGATATGCCCGTCTACTTTACATCCACAAATGATCAAAGTGTTGGCACGAAAATTAATGACTCGGTCAATTCTTCAGCTAAGCGTGGTGACTGGGTAGGTCTTCAGCTTCTCAGTTCTGATCCTCAGCTCAAAAGCCGAATTCGTAACCTAGAGATTCGATTTGCAGGCTTGCCGGCTAAAAACAAATCGGCAGACACTGCTGCCGGTGTTGTCATTACCTCTGAGCACGATATTGATGGCCTGCGCATCGCAAACAGTGCTAACGATGGCATCAGCGTCAATGCGGTTGCTACCAGTCTCAAGAATCTGGTTGTCACGGATAGCACACGCAATGGCCTTGTTTTGGCCTATGCGCTTTACAGCGCGCCGCTGAAGTCTCTGGTTGAATTTGCCACCTTCCAGGGCAACGGCCAGCATGGCGTGGCGGTGATGGGCGATAACTCTACGGCAAACACCGTCGACATCCGAAACGCCTCGTTCATTCGAAACGGAGGCAATGCGATTAATTCGGTTGGTTCTAAAGTTACGCTGAATGCGGCCAACAATTGGTGGGACAGTGAAACGGGCCCCAACTACGACAAGATCACTCCTATTGGCGCTGGAGGGAAAATTATCAGTGCCGGTGTGGCGACAGTTGAACCCTTTTTAACACAGCCACCATATAGTTACAGCTACGTCGATTTTGCGGCACCAGCGGCGAATCGCAGTGGGGAAGACTTCCAGGTGACGGCGGATGGGGTTGGATTTAATGACTGGGCCTCAAGTGCCAACGACGATCCACGTACCGTTGTACGCAAGCAGTCTGGTGACCTCTTAGTCGCGCTTGCCAATCTTGATCCGCAAAAACGCTATCGGATGAGGCTGGGTCTTTATAACGGCGGCAGTGCGGCCTCAGCGATTCAGATCCTGAGTCGCAATGAAGAGCCGTTAGCAATGCCCAGCAAAGTCACCAAAGACGTCATTGGTATTGATCTGGCGCTGCCGACGGCCTTGTATGCCAGTGGAGAGACCGGGTTTTTGCTGCGGCAAAAAGAGGCAGCGAATAGCTCCGTTGAGCTCGCCAATCTGTTTGTTTACGAAGATCGTGGGGCCTCTCAGAAGCCACAGCTCGTAAACATTCGCTACAGTGATGTCGACGGTAGTCAGACGCTCACACCGGGTGATAAATACGAATTTGAATTCAGCCGACCGATCGATGTGCTTGCGTATGCCAAAGACAGCCGCCCCGTGTCTGCTCGACTTGGCTTGCTCGCCGGTAAAAGTTTTGGATTGGCGTCCACTTCGACCTGGTCTGCAGATAATCAGATCTTAAGTGTTTCGCTGTCTCAGGACTTTACCGTACAAGTCGGCGATGCAGTTTCCGTATCGACACTGAAGGGTCTTGCAGGAACATCCGCGATGGGGCAAAGCGCCCTGCCGGGTGTGGATACCGTTGCGCCAGTTCTGCAGGGCGTCGAGTGGGCCGACGTTGATCAGAACGGATTCCTCTCTGTGGGTGATCGTTATTCGTTTACCTTCGACAAAGCCATGAATACGGCGACTATCGTGACCAATACCCGGCTTGCTTCGGCAAACCTGCAGGTAGAAACGGGCGCTCATTACGGTAATGCCAACCAGATTGAGTGGTCCAACGATCGTCAGCGAGTAACAGTTACCCTAGCTGACCGTTTCACGGTGGAAGGAAATGAAAAAGTTCAACCTTCCTCTTTTGTTACCGACGTTGCAGGCAATATTGCGACGGGCGCTGTCACGCTGAAGGGCCGTAATGACTCAGCCGCTTCCATTGTCGGAGTGACCTTTAATGATGCAGACTTCAATGGCCAGGTGAGTCTGGGTGACTACTATGTCTTCTCATTCAGCAAACCCATGAGCCCTAATGGCATTTCCAACAACACCACTGAAGCGAATCGGTATTTGTCTCCAGATGGTAAGCTTTATGGATCGCTCAACCAGATCGTCTGGAATGCCGATCAAACCGAATTGACGGTATTCATTACAGCAGGCTTTACCGTTAAAGGGCAGGAACGCATTCAGCTCGGCAAATACCTCGTTGATCGTGATGGCAGTTCTGTCGTAGGGCAGGCCAGCCTGAATCTGAACGACGAAATCGCACCTAAACTGCTTGGGGTCAAGGCAGCGCAGCCAAATCCCGTACCCGCGAGCAGCGAATTCAAATTGGAATTTCAGTTTGATTCCGGCCTGGCCAAAGCGCCCGAAATCCTGCTGCACAGTGGCTCGACCACTGTACAGGCGCCGCTGGGTGAACTGGTGGCTGGCAGTGGCGGTTCGCTTTACCGCACTGGCAAGATTGACCTGTCGATGTTTGGTTTGGCTGATATTTCGATTGATGTGACGGATGTTGAAGATATGTTTGCTAACGTTGCCGCGAACATGACAGATGTCTATCGTGTGAGAAAGCAAGCAGTGGCGCCCGTCGTGACGAGCCACAAGGCTGCGCCGATTATTAATACGGTGTTGACCAACCGGGTTACACTGAGTGGTATGAGGGCCAAGGGCACCGCCGTCAGAATCAACGATAAAGAGGTCGTTGAACTTGGCGACTCCAGTTGGTCGGCTAACATTGAAATTCCCCAAGGATCTTCAGTCTTTGCGATCACGCTGGTCGATCGTGACGGAAACCAGTCAGCCGCAACGAAAATTCAGTTTTCGTTGGATACCACTGCCCCACGCATTGACAGCATTTCGCCATCAGACAACAGCTACATGCGCGAGCCTCCCTCACGCATTTCGGTTGGCTTTTCAGATGTCGGTAGCGGAATCAATCGTAATGACTCGATATTCCTGGTAACCAAAGATGGTGAGACCTTAGCGGGCGATTGGAACTGGCAATCAAACAAAGCCGAATTTGTGCCGGCAGAAACCTTGCCGGAAGGCGACTACCGAGTGGTTGTGCTATTGACGGATCAGGCGGGCCGCCAGTCAGGAACGGCTGTTTATCGCTTCGGTATAGACCGGCAGGCCCCCGCAATGCCAGGCCTGCAGATCGCGGAAGACCGGGTGGCGACAGGAAAAGTTGTCATTTCAGGAACCAAGGGGGGATACGATGCGATCAAAGTGAATGGCTACACATTAGTAGAACATACACCCTCTTTGTCCTGGTCAGCTGAACTTACCCTTGCACTGGGCGAAAACAAGCTGGAAGTCACGGCAGTTGACCGTGCTGGCAATGCCAGTGCGCCGGTATTGGCGACGATCACACGCGATGAAAGTGTGCCAGGGCCAGTGGCGATTACCGCTAAAGGGGATCTTGATGGCACCCGGATTAAACTTGACTGGTCGAATTACAACGAAGCAGCGCAAGGGGGCGATATCGCGAGTTACGATATCTACTTGAGCGAAGCCGCATTCTCAAACACCCGGGCCGCCCAACGTGTGCGCAGTGTGCTGAATGGAAGTAAAGGCGTTGAAATTGGCGGCTTGACTCGAAATCGCGTGTATTACATCGCGGTGGTGGCTCGTGACCGAACCGGGCTGGTCAGTAGCGACGTCAGTGCTGTCAGCGTAACCACCCAGGATAAGGTTGCACCTGACAACGTCACTAACCTGAGCTCCAGCGCCAAGTCCGGCAGCGTAACCGTAAGTTGGATTAAATCCGCATCAGCCGATGTAAAAGGCTATCGTGTCTATTCGGGCAGCGAACGGGTAACGGAACTCACCGACCCCTATGCCCAAAGCTATACGCTTTCTAATTTAACCAGCGGAACCGCCTACCGGATCAAAGTGACAACACTCGACCTGTCGGGCAATGAAAGCGTTGGATTGCTTATCGATGCGGCTACCATTCTGGCCAATCCTGTCGTTGCCTCGGTAGAGCCACTGCAAGGGGGCGCCAGAATTAACTGGCAGCCGGTGGAACCTGCAGCTTTTGTAAAACAGTACAATGTCTATGTCTCTTCGGCGGCGTTTTCAGACGTCTCTCTTTTGCCGGTTAAGGCGCAGGCAGCCAAAGGCGCGACAAGTGCTCAGGTCACGGGGCTGACCAACGGCCAGACCTATTACGTTGCAGTAGCGACCGTCAATACCTCGGGCGCAACAGACCGTCAGGTGACGGCTCATGCGGTCACACCGGCCAAAGATACCGTTGGCCCAGTATTGGGCGAGTTTAAACTGGGTTCAACGGCGCTCGTTAACGGTGTCAGTTTGGAACGCTCTGGCCCGCTTGAGTTAGTCGCGTCCGACACCGGTGGAATGAGTCGTGTTGAGTTTTATGCGAACGATCAGTTAATCAAAATCGACTCGGGTGATAAGGCTCGATTCCAGGCATTCTGGGATCTCACCAAAGCAGATGGCAGTCAGCAAACACTAACAGCTAAAGCCTATGATAAATATGAAAATGAGTCGTCTGTCTCTGCATTAGTCAGCATTGCGCTCACCCAACCGGGCATCCCCACCATTGAAGAGCCCTTGCACCAAAGTAAGGTCGGTAAAGCGCAAGTCATCGTCAAAGGCAAATCAGATCCGAATTCACGGGTGCAGATTTTCCTTAATGGTTCCCCGCTGGCCAAAGAAACCAATGCTGATGCCAATGGGCAATATGAAATGGCCGTTAATCTGGTCGAGGGTAATAATAGCCTCTCCGCCAAAGCGGCCTACCCGGGCAAAACCGTCTGGAGTAGCGAAAGCCCGGCCTCTGTGGTCATGCTGGATAGCACCCTGCCGCAACAGCCGGTCGGCCTTGTTGCCGCCGCGGAAGCAAATGGTTATGTGCGTTTAACCTGGGCCGTGATGAACAGCAATGCGATTGAAGGATTCTATGTTTATCGCGCAAGTAGCCCGTTCGAATCGATAGAATCGGCGGTACGCGTTAATGCCAAGCCGCAGAAAGATATCATGCTGCTGGATAAGCCAGACACCGAAGGTCGCTATTACTATCGCGTCACCGCAGTAAATGCACTGAATATTGAAAGTAAACCCTCTGCAATGGTTGAGGCCCTGGCCGATAAGACTGCGCCCACCGTGCTGAGCATCCATTACCAGCCACAGGGTAATACGGATCCAGAAACAGGGCGCGTGGCACCGGGCACTGTAATTGTGACCGTCGAGTTCAGCGAAGCACTCAGAACCAAGCCATTTTTCTCCTTCAACCGTGAAGGGGGCACGCCTCTATTACTTGAGCTTACCCAACGCTATGGCAAGCCAACTCAATACGAAGGTTACCTACAGGTGCAGAAAACAACTCCGTCGGGACTCTACTATGCCTATGCCGTGGCACATGATGCCGCCGGAAACCGTGGCGCAGCCAGCGGTTCGAGTGATATTCCTGAAGGTGCCACGCTGTTGTTGGATACAGAAGGGCCTCAACTGGCCCTGTTGGCGATCGATCGGACAGATCCTATCAACAATAACCCAGATGCCAACGGTCAGTACGCGAAATTGGCCCTTACTCTGAGCCTGTCAGAAGCGCCTAGAGAGGGTTCACAGCCCTTACTGGTACCCAGAATCGATAATGCAGTCATACCTGGATTTTCGGGCGGAGTGAGCCTGACCGCCAGTGGCGCTTCGCAAAATCTTGAGTGGCACGGTACGCTAAATCTACCCGCTTCGGCAGGCCAGAATGCAAATGGTCAGCCCGGCGTTTCGACCTTGAGTTTCACCTATCAGGCTGAAGATGACCTCGCCAATCGCTCAGATAAAATTCTCGCGGGCGCACAATTCCAGGTCTACCAGGGTGAATTGCCACCGTTGGCGGTACCGGCTGAGCTTAAAGCCGTCGCCAAACCGGCGGGCTGGGTTGAGTTGAGCTGGAAAACCGTACCCGGTGCCGTGGGCTACATCCTGTATCGAAAAGGGCCTGGAAGCGATTGGCAAGCGCTTGATGCCCTCAACCAGCGGCTGAATTCCCCTCTCATCACCCAGGTAACTGATGGCGCGCTGGCGGATGGGCAATACGAGTATGCGATAGCCAGTGTCCGTGAACTTGATGGCAAGACCTCGGTCAGCAATCGCTCACCAGCCGTCGTTGTCGTGGCCGATGCCTCCGCTCCTCCTGCCCCCACTGCGCTTGCGTTGGAACTGGGCGGCCCGGGAATCTACGCTAAATGGACTGCACCCGCGGGCACGGGCCTGACCTATAACGTCTATCGCTTGAATACTGACGATGGTGAAGCGGTCGATCTGACCGGTCTGACGCCTATTATGTCCCGGATCAGCGCGGCACCCACAGATTGGGGTTTGGTCGACAACCGACCCTCACCCAATCATCACACCTATGTCGTCACTGCCGTCGACGCGGCAGGTAACGAGTCGTTACCCTCGGCACCCGCCTACCTGAACTTTGGCTTGCTGCCGGTCAGTGGTTTGCAAATCAACCTGCCAATGAATGGATTGCCAACCCTGAAATGGACCCACTCCGGTCAGGCGATTCAGGGCTTTAATGTGTACTACCTTGATGGCCCGAGCGCCAATGAGGTTGCCACGAAGATTAACAGTTCGCCGATAGCGGCCAGTGAATACATTGATCATCGCTATAACGGTGGTTTGCCTTCGATCGGTGCCTCGCAGAGCCGTCTCTATCGTGTCACTGCAATAGATGCCGCGAACAAGGAAAGCAAGGCGCATGATCTCTTACTACCGGCCTTAAGTGTACAACTGGCGCCTTCGAAAGATCCGGCGGAAGCGGAACAGCTCATTCATCGGGGAGTGATGAACCGCCTTTACTTCGATGTGACGAATGCAGGTAATACGGCAATCGAAAACCTGACGCTGGACATCGTACTTGATGTAGGCGGTAAGTCTCAGATCCACCATTCAGAGCCTTTCATGGTAGGAGCACAGTCAACCCAGTCTGTGCCGGTTGTAGTGGGCGGTTATCCTGAACTCGAGGCCTACAGCCTGATCAAAATGAACCTGGTGTGGAAGCCTCAGTCGGGTGATCAGGTGTCGCTCGCTCAGGAAAGCTATATTGATGTACGCGATGGTGGGCTCGTGATTTCGCTGGATCCTCAGGAATTCACCCGAGGTGCTACCGGTAAGGTACGGTTCAGCGTTGAAAATACCAGTGTGGTTGCAACAGACCTCTGGACTGCGACCCAGTTCGGCGCCAGTTTCCAGGATTCACCGGAAATGCGCTTCCAGTTAGAAGACCGCAAGGGCAATGTCCTGTCGTCTGTGCCTTTTAAGCAGTTCACACAGGGGGTTATCTCCACTGCGTCCAGGCAGTTTGTAGCCCGAATCGAAGCGGGTAAAACCTTTACCTCGGAAACGACCCTCATCCCGGTGCCCGAAAATGCGCCAGATAATGTCTTTGTCCGGCTGATCATCGATCAGGTGCATTATCAATTAGGGCGCGATACGCATGTGGCGCTGGGCGGAACCCAAACCACGCATGCGGTTACCTTGCTGGAAACACCCTACTACGGGCAACTGAGTGGCATCACACCAAATGATGTGATCGGGCAGCAGAAGGTTGTGATAACCGGTAAGGCGATTGCACGGCAGACGGGGCTTCCCGTTCCCTATTCGCCTTTGGATATCGTTTTCAGTGTGCGTGGCTTTGAGCAGAAAAAACGAGTCATTACCGACAGTCAGGGGGCCTTCTCATATCAATATACGCCAGGGGATCAGGAAACCGGGCGGTATCGTGTGTCGATTGTGCATCCTGCACTTCTGGAACGGCCTGCTCACGGAGAATTTGTGATTCATGGTTTGGCCGAGGCCGCGTTTGAGGAGAAATTTATCCAGATACCGGTCAACTACCGTCGCAATGTGGATCTGAATGTAACGGCGGGGCAGGCATCGGATATTACCAATCTGCGCCTGGTCTACGTGTCTGCCAGTGGAAATCCGAACGACCCCTTGCCAGAGGGGCTAAGTATGGCGTATCCGGAAGGACTCAATCTGGCGGCAGGCGAGTCGGGTAAAATACGTGTCAGCATCGGGGCTTCTCAGCTGGGGTATGGCCTGCTGCGCTTTAAGCTGGTGGCAGACAACATTGAAGGGCCGCTGACCTATGTCGACCTGGATTTTGCGGTGGCCAACGCAGTGCCGAGTCTTGTTGCGGCGCCGAGCTATTTGCAGTTTGGGGTCGTCAAGGGCGCGATCGCTGATGACACGATTACCTTGACGAATAATGGATTGGTCGATTTGATAGAAGGGCGACTGTGGATTACTGCGGACAAAGCGGGTAACCAGCCTGCCCCTGCCTGGATCAGCCTGGGCAGTAGCCCGGCCGTTGACCGTATGCGCGTTGGCGAGGAACGCAAGGTTCGCGTGAATGTCGCTCCGGGTGATTCAGTGGTACCAAATACCTTCACCTACTGGCTGCAAGTGGAAGGCGAAAACTTCGAACGCGCCCAATTGCCCCTTTATGTGACCGTGCCGAATATTTCAGCCAACGACATCGTTACCGATGCCGCTGGCAATAAAGTGATCGGGCGGGGCAATCTCTACTTCCATGTGGCGGATATCTATACCGGCACGGGTGTTCCCAACCCGATACCGGGCGTCTCGAATGCCCAGATTACGGTGCGGCATGAACAGTTGGCCAATACGACGTTCAGTGTTAAGACCAACACGCTTGGGGAAGTGGATCTGACCAATATTCCGGCCGGTCGCTACACCTATCAAGTGTCGGCATTTGACCATGTTGAGAAAACGGGCAAGGTCACCGTTAAACCGGGGCTTACCCAAGCCGAAAGTGTGCTGCTGGAAAATCAGCTCATTTCCTACGAATGGGTGGTTGAAGAGCTGCCGTTAACCGATTCCTACGAGCTGGTGTTGAAGCCCAAGTACGAAACGGATGTACCTGCTGCGGTGTTGATCTTTGATCCTGGCACCGTCTTTTTACCGGATATGAAGGCGGGTGATGTGTATTTAGGCGAAGCCAAACTAACCAACCGTGGTTTGGTTGAAGCGGTCGATCTGGCGCTCAACATCGAAGTGGATGCCGCCATGGTCAAGATCGAGTATTTGAACCGCTTGCCAGACCGCCTGGCTGCAGGCGAATCGATTCTGATGCCTTATCGTATCATCGCGTTGCAGAATTTTGCGGTGATGGAGGAAGGTGATGCCAGCGGCGGCGGTTCAACAGGCACCTCCTCTGTGACTGGCGTTAGAACCAATGTGACCACGGTCGTCAGACCCACGGGAGGAGGTTCACGCACCTCGACTACCGGCAGTCTGGGGCGTACTACCGTGTCGGGTGGCTATCAGTGTTCACGGGGTTATGTCAGCACCCAGTCCAACGGGCTTGAAGTACGTACCAGCGGTAATCGCCGTGGTGGTTTTGGCGGAAGTTCGGGTAAAGGCGGCTCTGGACATGGCACCGGTTGGGGTGGCGGCGGTTGGGGTGGCGGCGGTGGTGGCCTTGGCTGGGGCGGCAGTCGTGGTCGTGGTATCCGCGGTAGCATTGACTGGGGCGGCGGTGGAGGCAGCGGAGGCGGTGGAGGCAGCGGCTGGTCTGGCGGTGGTGGCAGCATCGGCGGTGGGTCATCCTGCGGGGCCAGCGCGAGTATTGCGCCCATTTATGTAGAGGTTGCAGGGGTCGTATTTGCGTTTCCTCGAACGCCAGGATTAGAAACGCCATGTGGAAGGTAGTTAAAAGATTTGTGTATTTTGGGTACAAGGAAATGAGGGAAATCAATTGTTTTTGGTTGTGTCTTTTCTTCTTACTCGGGCTGTCGAGCCTGGTTCAAGGCGCTCCCGCTATCTTTCACCAGGAAAGTGCCCCCTCCGCTTTTTCCCGCACCTATGTGGAAAAAACGCAGGATCTCAGTCTGAAAGTACGGGGTGGCAGCATCACCGTTGAACGAACCTATGGGGGAAGTGGCTGGTCCTTCAATCGGGGGGCTAAAGGGCTGACCTTTGCGTTCAAACGCGAACACGATGCGGTGCCTGATAAAATTACCCGCTTTGGCGAAACTTACAAATTGGCCGAGGGCCCGGAAGCCTCCACGCTTTCGAACGCTAGTCAGGTCTACCTGCCCGAGCGCACCAGCGAGGAAGGCTCGCCTCTGGCGATCATTGAAAAGGTCGATGATGGCTTTCGCTGGTCTAACAAAATCAGTGCCTGGGAACAGTATGCCGACGATGGAAGTTTGCTGGAAACCGGGCGTTGGAACAGCGTGCACACCAAAACCCGGCTGGATGCCCAGCGGCGAATTTGGGAGCTTCAGGATGCCGAAGGGCATTTGTTATTGACCTATGAATATACCACGCCAACGTCAGACCAGATACGCCGTGTTACCGACTACAGTGGAAGGGTGGTCGAATACGGGTGGACGGGCGATCAACTCACCTCCGTTACAGATGTACTTGGTAAGACCTGGCAGTACAGCTACGATGCGCGTGGTCGGCTGACGCTTCGTACTGATCCGCTGGGCAACAAACTGATCGTTCAATACGACCCTCAGGGTTTCGTCAGTCGAATCGAAAATGGTCAGGGCTATGGCACGCGCTATGTCTACGACTTCAATGCGCTGAGTTCAGAATTCTACCTGCGTACGGAAGAAGACAGTGGCCGAATGGTCGAAAAGTGGTTTGATTCGACCGGCTTATTGCGCCAATTGGATATAAACGGTCATCAGATCAAAAACGTCGAAAAGCTGACGGTCAATGGTGAGCTGAAAGCGACCATCAGCTCAGATGCCTACGGTTATGCGATTCGGCATAGCCTTGATCAGTGGGGTAATGTGATCAAGGCTGAATATGTTGATGGCTCGATTGAAACGGCCCGCTATAGCCAGCCGGATAACCAGCTGGTTGAAAAGGTCAATCGTAAAGGGGTAAAGACCCGATATGACTATGATTCGCGCGGTAATCTGGTTCGGATAACGGAAGCATTGGGGCTGCCGGAAGAACGAATCGTAGAATATGCTTATGACAGCATGGACCAGCGCCTCTCCGCTACCTATGTGGGCGACGATGCAACGGCGACGGCTGTCTACCAGTGGGGCGGCTATGACGCCTATGGTAATCCTGCCGAAATCACCGACGCCGAAGGCCATATCACACGCTATCGCTACAATGTGCTGGGTCAGGTAACCTCGTTGACGGATGCCCGTGGCGGGGTCTGGAAACTGACCTATGATAACGCCGGTAATCCCTTGAGTCAGACGGATCCGCTCAATCGTACACAGGCGACTGAATATGATGGCCTGGGGCGCCAGAGTAAAGCGACGCAGCCTAACGGTGCCGTGATCAGCTGGCAATACGATGCAGAGGGGCGGGTTAAACAACAAACGCGTTCATGGGGAGGTAAAACCGAAACAACTCAGGCCGTGTTTGATAACCTGACAAATTCTTTAAAGGTAACTGATCCGCTCGGCAGCGTTGCCCGCTACGACTATAACCCGCTGGATCAGATCAGCCGTTACATCGACCCGAATGGCAACATCACCTCGGTTGACTACCAGGGGATGAATCCGGTTGCGATTCACTACCCGACGTTCACAGAGACGCGTGCTTACGACCCCATGCGTCAGTTGGTCAGCCGCCAGGTGCCCTTCGCGGGTGGGGAAACGTCGACAACCGCACTTAGCTACAATACGGCGGGTGAGCAGATCGAGATGGTCGATGCCAAGGGCCAGAAGACAGCAGTTGATTACGATGCATTGGGGCGTGTGGTCAGCCAAATCGATGCCTTGGGTGGGGTCACGGCGATCGCCTACGATGATCGCAACAATGTCCTGATGGTGACAGACCCGGAAAACCGGGTAACGCGCTTCGAATATGATCGTAACAATCGCCGCACAGCCGAGATTATTTCGCCAACGGCAAGCGCTGAGAATATCCGGCGATGGTCTTATGATGGCAATGGCAACCTGAGTCAGATGATCTCACCCAATGGTGAGAAAACGGCGCATGAATATGATCTTGCCAATCAGCGTACGAAAACCTCAACCTTTGCCAAGGGCAATATGCAGGCGCCTGAGCAGGTTACCCTGTTTACCTACAATCTTCAGGGGCGCTTGGAAAGTTATGATGATCAGCTGACCCGCCAGACCTTTAGTTACGACGGGTGGGGTCGTTTACTCAGCTCAACAGTGAATTTTGGCGTATTCAGCAAGACGTTTGCTTACACCTACGATGCAAACAATCGAAAGACCAGCTATAGCACCCCCGAGGGGCTGGTGTATCACTATACCTACGACCCACTCGGTAACCTGACCAGTATCAAGGTGCCGGGGGAAGGTCTGGTCACCTACAGTGACTACCAGTGGCACAAACCTGGAAAGGTGAGTTACCCCGGTGGTGCGGCCCTCCGTTTAGAATACGACCCATTACAGCGCCCTGTAACGCGTGAGCTGTTCGATGCCATGCAGACGTCGCTGGCCTCCGCCGCCTATACCTACGATGTAAGTGGGAATATCACCGCAATCGAGACGGATCAGGGGGCCTATCAATATGGCTATGATGCCCTGAATCGTTTGGTCTCGGCTGAGAATCCGGGAATGGCGAATGAGGCCTATAGCTACGATGGCGTGGGCAATCGTCTGACATCGACGCAAACACAGGGTGAGTGGCGCTATAACGGTGCCAATCAGTTGATGGGCATGGATGAGACGACCTATCAATACAGTGCCAATGGGCATCGAACCCACAAAACACAGCCCTTTGAGACGACGAGCTATCACTACAACGCTGCCGAACGACTAAGTGTGGTAGAACGCAATCAAGTGGAGATCGCGAGCTATCGCTACAACCCGATGGGCATGCGGGTGTCAAAGCAGACGGCACAAGGCATTCGATACTTTCTGTACAGCCAGGAAGGGCTGGTTGCGGAGTACGATGCCAGTGGCGCATTGATGCAGGAATACCAGTATCAACCGGGTGGCACCTGGATGACGAGCCCAGTCTTCCAGAAGTCTGAAGGCTATGAGTACTTTGCGACCGATCACTTGGGCATGGCGAAAGGAGCCTTTGCCGGAGATGGTAGCCGCTATAGCGGGTTTCAGTATTCTGCCTTTGGCGAAGTGGGTTCAAGCTCGACGGCGTTGCGTTTCCCTGGGCAATATGCAGATGACGAAACCGGCCTCTATCAGAACTATTTCAGGGATTATGATCCGGGTATTGGGCGGTATGTTCAACGGGATCCGATTGGGTTGTTCGCAGGCTTAAATACCTACTCATACGCAAGTAATAACTCTATCAATTCTTTTGATCCATATGGTTTGTACGATCCCCAAAATTATACCGAGGCGCAAACACGTGAATTTTTAGCTGCAGCGCGCAATCAAACATTTTGGCAGGCTATGAAGAATCATGGTGGTGGAGGTATTTACGATTTTGCATATGTCCAAAAAGGGTCAACCTTCATTTTGGGTGGGGTAAGGTATGATGCTGCTCAATTTGGTAACGTTCTTGCTGGTTACACCGGGGCCTATCTATATGACTTACCTGGAGTCTTGGGAGTTGTAACGGCTGGCATTGTCTATGATACTGTGAGGCTATTGGATGGTAAAAGTATAGATCTTGATAGGTATGATAGAGATTTCATATTAGAAGGTGCTGCAATTGGAATGTTGCATAGGGGATATTGCCCGAGAAAATAATATGTCTTATAAGTATTTTGTGATGGCCAACTCTCGGTTTAATGAATTGTATTCGATGAATGCCTTAAGTTTTTTCATGGTTCCTAGGCGAAAAGAGATGAATATATGAGTATGATTCAATTGATTTTTATTGTGACGATTGGAATGATTTTTTTGGCATTTTTTTTGAAAATTTCAATGATTAATAAGTTGATTGTCACAGTTGTTTTTTTGTTTCAGATATTTGTTTTACTATTTTTGTTTGATGCTAGGTATAGAACGGTTTTGGAAGCTGCAGACGCTTCTGGAAAATACTCTAATGATTTTGTTCGTGGAGTTGTCGCATCGAAAGAAGCTCACTTTGATTTACGTTTTTTGATGGTGCTATCTTGTGCAGTATTGTTCATATTTGCGTTGGTCCCGCCACGAAAATAAATATTATGTGATATATTTATTTTGTTTGTGGTCATTGTGGCTGGTATAAAAACATTGTTTAATTTTAAACGGCATTATTTCGCTTGTTTGATGTCGATGTTCTTAATCATAAAGCGGCTAGGCTTATTGAAGAGTTAGGAGTGTATAATTAGGCGAAATTGCTAGGTTACACTGTTTTATTTTCTTTGTAGTTAATAATATACAAAGCTAAATGTTATGTGTATTTTATGATAGGAGTGCGTGGCCATATTTTGCTGTCGTTTAGTGATTAATTGCGAAGAGTGAGTTCGATTTTATGTGCTTGACGATTTTTGTTTTTTGTTTCGATGGCGGTGCATTGTTTTCTTGATGAATGTTTTGCTTCGTTATTTTTTTTGACATATTTGGTAAAAACTAATTTCTGGTTGTTCTAAGTGTATGGGTGGTTAAGTTTAAACGATGTATTTAAATAGAAGAATATGGATGTTGTTAGCAAGCCTAATTTTATCTTTGGCAGTATCTGCCAGTGAAGACACCGTTTGCTCCACCATCGACATCAAACTCTCCCAAGAGCTAACATTCGAACGGCAAGGTTTTAAAGGCACCTTTCGGGTGACGAATGGTTTGGCGGATAAGGCACTTAGCGATATCAAAGTCTCGGTGTGGTTTAAGAACAGCGAGGGCTTGCTGGTCTCGGCCTCGAATAATCCACAGGCAACCGATGCCCGTTTCTTTCTGAAACTGGAAGATGTCAGCGGTTTTGCCAGTTCCACCATAGGGGCGAACGATAGCTTGAGCGGTGCAACGCTGGCAGCGAAGCAAACCGGCGAAGCGCGCTGGCTGATTGTGCCTACTGCCGGTGCAGGTGGCGATGTGCCTGCTGGTAAACTCTATTACGTGGGCGTCGATTTTTCCTATTCCCTCGACGGGCAAGTTACGACCCCAGCCGTAGAGGCGGATCCTATTACCGTCAAGCCTCAACCACTGTTGACTATGGACTATTTCATTGCCCGGGATGTGTTGGGTGATGATCCCTTTACCGAAGCGCTCGTTGAACCCTCAATTCCCTACACACTTGGCACACGCATTATCAATACTGGGAAGAGCCCGGCCGCGAATGTAAAGCTCAGTACTGCCAGACCGACTATCGTCGATAATGCCCAGGGCTTGGCTATGGGCTTTTCAATTGTAAATGCCTATGTGAACGATAAACCGGCGGATAACACCCTGACACTTCCCTATGGCGATATTCTGCCGGAGGGGGTCAAAACCGGGCGTTGGGAAATGGTCTCCAGCCTGATGGGGCGCTTTGAGGGTTTTGAAGCAACGGTTAGTCATGCTGATGCCTTGGGGGGTGAACTGACTTCGTTGTTAAAAGTAAATGCGCCACGCTTTCTGGTGCGGGATGTGCGCACGGATCTTGCAGGGAGAGATGCCTTACGTGATTTCCTGGTCACTACAACCCGTGATCAGCTGGATCAAAGCGACGTGAAGCTCTATTTGTATGAGTCCGAAGCCACCCGACTGACAATTCCAGATCTGTGTCTTAACTGTATTGAAGTTGCTAAACAACTACTGGGTGAATCATCGATGGGCAGCGAAATGCTGCTACCAAATGATGCCCGTCAGCGCAATGTCAGTGTGTCGGTGACGTCGGGCTTCTCTTATATTCGCATTAAAGATCCCTATCAGGGCACCCGGCGTCTTACGCGGGTGCTGCGTTCAGATGGTAAAGCATTACGCCCTGAAAATGCCTGGCTTTCGCAGGTGCGGGAAAAGAAACAAACGGAATCCGAGTACTTCATCAATCTTTTCGACTACAACAGTTCCGATCGCTACACCGTACAATTCGACGGCATCGCGTTGACACCGCAAGCACCGGAAATTCAGTTCGTGGCAGATAAAGTCATCCATGAAAATGCTGAGTTGCGCTTTGAAGTCGTGGCCACCGATGCCAACGGCACTGTGCCGGAACTGACCCCGGACAGACTGCCGCTGGGTGCCGAGTTTACCAGGCTTGCTGCAAATAAAGGGGAGCTTTACTGGAAGCCGGCCACGGGGCAAAAAGGCAGCTACCAAATGATGTTCCTCGCCACTGACGGTGCTTTTGAAACCTGGCGTAGCATCAATGTGAAGGTCAATTCTACCGAAGATACCGATGGCGATGGGCTGGCGGATGCCTGGGAGATGACCTATTTTGGCAGTCTGCAGCGGGATGGGACGGGCGATTTCGATGGCGATGGCCAATCCGATTTGGCCGAATATCAGTCCTCTTCAGATCCGGCCCAGATACCCCTGGCCCCGGCAGAACCTTCGATTGATCTGCCTGTGGAAGGGGCTGTTGTGGCAGAGGGTTCACCTGTTCTGCAGGTGAGCAATGGACGCCACCCAGAAGCCATGCTACCGCGCTATCATTTTGAATTATCCCGTGAGGCAGACTTTGTCACCCGGCTGGCAACGGTTGAGAAAGACGAGCAGGATGGCCATACGGCCTGGGTACCTTCGGCAACAGAACTCGCATCGGGTTGGCAAGAAAACCAGCGGTATTATTGGCGGGTGCGGGCCGAAAATGCCGGCTCTTTCAGCGAGTGGGTTTACGGGAGCTTTATTTACAGTCAGGTTAACGATGCCCCCGAGGTGTTCGCGGCAGCATTTCCTGCAGATATGAAACAGGTGACCTCCTTAACGCCCACACTGGTCGTGAACAATGCCCATGATCCCGAGGGTGATGAACTGCATTACCAGTTTGATGTCTATCTGGAGTCGGATCTCAGTCAGCCTGTGTCAAGTAGCGGTGCGGTCGTGGCAGGGGCGCATGGTGAGACACGATGGGCATTGCCAACGGCCTTGGTGAATGGTCAGGTATACTTGTGGGCCGCCTCGGTGCGTGACACGCAGGGCAATTCGACGCTCGGGCCGACGCAGTCATTTGTGGTGAATACCTCGGCGACTTCACCGGCAATCCCTCAGATTGCGGCCCCACTGCTTGATAGCGAATGGGCGGATAAAACGCACATTGACGTCTCCGTTTCCAATGCGGTGAGCCCGTCAGGTAACCCGCTGAGCTATCAGTTTGCCCTGTCAGACAGCCCGACCTTTGAGGCTGGAGTAACTCACGAATCGAGTGTTGTTTCAGAGGGTTCAAATACGACCACGTGGCAGTTCAGCAATCTGAGTGATAACCAACAGTATTATTGGCGTGCTAAAGCCATCGATGGCGAGGTAGAGAGTGATTGGCGCTATGGCCGCTTCCGGGTGAATGCCCTGAATGATGCGCCGGGCGTGGCTGAAGCACTGAACCCTGGCGCGGGAAGTTGGGTGTCGACGGTCAATCCGGTTCTGGTGGCCAGCCAGGTTGCAGACCCGGATGACGATGCGCTGGTCTATGAGTTCGAGGTGTTCTCAGATGAATTAATGACGCAGAAGGTGTCCTCTGGCAGTGCTGAGTTTCCCTTCTGGGCGGTTACCGATACGCTGGCCTCTGAGCATGCCTATTATTGGCGCGTGCGCGCCCGTGATGATCAGGGCAGTTTGGGTGTGTGGAGCAGCCTGACACGGTTTTACGTGAAGGCTGAAGGCTCAAATGAAGCGCCCGCGTTGACCGCGTTTGAAGTCGACACAGGGCGGCTGGCAAGCGAGCAAAAAGTGGTGCTGAGATGGGCGGATGCCGATTCTGATAGCCATGCCTATATCACGCTGTTGGCCGACGGCCAGGTGATCGCAAAAGGAATCCCGGAAGACAGTGAGGGTGCTGGCGATCAGTGGGTGTGGGATGTCAGCGCGCTTAGCTCTGGTAGCCACACGGTGAAGGCGATTATTGACGATGGCGTCGCTCGCTCTGAGCAGTCGGCTGTTTTGTCGCTTCCGTAAGGTGATCTGTGACATGACACGCGTTTGTCTCAATTCGAGGGTGCTGAGGGGCGGCACAATGGTGCTCATACTCAGCGGGGCCGTGAGTGCGCTCGCTGCTGAATCTTCAGCTGAAACGGCTCAGGGGGGCGCCTGCGAGATGGAAAGCCTCTATCTGGAACAGTATGAGCCGACGGCCGGGAGCGGGCAGTTCGCTGGCCGCGAGGACTGTTTTGTAACTGTCGATGCGGTTGAGGGGCGCGAACTCACGATTGTGGATACACGGGGCGAAGAGGATTTTCGCCGAGTGAATATCCGGGGAGCGATTAATTTACCTGCCGCTCAGCTGCTTCATATGTCGGAATTGCGCGACCGCTCCATTCTGCTGGTCGATCAGGGTTTTCGCCGGAGCAATCAGGCAGAAATGTGTCAGCAGGCCCGATTAGCCGGGTTTACCCGACTCAGCATCTTGAAGGGGGGGATGGCAGCCTGGTCCTCCTCCGGACGAGACCTAAACGGGCATCTACAGGCGCTGAGCGAGCTTCATCGTATCCGAGCTGACGCATTTCTGGTCGAGGCCATGAGAAACCGAGTGACGCTTCTGGCTGAACCCGCCGTGCTCGCCCGGCTAAAGAAACTGCTTCCAGAGGCGACAGACTTGCGGCAGCTGGGGCAATCACCGGCGTTGGAAAAGCAGATCGGACTGGTGTTGTCGCAACCGCAGGGTTCAGTATCACGCTCATTAGTGGTGTTCTCTGATCACCCTGAGGCGCTGGCTAAAGTCAGTCATTTTCAGGATGCCTATTTATTCTCCGATTCACTGGATGAACTGGAAGACTACTATGAAGAGCAAAAGGTCATTGCCAAAAAGCGGGAACAGATCCCGGATCGATTTCGTTGTGGCCGCAAACAATAACGCCAGCGGCGTTATTGTATCTGAGGGGTTCGGAACAATCCGGTCATTTTGAGCGTCAGTCGAGGATCTGCGGCCAAAAATCGCGAACTGTCAAAGGTGCCTCTCTCATCCGGGGCGAGGACGCGAATCGCCGTGTACTGTTGATGGCCCTTGTCGAGATGGCCAAGCTGAGGATCAAAAAGAATCCAACGCCCGTTCTGGTAGTATTCTACCCAGTTGTGCAGGAAGGGCTGACTGCCAGCCTCAGAGTCAAACACAAAGCCGAGCATCCCCCGGGCGGGAATCTGATTCAGTCGCAGTAAGGCCAGTGACAGATAGGTGAATTCTGTACAATCGCCACGTCGATGAGTCATGGCATAAGAAGCTGGTCGATCATCTTTGACATAGCCCTCATATTGAATGTTTTTTGAAGCCACTGGAAGATGGCATCGACCGCCGATGAGGCATTGAAGCTGGAGGCCAGCGCCTGGATGTCGGCATTCTCCATGGAAAGCGGGGTTTCACGGGCAAGGTAGGGCTGTAGGGCTGCCGAATCTAATGCCTCACCTGGTCCGGTTTTACCCACATTTAGTTGCACCTCGAACGTGATAAAACGCTTTCCGTAAGGCACGATGTCTTTGACCTGAATATCCATAATCTGATTGCCCCAATCGTCCAGCCGAGAAGAATAGGGCTCGCTCGCGGTTAGCTCGCCGAGTCGTTGCGTCGCACTATACGGCAGCGGTGGATAGAATGTAACGGTGCTGTGCGGCAGTAATTGACTGCTTTCATTGGCCACTTCCAACTCAAGTGAGGTGAGTAGGGTGGCAAACTCTCTGAGCCTTCATTGGGTGAACTCAGCCATCCGTAGTGGATCGTTAATGCAAAAAGTAAGGCAATGCAGAGTGCCGTAACAATAAGGTAGCGTGTTCGTCTGGGTGTCAAAATACCGTGCCTTTGTCAGTCGATAGGGGGGTGAAACAGGAGTTGGACGTCCCTAACTCCGCCGCTTCTTCTTCAGTCCCGCCGCTTTGCCACGTGGGTTTCGTTCGCCACCTTGCGACCGTGGGGGAAGCCCGGTGTGCTGGGTTAATGCAGTGCCGGGACGCGGTCCGCGTGCCGGCGTACGCCGGCTGCTTTCGTGGTTGGCGGGCTGTGTCGGTGGGACCAGATGTTTTTTGCCATAGCCGATCAGGTGGGCTTTGCCCATGTTGACCAGGGCTTCACGTAGCATGGGCCAGTTATTAGGGTCGTGATAGCGCAGGAAGGCTTTATGCAAGCGTCGCTGCCGGGTCCCTTTGGGGATCGCGACTTTCGTCGATTTGTAACCTACACGATGCAGCGGATCGCGTTCGCTGTGATACATGGCGGTGGCCATGGCCATCGGTGAGGGGTAGAAGGCCTGCACCTGATCAGGTCGGAAGCCATTTTGTTTTAACCACAATGCCAGGTTAAGCATGTCTTCATCGCGGGTGCCGGGATGGGCTGCGATGAAATAGGGGATCAGGTACTGTTCCTTACCCGCCGCCCGCGAGAACTTTTCAAACAGCTCCTTGAAGCGGTGGTAAGTGCTCATACCCGGTTTCATCATTTTCGACAACGGCGCGTCTTCCGAATGTTCGGGAGCAATCTTGAGATAGCCCCCGACATGGTGAGTGACCAGTTCTTTGACGTACTCCGGGTCCTGCACGGCGAGGTCATAGCGCAGACCGGAGGCAATCAAGATGCGCTTGATGCCGGGTAACTGGCGGGCACGCCGATACAGGGAGGTCGTTGCTGAATGATCCGTTAAGAGGTTTTTGCAGATCGTCGGGAATACGCAGGACAAACGTCGGCAATGTGCATGAATCTCCTCACTTTTACAGTTGAGATGATACATGTTGGCTGTCGGGCCGCCGAGGTCGGATATCGTGCCCGTAAACCCTGGCGCCTTGTCGCGGATCTGTTCGATTTCCCGAATCACAGAGTCTTCAGAGCGACTCTGAATCCAGCGGCCTTCATGTTCCGTGATTGAACAGAACGAGCACCCACCAAAACAGCCACGCATGATGTTGACCGAGAACTTGATCATGTCGTAGGCGGGGGATTTTCGAGCCGCTGTAGGCCGGATGCGGGATGCGCTGATAAGGGAGTTCGAATACGGCATCCAGTTCTTCCGTGGTCAGCGGAATCGCGGGCGGATTCACCCAGAGATAGCGATCACCATGGGCTTGCACCAGTGTCCGGGCGTTTGCCGGGTTGGTTTCCAGGTGCAGTACCCGTGAGGTATGGGCGTAGAGCACCGGGTCATTGCGCACTTTTTCATACGAAGGCAGAAACACAAACTCTTTTTGACCGCCGGAAGGGGGCAGAATGCGAATGACCTGCGCCTCTACCTCTCCACCCGCTAAAGGGCTTCCGGCACGCGGGGCACATTGACCCTCGCTGTCTCGCTGCGTGGCATCGGGGGTGATCTGGTAGGGATTGGGCATGACATCGACATGCCCCGGAGTATCCACGGTACGACTGTCTTTGTACGACCAGCCTTCTGGTAACTGTTTAAGCAGTAGTGCCGTACCGCGCAGATCGCGAATGTCGGCCAGATGCTCGCCTCGCGCCGCCCGATGGGCGATTTCAACGACGGCTCTCTCGGCGTTACCGTATACCAGCAGATCGGCTTTGGCATCCATCAGCACCGAGCGACGCACCTGATCTGACCAGTAGTCGTAGTGGGCGATGCGACGGAGACTGGCTTCAATGCCCCCAATCAGAATCGGCACATCGGGAAACGCCTCGCGGCAGCGCAGAGTAAACAATCACAGCGCGGTCAGGGCGTTTACCACCCTCGTCGTTAGGGGGTGTAGGCATCGTCATGACGCAAACGTTTGTCGGCCGTGTAGCGGTTGATCATCGAATCCATGTTGCCGGCACTGACCGCATAGAACAGATTGGGCTTGCCCAGGGCCATGAAGGCCTCTTTTGAACGCCAGTCCGGCTGCGGAATGATGCCTACACGAAAGCCCTGGGCTTCCCATACCCGACCAATCACCGCCATCCCGAAACTGGGATGGTCCACATAGGCATCACCGCTGATGATAATAATGTCGCAGCTATCCCACCCCAAGGTGTCCATCTCCGTGCGTGAAACGGGCAAAAAGGGCGCGGTGCCAAAGCATTCGGCCCAGTAAGGGGTGTAGGAAAAAAGCGGAGTGGCAGACTGCATGGTGTTCCGGGTGCGTGTGTCAACAGTGGATAATAGTTGACCATTTTACTGGATTATTCAGGGATTTGCTCGCTTCTCGCAAACATGATCTATAATTTTTCGACACCGCCCTAACTCCAGGGATCTTCGACTGACGGAAAGCATACAGGGGTGCACTATGGGTCTATCCGAAAAAAAGCCGGAAAAGCAGGGGGCACACGAAACCCCTTCGTTGCTGCAGCTGGATGACGGCATTCAAAGCCTGTGCTTGTTGGGCTCCTTCAAAGGGGCCAGTGGCATGCAACTGTTTCTGGAAAGTCATTACCCCTACCAACGAATTTCCCTGGATGACAGCACTCTCAGCGAACTTTCACCGGATCTGATGCTGGTGGGCGCACGTGATGCGGAAGAGCTGGTTGAGCGGATTCGTGAGCTGGGCCAGAGCCTGACGGGTAACCCAGTGATGCTGGCCATGGTCGATGATTACAATGAAAGCGATGTGCTGGCCCTGATGGATGAAGGTGTTTCCACCGTCATTACGGATTATTCCGATCTTCTCGCCTTTAAAGCGTCACTGGCTGCAGCGGTGAATCAGGCGGTCGTGCTCCGTGACAAGCATGCGCAACTGAAAGATGTAACCGCTACGGCCCATACGGCACTGAAAACGGCCAGTGAAATTGGCATGTTAATGCAGTACTTGCAGCAATCCACGACCAAAACGGATATGGAAACGCTCGTCGATGTGACTGAGAGCTTTATTCGAAATCTGGGGCTCAAAGGGTGTTTCCGGGCGAGAATGCTGGATCAGGATCTGATGCGCTCAACTGAGGGCGAACCCAGTGCAATTCAGCTGACCTTGCTGGAGTCCCTGAGTGAACGCATCACCCAAAAGGGGCGCATTCTCGGTTTGTGTGGAAAGTCGACAGCCTGGGTGGTGTCAGGTCCTGCACTTGTGGATGAAGCCTTCAGCGGGCGTATGCGTGACATTCTGATTCAGGGTGTCGATATTCTGGATGCCAAGATCCATGGCCTTGAAATGATCGAGATGATTCGTCAGCAGCATTCACAGGTATTTGGCGTGATCACACTGTTGCAGAATTCGCTGATTGATAGTCAGCACGCCACCAAGCACATCATGAAGCACCTGGCGATGGATATTGAGCAGGCTGCCATTAGCCTTGATTTAACCGAAGAACAGGAAAGGTCCCTGTTGGCGCTTAGCAATTCGGCCCTGGACCAGATGGAGTCACTGTTCGCCGGGTTCAGCCTGTTGGAACGTCATTTTATGGCCGTGCTTAAAGGGCTTGAGAAGGTGAAAGAGATGGCCGATGCGTCGGTTGCGAAACCGGAGGGTGACGGCGAGCCGGGGGCCTCGGGGGATGCCGTCGAGCTATTCTGACCAGAAGCGCGTTAGCTGTGTCTTGATCTCATCCAGCGTGCGGCATGCCGTTGGCTGCCAGTGCGGGGGGAAAAGCGTGGCATAGTCGCGCTGGGTAAATCGCTGATCTGCCAGTATGACCACCCCGCGGTCGTGCTCGTTACGAATCACCCGTCCGGCGGCCTGCACAACTTTTTGCCAGCCGGGTAGCAGCGTGCTGTAGCGCCAGGCATCCAATCCAGTGTCGGCAAAATGCGTCTGTAAGGCGAGTTGGTAGGCTGAGGGCTGTGGAAGACCTGTTCCCAGAATGATGACCCCGATCAGGGCCTCTCCCGGAAGATCAATGCTTTCCGTAAAAATGCTCCCCAGGCATACCAGTCCAAGCTTTCCGCCTTTTCCCTGCTGTAAAAACTGATCTAAAAAGTCTTGCCGCGCCTTCAGTGAGCTGCGGCGAGGTTGGCTGATCAGCGGTAAGTCCGGGTTTGCACGGTGCAGGGCGGCTTCCAGTTGCGCCAGATAGTCAAATGAAGGGGTAAATATCCAGTAGTTACCTGGCTTCGTTTGCCAGACGGCGGTCACCAGCGCGCACAGATCGTTCAGGTGTGTCGCTTGCTGACGATCTCTCAGGCGTAAGCTGGTCGCCGTGTAAATCAGCGTGCGGAGGTGCGCCACGGGAAACGGTGAATTGAGTCGCAGGCGCTGCGTCGTTTCGGGAAGCCCAAGTAGTTGGCAAAAGAAGTCGGGTGGGCTCAGTGAGGCAGAAAAGAAGCAGGCGCCGGCAAGCGGCTTGTAAGACGTCTGCAGACGATGTGCCGGAGACAGGCACTGCAGCCCCCAGCCTTTTCCGTGCAGAGTGTCGGGCAGGCAGACAAAGTCGGCCTCGATATCCCGTGATTGAGTGAGCCATTGTCGACCGAGTTGAATCGAATGCCGCAGCTGGGCAGCAAACTCGGGCGTGAGCGGTTCGAGAAGATCGACCGCTGACACGAGCTGCTGTTCGGCGAGGGCGATAAAGCGTTGCAAATCGGGGCTTAACGCGCTTAGCGTTGCGGGATCCTGAGGCGGAGGGTGCTCTAACCGACGACGCAGCGTGCGGGCCGCTTTGTACAGGGCTTTGTTTTCCGTTTTCGACAGCTGTTCAATGGCGAAGAAGGGATCCAGCGGAAGTTCTGCCGAAAACATTTGGCGGGCGCGATCCGGCAGGTTGTGAGCTTCGTCTGCCAGCAGGAAGGGGCGATTGATTGACACATTAAAGTCGCTTCGAAGCAGCGGATTCAGGATGTAGTTGACGTCACCCACCAGAATATCGGCCCACGGCTGCAGGCGTGATTGAAGTTGATGGGGACAGCAGGCGCTTTTCTGCGCTTCGGCAATCAGCGTGTCAGAGTCCATCCAGTATTTTTCCAGTAAGCCTTCCGCGAGCGTATCGAGTTGCGCTCGCGTAAGCGTCCGGCGCTCACAGCGCTCCGGTTGGCAACCCGCAGTAGCTTCGCCGGGGCAGAGTTTTTCCATGCCCTGCAGTTGCAGCACGCGCAATGAGGTCGGAGCCAATTGCTGCAAGGCTTCCAACGCACTGCGTTGACCTGCATTGCGGGTACTGGCATAGAAAATCTGGTCTGCATGGGCGTCGCCCATGGCTTTCAGGGCGGGAAACAGCGCGGCCAGTGATTTACCACTTCCGGTAGGTGCTTCGACCATGAGCATGCCCTGGTCCCGAAGACTGCGATAAACGGCCCTGGCGAAGTCGCGCTGGCCTTCCCGAAACTGTGGGAAAGGGAAGCTAAGGGATGCCAATGCCTCATTACGATGCTGGCGATGGGTGGCGAGTGTCTCAAATTGAGCGACTATTCGTTCCCATTGGCTTACGAACCAGCCGCGAAGCACATCAGGATCTTCGGTCAGGCGTTGGGACTGGACGGACCCTGTGGCGATGTCCACGTAGTGTAACTCAAGTTCCACGGAGGGCACGTCCAGGCTTGGGCTGAGTAGCCAGAGCCCGGCATAGACGCGGGCCTGAAGCCAGTGCAGTTCCGTTTTAGCGGGCGACAAGGTTTCCAGTGGCTGACGCAGGGTCTTGATCTCAAGAATCCGAAGTCTTTCAGGCGTGGCCTCCAGGCCATCAGCGCGTCCACTCAGCTCCAGGCGACAGATCTCGCTGTCATGGATGGCCTTGAGCCGGACCTCGCGTTGGATGCTTTCAGGCCAGCTGCGTTGCACACGCTGATGAGCGGCCATGCCTTCTCTGGCGGAGACCCCGTCGTCCCCAGATTCGGCGGTGAGCGAGGTGGTCAGAAACCAGGAGACCAGTTGCGTCACGCCTAACTGATAGCGAGGACGTTTCGTCGGGTTCAAGCCTGCCATTCCACACGTAGAATCGACGCCGGTATCCCTTCCTGTTCGAAAAAGCTCAGCCAGGCATTCTGATTGGCCCGGATCTGATCACCGGGACCTTTGATTTCGATCAGCTCGTAGCCACCGTCCTCCGTAAAACGAATCAGATCGGGAAAACCACTGCTGTTGTGCCGCAGATTGCTCAACAGGCGCCGGAAGATGGCCTGCAGGTGAGTGCGGGGGATCGTGGCCAGGGCGCGTGCCAGGAGGGCCTCACCATTCTCTGTCCAGCCTACAAAGGGGTTGGCCGTGCCATAATGTTGTTGCCATGCATGAAGCATACGGTTGTCCAGATCGCTGGCGGTCAGCACCTGTGCCAGCGTTGTGTCGAGTTCGGCGTGTCGGCGAGGGTGGAATTCGGCGTGGTAGAGATCATGGGGCTGGATTTGGAAGGGGTGCATGAACGCCCCTCGGACCGGCATGAAAATGGTGTCCCAGAACAGTAATCCGAACAGAGCATTGAAAAGCCAGTTTTCGACATGAAAGGCGTCGGTTCCCATAGCAGTGAACGTTGCGGCGACCTGCTGCTCAATGGTCAGACGGGTATCCTGAATCAGGGTGAGTGACCCGATTTTAACAGGCTTGGGTTTACCGATTATTTCAGGCGGTAAACCGAGTTTGCGCAGGCAGCGAGGAAGCTGACGTTCGGCAAAAAAAGACTCGCTTTCGTCGCGGGGTTCTCTCTGCATCTCCAGACACAGATGATAGCAGTCCAGCCAGGCCCGGTCATTGAACAGGATGCGGGCCGTGCGTTCGCGTGCGGGTGGCAGGCGTGTCTGCTGATAAAGAGAGTATGCGAGCGCTGGCTGTCCCCAGCGCTCCAGTTGCCTGGCAATCAGATTGCGCAATTTATCGGCCCTGCGGGATAAGGGTGTCCAACCGGCAGTGCAGAAATCGCGTGAGCGAGAGACTGCAGCTCTTCCACGTTACCGGGATCGCGTTCAAGGGTGTCGAACTGCTCCCGCAGGAAGAGAGGGTCTGAAAATGAATCAGGTCGTCCCGGCTTTGGAAAAAGCGCGAGGCCTGATCCAGTCGATAGGCCGGGTATTTGACATGACCCAGCTGGCTGACGACAAAGGTGCTGAGATCCTGATAGCGATTCCCAAAAAACAGATCCAGATAGACTTGCACGGTCATGGGGTGGGCCGGTGCCAGAAAATCGAAAGGCAGCTTCGCCATCAGTGCCCCGGAATCAGTGGGTAAACATTGAAGCTGCGCCTGGCGTGACGCGGACGCGGGCAGGTTAAAGCAGGTCTGCATGTCCTTGCGCGTCAGTTTCGTCGCCAGCACCTCAACGGAGAGGTCGGATGGATTACGGCGCACCCAGCCAGCGTTGACCAGCTCATCAAGCACCGTGTCCATTGGCGTAATTTCGGGATAGTTCAGTTTGTCGCTGCGGATACAGGGGCCCCGACGCGAATAAAGCCTGACCAGCAGTGCCTGATGAGGGCGGTTTAGCGCCAGAAAGTGCTCCCCATAGTCAATTTCAGCGGTGTTCAGCAGGTCACGATACTGCTGAAGTACATACCTGAGAACGTGCTGGAAATTGTCGAGATAGTAAAAGCGGGATAATCCATCCGCGGTTACAGAATCTGCTTTTGTTGGCTCCGATTTTGCGCTATACATCATTCGACGTTGTTGAATGCTGGAGAGTAACGAGATGGGAAGTGCCACCGAGAGTCGTCAGGGCAAAATGATCGCTGAAATGCGTGGATTTATCAAAAAGGTTTTGGCGGACCCGACAATTCCGGCCAAATGTATGGAAATCGGTCGCCGACTCCATACCGAGAAAAATGCCGATCGAAAAATGGCAGATGAAATCAGTGCGTCGACAACGATTCGTATTCCGGAAGAAATGAGTGATGCCGACCAACTCTTCATCGAAGTACTCAAGGAAGTGCTGGAGGACGAAGCCGCGTTGTATTGAGGGATCTAGAGGATCCCCTCTCTGATTTGCTCTTTAATCATGGTATTGAGGCACTCTACCCAGTAGGGATCGAACTGAGCACCGGAACGTGCGTTGATCTCTGAGATGGCTCGGACGATTGAGCGGCGCTGGCTGCGATCAGCGCGACCATTGGTAATCGAGAAAAAAGCATCAATGACCGCCATTAGTCGGGCACCGGTATGGATCTCTTCCCCGGATAATCCGGCGGGGTAGCCTTTGCCATTGAAATGTTCCTGGTGCTGCAGAACGATTTGAGCTGCTTCCGCCCAATGAGGCATGTGAATCAGTAGTTTATGCCCCCATTCCGGGTGTTTACGGATTTCATCCAGCTCATCCGCTGTCAGCTTGCCTTCTTTGTTTAAGATTGAATGGGGCACGAAGGTCATGCCAATGTCGTGCATGTAAATGGCAGCAGCGAATTGATCGTAGTCGATGGCGGTGTTTGCCATCAGGTTCATTTTCTGCGCCCACTCGAAAATTTGAATGCTGCGCCCTTCCCAGTACTGGCTTTGTTTATCGACTTGCAGTGCCATTTGCTGAAAGAAGTTGAGATCAGCGTAGATCTGGTGGCGTTGTTCGTCGGTGAGAGGGGCGTCTTTCCTCGCTTCCACCTCATTAGGTATTTCGTGTGAAGCAGAGTTTTCAGCATCACTGTCCTCGTGTGCTTGTTCCTCTCGTCTGACAGCGGCTTCTTCATCCTGAGCTTCCATCTCACCGCCGGCACCGAGGTCGCTGAGAATTTCCCGGCTGATTCGATCTACATCGGCTGGATCTGCATTGGCGACTTTCAAAAACAGGGGTTCAAGTTCCAGTTCGTGAATGTTATCAATTGGTTGGCCGGCAATGTCGCGTAAATGCAGGTCTCTCACACGGTCCATGCCCAAGTGGAGGATTTCGCAGATCGGGTCGCTGGGCGGGTAGCGTTTTTCCCTGAGGGAGGAGGCAATTTCTTCCAGCGCATGGGTGAATTGAACGATGCCTTTGAGCTGCAACATGCCGGCGTTTCCCTTCACGGAGTGCACGGCACGGAACAGTGCATGGAGTTCTTTATCTCCATCTCCGGCCTCGCCCGTTAAACGGGAAACGGAGGTGTCAATTTCGTGGTACAAATCATCAAAGGCATCCATCAGCTCTTTGATCGTTTCGGCGTCAAAGTCCATCGTAGCTCCAGCAGTGGGGGGCAATCAGGGCAGACCTGCCACTCAGTATAGCTGGCGATGTGCATTTGTGTGGGGCACAGCAGGCGAGCGAGTAAAGGCCGCATCCCTGCGGCCTGAATGGGTCAATTGGCGAAGTAGATCGAATCAAAGTACTCGCGCATTTCGCGCATGGCCGTAACTTCGTAAGGGTGAGTCAAGGCAAACAGGAATGAATCGTGGCTGATCAGTTTCATAACAAATCCCTCTTAAAATGATGTGACACCTAAGTCTCTGCATAGCCTGTGCCAATTGGTGTTCCATGAATTAACCTGTTGTTTTTATTGTTAAATATTGTTTTGTGGGGGTGGGCGCTGTGCAGCGATCGCAAAATTCCCTTGCAAAATGCACTTTCCTAATACATTCAAACGCTTGTTTGCCTCAAAACGAGGCCTCACGGGGTGAGTGGGCCTCAAACGCTCAGGCGTCGGCAATGAGAACCAGCAGGGGGCGTTTCTCATCCAGTTGTTGCAGGGCACCAAGGTGTGCAAAAGGTGAACGGGGTAACAGGGTTAGTTGCAGGTTGCCGGGCGCGACGATGCTTACACGCCGATTCAGGCCGAGCAGACCTTCTGCAGATGGGAGTTGTAAGGGCAGACGCTGCGGCAGGCGCCCGACGGGGAGAGGGAGGCCAGGCCCCAGTGTGCCTGTCAGTGTAAAGCTGGCACGGCGACCATCCAGGCCCTGAAGCGTGAACTCTTTGCCTTTTCGAAAACCTTTCCAGCGGAGGGTGGTGAGCCATTCGCTGAAGCCCTCTCCACCCTCGTCGCCGTTCCAGTCGGGCTCGACCCACTGCATGTCGGGAAGATTCAGCCGATTGAGAAGCCGGAAGCGAGAGAGTGCCGCGTTCTTGGATGCACTGAGACAAGGCAGCGAGAAACTCAGATGGAGGCGCTGCCCGGCCGTCTGGCAGACAATCGCCCACAGGGATTTTCCTCCCGGCGCGATCAGTCGGGTGCCAGACGGGCAAAGCGGCAATACGGCTTCGGCGTCAATCGCAAACAGAAACACCACATCAGGAAACTGGCTCATGGGAACTCAAATTAGCTATGCTCACCAGAAGCATAGCAAAGCAGGGATGGAATGAAATCATCAATGCATTCCGACGCTGGACAGGGCATACTCCGCAAACGTTTCGTTTCAGGAAAGAGCGCCCATGACCTATTGCGTTGCAATTGCCGTTGACAGCGGCCTGGTGTTTGCGTCCGATTCCCGCACCAATGCGGGCGTCGACAATGTGAATTCTTATCCCAAGATGTACCGTTTTCAGGTTCCGGGCAAGGCGTATTTTGTGCTGTTGACCAGCGGCAACCTGGCGACAACCCAGGCCATTGTGCATCGCATCGGCCGTGATCTGGCCGCAGATGATGCCGACGTCTATAGCCTGGCGGACTGCAAGGACATGGCTGATGCCGCCCGTTATATCGGTGCCCTGAGCGTCGAATTAACGACCTACTACAGCAAGGATCTGGGCCAGGGCGCAAACTTCGATGCCACTTTGTTGCTGGGGGGGCAGGTCAAAGGTCATTCACCTGAAATCTTTCTGGTCTATCCTCAGGGCAATTACATAAAAAGTTCTCCTTATGCGCCTTTTCTGCAAATTGGCGAGACAAAGTATGGGAAGCCCATTCTGGATCGTGTCATCAAGCACAACACCTCCCTTGAAGAAGCGGCTCGCTGCGCACTGGTGTCCATGGACTCCACCATGCGCAGTAATCTCTCGGTTGCGCCGCCTTTCGATTTACTGATCTATGGGAAAGACAAGTTTGAACCGGCACATGTCCTGCATCTGAAGCTGAACTCACCCTATTATGCCTCGCTCAGAAAGCAATGGGGTGAAGGCATCATGGCACTGTTCAACGGCCTGCCCCTCTTCGACTGGGAAAAAGGTTAGTGCCTTAAAGTAATTTAAAGTCAAATAGTTAGCAGCGGAGTTTGCATGAGTATACTGGTAGGATTACACCACTCCACGATCTATCGCTATGATCGTCTGGTCGGGCTTTCCCCGCATGTCATCCGGTTACGGCCCGCACCACATTGTCGCACGCCGATCGTCAGCTATGCCCTGAGTATCAAGCCTGAACCGCATTTCATAAACTGGATGCAGGACCCTTTCTCGAATTACATGGCAAGACTGGTGTTTCCTGAAAGGGCGGCGGCACTGGAGGTCAAGGTGGATCTGGTGGCAGACCTGACTGCCTACAACCCCTTTGATTTTTTCGTCGAGGAAAGTGCCGAGCACTACCCCTTTACCTACAGCGATGAACTCAAGAGCCAGTTGGCTCCCTTTTTGATGTGTCAGGACTGGGGCAAGTCCTTTCGCAAATACCTGAAAAGTTTTCAGGTCGGGAAAACCCCCGTGAATAATTTCCTGGTTGATCTGAACCGGAAAGTGGCCTCTGATATCAAGTACACCATTCGGATGCAGCCGGGTGTACAGACACCTGAAGAGACGCTCAACATCGGTTGGGGTTCCTGCCGTGACTCTGCCTGGTTACTGGTACAGTTATTCCAGACACCTGGGTGTCGCGGCCCGTTTCGTATCAGGCTATCTGGTTCAGTTAACCTCGGATGTGAAGTCACTGGATGGCCCCAGCGGTCCAGAGAATGATTTCACGGATCTGCATGCATGGTGTGAAGTGTATGTGCCCGGTGCAGGCTGGTTGGGGCTGGATCCGACCTCTGGCCTGTTTGCAGCGGAAGGCCACATACCCCTGTGCTGTACGGCAGTCCCACAGGATGCTGCACCCATTGTCGGTGCGGTCGATCAATGTGAAGTGGAGTTTGAATACGAAAATAAGGTGACCCGCATCCATGAGGATCCTCGGGTTACACGCCCTTTCAATGATCAGGACTGGGCTGACATTGACGCGCTGGGGAACTACGTTGACGAGCAGCTGACGCGTCAGGATGTGCGCCTGACCATGGGGGGCGAGCCGACGTTTGTCTCTATCGACGACATGGAATCGCCTGAATGGAACACGGCTGCCGATGGCCCGGATAAGCGTATCAAGGCCTTCGATCTGGCGATAAGGCTCAAAAATCGCTATGCGCCGAAAGGCTTTATTCATTATGGGCAAGGGAAGTGGTATCCCGGTGAGCCATTACCGCGTTGGCAATATGCAATTTATTGGCGAAAAGACGGACAACCGCTCTGGAATGGCCCGGATGATGTGTATGACCATCAGTCTAAACCTGAAGATGCCCGCGCCTTCATGACGGCCTTCTGTAAGCACATGGGTATTGCTGCCAGCGCCATCCACCCGGCCTATGAAGACCCCTTTCATGCGCTGTGGCAAAACGGCCAATTGCCGATTGATGAAGCACTGGATCTGGATCACGAATCACTGGGTAAACGCACGCTCGCACAAGTGCTGGAGCAAGGCCTGAACACCCCGACGGGCTTCGTTCTGCCCCTGGCATTTAACCCCATCGAGCAATGCTGGCAAAGTTGCCTGTGGCGTTTCCGGCAGGGTGCCCTTTACGTGCTGCCGGGTAATTCACCGGTTGGATATCGCTTGCCCTTGAGCAGTCTGTCCCGCCATGAACAAAGTGATGTCTATGAACTGCACGACCGTGACCCCTTTGATCCGGTTCCGCAGGAAGTGACGCCCCTGCGTCAGGCCCAGTCCAAACCCCTGGCGACCATGGTCATTCATACGGCACTGTGTGCGGAGGTGCGGGAGGGGTATCTGTGTATCTTCCTGCCGCCGCTGGAGTCCATGGAGACCTTCGTGGCGCTGATCGAAGCCGTCGGTGCGGCGGCCAAAGCGATTGGTCGCCCGGTGCGGATTGAAGGGTATTCCCCTCCCCACGACAGCCGTCTGACCAAACTGGTGGTGGCCTCAGATCCCGGTGTTATCGAGGTTAACGTGCAGCCCGCGTCGAGCTGGGAGGAACTCAAGTCGATCACAGTGCCGCTCTACGAAGATGCCCGCTTATGTCGCCTGGGAACCGAAAAATTCATGATGGACGGTCGTCATACCGGCACTGGCGGGGGTAACCATGTGACGCTGGGCGGCGCAACGGCCGCTGACAGTCCATTATTGCGGCGGCCCTCCCTGCTGCGCAGTCTGATCACCTTCTGGCAGCATCATCCAAGCCTCTCCTATTTGTTCAGCGGTTTGTTTATCGGCCCGACCAGTCAGGCTCCCCGTGTGGATGAAGGCCGGGTCGAAAAACTTTATGAGCTGGATATCGCGTTCTCTTTGCTGCCCAAGGGGGATTCGCCTCAGCCCTGGCTGGTTGACCGCATATTGCGCCATATGCTGACCGATCTCACCGGCAATACGCATCGCAGTGAGTTCTGTATCGACAAGCTCTATTCGCCAGACTCCTCTACCGGGCGCCTGGGAATTCTTGAGTTCCGTGGGTTTGAGATGCCGCCCCATGCCCGTATGAGTCTGGTTCAGATGCTGTTGCTGCGCGCCTGCGTGGCGGCTTTCTGGAACAAGCCTTATGAAAAGCCGACCATCAACTGGGGGCATGCGCTGCATGATCGTTTCATGTTGCCACACTTCCTCTGGCAAGACTTCCGCGAGGTTCTGGAGTACCTGCGACATGAAGGCTTTCCATTTAAGGATCACTGGTTTGACGCCTTCCTCGAATTCCGTTGCCCTCGTATCGGGCGGTATCAGGTGGAAGGCATGCAGGTCGAACTCCATCATGCCTTGGAGCCCTGGCATGTGCTCGGCGAAGAAGCCACGGGTGCGGGAACGGCGCGTTATGTCGATTCGAGCGTGGAGCGCCTGCAGGTGAAAGTCAGAGGCATGGCACCGGAACGTTATAGCCTGACCTGTAATGGGCAGGTCATTCCGCTGGTGCCAACCGATGAAGAAGGTTGTTATGTGGCGGGTGTTCGCTATCGGGCCTGGCAACCGCATTCAGCGCTGCATCCGACCATTGGTGTGCATTCGCCCCTGATCATTGACCTGTTCGATAACTGGAACGGGCGCGCCTTGGGTGGCTGTACCTATCATGTGGTGCATCCGGGGGGGCGCAGTTACGATCAGTTCCCGGTCAATGCGCTGGAAGCAGAGTCCCGTCGTTTTAATCGCTTTGAAGATATCGGACACCAGCAGGGGCCCCTGATGGCGCAGCCGATTCTCCCCGGAGGGGGGCGTTTTTATCGCAACGCGCAGTTGCCTCGGGTCGCCCAACCGCCCAAACCCCGTCCGAATCCACGCTATCCTTATACGTTGGATCTGCGCTTCGATGGTTGAGGTTTGATGCATGTCGACATCCGAGCTTGACCCTGAGCAGCCCACGCTGGATCTGTCAGGGGTGCCTTATCGCCCCCCGTCAGGCGTCTACGACGAAATGGTCGATGACAAGGGCGAGCTGCGACAGGGTTGGAGTCGTCTGAGCGGGTATCTGGGCAAGCTCAGTCACACGGAAATTACCCGGTTGCAACGGGAAACGTCCCGCCGATTGAAAGAGCAGGGTGTTTACTACCATGTCTATGATGATCCCGAAGGGGCGCGTCGGACCTGGAAACTCGACCCTCTGCCCTTGATGATTCCGGAAACCGAGTGGCAGACCATTGAAAAAGGGATCGCCCAGCGTGCCCGCCTGATGTCGGTATTGTTGAGCGATATTTATGGCGCGCAGCGGAGTATTAAGGAAAACTGGCTGCCGCCGGAAGTGGTGTTCCAGAATCCTGGTTATTTGTCGACCTGCATCAACGCAGTACAGCAGCCGTTGACCATCTATGCAGCGGATCTGGCCCGCGGGCCGGATGGCCGCTGGTGGACCCTGAGTGACCGTACCCAGGGGCCTTCCGGGGCAGGGTATGTGCTGGAGGCGCGGCTGGTGACGCGCCAGGTGTTAGGGCATCAGGCCAACGGCTTAGCCCCTGCGCCGCTGGCCCAGTTCTACCAGCATCTCAAACGCCATCTGGCAGCACTTTCCACCGATCAGTATCGCGAGCCAACCATTGTGTTGCTGTCCTCCGGGGTCGGCAACGAGGTGTATTTCGAGCACGCCTACATGGCCGCCCAACTGGGGATCACACTGGTGCAGGGCGATGATCTCACCGTGCGTCAGGGCAATGTCTACCTCAAAACCATCAACGATCTGCAAAAAGTGGACGTCATCATCCGCCGGGTTGACGACTCGTATTGCGATCCCCTGTCCCTGCGCTCGGACTCCATGCTGGGGGTGCCGGGACTCCTGCAGGCTCAGATGCTGGGTAAGGTAGGTTTAGCGAACCCCTTGGGCAGCAGCGTGCTGGAATCTCCCGCCATGCTGCCTTTTCTGCATTTGCTCTGCCGGAAATTACTGGATCAGGATCTGGTGCTGCCGGAGGTGGCGAGTTGGTGGTGTGGGCAACCGAAAGAGCTGAGCCATGTGTTGACGAATCTGGATGCCATGGTCATCAAAACGGTGGATGGGAAGGCGCCGCCTGTTTTTGGTGCGAGTTTGACGCTTAAGCAAAAGGATGCCCTGAAAGCGCGCATCCAGTCCCGTCCGGGCTGGTTTGTGGGGCAACAATGTCTGAGTTTTTCCACCGTCCCGGTCGTTGGTGAGCAGGGTTTGTTACCGCGTCATATGGTCTTGCGTGGATTTGCGGCAGGGGATGGGCGCGAATATGACATTCTGCCGGGAGGGCTTGCACGGGTTTCGGCTGATGCCAATACCTTTGTGGTCTCCGGGCAACAGGGCGGCAGCAGTAAGGACACCTGGATTCTGCGCAGCAGCGGTTCTATCAAGGATGTTTTGCGTTTGCGACCGCCCCGTCAGCGGCGTACATCGGCCGCCATCCTGACCAGTCGGGCGGCTGAAAACCTGTTCTGGCTGGCACGCTACAATGAGCGCACGGAGTCTCTGTTGCGACTGATCCGGGCTTACGTCAAGCGCCTGGAAAACCCTTACGACTTTGGCTTCGAGAGTGATCTGGAAGTGCTCAAGGCACTGCGCCCGATGCTGAGCACCTACTGCACGATTGAGCGGGATCGGCTGATTCGGATGGAAAACGTGCAATCCATTGTGCTGAACCATTCCCGGATGGGATCCGTCTCCTACAACCTGAGTGCCAGTATACGCAGTGCCTACACGGTCAGAGACCTCTGGTCCGGTGATTGCTGGCGGATGGTTGAAGAGATTGAGGAGCTCCTGATTTACAGCGAAAAAAATTGGGCCTTGTCCTCAATGGAACGCTTTACGCAGCCTTTTTTGGGGGCCTTATTGGGTTTTTGGGGGGCTGCGATGGAAAGTATGGCAGAAGAGCAGGGCGGACTCTGGCTCGAATTGGGGCGACGGATCGAGCGTGCGGTCAATACGCTGGCGGCCGTTGTGAACACGGTGCCCGAATTAGAGCACGACCAGGAGGGCGCACTGCGGGAAATGTTGCTGGAAGCGCATGACGGTCTCAACAGTCACCGCCGCCGCTTTGGTACAGATTACAGTTATTTCAACGTTTGGCAGCATCTGTTGCTGGAGCCGGGTAACCCCCGTTCGCTGATTAATGCGACCTCTCACATTGGTGAGGTCCTTGAGCAATTGAATCTTTCGCCCAAAGCCGGTCTGAGCATCCTCCAGAAACAGCATCTGGCGATTGAAACCGCGTTGCGTCTGGCGGATGCCAATCAGTGGCACAGTGCCGATCTCGTCAAACAGGTGTTGGCTCCGTTTTTGCTAGATATTCAGGGTCGACTGCTACAGTTAGGACAATCGATTGAAAACCAGTATTTCAAACACGCTCTCCCCGTCACCCGGTTGCGATAAGCCGGTTAGGCTACGGGTAAAGCATTCGACCTGTTACCGCTATGCGTTTCCGGTCGTACTCAGCTACAACCAGGGCTGGTTGCAGCCACGTTCGGATGCCTGGCAAGCCTGTGTCTCTCATCGGCTGAGGGTTGAACCCAAGCCCCGTTTTCAGTCGGAGCAGGTGGATCTTTTTGGCAATAAAGTTCACTATTTTGAGCTACTGGCATCGCATGATGTCTTTCGCGTCGTCAGCGAATCGGTTGTCATTGTCAAACCGGCCGATTATGCGCAGCGTGGTCAGCAAGCCTGGGAGAAAGCGTGTTTTCTGGCATTGCCGCCGGGACTCATTCGAACGCAGGCCAGCTACTATGCAGCCCCGACAGCGATGACGACGCCAACGGGCGAGATGCTCGAGTACGCGCGGATCAGTTTTACCCCTGAGCGACCCCTGCGTGAGGCGGTGGAGGAGCTCTGTCATCGAATTTTCACAGACTTCCGGTATCAGGGTGGCGTGACGGGTATTGATACGCCGCTCACAACCATCTGGGAGTCCCGCAAGGGTGTTTGCCAGGATTTCGCACACCTTGCCCTTGCCATGCTGCGCGGCCTTGGGCTGGTGGCAGCTTACGTCAGTGGTTATATCCTCACGCGACCGCTGGCGGGTCAGCCTCGCTTGCAGGGGGCAGATGCCTCTCATGCCTGGTTTGGCGTGCTGGATGAGAACGGGGAATGGTTATACCTCGATCCGACAAATGACAAGTGGGTGCAAACCGAGCATATCCGGGTGGCACTTGGGCGAGACTATGGGGATGTCCCTCCCCTGAAAGGGATCAGTTATGGCGGCGGTGCGGTGAGCCCGGAAGTTGCCGTCGACGTGGAACGATTGGGCGAAGAGGAAACCTGAATGGGGATCGATTGGAAGAACTACAAATACCCTGAATTGTACGACGAGCTGATTACCGACAAGGGTAAGCCGCGCAAGGTGGCTCAGGCTCTGGCAAAACAATTGGCCAAATACGGTGACGAGGAGCTGGAGCGCCTTAAAGCGACGGCAGAACTTGCCATCAAGGAAATGGGTATTTCATTCACGGTATATGATCAGGAGGGGGGCTCGATCGACCGGCAGTGGCCTTTCGACATTATTCCGCGTGTGATCAGCAAGAAGGAATGGGATGTCGTTGAGGAAGGGCTGAAGCAGCGTGTCAAAGCGTTGAATGCCTTCATCAGTGACTTATACGGTGAGCAGAAAATCATCAAAGATGGGGTGTTTCCCGCTGAGGTGATCAAAAACTCAAAGAATTTTCGTCCTCAATGTGTGGGCATGAAACCTGCGTTTGGCGTGTGGGCACACATCTGTGGCTCCGATCTGGTTCGTCACAGCGATGGTCAGATTTATGTGCTGGAAGACAATCTGCGCGTGCCCTCCGGCGTTTCCTATCTGTTGGAAAACCGGCAGGTGATGAAGCGGGTTTTCGCCGATCTGTTTGGCGATTTTTCCATTACCCCCGTGGACGATTATTCCTCACAGCTGTTCGATATGTTGTGCGCACTGTCGCCACGCAAGATTGCCCTGCCTCAGGTGGTCGTACTGACGCCGGGCATCTACAACTCGGCGTACTTCGAGCATGCTTACCTGGCCCAGCAAATGGGGTGTGAGCTGGTTGAAGGGACCGACCTGGTGGTTTCGGATGATGATTGTGTCTACATGAAGACCATCTATGGACTGGAGCGGGTGGATGTGATTTATCGCCGTGTCGATGATATGTTCCTCGACCCGGAAGTGTTCAATTCCTCTTCTGTGCTGGGTGTCAGAGGCTTGATGCGGGCCTGGCTCAAGGGCAATGTCGCACTGGCCAACGCGCCCGGTGCAGGTGTGGCGGATGACAAGGTCGTATATGCCTTTGTGCCGGACATGATCAAATATTATCTGGGTGAAGAGGCCATCCTGCCCAACGTGCCCACTTACCTGTGCATGAAGCCGGATGACTGTGCCTATGTGCTGGAGCACCTTGAGGAGTTGGTGGTCAAACCGGCCAATGAATCGGGGGGGTATGGCATGTTGGTCGGGCCTAAATCAACGCGTAAAGAGCGTGAGAAATTTGCCGAGCTTATCAAGGCGGATCCACGGAATTACATTGCGCAACCGACGCTCAATCTGAGCACCGTACCGACCTTGATTGATGGCGAGGTTGAGCCGCGGCATGTTGATATGCGTCCGTTCATTCTCAGTGGCGAGCAAATTTATGTCACGACCGGTGGCCTGACCCGCGTGGCGCTGAAAAAAGGATCTCTGGTGGTCAACTCTTCTCAGGGGGGCGGCAGCAAAGATACCTGGATTATTGATGAGGATGCCTAGATGCTGTCACGAGTAGCAGGAAATATCTATTGGATGGCCCGTTATCTGGAGCGGGCGGAAGACTTGGCGCGACTGATTAACGTCAATGCTAATCTGGTACTGGATCTGCCCAAGGGACTTTCCCCGATCTGGGGGCAGCTGGTGGCGATTACGGGCGCGGCGGAGAGTTACCAGGGTGATTACGAAGAACGATCGGTGCTTAAATTTCTGATCAGCGATAAAGACTCACCGACCTCCATACTGAGTTCGCTGGCCTATGCGCGTGAAAATGCACGCACCATTCGGGATGTCATCCCACGTGAAGTCTGGGAAACGATTAACACGACCTATCTATACGCCAAAGAACAAACGTCACTGGCCCTCAGCAAGCGCGGTCGCTATCACTTTCTCCAGGAAATCATTACTCAGTGTCAGACCATCACCGGCATTCTGGCCGGTACGATGAATCACGATGCCGGTTACACGTTCCTTAAAGTGGGGCGAAGTCTGGAGCGGGCGGATATGACCAGTCGAATCATCGACACCCGTTCGGCTAACCTGATACCGGACGCGACCACGACTAAGGCCACGTATGACAACCTGCAGTGGATGAGCGTATTAAAATCCTTGACGGGGTATCAAATGTACCGGCGCGAAATGCAGGTGCGCATTCAGCGACAGGAGGTATTGAGATTTTTGATTTACTCCCATGTTTTCCCTCGGGCGCTGGCGCATTGTGTGAACCAGGTGGAGTTCTGCGTGCGTGCGCTGCCTGATCATAATGCAGTGGTTAACGAAATCGAGAAGCTGCGGGTGCAGTTAGAGCAGGCCGATGTGGAGCGCCTGAAAACCTCGACTTTGAATCGCTTTATTGACGATCTCCAGGTTGGGCTGGCGCAGATCCATACCGCGTTGGATAATAGTTATTTTGCCGGCAAGCTGGTTCAGGCACAAAGCGCCTGAACCGCGTCACCTCAGGAAATGACGACAGGCTCAGGGTTTTCGCCCTGCGCCTTTTCGCAGAGGGCATTCAACGCGTCAAAATGCTCCTGAAGGAAGTCTTCTTGCGCGATCACCTTTTGCTCTTTGAGTACCTCATGGAGGATGTCTTCCGTCGTCAGCGGATTGGCCAGCACCACCCGAAAGACGATGCAGGGCTGATAGTGATAGCAGGAAGGGTTCAGTCGGGTTCGTGAGACAAAGGCTTTGCCCCGGTTGCGCTGGGTTTTCTGAATGGACTTGGTCAAGCGGGAAAACAGGTCGTTCATGGCCTGCTGGCGGTTTTCACTCATCGAGCGCATCGCCTCACGGTAGCGCAGTGGCGCGTAACGGTAGGTCAGGATGTTCAGTTCCGGTTCTGTCACCAGTTCAAAGTCATCATCCCCCCGTATCAAATCCGCGAAGCGTCGGGCTTTCTCGATGCCCAGATTGATCAGGATTTCATAGCCCGTCCGACCGATGATTTTCAGGCCGGAATGGATGAGCATGGCCATCCCGGGGCGTGAGCCTTCCAGCGTCTTGCTTCCCAGGTCGCGTGAGCCTTTACGGATGATGTACTGCGCGTGATGTTCAATGGCGTTAGGCGTATGCGGGTCTTTAAAGACCACCAGCCCGGTGCCCATGGGAACGTAAAGCTGTTTGTGCGCATCCATGGTTACGGAGTCGGCGCGTTCGATGCCCCTGAGCAATTGCCGGTAGCGGCTTGAGAACAGGGTTGGCCCGCCCCAGGCGGCATCCACATGGAAATGAATCCTGAAGCGTTCCGCAATGTCAGCGATCGCGTCGAGCGGGTCTACGTTACCGGTTTCGGTGGTTCCTGCAATGCCTACGATCGCAATGACCTTGATGCGTTTGTCCTGATAGGACTGACAGGCGCGTTCCAGCTCATCCAGGCGAACCTTGTTATGATCATCTGTGGCAATCGGGATGATGTTGTCGCTGCCAAGACCCAGCAGGTCGGCTGATTTACTCAGAGAATAGTGGCCCCGGCGGGAGACCAGCACCACGGCATCGTCATAGCCATAGTGCTGCAGCGCCCGATGCATACCCTGCCGACGAATACCACGGAAGTTACCCTGTTCAGGAAAACAGCGGTTTCTCGCCACCCACAGCGCGGTCACATTCGCAATAGTTCCACCAGAACACATACTGCCTAATGCAACATTGCTGTTGTGCATCCAGGCTTCGTAGAAAGCATCGTCCTGCTGATAGACAAGGCGATGCAACATGCCAACGACCTGGCGTTCGAGAGGGGTAAACGCTTTTGAGGTTTCCGTTTTAACCAGATTCTGGTTGAGTGCGATCATGATCTTAGACAGCGACACCATGAAGTAGGGGAGCGCTGAGGTCATGTGACCGATAAAGCTGGGCGAGGCCGTATGAACCGAATGCGCAACCAGCTGATCCAGCAGGAACTGTGTTTGCTCGGAGACGAAAACAGGCTCCTCGGGAATGGCTGAGTCGGAAAAAACTGCTTCGACTTCGCTTAAATCCTTTTCGACGGCGACGATATGATCCTGCAGAAATCCCGCGAGATTTTGCGAAATATTCTGATCCAGTCGCCCCAGGGTTGATGTGGGTTCTTCAGGCACCGTGAAGACACGGTGCATGCTTTCCAGACTCGCCCTGGCAACTTTCTTTTGCGGATTCTCGGGGGATGATCCTGACATAGACCCGACCTACTGCTCTTCAAGGGATCTAGTATAGTGGCTCCGCCCCCGACGGGCTACTGTAGCAATCGTTTAGTGCTGACGCTTGCTGGCGATGGCTTGCTCAATCGTCTGTTTAAGGTCGTCTTCGAGGTTCCCGGTCGTGTAGGCTAAGCCATTGATAAAAATGGCAGGAGTGCCTTTTACGCCAACGCTCATGCCCATTTTCTGGCTGAGATCAACCCGGTCGGCCGCAGCATCGCCAGTGACACAGGCCTCAAATTTGGTTGTATCCAGTCCCAGATCCGCAGCGATTGTATTGACGCTGTCTTTAGTGAGGGAGTCCTGAGCGGCAAATAGCGCATGATGGTAGTCCCAGAAGCGGTTTTGTTCACCCGCGCAATAGGCGCCAATGGCCAGTTGACGCGACTGGCCGCCCAACAAGGGGAAGTCCAGCATCACCCAGCGGACCTGCTCAGGATGCGCCTCAACGACTTCTTTCAGGGTATGAGAGGCTTTTTTGCAGTGTGAGCAACGATAATCGGCAAATTCCACAATCGTCACGGGCGCCTTTTCAGATCCGGCCGAGGGCAGGTTGCTCAAATCGAATGAGGCAACTGGGGCGCTGAAGGTGGGCTGAGAGACCGCCAGTATTCCCTGCTTTTCAAGCCCTTTCGTCAGTTCCTCTCTCTGGCTGGCGAGTTTGTCCTGGCGCAGTGCGTTCTCAATGGCTTCTTTGACCTCATAGAATGGGCGCCCGATGCGTGATTCGTTTTCGTTGTAGAATTGATTGGTCTCTTCTTCCGTGATGTTGATCGGCCCGATCAGACCTTCGGTCACTTCCGCCAGGGTTTTGCCCTGTTCCCTGGCCAGTGCGTTCAGGTGAAGCTCCAGTCCTGCCTGGCGCAGAATCTGGACACGGCGTTCAGATGCCCGGTTATTCAGCTCTGTGATTTCGGCGGCGAAGACATAGGGCAGGGCATCGTCGGCCACGACCTTGCCATTCAGCTTAAGGCTGGCCTGGTTGGGCTGACTGGATGGGGTGTCATCTGTCGTCGCCGAACCTGAGAAGGGACCCTTGAGCAGCAGGGTCGAGACCAGTAGCCCTGCAGCAAACATGACGATACCGATGTAGAAGGCAGGAATAGGTTTACGTGTTTCACTCATAGTGGTTTTCCATGGGGGTTGAAAGGTGTTCCTGACGGTTCGGCGTGGGTAAGATCACCGACGGCCCGGAGCGAGAATAGTACCAGTTGCTCAATCCAATCAACCTGTGCTGCACGATCGCTGTTGCTTGCAATCGCGCTCGCGAGCGGACCGATCAGTGATTCTGCCAGCGCGCCGACCAGGGCGGAGGCGCTCAACGCTGCGTTTTGAGGCACAAACTCACCCTGCTGACTCCCTTCTGTAATGACCGCGGCGAATAAGGCTGCGTAGCGGCGTCTGTACTCCAGTCGATCTTCTTCCACCAGGGGGTCACTGGGTTCCGCAATCAATGCATAGGCCAGTTCGCGTCCACTGAACGCTCGCCAGGCAAAGGCACGCACCGCTTTCGCCAGGCGGGTGGCAGGTGTGCCGGCGCCTTCCAGGTCTGAGCGCACGCGCTCAACTTCGCGCCCCGATGCGACACGGAAAACCTCTGACAGTAATTCCGCTTTGCCCGGGAAGTAGCGATAAACGCTGCCGGTTGCGACCCCCGCCTGGCGGGCAATGGCGGCAACGGTGGTACCCGAAAAGCCCTTGTTGGCGGTTATGGCCAGTGCAGCGTCAAGGATGCTTTCGTAGCGGGATTCCCGGTTTTGGCGGGTTTTAGCAGTTTCTCGATAGGCCATGGGATTGCCGGAAGGGCAGCGCGTCTGACGATAAAATCGTGCTGCAGAATTGGTCACTTGGTTGACGACCTTCTACTATATAGAGATACCCATGGATTGCAAAGACTATGACGTCTGACAAACGCGCGTTCGAGCGCTTCTTTTATGAACATCAGGCTCTGATTGTTGTACCCGGCTTTGCGCCAGTGGGCTGTCAGATGTCTAATGTCTGTGCAGGGGGAATGTGGGTTTCGGAGATTGATTCGCCCGGATTACCCCGTCATTTGCAAAAGCTCCTCAGTCGTGGGCAGGCGCAATGGGCAGAAGTCCATTTGTTCTGTTCTCTGGATGGGCGGGAAGAGCACTTTGCCTTGCCGGCCGAAGTGCGCCGCAGTCAACCTGACGGGATTGGCCTGCGTTTTATCGAAACGCAGGAAACCCTGGTCACCTCACTTCAGCGCCTGGCCCGTCAGTTAGGTGCAAAACGGCTGAATGTGTTGCCGCGAAGTGTCCGTGAGAGCGCTACACAACAGTTCACCGAGGATGCCGAAGTTGGATTTGCCGAGTTGTGTGAGGCCTTCCTGACACGGGTGTTTAGTCCCGCAACGATGGCTTCGGGAGAGCGCAAAGGCGAGGATTCGCCCGAGAGTTTTGCAACCGATCTGAAGCGCTTGGCTAATTTAAGACCATTCTGGCGTGACGCACTTTTGCGGGGCTGGCGAAATGCCTTGGGTGAGCTGTTTGCTGAAGCCCCTAAAGACAGTTCGCGGCCAGAGTTGAGTGTCGTCGATAAACGGCAGTTCGAGAATTGGCTTGAAATTCAGCAAATCGCGAACCGTTTGGGCGAACTCTACCGCAGCGAAATTTTCCGCCTGAACCAATACCTGGGGCAGGTGGTACGCCGCCCGATTGAAGACCGTCAAAACCCAGTATCGCCCACAGGGCTATGCCAGTTACTGCATGATTTTCAGGAGCGGGAAAGTCGTGAGGGTGGGCTGGAAAAAGCGCATTTACTGCAGTTGAATGCGGCGTTTGAGGCGACATTGGCGACCATATTGGGACGCTTATATGAGCGTCTGGAAAATCGTTTCAGGCAGCTGGGTCTGCGGGCGGTGGATCTTCAGTCTGTCCGCCATGTCTCCGGCCCGGTAACCCGAAATGAGGATGTACGCGCTGAGCCGGTTCCCGTTACGGGTACCGAGGAACAGGCGGATCGCGCCGTTGCTGCCCCTTCTCGGGCGAGCGGCGCCACGGCTTCTGTCCCGTCGCCACCTTCTCCCGCTGCCCGAAACGCCAGTGTCATTGATTTTATGGCGGCACTCAAAAAGCGTCACGGAGAGGAGGAAAAACCGGAGTTTATTCTGGGACGAGATTCGGCCCTACAGGTGCTGCGTGCCGGGCGGGAGCGTGTCCAACAGCTAAGTCAGCAGGGTGATCTGTCGATAGAGGATTTGTTAAATCAGTTGTCGAGTGATGGGACTGGAGGACACATTTCGGCGGATGTGAAGGAGCGTTTTCAGATCGTTGACCAGGTCGTTCAATTACCAGGCACCTGTGATCAGGAAACCAGTCAGCTGCTGATGCGCCTGAAAGCGCCGCTGGCAGAGGCGTTGCTACATGACGATGGCTTCCTGTCAGATGCAGACCACCCCGTTCGCCGCTTTGTCAACCATGTTTTCCGTCTGCTGCAAAGTGAAACGGTGTTGTCGAAGGCATCGCGAAATCTGCTCACGGAATCCGTGGAGGCACTAGCCAGGTCGCCGGATCAGCCTCAGGTAATCCAGGCGCTGACCACGCGCCTGGAAGAGGGGCTTGAGAAGCACCTGCGTGTTTTTGAGCACACCGCTGAACGGATTTCGCGGAAATATGAAGGTCAGGCGCGGCTGTATCGCGCGCGCGTCCAGATTGGGCAGCGCCTGGATGCCATGTTCGATCAATCCAAGGTTCCGTTGATTCTCCTGACCCTGCTGGACGCCGGGTTACAGCATCGGCTGGTGCTGGATGCACTCAAGGATCAGGGCGCGAAAGATACCCTGAGCCGGGATTTAGGACGGCTGCGTGACCTAAGTGTCTTTTTAACCGGTATTGCCCTGGATACCCTGCCTGCAGAGGTGGATCTGAATCGGGCCTTTGAGCGGGTTCTGTCGCAACTTTCTTCTGCGCTGGCTGACAGTTACAAGCCTATTGAAGCGCGTGCGGCACTGGATGAGTTGAAGGACCTATTGCACGACCCTGCCCTGATAGAATTTGTCCCCTATGTCTCACGCATCCCTGAACCGGAAGAGGGTGCGGCGCTCAATGATCTGAGTGGCGATGAGGGGCTGGATCGCTGGTTAAAGCGCATCAGTGAATTAAAGGTGGGAGACTGGCTGGAATGGAATCAGCCCGGTGAAAGTGATCAGCGCCTGCGACTGGTCTGGTCCGACGAGGAAGCCGTCCGCTTTGTCTTCCTCTCCGAGCAGGGCTTGCAGGAGAAGCAAATGAGTCTTGAGGCCGTCGCGAAGGCCATGCGGGATGGCCATTTGAAGGTGAGTTCTCAGGCGCATCCCGAATGGGTTGATCAGTGCCTGTTTCAGTTGGTCAATGACCTCTACAGTAAGATGGCCTTTCAGGCTGTGCATGATCCCCTGACAGGCTGTCTGTACCGGCATGAAATGGAAAAACATCTGCATTTCACGGTACTGCGCTGCAAAAGCGAGCGCCAGATGGCCGCATTGATCTGGTTGGATATCGACCAGTTTAAGGTCATTAACAGCAGTTATGGCACTCAGGTTGGCGATGGCGTGCTGGAGCAGGTCGGTCGTCTGCTGGATGCCTGGCTGCAGACCGAGCAATGCGAATTCCGTCTGGCGCGCATGGGCGGTAACGAGTTTGCGTTGCTGGTGTATCCTTCTGATTATACCACTGCGCTTGATCGCACCCAGACGCTGATTCGGCGGTTCAGTCAGCATGCCTTTGATTTTGAAGGCATACGACTATTTGCTTCGCTCAGTGGTGGCATCATCATGCTGAATGGCGAAAGCCCGGCACCGGGAGAGATTATCAATCGGGCTACCCTGGCCTGTGGTGTCGCCAAGAAAAAAGGTGGCAATCAGGCGCATATTTTCCGTGAAACTGACGAAGGGCAACTGCATCAGAAACAACTTTTCGACTGGGCACGGCAGATCGATCAGATGGTGTCGGAAAACCGGCTGGGCCTGCGCATTCAGAAAATTATTTCAACAGAACCCGGCCGTCTCCCCAAGTACGAAGTGCTGCTTCAATTGCCCAAAGGGGAAAATGACGCGCCCATTTCCCCCCAGGTCTTTATCGAAGCCGCTGAGCGTTTCCGGCGCTCTGTGCTGGTGGACCGCTGGGTCGTGCACCGGGTTCTGGAGTGGATGCGGCAGAATCCGGAAAAGCTGGAAAGCTTGAGTGAACTAACGATAAATCTTTCTGGCCACTCGATGAGTGACGATGAGTTCCTGCATTTTCTGGAAAATGAGTTCCGACGAGGCGGTTTCCCGGCCAACAAAGTGTGTTTTGAGCTGACTGAAACGGCGGCGGTTGCGAGTCTTCACTATACGGCGGATTTTATTCGTAGTTTGCGTCGCTTCGAGTGTCGGTTTGCACTCGATGACTTTGGGACGGGCTTTTCCTCCTATGCGTATCTTCAGTCCTTCCCGGTCGACTATCTTAAGATCGATGGCATCTTCATCCGCGAGATCGATTCCAACCTGACCAACTATGCGATGGTCAAGTCGATTACTGAACTTGGTCACTATCTGGGTATCGAAATCATTGCAGAATGTATCGAAAATCAGGCCGCTGCCGATGCGGTAGACGAGTTGGGCGTGCAATGGCTGCAAGGCTGGCATGTCGAAAAACCGCGCCCCCTCTCATCCCTCTGAGTCTTCGGATCCTGACAAGGCTGTAAACAGTCATTCTGTGGATTAAATCTAAAATAATCATACATAACAGAACGATACAGTTGGATACAAAAAAGTCAGGCAGGTTTCTGGTATAAATTATTGGCTGAGCTATATAAATTGCGTATGAAAAATCTACAGCTATTTTTTGGTGGAGTAACGTGGCAATGCAAGATGTAGTGGATGACTATGATGGTTATGACGCTGAAGATGCCGCCTATGAGGCACCGGCCAGAGGAGCTGGCGCATCAGGCCCGGTGGTGATTTCACCGGAACTGTCGGCGGCGGCGGAGAAACGTCGGGTACGTGAGCAGTTGCAGGCGGATATAGAAGCCTTCCTGCGCAGTGGCGGTGCCGTTCAGAATGTGGCTGATAACTTCAGGGCAGATCCGCCTAAAAAGCCGGATATTCAATACGGAAGTTCCCCCATCTGAATTCGCACAAATATCATTATGGATGATCGGCTAAATGCGTGCAGCCAGTATTCACGCGGGTCGATCAACATTCTGGGCGGGCGGGGTATCACAATTTAACATTTGTTGAAAATTTGCCCGCTTGCTCCCCTTTCCCTGCTTCAATATACTTCCCTCCACCCCAATAGGGCGATTCAATCACGAAGAGAGAGAGGTCAGGGACGGATGGATTTGTTGCTCCTTCTGATGGGACTGACGCTGCTGACAGCAGGGTGGTTTCTGATGTGGGAATTTGCCCGTTTTCTTCACTGTGCCTATTCCTTGCAGGGGCGCGTCGTTTCGATGGAGCCAGGCTTCGGCGTGCACAAGCATATGCATGGCCCGGATGCCAAGTCATTCAGCTTTTTTCCAGTGATTCAGTATGATTGGATGGGCGAGCCGACCCGCTTTACCTCGCTGGACAGTAAATGCATCGTCGGGCTACAGATCGGCGATCAGGTCAAGCTTTCTTTTTCACGCACGCGCCGCAGTGAAGTACGCATTGGCCGTATGGTCATGATGCTGGTCGTCAGTATGGCGCTTCTGGTCGCCGGCATGTTCAGTGCAAGTGTCCTGATTCGCGAGTCCCTGGACATGGGACACATTCTGCTGGCGTCCCTGGTGCTCGCGGTGTGTCTGTTCATCATCATCCTCTATATCCGTCAGCAGGACGAGATGTCGCCCTCGACGCGCTATCCACAATCACAGTCGCAGTCGCAGACCAATGTGTTTATTCTGGAGCCGACTAACGTCTGCTATTGGAAGGGCTTGTTCACCAACCGTAGCCAAAGACGCCGCATCTGGGTGTCGAAAGTGGTGGGTGGGTGCTGTCTTGTGCTGGGTGTGCTGATGTTGTTGACGTCCTTGGCAGGCGTTGGCAAGTCGAAAGGTCGGGATGCGCTGGAATCCGGTATGTTCGGTGTTCCTCTTTCGTCAGGTTCCGGAGACGGGGCCTCTCAGGTATTTCCCCGTCCCTTCCGTCAACCGGGCTAGTTCCCCGACCTCTGAACGCCCCGGCGCCATGTGTGCCAGCGTTCAACCCACGCCAGTAGTCGCTGTGGCGCATGTGAACGTTTCCACTGTCCGGCAACATATTTGTTGGACTCTGCCAATGTCGGATAGATGTGTATGGTTCCCAGAATCTTGTTGAGCCCGATGCCGTGTTTCATGGCGAGGACAAATTCAGCAATCAGATCCCCTGCATGGTGGCCCACGAATGTGACGCCTAAAATGGTATCCTTGCCCGGAGCGGTGAGGACTTTGATAAAGCCTTTGGCCTCACCCTCGGCAATCGCCCGGTCCAGATCATCAATGTCATAGCGCGTAACCTCATAGGCGATATCGTGCGCCTTTGCATCGCTTTCGTTGAGACCCACGCGTGCCACTTCCGGGTCGGTGAAAGTTGCCCAGGGAATCACACGGTAGTCGACGGCGAATTTCTTGACTACACCGAACAGTGCATTGACGGAGGCATACCAGGCCTGATGCGCCGCCGTGTGCGTAAATTGGTAGGGGCCAGCCACATCACCGCAGGCAAGAATGGTCGGAATGCTGGTTTGCAGGAATTGATTCACCGCGATCGTACCGTTGTGATTCAGCGTGATACCCAGACGGTCTAAATTAAGACCTTCGGTGTTTGCACGCCGTCCACTGGCGACCAGCAGGCGATCAAAAGAGAGTCGCGTGATGTCGCCTGACGCTGCCTGGCACTCAAGGATGAATGTATCCCCATCCTGAATAAATCGCTTAGCCTCGCAGCCCAACTGCAAATGAACGCCCTCCCTCACCAGTGCCTCCTGAACCGGCATGGCGGCATCGGTATCCTCGCGAGGCAGAATACGCGGTGCCCGGTCAACCAGCGTGACAGGAATGCCGAGGCGTTGAAAGGCTTGGCTCAATTCACAACCGATCGGGCCCGCACCCAGAATCATCAGGTGTTTCGGCGCTTCGTTCAGCTTCCACAGGGTGTCGGACGTCAGATAGGGGATGTCCTCAATGCCAGGAATGGGGGGGACAAAGGGTTTTGCGCCGGTCGCAATCACGATGGCCCGGGTGGTCAGAATCTGGTTGCCGATTTTTACACGGTAGGGATCGAGGATTTCAGCGTTACCCTGAAGGCATTCAACGCCCAGTGCGGTATAACGTTCAACCGAGTCATGCGGTTCGATGGCTTCAATCACCTGGTGGACGCGCGCCATTACTGCGCTGAAGTCCATTTGGGACGCGCTCTCTGAAAAGCCAAATTCGGTGGCCCGTTGCTGTTCATGCTTCCACTTGGCTGCCCGAAGCAATGCTTTACTCGGCACACATCCGGTGTTAAGGCAATCGCCGCCCATGTGATGACGCTCGATCAGGGTGACTTTTGCGCGGGTCGCAGCGGCAATATAACTGGTGACCAGCCCGGCGGCTCCCGCACCAATGACAATGAGGTTGCGATCAAATTGCCGGGGCCGGGGATAGGCGGCCAACGAGCGGCGTGATGCAATCAGGGCCATTGCTTTTTTAGCCAGCAGTGGGAAAATGCCAAGCAGGACGAAGCTCAGTAACAGGCCCGGTGACAGAATGCCCTTGAGTGATTCCAGCTGGCTCAACTGGGTGCCGGCATTCACATAGACCAGCGTGCCGGGTAGCATCCCCAGCTGGCTCACCCAATAGAAAGTTGTCGTCCTCATGGGGGTTAGCCCCAGCACAAGATTGATCAGAAAAAAAGGAAACAGGGGGACCAGTCGGAGTCCAAAGAGGTAAAAAGCGCCCTCACGCTCAACCCCTTGATTGATGGTTTTGAGTGAATCCCTGAAACGCGCCTGAACCCAGTCCCTCAGCAGATAGCGCGAGGCCAGAAAAGCCAGTGTGGCGCCGACGGTGCTGGCAAAGGAAACCAGTAAAAAACCTTCAAACAGCCCGAATAATGCACCCCCAGCCAGGGTGAGAAGGGCGGCCGCCGGCAAGGAGAGCGCAGTCACGGCGACATAGATTAAGAAAAAAATGACCGCGGATGCGAGTGGGGCGTCATGGGTCAGGGCCAGCCATTCCGACTTGCGGGCGTTAAACGATTCCAGCGAGAGATAGTCGTTCAGGCCGAAGATAAAGAAGGCTCCGAAAGCCAACAGAATCAACGCGAGTACAACGGGTTTTTTAGATTTCATGGTCTCAGTCCTGATAACATAGTCCTAACTGTTTACGATAGACAGCAGCCACAGCGACAGGTTCCGCCGGGCTGCCAATTTTTTCGGAGCGCCCCATGTTTCAGCGTCAGTTTCCCCAGACTCGTCTACGTCGTCCGCGTGCCTCAGCATTTTCCCGCAACCTGGTTCGGGAGCATCATTTGCGCACGGACGACCTGATTTGTCCGGTCTTTGTGCTACCGGGAGCCAATCGGCGGGAACCCATTGTGTCCATGCCGGGTGTTGAGCGGCTCAGTGTAGACCTTCTGCTCAGTGAAGTGGAAACCCTGATGTTCTATGGGGTGCCCGCGATCGCACTGTTTCCGGTTACACCGCCGGAGGATAAGTCGCTGGATGCCGTCGCCGCGTATGCCGATGACGGTCTGGCGCAGACCGCCGTGCGCGAAATCAAGAAACGTTTTCCTGAAATGGGAGTGATTACGGATGTGGCACTCGATCCGTTCACTTCACACGGACAGGATGGTTTACTGGACGAACACGGCTATGTCACCAATGATGCCACCGTAGACGTTCTGATACGCCAGGCGCTTTCTCATGCGGCAGCAGGGGCCGACATTGTGGCACCCTCAGACATGATGGATGGACGCATTGGCAGTATCCGCAAGGCACTGGAAAGTGCCGGGCACGTGAATGTCCAGATTCTTTCCTACGCAGCCAAATATGCCTCGGCGTTTTATGGCCCCTTCCGCGATGCCGTCGGTTCAGCGGGTAATTTGGGTAAAGGTAACAAATACAGCTATCAGATGGACCCCGCTAACGCGAATGAGGCACTGCACGAAGTGGCGATGGATCTGAGTGAGGGGGCGGACATGGTGATGGTCAAACCCGGCATGCCTTATCTCGATATCGTGCGACAGGTGAAAGAAACCTTTGCGGTGCCCACGCTGGTCTATCAGGTCAGCGGTGAGTACGCCATGCTCATGGCGGCGGCTGAAAAGGGCTGGCTGGATGGTGATGCCGTCATGCTGGAATCGCTGCTGGCCTTCAAGCGCGCGGGTGCCGATGCTGTTTTAACCTACTTTGCCAAAAGGGCAGCTAAACTTATCAAGGAAAAGCATTAATTACAGGTACGTGCAGGATGACTTCACATGAAGGGTTGAATGAAAAGGCCTCTGCTGCGGCAGAGGGTGAGAGTTCCGAGGTCGTCAACGTGACTGACCTGACCCTGCCCGAATATTATTTCAACCGCGAGCTCAGTCAGCTCCAGTTCAATGCACGGGTGGTGTATCAGATTCTGGACGAGAACCATCCGCTATTGATGCGTCTCATGTTTGCCTGTATTTTCAGCAGCAATATGGATGAGTTCTTTGAAATTCGGGTGGCCGGACTCAAACAGCAGATCAAATACGGGCGCGAAATCGTCGGGCCCGATGGTATGTCACCGCGTCAGGTTCTGCAGAAAATATCTGAGATGACCCATCAACTGGTTGCTCACCAATATGACCTGCTGAACAACGTACTGATCCCGGCGCTGGAAAAGGAACAGATCTTTTTCCTGAGGCGCAGTGACTGGACGCAAGAACAACGGGACTGGGTGGCTCAGTATTTCGAGCGGGAACTGCTGCCGGTGATTAACCCCATCGGTCTGGACCCCAGCCACCCCTTTCCCCGCCTGGTCAACAAGAGCCTCAACTTCATTGTCGAGCTGGACGGTAAAGATGCCTTTGGGCGTGAAACTGGTCTGGCGATTGTGCCAGCCCCCCGTTCGTTGCCCCGTCTGATCCAGTTTCCGGCCGAAGTCTGCAAGGAGGGAACCAATATGGTGTTCCTCTCTTCGGTCATTCATGCGCACGCGGATGATCTGTTTCCCGGCATGACGGTGAAAGGCTTGTACCAGTTCCGCATCACGCGCAATGCTGACCTGGTGCTGGAAGAGGATGATATGGAGGACCTTGCTCAGGCACTGCGCGGTGAGCTACTCAGCCGCCGTTTTGGGGATGGGGTGCGCCTGGAAGTTGCAGATAACTGCCCGGAGGAGCTGGTGCAGTTTCTGCTCGGTGAGTACGGTCTCAGTGAGAGTGAATGTTACCGCGTGGCTGGCCCGGTGAACCTGACCCGTCTGATGGCGGTGCCGAGTCTGGTTGATCGCCCAGACCTGATGTATCCCGGATTCACACCAGGGTTGCCGAAAGAGTTGCGCCACAAGGAAAGCCTGTTCGAGACGATCTCCCGAAACGATATCCTCTTGCTGCATCCCTTTCAAAGTTTTACGCCGGTGATCGACTTTTTACGCCAGGCCGGCAAAAGATCCCAATGTGTTGGCGATTCGCCAGACGCTTTACCGTACGGGTAGTCAGTCGGAAATCGTGGCAGCCCTTGCGGACGCCGCCAAGCGGGGCAAGGAAGTGACCGCCGTTATCGAGCTGCGGGCCCGTTTCGACGAAGCCGAGAACCTGGAACTGGCCAGTAAACTGCAAGAGGCGGGTGTGATCGTGGTGTATGGCGTGGTGGGATTCAAAACCCACGCTAAAATGATTCTGATTGTGCGGCGTGAAGACAACCAGATGAAGCGTTACGTGCATCTGGGCACGGGGAACTACCATGCGGGGAATGCCCGTTTATATACCGATTACAGTTTGTTGTCTGCCGATCAGACATTGGCTGAGGATGTCCACCGCATCTTCCTGCAGTTGACTGGGATGGGTAAGGCACTGAAGATCAAAAAGCTGTTCCATGCCCCCTTCACCCTGCACACGCGCTTGTTGCAATTAGTGAAGCGAGAGCAGGAACTGGCGCTGAAAGGTAAAAACGCCTACATCCTGGCCAAATTTAATGCCTTGACCGAGCCGAAAGTGATTCAGGCGCTTTATGAAGCCTCGCAAGCCGGCGTGCGTATTGATCTGATTATTCGCGGTGTCTGCTGTTTGCGCCCCGGCGTGCCCGGTTTGTCAGAAAACATACGGGTGCGATCTGTCATCGGCCGCTTCCTTGAACATACCCGCGTTTTTTATTTTAATAACGATGGGAGTCCTGAAATTTATGCGTCCAGTGCCGACTGGATGGTGCGCAACCTGCTCAATCGGGTTGAAGTTGCCTTCCCCATCGACAACAAGGGGCTGGCAGAGCGCGTGCGGCTCGAACTGGAGGCCTACCTGCAGGACAATACCAATGCCTGGCGTCTGTTGTCAGACGGTGGATATGAACGAGTGGTCCCGGAACCTGAGATGGATAAGTTTTCAGCGCAGAACTTTTTGTTAAACAGCCTGGCGTCGGTCTCCTGATCATGCTGAATAGACTGCAGTACTGCATCACCCGATCCCGTGCATGCAATGCGCTGGTGGTGCTGCTTGTCTGGGTTTTTCTGCTTCAGCCTCAATCCGGCATGGCCGCTGAGCCAGGTTCAGCCCTACCGGATGCGATTCACAGCGAACATTGCCCGGAAATGACCGCCCGACAGACCGGGATGGGTGAGCGTGATCGTATGGAGGAATGTGTGTGTGCGGACCACGTTCTCTGCGTCATGTCTTGTCCGATGGCTCTGAAATTTCTGACGTCACCCCTGACCATCGTGTCGATGGATGCGCGTCCGCGCTATCCTCAAGGTGCGAACGCGCCCAAACCCTGGGGTATTCAGTCGCCTGTATTGAGGCCCCCGATCTCCTGAGTTGCATCTGTCCGATTGGAGGGGGCTGTCTGCTCTGCAGTAGACAGCGCCCTGCGTAATCATTGAAAGCAACGAAAGGACATCTCATGAAACCGACACTCGTTTTGTCGTGTTTGTTGTGTTGGCCGGGCCTGGCCTCAGCAAACGAACTTACGCTCGATGCTGCCATCGAGATCGCACAGCAGGGTGATCCCTGGCTCGCCGGTAATCAATTGAATCAACAGGCGCTGGAAGACCGCGCAACCGCGGCGGGCACCTTGCCCGATCCAAAAGTGGGTCTGGGGTTGGCGAATCTTCCGGTAGACTCCTGGGATTTTGCGCAGGAGCCGATGACTCAGGCTCAGGTCAGCGTGTCACAAATGTTCCCTCGCGGACGTTCTCTGGCGTTACAGCAACAGCAACTTCAGTTGTCAGCGGAAGCGCTGCCATTCGCACGCCAGGACCGAAAGGCTCAGGTCGCTGCCGAGGTTAGTGAGCGCTGGTGGGACATTTACCTGGCGCAGGAGAGTCAGCAGTGGGTGAAGACCAGTCGAACCCATTTTGAACAGCTGGCAGAATTAGCTGAAACCCGCTATGCCAGCGCCATCTGGCGGACCCGTCAACAGGATCTGGTCAATGCGCAGGTGGAACTTTCACGCCTGGACGATCGGCTGTTGCAACTGAATCAGCAACAACAGGTCGCAACAGAGCGTCTGGCCGAATGGTTCCGTTTGCCCGCCACCTCATCAACGCCCCAGGCACCCACCCTATTGAATGACGCTACCCTTGTGGCCAGTGGTTCACCCCACTTGCGGGAACGCACGGCAGTGCAAGGTGCGGACGACGCCTCGCTGGCAGCAGAATTGAGTCAGCACCCCGCCATAAGGCTGCTGGACCAAAAAGTTGAAGCCATGAAAGTCGGCGCTGAGTTGGCTGAGCAGAAGTATCAGCCCGAGTGGGGGGTGAGCGCAGGGTATGGTTATCGCGCCAATGATCCACGTGGAATGGAACGTTCAGATTTTCTCTCGGTGGGCATCACGTTCGACCTGCCGATTTTTACGGCGAATCGTCAGGATAGAGAGGTCAAGGCGGCGGTGGCCGACACCGAAGCCCTGCGGACCGACCGCCTGCTGCTGTTGCGCAGGCTGATCGCTAACTATCGGCAGGCGCAGGTGCTTCTGGATCAGCTGATCGCCCGACAGAGGCTTTACGACCAACAGATTCTGCCGCAGTTGCGTGAGCAGATTGAAACCGAACTGGCCGCCTATACCCATGATGAGGGAGATTTTCAGGCTGTCATGCGGGCACGAATTGCGGAACTGAATGCTCAGATTGAGCTGCTTGGGATTCGTGTCGAGGGACAAAAAGTGTTAGCGCGCCTGGCTTATCTGGAAACCAAAACTCAGGTACCCGAATCGACCACAGGAGATGCACCATGACGCGCAACATGCGAATTAAACCTCATCGTACTCTGCGTGGTCGTGTCGTGCTGGGGCAGTTATTGCTCGGTGTGCTCCTCGGTGCGGCAATAGCCGTGGGGGCTGCCCTGAAGGGCGTCCTGCCGCTTCCCATGACGGCTGTTGGGGAGGAGGGCGCGGCGACCTCGGGTGAGCGCCAACCTTTATATTGGGTTGCACCGATGGACCCAAATTACCGGCGAGATAAACCGGGAAAGTCCCCAATGGGGATGGATCTGGTGCCGGTCTATGAGGAACCCAAGGCCGACACAGACGCGGGTTCTGTTGCGATTTCACCGACGGTGGTGCAGAACCTGGGTGTTCGCGTTGAAGCACTCGAGAAACGCTCGCTCAGCCCGACGCTGACATCGGTCGGAACCGTGTCGTTTGATGAGGAGCGACTGGTTCATATTCACCCGCGATTAGAGGGCTGGCTCGACAAACTTTACCTCAAGGTGGAAGGCCAGCGTGTTAAAAAAGGGCAGCCGATGTATGAGCTGTATTCACCGGCGCTCGTCAGTGCGCAGGAAGAACTGCTCATCGCATTGGAGCGCCAGAACCCTCGTCTAACCGAGGCCGCACGTGCGCGTTTGCGAGCCTTGCAGGTGCCCGAAGCGTCCATCCGTCAGATTGAGCAGCAGCGCAAAATCCTTCAGCGGGTCACCTTTACCGCGCCGCAGTCCGGCATTGTTGTGAATCTCGGTGTGCGGGAAGGCTTCTATGTCGTCCCCGGCACCTCACTTTTCAGCATTGCAGCGTTGGATCAGGTCTGGGTGGAGGGTGAAGTTCCTGAACAACAGGCAGCGCTTCTTAAAGTTGGCCAGCAGGCGACGATGCTGCTGGATGCCTTTCCTGGCAAAGTCTGGAATGGGCGACTCGACTACATCTATCCCGTGCTGGATGCCCGATTTCGCGTGGTCAAGGTGCGCATGCGTTTCCCAAATGCCGATGGTGAGTTGAAACCCAATATGTTTGCCGATGTCCGCATCCAGACCGAGTCGGCGAAGCCCGTTCTTGCGTTGCCACGTGAGGCCTTGATTCGCACCGGAAAAATGGATCGTGTGGTCGTCGCGCTGGACACCAACACCTTCAAATCGGTCGAAGTGTCGGTTGGCCGTTCGGATGCCCGTTATTTTGAAGTGCTCTCAGGTCTGTCGGAGGGCGATTCGGTTGTGGCCTCAGGGCAATTTTTACTTGATTCCGAATCCTCGCGCGAGTCGGACTTCAAACGGCTCTCCGCCAATGAATCCGATAAGCAGGGCAATTCCGTCGCGGCAGAGGCTGCATCCGTCTGGGTCGCGGCGAAGGTCGACGAGGTGATGGCCGACTCATCTGAGCTGATGCTGACACATGAAGCGATTCCAGAATGGAAAATGATGGGCATGACCATGCTGTTCAAACTCGCCCCGGAGGTCGATCTGAGCACCTTGAAGGCAGGTATGACCGTGCATGTGCAGATGCAGAAAGACCCCGAACATTACTTTCTGGTGACACGTGTGCATGTCCCGGATCCGGCCGGAATGTAGGGAGGTAAATCCATGATTGCTGCACTGATTCGCTGGTCACTCCTGAATCGATTCTTTGTGCTGTTACTGACGCTCATCGTCAGTGGTTTGGGCATGTATGCATTGAAAGAAACCCCCGTCGATGCGATCCCTGATCTCTCGGATGTACAGGTCATTATCAAAACGACCTATCCGGGACAGGCACCCCAGGTGGTGGAAGATCAGGTGACCTATCCGCTTACCACCGCAATGCTGGCAGTGCCGGGGGCGACCACCGTCCGTGGCTTTTCTTTCTTTGGTGACTCCTACGTTTACATCCTGTTTGACGAAAAAACCGACCTGTACTGGGCGCGGAGCCGCGTGCTGGAATATCTTAGTCAGATCACGCCTTCGTTACCGGCGGGCGCACGCCCGCAGCTCGGGCCGGATGCCACCGGGGTTGGCTGGATCTACATCTACGCACTGACTGATCGCACGGGCAAACACGATTTGGGGCAGTTGCGGGCCTTACAGGACTGGTACCTCAAGTTCGAGCTGCAGACCGTGCCAGGTGTGGCGGAAGTCGCTACGGCAGGTGGTATGGTACGGCAGTATCAGGTCAGACTGGACCCGGAGCGTTTGCGCGCTTATGGGATTCCCCTCAATAGGGTGCAGGCCGCGATCCAGTCATCCAATCAGGAGAGTGGGGCCTCGGTGCTGGAAATGGCCGAAGGTGAATACATGATCCGTACCAATGGCTACGTGCAGGCAATCGAAGATCTTGAGCGGGTACCGCTGGGTGTGAGTGAAAAAGGGGTTCCCATCCTGTTGTCGCAAGTTGCAGATATACAAATGGGACCCCAAATGCGACGGGGTGTGACCGAGCTTAACGGTGAAGGCGAAGCGGTCGGTGGGATAGTGGTCATGCGCTACGGAGAAAATGCTCAGGCCACCATTCAGGGGATCAAACAGCGTTTGGATGAACTCAAACAAGGCTTGCCCGAAGGTGTGGAAATTGTACCTGTCTACGACCGATCGGGGCTGATCGAGCGTGCCGTGGATAACCTCTGGCACAAACTGCTGGAAGAGCTGGGTGTCGTAGCGCTGGTGTGTCTGGTCTTCCTGTTTCATGTGCGGTCGTCGCTGGTCGCCATCGTTAGTCTGCCCATCGGCATCCTGGTCGCCTTTATGGTCATGCATGCGCAGGGTCTTAACGCAAACATCATGTCACTGGGCGGCATCGCCATCGCGATTGGCGCCATGATCGACGCCGCGATTGTCATGATCGAAAACCTGCACAAGCACATGGAGAAAACCCCCATCACACCTGAAAACCGCTGGGAAGTGGTCGCACGGGCCTCCACCGAAGTCGGGCCTGCGTTGTTTTTCAGTTTGCTGGTGATTACGGTCAGCTTTATGCCGGTCTTTGTGCTGGAGGCTCAGGAGGGGCGACTGTTCGCACCGCTGGCCTACACCAAAACCTATGCCATGGCCGCCGCTGCCGCGCTGGCGGTGACTCTCGTACCCGTGCTCATGGGCTGGTTTGTGCGGGGGCGCATCTTGCCCGAGTCGGCGAATCCGATTAATCGGGTGCTGATTGCCCTGTATCGTCCCTGTCTGAGAGTGGTCATGCGTTTTCCCTTGATCAGCCTCCTCTTCACGGCAGGCATCATGGCGGCAACCTTAATACCCCTGCGCGAACTGGGTAGCGAATTCATGCCCCCATTAGACGAGGGCGATCTGATGTACATGCCGACAACCTATGCGGGTATTTCCATTGGCAAGGCGCGGGAGGTATTGCAACAAACGGACAAACTGATCCGAACGGTGCCTGAAGTTGTCACGGTCTTTGGTAAGGTCGGCCGTGCGGATACCGCGACCGATCCTGCGCCTCTGACCATGATTGAAACCTTTGTGCAGCTTAAGCCGCGTGATCAGTGGCGACCCGGTATGACACCCGACAGTCTGCGGGCGGAGCTTGAGCGCCTGGTCAGGTTACCGGGGCTCACGAGTGCCTGGGTCATGCCGATCAAAACCCGCATCGACATGCTGGCGACCGGGATTAAAACCCCGGTGGGCATCAAAGTCGCCGGTCCCGATCTTTCCGTTATTCAGAAGATTGGCCAGCAGTTGGAGGCGGTTCTGGCCAAGGTACCGGGAACTGCGTCGGTGTATTCCGAAAGAGTGGCGGGTGGACGCTACCTGCAGGTCGAAATCCGGCGTGATCAGGCTGCCCGTTTTGGTTTGAACATTGCTGATATTCAGCAAGTCGTGTCGGTCGCTGTCGGTGGTCAGAATGTGGGGCAGACCGTGGAGGGTCGCGAGCGTTACCCCATCAACTTGCGTTACCCCGAAGATTACCGGAACTCGCCCGAATCACTGGCCAATTTGCCCATTCTGACGCCTGCGGGGCAGTGGATTACCCTGGGTAACGTGGCGGATATTGCCATTCAGGACGGCCCGCCGATGATCAAGAGTGAGGATGCCCGCCTGAACGGTTGGACGCTGATCGATCTCGATGGTGTGGACGTGGGAACTTATGTCAAAGAGGCCAAAGCCCGGCTGGCGCAATCCATCGAGCTACCGCCAGGGTATTCCTTAACCTGGGCCGGACAGTACGAATACATGGAGCGGGCCAAGGAACGCCTGACGCTGGTGGTTCCGATGACCCTGGCCATCGTGGCGGTCTTGTTGTATCTCAATTTCCGTACGCTGACGGAAACCCTGATTGTAATGCTGAGCGTGCCCTTCGCCTTGATCGGTGGAATCTGGCTGCTCTGGTGGCTCGACTACAACCTGAGTGTGGCCGTTGCGGTCGGATTCATTGCATTAGGTGGTGTAGCGGCTGAAACCGGGGTCATCATGCTGATCTACTTGCAGCATGCCTGGCGAGACACCCTGGCGTCGTTGCATCAGCGCGGCGCTGTGCCTGGTCTGGTCGACATCGATCAAGCCATTATGAGTGGTGCTGTGGATCGGGTACGCCCGAAGATGATGACCGTGGCTGCAATTATGGGAGGGCTGTTGCCCATCATGTGGGGAGAGGGTACCGGCTCCGAAGTGATGCAACGTATCGCTGCGCCAATGATTGGGGGGATGACCAGTTCAACTGTGCTGACCCTGTTCATCATCCCCCTGATTTACCGGGCCGTTCTACGGCGCCGGTTGTGAGGGGGGGCGATCTCACGACCAGAGCTTAGGGCTCGATCAGCGACTCGCCTGTTTTCAAACGGGCGAGATCCCGCTGGCGTGTCTGGCTCATCTGCAGCGTGCGGTCCATTTTTTCGTTATACAGTTCCAGCCAGGTACGTGAGCCGGGGATCATGCGTGCCAAATCATACATGCCTTCTTTCATCGCCCGCAGAAACTCCTGATAGCTTTCCTCCTGCTGGATCAACACGCGTTGGAAGGCCGGTGCACTGCTGTTGGCAACGGCGGCAGACAGTTTCGGCAAATCGGTCGACATCGCGGCGACCTGGGTACTCAGTGTCTTGTTATCCTGTTGGAGTTGTGCGATCTGCTGTTTCAATGCGTCCAGTTCTGCGGCGGTGGCTGCGGACACATCGTTGTCGCTGAAGGCACTCAGCAATGCGAGGGTAATGGTGACAGACAGGGAAACGATCAGTAGTAGGGCAAGGAGCACCAGAAATACCCGGTTCATGCTCATGGCTTTTTCCAGCAACGTCAGCCGCTGGGCTTCGGTCATTTCCTCTTCGCCAGATTCGCTTTCTTTACTACGCTCTTTTTCTTTGGCCATAACTCGCCATTCCATTTAACTGGTCTAAGAACAGTTTAGACGGGAATAGCGAGAAATCGAGTCAGGAAGAGGTTGTATTTGTTTGTTTTGTGTACAGTCTTGGCTGTGCTTAGCGACCGTTAGCCGCCTTTGGCCGTCAGCCGCTCATATTTTTTCATCAGTTCGTCGCGAGACTCTTTGCGATTTGGATCGAGGGGAATGCAATCGACCGGACAGACTTGCTGACATTGCGGCTCGTCATAATGCCCCACACACTCCGTGCATTTATCCGGGTCGATCACGTAGATTTCTTTGCCTGCGTAAATGGCACCGTTCGGGCACTCCGGCTCGCACACGTCACAATTGATACAGTCATCTGTGATAATCAACGCCATACAGGGGTCTCCGACTTCTTGGGCGGCGCAAATTATAGCAAATTCAGGGGCTCGCTCAAATGTCTGTGTAATGCTTCCGGTTATTTGGGGCGGTTGAACCTGGCCTTGAGCGCGTCGCACACCACCGGATCAACGAATTCCGATACGTTGCCCCCCAGTGCAGCGATCTCGCGGATCAGGGTTGAGGACACGTAGGAAAGGTGGTTAGCAGGGGTCAAAAACAGGCTTTCGACATTGGGGGCCAGTTTACGGTTCATATCGGCCAACTGGAATTCATATTCAAAGTCGGAGACTGCCCGCAGGCCCCGCAGCAACACATTGGCATTTTTTTCCTGGGCGAAATCGGCCAGGAGGGTGCTGAAGCCCGTCACTTCGACATTCGGAAATTTGGCCGTCACCGCTTTCGCCAGGGCAACACGCTCATCCAGGGTGAACAAGGGATTTTTCTTTGGGCTGGCGGCCACGGCCACGATCACCTTCTCAAACAACCGCGAAGCGCGCGCAATCAGGTCGGTATGACCATGGGTCAGCGGGTCGAAGGTTCCTGGATAGATGACGGTGTTCATGTGGCGGGGCCTCTGCATCGGAGTCAAAACGGAATGATACCTGTGAACGTCCTGTTCATGCCAGATCAGTGTGGCCGCTGGGCCGCGCCCCAGGCATACAGTTGATTCAGAATTGGAACCAGCCTCAGACCGTCTTCAGATAAACGGTAATCAACCCGCGGCGGAACCTCGGGATATATCGTGCGGATAATCAGGTGATCACTTTCCAGCTCGCGTAGCTGCTGGGTCAGCACTTTCTGACTTACGCCTGAGATCTGTTTCTGCATTTGCTTGAATCGAAGTGGTTCGGAAATCAGCAGATGCAGAATAACGGGTTTCCATTTTCCGCCCAGCAAGCCAATCGCGTGCACCAGTGGGCAGTCCAGCGGGTTTTCACTATGCCAGGGTTGCGTGTTCATGGTTACCTCAGGGTGCCTTAGGGATAAAAAAGTGCCTTCTTGTGGGGCGTTAGGCTATGGGTCAGGATGACTGCTCAATGCTGTGGAAGGAGCCTGAAAATGTCAAATGTCCAAATTATTCGCATCCCGATTCTACCCTTGGGCCTGGTCAACGCCCATCTTATATTCGACGAAACTGGCGCTGTTCTGGTGGATGCGGGTTTACCTGATTCGGAGAAGCGGATTCTTCGTGTGCTTAACCGAATGGGACTCACCTTTAAGTCGATCCGACTGATCGTGATTACCCACGCGCACATCGATCATGCCGGAAATGCGCTGCGTCTGAAACAACTGACAGGTGCGCCAATTGTGGCACATGAAGGTGATTTGCCCTATTACCGCCGACAACGTCCCATGACCTACTGTGCAACCGGCTGGTTTGGTCGCTTGTTTCTCAAGACGGGCCTGATGCATGCCCCTTTTGATGCGTTTGAACCCGATATTCTCCTTTCAGGCGATCAGGTACTCAAGCTTGACGAATGGGGAATCAAGGGAGTGATCAGGCCCACGCCGGGACACACGGAAGGTTCCCTATCGGTAGAGCTTGAAGACCGGCAAATGCTGGTGGGAGACCTCCTCGCCTCAGGTATTTTGTTGGGGGGAATTTTGCTCACGGAAAGACCCAAAAAGCCGCCCTTCGAGGATGATCCGGTACGGGTGGCTGAGTCGCTTGAACGCATGGTGGACATTGGGGGGGATCTATTTTTCATGGGGCACGGCGGCCCCTTGCAGGCCGCTCAGGTCAAGCGACATATCCGTTCCCTTCGAGAAAGAAGGCCATGACGGGCGTCATGGCCAATTAGGGATCGTGTGCCCGTCCTAGCGAATGAAAAGCTTGTAAACCAACTGGTGCAGTACCGTGCCGTGAGGCGGGAAGATCATTTTCCCGCTATTGAAACGACCCTTGGTATGGACACTCTTGGCGTGAGAAAAAGTATGGAAACCTTCTTCGCCATGGTAGTGCCCCATGCCAGACTCGCCGACACCACCGAATGGCATATCATCCTGCGCAAAGTGCACCAGCGTATCGTTCACGCACACGCCGCCGGCGTGGGTTTTCTCCAGGATGCGCTTCTGAGCGCGCTTCTGGTAGCCGAAGTAATACAGTGCCAGCGGGCTGGGGCGGTTGTTAATAAAACGAATGGCCTCGTCTTCCGTGCCATAGGGAATAATCGGCAGAATCGGCCCAAAGATTTCGTCCTGCATTACTTTCATGTCGGCGGTGACACCGAGCACCAGATGAATCGGTAGCTTGCGGGTTCCACGGCTAAAATCTTCGTTGGCCGGGTTCATCGAAATCACTGTGGCCCCTTTGGCCTCAGCATCAGACAGGTAGCTACGCAGGCGCTGGAGCTGACGGTCATTGATGATCGCGGTGTAATCAGGGTTATCTTTCAGTGACGGATAAAGCTTTTGGAATTGTGCGCGGAATTCGTCAACAAAGGCATCCAGACGATTCTGCGGACACAGGACGTAATCCGGTGCGATACAGGTTTGTCCGGCGTTGAAGGCTTTACCGAAGGCGATGCGCTCGGCGGCATCTTTAAGCGGCACATCTTCACTGACAATTGCCGGTGACTTTCCACCCAGCTCCAGCGTTACGGGTGTCAGGTTTTCTGCGGCGGCTTTCATGACCAGCTTGCCCACCGTCGTTGAACCGGTAAACAGCAAGTGATTAAAAGGCAGGCGAGTGAACTCTGCCGCCACATCTGCCTCGCCATTGATGACGCACACCAGATCCTCGGTGAAGGTGTTAGAGATCATCTCCTGAAAGAGTCGGGAGGTCTTTGGCGTGAACTCGGACATTTTGATCATGACCCGGTTGCCGGCAGCCAGTGCCGCAGTTAACGGACCCACGGCGAGGTTTAACGGATAGTTCCAGGGCACGATGACGCCCACGACACCTTTTGGCTGGTAGACGATGCGGTTATCAGCCGGGCGGAACAAAATGCTTGCATGGCGAACTGAAGGCTTCATCCAGGTTTTGAGATTTTGCAGCGCATAATTGATGCCCTGAATGGCGGGCATGAACTCGGCCAGCAGGGTTTCATCGCGGGAGCGGGATGAAAAATCGGCGTTAATGCTTTCAATAAAGCGTTCCTGATTGTCCAGCAGTGCGCGCTTCAGGCGCAAAAGCGCTTCTTTTCGCGTTTCGAGCGAGGGCATCGTGTTATGCTGAAAAGCCTTTTGCTGGGATTTAAATGCGCGTGAAAGATGCTGGATTTCTTTTTTGGACTCGGTAATTTTCAGAACGTCTGCAACCATGAGGGGCTCCTGCGTTGACTGTGAGTTGTAGCTTACGACTCGAATTATTATGTTTAGAGTATATGCTCTAGTTGGGCTGAGTATATACTCTAAAAGTGGCTAGAGTATATACTCTAACTCAATTTTTTTGATCTGAATTAGGTTGATTGCTGCACTGATGCGAACCCGAGACCGAATACTGCTGGCCAGCCTTGAGCTGTTTAATGAAAAAGGTGAGCGTAATATCACCACAAACCATGTTGCGGCGCATCTGGGGATTTCGCCGGGAAATCTGTATTACCACTTCCGCAACAAAAGTGACATTGTGTATGAGCTTTTTATGCAATATCAGACGCTTGTGCGAACTTATCTGGTCGTTCCCAAGGACCGCTCCTTAAGTCTCGATGACAAGTTTACCTACCTGGAAGCCGTATTTGATGGCCTGTGGGCCTTTCGTTTTCTGCACCGGGATCTGCAACATTTTCTGGAAGATGATGAGCGGCTGAAGCGGGACTATCGGGCCTTTACCTGGTTCTGCCTGGAGAGTGTGACCGCTATTCTGGCTGGATTGGAGCGCGCGGGTATCACGCAGCCGATGGACGACACGCGCCGTTCGGCCTTTGCTTTAAATCTGTGGCTGATTGTCACCAACTGGATGTCCTTTTTGAAAACGGCGTCCGACGACGATGGCGTTAAAATTGACCGCGAAGCATTGAGGCAGGGTATCTACCAGGTGGTGGTGCTGGAGATACCTTACGTTCAGCCTGCGTATCTGGAGGCGGTTATGGCGCGTCAGGCGCGTTATCAGCCCCGGGTTCTGTCGGGTTGGTCAACTCGGACGACTGCTGACCGATCGGTGCAAAAAATTCATCCATAAAGGCCTGTGCCGCTTCAATGCCGATCTTGCCGGTTGCCGAGAAAAGCGCGGTTTTGAAGTGCCCGGGTTTGCCCTTGAGCTGTTTTTCCACCTGAAGCTGAGTCTGGCGAGCGGCATTGCGGCTCAATTTGTCGCTTTTGGTGAGCAGGATCAAGGTGGGCAGCCTGCGTTTGCTGCACCATGACACCAGCTGGCTATCCAGTGGGGTCAGTGGATGGCGGATATCCATGACTAAAATCAGCGCATGCAGGCAAAGGCGTTGCTCGAGGTATTGATGCAGATCCCGCTGCCAGCGCTCCTGCAACTCTTTAGAAACCTTGGCATAACCATAACCCGGTAAGTCTACCAGTCGGCAATCAGCCTTATTCAGGCTGAAAAAATTGATCAGCTGGGTGCGCCCTGGCGTTTTGGATGAGCGCGCAAGGCCGCCGTTACGCGTAATGGCATTGATTGCGCTGGACTTTCCGGCATTTGAGCGGCCTGCGAAAGCGATTTCGCAGCCGGATTCCGGGGGGCATTGTCCAAGATGCTGGGCGCTGGTGAGAAAGCGGGCGCTTTGGTACGAGGGTAAAACGGGTTCATTCATAAATTTGTATCTGAGCTACGCTAGAGATGAGTTCACTGAAACCTTCATTTATGTATAATACCAGACCGTTTATCCCGGGTGGTGTTAAAGGCAGCGGTTTGCTTCCGAAATACGCTTCGGAACGAAATTATTTACCGACGAAAAACATGGGGTCATACATGATTCGATTGATTGCTACCGTAGTATTGTCTCTGGGGCTGGTGAATGTGGCTGCGGCTGCAGGGGATCCCGCCGCAGGACAAGCCAAATCTGCCGTCTGTGCAGGCTGTCATGGAGCGGATGGCAACAGTGCTGTTCCAACCTTCCCCAAGCTGGCAGGACTGGGCGAGCGTTACCTGACAAAGCAAATCAAGGATATCAAAGCGGGCACCCGGCCTGTGGTGGAGATGACCGGTCTGACTGACAACCTGAGCGACCAGGATATTGCAGATATTGCCGCTTACTTCAGCAAGCAGGTTGCAACGACCGGTTCTTCTGATCCAGCGCTGGTCGAATTGGGCACTCAGTTATTCAAGGCGGGTAATGCGGCAAAAGGTATTCCGGCGTGTACAGGTTGTCATGGACCCTCCGGTTTAGGTGTTGCCGAGGCCGGTTTCCCCCGTCTGGCCGGTCAGCATGCTGACTACATCGCCAAACAGCTGGCTGGCTTCCGCGCGGGTGATCGCAAGAATGACGATAATGCGATGATGCGTGGTGTTGCAGCTAACCTGAGCGATGCTGAAGTGAAAGCACTGGCCAGTTACATCAACGGCTTGTATCAGTAATCACTTGCAACTGAACCACGTGGGAGGGTCTCATGCAAACGCTTAAAACACTCAGATGGGTAGCATTTATCAGTCTCTGGTTTGCAATGTCCGGTACTACGTGGGCGGAAGAGTTTGTTGCGGGTAAAGATTATGTTGTGCTTCCAAAGGAAGTGCCGACATCTGATCCCTCCAAAATCGAGGTGGTCGAAATTTTCTGGTACGGCTGTCCCCACTGCTACGACTTTAATCCCCTGGTTAAATCATGGGTTGAATCGCTGCCTGAGGATGTAGACTTCTCTTATTTGCCCTCAACTGGTGGGGCGGTGTCCAAGGTTCATGCGCGGGCATTTTATACGGCGCGCGCCTTGGGTAAGCTGGATGATTTGCATCAGGTTCTCTTTGATACGCTTATTAAAGAGCGAAAAACGCTCAATAATGAAGATGAGGTGGTGGGCCTTTTTGTGACGCGTGGGCTTGAGGAAAGCCTGGTTCGAAAAACTTACAATTCGCCAGGAGTTGGGGCGAAAGTCGAGGCGGCTTATCAGCGCGCAATCGGTTATCAGTCAGCCTATGTGCCTGCGCTGGTGGTCAATGGCAAGTATCGTATCGGCGCAAGCGAGGCGGGTTCCTTTACGCGGATGCTGCAAGTAGCGGACTATCTGATTGGCCTTGAACGGCATTAGTGCGTCAGGCTCTCGGGCACATGGTTGCTCAATGGGTTAAGGGCTTATCCGATCGCTTGCTTTCTCGCTCAGGAAAGGCTGGGGGGGATCGCCCCGCTGTGCATGAGCCTGCGTTTGAGTCTTTTCCGCACCATCGCCATGTCCGTCTGATTACCTTCAATATACAGGTCGGTATCACGACCGGTGCTTACCGTCATTATCTTACCCGCAGCTGGCAGCACCTGCTTCCAACGCCTCAGCGTCTGCGCAATCTTGATCGGATTGCTGTTTTGCTAAAGCAATACGATGTGGTGGCGCTTCAGGAGTGTGATGGCGGGAGCATTCGCAGCGGTAACGTCAATCAAGTGCAGTACCTGGCGGAGCGTTCTGGCCATCCCTTCTGGTATCAGCAGCTTAACCGCAATCTGGGGCGCTTTGCCCAGCATAGTAATGGTCTGTTGAGTCGTTTTAAGCCCCTTTCGGTGGAGGAAGTGCGTTTACCGGGTTTGATTCCGGGGCGCGGTGCAATCGTGGTCAAATATGGTCGGCCTGAAGAGCCGCTGATACTGGTGATGCTGCACCTGGCGCTGGGCGCTAAAACGCAGCGGCAGCAGTTGGCGCATGTGGTTGACGTTATTCGTCCCTATCGCCATGTGGTCTTTATGGGTGACTTTAATTGCCATGCGGATCGCTTGTTGCAGGAGACGGCCTTGGGAGACCTGGATTTACACCCCTTGCCCGTGCAGATGAAGAGTTTTCCCAGTTGGCGACCTGAGCGAAGCCTGGATCATATTCTGGTAAGCAGCACGCTGAAAATCCGAAATGCGGGGGTTGTTTGCTTCCCGGTGTCAGATCATCTTCCGGTGGCGCTGGATATTGGTTTGCCGGAAGGCTACTTCGGCGAGGGGTGAACCGTTGAGGGCGAAGGTTTGGTGAATTGTTACCGTAACTGACAGCTATAAAAAAACCGCGATAAGCAGTGCTTTCGCGGTTTTTTGTTGCCTCAATCAAATTACTTGATCTTGGCTTCTTTGTAGTTAACGTGCTTGCGAATAACGGGATCAAACTTTTTGATCTCCATTTTTTCGGGCATGTTACGCTTGTTTTTGGTGGTGGTGTAAAAGTGGCCAGTGCCAGCTGATGATACCAGACGGATTTTTTCGCGCATGTTCGGACTCCTTAAGCCTTGCCGCCACGAGCACGGATGTCAGACAGAACGGCGTCGATGCCTTTCTTGTCGATAATGCGCATGCCCTTAGTTGATACTCGCAGTTTTACAAAGCGTTTTTCGCTTTCAAGCCAAAACCGGTGCGTTTGCAGGTTAGGCAGAAAACGGCGCTTCGTCTTGTTGTTCGCATGTGAAACATTGTTTCCGGTCGCAGGGCCTTTGCCTGTAACCTGACATACTCTTGACATCTCTCGCCTCCAACCCCTTGGGGTTTATTCTGACGGCCCTAGCCGTGATTCCTTCAAAGCCGGGTTGTATCACGGCTGACCTGCAGTGAATGACCTGAACCCGGTCCAATAAAATTGAGCGCGACTTTATATCAGATTTTAGCCAGTCAAGCAAAACTATTTTGCTTTGGCGTGCTTGTTTTTCGCGCACATGTTTACATCATACCACGTTCAGCCATCGATACCGTGATGCCGTCGCCGACGATGAAATGGTCGAGCACCGAAACGTCGATTGTTTTCAGTGTGGCGATGAGTGTTTGCGTGATGTGTTTGTCTGCGCTGCTGGGCTCCGGCGCACCGGAGGGGTGATTGTGTGCAAGGATCACGGCCGCTGCATTATGGTGTAACGTGCGGCGGATGACTTCGCGTGGATGAACCTGAGCCTGATTCAGCGTGCCGGTGAACAGGATCTCTGACGCGATGACGCGGTGCTGCGAGTCCAGAAAAATAACCCGGAAGGCTTCGTGCGGTAAATGTCGCATCGTTGCCTGCAAATAGGTGCGGGCCTGGTCTGGCGAATGTACGGCATGTGAGCGTTCGTAAGTGGCGCTGAGATAACGCCGGGCAAGTTCCATGATGGCTTGCAGTTGGGTCGCTTTAGCGGGGCCGAGCCCCTTGATATTGCCGTAGTGTCTGGCCTCAAGCTCCAGCAGTCCGCGAAGGCCGCCAAAGCGTTCGAGCAGTTGCGCAGCCAGCTGCAGTGCCGTTGTACCTTTGAATCCGGTGCGAATAAAAAGGGCGAGTAATTCCGTGTCACTCAATGCTGTGGGGCCGAGCGCCAGGAGTTTTTCCCGGGGCGCCAGTTGGTTTGATCCGTCCATGATCCTGTCTTAACTCCTTGTTTCTACCAGTCGCATCCATGCGAGGGTGGTGCTATCTTAGCCCGTATTGGGTCAGATTTAAATCAGGGTGGCAGGGGAGCAATGCAGATCGTCGTAGGCGTGACAGGCGGAATCGCCGCATATAAAGCGGCGGAAATCGTGCGTCGGCTGATTAAAGCGGGGCATGAGGTTCAGGTTGTAATGACGGAGGGGGCCAAGGCGTTCGTGATGCCGATGACCTTTCAGGCGCTGAGTGGCAGGCCCGTGCGCGATGCACTGCTGGATCCCCAGGCAGAGCAGGGAATGGGGCACATCGAATTGGCCCGGTGGGCTGATTTGATCTTAATTGCGCCGGCCTCGGCGAACTGTCTGGCGCGTCTGGCTGCAGGCATGGCCGACGATCTCCTGACGACCGTGGTGCTGGCCAGTCGTGCGCCCCTGTATATTGCCCCGGCAATGAATCAGGTGATGTGGGAAAGTCCGTTGACTGCGCGGAACGTCAGGCAGCTCAGCGAAGTCCGTGGCAATGTTACCGTGCTGGGGCCAGATCAGGGCGAGCAGGCCTGTGGTGATGTGGGGCCGGGCCGCCTGCTGGAACCCGATGCGCTGGTCGAACAGCTGTTGGCGCTAAATTCTCCTGGCGCGGCCGCTCGTTCTGCGGACATGGATATGCGGGGGCTCACCGTCGTTATTACCAGCGGACCGACGCGCGAACGGCTTGATCCCGTGCGCTATCTAAGCAATGACAGCTCTGGGAAGATGGGGTTTGCGTTGGCGGCTGCCGCTCAAACGCGGGGCGCAAAAGTGATTCTGGTTGCCGGGCCGGTTCATCTGCCGACACCGGCAGGGGTCTCCCGTATGGATATCGAATCAGCGCGAGAGATGCAGGAGGCGGTCATGTCGGTGATTTCCGCAGCGGATATTTTTATCGGTGCCGCTGCCGTGGCGGATTTTCGGCCGGTGTTGAGTCAGTCTCAAAAAATTAAAAAGTCGGGTGATCAGACACTGGAGCTAAAGCTGGAACAGAACCCAGATATTCTGGCGGGCGTCGCGGCGCTGGACAATGCGCCGTTTACCGTCGGATTTGCGGCTGAGACCCAGAATCTTGAGACCTACGCCCGTGACAAGTTGACACGCAAACGGCTCAGGATGATTATTGGTAATAATGTCAGCCGTGCTGATATCGGGTTCAATAGCGAATACAACGAAGTTCTGGTTATCACGCCCTCGTCAACCACCCCCATCGACAGACAATTGAAGTCAGAGTTAGCGGGTGTATTGATGGATCAAATCATGCGAGAATTCAACGCACTGTCTCGTTCTTCAGGATAATCTTCGTTTTGAAACCGCACTTACAAGTCAAACTTCTGGACGCCCGACTGGGCGATTCTATTCCATTGCCTTCCTATGCCACCGCCGGTTCTGCCGGGATGGATCTGCGCGCCTGTCTGGAAGAGGCTGTTGTGCTGCAGCCGGGGGCGACGCTGCTGATTCCCACCGGGATGGCGATTCATCTGGATGATCCAGGGCTGGCGGCCGTCCTGCTCCCCCGTTCGGGGCTGGGGCACAAGCATGGCATTGTTTTGGGCAATCTGGTGGGGCTCATCGACTCGGATTATCAGGGGCAACTGATGGTGTCCTGTTGGAATCGGGGGAGTGAGCCCTTCACCATCAATGTCGGCGACCGTATTGCGCAAATGGTCATAGTGCCGGTTGTGCAGGTTGAACTGCAGCTGGTTGACGCCTTTTCCAGCTCTGACCGCGGAGCAGGTGGATTCGGTTCTACGGGTAAAGCCTGACGCCCAAGTGCTGCTATGCTGTTATAGATAGATGGGTCTCGGATAAGGGAGTGCAACTTTGGCATCCAAGAAAAAGCTGACATTGGGGGGCTCGGTTTTTTATACCTCGATGGCGATTGTAATGGGCGTATTGGTGGCCTTGGCTGGCGCACTCGCCTTTTTCATGGTTTTGCAGGGTGCAGATGCCCAGATCACCCAGCAGGCGCGCGATGATCGGCTGGCGCTCTTTCGTCAGTGGGTTGTCACAGAGATGACCAATGTGCAAACGGGGGCTCAAACGGTCGCCGCAACCCTGCAACCCCTCTCGTCAGACAAATGGCGAAGCGCGGTGGCGGCACTGCCAGAACGTATCCCAGACCTGCGTCGTGTGGTTCCCTTTGCCAGGGGGCAGGTTGCCCGCGATGAGCATGCCGATTTACCGATCGGTTTCGCGGCCTCGGAGATGCTTAAGCAAGTGGAAGCGGGTGAAGCGGTTGCGCCGGCGGCATTTAAAGCCGCCAACAAACGTTGGTACCTGCAATACGCCGTCGCCATTTCCGATGCGCAAGGCCAACTGGCCGGAACGTTGCTGCTCATCTACGAGCCAGAGCATTTACGCAAAGCACTGGCCTCTCTTCCTGCTGGAAAGTACGAGCTTTATCAGCTGGTCGATAAAGTCGACACGCTGGTTTTTGAGTCGGGTGAAGGAAGCGGTGACACGGTCTCTGCCGAGGTGCCGGGGTTGGGCTGGAAAGTGGCTTATACCTTGCCTGTCTCAAGCCTGCTGAATTCTGCCTACGGCACGTATTGGTTGTTGATTCTGATTTCCGCACTTCTGATTGCCGGAGCCGGATTCGGCATGATGTTTCTGTTTGGCAAGAAGGTGGCTCAGGACATTTCCTCCCTGGCAGCCTTTGCGGGAAATCTATTGGGAACGGGGTCCTCACCTGCGCCCAGGACACAATTCCCTCTGACCCGTCATGCCATGGACGTTCTGCAGCAATTGCGTAACCGTCGCGCACCGACTGAAAAGACCGCACCGGCTAAGGCTGCTGAAACTGCTGCGCCGGCAGAGACCGCTCCGCCCGTCCGGGAAGAGGATATGCCGAGTTCTCCGGCGCTTCCGGCGTCTGCGAAGGGCGGTGATGAGCCGCTGTTTTCAGGGGATGACGCGCTTGATTTATACGATGCGGATGAAGATCTGCTCGGGCTTCACGATGACAAACCCGCGTCGGAGAAATTGGACGGTGGCGGCGGCGCCCGGTCAGGGATGGGCATAGAGGAAGTCGATGCGGTCGAGGTCGATCCATCGATTTTCAGGGCCTACGATATCCGGGGTGAAGCGGGTAAAAACCTTAACCCGGAGGTGATGACAGAAATCGGTCGTGCCCTGGGGGGTGAGGCATTGCAGCGAGGTCAGAAAACCCTTTGCCTTGGTCGGGATGGGCGTCATTCAAGTCCCGAGTTGGCGCAGGGGCTGGCGCGTGGACTGATGGAAACGGGGGTCACCGTGATCGATCTGGGAGTGGTGCCGACGCCAGTGCTGTACTTTGCGACCCATTTTCTCAAGACCGGGTCGGGGGCCATGGTCACGGGCAGCCATAACCCACCCGAATATAATGGCGTTAAAATCGTGTTGGCCGGGCAGACACTGGCTGACGAGGGAATTCAGGCGCTGTTGGCGCGCATCAATACCCGCAATTACCCCTCTGGTGCAGGCAAGCTGGAGACCCGCTCGGTTGAGCAGGATTACATTGATACGATCGTTGGGGATATTGCGGTTGCAGCGCCGTTAAAGGTCGTTCTGGACGCAGGCAACGGTGCGGCGGGTGAAATTGCCCCTACGCTGATTGGGGAACTGGGTTGCGAGGTGCTGCCTCTGAACTGTGAGATTGATGGCCGCTTTCCGGCTCACCATCCCGATCCGGGTAAGCCTGAAAACCTGCAGCAACTCATTGAAAAAGTCCGCGAAACCGGGGCGGATATTGGTATCGCCTTTGACGGTGATGGCGACCGCCTGGGGGTTGTTACCAATACCGGGAAAATCATTTGGCCCGACCGCTTGTTGATGCTGTTTGCCAAGGATGTCGTGTCCCGCAATCCGGGGGCGGATGTGTTGTTTGATGTGAAGTGCAGTCGCCGATTGAATGCCCTGATTTCAAGTTATGGCGGACGACCCATCATGTGGCGATCAGGTCACTCGGTCATGAAGGCTAAAATGCAGGAGACCGGCGCGTTGCTGGCGGGCGAGCTCAGTGGCCATATTTTCTTCAAGGAGCGCTGGTTCGGATTTGACGACGGTATATACTGTGCGGCGCGTTTGCTTGAGATTCTGGGGGTTGAAGAGGGTACCGTGGATGATGTCTTTGCGGACTTCCCTGAAGATCTCTCGACCCCGGAACTGGCGATTCCCGTGAGGGATGACACCAAGTTCCTGCTGATGGAGCGTTTAAAGGCGTCGGCCGATTGGGCCGGGGGCTCCGTATCAGCCATTGATGGTGTGCGTGTCGAGTTTGCGGATGGCTGGGGGCTATGCCGGGCCTCCAATACTACACCGACGCTGACGCTCAGGTTTGAAGCGGAAAGTGAGGACGCGATGAATCGCATCCAAACCCTCTTCAAACAACAGATACTGGCGGTGGATGCCGCTTTGAAATTGCCCTTTTAGTAACAGGAAGTAGTGACCGATATGCTCGACAGAGAGTCCGCCGTTCAGGTAGCCACCGTTCTCAGCAAGGCCTTGCCTTACATTCAACGATTCAGTGGCAAAACCGTGGTGATTAAATATGGCGGTAATGCCATGACGGATGACGAACTCAAGCACAGTTTTGCCCGTGATGTCGTCATGATGAAGCTGGTTGGAATCAATCCGATTGTCGTTCATGGTGGAGGACCCCAGATTGGTGAGCTGCTCGAACGGCTCCAGATCAAAACACATTTCGTGAATGGCATGCGGGTCACGGACAGCGCCACCATGGATGTGGTCGAAATGGTGTTGGGTGGTCAGGTGAACAAAGACATCGTTGCGCTGATCAACCGTAATGGCGGTAAGGCCATTGGTCTCACGGGTAAAGATGCGGACTTCATCCGCGCCCGCAAGCTGGAAGTCACCCGTGCGACGCCAGACATGCAAAAGCCGGAAATCATTGATATTGGTCATGTGGGCGAAGTCGCATCGGTGCGGGTCGAGGTCATTGAATGGCTGACCAACGGCGGCTTCATTCCGGTGATCGCGCCCATTGGTGTGGGACAGGATGGCAGTTCCTACAATATCAACGCCGACCTGGTTGCAGGCAAGGTGGCGGAAGTGTTGCAGGCGGAAAAGCTGATTCTGTTGACCAACATTGCAGGGCTGATGGATAAGCAGGGTAAAGTACTGACGGGGCTGAGTACTCAGCAGGTCGATGCCCTGATTGCAGACGGTACCATTCACGGTGGCATGTTACCCAAGATTGGGTGCGCACTCAGCGCAGTCAATGCAGGCGTTAATAGTGTCCACATTATTGATGGCCGTGTGCCGCACGCGACCCTGCTGGAAATGTTCACTGACGAAGGGGTTGGTACCCTGATCACCCGACGAGGTTAAGCAAGAGGCATGGTACGTCGACTGTTAAAGGGCCTGGCCATTTGTGCGGCGCTTTATCTTGGCCTGAAGGCCTGGATGCAGTATCAAGCGTATGTCTGGCTGGAAGCAGTCAAGGCAGAGTATGCCACGCTTGGTGGGTTGCAGTACGACTGGATGAATGTCTCTCCGGCCTTTGCTGAGATTACCCTGCATGGGGTTAAAATCAGCCCTTTCACCTTGCGGGAAACGATCGCGGCCGATCAGGTTTCGTTGAAGGTAGGTGATCTGTCCCAGCTTATGATGCTGGGGCAAACGATCCGGCAGCAGGCTGATTTTCGCTGGCCCGATGCCCTTAGCGTGAGTGTGAGCCAATTGCAGATACCGGTGACAGACCGTTGGACATCATACTGGGAGAATCCACTACCGGGTCTGACACCGGTCCTGATGCCTCCCTGTGGACCCCGAAGCGTATTCTCGGCTGACGATATCAAGGCAATGGGATGGAAGATCCTGGCTTTTGAGGGGGGCTTTCACTGGAACTTCGTGCCCGCTGAGCGCACACTCGATTTCCATGGGGAGGGTTCGCTACTGGATCTGGGACGTTTCACGCTGGCTTTAGATCTTTCTTCCTTTGAATGGCCGCGCGGTGAAGCCGCAGAGGCTCCACCTGCCCCCCGCCTCGAACGGTTCGATGTGAACCTGGAGGATCAGGGTGGTTTGTCACGTATAGCACGGTTTTGTGCTGACCCTGTCGGCGTTTCTGCTGAGCAATATCCGCTCAGGGCCTTCCGGCACAGTCAGACGCAGTTGGAGGCCATTGGTATTCGACTGGGTGAGGGTGTGACGGCGGGGCTCAAAGCGTTCTTCGGGGGCGGCAAGTCACTGCATGTGAAAGTGACGCCATCGGAGGGATTTGATTTGCCCACCTGGCTGATGCAGGCGCCTGATAAGGTCGCAGACCAGCTGCCGGTCTATTTTGCCGTCGACGATCGTGTGGTGATCGATCCTTATTACGAGCTGCAATTTGAGCGCTTGATGCCCGCGTTGTTTCCGCCTCCTGAGACTGTGAAAGTGACCCCTGCCGCAGCACCCCGTAAGCCGTTGGACACGGCGAGTAAGCGCAAAAGTTACAGTGAGGTGGAGAAAGATACGCTGGCCCTGTACGTGGGATTTCCAATCAAGCTCACCCATCGGGATGGCAAAATCACTACCGGTGTTTTGGGTGAAGTGTCTCCCTACAATGTTGATATTAAAGTCCCCATGGCCAGCGGTGACGTTGTCTTCCATGTGATCCCCCGCGATATTAAAAAAGTCGAAATTTATCAGTGATGTGTGGGCCATGACGCAATCCAGGTTACCCTCCTTGTTTGAGATGGTTTCGCACCTTGTTGCGCAACCCTCGGTCAGTAGCACCCTACCCGAATGGAATCAGGGTAATCGGGGGGTGATCGACTGTCTGGCCGCGTGGTGCGAGCGCCTGGGCTTTCGGGTCAGACTGGAAGCGGTCGATCTTAAGGCGGATAAATGGAACCTGATCGCGCGTATTGGCCCCGAGCGTCCGGGTGGACTGGTGTTGTCCGGCCATACGGATACGGTGCCTTTTGATGCGAAGCGCTGGTCATCCGACCCTTTTGCCGTAAGTGAACGTGATGGCCGCTGGTACGGTTTGGGCATTTGCGACATGAAAGCCTTTTTTGCATTGGCATTGCAGGCCGCTGAACCTTTTTTGGCCCAGCTTAACCGACCACTAACGCTGGTTGCGACAGCGGACGAGGAAAGCTCGATGGCGGGTATCCGGGCGATGACCGGGTCGCTGGCATCGCTGGGGCAGTTTGTCCTGATTGGTGAGCCGACCGGCATGCAACCGATTTATGCTCACAAGGGTATTCTCATGGAAGAGCTCCTGATTGAGGGGCAGAGTGGCCATTCGTCAGAGCCCGCCCTGGGGCGCAACGCCATTGATGCCATGAGTGATGCATTGCTGATCATGAGGCGGGTGAGGGAAGGGTGGCAGACCCGCTATCATCGCAGCGACTTTAAAGTCCCCTCCGCGACCCTGAATTTTGGCTGTATCCATGGCGGCGATAATCCCAATCGAATTTGTCCCTCCTGCCGACTGCATTTTGATGTTCGGATGATGCCGGGTATGACGCTTGGGTCTGTTCGGGAGGAGTTAGAGGCCGCATTACAGCCCGTGATGAATCAGCACGGGGTGAGTTTTGCGCTGACCTCTTTATTCAAAGGCGTCGCGCCTTTTGCCGGTCGCAGCGACACCGATTTTGTACGACGCCTGGAGCACTTGAGCGGCCGTTCGGCGGGAACCGTAGCCTTTGCTACCGAAGCCCCGTTTTTTTCCGAGGCAGGCTTGCAGACTCTGGTGTTGGGGCCAGGTGATATTGCGCAGGCGCACCAGCCTGATGAATACTTGGCGCTTGATCGCATTCAGCCTTGCCTGGACCTGTTCAGGCAGCTCATCAGCGACATCTGTGTGGAGGAAACACTTCAGGGTGAAGAAAAGGAAGACGATTAATGTCAGCAAGTGATTCAGTTTTTTGGTTTCGGCAGGCCGCCCCCTATATCCATGCCTTTCGCGGCAAGACGCTGGTCATTCTGCTCAGTGGAGAAACCCTGGCTGCGGTGTCTCCGGCGCAGATTATTCCCGACATTGCCCTGCTCAATACACTGGGGCTGAAAATTGTCGTGGTGTTTGGCGCGCGTCCCCAGATCGATGAACGGCTGGAGGGCGCAGGCTTGCCCGTGCGCTTTCATCATGGCATGCGCGTGACGGACGAAGATACCCTGGCTTGTGTCACTGAAGCGGTAGGGCGTATCCGCACGGAACTTGAAGCCCGGCTCAGTCTGGGCCTGATTAACTCGCCCATGCACGGTGCCGGCGTTCGCGTCTGCAGTGGCAACTATATCGTGGCACGGCCTGTGGGCGTCGTTGATGGGGTCGATCTGGGCTACACCGGCTATGTTCGCAAGGTACATGCTGAGGACATTAACCGGCAATTACAGATGGGACAGATTGTGCTGATCCCGACCCTGGGCTACTCCCATACCGGCGAGGTTTTTAACCTCTCCTGTGAAGACGTTGCCAGCTCTGTCGCGATAGCGCTGGGAAGTGAAAAATTGGCCATGTTCAGTGCTGACCCCGGTATCATTCTGGATGATGGACGATTGGTGCGTGAACTTTCTCTCAGTGAGGCGATGGCTCAGGTTGAGCATACCGAGAAAGACAGCGAGTCCAGTCGTCGCCTGATCGCTGCCTGCCGTGCGGTTCAACAGGGTGTGAAGCGGGTGCATATCCTCAGTTATCAGGATGACGGCGTGCTGCTTCAGGAACTGTTCACCCGCGATGGCTGTGGCACCCTGATTTCGGATAACGACTATGATCAGGTGCGTCAGGCTCAGCCTGCCGACGTTAACGGTATTCTTGCCCTGATCCGGCCGTTGGAAGAGAAGGGGATTTTGGTGCCGCGCAGCCAGGAAACGCTCGAAGCGGAAATTGACCGCTTTATCGTCGAAGATCGTGACGGCATGATCGTTGGTTGTGCGGCTCTCCATTGTTTCCAGTCTGAAAAGTGTATGGAACTTGCTTGCGTCGCTGTGGATCCGCGCTATCGGGGAACCGGTCGGGGAGACAAGATTTTGGAGCATGCGCTGGAGCTGGCAGCGAAATGGGGGATGCGGCAGGTTTTCGTCCTGACCACTCAAACGGCACACTGGTTTGTTGAGCGTGGGTTTCGTGCCGCCAGTGTGGATGAACTGCCGATCAGTCGTCGTCAGATGTACAATCTTCAGCGGAATTCCAAGGTGTTTATTCTGGAGTTGCCCGGGCATTGAGTTCGTCGAGCAGGGCGCTTCGTTCGCGCTCTTCGAGTGGCTCCAGTGTCGCTTCCGACCATTGATAAAAGGCCTGCCAGTCTCCCTGCAACACCACCTCGAGCTGGTAGCGCAAGCCATCCACCCAGCGGTAGTAATTGTTGACGGCGATCAGGTGGGCATTGTTCACCGGGTCACGCCACCAGCGTGCATAGCGGCTTGAATCAGCGTACGCAGCCGCCTGTGCCTGTAGTTGTCGCTGATAATCTTCGATCAGTTGACGTTTCTGGCTTCGCCTTTCCTCCAGTGTGTACTGCGTGGGACTTTCTTCAAACTGCGTATAGCGAACCTTTAGTTGCTCAAGCAGATCCTCCGTCTCCCTCAGCAATACCGCCTCAAAACGCCGATCTGGGGGAAGGTGTTCCGGAGTTCCGGTGGATTGACCCCGAAGCCCTTCCAGTCCTGTGGCAGCAACGGCCGTCGCCCAGCTTTCGTTGAGCGTGGTGTCACCGCTGACATAGAACTGTCGATGTGCCAGTTCATGCAGAATCAGGCGTTGCAGGTTTTCGTCGCTGTCAAAAATAAAGGTACTCAGTACCGGATCGTCGAACCATCCCAGGGTGGAATACGCGGCGACACCCCCCATCGCGACATCGTAGCCTTCTGCCTGCAAGGTTTGGGCGGCAGACTGGGCATCGGTCTGGTTGAAGTAGCCCTTGTATTTAACGCAACCCGCGACCGGGAAACACCAGCGTTTGGCTTCCAGACTGAACTCGGGTACCGCAACGATGTTCCAGACGACGGCAGGACGATCCAGTGCGACATAGTGAGAATAGGCGTCGCCTGCGGGCAAATGCAGCGATTCAGAGGCATAGTGTCGCGCCTCATTCACCTGCATCAGTTTATGGCGCAAGGTTGCGTCGAGCGCAGGGTCGTCCAGAAGTGCGGTAATCGGCCTGGCCTTGTCAACCAGTTCCCATTGGCCCTGTACCGCCTGCCAGTAATAATGCAGCGACTCACAGCCGCTCATGAGTGGCAGTAGGAGGCACAAAGCCAGGCGTAAGCGTGAAGCGACAGGGGCTGAGATCATGAAGCGGGATCCGTTAAATCTTACTAAAAGACGGGGTAATTACTATACTGACTGCGGCGGTGCAGAAAAATAGCCTTTTGGGTCACTTGCCCCTCTCAAAGGAACGATGAGCAATGTATTTGTGAATAGCGGTCAGTTCAGAGAAAAGCGTGCCAGTGAGCGCCATCCCATTCAGTTGGGATGCGAACTTATTTACGGCGATGGCGAAGCGATCAAGGCGCGCATCGAAGACTTCTGCGCTGAAGGCGTCTACGCAACCTTCGAGCCTGACATCGTTCATGATTTGATTGAACGTGGCATGGAGCGAGACAGCCACATGCTGATTCGCTTTGCCGTGGGAAAACCACCGCAGTTATTTGAACTAGCCCTGTTAGTCAAGCGTATCGTAGACGGTGGGCTTGGCGCGATGTTTGTCGGTCAGAACTCCAATGCGATCAGCGCGTTGCTGCAGCACTGTTCGGCGCCGCTCACCACGGGCCGTACACCACCCTCTGAGACAGCCTCACTGGTATTGCGACAGTGTGAAAAAATCATCATGTCGACGCTGACGCCGCTTGTTGAGGCTTATGTTCGGGCGCTTCCTGAAACCTTCAATCAGGCCATCGCCACCGCGGCGACGGATAACCAGAAAACACAGCTGGTGGACTCCCTCCTCCTGCTACAGAAACAGCTGCAGATCTTCCAGGCGCGTTTTCTGCGTGATATCAGTGATGAACTGCTCTCACGGTCCGTGGCGGTTGCTCCCGCACCGGGGCGGGTACCACAGGACGTTGGCAATTTTGACCTGTCGCTGGTGGGTAAGGATGAATTCGAGGACTGGCTGGCACTCAAGGTGATGATTACCAAGAGTGAAACGGCTTACCGCAACCAGTTACTCCAGATCAAGATGCGGCTTGATGCGATCGGCCTGAAAGTTGGAAAAGGCTATGCCAACCCTTTGGGACCGCCGCTGATCTGCAATGCTTTTCGCGACGCGCTGGCTCACTTGAGGCTCGCAGATGCTGCTGAACGGTTATGCCTGAAAACCTTTGAGACTCTGGTCCTGGGCGAACTCGAAGGCATGTATAACGAGTTAAACGAAGTTCTGATTCGCGCCGGTATCCTCCCGAACCTTAATGTCAGCCGCTATTTTTCCAAACCCGCGACACCTACAACGCCCAGCTCCACGAAGGCTGCGCCTGCCGTGACTCCCGCCCCTGCCGCGGCCCCAGCGGTTAAAAAAGCTGACGAGAAAGAAGATTTGTTTTCCAAAGCCTTCGCCAAGGCCCGTGGACAGGCCGGGGCGCAGGCTGAACGGTCACCCTCGACGCAGTCAACACAGGGGCTGTCGTCATCCCTGTTTCAAGCCGATTCGGTTGTACGTAAAGATCTTCAGACGGCTGAGGCAAGTTTCCGGGCGGCACAGCAATTGTTCCGCTTGCTGGAAGAAGAGCGCACCCTGCCTCAGGCGGCCCACCACAGCAGGTTTCCGAATGAACGTGAGGCTCCGGCCTACACCAACCGGGAGGTACTGGCCCGACTGGGCGAAACCCAGGCCGTGCCGGTGGTGACGGACTCCGAAGCCGCGATTGATAAAACCCCGCTCCGCGACCGGATGTATGAAGTGGTCGTGCGGCAGCAGGAAAAGCTCAAAGCCCTATCGTCGCATCAGGATAAGGCCCTGGATGTGGTCGACCGGTTTTTTGCCAGCGTACTCAAGAATCAGAAGCTGACCGCTGTCGCCAAGAGTCAGGTGAAAAGCCTCGAATTGCCGGTTCTGAAACTGTACTTGCGTAACCCGGACTTTTTTCAGGAGCCGGATTCCATCCCGAAGCGTGTCATCAATCGTATTGCGCAACTGGGGTTGAAAGGCGCACGCACTCCGCGTGCGATGATTGAGCGCGTGAATCATTGGATCACCCGGATTCAGGCTGAGCACGAGAACGACCCTTCGGTATTTGAAGGCGCGCTGGGCGAGCTGGATTCCTTGCTGGAACGTCAGAATCTGCTCTACCGACGCAACGTCGAGCGAGTGACCGCAGCGGCGGAAGGGCAACAGAAGATTTCAGACTCTAAAGTCGCCGTCAATGCGGCACTCAATAAACGCCTGGCAGGACGCAGAGTGCCTAAAGCGGTCATGACGCTGGTCAATGGTGGCTGGAAGGACTTGCTATCACTGACCTATATTCGTCAGGGGAGTGAGGGGCAGGAGTGGCAAGACTACCTCAGCGTGCTTGATACGCTGTTAAACTTTGGAAACAACCCTGAGTTTCAGTTCAATTTGCCAGAACTACTCAGAATCATCCAGGACGGCCTGGCCAGTATCTCGTCCAATCAGATGCCATCTGGCCATATTCGCGATGAATTAAAACGCTTTTTGCTCAGTGAGCCCTCCGTGGAACGGGAGTGGATTGACGTACCTGTCGTTGAGGAAGAACGACAGGATGCCGATATCCGGCAAGTACAGGAGGCGCGTCAGCGGGGGCTGCAACGCTGGCTTGCACGGGTTCAGCGTTTACAGCCGGGTGACTGGATCCGGCTTGAACAGGAGGGTGGACAGCCCGATTTCCTGCGCCTGGCCTGGATTGGCTCTCAGGGCAATCGTTATGTGTTTGTCAATCACCAGGGGATGAAGGTCATCGACCTCGATGCGCCCACGCTGGCGGCCTATTTGCAGAAAGGCATTGCGGTGCTGGAGCGTGACTGTGACCGTTCGCTGGTGGACGAAAGCCTGGATGAAATGGTCAAGGACTTATACGAGCAACTCAACTTCGTCTCCAGCCATGACGAATTGACCGGGTTGCTTCAGCGTAAAGAATTTGAACGGCAGTTATCGCTTTATTTTGGTGTGCCCGAGGGCAAGTCACCCTGTGGACTGGTGCTGGTGAGTCTCAACCAGTTCCGGCTCATCAACGATACCGTGGGGCTGGACGGGGGAGATAAGGCGCTGCGTGACATCGCCAGGATACTCCGCTCGCTGGCGACGTCCGATCAAAGCCTGGCCCGCTTTGGGGGGGATGAGTTTATCCTGCAGGTACCAACTCCTGCGAGAGAGGTTGCAGAAAAAATTCTCGATGCATTGGGCGGTTACCGATTGCATTGGAACAACAAGTCCTACTCGGTAACACCCAGCATTGGCTACGTGGATGCGCCTGCAGGGATGGTGGATGTGGGCGAACTGCTGCATGCGGTGGAAAATGCCTGTCGTGAAGCCAAACAAGCCCTGGATTCCAGTATCCGTGGTTATGAAGCCGATGATCGGGTCAAGGCACGCCGGGATGCCATTGCCACGCAGGTGGCACAACTCGACTTCAAACTCGCCGATGAAAAAATACTGCTGCGTTGTCAGAAAATCATTCCGCTGCATTCAAAAACCCGGATGGGCACGCAGTACGAAATTCTGCTCAGTGTCTATGATACCTCTGGAAACCTCATTCCGGCGGGTGAATTTGTGCGGGCGGCTGAGAACTACAAACGCATGCAGGTGGTTGATCGTTGGGTGGTGGGGCACACCCTCGACTGGATGAAGAACAACCGGCGTCAAATTGAGGCCATGGGTGGTATTTCAATTAACCTCTCGGGGCACTCGCTGAATGACGAGAAATTGCTGGAATTCATTTTTGAACGCCTGACCCAATACGATGTACCGCTCGACAAAATCTGTTTTGAAATCACGGAAGCGGCGGTCATTGCCAATACCCAGGATGTCAGCGAGTTTATTCAGGAGCTGCAGGAATATGGCTGTCGTTTTTGCCTTGGGAATTTTGGCTCGGGTGTGTCTTACCAGCTCCTGAAAATACTGCCGGTCGATTTAATCAAGGTCGATGGCAGCTACATTCGTGAGGTGGCGAATGACAGCAATGACCGGATGATGGTCCGTTCGATGACCGAAATGGCGCACTATCTGGGCCGCGAAATCATTGGGCCGCATGTCGAGTCCAAAGCGACCGTCGAAACGCTGAAAGAGTTGGGCGTGGATTATGTGCAGGGCTATTTCATAGAACGTCCAAAATCCCTGGCGAACTTTTAGCACCTTGCTTCGATCGGAGGTCAAAAGGCCCGGAGTGGTGTGAGGAACGAGGACTATTCGTCCTCGTCACTGCCCTCGTGATCTTCGATACCCAGTTCTTTGATCTTGCGCGTCAGCGTATTTCTGCCCCAGCCCAGCAACAAAGAGGCATCGCGTTTGCGACCGGCCGTCTGGCGTAGCGCGCTTTCAATCATGATGCGCTCAAATTGGGGGACAGCCGTATCCAGCAACCCTTTGCGGCCCTGTTTGAGCTCATGTTCCGCCCATAACTTCAGCGCATCCTGCCAGTCCAGCGTGGCATTGCGAGGGGCCAGCTGTTCCTGCAGCTCTGGCGGCAGGTCCAGTACATGCACCTCACGCCCTGACGCCATGACGGTCAGCCAGCGACAGGTATTTTCCAGCTGTCGAACGTTGCCGGGCCAGGCCAGCGAACATAAGTACTCTTCTGCATCCGGCTTTAGGATCTTGGCCTCAACATTGAGCTCTCGGGCTGCCGACTGCAGAAAATGACCCGCCAGCCGCGGAATGTCTTCCCGGCGCTCGCTGAGTCGCGGCAGATGAATTCTGATGACGTTCAGGCGGTGAAACAAATCCTCCCGAAAGCGCCCCTCCTGCACCAGGCGCTCCAGATTTTGATGGGTTGCCGCAATGATCCGCACATCGACCTTGGTCGGACTTGTCGCGCCGACCCGGTAGAACTCGCCGTCGGCGAGGACTCGCAGCAGGCGGGTCTGGGTATCTGCGGGCATATCCCCGATTTCATCAAGAAACAGGGTGCCGCCATTGGCCTGTTCGAAGCGGCCCTGCCGCTGCCCTCCTGCACCCGTAAAGGAGCCTTTTTCGTGGCCAAAGAGCTCGGATTCAATCAGGTCTTTGGGGATGGCGGCCATATTCAGGGCGATAAAGGTTTTGCCTGCTCTGGGGCTGTGGTGATGCAGGGCGCGTGCAACCAACTCTTTACCTGTACCGGACTCACCGTTGATCAGCACGGTGATATTACTGTGTGACAGGCGTCCAATGGCCCTGAAGACCTCCTGCATCGCGGGCGCTTCACCAATTATCTGGGTTTGTGCCTGCGTAATACTGGCTTCCGGGTTGGCCCGACTGGCCTTCTGCTCCCGCGCATGGGCGACAGCACGCTGAACCAGTGAAACGGCATCGTCAACGTCAAAGGGTTTGGGTAAATACTCAAAGGCACCGCTTTGGTAAGACGACACGGCGCTATCCAGATCGGAGTGCGCGGTCATGATGATGACCGGAAGCGTCGGATATTGGGTATGAATGCGATTGAGCAGGCTAAGGCCATCAATGCCGGGCATCCGAATATCACTCACGATCGCATCGGGTTGTTCGCGTGCGAGCATGTTCATCACGCTTTCCCCTGAGTCGAAGGTGCGGCTGCGGATGTCGGCTTGTTCCAAGGCCTTCTCCAGTACCCATCGAATCGAGCGGTCGTCGTCAATGATCCAGACATTGGCTGGAAGCGTCATGAAGGTATCTCCAAAGGAATGAAAAAGATGAAATTGGTTTTGCCGGGTATGCTCTCGCACTCGACGAGACCATGATGCCGACTGACAATATTCTGGGTAATGGACAGCCCCAGCCCCGTCCCCTCAGCGCGTCCACTGACCATGGGGTAGAACATATTCTTCTGCAGGTCTTCTGGAATGCCGGGGCCGTTATCGGTGATGTCGATACGCAGCACCAGCCGATGGCGGGTATGCCCAAGCGTGAGCTGCCGCACCGGGCGGGTGCGGAAGCTGATCTGGGGGGACCGCTCTGGCGGGGTGCTTTCCAGCGCCTGCATGGCATTACGGGCCACGTTCAAAAAGGCCTGGATAAGTTGCTCTTTGTCACCGAGAAACTCCGGGATGCTGGGGTCGTAGTCTCTGACCAGCCGAATTTTTCCACCACATTCGACTTCGATGAGTGAAAGAACCCGTTCCAGCACTTCGTGAATGTTCGTGCGTTCAATGCGCATAGCCTGGTGTGGTCCCAGCATACGGTCAACCAGATTGCGCAGACGATCCGATTCGGAAATGATGATTTCCGTGTAGTCCTGCAAGCTTGGGTCGGTCAGGGCCCGGCTCAAGAGCTGTGCGGCGCCTCGGATGCCCCCCAGCGGGTTTTTGATTTCATGCGCCAGACCCCGCACCAGAATTTTCGAGGTTTCCTGGTTGGCAATCAGTTCTTCTTCCCGGCTGATACGCTGAAGGCGATCCCGACCGGACAGCTCCATCAGAATCCATGTTTGTCCGCCGGGTGAAAAGGCGGTGACGGTATAGTCAATGGTGATCCGGTTGCCTCCGGCCGTCCTGATTTCCGCCTCTCGCTGGGTATAGGAGTTACCGTTGCGCAAACATTCTTCCAGTCCTGTCAACGCGGACACCTGCTCCTTGAGCAAATCGGTAATACTCAAGCCCTTCGCTCGCTGCCCCGTCGTTTCGAGCAAGATTTCACTGGCCTGGTTACTGAAAACCACGCCGAGCCGCTCGTCCAACACCAAAATGGCGGTCGACATGGATTCGAGCAAAGGTTTAAAGAAGCTGTTTGAAAACATAGCGGGTTCCGGTTTTTCAGAATACTTAGCAAGTTTTAAACCAACGCTGCGATGTCACTGTGCATGGGGGTGATTTAGTTGCACAGCCGTGGGGCGCAACACCTGGTCCGCCCAATTTAGGAACTGGCGCGGGAGAGTGTGCCCGAAAATCAAGCAGGTGTAGACTAGGGGCGCACCATTATGGTGCTTTTGGCGTGGGGTGTATAGGCTTCTTGAGCGCGCTTGGGCGGTGAATTGTGAAGCTTACAGGGCTTGCAGACTGAATCACGGAGGTGCTATCCACAACATCCAAAGAGAGCTGATGCGTTCCGCGCTCAACATTGGGGAGTGAAAAGGTCGTCGCCCTGCCGACCGTAACGGACTCGCCATCCAGCGACAGGCGCAGTGAATGCGAGGGAAGAAGTTCCGGGGCCACCTCAACGGTGACCGAGACATCGCCATTGCCGGAATGAAAGCTGGCTTCCGGTTGTGGAAAGGTAATGGCCAGCTTTTTATAGAGGGTCGCCTCGGGTTCCGCGGGCTGTTCTGCGGTGGTCGGTACGTCTGTCAGCTTGGGCATCTGGATCGTAGAAAGCGGCGCAATCTGCACTGTTTCGGCGCCCTCACGGTATTGATCTGAGTATTCCACCTGGCCCTGATCGTTGATCCACTTGTACACTTCCGCCTGTACGGTATGGCTGAGCAGGCTCAACGCAGACAGGAAAACAAGCTGGGAACGCGTCATTAAGGTGTTGCTCCATCAGGTTAATCTACTCAACTTAGCATAGATCAGGCAAAAAAAAACCCCGCCGGGGCGGGGTCTTGAGGACGCAGGTCCTTACACGGAGTAGTACATTTCGAACTCGACCGGGTGAGTGGTCATGTTCAGACGCTCTACATCTTTTCGCTTCAGCTCAATGTAGGCTTCGATCATGTCCTTGGTGAACACGTCGCCGCGTGTCAGGAACTCGTGATCAGCAGCCAGGTAATCCAGCGCCTGCTCCAGCGAGCTACATACGGTCGGGATAGACGCCGCTTCTTCTTTCGGCAGATCGTACAAGTCCTTGTCCATGGCATCGCCAGGGTGGATCTTGTTCTGAATACCGTCCAGACCCGCCATCAGCAGTGCTGCAAAGCACAGGTAAGGGTTGGCACCTGGATCAGGGAAGCGCGTTTCGATACGACGGGCTTTCGGGCTGGAAACGAACGGGATACGGATAGAGGCAGAACGGTTACGGGCAGAGTATGCCAGCATAACGGGCGCTTCGAAGCCAGGAACCAAGCGCTTGTAAGAGTTGGTCAGCGGGTTGGTGAAGGCGTTCAAAACGCGAGCGTGCTTGATGATACCGCCAATGTAGTAAAGGCAGGCTTCAGATAGTCCCGCGTAAGCGTCACCGGCAAAGATGTTCTTGCCATCTTTGGACAGAGACTGGTGAACGTGCATACCGGAACCGTTGTCACCCACGATCGGCTTGGGCATGAACGTCGCAGTTTTGCCGTAGGCGTGAGCAACGTTATGAATACAGTACTTCAGGATCTGAACTTCGTCAGCCTTGCGCGTCAGGGTGTTGGCACCTACACCGATTTCACACTGACCGGCAGTGCCCACTTCGTGGTGGTGAACTTCAATGCGCAGGCCCATGGCTTCCATCGCGTTACACATTGCGCCACGCAGATCGTGCAGAGAATCAACTGGAGGAACGGGGAAGTAGCCACCTTTAACGCCAGGACGGTGACCGGTGTTGTTACGGTCGAAGTCCTCGCCAGTTACCCAGGAGGCTTCTTCTGAATAAATTTCGTGAGTGGCGTGGTTAATGCCGGTGCTCCACTTCACGCTGTCGAAGATGAAGAATTCAGGCTCTGGACCAAACAGTGCAGTGTCCGCAATACCGGTTGATTTCAGGTACGCTTCAGCGCGCTGGGCGATGGAGCGTGGGTCACGGTTATATCCCTGCATGCTGATCGGGTCTACGATGTTGCAGGTGATGATGACAGTGGCTTCTTCTGTAAACGGATCCAGAACCGCAGTTGCGTCATCTGGCATCAGGATCATGTCGGATTCGTTGATTCCCTTCCATCCGGAAATTGAAGAGCCGTCGAACATTTTTCCGTCCTGGAAAAATTCGTCGTTCACATCGCTGGCTGGCAGTGTTACGTGCTGCTCTTTACCTTTGGTATCGGTAAAGCGCATATCAACCCATTTCACTTCGTGCTCTTTAATAAGGCCGAGAGTTTTCTTTGACATTCCGTTCGCTCCGTTTGTATCTAGAGATGTTGTTGCTTAATTAAGAAGTATCCGAAAAAGCCGCAGCGCTATCCTAAACCGATCAGTGCGAAAAGCACAGATGCCTTTTCTGATATAGACGGGGGCGAAGAATAACATGCTTCTTTTCAGCGTGCTTATGAATTTCGGTTGAGCAAAACGCATGCCATGGTTTGTTTTTAGACTAGCCAGTTGTTGTCGAAGCACTTTTTGGTGCGTAGATATCCATGGGAACTGCGGGGAAGCGCTGGGATTGACCTATTATGGTGCGTTTAGAGCGCGTCATGCACATGCTTGGTGCGATGCGCACCAAAAAGATCAGGTGTGTCACAGCGGTAGCTAGGCTATAATATGGGCGCCTAATTTTCAGTGAATGCCTGATGTTTCTCGGATTGAGAGCCATCAGGCATTCAAGTCTTCAGACCAAGGTAACTAAAGGATCCTGCCTGTGATTGAGAAACTTCGCAATATAGCCATCATTGCTCACGTTGACCACGGTAAAACCACGCTGGTTGACAAGCTGCTGCAACAGTCCGGTACGCTGGGGCGCAAGGAGCACGGCGAGCGCGTCATGGACTCCAACGATCAGGAAAAGGAGCGCGGCATTACCATCCTGGCCAAGAATACCGCCATTAACTGGAATGATTACCGCATCAATATCGTCGACACCCCTGGGCACGCCGACTTCGGTGGTGAAGTTGAGCGGGTTCTGTCGATGGTGGACTCAGTGCTTCTGCTGGTCGATGCGGTTGACGGCCCGATGCCGCAGACCCGTTTTGTAACCCAGAAAGCCTTTGCGCGCGGCCTGAAGCCGATCGTTGTCGTCAATAAGGTGGATCGTCCGGGTGCGCGCCCTGACTGGGTGCTCGGCGAAGTCATGGATCTGTTCGACAAACTCGGTGCGACCGAAGAGCAGCTCGACTTCCCGATTGTGTACGCATCGGCGCTGAACGGTATTGCGGGTCTGGACCCGGATCAGATGGCAGAGGATATGTCTCCTTTGCTGCAAATGATTGTTGAAAAAGTGCCTTCGCCAGATGTTAACCAGGACGGCCCTTTTCAGATGCAGATCAGTGCGCTGGACTATAACAGCTACGTGGGTGTTATCGGTGTGGGGCGTATTACGCGGGGCCGTGTTAAAACCAATAGCCCAGTGACCGTCATCGATATCGAAGGTAAAAAGCGTAACGGCCGACTGTTGTCGATCATGGGCTATCAGGGCCTGCAGCGGGTTGAAGTGCCTGAAGCGGCGGCGGGTGACATCGTGTGCGTCACCGGTCTCGATCAGCTGTTTATCTCCGACACGATTTGTGCGCAGGACGCGCCGGAAGCATTGCCGCCGCTGAAAGTTGACGAGCCTACCGTCAGCATGACTTTTCAGGTCAACGATTCTCCCTTTGCCGGTAAAGAAGGCAAGTTCGTTACCAGTCGCAATATTAAAGACCGTTTGACGAAAGAGTTGCTCTATAACGTGGCGCTGCGCGTCGATCAAGGGGATTCCCCGGATCGGTTCGTCGTTTCTGGTCGCGGTGAACTGCACTTGTCCGTCTTAATCGAAACCATGCGTCGGGAAGGCTATGAGCTGGGTGTTTCGCGTCCGATCGTTATTATCAAGGAAGAGAATGGCGTCAAGAGCGAGCCTTACGAGCAAGTCATCATTGACGTTGAAGAAGTGCATCAGGGTTCGGTCATGCAGGAGATGGGTAACCGTCGCGCCGAAATGACCAACATGATGCCGGATGGTAAAGGTCGTGTGCGTCTTGAGTTTATTATCCCGTCGCGCGGCTTGATCGGCTTCCGTTCTCAGTTCCTGACCATGACCTCGGGTACCGGTATTTTGACCCACATCTTCGATCACTACGGTCCGTTCAAGGATGGTGTGAACGTCGAGCGGATCAACGGGGTGATGATTTCCAACGTGACGGGCAAGACCCTGGCGTATGCGCTGTGGAACCTGCAGGATCGCGGCCGCATGTTCATTGATCCGAACATCGAAGTGTACGAAGGCATGGTTATCGGTCTGCATAGCCGTGACAACGATCTGGTGGTGAACCCGACCAAGGCCAAGCAGTTGACCAACATCCGTGCCGCTGGCTCCGACGAAAACATTCTGTTGACACCGCCGATCCGCTTCTCGCTGGAGCAGGCGCTGGAGTTCATCGAGGATGACGAGCTGGTGGAAGTGACCCCGCAAAGCATTCGTCTGCGTAAGAAGAAGCTCAAGGAACATGAGCGTAAGAAAGATGAGCGGACAAAAGGCTAATCAGGAGCTATACTCCTGCCATGCAAGCACTTTTTCCTGAAATTAAACCTTACCGGGAGACCTCGCTGACGCGAGGGCTTCACCGTGTTCATGTCGAGCGGCTGGGGAATCCCGAAGGCATTCCGCTGCTGATTCTCCATGATGGCCCTGGTGCGGCGATTGATCCGATTCAGGCGCGTCTGGTGGATGCCGAGCGTTTTCATATCATTCAGTTTGATCAGCGTGGATGTGGGCGCTCTCAGCCTCTGGCGGAGACCCGTGAAAACACGCTCAATGATCTGTTGGACGATATCGAAGCCATTCGGGCCGAGGTGGGGGTTGATCGCTGGATGGTTTACGGTCACGGTTGGGGCGCAACACTGGCCCTGGCCTATGGCCTGAAATGTCCCGAGCGCGTGACAGGCATGGTCATGAGCGGTTTGTTTCTGGGTCGTGCGCAGGATATTCGCTGGGCGTTTGGCGAAGGGGCTTCTCAGTTCTTTCCCGATGCCTGGAAAGAGTTCATGTCGCAGGCACACTCGCATAAACCGGAAGAAGTGTTGGCGGATTATGCCGCGCGTCTGCAGAGTGCCAATGAGTTGCAGCAAATTCAGGCGGCCAAGCAATGGGCGCGCTGGGAAGTCGCCATTCAGGGGGTGCATCCCAACCAGGATCTGGCAGAGCGCCTGCAGCATCCGCATGTGGCGATCTCCCTGGCAAAGCTGAGTTGCCATTATCTTCAGCATCAGTGTTTTCTGGAGCAAACCCCGCTGTTGACACGGCTGTCGGCGCTGGCCGAGGTCAGTGCCACGCTGGTACATGGTCGTTTTGATGTTCAGTCCCCGCTCAAAGGGGCTTATGAAGTCCACTCGCGCTGGCCGGGCAGTCAGCTCTATATCGTGCGTGATGGTGGGCATAGTCTGCGTGATCCCGCCATGACAGATGCGGTCATGCGCGCCCTTATCGCGATGAGCGAAAAGGTTGCGGGTGACGACGTTCCCGCCGCCGAGTAATGTCTTTCAGGTTCTTGTCATGATTGGTCTGATTCAGCGAGTCACTGAGGCACGTGTCGAAGTGGCAGGTGAGGTGGTCGGACAAATCGGCCCAGGCATTCTGCTTTTATTGGGCGTCGAAGCTCAGGACGAATCGGTTCAGGCTGAGCGCCTTCTGCAAAAAGTGCTGGGGTATCGCATCTTTGAAGATGAGGCCGGTAAAATGAACCGCAGTTTGCGGGAGAGCGGGGGTGGCCTGCTCGTGGTGTCCCAATTTACGCTGGTTGCAGATACCCGTAAGGGCTTGCGCCCCAGCTTCAGTTCGGGTGCCTCACCCGAAAAGGGAAAAGCGCTTTATGAGGCCTTTCTCAGTCTTGCACATGCTGCCCATCCCATCGTCGCAAGCGGTCGCTATGCCGCAGATATGAGCGTTTTCCTCTGCAATGATGGGCCGGCAACCTTCTGGTTAACGGCTTAATCCTTCCTGTCTTCACGTATCCGTACTTCTACGAGTCTTTAATCGGGCGATTTGTGTCTTTTTGTCACTGAATTGAAATATTACGGGGTTTTACTGAGGTGGTAGCCGCATGGGGTCGTTGCTTCGGTGAAATAAGATCGTTTTATTTCGGAAATCACCTAGCGCCAATGCACTTACAACGTGGAGCACCTTTGTTATATTCAGGGTGTCTGTTTTGTGAACGTGTTAACGCCCTGCGTCTTATAGGGGTCCTGTGGAAGAACCGACAAATTTGACAAGTTTGCTCGAAAGAGCGAAATATGATCAATTCTGATACCCATTGTCACGCCAAAAGTGCTGTTTTACATGGTCCTCCAGTATCTTCGCCATCGCTTCCACATCAATTTTTCCACTACTTTTCTTGAAGCTATACCGGCCAGTGAACAACGTATGTGTCCAAGCTATCGGTGAAATCCGGGTAAACTCATCAATTACTTCCTGAGGGGCGCCGGTGGCCAACATTTTTTGGTAAACCGCATTCAAGATCATGCTGTTGTAGGCCACGATGCAGTTGGCAACTAACCTGGCAGCGTGGGCACTGACCCGGTTCTCGACGATTCTTTTGCCTTGAAATATGCCGTTGTAAGTCTTCCTGATATTGCTCTGCAGCTGGTGATAGGCTTCGGTGCGATTGCGGGCGCTTCGGATCGCTTTCCTGAGTTCCATATCGTCAATCAGATTGAGCACATGGATACTCTTGAAGATGGCATTGTATTCAAACAGCGCTGCCTTGAGCCTGGCGTAACGGGCATGGGAATTGAGTTTGCGAATGATATTGCTCTGGGTATTCTCTTGCATGATGAGTGAAAGTAATACTCGCATGACACCTCGACGTTGCGAGCGGATACGATCAATATTGATCACGCCTTTAGGTTTTAGGAGGCCGGTGTCGTAGTCCAGCGGTGTGGCAGTATAAATATCGTCGGCAGCGTCCCGCACATTTTTGATGCTGGGGACATAATCCACGTCGATGGAGTCCAGCGTGACAAAATTCAGCTTGTTCAATGAGTGGTTATCACCGGTTACCATGTGGATATCAATATCGGTTTTGTTGTTGTAGATCATGTCGTACAGCGAATGTCCTTCGTACTCGTTCAGACCGATGTTTTTTGCATTGACGGCCACGTAGTTGGCGAGCAGCGTGTAGAGTGAGATGCCTCGTCCTTTGCCCAGGTGCTTCCTGGAATAGCGGGACTGAATCGTGCTGTCTGTGGTAGCAAATTTTTGCCCGTCTGCATCGGCCAGTAATTTGTCGTCCATCAAATTCCACCGATTGAATATCGGCAATGAATGAATATGGTTGCTGACAATTTCATTGGCCGCACACAGAGTATCCACCCGAACGAAATCTTCTCTCATAGCGCGAAGCTGGTTAAGCTCCAGGTCAGACATGTCGGCCATTTTCATCGCACCGAATCCAAACGCCTCCGATAACAAACAAGCGTTTATCGCCAACGGTAACGGTTTTTTCCGCTTGGTATAGCGGTCTTTCATGTGGGTAAACCCGCTCCACATCCCGACCCGATCGCCGATGAACATAACGAGGTTGGCAATTTCTACTTTGGGCAGATTTTTGAAGAAAGCGTCATCCAGCTTTTCGACACTGTCATAGAGCAAGCTCCAGTATTGTTGACCGGTCTTGGCTTCGCGAATACTAAACCCAGGATTGTTATTCTCACGGATATTGTGAGTCGTTCGCTCCCAGGCTTCATTCAGTTCTTGAAGAGCCTCATCAAGACGCTGATCGCAGTAAATGGGTATCTTGGGATAACCGAACTCCGCTGCGATCTTCTCAACATCGTCTACCAGCGCATCGTCCACCAGGTCGGCATCAATATCACAGTAAGAGACGCTGTTATTGCAATAGAGCCGGCCCCGGTCAATTTCATGGTAAACCTTCTGGTAAACAAAAAACTCGAACAGGTACGGATCGATGTTCGTATCAGTCGGCTCCCGCTTCAAATATTGATTCATGTTTTTGGGAATGGTGAACCCCAGGTCATCGCAGATTGTTAGGTCTGATGGACTCCCGCCGTTGGCATAATGCGTTTTCAGTACATTGATCAATTCGCCGATGTAACTGTTTTCCTTGTAGTACTCCAGCCTGACCGTTGTAAAAATCGGGCGAAGATACAATGCAAATATGCGAGATGATTTGCCGTAGTACTCCCACAAGGCCGCTTTCTTATCGAAAGATTTACCTTCCAAAAATTCTGCCATGGCTGAAAACTGTTCTTTGGGTAACATACCATAGGCCGTTTCATTCAGTTCGTCCTGGCTCATATTTGGGTTTCGGTTTGGGAACCACTTCAAAAACTTGGCTAACTTGGGAAAATCGGTAACCACCTTGGAGCTGTGCTCCATATGAGCCATTGAGGCATAGGTTTTGCCAGCGTCCATAATTGCGCGCGTGTGATAGCAAAAACTAACGATCAGATTATCCATGATCTGTTGGTAGCGGTGGTAAACAAAACACAGCGCATAAAGCCATTGTTGTGGTTTACTCAGCCGACGCAAGCGGGACGCGGCATACTGCTCGGCAACATCGGCGTAGTAGCGAACGGCATTTTTTGACAAACCCAGAGACGGGATAAAACCCTTCGCAAACTCGTACAGTTCCTCAATCCGCAGGGCTTTGTCCACTTCCGCTTTGACAGCCGTATACTGAAAATCTTTTTGATCGGCGCGGATGATATTGAGCGCCGTGATACCATCATTTCGCTGCACCAACGTCATAAGCTGGCTACTGATTGATGACGGTATGGAAGAGATGGCGTTATTTAGCCGCTGTTCCTCTGTGGTAAAGGCGCGGCTGAACATATCCTGGAAAGTTCGATAGGACGGAATGATTAAATTCTGGTGATCGAAAAACGCCAGTAACTGCCGGAAAGCACTGTGTCCTTTGGGGTAGTAGCGTAATAGCAGACTGATATGGGATTCTATTTCGGCCGTATATTGAGGCGACCAGCTTCGGTAAGCGAAAAGTGAAAGTATCGCCTGGCGCTGTTTACGCGAATATTCGCGAGATAGGCTTCCTGTGAACTGTGCGGCATCCGCGTCGTTGTAATAGGTTGCAATGATATACTGAACATCGCTGCTGACCTCATCGAATGAGAAGTTGAAGAACTGCTGTTTGGCCTTGAAATAACCCAATTGCAAAATGAAGTAGATACGGGTCCGGGTATTGCGAAACTGCTCAAGCGCAGTGCGTTCTACCGTGCTTAACGAAAAATACAAGCTCTGCTCATGGGCATTGAATTCAGGGCGAGAATATAGCTCTTCGACTTCCGTGCTGGATAACAGCTGAATACGTTCGATATTTTCCATAGTGAGTGCCGATTCAATGCGATCCGATCGTCAGCCACATTAAATCACCTCGCGCCCATCCAGGTGATTCACCGGCACCATCCGCCTGTGCAAGACACCAAAAACCACTAACTGTTGCTCATGAACCACGTAATAAATGACATGGCTGACATGTGGAAAGCTCGATACTTCCGCTCCAACGTCCGGCCTGAGCTTTCCCAGGGAAGGTGTTTCAGCGAGCAAACGAATGGTTTTCCGGAGTTCGGATAGGTATTTTTTGGATTGCGCTTCTCCCCATCGGTCCAGGGTAAAACGGCGAATTTCAATGAGATCGGATTGAGCGTCTGGGGTTAAGCAGTAATTTGACATAGCAATAGGCGGGACTAATGATCCTTGGGAACGTCGATAATGCCATCGGCGATGCCCCGAGCCAGCATTTCCATGAGTTTGGCAAAACGATAAAAGCCATCATACCGCTGGCAAATGTAATCCATTTGGATTCGTGACGTACTGTCCATCACTCGCTTGAACGCATCCATATAGTCGTAGCAGGTTTGCAATAAATGCTCATCCCCGGTTTCGGTAAGAGGGAACCGGCGGGCGTGGTCATGGATGATCTTCACCATCTGAAGTTGTTCTGCACTGAGTTCGACAGCAGACATTTTGCTTCCCCGAGAAATTTTATAGTCTAATCGTGGTGACCTGATTCCAAATCATTAAAAAATGCTTCTCCATCAACGGTGTTACCCGCTTCGATATCAGCTTTGGTCTGAGCGGCTCTCAACTGCAACAATCTCAACTTGAGTGCTTCAATGCTCTCGTACTCATCCATTGAGATAACCACAGCAACCGGCTTTCCATTTTTATTAATCTGGATTGGCGCACGTTGCGCTTTCAGCAGCAAGTCACCAAACTGGGTTTTGGCTTCATTGGCAGAAAGTGTGTCCATTGTCTGGTACCTCACCAAATATCGTTCGATTCGTCCATAGTATTCGAAACGAGCGATCTGCGTCAACGCCTGTCTCACGGGCAAAGCCTCAAGCGGTGATCCCGGATCTGGCCATTAACTGCGCCATGAGTTCGATCTCAGTGAAAAACCGCCGAACAAGTTGAACGAGATTACCAGGGCGGATGTGAGGCCTTCGCTGCCGAGCACACCATCGTTACTGCTTCGGATTTTGACTGGCAGTCAGGTTTTGCAATATGCCGCACTGCGCGATAGTACGTTCACTTGAGCAACTGCGGCGTAACGCTTTGAGCTGCGCACGCAATTGCGTCAGCTCGGCAATACGATCTTCCACTTGTTGAATATGGGCGTCCATTATCTGGTTCACCTCTTCACATTGAGCGCCGGGTGAGCTGTTGAGCGCCAACAATTGACGGATTTCCGGCAGGCTGAGATCCAGACTGCGGCAATGTTTAATGAACAGCAACAGGTCGACGGCTGCTTTGTCGTACAAGCGAAAATTGCCCTCACTACGTTGGGTCGAGGGCAGCAGATTGGCTTTTTCATAGTAACGGATCGTCTGTATTGAGCAGCCGGTAACGCTTGCCAATTCTCCGATTTTCATAATCATAAATTTCAACTTGACTCTATAGTAACTATAGATTTTAAACTGCATAACCAGAACAGAACAAGAGCGTTTTAATATGACTGAGCAATGCTGTGGTAGCTGTAACAGCGGTGCGCGGGACAACACACCGCAGATTTCCGATGGCACAGGCGTCGTCCAAGGCGGCTATGTCAGCGAGTATCGTGTGCCCAAGATGGACTGCCCTTCGGAGGAAGGCGTGATCCGTATGGCATTGGACGGCGTGGAACCCAAAGTCACGTTGGAATTCGATACCCCCAATCGCAAGGTGCGCATTTTTCACGAGAATAACGCTGAGGTTATTGAGGAGCGAATGCGTTCAGTCGGTTTGAGTGCGACATTGGAAAGTACATTGCCTGTCGCCGACGATGCCCTTGCCAGAGCCCAAGCGTCCGCACAACAGGAGGCGCAAAGAGAATCAGGCATTCTCAAGTGGCTACTGGCCATCAACGGCATCATGTTTGTCATTGAAATCACCGTCGGCTGGTGGGCGCAATCCACTGGTTTGATTGCTGACTCTCTGGATATGTTCGCCGATGCGGCCGTCTACGGGGTGGCACTTTTTGCTGTAGGGCACAGTACTCGCATGAAATTACGCGCAGCGCATTTGTCCGGCTGGTTCCAGGTCATCCTTGCGTTGGGCGCTTTGAGTGAGGTGGTAAGGCGATTGGTGTACGGCAGTGACCCTATTTCCGGCCTGATGATGAGCTTCGGACTCGTGGCCCTGGCGGCAAACGTCCTATGTCTGCTGTTGATCGCCAAAAGCCGGGATAGTGGCGCGCATATGAAAGCCAGTTGGATATTCTCCGCCAACGACGTGATTGCCAATCTGGGCGTCATTCTGGCCGGTTTTCTGGTTGCCTGGACCGGTTCCCGCTATCCGGATCTGGTGATTGGTCTCATGATCGGTGTCGTTGTTCTAAACGGTGCACGACGTATTCTGAAGATGAAATCCTGACCAGAGAACGACCAGAGACGACGATTTGGGGAACGCTGCTATAATATGATAGTCTATGACAGCTAGTGTTTCGAACCTGACAGCATAAGGGCTCCACATTTCACATGATCATCCGCCATTACTTAACCTGTTTGTTGGCACTACTGATTGCCGTGCAATCGGTAGCTGCCATGGCGGACGTTCACCGGTTTCATCAATCCGGAACGGAGCACCTGACCTTCAACCATGCGCATGACTTGGCTGCTGCGGACTCAGCCACGGAAATTTCAATGAAAGCGACCAATGTCGCCGATCCCGCCAGTACCGTTTCACAAGATTGCCATCACTGCTGCCACTGCCATGGTATGACGCATTTATATCTGGGCGGTAACCCGGATAACTTGATTCCCATAACGTTGGGCAAAGAAAGCTCTGACTACCACTTTATTTACCATTCTTACGCCGGATCACCGGATAACCCCCCTCCCATTGGCTAGTCGAATACCCAGGCTTTAACACCGGCCGGGCGTGATGCCCTGGCTGTCGACTTGTTCAATTGTGAGGAATGAACCGTGAAGAAATTTCTTGTCTCCCTGTTATTGGGTTCTTGTGCTATTGCGTCTGCGTGGGCGGGCGAAAAATATCCTGTTGAAATTGTCCCCCAACCAGACCAGGAATGGCGCTTTCAAAGGCTGATGGCTTATTCGGCCGATAACGCCACTAAAGTCTCAGGCCGCCTGACATCCAACCTGCCCATCGGGTTGCCCCGAGGTCACGTTGACGTAGCGGCTTATACAAAATCCGGCGAACTCATCGCCGAAACGACTACCGATTATGCGCCCGCCATATTGACCCATATAATGAAGAAAAAAGGCGGCGTGCGGTTTTCCGCAACGTTCGAAAAGCCATTGCCTTCGGATGCCATGGTCAAGGTGGCTTTTCATCGTGACCTGCCCAGCACCAAGGTAAACCCTTCCCATAGCGGCAATATCGCCAAATAAATGGTGGTTTTCTGACTTCTCTCCAGGAGTGGACAGAGAACCTTTATTGCTCAATCGTAGAAAGGTTTACCTATGTTAAAAAATCATTTACTTAAAAAGCAGTGGGGCGCAGCGCTGATAGTTGTCATGAGCTGTGCACTCATCTCGCCATTTTGTTATTCAGCCAATGCCCCGCGATCACTGACGTTACAAGCCGCTATCGAAAGAACCCTGCAACAGAATCCTCAGTTGCATCAGTTTGAATTTGCTCGCCAGCGCTTGATGTCGGAGCGTGAAATCTCAGATTTGAAACCCGCCTATCAGTTGGGTGTGGAACTGGAAAACTTCGCGGGTTCGGGTGAGGCAGCGAGCTTCGATAACGCTGAGCTGACCGTGGCGCTTTCTTCGGTGATTGAGCTTGGCGGCAAGCGGCAATCACGCGTTGCGGTGGCTGATGCGAGGCTGGACGCCTTTGAGCTGGAGCGACAGGCGCAAACCCTTGATGTCCTCGGAGAGCTGACGAGTAGCTTCGTTCAGCTTTTAGCCACGCAACAGGAACTGAAACTGGCAGCAGAAGCCGTGGCGCTATCATCATCGCTGTACAGCACCGTCCAAACGCGCGCCCGCAGTGGTGCAGCATCGGACGCTGAAGTGATGCGCGCCAGGGCCATGCTCACCCAATCCAATATCCAGCAAGAGGGGCTGCAGCGACATCTGGAACGCCAGAAGATCGCACTGGCGCGTTTCTGGGGCAGCACAACTGTGGAGTTCTCGAACGTTGAGGGAGATTTGTTCGCCTTTAACCAGAGCCAACCTTTTTCCGCCTTGTACGAAGCGGTTCAGCAGTCACCGACAATCATGGTTTTTGCCTCCGAACGGCGTTTGAAAGACGCTGAAGTTCGTCTGGCACAAACCCAGAACCGTGCCGACCTGGGCTGGCAGTTTGGTGTCAGGCGCTTTGAGGCGACGGGCGATACAGGGCTCACGCTGGGGTTTTCCATGCCGTTGTTCACCGAAAGTCGTAATCGCGGTGCCGTTAAATCCGCGCTGGCCGAGCGCAACGCACTGGAGTATCGACGCAGCGACCGTCTGTTGGCGCTGCATGACCGACTTTATAGCGCGTATTCGCAACGCGAGCAGTTCATTGCGGCGCATCGGCAGTTGAAGCAAAGCGTGATTCCCGATCTGGAAAAAGCCCTGACCATCACCCGCGAAGCCTATGACCGGGGACGCTTGAAGTATCAGGACTGGATCACCGCGCAACAGGAGTTGCTGAATGCCAAGCAACGGCTGATCGAGACGGCGACCGCCGCATTGCTGAATCAGGCCGTCATCGAACAGCTTACGGCGCAGCCGCTGACGGAATAAACCTTACTCGCCGTGCCGTTCAACATTTACGAGACGGTACGAGCAAACCAGACAGGATTTTTTAATATGAAATTAACCCTAATATTATCCGCAATACTTGCGGGGTGGCTGACCCAGAGCCAGGCATTCGCCACGGAAACGCCAGACAAAAACCACTCGCACGCAGAGAATGCGCCCCATGCAAGCCACCAGGATGGCGAAGACGTTCACGATGATGAAGCGAGCGACGAAAATGAAACGGGCCATAAGCATACTGATGAAGAACATCATAACGATGTGGAGGATCATGACGACCATGATGGTGAACATGGTCACGGCGGCGCACACGAACACGGAGAAAAACAAAGTACGCGCATTGATGACTCCATGGCCGCCCAGGTGGACATCAAAACCGCCAGCGCTTCGTCCCAAGTGCTGCGCCAGAGTATTGTTGTCTACGGCAGTCTCACCACCGATCCTGGGCAAATCAGCCATGTTCGGGCGCGTTACTCCGGCCTGATCAAGTCGGTCAGGCACACCATCGGCGATGCCATCAAACAAGGTGATCTACTTGCCGAAGTGGAATCCAACGAAAGCCTGAAAACCTATCCGGTCCACGCTCCCATCAGTGGCACCGTTATCCAGCGCCACGCCAACACCGGCGAAGTAACGCAGGATCAGGTGCTGTTTTCCATCGCGAATTTCGACACCTTGTGGGCGGAATTCCGTATCTATCCGTCACAACAATCCGTCGTCAAGGCAGGCCAGGCGGCACATATCGATGTGGATGAGCGGGAATTCGGCGGTCCGATACAACATATCATTCCCGCGCTCGACAAACCCTACCAGTTGGCGAGAGTAAAATTCGATAACCGCTCAAAGGGGTTGACCCCTGGATTGTTGGTGGAAGGCCACATTATCGTGGGGGAATACAGCGTGGATCTGGCGGTCGAGAAAGCGGCCATCCAGAACCTGGGCGAACAACCGGGCGTGTTTGTCAAAAACGCATCGGAATACGTCTTTGCGCCGCTGCGGCTCGGGCGTTCTGATGACAGCTACGTCGAGGTGTTATCAGGTCTGAAGCCCGGCCAATCCTATGTCAGCAAGAACAGCTACCTGATCAAGGCCGACATCGAAAAATCCGAAGCTGAACACGAACACTAAGGGGCGCATCATGATTGAATCCATCTTGCGCCTTGCCATTGCACGGCGCTATTTATTCCTGAGTCTGACATTGGTGATACTGGGCATTGGGATCTGGAGCTATCAACACCTGCCCATCGACGCCGTGCCGGACATCACCAACGTCCAAGTGCAGATCAATACGGCGGCTCCCGGTTATTCACCGCTGGAGGCCGAGCAACGCATTACCTACCCGGTGGAAACTGCGCTCTATGGGTTGCCTAATCTGGCCTATACCCGATCGCTGTCCCGTTACGGCCTGTCGCAAGTCACCGTGGTGTTTGAGGAAGGAACGGATATCTACTTCGCACGCAACCTGATCAATACCCGGCTGGGTGCTATCAAGAGCGTGCTCCCACCGGGCATCGAACCCGAGATGGGGCCAATCTCCACGGGCCTGGGTGAGATCTTCATGTACACCGTGCAAGCCGAACCGGGGGCCTTGCAGAAAAACGGCAAGCCCTTCGACGCCACGGCTCTGCGTGAAATCCAGGACTGGATCATCAAACCTCAGCTGGCCCAGGTGAAAGGCGTGATCGAGGTAAACAGCATCGGGGGCTACAACAAACAGTATCATGTGCTGCCCGATCCGAAAAAACTGCTGTATTACCGTGTCAGCGTCGAAGACTTGGTGCGGGCCCTGCAAGCCAATAACGATAACCGCGGCGCCGGTTATATCGAGCGCAACGGGCAGCAACTTCTCGTGCGTTCCCCGGGCCAGTTGGCAACGATGGAAGACATCGGCAACGTCATCATTACCGAACACGATAACGTACCCATCAAGATCCGCGATGTTGCCGAGATTGGCATCGGCAAGGAACTGCGCACCGGGGCCGCAACCCAGGACGGTCAAGAAACGGTACTGGGTACCGCGATGATGCTGATCGGAGCAAACTCCCGCACGGTGGCACGGGACGTGGCCCAGAAATTGGTGGAAATCAAGGCCTCCCTGCCGGACGGTGTGGTGGCTGAAGCGGTCTATGACCGCACGGCATTGGTCGATAAGGCCATTGCTACGGTGACCAAGAACCTGCTTGAAGGGGCGTTACTGGTTGTTGTCGTGCTGTTCCTGCTGCTCGGAAACCTGCGTGCCGCTCTGATCACGGCCGCTGTCATTCCGCTTTCGATGCTGATGACTATTACTGGCATGGTGAAGACTGGCGTATCCGCCAATCTGATGAGTCTGGGCGCACTGGACTTCGGGCTTATTGTCGATGGCGCGGTCATCATTGTCGAAAACGCGGTGAGACGCCTGGCGGAGGCCCAGCACACTGGCACCATCCAGTCCTTGCGAGAGCGATTGAATACCGTCTATGAGGCCACTGCTGAAGTGATCCGCCCCAGCCTGTTTGGTGTCGCCATCATAACCGTGGTGTACATTCCCATCTTCTCCCTGACGGGTGTCGAGGGCAAGATGTTCCACCCCATGGCCGCCACTGTCGTGATGGCATTGCTGTCCGCCATGGTACTGTCCCTGACCGTGGTGCCGGCAGCCGTGGCGGTATTCCTGCGCGGGAAGATCAGCGAAAAGGAAAGCGTTGTTATCGGTGCCACCAAGAAGGTCTATGCGCCGCTGTTGGGACTTGCATTGAAGTTTCGCTGGCTGGTCGTGGGTCTGGCGACCTTGTTGGTCGGTGTGTGTTTATGGTTGGCATTGGCATTGGGTTCGGAGTTCGTACCGCAGCTCAATGAAGGCGATATCGCTTTGCACGCCATGCGCATTCCCGGCACTGGCCTGGAACAAGCCGTTGAGATGCAGGAGATTCTGGAGCAACGCATCAAGTCGTTCCCCGAAGTGGACAAGGTGTTTGCCCGTATCGGTACCGCCGAAGTGGCCACCGACCCCATGCCGCCGAACGTGGCCGATAATTTCGTGATTCTTAAGCCACACAGCGAATGGCCGGACCCGACCAAAACCAAAGCAGATCTGGTCAGGGAAATGGAGGAATCCCTGGAGGAATTGCCCGGCAACAATTACGAGTTTACCCAGCCGATCCAGATGCGCTTCAACGAATTGATCTCCGGCGTGCGTGCCGATCTGGGCATCAAGGTCTTTGGCGATGATCTGGATCAATTGGTGCTGACCGCCAACCAAATTCTTCAGGTGGTTAACAAAGTGCCGGGTGCCGCCGACGCCCGCGTGGAACAGGTGACCGGTTTGCCGACACTCTCGGTCATTCCCGATCGCACCGCGCTGGGCCGCTACGGGCTGAACGTCGTTGAGCTACAGGATTGGGTATCAGCGGCGATTGGTGGTGAATCCGCCGGCATTCTCTACGAAGGCGATCGCCGTTTTGAACTGATTGTGCGGTTACCCGAAACCCTGCGCCGCGACCTTGAAAAGCTGGCTTTTTTGCCCGTGCCTTTGCCCAACGGGGAGTACGTCCCCCTTGAAGAAGTGGCGGAACTGGACATTTCACCCGCACCGGCACAGATCAGCCGTGAAAACGGCAAGCGCCGGGTGGTGGTGACGGCCAACGTTCGCGGGCGCGACCTGGGTAGTTTTGTTGAGGACGTCAAGGCGCAAATAGCTGAACAGGTTAAATTGCCCGCCGGTTATTGGCTGGATTACGGGGGAACCTTTGAGCAGTTGGAATCGGCCAGCCAACGCCTTGCTATCGTGGTGCCCATTACCTTGCTGCTAATTCTGGGCATTCTGGTGATGGCCTTTGCCTCGCTGAAGGACGCGTTGGTCATTTTCAGTGGCGTACCGTTGGCACTGACCGGCGGTGTGCTGTCGCTCTATTGGCGAGGTATGCCGTTGTCGATCTCTGCGGGAATCGGTTTTATCGCACTGTCCGGCGTCGCAGTACTGAATGGCCTGGTGATGGTCGCCTTCATTCGGGATGTATGGCGCGACAAGGGTGACCTCGTACTGGCCGTAACGGAGGGTGCACTCACCCGCTTGCGTCCTGTGCTAATGACCGCACTGGTGGCCAGCCTCGGCTTTGTGCCCATGGCGCTGAACACCGGCACCGGTGCCGAGGTGCAACGTCCGCTGGCAACGGTGGTGATCGGCGGCATTATTTCATCAACCCTACTGACCCTGCTGGTGTTACCAGTGCTTTATCACTGGGTGCACCGACGCGATGCTGCGGATCGCAGACCGGATTGACCTACAACTTGCTTCGCTGCTCAGAACAGCGAAGCTGCTTGCCGGAGGATGTATGCATGATCATGACCATTCCAGCAGTTCACAGCGAATTGGCTGGGCATTTTTCCTGAACCTGCTCTTCACAATCATTGAATTTATCGGTGGCTGGCTGACCAACAGCACCGCTATCATGGCCGATGCGGTGCACGATCTGGGCGACAGCCTCTCCATTGGCAGTGCATGGCTCCTGAACCGTCTGGGCCAGAAATCCGCCGATCCTGAGTACACTTATGGTTATCGCCGGTTGTCGCTGTTCGGCGCTCTGATTAATAGCCTAGTGTTAATCGGGGGATCGGTCTGGGTATTGGTCGCGGCCATTCCCCGTTTGGCAGATCCCGTCATGCCACACACGGAAGGCATGCTGGCTCTTGCTGTGTTGGGTGTAGCAGTGAACGGTTTTGCCGCCTACCGTCTCAGCCAAGGCAAGACCCTTAACGAAAAGGTGCTCAACTGGCATTTGCTTGAAGACGTGCTGGGATGGGTGGCTGTGCTGATTGTCGCGACGGTAATGCAATTCGTTGACTGGCCCATTCTCGACCCACTGCTGTCGATCGGCTTCACCTTGTTTATTCTGATCAACGTTCTGCGTAATCTATGGGCAACAGGGCGGTTGTTTTTTCAGGCAGCACCGGATACGGATTTGCTGAAGAGCGTTCGCGCGTCCCTGATGTCACTCAAGGAAATCGACGACGTACACCATTTGCACCTTTGGTCCCTTGATGGTGAACACCACGTACTGACAGCCCATGTCAAAGCCGTGCTGACGCAAGATCTGGCGAGATACGCACAGCTCAAGGCAACCATCCAGTCAGCCCTGGAAACCTACGATCTGGCTCACACCACAATTGAAATCGAGCTGGCCGAAGAAGCTTGCCGGGATCAACCCGTGCCCAGCCAAACGGACCAGCACTAACAAGAGAACTTCGTATGTCCATCCTCTACACGTGTGGGATACAAATAAAGTCGGTAACTTGCTAATAAAGTCGGTAACTTTGGCTGTAAGTCATTGATTTGTCTTTACCGGTTCCAAAATATCTGGCGGAAAGTTGCCAACTTTATTATTTGTCATCGACAAGGCTGACATTGAAAATCAATGGATTACGAGTGCCGAATTTACCGACTTTATTTGCATCCCACAACACGCTCGGTTTGTTCATCATCACCGCTATTGCGGAAATAGTCTGCCATACCTCTGGCTGAAGAAATCGGCATCCGCATGGGTTCTGCTGCCGGCAGCGTTCAGCTTGGCGCTGTTTGCCTGGTTGCTGTCTCTTCATTCAACCGCGCGGGCCGGGTTTATGCGGCCTATGGTGGTGTCTATGTTTCGGTAGCCATACTGTGGCTATGGGGTGTGGATGGGATTCGCCCGCATCTGTGGAATTTGGTTGGCGTGACCGTCACCCTGGTAGGGATGGGCATTATCATGTTCGCACCGAAATGATTTCGACCCAGCGGATTTACTTTCCATTTTTTAGGGATTCAGCGTTCAGCAGCAAACTCATTTTTTCCATCAGAATGACTGACGCGTTATTGTTGAACTGCTGTCCTTCCTCAATGTACTCCCAAACGGTAGCATCACTTTTCCAGCCTCCTTGCTTTTTAATCAGTTCAAAGTCCACGCGCTCCCGAGCCGCCGAGGTAGAGAGGCCGCGACGAAAACTATGACTGCTTAAGTCAGGCACAAAATCGAACTGACAGGCCTTGCCCAAGGTTTTGAGAAGATCGTTGACCGCCCCCGGATTCAGTGCTCTTTCCTGGACGTGATCCCAGCGGTTGATGGGCCTGAAGAGGGGGCCATCATTGATACCAGCTACTTTCATCCATGCTTCGATCGCTGTAGCCGGACAACAACTTTCAGCCCCCAAAGGTAAAGCACGAACCAACCCCGTTGATTGTTGATCGGTTTTGGAGCGAGGCAACCGAATGATCAGACCTTCCGGTTCCCAATTCAAATCGCTGAATTGAATCGAAACCAGTTCGCTGCGACGTTGCCATTGGCTGACGGCAGTGAGGTGCAGATCCAAGGTCCGGACACTGAGCGAATCGGCTCTGGCCAGCAGGTACCGCACGACAGTATCCCGATCCGTGGGCAGGCGGCCGCCCCATTTTTCAAACTGCCGAATGGCCGACCTATAAGCTTTGCGGGTGTTTTCGGAGGTTGCGGCCTGGAGGTAGTGCTTTAATGACTCGGCTTCCTGGTAAGCCATTAAGCTCGATTTATCATTACGTAACGATAAGTCAGCGGTCGGTTTTGGTTGATTGTTGTTCATAAATAGGATTCTCTTCGAAATCACTGAAAAGGCGGCTATGTACCGTCGTTACAAGCGGAATATTTTTGGCGGAACTATCTAACAGACGATAAGGTTGATTATCGATGGTTAAATTTTAAAATTCAAGCGCAGTTGAAAAACACAAATATAATGTTATATTACGTGATACATATTACGTTATTAAATAATCTGAGAGGAATTCACCATGGCCCGTGCCGGTGTCACTTACCACGACGTTGCCAAAGCCGCTGAGGCCATCAAAATTCAGCGCCAAGAACCTACTGTAGACCGGGTTCGTGAACATCTCGGCACCGGCAGCAAAAGCACCATTGCGCCACTGCTCAAACGGTGGCGCTCCGATAACGGAGAGGCGGCCGATATCGGCGGGCTACCGAACGACTTGCTCGAAGTGGTAAAGTCGCTGCATGAGCGGGTACAACAAATGGCCGACCATCGTATCGAGCAGGCCCGCCAGGAATTTGAAGGTTTCAATCAAGAGCTTCGCAAAGAGTTGATCGATGCCAAAAACACCATCGCGCAGCTTACTGCCCGACAACAAGACCTTGAGAGCCAGATTGAGCGGCAAAACAAAGAAAAAGGTGAGGCACAAAAGTCTCTGGAAGATGCCCGTATCAGCCTGATTAAAGCCGAGTCACAACGAGACGAAGCGATTGCGAGGACTACTGAACTGAAGGGAAGTGTTGCTGAACTCAAGCAGGAAAATAAGGATATTCGAGAACACTTTGAACACTATCAGCAGCGCTCTGCGGAAGACCGTCAGCAAGAGCGCGAACAGTTTCGTACAGTTACTCAGGGATTAAAAGACCAGGTTCGGGATCTGCAACACCGGCTCGCCCAGGCTGAGTCCAATGCGTCCGAGATATTTGATGCCAATGCACTGTTACAGAGCAGCGTGGGTAAACTTGAACAGGCCAATGCAACGCTGAACAGGGAGCTAAACGGAAAGATAAAAGATATCCAGGCTCTGAAGCGCGATCTGGAAGACGCCTTGACGAAGCATCGGGATTTCCAGCATAAAAATGAACAATTGGCGGAAAACATGGCAATGATCACCATGCAGAAAGCAGAAGTCGATAAGCAAGTCGCTGTGTTATCTCAAGCATTGGAGACCACCAAAGCCGAACTAAAAGCCTGTCAGGACAAGATTGTATTTCTGATTGACGAGAACAAGGTAATACTTCAGGAAAAGGCGATGATCCAAGGGCAGTTCAAACAACTTCAGGGCTCGCTATGATCGCGTCAGAGCCAAACTTGTCAAATTTGTCGGTTCTTCCACAGGACCCCTTATACGTATCACGGTTGCAAAAGCAAAGTTGATGAATAACACTTTGTTCATATTCGGTCTTAACACTTTCGTGTAACCGGCTGTTTCAAATGGCATCAGGTGAAGAAGTGCGAGTTCGGAATAGCGTAAGTAACAACGATAAAAGGGATTCGCTGGCTGGTTTTTGATCCACATGATGTGGGGAGACAAGCTAAGCGTCATTGAAGACGCCCTGCGTCTTATACGTATCACGGTTGCAAAAGCAAAGTTGATGAATAACACTTTGTTCATATTCGGTCTTAACACTTTCGTGTAACCGGCTGTTTCAAATGGCGTCAGGTGAAGAAGTGCGAGTTCGGAATAGCGTAAGTAACAACGATAAAAGGGATTCGCTGGCTGGTTTTTGATCCACATGATGTGGGGAGACAAGTCAAGCGTCATTGAAGACGACGTGCGTAAAACTCTTAAACAACGCTTATCTAAAAGCGGTTAATTCTTACAGAAGGAAGACGACATGAAAAAGACTTTGATTGCATCAGCTATCGCTGCCGCGACCCTTTCAAGTGCTGCATTTGCTGCGGGCCCAACCATTTATGGTAACATTCAGTTGGCTTATGGGCACCAGAGCTATGATGAAGGCAATGGTGCTACTGAAGAGACCCTGAATGATTTTTTTGACAACGGTTCAACGATTGGTGTGAAAGCGGATCATGAGATAGCCCCAGGTATCACTGGGTTCATGAAGGCCGAATTTGAATTTTCGGCAGATGCTGACAACATCAATATCAATGAGGAGCGCGGTGGGGGTATCAACAAGCTTGATGAGGCCTATATGGGTGTTAAGGGCGGATTCGGTTCTGTTCTGGTTGGATCAGAAGATACTGTCTATGAGTGGACCGACATGATCGACTTCACCGAGTCGAGTTCATATGGCGATTCTCTGTTCGACAACAAGTTTCAAGGTGAAATCGCCAAAGACGAAGAGGGTGACCAGTTGCAGTATGTGTCTCCCACTATCGGTGGTGGGCTGACTGTAGGCGTAAGCGTGCCCTTGACTAATGAAACCCGCTACTCTGGCCAGATTGCAGGTATGTACACTGCAAATATGTTTGATGTAGCACTTGCCTATAGCATGGGTAAAGATCAATCCGGGACTGAGTACGGCGACTCAATCGGATTTGCCGCCAAGGTAAAGCTTAATCAGTTGGCGGTGATTGGCCAGTATGAGACTCGCTCAGCGGATGCGGTAGCAGGTGTTGATATCGATAGCACTGAAAGAGATCTGTGGGCCCTTGCGGGGGTTTACGGCCTTGGTAAAACACAGCTCGCTTTGGGTTATAAAATGGAAGAGAACGGTGCGAGCGTTGCCGAGGAAAAGGACTTGGTTTTCCTGCAGGCTCTACACAATCTATCTGACAACATGTATGCCTATGTTGAATTTGGCGTGGGTTCAGTTGATGAAGGTACGGATTCTGCTGATACAGAAAAACTGGTTATCGGTGCTGCCTACAACTTCTAAGTTGTACGCATAACCTGAAAGTCTGAAAAGCCGGCGCAAGCCGGCTTTTTGCGTTTAGGGATAAAGGTCGTGGCTTGTGGCATGATGGAGGAAATTTTCACGAGCGAGCATCATGCAGGAAATCGAACTTAAGTTGGTCATTCCGGCGGCCCAGAGCGAAAGGGCCGTCGCCGTTCTTACTCAATTACTGGGGCCTGTGTGTGAAACGCAGGATCTGGTAAGCATCTACTACGATACCCCCGAGCGCCAACTGCGCAGTCAGCGGATGGCCTTGCGCCTGCGTAAACAGGGTGTGCAGTGGATTCAAACACTCAAAGGCGGCGGTGGCGTTCACGGTGGGTTGCATTCCCGCAATGAATGGAACTGGCCGGTTGAGTCCAAGCAGTTGGATGCGTCCTGTCTGGCCGAAGCGGGTTGGCCCGCCGAGCTCTCGATTCAAACGCTTCAACCCGTGTTTACGACAGCCTTCGAGAGAGGCATTTGGTGGTCGCGTCAGCCGGGTGTTGAAATTGAGGTGGCCTTTGATCGGGGACGAGTTTACAACGAGGAACATGACGTTCCCTTAAATGAAATCGAGCTTGAGTTGAAGGTGGGTGAACCTGCCGACCTTTTTGCTCTGGCAGGCCAGATTGCGGGGCAGCTACCCTGTTGGCCGGGATTTGTCAGCAAGGCGCAGAAAGGCTATGGCCTCGGGCTGCCCGTAACACGCAACGATGCGCCGCCTCGCGATCTGAATGAAGCGCTCCGGCGTGTGAGTATCTATTTGGATTCGGTCAATGCTGCGGTGACACCTTCAGATAACTGGTCGGAATACCTCCTGAATTTGACCTGGCTTCGGGTCTTTCTGGGGCAGCGTGATCTATCCTTGGATCAGGTGTTGGTTGCGGAAATGCGGCGCATCCTTTCCAGCTTGCAGGCGCAGGGCGTTGACGCGCTGGGTGAGGCGCTGCTGAATTCCACTACCATCGGTCAGATTTGTCTCAAATTGGCGCGGGTATAATAAACGTGAGTGAACCTTTGGTGGGCTGGACAGCCACGGCACAGCGTAACTGGTCTCGGTTAAATGAAACGACGGAGCTCGCTGGCTTTATCGGGCAGCATAACGCAGTATTAAAGCGGGTGTGCGTGGTCAGTGACTATCTTGTAGAAAGTATTTGTCGGTTTCCACAAACCCTGTTGCCGTGGTTGCTGGTTGCGGTAGAGGCGCCTTTAGATATCGCCCAAACGCGCCAGCAACTGCGCACCCAGCTGGAAGCCATTGCCGATGAAGAGGTCATGCTGACAGCCTTGCGCTATTTCCGGCGACAGCATCAATGCCGCCTGATCTGGCGCGATCTGGTTGCTCGGATTGGCTACTGGGAAACCGTTTCCGAGTTATCTGGCTTGTCCGATTTGCTGATTGACGAGGCCTTGCGCTGGTGTCAGACCCGCCTGATTGAACAGTACGGCACACCGCGCAATGCAGCCGGTGAGACCCAGCCAATGATCGTGCTCGGTATGGGGAAACTCGGTGCCAGCGAATTGAATGTCTCCTCGGACATCGACTTGATTTTTACCTTCCCGGAGTCGGGCGAAACCGATGGTTCCCGTTGCCTGGACAATCAAGCATTTTTCATTCGATTGGGACAAAAACTGATTAATGCCTTGGATAAAACCACGGCAGATGGCTTTGTATTTCGTGTCGACATGCGTTTGCGCCCTTATGGTACGGCCGGGGCGCTGGCCCTCAGCTTTGCTGCGATGGAAGAGTATTGCGAGGATCAGGGTCGTGACTGGGAGCGTTATGCCTTCATTAAGGCGCGTCCCGTTGCGGGGGATCTGGTGGCAGGTGAGGAATTGTTGTCCCGTTTGAATGCTTTCGTTTACCGCAAATATATTGATTTCAGTGCCATCGAAGCCCTGCGCAGCATGAAGGAAATGATCGAGCGCGAAGTCTTGCGTAAGGGGCTGGATAACAACATCAAACTCGGTGCCGGTGGCATTCGCGAGATTGAGTTTATCGTTCAGGCGTTTCAATTGGTACGGGGAGGGCGGGAGCCAACCCTGCGTGAGCGTGGTTTATTAAAAGCGCTTGATGCGCTGGCAGTGTTAGCGTTGTTACCGGCTGATGTGGTGGCATCGCTGCGTCATGCGTATATTTTTCTGCGCAATCTTGAGCACGCGATTCAGGGATTGGGAGATCGTCAGACTCAGACCTTGCCCGACGACCCGGACAGTTGCGAGCGGGTGGCGGCGGCGATGAATTACCCGTCATGGGCCGCATTGATGGACGATCTGCGGCGCGAGCGGGCAGTGGTCAGCGAACAGTTCAGTCGGGTGATTGTTGATCGGCGTAAGACGGTTGGGGCAGAGAAAGGGGGCGGCGCAGACTGGGTACCAATCTGGCGGGGTGATTGTGCATTGGCCGATGCGGTCAAGATGCTAACGGAGCACGATTGCACAGATGCGGGCGCACTGGCGGAAAATCTGCTGCAGCTGCGTGGCAGCAGTAAAGTCCAGCACCTTCAGGCGCAAGGGCGAGTTCGCCTGGATCAGTTCATGCCCGTTCTGATTGGCGAAATCGTGAGACAGCAAGTCGTCGAAGCCGGGCAAAAGCGCTTGCTGGATTTTGTTGAAACTGTTCTGCGGCGCACGGCCTATTTCATCCTGCTGTTGGAAAACCCGGTGCGCTGAAAGAGTTCGTTCGTCTGTTTGCCGAAAGTGGCTGGATCGCCGAATTGATTCTGGGTACGCCACTGTTGTTGGATGAGTTGTTACACACAGAGAGCCTTTATTCTCCCCCTGATATTCCCACGTTGAGAGATGAGCTACGTCAGATGCTGTTGCGCATTCCGGATGAGGATCTGGAAGAGCAGATGGACGCGCTGCGTTATTTCAAGAAAGCCCATGTGCTGCGGGTCGCGGCTTCGGATTTGCGCGAAACTTTGCCCTTGATGAAAGTCAGTGATTACCTGACCTTCATTGCTGAAACGCTGCTGGAAGAAGTGGTGGATCTGGCCTGGCGGGATACCGTGCGCCGTTATGGCGTGCCAAGGCTGGATCAGGATACCCTGTGCGACACCCATTTCGGGGTGATTGGGTATGGCAAGCTGGGGGGCATCGAGCTGAGCTATGGCTCAGATCTGGATCTGGTCTTCCTGCATGGGGCGGCGATTGATCTGGCGACAAATGGTGAGAACAGCATTGATAATCAGGTGTTTTTTGCGCGGCTGAGCCAGCGGATTATCCACCTGATCAATACCCGCACGGCGACGGGGGATATCTACGAAGTCGATACCCGACTGCGTCCCTCTGGCGGCAGCGGTATGATGGTCAGCTCCCTGGGCGCATTTGAAAAATATCAGCATCAGGAGGCCTGGACCTGGGAGCATCAGGCGCTGGTGCGCGCCCGTTTTGTAGCGGGGTGCCCTGCCGTGCGTAAAGCCTTTGATCGGGTGCGTCGGGAAGTTCTGTGTCAGCCTCGGGAACCTGAAAAGTTGCTGAACGATGTCGTGGACATGCGGCAGAAGATGCGGGATAACCTGGCGACTAAACCGGATGCCAGTGGCGTGTACTCGCATTTTGATCTCAAACAGGATCCGGGCGGTATCGTTGACATTGAATTTATGGTTCAATATCTGGCTATTCGCTGGGCACATGAATACCCCTCGGTCATTCGCTGGAGTGACAATATCCGCATCCTCGAATCACTGGCTGAGGCCGGGCTGATTTCAAACGACGATGCGGCGCAGCTGTGCGAAATATACCGTCTGCTGCGATCACGGGGACATCGCCTGGCACTGCAGAACCTGCCTTCTCGTGTAGGTTGCGACGAATTTGAACAGGAACGGGCATGGGTTTGCGATGTCTGGCAACGATTAATGACACTGAATTCAAGGAGTACTTAAGATGTCGATGGCGGATCGTGACGGTCTGATCTGGTTCGATGGGGAGTTTGTGGAATGGCGTGATGCCAAGGTTCACGTACTGACCCACACGCTGCACTATGGGATGGGCGTCTTTGAAGGCGTGCGCGCTTATGAAACCCCGAAAGGCACGGCCATCTTCCGGCTACAGGAACACACCAACCGTTTCTTTGATTCGGCCCATATCATGTGTATGCCGCTGCCGTTCAGCAAAGAAGAATTCAATGAAGCCCAAAAACAAGCGGTCAGCAAGAACAAGCTCAAGTCGGCTTACATGCGTCCGATGGCCTTTTACGGCTCCGAGGGCATGGGGCTGCGCGCCAATAACCTGAAGGTGCACGCGATTGTCGCCGCCTGGGAGTGGGGCGCCTATCTGGGTGAAGAGTCGCTGGAAAAAGGCATCAAGGTGCGGACCAGCTCCTATACCCGTCACCACGTGAACATTTCCATGACGCGCGCCAAGGCCAACGGCCATTACATCAACTCGATGCTGGCGTTGAATGAAGCATTGTCCTGTGGTTGTCAGGAAGCCCTGTTGCTGGATCCTGAAGGCTATGTGGCTGAAGGTTCGGGTGAGAACATTTTTGTCATCAAGGATAACGTGATCTACACGCCTGAATTGACCTCCTGTCTGAACGGGATTACCCGGAACACAATTTTCCATCTGGCCAAGGCCTGCGGTTTTGAGTTGGTCGAAAAGAAAATCACGCGCGACGAAGTGTATATTGCGGACGAAGCCTTCTTCACCGGAACGGCGGCAGAAGTGACGCCGATCAGTGAGCTGGATGGCCGCAAGATTGGCGCAGGCAGACGCGGTCCCGTGACGGAAAAACTGCAGAGCCTTTACTTTGATGTGGTGAAGGGGCGCAATGACGAGTATGCCCACTGGCTGACCTACGTCTAAACCTTCAGGACAGGAGTCGGCATGCTGTTTGAGCCTTGGCTGAGTGGGCCCCGCATCTTGATCGTGGGGCCGTCCTGGGTGGGTGACATGGTCATGGCCCAGTGTTTGTTCAAGGTGCTCAAGCGCCGCTATCACGACTGCCAGATCGATGTATTGGCGCCGGCCTGGAGTCGCCCAATTGTGGCCGCCATGCCGGAAGTACGGGCTTCCATCGACATGCCGGTGGGGCATGGCAGCCTGGAATGGGGGTTGCGGCGCGATCTGGCAAAGACGCTGCGAGGCCAGTATGACTGGGCCATCGTGTTACCCAATTCGCTTAAGTCGGCGCTGATCCCCTGGCTGGCGCATATCCCCCGTCGCACCGGCTGGCGCGGTGAAATGCGCTACGGCCTGCTCAATGACGTTCGGGTTCTCGATAAACATGCCTTGCCGCTGATGATCCAGCGCTTTGCCGCCCTGGGCTATGACGCGGGGCAGGCGGAGCTTTCCGATATTCCAGCGCCGTCACTTAAGCTCGACGTCGCTGCGGTTGCGCGGGTGGCGGAAAAATTCGAGGTCAAAAATGCAGGCCAACGTCCGGTGTTGGGGCTGTGTCCGGGTGCGGAATTTGGCATTGCCAAGCAATGGCCGGAATCCCATTACGCGGCCGTGGCGGAAATCCATTTGCAGGCGGGAGGCGAGGTCTGGCTGTTCGGGTCCGCCAAGGATCGGGCCGTGACCGAAGCAATTGCGGCACGCTTACCTGCAAAGTCTGAGTCCGTGCGTGATTTTGCCGGTCTTACGTCATTGGAAGAAGCGGTCGCTCTGCTGTCGCTGACCTCACAGGTGGTGTCCAACGATTCGGGGCTGATGCATGTGGCGGCAGCCTTAGGGCGTCCGCTGGTGGCGGTGTATGGCTCAACTTCGCCCGGTTTTACGCCGCCCTTGGGCGAGAAAGCGAAAATTGTGCGGACCGGGATCAGTTGCAGCCCCTGTTTCGAGCGTCAGTGTCCGCTGGGGCATTATAAATGTCTGCGGGATCTTGCCCCGGAGACGGTGAATGACGCGTTGCAGTCTTTGCGTTAGGCCTCTCCGATGAAGGTGCTTCTGATCAAGACCTCATCGCTAGGCGATATTATCCACACGCTGCCTGCCCTGTCAGACGCCCGCCGTGCGAAGCCTGAGATCCGTTTTGACTGGATTGCCGAAGAGGGCTTTGTTGAAATTCCCTCCTGGCATCCGGCCGTCGACCGTGTGATTCCGATCGCCCTGCGCCGTTGGCGTAAATCACCGGTCAAAACCTGGCGTGGGCACGAATTTCGGCAGTTCCGTGAGCAGCTGGCCGCGACCCGCTATGATCTGATCATTGATGCGCAAGGCTTACTGAAAAGCGCCTGGCTGACACGGCTCAATACGGCGCCCAGTGCGGGTTACGATGCAGCGTCGATACGTGAACCGCTGGCCAGCCGTTTTTATCAGAACACCTTTACGATTTCGCGTTCGCTTCATGCGGTGGAGCGGGTGCGTCAGTTGTTTGCCGCTTCGCTGGGCTATGCACGCCCTGATACGCCCCCGAATTATGGCCTGGAACTTCCGGCAGAGGCGTTTCTGCCAAAGCCCTATGTGTTCCTGTTGCATGGCACGACCTGGGAGACCAAGCACTACCCGGAAACCTTTTGGGGTGATGTGTGTGGTCACCTGTTACGGCAAGGGCTGACGCCGGTTGTGACCTGGGGCAATGACAGTGAGCGTCAGCGGGCATTGCGGCTGGTTGATAAAGGCGCTGTGATGCTGGAGCGGACGTCTTTGCGTCAGTTGGCCGCCTATCTGCGTGGCGCATCCGGTGCGATCTCCGTGGACACGGGCCTGGGGCATCTGGCAACGGCACTGGATGTTCCTCTGATCGGTGTGTATGGCCCGACCAACCCGGATCTGTCGGGGATTTATGGGGCGCGGCAACAGTCGCTCAAGGCGACGTATCACTGTGCACCCTGCATGAAAAAAACCTGTCGCTATGCCTGTCTGGGCATTGAACCGCCGTGCTGGTCGGCCTTACCACCGGAACAGGTGGTTCAATCCTTTAATGCGCTGCCCCGGTTGGCGTCGTCGTGTGCGCAGCCTCTGGCAGATGCTCCGTGACGCCTTTTTCAGCACGTAAACACAGAGGATCACTCACCCGTTGCAGCAGGCGTTGATAATTAGCATCGGCCTTATCGCGCGGGTTTTGTTTGTGCCAAAGGTGCAATACCGGCACTCCAAAGCGTCCTTCCAGTCGGTGAACCCCGTTATGAATCAGGCGGATCACCAGGTCCGAGTCTTCATACCCCCAGCCTTCATAGAGTTCGTCAAAACCGTTGGCCTGATAGAAGTCTCTCCGCCAGACTGCGAGATTGCAGGTCATGGCCTTTTCCCACTTGAGTGGTTGTCGACGGCGCAGGAACCCGAGCGGAAGATAGAAGAGCGGTAGCAGTCGGTTCAGTTTGCCGCTTATCCTTAGTGTTAATAGACGAAGTCCGTTCCACAGATAGATCGGCAGGTGCTCCTTCAGGACGGTGGGCGTAAAGGTCTGGCTGAGTAGTACGCGATTGCCGGGCACGAAGTGTCCTTGCGTCGCAAGTTGGCGGTGACGAGCCACAAAGTTGGGAAAGACCAGGCAGTCACCATCGAGAAAGATCAGGTAGTCGCCCCGACTGACGGCGACGGCTTTGTTGCGAATGGTGCCGGCCCGGAATCCGGTGTCTTCATGGCGAACATGGCGGATCGGAATTCGCGTGTTGCGGGTATAGCGCGCAGCGATTTCCGCATTGGCAGGCAATTCGCCGTCTTCGGCAATCAGGATCTCAAAATGAGGATCATCCTGTTTTAACAGACTGTCGAGACATGCGGCCAGCGCGTCCGGCCAATTGTAGGTCGTGACAATGACGGAGATGAGCATCGTATTGGACTCACGTTTATCCGAACTGAAGGTCATTAAAACTGATACCCCGTGCCAATCATGAGCATATGTTCACCCTCATGTTGAACCAGTGGACTGTCGCTGATTTTGTCATCATAGACCTCATAGCCCAACAGCAGTAGCCCAATCCACTTTTCAGAAATGCGGTAGGAGGTAATGAGGGCACTGGAAAATGAGAGCGCATTGCCAACGTCATAGGCCTCGCGCCCCGGTGCGGCTTCGCTTTCGCTGACGCCGCCGAAATAGTAGTTTGCCAGACGACGACTGCGCCACTGCATGCCCATGCCGGGCATGATCAGGAAGCGACCTCTTAACACGGGGAAGTCAGCCCAGAGCAATGCTTCCTGACCTTTGCTGCGGCCGGTGATATCCGTGCAGATACGTCCGGTCAGCAAGGCGAAGGGCGTGATCAGGTTGCCTCCAATACCGGCTTCCAATTCCGATTTGCGAGGATTTAAACCACTCCATTCGGCATATTTTTCGGGGTCGAGATTTCCGACACGCAGACGGCCATAGGCAAAGCTGGCGAAGGGGCCGTTGCGATAGAGATAGTAGCGCGCACGGTCGCCCAGATAGGCCCAGTGATCGCCCATGTAAATCGCGCCGGGAAAGAGGTAAGTCTGACTTGAGTCGGCCTCGTAACGTGCACCATAGTTGAGGGCGACACCCCCTGCGGTCCAGCCCACCGGAATGGGGGCATCGGGATAGGCCTGAGCCAGGGAGGCCAGTGAGCCGAGATCAGATTCGGCTCGGGCGCTCACTGTACACATAACGCTAAGAATGAGGCCAAGGGCTAGCGCCGGCAGGCTTTTTGAATGTAGGGATGAAACAGCGCGACGCATTGAAACTCCTTGAGTGAATACCTGCGCGATCATAACCAGAAACCTAGATTCAGGGCGACGGCTTTCAGGTCGTTTGATCCCCTGACCAGGCTTAAGCCGACGCGCTGATAGGGAATACCCATCAGGCTTCTTTCTTCCCTGAATCCGAGGGTTAGGCCCAGGTGGGCCATGTTTTCAACCGGAACCTGCTCCGCCTGGGTTCGCTCGGTTTGCAGCATGAGTAACACGCTACGTTCTCCGCTATGGCGAGGTTGCTGATAAGCGGCCGAGAGACCGTTGCCCCAGGTGAGGCGGTGCCCCTGCAGATCCCACCGTCGCCTCGCGGTCGCACCGCTAAAAAACAGGTAGTTTGACTGGCGGGCGGCGGCATCCCAGGCCATGCCTGCCTGCACGTAGGGTTTGACCGTCCAATCGTAATGCAGGGGAATCGACCACTCCACGCCCGGTGCAAAGGTGAGGGCGCGGACTTCCTCATCCAGGGCTTCCAGGTAGGTGGTCTTGGGAAGATTCTCGATCAGCTCATTGATGCGGGTCAGGCTGACGGAGACCGGCAGCAGAAGCGTCCAGGGCCTGTTGCCCTCTGCCATCGACTCCGTTTGCCAGGAAAAGGGTAGTGTCATCAGAAAGAGCTTATCGCCTTTGACCTCGTAATAGCCGGTGCCGAGCAACGACGAAAACGCGTAGCTGATAGAGTCGTCCGTTTCGTCAGTGCTGGCGTAAGCTAAGCCACAAGCGCTCAGACACGCGAAAAGCGCTACAAGTCTGACGACCTTGTTCAAGGACGTCGTTCCCGCTGCAAACGCGCCAGATCCATCAGCTTGAGGTATTTGTAGTAGGTGCCTTCGGCGTTCGACACGGCCAGCATGAACCCTTCCCGACCATCCATGAAGGCCGCTTTGAGAAAGTAGGTGCGGATAAAGGCCCAAAGCCCTTTGAGCACCGCCTTGCTGAGAGAGCCACGTTTTCCCGCCTCGAACTGCTGTCGGGCACCCAGGCTGCTGTAGCCATTAACCTTGCGCAACACCTCTTCGAGATCGACGAAGGCCTCGTGCTGAAACGGAGTGTGCAGGCGCTTGATGAGGCCATCCACCTCGATGCGTTCATGCACGGGGACGGGCGTGAAGCGGCCTTTCTCGCGGCGGAACAAACGCAGGCAGTAATCAGGGAACCAGCCACCGTGTCGCATGGGCCTGCCGCAGTAGCTGGACAGACGCGGAATTTCATAGGCCGAGGTTTGGGCATCGGCCTGTTGGATAGCCTCTTGTATCTCTGCCGCCAGCGGTGGCGTCACCCACTCATCGGCATCAATTGAGAGGACCCATTCGCCCTTGGCCTGATCGAGCGCCCGCTGTTTCTGCAGGCCGAAGCCCGGCCAATCGGTGGCGAACACCTTCTCCGTATATCGCTTGCAAATGTCGACGGTGTCGTCCTGGCTGCCGGAATCAACCACGATGATTTCATCGGCAAACGCGACAGAGTCCAGGCAGCGTGCAATGCAGTCGGCTTCATTTTTAGTGATGAGAATAACGCTGAGTTTTATCATGATCGGAGGAACACGCTGTCGGACGTAATATTCTGCAGACATTCGCTGCGGCTTTCGAGGTGGCGGTCACAGCCTTCCTGCTGACAGGGCACACAGGACAATTCGTCCTGAATAATCGTGATATTGCCACTTTGTTGACGCGGGCCACGCGCCTGCCAGGGCGAGCGGCCGTCGAGTGCACTGGACGGCCACGGGCCCCAGATGCGCGGGTCAGTGGGACCGAAAATGGCGGTAACCGGAATGCCGTTGGCGGCTGCCAGATGAGTGACGGAGGTGTCAGTACCGATAAAGAGCGAGGCCTGCCGCAACACTTCACTGAGTTCGGCAAAGCGAAAGCGTCCAGCCAGGTTCAACACTTGGCCGGATAGTGGCCCCAAAAGCGTCTCCAGGGCCTGTTTCTCACTTTCCCCTGGTCCACCGGTCACGGCAACCTGATAGCCGGACGTCAGCAGTTTCTGGATCAGCCGCCGCCATTGCGCATCCGGCCAGCGTTTGTAGGCATACATTGGCATCGGATGGCAGATCGCCAGTGGTTTGGTCGGATCTCGCTCAGGTAATCGTTCTGCCAAGGCAAAATCGGGTCGACGCGGCGGAACAAGCCGGGCAACCGGAGAGGCTCCCACCTGTTGCGCCAGCGTCAGGTAACGCTCGACCACATGCCGGGGTGTGTCATCCCACACGATCGGCCGCTGTATCAGCCACTTGCGCCACCACGCTTTACCTGCTTCAGGTGGGATGAATGCCGCACGCTTACGCCCGGCAAGAATGGCCAGCAGGGTGGGGCGGTCACCACTTTGTGTAGAGATGGCCCAGTCGAACTGGCGACCGTGTTCACGCCAGAAGGCTTTGACCTCGGGCCATTTCATTTTTTCCGGCACTTCAATTACGCGGGAAATGTCCGGATTACCTTCGAGGATGGCGCCGGTACCCTTGAACACCAGCATGGCGATGTGCGCCTCGGGATAGCGTTGCCGAAGGCTGTGAACGAGCGGCGTCGTCAGTAACACGTCGCCGATGCGACGCAGTGCGACAATCAGAAATGAGCGCGGTTCCTGCATCAATGACCGACCTGACCGGGTAAATGAACTGACACAGGAGTCTACACCGCTTTTAAGCCTGCAGGCTATCCGGCTTTCCCGATGGTTTATGAAGGCTGTGGGTGCATAGCCTTCGGTTAGTCCGGCCTTGTTTTTGCGGGAGGCCCTGTTTATCCTTCGGCATTAACCTCAATAATAAGACGGTGATCCAGCCGTCCTGCCACGCGCAACGAGAACGATGCCAATCATTACCACCCTTCAGGGACGCCAATTCACGCTGGACGGTCAGGAAAGTCTGCTGTCAGCCGCCGCGCGCCAGCAGGTGAATCTGCCCTACAGTTGCAAAACCGGTCGCTGCAAAACCTGCCGCTGCAAAGTGGTGTCCGGCAGCAGTCGGGCCTTGAAGGATGAGATCGGCCTGACGCCGGAAGAACGAGATGCGGGGTGGATTTTAAGCTGCGTACGAACCGCAGGCAGCGATCTGTTGCTCGATGTGGAGGATCTGGGTACCGTTGAGGTGCCCGTGTCCCGGACATTGCCGTGCCGGATCGATCAGCTGGAACGACTGGCACCGGATGTGGTGAAAGTGACCTTGCGCCTGCCGCCCACGGCAAACTGGCGCCACCTGGCCGGTCAGTATATCGATGTGATCGGCCCCAATGGGGTTCGACGAAGTTACTCGCTGGCCAATGATGCAGGCCCATTAATGGAACTGCATATCCGCGAAGTGCCCGGTGGTGTGATGAGCGCCTATTGGTTTGGGCAGGCGAAGTCCAACGATCTGCTGCGTTTGCAAGGGCCACAGGGCACCTTTTTTCTGCGCGATGTGGCGGGCAAGGATCTGGTGTTTCTGGCGACAGGCACCGGTATTGCCCCTGTCCGGGCCATGCTGCAGCAGTTAGTCGGTGCCGCACGCGAAAAGCGTGACGAGCTGCCGCACTCCGTAACGGTTTACTGGGGCGGGCGACACCCGGAGGACCTTTATCTGGACGACCTGCCCCTGCCGCCCGACGCGGTCGTGGTTAAGGTCCTGTCGCGTTCCGATCAGGATTGGCAAGGGCGCCGGGGCTATGTTCAGCAGGCGCTACTGGATGATCGACGGAATTTTTCTGATTGTGTTGTGTATGCCTGTGGATCCGATGCCATGATTCAGGATGCCCGTGCAGCGTTGCTCGCACAGGGCCTGCCTGAAAAATCCTTTTTTGCAGATGCCTTTGTGTGCTCTGCCTGATTCCAACGGAGTATTGACCGCATGAAAGCAGTGATTCTGGCCGGTGGCTATGGGACTCGTCTGAGTGAGGAAACCGCTGTCCGTCCCAAACCGATGGTCGAAATCGGTGGTAAGCCGATCCTCTGGCACATCATGAAGCTTTACTCCCATCATGGGGTGAACGATTTCATCATCTGCTGCGGCTACAAGGGCTACGTGATCAAGGAGTACTTCGCTAACTACTTCCTGCACATGTCCGACGTGACCTTTGATATGCGCTCGAATGAAATGCATGTGCATCAGCGCCGCGCAGAACCGTGGAAAGTCACTCTGGTCGATACCGGCGAAGATGCAATGACGGGCGGCCGCTTATTGCGTGTCGCAGATTATGTGCGCGATGAAGATGCCTTTTGCTTTACCTATGGGGATGGCGTGTCGGATGTGGATATTACCGCGACCCTCGCCTTCCATCGCCAGCATGGCAAAGCCGCAACCTTGACCGCGACGTATCCGCCAGGGCGCTTCGGCGCTCTGGATATTCAACAGGGGGAAGTCCGCCAATTCCGGGAAAAACCCAAAGGGGATGGTGCCATGATCAACGGCGGCTTCTTTGTGCTCTCCCCGCAGGTGCTTTCGCTCCTGAAAAATGACAGTACGGTCTGGGAGCGCGAGCCGCTCTCCGAGCTGGCGCAAACCGGTCAGATGATGGCGTATGAGCACAAAGGGTTCTGGCAGCCCATGGATACGCTGCGTGACAAAACCTTGCTGGAGGAACTATGGTCCAGCGGCAAAGCCCCCTGGAAAGTGTGGGAGTAACCGGTATGACACGTATCGACGTCGCCTTCTGGCAAGGTAAACGGGTGCTGCTGACCGGCCATACGGGCTTTAAAGGCAGCTGGTTGAGTTTGTGGTTGCAGTCGCTGGGGGCGGAGGTTGTCGGTCTGGCACTGGTACCCCCGACGACACCAGCCCTGTTCAGGGAGGCGGACGTTGCGCGCGGCATGCGCAGCATCGAAGCCGATATTCGCGATGAATCAGCCGTTAAGCGTGTATTTGCGGACTGTCACCCCGAGCTTGTGATTCACATGGCGGCACAGCCGCTGGTGCGCTTGTCCTATGCCGAACCGGTGCAGACCTATGCGACCAACGTGATGGGAACCGTGCATGTGCTCGAGGCGGCGCGCCAGTGTGAGTCGGTGCGTGCCGTGCTCAACGTCACCTCGGACAAGTGTTACGAGAACCGCGAATGGGCCTGGGGCTATCGCGAAAATGAAGCCATGGGTGGGTTCGACCCCTACAGCAACAGTAAAGGCTGTGCCGAACTGGTGACGAGTGCCTATCGCCAATCTTTTTATGCAGAGCGTGGAATTGGGCTGGGCAGTGCCCGCTCTGGCAACGTGATCGGAGGGGGGGATTGGGCCACTGATCGCCTGGTCCCTGATATCTTACGTGCCTTTGAAGACGGGCAGCCGGTGGTGATTCGTAGTCCGCGCGCTGTTCGCCCCTGGCAGCACGTGCTGGAGCCACTGTCCGGCTATCTTCAGTTGGCACAGCAACTCTACCTTTCCCCGGCACAGTGGTCCGAAGGCTGGAACTTTGGTCCCCGCGAAGACGATGCCTGGCCTGTTTTGCAAATCGTGGAGCACCTTGCGACGCTCTGGGGTGAAGGGGCCTCCTGGAGACTGGAGGGCACCCCACAACCGCATGAAGCGAATTTTCTGCGTCTGGATATCGCCAAAGTGCGTACACGCATGGGCTGGACACCCCAGTGGTCATTGGACATGGCATTGGACAAAATCGTGGAATGGCACCGTGCCTGGCAAACCGGGCAGTCCATGCGCGACGTGTGCCTGCATCAAATTGAAGCCTATCAGGCGGCCTGCCTGAGTAAAGATCGAGAGAAAACAGCATGACGGATCCTAACGCCCTGAATACGCCCCACGCCGTGCGTGAGGAAATCGCAAAACTGGTGCAACGCTATGCCGATCTGGTCTATGCACCACGGGCTTTTGTCGCGGGCGAAACGCCAGTGCCTGTATCCGGAAAAGTGATCGGTGCGCCGGAACTGAAAATGATGGTTGAGGCAAGCCTGGATGGCTGGCTGACCACCGGTCGTTTTAACGAAGAGTTTGAGCATCGTCTGGCTGAATTTGTCGGTGTGAAATACGCGCTCAGTGTGAACTCCGGCTCGTCTGCGAATCTGGTGGCCTTTTCAACGCTGACCTCTCCCCGGTTGGGCGAAAGAGCGATTCAGCGAGGAGATGAGGTAATCGGTGTCGCTGCCGGATTCCCGACAACGGTGAACCCAATCCTGCAGTTCGGCGCCGTGCCCGTTTTTGTGGATGTTGACCTGCGCACTCACAATATCGATGCGGACAAGATCGAAGCGGCCATTACCCCCAAGACCAAAGCCATCATGTTGGCACATGCGCTGGGAAATCCATTCAACCTGGAGGTCGTAACGGCGCTTTGCCAGAAATACGGCTTGTGGCTGATCGAGGATTGCTGCGATGCCCTGGGCGCAACCTACAAGGGGCAGAAGGTCGGGACCTTTGGTGATCTGGCCACCCTGAGCTTTTACCCCGCGCACCATATCACGATGGGGGAGGGCGGCGCCGTGCTGACCAACAACCCGGAGCTGAAATTGATTGCAGAATCCTTTCGGGACTGGGGGCGTGACTGTTACTGTCCTCCCGGAAAGGACAACACCTGTGGCAAGCGTTTCTGCTGGCATCTGGGCGATCTGCCAGAGGGCTATGATCATAAATACACCTACAGTCATTTAGGCTATAACCTGAAAATTTCGGACATGCAGGCCGCCTGCGCACTGGCACAGATGGACCGGCTGGAAGGCTTCATTCAGGCACGACGGGCGAACTTTGCCTACCTGCATAACCGCCTCAAGAGCTGCGAGTCCTTTTTCCATCTGCCGGAGCCTACACCAGGCTCTGAACCCTCGTGGTTCGGTTTTCCCCTGGTACTCAAGGAAGAGAGTGGCGTGCAGCGCCGTGATCTGATCAATTACCTGGAAGAGAACCGGATTGCCACGCGCTTGCTGTTCGCCGGTAATCTTGTTCGTCAGCCTTACATGCAGGGGCAGACCTATCGGATCAGTGGCGACCTGACCCAGACCGACCGCGTGATGAATCAGACCTTCTGGCTGGGCGTTTTCCCCGGCTTGCAACAGCCGCATCTGGATTACATTGTGGACCGTCTGGAAGAGTTCTTCGGATTGAATTTTTAGGAGCGCGCATGAGTGATTCCCGTGCCTCGTCGCACGCTTATCCGGTGGGACGTTTGCGCCGAACCGTATTGGAGATGGCCTATGCCGGTTCCACCGTCCACATCGGCTGTGCCTTCTCGATTATCGAGTTGCTGGCGGTGCTGTACCGTCGTTTTCTGCGCTATCCCGATAATCATCCCGATGCGGAAGGGCGCGACTTTCTGGTGCTGAGCAAAGGCCATGGTGTGATGGCGCAATATGCCTGTATGGTCGAGCGTGGTTGGCTGGGGCCTGAGGATGTATCGAATTACTTTAAAGATGGCAGCCATCTGAAAGGGCTTTCGGATTCGCGCGTGCCGGGGTTGGAAGTGACGTCTGGCTCGCTCGGTCATGGCTTTTCGGTCGGTGTGGGCATGGCAATGGGCGCTTTACGGCGTGGCACCGATCAAAAGGTCTATGCCGTAGTCGGGGATGGTGAAATCAATGAGGGACCGATCTGGGAAGGGGCGCTGGTGGCCGCTCACCACGGTTTGCATAATCTGATGCTGATTGTCGACAAAAATGGTTTTCAGGCCATGGGCACCACCGATGAAGTGCTGGCGCTGGGTGATCTGGACGCCAAACTTGCCAGTTTTGGTTTTGATACCGTGACGGTGAATGGACATGACGAGGCCGCAATCGAGGCGGCTATTACGACGCTCTGGCAGCGCCCCGGCTCTAAACCCAAAGCCTTGATCGCCAATACGGTCAAAGGTAAAGGCGTGTCGTTTATGGAAAATGACAACCGCTGGCATTACACCCGGCTGGATGCGGCACGCTATGCCGCAGCCCTGGCGGAAGTGGATAGCGGGGTGACGTCATGAGACAGGCCTTTTCCGATGCCCTCGTTAAACTGGCCACGCAGGACCCTAACGTTCTTCTGTTGACCGGGGATCATGGCTACGCGCTGTTTGATGCCTTCCGGCGCGAATGCCCCACGCAGTATATCAATGCCGGGGTCGCTGAACAGAACATGGTCGGCATGGCGGCAGGCCTGGCCCGTCTCGGCTACCGCCCCTTTGTCTATGGCCTCAGCGCCTTCGTACCCGTGCGGGTGGTCGAGCAGATCAAGCTGGATATCGCGCATGACCAATTGCCGGTTGTTCTGCTGGGGGATGGTGCCGGTTTCGTCTACAGTCACCTGGGCACCAGTCATCAATCGACGGAAGATATCGCCTGCGTGCGTGCGATTCCACATCTTGCTGTGTATTCACCGGCAGATCGTTTTGAAATGACGCGCTGTATGGAGCTGGCTTATGCCCGGAAAGGCGCCGTTTATTTGCGTATGGGCAAGGCCGATCGGGGGGGGGTGCATACCCAGATGCCGGCACCGGATTTACAGGGAGGGCTCTGCCAGGTCCGCTTAGGAAAGGCCGGTGGCCCGGCGTTTCTGGCGACCGGCTCGATGGTCTGCACCGCCAGACAACTGGCCGACACCCAGGTGCCCGAGGCCAGTGTCTGGAGTGTATCCTGCCTTAAGCCGCTGCAACAGGATCGCCTGGTTTCAATTCTGCGCGCCAGTTCGCGTGTCGTGACCTTCGAGGAGCACGATGTGGCGGGCGGACTCGGTTCTCTGGTGACAGAGACTGCCTGTGAACACTGGCCAACCCGTGTTTTGCGAATCGGTGTGCAGGATCGTTTCTCGGAGTGCTGTGGCACCTACGATTACCTGCTGAAGGAGCATGGTCTGGATCTCGCCTCGCTTACACCGCGTGTTCATCGCTTCCTGAAAGGGGAGTAATCAAGTGGTAACAGTTGAGCCTTCACCCCCCTTGAATCTGGCCGGACGTCGCATCCTGCTGACGGGGGGAACTGGCTTTGTCGGTCGAACGCTACTCGACTACCTCGTCGAGTCATGTAAGGCCGGCTATGAGCCGCCAGAACTCTGGGTGCTGACGCGTGATGCTCAGGCGTTTACGGCGACCTATCCGCGTTACGCGGCACTACCGTTTTTGCACTTGCATACGGCTGATTTACAGGCGTCATCGGTCTCTGCGGCGTTAGACACCCTCCCGGCCGCGATTACCGACATCATCCATGCGGCCGCGGATACCCATGCCCATGGCAGCCGCCTGCAGTGGTCAGATCAAATCGTCAACGGTACGCGGCTCATGCTCGATTTTGCCGTGAAGCGGAGCGCTAAACGTTTTCTGTTGACCAGCTCCGGGGCGGTGTACGGCGCACAACCGCAGGACTGTGAACAGTTGCGTGAGTCAGATATTTTCGCACCGTTGACGAGTTCTGTCGCGCAAGTTTACGGTCAGTCTAAACGCATGGCCGAGCATCTGTGCGCACTCTATGCAGCCGAAACTGGCCTGGAAACGGTTGTGGCCCGCTGTTTTGCCTTCATCGGTGAACATATTCCCCCCCTGGGGCCCTATGCCATTGGCAATTTTCTCCATGATGCCCTCAAGGCCCCCCAGATTGTGGTGAAGGGTGACGGTACGCCTTTACGCAGTTACCTGGATGGACGCGATATGGCCCATTGGCTGTTCACCTTGCTGACACAGGGTGAGTCGGGGCAGTGTTACAACGTGGGGTCGGATCAGGCGATAGCATTGGGCGATCTGGCTCGCCTGATCGCTTCAGTGGTCGCACCGGACAAGCCGGTGATAATCGAAGGCAACGCAGCCTTGGGTCAATTACGCTCCCGCTATATCCCTGACATCACGCGAGCGAAGACGCTTGGTTTGCGTGTCGAAACCCCGCTAGAGCAGGCCATTCTGCAAACGGCTAAGGCCTGGACTCGCTGAGCGATTCTGCAATACCGTTCGCCACGACGGTCACATAGTGAGCGTTACTGAATTGGTGGGCCGCCTCGCTGTCCCTGAAGGCTGCGATGGCCTCCTGATAGCGGGCGTAACGCGCCTCGTCTATCGACAACAGAAAACGGTGCAAATCAGCCGTATCTCTGAACTGTCTGCGGTCGATAAAGCAGTCGGCGGGAACCAGATCGGTCACATTGTCAGCACCCCAATAGATGGGGACGCAGCCAACCAGCAGGCAGTCGATCATTTTTTCGGTGACGTAGTTACTCAGGTCAACGACGTTTTCATAGCAGAACGCGAAACGGTAGCGGGCATATACGTCGGCCTTATCCTTCACTTCGCCACGGTAGCTGGGGAAGGGGCGGTAACCAAATAATTGGGAGCCTAATCGCTGAGCACGGCGTTTGACGCTGCTCTGCCAGCCGATGCCCCGCGCCGGCTTATTCCAGCCAATGCCGTATAAGTCAAAATGATCGGGGGCGTTACGCTGATACCAGCGAATCACATTCAGCCGCTCCTGGTACAAATCGGTTTCCAGTTTGACCGGAAAATGCTTGTTGGCATTAATCAGACAGCTGAATGCGTCCCGTTCGGAAAAGGGTGCAAAGGGCTTCCATTCCAATCCGTTCGGAATCAGCACCGGGGTGACATGGGGTAAATCATAGAACTTGGGGTTCCAGGTGAACACCCGATCAAACTGCTGGATGTAGTCGCGACTGTCATTGAGCGTGTTGATATGCGGGTTTTCCAATGCCAGCAGAAAACGGCGCGCAGGTGCGGCAGGCAGTGGGCGTCCCTCGACATGCAGTGCAAAATCGACGGCTTTGGCTTGATTGACATCCGGCGTGTTCACCTCGATGCCCCGATCCAACAAGGCGTTGCGCAGGGCGCGTTGCATACTGGTCGGATTGTAGCGATGTACGGCATCTTCTTCGGCGAAGACCGAGTTCTGGTGGTGGCCGTCCTGATAAAAATCGCCAAGGATCATGCCGGGTTCCTGTGAAAGGTTTTAATGACGAGTTTACGAATCCAGGCCACGCCGTCGCGTAGGTCATTGCGGCGTTGGCTACGCAGAATCTCCAATTGGTTTTCAATCCACTGAATGCGATTAGGACGCTTTCGCGAACGTTTCTTCTCAGCGGCGAGACATTTCTGATAGAGAAAATAGCGATAGTCGACCAATCCTCTTCGACCACAGAACTCCGGATGTTGCTTGATATATCCCAGAAAACGCAAACGATCGCGAATAGATTCCTGCTGACCATCATTGGTGCCGTGCAAGTGATATTCCATCGAGGGCACGTTACACCAGACAATGGGGCCGAGTGTAACCAGGTGGAGGAGCCAGCTCACATCGGCATATTTGCCACCGTGGGTCAGCATGCGCTGAGTTTGGCAGTGCTTTGTTTGGTAAATGTAACTGGGAAAAGGCACGATGCCGGTTTGGTGACGACCAAAGTAGCGGCGAAACAATTGAACCGGCGACTGGATGACCTGATGCTCTCCAAATCCGCTCAGCCCCAGCTCCCGGGTGCCATTGGACAATTCGACCACCCAGGCATTGGTACCCAAGGCAACGGCCTGGGGATATCGGTCGGCCGCCTGTCGCAGGGTCTGAATAAAATTTGGAGACATCAGATCGTCGTCATGAAACAGGCAAAAATAATTCGCCTTGGCGTCAGCAATGCACGCGTTGAAATGCTCGAAAGGGGGGATGCCCCCTCGCTCAACACGTGTGAGAGTTGGGAAGTTCTTCCAGAGCATTTCGGCAACCTGGTCATTGGTCGAATTGTCCGAAATGATAAGGCGATACCCACCCTCGTTTTGACCCAATATGGACCGGATGGTTTCCCGTGCGAGGCCTGGACGATTGTGACACAGAACAAAAATGTCGAGCCAGGGTTCATTTTCAGCGGACAACGAAGGGGGCAGCAGCATCTGTGACGGCACCCTATCGAAACCGGGCGAGTGAGCGTCTGAGGCGCCGGGCACCGCGAGACAGGACCGATTTACGTTTGGCCTGATCACCGTAATCCATTTCAAACTCCCAGTTCGATTGTTTGACGAGTCCGAGGAAAAGTGATGGAAGTTTTTCGGGTGTTTCCCCTGATCGTCTGAGTGCAGCGTACTGCCAATCGTATAAGATATATCCTGAAACAATGGCTGATCGGCAAGAGCGGAATACTTTTATAGGTGAGCAAAGCTTCACCATACCAGCGGATCTCATTCGGGAATGGCTCAATCGCATCCCAGAAATCCAATCCCCTGGGTGCTAGGTACGGAATGCTCAAGATCCCTCCAGACCTTTGCCGACCATATCAAAGGGGGGGTGCAAAAGTCATAATCCGGTCCATTTCTGTGAAATAGTGCTTTTCCTTCCGATGATTCTTTCAGATGATTTTCGATGACTTTGCTGATTCCCTTGTTGACTGCGAGTTGAAGGAAGTCTTTAGATTGGGTGATGATGGTATAGGGCGTCTTGGGTTTCGTTTTGGAAATCTGAACGAGGGAAGTCTTTGATAAACTGACCGCATCGGAATCGATACAAAGGTAATTTTCGCTAATCCCATGCGCCAGAACTCTGACTTGATAACCTGCTGGCTCAAATTTCCGCTCCATTTGCTATAGCGCCCCTTGTCTCCTCCGGGCTGCGCAGCAATGATGTCTTCATCAGCAAGCCAGTGGATATTGCTAGTGCCGAGGTGGTTTTTGAAAAGTGGTAGATCTCTGCTTGGGACAGATATAAAGAGTCGAATCTGGTCGCGGTTATAGCGCTGAATGCTGTCTACCAGCCTCGCTACTCTGAGTAGGTCGCCCGCATAGGATTTACAGAAGATGACCACAGTGATGTTCCCATTCTCATTTAGAATGGGAGTATGACGTAAAATGCATTAAAGCTGAATTGAAGTTGTAAGCGACAAAGTTATAAGATTGGAATATCATAGGCCCTACTTTATACGCTATTTGTGATGTCTATGACAGTTTTACCCCCCATTTTTGTGATTTCTCTGTTGGACGCCAATAAAAGGCGTTCGTCTGTATCTCTGCAGCTCAGTTCTCTTGCCGGGCTTGAGTGGCATTTCGTCGAGGCCGTCGATGGACGTCAATGGCGTGGTGACGGGAGTTTTCCAGCCTACTACGATGTCAGGTTCGGCCGCACGCATAGTCGGATTTGCCATGTCCGGCAGCGAGCTGGCGTGTTTTATGTCACACCAGTCTGTTTGGCGACTGAGTGTGGCGCAAAATCGCGCGGTAGTGGTTCTTGAGGATGATTTCAAGTTGCAGCAGAATTTTGTTGATTCGTTGAATTACGCTTACATCATCAAACCAAGCGCAGCTGAAGTGTTGCTGCAAATGTCGGAGCAAATCTATGAGCCCGTCGATCACTTTATCGAACACTTCCGCTTTCACCGCCAGCGTGTTCTGGCTATCTCGCCCTATTCTGTCGAGATAACCGGTATGCCCTCTACTATTACAGAGAGACCCGAATCTCGCAATATTCGGGGTGCGAGAAAGTTTCAGCGCAGCCTCTGGCGGCTGTTATTTAGACTCAAGTTGCTTTTTCGGCATCCTGGAGCCCGTTGGTAGATGAGTTGTTCGCTGGGTACATGGATGCAGCGAAACATGTAATCAGGCAAATCTGCATCTCCAACATCTGGTCACGTTGCGTTGAGTCAATCATGCCGCGGATAATCCATGTAAAGGCCGTTATCGCAAGCGATAGTGCAAATAGATTCTTTCCGTTTTCACTTTTTGCGCCGCGTAATCCCTGTATCGTGTAGCTTAATAAAACGAACAAATATAGAAGTGCTCCGGGAATTCCAATGGATATGGCTGTATCCAGCCAGCCGATATGAATGTGGGCGCCATGAATGGCTGGTTTACACTCCAAATTAATCGCCTCCTGATAGGCGAATTTGGAGGCGTTGATTCCTAGCGGGTGTTTGGCTGTAAGTATCAGGCCAGCACGAAACAATAATGCTCTCAAACCATCACCATCGTTTACGTATTGGAGTTCTGTCTCTTGTTCTGCGCTGAGCGATAATCCTTGTGCAGCCAAGCGCTCTTTCAGAAAGGGAAGTCCCTTGCAGATAACGTCCAGAGGGTCGGCTTCAAATCCGAGATCAATACGGTTCTGCATATTGCTCCAGCGATTTTCATCGCGGGTTTGAACAAATAAAATAGCTGCCAGGATTTGAGCTAATACAAACCCCATCAGTACTAACGTTTTCCCCACTTCTTCCTGATGGAGCGGCGATTGACAAATTCAGTACAAGTACTAAGAAGAAAACGACAAATGTAAAAACCAACGCCGCCCGACTGTGCGCGATCAGCAGTGAGGCTATGCTAACCAGGAACATAATACAAAAAATAAACGGAGTGGCTTTAGACGATCCTGCAAAAATCAAAATAGACAAAATGCTCATAGAAAACAGGGCGGCCCAGCCTAAGTCTGCATGGTGTTCATGCAAACCCCAGTATGAAAAGGGAACTTCGCCGGTTTGGAAAAACTTGCCAGCCACCATGCCTATATGAATCAAGAGTGGTAAGCCACATGCGATGGATATAGATAGCAGCGTTCGCTCTGCAGGCCGCTTGAGCAAAGTTCTTCCCACGCCCCAGCCCACAATCGCAAACAGGCAGAATTTCAGCCACTCGCCTTTCAGGTTTTTAAAGGTCGTTGCGGTGTCGTCACTTAATAACAGCGCGTAAACCAGCAAATAAACGAAAAACAGCAGAAGGGGCCATGAGGTTTCACGAAATGCCCGGAGCTGAAACGTTCGGCTGGCCAGTATCATGATGAGCAATATGCCACCCAGCCCATACCTCAAGGCGATGGTATGCGGGATGTTCCAGACGGCCAGCAAAACCAGAAACAGACCGAGGGTGATGTTTTCTCGTGTGAGCCAGGCCCGCGGCTGCATCCCTTGCAGAAGGCGGGCTGTCATGATTGGGTTGCCCGATTTTCATTAAGCGCTGTGGTATGCGCCAGTATCGCCTGAACCGCATTTGCGGTTGTGTAGGGGCTTTCCTGCACGCGATCGGGGAGTCCGGTTTGTTGCCACTGTGTATAAAGTTCCTGCAGCTCTCGTGTTTGCGATTTGACGTCATCGGCCCCAACCACCGGATGGCCGAGATCACTTAGTAAACGATATAGTTGCGGATTGCGATAAACCAAGCCGAGGATGGGGCGCTTCATCCACAGATACTCGTAGAGTTTGGAAGGAATATATTCCTCACAGAACGGTTCTATCCCATGCTGCAGAATCAACACATCTGAGGCGCGCATTTTTCTCGAGCACTTGCTGGCGACCGCTCTTACCGGTAACCGGGTCCCGCTCTAGGCGCCCGAAATGGCGAACGGTGACCTGCTTACCGTACTTCTCAATGGCAGCTGCGGTATGGGAATCCAGGTCTGTACCGTAGATGTGCAGTTCCAGCGCTGGGGGCTGCCCCACCTGCTCGCGGAGCGTGTTCATGGCCTCGATCACCCCTGCCAGGTGGCGTGACGATGACAATGAACCGAAATGCCCCAGAATCAATTTGGCGCCTTGAACATAAGGGGGCAGATGCGCTTTCGGCGCATCGGCGCCAGGAATGATCATTTTGCCTCGCTCACCCATAACTGGGTGGCGCTTGCGCGCGCTGGCAAGCGCCTGTTCGGTAAACCAGAAGGGCAGATCGGCTTTTTCACAGATCATGCGTTCGACGTCCGCCTGCATCCGCTGTTGCGCGTTTTGAGGCGAACTGCCAGGCATGATCAAAGGGTCGTGAACCTCCGCTATCCAGGGGAGTCCTGTCGCGAGCTTGAGGTGATATCCGGCAACATGGGCTGCATAGGCGCCCCCGGTTGAATAAATGACCGATACCCGTCCTTCTCGGATCAGTTTCAGGCCTTTACGGTAGGCGGGCCACCACCAGGACCATTGGCTTTCCAGCGGTCGAAAGGCTTTTTCGATGATGATGCCGGGGATTAACAGGAGGGTGGCCAGCAACATGGTCAGCCGATAGCGCCAATCTTTGCCCCAGCGCTGGCGCAACACGTGACGCAAGTCGAAGCGCAGCCCTACAGGGCCCAGCGGAAAGAGTTGGTGGTGTTCAACCTCGCTGTCCAGACGACCGGTGCGGGCGCTGATCACGATGGGTGTAATGCCGGCGGCGCGCAGGTGAGGGATTTTATCCGTAATCGTATGGCTGGCCGCACGACCGTCCATATTAAAGCCGTGTGAAAGAATCAGCCAGGTCGGTTGTTTGATGGTCATGGCTCTCGGCAAGTCGCTAAACAAAACGGCAGTCTAGCCGATTAACATGGCCCTTTAAATAACGGTTTGCCGCTGACTGTCGGTAGTGGAACCGATATTTGGAAAAATTGCCTGTAGCACAAAGGACCCAATCGCTTCAGTCTGCGAGGTGCGAGCCAGGCTCTGCAAACAATGACTCAGATGTGTTCAATAGCTTCGTTAAACGACTTTATGGTGCTTTTTGAAGCTAACTACCAGCGTTCGGCCCAGGAGCATCTTTATCGAATTTATGGCTTTCACGTATTGAAGGTTGTGCTTGTCAATAGTGCCATATTTTCTTCTTTCTTTTCTGATGTAAAACGGAAAGGCTATTTTTATAATTGGCAGGAAAAGAAGTGCTGAAAACAGTGAGGATTTCTGTATTTTGTCTACTCCCCAAGTCACTTCTTCTAAGGAAGCGTCCATAGCCGAGTGTACGATGTAGAAATAATGAATAGGATTAATATGTCCACCAGTGCTGTGTAAGTCACTATTTTTCGTGTGCATTGGACCAAATAAATTCCAGAATCCGTAGAGAAAGAAACGGATCCGTGACTTGATGTTTAAAATGTTTGGGGTTGACATCACGAGTAGACCACCCTCCTTCAAGACTCTTGATATTTCTTTTAGGAGTTCTCTGTGGTTTTCGAGGTGTTCGATAACTTCCGTCATTGTTATCAGGTCAAAGGTGTCTGAGTCGTATGGTAACCTGCCTTGATTCAAATCTACCAAATCGACTTTCTGCCCTTTTATTTCCATTAACTTATCGGTGTAGTCACAAGTAAAAGATTCTACGTTAAAATTTGCCTTAACTAGATTTATCAAATAACCGTTGCCGCCACCAATATCGAGGTATTTAGTTCGTTCGTTCGTTCGTTCGTTCGTTCGTTCGTATTTGGCACAAAGTTTCTTGATGAATCGCCGGAATGCTGAGCAAAGCCATGATAGGTTCCTGTGAGTTATCGAAGAGCGGTCAAACTTTCTATTCCTTGCGACTTGTTTTGCCCAAGAGATTGCAAAAATATTAAGAATTAGTCGAAAACCATCGTATAACACAGATGTAACCTAGACAAGTTTGACTCACGTGCGTTCTGATTTTTGCGCGAGTGCTGCGGGCCAAGGCCACCTTTCCGATTGATATGACCTATGATCGAAGTGGTGGTTTGTGATTGCGGAGCCAGGGCGCTGCTGGCGCCTGAGGTGATCTGACATTCCGGTTTACGAAGGAAATTCATAGAGTCTACAAAGTATAGACGGTCACGAAATACGAGCTTCATCCCCTTGTCATATCCGCTGAGTAGGCTGCTGCAGTGCTTCCTAAAATGTCAAAAATCTCAAGGAGATCTCTCAATGAAAGTGCAACTCAGACAACGTTTGCCGCTGGTGCTGACCATTTCGGCTGTTCTTTCGGCAGGTTACGTGCTGGCCGCAGATTCCGTTCCAACATCCGGCGAGGAATGGTTTGCGCAGGGACAGAAGGCCCTCAAAAGCGTTCAGCGGCAAAACGAAAATGAGCACCGGGCACGCAACGTGATTCTGTTCGTGGGGGACGGGATGGGTATCTCTACCGTCACAGCGTCACGTATCCTTGAGGGGCAGATGAAAGGGCAAGATGGCGAATTCAATCGCCTGAGCTTCGAGAAATTTCCGAATGTTGCGCTGTCGGTAACGGCCAGTGCCAACCAGCAGACTTCCGATTCTGCGCCCACGGCCACTGCGATGGTCTCGGGTATTAAAACCAATGACGGTGCGATTTCGGTCGATCAATCCATCGATCGTAACGAAATTGATGCCTCGGTGGTTGCAGCCAAAAGTGTCAAAACCATTCTGGAGCAGGCCGAAGCACGTGGGCTGAGCACCGGGATTGTCACCACGGCGCGTCTGACGCATGCAACGCCGGCAGTAAACTACGCTCACATCGGCAATCGTGACTGGGAAAACAATTCGCAACTGCCCGCGGGTGCGACGGTAAAGGATATCGCCGCCCAGCTGATCGACATGCCTTACGGCAATGGTATTGAAGTCGCCCTGGGGGGTGGACGTGGAAACTTCCTGACCAATACCACGCCTGATCCTGAATATCCAACGAAGTCCGGCTCACGTACGGACGGTCGCGATCTGACCACGGAATGGCTGCAACAGCCTGGCTCGGCTTTTGTCTGGAACAAGGCTCAGTTTGATTCCGTTAACCCCAGAAAAACCCGGCACCTTCTGGGACTCTTTGAGCGTTCGCACATGAAATATGAGGCTGATCGCAGCAATGATGTGGGGGGTGAACCTTCATTGGCCGAGATGACTCAAAAAGCCATTCAGGTGTTGAAACAGAACCGCAAGGGCTTTTATCTGATGGTTGAAGCGGGTCGTATCGACCATGCCCATCACGCCGGGAATGCCTACCGTGCGCTGACTGATACCATTGCCCTGTCGGATGCGGTTCGTGTGGCGAAAGAAATGCTGGGTGATGACACGCTGATCGTCGTGACGGCTGATCACAGCCATGTGTTTACCCTGGCGGGTTATCCCTCACGTGGCAACCCGATTCTGGGCAAAGCCGCCATTAACGGCGTGGCGCTGACGGACTCACTGGGTTTGCCTTACACCACGTTGGGTTACCAGAACGGTCCTGGCTTTGTGGGGAAAGGAACCCGTCATGTCGATGGATGGCGCAACAGAAGGCTATGTGTCCGCGCCATACTGGTTTTGCCGCCCGCCCAGATCTGACGGATGTCGATACGACAGAAGCGGGCTACTTACAGGAAGCGGCAGTACCGATGTCAGCTGAAACGCACGCAGGTGAAGATGTGGGTATCTATGCCGCTGGACCCAAAGCCCACCTGTTCAAAGGTGTTCAGGAGCAAAACTACATCTACCACGTAATGGCCAAAGCCTTGGGCCTGCGCTGATCCAAACGGAATAAACGTGTTTGAATTCCGGGGGGCCTTTGGCTCCCCTGACTATTTAGAGCAAGACAGTCAATCATGAAGCATCTTCTATTTTTCACCCTCGGCAGTCTGGTGTTTTCCTCTGGGCTGTTGGGATGCGCCGCAACGCCTCCCGTCCCACCAATTAACCTTGAAACCGCACCTGTGGACGTGGTCGCCCGTTATGTGACCGTGATTGAGCCCGGTAAGGGGCATGATCATCATTCTGGCGACGATACCCGCACCGTGCAGAATGAATGGGTTTTTTCTCGAACGCCTCATCGCGTTGACGTCTATCTTCCTCTGCAAGCGACCGGAGAGTCCTGGTCGAGGGACGGTAAGGCTCTTTTCTATGAAAAGATTTTTCACAGCGATGCCAAGGTGATCGAGTATCAGCCGGAAGATTTGTCGATGTTGGCGGTTTCGGTGAGCTGGCAAACCAGCCAGTTGATGGTTGCCCTCACGTGCTGGCCCAATTGCACAGCGAGGGAGAAAGCTGGGACGACGGGCATCCGGTTCGAGTGTTGAAGGGGACAGTGAATGGGGTGGCTTATGACGTTCGCTGGTTGGTCGATCTGAATCTTCCGCAGACGCTTGAAACCGCGACGGTAGGAGGGCGCAAGGAGGTGACCCGCCTGGTTCAGCTCGAAGCTGCCCCGATACGATCAACCGTCATTCCGTCAAGCGCGGGCTATGAAGTGATTGACTATGCCGATCTGGGGGATCGGGAGCGAGACCCATTCGTCATGAAAGTCCAGCATTTCCTGCCCGGCGGGCATCAGCACGGGCATGAGCATGCCTTCACTTTTGGGGGAGGGGTGGCATTCGCCAGCCTTCAATGACTGGTCGGAATTAGAAACGCCAGCCGATTCCAAAAGACAAGACGGGAAAGGCCTCGAAATCAGACAGGTCCTTCTGGAGGTTTTGCTCTTCCTTGCGCACCTGCGCCTGTGCAGGGTCGGCTTTCACTATCAAAATTATCGGCACCATTGTTGGCGGTTCCGGTGACGGCCAGCGTTGCGTCGGGAGTACCCTGAAAGAACACCCCGATATCAAAAGACAGTAGCAGTCCTCCCTTGTTGGAGGGGGCATGCCCCCAGCCAATCCCAACGTAAGGTGCAACGCTACTGCCCAAATCGACATCGGCCGTAGCCCGCAGGGTATCGGTAGGGCCGACAACATAGGTCTGATCGCCAATGGTATAAGCCCCTTCGCCGGTACCAACGGCCGAAATGGCATTTCCATTTGAATAGGCGCCCCCTGTTACGCGGAAGCCTCCTCCCATCGGATGCCAATCCAGCAACAGGCCAAAACTGGACAGTTCCAACGAACCGGTGTATTTGACACCATCCTTATCGAAGGTGTCATCATGGTCGAACTGATTAACTTGTCCACGCAGACTGAATTTTTCAGTCAGGGCGTAATCAGCCTCTAATCCAATTCCGAGGGTGCTGGCTTTAACGGCCAGTCCCAGATTGCTGGCGAAAACTACTTCGGATGCGCACAAGGCGCAACTGGCAATCAGCGCGTGCAGTGTCAGTGTGTGTCGGCTCATGCTGTGTCCCCTTGTCTGATGGTTTTTTGGTCAGTTTGTGGTGTCAAACTCAAAGCATAGTGGGATATTCAAAGCGCGTGTGAGGCGGGTGTATAAAATTTGTTACGGAGTGTTGGCGTTGGGAGCCGTGCATCCCAACACCAGAGAGGAAGGTTAGACGAGATGATTCAGTATTGCTTTTCTAACCAAATCGGAGCGGAGAATTTTTCGGTGACCCAGCCCCTGTGTGACGATGAGTTTGGCCTCAGGAAGTGCAGACATCAGTCGTTCAGACTCACTGAGTGGAACCTCCTGATCCTGATCGTCGTGAATGATCAAAAGATCAGTCTGATTGGTGCGTAGTCGCTCGGCAACATCCAACGCACGAGGCGGAACACCGACCGTGTCGCCAATCACCTCCAGAAAACGTTGACGGGCACGCGCTTGCAGCCCGATGAAGCGGGCAAAACGATTCAAGACGGTTTCAATGGAGGAGGGCCCTGAAATTAAGACCAGTTTTTCGGTTTGCAGACCCAGAGAGACCGCAACACCCGATGCGGCGGCACCCATCGAGTGACCGATCACCAGTGCAATCGGCCCCAACAGGCTTTGTGCCTGCAGCAGGGTTTGAGCGAATTCATAGACATTCGAGGTAGTTCCTTTTGAATGGCCGTGGGCCGGCATGTCCAGTGCGATGATCTGATAGCCCAGGGCTTGCAGGTCTGGCACAAAACCAGACATTTGCGTGGCGCGGCTTTCCCAGCCATGAACCAGTAGCGCAATTTTGGTTTCTCGCTGGAACACGGTGGGATGCCAGCGTAATGCGCTCAGTTCGGGCGTTAACCAGAAACGTTCAGCGGTGGCTTCGGCGTCGTATTCCCACGCTTTGGGCGTGTAACGGCGAGGGGTTAGGAACAGCCTGCCCATCTGCACTGCCGTGCGGTCAGGTGTCAACAAACTGCCAATCTGGTTTTTTATGCGAAACAGTGCAAATGCAGTGTTCATCAGTCGTTCTCCTTTTAAAATGCCTGCTCCTAAACCTGACGTCAGGTAGGTTGTGTGGGCAAAAAAATTTCCTTACGTTTTCAGCGGATGCTGAGCGCCAGGATCCGGGTCGATTTCAAAATATGCTTTAACCATCGCAACGGAGTCACGAAGGGGCTGCGTGTCTCCCATGACCCGGCTGATGAGCAAACCGCCCTGAACGGTCGCCAACACCCAGTGCGCGAGCGTGTCTGGCTCGCGGCCTTTCAGATTGAGTTCGCCTGTCGTGGACCCGGCTTCAATAATCGCCGTCAGACCCCGAAGTTGAATTGTAAACAGTCGCTTAACGGCAGCCTGCACCGGGGAGGTCAGCCCACCCCACTCGCCAACGAAGGCACCCCCCGTACATAGCTGTGCGCCGACCTCGATGTGTTTCAGGTAAATCGCCAGAAAATAGTCCAGTCGCCGCCGGGCCGGTTTGCTCTCGCCAAGCACGAAACTTTCCTGCAGCTGATTTGCGACCCGGTCCACCAGCGCGACAGACAGCTCGTCCTTGGTCTCGAAGTGGTAGTACATGCTGCCCTTCTTGATGCCAATGCGCTTGGCGAGATCCTGAAAGCTCACGCCGCTAATCGATTGGCGCTGCACCAGATCCTGGGCGACATCAAGAATGTTGGTTCGGGTATCGTTCGGTAGTTTCATGTTGCCTACCTTACGTCAGGTTTGTATGAAAGTCAATCGATGCATTGATTGAATAAGCGTCGATAAACCCCTGCCAGATTTTCCAGCTGCGCTTCACGCGAGAAGTGTGCCTGTGCATGCTCAGCCGCGCTGACTCGCATCCGGCGTAAGGCGTCGGGGTTGTCAACGCTGTAAAGCAAGCAAGAGGCCAGGGCCTCCACATCGCCGCAGGGAAAGAGCAGCCCTGTTTCCCCCGGTGTGATCAGTTCCGGCAGCCCCCCGACATTCGATCCAAGGACGGGAATACCCGCGACCATGGCCTGCAGGGTGACCTGGGAACAGGCTTCTTCATAGGACGGAACGGCGCAAAGATCCAGGCTCTGCAAATAGGCCGGAATAGCGTCCTGATAACCAGTCATTGTCACGTGGCGTTGCAGATTCAGTTCGATGATTCGCTTTTCAATCTGCGCGCGCGCGGGTCCTTCTCCGATGATCATCAGATGCGCGTGCGGGGCATGGGCCAGACAGCGGGAAAAGGCATCCAGTAAGAGTCGGTGGCCTTTCTTCATGCGGAGCATGGCGATAATGCCGACGACAAAGGCATCCTCTGACAGGTTCCACTGCGTTCGGATCAGGCGTCGGGCTTCGGCAGCGGACTCGACAGACTGCGTGAAACGATTCAGGTCGACACCGGGGCGCAGGGTTACGGCCCGGTCTGGCGTACACGCCCCCGACGTAATCAAGGTTTGGCGAATGTGTTCCCCGGTGCATATCACGGTGTTTGTCAGCCAGCCATAGAGCAGCTTGAGCTTAATGCCGGGTTTTTCGGTCAGCATCAGGTGGCGGGTTCGCACGACCGACGTTCTCGTTAAACGCCCCGCGATCCCGCCACAATAGGCATCAATCGAGCTGTGGGTATGAATCACACGGATCGCTTGCTGGTGAATCACCCGCCGGAGCCCTCCAATCGTGACCCGATCCAGGCGCCCTTTGAAGGGCAGGTAGGTCACCGGAAACCCTGCCGCCTCCGCCAGTCGACCGAACTCGGCCTCGGGCCGACACGCAACATGGAAATTGAATTGTTCCCGCAGTCCCTGCATTTCATCAAGCGTGCGAATTTCCTGCCCGCCCCAGCCGGTGGACCACTCGGTTTGTAGAATCGTGGGTCGGGAAGGGGATGGATGGGTCATCGGGAGTTGCATTTGCCGGTTAAGAGTTGGGTGTAGAGCGTCATGTAGTCTTGAATCATCCGCGATACATCATGCTCGCAGGCGCGTTCTCTTGCTGCCGTCTGCATTTCGTTAAGTCGGACGGGTTCGGTCGCGAGCATTCGCAACGCAGTGGCAAAGGCCTGAGCATCGCCTGCCGGGCAGCAAAATCCCTGTACGCCATCGTCAATCAATTCTGCTGCTCCGCAACAATTCGAGAGGATGACCGGCAACCCACACGCCATCGCCTCCAGTGCGGCATTGGAAAAAGGCTCGTAGACAGACGGCAAAATGAAGGCATCCGCCAGTTGATTCCAGTGTAAGGGGATCTGCAATAACCCCTGCAAAATGGACCGAATGGGCAAGGCCCGAATCATTGACCTGGCGGGCATAGCGTGCACGCTGCTTGTCCTGCCCCAGCACGACGAGCTGGCCGTCACTTGTAAGCCCCGACAGCCCCACTGCTTTGATCGCAGTATCAAGCCCCTTGCGCTGCCAGCCGCTGCCGGAAAAGAGCAGGATAAAGGCGTCGGCTCGTAAGCCGGCCTGCTGCCGCAAACGCATTTTTCATCCTGTGAAATCGGGCAAAAGGTGAGGGTGTCGATGCCGTTGTAAATGAGCACCGTTTTTTCAGCCTGGGCCGGGTAGTGCTGCTCAATCTGATGCTGAACCTGGCGGGAAGGGCAGACGATGGCCTTGAGAGCCGGGTGTTCAAGGGTGGCGCGTTCCAGGTCCAGCCGTTGCCGATGAAAGGGATCTTTTTGCTGCCACCAGCGGTGTAAGGGGGAAAGCAACGACGCACGCGCCTCCAGCCAGGCTGCGTGCAATCCATCACCCGCACGGTAGATTGACACGCCGGGAATCTTCTCGTGAGATTGCACCAGATCGTAGTCGGCGTGACTCAGGTGTCGCAGAACCGCCACGGCAAAATCATGCTGGCGCTTTTTGCGGGAGGCCGAACGCTCAGGCGAGAGAGTCACGACCGGAAAGCGGCAGGGCTGGCCTTGCCAGGACCGGGTGATCAGGTGCGGTTCGAAGTGACCCTGTCGCTGTAATCCCTCGGCCAGTCGGGTAATCAAGCGTTCAGCCCCGCCGTCTGGCCGGAACTGTTCGCGAATCAGCGCAAGGCGCACAGACGAGAATGGTAAGGCATCCACACGCCCTAATCCTTGCCGCCATAACGACGATGGTTTTCCCCATCCGGTTCGGTTTTGAAGCGTCGGTGCATCCACAGGTACTGGGCTGGATAACGCCGAACGGCCGTTTCGATGGCGAGGTTGGTCCGGGTTGCGTCGTCGACATCATTGCCTGAAGGGTAGTCTGTCAACGCGGGTTCAAAGCAGATTTCGTAGCGCCCGTCGGGAAGTCGGAAATGACTGAAAGGAACGACCGGCGCCCCCGTCTTTTTGGCAATTCGAGCCGTTGTCGTCAAGGTCGCGGCGGGGACGCTGAAAAACGGGGCAAAGACACTGCCGACCGTGCCGTAATCCTGATCTGTTGCATACCAGATGGTGTTGCCCCGGCGTAGTTCGCGCATAAGCGTTCGCAAGTCATCCTTACTGATGACCGGATCAATAAAGCGGTTACGCGAGCGTGACATGACCTCATTGAACAAGGGGTTGTCGTGGTCACGCTGCATGCCCCCGGCTTCACTGAACAATTTATACAACGCGCCGCCCAGATCCAGCGTGGTGAAATGCCCACCCAGCAGGATAACCCCTTTGCCCCTGGCCTGGGCTGCGGAGAGGTTCTGCAGGCCCTTCACGGTGGTGCGTTTGCGAAAGCGTTCCACCGGGGTAAACCAGGCACTGCCCGCCTCAAAATAACCGATTGCGTTGTTCTCGAACGCTTCTTTGAGCAGCTGTTCACGTTCGGCCTCGCTAAAGTCTGGAAAGCACAACGCCAGGTTCACGGCTGCAATATGACGGCGTTTAGGCAGCAAGTGATAGGCCATACGCCCCAGGCCTTTACCCAGTAAGACCTGCACTCGCAAGGGCAGCAGGGCGATCAGAAACAGAAGCCCCAGGCCGAACCAGGTGGCCCAGTAACGCGGGTGTCGATAGCGGCACAGCAGCGAGCGTGCGCAGGCGGAATCGGAAGCAGTCATGCAGGGCCTTCAGACATCGGAGATCCAATTTTAGCCGCATCCTTCGGGAAGGACTACCTTTTGGCGGCGCGGTTTTGTGGTAATCTGGAACGATTCTATTTTTGGATTCACCTGTTATGCATATCGACTTTCCCTCATTTCAGAACGGTCGCGTCCTGGTGGTAGGCGACATCATGCTGGATCGCTACTGGTACGGCGGCACCTCGCGTATCTCGCCGGAGGCACCCGTGCCGGTCGTCAAAGTCTCCCAAATTGAAGACCGTCCTGGGGGGGCGGCCAACGTCGCGCTCAATATTTCCGCGTTGGGAACGGCGGCGGTGCTGGTCGGGCGGACCGGGCAAGACGAAGCGGCCTCGGTGCTGCAGCAGCAGTTGGCCTCTGCAGGCATTAAGGCCGAATTCGAACAGTCGGACCAGGTGCCGACCATTACCAAGCTGCGCGTGATCAGTCGCCATCAGCAGTTGCTGAGGATGGACTTTGAAGAAAGCTTCAATCCGCTGCCACAAGGTGCGTTAGCCGATCGCATGCAAGCCAATCTGGGCGGTGCAGGGGCGGTCATTCTCTCGGACTACGGCAAAGGTACGCTCAGCGATCCACGGGCGCTGATTCAGCTGGCCAATGCAGCCGGTGTCCCGGTTCTGGTGGATCCGAAGGGAACCCAGTTTGAAAAGTATCGCGGTGCGACCTTGCTGACCCCGAATCTGGGCGAATTCGAAGCAGTGGTCGGGGCCTGTCATACCGAAGCCGAGATTGTCGAAAAGGGTCTGGCCCTGATCGCCAAACTGGAACTCAAAGCCCTCCTGGTCACACGCAGCGAGCAGGGCATGACCCTGCTGCGTCCCGGTCAGCCGGAACTGCACCTGCCTGCACTTGCCCGTGAAGTCTACGATGTCACGGGTGCGGGGGATACCGTTATTGCGGTGCTGGCGGCGGCCCTGGCCTCCGGCAGCCCGATTGAGCAGGCGGTGGCGCTGAGTAATATCGCGGCCAGCATCGTGGTTGGCAAACTGGGTACCGCCTCGGTCAGTGGCCCAGAGTTACGTGCCGCAACGCTGGGTGGTCCCGAAGCCGGCTTTGGCGTCATGACCGGGGCCCAGCTGATTATCGCGCTGGACGCCGCACGTCAACGCGGGGAAAAAGTGGTCTTCACCAACGGCTGTTTCGACATTCTGCATGCGGGTCATGTCGGCTATCTGGAGCAGGCCCGTAAACTGGGAGATCGTTTGATCGTCGCGCTTAATGGTGATGCCTCCGTGAAGCGCCTGAAAGGGCCGGGGCGTCCGATCAATCCGTTGGAACGTCGTATGGCGGTGATGGCGGGTCTTGAAGCGGTGGATTGGGTGACCTGGTTCGATGACGATACCCCCGAGCGCCTGCTGGGGCTTTTCAAGCCGGACATTCTGGTGAAAGGCGGCGACTACGGCAAAGAGCAGGTGGTCGGTTGGGAAATCGTGGAAGGTTATGGTGGGAAGGTGCAGGCGCTGGATTTTCTGGATAACTGCTCCACCACGGCGATTGTCGAGAAGATTCGTCAGCAGGAAGCGGAGAAGCGGTCTTAGTCTATCCCATCATTTCCGCGCAAAAGTAAAATAAGTCGCTCGCTTATTTTACTTTTGTTCTAAAGTTAAAATAACATTGCATGTTATTTTAACTTAAAGTCAAGAAGGCTTAGGGGATCTCAGGATGGAGCGTGGACTCACTGGCACCTACACACCCGCTGTCGCTGGCGGTGTCAAATGCCAGGCTTTTATCCCCAACCCCCTGCCTCCGGCGCCCCCCTTGACGATCGACAATACCCTGCAACAGCGGCTGTCAGATGCTCAGGTTGCCCTTGGTCGGCTAGATGCCATATCGGCCCTGCTGCCTGCTGCTGATCTGTTCCTATACAGCTACATCCGCAAAGAAGCGGTCATGTCGTCCCAAATCGAGGGCACTCAGTCATCCCTCAATGACCTAATGCTGTATGAAATGGAAGGCGTGCCAGGGGTGCCTATGGATGACGTGCAGGAAGTGTCTTGCTATGTCAGCGCACTCACCCTGGGCGTGCAGCGCATCCGCGAAGGTTATCCGATTACCATCCGGCTGGTGCGCGAACTCCATCAGGCTCTGATGACCCACGGCCGTGGCGCCAACAAAAGCCCCGGCGACTTCCGCCAGAATCAGGTTTGGCTCGGTGCCCACCGCCCTGACGAGGCAGTATTTGTGCCGCCCCCAGCCAACCGCATCGCTGAGTGCTGGACCGACTTTGAATACTTCATTAACGACCTGCCGGAAACCACTGAACCGGTAATCAAAGCGGCCCTGGCCCATGTCCAGTTTGAAACCATCCATCCGTTTATGGATGGCAATGGCCGCCTGGGGCGTTTGCTGATTCCGTTGATCCTGGTGCAGGCCAACATCCTTAAAGATCCGCTGCTTTATCTGTCCGTGTTTTTCAAAAAACACCGCCAGACCTATTATGACCGCTTGCAGCAAGTACGGCTGACTGGTGACTGGGAAAGCTGGGTACGCTTTTTTGCCGATGCCATTGCCGCGACCGCCAATCAGGCAGTGCAGACCGCCCAGCAACTGAATGACCTGCTGCAACAGGACAAAGTGCGTCTGCTGCAACTGGGCCGCCTGTCCGGTTCCGCCACCCAGATACTCGAAGCTCTGTTCCGCAACCCGATGATCAACATTGCCACCCTGCGCCAGCACACCGGCATCACCCCTGCTACGATCGGCAAGGCACTGGATGCCATGGAACAGCAACTGGGCATTGTGCGCGAAGTCACCGGTCAAAAACGCAACCGTATTTACGCCTATACCGCTTACATCAATATCCTGAACCAGGAACTCAACTGAATTTTAAAATTGGCAACAAAAAAGGCCCCAGCGGGCCTTTTTAACATCCGGTGCGTATAGCCGTTTTACTTATTGTAAGCGGCCGCCGCATCCATGATAGCTTTACGGGCTTCGTCTGCATTGCCCCAGCCTTCTACTTTAACCCACTTGCCGGTTTCGAGGTCCTTGTAGTTCTCGAAAAAGTGCTCGATCTGCTTGATCAGCAGCTCAGGCAGATCTTCCGGCTCATTCACTTTGTGGTAGAGCGGGGTCAGTTTGGGGTGTGGAACGGCCAGCAATTTGTAATCTTCACCGGCTTCGTCAGTCATTTTCAGAACCCCAACCGGACGGCAGCGCACCACGGCACCGGATTGAATCGGGTAGGGGGCAACGACCAGCACATCCAGCGGGTCACCGTCGTCAGACAGGGTGTGCGGGATGAAACCGTAGTTCGCCGGGTAGAACATCGGAGTGGCCATGAAGCGGTCAACCAGAATGGCGCCGGCATCCTTGTCGACTTCGTATTTGATCGGGCTGCCGTTAGCGGGAATTTCAATCACGACGTTGAAGTCGTTTGGAAGCTCTTTACCGGCGGAAATGTTGTCGAAATTCATGCGATAAGTCCTTGCTGAAAAAATCGGTGGCAGTATTATAGGGGGTTTGTATGCTGAACTCCATTGCTAAAGCCCAAGCTGCCTGGCAATGATTTCCTTCATGATTTCGGTGGTACCGCCCCCAATGGAGAGAATTCGCGCATCCCGGAACAATCGTTCGACCACCGATTCGCGCATGTAGCCCATCCCACCAAAGATCTGCACCGCCTCGTAAGTCACAAAATCCGCCGTTTCGGTCACGAAGTTTTTGGCCATTGATACCTCCGTCACGCAGTTCTGCTTGGTCTGCATTTTTTCGGCGACGGTCAGTGTGTATTGGCGGGCAATGTTGATGCGGGTCGCCATGTCCACGAGTTTGTGGCGGATCACCTGGAAGCCAGCGATCTTGCGGCCGAAGGCCTCGCGCTCTTTCACGTAGCGCAGGGCTTCTTCATAGGCCAGCTGCGCGGTCATGTAGGCCATGATCGCCAGCGACAGGCGTTCCATCTGGAAATTACTCATGATCGCTATGAAGCCGGCATTTTCCACCCCGATCAGGTGTGACGCCGGTACCTTACAATCCTGAAAAAACAGCTCGGCGGTATCGCTGCACCACCAGCCCATTTTTTGCAGCTTGCGGCCAACGGTGAAGCCGGGCGTACCACGCTCAATCATCAGCAGGCTAATCCCCCCGTGGCCTTCATTCCCCGTGCGCACGGCCACGGTGTAATAGTCGGCACGGGTGCCGCTGGTGATGAAGGTTTTACTGCCATTGACGACGTAGTGGTCGCCTTCTTTCCGTGCGCGGGTTTTCAGCGACGCGACATCCGAACCGCCACTCGGCTCGGTAATGGCCAGTGCTGCGATTTTCTCACCACGCAGAACGGCAGGCACCACGGTTTTCTTGAGGGCGGGGGAGGCCCATTTCGCGACAGGCGGTAACGCGATATCGAGAGAACCCAGGCTGGCAACCAGTCCGCCACTGGTCGAACGCATCAGTTCTTCGCTGGCGGCGACTTTCATCAGCACATCGCCTGCACCGATTCCGCCCCATTTCTCGTCATAGCCGATACCCAGGATTCCGGCATCTCCCGCCAGTTGATATATCTCGCGCGGGAACTCGCCAGCTTCTTCCCATTCCCGAATATAAGGAAGGACATGCTTTTCGACGAAGCGGCGAACGGTCAGGCGGATCTGTTCATGAGTATCATTGAAAGGGTGCACAGCGTCAGGCTCCAGTCAGGTGGGCAGATGCTCTGAAGCTTAACGCTGATCAATTTACCAAGCAAGCGCTAGGTTGATTGTTTGGTGGATCAATTAGCCTTTGCGTTTCATACTCTCCAGCAGGCGCTGTACCGCAGCCAAGTGATCGGGTTCATGGTGGCAAATACCTTGAAATGCGGCGCAGATGTCCAGAAAGTCTGGCAGCTCGGTGCGTTGGGCGAGTTTCATCAAACGCTTGGTCAGGCGAGTGGCTTTCGGGGGCTGCTGCGCGATGTGACTGGCCAGCGCCTGTGCGCGCGGTAACAGATCCTCATCGGGGACAACTTCCAGCACCAGCCCTATCGCAAGGGCTTCCTGAGCATCGATCATACGACCGCTGAAGGTCAGTTCGCAGGCCCGCTGATAGCCAACCAACCGTTGCAGGAACCACGCGCCACCATCGCCGGGAATGATGCCAAGATTGAGGAAGGTCTCGCCAAAGCGGGCTGATTCAGCCGCAATACGCATGTCGGCCATATTCGCCAGATCAAATCCGGCACCGACGGCACTGCCATTGACCGCGGCGATGACGGGCACCTCCAACGTGTGCATGACCTTGGGCAAGCGCTGTATCCCATGCCGGTAGCGGTCTTCCAGTTCGGCCACGGTGCCGCCGAAATCGCCTGTCTGCTTCGCCATGTCGTGAATATTGCCGCCGGCAGAAAAAGCCTTGCCTGCGCCGGTAATGATCAGCACTGATACCTCGGACGTTTGGTTGATCCAGTCGGCGGCCCGCAGGAAATCGTCAACGAGGGCGGTGCCGGTAAGCGCATTCCGCACATCATCGCGGTTCATGGTGAAGGTGGCGATGCCGTTTTCAAGGGTTAGGGTGGCGTCGGTGAGGGTGGGCATGTCAGTCACGAGAGTCTCCTATAAGACGTTTACCGTTTATCGGCGAAACCAGCCGCTTATCGGACAAGAGTGGCAGGGTTGCCATGTGTTTTCTATGCTCACAACATGCGAAATTGGCGTGGAATTTCAAGTTATGAAGAAAACGCAGGGTTTTACAATGATAGAGCTGATGGTGGTCCTGGCCATCGCGGCGCTTTTGATTGGTATGGCAGGTCCCTCCTTTGTTGAGTTTATTCAAAACAGTCGGATCACCTCTGCCACCAACCATATGATTTCTCAAATCAACTTTGCCCGATCTGAAGCAGTCCGTTTGAATCAGGCTGTCAACATTGCAAAGACATCTGCGACTGCCAACACGCTCACGGCGGGGTGGACGATCTACTCGGACGGCGGATCAGCCACGGGGAACTCGGCCTATAACGCTGCTGAGGACCGGATGCTGCGGGAATTCGAGGGTTATGGTTCTCGAAATATCAACTTGAAAACCAATTCGACCGGCAATAACTGGATTGCGTTTGCGTCAAACGGCACGCTCGCAGAGAGTGGCAATACCGTGCTAATTGCAGTGTGTGATGATCGAGGTGTTTCCAAGGGACGGCTCATTACCATCTCGCTCACCGGGAGAACGACCGTTACCAAATCAGATTCCGCGACTAATCCGCTGACAACCTGCACACCCTGAGGAGCTCAACCATGAACAGATACTGCGCTAAAGGGTTGACGATGATCGAAGTGCTTGTAGTGCTGGTCATTCTCTCAATTGGTTTGCTCGGAGTCGCCGGTTTGCAGATTACCAGCATCCGGCAGACCGCTAACTCGGGAATGCAAACGCAAGCCATGATTCTTGCGGGCGACCTGGTCGAGCGTATCCGGACCAATCGAGGGGCTATCGTTCAGGGCAACCAGATGACCATTACGATGGCCAACTATGGTAAGGCCGTTGGTGTGGATCTACCCGCGACGGCCATTGCTACTTGCACTACCAGTTCCGGTTGTACCCCTGAGTCGATGGCGGACAACGACCTCTATGAATGGGGGGTTTCAATCAGCAATAGTCTGCCGGTTACCAGCGATATTCTTAAAAACAACACCTACATTTGCCTCGACAGCAATACCGCCGATGCCACGGTGTGTGATGGCTTGGGGTCGACGGTTGTGATTCAGATAGCCTGGCAGGATAGTACGGAGGTAGTTGCGAATGGCCAATTGGATGACTCCACCAATATTCACACCTATCAAATGGTTTTCGAGCCCTGAGGAGATCGGTATGTACAGAATGTTCAAGTTTAAATTGCCAGGGCGGCAATGGGGGCTTTCACTGATCGAATTAATGGTGGCCTTGGTCGTGAGCCTGATTTTATTGGGGGGGCTCGTTCAATTGGTGGTAACTAATAAACAAACTTACAACTTCCAGCAATCACAGGCCCTCAACCAAGAGAACAGCCGTTACTCGTTTTTCTACCTGGAAACCATTTTGAATAAGGCCGGTTACCGCGCCGCACCTCAGGATGGCATTGATGTCGTTTTTGGTCAGGCGAGTGCAGATGCAAACTGCAGTGCATTTGTGAAGGGACAGGTTGTGGCTAGCAGCCTGGCAGGCACCGGTGCTTGTATCCGATATCAGCGCGCTGCCTCGGGTGAGCTGGACTGTGCTGGCGCCGCCGTTGCCGCCGCGACACCCTTTGTGACGCGCGTTTATTACAATTCTGCGGGTAAGTCGTTGATGTGTGGCGCTCAGGGAGCGACAGCCGTTGCCCTGGTTGAGAACGTGGAAGGTGTTCAGGTTAGTTACGGTATTGATACTGGAAGCAGTAACCTGAGTTTTGTCAGTACGCCCTCGGATTGGACGGACGTTCGGGCCATTCGTTTCGCTGTGCTCACGGCGAGCGAATCCCAGGTGCTGGACGCGCCGCAGAATTATACCTTTCCCCTGATGGCCGCGACCGCAACGACGGCGGCAGATCGACGAGCCTACCGTTCGACGATGAAGACCGTCCAAATTCGCAATGCGATAGTGAATTGAGGTGAATAGCGTGAAAAAGCATCTCCAAGATCATCGATCTGAGCAAGGGGTCGCACTGCTCGCGGCTCTGATTATCCTGCTTGTCATCACCATCATCGGCATCTCGGGCATGGACGAAACCGTGCTCGAAGAGAAGATGGTCATGAACTTTAAGGATCGTGCCATGGCAATGAATTCGGCAGAGTCATCACTGGCCTCGACCGAAAACTGGCTCGGGCGTTTGCTGGCCAAGCCAGATGAACAAACCGTTTCGGGGTGCGCTTCACCCCCGTTATGTGGACAAACCGGGCATGTCATCTGGGCCGACAATCAGGTCGTGGGGGCCAGCCAGACGGTTGCTGATCTGACGTGGTCAGCCTGGCAATCCAATGGTGTTGAGTATGCGGGGTCGGGCTCATCCAGCAGCCGGATGGGCGGGGCGGCAGCGCAACCACGCAGTATTGTCGAGTTTCTCTCTTTCAATCCGAAAAACAGCGCAGGGCAGGTCTACCAGATGAATCCTGAATTGGCCAGTGCCGGGGTGGGCCCCTACTACTTCAACGTCTCGGGTGCGGGAGTCGGTTATCGGACAGAAACAATGTCGGTGGTTGAAATTACCTTCCGAAAATGGTTTTGAGCAAAGCGCGGGCTTTGGAGGTCACTATGATTCGTAAACACAGACTTTTTACAGGTGTCGTGTCAGCCCTGTTCACGGTATGCAGCGGACTGTCTTCGACGGCCTATGCGGCAGAGCTGGCGCTCTCCGATAGCCCCCTTTTTATTAAGGAAGGCGTCGATCCCAACATGATCGTGACACTGGATGATTCGGGCAGTATGGCCTGGGGTTATGTGCCTGATGGCATATCAGGTACAACCGGTACACGGCGATTCAAGGCTTCCAATTACAACGGGATGTATTACAACCCGGACACCGTGTATCTGCCACCGCGAAGGTCGAATGGGACGGCTTATTCAACCTCCTTCACGACGGCCTATGAGCATGGTTTTCAGACGTCTGGATCTTGGAACAGAGGCTCACGAAACCTCTCGAACAACTATCGACCTACGTATGAATTTAATCCAGCGGGCAGCAGCCAAAGTTTTGGTCAAAACCCCTCTGGGAAGACGTTCTCAACAGAAGTAACCATCAATGGCAAAGTTTATCCTGTAGTAACTGAGCCGGGAAGTGGCTCCGCTAGCTCAGGCGTCGCAGCGTATTACTATGTATTCCAGCCTAATGGCGTTGCCACTAATTCTTCGGGTGCCGTTAGTAATTTGTCCGGTTGCCCCAATACTAACCCTAAGAACAGTGATAAGTGCTATCGCCTGGTAAAAGTCGGGACTAGGGTAGGGCCGGCGGATATTGATGGAGACGGTGACGTCGATGGCGATGATGAAAAGCAAAATTTCGCCAACTGGTATTCGTTTTACCGAACACGGGTGTTGGCCACGGCCAGTGCCGCCTCGCTGGCTTTTCAGACGGTCAGCGACGATGTTCGTGTCGCCTATCAGAATTTGCATAAATGCGCAGGGTTTAGCAACGGTTGCCGAGATTTTAGGAATAGTTCCAGCTACGTATCGGATAGTCGCGTTCGCTCTTTCACCGGATCACACCGGGATGATTTTTATGAGTGGCTAAGTTTTGCACCTGCCAGTGGCGGCACCCCTTTGCGGTCGGCCATGGCTCGCGCGGGGACGTTGTTAAGCGATACCACCCTGAATAGCCCCTATGCGAAAAATCCGGGCACGCAGAAAGATCCGATGTATGCCTGCAGGCCGTCGTTTCATATTGCGATGACCGATGGGATTTGGAACGGGGACTCCGGCCTTACTAGCTATGGGAATTATGACAGCTCTTCCCGTACAGCGCCTGGAGGCTGCAGTGTCTCCACCTCACCGTCCTGTACACGGGAGGCACCCAACTATGGCTCGAAATCGTACACCAGCCGTCGCCCCTATAATGATAGCAATTCCAACACTCTGTCCGACATTGTGTTTTCGCAGTGGATAAAGGATGCGCAACCGACCATCGCCAATCAGGTGCCCATCTATGTGCCGCATCGAAGTACGACCGGTGATGAGAACGCCGAGTATTGGGATGCGCGTAATGATCCGGCTGAGTGGCAGCACATGACGACGTTTATGGTGGGCTTTGGTTTGGGTGAAGTCTTGGTCGGCGGAGGTACAAAGCCGGCCTTTCAAGGCAGTACATTTGCCAGTACCGCAGATAATAGCGACGGGTATGCCGCCATCGTGGCAGGGACCAAATCCTGGCCGACCGTTGGCATAGATGATCCGAACAACCCTTATGATATGTGGCATGCTGCGGTTAACGGCCGTGGTGAGTTTTTCAGTGCAGATGATCCCAATAGCCTCGTCGATTCGTTCCAGGCCATTATCGCGGGCATTCAGGATCGGGAAGGGTCTGCCGCCTCGGTTGCTCTGGATGCCGGGGTCATCAATGGGCTGCAATATGCCTATCATGCCCGCTTTAATTCAACGGACTGGACGGGAGATCTCGTCGCTTATGAACTGCTGGCACCAAATTTTGATGCCTCTACCACGGCTGCCTGGAGTGCTCGCAATCAATTGAATTCTCGTTCGGCAGCCAGCCGAAATATCAAGGTGGTTGGGTCTGCCGGTTCCTTGGTCGATTTTACCTATGCCAATCTGACGGCTACGCAAAAGGCCATGTTCAATCTTAACGTTTCTGGGGCTACGGACACCCTTGGTAGTTCGCGTATTTCGTACCTGAGAGGGGATCGCAGCAACGAAGGCTCTCTATTCAGACCTCGCGCCCATCTACTGGGTGACATCATTCACTCTTCACCTGTGTATGTGGGGCCCCCGACCCGGAACTTACTGGATGAAGTTGAGGGGCAATTGTCCGCCGCAGCCAACAGCTATACCAGCTTCAAGACCGCTCAGGCCAGTCGTAACGCCATCGTGTTCGTCGGTTCCAATGATGGCATGCTGCATGCGTTTGATGCGGATGATGGCAGTGAAGTGTTCGCATTTGTTCCCACCGCTGTTCTTCCCAGTTTGCGCCATCTGACTTATCCGGGCTATACCCATCGCTTCACAGTGGATGGACCAACGGTTTCAGGCGATATTTTTGATGGCACCCAATGGCGCTCGATTGTTGTTGGGACACTGCGTAACGGTGGTAAGTCGGTGTTTGCCCTGGATGTTACCGACACGGCTAATATTTCCGTCTTGTGGGAGTTCACCGATACGGATTTGGGCTACGTCTATAACAAGCCGGCCATTACTCGCCTGCATAATGGCCAATGGGGGGTCATTATCGGGAATGGTTACAACAGCACCAACCATCGGGGTGTGCTCTATGTCCTGAATGCCACGACCGGTGCCGTGATGAAAAAGTTTGATACCGGCGCTGGCGCGCTTGCAACCCCCAATGGCCTGGCGACTCCCTCTGTCGTGGATATTAATGGTGACTTGATTACCGACTATGTGTATGCGGGAGATTTACTAGGGAATGTCTGGCGCTTTGATTTGATCAACACGGCTTTGGCCGATGCGATTCAAGGCACGGTAGCAGCTCCCGCCCGTAGCAATGCGGCAGAAGCAGCCTGGAGCATCGGCTATGGCGGAACACCGCTATTCACGGCTCGGGATGAAGCTTCGCCCGCTAATCGCCAGCCGGTTACCAGTAACGTGGTCGTTGCACCGCACCAAAGCGGCAGTGGTATTCTGGTAATGTTCGGTACTGGGAAGTATCTTGAAGCCGCCGATGCGAGTCTAGATACGACGCGAGTTCACACATATTACGGGATTTGGGATCGCTATGTGGCCGGGCAGGCGACGACGAATGCGACGCTGACGGCCATCACCCGAAGCAATTTGCAGGAACAAACGCTCTCGGCAAGTTCGGTCGAGGACTTTACTGATACCGAGACTGCCAACACGACAGAAAATACCGTCCGTGAAGTCTCGGCGAACGAAGTGGATTGGTGGAACTTCTCGAATAACCCGGCCACGGTCAATAAGCAGGGCTGGTATATCGATTTTCAGGAGAACGGCACGAACAATGGCGAGATGCTGGTGACCGACTCACTGATTCTGGGGTCCTCCGTTATTTTCGCCAGCTCGATTCCGAATGATGACCCTTGCGAGGCGGGTGTTGATCGTTGGATTTGGGCGCTGGATGTGCAAACGGGGGGCAAGAGTCAAGGGTCTGTCTTTGACTTGAATAATGACGGCGAGATCGACTCACAGGATCAGGGGCCAAGCGACACTGTCTATAACTCAGTTAAAATCGACGGATTTGGCGCACCCTCCGCTGTGGGCGAGCGAATCTACCTCAACCTGGATGCGGGTATTCAGACGGAAGAATTTGATTCTGGTTTCGCTAACCGACGCAGTTGGAGACTGGTGCGCTAAGCGCACCCGTTTTCGAAATGAATTGAATTGAGGAATGTGCAGATGAATATTCTCGTTTTTCTTAGACGTGCCCTTATAGCGCTATTTTACCTGGTGTCGTCACTGGCAATGGCGGAGGGCCCTGTGACCTTTGAGAAAGCTGGCGTGATTGAGTCGATCAACCTGGTCAATAAGACCCTCGTAATTGATGGGGTGGAACTTAAAGCCCCTGAAACGCTAATGGTGAGTCTGGATGGTCGTCCCCAGCAATTCTACCAGGTCATGATTCCCGGCGCGGTGGTGACCGTGTCGGGTGACGGAAATGGTGACGGCCCATCATCCGTGATCACCAGTCTGTTTGTTCATGCCCTTCGTCCGATAGAGGAATAAAATTCATGATCCAACACAAACGCGGATTCACTTTGATCGAGTTGATGGTTGTCGTGGCTGTCATCGGTATTTTGGCCGCCATCGCCTACCCTGCTTATACCAATAATGTGCGCAAGAGTAATCGTGCTGAAGCCAAGGCAGCTATCATGGAAGCGGCCGCACGGCAAGAAAAGCTTTTTGCTCAGAGCTTTTCCTACGCGCGTGATATGACCTCGCTTGGATACTCTGCCAATCCCTTCGTCACCGACAACGGAAAATACAGTGTTGCCGTAACCAACCCTTCTAGTGCGGCGTCGCCAGCAGCCGCGACCACCTTTACACTCACGGCGACGGCTTTGGGTGCACAAACAGATGATAGCTGTGACGGCTTCTCAATCACGCATATCGGCACAAAAGGCGTTAGCGAAGGTACCGTCGATCTCTGCTGGTAGCTTACTGTACGTCATGCCTTACCCCGCCACAATCTCCTTCACCCCGGCCGCGGTGCCCAACAACAGCACATCGGCCGGGCGCATTGCAAACAGCCCGTTTGTCACCACACCCACGATATTGTTGATCGCTTTTTCCAGCGTGACTGGATCAGTGATGCGCATGTTGTGAACATCCAGAATGATGTTGCCGTTGTCTGTCTTTACGCCTTCCCGATACACCGGGTCACCGCCCAGTTTCACCAGCTCGCGGGCGACATGGCTGCGGGCCATGGGAATGACTTCAACCGGAAGCGGGAAGGCGCCGAGTACATCGACCCACTTGGATTCATCGGCAATACAGATAAAGGTTTTGGCACAGGCAGCGACGATTTTTTCGCGTGTCAGTGCCGCGCCACCGCCTTTGATCAGGTGCAGGTGGGCATTGGATTCATCCGCGCCATCGATATAAAAATCAAAGGTGCCCACTCCATTCAGATCGTAGACGGGAATGCCGTGCTTTTTCAGGCGCTCGGCGGTGGCATCGGAGCTGGCAACGGTTCCGTCAAAATGCGTCTTGTAGGCGGCCAGTGCGTCAATGAAAAAGTTGGCGGTTGAGCCGGTGCCGACACCAATGACGGATTTTTCATCCAGGTGGGGTAGAATTTTGGCCAGGGCCGCGTCAGCGACGGCTTTTTTCAGGGCGTTTTGATCCATGGAACAAGGTCTCTCATTGCTAGCGTCAACAGATTAATCGGGCTATTATACCCTGCTATTCTCTGGATTACTTGCCCGACCTCAGCCCTATGCCTCAGCGATATATCAAAAAAATACTGGACGCCAAAGTCTACGATGTGGCCATTGAGTCTCCGCTGGACACTGCCAATCTGCTCAGCCGCCGATTAGGTAATCATGTGATGTTCAAGCGTGAAGACCTGCAGCCGGTATTCTCCTTCAAGTTGCGTGGGGCCTATAACAAGCTGGCGCAACTGGATGAATCTCAACGTGCAAAAGGTGTGATCGCGGCGTCGGCAGGTAACCATGCGCAGGGGCTTGCGCTGGCGGCCCAGAAACTGGGTATTAAGGCCACCATCGTCATGCCGCAGACGACGCCTGAAATCAAGGTGCGATCGGTGCGGGCCAAAGGTGCGAAGGTCGTGCTGAAAGGCGATGCCTTCGACGAGGCTTCCGCCCACGCGATGAAGCTGGTCGAAGAAAAAGGCTACGCCTATATCCCGCCCTACGACGATGAAGAAGTCATTGCCGGGCAGGGCACGGTGGCGATGGAAATCCTGTGGCAGCACACCGCGCCTCTGCACGCGATTTTTGTGCCGGTCGGCGGTGGTGGTTTGATTGCGGGTGTGGCTGCCTATGTGAAATACCTGCGTCCGCATGTGAAGGTGATTGGCGTCGAGCCAGAAGACTCTGACTGCCTGAATGCCGCACTCAAAGCCCGCTCACGGGTCATCCTCAAGGAAGTGGGTATTTTTGCCGACGGGGTTGCGGTCAAACAGATTGGGAAACTGCCTTGGGAGATCTGTAAAGATAACGTCGATGAAGTGATTACGGTGTCTACCGACGAAATCTGCGCAGCGATCAAGGATGTGTTTGAAGACACCCGTTCCATCGCGGAGCCGGCGGGCGCGCTGTCAGTCGCGGGGCTGAAAAAATACGTGGCCCGCGAGTCCGTGCAGGATGAAAATCTCGTTGCGATTGTCAGCGGCGCGAACATGAACTTTGACCGTCTGGGCTACATTTCCGAACGGACGGAAGTGGGGGAGGAACGCGAGGCCATTCTCGCAGTGAAAATTCCCGAACGCCCCGGCAGTTTCAAGCGCTTTATTCAGGCACTGAGTAAACGCAATATTACCGAATTCAATTACCGTTACAGTAATCCCGAGGCCGCACAGATCTTTGTGGGTGTGCAGATTCGGGAAGGCCAGCAGGAGCGGCAGGCGCTGGTGGCCGAGCTTCAGGATCACGGTTTGCCCGTGCTGGATCTCACGGATAACGAAATGGCGAAAACACACATCCGTCACATGGTCGGGGGGCATGCTCCCGGCGTGTTTCAGGAGAAGCTGTTTCGCTTCGAATTTCCCGAGCGGCCGGGGGCGCTGATGCGCTTCCTGATGTCGCTGGGAACACGCTGGAACATCACCCTGTTTCACTACCGCAATCATGGCGCGGCATACAGTCGTGTATTGATGGGTGTGGCAGTGGCTGATGCCGATCTGAAAGCCTTCCGCGCCATGTTGGATGAAGTCGGCTTTCGGTATTGGGAGGAAACGGATAATCCCGCCTATACACTTTTTCTGGGTGGCTAACGCCGCCTAAAAAGTGATCTTTTTTGCTGCATTTGCTTGATTACGCAAAAGTTGCGAACTAAACCTATACTTATAATTAAGTGGCAAATATAAGCCGCTGTTTTTATGGGGTATTAAAAATAAGCGTGTCTGAGACCCTGAGTATGGCCGGACCGCACATTCATTTGGGGGTGTTATGAAGCGCAAGCCGGACGTCATGTTGACGCTGTTTGCCATTTTTTGTTTGAGTCTGGTGATCAGCGGGTATACCACGCTGACTCAGGAAACCTCGGTCAGGCAGGCCCGCCTGGTAAGCGAGCACTACAGTGCGATCGTGCCAGAAGCGCTGGCACCGCGGGAGGCGACGCCCTGAGCCCATACGGGTGAACTGAACTAGTCTTCCTTTATTATCCCGGAGGCGGTGCCGAAACAACGGTGGCCGCCATCGGTCACGATGGCCGCCAGGGGCGTGTCCCAGGGCTCAGCATCCAGACTCCCGACCTCCTGAAACTGATACGCCAGCCCGGTGAGGGCGGTATGCCTTGCGCGACAGCGCGAACGATCAAAGGTGCGGTCATAATATCCGCCTCCCATCCCCAAACGATTGCCGTGCTTGTCAAACGCCACCAAGGGTGTAAAAACCAGCGGCAGTGTCCAGGCGCGGGTGGCGCGTTGCCCTCGCTGTTCCGGCTCAGGAATGCCGAAGCGGTTGGTGGGCATGGGCAGTCCGGGACGGTAGCGGTAAAACAGTAGCGACGGATGCCCCAAAGGGTGAAGCACCGGTAAATAGACCTGCTTTTTGAGTTTGATCAGATGGGTAATGAGCGGGCGGGTTGGAATTTCCCCGTCATTGTCAAAATAGAGTGCGATGCGGTCGTGACGTTTGAGGATGGCAATGTGGGTGGCGTGTCGGGCAAGTCGTAACCCGGCAAGGTGTCTTTCAAAAGGGGAGAGCTGCTTACGACGCTGTCGCATCGCACGACGAATCTGCTGCTTGCTTAGCTTCAAGAAAGGCTCCCCAAAATGCCGCTGCGGGACTAGCCCTTGAACCCTGCGGTTCAAGGCGGCGGTCTGCGGTAGCAATAAGGCTTTCCCTTACAAGAGGGACCTGCACACATGCTCCACGGCAGAACACCTTATGTGTACTTTATCGGCTCGAGGACATATCCTGCTGGCCAACATTCCAGGGAACTGGCTGGAATTATAACGCATTCAATTTGTTAACTGCCAGCCCCAATCTGTTTCAGACTGTACGGGCAAGTTCCTGTTCGATCTTGTCGCCGATCTGGTTGAGTGTGGTGGTGACATGAGAGCTGAGGTGGTCCTGCTGCATGACATCATAGGTCAGGTTCAACGCCGCCATGACTGCAATGCGTTCGGTGCCATAAACTTTGCCACTGGCGCGAATTTCCCGCATTTTCATGTCCAGTTGCTTGGCGGCCTTGCGCAGTTCGTCCTGCGCATCGGGAGGACAGGCGACAAGGTAGTCTTTATCAAGAATTTTGACCGAGAGTGTTTGCGGGGTCGCCATCAGCGTTGCTCCAGAGATTTGAGGCGTAGAATCATGGCTTCGACTTTTGTTCGTGCCAGGTCATTTTTTTGCAGCAGGCTCATGCGTTCTTTCTGCCAATCGTCCTGCATTTGTTTGAGTCGGCCGTTGTCGGCTTCAAGCTGGTGACATTTCTGAATGAGCTTGTCGACTTTTTCGCTGAGTTGCTGAAGCTGGTATACTTCCATAGAAATTGCCGTTGTATGAAAAGGTGAGACAACTATAAGATGCCCCCCTGACGGGGTCAATTTGAACGAGAGCAGGCAACCCATGACAACACCTTATTCCACCCTCAGGCAACTGATGGCTCACCTGGATGATACCCTCACCACCTCGCCGGCCGGCGTCCATGGACTATGGGTCGGGCGACTCTCCGTGGGGTCCAGCCGGGACACGCAAGGCTGCTGGGAGTACACCTTGCGTTATCTGGGGCAAAAAGATGGCGTGGATGAAAAGCTGAGTCAGGCTTTTCAGCGGCTGATGCAATACACCCACGGCAATCTGGATCAGACCGACTTCAGTTTTGAGCTCTGGTTGCCGGATGAAGACAGTGCCTGCCGGGTGCGGCTGATTGCGCTGGCAGAATGGTGTCGCGGCTTTCTGGAGGGCTTGATTTCGGTTACGGGCAACCAGTTGAATAACCTGTCGGACGACACCCGCGAGCTGATCCACGACCTGATGGAAATTGGGGATGTGGATGTCGATATCGACGAGTCGGAGCAGGATGAGCGTGAAGTGCTGGAGCTGACCGAGTTTGTGAAAGTCGCGGCACTCAATATTCATCTTGACGTTCAGGGTCAGCGTAAAGCCTTTGAAGACGCCTGCCAGAAGGCGGATGTGTCGACTGAACCCAAACCCACATTGCATTAATTACACAGGGTAGCGTACGTGAAATTAGCCAAGAGCGAGTACCGCAAGCGTCGCAAGGCCTTGCTCCAGCACATGGTGCCCAACAGCATTGCCATTCTGCCCAGCGCACCCTCGAAGAAGCGTAACCGTGATACCGAGTTCGCCTATCGTCAGGACAGTGACTTTTACTATCTCAGTGGCGTGTCGGAAGCCGATGCGGTGCTGGTGCTGGTGCCGGGACGGGAGCATGGGGAGGCGATCCTGTTCTGTAAGGAAAAAGACCCCGAGTTTGAGCGTTGGAACGGTGAGCTGATAGGTCAGGAGCAAGCGGTCGCAGACTACCTGTTTGATGACTCATTTCCGATTGCGGACATTGATGACATTTTGCCGGGGTTACTGGAAGGTAAGCGCCGTGTGTATTATTCCATGGGGCTGGACGAAAAATTTGACCGTCACCTGATGGAGTGGATCAACCAGATCCGCGGTAAGGTGCGCAGCGGTGCCCATCCGCCCGGTGAGTTTGTGGCGCTCGAACATACCCTGCACGACATGCGCCTGTACAAGTCGCCTGCTGAAATCAAAGTGATGCGCAAGGCCGCCCAAATTAGCGCAGACGCGCATGTGCTGGCGATGCAGCATTGTCGGCCAGGCATGTATGAATACCAGATTGAAGGTGTGCTACTGGGCGAGTTTCTGCGCCAGGGCGCCCGCTTTCCAGCCTATTCTTCCATTGTTGGCGGCGGTGCCAATGCCTGTGTGCTGCACTATGTCGAGAACAACGCCAAACTGAATAAGGGCGATTTACTGCTGATTGATGCCGGTTGCGAACTGGACAATTATGCCTCGGACATTACCCGCACCTTTCCCGTCAGTGGCAAATTCTCTGCACCACAACAGGCGCTTTATGAAGTGGTGTTGGCGGCGCAGGCGGCCGCCATCGACGTCGCTTTACCTGGCAATCACTGGAATCACCCGCACGAAGCGGCGGTGAAAACCCTGACGCAAGGGTTGGTCGACCTGAAACTGCTCAATGGCAGTGTCTCCGAGCTGATCGAGAAGGAAGCCTACCGTGCATTCTATATGCACCGTACCGGCCATTGGTTGGGCATGGATGTGCATGATGTCGGGGATTATAAAGTCGGCGGTCAGTGGAGAGTATTAGAGGCGGGCATGGTCTTCACCGTCGAGCCAGGTCTCTACATCTCGCCGGAGGTTACCACGGTGGATGAGAAATGGCGTGGTATTGGCATTCGTATCGAGGATGATGTGTTGTTGACCCGTTCGGGTAATGAAGTGCTGACAGGGGGTGTCCCCAAGGCCGTTGCAGACATCGAAGCCTTGATGAAAACGCACAAATAGTGCGGCAAGTGCTGAAGGGGAGGGAGCCGATTCATGTCAGAGTCCAGTGCGAAAGCCGGCAAAGTGGAAAAAGCAGACATTGTCATCGTGGGTGGCGGGTTGGTGGGTGCGACCCTGGCCCTGGCTCTCACCCGGCTTTATCCTGTGGCCTATCCTCGTCGCATTGTTCTGATCGAGGCCGCAGCGTTTTCGCCGCAGGCACCTGGGACTGCGCAGCATAGTCCTTCTTTTGATACCCGTGCTACCGCGCTGTCCGAATCGACGGTAGACGTTTTTAAGCAGTTGGGGGTCTGGCCACTGATCGAGTCGGTCGCGGCACCTATTTCCCTTATCCATGTCTCGGAACAGGGGCGCTGGGGCGCCACCCGCCTGAACGCAGAGGAGCAGGGGCGCGAGGCTTTTGGTCACGTAGCATTGAACAGTGGCATCGGTCAGGCCCTACTGCAGCAGTTGGCGAATGAGCCGGGTGTAGCGCTTCGTGCGCCCTGGCGCGTCAAGCGTTTGCAGCCCGTACCTCAGGGTATGGATGTTTACGGTGACGGCGATGCTGAGCCGTTGCGAGCCGGCCTGGTCGTACTGGCAGATGGCGGGCGCTCCCCTCTGCTGCCATCGCTGGGGATTCAGGCAAGCGTTCATCCCTATGAGCAAGTGGCGATCATCGCCAACCTTGAACCCTATGAAGCGGCCAATGGGCGGGCGTTTGAGCGCTTCACCGACGATGGTGCCATGGCCATCTTACCCTTGTGTGAGCATCAAGGTCGTCCACGGGTGGCGCTGGTCTGGACCAGGCCCGCCGAAGATGCCGGGCGTGTGTTGCAGCTGTCAGATGCTGAATTTATCCGTGAGCTGGAGGTTCAGTTTGGCGAGCGGCTGGGTGGTTTTCGCTGGCTGGGGGAGCGAGTCGCATATCCTCTGTCGCGACAGATCGTCAGAGAGCAGTCCCGTCATGGCCTCGTGGTGCTGGGCAATGCGGCCCACACGCTGCATCCGATTGCGGGGCAGGGCTTCAATCTGTGTATGCGGGATGCCATGGCGCTGGCCACACATTTGCAACAACGGAAAGAAGGTGAATCTCCGGGTGATGCTGGTTTACTGAGAGCCTACGTCAGCGGGCAGCAAACCGATCAGCTGTGGACTGCCATGGCCGGAGATGTGCTGTTATCCGTTTTTGCGTCGTCCTCCCGTCTGGTCAGCCGTGTCCGGCAGGCGGGTCTGATTTCGCTGGCGCTTTTGCCAGGGCTGCGACATCGTGTCGCGGACTTCGGCATGGGTAAAAGCCCACTCAATGCGACGCGTCAGCCCTCGCAGGTCTGATGTGTCGGTGCTGGCGCTGGTGCTTAGAGAAAGAGTTTGCCGATCAGGGCGCTGATCGCGGTGTCCACTTTGAGAATACGTGGTCCCAGGGATAGTCCCTGCATGCCCACTGCCTGAAGCTTCTCAACTTCGTAGGGAATAAACCCTCCTTCAGGGCCAATCGCCAGTACGGTGTGATGCGGGGTGCCTGCGACTGCTCGGGGGTGGGGAATTGTGTCGCTATACGGATGGGCAACCCAGCCTTGTGCATCGGTAAGGAGTGCGGGTAATTCGTCTTCAATGAAGGGTTTGAATCGCTTGCGGATCAGGACATCGGGTAGAACCGTATCACAGGCTTGTTCAAGCCCGAGGATCAGATTGGCTTCGAGCGTGCCGGGCTGCAGCCAGGGGGTTTGCCAGTAGCTTTTTTCGACGCGCCAGCTATTGAGCAGGATCAGGCGTTCGACGCCAAGGCTGGAAACAGCCTGCAGCATGCGGCGAAAAACCTTGGGTCGTGGCATGGCCAGAAGCAGCGTCAGGGGTAGCTTGGGCGGTGGTGGCGTATCCAGAGATTCAATCCTGAGCTGGCACAGCCCCTCAGAGGATATGAGGGTTGCGCACCCCATGAGTCCCCCCAATTCGCCTACGCGTAAGATCTCACCGGGTTGCCCCTTGAGTACGTCGCGGATGTGCTGACTCTGCTCACCGGTCGCTGTCAAAACATCACCCTGACGTTGACCGGATCGAAATACCAGCAGGTTCATGCCGAGGGCTGTTCCGCTTCGGTCTGTTCCGCACTTGGGACACAGCGCGAAAAATACAATCCCGCTTCAAACAGCATCCACATTGGAATTGCCAGCAGGGTCTGGGAGATGACATCAGGGGGCGTGAGCAACATGCCAATGACAAAGCAGGCAACAATCACATAGGGGCGCTTTTCCCGCAGGGCTGCTTCGGTTGTTATTCCCGCTTTGACCAAAAGAACCGTGGCAATGGGAATTTCAAAGGCAAAGCCAAATGCGAAAAACAGTGTCAGAATAAAGTCAAGGTAGCTGTTGATGTCTGTCATCATGGCAACCCCGGTGGGGCTTGCGCTGGCAAAGAAGGAGAATGCCAGCGGGAAAACCACGAAGTAGGCAAACGCCACGCCCAGGTAGAACAGCGCCACGCTGCTCACCAACAACGGAATCGCCAGGCGCTTTTCCTGTTGGTACATGCCGGGTGCGATAAAGCTCCACGCCTGATACAGAATATAGGGAATGGCAAGGAAGACCGAGAGCACCAGCGTTAATTTAAACGGGGCCAGAAACGGGGAGGTGACCTGCGTTGCGATCATCGTTGCTCCGGCTGGCAGCGCGGCTTGAAGCGGCTCAGCCATGAAAGCGTAAATCGGGTTGGCGAAGTAGTACAGCGGAAAAAACAGCACCATGATAGCGGCGACAGATTTCAGCAAACGACTGCGGAGTTCAATCAGGTGTTCGATCAGAGGTTGTTCTTGCATGAGGTGCCGCAGTGCTGTCTTGGGTTCGAGGTAAAGGTTCAAATTCGGTGTGGCCGGCTGAGGTGTGGCCGGCTGAGGGGGCTTCAGCCGGCGCCGGTGTGGGCACCGCCGCAGCAGGCTCGGGTGTCGTCACATCTTTAGTGACCATGTGTTCAAACTTGCGGGCTTCACCGAGCGCATCATCGACTGTTTTCTGGATTTTCTCCAGCCCCAGCGTATCGCCTTCTTTGCGCAGTTTCTCGCGCAATTCCTCTGCCTTGAGCTGACGGTCGATTTCCTGGGAGACCTGAGAGGTGAATCGTCGCACGCGACCCAGCCAAAGGCCTGCTTTGCGCGCAGCGGTGGGCAATCGTTCGGGGCCCAGTACGAGTAGCGCAACCACGGCAACCAGGACAAGCTCTAAAAAGCCGATATCAAACATGGTTCAGCCGTATCAGGAGCTCAGGTTCTGGCGATCTTTTTCAGCGCTGGTGGGAGCTTTGTCTTTGTCCTCAATGACACGCTGGGCGGTGGGTGAGGCCGGTGTTTCATTTTCGGAATCCCCCATGGCTTTCTTGAAGCCTTTGATGGCTCCCCCCAGATCACCCCCGATATTCTTCAGTCGCTTCGTTCCAAATAACAGCACAACGATGAGAAGTACAATCAGCAGTTGCCATAACGAAATACCCATGTCCAATCTCCTGGTCACTTAAGGGTGAAAATGAAATTCTATCCGATATTTCCGCGTTAATCTTGTGTGTCGTTTGGCGTTCCGCTTCGGGAGGCTTTTTCTTCCAGCCCGGAAAGTCCAAAGCGTCTATCCAGCTCTTTGAGCACGGCATCAGGCGACACATTAAAGTGACTCAAGGCAATCAGACTATGAAACCAGAGGTCTGCCGTTTCGTAAATCAGGTCGTCTGTCTTGCCGGAAAGCTGCGCATCCTTGGCCGCTAAAATGGTTTCAGTGGCTTCTTCGCCCACTTTCTCAAGAATCTTGTTCAGGCCTTTGGCATACAGGCTGGCGACATAGGATGAGTCCGGGCTGGCCTGCTTTCGGGCTTCCAGTACCTCCGCCAGGCGAACTAGGGTGTCACTCATGTTTACCTCCGTGGGCGCCGTAAATCGCAGACGGGTCTTTCAGAACCGGTGTTTCTTCAACCCAGGTCGTGCCGTCCAGCCGCTTGAAAAAGCAGTGTGCCCGTCCTGTATGACAGGCAATGCCCCCAATCTGTTCAATTTTCAGAATCAGCGTGTCGCCGTCGCAATCCAATAAAATGGTGTGGACTTTCTGCACATGGCCAGAGCTTTCGCCTTTGTGCCAAAGACGCTGACGGGAGCGCGACCAGTAGACAGCTTCGCCACAGGTGACAGTCTGCTGCAGGGCTTCAGCATTCATCCAGGCCATCATCAGGATGGTGCCGGTTTTGGCATCCTGAGCAATGACGGGCAGTAGACCATCGGCATTCCAGTGGACTTCGTTCATCCATTCGAGGCTGTCAGACATCGCAGCGGCTCCTTGCAGGGTTCCAGAGTATTCAGGGCGCTCATCATACCCGAAGGCTACAAGGAGCGCAGCAGCAAAACGAAACCGATGCCGCTCGTAAGCAGGGCCAGTGGGGAAAGTGTGCTCACGAATGCGAATCCGGCAGGTGTTCCCAGCACCAGACCTGCTACGATGAGTCCCACACCCCAGCGGCGCAGCTGGCGAGCGGAGGTTTGCGTGGAGTCTGATACCGGAAGCGGGTGGGCTGCCGGCACGGTTTCCAGATGGCGGATACGATCAATGGCCTGATAGATTAATTCGGGCATCTCTGGCGTTTGCTCCAGCCATTGGGGGAGTTGTCGCTGGATGGCTTTAAGCAGGCCAGGGGGGCCGATTCGATCCCGCATCCATTTTTCCAGATAAGGCATCGCCGTCGCCCAAAGGTCTAGATCGGGATAGAGTTGTCGACCCAGTCCTTCGATGTTGAGCAGCGTTTTTTGCAGAAGCACCAGCTGGGGCTGTACTTCCATGTCGAAGCGTCGGGCGGTCTGGAACAGGCGAACCAGAAACTGGCCGAAGGAAATGTCCTTCAGCGGGCGGTCGAAGATGGGTTCGCAGACGGAACGGATAGCCGCTTCGAATTCGTTAACGCGCGTATCGCGAGGGATCCAGCCAGAGTCAATGTGCAGCTGCGCGACCTGCCGGTAATCACGTCGGAAAAAAGCCAGAAGATTACGTGCAAGGTAGGACTGGTCTTCGGGCGAGAGTGTACCGACGATTCCACAATCAATGGCAATATAGCGTGGATCACCGGGGCGGGTGGTATCGACAAAAATATTGCCAGGGTGCATGTCCGCATGAAAGAAGCTGTCGCGGAAGACCTGGGTAAAAAAGATTTCAACACCGCGCTCGGCTAATAATTTCAGATCCGTACCGCGCGCCTTCAGCGTGGCCAGGTCGGAAATCGGCACGCCGTGGATGCGCTCCATGACCATGACGGACTCGCGTGTCAGCTCCCAATGCACTTCGGGAATATAGATCAGAGGGCTGGCGGGGAAGTTGCGGCGCAACTGCGAGGTGTTGGCCGCCTCTTTCATCAGATCGAGCTCATCCATCAGGGTCAGCTCATAGTCTTCAACCACCTGGACGGGATGCAGGCGGCGACTTTCCGGCCAGAGTCGCTCCAACCAGCGCGCCAGCGTGATCAGGAGTTGCAGGTCGATTTGAATGGTCTTGCGAATATTGGGTCGAATGACTTTGACGACAACCTGCCGGCCATCTGGCAAGCGTGCAGCATGGACCTGAGCGATGGAGGCTGAGGCCATGGGGGTGATCTGGAACTCGGCAAATAAACGCGTCACGGGCTTTTTAAGGGCCGCCTCAACAAGCGTGCGCGCCTCTTCGCCCGGAAAAGGGGTGACTTTGTCCTGCAGTTCAGCGAGTGCCGACGCAATATCGTCGGGCACCAGATCCGGCCGCGTAGAGAGCAGTTGGCCAAATTTTACGTGAATTGGCCCCAAGGCTTCCAATGCTTGCTTCAGGCGGGGGCCGCGCTCGGTCTGAGGCGGCGTGAAAAAACGCCAGGGGCCCAGGCGAATCAGCCACTGCCAGCGATCAGGCAGGCGATCCAGGGGAAGGAGTTGGTCCAGTCTATATTGGCAAATGATTAGAAAAATTTGCAGTGAGCGGGCCAGTCGCTTCATGGCAGTTTACCGGACAGAGGAGTCTGAGGAGGCGGAATCATCCTTATCCGCAGTGTGTTTGTGCTCCAGTCGCCGCAGGCGCGCTTCGAGGCGGTCCAGCATCTGCCGCGCCGATTCAGTGTCGGTGAGCCAGGTTTCCAGGCGAGTGCGCGTCGGCAGCCAGCGCGCTTCGTGGTGCAAATAGTCGGATGCGTCGGCCAGCAAACTGTCCTTGATCTTGTTAAAGCCAGACAGAGCACCACGCATCACCTGCCGTCCACCGTTGACCAGCTCTGCACCCAGGTAGGGTGCAAGCAGACGATCCCAATCAATGGCAAGCTCCTGCGCGGCCTGCATCAGGCGGGCGGCGAGAACTGCATCGCCTTCTAACTGTAAGCCACGCCGGTCGTTTGATCGCAGTTGCGCCAGAAAGGCACCGGGAGTGCCGCGCACGGTGAGCTGCGCGACGGGTGTTTCACCTTCATGGTCGGGTGACAGCTTAAGCACCTGCGGAGGATTGGCCAGCTGCACCATCAGTCGGGTCGGAAAGGGCGTTACATCCACGGCCACCCATTCGCCCTTGAATCGCTCCAGGATCTTGATGGCCTCGGGTTGTGATGCCAATACTTCGTTCAGCAGCATTTGCCAGGTGGGACGGACAGACATAGATGCGTGTCAGGCCTTGATTCCGGTATGCAGCGCGACGATGCCGCCGGTCAGATTAAAGTAGCGGGTCAACGAGAATCCGGCGTCATTGAGCATGCCCAGCAGGGTTTCCTGATCCGGGTGCATGCGGATGGACTCGGCCAGGTATTGATAGCTGGCTGAATCCTGCGCCACCAGTTGTCCCATGAGGGGCAGGGCGGTAAAGGAATAGGTGTCGTAGGCTTTGGCCAGCAGTGGATTGCGAGGTTTGGAAAACTCCAGAATCAGCACGCGGCCACCGGGTTTCAGGACGCGGTACATTTCACGTAGCGCGTTTTCCTTGTGGGTCACGTTACGCAGGCCAAAGGCAATGCTCACGCACTGAAAGCTGTTGCTGGGAAAAGGCAGCGACTCGGCATTGCACTGGACGTATTCGATATTGCTGCCATAACCCTGGTTGAGCAGTTTTTCACGCCCGACCTGCAGCATGGAGGCATTGATGTCGGCCAGTACGACGCGGCCGCGGTCGCCAACCAATCGGGAGAACTTTCGCGTCAGGTCGCCGGTGCCCCCAGCAATATCCAGAACCGAATGGCCGGTACGCACCCCGCTTTTATCAATTGTGAAGCGTTTCCAGAGGCGGTGGACGCCGCCTGACATCAGATCGTTCATCAGGTCATAACGATCTGCCACCGAATCAAAGACGTGGGCGACGTGCTTTTCTTTTTCGGCAACGGGCACTTGCTTGTAACCGAAGTGGGTGGTGGAGGGCTCAGTCATGTAAGGTTTCCTGCCTGGATGCGTAAATTCGCTGAAGGGGCCCCTTCTGGATTTTCACCAAAATTGGCGTATCTTTAGCTTTGCCTGATAATGGTACCGTATTTTGAATTCTAACACTTGGAAAACCGTATGTCCGTCATTGAAGTGTCACGCCCTCACAATCTGGATAAATCCCATGCCGTCAAAGCGGCGGATGATCTGGCCAAAAGTCTGTCCGATCAGTTCAGTGTGCATTACAGCTGGGAAGGTGAGCAGTTACACTTCAAGCGGAGCGGTGTCAAAGGGCAGTTAGAGGTTAACCCGAACACGATTCATGTACGTATCGAACTCGGGCTTTTACTGCGCCCGTTCAAGGATCGGATTGAGCAGGAAATCCATAAACATCTTGATCACCTGACCGGCGCCTGAGTCTCGGGCGCGACGGTTTGTTCTCGTGCCGGTTCGGCCACTAAGGCTGGGGAGAGGCTGAAAGGAAAGTCCTCGCCCTCGTGGATGCGCGTCATGAGTGCCGATTCCCGCTCGGAAAGCGTCTTCAGCAGGGGCTCACTTGTCCCATGCCGCGGAAGGCTTTCATGCCCCGGCTCAAAAAGCGATGCAACTGGCCCAGCCCTGCGACGTTCGCGGCACCCTGGGTCATGCCAAGGCTGATGGTGAGAAAGCGGGAGCGTACGTAGGATTCCAGTTCCTCGCCAATATCACGCACCATTGCAACCTGTCTGAGGCGGTCTTCAAGACGATGGCTCTCACGGAAACAGCGCGCGTAGAGCGATTCCGTCAGGGGCTGGCCGCCGTAATGGGTCTGCCAGGCTGTGGCCACCGCCATGTCGAGATGTTGCGTTAGCAGATTGAGTTCTACCAGCCGGGCAACGGTGCCTAGTGCGCTCTCCGGCACCAGTTTGACCATGACCGGAAATATGCGCTCAAGGTCATCATCGCGGCGGGCAAATTGTGTGGGGGTATAGAGATCGTGCAACAGAAAATCGAGGGCCTCGCGGTAACGGGGGTGCTCGTACAGATCCTGGTGAGTATATTTGAGACGATTGCCTTGCCACCGCTCCAGTTCTGCAACTTTTTCCAGAAGCGGAGAGTGGCGCCGCGCCATACGGAAGTGGTGGTATTCAATCAGCAGCGATTGAAGATGGCGCGTGACATCAGATCGGGGTTTGACACTCAGTAGCTTTTCTTTGGACATGAATACTCAGGGCCCTGGCCAACATCGGTGGCATCCGGATCATCCCGTTGCAGTCATGGCCTCTGGCACCAGATTCAACGGCGGGACCCATTTCAGGCTGTCCAGCGTAACAAAGTGGCTGGTGGCACCGGTTTCAACCAGGCGGATGTGGTTGGAACTGTGTTCAGCACTGCGCAGCATGGCGTCCCTGTCCAGGATGCGGTCTATTTTCGGAATCAGGATAGTACCATGATGCATGTGCTGGTAGACACTGAAATCCGTTTTCTCCATCCAGGCCATGATGTTTTCAATGTTGCGGACAATGGTTAAATGATCCTTGGTGGTCGTGAAGACCTTGTCCAGAATCTGCTGCTTGCGAGGATTGATCTTGCCAAAGAAGGTTTGACCGTAGGCCGTTGAGGGCGCTGAATTGATCAGTCGGATGACCCAGGGCCACATGCCGTGACTGACGGGTTCCAGCAGCGCGGTAACCAGCGCATGCAACTTTCCTTGTGGAAGAACCGGTGCCTCCAGAACCACATCAACGCTGGTATAGAGCTCTGGCCGCTGGCGAATGGCCTCAAGAATCACAGCGCCACCTCGTGAATGACCATGTACGCGGACTTTGTTGGTGGTGGGGAGGTTAGCCAAGGCCTGATTGAGGATGCAGGCATCATATTCGATGGTGGCTTCCAGGTGCTTGATGGGTGTCTGCCAGGTCGCATCCTGTAGCTCCGGTCCACTGGCCGGATTATGGTAGTTGCTGCAGGTAATCAGGATCAGCTCGGTATCGGGCGCCTGGTAAGTCTGGGTGAAGTAAGCGTGATTCTCCAGAAAGCCATGCACACCAATAACGGTATGTTCGGCCTTGGCGCTGTGCTTGCGAACAGAGGCAGCTCCTTTGCCAATGGTATAGACATGCCCCGAAAACATTTCGGAATAGGTCGCTTCGATCGGTCTTAGAAGTTTACGGATATGAACGGCTTTCATGGGCTCTCTCCGAAGGACGTCAGGGTTGTCTTTTTATAATGGTTGGCGCAATTGCTCAAGAAGCATACACTTTGAGGTCGGCTTGGCGGCTTGACCTGTAACAAAAAACTACTTGATACCTTCAGTGTAGTGAGGTCTCATCCGCATTTCTGTTACAGATTGTAATGACAATAATAGGCTCGAGGGAAGGTGGCAGGTGGATATGATGAGTGCTGAACCCGTCAATGGGGCGGATGCAGCCTGGTTGCGTCTGGATAGCCCGTCCAACCTGCTGGTCATTACGGCGCTGGCTGTGACTGAAACCATGAGTCTGGCTGCCTTTCGTGAGCTGGTGTCGCAGCGTTTTTTGTCGTTTCAGCGATTCCGGTTTAAGCCTGCGCTGCATTCAGGCATGTATTTCTGGGAAGATTACCCGGACCTGGCGCTTGAGCAGCATGTCGTTCCGGTCAGTTTGCCGGCCCCTGGCAATAAAGCCGCATTGGAAACGTTTGTCAGTGACATGATGAGTACGCCACTGCCGGCTGACCGTCCGCTTTGGCAGTTCCTGTTTATTGAGCGTTATCAGGGCGGTAGTGCAGTGATTATGCGGGTGCACCACTGTTATGCAGATGGCCTTTCCCTCATCGCCGTTTTTGGTACATTGACGGATGCGACACCGATTGCGCAGTGGTCGCAGCCCGAAATAGGTCACGAAGGTCGCTCCCGGCATCTGTCGCAGCGCTTTTCCCAGGGGCTTCGTGGGTTGATCCGCTCAGCCGAGAAAGCCACCCGCCTGCAATATCGAATGGAAGACCCTCCTGCTGAGTTGCTGGGGTGTGCAACGCGTCCAGCCGCCTGGCAGACTGGATTGGAGGGCGTCGCTGAGCTGGTGCGTCTGGCCGCCTTGCCGGGGGATCCCGCGACCTTTCTGAAGCCTGGTCCTGGCGTGCTGAAGCACTGTGCCTGGACCGGAAAACTGCCGCTGGAAATCTTCAGGGCGGTGGCTGATGCGCTGGGGTGCCGGATCAATGATGTGCTGGTCAGTATCGTCTGTGCTGGCTTGCGTCGGGAGTTGGTCAAGCGGCAGTCTATACATCCTGATGGATTGCTGCATGCAACGCTGCCCGTAAATCTGCGCGCATTAGAAGAAGAATTGGAGGTGTTTCCGCTAGGGAACCAGTTCGGCACGGTGTTTGTTCCCCTCTCCGTCGGTCTGCAAAATCCGTTGGAGCGTCTGTATAAAACCAAGCACGACATGATCAGTCTCAAGCAATCCAGTCTGCCGCTCTGGTCGCATTGGGTGATGGGGCTGACGGGAATGCTGCCGCGGGGCTGGCAGGCTCCTGTGCTGGATTTGTTTTCCAATAAGACCAGTCTGGTCCTGTCCAATGTTCCGGGTTCCCGTACCCATCGCTTCCTGGCGGGCCGTAAGGTTCACGAGCTCATGTTCTGGGTGCCACAGGCGGGGGATCTCTGCCTCGGCGTGAGTTTGCTCAGCTATGCCGGTTCCGTGCAACTCGGTGTCAGCGCGGATACCGGCCTCGGAATGTCCCCCCGCGACTTGCTTGATGCCATGCTCGCCGAACTGCAGACCTACTGCGATCTGGCGCGGGTGGGAACTGTGAAAGAAAGTTAAATGCCAAGTGTGTCAATGAAACAATCGGTTAATTAATGTATCGTCCCGCTCAATTGGAGTAACGGCCTGTCGGAAGAGTGGGTACTGAATGAGCATGAACAAGTGGCTTTCAACTGGTATGATCCTGGTCGCAGTGGCGGGCCTGAACGGTTGCGAAAAACTTAAAAACAAGCCGAAAGATCCGCTCGTTGAGGGGGAACCTTCTCCGTTTTATGGCGTTCACAATGGCGTCGAAGTGGACGGTAAGGCCGGCATGGGGCTGTATTTTGGTGCAAATGTTCAGTCGGGTTCGAAATTTGGGACGGTTGATTACCTGAGTGATAAGGTGGATGACAAATTTCCATTTATTCGTCAGGGGCAATTCAGTCGTGACCGTGATTTTGGTTGGTTCACAGAGAAAAACAATAAGTCCAGTCAGTTTGGTGGGGCAGATGTGTCAGGCCTCAATTGGTTTATGGTTGACACCGGGCAAGCTTCGCTCAGGTTTGGTCTGAAGGCATTAGATCCTACTGGTGGAGTAGATGAGCAAGATGGGGGGGAGGCTGTAGGCGCTGAAGAGGCTGATGACATCTCCTTGCTTGATGGTGAATTCAATTGTTTGCAGACCGACATTCTACCCGAGGCTACTGTCCGTCATGCAGATTTGACTCTTGCTCAGGGACAAGGGCTGCTGCTGGATAAAACCCAAGGAGGGTTCCCTGCCTCACAAAGTATCAGCCTAGTGCTAGGGGAGTCAGCTAAAGTCGCAGTTTCAGGTGCTTCCGGGCAATTTGATCGAGTATGTGCGGGTTTGGAGCCTGAGGGGTTTCAAGATGATTTGTACGATTATTTGATGTCTGAGTATCCTCCGATGGATCAGAATTACAGATCCTGCTGGACGGCAACCACCCAAGGCGCTTTTCAGTTAGATGGAGACGTATTATTTTATACGACTATCGCCGTTCCCTCTGTTGAGCGCCGACGTTACTTTGATGTGAATCAAGATGGATTGGAGGATACCTCTGGTGAGGAAATGCCTGTTTCCTGGCGTGATTTTGTTAACAATGAAGATGGCAGTGCCGGGGCAGACGGTTTGCAGGATGGTAACAATAACCCTAATCTCCCACCCAAGATTGCGGAATTTTTAACGCCGGACGCCAAAGGACTTACAGGTGTTCAAGGCTTTCGACCCATTCGTTCAACCACCTACTGTCTCCGCAAAGGCGAGAGTTTGAGTGCAGAAAGCCTGACCGGGACGTTCTGGATGGGGCAATCTATTCATGAACCCCTGGATGATTATGTTCTCTTTTCTGCTGTTGGATTTGATGGGGTTAGCCTTGTGGCCGAAAAACAATTGGAAACGTCTGGAAGTGATAACAAGCGAGAACTCGGGTACTCCTATTTTGTCGATAGCCAGGGAGAACTGACTGTAAACGGACGTCAGGGTATGATGTCGGCAGATGGTCGAATGTTCTTTTTTGACATATCTAATCCCGAAACCGGCCGGGTTGGATTCGCGGTGGGTATCAAGGAAGCCCGTCTGCAGTAAGGCATTCTGTTGTTTGGGGGGAGCTGTTATCATGCCCCCTCTGATTAAACGCGGACGCCTGCGCCACAGCCATGAAAACACTTCCCACGGTTGATGATTTTGCCGGTCTTTTCCGGCGGCGTGTGCCTTTGCTGGATGTTCGTGCGCCGGTTGAGTTTGCACGTGGCGCCTTTCCGGGTGCCGTCAACCTTCCACTTCTGGATGATGCACAACGCGAAATCATTGGTAAAACCTATAAGGACGAGGGCCAGGATGCCGCAGTTGCACTGGGCCATCATCTGGCAACGCCTGCAGTGCGGGAGGCACGGCGCCTCGCTTGGCGTGCATTTCTGGAAAGGCATCCGGATGCGGTTCTTTATTGCTTTCGTGGTGGCTTGCGATCCCAGATTTCGCAGCAGTGGCTGAGTGAAGACGGCTGGCGTATTCCCCGCGTTGCGGGCGGCTATAAAGCACTACGGCAGTTCCTGATCCAGACCCTGGAATCGTTCTGCGAGCGTTTGTCACAGATTGTGCTGTCCGGCCAGACGGGTAGTGGCAAAACGGATGTGCTGTGCCAGATGGATCGGTATATCGATCTTGAAGGTGCGGCCAATCATCGGGGCTCTGCCTTCGGACATACGGTGCTTCAACAGCCCACGCCAATTGACTTTGAAAACCGCCTGGCGGTAGCGATGTTATCACTGCTGGATGGGGATGATTCCCGCCCCGTGTTTATTGAAGATGAAAGCCACCTGATTGGTCGTTTAGCGGTTCCGCCGGTGCTTTTGGCTAAAATGAAAGATGCGCCGATCGTGGTGCTGGAAACGCCGATTGACGAGCGGGTTGAGCGCATCGTGCGGGACTATATCACGCGGCAACGTCATGCCTTCGAGACCACTTATGGATCGCTGGCGGCAGAGCGCTTTCATCATTTCGTGCTGGCAAATCTCGACCGCATCCGTCGGCGTCTGGGCGGTGCCTTACACGCGGCGATCCGGGCAGAGTGGGAACACGCACTGGATCAACTGGAGCGAACGGGTGATGCGACCGGATTCCGTCCGGGGGTGGAGGTATTACTGGTACAGTATTACGACCCCATGTACGCCCACCAGCAGCTTCGCTTGCAACGAAACGTCTTGTTCCAGGGTGACGCCACCGCTATTCTGCATCAGTTTTCCCAAACCTGATCTGGAGCGATTTCATGTTATTTTCCCACGCGCTGCGCCGTTTTGGCCAAGCCCTGGTTACCTCTCTCTCATTTGGTCTGTTGGCTTTTCAGGCGACAGCCGCTGAATTTACCTTTACGGCAATACCTGATCAGGATGAGAGCAGCCTGCAGCAGCGTTTCGGCAAAGTCGCCCAATACCTGGAAAAAACGTTGGGGTTGCCGGTCCGCTATCTACCTGTTAAGAGCTATCCTGCGGCGGTCAGCGCTTTTCGCGGTGACCAGATTCAGTTAGCCTGGTTTGGTGGTCTGACAGGGGTGCAGGCCCGACGACTGGTCCCTGGCAGCGAAGCGATTGCCCAAGGGGTTGAGGATCAGGCCTTCAAAAGTTATTTCATTGCTCACCGCAGCACAGAGCTGAAGCCTTCTGATTCATTTCCGGAAGGCATTCGTGGCAAACGTTTTACCTTCGGTGCAAAGACCTCTACCTCAGGTCGTCTGATGCCTGAATTTTATATTCGCCAACATCTGGGTGCAGCACCCGAAACGGCGTTTTCTGCCTTAGGATTTTCCGGTGATCATTCGCGTACATTGGCCTTGGTTGAATCCGGCAGTTATGAAGTGGGTGCGTTGAACTATGCGGTGTGGGACGACGCGCTGGCGAAAGGACAAATTGATGCAACGAAGGTTTCGGTGATCTGGACCTCTCCGACCTATCCTGACTATCACTGGACGGTGCGCGGCAATCTGGATGAGCGTTTTGGCGCGGGCTTTAAAGAAAAACTGACGAAAGCCTTCCTGGACATGAAAGATCCAGCATTGCTACAGGTCTTCCCGCGTTCAGGTTTTATTCCTGCTAAAAATGAAGATTACACGGCGATCGAAGAAACCGCCGTTGCACTGGATATCATGGACAAGATTGAATGAGTGCGGCCTTGTTCACATTGGATCAACTGGCACTGGCGTATGGCGACCATCGGGTCAGTCAGCCTTTGACCCTGCAGATTGATGCAGGTGAAAAGGTGGCCATTATTGGGCGTTCCGGTGTGGGCAAGACGACATTATTGCGAACCCTGCGGCAACAGCACGCTGATAGGGTGGCCTGGTGTCCCCAGCAGCCTGGACTGGTGCCACCTCTGAGTGTTTTTCATAATGTTTTCATGGGGCGCCTGAGTTGCTTCCCGGGATGGTTCAATGTTTTGAATCTGCTTTATCCCCTTAAGCGAATGCGAGAAGAAATTCAGGCGCTACTCTCACCGCTAAGTTTATCGAATAGTCTCATGACCCCCGTGGAACAGCTCTCAGGGGGGCAGCAAAGCCGGGTTAACCTCGCACGGGCCTTATATCAGGGGCGTCAGGTCTTCATCGGTGATGAGCCTGTGGCGTCGGTCGATGAAGTGATGGCTAAAAATCTGCTGCGCGAGATATGTCAGCGCCATGAAACGGTGATTGTGGCGCTGCACGATGTTGAGTTGGCCATGCAGTTTTGTCATCGCATTGTGGGGCTTCAGGATGGAAAGATTGCATTGGACGCCCCCACGCATACGCTGGATGCTGGACAGCTGATTCGACTTTATCAGGACGCGTAAGCGATGCGGCAGACCAGTCTGGTTTTCGTGCTGCTGGCGTTGGTCTGTCTGCCCTTTGCGGATCTTTCCATTCATGCCGCCGATCCGTGGCTGGAGCTTCAGAGACTGGGAATCGGGTTGCTCTCACCCGATTTTCCTGGCTGGACATCGGTTAGGGACGCGTTATTCAGTACGCTGGCGTTTGCCTTGCAAGGCGTGGCTCTGGGTGTCGCGCTCGGCTTCTTGCTTTCGTTGGGGTATGCCTCCGTCGTTATTCGTCTGATCGCTTCCTTTTTGCGCTCCATCCATGAATTGTTCTGGGCCCTACTTTTACTGCAGGTGCTGGGATTAAGCCCCTTGACCGGCATTCTGGCTTTGGCGTTGCCCTATGGGGGGACGTTTGCCAAGATCTACGGAGAGCTCTATGAAGAGTCGGATAAGCGACCCCGTGAGGCGCTTGGCATCGGGGGGGGAACGTTATCCGGTTTCTTTTACACGGTTCTGCCGCTGACCTTGAAGCCGATGGCTCAGTACACCGCTTACCGCCTTGAGTGTGGTATCCGATCTTCCGCCGTGTTGGGTTTTATCGGCCTGCCGACCCTGGGTTATCACCTCGAGACCGCCGTTCGTCAGGGCGATTATGCCACCGGAGCATTCTTTTTTTATACCTTGGTTGTGCTGGTCGCAACAATGAGGTTCTGGCTTCGTCCGGTTCTGATTCCAGTGTATCTGGGTCTGGCCGTATATTATCTTCCGCCGATAGCCCAGCCGGATGGAGCTTTACTCACCCAGTTTCTGACGCATGATATTGTACCAGCCCCTTTGCGTGGCGGCGGCGAATTAATGCCCTGGCTGGCGGCGCTCTGGCAGGGGCAAATGTTGCCGGGCCTGCAGAATACTGTGGTACTGGCGGTATTGGCGTTTGCGGCAACGGCACTTATTACCCTGTTCAGTTTCCCCTTTTCCTCGCCACTTTTTGGCTCACCCCGCACGCGCACCGTGGCTCGGGCGCTGATGGTCCTGTTGCGTTCAGCCCCCGAATACCTGCTGGCTTTTCTTGGCCTGATGGTCTGGGGGCCGAGCATGGTGCCGGGCATCCTGGCGCTGTCGCTGCATAACGGAGCCATTATTGGAACACTGGTCAGCCGCTATACTCGCACGATGACGCTGCGTGAGGATGCAGTGGAGGGCCTAAACCGCTATCTGTATGAAGTCTTGCCTCGCATTTATCGACAATTTTTGGCCTACTCGCTGTACCGCTTTGAAATCATACTGCGGGAAACGGCGATTCTGGGGGTGTTGGGCATTCCGACGCTGGGGTTCTTCATCGATTCCGCGTTCAGCGAAATGCGCTATGATCGGGCCCTGGTTCTGCTTCTGGTGACGGCTTTCCTGAATATTGGGGTTGATACCTTGGCACGCCGGGTGCGCTTGCACCTGCATCTGCGAAATCAACCCGAAACGTTATAAAACCCGAGGGCTCATGCGGTCTAGAAATCAAGCACGTAAACCCGAGCGAGACATTGTCCTGATAGGGGGAGGGCATGCGCATGCGCTGGTCTTGCGGCAGTGGTCCATGAATCCGCCGGAAGGCGTGCGCGTTACACTCATTTCAGACGCGTCAGAAAGTCCTTACTCTGGCATGCTGCCAGGGGTGATTGCAGGCCACTATACGCCGGAAATGATTCATATTGATCTGCGCAGACTGTGTGACCTTGCCGGCGCGCGTTTTATTCAGGCCAGGGTGACAGGTCTGGATGTGTTGGGTCGTGCGGTCATGCTGGACGGTCGCCCCGCGGTGGCATTTGATCGGGCATCCGTCAACATCGGGGCAACACCGGATTTGAGTGTCACAGGCGCGTCTGATTACGTTACGCCAGTCAAGCCCATCGCTCAATTCTGGTCCACTTGGGCACGTATTCAGGCTGAGCTGTCTGATACGAGTGCGCGGCAGGTTAGCGTGGTGGGCGGTGGCGCGGGCGGTGTAGAAGTGGTGATGGCGATGGCCTACCGCATGCGCACGCTCGGCCAATCGCATCGTTTTCAGTTGGTCACGGCTGGGCCTGAACCGCTGCCTGAGGCACCACGACGATTGCAGCAGGCGCTGGCCATTCAATTGAAGGCGCTGGGGGTGCGGGTCCTGACGAATTTTCGTGTGGCAGAGGTTGGCGGGTGTTTCCTGCGTTCGGCGTCGGGCGAGCAGGTCGCAAGTGATTACACCGTTTGGTGTACCCAGTCCCGTACCCAATCCTGGCTTAGCGAAACGGGTTTACCCTGTACGGATGAGGGTTTTCTGCGAGTGGACGCGAACCTGCAGACGCTTGGTTCGGCGAATATCTTTGCTGCCGGGGATTGTGCCTGGCAAGATCCGTCCCCCAGTCCGCGCGCGGGTGTTTACGCCGTTCGTCAGGCGCCGGTACTGGCAGACAATCTGCTGCGTAGCCTGAAGCATGAATCCCTGCGCCCCTACCGCCCGCAAACGCACTTCCTGAGTTTGCTGGCCTGCGGTGAACCGTATGCGTTAGGACGGCGCGGTAAACTCACTGTGAAGGGGGGCTGGGTCTGGCAACTCAAGGATCGAATCGATCGACGCTTTATGGCCATGTTTCCGACCCGGTCGACGGCTCATCCGCAGGCAGCTGCGAAAGACGGGAGCGATGCTGGGGAGTCAATGCTGCAGTGCGGTGGGTGTGCCGCTAAACTGGGCAGTGGTGTGTTGCGGCAGGCGCTTTCGGATACGCCGGGGGGGTATGCGCCGGAAGATGCCTCGATTTTAGCGATAAAGGCTTCTGATCCCGCCGGGACAGCCTTAATACAAAGTATCGATGGTGTGCGGCCCTTAGTCAGTGATCCCTGGCTGATGGGTCGTCTGGCGACGATTCATGCCTTGTCTGACCTGGCCGCGATGGGCTGCGCGCCCCACAGCGCCCAATGTCTGGCCGTGCTTCCGTCTATGGGGGCGCGGCTGCAGGCTCGCGATCTGCAGCAGATGCTTGCGGGTATCCGGTGTGAGCTGCAGGCTGTCGGTGCGGTCCTGGCGGGTGGTCACAGTATGGAAAGTGATGCCGCATTGCTCGGTATCACGGTGAATGGGTTTGCCCAGCCGGATTCTTTGATTCGTAAGCAGGGCGCCCAGGTCGGTGATCGTTTGTGCCTGAGCAAGCCGTTGGGCATAGGAGTCTTGTTTGCGGCGGCAATGCGCGGGATGGCGAAAGCGGAGTGGCTTGAGTCGGCCCTGGCCAGCATGCTGGTTCACAATGCGCGGGCTGCGGCGCTGTGTCATCAGCTGCCGGTGTCCGCATTGACGGATGTGACGGGATTTGGCGTGCTTGGACACGTGCTGGAGATACTGGGTCATCGCTTGGATGCGCACATTTCCGCGACGATGCTGCCGGCGTTGCCGGGGGCGATGGCCTGTCTGGAGGCGGGTATTGAAAGTTCATTGGCACCGTCCAACCGCGAATCCATGTGCCAACTGGTGTCTACTGCGGAGGCGACAGCGGGGCAGACCGCGCTGCTGTTTGATCCCCAAACCTGTGGGGGCCTGTTGATTGCAGTGGCGCCAGCACAACTGGTCAAGCTCAGAGAACTGTTCGCTGAGGCAGAATTGCCTTTATTCGAAATTGGATGTCTCACGGAGGGTGATGGGCGGGTTCGATTCGCTCTCTGACTGCACGGTGGGCGACATTGTCTCGGGTTCCTTTGCCCGCGCCAGGTAGATAACCAGCAACCCAAGTCCCGCGCCGACAGCAAAGGTGATTGGGCGTGGGCCGGTCACCAGCAGGGTTATAAGGTAAGTGGCCAGGATAGCAAGGATCGCTGACCGCTTGCTCGCGGCTGTCATCCGGCGCTGCTCGATCCACATCCGCAGGGAAGGGCCGAAGCGTGGATGATTGAGTAATTTTTCCCGAAGCTCGGGCGAGCCTTTTCCATAGGCCCAGGCACCCATGATCAGAAAAATGGTGGTAGGCATCAATGGAATGAAAGCGTTGATCAGTCCAATCGCAACGCAAATGCGACCAATCCAGCGAAAGGTGGAGGCCTGTAGCCTTGCTGTCATGCCTTACTCCAGTCGAACCCGGTAGACCTCGTCCAGTGAGGTGATTTTTTGTCGGGCAAGTCCCAATGCCTGTTGTGTCAAGGGAACCATCCCCTGCTGGGTTGCCGCTGCTTCGATGGTCGTGGCGCTGATGTCAGGCGTGATCAGGTCGCGCAGTCCATTATCGATCAGGAGTTGCTCGTATACGGCAATACGGCCACGATATCCGGTGCCTGCGCACTGTTCACAGCCTTCGCCTCGCCAGAACACTTCATGGGGGCCTACGCGTAATTGTTCTGCCATTTGAGCATCGACGCTATCTTCCACCAGGCAGTGAGGACAGTTGCGGCGCACCAGGCGCTGGGCCAGTACGCCCAGCAGGGTTGAGCGTAACAGGTAAGCCGGGATGCCGATTTCAAGCAGGCGCGTGACCGTGCTGGCGGCACTGTTGGTGTGGAGCGTTGATAGCACCAGGTGGCCGGTCAGCGCGCTTTCCACGGCAATCCTGGCCGTTTCCTCGTCACGGATTTCGCCGATCATGATCGCATCTGGATCATGGCGCAGAATATTGCGCAAGGCGCGGGCGAAGGTGTAACCGATTGCGCTGTGGGTCTGAATCTGAAGAACACCGGCGAGATGGTACTCGACCGGATCCTCCACGGTTATCACGTTAATATTGCGTTTGATGACCTCTTGCAGCGCGGCATAGAGGGTCGTTGACTTTCCCGATCCGGTCGGACCCGTCACCAGGTAGAGCCCACTGCTGCGATTCATGATGTGACGGAAAGTATTGGCGTCTTTTGTGGTGAAGCCGAGATCGGCCACGGAGCGCAGGCCCGCAGAGGTGTCCAGGATGCGGATGACTGCGCTTTCGCCATGAATCGAGGGCATGATGGAGATCCGCAGATCAATCAGTCGTTCGCCAGATTTAACCCGTGCCCGGCCATCCTGTGGCAATCGATGCTCTGCAATGTTCATCCCACCAATAATCTTGATGCGGGCAATGGCTGCGCTGAGCATGGGTTTCGTCAGCGTGCGGATACGGTTGAGGGCGCCGTCAATCCGAAACAGGATGTCGACACAGTGTTCTTCAGGACGCAGATGAATGTCTGAGGCGCGTCGGTTGATGGCATCCAGTATCAGGTTGTTGATCAGTTTGACTGTGGGTTTGTCACTGGCGAGCTTTTGCGCCTGCTGGCGGGACAGCGCCTCGGCTTCCTCGGAAACGGTGGGTAGGGTTCGCAGGACGTCATCGTCATCCGACGGGCTGTAAAACTGGGAAATCGCCAGATTGATTTCTTCAAGAGGGGCGTAGACCGGTTCAATCAGGTGATTGGTGATAAAGTGCAGCAAATTCAGCGTTTCAATATCTGTCGGATTGGCCATGGCCACCACCAGACGATCCCGGTGCATGCTCAGTGGAATCAGCTCATGGGCCCGGGAGAAGTCGGCGGGCACCCGATCTAAAGCATGTCCATCAATATCGAATTGCGCCAGACGGACCAGTGGCAGATCCAGGCTATCCGCATAGAGTTGATCGAGGCGTCCGCGATCTCCCCCTGAAATAGTCTTCAGCAACTTCAGTAGCTCATGGTTGTTTTGCAGGGCGGGGTGCCCATGCAGCAGACTTTTAAGCTTTTCGGCAGTGATGGCGCCTGCCTGTAACAATTGATCCTGAAAGGAAGGTTTGCGCCCTTCGGGGGGCGCATTAAGTGCGCGCTGCAGCGAATCCTGTGAATCCACTATCGGCAATTGAGGGTCTCCTGTCTTCGGGCCAGGACCGACAGATCGCCTGACTCATAGACTTTAACTTTAGCAGGTTGGCGGGCAATCGCCTGCAATGCGAGGGCAACATCGGCGGCTGGAATGGCACGGTAGTGCCTGGGTAATATCGGATTTAGCCAGCGGCTGAAGGTTTGGCCAATTTCTTCGGCAAGCCGTTTTTCTGAGCGTTTTCCCAGTAATAAACTCGGGCGCAAAATCGCCAGGTTCGGCAGCCCCAGGCTTTTGAGATCCAACTCCAGTTCACCCTTGGTGCGGCTGTAAAAGCTCGGCGAGCAGGCGCTGGCACCCATGGCTGAAACGACCAGAAAGTGCTGCGAACCGTGTGCCTTTGCGCCGCGGGCCAGCGCCATCGGTAATTCATAGTCCACCTGTCGGAAGGCGTGTCGGGTGCCCGCCTTCTTTTGCGTCGTGCCCAGGCAGCAAAAAACATCCTGTCCCTGCACACGGTGCTGAACGGTCTCGAGTTGGGTCATCGGGTCGACGATCTGAACCAGTTTATCATGCCGGATTGGTAAGGTTTGGCGCACCAGCACACAGACTTCCTGGTAGCGCGGGTCGTCCAGCAGGTTGTTCAGTAAGTGTTGACCGATAAGTCCGGTAGCACCGGCAATGAACGCGACAGTCATCGCGGGGATCTCCAGATAATAAAGCGACGAATCAGGTAATAGAACAGAGGGGTCAACAACAGACCGAACACCGTCACACCGATCATGCCTGAAAATACGGCAATGCCCATCGCCTGACGCATTTCTGCACCGGCACCCGTTGTGATGACGAGAGGGACAACGCCCATGATAAACGCCAATGAGGTCATCAGAATCGGTCTCAGACGTAGTCGGCAGGCATCCAGGGTGGCCTCCAGCAGCGGCATTCCCTCATCTTCCTTGTGCTTGGCAAATTCGACAATCAGGATGGCGTTCTTGCAGGCGAGACCCACCAGCACGATAAAGCCGATCTGGGTAAAGATGTTATTATCACCCTGCCACAGAATGACACCGGCCAGCGCGGACAGCAAGGTCATGGGCACGATCAGAATAATCGCCAGGGGCAGGGACCAGCTCTCGTATTGTGCGGCGAGCACCAGAAAAACCAGCAACACCACCAGCGGGAAAATATAGGCGGCGGTGTTCCCGGCCAGAATCTGCTGGTAGGTCAGGTCTGTCCACTCGTAGTCCATCCCTTTTTGCAGGGTCTCGTTGAGTATTCGGGTGATGGCATCCTGTGCCTGGCCGCTGCTGAAGCCGGGAGCCGGTGAGCCGTTGATGTCGGCGGCCGGGTAACCATTGTAATGCTCTACGCGGTCTGGGCCTGCGGTTAGTCTTACCTGGACAAAACTGGCTAAAGGGACCATGGCGCCCTGTTCATTGCGCACCTTGAGCTGACCGATCTGGGCGGGGTCCTGTCTGAAAGGGGCGTCGGCCTGGACTTTCACCTGATAAGTACGTCCAAACAGATTCATGTCGTTGACATACAGGGAGCCGAGGTAGACCTGTAAGGTTTCAAAGATCTGATTGAGTGGTACCCCATGGATTTTGGCTTTTTCACGATCGATATCCACTTCCACCTGGGGGACTTTCACCTGATACCCGGAAAAGACCTGGGTCAGTGATGGCTCCTGCCAGGCTTTCATCAATACCTGCTGGGTTTGGGCGTAAAGCGCATCATAGCCCTGGCTGCTGCGATCTTCGATCTGAAGCCTGAAGCCGCCGATGGTGCCAAGACCCAGGACTGGGGGCGGAGGAAAAATCGCCACGAAGGCTTCCTGTATATCGGCGAAAGCGCCATTAAGGGCTCCGGCAATGGCGCCGGCTGAGAGGTCGGGCGTCAGACGCTGGTCGAAGGGCTTCAGGGTGACAAAAACGATGCCCGCATTCGATGCATTGCTGAATCCATTAATCGATAAACCGGGGAAAGCAACGGCCGACTCCACGCCAGGGTGCGCCAGAATCTTGTCTGTCATGCGACGAATGATGGCTTCCGTGCGGTCCAGTGAGGCGGCGTCCGGCAGTTGAGCGAAAGACACCAGATACTGTTTATCCTGGTCGGGTACAAATCCGGTGGGTGTCCTTGAGAACAGCTGTTCTGTCAGTCCCAGTAGCCCGACATAAAGCAACACGAGTAGCAACGCTCCGCGGATGACCTTGCGCACCACCCAGGTGTAGCCCTGGGAAAACGCCTCGAAAAAGCGGTTAAATGGACGAAACAGCCAGAATCCGAACACGCTATTCAGGAACCGCGTCGGCAAATCCGGTTTTGAATTATGGGGTTTAAGCAGGACAGCTGAGAGGGCCGGACTCAATGTCAGCGAGTTGATTGTTGAAATGATCGTGGAAATGGCAATCGTCAGCGCAAACTGCTTGTAAAACTGGCCGGTCAGCCCGGAGATAAAGGCTGTGGGAATAAACACGGCACTTAATACGAGTGAGGTGGCAATGATGGGGCCCGTGACTTCGCGCATGGCTTGCCGTGTAGCCTCCACCGGGGAAAGACCCAGATGGATATTTCGTTCAACGTTTTCAACCACGACAATCGCATCGTCAACCACGATACCAATGGCGAGAACCAGTCCGAATAATGAGAGGGCATTCAGGGAAAAGCCAAACAGGTGCATGATGGCAAAGGTGCCGACCAGCGATACTGGTACGGCGACCAGTGGAATAATCGACGCACGCCAGGTCTGTAGAAACAGAACCACAACGATGACCACCAGCAGGATGGCTTCCAGCAGGGTTTTGACGACGGCTTCAATGGATCCGCGAACAAAGATCGTTGGGTCGTAGACAATACGGTAGTCCACGCCGTCAGGAAAGCCGTTCTTCAGGGTTTCCATCGTCTCCCTTACCTGGTTGGAGATCGAGATGGCATTGGAGCCAGGGCTCTGAAAAATGGCAATGGCGGCCGCAGGTTTATTGTCCAGCAATGAGCGCAAATCGTAGTTGCTGGACGCCAGCTCAACCCGACCCAGGTCCCGCAGTCGGGTGATTCCACCTCCGGGCGCGACCCGGATAACGATGTTCTCAAATTCTTCTACAGACTCCAGACGCCCTTTGACCTGAACCAGCAATTGAAACTCGCTGGCGGCACTTGACGGTGCTGCGCCCAGTGCACCTGCTGCGACCTGACGATTCTGTTCGCGGATGGCGGCAACGATTTCACTGGTTGTCAGATTCAGGCCGGCTACTTTTTCCGGGTCGAGCCAGATCCGCAAGGCGTAGTCACCGGCCCCAAACACACGCGCTTCGCCGACACCCTCTAACCGGGCCAGTTTGTCACGCACATTGATTTCGGCAAAGTTCGATAGATAGAGCATGTCGTAGCGATCATCCGGTGACAACAGATGCACCACCATCGTCAGGTCGGGCGACGACTTTTCGGTCACCACGCCCTGGCGCTGCACTTCTTCTGGCAGTCTTGGCAGTGCCCGGCTGACACGGTTCTGCACCGCGACCTGCGCATCATCCAGATCCGTACCCAGGGCAAATGTTACCGTGATGCCAAGGATGCCGTCTGCGGTGGATTGAGAGCTGATGTAGAGCATGTTTTCGACGCCGTTGATCGCCTGCTCCAATGGCGTTGCGACGGTTTCGGCGATAACGGTCGGGTTCGCGCCTGGATAACTGGCGCGGACGACCACTGTCGGAGGAACCACGTCCGGATACTCTGTGATCGGTAGCTGAAACACGGCCAGCAGGCCGGCTATGAAAAACAGGAGAGATAGCACCCCGGCAAAAATGGGGCGTCCGATAAAAAATTGCGCCAGATTCATGAGGTGCCTCCGGCCAGGCGTTTCTGCATCTCATGCAGTTTCTCCAGCACTTCGGGTGGGGCCATGGGCTCCAGGGCCGGATCGACGGCTGAACCGGGAAATGCACGGTGTAAACCCTTGGTGACAATACGTTCCCCGGCACTCAGTCCCTGATTCACGATGCGCAGGCCATTCATTCGATCGCCCAGTACAACAGGACGGTACTCCAGCGTATTCTCGGCGTTAACGACCAGCACGTACTTATTCGCAAGATCAGTCGCCACCGCTTTTTCGTCAACCAGAATGGCCTGGCGCGGCGCGCCTCCTACCACCTGCAGGCGAACGAACAGGCCTGGTGTAAAGGTGTGACGGGTATTTTCAAAGGTCGCACGCAGGCGAATGGTGCCCGTAGCCGGGTTCACCTCATTGTCGACGAAGTCAATGTAGCCCCGATAGGAAAAATCCGTTTCATTCGTCAGCTTCATCAGCACTGGATTCGAGCCTTTTCCGCCACTCAGAGTCGACCTGAAGCGCAGATAAGTGGACTCGTCGGCTTCAAAATAGGCCTGAACCTGATCGGAGGAAACCAGGGTTGTCAGTACGGTCGTTCCCGCCGTGACATAGTTGCCAGGGGTGACCTGTGTATCGGATACATGCCCGTTAATTGGGGCGGTTACTTCGGTGAAGCTCAGGTTCAGATGTGCGCTGACCAGTGCCGCTTTGAGCGACTCAAGGCTGGCCTGCGCCTGTAATACTTCCGTATTGCGGGTTTCAAGCTGCTCGATGGCGATCGCCCCCTGACGACGCAGGCTCTCTGCACGTTGCTGATCGCTGCTTGCCTGCTTCAGGCGCGCTTCCGCACTGCGAATATCCGCCTCCAGTCGATTGGCTTCTGCGGCAAAGGCCCGATTGTCGATGGTGTATAGGGTCTGCCCCGCTTTTACCACCGAACCCTCACGGAAGAGCACTTTTTCAAGGTAGCCCGAAACGCGCGGGCGTAATTCCACACGCTGCGGAGCTTCCAGGCGACCCGTGAATTCCTGCCACTCCTGAATCGTTTCCTGGATGACTTCCGCCGCCGTCACAGGCGTTGGCGGTGGGGCCCCCGTTTCGTCTGCGGCGCTGGCGGTCAACGGGAGAGTGAGTCCAAGCAACATCATGCTCATGAGCGAGGTTAATAAAGAACGGGGCGTGGGGCGCATAGTGTGGAATCCCTTGCGGCGAATTGAAATGGTGAAAATGAAGTGTCCAATGGCCCTAGTTTGAACCTTCAGTACGCTGGCGTCCAATGAAGAATACGAATCTTTATCGTCTGCAGGGCCAGTACCGACAATTCCTGAAAATGGAAATTGACGTTTTCCTCTTCTGTTACGGTGAAGACCACAAAATGGGCCTTGAAAATCCCGATTACAAAAAACGTGTCTCTGAAGTCAAAGACGATGACGCGAATCTGAAAAAGCTGGTCGCCAAGCGTATTGATGGAATTCTGATTGATAAATACACGGGGCTGTATCTGGCCAAACAGGCCGGCATCCTCGATCAGTTGGAAGTGCATCCGGTGTACGTTAATTCCGACAACGTCTACATCATGTTCAGTCAGCGAACGGTCGCACCCGTGGTCGTCGATAAAATCAACACTGCGCTGGATGCGCTGAAAGAAAAGGGTACTTACGATGCGATCGTGGGGCGCTATCTGAAGTAGTCCCTCGCCGCCCCGGGGTCACTTTGGGTTAGAATGGGGAATATCCTATTCAAAATGCCGGGGCGTAGTCGATGACATTGTCGGATCTGATCTTCAGTAATCGTTTTACCGGGCAGTTATCCGCCGATCCCCTGAACGAAAATCGGGCCCGCCCAGTCAGGGCGGCCTTCTCCCGGGTATTACCGACACCGGTCAAGAATCCGCATCTGTTAGCCTGGTCACCTGAAACGGCAGGGCTTCTGGGGTTGAGTGAGGCGCAGGACCCCCTGGCGCTGGCGGCGGTCTTTTCTGGCAACCGTCAGCTTTCAGGTATGGATCCCTTCGCCGCCTGCTATGGCGGCCACCAATTCGGTCATTGGGCGGGACAGCTCGGTGATGGGCGCGCCATTACCTTAGGCGAAGTAAAGACCTTAGGGGGGGAGTACTGGGAGGTTCAGCTAAAGGGGGCTGGACCGACGCCCTATAGTCGGCATGCGGATGGTCGTGCGGTTCTACGCTCTTCCGTGCGCGAATTCATCTGTAGTGAGGCGATGCATCACCTGGGCATTCCCTCTACGCGGGCACTCTGTCTGGTTGGAACAGGGGAGTCTGTGATTCGGGATATGTTCTACGACGGTCATCCTGAAGCCGAACCGGGTGCGATTGTGACACGCGTTGCGCCCAGTTTTCTGCGCTTTGGCAACTTTGAATTACCCGCCGCCCGACGGGATCGCGATCAATTGATGCAATTGGCGGCGTTTACCCTGACCCACTATTATCCTGAGTTGGGCGCTCCGGGGCCGGAGGCTTACCTGGCGCTTTTTCAGGCGGTTCAGGCGCGTACGCTGGATTTAATGATTCAGTGGATGCGGGTGGGCTTCGTGCATGGCGTGATGAACACGGATAATCTCTCTATTTTGGGCCTGACGCTCGATTACGGACCTTATGGCTGGCTCGACGACTTCAATCCGGCCTTCACTCCGAATACCTCCGACCGCGAAGGGCGTTATTGCTATGCCAATCAGCCTCATTGTGCCCTCTGGAATCTGTCGTGTCTGGCCAATGCCTGGGTGCCGCTGGTCGGTGATGTGACGCTTTTAAATGCTGAGCTACAGGCCTTTCAGCAGCGCTATGAAGCGGCTCATCAGGTTATGATGGCGGCCAAACTGGGCTTCTCTGGCAGCGAAGAAGGGCTTGCCGCGCTCATTTCGGAATGGCAGACCTGCCTGGCCAGTGCCGGCGCGGATATGACGCTGACCTATCGGGCCTTAGCCGATCTGGCATTTGACCGGGAGGCGGCGCCAACCTTTGGTGATCTGCCGCCAGACTGCTTCTATACGACGGTGTCACCAGTGCTTCAGCAGCGTTGGACGGTTTGGTTACAACAGTATCAGGACACGCTTCGTCACGCCAGGCTCGGGGATGCTGAAAGGCGGGCACACATGAATGCCGTCAATCCGAGCCTGATTCCCCGGAACTATCTGGTCTATCAAGTTATTGAGGCGCTGGAGGCGGGAGATAAGCAGCCCTTGACGCGGTTGATGGATGCACTGAAAACGCCCTATCGGACACAAGCGGAATATGCGGATCTGTCTGCACGCCGTCCCGATTGGGCACGTCAGGTTGCTGGATGTTCGGCGCTATCCTGCAGTTCCTGATAGCGCGGTTTAACCCATTCTAATGGCCAGATATAGGCCGGCCAGCGACATAATGATCGCAGCGATTCGGTTGAGCGTCCGGGCGGATCCAGGTGAGCGCAGTTTCTCGCGGGCCTGAACGGCGAAGCTGACAATCAGCATCAGTCCTGCCATCAAGGCGGTGATGGTTAACACCGCAGCAAGGACGATGTCTGTAATCGCCAGTGCACCCAGATCCAGAAAGCCTGGCAGGAAAGCAAGGTAGAATAAAATTACTTTAGGATTTGAGCCGGAAATCAGCATGCCCTGAAGCAAGGCTCGTCGGGAATCGCGTCGCAATGGCTGCTGAGTGGGAGGGCTTAGCGGGGGGGCGTCAGCGCGCCACAGGCATGCAGCCAGATAGAATAAGTAGACTGACCCCAGCGTTTGTATGATCAGGAAAAAGAGTGCGCCTTTCTGGGCGACTGCAGCCAGCCCCAGGCAGGCCGTGATCAGGTAGAGGGCGTCACTCACCGCCATGCCCAATGCCAACCAGACACAGCCTTCTTTGCCCCGACTGAGCGCACGGGATAGCAAGGCAAAAACGCCTGGGCCGGGGGTGATGCCGAAGATGAAAATCGCCAGGAAAAAAGTCAGGGCACTCTCAGCGCTCACCTCGGGCTCCAGATATGATCAGATTGTCGCTCGGCTTTACAGTGATAACGGAGATGCAGATGCACGGCATGCAAGCAGGCCCTCTTCAAGGGCCATCCAGTCAAGTGCTTGAGTATGGACGATTTCAACGCGCGTATCAGCGGCTTCAGGCAAGCTGAAGGATTGAATCGCATGACCTTCCGCATTCACGGCACAGGCACCCTGTGGGGTCAGGAAGACTCCTTTGACACGCACGGCATCAAGGGCATAGACCCACGCCAACACAGCGGTCAGATCAAACTGGATGTGAGTCGGGATGCGCCAGCCGCAACTGAAGAATCCTTCGCCCTGGCGTGTTTTACGTAGGATATCCGTCGCTGGAGACGTCGGCAGTGCGAAATCAATCCAGGGGGCCGGGAGTGCGTCACCGGGTGTTATCTCGGAGAGGGACTGATTCGGTCGGTGGGTGACCTGTCGGGGCGTATCGAGCCAGCTCAAAGGCATTGCCCCCCAGCTCACCTCGCCCTGCTGTGGGTGTTGTGGCAATTGTTGCGCCCAGTGACGGAAACGCAAGAGATCCTCTGCTTCACATTGGTCCGTCTTGGTGGCAATCACCCTGTCCGCAACCTGGGCCTGACGCACAAAGAGTGCGTGAGTGGTATAGCGTTCGTCGGCAAGTTTGCGAGGGTCGATCAGGGTCAGCGTAGCCCTGGCTTCAGTCAGGTCGCGATAATAAGGGCCACTCAGTAAAGTCAGGATTTCATCGGGATGGCCCAAGCCGGAAGGCTCGATAATCAGGCGATCAGGTTTGCGGGCCAGTAAGAAGTTGAGCGCAATTTGCACCGGGAGACCGTTAGTACAGCACATGCAGCCGCCCGGTATTTCCTTAACGCTGACACCACTGGCCTTGAGTAGCGCGCCGTCGATGCCGATTTCACCGAACTCATTGACCAGTACCGCCCAATGCTCTGACGGTGGGCGGTGTGCCAATAAATGTCGGATGGCGGTCGTCTTTCCCGTTCCGAGGAAACCGGTAATGATATTGAATGGGATAGGTCCAGCAGGGTTCACAGGTTCTCGGGCGGTAATTCCGGGGCAACTTCAAGTGAAGTGATCAAATCGCCGAGTACAATAAGCGATTTTTCCAGGCAGGGGAAGACGGAAAGTAGAGGTGATCGCTGTAAAACGACATCCGGGTTTCTCAGCAGATCAAGTGCTTCTTCAATGCAATGGGCCAGTCCGACAAGGGCAAAATTCTCAGCGGTTTTCTGAATCTGTTGCATACAATCCAGCATGCGTACATGGTCACCTGATTCGAGGTGCTTGCGAAGCTGGTTGCCCTGATCGTGTAAACCCGTCTGAACCTCTTTCAAAATGGCCAGAAAGGTCGTGCCCGCCTGGTCAAACTGTCCACGCAGGAAGCGGGTGTCGACGGACGTTGAATAGGTTTGGCGCTGGCTTTCGTCTGTTTGCGCGTAGATCTTCAGTGGGACCGCGAGCTTGTATCGAGTGCCAGTTTGCGCATTGCTGGTCAGTTCGAGTGTACCGCCCATGACTTCCGCAATACGCTTACAGATGCCAAAGTTTAAGTTGGTTCTCAGACTGAGACGGCCGGACTTATCTGCGATCATGCCGAAAGGTTGCATCAGTTGGTTGAGATCTGACTCGCTGAATTGATGTTTCGTATCCTCTACAGTGCAACGTAACTGGCTGTCGTGCGTGTCTTCCTGAAGCACGAGATCGATACCGATCTGAATCGGACTATGGGTGGAGTGGTTCACCGAGAGCTGAATCAGTCCGCTCAGCAGCTGTTCCAGTTTGACCGCATCGCCGTAGGATTCCGGTGGCAGCGACTTAGGCAAAGTCCACTGAAGTGGCACATGCTCTGCTGCCGCCAGGGTCTCCGCTTTTTTCACGATTTGAGACAAACTCTGCTGCAGGTTGAAGGCGACGGGAATTTCCACAAACGAACTGCTTTCCACCCGCATGGCTTCGTAGAGTCGTGAGGCGACCCGTTTGAGCTGGCGCAGGGCGCCCTGGGCGATGGAGAGCCATTCGCGCGACCTGCTGTCAGAAGCTGCACCTTCCAGCAGATTCAAGGCCATTTCGATGTTGCCTGCCGGGTCTTTCAGTTCACCTTCCAGAGAAATCATCGCTTCATTACGGGCTCTCAGGGCGGCCTCGGCGCTGATCCGGGCCGACGACACGGCAGCTGCTTTTTTATCATCTTCCGTGATGTCGCGCGCGAAGCAGACGATACCTTCAACGCTCAGGTCGTTTGAACGCAGGGGGGAAAAGGTCATCCACAACGCAAGTCCCATTGCTTCGTGAGCGTAGCGAAAGCCCCAACTCTGATTCGATTTACAGCGTTGAAAAACCTTCTTAAGGTCGCTCTTGATTCTGGGGACCTGATCCTGAATACGGGTTGCGTCGGCGGTATGTGTCTCGCCAAACCATTGAGACCACTGTGCGTTTGCATACTCTATGTCACCATTTAGCTGAAGGATGGCAATTCCATTCACGGCCTGATCCAGTGCCGAGCGTTGCAATCGAACCACATCCTGGTACTGGCGAATCTGCGAAACGTCGGTGACCGTTGCGATGACGCGGGCTGCACCTGCATAGGTGCCTTTTTCGACCATCTTCCCGCGTATGATCAGCCAATGACTTTGGTTGTTCTTTCCAGGGGCTTCGACGGTGAGTTCAAAACGGGTTTTGAGTCCACATACGACATTCTGCCATTTCTCAATGAAGCGCTTGCCATCCTCAGGTTTGAGGAAACTCACAAAGCGGTCGAAATGTTGCTGTGGGTCTTTGGGCGTCTTGCGGCCAATCATTTCAAAACATCGGTCACTGACATGGCAGAACGCCTGACTGGCAAACCAGTCCATAACGCCTTCCTGGGTCACATTGAGCGTGAGTCGGTAGGTCTCTTCCTGTTTTCGCAGCTCAGCCAGTGTTTTGTAAACGGCGGTCGTATCGAAGCCAGACAGGTTAACCAGTGGCTCCAGGTCGCTGTCATTGCGGGTATAGCGCCAGGTGTAAGCAATGACTTCGGGATCTTTCGCCGGGGGCGGCTCGTCGAAACCAAAGGGATCGGGCTCGGGCAGTTCCTGAGGCACCACGTACTCAGACTCGATCGCGATTTCTTCACTGTCCTCGATAATCCGGGCCAATTGATGTGGGTACTCTTCGGGAAGAATGGCCGGTGTTCCATTCTCCCGAAAACCATAATCGGCCATCAGGGCGGTCATGCTTTGGTTGGCATACATGACCGAGCCTTCGCGATTGATTTCCATCATCGGGTGCCCGGCCATTTCCGTGTAGCGGGCCAGGCGCATAGCCTGTGCGATGGAGTGCTCACCTGTCGGCACCGTTGCAAATTGCATGATGACATGGCCTGCCGTTTGGGGAGATGGCATCAACCGGAGATTGAAAGGCTGAAACAGACCGTCGGCATCCGGCCACCAAACCTCAAGGCTTTTACCCCAGTGAGCGTGTTGGAAGCATTGCTCAACAGGGCATTCCGACGGGTCATGCTGCGCATTGGCTTCGCCACCACAGAAGCAGTCATGCAGGGATCGCTGCCCCAGTTTTTCCGGTCGAATGCCCAGTAAAGCCCCGCCGCTCGAATTCAACGCGATGCAGAACCCTTGCGGGTTTAAAATGGCGCAGCCATCCGGCCACTGTTCGATCCAGTCCCAGTGAGGGTCAGTCATGATCGTAAAATTCCAGCGGGATCCTGTTTGCTGTCCAGCGGATCGATCGCGGAGACGATGCGAATCTCCTCGTCGCCTCCTTGCTTATCCAGTTGCCGGAATACGGCCTGCATCAGGGGTTGTCCCAGACGGTTATAGCGCACCTCAATGACCGGGTGCAGGGGGCTATCCCTGTGAATCTCAGCGACAATGCCTTTTTCGTGGTTGCTGAGCAGTACGGCGCTTCCGAGAGGGTAGACGCCGATCATGAAAATCAATTTCTGAACCCACTCAATCGAGTAGCTACCTGTAAGGGCATTGCGATAGAGAAATGACAATGCGGCTGAAGGCGTGCGTCCTTGCTTACCCATAATACCTGCGCACAGCTCGTCATACTGGTCCACCACCTGAAGGGCTGAAAGCAGCTTTTTATCTCCGGTAGAGAGGCGACCATCCAATTGGTCAAGTTGCGTCAGTTGTTCGTGGTAGTGAACCCAGGTTTTGATTCTGGGGGCAATATTGTTGGCGTTGGCCAGCAGTGTGTCGATGATTCCTACATGTTTATCGGTCAGCAGCTGCTCTTTCTCGGTAAAATTGCGCGATTTGAGCAGAAGGTTGCGGGGTAATTTTAGCCAGCCAAAATCATGGAGGATGGCCGCCAGGCCAAGGTCCTGACTGTCTCGATCGGCACACTTAGCCTGCTGGCAGAGTGCTGTGATCAATGTATAGGTGGCAAAAGCATGGGTGACCAGCGAGGGTTCCCGTTTGGCTTCCGTGAGTATTCTCAGGAGAGCCTGGTCATTTCGGGTGAGGCTGGCGGTTGTTTCTTCAAGCGCTCCCTGCAATTCCGTGTCGATGACCAGATTTCCGCGTTCCCACTCGGCGAAGCTTTGCGTCAGCGCAGATTCTGTGCGCTTGCGTGCGGCTGTGGCGGCTCCCAGTTCTTCGGCCATACTGGTTTGGACCGGCTTGGGTGGCGCTGCTGCCTTGACGGGTTTAATGGGGGCGGCAGGTGGCTGGTCGATCACTGGCGGAGTGGCTATTGCCTGGGTTACGCCACCTTCTGATGGCTCGGAACCACTGACGTCAATTCCCTTGCTGGTATCAATGGTGACTTTTTTGGCACCGGCCTGTTGGAGCAATTTGATATCGAATTCAGATTTCAGCAAACAGCGGTGACGCAGAAAGGGGCTCTGCATCCAGGAAATATCCATGTCGGCGACGAACATGCCGACCTGGAGTTGAGAAATGTCTATCTGCTTGAGCTTGGCCACGGAAAACCGCAATACTGCAACAAGTGGAAGTGCGAATCTTTAGAGTATGGCACAACTTCCACAGGTAGCCAGTGTACTAGCTGAGCTGTATGACCGGGATCAAGCGGGATCTGCTGGCCTGATGTTTGCCAAATTGAATCAAGAGCCAGGTTCCGGCGCAGAGAAGTGCGAGCATTGACGCAATCCATTGCAAGTGGAGCAGGGGCGCCGCCTGCCAGTTCAGCATCTGGTAAAAAATAACGGAAACGCTGTAACCCAGAAGCAAGGACCATCCGCAGGCAAACGCGGCCCAGCCTGCGCCCGATTCCTTGTACAGTGCGCCGATGGTCGCGATGCAGGGCGCATACAGCAAGATGAAAAGCAGATAAGCCAGTGCGCCGCTTTCGCCGTGAAATTGCCGACTCATGGCGGTCAGGGTGCTTTCGTTAACACCCAGACCAACCGCGGCTTCCTGCCTGTTGCCCAGATCGCCTATTTCCAGACCGAGCGGGTCACCAACGCGCTGAGCTAACTGCGCCAGATTAGCAGGGATGCTTTCCCAGGCGGCAAGCAGCAAAGGCGTTAAGTCGCTCCAGTCTTGAACGGACTGTGAATCTGTGTCAGCGTCAGAATAAAGGGCGTTCAGGGTGCCTACCACAACTTCTTTGGCGAAAAGACCGGTGAACAGCCCAACCGTGGCAGGCCAGTTTTCATCTTCGATTCCCATCGGATGGAAAGCAGGCGTTATGCCTTTTCCAATTGCAGAAATGATGGAATCTTCCCGGTTCGGTTCGCCGAAACTGCCGTCGGTGCCGATGGCACTGAGCAGCCCCATCGCCAGATACACTGCAACGATCGCTTTGCCAGCGCGCACAACGAAGCCCTGAAGGCGGTGCCAGGTGCGAATACTCAGGCCCTTGAGTGTGGGGATGTGGTAGGGCGGGAGCTCCATGACAAAAGAGGCGGTTTCGCCTTTGAGCATGGTTCGGCGGAAAAGAAAAGCCGAAAGGATCGCCAGTATGATGCCAGCCAGGTACAAGCCGAAAACAACGTTTTGACCCGTGTGGGGGAAAAACACAGCGGCAAAGAGCGTGTAGACAGTCAGCCGGGCACCGCAGGACATGAAGGGGGCCATAATCACGGTGAGTACCCGATCATGCTGGTGTTCCAGTGTGCGGGCGGCCATGACACTGGGTACGTTGCAGCCAAAACCAACGATGAGAGGGACAAAGGCTTTGCCCGGAAGACCGATCGATTGCATGACCCGGTCAACAATGAAGGCCGCGCGGGCCATATAGCCTGAATCCTCCAGAAACGACAGACAGAAAAACAGGCAGGCAATGATCGGAATGAAGGTTGAGACCAGTTGAATACCGCCGCCAATTCCATGTGATAGCAGCGTGATCAGCCAGTCTGGTGCGTTTGCCTCGACCAGCAGCAAGCGGGACCCTTCCACGAAAATGGCCGCTGCCACACCATCAAAAAAGTCAATGAAGGCGCTGCCGACATTCATGGTCAGCATGAACATCAGGTACATGGCAAACAGGAACAGCGGAATCCCGCCGAAGCGGTTCAGGACGACGGCATCGATCAGCTCGGAGAGTTTTCGCGTGGGACGATGCTCAAGGGTCACCGACGCATCAATTGTCTGTGAGATCCAGAGGTAACGTTGCGTGGCCAGGACATTGTCGATGCGATCGTTTAATTGCGTTTCCAAAGCCTTTATCTGGGACGCAACAACAGGCCGATCTGAGAGCGCAAAGTTTGCAAGTAGCGCCGCGTCTTCTTCCAGCGCGCCCATGGCGAGGAGTTGCCGACGATGGGCTGGAATCGTTGAGGGTAGCCGCTGTGAAAGCATGTCCAGCGCGGCCATAATTTCGGTCGTAAAACAGGGAGGGCGTATTGGGCAGCGGGGTTTATGCAGACTGTTTACGACCGTATCCATGAGCGCCGCAAGCCCGTCTCCTTTGCTGGCAATGACAGGTTGTACCGGGCAGCCGAGATGCTGCGCGAGTTCCAGTGCATCCAGATGCACACCGTTTGCGTGGGCAACATCGGTCATGTTGAGCACCACAACCATTGGGATACCCGCTTCCAGTAGCTGGCTGGTCAGGTAAAGATTACGCTCGAGATTCGAAGCATCAATGATGTTCAGAATCAAATCATATCTCGCCTGCAAAATAAATTGCTGCGCAACCTGTTCATCCAGCGAGGCTGATTTTTGACCTGCATAGAGTGAATAGACGCCTGGAAGGTCGACCACATCCAGACTGAAAGGGCCGTGTTGAATATGCCCCTCAACTTTTTCAACGGTAACACCGGGCCAGTTGCCAACTCTCTGTCGAGCTCCTGTCAGCGCATTAAACAGCGTGGTTTTTCCGCAGTTGGGATTGCCGATCAAAGCTATCGTCGCTGTTGTCATAGTCTTTCCACCTCGATGTTTGCGGCCTCTGCCCGACGCAACGAGAGTGAAAATGCCCGTAACTTAATTTCGATCGGATCGCCCAAGGGGGCAACGCGAATCACCTCAAAAGTGGTGCCTGGAATTAACCCCATGTGAATCAGTTTCTTGCGGTAACTTTCTTCAACCGCTTTGGTATTAAGTACCTTCGCGCGAGCGCCTACTTCAAGATCTTTAAAACATAGCGGCATCGAACTTCCCCTGAATACAGTTCAATAATGATAGTCATTATCGTCTGGGTGTTATATTACCCAAGAGAGGGATTGTCGTCATTCGGAACGGTGCATTGGGATGACGGAAATCAAAAGTGTGGTTTGATTCCCGTCCAGAAGGTCTAAGTGGTCGGTAAGTTGTCGAGGCGGCTTTTTCGAACCGTCGCGGGATGGCCGAAGGCAATGGCATAGTCTGGGATATCTTTATTGACGTAGGAACAGGAGCCGATGATTGCGCCTTTGCCTATCGTTACGCCATCGGCGATGACGCAATTGGAGCCAATCCAGACATCATCCCCAATCGTTACACCACCCTTGCTGATGGAACCCTGGCGTGCAATCGGGATGTCAGTGCGGTCGAAGCGGTGATTGCCACCTCCGATATAGCAGTAGGCGGCGACAAAGACTTCATTGCCGATATGGATACGGCCCTCATGAGTGGCAATTCGGCAGTTGCTGCCGATGCTAACCTGCTCGCCAATGTCAATAAAGCCTTCCCGGGCTTTGAGTTCGGAGTTTCGGCCGATATAGGATGCAGTTCCAATCACCATGCCTGCCGAATCCGAACCGCGGACGCTTAAATTAACCTGGTCGTCAATCACGCACCCTTTGCCGATACTGATTTTTCCGGGCTGCTTTAAGCTCAGTCCGTTACCAAAAGCGACTTTGGGCCCCACGGAACGAAAGAGTTTTCGATAGAGTTTCTGTCTTAGGAAAAGTCCTAACATGCCTGGACGAAAGGTCAGGAAAAACGTCAGAAGCTCATACCAGATCAAGGTGCTAAGACGGCGATTGCCTATGACGATATCCTGGTACTTTTGCAGGGTTGAACTGCTTTTGTCGTTGGCAAATTCATGGAAGCTCAGGACCGGCTTATCGTCTTGATTGACGGGGTTGGTCATCCGGCGGACCTCTCCACTACGGTCTCATCCAGACCTGAATGGGCCGGATACAGGTACCCCCCGATGATTTCTACCGCTTTCAGTGCCTTGACCTGTTCCTCTTTGACGCGAGGAATCATCTGCTGCCTGAGCGTTTCCCGCGCTTTCCAGGCCCTGGAAATCATGGACACCAGTTTCTCGCTGGTCAGATTATCCAGATTGATGACCCAGTCACCCATGCCGATCGTTTTTACAAAGCCAACTGATTTGGGGTAGGCGTTGATTGTCACCATAGGTGTGTGCGCGGCGGCAGCGAGTATCTTGGAGTGAGTGCGCATGCCGACATGCAAGCCGCAGCGACTCAGCAAGCCTGTGAGCTCTATATAATCATAGGTGGCATTACCCACCAGTTTAATTCGATCCCGTTTTTTCACTAAGGCCAGCGTTTCGTTGACGATGCTGTAGTCCATGGTTTGAGTGGTGGTATACATGATATCCACGCCCAACTCGGTAATCAGACGGTCCAGCGTCTCCGCAATCGTCCTGACAAATGCAGTACGGCCCAGTTTGGCGTCCTGCCCTGATGTGATCCAGGAATCGATGTAGGGGTTGATATTGAAGCTCAGGGTTCCATTTGGATTTGTGAACAACCCTTCCTTGCGTGCTATAGCATCGATTTTCTCCGTGGAAGGCAGCGGAGTGTTAATTGCACAATCCGCACCACGATGAATGACAGGGAATTTCAGGCGATTTTTCTCTAACGCTTCGATCGACAGTTCATCTCTGACGATTACGGCCGGACATGCATCCAGAACCTTTTGCATCGCGGCACGCCCTCGATCTGTTGTGAAAGGCCCGAGACTGGCATTGTAGGGTATTACCGGGATACCTTTGCGGCGGGACAAGGGGACAAAGAGTGAAATGGTGGACAGGTAATTGAATAGCGGATTGAAGAAACTACGATCGAACAAAATATTGTCCGTGATCAATATCATGTCAGTTTGAAGCATCGCGCGCAGGGTTGAAAGACCGAAGATTTTGAGCGCCCCGTCCCAGGGCTTCAGGCCCATGGTCTCGATGTTGTAATGCCCAAAATTTTTCTTAACGAAACCAGGGCTGAAAGTAGGGATTTTGAAAAGAACATCGGGGTAAGCCTTGCTGACATCGGCCAGTAAGTTGCCGAGGATCGCATTGTCGCCGACATTTCGACCGGAAAAATTGCCAAGTACGGTAACGGTTTTCATAGGGAAATTTGCAAGCCTCCTGCAAGGGTGACACAACGCGAGCACAAGGTTAAAAGCGGTGATGCCAAAATTTATTGAGTAAGGTTGTCGTTTTATTAGTAGAGGGAGGATTCAGGTCGTCGACCTGTCGGGAAAAGGATACGGCGGAACACGCTTAAAGTAAACGGGGGGCTGGAGAGAAAACAGGCGAAACCTGCTGCAAGGCGCCGATTTGCAGGTCCGCCGAAAGTAAGCTATCTGCCGGAAGGACTCTCATTGTCTGATCCCGGAAATGCGCGGGCACTCTAGCTGAGTTTGTCACGCAGTCCTATCCACCAAAAGAGTGAATTTTTAGTGGGGATGCTCCACGGGTCCTGAATTAAAGTCAGGAAATGTTAGCGTTTGGAGCGAGGGGCCAGCAGCGCATTTGCAATACAAATGAAGTATATTGGAGGCCGGTTTAAGTCGGGATCAGTTGGGCTCCTATGCGTGCGCCTCATTTTGTATTGCTTTGTCGTGCCGGTTTTGAAAGCGAATGCGGCCAGGAGATTGTTGACCACCTGGGGCAAAAGGGGGTGGCAGCGGGCTTTGAAGGGGCGCGTGGGGCCGGCGCCGTTCAACTTGTTTTTTTTGGCGCGCGCCCGGCCTCCGAGCGCGCAAGGCTTATGCCCCCGCTGCAGACGCTGATTTTTTCAAGGCAGTTGATCGAAGTCATTGGGGTTGCAGAGACCCCTGATTCGCGGGATCGGGTCTCTCCGATTTTAAGTTGTTTGCAGGACTTTACGGCACCCTTACCCTGGAGTTCGCTGGAGGTGATGGCCCGGTGCGCTGATGAAAATGAAGATCTGCAGCGCTTTGTCCGACGCTTTGCCTCCCCGATGGCGAATGCTCTCCGGCGCGCAGGTCAATTGTCTGCGGCTCGGACGGATGCCCATCCATTAATTGTCATCTTCAGCGGGTTTGATAGCGCAATACTCGGGCAATTGCTGTCCTCTAACCGGGCGAAGACCGTTGACGGTGTGCCGCGGCTAAAGTTTCCGGCTGATGCTCCCAGTCGTTCCACACTCAAGCTGGAAGAAGCGTGGCATACGTTTTTAGCGCCGGAGCGCTGGTACGACTACCTGGGTGGTGGGAAGCTGGCTGTAGATCTGGGTGCTGCGCCAGGTGGCTGGACCTGGCAGCTGGTGCAGCAGGGCATGGAGGTGGTGGCGGTTGACAATGGTGAAATGGATTCGGCTCTGATGAAGTCGGGGCAGGTCATCCATCTGAGGGCTGATGGATTTACGTTTCGACCGTCAAAGCGTGTGGATTGGATGGTCTGCGACATGGTTGAACAGCCGTCACGGGTATTGGATCTGGTCGCCGACTGGTTCGAGCAAGGGTTTTGTCGATACAGTGTGTTTAATCTCAAGCTGCCGATGAAAAAGCGCTATCAGGAAGTGGTGACCTGTCTGGATCGCTTACAGGCGCGATTGCAACAGGCGGGGCTTAACTGCCGTGTCCGTGCTCGTCAGCTCTACCATGACCGCGAGGAAATTACCTGCTTTGTAGAAAGCCTGAGCTAGTCGTGATTCAGTGTGTGTATCCGGGGAGCGGTGTTTCCGATTTCCTTATAGATGCGATAGGATCGTCTCGTTTAAACTTCGAATACGCTTTTGACAGGAATCATTGCGCATGAATAAAGGTTTGTCCTCTCCTACCGGCCAACAGGGAGGCCCCGCGAGCACCATTGGTAAGTCGGTGGAGTTGTCTGCGTCTGTGCGAGGGCTGTGGTCGATGGAAACCATCAGTGCCCAGGCTGAGCGTATTCGTCGGTTGACGGTTGATGACTATGAGAGAGACGTCATCCAGCCTCAGCGGCAGCCGGGGCGCCTGAGTGCCCGTAAAATCATGCAGGCACTGGCCAATGAGGTCCTCCGCGAAGTCGACCGGGGGCCGCTGCAAATTATGGAAGTCGTGTGTGGCTCACCCGAGACGGGTAGTCGTACGCTGGGATTTATTGCTCAGAACAGGGAGCAGGCATCGGGTGTCTGGGGGCCGGAGCACCATCACGAGGCGGCATTGGCAGCAGCTGACTTTGCACGTCGGGCGATTCCGGTCGTCACATTTATGGATACACCGGGGGCTGATGCGGGTGAAAAAGCCAACCTTCGCAATCAGGCCCACAGCATTTCGCGACTGATTGCGGTGATGGCTCAACTTCCGGTGCCGACCCTGGGGATTATCGTCGGCACCGCGTATTCCGGTGGTGCTATACCCTTGGCTGCGACCAATCTGCTGCTGTCTGTGAAGGATGGTGTTTTCAGTACCATCCAGCCTCAGGGTCTGGCCAGCATTGCGCGCAAACAGAAATTAGCCTGGCAGCAGTGTGCCCAAATTGTGGGTGTAGCGGCCTGCGAAACTGTTCGTCAGGGTTGGCTGGATGGCATTATTGATTACAGTCCCAACGCGCACCGAGAGGGTTTTCCAGCCATCCAACAGGCGGTGATCTCTGGTATCGGTTACATCGAGGAGTGCGCCCGTCGGCATGTTCTGGGTAATGATGTTCTACTACAGGATTATCAGGTTGCCGTCACTCAGTACCTTCAACGGCGCGATGTGCTACAGGGCATTGAAAACAGTTTTTACCGCGGGGCCCCCGCTGAATTTGCCAACATTTTTGATCTGGCCTTCAGACAGTTACGCTTTGAAAAGCTCCGGGGGCGATTGCGTTTTACGACAGTTGCCCGTCTGCCCAACGCCTCAGCAGAGGTTACCGCACCGGCGACTCAGTCCGCCGATGAGCAGAAACCTTCGGTTTTTCAGGATTGGCTGCAGAAGCAGGAAAAACTGATTTACGAAGAGCGCCTGACGAACCGTTTCCGTAAGTTTATCAAAGCGGCGCAGGAGAAAAATACTGAGCGAAACACCCTGATCTCGTTCGTGCTTGGGCGTCCCGATGAAAACTTTAAAGAGGCCTGTTCGTCGCTGTGTTTCGAGTTGGGGCTGTATCTGTTTAATCGCTGGAAAGCACAGGCCTCAGAAGGGTTTGCCGCCCTGCGGGACTACCTGAATTCCGGATTGCCCCTCAATAAGGTCGAAAACCTTCCTTCGGTAGAGCAGGTGACCTTGAATGATCTGTTGACCGTGGATGTGTTGCATTCTGGCTTGCGTAATATTGCGCGGCAGATGCAATTGTTTGATGCGCTTTACGACGGGGTTTTGAACGAGTTGGTTATCGTGGCTAAAGAGGCTGACCGCTATCACCGTCTGAGTCAGGATTCGGTCGCGCTCCTATTGGAGGCGGCTCTGAGTCATACCCGTGCCCAAGGTAATCGTAACACCGCTGAATCGGTTGAATTCGCCGCCTGGCTCAAGGAGTTGATGGAGTTCTACGACCTTGACTGGTTCCTGCGCCAGGTGGCCGAATGGAAGCAGCATCAGCATGCCAGGTTGTCAGAAACCTTATTCGTCTTCATTACCTACCTGTTTGAGAAAATTTTCCCCAGCTATCTGGCAGCAGCCAACGGCGATAGCGAGTTCGATGGCAAGATCAGCCCTACCTGGATAGGGCGTCGTAAGGATTTCTGGCACCGCTTGTCCGTGGCCTACTGCGATTTGCAAATACAGGCTCTGCAGCGTGAATACAAAACGCAGTGGCCTGATTGGAAAGGCTGGGTGGATGAGCTCTGTGAAAGTTTTACGCCACTGCACCCGGATTGGGTGTCAGCTGATCCCTGTCACTTCCCTGGCTTCCTGCCCAGTATCCACCAGCATGTTCAGCGTGGCGGTGTGCCTGCCGGCATCGTTGCTGGAGAAGCTGTGTTCAAGGGCGGTGCCCAGCGCGCCGGTCTGATGATCTCCAATCTGCACTTTCAGGCGGGGGCACTGGATATGGCCAGTGCCGCAAAAATGCTGGCCATCATTGAGCATTGTCGGGTGGAAGGTATTCCCATTGTTGGCATTATTTCTTCCGGAGGCATGCAGACCAAAGAGGGTGCGGGGTCCCTGTTTGCCATGGCGGCGGTCAATGAAGCGATTACCCGGTTCCGCCAGGAGACGGGGTTGCCGGTTATCATGGTCGGTTTCGGCGATTGTACCGGCGGTGCGCAGGCCAGTTTTGTGACGCATCCGCTGGCTGAAACGTGGTATATCAGCGGGGCCAATATCCCATTTGCGGGCCAAATTGTGGTGCCCACCTATCTTCCCTCTATTTGTACGCTGGCTAATTATCTGGGTAAAAAGAGCGGCACGATGAAGGGCCTGCTGAGCCACCCCTTTGCGGATAGTTTTGATCGCCGCCTGATGGAAATTGACGTTGAGTTGAAGCAGCCAGACTGCACGATACAGGATATGCTCAGCAGTCAGCTACAGGTTTCAGCGCCCTTCAGCGAAATCCGCCTGAAATCGAAGAAAGTCGAGAAGGTGTTCCGCCCTCTGGGCAAGCTGCTGATTCACGCCCGAGGCTGTACGGCAGTCAAATTGATTGAAGGCGCCCAAAAGGTGCATTTGCCGATTGTTCTGGTTCAGTCAGACCCTGACATGGACTCTGTGGCAGCGGAAATGCTCGGAACGAAAGATGAGCTGATCTGTATCGGGGGGAATACCCCTGATGAGAGTTATCTTAACGCTAACAGTGTATTGGAAGTTGCCAGTATGACCGGGGCTGACAGCCTGCACCCGGGTATCGGTTTCCTTTCGGAAGATCCCGACTTTGCCAAGCGCTGTCAGTTGCGCAAGCTGAACTTTATTGGCCCTGATTACCATGCCATGGCTCGCATGGGTGACAAATCCAGAGCGCTGAAAACCGCCATCAAGGCTGGCGTTCCGGTCGTGCCGGGTAGTCATGGTGTTTTGGCAGACTTGCAGGATGCGCGACAATTGGCGGGGCGCATCGGCTTCCCTGTGCTGCTCAAAGCCGCCTTTGGTGGCGGAGGCAAGGGCATTGCCAAACTGGAGAGGATGGAGGATTTGGCGGAAACCTATACCCGTCTGACCCGTGAAGCGGAAGCGGCATTTGGGCGGGGTCAACTCTACATGGAGCGCTTTGTGTCGCGTATGCGACACATCGAAGTCCAGGTACTGCGTGATCGTTTCGGCAATTGCCGCATGCCAGGGCTCCGCGATTGCAGTGTCCAGCGCAATAACCAGAAGCTGCTGGAAGAGTCCGGCTCGACACTGCTGACAGCAGATCTGGCCAATGAAGCGTTCAGCTTTGCGGAAAGAATTGCCCACGAAGTCGACTACGTGGGCGCGGGTACGGTTGAATTTATTTACGATCTTGATCATTCATGCCTGTATTTCATGGAGATGAATACCCGTTTGCAGGTTGAACATCCTGTGACGGAACTGGTGTCGGGTCTGGACATCGTGGCGGCTCAGCTTTCGATTGCGGCGGGCGAAAGTATTCAGGACATGAGCTGGAAATCGGAAGGCTATGCCATCGAGGCTCGGATTAACGCAGAGCAAGTGGTGTTGGACGGCCATCACTTCCATTGTCATCCGGCACCAGGACTGGTGACCGGGCTGGAGTTTCCGGTTGACTCACTGGTCAAAGTGATTCGTTGTGTGGGCGAAGGTAAACGGGTCGCACCCTATTACGACAGCCTGATCATGCAGGTGGTTGCGCGTGGGCGTGACCGGGATGACGCCATCCAGCGTCTTGCTGGCTTTCTGAAACAAACCCGGGTGCAGGGGATTCATACCAATATACCCTTCCTGGTTGCGATCCTTGAAGACTCAACCTTCCGTCTGGGGGATTACGATACGGGCTTTTTGCGAGGCTTCTCTGAGCGGGTGCAGCCGACCCAGCTGGTGCCTGCCGATGATGCCGTTGAAGCCGCGCCGATTGATATTTCCATTCCAGGCACCGATGAGATCAAAGTGCTTTCGCCGGTAACCAGCATTTTTTATCGCTCGCTGTCGCCGCAGGATAAACCGTATGTCGAAGAGGGTGATGTCGTGGATGTCAACCAAACCCTGTGTCTGATGGAGGCGATGAAGGTGTTCTCACCGTTGAAACTTTCGCAGTTAAACGAGGGGGGGCGCCAGCTTTATGCTGAAGCGGGGCGATATCAGGTGACGCGTGTGATGAATGATGACGGACAGCAGGTCAACGCGGGTGACCTGCTGTTTGTGATTAAGCCTCTGGCTACTGAAGCCGGTTAAGGGCCCAATGCTGGCTATTGCGGCTGGTGTCGCTCGTGAACTGGCTGACCGCCGCACCGTTCACGGTGCTTAGGCCGTTGACGTCCATGCTCATGCCCGATGCTGCATTGGTTAGCGTTACGGTTCCATCGGCATTTTTAATGGGTGACCAGTATTGCGCAGGAGTGAGCGCACAGGTCGCCTGTACCAGGCGCTTACCGCTGTCGGTGCTGCGGGTATACACTTCCAGGCAACGGTTGGAATGTTTGGCGCGGAATCGATAGTTGCCTGTGCCAGCAGGCAGGGCCTGCCAGCGTTGATGATTCGCGTTGCTACAACTCCACTGCACTGTCGGCGCGTTAGCAGCTGTGCTTGCGCCAGAAACCGTCAGGCAGCGGTTGGAATGTTTGGCCTTAAAGGTATAAACCGCGTTGGTCACCAGCGAAACGGCCTCATCCGTTGATGCGTCAGCGGTAACAGGGAGCCCCGACCAAACACGGGTGGGAGAGAAAAGGCCAATCTCGGCTTTGATGTTATTAATGGCCGTCGCGGCGTCTGCCTGGGCCGACTCTCCCTCCGCTACACCGCAAGGGGCACCGTTGCACTCCAGGTCTGGATTGGAGAAGCGGGCACTCCGACTAACGCCGAACAGGTAGGCATAGCTCATAATCGAGGCGAATACGCCGTCTACACCGTGACCCATACCGTAGGCGTAACGAACGCCTGTCGTGTCACCCTGACGCCGCGAGTGAGCCAATCCCATGGTATGGCCAAGTTCATGTGCGAGCGTCATTGGACCGCATTTAGGGCCAACGACGCTGTGGGTGTAATTACGGTTGATCGCGAAATAGCCCAGTCCACAATTGCCCGTTTTGCTCAACATACTGACATAGTCCGCGCCCAAAGCACTGCGTTTGGCGGCTACGGTAGTGTCCGTTCTCAGACGTGGCAGTACCTGTTCCATCGTTGTGCCAGTGATGTCCCGCTTCAATGTACCCACCAAGCGCAGCTGGATGTCGATGGAACTATTTTGGTACATGGTATTGACCTGGGATACCCAGTTACGGATGGCGGTATCAGGCTGACTGCGGAAGTAGTTGTAGGTATAGGTGTCGTATACGATCAGCAGATCGACGCGCTCTGCCTGGACACTGCTGGTGCCTCCGAGGAGCAACAGAGATGCCAGTGCAGTCTGGCTCAGCGTTTTACATAACCGCATCATGGTGATGTGCTCCTTCCGGGTGTGAGTGGTCGTGAGTATTTAGCGTGATGCCTTCCTCGGTCTCTACCGGCAACGCATCACACGTTCCTTTGAAAATCAGTCCGGCTGGTGCAATCCAGCCTTCGCTGCCCTTAGCCTCCAGCACGAATAAGCCCTCGGGCGTCTGGATTCCGGCATAGGTCAGTTGTGAGCTCTGCGTGAATACAACCTGATTTTGCTGGTCGGATTCCGTCAGGTGGCCTACCCAGCTCACACTCTCCTCATCGTTGACTTCGACATGATCAACTTCGAAGGTGTAGGTTTGCTGAATGGATTCGAGTGGAATTTCCATTCGGTCGCCGGGTACCAGTGACTCTAATTTAGTTGGGTTGAAACGGATAAAGGTGCGCCCGTCAAAGCGGTCTTCAGGGTCCAGCGCCAACGCATCTGCTGCGCTGTCGTCGCTGTTCCAGGCAGCTTTCATTTGCATCGCCTGTTTGACGCTGATCGCGGGTATCGGCGCGCCATTTCGGCGGGCGACGACTTCCTCAAAGCGCATGGCAAACGTAGGGTAGTCGGGGTTAAATGCGTCAACCTCGTCGCTACGAGGCAGCGTTATCGCAACTGGCGCGATGTGTTGAACCGCCTGCTGGGGCGCCACTGGGGGCACGGTGTCTTTTGCGAATGTGGCAGTAACGGGCGCGTTTTCATCCATCTCTGCTGGTGAGTTATTTGACGCTTCTCCGCTGCTGTAAAACTGGTGGGTGGCAATCAACGCAGCAGATGCAATCACAAGAAGTGTTTTGCGAGACATCGACGACGAACCCTGCCGGACCGGCACAGTGAGTGGTGGTTAGGTGAGGCTAGTGTCGATCTGAAGGCATGTAGCCTCAAGCATCATTCGTAATGGAATGAGTGGAGAATTTGTAGTCGATTGTGATTGGAAAAGCTGCGGGGTGCCTGGATTGTTAACAATTGAAAAACGACCCTGGAGGGGAGGGCGGACGTGTTACGAACGCTCACAGCCGATTACCGGTCTTAGCATTTCAGGGCGGTGACAATGCCCCGTCATGCTCCACCCAGATTAACTGATCGCTGGAAAACCCCAGCGCGTCGGCGTGTTGCTTAAACTTGCTTTTGACTTCGCCCGAAAACCAGTGTTTTGCACAGAAAACCTCCCTAAAAGAGATGTAGGGCTAGCCTATTAGGCTCTCTGGCTGAAAACAAGCGAACGATGAAGACACCCGTGAGCTTCAGAGGATCTCCGTCATGATTGGACGAGTTATATGATCAAAAGGTCTATAAGCCTAACTAAATATTCTTTTTGGGTATAAGTGGGGCCAGCTAAAATGAAAGGGTGTTTAGATCTGTTCGTCAATTCCGCTTACTCAAAAAGGATTCGTTATGGAATGGCAGGGTTGGTTTTCTCTGGCTCTCACTGCGGGAGCGTTGTTATGCATGGTGTTTACACGGCTGGCCCCTCATATGGTCATGTTTGGCGTACTGGTCATTTTGAGTGTGGCGGGGGTTCTCGCACCAAAAGATGCGTTGGCTGGATTCAGTAACGAAGGATTAATCACCGTTGCGGCCATGTTCATTATCGCGGCAGGCCTCAACGCGACAGGGGGCATTGATCTGTTTGTGAATCGCTTGCTGGGACGCCCCACCACGGTGCGCTCAGCGATGGTGCGGGTGTTTGGTCCGGTCGTCGCGTTGAGCGGATTCCTCAACAACACACCGATCGTTGCGACGATGATCCCGGCACTCAATGCCTGGGCGCGTAAAATTGATATCCCAGCCTCCAAGTTGATGATTCCGCTCAGTTACAGTGCGATTTTGGGAGGCACCCTGACGCTGATTGGAACCAGCACTAACCTGATTGTTAACGGTCAGTACCAGACGCTGACGGGCGAAAAAGGCTTTTCTCTCTTTGCGATTACGGCGGTTGGATTACCGGTGGCGGTGGTGGGTATTGCGTTCATGGTCCTGTTTTTTCCACGCTTGCTTCCGGATCGCAGTGAGAAGAAGCCCTTTTCAAACCTGCGTGAATTCACGCTTGAAGTTGCCGTGGCACATAATGGCCCCTTGGTCGGCAAGACCATCCAGAATGCGGGACTCCGCCACCTCAAGCGGATCTTTTTGGTCGAAATCGAGCGTGCCGGTCGCATTCTCACGGCGGTCGATTCGGATGAAGTATTGCAAGGGGGAGATCGCCTGGTCTTTGCGGGCAATACCGAAGCAATTTCTGATCTGCTCCGAATCAATGGCATTGTGGCTTCTGCGGAAAATGACCATCCGGTCGCTATCGCACAAAAAGTGTCGGAGCGCCGCTTGGTTGAAGCGGTGGTTTCGCCTCACTGTGCGGTGGTGGAGAGCGCATTCGGGACGCCCAGTTCCGGGACCGATATGGCGCGGTCGTCATGGCGGTTGCTCGCAACGGAGAGCGCGTTTCAGGTAACCTGGGCAGCATCCGTCTTGAAGCAGGAGACACCTTATTACTGGAGGCGCGTCCAGCCTTTGTGAGTCGCCAGCGGTATAACAAAGACTTCCTTCTGATCAGCGACCTGGATACCGAAACGCCACGTCATGACCGGGCTTACATCGCCTGGGCGATTCTGCTGGCGGTTGTTCTGGCCGCAGGTTTTGAGCTGACCAGTATGCTGAATGCGGCATTGGTTGGTGCAGGGGCAATGATCGCTTTGGGGTGCTGCTCGCTGAGTCAGGCCGAGAAAAGCCTGGATTTGCCTGTGCTGGTGACCATTGGCGCTTCCTTTGCGCTGGGGGCGGCGCTGCTCCAGACGGGGGTTGCGAGTTATCTGGCTCAAAGCGTACTGGATTTGAGTGGTGGAAGGCCCTGGCTCCTGCTGGTGCTGACGTATGCGCTGATTTCGATCCTGACGGAGGTCATCAGTAATAATGCGGCGGCGATTCTGGCTCTGCCGATTGTGTTGGAAATGACTGAAAAGGCGCATTTGAACCCTGAGCCTTTTGTGTTCGCCATCATGATGGGGGCCTCTGCAAGTTTTGCGACACCCATTGGCTACCAATGTAACCTGATGGTGTACGGTCCGGGCGGATATCGCTTTTCAGACTTCCTGAAAGTGGGTATTCCAATGAATCTTTTGATTGGAACGGCGACTGTGATCACCCTTATCCTTGGGTGGCCCCTGGTTGCAACGGCTTAAGAGACAGGACGCCATGAATGCGTATACTGTGTCGAAAGTATCGTGAGTGAAGAGAGAAGAGTGTCCTGATGGAGTGGCAAGGTTGGTTTTCCATGGCGTTGACGGTTGCGGCGCTGCTGGCAATGGTATTCACCCGGCTGGCGCCGCATCTGGTTATGTTTGGTGTGCTCACCGTGCTGAGCCTGAGCGGTATTCTGAGCGCAAAAGACGCCCTGGTTGGCTTCAGTAATGAAGGGCTGATCACGGTCGCCGCGATGTTCGTGATCGCGGCCGGCTTGCACAGTACGGGCGGTATTGACCTGCTGGTCAACCGCCTGCTGGGGCGGCCTAAAACCGTCCGTTCGGCGATGCTGCGCGTATTTATTCCGGTTGTTGGAATGAGTGGTTTTCTCAATAACACGCCCGTGGTGGCGACCTTGATTCCGGCGCTCAATGCCTGGGCCCGAAAAATCGACATCCCCGTGTCCAAGCTGATGATTCCGCTGAGTTACAGTGCGATCCTGGGGGGGACGCTGACACTGATTGGTACCAGCACGAACCTGATTGTGAACGGACAGTATCAGGAACTGACAGGGAATCAGGGTTTTTCCATGTTTTCGGTGACGGCCATCGGGTTGCCGGTTGCACTGATCGGTATTGCATTCATGCTGTTGTTTTTCCCCCGCATGTTGCCGGATCGCAGCGGAAAAAGCCTTTTTCCAATCTTCGCGAGTTTACCCTGGAAGTTGCAGTTGCGCATAACGGCCCCCTTGTCGGGAAAAGTATTCAGGATGCAGGTTTGCGACACCTCAAACGAATCTTTCTGGTCGAAATTGAGCGTGGCGGTCGTATCCTGTCTGCGGTGGACTCCGAGGAGGTGTTGCAAGGGGGGGATCGTCTGGTCTTCGCCGGCAACACGGAAGCCATATCGGATCTTTTGCGGATCAATGGGATCGTGCCCTCTGCGGAAAATGAGCATCCGTTATCCCTGAATCAGAACATACAGGAGCGACGCTTAGTCGAGGCAGTGGTATCGCCTCACTGTGCGGTGGTGGGCGAGCGAATCCGGGACGCCCAGTTTCGGGACCGATATGGCGCGGTCGTCATGGCGGTGGCCCGAAATGGCGAGCGGGTTTCCGGCAATCTGGGCAGTATCCGCCTTGAGGCGGGCGATACCTTGTTGCTGGAGGCGCGTCCAGCCTTTGTCAGCCGCCAACGCTACAACAAGGATTTTCTGCTGGTCAATGATCTCGATACCGAAACGCCCCGCCATGATCGGGCGATGCTGGCCTGGATCATTTTGTTTGCGGTTGTGTTGGGGGCGGGTTTTGAATTTACCAGTATGCTGAATGCGGCCTTGCTCGGTGCCGGGGCCATGATTGCATTGGGATGCTGTTCATTGAGTCAGGCCGAGAAGAGCCTCGATCTGCCGGTGCTCATTACCATTGGTGCTTCGTTTGCGCTGGGGGCAGCGTTGCAGAAAACGGGGGTGGCCGGTTTTCTCGCCGCGCATGTGCTGGAGCTCAGCGGCGGTCGGCCCTGGCTCTTGTTGATTATGACCTATATGTTGGTGTCTCTGTTCACTGAAATTATTACCAATAATGCGGCGGCGATTCTAACCTTGCCCATCGTGTTGGAAATCACCGAAAAGGCTCACCTGAATCAGGAGCCCTTTATCTTCGCGATCATGATGGGGGCATCAGCCAGTTTTGCGACCCCTCTGGGATATCAATGCAACCTTATGGTCTACGGCCCAGGGGGGTATCGCTTTTCAGACTTCCTCAAAGTAGGGGTGCCCATGAATCTCTTCATTGGGGCGACGACGGTGGCAATCCTTCTGACATTTTGGCCGCTAACCTGAGGAGCTCATTGAGCTCTTCGGGAATCAGGGGTTTGGTGAGAAAACCGAGCGCGCCCGCGATCATACACCGCTTGATCTCTTCCTGTGAGGAGCTGGTTGTCAGGATAATAACCGGCAGTTCCCGCGTTAATGCGTTGCCTTTCAGACGAATCAGCGTTTCCAGCCCACCCATGCGTGGCATTTTCAGATCCATGATGATGAGTTCGATGCCATGGTGCTCCGTATTTAATCGTTGCAGGGCATCTTCGCCGTCCACGGCGGTTGCAATGGAGCCAAACCCCATGTCCTGTAAGATCAGCTGAAGAATGTCCAGGTGGTCGGGGTTATCTTCGACCAGTAACAGACGGGGCAGTGTGGCAGATTGTTCAGTCATGGGGTCTCAACGTTTGCAGACAACCGTATTGCGCCCTGCATGCTTGGCTTCATAGAGCGCCTCGTCAGCCGCTTTGAAGGCCTGTGTCGGTGTTTGTGACACCGTCAAGGCACTCAGTCCGAAGCTGGCGCTCAGCGTGTGCGGGTAGCCTGGGAAAGGATGCTGGTTCAGGTAGTCACGAATCCGCTCGATAAAGACGATGGCATCTTCGACGTCTGTCCCCAGGAATAGCACGCAGAACTCGTCGCCACCGACACGGGCGCAGATATCATTACGACGTGCGCAGGCCAGAATCGCGCTCGCTAAATGCTGCAGGGCCCGATCACCAGTGGGGTGGCCATAGGTATCGTTGATCGGTTTGAGGTTATCCATATCAATCAGGCACAGTGCCCCCGGGCTTTTATCACGATTGATTTGATGTAACTCCCGGGCCAGAGCTTCGTCCAGATAACGCCGATTGTAAAGGCCTGTCAGCGCGTCTTTCTCGGATTGCTCTCGCAGGGTCTGAATCTGGTTATAACGCTCCAGCGCATGCTTGATGGTGCGACGGAGCAAAGACGGATTCAGGTCAGCCTTCGAGACAAAATCGGTGGCGCCCATGTGCATGAGTTCATCGTCCAGATCGTCACGTGCGAAGGCGGTGAGAATGACAATCGGCAGATTCGGACCACGACTCAAAATCTCGCGACTGTCGGAACTGCCAAGGCGATGATCCATCAGCATCAGATCGAAGTCCTCCCCTGACTCGAGTGCCAGGGCAGCCTCGGCAACGTTTTTCGCTTGGGTGACATGGTGCCGTAGCCCCGTATCTACGAGCATTTGACTGATCAATTCACGGTGGTCTTCTTCGTCGTCCACCAACAAAAAAGAGAGGGGGCGTAGGGAGGCTGGCATGATTGGGTCAGGTCTCCTGTGACTCGATCAGGGGAAGGTCGAAGGTAAACCGCGTACCCTGCCCCAGCGTGCTGCTCAGGCTGATCTTGCCCCCATGCTTTTCAATGACCGCCTTGCAGATGGTCAATCCCACCCCCGATCCACTGCTGCGTTCGGTGTCGAGTCGCTCAAAAATATCGAAGATACGGGCATGGAAGCGAGGTTCTATGCCGATCCCGTTATCCGTGAAGGACAGCGTGACGCGATAGGGTGTCGTTGCTTCCACCGCAATTCCAATCTCTGGCGGGCGATCCAGTTGTCTATATTTTAGCGCATTGGAAAGCAGGTTGCTGAAGAGTTGATAAATCAGGCTGCGCTGTCCCTGAATCGAGGGCAGATCGGGGGGAAGGTGGATATTGGCATGGGTTGAGCGAATGTCCTGTGACTGATTGCCCAGGACTTCCGCCAGGAGTTCATTGAGGTCAATGGTTTCGGTATTAAGCGGTTTGTGGCCAATCCTTGAGAGTGCCAGCAAATCTGAAAGCAGTCGATCCATGGATTCGACATTGGCCAATATCCGGTGCACATAGTGTACCGCTTTAGGATCCGCCTTCAGGCACTCCATTCGCTTCAACAGCTCTCCAAATCCCCTGAGTGAGACCAGGGGTGCGCGAAGGTCATGCGACACGGCATAAACGAATTGTTCGAGTTCCCGTGATTTTTTCTCCAGCAATGCTTCATGCGTTTTGCGGGAACTGATGTCTACGATCGAGCATACACAGGCGCGGCTTCCGTCATCCATCGGGAGAATCTGAATGCTGAACTCGATTTGCAGAATGTCCCCGCGGGCGTTGATACACTTGGTATCTATGGCTATCGGTGCACGCTCGTCTGGATTTGGCAGACGGATACCTGGAATAAGGCTTTTAATCGTGGCGCCCTGAAACAGCTGGTGGCCAAACATGCGGGACGCGCTCACGTTAAAAAACTCGACCCTATTGGCGATGTCCAGGCTGATCAAAGGTGTGGGGGCCAGATTGGTCATCAGATTGAGTTTCTTTTGTAAGGTCAATTGTTCCCGCAACGAGCGTGAATGAGAGACCGCATCCTGCTGCCTTACACTCAGCGTTAAGGTCAGCAAGAACAGGAGTGCGCTACTGAGGCAGCCACCTGCGATGATGAACAATACGCTGTGGTCTCTGTCCTCATTCCCCAGTGCACTTGTGCTGCGGACATCCAGAACCCAAACGCGTCCACCAATTTTGAGCGTTCGTCGCAAGGTCAGATATGTGGGGACAACCTTTGGGTCGATTTCCTGGCTATACAGTAAATTTTCCGGTAAGGGTGATTCATCGTAGATTTGAAAGTGAAGCGCACTGGGCTTGTTGGGCAGTATGCCGTTGATCAGATCATCCATTCGAAAGGGGCTGTAGACGTAGCCCTGCAATGCCTTGCTCCGGTCTTCGGCAGACTCACGAGGACTGTGATGATCATAGACTGGTAGATAGATAACAAAGCCAGGCTGTTGATCTGTCTCGGTTTCCTGCACTAGCTGAACCTTGCCGCTGGTACTGGGAAGTCCGCTGTCCCGTGCTTGCACCATAGCCGCTTGGCGAACGGGTTCAGAGTACATGTCGTAACCAAAGGCGCGTTGGTTACGCCAGTCAAAGGGTTCCAGGTACAGAATGGCGGTATATAGATCCCTGGGGCCTGCCGGGTGAACCTCGTAATCGGCAAAGCCCTCTGCACGAATGGTTTCTTCGTGTGATTGCAGTTCGCTCGGTGCCAGAACCTGGGCGAAACCGATGCCTTGAATGCCCGGAAACAGGTTCGCGAGCTCCAGTTCCTCTACGTAGGCCTTCCATTCGCTGCGCGTTACGTGTTCGGATGCCTGAAACAGTCCCATGCCCCCCTTGAGGAGCCCGATATAGGTCGCCATGCGCGACGAGATATCCTGCACTAATTGATCGGCGTAGCGGGCAAAGCGCAGGTCATTTGCCTCTTCGACGGCGCGTTGAGCATTGAGCGCGCTGAATACCGTAATCGAGAGTGAAATGACCAGCACCACCCAATGCGGGCGAACCAACAGGGCAGAGGGGCCTATTAGCCTCATCAGACCAGTGCCTCGTCTGACGACAGATCACGCCTGGGCCGCCGGATGCCTTGTTCCCTGAACAGCTTGCTGACCCGCACGACTATGTCACTTTGAAAGGCTTTTTCATAACGGACATCCAACACATAGGCCTTGGCGCGCAGTCGTATCGCCAGACGTTCAGCAACGGCGACCTCTTCAATGGCAAAAGTGACGTCCTTGCGCAGGTAGGCAAACCGGCTGGTGACGATCACATTGAAAACGATCTCCCTGGCTTTTTCGAGGTCTTCGTCCAAGGCCAGGTAAAAATCGGTCACTACCATCATGTCCAATGCACCGGCGTTACCACTGGCGACGGTTTCCGTGATGAAGCGTGCGTTGGGAATCGTTACCAGATTGTCATCCAGGGTGTTCAGGCGGACGGAGCGAAGCCCGATACTGACGATTTCCCCATAGGTATCCCCAAAGCTAACCCGGTCACCGACCTGGAAAGGACGGTCGAACAGCAAAATAACGCCCGCAATGATGGAGGCGACAACGTCCTTGAGCGCGATACCGATGGCAACCGCCATACTGCCCCCGGTAGCCAGCAAGAGTTCCTTGGGTGGCTGGATGACCCCGGCAAACAGCGAAAAAACACCGCCGATGTACCACACGAAACTGAACAGGGTGGCCAGCTGCAGAATCATGAAGCGCCGACTGGGCAGTTTGTCCATCAGACGCTGACTGAGGTCGCGAACCCCTTTGTTAACCATGACCAGAACCAACAGTCCCAGCAGGATGAGGGTGATTTTGGACAGGTTGAAGAGTCCGCCCATTTCGCCGATCTGTGCGATGATCTCATTATCCATGCAGCATGTTCTTCCGCGATAGAAGGGTTATGACAGTGTAGTACCAGAACGAGTTAATGCCGTAGCGACGGTCCTCACCATAGGCGAGAAGTTCAAGGTTGATCCCGATTTTCAAGGCATGCCGGACGATGGGCTCTGGTAAGTTGGTGCAGGCGACCAATTCCTCCGTGTTCAGGCGGTGATGGATGACGATGGCGGTGTACACAAAGCAGGAGTCATCTGAAAGTGTGGCAAGTGATGACAGTGGAGGCTTGGCCGGCATACCGATCTCGACCTTACGGCCTTTGCGTTTTTGAGCCGCGTTGAGCCACAGATAGATGGCCTGGTCAGGATTGCCATTGCTTTGCTCCCACAGCAGGTTGAAGACCCGTGTTTCTGCCGCGCGGAAGTTTGCGGCGTCCGAGGTGGCTTTGGCCGCCAGCAGCAGTTCATCATAAATCAGCTTAAATCCCGAATGATGGTGCCGTGACAGGATCAGCTTGCGAATATCCGCGGCGCTCCACTTGGGAAGCGCATATTGGGTCAGGATGCGTTGCTCACGGCGAAAGACCTTACTCAGATAATCCCAGGCGGGTCGATGAATGGCGATCACCCAATACAGGTTGGGGCATTTGGCATTCACGCATTCCAGGAAGGTCCGCATACCTTCCAGCAAACCCACATCGGATAAAAACAGATTTTCGCAATCATCGACGAGTAGTACTCGCTTGGGCTGGCTTGCATCAAACTCGACCAGGTGTTTGATGGCGGTAAACTCCGGCATTCCCAGGTGTTTAGCAATCGTTTGGAACATGGCCTCACGGGAGGTCACTTTAACGTCAATATCCATGCGGATGACCGGCGTATTTTCCAGGTTTCGTGCGATGATGTCGAGTGCGGTAGTTTTGCCCATGCCCTGATGACCGGAAATCAGCAGCACGTTGTCGGGATCTTTGTCTCCTCGCCAGGCATTTATCGGAGCCATCAGCTCCTCGGTCAGTGGCTCCTGTCGGATGATGCCCGTTTGCTCCGGTGTTTGTTTCAAAAACCAATAGGAATACGCCCGGCTGACTTCGCCCTCGGGCTCTTCAGGGTCCTCCACAATGGCAGACTCCAGACGCAAACGCAGAATCTGAGTCGCGACGCGACGATAACTATCGAGGTTAAGCAGTTTTTGGTGTAGCACCCAGACCAGATCGGTGATTTGTCCGGCCATCATCCATAGCGGGTAGAGCAAGGTGACAAGCGGATTCTGCAGCCAGCCTTTCGCCGGTTCCGCATAGCGTGCCGGTAGCAAGCGTAATAAAAATGGATTGATTACTTTGGCATGACGGCGACAGTACAGCACGCCGCCAGCCCAGAGCGTGATCAGGAAGCCAAGAATGACCAGGTGATACAGTCGTCCTCCACCGGCAAAGAGCAATACCAGCCAGGCGATGTAAAAGAACACCACGAGTTTGGCAAAATGGCGACTGCTACGCAGGATTTCGTCGCTCTGGCTGCCGGTCAGAAACTGGTTGCTCCGCCCGAAGATACGCGAGCTCCACCATTCCCGCACGACCTTGGCGAAATAGTAGAGGGCGACCATCGTCCCAACAGGCGAGAGCAGTTGCAGTATAAAGGCGTCATCCGGAATCAGGCGGGATAACTGGTCCGATCCGACTTTCATCATCAACCAGTCAATGTTGGGCTTTAGAAACCAGAAGAGTGCGCTGACAGTGCTCATCAGCGCCCGCGATTCCGTTTTTTCCAGCAACAGTTGTTGCCACTCAGAGAGGGAGACCCGCAGGTGGCGACTGATGGTGATTAATAACCAGATGGCCAACGCGAGTAATAAAAGCTGTACGACCCAGCCCGAGAGGATCGTTGGTAAGGTGTCTGTTTTGAGTCCGCTTCGATAGTCCCGCATCAACTCGTCAGTGAGTTTGTCTAACATAACATCTGGCACCATGCGTGCTTCCAGCAGCAAGTCGGCAAGCCAGCTTTGTGGATCATCAACGATCCCCGCGAAAATGGGGCGGGAAGTTGGCGGCAGGAAGGTGCTATTGCGCAGACGAGTTGAAAACAGGCGCAGGTCTGTTCGCAAATGATTCAGTGCGATGACGATGTTTTGTCGATCCGGCGACGCCAGTAAGGAGGAGGCATAGTCGTCCAGCGCGCGCTTCAAATAGGCTTCGACTGTTGGCATGGCCAGTGCCTGTCGCCAGACTGGGCGGATACCCTCAACATTTTCTCGGGCGGCCAGTCGAAAGAATTGCCCGAGGGTATCAAGGTACTCATTTGACCAGTCCTGAATGGCGCCTCTGAGGGCGTCATCATTGGCAAAGCTGTGCTGAATTTCCTGCTTGAGGCGGATAATCTCGTCTTCATTTTCCAATGCGCGAATCAATACCAGCTTGCGCGATCTAGGCAACGCCGACCATCGGCTGACCATCGATGTGAGTGCCTGGCGATAGCGTTCACGTGCTTGCCAGGCCGATTTAAGATCGCTGGCAAGCGACTCGCAATTGATGTTTTCGGCTGACGAAACGCCAGGCTCCGGCATCGGCATTTGCAGTGCTCGCCACCAATCCTGAATCTCTTCGTCGGAGGTCAGCAGGGCCGGAACCACTGACTTAAAGCCCGTGGTTGGCCAGACGCCCATCTGTTCAAGTTGGTAGAGCGTTTCAAGCTGATGGCGCAGCGTTTGGGTTTCCTGTTGCAATACCTCAACACGCGCTTCCAAAGGGCGGCAGGCCAGGGAGCCTCCATAACTGGGTGAGGCAATCAATAAAGCAAGCATCCACAGGCAGCCGCTGAGAAGCATAAGAGAAGACTGTGAAAGACTGTGCCGCTGGCTTATGAGAGTCATGGTTTAAGAGAGGCTCTTTATTATTGATGCCTTACAGTAAAGCGGAAGCCGGAAGAGGGGGTCAATAGGGGAATGGGGAAGGCGGCCCTCAGGCCGCCTGAAAATAATGACCGAACAGCTCAATCAGCCACAGCTGTCGTCGTCGTCCGTGTCCACGCAGAAGAAGCGAAAATGCCCGGCTGCCTGCCCCAGAATGTTGTCGTACTCATCAACATAGTAGGATTGGATATTCATGCGGCAGGCGATATTGTCCGATGTCGTGCTTAAAGCGGTGGCACAGGCGCTCACATCACAATCCACCGTCGGAATGAAGCTATCGACGGCATACAGGGCGCCGGCCTGAACGGACTCACATTGAGCGGCAGGCCCAACAGGGGAGACACTGGTGTCCACATGGGCAAATTCATAGGTGTACTTGACGGTTGCGCCACTATCGTTGAGGGATGCGGTAATTCCCGAATTGGCAGCATCGTTCTTTATGTTGGTCAGCATTTGGTCGGGTGACGTCCACTGATAGAGTGGACGGGTTGTGGTGACCACCGTGGCACCGCTGGCCTGATCAGATCCATTCACGAAGCTTCCATCAACCAGCACCTGGCTACTCGCCTCCGGGATGCGCGGATGGTTGCGCGTCACCGTTTTAGTTGCGGTTGTCGTGTCGCTGAAAGTGGCCGTGATGGTGTAGGTTACGTCGGACCCAAGTGCTACACAAATCGCGTTCTGGTTACTGCCATAAGCATTTCCGTTGAGCGTGAGCGCTTCGGTGCCGTCGCCTCCCAGCGCACTGGTATCACTGGATGAAATCGTTACGCCGGTTACGGTCTTGCCTGCCGCATTCACTTCGACATTGGCGACAAAATGCCCTTCGCCGCTGCCTTCGTTACAACCAAACCCACTGTTATGATAGATCTCATAATTGGAAATGGATGGGTTTTTGAGTGTTGCATTGCCAATCAGGTCTGAGATGAAGCCATATAAGTCCAACTGTGGGTTCACTTCGCATTGATCGTTGTTGTAGTTAAGGAACTGAATCAGCAGGATGGCCTGATCGATTGTCAGCGCGGTGTCTGCCGTCAGCCCCTCCAGGCTTCCTCGGTTGGCATATAGGGCCAGGAGCTACTCTTTCGACAGCTCGGTCGCCGTATCGGCGGACGCGCCGGTCTTCGTTGCGACGCCCTCCAGCAGTGCCTGGAAATCGCTGAGCTGTGCACCAGCAGCAAGGTCAGGACCACTGAAGTTGTCATTGTAGGCAGAGATAATCTCTGCCAGCGTCACCGTATTGTCGCTGCTATTCATAAACGCACCCAGCGCATCTGCGAGGGTTTGAGGAAGATAGGAGCCTGCTGCCTGACTGCAGGCTTCGCGGGTGACACGCTTAATATAGGCCGCAGAGTCGGCATTGGTGGTGGAGTCGTCGCCAGTGAGTTCCAGGTACTCAGCCTCGAAAGAGGCGGCCTTGAAGACTTTTTCCGCATTGCCGCCGCCTGCAGCAAGACCATTGGCAGTTGCCAGCAGGGTGTCATCGGCTTGTGCATCCAACGCGGAGGGGATGGCGATTGCACCGCTATCCTGAAGGTCAGCGGCATTCTGAATCACCAACTCACGCAGGGCTTCGATCGTGTCGGCCTTAGGAATGGGGGGCGAATCCTCACCCGGCACAACCACCACATCGGAGAGAATACGGCTTGCCAGATCGGATTCTGGCGTTACATTCACGGTGTCATCTGTACCAGGTGCAGAAGGCGCCCGCAATTCCAAATCACCCTTGGTAATTCTGACTTCGTAATAGAAGTCCGTGGCCTGACCCGTACCGGCTGGTGCCGCATCGATATCGGTAATTTCAAATGCGCCATTGCTATCGGTGGTCACCTCGCCAATATCGACTTGCTCCTCCGCGCCGCCCTGACCAAACACTTTGAACAGTGTCACTGTTGCGTTGGGAAGCGCCTGATTGGTCGCAGCACCCGTATCGGCCGCGGCATAGGCCGCACGAACCGGATTCAGCCGGACGATCCACTCCATCACGCGCTCACGGCGTGTTGCCACCGACGTTGCATCATCTGCTTGCGCAAAAACGGAGCCGGACAGCGTGATACCCGTGTCATCGCCACCCCCGCCACCTCCCCCCCTGTCGTGGGACTTGAGCTGGAGCTACTGCCGCCGCAGGCAACAAGCGCAGAGCTGATTGACAGAACCAGAAGGGTGCGTTGAAAGGGTAAGCGAAGCATAGCGGCCTCCATTTGTTGTCGTTTTGAGTGTTTGTGAGTATAGATCCGCCGGTTGCATCCGCTGTTGATGATAGGCCTCTGGTTTGTAGACTTTTGTAACCTGAAAAAAATCAATGTGGATCGGGCAAGCTCGGATTCTTGAACTAGACTTTAGGAAAAACGGCCAGGTGCATGGGAGAACTCACAAAATCATGGTCTCGATCAAATCCTTGGCGCTGTGTGGCGCTGTCATCGGCGTGTCGGGAACGGCGCTGGCTGAAATCAATCTCTACGCGGGTGCCGAGGTGGGCTACGCGGATATCGAATTGGAAGAACTGAAGGACAGTGAAAGCTACCAGGGCTATCTGGGCTTCGCCTACAACAACCTCGTCGGCCTCGAAGTCGGCTACGGTTCATTGGGCGAGTACGAGGCCAAGGTCGGGGGCGGGCGTTCTTCGGTCGAGGTGGACTCGGTGATGCAGGCGTCGATTGCGTTTCACGGCCCTTTGCTGGTGTTTGAGAAGGCGAGGGTGCATGCCCGCTATGGGTATTACGAAGCGGATCTGACACCGCACATTCCGAATGGGCGGGCACAGGAAAAAACCTCACGGGACGTTACCTATGCATTAGGGGTTTCCTATCCGATTGTGAAGGCCTTGTCTGTGAGTGCTACGTGGCAGTTTTTCAACGAAGTCGACAACCAGAAGATTAATACCTATTCGGCCGGTCTGCGGCTGGATTTTTAGTGGCGAGGGGATGAATTACCTATGAACGCAATGAATCACGCATCCTGCCTGCGCCCGTTTCCCAGACGCACGATGGTCTCCCTGGCCGTTATTCTGAGTCTTTCAGGCTGTAATCAGGGGATGAGCGGTCTGGCTGAGTATGACTATGAAAATGCCTGTGTCACGGTTCCGGTCATCAATACGAATGAGCCTCAACCGATCTACACCAACGGGCCGATTGATGACGCGGACAGTCTCTCGGCGGGGATAAACTTTGATTACTCTGAGCGAATCACCGGCACTATGCCGGGGCCTTCGTCAGGGACAGGCTTGACCTTCAGCAATGTTGTGGTCACAGACAAAACCATTCAAAGCCTGTTTGTGCGCGGTTCGGTCCCGGACGGCAAGCGTATCGGTGCACTGTTTTTTGAAGTTAACGGCACGGGTGAGTACTTCGGCATTCCCATCGAGCCAGGGGGAGCAACAGGATCTACCAACGGGTCTCCGATTACCGTCACGCTGCGCGGCCCTTTCCCGATCGAAGGTACGGAGCCAGAACCGGACATTATCACCACTGAAATCATTGCGGATGTGACCGTTAAAGCTTTCCTGGTGGATGAAGATGCAGAGGCCCCGGATGTTGAAACAACCTTTGATGGTATCGATGACGATGCAAACTGGCTGTTGCCGGATACTGGTATCACCATTACCGCACAGAATGTCGGAACGGGGGGGCTGACGGCGACGCTGTTCTGGGATACTGCAACAGACATCGATTTGCATATGGTTGAACCTGATGGGCATGAAATTTTCTACCCCACGGCCAGCCGCAATTCTGTCGCAGGAGACGGTTATCTCGACTTTGATGACACTTCGGGCTATGGCCCGGAAAACATCTTCTTCTCCACCGATATTCCGACGGGCGTCTATACCGTTTCAGTGGTTTATTATGGAACGTCCCTGGATCCTGCACCTGCGACCAACTGGTCCGTCAGTATCTCGGCCTGCGGCAGCACGCGCGCGTTTACAGGGCAGTTAACGTCTGTGGATGAGGAGCAGGAAGTCTTCTCCTTCGTCTACGGTGAAAACTGTACGATAGAGCCCGTCGAGGATCCCCCCAAGTCGCCGGGTATTTTCGAGGAAGCGGTCTTGTGTGACCCGGAATCACTGGAGTCGCTGAATCAACCGGAGGAAGAATAGCGAACCGTCCTGGAAGGGCTAATCTGGCCAGTGGCGCATGTCGATCGGTTGACGACGTGGTCCCCACTGGCCAGGTTGTTTTTCGAAATGCCCAGGCAGTTGTCGGCCACATCGCTCGCAGCAGGCATCGGGCGTGAGCCCCCAGTCACTCAATTGATACCAGTCCCGTCCAATCAGGCGGTGTCCACAGCCTGAACACCAGGTGCTCCCACCTGCTTTATCGTGAATGTTGCCGGTGTAGACATGATGCAGCCCTTCTTCACGTGCGATGGCGCGTGCCCTTTGCAGGGTTGCCGGGGGGGTGGGCGGTGTCTCCATCATCTTCCAGTCAGGATGGAAGGCGGTAAAGTGCAGCGGTACATCCCGCCCCAGTTTTTCACGGATCCAGGCCGATAGGGCGTGTAGCTCGGCGTCTGAATCGTTCTGGCCCGGAATCAGCAAAGTTGTGATTTCAAACCAGACGGCGGTTTCCTGCTTCAGATAGATCAGCGTGTCCAGTACCGGTTGCAGGTGGGCACCGGTCAGATGGTAGTAAAATTCTTCGCTAAACCCTTTCAGATCGACGTTCGCGGCATCCATGGCATTGAAAAAGGACCCGCGGGGCGCTTCGCAGATATACCCCGCTGTGACCGCAACCGTCTTGATACCGCGAGCATGGCAGGCGGCGGCAACATCGACCGCATACTCATGAAAAATCACCGGATCATTGTAGGTGAACGCAACACTGCGACAGCCGCTTGCTTCGGCAACCCGTGCTATTTTTTCCGGCGAGGCCGCATCGGCCAGCGTATCGACCTCGCGGGATTTGCTGATATCCCAATTCTGACAAAATTTGCAGGCCAGATTACATCCCGCCGTGCCAAAGGAAAGGGTGGGTGTGCCAGGCAGGAAGTGGTTCAGAGGCTTTTTCTCGATGGGGTCTATGCAGAATCCACTGGATCGGCCATAGGTCTGCAAGACCACACGCCCCCCCTCGTTGGCCCTGACAAAGCAAAGCCCCTGCTGCCCATCTTTCAGCTTGCAATAGCGTGGACAGAGATCACATTGAACCCGACCGTCTGGCAAGGCGTGCCAGAATGAGGTGCTTACCGAGGATTGTGGCATGTTCTGATTCCTCCCACGTTGCGCTCCCTATCAGGGTGGTGTCTATTGCATCACACTTCAAGTCAGACTTATATTGACTGCAGACAAATTTCCCCGGAGGAATGCCGTTATGAACCGCGTTCGGCCACCGGCAGTGGCAGGGCAATTTTATCCCGCCAACCCGGTCATTCTGGCGGAGGCGATCCAGTCCTATCTGGACGCGGTGCCTGTGCCTGACATCAGTGCGGACGGCCGCCCCCCCAAAGCCCTGATCGTGCCGCATGCCGGGTATATTTACTCGGGACCTATCGCCGCTCATGCCTATGAACACTTACGGCCTTTTGCTCATCGTGTGCGCCGCGTGGTCGTGCTAGGGCCGGCTCACCGCGTGTATTTTGAAGGGATTGCCGCACCAACGGTCAGCGGATTTGAAACGCCTCTTGGGATCGTGCCAGTGGATCAGGAGGCAATCCAGCCCCTCATAGCCCTGCATCAGGTCTTATCCGCTGATGCGCCGCACCGTGAAGAGCACAGTCTGGAAGTTCAGCTGCCTTTTCTTCAGTCTGTTTTGACAGATTTCAAGGTCATACCCCTGGTTGTCGGTGATGTTTCGCCTTTTGAGGTCAGCAAGGTCATCGAGCGCCTGTGGGGTGGTGAGGAGACGGTCTTCGTGATCAGCTCAGACCTCAGTCACTATCATCCCTACAGAGAGGCTAAGCAACTGGATGGTCGTACCTGCGAAGCGATCCGGCAGTTGCAACCTGATGCAATCTCGGATGACATGGCCTGCGGACGCACGCCGTTGAAAGCCCTGCTTCAGGTCGCCGAACGGCACGCTTTACGTCCTGATTTGCTGGACTATCGTAACTCTGGGGACACCGCGGGTAGCCGTGATCGGGTCGTTGGGTATTCGGCCTTTATTTTTGAGGAGCAGACGCACTGATGCTTGCACCCGAGTGCTCCTACACGGAGGCCGAGCGCGCTACGCTCCTGAATGTTGCGCGTGAGTCCATTGAACAGGGTTTGAAGAGTGGGCGGTCGTTGCCGGTGCGTCTGCACGACTACAGTGAGGCTCTGCAGCGCTGTCAGGCCAGCTTTGTGACGCTGGAAAAGAGTGGACAATTGCGCGGCTGTATTGGAACCCTGGAGGCCTACCGTTCACTGGTTGAGGATGTGGCCGAACACGCCTACGCGGCCGCGTTTCGTGACCCGCGTTTTCCACCGGTCAGCCCCCAGGAGCTGCCGCTGTTGGACATTCACATTTCCGTGCTCACCCCTGCCAGCCCCCTGACGTTTACGTCTGAGCGTGATTTGCTGGCACAGCTTGTGCCGGGCAGGGACGGATTGATTCTTCAGTATCCCGGTCATCGGGCAACCTTTCTGCCGTCGGTCTGGGAGACCTTGCCGGGGCCTGGCGATTTTCTGAATCACTTGAAAGCGAAAGCCGGACTGCCAATCGATTTCTGGTCTGATCAACTGACGTTTCAACGTTACACGACAATTGCCATTCCATAACAGGATCTTGCCATGCTGATGCCCCGTGACTTTTTACGAGAACTGGATGCGGACGCTTGTGAGCGCTTCCTGGACAGCCTGATCGTGGCGGCGTCAGGCGCTGACAGCTACGATGGCGAATTGTCGCGCGACCGACAGCGTCTGCGCCAGCAAATCGAGCGAGGAGACGTTATCGTCGAGTTCAGTGAAGTGGATGAGACATTCCGCTTGCTCGACCGAAATCACGCGCCTTTGGAAGCGCGCACTTTCTGAACCCCTTCAACAACCAGCAACGCCAATACACCTGCCAGCACGCCCGTCAGTAAATCCAGCAGCATCGGAACCAGCGTTCCCAACACAGCGCCGACGCCGGGCACGTTGGCAGCAGCGTCAGCAAGCGGGTGAAAGCTATGGGCCAACATGGGAAGGCCGTGCACCAAAATGCCGCCCCCAACCAGAAACATCGCAATCGTACCTAGTACGGATAGCGCGTGCATCAGTTTAGGTGCCGCTGCAACCAGCCATAATCCAAAGCGTTTGCGTAACCGCATGCCGGCACTTTCGCCTTCGCTGGTCCGACTGAGGTAAAGGCCCATGTCGTCGAGTTTCACAATGCTTGCGACCAGCCCATAAACGCCAATCGTGATCACGATGGCGATAATGGACAGAACTGCGACCTTCTCCAGAAAGGTCGCGGCAGCGACAGTTCCCAGGGTGATGGTAATAATTTCTGCAGAGAGGATGAAATCCGTCCTGATCGCGCCTTTGATACGGGATTGCTCATAGGCCACCATATCGACGCCAGGGTCGGCCAGGGCTTCGAGCTTTTTTTCGTGTTCTGCAGACTCTTCGTCGCCATGCAAAAATTTGTGCGCCAGCTTCTCGACGCCCTCGAAACACAGAAAAAGTCCACCCGCCATCAAGAGGGGGGTAATCGCCCAGGGGGCCACAAGACTGATCAATAGCGCGGCAGGCACCAGGATCAACTTGTTGCGGAAGGACCCCTTGGCTACCGCCCAGACTACCGGGAGTTCGCGTTCAGCTGCAATCCCCGTCACCTGCTGGGCGTTGAGGGCGAGATCATCACCCAATACGCCTGCCGTTTTCTTTGCTGCGACCTTGCTCATCATGGCGACATCGTCGAGCAGGGTGGCAATGTCGTCGATCAGGGCAAGTAGACTGGAACCGGCCATTCGCTTAGTCCTATCCTTTGTCGTCTGCGTTAAGTTTCAGTACGGAGAGCGTTCGGGCACGAACGGTTTCCAGCAAGGCGGCGTTTTCAATCAAGGACTCACCGTACGATGGAATCAACTGCTTGAGACCTTCACGCCACTGTTTGTTCTGCATGTGCTGCGGGAAACAACGCTCAACCACATTGATCATTGCCTGTACTGCCGTCGAGGCGCCTGGTGAAGCGCCCAGCAGGGCTGCCAGCGTGCCATCCTTAGACGCAACAATTTCCGTCCCGAATTCAAGGCGGCCACCACCTTTGCCGTGGCGTTTGATGATCTGCACGCGCTGACCGGCGACAGCCAGTTCCCAGTCCTCCTCTTTCGCATCCGGAAAGAAATTACGCAGGGCGCGAACGCGATCTTCATGCGACTGCAATGACTCAGAAATCAGGTATTTGGTCAGATCCATGTTGCCCATGCCGACGGCCATGATGGGACGCATGTTGTCGGACTTGATCGAGGCAAAAAGATCAAACACAGAGCCTTTTTTCAGGAACTTGGTGGTAAAGCCGGCGTAGGGGCCAAACAGCAGCGCCAGTTCGCCATTGATGATGCGCGTATCAAGGTGGGGAACTGACATCGGTGGCGCCCCTAGCGCAGCCTTGCCGTAGACCTTGGCGTGGTGCTGTTTAACGATTTCTGGCTTTTTGCACACCAGCCATTGGCCGCTCACCGGAAATCCACCGTAGCCTTCCGCTTCGGCAACGCCTGACTTTTGCAGCAAGGGCAGGGCCGCCCCGCCGGCGCCGAGAAAAACGAAATTTGCGTCAATCTGTTTTTCAACTTCGGTGAACTCGTCTTTGATCACGACCCTCCACACACCGGTACTGCGTTTACGCAGGCTGACGACCGGGTGATTGAGTAAGAGTTCAAAGTTGGCGCTTTTACGCAGTGACTTCACCATGCTTCGGGTCACCGCACCAAAATCCACATCAGAGCCGTGTTCAACCCGGGTCGCCGCAACCGCCTGCATGGGGTCGCGACCGTTGACAACCAGCGGCATCCACGTTTCCAGCACCTTAGGGTCTTCGCTGTAAGCCATGCCTTTGAACAGAGGGTGCTGGCTCAACAGTGCGTGGCGCTGTTTCAGAAAGGCGACATCTTTTTCGCCCCAGACAAAGCTTTCATGCGGGGTGCGGTTAATAAATGTCTCTGGGGAGGGCAGAAGCCCTTTTTCGACTAGCGAAGCCCAGAACTGCAGGGTGACCTCGAATGAGGCATTGATCGACAGCGCCTTGCTGATGTCGATGCTACCGTCTGGATTTTCAGGGGTGTAATTCAGTTCGCAGTAGCCTGCATGCCCTGTACCGGCATTGTTCCAGCCATAAGTGCTTTCGTGAGCAACGTGATCGAGTCGTTCGACCAGGAGGATTCTGAGTGACGGATCCAACTGCCGGAGCAGGGTTCCCAGGGTGGCACTCATGACACCACCCCCAACTAACACGACATCTACGGTTCTTACTGCCATGGCTACCCGCCTTTCTGATATCAGGATCGAAACCCGGGATTGCCGGGAATGAACATGCACGCTCATGCCGGGGTTGCCGGCAGAGGACGGCAGAAGATTATACGGACATTGTCGCGTAATGGATATGAAGTTAGCTGGAATCTGCGTAGTAAAAAGCCGTAGCATTGCCAGCGCAGGGCCGTCAGAGTAAAGTGCGGCGCGTAGCAATTGAACGATTTTAAAGCAGGATGATTCGAATGGCGCACGTGACTCGTCAGGTAGAAGAAGCGGCCGCCCGCCTGAATGCAGGGGGATTGGTTGCGATGCCAACCGAGACAGTATACGGGCTGGCGGCCAGGGCAGATCTTCCTGAGGCCGTGGCGCAGGTGTTTCGAATGAAAGGGCGCCCCTCGACTAACCCGTTGATCGTTCACCTGTCGGATGCGTCAGAGGCGACGGCTTGGGCTGCGGATATTCCTGATATAGCGAAGCACTTGATGCAGCACTTCTGGCCCGGCCCGCTGACGCTGGTGTTTCAGGCGCGCCCTGAGGTTTCCCGACACATTACTGCCGGGCAGGATACGGTTGCCCTGAGAGTACCTGCCCATTCACTGGCGAGGCAATTGATCCAGGCGGTTGGACATGCACTAGTGGCTCCCTCGGCGAATCGCTACATGTCGGTGAGCCCCACCACGGCCGAGCACGTGGTCACCCAGTTCTCAGGCGAAGACTTGCTGATCCTGGATGGCGGCCCGTCTTCGGTGGGGCTTGAATCCACCATTTTGAGTGCCTTACCTGGAGATACCCTGCGGTTATTACGTCCCGGCATGCTCGACCTTGCTGCCGTCGAGGTTATCGCCGGGGAGTCGGTCAGTGATGATGTGCCTGATACGATTCGGGTGCCAGGACAGCATCGTCGACATTATGCGCCCCACACGCGCTTGTGCGGCTTTTCAGCGGCAGATGCAGGCGCCTGGCAGCAGGATCTGGCCGATTCGCAGATAGGCTGGATTCTTTGCGGAAGCCCCATTGCGCCCGATGGTCCGGCCATTCAGCTAGGGGCGGAGGCCGACGCCTATGCACGCAGGTTTTATGATGCCTTGTATCAGCTTGATGCCCGCAAACTGAAACGTATTTGGGTTGAAAGACCGCCGGAAGGTGCCCGCTGGCAGGCGATCCGCAATCGACTGGAGCGGGCCATTACCCCGCCAGACTAATTTACAGACGCCTGGTCGCCTGATTCGCCGAGATTTGGTAAGGTGTCGTCCGTCAATTACGGATAACCAAACAGGAATCAACCCATGTCCAATACCCCCGTGCGTGTCGTCAGCATTCATTACACCTTGACCAATGACCAGGGCGAGGTCATTGACAGCTCCCGTGAGAGCGCGCCCCTGGCCTACCTGGAAGGTGCTCAGAACATCATTCCGGGGCTGGAAAAAGAGCTGATTAAAATGGCAGTCGGTGAAAGCCGCAAAGTATCCGTGTCACCCGAAGAGGGTTATGGCGTGCACGATGCCAACCTGGTTCAGCAAGTACCACTGGCTGCCTTTCAAGGTGTGGACAAAGTTGAGGCCGGCATGCAGTTTCAGGCGAATACCGAGCATGGTCCTCAGATGATTGTCGTCACGGCGGTGTCTGACACCCTGGCAACCATTGATGCCAACCACCCACTGGCAGGCCAGACCCTGCATTTTGATGTCGAAATCATGGAAGTGCGGGATGCCTCGGAAGAAGAGCTGGCTCACGGTCATGTTCATGGACCGGGTGGTCACCACCATCACTAAGCTGATTGCGATTCCCGGGAGGTTTTAGGATTTCCGGGGATCAATCCCCAGTTCTTTCCTGAGTTGAAGAATGGCTTCGCTGAGCTGTTTTCGATGCTCTGTGGGGTCTTCGATGTGTCTTAGCCGCGCGTAGATTTTGGGTAGCTCCTGCTTATACGTGTGAAGACGCTTTGCGTCTTCTTGCGTATGAAAACTATACGCGCGCATGGAATAGCCGAACGGGGCCATCAAGGGAAGCAACAGGAGTGATAAGCTGTTGCAGACGAGAATCACCATCCAGGCCAGTGTCCCCTTTGTACTCAATTGTCGGCTTTCAAAGGGAATCGCAAAGCCTTTTTTCCAGCCTCTCAGGTTTTGCCAGAACGCAAGCCATGCATTTTTCTGTCCGACCCGGCGAGGTATAAACATGGCCGTCAGATCGTAAGATACGCCATTGTCGAGTGTCATACGCAAAGATGGCATGATGGTATCCTTAGAAGGTCTTGCCAATATTAAGGTAAATGGCCTGCTTGTCTGCCTTGGCATAACCGTAGGCCAGTGCAATGGGGCCCATGAAGGTGTTGGCTGCCACATAAACGCTGCCAGAGGTTTTATAGTTGGACAGCCCCTGGCTTTCATTGCGATAGAAGGCATTACCCATCTCGGCAGAGGCGCCTAAATACCAGCGAAAGCTGTGGCTCATTTGGTAGTAGGCCTGCAATACAGCCAGATTACCTTCTTCACCCAGAACCTCGCCATTCACGTACCCTGACAGATTAAGGAACCCGCCCATTTGCACGTTATCAAGTGAGCCTGCCGCATTGCGGGTAAGTTGGCTGCTTTTTAGACGGAGGTTGAGGAACATGTTGTCCCACTTGTGTGCCGAAATGCCATTGAATTCAACGCGGTCGAAGTTGGTTTCTGAGCCCAGGTCTTCCCGGTTAGCGGTGTAGAGAAGTGTGACCAGTTGTCCGCTGGATGGGAAAAATTCATCATCCAGTCTGTCATAATAGAAACGTGCGTAATAGGCGCCAAGATCGAACTTGAAGTCGGGCGTTTCCGGGGGGCCTACCTGCAACTCAGCCGAGCCTTTCCCTGCGAAAACACCGAGCGCGAAGTCGGCATCGGTGCTTAATTGCAGCCCGCCCTCGGTGCCGATTCGTCGATCCTGAACCTCGTACTCTGCAAACGAGCGTCCATCAACAAATACCCCAACAGATGTGCGCTCAATGGAAAAGAAAGTCCGGCTGAAATAGTCAGCGGCATAACCAAGCGGTTGGTAAAACTCACTGCTAAAGGCCGGCGATGTGCCGACTTTGACCGTGTTAACCCATTCTGCGCCGTAACGATTAATGCCAGTGGCGAGTATGCTGCTGGTCAAGGCATACTCGGAGGCACCTTTGAAGTTATCCTGCATTTCGATGCCAAAGCGAATATAGTTAGGTCCCCAGCTCTTTTCTTTCGCTTCGATCACCAGCGTTTTGCTGCCATCGTCCTCGCTCAGTACCCGGTACGTAACGGTTTCAAAATAACCCAGTCCGTAAACCCGCCCCAAATCCTGCTCCAATTGATCGGTGTCTAGAATTTTTCCCGGCTTCTGAGAAATACGGGCCAACAAAATCTCGTCGTACAGTGCACTATTGTTGACGAGTCTGACCCGGTCCACTTTGGGCGCTTTTGCCAGAGCGGTTTGACGGTACTCCTGATACTGCTCGAACGTACCCTGGTCGATACTGAGTTTGGCCAGTTTATCGGATTGTGAGCGGGCGGTTTTAGCGCCGATTTCGATGGTTTCACTGACCCTGTCAAAACTCGCCGAACCGATGTCGCCAAATTCCGGTCGGATGTAGATATCGTAGGGCCCTAATGAGCGAACTTGTTCTTCGCTGTTAAAGCCCGTCATAAAGTCTGACAGTTGCTCCAGCACTGCCAGTGAAGACGTTAACTCCTCACTTTGGCGCAGAGGGGTCGTTAAGTCGACGGCGATAATCACATCGGCGCCCAGTGCGCGGGCCACGCTGACGGGGACGTTATTGGCTAGTCCACCATCAACCAGCGTCTTGCCATCAATTTCAACGGGGGTGTAAACGCCAGGAACCGACATGCTGGCCCGAATCGCTTGCGCCAGATTACCCTTGCGCAAAACCACTTCCTGACCCGTTTCCAAATCAGTGGCCACCGCCCGGTAGCGTATCGGCATATGGTCGAAATCCTCGACGGTCGCCGCTTCCAGGGTCATTTCATTGAGCAGGATCTGCAGGCGTTGGCCCTGCACAATCCCTTGAGGAATACGGAAACCCTTGTTGTACCCAAGGTCGATATCAATGGCGAACTGTCGCTGGTCCTGTTTGCGCCGGATGGATAAATCCGGGCGTGGCGTGCTGTCGATAAAGCCCTTTTCCCAATCGGTGTTAAAAAAGGTTGTCTCAATATCACTGGCAGATTTGCCCATGGCATACATGGCACCGACGGCTGAGCCTGCGCTGGTTCCAACGACGATGTCTACGGGAATCTTGAGTTCTTCGAGAACTCTGAGCACACCTACATGCGCGGCGCCTTTCGCTCCGCCACCACCCAATACCAGACCAATTTTGGGCCGGTCAGGGTAGGCGATCCGATGCGGAGGTGTATATTCCGACTTTACGTCTTCTGCCTGACCAACGAGTGGGGCGATTGCGAAAATGGCCAGAGAAACAGTGTGAATCAGGTACGCAAGCGTGCGGAGCATGGCAAATAAACCTGGAGCAAGGTTAAACAGTTAAGGTATCAGTCACAGGCGCAAAGATAAATATCCGTGAGCGCGTGGCTATCAGGCCTTATACTGACCTGTATCCACCCAGCGGAGAACAGACGGATGCTTAAAACAGTAGTCACCATCGCGATGGGCGCTTCAATCGGTGCAGTGCTGAGATGGTGGCTGGGTGTCATGCTGAATAGTGGGTTCCCCTCGCTGCCCCTGGGAACCTTGGTGGCAAACCTTCTGGGAGGCTACCTGATCGGCATTGCGTTTGTCCTCATCGCGCAACAACCTACCCTGGCACCAGAGTGGCGTTTGTTGATCATCACCGGCTTTTTGGGCGGTTTAACCACCTTCTCCACGTTTTCTCTGGAGGCGGTGACGCTCATTCAGCAGGGGCGGTTAATGAATACGGCTGTGCTGATGCTTTCTCATGTCGGCGGCTCAGTCGCGATGACCCTTCTGGGGATTGCCAGTGCCAATGCGCTGCGTTCGGGCTGAAAACTCATTTTGCCCGCGGCCCATAGGCCCGCATGAAGAGGTCGACAACCGGTTTGACCAGTCGCGCAATTTCGTCCTCCGGGGGCATCGTCTCGCAGCCCATCAGTAGCCGAAAATTCACGCTGCCTTTGGTCAGACACAGGAATTGATCAGCAGCAATCTCAGGGTTGGGGAGATCAAGCTTCTTGGCCTGCACGGCCCGTCGCAACAAGCGCTCCATCTCATTGATGACCCGTTGAGGACCCGCTTCAAAGAACAGATTGGCGAGTTTAGGGTGGCTCGATGCGTTCGCGACCATGACCCGGTGAAAGTTAATGGATTCCGGGTTGTTGACCAGGCAGAAAAAAGCCTCGCCAATGGTTTGGAGTGCTGATTCGATGGGCATGTCATCGGGCAAATCAAACAGTAACTCAGGCAGTTGCTCCTGGCACTTGGATTTCACCGCCGCAGAAAACAAGGCCTCTTTATCACCAAAATGGCTGTAAACCGTCAGCTTGGAGACGCTGGCTGCCGAGGCAATAGCATCCATGCTGCACCCTTCATAGCCGTGCTGAATAAATAGGCATTTGGCCGCATCGAGAATTGACTCTCGCTTGACCGGATCTTTTGGGCGGCCTGGGCCGCTCTGAGTTTGTGAATCGTCTGACATTTACAACCTTGATTAGTGGACTCGTCAGTATAGTTTATATAATATACTACCCGGTATAGTAATTCTAGCGAACGGTTCGAAGGTAATGCACATGGCGGTCAAAGCACTTGCCGGGCTGCTCCCGGTCTCTCTTAGTCTCTTGTTGGCGGCCTGCGCCAAAGAAATGCCACCTGAAATCCGGATTCGTCCGGCTATGGTAACCCATCCGGTGCCTGCTGCCGATGCCATCGAAACCTTTCCCGGCGAAGTGCGTGCGAGGGTTGAACCGGAGCTCGCTTTTCGGATAAGCGGTAAAATTCTCAAGCGTCTGGTCGATGTCGGACAAATCGTGCGCAAAGATCAGCCACTTGCAGAGCTGGATCCCGAAGATGTCAAACTGCAGCTCGAGGGTATTAAATCCCAACTCGCCGCCGCAGAAGCCAATCTCAAGGTCGTGCGCGCTGAGCGTGAGCGTTATCAATCGCTGCTCGATCGGCAGCTGGTGAGCCGGTCCCAATTTGATGCCATCGAAAACCAATATACTGCGGGCCAGGCGCGTGTGGATCAGATGCGCGCAGAATTTAACGTCGCCAGCAATCAGGCTGGATACGCGGTGCTGAGAGCCCCTCAGGATGGCGTGGTTGCCGGTCGTTTTGCCGAAGTTGGTCAGGTGGTTGCCGCAGGGCAGAAGGTGTTCAGCCTGGCTGCAGAAAGTGACCGTGAGGTACTGATCAATCTGCCGGAAAACTCGCGCGAACGCTTTGTTGTGGGGCAGCCGGTGATGATTAACCTTTGGTCATTGCCTGATGCCTACTTCCCCGGGGTCGTACGCGAAATTGCTCCGGCAGCCGACTCACTGTCCCGTACCTATGCGACGCGGGTGTCCTTTTCCGATGTTACGACGCCGGCAGAACTGGGGCAAAGTGCTCGCGTGTTTTTTAAGCGGGAAGGCGAGATACCGTTATCGGTACCCCTCTCTGCGGTCAGCGCCGAAAAGGGTGAGCCCTATGTCTATGTGGTCGATGCAGAGCATTCAACCCTGCGTCGCACAGCAGTCTCTCTCGGTGCCTATGCCGAAACCTCTGTACCAGTGCTTACTGGTTTGAACGAAACAGATTGGGTGGTCGTTGCTGGCCTTCAGGTCTTGCGCGATGGGCAGGAAGTTCGGCCGGTCGACCGCGATAATCGGGCCGTCGAGATGGCTGGTAAGGAGTAAGGTCGATGAATTTCAACCTGTCTGCCTGGGCGTTGAAGAACCCCCAGCTTGTCCTCTATTTCATGCTTCTACTCAGTATTGCAGGGGCCATTTCCTATACCCGTTTGGGGCAGAGTGAAGATCCGCCCTTTACCTTCAAGGCGATGGTGGTCAAGACGTATTGGCCGGGTGCCAGTGCTGAAGAGGTGTCCCGCCAAATTACCGAGCGCATCGAAAAGAAGCTGATGGAAACGGGGGATTACCAAAAAATCGTTTCGTTTTCGCGTCCGGGCGAGTCGCAGGTCACTTTCATGGCGCGTGATTCGATGCGGTCGAACGCGATCCCGGAACTCTGGTACCAGCTACGCAAAAAAATCGGCGATATCCGCCATACCCTGCCTCAGGGGATTCAGGGCCCTTTTTTCAACGATGAATTCGGCACGACCTTCGGCAATATCTACGCGCTGACCGGGCCAGGATTTGATTACGCCATACTGAAAGATTATGCCGATCGTCTGCAGTTACAACTTCAGCGGGTCAAGGATGTCGGTAAGGTTGAGTTGGTGGGCCTACAGGACGAAAAAATCTGGATCGAGCTCTCCAACCTCAAAATGGCCACCCTGGGTATTCCGCTTTCGACGGTGCAAAAGGCGCTGGAAGAACAGAATGCGATGACGGCGGCGGGTTTTTTCGAAACACCCTCAGATCGGGTGCGATTGAGGGTCAGCGGTCGCTTTGAGTCGGTCAAGGAGGTCGAGAATTTCCCGATTCGGGCGGGCGATCGCAATTTCAGGATTGGCGATGTGGCTAAAGTCTGGCGAGGCTTTGCAGACCCCCCCGCGCCACGCATGCGATTTATGGGTGAAGATGCCATTGGCCTCGCCGTTTCGATGAAAGACGGCGGCGATATTCTGGTCTTGGGCGAGGCGCTCGAGCACGAATTTGCCCGTCTTCAGCAGAATCTGCCAGCGGGGATGTTTCTGAATAAAGTGTCGGATCAGCCCGCCGCGGTAAAAACTGGTGTAGGTGAGTTTGTGCGGGTACTGGCTGAAGCCCTGGTGATCGTGCTGCTGGTGAGTTTTTTCTCATTGGGCTTGCGTACCGGAATGGTCGTAGCCCTTTCGATTCCGCTGGTGCTGGCAATGACCTTCGCGCTGATGCGTTATTTCGATATTGGCCTGCACAAGATTTCATTGGGGGCGCTGGTGTTGGCGCTGGGCCTGCTGGTCGATGATGCGATTATCGCGGTGGAAATGATGGCGATCAAAATGGAGCAGGGGTTCGACCGGCTCAAGGCGGCGAGTTATGCCTGGACCAGTACCGCCTTTCCGATGCTGACGGGAACGTTGATCACCGCGGCAGGCTTTCTGCCCATCGCCACTGCACAGTCGGGTACGGGAGAGTACACGCGCTCTATCTTTCAGGTTGTCACCATTGCACTGGTGGTGTCCTGGATCGCGGCGGTGGTGTTTGTGCCCTATTTGGGTGATCGCCTTCTGCCGGATCTGGCCAAAGGACATGCCGGTGGACATGATCCTTATGCTACACCGATGTACCGGCGTATCCGAAGTATGATCGAGTGGTGTGTGCGCTGGCGTAAAACCGTGATTGTGCTGACGCTGGTGATCTTCGCGGGCTCTGTTTTTCTGTTCCGTTTTGTGCCGCAACAGTTTTTCCCGGCCTCCGGCCGCCTGGAAATCATGTTGGATCTGAAGTTGGCGGAGGGCGCTTCACTGACTGCGACCGAGGCCGAAGTGAAGCGTCTGGAGAGTTTGCTCGCGGATCATGAAGGTATCGAAAATTATGTCACGTATGTGGGCAGTGGATCACCCCGCTTTTACCTGCCGCTGGATCAGCAGTTGCCGCAGACATCGTTTGCTCAGTTTGTATTGCTGACACGCAGTATCGAAGATCGGGAGGCTATTCGGACCTGGCTGATCGACCTGATGAATGAGCAGTTTCCGACCCTGCGATCGCGTGTTTCACGGTTAGAAAATGGGCCACCTGTCGGCTATCCGGTGCAGTTCAGGGTGTCGGGCGAGCATATCGAAGTGGTGAGGCAATTTGCCCGCCAGGTCGCGGATAAGGTGCGTGCTAATCCGCATGTTACGAATGTACATCTGGACTGGGAAGAGCCCAGCAAGGTCGTTCGCCTGGAAATTGATCAGGATCGGGCGCGTGCGTTGGGCGTGAGCACGGCCGAGTTGTCGAACTTTCTGCAAAGCGCGTTAAGCGGTGCTGTCGTCAGTCAGTTCCGCGAGGGGAATGAACTGGTGGATATTCAGTTACGGGGTACGGCGAGAGAGCGTCAGGAGCTGTCCTTGCTGCCGAGTCTGGCGGTTCCGACAACCAATGGTCGTCCTGTGGCGCTGTCTCAGATCGCAACCTTCGAGTATGGGTTCGAGGAAGGGGTTATCTGGCATCGTGATCGCTTACCCACGGTAACCGTGCGTGCGGACATATACGGCAAAGAGCAGCCAGCGACACTGGTCCGGCAGATAGATCCCACGCTGGCCGGTATCCGTGCTGCGCTGCCGGATGGTTATCTGATTGACGTAGGGGGAACGGTAGAGGACTCCGCACGGGGGCAAGCGTCAGTTAATGCCGGGATGCCCTTATTCGTGGTCGTGGTACTGACCCTGCTGATGCTGCAGTTGCGCAGTCTGTCCCGCACCGCGATGGTCTTCCTGACCGCTCCGTTGGGCTTGATTGGTGTGACCTTGTTCCTGCTGATCTTTCAGCAGCCGTTTGGCTTTGTCGCGATGCTGGGCACGATTGCACTTGCGGGCATGATTATGCGTAACTCGGTCATTCTGGTGGATCAGATCGAGCATGATGCAGCAGGCGGTTCGGACCGATGGAATGCGATCATCGACGCGACGGTTCGTCGATTCAGGCCCATCGTGCTAACGGCGCTGGCAGCGGTGCTGGCCATGATTCCCTTGTCGCGCAGTGTGTTCTTCGGGCCAATGGCCGTAGCGATCATGGGGGGATTGATTGTGGCCACAGTTTTAACGCTGTTATTTCTTCCTGCCTTGTACGCAGCCTGGTTCAGAGTGAAGGAAGTCGATTCATCGTCAGCTGCCTGAGGCGGACGTCAGGTTCGGAGGGCCAGTGCGCGGCACTTGATTGCAGGTGCCGCGTAGGGTTAGAATTTGCGCGTCATTGGGGAGTAGCCGCTCCACCTCACGGAGGCCTGCGTCAACACACTTGGTTTTCATAACCATGGCGCAAGCAGCACCTCGCCTGGCAAGACCTTTGACCACGCACCTTCGGATTGGCCGGACAGGTGAGTGGTCATTCGTCTGTGATCCGGCCAGGAATATCGACTATGTATGCCTTTTTGATCGCCACCGGAATTGTTGCGCTTGCCGAAGTCGGTGATAAAACCCAATTACTCGCCTTCCTGCTCGCGGCACGCTTTCGTCAGCCTACGCCCATCATTCTGGGAATTCTCGTTGCTACCCTGCTCAATCATTTCTTCGCGGCCGGTCTGGGTGTCTGGCTGAGTTCGACAATTCCTGCCGAGTGGCTCCGCTGGATACTGGGTGCTTCCTTCGTTGGCATGGCCTTCTGGATGCTGATTCCCGATAAAATCGATGATGAGGTCGGGATGGGTAAGGCCGGGTGGGGGGTGTTTACCACAACCGCGGTTGCTTTTTTTATGGCAGAGATGGGTGATAAAACGCAGATCGCCACGGTTGCACTCGCAGCGCAGGCTGAGTCATTGGTGTGGATCGTAGCAGGCACCACGCTGGGGATGATGATCGCGAATGTTCCGGCGGTTATTCTGGGAGACCGCATTGCCGAAAAAATGCCAACCACTCTGGTGCATCGCATTGCCGCGGGTATTTTTCTGGTGCTCGGGCTGGTAGTGTTGTCGGGTTATAGCGGAATTGTATAAGGAGCCCTCATGTTTAAAATTATCATTGCGGTTGTCATCGTCGTTGGGCTGTTTCTGGCTGTGCGCTATTTGACGGATACACGGGCAATACAAGCTGAAAATCTGGAGAAGGGGCGGGCGTTTTTGAACGAAAATGGGCTTCGTGACGGCGTCGTCACCCAAACTTCCGGGCTGCAAAGTGAAATAATGAAGAAAGGGATCGGGGACAGGCATCCTTCTGCTACCGATCAGGTGAAGGTGCATTATCACGGCACCCTGATCAATGGACGGGTTTTCGACAGCTCGGTCGATCGTGGTCAGCCCATCGTCTTCGGATTGAATCAGGTGATTCCCGGCTGGACCGAAGGACTGCAGCTGATGGTCGAAGGTGAAAAACGCAAGCTTTTTATTCCGGCTGAACTGGCCTATGGCGACCGGGGGGCAGGCGTTATCGGGCCGGGTTCAACCTTGATTTTTGAAGTTGAGTTATTGGAAATCCTGCGCTGATCGTCAGTGTCGTCGTTCGCGCTTACCCCAAGCGTTTCGCCTCGGATGGGCCCTCGGCTTCCGGCCAGCAATCCCGGAGCAGTCTCAGAAAGGCCTGAATGTTTTGCTCCTGGCGCCGATTTGCCTGGGTGGCCACGCTCAGGCTGATGTCGGGAACCTTGCCCGGCCAGCGCACGCCCCAGCCCTCTGCAACCGCGCGGTCTGCATCGTCCCCCCGCATCAATGCGATGCCGGACTCTGCCTTGACCAGGGTGCGAATCGCCTCCTCGTTATCGACAAAGACCACTTTTTCAGGTTGTTCACTCATGCCCGCAAAGAGCCTTTCGCTGATGACGAAGAATGGGCAGCGTCGCGTCGAATAGACCCAGGGCATGCGGCACAGGCGGGATAAATCTGCAGAGCGAATCTGTTCAGCCCAGCTGGCTGGGGCGATCAGAGCCATTTCAATCTCGGAAAGTGCTTCTACAGACAGGTCCGCAAAATTACAGGGACCGAAGAAAAAACCCGCATCCAGTTTGCCGCGACGGAGATCCTGCAGAATGTCGGCAGACATACTGCTCATAAAGCTTAACTGCAACTGAGGATAGGCTTCCCGGCTGTCCCGCAGCAGTTGGTCCAGTCTCAAAAAGGAAAAGTCTGAGTTGATGCCGATGTTAAGCTCGCCCATTAAGGTGCCCTGCAGGGCACGGGCCTGGTTAACCAATTGCTTGGCACTGTCGAGAATGGCGAGTGCTTGAGGCAACAAGCGCTCGCCCGCAGGCGTCAGACGCATTCCTTTGGGCGTCCGCTCAAACAGCGGAAGCCCCAGTGTGTCCTCCAGTGCCTTCAGTTGAGCACTCACCGCTGGCTGGCTGGTGAACAGACGCTCGGCTGCGCGTGTAAGGTGTTGTTCTTCCGCCACCGCGACGAAGGTTTTTAGCTGTGTCAGATCCATGAAGTGCTCCTTGAGGCGAGTATTGTTCTATTGAAGCGGAGTCTGCAGGTGAATGCCATCGTGATTTTGGATCATGGCTATCCAAAACGACGATTGGATCGAAACGTCAAATCCGAATCAAATGAGCCCGAATCATTCAACTCTGAGGAGCGGGCTTATGAAACTCACGCAAATACGCGCCACTTTGCAGGTGTATCGGCAGCGGGTGCAACAGCGTCTCTGGCTGGCGGAAATGGACGAGCGTCAACTCCGGGACATCGGCGTGAGCCTCTGGGAGGCTCAACAGGAAATTCGTAAGCCGTTCTGGAAGGCTTGATGTTCAATCCGGGCAGCTGACTCAGGTCAGGGCGTTGCCGCAAACCGCTCGCTGAAAAAATCATTCATCGCGCGGAACGCTCGGACTGCACTTTGTGGATTGTACTCCGCCTGGCCTTTAGCGGTGGCATATTTATCGGTGAACGAATGTACGGTGCCGCCGTAGCTGACCAATTGCCAGTCCACCTTAGCGGTTCGCATTTCAGATTCAAACCCTTGAACCTGTTCGGCGGGGACATAAGGGTCATCGGCTCCGTGCAACACTAGCAGTGAGGTTTTGATGTTCTGGGCATCTGCCGGATTGGGTGTATCCAGATTGCCATGGAAGGACACCACGCCGGACAGAGGCTCACCACTTCGCGCCAGTTCCAATACCGTTCCGCCGCCAAAGCAGAAACCGATCGCACCCACCTGTTTGAGATTCATGCCGGTCGTGCTGGCATGTCCCGTGAGTTGGTCGAGTGCGGCCTTGGCCCGTTTACGCATCAGGGGGCGATCTGATCGCACAGCGGCGGCTGCTTTTCCAGCCTCATCGGCATCCTTTGGACGAACGCTGGAGCCATACATGTCGGCCATGAAAACCACATAGCCGCTTTGGGCGATCTCGACCGCCTTTTCCAGGCTCTGGGGCGTGGGCCCCATCCAGTTGGGCACCATTAACAGTCCGGGCAGGTTGGGCTTGGCTGTGTCATACACCAGAGTGCCCTCAAAGGGCTGGGCATCAATCTGGTAGGTCACCGTTTGGGTTTTGATTTCGGCATGTACCGAGCTAGCCAGAGTGGTTGTCAAAAGCAGGGTGGCCAGGTTGGCGGTGGTGCGTAGCATGAGAGTTCCTCCGTAGGGTCAATCGATTGTTTTAAGGAGTTTGTTGATGGCCTGGGCAAATTCCGCGCCCGCGTCTTCCTGCAGGAAATGCCCGCCCTTCAGGGTGATATGCGGCTGATTGGCCGCACCGGGAATACGTTCCTGAAGATAACGGTCTCCGCCACGGGTAATGGGGTCGCCGTTGCTGAAGGTTGTTAAAAAAGGCTTCTTCCAATGCTTGAGTACCCCCCAGGCTTTACGATTGGCGTCACTGGCCGGATCATCCGGCCGAACCGGAACCAGTCGGGGAAAGGCACGGGCTCCCGCCTTGAAGCGCGTTGATGGAAAGGGGGCGTCATACGCACGCCGCTCATCCCGGCTAAGCGATTTGAATGTACCGGCATCCACAATTCTGGAAATCGGAAACCAGGGGCTGAAGCGAGCAAAGTTTTTCCACAGATGAAAGGCTGCCGGAACCTTCTGATCCCCGGTTGGCAGCATCCCGTTGCCGACGACTATTGCCCGGAAGCGCGCTTCATTTTCTGCTGCCAGTCGCAATCCCAGCAGCGAACCCCAGTCCTGACACACCAGCGTAATCCGATCCAGATGTAGCGTATCGATAAACTGCTGAAGCCAGTCCATGTGACGTTGATAACTGTAATCCGACATCTCTCCGGGTTTATCCGATTTACCAAAACCGATCAGATCGGGTGCGATCACGCGATGCCCCGCCGCCACACAGATTGGAATCATGTGGCGATAGAGATAGGACCAGGTTGGCTCACCATGCAGCATCAGGATCGGTGCAGCGTCTGGAGGGCCTTCATCTACATAGTGCATAAGAAGCCCGTTGACCTGAGCGTAGTGAGCCTCGAAGGGGTAATTGGGTAGGCGTTGAAATCGCTCTTCGGGCGTTCGTAGCAGGGTAGCCATGTCGAATCCTGTCGTTATAGTCGTGTGGATTAATGTTGTCGGGCTGTTGCTGTCCTTTATGTCGGGTCTGCTAGAATTATGCAACTATAAAAAAAGGCCAGGCTATGAACGCAGACGTATCTGCTCCTGAGACACCGACAGCAACCCCCCGACTGATCGTCGCAATCGGCGCCTCAGCGGGAGGCTTACGCCCGATACGCGAGTTTATCCAGCAGATTCCGCCGGGCCTGGGCTGCGCCTACATCGTAATGCAGCACCTGGACCCAAATCGGGAGAGTCGCATGCCGGAACTGGCGGCCGCCTGGACGCGGCTCCCGGTGGTGGAAGCCATGCACCTAATGGTGATTCGTCCAGATGTCGTGTATCTGATCCCGGCGGGGGTACTGGCAACGATTAAGAGCGATCGTCTTTTTCTGGTGCCCACCGACCGTAAAGGTCGTAACCTGGCCCCGATTACAGAGCTTCTGCTCTCACTGGCTGATTCGCTTGGCAAACGTGCGGTGGGAGTGATTCTCTCGGGAGCGGGAAGTGACGGGGCCCATGGGATTAAAGCCATTCATGAGGCTGGGGGGCTGACCCTGGTGCAGGAGCCGACCGCGGCACGTTTCAGCAGCATGCCGGATGCGGCGATTGCGACCGGGTGTGTATCGCGGGTTGCAGCGGCTGAAGCCATGCCTCATGTCATTCAGGCACATCTGCAATACCAAGGGGCAGCCTCTTCTGGTTCGATGGATGTGCCGGATGAAAGCGAAGGGCGTGAGCCGGTATCCAATGTATTGGCAGAGATCGTTGCGCTTGTTAGCGAGGCCAGTGGCAACGATTTCACCGGCTATAAGGTCACGACGGTGGGCCGCCGCGTCGATCGACGGGTGGGGCTACGGAACGTGGGGGATTATGCCCACTACCTGGAATTATTGCGCCAGGAGCCACAGGAGGCCCTGAGGTTGGCCGAAGATATGCTGATTGGCGTAACCAGCTTTTATCGCGACCCACAAGCCTTTGACTGCTTCAGGGAACAGGTCGTGCCTAAGCTCTTTGATAAAGAGGTTGCCGGAGAGCCGCTTCGGGTCTGGGTGGCCGGGTGTGCCACGGGTGAAGAAGCCTATACGATCGCCGCTATTTTGCATCATTACAAGCAGCAGGCGGGAAAAACCAACGCGATCCAGATTTTTGCCAGTGATATTGATGTGTCGGCACTGGAGTGCGCACGCAGCGGGGTCTACGGAGTGGAAGCACTTCAGCGATTGCCGGAAGCCCTTAGGGAGAGTGCGTTTGCGCGTCAGCAGGAACTCTACCGTGTGCGTAAAGACGTGCGTGATACGCTGGTTTTTGCCATTCATAATCTGGTTTCCGACCCTCCTTCTCGCGCATTGATCTGGTCGTTTGCCGCAATGTCCTGATCTACCTGGATCAGCAGGCGCAGCAAGACGTCATGCAGGTCTTTGCCAGTGCCCTCAAGCCCGGTGGTTATTTGTTTCTGGGTGGGTCCGAGGCAATCGCGGCGAATCTGCAGGGGCAGTTTGAGGTGGTCTCAAAGCCCTGGCGCCTGTTCAGAAGTATTCCCGGCGCCCAGCCTTTGTATGCGCGTGGGGTCGCATTTGGCCGCAGTGGCGGCATTTTAAGAGGGATTCATCGTGAAGCGAATGAGCCTTTTCAGGCCCGCAGCGCCACGCAGGATCGGAAGTTGCGGCAGGTCCTCGAGCGATATGGGCCGGCGCAGGTGATTCTATCGGGAAAGGCCGACATTCTGTATTCCTGTGGCGAGACCAATCGTTATCTCGAAATGCCCGCTGGCCGTCCGGTATTTGATCTCTTCTCTTTGCTTTTACCCCAGTTGAGACCGCTGGTACGCACCCTGTTCAATCAGGTTCAGGATCAGCAGCAAGCCTTGCTGGGATACAGTCGCCTGCTCGATGAAAATGCGCCGGTCAGAGTTGCCATCAGGCCCGTCAATGAACCGGGTGGCGAGGCTTTTTACGTGCTTTCCCTGGAGCAGGAGATTGGCAAAGAGTTACAGCCTGCAACCACCGGAGCCGGCGAGAGCTGGGCCGTTGAGCAGCTAGAGCAGGAGCTGCAGCTCACCCGCGAAGACCTGAATCAGACGATTGAAAAACTCTCATTATCAAATGAAGAGCTTAAGGCCGTGAATGAGGAGTTCATGGCCATGAATGAGGAGCTGCAGTCAGCGAACGAAGAGCTGGAGAGTTCCAAGGAAGAGTTGCAGTCCCTCAACGAAGAGCTTCAAACCACCAATGTCACCCTGGATGCCAAGGTGCTGGAGCTGGAGAAGGTCAACGATGATCTCAGTAACCTGTTTAGCACGACGGATCTGGCGACCTTGTTTCTCGACACTCAGCTCAAGCTCAAGCGTTTTACCCCGGCATCGCGGCGCATTCTCGCCCTGATTGAAAGTGATATTGGCCGCCCCTTGACCGATATTGCCAATGAGCTCGTTGGGCATGACATCCTGGAGGGGGCCCAAGAGGCCATGTTGACGGGAAGCCCCTTAGAATTTGATGTACAGGACCGACGAGGTAGCTGGTATATCAAACGGGTTCTGCCCTATCGCAAAGTAGATCAGTGTGTTGACGGAATCGTGCTGACCTTTTCAGATGTAACCGCTTTGCGCCGTACACGCGACAAGGCCGAGGCGCTGGCGGCCCGGCTGCAGAAGCAGGCTCAGCTGCTGGATCTTCCGCTGGTGTTCGCCAGGGATCTGGAGGATCGCATCATTTTCTGGAATCAGGGGGCTCAGCAACTCTATGGCTGGTCGGCGGAAGAAGCCATGGGACAGGTTTCGCACACCTTTCTGAAGACCCAATTTCCGGAACCCCTCAAGGAGATACGCAACGTCATGGCGGAGCGTCATCGCTGGCAGGGTGAGCTGATCCACCAGACTAAAAGCGGCCAGGCCATCGCCGTCAATAGCCAGTGGGTGCTGGCGCTGGACGGCAAAGGGCAACCCTGGGCCACGGTGGAGGTGAACACGGATATCAGCGAGCGAAAGGTGTTCGAGGACAAGCTCGAATTCCTGCTCCATCATGATCCGCTCACCCAATTACCCAACCAGGTCGTACTGAACAGTAAGCTTGCGGCAGCACTCCGGTCCGCAGCGCTCGCGAATACCAGGGTCGCGCTGGTTTTTCTGGACCTGGATCGTTTCAAAACGATCAATGATTCGCTGGGCCATGAAATGGGCAATCAGTTACTGATAGCAGTCGCGCAGCGTATTGCATCTCAGCTTCATGGCGGTTGCACGCTGACCCGGTTCGGGGGCGACGAGTTTGCCATCGTTGTTGAAGGTTTCAAGGATTTGAATCGCCTGACCCATTTGGCCTGCACCTTGCTTGACTCGCTGAAGAAACCCTTTGATATCGACGGGCACGAGCTCTATGCCGGCGCCAGTCTGGGCATCAGCCTGTTCCCGGATGATAGCCGTAATCAGGAGGAATTGATTCGTTACTCTGATTCTGCGCTCAATCTGGCCAAGGAAGAGGGGCGAGGGCAATATAAGTTTTTTATGCCGGAACTGAATCGAAAAGCCCATCGGGCGTTGACGATAGAAACACGCTTACGCAAGGCACTGGAAAACCAGGAGCTGACACTGGTGTTTCAGCCGCAGGTCAGTTCGGTCGATGGGCACATCCTCGGTGCCGAAGCCTTGGTTCGTTGGCATAACCCTGAGTTGGGGCAGGTGTCTCCGGGCGAGTTTATTCCCATCGCGGAAGAAAGCGGGATCATTATCGAGCTGGGCAACTGGGTATTTGAAGAAGTTTTTCGCCTGATGCAATGCTGGCAGGAAAAGGCATTTCCAGCCGTTCGCATTTCGCTGAATATTTCGCCGGTTCAATTTCGTCAGCCGGCTTTCCTGGAGTTGATCAAACAACGGATGGCTGAGGCTCAATTCCCGGCCTCAATGATTGAGTTGGAGTTGACCGAGCGGGTGCTGGTGGGGTCGCCGGAACAGGCGATTGAGTGTTTCGGTCAGTTGCAGCGACTTGGCTTGCGACTGGCTTTTGATGATTTTGGCACGGGGTATTGCTCTCTGCAGTACCTGCGCCATCTGCGCCTTTCACATCTGAAAGTGGCGCGTGAATTCATCCCCTTTGATAAAACGGATCTGGATAATATTGCCATTGCCCGCTCGATCATTTCGCTGGCCAAGTCCCTGGAGATTGATTGCACCGTCGAGGGGGTGGAAAGTGAGGCGCAGCTGGCGTTTTTTGAAGCCTATGGCGAACTGGCGATCCAGGGCTTCCTGTTCAGCCGTCCCTTACCATTGGCAGAATTAGAAACGCTCCTGCGTGCGGGAGAGCCCCTACAGCCGCGCAAGCGATAGCCCTCAGGAGGGCGATTGAAGATACGAAATTCAACGCATTGTTACTCAAGTCGTTCAGGTTCGCCGTCGATATAAGGGGTATGAGTGGTTCCGGTGCCTAAGCGCACCCCGGAGTGGTAATATGCAGAGCGTCATGCCCCGTTGCGATGTCCTTAAACAGATTTACCAGCGCAAATGCCGTCGGCTTGCGGCCATGGCGGCCACACCCGCCAACCTGCGTTACTGGGTTTTGGCGGCTGAAATCGATGCCATGCGCCAGGCCTTGGAGGGTTGTCGCTAGGATGCCATCACGGCGGGATTCTGCTAAATTGGCGTCTTTTTACGCAGCGCTGACTGCCCCGATCACGAGACTGCCATGGCCCGACCCAAACCTGACCCTGAACAGGTCTTTCCCGAGATTCTCTCGACCGCGATTGAGCTGATTCGTGAACAGGGCTTCGAACGGCTGACCATGAAAGCACTGGCACTGGCTTGCGGCATGTCAGTCGGCAAGCTCTACCATTTCGTTCCCAGCAAAGACGCACTGTTCCTGCACCTGGAAATTGATTACTTCGATCGCCTGACCGACCAGCTTGAACGGGCGATCAGGACATGCCTTATATCCGCTGTTGAGGATAACGTGTCGGCAAGGACGCAATTTACAGCGGTCATCAGAGGTTACTTCGACTTTGCCATCGCTAATCTGGACCTCTACAAACTGGTCACGAGTCCACCTAAAGTCTTCAGTCACTATCGGGGCACCGAGAGTGAGCAATTGGCTCAACGCGAATTGCTGGCAGCGTTGCGCACGATTGACTACTGTCGGGAGCGTTACCGGCAGGCGCGGGAGGAAGCCGGCCTGGTCTCTGACGAACGCGAGATACAGGCTGATTTTCTAATGTGTATCAATGGGCTGCATGGGCTGATCCTACTCAGTCAATCCAGTGCATGGCCGTATATCGCAGCGTCGCCCTCAGATGTTGTGCGGCAGGAGGGTGCACCTGCGTCGGCGAGCGACCGGGTTGATCAACAGTTGGAAAGACTGATTGCTACCTTGCTCTGAATGGCGTAGGCGGAAAAAGCAGCATTGACTTTTATAAATGAACGATGGTTCAATTATGTGTCAGGACAATAATAATTGCACATGAGACTTGCCCATGACCCACGCCAACGGCATTACTGCCCCCGCGGCATCTCCCGCCATTCTTGAGCACTTGGGCATTAAGCCCATTGCCGGTTTGGATGAGGCCCGGCAACATATCCTGCCGACGGTAAGATTAGAGCAGTCCCGTCAAGCCGCGCTCACGTTTCGCGAGCGGATGCTGCAGGAGGACACTCCGGTGCGTTACTACCGCAGCGTCAACCTCATTCGGGCACCGTATCCCACCCGATACGGGCTACTCAATGCGAGTACGGTCAAGTCGCCCTTTATGCACATCCTGAATCGTTTGTTTGTGGTTCAGTTTGAGGCGGTCGATGGCATCAAGACCCTTCTGTTTTCCCCATCGGACTTTCGCGCCAATGCTGAAACCCCCTTTTTCAAACGATTGGCTACCCGCTATGGCGCCCTGTCGCCCCTGGTATCGTCATTCCTTGCTCCCGTAGAAAATACTGTTGAACAGGCACTGGCAACCTGCGGCATCCGGCCGGAAGAGGTGAACTATCTGTCCTATGACCATTTACACACCCAGGATATTCGCCGCTGGCTGGGGGATGGCACAACGCCAGGCTTTTTCCCGAATGCCCGACTCCTGGTCATGAAGCAGGAGTGGGACTCCACCACAGCATTACTGCCCCAGCAGAGGGAGTGGTATTGCCCGGATGGCATCAAAGGCGTGCCGATGGATCGTATTATACTGTTGGACGGCAGTGTCCAACTGGGCAAGGGCGTGGCACTGATTCGAACCCCCGGCCATACCGAAGGCAATCATTCGCTGGTTGCCCACACGCCCGACGGGCTTCTGGTTACAAGCGAAAATGGCGTTTCCGCCGACAGCTATGCACCGATGCACTCTGAAATCCCCGGTGTGCGTCGTTATGCCGAACAGACGGGTATGGAAGTCGTTATGAATGGCAACACGCTGGAAAATTCGTTGGATCAATACATCTCCATGGTGGTGGAAAAAACAATTGCCGGACCAAGCCAGCGTGACGCCCGATTTTGCAACTTTGTCCCCTCATCGGAACTGACCCCCTACTGGGGGTTTCCCGGCCTTAGTCCCACGTTTAGTTTTGGCGAGCTAAGTTACGGCGCGCCGGTTACCTCTCAGGGAGCGCAACGCCATGCTGGATAAGGTGGTTATCCTCACGGGATGTGCCAGTGGCCTGGGCTTGCATCTGACGCAACGTTTTCTCGATGCCGGCTATCGGGTGGTGGCGACAGATATCAATCTGGCTGGCCTCGAAGCGCAGGCCCAATCACGACGATGGCCAACGGATCAGGTCCGTGTGCATTCTTTGGATGTCACCTCCTGGGCTCAGTGGCAAGAGGTTTGGAATGACACTCTCAGAACCTGGAAGCACGTGGACATCCTCGCCAATGTGGCGGGCTACTTAAAACCCGGTCGTATTCATGAAACGGCAGTAGAGGAAATTGACCGTCATCTGGACATCAATGTTAATGGGCTCATCCTGGGCAGCAAGCTGGCCGCCGAGCATATGGTGCCGCGAGGGCAGGGGCACATTATCAATATTGCGTCACTCGCTGGGGTTGCACCCATTCCAGGCATCTCGCTCTACAGTACATCCAAATTTGCCGTACGCGGCTTTACCTTGGCCCTGGCCCAGGAGCTCAAGCCTCTGGGTGTCAACGCAACGGTGATTTGCCCGGATGCGATTGAAACCCCCATGCTGACCTTACAGGAAGACTACGAAGAAGCCGCGCTGACCTTCTCCGGTAAGCACACCCTCACGGTTGAGCAGGTTGCGGATCTGATTCTGGGCAAGGTGTTGAAAGATGCACCCCCCGAGGTCTTACTGCCAGAATGGCGAGGAGTGCTGGCCAAGGTTGGTAGCGCCATGCCGGGTCTCTCGTTCCGTTTGGGTAACCTTCTGGGCAAGGCCGGGCGCTCCGAGCAGGCGCGGCGCAAAGCGGCCCGGCAATCTAAATCGGGGCGCCACTGAGATGCCAGGCGTAGCCGGCTCCGGGCAGGCGTTAGTCACAGGCGCTGCAGGTTTCATTGGCGGGCGTTTGGTGCGCCGCCTGCTGGCAGAGGGACGGTCTGTGGTTGCCCTGGATGTGGGGGCGTGTCCCGCCGACCTGATGGCGGCATCCGGGCTGACCTGGGTATCTGGCGACATCCGAGATAGCGAATGTCTGAAATCGGTGGTCGGCCCGTGTGGCGCCGTCTTTCACCTGGCCGCTGTTGTGGGAGACTGGGGCGCAGAAGACCTGCATCGATCCGTTACCGTGGATGGGACGCAGTCGCTTCTTCAAGTGGTTAACGACCTTGCACACGCTGCCGTGGTGGTGCTGGCATCGAGCATAGTCGTCTATGGCGCAGGCTCCAAACCTTGGGTTACGGATCTAGCCGCCGAACTGCGCAAAGGTACACCTGCGTTGATTGGCGGGGGTAATTATGACGCTGGATTGATCCATGTGGATAATGTGGTTGATATTCTGATCCGGGCCTCTGGCTCTGCGGGGCAGGCCGGAGCAATTTACAATGCGGCCGATGAGGAGGGAATTACCTGGGCACGCTACATGGCCGACATTGCGGCTGCATGTGCGGCCCCTGTCCCGCGCTCCATTCCTCGCGTCGTCGCGCAGGCGCTGGCCTGGGCACTTGAGCCAAGCTACCGTGCGCTCAGCGTCAGGCATCGCCCACCCATTACACGCGAAGCTTTGAACCTGGTCGGGTCTGCGCATCGTATTGACATGCAGCACACGCGCCGCGCCCTGGGCTGCCAGCCCGTCAGGCATTACCGTGACGGACTGCGTGAGATTCAGGCTTTACTGAGTCGCTGAAAGCGGCAGTTTTTTGCCCGGACAGCATTGCATGTCCACCTCGGCCGCAGCACCTTCCGAAAGCAGTCCTTTCAGTTCGCGAGCATGCTCGGCTGCTTCGTGGCCGAGCGCGGTCAGGTAACCGCCGTCGATCTGGGTCACTAAGCCTTTGTCATAAAGACGGGCCATGGCCTGAATAATCTGCGGATCTGCATTGGAATGAACTTTGAGACCTTCCTGAGTGGTATCCAGATTGAATTTGATCAGGGTGTTCAGTTCATGAAGATGATCAGGGGTAAAGGGCATAGGGCCTCCACAATTGTTATTTTTAGATGACTCGTCGTCAGTCTACTACGAAGCCAGCCTCGCGTACCGTATTCCACCTCAGAATTTAGTCTTTTGGCGTCAGCGGCAAGACCAAAAAGGCATAAAATTGACCGGTAACAAAATTAAACGTGCTTTACAAAGCGTAGTATTTTGGCCATTCGATCACATTAAATATATTTAAAACAATGGGTTACTGGTTTGTCACGGTAGGTTTTTGGCGCTATTAACCAGCGGTATTCACTAAAGTGATATTGGGTATGTTCTTTATATATTTTATTTATTGTGCTCGAGCGCATAGAATGCAACCCGAATTCGCAAGACCTCCCTCAGTTGATGTCGTTGCATCGGCTGGGGTCTTTCAAACCTGCTTGTCTTAAAAGGAACCAGCAATGTCTCAATATCAGAACGAAATTAAGGCAGTCGCCGCTGTTAAGGAACAGTACGGTGCTCCATGGGGTGCTATCAATCCTGAGTCTGCCGCGCGCATGCGCATCCAGAACCGTTTCAAGACCGGTCTGGACGTTGCCAAGTACACGGCAAAAATCATGCGTGAAGACATGGCTGCTTACGATGCAGATAGCGCCAAGTACACTCAGTCTCTGGGTTGCTGGCACGGTTTCGTCGGTCAGCAGAAGCTGATCTCCATCAAGAAGCATTTTGGTACCACCAAGCGTCGCTACCTCTACCTGTCTGGCTGGATGGTTGCCGCACTGCGTTCTGACTTCGGTCCTCTGCCTGACCAGTCCATGCACGAAAAGACGGTTGTAGCCGACCTGATCGAAGAACTGTACACCTTCCTGCGTCAGGCTGACGCACGTGAAATGGGCGGCCTGTTCCGTGAACTGGATGCAGCGCGTGAAGCCGGTGACAAGGCGAAAGAAGCGGCTGTTCAAGCCAAGCTCGACAACTTTGAAACGCACGTTGTGCCTATCATTGCTGACATCGACGCCGGTTTCGGTAACGAAGAAGCCACCTACCTGCTGGCCAAGAAAATGATCGAAGCGGGCGCATGCTGTCTGCAGATCGAAAACCAGGTTGCTGACGAGAAGCAGTGTGGTCACCAGGACGGTAAAGTGACTGTTCCCCACGCTAACTTCCACTCCAAGCTGCGCGCGCTGCGTTACGCCTTCCTGGAACTGGGTATCGACGATGGCGTTATCGTTGCTCGTACCGACTCTCTGGGCGCTGGCCTGACCAAAGAAATCGCAGTCGTACGTGAAGCCGGTGATTCCGGTGACATCTACAACGGTTTCCTGGATGTAGAAGAAGTGACGGTTGCTGACATGCAGCAAGGTGACGTTGTCATCAAGCGTGGTGACAAGATTGTTCGTCCCAAGCGTCTACCGTCTGGTCTGTACCAGTTCCGCAAAGGCACGGGCGAAGACCGCTGTGTATTCGACTGTATCGAAGCCCTGAAAGCCGGTGCTGACCTGCTGTGGATCGAAACCGAGAAGCCCCACGTTGGCCAGATCAAAGGCATGGTTGACCGTGTCCGCGAAGTGATCCCCAATGCCAAACTGGTGTACAACAACTCACCGTCTTTCAACTGGACCCTGAACTTCCGTCAGCAAGTATTCGATGCATGGAAGAACGAAGGCAAAGACGTCGCAGCTTACGACCGTGCTAACCTGATGTCTGCGGAATACGATAGCACCGAGCTGTCTATCGAAGCGGATCGTCGTATCCAGAGCTTCCAGCGTGATGGTTCACGCGATGCGGGTATCTTCCATCACCTGATCACTCTGCCGACTTACCACACGACTGCGCTGTCTGTGGACAACCTGGCGAAGGAGTACTTCGGTGAGCAGGGTATGCTGGGCTACGTGGGTGGCGTTCAGCGTAAGGAAATCCGTCAGGGTATCGCTTGCGTTAAGCACCAGAACATGGCCGGTTCCGATATCGGTGATGACCACAAAGAGTACTTCTCTGGTGAGAACGCTCTGAAAGCGTCTGGTAAAGACAACACCATGAACCAGTTCGGTGGCGGTCACTAAGACGCTCCCTAACGGGTAGAAGAAAGGCGACACTCTTGTGAGTGTTGCCTTTTTTTTTGGTAGAATTTAAAGGGCTCAGAGGCATCATCCACAAGCCCTGTCACTTATCAAAATTAGAGGTTTTAAAGATGACTGTTCCCGCTCACTTACAGGATGTCAAAACTCAGCTCACCGCTGAAGGATTTGCTCAGGGAACCGTCTGGTACCACGGCACCTCTTCCGCCTTGCTGGACTCGATTCAGGCCGATGGGCTGAAGCGTTCCGGTGACCGGGCCATGCGCCAGGCGGTGAAGAAAACACTGGCGACCATTGGTGAAAACCGGAGCGAATCGATTGAGCCTGTTTTCATAACGCCGTCGCGTGAATTGGCCTATTTCTGGGCGCAACAGACCATTAAGCGCCGGGGGCGCTTCGAAGGCGCGGAAGAGCCGGTTGTTCTCGCCCTGAACCTGCCTGCAGACTGGCAGGGCAAGGTTCGCCCGGATGTCGGTGCTGCGGCCCTGCTGATGGTGGGCGGTAATGACTACCTGACCTTTTTGCAGGCCTGTTATGCCGACGCAGGGCTGAGCATCCCCGATTTTGAAACGGTGCAGCTGGATCGTTTGGATTATTTGCGCAAGTTGGGTATGGCTTACATGGATTGTGACATTCCTGCCTCCTATCTGCAGGTGCTCTAGCACGCTACTATTAAATGAGCAGGGGTGTTAGCGGGAGATTGTATGGATCTGGGGCGGGTTGATCTCAATCAGTTGGTTCATCTCGACGTTCTTTTGCGTGAACTGAACGTCACCAAGGCCGCCAACCATCTGGGCATTACCCAGCCTGCCATGAGTAACAGTCTCAAGCGCCTGCGGGCGCTGTTTGATGATCCATTGCTGGTGCGGACGAGTGAGGGTATGGCTCCCACTGAGCTGGCACTGGAAATCCAACCGGCGATTAGGGAAATCCTCTTCAATATCGAGCGTGTGATCAAACCGGATCGTGATTTCGATCTGAACAGTCGCCGCACCTTTCGAATCATGGCCAGTGACTATGCGGAGTCGACGCTGATTCCGGAAGTGCTGGCGGTGGTGCGCCGTCAGGCGCCTAATATCACACTGGATGTATTAACGCCCAGTGATGTCAGTTTTGAGGATGTTGAGCAGGGAAGGGTCGATATGGCGATCAACCGCTTCGACACCATTCCTCAGTCCTTTCACCAAAAAACACTCTGGTGGGATTCCTTCTCATGCCTGATGAGTGCGGAAAATCCCCTGGTTCATGATTTCACGCTCGAAAATTATCTGGCGGCCAGTCATATCTGGGTCAGCAAGACCGGCTTTGGTGTTGGCGTCGGGGTCAACCCTGAAGACGTACAGAGATTGGGCTGGGTCGATGAAGCCCTGGTCAAGCTAGGGGCGAAGCGGCAGATCAGTGTCTTTACCCGGCATTACCAGGTTGCCATGCTGCTGGCGAAACAACACGATCTGGTGGCCACCCTACCCAGTCGGGTGGCGCGTCTCAAAAGCGAAAGTGACAAGCTGGTACTCAAACCGCCCCCTTTCGAAATCGAAGAGATTGAACTGAAAATGGCCTGGAGCCCTTTGCTGCATCACAACGCTGGCCATCAATGGCTGCGCAAGGTCATTTCAGATGTCGCCGGGGCAGCAAACAGCCCCTGACGGGGCGGGTTCCAGCGCAAAGCTGGTCTATACTGAGGGTTGACCTTATATTTGCCGCGCCGCAGGGGGTTCAATGAAGAAATGGACAATCTCACTCATTCAACGCAGTGTTCTCCCCTTATCGCTTGTCATCGGGAGCATGTGGACGATGAGCAGCCTGGCTGAAACGACTGCTTCCGCCGCGGCGTTGACACCCTGTACCACGCTGGTGGTCACTGGAAACCCGGAATATCCTCCCTTTTTGTGGCGCGATAAAACACACCCTGAAAAGCTGATCGGGGCAGCCGTTGATTTGCTGAATCTGGCGGTAAAAGACATCGGCGTCACCGTGGATTCGCGCTATGTCGGTCCTTGGGCACGATCACAGGAAGAGGCCAAGGTCGGGCGCGTCGATATGCTAACAGGCGCGTTCATCACGGATCAGCGTCAAACCTATATGGATTATGTCAAACCGGCCATGATGGACATGTCCAATGTGATTTTTGTGAAGAAGGGCGCTGAGTTTTCCCTGAATGACTGGTCGGACTTGAAAGGCCGTCAGGGCGATACCCTGATCAATAACAGTTTTGGTCAGGAATTCGATGCCTATGCCAAAAATGAACTTAATATCGAGCAAGTGCGTTCGATTGAGTTTGCATTTGAACGCTTGTTGTTAGGGCGCACAGACTATGTTATCTATGAAGAGTATCAGGGTTACGCGATCGCCGAGTCACGCGGATTTGCTGAAAAAATTGCGCACTTGCCAAAGGCGATCAGTTCAGAGGGACTATACTTCACCCTCTCCAAAGCCAGCCGCTGTAATACGCCTGAGCTTTTGAATTATCTGAACGAAAAAATCGCGGGCTATGTACAAGAAGGCGTACCTGCAAAACTCGCGGCCGATGCGATGACGGTCTGGCGCGAGCAATCTACCAATATTGACGGAGAGTGAAACTAAACAGGAGGTAACCGGGAATGGATGCATTTATGCAGGCGGCGATCGAAGAGGCGCGACAGGGGCTGGCTGAAGGTGGAATACCCATTGGTTCCGTGCTGGTTCACGACGGAAAGATCATCGGTCGTGGGCATAACCGCCGCGTTCAACAGGGCAGTGTGGTGTTGCACGGAGAGATGGATGCGCTGGAAAATGCCGGTCGCCTGCCCGCCTCGGTTTATCGAAATTGCACGATTTACACAACCCTTTCACCGTGCCCCATGTGTTCGGGGGCGATTCTGCTTTATGGTATTCCGCGCGTCATCGTCGGCGAAAACCAGACCTTTATGGGTGAAGAGACGCTGTTGCGTAGCCGTGGCGTACAGGTTGACGTTCTGCAGCACCAGGCCTGTATTGACCTGATGAATACCTTGATTGCTGAAAAGCCCGAACTCTGGAATGAAGACATCGGGGAGTAATCCCCGCATTGCAGCGCTGCGGGCTTAGTTTGCCTTTAGCACCTGATCAAAAGCCTTCGACAGATTGTCCACCGTCCGGCTGATATTTTTCAGCTTTTCGAGTCCAAACAGACCGACCCGGAAGGTTCGGTAGTCTGAGGGTTCGTCGCACTGCAGTGGAACGCCGGCTGCAATCTGCAGACCTACCCGCGCGAGCTTCTGGCCGTTCTGAATCAAGGCGTCATGGGTGTAGTTAACGACGACGCCGGGCGCACCAAAGCCCTCAGCGGCGACACTCTGAATGCCATACCGCGTAAACAACTGGCGTACCTCGGTGCCTAATTGCCACTGCGCCTCTTTCAGGCGGCTGAATCCATAGTCCCGCGTTTCCAGCATGGTGTCCCGGAAGTGCTTCAGCGCATCGGTCGGCATCGTCGCATGGTAGGCAAAGCCACCACCTTCGTAAGCCTGCATGATCTGACGCCACTTTTTCAGATCAGCGGCAAAACTGCTGCTGGTCGTCTGATCCAGTCGCTCCAGTGCGCGTGTGCTTAACATGACCTGGGCGCTGCAGGGCGAGGCGCTCCAGCCCTTTTGTGGGGCGCTGATCAACACATCCACTTGCGTCGCCTTCATATCGACCCAGATGGCGCCGGAGGCAATGCAGTCCAGAACGAACAAGGCGCCGACCTCCCGTGCGGCCTGGCCGATGGCTCGCAAATAGTCATCTGGCAGGATGATTCCAGAGGCTGTTTCGACATGGGGCGCAAAAACGACGGCCGGTTTTTCCTGGCGAATTGTGTCGAGCACCTGATCCAGCGGGGCAGGGGCCCAGGGCGCCTGGGCGTCCGTGCTCAGCGGGGCGGCTTTGAGGACGATGATCTCGTCGCTCAGACGTCCCATCTCCAGAATCTGACTCCAGCGATAACTGAACCAGCCATTGCGAATCACCAGGCAGCGTTGGCCCTGCACAAACTGTCGTGCAATCGCTTCCATGCCAAAGGTTCCTCCGCCGGGAACGATGGCCACGCCCTCGGCCTGAAAGACGTCTTTCAGGGTGGCAGAGATGTCACGCATCACCGATTGAAACTCGGCGGACATGTGATTCAGTGAGCGATCCGTGAAAACGACCGAATATTCGAGCAGTCCATCGGGGTCAATTTCGGGATATAGGCTGGACATCTGGCGTCCTCCATACATTGTTGTTTTACCCGAGTATAGGGGAGTGAGCGCAGAGGCGAAACGTGTTCTGCGCCACTTTGTGAGGCCGGTTCAATTACGCCTGAACCCGTCATAGGCTGAGCGTTAGCATGCCCATGGCTTATCGGGCTGGCAGCGTCCCATGCCAGACCGGCAACGCCAGGTCTTCAGGCTCCTCGTTAGGGCCGCCGGACCGTGCTTTGAAACTGCCCTCCTGAAGGGGAATGCGGAACAGGGCTGTGGCTTTGCGCTCTTTGTTGTTCGGTGGCCTGACCTGATCCCAGCGTCCTGGTTCCAGCTGGTTGATTATCGCGGCGAAGGCCGAATCAAATTCATCTGCATCGTGCACCTGCTCTGCGGTGCCGAAAAGCACGGCGGACTCGTAATTAGCGCTGTGGTGATAGGCAGATTTACTCATCACCCAGGCCGTCGTCTCCGCGAAGGAAAGACACAGCATCGCACCGGCACTCAGTCGCCTGGAGATCCGGCCACCATTCAACACATGCAGAAAAACCGCATCGCCGGAACGCCAAACCGTCAGGGGAATACAGCGTGGCTCTCCGTCTTCGACAAACGCGACATGGGCCGTTTTCAAACGGTCAATCAGGCCATAAATGCGCTCTCGCTCGGTTGACCCGCGTTGCGGCGCTCTGCGCAGCGTGCTTCGTGGGCAGGTCGTCATGGCAGACGGCGCAGCCACTGCAGCTTCAGCCAGGAAGGGTAAGGACTCGGACTCCATGTAATATTCTCCTATACAGACACAGTCAAACAGACGGATGTAAAGCTGGGATTTAGCGTAAAATGAGAATGGACTTGTCGTAAGGTCCAGTTTTCAAAAATTCAGGGGGCCAATTTTGTTTAGGCGGAGGCCAGTGTGAAGGCGGTTCTGAGCGACATCTGTTTGCATAAAGGGGGAGGCCTTCAGCGTCAGCTTTATCAGGCACTGGTCGAACGTATTTTGTCCGGACGCATTCCGGGCGGAGCGCAACTCCCTGCCAGTCGACAGTGGGCTGCAGATTTGGGCGTCAGCCGTAACAGCGTGTCGGCGGTTTACGAGCAGTTGCGCAGTGAAGGCTTTCTGGCGTCCCGACAGGGGAGTGGCTTTTATGTCCGTGAGGATCTGCACCACTTGCCAAAGACGCTGACACCCCCCAGCCTGGCCCGATCGCTGAATGCGCCACCGGCCAAGCTCGCACAGGCATTCAAATCCGCACATGGCCCTCATGCGAATCTTCCCTTCACGCCCGGTCTGCCTGATCTGGACGCCTTTCCAATAAAAGTCTGGAACCGGCTGTTACACCAACAGGAAAGTCGTATCTGCGTGCGGGGCTATGATGAGCCGGCGGGCTACCTTCCGCTGCGGCGGGCACTGCAGGCTTATTTGCGCGAGTCACGCGGTGTGCGCTGCCATGAAGACCAGATTCTGATTACGGCAGGGGCACAACAGGGGCTCTCGCTGATTGCCGATGTTCTTTTGGCTCCTTCTGACACGGTATTGATCGAGAATCCGGGTTATCGGGGTGCACGAGGCGCGCTGGGCCGATTGGGGCGAACCCTGGTGCCAGTGCCGTTGACCGCGCAGCAGGCATTGGATATCGAGGCATTAGAGCATCTGCCTCCCGCACGGGTGCTCTACTGCACCCCCACACATCAATACCCGATGGGCGGCATTCTGGAGATCGGACAGCGTTTGGCTTTGTTGGACTGGGCGCGCAGAACGGAAACCTGGATTATCGAAGACGACTATGACAGCGAATTCCATTTTGTCGGCAAACCCGTGGCCGCCTTGCAAGGCTTGTTTGATGAAACGCCCGTGCTATATGTCGGTAGCTTCAGCAAGACGCTGATGCCAGGTTTGCGTCTGGGTTATCTCGTGGTTCCCGATGGTCTGATCGACAACTTCAGGCAAATGAAACGATTCACAAGCGGAGAAAGCCCCTTGCTGACTCAGGCCGTGACTGCCGAGTTTATGCAGGGAGGCCATTTTATCAGTCACTTGCGGAAGATGCGCCACCACTACCATGGCAAGTGGCAGCGGTTTCATCACCTGCTGGAAACGCATTTCGCCGGGCGTCTGCAACCGGTTGCGGAAAGTGCGGGTATGCATTTGGTCGTCACGGGTGAAATAGATGATCTCGCGGTGGTTCAAGGGCTTTCCGAACTCGGAATTGGCAGTACCCCGCTGAGTGCTCACTACGTGGGTAAGGCTCTACAGCATGGTCTGGTGCTGGGATTTGCAAATGCAGACGATGAAGCGATGGCGCGTTGCGTCGTGGCCCTGGGTAAGGTGCTAGGTGCTAAGTCCGTTGATAGAGGAGAGACATAAAAAAACCTCGCAACCGGGGAGCTGCGAGGCCATCAATCGTTCAGCCCGGCCTGAATGGGCTGAATGTCCGAAAAAATCAGATTACCAGTATATGCCGCTGGAGAGGCGTGCAAAGACGCGACCGGCCAGACTCAGTTCCTTTTCGCTGCCATCTTCATTTTTGGCATTGCTGTCCGGGAACAGGCGGTAGGCCAGGTTTTGCACCCAATCAATGGAGCGCGGTGAAATGTCATACGCGATTTCGGCGAAGCTACCGAGCGGCGTAGTGACTTTCTTCTGGTTGTTGGTGATCGGCTTAAGAACCAGTTGTGCGGCCTGGAAGGTATTCAGGGCCGGCACATGGTTGTAGAGCTTGGTCGGCGCAATCATCGCGGTTCGGACCAGGGGCATGAACACGTTGGTCAGGTGGATGTTGTTGTGCGCCACTTCGGAGGCGATACAACGGCTGAAGGCATCCAGTGCCGCTTTACTGGCAACGTAGGCCGAGAAGCGCGGTGCATTGGCCTGCACTCCGATACTGGAGACGTTGATGATGCGTCCGTAGTTGTGCTCGCGCATGCTGGGCAGCAGACCCAAAACCAGTTGCACCGCGCCAAAATAATTGATGTCCATGGTGCGCTGGAAGTCGTGGAAACGCTCGGTTGAGTGGTGAATCGAGCGACGAATCGAGCGACCGGCATTGTTGATCAGGATATCCACCCGACCATGATCTGCCAGCACCTGTTTAACCAGCACCTCACATGCTTCGGGGGAGCTCAGATCGCAGGAGTAGATAAAACATTCCCCGCCCAGTGCCTGAACTTCCTTCTGGGCTTCTTCCAGCTTTTCCATGCCGCGTGCCACCAGGATAACTTTACCGCCTGCCGCAGCCAGCTGACGGGCGACCGCCAGACCGATGCCACTGCTTCCGCCAGTAATCATGGCCGTTTTGCCTTCAATTTCTTTTTTCAGTTTGCTCTGATTCAAATGGTTGCCGGAGCCAAGGAAGCGGCGGGCAAACGGGGTGTAGTAGTAAGGCAATTTTTCCTGAAGTGAGGCGGCGAGTTGTTTCATGCGATGAGCATCTCCATTGTTTGATGATGAAACCATGTTACCAGTGGGTAACAATAATAGAGAGCCCCCATTGCTTTTGTCAACGAATTTGTTACCATGGGGTAACATATATTTTTGAGTAGATACTCAAATTTTGATTTCAAGCCACCGGAGCGTGGGTCAAATCGGTTAGAGTGAGCCTATATGACAGAGAGTGCGGGCATGGAAAAACCATCACGAAACAAGGAACTGACCAAAGAGCGCATCATGACTGCGGTCGAAGAGATTCTGGCGCGTGAAGGTTATCAGGCACTGGGTATCAACCGGATTGCAAGGGATGCCGGTGTCGGCAAGGTGTTGATCTACCGCTATTTCGGTGGACTTGAAGGCGTGCTCGATGCCTATTCCGAAACGGATCGATTCTGGCCCAGTATCGAGGAAATTCGCGGGCTACCGACACCGGAGTTCGAGTTGCTGACTCTGCGCGAACGCATCAAGGTGGTGTTTCATAACTTCCGTCAAGCGCTTAAACGGCGTCCCCACACGATTGCCATTTATGCCTGGGAAATGGTCGAGAAGAGCGATATCAGTAAGCAGTTAGTGGCGGTTCGAACCCAAAGCTCCATCAATCTCGTTAGGGAAATGCTCGGTGCCTCGCGCCCTTCATCGCGTAATTTTGAACATGAAATTACGGCCATGCTGGCCGCCGGATTGCTGCATCTGACCATCCGCGAGCATTTTGAGACTCCCTTTGCGGGTCTCAAACTCCAGGAAGAAGAGACCTGGAATCGTCTGGAGGCCGCGCTGGATCAGATTTTCCATGGACTCGAAGTGCTGAAAGCGCAACAACGTGCGCCTCAGACGCGATCTGCCAGCTAGTCGCTGACCTTAATCGTTAAAGTATTCGGCCTTGATCCGTGCACAATAGGCCACCAGATTCGGGTGCGCTCGTGCGGCGATGGCCAATGGGGTATCCAGCGGTGGAACGATCAGGTTGGCGGCAAAGGCATAGGCCGTCGCGTCCACCTCGCTGATGCGATCCCCCATTAAATACGGCTTGTCTGCCAGAAAGGTCGCCAGCGCGTCGATACCCTGCTTGCCCATGGCGTAGATCTCATCAGGGGTGTGACGACCTGTGCCCTGCGCATGCAATTGCTTTTTCATGCTTTCCTGAATCAGCTTGGGCACCAGGTTTTTGATCAGTGGCGGCAGATGTCCAAAAAACGCCTCACGTGTCGCAGGCCAATAGCGCTCATCTACCCAGCGACTGTAAAGCGTCACCCAGTAAAGGTGCTCCTCCATCATGATCTTCATCGCGTGGGAGAGGGCTTTTTCTTCAGTTGAGAGATGCTGATTAAGATCCTTGCCATAAGTCTTGGTCAGGTACTGCACGATCAGGGTGCTGTCTGCCACCGAGGATTTGCCATCGGTGATGTAAGGCAGTTTGCCCTTCGGGGCTTTGCGAGGATCATGCATGATCTCGACGGTATACGGCAGACCAGCCAGCTTGAGGAAGGTCTCGACCTTCATGCAAAACGGACTGGCATTGGGCAGATTGAACGTGGGTTTGAACTGGTACAGGGTAATCATCTTGGCCTCCTTGTCAGGTGGTTTAGAGTGCCTGAAAGGAGCGGGGGAGGGCAAGGAGGCGAGAATCTTTATTCTATCCCCTGGATATCGCCTGGCTGTAAACCGCGGCGTTTATGAATGACAGCGAGTACTTCGATAAGCTGGTCTGGTTTTATCTGATATAAAATACGATAAGAGTAGAGTGGAACTTCACGTAAAGCATCATCGTTCAGTTCGGGAACCTTGCGCCCCAGACGAGGCAATTCATCCAGCGCAATTGTCTTACTGACAAATGCTTCAGCGACTCGCGTAGCGTAGAGGGGTGAATCCTGTGCGATATGGGAGTGAATCTGGCGCAGCTGAACCAACGCGTGATCGGTCCACTTCACCATTTTTGAATGTCTTGAAGTATCTGCTCTGCGGGAGTGCTTTTGTCCTGCTTAGCGTCTTGCTGACCACGCCGAATATTTTCAAGCACATATAACCGGTAAATGATCTCTTCCATATCGGTGCTCTCGGGTAGCCGCGCAATGGCGTCCAGAGCTTCCTGTTTCAGGGATTGAGGTTGCATATAGTGACTCCGTAACGTTTGGGCTCCTGAGTGTTCCAGAAACCCCGTTAATTATACTACAGCGTGATTGGTCCTAGCCAACCACCGGGTCTACGACCCGCTGATCGCCCGCTTCGTCAGCCCCGACCCGTTTATTCAGTCACCCTATCGCAGCCAGAGCTATAACCGCTATAGCTATGTGTGGAACAACCCGACTGGGGCGACGGATCCGAGTGGCTATTTCCTGGAGGCAGTTGCGGTCGAAATCCCCTCCTTCTTGATGGGGCTGTATTCCTTCAACGACAACTTCAAGAACGGAAACTATCTAGCGGCCTCAGTTGATGGCGTCGGCATGATCGGCGATATGATCGCTGCAGCCTTGCCAGTCCCCGGCGGATTCGGCTATGCGATTGCTGCCAGCCGGGCGGGGATGCGGAATGTTGACGTCGCGATGGATATTAGCCATCTTGTGGATAATTATGTTGTTGCAAACAAAGTTAGTCCATGTGCTCAAGTATTACAGGCAAGGCAACGGCAGGCTTTAATGCTTGAAGACAATGTTGGATTCAATATCAGTCCAACGGCGTGGGACAGCTATCCAACTATTGGTAGAAATGGAACATTCATTTCTGACAGGCAAGGGATTACTGACATAATCGGCGATTTTTCCGGGCAATCACAGTTGACTCTTGATAAGGCTAAAGTTCTTCAGCTTGAAGAAGCGTTTGGCCTCGAAAGAGGGGCGCTACAAGAAGGGTTTAAGATTAGGCAAGTCGATAATGTTGTTGATCGTATGACCAGAAGCCCGATGGAAGGAAACCAATATTTCTTGGGGCCCGGTAATCATTTGCCAGGCGGAGCGCCAGAGATGGTGATCGATCCTATTCCAACTGTAGATACCAAAGGTGTGACAACCTTGTTGTAGGTGTTAGTCAAATGAGCGAAGAATTAGTCAAAGCATTCGTAACCAAAGCAGACGGCAAGGTTGTTCGTGTAAAGTTGATAGACTGCTTGTTTCAAAATGAGCTGGCTAATTTGGGGTTCGTATACGATTCGGATTTATCGGAGTACACTTTTTCAGTATCAGGAAATCAAGAAAAAGCAGAGCTATTCGATAAATTGCGAATTCTGGAAGTGAGTTTTTCTGGTGGTAAAGAGTGGTGTCCTGCAGAAGTTTTTGAGTATCTGAGGGAAACGGGACTATTGAGTGGCAACTTTAAGAAAATTAGCTGGAGTGGTCCAGGAGATTATCACCTGACAGTTGATTAGTTTTTACAAACAGTACAAGGAGGAAATATCAACGGAAGCGAATGCGCGCTCGGTATACATCGCAGAGAGAGTGGAGAGTGTTCAATATTCTATGTCACTCCACCCCCTTCATCGCCTCCGCATAAACCTGCGTCCACTCTGCTTCGCTTAACTGACCGCGAATCTGAAAGCGGTAGTCCAGCATGGCTTTGTGTGCGGCAGCGCGTTCTGAATCCAGGGCATCCAGAGGGCCGGTAAATTCAGACACAGTGGCCGATCGATTGGCGTTGACGGTGAACAGTGTTTCCTTGGTTTTGGCTACTGCGGCCTGGTCATCCTGATCCAGTTTGAGCATGGCGGTGTTGATTTCTTGCAGTTGGGATACTCTGGCATCGTCCTTCAGGATCGCTTCGAGGGCATCCGCGATATCGATCACGCTGGATTGTGCAGAGGATTGGGAAAACAGGTAGTAAAAAAGCATGGCCCATAGCATGTGTGATGGCTCCTTCAGGATTTAAACACGGCGAGATCGCGGGCGGTGATGGCCTTCCATTCCGCATCGGTGGCGAGGTTAGCCAGGGCCATGCGTACATTCAGTAGCTTATCTCGGTAGGTCTTGCGGATGCTGGCAATCTGGTTGCCTAGCGTTTCCAGCTCCTCGCGTGTTGCGTCATACCGTAAGGTCAGCGCTGCTTCGGATTTTCGCAACGTCATGAGTTGCTCAATGCCGACCTTCAACTCTGATTCAGCCTCATCCACCAGCTGCACCATTTGGTCTCGTCGGGCCGGTTCAGTGACGACGCTGTTAAGGGTGACACGCAGATCTTCCAGGGTGGCACCCAGAAATGCGGTTGCACTTTTGGGCGGTTCATGGGTGCAGGCGACCAAAAGCCCGATCAGCAGGATTAAGGTAGTGCGCCACGTAATTCTAATCATGGAAGGCTTCCGTCAGTGGGTCATCGTTTTTATCGTTACAGCATGGTATGCCAAGAGGGGGCTTGCAAGTCCATTTAAGGGAGAAGGGTGTCATTCAGCGTTTTGGGGTAAGCCAGGATGCGTTGCAGCAGCCTCTGAAAGGTCTCCTGATCGGTATCGGGGCGGTCGCTCGGTGGGCACTCGACGGGCAGCGCGGCCGCTTCAATAATCATCAGGTTGTCGGCCAACCCAAACGATTCAATCAGGTAACCCTGTTCGTCACGGGGGCTGAATCCATTTGCTGCCGAAGCCGCCAGAACGCGGTGTTCATACAAGGCGGCGCGATTGGAATACAAAAAAATCGGCTTCTGCAGCGCGGCGAAAAAACCGACTTCAAAGGCTGTTCCCGGGTCCATGCCCGGTCCGCGAAAAGGGGTGATATTGGCAATGATGGCATCGGCATGACGCATGAAGTCGAGATTACCCTGGTAAATGCGGTGTGACAGATCACGCCCTTGAAGGCCCGACACTTCATTATCCAGTGGAAACAAGCCCACCAACCCGAGTGACTGGCACAACGCCTGTTTCTGACGACCCATTTCGGCGGCATTGGGGTAAAAGACATCCGGGCCAGCGAGGTAGAGGGTTTTGATGGGCAAGGGGGCTCGTCTCTCGTTACTTACCTGGGCTGAACTCTAATTGCAATCGAACAAAAGTCGGACGCGGTCACAATTCGTGTGCGAGCGATCGAGCCTCTTTGAAGTAAGCCTGATCGCTTATCGCCCGTAACCAGAAAGTCTGCCTGCCCTGCCAACGCCATCGCCAGTAAAAAGGCGTCATCAGGGTCATCTGCTTCTTCTGATATCGTCAACGGATCGAGCACGATAGCTCTTTGTAAGTTGTTGATCATGGTCCCCACTTTTGCTGGCTGCAGAATCGCCTTTAGCTTGGGATAATGGCTTGCTCGCCTGATTTCTTCCAGCTGGATCCTTGACGTAACTATTTCAAAATGGGCTGCCCTCCATGCTCGGTATATCCGGTCAGGAGCACCGTGTGGAGAGATCAGTGCACTAAATAGAATATTGGTATCCAGCACGACCCGCATCAGCGACTACGTGCCCAATCTAACGCTTCTGCCACCATAGACGACAGCTCGGTTTCGTCAATCGCCTGATTTGCAGACTTCGCTTGTTCTGCCGTCAGTTCAAGGATATGAGATCGCACAGCCTCTTCTATAAATCGCGATAGATCCCCTTTCTTTCCGGCACCCTGACTGGCAAGAAACATGCGGAGCGATTGGTCGGTATCTGCTGAGACTGCAACATTCCAGCGTACAGTATTCATATAAAAGCCCAGAAAAATATCGGTGTATATGTGTTTATACGCCGATATTTTTCTGCGTGCAAGACTTAGTGTGCCAATTCCCGCGCCCAATAACGCAGCGTTTTTTCTGTTTCCTCGGGCTGGTCGATGTCCTTCCACCGATAGGTAGCGCGTACATCCAGAGGGCGATATCCACGCTTGCGCCAAAGGCTGTCGCGAGTTTTCGCATTGGTGGGTTTCAGAGGATGATCGTCAGGGCGATCGACGGCGCAAAAACAACTGACCTCAAAGCCCCCCAGTTCGGCGGCATGAGCTTCGCGCTCATCAAAGAAACGCCAACCCAGTCCAAGGCCACGATAGGCCGGTAACAGCACTGATTCGGCACAGTAGAAGACCTTGCTAAGGTCATAGCCGGCGTCTTTCATGGGCGCCTGAAACTCCGGTGTTTCATGGGCCATCGGAATGGCGGTGGAGGCGCCTATGATTTTGCCGTTGTCGAGGGCAAGCACGGCAACCGCCTGCGCACAATCGGTGTAGGTTTTCAGATATTTCTGTTCGTAGTCCAGCGTGCCCTCATAGAGGTAGGGGAACTCGCGGAAAACCTCGATGCGTAATCGTGCTACATCATTAATACAATCGGCGAGTGCCTGACCGCTGACGCGTTTGAGTTGAATTGTGGGGGCCATGGGGGGTGTGGTTCTCAATGGGCTAAACGTGTACTATTCGCAGGTGCGCGCTCCCACAGATCAGGGGCGTAGTGTTAGGGAAACATTTATCAGGGAGACAGGGAAATGTCTATCAAAACATGGACTCGCATGAATGCTTGGCTATGCTTATTGCTCAGTGTGGGTGTTAGTCTGGGTGTGTGTGCAGAAGCGCCGGTTGAAAGCCCGTTCATGAGCGCCTACCAAGGAACAGCGCTCAAGAAAAGCGGTATGGTCTACTACGATGCCCTCAGGGTGCCGGTGGAAAACGGGCAGCTTGAAACACGGCTGGGACAGATCAGCGCGCATTACTACCAGGGTGACAACTCCATTACCCCCCGCGAAGTGCGGGAAAATCTGCTGGCAGAATTAAGCAAACACCAGGGGCGGGTGAGGTTTGAGTGCGACCAGCATTCCTGTCCGAGTAGATTTGTGACAAACCTGTTCGAAAAGACCTGGCTGCAAAGCCGCGTCATTGAGACAGATATCTTCAACATGACTAGCAAAGAGGATTTCCGCTACCTCTCGGCCGAGTTTGGAGATGAAAAAGCCCCTCTCTCGGTGCAGTGGCTCGTCAAAGCCGGTTACGGTGGCAAGATCGAGATCAGTCAGATTCTGCTGGAGCCGAAGGCCTTGCCCGCCGGAAAAGTAACGCTGAATCCCGATGCTGTGCGTCAGGTTTCCACTCAGGAAAAGCCGGATGTGCTGGAAGGTGAAGATGCGAAGGGCACTCAGGATCATCCGCTGATTTCCCGTTATCAAGGCAGTGTGATCAAGGCGCAAAAGACGCAGGAGTTTGCGCAGTTTCGCCTGGTCAAAGGCTTCGATGCACGGCAAAAGGTTCAGTACGACACCCTGGAAGGCCGAGTGACGACGACGGCGTATGAAGTCTCGATGAAACAATCAACGCTGCAGATCTTCCAGAACTATCTCGGTGCGTTGCAGCAGGCCGGTTTGAGTCTTCTCTACCAATGCGAATTGAAAGACTGTGGCGATACATTGCTAAAGCAGACCTGGGCGGGTTCGCCGGAAATTAACCGCTACAGTCCGCTGGATGTCTACAACATGCGAAGCACAAGCGATTTCCGGATGGCTAATGCGGTGCTGCATTCGGATAAAGGCGATGTTTTCGTGCAGGTGGCGATTGATCGCAATTCCGCGCGCCAGTATGTCAGTGTGGATGTCGTTGAAACGTCCAGCATGCCGACAGGACGGGTCGTGATGGATGTGAAGTACCTGATGAGTGAAATCGAGCGGACGGGGCGGGTCGTTTTGCACGGGCTGAATTTTGACTTTAACCAGACCACCTTAACCGCCGATTCCACACCGGCCCTGAAGACAATTCACGACTATCTGGCGGCGAATCCGGCGCAATCGTTTTACGTAGTTGGCCATACGGATAATGTTGGCGACTATGCCTTTAATCTTGGCTTGTCAGACCGGCGTGCGAAGGCCATCGTCGATAAGCTGAAAGAAAGCGGGATTGCCGCCAGTCGGCTCGCTGCAGTCGGTGTTGGCCCGGTGGCGCCGCTGTCCAGCAATCGGCTGGAAACCGGGCAGGCCAGTAATCGCCGTGTGGAGTTGGTTCTCAAATAGTGCAATGGGGGGCGGCGTTTTAGTCGCCGCCAGATCAGGCCCTTGAGGCAAAACGTCGCTCGATTGCGTTAATCGCCGTCGCAACACCATCCTCCTCCGCCAGGGCGGGGCGAAGTGCCTCAGCCTTTTGGCGGTAGTCGTTGGATGCCAGAACGATTTTGATTTCCGTGGCGAGGCTTTCTGGCGTGACATCGCGTCGCGACAGGACCCGGTGCGTCACGCCATGTTTGCGCAAGGTCGCTCCCCAGTATTTTTGATCGAAACCATGTTCGACCACCACGGACGGAATGCCTGCGAGCAAGGAGGCTTGGGTCGTGCCTGCGCCGCCGTGATGAACCAGTAAGGCGCACTTTGGAAAAATCAGATGGTGAGGTAGATTTCCGGTGATATAGATGCTCTCGCTCGCCAGCGGCGGGTTTTCCGGGCTGAATGAGGTTTGAATAATGCAGCGCCGACCGAGCTTTTGGGCAGCAGCGAGGTGTAATTCTAGGGTTGCTTTAGCCGTGAGATCCCCCATCGATCCAAAGGTGAAATAGATCGGGGCCGGGCCTGCTGCCAGAAAGCGCGCAAGGGCATCTGGCATGGCCCAGTTGTCGCCACCGTAACGGCCGCTCCAGAAACCGGTGATGCAAATCGAGTCATCCCAGTCGCTGAATTTTTGCGTGAGTGAGGGGCTGGTGGCGATCAGGGTCAGATCCCTGGATCGAATGACTTCTTTGGCCACACTTTTCACCTCCGGCATGCCGAGTGAATAACGTAGTTCAGCCGCTTTCTTGAACAGCAGACGCTGTCCCACCCAGTCTGAGAGTTGCCAACTGAGTTGATTGAGCCAGATGCCCAGGTTTTTGCCAAACACCGACGTATAGCAGCTGTAAACGGCGTTTGAGGTCAGTGCGACAGAGACACGCGGGCAGCCGCTTTTTTCTGCAGCGACAGAGAGGGTGTGACACATCAAATGGCCGATGACCACGTCGTTTTCTGCGCACAATCGGGAAGACGCTTCGTACATGGCTGCTTGCGCGGGGTTGAACGCGTGCTCTATCAAATACTTCAACTGCTTCATCATGGAGGTCTGACGTATCGCATTGGGGATGAGGCTGTCGGCATCGTCAAATGCATCGAAGACCCGAACGATACGGAAATGTTGAGCGTGAGCGGAATAATCCTTGTTCTCGATGCTGGTATAGGCGAGGGTTACCTCGTGTCCGGCGCGGGCGAGTCCGTTGGCCAGTGCTATGAAGGGAAAGATATCGCCCTGGCTTCCCCAGGTTTGAATTCCGATTTTCACGTGATTGTCCTTATTGGGGCCGCTAAGCAAAGCGGGTGGTGTTTAAGCACCCGCCCCATTTTAATCAATGCGTCACACTTGCTTCAGTGAAACAGGCCCAATTCCAGACGTCTATTCATGCTTAGGGTTTGGTGGCGTTCAACAAAGGACCCGCTGTATCAGGAAATGTGCTGGTGTTCAGCACCTGAATTCCCGCGTTGTGTTCACCGTTAAAGGGCGTTACGGCATTGCTGCATCCGGCCGCTTTAGCATCTTTCGGTGAGTTGAACCAAACGCCAAGGTGGTAGGTATGAATCGGGGCTGTGCTGGGGTTCACGTTGGCATCTGCGATCGGATTATTATGGACTTCTGGCGCAACGGCAGCGTTAGGGGCGACAATGAAGGTTTCTTCATTGAAACGTCCGATATACCTGGCGTAGCCCTTGCCTTTGCTGTCCGTCTGAATGTCGCCGATATACCAGGACATGCCGAAAGGCGCGCCTGGAATCTGGATCGAGAAAACATCGACCTCGGTATTCTTCGGTAAGCCCCAGACGAAGACTTCGAGTAATTCAGCTTCTTCACCCCCGGTCACACGGGCATAGCCGCCGGCTTTGGGCGCGCACTTGGCAGGAGCACCGACAGGGCGAGTCAGCTTGAATGAGGATTGGCTTCCGGTGAAGCCCTGCAGGGCGAGTTCATTGCTGGTCGCCGCCGACACAGACGTGGCGGTGAGTGATGCGCTGGCCAGGAACAGTGCGGTGGAGGTCAGAACGGATTTGAGTGTCGTTTTCATGTTTGATTTGCCTGTATTGGGTCATTGATGTCTGTTCGGCCCGTTGAGAGTTGAAAGCGGGTCTCGACTCTGTTTACGCCACCCAATAAGGAGAAGTTGCAGCATCGCCACAAAAGAATTTAATTTATTTTTCCGGGTATCAGGTCAGGAGAGTGTTCGTTTCAGAAAACGCTGAATAGTGTCCGTAAACGTGCTGATATCCAGTGGTTTTGTCAGGTAAGCATCAAAACCGGCTTGTTTGCCTCGTTCGATGTCTTCTGGGGATGCACTTGCGGTGACAGCGATGACTGGGATCGTTGAGGTTTCGTGTGCGGATTTAAGAATTTCCAGTATCTCGTAGCCATCGAGACCGGGCAGGTTGATATCGCAGAGGATGAGGTCTGGCTTATGTGAAAGTGTCAATTCCAGGCCCAGCTCCGGTGTGTGCGCAGAAATCAGGGATAGCCCCGGTATGCGCTTGATGATTCCTTCCACCAGCTTCAGATTCACAGGGTTGTCTTCGATGTACAAAAGGGCTCTCTCTGAACTATTGGCCTCACGCCGCCAGAGTTGTTTTGTTGGAGCAGGGTTGAGGGAGGGGGAATGCTGCGCGCAGGGTAGCCGGATCGTGAAACAGCTTCCGGCACCCAAGGTGCTCCTCACTTGGATAGAGCCTTGCATTAAGCCAACGAGTTGGCGCGTAATGCTCAGGCCGATGCCTGTCCCTTCAATCTTCGTATCTTCGGCACCCAGTCGGTTAAAGGGGAGAAAAAGTCGTTGTAACATTTGCTCGTTCATGCCTTTCCCTGTATCAACCACGGATATTTCGATGAATTCATCATCCGCTGTGCACGCACGAGTGGCGATAGCAACAGAGCCTCCTGCCCGATTGTATTTAACGGCGTTGGAAATAAGATTAAGAATCACTTGCTTTAGTCTGACCCGGTCGGCCATGACATCGCAGCCAGACGTGCCAATATAGTCCAATTTGATGTTTGCTTTGTCAGCGAGAGAGCGGGACAGTCTAATGCAGTCCTCTATCGTTTCCTCGAGATTTACCCGTTCAAGTGAAAGCTGAAGCCGCCCGGCTTCGATTCTAGCCAAATCCAGTACTTCATTGATGAGTGTCAGCAGGTGATTGCCCGCTTTCAGAATTTCATCCACATTCTCTTTGTTATCGTCAGTGAGGGTGGCGTCATCCAGAAGTAACTGTGCAAATTCGAGGATTGCGTTCATCGGTGTACGCAATTCGTGAGACATGCTGGACAAGAACTCGGATTTGGCTCGATTAGCCTTTTCGGCATCATTTTTAGCTTTGGTGAGTGCCGCCTCCAGCATTTTGGATTGTGTAATGTCTTTGGATGTACCGCACGCTGATATTACGTGTCCTGTGGATGATGCTATTAGCTCGGCGACCTCCCGAATGACGCGCTCCTTGCCATCTCTTCGCTGGATGCGATATTGGATTTGCCGGATATTTTTCTCTCGGTTGCACGTTGATGGAAATTCCGCGATACCTCGATCATCTGGATGCACGAGTGATAGAAACGTGTCATAGGGTAAATTGCCGTGAGTGTCGGCGGTCAGTCCCAAAAAATTCAGGTGTTCCCTTGAACACTGAAACGCTTTTGTCGTGCCGTCGAAATGCCACCAGCCCAGTTCGGCTAGCTGCTGGGCTTGTTCCAGTTGATGCTCACGTTCTTGTAGCGAGCGCTCTGTCTTTCTCAGGCGATCCTCGGCAATCTTGCGATCACTTATATCGATTACAACGCCTGACATTCGTGTGGCTGCACCCGAACTCGCATACTGAAAGCGACCACGCCCTGCCATCCAGTGAATAGATCCGTCGGGCCACCTGACTCTGAATTCGCCGGAAAAAGGCTGCTGCTGATTTTTTGCTGACTCAACAGATCTTCTCAGATTCTCAATATCGTGAGGATGTATGCAACTTCTCACCGTTTCAATACGACCATCAAACTGCTCCAGCTGCATTCCGAAAAGTGCAGCATGAGTATCATTCCAATGGATATGACCGCTACTGATGTCATAGTCCCATATTCCTGCGTTGGCCGCTTCAAGTGCCAGTTGCAAGCGTTCGTGATCTTGCATCGCCTGAATAGACGTTGATTTGAGCTGCTCTACCTTTTCTTCCAGCTTGTGAATCAGTACAGCATTGTACTCTTTCAAAACAACCGCTTCGTCTGTCTTTGGACGTGTTCCCTGGGCGGGGGATGTGCGCCCCAAAAACTGAGTGATTTCGGCTAAGAGTGCATTCGGTTCCATCGGCTTGATGAGAAAGCCGTCTGCCCCAAGGCTGAGGGCAAATCGTTGATCTTTGCTGCTGGCATAAGTTGCGGTGTGAAACAAGAAAGGGATTGGCGCCAGACAGGGATCGGCTTTCCACTCCCGGCACAACTGAAAACCATCCATGACGGGCATCAGTATGTCGCTGATGATCAGGTCGGGCGGGTTGTTGCGAGCGAGTTGCAATGCCTCAACGCCATGTTCCGCCGACATGACGCGATGACCACTACTTTCTAGCAAGGTGCGAAGTAGGTAGTTGATATCGTTGTCATCATCGACGGTCAGAATCAGGCTCATATGCTTATTGTGCGTAAGAGGCCAATGCATCCAGCGATTCGGCCACTTTGCTCATGGCGTTTTGAATTTCGGCACCCGCATCCAGAATGTGATCGACACGATTCCGTGTGTCTTTGACGTAGAGGGAGAGCTGATCTTCCTGCTCCTCCGTCAGGCCGAGAAAAAGAAAGGATTTTTCAAGGTTGGTGGCCAGTTCATCAAATGCGAGTGATGTTTCAGTATTAAACGAGTGGAGCTGCTCGTGTATGTGTTTGAACTCTACCGCGAGAGTCAACTGGGCCTGCTGCGCGGCTCTACGACGAAAGCCGTGCTCCCGCTGCTTCAGCGTGATCCGTTCTACACACGCGTCGCACAACTCGAGCATTAATGCGAGATGATCACGAAGTCTGCCACACAGGTCTTCGTTCTCTGTGGGCATGTTTTTGATGAGGAAAATGGATCGCTCTCCATTAAAGATGTATTTGTTGCCCGCATTTGCAATTCGAGGCCCATTCCTCGCCATTTCAAGCAAATTTACTTCGAGGGACACGATGGGATGACGGTCACAGCGTGCGACAATGTCACCGGCATCCGTTTTTAGGCAAACAGTACTTTGAAGCGCGAACTGTTGCAAAAAATGAAAGGTAGTATTCAGTAATCCGGTCTCATCAGTGGCTTGGGAAAGTTCTCGGGCATATTGGAGCACCGCGCCGATTTCACTGCAGTTACGCATCAGCATGCCGATCATTTCGTTCGAGGAGGCTGCGCTGTCTGTCACCTCGACTAGCCGCTGATGACGATTGATCTGGGAGCGAACAATGCTTTTCAGCTCGGATAACTGAAAGGGCTTCGTCACGTAGGCATCGCCGCCGACTTCATAGCCGCGCAGTCGATCCTCTAAGGTGGCACGGCAGGTCAGAAAAACGACGGGAAGATCCTTAAATTGATCATTTTGGCGAAGCCGTCGGCAGACCTCGTAGCCGTCTTCTTCTGGCATGTTGACGTCCAGCAGCACCAGGTCAGGTGGTGGGGCGTCTAACTTATCAAGAAATGCGCTCGGCGAGTGGAGGGTGTCAATATCGTATTCTTTGGAGAGTGACTTTTCTACGAGTCGAAGATTCGCGTCGCAGTCATCGACATAGTAGATTTTCTTCTTTTGCATTTGCCCGCTCCCTAAGGTACTCCCCCCCCGATTCATCATTAATTTATATAGCAATCAATGCTTCGTGCGTAAAGGGGTTATTTCATTGGTATTGTTATTCTATGCGCGTGTTTTGTAAGCAATCAGGGGCTTAGGCGTCGAGCTTTAACCGCGTCCGATTTCGATTATCCCGATTAGCCCGAATACTGCGCGTTTCGACTTCCTTGCCATCGCCTTTCAACAGCCGGTCATACAACACGACATTCACCGCTCCGGCAAGGTTCAAACAGCCGATGGTGGGTATATAGACTACTTCATCACAGTGGTCGAGCAGGGCTTGAGGCAGGGTGCCGTCTTCGGGGCCAAAAATGTAGACGGCCCGTGCAGGATGCTCAAAGGTCATGAGCGGCTTGGCGCCTTCTGTCAGTTCGATTGCCACTTTGACGAGGTCCTTGGGCAGGTCATGTTGCAGGGAATCGACATGCCGGATGAGGATTTTTTCGTGCGTGAGTTTGGTGTCGCCGACAAATTGACTGGCCCGGTTGTAGCGATGCCCACAGTAATAGAGCGCCTGGGCTTCAAAGCATCCGGCGGCACGGAGAACCGCGCCCATATTCAAGGGAGATTTAGGATTGAAGAGGGCGATAGCGGTAGTCGGAGAGTCGGGGGCTGGCCCCTTGCTCTCAAGAGAGTCGGTGTTTGAAGTCTTCATACCCGAACTCGCGGATCACCTCCAGACTGTCGGTGCGGGAGTCCCACAGCGCGATGGCCGGCAGGTTGATACCGTTAAAGGTCGTGGTTTTAACCATGGTGTAATGCGACATGTCATCAAATATGAGTCGCTGCCCGACCTGAAGCGGTTCAGGAAAGCTGTAGTCCCCGATCACGTCACCGGCGAGACAGGTCATACCGCCCAGGCGATAGGTGTTCGGGTAAGCTTCGGGCAAGCCGCCTCCGAGGATATCAGCCCGGTAGGGCATTTCCAGGGTGTCTGGCATGTGGCAGGTTGCGGATGTGTCCAGAATCGCCTGCTGCATGCCGTTCCACGCCAAATCCAGCACTTCAGCAACCAACACGCCGGTGTGGATGGCAACGGCTTCGCCAGGCTCGATATAGACCTGAACCTGATGGCGGGCGGAAAAATCCTTGATCACCTGAATCAGCTCGTCAACCTGGTAACCGTCACGGCTGATATGATGGCCTCCACCAAAATTGACCCACTCCATGCGTGGCAGGTAGCGGCCAAATTTGGCTTCGACCGCTTCCAGGGTGCGTTTAAGAGGAGGGAGATCCTGTTGGCACAGCGTATGGAAGTGCAGTCCGGAGATTCCTTCCAGTAAGTCCTCACGAAACTGACCGATGGGCACACCCATGCGTGAGCACGGCGAGCAGGGGTCATAGAGGGCAACATCCCCCTCCGAGTGCTCGGGGTTGATGCGAATGCCGAAATGCAATTCTGGGCGCTTAGCCTGGGCCGCGAGCGCCATGGGGCGAAAGCGTTTCCATTGTGAAAACGAGTTGAACAGAACATGGTCGGCCACCTCAAGAATGGCGGCCAGATCGGAAGCCTTGTAACCTGCTGAGTAGCAGTGTACTTCGCCACCGTATTCCTCCCGGCCCAGACGGGCTTCGTGCAGGCCGCTGGAACAGGTGCCAGACAGGTACTTTTTATACAGCGGCGCGAGCTTCCAGCAAGAGAAGGCTTTCAATGCGGCCAGAACCTTGGCGCCGCTTTCCTCCTGAACCCGGTGCAACACCTTCAGGTTTTCCTCAATCGATGCAACATCGACGACGAAGCAAGGAGAAGGAACCCGGGTCGGGTCAAAACGGTCAAAGGTCTGGCGCATTGCGGTCTCCGGCTTAAGGCTTCATGGTCTCGGTGTTATCGACTGAGACTTCCGTCACCTGCCAGGGCAGGCCATAGAGGTTCAGGTCGGCCATGAAGGGATCAGGATCGAATTGCTCCATGTTCCACACGCCGGGCTTCTTCCACTTGCCTTCCAGAATCATTTTTGCACCGATCATCGCCGGCACGCCGGTGGTGTAGGAAATGGCCTGAGACTGTACTTCGCGATAGCATTCTTCGTGGTCGCAGATGTTGTAAACGAACACAACTTTCTCTTTGCCATCTTTGATACCGCGAGCCAGACAGCCGATACAGGTTTTACCCTTGGTCAGTGGGCCAAGGCTGGCGGGGTCAGGCAGCAGCGCTTTGAGGAACTGCAGCGGCACAATTTCGCGGCCTTCGAACATGATCGGCTCGATTGAGGTCATACCGACATTGCCCAACACTTCGAGGTGCTTGAGGTAGTTGTCGGAGAACGTCATCCAGAAGCGTGCGCGCTTGATTTCCGGGAAGTGTTTGGCAATGGATTCCAACTCTTCGTGGTACATCAGGTAAATTTTCTTCGGACCAATGCCGGCCGGGAAGTCGAACATGCGGTTTACGGACAGCGGATTGGTTTCTTTCCACTCACCGTTTTCCCAGAATTTGCCCTTGGCAGTGACTTCCCGGATGTTGATTTCCGGGTTGAAGTTGGTGGCGAAGGGCTTGCCATGATCACCGGCATTACAGTCGATGATGTCAAGGTAATGGATTTCATCAAGATGGTGCTTTTTCAGGTAGGCGGTGTAGACGTTGGTCACGCCGGGGTCGAAGCCTGACCCTAGCAGCGCCATGCGGCCCGCTTGGGTGAAGCGATCCTGATAGGCCCACTGCCAGGAATATTCGAACTTGGCTGTGTCCAGGGGTTCGTAGTTGGCGGTATCCAGATAGTCTACGCCGGCTTCCAGACAGGCATCCATAATCGTCAGGTCCTGATAGGGCAGGGCGACGTTGATGACGAGATCGGGCTTTTCTTTATTAAGTAGCGCGACGAGTTCAGGTACATTGTCGGCATCGACCTGGGCCGTTTTGATCGGGCGCTTGAGTTGCGCAGCCAGTGCCTTGCACTTGGCTTCCGTCCGGCTGGCCAGAATAATTTCTGAGAACACTTCAGGGAGTTGAGCGCACTTATGCACAACAACGCCACCGACACCCCCGGCACCAATAATCAAAACTTTCTTACCCATCACTTACCCTTCCTAACTTGCCAAACATGAATCAAACCGTGATCAGAGACGGCGTCGGCGGTAACACCAAGACGCTGCGCCTGCCCCTTTGGGGTGAATGGGCCTGCGGGGACAGGGTGACAATTGTCCACATTCTTGCCTAAAAATACAGTTTTTTTGTGCATCGGCTATCGCGCTATCATGAGCGCAATCGGACTTCAAATGGTATTAGGCGCTGGGCGAGAGAAGGAGGCTCTATGATGAAAGGATTGACTTGGTTTCAACGCTTGGGACTGGCTCTTTGGGCTACGACATCGCTCATGACATGGGCAAATGAACCGGAGCTGCCCTGGCTGGAGCGTCGGTTTAGTAACCCAGGCTATGTCGAAAACCCCTTTGATCTGGTGGCTGACGTGCAGTTTACGCATGCGGTATCCGGAAAACAGTTCCGTTACCCTCTATTTTATGTTGGCAATGATACCTGGGCTTTCCGGTTTCGAAGTCGTGAAGCAGGTCGCTGGCACTATAAGGTGGAGAGTGACGATGCTGATTTGAGCGGTCAGCACGGTGAGTTGGAAGTGACTTCGGCTCAGGCAAATCAGCGAGGGGACGTCGTTGCCATTGGCAGTCAATGGGGATTTCAGAATGGCGAGGTGTTTCCTCCACAATATGCCATGGTCGCCGGACCTCAATACTACTTGTCGCGACCGGATCGACTGCAGGCCGATGTTCAGCGCTTACTGATTGAACATGGGTTTAACGGCTTTCAAATGCCCGTGTTCTGTCGCTGGTTTGATATTAACCAACCTTCTTGTTCGGATGCTCAAGGCTCCAACCCCGATCTGGCGACCTTTGACGTACTGGACGAGGTTCTGGATGCTGTTACACGCCAGGGGGGTGTCGTACATTTTTGGATGTACGGAGATAACCAGCGCAAGGAAAATCCTGGCTTTCTGGAAAGCGAGGGTGGCTTGAATAAGGTCGCCGATAAGCGGCTGCAACGTTACATCCTGGCGCGCCTGGGGCCTGTTCCCGGCTGGACGATGGGGTATGGCTACGACCTCAATGAGTGGTCTACGCGCGAGTCACTGGATGATTGGTTCAAGACACTTTCGCAGTACCGGGATCACTATGTGCACCTGCTGGGCGCGCGCCCGGGTAAGCATCGCTGGGAACAATTACTGCCTCAGGGGGATTACGCCAGCTATGAGCAGCATCGGCCTGATTATCCAGTCTATGTGAGAACGCTCAAGACCGTGCCGGGCAAACCGGCATTTTCTGAGGATCGCTTCCGAATTCGGGAAGGGTATACACTCGACGATAAAGACTATGGGCCTGACGAGGTGAGGCGCGGATTGTATCGCTCGACGATGGCGGGTGGTGTGGCCAATATCTGGGGCTACCTCATGGGGGAATATGCCGAGGCAAATTCGGCGATCGTGAGCTCCGGTGATTTTCCCAATCGTGAAGAGATTAATCGCTGGTCCCGTTTTTTTAAAACGCGCTTCAAAGTCGGGATGACTGCCTGCCCTGGTCGTGTGGGCGCTGGCGTGGCTTGTCTGCAAACGCCTGAGCGTGAATTGATTTTGGTCTATGCGGAAGATTCCGAAAGGGTCGATCTCTCACGGATCGACTTGGGGTCCTATACCCTGGACGCCTGGAAAACACCCGGTCAGCAGGACCGGGTCATTCAGCTGACCGGGCAGGCCAAGCGTAAGATAGTACAACTTCCTGAGAGGTCGGATTGGATGATTGTCTTATCCCGTTGATCGATTCAGGTGCTCCAGCAGTGCGCGACACACCTCGTCAGGTTTCTCCTGCTGGGGAAAATGGCCCGCATCCACGGTGAAGTGCTGGCAGCCTCGCGTGAAAAGGGACGGATCGAGCACCCTCCAGAGCGCGGGCGGTATACAGGCATCACGCATCCCCTGTACCAGTAGGGTTGGAACCTCAATCGGGCGGCTGACCAGTCTGCGAGAACGGCGGCAGCGGCGTGATAGGCCGGGAATACTTCGATAGTATGCCAGCGCAGCCTTGAGCACGCCGGGTGAGGAGAGGGTTGCTTTAATGTGCGAGAGGTGTTCTTCGGGTATCTGCCACCCGGGTGACCAACTTGCCAGCAGACGCTCGATAAAGCCCAGACCCTGTCGGCGGATGAGCAACTCGGGCACATGTGGCAATTGAAACAACTGAATGTACCAGGCCGCCCGCAGATAGGTCGGGGCTTTGCGTAAAATGCTGGGCCAGTGCAGGGGGTAGGGAATGCTCAGCGAGGTGTAACTGGCAAACAGATCGGGTCGTTTGACCACACAGGCAAAGCCGGCAATTGCCCCCCAATCATGGCCGACCAAATGGATCGGCCGATCCCGGCTTTGGGACACACGCCTTGACTCGATCGCGACAAGCAGGTGGTCGGATACCGTGTCAAGATCATAGTGCCCGTCCGGAATTTGTGTTGCAGAGGCATAACCTGGGAGGTAGGGGCATTCAACCGCATACCCTCCCTGCCTGAGCAGGGGGGCAAGGGCGTCGAAACTCCCGGGGGTATCCGGGAAGCCATGCAAGCAGATGACGAGAGGTGACAGACTCACTGCAGATCGGCCAACAGGTCGTTTTCGTTCAACTCGCTGGCATTTTTACCAGACGCAAATTGCCACAAGCCAGCCGCCTCGTAATGTTTCTGCATACGCGGAGAGAGCAGTCCTATGTAATTTAGGTTCGGAATCAGGCGCTTGAACATCTGCTGGCGGAAACGTTGCATCGCAGGCGAGGCCGTAATGAACTCATTCCATTGCCGACGGGTCATCTGGCCTTCGAACATTTCCTCGTATACTTCGTGGCCCATGAAGCGGTTACGCATGAGCAGAGCGACTTCAAATGCCCAGTCTTCGCGTTCACGGCGCTCGCTGTCGGTCAGTCCGTGCAGGAAATGCTCTTTCAGCGCCAGCACGCCGTAGTGAACATGACGGGCCTCGTCCTGTATGACGTACTGCAGCAGTTTGCGTAAGAGCGGCTCTTGCGTGTTGTTGTGCAGGGTGGTGAACGCGCCCAGGGCCAGGCCTTCGATCATGATCTGCATGCCGAGGAACTTGATGTCCCAGCGGGAGTCAGTCATCAGGTCGTCGATAATGACGAACAGGTTGTCGTTAATCGCATAGGTTTTTTCCATTTTTGTGTCAAGGTAGCGCAGAAACACTTCCAGGTGACGGGCTTCGTCCATGACTTGAGTGGCCCCATAGAATTTACCGTCCATCCACTTGACCGATTCCGTGACCTGGGCCGAGGCATAGAGCGCACCCTGTTCACCGTGCATGAACTGACTAAGCATCCAGCACGAGATGTTGTAGTTTGCTTGTGCAGCCTCTTTCTGATTGAGCTTGATACCATACTGCTTCAAGCTTTCCATCGGGATGAAATCCTGATTGATGATCGGAATTTCAGGGTTCAGTGGATCTACTGAGATGGACCAGTCCAGATCACGGTCGCCATCCCACTGATTGGCGACGGCGCGTCGGTAGAGCGCGTTCATTTCAGGGAAATCCAGACCATAGGTGAGGTCGAAATGAACGTTGTGACTGGCTTGCATTTTCACCGCGTCATTGCGTTTGCCCTGTTGCAGGAAGAGTCCCCGCACGGCAGAAGGGATCATTGAAGTGGCGACACGCGGGTTTTTCACCTGCAGCATCATGCCGATATTTTCCATCGTCGCCTCAACACGGTTGCGGGCGTGGCTCGGTACGCCGTCTAACATTTTGTCCAGAATCATGATTGTTTACCTCTGTGTAATTCGTAAGGGAGCGTTGGCGTAGGAACAGCAGGCGAGCCGATAACCGGCAGCCCGTTCGCTCTCGCTCAGACAGTTGGGGGTGGATTCAATGACCTCGCCTTCAAGCACACGAACCCGGCAGTGGCCGCAGCCACCGACCTGGCAGCTGTATTCCAGCGGAATATCATTTGTGAGGGCGGCCTCAAGTAAGGTTTGACCAGGTTCGGCGGTGATGGTTTTGCCGGTGGGCTCAAACTGAATTGCGTGCGGCGTTTCAGACAGTGACAATGGGCGGGTGCCGGCCGCCTGAAAGCGTTCTTCATGGATTTGGGTGTGGGCGAGCCCCTGTTCCATCAGTGCGTGCCGTGCCAGTGCCATCAAGGCCTCTGGTCCGCAGAGATACGCCTGGGTGTCGGGCGCAAAAGTGCCCACAAGGGACTTAACTGAGCGGTCCGTCAGACGGCCCCTGGGGCCTTTCCAGTGTTTGGACGGCTGGGATAAAACCATCTCAACATTCAGCTGGGGATGTTCTGTACGCAGTGCGTCGAGTTCGGTCTTGAAGATGATATCGGCTTCGCTGCGAAACGCAGCAATCAGCGTTATTGGGCGTGTTGCATAACGCTGTAGTTGCTCGGCGATCAGCGCGCGTAAGGGGGTAATTCCACTGCCCCCCCCGATCATCAGGAGTGGCCCGTTCGCGTGCTGATCCAGGGTAAATTGGCCGCTGGGCCCGAGCAATGTTAGCGTATCCCCTTCATCTATCCGGGTGTGAAGGTAGGACGAAACCTGACCGGTTTTAAGTCGCTTGATCGTCAGCCGCAGAAACCCCTCGTTGGGTGCCGAAGAAATCGAATAGGCGCGCTTCAGTGGTTGGCCGTCGATGCTGATGCAGCAGGTAACAAATTGGCCCGCCTGCCAATTCGGTAGCCTTTCACCCTCGGCCTCCAGCCAAAGTGACCGTGTATCAGGTGTCTCATCGACGATGCGCGCGACACGATAACGATAACCGTATATGGGTGAGTGTGATGCCTGGTTCCAGGCCTTTTGATTCCGCGTGCGGGCCTGCGCAACCGAAGGTGGCGCCGGGTTATCGAATACGTGACGGATTGCCGCTCCGACCACCTTCTGAAACAGTCCCATGGTGACTCCATTGTTGTAATTGGGCTGAGTGTTACTGTATGACCTTTGTTCTAACAGTAGCGGTCAGGGACTGTGCATTTCCCGACAGAGTGGTTATGCTTAAAAGGACACAGCGATCGATTTAAGGTTTGAAGAATGACGTTTGACCTATGGTGACGCGGCTTTCCCAATTATGTTTTCCCTGGCAGTACGCCGATATTTTTGAGTCGTTTGCGGTCTCGCGGGGCTTTACGGCGAAGGATGTAAGGCGCGTCCTGGGCCTGTCGGAGTCGGGAGCGGATATGCCGTCCGAGCTGGATGGAAACCAGCTTGTGCGCATGTTGGACTATGCCTTGCGGATTGCCGATCCGGCCTTACCTCTGTCAGTCCAGTTACTGGAGCATACCCCACTGACCTCGCATGGCACGCTGGGTATCGTCGTGATGACCTCCCCGGATTTACGCACCGCGCTGGATGCAGCATTACGTTTTTACCCGCTGGTCATGCCGGCCTGTGAAATCGTGCGTCAGGATCGGGGGGCCTTAGTCCATCTGGATTTTCGCTTGCTGTATGACTTTGGTGTGCACGCGAACACCTTGATGGAAATGTTGCAGGGGGTGTTTCATTCCATTATGAATCATGTGCCTAACGGGGTCGATCGGATGCAATTGCACTTTGTTCACACTGCCGCCTTCGCACACGAGACATATGCAGCCCTGGCCGATCCCGCGCGCATTCAGTTCGGACAGCTCTACAACCGCCTGGTGCTGCATAAAGAAAGTCTGGCGCTGTCGCTGGCCACCTCCAGCCGCACAACCATGCAGATTTTTGCCGCACAGTTGGAAAAACAGGTGCAGGACCGTCTGCAGCAGGCGGAGTTCAGTCGCACGGTGCGCGCCATGATCAAGCGGGAACTGACTGCCGGACGATTGCACGGGGTAGAGGAAATAGCGAACTGCCTGCACATCTCCAGTCGCACCCTGGGGCGCCGCCTGGCCGACGAGGAGCAGACCTTTCGTGCGCTGGTCAACGAGGTTAGGCTTGAACATGCTGAGCAGCTTTTGCGCGAGACCCATAAACCGATCAGCCTGATTGCAAGGGCGGCAGGTTTTACCAACGACAGCAGCTTTGCCCGTGCGTTTAGTCAGCGCACCGGAGTTTCCCCCAGTGCGTTTCGAGCCCGCCTGGATGACTGATCCAGTAACTGCCTGACGTCCTCCACGCTGGAGCGAATCTCGGGCCGGTCGCCGCCTAATTGCAAGGCCTTGTCCAAGGCGGTCAGCGCCTCAGCCGCTCCGGTTTGCGCCAGGGCATAGGCGAGGTTGTTCCAGCTGGCGGCGTCATCAGGGTTCATCGTCGTGGCGGCTTCGAGTGATTCGACGGCCTGAGCATAATCTCGCATACGATAGGCCAGATTGCCCTGCCCGAAGGCGATGCGTGCGTTGCGGGGCCAGCGTTGGCGAGCGGCGAGATAGCCCGTCCTGGCAGCATTTTCCTGGCCGGTGACAATCAGATCTTCCAGACTTTCCAGATAACGTTCTGCGGTCGCTGTCGTCGGTATTCGGTCAGGAGGGCTGATGACAATGGCCCAATACTGTCCACCTTCCCAGGTTCGTTCAAAGGTGGTCAAAGAGACTTCAAGCGAAGCATCTTGCCCGGAATGCAAATAGACTGCCTTGCGGGGCAGGTCGTAACCGACCACCGTTGCATAATGCCACTGCGGCAACCAGGACACACCCAGGTTTTGCAAGACCAGCACCGGGTTTTGAGCGGCGACTTCGGTCAGGAGTATGTCAAGATCAGGCTGAAGAGGGGTGATAGCAAAACCGTAGCGGCGAGCCGTCGCTACGATTTCAGACTGTAGTGTGCCTTGACGACCGGGAATATATAGAGAGTCTGCAAGCTGTTCGGGCGACACGGGGTTCGAATGATAAGTGAGGATGCTGGCAAGCGCGGCGGGACCGCAGTGGAAGGCTGTCTGTGGAAAAAATGGTACTGAGGTCAGCTGAATCGTCGTTGGCAGTTTCTCCGGAGGCGTTTCCAGTAAGGCCTGGGTCTGTGGATAGAGTGCGCAGCCGCTGGCAATAACAAGCACCCAAAAAGAGGCCGCGCCCCGCACGACCCTGAAAAACCCTTTTCGAATGCGTTGCAATGTGTCCTACTTGCTGCCAATCGGCTTGATCACCGGGAAAATGTCGGTGGCACCGAGCAGATCCAGAACGATCAGCAACACCAGGATAAACACGATGATGCCGATAACGCTATCGCCACCTGCGGGCAGCTCGCTGAGTCTGGCATCGAGGTCGGCCCGTTCGGCAGGTGTCAGCGCGGCGAGTCTCGCCTCAACCTGGGCTGGATCGACGCCCATAGCGCGCATCCAGGTTTGGGCATCTTCCCCCGCCAGTCGCGTTTCTATTGGGCCGGCCGGGTGCTCAGTGATCGTTTGGGCAAGCGTGGGCAGCATGGCTGCCCGCGTTAATGGTATCTGCAGGGTTATCCCCAGAAGGCTAAAAATTAATACCTTTGAGATGAATCGCTTGAAACAAAATTCACGTAAGCTCGACATACTTCCAAACCTCTCGCCCGTGTACTGGTTGATTGAACAAACTGGTTGGTGGTTAGATAAAGCCTAGCAGAAGAATAGGGGAAAACGATGCGCTACTCGATACTCGGACGATCTGGTCTAAAGGTTTCACGTGCCTGCCTTGGCACCATGACCTGGGGAACCCAAAACAATCAGCAGGATGCCGACGCGCAACTCGACTATGCGTTGGGTCGCGGGGTCAATTTTATTGATACCGCCGAGATGTATGCGGTACCACCCACCAAAGATACCTACGGCAAAACCGAAGCCATTATTGGCGACTGGCTGGCACGTTTTCCGGCGCGGCGCAGTGAGATCATTCTGGCAACCAAAATAGCCGGGAACGGACTGCCCTGGATTCGCAGCGGTGCGGATATCACAGGACAGGCGGTCATCGACGCGGTGGATGCCTCGTTGAAGCGATTGCAGACGGACTACATTGATGTGTACCAATTACACTGGCCGAATCGCACCTCTCCCCATTTCTCCAAGCATTGGCCGGGCCGCCTGAAATTCAGCGAGGTCGATGCTGAACTTCACACCCAGGGTATGCTGAATATTCTCGAAGGGCTGAATAGCTGCATAAAAGCCGGTAAGATTAGACATTATGGAATTTCGGATGACACGCCCTGGGGCATCCAACAGTATCTTCGTCTTGCAGAAGTGCATTCATTGCCGAAACCGGTGTCGATTCAGAACGAATTCAGTCTGCTTCATATTAAGGACTGGCCCTACCTGATCGAGCAGTGCGTCCATTGCAATATTGCCTACTTGCCGTGGTCACCGCTGGCGGGAGGTGCTTTGAGTGGCAAGTACCTGGGGGGCGCCCGTCCACAAGGCAGTCGTTGGAGCCTCGCGCAACGCCATGGCCTGTTCCGCGATAACCCCCGTACCGAAGCAGCGATTGGGCGTTTTGTCGAAGTAGCCGCCCACCATGGGGTGACGCCCTCGCAGTTAGCCTTGGCCTGGTGTGATCAGGTGGATGGCGTGACCTCCACCATCATTGGCGCGACGACCTTAAGCCAGTTGCAAGAAGACCTGGATGCATTCGAAGCACCGCTACCTATCGCGGCGCTGAACGACATCCATGAGGTGTTACGGAAGCATCCCTCGCCGTTTTAGTGCGCCTGTGAAAAAAGGCGTTACCACCTTCAGGCGGGACGCATGTGCACCACGCGCTGGGGGAACGGAATCTCGATATGATTCTCGACCAGCGCGGATTCGATGCGCCAGAGGTAGTCTGCCAGTGTACCGTCCGGGTCAGCGACCTTATTGGCGTCGATCCAGACCACCAATTCAAAATTCAGTGAGCTGTCAGCCAGCGCCACCAACCAGACATCAATCGGTTTATGCCGGATGGTGTTGGGGCTTTCACCGGCCACTTTGAGCACTACATCCTTTACCCGATGTTTGTCGCTGCCATAGGCTACGCCGAAGGGTATGCGGACCCGCCGCTCCGAGTCGCTGAAGGTGTAGTTTACCACCCGGCCATTGATGAATTCTGAATTGGGGACGAGGATATCGACATTGTCCCGCGTGTTGAGCTGAGTCGAGCGTACATTGATGGCGCGGATTCTGCCACGCACACCTGACTGCAACTCTACCAGGTCGCCGACTTTAAAGGGGCGTTCGAACAGGAGAATCAGTCCGGAAATAAAGTTGCTGAAAATGGACTGCAGACCAAAACCGATACCGACGGACAGTGCGCCTGCCACCAGTGCCAGTTTGGTCAGATCGATACCAATGTTGGAGAGCGCACTAATAGTGGCGATGGTCATGATCAGGTAATGAATCACCCGCGACATGGTGAAAATGGTGGATTCCTGAATGCCTCGTTTCAGCGATACTTTACGAAGAAACGTGTGCAACCAGCCGGAGAGCATCAGAGCAAACACAATGATGCCGACGACTTTGCACAGTCCCAGCAGGGTGACGGGGGAGTCGTCCAGCGTGAAGAGCGGTTCATTGAAAAAACTGAGCGCGTTCTTCATCACATCCCAACCGCTTTGGCCCTGCTGAATCCATTGCTGGTGCCAGCTCAATTGCGCCAGAAAGCGGGCATGGGCAATCTCGCGTAGCCCTTTCAGGCACAATGCGAGGACTTTTTGTTCGCGCAGTTGTTCCTGCAAGGTATTGAGTTGCTGGACCACGTTGGCGAGTTGTCTGGGGTCTTCACTCAGCGCCTCCAGTCGGCTTTGCCGTATGCCATTCAGTTCCGCTTCGAGATCCTTGAGGCGCTCATCAGCGGGCGCATAATCGGCGAGCGAGTTTAACGCATGGCCCTGCACCAGCCGGCTGATATCCATCAATTGACGCCATTTGTCCTGTAGTAGCTGCGCATGAATATCCTGAAGTTTCTGGGCAAATGCCATGAGCTCCAGATGGCCGGTTGTTTTGGCGCGCCTGGCGGGTTTCTCCAGTTCGGCCGTGAGGGATTCATATTCGGCCTGACTACTGAACAATCCCGACACCAGGGTTTGTCATTGCTGATCCAGGTGGGCCTCAAGCGCTTCACCGATGCGGGCCTGATTTTGTAACCACTGCAGGTGTTCCAGGTTACTCATCTGGACTAACTGCTCCCGCACAATATTGAAGCGATTGTCGGTGGCGGTTTTATTCAGCCATAAGCGACTTAACAGCGCCTGTTGATTCTCGATTTGCAGTTTCGCCAATTGCAGGGCGCTGGCCAGCTCGCGAGACTGTAGTTCGACCGTTGCCCGCTGGAACTAGGCCGTGTAGAGGCCCAGGACATTTGCGGTTTTAATGGGGGGGTATTGTGACGCGAAGATCGCCTTACGCTTCGGCGGTGAGGAGACCTGGCGGGCCTGTGCTTCCAGCACCGCGTATTGCTCAGGGCTGACAAAGGGCTCGTATTCGCGCAACTCTCTCGTCAGGCGCTCAGACCAGTCGCCAGGGCGCTCGTCGGCATTGGCGGCCAAGGCTTTCCACCACTGACTATCGGTGGTCTCCGGGGTGACGGCGGTCGCGGGTGTCAGGCTCGTCATGCACAGCAAAAAAAGGCCATTGAGCCAGAAGCGTAAAAGCGATGTCATGCATGCCTCAAGTTTGAATTATTGTATTTATCAGTTCACACCAAATTGCGTTGCGGTGCAAATCACCCCGTCAGCGAGCCCCAGGGTGTTTCGCCGTACCCAGATTGATAAATGCACCGAGCAGAATCAATCCACCACCGGCTAAGGTCCACAGCGTGGGGCGCTCGTCGAAAAACCAGACGCCCAGTGCGGCTGCAAACAGTATCTGGATGTAGGAAAAGGCTGTCGCCCGTCCTGCGGTTTCAGTCTGCAGTGCTTTTGTCAGTCCCAGCTGACCGATTTGGGTAAACACGCCTACTAAGCACAACAGAATCCAGGTGTTGCCCTGCGGCATAACAAAGCCCGGGCCTGGTAACACCAGCGAAAAGGGCAGCGCAATCAAAGGGAAATAGAAAATGATCACCGAGGGATCTTCGGCACGACTGAGGCGACGGACGATGACATAGGCGACTGCACTGCCGAAAGCGCCACCCAGCGCGGCAAGAAGGGCCAGGGGCGGCAAACTGTGAATGTTTTGATCGGTAAGATTGTCAGGCCGCGCCAGAACCATGACGCCGGCGAAACTCAGCATCAGGCTAATAAAGGTCGAACGGGGCAGTTTTTCATGTAGAAACAGCCAGGCGAGTACGGCGGTGAAAAGCGGGTGCAGATACTGGATAACGGTCGCTTCTGCCAAGGGTAGTTGGGTGACTGCGTAATAAACACAGACCAGCGCGAGGGTCCCAACCATGCCGCGGGCGAATAGCCAGCCGTGCTGGTTGCCCCAGATGGAGAGGCCTTTACGTCGGACATCGACATAACTCAATGCCAGGGAAACAAGCGCACGGGCCGTAACGATTTCGAGCAGGGGAATGCCTGCCTGACTGCAAGCTTTCACGCAAGCCGCCATCAGTGCGAAGCCCAATGCGCTGATGGCCATGTAGCGTGCGCCCGGCGGCAGACTTTTAAGTGGAGGCATCTGGATCTGCGATTGGAAACACCATATCAAAGCGAGTGCCACTGGGTAACTCAGCGCGGTAATGGATCTGACCGCCCATTTGCTCTACCAGTTGCTTGGTAATGGCAAGCCCCAGTCCTGTTCCTCCAGTCTGTCGCGTGTTCGACGCGTCTACCTGGGCGAATTTGGTAAAGAGCTTTTCGTGGAAGGATTCTGGAATGCCTGGGCCTTGATCGCGGACCGAGATCATCACATGACCGTCTTGATGGACGACGTCGACATGAACGTCTGGCGTGTCGCCGGAGTACTTGAGGGCATTGGAGACAAGATTGGTGAGGGCCTGTTGAAAGCGATGCGGATCGATGCGAATGGTTGGAACTTGTGAAATTCCGGCAACAAGGTGCTTACCTAGCTGGCCAGCCATCGGTTTGAGCAATTCGATGCTGCCAACGACCAGTTCATGCACGGATACGGTTTCAAAGTGCAAGGGCATCTTACCTGCGAGCAATTTTTCCATGTCCAGAAGATCATTGATCAGCTGAAGCAGGCGGTCTCCATTGCGTTGTGCAACCGCCAGTAAATGGGCAACATTCTCAGGCAGATCTGGCCCTGCCGTTCCAAGTATTAAACCGACCGCTCCGTTGATTGCCGTCAGCGGGGTGCGTAATTCATGGCTTACGGTTGAGACAAACTCATTTTTAGCACGATCCAGCGCAACCCGTTCAGTCAGATCTCTGACCGATCCGACGAACAGGGGCTGCTGATTTTTGTGAATTTCCTCCACCCGTAGTTCTAAGGGGAATGACTCGCCATTTTTGCGCAGCCCTCTGGTTTCCCTCCGCTGCCCCAGGATTCTTGGCTGGTGTGTGTGCTGGTATGCTTTCAGGTAGTCGCCGTGCTCTTCGCTTAAGGAAGGTCTGAATAATCCTATGTATTTTCAGGCCACTTCTGTTAGTTGATAGTTTTATCTCAAAAAAATGGGTAAATCTTGTCTTTCTGGGGGCCGTCAGCGCCATTTCAGGCGCACCTCTCCCGTCAGGAGAGGTGATAATGCCTATTGGCCATCACCAGGTTGGCCAAGGCACACTTCGTGAATACCGCGTGAGCATTCTTGTCCAAGCCTCGGTAACGCACTTTCTTATAGCCAAATTGGCCTTTCAAAATGCCAAACAGATGCTCAACCCGCGATGCGAGTTTTCTTGCGGTAAACCTCAAAACCACTGGCTTCCAGACTCTGCTGTTTCATGGCGATTCCATTTTGTCGTTTGTCGTCTCATGGTATACGATTTCTGGAATTAATCAGAGTTGCCTTAAAGGTGGGGGCATCAAGATGGAAACATTTTGTCCTTTGAGTTCGCTTTCCTTATAGCCAAACATTTTTTCTGCCGGTGGACTGGCTGATTGGATAACGCCCTTCGTATCGATGGTGATAAATCCGTTGTTGGTATTTTCTAAGATCAGACGGTTAAGTGCACCTTCTTCTTTAATCTGAGTCAGTTGTGCGGACAAATCCTGACGCATCCGGGAGATTGCCGCAGCTAACGCTTGCAGATCGGTCGGAGCATGACTGAGTGTCAGGGGTAAGTGAGTATTTTCCGCCGTTGCATAGCTTATAACGGCGCGAATTGGGCGTGTCACGAGCCCGTGCAGTGTGAAGAGCAGAATGAGGGTTAAGACCAGCAGGAGGGGGAGGGAGGAAAGGGCGACGGAGATCGCACTGGCAGAGGCTTCCTGATAAATTTTGTCGGCGTTGCAACTGAAAAAAATGACGCCGCGTTGTGTGTTGCGAAGACTGTGCGAGTCCTGGGGGGCGGAAAAGCTCATCGCAATCCACACCACTGTGGTATTGTTCACGATCCTTTCGTCAATCTGAAGCAAGCGCGTCTCGCGTGCTCTGCGGATAAAACTGACCCGATCAGGATCGTAAGCTTTGATCACCAACTCATGCAACTTGTCATACTGATTGGAGATCCATATGCGTTCGTTCTCATCGATAATGGCGGCCTGCAGGACATGCGATTCACCGGCCAGTTGGCTGAAGTGTTCTTTCAGCATGGCGGGGTCTTGCTTGAGCAGCCGCTCACTGTTTCGTCCCAAAATGGCTAAGTTGCGCTGTAGCTGATCGATCATGGCAGCCTTATCGGCAGCATACTGCACATTGACGGTGTGGTTAAACGAATAGGCTGTCAGAATCAAGAAAACCGACAGGACGGCGAGGGTGATGACCTTGGCGAGCGTCAGCCTGGATAACAACACGGTTGAGGTCTCGATTAAGGTAAAAAACGATGGTCGGAGAGCTGGGCCAGCGAGGTCGATTTCGGAAGTAAGCCCGCGCCCAACATGGTTTGCATGAGTGCCTCTGCTGCCTGGTCGAGCGGCGTTGGTGTCCCGGAAAGCCAATAACGGTTTTTGATCGCGTCTGGCAATTCAAGTCCCTCATAGGCTGCACTCACGCTTTCTGGCGCAACGCCCAAGCGTCCAGCAAGCAGCGTGGAAAGGGCACCTGGCTGTTTTTTCCACTGTTCAAGCAGGGTGAAATGTCCTTTCACCAAGGTCTTAAGGGCATTGGGACTGCGCGCAAGCACTTCTGGTCGCACGGCAAGCACATCCATGATCTGGCCGGGTATTCGACTGCTGTCATAAATCAGGTGCGCCTCATCCTCCCTTAGCTGGCTGGGCACTGGCTGAAACGTTACGAGCGCATCGACATCTCCCGCCCGAAAACGCGCAACATGCTCATCAACCGTCGCGTATACGATCGTAACGTCACTTTGGCTGAGTTGAGCCTCTGCCAGTAACGCATGCAGCATGACTGCCCCGACTGCGGATTGCTCGACACCGATACGCTGCCCCTTCAAGTCGGCGGGTGTGGTGATCCCCGGGCGGGCCAGGACGACATCGCCACCGACGGAGAGATCCAGCACGGTCACGACCGTCAGCGGCATATTGTCCACGCGGGCTGTTAAGAGCTCATCCAGTGTCAGTGCGGCCGCTTCAGCATTCCCGGATGCCAGGGCCTGAAGACAGGCGGTTGCTGAAGGCATCGCCAGCATCGAAACAGGTGCCTCACGGAACTGTCCGGTTGCTTCTGCCGCATGCAAGAATTCGTACCCCGGCCAGACATTGGTTGCTACCCGCACGGCCGGTTCCTGTTTAGCGCATGCATTCAGCCAACAAGGGGCGCTTGCGGTGGCAGCCAGTTTGAGGGAGAGCCCCAATAAATCCCGTCGAGAGAGTTGCACCTACCATTCCTCTGATTTGTTGCTCACCCACAGGCCCAAGCATAGACCTCAGCGGAGGGATTTGCCTCTTTGACGATACTGTGTGGGCGTTTCCCCCGTCCACTGTCGGAAGGCACGGGTAAAGTTTGCGGGATCCAGATAGCCAAGTCGCGTTGAGATGTCCTGGATGCTTAGCTCAGGATCGTTTAGCAAGCGAATGGCATCCTGATGTTTGCGCGTTTCCAACAAGGTTGCAAAGCTCGAATGATCGGCCTCCAGGTGTCTGCGCAGCGTTCTCGGCGACAGCCCCATGCGGCGACTGATTTCCTCCAGTCCCGGGTAGCCGCCAGGTCCAGGCTCCAATGCGTTGCGTATTCGCTCCAGGAGCGGCTGGTCGGGCCAGTCCAGTTGTGCTTCTTCATTTTCGCACTGTGCCCAGGCCAGTTTGAGTCCGGAAGGATTGCGCATGGGGAGTTTGGTCGTTAGCACGCCTGAATTGAATCGAAAACAATTACCGGACATGTTGTAACGAACCTTGCCAAGTCTTTGGCGGCAGAGGTCCACATAAGGGGGTTCATCGGCGCAAAACCAGACCTCAGTCTCGTGTGAGGGTGTTAATGACAACAGTTCTAAGGCGCGCTTGAATACTGCGATCGCTGACTCCAGAATAAGTTGCTGAAAAGGGTCTTCCAGGTCAATCAAACTTCTCACTGTGATTTCGCAGACGCTGCTGCCCATTGTGACGTCGACACTCAGGTGCTGAGCCGCGAGATTCCAGAATCGCTGCGCGGTTTTGATGGCCTCATAAATGGTCTCGCTGCAGACGATTGCAAATCCGAGACTGCCAAAGGCGGTGGGAGGGATCGACTGTCCGACTTCAATGCCGATGCCGTGATTGCCGGTTGCTTCGATAACGGCGTTAACCAGGCTGTTCATCTGCGCCATGTTCAAGTCCAGGTCATCAAAGGTGTCTCTTCCTGGCTTCAGGCCTGCACGCTGCAGTAACCCGATCGGATCAGCCCCCCGGTTGCGTGCCGTTTCAAGATAGACCTGGGGGAAGATGGGGTGAACCCGAAGTTGTTGCCAATTCGTCAGCCTTTGCATGACTTCTGCTACTCTTGAATGATTGTCTACTCAGAGTGTAAAGAGGTCGACGCGCTTTGCCTATGCTCTCCACGCTGCGAAACTGGCGTACGCCGCTGCTGGCCTTTGTGATAACGCTCGGGCTGGCGGAAACCGCGCTGTGGCTGATAGCCCGCCAGACAGAGGAACGACAGCTCGTGGCATTGCAAACCCGCGCTGTGGATCTGCGAACCCTACTGCTGACTGAACTGAATACGTCGTTGTATCTGGCCAACGGCGTTGAGGCGTTTATCAAAGCGAATCAGGGGGCGGTAGCTCCGGCTGTTTTAGACCCCTGGATGAAAACGCTGATTCAGGATGCCAGCTATATCCGCAATATCGGTCTGGCACCGGGTAATCGAATCACCTATATCTGGCCACTGGAAGGTAACGAGCAGGCGTTAGGACTTTATTATCCTGATCTGCCAACCCAGTGGTCTCTTGTAGAAAAGATTATCCAACGGGGTTTGCCCAGTCTGTCTCCCCCAATTAAGTTAGTACAGGGTGGCTCGGGGTTAATTTATCGAATTCCAGTCTTTCTTCAGAATCAGCAGTATTGGGGCATGGTGAGCACGGTGCTGGATGCCGAAACGCTGTTTGCATTCCTGGATCGTCATGCCCAGCAGCTGGATTTGAAAATGAGCCTTTCTGTCTCCGGGCAAGCAAGCGCCTTTCTAACCAGTCGCGGCTATGATGGCAAGGGTGGATTGCAATTACCGGTTAACCTGCCGGGCGCGGAGTGGGTGCTCAGCGTAAGGCCAGAGGGCTTGTCCGGGGATATTTGGGCGTCGTATCGCCTGGTCATATTAGTAATGTCTGCGCTGATTGGCCTTGTGGCGGGCACTCTGGGTAAGTTGAGACGAGAGCGCCGAGATTCTGACTTTGAAGCTGAGCAGGCGGAACAGCGGTTTACCCGTGCCTTTGAGATGGCGCCCATGGGCATGTTGATCGTTGATCATAAGCAAGTGATTCAGTCGGTTAACTCGGCGCTAATGAAACTGACCGGACTGCCAAGAGATGCGGTACTGGGCACAGAGTTGAAAAACCTGTTTACGGACGCGGGTTCCGCCGTGCTAGCGCAGCAAATTGCCGAACTAACTAAATCTAAGGAAGGTCTGAATAATCCTATGTATTTTCAGGCCACTTCTGTTAGTTGATAGTTTTATCTCAAAAAAATGGGTAAATCTTGTCTTTCTGCCGCTTTTAGCGGCCGTCAGCGCCATTTCAGGCGCACCTCTCCCGTCAGGAGAGGTGATAATGCCTATTGGCCATCACCAGGTTGGCCAAGGCACACTTCGTGAATACCGCGTGGGCATTCTTGTCCAAGCCTCGGTAACGCACTTTCTTATAGCCAAATTGGCCTTTCAAAATGCCAAACAGATGCTCAACCCGCGATCGGATTTTCGATTTGTGCCGATTGCTCGATCTCTCCTGTTCGCTCAGCTGTCGGTGACGGCTACCTTTTCGCTGGGTAAAGTCCTTAGCATTTGGTGATCGCTCGTGAATCACCCGCTTCTGCCCGGTGTAGGCAGAATCACCCCATACACGCGTTTCGTTGCCATGGAGTAAGTCGCCCAGCACTTGTGAATCATGTACATTGGCGGGTGTCACCACCACGGAATGAATCAGCTTGGTTTTGCTGTCCACGCCGATGTGTGTCTTCATCCCGAAATACCACTGGTTGCCTTTGCGCGTCTGCTTCATATCGGGATCACGCGCTTTGTCTCTATTCTTGGTGGAACTTGGGGCGTTGATGATGCTGGCATCCACAATTGTTCCCCTGGACACTTTCAAGCCGCTCTCTGCGAGATATACATTGACCAGGCGAAAGAGCTCGTCACCCAGATTGTGCGTTTCCATCAAGTGGCGAAATTTGCAAATGGTGGTTTCGTCCGGCACAAGCTCTTTGCCAAGATCAATTCCGACAAACAAACGCATCGCTCTGGAATCATAAAGGGCTTCTTCAGCTCCGGGATCAGACAGCTCGAACCAGTGCTGCAGAAAATGGATTCGCAACATACGCTCCAGACCAATCGGTCTTCGACCAGCTCCTTTGGGTACATCAGGGTAGTAGGGTCTGATTGCTTCGCTCAATTCTTTCCACGGAATGATCCGATCCATTTCACTGAGGAAAACTTCCTTGCGAGTTTTCTTGCGGTAAACCTCAAAACCACTGGCCTCCAGACTCTGCTGTTTCATGGCGATTCCATTTTGTCGTTTGTCGTCTCATGGTATACGATTTCTGGAATTAATCAGAGTTGCCCTAAAGATGAAGTGAGCTGGGAAGCACCGCTGAGAGCCGAGGGAGGGGACGATATTGAGTGCCTTTGGCATGTCAGCGAACTGCCTGAGCGGGATAGTGCCTCTCGAAGTTACATTCTCCAATGCCAGGATCTCCGCGAGCAACGCCGTCTGGATCGGCTCAAGAATGAATTTGTTTCAACGGTGAGCCATGAGTTGCGTACGCCCATCACGGCGATTAATGGCGCGCTGTCGATGTTGCAGCATCAAGCCGCGAATCAGTCTGTCGATGCAATGCAACGACAGTTACTGGATATCGCCGTGCGTAACAGCAAACGTTTGCATTTGCTGATTAACGATTTGCTGGACATGGAGCGGATTACCTCGGGTTCCATCCAATTAGATCTTCGTGCTTTACGTCCTCAGGTTGTGGTTGAACAGTGTGTCGAAGCACTGATTCCCTATGCAGAGCAGTTTGGGGTACGACTTAACGCGACGGTTCAACCGGGGCTTCCACAGTGCCGGGCCGACCCCGACAGGCTTCAGCAAGTGCTGGTGAACCTGCTCTCGAATGCTATTAAGTTTTCACCGACGGGTGCAGAGGTTCTGTTGCAGGTGGTGAAGCGGAATGATCAGATTCGGTTTAGCGCCGTTGATTCAGGGCCAGGTATTCCCGAAGCGTTTCGTGACCGGATTTTTCGTCGCTTTTCTCAGGCAGATAGTTCCGATACCCGTTCCAAAGGGGGGACAGGACTGGGATTGGCGATTTCAAAAGAGCTGGTGCAGCGCATGGGAGGACGCATTGGGTTTGAATCTGAACCCGGGGTGCGCACTGAGTTTTATGCTGAGCTTCCGCTAGCCTGAGGGGGGCGCCTGTTGGACAGCGCCACCGTGACACCTGAGCCCGCAATCAGAAGCATCCCCAGCAAACTGATCTGATCTGGAAGATGACCGAATATCACCCACCCTAGCAGGCCTGCCCAAAGGAGTTGCAGATAATTCATTGGTGCCAGCGTTGATGCCGAGGCATGCCGGTAGGCGGCCGTGTAAAGGTAATGTCCCAATCCGCCTGTGAACCCCATACTCAGAAATAACAGCGTTTGCGTCAGGCTTGGCGTGGGACCATGCAGGGTCCAGGGAAGAAGGAGGCCATAAGCCAGTGAGCCAAACACGGCGGTAAAGAAAAGGAGCGTGACAGTGCGTTCACGGCTGGCGAGGTAGCGGGAAAGCAGCTGATACAGGGTCGCCGCGATGACGGCGCCGAACGCGAACATCATGCCTGTCTGATCTAGCCCACTGCCAGGGCGGGCGATCAGCAATACCCCGATAAAGCCGGTAAGGCAGGCTCCCCAACCTAAGCGCCCCAATGTTTCACCCAGTAGTGGCACGGCCAGCATCACGACAGCGATGGGGGCGAGGAAAACGATCGCCGTCGTTTCGGCGACTGGCATACGACTCAACGCAAGCCCAACGCAAACCGATACCGTTGCCAGAGAGGCACCTCTGAGAATGGCCCAGCCCGGATGTCGGGTCTCGATCAACCTTCTGCCTTCCAGTGGCGCCAGCAGGAGCAGCATCAGTGCGAAATGCACCAGATAGCGTATAGCGACGATAAGCGGCACATTATATGACTGGGCAAGGTATTTGGTTGTGGCGTCCAGGCAGGCAAAGAGTAACAGGGCCAGCGCGTAAAGGGCCGGTCCTCGCCAATGGGGGGCGTTAATGATGAGCATGGGTTCTCGAATCATGGCGGGTTCGAAGGGCTGAAGTGAGACCAGCATACCACTGGAAACTAGGCTTCCTCACCTATTCTATCCGCGTATACTCAAACGACGCGAGACAGGACCGGGAGTGGTCATTGACCCGCCGCGCCTGCTTCGTCCCTTCATGTTGTCCAAGGTAGGAGAATCGCCATGAATGTCGAAAAAGAACTGCATCAATCTCAATCCGCCCACCCTGAAGTTTCCGTTCAAGTTCACGAACCCCAATCAAGCGCGCCCCCGTCGGAGCCTGCGACTGCTCAGCTGATTCAACTGGCCGAGCGCGAAGCCGGAGCTGTATTGGCCCGGGATCTCAACCGCAAGCTGGATGAACTCGAAGGCCAGCTTGGGCTGCTCAATCGCCATTTTGATGATTCGCGGCAGGTGTTGGAATCTAATCTGGACGCTTTGCGCACCTTTCATCAGCAACTTACCTCTGAGATAGAGTCCACCCGTCAGCAACTCTCTGCGCAGTCGGCTAATCACGACGCGGCAACCAAGGCGCTGGATACGCGGCTTCAGGCTGCACAGGTGGCTATGAAGGCCCAGCTAGGGCAAACGGCAGAGGTGCTGGGTACCGAATTGCAGCGCTTGCAGAGCCTGCATGAGCAACTTGATATCGCACACGCTAAAACCGGTTCTGATTTGGTGTCGCTGAGTCTTTCGACCCGCAAGAATGTCCGCTGGTTAACGGGTGGGCTGGGTGCTGTGGCGGCGTTGACTCTGGCTGGTATGCTGACGCTCCAGTTTTTTCCCACGGCCGTTCCACTTTCGGTGTCCGAGCAATTGGATGGGCTGCAAGGTCGCGTGAATGGGCATGCATCGGATATCGGTGGCCTGCAGGCCGCACTGGATCAGGCAAGAGAGCAGCTGACCAGCCTGGAGCAGGGGGTGCAGTTCAACGGTGAAGCAGATGCGATTCGCAACGGTCAGACCACCCGCCAGTTGGTTGGACTGACGGATGCACTGGGGCAACTGCAAAGACAGATGGATGACTTGCAGTATCGCGTCATGGGGCCGATCAATCCGGCCCCAGGCGCGACCATGCCGCTGGTTCCCCTTCAGGACCGTGCATGGGTCGATGCGCGTCCTGCTGATCATTACAGTATTCAGTTGGTGGGGGTGAATGATCAGCAGCGCCTGACTAATTTCATTAACCAGAATGCGCATGTTTTGAAAGATCAGCCGATCTTTTTTAATCAGGGCACGCATTTGGGACGTCCATGGTTTAATTTGTTTTACGGCGATTATGCGGGGCTGAACGATGCTCAGCAGGCCTTACAAAGCCTGCCTTTGCGGCTGCGTGGCAACAGTCCCTGGGTGCGCCCAATTGCGTCGATTCGCTGAGATGTCTGACAGGGCGTAAGTCATTTCTTACAGGCAGTGACGAAATGACGACTTTTCTGCAGATAGGTAAACGGTTAAATTTTAACCCGCTGGGACGCACAGTGCATACGGAAATGCACAGGCGCATGGACGCGCCGCGAGGGATCGACGAACCACCCAAGGACGGGTGACGAGCCCTGAGAAAGGCACCGCACGGATGCGGTGCCTTTTTTTTAGGTGTGATCGCCAGAGCCTTACGTCAAAGTGGAATTTGCTTTCTGGTGGTCAACCCCAGTCCTCGTCACCTTCCATTCCAAAATCATTACTTTCAGCACTGTCCCAACCGCCTTGATCAGCAACGCCAAAATCATTGCGTGAGGCCTCGTCCGGTGTTTCTGCAGGCGCATCATCACCCATGAACTGGTTTGCCAGGGCTTGTCCGGCCACCATGCCGGCGCCCAGGGCTGCGCCGGTTGCCAATCCTCTTGCCAGCGTAGAACCCATCCCTTCACGGTGCTCCTGGGGGGCGTAGCCATGTCCCTGCGGGTGGGCATATCCCGGCGCGCTCTGATGTGACGGGTTAGAGGGCGTGAGGTGGGGAGGGGTGTTTGCGTGTCGCGACTGCAGGTGCGTTTGGGTCAAATCCTTGCCTCGGGAGCGGCCGCGTCCCAGCGCAACAGCGAACAGAATCAGGGCAACCACGGCTGCGATCAATAAACCATTTGATATCCCTGATGAAGCAGATGCTTCAGTGGCGGGTGCTGTCGCAGGCTGGGTCGTTGTAGCAAGCGTCTGGTCAGCGATAGACGGGGCGGTCGTCGCCAGACGCGCTTTCAAGGCGGCGACGACTTCTGAACGTGCAAACGGCAATCCCGGCGCAAGTGTCTCAGCCTGAGTCAGGGCGGCAAGGGCCGCCTCATTTTTCCCTAAGCGTGCGAGTAATTCAGCATTTACGAAATGCGCCTTGGCGCTTTGTGGGTGGGCTTGTAAAACGGCCTCAGCCATTTTCTGGGCTTCATCCAGTTTGCCACTCTGCGTGACCGTGCTGATTTCCTGAAGCGTGGGGATTGCCGCACTGGCCGGTAGCACAGTGCCAAACGATAATACAAAAAGGAACACCGCAAGAACCCGGATGGTCCGAAGATCAATTGCGTGAAAGCGTGGCATGATTAACTCCTGTAAGATTCAACGTGGCGATTTTACAGGGAAATTAAACGATTAATCAGTTACTTCCAGTATGAAATTAATTTCACTATCACTCTGATAAAGAATTTAAAGTGTCTAAATTCGACAGTGGATCCTAATCTGAGTTGTAGTTGAACAACCCAACGCGAACGGAGAAGGTCATGAGCACTGAGAAAACAAATGGCGGCTGCCCTTTTATGCATGGCGGCGCAACCCGGGACGATCAAGCCCACATGGGCTGGTGGCCGAAGTCATTGAATCTGGACATTCTGCACCAGCATGACAACAAAACCGATCCCCTGGGATCTCGGTTCAATTACCGCGAGGCCGTCAAAAAACTCGATGTGGCCGCACTCAAGCGGGACCTGACGACACTCATGACAGACAGTCAGGACTGGTGGCCTGCCGACTGGGGACATTACGGCGGCCTGATGATCCGCATGGCCTGGCACGCGGCGGGCACTTATCGTATCGCCGATGGTCGGGGTGGGGGCGGTACCGGCAATCAGCGTTTCGCACCGCTGAACTCCTGGCCTGATAACGGAAATCTCGACAAAGCGCGTCGTCTGCTGTGGCCGATCAAACGCAAGTACGGTAATCAGATCAGCTGGGCCGACCTGATTATCCTGGCAGGCAATGTCGCCTATGAATCCATGGGCCTGAAAACCTTCGGATTTGGTTTCGGACGCGAAGACATCTGGCACCCTGAGAAGGACATCTATTGGGGTGCAGAAAAAGAGTGGCTAGGAGCCGAGCGTCATGCAGACGGCAACCGAGAAGCCCTCGAAAACCCTCTTGCCGCTGTCCAGATGGGGCTGATTTATGTGAATCCTGAAGGCGTTAACGGTCAGCCAGACCCCCTGAAGACTGCCCATGATGTACGCCTGACCTTTGCCCGTATGGCCATGAATGATGAAGAAACGGTTGCACTGACGGCTGGCGGGCATACGGTCGGCAAGGCGCATGGCAATGGTAACCCCAAAAATCTGGGCCCCGCGCCCGAAGGGGGGGAGCTGGAAGATCAGGGTTTTGGCTGGCTGAACAAAACATCGCGGGGAGTCGGTCGTGATACAGTGACGAGCGGACTTGAAGGCGCGTGGACGACCCATCCGACGCGTTGGGACAACGGCTATTTCCAACTGTTGCTGAACTACGACTGGGAACTCAAAAAGAGTCCGGCAGGCGCATGGCAGTGGGAGCCGGTGAATATCCGTGAGGAGGACCGCCCTGTGGATGTCGAAGATCCTTCAATACGGCATAACCCGATCATGACCGATGCCGATATGGCGATGAAAATGGACCCTGCCTATCGAAAGATTTCTGAGCGCTTTTATAACGACCCCGCCTATTTTTCCGACGTATTTGCGCGGGCCTGGTTCAAGCTCACGCATCGGGATATGGGCCCTAAAGCCCGCTATATTGGCCCGGAAGTACCGAAGGAGGACCTGATTTGGCAAGACCCCGTTCCGGCCGGACGCACGGATTACGATGTGAATGCAGTCAAAGCCAAAATCGCCGCGGCAGGTCTCTCGATCAGTGAACGGGTGGCGACCGCCTGGGACAGTGCGCGCACCTTCCGCAGTTCCGATATGCGTGGCGGGGCAAATGGTGCCCGTATCCGACTTGCGCCGCAAAAGGACTGGCCCGGTAATGAACCCGCCCGGCTGTCGAAAGTGTTGGCGAAGCTGGAGCCCATCGCGGTAGAGACGGGCGCCAGTGTCGCCGATGTGATTGTCCTGGCCGGTAATATGGGCATTGAAGAAGCTGCAAAAGCGGCGGGCTTCACGGTCACCGTACCCTTCGTACCGGGACGAGGCGACGCATCCGCTGAGATGACAGACGCCGAATCGTTTGCGCCGCTGGAACCGGTTCACGATGGTTTCCGCAACTGGTTGAAACAGGACTATGCACCCAGTGCAGAAGAACTGATGTTGGATCGTACCCAGTTGATGGGGCTGACAGCGCCGGAAATGACGGTATTAGTAGGCGGATTGCGCGTGATCGGCGCGAACCATGGTGGCACACGCCACGGGGTTTTCACAGATCGGGTGGGCGCGCTGACGACCGACTTTTTTGTCAATCTGACCGAGATGGCCTATGCATGGAAACCGGCGGGCAAAAACCTCTACGAACTGCGAGATCGCAAGACAGGTGCGGTGAAGTGGACGGCCACGCGTGTCGACCTGGTGTTCGGTTCCAATTCAATTCTTCGCGCCTATGCTGAAGTGTATGCTCAGGACGATAACCGCGAAAAATTTGTTCAGGATTTCGTGGCGGCCTGGACCAAAGTCATGAATGCCGATCGCTTTGATCTGGCTTGATCGCTCAGGCGGGCGTAGGCCCGCCTGAGCCTCCTGAATCGCATTATCCGGTCACTTCAACTATACCTTTCATACGTCGTCCAGAAAGCAGCGAACGTATGAGCTGGTTGAGTTACCTGTTTGGTTACCCTGAAGACAACCTCCTGATCTTCGGTCGCTATGAAGCCTGGCTGGTAGCCCTATCCATCGTCGTTGCGGTCGTTACCGCCATATTAGCCCTGCACATGGCGACTCAGGCGCAGAGTGTAGGGCCGACTCATCGACGTGGCCCCATTCTATTTGCCGCCAGTGTCGCGCTTGGGGGCGGCGTGTGGTCGATGCATTTCATTGGCATGCTGGCCTTCGATCTGTGTACGCCGGTCAGTTACGCTCGCAGCCTGACTCTGATGTCCATGGTGCCCAGTGTGGCCGCCTCCTTTATCGCCCTCAATATCAGCAGCCGCCCAAATATTACCCTGCCTGAGCTGTTGATCGGTGGGGTACTGATGGGGGCTGGCATCGGCACCATGCATTATGTCGGAATGGCGGCCATGGTGATGGCGCCCGCGCTACACTATGATCTGCCCATCTTTCTATTATCGATTCTGGTGGCTGTCGCCCTGTCCATGCTGGCGCTGTGGATTCGTTTTGGCATCCGTCGTTTGACGACGGGAACCCTGAGCCCCTTGAAGCTGGATATGATCAGTGGTGGGGTGATGGGCGTCGCAATAGCCGGCATGCATTACACCGGTATGGCGGCGGCCCGATTTGTGCCTCCGGCGGGGTTGCAACTGTTGGACTCGGCGCCACAGTCTACCCTATTGGCCGTGGGGGTTGCGGTAACGACCGTGATGATTACCTGCCTGGTTGTCGCGGTAGACATGGTGCTCAAATACCGGGCCATGAATCAGTCATTGGTGGCAGAGAAAACCCGCTTGCGCGCCATTCTGGATACGGCCGTGGACGGGATTATTATTCTGAATCCCAAGGGGATCATTGTTGCTGCCAATCAGGCTGCAGAAGCCGTTTTTGGTTGGTCGGTTACAGAATTGATGGGGCGGAACGTCAGTACCTTGATGCCCGAGCCCCATCGCAGCTTGCATGATGGCTACCTCGAAAAATACCTGCGAACCGGGGAAGCCAGCATTATCGGTAAAGGTCGCGAAGTCGAAGCATTGGATCGTCACGGCCGTATCTTTCCCATGCGTCTGGCAATTGGGCATGTGCGTTTGCCACGTGAGGATCTCTTCGTGGGCTTTGTGACGGACATTACGGCGCGCAGGGTGATGGAAAAAGAACTGTTTCAGGCCAAGGAAAAAGCCGAGCAGGCCGCCAACGCACGGAGCGCCTTTCTGGCTAACATGAGTCACGAGATTCGTACTCCCATGAACGCGATTATCGGCTTTACTGAAGTGCTAATGGGAACGCCCCTTAACGACGAGCAGTCACGGCATCTTTCGATCATCGCGCGCGCTGCCCGATCCTTGTTGCACCTGCTGAATGACATACTGGACAGTGCGAAGCTCGAGAAGGGCAAACTGGAACTTGAAAACGTCAGCTTTTCATTACCGGAGTTGCTCGATACCGTATTGTCCACGCTGGGAATGCAGGCCAGGAGAAAGGGCCTATCGCTGAATCTCAAATGGGACCCGGCCTTGCCCGAGCACTTTATGGGCGCGCCTGACCGTATTCGTCAGGTACTGAATAACCTCGTCGGTAATGCAATCAAATTCACCAGTCAGGGCTCCGTAGAACTGGACGTCAGCCGAAAGGAGAATAACCAGGTCAGCTTCAAAGTTACGGATACTGGCATCGGCATCGAACCCGGACGTTTGCAGACCATTTTTGATCCGTTTACCCAGGCCGATGTATCGATCAGCCGGCGCTTTGGTGGTACCGGATTGGGAACCACGATCAGTAAGCAACTGGTAGAGTTAATGGATGGCTGGATTGGTGTCAGCAGCCATCTTGGACAAGGGACCTGTTTCGAATTCTGCCTGCCCCTGATGCCGGGTACGAGCCATACTGGCCTGAGTGAACGAAGCACCGTCAAACTGCCTCCTCTCACAATTCTGGCTGTAGACGACATGCCCCAGAACCTCGATCTTCTACGCCTGATCTTGCAACGGAACGGTCATAACGTGGTGTGTGCCTCCAACGGCAGCGAGGCGCTCGAATTAGCCCGGTCTCACCTGTTTGACGCGGTTTTGATGGACTTGCAAATGCCCGAAATGGATGGCACCACGGCAACGCTGGCATTGCATGCGTTTCAACGGGAGCAGCAACAAAAACTAACGCCCGTGATAGCCCTGACAGCCAGCGTCCTGGACGAGGATAAGCGAGCGGCCCGCAACGCCGGTATGGTCGGATTTGCCAGTAAGCCGGTTGATCTCGATATTCTAAACCGGGAGCTGGCACGGGTGCTGGGGATGGAGCACCTGTGTGCCTCGCCGCCAAAATCGAAAAAATCAGCCACAACCCTGTTAGATTGGGATCGTGGCATTGCGCGTTGGGGGGACAGTGAACGTTATAATCAGGAACTTGTCCGGTTCGCAATTGACTATGGACGTCTGGCGCTGGATATGGACTCGTTGGTTCAACAACAGGATTTCGCCTCGTTGCATCAAGCGGCACATCGCAGTAAAGGGGTCGCCGCAAACCTCTCCATCGTCGGGTTGGTCGAACCGCTTTCCCTGCTTGAAACGGCCGCGCGGGAGCGCCGTCTCGACGATTGCCTGACGGCTGTAGATCAGCTGGCGCAGCGGCTTCCCCGATTTGGCGCCGAATTAGCTACGCGCCTGCGGAAGACGCAGCAAACACCTGTCCACTCTGATGAGGTCACGAGCGACTCGGTGGATACGTCTCTACTTCGAGACACGCTGCAATCACTGCTTGAAGCCGCCCACCGGAACGAATGGGATGATCAGGCGCTTTCGACGCTTCAGCAATTCCTGCCCACCGCCTATGCTGAATCTTTAAAGCAAACTTTGGACGCGCTGAATAATTTCGATTTTACCGAAGCGGTGAGCCTGCTCGAAGGGCTGCTTCGTAAGCTGGAAAACAGCAAGGCAACGACATGAAAACCATTTTACAGCGCTGGCCTGAACAGCGCGCCTCTATTCTGATCGTGGATGACGAGCCTAATAACCTCAAGGTGTTGAAGCAGATTTTGCAGGAAGACTACCGCCTCTCGTTTGCCAAGAGCGGCTCGGAAGCCCTCGGCCTTATCCAGCGTGAACGCCCCTCCCTTATCCTGCTCGACGTCATGATGCCCGACGTAACCGGTTTCGATGTCTGCCGTTCCCTGAAAAATGATCCGTCTACCTGCCACATACCGGTGATATTCGTGACGGCCTTGCAGGATGCGGGTGATGAAGCCTACGGCTTCGGGGTAGGGGCCGTGGATTACATCAGTAAACCGGTTGTACCTGCTATCGTGAGGGCGCGTGTCAAAACGCATCTCTCGTTGGTTAAAGCCGACGAGCTGAAAGAAACCCGATTGGAAATTATTCAGAAACTGGGGCGAGCATCAGAATACAAAGACAATGAAACGGGCCTGCATGTCATGCGTATGAGCCATTATTCCCGCATATTGGCATTGGCCTATGGATTCCCCGAGGATCTGGCGGACGACGTGCTGAATGCAGCCCCCATGCACGACATCGGCAAAATCGGTATTCCAGACAGCATTATGCTCAAGCCGGGAAAACTGACAGACGAAGAGTTTGCGGTCATGAAGCGCCACCCCATTATCGGTGCCGAAATTTTGGGTGAGAGTGATGCGCGACTCCTCAAAATGGCGCGATCAGTAGCGCTCTATCATCATGAAAAGTGGGATGGAAGCGGTTACCCAGAGGGCCTGCAGGGCGAAGCGATCCCGCTTGAAGCGCGGATTGTCGCACTTGCGGATGTGTTCGATGCATTGACCAGTAAGCGCCCTTACAAAGAAGCTTGGACGGTAGAGGCTGCACTAGATCATATCCGTTCTCAGGCCGGTAAACACTTCGATCCCGCCCTGGTTTTACTGCTGGAGCAGACGATGGACAGCATACTGGAAATTAAAACTCGTTTTGCCGAAGGGTAAATTAAGTGGTCTGTTATCCGGCAGCAGTTAGCTGCCGGAAACCTGTCACACTCGAGATCACTCGACAATAAATGTCATCTGCGCGCCCGGTTTGGGGAACGTGAAGGGCGCTTGGGTTGCCGTCTTGAGGCGTTCCAAAAATTTATGCGCATTGGTCAGCGGTACAACAGATAACGGCAGAATGGTGACTTTGTCAAAGGGCCAGGGATAAGTCGCCGTGTTACCGAAGAAGTTTTCCCAATGGCCTAATACATAGTGGTTGGCTTTAAGGTTGTCGACGATCCCCTCCGGATAACCTGGAATAATACCGGCAGGGTAATCGCTGGGATCATTGCTGATTTGGTCATAGTTTGCGACGGTCAGAATGCCCATATCAACCGCCTTTTCGTTCAGCACTGCGGTTGGGATGAACCCTTTGTCGGGTGTGCTGCAAGCGTCAGCGTAGTGGAATCGGAATGCGATGTTGCCATTGGCGTCCAGAAAGTCGACAACATAAGCGAGTGATTGACCTTCTTTCCACTCGAAAGCAGACAAGGGCATTCGGTCAAGATCCTTGTCATAATTGCCTTCCGACACGTTAAAAAACCAGTCCCACTCATAGTCAGTGCCCCAGGCGGTTTTGATCGCGCCGTGCAGTGAGGCATTGGGTGCATGATCCGATTTGATCGCCATGAAGCGAATGCGGCCGGATGGATTATAGACCCACTCTCCCGGCGTTTTCGCTGTCGCGGCCTTATCTTCCACGATTCCAATACGACTTGCGCTGACCTGAGAAGCAATCAGATGCTTCATCGTTTTCGAGCCGTAGACCTTGGCCTTTTTCGCGTATTTGTTCATGACGTAAGGCACATCGAGCAGGTGATCGTAATGTGCATGCCCCACCAGAATCATATCCACATCGGACACGTTCGGGATCATGCGATCAATAATCTTGGGGTTGGGGCGTGTGTTAAACAACAAGCTGAGTGGATCGGGGTTGGAAAAAGACGGTGCCATCATGATTTCGTCCTCGCCCCATTTAATCAGGTAGCCGCCCACCCCGAGATAACGGATATCAACCCGTGGCACGCCGGGATGTTCCGCTTCAACCTGTTTGAGATCGACCCCTGAAAACAGGGGTAAGCCTGTCAGCAAACCGGCCATCGCGGGAGGCGAAAGCAGGCTGACGAGCATAAACAGAGCCATGATCCACCCAGTCGGATTCGCTGGGTGTGATGCGTAATGGCCACGCATCAGGAAGTGGGGAGGACGACTGCTTGACATTATTTTCTCCTTTTCACTATTTTCAATTTTCGGCAGGGGTTGAGGCGAGGAACTGCGCCACATTCAGGTAAAACGGAATGATGTTTTTGCTGGCACTGTGATTGGCGTCCAAAAGTCCGATCATGTCCCAGTGGTCATAGCCGGAAATTTTACCCATATAGTTCCAGACACCTGGATTCACAGGCTGGTAGGCGTTGTAGTTCACCATCAGGTCGGTTGAACCGTTAATCGGCGCTGACATGGATCGCGTGCTGGTAATGCCATCGTTTTCACGCCATTCATTTGAAATCGGCACATTGCCGGGAGCCAGTTTAGGGTTGTAGGCTCCCATAAACAGGGTAAAAGGACTCAGCAGGATATTGGTTTGCAACTGCGGATAGTGAATGCCGGTCAGAAAACCTTTGGTAGTCGTCTCATTGGCCCAGGAAAAGTAGTAAACATCAGATTCTGCGGAGGCAAAGGCGTTAACCGCTTCGGCACCGTCTGCTGACAGGTCGTAGAAGGCGGTGTCGCGGTTGTCTTTGTCCAGCATCACGCTCATGGCGCGCTTCATGTAGGCGTTGAAACTTTCACCCTTCTGACGCGGGCCTAAACCGAATTGATCAAGCTTGAAGTCGTAAACCGAATCGAGCCCCAGTACGTTGACCAACTTTGTAATGCCGGTCAGTAGCTCATTTTCAAAACTGATGTTGTGGTAGATGGTATGCGCCAGGAGTGAGCCATCATTGGCGCCGGAAATCGCGGCAACACTGTGCACCCATTGGTTACCGCCCTGGAATAGCGGTGATAGGTCTTGTGGTGCGGTTTCAGCCTGTTCGGCACCACTACCATTCGCCAGCAGTTCTATCAAAACCCGCACAGTGGGTGAACCTTGACTGTGCGCGATCAGATTCACTTTCTGGCGTTTGCCATCGGTCGTTTGGCCTAATCCCGGTATCAGCGGCTGTGCGTAAGTGCGTCCAAAACGCGCATGCTGATGTTCACGTGCATGGGCCGCACCATAATCTACCTGTCCACCCACTAATTGGGCATACAGCTCTGCTGCCCGGTCCCAGTCGCTGGAGATCGGGCCGACGGCGGGCGTCACAGTGTGGTAACCGCGAGATTTTAATATTTCCTGCAGATCATTGAAGCCGCCAAAGTGATGCCAACCAAAGACTTCTTCCCGGCCCCAGCCAAAGAAGCCGTGAACCAGTGCGATCGGATAATCATTAGCACGCTCGGCGGGAGCCTGCGGCGTGCTGATTTCAGCCATTGCGCTGAGTGGCGCAGCAAGGGCGAGTGTTAATAGGGTTGTATTTAAGGCTTTACGGCCAGTTGTTTTTATCGTCATGGTGTTCCTCGGATTTTTTATGTTTATTGGTATTTTCCGAGAGTCTAAAAATCATGGCGTGATCGAACATCCTACAAATGAAGTAGGCTTTTTTCGTTTGTGAACTGTGCACGCTTTAAACGCGCACTAAAGATGCCAAAATCGAATTGAAATGACGGGCAAATAAATAATGCGTTTCCTCCTCAAGGAGGTTAAACGCCATCACGTTGAGCGATTTGGCCAGATGGCGGACGGTTTCGGGCGCGCAAATCGTATCGTGGCATCCATGCCAGATCTGGTAGGGGGTGTGACGATTACGAATTTCGAAGCCCCAATCGGAAAGCCCCAGTTTCAGCTCTTCTGCCCAGGCATCGATCCCCTGTCGGGCTGACTGGGTAAAGTTGGCGATGCAGTAAGCCCGAAAGTCAGGATCCTGCATCAATGCAATATCGAGTCCGCTACCGGGGTGTTGTGGTCTGAGATAGCTGAGCTGGTTTTCATAAAACGCTTCGATATCCCCTTTAAGCAGCATTTGCAGCAGGGGTTTGACCAGGAAAGGAGCGTAACGGACGATCCGGCAGGCATTGGTAAGCAGGGTGGACTTAGACGACACGGCTCGTATATCGGTTAAGCGGGGCAGGGTGGAGACCAATGCGATGCGACCAATCTCAATGGAACTCAGGTATTCAGCGCAGGCAATCGCATACTGGGTGCCCATCGAATGACCGAGAATATCAATTCGGGCAATGCCGAGGTGCTGCAACAGCTTTTCGATGTCGTCACAGACCTGTTTTTTATCCCGTCCGGGACAAGGTTCTGAATCGCCGTAGCCGGGTCGCTCCGGCACGATCAGCCGCACGCCTAACGACAGAATCGCGTCCAGACTACCGGGAGGGGGTTCCAGTGATGACCCCATGACATTGTGGAGCAAAAGAACGGCATGGCCATCGGGCTGACCGTATTCCCGATAGCTAAGGTTGCGTCCGTCCGGCAGGCGGAATCGACCGGCAGGGCTCTCTTCTGATGATGAAGCCGGCACTGACGTTTCTTGAGGTGCGACCAGCCCGGTGAACAGCACTTTTCGAATCAGATCGGGCTTTCGCTGTACCTCCAGCTTACTGTAAATACTGGAGAGATGGTCGCGAATCGTGGCCTGTTTCAGTGTCAGAGTGTTGGCCGCCTCCTGAGTGGAGAGATTCGCCACAATCGCCTCTGTGACTTTGATCTCCGCGGGGGTCAAACGGTAGATCTGTTCCAGCAGATGGGCGTTGACAAAGCGGGTCATTCCGTTGCTGATGCAAAAGTAAAACAGACGCTCTTCGCTGCATTCGGATTGCTCTATAGGCTCAAGTGCCGTGAAAGCAATTTTGAGGTCCGAAAGGCCTTTGGGGATCACCGTAAGCCAATCCATCCCGGTATGCTTGAACTCCAGGTGTCGATTCGCGACAGACCATGTCTCCGACCGCGCTATCGCCTCAGTCGCACAGGCATTGACGTAAAGCAGACGCCCTTGCTCATTGATGACACCTGCGCCAAAGGGCAAACGATCGAGCGCGCTTTGCAACACGGTTTGAAAGTGTCTCTGTTGACTCAGCGCCTCGCTGATATGGATGGCATTCTTAAAATGGGGCAGGAACTGCTCGGCCAGTCTTAGAAAGTGGGGGTCTGTTGCCTCGTGTGTGGCTGAGCTGATACATTTCGACAGCCCTAACAGTAGCCTGGAAATGTCGTTCTGCTCTGACGCAAATGCGTAGATCAAATCAATCACATCTTCGGCTTCGGCGGGGTGCTGTTCAGGCCATGTGGCATACGCGGGAAACATGACCGGCCTCAGCGAAATATCAACTGTTGGAATAGGGTGATCATCAAATCCTCCTGTGTCCGGGCGCCTGTTTTTTGCAGAATGGTCTGCAGTTGTTTGCGCGCGGTATATTCTGAAACACCCCGTTGCTGGGCATAGTGTTTCAAGGTTCCGCTGTGAAAGAGAAACGTCGCCAGCTCTGATTCTGTTGGACTTAGGTTGAAGGAGGCTTTCAGTCTTCCCAGGGGCAGAGCGGGTGTCAGTTGTGGCGGCATCCAGTAAAGCCAGACCAGAAATTCAGACGTGGAGAGGCCGCTGCGCCACTGGAGTGGCTGGTGTGTTGTGAGCAGGATTGGAATCGCCTGTCCTGAAAAATGCAGGGTGAGTACCGTATCCGGTTGTTCCACGTTAAGCAATTGACGGGTGACCAGGTTTTTGATGTGTCGCTGCAATCGGGCGTTATCCTGTTCGGATGTCAGCCGTAAACCTTGCGGCGTTAACTCAATCCCTTTCAGGGTCTTGGGCAATGAACGGCCGGCCTGATTGACATAGACTACTTCGCGGCTGGCATTGAATACCGTGATCGGACAGGGGTAGGGGTCCAGTAAGGCCAACAAGGCCTGGCGAGCTAACGCACCCTCATGGAGACGCAGAAATAAAGACGTTGCCTCTACGATCCGGTCCAATAAACGGCGCTGGGAGGCGTAGGGTTGAGTCAGGGTGTGATAGGTCTTTTCAGCCTGCGCTTGAAAGGCGAATTCTACCAGAAGTCCCCTAAAATTATCCTTTTGTGGCCGGACACTCAGGTAAAGTTGGTGTTCCTCAAGGTGGCAAAAGTGACCCTCAGGCCAGCTTGAAGGCGCGGGCACGTGTGTGCCAAAGTGCAGGTCATTGCTGGCCAGCAACCAGCAGGACTGGCTGTCACGATGACCGCTAAACAGCACCAGATGCTTGCAATGGAACCAACGCTCCAGCGTGGCGAGAAACTCCGGTGCTGTGCGTGTAACACTGGCGTAAAGCTCTGCGAGCGGCAATGTTTCGGGCATATCCTTGCTCCATCCTGATCATTCTAGCGTCCAAACTTCGGCAAAAGTCCCACCAGGGCCATCCGATAGTTTCCGATGGCGCATGTGATCAAACAATCGCCCAAATGGGTGGGCTGGCAGTGCACAGGTCACATTCAGGATGAAGCGGTACGCAAAGACGAGACCATTCAGAATTTGTCCGGCCTGAGGACCATGACATCGCTGATGAACACCACCATGGCATAGTCATCATAGTAGCGGGTCTGAAGATGGTGAGCGATGGCATCCGCCGTTACACTGTCGCAAAGAATTTCAATGCGAATATTTCCGTTTTCATCCCAGGTGCCGCTGCGCATCCCTCGACTGCCCTGACCGCGGGCTTCGGTAATCGTGAACCCCCTGGCACCGAGTTTTTTGAAATCTTCAGGTAAGATTTTTTCTAATGCACTTTCAGTGACGATGGTTAATAGCTTTCGGGCGACATGACTCATGCGTTAGCTCCTGGCGATGGCAAAGAGTTGTTCTGTCATCGTGTGGTAAAGGGGAATGCCCACCAGTACGTTGAAGGGGAAGGTTACGCCGAGTGAGGCCGCCAGGGAAAGTGTTGGATTGGCCTCAGGTACCGAAATCCTCATGGCCGCCGGAACCGCGATATAAGAGGCGCTCGCTGCCAGAATAGCCAGCATCGCCGTTCCGCCCAGCGACAGACCCAGATTGAAGCCGATGAGCATACCAATCACAGAGGATACCAGTGGCATGACGATACCAAATACCAGTAGAAAGGGGCCGTACTGCCGCAGGCTGCTGAACTGTGAGGCGGTGATTAAGCCCATCTCCAGCAGGAATAGCGCCAGGACACCTTTAAACAAGTCGAAAAAGAGCGGCTTAATGGATGCAAGTCCTTCATAACCCGCTATCCAGCCGATCAGAAGGCCGCCAATCAGCAGGACAATACCCTTACCGAGAAACACTTCGTGGGCCACCTGACCGATGCGGATGTCCCGGTTGAGTCCCTTTGCCAGAAGAATGCCGACGACAATCGCAGGAATTTCCAGAACCGCGAGCAGGAACGGCATGTGTGCCTCGAAAGGAATCTCCCGCGTCATAAAATAGGCCGTTGCGACGGCATAGGTGGCGACGCTCACCGAGCCATAATGGGCCGCAACGGAGGCGGCATCAGCACGCTTTAGTCGCCCCACATGACGCAGAACCGGAAAGGCCAGAAGTGGCAATACGGCGCCCATCGCGATAACCGCCAGCGCCTGGAAGGCCAGCGATCCGACAGGTTGTCGGGCAAGTTCGACGCCACCTTTGAGGCCTATCGTCAGCAGTAGCAGCATGCTGATGAGTTCATAAATCGCCGAGGGCAGTCGAACGTCGGCACGCATAAGCCCAGCGGTTAGTCCAAGAATAAAGAACAGGAGTACCGGATCGAGTGAGGTCACGAAGTTTCTCCCTGAGCGTGAGGCGCAGAAGTACATTACTGCATCAAGTATGACGTGATGCCAATGTAAGAAAAAGTCGATTTATTTTGACTTATTGATCGAAAAAACAGGTTTATTGGTGGCTTTATAGCTGGTACCCCTCTCAATAACGTATGATGCCCTGGTTTGGTTATTTGGACATGAGAAAGGAATCTGACGCGTGAAAATTGCTATCGTTGGCAGCGGTATTGCCGGCTTGAGTGCGGCCTGGTTACTGGGGCGGCATCATCAGGTGACCTTGTTTGAACGCCACGGGCGTCCTGGCATGGGTGCCCATAATCTGGACTACACCTTTTCAAATCAGACTGTGCGCATTGACGTCCCGATTCGTGCCTTTAATCAGAATCACTATCGGAACCTGGTCAGGTTTTATGACCTGATGGGCGTCGAAACTCTGCGCACTGACCATTCCGCCGCCTACAGTCACCCCTCAGCGAAGCAGCCTTTCTTCGCCTATCGTTATCTCGGCATTGGCCGCCGCTCCCTTCCTCGCCCCGCCGGATGGCGTCATTGGTCTTTGGATTCCGTGAAAATTGCGTGCGATGCCTTTCGTTTCTTAATCACCGCCCGTCGTGACCAGCGTCGGGGATTCACGAAGGGGCAGACGATTGCGGAGTACATGATTTCACGCGGATACTCCGCCTTGTTCAGTGAGCAGGTGTTACTGCCCTCATTTGCGGCAATCGGTACCTGCTCCTACCGGGCCATACGACAATATCCCGCCGACACGATTATTGATTTCATGACCAGCGGCCTGTTGTTTAATGGCATCTGGCGAGCCAAAAGCGGGGCGGATGACGCCATTGCGCGGATGCTGGAGCATTGTGATCAGCTCATATGCAACACCTCCATCGTGTCCATTCGCACACACGTTCGCAAAGGCCAGCCTGCCGGCGTTGTTTTGGAGGACAACCAGAAGAATCGGCATACTTTTGACCGCGTGGTGCTGGCTGTTCAGGCGAATCAGGCGGCCGATATGCTGGGCGACGAGGAGCGCGAAGCGCGCAAATACCTGCGCTCGGTAGGTTATGAACGCAGTGAAGTCGTGGTTCACACCGATGCGCGCCTGGCACCGGGGCATGGACAATCATCTCCCCCGGTCCTGTTTGAGGTGGACAGCCTGCAGGACAAGCCGATGGCCAGTATCTGCCTGAATAAACTCTATCCGTCCCTGAAAAAAGCCCCCGCCATTTTTCAGACCTGGAACCCGTTACGCGAGCCTGCACCGGGTACGGTCGTCGGCAGGGCCTTTTTCGAACGACCGCTGGTGACGCTGGAAAGTCAGGACAGTATCCAAAAACTCAGACAACTGAATCAGGACCCCAATCGCCTGATCGGGTTCAGCGGGTCCTTTGCCCACCCCGGCATTCCGCTGCTCGAAAGTGCGCTGCAATCCTCAATGGACATTGCACGGCATTGGGGCGTTGATATTCCCTGGTCCATCTGACACTGCAGCGTCAGTACGGACGCTCTCCCACCCAGTTACCCGGCGGGTCGTAATTGCATACCAGTACGATCCCGCCACCGTTCGGACAGAAGGCCGCCGCACAGCCCACTCTCAGGGTATTTTTCCAGACAATCTGGGTGTAATGGCCGCACATACAGCCTGGGCGGCAGCGATTCATCGACCAGGAATAGTCGGGTTTCTCGTCATACCAGGACTGAACTGCATCAGGCGGGTAATACGTCGGGTTGCTGCACCAGAATAAATTCTCCCCCCAACCTGGGTTGAGGAGGCCTGCGTTGTGGTCGAGCGCACCGCCATTGAAGTGGGCAAGGTAATCGGCTTTGGCTTGTGCATAGTGTTCAAGCGCCATATCCCAGGTGAGGTCGGGTAGCCAGACCCCCTCGCTACGACGCAGTCGGTTGTGGGCATCCAGCATGCGTCTGACCTGTTCACGTGTATCGAGACCCTGAGGGGCGTAGAGGTAATCGTTTGGGGTCATGGCATCCCGTTCCTTGGTTCGCATGAGTTCCAGTGTCTCAGAATTGACGGGGGGATTCATCCATGTTCGATGGACCAGAGGACATTTGGCAAAACTTGCCTATGCTTAGGAGAATGCCTTGGTTGCGCTTGAACGGAAAAGTTGTGCGTGTCTAAACCCTCTATTTATCGTCATTGTACGTTTTGGCTTTCGCTGCAGGCCCTTTTGCTGGCATTCTGGTCTTCCTTGCTCGCGACACCACGGTTTGGCAGGTCAGCCAGAAAGCCACACCGAACTTTGGCTATTCGAAATCGACCTGGTGGTTTGCCTTGCCCGTCGTTAATGCAAGTCATGAGTCGATTGATCGTCTGGTCGAAGTCAGTTACCCCCCCCTGGATGAGGTGGACTTCATCTGGCAGGTTGCAGGCCAGCACCCCCAACACCTGACCATGGGCGACCGGGTCGCCTTTTCCGCCCGCCAGATTGCTCATCGAAACTATCTGTTTTCACTCACGCTGGCCCCGATGCAGGAGGGCTTACTGATCCTGAAAGTGCGCAGCAGTAGCTCGCTGCAATTGCCCCTGGTTCTGTTCGATCCGGCGACCTTCCATGTGAAGGATCAATTTGCACTGACCGGCCAAATGCTCTATTTCGGCGCCATGCTGGTCATGGTGTTATTCAACGCCTTTCTGTATCTCTCACTGCGTGAGCGTGTTTACCTACATTACATTCTTTTTGTCACGTGCTTTATGTTGGTGCAGGCCTGTCTGCACGGTTTTCCCAATCAGTTTTTCTTTCAGGATACACCCTGGCTACAAGACCAACTGTTGTTGGTCTCAATCCCTGGTATTGTGTTGTTCGCCAGCCTGTTCACCCGCAACTTTCTAAGCCTTCAGGAGCATTCGCCGCGCTTCAACATCTTTTTCATTGGAATGGCCGTTTATGCGGCGGTTATGGTGGTTGCAGGTCTCTTTGTTCCCTACAGCAAGGCGATTCTCTTTAATGTAATCGGCGTATTACCGGCCTCTTTGGGTTGTCTGATCATAGGGCCGGTGCTCTGGAAGCAGGGGCATCGAATCGCTCGTTTCTACACTCTGGCCTGGCTCAGCATCACCATCGCTTCTTTTCTCCTGGCACTCAACAAAATCGGGCTTTTGCCCCGCAATTTCTTCACCGAAAATGGACTGCAGTTCGGCTCAGTTTTGGAGGCCATTTTGTTGTCGCTGGCCTTGGCGGATCGACTCAACTTCGAACGTGAAGCGCGTTTCAAGGCACAGCAGCGCGTGCTGGAAGAGACACAGGCCCGACGAAAGGCAGAGGAACGTCTGATTTATGATGCCCTGCACGTGCCACTCACCGGATTGCCCAACCGCGTCTATCTGGAATACTGGTACCGGAAACAGCAGGCGGCCGAAAAACTACCCGAACAACTGGGGCTCGGATTGTTTTTTCTGAGCCGTTTCCATGAGGTCAATAAAACCCTCGGGCATGAAAAAGCTGACCAGTTGCTCAAGAAATTGGCGACGTCCCTCAATCAAAAGACCTTAAGCCTGTCAGGTGTCGTGGAAATTGAAAGTTCTCCGATGCGGGCGTCGATCGCCTCGGTCGAAGGGGTCAGCTTTGGCATTTTGTTCGAGAACCCGGAAAGTGACGATATCAAGGCGGCATTACGTAGCATCACCAGTCTGCTGGCGGAACCCATCGAATTTGACGGCATGATGATTGATCTGGGCGGCACGACGGGTGTCGCCATCAAACCCGATCACGGTCAGCATCTACCTGACCTGATCCGAAACGCCCAGATTGCTATCGATATGAGCATTCGTGCCGGTCAGCTCATTACGCAGTATCACGACAGCATCAACCCCTATAATCCCCGTCGTTTGAGTCTCGCGGGTGAACTGAGACGCGCGTTGAAGCAGGGCGGGCTTTACCTGGTCTTCCAACCCAAAGTACGTGCTCAGGATGGACAGCCCTGTGGATTGGAAGCCCTGTTGCGCTGGGAACACGAGCAACTGGGCTTTATTCCGCCGGACGAGTTCATTCCCATTGCGGAGCAAACCGGGATCATCCATTCGTTGACCGAGTGGGTGTTACAGGAAGCGTCCCGTCATGTGTCTGAATTACGACGGATGGGGTATCCGCTCACGGTTGCGATCAACATCTCGGCGATTAACCTGAAGGAGAAAGACCTGGTTAGCCGCGTCCGGCAGGTCCTCAAGCAACATGAGATAGTCTCTGAGAATATCACGCTGGAAGTCACTGAGTCAGCGTTGATGGAAAACCCGGAACATGCGCTGCTGATCCTTAATGAACTTAGCGGCATTGGTGTGCGCCTGTCGATTGATGATTTCGGCACGGGCTACTCCTCGCTGGCCTACCTGAAAAAAATGCCGGTTCAGGAAATTAAAATCGACCGCTCTTTCGTCATGGATATGGACCGTGATCGCGGTGATGCCATCATCGTCCACACTACGGTGAACATGTGTCATGACCTCGGCTTGCAGGTCGTCGCAGAGGGCGTCGAAACCGCCGAAAGCCAGGAGCAGCTGAAAGGCTTCGGGTGCGACTACCTGCAAGGGTATCTGTTGAGTCGTCCGCTCAAGTTTCCCGATTTGCTGAAATGGTTGGCGGAACGAAGTGGAGCCTAGCATCCCTTAAGTGTGCGGTGTCGACGCCAGCCCCAGAATAAGCCCAGCACGATTAGAAGACCTATAACGGGTTTCGCAAGCACAGGGAGTACCGCATTTCGCAAGGCATTTTTCTGAACCTGAGCGATCGGTTCGTACCCCTCGGAAATGGGCAGTACACCAAAGGTCCTGGCATAATTCGCATAGTCTTCCTGCAGTTCATTAAATCGATCCGGTTCCACAACCTGTAAATCCTGAGTCTCCCCCGGATCAGACCGGAGGTTGTAGAGATGCCAGGCGTTGTCCCCAATCGGGGGCAGGTTTTTCAATAATTTGTAGTCACCTTTAAACAGTGCGGCATTGCCTGACAATTCATACCCTACCGGATGATTTGTCGGATAAACGGTCGTGGATTCCCCACGTAAAACGGGCAAAAGGCTTCGTCCGGTCATCGCTTCGATACGCTGACCGTTCAACGCTGAAGCGGGTTGAGGGACATGGGCCAGGTCGAGCAGAGTCGGCGCAATGTCCGTCACAAACGCAAAACTGTGATGGATCTGTCCTTCTTTTGGAAGTGCTGGCCCGGAAATGATGAACGGCACCCTGAGCCCGCCTTCACCGGCGTAAAACTTATACGTTGCCAAGGGCGAGGCGGCGGCACTCGCCCAACTGGGGCCAATGATCGCATAGGTGCCTTTGCCCCCCCAATCGATCAAGCGAGCGATCATACTGCCAGTCCAGCCACCAGCGGCTCAAGGTCACCGCATAGGGATCAGAGGCTTCGGCGCCATTGTCTGATAGAAAAATAAATACCGTGTTTTCATACGCGCCTGTGCGTTTCAAATACGCAATCAAGCGGCCGACTTCATGATCCATCGCTTCTGCCATGGCGGCATAGACTTCCATACGACGGGCCTGATAGGCCTTTTCCGATTCAGAGAGTGTATCCCAGTCGGTGGTTGTCGCCATGCGTTGCATGGCCGCGCCATCTGGGATAACACCCTGCGCGATTGCATTTTTGCGGCGGGCTTCGCGCAATGCATCCCAGCCCTGATCATATTTTCCATGCTGTTTGTCGACAAAGGCGCGCGGCGCTTGCAGTGGAATATGGTTGGCTTGAAACGCAACATAGGAAAAGAAAGGCTTGGTATCTTTACCGCGATTGGACTCGATCTGTTGGATGGCAGTATCGACAAAGAACGTGGAAGAATAATAATCCTCAGGCAACGCATAGATCCGCTGCCCCTCTTCATACCAATACACCTCAGGCTTGAGCATCAGGTAAGGGCGCATTTCCCAATTATCTGAGCCGCTGTCCGCCTGAATCATTGTACGCTTCGTGTCCGAGATGCCACTTGCCCGCTATATAGGTGTGATAGCCGCCTTCTCGCAGCAAACTGGCGACCGTCACGACATTGCGGTCCAAAACGCCGAGGTAGCCCGGTTTCCCTGCATGCTCATCCGGCATGGTCTCTGGCATATTGCCGACCCCATTGCGATGATTGTCCACTCCAGTCATCAACATTGCACGCGTCGGTGCGCATGAAGCGGCAACATGAAAGTTGGTGAAGCGAGTTCCCTGAGCGGCCAACGCATCCAGATTAGGTGTCGGGATTTCTCCACCGAAGGCTCCGACATCGCTAAATCCCCAATCGTCCGCCAACAACAGAACGATATTGGGAGGCGTCCCGGCGAGCGCATTCAGCGAGAGTGCGCAGGCCGCCACCAGCAGCGAGCGAGTCAGCATCGGCATGTTCGAGCGGCGAGCAGGAAGGCAGATCACAGGCATTTACTCCTCGTTCGATCGGACACAAATATCACGTAACTGATCTCGTAACCAGCGATGAACCTGATCCCCATCCATACGAGGGTGCCAGAGCATCGAAACGGTGATTTCGGGTGCAGGGACCGGCAGCGGAAAGCTCAACAGGCCTCGTCGCAGATTTTCAGTAAATCGCTCGGGAACTGCAGTCAGCAGATCGGTAGATCGAGTCAATGCGAGGGCTGCAGCAAAACCATCGACTGTGGTCTGTATTTGACGTTCCAGTTTCATGGCGCTCAGAACTTCATCAATCAAGCCTTTATCGCTCCCTCTTCGCGAGACCAGTACATGTCGGGCTGAAGCGAAACGCGCAAGGGTCATCGGGTGACTTGCCAGCGGGTGCTCGGGCCGCATCACGCCGACAAACTGGTCTCGAAACAGCATTCGCGTGCGTATCTCCGGGCCGGTTTGTTCGCTGACCACCCCGGTTTCCAAATCAACCAGGCCCTCACGTAGGGCCTGGCTGTCCTGCGTTGTTTTTTGCAGGAACCGCAAGCGAATACCGGGGGCCTCCTTCGCGACATGCTCAACCAGTTCGGGTCCGAAATTTTCAACGAAACCGTCGCTGGATCTCAGCGTAAACGTCCTGGCGACCTGTTTGAGATTAATATCGCTGGCCGGACTCAGCACCGTAAGCACTTCTTGGGTCAGTCGACCGATATCCTTACGCAGCTCCAGTGCACGTGGGGTCGGAACGAGTCCCCGGCCCGCCCTCACCAGCAGGGGATCCCCCAGCGTCTCCCGTAAGCGGGTAAGCGACCGGCTCATTGCAGATGGGCTTAGCCGCAAACGTTTTGCCGCACGCGCCACGTTGCCTTCATCCAGCAGGACATTCAGGGTGATAAGCAAATTCAGGTCGGGTGATGGCATGGTAAACACCGGTTGCGTCGAAGGTCGCAGGTAATAATGTTGTGCGTCTCATGCATCTATTAAATGCAAATGATGCGTCTTCTGCAAGTTTGTTTGAGGTTTTATGCTGTCAAAAGTAAATGATGACAGGCGGTTCAGTATGACAACCCAAAATGCACTCCTGCTTAAAACTGACGTGGCGCAGGCTAACGTGCGCGGCGTTCTGGTCAGTCTCTCGCTCGCTGCGCTCCTCTCCGCATTGGGGACGAGTATTGCGAATGTGGGTTTACCTACCATGGTGAAGGCCTTCGATGCGTCTTTTCAGCAGATTCAATGGGTCGTGCTGGCTTACCTGTTTGCGATAACGGCCTTGGTAGTGAGTGCGGGTCGGTTAGGTGACCTTTTAGGACGCCGGAAATTGTTACAGGTGGGGCTTGGCGTTTTCGCATTGGCCTCCGCGCTTTGCGCAGTTTCCCCATCACTGGGTTGGTTGATTGCAGCAAGGGTTCTGCAGGGGTTAGGTGCGGCGCTTATGATGTCGCTTGCCCTGGCGCTGGTGAGCGAGCATATCCCCAAAGAACAGATTGGTAGTGCGATGGGAATCCTGGGGACTGTTTCAGCTTTAGGAACGGCCCTGGGGCCGTCACTGGGCGGTGTTTTGTTGGAGCAGGGTGGCTGGTCAATGCTCTTTTTGGTCAATGTCCCACTGGCTCTTATCGCCTGGCTGCTCGTTTCTCGCTTTCTGCAAGTGGATGCGGGTGGGGTTCAAGTGGTTCCCTCGCACGTTAAAGCGGTAGGCGCTGCCTTGCTCACCCCGATCCCTTTGACCCTGTTCCGCAATTCAACGCTGGCCTCTGGCGTTGCAATGAGCTTTCTGGTCACGACCGTCATTATGTCTACACTGGTGGTCGGTCCTTTTTATCTGTCTGGGGCACTGGCGTTGAATGCAACTCAGATTGGATTGAGCATGGCCTCCGGACCCATTGTTGCCGCAGCCCTGAGTTTTCCCGCAGGCCGCCTCGTAGATCGTCTGGGTGCCCATCCTGTCACTATCGGCGGACTATTGATCATGCTCATCGGCGCCGGCCTGTTATCCCAATTGCCGATAGCCTTGGGTGTCTCAGGCTACATTGTCCCCTTAACCTTGCTGACCGCTGGCTATGCATTGTTCCAGGCCGCCAACAACACGGCTGTGCTGACCCAGATTGATCCAGCTCAGAGGGGCGCAGGTTCAGGGTTGCTAGGTTTATCTCGCAATCTCGGGCTGATTGCCGGAGCCTCTCTTATGGGCCTGGTCTTCATCTCGGCCAGTGGTGCAGCGGATATTGCGACAGCCATGCCTTCACATGTGGATGCGGGTCGACAGACAAGCTTCGCAGTGGCTACCGGCTTAATCACCATTGCCACCTGGGTGGCGATGAGGCGTTGAAAGCCTTTAGACGTCGCTTCCCTCAGGCATCAATCTCACTCATGGCTGCTTGTCGCACGATAGTTTCTAGCCCCCTCCCGCTGTTGTTGCAGTTGCAGCATTTGGGTTTTCATCGCTTTGAGTAATTGTTCCAGTAGCGAAGGGGGTGGGGCTTTTTCGTCCATTTGCGCCTCCATTTGTGCCTCAATTTCGCTCATCTTTTCCAAGGCTTTTTTGACCATGGAAACAAACGCATCATCTTGCAGTGGCGCTTCTGACACAGAAGGGTCCAATCTGGGAGAGGGTCTACCGCCGGAAAGGATTTCGCCGTTTCTCCACGGTTTGGAAGGCGTGGTCGGGGACGCCTTCAGATCCGCCAGGTCAAGCTCCTGCATCGTGCGTACACTGCCGTTTTCCATTAACACCACACCCGTCCGTTTGACTTCGCCAAGCAGCATCCCACGGGGCGATGTTAACGATAAGCGGGTATCCCCTGCGTGCAGTCCGATGGCGCCCACGCCAAGTTCAGCTAATGACTTAAGCTGGGGCCCTTCGGGTGCGATAACCATGACGCGAAGCTGGCTGAACACGGGGTCAGACTCGTCTATCCAGCCATTACCGTCGCTATCTTCCATGGCAAGTTCGCTATAGCCGTTTCCCGTCAGGGGACCAAACATTTCACTGCCATCATTGATCTTCCCATCAGCATTGCGATCAAATACAAGAAAGCCAGAACCCGCCTGGGGAATACCCAATTGCTCTGGGTTGCCATCCGCGTTGAGGTCGAATTTAAAGGTGACATCTGACAAACGAACGACGTCATTCCCGAAGTTGATTACTAACGGATCAGTGAGTGGACGTGCTTCAATACTCAGTGATTGCTTTTCACGCCATTGCGTGTGTTGCTGCTGCTCTAAATAAACCGTGAAGCGGATATCTCGTCCAGAGCTGTCGCTCAGACGACCTTCAACCGACAAGCGTACCTGCTCATCCGTTTGCCGATAAACATAACTCGAGAACTGGGCTTGCATTTGGCCACTGACGCCAGGTCCAGTGCCGGACGCCTGTGAGGTTATGAATGAAATCGCCGCTTCACCCGAAAGCGCAAAACGGGTCGCTTCAGAGAGAACCGTTGAGAGCGCCTGGTTCGTGATCGTTTGATTATCTGAGACTTCTGCAGCGGATTGATAGGAAACCCGTTGATTCCGCGTGACGTCGTAACTCGCTTCCTGGGAGATCGATAACTGAATTCCGGCCCGTTGCGCAACCGGAGCGCGTGACAGGGGCTGCTCGCGCTTGTCCTGCGTTGCAACCTCTTTTCGGAGCGACTCACTCGTCAACGTCACATTGGCGTTAACAATTCGCATAACCCACCTCGTACTACGTAACCGATAACCCTGTCATCGGCCGCCAGAAGCAAAAGGTGAATGGATTTAACGAAGTTTAACGATGTCCTGCCGTTAGTCGTGTACGAGGGGCGTATGAATATATCGGGCCATAATATCGGTA
>JADJWY010000010.1 GCA_016716085.1 Hahellaceae bacterium
GCACAAGGCCAATTGTACAATGGGTTGCCATCCTCACTCGGCTCTAAGAATGGCCTTTGAAAGGCGCGGGGCTTTTTCTGGGTGGCGCATTACCCAGTTTGTTCGGATTTTCAGGGCGCTGTCTGTTAGGCATGGCTGTTGCGCTTTCAACGTTTTGTGGCTATCCAGTTCTGACGCTGAAAAAGGATTTGGGCAAAGCCAAAAACAAGCCGAAATTTACCGAGATTTTTTTTCTAAAAGCCGAGCGATTAACATCCTGTCGGCAGCGCGAATGTTCTTGTTCGGTTCCCGTCTGACGTCTGGTTTGTGGGTAGCTTTCACCGCCGACTTCGCCTGTGAATACGGATTGGAATCACTGGACCGTGGGCGGCTTTCTGGCCCTGTGGGATCATCGGCTACGGATTCGTGCAAGGAGTTGCCCTCGATTACCGGAAAGCCAGCGGTCGAGTGCCTGATGGGCGGCACGCCTTGAGCTGGGCCCTGATTCTGGAAGCCACCCGGGTATTCGTGCCGCTGGCCGTGACGCTGCAGTAGCATTCGCAGGAAGTCTTGATCGGAGGGCTGATTTTTCGGTGCTCTTTTTGCTGCGCATTCGCACTGCACAGTTATCTCATCGTCAGTTACGCTGGTGAGGACGGCGTCTCACTCCATGTCGGCTTTACTACATGGCCAATGCGTCCCTGGACGCCTGATTGGAACCGTGTTGTCCGGGTGGCTCTATCAAGACTACGGTTTGCCTATGTGCCTATGGGGTGTCAGCGGGTTTATCTTTCTCTTCGCGTTAATGTCCGTTAACTTGCCAGGGACATCAAAGCCGCAGCCGCGGAGAGTAGAGTGATCAACTTCAGTTATTGGAGCAGACCTCTCACCTATGGTTTATAGTTAGCTCACTCTAGCTAACTTTTAGGATCAATACAGTGACACAGCTAATATGCACGAGGCGAAAACAAACTGTCGCAGTTGGCAGAGTTGGCCCATAGTGGCGAGGTCGTTGTGATTGCCAAAGCCGGCAAACCCCTACGTTGATTTAGTTCGCATCAGGAGCGAAAACCGCGTGAACCGGGTGGTTACTCGATTCAAATGGATGCTTCCGATTCGGCGGACGCAGAGATCCAAGAGGATTTTTTCGGCGATAGCCTCCGGAAAAAACTGCTCCCGGATACGCACGTTCTGCTGTGGTGGATCGATAACGAAAACATCAGGATTGGCCCGAAGACTAAAGCGGCTATTACCGTGCCCGCAATGAGGTTTTATGTCAGCGCAGCCAGCACCGGGAAATTGCCATCAAGCAAAGTATGGGGCCTTTGATTGCACCGAGAATATGGAAGCCATCGTTGGATGACAAAGGCTTTTCTAAGTTGCCCATTTCATTGTTTCACGGTGAGCAGGCAGGCAGTCTACCCATCGAGCGACATCCAGAACGGGAAAAGAGCACAAAGATCCATTTGATCGCTGTTAATCGCGTAAGCCCAATCCGCGGCTTAATTCTGGTGAGTAAAGACGCGGCGTTCAGTGCCTACGCTGTCAGGCTACTCGATCCCCGATCCTGAACGCCGATACTCTCCCGGTGTCATTCCAGTCCACCGCTTGAACGCACGCTGAAACGCGCTTTGTTCCGAAAAGCCCAGCAGAACGGGTTGAAAACCTTGAACGCTTGCGCCAACTGGCTATCCTGCATGCTTGAGGTTGAGGTGTTTTGCGCTCGCGATCCGGTTGAGCTGGTACGCTACGTCAGCAAGTTCTCGCTATCTTGCGTCTGTTAATCTGGCCATTCGCTTACGATAGCGTCCGGGTCCGGCGTGCGGTGTCAATCTGTTGGAGGATCAGGGTCCGCGGCGGCGACACGGAAGGTGAGGGGCTTTACCTCACTGAGCTTCCGCAATTGATACTTCACCGCCGCCATGTTGGCCAGAGAAGCCATGACTTTATTTTTTCCACTGAATCAGGGGGGCTGGTGCGGTACTTTTCCAGCCCGCCAATCGTTAAGCAGCTGCGGTGCAATCAGCAGTGCGGCGTGGCATGCGACCATCTCGATTCCCTGTTGGATAACCTCGCTGGCAACTGTGGCACGTCGGATACCGCCGGTCACCATGACCGGCATTTCAGCCACCGCCGAATTTCGTGGGCGAATTCGACAAAATATGCCTCGCGGGCCAGTGTGCGACCATCACGCGCCTGACCCTGCATGGCGGGGGCTTCATAACTACCGCCGGACAGTTCAGCAGATCTACGCCCAACCCATTAAGCAACTGCCACCTGCTTCGCATCGTCGGTGCGGGAATCCGCCTCGTTGAAAATCTGCCGAGTCCAGCAACAGACGCGCCCGGTTTTCCACCGAGCCACCCAGCATCTGTTCGTTGATTGGTGAGCGGCGATAGGAATTGACTCAATAAATAACCGTCAGGCCATATTATTTCAACGCCAGTAAAAAAGCACGATTTTTTCGGCAAGCTGTGCCGTTTACAAACTGCCGAACGACCTCTTCGATCTTCTCTGGTGTCATACTGGGGTGTAGTAAACCGCTAGATAGATTTCCCAAATCCAGTGCTATCGCCGAGGGCGCCAGGTATCCTGCCCCAGATTGGCCTGCGTCGGCGACCCGGGTGATTGATCTGCAGCCAGAACTGCCCCTCTTGAACGTCCAGTTTTCGCCCATTGCTTAAATTTTTTCCAGATCGCGCTCACTCTTCAAGCACCACGCAGCTTTAGCAATGCGATTCGGAATGACGGAACCGTTGGGAAGGGTTAGCGTGTCGAACAGGGCCATGGATATTCCCGTTGCAGATAGGTCTTGACTGAGAACAAGCTTTAACCTTTAAAGTTAAGTTCTAAGGTCAATACTTTTCTCGGCCTGTCTGTGAAATGAGGTGAAACATAGAAAATTGAGAACTCGCTAAACGCGGCGGCATGGCGGCCCGTATCCGATTTTATGAATCAAATGGCTTGATCAGCGCGGTTAAAACGCAAAGCCAATGGCTATCGGGGAGTATGGCGCTTTGAGGCCATCTATATTCTCGATATTGATCACCTGTGGTCAGCAAGACCGGGTTCTCGTTGGAGGAACTTCGTCAATTGCTGCCCAAGGGAGAGAGTGGGTGGAAGCATGGTGGAGGCCTTGAAGCGGTCAGAGCGTAAAGTATCCGACATCGAAGCGCTCGAAGGCCATTTAGCAGAAACTAAACAGCATTTGCTGCGTGCCATCGCCCAGATCGAGATAGCCGCCTGACATTGACTGCGAAGACAATGCCAGGCAAATTTTAGAAAACATTCAGATTAAAGCCGTTTAGCCAGACGTTCAACATTCAGTGCCTTTCGAACGCGCTCCAGTAATGTCGTCAGACAGAGGATTTTCTCTTGACCCCCAGTGATGCAAGACCTGACTCCAGGGCTGATCAAATACTTATTAAAGTTCCCGAAAGGAATGCGGATTGTTTGCCCACCGCTTCAAAGATTGAATCAGCCTCAGGGCCTTTTACGTGAGCAGGGGCAAGCATCGTAAACGTGACGCCAAAGTTTTTATAGCCACACCTCGGCGGTTTCAGCCTGATCATCGGACTCTTGAAAAAAGTCATCCGAGGCATGCCCATACAACCAGCCCCCTCTGGCCATAACGCTGATGCAGCGCTTCAAGTTCTTTAAACTGCGGGTAAAACCCACAGTGGCTGGCTGTATTCACCGAGCACCGGTTTTCGGCCGTCAGCGCCCACAAGTCCACTTTTCACTGGCGTGTGACACACGTTCGGTATTGAAAATCGGGGCGCAGTTTGCGGCGTCGTCAGCGTTTTGCAACCTTAGATGAAAGCGCCACAACAAGCCCGATCCTGTCGGCTGAAGTAGACGCCGTTTGGTTAAAATGCCTATCACCGTTTTCCTCCTACCTGGCAGCTTTACTGTTACGAGAATTTCCCGGAGGGAAGGATCATCGCGTCTCCGAATCTGGAGGCTATCTAGAACTGAGTAACGAATACGTGTCTCACCACCGCTAAAAGTCCTCAGCCCTGTCCTGATGATACGCAGATGTTCTTCATTGAGGATTTGGCCCGGTTAACCAACTCAGTCATCTGACGGACGGCCACAGGGATGGGAGATACCGGCCATGACTGCCAGCTCAATAAAATCGCCCCATAGTAGCGACCATTCCCCATTTCGGCAGCTTGCGGCATGCCTTGATCAAGCAGGTCAGGCGCCGTTGATTGGCCTCGCCACACAACTCGGTATTCAGGAAGTCACAAGCAGGCGTCATCGCAACGGGGCCCTGGAAAGACGGAAATGTTTTTGAGGTGATAGTCGTCGTTGCCCAAAGATACGCACACACGATCCGTCAAACGTTTCAATTTGGATCCCTTTTCCTGCCATGCGCCTTTAAAAACGCCAGAACTGTCTGATAGCTGGCCGCTTCATATTTGCTCTCGCTTTTTAGATTGCTGATTCCCATGGCCTGAAGCATGTCTTCTTCCTGCTGAATTCGGGTAGACGCTGTGCAGTAACGCCGGTGACATAGCACAGCTCACCATCGGCAAACGGAAGTAATCCGGACGCGGCAGTCTGTACGCCCAAGTAGCCGAGCAACCTCATGGTTAGGTGTTCGTTTTCGGGCCAGAGGAAAATTTCAGGTGAGGGCTTGATAAGTGCACCACCCGAGGTTACCCGGACAAGTTCGCGATTAAGTACCGGCACTGGTTGAAGTGAAAACGCCACTGATGGAAACCCGGTCGATTTCTGGCGGAGCCGATCGAAAATAGTCCGCTCGTGTGAAGGGTAGGCGGGGACCACACCGCGACTACCCAGTAATTTTTGCAAACACCGGGGATGGTAAGGCCATTGCAGAAATCACCGGATTCCAGACAGATCAGGCATTGAGCACTCATGCGTCATCGACCTTGACCACTACAGCGCCCGGTAAATCGCCTCCGTTACGCAGCAACAAAGCAAACTCGTCTGTCGGATCTATTTTGGCTTTTCGGATTGCAGCTTCTAAGCCATCCGCCAGCGAGTAAACCACTGAAATACCCGTGAAGTGTCGGGCTGTCGTAAGGATCTTCGCGCAGCAGCAGGCTCAAGCTAATCGGCAGACCGGTATCAGTAACGTTTTCCATAGGTAAAGCGATACGTGTGATCGGACCGTTTTTCAAGTATGCCAACCCGAGTTGTGTCTAAGTAGACATAGGCTTTCATTTGAGAACAATCATCAGTCGGAATCCCAACACATCACCTAGCTGATTCAGGTCTCTACATTCACCTTGAGGTCTGATTCAGATTCTAACCTCCGTACGCTACTCACACTGATACCCCATAGTCTGATGTCTGTTGCTGAGTGAGATTAAGGCCTGACGTTGCTGTTTCAGAATCTCTGGCAACCTCTCTAGTGGATAGGTGTCTGGGACTCAAAGCTCAAGGCTTCATCCTCCAGCAACGCATCAACTTCCGAAAGCAGAGACCGTATATGCTCGACAACCTTGCGATTCATCAGGTTAACCTATCACAAATGAATTAAAATCCGTAAATAAGAGGTATTAATTCTCTCTTATGGGACATGTGATTCACAATAATCTCATATGGAGATAATACAAATAATGTTTCACATTATAACTCTTGTGTGAGATTCAATTTCCCAGTCGAGCTCGTCGGCTGCCAGAGGACGCGCTTCTCCCGGCGCCAACTTCTCATCCAGCATAATCGCACCAATCTGAATGCGCTTTAGCGCAATACCGGATTACGAAAACGCCCCAGCATCCGTTTGATTTGATGATAGCGCCCTCGGTCAAGGTGATCTCGGCTTCATACTCAGAAAGTATTCTGAGTGAGGCAGGGCGAGGTGTGAATCCCTTCGTAGGTGAAATAAAAACCTTCTGCGAACGCTGCGATGTAATCCTCGTTGAGCGGCTTGCGACGGTGACCCGGTAGATTTTTTCACCTCGAATTGAGATCACTGAGCCGGGATGACCACCGGCTGTCGTTAGTCAGCAGCAGCAAGCCGGATGAATTCAAATCCAGCCTTCCTGCTATGTGCAACTCAGGATCTACTTCAGCCGGCATGAGATCCATCACGGTGGTGTGCAGATCATCGCGTGTTGCGCTAACCACGCCGACGGGTTTGTGCAACATCCAATACTGCGGGGTCTTATGCGGAAGGGTTTCTCCATCGACCTGCACAACCGAAAAAGTCATCGACCTGATGATCAGCACCCAAGGCCGGTAAGCCATCCACACGGATGACATTGCGCGCCAACAAAGGGCGAATAGCCTTACGTTTGAGCCCAAGAGCCTGACTGAGGTAGACATCCAGTCGTTTTCTGCCGTTTGCCATCCGTACTACCGGTTAAACTTGTTCGATCTTGTGCTTTTCAAGCTTTGCGCACACCCAGTTCCTAAAGCGTTCATCCTCAAACAACCAGACCCGGTACCCGCCATTGTAGATGAGTTGCTCGTCACGAAGCCTGTCCACCGCATTCTGAATCTTCGGAATCGAAATTTCGTCTACCCCAGTCGTTCACCTAACCATAAGCGCGCTTTCTCGGTATAAAGGCCGACGTCCAGCTCACTGGCCAGCAATTGGAGCACCGCCTGGTCGATGGGCAGTAAATCGTTCCAGAGGTAACCGTAGTCCTCGTCGATATTCACTGCCTTTTGAAACGCTGAGTAGCCTGCATCGATGTCTTTGATGCCGTTGATCAACATGAACTTCAAGAGTAGGTGGAACAGTGCAGGCCGTTCTGCAGCGCGTTAAATACCTTGATAGCTTTAACCAGCGAAAGTTTGACGGAACTGGCCTGAGCATAGCAGTCCAGCATATAGGCAACGAATTCGCTGCCAAGATCCGGCAGGTCGATCTGCTGCGAGGCGTGAAACATGGGGGCTTTACGATCCCGAAACATGCGCATGAGCCCCTCCCGTGAGGACCCGGTAAAGACGACATAGATCTTCTTGCGGTGCGTCTCGAACTCGGTTCTCAGTAGCGCCACCAGCGACTCGAACTCCGGTCGTGTACTCAGGTGCTGCACTTCATCGAGCAGCAACAGGGTGGGCGCCTTTCTGCGTGCAAGCCGTTTGATTAGGTCAATGATGCTCAGGAGGTCATTCTCGGTGGGCTTTTCCGGGTTGGATTTCAACGTCAGCGAGGCCAGCGGGGGGAGGTCGCTTTTAAGTTCCACTGTCCCGCTGTGGCTGATGTAGGCCGAAAGACGACTTTTCCAATCATGATTTTCCACGCATTCCTCAAGGGCGTGCCGAAGCGCTTTGGCTGGATTATCTTTCAGCTGCCAGAACGAACAGTAGCAGATCTGATATTTCCGCCCGTAAGCCAGCGGTGCCAGATCATGCAAAAGAAACTCACTTTTACCCATCCGTCTGGGTGCGAATAGGGTCAAAGAACCCGTAATTCCTGTATCGAATGCGTTGAGAAAATGTTCAGCAAGGGCAGTGCGCTCGAAATGCCAGTCAATCACATTATTACCAATTAATTGCTTTCATACTAATTATTATGATACCTATTAAACTTGACTAATACACGTGTCGAAAGCTGCCTTACTTGTGAAAAATCTATGACTTCAGAAACGAACCAATGTTGTGGTTGCCAGGATGAGCCAACTCACTCGTCTGCCGCTGATACAGCCACACTGGCGCAAGCGAATTTCGACAGTGTAAGCGTGTTCGATGTTCCTAAAATGGATTGTCCCTCCGAGGAAACCTCATCCGGACAGCCTTTTCATCTTTCGGCGAAACGGTCTCTTTCGCGTTTGATATCCCTAATCGACAAGTACGTATCTACCACTCTGACACACCTGATAAGGTCGAGACGGTCATTCGATCCGTAGGACTTGGCGCCAGTTGTGTGTCGTATGAAAGAATCGATTCAGAAAGTGTGCATAAGGCACGAGAAAATGCCCAAAGCTCAAGATTTACGCGAAGCCTCGGTATTGAAGTGGCTGCTTTGGATTAACGCTGTGATGTTTTCATTGAGCTTTCTGCGGGCATTGTGGCGCAGTCTGCAGGGCTTATAGCAGATTCACTGGATATGTTTGCCGATGCCGCGGTGTACCTTGTCGCGCTCTATGCTGTCGGAAAATCGGCTCAGACCAAGCTTAAAGCGGCTCATATGTCAGGGTGGCTGGAAGCGGCACTGGCCGTTGGGCTATTGGTGGAAGTGATTCGGCGAGCAATTATGGGTGGCGAACCCGTTTCGATTCTAATGATGGGGTCGGTGCTATTGCATTGCTTGCTAACCTAACGTGTCTCGTACTGATTTACCGGTACGAAATAATGGAACCCACATGAAGGCCAGCATGATTTTTCCGCCAATGACGTACTTGCCAACGCCAGCGTCATCGTAGCAGGTGGCCTCGTGGCGGTCGCAGATTCGCAAATCCTGACCTGATTATCGGGGTCATCATTTCGTGTGTGGTTTTGTGGGGTGCTTTACGTATTTTGCGACTTAGATAACGAGGTGCCACCTGTATTGCGACAAACGCATTCACTTTATTATAATGAAAGCAACGAATGCATTTAGATGAGTTGACTGAATTAAACCTCCCGCTGTTTGCCACTTTTGGCCCGGTTTTTTGGCTGCTGATCGCACATAAACGGTGTCCGTCGTTGCCATACTGGCATGTCCCAGATCTTCTGAAACGTCTTTAAGTGCGCGTCCACGGTCAATTTCCATACTGGCGCCCGTGTGTCTGAGCCAGTGCGGTGAGACGTCCCTGAAAATCTGCGCCGCTTGTTTTCCTTGCCAGAGCAGCATGTCGTCGTAGGCCCGCAACAAAACCTGTTCGACGAGTCGGGCAAGTTGCCGGGCGGTCATGCCACCGGCACCACGGATTTTTTCAACAATAGGTTCTTTTTCCTGCATGCCAGGTCTTGCTGACAGTCCTCGCCAAAGACGATAACGTTCGAGGTAGGACAGAAAACTGTCAGGGACCGAAATATCCCGCAGTTTGCGTCCTTTACCAAATACTTTTAGCCACCAGTTTTTGGCACCCAGTCGGAACGTTCGGACAGTTCGGAGATACGAAGAAATAAAACTTTCATCGCAGCCATAAGAAACAGATTGCGTTCATACAGCGAATCTTCATCGGCCATCCGTTGAGCCGTATCCAGGAGAAATTGCCACTGATCCTGATCGAGACGTTTGGTTTCTCCAATCTGAGCATCTTTAATCAGTCGTTTGCAGTCCTTGCGTGCGATCAATGACGGATTGCCCAAACACAATTCTTCATCCATCAGGTAGCTGTAGAATACATTCAGCGCCGTAAATACGGATTTGAGGGATTCCTGAGAGGGTCGGTATTTTTTTCTGTCCGTGTCGCTGCCTTGCGAGATATAGCGAAAGGGTCGCCATTCAGGATTGAACTGATGATCACCTGAGACTTGAATGAACTTGTCCAGGTTGGCCAGACCGATCCAATCAAGTGGTGGTTTATAGGGTGGTTGACTGAAAACAGGTTATACGTTTCGCTAATAGAGCGTAGGTCACTGTATACCTTAGGGTTAATTTTGCAAATACGGAGTTAAACCTCCCGCTGTTTGCCGCTCTTGGCGCGGTTTTTCGCAGCTGATCGAACATAAACGGTGTCTGTCGTTGCCATACTGGCATGACCCAGATCTTCCGAAACGTCTTTGAGTGCGCGTCCGCGGTCAATTTCCATGCTGGCGCCCGTGTGTCTGAGCCAGTGGGGTGAAACATCCTTGAAAATCTGCGCGGCTTGTTTGCCTTGCCAGAGCAGCATGTCGTCGTGGGCCCTCAGCAAAACCTGTTCGACGAGTCGGGCGAGTTGCCGGGCGGTCATGCCACCGGCGCCGCGAATTTTTTCAACGATGGGTTCTTTTTCCTGCATGCTAGGACGTGCTGACAGTCCTCGCCAAAGACGATAACGTTCGAGGTAGGACAGAAAACTGTCAGGGACCGAAATATCCCGCAGTTTGCGTCCTTTACCAAATACTTTTAGCCACCAGTTTTTATCCTGATCCTGCCAGAAGTGGCTCATGACCGGTACCCAATCGGAACGTTCGGACAGTTCTGAGATACGAAGAAATAAAACTTTCATCGCAGCCATGAGAAACAGATTCCGTTCATACAATGAATCTTCATCGGCCATCCGTTGAGCCGTATCCAGGAGAAATTGCCACTGATCCTGATCGAGACGTTTGGTTTCCCCAATCTGAGCATCTTTAATGAGTCGTTTGCAGTCCTTGCGTGCAATCAATGAAGGGTTACCCAGACACAATTCTTCATCCATCATGTAGTTGTAAAATACATTCAGCGCCGTGAACACGGATTTGAGTGACTCCTGAGAGGGTCGGTATTTTTTCTTGTCCGTATCGCTGCCTTGCGAGATATAGCGAAAAGGTCGCCACTCCGGATTGAACTGGTGATTGCCAGAGACTTGAATGAACTTGTCCAGGTTGGCCAATCCAATCCAATCAAGTGGTGGTTTGTAGAAGAATTCGATGTAATCCAGGATATCGGATTTGCGCATCTGATCGAGTGGCTTATCTGCGACGAGGAAGCACCACAACATGAACTTTTCGATTTCGGATCGAAACCGGATAAAGGTGTGCTCGGATTTATTCCGTCCAATAAATACCAGAAACTGTTTCCCCCAGTCCCATTGAGCAGCGCACCAGGACGGCAATTCGTTCAGGCGATCGTGCAACGCCTTGAAACTGCCAGCATGGTAGTCTTTCAGCTCAGGGTATGTCGGAAACAGCGGAAAAGGATCAGAAATAGCCATGGGATCAGATAGTTATCATTATTAAGGTTTCAGGTTCAGTGTAGACGCCCCTATAGATTATGTCTAGTACTCACACGTATTGGACATAGTGAATGAGGTAAGCATATCTCACTTCCCCTCCCAATCCTTTGTGGTGATTCTCACTGAGAATGAGAATGAGAATGAACGGTTGGTTCTCAACTAAAGCCCCTATTCTCATTTATTGAGAATGTCTGAATGATAACTATTTGCTCTGCAACGACGCGCCTGCTTTCACGTTTCCTTTTAGTAAAGCAAATCCTCATTCGTTTCGCTGCTTCATCTCCTGGTGATAGAAATGGTTGAGGCGCTTCAGCCGGTTTTCTTTACTGGTGCCAAGTGAAATATGCAGCTCTATCTTCTGAGCACTTTTGACTAAAACGATATGTTTGGCAGTCCGCTCAACCAAGCTTAGAGTTACTAGCCAATTCCAGCCTGGCAGAAATGACCACAAATCGCTTTTAATTAGATTCGCCGGCTAAAAAGGTGAATCCAATTCTCCTGTCTACCTCAAGTGGTTACCATGCTCTGATCAATATTAAAAAATCCCGTGACGGGATTGATCAAAAGTTAATTTGCCGACAGAAACTAAAACTTTTATAAGTTAAAGTTTCTGCCCCTGTACTATTTATCTGGTCAACTCGTGCAACACGCCGTTCGCCTTGAGCGCACCACACCAATTCCAGATTTTCTTTAGACATGAATTCATTCAGCAAGTCTTCACGAATATAAAACAAATGCCGATAGTTGCTGTTTTCTAATCCCTTAAATGCCAAGTTTCTGGCAGCAAGCTTTCCGTGTTGATCTAGTATATCAAAAGTTACAGGATCGAGCTTAAGACCAAGCGAATTCATCAGTTTTGTAGTTAAAACTCTGGCACTTAAGCTCGGCATAACGCTGTTTCCGGCACTCCAACTGTATTCGGCCACCGGCGAGCAGACTTTGATTACATCGGTAACAGGAACTTCGACATATTCCAGTTCGCCATTACGCGTCGTGAGTGTAAGGGATCCATCCTCACTTTTGATCATTTCTAAAATAGAATTTATTTGCTGTTCGATTTTCGTCCCAATAACGAGTTCGATCTCAATATCGGACGGTAGATTTGTTTCGGAAAGATGGTTTAGCTCCCCCGAAAACAGATAACTGGTCTGGTGTAACTCTGGCCGTGAATTCCTGTTTTGTTCCGAGTCTCCCCAATAGAAAACCAGCTTTTCAACGGTATCAGCGTTTACTAAAAAGGCTTTACAATCCAAATAAAAATTTCTATCAAGGCGCATGGATTCTTCCGATATCTGGCCGTTCAGCAGAATCCAGGGACCGGCTATTCCGTCGATGCTAGTTAAGTGTGCAAGATTGCCTATGTCGGGTAAGGCAGAGCATTCGATCCATTGCGATGTGGTTTGCTCGATATTGCCGAGAAAGCTAGTGGGTGACAATTCCTCCGCTTCTATTGGTTCCGGGAAACTTGGGTCAATGTCCGCCGCAAATCTTTCCGCCCATGCCTCTATGCTGCCATCATCCATGAGTTGGCCTGCCATTTCATAAAAGGCTATCCATGAATACTTTTTACCGTAGCGCTCGGTTTTTGCCCTGTTGGTTCGGTCATAAATGGATAATTTTACTATTTGCTTTTCGATCTCGGAAAAATCTTCTTTATTCCAACCGAGCGTTTCAATTCGCCACAGTATTTTTGCTCTAATCTCTCGATAGCCTATATGGCCATAGTCGTAGTTGCCGCGATTGCGTACCAGCCTTCCTAGCGTATAGTTTTCAAAGTCCATATGAAACGGCGATTCATCGCCGCGTTTTTTAAATTCGCTATCGACAAGTTCCCAAGGCTTTCTAGGCATATTCAAATAGGGTGGCAACACCGCTTCCAATTGGTCTTTGGATAAGGTTCCAGGTTGTTGCTTTACAATCAGCTGGATAAGCTTGCTTGCGTAGTCTCGTGACAGGAAGTGCGTCGTAGGATAAATAGCTGCTGCTTGGAACATGTTTTGATAAAGTTGCGTTGCCAACCAGCGCAGTTCATCCAGAAAAGTGCCTTGGTAAACCAGATACATGACTTCGCCATAGCTAGCGGCCAGTAATCTTTCAGGCACATAGGGGTCATTGATTCCTAATGAGGATACGGTTATTTCGAACAATTGCTTTGGGCAAGCTCTTCCGTACCAATAGAGCGCTTTGGTTGAGTAATCTCTTATTTCTCTGCAACTGGAAGTTAGTTGCCAGCTAACCCAAATGGCGCGTAGTCGATCACCTTCTGCTTTTAAGTTGCTTGGGTCACGCCATCGTTTCTCGCTTAGCGTAATCTCGTGCATCACTTCGTCGCGGTGATTGCGCAGAAATTCCGTCCACGAAAGGTCCCTGTCTTTTACGGATAGTGATTTTAATAGCTCATCCAGAAACTCCGAATTCAGTGGATGATTGCCTGATGATCTTAGGTTTTTTAATTGCAGCCAAGTGTGTGTGTCCGGTTTGGTCGCAATCAATTGCGCACGATAGGCATCTTTGGTTTGTTCGCAGAAATACTCAGCGTCAATCTGATCGGATAATTCAACGATAGCGCCTTTAATTGTTTCAGGAACGACCATCCAAAACTGTGTTCCGTCTGTCCGTTGTGGAAAGAGTGCTACCAGCGCATAGATTATATCTTGCGAAAGTGCATGACTGGCTTCGCCTTCACCAAAGAATCTATCCAGGGTGCTTTGTTCACCTACCCATGCAAATTTGCGGTCTGTTTGATTAGCTTTTAACAGGTAATCAGCAATGATATAGCCACCCAGTCGATCAAATACCGGGGTGATAAGATAGTGGCCTGGAACTGGCCCGGGATCGCGGAAGAGAATGCCCTCTTGGGATAAAAGATTAATGATGTTCCCTGACCAATCTTGGCCTACTTGATGAAGTGGCTGAAGCAATGCTGATTCAGAAATATGCCTTTCGCAGGAATCCCATAGTGCTTTACCAAAGTAATAAAATGCTGTCCTAACATCTTCTTTGGTATAGGCCCGTGGTAGATTGGTTAATTCGGTAATTCGTTCGGCAACATAGTCTAGTTGCTTGTTAAAAAGTGTTGTGATGGAGGCGGGAAAGTGAGTAATAGTGACAACGGTTTCAGCCTGTCTGTTTGTGACCTCACAGAAAATTCGTAAATTCAGAGGGTGACTGAAAAAGTCCTCTGGCAACTGGGTTAAATCCGCATTGATTTTATAGTGCTGAAAATAACTTATGACCGCGTCTCTTGGTTCACTAAAGCCCTCGCATTCCAGCCGACTACAGTGATCAGGTAATGCCATTTGTGCAAAGTTTTCGCGGTTGCTGACACCACCGGAAGGCTGTTGAAACGATCCTAAACGATTCCTCTCGCCAGTTCTTAAAGTGCATATCAGCAGTACATTTGGATATTCTTTTAGTTGCTCTTCTGCGGTGGCAAGTAATGGTTTCCATTCACGAGGGTCTTCTGCCTCATTGAGCCCATCAATAATCAATGGAAGGCGACAATTACTGCGATCAGCAGCGCTATTCAGAGCGGCTAATAACCCTTGAAAGTGAGGTACTGATTGACCGTAAAAATGTATACGTCTGGCTAAATCGTCCAGGGTACTGCCTTTTCTCAGATCGCGCCCATGCATGAGGATACCAGCTGGACGAACCGGCTGCACAGCACTTAATTCCGCCGCCATTTGGGTTTTACCGCCACCGGCATCGGCTATTAAGGCGACAAATCGACAGGTTATTTGTTCCGAGACTTTATTTAGCAAACGTTGAATATCTTTCAAATAGGCCAGTGAGTTTGTAAGGTCGATAGACAGCGGCAGGTTGGCGCTTCTTAGTTGATTTAGAATTTTGTGAATGTCCCTGTCTTGTGTCTTGGCCTGAACCCGCATGTTTTGGATATCATCAATACTTTCCGTAGAAATTGGGTGGACAAATCGTTCAGTGAATGCGGCGTATTCGGTGCAATTTTTTAAATGACACTCTAAAGTATCACGCCAAACGGAATACATTGGGTTCGAAAGGGCTTGTTGCATCGCTTCGCAGATATCTTGCAGGGCGTCACCTGCCTGCTTGAAGCCATGCCAGACAGCGGGCTCGCCAAGCATTTGCCTCAACGTTTTCTCAACTTGAACTTGTTGATGAACCTCTTTTATCCATCGGGTCCTTATTGGTGCTACTAAGATAAGATGCTGAGCTGACAAGGCTTCTGGTGTTAAGGCGAGTTCCCCAAAATAGGTAAACCGCAATTCCAGTGCCGATCCCGTTAGGAAGCCTTCAATATCTTCTTCGTTCAATAAATCCAATTGGAAAGGGTAATAGGATTGCAGGGCGTAAAACCAATCCTGATCGGGTTTAGCCAATGTGAAAGGGGTCCAGAGTAGCCAGCGGTTTAGATCGGGAAGATGATCAATCGTTTTAGCAAGTGAATGCTGAATGTTACTGCGACTGCCAGAAGTCAGTTCACCATTGCTTTTGGTTTCGAACCATTTGCATTGCCAACCAATTTTTTCACCGGCATACCCTATATCGGGGCAGTCCTTGGAGAGCGTAATATAATACTCTACCCCTGGCTGATTCTTGCGACCGATGAGTGGTCCAAAGCAGCCATACCTTCTTCGCACAATCGCGCGGCATAGTTTTTCAAAGTTGGCAGCATCTTGCCCAGCTAGGCTTCTAAATTTTTGCCAGTCCAGCATGTGGTGTGCCTTATTTTGAAGATTTGGGTTCTGGGTAATTGTGCGCTGAAAACACTTCGAGCTTTGCGCCGTTGTGTAGCATGAGTTTCAGTAATCCCGAAACGTCGTCTTCGTCAGTGGTAAAGCGGATTTCATTACCGGATTGCGTATACGAAATTTCGTAGCGAAACTGTATAAGCTCGGTAGGACTCAGGTAATAGATATTTTTTGATTGGAGTAGTTTAGCCGCCTCACTGTTATATCGGTCTTCGTTGACGTCGAAATCGACCAGGTCAGGTAGCTTTGCGAATAGAAAGTCTAATAATTCTTTCACTTCGCCAGCTTCACTTTCCTCTTTGAAGCGCCCGATCATTACCAGGTTTGCTGAATGCTCAGAACCGTAGCTCTGCCAGACTTTCATACTATGGCTCCTGCCTGCTGATAACAGAGTGAACTAAACGCGGCGATTACGCCTTTTTGATCAATCTTGTACCCGGCGTTGTCGAATGAGGTTCTTTTTAATACGCCATCGGCGTCAATGTGTGCAAATGCCAGTTCTGGCGGTTCTTGCTGAAGTGGAATAGTAGTCGGAAAATCATTGGCGTTCCTGGCGCCCACTGAAAGCTGAAGTTTGCCGCTATATCCAGCTACCCAATCTTGCAAGCGGGCCTTTGATGTGGGATTAATCTGCCTACCTTTACCAACGGCTTCTTCCGGCAGTAGCAATAGATCACTGGCACCCAGGTCTTCTGCTATTAATGCAGCTTCTGCAATATCGGGGATCGTTTGTTGATTTACCACGAAATTGATTCCATAGGGCATGTAGCCACCCAGTTTATTCAATATGCTCAATAGTCTGTCAAAAGGTCGGTTGCGAATCGCTTCATAAGTTTTCCCCACGCCATCCATACTCACTCGAACAAAATTAACCTTGCCACTTAGGTTCGAAAGTAAATTGTCAGTTAAGTGATGTCCATGTGTGGTCATCGTAATGGCTAAATTGGTATTTAAATGGCCGTAGTCGCATATTTCCAGCAGATCAGGATGCAATGTCGGTTCGCCACCACCGAAGCCAACGCCAAAGCATCCGTGCTGATCTAATTCGGTCATCCACAGCTTTATCTGCGAGCTGTCCAGTTTCGCTTTGGTTTTTGGCGCATAGCAATGTGGGCAGGAAAGGTCACACTGATTTGTTAAAGCGATGGATATTTGTCGTGGTGACTGGCTCCAGGTTTCAGGGGCGGGGATGGCCTCGTCTAGCAAAAAGTTCATGCCCGACATTCTGTCGAAAAAATGATAACCGTCTGGGCCACGCCTTAGTTTCATGAAAAAAGCTCTTTTTTGTTTTTTTGATAGGTAAATAGCGCTATTCACGGAGACGAGAATACCGACTTTAAATCTAAATTAATGCGCTAAAACCGCCATAATCTGTGACTAGTCATAAATCGGTTAGGCGCAGAGTCATTATAATAGGACCCTTCTCCAATTTGATAACTATAGAAGCAAAGCCTTATATACTTCATGCTACCCCCAGAGGGGAAATATCTCCGAACTCTTTCTTCGGCAAGAAAGGTAGTCTAGAAATATGTCTGCCTACGCCTAATCCACTTGCGCAATTCATAATCAGAATCATCATATCGTAGTCTGGCTAAATGGCGGCTCAATAAAGCCAATCCTCATAAGCCAACGGCAAGCTATTCAGCAAGTCACGATTCTCCCGCCAGTTCGGCATAAACTGCGTCATAAGCTCTCGGAATCTGTCGTTATGGTGTCGCTCTAATAAATGCACCATTTCGTGGGCCAAAATGTATTCCAGGCATTCGGGTGGCTTTTTCGCTAGTTCCAGATTGAGCCAGATCCGTTTTGCGGCGATGTTGCAGCTGCCCCATTTGGTTTTCATTTTCTTGATGCCGATACCGCTAACTTCTACGTCGATGGTGTTTTGCCATTTGGCTATCAGTAGATTGGTGCGCTGTTTCATTTCATGGCGATAGAAATCGTTGAGACACTTCAGCCGGTTGTCTTTGCTAGTTCCAGGTGAAATGTGCAGTTCTATCTTCTGAGCACTTTTGACTAACACGGCATGTTTACCACTTCGTTCAACCAGGCTCAGCCGATAACGATGCCCCCACAAATAATGGCTCTCACCGTTGATCATTTCGCGGCTCGACTGCCTGGGTTGTTTCGCGAAATCTCGTTGCTGTCGTCGTATCCAGGCCAGTTTGCTGATCACGGCGGTACGGATCGCTTGTTCACTCATGCTGTTCGGTGCGGCTACACGCACTCGGCCATCTGGCGGTAGCACACTCAGATGCAGGTTCTTTATATCTTTGTGGTTTATCACTACCGTGATGTCACGAATTTCGATCTGCGACTTCAAAGGTATTCCTTTTGCGCTTTGATCAATGCCATCACCGCTTCAATATCAATCGTGTAACCTTCAGTTGTGTCTCGAATGGCATTAGCAATTTCGCGTTCTTTAAACCGATCACCCAACCAATCAGCTTTCTTGGTAGTACGCACCGCTTCATCAATTTTGTTGGCCAGCGCTTCATCCTGGCCCAGGTTATCGAATAGCGACTGCTTCGCTGCTGTGTCCATGGATTCCGGATAACGACTTTTATTGGTGCTGGCAGGATTGATTACTTTTTGGGCCAATGCTTTGATTTCTTGCAGATATTTCTGGTAATCAATCGCCTTTTTACGCCGCTGCTCGATCAACTCATCCAGCAAGGTCGACATATGCTCGTAATACCGGGGATTTACCGGGTTTTCATCAATAATAGTCTTGCGGACGTTGTTTTCGATAGCTTCGGCCATGGCTTCTTTATTGTTCAAAAGCCCTTTTGGTAGCTTTTCCATGCCCTGCCCGTCATTTTTAACCACCAGTTCGATCAAACCCAGTTCCTCAAAGTCCATGAGGGTTTCGCTGTCATCCGCTCGAATGTACATATCCAGTAAATGCCGCATGGCAGGCTCAAAGCGTTTCATGTCCAATAGATCACCACTGGCCACTTTGACTTCATCACGCACTTTCTCAAAGTGAGTCACTTCCTGTTTAATGGCTGCTGCCTGAGTGGATGTATATCCCGCTTGCTCCATTTCATTAGCGATGTTGGCATAGGCTCGCAATAACTTGGCAACAGACTGGTATAGCGTAAGCCGCAAGGCCTCCTTTTCAGACAGGGACTCGCTGTTATTGCCGGATTGGCCACAGAAAAAGGCCAGAAAGTCTTGGGTATTGCGTGGATAATGGACCGGCTCACAGAGTGCCCGGACGGTTTCAAGTGCATTGTCCAGATCTTCTTTGGCTTGGACCAAACGGTCTTTTAGCAGGCCAGCCACGTCTTCTTTGTCGTAAGCGTCGAAGGCTTCGGCGGTGTAGTCCTTCACGGCTTTATCCAGCGACCTAAACAGATCCTTGTAGTCAATGATATAACCGTATTCCTTATCATCGCCGTCCAGTCGGTTGACCCGGCAGATGGCCTGGAACAGGCTGTGATCGGCCATGCTTTTATCGATATACAGATACGTCGCAGACGGTGCGTCGAAACCGGTTAGTAGCTTGTCGACCACAATCAATAAGCGCATTTGACCGGGTTCTTCGATAAAGCGCTTTTTTACATTCAGTTCAAATTCATCGACGCGCTTGGCTGCCTGCTCTTCGTCCTGCTCGAAGTAGTTGGCGAGCATTCTCCGGTAAACATCGTACTTGAATAATTTCTCGGTCAGCCCTTCCCCAGTCTCTTCTCCCTTGATTTCAGTCGCACTGGGTTTGTAACTGGTAACAATCGCGCACTTGCCGTTGAGATCCGTTTTGCTGAATAAGTCATAGACGACACAAGCCTGATGCACACTGGCGCAGACCAGCATGGCATTGCCGCGCCCATCCATCAGTCGGGGTTTTAACTCCATATCCATCAGGATATCACTGACGATTTTTTCCAGCCGGGACTTACTGGAGAGTACCTTTTGCAGGGTGCCCCATTTTTGCTTTAACTGGGTTTTCGCGATGCCTGACAGCCCTTTGGTTTTGGCTTCAAACCACTGATCCACCTTGGTTTCAGAGGTTAAGTGTTGATCGATATCTCTGGCTTCATAACGCAGATCCAACACTACGCCATCGGCCACGGCCTCGTTGAATTTGTAGGTATGAATGTAGGGGCCAAACACCTCAATGGATTTCTGTTTATCCTTTTTCATCAGCGGTGTGCCGGTAAAGCCGATAAACAGCGCGTCCGGCAATATGCTTTTCATCGCACCATGCAATTTGCCAGATTGAGTGCGGTGGCACTCATCCACGAACACGAATAAGTTTCCCTTCGGTCGAAAATCCGTCGGCAGGCTCCTCCTGAGTTCTTCGATAAAATCGCGGGTGGCACCTTCATCATCCGACTCACCCTGACGCCCAAACTTGTGCACCAATGAACACAGGAGCCACGGCGTGGGATGGTTGAGCTTTGCGATCAGGTCTGCACCGCTTTTGCTGCGATCGATCTCTTCATCGACGCCTTTGAATACTTTCTCGATCTGTTCGTCCAACTCGGTTCTGTCGGTGACAATCAACACTCGCGCATCCGTGATATTTTCGCGTATCCATTTGGCCAGCCAGACCATGGTGAGACTTTTACCCGAACCCTGCGTGTGCCAGATGATGCCGCCCTGACGCGAAGCAATGTGCTTCTTCGCTGCCTGAATACCAAAATACTGATTGTGACGGCAGGTTTTCTTTATGCCCGAATCGAATACAATGAAATCATGGATAATTTCTAAAAAGCGCTGTTTATTGCAGACCTGGCTTAAGTGATTCTCTAACGGATTTTCGCTGGGGTTTGGTTGATTGTCTTTCCATTCAAGGTAATAACGCTCCGGGGTTTCTATCGTGCCGTAGCGTAGCCCTTGGGTGTCATTGCCCGCCATGACCAGTTGCATGGTGGTGAAGAAGTTGCGGATAAAGTCTTTCTTCTGATTGTCCAGATTCTGCCGGATGCCTTCGCTCGTGGAGACCGAGGAACGCTTCAATTCCAATATGCCCAGGGCGATGCCATTCACGTACAGCACGATATCCGGGCGCTTCTTGTTTTCGCCTTTCACGGTCACTTCTTCGGCGATGGCGAAGTCATTATTCTGGGGATTTTGCCAATCGATCAGCCACACGGTTTCGTTCAGGTGACCCGCACCAACCTTATCTTTCACGCCATAGCGCAGCAGTCGGTAAACGTCTTTGTTGGCATCGAAGAGTTTCTTGCCCTCCCCTAACGCCACGGCGATTTCGAGTTTTCGTAAGGCCCGATTGATCAGTGCCTCGTCAATACCGCGCTTTAGTAGCCAAGGTTTAAGAACATCAATTTCGACATTACGGTTATTTTGCCGGTCGTGCCAGTCGCCCAGGTAGCGATAACCCAGAGCTTGCTGAAAGAAGTTCACCACTCGTTTTTGGGTTTCACGCTCCTTCTGGCCGACGTTGCTCATGGAAACGATCCCATGCTATCAGCAATTGCAGCAGATTTTCTGCGCAGTTCTGGTAATCACTGATCGGTTCATAAATCCAGATAGCTACGTCGCCCAGGCTATTTAGTACCGCGTCGATGCGAGGCTTCACTTGCAGCCAATTCAAACCACCGTTGCCTGCGCCCAGTGCTGGAATAGCAATCGACTTTACATGATTAGCCATAATAAAGGCCTTTAGATCATTTAACCCTGCTTCCACCCACTCCATCCTGGAGGGCGAACGCCAGTGCTTTTTGGTAGGGAAATTGATGATCCAGCGAGGGCCGTACAATTCACCACTTTCAGTGACAAACATCTTGCCAATGGTCACCTGATTGGATTTACAGGCTTCCGCATAAGCCTTCATGTTATTTGGAAATCGCTCTTTAAACATTAAGGCAATGCCCTTGCCCATCACGCCCACAGTGTTGACCGTATTGACCAAGGCATCAACAGGCGCGTCGAGTAAATTACCAGTGGTGTAGTGAATCATGAGAATTGCACCCTATTGACTTTCCGGTACCGCTCTACGTTTGATGATGACTCTGAATGCATTGCCATCTTTATCATCAATAAACTCAATGTCAGGATAGGCTTTAATTGCTCGCTTTATTCCACTCCCTAAACCTCTGTAAGGCAAAACTTTGGGCGCAAATGAGGCTAATATCGGGTTACGAATGTTCGAGTTCCCCATTTTAATATTCTCAATTGTCAAGTTGTTCGGTAGATGCCCTGGGCTGATTATTTCAACTCGGTCGGCGAAAACCAGCACTTTAACTGGCGCTGATACGAAGTAATCCCTGTGAATAAGCGCATTTGCGATCAATTCTTCCAACACAATCCTTGGGATTTCCGGCTCGCCTAGTGAGTTGAAACCCTGATCATTTTGAACATGGCGAATATTCGCCAGTGCAAATACCAAGACTTTCTGAAACACGTCCGACACCTTACCATTTATATCCTGGCTATCGATATAATGCTGGTCTTCGATGTCAATTCCCGGAAAAGCAACTGCCTTAACAATAAAAACAGGAAGGCGAATGTGGGGTCTCGATCCGAACAATAGAACACCACTTATGTTCAACCTACCATTTTTAGACAGATTCATATTTTCCAGCAGCTGGGCGCGAGAAACACCCTGCTCTTCGACAGTCTCTCCGTATTCTCTTTCAAAAAAGGAATCGAAAAAATCCTGGTCAATGTCAGCCGCGGAAGAACCGCTAACCGGAGTTTCATCTGCATGGACTAATGAGGCCTCCTGGAACATGCGCTGCAATTCTTCACGAGCAGTTACTCTTCGCTTGTCTGATCCACTTTTCACCCAAACATGACCTTGAGTATCCATATAAGGTTTACTAATGCCTTGCTCTATATGCAAAACAATAACCAAACCATCAGGAAGTTGAATGTTTTCGGTAACAGGATTTATTGGAGGTCTTACATTATTAGTCGCTGCATTCGCAATGATTTGATTGATTCGACCTACATCTTCTCGCGTCAACCCAGACCCGGAACCATTGCCATTGATAATGCCGATGAGAATTAAACCGCCTTGGCTATTGGAAAACGCAACCATTTCCGCACCCAGCGATGCCGCATTATTTACATCCGCCTTAAATTGATGACGGCTATCTTCGTCCCGGGCGACTATTGATAAGAGTTCTTCGGTTTCCATGCTTCATATACCTGTTTACGTTTCTCGAAGGCCTCAGCACCACCCTCCATAATGCCGACAATGCGTTGCTGAACATCAGCACAATCAATGCTACCACTAACTATATCAATATGATCATCCTGATATTCACAGACAATTACCTGTTCTGCATCCCCTAATACTGGAATATTGGCGTTGTGAGTAGCAAACACAAATTGGGTTTCTGGCTTTAGTTCACGGATCAGCTTTATAACATCGTCATAAATCGTTTGATTATCCAGGTCGTCTTCTGGTTGGTCGATAATGACAATGTCATTTTCCCGCTGACTTAAAACAAACAGCATCAGAGCTGAAGCACGCTGACCCAATGAATGATGAGCGAGCGCCTTACCGCGGTATTCAATGGTGAAATTATTTGGCACCTGCCAAGTGAGTAAGGCCTCTAAGTTGTCTTCGAAGTATTGCCAGAAGGTATCGAAGGAACTGCCAAGCAGCGATTGCAACAAGCTTTTTTCCCGCCACGTAGCGCCAAAGTCACTGAACTCGTTCACCACAGTTTGCAGCATTGCTTCACGAATACGACTACCGCGATATAAATCTTGTATATGCTTGAGCATGGCTGCCTTGTTGGCCTTAAACTGTGGGACAATTTTAAGCGGCGAATCCACCCGATTGATTTTAATCAGCACTTGCTCAATCGCCCGGTATTCCTCAAGCCAAAGGTCGTTTAGCTGAGCCAACTCCCGTTCTAACCCTTGGTTCAAATCAGCATATTGCTGCTCGCTCTTGGCCAATACCCCAAGCATTTGTTCAGCCTGATCCAGCACACTCTTTAGCTGTTTAAATTCTTGTGGGCTGATAGCTTGCGCACCGGCTTGTTTCAGTTCGCCGGCCAACTTACGCTCTATGTCCGCAAACTCTTCTTTCAAAGCCTGTTTCTGCTGCTGGAAGCCTGCCAGCTTTTGCTGTAATTGCTGTGTGGTCATTTTTCCGTTGACTGCAATCTGCTTAATGCTGTCAAAGCTGTGAAGCAACTGCTGGTACGTAGCAAAAAAATCATCAAAAAAAGGCTGGCTCTGCGCGGATTTGTACAGAATCTGGTTTTTAAGTTCGTCTTCAAAGCTTGCAATAAAGCCATTCAATTCGGACAGATACTGGTGTGTACCCTGGATAACCTGCTGTGCTTTTCGCTCATCACGATCAAAGTCGATCTGCTTTTGCAGTTTGGCTTCAACACCATGACGCTGATAGAACTTTAACTTAAACTCCGAGTCCTGCTTTTTATGCAACCATTCTTGTTTTTGCATTGAGGCACGGGTCAGGCGTTTAATTTGACCAATGGCGTCCACCACTCGCTGGCGACCTTGTTCAATCTTTTGCCGCACAGGGATCAAGGCTTCACCAACCAGCTTTTCTATCAAATCTTTTTCAAAGCCTGCGCCAGTACTCGACAAGTCTTTTTGGCCAAAATAGATGGGTTGGTGCAATACGGTTTCTCGAATCGACACACCTGGTTGTAATTGTCCGTTGACATAAACATCCGGCCGCTCACCTAAGATGCGACGTATCTGATAGGGCTGGCCTCGACGATCAATGGCGTCGATGGTAATTTTCCCTCCGCTCCGCAACAAATGTTTCACCAGGCTTTCTTTATACTCGACATCCGAGGCTCTATCGCCAAACGGGATATTCAGCGCATAGCGAATACCCTCCAGCACAGAGGATTTTCCGCTACCACGAATGCCAATCAGGGCATTGAGTTCCGGCGACAAGCAAATTTCGGTGCCACCAAGGGTGCCCGCTCCTTCAAAACTGATTTTACGGATAAATGAATGGCCATAGCTCGGCAAATCAACCCGAACTCGGGATTCTTTATCGCGCAAGGCAAATTTTACAGCTTCAAAACTGAAAGCTCCGAGCTTTAAATAAATGGCCTCTTTTCTCGCAGACATGTCTGCAAGGTTCTTAGCATCACTGCCTTCTACCTCGGCAGGGTATAACGCGCCTAAAGCTTGCTGGATTTTGACACGCTCATCTCGGGTACGAACTTTCTGAAAGGCCAATGCTCTGCGCCCAACTGCCGCATTCTCGAATACTTCTTTTATTCGGCCGGGGAGAACCCGGACCATAAGCCATTGGGCGCTTCAACATGCGCAAATATCAGGAAGTAGTCCCTATGAAAATCATCCAGTTTTCGTACGGTTTCAACAATATCGTGCTTCGAACGAGCATTCTCGTCCTCAAAGTTGGCAATGCCCGCAAAGGTCACGTTGAGAAAGCTTTGGATATAGTTGACCTGTTCTTTGTTGGCAAACCATTCATCCGAGAAGACTACCAGGGTATGCACACCCGCTTGGCCATCTTTTACTGACAGTTCAATGCCGGGCAGCAGACCAATGCCTGATTTTCTTGCCCTTTTTTGCAGCGCTCTAAACTCGTCCAAATCAAACTTGTTGTGATTGGTTATTACACCGAGCCCAATGCCGGCATTAGCCAGCGATCGCACATATTGGTTCAGGTAGTCATTTTCTTCACCGGTGTATTTGAACTCTTTATCCGCACGGGTATGAAGATGAAAGTCCGCCTTTAACCAGCGGCTACCACATTCAAAAGCGTTCTCACTCATCAATGATCCTCCTCGTGGGTTTCACTGAGCGGTTCTTGCCTGTCAGCAATTTGCTTCATGCATTTTTTGATATGGCAGGTTTGGATAGGCGTTCCGACATTTCGGTTACCTTGCCGGTCGTGCCAGTCGCCCAGATAACGATAACCCAGGGCTTGCTGAAAATAGTTCACCACTCGGGTCTGGGTTTCGCGTCCTTCTGGCCGACGTTGCTCATCGCTTGTCCTTAAACTGGTTACTCGAATAAGACCATTATGGTGTCTCTACCCATTATATTAACCCTGAATCAATTTGAAGCTCACCTGATAGCGGTAAAAACTGATATTGGCTGTAACACTCAATGCCCTCCGTAGCTTGACATCATCTTCCAGCGCAATGATGGCTCCCCGAACTTGTTGATGAGGCTCTGCCAATTCGTCCTTCACATAGCCCATGTAGCGTTGAATCTGACCCACCACCACATCGCTGGCGCGTCCGCGTTTTAACTCCACCACGAGTAAGGTGTTCTGATCTTTACTGATGGCAAGAATATCAATGGGACCGGTGTCGGAGGGATACTGACGCCCTACCGGTTCACCGTCTTCGGTAAACACGTCAAAGTCCTTACCCAGCAGCGTGGATTGCCAGTTGGCCACCAGAAAATCTTCCAGGTGCCTTTCCAGCGCAAACACGCTTGGGTCTTCAACCGTTTCATCACTGTGACTGAGTGCAGCAGGTTGCGCACCAGACAGCAAGCGTTCCAATTCGTCGACGTATTTGGTGATATTGCTGACAGTGCCAATGGAGCCAGCAGAATTTTTTCAGTGACGGGCTCATTTCATCGCGGTTGATACCGCGTTCAAACCATTTAATTTTGCGCCGATGAGGCAGTAAATTGCCTTCGACGTAGAAATAATCAGAAACGACCTCCCCCACATAGTATTGCCCGGAACCATTCGGGCACAAAACGATATCCCCAATCTTCATTCCCTTGCAGATGGTATGCAGCATGCCACAAGCCAAGCCAGCGGCGATCTTGGTTTTGTCCGGATTGGCACGGAGGAATACCGGAATAAACCGCGTGTTGAAGTCTCGCCAGTTATCGGACAAGTCTGCCTTCAGATCTTGTTGAATACCCCAGTAGCCGCCAATAAAGCCCATCTCAAAGCACTCCTGAGCGTAACAGCTTTTGGCACCGGCCATGATACGGTAGTAGCTTCGATTTGGGGTCATGCGGCTGCCTCTGGTTTGACCAGGCGAGTTTTACCGGTCAGTAATTCCTGCATCATGCCTTGTTTGATTTGGCGGGTTTTGGATAGTCGTTTTTCGAGGGTTTGGATTTCGGTGTCCATGTCGGAAAGGATGGTGGCTATGGCTGTTTGCTCTTCAGTATTCGCAATAGGCAGTGAGATTAAGCGAATAATGTCACCACTCCAAATTTGGCTGCCCTCCTTGAGTATATTTTCAATTATTTTGTCTTTGTTCATGCTGAACCAATAAAACAGATATTTAGAACTGTGTCCTCTAGGAATAACGGCCAATACTGCTTGGTTTATCGCTGCATCCACCTGAGATATCGCGCACACACCGGCAGTTGCACCATAAAGAGCAATCAAAAATGTTCCTGCCTTTATTTCTTTAGCAGAAGAATGTTGTAGTCCTTCATTTGTAATACGACCTTCAACATTATAGATCTGTGCTTTATTTAGATCGCTCGAATTAATCCATTGAATGTTTCCGCCATAATAAGACTTATTAGATGTAGTCGGGGTTCCACCCGCAAAGGTACGACAATTATCGCCGATTGTTATTATCTCCCAATCCTCCGGAATCTCCCCCAACTCACTGTCTTTATAGCCCTTCCGCGTCCCATCCTCACGAAAAGCAAAAGCTGGCAGGCGGGTTTTACCGGTAAGCAATTGCTGCATAGTGGCGGTTTTAATGGCCTGTTTTTTGGCGATCAGTTTGTCCAGTGAGTTTAGTAATTCGTCTACATCGGATAGAGCTTTGGCTATGGCGATTTGTTCTTTACTCGACGGCAATGCACAAGGAATTCTTTCAAGAGAAGCTTTATTTAGTTTAAATCGACCGGCACCCTGCCTTGTTAGATAGAGCGAAATATCCTTATTTCTGAAGTATAAAAAGAACCATCTTGCTGAGCCTACTTTGCCTTTAATTAAATGGGCGTGATTGTTTACATTGAACCTTCCCGCAGCTAACTGAGTTTGTGACATTGAATCAAACTTTAAAAAATGATCGCCGTCTTCACCAATTAGAGCATACTCGCCTTCGACTCTATATTCATTGAGGTAATCTTGAATTTTTGTAGGGCCATAGTAAGGGTATGGACCAGCCATTCTAGCTCTATCTTGGCTACTTATTGGAAACCTTAAGTTGTTACAAACCTCAAATGCTTCAGAAACTGATTTTACGTCCCAATCCTCCGGAATAACCCCAACCTCAGTCTTCTTGTATCCAACCGGCACCAACTCCTCTACTGACAGATTATCAGTGCTCATCTCAGCAAGTGGATCGTAATTACTCATCACTCGTATCCTGCAATGTCAGCTCCAGTTTCCTATTAAAACGGTGCGACAGTGTTGCACCTTTTGCGTAGTCTTCTGACAACCCGGCGCTGACAGGCTTGCTCATTCCACACGCTCCAAGCCCATCCCATCCCACACCAGCCCCATCGCCTTGAGATGCCCGGCGACCTTTTCACTCAAGGCATCGACTTGCTGATTGATGATTGGCAGCGGTTCGGCGTAACGCTCTTCCAGTTCTTTCACCCGGTTGGCCAGTTGCTGGGTTACACGCTCGATTTCGGCAACGATGTTGGTTTGCAGCGTGGCCAGCCATTTGTCGTTGACGACCAGGGTTTGTATATCCTCGATACTGAGTTTTGGGTAGTGTTTGAACACGGCCAGATCCAGCGCATCCTGGGCGTCTTTCACGGCTTTCTTGGCATTGGCTTCCCGATTAAACAGCTTTTCTGCCTGTTTCAGCGCACTTCGTTCTTCACTATCGGTGCTGAGTTTTAGGCGCGCAGCCACGCTGGCTTTGGTGACTTTATCCTTGTCATTCATGGCATCGCTTAACAGGCCATCTTCAGACGAGTTTTCTTCCAGATAACTTTCCAATTCCTGGGTGGCCGTATCGAGCTGCATTTGCAGGTCGTTCAGTTTGGTTTGTTCGGTCGCAAAGTACCGGGCGATGATCAAGTCGGGTGGAATCAATTCGGCTTTGTACTTGGCTTTATTAATGAACAGGTCCGGTGTTTCTTTGAGCTTTTCACCTTTTTGAACCGTCAGTTCCCGTATCTCCTTGCCTGCGGGCCAGCCATCCTGAATCAGGACGTAGACATCGTCCTGCATAACCTCCGCCCAGTAATCCATCAAAATCTGGTAGATGTCGTATTTGCTCAGCAATTCACTGTTGGCATAAAGGTCCAGCAAGGCTTCGGATATTTGACCAATCAGCGTTTTGGGGTGGTCACCGGGTTTGATCGCATGCAAGGCAGCCTGCCCTATCCAGGCTTTAAACGGCAGTAGGCTGCGCGCCGCAAAATCCTTAAATTCCTGATGGGCCAGAATGGTGGATTTCACCTTGGCCGCTTCCACCAGCCCCCGGCTGTAGCCCTCACGGGCAGGCGCAAAGAGTTGGGTTCTCAGGCCGGAAAATACTCGCCAATAGGCTTGCAGAGCATCGATATCGCGATTGGGAATCCCCCCTTGCAGGTGAGCACTCAAGTCGTGCAGGTCTTCCGGCTCGGATGAGTCGATGTAGCGGGGAATGTTTAGGTTATAGTCATTAGCGGCGATGTCACTTAAAGAGACCTTGCGACTGTAACGGGGCAATTCCAGTTGTTTGTTAAACACGTCGACGATTTTGTGAATATCCTGACTGCGCAGCCGGTTCTTATTGCCGTCCTTCATGAAGCCTTTGCTGGCATCGATCATGAAAATACTTTGTCGATCCGTCACGTGTGCTTTGTCGATGACAATAATACACGCGGGAATGCCCGTTCCATAAAACAGGTTGGCTGGCAGGCCGATAATGCCTTTGATGTAGCCCTGTTTGAGTAAATTCTCACGAATACGGGCCTCGGCATTGCCACGGAACAACACCCCGTGTGGCAGGATGACAGCCCCTTTGCCGGTGCTTTTCAGGCTTTTGATCACATGCAGCAGGAAGGTGTAGTCGCCGTTCTTTTCCGGCGGGATCCCCCAGGTAAAGCGCTGATAGAGATCCGCCTGCGGGTTAATGCCACTGGTCCAGTTCTTGTTGGAAAATGGCGGGTTGGCCACCGCAAAATCAAAAGTTTTCAGTTGGTTGTTTTCGTCTTTCCACTGCGGATCGCTGAGCGTGTTGCCTTTCCATATTTTGGCGGTGGCGTTGTTATGCAGGATCATATTCATGCGCGCCAAAGCGCTGGTGGCATTGTCCATTTCCTGGCCGAAGATACTCAATCCGCGTGGGGCTTCGTCATTGGCTTTCAACAGCAGCGAGCCTGAGCCACAAGTTGGGTCATAAACGGTGGTGGATGGTAAGCAGTCTTTCGGAATGCCGATGACCTTGGCCAGAATTTGCGAGACCTCCGCGGGGGTATAAAACTGGCCTTTGCTCTTGCCAGATTCGGTGGCGAAATGGCGCATCAGGTATTCGTAGGCATCCCCCAGCAGGTCGTCGCCGTCTACCCGGTTGTTGGATAGATCCAGTCCCTGAAAAATGCCGACCAGTTTGGTCAGGCGGTCAACCATCTCCTTGCCTTTGCCCAGCTTGTCCTCGTCATTGAAGTCAGCCACGTCGATCACGCCTTTCAGATCGTTTTCTTCGGCCAGGGCGCTGATGATCTTGTTGATCTTGTCGCCGATTTCTTTGTCGTTCTTGGCGGCGACCATGTCATCAAAACTGGCTCCCTTGGGCACCATGATCATGCCATAGGGATCGCCTTTATATTTGTCGGTGACGTATTTCATAAACAACATCGTCAGCACATAGTCCTTGTACTGACTGGCATCCATTCCTCCGCGCAGTTCATCACAACTGGCCCAAAGGGACGAATAGAGTTCGGTTTTCTTGATGGCCATTCGGCGTTCCTAGAAATTACAGTAATGTGTTCGCGGTGTGCGGTAGCGAGGGCATGATTATTTTAGGTTTTAATTTAGGGGCATAGACTCCTGTTTTTGCCGCTGGCTGTCAACGATTCCGAAACGGCGATACCGACATGAATGGGGACGCAAAGGCTTTCACGCGCTCGCAGGGTTTTAAGGTTCTGGAATGTAAATCCAATCTCGCGTTTTTTCGTCCAATTCACCCTCAATATCATCCAATTCGCCGATACAAATCGCAAAATACTCTCTTTAGAATGCAAGTCATCGTCGGTAAATGTCATCTCTGTTTATTTTACCGAGCAAACATTCCAATAAAAAAATGGTATTTCAATGTCTGGCAATAATCCTGGGAAACTAATCGCCAGTGGGTTGGCGATTACCGCAATATGCGCGCTCATTTACTTCGAGCAAAACAACGATCGAAATAACGCCAACTCAGAAGTCGCAGATCCGGCTTCAAGCGTGTCGATAACTACGATGGAAAAACCTGCCAAGCCCTTCCCTCATCAAAATACGATTGCCGCCTCACCCACCACAACTAAAACGGACAACATGCTCAGCATCGAAGAGATACTGCGCTTGCCTGACACCAACCCCGACTACGCGACCTTCGGCGATCGGGTGAGTGAAATAAACGCCCGACGAAATGGTCAGGAAACCGATGTCACCGCGCTCCACAAAGCCGCCCAACAAGCTTCCGCCTGGCAACCTGCTGATACAGTGTCAGATCAGTTTCCGTTATCTGATGATGAACGGATGGATGGACGTGAATTTATAAAAGTAGATCAGCTGAAAATCGAATCGTTGGTCGCAGGCGATACGCTCGAAATCAATATTGCGCAAACCAACGGTATGTACGTTGCGCGCATTGATCGCGTGGAATCCCAGTTCGGTAATAACGTGAGTTGGTTCGGCCACCTGGAAGATGTGGCGGGTACGGAAGGTGATATCACCAATGTAACCTTCACACGCGGAGAAACGTTAATGACTGCGGGCATTACAACCCCTGATGGTCATTTCGAAATTGAAGCGCGTGGCAATGAGGGCTGGATATCGAAAAGCGCTAATTTATACAAACACGAAGACACCGTTATTAATGTGCCAATTGATGAATTAGCTAAAACACCAGCAGTTTCGTCTGAAGCGCTGACGCAAAAAAAGGAAGGGGTGCTGTTTTCAAACAGAAATTAAATGAAAAAGAGCACGTAACAATAGAAACCTACTATAAAAACTGAGAGATGCCGTATGAAAGAATCTATGAAACTTCGCTTTGCAAAATGGGGTGGCGCTGCAGCTTTGGCGTTAATGCCTTTCGTAAATGCTCAAGCTGTCACTGTCGATTTGTTGGTGCTGTATGATACTCATACTCACAACCATTATAACGGTCAGGCAGGCACCGCCATTCAAGGTTGGGTCAACCAAGTCAACTCCATGCATCAGAATAGCGGCACGGACATTCAACTCCGTCTGGTCGGTGCGTTGCACCATGACGAAGACGGCGGTGATATGGGTGCGGTGTTAGGCAACCTGAAAAATGACACCTGGGTCAATGAGCGCCGCAATGCACTGGGGGCAGATTTTGTAACACAGGTTCATAGAACCGGCTCTTGCGGTGTCGGTTATGTTGCCGTACATCGTGACTGGGCCTATAACTTCACGGGCACGACGTGCGGCGGGCAAGTGCTGGCGCATGAATTAGGTCACAACATGGGCCTGGTTCACTCGCGCAAGCAAGGTGATCAGGGTGGCGCACGTTATCGCTATGGTATTGGGTATGGTGTCGACAGCTTATTCGCATCTATCATGGCCTATCCTGGTGTATTCAACGGACAATGGATGACGCGTTTCTCTAGCCCAAATGCAAGCTGTCAGGGATTGCCTTGTGGTGTTCCGGCGGGCCAGGCTAACGAAGCCGATGCGTCGCGTGCCTTGGCTGAAGTCAAAAACGATATTGCCAACTTCATGCCCACTAAAGTCGGTGGAGGTGGCGGCACGACGACCAATGCAAGCCCCGCCTACATCATCAAAGCAAGACACAGCGGCAAATGTCTCGATGTTGCCGGCGGGTCAAAATCTAACGGCGCAGAAATTATACAGTGGAGCTGCCACAAAGGCGACAACCAACGCTTTAGAGTGTACGACGCAGGTGGCGGTTACTGGCAGATTCAAGCGAAGCACAGCGGTATGTGCCTGGATGTTTGGGGAGCCTCGACCGCGTCAGGTGCTCAGGTACGCCAAGGTAATTGCCATAGCGGCAACAACCAAAATTGAATCCAGCTAATCACGGTTCGGGTGGCTACCAATTTGGCTTCAAGCATAGCGGTATCTGCCTGGATGTGAACGGAGCATCTGCTGATAACGGCGCCAAGATTATTCAATCGTACTGCCATGCCGGTGATAACCAACGCTTCTTCTTTGAGCGCGTAGAGTAAATCGTTGGTGCGTGAGCGACTGGCGCACCAACGATCCGGGATCAGCCTGGCTTAACTGATTTTACCTACGGTCCAGTCCACCAACGGAATATTAGGGAGTTCTTTACCATCATCAATGCCAATTTCCGCCTTGATGATGGCGTTGAGTTTGTTGTTCATCTCCGTTATCACACCCTTATAGGTGTTTCGATCAGCACCCAGATTAACCATTTCATCTGGATCGTTCAAAAGGTCAAATAGTTCAACATCATTCCACTGATAAAGCTCATCAAGTGTGGTGGGTTTGTTATGATCCAGCGGCGAAAAATACCGCGTGAACTTATAACGGCCGTCAAACACGGTACGCAGGCTACCGCGCTTTTTCATGTTGGGTTTGAAACCATCTCTCAGCATGGCAAGAATGGGTTTTTTATCCTCAGATTTCGCTTCCACCACATGCTGGAACAAATCGCCGTCATTGGTTACCAGTCCGCTGTAGGTAAACAATACACCGTCTCGGGCCGAATGCACGGTGGAAGCTTTGGGATTACCCAATACTGCAGATAAATCCTTCCCGGGAAGCTCGCCCCCGGCAAACTCGGCAGCACGTGTCGCATCGACGCCTGCCAGAGCCAGCATCGTCGGGACAATGTCGATATGCCCAGAGAGCGAGGCGGTATCCTGTCCTCCTTTGACATCCGGGTGAACAACATACATTGGTAAATGCATGGTTTCCTGGTAGGCGAAAGGCCCCTTCCCTCTTAAACCATGCGCCCCCGCCATTTCGCCATGGTCAGACGTGTAGATGAATGCAGTACGATCTGCCAGCCTCAGTGCATCGAGTTCGTTCAATAGGCTATTAACTTGCAAATCGACGGAACGGATAGAATTGATATAGAAATCATTGAAGCGACGCCAGCGTTCTTCTTCGGCCGGAATCCTTCCGAGCACATAACCCCACATTTTGTCGAATTCGCCGTGAGCACCGGGGCGACCGGGTGCGTCGAAAGGCTGTTTCAAATTTTTAGCGATGGGCATATCCCAGGTGGCATCATAGAGTGTACTCCCCGGTGCCCGACCGGCATGCATGGTCAGTAAGCCGGTGTCTTGCACATTGATGCCAGGCGCATCAGTGTTGAAATACATGATGTCGTGAGGGTTGATTAGACTGACAAACAGACACCAGGGCTTCCCTTCGTCAGTCAGACGACGGCCATGACGACGCAGCCAGGTAATCGCACTGCCAGCAATCAGGTGGTCAAACTCATAGCCACCCAGTGTGTGAGCAATCATGTCACCGGGTGAGTAAAAGTCTGAGAAACCATACTGCTCCATTTTCTGATTAAGACTGTTACCCCCTTCTTCTTTCTCGAAGTCTCGGTTCAAATGCCACTTGCCCTTGTAAGCGGTGTAGTAACCTGCTTTTTCGCAGCATATGGCCAATCGTCGGGATGTCAGTTGAAAGATTGGGCACGTAGGCTACGTCAGTGTTCTCAAACATACCGTTATTCGCGGTTTGCAGGCCGGTTAGCATGACCGAACGTGAGGATGTACACATGACCGCAGGGCAATAGTGATTATGAAAAGTCACACCGGTTTGACTTAAACGCTCATGACCGGGTAATGACAAGCCTGTGGGCCATTTATTGAAATAGCGCTCCTGATCTGAAAAGACAAAAATCAGGTTGGGCCTGGCGGAGGAGCGCGAGGGAATTTTTGCAGGTGCTGCATTTGGGGTAGATGCAAACGTGGTACCAGGTATTTGAGTCGCTGTGACCGCCGCAGCGATGAGGCTGCTGGTCTGTGTAAGGAAATCTCTACGATTCATACCGTTTTTGGAAAATGGGGATTTCGATGTCATGGCTGAAACCTTGAATTGTTTTGGGATGATCTTCACCGACAAATCTGTCACAAATACTCAGACTTTGCACTCTTTGAATAGCACTCATTTTGAGCCTCGACATCCTAATCGTAAGGAAGACCCTTTTCGGCTATCCCATGGTGACACTTAAGAAAATTTGCCTACTATTGCTAACCTTCGTGACAAGCACTCCGATTCTGTACACCCTCATTGGCCCTTTGAATCGCCGGTTTAAGTTTATCACCTCTATATTCGTGTGTTATCCCGGTGATCAGCGTCATTTACAGAAAGGTTTTAAGCCAATCGCGTCTCTTTACCGTTGGGCCCATTCTTTCGTGCTGTTTTTAAAGCGGGAGGCTCATGGGATTCACTTCAGTATCTCAGCGACCGAAGAGAAATCTTGCGCAGATGGTAGAAGGCATCCTCTATCGAATGCGTGTAGGTTGCCCATGGAGGGATATCCCTGAACAGTTTGGAAATTGGAATTCGGTGTACCGGAAATTTAACGTCTGGTCTAAGAAAGGAATCTGGCGTTGTCTGTTCGATGCTTTGATTTTCGAGCCGGATTTGGAGTGGGTTTTTATCGATGGAAGCTATGTAAAGGCCCATCAGCATAGCGCAGGGGCAATTGGTAAATCACCTCAAGCCATCGGGAAAAGCAGAGCTGGCAGGACATCCAAGATACATCTGGCGATCGATGCTTATGGATTGCCAATAGCGTTTACTATTACCGGCGGCGAAGTGAATGACTGCACCGAGGCCTTGTGGATTATCGAATCACTTCCGGGCACGGAATTTTCATTATGGATAAAGGCTATGAAAGTGAGCGAATCAGAGAGATGATAGAGGCGAGAGGAAGCAAGGCAGTCATCCCGCGAAAACGAAATTGAAACGAGAAAATCCGACTTTGACCGGCATTTATATAAACAAAGACACCCGGTCGAAAATGCGTTTGCCAACCAAAAGCGGTTCAGAGGCGTAGCTACCCGGTACGATAAACTCGGACGAAACTACGAAAGCACAGTAGCCATCGCGTGCTCATATTTATGGTTGCCGATGTGAAATGTCCACAGCCCCTAGGCATTCCCCTAAGGCTAATCACTCATAAATAACGAGTAATACTATTTAAGATCGATAGGTAGAGAATAAGAAACCATTACCAACGTATCTTCGTTCAAACCATCCGCATCTTCGTTGTCGCTTAGACCATCATTATCAACAATCTTGCTTACAGTAAAGCTCAAATTTATCGTTGTAGGCGTAAGTCAAATCAAGGTGAGTATAGTCAGAATCTTCTGCTTCAGTATCAGAATAACCTAACTTAGCCGAGAACTTTTCATAGCCAGCTTCTAAAGTGTAATACTCGGAACCAGTATTACCCGCTACGTTGTCATAATATGTGAAAGTCACTGGGCCAAAACCAAGTGAAATCACCAAATCTGTCAACGCACCAAATGTATCTAACTCTTCATCTGAACCATCGGTTCCTGGCTCATTCGCGTAATTATAATTCCACAAACTTACATCAAAAGAAAAGCCTTCTACTTCAGCACCATAGCCAACATAGAGATCGTACTCAGATCCAAATGCTGTATCACCACTGCTTGCCCAAACGCCTGCATAAGCTCCCGCTGTGCTAACGGTTACGTCACCCGAAATAGCTGGTGAGCCGTTACCTAGATCTTGACCACGCCAAAGGTACATGCTTGATACCGCAGCAGATGCTGCGACTTCAACGGCATCTTCTGCCATAACTTGAGTTGTTGTCATCATCGAACCAGCAACTGCCAAACCTAGCGCTGCCATACGGAATGAAGTAAGTGATTTATTAAACATAGTAGAACCCCCAAAGGTTTATTTAATGAGTTGTTAAGACTCGTTGAACATTCTGTCTAAGGGGTTAATAGCAGAGACTATGCCACACTTGATTACTTATTTATTTTCAATATGTTAGCTAATTTTTGATGATAATTTAACTGATTCAGAATATTAGCAATGCACCAGACAAAAGCACACTCAAAAGCTGCATGCACTAATTTAAGGCTTTTTTGAGAACTAGTAGACATCGCAAGCGTGCTAAAGCGTACTTCCTGTTCACCCATGTCTGGGGAGAAAGTCCCAAGCACAGTATGAAACCCACGATTAGTAGACGGCCTCGGCAGTTAGAATCAAGCATGTCAATCACCGTAGGGTGTCATGAAATCAAGGAAATCGTTGTTCACATTGCTATCCGTTCTACGTTTTTCGATGTAATGGTCAATATACTCAATCTTTTCGTCACTGTCGCTCCAGAACGGACATGCTGGGCAGCCATGTCCAGTCGCAATGTGAATATTCGGCGAACCCGCACCAGTATCATAGGCAACTGAATTATCTTGTTTCTGGGTCTTGTTCATGGCGAATATTTTTCTAAGTTGATCGTTGCCTGCGGACGCGTCCCATAGCTTCTGAATTTCAAGGTAAACGTGCCGGGTGGCAGCTTGTTCCGCAATGTAGAACCGCTCGGCAGCTTCATTGTCTTTAGCCCAATAAGCGTGTGTTCGCCCGTCATCCGACCATACTGGTCTTCACCGAGAAGAACATCGTGAACTAATGATTCAACCCACAACTGGTCATTCATACAGTTCTGCAAGGATGCAGATCATGGCCTTTGGAAATGCGGCAGGAACAGCTGCAGCGTTGTTGTCGGCTGGGCCGCACTCGGATGGGCCGCACTCGGCTGGTACATACCAGCGCCACCAGCCCGAGCAAACGCTCCTATATCAGATTGTTGCGCAACACTATCCGGCATTCCGTGATCTGATGGAAGCTCAGGGTAAGGAACTGCCAACCTATATTCAAAGGGAGTTTGATGACTTCCTGAAATGCGGTCGCCTGGAACATGGCTTTCTGCGGGTGCGTTGCGATGACTGTCATTCGGAGCACCTCGTTGCTTTTAGTTGCAAACGAAGAGGCTTTTGTCCCAGCTGCGGCGCCCGGCGCATGACTGAAAGTGCTGCGTTACTCGTGGACGATGTTTTACCTCGTCAGCCCATCCGTCAATGGGTGTTGAGTTTTCCTTTTCAGTTACGCTACCTGTTTGCCAACCGGCCGGCAGTCATGGGCCGTGCTGGAGATCGTCTATCGCGTGATTGCCGCGCATCTCATCAAGAAGGCGGGTTTCACTCACCAGAATGCCCGGACCGGTGCAGTGACGCTGGTTCAACGCTTCGGCAGCGCACTCAACCTAAATCTACATTTCCACATGCTGTTTCTGGATGGTGTCTACGTCGATGACCCACACGGTCTGCGCTTTGCCGGGTCAAGCGCCCAGCCATGAGGAGCTTACGCTTGGTCGGTACGATTGCCCGGAGGGGTTGGCCACGAAAAGCTGGAACGACAGGGTTTGCTGGGCGTGATACTCGAGAACAGCTATCTGAGCGCGGAAGCCGTGGAAGATGATCCAATGGCGCAACTGCAGGGGCATTCCATCACCTATCGGATTGCAGTCGGCCCCCAGGCCGGGCGCAAGGTGTTCACTGTTCAGACCCTGCCGGCCAGTGATAAAAAGAATGACGATCGTGTTGGCAAGATGGCTGGATTCTCCCTTCATGCCGGTGTTGCGGCAGGCGCTGATGAACGAGACAAACTGGAGCGCTTGTGTCGTTATATCAGCAGGCCCGCGGTATCTGAGAAGCGCTTGTCGCTGACATCAAACGGGCAGATCCGCTATCGACTGAAGACGCCCTATCGGGACGGGACGACGCATGTGATCTTTGAGCCTTTGGATTTCATTGCCAGATTGGCGGCGCTTGTACCCAAACCAAGAGTGAACCTGACGCGATTTCATGGTGTATTCGCCCCAACAGGCAAGTCAACTGGGCTGATCATCCATCAAGGCCCGGGCAAGGTAGGAAGTCGGGCCACCGACGACGGATTTGACCAAAGCCCGGCGGAACGGCGCGCCTCGCTGACTTGGGCGCAACGGCTGAAGCGGGTTTTCAACATAGATATTGAGACTTGCCGGGAGTGTGGCGGTTCAGTCAGAGTCATGTCCAAGATCCGGTGGTCATCAGCCGGATTCTGGAGCACCTGAAGGAAAAGGGGGGCGCTTCGGCGGAGGCGATACTTCCTGAAGGTCGGGCGCCGCCCTCAAGCTTGTTCAGCTGAGACCAATTCCGTCCGGCGTATTCAGAAAAGTTTGCCAGAATGCTGCGCTTATTTCTTTTTTCTTGGAGAGCACGGTATGGGAGAGGTTTGCCAAAAGACTGGGTATGCGGTGTGAAAGCTCGGAGACTGGCGGAAATTCAATCGAGAAGAGCGAAATTCAGCCTTGGTTTGAGGCTATTCGGTAATGAAGCTGGGTAGAGAACAGCAGCATTTTTAAGCAGGTTCTCTGGAGCAGGTTCTCTGGAAATAGCCGTTTATACTTCCTATCACTCCATCTAACTGCAATAAGGCCTCATCATATAGCTAGGTAGGAAAGCCTTCATGCGCTGAGGATCGAATTTGCTCAAGATACCTGATTGCTTTCGTGTAATAGTGTTGGCCTTGCTAAATTGGGCATTTGGTATGATGAATATTGGGCTAATAGGAATGAAACTGGCTAATAGGAGTGATGAACCAAAATCACTCAAGAGCATAAAGCCTTCTTCCATGCTTAATGCTTTAATTTCGGGCACATGAATACCTTGTGCAAACCAGCTCTGGGCAATTGCAACAAATCGGGTGCTATCTTCTTTATCCGGCGGGGCATCCATGGCAATCCAACTTTCGGAGCCTCGGGTATAGCGAAAATAGCGTCTGAAACTGGCATCACCAGAGACAACAGAGAGTTCAACCTGAGGTTCATTCAATTGCTGCGCCACCCACTGGCACAGAGCATGGTAACGGGTATCCATAAAGCGTCCTGAAAAGGAGGGAAATAAATTAGATCGCTATCCTAATCAAAAAGCTGAAGAACGGCAAAGGAATCAGAAGGGGAAAAAAAGAAATAGCCCTAGGGGCTGTGGACATTTGAACGTAAGGCATTGAAAAGTAAGAGCAAGCTCGTAATATTGTAGTTCTCACACAACAACAAAAGAGCTTGCAATGCCCCGATACATGCTCAGTGACGAGCTGGTCAGGCGGAAAAGGCTGTGTGCTGATCATGCTTCAATTCAGTATTTATGACAAGCGCAATCTGCGCATGATGGTAGAAGGGCATCCCTTATCGAATGCGTGTAGGTTGCCCCATGGAGGGATATCCCTGAACAGTTTGGAAATTGGAATTCGGTGTTACCGGAAATTTAACGTCTGGTCTAAGAAAGGAATCTGGCGTTGTCTGTTCGTTTGATTTTCGAGCCGGATTTGGAGTGGGTTTTATCGATGGAAGCTGTGTAAAGGCCCATCAGCATAGCGCAGGGCAATTGGTAAATCACACTCAAGCCATCGGGAAAACGCGAGCTTGGCAGGACATCCAAGATACATCTGGCGATCGATGCTTATGGATTGCCAATAGCGTTTACTATTACCGGCGGCGAAGTGAATGACTGCACCGAGGGGCCTCAGGATTATCGAATTTTTCATCGTCATCGGAATTTTCTATTATGGATTAGCGCTGTGCGAGCGAATCAGAGGAGATGCTGATGGAGGCGTAGAGCGCGAGTCATGGCCCAAGGCGAAGACGAAATTCGAAACGAGAAAATCCGGGACTTTGACCGGCATTTATATAAACAAAGACACCCAATGAAATGCGTTTGCCAACTTAAGCGGTTCAGAGGTCCGCTAGCTACCCCGGCAACATAAACCCGGACGAAACCACGAAAGCACAGTAGCCATCGCGTGCCTCACTATTTATAGTTGCCGATGGAAATGTCCATCAGCCCCTAACCTTCGCGTACGGCACCCTGATTCCCCCCCGCACCCCCCCTCATCTAGCTCTTCTTTGAACGTTTTCCCGCGCTTTAAGAGTTTAACACCTCTTACTATTCGTGTGTTATCCCGGTGATCAGCGTGCATTTACAGTATTATGGTTCTAAGCCAATCGCGTCTCTTTACCGTTGGAGCCCACCCCCCCCCTTCCGGCGTTTTTAAAAGAAACAGGGAGGCTCCGGATGAATCGCTTACGGGTGTCTCAGGCGACTAAAAAGAAATCTTGAGCAAATCCAACCGCGATAAACTCGCTAAAGTCGTGTCTTGTTAACGCCAAAGCAGCGTCGGCTAGGTGTTAAACCCCGGGATCAATTATAGTATAAAAAATTCTTGCCCAGCCTGCTTTTCAACCTGAAACTTTGTCTGATGCAATAATAACAACAGCAAAGCAGGATTGATTGTTGCGAAAGCTTATAAGCAACTTTCCCCACAGGACATTTTCTCAGAACAGGTTCCAACATTCTGGTTGGGTGATGCGGAAGCGTCGAAAACATACCCCCTTCAGCGGCCACGACGCAACAGGTATGGAAGCGCGCGTCGTAGACCCGGCATCGGGCGTTGCGTAGAATTACCCCAGCATTTGCTTGGGCGACGAAACATGATCGTGATCGATACCGCCCGGAAGAGTTGAGTTTACCGCAGCTACAAAGATCAGTTCTGGACGGAAAGGAAGGGATTCCAGAATGAGACTTTCCCAGCACCGTCAAGACATACCCCGTGGCCGATCTGAGTGAGCGCGGTCTTATCGGTTTATATCTTTCAGGTTTTGGCAGGAAGTTTTTGTTTTTTTCCTTCCCTACCCTTTTGGCTATCGAAATTCTGTGCCTCGGCCGTGCCATTCATAACATGGATTCAGATATCGAGCCATCGCGATTTGGGATTGACCTGAATCGTTTTTAGAGACTTAGGGAAGCTGACAATCAGGGGTCGTGCTGATCGCCCGGCCTTGCCTAAGCCGTGCTTAACGCCTGTAAACTCGCATCCGTTGCCCAGACTGGACCATCTCGGGTCCGTACATGACCAAAGTTACCATCCCCCTGCAAAATGACGAGCCCCCCGCCCTAGGGGCGACTTCCAGGTGTTACTCGCCCAGCGGGGACCACCGGCACCGTACATCACGAGATTGCCATCGGTCTGCATCACCAGTGTATTGGCATCGGAACGATAGGTACCTGAAGCCCAGATCGGTGCGTTGGGATTATAAATAACCAGATTGCCGTCCGTTTGCATACTTAAACGATACCGGCCGTTTCGGCTGAAAAGTGATTGCCCTGCATTCAGAGGCTGCCCTGCATGCAGACGGTCGATGACAATACTGCGATCAACGGTGTTGGTCGCCCATACGGGTCCGTTGGGGCCATACATCACAAGGTTTCCATCGTCCTGCATAACGAGTTTGTTGGCTGGCGATGTCCAGTATTGCTCACCCAGCGGGGGCCACTGGGTCCGCATAATAGAACCGTGTTGCCGTCGGTTTGCATTGCCAGTCGGTTGGCGTCGCTTCGATAGGTGCCGGAGGCCCAGAGTGCACGGGTCGGGTTATAAACCACCAGATTGCCATCAGTTTGCATGCTCACATCGGAAGCGACTACCGCGGCTGA
>JADJWY010000011.1 GCA_016716085.1 Hahellaceae bacterium
GCACCATTGGTCAGTATCACCGATGCGGTTGAAGTTATCGCAAAGGGCGCCGAACAGCCCAGATACCTTATTTAAACCGTGAAGACGAAGTGGGCACCTGGCGGGCGCTGGATGTCTTTCGCCACAATGATGCTGAACTACAGACGCTGCGCGACTCACTTTCAGGAGCAGGTCAAAGCACAAACAGCTGAATTGGTCAGCGCGGGGAATGCGGCGGAAGCCGGCAAGTATCTTCAATGCTTTTGTCATTGTCGCATGAATTGAGAACGCCGCTGACCTCCATGAGTGGGGCCTTGAAAATGTTGCTGCAGGAGACCGTTGCGCTGCCGGAGGAGAAGCGCGGGAACTGATGGTGCTCGCCGATCGCAATGCTGAACGCCTGCTGGCGCTGGTCAATGATGTTCTGGATCTGCAGAAAATCGAAGCCGGTAAAATGAGTTACGAGATGATCGAGCTGGATCTGGAGCTACTCAAAAGTACGCGGGATGCCATAACCGGCTTTCTCAACGATTGAAGTCGCATTGGGATTGATAATGTCGGTAGGCAGAAGTCGTACTGATTCAAGGTGACCTGCAAAGGCTAACTCAGGTGCTACTCAATCTGCTGTCAATGCAATTAAGTTCTCGCCTGAGCGCAGCGTGATACATTTAAAGGGGTGAGAGTCAATTAGCAGGGAATTCCAAAATCATCTGTCGGATCAGGGGCACGGCATCCCCCGACAGTTTCCGCCCCAATTGTTCCAACGATTTTCGCAACGTAGCGTCGGTGATCGAAGGCAAACCGGGGGAACCGGACTGGGCACGGCGATTGTGAAGAGGAAATCGTTGCTGCCCATGGCGGGCGAATTGACGTTAGCAACCGGCCGTCGGAGCATCCGGGGCACCACAGGCACCCGCTTTGACGTTTTCTGAAACCGTTTCCAGTGATCTGGCGCTAGAAGCGGTGTTCTGTTAAACCGCCTGCCCCTTGATTTCGTGGGGATCGGGTAAATGCTTCCCCCGATCTCCCGCCCGGTGGGCGTGAGCGCCCAAAGGCTTCTTAGCAGCACGCCATCATTGAGCAGCGCCATCATTTCCTCAGTGGTCAACCGGGGTTCAGTTCCGCCAGTGAGCGCGAATTTTCCATTTTAGCCTTCGCCAGAATCAGCCCCAGTTAAACTCGCTCCGCGGGGTAGTGCGGCGAGGTAACTGGGTGCAGTGCCATCGTAAAAAGCGCGGGCTGTTCACCACCCGTTGCGGGGCAGGCTTAAATGCCAACTTTGGCGTGGTGGCGGTGGTGGCGACCGAGTCTTTCAACATTTCCGGCTTGGCGCGCTCTTCCAGTGTCAGCAATAATCACACTTTTTTAAGACCCATACCTGGCGGAGACGCTCCCGCTAAACATCGATAACCGGGGGGCCAGAAACCAAGACCGCCGTTGACCGGCAACATCCACCAAGAACAGTTCGGGATTCAGCACCTGCGCAGTATGGACTTGCACGCCGAAGATGACTTTCCAATAGTGCGGTCTCAGGGCATCGACAAACCGGAGGGAACCATCCACGGCGTCGTTGCGGGCTCCAGCCGCTGTCTTCGCCATCAAATTGCTGCACGATTCGGGTTTGCCCGGGCATCATAATGGGGCAAATAACGCCGACAGCAGCATTTCAGTGATAACACCCAGCCTCGAGTCAGATCGGGTCGCGAAACTGTCAGCGGCGCAGTTGAATCAGGTTGGATAGCCACCAGGGACCTTCGGCGCGAGCAGAATCACCATGGCGACAACACGAACAATTGGATAGCGCGCTCCGTATCAGACACCGGCCAATGGGGAACAATGAGGGCGGGCCGGAGTTTCGGTTTCGGTCAGGGCCGCCTGAACGGCGATGTTGAGTCCCACGATGACCAGCAAGGAGACCAGAAAACGGCGCTGGTGAGCCATGATGCCAGTCAGGAGATGCAGACGCGTCGGAAACGATCAACCTTTGCCATCAACAGCCGGGCTGAAAGTTGCCTCAGCACCAGCGTCAGTCACGCACCAGCACATCCGACAGGGCGGGCGGTGCTTCTTCATAGGAGGCCTGCAGGTCGGTATCAGACGCACCCCCAACCCGCCCGGCGCAACAGGCCTGCTTCAATAAAGTCATGGCTGAGAACACGGCCGCAAACGGAGGTTTCCCTGAGAGTATCGGCAGCTTGGCGCTGTCAGCGAAGCCTGCACGCGGATAATGGCATTGTACCCCAGAAATTACTGGAAAGACCGTGCGGAGGCCGCCAGACCATTTCCGAAGATAGGGCCGTAACAGGCGTTGGCAAACTGTTGGAGCCGCCCCATACACCGATCGTGCGTTGACGATGGTCGGAAGTGTCTGAATCAGGCCACGCCCGGCGCTGCTTCCGAGGCGTCTCGCGGTCAGCATAACCTCCGCATCCATAACGCTATCGGCATCCAACACGATCATCGAGGCATACGCACCACCCCATCGTTGCACCCAGTCGGCAATATTGCCGGCTTTACGCTCTACATTCTGAGCGCGGTGGCGGTAATAGATGGGGCAGTCGGGGGACATCTTCTGTGAGCGCATAAAACACCTTCTCTTCCAGAATCCGGGCATCCGGGCGGGTCGTGTCGCTGAGAATGAACAGATCAAAATGACCCGGCGAAAGTCGCGCCAGACCCGCTGCCATGGCTTCAAGCGATGCGGCAACGTGGTGGGGTCTTCATTGTAGACCGGCATCAGTACGGCAATACGTCCGGACAAGACGGTGGGATCGGTTTTGCCAGACCTCAGGTCGAGAATCATGCGGCGCAGGAATCCCACCAGGGACTGGATGCCGGATAGCGAGATCCAGGTGAAATTGATACCAAAAAGCACAAGGAATACCCATTGCAATACAACCAGGCCTCCACCCCCCTGCATCAACGACCACATTTCGTAAATGCCTGCAGCCGAGAGTCCCAGCGACGCCCCAAGCACGATCAGGCGCACGAGATGAAGGCTTAGACGCGCCCAGATCGTCCGGGGCTGGCGTAAGCGAATCCGGTTGGCATGCAGGGGCTGGCGTGGCATCGACAGCGGGATTCGGTGGGTAAAGAGCAAGTCCGACGGTTTTGGGCATGATCAGGACATCCGCTAACGAGGCAGCCAGCGGTGCGGCGGGTTTCACCGACGGACTGACCGTTGCTGTCGCGAGGACCAGACGAATTTCGGTCAGGTTATCATCGGTCGGATCAAGCTGAATCACGACGCGCCACCCCGGTCTCCGGGTTGTCACCGGATTACAGTGCTGATCAGCTTGCCACTGCTTAGACTGACTTCGGGTGTGATTTTGTCCGCTGTCAGGCCGCCATTACTGTCGTAGTCAATGGTCAGAACCTGGTGCCGCTTTTGGAAATCCAATCCGCGGGCAGAACGAATGACACGGGCCAGGTTTTTAATCTGCCTTACGTCGTCGGGCCAGGTGATCCGATACTCCAGCGGGAAGGGTTCTCCCGCGGCCAGGGTCTGATCGGGGCGCCAGTAAGCCACAATGTTGTCATTAGCCTCTGAATCCGAGGGGATCTCGACCAGAATGACATGGCCGGCTCCCCAATCTCCTGGGGGGTGACCCAGGCAGAGGGACGTTGGTGATAGTGCGCTTCGAGATCCTGAAAAGCGGCCAGCTTTCGTTGACGTTGAATCAGACCAAACCCGCGCGGTGTCTGATCTGAAAAGGCGCTGATCTGCAGTGACTGGGGGTTGGTGAGCGGTCGCCAGATCCATTCGCCGCGGCCACTCAGCATGGCCAGACCCTCTGAGTCGTGGACTGCCGGACGATAGTCAGAAAAGTCGGAGGATCGAAGAGCCAAACCAGAACATGGACGTCAGAGGCCCCAGACCAACATGGTGCAGTGGTGCCCTCGGATAGAGCGTGGCCAGTACGTCAATGTAAGTGGGAGAGCCAGGATAAATGCTGAAACGATAGGCGCCCGTGACACGGGGGCTATCCAGCAGGGCATGAACGACAATACTGTTGCTACGCCGGCCGGGACGTTCTAACCAGAATTTACGAAAGGCTGGAAACTCCTCGCCGGTTGGTTCAGCGACGTCGACGGCCAATCCGCGAGCCGACAGCCCATATGTGCTGCCCTTTCGAGATCGCCCTGAAATAGCTCGCGCCGGAAGACAACGAACTCATCTTTATAATTGGGCGTGTTGATCAGGAAGTGCAGGCGATAACCGGCCAGCGTGCCGCCTTTTTGCAGAAGTTCAGCGATGTCAGGTGCTGGGGTGTCGAAACTGTCTGGTCAACGCCAATCACATGAGCGGTGCCGCTTTCCACCGAGAATAGCTCTACACCTGGTGAAATAGCTTCCCGGTGCAAAAATTCGGCTTCAAACAGGCTGGACGTCTTGGACCACAGCGCTTTGTCTTTGCGAAAGCCGGATCTGGCGATACGCGTCATAGTCGAGATCCAGCAGGCTGGCGCGACCTGTAGGGGCGGCAGATAGTCCTGACTGGCCAGTTCACGTGCCTGATCAATCACCTGCTGGTGGCTGAAGGTATCCGCCTGAGCGTCGGGCAGGCCTCCACAGAGAGCAAAACACTCAGAGCGACGGCGGCATTTGGCAGAAATCTGAAACGAGGTAAAGCCATGGACATGCGAAGTGGCGTCCTTTATCACGTTCGGGGAACGAGGCAACGAGCCTGATCTGAGCATTATAAATGCAAAGGCCGAGCCATCTGCAATACGTATACATGGCAGAATTGACTGGCCGTGCCTGGGCTAAGTGAGTGAAGCGTAAAGTCCGGTGACAGTGGGCCTCAAAAAGTGTCACGTTTCTTTCCATTTTACACTTTTTGATAAGCCAGTCACAAATGCTAAGTCTATGACGCACAGCAGGGATTTGTGTCCCGGCAAATCTCTTGCTCAGGGCTGGCCAATTGGTGTCCGTCCTTTCGAAGTGGAGTCGTCGGCCGTGGTCAGTTTTCCCGTTTCCCCCAGACACTGTTACGTGTCGCCAGCTTTACTGCATTGCTGATCTTGCTGACCTTGGGCTTGCCCGCTCATGCAGTGTATTTTTCAGTCGAGGCGGTCGATGGGGTCATCTCCATCGAAGCCGAAAGCTTTCATCGGCAAAAAACAGCGGACAGACCTACAGCTGGAGCAGTGTTTCCGATGTCGCCTACAGCCGGGGGCAATGCGATTCGTCCCTTCCAGAAGACGTACGGTATGAATACACGGCCTTAAGTAACGGTGCCCGATCTGATTACGATATCGACTTTGTGACCCCCGGAACTTATGTCGTCTGGGTGCGCGGTATGGGGCCGAACGGTTCTTCGGATTCCGTTCATGTCGGCATGAATGGCAGTGTTGCAGCCAGTGGCGCCAGCTTGCCCGATTTTCAGCCACAGGGCACCGCTCGCTGGGCGAGTGTTCAGAATGGCACCGCTACCAAGGTTACCGTTCAGGTAAACTCGGCGGGTCAACACGCTGAATCTCTGGATGCGAGTCCGGAACCATCATTGATAAAATTGTTCTCACCACCAGCACCTCCTATACCCCGTCTGGAATGGGGCCTGCCGAAACCTCGCAAACAGCTACCTCGGCGGCCGCACCCTCTTTCAGCCCTGCGGAAGGAAGCTTTACCGGACCCGTCAACGTCTCGCTCAGTTCGGCAACGGCAGGCGCCTCTATCTACTACACGCAGGATGGCTCAACGCCTTCTGCAGCCTCAACGCTTTACACCGGCGCGTTTACGCTATCGGGCTCAGCTACGGTCAAGGCGCTGGCAGTGGCCTCTGGCCTGGCGAACAGCAGTGTAGCTCAAGCCGATTACGTCATCAGTGGCGCATCGGCTTTTCGTCAGGCCCTGAGCCCGGACGGAGATATTGTCATGGAAGCAGAGCATGCACATAGCCAGAGCGAGCTTAACCCTGCCTACACTGGCAGATGAAAAGCAGTGCCAACTACGTCGGCGGGCAGGCGATGCAGGCTTTGCCAGAGGACAACATACGCTTTGAGTATACGTCGGTGAGCAGCAGCGCCCGGATGGATTTCCGCGTCGATTTTCAACAGGCGGGGTTTACTACGTTTGGGTGCGAGGCACGGGTCCGAACGGCTCATCAGATTCTATTCATTTGGGGGTAGATGGTTCTGCGGCCTCTGGCGGCGCTAATCTCTCCGATTTTCAGCCTTGGGGAAGTGTGCGCTGGGCGGGGTGCAGAATGCGACGACCACTCCGATTATTGTGAATATCCCCTCTACCGGTTTGCACACCGTGAATGTGTGGATGCGTGAGTCTGGAACGATTATTGACCGCGTTTTACTGACTCGCGATGGCGGTTTTGTTCCGTCCGGGAATGGTCCTGCTGAAACACCGCAAACCGCCGACTCTGGCGCAGACGGCGTGTTTTTGCCCAAGGTCGATGATCGCAGCATGATCGTGGTGGAAGCTGAAAATTATCGTCAGACAACTGCGGCGTCAAATGGACCAGTCGGCAGCTGTTTGACGATGTTTCCTATGTGACCGGCGATCCGGAAATCGACTGTCAGCCGAAAAAGCGATGCAGGTGCCTGATAATGGCAATCGTTACACCAGTAATGTACCTGCACAGTCGGCGGGGCTGACTTACAAGGTTAAGTTTGAGCAGAGCGGAACCTACTACGTATGGGCGCGCACCAAGAGCCCTTCTGCCAATTCCAATACCTTGCATGTCGGTTTGAATGGCAGCTTGTCAGCTGCAGGAACCAGTTTAACAGACAGCAGCACTGCAGGCGTCTACGAGTGGATTAATCAGGCCTCTGGCGGCGTTGCACAGATTACGGTGAGTTCTGCCGGTGTGCATACCGTGAACGTGTGGATGGACAAAGATGGTGTGTTGCTGGATAAATTGGTGTTGACCCGCAATTCAGCTTTTATCCCCAAACTGTTGGGGCCAGTACAAAGTGAGCAGGGCGCCTATCGAAGCTATCCGTCGACGCCGGGCTCCACTTTGGCCAGTTGGTCGTTTGACAGTGACCCCTCAGGGGGCTCAACGCGCGATGGCGTGAGTCAGCGGGAATTGACCTGCGCCAGCTGCCCTTCACGGGTCACGGGCATCGAGGATAAGGCCTATCAGTTTGGAAGCGGTACTGGATTAGATCTGCCTGCAGGCGCTTTTAACCTGTCCTCAGCGGTTGGGTTTGCGGTGGAAACACGGGTCAGGTTTTCATCCTGTACGACGGCTCAGGGTATGGTAGGGAGCGTCAGCCCTTCATCCTCATATCAATGGGTGATTGGCTGCGAGAGCTCGCGTGTGGTTGCAACCATGAGTGACAGCAATGGCAATGGGTCCGGCATAAAACTGCAAAGTAGCACCGGGCAGGATAATGGCGCCTGGCACCACGTTGTGCTGGTGAGGGATGGCGTGTTCAGTGAAACCCGGCTGTATGTGGATGGTCAGCTCGCTGATACGCGCTCCGTGACCAGGGGGCCTTTGCCAATGATGCACCGATGACCGTTGGACGGGGTACAATTTCAGGCGCGGTACGCACTTATTCCGGACAGATGGATGGTCTTGGCCTGTACAGCCGTCCTCTGAGACATGATGAGGTGTTGCGCAGCTACCGGGGCAAACAAAGTGGATTGTACAGAACGATGTGGGGCTGCGAGTTGCCGGTGAGAGTTATGCCGCTGGGCGACAGCATCACAGCAGGCACTAATGGTAGTCGCACCAAATACTTTGGCACCTATCGGACGTCACTCTACGACACCTTGACCAGTACGGGTTATAATGTCGACTTTGTGGGCAGTGCTTACAGTCGTCATACCGATGATCAGGATCGCGATCACGAAGGTTGGCCGGGCTACTCCAGTTACCAGTTGAGGAATATAGTGCGGGATTCCCTTGCGATGAATACCGCCGATATCGTTCTGGTGCATGCAGGAACAAATAAACTGAGCTCAGCACTTGCTGGAATGACGGAACTTCTGAAATCCGTGGATCTATACAGCAAGAATGTTCCAGTGATCGTGGCGCGCATCATCAATCAACAGACGTATAATCCAGACGTCACCCAGTACAACGTTGACCTGGCCGCCATGGTCAACAGTCGGATTGCCAGTGGCGATAAGCTGTTCCTGGTAGATCAGGAGCCTGTGTTGAATTACGCAACGGATATGTATGACAACCTGCACCCATCGGTGGCAGGCGCTCCCAAGATGAGTACGCCCTGGTACAATGAGTTGGTCACGCTGCTACCCCGATGTCGTGCGTCCAATCCCATTATCGTTTCGCCGGCCACTCAAAATCTGACGGCTGGCCAGCCCTGGAACTTGCTGCCGGATGTGCTGGGTCACCCCAGTGGCACCTTCAGTCTGAGTGGCAAGCCTTCGGGGATGACTATCCACCCACAAACTGGCGAAATCCGTTGGCCTTCACCGGTTGCGGGCACCTACCACGTGACCTTGAACGTGAACAACGGAACGGGCAGCGATAGCCTGCAATTTACACTGGCCGTGGGAGCACCTTAAAACGGCTCGCACTTATCTGTGGAAGCCAGCGCGGTGCGAATTACCGGCTGGTTTTCCAGTGTGCGGTGTACGGGACAGCGATCAGCAATTTCCGCAAGGCGCTGTCTTTCCGCATCGGACAAATCCCCTTCAATTCGCAGGGTACGGGTAATCACATCCAGCTGGCCGTTTTTACCCTCACAGTCTTCGCAATCCTCCCGGTACCTGCGTTCATGCCTCAGGTCAACCTGCAAATGATCAACTTTCAGGCCTTTGCGGTTGGCATACATGCGCATCGTCATTGAGGTGCAGGCACCCAGGGCACTGAGCAGGAGTTCGTAAGGATCAGGGCCCTGATCGCTACCGCCGGCCGCGAGTGGCTCATCGGCTTGCCAGACATGCTGGTCGGTCATGATGTCGCGCAGAAACCTCTGATTGGCTTCCAGAACACGAACCTGTCCCCGGGGAACGGGGGAGAGTGCCACGTTGACTGTGGACACGACAGGACAATAACGCAGCGCCCAGGCGTGGATCAGCCCTGCGATGTAGTCGGCGTCCTCGCGGGAATTCACTGCATGATCCAGCCCCTCCAGGCTCAACAGATTGCAAGGGGCCTTGATGGCTGCCCGCAGCCTTTCAGCCTCGAAAAATGGCACGCAGGTGTCATAGGGTGAATGCAGGAGTAGGGTGGGTTTTTTTATCGCTGCCAGCCCAATCGCACTATCAGGCGCGTTGTCGGCAAAGTCCGGAGCGCCCCAGGTCGCTATCGCCTTGCAATCCTCGTGAGCCCCTCTGGCAAGCAGAACAGCCGTGCCGCCTAACCCAAGACCGATGAGCAGTGTCGGCGCTGAGAGCGTCTTCCTGAGCCACGATGCAGCAGACTCGACTTCCTGAATTCGTCCGGGCAGATGCTGGGCGGTGGGCCTGGCTGGGGCGCTATCCCCCAAGGCGCTATCAAATCGGAGTACGGACCACCCGTTTTGGCAAAGCTGCTGACTGATGTAGGTGGCGGCAACAGTGCTCTTGGGGCCTCCCCAGGCGTGAGCGAGCAGGACGAGGCCGTGGGATGGCCCTGATGAGTGCTCAAGCCAGCCGTCCAGAGGAGCGTTTTCGGCGTGCGGTATTTTGACGGTAACACGTTGAATGGTCATGCTATCTCTCCGTTCTATGGGTGGAGTCTTGATTTAGGTGCGTCGCGAATATTCTCGTATACTGCCAGCCTACACCAAAAAGTAAGTCGGAGACTGCCATGCTCGTAACCTTCAAAACCCCCGACTATGCCCGCCTGACCTTTTTTGGCAGTGTGGCGGTGAGCCTGATCAAGTTGATGGGGCATAGCGGCCATGTGCCAGGCTCGATTGGCGCGGAGGAGGTGGCAGATGCCCTGGCTCGCCTTCGCGACGGACTGGCCCGGATCGATGCTCAGGCGGCGGAAGGCAAGCCGCGTAAAATCGATGACAGTGAGCAAGAGGCTGACGTTGGCTTGAGCCTGCGCGCTAAACCCCTGATCGAACTACTCGAAGCGGCGAGGGCTTCGGGTGATCATGTCATGTGGGAGTAGTCGGGAATTTCCGTTCACTCGGTGGTCCACACAGTTCGACGGGAAGCCTGGCCAGTCGCTCATAAAGGTGTGCTCGTCCAAGCGGGGGCCACCAGTCATACAAAAATATTTCCAGTGGTCGCCACATCGCGACCCAGCCGACAATCAGCAAACCTTCGCGTAACACACCACTGCCGGTAAATTCAAGCGTTTCAAAAAGATTGCTGAGCCCGAGGCAGGCACTCAGAAATAGCAGGCCCACCAGCAGGCTGATACGCCCCTTCCTGAACTGATTCGCAAGCCGTTGGCGGTTCACACGGGCGCGATAACTAAAGTAGCGTGAGACGGTCGTGCTGACCAACGATTGCAGGGCGGCATCCGGCGGACTGGACAGATAGATGCGAATGCGAATCGGACTCTTGTCGGGCAGTTCCTGCACGCTGTCCAAGATGTAGGCCGCGGCATTGGCATCCAGATCGCGCTCGCCAAAAGGCAGGGGGTCAAGGTTGTTAAACAGCTCTTCTACCTGGCTCACCTGCATTTCGACCAGCCAGTAATCACCCTCGCGTCGGTAATCATGGCCAGACACATGTTCACGCATTCAAGACTTCCCTTTGAATCAAAAAAGGCGATGGTGGTGGCTCGGGTCACACGAACCTTTCCCTTACAACCAGTATAATTCAGGACGCCTCCAATGCTGAACCTCTCCACCGTGCTGGACGAAAGCACCAAACGAACCCCCACGAAAACGGCGTTGGTATGCGGCAACGAGCGGCTTAGCTACCATGATGTCAGTGCCATGACGGACCGGATCGCGGCGGGGCTGCAGGCGGCTGGAATACGACAGGGGATCGGGTCGCCCTGAGTTGTCCTAACCTGCATTGGTTTCCGCTGGCCTATTTCGGCATTATCAAGGCGGGCGCGGTGGTCGTGCCACTTAATATTCTGCTCAGCGCGACCGAAATTGCCTATCACCTGCGAGACTCCGGTGCCAGAGGCTATATCTGTTTTGAGGGGAGTCCGGACTTGCCTTTTGGCCCGCGTGCGATGGAGGCCCGTCAAACAGTGGACGATTGTGAACTGCTCTGGCTCATCCGCAGCGGAGCGGGACTGATTGAGGGGGACGGGTTTCGAGACTTCAATGGTTTGCTGGAAGCGACCGATCGCCCCTTTCATCCTGTCGTGACCCAGGCCGACGATACGGTGGTTATTCTTTACACGTCGGGTACGACCGGCAAGCCCAAGGGCGCCGAATTGACCCATACCAATATTCTGCTGAATGTTATCCAGTTTGCCCGTTTGAGCCAGGCGGTACCCGAGGACAATCATCTGATAACCCTGCCATTGTTCCACATTTTTGGCCAAACGGTACAAATGTGCGGCGGACTATACAACGGGAATACCCTGGTGCTGATTCCGCGATTTGATCCGGCGGTGGTCGTTGAAACGCTGATCAGGGAAAAAATTACCGTGTTCTGCGGGGTGCCGACGATGTATTGGGGCCTGCTGCACGGAGTTTCGCTGGACAACGCTCAGGTTGAGGCCATTCGGTCGACGTTGCGCCTGTGCGGTTCCGGCGGTTCGTCGCTGCCCCTGGAAATCATTCGTGCCTTTGAAGCCAAGTTTCAGGTGCCCATCCTGGAGGGGTATGGCTTGTCGGAAACCAGTCCGGTGGCGTCCTTCAATCAGCTCGACCGACCACGCAAACCCGGTTCTGTCGGCTTGCCGATCTGGGGCGTGGATATTCGCATCGTGGATGATAAAGGCCACCCCCTTGCAGCCGGTGAAAAAGGGGAAATTCTGATTCGTGGTCATAACGTCATGAAGGGCTATCTCAATCGTTCTGAGGCCACCGCTGAGGCGATTCGGGAGGGGTGGTTTCATTCCGGCGATGTGGGCTATCAGGATGAGGACGGGTATCTGTATATCGTCGACCGGGTCAAGGATATGATCATCCGGGGTGGCTACAACGTTTATCCCCGCGAACTGGAAGAGACGCTATTGGAGCATCCGGCCGTTTCGCTGGCGGCCGTCGTGGGCGTGTCAGATGAACAATATGGTGAGGAAGTGAAGGCCTTTTGTGATCCCGAAAGAGGGTGCGCATCTGAATGCCGACGCTCTAAAAGACTGGTGTCGGGAGCGCATGGCCAGTTACAAGTATCCCCGGTTGATTGAGGTCCGTGCCACCTTGCCAATGACGGCGACGGGCAAAATTCTCAAACGGGAACTCAAAAGCGGTCAGTAACACCGACCGCTTCTTGTCTTAGGTCTCTGGGATGCTACTGCGGCATCGCCGCCTTCTCGCGGCTGCGGGCCGCCGCCAGGGCCGGGCGCGCACCGACGCGACTCAAATAGTGTTTGAGGTTGTCCTGTTTGATGGGCTGGTTGAAGGCTGTGCCCCAAAATAGGGTGTGCCCAGGGAGGATATCGGCCGCTGTGAAGGTGTCGCCTAAAATATAGTTCTGATCCCCCAGGCCCTGACTGAGCAGACGCAAGGCCTTCTGGAACTCCCACTGCGCGGTTGGGAAAATTTCGCTGCAGCGTTGGTCTTTTGGTAGGGCGAACTTGTTTTTCGCGATCGTCCAGAGGGGTTGCTCCAATTCCGCGATGGCAAATACGGTCCATTGGTCATAGAGCCCCCGGGCGTAGGCGGTGGTGGGGATCAAACGGGCATCCGGACATAAACCACCGAGGTAGTTGACGATGGCGAGGGACTCCACCAGCACTCCCTCATGCGTTTTTAACGCGGGCACTTTGCCGGCCGGATTGATTGCGAGAAACGCAGGTGATTGTGACTCGCCTTTCTGCATATTGATCAACGCGTATTCATAGGGTAAACCCAGTTCTTCCAGCATCCAGACGGCGCGTAAACTACGGGTGTTGGGAAAACCAAAAACGGTCAGGGACATAAGTGCTCCAGCATAAGTTTTTATGATCATGCCTGACGAGGACCGGGGTGTGCAAACCGTTCATCTAACCACCACTGAGTGCGCGCACGGCGGCTTCGTATTTTTGCACGGCCTCACCCTGTCCGGCCGCCTGATGAATGGAGATCAATGCATAGAGAATTGAGAGGTTGCCGGGATGACGGTTGTGACCATCTTCGAGAACCCTCAGGGCCTCTGATGTCTGCCCGCTTGAATTCAGCGCCACGCCGTAAACATAGAGGTATTGATCCGTGGCTGCAGGACTTTCAGCAGCATCTTGCAAATGCTTAAGCGCCTCAGTCAGATTTTTCTGGCGGACATACCACAGGCCCAGCGCATGATGAATCGGTGCCTTCTCCCGAACCGTGCCAAGGGCGTCTTCCAGTACCTTGCGCCCCTCACCCTCATTCGCGGTCTGTCGATAGCTGTCCGCCAGATTCACATAGGCTGGCGTGTAGTAGGGGGCTTGTGCTATCGCTTGTCGGTAGAGGCGTCTGGCATTATCGATATCGCCGAGTTGCATGGACAGGGTGGCGAGATTGGAGAGCCCTTCGGGGCGGTCGGCATTGAACTGCTGGGAGCGCTGATAATCGTCCAGCGCCTCTTCAAAACGCGCCTGACCTTCTGCGGGAAGCGACTGCGATGCAGGACCTGCGACGGATCGTGCGGCAGGGCTGCGGGTGACGCGAGACGCATCAAAAAGCAAAGGATAGGCAAACGGCATGCGCTGCGCAGGCGGGGAGTTGATCCAGTGCCGTGGCAAGGCCATAACCGATGAGGGGCTGCGGGTCGTTAGCTGACATCTGTAGGATCGGTGCCGTTTCACGCGACAGATAGGGGGCAAGCAGGCTCGCCGCCGTTGCGCGTGCAATGGCGGGTTTTGTCGGGTCAACCGTCAGCTCGGCGAGCCGGGCGATGGCGTTGCCCAAACCATTGCGGCCAGCATATAAGGCTTCGCCGTAGTGAGGCTTGGGCGCGCCAAATTGCGTTTGCAGAATGTCCGCTGCCCAGGCAGCGGTTTTATCTGCATGACACTGATTGCAGGCGTTCGGTGTGTCCAGTTTGAGTGAAAGGTCGGGCCGCGGGATACGCAGACTGTGATCCCGCCGAGGATCCACCACCATATAGTTTTTAGCGGGCATATGGCAATTGACGCATTGGCTGCCTTCGCTTCCCTGAGTGTGCAGGTGATGGGTCTTATTTTCATACTTGTCCGGCAGATGACACTGGGCGCAGAGACCATTGCCTTCGGCTCTTAGTTTCAAACTGTGTGGCTGATGGCAATCACTGCAGGTGACCCCCGCGTGGTACATTTTGCTTTGCAGGAAGGACCCATATTCAAAGACTTCATCTTTAATCTGGCCATCGGCATGGTAAAGCGGTTCCGTCAGTAGCGCGACCTGCAGGTTATCCAGCAGGGGCTGACCCGGCAGCGCATCGGGGAAGGCGGTGGTGCGTCGGGCATGGCAGAAGGCGCAGGTTTCAATTTCGGTGTCAGTGGTTTTTTGGGGACGGCGAGTGGCGTTGCCAGTCTGAGGATTGACGCGCCATGTGACTCCTTTGCGCTCGTTGAGACCCACGCTCAGGCCATTGTCCGCCGATTTCGGGGCTTTCGTATTTGCCCAGGCGACATGCCGCGAGCCGGGCCCATGACAGGCTTCGCAACTGACATCAATGTCGCTCCACCGGGTAGCATACGCATCTTTTTCACGGTCGTAGTTTTTCTCAAGATGCGTGGAGTGGCAGTCTGCACACATGAAATTCCAATTTTGATTGGGCCCCGTCCAGTGAAGCTCGTCACCTGCCTGGATGGATTCGTCAGGGTAGAGGTGAAACCAGCGTTGTCCGCCTTCTTTGGCTGGGCGAGCGTCCCAGGCAATGCTCAGTGCCTGCAGGCGACCATTCTCCAGTGGGATCAGGTATTGTTGTAGGGGGGTGAAACCGAAGGTGTAGGCGATCGAATAGTCCTTCAGTTTGCCGTCTGGGCCATCGGTACGAACCTTGAAGGTATCGCCTTGTTTAAAAAAGGTGCTGGTAATCCCCGCGTAGGAGAAGGTTACGTCATTAAAGTTACCTAATACGGTTTGGGGGCTGGCCTCTTGCATGGCTTTATCGTGGTGCGAGCCTTGCCATTGCGCAGCTTCGGTTGCATGACACCCTGCGCAGTGGTTGCCACCCACATAGTGCGCTGTCTCAGACAAAGGCACGACCTTTGATTGCGTTTCGGCGGCCTGAATCAGCGGCAGGTTAAACACATAGAACAATAGGAAACCCAGCGCGCGGAGAGGCGCGCGAGGGTTGATTGGAAAGGATAGGGGCATCACAGCGTCCAGGCATCGATTACTGAGCAGGTGGGTAAATCAGTTTCCAGTCTTGTTGCATATCGACCACGGTCCAATTTCCGGCTTTAGCGGCTTCCAGCCCCTTATCCAGGCGTCCGATGCTTGAATCCCGATCATAGGCCCATTCACGTTTGGCATCCGTGTGGTGTACGTAAAGGGCAAAACGTTTGCCGGCCCCCGCAGTCGTCCACTGGAGCATTGACCTGATTGATGACATGCTGGACGAAGTCGGTGTGGCCTACGAGGTGCTGGATGCCAGCCGTCAAATGCTGACGCCTGAATTCCTCTCGGATGGCTACCATGGCAAATTCAACGGCGTGATTCTCACCGACAGCATGCTCTATTACACGGGACCCGGCAACGAGCTGAACTCCGCGTTTTCCCGGCCGAATGGCAGACCCTGCATCAGTACGAACGTGACTTCGGCGTGCGTGAATCCGTGCTATCGGGGTACCCGGCATCCGGCCCTATTTCAAGGTCGTCTATGATCTCGACTATGGAATGGACCTGAATACCCCGGTGACGGGAAGTCCTTTCAGGGCAGATGGCAGCCTCCCGCTGGGAATACCGAGCTCTTTGAATATGTGAATACGGCGAATACCTTGCCCGTGAATGATTATGCGGTCGCCGTCGAGCCGTTGGCCCCTAGCGTTGACCCGGTTGTTCAACCCCTGCTGCGCGATGGCACCTCTAATCGTACCCTGGTGTCTCGCTTGATTTATGCCGATGGGCGCGAAGTGCTCTATTCCGGTATCACGAATGCCCGGTACCGGTGCATTCTCAAGTGCTCAATTACGAATTCCTCAATTTTGCAACCCGCGGCCTGTTTCTGGGGAGCCGTAAAGTTTATCTGGCCGCGCATGTCGACGATTTGTTCTGGCAGACGACCTGTGGGATCCGGTCGCCAACGAGACCACGGAGGAGCTCTTGTATCGCAATACCTCGCATGACATTGATAATCTGGTCCTGAGCCAGAAGGCTTTGCTGAAACAATACAAAACCTTGCCCCAGTTTAAGCTGGACATGGTGTTTAACGGTGGTGGTGCGGTGGCGGTTCCGGCTCACTCAAGACAGTATTCGCCGTTGAAAGACGCCGAATTGTCGAAAGACAAGAAGAAAGCCAAGAAGGGGCGCGATGACAAAGCGCGTATTGGCTCCCACAAGCGCAATGAGAGCCAGTATGTTGTGAAGTTTATTCTGGATGAACCTTACCAGGTTTCGGCCAATAAAGCGCTGCTCAAACTCTCTGGCCCCAAAAAGGACAGCACCCGTGCCTCAGTGTGCCGGATCAGTGAAGGTCCCTGGGTGGAAAAAGAAGTTTCCTGGGATGATCGTTTGAAGAAAACCAAGTGGAGTGGCAAAAACGGTGCCGTTTACGATCCGTCTTCATGTGTCGCTTACGTGCAGAAAGACGGTCAGGGGTCAGGCTGACATCACGCCCATTGCAAACGTCTGGTTGTCCGGGGCGCAGCCCAATCGAGGCGTCGTCATCGTCGGTGGGGATGAAGTTGAGGTCTATACCCGTGAACATAAGTCGGCGGATGCCCGGCCACAATTGTGGGTGGATTACCCTGAGACGACAACGGATCCGTTGACAGCCGCCGTCATGCAACACCAGTTTGAATTCCGTTTTATCAGCCACACGCTCTCTCACATGGATATGTACCAGAGTGCAGGCACGACTTACGAGCAAGCCTTTACGGAAATCGCCCAGAACCTGAATGTCTGGAGCACGCTGAATTTACCCGAGTTGGCGCAGAATCGAGCGGTGCTGGTGACGGGTAATCATTCCGGTCTGGATGATACCATGGAAACTGAACTGGATCCCTCCGACGACTTGCCTTACCCGCAGGGGCGCAACCAGGCATTCATCCGGGCGGCCATGGATGTCGGCGTTCGCTACCTGGCCTCTGATTCCTCACGGCTGAACCAGGATCGGGAAGAGTATGTGCCGGGTACCGGAAATCAGATGATTCTGTTACCGCGTTATTCAACCTCCGTGTTTTACAACACGACCTCACCCTATGAGATGGAAGACGAATACAACTACATTTTCTTTGAGCGTCATGTTGAAGAGGGCGTGGACCCCTGCGCAATTCGGTGCCATCTGCCAGCCTCGTAGCTATCAGCAGATTCTGGACGCCGAGGCGGATACGACCCTGCGTCACATGCTGACCTACCGCGCCTGGCCCCATTATTTCCATATCAGCAATCTGCGTGATTATGGGAATGGGAAGACCCTGCAGTTTGACTGGTTGCATGCGGTAATGACGCGCTATGAAAGCCTGCTTCGCTTGCCGGTGGTCAATGCGCCTTACTACGAGATTGGCGAGCGTACCCGTCGTCGGATTGAGGCGCGTGGCGCACACGTTGATGCTGTATTTGACAGCATGACGAACCCGGTAACCTTGAGCGCCAATCGCCCCGTACTGATCGAAGCGACCGGACTTTCCAAGGGACAGTCCTATGGCGGACAGTCCCAGCAAGTGCTGAGTCTGAGTAAAACACCGCTGACTCGCAGTGTCGACGCGGGGTTGGCTTACTGATCTCCTTTTGTGTGAGCTGAACCCGAACCCGCGCCCTGGCGCGGGTTTTTGTTTGTGTTTAAACCCGTGATAGGTAGCGTAAACCGCCTATTCATCAACTACTTAAAATGTCACATCTTCTGTTTTAGCCTGAGATTGCTTTGCTCGTGGTTTGAGTGAAGGATGCAGCTCAATAAAAGACAAAAATAGAGGACATCAACATGAAACCGACACCCCCTAGCAGAGCGGCTCCGCCTACCGGCGATGCTTTGCTTACTCACGGCGTTAGGCGCTACTCAGGTCAGCGCTCAGGACGCTAAACCCAATATTCTGGTTCTCTGGGGCGATGACATCGGCACGGAACCTCAGTCACAATAACCGTGGCATGATGGGCTACCAGACCCCAACATCGACCGCATTGCCGACGAAGGCGTGGCTTTTACCGATTACTATGCCCAACAAAGTTGCACAGCAGGGCGGGCTGCCTTTATCGGCGGTTCGGTTCCGGTTCGCAGCGGCATGACGAAAGTCGGATTGCCGGGCGCCAAAGAGGGCTGGCAATCCAGCGATATCACCATGGCCACGGTGTTAAAAAGCCTGGGCTACAGCACCGGGCAATTTGGCAAGAACCACCAGGGCGACCTGAATGAACATCTGCCCACCATGCATGGGTTTGATGAGTTTTTAGGCAATCTTTATCACCTGAATGCCGAAGAAGAACCGGAAAATAGGGGACTATCCGGGCGACATGGTGATGCCCAATGGTAAAAACCTTCCGTGAGACCTTTGGGCCACGCGGTGTCATCCATTCCCTGGGCAGACGGCAAGGGTGGTCAGAAGATCGAAGATACCGGCGCGTTGACGAAAAAGCGCATGGAAACCATCGATGATGAAACCTCCGAACGCGCCATGGAATTTATCCGCGAGAAACACAAGGCCGGTAAACCCTGGTTCGTATGATGGAACGGGACCCGCATGCACTTCCGTACCCACGTGAAGGAGGCTAATCGTGGCATTTCAGGGCAGGATGAGTATTCAGATGGGATGGTCGAGCATGATCGGCATGTCGGTGGCTTCCTGAAGCTGATTGATGAACTGGGTATCGCGAAAAACACCGTCGTGTTTTACTCCACGGATAACGGCCCTCACTACAATACCAGCCAGATGCGGGCACCACGCCCTTCCGCAGTGAGAAAACTCTAACTGGGAAGGCGCCTATCGCGTACCGGCCTTTATTCGCTGGCCAGACCACTTCCCTCAGGGTAAGACGCTGAACGGCATTGTTGCGCACGAAGACTGGTTGACCACCTTTGCGGCGATTGGCGGCGACACCACCATCAAAGATCGTCTGTTGAAAGGTGCGCAGGTGAATGGTCGCAAATACCGTAATCATCTGGATGGCTACAACCAGCTGGATTACCTGACTGGCAAAGTCGATCAGTCACCGCAAAGAGTTCTGGTATGTGAACGATGACGGCGGTGGTTGCTGCGCGTTACAATGACTGGAAAGTAGTGTTTCTGGAAAACCGCGGTGAAGCCTTTAGCGTGTGGCGGGACCCTTCACCGAATTGCGCGTGCCCTTGTTGTTTAATTTGCGGCGCGACCTTTCGAGAAAGCGCAGCATAACGCGAACACCTATGATGACTGGTTCCTGGATCGCCCCTTCGTGATCGTTCCCATTCAAGGTCTGGCCGCTCAGTTCCTGATGTCGATGAAAGAGTATCCACCGAGTCAGTCACCGGGATCCTTTAACCTGACCAAGATTGAGGAAAAGCTAAGGCATCCATTGGCGGACGATGATCCGCTGCGCTTATAATCGCATGACGTAAAAACCGCCCAACGGATTGTCGGAGCCCCGGCAATCCGTTTTTATCGATGGAGCTTAGAGTAATGCGAACTGACACCCCCGACCGTTAACCGTGATTCTGCCGGGGGTCATTACATTGGCCGCCGTGTCTTTTTTGTGGGGATCGTTTTACACCATCGAAGAAGGTCATGTCGGCATCGTCAAACGCTTCTCCGAGGCCAAAGAGCAGGTGAATCGGTCTGCATTTCAAGATACCGTTCGTCGATACCATTGGGGGTTATCGAAGTGCGCACCCGCAAGAACACGGAGGTATTGCCGGCCGCCTCCAGTGAGCAAATGCCTCTCGATGCGGAAGTGTCTGTGAACTGGACGGTCGATAAAGCGTCCGCTTTCAAGCTCTTCGTGGAATATGGCACCGGATCAGTTTGAATCACGGATCCTCGGATACGCGGCTGCGTAGTGCGGCCAAGGCGGCGATTTCCCGCTACACGGCCGAGCAAATCATCGTGAATCGAGCCAGTGTGATTTCTGAAATTGCGTCCGGAGCTGGATGACACCATGGCGAATTATCAAGTGAAGCTCGACTCGGTGCAGTTGGATAACGTAAACCTGCCCAATGTTTACCTGCAGTCCATTCAAACCCAACAAACCCAGAAGAACCTCGCTGAGGCGGAAAAATATACACTGGAAAAGCAAAAAGTTAGTGGCCCAACAGGCGGTGAATAGGCCGAAGCGGAAGCGAAAATCCACCGAGTTGAGAGCGACCGCAGAAGCCAATGCCATCCGCACATGACCGGTTTAAGAAGCCGAGGCCATTGAAGCCAAAGCACGCGCCCTCAAAAACAACCCCCCCTGATCGTGCAGCTCACGCTGGCTCAGAAGTGGGACGGTGCCCAGCCGAAGATGATTGCGGGCGACAGTGGCCTGATTCTGCAGATGAAAACCCGGTCGAGTAGT
>JADJWY010000012.1 GCA_016716085.1 Hahellaceae bacterium
GGATAACTGCACACCCACTATCATCAACCGATTCAACGCCTGAGTGACTTCCGGTGTGTTTTCAGCGTACACCTTTTCATCCAGCCCAACATGATGCGTCGGCTGGGAACCGACTGGCGCTGATGATATCCTGCCAGCGTTTGACATGTTGGAAGACTGATAAGTTGCCGCCAGACATATTGATCGCGATAAACAGCGGCAACTCGGCATCCTGCTGATCCAGCCATCCTTCCATGTAGGCGAGTGTCGCGTAGCACCCACTCACCGATGGCGGCCATTTGACCGGTTTCTTCGGCAATGCGACGAAATCCGCGGTGAAAGTGTGCTGTAGATGGGATGATTCCAGCGCAAGAGAACTTCGAAGCGCCGCGGTTTGCCGACTGAGCGACCGTCAATGATGGGCTGATACTCGAGGAAAACCGCTGACTGTCTAGGGCTGCCAGTATGTCTTTTTCCAACCTGACCTTGCGACAGCGAGGCGTTCATGTCTTCCTCAAAAACAAAATCCGCGGGGCCACGCTCTTTCGCCTGATACATCGCGATATCGGCATTCTTCAATAACGTATGCGCATCTTCACCGTTATCGGGAACAGGCTGATACCGACACTTGCGCCATTGGCGAATGTCGTAGCCGTTTTACAATAAAAGGATCTGAGAGTGTTTTGACCAGCGTCTGGCAACGGAAATGGCGTCGAGCTGATCACGCAGGTGGGGAAGCACGACGGTGAAATCGCCACCCGGGCGAGCCAGAATGTCGCTTTCCGCAACCGGGCCTTGAGCCGTTCACCTCAACCGCAAGCAACACCTGATCGCTGATATCGTGGCCCAGCGTATCGCTTGACCTGTTTGAAACGATCCAGATCGACAAAAAGCAAGGCAAACTGGTGCTGCTCGCGGCGGTGGTGGCCAGGTAATTTGCTGCAGGTGCTCGAATCAAAAGTTGCGGTTAGGCAACTGGTGTGAGTGGGTCGTAATACGCCTGAAAGCGAATATTCTGTGAGTGCTTGTCCAGTGCTGAGGTGTTCCCAGATAAAGTAGGTGCCGCAGGCGCGAATGCTGCTCTGCTGGAATGGCTGCGATCACTTCGACCAGAATTTTCTTTGTTTCCGGACAGACGGGCCTGTCGCAGGACGCCGCCATAAATGGATAGTTGATCGCCGCTTTTCGTGGGGCGGCACAAGTTGGAGAAGGGGTATTTCAACCAGTGTTTTGCTGGGGAAGCAAAGAGTTTAGACGCTGATCGGTTGACTTTATTAAGCGATCCGTCCGCATCCACCAGCAACTGTGGAACCTCGCTGTTGCGAAACAGGAATCCATTTCATTGAGGGTATCGCCCAATTCATCCGTCTGTCGTCGCAGTCTCCGGAAGGCAGGCAATAAACCCAGAAGGAAGAGGTGCTCTGAAACCGGGATTGCCATTCCGGACAGATGCGTTCACGAATGCTGGTGATTCATGCGATGAAATAAATGCGCACCGCCTGTTTTGAGGTGCTATCCGCAGGACATCCCCGTCACCGAAGGTCTGGTAATGCCCTTCAATCAGGTCCTGAGGGTAGAGAACTGCGCTGCGGCACTTTCAGGCAGCAGGTCCGGCCAGCGTTGGTAGCGATGCGACCAGGAGTGGCGTCAGGCCGTTGTGCGAGGGTCTGATTTCGATCATTGACAATGAATAGCTGGTTCGGCTGCTCGTGACTCTCCGCAAGCCTTGATTCCAGCAGGGATAGCGGTAGCTCCGCTGACCAGCCCCTCAACTTATATCCGTGTACCAATGGAACCTGAAGCAGATGATCAGGCGGGCTTCTGATCGCGTCGCTAACAGCGCGGGTGTCGTCAGGGCTGCGTCCATCACGCCGTGCAGCTTGACCAAGTGGGGCGGTTCACCCGTGGATAAAGGTCCATTTTGATTGTCGGCGAGAACAACCTCAACATGGTGCCATGGACCTTCGGATAACGGCGCGTCGGCGAGATAAACGCCGTCGGGTCCATTGATTACGGGTTTTGCAAGACTTTTCAATAGTCGGGGGCATGTAGGGCCATGAAGTCGGCGAGGCGCGTCGCGACATCCTCGATGAGATGGGTGCGAAGCACCCGCCTCTTGACTGAGATCCTCGTAATGTCCGGCCAGTAAGGCGATGGACCCTCACGCAGGCAATCACCAGAACAATGCGCGATTTGACCTCGATTTCCGTCTCATTCCCTTCCCATGCAGTTACATCCTGTAACTGTAGTGGTTTTCGATCAGAAGGCGATCTTGTCTGTCAACCCAAAGTTATCCCAGATCGCAAGCGTAGGCTCGGCCTGGTCTAATGTGTAAAAGTGTAAGCCAGAGCACCTGGACTTTAAAGTTGCTCGCACATGCGTGACGACGTCGGTGCCAAACTTGCCAATGCTGTCAAGATCGTCACCGTAGGACTCCAGCCGCTTGCGAATCCAGCGAGGGATTTCCGCGCCACACATTTCACTGAAACGTGCCAGCTTACTGTAGCTGGTAATCGGCATAATGCCGTGAACGATCGGCAGATTGATGCCCAGTTTTTCGCAGCGGTCGACAAAGCAGAAATAACTTTCCGCGCTGAAGAAGTACTGTAAGGCACTGGCTGCAACCTGCATCCACCTTCTTTTGAAGTTCAGCAGATCGGCCTGCGCACTGCTGGCTGCGGATGCGTCTCCGGGTAGGCGGCGACTTCAATCTGAAAATGATCGCCACTGTGTTGTCGAATCAGGCGACCAGATCATTGGCATAGCGCAGCTCGCCATGGGCACCGACGCCGACGCCTGAAGGCAGGTCACCGCGCAGGGCGACAATACGCTGAATGCCGCGCTCCTTGTATTGATCCAGCAGCTCCGTGATCGAGGCTTCATCGGCACCGATACAGACAAATGCGGAGCGGTTGAATGCCCAGTCATGCAGCTGAAACACCGTATCGAGCGTGCGCCTGCGCGTTGTGCCACCCGCCCCATAGGTCACCGAGAAAAGTCTGGCTTGCGCCGGGCCGTGGTGTCCCTGACCCTCGCGCAGCTTTTCCATACCATTCTCGGTCTTCGGCGGAAAGAACCGAAGTCGAACCGACGTTTGAACGGGAGCTGAGATTCCATGGCTTAGTACTTGTACTCGTCTGGTTTGTAGGGGCCGTCGACGGACACACCGATGTACTGGCTTGCTGGGACGTCAACTGCGTGATCACACCACCGAAACCGGCGAACGTGACGCGCCACTTCTTCGTCCAGTGACTTCGGCAGAACGCGCGACGTAGAGGTTCTTTGGCTTCTCCGCTTTGGGCAGGTCCGCAAACTTGCGCTCGAACAGGTACATCTGCGCCAGCACCGGTTGGCAAAACTGCCGTCCATGATGCGCGAAGGGTGACCGGTGGCATTGCCGAGGTTCACCAGACGGCCTTCTGACAGCAGAATCAGATGGTCGCGGGTCGCCTTGTTACGGTAAACCTTGTGCACCGGGCTTAACTTCTTCCCACTCCCAGTTCTTCCGCATGAAGGCGGTATCGATTTCGCTGTCGAAGTGGCCGATGTTGCACACCACGGCGCCGGATTTCAGTGCAGCCAGCATGTGCTTGTCGCACACGTTGACGTTACCCGTCGTCGTTACGAGCAGGTCGGTGTTGGCCAGCAGAACCTTGTTGATGCTGGCTTCACTGCCGTCGTTCACGCCATTGTTGTAGGCGATACCGACTTCATAACCGTCCCATGCATGCTTGCATCGCGCAGATCGGGTCGATTTCAGTGACCTTTACGATCATGCCTTCCTGACGCAGCGAGGCTGCAGAACCCTTACCCACATCACCGTAGCCGATCACCAGGGCTTTCTTGCCAGACAGCAGGTGGTCAGTACCGCGCTTGATCGCGTCGTTCAGCGAGTGACGGCAACCGTATTTGTTGTCGTTCTTGCTCTTGGTCACGGCATCATTGACGTTGATGGCAGGCACTTTCAGCGTGCCTTTCTTCATCATTTCCAGTAGACGATGTACGCCCGTGGTGGTCTCTTCGGATATACCGTGAATCCCATCCAGCATGGCGGGAAGTCGCGATGCAGGATTTCAGTCAGATCGCCACCGTCGTCCAGAATCATGTTGGCTTCCCAAGGTCGCCATCTTTGATAATGGTTTGACGGATACACCAGTCGTATTCTTCTTCAGTTTCGCCTTTCCAGGCGAACACAGGAATGCCTGCAGCAGCGATGGCGGCAGCGGCGTGGTCCTGCGTCGAGAAATGTTGCAGGATGACCAGCGTACTTCCGCACCCAGTGCCACCAGTGTTTCGATCAACACGGCGGTTTGAATGGTCATGTGATACAGCCCATGATCTTCGGGCATTTTTCAGCGGCTGTTCAGCGCGGTATTTGTCACGCAGTGCCATCAATGCGGGGCATTTCGCCTTCAGCAATCTCGATTTCCTTGCGGGCCGAACTGGCCGTGGGGAAATGTCTCTGACCTTGTAATCGCCAAAGTTGTTCAGCCGTATGTGTTGCCGAAGATGATGGTCTCCTCAAAACAGTAAAGGGCGTCAGCATATCGCGTTTGCCGTGCGCAGGCAGCGGCTTTGCGCGCGTTTTTTTTCCCACGTGAAGTCATCGCCTGTACGACCGAAGTGACCGTAAGACGCGGTGGGGCGGTAGATGGGACGCTTCAGATCCAGCATGGCGATCAGGCCGCGCGACGCAGATCGAAGCGCTTGCGTACCAGTTCAATGATTTTGTCGTCGCTGATCTTGCCGGTGCCAAAAGTGTCGATAGAGATCGAGGTCGGCTCGGATACACCGATGGCGTAAGACACCGGATTTCGCAGCGATCCGCGATGCCTGAGGCTACGATGTTTTGGCAACATAACGTCCAGCATACGCTGCGGAACGGTCAACTTTTGACGGATCTTTGCCGGAGAACGCGCGACCACCGTGACGGGCCACGCCGCCGTAGGTGCCAACGATGATCTTGCGTCCAGTCAGACCGGTGCAGTCACCCACCGGGCCGCCGATAATGAACTGGCCGGTCGGGTTGATGTGATATTTGTGCCGGCGTGCAGCCACCCGGCAGGCAGAACCTTCTTCACAATTTCTTCCATGACCGCTTACGGATCACGGATTGCTTCACATCAGGGTTGTGCTGGGTCGACAACACAACAGCATCCACGGCAACCGGTTTACCGTTCTCATAGCGCAGGGTTACCTGGCTCTTGGCATCGGGGCGCAAACCAGGTAAAACCTTGCTCTTACGCAGTTGGGCCTGACGCTCAACCAGACGGTGTGAGAAAAATCGGCGCGGGCATCAGCACTTCCGTTTCATTGGTGGCAAAGCCGAACATCAGACCGTCGCCAGCGCCCGTGTCTTTTTCAGCGGCTTCGTCCACGCCCATCGCGATATCGCTGGACTGTTTGCCGATCGCATTCAGAACCGCGCAGGAGGCACCGTCGAAACCGACGTCGGAGCTGTTGTAACCGATGTCCAGAATGACATTACGCACGATGTCTTCGAGATCGACGTAGGTGTTGGTGCGCACTTCACCGGCAATGATCGCCATACCGGTTTTGACCATGGTTCCACCGCAACGCGCGTTGGGATCATCCTGATGATCGCATCCAGCACAGCGTCGGAAATCTGATCCGCCATTTTATCCGGATGGCCTTCAGACACGGACTCGGAGGTAAAGATGGAATATTGACTCATGGTGCTACCTTTCTTTGTTTGCATTAAGGGTTTGCGTTAAGGGTTGCCTGGAGTGTGAACCAGTATAGGTGCTTTTTCAGGCGCTAAGGATGAATCCTGGCCAGCCCTTACAGAGGCTGGTTTTACAAATTGTCGAATATGAACCTGGAAACCGTTACGCACGCCCAGATACAGGCTCTCGCCTTCGTCCAAGCCGGCCTGCGCTGCCCAGCGGGTCAGCTCCTCAGGGGCAAAGCCCAGCCACAAGTCGCCGCAGGCTTCGCGGGTCCATTGCTGATCATGGTGACCGAGGTCACAGACGACCAGTGAGCCACCGGCATTCAGTAATTGGCTGCAGTCACGCAGCACTTCCTGAGGGGAGGGCACATGGTGCAGCACCATGTTCATCACCACGAGGTCCGCACGCAAATGCTGCTGACATCCTTCAACGGTATCGCCATTGACCAGCATGACGTTGCTTAAACCCTGTTGCTGCACGAGCTGGCGGGTTTTCTCCAGCATTTCAGCGGAGGTATCCAACGCATGTACCTGTTCAAACAGGCTTGCCAGAACCGGCAAAAAACGTCCTTCGCCGGGACCAATCTCAATGGCATGCTGCCAACTCGGTTGGCGAATCTGCCGCAGGAGTTTCTCTACCTGTGTGCCGTACAGTGAAAAATCGGCGACCCGCTCCTGATGGAGCTGGAAGTCATCGGCATGACGGGCAAAAAACGCCAGGCTTTGCTGCGCCCGTTGGTGGCGGATATCCGTTAATCCTGCCAGTCGTGACGCCGGAATCTGCAGGCGATCCACCAACCCATACAAGGTTGAAAGAGGATTGTCCGTAGCCGTCGAGGAGACCAGCGGTCGGCGATAAAAAATACTGTTACCTTCCCGCTGCGCTTCGACCAGTCCCACCGCACTCATGACTTTCAGGTGATGACTCATGGCGGATTGCTTGACGTCGAACAGGCTGCACAGCTCCAGTACCCCAAAGGCATCCCGCTCCAGTAAGCGCAGAATTTCGTGCGCAAAAGGATCACCGCAGGCTTTCAGCAGGCCAGCCAGATCACCGAGTGCCGTATCGAGTGGCGCGTCAGCCGCGTTGGTAAGGGCGGTTAAGGTTGTCATGGGAAGGCAGTCTAGCAACCTGCCTTCCGAGGCTCAAGAGCTATATCAAAAAATTTTGATATAGTTTTGTAAGTGGGTGTTTCAGTCGTAGTTGTTTGCCTTGTGGGTTTTAGTTCCAGATGGTCGATTTGTCGGAACAGTGGGATTCTAAAATGTGAACTATAAACATGAACTTGCATGTTTGATAGAAATACAACGTGTCTCTTGGTTGTCATGGTTCATCTATGTAGCGTAGTTTAATCACTTAAAAGGGAGGATTTCATTAGTGGGCAGGATTATGCTGAATCATCCGAGGTTTATCGCGCATAAACGGCAATCCGACCAGGCCATACAACCGCTGGCAATGCATCTTTCCGAAACAGGCGAATTAGCCCGTAAATTCGCTTCCAAATTTGCATTGGAGGATCTGGGTGAGTTGCTTGGTTTGTTGCACGACTTTGGCAAATACAGTAGCGAGTTTCAGGCATACATAAAGTCAGCAACAGGCGAATGGGATCAGGATCATGAGGCCTATGTCGATGCCGATCTGTTGAAAGGGAAGGTCGATCACTCAACGGCGGGGGCTCAGCTCATATATGAGCGCTTATCCCCGTTAGACAAGCGTGGCAAGGAAAAACTGCTTGCTCAGGTATTGGCGGCGTGTATCGCATCTCACCACAGTGGGTTAATTGACATGGTATCCGTTGACTTTGGAAAGGGAGATGTCTTCGGTAAGCGGATCGCTAAAGATCATGCTAAAACGCATTTATCCGAATGCATAGGGAATGCGCCAGTCGAATTCCTAGAAAAAGTAGAACGACTGTTATCGGATAGCGCTCGTGTCGCGGAGTTCTTTGCAGTAATTCAACGACTAATTCCAAATCTGAAAGAGGCCTTTGGCACAATAGGTAGCTTTCAACTCGGATTTCTAACGCGCTTCTTATTTAGTTGTCTTATCGATGCTGATCGCCTGAATAGTGCGGAGTTTGAGCAGCCCGAGCGCTCGGTTGAAAGAAAGAAAAAGCCGGCTCGGCCGGACTGGGATGTCGCTATTGCGAGGTTAGAGGCCAAGTTAAATAGCCTTCCTCCAGTCAGTCCTATTGACCATATCCGTCGAAAAATCTCTGATGAGTGTCTGGCACGCGCTATTCAGCAGACTGGTATTTATTCACTGACAGTGCCTACTGGCGGTGGAAAAACCTATGCCAGCTTGCGTTACGCGTTGCATCACGCAAAAGCTAATGAACTTGATCGAATCTTTTACATTATTCCGTTTACTTCGATTATTGAACAAAACGCTAAGGTCATGCGTGAGGCTATAGAGTCTGAGCTGGACCAATGCCCGTGGATTCTGGAACACCATTCAAACCTGGAACCGGAAAATCAGACGTGGCAAAGCAAACTGGCCAGCGAAAATTGGGATGCCCCCATCGTCATTACCACTATGGTGCAGTTCCTCGAGACCATGTTCAGTGGCGGTACGCGAGGCGTGCGCAGAATGCATCAGTTTGCCAACAGCGTCATGGTTTTTGATGAGATTCAAACGCTACCGATCAAGTGTGTCCATCTCTTTTGTAATGCTATCAACTTTTTGGTCGATGCAGCGCATGCTTCCGTTTTACTCTGTACCGCTACTCAGCCGGTTCTCGATAGATTGCATGCTCCGCAAAAAGGCCAGCTGAAACTGTCGCCCAACAGTGAGCTGATGGCTGGGCTTGGGCTCGCAAAACTATTCGCCGAGCTGCGTCGCGTACGGGTCGAAAACCGCATAAAACTGGGTGGCTGGCTGGACCGTGAAATCGCGAGATTTGCGCTGGAGCAATTCAGGAAACCGGAAGTTGCTTGGTTATTGTTAATACCAAGGAGTGGGCACAGCGTCTTTATAAACTTTGTGAAAGCGAAGTGCCCGCAGACTCAATTTTTCATCTAAGCACCAATCAATGCCCAGAGCATCGAAAGGTGCTGCTGGACTCGATCAGGGAGAGACTGAGGCCTGATAATGCATTACCCGTCTTGTGTTTCAGTACGCAATTGATAGAGGCCGGTGTCGATGTCGATTTTGCTTCTGTGATCCGATTTCTGGCTGGGTTGGATTCGATTGCACAGGCGGCGGGTCGTTGTAATCGCAATGGCAGGCGAGATATGGCCTCGGTATATGTCGTCAACCCAGATAACGAAAGTACGCAGCGCCTGCACGATATTGAAATTGGCAAAGACAAGGCTGCCAGAGTACTTGGTGAGTCGTTTGATGACTTGCTGGCTCCCGAGGCTATCGAGCAATATTTTCGGTATTACTTCTTCGATCGTCAAAAGGATATGGCATACGAATGCAAGGATAGTGACGGGAAACGCACGACTTTACTGGAGCTTCTCTCTACGAATTCCAGCAACCCTTGTAATCAAAACGGGCCTAGAGAAGAGTCTAATCATTACTTCCCGCTCCTGCAGCAAGCCTTTATGGAAGCAGGGCGAATCTTTAAAGCAATTGACGCGCCGACACAGTCGGTCATCGTTCCCTTCGGTCAAGGCGAGCAGCTGATCAATGAGCTCTGCGCAATCTCCAAGAAGTTTGACTTGGGGCGTTATTACCAACTACTGAAACAGGCTCAGAAATTCAGCGTGAATGTGTTTCCTCAAGTCTGGGGCAAACTTTTGAAAGCGGAAGCAGTTCATGAGATTCAGGAAGGGGAGGGCATCTATTATTTGAGCAGAGAACATTACAGCGATAGCTTCGGATTAAGCCAGGAGCGAGTGGAGAAAATGGATTCATTGGCGCATAAAAAGTGGGAGGCACCGTTTAGGGGCCTCCCATTAAAATAAGCGCTTTACACGCTTTCGTACTATTTCAATCCGCGGCACTAGAAGAAGTGTCGACCCGAGATATGATAGCTAAATAACGGTTGATTACAAGCTTTTGTACTGAAGTTGACAAAAATGAGGCGTTGCCATAACCTGTGCTTGCTTTTTGATCAAAGAGTGGGCCGTTGATGAGCTGGTTGCCGAATCTGTTCAAAGAAATAGCGTTATTGGTGCGTGAGCTGCGTTTGTTGCAACCTGCACGTTTTTATCTCTTATTGATGTTAGCTGTAGCGATATTTGGATATGCACTTTACTAGGAGGGAATAAAATGAAAAACAGCATCAGCTTCCGGCTCTTCGGGCGCTACGCCTTGTTTACCGATCCGGTAACAAAGATCGGCGGCGAGAAGTTCAGCTATCAGGTGCCGACTTATGAAGCTTTGAAGGGCGTTGTGAAGTCGATTTACTGGAAACCCACACTGGTTTGGCATATCGACAAAGTTCGCGTCATCAAACCCATACGCACCCAAACCAAGGGCACCAAACCGCTTGTCTGGAGCGGTGGCAATAGTCTGGCGATTTATACCTTTCTGCATGAAGTCGAGTATCAGGTACAGGCGCACTTTGAGTGGAATCTGCACCGGCCTGAACTGGGGGAAGACCGCATCGACGGCAAACATTTTTCCATCGCAACGCGCATGCTGGAGAAAGGTGGCAGGCAAGATATTTTCCTCGACACAAGGGATTGTCAGGCCTATGTAGAACCCTGCGAGTTTGGAGAAGGAGAGGGAGCTTATGATGATTTGGATGAGCTGGGCTTTGGCTTGATGTTCCATGGTTTTGATTCCCCGGATGAAACCGGCCAGGAAAAACTCTATGCCCGCGCCTGCCCCATCACGATGAAACACGGTGTGATCGAGTTCGATCGACCCGGAAGCTTTCGATGGTCGAGACCCGCGTCTGGTCAGACGCTTTGTGCGCGACATGACAGCCAAGGATTTCAAACTTGAACAAAACATGAAGCGAGTGGACGCAGAGGAAGCGCAACTGCGACTTGGTTGAAAAAACTGTATGACACTTATGAGTGCGCCCAAGGTCTGGATCTGGATGCAGACGAAGCGTTGATGCCGATTTCGCACACGCTGCAAAACGCGCATATCAACATCACTTTGGATGGAGAAGGAAATTTCAGACGCGCCAAAGTGCTGGAAAAACACAAGTGATTCTCCCGGCTACGGAAAAGCTCCCGCAGGAAGAAGCAGTGGTGAAGCGCCACACCCGTTGGCGGACAAGTTGCAGTACGTCGCCAAGGATTACGCGGCCTTTGGTGGCGAGAAGAAGAACTACTTCGAAGGCTATTTGAAACAACTCAGCGCTTGGGCAGATTCTGATTTTACCCATCCCAGTGTGAAGGCTGTCCGTGCTTATGTATCCAAAGGAATCGTGATTTCGGATTTGATCGTGGCAAAGGTGTGTCATGTGGATGAGCAGGGAAATTTGCTCACCTCATGGGATAGTGAGGAAGACCAGCCTCTGTTGATGAAGGGTTTGCCAAAAGAGAAAGGCAGATTCGACCAAGGCAATGCGCTCGTTTGCTGGTCGGTGGAAGTGCCGGGGCAGGAAATGTCCGACACCTGGAAAGATCCTTCGCTGCAACAGGCTTGGATTGATTTTGACCTGAGTCAGGGAGGTGCCACCGCGTTTTGTCTGGTTTCAGGCGAGAAGTTCCAGTAGCCTCCAATCACCCGCCAAACTGCGTAATACTGGAGACAAAGCCAAACTTATCTCAGCCAATGACTCCAGTGGTTATACCTTTCGCGGGCGTTTTCTGAAAGTGACCAAGCCGCAACTGTGGGTTTTGAAGTCACCCAAAAAGCACACAACGCTCTGCGCGGGCTGATTTCACGGCAGGGAAATCGTAATGGCGATCAGGTGATTTTAAGCTGGGCGGTTTCTGGTAAAAACGTTCCTCAACCCTTCAGTGATCCCGATGGATGGGGCGACGATGAGGCTGAAGTTTTAGAGCCAGTATCGACCGGCGTTGATCATTCGATTGATCAGGGCAAGTCCTTCGCGGCGGCATTTAACAAAAAATTGGCCGGTTATCGTTCCGGCAAAAAGCTCGAATTAACAGACCAGATAGTCGTGATGGCCTCGATTCCGCAACGCCGTGGCGTATGGCAATCAGCTACTACCGGGATTTTCGTCCCACCGAATACTTCGACAATCTGGAGAAATGGCACCTCGATTTCGCTTGGTGGCAGCGCGCCAGCAAGGAGAAGCAGGAGCAGGGCAAGCCCAAGTGGTATCTGGCGGCGCCAGGCTTATGGGCCATGTTGCAGGCGATCTATGGCGACATCATCAAGAGCAACGAAACGTTGAAGAAAAGTCTGGCGGAAAGAATGCTGCCGTCGATTATCGACAAGCGTCCACCTCCAGCGGATATGGTGCAACGCGCGTTTAACGCGCCGTTGCCCGGCACAGTTTTAAACAAGATGAACAATAGTTGTGGGAACAAAATCTGGGCGTCGCCTGCGCGTTGTATCGCGGTTTGTATGCTCGTCATCCTATCACTGAGAAAAGGAGAAACTACGGTATGGCTCTCGATTTGGAAAATCGCTCCAGGGATTACCTGTATGGGCGCTTACTGGCGGTCGCTGAGAACATTGAACAATTCGCGTTGGACAAAGCGGGCGAGGGGCGCAGTACAACTGCTGCTCGACTGATGCAACGCTTTGCAGATCGACCCTATTCGACTTGGCGGACGATGGTGCCCCTGCTTCAACCATACATGCAGCGCTTGCAAAGCAATGTTCCGCAATTTCTGGCAAGCAGAAAGCGATTACTCGATGAGATACACAATGCCTTTGAGCCACAGGAGTTTTTGGAAGACAAAGCCTTGTCTGGAGAATTCCTGCTGGCATTTCATTGCCAGCGCTTGGCGCTGAACCGCAGAAAAATCATCCGAAAAATCTGAAGCAACTACCGAAGAAGGAACTGAAGCATGAGCCTGAACCATAAAATCGACTTTGCCATTATTTTCTCTGTGAAAAACGCCAACCCGAATGGCGATCCACTGAACGGCAATCGTCCGCGCCAGGATTATGATGGGCATGGGGAGGTCACCGATGTTTGTCTTAAACGAAAAATAAGGGATCGCCTTCAGGATTCGGGATACAGCATATTTGTGCAGTCAGATGATCGAAAAACGGATGGTATGCCCAGCTTGCGGGTTAGGGCAGAATCAGACGAATTTGGCGTGGGGAAAGATACTTTCAACACCAAGAAAACCAGCATTGCCGAGGCGACGCAAAAAGTTTGCGAGAAGTGGTTTGACGTGCGCGCTTTTGGGCAGGTTTTCGCATACAGCAAATCGACAGGTAGCGAGGGCGTTTCGATACCCATTCGCGGGCCAGTAACTATTCAATCCGCATTTACCATCGAGCCGGTCTCTATCACCAGTACGCAAATTACGAAGAGCGTTAGCGGTGAAGGTGACGGTTCAAAAAGAGCTGCCGACACAATGGGTATGAAGCATCGGGTAGATTCCGCCGTCTACGTTGTCTACGGAGCCATGACGCCTCAACTCGCAGAGCGAACCGGTTTTTCCGATGACGATGCCAACGCTATCAAAGCCGTCTTACCAAAACTGTTCGAAGGCGATGCCTCCTCTGCCAGGCCCGAGGGGAGCATGGTTGTCGAGAAAGTGATCTGGTGGCAGCACAACTCCAAAGCCGGGCAATATTCTTCTGCCAAAGTGCATCGAACATTGTCCGAAATGCATGATGGAACCTATGTATTGTCTAGTCTCTATGGATTGCGTGCTGAGCAGATTGACGGCTTTTGAATATGCCGAAGCCCCCTCAGTTAACCCCGCCGAATTCGACGGGTTTAATCACAAGGACGTAACAAATGATTTGCACAACCATAAGCTTCACCAGTCATGCGCTCAGGTGCATGTTCGAGCGAAAAATAAGTCATGAGCAGGTTTTACGTGTAATCGCTGATCATGAAAGCAGCTTCAGGCGGGGTAGTGTAAGTGAATGCTTGCGCTGCCTGAAGGAGCGGAGTACGTCATGCAGGATCTCAAACCCATCCCATTATCGGCGCTTCAGCACTATGCATTCTGTCCACGCCAGTGTGCGCTGATTCATAACGAGCAACTTTGGGCAGACAACTGGCATACCGCCAAAGGTAATGTTCTGCATCAACGTGTGGATCAGGGGCTACCCGAAACGCGCAAGGGTGTTCGCTATGAGCGGAGTGTTCATGTCCATGCGCCACAGCTTCGCCTTGTCGGCCAACTTGACCTGTTGGAAGTTGATCTCGCCTCAGGAAAGTTCACGCCCGTCGAGTACAAAAAAGGCCGCTCAAAGACCAGTGACTGGGACCGGATTCAGTTGTGTGCTCAAGCCATGTGTCTGGAAGAGATGAAGGAAATCCGAGTAGACGAAGGAGCGCTCTGGTACTGGCAAACACGGCGTCGTGAGTGCGTGGTATTCGATGACGCATTGCGTATGCAGACATTAATTGTTATTGAGCAAGTCGCAACACTCTTTGACTCGCTTAGGGTACCTCGTGCTGTCTACGGCAAGCATTGCCTTGCTTGTTCTCTGATCGATGTCTGCAATCCGCTGTGGTCGCGGAATGATAAAAGTATTCTTTACATCGAAAACTTGTTTGGAGAGGACGATGAAGAAGCTTCAGAATAGCCTGTATATCACTCGCCAGAAGTCCTACCTGCACAAGGAACGTGAAACACTGGTCATTGATTGCGAGGGGGAAAAGGTTTTGCAAATTCCGGTGCATTCCATCTCCAGCATTTTTTGTTTTGGCAACGTATTGGTTTCGCCATTTTTGATTGGCTTTTGTTCTGAGAAGAGCATCGGTCTGGCCTTCTTCACGGAGTATGGGCGTTTCCTTGGTCGCATGCAGGGGCAGCAAAATGGCAATGTGCTTTTGCGACGCGCGCAATATCGGCAATCAGAACAACAACCTATTAACGTCGCCCGAAATATCATCGCGGCGAAGATTGTCAGTAGTCGGGCGGTACTGCAGCGCCAAATCCGAAATTTTGGGGAATCAGAACCGCTGCGTAATGCGATTTCCCGTCTTAAGCATAGTCTCGAGCAAGCGAGGCGATGCCAGAGCCTGGACAGTTTGCGCGGTATAGAGGGTGAAGCCGCCTCGGTTTATTTCTCGGTGTTTAGTGCGCTATTGCGAAACGAATCATTTTCTTTTTCAGGTCGCAGTAGGCGGCCGCCCAAAGATTCTGTTAATGCGATGCTGTCATTCGTCTACAGCGTCTTGGGGCAGGATATTTCGGCAGCCCTGCAGGGCGTAGGGCTTGACCCTCAAGTTGGTTTTCTTCATGCAGATCGTCCGGGCAGAGACGGCTTGGCACAAGACTTATTGGAAGAGTTTCGAGCAGCATGGGCAGACCGCCTGGTGCTTTCATTAATCAACAGAAAGCAGGTTGATCAAAAGGGATTTTCCGTTGAGGCGTCTGGTGCGGTCACAATGAGTGAAGCGACTAGAAAGGCCGTTTTGGTTTCTTACCAGGAAAAGAAACAGGAAGAGATTGAACATCCTTATTTGAAGGAAAGTACCGTTTGGATTATTGCCCCATGTTCAGGCTCAGCTACTCTTTGGCACACCTCCGCGTGATCTCGAAACATACCCTGCGTTTGTGAATCGATAGGAGGCAAGTCTCATGATGGTATTGATCACCTATGATGTGAGCTTTGAAGATGGCGCAGGCGAAAAGCGTCTCAGACATATTGCTAAAATTTGTTTGGACTATGGTGTGCGGGTTCAGTATTCCGTTTTTGAGTGCGAAGTTTCTCCTGACCAATGGGTGGTGTTGCAGGACAAGTTGTTTAATGCTTACGATCCAAGTGTCGACAGCTTGCGTTTCTACAAGCTGGGAAAAAACTGGCGCAACCGCGTCGAGCATCACGGCGCCAAAAAGGCGCTAGACATCTTCAAGGATGTTCTACTGATCTAGTGATACGCTAACCATGAGTGCTCTTTAAAAACCTGGGATGTTAGCAAATCGAATCAAGCTGCAGCCGGCGGGGCGTTGCCTGCTCCGAGGTAACTTGGTTACGATGCAATTTCGCCTCAATGCGGTAGGTTAGCAAAAGGCGTT
>JADJWY010000013.1 GCA_016716085.1 Hahellaceae bacterium
GCGCGCAACAATGCGGCCAGCTCAGAATCACTCAAAGTGCGGTCACGGGCCTTGCCATCAGCTGGCAGCTTCACCTGCTCGAAAGGATTGGTCTGTAATAGATGCCACTCGCGCTGAGCAGTTGTGAATACCGCTCTCAGTGCAAGTGCATACTTGCGAATAGAGCCCGAGGAAAGCGGTTCATCCCGTTTTTTTAGTTGGTCGATCTCGTCTGCAATAATCGCGGGGGTAATTTCGCTGGCTTTGCGATTGCCAAGCCTGCCCCGCCAGTGCTCAAGCTCTGTTTTGCGGCTTTTCCGGGTGCCAGGGGCCAATTCATTGAATGGACCGGCATAATATCGGTCGATCAGTTCATTGACGAGTTGGGCGCCCGTGTTGCGCATCCTCAAGCGAAGTTTTGCAGACTCTTCCTTTTGAAATGCACGAGCATCCGTCGCAGTTCTAAACCCGCCTTTGTCTATGGTCTGTCCATCCACCTGAAAACGGATGCGATACCGGGTTGCACCACTTGGGGTTTTATAGGACGATGGTCTTGCCATGTGCCGGACTCCTCTTCAGTTCAGCCGTGGTAGCGGACAAGACAGTTGGCGCTGTCTTGTCTGCGTTTACCTGATTATGGCAGAATTGCACCCGCTGTTACACATAAAACCGCCATGGAACTGACATGGATTTCAACACAGGAAAACAGGATTGTCGTAACTAGTTGATTTTTAAGAAATGCCCCTGTAGCTCAGCTGGATAGAGCGTCCCCCTCCTAAGGGGAAGGTCGTGCGTTCAAATCGCGCCGGGGGCACCAGTTATATATCAATAACTTAGCCTGATTTATCACCCTCAAAAATCATCTATATTTTCGCTTATTTTCGTTTTGGGGTCTGGTGGGGTCACTTTCCGTTTTGCTACCCCCTATGTCCGCCAGCTATTTTTTATTCTCTGCCCCTACCCTGCCACTCACATCACCCTTGACCGTTACGCAGTAACGAAGCATTCTACTGCTACACAGTAACGGGGGAATCATCATGGCAAAGACACCAGCACAACGGCAGGCAGACTATAGGGCAAAACGTGCATTTGCTGGCGGGGATGGCAATGGCGAAAGGCGGGTTAACACATGGATAAGCACAAGTGCCTTTTGCGCGTTGGATAGGCTGGCTTATCGTTACGGCGTAACAAAGCGGGAAATACTGGAAAGGCTGATACTCAGTGAGGATGACAAGATAGTTTCAAGCCTCGATCCTGACTCACCCGAATGGGGTGTGTACTTCGGCAACCAAGACGTTACGCAGTAACAAACACCTTCAAAGAAGTGAACCTAGATTCTGTTTATAACCTGAACAATGGATGGGTAATCACTGCCTTTGAGGAAACAGATGCCGTACCGGAGGCTTATGAACCCGGTACGGCTACGCAAACTGCCGCTACACCTAGCCGCAGCAGTTTGGGAGCTGCGTATGACAGCACATCACAAGAGGCAGGAAAAGACAACACGCCTGGCGCAAAAACAAAGCAACACTCACGCAATTGTCAATTTGCGCTTTTGTCGTACGCAATGACGCCAGATTGCCCAAAACAAAAAATACCTGTACATTTTCTCAAAATGGCTACTTATCCTTAACGGATAGACCGGCTAAACCTCAAGACAAAACCTGCCAACTGGTTATTTATTAACCTTCATTGGTTTTAACTGTCTGTTTGCCAGTGAATATTTAGCGCGCAATATTTAAACAATCTGCCAGCCAAGCGTTTGATGTTAAACAGAATAACCCCGTCAACTTGTCCGGCGTCCCGATTGCTTATTCACCCCGCCTTTACAGCAAAGTAGCGCCAATGTTTTGCAGCCTCGATGCTGGCGGCCTTACCTGATACCGCCTTGGGGAACACCATTTTGAAATATTCCAGCGATCCAGGCGGCCAAAGCACCGCAACAATCCATGAATCTGCAATTACTTCGCCTTGGCATGGCCATTCTGGTAACGCCTCGATCACAGCGCACCCCCGTTTAGCCAAGTGTTCGCCACAAACCTCCCTCGATTCTGTTTCTGGTGAGGCAGGCAGCCATCCATAGCCGCCAGCCACTCCCGTTTGTACCCGTCCAGAAAGGTGGCCCAGTTCATCCGGTGGCCGATCTTATCCCGAATGTAGCGCCGATCCTCGGGCACCAGTTCAATACCCGAATGCTTGAGGTCATCCATTGCTTTCAATAGCGGGTGTTCTCCTGAATCATCCCCGCCAGATTGCAGGTGCGGGTATTGCTGCTCCATTTGCTCCAGGTATCGTTTAGCGTTGTCCAAAGGCAAAGCGCCAGACTCAATATCCTGAATGTCATCCTGAGAGAACAAACACAACCCTGGCAGGCGGTCATCAGGTGCGGTCAGATAGGCGAGTGATCGGCCCAACTGATCAGCCACCGCTGTATCACTTTGGCATTGTTGTTTTTCCGTGTTACCCGTGTTACCTATGTTACTCGCCCCGTCATTACTGGCTTTTCGCGGTAACATTTCACTTTTGGGCCGTGTTACCCGTGTTACCTCAAACGGTGCTGGTTCCTGTTTAGCCTGAACCTCGTCCAGAAAGGCAAACGCCTTTTCGCTAAGCTTCATCCTGCAAGCCCTCCAGATAAATCGGCGGCCATAATCTGATATTGCCTTCACCCTGAACCTTTTTCTGTTCGGCGCGTTTAGTTGTCGAGGGCCATATTCGGGCATCAATCAAAGCCCTTAGCACTCGCGCCACATCAAAGCCATCCGTTGCCCGCTTCAAACCTACTGAGGTAAACCGATAGCCTCGCCGGTTCAGATCGTCGCGCTCATACCATCCAGCCCGAGAGGTCATGGCCAGCTTATCCTGGGCTTCGTCGCTTCCATCCATGCGCGTGAATTGCCCCTCACCATGCGCTTCTAAAAACTCGCGGATAGATTGAAGAATTGCCGCCTGCTCATGGTTGCCGCTTTTCTGTCCCTGACACCATTGGGTGAATAGTTCAAGCATTGCTTTTATGGCAACGCCGCCTTGCCAGGTAAAACGCCCGATTCAACACCAAGCTCGCAAGCGTGGGCGATCAATGCAAACCGCTTTCCTACCCGCGTGGTTTGCCTTGCTCAGTTTTGAATGCCTGCTCGATTCGCCTGAAATCGTCCGTAATAGGTGGCGACTGAATCAATGCCTCAATGAAGGCAGGGCCAGCATGCCCAAAGTGGCTTTTTGTTGCCGTTTGAAGGTAGTCAGACATAGCCGCACCGCTGTTGAAGTGGTGAAGGTCATCGAACGCACCAAACGCACGAGCAACACTCAGACTTGGCAGCCTGATACTCTGGCCCGCTGTAGTTCGCTTGGAAGCTTCAGCCATGACGGTATCTAGAGGCTTCTCACCCGTTGATAACATCATCACGCGCCATTGTTTTGTATCGGCTGCCGTGCCGTCACGCTTCGACCGTTGCTTGCCCGTCCCGTTGCAGATTGCATAAACAATATTGCCGACAGTGCGCGGATCGGCTTCACTGATTTCGTCCAGTACCAGGCAGGTATCATTACGAAGCGCCGCAATTCCTTCTAATCCATTGCCGGTGGCCAGCCACGATTTACGGAATGACTCAGGCTGCCCCAGACGCTACCCGCAACATCCGCCGCCGTAGTCTTGCCGCTGCTCGAATCATTGAATAGATGAACTCCACCGCCCTGCATATCAAGGAAGGCGAGTAACGGCCCAGCCAAGGCGACACCGATAGCAAGCATTAAAACAGGATTGCCCTCAGCCAAGGCAGCAACCTCACGCTTCCAATTATCAAAGGTTCCCGCGCTCGAATAGCCGCCCGTACCAGGGTGCTGCGATTGATAAAAAACTTTGTCCTTGCCGATCACCTTGGTTGGAGTGACAAACGCTGTTCGGGTACTGCTCCAGCCCACTTGCCCAACCGCTTTGATTTTCGTTTTGGGGTGTTGGCTAAAAAGGTAGTCAGGTAAACGGCCACGAACTTTGTGGTTCACCTCCCACCCCATCCCGAGTAACTCGCGCCTCAAATCCTCACCTGCGCCAGCCAACATTGACATAGGCATGCACCAGTTTTTTGCGTGCTTGAATCTATCCTCGATGACAAGCAAACGGCCAAAATCGTGACCGTTGCCATTGCTGGCAATCGCATCAACGAATAGCGGAGTGCACAACCATACGTCCACCGCCTCGCCTTGCTCAACGCCATGATAGTAAACACCAGGCCTACATTTTTCCCCGTTCTTCCTGGGCCATTCGGCAAGCATCGAATAACACGCCCAGACCGGACGCGCCTCTATCGCGGGGAAGCTTGGATATTCAGCATGCTTATCTTCAGCGTAGGTAACACGGGTAACATTTGGATTTTCAGGCGTGTTACCGCCTAAAGCCGCGTCATTGCTGGCTGGTAACACGGTAACACCGGTAACATCGTTTTTAACGAATCTGAATCTAATTCCTGTTGGTTGTCGGGGTGAGTGGCATCCTTTCCGATCTTTGAGCTTTGTGTAGCCAGTTCGCGCCTTGCCTGCGCCGTTGCTTGCCTTATAGCCTCCAGGCCGATTGCTTGCGCATCACTCATGCTGCCACCCCCTGCGCTACGTCCAGCCAATCCAATCCCTGGCAGGGTGGAAGTATTGAAGCCACCGCCAGCCCTTCAGCCTTCAATCTGGTTTCAAGGTTTCGTGCTGCTTCCTGCCCTTTACCGCTGGCATCGTTATCCGCGCAAATAATCACGCTTTCCACGCCATCAGGGATCAGCACCGATTCCAGACCATTGGCAGAGACACACGCCCACACCGGCAAGTCTGGTAAGGCCATGCGTATGGCTAGTGCAGTCTCTATTCCCTCAGTCACGGCAAGCTCGCGTCCAGGCGGCCAGTACAAGCGAATAGCACCGCCTTTCGTTGCCCCCGGCCAGATAGCAGGGGTTAGCTTTTTGGCGTCGTCTACGGGTGCTTTGCTGCCATCTTGAGTAAGGTAGGTACGGTGCAGGCTGACGGGCTGGTTATTGACGACGACAGGCGCAACCAATGCGGGGAACGATTGCTGGCGGTCGAATGACAAACACGGATGGCCCAGCCAATTGCGCGGTAAATCATCATGGTCGATCAATGCGCCCAGACCACGATTGCGAAGGTATGACAGATCCAGGCTCAAACGACGACAACGGTATGACCTGGCTCATGGTTTGATGCAGCCTTTGATGGTTGCGTTCAGCATCTCGTTCAATTTGCTGCCGTGCCGCTTCCTCACGATCTCGCGCTTTTCGATTCAATTCTGATATGTCGATTTGGATAGTCTCGGGCCTGATACCAAGCACCGATTCAACCAAGCGACACACTTCCTTGAACCCTTGGCCAGTCACTTGTCCCAGCCAGTGGAAGCCATCACCGTTGCCGCATTGATTGCAGATCGCGCCGCCCGTTGTTTCCCAGTCACCAAAGAACCGGAAACGGTCATTACCGCCACAACTCGGGCAGGGCTGGTGCTTGGCATGGGTTTGCCTCAACTCGGGCAATATGCTGCCGTATATCGTTGCCCAATGACCCCGGGCAATGTCTGCCGTTTTGGGCTGGCGGGTGTACAAGTCAGGGAGTCTCATACCGCACCCCCTTCACTCATCAGCACATAACGGGCGTTGCGGTGCTTCTTGCCTTGAGCATTAACGCTGGTTGTCCAGATGGTCAGAATCTTTAAACCCATCTTTCTGAGTTCACATATCCGAGCACTGGGGCGCATGATGTCCAATTCTTCAACCGCCTGAATTGTCGTAACACCTTTGCCCTGCTCCCGTTCCATCGCATCAGAGAAGCGTTTACGCTGCGAACTGGCAGAATTGTCGGTATAATTGGGGTACGTGTTTTGGGCTGCTTCGGTGGCCTTTTCTTTTTTCATGCGGCAGCACCTCCACTCACAGACGGGCTAAATACTTTCCCGTACTGCTTAGCCCACGCCTCTAAAGTCTCACGCTTGTAGCGCACTGTACGCCCGAACTTTATCCATGCTGGTGCTGGCTGGCCCAGAAGCGTTCCTACTGCTCTGGACGTTTTAAGTGTTGTGGGTTCAATTCCCAGGTAAAGACTGGATTGCCGTTCGTTCAGGAGAAGCGCGTACAACAGCGCATCATTTTCGGTAGATTGTGCAGCCTTGTGTTGTGGCTGCTGTCTGCTGGTTTTCACAGGATAAGCCCTCGTAGTTGCTAGGTACGGGGTTGATTCTGCTTTACCTAATTTTGGTGGTCAGGGATGAAAATCGGCTGTCTTGCTCGATCTTCTGCATGCAGAAATTAGGTTTTTTTGGCCCATTTTCTGCCCCTGCTTAGACATTGATTTCTAATCCTTTTTTTTCTGACCAAGAATATCTACTCCATGCCGACCCGATATTCTCCACTCAACGTCCCTTAATTTACTATGCCTTGCTTTTGCGAGCTTCATTACACGCTTGACTGTATCTTCTTCTATGTCAGGCTCGACTATATCTATACCGCAGAGACGGTAAATGTCTTTTTTTTGGGGCGCTTTACCCAAATCAAAATATACTTCACACAGCTGCTGGCATAAGATTCTGCCTGACAAATGTGGGTCGTTACGTGTCGATACAGAACAAAAATCTTCCCAATCATTCTCGCCCAACAAACTATGAAACTTCGCGACCGACTTTTTTAAGTCAGCGGTGAACCACGCCATCTCTATTGCACCGATACCTCTGAAAGTCTTTGCGGAAATAACATTAAGGAAAAGCTCTGCATTTTTTTTCATTCCATCTAACTCATACCTTACCTTTTTTGCAGAACTGGCTCCCTCTCCGGACAAATAAGCCCCGTAAGCCAGTAAGCAATTTGCCGTAAACGTAACTGGCCCGAGAACTCCACGCTCCAAGTAGCATAAAATTCCAGCCGCCGCCGCTTTCTCTGGCTGTTTTGCTAAACCATCTATATAGAGCGAAACTACTCTTTGCCAGTCAGCTTCAAATATAGGAGCGCCTCTAGACTTATCTTTTGGCGGCTCAGGCCAAAATTCCAATGCAGACTTTATAAAGTTGGGTTGTGCTTCGAGCCATTCTAAAGCATGGCGCACTTCACTGATTTTTTTAGCTGAATCAAATTTATTTGAGATTCGTTGCCCACAAATTTCAGCAAACCTAGTTCTGCCTTGCTCATCTAAAAGCAGTTTCTGCTCCCAATCTTGATTATCGAATCGGCCGTTTCGTTCGATTAACGCAAGCAAGCTATTTTTAGGCTCGTAGTCATCTTTGAACTGTTGAGCAATCTCACCATTTAAGGCGGACATTAAATCGCTAACTACCAACTTGAGATACCATCCGCACTTTGAAATTGCTGAATGGGAAGGAATTGCTTTTGTCATTTCGCGCACCTCTACGCAAAAGCACCTCAAGATAGGAACCAAGTCAGGCTAGTGAGGTAACTAGCTTTTCGGGAGCTAACCTAGACTTGGTGTAAACGGTTTACTGGTTAATGGTTTGGTACTTCAATTTCTCTAGCCAATCTTGTATGGCGCTGTTCTGTTTGTAAATCTTATCTGCCAGACACTCAAGTACATCCTCTGGGCAGTCGGCAATGGATAGAAACTCTCCCTGCCTGATAAAGTGAATCAGGGTTCCCTGGGTCAACATTGCGTCAATTTGCGCTTGAAGCTCATCCATTGATACATTCACAAAAGCCATAATTTGCGCCTCCTGTTAGGTGCGTTGTGGTCAGTGTCTGGCAGGGTGGCCGCCCTGTCAGTCACGCTTTAACCGGCTGCGGGAACTCCACCACGTTGCTGCTATCGGCAAACAGCTTACGCTCAAGGTATTTACCCCAATCATTCCAAGCCTTGCGCTGTTCTTCAACATAGGCCGCATGTTGATAGGTCTGAATCAGCTTGTTCTGAGGCTGGTGGTTCAGCATCTTTTCGATAACGTGCGGGAGTACCTTCAATTTCTCGCCCCACAGCGTTGCGGCTGACCGTCTAAGGTCATGCACTGTAAACGGTTCAAGCTGCTCTAAAGGGGCTGTATAGCCTCTCTGGGTTTGTTCTTTGGACTTCTTTTGCCCTGTCAGGCGCAAGACAATCTGGGTCAAACTGTCGCGGTGTATCGGGCAATCTGCCTCTTTGCGTTCAGACTGGAAAACAAAGGTACGCCCCTTTGACCACGTTTCCATATCCCTGAGAACGGCTAGAGCCATATCAGACAGGTAGACGGTATGCCCTTCACCGTTCTTTGTGCGTTCAGGGGGTAGCGTCCATGTCCGTGTTCTTCTGTTCACTTCTGCCCACTTCATTTCTGCCACTTCGCCACGCCTTGCGCCTGTCAGTATCAACAGCTTGAGCGCATTTGCCTGAACAAATGAAACAGTGCAGCTTTTGTCGTCGTCAGTTTTGCTTGTGGCTTGGTGCAGGACACCCCATAGCAGGGTCAATTCATCAATGTTGAGATTACGTTTGCGGGGTTTGCTGGCGGTAGCGCCAAAGTCTTGAGGCTTGAGCAATCGTGCTGGATTGTCGCTCACAAGATGCCTAGCCAGTCCGTAGTCGAGGGCTTTGTTAATGGTCGTCAAGGCTTTGCGTGTTTCTTCCTTAATGCCTTTTCGTGACATGGCATCCAGCGCCGCGGATATGTGCGCCCTGCTTATCGTATCAGTCGCCAGATTGCCCAAATGCTTTTTAAGGTAAAGGTTCCAGCGCCATTCGTGCTTGGCAATGGCATTGGCAGACAGGGATTTATTCGCCTTGACGTTATCTAGCCAAGCTTCTGTTAATTGCTGCATAGACAGTACAGAAGCGTTCTTCTCGTACTCCGCACTTTTGACCATTTGCGGGTCACGGCCTGCGGTCAATTCATCCCTATACTTCTCGGCCTCTTTTCGCGCCTCTTTCAGCGAAAGGTCAGGATAAACACCAAGGTTAATCTTGGTCTGCTTCTTATCGGATGGCCTGCGGTAGCGAAGTGTCCATATAGGTTTGCTGCCCTTTCTCAATCTAAGTGACAGCCCTTCACCATCAGCAAGGCTAGTATCTGCATCAAATCCGGCACTAATAGCACTGTTTATCCCTGCGGGTGATAACTTGCCCATGTCTGGAGTCTCGCTTTTATGGGGTCACAAATGGGGTCACATATTTTCTCTACACCCCAATTCCCAACAACTACCAGCAACTACCAGAAAACAGATAAAACCCTTTATTTTATTGGCATTATGAATGCCTTAAGCTACCTTAAACACACCTCAAAAAACTTGTACTCTTGCGCCTCCTAAGGGGAAGGTCGTGCGTTCAAATCGCGCCGGGGGCACCATGTCTTTTCTTAATGCCGTTCACTTGGCACATCTGCGTCCATCACGTACATCTAGCCCCTCCCTGGATAGCTACAATAACAGCGAACATCTAATAATTTTCAAGGAAGAAGCTACCTGCTCAGATAGCGTCTTTACCCTACTTCTGCGGTTAAAATAGCATGCTAAAAACACAACTTACCCGGCTCGGACTCCCACGTTTCATCGATCAATTTGCCCAGTATTATTTCCAGACGGACTTTCTTCACGAAGAGCGCCTTCCAGGTGGCGAAAACGGCCCTCCTGTCCTCATGGTCATGAACCACACCGCATTTTTCGCACTTGAAGTTTACTTGCTCGGTAGTCGCCTGCTCAGCAGACACCCGGATTTTGATTTTCGCACCTTGGTCTGGTCCGGTTTCACCCGCGGCCCTGCAGGTGCCTGGTTTCGTCAACTTGGTTGCGATACGGTCTCAGTTTCCAGAGGGCGCGAACTGCTCTCTGATGGCAAAAGCGTCCTGATCATGCCTGAAGGGGTCGGCGCAACAGACGTACGCCACCGGATAAACCATTTTCATACCGGCTACCTTCACATGGCCAAAGAAATGGATGTTCAGATTCTGCCGATTGGCTTTTCTGGCGTGAACGAATCAATTCCCTGGCTCGTATTCAAAAACCGTTTCCTCATCGACAAAGTGATGAAACCGGTTGACCCTAAATTCGACTTCGTCCTGCTTCCCAAGTTGCCGGTTCCGCGTCCCACCAAGGTCGTCTTCAGCATTGGTGAACCGATTCAACTGGCCAAAGGCAGTCTGGATACGCCTGCGAAGGTTCAGCGTGTTAACCGAAATATCAAAGCCACTGTCAGTCGCCTGATGGATGAGGCAGAGCTCTATCGCTCGCAAAAAATCAACAAATCCCTGATCAATAGAAACTTACATCGCCTGTTCGCAGGAAAAATCTCAGACTTCACGACCAAGGACGAATAAGCCCTGACAATTTTACACTTGCAGTTATAAAATCCCGAATTATACTGTTCATCCATAAGGGGTATCCTGTTAGCTCCACACAGTTTACTATTTCTGGATGGATAACCAGATACTAATGCCTAAAGGTGGGGATGACTACCCCGCCAACTGGAACCAGTTTTCAGAATGGTTCCACACCGAAAAATCCCTGCCTCGCCTACGGAGAGGCTGCGTTGGCCTCAGGGCTACGTTTGCCCAAGATGCAAAATCAGTCTGATCCCTACCGGTCTAGCCGCGGCCGTTTGATATGCCCAGCATGTCGTTTCCAGTCAACCACCACTGCCGGAACCATTTTTGACAAAACCCAGGACGCCTCTGCGTGTGGTTTGCGGGTGCACAGTACGTTACCAATCAAGCACGGTGCTAATGCTCTGGGGCTTCAAAGAGTGTTAGGCTTGGTAGTTATCAGACTGCTCGGACAATGCTGCATAGGTTTCGCCAAGCGATGGTGCGGCCAGTCGAGAACGCCTCCACGGATTGGTCGAAGTTGATGAAACCTATCTCTCGATCACAGATCGCTATGCTCCTCCGCCACGAAGAAGAAAAAAAAGCTCTACTAACAAAACGTTGGTTGCTATCGCCATCGAAATGTTGGAGCCAAGAGGTTTGGTCGTGTTCGCCTACAACGCATTGCCGATGACTCGGCAATCTGTGTTGTGCCTTTCGTTCAAGATAGTATCGAGCTTTGGTTCTATTGTACGCACCGATGGTTCTGCAGCTTACCGGTCAATCAAGGAGCTGGGCTATGAACATCAACGCACGGTCATGTTGGGGCCGATCAGCTAGCACATGTTTCAATGGCAGGAGTACATCGTGTAGCCGCTTTGCTGCAGCGCTGGATACTAGGTACTCATCACGGTGCCGTCCAGCCATCACATCTAGATGCCTATCTGGATGAGTTTGTCTTTCGCTTCAACCGGCGAAGTTCTAACTTCCGGGGATTACTGTTTTACCGGTTGATGCAACAGTCAGTGCACGCAGCCATATCCCTACCGAGATATCGTCAAGACCTCGACACACGCCTAAAGCTGACATAACATACTGGATATGTATCCAGTTATGCGCCTTTGTGGTGCTAACAGGATACCCCTTTCATCCATACAGTATAATTCGGAGCGCGACTCATGCTGCAAGAATTACTTAATACCGGAAAAATCTGGCGCGCCTCCGGCACGGACTCGCAGCAGGCGTCTGAATATCCATCCGGATTCACACAACTGGATGAACGCCTGCAGACAAACGGCTGGCCCACTGGTGGCGTCATTGAAATCCTGCATGAGCAGCACGGCATCGGTGAACTCAACCTGCTGATGCCCTTGATTGCCAAACTTAGCCAGGATGAGCACTATTGTGCCTGGATAGCACCACCCTATCGCATTCAGGCCCTAGCACTTCTACAACACCACATCAGCCTGCCCCAGCAGCTCATCATCGAACCTGAGACACATAAAGACCTGCTTTGGTCGCTGGAGGAGTGTATCCGCAGCCAGGCAGTCAAACTGATCCTGGCATGGGCAAACACATTGCGAGGTGAACAGGTACGCCGTCTTCAGTTGCTCGCCAGTGAACATCAGGTCTGCTGCTTTCTGTTTCTGGCGCAAGGCAGTGAAAACACACCCTGTGCCCTGCGCCTACACCTCAGTCCGACAGATCATGAGACATTACAGATCGCGATTCTCAGACAAAAATCGGGAATGGCAGGTGCTTCGTCATTTCCAGTTGCGCACCGACAGGTCTCTCATTTCACCTACTGCCATGAGCCTCATGCTGCTGATACAAACGAGTGAGGCAAATCGATGAAGTGGTTGTACGTCTATTTTCCCCAGCTCTATCTGGACGCTTATTATCATGACACACCATCCGGACAAGCCCTCGCGCTAAAAAAAGAGCATAGCCACAGGATTCTGGACTGTAATCAGACTGCCAAGGATCAAGGAGTTTCACCGGGTATGTTACTGAATACAGCATTTTGTCTCTGCCCGCTTTTAAAAATAGACATCTGGCAACCCCATCAGGCTTACCAGGCGATCACGCGGCTGGCGCGGGAAACCGCACAACTATCGTCATGGATTGCTCTTGACGGAGAAGATGGCCTTTACATCGAAATCGCAAGCATGCGTGAATACTTTGGTTCTTACGCCGCCATCCGCAATAAACTACAGAGGCTCTTTAGTGACCGCTACCACTATCAAATTGCTGCTGCACCCACGCCCAAATGTGCCCGCCTCTTGAGCCGTAGCGGCAACGCACGTGGACTGAGTCAGGCACGCATGCTGGAAAACCTTCGAAAACTCCCTCTCCACAGCCTTCCGCACGATGAGCGAACCCAAAACCGTCTGGACAAGCTAGGGCTGGCGACCTTGGGTGATTTGATGCAACTCCCGACGCACGACATTGCCTATCGCATCAACCCTCAGCTTGCCCAGGAGCTTGCACAAGTGACCGGCAGTGAACATTGGGAACCTCATCCCATCGAGTTTCCTGAAGACTTCACATGGTCGACCGATTTGGAGCAGGAGTTTGACTCACTCCTTCCCCTGCGTTTTCCTATAACGCATGGTCTGAAAAAATTTTGTGCTTTCATGCAGGCACGCTGCTGCACCAGTCAAAACCTGACGCTATCCCTACTAGCCAATGGAAAACGCTGCGGAGCAATTCAGTTGTCACTTGCGGTCCCAGACAGCCGATTGGAATCCTGGGTTTACCGCCTTAATGCCAGCATCGAGCAAATCCAACTCGAACGCCCGATCACCGGATTTCACCTGAAAGCAACAGACTTTATTCCCCTTCCTCGACGGTCTGCCGAGCTTTTTAAGAATACTGGAAAAGATGAGGACTCTAAAAGTTTACTGATTAATCGATTAGCGGCACGCCTTGGTATTGAACACTTCCACTTTATTAATCTGAGCGATGATATACGCCCAGAGCGCCAGACAATTTATTGCAGTCAGTCACCAGAGCACGCGCCAGAACCCGACCCTTTTAGCCTCCGACCGCTCTGGCTGCTCCGCTCAGCACTTCCGATTGACATTGCACACTATACGCTGATACGCGGCCCTGTACGTTTGTCTGCAGGCTGGATAGATAACGGAAAAATAAACCGGGATTATTACATTGCCAAAAGTGCTCACCAAGCACTTCACTGGATCTATCTGACGCCGGAAAGACGGTGGATGTGGCACGGGATCTTCGCCTGACACGAGGCTTGATGTGGACACATTTGCAGAACTCAACTGTCTGAGTAACTTCAGCTTTCTCAAAGGAGCCTCACACCCGGAAGAGCTCGTCCAGCAAGCCGTTGCCTTAGGCTATACCGCCCTGGCCATTACCGACGAATGCTCTGTTGCAGGCGTCGTGAAAGCCTGGCAGGAAGCACGTAAATACCCGCACTTTCAACTCATCATTGGAAGTGAGTTTCATTATCGTAAAGAGCGTTTTGTTGTGATCGCACCCCATCGAGAGGCTTATTCTGAGTTGTGCCAGTTGATCACTCACTGTCGACGTCAGGCTTCTAAAGGCGATTACGTTTTTACACCGGATGACCTGATACATTTATGTCCCAGCGCGTTTCTGCTTTGGGCGCCATCAATCTTATCACCATCCACCGAGACTGACTGGCACACGAACCTGATCACCGCTTTTCAATCTCGACTTTGGCTGCAACTGGTACTCACGCTGGAAGAAAGCGACATCAGTCAGCGTACGCATATAGGAAACCTATCATTGCAGTGGAGCATCCCCATTATCGCCAGTAGTCGGGCACTCATGCACTGCGCCACGCGAAAGATGCTACAGGACTGTCTTTCTGCTATTTACAACAACCAGTCAGTACACTCGATCAAAGCTCGATTAGCCCCCAACGCAGAAAACCATCTTCGCCGTATATCGCGCCTTAAAAAGATTTATTCTGCATCAGAAATTGCCAACACCGTTCAGCTCGCACAACGCTGCACCTTCACACTGAATGAAATTGCCTATCAGTACCCCAAAGAAGTCGTTCCAGCGGGGCGATCTGCAAGCGAATACCTTCGAGAGCTAAGTTATCAAGGCGCCTGCGAGCGTTATCGCTGTCGGGCATCAGAAGAGCTCCCAGAAAAAATCAGGGCCCTGTTAGAGAAAGAGCTCAGCATTATTGCGGAGCTCGCTTATGAGTCTTATTTCCTAACCCTATACGACATAGTCAGCTTTGCCCGCAGCCAAAACATACTCTGCCAAGGGCGAGGTTCTGCAGCCAACTCTGCCGTTTGTTATTGCCTGGGTATTACGGCCGTCGATCCTATGCGGGCCAGCTTACTCTTCGAACGCTTTATATCGAAACGCCGCAACGAGCCACCTGACATCGACGTCGATTTTGAAAATGACCGACGCGAAGAAGTCATTCAATATATCTATGAAAAATATGGCAGGGATCGCTGTGCGATCGCAGCAACGGTGATCACCTATCGCCCTAAAAGTGCGATCAGGGACCTGGGGAAAGCACTCGGCGTGGAACTCACCCAATTGGAAAACGTGATTGCCAACTATGGCTGGCGCTACCGGAGCAAAAATTGGATTGATGACGTTATCACGCCAGCAATCTCAAAAGATAGCCATGTTCTCCAGTGCTTCAAAAAGCTGCTACCCCAACTTCTTGGATTTCCCAGACACCTATCACAGCATGTAGGCGGCTTCGTCATTACCGAGCAAATGCTGACATCACTGGTACCCATTGAAAATGCCAGGATGCCCAATCGGACCCTTATCCAGTGGGACAAAAAGGATCTTGAAGCACTGGGACTCATGAAAGTAGACCTACTCGCTCTCGGCATGCTGTCCGCTTTGCAAAAAACACTGTCCTATATCAGCCAACGAAAGGGAGAAACATTCGAGATCAACGATATTCCCGATACAGATGACCCTGCGGTATATGCCATGCTGCAAAAAGCCGACTCAGTCGGCCTTTTCCAGGTGGAATCACGGGCACAGATGAATATGCTTCCTCGCCTCAAACCCGAAAAATACTATGACCTGGTCGTTCAGGTCGCCATCGTAAGACCTGGCCCAATACACGGTGACATGGTTCATCCTTATTTGAAGCGCAAAAATGGAATTGAACCTGCGGATGTACCCTTGCCAGAGTTGGAGCCTGTCCTGGGACGCACGTATGGTGTTCCTATTTTTCAGGAGCAGGTCATCGCAATGGCTATGGTAGCCGCCCAATTTTCTGCAGATGAAGCAGAAGAATTACGTCGATCCATGGCCAGCTGGAAACAACAAGGGCATATGAATCAGCTTCGTCAAAAGATGAGTCAGAATTTGATGCTTAAAGGAGTCAGTACGGAATATGTAGAACGAATCTGCAGGCAAATCGAGGGGTTTGGCGAATATGGATTTCCAGAGTCCCATGCAGCCAGCTTTGCATTGATCGCGTATGCGTCAGCCTGGCTAAAGCATTATTACCCTGCGGAATTCTGTTGTGGCCTACTCAACAGTCAACCGATGGGGTTTTATCAACCCTGGCAACTGCTGCAGGATATTCAAAATCATGCCGTTGAAATATTACCCATCGATATCAACGCGAGTGCGTGGGATCATCGGGTCATCTATGGTTCAAATGATAATCGCCCCAAAATACGATTAGGTTTTCGGCTCGTTAAAGGTCTTAAAGAAAGCACTATAAACACCCTCTTTGCGCACCGACCCACAGAGGGCTTCCCATCCTACGAGGCGGTCATGTCCACCCCCAATGTCTGTCGGGATACACTCGAGAAACTAGCCTCTGCGAACGCATTTACCTCATTCGGAGAGCATCGCTATCAACAGCGATGGCGTGCATCAAGCTGCTACTTTTATAACCATCTTTATGTGGGGAACACACCTAATAACACTACTCTAAGAGCCCCGGATCGCATAGAGGAAATCCAACTGTCTTATGCAAGCACCCAGATTGTACTCAATGATCACCCTGTCGCTTACCTGAGGGATCATGGCTTGTTACAGGGCTGCGTTAGCGCAGACGAACTTACCCAACTGGCGCATGATAGCGAAATCTATGTAGCAGGGCTGGTGATCAACAGACAACGCCCCAAAACGTCTGCAGGCGTCACGTTTGTCACCCTAGAAGATGAGACGGGATCAATTAATCTGGTCATTTGGTTGCAGACTGCGATAAGGCAAATGGAGACACTGGTCAAAGCACGCTTTTTAAAAGTATATGGGCGTATAGATAAAGATCCAGCCTCTCAGATAACGCATATCATTGCTTACCGGCTTTTCGACATATCCCACATCATCGATAAGCTTGCACCGCAATCCAGAGACTTTCATTAGGGGCAAAGTAAGTTCAGGCCACAATAACCGTCGCAGTGACTATTCCGAACCTTTCCGCATTCCAAATTGGCATAGGGGGCAGTCTAACTGACTGCTCCCCTGCCACACCACCCGGCATGCGGGTCCGCACCGGGCGGTTCGAGAGTTTGAGGTCATGACAGTCCTGGAAGCCCCAGCCGATCAAAGTACGCGATCGTCAAAACAGTGTTGAGCCGAACCGCGGCTATTGCGCCACCAGCAACGGCTGTTACCTGCAACACGACTGGCCACAGTCTCAGTCGCTCCCAATGCCTTCAATTCCCGATAGATCGTTTTGGAACGCTTCCACTGCTTTAGCCCGGATTTCTCGCGAACCTACCGATAATCGACTCTGCCTCTGATTCTTGTGGGTGTTTTCGCGTGGATGACGCATTTCAGGTTAATTATTGACCTTTTTGATTTCAAGGCGCACTTTCCACCCCGATTTTTCGGCGGGGGCTCATTTTAGGTAAAACGCTGGATAAGACCGGCGAATACTTGGTAAGGATAGGCTTCTAGCCCGAATACGCCGGTATTCCGAATGACGACGGCGCCCAGTTTCAAGTTTTAGTCGCAACGAATGGATGGATGCGCTCCCAGCTCTGTTCCTAAAGCTGATAACAGTTGAGGGGCTGGAGGTGCGATCGCAACAGGTTTTGAGGGTGTGTCGCGAGCACAAAAGGTCGCGGTAGAGTTCTCTTGCTTTTTCCTCCAGCAACTGCGATGAAGCGCGGATTACTCCCTTGTGCTGACCTCGATTTTGGCGACGACGAAGGACTTTTGCCCCATGAATCGGCTGCGTAAGCCAGCGGCATAAAGAATCGTTGTTTCTCTGGTCAGCTCATGCATTTGCGGCAATCACGAAGCCCTTTTGGCTTTTTGCAGGCGCGGGCGGCAAGGCCCAAGGTGCGCCAGCGCACACCGGACGGCAGACCGCTGTCCCGCAGGATAATCTGGGTATCAGGCCAATAGCTGGGATAAACTTCACCAGCAGGCTGGTGATCGCCCAACTGTGTTTGCCCATCGATATTGCTTGGTCGCAAATAGCTGACCAACAACCACAGAAAACATAAAGCGGCAAATAACAGTAATGGTCGTAGTAGCCGTTGAAGAAACGACCCTTGCTTACCATGTAACCAATGTCGGTGGCGTCAAAATCCAGCACAACCTTTGGGTGGAGCACAAGAAACGCTGCCATAGAACTGATGCGGCGACAACTGCGCCGGCAAGCCTGTTCCATCTGCCCAGCGTCGCTTTGCTGGCGGGCGTGATGGTTGAGTGCAGTTTGAAACGCCAGATCAGAGCGCAGGTTGTCGTGGTCATTGAGCAACCACAGGCAAGGCCAAACGGAATCAGATCGACGAGTTCATGTTTTCCTGCCTGACGGGACCCAGCAAGCGGCTACATCCTGAGTTAAGCGGCATCTACGGTCAATTCACGTAACAGCAGCAACCGGCATCCGAGGTGATGTGACCACCCGAAAAATCGGCTTGAATCGGCGTTTTTCAGTGGCGAAAAGGTAAAGGATCGGTAACATTTTGTCCAACGGCGTTTGTGTTTATTTTTGGGTATAAGCAACTGAAATTTAAACACAATTCGCCGTTTTTTGTTAGTGCTTCAGGAGAAATCCGGGTTAGCTGTATCGCCCTCAGCCGGTGCCTCAGCCATTCGTCCAGTCTCAACCAGACTCCCGCTGTTTGCGCCAACACGAAGTACGCTTTCCAGCCCAGCAGGAATGCCCTCAATCTCTCTATCACCTGAACCATGCTGCGCCCACCTGAGCGACGGGTAAGCTGCCGGACTCGGGTTTTGGAGTTTTGCAGCGCCTTTTGGGCCACCGCACATTTAACCTCCTTGCCCCGGCTCATCCACAACTCATATCCCAGAAATTTGCGCCCGAAGGCACTGCTGACCGCGCTCTTGGCTTCATTGATCTGAAGCTTCAAGCCTGCGTACAGTTTCCTGAGGTAGGCCAGCACCCGAGTTCCCGCCTTCATACTGCCAACGTAGACGTTGCAGTCGTCAGCATAGCGCGCGAAGCTGTGTCCGCGCGTCTCCAACGCCTTATCCACTTCGTCGAGTAGCACATTCGCCAGTAATGGCGACAGCGGACCGCCCTGCGGCGTGCCCAGATGCCGATCCACCACCACACCTCCCTCCATAATCCCGGCATTCAGGTACGCTCGGATCAGCCGAAGGACTCCGGCATCCTCGATGCGCTTGCTCAATCGGTTCATCAGAATGTCGTGGTTGACCCGATCAAAGAATTTGCTCAGGTCAACATCCACCACTACACGCTTGCCGGATTGCACGTAGCGCCGTGCGGCCTTCACCGCATCATGCGCCCGCCTGCCGGGACGAAAGCCGTAGCTGTGCTCACTAAAGGTGGGGTCGATCGGGGTTGCAGGACTTGCAGCAAGGCTTGCTGGATCAGCCGATCAAGGACCGTCGGTATCCCCAACACATGTCCTCGGTCACTTACTCTCGTTCGGTCCTTCGCCTCAGACTGACAGCTACTACGACCTCTGCTGACTTCTCGCTTCGGCATGGCCGTCGCCTCGCCTTGGTCACAAGAGCTTCGTGGTTTTATGCCCACTCGCCCTGCTTGGCAGCGCCTTCTATGCGGTTCTTGTTCATCGGCTCACGATTTACGCTCCACGCTTCCTTCCCACGCTCGGTCGCCCTCACGCAGTTGCGCTTCACTTTGCTCGCTGTGACCAGCTTGCAGCGGGACTTGCACCCGCAGGAACGCGCCCATGCTGGGCGCACATAAAAAAGGCCCACCTTTCGGTGAGCCTTCTTCGTATTAGGTGCCTGACAACGACCTACTCTCGCATGGGCAAGTGCCACACTACCATCGGCGCAGAACGGTTTCACTACTGAGTTCGGAATGGATTCAGGTGGTTCCCGTTCGCTATGATCATCAGGCAAAACTGACTTGGTATGACCAAATTCGAACTAACAGCGATTCAGCTGTCTCTAACAATCAGATAAGCGAGCAATTACTCTAAGCCCACCGGGCAAAAGCCTTTCGGTGTTATATGGTCAAGCCTCTCGGGCAATTAGTATTGGTTAGCTCAATGCCTCACAGCACTTACACACCCAACCTATCAACCTCGTCGTCTACAAGGGCCCTTCAGGATTCTCAAGGAATCAGGAGATCTCATCTTGAAGGGGGCTTCCCGCTTAGATGCTTTCAGCGGTTATCCCGTCCGAACATAGCTACCCGGCAATGCGATTGGCATCACAACCGGAACACCAGCGGTTCGTTCACCCCGGTCCTCTCGTACTAAGGGCAACTCTTCTCAAATCTCCAACGTCCACGGCAGATAGGGACCGAACTGTCTCACGACGTTCTAAACCCAGCTCGCGTACCACTTTAAATGGCGAACAGCCATACCCTTGGGACCGGCTTCAGCCCCAGGATGTGATGAGCCGACATCGAGGTGCCAAACACCGCCGTCGATGTGAACTCTTGGGCGGTATCAGCCTGTTATCCCCGGAGTACCTTTTATCCGTTGAGCGATGGCCCTTCCATTCAGAACCACCGGATCACTAAGACCTACTTTCGTACCTGCTCGACCTGTCCGTCTCGCAGTTAAGCGCGCTTGTGCCTTTACACTAACCTCACGATGTCCGACCGTGATTAGCGCACCTTCGTGCTCCTCCGTTACTCTTTGGGAGGAGACCGCCCCAGTCAAACTACCCACCACACAGTGTCCTCGGTGCTGTTACACCAGAGTTAGAACCTCAAACATGCCAGGGTGGTATTTCAAGGATGGCTCCACGCGGACTGGCGTCCACGCTTCAAAGCCTCCCACCTATCCTACACAAGCAGGTTCAAAGTTCACTGTGAAGCTATAGTAAAGGTTCACGGGGTCTTTCCGTCTAGCCGCGGATACACCGCATCTTCACGGCGATTTCAATTTCACTGAGTCTCGGGTGGAGACAGCGCCCCCATCGTTACGCCATTCGTGCAGGTCGGAACTTACCCGACAAGGAATTTCGCTACCTTAGGACCGTTATAGTTACGGCCGCCGTTTACTGGGGCTTCGATCAAGAGCTTCGCTTACGCTGACCCCATCAATTAACCTTCCAGCACCGGGCAGGCGTCACACCCTATACGTCCACTTTCGTGTTTGCAGAGTGCTGTGTTTTTAATAAACAGTCGCAGGGGCCTGGTATCTTCGACCGGCCGGGGCTTACGGAGCAAGTCCTTCACCCTAGCCGGCGTGCCTTCTCCCGAAGTTACGGCACCATTTTGCCTAGTTCCTTCACCCGAGTTCTCTCAAGCGCCTTGGTATTCTCTACCTGACCACCTGTGTCGGTTTGGGGTACGGTTATGTATTGCCTGAAGCTTAGAGGCTTTCCTGGAAGCTTGGCATCAACCACTTCGTCTCCGTAGAGACTCGTCATCAGCTCTCAGCATTGACGATCCGGATTTACCTAAATCGCCTGCCTACCACCTTAAACTGGACTACCAATCCCAGGCTGGCCTAGCCTTCTCCGTCCCCCCATCGCAGCAATACACAGTATCGGAATATTAACCGATTTCCCATCGACTACGGCTTTCGCCCTCGCCTTAGGGACCGACTCACCCTGCGCCGATTAACGTTGCGCAGGAACCCTTGGTCTTCCGGCGTGCGGGTTTTTCACCCGCATTATCGTTACTCATGTCAGCATTCGCACTTCTGATACCTCCAGCAGACTTTACAATCCACCTTCTACGGCTTACAGAACGCTCCCCTACCCCGCATACAATGTATGCAGCCGCAGCTTCGGTGCCATGTTTGAGCCCCGTTACATCTTCCGCGCAGGCCGACTCGACTAGTGAGCTATTACGCTTTCTTTAAAGGGTGGCTGCTTCTAAGCCAACCTCCTAGCTGTCTCTGCCTTCCCACATCGTTTCCCACTTAACATGGACTTGGGGACCTTAGCTGGCGGTCTGGGTTGTTTCCCTCTTCACGACGGACGTTAGCACCCGCCGTGTGTCTCCCGGATAGTACTCGCTGGTATTCGGAGTTTGCATGGGGTTGGTAAGTCGGGATGACCCCCTAGCCCAAACAGTGCTCTACCCCCAGCGGTATTCGTCCGAGGCGCTACCTAAATAGCTTTCGGGGAGAACCAGCTATCTCCGAGTTTGATTGGCCTTTCACCCCCAGCCACAAGTCATCCGAATCTTTTTCAACAGATTACGGTTCGGTCCTCCAGTTGATGTTACTCAACCTTCAACCTGCTCATGGCTAGATCACTCGGTTTCGGGTCTACACTGTGCGACTGTCGCCCTATTCAGACTCGGTTTCCCTACGCCTCCCCTATCAGGTTAAGCTTGCCACACAACGTAAGTCGCTGACCCATTATACAAAAGGTACGCAGTCACAGAACAAGTCTGCTCCCACTGCTTGTATGCATACGGTTTCAGGATCTATTTCACTCCCCTCACAGGGGTTCTTTTCGCCTTTCCCTCACGGTACTGGTTCACTATCGGTCAACTGGGAGTATTTAGCCTTGGAGGATGGTCCCCCCATATTCAGTCAAGATTCCACGTGTCCCGACCTACTCATGTTTCACTCAGATAAGATTTAAAGTACGGGGCTATCACCCTCTATGGCGGGTCTTTCCAGACCCTTCCTCTATCTGTCACCAAGCTTTTGGGCTGTTCCCCGTTCGCTCGCCGCTACTTAGGGAATATCGTTTGATTTCTTTTCCTTCGGGTACTTAGATGTTTCAGTTCCCCGAGTTCGCCTCCCTTGCGGGATACTGCTAAAAGCAGTGGGTTTCCCCATTCGGACATGTCCGGATCAACGCTTGCTTGCCAGCTCCCCGAACCTTTTCGCAGGCTCCTACGTCCTTCATCGCCTCCAGTTGCCAAGGCATCCACCGTATGCACTTGTTCACTTGACCATATAACCCGAAAACCTCTCGGCTGCCGGTTATATGTCATATACCATTTATCGTGCGGCCCTTTTCTACCACACAATAATTGCGCTTGAGTAATTGCTCAGTAAAATCTCCGCAATTTCATCAGTTACCATCAACATGATCCGCAATCGATTACTCAATCACCTCTCCTTATCAACCGCAACCAACCATTGGTTTCGATTTTTCTTCGCTTATCCAATTTGTTAAAGAACTCTCTGACCGCTGTCAGACGCAATACACGCTTCGCATGCATTCGTGTCTAACATCCGCCTACCGGGTACACACCTGACTGAATGGTGGAGCTACGCGGGATCGAACCGCGGACCTCTTGGATGCAAACCAAGCGCTCTCCCAGCTGAGCTATAGCCCCAGTCTAAAACTGGTGGGTCTGGGTGGACTCGAACCACCGACCTCACCCTTATCAGGGGTGCGCTCTAACCACCTGAGCTACAGACCCAGTCATGCCGGGCCCTGCTCCGGGCAACCCGTCCTTCGACTGTATCAAGTAATTTGTTGTGAGCACATGACAGATCGGTCTACTGTCGTTTAAGGAGGTGATCCAGCCGCAGGTTCCCCTACGGCTACCTTGTTACGACTTCACCCCAGTCATGAATCACACCGTGGTAACCGTCCCCCTTGCGGTTAGACTAGCTACTTCTGGTGCAACCCACTCCCATGGTGTGACGGGCGGTGTGTACAAGGCCCGGGAACGTATTCACCGCGACATTCTGATTCGCGATTACTAGCGATTCCGACTTCATGGAGTCGAGTTGCAGACTCAATCCGGACTACGAGACGCTTTAAGTGATTGGCTCCACCTCGCGGTATTGCAACCCTCTGTACGCCCCATTGTAGCACGTGTGTAGCCCTGGCCGTAAGGGCCATGATGACTTGACGTCGTCCCCACCTTCCTCCGGTTTGTCACCGGCAGTCTCCCTAAAGTTCCCCCGAAGTGCTGGCAAATAGGGACAAGGGTTGCGCTCGTTGCGAGACTTAACCCAACATTTCACAACACGAGCTGACGACAGCCATGCAGCACCTGTCTCTGAGCTCCCGAAGGCACCCTCTCCATCTCTGAAAGGTTCGCAGGATGTCAAGACAGGTAAGGTTCTTCGCGTTGCGTCGAATTAAACCACATGCTCCACCGCTTGTGCGGGCCCCGTCAATTCATTTGAGTTTTAACCTTGCGGCCGTACTCCCCAGGCGGAGCACTTAGCGCGTTAACTACGCCACTAAAACCTCTAAGGGTTCCAACGGCTAGTGCTCATCGTTTACAGCGTGGACTACCAGGGTATCTAATCCTGTTTGATCCCCACGCTTTCGCGCCTTAGCGTCAGTTTTTGGCCAGAGCCGCCTTCGCCACTGATGTTCCTCCCGATCTCTACGCATTTCACCGCTACACCGGGAATTCCACTCTCCTCTCCAAAACTCTAGTCACCCAGTTCGAAGTGCAGTGCCCAGGTTGAGCCAGGGATTTCACACCTCGCTTAAGTAACCGCCTACGCGCGCTTTACGCCCAGTAATTCCGATTAACGCTCGCACCCTCCGTATTACCGCGGCTGCTGGCACGGAGTTTGCCGGTGCTTCTTCTGTCGGTAACGTCAACTTTGCAAGATATTAGCTTGCAACCTTTCCTCCCGACTGAAAGTGCTTTACAACCCGAAGGCCTTCATCGCACACGCGGCATGGCTGGATCAGGGTTTCCCCCATTGTCCAATATTCCCCACTGCTGCCTCCCGTAGGAGTCTGGACCGTGTCTCAGTTCCAGTGTGACTGATCATCCTCTCAGACCAGTTACGGATCGTCGCCTTGGTGAGCCCTTTACCTCACCAACTAGCTAATCCGACATAGGCTCATCTGATAGCGAAAGGTCCGAAGATCCCCTCCTTTCCCCCGTAGGGCGTATGCGGTATTAGCAGTCGTTTCCAACTGTTGTCCCCCACTACCAGGCAGATTCCTACGCATTACTCACCCGTCCGCCGCTGAATCAAGGAGCAAGTGTTCATCCGCTCGACTTGCATGTGTTAAGCCTGCCGCCAGCGTTCAATCTGAGCCATGATCAAACTCTTCAGTTAAAAGTTTTTGACCAACTTTCGCCAGTCAGATCTTTTGCTCAAGTCAAAACTACTGCAAATTTTCATTGACAGTGTCACTGACTCTCATCGCATTCTTTGGTAAACGCGATCTGTCAGTGCCCACAACAAATTACTTGATTCAGCTTTTTAAAGAACGTCTTCGCTTCGGAAGAGGCGCGCATTATAAGGTGCGCCGTTTTCGTGTCAACTCTTTTTTTCGAGCGACTTCGCAGTTTGATTTCTCGCTCTGCGACCCACCAAGGTTGAGCCAAGCTCTCTCTCGACAGGGCGCACATTATGTCGCGCACCACCGATCGACGCAAGCACTTTTTACAAAATCACTGAAATTTTTGATAATGCAGCCAACGCCTGCGATTTTGCTGCCTCTACTGTCTCCGCCCGGGCCAACGTTACCCCCATGCGACGCCTGCCCCTTACCTCAGGCTTACCAAACAGGCGCACATCAACGTCAGGCAGACGGAGCGCTTCATCTACACCCACGAAAGTAACCTGAGAAGAGTGGCCCTCTGCGAGTAAAGCAGCTGATGCCGAGGGCCCCCATAATCTGGGATGAAGCACCGGCAGACCAAGTAAAGCCCTGGCGTGCATAGCAAATTCAGACTGAGACTGCGAGATCAAGGTTACCAAACCGGTATCATGTGGCCTTGGTGACACCTCACTGAAGTAGACCTCATCGCCCTTTACAAAAAACTCTACCCCAAACAGGCCGAATCCCCCAAGCGCGCCTGTCACTTTTTCGGCAATTTGCTGGGCCCTGAACAACGCCTCGGCAGACATGGCATGCGGCTGCCAACTAGTCCGATAATCCCCATCTTCCTGATAGTGTCCGATAGGCTCACAAAATAACACCCCGTCAACATGACGAACGGTCAGCAAAGTGATCTCATAATCAAAGGGGACAAACGCCTCAACGATAACCCGGCCCTGCCCGGCACGTCCCCCTTCCTGCGCATATTGCCAGGCAGCCTCCAGCCCGGACACCTCTTTCAGGATGCTTTGCCCTTTTCCGGACGAACTCATGATAGGCTTTACGACGCAGGGAAAACCGATCTGGCTGACTGCCGCACAATAAGCCTCATAATCTGACGCGAAGCGGAAGGTTGAAGTGGGCAGCCCCAACTCTTCAGCAGCCAGTCGCCGAATACCCTCGCGGTTCATGGTCAGGTTAGCTGCCCTGGCAGAAGGCACGACTCTAACACCTTCGCCCTCCAGCTTAAGAAGTTCCGTCGTTGCAATTGCTTCAATTTCGGGAATAACAAAATCAGGCTTCTCTGCCTCAATCACGCCACGCAGCGCCAGAGGATCCAACATATTGACAACATGCTGACGATGGGCAACCTGCATCGCTGGCGCATTTGGGTATCGATCGACGGCAATAACCTCTACCCCCAGTCGCTGCAACTCAATTGCCACCTCTTTTCCCAGCTCCCCACTACCCAGCAACATCGCTTTAACCGCAGTGCGAGACAGTGGCGTTCCCAGTGAGGCCATATCACTCCCTCCCAATAATATGTTTTCTTTCTCGCTCAGCCACCCGCTTGAGCACTTCCAACTTCTCGTCGTCACTGAGAGATGACCATACCGCTATCTCATCAGCGTGCCGATGACATCCTGTGCAGACATCATGTTCATCCAGCGCACACACATTGATGCACGGAGACTTAACTCTCTTCTGCTCGACCTTCATTCAGCGTGCCCGGAGATGCGATGCATATAAAATTGCTTTTTCTCGATAATGCTGCGCACTTCGCTCCAAAGCCTCCTTTTCCGACGAAGTCAATTCTCGTTTTATACGCGCCGGACTTCCCAAAACCAATACGCCATCAGGGACCTCCATCCCCTCCGGTATCAGGGTCTGCGCCCCAATCAGACAATGCCGACCAATTTTGGCCCTATTCAGAACAACCGCCTGAATCCCAACCAACGTACAGGAACCAATTTCACACCCATGCAACATCGCCTGATGCCCAACTGTCACCCGGTCGGCGATTTGAAGAGAAATACCCTCGTCAGTGTGCAAGATCGCCCCATCCTGAATGTTCGTATCCTCGCCAATCGAGATCACATCATTATCTGCACGCACAACCGCGCCAAACCAGATGCTCGCATGAGCGTTCAAGCAAACGCTGCCAATTACTTGGGCTGACTCGGCGATATAATGTCCCGAACCTAACAGCTCAATGCGCCTTCCCGGCAATTCGTAAATCATGCTATTCCCCCCATTGACACCCCAAACCTGTACGCAAGAAATCAACCAACACCATCGCCGACATACCCCAGATCTGATAATCGCCGTACTGCCAGCAGGGAACCGAAGCACGAAACTCTTTATAACCCAATTGATCAAAACGCTCGGGAGGGCATTCCAGAAAATAGCGCACCGGTACAGTAAATATGCTTTCTATTTCACGGGTATCTGCCGTTAGCTGAGTGTCGGAGTCAATCAGCCCGACGAAGGGCGTTACCAATATCTCATAGCGGGAAATAACCTCACTCAACTGCCCAACGATTCTTACACCCGAAGGGTTGAGGCCAATTTCCTCTTGCGACTCCCTCAGCGCTGTGTCGATCAGCGTCAGATCAGCAGCCTCCGCGCGTCCGCCCGGAAAGGCAACTTGCCCACCATGGGTTTTCAGCTGACTGGAACGACGGGTAAACACCAGTCGAGGCTCATCTTCGTTAGTCAACGCCAACAAAATGGCCGCGCGCTCAAACGGGACATCAATGCGCCGCGGATCGTTGTTTTTGAGGCGTTGCACCAGGTTTGCAAGCATAAAGCCTTCTATTTGGTTCTTCGGTATAGCCAGTGGCCTGAAAAAATACCATACTTCCAGGCCACTTACAGCCGAACCAGATCACCTTGTATGAAGTTCTGTAGCGAATGCGGCAATGGTATTGTCGTTGAAGTCCCCAAAGGCGACAATCGCCCACGACATGTGTGCCCCAGCTGCCAAACCATCCACTACCACAATCCACGCATTGTTGCGGGCACGCTTCCGACCTACCAGGGACGGATTCTACTCTGCCGGCGAGCAATTGAACCGCGCCAAGGGTACTGGACACTCCCCGCAGGATTTATGGAGCTAGGGGAATCTGTCGCCGAAGCAGCGGCCCGGGAAACTTGGGAAGAGGCTGAAGCCAGGGTGAATATGGGCCCTTTGTACACCGTGATCAACATTCCCTACATCGGTCAAGTCCATATTTTCTACCTTGCCGATATTCGGGATGGTGAATACGGTGCAGGCTTGGAAAGCCTGGAAAGTCGACTGTTTGCGCCAGAGGAAATCCCATGGGAGGCGCTGGCATTCCGGTCGGTCAAACTGACACTTGAGAAATACCTTGACGATCGAAAACTGGGCGTGAACGCCCTTCAAAGTACTGAAATGACGTTGGAGATTCCCCCAGAATGGAAGCCTTCTGACAGCAAATCGGCACCCTTAGACCACCTTAAGACTCCATCCTAAGCACGTGATATGCGGGCGTCTCGTAGGGGTGAGAGGCCTTTAGCGCACGGATACAGTTTGCAAGGCAGGTTGCGTTCACAACCATCTCGACTTTATATTCAACGACTTTTTCAATTTCGCCCACAGCACCAATAAAAGGCTGGCTGCCGGACAAGGGTCGGAACTGCCCCTCACCCTTCACCTGCCATGCACAGCAGTCATAGTTTCCGATTCGACCTCCGCCCGCGGCAAAAACAGCCATCTTTACGGTTTCAAGAAACGCCTCAGTTACATAAAACGACAGCAAATACATTGCGACACACTCCAGCCCCCACACTGTCTTCCACTGCCATCTAAGTAGCATCAAAACTGTGCAAACGGCATTTTTTATCCACAACCGGTATCAAAATGTTTCCAACGGTGACAAATTTTAGTTATCCCCCGTTTCTGTGGATAAGTCTGGGGAAAAATTCTGGGAATCCGCCGGAAACACACATAAATCCTTGAGCGCCAACAAATTGGACGTTTTTTGACCAGTCTATTTTTCTTATACATTTCAATGGGTTAAATTTTAAACCTGCAACCTGGCGCGCTTCCAGACTTTTCTACAGGAGCCTATGAGTGTTGCGCGCCAAAATGTGCATAAAAACAGATTGTCAACCTGACTTTTTAATAAAAAGCGCTTGAAAAGGGTCCTGCAATGGAGTAAATGCGCGCTAAAGATCAATTAACACCCAGAAGGCTTACGTTTTTTTGCACACCCTTACAATTCGTAACAAAGCGACCAAGACAGCCGCTTGCAAATTACGATCAACCAATCCAGCGTCTCGCATTCTGAAAAATACGAAGCCAGGCGCCCTCTTCCTTCGTCTTCTCGATCGAGGGATACCAACTGTTTTGAAGCGATCGGAAAACGCGCTCCGGATGAGGCATCAATATCTGAACACGGCCATCCGTACTACAAAATCCAGTCCCCCCCTGAGGAGACCCATTAGGATTCATGGGATAAACCTCGGTAGGACATCCATAATGATCCGTGTAACGCAGCCCAACCTGACCGGCCTGCTGAAGCTTAAGCAAATCATCCGAGTGCTTGTACACGGCACGCCCCTCTCCATGAGCCACAGCGACAGGCATTCGTGAACCTGACATACCCTCCAACCAAACTGATACCGAAGGCAGCACTTCCAACATAACCGTTCGAGCTTCAAACTGTGATGACAGATTGCGCGCAAATGTCGGCCAATTTTCTGCGCCTGGGATGAGTGTTTGCAATTGAGCCATCATTTGGCACCCATTACAGACACCTAATGCCAGGGTATCTTCGCGATTGAAAAAGCGCTGAAAAAGGTCACGCGTTCGGGCATTGAACAAAATAGACTTCGCCCATCCTCCACCCGCACCTAAGACATCGCCGTACGAAAACCCCCCACAGGCAACCAACGCTTTGAAACCATCAAGGCTTAATTCACCCTCAAGAATATCACTCATATGGACATCGACAGCTTCAAATCCGGCGCGATCAAAAGCGGCGGCCATTTCGACGTGGCCGTTAACCCCCTGCTCTCGTAGCACCGCAACCCTGGGACGCACGCCCGTTGAAATAAAGGGGGCAGAAACATTCGCTGTCGGATCATACGTTAATGCCAATGAGAGCCCCGGGTCACTGTCGTCCTGAATCAGATTAAATTCAGAGTCAGCGCACATGGGATTATCACGCAGCTTTTGAATATGGTAACTGGTTTGCGCCCACATGGCCTGCAGTTCGGCACGACTGTATGACAGAACCAATATGTCATTCAGTTTCACATCGATACGCTGACCGGTCTGGGTCTTGCCAATCACAACGGTTTGCTCTTCAAGCCCGGCGGATTTGAGCTGCTCCAATACGACGGACACTTTGTCATCTGCAATCTGAAGTACCGCACCCAACTCCTCATTGAACAATTCTCTGGCCATATGAGTCGGGTCACTGATCCAGCGATCACATTCAATGATGACGCCGCAGCGCCCGGAAAAACACATCTCACTGACTGTCGCAAAAAGCCCACCATCAGACCGGTCATGATAAGCGAGCAAGTCGCCCTGACGATTCAGTGACTGTATACAGTTGAACATCGCAACCAGTGAACCGGGATCTTCAAGGTCTGGAACAACAGCACCTAACTGGCGATAGACCTGAGTCAGAGCACTCCCCCCCAGCCGATTACGTCCACAACCTAAATCTATAAGGATCAAAGTAGAGGAGACGCCCTTTACCAAGGCTGGCGTCAACGTTTTACGCACATCGCTGACCGGGGCAAATCCACTAATAATCAACGACATTGGGGCTGTAATCATCTTGGTCTGCCCCGCGTCTTCCCAGCGGGTTTTCATGGACATAGAGTCTTTGCCCACCGGAATTGTGATACCCAGTCGTGGACACAACTCCATCCCTACTGCCTTCACCGCCTCAAATAGGGCTTCGTCCTCACCTGGGTGCCCTGCGGCACACATCCAATTGGCTGACAACTTGATGTCACTGACTTTATCTATCATTGCAGCAGCAAGATTCGTCAGTGTTTCGCCCACCGCCATACGTGCGGAGGCTGCCGCATCCACCAATGCCAGGGGCGTCCGCTCCCCCATGGCCATTGCTTCACCGGTAAAGGAATCTAGGGTTGTTGTAGTTACCGCGACATCCGCGACAGGCACCTGCCAGGGCCCCACCATCTGATCACGAGCAACCATGCCCGTAATGGAACGATCACCGATGGTTATCAGAAAACTTTTGCTGGCAACCGCCGGTAAACGCATAATCCTTTCGGCCGCTTCGCTTAAATCGATTCGCGTGGAATCAAATACGCTCTTTGTAAAACTCACGCGATTGAAAGAGCGATGCATCTTGGGAGGTTTGCCAAATAGAACGCTCATGGGCAAATCAACAGGCTGATTGGCAAAATATGAGTCACTAACAAGTAGTTGCTTTTCTTGCGTAGCCTCTCCCACCACCGCATAGGGACAACGCTCACGACGACAGATTTGATCGAACAGATCGACTGACTCCGGCGCTATTGCAAGCACATACCGCTCCTGCGATTCGTTACACCAGATGGCCATTGGCGACATTCCCGGTTCGTCGTTAGGAATATCGCGCAGCTCGAACACGCCACCACGCCCACCATCTTTCACCAACTCGGGTAGTGCATTCGACAAGCCACCAGCCCCTACATCATGGATAAAGCAGATCGGGTTGCGATCGCCTAACTGCCAGCAGCGATCAATAACTTCCTGGCAGCGACGCTCCATTTCAGCGTTATCGCGCTGCACTGATGCAAAATCCAGATCTTCATGGCTGCTGCCACTGCCCATTGATGAGGCCGCCCCCCCACCGAGGCCAATCAACATGGAAGGACCACCTAAAACAACCAATTGAGCGCCAACAGGAATATCGGATTTTTCCACGTGCTCAGCACGGATATTACCAAGCCCCCCGGCAATCATGATCGGTTTGTGGTAGCCACGCCACTCGTTACCCGCCGCGGTGTGTACCTTTTCCTCATAGGTGCGGAAATATCCGCACAGGTTCGGGCGTCCAAACTCGTTATTGAACGCAGCCCCCCCCAGTGGGCCGTCAATCATAATCTGAAGGGGCGATGCGATACGATCAGGTTTGCCAAGATCGCCTTCCCATGGCTGGGAAAACCCCGGAATATTTAAATTTGATACGCTGAACCCCGTCAGCCCTGCCTTGGGCTTAGAACCAACGCCTGTCGCACCCTCATCACGGATTTCGCCGCCAGCGCCCGTCGCAGCGCCCGCAAAGGGAGAAATTGCCGTCGGGTGATTGTGGGTTTCAACCTTCATCAGGATATGTACAGGCTCCTGATGGTATTGATAAACACGGCTCTCTGGATCAGGAAAAAAACGTCCACCAGAATGCCCTTCTATCACGGCAGCATTGTCGCGGTATGCGGAGAGCACATTTTGCCCCCCCTTTTCATTCGTATTGCGAATCATCCCGAATAGGGAGTGGGACTGCTGCTCACCTTCTATGTCCCATGTCGCGTTGAAGATCTTGTGCCGGCAATGTTCAGAGTTCGCCTGAGCGAACATCATTAGTTCAACATCCGTCGGATTTCGGTCTAACTGAACGAAGGATGTATGCAGATAGTCAATCTCATCGTCCGCCAACGCCAAACCCAGAGAGCGGTTAGCGTTGACCAGTGCCGGACGCCCCTCGCCCAGAACATCTACCGTACCCAACGGCGCAGGCTCGGCATGACTGAACAAAAGTTCAGCGCCGGCAAATTCGTGAAAAACAGACTCAGTCATTCGATCATGTAACAAGGCCGCAAGACGCCCACGCACATCACCCTTCAATGACACGGGGGATCTGATGTAATGAGCAATCCCCCGCTCAATCCGTCGAATTTTGCTCAATCCACAATTATGGGCAATATCCGTCGCTTTGGTAGACCAGGGCGACAGGGTACCGGGTCTTGGAACGACCAAAAACAGAACGCCTTCAGGTCGCGTTTCACTGATCACACCGCCATAGTTAAGCAGCCCATTGAGTTTACCCATCTCCGCATCGGTAAGTGTTTCTTTCAATTCGACAAAATGCATATACTCGGAGGTCAGGGTAACGACCTCCGGCGCGATCTGGCGAATGGCATTGAAAAGTTTTTCCTGACGGAAGGAAGACAGCGCGGGAGCGCCTCGGAGTTCTAACATGCCGGGATCAGCCTTGCTAACTGGATTTTGAAGGGCGACATGATACTCAATTTTTAGAGGCTCCACTACGCCTAAGATGCTCAAGTGGCCTTCAACGGCCCCCAGCGAACCAAATCTGCGGGCAAAAGCGACTATTATTTCAGAACGGCAAGATCAGAGAGCACCAATGTCCAAGGCCAAATGGTTTGTCAACATTAAACCCATCATATTGCTGGGACTATTGGTCATCGGCGGCTGCACCCGTCCAACGACACTGGAAAAATTGCGCCAGGAAGGTACTTTACATGTAATCACCCAAAATGGACCGATCACGTATTACGAAGGGAAAGACGGTCCGGCCGGCTATGAGTTTGAGCTGGCGAAACAACTTGCCGAGCACCTCGGTGTGCAGTTACGCATGAGAGTCGTGTCAGACCTTGAGCAGATCTACGAGGTCACCGCTCAGAATTACACGCACATCGCAGCCGTTGGGATTTCCCAAAACGCTGTCTCTGCCCGACGCCCGGACTTCCACCTCTCAGAACCCTTTTTTGAATTTAAGCCTCTGGTGCTCTATCGCCTGGGACAACGCAAACCCCAGGACCCCGGAGATCTGATTGGAAAACACATCGTGGTTCCAGCTCATAGTGCCCAGGCCGACTATCTTCAGGTCTTGAAAACGACAGGCTATCCCGACCTCGATTGGCAAGTCGTTGAAGATGCCGAAACCACTGAGCTGATGCGCCTGGTGCAAAATCAGTCTGTCGATATTGCCGTCGTGAATTCTGTTGAATATGCGGTCAATAGCGCGCTCTACCCGCAGGTGCGCGAGGGCTTTGCGCTGATGGATACGCTACAAGTCTCCTGGGTGTTGCCGGGAGGCGAAGACACCAGCTTGTTGGAGGTCGTCAACACCTTCATCAAAGAGCTCAAGGCAAAAGGCAGTCTTATTGCCTTGCAGGAGCATTATTACAGCCACATCGACCAACTGGACTACGTCGGAGCCAGCACGTTTCTTAGACACATCCGTGATCGCCTCCCCCTTTTCAAAGAGCACTTCAAGCGCGCAGGGCAAAAAAACAATCTGGACTGGCGCCTGCTGGCAGCTGTTGGATATCAGGAATCCCACTGGCGCCCCTACGCGACATCGCCGACCGGTGTAAGAGGTTTGATGATGCTGACCCAGGCAACCGCTGCCGAAGTGCAGGTCAGTAACAGGCTTGATCCCGCGCAAAGTATTCGCGGGGGAGCCGCCTATCTGACAACGCTTAAAAACCGACTGGCAGAAAGCATTGTCGAACCCCATCGGACCTGGTTTGCGCTTGCCGCTTATAATGTCGGGCTTGGGCATCTGGAAGATGCAAGACAATTGACGGCCTCTCAGGGCATGAATCCCGATATATGGGAAGATGTTAAAAAACACCTGCCTCTGTTGCAAAAAAAGGAATGGTACACCCGCACCCGCTACGGCTATGCGCGGGGTTGGGAGCCCGTTCACTACGTTCAGAATATCCGACGCTACTACGAGGTGCTGAATTGGAAAATGCCAGATATTGCAGTTCCGGCCAATCAATCAAACCAGGCATTGAGTCAAGAGCGGGATGGTGTTACGACTGACCTTCCCAATCCTTTCCTGGTCTCGCCGCCCACACTGTGAGAGTCCCTTTAATTTATAGCGCCTTTGCATTACATTTGGCAGCTTACCTTTCGACAATCAGGATTCGATATGGCGCTGCTGCTGGACAAACTCTTTAAACCGAAATGGCGAAACGAGAAAGCCGAAGTTCGCCGACAGGCCATGCAGGAGCTGAGCTGGGAAGTCCCCGACCAACAGACCATCTTACGCCAGGTCATTCTAGGCGATCTGGATTCGAGTGTCAGAGAAGCCGCCATTCAGACAATCTCAAGTCTGAGCACATTGCTGGAACTGGTGCAGCAAACCGGCGAAACCTTCCGAGGGACGATCCGTGCACATATGAGCAAAGTCGTCACTCAATCGCCGGATCAACTGGACATATACTTGTCACTTCCCCCGGAGCAGCTAGATACCCAGACACTCATGAATCTTGGCGTTCAGTTACTTGAGCAACGCCGCCTTTCAAGTGCCATCGCAAAACTCAAAAGTCAGCGATCCACCATCCCGTTGAAATTTGCAACCGATCACCCATCGAGCAAAGTGCGTCTGGCCGCTGCCGAATTGCTGGATAGCCCAGAAGAGATTGATGCCATTTGCAAAGCCAGCAAAGGGCGCGACAAGCGTGTTTACCAGCTCGCTAAATCACGCCAGCAAGGAATGCGGGACAAGGCGCGCCAGTCCGAAAAAGATCGGGAGGCGATTGAAGGTATATGCGAGGGACTTGAACAGCTTGCGGCCACAGAGCATGTCCAACATTATTCTGAACGACTCAGGGCTTTAAGAGGTACATTAGAGGCTTATCTGGCCCACCCCTACAGAGAACTGCTGGAGCGCGCAGAGAAAGCGTTTATCCTGTGCCAAAGCCGGGAAGCTGAACTCCGCAGGCACCGGGAATCTGAACATGCACTCAGGGTGCAAGAGGACGCGCACCGGGATGAACGTGTCGCAACCCTCGAAGCCCTCGACAGCACCCTGCAAACGCTGCAGACACAGCCAATGGAAGACCAGTCCGCGCTTTCTTCACTGAATGCCTTGCTAACTACTCAGGAAAATCGTTGGCTGGAAGCCACTCGTGACAGCCATGTGGAAAAACGCGAACAAAAGCACTACCAACATACGATGAGCCTTATTCGAAGCTATCAGGCGGCACTTCAGCGCTATCTTGGTCATTCCCGGGAGCTACTTCAGTTACTGGAACATCTCGATGGCGCGCCGGGTGACGCACAGGTGATTTCTCAGGTTCGCACACTGATTCAACAAATTGCCTGGCCAGACGGCTTTATCCTGCCCTCGGCGCTACAAGCCTTGCAAGCACGGCAAGGCGAAATCCTGCAAGCCAGGCAAAAAAGTCAGGAAGAAGACAAGCGCCAGCAACAGCAGGCAAAAGCACTACTGGACAAACTGGATAGTGCGGTTGAATCCGGGTCGGTTCGAGAGGCTCAGCCACTTTTGAAAGAGCTGACAGCGCTCTTGGACCAGCTCCCCAAGGCCAAGGTTACCGGGCTTTATCAACACTTGCGTTTGGAACAAAAACGTCTGGATGAGCTCAGAGACTGGGCTGGATTTGCAACACGACCCAAACAGGAAGAACTGATTCAAAAAATGGAACTGCTAGCACAGCAGCATCTTGAACCTCACGCCAAGGCTGACAAAATCCGGGAACTGCAGGCGGAATGGCGGGAGCTGGGTGGAACCTCCGATCACGGACTCTGGCAACAGTTCAAAGACGCCGCCGACCGGGCCTACGCGCCCTGTAAGGCCTATTTTGAAGAAGAATCCCAGTTAAAGACGGTCAATCTTCAAAAACGAGAAGAGATCGTGAACGAGCTGGGGCGCTACCTCTCTGAAGTTAATTGGTCTACGGTTGACTGGAAAGCGGTAGAGCATATCAATCGCCAGGCGCGCCAGGAATGGAAGCGTTACTTTCCCATCGACTTCAAAAAGGGTAAAACGATTCAGGATCGTTTTAACGCGCAGCTGCAGCAACTTGAGGAGCGGCTTTCGGACGTTAAATCTGCCAATGCAGCTCTCAAGCAAGCCATTATTGATCACGCAAAGCAATTAATATCCGAGCCGGACCTTAAAGCCGCCACCCACCAGGCGAAAATACTACAGAAAGAATGGCAAACCATTGGCATAACAGAACATCGCGAGGACAGACAGCTGTGGCAATCCTTTCGCTCCGCCTGCGACCAGATTTTCGCCCGCCTGTCTGAAGCGCGCGATGCGCGGCAGCAGGAGATCCTGACCAACCAAACCAAGGCGCAGGATATCACGAGCGCCATTGAGGCCATGTCTGATAGCATTGATGCAGCGAATGAGTCCGTTCTGAATACCTATATTGCTTCTTTTAGGGAACTCAGTGATTTAGGCGCCGAGCGGGATACTTTAACCCAAGCCTTTAACCAGGCGGTAAAGGTGTGCAGGGATCGCCTGACACGACAGCGCCAGACACAGGAACAAGCCTACTGGGGCACCCTGCTGAATCAGGCGATCAAAACGCGATTTCATCCAGGCTTCAACGCTGACAAAAGCTTGCTACGGCCGGAACACGAGCGACTGATCAGGCGGATGGAGTCATCACCTCAATCGGACGGCACCCCCCGCCCCGCAACAGACCTGGTCATTGGTCTGGAAATATTGGCTGGGCTGGACTCACCACCCGAGCTGGCATCGCAGCGAATGGCGCTTCAGGTTGAACGGCTTGCTGCAGGATTGCAGCAACCCCAAAGCACCCCGGTTGAGCGCATGGAAGGCCTCCTGGAGGGCTGGCTGCAACATCCCTCGTTAACCCAGGCTGAAGCCGAGGCAGAGGTTCAGCGCGTTGGAAGGTCTGTTGAAGCGATTATTCGGCAGTTTTCACGCTAGCGAGTCAACGGCGGTTGCTCTTGGTGACACGAGCAATCGCCAAGGTCACCGCTTCTTTGACTTTAGCCGTCATCATCAGGTATTCATCACCTGACAGATAGAACGCCATATCCACACCGTGCCGAAAATACCGGCAAGGTAACTGGTTCAAAGCGACACACGCTGCGTCAGTTAATAGATCCTCGTCAAAGTCCATTTCCTGCGTTTGCTCTGCAAGCTCAGTCAGAACCAGCCTTTCATAGTAATTGTAGGCATTGTCGAGTATGGACATGCTGCTCCTCTGGATTGCGCTAAAGATTTTCGTCGCTTTTAAGATTAGTCCACAAACGCCAGTTTGAGCGAATTCGTCAGTGCGATTGACCGATCCCGTCATTTAGGGCCCTTTCACACTGGAGTATGGTAAGACTGCCTTTTGTGTTTTCGGCACAGGAGACTCACTTCCACTCAAGAATAAGGTACCACCATGCGTCAGGAAGCTCTCATTTTTGACAGTATTCGCACTCCTCGGGGAAAGGGAAAGAAAGATGGTTCACTTTACGAGGTCAAGCCCGTCGAGTTACTTGCCACCGCGCTACGGGCACTAAAGACGCGAAATCATCTGGATACAGCCCAGGTTGACGATATTGTCATGGGCTGCGTCACGCCCGTAGGGGACCAGGGCGCCGACATAGCCAAGACAGCCGCGTTCGCAGCTGACTGGGACGAACGGGTTGCAGGTGTCACGTTGAGCCGCTTTTGTGCTTCCGGGCTTGAGGCTGTCAACCTTGCCGCCATGAAAGTGCGCTCCGGGTGGGAAGATCTCGTCGTGGCAGGCGGTGTCGAATCCATGTCACGCGTGGCCATGGGCAGTGACGGCGGCGCCTGGGCGCTGGACCCCGCCACAAACCTCAAGACTGGCTTTATACCTCAGGGCATCAGTGCAGATCTGATTGCCACCATTGAGGGTTTTCAGCGCCACGAACTGGATGCCTTTGCCGTCCGATCGCAACAAAAGGCCGCCCATGCGCGTGCTGCAGGGCACTTTTCAAAGTCCTTGGCCCCGGTAAAAGATGTCAACGGTTTGATCATATTGGAAACGGATGAATTTATCAGACCTGACACTACGGTCGAAAGTCTTGCCCAACTAAAACCCTCCTTCGCGATGATGGGAGAGCTTGGCTTTGATGCGGTTGCTCGCAGCAAATATCCGCATATAGAGACGATCCAGCATTTACACCATCCTGGCAACTCCTCCGGTATTGTAGACGGGGCCGCTGCACTCTTAATTGGAAGCGAAAGAAAAGGCAAAGAACTTGGGCTCAGACCACGCGCACGCATCGTCGCGACGGCGGTGACGAGTACAGATCCGACGATTATGTTGACCGGTCCCGCCCCTGCAACCTTCAAGGCCTTGGAAAAAGCCGGAATGTCGATACACGATATCGACCTCTTTGAGGTGAACGAAGCGTTCGCCGCCGTGGTGCTGAAATTCCAGAAAGAGACCGGAGTGCCGGATGAAATAATCAACGTAAACGGAGGCGCTATCGCACTGGGGCATCCCCTGGGCGCCACAGGCGCCATGATACTCGGCACCTTGCTTGATGAACTCGAGCGGCGCTCACTTCGCTATGGACTGGCAACTTTATGCGTGGGCGGTGGTATGGGAATCGCCACCATTATTGAAAAGCTATAACTCCCGGCCCGGATAAGAGATATCACCATGACAGCCATTCGATATGAAAAAGATCAAGATGCCATCGTTACGTTGACGATGGATATGCCCAACCAGTCCGCTAACACCATGAACGCTGATTTTAGGGTGGCATTTGGGGATGCGGTCAATGCTTTGATTGCTGAAAAGGAGCAAATCACTGGCGTGATTTTGACCTCAGCCAAAAAAACGTTTTTCGCCGGCGGGGATCTTCGTGAGTTGATTGAGGTGAGTTCAGCAGATGCAGAAGCCTTCTTCACTATGCTGACACAAACCATCACGACACCCTTGCGGCGCTTAGAAACACTCGGAAAACCTGTCGTCGCAGCCATTAACGGCACAGCGCTAGGTGGCGGCTGGGAACTTTGCCTTGCCTGCCATGCCCGAATCGCTATAAAGAATGATTCAATACAACTCGGCCTGCCCGAAGTGAGCCTCGGCTTACTTCCCGGAGGCGGGGGAACAACACGCATGCCCCGCTACCTTGGCCTTGAAAAGGCCTTGCCCTACCTGATCGAGGGCACAAAATTCAGTCCCGAACAGGGGCTGGCCACGGGACTGATTACCGAGCTGGTGTCCGATGGTACGGCGCTGATACCCGCCGCCAAAGCCTGGATCAAAGCTCACCCAAACGTCAAACAACCTTGGGATGAAAAAGACTACCGTATGCCTGGGGGTACGCCTTCAAACCCCAAGGTCGCGCAAATGCTGGCGATAGCGCCAGCCATGCTTAAAAACAAAACCAAAGGTTGCTACCCCGCCCCAGAAGCTATCCTGTCTGCGGTCGTGGAAGGCGCGCAGGTTGATTTTGACACTGCACAGCGCATCGAATCCCGCTATTTCACCCAATTGGTGGTCAGCCAGATTGCCAAGAATATGATTGGCACATTTTGGTTCCAGCTCAATGACCTCAAGGCGGGGCACTCAAGGCCATCGGGCATTACCCCGCAGCGTACCGCCAAGGTCGGCGTTCTGGGCGCAGGGATGATGGGCGCTGGAATCGCTTATGCCTGCGCAACCCGCGACATCAGCGTTGTATTAAAAGATATAAGCGTCGAAAACGCCGAAAAAGGCAAAGCCTACTCCGCGAGCCTTTTGACTAAAAAAGTGAGTCGCGGACGCCTGACCGCTGAAAAACGGGATCACATTCTCAGCCGTATTCAAGCCACCGCTGATAATCAGATGCTGCAGGGCTGTGACCTTATCATAGAGGCGGTATTTGAAAACAGTGAGCTCAAAGCAAGGGTTACTCAGGAAACCGAACCCATGCTTCTACCCAGCGGTATTTTCGCATCAAATACGTCAACGATACCGATAACCCAACTGGCGAAAGCTGCCCGATCCGCTGAAAACTTTATTGGGCTCCACTTTTTCTCCCCCGTAGACAAAATGCAATTAGTCGAAATCATTCGGGGAGAACAAACGTCAGATCAGACCTTAGCCAAAGCCTTCGACTTTGTCCTGCAAATCAACAAAATTCCAATTGTGGTGAATGACAGCCGTGGTTTTTTCACATCGCGGGTCTTCGGCACTTTTGTGAACGAAGGGATAGCAATGGTGGCTGAGGGTATTCACCCGGCATCGGTGGAAAATGCCGCATTGTTGGCAGGCATGCCCGTTGGACCGCTTGCTATTTCTGATGAGGTCAGTTTATCCCTGATGATTCACATTCGGGACCAGACCAAGGCCGACCTTGCGGCCAGTGGCAAAACCTACCCCAGCCACCCGGCGGAGGATTTGATAGACACGATGGTCAAGACCTATCAGCGAATTGGCAAAGCGGCGGGAGCGGGATTTTACGACTATCCCTCAAATGGTAAAAAACATCTTTGGCCTGAGTTAATCGAACGTCACACGAAAAGTGAAGTGACGCAATCCACTCCCCTCCAGGATCTTAAGGATCGTATTCTCTATATTCAGGCGATTGAAACACTGCGCTGCCTCGAAGAAGGCGTACTGACCTCGGTCCCGGATGCTAATATTGGGAGCATCTTTGGTATCGGTTTTGCGCCGTGGACAGGGGGAGCGATACAGTTTGTAAATCAGATCGGCATTCGAGCCTTTGTCAGTCGTGCGGAGGAATTGGCGCGTCGCTACGGTGAGCGTTTTGCGCCCCCCCGTATCTTGCTTGAGCATGCCGAATCGAATAGCCTGTTCTGAAAGGGCACATCGATGGGACTCATATGAACTACTTGCACACCATGGTCAGAGTGGCTGACCTGGACCTCTCCCTGGCTTTTTACTGTGATCAGTTGGGCTTGGTCGAAGTCTACCGCTCTGAGCACCCGCAAGGACGTTTTACATTGGTCTATCTGGCCGCCCCCGGAGACCTGGAGGCGGCCAAATTACGTAAATCTCCACTGCTGGAATTGACCTTTAACTGGGATCCTGAAGACTACAACGGAGGCCGTAATTTTGGCCATCTCGCCTTTCAGGTAGACGATATCTACGCGCTCTGCGAGCGTCTTCAGCAGGCTGGCACAGTGATCAGCCGACCGCCTCGCGACGGTCACATGGCGTTTGTTCGCTCACCCGATGGAATATCGATAGAGCTTTTGCAGAAAGGCGAGCCACTGCCCTTGAAAGAGCCTTGGCAATCCATGCAAAACACTGGGACATGGTAGGCTCTCTGCGCCCCTAACTTTGCTCTTTAGCCGCATCCCCCCTCTCGGGGATATTATCCGTCCCAACGACCGGCGCCCTCTCCGTGACGAGACTGATGACGGTCCAGCCGACCTGCGGTGCCAGTTGACCATCTGCCACAAAAATTTCAAGTTTACCTTTCGGCGTAATTGCAAATAGGGGAACCCCATCCTTACCCTTGGTATTCATATAGTTTTCAAACCTAAACTCTTCGGTAAGCCGGGTTTTTCGAAGCGTTGCCCCCTGACTAAGGAGGCTCGCAAACTTAGAATAGGTCAAATTACGATCAAACAGAGTGTACCCGCGATGCTCAGCGGAGATCTGATGTTTCTCAGACGCATTGGTATCGCCACTGGTTAACAGGGTGTAAACCTTCGTTTGACCAAATTCCGCTCGGTAACGCATGCTGGCGATCACATTCAGGTCACGCTGTGGTGACAACGCCATAACCTTACCAATGCCGACTAAATCGAGCTTTTGATCGGCATACTCAGAGACCGGGTTGCCAAAGAAAGTCTCCAGGCCCGCCATTCTTGCTGCTCGGATATTGTCCCAGCTCGAATCCGTAAGAAGGACTGGGATATTGTATTGCTTCAGTACTGAAGCAATCGTCCGGGCAACCACATTCGCACCAATAATTAAAAAACCACGGGGCTCCGGTTCCGCTACGCCCAGCCGGCGAGCCAAACTCCCCGCTGTCGCACTTTGTATAATCACGGTTCCAATGATCACGATAAACGTCAAGGGCACCAGTAGTTCAGCCTGAGCAACGCCTTCAGCCTCCAGCTTCAAGGCAAAAAGGGCTGACACCGCGGCCGCTACGATACCACGCGGCCCGATCCATGCCAGAAGTACTTTCTCTTGCCAGGAAAAGCTGGAGCGAAAGGTAGAGGCAAGCACAGACAAAGGCCGGGCAATAAATTGCACGACGGCCAGCAATAAAAAGGGTGCCCACCCCAATCCAGCGATCTGCTCCACATTCAACCGGGCTGCCAGCAGAATAAACAGTCCAGAAATCAGAAGGATTGTCAGGTTTTCTTTAAAGTTTAAGATATCCTGAATGCGCACATCCTTGCTATTCGCCAACCACATCCCCATAACCGTAACCGCCAACAGGCCAGACTCATGCGCCAGCTCATTGGAGACCGTGAATGCAAGGAACACCAAGCTCAATGTACAAAGGTTATGCAGGAAGTCAGGCACCCAGTGTCTGCGAAGCAACATGCCAAGGGCGTAACCACTTGCGATTCCGGTACTAAGCCCCACCGCTACCGTTTGACAAAATAACCAAAGCGCATGCCCCACCGCCTCTTCCTGCCGCTGGAATACGATGAACTCGAAAACCATGACCACCAACAGCGCCCCAATGGGATCAATGACAATCCCCTCCCACTTGAGTGCGTTCGCGACTGAAGCGGTAGGCCTAACGGTACGCAACATAGGCACAATGACAGTCGGTCCTGTCACCACCATCAAGGCCCCATAAAGGATGGCCAGCTCCCAGCTAAGATCAAAAAGCCATCTGGATACAATGCAGATAATGATCCACGTAATCAGTGCGCCATAGGTCACTAAATTGAACACCGTCGCTTTGATTAGCCTGACTTCCTTGAAATTAAGGGTCAGGCTGCCCTCAAACAATATCACGGCGACAGAAAGCGAAATCAGCGGGAATAGAACCTCACCAAAGAGTTGGTCGGGGTGCAAAATACCAAAACCCGGTCCCAAAGCCAGACCTGACAGCAGCAAATACAAAATTGCCGGCAGCCGGGTTCGCCAGGCCAGCCACTGGCAAAACATGGCAACCATGCCGATCATTGCGACAGATAACGCTAAAGAATCGTCCACCGATTGAAGCCCCTTGAGTCACGACACGAATCAATCAGTCAGACTAGGGGGCCAAGCCGGTCAGGGTCAAGTCAAAGTGCTTTGCAAATCGTGACAAATCAATGGTCAATTCTGCTGGTGCATGACCATCGCCTGCCCTACAATCGTCGATAATGGAACATTACGGTTAAGAAAAAGCTATGAAATTACGCGCTTCGATGACTTTGCCCAAATCGCTGTTAACGGCTTCACTTTTTGCCTTCTCGCTTGGCCTGTTAAGTACCAGCGACTATGCAAGCAGTGCTGCCGAAAAGCCGGTCTTGGTTGAATCATTAGCGCCAACCCCCGAACAGGAAAGTGTCAGCCGGGATATCGCCCGTCAGTTGCAGTTCGCTCATTACCGGGCTCAAAAGCTTGATGCAGAGATTTCGTCTCAGGTATTAGACAACTATCTTAAGGCACTTGATCCTCAAAAAGTTTATCTGAGCGAAGAAGACATTAAAGCGTTCGAAGCCTATCGTCTCCACCTTGATAATGCAATCAAGACAGGCCAGTTAGAGCCCGCCTTTCAAATTTACCGCGCTTATCTGGATCGGATGAACAGGCGCCTTGAAAAGACCCTGGATCTTCTTGCCAAAGGGACAGAGGGACTGACCTTTGACGCGGAAGAGAGTCTTGAAATTGACCGGGAAGAGGCGCCCTGGGCTGAAAATCAGGTCGCGCTGGATAATCTTTGGGAGATGCGCATCAAAAGCGCCATTCTGAGTCAACGCCTGACTGGGAAGAAAGATGAGGACATCGTCTCCTCCCTGGTTAAGCGTTACGAAGCACAGAAAAAACGAACGCTTCAAAGTCGCTCAGAAGACGTATTTCAGACCTACATGAATGCGCTGACCAATACCTATGATCCGCATACGCAATACTTCTCTCCCCGCACCTCAGAAAACTTCAATATCAACATGTCCCTCTCGCTGGAAGGTATCGGTGCAGTCTTACAATCAGATAATGAATTCACCAAAGTTGTCCGGCTGGTGCCTGCCGGACCCGCCGACAAAAATGGCCTCTTACAGCCAGCCGATCGAATCATCGGGGTCGGGCAAGGTGATAACGGAGAAATCATCAATGTAAACGGCTGGCGACTGGAAGAGGTCGTTGATCTTATTCGTGGCCCCAAACAGACCGTCGTCAAGCTTGAGGTCATCCCAGCAAAAAGTAGTGACGAAAATGAAACCCGTGTCATTAGTATCGTGCGGGATAAAGTCAAACTTGAAGATCAGTCTGCCCAGAGTGAAGTCATTAAGATTAAACGCGGCACGCAGGATTACCGTCTCGGCGTCATCTATTTACCAGCCTTCTACGCCGACTTCAGAGCACTTCAGGCCGGTGACGAAGATGCCCGCAGCACGACTCAAGATGTCCACCGGTTGATTGACAAGCTTAATAAAGATGGTATTGATGGCCTTATTATCGACCTCCGCAATAACGGTGGCGGGGCTTTGCAGGAAGCGATCAGTCTTACAGGCCTCTTCATTGAGCGAGGCCCTACAGTGCAGGTGCGTACAGCAGACGATCGCGTTCGGGTTTATGACGATCCGGATAGTTCCGTCGCCTACAATGGTCCCCTGGCCGTTCTGGTTAACCGGCTGAGTGCGTCAGCGTCTGAAATTTTTGCAGCAGCCATTCAGGATTATGGGCGGGGATTGATTATTGGCGAGCAAACGTTTGGCAAAGGCACCGTGCAGTCCGTCAGAAACCTGTCACATGGTCAACTTAAAATAACCGAAGCCAAGTTCTACAGAATTTCGGGTGGCAGTACCCAACACAAGGGCGTCATACCCGACCTGGAAATGCCCTCAGCCATCGATAAATCTGAAATAGGAGAAGATGCACTGCCTTCAGCGCTGCCTTGGGACCAGATAGCGCCCGTTCCTTTTCGACCTTTTGCCGAGACTAAACTGCTGGGAGACATTTCAACGCTTCACCAGACACGAATGGAGAAGAATCCCGAATATCAGGCTCTGCTAAAAGAGATCGACTATGCCAGATCTGTCCGGGATCAAAAAGAACTGTCATTGAATGAAGCACGCCGGAAGGCTGAACTTGAAAAAGCGCGTGAGACTGAACTCACGATTATCAATACCAAACGGATTGCCGAAGGCAAAGATTCATTCAAAAATTATGGTGAGTTTGAGTCCTGGCAAGAAGATCAGGCTGCCCGGCAGGAGAAGCATGAGCTTATCGATTTCTTCACCCGCGAGTCTGCTGAAATACTTGTCGACACCCTTACCCTGGAAGCCCAAGTGGCTAACCATTAACGCCCTAAATCGCCAGACCGATATGTCCAGAGATGACCTTTCGAGAAAGCAGGACAATCAGGGCGGTAGCGAGAGCTCCCGCCCTAAGAAAGTTCGGGAGGAAAGCCCGGTCGACTTTTCTGATACAAATGCATCATCGAGCACCCGAAAAACAGCTACAAAAGAGGAACAGCCTCCCCCCTCCTCAAAAAACAGAAGCCAAGCTACCTCATCCAAAGAAATTGACCCTAAGGAACCCGGTTGGTTTGATCGTATCGGTAATTTGACCTCATCCGCCTTGCGTATCGCTCGGAAAACCACTGACGGCTCAGTAAAGGTAGGCAAAACCATTCTTAAATCCCAGGATCAGCTAAAGGTCATGGTTGCAGCCGGGCAATCTTTGAAAGATTTGCGAGAGGTTGCAGGCCTTACCATTGCCGAGCTGGGTGACGCGATCAACCTGAAAGACCGGACGTTTTGGGAGGCCGTCGAAGATGGTACGGCCACGATCAGTTTTGAATTAATATTGCGCCTGGCAGCTCTTCTCGCCCGAAATGACCCAGTTCCGTTTATTTTAAAATACACCCGAACGTATAACCCGGACTTATGGCGCATACTCAATGACTGGGGGCTTGGCAGGCTGCCGCTTCACTACGAGCGGGAACGAGAATTTATAAACATCTATCGCCGCCACGATGCCGCCCGCAACCTCTCCGATGAAGGGTTTGCAAAAGTTTTGTCCTTTACGCGCCAATCCTTTGAAATGGCGTTGCATTTCGCGGCTGAACAAGAACAACTGACCGTTGCCAAACTTAAAGAAGCAGATTTGAAAAAAGCAGATAACAAAGACCTTGCCAGGAGTGGCTCGCCTGCCAGCTCATCGGAGGTCGGCAATGCGAAAAAAGGCAATTCGCCACCGCCTTCTGCTACCGATGCAAGTGATGATGACTAAAACCGGTGGAGCTCCAGTTTGATCGAAAATATGTTAACTCGCCGACTATCCTGAACCTTTCCGCATTCCACATAAAAAAGGCCCACCTTTCGGTGAGCCTTCTTCGTATTAGGTGCCTGACAACGACCTACTCTCGCATGGGCAAGTGCCACACTACCATCGGCGCAGAACGGTTTCACTACTGAGTTCGGAATGGATTCAGGTGGTTCCCGTTCGCTATGATCATCAGGCAAAACTGACTTGGTATGACCAAATTCGAACTAACAGCGATTCAGCTGTCTCTAACAATCAGATAAGCGAGCAATTACTCTAAGCCCACCGGGCAAAAGCCTTTCGGTGTTATATGGTCAAGCCTCTCGGGCAATTAGTATTGGTTAGCTCAATGCCTCACAGCACTTACACACCCAACCTATCAACCTCGTCGTCTACAAGGGCCCTTCAGGATTCTCAAGGAATCAGGGAGATCTCATCTTGAGAAGGGTTTCCCGCTTAGATGCTTTCAGCGGTTATCCCGTCCGAACATAGCTACCCGGCAATGCGATTGGCATCACAACCCGGAACACCAGCGGTTCGTTCACCCCGGTCCTCTCGTACTAAGGGCAACTCTTCTCAAATCTCCAACGTCCACGGCAGATAGGGACCGAACTGTCTCACGACGTTCTAAACCCAGCTCGCGTACCACTTTAAATGGCGAACAGCCATACCCTTGGGACCGGCTTCAGCCCGGGATGTGATGAGCCGACATCGAGGTGCCAAACACCGCCGTCGATGTGAACTCTTGGGCGGTATCAGCCTGTTATCCCCGGAGTACCTTTTATCCGTTGAGCGATGGCCCTTCCATTCAGAACCACCGGATCACTAAGACCTACTTTCGTACCTGCTCGACCTGTCCGTCTCGCAGTTAAGCGCGCTTGTGCCTTTACACTAACCTCACGATGTCCGACCGTGATTAGCGCACCTTCGTGCTCCTCCGTTACTCTTTGGGAGGAGACCGCCCCAGTCAAACTACCCACCACACAGTGTCCTCGGTGCTGTTACACCAGAGTTAGAACCTCAAACATGCCAGGGTGGTATTTCAAGGATGGCTCCACGCGGACTGGCGTCCACGCTTCAAAGCCTCCCACCTATCCTACACAAGCAGGTTCAAAGTTCACTGTGAAGCTATAGTAAAGGTTCACGGGGTCTTTCCGTCTAGCCGCGGATACACCGCATCTTCACGGCGATTTCAATTTCACTGAGTCTCGGGTGGAGACAGCGCCCCCATCGTTACGCCATTCGTGCAGGTCGGAACTTACCCGACAAGGAATTTCGCTACCTTAGGACCGTTATAGTTACGGCCGCCGTTTACTGGGGCTTCGATCAAGAGCTTCGCTTACGCTGACCCCATCAATTAACCTTCCAGCACCGGGCAGGCGTCACACCCTATACGTCCACTTTCGTGTTTGCAGAGTGCTGTGTTTTTAATAAACAGTCGCAGGGGCCTGGTATCTTCGACCGGCCGGGGCTTACGGAGCAAGTCCTTCACTCCTAGCCAGCGTGCCTTCTCCCGAAGTTACGGCACCATTTTGCCTAGTTCCTTCACCCGAGTTCTCTCAAGCGCCTTGGTATTCTCTACCTGACCACCTGTGTCGGTTTGGGGTACGGTTATGTATTGCCTGAAGCTTAGAGGCTTTTCCTGGAAGCTTGGCATCAACCACTTCGTCTCCGTAGAGACTCGTCATCAGCTCTCAGCATTGACGATCCGGATTTACCTAAATCGCCTGCCTACCACCTTAAACCTGGACTACCAATCCCAGGCTGGCCTAGCCTTCTCCGTCCCCCCATCGCAGCAATACACAGTATCGGAATATTAACCGATTTCCCATCGACTACGGCTTTCGCCCTCGCCTTAGGGACCGACTCACCCTGCGCCGATTAACGTTGCGCAGGAACCCTTGGTCTTCCGGCGTGCGGGTTTTTCACCCGCATTATCGTTACTCATGTCAGCATTCGCACTTCTGATACCTCCAGCAGACTTTACAATCCACCTTCTACGGCTTACAGAACGCTCCCCTACCCCGCATACAATGTATGCAGCCGCAGCTTCGGTGCCATGTTTGAGCCCCGTTACATCTTCCGCGCAGGCCGACTCGACTAGTGAGCTATTACGCTTTCTTTAAAGGGTGGCTGCTTCTAAGCCAACCTCCTAGCTGTCTCTGCCTTCCCACATCGTTTCCCACTTAACATGGACTTGGGGACCTTAGCTGGCGGTCTGGGTTGTTTCCCTCTTCACGACGGACGTTAGCACCCGCCGTGTGTCTCCCGGATAGTACTCGCTGGTATTCGGAGTTTGCATGGGGTTGGTAAGTCGGGATGACCCCCTAGCCCAAACAGTGCTCTACCCCCAGCGGTATTCGTCCGAGGCGCTACCTAAATAGCTTTCGGGGAGAACCAGCTATCTCCGAGTTTGATTGGCCTTTCACCCCCAGCCACAAGTCATCCGAATCTTTTTCAACAGATTACGGTTCGGTCCTCCAGTTGATGTTACTCAACCTTCAACCTGCTCATGGCTAGATCACTCGGTTTCGGGTCTACACTGTGCGACTGTCGCCCTATTCAGACTCGGTTTCCCTACGCCTCCCCTATCAGGTTAAGCTTGCCACACAACGTAAGTCGCTGACCCATTATACAAAGGTACGCAGTCACAGAACAAGTCTGCTCCCACTGCTTGTATGCATACGGTTTCAGGATCTATTTCACTCCCCTCACAGGGGTTCTTTTCGCCTTCCCTCACGGTACTGGTTCACTATCGGTCAACTGGGAGTATTTAGCCTTGGAGGATGGTCCCCCCATATTCAGTCAAGATTCCACGTGTCCCGACCTACTCATGTTTCACCTGATTAAGATTTAAAGTACGGGGCTATCACCCTCTATGGCGGGTCTTTCCAGACCCTTCCTCTATCTGTCACCAAGCTTTTGGGCTGTTCCCCGTTCGCTCGCCGCTACTTAGGGAATATCGTTTGATTTCTTTTCCTTCGGGTACTTAGATGTTTCAGTTCCCCGAGTTCGCCTCCCTTGCGGGATACTGCTAAAAGCAGTGGGTTTCCCCCATTCGGACATGTCCGGATCAACGCTTGCTTGCCAGCTCCCCGAACCTTTTCGCAGGCTCCTACGTCCTTCATCGCCTCCAGTTGCCAAGGCATCCACCGTATGCACTTGTTCACTTGACCATATAACCCGAAAACCTCTCGGCTGCCGGTTATATGTCATATACCATTTATCGTGCGGCCCTTTTCTACCACACAATAATTGCGCTTGAGTAATTGCTCAGTAAAATCTCCGCAATTTCATCAGTTACCATCAACATGATCCGCAATCAATTTCTCAATCACCTCTCATATCAACCGCAACCAACCATTGGTTTCGATTTTTTCTTCGCTTATCCAATTTGTTAAAGAACTCTCTGACCGCTGTCAGACACCAATACACGCCTCGCATGCATTCGTGTCTAACATCCGCCTACCGGGTACACACCTGACTGAATGGTGGAGCTACGCGGGATCGAACCGCGGACCTCTTGGATGCAAACCAAGCGCTCTCCCAGCTGAGCTATAGCCCCAGTCTAAAACTGGTGGGTCTGGGTGGACTCGAACCACCGACCTCACCCTTATCAGGGGTGCGCTCTAACCACCTGAGCTACAGACCCAGTCATGCCGGGCCCTGCTCCGGGCAACCCGTCCTTCGACTGTATCAAGTAATTTGTTGTGAGCACATGACAGATCGGTCTACTGTCGTTTAAGGAGGTGATCCAGCCGCAGGTTCCCCTACGGCTACCTTGTTACGACTTCACCCCAGTCATGAATCACACCGTGGTAACCGTCCCCCTTGCGGTTAGACTAGCTACTTCTGGTGCAACCCACTCCCATGGTGTGACGGGCGGTGTGTACAAGGCCCGGGAACGTATTCACCGCGACATTCTGATTCGCGATTACTAGCGATTCCGACTTCATGGAGTCGAGTTGCAGACTCCAATCCGGACTACGAGACGCTTTATGAGATTAGCTCCACCTCGCGGCTTCGCAACCCTCTGTACGCCCCATTGTAGCACGTGTAGCCCTGGTCGTAAGGGGCCATGATGACTTGACGTCGTCCCCACCTTCCTCCGGTTTGTCACCGGCAGTCTCCCTAAAGTTCCCACCCGAAGTGCTGGCAAATAGGGACAAGGGTTGCGCTCGTTACGGGACTTAACCCAACATTTCACAACACGAGCTGACGACAGCCATGCAGCACCTGTCTCTGCGCTCCCGAAGGCACCCTCTCATCTCTGAAAGGTTCGCAGGATGTCAAGACCAGGTAAGGTTCTTCGCGTTGCGTCGAATTAAACCACATGCTCCACCGCTTGTGCGGGCCCCCGTCAATTCATTTGAGTTTTAACCTTGCGGCCGTACTCCCCCAGGCGGAGCACTTAGCGCGTTAACTACGCCACTAAAACCTCTAAGGGTTCCAACGGCTAGTGCTCATCGTTTACAGCGTGGACTACCAGGGTATCTAATCCTGTTTGATCCCCACGCTTTCGCGCCTCAGCGTCAGTTTTTGGCCAGAGAGCCGCCTTCGCCACTGATGTTCCTCCCGATCTCTACGCATTTCACCGCTACACCGGGAATTCCACTCTCCTCTCCAAAACTCTAGTCACCCAGTTCGAAGTGCAGTGCCCAAGGTTGAGCCCAGGATTTCACACCTCGCTTAAGTAACCGCCTACGCGCGCTTTACGCCCAGTAATTCCGATTAACGCTCGCACCCTCCGTATTACCGCGGCTGCTGGCACGGAGTTTGCCGGTGCTTCTTCTGTCGGTAACGTCAACTTTGCAAGATATTAGCTTGCAACCTTTCCTCCCGACTGAAAGTGCTTTACAACCCGAAGGCCTTCATCGCACACGCGGCATGGCTGGATCAGGTTTCCCCCATTGTCCAATATTCCCCACTGCTGCCTCCCGTAGGAGTCTGGACCGTGTCTCAGTTCCAGTGTGACTGATCATCCTCTCAGACCAGTTACGGATCGTCGCCTTGGTGAGCCCTTACCTCACCAACTAGCTAATCCGACATAGGCTCATCTGATAGCGAAAGGTCCGAAGATCCCCTCCTTTCCCCCGTAGGGCGTATGCGGTATTAATCCGAGTTTCCCCGGGCTATCCCCCACTACCAGGCAGATTCCTATGCATTACTCACCCGTCCGCCGCTCGCCAACGCCCGAAGGCTTGCTGCCGCTCGACTTGCATGTGTTAAGCCTGCCACCAGCGTTCAATCTGAGCCATGATCAAACTCTTCAGTTAAAAGTTTTTTGACCAACTCTCGTCAGTCTGATCTTTTTGCTCAAGTCAAAACTACTGCAAATTTTCATTGACAGTGTCACTGACTCTCATCGCATTCTTTCGTATACGCGATCTGTCAGTGCCCACAACAAATTACTTGATTCAGCTTTTTAAAGAACGTCTTCGCTTCGGAAGTGGTGCGCATTATACGCAGTTCAGAGGGGCACGCAAGCATTTTTTACAAGAAATATAATACTGAGTTAATTCGGAGACTTGGCCCTCTATAAAGGCTTTAGCGGGCCCCATAAAAAAGGCCGAGCGTAGTAGAACGCTCGGCCCATTGCAGGACTTTATTAGCCCACGGAACTTAACCGGGTAACAACTCGATTGGATACCGAATTGTTTGCTTGCCTGCGCCAGATTTGCTTCCAAAATTAACCAGCATCAGTCGCGCACAGATTTTCTTTTCCAGCACGGGTTCGTTGAGTGACGACTCGACGACCTTGCATGACGATACGGCACCACTGGCCTCTACAACCAACTCAGGCGTAATCGAGCCTTGCAAGGATGGATTATTTCGAAGCTCGCGATTATAAATGGTGTAAATCGCGCCTTTATTAGCATCAAAAACCCGCCTCAACTCTTCACGCGTGCGTTCGGCGCCACCTTTCTGCCCCTGACGAGCTGTTTCCGCTGCGGCCACAGCCGCCGCGACACCTGCCGGCTGCGCTACTTCAGTTGTTTTTCGCGACGCCAAAGAGATTTGCTTCGCAGACTGATCCAACTTGGATGTGTCCACACCGCCACTGCTCGCCGTCGACACCTGGGAAACCAATCCCCCACTCGCTTTGCGGCTAATCGGCTTGGCCGTGACCAGGTTGGGTTGATCCAGTTGCACCGTATCCGCAAGTGCCCGAAGGTCTGAAAGTTGATCTTGCATAGCAAGCAACCCAGAGGATTTTGCAACCTCACGCGCCTGTTCCACGGTTTGTGGTTTGGGCTGAGGCTTCACCTTCAGTTCTGGCTTTTTCTCAACCTTTGGCTCAGGCTTTTTCTCCTCAGGCTTCGGCTTCTCGGGCTCAGGTTCAGGCTTTTTGATCTCTGGTTTGGGCAATTCCTTTTTTTCAAGCACGACTTTCGCCAGTTGTGGCGGAAGGGCTTCCAATTCTTCTCGTTGGCGTTCCGGCAGTTCAATACCGGGAATAACCACAGAAAAGATAAAGAAAACCACCAACAGCGCGGCCAACGTAATGCGAAAGCGTCGCTGCTCACCGGGTTCGATACTCCACGGCAATCCTTGACTAAATGTAGCGACCATCAGACTCCCTGCTCCTCAGCTTTTCTGTTGACAGCTAATGAAATACTGGAGTAACCGGCATCCACGCAGGTGGACATGATTTTTTTCAGCAATTCATACGGCAGCTCCCGGTCGGCCACGATGGTAATCGGTCGACCAGTCGGTGGAGCGGGGGCTCTCGCCCTTGAGGACTGATACTCAAGCTCAGCCTTCAGATTCGGCTCAACGTAACCTGAAAACATCTTCATGGTGTGAACCCGAACGACCGGACGGTTGCTTACGAGAATATCATTCTCAGTGACAGCCAGTACCAGTGTGTCTTTCGGCATCTGGTCAGCCACGGACAAGGGTAATTGCACGTTAGCATTCTGGTTCAGAACCTGAACGTCTGACGAGTTCACCATCAGGAAGAAAACCAAAATGGTGAAAATATCCATCAGAGACACCAGGTTCAACCCGGCATTCTTCTTGCTCCGGCGATAGTGGCGCTGATGGCGCTTAGCTTTGGCGGACTGTTTCATGACCCGCCTCCCTTGGGCGTTGCCGCCGGATTAACAACCTCCGGCGCATCCGCAATCGAGATATCAGGAAACAGCTCAGCATTTACCAGACTACCGGCAGAAAGCGTCTTGAATGACCTGACCGTGTCCATCACCGAGACCAGCGTTTGATAACTGGTATCTGGCTGCGGCATGATGGTGATATCTTTTTTCTCTGGCATACGCGCCTTAAGTTCCTGCATGACCTGCCCCAGAAATTTAAAATCATAAACTTCATTGAGGTTAGGTACCTGCTTGATTACGCCCCCCTGGTTGTCTGAAACCACCAGTTGATCCGGCAGTACAATAACCTGGAGCTGCAGTTGCTTCTCGGGATCAGCTCCACCGGCAGACTCTTCCGGAAAATTCAGGTCGAGAACACTGGTCTGAGCAAACACCATATTGATCAGCAATACCGGCACCAGAACAATCATAAGGTTCATGAATGCCGTTATGTCGAGTTCTGCATCTGATTGCAGACGTTTGTGCTTCCTTCGCATGGCTTAGATCCTAGGCTTTGGGACCTTCGGCATCACTCTTTTCAGAGATCAGGTTCATCACTTTGATTCCAGCCATTTCGAAGCTGTCCACAATTTCATTGGTCTTCGTCTGCAGGACCGCGTGAAGCAGAAGTAAGGGAATCGCCGCAACAAGACCGAAAGCGGTAGTGTTCATGGCAACCGAAATACTTTTGGACAGCAGAGCCGCTTTTTCCGCAGGATCAGCTGAAGCAACCGCAGAAAAGGCCTCTATCAAACCAATGATAGTTCCCAACAGTCCTAAAAGTGTTGCAACGTTTGCCAGCGTCGCCAGGTACTGAGTGCGCTTTTCCAGGCGAGGCAGGGTATCCATCAAGCCCTCTTCCATCGCATATTCAACATCCTCGCGGCTTTGACGACGTCCAAGGCGAGTTAGTCCTGCGCCAATCATAGACGCCATGGCAGATGAAGATTGTGAAGCGAATTTCATCGCACCATGCAGATCGCGGCCACTAATCAGGCGATGCAGTTTATTAAAGTCATCTCGGTTAGTACGCTTAGAAATGGATAGATAAATATAACGTTCGACTGCGATGGCGACCCCAATTACGAGAACCAGCGCAATGGGATACATAAATAGCCCACCTTCTTGAAAAAAACGAATCATGGTTTCGAACATTTCTAAGTCACTCCTTACTTGCAGCGTTCGATGGATTTCAGTCTTGTCAGCCTGCGATATACAGTACGTCTGCACTCAGTTTAGTGCTTAATCGTTCAGATTGCGCAGGGTTATAGAATTTTCGTGATCTATGACCACGTTCACTCTACCGATTTGACCTCTTTGGGTTGGTTTTGGGATTGAAATTGATCGTAATATTGAACGAGTCGAACAAATTCTTCACGGTAAAGCGGCTCCATCCGGTTGGGATTGACCAGCGCGCCTGCCGATGACTCATATAATGACTTCTGGTCCAGGGGCTTCCACGGCACGACGTAAAGTACGTTGGGCAGCTCCTGATTTCCGCGGATACGTGCGCCTTCGATAACGATGACACCGTCTTCAGCAAGCACCGACGTCGCCACACTCATAACGAGCAAACCACGGACGAGCCTTCGCATATTCATAACGCGCCCCTACTTCACTCGATTCTTTAGATCTGCGATCCAATTTTTTACTTTAGGATCAGGCTCCTTCTGAAGCCCCTGGTAGATCTCATATTGCTCCAGTGCCTCTTCAAGCCGCCCGAGGTAAAGTTCCAGCAGCATACCCAGATTGAGGTGAGCACTGGCAAAGTCCGGATCCACTTCAAGCGCCTTTCGGTAAAATCCCTCCGACTCGGCAAACTTGCCATCTTCGCGGGCCATCACACCCAGGAAATTCAGGGCCTCGGTATTCGAGGGGTTGGTCTCAACCGCTTTATTGAAATACTCTGTCGCCCTGGATCTGTCCTTTTCCTTAAACGCGATAATCCCCAGGTTCAGCAGCGGGCCGCTCAGATCCGGTTGCTGGTTATGTATTTGCTCAAAGCTAACGCGGGCATCCGCCAGGCGATTCTGCTTCATGGCATCAACACCCTGATCAAACAGGGCCTGGACAGCAGGGTCAATCGCCGGAGCCACCACTGTCGCTGCCTGACCTTCCGCTACTTGGGCTTCTATCGGCTGCTCAGTCTGCTGTGTAGCACAACCGCTCAACCAGATAAGCAGCGCCAGAAAACCGCTAAAGGACTTAAAGTGCGACATCATAGACATCCCGCTTGGCCTCCTGCTTACCGTAGCGAGCGGGGAGCAGGCGCGACAATGCGTCGAAACTTGCCTTGACCCACTCATCATAGACACCGTTCCAGCTCTTCTGGATATTCTGTTCATGAATTGCAATTGCATTTTCTTCAAAAGGGTAAGCCTGTTCTTCCAGCAGCAAATCATATTGTTCCAGAGCCATCTCATCGAGGTTATCCGGTCTTTCCGAATCCATCAGATCGCGGCTCAACTGTGCGTAGACTTCCGCCATCCGATAGCCCGCCAGTGTAGCAAACTCAGCAACTCCGTAGCCGGCTATTTGTTTATAGGCGGCTACGGTTTGTTTCATGGTCTCCGTCTTCTGCACCAGCGACTTATTCAAAGGCAAACTCAGCCTCGTCGCCAGAAAGGTCTGGTAGGCGTCGTCAGCCAACACCGCCGCAGCCCCTGCCGCCAGATAGCGCATGCGGTCTGATGCCGCACTACCCTGTCGATCATAGGCCTCGACCTGTTTCTGAAGCCAGAACCGTTGCTCTTTGGTTTGCCCGGTCTGGGCATAGAGTTGGGTCAAACGATCAACCGCCTCCATGTAGTCCTCTGCGGGCAGCGGATACTTTTCTGCGTATTCGCGGTAGCTCTTGAGCGTGTTGGGAATATCTTCAGCCTTATCGTAAAGATCTGCTGCGATCAAAAGTCTTTCTCTTCGCTGCTCAGGATCCTGTGTCGCCACAACCATGAGCGCGAATTCATCTGCTGCCAACCGGGTTTGACCTGTTTCCTGGTAAGCGAGTGCGAGTTTACCGGGTATAGAGGCCGTAAGTGCGTGATCAGGATAACGCTTTCGAAAATCTACCAGCACATCAACAGCTTCATCCCAGCGTTTTGATTCGATGAGCAAATTAGCGGCGTCAAACTGAGCATTACGCCGCAATTCGGCAGAAGGCGCAACCGTTGCCACCCGCAGATACTCACTGACGGCCAGGTCGCGGTTGCCCGCTGCAAGCAAATTCTCACCCTGCCGGTACACACTCGCGGCCAGATTTTCAACCACACCCTCACGTCGCGGGTCGTTTGGGGGCAGCAGAACCAATGCTTTTTGATAGTCCGTTTCCGCTTGCAGATAGTCACCCTGCGCAAATTCACTGTGAGCAATCAACAATTGAGTATCCGTCTGCATCTCAGCCGGAGGTGCCGGCTGCCAGGCAAGCACTCGGGCGCCCAATGAGATCACATCGTTGTAGGCCTTATCACCGTACATCTCTACAGTGGTCTGGTATAACACATCCAGCGCGCGCGAATCCGCAGCGTGATACTGAACAAAGTCCAGCCGGCTCTTGAGCTGCTTTTCTTTCCAAACCCGGCGCTGCTCAATGAGCTCAGGTTCAGTGGCATCAAGGGGATAAGACGCCAGCACCTTGCCGTGGGCAAGAAGGGCAGCATAAGCTGCTTCAGACGCCTTGTCATAGTCAGGGTAGGAATAGCCGGCTCTTTCCCAAGGCTCGATCGCGGCTTCCCAACGATTTAACTGAGACAGACTCTCACCCAGCAAGAGGAGCATTTCGGGCGTTTTTTCTTTTTGCGGGAATGTATCTGCAAAAGCACCATAGTATTGCGCAGCTTTTTCAAACTCTTCCTGGGGACTAATCTTGCTGCCTGCAGGTGATTTACCTGCAACTGCATTTTGCCCCAGGTTGTAGTGCACGGCTGCCAGTTCGGGCAAATACATCTCAAGACGGTCTTCCGTGAACGTCAGGTCGACAGGGTTAGTTGCGAGCCAAAACGCGCTGTCCTTACCATAGACCTCGACGAATCGGGCTTTTTCGACCTGAACTTCATTAACAAAGCCACCCTGTTCGAGCGTTTTGATAATACTGACCTGATATTGTGGGGCGTATAGGCTGTGGGGATTCTGCTCAATAAATTTGCGGTAAACCAGGATCGCGTCGCTGTAGAGCTCCTGTTTAACCAAGAGTTGTGCGTAACGATCATAGACCAAAAACTCATAGCGCTTTGGGCCAGTTTGCGCAAACAGCTCCGGCACACTTTCCGCCCCGCCCAAATAGGAAAAAGCAAAGCCCATTACGCGCAACAAGTCTTCAACGAGGGTTTCATTCTGCGACTCAAGCTTAACCGTCTGCATATCCTCCGGCATCACCCGATCCAGAACACGCGTAAAGCTGACCAATGCCTGCTGGTAGTCAAGTAGCTTGAAATCACACCAACCGCGCATGTAATGCGCATTGTTTAAGAACTGAGGCTCCTGGGTCTCAATGACGGCATCGAAGGCCTCCCGGGCTCCCACGAAATCACCTTTCGAGAACAGCATGTCACCACGCCTGAATTGTGTTTCCGCCAGATAGGGAGAATCCGGGTGAGACAACACAAGACCGTTCAACACGGCCAGATTCCCCTCCATATTCCCTTGCAGATCACGTGTTTTCGCTAACTGATAACGTACGCGATCATTTTCGATGCGATCCGGGTAGGAGGATAATAAGCCCTCATACGACTCCGCAGCCAGGTCCAACTGAGTGTCAGCGCCGTCATAAAAGGCCGTTTCGCCTTTTTCCAATCGCAAATCTGCGAGCCGTTGCAGGCCGCGCATTTTGATATCCGGATCATCCGCCAGCGTGATCAGTTCGGAATAACTGTCGATGACGTCGTCGATATTGACGGGAGCACCCTCATTGGCGGTTCGGTCGACTTCGGCAGGCAATAGCTCGCCAAGCGTTCCCGACACAACGACCGGTTCCTCTTTTTTGACAAAAGGGTTACTAATTCGATTACAGCCCGTGATAGAGCCCGTCACCAATACCGTAATAACTGCCGCCAGAGGCATTCGTTTAAATAGTGGGCTCATTGAACCGCTCCTTCCTGCGAGACGGGTTCTGCCTCAGGCCTGGCGAGGGACTGGGATCGGTATTTCTCATCCAATAGCCGGGCTCGTGCTTCTTTGGTCGCCACCAGATAGCCCATCACTTCCTTGCGCTGCCGGGTCAGATCCTGTCTGACCAGGTCGATCAAGCGACGCTGCGCAACGCCAATTTGTTCTTCCAGGCCAGCCGAGAGCCCCTCAACCTGAGAACGCAATGATTGAATGCGGCCAGCGAAAGTTTGATTATCTTTGGCATCCGAAACCCACCCCTCCACTCGCTCACGGCGTGACACATAGGCGTCGAGCTCACGCGACAATGCCTGCAGTGGTTTCTGAGCCTGCCAGCGATTAACCCCATACGTATCAGCCACCCACCAGGTAAAATAGGCTTCGATGCGCTTCAACTTAACGTCAAACTCCTGTCTCAGAGAAGGGTCAGCCAAGGCATCAACTTTACGCCGCACTGACTGAATAAATGCCTGCGCATCGAGCTGCGTCTCACTCATAAAGAAATCGGTATTTTCCTGTGCAACCGCAGAGTCAATCTGCTGCCGAACCCTTGCCACCTGGTCCGACAAAACATCCTGGGGCTGGGCCACCAGCTGCTGGTGGGCTTCCTTTTGCGACGCCTGGAATTGGTTCTCACGCGTCGCCAGAATCATCTCTGCAGCATTCAGGCGCGTATTCCAGTCCTTGAAAAAACTGCGAATCCGATATAGTTCATGTAAGTCACGCAAGCCCATCTGGAAGGCTTCTGATGCGATACGTTGTGCAAGGTTGAAGTTTGCTGGCTTAATTTTGATTCGACCATAGCTATCGACTGGAACGCCGTCGGCCCCCATCACGACCGCCGCAGATTTCTCCACATCCAATTGCAAGGCACTTAGAATGGCGGCCTCATCCATGTGTTCAATCATGCCATCCAGATCATTCTTAAGCGTGACGTAAGCATTAGACGCCTGAGTGTAGGCATTCAGCGCCTGCTCACGACTATCCAGCTTTTCGTAGAGATAACCCAATGCATAAGGAACCTGTTGAACCCAGGGATTGAATAAGGGACGCTCAGATAGCGTCAGCAGCGCCTGAAGCGATAGTCCGAACTCGTTCTGGTTTGCGCAGGCAAGCGCATAACCAAACAAGGCCTGATCAGAAAGAGGCCCCTCCAGGCGAACCTTCTGAAAGGTCGCCATGGCCGCACCATTTTCGTTGTCATCCAGATAGAAGCTGGCCAACGTGAGATTCATCCGATCCTGTAGCGCGAGTCGCTCATTTTCGGGCAGAGGAGAGTCTTCACTCAGCTCGATGGCCTGTAATCGAGCGATTGTTTCTTTCAAAACGCCCGCGCTGGCCGGTTGAATGGCATGGTTATATTGAAGATAGGGACGCCAAACAGAATTCTCCGGAAGCTGGGCCAAAATCTCCTGGAATTTAGGCTCGTCGTTTAAAGCCAGCGCGATTTGGCCCTTCAGGTAAAGGGCCTCGTCATACAATTCAGGGCGATCGGCGCTCAAGGACTCCAGAACAACCCGGCTAAGAGAATCGGTGGCGGAACTAAAATCCCGCTCAAGATAAAAAACTTTGGCGAGGTAAAACCAAGCCAGATTATGGGTCTCAGGATCTGCATCTTGCTTGAGCAAATCCTGAAAAACGCCTTTAGCCGAGCGAGTCATGCCGTAGGCGAGCATCATGCCCCCTCTCAGCAAGGCAGGATGGTCCCCATGTCCCTTGATGCCTCCCCTTGCTTCGGCCACAGACAGCTCCGTCAGTGCCTGAAAGGAATCACCTTGGTAGTACTGAAAAAGTGCCGCGCCATAAGCAGGATCATTAGCCCTCTCCGGCGGCTTATCCTTGCTGACGGCAGCGGCTGGGTGTGCCAGGCTTCCCAGCAGTACCCCCAGAACGAGCGTCAGCACGTTCTTGCTCGGCATTATTCCCACTCGACAATACTCACTTCCGGTTCGTAGTTGGTGGAAAGATCCTTGAGACGAATCTCCAGCGACTTGATGTCCGTTTCCTTATTAATGGTCAGACTGGATGCTTTCTTATAAGTTCGATTATCGGGACCCAATCCCTCCACAAAAGCGGTGATTTCATGCGCACCACTTTTTACATTACCGAGGTATAAACGCTGCATCCCACCCCTGGCAAGCGCCTTCAACTGGGTATCCGTGTACAAATGAGCAGCGACCACCTCGCCATCCACTTTGAGTTTGACGGCATCCAACCGCATAAACTTACCCGTATCGACACTGAGGAAGACGGCAAGCTGAGTGCTGGCAGGAAACAGCAGATCTTCCTCAAGGATGAACAGGTCACGATTAAGGTTGATAACCTGCTTTTTCAAATCTTCCACCTGGGCGGCAACCGGCGCCTCATTTTCCGCACGGACGACACCTGCCAGACCCGCGAGGAGAGTTCCTGCCACCATCCATCGTCTGTATTGTGTAGAAATTCGCATAATTCTGTCCTGAACTAGTAATTCAATGTCATGTACAAGCGAGTGACGATGGCGTCAAACTCGTAAAGCGGTTCACTACCGGGCTCAAACCCACTCTGCGTTACATCCCTGAAATCATCGTAGTTAAACACCATGTAATCAATCAGGAGGCTGACTTCCCCTTTTTCAATACCGGAAATAAGGTTCTGACCCAATAGATAAGTCACCCCCCCACCAAATGTATTATTCGTGAACGTACTTAGCTCTTTGTCCCGGGCCAGAAAAGACTGCGCATCACGGAAATCAAAAAGGTCACTGTAGAATTCGGCTTTATCCTGGGCGTAGAGGCGGTATCGCCCCTCCAAAATCCACTGGTCTTTGAGGGGATGAACGTAGCCCAACTCGAAACTGTGCGCCCTGATACCCCAGGTATCGTTGAAATAACGATACTCCGCCTTGAATGACGCCCGATAGGGCAGGTAATACAGCGATCGGATCGCAAACGCGTTGCTGGTGCGGGTGCGAGGGTAGACCTCCGCCTGATAGGAGTATCCTTTCGAGGTATTTTCGGGATCGAGATAACGAACCTGGCGGTAGGGGTTATTCAAAAAACCCTCATCCGTAATCGTCTCATAGCTCAGACCCAGCAACAAGTTGCGCGTCAGCACCTGCGTCACGCCGAGCTGGTAGTTATTACGATCTACTTCATCGGAAAAGGTATCGTTGCCGACCATTCTCACGGAATCCCAGCCTTTAGCAACACCCATCGTCAGTGTCGTCAGATCCCCGAACATGTCCTGACTAACCGAAAAGTGAACGGTATTCGCCTCAAAGTCGTTTTCAGTACTGTTCGTATACCCGAGGCTCATTAGCGTTTTATCGTTTAGAAAATCGACGCCAGCACTGTATTCAGTTCGCTCTTCCTTATACTCACTCGCCGTTGCCACGACATCAACCGATGCGGCTGAAATAGAATCAACATAGTAATTGGCCGTCAGTGAAAACTGATCGCCAACATTCTTGCGTACGAGCAACGAGGGACCATCTATTTTCATCCCTCCACCATCGTAGTTGTGGTATAAAACTTCAGCTGCATCTTCAGGCAACACGGCTGCCACGAGCGGGAATGCCGCTCCCAAGGCAAGCAGACTCAGACAGAGCAGTGCACCACGACGACTCAGCATCCTGAAACGCTCAATTGCAGCCACAGCCACCTCCGGCTCCCCCTTCTGCTCCTCGCGCACCCTCTCGTGCCTGGAAAACATGGTGCATATAACTGCCCTCAATTCCGTGACGCCCCAGACTCATGATGGGATCAGCCAGGTTATCCCGTTCATAGGGCTTGACCCATGGCTCGGGCATCGCACACGCACCCAGGCCGCATATCAGGCAGAAACTGATTGCTATACGAACCGAAAACGGGCTCTTTTTTGGCATCTGGGCATTACTCTCGAATCAAGGATTTGATCTGGCTTCGATAGCCATCTTCATAGCCGGGCTTGTAACCACGATGCAAAAATCGTCGTTTGCCGTCGCGGTCGATGAGCACCGTGGTGGGCATGGCATCAACGCTGTACAGCTTGCTCACAACACTTTCGTTGTCGTATAAAACGGGAAAGGACACGGGAACGTCTTTCAAAAAAGCATCTGCTGACGCGCTGTCTTCGTCTACATTGACGGCAAGCAACGTGAAGCCGAACTTTTCATATTGCTTAAAGATCGATTCAAGATGAGGCATCTCCTGCCGGCACGGTCCACACCAGGAGGCCCAGAAATTCAACATGACGACCTGACCGCGCAGATCCTCCAGTCGGACGTTGCTGCCAGAAGCACTTTTTAGCGTGAAATCCGGCGCCAACTCCTGACCCGATTCGGCCTGGGCGAGAAGCCCCCAGCTCATAAACAGAGCGATCCCGATCAATCGAATTACCTTGCCCATCTTTCACCCTCCACTACCGTTAAGGTTCAGAAAAACATCGACATGCCGGTGGCAAACTGAATATCCGTTGCCGTTTTTTCCTCACCCAGCAAGTCGATATCATACATATAGGTACGCATCTGCAAGTGCATGGCTAACCAGTCATTAAACAAAAGCTGGTAACCCGCGCCATAATTCAAGGTTAGCCGACTGTCACCGGCGAACTCTGTCGTGCCCATGCCACCCACGAGATAGAAATTCGTGTTAAACGCATAATTTTTGCCAAAAAAGGCTTCGCCCGGCAAAAGGTTGACCCCCAGGCCGATGTTGTAATAAAAGTACGAGCGCTCGTCATCTTCCAGTATCTGAACACCGCCACCCAGACGTTCGAAGCTGGTTTCGCCCGCATCGGCATACCCCAGATTACCTTCAACAAACAGATACTCTGTCAGATGGTAGGCGCCTCTCAAGCCCAAAAACCATGGAACCTCAAAGTCTTCAACACTGATCTGCCCGGTCATAAAGCCCAGCTCAAAATTTTCAGTGTCGATACTCGACTCCTTGACGCCCCTGGGTTCAACATCCGGCTCGATCAAAGGTCGCTCATCGTTCTCAGATGAGTCTCCCTCCACGGCTAACGCAGATGCCGACATCCCGAGGGAAAGGCTCGCCAGCAATGCCGACGTTAAAAGAATACGCTGAGTCCGATTTTCCATTCCTGTGCTTCTTCGTTTTGGTCCCGGTCAGTAAATACAACATATTCTTTGTATTCCGCTCTGACAAAGTACCGGTCACTGACATAGAACCGCACACCTACACCGAAGTGTACGGAATCTTCGTTTCGATTTTCGACATCCACAAGGGTCGATTTGGGGCGAATAAAGGCTGAACCAGCACCCAATGCAAAAAAGGGAGACACCCGCCAGGTTGGAAAAGGCTGATGCACGAGATCCGCGTTGATCATACGAATCTCAGAAAAATTACCCAGGATCTGAGAGAGCCCGACTTCAGTTGAGAGGTACTCCGTCCACCAATATCCGCCATAGAAACTCCCCACTGAGGCGCCGTCAAAATCACCGCCCAACGCGCCCAGCTCCCAGCGACGGGAGTTAAAATCTTCGAAACGGGGTTCTTTGAAAACAACGGCCTGACCATTGGCATCAACGGTCTTACGAATGGCGTCCACGCTGGCCCACCCTTCATGGCCGCGCGTGTCTTTGACGCGCACCCAGGTCGTTTTACGGTACAGGAGCTGCAGCCACTCACCCGTCTCTGCGGTGTGGAACACGGGAAAGCCTTCGCCTGGCCCCGTTCTTAGCTCAAGATAAGGTTCAAGCACCTTGACCTTCTGACCGGTCAGGGACTGGGCAAACGCGGACGCACCAAACAGCCACAGACACAATGCCAAAAAAGTGAAGGATAATAGGGATCTACGCTTCCTGTAATGCACATTCCATCCTAGTTCTGTGGCACATCGAAAGGATTGTTGAAGTACTGCGCACCCAAATCCAGCCATTCACTGATCAATTTGAGTTCTGCCGCAGACAAATAGCCTGCGTGCACTCCACCCGCCGCAAAGATAGCCATAAATTCCTCGCTTGCCAATGCCCCAGCAGCATCCATCGTGGAATATACGGGTACGGTGGCGTACACAGGCACCTGATTTCCATTGCCATCATCCTCAGTTAGCCCTGTGTCAATCAGACGATCCACTAATGCGCCATTCACCAGTTCCTGCTCATTGTCATCTACTAACAGTTCACGGTAAGAACGGTACTGTTGGGAGACATCCGCGGAATACCCATCTGCCAGATTCAGCTGGGCCACTGGAACCTGTATCGCATTATTGCCGTCGCGATTTGAATGGCAGGCGGTACAGGTCTGATTTGCTTCGGGAATTTCAACATCATTGTCATCATAAACCCTACGGTCCACCGACCACAACGGGTGGATATGCGTTTCGTAGTTAATGACAGCACGACAAATACTTGACCACTCCGTTGCACAGGGACCGCCGATCGGAGGGTCAGTCCGCAGATAAGCATACGCCAGATTAATACCAGTGCCAGGCGTGGCAACAGCCCCATCGGTCCATTCGTCATCGAAAACGAGATCCGGCTGAAGTCGTCGGGTTCCGTTCAGGCGACTCCAGGTCTCCGCCATGGTTTCACCCATTTCGGCGACGAGATCTGGATCTGAACCCGGAAAGGCCTGAGACGACTCGGCCCCACTGTTAATGGATGACGGTTCGGCGTCAGGGCGGCCATGCGGAACAGAACTGGTCGACGTATGACAGCCATTGCAGGCCAATGTTTCGCCTGGCGCAACCTGCAGCCAGTTCTGGTGTCGCTCAGAGGTCCGGCGCCCTTCCCCATCGACAATGCTGACAGCAAACGCAACGTTTGCCGGCACGGCAAACCTGACGGATCCATCCGGCTCGATGGGCACATAACCGATAATTTCACGCATGCGTTGCTCTGAGGAAACGCCAAAACTTTCATCCCGGACCCGGCGCACACCTGGCGGGGGAATGGATACTGCCTTTTCGATCCGCATGAAACGCGCGGGGCGTTCATCAACCGCTGTGCTGCGCGGGTCCGCCATGGCAGTGATACCGGCTGGCGTCGTATCCACTCCGTCCTGGTCGTAGACGCTGCGGATGTTGACCAGGCCGAAGCCCTCTTTTGCCAGTTCCGCTGCTTCGCCTTCCGGCGTGAAGTCGCGAATATAATTGGCCAGCGGACGAGAGGTCATCAGTACCGCCTCATCAAATCGAAAACCATCTTTCGGCAAGTCGATTGGACGCTGGGTATTTTTCACCGGATCGTAAATCCATAAGCCATAGACCGGGTCTGCACGGATCAAATTCGGATCGGCAACGGTTTCTTCGTCGCACAGGATCAGGTCGATGTCTTCGACAGGCAAATCAATCTCATCCAGGGCAATTAATCGACAGGGACTCCAGCTCACCAGCAGACGACCCGTACCGTCATTCAGCGGAAATACAGCGCCATACTGTCCAGCAACATTTGGCTCGCCATCGGTCCTTACATTCGGTATTTCAGGTGTATGCCCTGCTGACTCCGAGCCGGTAAAACTGACGTTGGCGTCCGTATGCGTATTGATATGGACGCGAACCGGCGCAAAATCAAATTGATCACTGGTAAAATCCCGCAGCTGAACGAGCACGTCGCCCTCCGAGATTTCCATCGGCTTCAGGAACTGAACGATACCGCCATCCGAACCCTGATCATGGGAGTGACGGCCATACAATACACTGAGCCCAGTCCCATCCGGATTGATCTGGTAAAGGTTCATTTCGTTGAGCGATCCCGCGTTGTCCCAACGGGAAAACACAACTTTACCGTTATCCAACAGATAGGGATCCAGGTCGTGACTTTGGTTAAAGCTGATCTGCCGAATGTTGGAACCATCCGCATCCATCCGATGCAGAACGAAGGTGCGGGTTTGCATGTCTTCATCCAGTGCCGCAAACTGGGGCTTACCTTCATCCAGCAGAATGGCCCGACTGCCGCGCTGCCGGGTCGAAGCAAAAACGATCCCGCCATCCGCCAGATAGTGAGGCGCGATATCCTGCCCCTGCTCGGCAACGGTGTCTGATTCAATCACGCGTCTGAGTCCTGCGCCCTCAAGGTCGTATTCCCATATGTTCCAGGTTGGCTGAACGTCTGCCCCCTCAATTTCAGGTGCGCGCATGGCAAACACAAGTTTTTTGCCGTCAGGCGACACCGCCAGATCCTTAACGTCATAGAGTAATTTTCCCTCTTCATTCAGGTACATCGGGTCATCAAATGCCTCCGAGGAGATATCAACGGCCGTGGCAGATGGAGATGCCCGTTCCTTGAGGTACAGCACTGCACCTGGAGAAAAACGCTCTGGTCGACGGACGTCATCGCCAATCAGATCCTGGCTGTCATCAAAGATCAGTGGGCGCTTCACAAACGCGACCGGATAATCGCGCACTACAGGATCCTGGCCCTGAGCGTTCGTCGTCGGGCCACACCCTCCCACAGACAGGACGGCGCCTACCAGCGCCATGCCAGCGCCCCCCGAGAGGAGAATTTTGTTTAATTTTGTTAATCGGCCCACTGTCGTAAACCGTTGCGCCATCCACATAACTCAGACCTTTGAATAACTTACCCGATGTGCCTGTCTATCAGTATGTGCGGGCGCCCTGTACATTCCAGCGAGATTCGGTAACGCAATGTAATCCTGTGCGGCTCTGCTCAAAAAACCATCGAACACATCAACTACACTTCAAATCACGCGATGCCAGGGACTGAAATACAACAGACTCTAGCTAGCAATGATAGTTCAAACGGGAGAAGCCGCCATGGTTGCAGTCTGGGGTGTCGGAACTAAAGCGAGCAGACCGCGCAGTCGACCGGCGATTGCTTTGAGCCTGTTGGCGTTGCTTTCCTGCACCGCTCAGGCCGGAGACCGGGAGCAGGCGAAACGTATCCATGACCGCATTGCCGGCGTTCCACCCAGTGCCTCGGTGCTCGCCGATATGGAAGCGGATGTCGCCAATGGAGATGCCATCCAGGCGGCCTATACTGCCATGGAGAATCCCGCCTTTTACGATGCAACCCTCAAGCATTTCGTCGCCCCCTGGACCAACGAGGAGCGCTCAGCCTTCGTCGCACTGAATGACTACACGGCGACAGTGATTGGCGCCATTCGGGATGAGCTGGATTTTCGCAGGGTCCTTTTTGATGACTTGCTCTACGTGGGAGCGTCCAATTTAGGTTTACCTGCTTACTCGATCAGCAATAACGCCCATTACGAAGCGCTGGAAAATAACAGTGCCTCGCTGAAAACGGCCCTGACGCAGGTGGCTCAGTCAAGTCGAAATGGATTGCCTCCCGGCGCAACCGCCGGCATTCATACCACCCGTGCGGCGGCTAAAGCCTTCTTCATTGCCGGAACCAACCGGGCAATGTTCCGATTTACCCTGCTGAATCATCTCTGTAACGATTTGGAGCAAGTCAATGACACGACCCGTCCGCCTGACAGGGTGAGACAGGATGTCAGTCGTAGTCCCGGTGGAGACAGCCGCATCTTTCTGAATAGCTGCGTTGGCTGCCATAGCGGTATGGATCCCATGACACAGGCGTTTGCCTACTACGACTACGACTATGATGCCGATAACGACCCGGATGGTCTGGCCGGGCAGTTGGTTTATAACGCAGCGGGCACGACCGACCCCGACACCGGCAGCCGGGTTCAGGGCAAATACCTGATTAATTCCGGCTCGTTTAGCTTCGGTTATGTTACGCCAGATGACCAATGGAATAACTACTGGCGCAGCGGTCCTAATCAGCTGCTGGGCTGGAGCGCTGACCTTAGCGGCAGTGGTTCGGGTGCTAAATCGATGGCCCAGGAGCTGGCCTACTCCGAGGCGTTTGCCCAGTGTCAGGTGAAAAAGGTTTTTCGCAATGTATGTCTGCGTGATCCGGTGGACTCCGCGGACCGCAGTCAAATTGACAGTATGGTGAGTTCATTCGGAAGCCACCAATACAACCTGAAGCAGGTCTTCGCCGAATCGGCCGCCTACTGCATGGGCAACTGAGGGTCACCGGACATGAAACCAGATACTCGTTTACGTTCCAAAGGTCTTGTTGCAGCGTTCCTGCTTGCGCTGCTGAGCGGCTGTGGGGGTGGTAGCGGTGCCGACACCGAGGACCTGCCAGACACCAGTCGGGCGCCCACCAGCAACTACAGTGGCCCAGCGCCGGCCAATAACGATGTGCAGGCCTTCAAGCTCAATTTCTGGGACAACCTTGCGCGGCAGGATCGCTGTTCAGGCTGCCATGGCACCAATGGACAGTCTCCCACCTTCGTGCGTAATGACGACATAAATCTGGCCTATGCCGAAGCAAACCGGATCGTGAACCTGAGCTCCCCGGTCGATTCATTGGTCGTATCCAAAGTGGGCGGTGGTCATAATTGCTGGCTCGCCAGCGATGCGGGCTGTGCAGATACCCTGGTTAGCTATATCCAACGCTGGGCGGGCGGGGCTGGCGGTAATGTGTCACGTGTGGTGTTAAGCCCACCACCATCTCTCTATGATCCGGGTAACAGCAAATCCTTTCCCGCAGACAGCACGGAATTCGGAAACACGGTTTACCCCTTGCTGCGCACCTATTGCAGCGCCTGCCATATCGAAAATGGGCAAACGCCCTACATTGCCAGTGATGATGAGGCGACCAGTTACGCCGCTGCGCAATCTCGCATTGATCTGGATACCCCGTCGAACTCGCGCCTGGTGCAGCGACTGGGAAATGAGTTCCATAATTGCTGGGACGGTGACTGCAAGGCGAGCGCCGACGAAATGAAGGCGGCAATTACCTGGTTTTCAGATGGCATCACGCCCACCGTCATTGATCCCACACTGGTCACCAGTAAGGCTATGTTGTTGACAGATGGCATCCCGGCCAACACAGGCGGACGCTATGAGGACAATGTCATCGCCAAGTATGAGTTTAATACGGGAGAAGGTCGCATCGCCTATGACACCAGCGGCGTCGAACCCGCACTGCATCTTACCTTGAGTGGCGATGTGAACTGGGTCGGCGGCTGGGGGATTCAGATCGTCGACGGAAAGGCACAGGGCACCACGACCGCCAGCAAGAAACTTAATACCTTGATCAAGGCGACCGGCGAGTATACGGTTGAAGCGTGGGTCGTACCCGGCAATGTCACCCAGGAAGACGCCCGAATCATTAGCTACTCTGGCGGCACTGAAGTGCGTAATTTTACCCTGGGTCAGACGCTTTACAATTACGACTTCCTGCATCGCAGCAGCACCACAGACGCCAATGGGATGGTCGCGCTCTCGACCGCAGACGATGCGGAACGTTTGCAAGCCACCCTGCAGCATGTCGTTGCAGTGTTTACACCGGGTGAAGGTCGAAAACTTTACGTCAATGGCGAGTACACGGAAGACCTGGATAGCGTCGCAGCCGGCAACCTGAGTGAATGGGACGAAACCTTCGCGCTGGTGCTGGGTAACGAGGTGTCCAACGACCGACTTTGGCAAGGCACCCTGCGACTGGTTGCCATTCATAACCGTGCGCTGACAGCAGAGCAGGTTCTGCAAAACTATATCGTTGGGGTCGGCGAGAAGTTCTTCGTGCTCTTCAGCGTGGCGCATCTTATTGATGTGCCGGAAAGCTATATCGTGTTCCAGGTGAGTCAGTTCGACAGCTTCAGCTATCTGTTTGCTCAACCCTTCTTCATCAGTCTGAATGCTGAGGCAAGCCCCAGCTCCATCGCCATTCGGGGACTCAATCTGGGCGTGAATGGGCGGGAAGTAACAGCCGGACAGGCCTTCGCCAACCTGGATACCGCTCTGAGTGCCGAAAACTATGATTCGGAAAATGGACAGCGGCTGTCGTCACTCGGAACCATCATTGCATTGGAAAAAGGCCCGCAACTGGATGAGTTTTTCCTGACCTTCGATCAGATCGGCTCCAACAGCTATACCCGTGTCGAAGCGACGCCGCCGACACCCGCCGTCCCAACCGACAGCGATCCTGCGCCGATGCTTGGCTTGAGAACATTTGAGGAAATCAATGCCACGATGTCCGCGTTGACCGGCGTGTCACGCACGCAATCGGGCGTCGCCGCTACCTATGCAACCATCTATCAGCAACTGCCCGCCAACGACGCCATCGAAGGCTTTTTATCTGCGCATCAGATGGCGATTACGCAACTGGCCATTCAATATTGTGATGCACTGGTCGAAGACAGCAGCTTGCGCAGCAGCTACTTCCCTGGGTTCAATTTTTCTGCCCCGGTCAGCACGGCCTTTGATAGTAGCGGACGCACGCTCATCAACAGTGCTTTATATCAGAAAATGGTCGGCACGAGCCTGAGCTCTCAGCCCAGCAGCACGGATGTCAGTGACGAACTCAATGACTTGATGGATCGGTTGACCAGTTGCGGTGGCAGCTGCAGCGCAGACCGTACCAAAACAGTCGTCAAAGCCGCCTGTGCCGCCGTGCTGGGCAGCGCAGTCACCCTGATTCAGTAGCCGACGGAGAACCGCCATGCGCCTATCCATTCCTCGCAAACGCCCCTCCAAGCCCACGTTCGGCCTGAATGCGCCCCTGCGTCATCCTGACCACCGACGCCCGGTAACTCGACGGGAGTTCATCGCTCAGGGCTTCGCTACCGGATCCGCCACCATCGCGGGGCTTTCGGTCCTGAGCCTGTTTGCCAATCCCCGTCAGGGCTACGCTGCACTGTCGTCGGATTTGGAAACCTTGAAAACCAGCTGTGGTATCGCAACGCAAGGTGCAGGAAAGATACCTTTCATCTGCTTCGACCTGGCGGGCGGTGCAAATATTGCCGGCTCCAACGTGCTGGTGGGCGGACAAGGCGGTCAGCTCGACTTTTTGAGCACTGCGGGTTACAACAAACTCGGTTTACCAGGCGACATGGTTCCGCCTATCGTTAACGCGCAAAGCAGCACGCGCGACTTCATCAATCAGGACATGGGTTTAGCCTTTCATTCGGACAGTGCCTTTTTACGCGGTATTGTTGAACGAACAGCAGCCGGAACCCGTGCGTCAACCAATGGTGTCGTCATCCCGGCCCGCTCGGAAAACGATACCGGCAATAACCCCCACAACCCAATGTACGGCATTCACACCGCCGGTGCAGATGGTTCGCTGCTGACCCTGATTGGCTCGAGAAACTCAGACTCGGGGGGAAATTCGATGGCCCCGATGTCGATGATGGACAGCCGCTATCGGCCAACCAAGGTTGACCGGCCCAGCGATGTCACCGGTCTGGTCGACGTAGGCGATCTGGTTGGACTTCTGGATCAGTCTGATGCGGTCGCGGTCATGGAGTCGATTCAGCGCATCAGTGACGCAAAGTTGGGGCAAGTCGATACGCAAGTCTCCCGTGATGCGGTCATTAAAGAACTCGTGCGCTGTGGCTACGTAAAAAGCGCAGACCTGGCTGACCGCTTTGGTAATCCCGCGACCTTAAATCCGGAGCTAGATACCGATATCGTCGGCCCAGCGGGCATTTTCAGCTCAGCTGAGTTTGCCAGCGACGAAGAGTTCCGCAAGACCGCATCCGTCATGAAACTGGTCGTCAATGGCTTTGCCGGCGCCGGCACCGTGACGATGGGAGGATTTGACTATCATACCGGCGACCGGGCCACGGGTGAGGTTCGGGATCTGCGTGCCGGTCGCTGCATTGGCGCTTGCCTGGAATACGCCGCCCGTGTCGGCGTTCCGATTATGATCTATATCTTCAGTGACGGCTCGCTGGCCAGTAACGGTCGCATCGACGACTCGGCGGAAGGTCGCGGTAAATGTGAATGGACGGGCGACAATCAATCGACGGCAGCCTCGTTCTACCTGGTTTATAACCCTTCGGGTCGTCCAGTGGCGGTGCGCAATCAGGTCGGTTACATGCGTTCAGATGCTTCGGTTGAAACCGCATCCACTCCTGCCGCCAACAACGTCAACCTGCTGGTTCAGACGGTGCTGCTGAATTATATGGCCCTGCATGGTGAAGCGGGACAATTCAGCACCCTTTTCCCGGACCATGGACTTGGCAACAGTACGCTGCAGGACAGCCTGATTGGGTTGACGCCCATCGTCAGCGGCACGATCTAGTGAAGGCTCACCTTATGGGTTGCCGCTAGTTGGGTGGCGCCAGCCCTGTTGAGTAATGCAGCCGGTGGTTCTGATCGATCAGAATGGCATCAATCCCATTGAGACGATTAACAAGTGCCAGCCCTTTTTCCAGCCCCAACACAAAGATTGCCGTGGACAATCCGTCTGTGGTGGTCGCATCTGGCCCAAGAACGGTGACGCTCTGTAATCCAGACGCAGACTGACCGGTTTTGGGAGATACGATATGATGAACACGCTCATCCCCATCCATGTAAAAGCGCTCGTAATCGCCCGAGGTTGAGACTGCCGTATCTGCAAGGGGCAATATAACCGCATTTTCGGGGGTGCCCGCTTTCATTGAGCGTGGATCCTTGACACCCAGGACCCAGGGCTTACCGAGGCGATCCCCCAGCAAACGCATATCCCCCCCTGCACTGACTCGCGCATGCAGAATGCCTGCGGCTTGCAAAATGGCCAGCCCTCGATCGACAGCGTAGCCCTTGGCGATGCCTCCCAAGTCCAGGCGCATCCCCGGCAGCAGAAAGCGGACCGTGCGCTTATCGGAATCCATTTCAATTTTGCGATAGTCAATTAAACGAAGTGCTTGTTTTAACGCCTGCTCATCAGGTCGCCGATGCTCCCGGTAGTCATAGAGCACGCCCACCGATGAGAAGGTTATGTCGAAAGCGCCGTCACTGAGCCGGGAGATGGCTTGCGCTTGCTGGATCAAAGCGAATAGCTCGTCACCCGGACTGACCGCTGCGTTCGCCGCATCACGGTTGATCTTAGACAGCACCGATGTTGGGCGGTAGCTGCTCATCAATGCTTCAATACGCCGAAATTCAGCAAACACGGCTTCGGCCAGGGCGGGTGCCGCGTCTGGCATCTCCGTCCAGAACTCAACCCCAATTCGGGTCGTCATGGCAGTAGATTCGGCGTTATACCACTCTGCATGGGCAGGCAAAACGGCCAGCAGGGTGACAAGAGCAAGACCGCGCCACAGGGGTGCACCATTTTCAACATTTTGCTGAACCGCCCGCACCAGCAAAGAACAGTTCAGCATTCCGAGCCCGCACCAAAACCTGACAAAACCTATAAATTTTAAAAAATTCATCATCTTAGAAACATACAGCGAATTGGCACAGAGTTTGATAGACAGGTCTCAGACTTATTGTGATGGCCCTGGCCCAAGACGCACCATGACCCAGATACAAACCTGTGACACAGTATGCGCGCAAGCCCTCCCCTCGTACAGTCCCCCAGCGGTGGACGGTTCGGAGGCGCCCCTGATCATCATCGGTGCCGGCCCGGTCGCCATTCGTTTTCTGGAAGCGTTACAACAACGAAAGCTGAGTCGCTCTATCTACCTCTTCGGGGACGAGCCAAGGGAGCCCTATCAGCGCATCAAACTCTCTTCTTTGCTCGCGGGTGAGATTCGGTTTGAGCAAATTCACTTACCCTGGCGTCATCTTCTGAATGCCGATATTCGTGCTTTTCTGGGCACGCGCATTGTGGCGATTGATAAAGACGTCCAGACCGTTACCGATGATCGAGGGCAACTCTATCCCTATCACACACTGGTGCTGGCCACGGGTTCCCGCCCTTTCGTTCCCCAGATTAGCGGTACGGATTTGAGCGGTGTATTTACGCTGAGAACGCTGGGGGACACCGAATCGCTGATGGCCCGCACGGTTCGCAGCCGCAACCTGGTCGTTGCGGGCGGTGGGCTACTGGGCCTGGAAGCGGCTCACGCCCTTCTGCGGGCCAATTGTCAGGTCACGGTCGTGCAGCAGTCACCGCGTCTTCTGAGTCAGCAGTTAGATGACACCGCATCTGAGCGCCTTCGTCAGATCCTTCAACGCAAGGGACTCACACTGGTCACGGGGTGTGGACTTGCCCGCATCCTGGGCGAGGAAAGCGTGACAGGCGTGAAATTGAGGGATGGGACCCTGCTCGGCTGCGATACGGTGTTGTTGGCGACAGGCATCCAAACCAATATGGAGTTAGCGCGTGACAGTGGGCTGCAGGTTTCACGCGGGATTCGGGTGGATGACACCTTGCAAACCTCCGACCCGCACATTTTCGCGATCGGCGAATGCGTCGAACATGCCGGAAAAACTTACGGTCTGGTCGGTCCTGGCTATGAACAAGCCAGCGTTCTGGCTGATCGGCTCACAGGAGGGCGGGCCACCTATTCGGGTACGGTCAGCGCATCCCGACTCAAGGTTGTGCAAGAGCCGGTATTCGCGACCGGCCTCACCTGTGACTTACCCAAAAGTTCTCTCATCCGCGAGATTATCTGGAGCGCCCCGAACGATCAGCACTATCGTAAATTAGTCACCGAACGAGGCCGCCTGGTGGGTGCACTGGCGATCGGTGACTGGACAGAGACCGCTCGCGTTCAGGAAGCCGTGCGCATGAAAAGACGCCTTCCCTTCTGGCAACGCTGGCGTTTTCGCCTGACCGGAAGTCCCTGGGCCCTGGAGCCGACCGAAAATCCGGCTGAATGGCCTGCAAGCACCGTAGTCTGTCAATGTATGCAAGTGAGCAAAGACAGCCTGACTGGTGCGCTGGGGGCAGGATGTAACTCAGTCGAACAACTGTCCCGCCAGACAGGTGCAGGAACCGTTTGCGGCGGCTGCCGTCCTCTCCTGGATGAACTCGTGTCCACGGTCTCAGGCACTCCGACACCCACTGCCGCAGCGCCGGGTGCAGGCAGCCTGGCGGTGACGGCCGTGCTGGCACTGATCGTTCTGGGCATCTGGCTATCGCCTCTGCAATTCCCGATTTCTGATTCAGTCATTCAATCTGCGCCACTTGAATTCATTTGGAATGACCCGTTCAATAAACAAGTCTCCGGTTACACCCTACTCACGCTGACGCTGCTGGGCCTGGCGCTGAGTCTCCGTAAACGCACCCGATGGCTGAGTACCTTGTCTTTCCCTGGCTTGAGAGTGTTTCATGTCTGGATCGGGTGCAGCGTGTTAGCCCTGACACTGCTCCACACAGGTCTGCAATCTGGCACGGGGCTCAACTTCGGATTACTGAGCACGTTTCTGGGACTGGGTACTGCGGGCGCTTTTGCCAGTGCCTTAAACGCGCAACAGCACAAGATAAGACCGGCGCTGCATCGACGCTGGCAACGTCGGCTAAATCTGGCGCATATCCTCCTTGCATGGCCCTTACCGGTCCTGCTCGCCCTGCATATTCTCACCGTGTATTTCTATTAGGGGCGCCGCGATGCAAAAGGTCTGGTGGAGTCTCTGGTCAATCGCAACGCTGCTGATAGGCAGTCTGTTCAGCTATATCCTGCTGGCCAGTGACGATAAATCACCCCTACTGATTGGCGAGGCCAGTCACGGCCATCACCAGATTGAAATGGCCTGTGGCACCTGTCATACAGGACCGTTTTCAGGACGCGAAGGCCTGCAAGAGGCATGTTTGTCCTGTCATGCTGAAGAGCTTCACGCTGCGGATGACTCGCATCCGGTGAAGAAATTTACAGATCCCCGCAACGCGGACCGTTTGGCTGTCGTCGATGCCCGCCAGTGTGTCGCGTGCCACAAAGAGCACCAGCTTGAACAAACACGCACCATGGGTGTGACCTTGCCCGAGGACTTTTGCCTTCACTGCCACGAGGACGTCGCAGAAGAGCGTCCCAGCCACCAAGGCATGGCCTTTGATACCTGCGCCAGTGCAGGTTGTCATAACTACCATGATAACCGGGCACTCTATGAAGACTTTTTACTCAAACATGCTGGCGACCCCGATATGATCGAACCGGCACTGCGCAAGGTCCTACAGACCGGGCTGGCCGAGCGTGAGGACATGACCGTCATTCCCCGGCCCGACGCCCCCAACGAAACCTTGAGTGACGCGATTGTCAGTGAGTGGCAGATGGATATTCATGCCGGAAAAGGAGTCAACTGCAGTGGCTGCCACCTGCCGGACGGATCCGTGACCTGGCAGGAAAGTCCCGACATCACCGCCTGTAAAACCTGTCATGACGACCAGGCCGGGACCTTCATCCAGGGCAAGCACGGGATGCGATTGAATTCAGCGTTGCTGGCTCAGCAGGCTCCCTTCCCCAAACCTGTGACGCTTCCGGCCATGACACCCGCCTCAGGCAGACTGCCCTTCAAAACAGCGGCGTTTGATCAACCACTGGGGTGTAACAGCTGCCATCAGGCTCACGAATTTAACCAATCGTTTGCCGCTACAGAGGCCTGCCTGGGGTGCCATAATGATGAACACAGTCTGGCTTTTGAGCAATCATCCCACGCCCAGGTCGCGGACATGAGTTGCGCGACCTGTCATATGCCCGCGACCGAACAGCTCGTCGATGGCGATAAACGGCTGATCACACAACACAACCAGAACCATAACTTACGTCCGAACGAAAAAATGATTCGGGGCGTGTGCCAGAACTGCCATGGACTGAGCTTCAGCCTGGACGCGCTGGCAGATCAAGATCTGATTAACAATAACTTCGAAGGCCAACCCGTACACCACATTGAAAGTGTACCCATGGTCCTGAAAGCGCACGAGCAACATAACGCCCCTACTGAGGAATGAACGATGAAAAACATTGCCCAATCTACCCTGTTGCTCGCCGGAACCCTTTCCATGGGTCTTGGCATGGCTGGCTGTGCCCCTGAAGACGCCGGTGGGATTTCACCACAACAGTTAACGGACTCCCTGCACCTCGTTTTGGAATCTGATCGCGCCGTCTATACCAAAAACGTCGTGAACCGCCTGGCCAAGGAAGAAGGCGTCATTAAAGCCAGCGAGCATTTTATGGATGACAAAGCGCTTCCCCTTCCTGCGCAAATGTTCCGCTTCGGCGCGGAAACCGTCGCTTCGAAAACAGACGCTTTCAGTTACTCACTGCAGTCGCTCTGGCCCATTAACAAGCAAAATGCGCCACGCACCGAAGCCGAGAAAACCGGACTCCAATTCGTCGTGGATAACCCTGGCCAGAACTACTACACCGAAGAAAAACTGGGAGATAAAACATACTTCACGGCAGTCTATCCTGACGTCGCGGTGGCACCCGTGTGTGCCAGTTGCCATAACGAGCACAAAGACACACCCAAAACCGACTTCAAAATTGGAGATGTAATGGGTGGAGTGGTTATTCGGGTTCCGCTGGGATCCTGACCATGAAAGGCGCTCACATCGCTCGCCGCAAGCTCTCGGTCCTGATGCTGCTGTCTGGAATCGGCCTGAGTGGCTGCGCCGACCCAGCGGCTGAAGCACTCAAGAAAGGCCAGCAAATCTGGGAGGGCACCTGCAAGGTCTGTCACCTCAATGGGATTGCCGGTGCCCCGCCGATGGGCAACTCAGTGGCCTGGAAGCCGCGCATCGAAAAGGGTGAAGCCACATTAGTCAGCCATGCACTGAATGGATTCACCGGTAACGAGGGAACGATGCCACCCCGTGGCGGTAAACCGGCGCTGACGGATGAGGACGTCACGCTTGCGGTGCGCTACATGATTCACAACAGTCAGTAATGATACACATAAATCGTTTTAACAGGAGTACACACCATGACACCCGAGAAAATCGCTTTGATTCGGACCAGTTTCGACGCCGTAGCCCCGATGGCCGACCAGGCAGCAGCACTGTTTTACAGCCTGCTTTTCGAAGCGGATCCTGCCGTCAAACCCTTGTTCAAGACAGACCTGAAGGACCAGGGCGCCAAGCTCATGAAAATGATCGGTGTAGCGGTCAATAATTTGCATGATCTTAACACGCTGGTGCCCGTTCTTCAGAGCCTGGGCAAGCGCCATGTGGACTACGGCGTCGAGGATAGCCACTACGCGACAGTGGGTGCCTGTCTGCTTAAAACATTGGAAAAAGGGCTTGGCGACGCATTTACACCGGAAACCCGCGAGGCATGGGCAGAAGCCTACGGTTTGATGGCTTCGGTCATGATCGAGGCTGCCAACACGGTAGAGGCTTAACTGTTGATAAAAAGACAGACTAGACTCTGAACTGTTTGAGCGTGCGCTGGGTTTTGTTGATTAACTCAAACAGTTCGGCCCCTTGCCTGGCGGCGGTTTCAGCACTATTTGCTGAAGCGTTGCAAAGGTCTGATACCTCAACAATGTCGGAGGAGATCGCTTCAGCGGTCTGAGCCTGACTGCCCGTTGCAGAGACAATTTCCGAATTAACGTCAGCGATCTGATCCACCGCCTGATCGATCTTATCCAGAGCCGCACGCGTCAAAGTTGCCTGCTCTACACCTTGCTGGGCCTTGACTCGCCCTTGCTCCATTACCCCCGAGGCCGACTGACTCCCTTCCTGAAGGCGTTCAATCATCATTTTGATCTCTTCAGTCGACTGCTGGGTTTTATTCGCCAGGGTCCGCACTTCGTCCGCGACGACGGCAAACCCTCGCCCCTGCTCTCCTGCACGGGCGGCCTCAATCGCAGCATTTAACGCCAGTAAATTAGTTTGCTCTGCTATCCCGCGAATCACTTCGACAATCGATCCGATCTGTTGGCTATCCTCTGAAACCTTTCGAATGGCTTGCGAGGCGCGATCGACTTCCTCCGCCAGCGCGCCAATCGACGTCATATTCTGCTGAATAATACCCCGGCCCTGCAGGGAAATCTGGCGAGCCTCCTTCCCAGCGTTGTCAGCAGCGATCGCATTCTCCGCAACGATATTGATAGACGAAGACATTTGCGTCGCAGCCGTCGCCATCTGCTCTAATCGCCGTCTCTGCTCCTGGATGGCCTTGTTCGCAGACTCAGCGGTATGCAGCGTTTGATTCGCGATCGCCGTCAAGTCCTCAGATTGAAGCGTAACATCACTGATGGTGCTGTGAACTTTCTGAATAAATTCGTTGAAAATATCGCACAAGGCACGTAATTCATCCCGGCGGGTATAGTTAATTCGCTTCCGCAAGTCGCCGTCACCCAGCACCAGCTCTCGCCCCAGTTTGACAATGCCGTCGATAGGCGTCACAACCAGCCATTTGACCGACACGAAGAGGGCCGCCAGAATCATCCCCAGTACGGTAAAGCCAATGAGGTACATGCTTCGCGACAGCGTCGCAATATCCTGATTGATAGGCACCAGATTCCAGATAACCCCCACGGCGCCCACTACCAGATTTTTAGGCCCCCACACCACGGGATGAAGCATCGTAATTGCCGTATCGGTCTGCTCCGAAATCAAGGCCCCCTCCGCCAGCTTCACCTGACTTTTGGCCAGCAACGTTTGATTGTCAACTCCCACCTGCGGCGCCTGCCCCTTTTGGACCAAAATCTCACCAGACTCAGCGTAGGCGACCAGATACAAAAGCGCTTCCCCCTTTTGCGCTATGAGCAAATCGAATTGCTCCTCAATCTTGTCACCCTTCCGAAAGCGCAGGGAGGCTGCAATATCGCTGGCCAGATAACCGGTAATCACTTCGTTGGATACCCGCTCTTTTTCAACCAGTGCCCGACGAATCTGCGACTCAGAGAGAGCGATCAGGAAGCCAATGCCCAAGGCCACTACTACGGCAATCGCAGCAATCATCTTGTTTCGGATATTCCATTGCAGGCTCATACAGATTCCTCCCCGACCCAACAGGCTGGCTATAAACCTTCCACGTTGATACCAATCGTAATCGCGCCAATGACCTCCCCTGAGTCGGGATCAGCGATAGGCAGGCTTAACTGACTCTGGTAGGTCTGGGTAGACTCATCCTCCTCGACATCACTGATATGAATCGCACCCGCTCCTTTTCCATAGGACTGCGTCCATTTATCCTCGTCCCCCTGCCAGTAGTCTGAGCTTACCTGACTCTGCCCGACATTAAGTCCTTTGTTATCCATCACAAACAGTTCTGTATAGAGCCCCTGACTCGCAGCCTCTTTATTTTTCAGAAAAACCGACAGGGGATTGGCCAGCACTTTATCAATCATCGGTCGGGCTCTGGCCGCCGTTTCCGCACGCCAAGCCTGGTCCAGCTTATCGATATCTGACTGAGTCAATTGAGCATTGGCTGCATTCTGTGCTTTAACCGCCCCCACAAGAGTGGGATCCACCAGCCAGGTTTTCACCTGAGAATCTGCATGCAACTTAATGGCCTCGGCGAACTCATTTGCCCACGATGAGTGAGTAAACAAGCTGCAGAAAAAGCCTGCAGCCAACAATGATCGAGCGATACAGTTCATAACGGACCCCCTCTACGTTTTTTATACTTATCATAACCGTAGTTCAGGATTGATTATTGCTCAATCTCATACCTCTGATGGATTGGGTCGCGCAACGATGTGCAAATACCTCGACACGCTGCGGTAGGGTTCAATGCGGGAGAAACGACGTTCCTGCTCCAAAATTTGTGCATCCGTCACTTTTGCCGCTTTGGGATGCATGTAATCAACAAAACAGCGCAAACCGCGCTTGTGTGTCACCATCATGCCGGCATCCGCCAGCCACGCCTCAACTTCATGCCCCCGTAGGGGGTAGATGGGCGTCAGGTCACCCAAATGAGGTCTCGGACGAGGGGCATCCAAATGGCGAAAATTACCCTGCAAAAGCCTGCGATAGAGAAAGCCATCCAGATTATAAAAAGTCACCGACAGAAAGCCGCCCGGTGCCACGACACGGGACACGTGTTTGAGTAGCGCCTGCGGATCGGGAGTCCACTCCAGGACGGCATGCAGCAGCACCACATCATACCGGCCTTCCAGGGTCGGCAAAACCTGCTGTACGGCACCGTGGTAAGCGTGGTATTGATCCGACGCAATACCTGCCTCAGCAAAGTTCTGCCGGGCGCGCGCCAACATGCGTTGTGACATCTCGATCAGTGTCACCTCGTGCCCCTGACTGGCCCACTCGCTGCTCAGAAGCGCCGGGCCGCAACCCGCGTCCAGCACCCGCAATTGCCCACGGCTGTTCAGTGCGACCCGCTGTTCATCCAGGTCTTCTCTCAGAATAGCAAGGCGAACCTGACCTTTGACCGTCCCATAGATATTGCTGGAAAAGCGGTCTGCCAGGCGATCAAAGTTTGTTCCGTGTTCGTCCGCCTCGATGGGTTCATTCATTACGTTGCTCTATCCATTCCAGTGCTTTTTCCAGCGGTTCGCGTTCTGCATCCAACCAATGGATAGGCACAGCGTTCCTTTCCATCCGACGAAACCATTTCATCTGCTGCCTTGCGAAACGGTAAATCTCGGAAGCCAGCTTTTGCTGCATATCGTTGTAATTCAGTTCCCCACGGATGTATCTGACCAGAAATCGGTACTCCAGCCCAATGCCTTCCAACCAGGTATCGGATACGCCAGACGCAAGAAGGGCCCTGACTTCCTCGACCAAACCTTCTTCCAACCTCTGTTTGAGTCGCTTAACGATACGCAGACGCAGCGCCTCGTTATCCAGGCGCAACCCGATCACCTGTGCATTCAGCTTGACCTGCACAGTTGGTCCACCCTGCCGGGAACCCAGCTCAATTTCCAGAGCGCGGAGAAGCCGGGGGCGATCTTGTGTATCCGTGGAGTTATGCAAAGGGCGTAGCGTCGCCAATTGCAGAATCAGTTCATCATTGGTTTGAGATGCCAATGACTGTCGCAGCGCGAGATTTTCATCAACCTGTGTCAGGGCATAGCCTTGCAGGAGCGCGTCGAGGTACAACCCAGTCCCGCCCGCCAGAATGGGTTTAACCCGTCGTTGATGAAGGTCAGCGAGGGTCTTTTGGCAAGCGAACAGGAATTGATACAGGCTAAAGTCCTGACCGGGGTCGAGAATATCGATCAGATGACAGGGCACTGCCCCGTAGGTTGCGAGATCCTTCCCGCTTCCCAGATCCATCCGGCGATAAACTTGTCTTGAATCCACCGAGAGAATCTCTCCTCCCAGGACTCGCGCCAGGCCGACCGCAAGGCCTGTCTTACCACTGGCGGTTGGCCCAAGGATCAGAATTTCTGACGTTTCGTTCACGCCGGCGCCTCTTCCGGCCAGCAAAGTTTGAGCGGCAACAATGTTTCAGGGCAGGAATAGCCAAGGGTTTTCCCCGATTGCGGATGACGAAATCCGAGCGCCACCGCGGCTAACGCCAGGCCATCGGGATCCCGATTGCCTGCACCATATTGGGGGTCGCCCATGACCGGATGACCGATAGCCTCCAGATGCCGTCGAATCTGATGCTTGCGACCGGTTTCAATTTCCACCTCCAGCAACGTGGTATTAGCGAGGAGATCGCCGACTGCACGCCCTACGCGGGTCAACGCCGATTTACCATCGAGCGGCGCATCAAGGACCTGCCCCGCCGATTCGAGTTGTCCGGCTACACGCACCCGATAGGACTTTACCGTTTCCCGCAATTGCCATTGCTGAGAGAGATGACCGGCAGCCTGTCGGGTATGGGCAATCACCATTAAACCCATCGCCTCGCGATCAAGGCGGTGCACCAGATAAACATCCCGACGGGGCGTAAAAAAAAGTTCAGCTTTTCTTAACAGCGCATGCTGATCGCCCCATTCATTACCTTGGGAAAGCACGCCGGCTGGCTTGAACCAAACACTAAAACTGCCCTGATCATCTAATAAAACAGGCTCAGCCGTTTTAACTGCCAGTAAGTTTTCGTCGTAGTAGAGCCTGACCCGGTCCCCCTTTTGCAAGGGAGCCGTTGCCCGACGCAATCGTTTCCCGGGCTGCCGAGCCCGCTCCAGCCATACACCTCCCGCATTCATTAAGCGCTTGATACTTCCCCCTGACAAGCCGGTGCGCTCAGCAAGATACTCAGCCGCCCGGTCAACGGGTTTTTCCAGCGTTTCCTGCCAGCGCAGGCGATGATCTACTGACATTTGTCTCCCTCACATCTGGGCATGGTACACCCGAAACCGGCCGTTTTCGCTTAAAATGCTCCAGCGACGAAAGGAACCCTCCAGGCACTCCGCGTAGGGCAGAAAACGGTTGGCCACCAAAACCAGTTCACCGGTCGGGGTTAAATGCTGCTGACACTCGCGTAAAAATTGACGTGTCACGTTCAGATCCTGTTTCTGCCCCTGATGAAAGGGTGGGTTTGTGACGATCAGTGCGTAACGTCCTGTCAGCGCCGACAAGCCATCACTGAGCCGCGTCTGAATCTGCGCAGCATTGATCGAGTTGGCCGAACAATTTCGTCGGGTCGCCAACAATGCCAGCGCATCAATATCCAGCGCGTCTATCCTCAATTGGGGAAAATGATGTGCCAACCACAGACTGATGACCCCCGAACCACACCCAAAATCCAGCACCTTAGCGGCAGGCCCGCTGCGCCTGAACACCGTCAGAGTCTGAGGCACTCGCTGTGTCACTACATCCTGTAACGCTGCAAGCAGAAACTCCGTTCCGGCATCCAGCGCCCCATGACTGAATACACCGGGCAGTGTGGAAACGTGCAGCTTCGTGCACGATTCAACACCCTCCCCCATTAGCCCAACCGAATAGACCGATGAAAATCGATCAAGATTAAATCTGCCAGTATCGCGCGAAGGAACAACCTGCCACCATTGCGAATGCCTGGCAGAGGCATCTTTCCGAACGGCCCAGCCCTTTTCCTTATGCAGTCGCCTGGCGGCACTTTCGACGCCGCTGCGTTTTTCGCCCACCAGTGCAACATAACGCGCGATACTGAGCGTTTCCGCCAGCAGGGCAAGTGTCAGCTCAAGGCGTTCCTTAGCCTTGGTCATATACAGCACCACATGCGAAACCCCCTCCCCCCCGACCACCGGCTGGAGTTCGTCACCCTGAATCCCTGTCAGAAGTTTGCCATCACCCAGCGCGTCAGAGCGGGCATGAATGCCCGCATCCCAACTGAAGACAGATACCTGCCCAGGATAGCGACGGGCGAGTAGCGAAACGCCTTCATCTGAAGGAGGGTGCACCAATAAAAGTCGGTCATTCGGCCCCAGAGCCGGTAACTGCATCTCCACTAACTGACTTACATTTTCCAGCATATCCCCCTGCTCCAAATCAAATTGACCTCTCATTACGCACACATTTCGCACAATTTGTGAGCACAGACTAGCCTTTTGTAACAAATTGTATGTATTATTTACCAAATGTGCATTCGGCCTTCCTCAGTCAGGTCCGCATAATAAGGAGAAACCCATGACAAAACGAGTGATTGGTTACTGTCTTCTGCTTCTTGCTGCTACAGGAATAGCACAAGGTGTTCAAGCCAAGGAAATAGATGGGATTGAAGTGGCCGAAGTGCTGCCGGCTGAAGGCGACCGGCCAGAGTTGTTTCTCAACGGTGCCGCCAAGCGAAAATATCTGATGTTTGTCGACGTATACGTTGGCTCACTGTATGTAGAAGAACCTTCCAACGACCCAAACTACCTGATGTCTCAGGACACGACCCGCCGCATGGAATTCAACATTCTGAGGGATGTGCGTGGACGTCGGATAGCCGAAGCGTTTTATGAAGGTATGCGTCTGAATGTGCCGCAAGAAAAGGCCGAGGCGATGAGCGAGGGCATTCAGAAAATACTGCACATGTTCGACCAGCGGCTGATGCCCGGTGACAAGGCTGTCGTTGAGTATATCCCCGGAAGAGGCACCCGTGTCATTCTGGCAGGAGAAGATCGAGGCACCATCCCAGGAAAAGACCTGTTCGACGCCATTCTGTCTATCTGGATTGGCGAGTATCCTGTGAGCTCTGATTTCAAGGCGGGTATTCTGGGAACGGAAGACCCAACGGTCATGACCTCTGCCCCCAAGTTTTCCAATAAACTCTACCGAGACTGAGTATTTGTTCCCGCGGCGCCCGCATTTCAAGGCGGGCCTCCTAAAGCGCAGATCGAGTAACAACGGTTTAGGTGGGTAATTGCAGAAGTGCGCCCATGCTGGACACATAAAAAAAGCCGCAGCGTTCGCTGCGGCTTTTTCATATTGGCGTCCCCTAGGGGGATTCGAACCCCTGTTACCGCCGTGAAAGGGCGGTGTCCTGGGCCTCTAGACGAAGGGGACAGAAAACACTGTGTTCCCAGGTGGCGCGTATAATAGGGAACTGACCGAGTCCTGTCAACGCATGTGAATCGTAAAAACTTGGCTACACTTAAAAACTGTTCGCCTGAATTCAAATTGGACCCTGCATGCCTCTGGATCAGATCCTACTTGCCCGACAGCCCATCTATAACCCAGCCAAGTCAGTCATCGGTTATGAGCTGCTGTTTCGGTCCGAGGTCGCGCCCGAAAAATTCGATGGCAATCTGGCTACGTCTCAGGTACTCCTGAACGCCTATACTGAGAGTACGATCGAAGAAGTGACCGGAGGACAAAAAGCCTTCGTTAATTTCACTCGCGAACTGTTACTCCAACCCCCTCCTTTTTCACCTGAACACCTCACCATTGAAATACTGGAGGACATTGAACCGGATGCTGCAGTTCTGGCTGCGGTGGCGGACCTGAAGCGCAAAGGCTTTACACTGGCAATGGATGATTATGTGCCCGGCACCCGCTCTGATGCATTCCTGCCGTTTGTGGACATTGTAAAACTGGAACTGCCTGCCATTGCCGAAAGTCGGCTGCCAGAGGTCATTCGTCAGTTGAAACAGCAACAAAAAAAGCTCCTGGCGGAAAAAATCGAAACCCACGAAGAGTTTCAACGGTGTGTAGACCTGGGCTGCGACATGTTTCAAGGTTACTTTTTAAGCAAGCCCCAGGTCGTCAAAGGCCGAAAACTGCCCCAAAACAAGATGGCAGTCATGCAACTCATCGCCACCATGCAGAATCCAGCGTTATCCATCGCACAGGTCATCGATATCATTACCAGGGATCCCTCTTTGGCCTTCAAACTGCTTCAGTTGGTCAATTCAGCGGCGTTCCGACGCTCGCGAAAAATTGAGTCCATCCACATGGCAGTAATGATGCTGGGTATCTCCCGCATTAAAGCCTGGGCAACCTTGCTCGCGCTGACGGGCATGGATGACAAACCGGCCATTCTCGTCAACTTTGCCTTAACCCGCGCAAGGATGTGCGAGCTTCTGGCGCAATCTCTGGAACCAGAGGCTGCGGATGCCTACTTTACGATAGGGCTTTTTAGTTGCCTGGAAGCTTTTTTCGATCTACCCGTCGCGGAGATCCTGCAGAAGCTCCCACTGGAGGAGCGAATTACAGACGCGCTGACGCGAATGAAAGGAAAGCCAGGACTTGCATTACACACAACAATTCAATATGAACGTTGCAATCTGGAAGGCATTCACTGGTCGTTGCTGAAGCGCTTCGCCCTATCTCCGACCGACATCAGTCATATCTACCAACAATGCATACAGTGGCTGAACGAACAAGATTTGCCAAAGTCTTAAGCCACCTTTAACAACCCAGCGTGTTAGGCTATCGTTATACTATCGCTAATTCATTGACTTGAAGGCAATTAGAGCCCGACATGAATCTCGTTGAACGTCTGAAACAATTTCGCGAATCGTCGCCGCTATCGTTTCGGATGCTCGGCTACATTCTGATGTGCAGTTCCATATTCACTCTCTTTGCCACTGGCATTCAGGTCTATTCCGATTACCGCAAGGATGTAAGCCTGGTCACCCAGCGAATGGAACTGATACGAACCAGCTATCAAAGTTCGCTGGCGCGCAGCCTTTGGTCGCTTGACCAGAAATTACTGAAGGTGCAGATGCAGGGCATCCTGAACCTTCCGGATATCGTCCATCTCCGCTTGAAAATTTATCCCGACAACATCATTGAGATGGGCGCCCCCCCTGATGGCAGCGATACGCGATCCTTTACCATCGTGCTTCAGCACACCTCTGATGAAGTGTATGACCTGGGAGAGCTCACCATTACCGCCAGTCTGGATGAAATCTATCGGCAGTTGCGTGAACGCATCCTGGTCATTCTGACGACGCAGGCTTTTAAGACCTTTTTCCTGTCAGTCATCATCCTCTGGATTTTCCAGTTTCTGGTTACGCGGCACTTAAGCAAGATGGCTCACTATACGAGAAGCCTCAAGATCGATGCACTGAATACCCCGCTGAAGCTGGATCGTAAGCCTTCCAGAGGTATTCCCGACGAACTGGAGAGGGTCACTGACGCATTGAATTCAATGCGTGAGTCGTTGCTGGCTGATATTGAAAAGCAAAATAAGGATGCCGATGAGATCAGGCGTTTATCACTGGCGATTGAACAAAGCCCCTCATCCGTACTCATTTGTGACCACCGATGGAAAATTTCCTATGCCAATCAGAAATTCCGCCACCTGACAGGCCATACCCTCAATACGATTATTGGGCAGCATCCCCGCAACCTGGCTGCCATCAGCCTTGATGATCAGCAGAATCATCAACTCTGGGACAATATAGAGATTCAAGTGGAGCGAGCCGGTATCTGGCAAGGTGAGATGCACAGCACCCGTATGGGGGGTGAAAAGTTCTGGGAGCAGGTTGTGATTACCCCCATTCGTGACGAACAGGGACACATCGCACAGTTCCTGATTCTGGGTGAAGATATCTCTGTACGCAAACAATATGAGCAACAACTGCTCAAGCAGGCCAATTACGACCTCTTAACCGGGCTTCCGAATCGTATGCTGGCGCTGGACAGGCTCAAGCTGGCGCTCTCCCAATCGCGAAGGGAGCAGTCCCTGGTCGGCGTGATGTTTCTCGATCTTGATAATTTCAAGACCATCAATGATACGATGGGGCACGATGCTGGCGACACACTGCTGGTAGAGGCCTCCCGACGGATCTCCGCCTCGCTCAGGGGCAGCAGCACGGTTGCCCGACTTGGCGGAGATGAGTTCCTGATTGTTCTCCCCAGCCTGGAGACCCCCGAAGATTCGGATGTCGTCGCAGAACGAATTCTGGCCGCCTTCGCCCCCCCTTTCCTCCTGCATGGGCAAGAGGTCTTTATCAGCACCAGTATCGGCATTGCCATCTATCCCTTGGATTGTGATAACTCCAGTGCGCTGCTCCAGTATGCTGACACCGCCATGTATCAGGCTAAGAGCAAGGGCAAAAGTGCCTACCACCGCGTCACAACGGATATGGGTGAAACCTCGCGAGAACGCCTGAAACTGGATGCTTACTTGCGTAAAGCGCTCGAAAATAAAGAGTTGAGTCTGAACTATCAACCCATTGTAGAAACGGCAACCGGACGACTGCTGGGTGCCGAAGCACTGTTACGGTGGGATCACCCGGTCATGGGCCGCATTTCTCCCGACAAATTCATTCCCCTGGCCGAAGAAACGGGCCTGATTGTCAGCATTGGCGAATGGGTACTTGAAACCGCGTGCCAGGCAACCAGTGAATGGAATTTGAAACATGGCCTTTCCCTCTGCATTGCCATCAACGTCTCCCCTCGCCAGTTTCGCGACCAAAGTTTTGTGGAAACCGTGAAAAAAATACTGGATCGCCATCAGATTCCGGGTCATTTACTGGAACTTGAAATCACTGAACGCCTGCTTCTGGATAACACGCTGGAAACCTATGAAATCCTCAATGCGCTGGATAAGCGCGGTGTGCGACTGTCGGTCGATGATTTTGGGACCGGTTATTCGGCACTGAGCTACCTCAAAAGCTATCCTTTTGACAGCCTTAAAATCGATCGTTCCTTCGTTAAAGATGTGAATACCGAGGCAGAAGACGCAGCATTGGTCACCGCCATTATTACGATGGCACATAGTCTGGGTCTGAAAGTCATTGCGGAAGGCGTTGAGGATACGGCACAACTTCACTTTTTACGCAATAAAGGTTGTGACTGTGCCCAGGGTTATTTCTATAACCGCCCTGCACCAGGTCCTGAGTTCATCGAATGGGTACTTGCTAACGAGACCCTGCGAAACAGGAACGCTCAGTAAAAGGAGTTCGCCCAATGGCTAAAGCCAAAGTTTTCTTTCTGGCCCCCGTATCCAGCCATGTCGGACTCACGTCAGTCTGCCTCGGTGTATTGAGAGCTCTCGACAGTGCCGGCTTGCGCGTCGCATTCTTTAAACCCATTTCACAATCCCGCAGCGGTAAAAGCCTGGACGACCGTACCGTCATTTTCGCACGCAATCCCATGGGACTGACACCCTGCGACCCACTCTCCCTGAAACACGCTCTGCGCCGCATCAGCGAGAACCAAACGGATCTCCTGATGGAGGAGATTCTGGAAAACTACCATGATAGCGAAGAAAATGTTGATGTGGTGATTGCCGAAGGGTTGGTGGATACCGGCCATGAAGACTATGCGGCTCGTCTGAACGTCGAAATCGCTCGTACCCTGAACGCTGAGGTCATCCTCGTCGCTGCGCCGGGGCGTCTGGATTTTGATGAATTAGAGGAGCAGGTCGGGATGGCTGCACAGCTTTTCGATTCGCCTCAGGACCCGGACGTCATCGGCTGCATTCTCAATAAAGTGTGCGCCCCTGAGTCCTCCGACTTTCGCATTACCGATCACCAAAACCATCCACGCTGTGACCGTCGCATTCCCGACTACCACCGGGAAGTCGCCCTATTTCGCTCCGGGCGTATGAAACTCATCGCCGCCATAGCCTGGCAACCCGAGCTGGTTGCACCCCGCGTTTCAGACATCCTGACAACCCTGAGTGCAGAGGTCATTAATCCCGGCGAAATGCAACAGCGCCGCATCCTCCAGGTCACCGTGGTGGCCCGAACGTTGCCAAATATGCTCGAATCTCTGCGTTCTGGCACCCTGATTGTAACCCCTGGTGACCGGGAAGACATTATTGTCGCCGCCAGTATGGCGGCGTTAATTGGCGTTCCATTGGCGGGTATCCTGTTGACCGGTGGGCTGGTGCCTGACCGCAGAACCCAAAAACTTTGTATGCCCGCCATGGATACCGGTCTTCCGGTGCTCAGTACCCAGCAGGATACCTACCATACGGCCAATATGCTCTCCCGACTGGACTCAGAGGTGCCTGTCGACGACTATGAACGCATTGAGTCGGTTATTCATGGCATCGTCTCCCGCATTGATATCGACTGGCTGGCGCAGAGGGTACAGATCTCCCGCCCCTTGCGACTGTCTCCCGCCGCCTTCCGCTATCAGATTACGCAGAGAGCCAGGGCAGCCGCGAAAACTATCGTACTTCCCGAAGGCAATGAACCACGTACCGTCCAGGCCGCCATTATTTGCCACCAGCGCCAGATCGCTGACTGCATTCTCATTGGCAAAACCACCGAAATTCAGGCGGTGGCCGAAGCGCAGGGCCTTCATCTGCCGGATTCACTGCGCATCATTGAACCCGATCAGGTGCGTCAGCGTTATGTCGCACCGATGGTGGCCCTGCGTCAGCATAAGGGGCTAACGCCCCAAATGGCCGACGCTCAGCTGGAGGATACCGTTGTGCTTGCGACCATGATGCTGGCCATGGATGAGGTCGACGGACTCGTCTCTGGCGCCGTGCATACAACAGCCAACACCGTCCGCCCCGCGCTGCAACTTATCAAAAGTCGACCAGGTTCATCGGTCGTTTCGTCCGTTTTTTTCATGTGTCTGCCCGATCAGGTAGTCGTCTATGGCGACTGTGCGATCAATCCTGACCCAACAGCAGACGAGCTTGCCGACATTGCGCTTCAATGCGCGGATAGCGCCATCTTGATGGGCATAGAACCCAAGGTTGCCATGCTGAGTTACAGCACCGGCACATCAGGAACCGGAAGTGATGTAGACAAAGTCAGGCAGGCGACCGAAAAAGCCAAGTCGTTACGCCCCGATCTATTGATCGATGGCCCCTTGCAGTATGACGCTGCCGTCACACGTGAGGTGGCCGCAACCAAGGCGCCGGGGAGTCAGGTCGCAGGTCAGGCGACCGTGTTCGTGTTTCCAGACCTGAATACGGGCAACACGACGTATAAGGCCGTGCAGCGGAGTGCAAACGTTGTCAGCATGGGCCCCATGCTGCAGGGACTCAAAAAACCCGTGAACGACCTGTCTCGCGGCGCACTCGTGGATGACATCGTTTATACAATCGCGCTGACCGCAATACAGGCAACACAGAATACTTCCGTCATGGACTAAGCTTGCTACCGTGCCGAGACCCTAGTCCTTCTTTTTACGGCGCTTAGCCCGATATTTTTCTTTTTTGACATGCTTCATCAGACGTTCACGCTTATGAATCTGCCGGGGCGTGAGACGGTTGACCTTGTTTGCAAAAGGATTTTCACTGCCTTTGAATTCAAAACGGATCGGTGTGCCGCGAATATTCAGCGCCTGACGAAAGGTATTTTCGAGATAGCGTTTATAACTGTTGGGTAATTCGTCTGTCTGATTTCCATGTATGACAATAATCGGCGGATTCGAGCCCCCCTGATGCGCCATACGCAGTTTGATTCGCCGCCCATTGACCAGCGGAGGAGGATGCGAGCCAGTGGCATCCTGCAGATAGTCTGTCAGCAATCGGGTGGGCCACTTTTTCATCGCTGCTTCAAAGCACTCTTCGATTGATCGGTACAAATCGCCCACCCCTGTGCCGTGCAAGGCTGAAATCAGGTGCAAGCGGGCATACCCCGCAAAGCCGAGGCGACGATCAATTTCTGACTTGATCTGTAAGCGATCATCCGGCGACAGACCATCCCACTTATTGATGGCCAGCACAATGGCTCGCCCCGATTCCATCGCGAATCCAAGCAGGTGCAAATCCTGATCAACGATACCCTCTCGGGCATCCATCACCAGGATGACCACATGAGAATCCTTAATGGCTTGCAGGGTTTTGACGATTGAGAATTTCTCAACCGTCTCACTCACATTTTTCCGCCGCCTGACACCTGCCGTGTCAATCAGCGTGTAAGGCTTACCATGACGCTCATAAGGTATAAAGATCGAATCGCGTGTCGTTCCAGGCTGGTCAAAGACGACAACACGCTCTTCACCCAGCATTCGGTTCACCAGGGTGGACTTACCCACATTGGGACGCCCAATGATACCAATCACAATGCCCTGATCAGCCGTAGGGGTGTCATCGATGGCACTGTCGAAAGGTTCCAGTGCTTTATCCAGCAGTGAACGAATGCCACGGTTGTGACTGGCGGAGATATGCAGTGTTTCCGCAAAACCTAACGAATAGAAGTCAACACCCGCCAGATCCTCGCGCAGACCGTCAACCTTGTTGATGACCAGAATGGTACGTTTACCGCGGGTTCGCAATTCACGGGCGATCAACTCATCCGCGGCAGTGAGCCCATCGCGTGCATCAACCACAAACAGAACCAGATCAGCCTCATTCATTGCAGTGTAGGATTGTATCGCCATGGAGGCATCAATCCCCTGTTCTTCACCGCTGATACCGCCTGTGTCGACAACGATAAAGCCTTTGCCGTCAAACTCACCTTCACCGTACTTGCGATCTCTCGTCAACCCGGCAAAGTCGGCTACCAGCGCATCACGGGTTCGGGACAGCCTGTTGAACAGCGTCGATTTTCCAACATTAGGTCTGCCCACCAGGGCGATCACCGGCTTACTCACACCCTTACTCCTGCCGCCAGGCACTGAGTGTGCCGTCATTTGAATAGATATAGATCAAGTCGTTGGCCACAAAGGCAGGCACTCGAATCCCGTCTTCGTCACCCGGTCGGAAGCGACCCACAATTCGGCCATCCGTCTGATTGAGGACATGCATGTAACCCTCGAAATCCGGCAGCACCACATAGGACTGCCAAACAACCGGTGCGCCCAGATAACGGTATGCCAACTCATTATTGGACCAAACCCTGGCACCTCCATCTCGCTTGAAGGCCGCAACCTCTCCCGCGGGGGTCGTAATAAATAGTGCGTTATAACCGACTGAAAGATCGGAGTAACTGGAAGCCTCGGTAGCCCAGACCACCGTTCCACTAAAGGGATCCAGTTCAACCAGACGCCCCTGGTAAGCCACAGCAAACAGTCGGTTATCGACCATGAAGATGGCGCTATCCACATCAATTAAACGCTCTAGCTCGGTTCGTCCCTTGGCCTCCGCAACCCGCTGCTCCCACTGCAGCTCTCCGCTACGGACGGACAGGGAAACAACCGTGCCGTTAGAGAGCCCGGCAATAATCGAATCCTTGAACAACAATGGCACGGCATCCCCTCGCAATGACAGTGAGGGTTCCGTGGTATTGAGGTACTCCCAGCGCTTAACACCATCTTTCTGCCCCAGCGCCGTCACCCGACCATCAATCGTTTGCACAACCACACTATCGCCAACGGTCAGAGGCTTCACAACTGACTCGCTGGTCAGTGCCGCTTCCCAGATTATTTCCCGGGTTGCCGTATCAAAGGCCATAATTTTTCCGGCTTCCTCTACCAGAAAAAGCAAGCCCTGATTGGCCGCAAGCCCCGCCGTGATAGAACGCTCCAGATCTTCTTTCCAAAGACGCTCGCCCTCAACCGGTTCGAGAGCCGTCACCAGGCCCTCGGCATCGACGACGTATAATACGCCGTCCATGAACACAGGCCGCAAATCCAGAATCTGCTCCGCACTGCCTACACCGACATCAAACCACCATGCACGCTCCAGGGTCACCTCAGGCTTGATGCTCTGAAGTTCCGCAGGTGGTGGTCTTGCGTCATCGGCTGAACAGGCTGCCAGAAGCAGCGCCAGTAAAACGCCTCCAATACCCCGAATAAAAGCCATGTACAAGATTAGGCTCCCGCCAGATCGTCAATTTTGATTTCCAGCAGGCGGGTTTCGCCCCCATTCTTCTGGGCATTCGCCAAGGCAGACTCATAGGCCGCCCGCGCCTCTTTGAGTTTACCCTGTGTCTTGAAAATATCCCCTTTCAATTCATCAAAGTAGGCGGCAAAGCCCTCAGCCGGCTTGCCTGAAAGCAGGGAGAGCGCCTCGTCCGCCTGATCGCGCAAGGCCAGCACTCGCGCAAGGCGAACCTGAATAACAGAGGCCAGTGCGGTATCTGTATTGGCTTTGAGAGCCTCGCGCAGGGCTTTCTCAGCATCCTCATAACGTGAATCTTCTACTGCTGTTTTGGCCAACATCAGGCGCGCATAGATGGCGTATCGGGAGTCCTGGTTTTCCTTGAGAATTTCTTCGGAAAGAAACGCGACATTATTCACTTTTTCTTCCGCTTTATCGCCCTCCACCGCCGGTGGTTGAGCACTGGCATCGAGCAATTGCTGAAATTGAATGGAGCGATGCTCACGAGCTTCAATCTGGTTTTGTTGATAGGCCTTCCAGCCAAACAAACCCGCAAGAGCGACAGCAACGCCGACCAGCAAACTCGTACCGTTATCTTTCCACCACTGCTTAAGCGCAGCGACCTGTTCGTCTTCCGATCGCAAATAGTCAGTCATATCGACTCCCACTCATTGTTATTCAACTCCATCACATCAAGCGTCCCAAACCCGACAGAAACTCTGTTAGGCTCTGACTTTTTTGAGGTTTATCGGTGCGTAAATATTTCAGCGTGACAGATCGGGCAGCAACCTCGGCCTCACCAATGACCAGGGCATAGGTCGCACCCGATTTATCAGCGCGCTTCATCTGGGTTTTCAGACTTCCGCCACCAAAATTCATAATCACTTTTGCACTGTGCTGACTGCTGCGTAGCTGACACGCTACATCAAACGCAAAGGCTTGAGCCCCCTCACCACTGGCCGCGATAAAAAAGTCCAGTCGATCCAGAAGGGAGGATGGCAAGCATCCGTGGGTCTCCAACAAAAGTACCAGACGCTCGACGCCCATGGCGAATCCGACCGCGGGGGTCGGTTTGCCGCCCAGTTGCTCGACCAGACCATCATAACGCCCGCCTGCGCAAATGGTTCCCTGCGCCCCTAAGGTATCGGTGACCCACTCAAAAACGGTCAGCCCGTAATAATCAAGCCCTCTGACCAACGCAGGGTTCACTTCAAATGGCACCCCACTGCTGGTCAACAGACCGCACAGTTCATCAAAATGCTGCCTGGACACGTCATCCAGGTACTCACTGAAGACGGGTGCCTCTTTCAGGACAGCACGGGTTTTCGGGTCCTTGGTATCGAGGATACGAAGCGGATTGGTTTCCAGACGACGCAGACTATCTTCATCCAACTGATCTTTAAAGTCAGACAAATAAGCTGTCAACGCCGAACGATAGGCCTGTCGGGAGGCCGCTGTACCCAGGCTATTGATCTGCAAAGTAACCTGTTGATCCAGACCCAATTTCTGCCACAGGCGAAAGGTCATGACAATCAGTTCAGCGTCGATATCAGGCCCCGGGAAACCAAAGCACTCCACTCCTATTTGATGAAACTGTCGGTAGCGTCCCTTTTGTGGCCGCTCATGCCGAAACATTGGGCCGGCATACCAGAGCCTCTGAGTCTGATTGTAGAGCATCCCGTGCTCCTCGCACGCTCTCACAACACTCGCCGTCCCCTCAGGGCGCAGCGTCAGACTGTCTCCGTTGCGATCCTCAAAGGTATACATCTCTTTTTCGACAATATCGGTAACTTCACCAATCGATCGCTTGAACAAGTCAGTCGATTCAACAATCGGTGTACGAATCTCTTCGATACCGTACTGCTCGAACAATTGTCGGGCCTGTTCCTCCAGATAGCGCCATGCGGGTGTCTGGGAGGGGAGAATATCATTCATGCCACGAATGGCTTGTATCTTAGCCAACTCTGCCTAACCTTTGGCGATCACTGTCGCCTGCTCTTCTTTCTTCTTTGCTGCTTTCTGGCGAATGAGCGTCTCAAAACGGTCAATCAGAACGTCATTAGCGACTTTCTCGCCGGGAGCACCGTCTACATAAATCAAATTATTCGGCGTTCCACCCGCCAATCCAAGATCCGCCTCACGCGCTTCACCCGGCCCGTTGACAACACACCCAATAACCGCCACATCCATGGAGACATCGATATCCTCAAGCCGGGACTCCAAGGCATTCATGGTTTTAATAACATCAAAGTTCTGACGGGAGCAGCTGGGACACGCGATAAAGTTAATGCCTTTGGCGCGAAGTTTCAGGCTTTTCAGAATATCAAAACCAACTTTGATCTCCTCCACCGGATCCGCAGCCAGCGACACACGGATCGTATCGCCGATGCCATCCATCAACAACATACCAAGGCCGATCGCCGATTTCACGGCGCCTGACCGGAATCCTCCGGCCTCGGTAATTCCCAGGTGCAGTGGCTGATCAATCTGAGCCGCAATGAGCCGATAGGCCGCTACGGTCATAAACACATCTGACGCTTTTAAACTGAGCTTATAATTCTGAAAATCATGTCGATCAAGAATATCAATGTGACGCATGGCCGACTCAACCAGCGCCTCTGGTGTGGGTTCGCCATACTTTTTCTGTAAATCTTTTTCCAATGAGCCCGCATTCACGCCGATGCGGATCGGAATACCGTGGTGCCGGGCAGCAGCAATCACCTCCCGTACCCGATCTTCCCGCCCGATATTACCTGGGTTAATGCGCAGGCAATCCGCGCCGACCTCAGCCGCCCGCAACGCGATCTTATAGTCGAAATGAATGTCTGAAACCAAAGGCAGAGACACACGCCGGCGAATCTCGCCAAATGCCTCTGCCGCATCCATTGAGGGCACCGAGACCCTAACGATATCCGCGCCAGCTTTTTGCAGCTGTTCGATCTGTGCCACCGTCGCATCGACATCTGTCGTCTCAGTATTCGTCATGGACTGAACAGATATCGGGGCATCCCCCCCAACGGGCACGTTACCAACCATGATCTGACGAGAGATCCGGCGCTTGATGGGCGACTCATGATGCATCGCTAGGGCTCCAAAACAAATTCAACGCGGTTATTCCAGATTTTATATTGGTCCAGGCCCCAGACATGGCCATTAACACGAATCTCGACCGCGTCGGCCGCACCCGCGATAACATGAATAGGGCGCTGACCTGAAAACGTGACGGTCTGCCCGGAACGAAACAGCTGAACAATTCGTTCATTGCTTGCGTCACGGATATCGAACCAGCAATCGCCATGGAACATCACCTCAACCGCCGTCAACTGGCCGGCAGCAGGAGCTTCACTTGACACTGGCAACTTGTCTGCCCCAGCTAACTCGGCAGGGGCCTCGGGATCGCTTGAGGCTGGGGACTTGGGATCGCTTGAGGCTGGGGACTTGGGATCGCTTGAGGCCGCGAACGACACGTCCAATGGAACAGTGCCCGACACCGAAGGCTCAACGATTCCAGCAGCAGCTTCCGGTGCGGGAGCAATGCTCACCTCCGGTTTTGCCGGAATCTGGTTTTCTGCATTACCAAGAACCTCGGACGGAGGCTCTTCCACCGACTCAGGCTCAGCAGCTTTTGGCTCTTCGGCGTGTAGTTCCTCGATGGGTTGCTCCTCGACGTATTGTTCCGGCACATTCACGGGACGTTCATCCACGCGATTCCACCAGTAACTCACACCCGACCCCACGACCAGCAATACCCCAAGCAGCAACCATTTCCCGTGATGAGTAGAGGCCTGCTCTTTAGGCAATGCGGCAAAACGGTCAGCCGTTTCCGCAAAATAGGCCTTACTTTCCAGCGCCGCATCTAACAAGGCCATCATTTGATCTTCAGGTAGCTCCAGCAGTCGCGCATACCCTTTGGCATAGCCTTTCAGGAAGACCACTCCCGGTAGCTGACTATAATCACCACTTTCCATGCAGCGCACATAACGAGGGATGATATGGAGGCTTTCAGCAGCCTCCCCTACGCTAATTCCGAGGGATTCACGTGCGTTTCTGAAGCGAGCACCCAGGGCTTTTTCGGGCGCAGTTGTCTCAAGCATTTCACTGTCCCTTGGACAAACGTTGATACTCGGCTGAGTTCGGAAATTCATTTTTCAGATACAGCCATAGTGACGCTTCCTTGTCCTTATCCCCTGCCGCACGAGCGATCTGAATTCCGGTTTCCAGGCTCGCGGGGGTGTGGCGTGTGTCTCCACTTCTGACAGCCTCCCAGAAAAGACCATAATTTCGGGCGGCCTTGGTCAGATTTCCTGTCGCCAGATAAAGGCCAGAAAGCGCCAACTGGCAATTCGGCTGATCCCGGCGAAGCAGAAGTGATTTTTCGTAAGCCTCAATAGCTTGGGTCTGACGCCCCAGCTGAGACTCGATCATACCAATATTTGAAAATATCTGGTAACGGCCATTAAACTTTAAATCTTCAGCCGCTTTGCGTGACTCCTCCAGGGACTCATCCAGCCGCCCCTGATTAAAAAGGAACGCAGCAAGATAGGTACGTCCGCGGGTAAAGCTGGGATCGATATCAATTGCTTTTCGATACTGAGCCTCAGCATGGCTTGCCTCGCCCTGCTCCTGATAGACCAGTCCAAGAATGGCATTAGCTTCAAGATGTTGCGGACTGATTTCCAGTGCTTTTTCCAAACGATTTAACGCCAGATCATATTCCCGATTCCGCAGGTAGGCCAGCGCAAGTTCCACATAAGAGTCTGCAGCCTTTGATGCCGAAGCCTTATTATTAAACGAGCTGGTGGTCTCCGTGACGCACCCTGTTAACAGGAGCACTGCAAAAATCAGAATCGAGCCAACCCGTACCCTGGCGTTCAGCATCACAGACGGGACTCCTCTCCGGTCACATTCACGGCATCTATATATCGGGCACTTCGTCGTGTTTTATCCGCTACCCGCCCCACAAGCTGACCACAGGCTGCATCAATATCATCGCCTCGGGTCGTTCGGATCGTGGTCACGTAACCTGCGTCACTGAGAATCTTTTGAAACCGCATGACCGCATTGCGGCTGGGTCTTTGATAATTGCTCTGTGGAAAAGGGTTAAATGGAATCAGATTGACTTTGCAGGGCACATCTTTCAGCAAATCAACGAGTTCATGTGCCAATTCCGGCGAGTCGTTCACTCCGGCGATCAGGGTATACTCAATCGTCGCGCGACGGTGCTTGTCGGGCAACTTGGCCAAATAATTCTTACACGAAGTCATCAACTCCGAGATAGGATACTTTTTATTCAGGGGCACCAGCTCATTTCTCAACGTATCGTTGGGGGCATGTAATGAAACGGCGAGAGAGACATCCGTCACATCGCCCAAACGATCCAGTGCTGGGACCAGACCTGCCGTACTCACCGTCAGACGCCGCTTGGAAATACCGTAGGCAAAGTCTTCCATCATAACGGTGCAGGCAGCGACAACATTATCGAAATTCAACAGGGGCTCTCCCATCCCCATGAAAACGACATTGGTCACGGATCGCTCCTTGGAAACATCCTGCTGACCAAAGGCGCGCGCCGCCACCCAAAGCTGCCCGACGATCTCTGCTGCGCTCAGATTTCGATTGAAGCCCTGTTTCCCGGTTGAGCAAAAACTGCAATCGAGCGAACAGCCAATCTGAGAGGAGACACAGAGCGTGCCGCGATCCCCATCGGGAATAAAGACGGTCTCAATACTACTGCCGCCCTCCATCTGCATGACCCACTTGCGTGTACCGTCACTTGAGGTACTTTCATAGGTCACTTCCGGCAAACAAACCTCCGCCACCGACTTGAGTTTTTCTCGCAACGGTTTGCTCATGTTGGTCATCTGATCAAAGTCAGACACCCCCAATTGATGAACCCATTTCATCAACTGCGAGGCGCGAAAGCGCTTCTCGCCAATCGAGGCAAAGAAGTCCTCCAACTGCAGACGGGTCATGCCCAAAAGGTTTGTTTTGTTTCCGGAAGTCATTGGCAAAGCCCTGTTACATCAAATCAACCGCGTGGGCACAGCTCTTTTTCGCTGAAAAAATAAGCGATTTCGCGCGCCGCAGAAGTCGCCGAATCGGAACCGTGAACCGCGTTAGCATCGATGGACTGAGCGAAATCAGCGCGAATCGTACCTGCCGCGGCTTCTTTGGGGTTGGTAGCGCCCATCAGTTCACGATTCTTGAGAATGGCGTTCTCACCTTCCAGTACCTGCACAACGACCGGACCACTGGTCATGAATGCAACCAGGTCCGCGAAAAAGCCACGGCCTTTATGCTCGGCATAAAATCCTTCTGCCTGCTCTTGTGACAGATGAACCATCTTGGCCGCGACAATACTAAGGCCCGCATTTTCAAAGCGAGACAGAATTTGCCCGATCACATTTTTTGCAACTGCGTCCGGTTTGATGATGGAAAGCGTACGCTCAACAGCCATGAGAAACTCCGATTATCGTCAGGTTAAGAAATCAAAGGCGAGATTATACGCAGGTTGTTGTAAAAGTTACACTACGACGGGACCGAGATGGAATGGCATCCAAGGCGGTACAACTCAGCGCTTAAGGCTGGCAACGGCATCCACCAGCCAACCGGCGGCTTCCCGGACCTGCTCTATCGTCGTAAAACGCCCAAATGAAATACGCAAGGCATTCAGTGCTTCGCTACGGGGAATATCCATACCTGTCAACACATGAGAAGGCTCTACCGTCGCTGAATTACAGGCCGACCCTGACGACAAAGCCAATTGCGGCAACGCAGCCATCAGCGTCTCCGAATTAACGCCTGCGATCGAGAGATTGAGAATACCCGGTATGCGCTCGTCAGCGTGTCCATTGACGGCAAAATCCAATCCTCGCGCCTGAATCGCAGCCAGAAACGCCTCTTTAACGGTCTGTAGATGCGCAGCATCCTGCGTCCAGCGTTCACTGGCAATCCGACAGGCCGCGCCAAACCCAGCGATCTGATGAGTGGGCAGCGTACCAGAACGCATGCCCCGCTCATGCCCCCCCCCATGAATCTGCTGAAACACGCCCACAAAGGGCTCGCGCCGGACAAACAGCGCACCGACGCCTTTGGGTCCGTAAAGTTTGTGCCCACTGAACGACATCAGGTCAAGTGGAACCTGGGCCACATTGATCTCACACTTCCCGACCGCCTGCGCAGCATCGACATGTAGCAAAATCTTGCGCGAACGGGTCAGCTCGGCAATCTCCTCAATGGGGTTTTTAACACCGGTTTCATTATTAACCCACATCAATGACACCAGAAAGGTGTCGTCCCTCAGGACATCTTCCACTTGCTGTGCCGTAATAACACCCTGCGGGCCCGGTCGCAAAAACGTCACGTCGTAACCTTTACCTGCCAGGTAGCGCATCACATCCAGCACAGCCTTGTGCTCAGTAACGGATGTCACCAGATGACGCCCCCGACGCCCCTCATAAAATTCGCAGCTCCCTTTAATGGCGAGATTATTGGCTTCCGTGGCGCCTGAGGTCCAGACAATCTCTCTTGGGTCAGCCTTTATCAAGCCCGCCACATCAAGCCGTGCGTTTTCTACCACCTGTTCTGCCATCCAGCCAGGCCGATGAGAACGGGACGCAGGATTCGCAAAAAGCCCGCCCTCCCCTAAATAACGCAGCATGGTTTCAACCACCGCCGCGTCACAGGGCGTGGTTGCGGCATAGTCTAAATAAAGGGTATTCATCGAAGCGGCTCCATTTATCCTTGCCTGAGAATGGGGACGGGCTCCAGACCACGCAGACTATTCCGACCATTGCCCGGACAACGCGCGTCAGCCACCAATCTGGCCAGCGTGATATTGCTCAGAAACTGATGAATGTGGTCTGTCAGCTCAGCCCAAAGATCGTGGGTGAGGCACTGCTCACCGCGTGCGCAGTTACCCATTTTTCGGCACTGGGTCGCATCCACAGACTCATCAACCGCATCAATAATGTGAGCAACCGAGATCTGCTCCGGCGCACGGAATAACAGGTAACCTCCTCCTGGACCACGGATACTTTGAACCAGCTTCTGTTTGCGCAGACGGGCAAACAGCTGCTCAAGATAGGAGAGCGAAATGGTCTGCCGCGCGGCGATATCCGCCAGACTCACAGGCCCCTGCTCGGCATGCAGCGCCAGATCAAGCATTGCGGTAACCGCATAGCGGCCTTTCGTGGTCAGTCTCATGGTGTCCAGCTCATCATTAAGCGCTTAATTATCTGCCACCCCACCAAGCGATTTCAACTTGAAAGACCGACGCATAAACGCCGCCCGCTATTTCGACTCCTTCACGCACTCAAAATCTTCGCTCTGCAAAGCCGGAACGTCAGGCTGCTGGTAGTCCTTGTCCATTTTCTTCAGACATTCACACATGCCCTCCAATCGGGCATCCACTGCATGCATGTGGTCCAGCATCGCACGTATGGAACGCGCAACAGGGTCTGGCATTTCTTCACTGAGACCGTAGGCATCAAAGCCCATCTTACTGGCCATGGCATCAATTCGCGCCTTGGACTCCGAAGACTGAGCCACAATGATGCGCCCTGGAATTCCCACAACGGTAGCATTCGGTGGCACTTCTTTGGTTACCACCGCATTAGAACCAATTTTGGCATTTTCACCCACTGTGAACGGTCCTAACACTTTTGCGCCGGCACCGACCACAACACCATTGCCCAGCGTAGGATGTCGTTTACCCTTATTCCAACTGGTGCCACCCAGCGTGACGCCCTGATATAGGGTGACATCATCACCGATTTCAGCCGTTTCCCCGATCACAACCCCCATACCATGATCAATAAAAAAACGGCGCCCAATGCGAGCGCCCGGATGAATTTCAATTCCGGTTGCCCAGCGTGCCAGCGTGGACAGAAAGCGGGCCAACCATTTAAAACCACGTTTCCATAGCCCATGACTCAGGCGATGCAGGAGCAAGGCATGCAACCCTGGATAGCAGGTCAGCACATCAAAGGTGTTACGCGCTGCCGGGTCACGGTGAAACACCGATGCGACATCTTCTTTAAGTTGTCCAAACATAGCCGTCCTTACCTCTCCTCAGGTGTTTACTTTCTGCTGAATGGCTTTCAACATTCCCCGCAGGATGTTGACTTCCATTTTGTCGAGCCGAGCCCGCTGATACAGGCGACGAAGACGCGCCATCAATTGCCGCGGGTTGTCAGGGTCATGAAATCCAACCTGCACCAGCGTTTCTTCCAGGTGGCGAACCATACGCTCAACATCATCGACGGTCGCCGCCGGCTCGTCCCAGCCTGGCCCATGCGGCCCCTGCTCGCCGGGAAGGGCAGATTCACCACCTGAGGCTTTGATCGCCTGCAAGTGAAACTCGTAGCAAATAATTTGTACGGCCATCCCCAGATTCAAGGCCGAGTAGCCAGGATTCGCCGGAATCTGTACATGCAGATTGCAGCGCTGCAGCTCTTCATTAGACAGCCCGCGCTCCTCGCGCCCAAAGACGACGGCCACCGATTGCTCAGCGTAGTCGGTATAAATGCGCTCAGCCAAATCGCGCGGTTCACTGATGGGCCACGGCAGTGTTCGACTGCGCGCACTGGTGCCCACAACCAGGTGACACCCCTCTACCGCCTCATCGAGTGAGTCAACCACCCGTGCTGACTGCAAAATATCGAGCGCGCCGGAAGAGCGGGCATCAGCTTTGGGATGTGGAAACTGATCCGGCCGAACCAGAACCAGTTGACTTAAGCACATGTTTTTCATGGCCCTGGCAACGGCGCCAATATTACCGGGGTGAGAGGTATTCAAAAGAACGATACGTATATTTTCCAACAATGTAATAGCCACTCCTGTGCGCAGGCATAGTCTTAAAGTGAGATTCCCCTTATAATGGGGGGTTCCTAAGTTCTTTTAAAGTGTGAGCCTCTATGCAGCCCATGATCAATATTGCGTTGCGCTCTATTCGTGCGACCAATGAACAGATCCAGCTTATTCTGGACCGTGAGGAGCTATCCTTCACCGATCCCGAAAAACTCAAGCGCGTCATTACGCGAGTCGACGGTGTGTTCTATGACGACCTGTCCAAAGCACTTCAGCGCGCCTACCCCAATCATATCGTCGCCAAAAAAGGCGATTTGAAAGGCGGCAAGGGCTACACCTGGCACATCATGCCGATCCACAACACCACCAGCCTTGCACGCGGTCTGTCAGACTGGTGCTTCAGCGTTATCTGCAAGAAAAATGACCAACCCGAACATGCGTTGGTTGTTTGCCCACTGTCAGGCGACGAATATACCGCAACGCGTGGCGGCGGCGCCTCTCACAACGGCAAGCGACTCAGAGTGTCAAAAATCGCCGACCTCCAGTTAGCACTTATTTCAACAAACCTACTGGAGAAAGTTGTCGCCCCTGAAAAATCGGCCGACTACTTCGAAACTTACCGTGAGCTGGAGAAGGACTGCTTCGGCATTCGCAGTGCGCACTGCATACCGCTTGAGCTGTGCCGTGTCGCCGCCGGAAACCTGGATATCAGCCTGCTGAAGGGCATCTCGCTACAAGAAACCGCCGCAGGGCTTCTGATCGCCAAAGAAGCTGGGGGATTGACGAGCGACTTTGCCGGAAACCCCAGCGGGGACAGGTCGTCCTCCCTGATCTGCTGCAACCCCAAGTTGCTCAAACCCATTGCCCCCAAATTACAGCGTGTAAAAGCTGCTTAGCCCTAAAACAAAACTGCCGGATCAGATCCGGCAGTTTTGCACACCTCGATCAAGGACGATCATCGACTTGAGCGCCTTCCTTCACAGGCTCCATGAGGTCTTCACTGGTAACGTTCATCATCAGCGCAAGGTTGCTTGCAATATAAACCGATGAGTAGGTCCCAATCAGAATCCCGATAATCAACGCCTTTGAAAATCCAACCAGCGCCTCACCACCAAACAGATACAATGCAACAACCACGAGCAAGGTCGTTACCCCCGTCATAATGGTTCTCGACAGGGTATCCGTGAGTGAGATATTAACGATAGAGACCGGGGTTTCCTTTCTCAGCTTGCGAAAATTTTCCCGAATACGGTCAAACACAACAATGGTGTCGTTAAGAGAGTAACCAATGAGTGCGAGAATGGCCGCCAACACGTTTAGGTCAAACTCCCACCCCAGGATCGAAAACACCCCCAGAGTGATGGTCACATCATGAAACAAGGCAACGACAGCCCCTACGGAGAATTTGAACTGGAAACGCATAGCCACGTATACCATGATGGTCAGAAGTGCCAGCAACAGCCCCAGACCACCATCCTCCCTCAACTCCTCACCGACCTGCGATCCGACATAGTCGGCTTTGGTCAGCTTCACCTTACTATCCAGACCGCTCAGCGCATTCACAACATCCTGGCCGAGCGTATCCGTCAGCTCTTGCTGCAAACGCACCAATACCGCCGTATCCGCCCCAAAAGTCTGAATAACCGCCTTGTCGAACCCATTTGAGGCCAGCGTCTCTCTGACCTCCCGAATCTCTGGCGCTGCTGAAAACTCAAGCTCCAGAGACGTACCACCAGTGAAATCCAGCCCCAGTGTTAGCCCCTTGACGGCCAGCGCAACAATCGACGCGAGAACCATCAACAAGGACAAAAGAGCCGTCGGCTTGGCAATGCCCATAAAATTAATAACGCGATTTTCCATCACGACACCGCCTTTTTGATTGAGCCAATAGAGATGGAGTCCAGTTTACGCCCGCCATAAACCATGTTGGTAATGGTGCGCGTCACCACGACTGCCGTAAACATGGACGTCAAAATACCAATGGACAGCGTCACCGCAAAGCCTTTGACCGGCCCCGATCCAATCGCGAACATAATGATTGCAGCAATCAGCGTGGTAATATTCGAGTCAAAGATGGAGATAAAGGCACGATCATAACCCGCATGAATGGCCGACTGAACCGGCACACCATTGCGCAGCTCTTCGCGGATACGCTCAAAAATCAGCACGTTTGCATCGACCGCCATACCGACTGTCAAAACGATACCGGCAATACCCGGCAGGGTCAGCGTTGCAGACAACATCGCCATAATCGAAACCAGGATGACAACGTTAGCCGCCAGCGCAATATTGGCAAGGAACCCAAAAAAACGGTAGAAGACCAGCATGAACACCAGAACCAGCACGAACCCGATCACCATGGAGTTCACGCCTGCCTCAATATTCTTCTGTCCGAGGCTCGGCCCAACGGTGCGCTCTTCAACAAAATAAACCGGGGCTGCCAGCGCACCGGATCGCAACAGCAACGCGAGCTCACTGGCTTCTGGCACGGAGTCCAGGCCGGTAATACGGAAGTCGTTACCCAGCGGTGACTGGATGGTCGCTAAAGAAATGATATTTTTTTCAACGTAGCGATCACGCTTTTCGACGGCCTGGCCATTCTCCTGCGCCATCCGAATGCGCTCTTTATGCTCAACAAAAAGCACGGCCATGCGACGCTGAACGGCATTCGCGGTGACACGGTACATTTTCTTACCGCCGGCTGAATCCAGTTTGATATTGACCTGGGGTTGGCCATGCTCATCAAAGTTTTGGGCCGCGTGCGCCACACTGCTTCCAGTGATAATAATGTCTTTTTCAATCACCGCCGTGCGAGGATCTGAACGAAACTTGAAGGTTTCTGTCGTGCCCACACCCGCATCAGGACTCGCCTCCAAACGAAACTCCAGGTTTGCCGTAGCACCCAATACGCGCTTAGCGGCCGCTGTATCCTGAACACCCGGTAACTGAACGATGATCCGACCACGCCCCTGACGCTGTACCAGCGGTTCTGCCACCCCCAATTCATTGACCCGATTTCGGATGGTGCTCAGGTTTTGGGAAACCGCGTAATCTTCAATTTCACGCAGGCGCGCCTCACTCAACTGCAAGGTCACCAGCTCTCCTTTATCGGAGCTGGTCTTTTCAATCAGGTAATTAGGGAACTCCTTGCGCGCAATCGCCAGGGCTTCATCCCGCTCACTTTCCTGCCGGAAAACAAGTTCAAGCTTTCCACCTTCGACAATGGACACCTGGCGATAACGAATCTTTGCTTCCCTGAGACTGGACTTGATATCACTCAGCGCGATCTCAAGGTTTTGCTGGGTCGCTTTTTCAAGATCGACTTCCAGCAGGAAGTGAACCCCACCGCGCAAATCGAGACCAAGTTTCATTGGGCTTGCGCCCATGGACGCCAACCACTCTGGTGTCGTAGGCACAAGGTTTAAAGCCACCACATAGTCTGAACCCAGTGCTGACTTAATGATCGGCTGCGCTTTAAGTTGCACATCGTTAGAATCGAAGCGAATCGTAATACCCTTTTCGCCCAACTCAGGTTGTCGATAAGCAATGCCCGCAGTGTCCAACGCATCCTGCGCTTTCTTCAGCTCGGCATCTGTGACAGAGATCGCCCCGCGGGCGCCACTGACCTGAATCGCGTAGTCATCAGGATAAAGATTGGGTATGGCGTAGATGACACCCCACACAAGGGATGCCAGAACCAGCAGGGTCTTCCAGAGAGGATTTTTATTCATAATGCGTAATCGCCCGTCGGCCTGACTGAGAGGCTTAGATATCTTTCAAAGTGCCCTTAGGCAGGGCGGTCGTCACGGCAAGCTTTTGAACCTTAACTTCAACTTTGTCAGCAATCTCAATCACAATGAAATCGTCTTTCAGGCGCACGATCCGGCCAGCAAGCCCACCATTTACGATCACTTCATCACCTTTGTTCAAGCCACCGACCAGATCCCGGTGTTCTTTGGCACGCTTGCTCTGCGGACGCCAGACCAGGAAGTAGAAAATCAACACAAACCCACCGAGAAAAACTACCTGCATGATCGCCCCCGGAGCCTGCTGGGGATCGGCTGCAGGCCCTTCAGCCAGCGCAGAGAAAGAGAACAGGAGCCCGGTAAGGGCAAGCCATAAGGATTTCATTTAGGGTACTCCGAGGTTGTTTAATTTTTCTGACAGTCTAGGTCTGCGATACGCCACCGAAAGGCGCAGAATAGCGTGCTATTCAGGGATCCCCCCCTGTTGCTGACGGTAAAACTGCTCAACAAAGGCCGACAATTTACTCTCTTCAATTGCCTGACGCAAACCCGACATCAGCTTTTGGTAGTAGTGCAAATTATGAATCGTGTTCAGGGTTCCGCCCAGCATTTCGCCGCAGCGATCCAGGTGATGAAGATACGCACGACTAAAGTGCCGACAGGTATAACAATCACAGGTCGGATCGAGCGGACGGGTATCCTGGCGGTAGCGACTATTACGAAGTTTTAATACGCCCTGCGATGTGAACAGATGTGCATTACGTGCATTACGGGTTGGCATGACACAATCAAACATATCAACCCCCCGGCACACGGCCTCGACGATGTCCTCCGGTTTACCCACCCCCATTAAATAACGCGGCTTATCCGCTGGCATCTGGTGAGGCAGGTAATCCAGCACATGCATCATTTCCTCTTTTGGTTCTCCGACTGAGAGCCCTCCGATGGCATAGCCATCAAAGCCGATGTCCGTCAAATTTTTCAGCGACACTTCACGCAGGTCAGGATACATGCCCCCCTGGACGATGCCAAACAAGGCTGCAGGTGAATCGCCATGCGCCTGACGACTCCGGGCAGCCCAACGCAGCGACAACTGCATGGAATCCGACGCTTCACGATGGGAGGCAGGGTATGGCGTACATTCGTCGAAGATCATCACGATATCCGAGCCAAGTTCCCGCTGGACCTCGATGGACTTCTCCGGCGAAAGAAAAACCGGACTACCGTCGAGAGGTGACTTGAATTTGACACCCTCTTCCGTGATTTTCCGAAGCTTACCCAAACTAAAGACCTGAAACCCGCCCGAATCCGTCAGTATCGGGCGCTGCCACTGCATAAAGTCGTGCAGATCACCATGCGCACGAACGACTTCAGTCCCAGGACGCAACCACAAGTGAAAGGTATTACCCAGGATGATATGAGCACCGAGATCTTCGATCATCGATGGGACCAACCCCTTGACCGTCCCATAAGTGCCAACCGGCATGAAGGCCGGTGTTTGAACGTCACCCCGCGGAAACTTCAGAACGCCCCGTCGGGCTTTTCCATCGGTTGCGGTAAGTTCAAAGTTCATATGACAGGTACGGGTCATCGCGTGGCGTCCTCCGGCTCAATAAACATGGCGTCGCCATAGCTGAAAAAGCGATACTGCTGCGCGATCGCTTCCTGATAGGCCCGGCGGATAGCATTCCAACCCGCCATTGCACTGACCAGCATCAACAGGGTCGACTTTGGCAAATGAAAGTTGGTTACCAGCCCATCAACCACTTTGAAAGGATAGCCGGGGTAGATAAAGATGCGGGTATCGCCTTCAAAAGGCGACAACTTACCACTTGCCGCGGCAGATTCCAGCGCCCGAACCGAGGTCGTTCCCACCGCAATGACCCGCCCTCCTCGCTGACGCGCTTCGGCAACCTGCTGGCACAGTTTTTCGTCAACCTGAAGCCATTCCGCATGCATGACATGGTCTTCGAGGCGCTCCACTCTGACGGGCTGATAGGTTCCCGCACCGACATGCAGTGTGACGTATCCCATTTCGACACCTTTATGACGCAGGGTCTGAAGCAGACCATCGTCAAAATGCAGTCCGGCCGTTGGCGCAGCGACCGCGCCGGGAACAACCCCATAAACGGTCTGGTAGCGTTCCTGATCTGATGCCTCATCCGGGCGCGTAATATAAGGTGGCAGAGGCATATGCCCATGACGCTCAAGTAATTTAAACAGCGACTGCCCGGGTGCGGCACTGAGACGGAAAAACATCCCGTCACGTCCGGTCATGGTGAGCGGCTCCCCTCCCTCCAGCACAATCAGGGTTCCGGGTTTGGGCGCTTTGCTGGCACGGATCTGGGCAATACACTCCCGGGCGCTCAATACACGCTCAATCAATACTTCGATTTTCCCGCCAGAGGCCTTTTGCGCGAATAAGCGCGCAGGGATGACACGCGTATTATTGAAAACCAACAAATCCCCCGGACGTATCAGATTTTCAAGGCTGCGAAACATCTCGTGCCTGATTTGTCCTGATGGACGAGCCAGACAGAGCAGGCGGCTCGCCGAACGTTCAGCCAACGGGTAGCGGGCTATCAGCTCATCCGGCAGGTGGTAGTCGAAGTCATCAACACGCATCGTAGACATTGCCTAAAAAAAGGGCTGCAAGCTTACCGCAACCTCAAAAGAATTCAACTGCAGCTTTGTGCGAATCAGTGTTGACGCATGAAGTAAAACCAGTATAATCGCCGAACTCCTTAGCCGGGATGGCGGAACTGGTAGACGCGCACGACTCAAACTCGTGTTCCTAACGGAGTGAGAGTTCGATTCTCTCTCCCGGCACCACTTTACATATTCCTCTTTTGTTCTAATCGGTGAAGAACGGCTCTCGTCCAACTGGAGAAGCTGATGAGCAACGTCATTCCACTGTCATCCCACCGCCCCAAAAAAGTCACCCCCAAAGGCATGTGCCAACATGGCATTCACAAATGGGTGATCTGGAAAGACAAACAATTTGATTCACGCAAAGGCAAACTGGTTACCGTCTTCCGTTGCGAGCGCTGCGGCGAGCAAAAAGTCAAAGCAATCTGAGCACTAAGTCTAACGAAGCACCCTTCAGGCAGGTTCTGCCAGATTGTCTATACTCCACTGGATAGCCCCAGTGGAATAGGATGTCGTCGGTGACGCTACCCGCCTCTCCCAAGTTTCAGTTTTTTTCCGGCCGGCTTGCTCAATGGTGGGCAATTGTCAGTCTATGCCTGATGGCAGGCTTTGCCTACTCCGCAGAATCGCCCGTGATTCAGCTTGACGATGCACATGACGAGTGGATTATCAGTAATCGCGCTCAGTTCCTGATGGATGAAACATCCCTCATTACCAAAGAAGACATCCTCGCGGGGAAACATGAGGACGACTTTTTTACGATTAAGGAAGAGCATGCCAATTTCGGTTTCCGTGAGGCCGTTTTCTGGATGCGCTTCACGATCACTTACCGCCCCAAAAAAGACAGCGGGAGCAAACAGTGGTGGTTCACGTTCGACTACCCCCTGCTGGACTATGTCGATGTGTTTTACAAAGATCGGCGTGGCCTGCCCGTTCATCTGCAAACGGGAGACCAGCGTCCGTTCGCGAATAATGGCCTGGACTACTCACATACCACTTTTGGGCTGGAACTCAATCCAGGGGACACGGTTCAAATTCTCATTCGCGTAGACAATCAGAGCTCACAACAACTGGGGTTGTCGGTCATGACAACAGAAGGGCTAGCTCAAAGGATTGCCGATATTCGCCTGCTCCATGGATTCTTCCTGGGCATTATGTTCATCATGGCGTTCTACAATCTGTTCGTTTTTATCGCTGTACGCGATATAGCGTATTTTTACTACGTCTGTGCTAACGCCACCTTCGTCGTTGGCCAGCTCTCGCTCGACGGCTTGGTCTGGCAATATAGCAACTTCAGCGATATTTCCTGGAACAACCTGATTACCGTCATTACCCTCAATGTGACCTGGTTCTTTCTGATCATGTTCTCGCGTGCATTTTTGCAGACCCGTGACCGAGCGCCGATGATGGACGGCCTGCTGAAGTTTCTGGCTTTTGGCTCAGCATGGTTAGTGGTGATCTCGCTGATTACAGACTACAGCTTCAGCATTCAGCTGGGCACGCGCGTAACACTGGTCTATGCACTCATTTCCACCGTCATCGGAATCGCGTTATGGCGGCGGGGCTATCACTCTGCCCGTTACTACACCTTTGCCTGGGTGGGCTACATGGCCGGTGTACTATTCTCCCTGCTCTACCTTTTCGGTGTTTTGCCCCACAACTACTTCACCGCGAATGGGCTGCAGTTCGGTGCCTTTGCCAACGTACTTCTACTCTCTCTGGGCTTGGCTGACCGGATTAACATGCAGAAACGCGAGACTGAGTACGCCAGACGACGAGCACTGGCGGCCCGCGAAGAAGCGGTCGAAGCCAATCAGCGCGCACTGGCCAACCTGAAAAAATTCCGTCGCCTGTACGAGAATGCATCAGAAGGGATCTTTCAATGCACGCTGGATGGTCGCTTTATCAGCGGCAATCCCTCGCTCGCCAGTATTTTCGGTTATGAAACGGCTGAAGAACTGATAGAGAACGTTAAAAATATCGGTCAGGATTGCTACCAGAGCCCGGCTGATCGGGCTGCTTTTGAGAAAATAATTCTGCATCAGGGACGTGTCGTTTCACTCGAATCCGTCTACCGCCGACGGAATGGGGACTTTTTCTGGGGCAGCAGCTCAGCCCATCTGGTGCGTGATGACAAAGGTCAAGCGCTTTATATCGAAGGTTCGCTGATTGATATCAATGAACGCATGGAGAAAGAAAAAGCTCAACGCGAACGGGAAGCGGCGGAGGCATCCGCCTCCTCCAAGAGTGAATTCCTGGCCAACATGAGCCATGAAATTCGTACCCCAATGAACGCCATTATTGGTTTTGCCGCCCTCGCCCTTAAAACCGATCTGGATAACAAGCAACGCGACTACATCGCCAAGATCGAGAAATCCTCCAAGGCGCTGCTGGGCATCATCAATGACATTCTCGACTTCTCAAAAATTGAAGCGGGCAAGATGTCCCTTGAGCTAACCAATTTCAATGTCTATGACGTTGTTAACGATATCGTCAATATCCTCTCACAGAAGGCTGCCGACAAAAATCTTGAACTGGTCGTGCGGGTAGCTCCCGAAATTACAGGAGATCTTATTGGTGACCCCTTACGCCTTGAGCAGATCTTAATTAACCTGACGAATAACGCGATCAAATTCACCTCAGAAGGCGAGGTCGTGATACGTATCAGTGCAGTGCAGGATCTGGACACAAAGACGCAACTGCAATTTGACGTCATTGACACCGGCATCGGAATCACACCGGAACAGCAGCAAAAGCTGTTCAACCCGTTTACCCAGGCAGATGGCTCTACGACACGCAAATACGGCGGAACCGGACTGGGGCTGAGTATTAGCAAGCAGCTTGTCGAGCTCATGCAAGGTGAAATCTGGGTAGAGAGCACCGCGGGTGTCGGCAGCACCTTTGCTTTCCATGCCTGGTTTGAAAAGCAGCCCGAGGCCCAGCAGCAGGACATCTACTCCGTTAAAGAACTCAAGGATCTGCAAGTGCTGCTGATCGACGACAAGGATGTGGGACAAGAGGCACTGCTAGAGATTCTGGCCAGCTTCAACTGCAGCACAACGGCTATCCAGCCGGACTACACGCTCATCAGCAAACTGGAAAAAGATTACCCCGAAGCGCCTTTTGATCTGATCGTGGTCGACCGTCAGTTACGCGCAATGGAAACCATTGATGCCGCCCGAAAAATTCATGCCCTGCCCGGCTTTACCAAAATACCCATTTTGTTAATGACCTTAGCCAACGAAGCCCACTTGCATGAAGAGGCCCAAAACCTCGGTTTTTCGGTCCTGATAAAACCTGTCACTCCCTCCGTGGTGTTAGATGCCATTCAGGCAATTTTGGGCTTCACAGGCGCTAAACCCTCCGCGGCTAAATCCGAGACAACTGAATTGCAATTGTCCCGCCTGCACGGTCAACAGATTCTTCTGGTCGAAGACACGCTGTTTAATCAGGAGATCGCCACCGAGTTTCTGAATCAGGTTGGCATTAAGGTAACCCTGGCAGAGAACGGTCAACTGGCACTGGAAGCGCTGGAGAAGCGACGTTTCGATGCCGTTCTCATGGACGTCCAAATGCCCGTCATGGATGGCTTCGAAGCCACCCGCCGCATTCGTTCCATACCCGCCTTCCGGCAACTGCCCGTTATCGCCATGACCGCCAACGCCATGAAAGGCGACAAAAACCGATGCTTACAGGCGGGCATGAATGACTACATCAGTAAACCGGTCTCGCAGGATCTCCTTTATCAAACGTTGTTGCGCTGGATTGGCCATCAAGTAGAAGAAGGAGAGCTGACAGGAAAAGTGCTCTCCCCAGCCACGCCCCCACTCATAACAGAGTCACCCGAAGCGCCCATTACCCCAAAGGAGGACAGCGTGCCCCAAGACATCCAACCACAGGGCAGCGATGCAGACCCACCCATGGATTTGAAAAAGGCACTGGAGCAAATGGGCGGTAGTGAGGCCTTACTGAACAAAATGCTCAACCGTTTCCTGCAGGAGCAGGCGCAAGCGGTCGAGAAAATAATGGAGGCACATGATCAGGGAGATAACACGACTGCTCATCGGCTGGCGCATACGCTTAAAGGAATTGCCGGCAGCCTGAGTGCTCAGGCATTGAGGGAAAAAGCGGCCGCACTGGAAGACGCGCTTGAGTCTGGCGCCGTGCCTACATACCTTGAAAAACTATTCAGCGCAACCGATACCGAACTCCGTAAAACCATTGAATTTTTGAAAAGCCGGGAGGCCTAAACCATGCAATCCTACGAAAGGGGTGGTGAACAACACGACAAAGAGTTTAGCGGGCAAGCCATTCTTGAGCCTGATGACACACAGTTGCGCATTCTCTTTGGTACCTATGCGGACATCATGTTTATTTTGCTGCCTTACCTGGTCATTGCCATCTTCAAATTGTGGCACTCAGATGTTAAATCAGTGCTGCTCAACTACGACCTGTCCGTCGCAGCGGGAATTCTGGGAGGTCTGGCGGTCGTAAAGTTTATTATGGGTGTTTTAATTGACCCGAAGATGCTTCGCTACAAAGAAAAATTGGCATTCATGATTTCAGGGACAGTCTTTTTGATTCTGGTACCGAGCTTGCTTTTTGCCACCCTGGTCATGATGTCCGACCCTGTGCCTCACATGGCAATGTTTATACAGCCCCTGTTACTGGTTCTGGGTGTCAGCGCCTATTCGGGTTCCGTCATCATGACCAATCGTTTACTGCGGGAGCAAAGCCAGAAAGAGAAAGAAGCCAGATTAGAGAGCGCCTCCTAGGGCGCTCCTATTCAGAGAAACTGCTCCAGTTTATCGAGCAATGGGGGAACGGTAGCGATCCGATTCTGTCCTGCCGTAATGGATTTCGCCGCCTTATCAGCCTGCGACCGGATCGTATCTCGCAGCGCATTTTCCTGGTCTTTATCCAGCGCCTGATCCAGAACCGCCTCACACAGGGTAATGACCAGTTCGTCCAATGCCTCATTAACAACCCCCTTACCACTTCCCCCGGGTGTTTTGGGTACGATGGCCTGACGAATGTCGGCGATCACGTCGCGACAGGCATCTTTCTCAAGGGTTCGGACATCGCCATGACGCAGCACCGATAACCGCTGATCCGCCTGACGCACGAGCAGCGCGAGAAAATCCTTGAAGGCCGCCATATCACCTGCGCTCATCCCGGGTAGTCGCCGCACCAGGACAGAAACCACTGGGGCATTGATAATCAAACGGTTGTTAAACTCAATCAAGAGCTGATTTTGCGGCGCAAGCTCCAGTAATTCACGTTCAATGGGGGATTTACGACCGTCATTCGAAGAAAACAGCGACTGTGTATCGCTCCGCATCAGATAACTCACTTGCAGGCCCTGATCGAGGAAGCCCTGACCGAGAACCTGTCCGATGGCCTCGGCCGAAGCCGCTTCGTGGCAGGCATTCAGGAAAGTGCTTAAGGGACTGAAGTCAAAGCGCCCCGGGGCGGCAGGCGCTTCACTCTCCGGATGGGCGTCACTGGTTACTTTTTGACGGGAGGCATCTACGGCCTGCTTCAATTTGGCCTTGAGTTCATCCGGTTGAGCCGGTTTACCGATGTAATCATTCCCGCCCGCTTCATACCCTCGCATACGATCGTCGAGGGAGGCTTTGCTGGAAACGAAAAGGATTGCGGTTTTTTCATATTTTGGATTTTTTCTCAGCTGGCTGCAGAGTTCATACCCGTCCATACCTGGCATGACGACGTCCAGGATGAAGGCATCAACGGGCTGGGTATCCGCTCCGCTCTCCAGCGCTTTGAGGCAATCCGGTCCAGAGGGATAATGCCGCGGAGTGTAGCCTTGCATGGTCAGCAAATCGCCGAGAATTTCGGCATAAAAAGAATCGTCGTCGACCAGTATGACGTGGTTACTCATGTCGTCCTCGCGGCTATTTAAAAGTCCGTCTAAGTATAGCAGCGTCTATCCAGGTAAGGCCGGAATTCACCGGCCGCCTACAATAGATCAAAAAGCGAGAGCGAAGTGACTTTGGTGTAGGATTGCTGGGCCGCCTGCAGAATCAGATTCTGAAACGACAGATTACTGACCGCTTCAGCCATGTCGACGTCTTGCAACTCCGAGAGCACCTGCTTGGTCAGAACGCTCACATCATCCTGCAAGGCTTGCGTCGTTTTCAGTGTGCTCAAACGCGCACCGAGGCGTGACCGTGTTTCCAGCAAACTGGTTTCTGCATTGGTCAGGTTGGCCAACGTGCTGTCAATCATATCCGCAAGCGCCTGACGACCTTCAGGCGTCTCGTTATAGGTCTTAAGGCCATGCGCCAGCCGCTCAACGGTGGTGAGAACACTTTGCTTGGCTGAAGACTGCACAAAAAAGGTATCTCCAACCTGAGGGCTTCCGAGAATTTCAAATTGAATGCCTTTGACGGAAATCGGATCTCCACTGGCAAACTTAACATTGCTGAGGACCGGCTTACCGTCCGAAGCCTGGGTAATCGTGAAGTTCGGTCCTGGGGGGGAGGCCGCCGATTCCGGATTAAAGACCACCACCAGGTCTTCCGGGTAGAACGCGTCGTAAGCCTCCTGATCAACCATCAGCCCCTGACTGATGACGGCAGGCGGATCAGAGGTGTTGCGCGTACCCGGCCGGGTAATGAAGGTATTATTTGCACTATCGATATCAACAAAGATTTCTTTTCCATTATCCCCTGTTGCAACGACCACATTGGCATCGACCCTCACAAAACGTTGTCCTTCATCACCTTTATAAACATAAGATCCAGCTTCATTCTGGACAAACGGTTGGTTCTTTCCTTGAAAACCGCCAAAGATGTACTCCCCGCTGGGGTCCTTACTGTTGAGTATCCCGACTAACTGAGACAGCCGCTGTTCGACTTCTGCCGCAATAAACTTTTTATCATCCGGGTTCTGCGAGCCATCACCGGCCTGCACGGCAAGTTCCCGCAAACGCTGCAACACGTCGCCGACGTTGTTCAATAGCCCATCTTCCAGATTGAGTCGGTTTTGCGTTAACTCAATATTCTTTTTGTATTGATCGACCAGACTTAAATTTTGGTTGAGCTGAAGAATCCGGGTCGCAGCAACGGGATCATCCGCCGGTGTTAGCACCTTGCGACCAGAGGAGATCTGTAATTGGGTTTTCTGAAGCTGGGCATTGGCATCCTGGATATTATCCATCCCGCGACTGAATAACTGCTGGGTTGAAATACGCATTGATGGTTACCCCTTTTACCTGAAGGTACTTAACAGTGTGTCAAAAAGCTGACGAGCAATCGAAACCACCTGAGCGGAGGCGTTGTAGGCTGCCTGAAACTGAATCAGCTTGCCCGCCTCTTCATCAAGGTTCACACCGGACATTTCCTGCCATCTGTTTTCAGACTGGGTGAGCAGTGACTTCGAAGATTGGGAGTCAATTTCAACCTGACTGGCCACCGACCCCACGACCTCAACCAATTGGGAATACGCTTCGTTGTAGGTACTGACCTCCGCCCCCACGGTTCCAGTCGTTTCTAACCCCGCCATCGCAAGTGCGTTGCGGTTATCTGAGGTACCCTCCGTGTTATAATCGATCGTAAACTGATCACCTTTTTTGGGCGTACCACTGATGCCAGCCGTATAGCCGGTATAAGCGCTCACCGCGACAGGGGCTTGCTGGAAAATATTATTATTATCTGCCGTAAGGCGAACGCCCTCCTGCAGACGCACTTCAATCTGCCCTCCAATCTGCGTTCCCTCCCCACCTGGGATCGTGATGAGGCTCCCCCTCGTGGTATCCACATCCACCTTGTCACCCGCGCTACCAATAACCTCGATTTTCAGGTCCTTACCGGTGAAGGACCTCAGTGTCACCGTCGTACCATCACTTTTGGCGGTAATTTTGAGGTCTTTAAGCGTACTATCACCATTAATGGCTTCGGCAATATCGTCCGCCGAGAATGTGCCTCCAACCGGTAATGTTAGCAACTGACCATTGATACGGAGTGTTGGCGCCGTACCTGACCCATCATCGGTAAAGTTGGTAATCGTGGCTTCGGTGTAAGCCCAGGCATCGATTCCATTGCGGGACTTCAGGGTCGCAGCGATATCCTCAGCAGAGGCATCGTCCGCAATGGCCAGCGTAGGCTGCTGAGTGACGATACCGGTTTCCAGATCACGGACCTGAATCGTCAGGTTCTGGGCAAGATATCCATTGGAGGTGGGTGTGGCACTGGATGCCGGGACCTGCCCTACGGTCGTTCCGAGCGCACTCAGGCCTGTCATGCCCGGCTCATCGGTAAAAATCTGGTTGGTGATCCCTTGAATATATTTCTGATTGTTCATCGGTGGAACAAGCGCCACGGGGTTAGACGGGTCAGAGTTATCCAATACCTCGTAATAGTCATCATTGATAAAGCGCACCAAAATCGGAGGCGTCATCTGGCCCGGCAGGGCAAAGGCAGGTAGCAATCCTCCGGTAATCGGTGAGCGCACATCCAGAAGCTCGCCAGGCGTGATGCGGGCATTGCCAATATTCCCCAGATCGGTATCCGTGCGCACGGGGGACCCCAGAGCAATTTCTTCGACGCGTGTCAGGTTCATGGCAACGTCGCGGGCACCAAAGCGGGTCGGCGACACCTGAAAACTATCGCCTGTCTGAAAAGAGCCTGACTCAAACCGCAAACGCAAACCGTCAAATTCCAGATAGGCCGGAAGGTAACTGGTCAGCTTCCCTCGGGTAATCTTTTCGCCAGTATAGGCATCCGTAACCAGTACGTCGGTTGAGCTGGGGCCGGTAAATTGGACCGTGTAGTCCCGTGTGGTCAGTTCACTGCTTTCGATGACCTCTGCCAGCAGGCGCCGGTCATTTGGCAAGGCATTGCCTTCATGGGCAAACACCCTGGCAATCTGGTTGTCTTCGCTGTTGATATCATCGAAAAAGTTCTTGCCCAGATTACCCTCCAGATCCACGCCCAGCTGGTGCTGCTGGTTAATGGTATCGGCAAGCACAAAGGCAATGCGCCCCATCGAGTTAAGCGCCTCACGCAGAATTTCATCGCGGAATTTTAAGACGCCACCCAGCCCACCACCGGTTATTTGACTGGTAATATTGGTTTGCTGGCCGTTCTCGCTGACCCGAATATCCAAACGCGTTGGGTCTTCCTCGCTCTTCTCAACAGTCAACACATTGGCCCGGTTTCCAACCACCAGCGACTGCCCATTGCCAATCAGGACGTTGATCTGCCCTTCAACGCCCGGAATGGCCGTCACACTGACGATTTCGGAGAGGTCTCGCAGAATTTTCTCGCGCTGATCCATCAGATCGTTGGGCGATTTGCCCTGAGCATTGCCCTGGCTGGAGGAAATCGCCAGGTTAACCTGGGCCAGCCCGTTAGCAAGGCTGTTAATGCGCGTAACTTGGGCACGGATATCCTGATCGACCGTGCGGGCCTGTGAATCAAGTCGGTTGTAGAGCACGCCAAAGCGGTTCACCAGCCCCTGGGCCTGAGTCAGAACTAATTGTCGCTCGGGTACCGAAGACGGATCATCGGCCGCACTTTGCAAAGCACTGAAAAAACTGCTCATCGCGGGTGAAAGGCCCGTCGTGGCATCCGCCAGCAGGCTATCAATCTGGGCAACGTTCACTCTAAGCTTTTCAACATTGGAGTAGATGGACTGGTCGATTCGGACCTGATCGGTCAGGTACTGGTCGGTCAGACGTTTGATGTCTGTGATGGAAACGCCCGTGCCCAGATAGCCGGCACCAATGTATTGTGAACGGCTTTCTGCCATCTCCACACGCTGCCGGGTATAGCCCTCGGTATTGGCATTGGTGACGTTATTACCGGTAACCGCCAGGGCTGCCTGATGCGCTTTTAATCCAGTCAGTCCAATGTTGATAATGCTCATAAGGGGCTCTCCCCGGCATTTTCATTACGCGACATCCAGTCGATACGGGCGCGTTGAACGGCTTCGCTCTGATAGATCTGCTCGATCTTCCGGGCGTAGGCCGGGTCAGTTGCATAACCGGCGTTCTGAAGCGCCTGCAGGTAGGCTTTAGGGTCCTCCGCAGAGGCAACTGCATGCTCGTAACGGGGTTGATTTTTAACAAACTGCAGGTAATCGGTAAAGCTGTCTTCAAACGAGGTATAGGCCCGGAACGGTGCCATCTCCTTTACCGCCCTCCCATGGACATATTCCGTCGTGGAAACGGTGGCAACCTCACCCTCCCAGCGCTTATCTGCTTTGATACCAAACAGATTGTAGGAAGGCTCGCCATTGGCATGCCGAATCATGTGCTTGCCCCAGCCAGTCTCCAGAGCGGACTGTGCAACCAGTACGGCAGGGTCGACCCCTAGCTTTTCAGCCACACGCGCCGCCGCCGGATAGACATGGTCAATATAGGCTTCAGGACTTTCAAAGCTGTCTGGCACAGCCGTCTCTAAACTTTGCGCACGGGAGAGTGGCGCCTGAACAGGGCGGGAAGGCAGTGAGATGCCTTCATGTCGTGCATCCGAACGATCACGGATGCCGGCATGACGTAAATTCAGTTTTTCAGATAACGATGCGGGTTGAACCGGCCCTTCGATCTGAGAGGCCAACAACGGCCGCCCGAGACGATGGGCGGACACACGGCTCAACGCGGTTTTTTCCTCCTGGGACAACGCTACCTCACTCTGAGTGGCGTCCCTGGCGCCCAGCTGTCGGGCCAGCATATCGGCAAGCCCCATGCCACGCTGATTGGAGAGGTTAATGCTCAGCTGCTGATCCAACATATCACGGTAAACCTGACTCGCATTGTCATGAAACGGGTTTCCCTCTTCGAATACCGCATTGACCGCTCGCATTGACTTTAACATCATGCTGGTCATAAAGGATTCGAATTGGCGAGAGGTCGCCCGAATAGCCTCATCCTTATCCACATTCTTGCCACGCAGTTTCTGAACCGCGTTGACATCGGTGTAGACGGAGGCCTGATCCACAATGCGATTATTCATGACACCGCCCTCTATATGACGATTATCTCGGCTCGTAAGGCCCCCGCCTGTTTCAAGGCTTCGAGGACCGCCATGACATCACCCGGTGCGGCGCCGACCTGATTGACTGCGCGAACAATCTCATTCAGTGTCGTAGCCGCCCCAAACTTAAACATTCTCACAGGCTCCTGATTCACAGCCACATTTGATTGAGGTGTGACAACGGTCTGCCCACCTGAAAGCGCGTTAGGTTGACTGACTTCAGGATTTTCCGAAATGGTGACCGTGAGATTGCCGTGTGTAACTGCCGCCGGGAGCACTTTCACATTCTGCCCCACGACAATGGTGCCTGTGCGGGAGTTGATCACGACTTTTGCAATGCCTTCCGCCGGGTCAACTTCCAGGTTTTCCAGAATCGACCAGAAACTGACTCGCTGCGAGGGATCACGCGGTGCCATCACCCGAATACTGGCAGCATCCAGCGCCATCGCAGACTCAGCGCCCAAGAGATCGGTAATGCGGTCCTGCACCCGACGTGCGGTCGTGAAATCTGGGTTATGGAGGTTCAGGGTCAGGCTATCGCCCTCGCCAAACGCGGTCGGTACCGTTCGCTCAACAGTTGCGCCGTTAGGAATACGTCCCACACTGGGGACATTGACAGTGATTTTCGAGCCATCGGCCCCTTCCGCGCCAAAACCTCCGACAATCAGATTTCCCTGCGCCGTGGCGTACACTTTGCCGTCCGCCCCTTTTAACTGCGTCAACAACAGGCTTCCACCACGCAAACTTTTGGCATTGCCGATGGAGGACGCAGTGATGTCAATTTTCTGGCCCGGCTTGGAAAACGCGGGCAGTTCCGCATGCAGCGACACCGCCGCCACGTTCTTAAGGTTCGGGTTCGTCCCCGGCGGAATCGAAATTCCAAAGCGATTCATCATGTTGCGGAAGGTTTGATCGGTAAATGGCGCTTTATCCCCCGTGCCATCCAGCCCCACGACCAGGCCATATCCGACCAACTGGTTGGATCGTACGCCTTCGATACTGACAATATCCTTAAGGCGCTCGGCATGCGCCAGATCTGGCCGCCACGCGACGAGCATCAGGAGGGCAAGCACGCAGATATATTTCAGCACATCGTCTTTCACAAAGGCCACCATTCGCTGTTAAAGAACTCCATCAACCATCCCTGCCGATTGACGCTGGCAAAGGCGCCCGTCGCACTGTAGGCGATGCGGGCATCGGCGATCTTGGTGGAGAGAATTGTATTGTCTACCGTTATATCCTCCGGGCGAACCAGCCCCGTCAATCGGATGAACTCATCGCCTTCCGCCAGGGTCAACCACTTTTCTCCCCGAATTCTCAGCAAGCCATTGGGGAGGACCTCGGAGACCGTCACGCTGATATTGCCGGAAAGGTTATTGCTTTGACCGGCATCGGCCTCCCCCTCCGCAGTCCGCTCCTGACTCGTATTCGTCAACATACTCAGATTGTTTGCTGAAATACCCGTTCCAAGAAAGCTCGGCTCATTGAAGGTCAGCTCTGATTTTTTCTTGGCTGAGCTATCCGTTTTCTTGGAGGCCTGGGTTTTTTCCTGCAAGGTCACAGTCAGTACATCGCCCACACCATGGGCAATCCGGTCACCGAACAGGCTATAATTCGGCGCGGCAGAATAGAGCGATCCATTGATGGGCGCGGGCAAGCGCATGGATTCAGGCGCGATCGGCGCATAACCGGGATCACCGGGCTTGACTGCCTCTCGGGTCATGGGCGTGCAGGCGCTGCTCACCCACGCGAGTAGTGCTATCCCCGTCCACTGCTTCAATTTATCCATGTCAGCCCCCTGTTACCTTCGCGGATGACCGCCTCAATTACATGTTCTGAGTCACGTATTGCAGCATCTGGTCTGCGGTACTGACGACTTTCGCATTCATTTCGTAGGCGCGCTGGGTGGTGATCATATTGACCATTTCCTCAACGATTTCGACGTTAGAGGTTTCCAGGGCACCTTGAACCAGGGTACCCAATCCCTGTAGTCCAGGCGTTCCCTCTTGCGGATCGCCGGAAGCACCGGTTTGACGGAACAAATTGCCGCCAATGGCCTGAAGGCCCGTGGGGTTGATGAAATCGACCGTGGTGATATTGCCAATCTGGGTCGGCGCTGTGTCGCCCGCGATCATCACGCTGACCGTGCCGTCACTGCCAATCGTCATGTTGGTGGCATCTTGTGGGACGGTGATTCCCGGCTCCAGTGGATAGCCTTCTGCGGTGACGACGTCTCCGTCCTGGTTAATTTCGAGTTGACCATCGCGGGTATAGGTGATCGTGCCATCCGGCATCAGAATCTGTAGAAAGCCACGCCCATCAATGGCAACATCTAAGGGTTGGTCTGTGACCTGCAGATTACCCTCGGTAAACATCTTTTGGGTTGCAACCACACGGACACCGGTTCCCAATTGCAAACCGGAAGGCAGTGTTGAATCCTGAGAGGACTGGCCACCAGGCTGACGCTTGACTTGATACAGCAGATCCTGAAAGACCGCCCGATCACGTTTGAAACCCGTTGTATTAACGTTAGCCAGGTTGTTTGAGATGGTCTTGAGGGCAGTATCTTGCGCACCCAGACCGGATTTACTCACCCAAAGAGCACCGTGCATAAGCATTCTCCTGTTTGATCCTCAGCGAACGGCGGAAAATTGCCACCGTTCGCCTCTTATCAGGAGTTCTGCAATAAGCGTGCCGCACTCTCCGTATTTTGATCCGCTGTCGTCATCAGCTTGATTTGCATCTCAAATTGACGGGACAGGGCCATGATTTGAGTCATTTCGTCGACTGCGTTGACGTTAGACGATTCGAGATAGCCGGATGCGACTCTCACAGTGCCGTCAGCCGGAGCGGTGGGTGTCTGGCCCTGCGGATTTTTCTTCATCCGCATCAGGCCATCCTCGCCTTTTTCCATTTGTTTAGGATCTGGGTTGACCAGTTTAATCCGGTCAATTTCGGCAATTTCATCGGGTTGTTGGCCTACGCCCACAATAGAAATAACCCCATCCACGCCAATCGTCATGGAATCTGCCGGAGGAATGACAAGCGGCCCTCCATTGCCTTTAACCGGCAACCCGGCACCCGTCCTCAATACACCATTGACATCGACCTGCAATTCGCCCTCGCGGGTATAGGCCTCTGAGCCATCTGCGGCCTGCACGGCAATCCAACCGTCACCTTGTACGGCAACATCAAGATCCCGCCCAGTCTGAATCGCGCTGCCCGGCGCCATGTCGGTCGCCGGGCGCTCAGTCATGGCATAGGCCCGTGTTGGATAATGCTCCCCAAACACTGGCATACTGCGCGCCTGATTAAAATCTGCCTTGAACCCGGTGGTATTGACGTTTGCCAGGTTGTTAGCGTGCCCTCGCTGGGCCAGCATATTCTGCTTGGCCCCGCTCATCGCGATATAAAGCGCCTTATCCATTGCTTAATCCCCTTTATCTGAGGTTAATAATGGTCTGAGTCACCGTATTGGCCGACTCAATGGTCTTCGCGTTGGCCTGATAGTTTCGCTGTGCGATGATCAGATTAACCAACTGCTCTGACAACTCAACGTTCGATTCTTCCAAAGAGCTCGCGCGAATCGTTCCCAATGTTGCGGTACCCGGCGCACCAATGATGGGGTTACCCGATGAAAACGTTTCCACCCAACTGGTATCCCCCACTGGCGCCAACCCATTGACATCATTAAAACTGGCCAGCGCAACCTGTCCCAGAACCTGAGACTCCCCGTTGGTGTACCGCGCAAAAATATTACCGGTATCAGCTACATCCAGACCAATCAGCCGCCCTGTGGCAAACCCATCCTGACGCAGATCATTCACGGCGAACGGACCGCCGAATTGGGTCGCTGACGATAAATCGATGGTGAAGTTAGAACTTGTCGGCGGATTCGGAATCGGCAAGATACCACCTGAAATGACGTTCAAGGGCCCCTCAGCACCATTCGGTTCTCCATTGGCGTCCAGTGGCGTCCAGTTAGACACCAGAATTTGATCTGAGAGGATATTGTTGATTGAACCGTCCTCATTAAATACCAGACTGTACCCTGCTCGGGTTGGATCCCCTCCGGGTGTCAACGGATCGCCCACATCACGCCCATCGATCATCACATACATGGTCCACAAATTGGATTCATTGCCACTGCCACGGGGCTCTTTCACGAAATACATGGTCTGCACATGCGGATTACCCAAACTGTCATAGATCGTGGTACTGGTCGCATGGTTGTAGGTCGCTTCGTCGGTCGGATCAAACGCATTGTTCACGTAAGGGGTTCCCTCGAAGGTATCGAAGATGTCTGACGAGGTACTTGCCAACGTAATCCCGTCTTCCAGGGTCAGGTTAATTTGCCCTCCTACCGTGGCCTGGGTCGACGACGAACTTAAGGACACCGAAGATGAGGCGGCAGAGCTTCCCACCACGTCGAAGCCATCGGTGTTATCGCCACTGAAGTCAAATTGCAGGTTATTCCCACGGCTACTGGACACTACCAGATCCCCGGAGCTATCAAGAATGGCTGTCACCCCGACCAGGGACGGTGAATTGTTAATGGCATTACCCAGTGCCGTCAGATCGGTGGCACCATCAAAAGGCACGCCGTTAATCGTGACCCGCATAACCCCAGATGAGTTATTGAAGGTGGCGGCAGGAATGGTGGCTTGTGAAGTAGCCGATGCTTCGACGCCATTGATAGCGTTAAATTGTGCTGCAATGGCCCCTGCTTCACTGTTGGCCGGAATCACGATGTCAGTCGTGGTTCCGTCTGCCAGCGTCACGGTGACGGTTTGGGCCGTGTAACCATTCAGGGTACCTAACGTCGCAACGCCGATATCGCCGCCATCTGAGGCTAGGGTTTGTCCACGTTCAACCTTAACCTCCTGTGTCGCATCAAGGTTAACTTCAGCCTCAACACCCGTAGTTCTGACGGGCGGCAAGTTGGTTGTACTCACCGCCAGATCGCCAAGCACACCGCCCAGCACCCCCTCCTCATTGGCAGGAAATCCTTGCAAGCGGCTGCCCGAGCTGTTCACCACGAAACCATCCTTATCCACAGCAAAGGCGCCGGCACGCGTATAGGCGCGACCACCACTGGAATCGTCAATGATGAAGAAGCCATTCCCGTTGATGGCCAGATCCAGACCGTTATCGGTAAAGGAAATGTTCCCCTGTGAAAACTGCTGGCGAATGTTCTGGACGCGAACCCCATCCCCGACCGGATTTGAACCCAGGCCCAAATAGGAGTTGGCATACAGGTCTGCGAATTCCACACGCGACGATTTGTACCCCATGGTACTGGCGTTGGCGATATTGTTGCCAGTTACTTCCAGATCAACACTGGCAGCCCGGATACCTGTCAAGGCGACATTGAACGGCATAACTCACCTCGTCTGACTAAAATGGCCTGTTGAATTAATAAATCTGCTTCACGTCGGAAATACCGACCGAACCTTTACCGCCGAGATTGAGGGTGACGGCGCCCTTGCTATCAATCGACACACTGTCCACATTGGCGGCCAGGAAGGTGTCTACATCAGTCATCTTTCCGCTATAGCGGGCCTGAACGGTGACTTTATAATTACCTTCCGGAAGGGTTTCACCCCGTTCGTTTTTACCATCCCAGGCAAAGTTCATATCTCCACCCGACTGTGAGCCTTTGGAGATCTTCCTGACCAGCTCGCCAACCTCGTTAAATACGCTGACGACTGCTTCACTGGTGCCTGCTGGTAATTCGGCGACGCCGTTGATCTGGCCACTGTAGGTCTTGTAACCCATGTTGGTGGCCACCAACACATCACGCCCAACCATAGCTGAGGCCTGAAGAGCCTGAGAACTACGATAGTTACCCGCAATGGATTGAACCGTTGTGTTCAGGTTTTCCAGACTTTCAACCGAGCTGAACTGCGCCAACTGTGCGACCCATTGGGAGTTGTCCTGCGGATCGGTCGGACTCTGGTTGTTAAGCTGAGCAATCATCAGTTCGAGAAAGGCGGTTTTCCCCAACTCATTGGACTTAGGCTGCTCGTCCGATTTGAGGCGGTATTTGTCCAGTACATCTGTGGCAGAGGCTGAATTAACCGTTGTCATGGCAGATTACCTCGTGAACCGTTAGGACTGTTGACCCAGCGTCAGCAGACGCTGCATCATGGTTTTGGCGTTGTTCATGACTTCCACATTCATCTGGAAGCTGCGCGAAGCCGAGATCATGTCCGCCATCTCCTCCACAACGTTCACGTTGGGATAAAAGACATAGCCATTCTCATCGGCCATCGGATGCTCGGGTTCATAACGGCGTTCCAGTGGCGCGTCGCTTTCGACGATGCCGCGCACGGCAACACCTTTGCCGCTTTGATCATCAGCGGCAAAAGGTGGCCGCTTTCCATTCATCAACTCATCCTGAATCGCGGCGAAGACCGGCTTGCGCGCCTTATACGTCTCATCCACGCTGGAACTGACTGTCTCGGCGTTAGCAATGTTGCTCGCCGTCGTATTCAGTCGCACCGACTGCGCACTCATCCCGGATCCGGCAATATCGAAGATATTCCCCAAGCTCATGATTATTCTCCTTTTATTGCCTTAGAGAGACTGCTCATACGGTCACTCAAAAACTGAAAGGCTGCCTGATATTCCAAGGTGTTACGGGAATACTCGACCAACTCGGTTTGCGTATCGACCGTATTACCATCAAGGGAAGGCTGGCTGGGCGTGCGGTAAAGCAAATTCCCCTCTGCGGCAGTCAATCCCGACAAATGGGCAGAATTCGTCTTCTCCACGGGCAATTCATCGCCCGTCTGAACTCCTGCCATCACCGCACTAAAGTCAATATCACGCGCTTTATAGCCGGGGGTATCGGCATTGGCCAGATTATTGGCCAGTATCTCGGCCCGCTGTATGCGAGTCTGCACGGCGCGCTCATGGACGCCAAATGCTTTGTCAAATGAGATTCCCATGGCTCAAACCCTGTCTGTTAAGTCTTCCTCTCACAAAGCAAAACAGGTGCCATCAATATTTTTTATTTATTTATCAATGAATTATGATTTTTAGCCAAAATTGAAGCGGCAAAAAATCACCGTTTACACTTTCGGCCAGTAAGTCACTCGAGAATGAATGTCGGGCATCGTGATGGTTTTAGACTTGAGTGTTTCAGAAGGGGTTCCAGCGTACACAAAGCCGACCAGACGTTCGTCCGTAGAAAGGCCCAATGCATCCATTACGTCCCGGTCGTAACATAGTTCACCTGTGCGCCATACCGCCCCGTATCCCTCAGCCTCTAACCCCAGAATCAGGGCAAAGGCGCTGCAACCTGCCGACATCAGCTGCTCAACCTCAGGGACTTTTGGGTGCGTAACCACACGGGCGACGATCACAACCAGCAGTGGCGCTCTCAGCGGCAAACGCGCGGCCCGTTCCAACTGCTCATCGCTGGCATCGGGCTTTGCTCTCAAGGTTGCGTCACGAAAAACGGCACCCAGGCGTTCACGATCCTCTCCTTCAACCAACAAAAAGCGGCAGGGTTTCAGTTGGGCATGATCGGGCGCCCGCATCGCCATATGATAAATTCGCTGAATAACGGCCTCTGAAGGCGCCGGTTCGTCCAGGTTAACATGAGACTGCCGATTAATCAGAAAGTCAGAAACAACGGACATGAATACCTCTACTCCTCTCAAGGGGGCTGATTGAGACCTTAGTCTAATACTGTTAATCTAGTAAGTCGTCTATTCGAGGAAAATTCACTGCATGCTTCTTCCTACCTGCAGCAAGACAGCCTGATCCATGGTTCCGATTCCACGATTACTGCCCCGTAACGGTAAAGCGCCGATTACACCGCCCATGCCGGATTACAACGCCCGCGTGCTGGGCTATCTGATGTTCGCCATCATGATTGTGGCGGGTATTCTGGAGGGGCATTTTGACGACTCACTGATCTGGCTGATTCCCGTCGCCATGCTCTGGCCCCATTTGCTCTACTTTGTGCTGCGCTACTTTAACCAGCACAAAAACTACCGCATGCGACAAGCCATCCTCTATACCGATGGGCTCTGGTGTGCCGGCACCCTGACACTGATTCATTTCAGTCTGACACCCACCTTGTTTCTCCTGATCATGCTTAACTTCAGCCTGATTATCGTTGGCGGCATGTCCAGCTGGCTTTATGGCAACATTGCGTTTTTGGGCGGGTTCACCATCACATCCATTGTCATCGGTCTGGAGTTTGCCCCCCCCACCCCACCCGTATTAAGTATCGTGTCAGGCTTATGCTGCGCCATCTACGTCTGTGTCACGGCTTATTATACACACCAACAGGCCCAGGCACTGGTGCTGGCCAAATCCCAGATTCAGCTCCAGAGAGAGCAATCCATTACACTCTCGCACAAACTGGCGAAATATCTTTCACCTCAGGTCTGGCAGTCGATATTTACTGGGGAACGCGATGTGCGGCTTGAGACACAGCGTAAAAAGCTGGCGGTATTTTTCTCCGACATCAAGGGATTTACCGACCTGTCGGAAGAAATGGAACCGGAGAGCCTGACAGAACTGCTCAACACCTATTTCAACGAAATGTCCCAGATCGTGTTGAAATACGGAGGCACGATCGATAAGTTCGTCGGCGATAGCATCATGGTATTTTTTGGCGATCCCACCAGTCGGGGCTCCAAAGAAGATACGCTGGCCTGTGTCGCCATGGCGATCGAAATGCGCAAGCACATGAAAGTGCTTCGGCAGAAGTGGAAGAGTCAGGGCATTCGCACGCCGCTGGAAATCCGTATGGGCATCAGCACAGGCTTCTGCACCGTCGGCAATTTCGGTGCTGAAAACCGTATGGACTACACCATTATTGGCAAAGAGGTTAACCTGGCTGCGCGCCTCGAAAAGCTCTCCGAACCCGGCGAAATACTGGTCTCACTTGAGACCTTCTCACTGATCAAAGACTCGATACTGTGCCGAGACAAAGGTGAAATCGAGGTAAAAGGTTTCTCGAAACCTGTGCCCATCTACTCAGTCGTCGACTTCCGTCGTGACATCAGTGGGGCCAATCAGAGCTTTATCGAACTGGAGGCCGAAGGATTCGCCATGTACATGGACTCGAACAAGGTCGGGCCGGAATCCCGCGAGACCATTCTGCGTGCGCTGGAAAAGGCCACTGATCGCCTGCGAAATAGCTAGCGCCTGTTAAGCGCCTTACATTCTATGCCTTACCTTCGTAGGTGCTGAAACACCCTTACTGTCTTGCCAGCCTGAGATTGGGCACCGTCGCCGCAAAGGATGCCCGCCAGGGATTGATATCCAGCCCGCCCCGACGCGTGTAGCGTGCGTAGACCAACAAACGCTCTGGCTGACAGGCCGACTGAAGGCGAGCAAAAATCTGCTCGACACAGTGCTCATGGAAGTCCTGGTGCTGCCGCAAACCGACGAGGTAAGCCAACAGAGCAGCGCGATCAATCGCCTTACCGCGATAGGCAACAAACACCGTCGCCCAATCGGGCTGCCCTGTTACCGGACAGTTGGTTTTGAGCAAGTTACTAAACAAGACTTCCGCGGTGACATCACTCTCCCCCGCGCTCAGCTCTTCGCCGGCGGCGCCCAGGGAAAGAGAATCCAGGCAGACCAGACTGCCCTCGTCTTGCGAACCCTCTTCCGAAACCAGCGAATAAAGGTGTTCAGCCAGAAAAAAAGGACTGACACAGGCGTGCTCTTCAATCAGCCCCTCATCATCCGGAAGCGACAACCTTACGTCAATTGCCCCACCCGCAGCCTGAGTGAGATCCTGAAGCAAGACGGCTCGAACGTCTTCAACTGAATCAAATGACGCTTGATTCAATGAGTTCAGATATAACTTAAATGATTTGGACTCAATCAGATGAGGCGTTGAGGCCGGCACCCGAAATACGCCAATCGCCACTTGAGGCACCTGATCTCTACGCAACCAGGAAACTTCAAATGCATTCCAGATATCCTCCCCCGAAACGGCTCCATGGGCGACGCGATGACGCGCTATCGGCGTCAAAACAGCAGGATCGTAGTGCTCAGGATAGACCGTGTCCTGCCCCAGCAAGGTGCTATGGTTGCCCGACATCAACGAAACATCCTCGTCTGCCTTTCGCATATCAACTCCGAATTCCAACGCCCCGCTTCAACAGAAGCAGAGCATAGACATAGAGGACAACAACAAATCCTATGATCATGCCATAGGCTACGCCCAGAGGAATGTCCGAAACGCCCAGCAAACCAAAGCGAAACGCATTCACCATGTAAAGGATTGGATTAATCAACGATAGGTTTTGCCAGAATTCTGGCAGTAGATCGATGGAATAAAAGACTCCCCCCAGATACGTAAGCGGCGTAAGCACAAACGTGGGCACAATTGAGATGTCATCAAACTTGGTCGCATACATGGCATTAATGAAACCGCCCAGAGAAAATAGAATCGCCGTGAGAATCACAATAGAAACAATGACGCCAAGATTATGCACATGCAAGTTTGTAAAAAACAGAGACAAGAGCGTGACAATTAAGCCAACACACAATCCTCTGGCGACCCCCCCCGCAATATAGCCGGATAAAATCACATGATTGGGGACAGGCGCCACCACCAACTCTTCGATAGAATGCTGGAACTTCATGCTGAAGAACGAAGAAACCACGTTGGCATAGGCGTTCGTTATGACCGACATCATGATCAGGCCTGGCACGATAAACTCGATGTAATTAAAGCCATGCATTTCGCCGATGCGCGGCCCAATCAGATTGCCGAAGATGACGAAATAAAGCGATATGGTGATGGCTGGAGGCAACAGCGTCTGGCTCCAGATCCGTAAAAAGCGCCTGATTTCTTTAATGACAATCGTTTCAAATGCGATCCAGCGCCCATTCATATGGTCGCTCCCTGGGCATCCCGTTTCGCATCTTTGCCAACCAAATGGATAAATAGCTCCTCAAGGCGATTGGACTTGGGCCGAATGCTGTTAACCCGAACACCCAAGTGTTCCAGCGTCTGAAAAACCGCGTTAAGCCCCTCCCCTTTGCGGATAACCACTTCCACGGTATCGTTCTCACGTAAGGTCCAGCGTGGATCGGGCAAACGTGCGAGACGCTCATTGCCCCCCTCGAACTCAAGTACGTAGGTTTCCTGCTGCAGTTTGGCAAGCAACGACTTTTTACTGGTGTTCTCCAGAATACGCCCCTTATCAATGATCGCGATATTCCGGCATAAGGCCTCTGCTTCCTCCAGGTAATGGGTGGTCAGAATAATCGTTTTACCCTCTCGGTTAATGTCAGTAAAAAACTGCCACATCCCCCGACGCAGCTCAATATCCACACCGGCCGTCGGCTCATCCAGAATCAGAAGCTGCGGCTCGTGCACCAGCGCCCGGGCAATCATGAGTCGCCGCTTCATTCCACCCGATAGGTGGCGAGCCTGTTCCGCACGCTTGTCCCACAACCCCAATGCTTTGAGGTATTTTTCAGCCGATTGAGCCGCCGTTCGCGCCGGAATACCGTAGTATCCGGCCTGTGTCACGAGAATATCACCGACTTTCTCGAACACGCTGAAATTGAACTCCTGCGGCACCACCCCAAGGTTGCGCTTGGCCTGCTCTCGCTGGGTATCGAGATCATATCCCATGACGGAAACCTGCCCGTCCGTCTTATTGATCAGAGACGAAACAATCCCAAGCGTCGTTGATTTACCGGCCCCGTTAGGCCCAAGCAAAGCGAAAAAGTCACCGCAGCTGACCTCAAGATCGATACCCTGCAGCGCGTTCACGCCATTGCCATAGGTTTTGGTCAGCCCTCGAATGGCCAACGCTGCCTGTGTCATGATCACCCCCTTCAAGAAGACACCTTACATAAGGCTAAATCGGGCTGGTTTCAAGGGGGGCGCATGTCCATAATGAGAAAGGCTTCCCCCTTTGGAGAAGCAAGTCCGACTATAATTTGTCACTCTGCTGAAACTCAAAAGGATTGGCCCGGCTATGTTGTTCAACCGTCTTGTTCCCTCACTCCTGTTAGCGACGCTGCTTTCAGCCTGCAGCAATAGTGAAGACACAACCGGAGACGGTGCGCGTATAGGCTACCTGTTTCCAGCAGAAATGTCTGGAATAAGCTATGAAACAGAAAGCAAATCAGGCTTAACAGGCAGACGCAGTGAATTTGTCTACAAAGAAGGCGAAACCATCACCTTCAGCGTAGGGGGGGTCGTCCTCGCAGACAGGGTTCCAGCAAAACAGTACATGACCACGGTGGATTTCGAAACGGATCTAATTGAAATTATTGATGCAGGAGAGGTTGATAAGTTACTGCATTTGCATGAAAACCTGGAAAAAACAGCACTTAACAACTTTCGTGTCACTAATAAATATAACTTCTTGCGTGCTCTGGATGACGATTATAACTCTGACAATGGCATTCGTATCAGCGCATCTACGCGAGAGGCCCTCGCAAACGATCCATCAGCCAGCCAGATTGACTTCACCCTCAATCCTGACGACTTCATTGATGAAGACTCGGTGCCTTCGCAGATCATCAGCTCAATTTGCTTTCCTAAAGATGTGAGTTGTGATGAATCGGTTGGAGGAGGTCGTGTTGTCTACTCGGGCGCCCAAGCTCTAACCGGACTAATGGGTGATCGCTACTACGACATCGCGAGCCTTATTTTCCTTTCGCCAGAAATTTTCCAAATCAACGCCTCTGACACGCGTCTCTATACCATCCAGATTCAAACACTGGGACTTTATGAAAAAATCAGCGAATTGGAAGTGGTGACGGCTGATGAATTGGCCCAACTCGGTGACAATCCTCCGGCGACGCAGAAAGATGTGGTGGGGATTGATTCCTTTTCAGCTCTGGACGGAACCGTCAGTTTTTATTCAACGGGAGAACCCGGAGATGAAACTGAAATTATCATTAACGTCAAGCTTGAGAATGACTACCGCTGGTTCAAGAAAGTTTTTCGCGTCAAATTGCTCTAGCCTATAGCCGCTTGAGGCCAAATGATCCCAAGCGACCACCCAGCCTTTATTCTTCCTTGCAGGCTTTCAAATCGAACGGGGGTTTGCGATCATCGATCGTCCCCCTCTGAACCTTGCGAACGGTAAACTGATAGGGAACCGGCGAGGCCCGCAGGTAATCCAGATTCACTTTTTCCTCCCCGCGTTGCACCTCTGTTTCAGCCGGCCAGCACTGAAGCGTCAACTGAATCCGAGAGGACAGATCAGCAATGGTAGTTGCGCCGCCGTCATCTTTGATCTCACCACAAATCATACCCGGACTCACCTTGCGACTGCCCGCCTGCTCGAGATCCCGTGCAGTATCGCCACACATCAAAATACCATCTTTGCCAGGCGCACAGGTACGCCCCTCATCCGTTCCATCCCGAAAAACCAACACACGCTCACTACACTGTGTTTCGAGCAGAATGGGTGTCGTCACGGTTCCACCCAACCAATTCGGTTTCTCGCCTGACTCCCAACTGATAATGACGTCCCGGGTTTGCCCCGAGGCATTTTCAGCAGTCAACTTTCCGTAATGACTATAATAGGTTGTGCAACCAGAGAGCCCCACAAGGAGCAAAAGGCTAACCATTCGTTCTCCGGCATACCGCCGACGGCAAACATTTTGAGATGTATTCAGATTCATGAGCATCACATAGCAGTGGGTTCAGCCGCCAATTGTGGCAAAAGCGAACGACATTTTCACCCCTCACAACATTCGCGCAGCATTGACAGCCCTCAATCATTTATTGATAATTATTATCATTAGTATTATTAATGATCTGCACGGGTGTTAACATGCATTTGAAAAGTATGCTTACTTTGCTGGCAACAGGGCTTCTTGTATCGAGCAATGTACTCTCACAAGAAGTCAATATTTATTCTTATCGCCAACCTCATCTTATTGAACCTGTGCTTTCCCGCTTTACTGAACAAACAGGCATAAAAACCAACGTCGTGTATGCCAAAGAAGGGATCACCGAGCGACTCAAGCGCGAAGGACGCAACAGCCCTGCAGATATCGTACTGACCACCGAGATCGGCTTGTTGCTCGAACTGGTGGAGAATGATCTGGTACAACCCATTCAATCACCCCTGGTCACCACGCATGTACCCGCTAATTACAGGGCCGAAGACGGCAAGTGGGTCGGTCTGACGCTGAGAGCACGAAGCATTTACGCCTCAAAAGAAAGACAGGTTGCGAAGGATCTCAACTACGAAGACCTCGCGGACCCGCGCTTCAAAGGCAAAGTCTGCACCCGTCCCGGCAAGCATCCTTATAACATTGGCCTCATCGCGTCGATGATTGCGTCGAAAGGTGAAGCTGAAACCCTGAAGTGGTTGCAAGGCGTAAAAGACAACCTGGCCCGCAAACCACAGGGCAACGATAGAGAGCAGGTCAAGGCGATTAAAGAAGGCTTGTGCGATGTATCCCTGGGTAACAGCTACTACCTGGGCGCCATGCTCAGTGAGCCTTCTGAGCGCGCCTGGGCCGAGGCGGTCAATATCGTGTTCCCGAACCAGTCGAATCGCGGCACCCATGTCAATGCCAGCGGTGTAGCTATGACCCGCTACGCTCCCCACCCCGACACGGCACTTAAACTGGTCGAGTTTCTGACTGACACCGAGGCCCAAAAAATTTATGCCGAGGTCAATTTTGAGTATCCGGTCAAACCTGGCGTCCCGTCTTCCGCGCTGGTCTCGTCCTGGGGCGAGTTCAAACGAGACAATCTCTCCCTGCCCGAAATGGCAAAATATCGGGCTGCTGCCGCACGCCTCGTCGACAAAGTTGATTTCGATGGTTAACGAAGTTTGATTCGCATCGGACCGACAGGGAGGAATCACTCCCTGTCTTTGCCCATATTGGATTTCAGCAATCGGGGGCTGATGCTCCTGCTTTGCCTGCCCGTTGCAGCGATCCTCTGGTTAGCCGCGAATCCGGAAGAGAATCCCTGGCCCCACTTACTTGAAACGGTCCTTCCCAACTATTTGTACAACACTTTCGCACTATTGATCGGTGTGGGGGCATGCTCAGTCGGACTTGGGTTTTCTCTGGCCTGGCTCTTCCGTTTCTACGATTTCCCCCTGAAGCGGTTCTTTTCCTGGGCCCTGCTTCTCCCCTTTGCCATGCCAGCCTACATCATGGCCTACGTCTACACGGATTTCCTCAGCTATACCGGCCCACTGCAAGCGATGCTTCGCAAGGGTATGGGCTGGACGGGTGCAAGTGAATACACCTTCCCTGAGATTCGAAGTTTAGGTGGGGCCATTGCCATGTTTTCACTGGTTCTCTATCCCTATGTTTTCCTGACGGCACGAGCAAGTCTGCAAAACGTTTCCGACCATTTGATTCAGGCAGCACGCTCACTGGGCGCCTCACCTTTGTCCACACTGCTACGGGTTGTTTTTCCATCGGTTCGTCCGGCACTGGCAATCGGCCTCGCGCTGGTTTCAATGGAAACACTGAACGACTATGGAACAGTGAGCTATTTTGCAATTCCCACCCTCACCTTCGGACTTTACGATGCCTGGCTCACGATGGGGAATGTCGGTGGTGCTGCGCAAATTGCACTCGTACTGATTAGCGTTACCCTGGTGCTCGTATTGGTCGAGTGGCTATCCCGCAACCGGGGAATGCGACAGGCCAGCGGCACACGCCCCGGTCGCCAGCTTCCCCAGGCCTTAACCGGGTGGCGAAGTGGCCTGGTGCTGACCTACCTGACCAGCTTGTTATTAATCGCATTCGCAGTTCCTTTCTGCATATTGCTGTATTACGCAGTGTCATTATTCGAGCAAAACTGGACCCCCCGATTCACGCAGTATGCGATCAACTCAATGAGCCTTGCGGCGTCGACGGTCATCCTACTAAGCCTGCTATCGTTGATGATCGCCTATGTACAGCGCATCAAAGCACAAGACCGACATTTGCTCACCCGCATTGCCATGCTGGGTTATGCGATGCCGGGCGCCGTACTGGCCATTGGCGTGTTGGTTCCATTGGGAGGGTTCGACAATTGGCTAAGCGACCGACTGACGGAATACTGGGGCATTTCCTCTGGACTGCTATTCAGTGGAACGGTATTCGCCCTACTCTATGCCTATAGCTGTCGCTTCTTTACCGTAAGCTTTGGATCCGTTGAAAGTGGACTGATGCAAATTACCCCAGCCATGGACCAGGTGGCACAAACACTCGGCTGCAAATCGCCTGAAATCCTCAGACGTATTCATTTACCTCTGCTTCGCCCGGCACTCCTCTCGTCTGCCATCATCATTTTCGTGGATGTCATCAAAGAACTACCGGCAACCCTATTGCTACGTCCCTTTAATTTCGAGACTCTGGCAACCTATGTCTACCAATATGCCTCCGACGAGATGATCCATCACTCTGCGCTGGCAGCTTTACTCATTGTCGCCATCGGGATTGTTCCAGCGATTCTTTTGAATCGCTTTTCTGAGACACAAAAAAACCCCTGATCAAAGGGGTTTTGACAGGTCGCCGCTTACCTTAATCAGTCAGATAAGGCTCACAACGTCAGTGAGGCAACACTTACTGCCAGATGACCTTTTTACGCGCCGCGTACCAGTCATCCCACAGCTCACGATAGGCTTTCTCGATAATGTTGCGTTTCATTTTCATGGTCGGTGTCAGGAACGCATTTTCAATGGTCCATTGATCGTTGACGACGGCGACAAACTGCAAGGCCTCATGAGGATCGACCGTGCTGTTGATATCATCAATAATCGGCTTGATGGTTTCCTCGAATTCCTTACGGAAGTTGGGGTCATTCCGCTTGGGATAGGCATCTTCTGACAGCATGACCAGGCAGTGAGGCTGAGGGTAGTCGGCACCGCTGACACACACCATTTCCACCTGCGGGTGAGCCACGATCCGGTTCTCAATGGGGGCCGGTGCGACATATTTCCCTTTGCTGGTTTTAAACAGCTCTTTACTGCGTCCGGTCAGCTTCAAACGACCCAGCTCATCAATTTCACCCAAGTCCCCTGTTTTCAGGTAACCATCATCGGTAAACGATTCCGCGGTAATATCAGGCGCTTTGTAGTAGCCCATCATGCTCGCCGGACTCTTGATCTGAACTTCACCCTCCGGTGAAATACGCTGAAGGACGCCCGGGAGCGGCTCTCCCACATACCCCACCCGAACGCGCCCAGGTTTGGTCATGTGTGAATAAGCAAAGTTCTCTGACATCCCGTAGCCTTCCAGCAATTCCAAGCCAAGATTGCGGTACCACTGGATAATGTCCGACGAAAGTGGCGCAGAGCCACTGCCCGCGATGCGCACCTGCTCCAAACCAAGCCCGGTGAGTACCTTCTTACGGATGAGACCGGACAGCACAGGAATCTTGAGGAAAAGGTTGAGTTTCTTTTGCGGCAACTTGTTGAGTACACCAGCCTGGAACTTGGTCCACAAACGGGGAACTGAAATGAAGAGCGTTGGACGCGCACGCTGCAGATCCTGCAGGAAAGTATCCAGCGACTCAGCAAAGAACACTTGAAAACCTGCCTGCAGCGCGGCTTGCTCTACCACATACCGTTCAAATACATGCGACATCGGAAGGTAAGACAGGATACGGTCATCCTTGCTGATGCTCAACTCGCGACAGGCACCGGCAGCGGCATACACCATCGCGTCAAACGAGGTCATGACCCCTTTGGGGACGCCGGTAGAGCCAGAGGTATAGATGATCGTGGCGAGCTCTTCATGCTTGCGCGTCGGGCTCTCCTTGAACGGTTGGTGCTGCTTGATAATCTCATCCCAGGTTTCGTAGGTATTGGGCGGACTCAATGGAAAGGACACGCATTTCAGCATTTCTGGAACACCCGGCTTCATCACATCCCAGTCATCCAGTTTCCCGACAAACAGCAGCTGGGTTTCACTGTGCTCAAGGATTTGGCGCACACTCTCTGCACCCAGCGTCGGATACAAGGGAACGGAGGTATAGCCAGCCATCCAGATCGCCAGATCCGCCATCACCCAGTGAGCACAATTCTTTGACAAAATGCCGATCTTTGCGTCATCGGGCAAATTCAGCGACTTGAGGTAAGTGGCCATGCGTCGCACTTCCTGCGCAGTGCGCTGCCAGGTGTACTCCTCGACTTTGCCATTACCCATCGGCTGGGTCATGAACAAATCACTGGGATGGGCCTTTTCCCAATAGTAAAGTTTCTGCAGTGGAGTCGGGATATTGGTATGAAGCTCCATAGGTCCTTGCCTTCCTGTTTCGATATTTGTTTGAATTTATTAAATCGGACTTGCGAACGACTTAGTATATTTTGTAACGTATGTGCAATCAGGACTTGTATCACATGTCGCTGTCGACAACGATACCCTGAAAAGCAGCTGTTTCCAATCATTGGCCACCAAACAAATCAAAGAAGAAAATGAGCCAACTAACCTGCCCCCATTGCCAGTATTCGGCCCTGCATTTCGTGGCCGCACCCCTCAACACCCTGTCGACATCTGACTCTGACTATATCACCGAGAGTTGCCCTCGTTGTGGCATGGCCGTTCAGCAGAATGTGCGGACTACCGCGCTGGGTCAGTTCATCACCGGCATTGCCGGAATGCTGATATCCAGTTTTTTGATGATTCAGCAACTGTCCGCCGTGATTGGGCTCTGGCAGTTAGGTCTCTACTCGGAATTGCCAATGGCCGTGACTTTGCTGCTTGCGGCGGCACTGTTTCTGGGCGCGTGCTTTTACCTGATTCAGATCTCGTTTCACCAGGCCGTTGGCATGTCTCCCTCTCCCTTGCAGAAACAGACGAATAAGGCGCAGTAGGCTACTATAATCGGAAGGGTTCAATTCTTTTTCGCCCTCTGCCAGCCGAGGCCTATGTGCGTACCCAACAGTTTACCTATCTTGATCAGGGGTGGCGTACCCCCCTTCCGGACACAGCCAATCTAAATGTGCAACTGCTCCTGTGTTTTGGGCGCAGTCGTTACCTGTTTGAAACTCACGCGCTCACCGATCTGAAACGTTGCTTCCCTCACGCACGAATAGTCGGCTGCTCAACAGCAGGCGAAATTGCGGGCACCTCGGTGCTCGACGAGTCGCTTGTCGTCACGGCATTGCAGCTGGAGAAAACCGAGCTGGAATTTGCCGCAATCGACATTGATTCAGCCGATCGAAGCCGAGCAGCAGGAGAAGCCCTGGCCAATCAATTGAAGCGGGCTGATCTCAGGCACGTGTTGGTATTATCGGATGGATTAAACGTCAATGGCTCGGAACTGGTCGCGGGGCTAACATCAGCGCTTCCTTCAACGGTGTCGCTGACAGGCGGACTTGCAGTTGATTACAGTGATTTCGCGTCGACCCAGGCCTGGCTCGATCGACCGTTCAACACCCCCTGCGTCGTCGGGGTCGGTTTTTATGGCAGCCATATTCGGATAGGACACGGATCATTGGGTGGGTGGGACAGCTTTGGCCCAGACCGGGTCATCACCCGGTCTAAGGGAAATGTGCTGTATGAAATGGATGGCAAGTCGGCGCTGGCGCTGTATAAGGACTATCTGGGTGACTACGCCAAAGACTTGCCCGCGTCCGGACTGCTATTTCCTCTGGCACTGAATCAGAATGGCGACGATCAGGGCCCGGTACGCACATTACTCGGTATCGACGAAGACGAACAATCCATGACCTTTGCCGGAGATATGCCAGAAGGCATCTCTGCCAGACTGATGAAAGCCAATTTCGACCGACTGATTGAAGGGGCCGAAAATGCTGCATTGCAGACGCAGATCGGTGTAAATGGGGAGCCCGCTCCCGACTTCGCCCTGCTCATCAGCTGCGTGGGCCGCAAAATGGTCTTGAAACAGCGGGTTGAAGATGAGACAGAAGCCGTTCGGGATATTTTAGGCAATGCCACCTGCTATGCCGGATTTTACTCCTATGGCGAGATCAGTCCGCTGAAAGATGATGTAAAATGCGTATTACACAATCAGACCATGACGATCACCACGTTCACCGAGATACTGTAGTTCCCGATGCACAAACTGTTAATCCGGCAATTGCGCAAGCTCTTGCCGCCGGAAATACCCCAGGATGCAATTCAGGATCTGTTGTCAGCCGTCAATGCGACCTATGAGCAGTCGGATCTGGACAGGCTGCTGCTTGAACGGTCGCTGGATCAGATCACCCAAACGCAAGAACAGCTCGCCTCTTCGCTTTCGCTTCTGGATTCAACCCTGCACGCAACCGCTGACGCATTGCTGGTGGTAGATCTCTCAGGCAATGCCATCATTGCCAACGCGGCATTTCTGTCGCTATTTGAACTGGACGCCGTTTCCAACGCGAATCCGCTGGATGCGCTCAGCTTACGACGCCATATCAATCACTACATCCTCAATCTGGACGAACTCTATAACCTCATTCGCCATACAACCCACCATGTCACCGCTCACGGAGCCTGTGAGCTGCAGCTGCGCGATGGACGCCACATCGACTGCCGGACACAGCCCAGAACCATGGAGAATCAGCCGGTCGGACGCGTCTGGAGCCTGTCTGACATCACCGCGCTTAAAAAAAGGGAACAGGAAGCACTCTTCAATACCTACCACGACTCACTGACGGGATTGCCCAACCGCGTGCTTTTCACGCAGCATTTATCCTAGGCACTCGAACGCTGCGAAACAGATGAAGAAGAACTGGCGATATTGATGATTGATCTGGATGTCTTTAAGCATGTTAATGACACCTTGGGGGTAGAAGGTGGTGATTGCCTGCTCAAATTGGTCGCCGAACGTTTGGAAGCCAACTTACCGCGGGATGCATTGCTGGCCCGTCAGAATGCAGACGAATTTCTGATATTGCTACGCGCTATCCGAAATTCGTTTGAACCGACCCTGATAGCCGAAAAACTGCTGACGGCACTGCAAGAGCGCTTCGTCATCGGGCAGGAGTTAATACATCTCAGCGGATCAATCGGCGTTACGCTCGCTCCGGCTGACGGGACCGATGCGGAAAGCTTGATTCGCAAGGCCGATATGGCCATGAGCCAGGCCAAACAAGCCGGTAAAAATCGCGTCAAATTTTTTGCACAGGAATACGAAGCGATTGCCAATCAGCGGCTCAGCATCCGCAACAGCTTACGCAGCGCCTTAACTAACCAGGAATTTTTTGTCGAATTCCAGCCCAAAGTGCGTATTCAGGGTGAACGTGAAATTATTGGGAGCGAGGCACTGCTGCGTTGGGTACGCTCTGATGGTAGCCGCATTTCTCCACTGCAGTTTATTCCCATTGCGGAAGAATACGGCTTTATCAACGAAATTGGGGAGTGGGTCATCGCCAGTGTCTGCGAGCAACTGGCCCAATGGCGGAACGAGGGCTGTGTCCTCATGCCCGTTGCCATCAATATCAGCCTCCACCAACTCCTGCAGGAAAACTTTGTCGACATCCTGCGCTTTAATCTGATGACGCGAGATCTTCCAACCCACCTGCTTGAAATCGAAATCACCGAAAGCGCCCTCATGCAGGAAATCGAACGAACAACGCAGCTCCTGGGCACCCTGCAGGAATTGGGCATCCATGTGGCCATCGACGATTTTGGAACTGGCTATTCCTCGTTCAGCTACCTGAAGCATCTGCCAGTGGAAACCCTCAAAATCGATAAGACGTTTATCGACGACATGCTCAAATCCCCCAGGGATAACGCTCTTGTGCGCACCTTAATCCAGCTGGCGCATACCTTGGGCATGAAAGTGGTGGCCGAGGGTGTTGAAACTCACGCCAGTCTGAGCGCCCTGATCGAACTAGGCTGCGACCAGGTACAGGGCTTCATTTTCAGCAAACCCATCTCAGCCAGCGAACTGTGCACCCTGGCCTGCCCCTGATCAAACGGTCATATAACGACGAACCTGTTCCTTATCCATCGTTCCACCGGTTCCTGACAGAACGACCTGCCCACGCTCCAATACGATAAAATCATCCGCCAGTGCATGGGCAAAATCCAGGTATTGCTCCACCAGTACGATGGCCATGTCACCGCGGTCACGCAACTCTGCAATGACACGCTGAATGTCCTTGATGATCGATGGTTGAATCCCCTCTGTCGGCTCATCCAGCATCAGGAGCTTCGGCTGGGTGACCAGCGCACGTGCGATCGCAAGTTGTTGTTGCTGCCCGCCGGAGAGGTCGCCACCTTTGCGGTGCAGCATGGACTGCAAGACTGGGAACAGACGATAGATATCTTTCGGAATAATGCGCTTGCTGACTGGCAAACAGGAGAATCCCGTTTTAAGGTTCTCCAGAACCGTCAACTGGGGAAAGATCTCCCGTCCCTGAGGTACGATGGCAATGCCCATGCGGGCGCGGTCATAAGGCGCCAACTTCGCAATATCCTTTCCCTCCCAGGTCATCGTGCCAGACTGCAGGGGCTGCTGCCCTGCGAGGGTGCGAAGCAAGGACGTTTTACCCACCCCGTTCCGCCCAAGAACGCAGGTCACCTTGCCAGGCGCCGCGCCAACATTTACGTTATACAGCGCCTGGCTTGCACCGTAGAATACGTTGATATTACTGGCTTGTAGCATATCGATTTTCCCTCAGCGCCCCAGGTAAACTTCAATCACTTTTTCGTTATTCTGCACTTGCTCCAGCGAGCCTTCTGCCAGCACCGAGCCCTCGTGCAACACCGTGACTTTGCACGCCAGTGCTTTAATAAAGTCCATGTCGTGTTCGACCACTACCAGGGTATGATCTTTGGCCAGCCGTTTGAACAGCACCGCCGTTTTCTCAGTTTCAATATCGGTCATTCCCGCTGCGGGCTCATCAATCAACAAGACGCCCGGCTTCTGAATCAACAGCATACCGATTTCCAACCACTGCTTCTGCCCGTGCGATAAACTGCCTGCCAAATGGCCGACCCGGTCCTGCAGATCCACCAGCAGGAGAATCTCCTCAATTCGCTGTCGCTGATCCGCCTTCAGACGATGAAACAGAGAAGCGAACACCCCACGCCCACCGGCAAGTGCCATCTCAAGGTTTTCGAACACGGTCAGGGATTCGATGACCGTAGGCTTCTGGAATTTACGACCGATCCCCATGTTGGCGATGGCTGCCTCATCGAAGCGAGTCAAATCAACCGTACCGTTGTAGATAACGTCACCCTGGTCTGGCTTGGTCTTACCTGTAATCACGTCCATCATGGTGGTTTTACCCGCCCCGTTTGGACCGATAATGGCGCGTAACTCCCCCGGCTCCAAAAAAAGAGACAGGCTGTTTAATGCCTTGAACCCATCAAAGCTAACCGATACGCCATTGAGGTACAGAATCGCATTTTGATCAATGTGCTTGATTTGCATGACGGCGCCCCTATTCCGATGTCTTCAAGGTTTGCGCAGTCGCACTTCGCGCCGCCAACCGATTGCGAACCTGACCGATAATACCCACCAGGCCTTTGGGCAAATACAGCGTCGAAATGACAAACAGCCCACCCAGCAAGAACAACCACAGCTCAGGAAAGGCGCCCGTAAAATACGTTTTGGCAAAGTTCACCACCAGCGCACCGACGACCGCGCCGTAAAGTGTCCCCCGCCCGCCAACGGCCACCCAAATGATGATCTCGATTGAATTCACAGGTGAGAATTCGCCCGGATTGATGATGCCCACCTGAGGTACATACAATGCACCGGCAATCCCCGCCAGCACCGCAGAAACAACAAAGACGAAGAGCTTGAAGTGTTCGACCCGATACCCCAGAAAGCGGGTTCTGGATTCGCTATCCCGAACCGCAATCAGCACTCGCCCCAATTTCGATTGCACGATCGCCTTGCAGATCAGAAAGCCAGCCATCAGCGCCACACCCGACAGAACAAACAGGACAGCTCGTGTACCATCCGCCTGAATGTTAAAGCCGAGAATATCCTTGAAGTCTGTCAACCCGTTATTACCGCCAAAGCCCATATCATTGCGGAAGAAGGCCAGCAAGAGGGCATAGGTCAGTGCCTGGGTAATGATCGACAGATACACACCTGTCACCCGCGAACGAAATGCCAACCAGCCGAACAAAAAAGCCAGTACGCCCGGCACCAGCATGATCATCAGGGCAGCAAAGGCAAAATTGTCAAAGCCGTACCAGAACCAGGGCAACTCCTGCCAATTGAGGAAGACCATGAAGTCTGGCAGTACCGGATCACCATACACGCCACGATCTCCGATCTGCCGCATCAGGTACATGCCCATTGCATACCCACCTAACGCAAAGAAGGCGCCATGCCCCAGGCTCAGAATACCGCAATAGCCCCAGATCAGGTCGACCGCCAATGCCAGCAGCGCATAACAGAGATACTTCCCAAGCAAGGTCACCATATAGGTCGATACATGCAGTGCTGACCCTTCGGGGAAGGCCAGGTTACACAGCGGAATCAACACGGTCATTGCTAATACGGAGACCATGAGAATCTGACTGCCACGGTCGTTTAGCAGGGTTCGGGTTAAAGGTCCCAATGTCATGGTTTAGTCTCCCGCCGAACGACCCTTCAGGGCGAACATGCCACGAGGGTATTTCTGGATATAAAGGATGATGAAAACAAGAATGAGGATTTTCGCCAGCACCGCACCGGCAAAAGGCTCCAGAAACTTATTGGCAATGCCCAGTGACATGGCACCGATAAAGGTTCCCATCAGGTTACCGACGCCACCAAACACGACGACCATGAAGGAGTCGATGATGTAAGCCTGTCCCAGGTTAGGTCCGACGTTTGTCAACTGGCTCAGGGCAACGCCTGCAACACCTGCGATACCGGAACCCAGGCCAAAGGTCAGCGCATCGACCCAGCCCGTTCGAATACCCATGGAGCTTGCCATGCGACGATTCTGCGTCACCGCACGCATCTGCAGACCAAACAGGGTTTTCTTCAGCAGCAGGATCAGTCCAGCCAAAACGCACAGACTAAACAGGATGATATACAGACGGTTATAGGTCAGTGCTAAAGCACCATTTATCTCCAGCGTGCCGGACATCCAGCTCGGCGTGCTCACGGACTGGTTTAGCGGGCTAAAGATGGTACGTACCGCCTGTTGTAACACCAGACTAATACCAAAGGTCGCAAGCAACGTTTCCAGGGGCCGTCCATAGAGATGGCGGATGATGCCGCGCTCGATCAGAACGCCCACGCCACCTGCGACGAGAAATGCGGCAGGTATGGCGAAAAAAAGAGATACGTCAATCGCATTGGGAAAAGCCTGTTGAATCACAAAGGTGGTGTAGGCTCCCAGCATCATCATTTCGCCGTGGGCCATATTAATCACGCCCATCACCCCAAAGGTAATCGCCAGGCCAACGGCCGATAACAATAGAACGGAACCCAGACTAATACCGAAATAGAGATTCTCAGCGGTTTTGTTTAGCGAGATCAGCCCCTCAATCTGTTTAAGGGCCTCATGCGCGGCGGCCTCGACAGTACCCGTTTTTGCTTCGGCTGCCGAAACCGAAGCTGCAACTTTATTCAGTACGACCCTTACTTCAGGGTAGAGTACGCCGTCCAATTGCCGGATCGCGGCGATACGAATCTCATCATCTTCGCCATGCAGGGCGTTAAGTTGCGCAATGCTGATGGCCAGCAGATCACGGACGTCGCCATCTGTTTCTTTCTCACGCGCCCGTTTGAGCAATGGCAGTGTGGCGGCATCCTGCGACTTCAGCATTTCACGCGCTGCCGTGCGTCGGGTTTCAAGCGAGGGGTTGCGCAGCTGCAATTCAGCCATGATACCGCGAAGCTTGCCTCGCAATGCGTTGTTGATAGCAACCTTACGAAAGTCGCGCTTTTTCAGCCCTTCAATCGACTCGCCGGACAATAGATTGACACCCTTGTCTTGCCCGCTGAACGCGACAAAGGCTCGTGAAGATTTGTGCTGATACAATGCACCGTCCAGAAATGCCGTCAAAACCGGACTGACACGAGGGTCTTCAAGTCTGGCAATCTCATCCACCAGCTGACTTTTTCGCGTAAAATTGGCCTTAGCCAGTTCAGACAACGCCGACTCCAGATCGCCTGCCGCCCGCGCGGGGCCCGACAGCCCAAGCATCAGGAAAAGCGTGAGGAGCAGCGTCAGGAGGGGCCACTGCGCCTCTCGTGTGAATCGCATAAGTTTGATTCCCTACAGTCAATAGTAAGAGGCGAACGATCAGGGACCGATCGCCAATCGTCAGGCTCAGGCCGCGCCTACACCCTCGCGTGCGGCCTGATGATGCTCACATCAGTAGTTCTGACCTGAGCACTTGCCTGTTTTGACGTTGTAGTTACCGCAGGAAAGCGGTGCCATCCAGTCCGCCGTCAAATCCTTGCTACCGGGCAGATAGTCAGACCAGGCATCACCCACAACGGTTCCGGTGGTTTGCCACACGGTTTCAAACTGGCCATCTTCCTGGATTTCACCGATCAGCACCGGTTTGGTGATGTGATGGTTTGGCATCATGGTCGCGTAGCCACCGGTCAGGTTAGGCACGGTCACGCCAATGATGGCTTCCTGTACTTTACTCACATCGGTGGTACCGGCTTTTTCAACCGCCTGCGCCCACATATTGAAACCAATGTAATGCGCTTCCATCGGGTCATTGGTCACACGCTTATCATTCTTGATGAATTTTTTCCAGGTGCTGATGAACTCGGAGTTGGTGTCATCCTCGATGCTCATGAAATAGTTCCAGGCCGCCAGATGGCCCACCAGAGGCGCGGTATCCAATCCAGACAACTCTTCTTCACCCACCGAGAAGGCGACAACCGGAATATCTTCTGCACTGAGCCCCTGGTTGCCCAACTCTTTGTAGAACGGAACGTTCGCATCACCGTTGATGGTTGAGACGACGGCTGTTTTCTTGCCAGCAGAACCGAACTTCTTGATGTCTGCTACGATGCTCTGCCAGTCGGAGTGTCCGAAGGGTGTGTAGTTGATCATGATATCTTCTGCCGCAACCCCTTTATCCTTGAGGTAGGCTTCCAGAATTTTGTTAGTGGTACGCGGGTACACGTAGTCAGTTCCAGCCAATACCCAACGCTTCACACCCACTTCATTCATCAGGTAGTCCACCGCTGGAACAGCCTGTTGGTTAGGCGCCGCGCCGGTGTAGAAAACGTTCTTAGAAGACTCCTCACCTTCGTACTGAACAGGGTAGAAGAGCAAGCCATTCAACTCTTCAAATACAGGAAGAACCGATTTACGGGAAACGGAGGTCCAGCAGCCGAAGACCACATCGACCTTGTCTTTTTCGATTAATTCACGCGCTTTTTCGGCAAACAGAGGCCAGTTGGAGGCTGGATCTACCACAACGGCTTCCAGTTTTTTGCCCAACAAACCACCTTTCTTATTTTGCTCCTCGACCAGCATCAGAACAGTGTCTTTCAGGGTCGTTTCACTAATGGCCATCGTTCCACTCAGACTGTGCAGCACACCAACTTTGATGGTATCGGCAGCATAAGCAGACACAGAACTCACGCTCAACATCAGCGCAGCAGCACCCAGGCTCATTTTGCGAGGAAGGAATTTCATAGATCTGTCTCCAAGGTTATAGTAGATGAGGTTCATACCCGGTAGGCGCAAAGCATGGCGCGTTCCAATTTGGATAAAGCATCTAATATCAACCAGTTAACTATTCAAATGGTGACCATGACCTTAAATCTGTCCGAAACCCCAACCTTTTTGCACCACTTTAAATCACGGCCATTTCCGTAAGGCCTCATTTGGGTGCAAACAGGACATTTCGATCGCCTCGCTGCACCGCTCGCACTCTTTTGCGACAGAAACACAGTCTGGCATGGGATTCGCTAAACCCACTGGACAATCGAGTTGCGGCAAACAGGCCGGTACCAAAGGAGGATGTCATAAACGGTTTTAATACAGCGCGTTACACGCACAGAAAGTGGGCAGCCTCGCTGGATTTACGACTACAGCGATGCGGCAACCGCACCATTCTGGCTCACAGCCAGCACCAGGGCCCTTTACGTTTGCAGCGTCCGTTTTTTCCCGAAGGTCCCGGCTTACCCCACCTTTACCTGCTTCACCCTCCAGGAGGGCTGGCGCCGGGTGATTGGCTGAAAACGCAGGTTCACTGTGAAAACGGTGCCGAAGCACTCGTTACCACGCCGTCGGCCAATCGGGTTTACTGTACCGACACCCATGGCCATGGGCAGACGCAGATCAGTGAACTCAGAGCCGACGCTGATGCCTGTATTGAGTGGCTTCCCCAGGAAACGCTGGTGTTCGACAATGCCAAAGCCCAGCTTCAGCTCAAAATAGAGGCCCAGATGAGTGCGCGCTTCTTTGCCTGGGAGCTGCTGGTGCTGGGCCGCACCGGGTCGGATGCACCGTTTGAACGCGGCACCTGTCAACAACGCATCGAGGTGCTGCTGGATGGGTTGCCCGTTCTGTCCGAATGCACCCATCTGGAAGGCGGTAGCCAACTGATGGCATCCCCATGGGGTCTGGATGGCGGGACTGTCGCTGGAATTTGGGTCTGTCATGGCATTCCATGCCAGGACCACCGGCACTGGCTCAGTCGGCTGCGCGAAGCAGCAGCGGACACATTGGCTCGGACGCCGGAAGCGACACGCGATTTACATATTGCCTTCACCCGCAAAGACAGTCTGTTAATTGGCAGAATAATCGGCAATGATAGCGAAGCGGTGCGTAACCTGTTCATTCATTGCTGGGAAATCCTGCGTCCGGCGTTGAACGGTCGCCCGGCGATTCCGCCGCGCATCTGGGCCACATGATGAGCCAGCCAAACTGAGGTTAACCATGGAACTGACACCAAGAGAAAAAGACAAACTCCTTCTATTTTCCGCCGCGATGCTGGCTGAACGACGCAAGGCACGTGGCCTGAAATTAAATTATCCCGAAGCCATGGCGCTGATCAGCATGGAAATTATCGAAGGCGCACGGGATGGTCGCAGTGTCGCTGATTTAATGGCCTTTGGTCGCACCATCCTTAAACGCGAAGAGGTGATGGAGGGTATTCCTGAGTTGATCGCTGAAGTTCAGGTTGAAGCCACCTTTCCGGATGGGACCAAGCTGGTCACCGTTCATAACCCGATCCCTTAACAGGAGGCCGCATGATTCCCGGTGAGATCTTCCCCGCCGACGGCGAAATCGAAATCAACGTTGACCTGGCTACCCTGACCCTGCGGGTGACCAACCGTGGCGACCGCCCTATTCAGGTCGGATCACACTACCATTTTTTTGAAACCAACCCGGCGCTTCAGTTTGACCGGGCCGCCGCGCGAGGCTTTCGCCTCAACATTGCCGCCGGTACTGCGGTGCGATTTGAACCGGGTCAGACACGCACCATTGAACTCGTCGCATTAGCGGGTAAACGGACGGTCTACGGTTTTCGTGGCGACGTAATGGGATCACTCTAATCACTGAAGAGGACTTTGCTCCATGACGAAACTCTCCCGCGCAGCGTATGCGGATATGTATGGTCCCACGACAGGCGACCGCGTCCGCCTGGGTGATACCGAACTGTTGGTTCGGGTCGAAAAAGATTTCGCGACCTACGGCCACGAAGTGAAATTTGGCGGCGGCAAAGTCATCCGTGACGGGATGGGGCAAGCCCAGGTCACGAACGAAACGGCCGTCGATTTGGTCATCACCAACGCCTTGATTATCGATCACTGGGGTATCGTCAAAGCCGATATTGGTGTTAAAGGCGGTCGAATTGCCTGTATCGGTAAGGCAGGAAACCCGGACATTCAGGATGGCATCGATATCATTGTCGGCCCTGGCACCGAGGTTATCGCCGGGGAAGGCATGATCGCCACAGCCGGTGGAATCGACGTTCACATCCACTTTATCTGCCCACAGCAGATCGAAGAAGCGCTGATGTCCGGCCTGACGACCATGATAGGTGGCGGAACCGGGCCGGCGACCGGCACTAATGCCACCACTTGCACCCCCGGCCCCTGGAACCTGGCCCGCATGCTGCAGGCTGCTGAAGCCTTTCCGATGAATCTGGGCTTTCTCGGAAAAGGAAATGCCAGCCTGCCGGATGCGCTGGAGGAACAGGTCCGTGCGGGGGCCATGGGACTGAAATTGCACGAAGACTGGGGGACGACGCCTGCCGCAATTGATTGCTGCCTCAGCGTTGCCGAAAAACATGATGTACAGGTCGCCATTCACACCGACACCCTGAATGAATCCGGCTTTGTCGAAGACACTCTGGCGGCCTTCAAAGGGCGTACCATCCACACCTATCACACCGAAGGTGCGGGCGGCGGTCACGCACCCGACATTATCAAAGCCTGCGGCAACCCGAATGTCTTGCCCTCGTCCACCAACCCGACCCGTCCCTACACCATCAATACGGTCGACGAGCACCTCGACATGCTGATGGTCTGCCACCATCTAGACCCCGCTATACCCGAGGATGTCGCCTTTGCGGATTCCCGAATTCGCAAGGAAACCATCGCAGCAGAAGATATCCTGCATGACATGGGTGCTTTCAGCATGATTTCGTCAGACTCACAGGCCATGGGTCGAGTCGGCGAGGTGATTACCCGCACCTGGCAAACAGCCCACAAGATGAAAGTCCAGCGTGGGCCCCTGCCGGAAGACGACGATCAGGCCGACAATTTTCGTGTTCGACGCTACATCGCCAAGTACACCATTAATCCCGCCATCGCCATGGGTGTCGCGCATGAAGTCGGGTCGCTGGAAGTCGGCAAACTGGCCGATATCGTCCTGTGGAAGCCCGCGTTTTTCGGCACCAAACCCAGCCTGGTGCTCAAAGGTGGCTTGATTGCCGCCGCGGCGATGGGCGACCCCAATGCCTCCATTCCGACACCCCAACCGGTTCACTACCGCCCGATGTTCGGAGCCTACGGCGGCGCCCTGACAGCCACGCGCATGACCTTTGTATCCAAGGCCGCGGCAGACGCCGGTCTTCCTGAAAAGCTCGGCCTGAAATCCCTCATCGGCACCTGTCAGAACACCCGCCAGATCACGAAAAAAGACATGATTCTGAACGATCAGATGCCTGTGATCGACGTCAATCCACAAACCTACGAGGTGCGGGCTGACGGGCAATTACTGGTGTGTGAACCGGCTGATGTGCTGCCTCTGGCGCAACGCTATTACCTCTTCTAGGAACAGATGTCAGGACACGAAATGATTCGATTGATACGCCGACTGGAGACTCAGGACACCGAGCCCGCTCAACTCAGCGGCACGCTGGCGCTGACCTACGACGAACGCAAGCGTGGCCGCCTGAAAACGCAAACGACTGAAGGTCAGCCAGCAGGCCTGTTTCTGGACCGGGGCAAGACGCTTTGCGACGGTGATATACTGCAGACGGAAGACGGTGCCTGCTATCAGGTTCAGGCTGCGCCCGAAGCGGTGATCGAAGCCCACACAAGCGATTGGCTGGCCTTTGCCCGTATCTGCTACCACCTCGGTAACCGCCATCTACCCCTGCAGATTGATAGCTTGAGGTTGCGCTTCCAACCCGATCATGTTCTGGAGGATCTGGTGCAGCTTTACGGACTGCAAACCCGCCGCGTGGAGCAGCCCTTTCAGCCTGAATCCGGCGCCTATGGCGCTCATGGCGGGCATGGGCATGGGCATGAAAATAGTCACGCCCATGAAGATGCCCCGTTTCACGACAACCGTCTGCGACCTCCCGCACCCCGTGCCAGCGAAGGTCCGCTTGATGTCATCATGCTGGACATCTGAATGCAGCCCCTCTCCTCCTACACCGCCCTGCTGCGCTTATTTCACCTCGTCAGCCCTGCGCTACCCATCGGTGCCTTTGCTTTTTCACAGGGGCTGGAATGGGCCATCGAGGAGCATCAGCAGAACACTGAAGCACGCCTGAAGAATTGGTGGACGGGTCTCATCAGCGAGGGACTGGGTAAGACGGATGCGCCTGTTCTGTTACGGTTGCATGGGGCCTGGCAGCAGGGTGATCTTGTCAGGGTGAGGGAATGGAATCAACGTCTGCTGAGTTTTCGGGAAACCCAGGAATTACTGGACGAAGACCGTCAGGTAGGACGCGCGCTGGCAAAATTGCTGGTCTCGCTCGATATTCCTGACGCAGCGTCGCTTCTGGAACACGACACGGCGCTGGTTACGGCCTGGTCCCTGGCCGCCAGCACCTGGCAGATTCCCGCACAGACCAGTCTGCATGGCTGGCTGTGGAGCTGGCTGGAGAATCAGGTGGTCGCCGCCAGCAAGATACTCCCCTTGCCCCAAACTCCGGCCCAACGACTGCTGCTGCAACTCTCCCCCGTGATAGAACAGACGTGCGAAACAGCCGCTCAGATGAGCGATGACCAGATCGGGCAATCACTCCCGGGTTGGGCGATGGCGTCGATGCTGCATGAAACCCAATATTCCCGGCTGTTCCGGTCCTGAGCAGTCGCCCATTATGACGATGAACATTTTCCAACAGGAGTACACCATGAAAAAACAAACCTTGCGTGTGGGTGTTGGCGGCCCGGTCGGTTCCGGCAAAACCGCGCTCGTAGCCTCGCTCTGCCGCGCAATTCGTGACACCTACAATATTGCCGTTGTGACCAACGACATTTACACCTACGAAGATGCCCAGTTTCTGATTCGCAACCAGGCGTTGTCAGAGGACCGCATCCTGGGCGTTGAAACAGGGGGTTGCCCTCATACCGCCATCCGCGAAGACGCATCCATGAATCTGGCGGCCATCGATACCCTCAATGCCCGCTTCCCCGATCTGGATCTGATTCTGGTGGAAAGTGGCGGCGATAATCTCAGTGCGACGTTCAGCCCGGAACTCTCCGATCTGACACTCTACGTGATCGACGTTTCGGCAGGTGACAAGATTCCGCGAAAAGGCGGCCCCGGCATTACCAAATCCGACCTACTGATCATCAATAAGACCGATCTGGCGCCGATGGTGGGTGCTTCGTTGGAGGTGATGGATCGGGACGCTCGCCTGATGCGCAAGGAACGTCCCTTCGTTTTCAGCAACATGAAAACTGGAGAAGGCCTCGATACGATCATACGCTTTATCGAGACCCAGGGGATGTTGGAAAAACCGGCTCAGGCCACCGCCTGACTGGCCAGGTATTCCTCATAGGTGCCGTGGTAATCAACGATACCGTTGGGCGTCAGCTCAATGATTCGGGTCGCCAGTGAGGATACGAATTCCCGGTCGTGGCTAACAAACAGCAGCGTACCGGGATACTCTTCCAGGGCCTGGTTGAGCGATTCGATGGACTCCATATCCAGGTGGTTGGTCGGTTCGTCCATGATGATGATGTTGGGACGTTGCAGCATGATCTTGCCAAACAGCATACGACCCTGCTCTCCCCCGGAAATAACCTTGACCGACTTTTTAATTTCGTTTTGAGAAAACAGCAGACGGCCCAGCGTGCCACGAATGACCTGTTCGTCATCGCCTTCTTTACCCCACTGCTCCATCCATTCGAATAGCGTGGTGTCTTGCTCAAAGTCTGCCGCGTGATCCTGCGCGTAGTAGCCTATTTCCGAGTTTTCAGACCATTTGACCAAACCGGCATCTGGCATCAGATCGCCCACCAGACATTTCAGCAGCGTGGATTTACCAATCCCGTTGGGGCCGATAATGGCAATTCGCTCACCCACTTCAACGGTCAGTTTCAGGTTTTTGAACAAAGGCTTATCAAAGGACTTCGCCACGCCTTGTACTTCCAGGGCCAAACGGTGCAATTTTTTCGTCTGCTCAAAACGGATAAAGGGGTTCTGACGGCTGGACGGTTTGACCTCTTCCAGTTTGATTTTATCGATCTGGCGGGCACGCGAGGTCGCCTGCTTCGATTTGGAGGCATTCGCCGAGAAGCGTGACACGAAGGTGCGTAACTCCGCAATCTGCGCCTTTTTCTTGGCGTTATCTGCCAACAGACGATCCCGAACCTGCGTTGCTGCGGTCATGTACTCATCGTAGTTGCCCGGATACACGCGCACCTCACCGTAGTCGAGATCCGCCATGTGCGTGCACACGCTGTTCAGGAAGTGACGGTCGTGCGAGATGATGATCATGGTGCAGTTACGCTCATTGAGCACCCCTTCCAACCAGCGAATCGTATTGATATCCAGGTTGTTGGTAGGTTCGTCGAGCAACATGATATCCGGCTCGGAGAAGAGCACCTGCGCCAGCAGCACCCGCAATTTCCAGCCCGGTGCGACCTCACTCATCAGGCCATAATGCTGTTCGACCGGGATACCGACACCAATCAGCAATTCCCCCGCGCGGGACTCGGCGGTATAGCCATCCATTTCTGCAAAATCTGCCTCCAGTTCACCCGCACGAATGCCGTCTTCTTCCGACATATCAGGCTTGGCGTAGATGGCATCCCGCTCGGCCTTGAGCTTCCAGAGTTCTTCATAGCCCATGATCACCGTGTCGATAACCGTGTAGTTTTCATAAGCGAACTGATCCTGACGCAGCTTACCCAGACGCTCTTCCGCGTCTTTGGATACGTTGCCGCCCGTAGGCTCCAGATCTCCACCCAATATTTTCATGAAGGTGGACTTGCCGCAGCCGTTAGCCCCGATCAGGCCGTAGCGATTGCCCTCGCCAAACTTAACAGATACGTTTTCGAACAGGGGTTTTGCACCAAACTGCATGGTGATATTTGCGGTTGCTAACACGGCTGACTTCCGATTGCTGAGGGGGTGACGATTTTGGGGGGCGGATTATGCCATAAAATGATCAAAAGCGGTATCGCTATCCCCCCTCACCCTATTTTGGCGGAAACTTTGCCAGAAGCTTCTCAATCGTACTATTGATTAACGCATCCCGTTCATCCGTGCTACGTTTTTCGTCGGCCAGCCGCTTGTCTCCCGTCGCCCGCCAAATGAGTTTGTTATCATCCGGTTCAATAAAGTCAATTGACATCGCGCCTTGTATGTATCGCGTAACCACCGTTTCCTCGTCGACAACAGGTGTAGCGGTCATGGCGACGCCTGTGTAGTACTGGCGTGCGTACCCATAGCCACCATACCTACCATAGGCCCCTGCCACAGGTTGATAGGACACTGAGTAACCGTCGTATATCCGCTGCTTTTCAACATCCACCTGATTCTTTGCAGAAATGGTGTAGTTAACCAGAAAGTCCACAACGCCGGCGTCCTTTTTCACCATGCCTTTCCTGGCGAGTTCCTGGTCTATCTTCAGACGGATATTGGCATCCAATATGTCGTCGATTTCCTTTTCACCGGCCTTTTTCGGTGTCGGTGCTGCACCTTGATGCCAACGGTAATACTTAAAGTCATCAAAATTGGTGGCCTTGCTGTATTCAGTATCAATCGTGAGGCTGTTGCCACATCCTGCTGTCACCAGGAAAGTGATCATCACGGTAATGTGTCGAAAGAACTGGGCGATTTTATTTGGGTTTTTGGTCAATCAAGGATCCTCAGGAAGAGTTTGGGTAGATGCCGGTTCTGTGAGTTTAACGATCTGTGAACCTTAATCCAGTCTTAAATGCACCTTAAGAGTCATGGGGCCATAAAGTAAAAAGCACTTGATAGTTGCTTTGAAAATAGTTAAACAGATAATTATCTGATTTTAATCTGTTCCGAGGTGGGAGATGTTTAGTAGCAGCGATATTCATACCGTAACTGACTTTAGTCGAAAACCTGCAGAGCACATCAAGCGTTTAACGCGGACGAAACGCCCCGAGATACTCACCGTAAACGGGAAAGCCGCAGTGGTTGTGCAGGATGCAGAGACCTATGAGAAAATGGCTGAACTCGCCGACTATGCGGAAAGTATCATTAATATTCGGAAGGCATTGACAGAGAAAGGGCGATCGATAGCAGAGTTTGCTACAGAGTTTGAGTCAAAGCATGGTATCAAACGTTGAAGGAATATCGTGTTGTCATCAAGCCAACCGCTGAAAATGATATCGAGCGTAGATACAGCCAAATAGCTGAGGAGGCACCTGAGAACGCGCTCAGCTGGTATTTGGATATTATCTCAGCCCTTGAGACACTGGACACTTTGGCGGAACGGTGCCCGATTGCTCCAGAGGATATCGATTTCAAAACTGGTTTTCGCCATTTGATAATAGGTAACTACCGGGTTCTTTACGCTATTCGCGACGATATCGTTGAGGTACTTCACGTGCGTCATGTCAGACATGACAGGACCTTATAGCGCCAAGCGGCTGCTAATCGGCAGTTGCCGACATTGGTGGGTTGAGCAGTCTTACTTCTGGTTTGTCGTCATTGCGGTCATTAGGGGTGGATCGTCGGACCGTCAGGTTTGGGGTCTGAGCAGCCGTTGCCTCCCGATTGATGGGAGTTGGGAACACCCCAAAAGCGGACATTGGCCGGTCCTATGGGCCAGGCTCCGAGTGCTGCCGATCCTAGTCTGCTTACTCGACTGAAGCACACCTCAATTTCTCCCAAAATCGGCTAAAATGTAGTCTTCAAAGATCCGGTAACAGCCATTACGTTTTCCCGTTTTTGAGAGATTTCTTGGCCCGCTCAAACCGAGAGATGCCGAAAAACTCGTCATCAGTAATTGACTGCTCACAGTCTCAAAGCGGTCATAAGATCAATCTGCTTTTGGTTCCCAGCTAAACAAGAGCGAACGTTCAGCCAATGAGGAAAAAACTTAACACTGGGCGACTCGCTGTTTATTTGTCCACCTGAGAAACAATCCATTAAGCTGGTTATTCATACAGCTCTGCAAGGTTGCAGATCATGGCCATTGGAGATATACCAGAGTCGGCCATTGCATATCTGACTGGGCCACATCCGGCTGGCTCGTATCAGCGTCACCGGCCCGAGCAGTCGCTTCTTTATCAAATCGTTGGGCAACACTATCCGACCTTCCGTGACCTGATGGAAGCACAGGACAGGGAGTTGCCTGCTTACGTTCAACGGGATTTTGACGACTACCTGAAATGCGGTCGCCTGGAGCACGGTTTTTCTACGGGTACGCTGCGACAGTTGCCATGCCGAGCATCTGGTTGCTTTCAGTTGTATACGTCGTGGATTTTGTCGGGGGCGCCCAGCCCCAGCTGCGACACCCTGCGCATGACTGAAAGTGCAGCGTTACTCATGGACGATGTTTTACCTTGTCAGCCCGTCCGTCAATGGGTACTGAGTTTTCCTTTCCAGCTCCGCTATCTGTTTGCCAACCGGCCTGCGGTCATGGGCCTGGTGCTGGGCATCGTATATCGCGTGATTGCCACCCATCTAATCAAGAAGGCAGGCTTCAAACAACAGAACGCCCGGACTGGCGCGGTGACGCTTATTAAACGCTATTCATCAGTTTTCACTAGAAATGTGAATTCAATCACTTAAGCCTGATAGCCAGCCTGTTCTCCACATTTTCTGTGGATAAGTCCTCTTGACTATTCTGTCATCTCTTAACGCTCTAACAGGTGGCGATACGGTCTGCCGCTTGCGTGTTACGGGGTTACCTTTCTAGTTATTGGCTATCCAAATAGTAGGGTTGACAGACGGCTTGGACCGTAGTAGCCTCGCTTCGCGCCAACAACAAAAAACCAGGAGCACCCCATGAGTCATATCTGCAACCCCACACCCAACCAGAAATACCAGCTAACTGATTCAGTCAAGCAACGGCCCAGCGCTCTTTTACTGTCGATGCACATACTGGCCAATAAAGAGGATCCCCACCAGGTCACGCTAATTGAGCAGCGCTGTCGCGCCTGCGGGGCGGTCTCTCAATTTGTTCAGATGCCACTGCAGATGGTGCAGGATAACTTCCCGGAGCAGCCCCCTTTAGCGATTGATGTTGCTGAACTTCTCGATCAGTTCGCGTATGAACGGGAAATCAAAACCTATAACCAGTTAAGAGAGGCCTTGAATGACGCTTACGGGTACCAACTGCCCAGAGGCTTTGCCACCAACAGCCTGCTTTGCCAGGTGCTGGAGTTTCTGGCCCGGCAGGACCTGAAAGCCGGTCGTCCGCCTCGACACCGCCTGATTGTGGTTCAGTCCACACAAAAACCGATGAAGCCTCTCCTAAAATTCGAGTTTGATCAGGGGTTGGATGAGCATGTAGAAGATTACCCCGAGCAGTGCTTTGAATATGCTCGTCTGAAACGTCTTGAACGCGCCGCACGGGAAGGCACCCGCTTCATCGAAGTGATCGCCATCAACAGTAACACCGAGGCGCTGAAAAACTCAGCCAACGCCGAGCCACCCGATCAGTTACGGTTAAGGATCCACCTGTTCCACAATGGGTCAATCGTCAGAACCCCGGTGCATGGCAGTTCCGATTACTATGGAAGCTTTGTCATAGAATCTGACGGGAGACTGTACGCCCTGAACGAGATCTCGGGTACCGAGCAGACCCCGGGCCAGAGACCGGACCCGAGCCTGGGTTACCCCACCAATCTCTTTGAGAAAAATATGGACGAAACCACACCCTGTCTGAGCATCTGGGGACGTGACCTGGACGGTGATGGGGAGGCTCACTACACCTACCAGGTGACTTCCATAAAACCCCTGACGCAACCTGAAATCTTACCTTTCCGGGGAGATGCTCATGCCGCATCTGTACATTAAAGAGCGCAAAAGGATGGTGATAACGCTAGATATGCATTCTAGCTGGCGGGTTGGCGTCCGAGAATACTCCGAGACGTCCATAAAGCATAATCAGGACTTTCAGAAGGCCTTTGCCGCTTGTGTTGAGGAGGGCAAGGCCCACTGCGTCAACTCAGACTGCGAGGTGGTGAGCGTTGAGCACGCGGATAACTACCTGCGTTACGAGCAATGCAAGAGTTCTGAGGACTTAAGCACCGCGCAGCAAAACACAGGAAATAGCCTATTCTTAATAGGCCGTCCCGTAAGATTGAGCTGTTTTACGCTTGTTCAGCCGATCGCTGCAAACCGGGATGACCCGGGGCCGCTGTAACCTATCCCTAGCCCGGCCCGGCCCAGACGGGCATCTTCTTTATGCAGCAGCCAAGACAAAATAGACCAAAGCGAATGCCCGGTCGAATAAAATCTCAGAGGCTGCCATGGCCCAATACAACTTGTCAGAGCCCTTAACTCAGGGGCCGCTTCTATGGATAGGCAGCCCCGAGAGCTGAAAAACGAGTGTCCGCTTTGATGGCATTGTTGTCACTACCAATGGCAATTTTGGCACTTTTCTAATGACTGCGTTGCGACCAAACCTGTCATTACGATAGTCTCCCCGAAATGTCCGCAAACGTCGGAAACCAGACTAAGAAACGTGCTGATTTTTACCTGCATACAACGACAACAACGGTCAAAGGCAGCCCATTAATGGCTCACAAAGTGGACAAGCCGGCCAAACTAGGGTCGCAAACCCACTTAAATACTGATCGTTTCAATCGTTGCCTACGTAACCGTTAGCAACGAGCGCTTCCGCCGCCGAATATGAGCCCCCATGGAAACCACCTACACGTTTGCGTCTCATCCTGGGTGACCAGCTAAACGCCCACCACAGCTGGTTTAAAACACCCTCTGCTGACACACTTTATCTCATTGCCGAGTTGCGGCAAGAAACCGACTATGTGGTTCACCACGTTCAAAAGGTCTCTGCTTTTTTCCTGGCGATGCAGCAATTTGCCGAGGCGATCCAAAAGGCCGGTCACATAGTATGTTATCTAACCCTGGATGACACTCAGTCGTATGATAGTCTACCCGCCCTGATCGTTGACCTGCTTCAGCGATACCGGTGCACGGAGTTTGAATTCCAACGCCCCGATGAATATCGCCTTCTGAAACAGCTTCGACAATGTCCTTTGCCGACCAGCGTCAGGCGAACAGAGACCGACACCGAGCACTTTTTACTGCCCTTCGACGAGATCCCGAAAGCGTTCCCTTCAGGGCGTGCGGTGCGTATGGAAATGTTTTACCGCCGTATGCGCAAACGCTTCGATATACTGATGGAGGGCGATCAGCCCGAGGGCGGTCGCTGGAATTACGACAGCGAGAACCGGCAGGCGTTTTCGGGCAATGACCTGGACGCCGTTCCGGCACCGCTCGCCTTTGAGAATGACATCACCGCCATTCTGGCCAGGATCGGGCGTCATACCATCAAAACCATGGGGCACACTGAACCCGTCTTGCCTTGGCCGGTTAATCGTCAGCAGGCCAAGGCGGTATTGCAGCATTTTTGCGACCACTTGCTACCGCACTTCGGCACCTTCCAGGATGCGATGACGCATCAAAGTCCCCATAAAGGCAGCCTCTATCATTCACGCCTCAGCTTTGCGCTCAACGCAAAATTGCTGCATCCCCAACAGGTGATCCATGCCGTATTGGCACGTTATCACGCCAGCCAGGGCGAACTTCCACTCGCTTCTGTTGAAGGCTTCATTCGACAAATACTCGGTTGGCGAGAGTATGTCAGGGGCATGTACTGGGCGAATATGCCCGACTATGCCAGGGTCAATCATTTGAAGGCTACCCGACCGCTACCTGAATGGTTTTGGACCGGTGAGACTCGCATGCGCTGTCTTGCCGAAGCGATTGGTCAATCCCTCGATACCGCCTATGCACACCACATTCAACGACTGATGGTGACTGGAAATTTTGCCCTCCTCGCCGGATTACATCCCGACGAGGTCGATCAGTGGTATCTGGGCATCTACGTGGATGCTTTGGAATGGGCGGAGCTGCCCAACACCCGGGGCATGTCACAGTTTGCCGATGGGGGCTGATCGCCAGTAAACCCTATGCCGCCAGCGGCAACTATCTGAACAAGATGAGTGACTACTGCGGGGCGTGCGCCTATCGCGTCAAAGACAAGACCGGCCCCGGCGCCTGCCCCTTCAATAGCTTGTACTGGCACTTCCTGGACCGTCACGAAAACATTTTGGTTCGAATCCTCGTATGGCCTACCCATATGCCAGCTGGAGACGCATGTCAGCGCCTCAGCGCGAGGCGATTCTAAGTCATGCGGAGCATCTTCTGGCGACCTTGGACACGCTCTAAAACGCTTGACGACAGGGCTTGGCGCACATCACTCTTTAGCCTTGATACCTTTTACGGAGACAGCGTATGACCTACCCTCGTGACCTGATCGGCTTTGGCGAAACGCCCCCAGCTGCACAGTGGCCAGGCGATGCGAAGGTGGCGCTGCAATTCGTTATTAATTACGAGGAAGGTGGCGAGAACTGCGTTCTCCACGGAGATGCCGCCTCAGAGGCGTTTTTGTCCGAAATAGTCGGGGCCCAGCCGATCATCGGTGCGCGCCATATGAACATGGAGTCCATCTATGAATATGGCAGCCGGGCGGGTTTCTGGCGGCTGCATCGACTGTTCAGCAAATATGGGATGCCCGTGACCGTTTTTGGCGTCGCAACGGCGCTGGAACGCCATCCCGACGTGGTCCGTGCCATGCAAGAGGCCCACTGGGAGATCGCGAGTCATGGTCTGAAGTGGATTGATTACCAGCATCTTCCCGAGGCCGTCGAGCGTGAGCATATTCGCGAAGCGGTAGCCATTCACGCCCGCGTGACGGGAACACCTCCACAAGGCTGGTACACCGGGCGCACCAGTCCGAACACCCGGCGTTTAGTCGCTGAAGAGTTGCCGGACCTGCTTTACTGTGCTGACACTTACGCAGATGAGTTACCGTATTGGGAGTTGCATGGCAATACGCCACAGCTACTGGTTCCCTACACGCTGGATGCCAATGACATGCGTTTTGCGACACCGCAAGGTTTTAACAGTGGCGAACAGTTTTTTAACTATCTCAAAGACAGTTTTGACTTCCTGTATGAGGAAGGGAAATCGCACCCGCGCATGATGAGCATCGGGCTACATTGTCGACTGGTTGGCCGACCAGGGCGAGCGGCCGCTTTGCAACGCTTCCTGGACTATGTCCGCCTCCATGATCGGGTTTGGATTGCCACGCGCGCGCGCATCGCAGAACACTGGCGAACCCATTACCCCTATACCGGCTGAGCGTTTGGTAATATTTCACAAAACTGACCGGTAATGGCTCATATTGAGCCCCCGGTATTCTTCGTACTCTAGTGCCTGAAGACATCAGAGCCAGTGGCTCTGGCTTCACCCCAACAAGCACAATGAAACGAGGACTACGCATATGAAAACCACACGTACGCACACGCCTGCCCGCCTGCTTCTGGTCGCCCGCTGATTCTGGCCCTGCCGGGGTCGCTGAAGCCGCTGATCGTAAAGTCTATCCGGGCTCGATGGCCATTACCTGGTCTGGGCCTGCACCTGCCTATTACTACGGATCGGTCAGCAACCCCTCATCTACCAGCTGGATGTATGTCGATCTGCCAGTCATCAATGACGATACCACCAGCGGCATCGACATTTCTTTTACAGCAGCGACATTCGCTGCTCGATCAACACGGTCTATTGGAACAACTCAGCGGGTACCTTCTACGGTTATTGGGGACCTAACGCGTATAGTGCAGGCAGCAGCAATACCGAACAGACACTCAGTACCGGCGCCGCGAGCCATGGCAGCACGCGTCACGAATATTTTAGCTGTGCACTTCCACCCACCTATAGTGGCAACCGTTCCCACATCATTTCCTATACCGTCGAAGAGTAAGCGGCAGGGAATACTCATCGGCACACGGATGTGCCACGCCACTCACCAACGCAGGAGAAACCGCCATGAAATCGTCCAGTCGCCTGTTTGCCGGATCAGTTGTTTTGCTCATCGCCAGCCTCACCGCCGTCACCTGGATACAACGGGACCTTTGCCCATTCGAAACGGCCTGTACCCAGCGCCACTACTGATCGCCTTGCTAATACCATCGTTAGGCCGCCAACTCATCTCACCGCGCCGACACTGGATACCGATGGGGTGGCCATCCAGACTGAAATGCAAAATCTGCGCGAAGCGATCGCCATTCTGGTAGAAAACCAAAGCCTGACCCAGGACTCATTGGATCGCTTAGATAGCCTTCCACGCCAAGCGTCGGAAGCATCAAACGAAGCCTCGCTAAATCCTGAACAAGCCGCGCAAGAGGATCAGGCACGCATGCAGAACCGCTTTCTGGCATTGGATAACCGGCTGGCACAAGAAGCCACCGACACTGAATGGGCAGGCGCGACGCTAGATCGTATAGAGAACAGTCTGCAAAATCCTGAGCTGATTGGCTTCACGCTGACTCAATCCCAATGTGGCAGCTCACTCTGCAAGGTTGAAATGGCCCTCCCCCCCAACCAGGCACAAGAGGAAGCCCTGCAGAAAATGTCCGCTCACCGTGGCTGGGATGGCCCAACCGTTTTTGAGGTGAACGAAGCGGGTCAGGCGATTTTCTATATCGCCCGAAATGAGCGGGACTTTATCGACTAACCGGCAAAACCAGTTGGCTCAGAGGTGAGGTGCGTTAGCAGTGCAAAGAGCGCCTCTTCTCTCGGCATGCCGTTGATCTCGTCGTGAAACCCGCCTTGTATCGTGCCTTCGATGCGCATCACCATGTAACCGTGTAGCATCGACCAGAGCGCAATCGCGCGGGTCTCATTGCTGAATAGCGGTGTGTCCCCACCTGTCGAAGCCATGCACTGCATTAAACGCCTGTACAGGATTTCAATTCGGGTCTGTAAGCCGGTGTCTTCTGCATTGAGATCTCCCCATCGAAACATCATCCGATAACGATTCGGATAGCATAGCCCATAGTTCAGGGTGGCCCGATATAAAGCCTTGAGAGCACTCTCATCCCTGGGACACCCCACGTCGTCCTGGGCACGCTGCTGAGCCAGGGACAGTTCATCAAAACACACTTCAGCCATCCCGGTCAGTAAGTCTTTCCGAGTTGCAAAGTGATTCGCTGGCGCAGAATGGGCCACCCCAAGTTCCCGCGCCAGCCGACGAATGCTGACCGCCTCTAAACCCTCTGTGTCGAGTACCTGTAACGCGACCTCGAGCAGCGATGGCTTTAAATCCCCATGGTGGTAGGCTCGCCCTTCTATATTGACAGTGTCCATATTTACCCCTTATATTGACATCATCCATATTGTTTCACCGCCCAACTCAAAAGGAAAGCCTGATGTCGCCCCACCTGATCATATGGCCTTTATTCGTACAAATGCTCCTGAGTCTGCTAATTTACATTCCTCTCCTGCAGCGCAAGAAAGCCGCTACCAAAGCCAAACAGGTCGACCTGAAGAGGGCAGCCCTGGAGGCAGAGGCATGGCCCTCGCCTGTTCAACAGGTCAACAACAACATTCGAAATCAGTTCGAAACACCTATCATCTTTTACATGCTGGGGCTGATTGCCCTCCACCTCAACGCAGTGAGCGTTCTCTTCCTGACTCTCGCCTGGGTCTATGTCGCTTCCCGTTTGGCTCACGCCTGGATCCACATCACCTCAAATTTCGTTCCCTTGCGGATGAAACTATTCGCCTTGGGGATGGCGACGCTGCTGGTGATGATGATCCTGTTGGCCTTGCAGGTGGGACCGGCCGGATAATTAAATGGCCATCACTTGATCACCGAAGGGATGATCAATCACTATCTTCCACAGTCCGTCTGCCTGGCGTCGCAACACCGCAACGGACAGTGCAGAGGTGTAGTTGCCTTGTGAATCCGGAGCGCTCCATTTCATGAGATGCAGTGCGATGTCCCCGGACACGACAACCTGATGTGCGCCATAGGTAAATGCAGCCCCTGCAGGAAGCATTTCCCGAAACAGGCCCGTTAAGTCCTCCTGCCCCCTGACTTCCTGCCCGGCATCCCCTACGATGACGGCCTCGGATGAATAGGTTGCCAGAATTTTTTCAAGGTCCCCGGCAGCGAACGCCGTGGTCATGGTTTCAATGGTGTTGTGGATAGTCTGTGCCGGTGTCATCGTTTTCTCCTCTGAAGGGTCTTGGCCCGTGTGGTTGAATAGAGCAACGACAGCATGACGCAGTGTAGTGTCAGAAAGTGGCAGTGGTGTTAAAGCCTTCTCCTACGACGCGACACCGTTATGATTCAGGTTCGTTCATCTGCGGTCATGCATGCCAACATGAGACTGTTCCGACTTTTTCAATTGCTCGATACTTTGCGTGTGCGACGCACTCCCGTCACGGCACGCTTCCTCGCTGACGAAATGGGTGTTTCGCTTCGCACACTTTACCGGGATATTGCCGATTTGCAGGCAATGGGCGCACCGATTCGTGGGGAAGGCGGCGTCGGCTATGTCCTCGAATCTGGTTACTTTTTACCGTCCATGCGCTTCGACGAAGAGGAACTTTCCGCACTGGCCATTGGTCTTCGACTGGCCGCTACGCGCAGTGATGCTCGACTGTCTGAAGCGGCGCAGCGTGCGACCGCAAAGATCGCTTCGGCTGTCACCGATGATGCCCGTCTTTTTTTTCTGGACACACCACTGGAAGCGGGCCCGACTGCCGCTGCACCGCTTCCGCTGCTACCAACGTTGCGCAAAGCCATTCAACACCGACGCAAACTTCAGATCGACTATGAGCGTCTTGACGGTGTTCAGACAACGCGTCTGGCCCGTCCATTAGGGCTGACCGTTTTTGATTCGGTTTGGCTGCTATCCATCTGGTGCGAGACCGCCGACGACTTTCGGCACCTGAGGGTCGATCGCATCGGTAGGTGTGAAGAAACAGGCGAAACGTTTCGGCATGAGTGGGGCAAACGTTTCAGCGACTGCGTGCTGCGTGAGAAAAGTGCTCCTAGTCAGTAACGGTCTGGCAGGATGGCTGGGCCAGCAAACACTCCGCCGCCCAACACCAGTCCTGAATCAATTGCTCCCGCTGTTCGACGCGTGCGCCTAACATCTCTGTTAAGGCCAGACCGCTCAGAAACCGCCGACTCAGGCGAACCAACGTGGCAAAATGCGGCGAAGGGCCCACCTCAGAAAACACTTCGTTGATCACCCGCTCTCGCTCGCCCTTGGCCAGCCTCTCTGCTTCGCGCAAAGCCTCTTTCAGATCCGGGTCAGTCCGGGCCGCCGCCCATAGTTCCATTTCAGCCATAAACGCCGGTTGCAAACTCATCTGTGCCAACGTGCGAATGGCCCTCTCAACCGGCTTTTCATAGCGTGCCATCTCGGGTTTAGCTGCCTCGATTGCCGCATCGTTTCGTCGCACCAGTTCTGCAACCGTAGCCGATAAGAGCTGTGCATGTGTCGGAAAATGATGCAATAACGCGCCCCGGCTGCTCCCCGCTCGTCGTTGAACGTCTAACGTGGTCGTACGGGCTACGCCGACTTCAATTAAGGCGCTAACGGCAGCATCAAGGAGTTGCTGCCTTAACAAGGTCCCGCGCTTCCCTCTTCTCTCTGTGCCCAAAAGAATATTGCTGGTTTTCGTCATCTTCACCTGAACCTCCCCTGTGCAGCCCACCAAAAGAGTCAGTATTGACTGTTTAACCCTAAAAAGATACAGTCAGCAATGACTGTTTAGTGGAGATGGCAATGCCAGACTTTGAAACCCTGACCATACACGCAGACGAACACCACCCTCGACTGGCCCGCCTTCGGCTAAACCGGCCGGAACGCTTGAATGCCATTACCAAGCAAACGCCCCGCGATATCCGCGCGGCCGTTGCCTGGGCAGAGTCCAATGAATCTATACACGTCATCATCGTCGAAGGCGCCGGCAAAGGCTTCTGTGGTGGCTATGATCTGGTGGACTCTGCGGAAACGCTGCAAGAACATCCCTGCCAACAGGAAAGCACGCCGTGGGATCCCATGGTTGACTATGCCTTCATGAAACAAAATACCGACGATTTCATGAGCCTTTGGCGCTGCCGTAAGCCGACCATTGCCAAGGTTCATGGTGCCGCGGTCGCCGGTGGCAGCGACATCGCCATGTGTTGTGATCTTCTGGTGATGGCCGACGATGCCCGCATCGGCTACATGCCAACCCGTGTGTGGGGTTGCCCGACGACCGCCATGTGGACCTTTCGCCTGGGTTTCGCTCGCGCAAAACAACTGATGTTCACGGGCGATACTCTGGATGGAAAAATGGCTGCTGAGTGGGGGCTAGCGAATGTATCTGTGCCACTGGAAGAACTCGAAGCCGCTACGCTGAAATTAGCCAACCGAATTGCAAGCGTCCCCTCCTCCCACCTGGCTATGCATAAGATGATCGTCAATCAGGTGATGTTGACGATGGGGCTTGAGCAAACCCAGACGATGGCGACTGTGTTCGATGGCATCACCCGACACAACCCGGAAGGCATGTGGTTTCGTCGTTATGCCCAGACCGAAGGATTTAAAGCAGCGATTGAATGGCGGGACAGCGGAAGACCCATTCCAGAGGGCGATGAAGCCCGAGAGAAAATACGGGAACTGGAGGCACGTGCCAAATCAAAGGGAGCGTAAAACCCCTCAACGCTTAAAAGGTATACTGCAGATTGAGTGTACTGCCCTGTATGCGAACATCCACCTCCAACTCGCGGCGGGACAACTGTTGTTCAACCTGAACCAGGTAGAGACCATAGCCCAAGCCCACCTGCCAGTGCGGATTAATCGTGTAGTTCACCTGTGCAGATACATCCGTCATCAGGCCAGTAATATCCTCGAACTCCAAATAAAAAAACTGTGCACCACCGCTCAGCGCCCAGTCCGGTGCAAACACCCAATTGTCATGCAACCCCGCATTAGGTAGGGGTGCCGTAATGGACTGGGAGACGACGCGCTGAACGTTGGAAGTGCAAGTATCGTTGACACACGCCGCAATCGCACCTTCGAATGCCAATTCAACCGGGATAACATGCAGACCACCATTCACGCTTAGCCCCAGCGTGTCTGCCTGATAAACATCGTAGGCGTAGTTTAAACGATAGATGTCATAGTTCAGTCGGGTTGTAAGCTGACCACCCGCTTGAACCTGATAGACACCCTCGTCAGTTTCGAATTCAAACGCCTCAGTGACCCGGCTCTGACTACCTTCGCGATGAAGACGAAAATATGAAAGACTGACATGGTGGCGGTCACGGAACCCGTACCCCACGCTGAACTGAGGCAAAAAGGAGTTTTCGGTCAATCGGAAATCCCGCTCGAAATCAAGGTCGATTGTGCCCGCGCCATTCAACAGATAACCCGTAAAGGTGGATTCAGACTGAGCATAGATACCCCCTACAGCTATTTCCCAGCCATTTGCCAATGCGGGCATTGAGAATGCCCGTTAATAGTGCCATGCCTATAAACCAATGTTTCATATTATTTTTCCTCTTTTCGAAGTACTATTCTAGCATTGCTGACAGGGATGTATCAGAGGAGAAATCGATGAAGAATCCATCATGGACACGACAGGACATTCAAGAAAGAATGGGGCATTGGATTCACTCGCTTTCGCCAGAGGAAGTCGACGAAATCCTGCAGGGGGCACCTTCGTCCCTCGACAGAATCATTCAAACTGCGTTGCAGGAACTCGAAACAAAGAGTGGCGTCTTTCTCTTTCGGAACTTTCCTCTTATTGCCGACATTGAGGTGCAAAAGTCCACCTACCTGCACTTTGGAGATTGTCTCGGCCAACCCGTTTCACAAGATAGACAGGCAAGCAAAATTGTCGATATTCGCAAGACCCAGGCAAGTTTTGATGACGCCGTGCACTATAAAGCAAAAGTGGGGGGGCAATTAAGCCGCCCCTATGAAACCTCTGTAGCATTTTCCTGTCACGCCGACCCGTGTGATGTGGCCGGACTGCTCTGCTTACAGTCTGCCGCAGAGGGTGGTGAAACACTGCTGGTCAGTGCCGTTGAAGCCTGGACGCGTCTGGAAAACACACAACCTGACCTCGCCCGGGTATTATGCGAACCCTTTCCGTATGCCCGTCCCGGCAAAGAGGGAAGCTTTCACGCCATACCCGTATTTAGCTGGCATGACGGTTTTTTTAAATCGCACGTCGTACCCGAACTCATTCTTCTCTCGCAGGGAAAGCCTGGCATTCCTACTTTAACGGCATTGCAGAAAGAAGCGCTTAACGCTTTCGTAAGTATCTGCCGAGCCCCTGATTTAGTCTACATGCTTACCCTTAAACCCGGTGATTTGCTCCTGGTGAACAATCACACTGTTTTACACGGACGCAACCAATTCCAGGATAATGATGATCCGCGGCATCTCCTGCGTCTTTGGCTCGCGGTCAGCAATAGCCGCCCTCTCGACCCCATTCACGCAAGCTGGTTTGGCTCCAGCGAAGCCGGGGCGCGCCGGGGAGGCTATGGGCCTTAACCAAGGCTCTACCTAACGCCATGGAAGCACTCTTACCCTTACTGCCTCACGCGCTTCTCGCCTGCGTCTTGCTTAACTGGCTGGTATGGGCCAACCGACCGCTGGAGGCGCGATGGGGCACTCTTGGCCTGACATCGTTAGCCCTCATCGTAGCCATCCTGGACCATCAAGTACCTTGGTGGGGGACGCTCGTAATGTTGACGTCCCTGCTCCTGACACTGGGAAGTAGCGCAATCTACTCCCCTTCCAAAGGTTTCCTGGCACTATTAATCAGCCTGCAAGGAAGTCTGGCTTTCGCACTGGCCGTTCATGTCTTTGGCTGGCAGAGCGTCATGCTGGATCCGGCATTATCGTTGGGAGGCGAACCGTTTGCCTGGAAAGCGCATTTCGACAAGCCGTTTGCGGCAGCTTTGATTGCACTTTTTCTTTTGATGCAACCTCCGTCAGACCAGTGCCCTGGCTCCCTTATGCGACCTCGAATGATTCTACTGACCGTTTCCAGGAACGCTGATATTAACGGGACTGACGCTGTGCATGGGGCCTCGCTGAATCCGAAGTTAGGCTGGGCAGCGATCGGATTTTGCTGACCAACCTATTGTTTACCGTCATCCCGGAAGAGCTCTTTTTCGTGGCTTGATTCAGGCCTACCTGCCAAAGGGTAATCTACAAAAAATACGCTAACGGTTAGCTTAACTGCTCTATTTTTTACCCTTGCACATTATTCCAGTAGTATTAGCGTGTCCTACCTGGGCCTCGTTTTCATCGCCGGTCTTCTTTACGCGGCGGTCTATCAGCTCAGTCGATCTATTCCTTTATCAATCGCTGCGCATTTGACGGTGAATGCAGCCTCAGTCTTACTCTTTGATTATCCCATTCGACTAGCCTAAACCACGCGGTCGCTGAATATCGCCAAACGTGTCTCACAAGTTAAAATAACTGCTGATGCCCGCAAGTGTATTGGTGGTTGCCACCGCAGCCAGGATAAGCCCCATGACCCGACTCACGACACTCGCTCCCGCATTACCAATCAATCGGTGAATGCTGCTGGCCATTAGCATGAGTACCATGGTCAGGAGTACGACAGAAATCATGACGCCTGCGATCTGAACTTGCTGACCAATTCCGACTTTGGCATTTTCTGTCATGAGCACGGCAGCCAACATGGCGCCAGGCCCTGCAATCGACGGCACCGCCAAAGGAAAGACCGCTGTTTCATGGTGCTTTTCAGCCAAGCGCGTTTCTTCTTCCGGCTTACTTTCACCAAAGATCATCGAAAGCGCAAACAGGAACAAAACGATGCCGCCTGCGATCTGGAAGGCAGACAGAGGAATCGACATCGCCGTCAGAATCAACTCACCCACCGCCACAAAAACAAAAGAACCAAGGCTGCAACCGCACTCGAAATCAGGGCGATTTTCCGTTTAGCTTTGGTGTCAAAACCTCGGGTAACGGCGATAAAGACCGGCACCGTCCCAACCGGATCAATCACGGCGAAAAAGACAATAAAGGTGGCGACGAAATCGATCATTAATACCAAATACTCAATGTAGCTGCAGGTATGAACGCCGATGCCACGGTTTCCGAAGGATATCCGGCAATCTGCAGTGTGCCATTAAGACCCAGTGACACCTTTTGTAAAATACGACCCACCTCCAGACCACCGTCGAATAAGCCTTCCGTGCCATCCACACCCGACCAGGATCGAGATCATACTCGGGTATTGATCTGGGTTGATTTCTTCAAGATCCAGATCAGCTGAGATATTCGCGGGATTCCCGTAGCCGACGGAGACGAGGCCAAAAGACTCACGAGCCCAGGCGCTTTGAGCAATCAAAACCATCATCAAGGATACAGCCATATTCCTAAATAATGTCATCGCACGCCTTTCCTTAACCAACATTCAGGGGTGCGCTGCCATTTCGGGCGCGCACAGCTGCTGCGACGTCTTTAGTCACCACGGTCTTGCCAATGGGCGCGACAGATATTCCTGCCAGCTTCAGATGCTGAATACCAAAGGGAATACCAATGATGGTAATGAAACAGAAAAGGGCTGACACTAAATGTCCGATCGCCAACCAGATGCCCGCAAACACACACCACAGAATATTACCAATTAAACCGGGCATACCCGTTCCCATATCCTGAGTTGCTGTCAATTGATCCCCGGACAACACCTCTTTTCCGAAAGGAAAGAAAGACAAATTGCCCATCACAAACAAGCGCGTCCCCAGGGAATGCCGACGATACTGATGAACGCTACGAGCCCGATCAGCCACCAACACAGGCCCATGAAAACGCCCCCCAAAATAAACCAAAGAATGTTTCCTATTGTTCGCATGCGTACCTCCGTGTTGTTGTAAAAGCTTCAGAGCTCAGGGATAAAGACCAATAAATCCGTCACACCGTAGTCGCCCCCCAACTGAGAAAACAAATGTACTGACCTGACCGCGATGGGACTTTAGTGACATCATTTATTGATCTTTAGCGCCGATGCGCTCATGGTCAGCAGTAAGCTCACATTACGCCGTATCGGTTGCCTTTGCCAGCGCGTCAACGAACGCCACACCACTCCATAGGACCAAAACGAAAATAGAGAGCCATAGATGGCTCCACGCGAGTTGAAGCAGCCACACAGCGAGTACAACATAGTAAAGAAAGTTGATACCGTTCCAGCTGCCCAAACCAGGCCACGGCCAGCGCCCGTAAACAGGAACAGTGCGATCAGGCTCTGTGCCAGATAGTTTGTCAGTGCCATTTGGCCCGTGCAGGCAAACAGATGAAGTAAACCCTTAACCAGCCACTGCGAACCATCAGCATAATGGCTGCAACATGCCCCAGCGTCATCGGAATGCGACAGGTCGTAGGTCACGGTGGTTGCCAACATTAACGCTTTCAGTTCAAATCTGTGCTGGATCTGCCAAATGGTTTCAAACCCGTTAACCAGTAGCCCGATTCCCCAGCCAAGCCCAAGCACCCACAGGTAACGACGCTTAGACCATTGGGCGGTGAGAAACCCCGTTTTCACGAGCGCCATGCCCAGCAACATCATACCGAGGACTTCCAATATTCCCTGGGGGAACAGGTATTCAGTCTGCATGAAATAGAACTCTTCGCTTGTGGTCTCAAATGCTGAGGCATAACTGCCACGCTTGCCCTCGATGGTTTCAGCCTGATCTTCCGCCGTGGGTGTATCGTAGGCCACCCATGCCTCATAGTGCTCAATTTTTTGCTGCTGCTGACGCGACAATGTGTTGCCTTCCGCCCTTTCTTGCTGGAACGCAATCGCCTTATTTTGGAGGCCGGTGAACTCCTTGTAGGTTTGCAAACCCATGATCGTCCTGCACGGACACAACAACGGAATCGCCACGCACAGAAGTCTCGACACTCGTAGATGGCGAAAAAGGTACAGAATCAGGCCCACCAACCCATACAGGAAGAGGATGTCGCCGTACCACAGAAGCAGGTAGGCATCCAGCAACCCAAAAACAATTAACCAAAGCGTGCGGCGATAATATAACACGACGGAGTCTGTCCCGGCCCTTTCCAGCCGCTGGGTATACAATACAACACCGGCTCCGAACAATAAGGTGAAGAGGCCGCGAAAAACACCTTCAACAGAGAGGGAGGTTATCCCCCAAATAAGTAAATTCACGCCTTCTGCCCCACCCGCCTGGGTGGGATCGTAATAAGCGTTCGGCAAACCAAAGGCAACGATATTCATCAGTAGTATGCCAAGCACACTGATACCACGCAGAACATCCAGTGCAATGATACGCTCATT
>JADJWY010000014.1 GCA_016716085.1 Hahellaceae bacterium
AAAGCGTGGCGGATATGGCGCGGGATTTACTCGAGGCTGCCGGAATTCGCACATCATTCATGTCGCCGCAGACCGTTGTAGCCAAAGCCATGCACTCAACGAGTGATTTCCCTGTGTTGCTGGCGGACTCAAGTAGCCGAATCCTCCGGTCAGCTTACGATTCTCAGCCAGGCGTAATGAAGAAAATAGGGAAAGTGAACAAAGCCCGTGATTTTCGACCGCTTACCAGTGTGCGATTGGGCGAAGCGCCAACTTTATTGAAGATCAATGAGGGTGCAGAATTTCAATACGGAACCATAGCGGAATCCCGGGAAACCTATTCACTCGGGACGTATGGTCGAATCTTTGGCATAACCCGGCAGGCGCTTATCAATGACGACCTAGGCGCGTTCACCGATATGAGTATTCAGCTTGGTAGATCAGTAGCAGAATTTGAGGCCGGGTTTCTGTTGGATAAGATCGTATCCAATCCCAAAATGGCCGATAACAAAGCACTGTTTCATGCGGATCACAATAACATCGGGACGACTGGCGCACTGAGTGAAGCCACTCTCAGTGAAGCCAGAAAGATGATGCGCAAGCAGACCGGGCTGGACGGAAAGACACCGATAGACGCTCGACCTAAATACCTGGTAATTCCCGCTGCGCTGGAAACACAGGCCGAGAAGATTTTGTCGGCTATCTACGCTGCCAAAGTGTCCGACGCTAACCCTTTCACCAATATGCTTGAGATCCTTGTAGAGCCCCGTCTTGATGTGGTGAGTGAGACCAAGTGGTATCTGTTTTCTGACCCTGGAATCCTGACGGTTCTTGAGTACGCATACCTTGAGAATAATGAAGGGCCAATGGTCGAAACAAGACCGGGTTGGGAAACGGATGGCGTTGAGTTCAAGGTGCGACTTGATATAGGTGCCGGAATCCTTGATCACCGTGGCGCGTTGATGAACGCAGGCGTTTAAAAGAATCCTTCCGTCTCCTCTGAGAAGGTGCAGTGTGCCATCGACTGCGGGAACAAAACGGATGGCTATTGTGGGCCGCTGCCTCCCCAAAAAGGCAGTAACTGGATGATGAGCCCGCCGTGGTGGACACCCAGCCAAGAATGGGTGTGTTTCTTCTCTCGCATACCCCAGCCCGGTTGGGTCCTCCCCATGGGCCGCCAGGGTACGGGTAAGCAGCACCCCCGAAATTCGCTTCATATGAGGAAGTTTGCGACCCCGTGTCGCTGTCACAAAAAGGTTATCGAATGAAAGACAAGCTCACCCAAAAAGTCATTGCAGAACACATTGATTTGAGCGTTCGCCAAGTTCAAAGGCTGCTGGCGGATGGCGTGCTTGATCAACGGGAAACCCTGGCGGATAACCGGGTGCGATACATACGCCATATTCGCTCATTCGCCAACGGGTTTAACCAGACTGCAAATCCCCAGTCTGATATTGAGGCTGATCCGGGCACCCTTGAATATGAGAAGCTGAGACTGACCAGGGCACAGGCTGATGCCCAGGAATTGAAAAACGAGATTGCCCGAAGTGAAGTCGCGCCGATCGATCTATTGAAATGCGCGATGCGCCAGGCCGTTGCCCAGGCGTGCGCCATACTGGATGCCGTACCACTCAGCATCAAACGGAGACACCCGCAGCTTGAAACCTTGATAATCGAGAGCATCAAGCGGCATATCGTGAAGGCCATGAATGCCATCGCTTCCATGGAGCTGGATATGGATAGGGTGGTTGAGGAATACAATGCCAGTCTGAGCGAGCTTTAGTCATTCGTTACGCAGTAACGCCCACTCGCGTTTCAGACGCGGAAGGGTGGCGTTTCAAACGCGACCCTTTCAATCTTGGTTGGATTTGAAATCCGAAACTTTTCAATCTGAGCTCTAAGCCAGAATGCTGGCTTAGGTAAGGCTCAACTGCTCCCGCCACCAAGCCTGTCTAATTAAGGAATATCCCGCCTTACTGGAACATAGCGATGTGCAGAATTGCATATCGGCCAGATACCCGTTACGCAGTAACGCAAGAGTTGCGTCACTCAAACTGCCAGCTTGTCCCGCATATTACTCAAGGCGTCACAGGCACAAGCGTGGAGGTATTGATAGACTTGCCCGCCGTTTGACCTGAATGGCCTGACCGAGTGACCTGTTGCGTCACATGCTTTGCACTGCTTGGTATACCCCTTCCGAATTGAAGGTACACGACCCGTGCCATGACAATCTGGACAGTGGGGCGGGTGAATAAATGCCTCAACCGCTTCGGCCACCGATTCCATCGAATACCCTTGAGAAATGAGCGCCTGACACACGCTTAACGCTCTATCCTGACGCTGAGCAGGTGAACCACCCGCAAACGTGGCCATCAAGAGATCAAACAACCAGTCAGGCCACCCAGAGCAGGCCATTGCAATATCAGTAGGCCTTAACTTTGAATGCCCACTCGGAAGGACTTGGAAATTGACCGTGGAAGGTACTAACCGGAGAAGCCGCTCAGACATGACAAGACCCTTTCTATTGAGGATCAATTCTATGTTTATGGTTTCCCATGTCAATTCCATGTCAGTTTTTTTGTAAAATCGTGGGAAAAATAAAAAAAGACAGGAAATAAAAAACGGCACAAAAGTGTAAATTGAAATAAAGGTATGTTGTGAAAATTTGCAAAAAGGAACGCACGACCTTCCCCTTAGGAGGGGGACGCTCTATCCAGCTGAGCTACGGGGGCACGGCAAGCTGCCCAGTATAGTGATGTCGGGAGGCAATGACAAACACGGATACGATTTGACTCAAATCATTTGCGGAACAGCAAGTTGGACTGCCCGGAAATCTTCATCAGACTGTCATTGTTTCGCTGTGAAGTGAGGGGGTAGAATCCTGATGTCTTCTCTTCAAACACCCAGAGAGGTGAGCACAATGGATCGCAAGACCGTTACAACCTTAATTGACGAGCTGTACATCCGATCGCTGGAAGCCGGCGAAGTTCTGGAAGCCCATCCTGAGTCCTTAGACGAAATCAGTCGTTTAGAGGCTCGGATTGCCGATTTATGGCAGGATCTGGCGCGTGCACTGGACGATTCGCCCCAGCCGGTCTGATGATGCCTAAATAGATTGTCTCTTGGGTTATGGAACTTCCGCGTATCAGGTCTGTCTTATATAGTAACCAGGTTAAGTAAGGCTATAAGAGAGATGTCTGATGCTGGATACCCGTCCTATGCTCATGGTGTCTGATTTCCCCGCGGTGACACGTGGAGAGTTGGATACCCTGCAAGTCAATCTTGGATACCGCTGTAATCTGAGCTGTACGCATTGCCATGTAGGCGCGGGGCCTACCCGATCAGAGCAGATGGATCGGGAAACGATTCAGGATGTCCTGACTTTTTTGCGAAAAAAAAATATTTCGACACTGGATTTAACCGGTGGAGCCCCGGAACTGAACCCATACTTTCGCGAGCTTGTTGAGGATGCGCGTAAGATGGGCGTGCATGTGATTGATCGCTGTAATCTGACCGTTTTGCTTGAGCAAGGTCAGGAGACCTTGGCGGATTTTCTTGCTGAGCATCAGGTTGAAGTTGTCGCATCCTTACCCTGCTATGCGGAACAGAATGTTGACCAGCAGCGTGGAAAGGGCGTTTACCAGCAGAGTATTGACGCGCTCAAACTTCTGAACCGGCTGGGTTACGGGCAGGGTGGTTCGCTGCGTTTGAATTTGGTCTATAACCCAGGCGGTGCATTTTTACCACCGTCACAGGCAGGGTTGGAGCAGGACTACAAGCGCGAGTTGGCGTCCCGTCATGGCATCGTTTTCGATCATCTGTTTGTGCTGGCCAATATGCCGATCAGCCGTTTCGGTAGTGTTTTACTGTCCAGGGGGCAGTTTTATGATTACATGAAATTGCTCAAATCCAATTATGCCGCGCAGAATCTTGAGCAGGTGATGTGTCGGCATTTAATCAGTGTGGATTGGCGTGGACAGGTCTATGACTGTGATTTCAATCAGATGCTGGACATGCCCCTGACTCTGCTGGCTTCAGATCGTCCCCGACCGCACCTGAGAGACTTGCTTGCACGTGAACTGGAAGGGCAGCCGATTGCCGTTGCGGATCATTGTTATGGCTGCACGGCGGGACAGGGTAGTAGCTGTGGTGGCGCACTTTAAATTGGCCAGGCCGTGTTTAAGTATCATCGTTCCGCTACTCAACGAGCGGAAAGGGCTTCAGACCTTCTTGGGTGCTCTGCAGCCGTTGCGTTTTGCCGGCGCAGAGTTGATCGTTGTGGACGGTGGAAGTTGTGATGGCACCTTTGACTTGCTGCAAGGTGACTATGCCACCATGACAGATAAGGTGCTCCATTCAAGACAGGGGCGAGCACGTCAGATGAATAAAGGTGCGCGTGCGGCTCGATCAGATTTGTTGCTATTTCTGCATGCGGACACTGTCCTTCCTCCTGAGACCCTGGCGCTTCTGGCGAACACCGGACGGCTAATGGAAAATGGCTGGGGCTGCTTCAACGTCAGATTGAGTGGGTCGCATTCGGCATTTAGGCTCATTGAGTGGTTCATGAATCACCGTTCCCGATTGACGGGTATTGCGACAGGGGATCAGGGTATTGTGGTGACACGAACGCTATTTGAGTCGATCGGTGGGTTTAATGCGTTGCCACTGATGGAGGATATCGATTTATGCCGCCGTTTGCGTCGATTGAAGCCTCAGCAGCGGATTGCGGGGGCTGTGGTTACTTCGAGTCGTCGCTGGGAGGTTAACGGTATAATTAAAACCGTGTTGCTCATGTGGCGATTACGACTCGCGTATTTTATGGGCGTGCCTGCGGAAAGGTTATGGCGGCATTACCGATAGTCCAGTTAATTCAACTGGCTCGTTGGCCGGTGGTAGGGCAGGTCAAAACCCGTTTGATCCCATTGCTCGGCCCTGAGGGGGCAATGCATGCCCACTGTGAGCTTGTGGGGCGAACGATGTTGACCTTGGATAGTTCGGGTGTTGGAAGCACGCTTTTATTATGGGATGCGCTACCGACGAATGAAGACTTCCCAAAAGACCTTACCGAATTATACAGGCCCGAAAAAGTCCGCTTTGGTCTTCAGCAGGGTGGTGATCTGGGCGAACGAATGATGAATGCTTTCCGCAAAGCGTTTTATGAGGCTACTTACGTCATTCTGGTGGGGAGTGACTGCGCCGTACTGACTGCGGAGTATCTGGCGCAAGCGCGTCAGGCCTTGCTAGACGTGCCCCTCGTGCTGGGGCCAGCTGAGGATGGCGGCTATGTCCTGATGGGGCTGAGAGCAGACACAGCGGGTTGGGAACCGCTTTTTCAGGGTATTGAATGGGGGACGGAGCAGGTTCTTAGGCAAACCCTTGAGCGGGCGCAGCACGCATCTATCTCCTATCGACTGCTGCCCACCTTGTGGGATATTGATCGACCAGAGGATTATGTCCGCTACAAAAAAAAACCGCACCAATGTGCGGGAGAGGGACTTTTTAATTTTAGTTGCCTGAGCCCGGTGATCCGGGTCCGGCTCTGCTGCGCCGCTGATGTCAGATGGCGACGGAATGGGATTCCGTGCTTTGACTCATACGTGACGATTCTTGTTCGGCCAGACTTTGGACGGGGGTTACCCCAAACTGTTGCAGTGTCTCGGCCAGATCCCGGGTTCCTTGTACACTGGGTCCCATCAATCGTTTGGCGCCTTCACGATTGAAAAGGGCGTGCCGTGTTTCCAGCGAAAGTTGGCTATCATTGGACTTCAGCACACCGGAGCGCCAGTCGCCAAAGCCGTCGGTATGAGGTAACTGCATTTGGCTGCGGTCGATCGCATCAGGAAGGTACAAGGCGTTATCACGCAAATGAATCCCGCCATTTTCTTTACACAGACGCTTCAGCTGCTCGCACCAGAGTTTACCTGGATTGGGGATAAATGCGGTGCATTCAATCAGGTCAAAGCGGCTGGTCAGCATGGGTAATTGCTTTTTCCACTGCCCAAACAGGAATTCGATGTTGTCACAGCCCACTTCGCTGGCCTGACGGGCTGCATAGGCGAGGTCGAATGCGTTATCGTCAACCGCCAATATCTCGGCGTGAGGGAAGTATTGGGCAAGGGCCACGGCACGTTTACCAGAGCCACAACCGAGTACCAGGATGTGCGGGTCGGCGCAGTCTTCCAAGTGATTGAGCGCGTTTTCGAGCTGTCGCCATTCCTGAACCAGTTCTGGGAGAGACCATTTCGGGAAGGCCGTGCGCCCTGTCTGCTGCGTCAGCTCTACTTCTTTTTCTTGTGGTGTCTGGATCAGCTCGTGGCGGAGGGCATGCTCGTTGGCGTAGTCATACAGATTCAGTTTGAATACGCTTTGCACCCGTGTGGGCCAAGCATTCAAATCCCAGCGAAGCAGTTTGTAGCTATAACGCTCGGGATAAAGGGGGCGGTACATGCTGACGAGAAGAAGGGCGGCAACCAGATCTTCACAGCTCGCACCATCCACAATTGACGCTTCTACGTGATGCTGAATGGCATCCAGGATCGCCAGCTCATCTTGCGAGACCGAACCAAAATACTCAGTCCGCTGTCCGTAGATGCCCAACGCGATAACTAGCGTTTGCATGGATTCTTCCAGCTCACCTGTGGCACAGGCGTTCAGGAAGACATGCTGACGGACAAGTCCGAGCAGGCTCTCTACGGTCGCATCGGGTAGAGATGTCAGTAATAGTGCATTAATGAGCAGTGGGTCGCTGGCACACTGCGCGATATCAATGGTGGCATCCGGATCATCCAGGTTGTATTTGCGGCGCAGCGCACTGGCCAGCATGGATGACAAACTTTCCGGATTCAGGTGACTGTCCTGAAGCAGTTCCAGTAGCTGGTTTTCGGTGTCCTTGCGATACTCATCGACCTTCAAATGGGTGAGCGCCCCTTCCATCACCCGATAAAGATCGGCATGGCGATAACCTTTGGTGTAAAGGCTGCGTGCCCGAAGATAGGCACCCACATAATCTTTTTTTACCCAGACGAGCCATGGCAACGCCGCAGTAGGCATCCGCACGATCCTTCTCTAAGGCGAGCACGCCTGAGAAGGCCGACTCGGCCTGGTCGAAGCGGTTTAAAACCAGGGCGGTACGCGCCCAGGCCATTTTTAGCTCTTGATTATCGGTGTCCAGACTAAGCAACTGCTCACCGGTTGTCAGGGCGGCAAAAGTTTGCCCCATCGACAACTCTGAGTGGAACTTTAGCCGTAAGGCTGGGATATGATTGCTGTTATAAGTCAGTATTTGCTTGACCAGACTGTAGACTTTTTGGCGAGCCAGTTGAAGTTTCTGGCGTGACAGCCGCTTGTCGTCGGCGATTCGATTCCATTGGTGAGCTTCGTTGAGCCAAACGGAAACTTGAACGGCAGAGGGTTTTTTGGACGTGGCAAAGGTGGTCATGTTCATAGTCATTACCCAAAAATGCGTTGGCTTGAGAAGGGGAGCGGGGCTCCCCCATGGCGTATCAGAAGAGCGTTAGCCCTGCAGTAGCTGAAGCACCTGCTGAGGCTGGCCATTGGCCTGTGCCAGAATCGACAGACCCGCCTGTTGTAAGACCTGTGAGCGGGACAGTTGTGCCGTTTCCGCCGCAAAGTCCGCATCCCGAATCCGCGAGTTGGCCGCCGTCAGGTTTTCTGCGGTGATCGACTGGTTAGCGATGGTTGATTCGAAACGGTTTTGTATCGCACCGAGGTTCGCCCGTTGGAAGTTGATCGTATTGAGCGCGTTATCTATAGCGTCCAGCGCACGTAGTGCGCCATCGACACTACTGATATCGATATCTTTAACCAACTGGCCGGTTTCGCTGGAGCCGTAGTTACCAATTTCGAAGCCAGCGTTGGAAATATTTCCTGTTATGGAGTCTAATTGAATTTGGCCGGCTGATATAAGCGTTAGAGTCGAAAGTGTGACCGATGCGACACTGGTCAGGCCCAGATTCGCTGCATCGAACGTACCGGTGCTGGAGGTGATATTACCGACCTCGATATTACGACCATCTTCTGCGAGGAGGCGGAAGGTTGAGCCAAAGGCTTCTGCACGCACACCCGTCTGACCGGATTTATTGTTAATTGCCGTTACGATAGCATTTTGCTTATCCGCTACGGTGTCAGCTGCACTGTATGATATGTTTACCGTTACGCCATTTACGGTGATGCTTCCTGATCCTGAGCTACCCGTGGCGATTGTGCCTGCCGTGACCAACGTCGAGTTGATCTCTGCGGTAACCCCAGTGCGGTCACTGATCTGGTTAATGGCGCGCGCTTTGGAAATCGCACTGGCACTGTTTTGTGTATTCGAGGCGTTGTCATAGGATGCGAGGGTTGGTCCAACCGCCACACCGTTAATAACGATGTCACCGGTAACTAAGGCACTGGCGCCCATGGCCTGACTGACGGCGCCACTGTTGGTGCCGCTGAAGGTCCCAACGGTCAGACCGGCATTGCCGATGCCTCCTGTTGTGGTATCCAGCTGAATGGGGCTACCGGACGAGGATATCAGTGTAAAACTACCTGAGTAAGTCGTTTGGGTCGCAATCCCCAGGTTGGTTGTTGTGGCCGTTCCGTCTATGACGGAAATATTGCGGCCATCTTCAGCAACCAGCGTGATCCCGGTCTCAACACGGCCACTGAATTCAGCGCGAACACCCGTTTGCCCTGATTTTTCGTTGATAACGTTGGCGATATTCTCCAGATTGATCTGGTCCGACAGGGCAGCAGAGCTTGCTAATGTGATGGCCACTCCGTTAATGGATATCGTGCCTGTAGCCGAAGCAGCAGAGAACGTAGATGAGCCACTGACGCGGGTTTCACCAACTTCTGCACTGATGCCTGTTTTGTCGGCGACCTTGTTGATGGCGGCCGCTTTTGCGATGGCACTTTTATCCTGATCAATGCTGGAGAAGGCATCATCTACACCGCTGGATGCGCCAACCGCAATGCCGTTGATAACCAGGTCGCCGGCAGCCATGGCAACGATGGTTTGGCTTGGTCCACCCTGTTGGTCAGAGCTGATCCCATCGGTCGCAGCTGCGCCTAATTGGGTGACGGTTGCGCCTTCAATCCCGAAGGTAACACTTTCACCTTCATTCGCACCGACCTGGAAGGAGACATTTGAGAACGTTCCATCCAACAGCTTGGTGCCGTTAAAGTTGGTCTGCAGTGACACCCGCTCGATCTCGGCTTTCAACTGCTTTACTTCTTCATTCAGCGCTGCACGGTCAAGGTTGCTGTTCGTCGCGTTGGCCGCCTGAAGCGCCAGGTCGCGAATACGAAGCAGGTTGTCGGTCATGGCTCCGAGTGCGCCTTCAGCCGTCTGAGCGAGGGAGACGGCATCACCGGCATTTCGGATGGCCACGTTCAAACCGCGTACCTGCGAGGTAAAGCGGGTTGATATGGCCAGACCGGCGGCATCGTCCTTGGCGCTGTTGATGCGTAAGCCAGAGGACAATCTCTGCAACGCCGTCTGATTGTCCGCCTGGGACTTATTCAGGTTACGCTGCGCATTTATCGAAGCGATATTGGTGTTAATAATCTGAGGCATTGCTATTCCCCTCTGCTTAAACTAATTCGCCGTGACGTTGTGTCCTCTCAGGATCACTGGACGGCGTCCGGTATCATTCAATCACCAGGACTCGATTTATCCTTGCCATGCAATAAGCGAAACGCGTGCCAATTTTGCTTTTTTGTGAAAATAAACATATAAAACATTGGGATAGGGGTTGAGTGATATTTGAACGGTTTATCAACGCGTCAACTTTTTGTTAGCGAAAGGCAGGGCATTGCCGGTTTTTCTCTGGAGGAGATCGAGAGGTTTGCCGCTATTTAAAGATTGATTTGCCGCTTTTTTGTGCTGTTTCGGGGCGTAGCGCTTCGCTCGGCTCGAAATTATTGAGGTCAGCACTATTAGTGTTTATTCTGAAAGGAATAAAGTGAGGAATAACAAGAATGACCCACAATGCCGCTACGCCCTATCTGGAGCGACGCGCGAAGAATCTGAATTTTTTCGCAAAAAACTACCCCGGTATTTACAACTACTTTAAAGACTATCAGTTTCAGGCTCTGAAGCTGGATATTCGGGTTGATGACGATGAAGTTGATTTCATTGTGAATGGTGGTCACGTGTATGGCGGCTTTGGAAAGCGTTATGCAAAGCAGGAAGCTGCAAAGTTCAATGAGATCTTCAAGCCTGGTTGTCGCGTGCGCTCTGTGGTTCCGATTACCAAAGGTGAATATAAAAACCCAAGATTCTTTGCCGATCGGGTTAAGGAGCTTTACGATCTTTCGCCCTTTCAATTGCACTCCATAGACGATTTCAAGGGATACATTACGCCAGAGTTTTTGCCCATGGTGGTTTTTCTTGGCGTCGGATTGGGCTTACATATTCAAGCGTTAACCGCCGCAAGAGATGTGCATCACCTTGTTGTGGTAGAGCACGACCCTGATCGATTTGCGGCAAGTCTTTACACTGTTGAGTGGTGGAAAATCGTGAATCGCCAACGGGAGCGTCCTGGACGGTCGATTGATTTTGTCCTGCTGCATAATGTGACCGAGTGGCAGGATGTACGTGCGTCAGTGTGGAACAAGCTGATTGAGCGCTGCCCGATGTTCCCCGTGACTACCTACATGTATAACCATTGTGCGGATCCTCGCTATGATAAGGTTGCGGCTGACATTAACCGTGACATCTACATGCATCTATTTTCCTTTGGGAATTACGATGATGAGGTGAATCAGCTTAACAATGCGATTCATAATTTTTTAAAGCCCGTGCCGAAAGTAGGCAAGGCAAAAGACGTTGATTTGGCGTCACTGGGACAAACGGGCGTTTGTATTGTTGGGTCGGGTCCCTCACTGGACGGTCGGATTGACGATCTTCGGGAGTTGGCCAAAAAAGCACTGGTTATTTCATGTGGCACGGCAATTGGTGCCCTCCTTAAGCATGGCGTCGTGCCTGATATTCATGTGGAGCTGGAGTCTGATTACCTGACGTATCGGGTTCAATCCGAAAACGCTGATCTGGAGGCGTTAAAGCGGGTCAGGATATTAGGCGCGGCCCAACTTTCACCGTTGCTTTTTGAACTCTTTGGCGAAAAAAGACTTTTCTTTAAAGCTGAAAGCCCTTTAAGTGAGCTTTTTGGCGATGCTGATGAGCGAATCATTGATGCCGCGCCAACCTGTACGAATGCGGCTTTGGCAATAGCGAATCACTACGGTTTCTCAGAGGCCTACCTTTTTGGGCTGGATTACGGCTTTCCATCTGCAGCTCAGCACCATGCGAAGGGAACGCTCTATTATGACGAAAATGCCTTTGCGAGTGTCTCCGCTACGTTAGAAGATGAAACAATCGAAGTTGATGCGGCGAAAGGAGGAAAAATCCTCTCTACAACATTTTTGTATACGTCTTTAAGGCGAACTGAAAACATTGTTATCACTTTGGCAAGAACTTGTACGGTCTATAATTTTTCAGATGGAGCGCGGATTGATCGTACCGCGTGGGTTCCTGCGGGTGAAGTTGGGCGTTACTTGACACCCTTAAACGACATAAAGGAGCTTGTACTCAATAAGCTTTTTTCTTCGTCGCCATTACAGGTTCAGGATGCACAGGTCGCGAAACAAACCGCGAAACTTCAAAAATTTTTGACGGACCTTACGCGTAAACTGATCGGGATTCTCAAAACGCCAATTCTGGATTTGGCTCAGATGACGGGGGTCTGCTTTCGTATAAATCAATACTTGCATGATAAAGTTCTGACAGAATCGACGGCATATTATTATTTTACGCGAGGCGCCATTTGGCACTTTCTTCATGCGGGATATTCGCATGCGTATGCGCTGACGAACGAGATGGAAAGAAAACTATGGATGGAATGGTGGCAGGATCGTTTTGTTGCGTTTCTCGATGCTTGGCCAGAGCACCTTTCAGGCGTAATTAGAAAGGACTTTGGCCAGCCTGACCCGTGGCTCCATCGTTCAATTAGAAATCCTGAGTCTGAAGGTATACGACCTAGCATAACATATAATACTGCTAATTGGGTCGCCACCGGGTTTGAGTACAATGAAAAATCCGGTTTCAGACACATTGAAACGGCCCAGGAAGTCACGCAATGAATATGCAAATTTTTAAGGGTAAGTCGGTACTGGTAACGGGGGGCACGGGATCCTTTGGCCAATGCTTCATTGAAAAATTACTTGCATCGGCTGATCCCAGACGCGTCATCGTTTATTCAAGGGATGAGCTCAAGCAGTTTGAACAGGAGCAGCATCTCAAGAACGAAAAAATGCGTTTTTTCCTGGGCGACGTCCGTGATCGTGAACGCCTCATGGTTGCGATGAAAGACGTCAATATCGTCGTTCATGCTGCCGCACTTAAGCAGGTTCCCGCTGCAGAATATAACCCAATGGAATGTATCAAAACCAATATCCTTGGCGGTCAAAATGTGATTGATGCCTGTATCGCCAATAATGTTGAGAAAGTTATCTGTCTTTCAACAGATAAAGCCGCCAATCCAATAAATCTTTATGGCGCAACAAAGCTGGCTTCCGATAAGTTGTTTGTTGCTGCAAACAACTTAACTGGAAAAAACAAGACGCGCTTTTCGGTCGTACGCTATGGAAATGTGATGGGGTCAAGAGGTTCTGTGTTAGAGGTGTTCAATCGAATTCGACAAAGTGGCTCTAAAACCTATCCCGTTACGGACGAACGGATGACACGATTCTGGATTACGTTAGAGCAGGGCGTCGATACAGTGTTGAAAGCTTTTTCAAGAATGCATGGGGGTGAGATCTTCGTTCCTAAAATTCCTTCGATTCGAATTACGGATTTGGTCAAGGCTATAGATCCAGAGTCTGAGATTGAGATTATCGGCATTAGACCTGGTGAAAAGATTCATGAGGTCATGTGTCCAGAGGAGTCATCCCGACAAACCATTGAATTTAGTGATCACTATGTGATAACGCCTTCTATTCAGTTTTTCGATAAATTGCTCGATTATGAAAAGAATGGTGACTCTGAAACGGGTTCTGTCGTTGGGGATGGTTTCGAATATTCCTCTGGCAATAACCCCTTTTTTCTGAGTGTTGACCAGTTACGCGTCACTCTAAGAGAGTTTGGGCTTTGATTGGATACGGCCGACAGTCGATTGATGAGGATGATATTGCCGCAGTAGTTTCTGTGCTGCGCAGCGATTATTTGACTCAGGGCCCCTCGGTTGACGCCTTTGAAAAACAGCTATGTGACTATACGGGGGCCCGTTTTGCGATCACTGTAAATAGTGGTACTGCGGCACTCTATATGGCATATGCTGCCCTGGGCGTTACCGCCGGAAGGCGAGTATGGACGTCCCCGATTACCTTTGTTGCAACGGTAAATGCCGCAATAATGTTGGGCGCCACGGTAGAATATGTGGATGTCGACCCTTCGACAGGTAATATAAGTATCGACATCCTTGCCAGACAACTAGAACGGGCCTGTCTTAAGAATGAATTACCTGACGTAATTGTACCGGTTCATTTGACTGGTCGCTCCTGTGATATGGCTGAGATAGCAGAATTGGCTAAGCACTATGGTTTCAGTGTGGTCGAAGATGCTGCTCATGCACTGGGTGGTCAATATCAAGGCAAAAAAATTGGATCGTGTGAATTTTCCAAGGCGACTATTTTCAGCTTTCACCCGGTAAAAAGCATCACGACGGGAGAGGGTGGGGTTATGATGACAAATAATCCGGAACTTGCCCAGATTGCCAGAGAAATCAGGCATCATGGCATAACCCGTGACCGAACTAAGTTTGTCAGCCCGAGTGCGCCAGGATTCCATTATGAACAGTTGCGGATGGGGTTCAATTTCAGGCTTTCTGATATTCATGCGGCATTAGGTGCCAGTCAAATGAAAAAACTCGATACCTTTATCCAAAAACGAAGAAATATTGCATCGCATTACCTGGATCGAGCTGAAAATCTTTCGCAGTTTAGTTTGCCGGTTAGGTCGAATGATAGTGCCTGGCACTTATTTTCAATTGGTTGCAAAAACCGATCCGTTAGAGACAGGCTTTATGCGAACTGTTTGTCCCGTGGCATTACTACGGCAGTGCATTACCCGCCGGTTTACAGACAGCCCTGGCATCAGAAGGTTGCACCTCATCGTTCTCTTGCAGGTGCGGAACGCTATGCGAATACTACCCTGACCCTCCCGTTATTTTATTCGATGGAGGAAGAAATGGTAAATCACGTGGTGCAGGTCCTGGGGACTTGTACAGAAGTGGTGTGAATGTGACTGATGAGTTTCAGGCAAGTTTAAAATGAAAACCATAGCCATTATTCCTGCAAGAGGTGGTAGCAAGCGGATACCCAACAAAAATATTAGGTCTTTCAACGGAAAGCCGATGATCGCCCATGCCATTGAGACGGCGAAATCTACGGGTTTGTTTGATGAGATTATTGTTTCGACAGACTCTGCATTGATTGCGGAAATTGCAAAACAGTATGGTGCATCAGTTCCTTTTTTACGCCCAGCAGCGCTCTCTGATGACTATACCGGGACGGGAGCGGTAATCAAGCACGCCATCACGTGGTTGGAGGAGCGGCAATATGTTTTTGATCGTGTGTGCTGTATCTACCCGACTTGCCCACTCCTGACGGCTGCTTTGTTAAAGCAAGGTTACGAACGGTTGAGTGAAAGTCCCCATCTGAACTTTACATTTTCAGTCGGGTTTTACCGTTACCCTGTACTGAGAGCACTGAAGTTGAATGAGCATGGTGGCGTTGAAATGCTGTTTCCTCAAAACGTCAGTGCGCGATCACAGGACCTTGCCTCAATTTTTCATGATGCCGGCCAGTTTTACTGGGGTAAAACTCAAGCTTGGAAGGAAGGTCGGCCTATGTTTTCGGATCATACGGGTATCGTCGAACTTCCACCCTACCGCGTGATAGACATTGACACTGAGGACGACTGGAAAATCGCCGAGCTTTATGCGGCATTGGTGCATGAACGAAAATTTGACTAGCGTACTTCACTAAATCAAATGAAAGAGATGAATCAGTCTTTATGAGCCCAGAAGAAAAATTGGCGAGGTTAGGAGAGGCTGACGTTGCCCCATTAATCGTGGCGGAGCTGTCAGGAAATCATATGGGCGATTTCTCGATAGCACGTGCACTTGTAAAAGCGGCTGCAGACTCAGGCGCCGATGCGGTCAAGTTGCAGACTTATACTGCAGATACGATGACATTGCCCTATCGGTCAGGCGATTTTGTCATCCAGGATTCAACGAGCCTTTGGCACGGGAGAAGCCTGCACGATTTATATGCGCAGGCCGCGACCCCTTGGGAGTGGCACAATGAGCTATTCGACTATGCCAGGACATTGGGTTTGCTGGCCTTCAGCTCGCCTTTTGATTCGACTGCGGTTGATTTTCTAGAGGGATTGGGTGTGCCCTGCTACAAGATCGCGTCTTTTGAGTTAACGGATCTTCCTCTAATTGGTTGTGCGGCTTCCAAAAACAAGCCAATGATTTTATCAACGGGAATGGCCACCCTGTCAGAAATTGAAGACGCCATTGCGGTAGCCAGAGAGCGAGGCGCTTCAAAGATAATTCTGCTTAAATGCACAAGCCGTTATCCGGCCTCAGCGGAACACAGCAATCTATCGACGATGGCAAATATGGCAACCGCGTTTGGATGTGCTGTGGGTTTTTCTGACCATACCCAGACTATTGGCTCTGCGGTAACCGCCGTAGCTTTGGGAGCCTGCATGGTGGAAAAGCATTTGGTGCTGGATCGAAATTCAAATGCTGTCGATGCGGGTTTTTCTGCAGATCCCGATCAGTTAAAACAGCTGGCTGCCGCCTGTAAAGAGGCCTGGCTTGCGAGGGGAACTGTCGTGTATGGAGGGAGTCCGGAAGATGTGAACGAACGCTACTATCGAAGATCGCTCTATATCGCTAAAGACATGAAAGTGGGGGATGTTTTATCTCCCAGTTCTCTGAGAGTGGTCAGACCCGGTTATGGGCTATCGCCAAAATATTATGAAAAGCTGATTGGGACGCAGGTGATAATGGACATCCCTGCCGGTACTGCGCTTTCTTGGCGGCATCTGATGATGCGACCTGATTCGTGAACGATAATTCGAATACGCTTAAGTGCCTTCTCATTAGAGTGCTGGTTTCACCTAAAATTGGATTGGGTCATGTGACTCGTTGCCGAGGTGTTGCGACCGTCATGGCGGGCAAAGACTGGTCTATTGTCTGGGTGTTGAGTGAGGAAGAATCAGTCTATTTTGACCAGCTTGCTTTACCAGGTAGCTTAGTCGTCGTCCCTGATTCGTTGGATTTCGCATGTGAAGCACCGTTTTGGTCTGGCCTTCTAACACAAACTCATGAAATAAAAGTAGTCTTATTGGACGGATACCTCTTTGATGAAACTTATTTGTGTTCGCTGTACAAATTGAACGCGGCATTGGTCGTTTTTGATGACTTTATGCTTAAGGGATTGCCAGGGGCCGACATTCTTATTAATTCATCCATCTTAGCCAGGGAAGCCGATTACAGTCAGAGTTTTGTTAAGAAACTATTGTTAGGCCCTCGTTTCGCGCCTGTCAGATTGGAGTTTATGAATCAGGAAAAGCGCCCTTTAGGGGAGAGAGCGCACTTGTTAGTTATGTTTGGTGGTTCAGACATTTTAGACCTTACTGAGCAGTTTATATCCGCATTGACGAAAATGCAGTGGCCACAGGACATACCTGTCCTATTGGTCACAGGGGCTGCGTATCCAAATGTTAAGGAGGTTAAGGACTGCCTTGCATATACGAAACTACCGATCACTTACCAGCATAATGTTGAAAATATGGCCGAAGTGATGAGTAATTCAAGGGTAGCTCTATCTGCAGCCGGATCAACGCTTTTTGAGTTGGCTGTGATGGGGGTTCCTACAATTTCAGTGATTGTTGCCGATAATCAGGAGCAGATGGCGTGGGAAATGCATCGTCGCCAGTGGTGCGTCACGTATGATGCCCGAGAGAGCCTGAATTGGCAAAATGTGCTGGAACGGTGTATTTCACTCTGGGCCGAAACCTCATGTCGAGTCACTTCCTCCGACGTTTCTGGGGATGGGTGGTGTGATGGACTTGGGCTTTCGCGGATCGCGGAAGCGATAGAAGAATTACTGTAGGTATAAGATGTCAACAACAGAACAAAAACTGAGTGGTTTTAACAGTTTGGCTTTGGATTGGTTGAGAACCCCGAGCTTTCAGCTGGTTGAGATGCAGGAGGAGGCGCTTGAACGAGTCCTGCTCTGGCGAAACAGTCCGGAGATACGGTTGCAGATGGTTGATGATCAGCCGATCAGTATGGCTTCTCATCTAGCTTGGTTTGAAAAACAGAAGCGTTGCGATAAGCAGATACATTTTGTCGTAAAACACCAAAAGGCGCCTGTAGGAATCAGCAACCTTCGATGTCTGGGTGATGGTACGCTTGCGGAGGCAACTGAATTAGAGGTGGGGTTGTATTATGGCGACGCGAAACTAAGGGGGTCACTACTGGCCTTCGCTCCAGCCCTTATGACCATTAATTTTTGTTTCAAAGGGTTGGGTGCCAAGCGCCTTTTTGCCAGGGTAAAAGCCAGCAACTTGTCTGCCCTGCGATTCAATAAAACGTTGGGATATGAAATTGTGAAAAATGGGCCACTCATTCAAATGGACCTCACTGAATGTAGGTTTGATGAGGCTTCCAGACCCCTTTGCAGATTATTAAAAGTCTAGAGCTTCTCTATGAGTCATTCCAAATTCGAACTAAAACAACTTTTTTCTAGCACATTAGGTATTCCATCTGAACTTGTCACAGATGAGTTAGCTTATAACGCTGATCCTAGGTGGGACTCTACTGCTCATTTACAACTCGTCATGGCAATTGAAAACACCTTTGGCATCACATTGGAAATGGACGATATGCTGGACATGAGCTCCGTCGCTAAAGCCGCAGAGATTCTGAAAAAGTATGGCGTGGTGTGGAATTGAAACCCTTCTTTTGGGAGAACTATGCCACCTTCAAAGGAAATGCGGTCTGGACTGATCGCGGAGAAGTATTGAGCTATAGCCGCCTGGATCAAGAAGTCATAGCTGTTGGGGCGAATCTTCATCGGCGGCAAGGACTTGCGCTGTTTATTGCGAGAAATTCCATATCGTGCCTGACTCATTATCTGGCATTTCTCCGATCGCGAGTGCCGTTTATTTTATTGGACTGGAAGGTCGGTCAGGCTGTCATCGATGCCATGATTGAGCGCTTCAGTCCCACAGTCATAATCGATTTCAGAAGTGAAGAGATCATATGGACGGCAACGGCATTCAAGGCAAAACCGGTACACCCTGATTTAGCTTTGATTTTGCCCACATCTGGTAGTTCGGGCGTCGCCAAATCAGTCATGATTTCATACACTAATCTCCAGGCAAACGCTGAATCTATCGTAACCTACTTGGGGCTGACCCCAGGCGAGCGTGCAATTACCTCGCTGCCATTTGCCTATAGCTACGGATTATCAGTCATCAACACCCATTTGCTTGTCGGTGCGGGCCTGATACTCACCGATCATTCTCTCTTGGATAAGCCATTCTGGCAAATACTCACAACCCTCTCTGCAACCAGTATGGCGGGTGTTCCTTTCCATTTTGAGATAATGGAAAAACTCCGGTTCCGAGAGATGGCTCTACCTCATCTTCAAACCTTGACTCAGGCTGGAGGCAAGCTTTCATTAAAGCTGGCAGAGCTTTTTGCAGCGTATGCGATTGGCAGCGACCGACGGTTTTTTATGATGTATGGGCAAACAGAAGCAACGGCAAGAATTGCTTATCTTGCCGTCCATGAAAACCCAGGTAAAGTTGGGTCCATTGGGAGTGTTATTCCTGGAGGTAAGCTTTATCTTGTGGACCATAACGGCGTACAGGTAGTAGAGTCCAACCGTAAGGGCGAGTTGATCTATGAGGGCCCCAACGTCATGTTGGGGGATGCGTTGACGCAAGACGACGTGATAGTGCCGACATTACCTAACAAATTAGATACAGGGGACATTGGCGAAATTGATGACGACGGTTTTTTTTGGATTACGGGGAGAAAAAGTCGATTTATCAAATTAAAGGGCAAGCGTATTGATCTGGATGCACTTCAGAATGCATTAAGAGACCAGGGCTGGGATCTCTGGCTAACGGGCGATGATACTCAGTTGGAAATTATTCTGGCCAATGGGCAAAATCGGTTTCAGTTAGAGAACGAGCTGTTTGACTTGCTGAGCCTCCATCATTCACTGGTCAAGATTGTAGAAATTGAAAGGTTTCCCATGACCGCTAATGGAAAACCTGATTATCCAAAAATGCGGGAACTGATCCATGCCGTTCTCCCCTGATTGGCCACTTTTCGCTGAAAGAGAATCGGTTCGCTGTGCACGGCTGCTTGAACGGTTGAAGTTTCTGAATCATTTTCATCGTAATAACTGCGAAAGTTACAGAAAGATTGTTGATGTGATGCCAGAAAAATGGGGTGATAGTTCACTTGAAAAGTTACCTTGGTTATCGGTTAGGCTTTTTAAAACCTATGATCTCGTTTCTGTACCTGCCAGTTCAATCACGCGTGTAATTACCTCGTCAGGAACATCGGGCTCATCCGTTTCACGAGTTGCCGTAGATAGGGAAACAGCGTTGGCGCAACAACGAGTGCTGATCAAAACGCTCGAGGAAGTCGTTGGCCGCAGGCGCCTGCCACTTGGGTTGGTCGAAGCCAGAAGGAATCTCAATTCGGGGCAGATTACTGCTCAAGTGGCAGGTTCTCTGGGTGTAAGCCTGTTTGGACGCACCATAGATACACTGCAAAGTGACCAGGAAAACTGGGATCTTGATAAACTGGATTCATTGGTTGAAAAAGCTGCTCGGGAACCCGTGTTGATATTTGGTTTTACGTTCAACATATGGAAATTATTGGAATTCATCGAACTGGCTGGATGGCGAGGCAGTTTTAACGGAAATGCTATCTTGCTTCATACGGGGGGATGGAAGAAGTTACAAGCACTCTCTGTCAGTAATTCGGCCTTCAAGGCAAATGTGGAACAAAGGTTGGGTATTTCCCGGGTACACAATTTCTATGGCATGGCAGAACAAGTCGGCAGTATCTTTTTGGAGTGTTCACAGGGATATCTGCATTGTTCTTCATATAACCATGTGATCGTGAGAGAACCACACACTTGGGCGCCAGCTCCTCTGGGAGAAGTCGGCATTGTTCAGGTATTGTCAGCCTTGCCAGCAAGCTATCCGGGACACAGTTTACTGACTGAGGACCTAGGTCGTGTGGTGGGTACTGATGACTGTTCTTGCGGTTGGAAAGGACCCTATTTTGAAATTCTTGGGCGTGTGCCCCGAATGGAAAACAAAGGGTGCAGTAATGTTTAATGAGGGGGCCCGCCCAGCCTTTAATTCGCTTGCAATGGACTTTTGCAGTGCCCTGTCAAAACAGTTGCTGACGGTCACAGGCGAGGGTGAAGCGTCTATTCATGCTTTGGCCTTCTGGCTTCGCCCAGTCAATTTACAACGCCTGCGCGCCCGTTATACTGAAAACCGCCACGGGATCGGTTGTGTTTTTCATGTGCCACCCTCCAATGTGCCGACACTGACCTTTTATTCGTGGTTGTCTTCGCTACTGGCTGGGAATAGTAACATTGTTAGATTGTCTTCCAGTCGTAGTAGTGTGATTGAGCATAAAATACTGGAAAAGGTTGAATATTT
>JADJWY010000015.1 GCA_016716085.1 Hahellaceae bacterium
AAAATCATCACCAATGCGGGAGGACTGAATCCCGCCTCCGCCGGCGCTCAAATTAATGCCATTTGCGATGAACTGGGAATATCGCTGGATGTTCGCGTAATTGAAGGCGACGATTTATATGGGCATAAAGTGTGTTGCTGGGATCGGGACAAGGGAAATGTTTTCGGGTGCCGATTTCCCAAATTCAGACGATATCGTCAGTATAAACGCATATCTGGGAGCCTTTCCAATTGCGGAGGCTTTAGACCAGGGAGGTGATATCGTCATAACCGGGCGCTGCGTGGATAGCGCTCTCATTCTGGGGGCCTGCATCCACGAGTTTGGCTGGAAAAACGATGAATGGGATAAGTTGGCCAGTGGCAGTTTAGCCGGACATATTCTTGAATGTGGACCACAGGCCACGGGCGGGAATCATACAGATTGGGAAGCAATCAGCACAACACTTGGCAACATCGGATACCCGGTGGCAGAAATATTTTCTGATGGGTCCATGCAGATCACCAAGCCAGAAAATACAGGGGGTACTGTAACGGTAGGCACTGTCTCGGAGCAATTATTATACGAGATTGGTGATCCACAAGCTTACCTGCTGCCGGATGTCGTGTGCGACTTCTCTGAAGTCCAGGTGGAACAGATTGGCAAAGATTGCGTAAGCCTGCGTGGCGCAAAAGGTAGGCCAAATACGGACACATATAAAGTCTGCATGACCTATACGGACGGCTATCGCGGCGCCGCACTACGCACATTCTATGGTGAAAATTCCGGAGAGAAGGCGAGGAAATACGGAGATGCTGTATTTGCCAGATGTGACATAGCCTTAAAACTATCAAATCTTGCAAAGTTCAGCGAAACCAGTATCGAAGTGCTGGGCCTGGAGAGCCAGTACGGATCTTTTTCCGCACAAGCAGTATCCCGTGAAGTAGTTCTTAAAATAGCTGGAAAGCACAGCGAAAGGGATGGGATAGAGATTCTGCTGAAAGAAGTGGACGGGATGGGGTTGGCAACTCCACCTGGACTTTCGAGTTTTGGTGCGGGCCGCTCTCGCCCCAGTCGGGTTGTCCGCCTATTCTCATTTCTCATCGATAAATCTGTTGTCGATACTAAGGTAACGATCAACGGCCTTGCCTCGCAACACTACAAACATTACCCGGAGTTGCTTTCGATGAAGCATCAATCGTCCGCCCTCAAGCACCGCCCTCCCCAGAAGAACCCGATGAGCAGGTTGCTGCTCCCCTTTCACGGTTCGCGTGGGCGAGAAGTGGGGACAAGGGTGACACTGCGAACATTGCTGTTATTGCTCGTAAGCCACAGTTTATTCCGTATTTGTGGCAACAACTGTCCTGCGAAATTGTCAGCCAGAGATTCGACCACTTTATGGAAGACAACAGCGTTGCAGCGGTACTACTGTCCCGGAAATAATGCAATTAACTATGGATATCCAATGTTTTGGGCGGCGGAGGTATGAGCAGCTTAAGGAACGATCCCTCTCGGCAAAGGGTACGCTCAACTACTGCTTGCAGCCCCTGATCGTAGTTCCAAAGCACTTGCTTGACTCAAAATATAGCGAGATCGAATATCAACTACTTGTTCAATCTGGAATTGGTTTTCATTAGCGCAATATCCACCAAAGGAGAAAAGGCACAAAATCGCCCACCGTGCCTTTTATATATCGAAGTGACATCATGGAAGCCTATAGATCAAAATTGTCAGCGCGTGTAAAGGCTGCTCGCTGAGACAGATGCTCCCAGTAGGCAGCAACTCTGGGCGTCATGATCTCTTTAATGCCTATCGCCTGGGCCAGATAAATTGCATATCCAACACAGATATCTGCAATAGTAAAGCGCTCCGCGCACAAATATTTGCGGCCATCCCCCAATGCGGCTTCGACAGATTGAGCACGTGCAAGAAACCAGTCTTTATAAGCTTCTGCGATCTGGAAATTTCTCTTTTCCTCCCGCTCTAACATAGAATAGCGTAAGAATATCGTCTGGGGAAACGTTAGCGTGGCATCACTTCGATGTAACCAATCAACGTACAAGCCATAGTCTTCTTCACTGCGAGAGACCCGAAGTGAAGTAGCACCGCCATGTATATCCACGATGTATTGGCAGATACCCACCGACTCAGTCATTACGAGCTCTCGATCTACGAAACAGGGTACCGTGCCCAGAGGACTGATGCTTAGGAATTCCTTATACTTCTGACGCGGAGGAAAGGGTAAAATCGCTAATTCGTAATCTATACCCAACTCCTCAAGAGTCCACAGAGGACGCAAGGATCGAGCATGCTTACAATGGTATAGTTTCATTTAAATACCTGCCACTTCCTGTCAGGTTTCGTTATCCGCCGGCTCTGGATGTACGAATCCCGTGTTAAAACTGGTCGGAGAACTCTCGAAGCATATGCTTTTGCAATGAGCAACTGCATAATTTGAGTTGTACCCTCGTAGATCCGGAAAACACGCACGTCTCTATAGAAGCGCTCCGCGTCATACTCGGCCAGGTAACCGGCACCCCCATGTATTTGAACAACGCGATCCGCTACTCTCCCACACATTTCTGATGCGAACATTTTTGCGCACGCTGCCTCAGTAGTAACTCGCTGTCCTCTATCCGCCTTTGCTGTACCGTCACGTAGCATGCATTCGGCAGCATATATCTCCGCATTGGAGTCAGCCAACATAGCCTGGATCAACTGGAAATTACTAATCGTCTCACCAAAGGCTTTGCGCTCCATCGAATAGCGTAGTCCACTGGCGAGTATTCGTTTTGCATACCCGGTAGAGATTGCCGCAACTGAAAAACGACCGCTGTCAATGGACTGCATGGCTGCCATAAAGCCTCTACCCTCTACACCACCCAACAGTGCAGACCTGGGTACTCTAACATCGTCGAGGATAATATCAGCTATCTGTGCCCCGGCCTGACCCATCTTGCGGTCAGGCTTTCCGACCGTTACCCCCGAAGTACTCATTGGCACCAGGAACGCGCTGATATGGCCATGCTTAGCCAGGTTAGTACTCGAGGTGCGAGCCATAATCAGGGCTACATCTGCTAAAGGTGCGTTAGTAATATATCGTTTCGACCCGTTAATTACGTATTCATCGCCATCAGCGACAGCCCGTGTTGCCAGGGCTGCAGCATCCGACCCGGAATCCGGTTCCGTCAAACCGAAGCAGGCTATTTCCCCGGCGGCAAGCCGCGGAAGCCATTCGACACGTTGTTCTTCGGTACCACATTTCAGGATCGCAGTGGTCATCATACCGGTGTTGATGGACAGGATTGCTCGGAAAGCAGGTGCAGCCCAACTAATCTCTTCGATGAACTGAATGTACTGGGAGATGTTCATTCCCGACCCACCATATTTTTCAGGCGTGGTCACACCGAACATACCCATTTCCTTCATTTCTATAATGATGTGTTCAGGCACCCGGTTAAGCTCAAATACCTCTTTTTCACATGGAACCAACTGTTCCAGAACGTATTTTTGTACCTGTTTTATGAACAGGTCAAAATCCGCTTGATGCAATCCGTTACTCTCCATGCTCCCATCCTTTATTCGCCCGCTGTCACAGACAGCGTTACGTTTTTTTTCAGTGGCTTGACTATTCAGGCGGCCACTCGAGTTCATTTGCCGCTTTTAGATCGTTCTCTTGAAGGCCTGTCATACCTCGCTTTTTTCTCATATGACGGTCCGGACCCCTGTCTCGCCTAATTTGCATAACCTGGTACTGAAACCACAATCCAGGTCCCAGTTTATTTATAAACGCTTTAGTCTCTTCCGGCATCTCAGATTCTGCATCACGATCGTCCAGCTTCAGCTCCAACTCCACACAATCTAACTTTTCAACCGCACCGGAAAGCAGCCTGTTCGGTGCGTCCAGATCCAAAGTCATAGGGCGCCCGATGCCAATTAAATTCGTTACCCCGTTACCCAGCGCTGAGTTCATTCCGGATTTGGTTCGAAAGCCGCCAGTCACCATTAAGGAACTGACGTCACAGCGCGGATTTGCCGTGCGTAGTCGAGGAAATATGCTTCCTTTGCTATAGTGCTTGATTTAATGGGCGTGGAGCGTTCCTCATTCAGATGATCGCGGTTTGCCAGGAACATGGATGGCTCCTCGGCAGTACCCCCAGATAATTCAAGTAAATCAACTTTTCTATCGGATAACCATTTAGCCAGTTGTACTGCCTCTTCGGCAACGAATCCGCCCTTGTGGAAATCTGCGACATTAAGTTTCACCGAAATTGGATAGCTATCGCCTACCACCGAGCGAACCCTACTTGTCGTCTCCAGCAATATTCGAGCGCGGTTTTTCAAAGAACCACCCCACTCATCAGTGCGCGTATTCACATCTGGTGACAGAAACTGGTTGATGAGGTATCCATGCGCCGCGTGAATCTGTAATCCTGTGAAGCCGCAATCCTGTACAATTTTTGCCGCGTGAACAAATCGCTCAATAATCTCCAATATCTCGGCAGATCCAAGTGCTCTAGGTGGACCAAAGTAGTCAGATAGTCGACTGCCTACATTAGAGGGCCCGACTGACTCCCGGGATATTGTCACCGGCGTTTGCCGACCCGCATGACTGATTTGCGCCCAGAAATGATTATTGCTTTCGACTCCGGCTGCCGCCAGTTGGGTTAAAGCAATCAAGGCGGATTTAGGTTGCTTTCCGTCTATCGCGATGTTTCCTGGACGTTCCATGTAGCGACGATCTACCTGAATATTACCTGTAAGCAGCAACGCGGCACCACTTCGCGACCATTTTCTATAAAGGGTTTGATGCTGCTGTGTGGCATGGTTTCGTCGGTCAGCCAGTCCTTCCGTCATCGCGGCTTTAACAAGTCGATTGCTCAAGACAGCGCCGCATGGAAGCGTGAACGTATCATTTATTGTAGCTTGCTTTATTTCCATCCAAACATTCCCATATCTACAATTTTGTTAGTGTCGTTTCTACTGAGACAATATTACGTGGCACAACAAACGGGTGTGTATTTAGTTATCTTTCGGCTAACAGGGCTGCTTTGCATACGCCCTTTCTCACGTTACTACCACTGACGGGTTACATACATCGGGCGAAAGTTATCGGTGTACGTTGATACATCAGGACATCATATTAATGAGTTTTTTGCAATAATAGTCTCAGCGTCATTCATGATTCTATCCATCAGCTCCTCTACTGACGGAATATCATCAATCAGGCCCTGAGCCATCGACGCCCAAAACACACCTTTCGACAGATCACCGGATTTGAGTAGTTCCGCTCCAGCTTCACCACTAACCAAAGCCGCCACGTCCTCAAATTTGGCATCTGGCTTATCAAGTATGCGAACGACTTGTTCAGAAATCTCGCTTTTGCCAACCCGAGCCGTATTTTTGAAACTACGAAAGATCAAATAGGTACCCCGCTCATCGTTTTCAATGTACTTTTGTTTCACATTGTCGTGTATCGGCGCTTCCCGGGTGGCGCAAAAACGGGTTCCCATATTGATCCCTTCCGCACCCAGGGCCAACGCCGCAACCAGACCTCTTCCGTCACTGAATCCTCCAGATGCTATCAAGGGAATTGATACCTTGTTTGCTGCAGCAGGAATGAGGACGAGACCGGGAATGTCGTCCTCCCCAGGATGCCCTGCACACTCGAATCCATCGATCGAAATCGCGTCAACACCATATTTTTCAGCTGATATCGAATGCCGCACTGAAGTACATTTGTGGATAATTTTGAGACCTGCTTCCTGGAGGATCTTCCAAATGTCCCGTACTGCCGCGGTCCCTGCCGTTTCTACAATTCTGATATCACTATCGATACACGCCCGAGCATACCCCACGTAATCGGGCGAATTCATAGTCGGGAACACAGTAATATTTACGCCAAACGGTTTATCTGTCATCTGGCGGCACCGCGAGATCTCCTCCTTTAGTGCCTCAGGTGACGGTTGAGTTAGTGCAGTCAGAATCCCAAATCCTCCTGCATTCGACACGGCGGAAGCGAGTTCGGCAACCCCGACGCGCTGCATTCCTCCCTGGACAATTGGGCGCTCCACACCAAGCAATTCTGTTATACGTGTTTTAATCATAAATAATTTTCCTATACAGGCGGATGCCATTTGCGGATCTGCCAGACCAAGCTCAAATCACAGACGCAGACAATTATTACAGGGGGTGGTCTGCGACCAGTCGTAACTACTGCATCGTTAGTGTCCCAGTTGAGGTGTCACGTCCCGTTCGTCGAGAGTGACTATAGGCGCCTCTGTGCCCTTTTTGCCCCTCCCGATAGGATTTACTCAAATCCTCGCAACGCGGCGCTCTGCCTGAACTGCCCGAAGACAGATCCCCTGTCTTCGTAGGCTAACAGGCCTCTATTGCGATGCTGGGCGGCCAGATTCATTGTCAAGATATATGGGCCCCTCCCTCAGAATATGAATCCTACCCCACCTTTATTCATATGTACATACGCTGTTTTATTGTCTATTATAGAAGAAAAGTGAGTACCTCCCTTATTTTGCCTATCGCTGCAAAGCCCTGGAGAGCCGTATGAGAGAAAGTGGTACTATCCGGTATCTGCTAGAGGGTGACGTTGCAGTGATCCTGATTAACAATCCAGGAACGCTAAATGCCCTTTCAACAAATATGATAGAGCAACTAGACGACGCATTCGAACTGGCATGCAGGGAAGCCCGCGCGGTTCTTCTATCGTCACATGGTCGCGCTTTTTAGCTCTGGAGCAGATCTTGGGGGGGGTGCAGGCAGTGCGGACCCGGAAAGAGATCTGGGAGCGCCCCTTGAGTCTCATTACAATCCCTTTATTCGCAAACTTCGGGAGTTACCCATCCCGTTTATAACCTCAGTGCGAGGCGCTGCTGCTGGTGTCGGGTGTTCGATAGCCTTGATGGGGGACGTTATTCTGGCAAGTAAGAATGCCTACTTCTTGCAGGCCTTTGGCAAGATTGGGCTAGTACCGGATGGCGGATCAAGCTATCTGCTTGCGCGCGCCATAGGTAGGGTTCGCGCTATGGAACTCATGTTACTCGGTGAGCGTTACCCCGCTGAACGAGCATTCCAGGACGGACTTATTACTCGCATCTGTGAGGATGAGTCATTGGACCGCGAAGCGAAAGAAATGGCTCAGCGGCTGGCAGCGGGGCCTACCAGGTCTCTAGGCATGATCAGGCAGTCCGCATGGTCTGCACTGGACTCCGGCTTTTACGCGTCCCTTGATCACGAGCGCTGCATGCAACGTGAAGCGGGCAGGAACTCGGATTTTCTTGAGGGCCTGCAGGCGTTTCGCGAAAAGCGAACTCCACTATTTACAGGTTATTGACGGTTGATACAAAAAATGGATTCTGCAGGGATGAAGAATATGCAGCACTTAAAAGTAGTTATTCTGGGCGCGGGGCATGGCTGGCATTTGCGCTGGAATAAATTGCAGGAGGCTCCACATCGGGCCGTTCCGGATTCTTGAGGCAAAGTCGGGACTTGGCGGCACATGGAGAGACAATACCACCGGGTGTTGCCTGCGATATTCCGTCACATCTCTACAGTTTTCCTTCGCGTGCAATCCAGATTGGTCGCGACGATATGCAGGCGGATCTGAGATCCTTCCTATCTGCAACAATGTGCATCTGAATATGATTTATTGCCATCGATAGAATTTAACACCCAGGCTGAACGTATCGAGTATATTGAAGATTCCTGGCATATCACTACCACTTGTGGCAAACACTACCGAGCCAGCTTCATCATTTCCGCCCTGGGGTGGCTTGCACACCGTTCGTCCCTGAAATTAGCGGAGCAAAGTCTTTCGCAGGTCCTGCATTCCATACAACGAATTGGCAACACGAGATTAATTTTCATGGAAAGCGTGTCGCTCTGGTGGGAACAGGCGCAACCGCAGTCCAGGCTATTCCGGAAGTTGCCAGGATAGCCAAAGAGCTCATGGTTTTTCAGCGCACGCCTATTTGGGTCTTACCGAAGAACGACCGTACCTACTCAGATACAGAGAAAGAAGGGTTTCGAACTGACCCGACTCGAGCACGCAGCTATCGGCAGGATCTCTGGCAGAAGTGGGAGGATTTTGCGATTGAGGCGGTACGGCCAACAAAACATAATGTTGCAGCTCAAAAAGCTATAGAGCAGACAATTACTGAAGTGGTAAAAGACCCCGTGACCGCTCGGGCGCTAACTCCAGAGTATCGATTCGGTTGTAAGCGGCCAACTATATCGAATGAGTACTATCAAACCTTCAATCGCGATAATGTCACCCTGGTAACATCACCGATAGAATCTATAGACGCAGCCGGATTACTAACCCGTAACGGTAAGCACTTTGAAGCGGATATTCTGGTTTATGCAACCGGATTCCAAGCCCTGGGATATCCGTACCGAGGTGACTGTTATAGGACTTAACGGATTGTCCCTGGATGAGGCCTGGCGCGAAAAGATCTTGCCTACAACAGCGTTATGATGCCCTACTTTCCAAACCTGTTTACTATTCTGGGACCAAATAGCGCTGGATTGGGTTCTGCGCTTGAAATGATTGAAGCGCAGACAAGTTTTGCCACCAAGTTTATATCTCATGTCGAGGCGCATAAATTCAAATATATGTATCCAAAAACAAAGGCGGTAGAGAGCTGGCTGGAGCTCGTCTCTAAAGGATTCTCCGAAACAATTATGAACGCTGGCTGTACATCCTGGTGGACCGACAAAGACGGCTACAATCACGCAGTCTGGCCATACGGTACAATGCAGTTCAAAGAAATGGTGAATGCGTTAAAGCCAGACGACTTTGAAAAAGTGGCAATATGATCCCGGCTTTACATCAGCTCGCCCTTACGTGATGGAGATCAAGACGATAAAGATTTCTGTCTCATAACAGGGGGGTGGTTGATTCTAGCAGCGAGGTACCTATCTTGATCATTGATCAGTGATGAGCTGTCGCGGATTTTCTCAGTGCAGTTAACAGAAAGTGTACTTGAGTCATAGCCGATTATTCCGATATGCGAAGATACTAAAATGGCAAAATGCAATTACTACTCACTCAGATCATATTACTGAGTCCAAGATCCGCTGGCGCAGTCGATAACAACTTTTCCAATCGGTTTTAAAGTCAATTTTGCGACTGATTTGAGACTAATATAAAACGAAATCGTATGATCTTATCGCGTTTTTAAACAGTCTATAATCTGATAAGGCAATATCAAATTTTTGCCGGCGTTTGGCTAACCGGGTTTCAGGAGCTGACTAGAATGAACAATAAGACATATCCATCTATTTGCCGCCTTTGTACGGCAAGTTGTCCTGTAACCGTAGAATTCGACGGACAAACCGTGACCAGCGCAAAGGGAATAAAGAGCGGCGCTCCGTTCCATGGGTTTTTCTGCAAAAGAGGACAATCGTTACCTGATCATATTCACCATCCAGACCGTTTGCTTTACTCGTTAAAACGCCAACCCGATGGTTCCTTTGAGCGCATCAAAGTTGAGATTGCAATCGCTGAAATAGCCGAAAAACTCAATTTGCTGATAGCTAATCACGGGCCGAATTCGATTGCAACTTACATGGGTACATTCTCCGGTGTATACCCATTGGCAGCAGTTTTTGCCCAGTCCTGGATGGCTGCAATTCAGTCAACCATGATTTTTTCGAGTATGACGATTGATCAACCGGGTAAGGGTGTAGCGGCGAATCTGCTGGGAAGATGGCTAGCTGGCCCGCAACCTTTCAAAGGGTCGGACGTCTGCATGCTCATAGGGGGCAATCCACTTATATCCTACGCCGCGGGAAACGTGCCCTTTCAAAATCCGGCCAAGCACCTTACCTCTGAGATAAAAGCAGGGATGAAACTGATTGTAATTGACCCACGATACACTGAAACTGCACGACGCGCGCATATTCACTTGCAGCCAAGGCCAGGAGAGGACGCTTCGATTCTGGCGGCCATTATTCATACCATTATCTCAGAAGAACTTACTGACAGCGATTTCATCAGCGCCAATGTTGCGGGTTTTAGCCACCTGAAAAGTGTAGTAGCAGAGTTCACTCCGGCATACGCCGCCACCCGAGCCGATGTGCCTGAACAATTGATCAATGTCTGCGTCCGCGCGACTTGCGGATTATAATCGCGCCCAAGATTTCTTTGAGGTTCCATGCACTACTTATTCTGCTGAGAGCATGGAGTCGTATGTTCCTTTCGCTGGATTAAGCGAACCTTTTGGGATGTACGCGCCAGCGTTCATGAGGCCACCGGCAGGCTCGGATGTCATTGAAGAATGGGAATTTTTCTATGCTTTGGCCAAACGCATGGATTTGGTATTAGGCCTCTATCCCGCGCCGGTATCAGCCTTGGCCATGGAACGTGAGGCGAAATCTCCGGTAATGATTGATATGAGCATAAAACCTTCGTCGGATGAAATCTGGGAACTTCTGTGTGAAGGTTCAAGAATCCCACTAGGCAGAGTCAAGCAGCATCCAGAGGGTGCCATCTTCCGAGGCGAAGATTCTGATGGCGTAGTAGCACCGAAAGATGAAAATTGTCGTGCGCTGTTAGAGATAGGAAATGACGAAGTGCTGCGAGAGCTAGCGACAATTCGGGCGAGAACTCCAATCGCTGTCAGGTATAACGATTATCCTTACCTGTTAATCTCACGCCGAAGTTCCAAAGCATTTAATTCTACAGCGAGAGAATTTTATAAAATGGGACGAGGTCAACCGGGAAATTACAATCCCGCATTTATGCACCCTGAAGATGTTTCCGCGTTGGGCCTGGTATCTGGAAATATGATTGAAATCACCTCACGCCACGCACATATTTTTGCCGTAGTAGAAGCTGACGAAACTTTAAGGCGCGGTCTGGTTTCAATGACCCATGCCTATGGTGGTCTTCCGTCTGAGAACCAGGATATCCGAAAAAAATGGTAGTAACACCAGCGTGCTTCTTAGGACGGATGATGATTACGATAAATTTAGCGGCATACCCCGCATGAGTGGTCTACCGGTTAACATAAGCAGGTCGCCCGCACAGTCTCCTGACATACATCCAGTCGACTCGTTGAACCGAATTCTGGATTAGATGGTAGTTCTTCCGGATGGACCGAACCAGGTCCAATTCACGGAAGTAGATTGAGGTTGTCTGATGAAAGTCCATAAGTTATCGACGGTGCCGGACTCCGCAATCAAAAGGATCTTAAGGAGATGCTGGATTACGTTAAGGAGGCCGAGGCCCTCGGCGTCGACGCGGTGTGGACCACAGAGGCATGGGGCCGAGATGCTTTCACACCGTTGGCATTTATTGCTGCCCATACTGAACGAATCAAACTGGGTACGGGAATCGCACAGATTAGTGCCAGAACACCGTCGATGACAGCCATGTCTGCCCTGACCATGGCGAGTCTCTCCAATGACCGATTTTTGTTGGGTTTGGGCGTCAGTGGACCCCAGGTAGCAGAGGGTATACACGGCACCAGTTTTGCCCAGCCGCTGTCGCGTCTCAAGGAAACAGTTGAGCTGGTACGGATGGCGTTTGCGGGTGAGACACTCGTACTGCAAGGTAAGCATTATAAACTGCCGCTACCAGACGGTGAGGGTAAAGCGTTAAGGCTCGACCAGGCCCCTAACGCTGAGATACTGATTTATCTGGCGACTATTGGAACGTCTTCACTGGAATTTACTGGCGCAGTGGCCGACGGTTGGCTGGGTGCTGCCTTTACACCAGAGTGTTCATCCGCACTGCTTGATCCTATTCGAAGTGGTGCCAGCGGTGCACAACGCAGCATTGAAGAATTAGATCTGCAAGCCGGTGGAACGGTAGCTTTTGGCGAGATTACAGAGCCCATGAAAAACGCGCTGAAGGCTTCCATTGCCTTTACAATGAGCGCAATGGGCTCTACAACTACAAATTTTTACAGCGAAGCTTTCCGCCGGGGGGGTTGGTCGGATACTGTACAAGAGGTTCAGCGACGATGGTTCAGTGGAGACCGGGCTGCCGCGGCTCGCGCGGTGCCTGACTGCCTGATGCAGCAGACCAACCTCATCGGTAGTACTGCAGATATCGCGGGCCGTATACGCGCCTATAGCGACTCAGGAATTACAACTCTCCGATTACGGCCCTATGGCAGTTCACTAAAGGAGCGGCTGGAAATTTGGCTAAAAAAATGGACTTGGTTAATTCACACTCAAGCTAATTCTTTTTGGGAACACGGCGTCTTTCTCCAAACACGCAGCAAATCCAGCAGATAACGATTCCTCTGAGATGCAAGTACAGAATATTGTCATCCCTGATCGTCATGCGGCTCTGGTATTTACAGCGGGCTAAAGCCCCATCTGACGAACTGCCAGGTCTTTCATTTTTTCTTCTGACCCCCCCCCTATCGCATTAACCTTGACCCGTACATGCTCCACAAGATTACCGCGCAAGTAGCCCGCGCCACCAAAAATCTGCATTGCTTCGCTTGCACAATATTCGAATACCTTGGAGCCAAAGACTTTGGCTTTGCATATCTCAGCTACTGGCATAGTGCCGGATTCAGCGCCCCAGCAAACCTGGTTGACGAGCGCTTCGAGTGCATCAATGCGAATGGACATGTCCGCAATTTTGTGAGCGATTACCTGGTGTTTGACCAGGGGTTTTCCAAAGGTTCTGCGCTCCAGTGCATATGCCGTTGCTTCAGCAAGACACAGTTTTGAACTTCCCAATGCGGCCGAGGCCATACCAATACGCTCATAGTTAAAGTTATTCATGATCGACAAGAATCCCTTGCCTTCAACTCCGAGCAGGTTTTCCGCCGGTACCCGACAGTTGTCAAAGTAAAGCGTGGCTGTATTGGAACACCACCAGCCCATTTTTCGCTCTATGGGCGTTCGCTCAAAACCAGCCGCATCTGCTTCGACGAGAAATGGTGAAATTCAGCAAGCCCCTCACTACCTGTACGGGCACCAACCACAAAGTAACTTCCCCTGACACCGCCCGTTATAAATGTCTTTTCTCCGTTGATTACATAATCGTCACCGTCGCGGACTGCCTTAGTGCGCATGTTTGCCACATCCGAGCCCCCTGAAGGTTCAGTTATTGCTAAACAGGCCCCTTTCTTACCGGACAGTATCTCCCGGGGAGTATACGTTCCTTTATCTCCTCCGATCCAAGATTGTGAATAGGCGCCGTAGCGATGTTGGACGCCATCAGGTCCGCCTGCACCCCCGTCGCGCCGCATTGAGCCAGCTCCTGCGCCATGGCGGAGCGCATAAACACGTCGTCAAATCCATGGCCACCGTACTTTTCGTCAATGCCAAAGCCATAGACTCCGATTTGGGCGGCCTTCGTATGCAGCTCGTTGGGAACGAAACCGGCTTCATCCCACTCATCTGCGAATGGCCGTATTTCTTGTTGCACAAAGCGACGTATGCTCTGACGGAACGCACGCCGCTGATCGTTATCAAATGGACACTTACTTTGCAAAAAATCAATCACGAATTCACCCAATATATTGCTACGACTATTCCCTAAAAACGTAGAAACTTTCGGTTTTTATGCACTAAGATCAGTAGATAGAAAACCGATTCACTTCGCAGTCTCTAGCGGCGCTTTATCTCTATCCCAGACTCTTCCCGGTCCCAGCGAGGGTAACCCGGACTGCGATTGCGAAGATCAACTTTCTTCACTCTGCCGACAACACTTTTAGGTATCTCAGCCAGGATTTCAATATACACGGGAACAGCGTAGTAAGGGAGCTTTTATAGACCAATGCATAAGTCGCTTTCGCGAATTGATACGTTCTCCCTGAGCACTATACTAACTTGAACGTCGTCCTCACCTACTTCGGAAGGTACACCGTAGCAAGCGAACTCTGCAACGGCTTCATGTTGGTGAAAGGTATTTTCGACTTCCATGCTGGAGATATTCTCCCCACGCCGGCGCAGATAGTCTTTCTTCCGGTCTATGAAAAAGAAAAACCCTTCTTTGTCAAATCGACCTAAATCACCTGTGTGAAACCATAGATTTTGGTTGGCATCCACCGTTGCTTGCGGACGACCCCAGTAACCTGCAAACATGATATTAGGATAATTCGGCCTGCATACTATTTCGCCCACTTCGCCAGCAGGCAAGACATTATCATTATCATCCACGACCTCGACATCAAAAAGCGAAGTCCGGACCCCTGAACTTCCGTCAGGGGGATCGCAATTGTCGGGGGTGTTTGTTATTGAGCCACTTCCGTCAGTCCGTAGCCGCCTACCGGGTTTACTTCTGCAACTCCAAACCGCGCCCGAAAAACCTTTCTTACATCCGCTGGAAAGGCTGCCAAAACGCGTCGCAATTGCCCTTTACAACGAATCATGGCGTCATCATCAGGTGCATTTGCCAGCATAGCAGCCATAGGGCCAAGAAGATTGACGAATCGGGCACCACTTTTTCAATTGAGCGCCAAAAAATCCACTGACTGAAAAACGGTGTCCTATGGTTGCTTCTCCGCCGATCATCATAGTGCACAGAACGGTAGTCATAGCATTGAGATGAAACAGAGGAAGAGCCGTGAACGCTGGTTCGTTGGCATTACGACTGAAACGGCTGGTTCGTGTCAGGTTGGCAAGGTACCATGGGGTACCACGCACCCTTTTGACGGGCCCGTTGTACCAGACGTGTAGATAATTGCTGCGGTATCCGCAGTCTTCGCCTTAAAAATTTCATCCACTGGCTCAGACTTCAAGAGATCTTTACTATTACGTATGTGCATTCCGGGAAAATTGGAGCAGTCCGGAGTCTCGACTGTTTGCTGCCCGGAATTGTAAAGTAAATGTTTAATATTGGGTACGTTATCAGCAATGTCAGAAAATCGAGGAATAAGATCATCCTCGATAAACAGAATCTTAGCACCACAATCGACCAGAATATGTTGAAGAAATGTACCCACAAGTGCAGTATTTCCGGGAACCCAGATCGCCCCAGCCGCCATTGTCGCAAACCAGGCTTCGACCAGGACCGGCCCGTTATCCAGTAACGCTGCAACTCGGTCACCGGGCTGGACGCCCAATGTCTTCAAAGCTGTCGTCAGTCGCCTCACCCGATCATGAAACTCCGACCAGGTGAAACTGAGGTTGGTGTGTTCATAAGTCAGAAATTTGTCAGCGCATTCTGCGGGTCGCGAGTTGAAAATATTCAGCAGCGTTTCATCAGTTGGCGACGAGAGACTAAAAATCGCGGACTTGGTCATATTCACTCCAACCCCTACTTCATAATTATGGGCTTGTTGCATCCAATGATAACTTAAGCGGATTTGTCCAGATCACTACTATCCATACTCGTTGTACTTTCTGGTTAAAAAAAGATGGTAAGCTCAACGGCAAGCCACTCTGTTATGCTTTTTTGTTTTCACGATTACTTTCCCCTGCGTCGTTTATAGTTTTCTATGACCCATACTGTTCTAAGATTTATTCGGCTGGCTTACAGAGCGAACTATTATTTGCTGGAACAGTGTGCCTCTTTACGTTTTTATGTTTCGAAAATCTCAAATTTATAATGCCGTAAGAACTGTGAACTGGTGACAATATCTTCCGGAAATCTTCGTGTTTGTAATGACACTTAACTGCCAAAACCGAGGGTGCTCATTTAACGTTTACAAATCTCTCAGAAAATCCGGTGCAAAATATTTGTTTTATTACTCAGGCTACACAAGCCGCATCAATTTTCAGATATACTTCATATAGACAAATAGACTTTAGTGGTCTATTAGTATGCTTGTCAAGATACTTTTGACAAACGCACTCTGGCCGAAAATCTGAATTTCTGGCCAGGTCAGTTCAGCGCGCGGGGATCTTACAGATGGTCGAACAAAGATTAGCTATTTCCTCCCAGTTCATGGATATTCGATATGGACCGTAAAGTCATTCAGTGGGGTACCGGTGCTACAGGCAAGATAGCCATATCGGCAATCGCTCAAAGTAAACACCTGCAATTAGTGGGCGCCCGTACCTTCGATCAAGGAAAAGTAGGCAAAGATGTGGGGGAGATCGCTGGAATTGCTCCGCTTGACGTCTACGCAACCGACGATGAAGAAGCACTGCTTGAGGTGGAGGCAGATTGTATTTTGTGGATGGGGCGTCCTACCTTGTTTCTACCAGATTACTCCCCAGAGGAAGAAATTGCGGGTCTCTGTAGACTGCTACTGTCTGGAAAGAATCTGATTTCCATCGTTCATACCCCGTTTCTCTATCCGCCACTATTACCAGATTCGTGGAGGATTCCCATTGAAAACGCGTGCATGAAAACTGGCACCACTTTCCATGACGGGATTGATCCGGGATACATCTCAGAAGTTCTGGGGTTGACCTTGACCAGTCTGTCACACACTGTCGAAAAATGGAAATTTGTGAAGTCAAAGATTTTTCAACCTATGTGAATAAACAGGTTTTGTTCGACCTGATGGGATTTGCACGTCAGCCCAACCAGGACGTGTTGCAGGGCTTCGTGACCTCCATGGTGGGCGCCTATGGTGCCTCTCTGCATCAGATTGCAAAGGGTCTGGGTGTTCGTGTTTCTAAAATAGACTCTTTCATCCAAACCTACGAAGCAACAAAGGAATTCGAGATAGTTGCCGGGCAGATATCGAAGGGTACAATCTCCGCGATTCGATACGGCTTTGACGCTTATGTAAATGGTGAAATAAAACTGCAGATGACCCGCATTAATCGCTTGAACGACGCGCAGGCACCAGAATGGCCCAAAGAAACCGGGTATACAATCAAAGTCGATGGGGAACCATCGTTTACGATGCATTTCGAATTCGCGACCGAACCCGGCCGCGATCCACTTCGGGATTCTACCATTTCGGCAGCGGCTCGCGCCGTTAATACGATAGGAGCAGTATGCAATGCCCCTCCTGGTATACGCAGTGCGCTGGAACTACAGATGGTGGTTGGCAGAGGAGCAATGTAGTTCACACAGACCACCCGCATCAGTCACCATACCGCTTAAACAGGACGGTCAAATCAAGCTTATGGAATGATTTCGAGCCCGGATGCAAGGCTCGCTCGAATCACACCTGGGATTGTCAAAATCGCAAAAGTTGGAAATTAATCCGCTTGATCAGGAAAGATCGATATTGTACACCCTGGCAGCATTATCCTGTAAAAGCTTGCGTTGCACAGATTTATCGATCCCCCGTAGAGATTTTTGCAGGAACTCCAAAGGTTCTGGATAGAGACACGTCGGATGAGGGAAATCTGTTTCAAACATGATATTGTCTTCGCCGAGTGCCTCCACAATGTCAGCGAGACCCCTGCCAAGATTAGTTTCAAACCAGAAGGATGCAAAGAAATTACGTTTGAAGTATTCAGACGGTTTCATGGTCATAAACGACGTCTCTTTCGGTGCATTCTCGACCAGTTGATAATCGAGCGCTTCAAGATAAAACGGGATCCATCCAAGACCGCTCTCAACGAGACAAACTTTTAGTTTGGGAAAACGTTCGAGTACGCCAGAGAAAATCAGATTACCAATAACACGACCATTATCGACAAACAAGGACGCAGATGAAATCGCGAGGTGAGACTCAGGGCCGAATTCGGGCCACGGGCCTTTCTCTGCAAATCATATTTGCGATCTCGCTGGCTCCAATGTGAAAGTTAATAGGTATGTCTTGATCGACACAGGCCTCAAACAGCGGATCCCAGTATTCCGACCCGAGGCTTGGTACACCAGAGGCTTGGACATCGCCGCCAATGACTATCCCGTGGGATCCCAGAGCCCGGCAGCGCTCCAGTTCTTTGACAGCCTCTTTTACGTCCCAAAATGGCATAACAGTCATTGGTAATATGCGATTATTCGTCTCGGCTTGAAATTCAAATACCGCATCATTGTACGCGCGTACTGTCTCCTGCCTGACCTCCAGTTCGTCATTTTTTAAGGCACCAAAACCCACGCCTCCCACATTCGGGTAACAAATTTGTGTGTGTATGCCCAGGGCATCCATAAATTGAAGACGCGATGTCATATTGTAAGCGGCCTCATGGACGCTTTCACGTTCCGAGGCAAGGAAATCCCCCCCGTACATTTTATCTGCGTTTTTGCCAATGACAGAGATTGCAGACGCACGGTGCAGTACTCGCTCGTCTTCACCGACAACCCAGAATCTGCCTTCGTCGTTTACGCGTACGCGGGGTACTTTGTTCCGCATACTCTTTGAGACGCGCGAGGTCCAGAGATCCCAGGGTTCTGACCAGTGAGAGTCTACGTCTACAATCTTCAAATCGGCAAAGTCGGGGTCGCTTGTGATAGGAACGAGTTTTTCCTGTAGCCCGCTTAGACCGATATGCATGTCATTCATTGAAGTATCTCCTCTACGCAAGTGTATGACGGGCGAGCTCAAACAAAAGAGATCGTCGAGTGTTCAAATGCAGGTAATATGCACTTTCCGGTAAAACCGCAGCTACTCGACCTACCTTTATTTTTGCTTACTAATATTAGCCTCTGGCACCGAATATGGCTATGAACAATATACATTATATGTCCACATGTCTATAGATAGGTTAAAATTTCCGTTGTTTGTGTCCAGTCAACCGGGCCGGGTAATGACTCACGAAGCTATTGCAATCCATTGACAGCTTCAAATATTGCTGACAGCCCTTGTCCGCCCCCTATGCACATGGTCTCCATGCCGAATCGAGCGCCCCGTCGTCGCATTTCATGGAGCAGGCTGGCAAGAATGCGCCCGCCAGTTGCGCCAACGGGATGCCCCAGTGAAATCCCGGAACCGTTGACATTAAGCCTATCAAAATCCTCGGGTGAAAACTTCCAGCTGCGGGTACAGGCGAGTACTTGTGATGCGAAGGCCTCGTTCAGCTCAATTAGATCAATTTTGGATAGGGTTAAGCCGCTATTCTCTAGCGCCTTTGCAGAAGCCGGCACCGGGCCAATTCCCATCCGTGCGGGCTCCACTCCTGCGACGCTCCAGGAAACAAGCCTGGCATAGGGATCCAGTCCATACCTGTCAATCGCTTCTCGCGTGGCAACAATACATACCGCCGCTCCATCGTTCTGGCCACTGGCGTTCCCGGCTGTTACAGTAGCTTGAGGATCTGTCGACAGCATGATTGGTGTCAGAGTCGACAATGACTCTAACGTGGCGTCTGCGCGTGGATGCTCATCCACACTGACGACCGATGTGCCACCTCTCTTACTCTCGATTTCAATCGCGATGATTTCATTATTGAACACGCCAGCTTTTGTGCAGCGACTGCGCGCTGGTGCGACATCGCCGCAAGCATGTCCTGATCTTCTCGACTTATTGCAAATTCGCGCCGTAAATTTTCTGCCGTCTCGATCATGCCCCGGGAACCGGATAATTCACACCACCTGCCGTTACTCGACCCCGAGCAAGAGCGTCATTAAGCAACAACCCCGGTGACTTGATCCCCAGCGAGAGCTCGTTGTGTAGAACGGGGCATTGCTCATTGATTCAGCACCACCAGCAATAACCAACTCATTCGCTCCGGTAGCGACCTGTAGCACGGCATAGATCACGGTTTGCAGTCCAGATCCACAACGGCGATCAACTTGTAGTCCGCCCACCCCGACAGAAATTCCGGCGTCGAGCGCGACAACACGACCAAGGGCCGGTACGTCCATAGACGGGTAGCACTGAGCAAAAAGCACATCTTCTATAGCGCTTGTTGGTACATTCGAACGATCAATAAGCCCACGTACGAGTTTGGCTCCAGCGCACGTGCCTGAACTGACTGCAAAGCGCCGCCAATTCGGCCAACCGGACTGCGGTATGGGTTACAAATGTATGCTTCACGAAGCTGCATGCTATTCAAATACAGGTTCCTCCCACCAGGGAAATTCGTTGGGGAGATCAGTGGAGACCTTGTCTACAAAGACCGCTGGACGCTTCTCAAGAAAACTCGAAACTCCTTCCTTTGCATCTGCTGATCGACCCCGTGCTTGTACCAAACGACTCTCAATTTGATGTGCTTGCATGGGGTGATCCTGACCAAAAGAGCGTTGCAGCATGTATCGCGTCAACGCAATAGAAACGGGGCAGTATTGTCCGCAATCTCGCGCGCGAGTTGTACTGCCGCGGCGGTCAGCTCTGTATTTGAATGAACCGAGCGAACAAGCCCGCCCTCCTTCGCTTCCGTTGCAGTGAATACTCGCCCTGTCAAACACCACTCGCTGGCCTGGGCAATTCCGACTACCCGAGGAAGAAAAAACGAAGATGCTGCATCGGGGCGATACCTCGACGCGCAAATACAAATCCGATCTTTGCATTTTCCGCGACCAGACGAATATCCATCGGCAATGTCATTGTTATGCCAACTCCGACCGCCGGACCGTTGATAGCCGCTATCACGGGCTTGAGCAACTGGTAAATCCTGAGCGCCAGCAATCCTCCCACATCCCGGTATACGCTGGAATTACTTTGTAAGGAATTCAATCGAGGGCTGGCTTCCGACTTACTTTTCTCGTAGTTAAAGGTATCTGCTCCGTTAGCAAAATCGGCCCCTGCACAGAATGCCCGGCCGGCACCGGTAACGATAATTACACGGATATCGTCATCAGCATCCGCAAGATCGAACGCTTCAATCAATTCCATCGCCATCTCCGCGTTCATGGCGTTTAATCGGTCTGGTCGATTGAGGGTTATAGTCAAGATACCGTCACGGATAGTGTAAAGAATAAACTTGAACTTCATTTAGCGCCTCTATTAGTACCGCAGTTACAATCTGGTTGTCATCTGGAAGAGCGAATTAAATAAACAACTGTCATGCTATTTTACAGTGCTTTTGTCATCACTGCACTAAGGACTGTGACACCGGGTTTAAAGCGTTACGTCTCTAAAACACGACCGTATATCGTCAATGAGCAAAGCCGGCACTTCCATTGCCGGGAAATGACCTCCCCTGTCGTGCGATGTCCAGAAATTAATATTCTTAAATCTTGACTCAGCCCATCTGCGCGAAGGGAACATGATCTCTTTCGGAAAATGGCTGAATCCTGCCGGGATATGGACTTCGTCATAATCAGGTGTATGCAAACTCTCCCAATACAACCGCGCGGATGAGGCCCCGGCACCAGTAAGCCAGTACATCATCACATTATCCAGCAGTTCATCGCGTGAAATAGCATTTTCTGGATGGCCATGACAGTCGGTCCATGACCAGAATTTATCAACAATCCACGCCGCCTGCCCAGCGGGCGAATCGCAGATACCATACCCGATTGTTTGCGGTCTGGTGCCCTGTATTTTTGCATATCCAGAGTCATGTCTCAGGTAAGACTGCGCCCTTACCAGGTACTCTGTTTCTTCAATCGTTAACGAATTCATTGTCGCTGGATCCGGTTCCACAATAGCTAATGTTAAATGGATCGCTTTACAATTCCCCTGGTTCTGCGCTGCGATTTCCGTGGTGATCACGGCGCCCCAGTCCCCCCCGTGTGCGAAGTATTGGTCATACCCGAGACGGCTCATAAGTTTGTTCCAGGCATTCGCAATCTGCTTGACGCCCCAACCTGTGTCTTGAGGCTTAGCGGAGAAGCCGTACCCCGGTAGGGACGGCACAATCAAATGGAACGCATCTACCGATGGTGTTCCATCGGTACCGGGTTCCGCCAGTGGTTCAATCACCTTCAATAACTCTACAATAGATCCAGGCCAGCCATGAGTCAAAAGCAGGGGTCGGGCGTGCTGGACTGAAGATTTTACATGCAGGAAATGGATATCAAGATCGTCAATTCTTGTTATGAACTGAGCATAGCTATTCAGCAGCCGTTCGCAGCGCCTCCAATCATAGGTATTCGACCAGTATTGACAGAGCACTTTCATGTAACTGAGGGGTACGCCTTGGGACCAGTCTCCTACTGTTTCATTGTCGGGCCACCGTGTTTTGCCCAAACGCTCGCACAGATCCTCAAGTTCAGAACCGGGTATTGCCAGCTTAAACGGTCGAATATCTTGCATTGGACACGATCACTTTCAATTCAACTCACGGGGTTGTCTCGCACATCGTTCACGTGTGCAAAATGGCTTGCAATCTATATTTATACGTATATACTATTTTTGTCTATATGTTATTTCGCTGTCTCACACAAATGACTTCTACAAATAAAGAGTAAAGGGTGCAGAGACCAATTTGGGCCGAGCGTCGAAAAGCTATGGATGCATTGTAGCGCAGCACACATCAATCGAGACAAAGATAGCAATATACGGCTGCGGCTCACTCTAAACTATTGTCGAGAGCTTCCATGTTAGATATGCATGATTTCCGTTCAGAAACACATGCCTGGCTGATCGAAAACTGTCCGAAATCCATGCGAGAGCCCATCGAGACTCTGGACGATCATTGTTGGGGTGGCAAGAACTGGATTTTCGCATCCCGGGATCAGAAAGTGTGGCTTGAGCGGATGATAGATAAAGGGTGGACCGTCCCTTCCTGGCCAACATGTTACGGTGGTGCCGGACTTTCTCGCGAAGAGACCACAGTTTTACTGGAAGAGATGGCAGCGCTAGGTGTCGACCCCCGCTCAGAAGTTTTGGCATCTCCATGCTCGGTCCAGCACTGCTTCAATTTGGCAGCGAGGAACTGAAGCGAGAGCACTTGCGCCCTATCGCCAGGGGAGAGATCCGTTGGGCTCAAGGATACTCCGAACCTAACTCGGGCTCAGATCTGGCCAGTGTATCGACCAAGGCTGAAGATCAGGGTGATCACTTTCAAATCAATGGCCAAAAGATATGGACTTCGTACGGAGACAGATCGGATAAAATATTTCTTCTTGCGCGAACCGAACAAGCGCCGCAAAGCAACGTGGAATAAGCTTTTTGCTGGCCGATTTGAAACAGTCTGAGATCACGGTGAGGCCAATTAAACTTATTTCCGGTGAAAGTGTTTTCTGTGAGATATTTTTCGACAACGCGCGAGTAGAAAGCATCAGGTTGTTGGTGAGGTAAATCGTGGCTAGGACGGCAAAGTACTTGCTTACTCGCGAACGTGAAATGATTGGGCATATTCAAGCACAAGGGTCAGTTTATATCCTCCCTGGCTAAAGCCACTCGACCCCTCGTTGAGGGGAAGCTTTGCGACGCCGAGTTGCGTGCGACTATCGCTGAGTTTGAAGTCGACGAAGTGGCCTATGGTCTAACAGTAGATCGGTACCTCCTCGGGGTTCGGGCAGGTGAGTCTCTTGGGGCGCGCGCTTCATTACTTAAATACTATGGCGCCGAGTTGAATAAGCGAAGAACAGAACTTGCTGTTGAAATTCAAGAGCTTGACGGAGTCTCATGGGAGGTGGCACACAAGATTGGAAAGACGCCGGCGTCAGCCTGGCTTCGCGCCAAAGGAAATTCCATAGAGGGTGGAACATCCGAAATACAATTGAACATCATTGCCAAAGTACTACTTCAACTTCCTTCATCTTGATACAGATGTTAACGGGTTAGAGAGAATGCGATGCTATTGAACGAAGAGCAGCTTATGGTCCGGGATAGCGCGAATGGCCAACTCAGTCGCCTTGCCCCAATAAGTGCCTACCGACTCTGGTTGAATACGGACGCCAGAAGCCACGACAAATTCATTTGGGCCGGCTTCACCGAAATGGGATGGCCAGCCATGCTTATACCAGAATCGATGGGTGGTGTGGGGTTGGGCCCGGTGGAGGCTGGACTAATCGCCCAGGAAATGGGACAAAGGTTAGTAGTATCGCCCTTTCTGTCATCAGCAGTACTTGCCACGATTGCGTTACTAGAAAGTAGCAATGACGAAATAAAACTGCCGTTATTGTCCAAAATGTCGACCGGTGAATCCACCGTCGCCTTCGCCTGTCAGAATGGCGCGCTGCATGCCGCTCACTCACCCTTTGTCGATGCCGACGTGGTAAGTGATGCGAACGGACTTCGAATTTCCTGCAAAGCCGGATACGTTTTGGACGCTCTCGCCGCCGATGCGATCATCGTTCCTGTACACAGTAAGAACAAGCCAATGCTCGTAGTAGTTGACAAATCTCTTGACGGCGTAACTTTGTCACCCACCAGGTTAGTGGACGCGCGACCCGCTGACAATTTAGAACTGAACAGGGTTGAAATACAGCCTACTGCTATTCTAGCCAGAGGAGTGGAAGCCCGGGAGATACTAGAGCGAGTATTATCCTGTGGCAGAGCTATTCTCGCCTCTGAAATGCTCGGTACCCTGATTTTACTCGAACAGAGAAGTTCGGACTCGGCTCGTATCGCAGCCGCCGCGAAAGCAAAAGCCGGTGATGTTGCGGTTCTGGTAGCACAGGAGTGCCTTCAAATGCATGGTGGTATTGGCATGACGGAGGAACATGACATCGGGCTTTTCCTGAAGCATATTCGAGTGTCATCATTCCTATTGGGCACATCCCGTCAAATGCGGAGCTTGTTCGCTGATTTGACAGGTTATTGAGATGCACTTCTCCCGAAACATTCCTCGATTTTCTCATATACCCGAGCAGCCAGTGCCTTTTTTTTGCTACGCAGTCAAACAGTAATCGTCAATGGGGAAAACCACGCCTAGGAGAAGATATGAATGAGCTGGAGGTCCCTAAAACGATAGAAGACTTTAGTGTTGACTGGCTGACACGCGCACTCAACATCAACTTTCCCGGCACCACCAGCGTCGTGCCGGGTCAGGACAATCATTCATGGCACGGCAACAAAAGTTCGTTTACATTTAACATACCGAGAGAATACGAATGAGCATTGCTTGCCGCCCACATCATGGTTCAAGGGCGGGCTGGAAGCCCATAGCAATGATCCGGTTATACTGAAAGTATACGAGGGCGAGGCGCATTTCTATTCAAATTACGCCACTACGCTTGAACTCAACTCACCCAAGGCCTATGCCTCCTATATTGATACAAATACGGGTTATTCATTTCTTCTTCTGGAGGATTTACTCGCCCGGGACGCTACTTTTGGTTATGCCACCGACACCGCCACGCCTTCCCAGGCTTCTCATCTGGTCGAGGAACTGGCCAGGCTACACGCGCGTTACTGGGACAATCCACAACTACTGGAGGACAAATGGCTATCCGCCGGTGGGCTGGTAATACAGTCGTTATACGACCTGTTCCAACCGCAGGTATGGGAACGATGCAAATCACTTCCACGAGGCCAGTTCCTCAATAGTAGTTGAACGATTTCGAAGGCTAACCGGCGGCATTAAACGCCTCCTCCAGCACAACATCGAGCACGCCAACTGTTTAGTGCATGGTGATGCCCACCATGGTATTACATTTTACACACCCGACGGCAGAAGTGGCTTGCTGGACTGGCAAGGACCAACCCACAATGTATGGGCGCATGACTTTTCCTATTACCTGGTAACTGCTTTGTCTGTCCATGACCGGCGCCACGCCGAGCGCGATCTCGTAAACCACTACGTAAAATCCATTGCCCGATATGGTATCGAATTACCCTTCGAGGATGCCTGGTTCAGTTATCGTCAAAATACGATTTACGCCGCAGTTGGACGATGCCTACCTGAATGGCAGCCAGAAGAAGTTTGCTATGCCAATGCCGAACGCGCCTGTGCCGCCGCAAAAGATCATGACAGCTTGAATGTCTGGTGAATGGCGCACAGGGTCCAGGAAGCGAGAATGGGACAAAAATATGACCGAATGCACAAGAGTGCTTACGTCCAATCAATGGCGTATCAATCAAATCTCTTTCATTTTTACGCAAATCAGGTGCCCGGATATAAAAGCTCACATCCTGGCTTGCGGGAGAAGTGTATATGCCAATAATTAATAGGCCGGTACTAGCATCCGCAGTTCAAAACTGGCACCGCCACCTGACGTACTTGTAATCGGTGCTGGTGTGGCCTTGCGCACCTACCGCACTCTGGAGGCCCATAGAGCCGGCGTGGACGTGTTGTTAATAGAGCGAGCCAGCGGTGGTGGTGGTGCCAGTGCCACATCTGAAGGAATATTCTACCTCGGTGGTGGAACGGAGGTGCAAAAAGCGTGCGGTTACGATGATAGTGCCTGCAATATGTACAATTTTATGCGCGCAAGTACTTCTACTGAGAATGAGGATCTACTTCTCATGTACTGCAACAGCAGCGTGGCACATTGCGCATGGCTGGAGGCACAAGGCGTGCCGTTTGAACGACGGGCATACGAGGGAAAGGCCGTCGCCATATACACCGGTGAAGGTCTACTCTATACCGGCAATGAAAAATCCTCACCTTACTGCGACATATCGATGCCCGCGCCGAGAGGACATCAGGCACGCGGCTCGATAGCCAGGCACGGAGGGGCAACCGCAATGGAGGCGCTATTGGCAAAGCTGGAGAGTGAAAAAGTCCCTACACTTTTCGACTCACGTGTCACGGCGCTGGTTATCGACGAAAACGGTCGTGTAGTCGGTGTTGAAGTGACTGCCGGCTCCCATGCCACCTACATCCGGGCCCGAAACGGCGTAGTGCTTGCGGCCGGCAGTTTCAATCTAAACCAGGAGATGACTCGTGATAACCTGCCCATTCTCGCAAAATACGGCGAGCCCATGGGCATCCCCTCCAACGATGGCTCCGGAGTGCTTCTTGGCCAATCAGTGGGCGCGGCAACGCTACATATGGACGGGGCTATAGCGACTGCGCCAATCTATCCACCTGAGGGTTTGATTTGTGGAATCGTGGTAAATAAAGAAGGAAAACGTTTCGTCGCAGAGGATGTA
>JADJWY010000016.1 GCA_016716085.1 Hahellaceae bacterium
TCTAAAAAGCAATACACCTTCCACATAACAACGAGCAATTGCTGCCTCCTCAGAAGCTGAGAATAATCATTCCGATTTGTCGTTAGCTATTTCGAAGACACAGGCGGAGAACAAATATTTTAATCGAGTTGAGGGTGCTGGTTCAGCTCCAAAGGCTGAATCATCAAAGGTGATATCGAAGTCCTTCGAGTTGCCTAAAACGGGAAACGGGATCGAAGAGGATGGAGCCGAAGCTAATACGATCCACGAATCACAGGGTGTTCAATCTATTATAGAACAAATTCAAGTGCGGGATATGGCGATGCGCTTATATGAACAAGCGCGCGCAGCCACTGGCATTCAGCATTCTGCTCATCTTATCTTTCAGTCATTGAATGGCCAACGCTATGCTGCAGACATGGAGGCAGCAAGTGAAGAAAGGGCAAAGGATGCCAGAAATGGTGTGAACACTATTGAAAGAACGTACCTGGAAGACCGCGAGATCGAAAAGGCCAAACAGGAAAAAAGCGCTCTGGGAGTGCAAGAAAAATACAGATATTAAAAAACTGTCACCAGTCGAACGGATGAAAAAGAAATTAATGTTGAAAAAGCCAGGCAAATCGAGGCTACATTCTCGGTGGATCAATTTGGCGCCATCGGCCAACTGGAAGACACATTGCTTGCCACCCATTCGCTGTATCAATTGGCCAATATACTGCACTACATAACGCCGGAAAATCCGTCGGGAGACGGTGGACTGCTAGATGTCATTGTTTAACGGAAGCAGACAAGATAAGCGTGGTATCGTTGAGCTCACGCCTCTCTAGAGGACGGCAGATTGGCTTAGGATGGCGACATGTCGTACATATCAAGTGGCCATGACCAACGACGGTTCTAATTTTGGTTAACAAGAGATTGCGGTGGATGCGCTAAACTCAGCATTTTATTGAAAATGCTTGCGCTGTTTCGGTCATCGCTGAGTGTGACGTTACGAACCCGCACTCCCCAAGAGAAGTAAGCATTACGATCTAACGAATGTCAGTTTTTTCGTATTGGTATCCGTAAGTTTAATTCTATCTCTAGGTCCGCTTTTCGCCCGAAAGCGTCGGTATTGCTGGGGTTTAAGTTCGTTAACTCGATGCCCCACCGACTGATGCACGAAAGTCTGGCGAGCAACACCTATTTGACCTGCGAGGCGGCGGTGGCCGATGTGCGGGCGCGTGTGGGTTGTTACTATTCGCGCAGATTGCACGCCAGGCGCGACAATAGAACACCTATTGAATTTGAAAATTGTGCTTAACCAGTTGTCCGGCTTGGTTTTACCACAATCAATTTTTAGATAGCATTCGCACCATCCAAAATTTTTCTTATGGTTCCCTGCGAGAAATTTCCACTACTTGAGAATTCATTGGCTATTTTTAGTATAGAATTGTGCACATTATTTTGGCTTTCATCGTAGGTTACCCGGTATTTGTCTCTTCTCCGTGACCACGCAGAGACAAATCCGCACTCATCCCTATTTATGCCTTTTGGATATGGAAAAAAACAAATATCGATACCACGCTTTCTAAAAAGAATGTATATAGTTTGAGAGCGCAAAGTCGAAGCCATGCCATAGAACCAAGTTTTGCTTAAAGGAATGAAGTCCTCGTACCCCATTTTTTGAGCTGTGTCATAAGGTCGCGCTGACTGAGTATGGCATTGAGAAATTTGCATTTGTGGCGCGACCCGCTTTCAGAATTGACTAAAAAAGTTCGTCCAGGATATTGCTCTGCCCAAATGAGATTACTCTGGTTGCAATGCATGCAAGACACAAGAGTTTTTCCTACTATCCTTATAAATCTTTTGGGATTTTTTGGGGTGTTGTTAGGAAGTTTACACTTTGCCCACTCCTCTAGCCCGCGAACAGAACTGATATTCTTTTGGTGATAGGCTGCCCTAATTTTCCTTTTAGTTTTTCTTGTTGGGAATAATCCGTTTTTATCAATAGCTATCCCTGTAATTATTATTCTGCCATTTTCTTTACTCTGAATTTTTGTTTTTTTCTGATTTACGGAGAATCCGTAACTTTCAAGAACGGAATTGACTATAAAAATAATTCTTCCGGTTGCTCTTTCATCATCAAAGCTAATGCTTATATCGTCAGCGTAACGCGTGTATCTGTGCACAACTCTAAATTGATTTAGAAATTCAATAATTTTTGCGTCAGCATCTAGTAGTGCCAAATTTGAAAGCAAGGGACTGGTTGGAAGCCCTTGCCTTGGCGCACCATCAATAAAACAATCTTGAATTACTTCACGAGATACTTTGTTTTCGACATGGTGAGGACGTACCGAGTCGAAGAAATCCTTTATGTCCATTGACACGCAATAATTATAACCGACATGCTGGAGTGCGTTTGTAACGCAGTTTCTCCCTTTTAAAAAGGCATGGCATGTTCTGTGCTCATCGAGTTCTAGGTTTTTGTATTGCAGGTAGGATAAATGAGATTGGAGCTTTTTCTTCAGTGTAGGTGTGGGAATGTAAAGTAAGCGAAAACTATTTTTTCCTTTTGGTATTTTCGAGATCTTGTATTCTTCGATTTCCATAAAGACAAAACGCCAGTTTAGATGTAAGAAGCCTACGACGAGGTTTTTACGAGGTGTAGGATCAGTGGCGTGCGGCAATGAGCGTGCTCAAGCGCGTCCTACTAAGAAAAGTGCCAAAATAAAGCGGACGAAACATCAACGCCAAATGGCACTTCAAGCTAAATTAACCCCCGTCGTAGGCTGCTAAAAGGTTACTGTTTGTCAGTGTCGAACACAAGTAAAATGGTAATCTTGACTTGGGCTTGTCCAATTATCACATTCGCTATGACAACTTTCAGGCACCCCTGGATCGCGAAATCGCACAAATCAATCAAGGTAACAAGCCCATCACTGAATCAGAATTAGCACTACTGCTCGGCTGTCCGAGCAGTACAATAAATAGTGAGGGCTTAGATCGGATGGCTTTGGCGTGGGGTTCAACTGAGGAGGGGCCCGTTTTACCGGAAGTAAAAGCTGGCATGCAGAAATTAATGGGGAGAAATTCACCCTTAATATAAAGTTGATCCTGCCCAGCCCCACCGGACACCCTGTTAAGCGAGTACACTACGCGACAGAGGTGAACCATGGCAAGACAAGTCAAACCCAAGAAGACATCCCGGATCCGTCATTCGAAGGAGTACAAAACCGAGGCGCTAAAGCTGGCCGAGAAGGTTGGTGTTGGCCCTGCTGCCGAGCAGTTGGGCTTGCATGAATCCCAGCTTTACGCCTGGCGGAACAAGGTCAGGCAGCAGGAATCCAGCAGCGAAGCCGAGCAACGGTTGCAAGTGGAGAATGCCCGCCTGAAGCGCCAGCTGGCTGAGCGCGAAGAGGAGCTGGCCATCCTAAAAAAGGCAGCGGCGTACTTCGCGAAGAACCAGAAGTGAGGTACGCCTTTATGGAAGAACATGCTACCCACTTCAAGATCCGGACCATGGCGCGGGTGTTGAAAGTATCCCGTGCCGGATTTTATCACTGGCGCAGACGCAAAGACAAGCCATCGCCTTCGCAGCAGCGCCGGGATACCCGAGATGCGCAGATCAGGTCGCTCTTCGACACTGGCAAGCGTCGCAATCGCGCCACGCCTGAGCCAGGATATGGCGGACCTGGGACAGAACTGCAACCGCATAACGGTGACTGACAGCTAGCGCCGTCAGGAACTGCGCGCCAAGGGTGCCCGCAAATTCAAGGCCACGACGAACTCAAAGCACAGCCTGCCCGTAGCACCGAACCTGTTGCAGCAGGACTTCAGCGCGGACGCGCCGAACCAGAAATGGGTGGGTGACATCACCTATCTGTGGACTGATGAGGGCTGGCTCTATCTGGCTGTCATGCTCGACCTGTACAGCCGCAAGGTCGTCGGTTGGACCATGTCCGAACGCATGACGGCTACGCTTGTGTGCGACGCGCTCCGGATGGCGCTGTGGCGACGGAAAATGCCGACAGGCGTGATAGTGCACTCGGATCGAGGCAGTCAATACTGTTCCCATGATTACCAGCGGTTGATCGCCACCCACAAACTGCAATGCAGCATGAGCGCCAAGGGCAACTGCTACGACAATGCCTGTGCCGAAAGTTTCTTCCACTCACTCAAGGTGGAATTGATTCACGGTGAGCGGTTTGTGACGAGGGACGCGATGAAGGAAGCGGTATTCGAATACATTGAAGTGGACTACAATCGAAACCGCCGACACAGCGCCAACGGCTATCTCAGCCCGGAAGCGTTCGAGGCACAAAAAGTCGCTTAAACTCGTGTCCGTTGTGGCTGGGCAAGATCAAGTTCTATCCGGAGGTTTCCGTTCACCTTTCCGAGCTTCAGTCCATCAAGATATCGACAGGATTTTTTTGGGCAACTTGTGTGTTTACTTTTCGGCAGAGCAATGGGACCTTCGATTGCACAGTCGATGGCATACAATTTAAAAGCACGAATAATGAAATTGGAAGTGGACGCCGCTATCGCCAATCTGACACGTTTAGAACAGTGGTCAGCCGCAGCTATCGAATCTATAAAAGCTTCGCACTGGATTCCGAAAAGTTCAGCCGCTGAACTCAACAACAAGTATGGTATGCCAGAACCTCCAGCTCAATTTGCGGGTGCGTTGCTCAATACAACTTTGGCAAAAGTATTGCACAAGCATAATGAAAAGCATTTCCTCCTGCAACGCCAAGCCCGCATGCAGTTCTTCGATACTGTCGAGAAGAACCCTTTAACCGATGAGCAAATTACTGCCTGTGTCTGTATGGACGACAGCGTCCTCGTGGTCGCGGCGGCAGGATCAGGGAAGACCTCCACGATAGTGGCCAAAACGGGCTATGTTCTCCATGAGCAGCTCGCAGCGCCGAACCAAATTCTCTTGCTTGCGTTCAATCGAGCGACAGCCGATGAGGTAAGCGAGCGAATCGCAGAGCAATTGCGCAATGTGCCCGGCGTGGATCAGGTTAAATCCAATACTTTTCATGCCTTTGGCATTGAGGTGATAGCCAAGGCAACAGGTAAGAAACCTTCTTTGGCGCCATGGATTGATCCCAATATTCCAGGCGCGGACCTTCGTGAAATGGCTGACATTGTTCAGACCCTAGCGACGAGGGATGCAACGTTCAAACGTGATTGGGATATGTTCCGGACAATACTTTCCCGCGATATTGGCAAATGGGGTCAGCACCAGGAGCCTGACGCATGCCAACGGCAGACGGGGATTCCAGACGGCAAGAGGCGATGTGGTAAAAAGCATGGAGGAGCGGGTTATCGCAGATTGGCTATTTTACAACGGCATCAATTACGAGTACGAGCGACCCTATGAGCATGACACCGCAGGAGAGCAGCATCGACAATATCATCCAGATTTCTACTATCCAGAGGTCAGACTCTACCATGAACACTTCGCCCTCAACGCAAAGGGGGAGGCACCCAAGGACTTTAAGGACTACCTGCTAGGTGTTGAGTGGAAGCGAAAGATCCACAATGATATGGGCACTGATCTCATCGAAACAACATCGCATGGATTAAGCTGCGGTGAGTCGTTCAAAACCCTTGAACAGGCGTTGATCGATCGCGGAGTAACACCAGTCTTTAACCCAGACAGAATCGCTATTGGGCTACCCCCAGTACCCGAAGGGGAGCTTGTCAGATCCTTTCGGGTCTTCCAGCAGCATGTTAAGAACAATAGTTTGTCGCAGAGCGATCTGTATGCCGCATTTCAGACGCAATCAAAAGACGGCTACGCCGCACGATTGCGTCTGAACTTGTCCATATATGAAAAGATCGCCGCTGAATGGGAGCAACGACTACGTGCAGGAAATTTTATCGACTTTGAAGACATGCTGATTCAAGCAGCAGTACACGTCGAATCGGGTAGATTCCAAAGCCCGTACACAATAATTCTAGCTGATGAATTTCAGGACAGCTCGCGTGCCAGAATACGATTGCTAAAGCTTTGGCCGCGAACCCATCCGCAAAAACTCACCTCTGCGTGGTAGGTGACGACTGGCAAGGCATAAATCGATTCGCCGGATCGGATATCTCAGTCATGACAGAGTTCGAAAAATCATTCCGTTACGCCACGCAACTAACGCTGAATACCACTTTCCGGTGTCCTCAAGAGATTTGTGATGTATCCAGTGAGTTTGTCCAAGAGAATCCGGCTCAGATCGCAAAGAAGGTCAGGACAACCAATGCGCATACCAAGACTCCCATGCTGGCCTATGGCTTTGAACGTATCGAGAGCATACCAGCCTACGTCGAGAAGCAACTGGCCGATATTTATAGATTTGTGGGTGAGGGGAAACTGGTTCCGGAGAAAAGTTACCCGCATTACCATTATGCTACTAGGTCGTTACCGTGACGACGAGCCGATAGAGTTTCAGGGATGGAAGAACAAGTTTGGCGACAGATTAATGATCAATTTTAGAACTGTGCATGGCTCGAAAGGATTGGAGGCTGAATATGTCTTCGTACTGAATGTCATTCAGGGCACTCGTGGCTTCCCAAGCCAGATCCAGGACGATCCTACACTCCAGTTGGCAATGCCTGCACCGGAGACCTTTCCCTTCGCTGAAGAACGCCGACTATTTTATGTGGCCATGACGCGTGCGCGAAAACAGGTGAGATTTTACACATCGCTGAGTAACCCTTCTCAGTTTCTCATTGAGCTGTCAAAAAAAATCGATTAAAGATCGAGTCGATTGACGGTGAACCTTTGGAAGATTGTCCTGAGTGTGGCTATGGCGTACTGAAGCCAAGACGTGGAACAGTGGGTGGTTTCTACGGTTGCAGCAGATTTCCAGCGTGCGACTTCACTCGCAATCTTTCACGCGATGACCACGTGAAGGCATTGTTGAAAAGTAATACGTCAAAACGAATTCAGACAAAGGTGAAGGCCGGCGACCGGAAGGCCCGTTTGTCAGAGTGGTGTTCTCCGTGTAAAAAGTGGGCGCAACGGTGAATTTTTGGGGTGTTCTACCTATCCGCGTTGCCGTGCGACAGCCAACCTTTACCATGACAAGTGATCTGTATCGGAACGTATCTTCTCCTGAAGTTGATGCTTACTCTCACAGCAGCCTTATTTGGCGGTTCCGTGCAACCCGATCAACCATGATTTGAGTTGCGTTTAGCTCTAGCGTCCTAGTGCTCAGGGATGCTTCCACATCGACAATAGTATTGTTTCCAACGTCGATTCTATAACTAGTCAGTAGATAAACTCTGCTGACCTCTGACTTTTATCCATTACGATATTGGATCTGTTTTAGAAATATTTTTCTGTGTTAGGCGATAGTCTGTGAATAGCTATGCGTCATCGCCATGCAAGTCGTTCAAGCCATCCGTGCGACGCGCGTCGGCGTAACTCCGGAGTTACGGGCCGAGTTTCCCAAGAGAAGTAGGTGACTCTGATCTTTGGGAATGTCCGCTTTCATGTGCTGGCAATGCCGAGTTGAGTCATATACCAATCGCCGCTTTTCGCCCGAAGCTGAACTACCGCAGTTCCACATCTTCAGCCTCACCCTAATCGTTTGAAAATGCGTTTTTCTATGTCCGATCTTGCATACCAGTAGTACTCCGGCATTCCCGTGAATGCGTCTCGACATTGTGCAATCTCCGCAGAGAGCTTGTCGCATAACCGAACGATGGTTTCTGGCAGATACTGCGGCGGGTGTTGTCCGGTTTTCGCCACCAGAGCGCTGCTTAGCGCTTCAAACATGTTTGGCGCTGCTCTATGTAATCTCTCGAGAGGGGCGGCCAGCACCATGAAATTGAAGGCTTCGTGTTGGCCGCACGCCGGCATGTTGTCCCCTTCGTTGTAGTACATTTTGAGTTTGCCGATATCATGCAATAGCCCTGCGATGAACGCTATGCAGATGGTGGCGTGCCCCAGATTGTATCGCCGGCATAGGTCAGCGGCGCTGGTGGCTACCTCGAAACTGTGAACCAGCAGCCCTCCGTCATAGCTATGGTGGTGATGATGACTCGCCTTGGCCTTGTAAAACGGTTCCATCAATTCATCATCCATCAGTACCGAGTAGTAGAATTCCCATAGCTCCTGAATTTTTATGGCGTTGAGCATTCTCCATAGTACGCATTGAATGTGCTCAAGCCCTGTTGGCACCCATGCAAAGTGGTTGAGCAGTGTATTTTCATCGTGTTGTCCACGGATGATGACGGGTTTAGATTTTACCTGTTTACCGGTGATCTCAACGACCAATAGTGTGCCGTTAGGGTTGGCGTTCTGCACGAAGTCACACGGTATCTCGACTTTGACCGTTCTCGTGGCGGTTTGCAGGCTCAGGTATTATAACGATTCAACCGCGTGCCCCATGCCAATTCCGGTGATTGGGTAATCTTCAAATCAACCATGGTGATTCTCCTGATTATGTTGGGCTTGTAATAGCCATTCGAACGCCGAACCGTCTTTTCTGGTCAGGTTCGGAACATAGAGAATCAAGCCCGGAACAGCATTTCCGTCGTCGTATGGCCCATTTGTCGTGCGATCCATTCGGGGCTTTCTCCGGCCGCCAGCCAGAGCGTCGCGGCCGTATGTCACCGTTGATACGGTGGTCGTTGCCTCAGCCCAAGGAATGCGAGTGTCGGATGCCAGACTCGTTTGGTTACGTTATTGTGTTCCAGTGGATTTCCATTGCGGTTCCAGAATACGAACTGGCCGTATGCCCCCGTAATTTTGTGTTGTGCCTGCAACGCGTTGTAAACAGGCTGTGACATGTAGATTTCGCGCTGAGATCCGTCTGTTTTGGTGTAGGTCAGTTTTCCGCTGACAATGGTTTCGCGAACCAGTATCTGGCGTCGTTCGAAATCCACATATTTCCATTGCAGGCCATCGATTTCGCCAGTTCGCATACCGGTGAAAAATCGGACATTGTAGTACGCCTGAAAATCCTTCCGAACATGCTTGAGGAATAGATTGACCTCTTCGAGGGTGAACGGCTCCACATCGACACGCTGGACCTTCAGCGATTTGACGCCTCTGAAGGGTGAGGTGAAATCGTATCGTTCGGCCGCCTCATTGAGGATCATGCGTACTGGTGTGATCGTTTTGTTGACGGTCGATGCTTTTAGCTGGCCGCCTTTTCTCAACGGGTCCTTGGCAAGATTGGAACGAAATTCCAGTATCTCCGCCTTGGTTATGTCGCTGACTTTTCTATCGCCAAACGCAGGAAGCGCGTATGCCTTCAATGCGTTGACAACAGCGTCATAGTGGCTATCCCGCCATTCGACCCGCTTTTCGGATAGCCAGCGCTCGGCGAATTCGGCAAAGGTCGGTACATTATCCGTGTGGTTGTTGTTTTGGCTTGTGGTCGCCGTCTCCATTTTTCGCTTGAGGTCATCGAAAAAACTTACCTTTTTGCTTTTGGGGAAATAATCGCGATAGAGGAAGGTGCCCAGCAATATTTCCGCTTCCATCCTTTTCCAGGATTTTCTCGAGCTTCTTGCGGTCGGCAGGGTATCTGTGAAACGGGTCTGCTCACGGCAGCGGTGCCCCATGTAGCGAAAGTCGACCTGGAGCTTTCCGCTTCTGGTTTTAATGGTAGCCATGACTTTAATCCCTCCCGGTCACTGCAATCCGGTGGCTGCGTCAAGCGCCTGAAACATGTCCTGCTCAATCCTTTCCCATACGTACAAGATCTTGCGACCACCAAAAGGACGCAGGTAATGAATTCCCTCCAGAAGGACTGAATCTTTCAGCTGGTTTCGGATGGTTCGTACGTCGTACTTGATGCGAGCCGAGAGCTCTTCGGTCGTCAGGTAGGTTAGTGACATAATGATCTTCCTCATGTAGAGTAAATATTTCTTGTGGAGGCCCATATGCTCTCCTGAAGATCACAATACGCTACGCATGAGCTGTGGCAAAATAAGTCGGGCTACTAAAGATCAAATAGGGCTTCTGAAGATGATCAAGTGTCACTTATCTAGATTGTTGGGCGAGAGAAAATTGAAGATATCCGACGTTGCTCGGGATACGGGAATTAACAGAGGGACGATCTCCAGGCTCTACCAGGAGACGGCGGTGCGGGTTGAGTTTGATGTGCTGGAGCAGCTGTGCCGCTATTTGGATTGCGACTTGGTAGACCTGCTTGAGCTTGTTGAGGAAGACGGTACCGGGCGGAAAAGATAGGTTATTGCTGCCCTTTGAGCGATAGTCAAC
>JADJWY010000017.1 GCA_016716085.1 Hahellaceae bacterium
ATAGAGTACCTGGCTACGAACCAGGCGGTCGGGAGTTCGAATCTCCGGGCGCGCCACACTGTTTTGACCTGCTTTTATTATATTTATACATATATAACATATAGTTATATATGTGTTTATCGATATTAAGATTTAAAATTGATGCGCTCGGGAAGCTTAGGGGTAGTTTTAGGTTTTGCTTTTTCGCTTTGTGCGCTTACTTCCGACTGCCTCAAGAACCTGAACTGCCATCTGGAGTTCTTTATCAGTCATCTGTCTGACAATGTCGATGATTATCGCAAGTGACTCGATTCGCTGAGGACTTCCCTTTCCGGTTTCATCATCGAAAAAATCTTGGATTGGCGTATTTAAGACAAGTGCGAGCCGTTCCAGGGTTGCAAAGCTAGGTAAGGATATACCCCGCTCTAGTTGTGAGATGGAGTCACCGCTCCTATCTATCTGTTCTGCCAGTTGTTCTTGGGTCAGGCCACGCCTTTTGCGTATCGTCCGAATCCGAAGTGCAACTCTGTCCTGAAGCTTCATATCCGAAGTTTCCTTCAGATATGAATACGAAAGAACAGACTTTAATACGTATCCTGTTATATTAACCGTAGTTAACTACGGTTTCAGGGTGCGAAATGAGACAGGGTGATTTTCCATCCGAAACTCTATTTACAGGCGTTGCAAATGAGGTAAACAAAGCACTTAGTGTTCGTTCTTACCGCCATAGAGGACCATTTCGACGCCAATCTTTGACGGATAACAATGGAGCAGATGTTACTAAGGCTATTTTTCAGGCTGTCGAAATTCGAATATCTCAGCTTATTAAGGATAAGCCGACACCGTCCAATCAGAATTGGCGTCTCACTCCTCAACTGAATAAATGGAATCCCCGTAATCCAGAAGTAAATCTTGAAAGACGATTAGTTAGTGTGCGTCAAACGCAGGATTGGTGGAATCAAGTACCGGTAGCTTCAGGTTTGATTGGTTCTTCTGGTCGTAGGGGGTGCATTGACCTTGTGCACAAACGAGATCGTGGAATCTTTGATTTTGTCGAATTAAAAGTTGCTAGCGATACTCCAATCTTTGCCGCTGTAGAAATCCTCCAATACGGATTTGCCTGGTTGTTAAGTAGATTTCACCGAGATAATCTCGGTTATTCACGCAAAACCGAATCGCTGCTTGATGGTAATGAGGTAAACCTTTTTGTTCTTGCACCTAGGGATTTCTACCGAGACATCAGTCTGGATAGATTTCAAATAGGTATTCGGGAGGCGCTTATGAAAATCGCTAACCAATATGATGCAGCTATGAGTTTTAACTTTGCCAAGTTTGACATGCCAAGTCCAGACTGTAATGAAGTTGTATTGCGAGACCTTCTAGATAATATCTTTTCGAATTAATATGCGTCTCTGCATACATAGGGCCGCCTCAAATATTGGTGGAAATTGTATCGAATTAGAAGCGTCTGGAGAATCAATACTTCTCGATTTAGGGTTACCACTAGGTGTAGATAGGGCTTCGATTAGCTTGCTTCCGAGCGTGCCTGGAATTTCGCAGGGAGAGACTGAAAACCTTCTTGCAGTTATTTTAAGCCATCCTCATCAAGATCACTATGGTCTATTGAGCTGTGCAAATCATAAACTTCCAGTCTACTTGGGTACAGGAGCTAAACGATTACTGGAGGCAGCTACTTTCTTTACTGAGTCTGCAAAAATTACCCAGCAGTGTATTTCATATGACGCCTTCCATTCATTTCAGGTCGGTCCTTTCAAAATCACACCCTATCCAGTAGATCATTCAGCATATGATGCCTATTCATTATTAATCGAAGCAGATGGAAAACGTGTGTTCTATAGTGGTGACTTTCGTATGCATGGAAGAAAGCAAGGCTTGATGGAGTCAATGCTTAGAAGTCCACCTAAAAACATTGACGTTTTACTAATGGAAGGAACGATAATAGGAAGAGAAGATGCTGAGTCTAATACGACTGAGTCCGAGCTTGAATCAAAAATAGTTGTATCTTTAAATCAATTAACTGGGCTTGCGCTCGCGTGCTTTTCCCCGCAAAACATTGACCGTTTAGTTACATTCTATAAGGCAGCTTTAAGGTCGGGGCGCATACTCGTCGTAGATGCTTATACCGCTCATATTCTAAATATGCTAGAGGTAGATTCTCTATCATCCATCCTTAAGTCAGATAGGATCAGGATATTTCTTCCGTCACGGCAGAAGTTACAAATTGTTCGGGCAGGTCGATTTGATTTGATAGAGCCGTATAGGGGAAAACGTGTTTATGAATCAGATTTTTGTGAAAAACCGGGGCGCTGGGTTTGTCTTTTTAGATCATCGATGTCCAAAGATTTTGAGGAAATGGATTGTCTGCGCGGTGCAACACTTATCTATTCTCTTTGGCCGGGCTATTTAAAGCGGGATGAGGGTGAGCTACATAAATGGTGTGCTAATAATGGTGTGTGCATTGAAGTTCAGCACACATCTGGTCATGCGTATCTAGCCGATTTAATCCGATTCTCTAAAAGCATATCCCCAAAATCACTGATACCCATTCACACGAACTACCCTGAGTTATTTATAAAGTATTTTGAGGATGTTCAGGTTGTGGACGATAGTACATGGGTAGATATTTAATGCGTTAGTTATCCTGGGTAAGGATACTTCTGAAAGGGATAGGACCCTAATCATCGAGATCAGAGCCCTATCCCCATTAAGCAGTCCTGTATTAGTATGTGTACTCTTATCCAAGTCCTATAATTTTCCATTCCTGTATTGGTATTTTCAAAAGTTGTACTTGATCTATTATTTCCAATGTCCAGTATTGTTTGTGTTACCTTGAAATTTCCAGTATTTGACCGAGCTATTATTTCAATGTCCAGTAGTATTCCTGAGATTTGATTATGATTGAGGTTTTTTGGGGTTTTGCCGAGTCTCTACCGGGTAGCAATTCCTCGAGCCGAATCTCGGACTCAGCTAGAGCGCGGGTCGATGCTATACTTATATTTCATATTCTATCTAGATAAAATCATGTCTAACGCGAGTTGCCAATCGATTCATGCTATGAATTTTAATACGATTTCAAATAATAACTTCATCTTCGTCCGTTACTTTGGGAATAGGGAGGTTCGGATCAGAGACCCATTTCAAAAGCATTAAACCCCATAGATTCCAAGCTTCTCGAGCCTCAGCCTCATATGAATATCTATTATAAATAGCAGTTACACCACTGCGGTAACCGCTCCAGTGATTCAGAACAACAGCAATCACATGTGGATGGATTTTTAACTGTCCCATGTGCGTTGCCACGCTACGCCGGAGATCATGAACATGCCAATTATCTATAGCTACTAATGTCTTGAGTTTTTTGATAGCTGAATTTGTCTTGGCAATGGACCGCGGGTTGTAAGTTTGTAGCTCAGACTGAAATAAAAATCTTTGCCCACCGAATTTGGGTATTTCCTTGAGTACCGCTATTGATTGTGGGCTTAAATGTATGTATTGAGAGTGGCGATTTTTTGATCGCTCCTCTGGGATTATCCAACGCTGTCTATCTAAGTCGATTTCACAAAGCTCTGCACCTAAAATCTCTTGTCTACGTTGGCCTGTGAGCATCAGTAATCTTATAGCTGCGCGCCATTTCGGATCTAGCTTCTCACTCTCCCGCCATATAATTACTAATTCATCTCGATCTAGATATCGATTACGTGATCTATTTTTAAAGGGGAGGTTTGCGCCATATAAGGGATTAATATTGAGAAATTCACGATCAACGCACCATGAAAAAAAAGCAGACAATGATCGATGGATATTGTTCGCCATTGCTTTTTTTCCATCACTAATCTTTTGATCAGTAAGATTTCGAATATCTGAGCGTGTAACTGCTCGTATTGGCTTATGGCCAATCTTTGGGATAACAATCGACTGGAATATCCCACGAACTCTAGTTTGATGCTCTTGTTTCCAGTTGCTACAAGTCCACTCGTCATACATTAAATAAATATTTTCAACTGTAGTATTTCTTGTGGCTGCTTTATTTCTTGCAGGATCTTCGCCATGTACTACCTCCCGCGCAAGTTCCCGCGCTATTCCCCTTGCTTCATCTACAGTAAAAAGATTGAAATTGCCTATCGTATAACGCCGGGACTTTCGCCAATCATATCGATAAATGTAAACATATCCTTTTGCTCCACTTGGTCGAACACGTAGACCGAACCCTGGGATTTGGGTATCCCACAGGCAATACTCCTTTAACGCAGGCTTTGCTGAGTCGACGTCTTTTTGTGTTAGTTTTTTATTTGCCTTCACCTATCTATATACCGTGAAGATCGAAAAAAATTAAAGGGGCGACAAGGTGAGCCCGCCTTAAGCCCCCACGAGTAGGTTCGCAGATTTTTTCGGCAGTTACAACGCTTGCCAGTTGAGTAGTGCTTAATGTCGTGTAGATGCTTGGGCCGGCTTCTGTATATACGATCGAGCCGTCACTGGGACCATTTGCCCTTGCTCCTACTATTTGATCCCTTCGAACAAGTGCTCCACCGCCTATTGCGCTTGGGAGCAGAATGAAGGTTTTGGCGGTATTTTCCATGACTAATCTCCTATTCAGGTTGATGGGTAGCATTGGGGTAGCGACGTACTGTCCAGGTATTTCGCCCCCATCATAAGAGAAACCAGATTATTTTAATTGTGTCAACTTATTGAATATAAAGGATAATAAAATTACTCTATCTGTGAATAATCATGCAAGGGTGGAAGATTTTCTTACTCCGGGCATATTAGGGCTTTGAGGTGAAAGCTGAGTCTATAATTCCCAAAAGAGAACTTGACACGCTCGATATCAATTGGGTATAAATTACCAAAATGGGAAATACAGAATGCGACTACTGGGGCGAGAGCGACTCAACAAATTGCGAGGCAGGAGTGCACAGTCCGATAAATGGATACGGAGTTGGGCGGCCGAGGTATCGGCCGCTCACTGGAAGCAACCGTCTGATGTACAGGATCAGTTTCCTAATGCGTGGCATGAGAACGATGGTCCCTTCATGTTCCCTGTGAGTGACTGCAATTGTGTGATCTGTATGTTGATCGCCTTCCCACAGGGTATTGCTCTTATTACGGACTTGAAGGATGAAGATGAATCTCAATGAACCCAAGGTCATTCGAACTAGGGAACAGTACGACACCTACCTCGACGAAGTCCAATTCCTTATGGCGAAAGGACCATCGCCTAATACTAGTGAGAGCGACAAGCTGGAACTCCTCACGGTTCTTTTGGAGGCGTACGAGAATACAAAGTATCCTGTGGAAAGCCCTGACCCTATTGACGCAATCCTGTTTCGAATGCACGAGAAAGGGCTGAAGCAGGCCGACCTTGTACCGTATTTTGGAACAAGCAGCAGGGTATCGGAAGTGCTTCGTAGGAAACGTCCGTTAACGGTTCAGATGATACGAGCGCTGTCTATTGGACTTGGTATATCGGCAGATACCTTGATCGGCTTGTCCATGGCCGATGACGCGCCAAAGAAAGATGAAGTGGATTGGTCCAAGTTTCCGGTGCGAGAAATGACGAGGCGTGGATGGTTGGAAAACTTTTCTGCCAATTCGAAAATTGCCGTTCAGGATGTGGTGAAGGGTTTTATATCCGATGCGGGACTGCATTTTGGTGCTGCCTCGTTTAGGCGGACGATAGCAGGGGAAGCTCAGTCACCAACCACAAAGTACGCGCTCTATGCATGGTTAGCTCGTGTCATTCAAACTGCAAGAAATAAGAAGGCAACGCTTGGTCGTTTTGATGAGAACACATTCAATGCAGCCTTCTTGAAGGAATTGGCACAGTTAAGCTGGTCCGAGCAGGGGCCACTACTCGCGGTTGAATACCTTGAGAAACATGGAATTGCCGTAGTCATCGAGTCGCATCTCAAAGGCACTTTACTTGATGGTGCGGCACTCAAGGATGCAGATGGAACCCCCATAGTGGGCTTGACCCTCCGGCATGATCGCCTGGACAATTTTTGGTTCACTCTTCTCCACGAAATCGCCCATCTATGGAAGCATGTCAGCGATCAGGACGCGTTTTTGGACGATCTGGATGCTTCATCTGAAGATCGGCGGGAAGCAGAGGCCAATCGTCTAGCACGTGAGGCGTTCATTCCGAGGTTAATATGGAAGAGAAGCGATGCTTATATTTCTCCGAGCAAGGAATCCATAGATCGCCTCTCCCGTGAACTGAAAATACATCCTGCTATAATTGCTGGACGGCTCCGCAAGGAAACAGGCAATTACTACCAGTTTAGTGATCTCGTCGGTAATAACCAAGTTCAAGTATTGTTCCGTCAATTCGACGTCGATAGCGAGGTTTAAGATGGCAGCCAATTATCTTCCAATCTACAAAGCAAAACCTGGCGAACTCGAAGCCTGCGCCAACGCGAAGAAAATGCATGATCGCCGTATGTTGCCCCTATTTGAGGTCTGTAGGATCGGGAAGAGTATACGGAATGCGGCTAGATTCAAGGGTTCCAATGCATTAACGTGTGCATATCTTGACGAAGTCGCCCAGCAAATTGCAGACGTACGTAAGGGTAGGATGGTACTGATTGATGCATATCAATGGAATCCCGACTCACTAACTGAGACTGGCGAACATGTGCTTCCGTACATATATTCTCGGCTCGAATCGCTGGGCGTCAGTGTAATTCCTGTTATTGGCTATGACCGCTGGGAAAGCCCTGTCTACCGAATTGCCATGCAGGGCGTCGAAATTTCCACGGAAGGTTATTTCTGCCTGCGGCTGGACTCGCATGCTATCGAAGATGCCGCAGACCCTGAATTCTTTGAGGAACAAGTGCTGCGCATTCTCAATGACTTGAGCATTGAGCCGGCGCACTGTGCTATTTTGATCGATTTCGGTGACGTCACCGCTGTATCTATCGAAGATCTGGGGAATCAAGCAGAACGAGTAATGCAGGTTCTTGCCCCGATGGGGTTCAAGTATTTTTCCACCGCTGGATGTTCGCTACCGACGTCCATCGATGCGGCAGTGAAGAAGCAGAATACAACTGGGAAGGTGTTGCGGAGGGAGATGCTTCTTTGGCAGGCGATGCGCGTAGGTTACCCGGATCTGAAGTGGCTTTTTGGTGACTATGGAGTCCGTGGCCCCAACACTGCCGAGGATATGATCTCTCCCAATACGAATGGAAAAATCCGACATACGATTGGCCAGAATTATTACGTTGTGCGGGGGCACTCAATGAAGGAGGGGGATAAGGGTGCTCAGATGTACAAGTTAGCAAAAACGGTCGTGGAATCTACCCACTATATGGGCAAAGATTTTAGTTGGGGAGACGCGCGAATACTTGCCTGTAGTAATGGTGTGTTTAAAGGCAATTCCACACAGTGGATAGCTATCGATACAAGCCATCATTTAGCTTGGGTGGTGGCAGAGGTCGAAGAATTCGAGTTGAGAGTCGGTGCTGTACGCGTGAGTGTGTGAGTGGCGGGGTTGCGCAACTATTAGGAGAAAAGTAATGGGAAAGAATACAGAAACAGACCTCCAGTCGTATAGGTACACTTGCTTCAGAGGTACTTCACGATAGCCATGCATCGCAGGTAGCAAAGAGTCTAGCCGCATCCGCCCTAGCGCAGCGAAACGGTGCAAAACAGACAGGGTCCGAGATGGAGGACTTAGCCTCGAAGGTACTTCAGAGTGATAAATATGCGGACACGACGAAAGAACTGGCCGCTTCCGTGCTTTCTCAGTCCAATAAGTCTCGTTGACAGTCTCGGATAGCTTTAGAACCACCAGATTCTTAGTATTTTGGGAAGCAGTGGGGTAGCAACTGCAATTCTCTGATTATTCGCCATAGGCTGGAGAAAATATATTTCTGCTTACAAACATCGCATATAACGGTTTAGAGTATTAATCGTATTATTGGCGAGCCAAAGGGGATTAATATAACTCCCACTTGGAGTTCGAATCTCTCCGGGCGCGCCATCAAGATAACTTATTGTCATTTCTACATTTCGTATCGAGTCGAGAGTATGAATCTGGGCGCTTATGCATAATCCATGCGTGCGGCATGGTGCGAGGAAATATCAAACACTTCTCCAATCGTCTAATACCTACCGTAGCTTGTGTCTCTGTGGTAAAGTTCTCCAAATAGACCGAACGGTCTATATTGGCCAATGCAACCCAGAGGAGACGCCAACATGCGCGTGGCGAAAGATGACGTGGACGTTAGAATGGACATTCCCGGCGCGGTGATCCGTCAGCGGACAGAATTTGGAGACGTTAGCGGATACGGCAAGATCAGTGGCGAGTATTTCACTCTCTCAGCAGGAGTCGATACCACACCACTTTTTCAGGGATTGGAAGGCAATCTTTGCCAGTGCCCGCATTGGGGCTATGTTTTACGTGGCCGTATTACGACGACTGATGCAGAGGGGAAGCAGGAGACGGTTATTGCGAATGACCTATTCTACTGGCCACCCGGACACAATGTGAAGGTGGACGCTGATGCAGAGATCGTCATGTTCAGTCCCGAGCGCGAGCACAGCCATGTTATTAACCACATGATCGAGAAGGTCAGGGGCTAATCTCATAGGAAGCCTCGACGCAGCACCCTCCACAAGATTCCTTGCTTAGCAGTGGTACAGCCAGAACATTCAACCAAGCTGCGCCTGCTCGATGTGGGTATGGCCATGCTCCTGAAACATGGCTATCACGATCTGGGTATTCAGGCCCTGCTCGATGCCACATCTACTCCGAAGGGTTCCTTCTACCATCATTTCCGGGACAAAGAGGACTTCGCACTCCAGGCCATCGACCGATATATGGGGCACGTCCATGCAGGCCTAGATGCCTGTCTTGGCGATAACAACCGTCCTCCGCTCGTGCGGGTGCGCAAATTTTTTAAGTCGACCCAACAGGTCTATCGAAGCGAGGGTTACATGGGCTGTCTATTAGGGGGTCTTGGACAGGAGCTGTCCGGAGTAAGCGAACTTTTCCGACGCAAGATCGAAAGCTGCTTTTCAGAAATCGCAAAGCGACTCGCAGCTTGCCTGGAGGAGGCTCGAAAATTAGGTGATATTCCGGCTGATTCTAATCCGCAGCACATGGCGAACCTGCTAGTGGACTGCTGGGAAGGGGCAGCGCTTCGCAGCCGACTGCGTGGGAATGCCGCGCCACTGAATGCAATGCTCGACTTCTACTTTCAGTCGATAATTGGTGGTTAATTCAGTATTCAAACCAATGACGCAACGCATGCCACATCCGCATTTGGCGGGGGTTGCTCTACAGCCCGTCAACTTAGGGAGATACACACGGCCCGGTGCCCAGATTTATCTGCTTGGGCGCGCCATTACGTCAAAGAGTGACGCTACCCGATACTGCCAATATCTACAAACGTGACACCAACGTAAGGTTTTCCCCCAGTCTTGCGTCGTCGTCAAGAACCTGAACTACTCCTGCCGATTGCTGAGTATGGTAAAAGCACGACTTATGCTTGGCGAAGATTTGCATTGGGGATTTTACGCGACAGCCATACTAGATATGCACCGATAACAACATCAACCGAGAAACAGAAGGCGGGATACCAACCAGGAACGCCAACGTTTGTTAAAAATTGACTATGCGTCAAGTCATACAGCCCGTGAAATATCCAGCATGTGCCAACCAGTGTCGCTGAATGACGGACGCTTACCAATGCGAAGACTAATCCAGCTACGATAAACGGAACACCATAGATCATTTCTGTGGCTCCCATCGCCGGATCACCGACGCGTAGAGCAAAGAATGCATACAAGCTTGGGAGAGTGAGTAGGCCTAATGAGTACAGCCAACGTTGTCCGTGAATCATCACAGCAAAGACTATCGTAAGTACACCTACCGCGATACCAAAGAGGGCCCCAATCAAGACTCTCTCCTTTCTTTAGACGAGTAACGGTCAGTAGAGACAAAAAGTTATTCTTCATAACGTAGCAGCTTTACACATAACACGCATCGTCCAACAAAACTCAGCAAGCATTGGCGTGCATTGGCGAGTGTGAAGCTATGAGGGTGGACCAGTTTACTTTCTGAACATTATTAGCTGCTCGGCGGCCCTGCGAACCAGACGGTCAGGAGTTCGAATCTCTCCTGGCGCGTCATAAATTCAAAGGGTTATACCAACCCAAACTTCCGGAACCATAATAACGTGGCGTGCTTTTCCCGGTGCTACTATCGGTAACCGTGCTCGATCCAGTACGCCGCTTAAGCCAAAATTTTTGGCGGTATTTATACCGCTTTCATGATGATTGAGACAAGCGTGACAGTTTAATAGCCGCAGGCACCATAAAGAGCTGTTATCCCTGTTGGAAATTTTCTCTCTTCGAGGATTATTTCCGCGATTTCAGCAGTACGGAATCCATGAGGCGTAATCCCTGGGCGATATCGTTGCCCAGGGGGATGGCGCCGGCCTGAATAGCGGCTACCCATACTTTGATAATCAGGTCGTTCCCTGCCGGGTCAAACAAAATTCTCAAGAAAATTGCGCAGCATTCTGGCTTCCCAGGATAATGTTGGCGCGATGCGATTATCAATAAAATACTGAAGGCCCTTCATGGAGTGTATTTTTGCCAATGCAACGGTCGCGCCATCGGAAATACCCTCCCACTTTTCACCCTGAAGTTGTAACAGGCTGTCTTCGTGATCACGCAGCGAGTCGCCGGAAAATTGAGAAATACGGTTGCTGGCCTGCAAACGGATTGAATCAGATTCGTCCCCAAGGGCTATTCCGATCAACGTCAATAACATGTCGGAGTTGTCCAGGTGCCGCTCAAAATACGATTGTGCCTCGGGTGAGCCCCGCATGCCATCGAGCAAAAGATGTCGGATCTTGTCTTTGTCTACTTCCACTGGTAAGGCAGCCTCATTTGAGTCATCCACTCATATACTCCTCATGAAAGCAAATAATAATAACAGTTCCCGCAGTGAGGATGGCCAGGGTTTTGCCATCAGTGGCCATGAATGAACGCTGGATGCGGTCAATATGGGTGTTTATTCTTCCTCTACCCTGACGCCCCGGCCGCTCAGACAGACGTCCCGGCAACGAGGCATGAGCGGGCCAAAGGTGTAATTCTCCAGCTATACTTTCCCAACAAAATCAATAAACGGGGGGGGGGAGTCAATCATGCAGGCCATCGAATCCTCGATTTCCACGCTGTCGAGCTGGGTATGGGGTCCACCCATGCTGTTTTTTCTGGTTGGCACAGGTCTTTATCTCACCATACTGCTCAAAGGCATGCAGTTCCGTGCCTTGCCTCATGCGTTGAAACTGATTTTTCACAAGGACCAGGGTCATGCTGGCGACATCAGCCATTTCGCCGCATTGATGACTGCGTTGGCGGCAACCGTCGGGATTGGCAACATCGTTGGCGTAGCCACCGCGATTACCCTGGGCGGTCCCGGGGCGGTGTTCTGGATGTGGATGACCGGGCTGGTAGGAATGGCGACCAAGTACGCCGAGGCGGTTCTCGCCGTTAAATACCGCGAGCACGGCGAACATGGCATGCGAGGCGGTCCGATGTATTACCTGGCCAAGGGCTGCAAGCTGCCGGCGTTGGGTTGGCTCTTCGCACTGTTTACCACTCTCGCGACTTTCGGCATCGGCAACATGACGCAAGCTAATGCCGTGGCCGGCATTTTCGAATCTGCATTCCATATCGAACCCTGGGTCACAGGCGTGACACTGACCCTTCTGACAGGACTGGTGATCCTGGGCGGCATCCGCTCGATTGGCCGTTTTACCTCGATTCTCGTACCGTTCATGATTCTGGGTTATATCGCGGCTGCGCTTCTGGTACTGGCGATCAATGCCGACGAAATTCCGCATGCTCTTTCACTGATCTTCCATCATGCTTTCAACCCGATTGCTGCCGGTGGCGGTTTTGCCGGTGCTGCAGTGGCTGCGGCCATCCGCTATGGCGTAGCCCGCGGTGTGTTCTCGAATGAGTCCGGTCTCGGCTCGGCTCCGATTGCCGCCGCCGCTGCGCGTACCAATGATCCGGTCAAACAGGCGCTGGTAAGCATGACCCAGACCTTCATCGACACACTGCTTGTCTGCAGCATGACGGCGCTGGTCATCCTGACTGCAACTCCCTGGACTGAAGGGGTGGGCGCTGCCCAACTTACCAGCCTGAGTTTTGCGGAAACGCTCGGGCCGGCCGGGGAAATCATTGTTGCAATCGCGACAGCGCTCTTTGCCTACTCGACCCTGCTCGGCTGGAGTTATTACGGGGAAAAGGCCGTTGAATACCTCGCCGGCACCCGCGCCATTCGCATCTATCGCGTGGTATTCGTCACGGCGGTCATCGTCGGCGCCATGATGAAACTGGAATTTGTGTGGAATTTTTCCGACCTGATGAATGGACTCATGGCCATTCCCAACCTGATCGCCCTGCTGATGCTCTCAAAAATCATTAAACAGGAAACCGACCGCTACTTTTCTGAATAAGGGAATACACAAGCGCAGTCTTTGGAGCGATCAATGGGTTTTGTCATGGCCACCGCCGGAGCAACCCATGCCGCAAGGCTTGCTCCCTGGCGCTCATGCGAATTCGGTTCACAGTGCGTCGCGCCTGATGCGCCACCAGTCCAAATTATCTGGAGCGTTTTTTACCCGGCGATTTCTTTTGTCTGCGCCTTCCAATCCCTCCGGCAGCGGCGATCCCCACGATGCGGCGGAACTTCGGGCATTCCATGTGGCTCGGCGCGCTGCAGGCGGCCGCGTGTCGCAGGCCATCACGCATGGCTGCCAATTTCCGGATCTTCCCATCAATTTCATCCGCCTTGTCGGCGAGCAACTGTCGGTCGATCCGGGGTTTACCGTCCGGTGCGAACATGCGGGCGATCTCATCCAGTGAAAGTCCCGCGGCTCGGCCCAGGGCAATCAATGCCAGCCGTTCCAACACGTCGGGGCTGAACACACGGCGCAGACCTTGTCTGCCGACAGAGGTGACTAAGCCTTTCTCCTCGTAGAAGCGCAGGGTTGATGCAGGAACACCGGACTGTTTCGCCACTTCCGAAATATCCATGATACTTCCCTTGACTTAAAGTTGACTTTAAGTCGTAAGCTATCATCACTGGCCTGTGAAGGCAAACATCTGGAGAGAATCATGAGCTACTTAGTCAGCACGATTATTACCGGAGTTGGCGCGACGGTGGTGATGGATCTGTGGGGGCTTGCGCGCAAATCTCTGTTCGGCATCCCCCCGCCGGTCTATGGTCTGGTGGGTCGCTGGATCGCCTACATGCCGCGCGGTCGCTTTCACCATGAATCCATTGCAGCATCGTCGCCAGTGCAAGGCGAACGCCTCATCGGCTGGATCGCCCATTATCTGACCGGTATCGCATTCGCGGCCGTATTGATCAGTATCTGGGGGGATGGCTGGATTGAGCGCCCAACAATAGGTCCAGCGTTAATCGTCGGGATCGGCACCGTGGCGGCGCCTTTCCTGTTGATGCAGCCAGGCATGGGGGCCGGAATTGCCGCCTCCAGGACATCCCGCCCCGTCGCCGCCCGGGTTCAGAGTCTCATCACCCATGCAATTTTCGGTTTCGGTCTGTTCCTCACCGGATGGATTGCGCGCCTTCTCTTCTAATCATGCCGTTGAATTCCGAAGGAGTGGCGGGCTGCATCAGTATCTAACCATAGGAGAAGAAAATGTGTATTCCTGCTCGTTTCGCACCGATTCTATTCAGCGCCTTGCTTTCCGCGATCATGGTCAGCATCGTCTCTGCATTTGTCCTGGTAAACACGCAAGGGTTTAACTCCGGGCTTCCTTCGCAGTGGCTGCGAAGCTGCGTCACGATCTGGCCGGTGGCTTTCCCGACGGTAGCAATCGTGGCGCCATGGGTTCGGCAGATCGTTGGTCGTATCACCGCCCAGCAGACACCGTCCTGAATCTTTGACGTACAGTGTCGACTGTAGCGGAGGGGGGCATTGTTCACTTTGGCTTGCGTATCCGCGGTCTCACATAACGAGATCCCGCTTCGGATGCTGACCAGGACCCTCTGCAGTCAAAATATGATGATGACCAAGGGCCTGGAGCCAGGCCCTTGGTCGGGATGTGCAGGCGGGATTAGAAAATATTCTTGAAGACGGACTTCAGTTTGGAGAAGAAGTTGAAGTGACCGTCTTTCTTCTTGTGGCCTTTGTAGCCATGGCCGTGATGACCGCCATCGTGGGGCTTGTGGGGCGAGCCGGTGCCTGCGAGGGAGGGGGCGGCTTTGAGGGTCAAGATCACCGGCACGACGTACGCGGTTTTCTTAAGAAAGTCACGTCTGGATTTGTTTGTTGATTCGCTCACGACTACCTGCCTCTGTTCCTCAATCACGCCGTGATATTGGAACACCAACTTGTTTCTATTTAGCCAATCTGTTGACCTTACAGATTGAACCCGCTCGTCCGAGTGAGAATCTGGATCCTAGGTAAATCTCACATGGACGCGCCAATTATATGACGCACATCACAGGATGTCAATTTCTCGACGCGATCTTCGTGGTGTCGCCGCGCCCATTGCTGTTCTTGTAACTGAATGAATTAATTTGATAATTATGCGCTACTTGGCGGCGTGAATAGCGAGCGGGTTTTGGCCTGGGCGAAGGGATTTTTCAGGATCTGAGGTTTGTGCAAAAAATTTGCGCCGAGGTTTTATCCTCCCACCTCCTTATATATTTCAATTACGTGAGGATATGACTTCAAATTAGACATTGAGAGTCATGATGCAACTAAATGAATCTAAACAAGTTCAGTCGAGATGGGACTGTGCCGTCATAGGCAGCAATTCAGGCGAGTAATTTACGTGATTAGTTCCCGGAACCCAGGATGGCGGAACCGGCGTGCGATGCCTACGGGGAGAAGCTTGAATAAGACACGCGATTCGCAGGGGGGCTATTTGCGGACCTCGGCCTCGATATGCATGGATTCGTCGTTGCTGAAACGCAGTTCGATATCGACGTGGTCGCCTGCCTTCAGGGTCCTCTTTTTGTCCATCAGCATCAGGTGGTAACCACCCGGTTCGAGCTTGAGGCTCGAGTCGGCGTCGATGTGCAGGTGATCTTCCTTGCGCATGTGCATCATGCCGTCGTGCATCTCCGAGGCATGAATCTCGACTGCCCCGAAGTCATCGCTGGTGACGGACTCGAGCATGACGGTGGACTTGGAGTGGTTCTCTATGGTCAGGTAGCAGGCCAGGACTTTGGCGGTTGGTGGCGCCTCCGGTATCCACGCGTCCTCAATGGCGATGTCGCCGGCCCGACTTGGCGCGATCGCCAGGACCAGCAGACTGAACAGCGTGATGCGGATGGTGTTTTTCATGGGGTCTCCTCAGCGTTAATGGTGATCGCGCAGCTGTTCATAGATCCGGAGCGTGCGCGCGAGGTCGAAGGGCGGCAGCAGGGTCGCGACCAGCCGGCCTTGCGGATCAATGAACAGCAGACCGGAATAGTGATCGACGACATAGGCGTCGAGTACGGGTTTATGCAGTACGTCGCGAATCGGTTCGCCGGTCTCGGGGCCGGCGTATCCGTAAGGAATGTCCAGCTCATGATTGAGACGTTGAAGCCGGTCGGGTTCGCCCGTCAGGCCCAGGAAGTCCGGATTAAAATACGTGACGTACGCCGCCAGTTGTTCCGTTGTGTCACGGAAAGGGTCGACGCTGATGAATACGAACCGGGCCGCTTGAGCAACCTCGGGTGAAAGCGCGGGTTGTTTGAAGAGGCGCGCCATCTCCGCCAGAGTTGTCGGACAGAAATCGGGGCAGGAGGTATAGCCGAAGGCCGCCAGGGTCCAGTGCCCGCGCAGGCGGTCATTCGCAAACGGTCGCCCGTGGTGATCGACGAGGTCAAATTTTGGCAACCTTTCCGGCGGGCTGAATACGGTCAGGCCCGGAAGGTCAATTTGCGGGGCGGGCGGGTTTCTGGCAAGGAAAATCCAGATGCCCGCGATCAGTTCGAGGACGACGATCGCGAGTATGGCGATGAGTGCCCGGCGCCGCGTGCGGTGCGGCACAGGAGTGCTCCGGTATTCTGCGGCATCGGTGATCATGGCGACAGACGAAGAGGAAGGCTCATGCCATTATAGGCGGGTTACGTATGCCGAAGGATGCGACATTTTGCCGCGCCCCGCCATGCATCATGGGCCGGGCGCAGCCGCACCATTCAGTTCGCTACGTTTGCATTCATCAGAACTACTGCGCCCAGAACGATGAAGATCAGGGCGGCGGCTCCATGGATCAATGGCAACGGGAGTTTTCTCGTAATGGTTTCACCGAGCAGAACCGCGGGCACGTTTGCCAGCATCATCCCCAGGGTCGTGCCTGCCACGACGGCAGAATAGCCGGTGTATTGTGCCGCCAGGGCGACGGTGGCCACCTGGGTCTTGTCGCCCATCTCGGCCAGAAAAAACGCGACCACGGTGGTGGCGAAGACGCCCAGCTTGAGCGGTTTCTCCCCGGCATCGTCGAGTCGATCCGGGATCAGCATCCACAAGGCCATGCCGATGAACGAGATCCCGATGATCCAGCGCAGATTGTCGTAACCGATGTAGGCGGTGATCCAGGCGCCCAAAGCGGCGGCGGCCGCGTGATTGACGAGGGTGGCGCAGAGGATTCCGAGGATGATCGCGGTCGGTTGCCGGTACCGTGCGGCCAGCAGTATCGAAAGGAGCTGGGTCTTGTCACCCATTTCCGCCAGGGCAACGACCCCGGTTGAAACCAGGAATGCTTCCATGATTGTCTCCGGCCGGTTCGAGATCCAATGACTGCGCCGCCTCCCCGGCCATGCCGGAGACAGTGCAGTCAAAAGTCGCCAGATCCGGAAACCGTCGCACCATGCCCGCAGGGCAAGTCTGTTGATGCGAACCCCTCTCGTTCGGAGGGCGGCTACTCCCCAATGACGCGGGTAATTCTAACGCACTCACGCGGCGAGGAGAAGCCCTCCGGCATTGCGCCGGTGGCGCATGCTATGGGTATAATCAGCCCAACGTCAACGAGCGTGGAGGG
>JADJWY010000018.1 GCA_016716085.1 Hahellaceae bacterium
CTTGTTAGTGATAAGAACTTTCTATGAATGACTTAAAGCTCAGGGGGCGGCAGTTATGTTCGATAATTCTTTGTCAGAATACAAGGGAAAGCTCTGATCTCAATTGTTGCACCAAATTTCGCACTGGGGTGATATCAAAAATAAAAAAGTAAAAAGGTGCATTTTTTTCAATGGCCATTCGTCGTTGCCATGGAATGAGGGCCCATAGATATTTATGCAAATGACTGCAGGTAATATAGGCTTTGTCATGAAGAACGTTTACTTCGTCAATCCAATGAAAGCGGTGATCTTGTAGTATTTTCACCATGACTTTAGTCTTTAAGTCATAGGCAAACAAACCGGCATGCTCAACATCGCCAAACCACAAAATTCCTGTATCATCGATAGGAAACCCGTCGATAATGGGAAATTTGGCAAGACCTCTTGCTTTTTCTGGTGAATATCAAAGCATTTACAACCTGTATTTCTGGCATCTGCATACGACGAAAATAGAGTTCGTTGTTGAAGGCGGCAATACCGTCAACGCCACCCCAAGCGAGTTCACCAAGCCAAGTGCGTGCTGGGTCGTCACGGCTTGGGTAGAGATGATATCCGCCGTCTTCAACCATTGGATCTCCATCAAGAAACCGATGATGATCAATTACGTGCGCCCCATTCTGGTCAAATTGAAGTACAATTTCAATGATTCCACTTTTGGCATTGAAGAACCCTAAGGGGGATCTGCCAGGTGCTGTGTCTGATATAAATACATGCGTGCTATCTCGCTTGTCAACAAACGCGAAATCATTTGGCATTTGCCCCAGCTTGATGGGGAATACTTAGTTGAGCAAAAGTTGATCTGTTTGCAGGTCAACCACAACGAGTCTACCAGAATGGACCCCATATGCACCATGATCGACGATATATAGCCGGCCTTGGTGCGCTTCAATACCAAGAGAATTACGAAGTTTTCTTTGGAGATCTAATTGGTTTGGAGGATACGGAGTAAGTTGTCCATTTTCTAATTGAAGTTCGTATATTTGTATGTCTGAAAAATTTGCATCAGGAAACGGTGTCAAAAATACGCGAATTTGATTCTTTAATTGAGATATTGCAACATTTCCTGGTGGCCAGGGAACTTCAAATAATTGTGGGTTAATTTTGTCCCAAGATAGGAGAGGTGGTAAATCTTCGGCTCCATGGATAAGACGTTTGCCCTTATTATCAATGATGCCAAGGATGGACTCGGGAATTAACTGATGCTTGCGTGCTAGGTATTGCGCTTGGATATCGAATTTCCAATATTGTTCGCGTGGATCCTGCGCAGTTCTGATTTGGTCTAGAATAGATTCATAGCGCGTTTCAATCTCTTGAAGAGCAGCCTCTTTCGTCAGTCTGTCAAGCGCTTGAAGCGACTGCGCGGGATTTAGAATAGAGGCCACACCTGCATGCAACTCAATTGTCCATTCTGAAATTTCTATCTTTCCATTTCGATTTTGATCAAAGGAACGCATAAAACTTGTAAAGTCAAAAATATAATTCTTTTTGTAATGGGTCAGCGCTGCCTTTTCGTCATATTCAATGATGCGGACTGGCATATGGTTTGGTGGCGAAGACGTAATTGCCAGAAATAGGACTACTAGCGCGATAATACATGTCACGACGATCCACAATAATGACTGTTTAAATGAATGAGTTAAGGTTAAATTCTGAGACATTGCACACCTTAGAGCAAGAGCGTAAAGTATAGAGCAAGAGCATAAAGTATAGAGCAAGAGGGTAAAGTATGGAAATTGCATGAATCATCAGGGGAACGCTGAAGAATAGTGCGATTTTCTTTCTCACTCTTCGGCCGTGGAGAGCGATTTTTTTGATCAACCAGCCCGTATTCACGGGTGCGGCCTAGCAGTAATGTGGGCCTTGATCATCCTCCCGGCCAATACCGGATGAAGATCATGTGAATGTGAAGCTGGAAGACAGTCTCGAGGAGGTCGGCAGGCTACAGAACAACTCGTACTCTTGGAAGTGGAACCTAGCCTTGAGTAAGCGGAGGCCGGAGTCCTCCCATGCCTGACAGTAGACGAGATGCCTGTGCATTTCCAGCGCCGATGGCACCCGAGCAAAGAGATGCGCGATGAGCAAGCGGTTTCCGCGTCAGGAGCAGGCCGAGCGTCTTGCCGCGGTTCAGGAGCGACTGGCGCAAGGCCAATCGCAGCCTAGGGTTGCCGAGGAGGTGGCTATTGCCCGTTCGACCGTGCAGGATTGGCTGGGGGAGGCCGCCGAGCCGTGCGGTTCCGGCGGCATTGCGAGCCTTCTACGCCCCCGCGGAGGGTGTTGCCTGGTTGCATCGGCAGGTTCTGGCGGCCCGTCTGGTCATCACGGTGCTGACCGGAGCCGGCATTCGTCAGGTGTGTACTTTCCTGGAGCTGAGCGGGTTGTCGGCGTTCGTGGCCAGTTCCTTCGGCAGCCAACTGAAGCTTAACGCCGCATTGGAGGCGGCGGTGGTCGCCTACGCCGAGCAGCAACGGCACCGGTTGGCGACGGAGATGCCGCCGCGGCGCATCACCGTCAGTGAGGACGAAACCTATTATCCCGAGATCTGCCTGGTGGCCATCGAGCTGGTGTCGAACTTCATTCTGCGCGAGTGTTATGCCCCGGATCGCTTGGCGGCAACCTGGACGGGGGCGTTGAACGAGGCGCTCGAGGGCTTGCGCGTAGAGGTTGTTCAAGGGGCTGGTGACGAGGCCAAAGGGCTGCTGCGCCATGTCGAACCTGACATCAAAGCCCATCACTCGCCCGATCTGTTCCACCTCCAACGCGAGGTTTCCAAGGCCACCGCCTTGCCCGTGGCACGCGCGCATGAGCAAGCCGAGGAGGCCAGCGAACAAGCCCGCGAGGTGGTCGCGGCGCAACGGCGCGCCCTGCCTGTCTCGAACCGCTGACGGCGAAAAGCGGGTGGCCGTTAAGATAATCAAGCCTTTGGATTGTTCAGTGGCGATCGAGTGCCTTTGCGAGGGCGGTCACGGTACCTCTGATCTGCTCCTCAGTGTGCAAACAGGAGACAAAAAACCGCAGCCGGGCCTGTTTTTCAGGCACAGCCGGATAGATAACGGGCAACACATTGATGCCCTGCTCAAAAAGCGCGTTTGACACGAGCATCGCTCGCAGAGAACTACCCGTGATAGCGGGTATGACTGATAAACCCGCACTGGTCCCCGTGTCGATACCAGCCCCCTTTGCCAGGTCCAGAAATAACCTTCCCCGTGCATGAAGTACGTCCACGCGCCGGGGTTCTCGAAGCAATTTTGCCAGGGACGCCAGTGCCGCCCCCGCAAGAGAGGGGGCCAAACCTACGCTATAGAGGATTCCGGGCGCTAAATGCCGCAGGTTTTCCACAAGCACGCTACTGCCAGCAATAAATCCCCCACATGCCGCCAGCGTCTTACTTAAGGTACCCATCCAGATATCGATATCACCACCAGACAGATTGAAGTGTTCTCGTATACCGAGGCCATTTCGCCCCATGACACCAAATGAATGTGCCTCATCCACCATGAGAAAACACTGGTATCGCCGTTTGAGCTCGATAAAACGCGGCAGGTCAGGGAAATCACCATCCATGCTATATATGCCCTCGAGCACGATGAGCACGCGCTCATAGATCAGTCGCTGCTCATCGAGCATGGCCCGCAGCGCCCCCCAATCGTTATGCGGAAAGGGTAGCCGCTTTGAACCAGCGAGTTGTATGCCTTGAATGATGCTGTTATGAATGAGTTCATCATGGACGATGAGATCGCGGGGGCCGAACAGATATCCGATCGTCGTGACATTAGTGGCGTGCCCACTAACCAGGACAACGCAATCTTCCACCTGAAGGGTAGACGCAATGGCCCGTTCCAACTCGCTATGGATCGTCAATTGCCCCGATACCACTCGACTCGCAAAGGCAGAGGTTCCATGCTCCCTCATCGCCTCGCTAGCCGCAGCGATAATGTCCGGATCACCAGAAAAGCCAAAATAATTGTAAGTTGCGTAGTTAATGTAGTCCTTGCTTCCAATCCGGATGGTATCTCTTGCAGGACCTTGGTGCTCCCTAAAGAAGGGGCTAGGGATACCTAAAGTCGTTGCGACTTCTTCAGCCTCCACCAACTGCAGATAGCCTGGGTGTAAATCAAGGCGGGTGAAACGCTCAGGCACGTTCATTCTGTGTTTATCCGCTTTCGGTCGGATGGGCTTGACATCGGGCATCTTTGGAACGAAAGCCTCCTCCGCCATTTGAGTACCCTTGGATGCCGCCCTTTGCTGGATCATCTGAGCTCTCATCTGATAATGCATGTGCTCATGCTCACCAGCGCTTCTTGTAATTAGCGAGCGTTCATCATTCGATTGGGCTGGACGACCAATCATCTGGTATGACTCGGTTCGCTGGTCTGGCTCTGCAGCAGGAGGGGCATCTCTAGGTGATGTCGATGACGGCTCGAGAACGCCACCTGCTTGAATCGTTGCTTTTGCATCTAGGGGATTTATTCCATTACTCACTGTTCCTTGTGTAATGCCATCATCAATTGACCTGCTGGCGTCGCTGTCCAGGCGCTGAAGGGTGTGATGGCTAGGCTCCGCAACGGGAGAAGAATCACCAGATAACATGGAAAGGGCACCATGAACAAGATCAAGAGGAGTAGACTCACCCGCGAAGCGATGAATAGGAAGCGCGATACCAATTTTGGCCTCAATTCGAGCCATCAGTTCAACCGCCATTAACGAATCGATACCGATTTGTTTCAGCGGCCGATCGAAAGACACAAGATGTGGCGACACACGTAGGACATCGGCGATCTCACGTCGCAGAAATTCAGCGACAATATCTAATTGTTCCTGCGCGCCCGCTGTACTCAATCGCTCTCGAAGCCCACAGCAGAGGCATCTTCTCCCGTATTGATTTCGTCGTGCGCCACAAGATCGAATCTGGATGATCGAATAAGCGCACCCAAGCCCTGAGGATTGCCGGGTCCATTTGAAGGAACTGATCAACCCCTGGCAGGCGCCATTGGCAAGAAATCTCTGTAATGCCTCAAAGGCTTGGGCGGAGTGTATTCCACGCCATTGAAGACGCGAGAAGTGCTGGGCTAATTCCGGACTGCGTGTCACAAAACCAACATCCTTGATGCGATCCAGTTGAAGAGCTAGGGCAGGTAGCCTTAGACGCCGGCGTTCATTCGCTACCGCTTCACAAAACATGTTAGCCGCAACGTAATTAGCCTGCCCAAGATTTCCAATCACGGCACTGATTGAAGAAAGTAATACAAAAAAATCAAGTTTTCGGTTGCGTGTCAGCAAGTGTAAGTTCCATGCACCATAGGCTTTAGGTTGCATCACCAGGTCAAAACTTTCCTGATCCATATCCCGGATGAAACAATCACGATACACAGCGGAAGCATGGATCAGGCCGCGCAGGGGGGGTAAAGCACTATCGATCTCCTTGAAAATTCTTCCATTTCGTTCAGGTTTGCAACATCAGACTTCCTGGCAAGAACGGTGACTCCTTTTGCTCTGAGTCGGTTCAATCCTTCCTGGGCTTCCTCAGATACTGGACCACTACTGCTGGTCAATGCCAAATACTTTACCCCGCGATTTGCCATATACTCGGCTAAGGATAACCCCAATCCCCTCAGGCCACCTGTGATCAAATAGGTGGCATCTCCGCACATGGGGAATCGTGCATTGCTCACAGCCTCACGGCTTACTAAGGAAGTCTGATCTACAGTCAGTACAATTTTTCCAACATGCCTACCTTGCGCCATTTCTCTGAATGCCTCAGAAGCATCAGCAAACTGGAATATGCGATAAGGTAGTGGCTTCACGACCTCCTGTTCCAAAAGGAGGCGAATTTCCTGTAACAAAGGCCCGCTCTGTTCAGGAGACATGGCACGTGCCATATCAATTGCAAAATAGGATAAACTCTGACGAAACGGATGTAAACTGATCGCGGACCCGCCGTAGATATCTCGTTTACCAAGTTCTAGGAACCGCCCATGTACGCGTAAAAGTTCAAGACTCCTGACGATAGCCTCCCCCGCCAGGGAGTTAAGGATAATATCCACGCCCTCGTTCATGGAATACGCGAGAATTTCCTCCGCAAAACGGACGGAACGCGAATCCGATACGTGGTGTAATCCTAAATCCCTCAGAAATTGCCGCTTGAGCGTTGACCCAGCAGTGCCATAAACTTCCAAGCCGGCGTGCAGGGCAAGATATGATGCGGCCAGACCTACTCCCCGCTGCGGAATGGATCAAAATCCTTTCTCCACTCCGCATTTTCGCCAGTCGCTGAAGAGCATGGTAAGCGGTGAAGTAGGTTGACGGGGATCGTCGCCGCATCTTCCATGGTCAAATGCGATGGCAAGTGCAATAGCATGGCGGCGGGTACCGTCAGGTGGGTCGCCATAGCGCCTAACCCCAGGCCAAAGACCCGATCCCCAATCGCAAACTGCGTCACTGACTGTCCTTTTTGCAGCACCACACCGGCATACTCATCCCCTAGAAAATTAGCATCAGGAGCTTCGCCCGGGTAGATGCCGAGTGTTTTCATAACATCGCGAAAATTCAATCCCACTGCACAGACTGCTATTTCAACCTCGTCGTGCGCTGGATCGCGACGTGCCATGGGCCGCAATCGCAGATTATCCGTAGACCCAGTTTTGCCAATTTGGAGTCGGCAGGGACCATCTGTACCACTAACCGGGCTCGAATCTGAGATGCCATCGATTTTGGATATCCGGGAAATGCGTGGGACATACCGCGCTTCTTCGCGCAGTACCACAAGATCCTCGCCGTCATCCCCCAGTAATTCGCCAAGCAGGCACTTAACTAGTTCATTTTCATCACCGGAGAACAGATCGATCGAGTGGCATCGAAACTCAGGATGCTCATTGGCCAATACACGTCCCAGCAATAATCGGAACCTGTGCCAAGCCGTTGGTCCAGAGTCTATATCGACCATCACAGCGTTGGGTAACCAACCACAAGTGAGGAGAGTTTCGCTCCTCTTTTCTCTTTATGAGAGATTGCACAAGCCCCAAAACGGAATAAGCCCTACGTCCTGCAACACTTGCATATCAGAATTAGAGGGCATATCTTCATTTGGTATATCCATACTCCACAGATAGACGATTCCTTTATACTGCTTGTCGAGGAGAACAGACCAACCGTTCCTTACTTCGCTTGGATAGGCTATGCGGCAAGACTGCCCACGAGTAATAAGTTCGTCAGCTAATTTCTGACCAAGGCCAGACTGATCGCCCAAAATCAACCATCCATGACCATATTTATCAATTTGGAATGCTGAAGATACCTTATCCGGATGATCTGCATGAGGATTACCCTGCACTTCTATAGCATTTAGTGGCTTCGTTGCCAAATATACACAACGTCCATTTTCTGTGCATCCATTAGTATCCGAAAATGCAATAGCGTTTATGAAACCCGCATCCCTTAGTAAATTCAGCCACTCATCCCGACGAGGCAATGTGTGACTGTAGCACGGATGATGATCGCCCGATTTCTCGGTTTCATGCATGATCCGATAAAGAATATTCTGTATAATAGAATTAGAATCTGGCTCGGAAAATAATAACAGGCCACCAGGAACTAAGCATTCCCAGAGACTCGTTAAATATGACTGTGGTGCGCTCACAAAGGATAGAAGATCCGCTCCGACGACTAGATCAAACTCGCCTATCGGTAAATCACGTCCCTCATGGCAATCGCCTAGGTTGTACATCCGGCATTCGGCATTAGGAAATTCTCGAAGGCGACCCTCGACATGGATGAGAGCTTCGGCTGACTCATCAGATGCCACGTAAAAAGAGCTTGAGGAAGACAATTCAGCAAGCAAGTGCCTCCAAAGCTGCCCCTTACCTGCATTGACCTCTAATATTTTCAGGTGAAATCCTACAGGCAATCTTGTTACCAACTCAGCCAGTGCGTGACGAATAAGCAAATTCGCGGTCAACCAGATCGGGGCACATATTCTGGAATCTAAATAGAGCTCCTTGATGTGTTTGATCTGCGCTGACGAACCTAAATCTACATCACCAGTCGAATTGCGTCGAACAACTCACCACAATGCTTCACAAGCATTATTTCATAAAAATAACCCTGGAAATTGATCCAAGAGCATACGCCAGAGATTCAGCACTGACTCAGGCGTAACTGGATTGGCAATTACATACCAGGTCTGACTGGCGGGATCCTGACGCAGGAGACCATCTTTGGAAAGGACTGTAAGGCTGAAATCTAGTAATTCCTCCTTCTCGGCGGGTAGACCCAGTTGTGATATGGCATCTTTCATTGTGAAAGTATCACCCGGTTTTATTTCCCAACCGAGTTTGTGAAAAGCCTGGTAAAGATATGCCTGCCACAACAACAACAGATTTTTTTCGGCTTGGCGTAGCATATCCGCATGGCACAGCCGATTTCGGATGCTATCGCATGAGTTTCCATGAAGCGTCTAAATTCTTCCTGGCAGGAGCATGAACCTAACGGGTGCACAACGATTTTTAAGCTTTGTTGATGTCAACAGCGGTTTCAATTGCCATTGCTGCTCGTAAAGCCAATTGAAGAATAAATCAGCATCAAAATTATCCACCTGACGATGCCTTAAATTCTCCAAAACCCCCAAAACCCGTCCATCATCCGCGATGATTTTCAATTCCATCACCAGAGTTGAACGTCCTTGTTTGATCACGTGCATATGCCCAAAACTTTTGCTCCAGAGGCGCAAAATAAGCTAAGCGATCGAAGGCATATGGTAAAAACATCCCTAAAGGCGCCCGGGGATCTGACTCATCAGTACATATAAAGCCAATTGAAGCCGCATCGAATAGTGCTGGGTGAAGGTGATACCTGCTTATATCGTCAAGCAGTTCACCGAGGCGCTTCTACTTTGCATAGCGCCTCGCGGTCGCCAGAAACAGGATACATTCCGAAACAAGGGTCCATAATTCAGCCCCCATTGCTGAGCTTGTAAGTAGAGTAATTTCGGATCCAATTCCGGTTGACAGCGATTCCGTATCTCCCCGATATTTTCAAAACACGGGGTGCATAAAATTCGCATCTCTCGGATCGATCCCTTGGCATTACGCGACCAGCCTTCTTCGCCATGAGCGGTTTTACTTGATATGAAAAATTGATTATTATTGGTATCAAAACGAATCTGAATCTTGGCAGCGCGGTTCCCTTGCATTAGAAACAATGCGCTTTCTATTTCAAAATCTTGAATGTAGCAGACTTTATCAGGGTATATCTCAGCAACGGCCGAAAGCGAGTTCAATATATCCAGTAGCTGGAAACACAGGACGTCCTGCCAGATGATCTCGCAAGTAAGGAAGCAATCGCATATCCGCATAGCATATCCATGTCGGATCAGGAGTATTAATCCGATGCATTAATAAGGGGATGCTTTACCTGGGCATGCCTTGCTCTCTCTTGTTCGGGAGTTTCGCTCCAATAATGCCGGTGCTCCCATGGGGTTCCTGGTAAGCGAACAAATCTAGATGTTGCCTTTGTAATATTCTCCCATTGGATATCAAAGCCTAGACAATGCAATTCGCCGAGGGAACATAGCATGACCTTCTGGTCATCTTTCTGACGGTGCAGGGAATTCAACACGGTATACCCAGCATCCCGTGATGAAACTGGTAAGCATTGCTTCAAGGAGGTCGATAGCACTGGATGAGCGCTTAATTCAATAAAAGTACTGAAACCAGCATCAACTATTGCAGAAATGGCTGAATAAAACC
>JADJWY010000019.1 GCA_016716085.1 Hahellaceae bacterium
GCATTGTCGGATCCAGTGAAACCGGCGGACTTTATTGGTTGGCGGCGCAGGCCGCGTATCCAAACGCGCGCGTGGCGGTTGAGTGTGCCGGTGCGAACGGCACCTCGATATGGTTTGACCTGAACAGCGGTGAAATTCTGCCTTGGGAATTGCCAACGGTTGAGGCAGACGACATCGGATCAGACAGCCTTGAACAACCGCACCCAAACGACTGGCGTCTGGGCCAGCGCCAACACCCGCACCCACGAAAGCGGCAGAGGGTCCTATAGCACAAAAGCCTCTCACCTGGCCGCCAATTTTTCAGACAACCGTCTGATTTCCGAAGCCTTGCGAAGGCCTCCTGGGTGGGCAAAACGACTTTTTGCGGGTGGTCAGGGCGGAAGCGGCAAGCCGTCAGACGATAACCCGTGGCATTCTGAATCGAGGAATCGTAAAAGTATCAAACAAGGTGAGCGTGCCAGAAAAGCCTGGGAAGAAGCACTTACGCTTTTTAACCAGAATCGTCAGGGGCAGGGTGACTTTGATGCGCAGTTTGCCAAACTGCTCAGTAGCCATAAAAGTGAGATGGTTAAGAAGGTTCTGGTTCGCAAACTTGAGAAACATCGCGAGTTCGTCAAGACCAAACGTAGCCAGACCAAGACGCCCATTGAGGTGCTGACGACGTTGGTGTTGAAGGACGGTACACACCCCAACAGTCTTCGCCACCTTCCGCCTCAGGTGCGGTGGGAAGTGTTGATTGATGAGACCGGAGAAGCCTTTGGTGCTGAAGTTGAAAGTCTGGGTATCACCGATAGAGCACTGGGGCGAATTGTTGCGCTTGCGGTGCCGGCGGGATTTCGCCTGCCTGAACTCAAGCCCGATTTTCATGCCGTGCAACTGCACCCCAATGATGTGACCAAGACGATCAGGGCCCTGTTTGATCAGCCCGTTGGGGTTTTCGGCTTCACCCCCGGAAAGACTCCGCCAGTGGCCTCAATCGGCATTGGTTGAGCGCGGTGGAAAACGCTGATGCGATGGGTACTGCGTTTGCTGCCTTTTTGCAGAGGTCTCTGCAGACGCAAATGCGCAGGGGGTGTGGGCGCATCGGTCAAATTTTTCATTGAACAGCGCAGTGATTATGAACCCGGCACCAGCCTTTCGGTTTTGTGTCGTATGTTGAGTGCTGAACTCGGCGATCTGGACTCTCGTTATACCAACATTCATTTAGAGGCTGAGTTCATACGCAAAGAGCAACATCCCCATAATGGCTACGTTGATGCGATCGCCTACACGTGGGGCAGTCCTTCCGATGAAAGCAAAAAGCGTCTGAAAGCCAGCCGATTTTTGGGACATTGCCTGTTGCAGCCCGATGAGGCCGCGATGGAACGACTCTATTTAGCCGTTGACCGTCACCTCGAACTTGAGCCTGTAGATTGGTATTTTCTGTGGCCAATCTGCAAAATGAACCGGCGGGCAGTCTGGCCGTGGAGCTGGCCACTGCCTGGGCGAAAAGTCAGCAAAGAACTTGCGGTCTGGCGGCCTTACCTGAGTCATGTACAGATGCTGATGCAGCAAAAGCGTTATGTGCTGGTTGAGCTGGCTGCTGCACTGGAATGGCTGCAGAAATGGCAGCCGGCACAGGGGGAAATGCCACCCCTGGCCCTATTGAACTGGCATTCGGCCCGACTCGCCTGTGCCAATCATTTTGGTGCCACCGCGCTGGCGGATGCCAGGGCAAGCATGGCGCTGGCGGAGGACCTGCGTGAAGAAGCCTCACCGGATGCCTGCGAAGCCGATTTGCGGATCGCGGTCGCAGCGACCAATGCCTTCCAGTTTGAGTTGGCGGCCATTGCATTGCATCACTGATCGGGACGGCCCTGCGATTCCGGGCCTGGAAAAACTGCAAAGTGCAATCCAGTCTGGGGCAACACGCCGCTTTCATGGGTGAGTTTGATGATGCCTTGGGTTACTTTGATGCGGCTCTGGAGGGCTTTAGTCGCCTATCGGACAGGCAGGCAGCCAAGCGGGATCAACAACAGACCCAGGCTTACCGCCTGATCACACGCATGGATCAGATCCTGCAAAACGGAGAAAAAGCAGACGAAACGCTGACAGCCGAGCTAACCGACTACTTGGGTACAACGCCGGACAAAGCGGCGGTCAGCAGTTTTTTTGCTCAGGATTTGAAGCGTTACCAGCACCATGTGTTCCTGAGGACTATGATGGCATTTCCCAAAACCTTTGAGCGTGTCGCTACACGCTACCTGGGTGGAGAGGCCGAGTGGAGTGAAGGCAAAGGGCACCCCTGGCCACTGATTGATGCTTATCGCGCGATCCTCTTGGCGTCTCGGAATAAATCTGTTTCTGCCAAAACACTTGGCCAACGTGCGCTGGATGCCTTGGCCCAAGAGGAGTCACCGCTATTACGCTGGATGCACTGTGTATTAGCTGTTGCGTTATCGGCAGCCGGAATTCCGGTGACCTGGGGTGAGGCCGTCTCGCTGAATGAGTTTGACTTCAGTTTGCCGAATGCGCCATTGCAGGCACTCACAGACTGGTCAAATGCTGTGGCTGGTGAGGTGCGTTATACCCCGGCGGAAATCATGCTCGAACTGAGGCAGTGTTTGCCGTTTAATTTTCATTAGCCCCTAAAGCAACTCAATCGCATAGCGGATCTGTGCATAACCGATCCGGCCTTCCAAAGCCTCGAAGATCGGTCGCAGAGCATTGGGTTGCTCCAGTTTATGCCAACATGCCTGAATCTCCCGAATATCGTCGGGGCTGATCAGGTGTTCAATTGAGACTGACTCACCTGCCATGTGCAGGCGAAGCACATGCTCGATGACGGTGTTTTCAGTGAGTCCCCGTTGCCCCGCGATCTCGGCGGTGGAATAACCTTCCTGCAGAAGCCGCAGGGTTTCCTTCAGGGTGTTGACGCGCCGGGCAGGGCGGGTGGGTCGTTCGTCGGTTTCATCCGCTGCGTCTACTTCGGTCTCGCCCATTATCGGTGGGAGATCATTTTCGCTCAGCCCCAAATGCGCCCGAATAACCGAAATGAAACGCTCGCCAAATTGTTCCAGCTTGCGCTTGCCCACGCCGCTGACTTTATCGAAGGTAGCATAGGTCGTGGGCTGCTTGCTGGCCATATCCTGCAGGGTGGCGTTGGTAAACACCGCGTAAGCCGGTACGCCCCCTTTTTCCTCACTGATCTGTTTGCGTAAGCGCGAGAGCTTCTCGTAGAGCGTTTGATCGACCGGCTGCTCCGGGTTGTCCTCAACCTTGATCGTGCGATTGCGTAGGGTTTGCTCGCGTGGCTCGAACAATTGCACCGTTTTCCCGTCTTTCAGTACGGCGGCAGATAATGAGGTGAGGGACAGCTTGCTCTGGCGGTGGAAGTCGATGGCGAGTAGGCCCTGATCGACCATCTGGGTGATGTAGTGATTCCAGTCTTGCGTACTGTGATCCTTGCCGGCACCAAAAGTTTTGATCTGGTCGTATTGATTGGCTTTCACTTCCGGTGAGTAGGAACCTCTCAGCACCTGAACCAGGGTCGTCAGGGCGGCATTTTGATTGACGCGATAACAGGCCGACAGCGCCTTCTGCGCCAGCTCGGTGCCATCAAAGCCCCTGGGCGGGTTTTCACATAGATCGCAATGCCCACAGGGCGTTGAGCGATGCTCTCCGAAATACCCGATCACCAGATTGGTCCGGCAGAACTGGGTTTGCGTCAGTTCCCACATACGGTAAAGCTTTTTGCGCTGGACCTCTTTGTATTCTTCGGTACCGGCGCTGTCCTTGATGAAATCGAGATAGGTTTTCAGGTCCCCGGCACCGGCAAACAGAATGGCTTCTGCGGGGGCGCTATCGCGTCCTGCACGGTCGATTTCCTGATAGTAGCTTTCACGTTCTTTGGCAGGTTGTAATGAATGACCCAGCGGATATTGGGCTTGTCGATGCCCATACCAAAGGCAATCGTGGCACACACAATGTCAACAGCATCCTGTTGGAAGGCATCCTGAACCTGTCTGCGCTCGTCGGCGTCCATTCGGGCATGGTAGTGTCGGGCGTTAAACCCTTTTGCGCGCAGCTTTTGCGCAATCTCTTTCGGTCGCTTTGTGGCTCAGACATCAATGATGCCCGCCTGCCCCGGGCTGGCCTTTGAGGTAATCGGTAATCGCCTCGATCCGCTTTTGCGCCTGGAAAACACTGATATGAATGTTAGGCGTTCAAAGCTGGAAAAAAAATTTCGGCGCCACGGATGCCCAGTTTATCAACGATGTCCTGGCGCGTGGCCGGGTCTGCCGTCGCAGTGAGAGCATTCACTGGCACGCCTGGAAAATGTTGCAGCAGGTCGGGTAGCTGTGCGTATTCCGGCCGGAAATCATTCCCCCACATCGACACACAGTGCGCCTCGTCCACCACCAGTTGCGCAACCTTCACCTGGCGAAGCCAGTTCACAAAGCCCAGGTTGACGGCGCGCTCTGGCGATACGTAAAGCAGTTTGAGCTGACCGCTCGCCACCGCCTGATAAATGTCCCGTTCGTCCTCGGGGGAGCACTGGCTATTGAGTGCCTGGGCCGCTATACCATTGGCCTGAAGCCCCGCGACCTGATCCTGCATCAAGGCGATCAGCGGCGAAACCACCACGGTCAGCCCGTCGAGCAAAATGGCAGGTAATTGATAGCACAACGATTTACCACCACCGGTCGGCATGATCACCAGGTTGCTCTGTCCTTCCAGGATGCGTGTAATGGCCGCCTCCTGATGAAAACGGAACTCGCTGTAACCGAAATGGTTTTTCAGGGTGGTGTAAATCGTTGTCTGTTGCATGCCTTTGCCTCGTTCTTGGGTTGGGATAGTGTAATGATAACGGCATCGAATGCATGCCTGATTTTGTGCAAATGTGTGAATGGAGTAATCTGGCAAACCGTTTTTCATCGTGACGCACTTACATGCACGCTCTAAACTACCTCGACATGGCCCGCAGCGCCGGGCGCTCAATCAGCCGGCGAACCTCCGTTACGATCCGGTTAAACGGCAATTGACCTGCGATGCGGTTGAGGTCGAGCTGGAGCCGAAAAAGCCGCGATTTACTGGAACGATTACTGCGTCAGGTTGGCGAGCCGGTGTCCAATGACGAACTGATCCGAACCCTTTGGGGTAGTGAGCACCTGTCGCGCAACGTGCTGACCAACCGTATCGGCGCACTGCGAACCACACTCAATGCGTACCTGAAGGGCACCGATGCCAGCAAGCTGATCGTGACCTATCCGCGGCAGGCCTATCTGATCGACAACGCGTGGGTGAGTCTGGTCGGGGAACCGGAGGCGGCGCCCGAACCAGTTTCCGCCGACGCCGACGCCGACGCCGACGCCGGGGACGCGGCCGACGAGGCATCTCCTATACCCTCGCAAATCCGGGTGTCATCGATCGTCCCCGACCTCAAAAAAAGGCGTGGATTTCCCCCGTTGGCGTGGGTAGGCATCGCGGCGTCTCTGTGTGTCGGGCTCTTTCTTGTGCTGTTTCAGGATTCACCCCAGACAAATGCCCCCCGTGAAGCGGAAGCACAGGTCAGCGCTGTCCGGTTAGTGATGGGTCGACTTCGTATTCAAAATGAGGCGCAGGAACCGCTTCGGCAGATGCTCAAGGCCACCCTGATGAGTCGTCTGATGGCCTCTCCCTTGATCGACCTGAAAAACCTGGATGCACCGGATTTCTTTATTGCCGGGATGGAGTCGGGCGAATCCTGGCCGGGGTTTCCGGTATTGGGCGCTGTGGACTATCAGCTTAACGCCTATGTACAACACGATCATGAAGGGGGTCGGGCTGTCGACGGGGAAGCTGCCCTGGTGACCCTGGAACTGGTGGTGCCGCAGACGCATAAAGCGGCGTTTAGCGCCCGCTATCATCTCACAGGATTTCCGACGGCCAGCCAGCTCGGTGCAATGTCCGGCGATCTGGGCGAATTTCTTTCGGTGCCAAGCGGGAAGGCTGTCCCGGCCCCTGCTGATTATGGTGGATGGCCCTGTCCACTCCGGCCATTGCTGGAGGCATTGACCTCCGGTCCGGTTAGCGAAATCCAGGGCACCTGGCTGGCGAGGCGCGTGTTGCGGGAGTGGCCTGCCGAGCCTGATATTTTGCCGCGTGCGATCACGTTACTTGAGCGTGAGTTTGGGCAACCCCTGGCTGGAACGCTTCGAGCACTTCTGTCAGGGTCTTGCTGCAGCTCTGAAACCCGCGCCATAGCAGGCGTGTGGGCAATTGTGTGCATTCCTGTGAAAGTGTGTGTTTTGGTTTGTGGGCAGATCATCGTCCGACTTTTAAGATGGCCTCAGTTAACGGGGTTGCCTTAAACGGCGCCCCACGTTTCATAACCGTAGGAGAGTCATCCATGATGAATACCATCACGCGGAATGCACGTAAGGGCCAGGTTTTGGGTCTTGCGCTGAGCCTGCTGGCGGCCCCGCTGGCCCAGGCCGACAGCCGCTGGTTTATCGATGCCGATTTCGGTGTCGGCAACTTTACCGACAGTCCTTCAGGCGAGCATTATGAGCTACATGAGGTTGGGAAACCGGGCATTGGCGGGGTGCGGGTTGGCAAAACCTTCCCCGTGGGCAAGGGGCACCAGGCGCGCGCCTATGTGGTATTTGAAAGCCACAATGTCGAAGCAGATTCTACGCTGCTGGGCCTGACCTGGGGCGCTAAACGCGACACTGGCCTGTTCGGGGTTGGCGGTGCTTACGAACACACCCTGGGGACGGGCGGGTTTTACCTCTAGTGGTCGAGGTGAACTCGGCTGGTACACCGATGCGCTGGAGGTCTACAGCAAAGACCTGGCCACGAATGTGAAAACCTCGCGCAGTTACGACAGCAAAGGCAACTTCGCCACCCTGGGGCTGGGCCTTGGTTATCGCTTCAACGACAACTGGCACTCGGAACTGGGCGCTCGGCGTTAGTACCTGTTCGGTAACGAGTACCGTGACGAAGTCGGGGGCAGTGCCAGTTACAGCCGCGGTAATCTGGGCCTGCTGACGATTGGATATACGTTTTGATCGAGACCTGCGGCAGCTATAGAAGTGCCGCTAACTCCAGGGATCATCGAAGCTGTTATGATGATCCCAGCCGCTGGTGTGCTCAAACGGGTCACTCTGAAAGCTGTCGTGGGGAAACGTGTCATTTAAATCGGTGCCATAGGGGTTACCCATGACATCGACGCCACCGATGTCACCCATCATGGGCAGACCCGTTGCCGGATTGATCGAAGCACCGCTTGCGAAATGCTGATCATGCGTATCTTGGTCCAGACTATCCTGAAATGTACTATTCCTCGACAATCTAGCAAAATCATCGTTGTCGAACAGCCCGGAATGATTCCCCTGACTGAACGATTGACGGTTTCCGGTTGACCCGAGCAACCCTTCAAAACGGACAGTAGTATAAAGACGGAAATGAATACGAGCATGGCGCGTCCTCACGTTTGCGGTTAATGTG
>JADJWY010000020.1 GCA_016716085.1 Hahellaceae bacterium
TACGCTGCTCTGACTCCAACGGTGAATAGCCCGGTGCTGCGGTATTAATTTGTACCTGTACATTGGTGATATCGGGTACCGCGTCAATCGGGAGTTTTTGATAGCTCCATACACCCACGCCGACAATGACAAAATAAAACCTAAAATCAGTAAGCGCCGCTCAATAGCGAGACGCAAAAGTGAATCAATCATGATGCGCCCCTTTTAGTGTTCGTGTTCAGCTTCGGATTTTCGATATCAGCTTTAATTAAATAGCTATTTTCGCTGACGTATTCATCACCCGATTTAAGCCCATTGATAGCTTCTAGCAGTAGTCATCCTGCCGACCCAGTACAAGCGGCGTAAAGGTATATTCATTACCTTGTTTAACAAAAACGCCCTGGCGGCCTCCCAAAGTTTGCACTGCATCCTTCGCAACGGCCAGAGACACGGTAAAGCGACCGACCTCTATCTGGGCTTCTATCATGAGCCCGGGGGATAAAGACTGTTTGCTGTTATCCAGCTTGACTCGCGCCAACTGATAAGGAAATTCCATTGATGGCACGACATGGTTCACCTTGGATTCAATGTTGCCATTGGTCGTCAATACATGAACAGATTGACCTTCAGTAACTGAGGACTGCTGTGCGGGATATACGCGCAGCTCGGCCCATACGGTGTCAAAATTGGCAATGGAAAACAGAATTTGATCCTGGGTCACTTCTCAGTATTGGCATGGCGCTGCATAATACGTCCAGAAATAGGCGAGCGTATCTGGTAGGTCTTGAGGCTTTCATTGGACTCAATTTCTGCCAACACATCACCGGTTTTCACGCGGTCGCCGTTGTGAACTGAACCGACTTGACTACCCCCTTCCGAAGCGGGCACGCACATGACTTAGTTGTTCTGGCGCTGACACCACCGTACCGTAAACGGTGATCGTTTGGTGAAGTTCTTGAGAGCCTGCTCTTGCGGTGACGATGCCCCTTGTCTGTCATCTCTCCATCAATACGGCTGCTGTTCTCCTCTTCGTGCCCAAGCTCATCCTCTTCGCTACCATGACCACGCTCATCATGATCGTGACCGTCGTCATCGTGATCAACATGATCCTCGTGCTCTTCGTGGTCACCCTCGTTATGATGCGGTGCATGCTGTTCGGTGGCTTCGTGTTCATGTTCGTGGCCATCTTCCGCCCAAGCGCTTAATGTGCCTAACAGGACTGTCGGCGCAAGCAGCACGCCGAAGAAAATGGCTTTGTTTTTAGAGGCTAACTGAAAAAACAACGTCGTTAATCCTTTCATTATTTATCTCCCTTATTGTTTTTATTTTCGTTGTCTTCAGCATGATCACCGTGCTTATGATCCTCGTTGTGATCGTCTTTGGACGTCTCTTCGTGATCTACATGGTCGCCATGTTGCTTGTGATCACCCTCTACGTGGTGTTTTTTATGGTTGTCACTTTCTTCATGTTGATGATCGTGTTTTTGATCAGCCGCATAAAGGCACGCACTTAAAACAAGGGGTTAACACTGTGATTACTGAGATAATTAAATTTTTCATAGTTATAAATTCCTGAGGCCTGACGGTGGTCAAACCTGAATAACATGGTTGAATTATTGATTAAGGGCTTCGCTGGACAGCTTTTCTATCAGCGCTTGACTGATGAGTGCTGTCGATGCCGCATCGATTCGCGCCTGTTTGCTTGCAAGCAATTCCTCTTGAGCTGCAATCAAATCCAGATATCGGTAACGCCCATTTTCGTAGGCTTCACGGGTCAGTTTGAGTGCGTTTTCCAGTGCCGGGATCACCACATTTTGGGTTTTCTTGGCCGCTTCGATGCTTTGTTTTCTCAGCGAATAGGCCTCAAAAAGTTGAGTATGTAAGCGTAAAAGCAGATCTTGGCGGGCATAATCCACCGCATTGCGGTTTGCTAGAGCGGCTTTCACTTCGCCACTACTGCGTTTATTGGAAAACAAAGGAATGGAGAGCCCAGCGGTAAACGCTGAATCGCCTGTTTCTTCAAAGCGTTTGATTCCCGCTCGCCAGGTCAGATCACTGCGTCCGCCAGCCCATGCCAGCGTCACTTGCGCATCCTTGATTCGCGCCTCACTTACAAATACTTGGATAGCCGGTGATGTCTTCACCCGTGCATACAGCTGTCGAAGCTCTGGTTAGGACCAAACTCAAACAAACTACCCCTCCAGCTTGGTGAACGCGGACGAGGTATCACCCCAAAACCGCGACAACTGGACTTTTTGGCGTTCGAGCTGTTCCACCAGTGCAGCTAGACGGATTTCGGCCCGCGCGACGGCAGCTTGGGCGACGACGACCGCCTCCGGTGTGGCTCCCTGTTTGGAGCGCATTTTAACGGTAACCAGCAATGACTCGGATAGCCCCAGTGATTCCTCGGCCAGCCGAATATTGGCCTGGGTTGCTAAACCTTCCACGTAGATCGCAGTCAGTTCGCCCAACACATCAAGTGTGGCAGCTTGCTGTTCCCATTGTGCTTGACTGATGCGAGCGTCAGCGTAGGAAAGACGAGCCTGACGTTTCCCGCCCAGTTCGATCACTGAAGACAAAGCCAGAGTGGTTTCCGCTGAATCAAATCCCTCGTTGTTGCCCGATCCAGCAAAGTTTTCGACCTCCAGCTCCAATCCCATCGCTGGGCGTAAGGCACTGGTTTGCCGTTGAGCATTTAACGCTTCTTGGGTGAAGCGGTATTGATAAAGATGTGGATTGTGCGCCAACGTTCGAGTTAGCGCCTTGTTCAAGGTTAGCGTCGCATCTATGTCAGCTGCGTTTGCAGTGATGGTCAAATTGCAAAGTAAAAACGCAAGCCACACACAGGGCTTAAGACACCTGTTAAAAGTGGTATATCGCATGGATAAGTCCTAATGTAAGTCGTATTCCGCAAGTGCGGGTGAAAAACGGTACTTAGGGCTTATGCTTTAGGAGGGCGCAGGAAGGCTTCGTAGGTATCGGGAAAAGCGTTTTCAGAATACGTGGGTATCGGTGATGAATGCTTGGACAATAAGATATGGTCGGTAGAAATCAGAATGGCGGGTGAAAAGTGTCCGTGACAATGACAGCAGTGGTGGCAATCCCACTTTTGAGAGGAAGGCGCGTCCGAGCCACCGTCGTTAGCCAAGTGTTTTTCAGACTCAAGGCCGTCTAGATGCTGGTGATCTTCATCGAAAGTCACATGCTCAGAACCGGACTGGTGAAGTTGATGCGCGTCGCCCAGCCAAGCCTGATTGAAGAACAATCAGCGTCAGCAAAAAGTATGTCAGGGCACGTTTTAAACATTGTTTCTGGTTTATCCAGTCTCTAAGTCAAGTTTAATAATTGGCTATCATAGCAAAAGAATACGCCGTGCGCCGTTTAATACGACCAGCCCAATGATAATCCCTATGACCAAATCAGGTATTTGAGACTCGGTTACCGCCACTAGGATACCGGCTGTGATGACGCCGACATTGGCGAGCACATCATTCGCCGAAAATATCCAGCTTGCTTTCATATGGGAGCCCTGGTTTCGCGATTTGAAGATCAACAAGAGACAGGTAATATTCGCTATTAGGGCCACAACACCTACGCCCATCATGAGCCCCGAGACCGGTTCACTTCCATATAGGAAGCGTCTGGCAACCTCCAATAGAACACCCAGAGCAAGTGTAATCTGCAACCAACCCGAAAAGTGAGCCGCTTTAAGTTTCAGCTTGGCAGCCTTGCCCACGGCATATAACGACACACCGTAGACCGCCGCATCGGCGAACATATCCAGTGAATCAGCAATAAGCCCTGTAGATTGCGCTACCATGCCCACACCAAGTTCAAGTACAAACATGACGGCATTAATGGCCAGCAGCCATCGTAATACCTGCGCTTCCGCGTTTCATTCACCGTTGTGGCTTCCAAGGCTTTCTGAACCGTATTGCGATCCACCGACTCTAGTGAGGCCAACGTTGCCCCAAGCCCAGCAGACTTCATGGCTTTTTCCACTTTATCTGCCATATCGGGGTGATATATACGCATCTGCGATTTGCTAAGTCGAATTCGAAAGGCGACGGTTTCTTCGAAACTAGCAAAAGCTGTGCGCCCAGATTTTCCTCGGATGGGCAATCCATCTGAGGAAACGTCAAATACACTCAGGTGGCTCATCTCGAGCTGAGTATTACTTTTTGTTTGCGAATCAGGCTGCAATGAAGCGTCTTGACTGGCATGCAGCCACAAGTCTTCGAGTCTTCAGTCATAAATGGCTCTTGTTTACACGGTATTGGAGAGTGTAGACTCTATAGCAACTATAGAGTCAAGGGTGGAAATGATGAAAATTGGTGAACTGGCAAAGCGCAGGTGGCTGCTCGATCCAAACAATTCGTTACTACGAGAGGAAGGCCTAATCTCGGCACCTGAGCGTACCGAAGGGAACTTCCGGGTGTATAACGAAGTTGCATTAGAAAAACTGGCCTTCATCAAGAACTGCCGTGCACTGGACCTGACATTAAATGAGATTAAACGCCTAATATCGTTACAACATTCACCAAGCACCCCATGCGAAGCGGTAAATGAGATGATTGATATGCACTTACTGGTTGTGGAGTCGCGCATCGAGGATTTACAAAATCTTCATGGCGACCTCAGAAAGCTACGACTTAAATGTGGCAATGCGAGGTCTGTCGATCAGTGCGGCATATTGGGTGAGTTGTCGCCAAGACCTCAGCGCTCGTCTACACGTATTTAAAGGAAATAAACGTGACAGACGTTGACCAATATGTGCGAGCGGCAACACGTGAGAACACCCGTTTAAGTTACCGTGCGGCTGTCGAGCATTTCGAGTGCCGATGGGGTGGTTTTCTCCCCGCTACGGCCGATAGTGTGGCTCGCTATTTGGCGGATTATGCAAAAACCTTGTCTTTAAATACGCTACGTCAGCGGCTAGCCGGTTTAGCGGCTTGGCATCTTGATCAGGGCTTTCCCGATCCCACCAAAGCACCGCATGTGAAAAAAGTGTTAAAGGGCATCGCCGAATTGCACCCGGTTGTTCAAAAGCAAGCTAAACCGATTCAGCTCGACCAGCTAACGCAGCTGGTGAATTCTTTTGACGGTTTTATTACAACTGGCTCGCCAAAAGAAGCGTTGCAATCGATCAGAGATAAAGCCTTATTGCTGATCGGTTTCTGGAGAGCTTTTCGCAGTGACGAATTAGCCCGTCTCTGTGTGGAGCATATTCAGGCCGATTCAGGGAAAGGAATGGAAATATTTACCCCGCAGCAAAGGTGATCATTCCCGTTTGGGTCGACGATATAAGGCACCCGCATTGCAACAACTCTGCCCGGTCGAAGCCTATTTGGATTGGATGAGCGCGGCGCAATTAAAAAGCGGACCAGTCTTTCGTTCGATTAATCGTTGGGGGCAATTATCCGAAGGCGCACTACATCCCGCCAGCATCATCGGCATCATTAAGCAGTGCTGTTCGCGAGCCGAGATTGACGAGGCCAACCTGTTTAGCAGTCACTCGCTGCGAAGAGGTTTTGCCACCTGGGCTAATGCGCAGGGCTGGGACACGAAATCCCTGATGGAATACGTGGGTTGGAAAGATGTGCAATCGGCAATACAGTACATTGACGCACCTGATCCATTCTCTCAGTACCGTACTGAAACTGGAATTGCTGAGCGATCTGTCCCAAATCGAACGTGATGAACAACAGCCCTTACAATCCCTATTGGAGGTTCTTCTTGTTCTCGAACCTTATAGCAAGCTGTCTAAGCGTACTGAAAAAAGCAAAAAGAATTGATCGAGCGGCATTGCTTGTCGCCATGGTCGATGAAAAAGGTCGATTCAGAAGGACGAAAGTATGAAATTACGGTCGAGCATAATGATGGCAATTTACTGGATGAGCTCCTGGATGAGCTGCTTCATCAAATGCACCAGATCGCGTCAGAGAACCAATGCATGCTAGAGGTCGGCATTCGCGATCCTCGCACCAATAAACACTGGGATTAACGAACCCCGTTTTTATGGGAAGTTAGAGATATGAGCAGTCTGCACGAAACCGCCTATCCACGACTGCGCAGCACCATCACCGATAAAGAACTCAAGGAGTATTACACCCCAACACCAGAAGAATTAAACCTGATCGCTTCGGAAAAAAAGCCGATCTTACGTTTCGGCCTCATTCTGAATCTGAAATTACTTCAGCGACTCGGTTACTTTGTGCCCCTGGCCTCAGCGCCACCTTCAATCACGAGACATGTGTTTGACTCCATAGATAGCAAACGGCCGATTACTGTGAAACAGCTTAAAGACTACGACCGGTCAGGGTCTCGATCACGCCAGCAACAACAATTGAGGGAATTTCTCGGCATAAAGCCATTCAGTTTAAGCGACCAGCCTTGGCTCGCTCAAATTGCTGAAAATGCCTCAGAGACAAAGGAAATGCTCGCGGACATTATCAATGTGATGTTGGAAGAGTTAGCGCATCACCATTACGAGCTTCCTGGCTTTACGGTGCTCAAACGAATCGCTCGTGCAGCGAGAAATAGTCAATGAAGAATGTTTTCGCGAGATTGGCCGAAACCTATCGCCGGAAGCCAAACAAAAAATTGATGAATTATTAGATCACTTCCGATGGCGCTTACAGTGCCTGGAATATCCTCAAATGTGAACCCAAAAAGCCCGGTAACAAGAAGTTTGAAGCTATCTTCAGCGTCCACTGGCTCCAAACATTGGTGAACGCTCCCCGAAGTCGATGTTCCCGTGGTGAAATACCGCCAGTTTGCCCTGGAGGCTCGCGCGTTAACCGCGCCCGAAATGGCACGACTCAAAGTCAATAAGCGCTATGCACTTGCCGTTATATTGATTCGCCAACAACACAGCAAAGCCCTGGATGATGTAGCCAACCTGTATATAAAATGCTGCGAAGTATGGAGGCAACAACGCACAGGCAGCGCTGAATAAATACATTTTAGAGCACCAAAAACAAATTGATGCCTTGATCGCAAAATTTCGAGACGTTCTTATCGCGTACGATCAAGATTCTGAAAAAAAATCAATAAGCTGCAAGCAATTGGTAGTGTCTTGGGCGAAGACGCCAGTTCGCTGATAGATCGATGCAATCAGCACATCGCCTACGCCGGAAACAATTATTACCCCTTCATGTTGAGCAATTACCGGCGAAACGCGCTTTGCTTTTCAATTGCCTGGATATATTGGATTTGCAATCGACGTCCAGCGATACCAGCGGCACGTCACTACTCAATTTGCTAAAGAGCTTGCGTAGTACTCGATCCGAATTTATCAACGAAGAGGCGCTGAACCAGCATTTGCCGGAGCCATTCGATACCACTTGGCTCACAGAAAAATGGCGTAAGTTGATCTTGTCAAACACGAAGAATGACGCCGGAGAAGTTGAACGACTTTTCCATAGAAAATACCTCGAACTCTGGTTGTTGTTACATATAAAACATGAACTCTCTTCAGGTGATTTGTTTATTCCATTCAGTGCCGAATTTGATGACTATAGAGAGCAGCTGGTCGATGATGAAACTTTGGATGAAGAATTAGGTGAATTGCGTATTGATGAACCAGAAAAGCGCTTCATCACCACGTTATTTTGTTATGGCTGCAATCTTGGACCTGTTCAAACGGCCAAGTCTGTGAAGAATATGAGCCGTAAACAAGTTGCTTGGCTCAATCTTAGACATGCTTCCGAAGACCGTTTGGACAAAGCGATCACCCAGGTCGTTAACGCTTACAATAAATTTGATCTGCCTAAATACTGGGGCAGCGGGAAGCACGCGTCAGCTGATGGGACGATGTGGCATCTGTACGAACAGAACCTGTTAACGGAGTACCATATTCGCTATGGCGGTTATGGTGGTATTGGCTACTACCATGTTTCCGATACCTACATTGCTTTGTTCAGTCATTTATTCCGTGCGGTGTCTACGAAGCGGTGTATATTCTCGATGGCCTGATGAACAACAAATCCGACATCCAGCCCGACACTTTACATGGCGATACGCAAGCGCAAAGTTATCCTGTGTTTGGTCTATCGCACTTGCTGGGTATCAACCTCATGCCACGAATCCGCAACATTCAGGATTTGTTGCTTTTCAGGCCGGACAATCGCTATCGATACAAAAATATTGAGTCCTTGTTTGCTGGGAGTATCGATTTCAAATTAATTGAGCGACACCTTCGGGATATGCTACGCGTGGTCATCTCAATTAAAAAGGGCAAGATTACAGCCTCGACTATCTTGCGACGGCTTGAACTTACAGTCGGTAAAAATAAGTTGTATTTGGCATTTAAGGAGCTGGGAAAGGCGATAAGAACACTCTTTTTACTGCGCTATATCGATGAAATTGAGCTTCGAAAAACCATTCAATCAGCCACGAATAAAAGTGAGGAATTTAACGGTTTTATCAAATGGCTTTTCTTTGGAGGCGAAGGCATCATTGCTGAAAACGTCCGCCATGAGCAGAGGAAAATCGTCAAATACAACCAGCTTGTCGCGAACATGGTGATTCTCTACAACGTGGAAAAAATGACCCATGTTTTGAGGACTTATCGAGAGGCGTAGTAATCAACAAAGAGTTACTGAATGGACTCTCGCCATATCGAAATTCAATATCAACCGCTTTGGTGATTACAATCTGGACTTGAAGAGAGGTTCCGCCGTTGGATTTTGGGATCAAGACTGGAACCAGAATAAACGTAAAAAACTATTAGTATCAATGAGTTAACGTAATTTTGGCGAATTTTTCCAGAATGACGGCCGACCCTCAATATCTGTTAATTCGTCAATGGTGAGTGCGGCGCGTCGAGGCATGAAAGTCATGTCCTCGTTCATACAATATACGCATCTCAAATCGCATCGATCTGTCACCGACAGTCTGGGATAAGTGATTTTTCTTTGAAAGAATCCAGTAAGGTATTTACCATGGCCTCGTCACCGCGCTGTGCCGGTCATTTCTACTGACAAAAGGTTTAATACCAGCGGTAAAGCCAGTACTTTCCAAAATTACTTTTCCGAGATGATTCCAGGATATTGGCCTTTGCATCTCAATCGAGGGTAATGGCTCGGCATAGAAATTCCCCTTGCCAATTCCTGCACGAAAATGGCCTGTCTCTACGAAACACTGTCCCATTCCAGAATATTCACCTGCGTTGCCTGGGCCAGTGATCTCGTTAACAATGGTTTGAACTACCACCTCAGCCTGCCCATGCGCAAATACACCTGCTTTTGGCGCGGCTTCCAGATGACAGCATAATGCCCGTGACATCGCCAATAGCGAAACCCCGAAAACCGCGTCTTAAGTGATTTTATCAACGGGTATCCATCCGGTATCACCTGTCAATCCGGAATCTGACTACTTTGGAAGCTTTATGAGTAGGGCACATAAACGAGGAAATCGTATTCGGCAGTAACGCCGTTAGCGAATTGCATCGTACGGGCACGTGGATCGACTGATTGCACAGTGTGCTGTGGAAAATACTGAATGTTCTTCTGAGCCAGCATGCCTCGCACTTGGTCAGAAACAATCGGGCCAGCAACCGGCATTGGACCTGGTTCGGAGAATAGACTTGAACAGAAACGGCATCACGAATACCGCGCTTACGGCAATCCGCCTCCAGCAACATCGCCGCTTCATACGGTGCCGCTGGGCATTTGAACGGCATGGAGCTCACCACCACCGCGATATTCCCTACGAATGCTCTGACTGGCCGTCGCGGAATATTGATAGCTCCTGCAACGAATACAAGTTGTGCCCGCGTCAGACAATCCTGGAATCGTTGCAGGGTCCAATTGGCACCAAGAGCTACGATAATGTAATCGGCCTGAATAATTTTGATCGTTAACCGTCACGGTGCGGGCGAGAGGTCGATATGCTCCACCTCTCCGTAGAATGAGTTCGACGCCACGTTTTGTAACATTCCGCATCGGTCGAGAAATCTGGTCCGGCGTTCGAACCAGCGCCATGAGCCAAAGAAAAAGAAGGGAAAAATTATTGGCTTTCTTTCTCCACCAGAACTATCCGATGCTTGGCACCGAGTTTTTCTTCAGTTCAGTGGCGGCGACGATTCCACCGATTCCGCCCCGAGGACTACAACAGTTTTCGATTGATTCATAGGGTTACCTTCGATTTGTGTATTTCAAAGAGTACGGAAAGACATTTTCTTTTCGTAATACAGCGGGATTCCATCTTCGTTTTCTAAGACGGGATCGGTGAACAAATTCTGTGTTTGTTTCGTCGGACTCTAGTAACACAATGTCCCGACCGTAACTCATAAGAAAACGGGTTTTCATCCAGTGAACCGAAGTAATAATCGCGGAGGCCCGGCTTTTGCCCTACTTCCGAACAATCGGCTGGGATCAGCCCAAGCCATGAACATAGAAAGAGGTCAGCAGTGATAGCCACATTTGAAAAATGTGATATCACCCTCATTAGCACCAAATGGAAATGCTGCACCAATTTCGAACTGGCCTGGAATGCCACACACTCGCAGAATTGCCAGGAACAATGAATGGAAATCGGTACAATTGCCTTTTCCAGCAGAGCAGGCATAGGCAGCATCACCTTTCCCCAGTCATCGCCGGTTTTATCATATTCCATGTGATCGATTACGTAATCGTATGCCGCCCTGGCTATTTTCAACGTGTCGCCGCTTTTCCCTTCTGAAATGGACTGCGCAATTTTAATAATTTCTGAGGTGAATTTTATTCGCTCATTTGCTTTCAATTGAGGCGAGAAGTGAACGAGGTTTTGTGGCAACGATTGAGGCTGCCGATTATGCCATTGGATAGCTCGCTCATAGCGGGTGGCTTCCGTAGTGATCTTTAATGAGAACTTGTCTATTTGCTTCGGATCAAGCTGCGCATGCAGTATGGAGTTGCCGTAGACGGAGTCGAAAAGCACCTCGTACTCCAGAGAGGTTTCTACGTTGACAGAGTGAATATCCTGG
>JADJWY010000021.1 GCA_016716085.1 Hahellaceae bacterium
GTTCTTATCCTGCTTCGACATTTCGGCACAGCCAGTCGACCCTAGCAGTATGGCTGTGGCCACTGCGCTGATTGCGTATCGCTGCATACTGTTAAACGTGTTGAAGTTGATCATAATCGTTCCTTACTGCGGATGTTCTTTAGTTGACTCAACGGCATTTACGCCGGACATATACCGCTGTTTGCCAAACGCCGCGAACGCAGCCGGCGACTGGGTAGACTGCAATGACTCAAAGTATAGTGATTCAACTTTTTACGGTCTGTCTGCTGGCGCACATAGTCGACAGTGGCCAAAAGGTGTAGTCCGTCTCATCAGGCTGCCAACCCTGGTGCGCAACCACTAGGTGGGATCCCGGGACTCCTGATCCATTATCGTGGCGTAGCTGGCCTTGTCGGCGGCGTAACAAATCACAGTGAAGCGGCCTCGAGGTCGCGCGATCCAGAACCGTGACATTCCCCCGGCTATAGCTAATCAGTTGGCGATTCTGCAGGGCTGTCGCAGCCTTTGGTGACGCCGACTCGACGTACACCCAGCATGTAAGCGAGAAATACGTGCGTGACGTGAAATGAATTGGAATGCGCGATCCTGTGTCATGAGAAGCCACCGCGCGAGACGCGCTTCGAGCATATGATAACTGGCACAGGCTGCGGCCTGCGCAATCTGGCCCACCGTTACATAAAGATAGCGCTTCAGCCTGCGCTCCAGTGCCGGGCTTCGCCCCAGCTCTCCTCGAAAGGTGGCTGCATTCATGCGCAACGCAGTGCCTTCGCCCTGCACCACGGCATGCAGTAGTGATATGTCCACTCGAGTAAGGGTGATGCCAAGCATACCCTCGTCTCCAATCAGCCCCACTTCCAGACTGGCGGGATTTTGCATGGCTTGGTCAGGGAGATAAAACTTTCCGTGGGAAAGTAGACGTGGCGAATACGCTCGCCGGGTTCGCTAAGGATCTGGGCAAATGCCAACTGGACAGGCTCACAGCCTGCCAGCAAGCGACGCTGATCCCGGCCCGGCAGGGCGGCCAGCAGTTGGTTGTGAGCCGCGGCGGGTTTGGCAATCGTCAAGTGTACTCCCCTCTTGTTCGAAAACACGGCAAGCCATTTACACAGAACCGGTGGAGTAAATCGATCTAATCCGAGTGGCCTGCCGAGAATAGAGCTTCAAAGAATGGAATCAATTGCGGTGGCTGTCTGCGCGCTAGCGCACTTAGAGGGTGCCGTAGCAAATTAACGCCTTTGGGCTTTCCTGCACGTCGATACAGAACGGATGAGGATCAGAACCATGAGGTAATCCGATAGAATTGGCATTGGCCTCATCAAGAACGTGATCCAGACATCTGTGGTGGCTTCGTCCAAATATGGTGCTCTCCAAACCGGAGAGCGTATCCCAGCTCTGGTTCACGAAGTTCCTCGCCTGGCAGAAACCAGCCCTGGTCGCATTTGAGACTCTGCGCCAGCTCACTACTGGGCATGCGCTGCCCGCTCGTATGCCAACACGGTAAAGATCAGCAAGCCACGCGAGCCGTCCACAGCACCAATGTTGATTGGATTTGCCAATGGCATCAACTATGAGCGTTACTTCTGCCAGGTCATTGCGAAAGAGGAGTCTGGCGCCGGACTAAAGAGATTCCTATTCAATACCGAAAAGCGCTACGACGGACTCTATGACCGCACTACTCCGCTGCTCGAAAAGGAATATTTCGGAGATCCCCACAACTAGTGCGCACCTGTCGGACCTGAGTGGATACGTACAGATTAACTTTTCTGTAGCTACTTTGCCGCGTTCTTGAGGTTTGTAGAAGACAAACTCCCAACATCCGCTGTCTTGATATACTGCCTGGACCAGCCGGGGTTAGTCTCCCGTTGATGTAAATACAGCGCGACACGGGTTCGGTCCGTTAGTTGCTGGTTGAGCGCCTTGCGAGCGACTATCCGGTACAGCAAGCGTTGTATGGCTAAGCAGAAGCTGATTCGCTTTATGCCGCTTTTAAAACCTCACAGCCCGTCGCGCCAGGCCAAGTTGCCAAGGTAGCTGGAACTGCTTGAACAGCTGGGGATAGCCTTGCGGGTGCTGGCAAAGACACTGACCAGCTGGATGGCGCCCATTCTGGCGATGTGGCGCTTTAGTAAAACGAATGGCATCACCGAGGGCTTCCACAACAAGATGGAAATGATCTCGAGAAGGGCTTATGGTTTTAGGAACTTTGAGAATTATCGGTTGAGAGTGCTGACCCACTGCGGGTGGCATTATCAATCGGGTGAACATGAATGCCCATCCCCCGATATGGGGTAGAGCCCGGAGCGTTTGGTCCCAAAATGGTCCCATAGCGGAAGAAAATGCGAATTAATTCAATAGAATCAACGTGTTATGGCGGAGAGCGAGGGATTCGAACCCTGAGCCATGCCATTTTGCGCCTCGCCATGCCTCCTAATGCCTTGTATATCAGAGAGTTAAAAAATGAGCCTGGCATTAGAGGGCATCAAAAGGCGTGGGGATGGTCCCATGGTGGTCCCATAAGAAAACTCCAATACAGAAATAGTTCAAGCTGCGATGGGCTTGGCTTTCTCTATTCGCGCCCTACGCTTTGGCGTGTTTAGCGCTTTCCATAGCTCATTTCGCTGCTGTAAGTTCAACCAGAAGTCAGCCGTATTTCCAAAGACCGTGGCAAGCATCAATGCGGTGTCCACCGTGACGGCGCGACGATTTGTACACAACTCGTTGACTGTTTTTCGGCTAACTCCCATCGATTCGGCAAGCTGCCCTTGGGTCAATCCCATCGGCACGAGGAATTCCTCTGTAATCATTTCACCGACGCTGACGGGTTGTCGTTTTGTGATATTCATAGCTTACCTCACCGATAATCGTGGTTATCCAAATAAACGTTCTGAGCTTCACCGCGCTCCCCCGACCACGCAAAGATCAGCCGCCATTGTTTATTGACGCGAATGCAGTGCTTGCCGGACAGATTTCCTCTCAATTTTTCAAAATGGTTACTTGGCGGCGAACGCAAGTCTAGATCGCAGGTCGCATCATCTATCAACTGCAGCTTGCGGAAAATCTGGTCCTTAATTTCAGCGGGTAGTCTCTTACTAACCTTGTCCGCCAGATAAAAGTCTCGCAGCCACCGATCCCGAAAGCTCTGAATCAAAAACAACCTCCTCATCTGTGCATCAATGTAACGTACCTGGTTACTTTATACAACCATTCTACAACTATTCCTCGAACCCTCAGCGCTTACTGCCGAGGATAGTGCTTACCCAACGTCAATTGGCAATCTGCCTGAACCGCAAGTATAGATCGGTCGGAAAATGCATCTAGTTGAAATTCATGGAATAGCCCCTCACACTTTCGCTCATGAAAGAGATGGACACAACGCAGAAGCGATGCCGTGAACCATTTTACGGAGACAAACACGAGGATTTCCAATAATGACACCGGTAAAGCGAGGCCGTCACCGCGATCCAATCGACCGCGCCATGGAGCAAGCCCTGATGCTGGGAAATTTCATCAATTACAACGCATCCTGGTCGTTCACCACGGATCTCGAAGAGCTTGCAAAGCAGATCGAGCAACTCCTGCCGGAGGAAGCTGAACGCGCCATCGTACTGTATGAAACCTTTATTGCCGGTTGTTACGAAAAGGCGGAGGAGATCGACGACTCGAGTGGCAATCTGGGGATGTTTGTCGAAAACTTGATGTGTGGTTGGATAAAAGCACGCCAGGCGGCACAATCCGATAGCGGAAAGACTGCCGAGGATTGTTGGGCTGGATGGACAACGATGATTACGGATTTTGCTACCAGCTCGAACTGAAGCGGTGAACGTCCGGACAGAAACGGACTATCACACTTCGCTACCGAGGTGCAGAAACGATTCGATTCCGCCAAACGGCCATCAAAACTTTGACGAGAACGGGCGTACGCTCCAGGATGTCAGCTACCGCCGACGCTATTGGGGTGGAGTGTTGAAGACCATCTATGCCGCCCAAGGTAATCTGAATGCCTATGTCGAATTGTGCCGGGAGACCGAACTGTTTCCGGTCGACTGCGAGATCATAGCCGGGATACTGCAAGCCCGGCGTAGACCAGAACAAGCACTCGAGTGGGTCGAACGGGGTCTCGACCTCGAAAAAGGACACACAAGCGGTCGTGGAGCGAGCTACCAACTGGACGAGATGAAGCGCAAACTCTTAGTCAAGCTGGGCGACTCCGACGCGGCGCTCGCATCCGCCTGGGCCGAATTCGAGGCTTTCCCGTCCAAGCTGGCCTACGACCTGCTCATGAAGTATGTACCGAAACGAGAGCGAGCGAAATGGCATACCAAGGCAATGAATACATCGGATCAGGCAGACTTGGACTTTGTGATAGAGCTGTGGCTCGCCACCAAAGAGATAGACCGACTTGTTGGACGGCTTCGGCGTTCGACCCACCAGGACCTTGAATCCATTAGTCACTACGCCACTGAACCAGCGGCAAAGAAACTGGAGCGGCTCCACCCCGACATCGCGGCGGCGAAGGTTTATCGAGCCCCGGGGATACGCATTCTCAACTCGAGAAAGAGCAGAGACTACGACGCTGCCCTGTCACACTTCAAACAGGCCAGGCGTTGTTATAAAAAGGTTGGAGACGAGCTCGGCTGGAAAACACTCGTCAACGAGGTTCCACAAATCCATCGTCGCAAAGTGCCTTCATGCCTGGCTTCGAAAAAGCTTATTCAAGGTAAAGCCCTCGCCGAGTCATCATTTGCCGAACGTACCAAGCGCCGAAAAGAGGCCTGGAATTGATGAAGAGAACCTTCCTACCAAAGCAAACCAATGCCTTGTGAGAATTACTGGCGGCTGCACCCACTCAGGTCTTCGCTGACTCGCCATAGTCGTGCCCGCCCCGGCGCGAATTATAATGCGCGCGGAGATCTGGGGTGAAAACGATCACTTCGGCATTGCCGCTACACCCAATTTAATGGAGTAGGTACCATTATGAGCAACCAAGTTTGCAGCGTCTGCGGAGCGGCGGTTTCTCCTTGCGACGGGGTATCGGTCGGATACCAGACAGGGACAAAATTTATGTGCTCCCGATGTTACAACGAGTCCGTTGCCGAGCACCTAGGACCGACTACGAGCACGTTACTTTCGATCCGCTGACCATCCAGATCTTGATGGTGTCCTTACACCTTCAACTTTCGCACCCATATCTTTAGCGACCGATTGTCGCTTGAGGCACTCGAGACAGGACCAAAGGATGGCTACGAATTCGCTGTGATCGCAGCGGCGGAACAGGACCTGTTTATCACCTTCAAGACACTCTTTGAGCGTATCCGGCGAGAGCTAGGTCGCAGGCACATCGAGCCCCAAGGACGCGGCTATCGAATCACCCATGATGATGTAGTCCGCGGGCAGATCACCGACGAACCCGACAGCGTCGTGCAGATGCCCCGGCTGATCATCGATGGCAAATCTATCACATGGGAGGAGTTGGGTCGTATGGTGGCCCCGAACGCGGGATTTCGTTTTAAGCTCGAAATCTTCGACCGCAGCGAAGATAAGTGAGAAGACTTCTGACCGGCGGTTGCGGCGGCAAGACCATCGCTGGCCTTCGTCTCGTCGAGAGGACGGATGGACGTATGCATGGAACTGGTAAATAACTGGAGCGTCACTCCCTCTACCTGTTCCAGGGACAGGTTTCTGCGCGTTTGGTCCCAAAATGGTCCCATGGCGAAAGAAAAGTCGGATTATTTCAACAAAATCAAAGGGTTATGGCGGAGAGCGAGGATTCGAACCCTGAGCCATGGTATTTTCCGCCTCGCCATGCCCCCAAATGCCTTGTAAATCAGAGCGTTAAAAAATGAGCCCGGCATTAGAGGGCATCAAAAGGCGTGAGGATGGTCCCATGGTGGTCCCATAGCCCTCGACCAGAATCCTACTACGGAGGTGTTAGAGGGAGGTTCGCCTGGACCTGATCCGGTGCCTCGCCATCAACGATGGTATAGCCAAGTGCCGAATACGCTTTTTCCCGACGCCCGAACATACGCGTCAGTGTCGGCAGGCGGGTATCGAGGTAATCGTAGATAAGCACCTTGTCTTTGTCTACAGACTGTCGATGGATCCGCCCAGCGCATTGCGCGAGCGAGCCCTTCCAGGGGAAATCGGTAGCCCCAAGAACAGAGTATCAAGCCGCGGGAGGTCAAAGCCCTCCCCGATATACTTCCCCGTCGCAATCAGGACCTGAGTAGTGTCCAGGGCCGCCATGGCGACGTTTCGCTCTTTGACCCCCATCGCGCCTTTAAGTACCTGACAGGAGATACCCCGCTCTCGAAGCCGATCCGCCAACAGGGAGGCGTGTTCCCGGCGCTCAGTCAATAACAAGGGGTTACGTTCCTCCGATACCGCTGCGACGACATCCTCAATGATCAACTGGTTGCGTTCATCGTCCTGTGCCAGCCAGCGGTAAATGTCGACAATATGTGGCCGAGTCCCTAGAGCGGACACATTCGAGGGCGGCAACTGATGTACACGGCGGACTATAACTCGTTGTTCAAAGTTGTGCCGTTGATCGTCTTTTACCGCGTACCGGATTGGACCGGCTAGCATGATAATCAGCGATTGATGGCCATCCTGCCGGTATGGCGTCGCTGTAATGCCGACGATATACTTCGCCCGCACTTCACTGAGCAGTGCCTCATAGCCGGGAGCTGCAATGTGGTGGCATTCATCCACTATGATCTGACCGTAATCGAACAGCCGAGGATCAACAGAGTTAATTTTTCGGTCGAGCATACTCTAATAGGTCGCAATATCGATCTCTCCGCTGGGCTTTTTCTTACCACCGCCCATCACGCCAATATCGCAGCCTTCCAGAAACACCCCCAGTCGCTCCTTCCACTGATCGAGCAATTGCCGACTGTGGACCAGGATAAGCGTATTCACCTTGCGTTTATGGATCAATCTGATAGCCGTCACGGTTTTTCCAAACGCAGTCGGGGCGTGCAGGACACCACACTCGTGTTTGGCGAGTGCTGATACCGCTTTCGTCTGTTCAGGCCGGAGACTGCCCTTGAACTTCAGTCCCCGTAATCGCTTACCGCTCATCCGCTTATCATCAACGGTCACCGCAATATGCTGTTCTGTGAGCAATGCCAGCACATCATCCAGACACCCGCGTGGCATAGATAAGCAACCTGCTCGATATGTGCCAAGCTGATAAAATCGTGATATGCCCTGTGTGGAAAATCGTAGGGCCTGAGTTTTGAAAAACACCGGATTGGAGAAACTCGCGAGCCGTTTCAGTCGTGCAAGTAATGCTTGTGGGAGTGTCTCCATCGGGCAGGTACAGAAGATTCGCCAAGAGTGACTTCGATAGCCTTGGGGCAGCCGGTAATAGTGACTTGAGGCACCGGCAGCCCCTGCTCCCAGGGTTTCTGTGTATCGCGATCAGATGAGCCGGATATCTGCAGGCGGCTCAAACACTGCTCTATCTGTTCCGATTCCATTTTCCTGACACCGGATAGGTAGGCGCATTGATCACCGATTGCCTCGAAGTGCACGTCAATGAAGACCGAGTTTCCCGATTGCCTTGGCCCCCGTTGCAAGGGAAGCGCAATCAAATTGCCGAACCCACCCTCAGGTAGCATATCCTGGTTAGGAAACAGGCGATCATAGGACTCAAAAGAGAGGCCTGCATGTTGCTCCATCGCTCTGTCCAGAAGTGCAAATCCCAATCGACGTGCCAGCGCCGCCGGTACCGACTGTATAAAGAACAGCCAGACATGGGCGCCCTCACCGGAGCGGGAACGCTCCACGGAACAGGGTACGGCATGCTCTTCACAGACACCACGGAAGGCCTGCACCGACTGCTGCCAGTCACTTTTGTCGAAATCCACGGCCAGAAACCAAGTGTGATCGTCACGCAGTAACGGATACAACCCTACCGTTTTCTTCCCGGACAAATGCGCATAGACCGCACGATCATCCAGGGGCAGGAACGCCCGGTGGCGACAGTCACCACACTTGACCTTCGGTTTATAGCAGATACCCTGGCGCCATTCATTCTCGCAGGCCAGGGCATAACCTTGGCGCCCCTGGCTGTTTTCCCAGCGCAGCGCGTAAATGTCCTCCCGCCCGCGAAACAAACTGCGAAACAATGCTATTTTGTCGCCCGTCGACACCGGCACATCGATGGCCGGTATTGTCTGATCGTTTAACTGATCCGCTGCAACAAGCTGCCGCTTGCGTTCGAACAACGACTGTTTTTCCAGCTCAAGGGCAAGAAGCCGTGCTTCTATGGCCTCCAGATCTGTCTCTGACACTCGCCGTGTTGCTTTTAGGCGGATCACTGTCCATTACTAATCCCCAACCCTCAGTAATGATCTATTTATAGTACATTTGTGCTGTGGACACCCTTGCCAAACTGGTAACTTATTGCGAATATGACTTACAAATGATGCATTGAGCATCTTTACGACCTATTTATAGATCTATCGGCCATGGCAAAACCTGCACACAGAAGCTATTCCCGTTACGCCCGAGAGGCCGTCGAGCTTCTTGGACTGATGATCCATAACGCCCGTATTGAGCGCGGCCTTACAGTGGCGGATATCGCCGAGCGCGCGGCGGTTTCACGCGGCCTCGTACACCGGGTCGAGCAAGGTGAAATGGGCACATCAATCGGTGTGGCGTTCGAACTGGCCGCGATTCTGGGGATACGCCTGTTTGAAGCCGAACCGACCACACTGACACGACATGTAGCTGTCGAGCACAATAAACTTACCCTGCTCCCGCAAGCAGCTCGCAAGAAAAAGCAGCAGGTCGAAGATGACTTCTGAACTGCAGCGACCGCAAGCACCGGAAGAAGCCTATGTCTGGTTCTGGCTACCGGGTGCGACAGAGCCTGTGGTCGCCGGGCGCATTTCGCGCGAAGGCGATCAGCTGATCTTCAACTACGGCCAGAGCTATTTGCAGCGAAATGACTGCATCGCACCATCTCCGGAATAGCCATTACGCCGTGGGGCTATCCCGCCCGAAACTGGCCTGAACATGGCCGGCTGCCTGCGCCACGCTGCGCCGGATGCATGGGGACGCCGGGTCATCCTGAACCGCACCTTGCGCAAAGGCAATGACCGACATTGCGGCTCTCCATGAGTTGACCTACCTTCTGACGTCTGGTTCGACCGTGTGGGTGCACTCGACTTCCAGCCCTCTCGCAGAATACGTGCCGCGTACGATGGAGACAGCAACGCTCGAAGAGCTGATGAGCGCCGCAGAGAAAGTTGGAAGGGGCATCCCGCTTTCGCCTGACCTGATCAGGCGCTGTTCATGGCTCCTCATTGGGGCGCGCCCCAAGGCTCTACTTCAGGATGGTGACAGGAAATGATTGCCAAGTTTTCCTCGTCGACCGACACCGACAACATGGTGAAGGCTGAGTACCTTGCAATGCGTCTCGCTGAAAAAGTCGGTCTCAGCGTCGCCCCGGTCCGTCTCGAGCACATTGCCGGAAAAGACGTTCTGCTGATTGAGCGATTTGACCGCGCCCGGACAGAGGGTGGCTGGACACGTAAGGCGATGGTGTCTGCCCTCACCCTCTTCGGCCTCGAATGATGGCACGGTACGCCGTTACGAGGACCTTGCGGAGATTATTCGGCACCGATTTAACTCCCCAAGTGGCCGTGCGAGCTTTTCGACCGACTGGTGTCATCCTGTGTGGCAATACAGACGACCACGCCCACCAGGCAGCCTTCTGGGACGGAGACCAACTGAGCCTAACACCCGCCTATGACATCTGCCCTCAGGGCCGCACGGGTAATGTCGCCAGCCAGGCCATGCTGATTGTTGGCGATAAGAGAGCTAGCACACTGGCAAACTGCCTTGAGGCCGCCCCCAATTTCCAGCTGGATGGAAAAGCAGCGAAAGATATCATCCACCGGCAGATCGACGTTATCCGAAGTGCCGGACGACACCTGCGAAGAGGTTCAATTAACCACGGTCGAACGCAACCTGTTCGGTCAGCGCATGTTCCTCAATGACTTTGTCTTCGAAGGGGCACCAGCTGGGATTGAGGCCTGGCGCGGTTAGTTCGGAGCTGTCTTCCCCAGTCCTCGCCAACCATCGCCCACTGTTTGCTGCATTGAAGATGAAATAGACCAGCGGTGAAAAGTTTAGATTTATAGGGGAGACGAAATTACGATCACGGCTACCCTATTTTCATAGGTAAAACGTAACTCAAAAGAATGCGCCCCAAGTACAACACAGGGCCCCACTACCTTTTTATTTTCTTGTTCGCGGCTCAGTGTGATGAGCGCGTGTTTTTGAAAATATAAACCTTTAAATATCAACATTCACAGGGATAATTGGCGGAGAGCGAGGATCTGGAACCCTGAACTATGGCTTTTTTTACGCCTCGCCACGCCTCCTAATGCCTTGTAAATCAGAGAGTTAAAAATAGGCCGGGCATTGGAGGGCATCTAAAGGCGTGAGGATGGTCCCATGGTGGTCCCATGGTGGTCCCATGATGTGACGAACGGGTTCTCTTCAATTCACAAAACCGCTTAATGTAGATTTTAGGAGGATTGACTCGGACCCACAGGCACAGCTATGACAGTAGGAGATATTCGAATGTCAACTTCTGAACGCCATGTACGCCTCTTTCGCAACGGCCGCAACCAGGCCCTACGCATCCCTCGCGAGTTCGAGTTGGAGGGTGAGGAAGCAATCATCCACAGGGAAGGTGACCGGCTGATCGTGGAGCCAATCCGTAAAGGCAAGCTGCTGGCGCTGCTAGCCTCTCTGGATTCCTTGACTGAACCCTTTCCCGATATCGATGATGACCTGCCTCCACTGGATGACGTGCAGCTATGAGTGGATCGCTGGCGTATTTACTGGATACCAACATCCTGTCCGATCTGGTCCGCAATCCGCAGGGCGTAGTGGCTGCAAAGATCGCCCGGGCAGGCGAGACTACTGTCTGCACCAGCATCATTGTCGCCGCAGAACTCCGCTATGGCGCCATCAAGTCAAACTCGGCAAAACTTGCCCAACGCATTGACACGATCCTCTCGGCACTGGAAATCCTGCCACTGGAAACACCTGCCGACCGCCAGTACGCATCATTACGCCATCACCTCACACATCAGGGAACACCCATTGGGCCAAATGATCTACTGATCGCTGCACATGCACTCGCAAATGACCTTACAGTTATAACCGCCAATGTCGGGGAATTTTCCCGGGTGCCGGGGCTAAAAGTGGAGAACTGGCTACAGGCATAGGTGCGCTATGTTGATTTGCACTGAACTTTGAGCTACGGGATGTGTAGTCGTCCGTGTTCCCTTTTAGTCTTGCCTCCAATTGACCTCAATCATAGCCCAGCATTCAATTATCGATATCATATCCAGAGAGTGAAATTCAAAGGGTAGGTTATTTTATTGTGAAAAGCCTCAAGGGTAAGGTCAGACAGAGAAAAAACCTCGTCATCGCATTTGCCGGTGAATCCCAGGCGCGCAACAGGTATAACTATTTTGCGGGTGCGGCGCGTGCAGAGGGGTTAATGCAGATAGCAGACATTTTGCGGAGACTGCCGACCAGGAGAAGGAGCACGCAAAGCGATTCTTCAAATTTCTTGAGGAGGGAATGTAGAAGTCACTGAATCATTTCCCGCCGGTACGATTGGGAATACCCTCGAAAATTTGCGGGCCGCTGCAGCTGGTGAAGAACATGAATGGACCGAGATGTATCCCGGATTTGCCAAAATAGCACGGGAAGAAGGTTTTGAGCAGGTCGCGAAAGCGTTCGACGCCGTGTCCATCGCCGAAAAACAGCATGGCAAGCGCTATACTGATCTGGCCTTGACAATCTGAAAAAGGGCCGTGTTTTCAAAGAGGGCAGGAAAGGTCGTCTGGCGGTGCAGGAATTGCGGCCTATCTGCACGAAGCTGAAGATGCGCCAAAGGTGTGCCCCGCTTGCCTCCATCCTCAATCCTATTTCGAGTTACTTGGCGAGAATTGGTAGTCGACTTTGTGCGAGCTGTTTGCCCTTTCCAGCCAGTTACCGACTCGGGTAACCTTTTCCCTGGAGGAGTTCAGCCGACACGGAGCCAGTGAAAGTAGACTGGCCGATGGTTGGAGTCTGGCATTCTACGATGGCCCGGATGCCCAGATCTTTCGCGAACCGAGACCTGCCGCCTCCAGCGAATGGATGAAATTTATCCTCAGCCGCGTATTGCAGTCAATGTGTCATGTCACATATTCGACAAGCCACGGAGGTAGTGTCGCACTGCGCAATACTCAACCTTTTTCGCGTGTGATGAAGGGACACCGGCGCGTCTTTTGTCATAACGGAGATCTGAAGGACATTCAAAGCAGGATCAACCTCGACCAGTTTTCCCGATAGGCGAAACGGACTCCGAATACGAATTTTGCCGGCTGATGGATCGGCTTGGTACGCGCTGGCAAGGGAAGGTGCCCACACTTGATGAGCGGATTGAGGTCATCAGCGAAGTCTTCGTCGAGCTATCATGCCTTGGAACGGCGAATATCCTGAACAGCGACAGCGAGTTTTACGCTTTTCCCATCAGCGGACCCAGCAGAACGGCCACATAGAAGCGCCCGGAATGTATTATCAAGAGCGCCATTGCGACTGCGATCCCGACGCTTTGCAAGATTCTGGGGTACAGATCCACAACATAGCACAGGACCTGGTTTTGTTTGCGAGCGTTCCGCTATCCATGGATGGATGGCATGCCTTTGCGGCCAGCCAAGTAATGGTGGTAAAGCACGATAAGATTATCGCAATCAGAGACCTGAGATAGGGCCGGGGGCGACCAGCACTTCGCAAAAGTTTTGGCGTCAGATCTAACATGAGATGAATATGGAAGCGCTAGCCTGGATTATTTTTAGTGGCCTGGCGATGAGCGGTATCGCGCTCGTTGGCGGTATTACTCTTTTCCTGAAGGAGAGTACGCTTCAAAAAATTACCTTACCTCTTGTGGCATTTGCAGCAGGGTCACTGCTAGGGCGGCGCATTCTTCTACATGATCCCGGCCAGCATCGAGACTATGGGCGACTCCATCGCGCCATTTTATTGGATTGTCGCAGGCTTCACTACGTTCTTTGCTCGAGCAGCTGCTGCACTGGCATCACTGTCACCGTGCGCAGGCAAGCTGCAAGAAACCGCTAACCTATCTAATCCTCATTGGCGATGGTCTCCATAACTTCATCGGTGGACTTGCCATCGCAGGTACATTCCTCGTCGATATACGTTTGGGGATTATGACCTGGCTGGCCGCAGTTGCCCACGAAGTGCCCAGGAGCTGGGTGATTTGGAGTATTGATTCACGGTGGCTGGAGCAAACGCAGCGCCTTGGCGTTTAACGTATTGTCAGCATTGACCTTCCTGTTGGGGGGCTTAATCGCCTATACGCTGTCGTTCAATTTCGATATATCGTTTCTGGTACCCTTTGCGGCAGGTAACTTCATCTATATCGGTGCCACTGACTTGGTACCCGAAGTAAACAAGCACACTGGACTAAAGAATAACCTGATTCATTTTGCTGCGTTCCTGGGCGGAATCCTTGTTATCTTGACTACGCGTAATATGATGGCTTAGTCCACTCAATGCGTCATCGATTAGATCGAAACACCCTGCTAAAAATAGTGTCTGTTTCACGCCTCCCAATCGAGCGCGTTTGCTTTGTGACGACAGTCATAGATTGCGCCAACCAGGGGAGCGGAGCTGGAAGCTTTCGCTCCTGAAGTGGAGTAGTGACGCTCGAGCGCTCTTCTCATTGGCAGCAGGCCGGCAAACATGACCAGGGCGTGTGTTGACGCATGTCATTGCAAGCCTGGAATGACGAAGCTATCCTAAATAATTGTTTAGCTTTGTATTCGAGAAGGTGAGGTCATTGGTTGAGTTATTGTCAAATCTGGTGTTTAGGACCTGAATCAAGCGGCGACCTGATTTGATGTTGTTACCTCGATTCCATCTCTGAATTTCACTCCGGTTATGACCTTTGCCAGATAGACGAACCCTCGTTGGCGCCGCCAGTTCTTCTGTGCACACTGGCCCAACTTGAACATCATATGCAGCATCCCATCCCGTGTCAGGCAACCCTTCGATCGCTTGGTGCGATGGCGAATGGTGCCGAAGGTCGATTCAATCGGATTGCTCGTCCGGATGCTCTGCCAGTGTTGTGCCGGGAAATCGTAGAATGCCATCAACTCCTCCCGATCCTTCGCCAGGCACAGCGCGGCCTTCGGGTATTTTGGCTCATACGTCACCAGAAACAGATCGAAGGCTTTCTCGGCGTCCTCCCGGGTATTGGCCTGCCATATCTCATGCAAAGACTGTTTGGCTTTTGGCTGGAGCGACTTCGGCAGGCAGTTCAGTACGTTCATCGTTTTGTGCATCCAGCACCGCTGTTGTCGGGTTGTTGGATAGACTTCCTCCAGCGCGGCCCAGAAACCCATGGCGCCATCACCGACGGCCAGCTGTGGGACATTCATGCCGCGGGATTTTAGCTTCAGTAGCACCTCCCGCCAGCTCTGGGTCGATTCCCTCACGCCGTCTTCGATCGCCAGGAAATGCTTCTCTCCACGTTCGTTCACGCCAATGATCACCAGGGCGCAGAGCTTGGCCTGCTCGGCTCTCAGGCCACTGTAGACACCATCGGCCCACACATAAACCCAACGATCCTTGTCCAGCGGCTCCTCACCCCACGCCTGGTATTCGTCCGCCCAGGCACGCTTCAATCGCGATACCGTGCTGGCAGATAACCCCCTGGCCTCCGGGCCCACCAGAACCTCCAGGGCAGCGCTCATTTCACCGGTGGAAACGCCCTTTAAGTAAAGCCAGGGCAGCGCCGCTTCCAGTGATTGGGTCTTCCGGACATACGGCGGCACCAGTGCCGATCTGAAGGTAATCGGCTTCCCGGTCTTTGCCCGTACCTTCGGGATCTGCACCGTGACCGGGCCGATACCGGTCTGGATCTCCCGTTCGGGAAGGTGGCCATTGCGCACCACGCCGGCCCTGCCGTCTTCCAGCAGCCTGTCTGAGTGCGCAGCAAGCAATTCCTGAACCTCCGCCTCAATGGCCTGCTGAAGGAGCTGTCTGGCGCCAGTGCGCAGCAGTTCTGTCAACGGATCGGTACTCCCTGCTCGACCTTCCAGTTCAATAACGTTACTCTTTCCCATGGTGGCGTATCCCTTTGGTTGGTGACTTGTGTCGCAACAACAAATCAACCAGATACGCCGCCTCTTTTCAAATCCTTAAACACCACATTCGGTTATAACTCTCATTGGTTTGGTA
>JADJWY010000022.1 GCA_016716085.1 Hahellaceae bacterium
TCGCCGCCAAAGAAGAGCCATTTGATAAAAACCGCGTTAAATTTTCACTTTTGTTTGTGGCCGATTGAATGGTTTTTCGAAGCTCAACTTCATCGATATAACGCAGTAAAAAGAGTGTTCTTATGGCCTTCCCTAGCTCCTTAAACGCCAAATACAACTTGTTTTTACGACTGTACGTTCCTAGTCGTCGTAAAATCGTCGAGGCGGTAATTTTACCTTTCTTGATTGAGATGACTACACGCAGCATATCTCGAAGATGCCGCTCAATTAATTTGAAATCGATGCTCCAGCAAACAGAGGCTCAATATTTTTGTATCGATAACGATTATCCGGCCGGAAAAGTAACAAATCCTGAATGTTGCGGATTCGGGGCATAAGGTTGATCCCCAAAAGATGCGATAGCCCGAACACCGGATAACTCTGTGCTTGCGTGTCGCCATGTAAGGTGTCGGGCTGGATGTCGGACTTGTTGTCTATCAGGCCATCGAGAATCGTAGCACCGCTTCGTAGACACCACACGGAATAAATGACGGAAAAGGCGACGATATAGGTATCGGAAACATGTAGTAACTAATACCGCGCAACCGCCATATCGAATATGGCACTCCGTTAACAGGTTCTGTTCGTACAGATCCTACACCGTTCCATCAGGCCGAAGCGTGCTTGCCGGTGCCCCCAGTATTTAGGCAAACCAAATTTATTGTGTTGACGACTTGAGTTGATCGCTTTATCCAAACGATCTTTCGAGGCATGACGAAGGTTGAGCCAGGCAATCTGTTTTCAGCTCATATTCTTAACAGACTTTCACGCCGTTTGTACCGGTCCGGAGATTACAGTTAGCAAAACAACGCAGTAATGAAACGCTTTTCCGGTTCATCAACACGCACCCATTCCCCGACAGACGCCCAATTAGTTTGTAGGAGCGCCATGCCACTTTCGGTGTCGGTCAGGATGTCAATGATGCTTACTTCAGGAAGGTTTTCCGTAATCAGGCACCGAGTTTTTGCAGTTCCCGGCTAGCGGTTGTTCACTTCTTATCGGATTGATCGATAGTCCCTCTTTGATTGAGGCAAGTATGAAGATTTGATGGAAATCGTTCGTTTACTCGTTTTGATCGCTCTGACAGTTCCTGCTTTTAAATGAGTAACAAACAAATGCGCATCATTCAGTGGCATTTCTACTTGTTCGCTGTACTCGTCTAACTCTTTATCCAGCGTTTCATCATCGACCAGTTGCTCGCGATAGTCAACAAATTCGGTACTAAACGGAATAACAAATCGCCCGATGAGAGCCGTGCTAGCCGTAACAAACAACCAGAGTTCGAGGTATTTTCTATGGAAAAGTCTTTCAGTTTCTCCGGCGTCATTTTTCGTATTTGACAAGATCAGCTTACGCCATTTTTCGGTGAACCCGCTGGCATAAAATGGCTCTGGTAAATGCTGATTCAGCACCTCCTCGCTGATAAATCTGGATCGAGTACTGCGCAGCCCCTTAGCAGGATAAGACGTACGCCGGCATCGCTGGACGCTGATTGCAAATCCAGTATACAGACAATTGAACAGCAAAGCGCGCTTTAGCGATACATACTCAACATAAAGGCAGTAATTGTTTTGTGTAGGCGATGTGCTCGTTACAGCGATCAATCAGTGCACTGGCATCATCGCCCAAGACAGTACCAATCGCTTGCAGTTTGGATAATTGTTCAGTGTCTTGATCGTACGCGATGAGAATGTCGCGAAATTTTGCGATCAATGCATCAATTTGTTTTTGGTGTTCCAGTATGTATTTGTTCAATGCGGCCTGGCACCCGCTTCCATGCTTCGCAGCATTTTAATATAAAGATTGAATATATCATCCAAGGCTTTGATGTGTTGTTGGCGAATCAACATAACGGCAAGTATAGCGTTTTGCCTTTGAACATTTCGGGGCGGTTAACGCACGAGCCTCAAGGGAAAACTGCCGGTATTTCACGACGGGTACATTGACTTCAGGGAGCGTTTCACCTAATGTTTGGAGCCAATGAACATGCTGGAAGATATCCGCGCACTTCTTGTTACCCGGCTTTGGGCCCACGTTTAAGAATATTCCACGTGACCGTAAGCGCCATCGGAAGGGACCCAATGATCATCAATTTTTGCTCTAGTCTCCAGCGAGAGATTCAGTCCAATCTCACGAAAACAGCCTTCATTGACTTTATTTCTCGCTGCACGAGCGATTCGTTTGAGGACGGTAAATCCTGCAGTCGTAATGGTGATGCGCCAGTTCCTCCAGCATCACGTTGATAACGTCAGCCAGCATTTCTTGTTCCTCTGTGGCATCTTCCGCTATTTGCGCGAGCCAGGGCTATGGTCGCCGAAGGACGAACGGCTTTATGCCAAGGTATTCTCTCAATTGCTGTTGCTGACGTGATCGAGAGCCTGATCGGTCGTAGTCTTTAAGCTGCTTAAGAGTAATTGGGCGTTGCAAACCGATGGCATCACGCACATGAGCCATAATCGATGGTGGTGCTGAGGCCAGGGGCACAAAGTAGCCCAGGCGCTGGAGTAGTTTCAGATTCAGAATGAGACCGAAGCGCAAGATTGGCTTTTTTTCTGAGGTTATCAACGTTAATTCTTCTGGCGTTGGGGTGTAATACTGCTGGAGTTCTTTTTCCGTAACTGTGCTGCGCAGTCTGGGATACGCAGTTTCGTGCAGACTGCTCATCTCTTAAATTTCCTTGAAAAACGGGGTGTTAATCCCAGCGTCTACCGGTGCGCGGATCACGAATGCTGACCTCCAGCATGCATTGATTCTCTGACGCGATCTCCTGCATTCGGTGAAGTAATTCATCCAGGATTTCATCCAGTGAATCGCCATCACTGTGCTCGACCGTTATTTCGTACTTTCTCCCTTCTGGATCGGCCTTTTTCATCGCCCACGGTGACAAGCAATGTCGCTCAATTGATTTTTTTGCTCTTTCGGTGCGCTTGGAAAGCTTACTATAAGGCTCTAGGACAAGAAGGAGTTCCAACAACGATTGTTTAGGTTGTTGTGCATCTCGTACGATTTGCGCATGTCCCTTAGCCATTCCAATTTCAGTACGATACTGAGCAAACGGATCAGGGGCGTCAATGTATCGCATCGCGGACTGAACATCTTTCCAGCCCACGTATTCCATCAGGGATTTGGTGTCCCACCCCTGGAGATTACCAAGTGGCAAAACCTCTTCGCAGCGAGTGGCTACTAAACAGGTTTGCCTCATTAATGTCGGCTCGCGAACAGCATTTTTTAATGATGCCGATGATACTGGCAGGATGTAGAGCGTCTTCGGAAATCTGTCCCCAGCGATTAATCGAACGAAAGATAGGTCCTCTTCTTATTTGCGCCGCACTTATCCAATCTAAATAAGTCGACAGGACAATGCCGTTTCAATGAGGTGTTTTGTATCGCCGACTCAATCGGGAATGATCGCCTTGTATCGAGGGGACAAAATCTCCATCCCCTTTCCCTGAATCGGCCTGGAATATGCTCGACACTAAGACGGGCTAATTCATCACTGCGGAACGCACGCCAGAAACCGATCAGCAATAAGGCTTTATCCCGAATCGATTGCAACGCTTCTTTTGGGGAGCCATTTTCTATAAATCGATCAAAAGAGTTCACCAGATGCGTTAGCTGTTCGAGCTGAATCGGTTTGGCTTGCTTTGGGACGACTGGATGCAATTCAGCTATGCCTTTCAACACCTTTTTCACATGAGGCGCTTTTGTTGGATCAGGAAAGCCCTGATCAAGATGCCAAGCCGCCAATCCGGCCAGCCGCTGACGCAGCGTATTCACGGACAATGTATTTGCATAATCCACCAAATAGCGAGCCACGCTATCGGCGGTCGCAGGAAGAAAACCGCCCCATTGACTCTCGAAATGCTCAACAGCCGCACGGTAGCTTAAACGGGTGTTTTCGCGTGTTGCCGCTCGGATGTAGTGATCAACGTCTGTCACCGCAACGTCCTTTTGTTATCCGCAAAAACACGCTGAGATTTTGGCGACAGTTCATTCAATATTCCGCACTGATCGATAGATCGTGAGTGACCACATTGGCGCCGCAACCGCTTTAGATCGCGCTGAAGATTTTGGGAAGAGGCGCAGGGGCTCCAAAAAACGGGAGGGGAGCATCAATCATGTCATTCACCGCTTCACACTGTGTGCCGGGGGAAAATGTTACGTAAAGGCGAGGCGTTTGATTTCGCTTAACGTCAGGGCCAGTGCACGGCAAGCCAATTTTTGAGGGGGTTCTAGGTACTTAGCCGCAAAATATACCACAGACCTGCTCCAGCCCAGACGTGGCAAGGCCTCCAGCTCGATTTCACTTTTCAAAAACAGTGTCGATCATGCCAATGATACGGCCCATCCAACCGACCATCGATGAACCTTCCAACCTTGTCTTTCGGGTTTTGTGCTAAATCAAATGACGGTATTCAGATAGGTGCGCAACGGTCTTGCTGAGCCCCTGCCGCTGCAGGTTTTCAAGATATTCTTCGACCGTGTACGCCGGATTCCTATAGTGCGTCCTGTCTTCCTTGAAACAGGTCAGCACGAGGGGCGGCTTCAAGTCGATCAGATCCAGGATGAAGTCATCCGGATGCTGGGCAATGACCTTGTAAGGTTTCAGCGTTGTCTGTGGAAAGTCCTTCAGGTTGGCCGTAACGATGATTTCCGCATTGGCGCGCAATGCAGCCGCCAGCACATGACGATCATCCGGGTCCGGTAACTCCAGACCGTCAATCGCGGGTTCATAACCCGTGACCAGTGAATCCGGAACGGCTTCGATCATCATATCCCGCAGCCCTTCCAGTTTTTCCCGGCTCAGATCAGGACGGTTGAGCAGCAGATTCCGAATCCATTCTTCGTGAATGTCCAACGTCCAGCGTGCGCGAAACAGATCGGTTTGTGCGAGGAACATGAGGATGCTACGTAGCGGCGCCGGGTACAGCACGTTGGCGTCATAGATGACCGTGAAGGTTGCCATTTATTCCATCAGGCCCATTTCTTGTGACAGTTGCGCCAACCGCGCCATGGTTTTTTTGCTCTCGGCCTTTTGCTGGGCTTTGTATTCCATCAGATCCTTGAAATAGATTTTGCGGCGATTGCCCGCCATGTGGAATGGCAGTTTGCCGGTATCCAGAACCTGGCTGATCAGATACGGCCGGGAGATATTCAGAAAATCCGCCGCTTGCTGTGTGGTCAGCTCCGCATGAATCGGAATGATGGAAATGGCATTGCCCAACGCCATCTGGTTCAGGATATCCGCCAGCATGTGGATGGCCTTGATGGGTACCGTGATTTCCTGGTTGTCATCGATTAGTCGCAATTTGGCTTGGTCGCCCTGGCCTGTGCAGGCTGCCAGAATGCGTCCACTGGCCGCCGCCAGTTCGGCTTCCTGTTCGCTGGGCATGTCGTAAAAATGGTTCTGTTGTGTCGCCATGGCGGACACCTCGTGTTGCTGTGTGCTCATTACTTAATTATACTCTTCAGGCACTTATTCGCAATATTCGACCATGCACGAAACATTAGAAACAAAACGACACAGGAACGCCCTGTAACGTAACGCTCGAAAAATCAGCCACTTGGTAAACTCGCCCGCTTTCCGACCAACTGGGGAGTATGAAGATGGCGACGACCAACAAAGGCAAGCGACGGCAACTACTGACGGACGCCCAGTATGACGCGCTGTATGGGGTGCCCGCATTCAGCCCCGAGGAACAGGATCATTACTTTAGCCTCAATGATCTGGAGCAGGAGGCCTTTACCAGTTTTCGTGTCCCCGGCATCCAGGTCTATTTTGTTCTGCTTCTGGGTTATACCCGCCACAGCAACGTAATCCGGGATATTGAATGGGAGGCCTGCAAAGCCGATATCGCCTACATCCTGCAGCGGCATTTTCAGGGCAAAAAGGTTCGCAGGATTGCCCTGACGGCCAACCGCAAAAAGCGGCTCTATGACCGGGTACTGGACTTGTTGGGATTGAGTCCCTTCACGGACAAAGTGGAATCCAAGCTGCAAAAAGAAGCCATCCAGATCGCCGCCCGCCAGGCGGATCAACTGGCGATCTTTGATGAACTGATCGACTATCTGCAGCACCTGAATGCGGTGATTCCACCGCTATACAAGTTTCAGAAACTGATTTCACACGCCACCGACGTAGAAGCCAACCGCCTCACCACCCTGCTGCGGTGCCATCTTTCCCCAACACTCAACACCAAGCTGCAGCAATTGCTGGCCGCCACGGGACCACAGTCGCTGGCTAGTCTCAAAAAGCTGCCCAGGGATTTCAGCAAATCCGAGATCGGTCAGGAAATCAAGCTGTTCGAATGGGTACGGGATATTGCGGCGGATACTCAATCCGTGGTGGGCGCGCTGAATCTGTCGCAGGGGAATGTGGCCTATTACGCCTCCATGGTGGAGTATTACAGCATTACCCAATTGCGCGCCAAGACCTTCGAAACTGTCGCACTGTACCTGGTTTGCTACCTGCAATCCCGCCTCTGCCAGATTCAGAATACGCTGGTGGCGGCGTTCATTTTTCAGGTGCGCAAGCTGGCCGCCGAGGCCAAAGCCGCCAGCCGGGACAAGGTATTCGAAGCCCTGGCCTCCATCGAGGAAAAAGTGAAACAGGCCGGTCCTGTGCTACGGCTGTTCGTGGATGACAAGATTGCCGGTGACACGCCGTTCCAGAAAGTCCGCAAACGCGCTTACCAGTTGCTGGATGAGCAAGATATTCCGGTGGTCAGCGACTATCTGGTGGATCTCACCATCGACCAGCACCGCTTTGAATGGGAATGCATCGATGAGCACAAAGCCAAAATCACCGGCTTGCTGCGCCGCCTGTTTCTGTGTCTGACCTTTACCCAGGATGAACCTGATAGCACCTTGCTGAAGCAGATCGAAAAGACCCAGGCCGACCTGCGGGATCACCGTCAGGTGGTCAGTTTCAGCAAGCACCTGATTGCACCCCGCTTGCGAGTGCATCTGTACCTGGATGAACACCACCCGCAATTAAATCCGCTCCGGGCCGAATGGCTGCTCTACCGAAAAATCAAGGACCAGCTGGAAAAACGTGCGCTGTTTGTTGAAGGCAGTCAGGCGTATGAATCCATCCGCATCGATTTGGTCAGCGATGAACAATGGCTGGATAAAGACCGCCTGATTCGGGAAGCCCGTCTGCCCGCACTGCAAATGCCGGTGGAGGTACTGTTGCAGCAAAAACGGGACGCGCTCAATGACAAACTGGCGCTGGTGTCCGACCGCATCAACAGCGGTGCCAACGAATCGGTGGTATTGAAGACCAAGGGCAGCCAGACCCGCTGGGTCATCAAGTACACCCACAAAAAGGAAGAAGTGAACAATCCCTTCTTTGCCCGCATGACCCAGACCCATATTGCGGATCTGCTGAACTATGTGAATCATCAAACCGGCTTTTTCCAGCAGTTCCGCCATGTACGGCCACGGGGCAAGGTGGAGGACAGCGACTTTACCGCGCTGGTGGCCTGCATCATCGCCAATGCCACCCGATTCGGGCACTACAAAATGGCGGAAATCTGTAATATCAAACTGGATAAACTGAATTCCATTCAGTCCAACCTGCTGCGCATGGAAACCCTGCAAGAAGCCAACGATGTGATCAGCAATGCCATCGCCCAGTTATCAATTTTTCAGCATTACGCGATCCAGCCCGACAAGATCCACGGCAGCTACGACGGCCAGAAATTCGAAAGCCGCCGCAATACGATCCGCACCCGCTTTTCCACCAAATACATCAAGACCGGCCCCGGCGTGTCGGGCGTGACACTGAACGTCCATCACGTTCCCGCCAATGCCCAAGTGATTGGCTTGAATGAGCACGAATCCCACTACGTGTTCGATCTGCTGCACAACAATACGTCCGACCTGCAGCCGGATGTCCTGTCCACCGATACCCACGGCGTCAACCGTTTCAATTTTGCCCTGCTGGATCTGGCGGGCTGGACCTTCGCCCCTCGGTATGCCCGCTTTGCTGATGTGGTGGATGATCTGTTTGAAACCAAGGACGTCCGAGGTAAATGGCAACTCAAGCTGCGCACCCCGATCAAACACGACCTGATCATCAAGGACTGGGATTTTATTCAGCGGGTGATGATTTCCTTGCACCGGCGCGAAACTTCGCAGGCCTCGATCGTGCGTAAATTGTCTGGTTCACCCCAGTCCCATCGCCAGTTCAAGGCCCTGGCAGAATACAATCGCCTGATCAAATGCCTGTATGTGCTGGACTACCTGGATGACGATCGGCTGCGCCACTATGTGCAGCGGGCCTTGAATCGGGGTGAAGCCTACCACCAGCTACAACGTCATATTGAGCAAGTGAACGGTGCCAAGTTCCGCGGCGAATCCGACCGCCAGATCGATGAGTGGTATGAATGTGCCCGCCTGGTGGCCAACGCCATGATTTATTTTAATTCGGTGATTCTGTCCAAACTGCTGCAAGCCTTCGAGCGCGATGGCCGCGCCGACTACGCGGATCTTTGCAAACGGGTGTCGCCGGTGGCCTGGGTCAATATCAATTTGAACGGCACGTATCTTTTTAATTTAGGCAGCGAGGGACCGCTGGACATGGACGCCTTGATAGCGGGCGCCATCGACCGACTCTGAAGGCAGCGTTAAAAACTACTCTTCTTCGAGCAGGGGCAAATCACAATCATCGCAGCGAATATTCAATTCCGGCTTGCCCCACACCTTCAGGTGACAACCCTTACAGTAGTATTTGTGGCGGTTGGATTTGTTGAGGGGCCGGGTGGACGGAATGTGCTGAATGTTCTGAACAGCATCGTCCTCCCGCGGCTGGAATGGCAGGGATTCCAAAAAGGCCTGTTGCAGCTCTGCCAGACTGAAGGGAAAGCGAGGGTCGCCCGGCACTGCATCCGGCTGGTTCAGGTTTTGTACGACCGGTCGGACGATCGACGCAACGGGCTTTGCCTCCGCCGCCGTTTTAGCCTGGGCTGAATAGACCGGTGTGGTGGGTGTCCGGCGCTCCACAGGGAACGCATCCACCCAATCCAGTTGCAGACCGGTGGCCATGATGCCCGCGCAGGCCTGCAAAAATGCGCCGTCCTCCAGAATATAATCCGACATGGTCTGACCTACGATGTCCCCGCCTGGTTCGCCGGTGGTGGATGGCATCAGGCCGATGTCGATCATCTTGCGGGCCCATTCCTCGTTGTGATAACCCCGGCGGCTGGGCTGACCACTGTGGGCCTGCCAGATATGAACCATTTCGTGGCATAATGTTTGAAAAATCTCGATCAGCGGATAATGCGCAAAATACTCCGGATTGATCGCCAGCTCATCGATATAGCGCTGTTCCGACCGATTGAACCAGCGCTTGAAAGACACATAACCCATCAGCCGCTTTTGGCGCTGAAAGGTGATTAGGCACGGTGGCAATACCCCCTCAAACAGGGTGCGATTGAAGTAATCGTACGCCTGCTGGAAGAAGTGGTAGGTTTCCGGAGTGGGTGTCTGGGTCATTGATCAATTTTTACTTTCCTCCTTTCTTATATATATGTCCGCAATGCATACTCACAAAAGTTAACCATAAACTTCTTAGTATTCGTTTAGTATACAGTGGCTTTAGCTCGGCATGTAAAAGAGTGCATGGCATCGTTACCTGCACCCTGTTTGCAATATTTTCTGGTTCTACTAATGCAAATTCTGATCAATAGACACAAGCATCCGCTCGGGTGATGGCATTATATTGATTGGTAAACGATCGATATTTCTTTTTGGATGGTATTGGGGATGAAAAGCACTTTGCCAATTCGCGCACTGTCACGCGCATTAACCTCTCTTGTAGCGTTTTTTTATTTGTTTTCTATCCCTGCTCTGGCAGATGACACTGTCGGGTATTTAAAAGGCGCCTTTTCAGTAAATGAAATGGGTGCCGCTACATACAGCATTCCGCTGGATGTACCGCCCGGCCTCAACGATATGACACCTAAAGTGTCGCTCAATTATTCCAGTCAGGGTGGTAATGGCGAATTGGGTTTGGGTTGGAGTCTGTCCGGCTTTGATTCTATCTCACGCTGCCCTCTCACATTGGAAGTGGATGGAGACATTGATCCAGTTGACTATGACAGTAACGATCAATTTTGCTTAAGTGGCAGTCGGTTGATTTGGGATTCATCTGCAGGTTATTACATAGACGCGAACAATGGCATTGTGAAGGCAATTCCCATTGGCAACGTCACAGACCCACAAGGGGGTTCAAGTCCCACATCCTGGGAGGTCCACTTAAATAATGGCAACATCGCCTATTACGGAGCGAGAGCCAATGGAACTAGCGCAGCCGCGAGAATTTACAAGAATGCTACGTCCTCCAGCATTTTTTCTTGGAAGATTTCCGAATTAAAGGATCGGTTCAATAACTCAATCTACTATTACTATACTGAGAATCGTGCCCAAGGCATCAATATCTTCGACAAGATTACTTATGGTCTTAATCAAAACTTTCAGATCAAATTTAATTGGGAAACTCGGCCTGACAGAATCACGTTAACAAGTGTTGGCTCATCTACGAGGCTTTTGAACACTCGCATTAACAAGATAACTGTGCTCAGGGGCAGCTCAGAAGTATTGTCTTTCAAGATTAATTATGAACCTTCCGCACTAGCATTTTCTTTAGTTAAATCGATTATCAAATGTTCCTCAGTAGGATGTGTGCAACCTAGCACCATGCAATGGAAGGAAACTCCTTTCGGCTTTAGTTCAGCAAATTATGGCCCTGCAATACGCTTGGGACCTGGCCTTAGCGAGACAAACTTTGACTTAAGCCGATACAAATATATTGATTTTAACTCAGACGGGATTATGGATATTTTCCGAATCAACGGCTGGGGTTCTACCGCGAATGCAGATATCTTCATATTCAAAGGCGATGGAACTTGGGTTCAATGGGTTGGACCTGCGATCCATGTTAGCTCTGGGATAGATAATGCATCGTTGGATATTAACAGAATACGATTTGGGGACTTCAACGGCGATGGCATTATTGATGTCTATCGTGTTAACGGTTGGGGCACAGCCGAACAGGCAGATATATTTTTATTTAACGCGGACGGGACATATCATCCAATTAAAGGCCCAAGCCACCCCATTTCATCAAATAGAAATGACGCCAATTTCGATATTAGCCGTCTTCGATTCCTTGATTTTGACGGTGACGGAATAACGGATGTATTTCGATTAAATGGGTGGGGGACCACCGAAAATGCAGACATTTTCTTGTTTAAACCTGATGGCAGCTACGAATCTCGCCAAGGGCCTTCATTTTATTTATGGAACTCAACCACCGTAGCAGATTCGGACATGAAGCGGGTCATGTTTGGTGATTTCAACGGTGATGGTATCACTGACATAATTAGAATTAATGGTGCAAATTCATCTGCTGTTTCTGACGTGTTTTTGTTTAAAGCTGATGGCAGCTATGTACGGGTAGATGGCCCTATCTTTACTCTAGGGAGAGGCATTGACGAAGTTAATTTCGACTTGAGTCGCGTGCGTCTACACGATTTTAACGGTGATGGAATTACTGATATATACCGCATCAACGGGTGGGGTACCACATCTACTCCTGGTGATATTTTTCTATTCAATAGCGATGGCACCTTTGTGCCAAAACCCGGGCCAAGCACTCAAATAAGTGCCAGTGTCACCCGCGGATCAGTAGATCTTAATCGTATTCAGTTTGGCGATTTCAATGGCGATGGCCTAACTGACATTCTTCGCGTCAATGGCTGGGGGCAAACGGCACCCATAGATGTTTTCCTTTTTAACCCCGACGGCTCTTTCACTCAAAAAGTTGGACCTAGTGCCACTGTAAGTAACACCATTGAATTCGCAAACTTCGATATTTCGAGGCTGCGTATTCTGGATCTAAACGCTGACGGCATTTCGGATATTTATAGAGTTAACGGTTGGGGCACCACGGAAGCAGATGACTGCTTTCTATTTAAGGCCGATGGCACGTTTGATCGCTATTCAGGCCCCAGCACCTATGTTGGTTCTGGTCTAGAGTACGCGCAGAGCGACATGAGCCGGCTGACGTTAGGCGATTTCAATGGAGATGGTGTTGTTGATTTGTTGCAGGTCAAGGGCTCACCTAGTGCCATCCCAAGCACGCTTCATACCAATAACTTTACGCTTGCCCCCAAAACGTTTGATAACGGCACTTTGGTGATTTCGCCAAAACTTCAACATCTTCCCAAAAGTAGTCACTATCAAAGTGGCAGTGCACCAAGCTATCCACTTGTAGAAAATCTTTTCCCGACCGCTATCGTAACAGCGGTTGATCAAAGCAACGGCATCGGCGGATTCAATCGAACCTCTTATGTGTACGAAGGGCTAAAAACCCATCGCAAAGGGCTAGGTTTGCTTGGGTTTGAAAAAATCGAGGCTACGGATCATGCGTCTGGCATTCGAACCATTACCCATTATTCGCTTGATTGGCAGTCAAAAACATCTGGAATGCCTTTATCGACGCAGACAATTGCTGCAAACGGCGTGGTTTTGGCTGAATCAATTAATCAACTTGAGAACCATTTTCAGGGTGTTTATACCAATCGCTACCTGCCCTTCATCAAAGCAACGACCACAATTCAACGGGATCTTGATGGCAGTGTTCTGAATACGACCACCAAGGAAAACGTACTCAACAGCGATGGAAACATAGAGGATGATATTTCTTGTGTCACTCCAGACGAAATGACGAGTGGCGAAATTACCCCGTGCAACGCTATGGCTAATAGAGAAATCTATAAGCACACGCACTATAGCTATTATGACAAGAGTTTCGCACCCGACTTTAAGGCATTGGTACGTCGCAAAACCACCTCGGTTACAATTCCTGAAGCACCGCCTTTCCAACCTGCAACTGAAACACGTGTGGTTGAATACGATTACTTCCCAACTAACGGCAAGGTCAAGCATGAAACACTTGAACCTGACAACACCACGTTGTGGCTGAAAAAGTCCTACACCTATCATTCCACCGGACAGACACTCACCGAAATGGTATCCGGGGCTAACATAGCAAGCCGAACGGAAACCATTGTATTTGATTCAACAACGAAACTGCCTACCCAGCGCAAAAATGCGCTGCAACATGTGACACAACTAAAGTATGAAGATACTCGTTTTCCCTGGATGGTGACCAAGGTGATCGCGCCGGACGGGAATTGGACCAAGACGGTATTAGATAGTTGGGGTAAGGGTGTTCGTACGGAGCAAGGATTCGGGACTACCGTGTCCAACTGGTCTACCACTGATAGTCGTTGGTGTTATGGCGATGCGCTATGTGACGCTGCAAATGGTGAAGTCACCTATATTGCCGCGCAGACTTCAACGACTCAACCCAGTTACGTATTCTTTGATGAGCTAGGCAGAGAAGTCAGAAAACTATCTTCAGGCCTTAAAAATGGACAAGTCGAATCCATCGAACAAAGAACGGCTTATGACGAGCGAGGACAAGTCATCTGGGCAGGTCTACCACGCTTTTTAAGCGATACAACAGAACTCGGCACGGTCACGACATTTGATGATCTTGGCAGACCACTGACTGTCACAGATCCAGCGCAAGAAACCAGTTCGATTCAATACTTTGGCCGCACAGTAGAATATACCGACGCCAAACAACACCGAAAAACTGTCGTTAAAGACGGGCTTGGCCAGCAAGTTGAAGTTCGTGACAATCGTAACAATAGCATTTTCTATCGATACGATGCGTTCGGAAATCTGGTGTACATGGTTGATCCCGAAGGCAATGAAACCAAGATCAGCTATAACATTCGGGGATTTAAAACCGCAATTCGTGATCCGGACCTGGGGCACTGGCGATACACCCACGATGTTCTCGGTCAACTAATAGACCAAACAGATGCTAAAAACCAAACTACGCGTTCGTCCTATGATGTGCTTGGTCGGCTGACCAGTCGCACGGATTATTGGGGTACATCCCAAGCCAGCACCAGCAATTGGTACTATGACGAAACCAATATCTCTGCGACTGCCGTTGGCAAACTGACGCGGACGACCAATAATCGAAACTATTCGCAGACCCATTACTACGACAGTAAAGGGCGCCCATTCCAAACCACCACCACGATAGATGGTACTGGATTCACCAACTCCGTTACCTATGACAACAATAATCGGGTAGTGGACACCACATACCCCAATGGTTATGTGGTTCAGAATCGCTATCACAGCAGCCTTGGCATGCTAGAGAAAGTGGTGGCGCCGGATGGTGACATCAACTCCGATAACGACTATACGTTCTGGCAGATCAATAGTACCGATGCCGCTGGCAATATGAACAGCGCGAACTTGGGCGGAATAATTACTGCCTATGTCGCGCGCAACCAAGCAACAGGTGCTATCGAAAATATTCGTTCTACTGCAAGCTGGATGAGCAGCTATGTCTATCAGGATCTGTGTACGCCTGGGATGCGGTTGGCAACCTGGAAACTTTTGATGATGTCGTTCAGGGCGTTTCAGAAGCCTACACCTACGATGATCTGTATCGCCTGAATGACGTAGTTGCCAGCAACGGGATTAATTCGTCCATTCGATACGATGATCTGGGAAATATCCTGTCCAAAAGCGGTGTAGGTTCTTACGCATACAATGAAATAGCGGTACCTTCCGAATGCGGCGCTAACAATAGTGCGCCGGGGCCACATGCATTGCGCCGCATCACTGGCACAAAGGCTAATTATTTCTGTTATGACGCCAATGGCAATCTGGTTAAGGACAACAGCCGTCAACTTCAGTACAGCGCTTTCAATATACCTACTCAAATTACCAAGGGATCTACCGTTGTAAAATTTGACTACGGCCCCGAACGCAATCGTTTTAAACGCGAAGACAGTAGCGGTGGTTCTTCAACCACGACCTATACCATTGGCGATTACGAGAGAGTAAAAGAAGGCAGTGTTACCAAGCACAAAATAACCATTGCAGGTGTGGCACAAGTAATCAAAACAGATGGCCAGTCGTTCACCGATATCAATTACTTTTTGAAAGACCATCTGGGCTCATTAACCGCAATCGTCAACAAATATGGCACGGTTCTGGAAAACATGAGCTATGACGCGTGGGGTAGCCGCCGTCTAACCAATCTCACGTTGCTGGCCAATCCGTACAGCTACCAGAATGGGATTACCCATCGAGGTTTTACGGGTCACGAGCAAGTAGATTCCGTGGGCCTGATACATATGAATGGCCGTGTCTACGACCCGATCATTGGACGTTTTCTGAGTGCTGATCCTTTTGTTCAAGCGCCCTCAAATCTTCAGAATCTAAATCGTTACAGCTACGTCATGAACAATCCGTTGAGCATGACGGACCCCAGTGGTTTTAATTGGTGGAAGGAGGTTAGAAGGGTGGCCTCTACAGTAGTTGGAGCCATCGTTGGTGCTGTTGTAGGTGCGGTAGCTGGATGTATTGCCGGAATTGGCGGAGGACCATATGGATGTATTGCTGGCGGGGCAGCTGGAGCCTACTACGGCTTCTTTGCCGGGGCCGCATTTGGATATTCGTATCGATATGCAAAAGACAAGGGTATCAAACATCATGATGCCCTTGACGGAGCCGCAAAGGCTGGAGCAACGTCGTTAGTAACTTCTTACGCCTCTAATCTAGCGGGCACTTGGCTAGACTCAGTTAATTACGGAAATTCAGTTGTAGCGGAGGGTGTTACACGAGTCACAACCCACGCATTGATTGGCGGCACCATGGCCAAAGTAAACGGTGGAAAGTTCGCCGATGGTGCATTTGTGAGTGGTTTTCGCGAATTATATAGCTTCGGTTTTGCGTTAAATACTCCTAAGGGTTCACTTGTCGAGTATGGGTTCTTTAGCTATGCGGAAAACGCTCCGCTAGCAATTTTAGAGCAGGCTGCCGTATCTGCTGCTGCTTCGAAAATTGCGGGCGTCAGTTCTTCTGATGCGTTTAGAGCAACAATCGCTAACGCAGTTCTCGCATCGATATTTAACGGTGCATCGCATAGAAAGTTTAGGGACGTTAAGAGAGACGAGATCGATCGCCACGCTCCACATTCGTTAGGGGAAAATTACTTTGCTCGA
>JADJWY010000023.1 GCA_016716085.1 Hahellaceae bacterium
CAGCATTATATATTGGCGGCACTTGGTTGAGACGGTTGGGGAGTGAGGCCGGTGAAAAGTATCTGACTGAGGGTCGTAAGTGGCTTAACGAGCGTGCTAAGACCCTTATTCTGAATGACGGCACCTTTAGCCAGTACTCCACAAACTATCATCGCTTGATGCTGGAAACTTATTCGCTATGCGAGGTGTGGGGCCGTCAGTTGGTAGATCAGCCTTTGGATGGTGCTTCTCTCAGTCGGCTGCGGCAGGCGACGCTGTGGCTGTGGTCTTTGTGCGATGAGTTGACCGGACAGGTGCCCAACCTTGGCGCGAATGATGGGGCACATTTATTGCCACTGACGGACGCTGATTACCGGGACTTTCGTCCGAGCTGCCACTTGGCTTTCGCATTGTTTTTTGAGGCCAGCCCCGTTCAACATGATCTTTCCGACCAGCATATTGCCTGGTTAGCTGTCAATTGCGGACGAGATTTAACGCGGAGTAAGTCTTCTTTCCATTGGCCTGACGGTGGTTTTTTGGGGTTAAGAATGGGGCATGCGTTGGCATTACTTTCTTATCCACAGTTTCGCTTCCGGCCAAGCCAATCGGATCTGCTTCACCTGGATCTCTGGATTAACGGGGTGAACATCCTGCGTGACTCCGGAACCTACAGTTATAACACTGATCCGGAAACCTATTCGTATTTTTCGGGCGTGAAAGCACATAACACGGTCGAGTTTGACGGTCACGATCAAATGCCCCGCTTAGGGCGTTTTCTGTTTGGTGCATGGCCATCTGCACGAGGCATCTTATTTTCAAGTTCAGAGAATGCGGCGACCTGTGAGGTTTGTTATCAAGATTATTTGGGGGCATTCCATCAGCGAGCGATAGTGCTTCTAGCCGACCGCCTACGTGTGACTGACACTTTGTCAGGGTTCAAACATTCAGCCACTCTAAGATGGCATTTAGCTCAGCGAGACTGGGTTTTATTGAACGGCCAGTGTCAGAGTGATCTGTCCATCATTGAAATACAGACGACAGCTTCTAAGTCTGAAATTGCCTTGGTGACGGTGGACGAGTCACTTTTTTATCAGCATAAAGACTCTATTCCCATGCTCGAATGTAGAGTGTCGGAACCCTGCCAAATCACGACGGAGATTGTATTCGGATAATGCACGTTCTTTATTTTCATCAGCACTTTTCAACGCCCCAAGGCGCGACGGGGATTCGATCCTATCAAATGGCACGTAAATTGATCGATCAGGGTCACCAGGTGACGATGGTTTGCGGGAGTTATGGTATCGGTAACACGGGCCTGGAGGGCGAATTCGTAAAGGGAAAGCGAACAGGCCTCGTTCAGGGTATACAGGTTGTTGAGTTCAACCTGCAATATGCGAACACAGATGGCTTCTTGAAGCGCACACTCACATTTTTACTCTTTGCCTGGCGTAGTGTTTTGCTGGCGTTAACCCTGAAATATGATGTGGTGTTTGCGACGAGCACACCTCTGACGGCCGGAATCCCTGGAATTGCCGCGCGCTGGTTGAAGCGAAAAACTTTTGTCTTTGAAGTGCGGGATTTGTGGCCAGAGCTTCCCAGGGAAATGGGAGTGATTAAAAATCCGTTTGTTCTTGCCGTAATGAGCTGTCTGGAGTGGCTGTCTTATCGTTCGGCGCATCGCTGCATCGGCTTATCGCCAGGCATTGTTGCCGGCATTGAGCGTCGTGGCGTAAAGCCAGATAAGGTGAGAATGATACCGAATGGTTGCGATCTTGATATTTTTTCTGGCAAGCAGCCTACCTGGCGACCTGAGGGTGTTCAGGCAGAAGATTTAATGGCCGTGTTTACAGGCACCCATGGCATGGCGAATGGTTTGGATGCGGTTTTAGACGCAGCCTCCGTGCTGAAAAGTCGTGGCGTCGACACGGTCAAAATCGTGCTAATTGGCACAGGGCAGTTGAAAGCTCAACTTAAAACCAGAGCTGATCAAGAGAATCTGTCGAATGTGATTTTTCTGGATCCGGTTGGGAAAAGTCAGTTGGCGGGTCTGATGGCCTCATCGAATCTTGGTCTGCAGATCCTGGCTAATGTTCCGGCCTTTTACTACGGGACGTCGCCCAACAAATTTTTTGACTATTTGGCCTCAGGCATCCCGGTTCTGACTAACTATCCCGGCTGGGTAGCCGAACTGATCGTGGACAATGATTGCGGTTACGCCGTGCCTCCGGAAGATCCTGAAGCCTTTGCTGAGGCTTTGGTTCACGCGTCCTCCCATCGCGATGATTTGATCCGCCAAGGTTATCAGGCGAGGTTATTAGCGCAACGAGAATTTAGCCGGGAGCAATTGGCAAACGCATGGGTTTCATGGGTGTGTGACGGCTCCGCGCTTGATTGAGTAGTGTTTCAGCGCGAGTGCGGGACGCTCAATAAAGTGCCAGGAGAAAAGCGCAAGAAGCAGCGTCATAATTAAAAGCAGTCCAACGTGGACCAGCGCCCCGTTTGGCCAAAGAAGATGAGACTGTTCAACACGATGCCATGGTAAATGTAAATTCCATAGGAGATGTCATTGCCTTTAAGGATATTCGAGTACCTTGAGGGATTGCTATAAGCGGCGGATACGGTCAATAAAGCGACAATCGTGGCGGACAAAGGGTTGATATTGTTACCCGTAAAGCTTATCTGGAAATGGGCACATAGTAGATTGATTCCTGCCAGAAGCGCCAACCACCAGAGGCATCTGCCAGCAAGGTAGCGGCGAATGAATGGCTGATTCTTTTGAAGCACCATGCCCAGAAGAAATAGATACAAATGTGGGAGTAGCGTGACACCGAACAGTTTCGATGCAAGCGTGTCATGGTGCTTGAACATCGTATAATACCAGAGATTGACAAGGGCCAGGGCGGCTACGCAAATCAACAAAAAGGTGTTACCAACATTTAGCCTGGTGATAATCCAGTAAATAATCGGCAGGCACACATAGAACTGCAGCTCCACCGGAATTGTCCATAGGCTGCCGTTGAGCACGCCAAGGCCGTAGCCGCGCAAGAAATCAGGGTTGTAAAACTGGCCAACCGTTAGCTACGCACTGAGCCAGGCTAAGCCTTCAAAAAGTGAAGTTGATACCGGATAAACACAAACGACCGAAAGTATCGAGATGAGTAGGCAGAACCAGAGCCCAGGATACACTCGGAGAAAACGGTTGAAATAGTAGTTTGCCAGGCTTTTACGACGCTCGAAGGAGGCCGATATCAAGTAGCCGCTGATAACAAAGAAGATGGGCACGCCGGGGATCGATTGAATAATTTGATTCAACAAAAAAGGCATGCCAATGCCAAGATGCTCTAAACCGTGAATGAGCGTGACCTGCAGTGCGGCGAGTAGTCTGATCAGATCGAAGTTGTTTGTCCCAAAGACAAAATCGGATAGCTTAGGGGCTTTGCCTGAGTACATGGATCAACGCATCGTGAATTTGATTTGCGGCTGTCCCATCCCCGTAAGGGTTGTGGGCTTCGGCCATCTTCTGATAAACCTCTGGGTTTTCGAGGATCTCACAGGCTTTGTTGATGATGAGTTCTGGCGCAGTGCCGACTAACGAAACAGTACCTGCTTCTACCGCCTCGGGCCGCTCAGTAACGTTTCGCGTGACAAGCACGGGCTTGCCAAAGGAGGGTGCTTCCTCCTGGATGCCTCCTGAATCCGTTATAACCAGGTCGCAACGATCGAGTAGCCACACAAACGGCAAGTAATCTTGCGGTGGAATAAGGTGAACATTTGTCGTTTTGCCCAGTAGTCGATGGACTGGCTCTATAACATTAGGGTTGAGATGTACCGGGTAGATAAGTAGCCAGTCGGGGTGGCGCTTAGCAAGCGTTCTTAACGCAGTGCATAAATCTTCAAACCCTTGACCAAAATTTTCACGACGATGGCCAGTGATCAGAATCATTTTTCCGTTTTGGGCTTTTAGATTAATTATGGCTTCAATCGTCTCCCGGGGTAAATGAGGTGTCCACTGTTCTGGTGTGCATCCATTCAGGTGGGATCTAACTTTTAGGAGCGCATCAATGACGGTGTTCCCCGTAACCCATATCCGATCCGTTGCTACGCCCTCCCTCGCGAGATTCTCTTTAGCACGGGGTGTTGGTGCGAAATGAAAGTGTGCCAGGCGGCCAACCAGGCTTCGATTAGCTTCTTCAGGGAAAGGTTCGGCGAGATTGCCGGTACGTAGCCCTGCTTCAATATGGGCAACAGGGATCTGCCGGTAAAATGCGGCAAGTGCTGCCGCGAAACAGGTCGTGGTGTCTCCGTGAACCATCACCACGTCTGGCTGACAGGCATCCAGAACTGATTTCATGCCTAGCAATACCTGCGACGTGATATCGAATAAATCCTGATTGGGCTTCATGATATCCAAATCAAAATCCGGTCGGATGGAAAAGAGTTCAAGCACCTGATCCAGCATCTGTCGATGCTGAGCTGTAACCGCTACCCGGCAGTCAAAATGGTGAGACGCTCGAAGTCTTAAAACCAGAGGTGCCATCTTGATTGCTTCGGGTCGTGTGCCGAATACCAGCAGAACACGTTGGGGGCGAAGATTCATTTCAACCTGATACGTTAGCGGGTTAACTTAATATGCCACGAGTATCGATAACGACTTTGTCGGATAGCCTTGCAGCCGAAAGCTTACCAAAGCAGGAGTGGTCAACCAACACAACGACAATGTCTGCCCGGCTCAGGGCTTCCTCCAGCGGGAAGAGTCGAAAGTTCGGATGTTCCTTGATGAAGGGCTCGCAAACAATGACTTCTCCCACCTTTTTTTCCTGCAATGAGGATGCAATATGGACTGCCGGCGATTCGCGCAAGTCATCGACGTTCGCCTTAAATGCTAAACCCAGGCACGCAATGACGGGATGCTTAAAACGGGTCGCTTTTTCAATAACTTTCTCAATGATCCATTCAGGTTTACGGTCGTTGACCTCTCGTGCGGATCGGATAAGGCGGGCATGCTCGGGCGCCCGATCGACGATAAACCATGGGTCGACTGCGATGCAGTGCCCTCCCACGCCGGGCCCAGGCTGGAGAATGTTAACGCGGGGATGGCGATTAGCCGAGCGGAATCAGCTCCCAGACGTCTATTTGCTCTTTATCACAGATAAAGGAAAGCTCATTTGCAAACGCGATGTTGACGTCTCGAAAGGAATTTTCAGTTAGTTTACAAAGTTCAGCCGTTTTAGCGTGGGTTTTAAGGACTTCCCCACTGACAAACTCCCGGTAGAAGGCTGCTGCCTTTTCGGTAGACTGGGCATTAATTCCACCAACGATCCGGTCGTTCTGCACGAGCTCAATCAATATGCGGCCAGGAAGGACGCGCTCTGGGCAATGTGCCACGAAGACGTCATTTTCGATATCGTGCCCCGACTCTCTGAGTAACACCGCAACGATTTCCTCCGTCGTCCCCACTGGGCTGGTCGATTCAAGAATGACCAGATTGCCCGGGCGAACGTAGGGGCTGATGGCGCGTGTGGCATTTTCAACGTAACTTAAATCTGGGACATGATCGTCTTTAAAGGGCGTAGGGACGGCGATAATAAAAATGTCCGCTTCGGTTGGCAAAAGGCTCGCTTTCAAATTGCCTGAATTGACGGCTGATTTGACCAGTATGTCCAGGTCGGGTTCTACGATATGGATTTTACCTTGGTTGATGGTGTCTACCACCGAGGGGGATACATCCACACCGACGACCTGATAGCCTTTCGTTCCGAGAAGTGACGCCGTGGGAAGACCAATGTAGCCAAGTCCGACGACGCAGACGGTTTTAAGTTTTGGGGTCATTGAGTGATTCTGATCTGATAGGGTCGGGAATACTGCAAGGAGCCACGGCTCCATTTTTTTATTTGGCTTAGAGGCTAACCTCGTGACGAAGAATTTGCAATGATTGATGTGACGAGTTTCAAACGCTATCGTAGTGGCGAAGTTAGGTAGTAGGACTGGATGTGAAGCGGTTAATCGATTTTTGTGCTGCGTTGGGGGCGCTTGTTTGTTTGAGCCCTGTTTTCGTCGTGCTCTTTGTCCTGGTTGCGTGTGCGCTTGGTCGCCCCGTTTTTTTTCGGCAGACGCGCCCTGGATTGAACGGACGGCCATTTCAAATGATTAAATTTCGAACCATGAGTGATTCTTGGGATGCTAACGTCGCACTGCGCTCTGATGCCGAGCGTTTAGGCGATTCGGTCGTTGGCTGCGTGCCAGTAGCCTTGATGAGTTACCTGAGTTATGGAATGTCCTGAAAGGCGATATGAGTTTGGTCGGCCCCCGCCCGTTGCTCATGGAGTATTTGCCACTGTATAACACCCGACAAGCGAGACGTCATGAGGTTCGGCCAGGTATTACGGGGTGGGCGCAGGTCAATGGAAGAAACGCAATCAGTTGGGAAAATAAGTTTGAGCTGGACGTCTGGTACGTCGAACATTGGTCACTTCAACTGGATATTAAGATTATTCTCTTAACGCTGAAGAAAGTGTTTGTCAGAGAAGGCGTTACTGCCGAGGGTGAGGCGACCACAGCTCGGTTCACAGGTTCCAGACATGTCTAGACTGGCCATTCTCGGCGCGAGTGGACATGGTAAGGTGTTGGCGGATTGCGCGGCGCTCTGTGGCTGGCATGACATTGTTTTTTTTGATGATGCCTGGCCCACTCTATCCTCAAATCGGCATTGGTCCATACTGGGTGGTACGAGCGAACTACTAGGCTCTTTGACCCAGTTTAATGGCGTTGTTGTTGCGATAGGGAATAATTTTATCCGGCAGCAGAAACTTGGCCAACTTGCAGCGGCGGGTGCTCCCCTTGTTAAATTGATTCACCCCGGGGCATTTGTTAGCAACTATGCTGAAGTAGGTGAGGCAAGTGTGATTCTTGCCAGGGCAGTTGTTAATGTTGATGCACGGATTGGCGTTGGGGTGATCGTCAACACAGGTTCCATAATTGAGCATGATTGTCAGGTTGGAGGAGCTGCTCACGTCAGCCCCGGTGCCTCTATCGCGGGCGGTGCCCGGGTGGGTTGCCGCGCCTGGGTCGGGGTGGGTGCGGCAATTAAGCAACTTGTGTCCATAGGGCAAGATGCTATAGTTGGCGCGGGAGCTGTCGTGCTCTCGGATGTTCGGGACGGCGTAACCGTAATTGGCGTGCCTGCGAGGCCTATGGAAGGCCATCTCAAATAATTAGAAAAGTGACTCCGGGTATGCAAAAATCAGAAGTTGTGTCGCCATGGCCAGTATATGCTGAAGATGAGGTTCAGGCTGTCGTAGACGTCCTGAAGTCAGGAAAGGTAAATTACTGGACGGGCACTCTGACCCGGCAGTTTGAAACTGAATTTGCTCAATTCTCCGGTGTTAAACATGCAATTGCGGTGGCAAATGGAACCGTCGCACTGGATCTGATTTTAGTTGCACTCGGTATAGGGCCAGGCGATGAGGTCATTGTGACGCCTCGAACTTTTCTGGCATCTGTGAGTGCAATCATTTTGGCTGGAGCCATTCCTGTTTTTGCTGACATCGATACAGACACCCAAAATATTACGGCAGGCACGATATCAGCGAAACTTGGCCCTAAAACGCGCGCGGTTTTGTGCGTTCATTTGGCTGGCTGGCCGTGTGATATGGACCCTATCTGTGCGCTTGCCCGGGAGAAAGGACTCTACGTTATTGAGGACTGTGCTCAGGCCCACGGGGGTATGTATAAGGGGCGCAAGCTTGGTGGGCTAGGTGATGCAGCAGCGTGGTCATTTTGCCAGGACAAGATCATGACCACTGGTGGTGAAGGGGGAATGGTCACTACGAATTCAACAGATTTGTGGGAAAAAATGTGGTCCTACAAAGATCATGGTAAGAGTTGGGCGGCAGTTTACAATAATCAGCATCCACCCGGATTTCGCTGGCTGCATGAGTCTTTTGGTACTAACTGGCGTCTGACTGAAATGCAGGCCGCTATAGGCCTCAGACAGCTAGAGAAAATGCCCCTCTGGCACCGCACTCGGTTGCGGAATGCAATGCAAATTTGGCAGGCAGCGTCGGTACTTCCCGCAGTACGGGTTCCTGTAATCCCTGATACAATCGAGCATGCCGCTTATAAGTGCTATGTTTTTGTGAGGCCAGAACGTTTGGAGAATGGCTGGACACGCGATCGGATAATTAAGGAAATCAACGATGAGGGGGTTCCTTGTTTCAGTGGTTCGTGTTCGGAGGTTTATCTGGAAAAAGCATTTGACCAAACGTCTTATAGACCTGAGCAGCGACTTATAGGCGCGAAAGAGCTCGGAGAAACCAGTTTGATGTTTCTTGTTCACCCCACGCTTTCCGAGCGTGAACTGGAGAACACGTGTAAGACGCTGACTTCAGTTGTTATGCGAGCAACTCGCGGTTCGTCTCACATGATGGCAGGAGTGCACTGATACGCTATGAGACCTGGCGCTGAGTCTCGGTTTGGAAAAGATCTGCTATTATCCAAAGGTGGGTCTTTGATTGGGCCGTTAAAAAGTAGTTGGAACGTGATAGAGAAAGCGATCAATTGGTTTTTTGGTATATCAAGACCACAAAAAAGGGTCCTGTCGATCGTTGGCGACATGATACTTTTATATTGCGCGGTTTGGCTGGCACTCTCTCTTCGCTACGACACCTTCTTTACATTTACCCATTTGCAGCTTTTGAGCGTTAGTTTGACCATTACCTTAACCGTATTGGTCTTTATTCGAATTGGCCTTTATCGGGCGGTTATTCGTTTCATGGGATATCAGGCAATGATGTCTGTCGCTGTAGGCGTTACGCTTTCGGCGGGCATTTTAGTTGCAACCAGCTTTCTATTGACTGCCCATCTACCGCGATCCGTACCGTTGATCTATTGGGCGCTAGCCATGGTGTTTACGGGGGGGTCCCGTATGGCGGTGAGAGCGGCGATATCCACATTGTCTAAACCGCGTAAGCGTAAGGAGGGTGTGTTGATCTATGGCGCCGGTGATTTCGGCTGTCAATTGGCAACTGCCCTTTATCATAGCTCCGAACACACAGCCGTTGCGTTTGTAGATGATGACGAGTCCAAGGCTGGCTCTGTTGTTAAGGGGCTTCGGGTGTATCGCCCTGCAGAAATAGCACTCGTGCTTAATAAATTCAGAGTCCAGCGGGTACTATTGGCTATCAGTAATGCCTCTCATGCTCAGCGCGGCCTGATCCTGCGCTACCTCGAACAGTTCCCGGTTAAAGTACAAACCATTCCTGGAATGTCAGACTTAGTTAATGGTCGGGCATCTATCACTGAGTTTCGAGAAATTGAGATCGAAGATCTTTTGGGGCGCGATTGTGTGCCACCAAGGGCCGATTTAATTGAGAAGAACACGTTTGGAAAAATAGTGTTTGTGTCGGGTGCCGGCGGTTCAATTGGCTCGGAGCTGTGCAGGCAGGTTGTGAATCAGGGGGCGCATCGCCTTGTGATGGTTGATGTTTGCGAGTATGCCCTTTACCAAATAGAGCATGAACTCAAGTGTTTGGTTGAATCAAAGGGTCTAAAAACGCAAATTATACCCATTGTGGGTTCTGTTCAGAAAGAACACCGAATGGAAGTCATTCTCCGTTCGTTCGATGTTGAAGTGGTGTATCATGCGGCAGCCTACAAACATGTGCCCTTGGTTGAGCAAAATGTTGTGGAAGGTGTGCGGAACAATGTGTTTGGCACATGGTTTCTGGCAGAAGCTGCTGTCAGGGCGGGGGTGAAGTCGTTTGTATTGATCTCCACTGATAAGGCAGTTAGGCCCACCAATGTCATGGGCGCGTCCAAGCGAATGGCAGAGCTTGTTTTGCAGGCGATGTCTGAGCGTTCCTCCGTAACCCGCTTCACCATGGTTCGTTTCGGCAATGTTCTTGGATCGTCCGGCTCGGTTGTCCCTCTGTTTCGGCAGCAGATAAAGGCGGGCGGCCCCGTTACCGTAACCCACAAAGATATCATCCGGTACTTTATGACGATTCCCGAAGCAGCTAGTCTGGTGTTGCAGGCGGGCGCGATGGGCTCTGGAGGGGAAGTATTTCTTCTTGATATGGGTGATCCGGTTAAAATTGATGAGCTAGCCGGCAAAATGATTCGCTTGATGGGGCACTCCGTGAAAGGAGAGGAAAACCCGGATGGCATTGAAATTGTGTATACGGGTCTTCGTCATGGTGAGAAGCTGTTTGAAGAATTGCTTATCGGAGAAGGAAGCCAGGAAACTGAGCATCCCCGTATCATGAAGGCACGAGAGGATTGTCTCGATTGGATGACGACTAAATCCTTGCTAAGTGCTTTAGATAGGGCCTGTCATCATTTTGACTGCTCGAACGTCAGGGAAATCCTGCTTGCGGCACCACTGGGATACACACCAGAAAGTGAGTGCGTTGACCTTGTTTGGCGTAAAGGAAAAGATATTCAGTTATTTGGTGATGATGACGCTCTGGTGCATGGGGCACAACGGGTTGCCATTTGATTCGAGTATTGATAACCGGAGCGAGTGGTTTTATTGGAAATGCGTTAACTCAGCATCTTGCTTCGGCTGGTGTTCTGGTATCAACATCCTCTCGCAATGCAGGGGGGGGCTTACAGCTTTCACCTGAAGTTGAGTTCTTTGATCCCCGCTTATTTGCCCACTTTGATGTGGTTGTCCACTGCGCAGCCCGTGTACATCAAATGAAAAGGCAGGGGCAGAGCGACATGCTGTATTATCGGGATAACGTTCTGTTTCCTCGTAATTTGGCTGCAGCCTGTGCAAAAGCAGGTGTGAAGCACTTTGTCTTTATAAGTAGCATCAAGGTGTTAGGCGATTCTACCGGTGTTGCTCCGTTCAATGCCGTGTCAGTGCCAAACCCGCAGGACTGCTATGCTCGCTCCAAGTTGATGGCTGAGAACGTATTAAGAGAGTGTGTTCGCGATTCTGGGATGGCACTCAGCATTGTGCGTATACCGCTAGTCTATGGTCCCGAAGCGAAAGGAAACTTAGCTGCATTGGGGCGTATGGCATCACGAGGGGTGCCGTTGCCCTTGGGTGGTATTCGAAATCGACGAAATCTGCTGGGTATGAGTAATCTCTGCGAGTTCATTACTCACCTTATTGTCCGTGGCGGTAGATTTGGGTGCCCCGAAGTGTTTTTGCTCGCTGACGAAAGGCCTGTGAGCACGCCCGAGGTATATACTTATCTAGGCAAAAGGTGCGGTAAACGTATATATTTGCCCGAAGTTCCAAGCATTTTGTGGCGATTAATTGGTAAAGTTCCCGGCTTTCGGCCGATTGTTGATCGTCTGACAGGAAACCTTGAAGTCGATATTTCAGAAACAATTCGGGCTACTGAGTGGAGTCCGCGTCATGAATCGTTAACCGATTAAACCAAAGCGCTTTCTGATGACTGCAGTTAACCTTGATTTTATATTATGGGCACCTTTGCTGTCCGTTGTTTTGACGTTGCTCATCACGCCTCCGCTATTACGTTATGCCCAAATCAGGCTTCTGGATGTTCCCGTTGCTCGAAGCTCACATGTACTGCCAACACCTAAAGGTGGAGGTTTGGGGTTTGCTACGGCAATTCTAGCAGCGCTATTGATTACCAGGCCCGAAGGATTTGCCCTTCTCTTTGCCACTTCTATGGCCATCGTGGCGGTAAGTTTTCTTGATGATTTGAAGGGCTTGCATCAGTTGCCTCGTGTTACCGTTCAGCTAGTTTCTGCTACTGTGCTCGTAAGTCTAATTCCAGGTTGGCCATCGCTTTCTCCTTTAGATCGGTTGCATAACTCTGATCTTTTTATAGGCTTCATTTTCATAGGGTGTTTAGTCTGGTCGGTTAATCTATATAATTTCATGGACGGTCTCGATGGGTTGGCCACTTCAGAAGGTGTTTTTATATCAATAGGGCTCGCCGGTCTTGCTCTATGGGCGGACGAGTGGCGGTGGGCTTTATTTTTTACAGGTTCCGGGACAGCATTGCTGGCTTTTCTAAAGTTCAACTGGCCCCCTGCAAAACTGTTTATGGGCGATTCCGGCAGTGCCTTCTTGGGATGGCTGTTTGGTTCAGGGAGCCTGCTGCTTGCAGGAACCACATCTATCCCAATCTGGCTCCCACTGATGCTGGTCTCGGTTTTTGTAACAGATGCCAGTCTTACGCTTTTGAGACGTTTCATAAACGGTGAGCAAATTTTTGATGCGCATCGAAGCCATTTGTACCAGGTACTAGCCGACCGTCTTGGAGGACATTCTAAGACGGTCTGGCTTTACATGAGCCTTAATGTGTTTCTGGTGGCTCCTATGGTAGTGGTGGCTGCCCATTTTCCAGATTATGCAGTCGTCTTATGTCTAGCCCTTTACCTGCTCCTTTTTACTGGCTACGTTCTGACCTGGGCGTGGACCCGGTTAGTATACTACCGAATACAGCAGCAACGACTTGCCGCTCTTCATATGCGTCGCTCACCATTGAGTCTGGTGCTTGCTGCCGATGGCGTAGCGGTAGGATTTGCAGTCCTGCTCGCTTACCTTGTGAGACTGGGGCCGGGTCATATTGAGGAGCTTCAGTATGAATGGTTGCTTGCTCCGCTAGTGGCATTGGCCAGCTGCTATGCGTTCTACCGATTAGGGGTATACAGAATAGCCGTCAAGAATATGGTGAATGCTGACCTGTGGGTGCTATCTGTTGCTTCGATACTATCATCTGTAATTTTAGCGGCTAGTGGCTTTCTATCTCAGGCATTCATGCCTCGCTCGTTGCCGCTGGTGTATTTTCTAATTCTTTTGGCTTTAATCGGTGGCGGTAGGGTCGTATCCAGAGCAATTTCCCGCGGACGTATAAAGCCTCATCAGATACCTGCGCTCATCATTAATTTGGAGGGTAAAGGTGAGCGTGTAATTGCCGACCTCAATTTAGATTCGAGTTTGGTGCCAGTGGGTATTGTAGATGTTCGCGCCGAATTGAAGGGCGAGGTGGTCGAGGGGATGAAAGTCTACAGCCCATCAGAATTAGACGAGGTAGTAGCAGCCTTGAATGTTAAACATTTGTTAGTCGTCGGAAGTTCGGTTCCACGCTACTTGCAGCGATATTGGAGTCGAGCAGGTCAGAAAGCTGGCGTTTCTATCTATTGCCTGCACGGTTCGGAGCAGCGCTTGGCGCGGCATTATGCGCCTCGAGTATCGACTTGGGTTCCTGCGAATCTGCCTTCAAATGAGTGGAGCAAAATTGATATCATCCAGTCTTCCGATATCACCAAGACCAAGAATTGAAGGAAGTACTTCTTGAGCGCAATCGCCGGCTTTGTCAGCCAGGGACTGAACGAGTCCCATCTTCACGCCATGCTCGATACCGCACGTTTCGGGGGGGCTGAAGGTCTGGGCCAATTTCAGTCCGGCAACCTCTGTGCAGGCGCCTGTCAGCTTGCTTTTCTCGATAAGGCGCACGGCCAGCAACCCCATTTGGCAAAAGGGGGAAATGTTGCCGCTTTCCTGAATGGCGAAATATATAATTTTGCAGCGCTCCGTGAGGAGCTTGAGGGCAAGGGATGCGTATTTAAGACCGACTGTGATACCGAGGTGCTGGCTCAGAGTTATGCAGTATGGGGTTGGCCGGGCTTCCTGCAGCACCTGGATGGCATGTTTGCGGTGGCTATCGTCGATGTCAGGGCCAATCAGTTATTGCTGGCGCGCGACCGCTTCGGTGAGAAATCGCTCTATTTCACCCACTGTGATGAAGGCTTTGCCTTTGGATCGACCCTGTTGTCCGTGAGCGCGATGCCGTGGGTGAGTGATGCCTGGGACAACGCGGGCCTCGATTATTATTTGTCGCTGCAGTTTGTGCCGGGCTCGCGCACCTTGCTTAAGGATGTCGAGCAGTTGCTACCGGGGGAATCACTGGCGCTGGATCTCCAATCGTTGACCTATGTACGGTATCGATATTATGTGCCTTCGCCAAAGGAGGAGAGTGCGACCGATGACGCGCTGAGTAGCGCGCTTCAATCCAGTATCGCGTCGCGAATGAGGGCAAATGCCCCCTTGGGAGTGCTGCTTTCAGGGGGGATGGGAAGTGCATTGATCGCAGCCTTAGCGGCATCTGCGCAACCGGGTATCCGAACTTACGCCGTCGGTATTGAGTCTGCGGACAACGCCCGGCGTCACTATGCAGAGAGGGTTGCCGGACACTTGGGTACCTCCCATACGTCTCTGAATCTCACATTGGGTGAATTACTGGATGTATTGCCCCGTGTGGCGGCGAGCATGGACACGCCCGTGGGAGACCCAAGTGTTTTGCCATTGTTTTGTTTGGCTCAGGTGGCAGGCCAGGACCTTGCGGCGATGTTGGTGGAGTGTGGGGCAGAAGAAGCGTTTGCTGGCCATGGTTACTACCGGCCTTTTCTGGCAGTAGGCGCTGAAGAGGGGTGGCGGACGCGCCTGCTGAATTGGGTGTCTCGACTCAAAGGGCGGGCGTCGCCTTCTTCCTCTGGAAATGACCCTTGCCCTGGCTTGTTCGATGAGGCTAATCGGAACCTGCGTTCAGGTCTGCCCATCGCCCTGACCGAGTCGGAACGATTGGCGATTCTCGATGGGCAGAACGGCGGGGTGGCCTGTGACAATTATGGCCGATGGCTGATTGCGCGCGTTCGCGAGCAGTCGAATCCGTTGCTGCAATCCACGCTGTGTGATGTCTTGAGTGGTCTGCCGGATCACCGCCTGGTGGTCTACGATCGGATGATGATGGCACATGGCCTGGAATGCCGTTCGCCATTTCTTCTCTCAAACCTTATGGAAATGGGCTTGAGCTTGCCCGAGAGTGAGCGGATGACCCGGCAGGACATGCTAATTGCGCTTAAGCGTGTGGCCAGGCGTTACCTCCCCACTGAGCTGTTGGATTACCCTGAGTCATCCCTGAAAGTGCCCTTATCAGCCTTTCTGCCGCTATGGTTTGAGCGTGTTGGGGGTGCTGCCGCATATCTCCGTGGCAGTGGTCTGACGGGGATTAATATCGAACCACTGATCGACATCGTTGAAGCGGACCTGGCGCAAGGTGTTCGACGTGGTCGTTTATTGTTCTCTATCGTAATGTTGGTGGAGTGGTGGACGTCCTTTTCCCGTCAGCGCGCCGACTTGCTCAGGTTGATGGCGCAGTCCTAACCGCACACTGCCCAAGCGCCTCAACCCAGCCGCGATAAAGCTCGGTATAGCGCGTGGAGTCTTGACCCATTGGATCCAGCGTAACGGTCTGTGCTGCGAGCGTGGCGAGTTTGTCGACCAGCCGGCTGCCGCCAAACTGAGGCTCGTTGATCAGGCAATGTGGTGAGCGCTGGAAGGCGTCGCGTAGCACGCCGAAATGACGGGCGCCGGGCGTGAGATCGGATTGTGTTACAACCACTTCGCTGACCTGCAAATTGAGATCATTCATCAGATAGGCAAAACCGTTGTGGTAGCTGACCAGTCTGACCCCTGCCAGATCAGGAGCAGGCGGCAGACCGCTCAGTGATTCAGCGAAATTGCTCAGTCGCTGGTCAATCTTTGCCGTCAGGTGTGGGTGGCGCTGCTTCAATACGTCTCCAATGCGCTGCGCACTTTCCAGTGCCTGCCTGCGCCCCAGCCAGAGGTGACTGTCAACCTGGCCGGGTGCGTGATCGTCTTCGTGGCCATCGTCTGCTTCAGCGTCAGCGTCGTCATGTGCGTGAGCAGGGTTGCCGAAGGCCTTGTATCGCAGCAACAATTCTGGCGCGTGGTCCTCAAAGACCCTGATTAGGGCCAGTGTCTGCTGTGGGGGAGCTTTTTTAAGCACGGCTGGCATAAAAGATTCCATGCCGGGGCCGATCCACACAAACAGTTCGCTGGCTGCCAGCTGACGGATGTCGCTGGGTTTGAGGGCATAACTATGGGGCGAGACATTAGGCGGCAGCAGGGACTGCACCTCGACCAGGGGACCAAAGGCTTCTTTGACAATCAACGCCAGTGGTTTGATTGAGGTCAACACCGCAACCGGCTCTGCGGATTCAGAAGGTTCTGCGTGGGTTGCAGGGGCAGAGAGTCCGAGTGCGCCGCTTAAAACTGCGCCAAACAGAGACGGTAATCGAGGCAGGGTCATCAGCCACATCCTAAGGTCAGACGATCAATTCGGGCTGTCATCTTACAAAGTTTGTGGGATTGTCTACAATGAAGTTGTGATCGAATTGATTTGGCAGAGAATTCCGTGAATACGACCCCTAAATTTGGCGCCCGCAGTGGTATCCTGACGCTCACCATCAAAGATAAGGCTGTCCTGTATGCGGCATACATGCCTTTTATACAGAACGGGGGCCTGTTTATTCCGACCTCGAAAACCTATCAACTGGGGGATGAAGTTTTTTTATTGCTGAACCTGATGGATGAAAGCGAGAAAATACCGGTGGCTGGCAAAGTGGTCTGGATCACACCGAAAGGTGCTCAGGGAAACCGTGCGGCAGGCATTGGCGTGCAATTCAATGCGGAGGATGAAATGGCCCGCAACAAGATCGAAACCTATCTGGCCGGCGCGCTCAGCTCGGATCGCCCCACGCATACCATGTAAGGGTAAAGTTCGTTACACTACGGTGTTTCAGCGAACGATTAACCTGCGATGTATTTAGATTCCCATTGTCATCTGGATCGACTGGATTTAACCCCTTTCGATCATTCTTTGGATAAGGCACTTCAGTCAGCGCGACAGAATGGCGTCTCTGGCTTTTTGTGTGTCGACATCGATCTCGACAATTTTGCGGCCGTCAGGCAGATCGCAGAGGCACACCCCGATATCTGGTGTTCGGCGGGCGTGCACCCCAACGCTGAGTTTGATACACCCTTGACCGCCGAGACGCTTAAAGCGCTGGCGCTGTCGTCTCCCAAAGTAGTCGCCATAGGTGAATGCGGGCTGGATTATTATCGGGGCCTGGACGATCGTCTACTGCAGCTGGAGCGTTTCCAGACCCAGCTCGACGTTGCTGTGGAACTGGATCTGCCGGTCATTATCCATACCCGCGAGGCCCGTGAAGATACCTTGCTCCATCTGCGTCGTTTTGCGGCTCAGGGTGGGCGTGGCGTGCTGCATTGCTTTACCGAGTCGCTGGAGATGGCGCAGGAAGCCATTGAGTTTGGGTTTATGGTGTCGTTTTCAGGCATTATCACCTTCCGCAATGCGCAGCCTTTGCGTGATGTGGTTAAGGCGCTGCCACTTGAAAGTCTATTGATCGAGACTGACTCACCCTATCTGGCGCCGGTGCCGCATCGGGGTAAATCCAACCACCCAGGGTGGGTCGTCGATGTGGCGGCGTGTATGGCTGACGTCAAGCAGGTGCCTCCTGAAAGGGTGGCGCAGCAGACGCAGGACAACTTCTTCCGACTCTTTTCCCGTGCGCAAAGGGCCCCCGCGTGAGCGATCAGACGGATCGTTTTCAGGCGCAGCCCGTCACCCTGCGCTTGCGTCACTCGCACGCAGCAGGCCTGCGCTGGGGGGCGGGCAACCCGGTCAAGGTACTCGCCTTGCATGGCTGGCTGGATAATGCGGCCGCCTTTGCGCAGCTTGGACCGCGCCTGGCTGCGCAGGGTGCAGAAGTTCTGGCGTTGGATCTGCCGGGGCATGGGCTCAGTGATCACAAGCCTGCAGGTGAGATATACCACATGCTCGATAATCTGCTGTGGATCGATCAGGTGTTGGATGTACTGGCGGAAGACTACCCGATTTTAATGGGGCATTCTTTGGGCGGTGTGCTCAGTTTGTTATATGCCAGTGCTGCCAGTGAGCGCCTGCGTCACCTGGTGATTCTGGATGCGCTGGGCCCCTTCACCAGTAAAGATGCCGATATGTCAGCGGTGCTCACCAAGGGGCTGCATAAAGCCCGTCAGCAAAGCGCCCCCAAACGACTCTATGCCTCTTTGGACGAGGCCGCTGAAGATCGTACCAAAGGGTTTGGCGGTCTGAGTCGCGAGTCTGCTCTGCATCTGGTCGCACGCAATATGGAGCCGCATGAAGGTGGCTGGCGTTGGCGTAGTGATGCCCGCTTGCGCTGGCCCTCGCTCTCGCGCATGAATGAGGCGCAGGTCGAGGCCTGTTTGCGTGCGGTCAATATCCCTTCATTGCTGGTGTTTGGCGATCAGGGCTTTTTTCCGGATGAGGCGTCCCGTGCAGGCCGCATGGCGCATTTGTCGCAGGCGACACAAGTCACCGTACCAGGACCACATCATTTGCATATGGATGGCGATCTGAGCGCCTTGACGCAGGCCATCACGCACTATTTTAAAAACGAGGGGTATCCGTGTTGCTGAAGCAAGTGGTCGTATTCGTGATGCTGGTTGAAATGTCGTGGGGGGTGCTTGCAGACACGATCCCTGCACCGGTCGCGCCCTTTAAAGTCGCGGACGAGGTTTATGAAAATCAGGAGACGGTGCGGGAGTACCGTTTTATCCAGAGCCCAGTCACGGCAATAGGCAATCAGTTGTCTGCACAGAGTGAGTGGGAGCTTAACGGCAGCCTCGCGCGCCTTACCTATGAGATTCCGCGTACACACACCGTGCAGGAAGTGATGGATCATTATCTGGCGCAGATTCAGGCCCAAAGTGGTGAGCTGATGTTTCGCTGCGCCGGTCGGGATTGTGGCCGCAGTAACGATTGGGCCAATCAGGTCTTTCGTCGTTCAAATCTTTACGGACAGGACCGCGACCAACGTTACCTGGCGGCGCTGTTGCCGCAGGCAGACGGTGGCGCGTTGGCCTTGGCCGTGTATATGATCCGACGGGGTAATCAACGGATCTATGCGCACCTGGAGTGGATACCGGTGTCTGCCGCGCAGATGGCGGAGCGAGAGCAGGCGGCCTCCACGGTGTTGATTGCCGCGAATCTTTTGGGGCGGCAGCGTCAGTTGGAAACCCACCTGGAAAACTGGTTGCCGGCAATTGTAACGTCGCCTGAGGCTTTTCGTATTTATCTGGTTTCCTATTATCGGGAGCCCCAGCTGGGGGTTGAGCAGAATCTCGCTAAAGGCCAGCAACAGGCAGAGACCCTGAAAGCCTGGCTAGCGACCAAGGGCCTTTCTGCCGGGACGATTCAGGTGGTAAATGTCGGCCCTCTGGGTGAGACGTCTGCCTATGCCGGTCAGGTCGGGAGTCTGCGTCTGGTTCGCGAGGCTAAATAATTCCGGGGGCGGATTCAGGCCGGCGCTGGGATAGCGTATACTTGTTGGTTTAGTCTGATGGCCTTGATATGAGCACGCCAATCCTTTCCGAATTGCACACCATCCGCGATTTCATCCGTTATTGCTGGTCCTCGATGAACCGGGAGGACCTGTATTTTGGGCATGGGACGGATAATGCCTGGGATGAGTCCGTGCACCTGGTATTGGGTCTGCTTCACTTGCCCTGGGATCTGGATCAGCGCATGTTGGATGCGCGACTGGTAACGACCGAGAAAGAGACCCTGCTTGCTGGGCTGGCGCGACGGATCGGGGGCCGTGAACCGCTGCCTTATATTCTGGGCGAAGCCTGGTTTATGGGCATGCCCTTTGAAGTGAGCCCGGCTGTATTGATCCCACGCTCGCCCATTGCCGAGCTGCTGGAAAAAGGCTTTCAACCTTGGGTGGATGAGATTCAGCCCCTGCGTATTCTGGATCTATGTTGTGGCAGTGGTTGTATTGGGATCGCGGCGGCGATGGTATTCGAAGAGGCCGAAGTCGTGCTGGCGGACATTTCGCCGGAAGCCCTGGCGATCGCGCAGCGTAATATCCATCGCTACGGTCTGGAGGATCGGGTGACCGTGGTTCAATCCGATGTCTACTCCGGATTAGAGGGCACCTTTGATCTGATTTTGACCAATCCTCCCTATGTCGATGCCGACGACATGGCGAATCTGCCCCCTGAATATCACCATGAGCCTCGCCTGGGTCTGGCTTCGGGTGAGGATGGTCTGGATTGTACGCGCCAGATTCTGGCGGGTGCTGCGGCGCACCTGAGTGAAGGTGGGCTGTTGGTTGGGGAAGTGGGTAATAGTTTGCCTGCCTTGCTGGAGGCGTTTCCGACGCTGCCGTTTATCCTGCCGGATATGGAGCAGGGCGGCGACGGCATCTTTCTGATTCATGCGACTGATCTGGTCGACGCATAGTCACCACTACGAGAGGATACACATGTCCGGTAATACTTACGGAAAACTCTTCACGGTCACCACGTTTGGTGAGAGTCATGGACCGGCACTGGGCTGTATTGTCGATGGCTGCCCGCCGGGAATACCGTTGGATGAAGCCGATCTGCAAGGAGACCTGGATCGACGCAAGCCGGGTACCTCGCGGCACACCACGCAGCGAAAGGAGCCGGATCAGGTGCGCATTTTGTCAGGCGTTTTTGAAGGGGTGACGACGGGAACGCCGATTGGTCTGCTGATCGAGAATACCGATCAGAAGTCCAAGGATTACGCCAATATCAAGGATCAGTTCCGACCGGCGCATGCTGATTACACCTACTGGCACAAGTACGGCATTCGGGACTACCGTGGTGGGGGGCGAAGCTCGGCGCGGGAGACGGCCATGCGCGTGGCAGCCGGCGCCATCGCTAAGAAATACCTGCGCTTGCGCGAGGGTATCGAAGTGCGGGGCTACCTCTCTCAGTTGGGACCTATTAAGGTGGAGCAGGTGGACTGGTCCATCATCAATGACAATCCCTTTTTCTGCCCGGACGCGGCAAAAGTGCCTGAAATGGAAGCCTACATGGATGCGCTGCGAAAAGAGGGTGATTCCATCGGCGCGAAAATTACCGTGGTTGCCTCGCAGGTACCCCCTGGATTGGGCGAACCCATCTTTGATCGCCTGGATGCTGAGTTGGCCCATGCGCTGATGAGCATCAATGCGGTCAAAGGCGTTGAAATTGGCGCGGGTTTTGACTCCGTTACGCAGAAAGGTAGTGTGCACCGGGATCAAATGACGCCTGATGGCTTCCTGTCGAATAATGCCGGTGGCATTCTGGGGGGCATCTCCTCAGGGCAGGATATTATTGCTCATCTTGCCCTGAAACCGACGTCCAGTTTGCATTTGCCGGGGCAGTCCATCGATGTGCATGGGCAGCCGGTTGAAGTGGTGACTAAAGGGCGCCATGATCCCTGCGTGGGCATTCGCGCAACGCCGATTGCTGAAGCCATGATGGCGCTGGTGCTGATGGATCATCTGCTCAGGCATCGGGCCCAGAATCTGGATGTTCGTGTCACGACGCCGGATATCGCCCGAAAACCGCGCTAGCGTGGCGCACCCGTTGAGCGCCCGCTTTTCACTGTCTGCGTTTTACTTCATTTATTTCTGCTTTGTTGGGGGGCTCGACCCCTTCTTTCCGCTTTACCTGGATGCCCGTGGATTCAGTGCCTGGGAGGTTGGCTCCCTGATGGCGGTGGTGATGGCCACCAAGGTGGTGGCACCGAATTTCTGGGGCTGGCTGGCGGACCATACCGGACGACGGCTGACCCTGATCCGTCTGGGCAGTCTGATGGCGGCAGCGTGTTTCGCCTATCTGCTTTGGGTTGAAGGGTTTGCAGGCTTTGCACTTGGGCTGGTCGTATTTAGCGCGTTCTGGAACGCCGTGCTGCCCCAGTTTGAAGTCCTGACACTGCTGGCGCTGAAAGGTGAGCGGGGGCGTTACAGCCAGGTTCGCCTTTGGGGTTCGCTGGGCTTCATAGCAATGGTGAATGGTCTGGGCGTCGCCTTTGAAGTGATTTCAGTGTTGTGGCTGGGCGTTATTCTGGCGGTGTTGCTGTGTCTGATCAGTTTGAACACCTTGTTTATTCCGCGTCTGGAGAGTCAACCCGGTCGCGGGGACTTTCGTGGGTTTCTGCGACAGATCCGGGCACCGGAGGTCTGGCCATTTTTCCTCATGGTGATGCTGCTGCAGCTCTCCTTCGGCCCTTATTACACCTTTTTCAGTCTGTATCTGGAATCGCTCGGTTACAGCCGCATCGCCATCGGCTTGCTCTGGAGTCTCGGCGTGTTGGCGGAAATTCTATTGTTTACCCGCATGCATGTCTTATTGACCCGTTTCAGTCTGCGCCTGCTGTTCAGTGTAGCCTTGTTGCTTACGCTCCTGCGCTGGATGGGGGTCAGTTTTCTGGCCGGTTCTTTACCGGTTCTTCTCGTGTTGCAATGCCTGCATGCGGCCAGTTTTGGCGTCGTCCATGCGGCCTCGATTGAGTTTGTCCATCGCGTGTTTCGGGGACGGCAGGAGGGGCAGGGACAGGCGCTCTATGGGGCTGCCAGTTTTGGTATTGGGGGAAGTCTTGGGGCATGGCTGGCGGGTGGACTCTACATGCACTGGGGTCCACAGATGACCTTTCTGATGGGGGCATTCGCGGCTCTGCTGGCACTCGGTGTGGCACAATTGAGTGTAACCCGCACATCGCCGTTGTGGGATCGATCCTGCGAGAATTGAAGCGGGCGTCCGGCCTGTCATAAGATACGGTCGCGATGAACGTGTGGTAACAACTTGATTCCCGTCAACGTCGTCACCCTTCATTTGGCAGTAAACTTGTGCCATTACGATTACAACACTCAAGATAACAACCCGAGGTCATTCCATGTTTGAAAACCTGATCGAAAACACCACAGACAAAGTTCGCAAAGTTGCAGAGCCCGTTAACAAGCTGAATGCCCTGATTTTGCAAAGTATTGGAAAAGTTGCTGAATTTCAGTTCGCTGCGGCACGGGGCTACGGTGATATGGTCATGCAGCAGGTGCGCGGGCTGGCGGAGATTCGTGATGCGGACAGCCTGACCAAATATGCCAATGGGCAGGTGGAATTGGCGACCGAGATGAGCAAAAAGTTCCTCGAAGACATGAAGGCGCTGGGCGATATCGGTTCTGAGTTCCGCAGCGAAGTCGAAGCCATTATCAAGAAGGCCCGTACGGAAAGTAAGCCAGCGGTGGCGGCTACGGCGCGGAAGGCTGAGAAAGCGGTCAAGGCGGAAGTGGTTGCCGGGTAAATCGCACCCCTCCGTCGAAAAGAGGCCGGGTGATCCCGGCTTTTTTTCGGGCGAAACTGGACGAATCAACCCATTGGATCTGTGGCGAAAGGATAAGAATTGATGAGCAAAAAGCAGGCAGACGAACACGAGAGCGGATTGTTTGGCAAAGTGCGTTCTGCGATTGGGGGCGCAACTGGAAAGGTACAGGATACCTTTGAAGAGTGGATGGGCAATCAATCCCAGGTGAATGAGGCACAATTACACGCGCTGCTGGAAATGCTGGGCAGTTACAAGGATATTGCCGAGCAGCTGGCCACGCATCCCGGTCGCCTGGCTAAACAGGAAGTGAATCTGCTGAAGTCGCATGGCAAGCTGCTGCTCAATTCGGCCAAAAAACTGATTGGCAAAGAGGCGGATGCGGTCGCGACACCGGATAAAACGGACAAGCGCTTTGCCGCGGACGAATGGGAAAAAAACGTGCTGTTTGATTACATCAAACAGGCTTATTTGCTCAACTCACAGGCAGTCAGTGACCTGGTTGATTCGCTGGAATCCTCACCGGAACACAGCCAGGAGCAGTTAAAGTTCTATACCCGGCAGCTGGTCAATGCACTGTCGCCCAGTAACTTCCTGCTGACGAACCCGGAAGTGCTCAAAGTGACGCTGTCGCGTAAGGGCGGTAACCTCGCGGACGGTATCAGGAATTTAATGGCTGACCTCAAGAAAAGCCCCGGTTTGCTGAATATTTCGATGACTGACTATACCGCGTTTGAAGTGGGTAAGAACGTGGCAACCACGCCGGGTAAAGTCATCTGTCAGACACCGATGATGCAGTTGATTCACTACACGCCCACCACTGAAACGGTCAATCAGACGCCGGTGCTGATCTTGCCACCCTGGATCAACAAGTACTATATCCTCGATCTCAAAGCTAAAAACTCACTGGTTAAATGGCTGGTAGACCAGGGGCATCAGGTGTTTATGGTGTCTTGGGTGAATCCGGGGCCGGAATTGCGTGATAAGGGCTTTGAGCACTACATGACGGAAGGCTCGCTGGCGGCCTTGGATGCAATTGAAAAGGCTACAGGCGAAAAGTCCACCAACGTGATTGGTTACTGTGTTGGCGGTACGCTGCTGGCCTGTACGATGGCGTATCTGGCAGCCAGGAAAAAGGCGGGGCGTGTTCGTTCGGCCACCTACCTGACTACCTTGCTGGATTTCTCTGACCCCGGTGGCATTGGTGTCTTCATCGACGACAAAACCATTAAAGCGATCGAGCGTCAGGGTAAAAAGGCGGGCTATTACGATGGTCGCGCCATGGCCTTTAGCTTCAATCTACTGCGGGAAAATGATCTGCTCTGGTCTTTTGTCGTGAACAATTACCTGAAGGGAGAGAAACCCGCGGCCTTCGATTTGCTTTATTGGAACTCGGATGGCACGAATCTGACCGGTGCGATGCATGGCTGGTACCTGCGCAACATGTATCTTGAGAATCGCCTGATTCAGCCGGGACAGATTGAGCTGGCCGGCGTGAAGCTGGATTTGGGCAAGATCAAGACGCCGGTATATTTCTTATCGACGGTTCAAGATCATATCGCTAAATGGAAAACCACCTATACCGGTACCCAATTGCATGGTGGGCCTGTGACCTTCGTATTGTCCGGTTCAGGACACATCGCGGGCGTGGTGAATCCTCCCGTACCGGAGAAGTATGGCTACTGGACTAACCCTGAGCTGCCATCCACGCCGGATGCCTGGCTGGGAGGTGCCACTCAGCATGCAGGCTCCTGGTGGTTAAACTGGAATGACTGGATACAACCCTTCGTGGGCGAAAAGGTTAGGGCGGTGGCGCCGGGTGAGGGCGGTATGCCTGCACTGGAAGATGCGCCGGGCAGTTACGTTAAGCAGCGTATTGCCGATGTGCTGCATGAAAAAAGTTGAGCGTATCGGTCGCTCCTGCTAAAAAATAAAGCCCTCGTTGTGAGGGCTTTATTTCACTCATGAGTGCCTGGCGACCTACTTTGCGTCGGGAAAGTCTCGCAGCAATTGTTCTACTTTTTCGACCATGTTCGTTGAGCCAACGACAAAAGGCGTTCGCTGATGCAGTGAAGTGGGTTTGATATCAAGAATGCGCTGCGTGCCATCGCTGGCCTTGCCGCCGGCCTGTTCCACCATAAACGCCAGGGGGTTGCATTCATACAGTAAGCGGAGTTTGCCGTTCGGCGTTTTCGCCGTAGGCGGATAGAGGTAGATGCCCCCTTTGATCAGATTGCGATGGAAGTCGGATACCAGTGAGCCGATATAGCGGGCGGAATAGGGACGCTTCGTCGCCTCATCGGGCTCCTGACAGTATTTGATGTACTGTTTAACGCCCTGGGGGAATTTATGGTAGTTGCCTTCGTTGATAGAGTAGATGTAGCCATCCTTGGGGGTACGCATGTTTTCGTGTGATAGACAGAAAACACCGATACTCGGATCATAGGTAAAACCATGCACGCCATTGCCGGTGGTGTAAACCAGCATGGTGGATGAGCCGTAGACCACGTACCCGGCAGCCACCTGGTTGCAACCTGGCTGCAGGAAGTCTTCCATGGTCGCTGGGGTGCCCACAGGGCTGACACGGCGGTAGATGGAGAAAATCGTTCCCACCGACACGTTGACATCGATGTTTGAGGAGCCATCCAGCGGATCCATCAAGACAACATAGCTACCGTCGCGGGACAGTTCATTGTCAAAAATAACGAAATGATCTTCTTCCTCTGAGGCGATACCGCAGACTTCGCCGCGAGCTTCCAGCGCTGCTTTGAAACGTTCGTTCGCGTATACGTCAAGTTTCTTCTGCGCTTCTCCCTGGACGTTGGTTTCGCCGGCGTCTCCCACGATATCACCCAGACCGGCTTTGTTAATTTCGCGGTTGCAGATTTTGGCTGCCAGACGAATCGCGCTTAGCAGCGCCGACAGTTCGCCCTTGGCGTGAGGGAAATCCCTTTGTTTCTCGACGACGAACTCGCCCAGTGTCTTCATAGCATGGCCTCGACAATTATCAGGTAACAATCCGCCCATTCTAACTGAGTTGGGGCGACTTTGCAGAGTCTGCTTCGGTAATCCACAGGGAGTGCCAACTAAAGGTGCAAATCCCTGTCGATACAGCACTTTTCTGCAACCTATTTGTGCGAAAAGCACTTTTGCGGTCGCACCAAAAAGAATCGTGCCAGGGTTTATGCCTCTGTAGGGGTAGAACAACGCTCTGAAATAAAGGGTAGGCTAACCCCCTCTTAAGCGAAATTGTTTCAATTTTGTAACATCGGCATGATTTCTGCTGAGGAGGGGGCAGCGGAGTCCAGTTCAGCTCGTAAAGATCGATATACGACACAGAGAACTGAAGTGCTGGCCGATGCACTACATTAGCTTAAGGAGTACATACCCTATGATGCTTTCATCAAATGCCCTGAAAATTTCTTTGCTGTCTGTTGCGGTGGCCGCCATGAGCACTCAGGCAATGGCTGAGGGTTCAGATCCCATTAAGAATGCGTTCAAGAATGCGACGACCAACGTGGGTTTCCGTTACCGCGCTGAGTCAGTCGATCAGACTGGCAAAGAAGATGCGCTGGCGTCCACGCTGAAAAGCCGGATCACAGTGAAGTCTGGCGATATTTACGGCGCCAGTGTTCTGATGGAAGCTGACAATGTGACGATCCTCGGTTCAGATCGGTATAACGACCTGACTGGCGATCCTGATCGTGCGTCTTATGCGACGGTGGTGGATCCCGCCTATACCGAAGTGAATCAGGCAGCCCTGATGTACAACGCACCCGCCAACACCAAACTGGCCTATGGTCGTCAGCGCGTGATTTTCGACAACCAGCGCTTCGTCGGCGGTGTGGGCTGGAGACAGAACGAGCAGACCTTCGACAGTGTAACGGTGAGCAATACGGCACTGGATCGCACCACGCTGACTTACGGCTACGTCTACAACGTCAACACGATTCGCGGCCTGGATCTCGACGGTGGCAAACACCACCTGGTAAATGGACGTTTTGATGCTTCTCCGGCCTTGAGTGTTACGGGCTATGCATACCTGTTGGATAAACTGAGCGCGGCCATTGAAAGCCATGACACCTACGGTGTGTCAGCCAAAGGCAAAATCATGTCTGGCGATATCGGGCTGTTATATCAGGCTGAGTATGCTACACAGAGCGTAGATGGCACGGTTGATTTCGATGCGGATTACTACTTCCTGGAAGGCGGCGCTGAAATCAAAGGCATTACCGGTAAACTGGGGTATGAAGTGCAGACCTCCGATGATGGCAAAGGCGCGTTCACCACGCCGCTGGGGACGAACCATGCCTTTAACGGTTGGGCGGATCTGTTCCTTGTGACGCCCACCAATGGTCTGGAAGATTTGTACCTGAGCGTGTCAACACCGCTGCTTGGGCCGGCACTGACGGTAGCCTACCATGACTTCAGTGCTGATTTTGGCGGTCAGGACTATGGTTCAGAAATCGACGTATCACTGGCGAAAACCTTCGCCGAGTCCTATACGGTTCTGTTGAAGTTTGCGGATTTCAACACGGATAGCACCTTGCCTGATACCCAGAAAATCTGGCTGCAATTCGAAGCCCTGTTCTAAGGTTTGAATTTTTCTCTGCCGGAGTCGCCTGTGCTAAGCTGCATACAGGTGTCCCGGCAGAGAGCAGTCCTTTGATTCGCATTAAAAAATACCCCAATCGTCGTCTTTACGATACGCAGCGCAGTGCCTACATCAACCTGGATGAAATCAAGGCGATGGTACTGGCTCAGGTGTCATTCTGTGTAGAAGACAGCAAGACAGGCGAAGATCTCACCAAAAGCACCCTCCTGCATATCATTGCCGAGCTGGAAACCTCCCCGGAGCAGTCGCTGTTGACCGAAAACGTTTTGCGTCAGCTGATCTGCTTTTATGGCGCCGAAGAGCAACTGCTGTTTCGCCGCTTTCTGGAAACCATGATGCTGGCTTTTCGTGACCGGCGCGATTCCTTGCGAAGCGTTTTTGAATCTCTGGTGGAACTGAATGCCCCCGCCGTTGATTTGGGTAAAAGCTTCCGTGAGCAGTTGGACGCCTGGAACCGCTGGATTTTTAAAGATCGGTAAACATATCCTAAAAACACAGGATATTACAAAATAATAATATTAAATATCATGGTCTTAGCGATGATTGGACTACCCTTAAGGAAGTAGTTTTTGTGCGTCTGGTACGTGATGTTTGTTCGATCTGTGTGGTTTCCCTTGTTGACGGGAATGGCGCTGGTAACGCCGTTCAAGGTACTTAAAGCCGAATTGATCCCTTCGGCGAACGGGGTGCCTGAGCTGGGTGCGCCAGGGCCCTTGATGATGAGTCGGGAAGCGTCGGTCAACATCAGTCGTCAGGATTTGTTATTTGCCGACTATTCCCGCGAGGGGATGACCTCGCACCTCGATGACCCTTCAGGTCGTTATCGATGGGCGGTATTCGGCGTCCAAAAGCCGAGCGCGCTCAACCCACAGGATCTGGCCTTACAGGTCTCGCCGGCTGAAACCCATCTAGGGAGCCTGCTTGACTGGAAAGCAGCGGGCGACTGGCGCCTCCATACCGGTTATCTGGTCACCCGGCAGGGGGCGACGGATGAGGCATGGGGGAGTCGTGGCTGGAATGTCGCCGCTGATGCGGCGTGGTGGGATCGTCGGTTGACGACCTCCTTTGAATACGCACAGTCAGCTTTCTACCCCGAGGACAGTCCGGTGAAATCGGAGGCGCGGGTGGGGGATGCCTATGATGCACGGATTTCGCTGTCCTCTGCGTCAAACGGGGCATTGCCTGGACTCAATGTCTGGCAAAGTCAGGTGCAGTATCGTTACACGAATGATCATTTCTACTCGCCGGCAAATCCTCAGCTGGCGCGTGGCCAGGCGCTGACCCGCGCCTATTTTCGGGGGCGTCGCGATCGCTGGCGGGTAGAACTGGAAAGTCAGCGCCTCCAACGGGAGCAGTCCGATATCCTTGGGCAGGACGAAGCGGCCGAACGTCGCAGTGGATTTCGCCTGGGATACGAATCCGTGATTAATGAATCGCTGCGTCCCGGCTTGCAAGCCAGCTATTTAAAAACGCTATCCAATCAGGCAGAGGTTGATGTGTTGCGCGATGAAGTCGGGCTTTTACTGTCATTGTCGCGCGATATCTGGACGCTGGATCTTGATTATCAGGTTGCAGCACTTGCTGAACAGGTTCGGGACAGGGAGTTCCCGACACGCTTTTATCAGGAACAAAGCAAAGCTGTGAGGTCAATTTGGGATCTCCCTATGACGGTGAGACTGCAGGCCGATGTGACGCAACGGGATCTGTGGGTAACCGATGATCAAGCACCCGTGCAACAGTTTCGTTTTTATGGACTCGAAGCCCAATGGGGCCTGGTATCGCGTATGCGCGTAATGTTGCGGTACCAATTTACCCGACAAAGTGATTACTTGAATGGCGCCGGTGACTCTGAAACGTCGCGCTATCACAGCGGTAGCGCGGAACTGACCTGGAGCGCTCAGGAAGCAAGCCGCTACCGTCCCGAGGTGGATGTGCGTTTATACAGTCAGTTTGGCAATTTTCAAACCGACACCCGTCGCGTGTCCGATCAGCAATGGTCAACCTATCTCGCCATTGATGTGCTCTGGGGTGATTGATAGGTGATGAGTTGCTGCAGTGCAGCATGAATTCTCTTGCATTAGATGGGTTTTCCCTTTTACACTGCGGATGTTGCGGTGCAGCAATTTTTCCGATAAAAGGGAGCTACGTATCATGTTTGAGAAAGTGTCAGAACAACTGCAGAAAATGGGACAGCCTATGGGTGAGCTTTTCACGCTGGGCACTGAAACCGTTAAGAAGGTGACGGAGACCAATGCCAACCTGATCAAAGGTCTTTTGGATGACAGCCTGGATTTCGCACGGGAAGCGACCAATTCATCCAAGCCAAACGAGTTTGCAGATCTTCAGAAGGCCTACCTGGAGTCTGTTCAGGAAAGCGTCGGCGCAGCGGCTCAAAGTGTGTTTGGTGATCTGTCCAATACGCAGGAGAAGGCAGCCGAGTTTGTCAAAAGTGCGACAGAGCAGGCTCAGTCAGCGTTCACGGAACTGTTTTCATCCGTCACCCGCCAGGGCTGAACGGCGGTCACCCCGCTAATTGCATGATTTCGCTTGTGCGAAAAAAACGCCCCAATTAAGGGGCGTTTCATCGCTAGTGTTCAGGCTGCATCACTGTGTGTTGCGGGCCGGCCGTATCAGTACTTCACCGAGCCGTGAATAACGCGCGGTGCGGTGTCCAGCGTCGGTTTGGCACCGATATAGTTATCACCGTTCTCATCGGAAGGATCCTGGTAGTCATCGACGGTTGGCAGAGTCACTTCATTCGCAGTTGGAACGGTCAGGGCTGAGCACTCTGAGGCATCCCGCTTGGCAAAGCGAATCTCGCGATCCAGCCATTTCACCAGGTAGGTGTCATCGCCGCGAGTGACGGTGGCGCCGCCGGGAATTGCGAATGCAGGGACATAGCGCGTGTTCTGCTGCTCACAACTGGCCGGTTCGTTGGTCACGAAGTTTACGCATTGGCCTGGAATACCCCAGAGGTTACCGAAGCCGCCATATTCCAGAACGATTTGCTGTCCGGCAAACTGCCCATAACGCTGTCCCTCCGGAACCGTGTAAGAAAACTGCCAGGGGGCATCAAATTCGACGTACTCCCCCTCGTCATCTTTAACCGCAGCGAACTGGTTCCAGGAGTTGGGGCCGGTTTCCCAGACGTAGTAGGTTTCCAGGTTAAAGGCTTTGTGGTCGCAGTACGTACCTGAGCTCGGCTGACATTCGGCGTCATCCAGGCTGGTAAACAGGCGCCCACTGCGAAGCCCATGATGATACTGTGGGAAATTTTCCAGCGCAGAGCTGTCTGTAATTTCCACTTCCGAGCTGTTACCATCGACTAGCAAACCATCCAGTGTTGTGTATTCAACCACATCGGCGGAAAGGGTCTCGCCCCAGTTATTGCTGTTCTCCATGGGTGAAAAGACGGGTGCCTGATCGGTTTGATTAACAAAGGCATTAATTGAAGAGGCTGTTGGGCAATCGTTCAAGCAATAAAGTGTCCCTGGCATCTCGGAAGGATAGACCAGGTTTTGCGAGCGATAGGTGACTTCGATTGCGCTGGAATCCGGTGTGCCAGAAAGGCCTTCGACCGCGATGTACAGCTCGCCGCCGAGTGACTGCGACCAGCCGCGCACGCCGCCTCGGGTGACAAAGTAGTCGAGTGATCCATTAACGGGCGTATCGAATGAGCGGTTGGAGCAACCGTTGGAATCGCAGCCAAAGCTACCGGTCACTTTTAAGGTGCTTGAGTCGTCATCCCAGTACGCCTCGTACTGTTGGAAGTTTTCAGCGTTGGCAAAAAAGGCGCTGGCGTTGTCGGCAACAAACACGGTGAAGCGCACGCCGTCAATTTCGGCCAGCGTTTTCTCGTTGCGGGTGTACTTCATCAACTTACCACCCAGCTGCACGACCTCGTAAGGTGTGCGGGTCGGTTCGTCACCGCCACCGTACTCAACCCGCTCAACCTCGGGTGAGTCCTCTGCGGCTAATGCAGTTGCCGCCTCGGGTGGCAGGTGAAGCCCATAGTAGCCGAGGTAGCCATGGTAGACGGTGCTTTGACCGGATGGGGTGTACTCGATGGGGAAGCCTGAGTTGAGCTCTACCCGTTCACCTGTGTCGGCATCGTACACGCCGTAACGCCAAACGGACATGGCTGCATCATTCGCATCCCGGCTGAAGCACTGAGAGTCTCGCAGAAAATAGTCGTCGTTGAAGGCAAAACTGAATTCAGAGTCGCTATTACCAAAGCCGCTTTCTTCAACCATGTACAGGCGACCGCTGCCGGAGGTGGTACCTTCGGTATTGAGCTTTAAAGCGGTCGTTGAAGCGTGATCACCGGCAACCTCTTCCTGATAGAAGGTGACGCCATTTGTGCCGGCCTCCAGGTACCCGCGGAGCAGAAAATCATCATCATTTCCGCTGTCGCTTCGTCCGCGGAAATCCAGGCGGAAATCACCATAGGGGTTGTCGTCGCTAGGGGCGCTGGTGGCCGAAGCGCGCACAAAGATGGTGGACTCGATGCCTTCATTGCTATCTTCAAACCAGGCCTTCGTTACCATGGGGGTGGTGTTGCTTTCGCGACTGGAATTGACGTAGACCGTCATGTAGTCGGCGGCACTGGCTCCGGCATTGGTTGAGCCTGAGTTGGATGAATTGGAGCGGGAATTGGTGTCACACTTGCCCTGATCAATCAGCGCAATGTAGTCGCCCTGGTTGACCAATTGATCTGGCGCCATCGCACCGATAAAACAGGTGATCATATTGACCATGCCAATGCCACGCGAGGTTGCATCCTCAACGAAGCTGAACTGGGGGTCGGTCACATAATCTGAATCGCTTCCGGGCGCGGCGAACGATGCAATTGGTGCCGCAGCAACAGCGATAGCCAGCGCGAGTTGTGAGCGGGTGAAAGACATTGGGCGGGTGCGTTGAGACATTTTCATGGCGTTACCTCTGGCCTGAATTGAGTGGGGACTGCGTGTGTAACGCTATTGAACATCGGCGACGTTTTTAGCCGTCACCACCGATACGTTACTGGGTGCTTCAATCCCCTGTATGTCTGTTGTACCTCCACCTCCGCCGCCCCCACCAGTGGTTGCTGCGGTTGAGCCTCCACCGCCTCCGCAGGCAGTTAATAAAGCCGTCAGGCAGCCTGCCACGAGCAGTTGGATTAAACGTGTGTGATTCGAGTGATTCATGAGTAGTTACCCTGATTTTTAGGAGAACGATGAAATTCTAGTCAGGGCGAGAAACTCTTCAAAGGGTGAAATGTTGTTAAATGCTTCACATATTTTCAAATGTAAAATCGCGTTAAATGCAGGCCGCTTAGGATTGGGTGTAAGCCATTTTTGGTCCCGGAAAGGTCTAAAAAGTGATTTGCTTATGAATAATGAAAATAAGTGAGGGCGGCACTTTTTGCATTCGGGGCATTGCCGGGAAATGTAGCGTGCATAAAAAAACCCCGACGAGCGGGGTTCTTATTCAATCAGACCGTGTCAGACTTAGTCTTTAGCAGCCTTGCGCTTCTTGGCTTCTTCAATCACCACTTCTGCCACGTTGTTCGGGCACGGCGTGTAGTGCGAGAACTCCATGGAGAACTGACCACGACCGGAGGTCATGGTGCGCAGGTGACCGATATAACCGAACATTTCGCTCAGTGGAACGTCAGCCTTGATGCGAACGCCAGTGACGCCTGCTTCCTGAGACTTGATCATACCACGACGACGGTTCAGGTCGCCGATAACATCACCGACGTGATCTTCAGGCGTGAACACATCAACCTTCATCACCGGCTCCAGCAGCTGAGGGCCGGCTTTGGGGATAGACTGACGGAAGGCTGCCTTGGCGGCAATTTCAAACGCGATCGCAGATGAGTCAACCGCGTGGTAAGAACCGTCAGTCAGGTTAACGTGAACGTCCAGAACCGGGTAGCCAGCCAGAACGCCTTCGCCCATCATCAACTTGAAGCCTTTCTCAACGGCAGGCCAGAATTCCTTCGGAACGTTACCGCCCACAACGGAAGACTCGAACACGTAGCCAGTGCCGGGTTCCCCAGGAGAGATAACGTAGTCGATCTTACCGTACTGACCGGAACCACCGGACTGTTTCTTGTGCGTGTAGCTGTCTTCGACGCGACGGGTAATGGTTTCGCGGTAGGCCACCTGTGGCTTACCAACAACCAGTTCTACACCGTAGGTACGCTTCAGGATGTCGACCTTGATATCCAGGTGCAGTTCGCCCATGCCCTTGAGGATGGTTTCGCCGCTGTCCTGGTCGGTTTCGACCTGGAAGGAGGGATCTTCCTGGATCATTTTGCCCAGTGCAATACCCAGCTTCTCGGAACCGCCTTTGTCTTTCGGTGCAACCGCGATAGAGATAACCGGCGCTGGGAACACCATTGGCTCCAGGGTGCCAGGGTTGTTCGGATCACACAGGGTATGGCCAGTCTGGATGCTTTTCATGCCAACCACAGCACAGATATCGCCCGCTTGCGCCGATTCGATCTCTTCGCGTGAGTTGGCGTGCATTTCCACCATGCGACCGATACGCTCGGTTTTGCCGGTGTAGGTGTTCAGGACAGTCATGCCCTTGGCAATCTTACCGGAGTACACACGAATAAAGGTCAGGGCGCCAAAGCGGTCGTCCATGATTTTGAATGCCAGCGCACGCAGGGGCTTGTCAGCATCAACGATGGCGAACTTGCCGGTCTCGTTGCCTTCTTCGTCAGTTTCAGGCTGTGGCTTAACTTCGGTCGGGTTCGGCAGATAGTCAACAACAGCATCAAGAACCAGCTGCATCCCTTTGTTTTTGAAAGAGGAGCCGCAGTAAGTCGGGAAGAATGCCAGGTCAATGGTGCCTTTGCGAATACAGCGGTTGATGTCTTCCAGCGCGGGCTCTTCACCTTCGAGGTAACGCTCCATCACCGCATCGTCCATTTCAACGGCGGTTTCGATCAGTTTTTCACGCCAGGTCTCAACGTCGTCCACCATGTCTTCGGGAACGTCGGTGATGGTGTAGTTTTCAGGCAGACCGGTGTTGTCCCAGATCCAGGCTTTGCGGGTCAGTAGGTCAACCACACCTTTGAAGTTTTCTTCGGTACCAATCGGAAGAACCATAACCAGCGGCTTGGCACCCAGAACGTTTTCAACCTGCTTAACCACACGGTAGAAGTTGGCGCCAATACGGTCCAGCTTGTTTACGTAGATGATACGGGACACTTCAGAGTCGTTCGCATAGCGCCAGTTGGTTTCAGACTGGGGCTCAACACCGCCGGAGCCACAGAATACACCGATACCGCCGTCGAGCACTTTCAGTGAGCGGTATACTTCGATGGTGAAGTCAACGTGTCCGGGGGTGTCAATGATGTTGAGGCGGTGATCTTTCCAGTAGCAGGTGGTAGCAGCAGACTGGATGGTGATTCCGCGCTCGCGCTCCTGATCCATGAAGTCAGTGGTGGCTTCACCTTCATGCACTTCGCCAAGCTTGTGAATTCGTCCGGTAAGCTTCAGGATGCGTTCAGTGGTTGTTGTCTTGCCCGCGTCAACGTGGGCAAAGATACCGATGTTCCTGTACTTGGTTAAATCTACCATTTTCCTACTCTTTCAATAACTAAGGTTAATTTTGGGTTCCGTTCACCAATGACTGGTTACCACACCAGCGATGGCACCCCTGGTGCAACAGCCTGCGAGGGAAGCCAACTATCATTCAGGAATGATTCACCATTATAGATTAAGGCGCAGGATTCTATCACAGGCAGAACTGAATAGGTGACAGGTATTGTAGAAATTTGCAATTGTCAGGGGTGATTCGCAAGAATTTTATCCTGAATGGCTTCTTCCGACAGCAGGCGTGCCTGCTCCTCCGCTGAGAACATTTGTTGCCTTAGGCCATCAAGGGCTTGCTTGCGGTCTGTGTCTGCCATCGATGCGCTGCTTAATGAGGCTTTTTCAGCGAGGTATTGATTCAGGCGGTTTTGCCAGCGTTCCTCGCGCTGATAGAAATCGATGATGTCATTGGCGGTCTTTTCATCAAACTGCTGTGTCAGGGTTGCCCGAATGGTATCGGTTGACGCACCGTCATCAAACTGGCTGCGAGCGCTGTCGGCGGCAGCAGCGCGTGCACGGGCCGTTCGGTCTGCGTCGATCATCTGTTGTGGAAGCAGGGATTCCAGTGCCGCAATTTTCTCGACCTTTTCGTCATCACTGAGGCTGGTGTCAGCCTGTAACTGGAGTGTTTTGACGGCATATTCACCATAGGCTTCCTCCAGGCCAAAGAAAGCATCGACGGTGTCAGGGGAAAAGTATTGCCGGCGCAATGCGCGAAGCTGTTCAAAGGTATTGACCATTGTTTCAGCGTAATACTGATAGTTCTGGAGTTCTGCCGGGATCAGGGGCTGCTGCATCAGGCTGGCCATTTGCTCCTGATACGTGATGTAGTCCTGCATCATTTGCAGTGCCTCGGCCGCCGCCTTGGGTGGCAGGCGGCTATGGATTTGCCGCTCAATTTCAGCGATAACATCTTCCGGTGTGCGTTCGCCAACGGCTGAAAAGAAATAATCAAAGAAGTCTTTAATGTCGATGGAAATGACCAGATTGCCGTCGGCATCCGCTTGCAGATTTCCGTCAATGTCGGTTCCCGCAAGGGACGGGGCAAAAGCCCCTCCGTCCCACGGTGTCGGCTTGTCTGGGGCGGCAGGCTGCGGGGATAACGGCGAGTCAGCTACAAGTACCGGGGTGGGTAAACTGCCCTGCTGGGAGTGCGTCACAGTTGAAACACCGGTGTTTTCAGCCTGTGTAACCTTGTCCTCCTGGCCGGGAGAGGGCCAACTTGCCCAGATGCCTGCCCCAACTAACACGATGGCCAGGCCCCCCAAGATTCGAATCTGACTCGCCTTCATGCTTACAGTCCTGCGTTCTTCAAGCGGTTAGCGTGCTGCCGGTACATGGCGACAGGGTCGTGCCACAGTTTTCGCAGGATTAGAGTAAATGATCTAATTTACCTGATCTTCACTCGAAAGGGTGAAGATCAGGTAAAGTGTGCGCGGGTTAACACTGTTTAGCGTAAGGGCGCTATCGTATGTCGAGCCATTTGACGCCAGGACCGAGGTAGTTTCCATAGAGTTTACGGACGGTGCCATCCTGATACATGGATTTAAGGGTCTCACGCATACGGTCGAGCGTTTCTGGCGGGGTGGCCGGATGGCAGGCCATTTCCCGCAAGGTCGTCAGGAACGCTTTTTCCATCACAACCGGCGCCTGGGTTTCACGAATCAGGAGTGAGGCAGAAACCGTATCGCTGGCCCAGAGATCAATCCGGCCCAGGGCCAGTTTTTTCAGGTTCAGGTCATTGGAGGGGGCTTGATCCACCGTCATGCCCATACCTTCCAGATATTCCTCCGTGCCACTGCCTAAGAACGTTCCGACGCGGTATTCGCTGCTATCACTCAGGGCCTGAACCCGTATAGGGCTGTTGCTGTTTCGATAGAAGGCGTGGCGGGTTATCAAAAAAGGCCCGATCCAGGCGAGCTGGGCTTCCCGTTCCTGGCTTCGTGCCGTTGCGATTACGCAGTTTCCGGGGCTTGAGGTGGCGAAGGTATTGGCGCGCTTGGGCGGAACAAAAATCAGGTTGTAAGGAATCTGCGCACGGGTGAAGAGTTCGCGTGCAATGTCGATGGCAATGCCTCGTTGGTGAATACCGTCAGTATCCATGAATGGAGGATCGACATAGGCCAGTGCAGTAATCGCACCCGGACGGTCGGGTTCGTTCGCGAGGGCCGGTTCGACAGTGGCCAGCAGCGCCGGGAGAATGGCCAGTGTCACAGCGATTTTTAGTCCCATGCGCGGATCGCCTCTTGGTAAGGGAGTGTTTTGCCGGGGGGGCGTTCATCCCGCGGGGGTTTCGGGCTGCCAGGGCGATTCAGCCAGACTTCTTTGGGCTCCGGCGTGTTAAGCCGCGGTGCACAGGCCGATTTGCTGGTTTTTTGCAGCGATAACAAGGCATTGTCCATGGCGGTCGCGAGATTACCCATGACCTGATCCACCGGCTGCCGACCCTCAACCGCTTTTGAAATGTGCTGCCACCAGAGGGGGGCCATATTAGGGTAGTCGGGAACATTGGTGCCGGTTGGCGTCCAGATATTGCGAGCGCGGGAGCGGTAAAATTCCACCAGTCCACCGAGGTAAGGCGCGCGCTGGGTCATCACCGCAGAGTTAATGTCACTTTTACGAATAGGCGTGAGCCCCTTGAGTGTTTTCTGCAAAGAAACGGTGCGGGACACGGTAAACTGGGCGTAGAGCCAGGCGGCTTTGCGACGTTCGGGCGGCACGGAGCGCGGGATCGTCCAGGAGCCGGCGTCCTGATAGCCGGATTTCATGCCTTTATCCCAATAGGCGCCGACCGGAGAGGGCGCGATCCGCCATTTGGGGGTGCCATCCTCATTCATGACCGGTGATCCCGGCTGGCTGGCCTGGGAGACAAACGCGGTGTACCAGAAGATTTGCTGGGCGATTTGTCCTTCGCCGACCCAATTGCCCGCTTCGGTAAAGTTGAGGCGCCGGGCCTCGGGGGGGGCGAAGTTGAACCAGTCAACGAATTTACGGATGGCGTAGTTAGCCGCAGGCCCATCCAGGGCGCCTCCGCGCTGAACCGAGGCGCCGGTAGGATGACAACCGTCAACCCGTATCCCCCAGTCATCAACCGGAAGGCCATTGGGAAGGCCAATATCCCCCATGCCTGCCATGGACAGCCAGCTGTCAGAGATGCGCCAGCCCAGGGAGGGTTCGGTGCGACCATAGTCCATATGTCCCCACACGGTTTGTCCGTCTATTTGTTTGACGTCTTCGGTGAAGAAACGGGCGATGTCTTCGTAGGCGGTCCAATTGACCGGAACGTCGAGTTCATAGCCATACTTTTGTTTAAAGCGAGCTCTGAAATCGGGGCGTGCAAACCAGTCCTGGCGATACCAGTAAAGATTCGCAAATTGTAGGTCGGGTAATTGATAGAGCTTACCGTCGGGAGCGGTTGTAAATTCGAGGCCGATGAAATCGTCAAGGTCGAGGGTGGGTAGCGTTACGGCAGCGCCTTCAGCCTTCATAAAGTCCGATAGGACGACAACCTCTCCATTTCGGTAATGGGTGCCAATCATATCGGAGTCATTTACGTAAGCGTCGTAAATAGGCTCTCCGGTCTGGTTCTGAGCCAGTAATTTACGTAGAAGTTCGTCTTCACCGGTAATTTCATGAACGACCTCAATACCGGTGATGTCCTGAAAGGCTTTGGAAAGCACATTGGCTTCGTAATGGTGGGTGTCTATGCGCTCCGAGACCACATAGAGCACCATGCCCCGGAATGGTTTCGCTGCGTCGCGAAACCATTCCATCTCCTGTCGTTGCTGTTCAGGCGTCAGCGTAGACTGTGTAAATTCTTTCTTCAGCCAGACCTCAATGGGGTCTGGATCGGCCGGAGTGGGCGCAGCAAAAACGGGCGCACAGGCCAGAACTGCACTGACACAAACCGCGCTCACCTGCCGGGATAAAACGTCTCGAGTACTTCGCTGTTGCGACAAACACGCCTCCGACACTAAAAACTCTGGGGTGCTACCCTGCTTTTTTGAGTATAGACGGCGTATCCTCTGCCTGCCCGTTTAGTCTTCCTCCGCTATTTGTCAGCATCTGCGCAAGGGCTGTCGCATTTTTTGCCGCCAGTCCATAAATTGAAAGCTGTGGGTTGGCGCCAATGCTTGTCGGAAAGACCGAACCGTCAATGACCGACAGGTTTTCCAGATGATGATGTCGCCCCTGACTGTTAACCAGTGCCTGTTGAGGGTCTTCACCCATCGTGCAGCCGCCCATGACATGCGCACTGAACAGTTTGGTGCGGTGTCGCCGCATCGGTAATTCGTTGATACCTTTCCGTGCGGCCTGCCAGCTTTGATAGACGGGGGAGTCGAGATGCAGGAGTCGCACGTTTTTTGCACCCGCCGCAAACTGGACTTCTGCGCTTCGCAGCAGCGCCTCCCGAGCGCCTTCCCACAGATAGTCCGTCAGGGGGTAATCCAGGGAGGGACGTTGATCCTTTTTGAGAACGACCTGACCGCCAGGACTGTCTTCATGAAAACCATCCCGCAGCAAGGCCAGCACCGCATTGATATGCGGCAGCTTTGCCATGGTTTCTTTCAGGTCGGTTCCGTGGAGGCTCAGAACGCCTGCGGCCAACGCAGGGTGCAGAGGCGGGACTTCGAGTTTAAACCCCATTGGGCCACCTGCGCCGCGCTTCCAGACAAATTCGTCGCAGTAAATGGATTGCGGGGCGCCATAAAAGGGATTGATTTGCTCTGGCATTTCGGCAACGGACGCAACCACGGGGTGCAGGAACGTGCGCCGCCCGGTCAGGTTTTCCGGGTCGGGCGCATTCGAACGCAACAAAATGGCGGGCGAACCGATGGCGCCAGCGGACAGGACGACATGCCGGGCATGGACTTCGATACGGGTGTTGCGCAGGCGTTGGTTACGCGCGTCGACCCCCTGGCACACCAGCCCTTTTACCCGATCGTTTTCGATGAGCAGGTGTTCAACCGATGCGCGTGTCAGCAATTGAGCCCCCTGATTCAGGGCTGAAGGTACTGTGGTTACCAGCATGGATTGTTTGGCATTGGTAGGGCAGCCAAAGCCACAATAACCCAGGTTCCAGCATCCATTGACATTACGGGGGATCAGGGCGACTTTCCAGCCCAGCTTTTCGCAACCGCGCTTGAGGACGGCATTGTTCTCATTCGCAGTGGTTTCCCAGGTGGAGACGTTCAGACGCTTTTCCCGGTTTTCAAACCAGGGTGCCATGTCTTCTGTGGAGGCCCCCACCACCTTGTGCTGGCTGGCCCAGTGTGCCAGAGTTTCCTCGGGCGTGCGAAAGCTGGAGGTCCAGTTAACCGTGGTTGAACCGCCCACCGCTTTACCCTGCATGATTGAAATCGCAGCGTCCAGTGTGGTCCGGCTCATGGCTTCCTGATAGAGGTGACCGTAAGACCAGAGCTCATCCATCCTGAAGTCTTTCTGATGATACAGGCCGCCTTCTTCAATCATCAGCACTGATAACCCGGCTGCACTGAGGATTTCGGCCGTTGTTCCGCCTCCGGCACCGGTTCCAACGACGACAACATCGACCTCGAAGCGCTGAGGGACCGTTGGCAGAGTGGCATCATAGACTTTCCAGCCGCTGTCCAGCCCTGCCTGTATGATATCGGGGTTGCTCATGCTGCGGTCTCCTTCTGAAACTGGGGAAGTCCCTGCAGGGCATGGGCGGGCGGCCCCGGATAGCCGCTGTCGCCAAAATGACGGGCGTCGCCGTAATAAACGGAGGCGGTAATTTTAACCAGTGCACCATAGCCCGCGTTCAGCAGCCCCAGGGAACTGTTACGCCAGCCATTCAGGAAGTCTGATAAATCCTCTTTATCCGCGTTGGGCCAGTCGCTCCAGAGACCGCCCACCAGCGCACGTGTGGGCGAGAGCGTCAGTAAACCCAGCAGTTCGCCGAATTGTGCCTCATTGATAGGACCAAAACTACCAATGCCCGCGTCAATCGCCTGGCTGATGCCCCGCGTTTCGACTGCATCCCGATCCAGGATGACAGGGGCCAGGGCTTCAAAAACGGTGGCTTGATCTGAGGGTAGTGTCGCTTGTCCTTCTGGTCTGATTGCGGTGGGTTGTGATGCGCACCCTTCCAGGAATGAGGTCGACGCGGTTAATGTTGCGCCTGCGGCGCTCCATTTCAGGAAGGCTCGTCGCGATAAGGTCGATAAGGATGACTGAGGCTGCGGGTTGGGCATGATGAATTCCGGTCATTTGTTTTTAAAGGACTATGAGGGCTCTATTGGCGCTTGTAAAGAGCTGCGCCGTTTCTGTATAGGCCGGGGTGGGCAAAGGTGGCCGGCGGGGGAAATCCTGATACACTGGATACTGCGTAGTTGCAGGGCAGAATTGCATGGATTTTCATCATTTTATCTTCTCACTCACGATTTATTTTATTACTGCGATCATTGCAGTGGCGGTCAGTAAGCGGCTCGGGCTTGGCGCCATTATCGGCTATCTGATCGCAGGGGTTCTGGTGGGGCCACAGGTGATCGGACTAGTGGATCATCCGGAAGCCGTGATGCAATTTTCGGAGCTTGGCATCGTACTGCTGCTATTCGTTATCGGCTTAGAACTGAGTCCGCGACGCTTGGTTAAAATGCGTCATGCCGTGTTTACCATCGGCGGGTTGCAGGTGGCTGGCTGCGGCGTGCTGATTGCGGCGCTTGCCGGCCTGTTTCTGGAAAGCTGGGCCGCCGCTGTAGTGATCGGCGGGGCGCTGGCCTTGTCGTCCACCGCATTTGCCCTGCAGATGCTGGCGGAAAAGAAAATGCTCGGTTTGCCGGTTGGACAAAATGCCTTTGGTATCCTGCTGTTTCAGGATCTGATCGTGATTCCGTACCTGGCGTTAATGCCCCTCCTGGCGCAAAGTGACCAGCCCAAGGCGGCGTCCGTTCCCCTTTGGATCATGATTCTGGCCCCGGCGGTGGTGGTCACCATCGGGCATTATGCCCTCAATCCCTTGTTGACCTTTTTCGCCTCTCTGAAAGTGCAGGATGCCTTTGTGGCACTGATTCTGGCTCTGGTCATTGGCTTTGCGCTGATGTTCGAAAGCATGGGCTACAGTATGGGACTGGGTGCCTTTGTTGCCGGCATCCTGCTGGCGGAAAGCCATTTTCGTCATCAGGTTGAAGCCACGGTTGAGCCCTTTAAAGGCCTGCTGCTGGGGCTGTTTTTTGTCGCCGTGGGGATGAGTATTCCCATGGCAGTGGTGGTTAGGGAGGCAGGGACGGTGCTGAGCATCGTTGGTCTTTTGCTGCTGGCAAAAATCGGCGTGTTGCTGCTAATTGGTCGCTTTATCCAACTAAGTCGAAGGGATCAGTTGTATTTCGCGCTGTCGCTGGCCCAGGGAGGGGAGTTTGCTTTCGTACTATTTACCCAGGCTCGGCAGCTAAATATTTTGCCGGGGTCTGTGGTCGAATTACTGACTGCAGCTGTCGCGTTGTCGATGATCGCTTCCCAGTTGCTGTTCAGTGGTTGGTTCGCCTATGCGCATCGTATTCGAACAGCCGAGCCTTTTACTCCGCTGGAGTCGATTGAAGGCAGTGGCCGTGTCATCATCGCTGGGTTTGGGCGGTTCGGTCAGATTGTGGGGCGGATTCTCAGTGTGCAGCATATCCACTATACCGCGATCGACAAGGATCCGGCACACCTGAATTTCATGCGACGTTTCGGCAACAAGGTGTATTTCGGTAATGTCACTGACATGGAGGTCCTTAAAAAAGCCGGCATTGAGCACGCTGAGCTGCTGGTACTGGCCATTGACGACATTGAGGAGTCCCTGGAGGCGGTCAAAGCCATCCATGAACATTGCCCTGATCTACCCATTATCGCGCGGGCCCACAATCGGATGCACGCCTATCAGTTAACGGCACTGGGTGTTCGCTATGTCTATCGGGAGGTGTTTGACACCAGTCTGAGAACCGCGCATAAGGTGCTCGAGAGGCTCGGTTTTCCGGACAGCACCGCATCTGATGTGGTGCGTAAGTTTCGGGACTATGACGAGGAGTCCATCCAGGCGCATGCGGGTGACACGGGGGATCTGGATAAACTCATCACCCAGGCCCGTATGAGTCGTGAAGAGTTGCAGGAAATATTCGATCAGGATGCACGTAATGAACACTAAAGAATCAGGGCAACGTTGAAGGAGAAAAGCATGATTAAGGCCTATGCTGCGTCATCGACTGGCGGGGAATTACAACCCTTTGAATATGACCCCGGCCCTTTGGGGGCTGATCAGGTTGAAATCGAAGTAGATTACTGCGGGATTTGCCACAGCGATTTAAGCATGCTCGACAACGAGTGGGGCATGACTCGTTATCCCTTTGTGCCGGGGCATGAAGTGGTCGGACGGGTGGTTGCGGTCGGTGCCTCGGTCCGGCACCTGAAGTCCGGTCAGCGTGTCGGGCTTGGATGGCATTCGAGCTATTGCCAGGTATGTTCAGAATGTATGGATGGCGACCATAACCTCTGTGCGAAGGCGATGGGAACGATTGTTGGGCGGCATGGTGGGTTTGCCGACAAAGTCAGGGCGCAGGCGTCTGCCGTTGTACGTCTGCCTGAATCACTGCCACTCGAATCCGCAGGCCCTCTGTTTTGCGCAGGCATCACCGTTTTTAATCCGTTGGTTCAGTTTGACCTCTCGCCGACGGCCAAAGTCGGCGTCATCGGTATCGGTGGCCTGGGGCATCTGGCGATTCAGTTTCTGCGCGCCTGGGGATGCGAAGTCGTCGCCTTTACCTCGAGTGAAAGTAAGCAAACAGAAGCATTAGCTTTAGGTGCCCATCGCACGCTCAACTCCAAAGACCCGGCTGTGCTAAAGGCCGCTACCGGTTCGTTAGACTTCCTGATTTCAACCGTTAACGTAAAACTGGACTGGAACACCTACCTGGAGATTTTAAAGCCTCGAGGACGTCTGCACTTCGTGGGGGCGACGCTGGAGCCGCTGGATCTGGGGGTGTTCAGTCTGCTCGGCGGTCAACGCTCGGTATCGGGATCACCGGTCGGCAGCCCGGCTACGATTGCACGTATGCTGGATTTCGCAGTGCGTCATGACATTCAACCGAAAGTTGAAGTGTATCCGATGTCCCGGTGTAATGAGGCATTAGCCCGTGTTCGCTCAGGTAAGGCACGTTATCGGGTCGTGTTGAAACGTGGTTGATCAGGTCTCTGATCGCGTGCGATACCCCCGTTTAGCTGCTTTAATGAATGGCAGAGGGGTGATTCATGGTTGTGATCAGGTGTAGGGGCTTCCATTGAGTTCAGAAATTGTGACGGTGTTGTCGCCTTTGACCGGGCTGGCGTTGGCTGGCCTGAGTGGAGGGGCGCTGGCCGCCATTTACCTGTGGCGTAAGAGCCTTGCACAGCTAAAACAGGCGACATCTGATCGGCTAGTCTTGACACAGCACCTTAATGAAAAGCAGCAAGTACTTGATCTGATTACGACATCTGCCTTCGAAGGTGTCTATTGGGTGGATCCGGATCGTATGATCTACCTATCCGCCAATCGGAGAGGTGCCGAGGCGCTGCAGTACTCTGAAGAAAGTATCGCCGGCGTTGATCTGGAGACCATTCACCGGGAAGAGACTCCCTTTCTTGCCGATCAATTTGAAAAACTTCGCAAAGAAGAGCCTTCCCTGCGTTTTCAAATTCCTGCCTACCGGCGTGACGGCAAACGGTTTCTGGTAGAATTGTGCTGTGCATTTGTGATGCTGAATAACAAACCCACCATTCTGGCGCTGGGGCGGGATCTGTCGCGTTGGGTCGACAGTAATCGGAAGTACCAGAAGCTCAATCAGCTCTATGCCATGCTGAGCCAGTCCAGTCGGGCGATTAATCATGCCTCGGAAGCCACCGGCCTGTTAAAGGAAATTTGCGATGTCGCTATTCGGGAAGGCGGCTTTGATTCTGCCTGGTTGGGGGAGCGGGTTGAGCAGAGCATTCGCCCTATTTACCGTTCAGGTAAAGCCCTGGACTTTATCGACAAGCTGAATATTACGCTGGATGGTTCCGCCACCGGCCAGGGGCCCACGGGTCAGGCCATGGCGAGTGGGCAGGTGGTGTGTTACAACCACATTGAGACCAACGAGATATTTCTGCCGTGGAAAGACGTTATTCTTGAAAGCGGCGTGCGCTCCGTTGCCTCGGTGCCCTTCCTCGTTCGGGGCGTGCCCACCTATGTGATTGTGCTGTATTCCCATATCAGGCAATACATTGACCCGGAAATGGCGGCTTTGTTGCAAAAACTGGGTGAGGATGTCAGTCAGGCATTAGCGCAATTGCAGGTTGAAGCGAATCGGCAGAAAGCCCTGATTCAGGTCAAGCAGCTCAGTAAGGCCGTTGAGCAAAGTGCCGATGCCATCATGATCATCTCGACCTCAGGGCTCGTCGAGTACGTGAACCCCCGGTTTACTGAAATTACCGGCTACTCGGAAGCGGAAATGGTGGGGCTTGAGCCGGGACTGCTTTGCGCAACTGAAGCGGAAGCAGTCAAATACCATACCATTTTTGAAGATTTGAAAAAGGGGCGGAGCTGGAAAGGCGACTTCCGTAATAAACGCAAATCTGGCGAGCTGTACTGGTCGCAGGATACCATCTCACCCATCCGGGATGAGGATGGCGGGATTACCCACTTTATTTCGACCGCAGAAGATTATACCGAACTGCGCAAGGCGCAGGACATGATTGAGCGGTTGGCTTTTTATGACCCCCTGACCAACTTACCCAACCGACGCCTGCTGCAGGACCGGATGCGCCAGGCGATTGAAGGCGGCAGGCGGGAAGGGCATCAGGTCGCCATCATGTTTCTGGATCTGGATAAGTTTAAACATATTAATGACTCGCTGGGCCACCCAGCCGGCGATCAATTGCTCAGAGAAATTGCTCAGCGCCTCTCGGACTCGGTGAGGGCAATGGATACTGTCGCTCGCCTGGGGGGGGATGAGTTTACGGTGGTGCTATCCGAAATTCATAACCTCAATGATGTCGTGCATGTCGCCGAAAAAATACTGGATCGCATCCAGAAGCCGGTTGTTCTTGAGGGTTTCGCGATGCATGTGACGACCAGTATTGGCATCACCCTTTTTCCGGGGGATGGAACGGATATCAATGACCTGCTGCGCAATGCTGATCTGGCGATGTACCATTCAAAATCGCTGGGACGGAATAACTTCCAGTTCTATACCGAAGAAATCAATCAGAAAGCGCTCAGCCATGTTGATTTGGAGCGTCGCCTGCGCAAGGCGATTGATAGCGAAAGCTTCGTCCTGCACTACCAGCCTCAAGTCAGCATTCAGACCGGTGAAATTACTGGAATCGAGGCGCTGGTGCGCTGGGTGACCGTTGATCAGGGTGTTGTGCCACCCAATGAGTTTATTCCGCTGGCGGAAGAAACCGGGCTGATTGAGCCGATTGGGGAGTGGGTGTTGCAGCGGGCGCTCAAAGAAGCGTCACGGTTTATGGATATTGTCAAAAATCCGGTCAAAGTGGCTGTTAATCTTTCGGCTTATCAGTTCAAACGGGCCGACCGTTTGAAAAGCCGTATTCGCGAGATTATTGACGCCAGCGGATTAGATCCTTCGCTGATCGAGCTGGAGCTGACGGAATCCATGCTAGTGGATAACGTTCAAGGTACCATCGAAACATTGAATGAACTTCGGCTTATGGGAATTACACTGGCCATAGATGATTTCGGAACGGGGTACTCATCGCTTAATTATCTCAAGCGGTTTCCGATAGACATTCTCAAAATTGACCGTAGTTTTGTCCACGACCTGCAAACCAACCCTAACGATGCAGCAATTACCGCAGCCATCGTGGCGATGGGGCATCAGTTGAAACTGAAGGTAGTTGCTGAAGGGGTTGAAAATCGTGCTCAGCTCGCTTTCCTGAAAGGCTGTAAGTGTGATTACTACCAAGGCTATTTCTTTAGCGCGCCAGTACCGATCGATCGTCTGATTGATCTCTACCGCAAGCAAGAAAAGCGTTCCGGCACCGGAGGGCAGGGCGAGGCCGGTGCTGCGCTTAAGTAATTCACAGTCCGTGTTGGTAAGCGCGTGAGCTTGCTCTGAATAGCCTGTGTAAAACACCTAAAAATGTTTTTAAAACAATGACTAAAAAAATTAGTTTAAAGTTTGTTCTAAGCCTCGCTTTGCCCGAATTCAGTGGCATTTCCGTTTTAAATTTAATCATTCAGGCCTGCCGAGGTGTGGGTAATCCGAATGCAGGGTGGTTGGGCTGTTGAATATTCACAACTACTGTTCAAAACACCTTGCGCAATCCGTCAATAAGCTGTGTAAAAGCCAAAATAATTCTTTTAAGTCAGCAAGATAAAATAGTAGTTCGTGTTTTGAGCGAATCAGTCTAAAAGCATTCGAAAAGGGTGGTTTGGGTGATAAAGTGACCTGACAAAGCGCATTTTTCTCCGCGACGCATCTTGTTCGGGCCGTGACGAAATTCCAGCTGAGGATAAAACGGCAGGTTTTACACAGCCTGTGTTCACAGGTGCGGTAATAAATCGTCAATAAACTGTTGAAAAACCTGAATGAGCGATAAAAAACAACGGGTTATCGTATTTGATTGAAATCTGATCTGCGGTTGGCTGTAAAGTGATAGCATAATTATACCATCATTCATTTGGCGCGCCTTATGCCACTCGCTCGCGCCTGCTTCACTAATAACCAAACAGGCGCTTGGGGTGTCTACACTTCAATAAAAGCGTTAGGGCGCTTTCCTGATCTGCGTAATCACCATTTGTCCCTGATCCTGAATGACGTCGAATTCCACTTTGTCGCCCTCGGCGATTCCTTCGAGGATGGCCAGGTCCTTAACCCGAAAGACCATCGTCATCGGCGGCATGCCCATATGCAGGATTTCGCCATGTTTGAGGGTGATTTTCCCCGCCTCACGGTCAATTTTTCGAACTTCTGCGCCGGTCATCGCATGCATTTCACCCATGACGGCTTTAGCGGAAGCTGACGAAACAGTGAGGGTGCCTTTCATACCGGCCTGATAATGTCCGGCAATAAGGCAGGCGAAGCCGAAGTCACCGGATCGGTTGAAGGTCCAATAGAGATCGGCGCTTTCCCCGGCGGGGACATGTGCCATGTAAGGCTCTGAGTGTTCCATGTTGGGAAACTTCATCATGAGTTTGGCGTGGTCATCCAGGGCTTTCGTTGTACCCAGCACCCATTCATGCAGCATGGAACCGGCGTTGGATATTTTCAGGTGAACGGTTTCGCCTTCCTGAACCTCCAGATGCTCGGGCAGTATGCGCATATCATCGGTTAGCGTCAGTTCGACGGTTCGATGAGCATGGTCTGGCAATCCAGCGATCCCCCAGTCGGTTTGTTCAAAGACAGGGAGAGCTTTTCCGGCCTGATGCGTTTCTTTTCCATGGGCCAGCACCTGCTGGAGAGGCGAACTGATTAGAAGGGTTAGCAGGCTGGTTCGGAGTATGGGTGACACGTTAAATCCTCTTTCTTTAGTGTTTAAGTCAATCAGTGGTTATGTGAAGGTTTATTAGGTTTGGTGACCTGCACCTCAACAGGTCGTTTATCCTTGCGTGGCATCAGGCTCCCACCACCACTGGATTGCCGCTCGGCTTCGGGAAGTTCTGCGACGTATTCATAGGCAACCGTGCTTTCGGGATGCTTGAACCAACCGGGATCTTTGTAGTCGTTACGCGGCTGATCGGCTCTGACTTTCAGAACAGTGAACATGCCCCCCATTTCGACCGAACCAAAGGGGCCTGTGCCGGTCATCATGGGCGCGGTATTGTCAGGAATGGGCATTTCCATTTCAGCCATGTCCGCCATGCCGCGTTCGCCCATCGTCATGTAATCGGGAATCAGACTGCCGATCTGTCCGGCAATGCCCGTGTGATCCACTCCAATGAGAGTGGGTACGTTATGCCCCATCGCGTTCATGGTGTGGTGGCTTTTGTGGCAGTGGAGTGCCCAGTCACCTAGTTCGTCGGCAACAAATTCGATTTGCCGCATCTGGCCCACGGCGATGTCAGTCGTGACTTCGGGCCAGCGTGTTGATTTAGGAGTAGGGCCACCATCTGTACCGGTGACGACAAACTCATGTCCGTGAACATGAATGGGATGGTTGGTCATCGTCAGATTGCCGATGCGTAGACGGACTTTGTCACCCTGGCGAGCGACCAGTGGTGAAATACCGGGGAACACGCGGCTGTTCCAGGACCAGAGATTGAAATCCAGCATGGTCATGATTTTGGGTGTGCGTGCGCCAGGTTCGATGTCAAAGGCGTTCAGTAAAAAACAATAGTCCCGATCGACGGAATCGATTAGCGGGTGATGATTGCGCGGGTGGGTGACCCAAAAGCCCATCATGCCCATGGCCATTTGGGTCATTTCATCGGCATGGGGATGGTACATAAAGGTGCCGGGGCGTCTTGCGGTAAATTCATAGACGAAGGTTTTACCCGGTGGGATGCCGGGTTGGGTGAGACCGGTGACGCCGTCCATTCCATTCGGTAACCGCTGACCATGCCAGTGGACACTGGTGTGCTCAGGCAATTTGTTCGTCACAAAGATGCGTACGTGATCCCCCTCGACCACTTCGATGGTAGGGCCAGGACTTTGACCGTTATAGCCCCAGAGATGCGCTTTGAAGCCAGGTGCCATTTCCCGAACCACGGGCTCGGCGACCAGATGGAACTCCTTAACGTTACCGTTCATGCGCCAGGGAAGGGTCCAGCCATTCAAAGTCACCACAGGTTGATAGGGGCGCCCGTTTGGTGGCGTTAAGGGTGGCATGGTGTCGGGCGACTGCTGCAAAACGGGTTCGGGAAGCCCGGCAAGGCTGCTGCGCGCAACGCTTCCCATGGCGACCGCTGAACCGGCGATGGCAACCTGTTTGAAAAAATCGCGTCGTGTTGTCATATCATGGGTCCTGTTCAGTGTCCGCCGTCGCCAGCGTTGTTCGATTTTGACGTTTGTGCCGGCATTAACTCACCCATCACTGGACGCCCCAGCATGGAAGCCTGTAGACGGGCATCCGCAATCCAGAAATTTTCCTGCTGAGCAATGGCCGCCATCACGGACGATGTTTGCTCGCGATGATTTGCCAGGAGTTCAAACACACCAATCAACATACCGTTGTAGCGCAGCACGTTTTCCTCGGCGATGGCTTGTTGCAAGGGGATGATTTCATCGCGGTAGTGGCGTGCCAGGTCGTACGCGATGCGATAACTCATGTACGATTGCCGCGCATCGGAAGCCGCATCGCGGATCACTTGCTCCAATGAGTATTGGGCACTCAATGTGTCCGCCTCCGCCGCATCGCGTGCCGCGCCTCCCCAGTTGAACAGGGGTAGACTGACATCGGCCTCAAAGCCTTTCCCGCGAATACTCTCTCCGCTCGCTCGATCACTGATGTTGGTGTTTTTGAGCCCAAGCTCGACATCGATGTAAGAGTCAAAGGCTGCGCGCTGGCTGGCACTGGCATTGGCAAGCCAGGTGGCACGGGCCAGGCGGATGTCGAGGCGTTGATCGGACACGCTGGCTAATACCGTCGCTTCCAGTACCGGAGAGTCGGGCAGGTCGGGTAGGCGAGTGGGAAGTTGAAGGTTTTCCCTTTGGCTTGCGTCAAGACCCAGACTGCGAGTCAGGGTTTCGCGTGTCTGGGCTTCACGTGCCTGGGCTTGCGCCAGATTCGTTGCGGCATCTGCATAAAAGCTTTGCTGCCGCAGGTGGTCCAGTCGGTTGAAGTTGCCGGCTTCCTTCATGCGCCGCGCAAGCTCTGCGGTAAGTTCACCGTTTTTCATAAGCATTTGGGCATAGTTCAGCTGCTCGGTGGCCGCCACCGCTGCAACCCAGGCGGTTCTCACGTTCGTTAATTGCTCAACCATATCGCCTGCCAGTTTCAATCGCGTCTGTTCAATGCGCTGGTCGGCCTGCTGGCTTCTCAAAGGCCATAACAGCACATCCATGACACCAAAGGAGAGGGTGCGGGTGATTTCACGCTCATCGCCAATGGCCATCCGCTCAAAACTGAAAATCGGGTTAGGGATGTGTCCGCTATTGGCTGCTTCAGACGCATCCCGCCAACTGGCCGCAATCAATGCCTGAAAAGCAGGGCTATTCACAAGGGCGAGACGCATCGCATCTGCCTGAGAGAGCGGCTTTTGCAGTAGAACACTTGCTTCGTGTGTGAGCTGGGTGCGAGTCTCATCGGTTTGCGCCAGTTGAACGGAGGGCACTTCTGTTCCGGCGAAGAGTGGGCTGATGGCCTCTTGTGAACTTGCCAGATTTTCCTGTGGTGTGACACTGGCACATCCTGCGAGTGCGAGTGCGAGCACAAGCAAAGTGGGTGCCGCCATGTGACGAAGCGTAAAGCGTGGTGGGGTCATGGTTGCTTCTCCGTTGGCGTGCGTGGCGCCAGGTAAGGCGTTATTTTGCGCGGCTCACGGGCATAGCGCATCCAGCCTCCGGCACGTTCGACTGCGGTATTTCGTTCGGTCCAGTCCTCGACTGCTTGCTCTTTGTAGCGTTTGTAGTGACTTAAAACGTATTGGGTTTCTGGCTGAAGGTTCTTGGGTTCAGCCCCTTCTGTTGCACCGACGCTAGCGGCATAACTGCCGGTAAAAACTGCATACATCACGAGGATCGTGTGGATCCCGCTTCGCGTGCGCATGGTGTCGCTTCCTTATTCACATAGCCGTTGATAAACAGACCATTCCGCAGCAGATAAACTGCGCGGGTGTCAGAACAAATCTAGTTGAAATAGGGAATCAGGCGCGAGGAGGGCGATCAAAACGCAGCGCGTCAGCGGAGCTGTAGAATGTTGTGAGCGCCGGAGAGGTGAAAGGTGCAGCGGGAATGAACGGCGTTTCGATGGCCGGGGCAGATAATGTCAGGCCGCCACAGCATTGGGCGCACTGGCTGCAAGAAGCTTGAGCATTTTTAAGATCTTTGTGCTCATGCATTTTGTCCAGACCCAGTTCATGATAGTCGCTCATGCTAACCGGGCTGTGAAGGGAATCGGCCACGCTCTCTGAACAATGCGGCGCATGGCTATCGGCCAGCACCCGAAGGGGGGACAGCAATAGCAGCACGTATAGGCAAAGAAGGTTGAGGGCCGTTTTTTTCATGGCCGAAGTTCTAGCACAGGCTGTTAACATTTGCCAGTTACAAATAATTGAGAACACTCACGCCAGTGGCGCCCGGTTCGACAGGCGGGGGAAATTTTTCCTCCACCTGACCTATGAGGTTTGATTAGAAAAACTGATACATCGATGAAGAGGTTCCGACCAGGATTCGTGAGCCGCCTTCAGGGGTGTCTTCAGCGTTGCGTACTTTCAGACCATTGTTTGTATAGGTGCCTAAAAGCGAAGGACTGGCCCAGAGGAGTTCATGACTGCCTGGCGCCCTAATTTGCAACTGGGATGACGTAACGTACGAACCACTGTAATCATTTGAGGCCGGAAACTGATTCACTATCAGCCATTCGTTGTCTCCATCGCCTAACGTAATTGAAGCGATATCGTTCGCTGGGTAGTCAAGTAGGGTAATTCCTGTTTCAACGAAGCTCCCCTCATTTATTTGGTATTCAGCCAATTCATCCGGCTCGTCCCAAAAATAGCCGTCGAATTTCAAACAAGCGATCAAAGCAGAAGTGTTTCCAGTCCGCTCTTTTATCGCTATTTTCTTGCAAGGAACCGATTGGGTAGCTGCTAGCTCAAAACTCACGCCATTCCATGTCCAAAGCGTTAAATCTGTATTGCTTGCCAAAACGATATCCATATCGTCATCGCCGTCAGCATCGACGAATTTGAAATCCCGAATATCCCCCTCACTAGTTACTTCACTGGACAATCGAACCTGATTGACAATGTCGATGACATCAATCGTTTTGCCAGACACGAAAGCGACATCTAAATTGCCATCGCCATTCAAATCCAGGTCAACTGCCGGTGCAGTTGATAAATCATCGCTCATCGTGCTGGATGTCCAGATGTCAGATAATTCCGGTAGCATTTTTAACGAAATGGATCTGCCAGAATAATTGCGCTCCGTAAATAGGATTTCAGACACACCATTGTGGTCATAATCTACAACTTGGGCGCTCCCCTCTGAATGATAGACGTCGTTAACCTGCTCGCTCAGTGTATATCGCCCTAATGAGTTGACAATTGCAAAGCGAGATCCCGTATAGCCGTTATTTGTGCGGTCTATGTAGAAGACAGCCCTCTCTCCAGCATTGTCGAAGATACCCCAACCGGCAGCGGCGAACCCGTCAAGTTCCGACGGCTCTTCGCCTGAATAAATTTGCCGCGCATCGTCCAGGTCCATCATAATTAGTTGGTCTGGCCCCGTGGAGTTTGTATCGGCCCCCCAAAGCAATTCTTTGACGCCATCATTATCTACATCGCCAGTCACGAGACTGATCGATCCAGAGCCTTGCAAATAAGTCTGCCACTGCTCACTTAGTGTATTTCCAGAGTAATCGTAGGCGCGAATTGATCCCAATTGGCAATCACCAATGATAATTTCACTGCGATTGTCTTCTTCAGTGTTGGCGATTAACGTACTGCAGGTATTAGCGTCATCTAACACGGTTAGAGATGTTTTCTCTAAAGCATTGTATAACCGGACAAAACCCCATTCCATGGCACCCAATATCTCGTCTAAGCCGTCCCCATCGGTATCTCCCACCGAAATGCTATCGCCAAACTTGTCGCCCAGGTACCATTGATTCTGTAAACTCAAACCGTCAAATACAAATCCATCACTCGTAATGATCTCCAGGGCGGGATCGTGGTCGACATTTCCTATTGCCAGCTCCGTTTTTTCATAAATTCCGTTAGAGCTTGTACTAAGTTGGGTCTCCAGTAAGGTTTCTTTCGATGCCAAGTCAATTATAAGAAGGCGTTTATCGAAGTCAGAACCAAAGTCACTATCGTGCGAAACAACGAGAGCCAGTTTAGTGGAATCATCCCCAGCTAACTTGCCCAAGGCAAATGAACGAATAATCTGATCATCCAGAGCATAGATGGGGGTGTATTGGTTGTTCACAGGATTAATGACAACGATATGTTTTCGGGTTGCCACGGCAATATCCTGAGCTCCGTCTTCATCAAGATCGTATCCCAGTACCTGAACCACAAGTTCGTTGTTGATTTGGCTGTATGGATACATCCATTTCTGCCGGTAACCGTCAGTGCTGGCCTCAAACAATGCGATTCGAGCAACACTGTCTGTTACCAGGAGTTCATTGCCCGTTTCGCCATCAAAATTTCCTACGTGCATTGAATGATTTCGCCGGGGAACAAACAGCCCCGAGGAGGCTATCGGCCCGGTTCCAGTCGAATCGTTAACCAGAACGTTGACGCGTTTAATGTCCGTCTGGTAATCGTTCAAATCAGGTGAGCTGCTCAAGACAAATGTATACTGAGCTGAGTTGCTGATTAAAGAGGTCGAGGCCGTCCAAGTCACGTTGCCTTCGTCGTCGATCTCTGCGCCATCAGGCCCGGATATCAGGTAAGCGGCCCCAATGACGTCACCGTTCTGATCCCCTTCCTGAACCTTCGCGGTAAATTGTACTTCATTGCCAGGCGCTACTGACAGCGGTGCCCCCCTGACCCGAACATGGCCAACGCCATACCTTACTGTGTAGTGCACCTTTTCTGTAGTGACCTGATAATGTCCATCGCTCACTAGAAACTCGACCTCGACCAAATCTCCTGCTTTTGCAGTATGTGCCGGAAGAGCATTTGAAGTAGTGGAGGTATATTGTAGTTCCTGGTTAACATACCAGCGATATTCCTGGATGACTACTGTGTCTTCATCCTCATCAATTGCAGTGTGGTAGTAGGCATATAGGGTAGTTGATGAGTCGCCAGGGCCATCCGCGTATATATAAGGGTTTGTGATAACCGGCGGGCTGTTTAACTGTTCAGTGGTTACGAAAGGAAGCTGCAGAAAATTTTCGTTGCTCCATTCGATTTCGCCCTCAATGATCACTCCTTTATCCGAGATGCCGTCTCCATTCAAATCCAGAGTGACCCGAACCTGCCCGCTCGTTTTTACGGAGATTTGAGCACTCGACGTTTGCCCGGCGATCTCAATTTGACCTTCTATGTATCGACCATTGACGTCCTTGAATACGTTAGCCTGAGTGCTAACGTCAACAAACCCAAACTGATCAATATAGTAATGACCGGAGAGCTCAAAGATATTCCCATCAGCGGAATAACTGATTTGCTTGAACCCTTCCATCCGTACCTGTTCCTGCGTGGAGAGCTTTGTCAAGGTCACAAAATAGGTGTCTTCAAGGGGGAATATGTTTGGCGTGGTGACGACATATCCTGAAATTTTTACGCCCTGATTAGGGTCGGAGGGGAGGGTATAACTCACACTGTTGTAATACTGTGTTTTAATTTCTCCGTTATTCAGATCCATAAGAAAGTGACCGGAACCCTGAATAACAATCCCATCGATTTGGCAGTTGTGATAGGTGAAGCTGAATAAGCCGTTTGCAGGGCTGGAACTACTTGAAGTTAAAACAATGTCGCCCCCTTGCTCACAGGCAACCGTTTCAGATTCATAAGCCTGAAGAGATTGCGCTTGAGGAAGCCTGTGCTTCACCGATTTACGTGTAGCTTGATTTGCTTCTGTCAGCTGCTGGATATCGGCTGACTGGGCTTCAAGTGCTTGCTCAGGTATGAATGGATCGCCGAGCAGATGAGCCATGAAATAGGCAATACTGGTTTCCGTGATCGGCGCGGCAGAGGTGACCCCCTTATAAGTTGCGACCGCCAGATCTGCATAGGCCTAGTTAGCCGCTTGCTCAGTTGGTGGATCGATTGATGTGTCAGGTGCGGGTGCTGAGTCAGACGTTGGCCCGCCAGCCCCGCCGCCGCATCCAGACACTGTGAATAATGCAAATACCAGGCAGAGAGCACGATGACGCAATTGGGCCATGTTCAATCCTTGAAAATAAAATCCGTGAGAGTGTGTCTACCCAGAGCTGGGAGTCGGCTGAATTTTATACAATTCTCGGGTGGATGAAAAGTGAACAAATTCTATTTTGCAATGTTTTACGTGAGCCAACAATTTATGCGGATTCGGCGCAGTGTCCAAACTTCATCTACGCTATAGGAGCTGATCAAAAGCGTGTGGCATTTGATGTAGATTTATCAGTGCTCAGGAGGTGAATCATGACGCGACTTACGCTTCTATTTTTCGCTCTGGTCTGGGGCTCTCAAACCGTAAGAGCTGAAAACCTAATCGTTTTCGGTGACGACAGTTATCCCCCAGTGGTTTATTCAAAAGACGGCGAGATCACTGGCTTTTTGCCGTCCATCCTGGCCAAACTGGAGGCGGTGACAGGCGATCATTATGATATTCGTCTATTCCCCTGGAAGCGGGCTTATGAGTTGGCCTACCGCGGTGAGGGTGGCGTCATTGGCCTGTCTTATACGTAAGAGCGCGCAACGCATTTTGATTATTCCCAGCCTGTCTATAACGATAATATTCAGGTGGTCACGCTAAAAGAACGTGTTTTTCCTTTTGAGCAGCTGTCTGACCTCCAGGGAAAAGTCATTGGAGGGGTTATTGGTGCTACCCAAGGCTTTGGCGGTTGACCCCCCGCATTTGGCATTTGCCAAGAAGATGGGCAAACAGTCTGCCATCAAACGCTTTAACCAAGGCATTCAAAAACTGATGGCCAGCGGTGCACTCAAGCCGTTTCTTGCTGAAGATGCGCATTGACCATGTCCAGCAATGTTCTGGCATTCACCGGTTTGATCGCCACGGTCAGGTTTTGGGCTCTGGCTTCCTGTACCCTGGGAGCATAACTGTCTCCCGTCAACAGGATTACGGGTAAATCAGGGTTGTGCTGCCCGCGAATCCACTCTGCCAGGGCGAGTCCGTCTATGTCGCCCGGAAGCCTGAGATCTGACAAGAGTAGGTCAGGCGCGCAAATGCCTCGTTTAATCGCCTGCTGCGCATTGATCACTTCGTTGGCAACGAAGCAGCGTGCACCGCGTCCCTGCAGCAAGAGGCTCAAGGCTTCGGCGATGTCGGGGTCGTCTTCGACAATAAGAATCTGACGTCCCTGCCAGGAACCTCGCAGCGGCCGATCTGAGTTGGCAGGCCGCACAACGGGGGGGCTGACGGCGACCAACGAAATCGAAAAGCGACTGCCTATGCCAGGACGGGACCAGACTACCAGATCCTGATTCAGAAGCTGGCAAGCGCGGCGAACGATGGCCAGGCCAAGTCCAAAGCCTCGGCGACGATCGCGCTCAGGATTATTCAATTGTTCAAACTCGTTAAAGATTGTTGGCTGTTGCGCCAATGGTATACCCACCCCGCTGTCCCTGACATCCAGCCAGAGGCGACCTTTGCGACGTCGTGCGGTGACCAATACGGTGCCCGCAGGTGTATATTTCAGGGCATTTGAGATTAAATTAGACAAGCACTGCTCAAGTAGGGTTCGGTCAGAACGTACCCATACCGGGGAAGGGCGGATGCGCAGATTTAGCCCCCTTTCCTGCGCCAGCCCCTTAAAGGTTCCTTCCATCGCATCCAAAAGCGGTTGTAATGCAAATTCGCTGTGCTGGGGTTGCAGTGTACCATTTTCCAGACGGGACAAATCCAGCAGATTATTGACCAGTGCGCGCAGGCCTGCCGTTGCCTGTTGAAGCTGCCGGGCAACGGGGCGCCCTTCGTCCGTGACTTCGTTGGCCAGCGTATCTGTCAGGAGCTGAATGGTTTGCAAAGGCTGTCGAAGATCGTGACTGGCGGAAGCCAGGAAGCGACTTTTTTCCTGGTTGGCGCGTTCGGCCTGATTGCGCTCATACGCGAGGTTGCGATTGAGGTCTTGTAAGTCACGTGTTCGGGTGTCTATTTCGGCTTCAAGATTGCGCTGGTGGGCCTGAAGGCGCGCTTCTGCCAGGGCACGCTTTTCTTTTTGCCCGTTGACGGCATCCAGCAGTTCGTTAATTCCCATTACCAGTCCACCCAGTTCGGTATCCTGATGCGCTTTGGGGACGGGAAGGTGTGGCAGCCGTTCTGCGCCGGGGTCGATGTGCGCAACAGATTGTGTCAGGCGTAAAATGGGTCGCGCCAGCATCCGATAACTGACGGCAAGAAGGACTAAGGCCATCAGGAAGTTACGAATGAACCCCAGGATCAGTGAGAAGCGAGCTCTTTCAAGAAAGTTACTTCCGACCCGGGCATGATCGATAATAATTCGCAATTTGCCTACCGCACCCTCATCGGGCGGGTAGTAAAGCGATAACTCGTAAGACTTCGGCTTTCCAAACAGAAAGGCGCCCAGCATATCGTCCTGTTCCTCTACACGCCTATTGCGCTCGAAGGACGCGAAGGTTTGTCCATACTGATCCCGTAAAGACACCATTTTAACGGGAGGATAACTTGCGATGCCCTGAACGACATCGCTGGCAAGGTCATAGTCAATGTCGATCATGGCTCTGGTCGCCTGGGGACGCATCGTATCCATGGCGGCCAGAAGGTGGTTTTCAATCAGGTCGCGCTCGCCGCGCAAATCAATAATCGCCTGGATCAAGGTGCTGACAATCCCGAGCACCAATCCAATCGCGACTGCCTGGCGGGTGAATCGAAGCGTCAGTTTGCCAGGACGCATCAATCGCTTCATTGAAAAGTCCTGGAAGACGCTGGGGATATTTTTAGCAGAGTGGGAATGGCAAAGTCGTAGGTGTTCAGGCCCTTGGATGCCTTGAACGACAGGCGCTTAAAGTCATCATCCCGGATGGCGCTGGCCAAAAGGCGTTTTTGAAGGATTTTGATATTACCGGAGTCAGCCGCCATCATGGCCGTATTGATCTGAGTGCCGATCGTTTGAGCGAAATCCATTCCGTGGGCGTAGTCATAGATCAATGTCAGGGCGACGATGCCTTCAAGTACATGACCACCTACAGATACGGCGAGGTCGCCACGAGCAACTGCTTCCAGCCCCTGGTCCGTCCAATCTATGCCGCCAACAAGTATGTTTTTTCGATTTGATTTAACCGCGGCTTCTCTTGCTCCGAGCGCCAGGCCATCTGAGGCCGCCCAAATCAACGAGGTATCGGGATAGCGCTGCAAAAGATTGGAGGCGATTTGTTGTCCGTCCTCACTGCGCCAGGTGCGCGAATTAACATGATAGTGAAGGCGGGCAGGCGTACCTTCTAGTGCCTGCTGCAGGCCTTGTTCCCGCTTAGTCGCGGCGGTGCCATTGGTCGCGCCGTTGATGGCAAACATGGCCGGTTCAGCCTCCCGCTCAGAACCCAATCGGACAAGCGACTCAGCCAGCACGCGCCCCGCTTGAATGTCATCTGGCGAGAGATGACCCAGCCAATACCGAAACTTCCCGCGTGGCAAGCCCACCAACGGAGCATCCTCGGGATGGATATCGCTATTTATGATCAGGGAAGGGATGCGCGCCTGCTCCAGTGCAGCCAACATACGGTGGCCGGAATCTTTGAGATTGACGAAAATAACGAAGTCAGGCTTCCTGGACTGTTCGGCGACATGAATAGCCGCATCGACGTAGGCGAAACGACTGGTGACCTCTTCGCTTTCAAGATACGACACCTCCAACTGCAAGCCAAAGTCGTGTGCGGCAGAACGCATGCAATCGGTGAGTTTTTCCCAGAAGGCGTTGGCAGGGGTGGCTGGGTTAAGAAACGCCACGCGCAAAGGTGCTTCGCGGCCGAAGGCTGGTACCGCGAACACACTCATCAACACAGCGACTAAAAAGCGGTTGAGCGCCATTTTGAGCTTTGACTACCCTGTAAAGCATTCCTTTTGACGAAGCCTAGCAAAGTTAGCGTCCCTGTTCCGTCGCCTGCGTCAAATAATCCTGCGTCTGTTCGATAGTGTTGCCAGACCTAAGCTACCTGTAGGAAATGTCCTACAGACACACGGCGGTTTGGCCGGTAGTATATCCCCCAGCCTCATTCGCGCGCGCAGCGTAAAAAATGAGTCAAAGGATGTCAGCACAAAGGAGTGTTTAATGAATTACTTTTTGGAACCCTTTCAGCAGTATGTAACGTTCAGCGGTCGTGCGACACGCAAGCAATACTGGATGTTCACCTTGTATTTTTTTCTCGCGCTCATCGGGTTGGCACTGATTGATACGTTGGGCACGGCATTTCTTTCCACTCTCTTTTACGTCGGTTCACTGGTACCCTATATCGCGTTGACGACCCGACGTCTGCACGACACCGGTCGCAGCGGGTGGTGGCAGTTGATTACACTGATTCCGTTGATTGGTTTGGTCATCCTCTTGGTCTTTCTGGTGATGGATAGCGTGGACGGAAACGAGTACGGCCCCAATCCAAAGCGGGAGCCAAGCCTGGCTTAACCGCTGTTCACGCAGGTCGTCAGGCCGTTTTTCGAGTGTTGCTTGCCGGTTTCTGACGCTTGAAGCGCAACGGCACGTGAGATTGTCTGGCTTCAGTTTCTGCATTCCGAAGTTTTTCGTGGAGATCCTTTAATTGGGATTTTAAATGGATCTCCATTCGATCGTTTTCAGCTCGGACGCGCTCTATCGCTTGCTGCTTCTGTATCTCGGCCTGTTCAGCTGCTTTCCTGGCGTCCATGCGGGCGCGGTCGATTTCCTTGAGTGCGTGCCGTTCAAGGCCCTCATAACTTTCCGCAATTTTTTCAATTTGCTTTTGCAGCATCGCACGCTCCTCCAGTCGCCGCATATCTAAACGGGTGAGGTCTGTTTTGAGCAGGCTGGTCTCGTCTGACAGTGCTGCGGCTTCGTCACGAGCATTTTGCAACTGCTCGCGTAAATCCCTTACCTGTTGATCGAGTATCGCTTTGTCTTGCCGGGTTGCTTCCAGCGATGAGCTTAAAACGCTGCACGCCTCGGTGAGCCGGGTCATTTCAGCGTTCAGCTGATCCCGTTCGTCTTCAAGACGCTGACGCTCTATGTTGTGAAGTGCTTTGCCGTGCGTAACCGCGGACTCCCAAAGGTTACGCATGGAATCCTGTATCGCTTCGGGTACGTTTGGGATCGTGCTTGCTTTGCGTACCTGCTCAGCGTGCTCACGCAGGAAGGCCTTACGTGCGTTATTGATAGTGGTAGCAGATCCTTTGCCGATGACGTCGCGCAAGGTTTCCCATCCGGGCACCGGGCGGCCCGACAGCACGAAGACCTGGCAGATTTCGGCGACCTTCTGCGGCGTGGGCAGAGTATCCCAATCGTCTTGGGAAAGGCGTGAATTCAGCTCGGCAAGGGGGCGGGTGTTCATTGTCTAATCTCAAAGATACATATACGCAAGTATACAGTACTGATTAGTATCCATGTATAAAATAAAACACCACATAACTATTATTATGTGGTAAAAATATGCCTCTACTATATTACGGTCAGCTTTTTAATCAGGCATGAGTGATTTATCTCCATTAACCGTTGAGCGTCAGGTGCTGAAAACGCTCAATCACCCGCTTTTGAACGACAGACGGGCAACGCTGTTAAAACCGGATGCCTCAGATGCTGAGGCGATTGCGCACTGGCTTGAAAAAGCGGCAGGGCGCGGCTCGCTGCACACAGCCTCTGCGTATCGGCGTGAGCTGCGGCGCTTCCTGGACTGGTGGCAACCTATTCAGAAACCGCTCGATGCGTTGAACCTTGACCAGCTCAGTGAATACTTCAATTACCTGGCTTTACCACCGGAAAGCGCCGGTTTTGGCCCTCAGTCACCCGCCAAACGGAACTATACCCGGACGGTTCTGGGGTCGCTTTTTGGTCACTTGCAGGCCTTGGGGCATATTGGTGGCAATCCTTTCATTCTGGTGTCCGTGTTAAGTGAGGACGAAAGGGTGCACAACGCGAAAACCTTGAAAGCGAAACGGGGGCGGATGTTCGTTGACCCCAGACAAGAGGGCGACCCCAGAGCGCATTGGCGACCGCGCTATCTTTCCCGCGATGCCTTACGGCTATTGTGGCATGTCATCGAGCAACTGCCGGTGTCCTCTGATCGGCAAAAGCGCCAGTCAGCCCGCACACGCTGGCTTTTTATTCTGCTGCTGCTGACAGGGCTGCGTCGCCATGAAGTCAACCGAAACGGCATGAATGCATTTGAATGCCAGGATGGCCACTGGCGCCTGTCTCTGATTGGGAAGGGGGCTAAACCCCGTCGCGTGACCTGTGCGCCGTTACTTATCCGTGAATTGCGCCAGTATCGGATCGCGAATGGACTTCCCGAGTTGCCTGAGACCGATGAGGACATTCCGCTGGTGCTCTCTGTTCAAGGTCAGCGCATCGCGGCATCGCTGGATGATTCCCGCATCAATGGCATTCTCAAAGCGCTTCGAGAAAGGGCGCTGGATGACGTCCGGCGGCGCCAATTACCGGAGTCACTGGCAACAGAAATTGCTCAGTTAACACCTCATCGCCTGCGACACTCATGGGCAACGCACCGCACGCAGGTTGCCCCGCAATCACTGGAGGTTACGCAGTTGGAGGCCGGTCATGCTAATCGTTCCACCACTCAGATCTACGCGAAGCTGGCAAACGCTGAGCACCTTGCGGTTGCGCAGGCACTTGAAGAGAGCCTTTTTGGGCCTTTGTGAAAAATGGGATGTTGAATATTTTACTCTATTTTACAATATGTTAGCTCTTGATAATTGGATTGTTGGACAATCCTGTTCCGGGCAGCGACGCGGCTCACAGATTCGTCAATGAAATTTGGTGAGGGAAGGTGGCCTGGGCTACTGTCCTCCGGGTCATCCAATAAACATTCGAGGAAGCCATGGAACGCGTCATTGATCTGCTGGGCCAAAAAGTTGTTCTGTTAACCGGCACCACAGGATTTGTGGGGAAGGTTTATCTGGAAAAACTATTGCGAAGCTGCCCTGATGTGACGGTGCGCGTCATTGCCCGTGGCGGAGGGAGTCCATCTCATCGTGAATTGTGCCGCCTCTGTCAACTTCCGTGAGCCCCTCGATCAGGCGCTGGCCATAAATATAGCGTCGGTTTTGAGCATGACCTCACTGGCTGCGCGCTTCAATCTGCCGCTGGTTCACGTGAGCACCTGTTATGTTCATGGCTTGCATCAGGGCGAAATCCGGGAAGAACTGCATCAGCCTCTCAAAGGCATCGTTACCGACGGGGAGGGTAACTACCCGATTGAAGCTTTGCTGGAGAAAATGCGTAAGGATATTGAACAGGTTCGTGCAGCCGTTAAAGAAACCGAGGTTGAAGGGGTACTGGGGATTTTCCCTCCAAAATCGACACTTCGCCTGAAATCCCATGCCCCGCTTGGCTTCCCAAGGACCATTACTTTTCCAGAACAGGCTTGTATCCGTCAATCGACGCCATCAATTCCTCCAGATCTGGCAATTTTTCGCTCAGTTCAAAGCTATAGGTGCCCTTCAGGTTAATGTTGTACCAGGTGTCCTGTCCGCTGTCCGCAAGGGTCTGGGGTGTCGATTTTCAACCCTAATTTTAGCAAAAGGCGTTCAATTCAACGATGAAAATGGTTACCGAATGACATTCCGTTACCAAAAAGTCAGGCAGACTTTCATCACTGTGGTCCTTTTATGCCCATTTGCCGATTTTTTCCCACGACATCCCTGCATTGGGCTGCGGACAGTCGAAGATTTATGAATCATCTGATCTTCTACCGTCTGGGATAAAATCCATTGAGCACACCGTTCCACAGCGAGACATAGTGCCACTGTGATGCGTGTGCTGGTCGAGCCTTCTGCCACACTTCAGCGGGTGTCCGTCCACCCAGGTTCTAAGGCTAGGTGTCGGATTCTGCCCTTGAAGGTGCCGAAGAGTCGTTCGATCCGACCGTTCTGCCAGGGGCAATGGCTATCTGTAGTCTGGTGCCGAATGCCGAGCAACCAGAGGCCGAAGCGGAACAGTCTCGAGGTGAAAACGGCTTCATTGTCCGTGCGGATGACGCGCGGTTTGCCGAAAGACTCGATGGCATCCAGCAGGCAGCGCAGCAAGGTGAGGGAGGTTTTATCAGAAACACGCGTGAGTTGAACTGACAGGCGTGAGTGGTGTTCGCAGATTCCCAGAAGGTGATGTGTCTGTTTCTGAGCATCGCTTACCTGCGTCAAATCCATACCCCAGTAGGTGTTCCTGGGAACCCGCATGGCAGGCCGATTCTTGATCTTGCGTCGCAGCACCTGAATCTCGTATTGGTGTTTTGCCAGCGTTGTCGCAACCCAGGTTTTGCCGACGGACATGCCCTGATCGGCAAAGAGGCGATTAAAATGGCTGGCGAGGGTTCGGCACCCGTCAGCGGGCAAGTGGGCTTTGAGGCGAAGAATTTCCTGGATCACCCAGTCGGGCTTTTTCTGTACACGGACCGGGCGGGTGGATATTACATCACGACGTCTCGACCTTAGGTAGGTATCGTAGCGGCTGCGGTTTTTCCACCCGATGAAACCTGCCAATAGCAGGCAGGCAATTAGCACCGTCAACCCCAGGCAGGAAAGCAGGACGATTAACCCCATCATCACCAAGTCCGTTGTTACCACAACCAGGCTGAGTGTAGCGGAATCCGTCCGCTACCGATGGGCATAGGTCAATGACAGGGGGCCTCTCGATCAGGCAAAAAACTGTTCCAGACTTTCGGCATCGAATATCCGATCTGCCCACACAGCCAACTGTTCGCGGTTGGCCTGTTGCAGTTTTTCGGTTGCCCAATCCGGCAATGAGCCGAAACGTTTGGTCAATTGTTTGGCCAGCAGGGCGAGTTCGCCTTGTTCGATACCTTTTGCAATACCTTGCTCAATGCCTTCTTTGAACCCGTCATCCCACCAGGGCTGGGTCCAGGATTTCACACGTTCTGCCAACATGGCCTGCATCTCCGTTAAATCACGTACTGCGTCTATTTCCGTTCCCGGTAATCGCCGGGGTAACAACACCCGTCCGAACCATTCCTTATGTCTGTAAGGGTTTAGGGAGCTGTTTCGAGGACGCATAAGAATTACTGATATCAATTATCAGGCTGCGTCCCGTACCTGTATCTCGATTTGAAGACCGGCAGCCGTTGCCATGTTCACTAATGCATCAATACTGAACAGGTTGATCTTGCCGCGCATCAGATCGGAGATTCGTGGCTGAGTCACACCAAAGAGCTTGGCGGCCTGGGCCTGGCTCATTTCCGTACGGGTTAGATGAGCTGTCAGCGCTCTAGTAAGTATGGATCGTAGTTTCATGTTTTCCGCGTCTTCCGGGGTGTCCTCTATGGCATCCCAAACGCTGGTAAATCGTTGATTGCTCATTGGTCTAGCTCCTTCATCAAGTCACGAAAACGCTGTGAGGCCAAGTTCAAGTCAGCCTTGCTCATCTTTTCTGACTTCTTCTGAAAGCAGTGAAGAACGTAAACAGCATTAGCGAACTTAGCAATGTAGATAACCCGGAATGCTCCGCTTGCATCCCTTATCCGAATTTCCTTCACGCCTTGGCCCACCGTGCTCATGGGTTTCCAGTCGTCCGGTTCCTGACCGTTTTGCACCTGATCGAGTTGAAAGCCTGCCTCTCGTCTTGCCGCAAGTGGAAAGGTACGCAGGTCATCAAGAGAACTGCCCCGGAACTCAATAGGCTTCTGATTGGTCATTTTAGAATTATATAATATTTTGTATATGACGACAAATTGCGCCTATTTCAGAAATTTGTGCAGAGGCTTCTAGGGATATAGGCATTGTCATAAAGGGTTGCATCTCGAAAGAGTGTATCGGATTTCTGTGGCTGCTCGAAAGCACGAAAACATAGATTTTTAAATGGGTTACGCGATGTAGAGTTGAGTACTCCCTTTGGGATTACCACCCGCTTTGACTACGATGCGCTCAACCGTCTGATCAAGACCACCGACCCGCTGAGCCAAACGCTGGCCACCACCTACGACGCCAATGGCAACCCGGTCACCCAGACCGACAAGCGCGGCATTGTCACCACCAGCACCTACGATGCCTTCAACCGCGTGATCAAAGTGGAGAAAGGCGGTATCGTGCTCACCCGCAACGAATTTGACGGCGTGGGCAATCTCATTGCGGTGACCGATGCCAACCGCAACCGTACGGACTATGTCTACGACCACCTCAATCAGGTCATCGAAGCACGCGCTCCACTCGATGCCACGACCCTCACGACCTACAATGCCGGTGGCCAGCGTACCCAGTTGACCGATCCGGAGAACCGCGTCACGGCGTTTGAACCGGATGCACGGGGCAGGGTGCTGTCCCAGACATCAGGAACTGGCCCTGCCTGAGCTGACATCATTCAGGACGTGGCTTGAGACAGAGACCGGCAAAGTGATGAAAGGTTCAAAGACCCGGCAGGCGATGGACTACATACTCAACCAATGGCCCGAACTGATCGGCTACTGCCAGCGTGGTGACCTGCACATCAGCAATGCGTTGGCTGAAAATGCTATCCGTCCCTTCGCGGTGGGTCGTAAAGCCCGGTTGTTTGCCGATACGCGCCGCGGTGCCGAGGCCAGTGCCACCGGTATTCCATCATTGAAACAGCCAAAGCCAATAATCTGGAGCCGCTGTCTTATATCCGTCACGTGCTGGATCACATCGCAACGGCAGACACGCCTGCAAAAATAGACGCGTTACTTCCCTGGAACGTAGCCGCCAACTGAGCATCACACACGATTGCAGGGTTCTGCGTCAATTAGGCTGATTCTTTGGCGCTTACACTGCTTCCATACGCTCTGCCGATTTGCCGTCGAACGCCCTGTGGATAAGTGTTTGAGCCTAACGCCAGGTATAAAAAAGCACTCTGCAAATTTTTGAACTTAGCCATTTAACCGATACAGCGCGTCAGCAGCACTGAGGATCTGAATGTCTTTGTAGGGGTGTAACACCAATAGATCATTGTCGCCAGTAACTATGATATTGGCTTGGGCAGCCAGTGCTGTGGCAATCACGATATCGTCTTTTACGTCCCGAACCGTGCGTTCAATGGGATGTGGTTTAACTAGGGTCGCCAGCATCCCATAGCGCTGCATGAGAAAAGCAGGTGTAATGTTTTGAGATGCGAGCATCTGTGTGAATTTCTTGCGGGCAAGCACATTGGCGAGTTCATCAAGCAATCCACTACTGGTGAACAAACTCACCTTTTTGTCTCTGCTCTGATCAAGCAAGCGGCGAGGTACGCCTCCCCAGATTAAAGCTGACACCACGATATTGGTATCAAGTACAAGACGCACACTACTTCCTTTGTTGGCGAACAGCGTTCACTTCTTGTTGAATTTCTTCCATTGTCATGGGAGGAAAGTGAGCGGCGGCCAGTTTGTCCGCTGCTGCAAATAGACCATCAACAGCCCGGCGGCGTAGGTTCTCGCGTAACATTGTCTCAATGGCTTCTGGATTGAGCAATCCAGCGTCCTTTGCTTCTTGTACCAGGTTATCTGGCAACTCAATGGTCAGTGTTGTCATGGTGTCATACCTCAAATTGTCGGGGTCTGAATAGTCCCATTATCGCTCATACAGTGGGGTAAAAATAGCTTGTTCTGTTGGGCATGCGAGACAGTCTACCATAGTGCTGGTATCCGCTCAGCAAAGCTTACGACACCCAGGTCGCCTACACCTACGACGCCAATTTCAACCGCCTGACCGAGAGCACCACGCGGATCGCCGACCATCAGCCTATCCGGGACTGGGTCTACGACTACAACAACCGCAATGAACTGACCGCCATCGCCTACCGCTACGACGCCAACGGCAACCAGATCGAGAAGGTCAAGGGCAGTGAGGTGTCCCAATTCACCTATGACGCCCGCAACCAGTTGCGCCAGGTCGCCATCGGTGGCACTCAAATAGGCCGCTTCGTCTATGACCACCGCGGCCTGCGGGTGGAAAAACAGGGCGAGCGCGGCATCGAACGCAACACCTACGACGGAGACAGCCTGCTGCTGCAGAGTGACACCAGCGGCAACCTCCTGGCCCACTACCGCTACGGTGCCTTCGGCTGCTCAGCCTCACCGAAAGCGGCAAGGACAGCGAATACTACGTCTTCGACTCCCTCGGCAGCCCGGTCAACCTGACCACCCTCGGTGGCGACGTCACCGCACGTTACCAATACGACGCCTGGGGTCACAAACGCCTCGACGCCAGCACTTCCTGGAACCGCATCAGCTTCACCGGCCACGAAGAGGACACCGAAACCGGACTCATCTACGCCAAAGCGCGCTTCTACGACCCCGACACCGGCCGCTTCCTGACCCAGGACCCCTGGGAAGGGGACATCAGCATCGCCCCGTCCCTGCACAAGTATTTGTATGCCTATGCCAATCCGACGGTGTATTGGGACCGTGATGGTAAAGAGACGATCCATAAGTGGCAGGATGAGAGCGGGCAGTGGAATTTCAGCGACCAACCACAATCTGGCAGCCTGGGCACCGCCAATGACACCATGCCTCAGCAGACACCGGAATCAAAAGCTATCGATGTCTGCCAACAACAGAAAAATTGTTTTGCATTAGGAGAAGAACAGGCAAAACGTGCCGCAGCACATCGGCCACGGAAGTGGTGGGGATTTGCTGAAAGAACGGATTGTTGACCAGTTGCTTCTTGTTGCCACCTGGCAATCGCCAGTGTCGCTTCCCCTGCGGGTTGCGCAGTATGACATTGCGATTGTCGCTGTCCTCCAGATACGTGCTGACTTCTTCCAGACGGCTATTGAGCTGCCTCATCATGTTTTGCACCAGTTCATCCGATGGCGCCATGAGTTTGGGAAGCTGGGAATTATCCAGCAGCGTATCCTTGTCCCGCTGCCAGCGAGATTTTTCCACCAGATCATCCTCCAGTGACCGGTATTTGGCGACATCTGGCAGCGTGAGTTGTCCGTTCAGGCGACGGGGAATCTGCTGATACAGCGCCCATTCATGGCGGCCGGGATCGGATTGTTCCTGTTTATTCCGAAGATGCGGGCGCTGCCGAGCCGGTACTCGAACCAGATTCATGGTCTTCAACGAGAGCTTGCCATGTGTTTTGAGGTCTTTTCTGGCCTGCTGCAGGGTCATCGCCAGGCATTGTGTTTCTTCATTGCCCTCAAAGTGCAGACACAGGAACAGGGATCTGAGCAGCCCGGTACGCAAGGCTTCGCGCTGATCATAATATTGCCATAAGGCTTCCTCGACAGAACGCTTCTGGTCGTTCAAAAACAGGCAGACAGACTCCAGCTCTCTCAGGGGCAGCATGGACAGGGCTTGTTCTCGGACTAGACCAAAGGGCTGTTCCGGATCAATGCTGCTGTCGGTGAACAAACGCAGTACGTTTGCGGCTTTGCCCACATTATTCGCAGCCCTCTGCCATTCCAGATAGACCGATTCCTGAGCAAAGGCCTTGGCTTTGTGCTGGATTTGCTTCACATGATGGATAAAGCCGTCAGCGATACGTTCCAGGGCTTGCTGCCAGCGAAACTGCAGGTAGCAGAGCAAATACAACTGCTGCCTGGTCTGCGGCTGACGCTTCAGTTTAGCGCCGTAATAATCCACCCGCTCGGCAAAGTAGCTCAGATTCTTCTCGGACAGAGACAGGACCTTAACCGCAGCCAGCACCTCCGGCATCCAGTGCTGAATGTGTTGATGAATGGCCAGTTCCTTATCCAGTTCTGGGCTGGTGAAGTTGCGGGCAGACTGACGCAATCCTTTCAGGCCAAGGGTGCTGCTGGTTTCCAGCAAAGACTGCAGATGGTTTTTAAGATCAACTGACAGCGTTTCTTTCACTTGGCTTGCCAGGGCACTGTGTTGCTGTACCAGCACCCGACTGATTATCTTCTGAAGTGTGCTGTAACCTGGAATCGCAATCCGCTCAATCGACGAGTATTCAACGGCGGCATCAAAGAGATGACGAGGAGAGGACCAGGCTGAGGCCTGATCAGCCAGATAGCCCATGATTATCTGCTCATGCTCACGGGCGTTCCAGCGCCGGTAGTCACACAGAATCATGATCCGCTGGTAAACCCGCTCAAGTTCCTTCTTACTCAAGTTGAAAGGCCGCAGACCCGATCCCGGGAAAACCGACTGACAAATGTAGGCAAGGTCGTGTTTCTCTTGGTGGTACCCTGGCGTGAGGGTAATAGGCTTGGCCTTGAAGTAACCCAGAAGCAGCACAAACATGCACCTCAGCCCCCGGTTTCGAAAGGAAACCGCAACCACACGCTCCAGGTCATTCAGGGAAAAGAAAAACCGTTGATCGTTGGTTGTGAAAAGAGGTGGGCCGAAGAAATCTGCCTGCTCAGCATTTGTCAGGACAACAACGCGCTTCTGAATGGCCATAAACATCCCCAAAAAGGCCTGATATTGGCCTTTTTGAAGCTCATATGAAAAGTAATGATGGCTGCAGAGTCAGGCAGGGTAAGGGATTTCAGGCGAAGTGTCGTTTTTGGAGGGAAAATCCCTAGTACCCCTTGAAGAGACTCTGGTCGCGCTGGGCGCGCGCTATGCCGCCGAGCATGGTTTTAATGATGTCTACACGCTGACTAAATGGATGGGGGAAGCCCTGGTCCACAAGACGCTTAAGGGGCAGGCCGTCAGTATTGTCAGACCGGCGATTGTTGAGAGCACCTTGTCTGAACCGACAGCGAACTGGCTTGAAGGTGTTAAAGTCTGCGACGCAGTGTTGTTTGCCTGGGCACACCGTAAGACGATGGTGATGCCGGGTGATGTCAACACCAGTATCGACATCATTCCTGTTGATCTTGTCACCAATGCTATGATGCTGGCCAGCGCCGATGTGTTAAGCCGCTCTTCGGGTGTTGAAACCTATCAGGTGGGATCCAGCGATGTGAACCCGATTTTACTCGGGCAGTTCACTAAAATTCTTCAGCAGTACTGCCTCGCTAATATCGACCGATTAGACAACCTGTTTCTCGAACGGCCCAGTCGCTTTTTCTTCCTGCTAAAGCGCCAAAATTTTGCCCGACTGATGAGCGTTCTGTCTGGATTCATGCGATTGGCTGCGCTGATGGGTGGCTCAAAACTGTATCGAAACTTCCAGGTTACCTGCAATCTGGCACTCGTATTCGGTTTCTATTCAACCAGCAGTTATCGCTTCAAAATTGATAATCTGGATAAACTGGCGGCCAGATTTGAAGCAGATCGTGCCGCATTTCCCTGTGACCCCCGTGCAATTGAATGGACATCCTATCTGGAAGGCCATGCCGAGGGAGTCAACACCTATGCGATGCGTCCGCGTAATAAGAAGACGAATATCGTCGCTGAACAGCAGACGGGGGCTGTCGAAGGGGATGAACAGGTTGCTTGATTGAAGACAGTCTACCCCTAAAGAGTCATCCCCCTCATACGTTAAATTGACTCACGCCAAATCCTGTTAACGGCCAGCAGATTATGCTGTGCGTTGTGATGAAATTACAACGAATTACCGTATCAGGGAGGACGCGTGTCTGAACTTCTCAAGAATCCGGGCTGGAAGGTAACGTTTGCCGGAACCGGCATCAATCTCGCGCTGGGTGTGCTTTACACCTGGAGTATCTTTCAGGCTGTCATCGTCGAATCCATCACCCGCGGTGATGGCCTATTTAATTGGGATCGTGCATCCGTTGGTGATCCTTACGCGGTGGCCTGCCTTGTATTTTCCTTTGCCATGATCGCGGCCGGAAAAACACAAGATCGCTATGGACCCCGGGTGACCGCTTTGATTGGTGGCGTCCTGGTCGGCCTGGGATTACTGCTGATTTCTCAAACCACGAGTTACTTCCTGTGGGTGCTGGGCTTTGGTGTGCTGACCGGGGCAGGGATCGGGTTCGGCTATGCGTCGGCAACCCCTCCGGCACTCAAATGGTTTCCGGGTGGGCAGACCGGATTGATCGCTGGATTAGTGGTCGCAGGATTTGGATTGGCGCCGGTCTACATTGCGCCACTGGCGACCTTTCTGTTGGCCAAGTGGGGGCTGTCAGGAACAATGGCGTTTCTTGGCATTGCCTTCTTTGTCGCGGTATCGCTCCTGTCGCGTTTTTTGAAAAACCCACCCGAAGGCTTCGTCCCCCCTACAGCCCACACGAAAGAAACCCGTAAAGATCCCCTGGTTGAAGCACCCATCGCTGCGCTCGCAAGCACCGTGCTCTCAACGCGGACGTTGATGAAAACAAGCGCCTTCTGGAAGTTGTGGTTTCTCTATTTTATCGGTGCCGGAGCCGGTCTGATGGTGATTGGCAGTGTGGCGGGCATGGCTAAGCAGAGCCTTGGCGCGGCAGCCTTTATCGCGGTGGCGATCATGGCGGTGGGCAATGCCTCGGGACGGATAGTGGCGGGCGTCGTTTCGGATGCGCTGGGTCGCAATGTCGCGTTAGCAATCTTTTTTGCATTGCAGTCACTCAATATGTTTCTGGCCATCCCGGTGCTGGAATCCGAAGGCGCGGTGGCCTTCTTTATTGTTCTTTCGGCAACGTTTATTGGCTTTAATTACGGCTCCAACCTCGCCTTGTTTCCGGCCTTCTGCAAAAGCTGGTGGGGACTGAAAAGCTTCGGGCTGAATTACGGCGTGCTCTTCACGGCCTGGGGGATTGGTGGGTTTGTCATGACCCGAATCTCCAGCATGTTGGTCGCACAGACCGGGAGTTATGTGGGTTCGTTCATCCTGGCGGGTGTTCTTCTGGCGATTGGCGCGGTTGTGGCGTTGCGGATGAAGACACCGGAGACTGAATGACGGCAAGCTGGTTTACGATGTCCTGGCTTAGCCGCGTGAGCAATTGTCGCAACTGCTCAACAGCGTTGTCATAGCCTTCTTTTTCAAGGGGGCTGGCGAACGAAAACTGTCTTACGAGGGAGGTGCCAGCGCGTCCCCCGGCGGCTGCAACTTCAAATGATCCTGCCAGAACTACCTGTCCGCCTCTCGTCGGATAAAAGTGCTCGACGGAAATCGACACGGTGTCACAGACGCCGCAGTGAGCAACAAAGCTATAGGCGTTCGTAAGCTGATTTGATTCGCTGATGACGACGCGCTGAATCGCATCCCCCAGATTGTCTGCCCAGCTATGGTAATTGGCCAGCCGAAGTTCATTGGTCTCTTCGCGCATCACCAGGTTTGGCTGCTTCAGATAGTCTGGAAGAAGAATGGGGGCCACCCGAATCCGCGTGTGCTCCAGGGTTGTATTGGTGGCAGCAGGATGGGGATCCAGCAGGTAATAGGTGGTCTGCGGTGTTGGTTCATTCATGGCACATCCGCTCACAAACACGATCGCCGGAAGGCTTAGGGTGAATTTCATATTAACGTTCCCCGGTGGATGATGATGGCTGTGGAATGGCGTCGGGGGCTTTCGCCTCTCCGAATATCAGTGAACTGGGTTGGTTGCTGACATCCTGCATCAGTAACCGGGAGCGGCTGAGCGTCGTCTGCAGCTCAACCAGTGAGTCATTAAGCGTCTGGTAAAGCGCTGAATTAGGCTGCATGCCTTTGAGGGTCACCTGTAGCTCCGCAAGGCTGACTTCAATCGAACGGTAAAGCGCTGAATCGGGCTGTGCGCCTTCCATCGTTGTCTGCATGGCATTCATCGATGCTCTGACCGCTGACATGGTATTTTCCAGCGAGACCAGGGTTTGATCAATATTGCCTACGGTGGTGCTAACCCCATCCAAGGTCTTTTCAATCGGTAAATGCTCTAGTTTGGTCAGTACATTTTCAAGTTTTCGGGTGATATTGGCGAAGCCGCCGGGCACAGCGGGAATGACCGCGTACTCGCCAAAATTGTCGACGGCCTTGCGCTTAGTGCCGTCAGGTTTAAGGCTGACTTTAAGGCTCCCGGTTAACAGGTTGCCCGTCTCGATCGAAGCGGTGAGACCGTCCTTGATCCATTGTTCAAATAGAGGCTGGAAAACATCGAGTGTGAGGGCGCCGCTGGCAGAGATGCGTCCCGGCTCGATATGCACGATTACAGGAATGCGCTCCTCTAGTACGGCGCTGTTGATTTCATTAATGCGGTCATAGCCCATGTACGGGCTCACAACCGTACCAATGCGAATGCCCCTGTATTCGACAGGTGCACCATTGGCCAACCCGCCAACAGATTCCTCGACCAATATCACGTATTCAAGGAAGTCATACTGCCGCTGTTCGGCAACGCTTTCTTTGGAGTCGTAAAGGGTAAACGTGCGAGCCGCTGAAATATGTTTGCCACGGGCCTCTCCTTCGGGGACATCAAATTGCACACCGCCGCGAATCAGTGTCTCCAGACTGGCTACGTCGATTTTAAATCCCTGGGTTGAAGTCGTTAGCGCCAGACCGCTGACATTCCAGAAAACGGTATTGGCGGTGACAAGCTTGTGGTAGGGCGCATGAATAAAAATGCCATACCGGGCTTCGAGTGCTTTGGCATTAAACTCAAAGGACTCGACCTTGCCTACCTCAAGTCCGTTGTAGATCACCGGGTTGCCAATTTCGAGCGGCTTGGTTCCGCGTGCGACGAGGGTCAGTTGAATGCCTTCGGAATCAAAGGGGGTGACCGGAGGGGACTCCAATCCTGAAAAGGTCGTGTTGAAGCGTCCGGACTTTCCGGCGGTCACCTCAATATAGGCGCCGGTCAGCAGGGTGCCGATACCGGACACGCCGCCCGTTCCGATGCGGGGTCTGACAACCCAGAATTGGCTGTCAGTCTGCAGAAAATCGCGCATGGATTTTTCGACTTCGATGTCGACAACGATCAGGCTTTTGTCCTCGTTGAAGCCTACGTCAGTGACCAGTCCAATGTCGACATTGCGGTTTTTCAGCATGGTTTTCCCAGCGACCAGTCCTTCGGCTGTGTCAAACGTGATCTGTATGGGAATGCCACGATTCTGCCATTGATGGTAGACCATGCCGATGCCAATGATCAGCGCGACGATGGGCAACAACCAGATCATCGACAGCGTTGGCTTGTCAACTAAATCGGGATCCTCAACCGGCAGTGTCGGCGGAACCGGGGATGGCATGTCTTCCGGTTGCGTGTTGTAAGGCACGACATCTTCGCTCATGGTAACCTCTGTTTATCCCAGATTAGCCGGACATCGAACTGCTGTGCGCCGATCATGGTGAGTATCACGACCCCTGCAAAGGCATTGGCGGCAATGCCAGGATGAATGGCCATCAGACCCTGAACCTGAATCAAGGCAACGAGAATGGCGACCACGAACACATCAATCATGGACCATTTGCCCACGAACTCAGTCAGGCGATAAAGCCGGGTCAGTTCATAGTGTCGCAGGGGTGTTTTGCGTGTCGTGGCATGGCACAGCCAAAAGATCGCGAGTATTTTGGCCACAGGAATAATGACACTGGCGGTAAAAATAACCAGTGCGACAAAATACGAGCCATGTTCAAGAAAGAGAACAACCCCCCCAACGATGGTGCTGGGACTGTCATCACCCAGCAGCTCAGTCGACATGATCGGAAAAATATTGGCGGGGATGTAGAGTAGTAGGGCCGTCAATACAAAACTCAGGGTGACCTGTACGCTATTGGGGGTGCGCAGATGGAGCCTTGCGCCGCAGCGCGAACAGCTCTTCCGGTGAACCGAATTCACCTTATGGCAAAGCGGACAACTTGCCAGGGCATGACTGGCGGCGCTATTGGGCGGAAATTGGCGAAGGGATTTGTCAGCGGCCATGTTCAATCCAATGCCAAAGGCGGTGAACGTCTACGACAGACACCACATAGGTGAAAATCGGCGCAAAGCACACATAGGCCCAAAACGACACGCCCAGAACAATGTCGGCCATGGCAACGACCTTGATGAGTGCCACCAGGACGCCAATCAGAAACACTTCCGACATTGACCAGGGCAGCAAAAAACTGATGAGCCTACCCATGAAAATCGGTTGAGATCGCCGCCAGTTGAATTTGATGGGAACCAGTATGGCCAGTAGGAGAAACAGGTAGAGAAAAGGGAGTGATACGATAAAACAAAACACCAGTAGGGCCAGCAAGTCAAACCCTTGTAGGTAAAGTTCCGTTGACGCCTGGAACAACGTAATGGTGCGTGACTGTCCCTGGGTTGCGAAAGAGAGAAATGGAAAACTCCCGGCAATCAGAAGCACAATAATCCCGGTAACGCTGAGCGCGATGACCGAATCAATCGGGTTTCGATGCCCGCTGGTGATGGTGTGGTGACAGCGGGGGCACACCAGTTTTTTGCGCGCATCGTACTGATCGGGTAGCCGTATCAGTAGATCGCATTCGTGGCAGGCATAAAGATCCAGTGCCTGATGCGTCGCTGTTTGAGTCTGAACAGTCGCCATTGTCCCGGGTTGCAGATCCGCTAAAAGTTACTCAGAATACTTTATAGCCTAGCCGCAAACCGGGTGAAATGCGCAGAAGCCGTTAGGGTGCCCAATAGCTTGGAACAAAGCCCTCGCGGATACGCTGTGGGTGGTCACCGACATCGACGCGTGCGACTTCCTCTCCGCTGCTGAACGAAATGACCGACATTTGATCTGTTGCACTCCAGGAAATGTAGCAGTGCTCACCCGCTTTGTCCGACGTGACCCAGTAGGGTTTTTCGCCCAATCCGGTCAGGATGTCGTAGCTGAAACTCTCACGGTCAACCAAGGCAACATAGTCATCCATCGTTCCTGCCACACAGAGGCGGGAGCCGTCCTTGTTCATGGCGATGCCATGATGCGCAGAATCATTGACATATTCTGTCCGGGGCATATCCGGGACAAGGTTAGGTAATTCTGCAAGGCGAGTCACGCGATCTTCCTGCATGTCGTACTCAACGAAACCGTGCAGGAAGGAGAGCTGGAAGTAGAAGAAACGTTCGTCGGGCGTATGGGTCATGGGTCGAACAGCAGGACTTAAGCCTTTGAGCCCTGCTGCTTTGAGTTTCTCGGCCATATCAAACTTTTTCAGGATTTCGAGCGAGTTGGCGTCCACGACCTGTACCACGCGAGTCCCCTTGGTGGAATCAAAGAAATCGGCGTCCAGTGGCGTGAATACGTGACCGATACTGGCATGATAGATTTTCGTTCCGTCTTTGGAATAGACATTCTCATGGGGTGAGTTACCCGAGGCAAACTTCCCTACCGCCTGGCCTGTTGCAACCTCAATGATATGGACCACCTTGGCCGTAGACGCGGAAACAGCGACATGCTTTCCATCCGGTGAAATAGCCATGTGATCGGAGCGATAACCATCTACCTTGAAACGCCAGGCAATTTCCCCTGAGGTGGTGTCTATTGCGACCACATCCGCCAGACTGGGGCGGGAGACAATCAGCAGCTTACCGTCGTTGGAGCTGTACATATCATCGACCCATTGGTCATGCCCTTCACCGATCAGATTGCGGATTGCCTGGAAGGTCAGCAATTTAACCGGGTTGAAAATAATCTCGCGCATGCGCTGCTTTTTGTCGGGCACGCCGTTAATTCGCCCCAGCGTTTCATACGTCTCCGCATCAATCACGTCGATCATGCCTTCCCAGTTGTTGCCCACAAAAATGACAGGTCGCGTAGATGAAGGTGATTCGGCGTGTGCAAAGGGTGCTGCCAGCGGCGATAGGGCAAGAGCAAGGCCCAGTGCCCTGGCAATGCCTCTGATTGGATTTTGAGTACGGCGCGGTAATATCCTTGGTTTCATTGTTTTTTCTCATTGAGGGTTATAGAAACAGCGGAAGGGGCGAGGGTAGCTCAAAAACCAAAAGGCGTCGTTGGCCGAAGGGCCAAGGAAGTCTGTCAAAATGGACAGTTGTATAAAAATGATTTAACCGTTAGGAAAGGGATTTCCAGACGGCTTGTGCGAGCAGTTCTCGGTAGTGCGCCGGGGACTTTTTGACTCGGCCAGCTAGCCAGGCTCGACAGTAGCTTTCCGCTGGACCGATGATTAACGATAAAATCAAATCAGGCGGGTAAATTTTAAGCAATTCGTTGCGTTCTGCAGGCGTTAGACTGTCGAGTAGCGCCCGATTTCTGGCTTTGCTTTTTGCTGCAAGCGCGTCTGAATGACCACTTTTTGCGACGTTAGTTCGTGCCTGAAATTGAAAGCGTGCCAGCTCCGGGTGCTCTGTCACCCAATCGATATAGCCCTGAACAACCGCGGTAATTTTTCCCTGAACCGTTGACGCCTTTTCCAGATAAGTCAGCGTGAGCTGCATCATTGCGTCTTGTGACACAAAAAACAGAGCTGCGACGAGCCCTTCCTTATTCCCAAAATGATGATAGATCGCTCCCACACTCGTCTCGCAGCGCGTCTTGATCTGATCGATGGTGGTTGCCTCGATCCCTTGCTCGTTAAAGAGGGATAGCGCCGTTTGCAGCACTTCGCGCTTCAAGGCGCTGCGCCGACCAGGAAAGTGGGATTCAAAAAAAGTTTGGGTGTCAGACATTGCGTATGCCGGGTTTCTCGCGTGCGTAGTAGGAGCAATCATTATATCAAAAAGTATACCTGACGTCGGAATGAGCGTTTTTTAAACAAGCGTTGACAGCGACCCAATTAGCAGAATATAGTTCTTATACAGAATATGGTTCTGTTAATGAAAAGGAGTTAATTTATGAGTCAGGCATTAGCAGCATTTAACGGTTTTGGTTCAGAAGGGTTTTCGGCCATTGTGTGTCAGCAGGCCCCATTCTTTTCCACCATCGCCCCGCAAATAACAGAACTTCGCCCGGAATATGCGGAAGCGTCCTTCCCGTTTCGCAAAGAGGTCACCAACCATATTGGCACGGTTCACGCCATAGCCCTTTGTAGTGCGGCGGAATTGGTTGCGGGATTGATGACCGATGTTTCGATACCGTCCGGTGCACGCTGGATCCCCCAGGGAATGAGTGTTCAATATCTGGCCAAAGCCAAAACTGACATGCGTGCGATCGCTGAAGGTGAGGGCATCGACTGGGAAACGGCAGGGGAAAAGAAAGTGCCGGTCTCGATCTATGACACCGAGGGGCAGAAAGTGTTCTCCGCTGAAGTCACTATGAATGTGAAGCTGTGATCGTAAACGCTGATGATGGTGGGCAGTTCGGTTTTACGACTGTCCACCCACCAGAAGAGATGCCGGTGCGCGGGTCGGTTGTATTGATACCCGGGCTATTTACGGGTATCAATTTTTGGAGCTCTGCAAAAGGTGTTGGATTAGCAGCGTTCCTGGCAGAAAACGGCTATCTTTGCTGGCTGGTCGAAAGACGAGGCTTCGCCGGGATGAGAGAACAGGGCGATCCTGCAATTCGAGTAGGTCTGCAGGAGCATATTCAGTATGATCTACCCAGGTTGCAAACCCTTGTTGAACAAGCGCACCGTGGGCCCGTGTACTGGATCGGACATTCATTTGGAGGTGTGATTCTGGCTAAGGCTCTGTCCCGGCACCTGGATCAAAATAAAGTGGCTGGTGCGGTGTTGGTCGCCAGTCAGGTTGAGGTTGGTTTGCACACCTTGGTGCCTCCGCTTAGCTATGTGACTCGCGCGCTTGCGGGTTGGAATGGGTATCTCCCTGTCAGACGATTGGGAATTGGCGGTTTTGATGAGCCAGATGCAGCGATCAACGATGCGTGCGACTGGGTTGCTAGTGCGCGTATGAATGTTGAATTTTTCGAAGGCTTCCGCGAAGTTAATACGCCTATCCTGGCAACTGTCGGAACAGGAGATAGATCAGACCCACCTGAAGGCTGCCGATTATTTTTGGAAAAGTTTGGGGGGCATCACAAGGAGTTTCGGCTTTTAGGTCGTCATAACGGGTATTCTGAGGACTTTTCGCATGCCGGCATTGTTGTGAGCAAGGTGGCGCAACGTGAGGTTTGGCCGATGTTCATTGACTGGTTTAGCCGTTACCATTAGCCCCATTAACCCGAAAGAGAGCCTGGAATGCGACTGGCATTTGTTTTAGTTGAACCCAAAGTACCTGAAAATGTGGGCGCCGCTGCACGTGCGCTCAAAACGATGGGGTTTCATCAGCTCTGGGTTGTGAATTCTGACGCGCATACCCATCCCGAGGCTGGCTGGGTCGCTCACGGATCAGACGATATACTTGGCGGAATCCAGGTGTTTCCACATTTGCAGGCGGTGGCAGAGCAGGCTGATTTGTTGGTGGGAACTACCGCGAAGCCTCGTCACGGTTTAACTGACTGGCATTCACCCGCCCAGCTGCGTGAGACACTCGTTGGCAAAGGTAGCACAGTAGGGCAAATTGCATTGATATTCGGGCGTGAGGATCGGGGTTTATCCAACGACGAGTTGGCGCTTTGCCACCTTCTGACTGGCATTCCCTTAGCCACAACGTTTCCTTCTCTGAATCTGGCGCAAGCCGTGATGCTTTACGCCTGGGAACTTTCCGGGCTTGCCGCTTCCTCTTCGCGTGAACTATCCTGCGGCGACCCTGTATCAGATTCGGAACCTGGACCCTGGCGCGTGCTGCATGACCGCCTGCAACAACTGCTTCCCCGAATCGGTGCGGGTGACGACCCAAAACTCCGGGGTTGGCTACACGAAAGAGCCGGACTGTTGGGCGCCCGCGACGTCAGGATGATGCATACACTGGTGAGCGACATCGAACGGACGCTGGATCGGCTCGAACGCTAAGTGCCCGATTCGGGACAGTCTCACACCCCAGAACCTGCCTTTTTGTGTTACAATGCGCGTTTTTTCGCGTATTGGCCCCGTCAGTTGGCCCGCAGTAAAGGAGCAGGGCGCCCATGTACGAAACCTTCCGCAGAGATTGGCTGAGTAACGTTCGAGGGGATGTACTGGCCGGCACCGTCGTTGCCCTGGCGCTTGTGCCTGAAGCCATCGCTTTTTCCATCATCGCCGGCGTTGATCCGAAAGTCGGGCTTTACGCTTCGTTTTGTATCGCTGTATTGATTGCTTTTGTGGGCGGGCGCCCCGGCATGATCAGCGCAGCAACGGGTGCAATGGCGCTTTTGATGACAACCTTGGTGAAAGACCATGGGCTGCAGTTTCTGCTGGCAACGACCCTGTTGACGGGCGTTCTGCAAATCGGGGCCGGGTACCTAAAGCTGGGCAATCTCATGCGCTTTGTTTCCCGATCTGTGGTCACCGGTTTTGTGAATGCGCTGGCCATTTTGATCTTTTTGGCGCAACTGCCCGAACTCACGAATGTTACCTGGCATGTGTATGCCTTGACAGCAGCCGGGCTTGCCATTATTTACCTTTTTCCGTTAATTCCTGGCCTGGGTAAATCAGTTCCGTCGCCACTCGTGTGCATTGTTATTCTCACCGCGTTTGCCATGTTGAGTGGGGTGGATGTCCGCACAGTCGGCGATATGGGCGAGTTACCCGATACCCTGCCGGTGTTTTTATGGCCGGACGTCCCCCTGACCTGGGAAACCCTGCAGATCATTCTCCCTTATGCGGTGGGGCTGGCGCTGGTGGGACTGCTCGAATCCATGATGACGGCGACCATCGTGGATGACCTGACGGATACGACAAGTGACCGCAATCGCGAGTGCAAGGGGCAGGGGATTGCCAATATTGGTGCCGGGTTGCTGGGGGGGATGGCGGGGTGCGCCATGATAGGCCAGTCCGTGATTAACGTGAAGTCCGGGGGGAGAGGGCGCCTTTCAACCTTTGTTGCAGGCGCCTTTCTTCTGATTCTGGTGGTATTCCTGGACGAGTGGCTCAAGCAGATCCCGATGGCCGCGCTGGTGGCGGTGATGATCATGGTTTCGATTGGAACCTTTTCCTGGGATTCGATCCGTAATCTGCGCAGCTATCCGCTTTCATCCAATCTTGTCATGCTGGCCACCGTTGCCGTCGTTGTGGTGAGTCATAATCTTGCCTTGGGCGTTTTTGTGGGCGTTTTATTGGCCGCCCTGTTTTTCGCCAATAAGATCAGTCGCTTCCTGGTTGTTAAGACCTCATCTGCGGAGGTGGATTCTGATCGGATTTACCGGGTGGTTGGTCAGGTGTTCTTTGCGTCGGCCGAACCCTTTGTTCAGGCATTCGATTTTCAGGAAGCCGTCGATCATGTAACGATTGATTTGAGTCAGGCACACTTTTGGGATATCACCTCTGTCGCGGCGCTGGACAAGGTTGTGATCCGCTTTCGGCGTGAAGGGGCACAGGTCACGGTAGTTGGAATGAATGAGGCGACTCAGACGGTTGTGGATCGTTTCGGTACCCATGACAAGCCAGAAGGCGTCGAAGCACTCATGACAGGTCATTGATCAGATTCAAGGAGGACATCATGCGTAATATCACCGCCTGCATTGATGGCTCGGCATTATCCGGCAGTGTCTGCGATGCGTCAGCCTGGGCCAGTCTGCGCTTGGGCGCTCCGCTCCGCTTGCTACATGCGTTGGAAAGGGAGGCCGGTCAGACAGATGCTGATTTTTCCGGTGCAATTGGGCTGGGAAGTCGCGAGCATCTTTTGGATAGTCTGACCCGCCAGGATGAGGCGCGTGGTCGCTCAGCGATGGCAGAGGGCAAATCACTGCTGCAAAACGCCACACTGCGGGTCAAGGCGCAGGGAGTGACCGACGTCACTGTCGGGCAGCGTCACGGCGGACTCACAGAGGTACTGCAGTACGAGGAAAAAGAAAGTCGATTATTTGTCATCGGGCGCCATGGGACTCAGCATCAGGGTGATGGGAGATTCGTGGGCGCTCAGGTTGAATCGCTGGTGCGGCAGGTTCATGTTCCTATCCTCATGACGACGGGGGCTTTCCTTCCACCAACACGCTTTATGATCGCCTACGACGGCAGCGAAGTTGCCGATGGGGCGATTAAGGCCTTTGCCGGAAGCGCCTTGCTTAAGCACATTCCCGGTGAACTTGTGATGGTGGGCGCCGACAACGCTGCGAATCAGTTGAGATTGAGCAGAGCGAGTCAGGCGCTGCAAGAACAGGGCTACACGCTACAGGCGCATTTAATTCAGGGCGAGATTGTTCCCGCGCTATCTTCTTTCCAGCGTGAACATGGCGTTGATCTGAAAGTGATGGGGGCTTATGGGCACTCGCGTTTGCAGGAGCTGTTTATCGGGAGTCAGACCACCCGTATGATTCGTGAAAGTCTGATCCCTCTGCTGCTACTGAGATAAGCTATCGTTGATCTTCCGGCGACTTGACCTCGGCAAAGACCGAGGTGGTACCATCTTTGTTCAGCTGCAGAACCTGATACGGCATAAAACGGTCTTCCACTTCCATGCCGGGCGATCCAACGGGCATGCCCGGCACAGAAAGCCCAGCCGCACCCGACGGTGGTGCGGCGAGAAACTGACTGACAAACTTGCGGGGCACATGGCCCTCGAAGACGAAACCGCTTTCTGAAACGGCGGTGTGGCAGCTTTGATACGGCCCGGCAATCCCCAGATCCTTTTTCAGCGCGTAGAGATCTTCGGGATGATCAACCGCAATGTCAAAGCCCGCCGCTTTCATCTGATCAATCCATGCGCCACAACAGCTACAGGTCGGCGACTTATATACCTTGAGCAAGGTTTTGGCTTCTGAGATTTTGGTCTCTGCGGCTGAAGTCGTCGATGCAGCTGTGTTTGAAGGCGCTTCCTGAGAGCAGGCGGTGAGCGGGAAAGCAAGGAGTACGGTGAGCGTAAAGGCTTTAATTCTCATATTGGGGTAGTTCAAGTGCCAGTCGAAGAAAAGGGTCGTTAATAGACGACTTAATCATGCTCGCATGTTGAGGCTCACGCAAGGCGTAGTGATTGAAAACCGCACGCTTGGCGTAATCACTTTCGACGGTATTGGTCAGCGAATTTACCCAGGCCTCGGCGGCGATAGAATCTCTGGCCAGCCACTTCTCAGCGATGAATTCAGCGGCAAAGGCACGCGACTCAGCAGGCAGCTCCATCAGCTTATAGGCGATGTCCTGCGGTGCCCGTTCTGCGATTTTTTGGATAACACCGAACACCCAATCATTTTGTACGGCACCTTGATAGGGCTGCGTGGCCAGACGCAGAGCCGTCCATTGGTAGTCCGGTTGTGATGCCAGACTCACCAACGCCGCCTGCAGAGCAGGCGAGTAGCTACTTTCATCGGCAACCCGGATCAACTCGAGCCATTCTCCGACCGTATCAGGATAACGCGCTGCCCATTGCTCAGCGATATACGTCGCCGCAGCGCTTCGCTCTGACGCATCGGTAATCCTGGACAACGTATCAAGGCTCAGCGATAAGTTCTCAACACCGCCGTGGTGGAGCCAGGCGACCCGTGCGGTATGGTATTCAGCCGTATTTCCTTGCGTGTTCAGCCACAATGCAGCTTCCTGGGGCGAGTTTTCTGTCCACAATTCAACGATGTGGGTCAGAATGTGTTTACGCACATCCGGTGCTTCGATCATCTGGGCTTGATTAGCGGCGGTGGAAGGCGAGTGTTGGGAAAGTCCAATAAAAATGGATTTCAACCAGGCTGCTTGCAATGCCTGGGGTTGCTGACTGACCCAACGGTAAGCGTCATCAAAATGCAAACGACCGGCTTCCTCCAGCGCAAACCCCAGGATCTCGTCGTAAGGAGGTTCCTGCAAATAGGCGGCTGCGAAATTTAAGGCCGCCAGCGGTGCCTGACGCACCCAATCAAACATACGCGTCATCAGGTCTTCAGGGGAGAGCGTATCGACATCGACAGGCGTCAGCGTTTTGAATGGGGGTGACTCGGTAAACTTACTTGCAAACCATGCGGTGACGGAGGGCATTTCATTGACCGGGGCGGGCTCACTCACCGCCGCCTGTACTTTGGCGGCAAGGGTTGGCATGGTTGAACTTTCGCCCTGCCGGAGGATAATCACCAAAGTAAAGACGGCGACCCACAGCGCAAAGCCTGCGACAGCAAGCTGTGTTCGTTTGCGAATCCCTGATGCACGCCGCCGTTTCATGACACTCATATTAAAAAATATTGTTTCACCTATCTATAACGAATGGCCCACTTAAGTCAAACTGTTTGACAATAGGACGCGCACCGCCTCAAGGTTTTGGATTTTTCTCATGCTGGATTTGTTTCACTCCATCTTCCGTCATCACGACCTCCCGGTGAATGACGCTCGTCATCAACTGATTCGGGAGGCAAGCCATCGGGCGATAGAGGTCATCGACAAACGTCTGAATGCTGTCTCGGGCAGTCACCGACGGATTCGTAGCGCCGTCGAAGTGGCGATTGACCATGTTGTCGGCATGGCCGAAGCATTCCCGGAGCCTGAACGAATTACCTTTGAGAGCTATCGGCGCAATCCCGTTATCGGAGCTCTGTTTGCATCCCAGGACCACTTGCTGGAATTACTGACCCAGGACCAGGCCATCAATACCGCACGCCATCAACTGACGCATCGGGGTGATCTGTACTCGCTGCTGGTCACAACGATGAAAAAACGCCATTACATCGGCCCTGATCTGGTCAACGGTGTGATTCAGCAAGAGGTAGCGCTGACAGCCGTCAGTTTTGATCACCACCACTTTCTGGATGTTTCAGGAGATGAAGTCATGACGCGCACACGGCTCAAGAAGCGCGCATTCGATGTGATGCTGCATCAAATTCTGGAAGTTATCGAAGCGCGTCAACACTCGCAACAAACCCTGCAAGGCCAACGGAGACTCATTCAGCATAAACTCGATCTGCTACACAAGGCGGGTTGGCATTTTTCACCTCCGACGACGAGTGAAGGTGGCGTATCTGAACTGGAGGCCAGTTTGCACAGGATTGAAGAGGCACTGGCGGCGTTTGGCGCGCCTGAGCAAACGCTTGAAAACCACTTAAATTTACTCAAACAGTCGCTGGAGAACCCGGAGCAACTCCTCGCGCTCAAACCAATCTCGCCCATTCTCGACATGCAAAACATCGAGCGATCCAGCGAAAGTGCGCATGCGCATGTTGTTCCGCTACACCAGTTGCTGGACAGGCATCAAAGAGCCTTCATCATCACGCCGTTACGAATTGACATGGCGTTTATGAATCAGGCTCAGAATTCGCTTCATTCTTTAGCGCCTGCTCTGTGATTTCCAGATAAATCGCACTCATTTTAGCGGCGATTTCAGACAATTCCGGGTGTCGGGCGTAGAGCGCCCTGACATGCCGGGCTTCGTCAAAGATTTCCTGCAGGAAGATGATGTCAAACTCGGTCAGTCGTTCGCCATGGTTGACCCGCTCTTGCAGCTCCAATGTTCGGGGTAAGCGGTAATGCACGAGTCTTTCGCACAGTACTTCAATGGTTCCTTCATCTGCGTGGGGTACGTTCACGACACCTGTTCCAGGTTAAAAAATATCAGTCTACTCCTTTGGGGGCTATCTCGTATAATTAAGTCATTGAAACCTTGAGAGCCCCCGCTATGGCCATCCCCTTAAACAAGCTTTTGAGCCTGAGTCTTGCTTCGATGTTATGCGTCAGCCCGATCGTACAGGGCGCATCTGCAGAGGAGCCGTTCAGCTATGCGCAATTAAAAGGTCTGGCCCAACACATGGCAGCACAGCCTTACGAGCCGCCGTCTGACGAGCTACCCTCTGAAGTGGCTGAACTCAGTTGGGATCAATATCAGGCGGTTCAGATGAAAAAGGAACAAGCCTTATGGTCTGAGGATGCGCAAAGTTTATTCCGCATTGGCTTCTTCCACCTTGGCCTTTTTTTTAAAACACCGGTCAGAATGCATGTCGTAGATGAGACTGGGCAGGTGTCGAATGTGGCCTATACCCACGAACTCTTTGAGTATGGTAAAAGTGGGCTGCAGGAGGTTGAGTTGCCTGAAGACCTGGGCTTTGCCGGGTTCCGAATCAACTATCACACGCACTGGATGACCGATGTCGCCGCATTTTTAGGCGCGGCGTATTTTCGTGCTGTGGGTGGGGAAGGGCAGTACGGTTTGTCAGCGCGTGGACTGGCGCTCAACACGGGCGATCCGGAAGGAGAAGAGTTTCCACGCTTCAGCGATTACTGGTTTATCAAGCCTTCCCCGGGTGCAGAGGTTCTGACCGTGTATGCGCTGATGCAATCAGAACGTGTGATGGGCGCTTATCGTTTCGATATTCAGCCCGGTGACACGCTGACAATGAATGTTGACGTTGCGCTCTATCCCCGTCGCCCTCTGGATCGGGTCGGTATCGCGCCCCTGACCAGCATGTATCAACATGGCGAAAATGATCAGCGCATGGCGAACGACTGGCGCCCCGAAATTCATGACTCGGACGGCCTGAGTCTTTTAAGCGGTTCAGGCGAGTGGATCTGGCGCCCGCTCAAGAATCCCGCCCATTTGCTTTACTCGACCTTTGGGATGGATCACATCAGAGGCTTCGGCCTGCTTCAGCGGGATCGTAGCTTTGACCACTATCAGGACGATGGCGTGTTCTATGAAAAACGGCCCAGTTTATGGATTGAGCCACGCGGCGACTGGGGCGCGGGCTCCATCGATCTGGTTGAGATACCAACCCAGGACGAAACGTTTGATAATATCGTCGCCTATTGGAACCCTTCCGACGTTTTGCTCGGCGGCCTGGAATATCTTTATAGCTACCGGATGCACTGGGGTGGCAAGCCCCCGATTGAGTCGCCTCTGGCCCAGGTCGTCGCCACGCGGACGGGCGTCGGCGGTGTTGTCGGTCAGCCACGCAAATACTTTTCGCGCCGCTTTGCGGTTGATTTTGCCGGAGGCAATTTCCGAAGCCTGCGTGATCAACCCAACCTGACGCCGGTCATCTCCGCCTCACGAGGGGAAATTGAAATAACGTCAGCACGCCCCCTGCCGGGTCAATCAGGCTATCGCGCCCTGTTCGACCTCAAGCCGACTGACGACAGTACAGACCCCATTGAGCTGCGCTTACATCTGGAACACAACGGTCGGCCGATGACAGAGGTCTGGACTTATCAATATGTTCCGCCGCCTCCCAAGGCGCGAACGTACTGAAAGGTAATCAAGCAGCGAACTGTCCAAATGAAAATTACGCGCCTATTTCAAGAGGGTGGCGGCCACCGCTGCGCAGCATGCAACACGCGCAGTATTCAGACGGTAAAGGGAGTCTCTTCGTATACGAGGATGTAATTCGCCCAGGCAACCAACTCCCTGGTTCCTTCTACTCGGCCTGGGCGACCCATCCTTGGAAAGTCTGGGAGTTTTTCAGCCTTAGCTTCAATGTCATCCTTAACCCGTTGTGCCGCATCCGGGTTGTCGTCTGATATGTAATCCACTATCCCCAGCAGGTCGATACGTGCCAGTTCAAGCCATTCCAATTCAGGCACCGCGACGTTTCCTGTCGATCAAGGCTTGGGCCTCATCCATTACCTGCTTATGTGACACAATGGGCCGGGTGTCCGCCAACGCCTCTTTCACTTTGTCACGGAACCAAACATCATGTGCCTCCGGGTCTGCCGTTAGTCCAACAGGTAAACCACCTTCTTTGGCTATGCGTGTCAAAAGAATGCGAACGGCATCTGATATTGTCAGGCCGAAGTTGGCGAGCTTTTCTGCCGCATCAGTCTTCAGCTCGTCATCGACCCGAACGTGCAGCATTGAAGTGTGAGCCATGGTGTGTTCTCCGATTGTCATTCCTGGCTTTATTCTGTATCTCAAATGAGATATCGTCAAGTGGCTCAATGTCAGCACTTTTTAAACCGTTGAGCGGCCCACCTTCAACGCCCTCGGCATCCGTGCTCCACTGAAATACAAGGCCAGTCCGCCCATAATCAACAGCGCGCCGATTGCCTGATGGCTGGAAAAGCGTTCTCCGTGCAGCACATGCCCCAGTCCCATGGCGAACACCGGCGTGATCAGCGTGATCAGAGAGGTGGTCGCGGCCGACAGGTGCTTGAGCACATAGAAGTAGCATCCAAAGCCAATCAGTGACCCGAAAATCGCCAGGTAGAGGATGGCCCAGGGCGAATGACTGTCGAAGTCGACTCGCGGTACAGTGCTATCCAGCATCCACCAGGCCAGCACGAACAATGGGACGGACAAGGCTAACGCGGCCACCGTATGCGGCAGAGGGTGAACGGCTGCGGCCTGTTTCTTTACCATCACGCCACTGTAACTGAACAAAAACACGGCAATCAGCATCAGGATAATGCCATACACGCCATGGGATTCCAGTTGCAGTCCTTTCAGGAAAATATATCCGAGTCCGGACAGTGACAACACGAACGAAAGCCACTGCAGTGGGGTAAATGGCCTCTCTCCGATAAGGCGTTGCGCGAGAAAACCTGACATCATAGGCGTTAGGCCAAAAACCACCGAAACGAGTCCGGTCGGAATATAGCGAATCGCCAGATAGGTGCATAGCATCCCGCCAAAAATAGACACGACGGAATACAGGTAGGAACCCACGGATTTTCGGTCCCAGGGAATCGGTAAACGCATGACTGTGGTAATGATCAGCCCGACGGCGGCGGCAATGGCCATACGGGCGCCCGCCGCCACGACAGGGTTGACGGTTTCAGAACTCCACGCCACCGCAAGCGGCGTGGTAGACCAGACAAACACAACAGCCAGATAAGCGGCTGGCACAGACATAACGATTCCTCCCTCTTAAGACATGCACAGTGATGTCCACCCTGGCAGTGGAATCCTTCGCTACGGCCCAGAAACGAAAAAGGCCGCAGGGGAGGGGTCCGCTGCGGCCTGGATGGATTCGGTTGATTTACCCGGAAAACTCCTGAACCGCAGACAGTCGCAGCCAACGCACGACGCAAATCGCTTTGCGGCGGGCAAGCATGACGAGTTTGACGGTGCGGTGCAGTTTCATGAGTGTTTCCGTTAAATCGAATCGTTATACTGCGCTAATCAAAAGAAATAAACAAGTCGCTTTTATCAATCAAAAGAATCCAGAATGACTTTGCCCATGGTTTTGTTTTCTGCATTGGTGATGAAACGGTATTTCTGGAACCATTCCCGCCAGGCGTAAACGGTTTCGTACTCAACGCCCACGCCAATGGTTTTTGCAGTGCTGGCGTTGTACTTATTTGCACCACTCAAAGCAAACGTCATGGAACGACCGGTTTTGTTCGCCTGCATCTCATTATGCGCCATTTTCTCACTCATGATGATCGGGTAGTGATAATCATAGAGCTGGCTGAGTGAGGGTGCGGCAGAGACCGATGTCACTTTGCCGTCCATGCGCAGATCTTGTACGCAGGAATCATAAGCACCGTTGATCGCGGCGCCGCACGCACTGTGCAGGGGTACGACGCTGTCATCTGAGCCTTTAATAAATGGATGCGTCGCAAAGCCATAGAATTCATCACCAGTTCCCGCAATACGGAGGTGTGGAATAGCTGGCAAACCTGAGGTGGCTGTGTTACGTGCAACGCTGGGTTGTAAGTCAATCATTACGCCAGGATTAATGCCCAGCGGAATTTCATAGCCCATAAATTCAAGCAGGGCTTCAAGGGCATCTGCTCCCCGGTTTACCCCATTGATAATGTCTACGCCCAAATCAGCTAATTCCGTACCGCCGCCGGCACCCGCCATATCAATAAAGGCGGCGACTTTGAAACGAGAGCCCAGGGTGCTGCCCAGCAGGGAATTTTTGTTGGCTTGCACGTAGCGCATCACCATATCCCCAGTAGAGTGCGTGATGACGATACACTGGTTATCGCAGAAGCCGCTTTGCAGGACCGGGGTCAATTGACGTGCGATCAACGCAGCAATGCCGTTGGAACCCTGAACCCGGTAATGTGATGGCCAATAGAGAATGCGCGTGGTCGCCGCATCCTTCAGGGTCGGATCCAGGTTTTTCCAATAGTTGATTCCGTCTGCCTGCCCCTCATCGGTGGGATTGATGAGGATGTGCTGGGGCAGGAAGCCCTGCACCAAGAGAACGTTTTTGCCAGCCAGTTGCGCCTGTGCGTCCGCACCGGCAAGTAACAGACCTGCGACTAACAGCTTTTTGACCAATTTCATTGCCTTTCTCCATATTGTCTTTATTGTTGAGGAGCATACCGCTCAATTGCTCGGGTGCTTGAACCAGTTAGGGGTTAACGGCCCCCATGTCACGTAGGAACGCGAGGCGCTCTTCCGCATCTTCATCCACGTAGGGAATGTCTTTGTAGGCGTCGAAGGGGAATCCTGCGACGGGATAGCCGGCGTCACTGGCCCGGCCATATTCTGTGGTAAATTCGGGTGGGGCAGGCATACGCTCCAGACTCACATCCCGTAATTGGTAGGGGCCACTTGATCCGGCTGCCTTGAGTGCACGGATATGGGCTTTGAGCACAAGGGTGTCCTGGGTGGATCGGACGTCATGCTCCGCACTCAGATGTACAACGGGCTTGCCGCTGAGTTCGTCATACAAGTTCGCCGATAGTTGGTGATAGCCCGGTTTGCGCGCTGTAATATCAACGGGGATTTCCAGATATTCTTCATTGACGCGGGCCTGTCCGACATCGCCGACCTCGGCCACACTGTCGACCAGGGTAATGGGGGTTCCGATTTCATGGGCCTGACCATTCAGACTGAAATTGACCACGACTCTCAGTTCACCCGACGGATTGCGGGGTTGAACCTGATCGGTCGTGAAGTGCAGCAAGTAGTCTTTGCCACTGGCGCTTCCCTGGGTTTCCTGTAGGGCCTGCCCTTGTTCCACCAGGCGTCCCGCCACTGACGACAGCCCGCCAATCTGAGACTTACTTTGAACGGAGACCAGCGCCAGGATCGGTTCTCCCACGAAGTAGGTAACTTTGTCAGTTTTCAGGCTAAAGGTCGGACTGTTGGGGTCGTTCGGATCCAGCGGTGCGGACACATCGCTGCTCTGGTTGGGAAGATATTTCTCTAATGCAGTCCGGTCCGTAATCGGACGCGAAAAAGACGGGTATTGAATCTGTTCGGCATAGGTCTGCGCGACCTGAGCTAAACGTGCCTTGACCTCAACTTCTGTATAGGGAAATTCCGGGGCGACCTGATCCGCGGGCGCATCCGGAACAGCAACCGGGGGTGCGGGTGCTTTGGCAGTCTGGGTTAAAGACTCCGCAGGGGATACCTTGCCTGTTGAATCCTCAGACGGAACGGAGCTAACGAATTTATTTTGTGGCTGATTGAATCTTTCTGTTTCAATTCGACCGCCCAAGGCGTAAGCAATCAGGGCAAGACCGGCAACGGACAGCAGCCCGGCTGTAATGGTCAATTTCATACTGTGGTTAACTCTATCGTTATTTTTGTATTGCGAGATAGAGCTTAATATAGCGAGGAGAGTGCCCCTGCGAAATCGCCCAAAAGGGTGGACTTCACAGGGGCGAGGGGACACATAAAAGCGTTAGTTAAGTGGCTTGACCACCCATTTGGCATTGTCCTGACCGATACATTCCCACTGGTGAATATTGGCGCCGTTGCTGGTGCTTACGCCACTGACATCCACGCATTTGTTGCTCTGACGCACGCGCAGGTAAACGGCCCCGCCCTGGTTTTCCAGCTTGAATTGCTGATTTGCGCCACCGTGACATGACCACTGAAGGATGTTCGCACCATTAGCGGTCGACCAGTTGGCGACGTCGAGACAGCGGCCACTGTGAACGCTTTGTAGGCAACCCAGCTCTTATGCGAATAGAACGGAACACCGAGGACGGCCTTGTCTTTGGGCAGCCCTTCATTGTACTTCCAATGGCTGATTGCATTTTGTGCTGCGGCATAGGTGGAGTGCGGCATAGGTGGAGTGCGGCTCACCCAGGTCGTAGACCATCAGATTGATGAAGTCGACGCTGTTGACGACCGTGGCATTCACGCTGCCCGGAAAATCATTGGCAGTCACCGCTGCGGTCAGGATATTCCCAGTCAATGTCTACGCCGTCCAGGTTATTCTGGTTGATGAAGTTCACCACGTTATTGACGAAATTTGTCCTTGCCGAGGTGTTGGCCGCCAGATTTCGGAAGGCCGAATCATCACCATTGTTCCATCCACCGACAGCAATCTGGACTTTAACCCCTGCCGCGTGAGCCTTCTGAACCAACTGCTGCAGGCGCGCTGTGCCGCCATCCAGCGGCTGCAAACTGCCATCGGAATTGGGGATTGCGAAGGAATAGTTAATGTGAGTCACCTTATCATAGGGCAGGGTGTTCACATCACCGGACCAACTGGGAAAATAGCCGACGACTTTAAATGCCGCAAAAGCGGGGGAGGCGATTAACGCCCCGCCCAGGATACAGGTGAGCGCAGTGACCCGAAGGCCCGGTTTAGATGCTGCTTGTCGTGTCATACTTCAGACTCTCTTGTTGTTTGGCACTTACAGTGCTTTCAGGAATTGGATCAGGGCCTGCTGGTCGCTGGCACTGAGGGCGTTGTAACGCTGACGCGAACCTTGTCCTTCGCCACCGTGCCATTGAATGGCTTCGTGCAGCGTACGGGCACGGCCGTCATGCAGGTAATTTTCACGAGGCGCGCAGACTTCGCCGCCTTCACGACCCGTGACATTGGTGACTCCACCTGTCACGCAGGCGGATAAACCGAGTCCCCAAAGAGGCGTGGTTCGCCATTCCGCACCGCTGGCCTGGCCTTCGCCGAGGTTATCCGCCAGCCCGGCCCCCATGTCGTGCAGGAGTAGGTCACTGTAGGGGTGAATGGTCTGATTACGCACTTCCGCCAGCGGGTGATAAGGGGATGTCTTGACGGTTTCGGTGTGACAGGCCGTGCACTGAACGTCTCTGAACACCTGCTTGCCGCGTTCAATCGTCGTATTCACAAAGCCGGTTTCCAGGCCGCGCTGAGGCCGTACGCCGAGCGTGGATAGGTAAGTGACCAGATTATTCAGGTCGCCATCTGCCAGCATGCGACTGGTTTCGCCACAGTTACCCTGGTTCTTTCCGCAGTCAGGACGGGGCAGTAAGGAAGTTCTTACCCCCATATCCGTATTGAGGGCAGCCGCTGCCTGATGTTTCACGCTGACTGTGGCGGCTTTCCATCCGAAGCGTCCCAAGCGGGTGATGCTGGCATTGGCTGGATCGGGTACGCGCTGGGCGCGGCCGGAAATGCCATCACCGTTGCTATCGTTAGGATCTTCGCGGGAGAGAATCGTGGATTCGGGAATCGCTTCCAGCAAACCTAAGCCAACCAATCGCGGGGCAATTCGCGCAGAAAAACGCTCAGGGCGTGGGCCGGTAAACTGGTAATTCGGCTTGCGCAGACCGTTACCGGCATCGCTCCAATAGGCAATCGAGGCTTCACCTTCGCCATCCCCTGTGCGGCTTCCGGGCTGTAGCACTCGCCCGATTGCAGGGTCCGGGTTACCATTGGCATCGCCAACCTTAAACACCCAGCGTTTCAAGGGCTGACCTTCAGGTGCGACGTCAGCACCGCCATTTCGCTCATGGCAGCCATTGCAGCGCGTATTGATATAACGAGCGCCTGCGGTATCCGCGATTGCTGAAAATGAGCCATTCGCGGCATCTTCATCATGCATGCCGTCAATCGCCGAGGAATGGTGCAGGCGACGTCCCAGCAAAAACTTCTGCGCATTGCCATAACCCAGGTTGGTCGCCATTTGCATGAAATGATTGTCGGGTTCGTTTGTGTACTGGTAGTGAAGGGTGGTTTTACCGCCTAACCAATAAGATTCAGGAATTTTGCGACTGTCTTCCTGTAGAGGAGGTCCGCCTGCGACAAATTCACCGGCATTTTTGGTGTACCAGGGCACGATGCCTTCACCCACGATGTAAAGGAAGGTCGTGCCATAGTAGTTGGCCTGTCCGCGGGGAATATCACTGCGAGAGAACTGGCTAATCTCAAATTCCAATCGGTCGCCCAGACGAATTTCGCGATTGTATTGCCGGTTAACATTATCCCGCTTTTGGTAGTGGTGATAGGTTCCATCGAACCCTTTGTACTGCATGATGCCATTGCCCATGTATTGCGCAACCGTTGTCTGCCCCCAATACCACCAGCGGTTTTCGGCTTCCCGATCATCCAGAGGCCATAGCGTTCGCACGTTCATTTCAATGCTATCGCCACCCTTGGCGACATAGTCGACGATTTCGATGTTCGAGGAGCGGTGCTCAAAATAAAACTTGATGAAGTGATCGTAGGATTGAAACTGATCTTCCCGCGCATGGCGTGTGCGGGGGCGGTCTGAAAAGCGGGTTATTATCGCATCCCCGCGATCCCACTGGGTTGCAGGTTCCAGGGCAGTAGCGTTGTTGTATAAGGGTGTGACGCTGGTTGTGGGCGGATTGGGGTTGGTCGGATCAGTTGGATTCGTCGGATCGGTCGGGTTCGTAGGATTGGTTGTCGTTCCACTTTCGTGACGGTAACTGGCCCAGGCGGTATCCACGGCATATTGGCCCGTCCAATAGGTGAACTGGTACGCAACGGTATCGCCGTTTTTCAGGCCGCCAATTTGAATGCTATTCTGAGAGCCTTGACGCACCATGCGGACGTTCATTTGCGCGCCGCCATTGATACGGTAATGAATATCCGCCCAATCAGAAGACTGCAGCACAATTTCAACGCGCTGATCGTCGAGCTTCCGCGCTGACCAGGTGCCAGGTTGCGCGGTTGAACTGACTTTAGTGACCGTCATTGAGGAAAGACGATCATTGAAATTCTGGCTCACGAAACACGGAGAATCAGCGGTCACCTTGATAGGGATGCCGGTAAAATCAGCCGAGTCGTACAGCGCCACTTCATAACCGGGTGCCACCCGGATAGAGGATGCATCGTTATCGCGGCCACCAAACCCTATCAGCGCGGCCGGGTTGTAACGCCCCTCGTCGACGGACACGGCCCAGCCGGTATAATTGCAGTGTTGGTAGAGTGTGATCGGCGCTGCATGGACGGTGGTGCTTATCGCCAGACACAATAACGTCAGACGACTGGGTGATAATACACTGCGAAATAGACCTGGGTGGACAGTAAGGCGCATCATGAAGCCTCAGGATGAGTGAGTAGATCCGCGTTATGCTTAGGGAAAATGAGGGATTTACCTATCGTCGATAGCGACGATTTTGGCGATGGGTCGCTCAGGATGAGAACCGAATCTCATCCATGGCCCCTCAAAGGGATGACTTATTTTGCCTGCATGAACACCTTGTAATCTGTTTTTCAGTTTCGTTTCAGTTGACCATGCTTTTATTGACAACATGGAGATCGGCGGTCGCCGGTTACCTTAAAAATCAATAATGAGGTGAAGCATGAGCATTCTAAAAACAGTTGGGGTTGTGTTGGTGGCATCTGCCTTGGCGCAGGGTGTGCAGGCAGAAAGTTTAGCGGATCGAAAGAGTGACAATGCGCTCACGCGGCAGGCGACGAGTGATCACCTGCAGGGCTATGCCTCTGTCGTCAATAACCCACATGACGTTGCGGCCTATCAGGGGGATTCGCATGGTGAGCGCATGCGCCAAAAATCAGAGGAACAGGCCATGGTCGATCATTACCACTCAACCATGGGTGCGACAGCAGCAGATCATGCGCATAAAAAGATGATGCATAATACTGGCACACTTTCGATACCGGCAGAGTTTGACACGGCCGCTAAAAGAAAGTGGTATATGGATAAGTACAATGGCCCAGAAAAATTTTAAGCCTCAATTTTCAAAGGCCGACACAGGGATGTGTCAGCAAACGGTTGGCCGCTGGCGCTGAACTTACAATCATAATTACGGGACAAAAGATGCGTTTACTGCTTGTCGAAGATGACCACATGCTTGCAAGCGGGCTTTTGGGTCAACTCAAACGAGAAGGATTCTCCGTTGATTGGGCGCCGACGTTGAAAGAGGCTGCGACCTTGGGAAAGCATGAGGACTATGCTGCGGCCATTCTTGATCTGGGGCTTCCAGATGGAAGTGGGCTGGATCTTCTGAGGCAATGGCGATCAGGCAAAAAAGACCTGCCTGTTTTGATCCTGACCGCCAGAGCAACCTGGCAGGAAAAAGTAGGTGGTCTGAAAGCCGGCGCTGATGACTACCTGGCTAAACCTTTTCAGACCGAGGAGCTGATCGCCCGCATCAACACGATTTTGCGACGCAGCCAGGGCAGGAGCGAGGCCATTGTTAAAGCGGGAGGCTTTGAGCTGGATGAGAATCGCCAGGCTTTGAAATTGCCCAATGGCGATGAATGCAGCCTGACGGGCACGGAGTTTCGATTGCTGCGCTGTATTATGAGTCGGCCTGGTCAGATCTTTTCAAAAGAACAGCTTAAAGATCAGTTGTACGGCTTTGATGAAAACCCTGGTGACAATGTCATTGAGGCATATATTCTTCGGCTTCGCAAATTAGTCGGTACTGATGCAATCGTGACGCGACGGGGGCAAGGATACCTCTTCAATGACAGCTAAACTGCGTGGCTCAATAAAAGGCTCGCTTCTCATTCTGTTGATGCCGGCGGCTATCGGTCTGATGGCAATCGCTTGGGTGATTCATGGGGTTTTGCTGGAACGCATGTCTGAAGCGTTTTTAACCAGTCGCCTACACGATGAGGTGGCTTTTCTGGAGCGGCAAATACGCCGTGCCGATGGGCAGATCGATCATATCGAAACCGGCAGTTATTTTGAGGATGTTTTTCATCACGCGTTCGCAATTTCGACACCTACTCAAACGCTTATCTTGCCCGCATCCTGGGAAGCACCTCTGACTCCGCTGCTGAGCAACCCCAGGGATGGCGTTATCCGGATTGGTGATATCATTGCGTATCGAGAGACTTTTGATGTGTCGGGTATAAGCTACACGGTCGTCGTCTCAGAAGATATGAGCTCGTTGAGGTCCAGTCAGGCAGAATTGCATGCATGGACAGCGGTTGTATCGCTATTACTCGTCATTCTCCTGGCCAGTATCATCTGGCTGGGAATCTACCTGGCAATGCGCCCGGCCCTTTCACTCAAATCCGCGTTGGAACAACTGCAGGAAGGGGAGATTAGCCGAATTGAGATTACGCCCCCCGAGGAGTTCCGCCCTTTGGTCGCGCAGGTGAATCAGCTTCTCGATTTCCTTGATCGACGGCTCGAAAGATCACGGCAAGCGCTGGCGAATCTCTCACACAGTATCAAAACACCCATTACGGCGGTACGCCAGATTCTGGAAGATACACAGCGCCCTCTGGATGCGGACATACGGCAGCAAATGGTGTCTCGCCTGTTGGATATCGATAAGCAGCTTGAGTCTGAAATGCGTCGTAACCGCTTCGCAGGGCCGCAACTGGGTAAAACAGCCTTGCCCGTCAAAATGGTGCGCGACCTCGTCTGGATGTTTGGAAGGCTCTATCCGGAGAAATCGTTTGAATTGAAAACGACCCTGGATGACGAAACCCGCTGGCCCGTTGAAGAGCACGACCTGAATGAAATACTCGGCAACCTGATCGACAATGCAGGGAAATGGTCAGTACATCAGGTGGAAGTGAGTTTGAGTCAGCGCACTAAGTGGTTTCAAATAGACGTTCAGGACGATGGCCCAGGCGTCAATTACGCCGAGCAATCACAATTAGGCCGTCGGGGACTGCGTCTGGACGAACAGGCCAATGGCCATGGTCTCGGGCTTTCTATCGTCCGGGAAATCGTGGAACAGTACGACGGCGTGCTCGAATTTGAGTCCGGGAAGGGCAAAGGCCTGCGGGTAAGCGTCAGATTCCCTCGTTTGAAAAAGAGTGAATCCTGACGCTTGACCTATGTCTAACACACAGGTGTAAGGTTGAGCCTGACAATGAGACACATGAGTGGGCAGGGCCCAGTGGAGAGTTCTTATGAAAGTACTCGAAGTAGCCAAACGGCTGGGCGTCACGGCTGAAACCGTTCGGTTTTACACCCGGATCAAGATCTTGCAACCCGCGGTCAAAAAGGATAACGGCTATAAGGATTACACCGAAAAAGATGTGAGCCGGCTGCGTTTCGTGCTGAATGCCCGTCAACTGGGTTTTTCAGTCGAGGATATTACGGAAATCCTGGCGCATGCGGACAAAAATCAGTCGGCATGCCCAACTGTGAGGCGTCTGATTGAAGCTCGCCTCAAGGAAACTGAGCAACGGTTTATAGAAACACAAAAATTGCGGGATCGTATGCAGCGTGCCGTGAATCAGTGGAGTAAGAAGCCGGACAAGGGACCGACGGGTGACATGATCTGCCATTTAATCGAAGAGTTTATACAAGACATTTAACATGCCCGCTGGGACGGAAATTTGTGCATCGGGGGATAAAATGACACCAGAACAAACACATCAGGAGCTGCTTGTCGATGGCGTGGGGTGCGCCAGTTGCGTCAAGAAAATTGAGACCGCGCTGAAGGCCTTGCCAGGCGTTGAAGCGGCAGAAATGAATTTTGCCCAGCGGACGGTGAGCGTCAGCGGAATAACCCCCACTGCAGACTTGATTAAGGCACTGGAGAACGCGGGTTACGGGGCAAAACTCGCTGAGGCTGCAAGCGATGACGCGGCCATGGCCGAAAAAGAAAAGGCCGATGAAGCCTATTATAAACGCTTGATTCGGGAGATGTTCGTGGCCTTGTCACTGGGCGTACCGCTGATGCTTTATAGCCTGGTGACCGGCGAGATGTCCGTGAACACCGCGGGAGAGCAGGTCGGCTGGCTGATCGTAGGCTTGATGACACTGGCGGTCATGGTGCTTGCCGGTAAGCATTTTTACGTGGGCGCCTGGCATTCCTTTAAAAACCACTCAGCCAATATGGACACGCTGATCGCGTTGGGAACCGGGACCGCGTGGTTGTACTCAATGGTGGTCGTGTTTTTCCCGCAGGCGGTGCCTGATATGGCACGGCATGTCTATTTCGAAGCCACGGCAATGATCATTGGCCTGATTAACCTCGGGCTGGCTTTGGAACTGAAGGCGCGGGGACGCACCTCTGAGGCCATTAAACGTCTGATCGGGTTACAAGCGAAAACGGCTCGTGTTATTCGGGGCGGGGACGAGCTGGATATCCCGATTGAACGGGTATTGCTGAACGACCGTGTGAGGGTGCGTCCCGGTGAGAAAATCCCCGTGGATGGCGAGGTAACGGAAGGGCATACCTCGATTGATGAGTCCATGCTGACGGGGGAGCCCATGCCGGTCGAGAAGACCCTCGGTGATAAAGTTTCTGCCGGAACACTCAACAAAAGCGGATCGATTGTGTTTAAAGCGACTCGTGTCGGCAAAGACACCGCCCTGGCCCAGATCATCGGCATGGTCAAACGGGCCCAGAATTCCAAACCACCGATTGGGCGACTCGCGGATGTCATTTCAGCCTATTTTGTTCCGACCGTCATGATCATTGCGGTACTGAGCGCCTTGGTGTGGTTGAACTGGGGACCGGATCCTGTGGTCGCCTTTGCGTTGGTTTCGGCCACGACCGTCCTGATAATTGCATGCCCCTGTGCGTTAGGCCTCGCCACCCCCATGTCTGTCATGGTTGGTGTTGGAAAGGCTGCCGAAGCTGGGGTGCTCATTCGTAACGGTGAAGCCCTGCAAACGGCCTCTAAAATCACCGCGATGATACTGGATAAAACCGGAACGATTACCGTTGGCGCGCCCAAGGTTACAGATGTTGTGACGGCGGGCGAGTGGAATCACGACGCCGTTCTCAGGCTGGCCGCCATATTGGAGGCTGGCTCAGAGCATCCGTTGGCGCAGGCGATCGTCGAGTCAGCAAAAGAAAGCGGTCTGTATTCTGCCGTGAATCGCGGATTGGCGACCCATTTTCAGGCGATTTCAGGGCAGGGGGTCAGTGCTGTTATCGAGGGTAAGGCGGTGCTGTTTGGTAATGAAAAGCTGATGCGCGAACAAGCTGTTGAGGCCGGTGATTTCGTGGCGACGGCACAGGCCCTGGCAGCGGATGCGAAAACACCCATGTATTTTGCGGTAGAGGGCAAACTCGCCGCCATTATCGCGGTTGCAGATCCGATCAAAAACGATTCAATTGCGGCCATCAAACGACTGCAGAATAACGGAATCCGCGTTGTCATGTTGACGGGCGATAACCGTGCGACCGCCAAGGCCGTTGCAGACAAGGTCGGCATTAAAGAGTTCTTCGCAGAGGTGCTGCCAGAACAGAAATCGCAAAAGGTGCAGGCGCTGCAAATGGAAGGCGAAATTGTCGGCATGACAGGGGATGGTATTAATGATGCGCCGGCACTGGCCATAGCGAATGTCGGTTTCGCCATTGGCACCGGAACCGACGTCGCCATCGAAAGTGCTGATATTACCTTGATGCGCGGATCGCTGCACGGTCTGGCAGATGCCATTGCGGTCAGTAAAGCGACGCTGCGCAATATCAAACAGAACCTGTTTGGTGCGTTTATATATAACGTTGCGGGTGTTCCCTTTGCGGCAGGCGTACTGTATCCGCTCACCGGGATGCTGCTAAGCCCCGTCATCGCGGGGGCTGCAATGGCCTTTTCTTCCCTGACGGTCGTCACAAATGCAAACCGGCTGCGCTTATTCAAGGCGCAGGATCATTAACGGTTAATTCGGAGACATGCTTATGTTAATCGCTAATCTTGCGGGACTCCTGCTCATCGCCCTGATCATCTGGTGGTTCTGGCTTTACAAGCCAAAAGAGGCTGAGTTGGACAATACGGATCGGGTCATCACGATTGAAAACGGAACCTATGCACCCTCGCATGTGAAACTACCTGCGGGCGAGCCGCTGACGATTCAGTTCATGCGGAAAGACCCATCGCCCTGCTCGGAAACTCTCTTGATCCCGGAATTGCAAATCAGTGAAACCTTACCGCTCAACAAACTCAAGACAGTTCAACTACCGGCCTTGAAGCCCGGTGAGTATCCCTTTCATTGCCAGATGCAGATGTATCGGGGGTTGATCAAGGTTGACAAGTAAGTCGCTCTGAATGGTTTTGATGAAAAGAGGCGTTAGATATGGCAACACAAAAATCCACATTTTGGCTATCACCCAAAGGATTGGCAGCAATAGGGCTGATTGGCGCTGCCACCTATTTTCTGCTGATTGAACACCGACAGCATGTCTGGCAGTTTCTGCCCTACCTGATTGTACTGGCATGCCCTGTAATGCATCTTTTTATGCATGGCGGGCATCATGGTCATGGCCGCGGACACAAGCATAAGGATAACAAAGATGAACAGTGATTCCTCCTATGGCTTATGGACACTGGTGATACTTAACTCGGCAGTATTCATCTTTTTTGCTTTCAGTTTCGCCAAGCCACAAACGAAAACAGACTGGCGCAATTTAGGTGGTTTCTCAGCCTTCATCATTGCTCTTTTTACCGAGATGTACGGTTTTCCTCTGACGATATATTTCTTTTCTGGCTGGCTTACGAAAAAATTTCCCGGTGTGGACTTTCTCTCTCACGAAAACGGCCATTTACTGCATACGTTCCTGGGATTTCAGGGAGATCCACATGTTGACCCACTGCATATCGTCAGTAACGTTCTGATTGTTTCAGGTTTTTTTATGCTGGCCTCGGCTTGGAATGTTTTGCACGACGCACAGCGGAACCATAATTTAGCGACGATTGGCTGGTATGCGCGCTGCCGACATCCTCAATACATTGCGTTCATATTGATTATGTTTGGCTTTCTTCTGCAGTGGCCTACGCTGCCTACACTGGTCATGTTTCCCATATTGGTAATGGTTTATGTGCGGCTGGCCAGGCGTGAAGAGCACGCGGCGATTGAGATATTTGGCGACACCTATCGCCGCTATAAGGAGGCGACTCCCGGATGGATTCCGAAATTTACGATTGATAAAACCAATTCAACCTATTGAGAGGGTCTGATGAAAAAGAGCATGAACAGAATGATCCCGGTATTTCTCGTTGCCGCTGCAATGTCTTCGCCGGTTTTTGCAGGACAACACCATGGCCACGATCCGGAAACCAAGCCAAAGGAAGGTGAAATGATGGGAATGATGAGCCATCAGCAGATGATGGATATGCATGAGCATATGCAAAAAATGCTCGACAATATGAATAAAATCAAAGCTGAAACCGATCCGGAAAAACGTCAGCAGCTAATGCAGGAGCATATGCAGGCCATGCAGGATGGCATGAAAATGATGAATAAGGGGATGGGGATGCAAGAGATGGACGTATGGATATGATGGAAAAACGCATGGGCATGATGCAAATGATGATGGAACAAATGATCGATCATGACGCTGAAGCGAAAATGACACCCAGGCACTCACCCCAAAAATAGACTTTTGGGATCGCTAGCCTGGCACGCTATCAGTTATGCTTGCAGCCGATGTGGTAGGCGGGATGGTTGCCGGGCAGGACAACATCTTCAGGGTTTTTGCCTTTAAGGGCCTGCATTGCCCGAAAACGTTCCTGGGCCTGATAGAAACCATTCGGGCCAGAGTAGCCGACCGTGCGTTTTTCTTCCGCGAAGGGTAGGGGCGCGCGTGGGTCTGCGGGTGTCGCCTGGGGCACTGGCGGTTCGGCATAAGCGACCTGAATCACCACCAAGGCGCTCGTCAGCACCCAAAAAACGCCACACTTAGCCATTTTTATCCCTCCCATTTGCGACAGACCACATTATTGCCTGCAGATGATACCTGGCCGCAGCATACGCATTGATCTGATGCATTTCCAGTCGGGAAGACTACAGACAGCCTGTAAATTGGGGAATAGGTAACAATTTTACTGTTTTTCACTAAAAGACAAGTGTTATACAAACATCGCATATGTAGTAATTTGCTGAGTTTGAGCGGGACGCCCCTAACATTGAAAACCCATAAAGGAACAGAAATAGCGACCATGAGTAGTTCCACCGAAAATAGAACTGACACCGTCACAGATGATTCCCCGCCCTCGGTTAGCTTCTGGCAGGCCTTTGCCTTCTGGCTGAAGCTGGGGTTTATCAGCTTTGGCGGTCCCGCCGGACAGATCTCCATCATGCATCAGGAGCTGGTTGAAAACCGTCGCTGGATCTCTGAGCGACGCTTCCTCCATGCGCTCAATTACTGCATGGTATTACCCGGGCCTGAAGCCCAGCAGCTGGCCACCTACATTGGCTGGCTGATGCACCGCACCTGGGGCGGGATAGTGGCAGGTGGGCTATTTGTATTGCCGTCGTTACTCATCCTGATTGCCTTGTCCTGGGTTTACATCGCGTTTGGCGAAATGCCGCTGGTGGCGGGACTTTTTTACGGGATCAAACCCGCCGTTACCGCGATAGTGGTGCAGGCAGCGCATCGTATTGGTTCTCGAGCACTGAAAAACAACTGGTTATGGGGGATCGCAGCAGCCTCGTTTATCGCCATCTTTGCGGTGAACGTACCCTTTCCGGCGATCGTGGTTGGTGCGGCCCTGGTGGGGTATGTTGGCGGTAAATTCGCGCCTGACAAATTCAAAGCCGGTGGGTCCCATGGCAAAGCGGGCAAATCGTTTGGTCCTGCGGTTATTGACGACACTACCCCCCCGCCACCACATGCGGTGTTTAGCTGGTCCCGGCTATCCCTGATCATTGTTTCGGGGGCTTTGCTTTGGATGGTTCCCATGGGGCTTTTAACCGCCGTCTGGGGCTGGGAGCACACGTTGACTCAAATGGGGTGGTTCTTTACCAAAGCAGCGCTGCTGACCTTCGGCGGTGCCTATGCGGTATTACCCTATGTCTATCAGGGTGCCGTGAGTCATTACGGCTGGTTGTCACCGACTCAAATGATCGATGGCCTTGCTCTAGGAGAGACCACGCCCGGGCCGCTCATCATGGTCGTTGCGTTTGTGGGCTTTGTTGGCGGTTATCTGAACGCTTTCTTCGGTTCTGATGCGCCTTTTCTGGCAGGTGCGGTGGCCGCCTGTGTCGTAACGTGGTTCACCTTTTTACCATCCTTTCTGTTCATTCTGGCAGGAGGCCCCCTGGTTGAAAGCACTCACAATGATCTGAAATTTACCGCACCGCTGACGGCGATTACTGCGGCCGTCGTCGGGGTGATTCTGAACCTGGCCCTATTCTTCGGTTACCATGTGTTGTGGCCGAAAGGGTTCGAGGGCAACGTAGACTGGATTTCAGCCATCATTGCCGTGGGTGCAGCCATCGCGTTGTTTCGCTATCAGCGAAATGTTATTCACGTCATTGCGGCGTGCGCGGTGATTGGATTGATCGTGAAGACGCTGATGGGGTGAGGGCGGAAAGATTCTCTGATCACTGCTTTTCCCCGTGTTCATGCTGATGATGAATATCGGGGTAATGTGGATGGCTGTGTTCCAGCGGGGTATGGTGATGGAGGTGGGTATGCGGTTCGGCGCCATCCCACACAAAATCATGTTCATGCTGATGGTGATCGTCATGTATGTGGGCGTGGGTGTGGGACATCGGCGAATGCGTGTGCATATGATCATGCTGCTCAGTCAGGTGCAGCCACAGTCCAACCGCCATGGCAGAAAAACCCAGCAAAAATAATAAGCCGGGCGTTTCCTGAAGTATCAGCAGTGACAAGCTGGCACCCACAAACGGAGAAAACGAAAAATAGGCGCCGGTGCGTGCGGTTCCCAGATGACGCAGCGCCAGCACAAACAGCACCAAACTGAGCCCATAGCCCAGAAAGCCAATGCCCATTGCTGGCCCCAGCGTGGCTTGGGCAGGCCACTCCGCTCCCCCTATAAGTGCAAGCGCAACATTGACGGCACCTGCCACGATTCCCTTCGCGCTCGCAATCTGAAGAGCATCACTGGCAGAGACTTTGCGCGTCAGATTATTATCGATGGCCCAGCACAAACACGCCCCTGTTATCGCCAGAATGCCTGGTAACCCTCCAGCCTCGGGCACTTGTTCCCAGGACAGCAGCACGCTGCCCAACACAATGCTGGCCATGCCCCAAAAAATTCGCCGGTCAAAGTTCTCCTTGAATACGAACCAGGCCAGGAGTGCGGTCAATACGCCTTCAAGGTTTAGCAATAATGAGGCCGTTGATCCCGGTGTGCGAAATAGCCCGTACATTAACAGAGAGGGTGCCAACACGCCCCCAAACAGCACAGCGCCGCCAAACCATGGCAAATCGGATCGGGTCAGATAGGCAGACTGATTACGTGTTCTGGACAGGTGTCGCGCAGCCATGACCAGAAGCAGACCGAAACCACTTCCCAGATAGAGTAGCCCGGCCAGCATGACCGGACTCGTCTGATTGCTCAGGATTTTGGCGAGGGGGGTGCTGGCGCCAAAAAGAGCTGCCGCCAGTAGTGCATACATAATTCCAGAATTGATAGCTTGGCTCCCTGGGGCGTAAGCCCTAAAGGTATTTGGTTATTTCCTTAACTTCGGCAATGGCGGCCTCTGACTGACGATGCAGATGCGATACGCCTACAGCATAGTAACAATTTTCTAGAGGTGAGTTAATGCGATGGTAGCGAACACTCTGTGTGTTCATAGATGAATCAGGCAACCCAATTGCCGTCAATCATGAGGCTGCTCTTGAGTAGCAGAATGCCGCCCCGGATCAATAGCCCGGGGCGTTGTGGGTCAGATTGTTTCGACTTGATTAAAACGCATACTGCAGACGGGCAGAGATCGCGTTACCATCATCCTTGCTTCCGGCGGCCTTGGCTGAATCGCTCACCACGTTGTCGGTTGCACTCATGAGGTAGTTCAGGGCGACTTTCACGTTCTCGTTGGCGTACCAGTTCATACCGACGGTGTGAACGGTCGCTTCAGGATTTCCAGTGGCCGCTTTCACTTCACCTGATGCGTTATCAAAGCGGTAGAAGACTTCATAGGCGCCGCGCGCACCGGCAGGCTTAACGGCGTCGAATTTACCGCCATCAAGTTTGTAGCCTCGCGCTTCACCCGTCAGGGTATAGGCAACCTGAACGTTGTACCCTTCGGCGCTTTCGAGGTCGCCATCATTACCACCGTCCAGATTGCGGTTGATGTATTCCGCCTGTGCAGACAAAGGACCCATGGCGTAAGCGGCCTCGATCATAAAGACGTCATCTTCTTTTGCAGTCTCATTCGTGCCCAGCGTAATCGCATCCGCTTTCTTGACCGCCATTGACGTTTTCACGCTTTGCGAGGTCTCGCGGTTATTGCGGTGCGCATAGTCCAGACCGAAGTGCAACACTCGACCGGCTTCGTTGATCGGCGCAATGACGGCACGGGCAACATAGGCGTAACTGTGCTTGCCATCATGGGCAAGACTGTCGTCATTCTGGAAAAGTCCCAGCGAACCGTAGAGCATTCCCCCGGTCGCGCTGACCTGACCACCATACTGCTTAGCTGTCTGCCAGCCGCCCACATCCAGCACCATGGAACGCTCGATGGCCGTGATCCATTTGGAGCTGGTGGCGTGTTCCAGACCGAAATCGGCTTCGTATTTACCGAGCTTGATGGTCACCGGTGCAAATCCAACGTAATCAATATGCGCTTCGTCCCAGATGGCCGTGCTCTTATCCGTGTCGATAGCCAGATTCATGACGTATTTCCAGTCAGTGTTTACTGTGCCGGAAAACTCGAGAAAGCTACGACGGAAGTAGAGGCTGTCAGCCGAGCCTGTATAGGCAATGTTGTCAGCATCCGCGCCCACGCCGGACTTATGAAAAACGTCCTCATAAACGTCATAATCCAATTGCAGGCGACCGCCTACTTTGAAGGTAAACGTCTTGTCAACGGTACCGACTTCCAGACCACCTTTGGTTTTGATCACCAAATCCTGACCGTCTGACGTAACCGTTCCAGCGTGCGCAGTAGCTGAAGCTACGGCAGCGGCGAGTGTTGTAAGCGAAAGAGCAAAAAGGCGCTTCTCTGATGACATAATTGACTACTCCTAGCGAGCAAATGAATGAACGAGGGCATTTTCATCTGCCAACATGAAAGATTTTGTTCAATTAAATGAAGGTTTTGTGACAACCAGAATGATTGAAGTGTGATTGCAATCTCGTTATCTCTGACAACTCATCCATTCCGACGATACCGTTAATAAGCACCCAAAAAGTAGAATCGCGCAAAACTACAAGGAGTGAGTGATGAAGGCAGTAAAACCTGTTTCTCTGGCCTTAGGCGCGTTGGGACTCGGCGTCATGGTTTTTAGCTATTTTATGCGTGATTCTGATCCTGCTACTCAGGGCATGCCTTTTCCGGAAATCACCTCTGATGCCAGACAGGAGGGCTTGCCAAATGCAATGACGTCTGCTGATCCGACATCCGGCTTAAACAGTGTCAAAACGGGTCCGTCGCCTGCACTAACGCAACCTGAAAATGATGGTCGCGAAATCCCCCCACTTGAATACTCGCTTGAGACCCGAATAGAACTTATGCAAGCCCGCCGCCCGGATCAGTCATTCGATCCCGTGGCGGTCGATCAGGCTGTGCAACAACCGGCTGCGTGGTCGGTAGACCCCGCGGTTGCCGAATCGCTGGGGCTCGACGACGAAGAGCGATATGACGGTCGTGAATTTATTCGATTCTCGCCACTGAAACTTGAGTCCATGATGCCCGGTGACGAAATGGAAATCCCGCTCGACCAGGAAAACGCCACGTTCAACATGGTGGTGGACTCAGTGGAAGTGTTCCCCGATGGAAACGTGGCCTGGCGAGGGCATTTAAAAGATTTTCCAGCTGAAAATCAGATTTCATTTACCCGTGGCATCGATCTGACCGTGGGCAATATCACGCTGCCCGACAAGCAATTTACGGTGCAGGCTCAGGGTGAAAAAGGCTGGGTGGTTAACAGCTTCACGCTCTTTAAAGGTGGCGACGAGCATATGTTCCCAGTGGACGATAACGGCGAAGATTCGTCACCTCAAAGAACAACAAATTGAATACTAAAGACTAGGAGGTCTTAATGCGCGTGCTACAACTGAACCATTGGCTGGCTCTGTCATCCCTCATTCTCCCCCTATCGGCGCAGGCCGTGACGGTCGACTTGATGGTGGTATATGACAGCTACTCAAAACAATACTTTAACAATCAACCCAGCACAGCCATACGCGGGTGGGTCGATCAGGTGAATGCTGCTATGCAGAACAGCCAGGTCGATGTCCAGATTCGCCTGGTCGGAACCGTTGAGCGTGAAGTTGCCGGAAGCGACATGGGGTCAGTGCTGGGCAATCTGCGCACTGACAGTTTCGTTGCGCAGAAGCGTTCTGAATTTGGTGCGGACTACGTTCCCCTGGTCGACAGTAGCGGTAATTGCGGCGTTGGCTATGTCGCGGTGGATCGTAACTATGCATTCAACGTAGTCGGCCCCAAATGTGGCGCGTTAACCATGGCTCACGAACTGGGTCATACCCTTGGTCTCGCTCACTCACGCCGCCAGGGGGATACACGCGGAGCTCGTTACAGTTATGCCATGGGGCATGGTGTTGACAATTCCTTCGCAACCATCATGACCTATGAATGGCTGTTTAACGCGCCAAAAGTTGCCAAGTATTCGAACCCTAATATTTCCTGTAACGGACGTCCATGTGGGGTTCCAGATGGGTACTCAAACTCAGCAGATGCGGCACGTGCCATCAACAATGTGAAAAATGAAATCTCGGGTTTCATGCCGACCCGCTCGGGTGGCGGAACAACCGGTGGTGGTGACACGGGTGTCGCCGGTGTTTGTATCTACGAGCACATCAATTATCAGGGCGCGTCGCTCTGCTTCGGCCAAACCACTCAGAACTTGCCGGCGAGCTGGAATGACAAACTCTCCTCCGTGAAAGTGGGCTCAGGGTATACTGTCAAACTGACCAAGCATATCAATGGGGCGGGGGCCAGTGTTGTGCTTACCGCGAATACGCCATGGATCGGCAGCACCTTCAATGACCGCGCCAGTTTCTTAAGCGTCACGAAAAACTAAGCGCTGCCAGTTTCTTATCCCTTGGTAGTTTCTTGATCGCGTACTCCGCTCGACTGGCTGTGGCGCGATCAGGATAGGCTCGCTGGGCAACAATGCACAGGGGAGGGTTGCTTCGGGTGTATTTTGCACCCTTTCCTGCTTTATGGGCCTCAAAACGCGCCTGCACATCTTTGGCTATCCCGCAGTAATAGTGGTTATTGTGGCAGAGCAATAAATAAACAAACCATGATGATTCTTCGGTTCTGAGGGCTGGATCGGACATAAAATGCATCTTTATTGATCTAAATGCGTGTGAGCATTTGCAGGGTCTGGACTGTTCGACTAAATACATTAAGTGTAGGCCGAAAGCGCCTGCACTTTTACGACGACAGACAGGATAAGCCCCATATGAACAAAAGAGAAATGATTGACGGGATCGCCAGTGTAACTGGCTTGAGCAAAAAGGATTCGGAAAGTGCCTTGAATGCAACCTTTCAACAGATTACCGGAGCACTGGCAAAAGGAGACGAGGTCTCCATTCTGGGATTTGGTTCCTTCAAGGTGAAAGAGAGAGCCGCACGCACCGGCCGCAACCCCAAAAATGGAGAGCCGATTAAAATCAAAGCAGCCAAAGTACCGTCCTTCAAACCGGGCTCTTTGTTGAAAGAATCCGTCAACGCTGCCAAGAAACCTGCGAAAGCCAAGAAAGCGGCGAAAGCCTGATCCTCTGCCGTGGTTGCCCTCGCATCAGCTGAGGGCAACCGGCTCGCCACGCCATTTTATCGCGTCATTCCCAAACGGATAAAATGTGATCCCCCCTCAATTTGATCATTCAAAGACCAATATCGTCGATTTGAACGATTTTTCTACACTTGTAATATTTATACCTTAACTGCTTTCAAGCATTCCGATGAGCTGAGAGCATGATAAGAATAATTCTCTTTAATGTAGTGTTTTTTGTGGTGGTCGGCGCCGCGACCTATTTTTTTAGCCTGGAAGCAGATCGCTTCAGCGAGCCCCAGACACTGACATCGCCCCCAACGACATCAGCACCTTCAGGAGCCGACGCCACAGCAATCATGCCGGTTAGTACTGATGATATTGAAAACTCCCTTCCATTACCTGTCAGCCTTAGCCAGGTTGCGGCCACAGAAGATGCAACGGAGGGCGACTCTGAAACGTTAGCATTGCCCGACAGAAACCCCGCCTATGCAACCTTTGGTGATCGGTATGCTGAAATCAGTGCACGTCGCGAGGGAAGGGTGCCACCGCCCCAGATCCTGCTGAATGCAAGCCAACACGCTGCGGTCTGGCAGTCAAGCGAAAAGCCTTCACAACTGCACAATCTGTCAGATGAAGACGCAACGGATGGGCGTGAGTTTATCCAGTTCAATCCGCTGAAACTGGAATCACTGGTTGCGGGGGATCAGTTTGAAATCAGTCTCAGCCAGACCGCCAGAACCTATAACGTCATTGTTGACGAGGTCGAAAGCTATGACAACGGCCGCAATGTCACCTGGCGTGGCCGCTTAGAGGGCGTAGAGGGCTTTAATCAGGTCTCCCTCACCCGCGGAGAAAAGGGGTTGGTGGTTGGCGGCCTGACCACCCCGGATGGCAATTTCCAAATAGAAGTCCACGGTGATCAGGGATGGGTCGCCAACAGCGCAACTTTGTTCAAGGGGGTTGATCAGCAGGTCATCGTCCCTCCTGAACTCATCGAAAACCCACCGTCAGGCGTGGTTTACCTGCCTGCTGAAACCTTCAGCGAGCATGACATAACAACACACTAAAAAAACAAGAGCCGTTTCATGGAGACAGACAAGATGAACCTACTAAAAACCCGAATCAGGCAGATGGCAGGCTGCGCGGTTTTCGCGCTCACCACGGCCCAATCTGCACAGGCTGTTACGGTGGACTTACTGGTCGCGTATGACGATGCGACCAACCGCCATTTCAATGGCCAGGTCGATACCGCGATGCGCAGCTGGGTCGATCAGATCAATGGAATCTACCGCAACAGTCAGATTGATGTGCAGTTGCGTCTGGCGGGCACCATGCACTACAACATCGGCGGTGCGGATATGGGGCAAGTGCTGGGCGCTATTCGTGTCGATGGCAATATTGCCCGTAAACGCGATGAAGTCGGGGCCGACATGGTCACCCAACTTCATGCCACCGGGAACTGCGGTCTCGGCTATGTTGCAGTCTCGAGGGACTGGGCATTTAACGTTGTTGGACCCGGCTGTGGGGCGCAGGTGCTTGCCCATGAACTGGGACACAACATGGGACTTTCTCATTCGCGAAAGCAGGGCGATCAGGGCGGAGCCCGGTTTCCTTATGCGCTGGGGCATGGCGTAGATGGCGTCTTTGCGACCACCATGGCTTATCCCGGCGTCTTCAACACAAACTGGTTGCCCACGTTTTCCAATCCAAATACGTCCTGTAACGGTTTGCCATGTGGCATCCCTGAAGGCCATCCGCAACAGGCCGATGGCGCCAAGGCCATTAACAATGTCCGGGGTGAACTGGCTGATTTTAAGCCGACCAAATTTATCGACGGAAATTCTGACACCCTGACTGCGGGCCAAATGCTCAGAGCGGGGCAATCGCTGGTCAGCCGCAGTGGTCGCTTCCGTGTGAGCATGCAAACTGATGGCAATCTGGTGGTTTATAACCCGACCCGTGCACTCTGGGCCTCCGGCACCTATCGAAGCGACGCCAACTTACTGGCGATGCAAACCGACGGCAACCTGGTTCTGTACGGACCCAGTGGCCCCCGCTGGGCTAGCAATACCTGGAGATCGCCAGCCAACAAACTCGTTATGCAGGACGATGGAAACCTTGTGATGTATGGCCCTAACCCGGATTTCTCGCGAACCTACCGATAATCGACTCTGCCTCTGATTCTTGTCGGTAGCCAGGTGTTTATCGCGTGGATGACGCAATTTTCAGGTTAATTATTGACCTTTTTCGATTTCAAGGCGCAACTTTCCCATAACCCCGATTTTTCAGGCCGGGGCAGCCCGCTCATTTTCAGGTAAATCCTAAACGCTGGATAAGACCGGCGAATAATTCTTGGTAAGGATAGGCTTCGCTCAGCATAAACCGAATACGCCGGGTATTCCGAATGACTACGGCGCCCAGTTTCAACAGTTTTAGTCGCAACGAATGGATGGATGCGCTCGCCAGCTCTGTTCCTTTCAGCAGCTTGCGTAACTCTTCAAACAACTCATACGCAAAGCCTGATAACAGCATGCGCCATTGATTCACCCACCACCTGGGGCTGGAGGTGCGATCTGCAAACAGGTTCAGCTGCTGATCTTTGATGCGGTTTTCCATGCGGCCGGCCAGGTATCTCCGCGAGCACAATAAAGGTCGCGGTAGAGTTCTCTTGCTTTTTCCTCCAGCAAACTCGTCACGATGAAGCGCGGATTATCTCCCTTGTCGCTGACCTCGATTTTGGCGACGACGAAGCGACTTTTGCCCCATGAATCGGCTGCGTAAGCCAGCGGCATAAAGAATCGTTGTTTCTCTCCGGTCAGCTCATGCATTTGCCGGGCAATCACGAAGCCCTTTTCGGCTTTGGCTTGCAGGCGCGAGTTGCGGGCAAGGCCCACCACATAGTCCACGCCGTGCCGTTCACACCAGCGCAGCATCCGGTGACGGCAGAATCCGCTGTCTGCCCGCAGGATAATCTGGGTATCAGGCCAATAGCTGCGGATAAACTTCACCAGCAGGCTGGTGATCGCCCAACTGTGTTTGGCGCCATCGATATTGCTTGGTCGCAAATAGCTGACCAACAAATGTCGGCCACAGAAAACATAAAGCGGCAAATAACAGTAATGGTCGTAGTAGCCGTTGAAGAAACGACCCTCTTGCTTACCATGTAACTCAATGTCGGTGGCGTCAAAATCCAGCACAATCCTTTTGGGTGCCTTTTTATGAGCATCAATGAAACGCTGCCATAGAACTCGATGTGCGGCGACAACTGCTTGCCGGTCAACGGCCTGTTCCATTCTGCCCAGCGTCGCTTTGCTGGCCAGGGGCGTGATGCGATTGAGTGCAGTTTGAAACGCCAGATCAGAGCGCAGGTTGTCGTGGTCATTGAGGTCTTCATAACCACAGGCAAGGCCATAAACCCGTTGCCGAATCAGATCGACGAGTTCATGTTTTACTTTACCTGCCTGACGGGAATCCTCAAGGCAAGCGGCTACATCCTGAGTTAAGCGGCATCTACGGTCAATTTCACGTAACAGCAGCAAACCGGCATCCGAGGTGATGTGACCACCCGAAAAATCGGCTTGAATCTGGCGTTTTTTCAGTGGCGAAAAGGTAAAGGATTCTGGTAACATTTTGTCCAACGGCGTTTGTGTTTATTTTTGGGTATAAGCAACTGAAATTTAAACACAATTCGCCGTTTTTTGTTAGTGCTTCAGGAGAAATCCGGGCTAACGGACCCGTTTGGGCGACCAACACTGTCGATCGTAGTATTGTCATCGACCGTCTGCATGCCGGACAACCCCTTAATGCAGGCCAATCACTTTTCAGCCGAAACGGGCGTTATCGCTTAAGCATGCAAACAGACGGCAATCTGGTGATCTATAATCCTAATGCACCGATCTGGGCTTCAGGCACCTATCGTTCTGATGCCAATACGCTGGTAATGCAGACGGATGGCAATCTCGTGATGTACGGAGCTGGTGGGCCCCGATGGGCCAGTAACACCTGGAAATCGCCTGCAAACTCAGTCATTTTGCAGGATGATGGCAACCTGGTCATGTACGGCCCGAATGGTCCAGTCTGGGCAACCAATACGGTTGGGCGTTAGCACGCTTAGGCAAGGCCGGGCGATCAACACGACCTGATTGTCCGGCTTCTGTCTCTAACGATTCAGGTCAATCGCATGATGACCGGCTCGATATCTGAATCCATGTTATGTATAGCACAGCAAGGTACAGAATTTCGATAGCCAAAGGGTAGGGAAGGCAAAAACTTCCCTGCCACACCTGAAAGATGATAAACCGATAAACCGCGCTCACTCAGATCGGCCACGGTATGTCTTGACGGCGCTGGGAAAGTCTCATTCAGAATCGCTATTTCCGTCCAGAACTGATCTTTGTATTGCGGTAAACAACTCTTCCGGGCGGTATCGATCACGATCGTATTTCGTCCGCGCAAATGCTGGGGTAATTCGGTAACGCCGATCACCGGGTCTACGACATGCACTTCGACATCCTGTTGCGTCAGCCGCTGAAGGGTATGTTTTCCGACGCTTCCGCCTCCACCCAGCAGAATGACCGGGACCAGTTCTGAGAAAATGTCCTGTGAAAGTTGCTTATAAGCTTTCGCAACAATCAATCCTGCTTTGCTGTTGTTATTATCATCGGGCAAAAGTTTCAGGTTGAAAAGCAGGCTGGGCAAAATACCCCCATAATTGATGTGGTTAACACCTAGCCGATCTGCTTTCACGTTGGCAAGGCGAACGACTTGAGCGAGTTTATCGCGGTTGGATTTGCTCAAGATTTCTTTTTCGGTCGCTGAGACACCGTAAGCGATTCCCCATGAGCCTCCCTGTTTAAAAACGCCAAGAAAGAATGGGCTCCAACGGTAAAGAGACGCGATTGGCTTAAAACCGTAATACTGTAAATGACGCTGATCACCGGGATAACACACGAATATAGAGGTGATAAACTTAAACCGGCGATTCAAAGGGCCAATGAGGGTGTACAGAATCGGAGTGCTTGTCACGAAGGTTAGGGCAACTCTGATTAATTCCAGAAATCGTATACCATGAGACGACAAACGACAAAATGGAATCGCCATGAAACAGCAGAGTCTGGAAGCCAGTGGTTTTGAGGTTTACCGCAAGAAAACTCGCAAGGAAGTTTTCCTCAGTGAAATGGATCGGATCATTCCGTGGAAAGAATTGAGCGAAGCAATCAGACCCTACTACCCTGATGTACCCAAAGGAGCTGGTCGAAGACCGATTGGTCTGGAGCGTATGTTGCGAATCCATTTTCTGCAGCACTGGTTCGAGCTGTCTGATCCCGGAGCTGAAGAAGCCCTTTATGATTCCAGAGCGATGCGTTTGTTTGTCGGAATTGATCTTGGCAAAGAGCTTGTGCCGGACGAAACCACCATTTGCAAATTTCGCCATTTGATGGAGAAGCACAATCTGGGTGACGAGCTCTTTCGCCTGGTCAATGTATATCTCGCAGAGAGCGGCTTGAAAGTGTCCAGGGGAACAATTGTGGATGCCAGCATCATCAACGCCCCAAGTTCCACCAAGAATAGAGACAAAGCGCGTGATCCCGATATGAAGCAGACGCGCAAAGGCAACCAGTGGTATTTCGGGATGAAGACACACATCGGCGTGGACAGCAAAACCAAGCTGATTCATTCCGTGGTGGTGACACCCGCCAATGTACATGATTCACAAGTGCTGGGCGACTTACTCCATGGCAACGAAACGCGTGTATGGGGTGATTCTGCCTACACCGGGCAGAAGCGGGTGATTCACGAGCGATCACCAAATGCTAAGGACTTTACCCAGCGAAAAGGTAGCCGTCACCGACAGCTGAGCGAACAGGAGAGATCGAGCAATCGGCACAAATCGAAAATCCGATCGCGGGTTGAGCATCTGTTTGGCATTTTGAAAGGCCAATTTGGCTATAAGAAAGTGTTACCGAGGCTTGGACAAGAATGCCCACGCGGTATTCACGAAGTGTGCCTTGGCCAACCTGGTGATGGCCAATAGGCATTATCACCTCTCCTGACGGGAGAGGTGCGCCTGAAATGGCGCTGACGGCCGCTAAAAGCGGCAGAAAGACAAGATTTACCCATTTTTTTGAGATAAAACTATCAACTAACAGAAGTGGCCTGAAAATACATAGGATTATTCAGACCTTCCTTAGCAATAGTAGGCAAATTTTCTTAAGTGTCACCATGGGATAGCCGAAAAGGGTCTTCCTTACGATTAGGATGTCGAGGCTCAAAATGAGTGCTATTCAAAGAGTGCAAATTCTGAGTATTTGTGACAGATTTGTCGGTGAAGGGGGTCCTGTGGAAGAACCGACAAATTTGACAAGTTTGCATAAACGACCAATTTATCATCAATTCTGAGGCCCATCGTCACGCCAAAAATGCTGTTTCACATGATCCTCCAATATCCTTGCCATCGCGTCTACATCAATTTTCCCGCTGCTTTTCTTGAAGTTATACCGACCTGTAAATAACGTATGTGTCCAGGCAATCGGTGAAATCCGGATAAATTCATCGATGACCGCTTGAGGCGCGCCGTTGGCCAGCATCCTTTGGTACACGGCATTCAAGATCATGCTGTTGTAGGCCACGATACAGTTGGCGATTAACCTGGCAGCATGGGCACTGACCCGGTTTTCGACGATTCTTTTGCCTTGAAAGATGCCGTTATAAGTCTTCCGGATATTGCTCTGAAGCTGATGGTAGGCCTCTGTGCGATTACGGGCGCCTCGGATTGCTTTCCTGAGCTCCATATCGTCAATCAGATTGAGAACATGGATACTCTTGAAGATGGTATTATATTCAAACAGAGGGTCGGCAACGATTCCTTAAATAAACAGCCACAAGATTAATTAATGATCAACCCGGTGTCTTTGTCTGGTATTGGGATTGGTATGTTAAACTCGATGTTGGGGACTTCCCGGTCCATATTCATTGAGTACGTTCCAAAACGATTGATATTGCCCCTGCGAAAAGGTGATGTCCCGGCAAGCACTTCGGGGTCAATCGGATAGCCCTCTTCTGCCAACTCCCCAAGCGCCTTTGTCATTGTCACCACGTTGTAAAGAATAATCATGTTGGCGACAAGATGATTATATTTGATGATTTTTTGCTGTTCGTGCCGAACGTTCTCCGCGATCAAGCCATCATTGCCAAACATCACCCACTGCAAGAAATCGTTAAATTCCTCACTTTTGCACGTCGCGGCCTGGATCATTTCCCTGATTTCAGCCTCCGCAATGTATTGCAGCAGGAAAACGGTCCGAACGACTCGACCGAGCTCTCGCAAAGCCAGGTAAAGCTTGTTTTTTCTGGAATAGGTTCCCAATCGTCGCAGAATGGTCGATGCGTTGATTCTTCCGGCTTTCACTGATAACGCAATGCGTAGCATATCGGGCAGACACGATTCGATCAGCTCCCACTTTATGGTGTCCTTGAACAAGGTATCGATATGCTTAAAGTGATCCTCTTTGCTGATCCGGTAGAGCTTCAGATGTTTAATGCCTCTAATCCTGGGCATCAGCTTGATGCCCAGCAGGTAAGCGAGCCCGAACACCGCTTCACTCTGGGATTGGGTATCTCCATGTATGGTATCGGGCTGAATGTCTGACTGATTTTTCAATAATCCATCGAGGATATACACGGCCTCATAAACACCACAGGGAATGAAGTGGCTGAATAACGCAATATAGGTATCAGACAAATGATAGTAGCCGAGGCCACCGGTACCCAAATACCGCAAATGGTGTTCACTCAAAAGATTTTGCTCGTAAAGATCCCATTTGGTGCCGTCGGCTGACGCCGTCTTGCCGGTACCCCAAATCTTCGGTAGGGAGAATCGATTGTAGGCATTGATGACCTTGGTAATGGCCTCATCGATCTTCTCCTCTGTCGAATGACGCAGGTTCAACCACGCAATCTGGCGACGGTTAATGCCCTCAATGGAACGGGAGGTTTGTGTGGGCCCCAGGTTGCAGCCGAAACAAAATAAGGTAACGATAAAGCGACGCTGATGATCGGTGAGTTTGGTTTCATGCCCCGATAATGGCTTGAAACCCTTGCTTAATCCCAGCCATTTTTCCATATCAATTAATACGTCGAGGATGCTGGTTTCCGACAGCCGGTCATCCAATGCACGATTGATTCTTTCCAGTGCGGCGGGAATGGGTTTGCGTTTAACGCGCTGAATGACCAACTCACCTTTTTCAATTCTGACCTGATCATTGCCCGGAAATTTTTTATCGGTTTCATTCGATGACTTTCTCAACCAACGTTTAAGTTCGGCAATAAGCGCTTTGGGGTCGGTAATGATGCCGGCCAGTTCACCGTACTCGGCGATCTGTTCGTGATACTCCTCCCAGCTCACCAACTGGTCTCTAAAATCGCCATATTTATCACTGCCCATGATCACCACGTCGCCAGACTTCAACTCCTGGGCCAGCGTTGTTAACAAGCAGAGTTCGAAATATTTTCGATGCACTTCCGTGTTGTTTCTGTTGCGGGTCGTTTTTCCAGTGACCAGTTTTAACCATTTATCGGGTATCCACGACAGATCAAGCGGCTCGCCCTTGGCATTCACGGCATCCAGAGTCGGCTTACGACTACGACGATGCCCCATGATTAAGGCCAGAGCATCGAGCGTCGATTGATCCTGAGTCGTCGATTGTAAATCCATGTGGGCAACGCAATCGAACAACAGAGCCCGCTTGCTCCGGTAGAGTGACAGCATAAAGGGCAGATAATTATTGTTGGCATAGGCCAACTGCTCGTCACAGCGCTTTTTAAGTTCGTCGGGTTCTCCCTGAAATGCCTGGGCAATCGCGTCGAGGCGCTCTATCTCGGTACCGGGAATCTGATACGCCTGGATAACATCCCGTAATGCCGCGATTAGAGCGTCAACCTGCTGAGTTTGTGAGAGCTGATGCTGTTTAAGGGCTTCATTGGCGTGATTGATCAGATTCTGGACGATACGGATAAAAATGTCGGCAATGTCATCAGAGGCTTTTCCTGTCTGGGCGCGAATGAAAAGTGCCGCCAAGGCATAGCGCTTATGCTCGGCCAACTCATTCATGTTGGCGACGTTGAGGGCTCTAGCTTCAATGACAAAGCGCTTGAGCTTGGGCGCGGGTAGCATCAGGTCTTTCGGCAGACAATCGTCAAAGGTTCTCAACCAGCGGAGGTGGTCTACAAACTCTTTCACGTTGCTGACCGTCGGCTTTCGTGGCTCCTGCTTGATGAGGTCCCAAAGGCTCTTGGATTGGCTCGTTTTCGTAGTGGGCGTCAGAACCTCTTGAATACGGGTTTTGGCGCTTTCAGACAGGTCATGGTATACAGCCTCGAACAACTCACGATTGACCTGTGCTCTCGCTGCTTTTGCCTCACGCACGAAGGTACCAAATGCTGGCAGTTCGTACCGGGCCTTTGCCATCGACTCCAGGCCCACGTTGATGATATCCGGGATCTCGTCTTTGGTGGTGGCCGCCTCACGCAAAGCAGACTTGAGAAACTCAAGAGTGGTGTCGCTAACCGGGGTAATACCCAGGAAGTCTCGGATCGACTTGAGATGCCGCTGACGAGTGCCGGAAGTATCGTAATTTTCCAGAGGAGCGGCCTGACTTTTGAGTTCCAGGCACGTCATCAGATGGTTCAGTATTGCCTCCGGCACTTCAGCAATGGGAACAAAATAGCCCAGACGCTGAAAGGTCTTTAGTAACACCATGAATCCCAAGCGAGCGGTAGGCTGGCGAGTCTGGGATCGAACCAGCTCAAGCTCTTCCTGGTTCGGCGTATAGACGGTAACCAGATCCTCAGGTGTCGGCTGAGACTTTAACCGCGGATAAGCGGTTTCATGTAAGGCGGTCATGATTATTCTAGATTTTTATAACGTCGGTTGCATTCCACAGAATTCGATACTATACACCACTATCACGCATATACGCCATATGGTATCATTAGCCATATGAAAGCAGAATTACTCTTCAGGGACAAGTACGTCTACCGGGACGGCGCCATCCGCGAAATGGTGATCTGGCGACTACCGGCTCCCGACGCGGAGCGACCACATGGGTTGAAATACCGGCTCTATTACGGCCAGTCCGGCCACTGCCTGGTCCGCTATGACAATGAGCGCGGCAAAGGGGATCACCGGCATTACGGAGACGCTGGAGGACAAGAGCACGAAGAGAATTACACCTGGATCTCCGTACAACAACTTATCGCCGACTTTAAAGCCGACATCGAACGACTGCGAGGTGAACAACATGACTAAACAGCATATCCATATTGGCACTGAAAATCCTGACAAAGGGTTTGATCGCTTTGTGGATGCCTGGCAACGGGCAGAACGCGGCGAGAAAATCGATACAGAGGTTCACTTGAATTTCGAAGACCTCTCCATGCTTCTGGCGGTGATCACCCCTCGACGTCTGGAGGTGCTGAGGACGCTCCGCCAACAGGGCCCGATGAGTGTACGGGCGCTGGCAACCACATTGGCGCGTGACTACAAGAATGTTCATGCCGATACCCGCGCCCTGGAGGAAGCGGGTTTGTTGAAGCGGACGGAAACCGGCGCCTTGCAGGCCCCTTGGGATGTCATCGATGCCCACTTGAACCTGGTGGCATGATGGTTTGCGTTGTATACAATTGGATACTGTCTAATGCGGCAACCGTTAATGTCGAGACCCTCTGCTTCAGCTCCCACCTAAATGCAGGAGAAGCTGCTGTGGTGATTAATGCACGCTGTAGAACGGTCTACTCGGAAAAGACTGAAGAAACTTTTCTATAATATGATAGTCTTTAGCAGCTAGTGTTTTGAACCTGACAGCATAAGGGCTCCACATTCCACATGAACATCCGCCATTACTTAACTTGTCTACTGGCCTTACTGATTGCCCTGCAATCTGTGGCTGCCATGGCGGACGTTCACCAGCTTCATCAATCCGGGACGGAGCACCTGGAATTCGACCATTCGCATCAATCCACTGCCACTGATACCCACAACGACAATCTGCTCGCCAAGCAGACACCCGATCAGCCCGGACAGTCTGTATATGACTGCCACCATTGCTGCCATTGTCATGGCCACGGCTCTGTCGTTCTGATCGGAGCCACTTCACACTTAGCCGATTTATTCTCAGAAAACGGACAAGCCGACTATCAGGCCAACCTCACCTCTGGTATTCCCCCCTCTCTGTTTCGCCCTCCAATCGCCTGATCGCGCCTCAACAGCACGTCATCAGCCTCTGTAGCCTTGGGTTACAGCGAACAATTGGTATTTATTTTAGGGTGAAACATCATGAAACAGATCGCTATTGGGCTCGCGCTGAGCCTCGCGCTTGTCAATTCCGCTCAGGCCGAAAACAGCTTGCCTGAAATTGAAGTCGTCAATACCGACAACCAACGCTGGCATTTCCGCCAGGTGACCGTGAACCATACCGCCGCGGAGCTGACCGTCTTCGGACGGATGGATGCTCACCTGCGCTACGGCCTTCCCCGAGGCCATGTAGACATCGCAGCCTGGTCTGCTGATAACGAATTGATTGCGGAAACAACCACTGATTACTCACCGCGCCTTCTCACCAGACGCGCATCACGCAAGGGCGGCGTGCGTTTTTCTGCAAAGCTCCCCGCCTTGCCTGGTGATACCGTAATAAAGGTCGCCTTTCACCGGGATGAACCCCAACAACGGCAAAATCCGGTGCACGACCAAACCGTCGCACGCTGAATTTCAGGAGCATCAATATGAGACGATTTGACTGGCCCAGACGGGCCTTGCTGGGCGCGTGCGTGCTTTTTCTGCCCATGTTTGCTTACGCAGAGACATCGAGTTGGAGCGCCTGGCTCGCCTCCCAGATACAACAACACCCCGAGGTGCTTGCCGCCCGCGAGCAATTGCTGGGCTCCAACGCCAGCGCCGATGCGCTGGAGCAGCCGCTTTACAACCCGGAGCTGTCCACCGATTTGGAGCGTAATGGAGAGGAAGACAACTACCGGGTCGGCGTTCAGCAGACCATCGACTGGTGGGACAGACGGGGTGCAAGACGGCAGCAGGCGGGCTTTATGCGAAGCGCCGCCGAAGCGCTGTACCAGCAACAAGTGTTGGACAAAACCGCCGAGGCGCTTGCCGCACTGGTGGAGTGGCATGCCGCCAACCGCGCCGCCGCCATTGCCCAAGCGCAACAGCAGCAACTTAACGCCTTGCTCGAACAGGTGGATAAGCGCCAGCAGGCAGGTGATCTGGGCAGCATCGATGCCGAACTCACCTTTCTGTCCCTGTCACAGCAGCTGGCTCAGGTTGCCGAGGCCGAAGCCGCGATACAGAAAGCCGAAATCCGGGTTCGCGAGCTGCTGCCCGCATGGGCGCCCACGCGAGGCGGCATTCCTGATGATTTCTGGCCCTCCCAGCCAGACTTGACCTCGGATCAGGAGTTACTGCAACACCCGGCCGTAGCCAGCGCCCACGCCCGCTGGCAGTCGCTGAAGGAGGAAGCTGAAGTGACACGGCGTACCGCCAAGGCGGAGCCCACCTTTGGCGTCAATTCCGGTCGTGATGGTGGAGAGAGCGTTGTCGGGCTGACCTTCTCCATCCCGTTGAATGTCCGCAACAACTTCAGTGCAGAAACTCGCGCCACCGAACGCATAGCGCTGGAGGCCGAGGCTCGTTTTCAGGCTATCTACCGCAAGCAGCGCTTTGACTGGCAGGCTGCACAGGCCACCTGGCAGCGCTTTGAACAGCAATATCGCCGCTGGCAAGAGGTTGTTCAGGGTCGGGTCGAGAACAGCGCCGAACTGCTGAAACGGCAATGGCGCACGGGTGATCTGTCCACCACTAATTATCTGCTGGCCTTGAATCAACGCACCGAAAGCCTGCTGGCAGGCATTGAGCTGGAAAAGCAGACACGGCTTGCGCTCACCGAAGCACTTCAGCAATCGGGCCACCTGATCAACGCAATAAAGTCATCGACCGCGTCAACGAATTAAACAGGAATGATAAACATGAATAAAACACTGGTAGCCATCTTGGTGGCGGGTCTTGCGACCGCAACCGCCAGCCACGCCAAAGAATCTGAGTCTGAGCATGCACGTGAGCATGGGCAGGAAAAAGCGATAACGGCGGCACCCCATAGCGAACAGGATAATCATGACGATCATCGTGAGGAAAACCATGAAGAGCATGATGACCATAAGCCTGACACCGAGCACGGCCACGCGGAACACGGCGAGGACGTCAATAGTGATCACAAGGATGCGCACGATGATCATGGCGACGAAAATCATGATGAACACAGCGCCCACGACGAGCACAACTCCGGCTCAGAACACGGACATGAAGAGCATAGCGAGGGCGGTGACCACGGTGATCATGGTGGGCATGGAGGTCACCAAGAAGCTGCTTCTGCGTCACTGAACCCGGCGCAAATGACCCTGGCCGATATTCAGATCAACCCACTGACTCCCAGAAAGGTCGATTATCAGCTTTACGCACCGGGGGAGATCCTTTCCAACGGTTACACCAGTTACCGAGTATCGCCCCGGGTGCCTTCCGTGGTGCTGCGCCGCCATGTCGCCCTCGGCGATCACGTCGAACAGGGTCAGCCGCTGGTTACTCTGTTCAGTGAAGCCGTGGCGCAGGCACAAGCCAATTACCGCACGGCCTGGCCTGAATGGCAAAGAGTAGAGGAACTTGGGCGCAAAACCGTGGGTGAACAGCGTTACATCACGGCCAAAACCAGCCTGGAGGCAGCCCGGGCGACGCTGCTGGCCTACGGCCTTTCGGCCTCGGACTTGCAAGCGTTGGTCGCTCCTCAGCAATCTGTTGCATTAGGGGAGTATACCCTGCATGCCGAGATTGACGGCGCGGTGCTCAGCGATGATTTCGAGCAGGGGCAGCGCATCGAGGCGGGCGCGCCCTTGATTGCGTTGGCCGATGAAAAGCAACTCTGGGTGGAGGCCCACCTGCCCGCCGATCTCTCCCTGACGCTGGGCGCGGGAACAAGAGCGGAAGTGGTGGCTGGGGATGTCCGTGTAAACGCCAAGGTCACTCAGGAGGCGCACACCATTGACCCCATCACCCGTACCCGTACCGTGCGCCTGTTGGTCAATAACCCGGAACACCGCCTGCACCCCGGCCAGTTCGCCGAGGTGTATTTCCGATTCCAGACTAAAAGACCCGTGCTGGCGGTACCCGAAACCGCACTGATGCGCGGCGCAGACGGAGATTGGACGGTATTCGTGGAAGACCATCCTGGCGAATTCCAGCCAGTGGAGGTGAAGCTGGGTCGAGCGCTCGGGCCGCTACGTGAAATTAGCGGTGTCGGTCCGGGGGCTCGCATCGTCACTCAGGGCGCTTTCTTTGTTGCCTCTCAGATCGCCAAGGGCGGCTTTGACCCCCATAACCACTAAGCAGTAGGAGACCCCATGTTTAACCGAATTATCGATTGGGCGGTCATCAACCGATTGCTGGTGGTGATAGCCCTGATCACACTAACGGTCAGTGCCGTTTTTATTATTCCAAAACTGAATCTGGATGCTTTTCCGGATGTGACCAACGTGCAGGTATCTGTCAATACCGAAGCACCGGGGCTGGCTGCCGAAGAGGTGGAACAGCTTATTACCTATCCCATCGAAGCCGTGATGTACGCCTTACCGGATGTGGAAGAGGTGCGCTCCATTTCCAAAACCGGCCTGTCCGGCGTCACCGTAGTCTTTAAAGAAGGCACCGATATCTATTTTGCCCGGCAACTGGTATTTGAGCGGCTTCAGGCTGCCAAGGAGCTGATCCCCGATGGCGTCGGCACGCCGGAAATGGGCCCGAATACTTCCGGTCTGGGTCAGGTCTATCAGTATCTTCTCGTGGCCGAACCCGATGCCGGTTTCGATGCCATGGCATTGCGCAGTTTGAACGACTGGGTGGTGAAGCTGCTATTGATTCCGGCCGAGGGTGTGACCGATGTGCTATCGTTCGGCGGTGAGGTGCGTCAGTACCAGGTAAACCTGAACCCGTCCCGACTGTTGGCCTACGAGCTGACCCAGGACGAAGTCATGATGGCACTGGAGCGCAACAACACCAACGTCGGCGGCTGGTATATGAACCGGGGCCAGGAGCAACTGGTGATCCGGGGTACGGGTTGGCTGGATCATGGTGAGAAGGGTTTGGAACAGATCCGTCAGGTGCCACTGAAAACCGTGGACGGTACTACGATCACCGTGTCCGATGTGGCGCAAGTGGCGCTGGGCAGTGAGATCCGTCAGGGCGCGGTGACCATGACGCGCAAGAACGCCGACGACAAGGTGGAGAATCTCGGCGAGGTGGTGTCCGGCATCGTGCTCAAGCGAATGGGGGCCAACACCAAGGCCACCATTGATGGAGTCAGTGCGCGCATTGAGCGTATTAACCAGGCATTACCGGAAGGTGTTCGCTTCGAGGCATTTTACGATCAGGCGGATTTGATCACGCAGGCGGTGCAGACTGTGGTCAATGCCCTGCTGCTGGCGTTTATTTTCATCGTCGTGATCCTTGCGCTATTCCTGATGAACCTGCGCGCCACCTTTCTGGTGTTGATGTCCATCCCGATCTCCATTGGAATCGCTTTAATGGTGATGGCGTGGTTCGGATTGTCGGCCAATCTGATGTCGCTGGGGGGGATTGCGGTCGCCATTGGCATGTTGGTGGATGGCTCCGTAGTGATGGTGGAGAACATGTTTAAACATCTGACGCACCCGGATGCTGAACATGATACCAAGAGACAATCGCGGGTGGATTCCGATGACGTGGACCCTTTTGATGTGGCCCACGACCGTCATGGTATTGCCTTGCGCCTGCAGGAAGCCGGTAAGGAAGTCGCTCGCCCCATCTTTTTTGCCACGGCCATTATTCTGGTTGTCTTCATGCCGCTGTTTAGCTTTGAAGGTGTCGAAGCCAAACTGTTTCAGCCCATGGCCATCAGTATCATGCTGGCTATGCTCTCGGCAGTGTTAGTGGCCTTGATCATCGTACCTGCACTGGCCACCTACCTCTTTCGCAAGGGTGTGCGTCAACGCGATAGCTTTGTGTTGAAGCCGCTCGACAGGCTCTATCGTAAAGGATTAGCCTGGGCGATGGGGCACAGCAAAATGGTGGTGGGTGTTGCAGCCGTTATGGTGATAGCGGCTGCGCTGGTGCTGCCCCGCCTGGGTACGGAGTTCGTGCCCGAACTGGAGGAAGGTACCATCAATCTGCGCGTCACCCTGGCGCCTTCTTCCAGTCTGGATACCGCGCTGGAAGTGGCCCCCAAACTGGAGGCCAAGTTGATGGAGTTCCCAGAGGTAACCTATGCACTGTCACGTATTGGCCGGGCTGAAATCGGCGGCGATCCTGAGCCGGTGAATAACATCGAGATCTATATTGGCCTTAAACCGGTGCCGGAATGGACCAGTGCAGACAACCGTTATGAACTCCAGTCATTGATGGAACAGAAACTGGAGCAACACCCAGGCTTACTGCTCAACTTCTCGCAACCCATCGCAACCCGTGTGGACGAGTTGCTCTCGGGCGTCAAAGCGCAGCTGGCCATCAAGTTGTTTGGTCCCGATCTTGCCGTGCTGGCCGAAAAGGGCCAGGCCATTGAGGCCGCAGTGAAAGAAATCGAAGGGGCGCGCGATGTGGCCATGGAGCAGATCGCCGGTGAATCTCAACTGGTGGTGAAGCCGAACCGCAGAGCTTTGTCCCGTTACGGTCTGGCCGTGGGCGACGTGATGGAGCTGGTACGCGAAGGGCTGGGAGGTGCCAGTGCCGGCCAGATCATCAATGGCAACGAGCGTTACGACATCTACGTGCGGCTCGCTGAGCGGTTTCGCGAAGACCGTGAAACCATTGCCGACCTGCGTTTACAGGCCCCGTCAGGTGCCTGGGTTCGCCTAGGGGATGTGGCGGAAGTCAGTATCGCATCTGGTCCACCGCAGGTGCGTCGTGATGACGTGCAGCGTCGAGTGGTGATTCAGGCCAATGTTCATGGACGGGACATGGGTAGCGTGGTTGCTGATATTCGTCAGGTGATTGCCGAGCAAGTGGACCTGCCCACCGGTTATTCCGTCGATATCGGTGGCCAGTTTGAAAATCAGCAACGAGCGCAAAAGCGTTTATCCCTGGTGGTGCCGGTTTCGCTGGGATTAATTGCTTTGTTGCTTTATTTTGCCTTTGCCTCGGTTGGCCAGGCCATGCTGATTCTGGTGAATGTCCCGCTTGCGGTGATTGGTGGTGTGTTTTCACTCTGGATTTCCGGTCAGTATTTGTCGGTGCCCAGCTCAGTGGGCTTCATCACCTTGTTTGGGGTCGCTGTCCTGAATGGCGTTGTCATGGTGGAAAGCATCAATCAACGGATTGCGGATGGCTTGAAAGTATCGGATGCGGTGTTTGATGGAGCGGTTTCAAGGCTAAGGCCCGTGCTGATGACTGCTATTACCTCGGCACTGGGTCTGATCCCCATGCTGCTGTCGAATGGTGTCGGCGCAGAAATCCAAAAGCCTCTGGCGAGTGTGATCGTGGGCGGATTGGTAACCGCTACGTTCTTGACGCTGTTTGTATTGCCGGTGCTGTTTGCCTGGTTTTCAAAAGGCAAGTTAAGCGACATGGCATAAACGTTTTGCCTGCCCTTATCGTTACGGTCAGGGCAGGTACATTTATTGTGTAAGGGTTGCTTATGCATCAACACGATCATTCACACCACAAAGATGAAAGCGCAAGCCGCATAGCAATGGCGTTCTTTCTTAATGTGGGCTTTACCATCATCGAATTCATCGGCGGCTGGCTCACCAACAGCACGGCTATCATGGCCGATGCGGTGCACGATCTGGGTGACAGTCTGTCCATTGGCAGCGCCTGGCTCCTGAACCGGCTGGGACGTAAATCCGCCGACACCGAATTCACCTATGGCTACCGGCGGTTGTCCCTGTTCGGCGCCCTGATCAACGGCCTGGTATTGATTGCCGGATCGCTGTGGGTATTAAGCGAAGCAATTCCCCGACTGGCCAATCCAGTGATGCCCGTCACCGAGGGCATGTTAGCGCTGGCGATTCTGGGCGTCACCGTCAACGGTATTGCTGCTTATCGTCTTAGCAAGGGAAATACGCTGAACGAAAAGGTATTGAACTGGCATTTATTGGAAGATGTGCTGGGGTGGGTGGCAGTGCTGATTATCTCAATCGTTTTGCAGTTTGCCGACTGGCCTATTCTCGACCCATTGCTATCGGTGGGCTTTACTCTCTTTATTCTGTTTAATGTGTGTCGGAATCTTTGGGGAACCGGCAAGCTTTTCTTTCAGGCTGTTCCAGATAAGGCGCTTCACGAGGAGATCCGGCGAACACTAATTGGCATTGATGGCATCAGCGGAATTCATCACCAGCACCTCTGGTCCCTGGATGGTGAACAGCATGTACTGACGGCCCATATCGTAGTGGATCACGAGGGAGTTTTTGGTCCTGACGAATACTGCGCCATCAAACAATCCATTGCTATGGCGCTCGAACAATACCCGCTGGCTCACACCACAATTGAAATCGAGCTGACCGAAGAAGCTTGCCGGGATCAACCCGTGCCCAGCCAAACGGATCAGCACTAACAAGAGAACTTCGTATGTCCATACTTTCCACGCTCGGTTTGTTCATCATCACCGCTATTGCGGAAATAGTTGGCTGTTATCTTCCATACCTCTGGCTGAAGAAGTCGGCATCCGCATGGGTTTTGCTGCCGGCAGCGTTCAGCCTAGCGCTGTTTGCCTGGCTACTGTCTCTTCATCCAACCGCAGCGGGCCGGGTTTATGCGGCCTATGGCGGCGTCTATGTTTCGGTGGCCATACTGTGGTTGTGGGGTGTGGATGGGATTCGCCCGCATCTGTGGGATTTTGTAGGCGTGGCCATCACCTTGTTAGGGATGGGCATTATCATGTTTGCGCCGAGATGATTTCGATCCTGCGGATTTACTTTCCCTTTTTAGGGATTCAGCGTTCAGCAACAAGCTCATTTTTTCCATCAGAATGATTGATGCGTTATTATTGAACTGCTGTCCTTCCTCAATGTACTCCCAAACGGTAGCATCACTTTTCCAGCCTCCTTGCTTTTTAATCAGTTCAAAGTCCACGCGCTCCCGTGCCGCCGAGGTAGAGAGGCCGCGACGAAAACTATGACTGCTTAAGTCGGGTGCAAAATCGAACTGGCAGGCCTTGCCCAAGGTTTTGAGAAGATCGTTTACCGCCCCTGGATTCAGCGCTCTTTCCTGAACATGGTCCCAGCGGTTGATGGGCCTGAAGAGGGGGCCCTCATTGATACCAGCTACTCTAATCCATGCTTCGATCGCTGTAGCCGGACAACAACTTTCAGCCCCAAAAGGTAAAGCACGAACCAACCCCGTTGATTGCTGATCGGTTTTGGAGCGAGGCAACCGAATGATCAGACCTTCCGGCTCCCAATTCACATCACTGGTTTGAATCGCAACCAGTTCGCTGCGGCGGAAAGCCCCAAAAAAGCCGGTTAATACCAGCGCAATGTCCCGGTGCTTTTTTTTGCTGTCTGGGAGTTGCCGCATGTGATTCACCATTTCGGCGATGTGCTCCAGACGCAGTGTCTTGGCTTTGCGCTTGGGCTGACCATGAGTGCGACGGATGCCTTCCATGGTTTTGCGGACCAACGGATCACTTATCGGATCAATGAGTCCTTGGTAATGGTGCCATTGGCTAATGGCGGTCAGGTGCAGATCCGTGGTCCGGGTGTTGAGCGATTCGGCTCTGCCCAGCAGGTACCGGACGACAGTATCCCGGTCTGTGGGCAGGCGACCACCCCATTTTTCAAATTGCCGAATGGCCGAACGGTAGGCTTTACGCGTGTTGTCGGACGTCGCTGCCTGGAGGTATTGCCGCAATGACTCGGATTCCTGGCGTTCAACCAGGGTCGAATCCTCATTACGTAATGACAAGTCGTTAGCCTGTTTTGGTGGTTTGTTGTTCATGAATAGGATTTCCTTCGATGTCACCCAAAAGGCGGCTATGTACCGGTGTTACAAGTCGAAAATTTATGGCTCAATCCATTAACCTACGATAATGGTCATTATCGTTGGTTAGAATTTGAAATTCAATCGTATTTGAAAAACATCAATATAATGTTATTTTACGTGTTACATAATACGTTATTAAATAATCTGAGAGGAATCCACATGGCCCGTGCCGGTGTCACTTACCACGACGTTGCCAAAGCCGCTGAAGCGATCAAAAGTCAGCGCCAAGAACCTACTGTAGACCGGGTGCGTGAACACCTCGGAACCGGCAGCAAAAGCACCATCGCACCACTGCTCAAACGTTGGCGATCAGATAACGGAGAGGCGGCCGATATCGGCGGGCTACCGAACGACTTAATCGAAGTGGTAAAGTCGCTGTATGAGCGGGTACAACAAATGGCCGACCATCGTATCGAGCAGGCCCGTCAGGAATTTGAAGGTTTCAATAACGAGCTTCGTAAAGAGTTGACCGATTCCAAAAACACAATCGCGCAGCTTACTGCTCGACAACAAGATCTTGAAAGCCAGATTGAGCGGCAAAACAAAGAAAAAGGTGAGGAAAAAAAGTTTCTGGAAGGTGCGCGTATCAGCCTGGTTAAAGCCGAGTCCCAACGAGACGAAGCGATTGCGAGGACTACTGAACTGAAGGGAAGCGTTGCTGAACTCAAGCAGGAAAACAAGGATATTCGAGAGCACTTTGAACACTATCAGCAGCGCACAGCGGAAGACCGTCAGCAGGAGCGCGAACAGTTTCGCACTGTTATTCAGGGATTAAAAGATCAGATTCGTGATCTGCAACACCGGCTCACCCAAGCCGAGTCCAAAGCGTCTGAGTTATTTGATGCTAATGCACAGTTACAAAGCAACGCCGGTAAACTTGAACAAGCCAATGCAACGCTAAACAGGGAGCTAAACGGAAAGATAGAAGATATCCAGGGTCTGAAGCGCGAGCTTGAAGACGCCGTGACGAAGTATCGGGATTCCCAGCATAAAAATGAACAAATGGCGGAAAACATGGCAGTGATCACCACCCAAAAAGCAGATGTGAGCAAGGAATTGGCTGTGTCAGCTCAAGTATTGGAGACCACCAAAGCCGAACTAAAAGCCTGCCAGGACAAGATTGCATTTCTGACTGACGAGAACAAGGTAATACTTCAGGAAAAGGCGATGATCCAGGGGCAGTTTAAGCAACTCCAAGGGCTCGCTATGATCGTGTTAGCCCGGTTTCTCGCGAACCTACCGATAATCGACTCTGCCTCTGATGCTTGTCGGTAGCCTGGTGTTTATCGCGTGGATGACGCAATTTTCAGGTTAATTATTGACCTTTTTCGATTTCAAGGCGCAACTTTCCCATAACCCCCGATTTTTCAGGCCGGGGCAGCCCGCTCATTTTCAGGTAAATCCTAAACGCTGGATAAGACCGGCGAATAATTCTTGGTAAGGATAGGCTTCGCTCAGCATAAACCGAATACGCCGGGTATTCCGAATGACTACGGCGCCCAGTTTCAACAGTTTTAGTCGCAACGAATGGATGGATGCGCTCGCCAGCTCTGTTCCTTTCAGCAGCTTGCGTAACTCTTCAAACAACTCATACGCAAAGCCTGATAACAGCATGCGCCATTGATTCACCCACCACACGGGGCTGGAGGTGCGATCTGCAAACAGGTTCAGCTGCTGATCTTTGATGCGGTTTTCCATATCTCCGCGAGCACAATAAAGGTCGCGGTAGAGAGTTCTCTTGCTTTTCCTCCAGCAAACTCGTCACGATGAAGCGCGGATTATCTCCCTTGTCGCTGACCTCGATTTTGGCGACGACGAAGCGACTTTTGCCCCATGAATCGGCTGCGTAAGCCAGCGGCATAAAGAATCGTTGTTTCTCTCCGGTCAGCTCAGGCATTTGCCGGGCAATCACGAAGCCCTTTTCGGCTTTGGCTTGCAGGCGCGAGTTGCGGGCAAGGCCCACCACATAGTCCACGCCGTGCCGTTCACACCAGCGCAGCATCCGGTGACGGCAGAATCCGCTGTCTGCCCGCAGGATAATCTGGGTATCAGGCCAATAGCTGCGGATAAACTTCACCAGCAGGCTGGTGATCGCCCAACTGTGTTTGGCGCCATCGATATTGCTTGGTCGCAAATAGCTGACCAACAAATGTCGGCCACAGAAAACATAAAGCGGCAAATAACAGTAATGGTCGTAGTAGCCGTTGAAGAAACGACCTCTTGCTTACCATGTAACTCCAATGTCGGTGGCGTCAAAATCCAGCACAATCCTTTTGGGTGCCTTTTTATGAGCATCAATGAAACGCTGCCCATAGAACTCGATGTGCGGCGACAACTGCTTGCCGGTCAACGGCCTGTTCCATTCTGCCCAGCGTCGCTTTGCTGGCGGGGCGTGATGCGATTGAGTGCAGTTTGAAACGCCAGATCAGAGCGCAGGTTGTCGTGGTCATTGAGGTCTTCATAACCACAGGCAAGGCCATAAACCCGTTGCCGAATCAGATCGACGAGTTCATGTTTTACTTTACCTGCCTGACGGGAATCCTCAAGGCAAGCGGCTGCATCCTGAGTTAAGCGGCATCTACGGTCAATTTCACGTAACAGCAGCAAACCGGCATCCGAGGTGATGTGACCACCCGAAAAATCGGCTTGAATCTGGCGTTTTTCAGTGGCGAAAAGGTAAAGGATTCTGGTAACATTTTGTCCAACGGCGTTTGTGTTTATTTTTGGGTATAAGCAACTGAAATTTAAACACAATTCGCCGTTTTTTGTTAGTGCTTCAGGAGAAATCCGGGTTAGAGCCAAACTTGTCAAATTTGTCGGTTCTTCCACAGAACCCCTGAAGATCATCCCAAAACAATTCAAGGTTTCAGCCTACATCCTCACGTTCGGTCATGCTAACCGGCCTGCAAACCGCGAATAACGGTATGTTTGAGAACACTGACGTAGCCTACGTGCCCAATCTTTCAACTGACATCCCGACGATTGGCCATATGTTGCGAAAAGCAGGTTACTACACCGCTTACAAGGGCAAGTGGCATTTGAACCGAGACTTCGAGAAAGAAGAAGGGGGTAACAGTCTTAATCAGAAAATGGAGCAATATGGTTTCTCGGACTTCTACTCTCCTGGTGACAGGATTGCCCACACACTGGGTGGCTGTGAGTTTGACCACCTGATTGCTGGCAGTGCGATTACCTGGCTGCGTCGTCATGGCCGTCGTCTGACTGACGAAGGGAAGCCCTGGTGTCTGTTTGTCAGTCTAATCAACCCTCACGACATCATGTATTTCAACACTGATGCGCCTGGCATCAATGTGCAAGACACCGGCTTACTGACCATGCATGCCGGTCGGGCACCGGGAGTACACTCTATGATGCCACCGGGATATGCCCATCGCTAAAAATTTGAAACAGCCTTTCGACGCACCCGGTCGCCCCGGTGCTCACGGCGAATTCGACAAAATGTGGGTTATGTGCTCGGAAGGATTCCGGCCGAAGAAGAACGCTGGCGTCGCTTCAATGATTTCTATATCAATTCTATCCGTTCCGTCGATTTGCAAGTTAATAGCCTATTGAACGAACTCGATGCACTGAGGCTGGCAGATCGTACTGCATTCATCTACACGTCTGACCATGGCGAAATGGCGGGGGCGCATGGTTTAAGAGGGAAGGGGCCTTTCGCCTACCAGGAAACCATGCATTTACCAATGTATGTTGTTCACCCGGATGTCAAAGGAGGACAGGATACCGCCTCGCTCTCTGGGCATATCGACATTGTCCCGACGATGCTGGCTCTGGCAGGCGTCGATGCGACACGTGCTGCCGAGTTTGCCGGGGGCGAGCTTCCCGGGAAGGATTTATCTGCAGTATTGGGTAATCCCAAAGCTTCCACCGTGCATTCGGCCCGAGACGGTGTATTGTTTACCTACAGCGGACTGGTAACCAATGACGGCGATTTGTTCCAGCATGTGGTGGAAGCGAAATCTGAGGATAAAAAACCCATTCTTGCCATGCTGAGAGATGGTTTCAAACCCAACATGAAAAAGCGCGGTAGCCTGCGTACCGTGTTTGACGGCCGTTATAAGTTCACGCGGTATTTTCGCCGCTGGATCATAACAAACCCACCACACTTGATGAGCTTTATCAGTGGAATGATGTTGAACTATTTGACCTTTTGAACGATCCAGATGAAATGGTTAATCTGGGTGCTGATCAGAAACACCTATAAGGGTGTGATAACGGAGATGAACAACAAACTCAACGCCATCATCAAGGCGAAATTGGCATTGATGATGGTAAAGAACTCCCTAATATTCCGTTGGTGGACTGGACCGTAGGTAAAATCAGTTAAGCCAGGCTGATCCCGGATCGTTGGTGCGCCAGTCGCTCACGCACCAACGATTTACTCTACGCGCTCAAAGAAGAAGCGTTGGTTATCACCGGCATGGCAGTACGATTGAATAATCTTGGCGCCGTTATCAGCAGATGCTCCGTTCACATCCAGGCAGATACCGCTATGCTTGAAGCCAAATTGGTAGCCACCCGAACCGTGATTAGCTGGATTCAATTTTTGGTTGTTGCCGCTATGGCAATTACCTTGGCGTACCTGAGCACCTGACGCGGTCGAGGCTCCCCAAACATCCAGGCACATACCGCTGTGCTTCGCTTGAATCTGCCAGTAACCGCCACCTGCGTCGTACACTCTAAAGCGTTGGTTGTCGCCTTGTGGCAGCTCCACTGTATAATTTCTGCGCCGTTAGATTTTGACCCGCCGGCAACATCGAGACATTTGCCGCTGTGTCTTGCTTTGATGATGTAGGCGGGGCTTGCATTGGTCGTCGTGCCGCCACCTCCACCGACTTTAGTGGGCATGAAGTTGGCAATATCGTTTTGACTTCAGCCAAGGCACGCGACGCATCGGCTTCGTTAGCCTTGGCCCGCCGGAACACCACAAGGCAATCCCTGACAGCTTGCATTTGGGCTAGAGAAACGCGTCATCCATTGTCCGTTGAATACACCAGGATAGGCCATGATAGATGCGAATAAGCTGTCGACACCATACCCAATACCATAGCGATAACGTGCGCCACCCTGATCACCTTGCTTGCGCGAGTGAACCAGGCCCATGTTGTGACCTAATTCATGCGCCAGCACTTGCCCGCCGCACGTCGTGCCCGTGACGTTATAGGCCCAGTCACGATGTACGGCAACATAACCGACACCGCAAGAGCCGGTTCTATGAACCTGTGTTACAAAATCTGCCCCCAGTGCATTGCGGCGCTCATTGACCCGGTGTCATTTTCAGGTTGCCTAACACCGCACCCATATCACCGCCGTCTTCGTCATGGTGCAACGCACCGACCAGACGGAGTTGAATGTCCGTGCCGCTATTCTGATGCATGGAGTTGACTTGGTTGACCCAACCTTGAATGGCGGTGCCTGCCTGACCATTATAATGGTTGTGAGTATGAGTATCATACAGCACCAACAAATCGACAGTGACAGCTTGAGCATTTACGAAAGGCATTAACGCCAAAGCTGCAGCGCCACCCCATTTTGCAAAGCGGTTTCATAGATTCTTTCATACGGCATCTCTCAGTTTTATAGTAGGTTTCTATTGTTACGTGCTCTTTTTCATTTAATTTCTGTTTGAAACAGCACCCCTTCCTTTTTGCGTCAGCGCTTCAGACGAAACTGCTGGTGTTTTAGCTAATTCATCAATTGGCATTAATAACGGTGTCTTCGTGTTTGTATAAATTAGCGCTTTTCGATATCCAGCCCTCATTGCCACGCGCTTCAATTTCAGAAATGACCATCAGGGTTGTAATGCCCGAGTCATTAACGTTTCTCCGCGTGTGAAGGTTACATTGGTGATATCACCTTCCGTACCCGCCACATCTTCCGGTGGCCGAACCAACTACGTTATTACCGAACTGGGATTCCACGCGATCAATGCGCGTTAACGTACATACCGTTGGTTTGCGCAATATTGATTTCGAGCGTATCGCCTGCGACCAACGATTCGATTTTCAGCTGATCTACTTTTATAAATTCACGTCCATCCATCCGTTCATCATCAGATAACGGGAAACTGATCTGACACTGTATCAGCAGGTTGCCGTGCGGAAGCTTGTTGGGCGGCTTTGTGGAGCGCGGTGACATCGGTTTCCTGGCCATTTCGTCGGGCGTTTATTTCACTCACCCGATCGCCGAAGGTCGCGTAGTCGGGGTTGGTGTCAGGCAAGCGCAGTATCTCTTCGATGCTGAGCATGTTGTCCGTTTTAGTTGTAGGTGGGTGAGGCGGCAATCGTATTTTGATGAGGGAAGGCTTGGCAGGTTTTTCCATCGTAGTTATCGACACGCTTGAAGCCGGATCTGCGACTTCTGAGTTGGCGTTATTTCGATCGTTGTTTTGCTCGAAGTAAATGAGCGCGCATATTGCGGTAATCGCCAACCCACTGGCGATTAGTTTCCGAGGATTATTGCCAGACATTGAAATACCATTTTTTATTGGAATGTTTGCTCGGTAAAATAAACAGAGATGACATTTACCGACGATGACTTGCATTCTAAAGAGACACCGCGAACACATTACTTTAATTTCTAGGAACGCCGAATGGCCATCAAGAAAACCGAACTCTATTCGTCCCTTTGGGCCAGTTGTGATGAACTGCGCGGAGGAATGGATGCCAGTCAGTACAAGGACTATGTGCTGACGATGTTGTTTATGAAATACGTCACCGACAAATATAAAGGCGATCCCTGGCATGATCATGGTGCCCAAGGGGGCCAGTTTTGACGACATGGTGGCTGCCAAGAATGACAAGGAAATTGGCGACAAGATCAACAAGATTATCAGCGCCCTGGCCGAAGAAAACGATCTGAAAGGCGTGATCGACGTAGCTGACTTCAACGACGAAGACAAGCTGGGCAAAGGCAAGGAAATGGTCGATCGCCTGACCAAGCTGGTCGGCATTTTTCAGGGACTGGATCTATCCAGCAACCGGGTAGACGGCGACGACCTGCTCGGTGACGCCTACGAATACCTGATGCGCCATTTCGCCACCGAATCCGGCAAGAGCAAAGGCCAGTTTTATACCCCTGCGGAAGTCTCACAAATCCTGGCCAAGGTCATCGGCATCCCGAAAGATTGCCTACCATCCACGACTGTTTACGACCCGACCTGTGGCTCAGGTTCACTGCTGTTGAAAGCCAATGACGAAGCCCCACGCGGATTAAGTATCTTCGGCCAGGAAATGGACAATGCCACCAGCGCTCTGGCGCGCATGAACATGATCCTGCACAACAACGCCACCGCCAAAATCTGGAAAGGCAACACGCTCAGCGATCCCCAATGGAAAGACGAAAGCAACCAACTGAAAACCTTTGATTTTGCCGTGGCCAACCCGCCATTTTCCAACAAGAACTGGACCAGCGGCATTAACCCGCAAGCGGATCTCTACCAGCGCTTTACCTGGGGAATTCCGCCGGAAAAGAACGGCGACTACACCTTCCTGCTGCATGTGATCAAAAGCCTGAAAAGCACCGGCAAAGGGGCTGTCATTCTGCCACACGGGGTGTTGTTCCGTGGCAATGCCGAGGCCCGTATTCGTGAAAATCTACTCAAGCAGGGCTACATCAAGGGCATTATTGGCCTGCCAGCCAACCTGTTTTATGGAACGGGCATTCCTTCGTGCATTATTGTCATCGACAAAGCGCACGCGGCGGATCGACAAAGTATTTTCATGATCGATGCCAGCAAAGGCTTCATGAAGGACGGCAATAAGAACCGGCTGCGCAGTCAGGATATCCACAAGATCGTCGATGTGTTTAACAAACATCTGGAATTGCCCCGTTACAGTCGAAGGGTCTCTTTAAGTGACATTGCTGCTAACGACTACAACCTGAACATTCCCCGCTACATCGACTCATCCGAGCCGGAAGACCTCCATGACCTGAGCGCCCACCTGCAAGGGGGGATTCCCAACCGCGATATTGATGCTCTGCAAGCCTATTGGCGAGTATTTCCCGGCCTGAGAACCCAACTCTTTGCGCCTGCCCGTGAGGGCTACAGCCGGGGGCTGGTGGAAGCGGCCAAGGTGAAATCCACCATTCTGGCCCATCAGGAATTTAAGGATTTTGCGGCGCGCAGCCTACTGCCGTTTAAAGCCTGGATAGGGCAGGCTGCCTTGCATGCGATCAAACCCGGTGACCACCCCAAAACGCTGATTGGTCAAATATCCGAAGCCTTGCTGGACCTTTATGCCAACAGTGAATTGCTGAGCAAATACGACATCTACCAGATTTTGATGGATTACTGGGCGGAGGTTATGCAGGACGATGTCTACGTCCTGATTCAGGATGGCTGGCCCGCAGGCAAGGAGATACGGGAACTGACGGTTCAAAAGGTGAAAAGCTCAAAGAAACACCGGACCTGTTCATTAATAAAGCCAAGTACAAAGCCGAATTGATTCCACCCGACTTGATCATCGCCCGGTACTTTGCGACCGAACAAACCAAACTGAACGACCTGCAAATGCAGCTCGATACGGCCACCCAGAATTGGAAAGTTATCTGGAAGAAAACTCGTCTGAAGATGGCCTGTTAGCGATGCCATGAATGACAAGGATAAAGTCACCAAAGCCAGCGTGGCTGCGCGCCTAAAACTCAGCACCGATAGTGAAGAACGAAGTGCGCTGAAACAGGCAGAAAAGCTGTTTAATCGGGAAGCCAATGCCAAGAAAGCCGTGAAAGACGCCCAGATGCGCTGGATCTGGCCGTGTTCAAACACTACCCAAAACTCAGTATCGAGGATATACAAACCACGGTCGTCAACGACAAATGGCTGGCCACGCTGCAAACCAACATCGTTGCCGAAATCGAGCGTGTAACCCAGCAACTGGCCAACCGGGTGAAAGAACTGGAAGAGCGTTACGCCGAACCGCTGCCAATCATCAATCAGCAAGTCGATGCCTTGAGTGAAAAGGTCGCCGGGCATCTCAAGGCGATGGGGCTGGTGTGGGATGGGATGGGCTTGGGCGTGTGGAATGAGCAAGCCTGTCAGCGCCGGGTTGTCAGAAGACTACGCAAAAGGTGCAACACTGTCGCACCGTTTTAATAGGAAACTGGAGCTGACATTGCAGGATACGAGTGATGAGTAATTACGATCCACTTGCTGAGATGAGCACTGATAATCTGTCAGTAGAGGAGTTAGTGCCGGTTGGATACAAGAAGACTGAGGTTGGGGTTATTCCGGAGGATTGGGACGTAAAATCAGTTTCTGAAGCATTTGAGGTTTGTAACAACTTAAGGTTTCCAATAAGTAGCCAAGATAGAGCTAGAATGGCTGGTCCATACCCTTACTATGGCCCTACAAAGTAAGCGCCAACAAATTCTCGTCTACCCATCCGATTCACGGTCTGTCAGTCTGACTCCTGTCTGAAATTAACAGGAGAAACCCATGACACGACTTCAACTTGAACATCTCTGGCAGCGACGCATTCACGCTTGGCGTGATTCGGGATTATCCGGTGCAGCTTACGCAGAGCGCGAAGGCATCAGCTACCACCAGTTTGTCTATTGGCGTCGTAAACTCGATCGCGAGGTGTCTCAGACAAGTTTGACGCACGTGCGTTCTGATTTTGCACGAGTGCTGCCGACCATGGTCGCACCTTCCGATGAGCTTACTCTTACGCTTCCCAATGGCATCGTGATCACGGGCTGCAGGCTCACAATGTTGATTTACTTGGCGACATTCTGAGACAACTGTGATGCGTCCCCGGTATTTGCGTCCATCCCTGTCTCTGCCGGATATTTATCTCTATCGTCCTCCCATCGACTTTCGCAAGCAGGCCAACAGTCTGGCGGCACTGGTCGAACTCGAGCTGGGGCATAATCCCTTCAGTGGGGCGCTGTATGCCTTTACCAACCGGCACCAAAATCGTATCAAGTGCCTGATGTGGGAAGACAACGGTTTCGTGCTTTACTACAAGGCGTTGGCAGAGGAAAAATTCAGGTGGCCACGGGCTGGGAAGACCTGATTTCGCTCACCGGCGAGCAGATCAACTGGTTGCTGGATGGCTACGATCTCAACCTGATGCGGCGACACAGAATTCTGCATTATGACTCGGTTGCCTAGCCGAAAAGCGTGTTGGGAATGGGACGGATGTGGTATCATAAGCCAATGATTTCAAAGCCTGAACCCACCTTGTCAAACCTCAATACCGAAGCCCTTTCAGTCGCCGAACTGCGAGCGCTTGTCGGGCGTTTTGAGCAAATTCTGACGGAGAAGGATGCGCAGATTCAGGTGCTGGATCAGACGATCGGACAGCTTGACGAGTCACTCAGGCAGACCATCAAACGCAGGATGCCGATATCCACGAACGGGATCGCTATATCCTCAAACTCGAAGAGATTGTGCGTCTGAGGATGGTGCAAAAGTTCGCAGCCAGCAGTGAAAACTGAGTCACCAGATTCATCTGTTTGACGAAGCCGAGCTGGAAGCGGAGTTGGCGGAACTGCTCGACAGTCTCCCCGAAGCACAACTGCCGCCGGAAGAAGCGAAAGCGCGTAAGCAACGCCAGTCCCGCACGCGTGATTTTAGCGATACGCTGGTTCGCGAACGAGTTGAGCTGAGATTGACGGAGGCCGAGAAGGCCGGTTCGACCCGTACCGGTTCAGCAAGGTCAAGGAAGAACTGGAATACATTCCTGCCCAACTCAAAGTTCTGGAGATCTGGCAGGAAAAGGCGGTCTTCGAGACGGCGACAGGGGATGAGGTGATCAGTGCGTCCCGTCCGGTTCATCCGTTGGGCAAAGCCTTCGCCTCACCGTCGCTCCCGCCCAGTGATCACCTCGAAATATGCCGATGGACTGCCCCTGTATCGGCAGGAACAGATTTTTAAACGCCTTGGCCATGAGATCAGCCGGACCTGTATGGCGAACTGGGTTATCCAGTTGGCCGTTCAACTCAAACCGCTTCTCCAGCGTTTGCGGGAGAGCCAGTGTTCAGGGGGATTATCTGCAGGCCGACGAAACCCGTATGCAGGTGCTCAAGGAAAGGGCAAAACTGCACAATCCCAAAAGTGGATGTGGGTGACCCGCGGTGGGCCTCCCTCTCAGTTCTCCGTGTTGTTTGAATACGATCCCAGCCGTGCGCAGGGGTGGCCGATCGTCTGCTGCAGGGCTTCAGTGGTGTCTTGCAGGCTGATGCTTACGCAGGCTATGCGAGCATCTCGAAACAGCAATGCGTTACCCGTATCGGGTGCTGGGATCATGCCCGGCGCAAGTTTGTTGAGGTGGTGCGTGCGAATGCCAGGGTCGATGCCAGGCAGGCCCGGAAGCTCGGGCGGTCAAAGGCTGAAGAGGCGTTAGGTTATATTCGCAAGCTGTATCGGATTGAGACGCACATTAAAGATTGCACGGTGGAGGAGCGCTATCGGGTGCGCCAGGAACTGGCCCTGCCTGAGCTGTCATCGTTCAGGACGTGGCTTGAGGCAGAGAGCGGCAAAGTGATGAAAGGTTCAAAGACCCGGCAGGCGATGGACTACATACTCAACCAATGGCCCGAACTGATCGGCTACTGCCAGCGTGGTGACCTGCACATCAGCAATGCGTTGGCTGAAAATGCTATCCGTCCCTTCGCGGTGGGTCGTAAAGCGTGGTTGTTTGCCGATACGCGCCGCGGTGCCGAGGCCAGTGCCACCTGGTATTCAATCATTGAAACGGCCAAAGCCAATAATCTGGAGCCGCTGTCTTACATCCGCCACGTGCTGGATCACATCGCAACGGCAGACACGCCTGCAAAAATAGACGCGTTACTTCCCTGGAGCGTAGTCGCCAACTGAGCATCACACACGATTGCAGGGCTCGGCGTCAATTAGGCTGATTCTTTGGCGCTTACCCTACAAAAATTCAAGATTACCTCAATGAATATAGAGTCGAAGGCGAGTATGCTCTAATTGGTGAAGACGGCGATCATTTTTTAAAGTTTGATTCAATGTCACAAACTCAGTTAGCTGCGGGAAGGTTCAATGTAAACAATCACGCCCATTTAATTAAAGGCAAAGTAGGCTCAGCAAGATGGTTCTTTTTATACTTCAGAAATAAGGATATTTCGCTCTATCTAACAAGGCAGGGTGCCGGTCGATTTAAACTAAATAAAGCTTCTCTTGAAAGAATTCCTTGTGCATTGCCGTCGAGTAAAGAACAAATCGCCATAGCCAAAGCTCTATCCGATGTAGACGAATTACTAAACTCACTGGACAAACTGATCGCCAAAAAACAGGCCATTAAAACCGCCACTATGCAGCAATTGCTTACCGGTAAAACCCGCCTGCCAGCTTTTGCTTTTCGTGAGGATGGGACGCGGAAGGGCTATAAAGACAGTGAGTTGGGGGAGATTCCGGAGGATTGGGAGATAATAACAATCGGCGATAATTGTCGTACCTTTGCGGGTGGAACCCCGACTACATCTAATAAGTCTTATTATGGCGGAAACATTCAATGGATTAATTCGAGCGATCTAAATAAAGCACAGATCTATAATGTTGAAGGTCGTATTACAAATGAAGGACTACAACATTCTTCTGCTAAAGAAATAAAGGCAGGAACATTTTTGATTGCTCTTTATGGTGCAACTGCCGGTGTGTGCGCGATATCTCAGGTGGATGCAGCGATAAACCAAGCAGTATTGGCCGTTATTCCTAGAGGACACAGTTCTAAATATCTGTTTTATTGGTTCAGCATGAACAAAGACAAAATAATTGAAAAATATACTCAAGGAGGGCAGCCAAATTTGAGTGGTGACATTATTCGCTTAATCTCACTGCCTATTGCGAATACTGAAGAGCAAACAGCCATAGCCACCATCCTTTCCGACATGGACACCGAAATCCAAACCCTCGAAAAACGACTATCCAAAACCCGCCAAATCAAACAAGGCATGATGCAGGAATTACTGACCGGTAAAACTCGCCTGGTCAAACCAGAGGCAGCCGCATGACCCCAAATCGAAGCTACTACCGTATCATGGCCGGTGCCAAAAGCTGTTACGCTCAGGAGTGCTTTGAGATGGGCTTTATTGGCGGCTACTGGGGTATTCAACAAGATCTGAAGGCAGACTTGTCCGATAACTGGCGAGACTTCAACACGCGGTTTATTCCGGTATTCCTCCAGGCCAATCCGGACAAAACCAAGATCGCCGCTGGCTTGGCTTGTGGCATGCTGCATACCATCTGCAAGGGAATGAAGATTGGGGATATCGTTTTGTGCCCGAATGGTTCCGGGCAATACTATGTGGGGGAGGTCGTTTCTGATTATTTCTACGTCGAAGGCAATTTACTGCCTCATCGGCGCAAAATTAAATGGTTTGAACGCGGTATCAACCGCGATGAAATGAGCCCGTCACTGAAAAATTCTGCTGGCTCCATTGGCACTGTCAGCAATATCACCAAATACGTCGACGAATTGGAACGCTTGCTGTCTGGTGCGCAACCTGCTGCACTCAGTCACAGTGATGAAACGGTTGAAGACCCAAGCGTGTTTGCGCTGGAAAGGCCTGGAAGAGTGTCTGGTGGCCAACTGGCAATCCACGCTGCTGGGTAAGGACTTTGACGTGTTTACCGAAGACGGTGAACCGGTAGGGCGTCAGTATCCCTCCGACACCGGTCCCATTGATATTCTTGCCATCAGTAAAGATCAGAACACCTTACTCGTGGTGGAGTTAAAACGCGGACGCGCCAGCGTGTGGTGGTGGGTCAGATTCAACGCTACATGGGCTATGTGAAGGACGAATTGGCAGAGCCTCATCAACAAGTTCGGGGAGCCATCATTGCGCTGGAAGATGATGTCAAGCTACGGAGGGCATTGAGTGTTACAGCCAATATCAGTTTTTACCGCTATCAGGTGAGCTTCAAATTGATTCAGGGTTAATATAATGGGTAGAGACACCATAATGGTCTTATTCGAGTAACCAGTTTAAGGACAAGCGATGAGCAACGTCGGCCAGAAGGGACGCGAAACCCAGACCCGAGTGGTGAACTATTTTCAGCAAGCCCTGGGTTATCGTTATCTGGGCGACTGGCACGACCGGCAAGGTAACCGAAATGTCGGAACGCCTATCCAAACCTGCCATATCAAAAAATGCATGAAGCAAATTGCTGACAGGCAAGAACCGCTCAGTGAAACCCACGAGGAGGATCATTGATGAGTGAGAACGCTTTTGAATGTGGTAGCCGCTGGTTAAAGGCGGACTTTCATCTTCATACCCGTGCGGATAAAGAGTTCAAATACACCGGTGAAGAAAATGACTACCTGAACCAATATGTGCGATCGCTGGCTAATGCCGGCATTGGGCTCGGTGTAATAACCAATCACAACAAGTTTGATTTGGACGAGTTTAGAGCGCTGCAAAAAAGGGCAAGAAAATCAGGCATTGGTCTGCTGCCCGGCATTGAACTGTCAGTAAAAGATGGCCAAGCGGGTGTGCATACCGTAGTCTTCTCGGATGAATGGTTTGCCAACAAAGAACAGGTCAACTATATCCAAAGCTTTCTCAACGTGACCTTTGCGGGCATTGCCAACTTTGAGGACGAGAATGCTCGTTCGAAGCACGATATTGTTGAAACCGTACGAAAACTGGATGATTTTCATAGGGACTACTTCCTGATATTTGCGCATGTTGAAGCGCCCAATGGCTTATGGTCCGGGTTCTCCCCCGGCCGAATAAAAGAAGTATTCGAGAATGCGGCAGTTGGGCGCAGAGCATTGGCCTTTCAGAAAGTTCGTACCCGAGATGAGCGTGTCAAAATCCAGCAAGCTTTAGGCGCGTTATACCCTGCCGAGGTAGAAGGCAGTGATGCTAAGAACCTTGCAGACATGTCTGCGAGAAACGATGCCATTTATTTAAAGCTCGGAGCTTTCAGTTTTGAAGCTGTAAAATTTGCCTTGCGCGATAAAGAATCCCGAGTTCGGGTTGATTTGCCGAGCTATGGCCATTCATTTATCCGTAAAATCAGTTTTGAAGGAGCGGGCACCCTTGGTGGCACCGAAATTTGCTTGTCGCCGGAACTCAATGCCCTGATTGGCATTCGTGGTAGCGGAAAATCCTCTGTGCTGGAGGGTATTCGCTATGCGCTGAATATCCCGTTTGGCGATAGAGCCTCGGATGTCGAGTATAAAGAAAGCCTGGTGAAACATTTGTTGCGGAGCGGAGGGAAAATTACCATCGACGCCATTGATCGTCGAGGCCAGCCCGATCAGATACGTCGCAGATTAGGTGAGCGGCCGGATGTTGATGTCAACGGACAATTACAACCAAGTGTGTCGATTCGAGAAACCGTATTGCACCAACCCATCTATTTTGGCCAAAAGACTTGTCGAGTACTGGCGCAGGCTTTGAAAAAGATTTGATAGAAAAGCTGGTTGGTGAAGCCTTGATCCCTGTGCGGCAAAAAGATTGAACAAGGTCGCCAGCGAGTGGTGGACGCCATTGGTCAAATTAAACGCCTGACCCGTGCCTCAATGCAAAAACAAGAATGGTTGCATAAAAAGCAGGACTCGGAGTTTAAGTTAAAGTTCTATCAGCGTCATGGTGTTGAAGCCAAACTGCAAAAGCAGATCGACTTTGATCGTGATGAGCGAAAAGCACAGCAGGTTATCCAGGGTACACACCAGTATCTGTCCGAATTGAATGGCTTTATTGCAAGCTTTGAAGACGAACTTAAAAACCAGATTCTGTACAAATCCGCGCAGAGCCAGCCTTTTTTTGATGATTTTTTTGCTACGTACCAGCAGTTGCTTCACAGCTTTGACAGCATTAAGCAGATTGCAGTCAACGGAAAAATGACCACAGCAATTACAGCAAAAGCTGGCAGGCTTCCAGCAGCAGAAACAGGCTTTGAAAGAAGAGTTTGCGGACATAGAGCGTAAGTTGGCCGGCGAACTGAAACAAGCCAGTGCGCAAGCTATCAGCCCACAAGAATTTAAACAGCTAAAGAGTGTGCTGGATCAGGCTGAACAAATGCTTGGGGTATTGGCCAAGAGCGAGCAGCAATATGCTGATTTGAACCAAGGGTTAGAACGGGAGTTGGCTCAGCTAAACGACCTTTGGCTTGAGGAATACCGGGCGATTGAGCAAGTGCTGATTAAAATCAATCGGGTGGATTCGCCGCTTAAAATTGTCCCACAGTTTAAGGCCAACAAGGCAGCCATGCTCAAGCATATACAAGATTTATATCGCGGTAGTCGTATTCGTGAAGCAATGCTGCAAACTGTGGTGAACGAGTTCAGTGACTTTGGCGCTACGTGGCGGGAAAAAAGCTTGTTGCAATCGCTGCTTGGCAGTTCCTTCGATACCTTCTGGCAATACTTCGAAGACAACTTAGAGGCCTTACTCACTTGGCAGGTGCCAAATAATTTCACCATTGAATACCGCGGTAAGGCGCTCGCTCATCATTCATTGGGTCAGCGTGCTTCAGCTCTGATGCTGTTTGTTTTAAGTCAGCGGGAAAATGACATTGTCATTATCGACCAACCAGAAGACGACACCGGATAATCAAACGATTTATGACGATGTTATAAAGCTGATCCGTGAACTAAAGCCAGAAACCCAATTTGTGTTTGCTACTCACAACGCCAATATTCCAGTATTAGGGGATGCAGAACAGGTAATTGTCTGTGAATATCAGGATGATCATATTGATATAGTTAGTGGTAGCATTGATTGTGCTGATGTTCAGCAACGCATTGTCGGCATTATGGAGGGTGGTGCTGGGGCCTTCGAGAAACGTAAACAGGTATATGAAGCATGGAAACCGAAGAACTCTTATCAATAGTCGCCCGGGACGAAGATAGCCGTCATCAATTTAAGGCGGATGTAAATAATGCGGCATCGCTGGGTGCGGAAATGGTTGCGTTTTCCAATAGCCAAGGCGGTTTAATTCTCATCGGCATTATCAATGGCAATGGTTCCAGGTCTGGGTTGACGCGAGAAGATGTAGGTCGAATCAATCAAATCATTGCGAATGCAGCGACTAATAATGTAAGACCTCCAATAAATCCTGTTACCGAAAACATTCAACTTCCTGATGGTTTGGTTATTGTTTTGCATATAGAGCAAGGCATTAGTAAACCTTATATGGATACTCAAGGTCATGTTTGGGTGAAAAGTGGATCAGACAAGCGAAGAGTAACTGCTCGTGAAGAATTGCAGCGCATGTTCCAGGAGGCCTCATTAGTCCATGCAGATGAAACTCCGGTTAGCGGTTCTTCCGCGGCTGACATTGACCAGGATTTTTTCGATTCCTTTTTTGAAAGAGAATACGGAGAGACTGTCGAAGAGCAGGGTGTTTCTCGCGCCCAGCTGCTGGAAAATATGAATCTGTCTAAAAATGGTAGGTTGAACATAAGTGGTGTTCTATTGTTCGGATCGAGACCCACATTCGCCTTCCTGTTTTTATTGTTAAGGCAGTTGCTTTTCCGGGAATTGACATCGAAGACCAGCATTATATCGATAGCCAGGATATAAATGGTAAGGTGTCGGACGTGTTTCAGAAAGTCTTGGTATTTGCACTGGCGAATATTCGCCATGTTCAAAATGATCAGGGTTTCAACTCACTAGGCGAGCCGGAAATCCCAAGGATTGTGTTGGAAGAATTGATCGCAAATGCGCTTATTCACAGGGATTACTTCGTATCAGCGCCAGTTAAAGTGCTGGTTTTCGCCGACCGAGTTGAAATAATCAGCCGGGGCATCTACCGAACAACTTGACAATTGAGAATATTAAAATGGGGAACTCGAACATTCGTAACCCGATATTAGCCTCATTTGCGCCCAAAGTTTTGCCTTACAGAGGTTTAGGGAGTGGAATAAAGCGAGCAATTAAAGCCTATCCTGACATTGAGTTTATTGATGATAAAGATGGCAATGCATTCAGAGTCATCATCAAACGTAGAGCGGTACCGGAAAGTCAATAGGTGCAATTCTCATGATTCACTACACCACTGGTAATTTACTCGACGCGCCTGTTGATGCCTTGGTCAATACGGTCAACACTGTGGGCGTGATGGGCAAGGGCATTGCCTTAATGTTTAAAGAGCGATTTCCAAATAACATGAAGGCTTATGCGGAAGCCTGTAAATCCAATCAGGTGACCATTGGCAAGATGTTTGTCACTGAAAGTGGTGAATTGTACGGCCCTCGCTGGATCATCAATTTCCCTACCAAAAGCACTGGCGTTCGCCCTCCAGGATGGAGTGGGTGGAAGCAGGGTTAAATGATCTAAAGGCCTTTATTATGGCTAATCATGTAAAGTCGATTGCTATTCCAGCACTGGGCGCAGGCAACGGTGGTTTGAATTGGCTGCAAGTGAAGCCTCGCATCGACGCGGTACTAAATAGCCTGGGCGACGTAGCTATCTGGATTTATGAACCGATCAGTGATTACCAGAACTGCGCAGAAAAATCTGCTGCAATTGCTGATAGCATGGGATCGTTTCCATGAGCAACGTCGGCCAGAAGGAGCGTGAAACCCAAAAACGAGTGGTGAACTTCTTTCAGCAAGCTCTGGGTTATCGCTACCCTGGGCGACTGGCACGACCGGCAAAATAACCGTAATGTCGAAATTGATGTTCTTAAACCTTGGCTACTAAAGCGCGGTATTGACGAGGCACTGATCAATCGGGCCTTACGAAAACTCGAAATCGCCGTGGCGTTAGGGAGGGCAAGAAACTCTTCGATGCCAACAAAGACGTTTACCGACTGCTGCGCTATGGCGTGAAAGATAAGGTTGGTGCGGGTCACCTGAACGAAACCGTGTGGCTGATCGATTGGCAAAATCCCCAGAATAATGACTTCGCCATCGCCGAAGAAGTGACCGTGAAAGGCGAAAACAAGAAGCGCCCGGATATCGTGCTGTACGTGAATGGCATCGCCCTGGGCATATTGGAATTGAAGCGTTCCTCGGTCTCCACGAGCGAAGGCATCCGGCAGAATCTGGACAATCAGAAGAAAGACTTTATCCGCAACTTCTTCACCACCATGCAACTGGTCATGGCGGGCAATGACACCCAAGGGCTACGCTACGGCACGATAGAAACCCCGGAGCGTTATTACCTTGAATGGAAAGACAATCAACCAAACCCCAGCGAAAATCCGTTAGAGAATCACTTAAGCCAGGTCTGCAATAAACAGCGCTTTTTAGAAATTATCCATGATTTCATTGTATTCGATTCGGGCATAAAGAAAACCTGCCGTCACAATCAGTATTTTGGTATTCAGGCAGCGAAGAAGCACATTGCTTCGCGTCAGGGCGGCATCATCTGGCACACGCAGGGTTCGGGTAAAAGTCTCACCATGGTCTGGCTGGCCAAATGGATACGGGAAAATGTCACCGACGCGAGAGTGCTGATTGTCACCGATAGAACCGAGTTGGATGAACAGATTGAGAAAGTGTTCAAAGGCGTCGATGAAGAGATCGATCGCAGCAAAAGCGGTGCCGACCTGATCGCAAAGCTCAACCATCCCACGCCGTGGCTGTTGTGTTCATTAGTGCACAAGTTTGGGCGTCAGGGTGAGTCGGATGATGAAGGTGCCACCCGCGATTTTATCGAAGAACTCAGGAAGAGCCTACCGACTAACTTTCGACCGAAGGGAAACCTGTTCGTGTTCGTGGATGAGTGCCACCGCACTCAATCTGGCAAATTGCATTGTGCGATGAAAAGTATCCTGCCGGACGCTCTGTTTATCGGCTTTACCGGCACACCGCTGATGAAAAAGGATAAACAGAAATCCATTGAGGTGTTTGGTCCCTACATTCATACCTACAAATTCAACGAGGCCGTTTCCGATGGCGTAGTGTTGGATCTGCGTTATGAAGCCAGAGATATCGATCAACACTTAACCTCTGAAACCAAGGTGGATCAGTGGTTTGAAGCCAAAACCAAAGGGCTGTCAGGCATCGCGAAAACCCAGTTAAAGCAAAAATGGGGCACCCTGCAAAAGGTACTTTCCAGTAAATCCCGGCTGGAAAAAATCGTCAGTGATATCCTGATGGATATGGAGTTAAAACCTCGGCTGATGGATGGGCGCGGCAATGCCATGCTGGTCTGTGCCAGTGTGCATCAGGCTTGTGTCGTCTATGACTTATTCAGCAAAACGGATCTCAACGGCAAGTGCGCGATTGTCACAAGTTACAAACCCAGTGCGACTGAAATCAAGGGAGAAGAAACTGGGGAAGGGCTGACCGAGAAATTATTCAAGTACGATGTTTACCGGAGAATGCTCGCCAACTACTTCGAGCAGGACGAAGAGCAGGCAGCCAAGCGCGTTGATGAATTTGAACTGAATGTAAAAAAGCGTTTTATCGAAGAACCCGGTCAAATGCGCTTATTGATTGTGGTCGACAAGCTACTGACCGGTTTCGACGCACCGTCTGCGACGTATCTGTATATCGATAAAAGCATGGCCGATCACAGCCTGTTCCAAGCCATTTGCCGGGTCAACCGACTGGACGGTGATGACAAGGAATACGGTTATATTATTGACTACAAGGATCTGTTTAGGTCGCTGGATAAAGCCGTGAAGGACTACACCGCCGAAGCCTTCGACGCTTACGACAAAGAAGACGTGGCTGGCCTGCTAAAAGACCGTTTGGTCCAAGCCAAAGAAGATCTGGACAATGCACTTGAAACCGTTCGGGCACTTTGCGAACCGGTGCATTATCCCCGCAATACCCAAGATTTTCTGGCCTTTTTCTGCGGACAATCTGGCAGTAACAGCGAGGCCTTGTCTGAAAAGGAGGCCTTGCGGCTTACGCTATACCAGTCGGTTGCCAAGTTGCTGCGAGCCTATGCCAACATCGCCAATGAAATGGAGCAAGCGGGATATACATCCACTCAGGCAGCAGCCATTAAACAGGAAGTGACTCACTTTGAGAAAGTGCGTGATGAAGTTAAAGTGGCCAGTGGTGATCTATTGGACATGAAACGCTTTGAGCCTGCCATGCGGCATTTACTGGATATGTACATTCGAGCGGATGACAGCGAAACCCTGATGGACTTTGAGGAACTGGGTTTGATCGAACTGGTGGTTAAAAATGACGGGCAGGGCATGGAAAAGCTACCCAAAGGGCTTTTGAACAATAAAGAAGCCATGGCCGAAGCCATCGAAAACAATGTTCGCAAAACCATCATTGATGAAAACCCGGTGAATCCCCGCTACTACGAGCATATGTCGACCTTGCTGGATGAGTTGATCGAGCAGCGGCGTAAAAAGGCGATTGATTACCAGAAATATCTGCAAGAAATCAAAGCATTGGCCAAAAAAGTAGTCAATCCTGCCAGCACCAATAAAAGTCGTTATCCGGAATCCATGGACACAGCAGCGAAGCAATCGCTGTTTGATAACCTGGGCCAGGATGAAGCGCTAGCCAACAAGATTGATGAAGCGGTGCGTACAACCAAGAAAGCAGATTGGTTGGGTGATCGGTTTAAAGAACGTGAAATTGCTAATGCCATTCGAGACACAACTGAAGGTTACACGATTGATATTGAAGCGGTGATGGCATTGATCAAAGCGCAAAAGGAATACCTTTGAAGTCGCAGATCGAAATTCGTGACATCACGGTAGTGATAAACCACAAAGATATAAAGAACCTGCATCTGAGTGTGCTACCGCCAGATGGCCGAGTGCGTGTGGCAGCACCGAACAACATGAGTGAACAATCGATCCGTATCGCCGTGATCAGCAGACTGGCATGGATAAGACGACAGCAACGGGACTTCGCGAAACAGCCCAGACAATCGAGCCGGGAGATGGTCTCAGGTGAAAGCCATTATTTGTGGGGACATCGTTTTCGACTGAGCCTGGTTGAACGAACTGGCAAACATGCTGTTTTAGTGAAAAGCGCTCATAAAATAGAACTGCACATTTCACCTGGAACCAGCAGAGAAAACCGGCTGAAGTGTCTCAATGATTTCTACCGCCAGGAAATGAAACAGCGAACCGAAATATTGGTAGCAAAATGGCAAAACACCATCGGCGTAGAAGTGGGCGGTATCGGCATCAAAAAAATGAAAACCAAATGGGGCAGCTGCAACATCGCAGCGAAACGAATCTGGCTCAATCTGGAACTAGCCAAAAAGCCACCAGAATGTCTGGAATACATTCTGGTCCACGAAATGGTGCATTTGTTAGAGCGACACCATAACGACCGGTTTCGGGAGCTAATGACGCAGTTTATGCCGAACTGGCGGGAGAATCGTGACTTGCTGAATAGCTTGCCGTTGGCTTATGAGGATTGGCTTTACTGAGAGGCAAAGGGACGATAATTGAGAATCACCAAGTGCGGAAGTAAATGGAGGAGCCGCGCCTATATCAGGCTCGCTATGTCCAATACTTGTGAGTACTAGACATAGCCTATAGAGGCGTCTACACTGAAACCGACACCTTAATAATGATAAATACTTGATCCCATGGCCATTTCTGATCCATATCCGCTGTTTCCGACATACCCCGAGCTGAAAGACTACCACGCTGGCAGTTTCAAGGCTTTGCACGATCGCCTGAACGAATTACCTCCCTGGTGTGCTACGCAATGGGATTGGGGAAAGCAGTTTCTGGTGTTTATTGGGCGCAACAAATCCGATCATACCTTTATCCGGTTTCGTTCCGAAATCGAAAAGTTTATGTTGTGGTGCTTCCTCGTTGCGGATAAACCTCTCGATCAGATGCGCAAATCCGACATCCTGGATTACATCGAATTCTTCTACAAACCACCGCTTGATTGGATCGGTCTGGCCAACCTGGACAAGTTCATTCAAGTCTCTGGTGATCACCAGTTCAATCCGGAATGGCGACCCTTTCGCTATATCTCGCAAGGCAGCGACACGGACAGAAAAAAATACCGACCCTCTCAGGAATCCCTTAAATCCGTATTTACGGCGCTGAATGTATTCTACAGCTACCTGATGGACGAGGAATTGTGTTTGGGCAATCCGTCATTGATTGCACGCAAGGACTGCAAGCGACTCATTAAAGATGCCCAGATTGGGGAAACCAAACGTCTCGATCAGGATCAGTGGCAATTCCTTTTGGATACGGCTCAACGGATGGCCGATGAAGATTCGCTGTATGAACGCAATCTGTTTCTTATGGCTGCGATGAAAGTTTTATTTCTTCGTATCTCCGAACTGTCCGAACGTTCCGACTGGGTGCCAGTCATGAGCCACTTCTGGCAGGATCAGGATAAAAACTGGTGGCTAAAAGTATTTGGTAAAGGACGCAAACTGCGGGATATTTCGGTCCCTGACAGTTTTCTGTCCTACCTCGAACGTTATCGTCTTTGGCGAGGACTGTCAGCAAGACCTGGCATGCAGGAAAAAGAACCTATTGTTGAAAAAATCCGTGGTGCCGGTGGCATGACCGCCCGGCAACTTGCCCGACTCGTCGAACAGGTTTTGTTGCGGGCCTACGACGACATGCTGCTCTGGCAAGGAAAACAAGCGGCGCAGATTTTCAAGGACGTCTCACCGCACTGGCTCAGACACACGGGCGCCAGTATGGAAATTGACCGTGGACGCGCACTTAAAGACGTTTCAGAAGATCTGGGACATGCCAGTATGGCAACGACGGACACCGTTTATGTGCGATCAGCAGCCAAAAACCGGGCCAAAAGTGGCAAACAGCGGGAGGTTTAATTCAGTCAACTCATCTAAATGCATTCGTTGCTTTCATTATAATAAAGTGAATGCGTTTGTCGCAATACAGGTGGCACCTCGTTATCTAAGTCGCAAAATACGTAAAGCACCCCACAAAACCACACACGAAATGATGACCCCGATAATCAGGTCAGGGATTTGCGAATCTGCGACCGCCACGAGGCCACCTGCTACGATGACGCTGGCGTTGGCAAGTACGTCATTGGCGGAAAAAATCATGCTGGCCTTCATGTGGGTTCCATTATTTCGTACCTGGTAAATCAGTACGAGACACGTTAGGTTAGCAAGCAATGCAATAGCACCGACCCCCATCATTAGAATCGAAACGGGTTCGCCACCCATAATTGCTCGCCGAATCACTTCCACCAATAGCCCAACGGCCAGTGCCGCTTCCAGCCACCCTGACATATGAGCCGCTTTAAGCTTGGTCTGAGCCGATTTTCCGACAGCATAGAGCGCGACAAGGTACACCGCGGCATCGGCAAACATATCCAGTGAATCTGCTATAAGCCCTGCAGACTGCGCCACAATGCCCGCAGAAAGCTCAATGAAAAACATCACAGCGTTAATCCAAAGCAGCCACTTCAATACCGAGGCTTCGCGTAAATCTTGAGCTTTGGCATTTTCTCGTGCCTTATGCACACTTTCTGAATCGATTCTTTCATACGACACACAACTGGCGCCAAGTCCTACGGATCGAATGACCGTCTCGACCTTATCAGGTGTGTCAGAGTGGTAGATACGTACTTGTCGATTAGGGATATCAAACGCGAAGGAGACCGTTTCGCCGAAAGATGAAAAGGCTGTCCGGATGAGGTTTTCCTCGGAGGGACAATCCATTTTAGGAACATCGAACACGCTTACACTGTCGAAATTCGCTTGCGCCAGTGTGGCTGTATCAGCGGCAGACGAGTGAGTTGGCTCATCCTGGCAACCACAACATTGGTTCGTTTCTGAAGTCATAGATTTTTCACAAGTAAGGCAGCTTTCGACACGTGTATTAGTCAAGTTTAATAGGTACCATAATAATTAGTATGAAAGCAATTAATTGGTAATAATGTGATTGACTGGCATTTCGAGCGCACTGCCCTTGCTGAACATTTTCTCAACGCATTCGATACAGGAATTACGGGTTCTTTGACCCTATTCGCACCCAGACGGATGGGTAAAAGTGAGTTTCTTCTGCATGATCTGGCACCGCTGGCTTACGGGCGGAAATATCAGATCTGCTACTGTTCGTTCTGGCAGCTGAAAGATAATCCAGCCAAAGCGCTTCGGCACGCCCTTGAGGAATGCGTGGAAAATCATGATTGGAAAAGTCGTCTTTCGGCCTACATCAGCCACAGCGGGACAGTGGAACTTAAAAGCGACCTCCCCCCGCTGGCCTCGCTGACGTTGAAATCCAACCCGGAAAAGCCCACCGAGAATGACCTCCTGAGCATCATTGACCTAATCAAACGGCTTGCACGCAGAAAGGCGCCCACCCTGTTGCTGCTCGATGAAGTGCAGCACCTGAGTACACGACCGGAGTTCGAGTCGCTGGTGGCGCTACTGAGAACCGAGTTCGAGACGCACCGCAAGAAGATCTATGTCGTCTTTACCGGGTCCTCACGGGAGGGCTCATGCGCATGTTTCGGGATCGTAAAGCCCCATGTTTCACGCCTCGCAGCAGATCGACCTGCCGGATCTTGGCAGCGAATTCGTTGCCTATATGCTGGACTGCTATGCTCAGGCCAGTTCCGTCAAACTTTCGCTGGTTAAAGCTATCAAGGTATTTAACGCGCTGCAGAACGGCCCTGCACTGTTCCACCTACTCTTGAAGTTCATGTTGATCAACGGCATCAAAGACATCGATGCAGGCTACTCAGCGTTTCAAAAGGCAGTGAATATCGACGAGGACTACGGTTACCTCTGGAACGATTTACTGCCCATCGACCAGGCGGTGCTCCAATTGCTGGCCAGTGAGCTGGACGTCGGCCTTTATACCGAGAAAGCGCGCTTATGGTTAGGTGAACGACTGGGGGTAGACGAAATTTCGATTCCGAAGATTCAGAATGCGGTGGACAGGCTTCGTGACGAGCAACTCATCTACAATGGCGGGTACCGGGTCTGGTTGTTTGAGGATGAACGCTTTAGGAACTGGGTGTGCGCAAAGCTTGAAAAGCACAAGATCGAACAAGTTTAACCGGTAGTACGGATGGCAAACGGCAGAAAACGACTGGATGTCTACCTCAGTCAGGCTCTTGGGCTCAAACGTAAGGCTATTCGCCCTTTGTTGGCGCGCAATGTCATCCGTGTGGATGGCTTACCGGCCTTGGGTGCTGATCATCAGGTCGATGACTTTTCGGTTGTGCAGGTCGATGGAGAAACCCTTCCGCATAAGACCCCGCAGTATTGGATGTTGCACAAACCCGTCGGCGTGGTTAGCGCAACACGCGATGATCTGCACACCACCGTGATGGATCTCATGCCGGCTGAAGCAGATCCTGAGTTGCACATAGCAGGAAGGCTGGATTTGAATTCATCCGGCTTGCTGCTGCTGACTAACGACAGCCGGTGGTCATCCCGGCTCAGTGATCCTCAATTCGAGGTGAAAAAAATCTACCGGGTCACCGTCGCCAAGCCGCTCAACGAGGATTACATCGCAGCGTTCGCAGAAGGTTTTTATTTCACCTACGAAGGGATTCACACCCGCCCTGCCTCACTCAGAATACTTTCTGAGTATGAAGCCGAGATCACCTTGACCGAGGGGCGCTATCATCAAATCAAACGGATGCTGGGGCGTTTTCGTAATCCGGTATTGGCGCTAAAGCGCATTCAGATTGGTGCGATTATGCTGGATGAGAAGTTGGCGCCGGGAGAAGCGCGTCCTCTGGCAGCCGACGAGCTCGACTGGGTAAATTGAATCTCACACAAGAGTTATAATGTGAAACATTATTTGTATTATCTCTCATATGAGATTATTGTGAATCACATGTCCCATAAGAGAATTAATACCTCTTATTTACGGATTTTTAATTCATTTGTGATAGGTTAACCCGATGAATCGCAAGGTTGTCGAGCATATACGGTCTCTGCTTTCGGAAGTTGATGCGTTGCTGGAGGATGAAGCCTTGAGCTTTGAGTCCCAGACACCCTATCCACTAGAGAGGTTGCCAGAGATTCTGAAACAGCAACGTCAGGCCTTTAATCTCACTCAGCAACAGACATCAGACTATGGGGGTATCAGTGTGAGTAGCGTACGGAGGTTAGAATCTGAATCAGACCTCAAGGTGAATGTAGAGACCCTGAATCAGCTAGGTGATGTGTTGGGATTCCGACTGATGATTGTTCTCAAATGAAAGCCTATGTCTACTTAGACACAACTCGGGTTGGCATACTTGAAAAACGGTCCGATCACACGTATCGCTTTACCTATGAAAAACGTTACCTGGATACCGGTCTGCCGATTAGCTTGAGCCTGCCGCTGCGCGAAGATCCTTACGACAGCCCGACACTTCACGGGTATTTCAGTGGTTTACTCGCTGAAGGATGGCTTAGGAAGCTGCAATCCGAAAGCCAAAAAATAGATCCGACAGACGAGTTTGCTTTGTTGCTGCGTAACGGAGGCGATTTACCGGGCGCTGTAGTGGTCAAAAAGGTCGATGACGCATGAGTGCTCAATGCCTGATCTGTCTGGAATCCGGTGATTTCCCGCAATGGCCTTACCATCCCCGGTGTTTGCAAAAATTACTGGGTAGTCGCGGTGTGGTCCCCCGCCTACCCTTCACACGAGCGGACTATTTTCGATCGGCCCGCCAGAAATCGACCGGGTTTTCCATCAGTGGCGTTCAGACCAAGCTTCAGTGCCGAGTACTTAATCGCGAACTTGTCCGGGTAACCTCGGGTGGTACGCACATTATCAAGCCCTCACCTGAAACTTTTCCTCTGGCCGCCGAAAACGAACACCTAACCATGAGGTTGCTCGGCTACTTGGGCGTACAGACTGCCGCGTCCGGATTACTTCCGTTTGCCGATGGTGAGCTGTGCTATGTCACCCGGCGTTATGACCGCACAGCGTCTACCCGAATTCAGCAGGAAGACATGCTTCAGGCCATGGGAATCAGCAATCTAAAAAGCGAGAGCAAATATGAAGCGGCCAGCTATCAGACAGTTCTGGCGTTTTTAAAGGCGCATGGCAGTGGTGCGATCCAAATTGAAACGTTTCGACGGATCGTGTGTGCGTATCTTTTGGGCAACGACGACTATCACCTCAAAAACATTTCCGTCTTTCCGGGGCCCCCGTTGCGGATGACGCCTGCTTATGACTTCCTGAATACCGAGTTGTGTGGCGTGGGAGGGCCAATCATGGCGCTTGACCTGCTTGATCAAGGCATGCCGCACCAAGCTGCCGAAATGGGGAATGGTCGCTACTATGGGGGCGATTTTATTGAGCTGGCAGTCAAGGCCGGTATCTCCCATCCCGTGGCCGTCCGTCAGATGACTGAGTTGGTTAACCGGGCCAAATCCCTCAATGAAGAACATCTGCGTATCATCAAGGACAGGGCTGAGGACTTTTTAGCGGTGGTGAGAGCACGTATTCGTTACCTCGAAGTTCTGGGATAGCCTCCAGATTCGAGACGCGATGATCCTTCCCTCCGAAATTCTCGTAACAGTTAAAGCTGCTCAAGTTATGGAGAAAAACGGTGACTGACATTTTTAACGGGCGTCTACTTCTAATGACAGGGATCGGGCTTGTTGTGGCGCTTTCATCTAAGGTTGCAAACGCTGACGACGCCGCAAACTGCGCCCCGATTTTCAATACCGAACGTGTACGTTTGCACGCCAGTGAAAAAGTGGACTTGTGTGCGCTGACGGCCGGAAAACCGGTGCTACTGGTGAATACAGCCAGCCACTGTGGTTTTACCCCGCAGTTTAAAGAACTTGAAGCGCTGCATCAGCGTTATGGCTCAGAGGGGCTGGTTGTACTTGGCATGCCCTCGGATGACTTTTTTCAAGAGTCCGATGATCAGGCTGAAACCGCCGAGGTGTGCTATAAAAACTTTGGCGTCACGTTTACGATGCTTGCCCCTGCTCACGTAAAAGGCCCTGAGGCTGATTCAATCTTTGAAGCGGTGGGCAAACAATCCGCATTCCCTTCGTGGAACTTTAATAAGTATTTGATCAGCCCCCAGGGTCAGGTCTTGCATCACTGGGGGTCAAGAGAAAATCCTCTGTCTGACGACATTACGGAGCGCGTTCGAAAGGCACTGAATGTTGAATCGTCTGGCTAAACGGCTTTAATCTGAATGTTTTCTAAAATTTGCCTGGCATTGTCTTCGCAGTCAATGTCAGACGGCTTATGCTCGATCTGGGCGATGGCACGCAGCAAATGCTGTTTAGTTTCTGCTAAACGGCCTTCGAGCGCTTCGATGTCGGATACTTTGCGTTTGAGCGCTTCAAGCAGCTCACCATGCTTCCACCCACTCTCTCCCTTGGGCAGCAATTGACGAAGTTCCTCCAGCGAGAACCCGGCTTGCTGACCACAGGTGATCATATCGAGAATATAGATGGCCTCAGCGCCATACTCCCGATAGCCATTGGCTTTGCGTTTAACCGCGCTGATCAAGCCATTTGATTCATAAAATCGGATACGGGAAGCCGCCATGCCGCTGCGTTTAGCGAGTTCTCCAATTTTCATGTTTCACCTCATTTCACAGACAGGCCGAGAAAAAGTATTGACCTTAAACTTAACTTAAAGGTTAAGCTTGTTCTCAGTCAAGACCTATCTGGTAACGAGGAATATCCATGGCCCTGTTCGACACGCTAACCCTTCCCAACGGTTCCGTCATTCCGAATCGCATTGCTAAAGCTGCGTGGTGCTTGAAGATGAGCGCGATCTGGAAAAATTTAAGCAATGGGCGAAAACTGGACGTTCAAGAGGGGCGCAGTTCTGGCTGCAGATCAATCACCCGGGTCGTCAGATGCAGGCCAATCTGGGGCAGGATACCTGGGCGCCCTCGGCGATAGCACTGGATTTGGGAAATCTATCTAAGCGGTTTACTACACCCCGCAGTATGACACCAGAGAAGATCGAAGAGGTCGTTCGGCAGTTTGTAACCACGGCACAGCTTGCCGAAAAATCGTGCTTTACTGGCGTTGAAATACATGCGGCCCACGGTTATTTATTGAGTCAATTCCTATCGCCGCTCACCAATCAACGAACAGATGCCTGGGGTGGCTCGTTGGAAAACCGGGCGCGTCTGTTGCTGGACTCGGCAGATTTTCAACGAGGCGGATTCAGCACCGACGATGCGAAACAGGTGGTGCAGTTGCTTAATGGGTTGGGCGTAGATCTGGTTGAACTGTCCGGCGGTAGTTATGAAGCCCCGGCCATGCAGGGTCAGGCGCGTGATGGTCGCACACTGGCCCGCGAGGCATATTTTGTCGAATTCGCCCACGAAATTCGGCGGGTGGCTGAAATGCCGGTCATGGTGACCGGCGGTATCCGACGTGCCACAGTTGCCAGCGAGGTTATCCAACAGGGAATCGAGATGGTCGGCATTGCCACCGCACTGGCGATTGCACCGCAGCTGCCTAACGATTGGCGGGCTGGAAAAAGTACCGCACCAGCCCTTCCCCCGATTCAGTGGAAAAATAAAGTCATGGCTTCTCTGGCCAACATAGCGGCGGTGAAGTATCAATTGCGGAAGCTCAGTGAGGGTAAAGCCCCCTCACCTTCCGTGTCGCCGCTGCGGACCCTGATCCTCCAACAGATTGACACCGCACGCCGGACCCGACGCTATCGCAAGCGAATGGCCAGATTAACAGACGCAAGATAGCGAGAACTTAGCTGACGTAGCGTACCAGCTCAACCGGATCATGAGCGCAAAACACCTCAACTTCGTCATTGTGCAGGATAGCCAGTTGGCGCAAGCGTTCAAGGTTTTCAACCCGTTCTGCTGGGCTTTTCGGAACAAAGCGCGTTTCAGCGTGCGTTCAAGCGGTGGACTGGAATGACACCGGGAGAGTATCGGCGTTCAGGATCGGGGATCGAGTAGCCTGACAGCGTAGGCACTGAACGCCGCGTCTTTACTCACCAGAATTAAGCCGCCGGATTGGGCTTGCGCGATTAACATGCGATCAAATGGATCTTTGTGCTCTTTTCCCGTTTCAGGATGTCGCTCGATGGGTAGACTGCCTGCCTGCTCACCGTGAAACAATGAAATGGGCAACTTAGAAAAGCCTTTGTCTTCAACGATGGCTTCCATATTCTCGGGTGCAATCAAGGCCCCCATACTTTGCTTGATGGCAATTTCCCAGGTGCTGGCTGCGCTGACATAAACCTCATTGCGGGCATCGGTAATAGCCGCTTTAGTCTTCGGGCCAATCCACTGATGTTTTTCGTTATCGATCCACCACAGCAGAACGTGCGTATCCAGGAGCAGTTTTTTCATAGACTATCGCCGTGAAAATCCTCTTGGATCTCTGCGTCTGCCGAATCGAAGCCATCCATTTGAATCGAGTAACCACCCGGTTCACGCGGTTTTCGCTCCTGATGCGGAACTAAATCAACGTAGGGTTTGCCGGCTTTGGCAATCACAACGACCTCGCCACTATGGGCCAACTCTGCCAACTGCGACAGTTTTGTCTTCGCCTCGTGCATATTAGCCTGTGTCACTGTATTGATCCTAAAAGTTAGCTAGAGTGAGCTAACTATAAACTATAGTGAGAGGTCTGCTCAATAACTGAAGTTGATCACTCTACTCTCCCTGGCGTGCGGCTTTGATGTCCTGGCAAGTTAACGGATATTAACGCGGTAAGAAAGATAAAACCCGCTGACACCCATAGGCACATAGGCAAACCGTAGTCTTGATAGAGCCACCCGGACAACACGGTTCCAATCAGGCGTCCCATCGCATTGGCCATGTAGTAAAAGCCGACATGGAGTGAGACGCCGTCCTCACCAGCGTAACTGACGATGAGATAACTGTGCAGTGCGGAATTCACAGCAAAAAGAGCACCGAAAATCAGCAGCCCTCCGATCAAGACTTCCTGCGAATGCCACTGCAGCGTCACGGCCAGCGCAATGAATACGGGTACGGCACCCAGAATCAGGGCCCAGCTCAAGGCGTGCCGCCCATCAGGCACTCGACCGCTGGCTTTTCCGGTAATCGAGGGCGCAACTCCTTGCACGAATCCGTAGCCGATGATCCACAGGGCCAGAAAGCCGCCCACGGTCCAGTGATTCCAACCGTATTCGCTGGCGAAGTACACCGGTAAAGCCACCACAAACCAGACGTCACGGGAACCGAACAAGAACATTCGCGCTGCCGACAGGATGTTAATCGCTCGGCTTTTAGAAAAAATCTCGGTAAATTTCGGCTTGTTTTTGGCTTTGCCCAAATCCTTTTTCAGCGTCAGAACGCTGGATAGCCACACAAACGTTAGCGCAACAGCCATGCCTAACACAGCGCCCTGAAAACCGAACAAACTGAGTAATGCGCCACCCAGAAAAAAGCCCGCGCCTTTCAAGGCATTCTTAGAGCCGGTGAGGATGGCAACCCATTTGTACAATTGGCCTTGTGCCTCAGAAGGCACCAACAATTTGATCGAGCTTTTGGCGCTCATTTTGTTGAGATCCTTGGCAATGCCCGACAAGGCTTGCGCAGCCATCACCCAAGGCACAGTCAGCAGACTGGCGGGAACCAGCAACATCGCCAACGCCATGATCTGCATGAACAACCCAACATTCATGGTCTTATTCAACCCCAATCGCGCACCAATCCAGCCCCCGACCAGATTCGTGATCACGCCAAAGAGTTCATAGAAAATAAACAGCATGGCGATCGCCAGTGGGGTGTATCCCAAATCATGGAAATACAGCACCACCAGCATACGAAGAGCCCCGTCCGTGAGAGTAAAGGCCCAGTAGTTACCAGTAACCACCATATACTGGCGGATTTCGGGCGATAGTTGCTCCAGCCAGCTCATCGCTGCCTTACTCCTGATCCATCTGCCCAACCAGGCGCATCAGTTCGGCAGTTCGATTGGCATAGCCCCATTCGTTGTCATACCAGGCGTAGATTTTCAACTGAGTACCGTTCACCACCATGGTTGAAAGGGCGTCGATAATGCTGGAGCGCGGATCGGTCTTGTAGTCGATGGAGACAAGAGGACGCTCCTCGTAACCCAGTATGCCTTTCAATTCATTGTCCGCAGCTGCTTGCAGCAGGCGGTTCACTTCCTCGGCAGTGGTGGGTCGGCTGACTTCGAAGACACAGTCGGTGATGGAGGCATTTGCCAGTGGCACCCGAACCGCATGGCCATTCAGCTTGCCTTTCAATTCCGGAAAAATGTGCGTAATGGCGGTAGCGGAGCCGGTGGTGGTTGGAATCAGGCTCATACCGCAGGCGCGTGCCCGGCGCAAATCCGTGTGCGGCGTATCGAGGATGGATTGCGTGTTGGTGATGTCGTGTATCGTCGTCATTGAGCCATGTTTAATGCCGATATTTTCGTGGATGACCTTCACGACCGGCGCCAAACAATTGGTGGTGCAGGAAGCCGCTGTCACGATGGCGTGTTGAGTTTTGTCATAGAGCTCATGATTGACCCCCATGACGACGTTCAGCACGCCCTCCTCTTTGACCGGCGCAGTAACCACCACACGCTTGACCCCCTGATCCAGGTAAGCCTGCAGCAGTGCCTTGGTTTTCATTTTACCACTGGCTTCGATGACGACGTCACATCCGGACCAGTCCGTTTCAGCGATGGTCTTGTTGCGGGTGCAGAGGACGGGCTTGCCTTTGATGATCATGGTCTCACCGTCGAAACCGGCCTCGTGCTGCCAGCGCCCATGCACCGAATCGAAGGTCAATAAGTGCGCCAGGGTAGCGGCATCGCCAGCGGGATCATTGATGCGCACGAATTCTACGTCATCCCACTCGAATGCCGCTCGAAACGCGAGACGACCCATGCGGCCAAATCCGTTGATACCGACCTTAATGGTCTTGTTTTTTGTCATACTTACCTCAAGCTTCCCCAAACCAGTGTTGGGTGCGGTTAATCATATACACCAGTGACAGCATCACCGGCACTTCCACGAGCACACCCACTACCGTAGCCAGTGCAGCACCGGAATGGAGACCAAACAGGGAAATTGCGACAGCCACTGCCAGTTCAAAAAAATTAGATGTGCCGATCAGACAGGCGGGGGCTGCGACGTTATGCGGCAGCCTCAGTAGTCGAGCACCTCCATAGCCAATGGCAAAAATCCCGTAGGTTTGTATCAGTAACGGGATGGCAATGAGCACGATGGTTTGGGGCTGAGCCAGAATCGTCTGGGCCTGGAAACCAAACAGCAACACCACCGTCCCCAGCAAGCCGATCACAGACCAGGGTTTCAGAGTGCGCAGAAAAGTGCCCAGCTGTGCGCCAGTGTCACTGTCACGACCTTCCAGGCGGTGACGGGTCCATATGCCTGCCGCCAGGGGCAACACCACATAGAGAACAACCGACAGGAGGAGGGTTTCCCAGGGCACGGTGATATCACTGACACCCAATAAAAATGCCGTAATGGGGGCAAAGGCTACTACCATAATGAGGTCGTTCACGGACACTTGAACCAGGGTGTAGTTAGGATCTCCCCGGGTCAGCTGACTCCATACGAAGACCATGGCCGTACAAGGTGCAACACCTAACAGGATCATACCGGCGATATATTCACTGGCGCTCTGCGGATCGACAAGATCCACAAACACGACCCTAAAAAACAGCCAGCCCAGTGCCGCCATGGTAAACGGTTTAATCAGCCAGTTGATCACTAGCGTTAGAATCAAACCTTTCGGTTTTCGCCCTACCTCTTTCACGGCGCGGAAATCAATCTGCACCATCATCGGATAAATCATCACCCAGATGAGTACTGCCACGACGAGGTTGACATGCGCCCACTCCAATGACGCAATGACTGCAAATGGGTGTGGAAAAACGTTACCCAGTAACACGCCCACCCCAATACACAGTGCGACCCATATCGATAGATAGCGTTCGAAAATTCCCATTGTTAATGGCCGCCGTTTTTTTTCATTGCGCACGAATTAAACTAATTCGCAGCTGAGAGGAAAGGATAGATATGCGATATTACATATATATTAAATGTCGAATATAATAATCTGCAACTCATGATATGGGCTTGTTTGCAATTCATGCCCGTATGAGTCGGCGACTTGACCGCCTAAAACCTGCAATTGTAAGCTGCAGAAAAAACAACGAATGCTTCTGGAAATCTGTGATCACCCCTCCCCGTCCACTCTTGCGAACTTGTCTATTTTGTACGCTACTGTGCCTAATATCGATGCGATCTCATGCCGATACCCTGGTACTTGATAACGGCGATGAGATTACCGGAACCCTGATCGGTACAGAAGGCGACACCCTGATTTTCGAGTCACCTCGGTTCGGGATCTTGAAGATCCCAAGCGAAACCGCTCGCGTCGAGCGCTCGATCCAAGCGGAAGGACTGCCGGACGAGGAGGCAACCCCAAAGCCTACTGACACTCCCCAGCAGAAACCAGCAGTCGTGCCTGATAAACTGCACCGTGAAATACCCTGGGAAGGTCGCTTCTCCACGTCAACTGAAATTCTTCACAATACGCAAAGTGAACAGCGCATCAAGGTCGATTTTCGTCTCGAAAAACGATGGCGGGATGACGAGTTTCGATTTAAACCTCGCTACGAATTCAAACAATCTGATGGCGTCACCGAGACCGATGTATTCAATGCCGACATTTATTATCGGCATGATTTGCCCCACCGGCTTTTCGTACTTTATGCGCCTCAAATCGAGGAGGATCGTGATTACCGCGTTTCGGGCTTACCGCTGGACTACCGCTTGGTTCGCCAGGAGCTGGGCGGGGGGGTGCGCGTCGTCGAGCACGATAAATCAGTGCTGCGTCTGGGTTTAGCCCGAAACCATTATGGGCTTCGCTTACTGAACTACAGTTTGGACGCAACGCTTTGGTCTACTTCGTTATTTGCGGAGGCTGAACTCGACCTGCCCTTTGAAATTGACATTCGAAATCGCGGCGAATACCACCGCTATGAAGAAACCGATGCGGTCGACGGCTGGGAAAACGAGTTCGAAATCAGCAAGCGTCTAATCGGTGCCGTCGTCTTGTCTCTCAAACATGAATATCGACGCAACGCCCCTGAGATCAAGGGCGAGGACTATTCGAAATTCGTCTTCCTGGTTGGGGTGGATTTTTAATTCGTACTGCTCCGAAGGTCAACTGTTCTGAACGACATCGTTCCGGCCTTGAGACCCTGCGAACGCAGCGTTTTGGCTGCCGCGACAAGGTTGCGCAGTGCCGGTATGACCTCAGACCACTGCCGTGTTTTCAATCCGCAATCCGGGTTGACCCAGAGACGTTCTGCCGGAATGCGCTCCGCAGCCCGCTGCATCAAATGGATAATCTGCGCCTCCCCCGGCAGATTGGGTGAGTGGATATCGTACACACCAGGGCCGATTTCATTCGGATAATTGAAGTGTTCAAACGCATCCAGTAGCTCCATGTCCGAGCGCGAGGTCTCGATGGTGATGACGTCCGCATCCATGCTCGCGATGGCCGCCATAATGTCATTGAATTCGGAGTAGCACATATGGGTATGAATCTGTGTGTCGTCCCGTACGCCGTTCGCCGTCAGACGGAAGGCGTGGGTCGCCCAGTCGAGGTAGTCCTGCCACTGCGTCTTGCGCAGGGGTAAGCCTTCACGCAATGCCGCCTCGTCGATCTGAATGATGGCTACCCCTGCTTTTTCAAGATCCAGAACCTCGTCGCGGATTGCCAGGGCCAGTTGTTGGCAACACACGGCACGCGGTAAGTCATCTCGCACGAAAGACCAGTTCAGTAGGGTAACGGGGCCTGTAAGCATGCCTTTCATGGGCCTGGAGGTCAGCGACTGCGCATAGGTAATCCAGTCCACCGTCATCGCTTTAGGGCGACTTACGTCACCAAACAAAATCGGCGGCTTGACGCAACGCGAACCGTAGGACTGCACCCAGCCATGCTGACTGAAGACATACCCCTCAAGCTGCTCGCCGAAATACTCCACCATGTCATTGCGCTCGGCCTCCCCGTGAACAAACACATCAATCTCCAAATCCTCCTGTACCTCGACACAGTGGGCAATTTCCTGCTGTATCTTTTTTACATAATCGGCCTGTTCAATCTCGCCCTTTCGCAGGTGTTGGCGCAATGACCGTATCTCAGGTGTCTGAGGGAATGAGCCTATCGTGGTGGTCGGATATTCGGGAAGATTAAGCCGTGAACGCTGAACGGGGATTCGCTCCTGATAGGGACTGGATCGCTGCCCCATCGCAGTTGTGATCGCATCTAAGGCCTGACTCACCGCAGGTTTGTGCACCCGCGTTGAGGTGCGGCGACTTAACAGGGCCGCCTGGTTGTTCGCCAACACATCTGCAACGGCATGACGGCCTTCGTTGAGGGCCGTCTTCAGAACACTCAATTCGTCGAGCTTTTGCTCAGCGAAAGCCATCCAGCTGCAGACCTCAACATCCAGTTGCGTCTCATTATCCAGACTTACCGGCACATGCAGGAGTGAACAGGAGGGGGCTAGCCACAGGCGATTCCCAAGTCTCCCGGCGATGGGTTCAAGCCAGTCCAGTGTCTTGCAAAGGTCGGTCTTCCACACGTTGCGACCATTAACAACACCCAGCGACACAACTTTATAGGCCGGTAGCCAGTCGATCAGTCGGACCACCTCGTCCCTGGCATTGATGGCATCGATATGCACCCCGTCGACAGGCAGTTGGCAGACGGTGCGCAGGTTGTCCTGCAGCGTTCCAAAGTAAGTGGCCAACAGAATATTGACCCGCGTACGTTTGAGTGTCTGATATGCTGACTCCAAGGCGACGAGCCACTCACGCGATAACTCTGTGACGAGCACGGGTTCATCGATCTGAACCCATTCCACGCCATGTTGATCCAGCAGATCCAGCAGCTGACTGTAAACAGGCAGCAAGCGCGGCAACAGATCCAGCCGATGTGAGCCATCCCTGGCTTTTCCAAGCCAAAGGTACGTAATCGGGCCGATGAGTACCGGTTTAACCGGCAGGCCGCTTGCTTTAGCTTCCTGAACCTGCTCAATCAACACAGACGGATTGAGACTGAAATCGGTGGTCGCGTTGAATTCGGGGACGATGTAGTGATAGTTCGTATCAAACCATTTGGTCATCTCACCGGCAGCAACGCCCTCACAACAGCCTGCATGCGTTGCCGTGGTTACCGAACGTCCCCGTGCGGCGCGAAAATAGTGATCAAGTACATCACCGTCTGGCGTTCGCACACGCTCAGGAAGGTTGCCAAGCGTAACGCTCATGTCGAGCACATGGTCGTACAATGAAAAATCACCCACGGGAACCCAGTCCAGCCGCGCCTGTGTATTCCAGTGGCGGGCACGAAGCGCCCTCGCCTGTTCTTTAAGTTGATCGCTTGAAAGCGTGCCTTTCCAATAGGATTCCAGCGCGAACTTGAGTTCGCGGCTGGCGCCAATGCGCGGAAACCCCAGATTATGTAGATGTGCCATGCGGATACCTTATGCGTCGTTGCTGAACAGACGGCTAGCTTAGAGCGCTTTATACATGACTAAAAATGGTATATTTTCACGCTTACATTACATTTATTCATGGATAGCCCATGCTAGACCGCAGCCATCTCCTTGTCGTCCGGACGATTGAGCAGCAGGGCTCTCTCACCGCTGCCGCCCGACAGTTATGCCTTACGCAATCGGCCCTGAGCCATACGATCCGTAAACTCGAAACCCATCTCGGAACCGCGATCTGGTTAAGGGAGGGGCGTCAGCTACGCCTGACCCCAGCGGGCCGCTATTTATTAGGTCTGGCTAATCGTTTGCTGCCCCAGCTGGAGTATGCCGAAGCCAGACTCCGTCAATTTGCGCGAGGCGAACGTGGCACCCTGCGGATTGGCATGGAGTGCCATCCCTGCTATCAGTGGCTGATAAACGTTATTTCGCCCTTCCTGTCCGCATGGCCGGATGTGGATGTGGACGTAAAACAAAAGTTTTTGTTTGGCGGCATCGGCGCGCTGCTGGAGCATGAAATTGATCTGCTGGTCACGCCCGATCCGTTTAACAAAGCAGGTCTGAAATTTGAGCCTGTATTCGATTTTGAGCAGATTTTGGTTCTATCCGCGTCGCATCGGCTGGCGGGTCAATTCTACCTCAACGCTGAGGACCTGCGGGACGAAGTTTTGCTGACCTACCCTGTGAGTGTTGATCGATTAGACATTTATACACAGTTTCTGACACCGGCAGGCATCGTTCCCCGCCTCCACAAAACCTGTGAGTCTACCGACGTCATGCTGCAACTGGTTAGCAGTGGTCGCGGTGTTGCACCGTTCCCCGCGTGGCTGGCGGAGACCTACCAGGAGAGGCTTAATCTGGCGCTGGTGCGTTTGGGTCAAAGCGGAATCCATAAACAGATTTTTCTTGGCATCCGTGAAAGTGACCAGGCGCTTGATTACCTGCGCGCCTTTATCGACTCCGCGCGGGAATAGATCCTGTTTACTTTCGGGGAGGCGTTTAGTAAATTAGCGCTTTAATGCTAATGATTACCATTTAGATTGAATGCGGAGCCCTTTATGACTCAGGCGTCTACTCGCCGCTCCCCACCCCGACTTTTACGGGTCAAACATACCTGCATGCTCTCCCCTCATCTTAAGCGTATCAGCCTGACCGGGAAGGCGCTTGAAGACTTCCCGGAGAAAAGTGAGGGTGCGCATATCAAAATCATGCTGCCTCAGGCGCACCAAAGGGTGCCCATTCTCCCCACACTGGGGCCAACTGGGGTCTTGTGGCCGCCCGACAGAGAGCGCCCCATCACACGGACCTATTCGGTCAGTCGTTATGATGCAGCGGATCAGACGCTGGACATCGATTTTGTGCTACATACCGCACCGGGTCCGGCATCGGACTGGGCCAGAAACGCCCGCCCTGGTGATCAGGTGGGTATCGCTGGACCGGGTGGTCCTGACCGTATCCGTCCGGCAGATTGGTATTTGTTGGTGGCCGACCCCAGCGCCCTGGCGGCCCTGGCGGCCGCACTCAGAGCCTTGCCGGTCGAATCGAAAGGCTATGCCCTGATAGAAGTCTCTGATGAAAGCGAAGTTCTCGGGCTGGAGCATCCTGACGGGGTTTCACTGCGATGGCTCTATCGGGGTGACCAACTGGCGAGTCACAGCACGCTTCTGTTGGACGCCGTAAAGGCGCTTCCGTGGATGGACGGCCTCCCGTCGGTGATGGTCGCGGGCGAGAATACGCAGGTCGTGGCTATCCGTGACTACCTGCTACAAACGCGCAATGTGCCACGCACGCAACTGTATGCCGTTCCTTATTGGAAGGATCAGCACACTGAAGAGAGTTATCATGCGGAAAGGCACCGAATCATGGATGAGCTGGAGGCACCCCGGGCTAAGGATGCTTGAGCGGACCAATTCATCTGCTTATAATGAATAATATGTACGCAAGATGAATGCAGATGAATAAAATGAACACTCCCTGACGTATCAATGTGGGGGATTAAAAGCGCTCCGCACAAAGAGTTTATCAGCAAGCTCGCCCAGGCGCGGGATATCTTAAAACAAAGGCAACGCAAAGGTCCCTTGTTAGCCGTCCTTCAGGCTGAGGTAACCAAATTGTCACTGGCCGGCGCTTCGGTTGAATTCGCGACTCTGCCCGCGATAGAGACCCCGGATGAAGATCTTCTGAAATTCGGCAGCCTGATGACCGAAGTGGTCGGTCTCAGTAAGGGGCGGGTCGTGCTGCTGATAGACGAGATCCAACACCTGATTACAGCGCCAGAGTTTGAGCCGCTGCAGTATAAATTGCGCACGCTCCTGGACGAGTTGGGGGCGCGGATTTCCGTTCTTTACACAGGCTCCAGTCGCAAGGGAATGGAGGCGATGTTTAATCACCCTGACCTTCCTTTTTACAATAGCGCGAATCAGATACCCTTTCCGGTACTGGACCATCACTATGTTCATCACATGGTCACCCTACTCAAAAGCCAGTACCAGCTTACCTATGATGAGGCCGTGTTAAATGCGTTCTTCAAGGAAATGAATGGGGCTGCCTTCTGGTTCACTAAGCTCGTCAGGCACCTGGTGTTGCAGAAGTGCTCTCTGGAAGATGGAGTGAGAGATATTCGGGCGCAGATGCGTGAAGCAGGTAAACTTGACGAGGTAATTCAGACGCTGAGCCAACTACAAAAGGCTGTATTAGTGCGAATTGCCTCGGGATTAAGCCGTTATGACGCGGAAGCCAAGCGGTTTTATACCCGCAACGATGCCCCGGATTGTTCAAGGGGAAAGATACAGGCTGCGATAAAGTCACTGGAGGCTCGCCGCATCCTGACTCGCGTAGCCGACGTTTACTTTATCGAGCATGACGGACTGGTCAGTGCAGTTAACGAAGATTTGGGTGCTAGCTGAGGCCGCAAAACCTGCACCAGGGGATGCCCCAGTATCCCTTTTTCAACGTGTACGTCCACGTTAAACACGCGGGCAAGGACGTCCGCCGTCAGCACTGCTTCGGTCGGGCCTGCGGCCACCAGCCTGCCCCGATCTAATAATGCGAGCTTGTTACAATAGCGTGCCGCCAGGTCAAGATCATGAAGAGCCGCTATCGCGATACCCCCCTGGTGGTCGATGCGTTCCCGCACCCAGTCCAGCACGACCATGCGCCAATGTAAATCCAGTGCGGAGGTGGGCTCATCCAGCAGCAGCAGGCGGGGATTCCGTATGAGCGCCAGTGCCAGCCCGACCAGTTGGCGCTTTCCCCCAGATAATGAGTGCATCGGCGCCAGCGCCACCTCAGCCAATCCAAGTCGGTTGAGCAGTGATTCAATCAGGGCGCGCAGTTCCGCGTCAGTGAGCGCCAGTTTAAGCGCCCTGGCCGCACTCCAGAGCAATTCAAAGGGAAGTAACGCGGATTCCTGTGGCGGCGACTGCGGCATGTAGGCGACGTCCTTTGCCCAGGCTGATGGCCCGTATTGCCCCTGCGCCTTGCCTTTGTAAAGTATATTGCCCTGATAGGCATGCGTGCCCGACAGGGCTTTCATCAAGGTGGATTTACCCGCGGCGTTAGGTCCCAGCAATCCGAGAATGTCGCCGTCTTCCAACACCGGGAGTGTGACGTCAAAGAGCCGCTGGCGGCGGCCGTAATGCACATTGATGCCTTGAATTTGCAGCATGATGAGTCGTCCTAGTGCGTGCGTTTCTGGTTGATGATCAGCAGGATGAAAAGTGGCACGCCAATCAGTGCCGTCAGTATGCCAACCGGAATGATGACCCCTGGCAGCAGCGTCTTGGAAAGAACACTGGCCAGGGACAGTATGAGTGCAGCACAGAGGGCTGAACCCGGCACCAGCAAGCGGTGATCTTCACCCAGTAGCAGGCGTGCGACATGCGGACCGATCAGGCCAACAAAGCCGATGACACCCACAAAGCACACTGCAAATGCTGCCAGTATGGACACCCTGAGAATGACCCAGAATCGCACCCGGTTGAGGTTTAAACCAAGGCTACCTGCATGCGCCTCCCCTGCCCGTAGCAACGTCAGCACCCAGACATGGCGCAGACTGAACGGTAGAATCACCAAAAAGCAGGTAGTCACTATCGCCACTTCCGGCCAACCGGCTTTCGTGAGGTTGCCTATGTTCCAGAATACAATGTCCTGAACGGCCTCTGCGCTGCCGATATACTGCATCGCCGCGGTGAGGGCTTCGCCGAGAAAAAAGAGGGCAATCCCGAACAGCACCACGTTCTCACGACTACCGCCCATGGCTTGAGAAAAGAACAGAACCACCAGGCCACTGGCTAGCGCGAAGGATAACGCACACAGAGGCAAGAGAAAGGTGTCGTCCAACCACGGAAAGGATGGGGCGAAGACGATGGCGATGCTTGCACCGAGTGCTGCAAAAGAGGACACGCCCAGGGTAAACGGACTGGCCAGTGGGTTATTGAGCACCGTTTGGGTCTCGATACCGGCAAGACCCAGTGCTGCGCCCACGGCGAGTGCAATCAGTGCATCCGGCAGGCGAACATCGAAGAGAATGATGCGATAGCGAAGTTCCATGGACTCCGGTTGCCAGAGTCCGGCGATGATGTGGGCCAGATCCAGATTCGCGGGCCCCGCTGCCAGGTCGAGTAAGAGACTGACAATCAGGGCAAGCACCAGCGCCGCAAAGAGCACGGTGCGACGCAATACAAGGCGACGATATTGAAGCGCAAGCGTCATGAGTCGTTTCCAATGGTCGCAGTGCCCGACCACTCATAAGGTAAGAACTGCTGATAGATGTGGCGGAGGGTGGCCTCAGGATCGGCCTGCCTGAAGCGTTCAGGGTGTATCCATTTGGCGAACGCCTCTGCCGCCACAATGTTCAGCGGTGAGTTATAGAAGTCATGCCAGATCGCATAGGCGCGTTTGTTTTGCACCGCATCCAGGGCACCAAAGCCATCCTGTTGCAGGAACTTTTGCAGTGTGGCGCGTGATACCTCCTGGCTAAGACCGGGACCCAACGCCACGATACGTTTGCCTTGTTGGGCCTCCTTCGCCGTTCCTGAGGCGGTGCCAATCCAGACCTCTGGATTTTCAACCAGAAGGTATTCCACCGTGTGCTGGGAAGTCGGTCCCGGCGAAATGGCGGCGGCTATATTTGTGCCGCCGGCCAGTTCAATGAAGGGCCCCAGCATACCGCTGGCCATGGCGAGACAACACTCAAAACGCCCCGGATGTGCCTGTAAAAAGACACGCGGGCGATGCGTGATCTCGCTCACGCCCTGTCGTATCGCCGCTAATTTCTCGCGGTAATATTCGAGGTATTGGCCGGTTCTCTCCGCTGCCCCGAAAACCTGGCCCAGAATCTCCAGCGAGCGCTGTGTGTTGCGGATTGGGTCCATGCGAAAGTCGATGAAGACGACCTTGATACCTGCCGACGCCAGTTGCCTCAATAGCTCCCCGTTGCGGGAGCCGGGTCCATGATCCTGAATACCAAACAGGGCGACTTCTGGCTTCAGGTCGATGATCGCTTCGACCGAAACACTGCTGTCATCCTGGCCGCCATAGAGCGGAATATTGCGGACCTCAGGATAACGGGCCGCTATCTGGGCTTCGAGGTCGGGATACGTCCAGGCGATGGGCTGCATCAGACCGACGAGACCTGCCACTGGATTACCCTCCCGCACCAGGCCCAGGGCCAGTGCATAGCGTCCTTCGCTAAGGATGAACGTTTTCGCCGGATGCTTCAGGGTGACCTGACGTCCGGCGATATCGGTAATACGGACGGGCTCAGCATGCAATCCTGCTGCGCACAGGCAGCAGGAGAGCAGTGTCAGCCAGACGATCAAGAAACGCTGTGACATCATGATCAAAGCTGGTATGCCAGCGTGACTTTGACGTTGCGACCGGGCTCATAGTCGAGCAAGTACAGGTCACCGAAGCGTGGGTGTGCCGACACCCCTGTTCTGGACGATTGTGAGGCATAGTACTCATCGAACAGGTTGTCGATACCGGCGGTTAAGGTCAGACCTGAAACGCTTTCGGGTGACCAGCGGGCCGAGATATTGTGTACGACATAGCCCTCCTTGCGATTGTCCTTGGTCGCGCCGTCCAGGTCCGTTCCGGCGGCCAGATCGTCGACCAGCAAGACATCCCAGTGCAGTGCCAGATCAGCCGCGGGAATCGCGTAGTCCACCAACAGACTTTGACTGTCGCCCTGCTCCCGGTCCAGTCGTGCCCCCTCTAAGGAGGCATATTCGGCAAAAGCTGAGAGCTCGCTGCGCGCGTTCGAGTAGGTGTAAAGCACACTCACCTGATCGATGTCGAAACCGATGAAGGCCTCAAATCCACGGATTTGCATGTCGCCGATATTATCCTTGCCAGAGAAGGTGTCGGTTTCGGCGTAGTCGTAGATGTAATCATTGATATCCGTCTGAAACAGCGTGAGCCCCGTCTTAACACGGTCTGCGCCGAGAAGTGCGTCCTGAAACGCAGCGGATAGCTCATGGTTGAAACCGGTTTCAGCCTGGATGTCCGGGTTTGGCGTATCATAGAGTCCCGCCCCTACGAAGACCTCACCAATTTCAGGGCCTTTGAATAATTGGGTCGAACTGGCTCTCAGCAGAAGCGACTGCGTGGGTTCATACTCAATCGCAAGCGCCCCGGTGAGATCCTCGAAGGTGTCGCTGACGACTTTTGAGTCGATATCATGGTGGTTGTAGCGTAATCCAGGTATGACGGCGAATGTCTGGGTCAGTCCAATCCGATCTTCCACATAGAGGGCGGAACCTTTCGCTTCTTCGCTGGAGGTCTCGGTGGGACCGACCAGGTAATCCGCCTCAAAGTCAGTGTCATACTGAATGTATTCGATGCCGTATTTCAAGTCATGGCTCAGGCGACCGTCGATGACCGTGTTGGCCAGCAGGTTGAGACCGGTATTATCCGCGTTGCCTTTGATATAACCGGCGCTATCCGCAAATGGCGGAGACTGCAGAAATCCGGTTTCATCCCGCCATAACTGACTTTCATTGCGAAACAGCGTGGTTTTGACGAAGGTGTTTTCGCCGACTTCGAGCTCATGATTCAGCGTTATCGTGTCTCGCGTGAATTCCGTTGGATAGGTCAGCGGTGCATTGAGTCCATTGGCAATGGCCAGATCGGTCGCCAGGCCCATGTCCGGGCGATAGCTGTAGTCACCCTTGTCTTCGTAAGCTTCGTAGCCCAGTGCCAGACGTTGCCCCTGGCTGACATCCCAACCGAACTTTATCAAGGCGTCATCCAGCTCGCCTTCCAAGCCCCTCACCTTACCGTCAGTGCCCGGTACAACCTGGCCATTGGCATCTTTAATTTGCCCCCCGCCAACCTCAAAGTTGCCGCGCTCAATCAGGTTGTAGTAGGCCAGAAAATCTAATGACTCCGTGAGCTGGCCGTAGCCGGTTGCTGAGTAGCTGTTAAAATTGTTCTCAGCATGCGTCGCCTGCACGTGGGCGCCTGTTCGCTGCCCCGGTCGCAGCAGCTCTTTGGCCTCTTTCGTTTCAAATCGAACAACGCCGCCCAGTCCACCGTTGATCACGGAGTTGTTGCCTACCTCGATCTCGGCCGACTTGAGGATGTTGGCATTGATCTGGAGGTTGCCCATGTGGTGATACATATAGGTATTCTGGTTCGCGCCATCAATGCTGATGCGCAGATCCTTGTCGTCCATGCTGCGAATGGTGATCCGCTGGTTCAGCGAGTGCGCACCACCGACATCAACGCCCGGAATTACGCGCAGCAAGTCGCTGATATGGTCGGCCTGCTTCAAAGCCATCGCCTCGTCGTCAAGACGCATGGAACTGGACTTCACTTCGGTTCCCCATACTGCGACGGGTTCCAGGGTGGAGACTTCCTCGCTCGGTTCGACGACGGATGTTTGCTCGGCGTGAGCGAAGAGGCCTGTCCCCATGCTCAATAGCCCGACACCTACAATGACGTTTTTCATTACAACCTCTTTCTATATGAGAATGATTTGCATTAATGATAATGAAAACGCACAATGCTCGCTGTACATTCTGTTATGGAATATCGCCAATGTGTTATGGGAAAACACCAATGCAAAATACCCGCCCGGGAGTGGCCGATGGCGTCTGTCTCTGTCGTGAATTTTCTGCCGGGCTCCTGGTGCACGCTATCGACGGCATGGAGCCCGAGCACCAGGATGTCAGCATCGGGAAACCGCCAGGATTGACGATTTGCATCGTTCTGGAATCAGCGCGTTGTATTGCGTTATCGTCCGGCACACCCTATGAACTGATACGCCATTTTCGACAAGGGCGCCCCCTGCGCAAAATCATCGTTGCGGTCGAATGGGATTGGCTGGCACAGCGGCATGCAAATTGTTCCGCGTCGCTGCAATGTATAAATGCGCTGAGGGCACAGTCGACCGGCTATTGGGAGTGGCCGGCATCTCCCCAGCTCGTCGGGCTGGGGGAGCAGCTGTTGGCCAGCACAAAGGCGCCGCCATTGATCCGTCATTTTCAGGTTGAAAGTCGTGCCCTGGACATTCTCAGCGATGCCTTACTTGAACTTGACCAACAACAGGCGCAGCCGGTGACGCGGGGCATTGAAAGAGCACATGCCTATATTGAACGTAACCTTCAAAACATCAGCAGCCTTGAGGAGCTTGCCCGGCACGTCGGCATGAGCGTGAGTTCGCTGCAACGTCAATTCAAACAGACCTACCGGCAGACCGTGGTCAATTACCTCAGGCGGCGCAAACTGGAAATGGCGCGCGCTGCGCTGTCACGCGAGGATATGAGTATTGGCGAGGCAGCCTACATTGCCGGCTACAGCCATACCTCGAACTTTGTCACTGCCTATAAGCGTCAGTTTGGTCATACCCCAGGCGCTGTCGGGCAACACCCGACAGCGTGATGATCAGGGTCAGCAAGGCGAGTCCGGCGACCGAGGCCGTTCCGGTGAGAGCACCCTCGCTGGCTGATCCGAGCATCACGCTGGCCACCAGTGCCGCGACCGTGATTGAAAAATCCTGGACCAGACTCTCCAACGCGAGATAGCCGCCCCGCTCGTGTGCGGCTGGCGCGGTGGACGTCAGCGCCGCAAGTGCCACCCCACGCCCCGCATTCCCGGCCATGAAACAGATGAAGACCAGCGCGACTGGCAAACCGGCCCAGCCCAACCACGGCGATAACCCGATGACGGTGGCGATACCGGTCAGCAGTGCCGGGCGCAGCGCACCATATCGGTCCGTCATGCGTCCCAGGATCTGGACTGTCAGCATTGCAGCGAGCCCACCCAGCAGATAAAGCAACCCCAGAGACTCGCGTGGAACCCCCTGATTCAGAATGAGGAAAGCCGAGAAATGCGGAACGACCAGAAACGCACAGAATTGACTGCCGGCCTGGATCAGGCAGGCAGCGCGGATCTGAGGCTGAGCCAACAATGACAAGGGTGACAGGACGCGATGCTGCCCCTTTTTTACCGGAGGCAATGCGGGCAGCAGATACCACCCACACATCCACACTAACAGGCCCAGGCCTCCTACCGTGATGAACGGTAAGGACCACCCACCCCGTTGCGCAAGCTCCAGTGCCAAGGGCACGCCGGCCACGGCAGCCAGCGAGAAGCCCATCATGACGCAGGCGATGGTACGACCCCGTTTTTCAGGCGGAGTCAGGTCAATAATGATGGCCATCCCGACTGCAATCGCGGGACACCCGGCGAATCCGGTTAAGGCTCGCAAAACCAGGAGACTCAGGAGGTTGTTTGCCATCGCCGTCAGCAGCGTGAACAGCGCCATGAGGCCGAAGCAGAGCAAAAACGTTTTCCTGCGCTCAAAGCGATCCAGCCATCGGATCGCCAGCAGACCGGCCAACATGGATGCGGCCGTGTAGGTGGCCGACACCCACCCTAAAGACTCGGCGGGAAAACGAAGAGCTCGCACCAGATCCGGCCCCAGCGGCATGGGCATCATAAAATCCAGAATAAACACAAATTTGACCGCGGCGATCAGGAAGATGGCGCGTGTTGGAGTAGAGAAAGACAGCATGTAGGCGAGACGTTTAATCCAAATGATTCATGTGATGTTAATAATAATTGCTTGTTGACAATGATTATCATTTGCATAACTATAAATCTAAATGACCACCCGAACAAGCAGGCAGGACCGTTCCATATGCTTTTTCTTCAGGATTCTCCCTTGAGCCCCGCTCACGCGACACTTGATTTTCAACCGGGCGACACGCTCTTTATTTCGCCCCGCAGCGCACTGATGACGCGCGGTATAGCGGCCGAGATAATCGCGCCTGATGTGGCAGCGCTGCCTGCATGCGCACGAAGCCTGATGGACCAGGCCCGTTCAATGGGATGCTGGAACGCCATCATGATGGGGGCCATCCCCTTCAGTCGCACCTCACCGGCCCGTGTTTTCATTCCTGAAAACCAGCGATTCATGCCAACGTCAACAGCCGCCCACGCGTCTGATCGGCGACAAAAGGCCACAACCTGCATGGGGGTTTCGATGAATCCCACGCCTGCTCGCTATTGTCAGCTGGTGGCCGATGCGGTGCAGGCGATTGAACAGGGTGAGTTCGAGAAGGTGGTTCTATCCCGCTCATTGACCATCGAGGCTGAACTCAACCTGAGCAAGGTGCTGCAAACGCTGGCGCGACGCAATCCGCAGGGCTATACCTTTGCGGTTGACCTGGCCACAGAGGGCAAGGGCTACCGGACGCTTGTCGGCTCCAGTCCTGAGCTACTGTTGTCGAGACGGGGGCATCAGGTCATCTCAAATCCCCTGGCAGGCTCATTGCCACGCAGCCTCAATCCGGCTGAGAACCTGCGCCGAAACCAACGTCTGCTCGCGTCGGCGAAAGATCGACACGAACATGCCCTGGTGGTGAATTCCGTGGCGGACGCCTTGCGGCCCTTCTGTCGCCACTTGCATGTTCCCGACACCCCCTCGGTGCTTGCCACACCCAGCATGTTGCATTTATCGACAGAAATACGCGGCGACCTGATCGACCTGAACACCTCGTCACTTGAAATTGCACTGGCTTTGCACCCCACCCCGGCCGTGTGTGGTCATGCGACGTCTTCAGCCCGACAGTTCATCGAGCAACATGAAGGCTTTGACCGTGGCCTGTTCACGGGGCTGGTCGGCTGGTGCAATCTGGACGGGGACGGCGAATGGGCGGTGACTATTCGCTGTGCTGAAGTCGGTGATCGATTTGCCACCCTCTATGCGGGTGCTGGCATCGTTGCCGGGTCTGATCCTGAGCTTGAACTGGCCGAAACCACGGCCAAATTGCGCACCATGCTCGGTGCCATGGAACTTGATCGGGTGTTGGGGCCAACCGCATGACTGAATCGGCACCTCTGCTTGACGGGTTTGTCCCCTGGCCAGACGACAGTAGCGAACGCTTCCGCGCATTAGGGCTTTGGAAGGGCGAGTCCCTGGGGGATTTGCTGCGCAACAGCGCCGCTCATTACCCACAAAATCTGGCCTTAATCTGCGGCGACCGTCGCTGGCGCTATCTCGAATTCGATCAGCGCGCAGACGCGCTGGCGAGAGGACTCCGGCAACTAGGGTTGAAGCCTCATGATCGTGTGGTGGTGCAGCTACCCAACATCGCTGAATTTTACCTGGTCTGCTTCGCATTGTTCCGGCTCGGGGTTATCCCGGTCTTTGCCCTACCCGCTCACCGACGGACAGAGCTGGCACACTTTGTAAGCATGAGCGAGGCGGTTGCCTATATTACGTGTGACATGGACGCCGCCTTCGACTATCGGCAAATGGCACGGGAAATACAGGCGCAACATCCCCTGCTGAGCCACATCATCGTGCAGGGCGAAGCCCAGGAATTTAGCGCACTGGAATCACTCTTTCTCGACGGCGGCCCAGTCGATCACATCACTCATCCCGCAGACGTTGCCTTTTTACAGCTTTCAGGTGGCAGCACTGGCCTGCCCAAGCTGATTCCGCGCACTCACGACGACTATGCCTACAGCGTCCGCGAAAGTGCGCAGCTCTGCGCACTCAATGACACCAGCGTGTATCTCTGCGCCTTACCCGCAGCGCACAATTTCCCGCTGAGCTCACCGGGCAGTTTTGGGGTGTTTTACGCCGGGGGCTGCGTGGTGATGGTCCGACACCCGGCACCGGAGGTGTGCTTTCCGTTAATTGAAACTGAGCGCGTGACGATTACAGCACTCGTCCCCCCCATCGCCCTGCTTTGGCTCGACTCTGCGCGTCGACAGCCCCATGATCTTTCCAGTTTAACGCTGCTGCAGGTCGGCGGGGCGCGATTTGCCCCTGAAGCCGCCAAACGGGTAAGGACGGAACTGGGCTGCACGCTTCAGCAGGTGTTTGGTATGGCGGAAGGGCTGGTCAATTACACGCGGCTGGAGGACGGAGAGTATTTAACCACTCATACTCAGGGTTACCCCCTCTCACCTTATGACGAGATCAAAATCGTGGACGATGGGGATTGTCTCGTGCCTCCGGGTGAGCCGGGCCATTTGTTGACACGCGGCCCCTATACGATACGCGGGTATTACAAGGCGCCCGAGCACAATCAGCGCAGCTTCACCGACGACGGATACTACCGGACCGGCGATATCGTGCGACGTCTGGCCACTGGACATCTGATTGTAGAGGGGCGCGCCAAGGATCAGATTAATCGCGGTGGAGAGAAAATTGATGCCGCAGAAGTTGAAAACCACCTGATGGCCCACCCCTCAGTGAGGGATGTCGCGCTGGTTGCCATGCCCGATGCCTGGCTGGGGGAAAAAAGCTGTGCATTCATTTTGCCGTGCAGCTTCGATGAAAAACCACGCCGACAGGATCTGCTTATCTTCCTTAGGGCACGCGGAATCGCCGCATACAAACTGCCTGATCGAATTGAATACCTCCCACAGTTACCGAAAACCGGCGTAGGCAAAATCGACAAACGTGCGCTACGCGACTCTCTTACGAAAACAGGAGTTCACCCGTGACCATCCCTCGCATTCCTGGCTATGACATGCCGTCCGATCTCCCTGTCTGCACCCGCGTCGCGTGGCAGCCAGACCCGGCGCGTGCGGTCTTACTGATCCATGATTTACAGCAGTATTTCGTTGATTTTTTTAACCCGCAGACGGCCCCGATTACCGAGCTGATCAGCCATACGCAGGCCTTACGCCAGGCCTGTGATGACGCTCAGATTCCGGTGATCTACACCGCACAACCTCCGCAACAAACAGCGCAGCAGCGAGGGCTTCTGCAAGACTGGTGGGGCAGCGGCATTACCGGGCAGGTCGAAGGAGCACGCATCATTGAAGCGCTGGCGCCCAGACCTCAGGACCTCGTGCTGACCAAGTGGCGCTACAGTGCCTTTACCCATACCGATTTGCGCGACCGCCTCAAAGCGCAGGGGCGGGATCAGCTTATTATCTGCGGCGTGTATGCGCACATTGGCTGCCTGATGACGGCATCAGATGCCTTCATGCATGATATTCAGCCTTTCCTGGTCGGCGATGCCGTCGCGGACTTTTCGCTGCAGGATCATCATATGGCGCTGACCTATGTCACCCATCGCTGCGGCGTCGTGCTGGATCACCAGCAGGTTATCTCCAGGCTGAAGCAACACACGGCAGTGCCTGCCTCCTATGAAGCCTTGTTGCAGAAAGTCGCCGCCGTATTGCAGCTGCCCGCGAATGAGATTCGTCCCGATGATGACCTCTTGCTATGCGGTTTAGACTCGGTGCGTTTGATGAGCCTGGTCGCGCTGTGGCAAGCCGCCGGTGCACCCATTGAATTCGTCACATTGGCGGAGAAACCCACTCTGGCTGATTGGTGGTTCCTGCTTTCAGGATGCCGCGTCAATGAACAAACACCCGCCCTCGAACTCGCCTGACGCTGACTGAACATGACGTTTCCAATTTTGAAGTCTGCGCCAAACGCAGATGTTGAGCAAGGCCACGCGCTCACGGCTGCGCAAACCGGGATTTGGCTGGGGCAGCAGCTCGACCCTAAAAATCCTGCTTACTGGACGGCCGAAACCGTGAACTTGCAGGGCGCACTTGATTGTGATGCCTTCTGTGAGGCCGTTAATCTGACCCTCGACGCATGCGAAGGGCTACATGCCATTTTCTATTGTGAGGACGGAGCGTTATGGCAACAGCGAACTACCTCCGCCCCGAGGGATGGCTGCCGCTTTCTGGATTTCAGCCTGCACACCCAGCCCCAGGGCTCGCTCGCACAGTGGATCGATGAACAACTGTCTCACCCTGCCAATCTGACGAAAGGGCCATTGTTTTCCACGGCCCTGATTCGCCTGGAGCCCGAATGCCATGTCTGGTTTTTCCGCGCCCATCACATCATCCTCGACGGGTACGGCTATGCGCTAATTGCGCGTCGCGTTGCCAGCCGTTACACCGCATGGGTCGCGCGCATGCCCCCCCAAGGAAGCGAATTTCATCCCTGGATGCCCGTACTGCAGGAAGATGCGGTTTATCAGCGATCGGCTCAACACGCTTCGGATCGGGCATTCTGGCAAGCGCAGCTGCAGGATAGACCTTCACCCGTGCTGCTGGCAGCGACCCGACCGTTGTCCCATCAGGTACGCCGTCAGCGGCTACGATTGGCGGACGACCTGCTTGGACAATGGCAGGCTGCGGCAAAAGATCTCAGTGTTGACTGGCCGTCCTGGTTCGTCGCCTGTGTCGCCACTTACATTCAGCGTGCGACCGGTGCGACGTCGTTGACCCTGGGCCTGCCCGTCATGGGGCGACTGGGGTCTGCCGCGCTCAATGTGCCCTGCATGGCAATGAATATCGTGCCACTTTACCTTGAGATTGACCCAGCAAAATCATTCGCTGATCTCGCACTCCATGTCTGCCACCAGTGGCGGGCTCTGCGCCCACACCAGCGATACCGCCATGAACACATGAAGCAGGATCTGAACCGGGCGCCGGGCCAGCGCTTATTTGGTGCGGTAGTCAACCTCATGCCCTTCGACCGCCCGCTTCAGTTTGCCGGACTCACCGCGGAAAGCCTTCCGCTGGCGGCGGGTCCCGTCGAAGATCTCGCCTTCAACGTCTGGGTACAGGAAGGCTGCTTGCAGCTATCGCTGGAAGCCAACCCAGACGCCTATGCCGCAGGTGACCTATCTGACCATGCCACCGCGCTGCTGCAAACCCAGACTGCGGCCCTGCATCATCCTGATAAAGCCCTCCGCGAACTACCGATTTCGGTGCTCGCTGATAAGCCTCCGCATCGGCGGGACATTTCACTCCTGCAAGGCGAAGCCACTCAGCGTAAGGTGCTCGATGTGCTTGAACAATGGCGCCTGCATTGCGGTCATGCCCCGGCATCCATTGTGCTGGAACACGCCGGCCACGCCGCCATGACTCAGGCTGAGTTACTGCGAACGGTGCAAAAACTGGCGGGCTGGCTAACCGCGAACGGCATTCAGGCCGGGGATCGCATCGCGGTGATGCTTCCCCGCTCACAGGAGGCCATTTCCAGCCTGCTGGCAATCCTTTGGGTGGGCGCGGTCTGGGTACCACTGGATCCCAGTGGGCCAAAGACCCGTCAGCAACAGATTTTGACTGATCTTAAACCGGCTAAGCTGATTACGCTGAAATCGCTGGCCGACCAGATAAGCGCAGATCAGCCCTTGCTCATGCTGGACACCGACGCGCTGTGCGATGTCCAGCCACTTCTGTCGCCTTTTCCTGTTCAGCCTGATGACGCTGCCTATATCATTTACACCTCGGGATCGACCGGAAAACCAAAGGGTGTGGTCATTCGCCGAGGTGGGCTGGCCCATTTTATCAGTGCTGCGTGTGAGCATTATGGCGTGGTAAAGCAGGATCGTATCCTGCAATTTGCGCCACTGCACTTTGATGCGTGTATTGAAGAGATTTTTCTCGCACTTTGCAGCGGTGGCCATCTTATTCTGCGCACCGACGAGATGCTGAGTTCTTTATCCCGGTTCCTTACGTGCTGTGAGGAGCAGGCGATCACCGTACTGGATTTACCCACGGCCTTTTGGCATGAGATCGCCTTACAGTGCGCTCAGCTGAGTTTGCCGGAATCCTTAAGGCTGGTGATTATCGGCGGAGAGGCCGTTCAGTCTGAGCGCGTCGTTTGCTGGCAGCAGCACGCCGGTCATATTGAACTGTTGAACACCTACGGCCCAACGGAAACGACGGTCGTCTGCTGTGCCGCCAGGCTTACGCTATCTGATACCGAAAGCATCGGAACACCCCTTCCCGGTACCACGGCGGTGGTCGTCAATGCACACCTCGACCCAGTGGCGCCGGGCGAGAGCGGTGAGCTCTGCGTGATCGGACCCACGCTCGCGGAGGGGTATCTTGGCTTGCCCGAGCAAACCGCCGACCGATTTGTGAACCTAACCGCCCTGCCCGGCCAGCCGCGAGCTTATCGCAGTGGCGACCGTGTGCGCGTCAATGCGGATGGCCAATTGTGCTACCTCGGCCGCCTGGATGACGAGTTTAAACTTTCAGGACATCGCATCGCGCCGGCAGAAGTCGAAGCCGTGCTGTCAGCCTGCCCGGGCATATCCGATGCTGCCGTCGTGGGTTGCATCCCGGCGAACGGCGCGAAACAATTGGTTGCCTTCATCGCCACACCCGATGCCAGCTGCGATCAGGCCGCCTTGCGCGCCTGGCTGGGTGACCGCCTGTTTGCGGCAGCCATTCCCAGTGCTTTTATTCCACTCCCCAACCTGCCACGCACCCGCAACAACAAAATTGACCGTCACGCGCTCCAGAATCAGGCGCTGGTGTACTTAAAAAATGCGCAGGCCGACGGCCCCCCATCCCTGCTTGATGACAGGTGCCACTCACCACTCTACGTGACGGTGCAACACATTTGGCAAGCCGTTCTGGGCGTGAATGCGATCGGGCCGGATGCCGACTTTTTTGCACTGGGGGGCAAATCACTCGCCGCGATCCAGGTCGTCAGTCGACTCAGCACGGCCCTTACCTGTGAGCTGGAGGCCGCGATCCTGTTCCAGCATTCAACGCTTGCGGCGCTCACGCAGAAACTGGCTGAACGCGGTCTGGCACCTGCGTTTACCGCCCTCTCTGGTACTGGTTGCGCACTTTCCGGCGCCCCACGTTCCGGTGAGCGACGCGCCGACCTGGCAAATGACGTTCAGCCCCTGCTGGCCCCCCTCATCAACTTGCAGCCTGGCCGCCGAAACCCCGGATTATTCTGCATTCACCCGGCCGATGGCCTCAGTTGGTGTTACCTGGGACTGGCCCGCCACTTACCCGATATTCCCTTGTGGGGCTTGCAGGCAAACGGGATCACGGGGGAGCTGTCCCCCTCTTTTGAGGTGATGGTGGATGAGTACACCGCTTTGATCCTGCAGGCTCAGCGCAAAGGACCCTATCGTCTGCTGGGGTGGTCTTCAGGGGGCGGAATTGCACAGGCGATTGCAGCGTCGCTGACCGAACGGGGCGAAGTGGTCGATCTTCTGGTCATAATGGATGGTTACCCCAGTGAAAGCTGGCGCGATACCCCGCCCCCGACCTACCGCGACGCCCTGCTGACCTTACTGGATGATATTGAAGATGCGTTCGATTCCGAAGGCAGACCGCTGGATGAAAAGGCGCTGCTAAACGCCGTTGCAAAACCGGGAAGCTCGCTGGCGGGATGCGCCGAGTCGTTGATCAAGCGTATGGCCGACACAGCCTTGCATAGCATGCGGTCCTACCGCAAGGCCAGTCATCCGATCTATGCGGGAGAGGCGCTTTTTTTTCGTGCGACACAGGGCGAAACCGCGACGAAGTCCTGGCAAGGCTGGCGGCCATACCTCCGGGGAAACATCAAATGTATCGACCTGGATTGTCACCATTTCGCGATGCACCAACCGGCTGCATTACGGCGGATTGGCACTGAACTCCGAAAATACTGGGCAGATCAATCATGACACGCTTCGCAGGCAAAACGGTTTTGATAAGTGGCGCTGCGCAGGGCATTGGTGCATCCATCGCACAGGCTTTCTCGCAGGAGGGTGCGGCGGTGGCGCTACTTGACTGCAAATCAGACACCCCTGCGCTCGCGAACCAGTTAAGCCAGGCGACGGGGAATCCGACGCTGGGTAAGGTAATCGATTTGCGCGACGGTACAGCGATTCTGGATGCGGTGACCGAGACCGAGCTAACGCTTGGACCCATTGATGTGCTGGTCAGTGTGGCGGGCATACTCCGACTCTCCCCGGTTCTCGACATCACCGATCAGGATTGGGACGAGAGCTTCGCCGTGAATACCCGTGGAGCCTTCCGTTTATGCCGCGCCGTCGCGCAGCGAATGGTGGACCGACGGCAAGGCAACATTGTCGTTGTCAGTTCGAATGCCGCGACCACGCCCCGCACCGGGATGGCGGCTTATGCCGCTTCCAAAGCCGCATTAACCCAGTTCACACGTTGTCTTGGCCTTGAATTGGCACCCCTGGACATCCGCTGCAATATCGTGTCACCTGGCTCTACCGATACGGCGATGCAACGGCAACTCTGGCGACAAGAGGATGACAAGGCCAGGGTACTGCGCGGTGACCCTGATCAGTTTCGCCTCGGAATCCCCCTCAACCGATTTGCCAGCGCCTGCGAAATTGCAGACGCGGTCTGCTTTCTCGCCAGTGATCAGGCCAGACACATTACGCTACATGATCTGAGGGTTGATGGCGGCGCGACCCTCGATCGTTAAGGTGTTCACATCTGCAAGGGCCAGCACGGCCAGATAGCCTGAAGGAACGTCGAGCAACGTCAGATTGGCATCTGTCATCGGTGCCCCCTGACATCGCACCGAAAACGACGATCCATCGGGAAGGATGGTCAGCGCTTTGGTATTCGCATTCAAACCACAGCCCCATGCCTTCAACAGGGCTTCCTTGGCTGTCCAGATTGCGCAGGCCGCAAGCGCATCCTCACCACGCCGGCAAGAGGCAATTTCTTCAGGACTGAAAACGGCACCTACGACGTCTTTCCAGTCCACATTGGGGGCGCTCACCTGCTCTATATCGATCCCGACAGGGTGTGTTTGACTCAATCCAACGATCACCTGCCCCCCTGCATGGCTGACGTTGAAAAAATAGGCGGCGGAAACTTCTGGCTTACCCATGGCCGTCTGCGTCAGCACAACCTGTTGCGCCTCGATGCCCAATTTTTTAGACAATAAGCATCGGACCAGAGCGCGACCGGTTACAAAGCGACGCCGGTCTTCCTCGTGATGGTAACGGGCTGCGCGCTGACGTTCGTCCGGAGTTAACAGGCCTAAGGCCTTTTCCATACGATGGCCGTCCGTCAATATCTCCATGCGCCAGACCTGACTTTTCATCCTCTGCACCTCACCTTGCTTCACATCTTCAATTGACATTATAGCCACTCAAATTATAATGCAAACCATTATCATTCGTATGTAAAAATTAAGTTCCTCGATTTATGATCTCCGACATCCAAACGACGCGCTTCATTCCTCTCAGATCAGTCAAGCCTCTATACAGGTCTGCACTGCTCCTTCTGGGTGTGTTGTGTCTGTCAGGCGCTCCCTCAAGAGGGTTGGCTAATTCGGTCAACGAGGCCGAACGGGTTCTCGCCTCCAGCCAGTCTGCTTCGCAACTGGCTCAATCGCGCATAGAGGCAATGGATGAAAAGGCCCGTGCGCGCCTGGAAGAGACCCTTCAACATGAGCGGCAAGCCCATATTACGGTAGCTTATAATCGCCAGCTACAGAGCCTGATCGACGATCAATCCGCATCGCTTGAGGCGCTGGAGGCTTCTATCCGATCTGTTGATGAGATGGAGCGTGGCCTGTTACCCCTGATGCACGACATGTGGATCAGTTTACAGGCGTTTGTCGAGCAGGACAGCCCGTTTCTAAAACATGAGCGACAGACCCGCTTGCGGCAGTTGGAGCAGATGCTAAAACAAGCGGATCTGCCCGTGGCTGAAAAATACCGCCAATTGTTGCAGGCCTATCAGATTGAACTGGAGTACGGCCAGCAATTTGAAAGCTACGAAGGCTTGCTGGATGACCCAGGCAGTCCCCACAAAGGGCGCCAGGTCCGTTTTGTCAGGCTGGGACGCCTGGCCCTTTACTATCAGACCCTGGACGGTCGGGAGTCGGCCATCTGGCAACCAGGCCTGCGACGTTGGGATCGCCTCGAGCCGCAAATCAATGCTGACCTTACTCAGGCGATACGCATCGCCAGATCTCAGTCCCAGGTTGAGCTTCTGAACCTCCCGCTCCCAACGCCCCCATCGGAGAAGTAGCATGACTGTATTGTCACTCATCGCGGGGCTGCTGATCTGGAGTGTCAGCCTCGCCGCCCAGTCCACCCAACCGGCCCTGGAAGAGAGCGCCCTGTCTCTGGCGCGCATCAGCCAGGTGGTTGACCAGCGCAGGGAAGCCCTGCTTCGCGCGACACTAGATGAACGCAACGCTGAATGGGAAGCCAGTAAGCGAATGCTGGAGGCAGCAGAGTCAGCACGCCAGGCGCTCAAGACCCGCTTTGATGAGCAGGCAAAACGCCTGACAGACCTGGAAACGCATTTTCAACAGCGTAGTGGTTATTTGGGCGACGTTACCCGCGTCGTGCGTGAGGGAAGCGATGAGCTCTCTGCCGTCATCGACGATAGCCTTATCGCAGCTGAGCACCCTGATTTGACGCGCGACTGGGCGCCTGATTCAGATGAGCGGGTTCTCACGCTGCCGGTTCTTGAGCGAATCAATCAAGCACTGCGCAAAGCACTTGACGCCAGTGGCGCAGAAAGCCGGTTTCAGGGGCAAATCGTCACGGAAACCGGCGAAATCGAGACCGGCCCGGTTGTGCGACTGGGCGTGTTTAATGCTGTGGACAGCGAAGGTCGCTACTTAAATTGGGACACTGAGCGTAGGTTACTTCAACGGCTGAACGTACAGCCCGAATCCGGTGTTTTGTCTCAGGCGCATGCCTTTGTGGAGGGCAGTGAACGCTCGCTGTATCTGGACCCGCATCGAGGTGACACCCTGGCGTTGTTGGCACACTATCCAAGCCTGTCCGAGCGCCTGCATCAGGGCGGAAGTGTTGGCTATGTGATACTCGCGATAGGGGCTCTGGGACTGCTGCTGGTTCTGATGCGACTGGCTCAGCTAATCAGAACTGAAACCGCGATTCAGCAGCAGCTCAAGCACCTCGATTCGCCACGCGAAGATAACGTGCTTGGACGTCTTCTGGCGTCGGTCGCCCCATTACAGGGTGTTGAAAACGTTGACGCCAATCATAACGCCTGGGAAACTCGGCTGGATGAGGCGCTGCTTCAGGAGCAGCCGCGACTGGAGCGTGGCCAAACCTTTCTCAAATTGCTTGCAGCGATAGCTCCACTGCTGGGACTTCTTGGCACCGTGGTCGGAATGATTTCAACCTTTCAGGCAATTACACTGTTTGGGACGGGCGATCCACAGGTGATGGCGGGGGGTATTTCTCAGGCACTGGTCACAACCGTTCTCGGACTGGTCGTCGCGATTCCCTTGTTGCTGGGACATAATATTCTCAGCACCCGAAGCCGACGACTCCTGATGCTCCTTCAGGAAAAAACACTGGCCGCCATGCTCAGCCGGCAAAGTGGGTCGGTTCATGGCTGACTTTTTTCGAGAGGGTGGTCCTGTATTGTGGGTGCTTTTTAGTCTGGGCGTCGTTCTCATGCTGCTCATTGTGGAACGGGCCAGCTATGTCTGGGGCATCTATCGCCCGATAAAGCGAGATCTTCACGGCCACCTGGAGCGCCTGCCCCATCCTTATGTTCGCGTCAGTCAATTGGGTGACACAGCGCGTGCGCTTCAGGAGGGTTTCCCACTGATCAAATGCCTGATTGGTCTGTGCCCGCTGGTTGGCCTGCTGGGAACGGTGTGCGGCATGATCGCAGTTTTTGATACGTTGGCGATTCAGGGTAGTGGCAATGCACGACTTCTGGCAGCAGGCGTCGCCCGCACCATTTACCCAACGCTCACAGGCATGAGCCTGGCCGTCCTGGCACTCCTACTCCTTCACCCCCTGGAACACTATTGGCTCACGGAACAGGCTCGCCTTGACCGTCTTAAATGGGAGAATTTACATGCGCCGTCTACGCGTTCATGACACGACTGAAGAAGAGTCCATAAATCTGACGCCCATGCTGGACGTTATGTTTATCCTCCTGATATTTTTCATTGTCTCAAGTTCCTTCGTGAAAGAGGCCGGTGTGGAAGTTGAACGGCCTGAGGCTACCTCCGCTGAAACTCAGACGCAAAGCCCTTTGATGCTGGCGATCTCTGCAGAGGAAATCATCTGGCTTGAGCAACAGACGCTGGATGTACGCCGCGTGCGGACAGAGCTGGAACGTCGCAAGCAACAACAGCCAGATCTGCGCGTACTGGTTCAGGCTGATGCTCAGTCCAGTACGGGGGCACTCGTCGGCTTGCTGGATCAGATCCGGCTCGCCGGGCTGCCCTATGCGGTTGCAACGACAGGCATCAATCCGTGAAGCATCAATTCGTGAAGCACCGAGCCTATCGCCTGGCACTGGTCAGCGGCCCCGCACTGATATTCGTCGGCTTACTCTTCTTTGCCTTGAGCTTATTAACGCAACCGCCCCCGCAGACCGATGCATTTCAGGCGGATCCGAGCGTCGAAATTGCGTTGATTCCTGATGCGCCGCATGCTGAGCGCAATCCGGCAACCTCTGTCAGTGACGCAGCCGCAGCGCAGGCATCTGCCCTACCCCAACCCGCGCCCCTCGATATGGAACTTACTATTGAAGTTGCACCGATGTTCAGCCTGCCTGAGCAACCTGCAGCACCTGCACTTCACGATTTTCTGATTGAGGTGCCGCCCACCCTTCGCCAATCTGAAAATTCGGAGGGTTTTGCATCGACAGACAAACCTGCCCCCTCAGTCAACCTGACGCCAACCGTCATTTCCCGCACGCCACCCAGCTACCCCCTTGGGGCATTGCGGCGCCGTCAGCAGGGTTTTGTGATCGCAGAGTTTACCGTCTCCCCCGACGGCACGGTGAGCCAGGCGTCGATCGAAATCGTCGAGTCGAGTCCTCCCGACATTTTTGATCAAGCGGTACTGCGCAGCCTGTCTCGCTGGCGGTTCCAACCACTAAGCATTGATGGCGTTGCCAGTGAATATAGGGCGCGTCAGAAAGTTGACTTCAAACTGGAGAACGGGTGAAGCGATTACACACGACCTTTGCCAGCAGCCGAAAAGGATCGATCTGCCTGCTTCTGGCTGCCGGGCTGTGCTTGCTCGCGACGCTGACACAGGCAGACACCCTTAGTCATAGGGAGGTTAAGCGACACCATGCACTGAATCGCGCCCAGGCAGCGCTTGAACAGGGGGCCTACCCGAAGGCGCTGCAGCATTACCTCGTTGCACAAAAATTAACGCAAGATGAATCGGCCGACCTGCACCTGCGCTATGTGATCGGTCAGTTACAGTGTCAAATCCAGCAGTGGAATGAATGTATTCAAAATCTAACCGCATGGCTAAACGCGGAAGCAAGGCAAGCGCCTCAGCATGCCTTGCAGATGCTCAGCTATGCGCATATCGCGACTGAGCACTGGACAGACGCTATCACCATTCAACAAACACTCATCCAGACTGAGCCGGGAAATGCCTCCCTGTGGCGACAGTTGGCGTGGCTCCAGCAGAAAGCGGGACGCGAACACGCAGCGCTGACAAGCTATCGGCTCGCCAGGGCACATGGACTATTGATGGATGCCGAAGACGACCAGCGTCTGGTTTGGTTACTCATCAAACAACGGTTGCCCTACTACGCCGGCATTGAGCTTGAGGCATCGCTAACGGCGGGACGACTGCCTATGAATCTGAATAATCTGCAATGGCTACTCAGCTGCTGGCAGCAAGCCCGAGAGACGGATCGCAGCCTCGCAATACTCGACCGCCTGCAGGCGATGGAGCCCGACGGGAAGTGGCTGCTGAAGAAAAGTGAAATCCAAATACATGCCGGGCGCTGGCAAGATGCAGATGCAAGTTTACAGGCATTAGCCCAACTGTCTGAGTCACCCCTGCCTGCCCATTGGCAGTTGCAGCAGGGTATCATTCAAACCTACCTGGATCGCCCACAGCAGGCACGGGCAATTTTTCGCGCCCTTTTAGCCCACTCCAACCTGGATAAGAGCTTGCGCGAACAAACCCATTCCTGGCTGAGTTATTTGGAGGTTGCAAGTGATGACTGCAAGGTGTATAAACACCTATGCACCCAAATATAGTATCTGAGGACATTATGAACACCGTTCGCTGGAACATCGCCGTATCGCCAGACGTAGACCAGTCCGTGCGCATGTTCATCGCCGCGCAGGGCGGCGGCCGCAAAGGGGATCTGTCGCGCTTCATCGAGGAAGCTGTGCGCGCCTACCTGCTGGAGCGTGCTGTCGATCAGGCCAAGGCGGCTGCCTCCGGCATGAGCGAAACCGAACTGACGGACCTCATCGACGAGGCTGTGCAGTGGGCACGTGAGCACTGATGCGTGCAATTCTCGACACCAATGTGCTGCTCGGCGCGCTGACTTCTCCCCTGGGGCCACCCGATGCGATCTATCGCGCATGGCGGGCGGCGCACTTCGATCTGGTGACATCGGCGGTACAGCTCAACGAGTTGCGGCGGGTGAGCCGCTACCCCAAGCTCAAGAGCATCTTGCCCGCGCATCGAGTCGGCACTCTGGTTAACAATATGCAGCGCGCCATCGTTTTGGTGCAACTCCCTCCGCTGCCGGAAGGCATCGAAGCGAATGATCCGAACGATGCCTTCCTGCTGGCGATGGCCTTGAGTAGCGATGCCGACTACCTGGTGACGGGTGACCGCCGCGCCGGGCTACTGCAACGCGGCAGCATCGGTCGCACGCGCATCGTCACGCCGGCCACCTTCTGCTCCGAGGCGCTTTGAGCTGTGCCGGTTAGCGTCCCATCCATCACAAAGAGGCTCCTTCCCCAGACAACGATCAAGTCCTTTGCGGTGATTTGCTCCAAGGCTTCGCGTTCAGCCCATATGTCCGCAGACACGCTGGAAGAACAAAGGGCAAAGGTGACCAAAAAGAACGGGGGTGAAGTTTTCATCTACTGACTCGGTTTCGTCGTTAGTCGAGACGATTTAACCAAGCTGGAGAAGGGAAATTAGTGTTATTGGGTCAGCAAAAGATGACCTATTTTTGGTTAAGGGTGGCTGTCTGTTGGGACTTTTTGGTGACGGGATGACAGCAGTTTGGGAAACCGGATTTTGGCTATGATGACAGGGTGCGCTACAGCGCCTTTTAACGGAAATACCTGGTGGTAGCTGTAATTTATTCATTTAAAGCTTCCCCGCTGCGGTTAGCGCGGCATGTATCGTTTTGAATGGTAAAAGCAAAGATAATTGAGCATCCAATAATGGAAAAGCGCCATAGCTGGCATACCATTCGGCAACACGTTCATTCCTGGCATCAATCAACAATGCAACGCCGCCTGCCTGAGCCGCTACCAACAAGCAACGCCGCCCTGCTGAAAGCAATAATTGGCCGCCCAGGCCATGTCCCTGAACCGAAGCGTCTACAGCTAGACGGCCAAGCCGAAATACTGGCACATCATGTCGAGCCAGGCCACGCTTAATCACCTCCGGCGCACGTTCATAAGCAATGGAGGCTGGACTTAGGCTGTAGTATCCCAATATGAGGTATGGCCACGATTCGTGTAAAAAACCGCCATTGTTCTCGTAAGCCATTGTTTTAATGCTTTCATTTTTAAAAGTGCGCAAATATTACACAGCGGGCTTTTATCCTTGGTTTGCAGCAGTTCAGATTGATAAATCGTAGTCTGGCGGCTTCACTTTTCGCTTGATATCCAGCAGGTAGTCGCCGAATCGGTTAATCTGGCTGGTCCAATACGGGCCAAGTCCTTCCAGAATTTGAGGGGTGATTTCCCATCCTTCTGCCTGTAACTGCTTTAATACCCGCGTCATCGAGGCAACGTTGTGAAGGATCGCCATGTTAGCCACCAGTTGGTTGTATTTGATGATTTTGTTCTGCTCGAAGCGGATATTTTCAGCAATGATGCCGTCGTTGCCAAAGAATAGCCATTTGACAAAGTTATTGAATTGCTCTCCCTTATTGGTGGCAGCATGGACTACCTTACGCAGCTCTACGTCGTTGATGTACCGAAGCAGGTAAATTGTCCGTATCACACGCCCCAGCTCCCGAAAGGCAAAATACACTTTGTTCTTGCGGCTTTGTGTGCCCAGCCTTCGGAGTATCGTCGAGGGGGCAATCCTTCCGGCTTTGATTGAAAGCGCTATCCGAAACATGTCCGGCAGGTGTCGTTCGATCAGCTCCCAATCAATCGTACCACTGAACAAAGCTTCGATATGTTGGGTTTGCCTTCTGGCGTCAGCCTTAAAAAAGGTCAGCTTTTTGATCCCCCTGATACGAGGCATCAGCTGGATACCCAGAAGAAAAGCCAGCGCAAATACCGGCGTGCTCTGTGACTGTGTATCACCATGCAGCGTATCCGGTTGAATATCGACATCACTGTTCTGGATTACGTCGAGGATATAGAGGGCCTCATATACACCACAGGGAATAAACCGGCTGAATAGCGCGATATACTGGTCTGACACGTGGTAGTAGCCAATCCCACCATAGCCGCCATAACGGATGTGGTATTCCGTGATCAGGTTCTGTTCATACAGATTCCATTTGGTTCCATCGGCCGAGGCCGACTTGCCGCTTCCCCAGTATTTGGGCAAGGCGAATTGATTGTATGCGTTGATCACTTTGGCAATTGCTTTGTCGAGCCTTTCTTCCGTGACGTACTTGAGATTCAACCATGCCACCTGTTTGCGACTGATACCTTTCACTGATTGAGCCACCTGACTGGGACCGAGATTACAGCCGTAGCAGAACAAAGGTGAGCTTACGGCACGCGAGCGTGACTACCCTTCGCTTTTCTGCTCTTGCAATGGAATCGCATAATTCCAGGGCAACCATTTAGCGGGATCTCCCGCCACTCTGGCACGATGCCGTTGGACGGCATTGAGGTACTCAAAGAGATTGATCTGTGCCTGAGCAGCCGTGGCAATGATCGACGTCAATACATCCCCGATGGCAGCACCGGTAGCGGTTTTGTAGAAGTTGGCGTTTTTCCGGTTACGCACGATCAGCTTCAGGTGACGCTCCATGATGTTGTTGTCGATTCGTGCGCCTTCCTGCGTACAGAACCGCGTCAGGCCGTCGAAGTGCTTGTCGAAATAGGCTATCGCCTTGCCCAATCCGCTGTTGGCCTCGACGGGGCTGTCTTCGCCTCCTGCCAGTTGTGCCGCACCCCACTGTCGGATCGCCTCCATCACTGGTAACGAGTGCTGCCGGTGCCAGGCCAGCCGTTCCGACGGGGTGTGATGCTGCTCCTGGCTCTCCCGGTCGAAGCGCCATATCTGACCGTAGCGTTCCAACACCCATTCCACCTTGTCGGTAAAGTGGTCGTGCACGTCCACGTACTGACGTCGCCCATGCGCGTTGCACAGCGCCTGGATACAGGACCTCACCGTGGGTTTGTTGTGCGGCAGCGCATCGCTCATGATCAACGGCGGCGGCAAGCCCGGCGTGCGCTGCTGCAAGATCTCATCGATGAATTCCCCAGCATGGCGGATGTTGGTCTGGAACAGGATGATGGTTTCGCCCGAGACCAATTCGGCGATCAAGCCGGAGCTGTAAACCCCGGTGCGCAACTGCTCCCGCTGGCTGTTACGTTTCTTTTTCTGAATCGGTGCCTGATCCAGAATCCGGTGCGAGGTGTCATCCAGATGATAATGCCGGGCATCGGCAGCGCGTTGCTGCAAGTGACGGAACACCGGAGAGCACGGCGTTGGCGACCTGTTCGCACTGGTCGAATGCCGTCGATGCGGTGACCGGCACGCCCAGCAGATTCTGCAGGCTCTCCTGGCGATAGAAAGGGGTGGGGCCGCCTCCGGTGCCGCCAAAGTACTTGTTCAGGGTGATGACCGAGCGGGCGCTGTAGCCGTATTTCTGGTCAGCTTCGCCATCGGCCAGGACGTCAGCAGACAACGCCGCCGTGAAAAAGGCCCGCAGGCATTGCAGCGCAAGCGCTCTGACAGGTGCAATTCAGGCGTCAATGGCGCATTCCCGGTAATCCGCAGCAGGCGGGCGGGTTCATATTTGTAGACCTTGCCGATCCCGCAGGCCGGGCAGTCATCCCCTTTTTCAGACCATCGAGTGGATGATGAATCACCGCCGGTGTTTGCGCCGGGGCTTTGTGGCGGGAGGCACCGGAATGCGGTTTGTCCGGTCGGGATCGCGAGGACTCTGCCGTCTTGGGTGAGACCGTCAGATCCGCAGCTTCTCAGAGGATTTGACCGGCCCAGCAGCTTGCGCATCTTGTGCAGGGTGATGTCTTTGTCGGTCAGCCGCTCCTGCAGGAAGGCCAGAGTCTCCAGGGCATCGCACAGCAGGGCCATGTCGGCCTTGCTCAGCGCCAGGTCGTGTTCCTGCGCATCAACAATCCGCGCCTTCAACGCATCCAGTTCAGCGTCATCCATGTCCAGAATCGTGGTACTCACAAGCGCTCCTTCACCGTGTGGCGCAGAGCTTACCGGAAATGGCTTAAATGGCAAATGATTCATTGGCTTAAGCCAGCTTTTTAAAGTGAGCATCATCGGATAACGCTAACCCCTTGAGCAGCAGACTCAACTGGCGTGCGCTCAATACCCCGGCCGGTTCCTCCAACGGACCCGCGACCGGACTGAATCGACCGCTGGACAGGCGTTTGGTCATCAACCAGAAACCATTGCCGTCGTAACGCAGCAAACGGATCTGGGTACGGTTACGGTTCAGGAACACGAACCGGTATCCTGCCGGGGTTCTGCTTTAACTGATCCCGGCACAGGGCCTGAAACCGTCGATACCCCGGCGAAAGTCCGCCGGGTGACGGGCCAGCAATACATGACTGTGAGCCATGAGCTGGATCATGACAACCCTTCCCCGGAGACTCCCAGTCCCTGCATCAGCGCTGTCAGTTGGCGTAAGGTCAGTTGACCCCGGATACGGACCCGGTTCGGCTCCTGAAGCGTCAGGGTGAGATCGACGGGCAACGTTTCCGAAACGACGGATTCAGCTGTCAGGGTTACCGCGATAAATGGGGATTCGCAGCGGCTGTCTTCAACGCCGACGCGATCATCACGCCACTGTTTGAGCATCTTGGGCGTCACACCCAGTGCCTTGCTCAGACGAATTTGCGGATAGTGAGGCAGTAAGTCTACCGCACGCTGACGCAGGTCGGCAGGTACTGGCGAACGCCGGGCGAGGCGCTGTTTGCGCCATACATTGAAATCACGGGCGAGCGGGTGCAAATCCGCTGAAGAAGCGGGTGACGTTGACGACATGGCAATTGACCTCCTGTGGCAGAGAGGTCATTCAAACAGAATCGGTTCAGGAAGTTGCGCTAGGTTGCCGTAAGGTCACGCAATCCCCGCATTCGCATGCCCCGTGATCGCACCGCTAATTACAGCTGACAACGCCCCTAATGCGGCAATTAAGAATCCCCATTGCAGATTGCGTTTCCAGGTGGCCACGACTACGGGAACGGCATAGGCTAAAATAAATTTCGTTGGCTCACTGGCCGCTAAGTTAATGGTGATCAAACCAGCAAACCATGCAAGAGCCGCAATGACATCCAGATATCGCATCAGTTGCATCATACCCAACCTCTTATTTTCTCGGCCTCAATTTCAATCCAACGGACACAATATGATCGCCTTCGATCTCCCTGACTATCAGTTTCACAAGCCCCAGTTTGACCTGGTCTCCGACAACTGGCTTGCCATGAAACTGATTCACAATGTACTGTTCTATCGTAAGGGATGCATCGGATGGGTTCACTTCGAAACCGTAGGCTTGGGCTATGTCGGCTAATTTGGCCTCTGGATGCAAGGCAAATTCGCCAAAGAAATGCTCTGACTCTAGGAGCGGAGAATGCGCGACTGGGGCGACACACGACCCAACGCAGCCCTGGCGCTACTGGTAGCCAAGATCATGACCTGATCGTCACAGATAAGCTTTTGCTGGCTTATATCATCAAGCAGGATTCCCCGGCGAACAACCCCCACGATTTGGCTACCTTCCGATGCCGGTAAGCGCGCTACCGTTGAGCCGGCCGCACGGCAGCCCGCTACTACCGGATAGATTAAAAGCTCTTTGTCCTGTTCGTGTCTGATCGTTAAATGTAAGCATTCAGGCTCTTTTGCCGTTGGCGGTAATTCTATTTGTAACCACCTTGCCATTGGGGCTATCGTCCAACCTTGCAATACCAGGGAAATAAGCACCACAAAGAACACCAGTTCAAAATATGTCTGGGTATGCTCCAGACCAGCCAGGGAGGGGAATAAGGCCAGGATGATCGGCACTGCCCCACGCAGCCCACACCAACCAATAAACATCTGTTCGCGCCATGGGAAATGAAAAGGTAACAAGGAAACCACGACGGCCAGCGGTCTTGCGATAAAAATCAGTACGAATGCAATAGCCACTGCGGGAACGATAATGGGTATCACATTGCTTGGTGTGATTAACAAACCCAACATCAAGAACATGCCGATCTGGCTTAACCAGGCCATACCATCATGGAATCGATGGATGTCATTACTGTAGGGGAGAGAGGTATTTCCAATCATGACGCCCACTATGAAAATCGCGAGAAAACCGCTGCCATCCCAAAGTGTGGTCAGACCGAACAAGCTGATACCTCCGGCCAGAGCCAGCAATGGATACAGCGATGATGGAAGAGACAAGCGCCTTAACATTTGGGCAAGCAGAAAGCCGCCTGCAAAACCGATTGCCAAACCGAGCCCCATCTGGCGGAGGAGTTCGCTAAGGATTGTCCAGCCTTGATTGCCATCATTGCTGAGTTGAAGTAGCTGTACCAGCGTGATGGTTAGAAAAATCGCCATCGGATCATTTGACCCCGATTCGATTTCAAGCGTAGCGCCGGTACGTTCTTTTAGCTCTAATCCGGCATTTCTTAACAACCCAAAGACGGCTGCGGCATCGGTGGAGGCTACTATCGCCCCGATTAGCAAGCCTTCCTGCCAGGGTAGCTCCAGAATGATGTGCGCCGCTAAACCGGTAATGGCCGCTGTCACAATGACGCCGAAAGTGGCCAACGAAAGCGCGGGTTTCAAGCTGACACGGAAAGTATCTTTTCGGGTTCCCAGTCCACCATCAAAAATGATGATGGCCAATGCGACATTCCCAAACAGAAACGCCAGACTAAAATCGTCAAACCTGATTCCGCCCGGGCCGTCTTCACCAGCCAGCATTCCCAACACAAGAAATACCAATAAAATAGGAGCGCCGATACGCCGTGTAAATACGCTGGCAACGACGCACAGTAATGCGAGAACAGCTGCACCGAATATGTATTGGTATATCACGTCTATTGTCATATTTTATCCTAACGGGCTTCGCTACCCGCTATGGGCGGTGCGAATTCAAATTTGTTTCTGCCATTAAACTTGCAACTTTATCCATTAATATGCGTGATGCATTATCATTGAACTGCTGGCCCTCCTCGATGTACTCCCACACAGTGGCATCGTTTCGCCATCCTCCTTGCTTTTTGATAAGTTCAAAGTCAACCCGCTCCCGTGCTGCCGAAGTCGACAAGCCACAAGGATAGAAGGATAGGAAGTATAAACCCGCTTTTTCAAACCAGCATACCATTCAAGAAAGGAAGTGGTGCCCTGTTTTCCTGTCTGAAGTGACCGGATACTCAGTACTTAGCCTTGGATTTTTGTAGCAATTGGGCGTTTTCAATCGATTCAAGGAAGATTTAGTCACTGAGGTATGCGATGCCCTACCGGGTTATCAGCATGTGGCGGATGGGGTCAAGTTATTGAATTTGCAATTGGAAGGGCGGTGCTCTGGCTTCGACTGGGCCGGTTATCAGCGACGGCTCCTGCAAATCTAAATGCGCCAGTATCTTTTCGATTACGGCAGGGTCTTCGATACTTGAGACCACCTTGACGTGCCCGCCGCAGCGTTCGCATTGCTCGATATCTATATTGAATACGCGTTTCAGGCGCTGCATCCATGTCATCGCCGCGCCTTTCCGGTAACGGTAAGCTCTTCCAGAGGTTCCTTCACAGTGAGTTCGATCGTGCTGCCCAGCAAATACCCGGAACGGAAAAGCCTTAAACCGTTAAGCGCAAATCGCGTTACAGGCGATCTTTCGCAGAAGATCTAGGCAACCGACGCACTATCTATTAGTATAAATAAGCGCAAAGAGTGGAGAATCCTATGGCTAACCTAATGTTACCCTTCGGGTATCGGGTCTGTTGAAACCATTTAGAAAGTGTACTGGCCCAAACGGGGAATACGAAACACCGAGCGAATATTTACGTGATCTGATCCGGAAGGATATGGAGCGAAGAGACGCTGCCAAGTGGGAGAGGCTAAGGTCTTCCCTGGCGGAAGGGCTGAGTTTTAGCGAGCAAGAATATCAATCCATTGATCGGGAAGGATAGGAAGTATAAACCCGCTTTTTCAAACCAGCATACCATTCAAGAAAGGAAGTGGTGCCCTGTTTTCCTGTCTGAAGTGACCGGATACTCGGTACTTAGCCTTGGATTTTTGTAGCAATTGGGCGTTTTTCAATCGATTCAAAGGAAGATTTAGTCACTGAGGTATGCGATGCCCTACCGGGTTATCAGCATGTGGCGGATGGGGTCAGAAGTTATTGAATTTACCCAATTGGAAGGGCGGTGCTCTGGCTTCGACTGGGCCGGTTATCAGCGACGGCTCCTGCAAGGCTAAATGCGCCAGTATCTTTTCGATTACGGCAGGGTCTTCGATACTTGAGACCACCTTGACGTGCCCGCCGCAGCGTTCGCATTGCTCGATATCTATATTCCATTTGTACCCGTCTGGCCGCTCGCTTGAGCGTCGCTCCAAGCACAGCGGCGGAAACCCGCAATCCATTGGGCGCAGCCTGCGCCTGCCGGAACATGAACGACAAAGGCAAAGCCGCTTGCGGGTTGCTTCCAAACGCATCCACTTGGGGTGGGTCGCCCTCGCCTTCCCAACCGTCGGCAGGCAAAGCCAGGTAATCTACCCACGCCACCACATCATCGTTGCGTGCCTCTTCATCGTTGTACATCTCCGCTGCCAATACCAAAAAAGGTAGCATATTCCACAGCGTGTCGAAGTCGCCCTTACTGGCTTTCTGCATCACCTTGTTGATGAAGCCGCCGAAGTGTTTGGCGAATTTGAGGTATGGCCACGATTCGTGTAAAAAACTGTCATTGTTCTCGTAACCTATTGTTTTAATGCTTTCATTTTCAAAAGCGCGCAAATATTATACAGCGGGCTTTTATCCTTGGTTTGCAGCGGTTCAGATTGATAAATCGTAGTCTGGCGGCTTCACTTTTCGCTTGATATCCAGCAGGTAGTCGCCGAATCGGTTAATCTGGCTGGTCAATACGGGCCAAGTCCTTCCAGAATTTGAGGGGTGATTTCCCATCCTTCTGCCTGTAACTGCTTTAATATACGCGTCATCGAGGCAACGTTGTGAAGGATCGCCATGTTAGCCACCAGTTGGTTGTATTTGATGATTTTATTTTGTTCGTAGCGGATATTTTCGGCAATGATGCCGTCGTTGCCAAAAAACAGCCATTTTACGAAGTTATTGAACTGCTCGCCTTTGTTGGTGGCAGCATGCACTACTTTACGCAGCTCTACGTCGTTGATATACCGCAGCAGGTAAATTGTCCTTACCACACGCCCCAGCTCACGAAAGGCAAAATACACTTTGTTCTTGCGGCTTTGCGTGCCCAGCCTTCGCAGTATTGTCGAGGGGGCAAGTCTTCCGGCTTTGATTGAAAGCGCTATCCGAAACATGTCCGGCAGATGTCGTTCGATCAGATCCCAATCAATCGTACCACTGAACAAGGCTTCGATATGTTGGGCTCTCATGCTGGCATCTGCCCTGAAAAAGGTCAGCTTTTTGATCCCCCGTATACGAGGCATCAACTGGATACCCAGAAGAAAAGCCAACGCAAATACCGGCGTGCTCTGCGATTGTGTATCACCATGCAGAGTATCCGGTTGAATATCGACATCGCTGTTCTGGATTACGTCGAGGATATAGAGGGCCTCATACACACCGCAGGGAATAAACCGGCTGAATAGCGCGATATACTGGTCTGACACGTGGTAGTAGCCAATCCCACCATAGCCGCCATAACGGATGTGGTATTCCGTGATCAGGTTCTGTTCATACAGATTCCATTTGGTTCCATCGGCCGAGGCCGACTTGCCGCTTCCCCCAGTATTTGGGCAAGGCGAATTGATTGTATGCGTTGATCACTTTGGCAATTGCTTTGTCGAGCCTTTCTTCCGTGACGTACTTGAGATTCAACCATGCCACCTGTTTGCGACTGATACCTTTCACTGATTGAGCCACCTGACTGGGACCGAGATTACAGCCGTAGCAGAACAAAGTCAGGATAAAACGCAGGCGCGGATCGTCCACCTTGCTTTCAAATCCGGAGATGGGGCCAAACTTTTCGTGAAGATTGAGCCAGTGCTCCGTCTCGATTAAAACGTCCAGGATGCTGATTTCCTGAAGTCGATCGCGGATAACCTCGGCAATCCCCCTCACTTCAGGCAAAGGTTCATCCGTTTCATGTTTTTTCACGATGGGCCCTTTGGCTGTCAGTTCAAGATACTCGTTGTCCGGAAAGCGTTGATCGGCCTTATCAATGGCCTCCTGCAACTGCCCCTTCAACTGACGGATGAATGCGGCAGGTTCGACTGGTAAATTCACCAACTGCCCGTAGTCAGCGATTTGCTCCTGATATTCGTCCTCACTGATTTGTTGCTCACGGTAGTCTGAGTATTTGTCACTGCCATGGACAATCAGGTCGCCGTTTTTGAGTTCCCGCTGGATCTGGACGAACACGAATATCTCGAAATACTTGCGATGTATTTGGGTGACTTTAGCGTTGGGTGAACTCTGGCCTGTCACTAAAAAGCGCCATTGATCCGGCAACCAGTCAAGGCTGATGTCGTGGCCGTCACTCCCCTTCAGCGCAGAAAGGGGGAGCCACTCCCTGTGACTGTGCTGATGCCGGAGGACACACTGGATGGCTCGAATTATGGATTCATCCTGTGAAGTGGCATCAAGCTCCATCGCTCTGACACAACTGAACAACAAGGCCCGCGATTGAGGATAGGACGACAACAGAAATGGCCAGAAATTATTACTCGCATATGCCATGTACTCTTCGCATTCGTCCTTGAGCAGCGAGGGATCCGATTTTAAGGCAGCATGAATTGCATCCAGACCACGGTGACCGGATACCTCCTGCTGACACAGGACATCCAGTACTGCCCGGAAACGGCCAATCAGTTTCTCGGTGCGTTTTACCTGCTCCAGATGATACTGCTGCAGGCGAAGTTCAGCGGTGTTGAGCAGGTTCTGGATCTTTTTGATAAAAATGTCCGCGATCGCATCCAGTGCCTTCTGGCGCTGGGTATGGATCATGACCACCGCCAGTGCGTAACGTTTATTCAACTTGAGTTCGCGGACTGAATTGGCATGCAGGGATTGAGCTTCCAGATAGTATTGTTTACGACGGCTGACGGAAATGCCTTCCAAACCAGGTAAAGGGTTAGCCAGGTTCGTCAGCCATTCCAGGTGAAACAGATAACGTTTGATCTCCGGGTTTTTAGCTTGTTTGGGTTCACGCTTGAGCTGATTCCAGCTGCTTTCGTGCGCGTCCATTGTCGGTGTGAGAAGCGCATCGATTGCCTGTCTGGCATCTGCACTTAAGGCTTCATATAAATGGTCAAAACACGCTTCATTAATCTCAACGCGGGCCTTGCCCGCACTGCGAAGGAGCGTGCTGAAGGCGGGGAGTTCGAAGCGTTCTTTAATCAGTTCTTCGAGACACTCATTGATGATATCTGGCAGACATTCCTTGGTGTCGGCCGCACGTCGGGCCACTGCATCCAGCAGGACTTCGCCCCCGTCTTCAAATCGCCGCAGGGACAGATGATCGCGAATTTTACGAATGTAGCGGCGCCGGGTATTGGACGTGTCGAAGGCTTTTAATTGTCGTATGGAAACGGTATTGCCGGATACGGATCCGGCAACGTGTTGCACCACCCGGATGGGGATCTCAGAAAGCAGCGGAAAATACCCCAGTCGCTGAACCAGTTTTAGCAGCAACAGGAAATAACTGCGGCCATCCCGCTCCCGTGCACTGTGCCAGGCCAGCTGCAACTCTTCTGGCGACGGCGAATAAATTTCAAGCAGCTCACGACGGCTCAGATGGGCTTTAATCCGCGGATAAGCGGTTTCGTGAAGATCCGTCATGCTGCGCTACCCACGGGGAATTGTCAGTTAATCCCAGCGCAGTCCCGTATCCAGATCCTTGCACCGAGCCTCGATGAAACAGTGATGACTGTCCGCGATCTGCTGCATCTCGTCCAGTAAATGATGCAGGATACGATCCAGATGCTCGGCTGACTCTGGGTGCAAAGCCAGGCGATAACGGCCTTCCAGCCGGTTCAGGCAACGCATGTGGTAGGTTTTGAGACAGATCCGCTCGATGTGATCGCGGGCCTTGTTCCGATCGCTGAGCCGGCGTGATAAGACTCGATTTTCAGTTGCAGCTCGATCCGGGATTCCGGTTGTAACACCGTGTCCAGTGTCGCTACGCGGGGTGATGGCAGTGGCTGCAGGTCGGCGACCACCGTAACCGCCATTGCCCTCTCAAACGGTGCGCTGCTTTCAACATACCGCAGGGCTGATTTTAAATCCCTCCAGCCCACATATTCCATCAACGCCTTGATATCCCAGCCCTCGCTGTAGGCCCAGGTTGCAAATCCTCGCCGCAGCGAATGACTGCTATAACGATCCGGCATCGCTAATCCTGCGCGCGTGAAAAGATCCCGCAACAGGGGCAATAGGCTGTTGATATGAAGGCCCATCTCGCCAAGCCGCCCCCAGCGATTGAGTGGACGAAACAAGGCACCGTGGGTCAGGTCAGACGCTTCAAGCCATTGTTGGCAAGCTTCGACCGGACACAGCTGCTGCAGGGCCGGAACGCGGTAGGTTTTTCCCAGCCCGGTGCGATCAGCTTTGCTGCGCGGCAAATACAGCTCCATGCCCTGTCCGGGGGTGAGCGTGACATGCTCGACCTGCAGACGACACACTTCATCACTGCGAAATCCTCGCCAGAATCCCAGCAAAACCAAAGCGCGGTCCCGCAGAAGGCGCAAATAAGCAGGTGCTTCCACTGGAGTAGTGGCTAGCTGCGAATTAAACCATTCGACCAGTTCATGCAGCTGTTGTAGCTGTAACGGTTTAGCCTGCTTCTCCTGGGCAGGATGGAGCTCGCGAATCCCCTTGAACACCTTTCTGACATGGGGGGCCTTGGTTGGATCGGGGAATCCCTGGTCGGCATGCCATTGCGCCAGCGCGGAAAGTCGAAGTCGCAGCGTATTAATGGACTGTTGGCCGGCCTGATCGGCCAGGTAACGGGCAATACTGTCAGCCGTGGCCGGTAAAAAGCCACCCCATTCCACCTCAAAGTGACGAATTGCTGAACGATAAGCCTTGCGCGTATTGTCGCGTGTTGCTGCGTTGATATAGCGATCAATGGTGCTCATTACCTTTGCGCGCCCAGTTCATTTTTCTGAGGTATATATATTGAGTACCAAAGAGTGACGGCCCGCAAACTCCGCGCTGCAACCAATATAAAGCTATCGGATGACGCCCCCTTTTCAATGCTCGCTGCGCGAGCATTACAGATTTTAACTCAGGGCGAAAGCTCTTTTTTTTATTTTAGCGGTAGGGAAAATCTCTTATCCGCACCGCGTTCGACGCCAAATTGGCAGAGCATATGACAGCAGTTTGGGAAACTGGATTTTGGCTATGATGACAGTGCGGTAAAACAGTCCATATATCAGCCAATCGTATGACCGATAATTCGGTAAAAAGTATGATGAGAAAAGGGTGCGCTACATGGACTTCCCGGAACATTGTTTGGTCAGGTTTCCGACGTTTGCGGACGTTGGCTGACCGCAACACGCCAGCTGATGCAGCTACTTTAGAATATATTGCATCAGATAATGCGATCCGCTTACTGCCAAAATACCGACTAAAAACGTGCTATCCAAAGAAAGCCTGGAATTTCGGTCAACTAGGTATCTAATCCAAGCAGCCTGCGCAATAAAAATAGCGAATGGAAGAATCCTAATAAGACGATTAAATGCAGCAATTTCATTAAAAAACAAAAAGAAAACCAAGAGCCCAGGCAGTAGTTCAAATAAATACACAGAAAATATGTTAATGTAATTTAATTCATTAGAATACTTTTTGTTTGTTATAACCAGTCCAGAAACAAAAAACATATATATAAAAAATGATTTTAAAGCCAATTGCACTGGCTCTTCTATGAAAACAAATAACTTGCTATATTTATATAGAAAATAGCTTGATTCTGCTATCTCATTAAACTCGCTTAACTGCATGATAGATGCAGTAATGAATGTCGAAAACATTGCCAATATCGACATGTAATTGATGAAAATTGAATTTTTCATAAATTATATTTATAAAATGCCACCTATAGGCAGTCACCAAGCTCTCGGCATGCAAAATTATTTACCGCATCGGCACGATCATGTGCGCTATCTATGATATCATCAAGCACTGTTTGATTATCGCCATCAATTGTATCCATAAATGGTATTGGGTTTGCCATATTCATTATTGATTTAGCAGCATCTGTCGCAGCGTGTGCTCTATCCCTGTTATTAGAGTTTGGATTTGGGCAGTTTTCAATAGAGTCACCCAAATCCCCCAATTTATCAGCGGTCTCCACCTCACCTTTGCGCGTATCCAGATCGTCGAGAAGCTCTATAACTTTTCCGATTTTAGTTACAACATCCAATCCATTTGGATCAATATTTTTGTTTGGATCAAGGTTTGCGTAAACATAGCTATTCAACCCACCCCGCAACCCAATGGGATCACTCTGAACATAGCGCCCAACACTCGGGTCATAGTCCCTGAAGTAGTTGTAACTATAGCCCGTTTCGGGGTCGGCATACTGGCCCGGAAAGCGCAGTGGCTGAACCAGTGTGCCGGTGGTTTGCGTTACTTCGCCGAAAGGTGTTTGCTCAGTCTGCCAGATGACAGCCTGGCTCTGATCGGTGACCATCTGGGGCGTGCCCAAATGGTCGGTGATGACATAGAAAGTCTGAGTGTCGGCTAATGCCGAGGAGCTGACCAGCGTGAGAATCGTGGTCAGGGCCAATGTTAAAAAGCTGCTTAATGCGTTCATCGTTTTCATCATCCCTGTCCTGTTAATTCCGTGTGCTCTCAGCTGGGCCTGTTCCACTTGGGGTGTAGCCGCTATTCTGGGTAACCAGAATCCGATCAACGATAGTCCCAGATTCACGCATCCATACATTTAGGCTCTGTATACCAGGAGTGGTAACTTGCACCGTAATTCGATCACTGACTTCATTTCGGGTGCTACTCCAAACCAGTGATCCAGTCGGATAAAAATTACCTAACTGTACCGATGTGTCTGATGCCGCTCCGTTCAGGCCAACATGGACCGAGTCAGAGGATGTATTTGGCCCAAGGCCTCTTACCCAAACATAGTATGTTCCGCTGTTAGGAGCATAAAACTCGAAGTCTATCCTCGCTCCGCTAGCTGCCTGTGGGTATTCATAGCGCACCTTATCTTCTGGCAGAGCCTGCATTGCATTGCTACCGGCGTAACTTGCATCACTGACCATCTGCCAGCGATAAGTTGGGGAGTCGCTGTTGAATGCATCGTAATGCTCTGCCTCCATGACAACTAGCCCTTCAGCATTTGGACGGAAGGCAGGATCCAGAGCCTGTACTGCGATTTCAAAACTTTGTGTGACCGAAGCTTGTCCATCACTGACTTCAATCACGACTGTTTGATTGCCCCGCTGGGCCTCCGATGGCGTCCAACGGACTTGACCGCTATGTTGGGTAATTGTCATGTTGGCTGGTGCCTGTACCAGCCGGTAAGTCAAAGTATCGTTTTCTCCATCCGTTGCAGTCAGATCGTATGCATAAGCAGTATTCACCCAGGCTTGTGTTACCGCCGAAGAAGTAATTTCTGGCGCCGAATTGGTAATGACTGCACGCAGAGTTTCTCCTGGCCCATTTCCTGACGGAACATAACCCGATGCTTGCGTCAGGATCATTCGGTCAATGACCATACCCGACTCCCGCATCCAGACGTTTAACGTATGAACACCTGCCGATGGCACGCTGATCGTAACCGGATTACTGGTGCCGTTAGCAAGATGCCCCCACAATACAGCCTTCCAAGGCTGGTATTCAGACAAAGCTGCGCCACTGGTCTGAGCCGTGCCGTTTAAGCCCAAATGTAACGAGTCAGAAGAACCATTTGGCCCCATGCCTCTCACCCAAATGTAATAGGTGCCCGCAGCGGGGAACTGAACCCGATAATCCAGTCGCGGGCTTTGAGATATAGCAGTATATTCAAAGCGAACAGTATCTTCCGGCAGCGCTTCCATACCCTGAGCTCCGGCATACGCAGCATCATCTTTCACAGACCAGTAATGGCCGCTAGGGATTGCAAGTGCGTCATGGAAGTGTTCTGTTTCGATAACGATCAAGCCATTACTATCCGCACCAAAGACGTTAGTCGGCGTAGGCGGTGGAGGCGTATTGGCAGTAGTAGCCATCACAGCAATCGGTGCACCATTGAGGTAGACATACTCACGAATCAACTGTCCGGTGTTGTTGGTTTCAGCTAGCAACAGTCCATCGCGGTCGTAATGGAAGTGTACGTTCGCAGCCGGTGTGGTCGCCACTTTGATGACTCGCTGACCGAGTGCATTATGCAGATACATGGCAACCTGTTGACCGTTCATTTCGACGCTTTCAAGGCGGTTCTGCTGGTTGTAGATCAGAGCAGTTGCATTATCTTGAGTCCTGTTTCCGGCTGCGTCGTACCCAAGCGAGCGGGTACTGGCTTGTCCGTTCACTGTTGAAGTAATTGAGGTCAGTCGCTGCGTACCGGCTGCGTAGGAATAACTTTCCGCTGTCTGTTGCCCGGTTCTATTGGTTTCGCGGGTCAGGCGATTGCCGACATGATCGTAGGAATAGTGAAGCTCTCCATAGCGGCCGCTGGCATCGGTCAGACGGTCCATTGAATCGTACTGGAAGGACTGATTTTTATCAGCGCTGAGCAGATCCTGGATACCTGTGATGTTGCCCTTGAGATCGTAGTCATAGCTGCGCTTGAAGACTCCGTTGTCAATTTCATTCAGACGGTAATCTTGATCAAAACTCAACGTACGAACCAGGCCGTTGCCCAGCGTAAATTGCTGCATGGGGCCAAACGGCAAGTAACGAATGTCACTGGCAAGCGTCTGCCAAGAAGCCGTGTCATTGGCTCGGGTAGCAACCGACTGGATCTGCCCAATGGAGTCAAAGGTATATTTAACCTGTCGGCCACTGGGATAGGTGATTTGGGTTAGCTTGTCAGCCAAATCATAGGCGTAACGGGTTTCATACGTCTTGGATTCAATCGTGCGAGATTCGCGCACGACGTTGCCGCGATCGTCATAGAAATAGCGTGTACTTCCGCTGGAATCAACGATCCCTGTCAGACGACCTTTACCGAAATTGCCTTGATCCGTACTGTCGTAGGAGTATGTGATATTCTCACCAACATCCGCTGGATAAGTCACATGCGTGAGTCGGTTTTCAGCATCGTACTTATAGTTGGTCACGACACCGCGCGCATCCGTTTTGCTCAAACGGTTGCCCGCTGAATCGAATGTGAAGCTGGTGGTGCCGGTGTTGGGACTTATTTCACGCGTACGATTACCGGCATAGTCATATTCATAGGTCGTCTTGAGACCCTCGGCATCGGTGACTCCAACCAGACGATTCTTAGCATCGTAGTCATACTTGGTCACACCGGTATCTGCCTCAGTGACTGATATCAGTCGATTGAGAGCATCAAAAGCCCTTGAAGTGACCTGACTCAACGGATCAGTAACCGTTGTCAGGTTGGAGTTGGGATCGTAGCCTTAGGTGGTCTGCTGGCCAGACGCACCAAGGGCCTTAATCAGACGGCCGAGCTCGTCGAAAACTTGTTGCTGACGATAAAACAGAGCGTCCGCACCATCCTTGATATCGATCTGAGTGCGATTCCCCATGGCATCCAGTGTATAGGAAATGGTTTCACCCGCCGCATTGCTGACATCCGTCAGACGCCCGATGGGGTCATACACGTAATCCATGTAGGTACCATCAGGGAGCGTGATTCGGGTCAACTGGCCCTTGGGATCATAGGTGAATCCGGTCAAGGCATCGCCTTGAGTACTCTTGACCGTGCGGGTAAGAACCTGCCCGCGCCAATCATAGGTCAGTTCTGTCACGGTGCCATCAGGCGTAGTGACCGTCTGTGGCAGGCCCATCTCAGAATAATTATCCAGCGTGGTGACATGGCCGAGCGCATTAGTGCGGGAGGTCAGGTTGCCCTGTGCATCGTAGGCGAAGCTCGTCACATCATTTAGATCCGTGCGAGGTCCGTTAATTGTGGATAGCAGACCTTCGGGCGTATAGGTGTAGCTCCACTGCTGGTCAGCCAATACATGGCCACTGAAAAGTGCGCAGGACACGGCACTGGCCAGGGCCGTCAAACGAAGGGTGCTAGCGCCTGAGAATTGAGTCGGTTTGCTCATGACAGTAATCTTCCTTAACAGTAATCTTCCTTAATTAGCGTTAACGACGGGGCTGATCGTCTTGTTCAACAGGCGCCCTTCAGAGTCATAGGTGAAATCGGTAATGCTGATGGCATCGGTAATCCTGGTCGGCAGCGAGAACACAGGGTGCCACTCGGTGGTAATTACCCGTTGTTCGGCTGTACCTTTGGCTTCGATCCGTCGAGTTTCAAGCCCGCGTGAGTCATAGTCAAAATCTGTCACCTGTCCATTCCAGTCAGTAGCAGTGTCAACTAGACCTTTCTGAGTGTATGTATATGAGCTGTATGAGCCCTCGCAACTAACAGAAGGATGTCCCTCAACTGAAACCACTCTCCGCTGGCCGTTAACCTCGCTAAAGCGGTATGTGGTTTCTTTGCCCAGCGGATTGATCGCGGTTACTGAACCATCTGAGTTATTCGTTATTTGGTACCGGTTCGCGCCATCGTAGCCCTGTGTAGAGACTGGTTTGCCGTTAATGTACTCGTAGGTTGCAATTCGTACGCCATCCTGGTCCGAGATACCCGTCAGCAAATTTGAATTGGTAGGATCTTCATATAGGTAATTCATTTCCCCGGTAGGGTTTGTAACCTTGGTGAGCATATTTTCGGCGTTGTAGACATATTCCACCTTAACGCCATCTGTGCGGGTAACTGATTTAGGAAATCCTGAAGGATAGTAATCAAACGAGACGGTTTGCTGGGAAGGCAGAGTGACTGATCTCAACCAACCGTCTTGATCATTTGTAAATAAAAAGGTTCTCGAGTTTGGCTGAACGATTTTGATAAGGTTACCGTTTAAATCGTACCTAAATCCTGCAACCTACCGCCGTAACCACTGGCTGTGTTGAAAACGGTGCCAATCTGAACCATTGAGAACGTTCTTGCAAGCCAAACCTAGAACAGAGCATCACCGCCTCTTGTACGCTCCATTGCGTGCACTTTACCTCAGATTTCGTAATCGCACAGTTGGCCGGCCCGTTCAGACCTTTGGTCACGTATTTTGTAAATGCTACCGGGTCAGTGGATGAACGCAACTCAACCAGTCGGCCCACGGGCTTGGATACAGGTGGTTGTCTGGCACTTTCACCTTGGTTGATGACTCCGCGCAGAAGTTGGCCGCTGTGCGTATTAAAAAAGTTCGGATGGTCTGGATTTCCCAGTGTTTCAAGGTGTCATTGTAGCTGAGCAGAGCCATCCAGCGTACCGTGTTATACGCCATCACAGCGCACGAAACAGCAGTGAGCTGGCCAAAAGTCATGACTCTTGATGTGAGCCAGCCCTGATTCTTGGCTTCCACGGGTTTCGTGGCGCGTTGCCCGTAGGTCGTGTGCGCCGCGGGGGTCAAGCGTTCTGTGGTAACGTAGCAGAAGCAGTCGTAGCGGCTCATTCGTATGCTGTGCGGCCGGTGTTTCAGTGTTTTTGGCGTACCGCGCAAGTGCCTGTTCCCATTGACCTGATGGAGAAAGGCGATTGTTCCCAGCCGGATGGCCGGGTCTCGTTTGCTTGTCGGCAAGGCGCCAGCCCTTGGTTTAACCTTGATCGATAGGGGCCTGTAGCCAGTCGGTTCCCCGAAGAATCCGGAATCGCCAAATATCAGGCGCATTCTGGGCGGCATCTGCGCAGCCGTTGCTGCAGAAGCCGACAATACCATTGCGGTATGGGCTGCTGCGCCACGCCGATTTCCTTGGTGTGACTGCAAAAGGCACCAGTGGATGATACGAGCAGGGGCGTTCGGGTTATAGCCTTTCTCGGCGCCTCGGCGACCGTAGCGGTTTGACGGTGGAGTCCACATCGATCCAGCCTCGACAAACGGTACCGGGTAACAAATACCGGAGGTCAACGCCCGATCTGGCGTGGGCATGATTGGTTGCTGGGTGGAATGTAAAAAGGTGACTCTGATTCGGTTTGTTGTTTGGCGACAACCTATTGAATCAGGTCGCCTTTTTCTCTTCAAGCGATATTTCGACTGCAGGATTTAGGTCGTATGATTCAACCTCATTATAGGGACTAATAACCTGCCAACCTGTCGTTGCACTGTTGGTGTCAAAATTCCGAATTAAAGAATAATTGTACTCAGCATCGGTCAACCAGTTACCATCTTTGCTGGTAAAACGAATAACCTGACCGTCATCTCGATACAAGGCTACAGACCGAGCAGCTGCAGAATTGCTCTCCACCACTCGGCGGCTGTAACTATAACTCCAATGACCACCCATTCTTCCCTTGTGAAGACTCGGGAAACTTGAGTAGTACCTGCCTAGAAATATTTGAGGCTGAGAAGATACCAATAGATCTGGAAACTCTTGTTTTTTGATCCCGGCTGAGATGTTGATTGGGTTACCGAGCGTAATAATGCCTAGTCCTGCATCACATGATGATCCAGTTCTGGAAGCATCAACCGAAACACGTTCGCAAAGGTAACCAGTAGAACTGTAGCCTGGGGGACACTGAACTGAACGATTGCGCATAACAATCCAACCATCAACATACCAACTACCATTGTCTTCGGCACGACAATAAGCTACATGCACGTGCATAGTGTTTCCAGCTTCGACCCCCATGTTGAATTGGGGGTCGAGCCATGCGCTTGTCCATTCTATCCTTGCATCGCCACACTGGTTATAACGATTTAAACCGCCCTGAATTGCAGCACTGTGGCTGGGGTATGTTCTCAAATCCTCAGATCGCATCCCAAAGTAACGCCATTCCGATACCTCAGGCGCTAGTGCCAATTGAGCTTTAACTGATGGGGCTAAGACCAAAAAAATACTTATTAAGACCGGGTATTTTGACCTATCTGCACTTAGAGCAGGAAAAGCCCGGTGCTTGTCAACGTAGTTGGCGACTTTACTTCTAACAATGGCGCGCAACATAAAAGAGAAGTTCAGACGCACAAAAATTGATGAGATATTCATCCACCTAAATTCCTTTTTGGGTTAACGTATCGACGATCCAAATCGGCGCGGATGTTAAATGAACAATTGTTAATCTGTCAATTTAAAATGTGCAAAAAATGATCAAATGCAAGTTTGCAGCATTTTCACGAATGACTGCCTATTTCCGCTTACGAATAGTTTAAAAGGGGCATATGCCCATGCTCATAAAGTCCGCTCCGTCGCGAAACCGGAAGTAAGACAGAGCCCCCCACCCAATGTCCGCAACTGCATGACTGCGGTCGTTCCGTCTAAACGCAATGGAAGCTGGGCCTTCAGTGGCGTACTTATACTCTTATTCTTAGCAAAAATAATAACCACCCTTCGTTGGGGAGAACACAGAAAACGGAAAAAATCGAACGCTAAGACTTTGACGTGTACGCCGAAGTCGCGGCGTGCTTGGGTTGCCGGTCGCAGTGTCCAGTTGGAGTGCAGCCCAACCGGGCGTCAGACGAAGCCGCGAAAGAGCGTCAGAGTAGGGCCTTTTCTGGCATTTCCTGACACCTTCGGCGCGGCGTCTATAGCCTCAACCTGACACGCCAGCCGTTAACGTGCTTTGTTGTCCGTTTTCTGAGACGACCCCATAAAGCTTTCATCGGGATAGAACGTACTGTCGTGAAGGGGTGCAGTCTTCCGGCCGCCCTATGACACATGATAATGCACGATTATCCCATATTAAATTCTTCCAATTAGATAAACTTATTAACAGATAAATAGTATGTTAGTATGTGGTATGTACCACAGTATGCTATATCGATTAGAGGTGAACCATGGCTCGTGGGGGCGTCAACAAGTTCCATGTAAAACAGGCGCGGGAGGTTCTTCTGGCGAAAGGGCAACAGCCAACGCTGGATGCTGTACGTCAAACGCTGGGAAATACCGGATCACGTACCACGATTCACCGCTATATGCGCGAGTTGGACGAGGAGGAATCGACCCGACTGGGTGAGCATTCGCTGCTCAGCGAAACACTCAAGGACCTGGTCGGACGTCTCTCTGCCCAGTTACAGGCAGAAGCCCAGGAAATTGTTGATCAACAACGCACTCTCCACGCCCAACAGTTAGCTGACCTTCAGGCCCAGTTAAACGAAGCCAATAAGCAGAGAGAAATCAGTAACGCTGAAATAGATCGGCTCGAAAAGATGCTTGCCGAGGAACAAACCTCCCATCAAACGACTGCTTCAAAATTTCAACAGGAACAGATTCGCAGCCATCAGTTGGCACAGGAAGTGACGGGACTTCGGGAACAATTGGCGATTTCAGGAAAACATCTGAGTTCACTGGAAGAAAAGCATCAGCAAGCGCGCGACGCCTTGGACCACTACCGTCAGTCGATCAAGGACCTGCGTGATCAGGATCAGCGGCGTCACGAGCAACAGCTACAGCACCTTCAGTCTGAACTTCGCCAGCTTCAACAGACCCTAATCGTTAAACAAGGCGAAATTACGGGGTTGAGCAAAGAAACCGTTCGTATGGCCACCGAACTGACCGAAGCCCGCAAGCAACTCCATCGAGAGCAGCTCGCTTTAGAGCAACAACTGAACCAGATGAAAGAAAAAGAGAGGCTTTTTGAAGAGCGACACCGTGAAGCCCTAGAGCAAACGAAAGCGCTCCGTGATGAACTCAAGAAAAAGGCACTAAAGCAGGAAGAATCCACTTTAAAGCTTCATGATGCGCAGCAGCTAATCTGTGTACTGCAAACCAAGTTGGAGGCCCAAGAGGAATTAGTTGTCGCACTGAAAGCAGAAAGAACCATCTCGCGAGAAAGACTTGATTAAAAAAACGGCACTTTTAAAAATGAATGCATTAAAACAATAGGTTACGAGAACAATGGCAGTTTTTTACACGAATCGTGGCCATACCTCATAACGAGCTTCGTAAAGAGTTGACCGATTCCAAAAACACAATCGCGCAGCTTACTGCTCGACAACAAGATCTTGAAAGCCAGATTGAGCGGCAAAACAAAGAAAAAGGTGAGGAAAAAAAGTTTCTGGAAGGTGCGCGTATCAGCTGGTTAAAGCCGAGTCCCAACGAGACGAAGCGATTGCGAGGACTACTGAACTGAAGGGAAGCGTTGCTGAACTCAAGCAGGAAAACAAGGATATTCGAGAGCACTTTGAACACTATCAGCAGCGCACAGCGGAAGACCGTCAGCAGGAGCGCGAACAGTTTCGCACTGTTATTCAGGGATTAAAAGATCAGATTCGTGATCTGCAACACCGGCTCACCCAAGCCGAGTCCAAAGCGTCTGAGGTATTGGATGCTAATGCACAGTTACAAAGCAACGCCGGTAAACTTGAACAAGCCAATGCAACGCTAAACAGGGAGCTAAACGGAAAGATAGAAGATATCCAGGGTCTGAAGCGCGAGCTTGAAGACGCCGTGACGAAGTATCGGGATTCCCAGCATAAAAATGAACAAATGGCGGAAAACATGGCAGTGATCACCACCCAAAAAAGCAGATGTGAGCAAGGAATTGGCTGTGTCAGCTCAAGTATTGGAGACCACCAAAGCCGAACTAAAAGCCTGCCAGGACAAGATTGCATTTCTGACTGACGAGAACAAGGTAATACTTCAGGAAAAGGCGATGATCCAGGGGCAGTTTAAGCAACTCCAGGGCTCGCTATGATCGTGTTAGAGCCAAACTTGTCAAATTTGTCGGTTCTTCCACAGAACCCCTTTTACTCAAACGCCCCGATCTGAGCCGGGACAAACTGGAAGGACTTCGGGAGATGATGATCCGCGCCATTCCGGATTCGCTGGTTACCGGTTTTGAGCCTGCGATCAATGGCCTGACATTACCTGACCCAGCTGATCGTCATGTTTTGGCCGCTGCTCTACGCGCCAACGCAGAAATAATCGTTACGGCAAATCTAAAAGACGTTCCGACTGAAAACCTTAAGCCCCTACAACGTTGTTGCCCAGCATCCCGATGACTTTATTCTTGATTTGATTGACCTGAGACCACCGCTGGTGCTGACTTGTTTCAAGGAGGACAGAATGCACTACAGCAATCCGCCTTACTCGGTCGAAGAATATCTTGCAAACCTGCTGCGGCAGGGCCTCAGTAAGACCGTCGCATATTTATCAGAATACCGTCATTTGATTTAGCCAACACCTTGTTGGCTATGATGTGATCAGCTTCGGCAAGGCGCTGCCATCACTGTCCAGCCATTCGGTGTAGAGCGTGATGGTGGTGTCTTAGGTCAGCCCGGCCCCTTCATGCTGCGCATCCCACCCAGCACGCTGAAGATGACCGACGGTCGAATAGGGAATGCCCTGATCGAGAAGTACCTTCCGTTTCACGCAGCGCCCAGGCGGATGATTTCATCATCAAGTTGATAAGCGGCTAATTCAATCGCTTGCCGAATATCTTCTTGTTCCAATCCGGGGCACTCCGTCATTAGCTCCCTCCAATCAGGATAGAGGGCCAGACCTTTCAGAACACGCCGAACGGTTAAACGGGTGTCCCGGATGCAAGGCTGTCCGTTCATAACTTCCGGGTTTATAGTGATGCGGTCAAATGTGCGCATGAACCCCTACCTCTTGAATCTCGATTAGCTCGCGTAATTATACCTGCTCTGCTTTCGGGCGGGTATCCTTTACAGCACGACAGCAGCTACACCACGCCAAAACTCGCAGATGAGTTCATCGCTCCCAAGGGTCTTCCACCTGCACCTCGCCCGCTTTGACCTTTTCCCACATGGTTTTAATATCCTTGATAAACGGTCGCTCATCCAGAATCTTGCGCATCTTGGTGACAAAACGGGTGCGGCAGGTATCGCCTTCTTTTCCGGTGTCAAAATGATGGATACGCCAGAGGGCTTTTTCTATTAAGGGTTTTTGCCCTTTTCCATATACATCTCTATCAAAGAAACGTTCGTCTTTCGTACAGCTTTGGTACCACCAATCCAGCGGCAGGTCATATTGGAACAGCATATCGTTATTAAAGGGCAACATCGTCTTAATACATAGCCATGTACCCATAGTATGGATACTATGCAAGTTGCTTTGAGGGAGATCATAAATCACCTTTTCCCGACCAAGCCCCCGGTCAATAAACTCCAGCTCGTAACGAGTTTTGCTGAGATCACCCATCAGCACCTTGAAAAGCAATTCATTGTGGCCGTCCGTGTACAGGAACTGGCCCCATTCTTCTTCATATCCAGCATAGTCCTGACATGCCATGACCGTGCTCCATCGCAGGAAATTCCCAATGCCCTGGCTGATATCACTCACCACGATCAGGTCGGATGCCATATAAGCATCGCGTAGCGGAGTGAGTACCGCTTCATCCCACGAGGGGTGCAGCCAGATAAACAGAAATATATCCAGGTGCCTCTCCGGGTTATCCCAATCCCGGAACTTGTCCCAGTCGGGCATCGTTCCTTTGAGGTAATACTGTTTGATGGCAGAGAGGGCTTTGCTGGGCTTGGACGCTTTCAGCATAAGCTGGATTCGTGGCCACTCCGCCTTGCGGGCCGCCATCCAGTCAGGGTCTTTGGTCTTCCAATAGGACGTGTCGATTTCCGGAAATGCCATGTTATTCCACTCCGCTAGGGCCCCAGCCGCTCGATAAAATCCACGAAACTTTCGATATCCATTTTATCGGGCGACGCAAACGGGCGTAGTAAATCCGTGATGTAACTTTGGGTGTTGCGCTTGGCCACCCAGCCGAGCAGCGCATTGAATTCGCATTTGTTTTGAATAATGGATGGCTCGCTGGACGACAAATTGCTGCGATAATAGTCCTTGGGATTCTTCAAGTCGGGTGCACTGCACAGCCACTTTCGGGCATTGGCGATATCCGCATTCGTGGGCGGCGTGCCCAAACCGGCATTCCGGTAGTCATGGAAATACCAGTTATATTGCACGTTTTGTCTGGAGCCGGGTTCCTGGAGAATAATCGCTTCCTTAGACAAATTCATGAATTCCCTGTTCAACCGCATGTCATGAAAAAACTGCCGGTAGTAGCCGCGGTAGGTTCGGGAATCCTCGCCATCGCTATTACTCTTGCCGGCCAGACTGTTTTGGAACCAGAGGCGGTTGAACGGTCCGCTCAAGGACTTGGTTTCGACCCAACGCTCACCGCCATCCCCTTCCAGCACAATATCGATTCGTCGTCGATATGGCTTAGCGCCAGGTGGTATTCGACCGTTAACCAACGCAAAGGCAGGGCGTACCTGTTCAATGCCGAGCACTTTGGGTTGATTGGGGCCATACTGGTGCTGCACATGAAAATAGGCAATTTGCGTGAGCTGAAATAACGCCCCTTGATGCACCCACGGCCGGTTCGAAAACACGTCGGCAATCAGGTTGGCCAAATGATCTGCGCCGCCTAATTCAAGGCGCCCTGGGTCCCCTACCGGTTTTTGCGATTCTTCGATAATGTAACCCAACGCAAACAAAACAAAGCCGCGATGCACGCGCCAGTTTCTGCTCTGTGTGATAAATGACCCGATTTTGGCGGTTCCCATCTTGATAAAATTCGTGATGGCGGTGGCCTCTTTGACAACCCCTGTCCAGGTCCGGTTGTTCGGGTCCTGCAATTCCTTCAGGATCACCCGGATGGCATCGGTAAACTCTTTGGGATTCGATATCTTCCGTTCCACCTTTTTAAGGGCATCGATCATCGCTCGTGCCACGACTTGCCGGGGCGAGGCTTCGGCGGTAGGAATGATCCAGCTCAAGGCCGCTGCGACTGAAAGCTTTGACTCATCGGCGCTGGTAGCCTGAAGCGCCAATTCGTCCAAACCGCCTTCAAGACCAATAAAGGTTGCAATGTATTCCACCCACACCCACAGATCATCCTCACTCTCAATGGCACTCATCATGAACTCAAAGACTTCCGGGTCCTCATACAGTTCCACCGCGATCAATATGAACGGCAGCAGGTTGGCCAGTTTATCCGTTTTTCCGCCGAGCGCCGATTTGACCGCCGTGCCGATGGCACCGGCAAAATGCCGCGCGCCGGGGAAGCGACTCATGCCGTCCACCACTTTTTTCAAGGGGGCCAGCAAGGGTTTCAAGGGCTTGGCAATGGGGATCACCGTGGCCGCTCCCAACGAGGCGAAAGCCAGTTTGGTCGGCTCAAAGTTTTCCCAGTCCTGATTGACAAGGTAGACCAGTTGTTCGGCAATGACGATAAAATCTTCATAGGGAATGAGGTAGCCAATGGTGCTCTTGGCACCTTCCCACACCCCGTCCCAGGTCCAGGCATGGGCACTCGGGAACAGAAAACTCAGGGGCAGCGGCTGGGTCTGATAGGCCGTGGGGGATTGCGGGGACACGGTGCGCAGGTATTGCTGCGCGATGTCCAGATAGCCTCGCTTGGTCAGCAGGGACACGTAGTTGCGCTGTTGACCGGAGACAACCGCCACGCGCAGGGATTTGAGCTGGCTGTCAGTGAGAATGTGGCCCAGGTTGCCGAGACTTTTGACGACGAGGGTTTGGCTGCCAGCCGGTAGGGTCTGGTCCGTACTACCGTTGGCAAAGCTGACCAGGGGTTCGCTGGCATAGTCATACACCCGGAAACCGCGAATCACGGCTTCCAGCCCGCCGATGTCAATGCGGTTGCAGGTCTGGCAGGCGCTGAGGGGCGCATTGGGATCGACCGGCAAGACCACGCTGCCCGTGAAGCCTTCGGTGACGGTTTGCCCGTTGACGTACAGGCTGAGCTGCTGACCCTGCACCCTGACGGCCACCCGGTGCCATTGTTGGGCTGGCACATGGGGCGCGGTCACGGTAACCATGCCGTCAGTGGTTTTGGCGCTGGCAATCAGCTGGTTGTTTTGATAACGCAGGGTGAGCCCGCTGTTGTCATAGTTGACCACGGTGCCGTCGCCCAGCGGTTTGATATCCAGCCGGAAGCCCCGGTTATCGGCCATACCAAACAGCGGGTTGGCAGGCAGCCTGACGGTGCTGTCTGCCGTAAAGCGCGCACTGCGTCCCGCACCCAGGGGATGATCGAAGACCAGTGTCACCTCTTCGGCTTTTGCCGGGTTCAGTTCATGATCGTCCTGAAAGGCAGGCGCGCCGTCGAGGGTGATGAACTGATTCATCGACAGGGACACCAGGGGTTCGAGATTGGGATCAGCCATGTCGCCCAGGGTGACGGTTGTATCCGTTTCGCTGCGCAGGGCGACCGTGCCTTGCGTTTCGTAGCCGATGGTGCTGGTGATGTCGTACAAATCGTAGGTGAGATTATCTGCCACCGTTTCGTCGGCCACCAGCATGGCGTCCTGGGCATCGATATTATTGCTGCCGCTGGAATTTTCGACTCGGTATTCCAGTTGAGCCACGCCCACATAACCGGTTTGCGCCACCCAGGTATCGGTCAGCTCATTCAAGCCCCCTGTGAAGCGGGTTTCGGCCACCCCGGTCTCATTCGTGAGCACCTGCGGTTGGGCGAACAGCCCCTTGCCTGCCGAGAAGCTCACGGGGACACCCGCCACGGGCAGCCCTACCGGGGTGGTCACGGTGGCGGTAACTGTGACGGTTTGCTGTTTGTCCAGTGTCACCGCATCGGCAGACAGGTTCACCGTCAGACCCTGAATGGATAAATGCTGATTCTGGGTGGCCGGGCCGGATTGCACGGTCACGACCGAGTCCTCGATGGCATATTCGCCACCGGTCAGCACGATAAAGGCTTGGCCATTGATGGTTTCCAGCCGTTGCTCCCTGACAAGAAAATGATCACCGAATTGGAACGTCACGCCTGTGCCGTCTTCCACCCGGTTGTTATGCTGGTCATAGACGGTGACGTCCAGTCTGACCTCACCTTGCGCGAGGCTCACCGCCTGACCCGACATGGCGATGGACACATGGTGGGGTGCACCGGCCAGGACCTGTACCTGTTTCCATTGCGCTTCAGCGCCCGCGTTGATCAATTCAACGCTGACATCCGCAGTTGCGCCTTTCACCGCTGGCAGGGTCAGCGCCGCATCAAACAGGCCGGTATCGGTGCTGGTTTGTACCGGGTTATCGAAGGTCCCTGTTCCACGCGCTTTCCAGCGAATCTGGGCCGGTGTTCGGGTAGCCGGATCACGGTAGGCATAGCCTGCCACGCCCGCTTTCAATTCGACAACCGGGTTATCCGCAGTGACATACCAGACCTCATCGGTTTGATTCTCATAGCCAATGACCGTGGATTCAACATAGACATACTCAAACGCCCACTCCCACAACACATTCCCCGCATCGTTGTTGGTGTACAGCCGCATCGTCAGAAAATCTTCCGGGTTCAGGCTGGCGAGGCTTTGCAGGTTGGAAAAACGCAAGGTTTTATCCTGCCCCAGTTCCACCAGGGTTTCGGTTTCGCCCAGGGCCAGCAAGAGTTCCTGTTTGCCGTCGATGGGGCTGAGGCGGTCGAACTGGTTGCCAATGAGGGAGTACAGCGCCTGAATCAGGTCGTCGGAGCTGGCGATGACCGGGGTCTGGGTGTTGAGAATGTCGGTGCGTTCTTCCTGTGGTGTGCCGAGGCCGGTCACCCGTTCAAGCGCACGCATGTCCAGATCGAACTGGCTGAACTGGTATTCCGGGCGGAACTGCCAGACATAGGTCGGCGGTGGATTTTGGAGGTCTTCCGGGGGGGTATCCCGCGCCTGTAATTGGCGGTAGGCGTTGTAGTCTGCCATCGTACTGGACTCATCAAACAGCGGCACCAGAAAGGGAGTGAAACGCCGGGGTCGGCTATCGTAAGGCGCTACGGCATCCCCGATGGCAAAACTGGGCGGCGGATCGGCATCTTTCGGGGTGCCGACAACATGGATGTAAAAATGCTCGGCCTGACTGAGGTTACTGCCGATCTGCAGGGCCTGGGTGCGGCGTCCCGGTGCAATCGGGAATTCGGCCAGACTGGAGCTACCGATGGCGGTGGCCGCCAGAGTATTGGGCGCGACGATCTTCGCCAGACGCCCGGTCAGGCCAAACTGTTCCCCGCCATCCAGACCCAGTTCCGTCGGCAAGGCGCTGCCATCACTGTCCAGCCATTCGGTGTAGAGTGTAATGGTGGTGTCAGAGGTCAGCCCGGCCCCTTCTGAACCGATCACGTGGTGGCGTACAGCACCCTGAGTCATGCCCTGCTCGACGGTTGAGATGCGTTCCGCCCAGATCTTGAGGTTAGGCGGACGCATGGTGATCTCCGGCACCTCGACACTGGCCATCGCATTCCCGGCGGCGCTGGTCAGCGGGGTGCGGGCGGTGCCGAGATAGCCGGTGGCGCGGTTAATCGCCACGACCCTGACGGTTTCCCCCGGTTTGGGGTGATCAGCTTCGCGGTGCTGAAACGGTGCGGCCATTTTCAGGGTGGAGGCAAACTGGCTGTAACCGCCCGAGCGATTGCCCCCGCCGATATTCAGGTCACTGTCACGCGGGCCACGCAGCATCACCCGGTAGGCAAAGCGGTTGTCGGTCTCATCAAACCCGGTCTGAGGACGCCCCTGAATTTCTGCATCGCTCAGTCCCCGTCGGTGCAGGATCAACTGCCCGGTAGACTCGCGGAAAATGAGAATATCCGTGTTGCGGTAATCCTCCTGACTGATCTTCGTCAGCAGACCAATGCTCTGATCCAGACGTTTCTGGGTGTCGGCCCGACGCAACAGATCCGGTGCCTGGGTAGCGGCATCTTCCGCCCTGAAGTAAACGCCCTGCCAGTCCACGGTATCCGCAGCGGTCCACAATTGCGGGGTGTTTTCCGCCACGAAACGATTAACCGTACTGCCATCCGTCTGAATGACATCCTTCACCGTGCCATGCACCACCGTATCCGGCGTGCCGTCGGCATTGAAGTCGTAATAGGTGATGGAGCGTTGCAGTTCCTCTGCCTCGGTGAAAGCCCGATATTGGGTGTCATCGCCCAGCGCCACTTCCTCGCCATTGAGGTTCTCAAGCCCTACCTTGCCGGTCAGGAACAGGACATCGACGTAGAAATCGACATTGACGATGGGATCACTCAGTTCGGCTTCCTGATAGGTGGGCACCAGTCCCAGCGGGCCGGGCACCAGACTGGCGTAGCAGGTGTCCCAGTCCTGACGACGCAGGTAGTAAGTGGACATGGGCGAACCCAACGGCAGGAAACTCTGGTACGGCAGTTCGGCATAGACATCGGTGGTGAATTCAAAGCCACCCAACGGACAGGTGGGCAGGTAATAGCGGAAGCTGTAGCGTCCTTCGTTGTCAGTGGCTCCGACCCCGCCGGGATAGGCGTCACTGACGGAGACTTTGATGCTGGGCACCGGGCCGAAGATAGGGTCACCGGAACGGCGGCTGCGCAACCCCTGCGCCCTCACCAGTACACTTTTTACGGTGGCATCCAGCGGGAGATATCCGTTACACTCTTTCCGTATTCAGCCTCTTGTGACGATGCCTCGCCCATGTCCCAGCACGACCATGCCTACAAGAACCTCTTCGCGCATCCCCGAATGATGGAGGATCTGCTCAAGGGCTTTGTCAGATTTGATTGGGTGAGCCAATTGGATTTCAGCACCCTGGAAAAAGTCAGTGGCAGCTATATCACCGATGACCTGCGCGAGCGGGCAGATGATGTGATCTGGCGGGTAAGGTTTCAGAACGAGTGGTTGTATGTATATCTGTTGCTCGAGTTTCAATCGACCATTGACCCGTTCATGGCCGTCCGGATTCAGACCTACGTCGGCCTGCTCTATCAGGATTTGATCAAGGCCAATCACTTATCAGAACAACGAAAACTCCCTCCTGTACTGCCCATCGTGTTGTATAATGGAGAGAGGGCTTGGCAGGCCCCGGAATCGGTCAGTGAACTCATTCAGCCTATGCCGGAAAAACTGCACGCCTACCAGCCCCAGCAGCGTTACCTGTTAATTGATGAAGGGCGATATTCGGCAGCCGAACTGGACACGCTGGAAAACCTGACAGCCGCCTTGATCCGGGCAGAAAACGCGGAAAGCCCGCAGCAACTCAGCCGGGTGCTGGCCAATCTGATCGTCTGGTTGCCTTTGCCGGAACAGGCAGATCTGAGAAGGGCCTTCAAGGAGTGGTTCGGACGGGTGTTGTTACCCCGGCGACTACCGGGAACAGAAATAGACGCAGTACGTGATTTAACGGAGATGCAGACGATGTTGGCAGAACGTGTAAAAACCTGGACCCAGCCCTGGTGGGACGAAGGGTTTAAGAAAGGTATCGAACAAGGCGAAGCAGCAGTGCTGGCTAAGCAATTGTCCAAACGTTTCGGCCCCCTGCCCGCATGGGCCAGCGAAAAACTGCAACAGGCTAACCGCGAGCAGTTGGATGTGTGGGCCGATCGGATATTCGATGCCGAAAGTCTGGAACAGTTTTTCGCCTGATCAGTGAAGACAGCTTAATTTGTGCCACAAATTGTGGCACAAATTAAGGCGCTTCGCTTATCGGATGCTATTATCCCTATACCCTACCCCAACTAAATCCGTTCTAATGCCTGCAATCCATGCAGATAAACACTAATCGCATACCGTCACTCATCCTTGCCCTGTGCATTCCGGGCGGCGCCTATTGCATGTCCGGAAAACCCTGCAAAGCGATTGGCGTACCATTGCTCGGTATACTTTGAGTCTTCACGCTCAGTGAATTACGTTGGGTTGTAACACCCGAGGGCTTCACTATCATGCTGATCGGTCTGCTGACACTGCATGGCGCGAGTTGGGTTGCGGGTTGGACGCTTCAAAGAAAAAACACCAAGGTCACTCAAAGCCACCCAACGGACAGGTGGGCAGGTAATAGCGGAAGCTGTAGCGTCCTTCGTTGTCGGTGGCTCCGACCCCGCCGGGACAGGCGTCACTGACGGAGACTTTAATGCTGGGCACCGGGCCGAAGATAGAGTCACCGGCACGACGAATCTACTATTGACCCCACTTGCGTCATCGAGCTAGCCTCTGCACTCGTGAAGCATCTACCTACCACTGAACATCATGACCTTATCATCTACGTCTTATAAAACTTTACTTAGGGGCCTTAAAACTCGAATTCAGCAGTCCCAAACCCGTGCCGCCCTGGCCGTCAGCAAAGAGTTGCTGCACCTGTATTGGTTAACCGGACGTGACATTGCTATCAAACAGAAGCAAGAAGGTTGGGGAAATGCCGTTATTGAGCAGATTGCGAAGGACCTGAGCCAAGAATTTCCGGGTGTGCAGGGTTTTTTCTGCTCGAAATCTGTGGCGAATGCGCTTTTTATCTAACCTATCCCGATACAGGTGAATTTCTGCCACAAGCTGTGGCAGAAATTAAGGAACCTCGCTTACCCGATACTATCGTCCCCTTGCCCTGGGGTCACCACATAGTGCTCATGGAAAAAGTAAAAGACGAACCTACCCGACTGTGGTACGCACAATCATCGGTAAGCTATGGCTGGTCGCGAGCCGTGTTAACTCATCAGGTTGAATCTGGATTGTATGAGCGACAAGGGAGTGCCGTTTCAAATTTTCATCAGACGTTGCCGCCGCCTCAATCCGATCTGGCACAACAAGCCCTGAAAGATCCATACAACTTCGATTTTCTGACGCTTCGGCAAGATGCTCATGAAAGAGAGGTGGAAACTGCATTGCTGGACAATATTCGCAAATTTTTACTGGAACTGGGCGTTGGGTTCGCCTTTGTAGGTAACCAATACCATTTAAGCGTCGGTGGCGATGATTTTTATATCGATTTGCTGTTTTACCATCTCAAGTTGCGCTGCTACGTCGTCATAGATTTAAAGGTCAAAGAGTTCAAGCCCGAATACGCAGGGAAAATGAATTTTTATTTATCCGCTGTCGATGACCTGCTTCGTCATTCATCTGACGAGCCCACCATCGGGCTGATTTTGTGTAAATCCAATAATCGCATTGTTGCAGAGTACGCGCTCCGTGATATGAGCAAACCTATGGGAATCGCAACATATTTGACGGAAGCGCTGCCAGATAGCCTACGTACAAGCTTGCCTGATGTAGAATCATTGGAAGCAACACTGACCGATCTTTCAGGCGACAACATCGATTAACATCAGACAATAAGTGGATTGGACGGGTGTTGTTACCCCGGCGACCACCGATCAGCTCGAGTTGTGGTCTGAGCAGATTCTGGATGCTGATACGATTGAAGCGGTGTTTGTTTAAGCAGCCCTGGACTGCCAGCGGAGAGCCACCGATTCTCCTGCACCAGAACCTACTCCCAAAATGCCAACGACGATCAAGTCATTCCGTGCTATTTTGTACGCTTTGTTTCGCGTCGAGCCCTGATTAATATGCTAAGCCTGTTTCGTTTTGTTGTTCTCATCCCGCTGGCAATTCTGGCCTCACTGACCGCTTTCATCGTATGTCTCGTCCGCCCCTTCGATCCAACCAACAGCCGTCGGGCGGCACGGATATATGGCCGGTTCCTGCTTCCGCTCTTTGGCATCAAAGTCGAAGTAAAAGGCTGGGAAAATATTCCGACTGATCGGGAGTATGTCGTGGTGGCAAATCATCAGAGCAACTTCGACCTGCTGGTCATGGGGCGGGCGGTACCTTTTCGAACCGTCAGTATCGGTAAAACCAGCCTCAAATGGGTTCCTTTGTTCGGCCAGGTATACTGGCTCTCAGGTAATGTGTTGATCGATCGGGCTCGCGGTGACAAGGCCAAGGCAACCATGGAACAAACCCAGACGGCGCTTCAGCAAGGCCACAAAAATATTTGGGTATTCGTTGAAGGTACCCGCAACCCGAGTGACACTCTCCTCCCCTTCAAAAAAGGTGCCTTTGTCACCGCGGTGAATTGTGGTGCGCCGGTTGTAAGGATCTGCTCAGCCCGCTATGCGCGTAAAATCAGCTGGAATCGCTGGAAAAACGGTACCATCGAAATCCGCATCCTCCCCCCGATAGAAACCCAGGGGATGGGCAAGGGGGATGTCGAAACCCTAATGGCACAATGCCAGAGCAGCATGGAAGACGCCATTAGCGGCCTTAAGGTCCGCCACCTGCCTCCACCCGCTTGTTGCGGGTAAAATCCAATTATGTTTCAATAGGTTGATGCATCGCAGGCGCGCGGCTTGGTGTAATTAGACGCGAACTGAATGATGGTATAATAAATAAGATAATCTGAAGGAAATCGGGTGTACGCGATCGCATTGCTGGAAGTGGGTGAACAGATTCAGGCCTTGCTTCAATCTATGGATCGCCTGGAAACACTGATCCGAAACAGTCAAATCCATAAGGCAGTGGTGTATCGACTGCCTCGCGTCTCGCAGGATCAAACCCACCAACCCTACTCGCACCTTGAAGTCACGCCTTTGGCTGGCGCCACGGCAGTAGGCGAAGCACTGGCCGCCTATCGATCCTGGTATGCAGAGGGTGCTGCTTCGACCAAAAGCGTATTCCGCTTGCCGGGCGCCCTATCCCTTACTCCGTCAGACCCCGTAGCCTTTGACGCCTGCATGGAAGACATTCAGGCCATCAAGTTCCGCATCAGCGAGCTGACCGGCAGCATTTACCCGGATTCTCCAGCCATGCGTCACAAAGTCATTCATGAAGAATTCCCTCGTCTGGTGATGCTTCAGCTCACCCGTGCGATCAAACGCTGTGACGAACCACTCTACTCCTGCCGTTTTACCTGGGTACGAAAATCCAGCATCAAGCGACTGGATAAACAGGCTGCGGCGGCAGAGGTGGGGCAATTGAAGGCGATCCTTCCAAACGAAAACACTCAAATCGTGCCCTGGAAGGCGCGTGTGGCCCAGGAGCAGCGCAACTTGTTGGCCCTCCCCTCCCAGACAGGTCTGAGGCTGCGCCGTCCGGTGAAGGCCCACCCCATGATGAATCTGATTTTCGAGGAAAGGATTGAGACGCCCAAAGGCGAAAAACGGCGGCAGAAAATGGTCGATGCCAACCTACCCATCCTGATTGTGGACTCGCCAAAAGCCAAAATTGGCGCCCTGAAGGATTTCGACCCGGATAAAAAAGTCGCCTCCCGGGGGCGCACGTTGACGGCAGACACACCGATTACGCCGATGAAACCGATATATCCCCTGCGCTAACGGCTCTGCCGTTTACATTCTGCCTACAAAACATTCGGTAATCCTTTATAGGGCCGAGCCCCAAAAGCGTTTACTCTCGGAGCCAAGATGATTACAGGATGCACCGACATGACTCTGAAACACATGGATGCTTACCAACAGCACACACTGGCCGACTCTTTCACGGTGATAGGCCGCGGTGTTCACAGCGGTTTGAATGTGGTCATGACGGTTATGCCCGCTGAGGCAGATTCCGGCTATGTCTTTTTCCGTAAAGATGTGATCCCGGCCATCGCGGAAGTGCCGGCCCGCTGGAATACGGTCACCGATACTCGTCTTTCAACCACCGTGGCGAATCGGTTTGGGATTCGCGTCAGCACTATCGAGCATTTGCTCGCTGCCCTGCACGGTTGCGGTGTCGACAACGCACGTATCGTGCTGGATGGGCCGGAAGTGCCCATCATGGACGGCAGCGCCCAGCCTTTTGTTGATTTGATTGAGCAAACCGGCCTGCGCACGTTGACGCGCCCCCGCATGGCCATCGTCATTACCCGACCGATCGAGATCGAAGAGAACGGTGCAACGGCGGCGCTGCTCCCCGCCCCAACGCCTGAACTGGAAATGTTCATTGATTTTCCAGGCACTGCCATCGGTGAACAATCGTATGTCACTCGACTGAATGCGGACTTGTTCTCACGCGAACTGGCCGATTCCCGCACCTTTGGTTTTTACGAGCAAATCGAGACGCTGAAGCAAATTGGCCTGGCCAAAGGCGGCTCCCTGCAAAATGCCGTGGTGTTTAAGGATCAGCAGATTATGAACAAAGAAGGCTTGCGTCACCCAGACGAATGCGTTCGTCATAAGGTGCTGGACAGCGTGGGCGACCTGTCATTGGCCGGTGCCGTCATTCTGGGTCGCTTTGTCGGCCACAAAAGCGGTCATGCCTTGAACAACCGCTTGCTACGTCAACTGCTGGGCAATGACACCCACTGGTGCCTGTGCACGCTGCAACAGGCCGAAAAAGCCTGGGATTCACTGGTAGAGCTCGCGGTGGCGGTCTAAGGGACGATCCCGACATCGCTCACCTTTCAGCTCTACCTCAATGGTGGTGTGTTGGAAGCCATAGGGTGCAAGGCGTAATTCGATGTCTGTCTTGATGCGCTGCAAACCGTCCAGCGACACATCCTCATGCACCTCAACATGACTGGTCAGAACATGATGTTCGCCATCTAAAGACCAGACATGCAGGTGATGCACATTCTCGACTGACTCAATGCCGCAGATGTCCGCCCTCAGCCGCTCTGACAGGCCTACCTCTGGGGTTCCCTGCAGGAAAAGCTGTAGAGTGCTGCGTAGGGTTCGCACTACGTTGACCAGAATGAACACCGTAAAAACGATCGACAGCGCCGGGTCCAGCCAGGGCCAGTCAACGAACAGCAGCGCCACCGACACGATCAGCACGGCCACCCAACCCAACACATCCTCCAGCAAATGCCAGTTCAGCACACGCTCATTCAAGGTTGAACCGGCACTGAGCTTGTAGGCAGCGTAGCCGTTGACGGCCACGCCCAGCAACGCAAGCCCGATCATGCCCTCCGCATGTGGCATTTCAGGGTGGAACAACCTCGGTATCGCCTCGCTCAGCACCCAAATCGAGCCCAGAATCAGGATCAGGCTATTGATCAGCGCACCCAGGAGGGAGAAGCGTCGATAGCCGTAGGTATAGGTGGTGTCCGGGTCTCGGCGCGCAAGCCTCGCCAATATCCAGGCCAGCCCAATGGCAAGACTGTCGCCCAAATCATGCACGGCGTCAGCAAGGATCGCCGTACTGTTGGTGAGCAGACCGCCAATGATCTCAATGACCGCAAACCCCGCATTCAAGGCAAAGGCCCAGGCGATACGCTGCTCGCTGTTACCCTCCGGGGGGTGGCCATGTGAATGGGCATGACGATGCGCGTGGCCGTGGTGAGAGTGCGCCATGGGATGATGAGGCTCCGGCAGTTGAATATACGTTATTACATATATATTATCTTGTGCATGTTCGACCGTGTGCAAGTAGAATTTTACCCCTGTCGGAAAGTAACGATGACCCACCTTAGCCCCGTGCAGTTCTATAAGTGTTTGAGCGATGAGACGCGTTTACGCTGTCTGTTACTGATCACGCAGGCAGGCGAACTTTGTGTGTGCGAACTGATGGCGGCGCTGGACGAGATCCAACCCAAAGTTTCCCGCCATCTGGCACAGTTAAGAAAGGCCGAACTCCTGCTGGACAGACGCCAGGGGCAGTGGGTGTTTTACCGCCTCAACCCCGACCTGCCGGCATGGGCCAGCAGTGTGCTGAATGCGACTGCTCAGGCAAACACGGTCTTTTTGCGCGATAACCACATGCGTCTGGAGGCAATGGGCGATCGCCCAACGCGACAGACCTGCTGTCAGGGCAACACCCTATTAAAAGGACACATAAATGTCTGAGACCTGCACCACGCGCTGCGCCATCTCGGAGGCGGTCACACGACTCAATCGGGAGTGCTTTTGTGTGAGTCTGGATGAAAACGCGCTCAGTCATGCGCTGGAAGTTGAACTTGGCACGCCCGGCCTTTATGCCCTGACCCGCGAGCGCTGCCCTTACCTGTTTTCATCGCAGCCGGTGTTTGTGTCACAAGCCCAGCTCAGCCAGATGCGGGCCGTGATCGACGCGGTGGAATCTGTGGTTCAGTCCCCGGCATGGCGCACGCATCGGCTGGCCTCAGCCGCAGACATCGTGCGACACGACCCCCGCGGTGCCCATAGCGTATTCATGGGCTATGATTTTCACATCGGTCGTGAGTCGGTCGGCCTTATCGAAATCAATACCAATGCCGGCGGCGCACTCTTGAATGCCGCGCTGGCACGCGCGCAGCAGGCGTGCTGCCCCGCGGTGACCCAACTGGTGCTGCCGGCGGGGATATCCTCTGCATTGGAGGAGGCCATCGTGCAGATGTTTCAGCAGGAATGGCAGTCAGGCCGACCGGAACACCCCCTTCGCACCGTCGCCATCGTCGATGACGCCCCGGAACAACAGTATCTCTACCCCGAATTCTGCCTGTTTCAGGCGCTGTTTCAGCGTCACGGCATCCGTGCGGTGATTGCCTCGCCGCAGCAGCTATCCTTCTCACAGGGTATGCTGCGGATCGGCGACCTGGCCATCGACCTGGTCTATAACCGCCTGACCGATTTTCAACTGGAGCAGCCCGGAAATACCGCCCTGCGCGAGGCCTATTTAGCCAATGCCGTGACCCTGACGCCCCACCCGCAAGCGCATGCGCTCTACGCCGACAAGCGCAATCTGGCCGTGTTGACAGACCCGGCGGCGCTGAACGCGCTGGGCGTTTCCGAAGGCATTCAGCAGGTGTTACTCAAGGGTATTCCCCGCACTGAGGTGGTCGATCCGGCGCATGCCGAACGACTCTGGGCTACCCGCAAAAATCTGTTTTTTAAGCCGGCCAGTGGTTATGGCAGCAAGGCAGCCTGGCGCGGCGACAAAATCACCAAACGGGTGTGGGCTGAGATTCTTGCCGGTGATTATGTTGCTCAGGCCCTGGTTATGCCGGGCGAACGCCACGGTGTGAGTGAATCGGAGCCGCTCATTTTCAAATACGATGTCCGCAACTATGTTTACAACGGTTCAATTCAGTGGGTTGCGGCCCGACTCTACCAGGGACAGACCACCAACTTCCGCACCCCCGGCGGCGGCTTTGCTCCGGTTTACAGCTGCCTGAAAGGCAGCTAGCCCAGCTGCTGAAAACGGCCGCAGATGGCAGCCCACGGCAGACACCGCCACTTAAAGTCCGTAGCTGTTATCGATCAACACTTCCACCCGACGGTTGGCCGCCCGGCCTTCCGGGGTTTCATTATTGGCCACCGGACGCTCCTTGCCATACCCGGTGGAGGTCACCCGATCACCATTGACGCCGCCGACATCAATAATGAAACGCGCCACTTTGTCCGCGCGGTCGATCGACAGGTTTTTGTTCGTCAGCGCATCGCCCACCGTATCCGTATGCCCTGAAATGAGGATGCGGGCGTTCGGAAATTCTTCAATCGCCTTGATAATCTTGGTCAGCATGGCGAAATTATCCGACTGGATCTCACTGCGGCCAGAGGGAAAGCGGAACCCGTGCGCGCGAATCAGCACGTTGTCCGCCTGACGGTACACTTCAGCTTCTGCACTGGTGAACATCGACTGGATGCGGGCAAATTTATCTGCGATGGCCTTGTCCTGGTCGGTGCGGGCGCGCGCAGAATTCATGATTGAGTCTTTTTCCAGGGTCAGCGCCGCAATCTGCTCCTCCGCCTGCTTCAATTGCGCCTGCAACATCACAACCTCTGGTCCCGCCGCCCCCATTGACGTCGCCAGGCCATTGATCACCTGTTTATTGGGCTGGTCATAGCGCACGTTCGGCTCGACCTGTACAACTGCCCGACTCAGTTGATCCTGATACCACAGCACGATGTCCTCATAGCTGAAGTCAGAGTTGCGGTAGTTTTTGATGATATCGGTGATCTCGGTTGCGCGACGGGCGTGATACTGCGCTTGCTGAGCATGACGGGCGGCCTTTTCGCGGCTGGTGCGATCAGCATCGAGAACACTTTGCGCCAAACCAACCTCTTCCAGAGCCAGGGCATAGGTTTTAGGCGCATAGGCCTCGGCACCTGCACGCTTGGCTTCATCGATCGCCAGCTGAGCCTGATCAATGGTGCTATCTTTCAGCGTTTGCAGTTCCAGCGCGGAGTAAAGCGCAATCACATCGGCCCGTCCAGCCTTGGCACTGTCCAGACGGCCTTGCTCCAGCATACCGGTCAAATCCTTGAAGGCGAGCTCGGCTGCCTCAAATTCTTTCTTTCGATAGGTGTCACTGCCCACCGCCAGCGCCTTGCCGCGCGCATTGATCACTTCTTCAAAAATATCACGGGAGGAGACCGTAATGCTTTGAGCTTTGCGGAGCGTCATCAGACCTTCACCGGCGTATTTCTCGGCATCAGGATGGTTGGCGGCGGCCCATTGCAGCGATTTGTCGTAGCTCTGTCGGGCCTGGGCGAAGGTCAGCGGGGACAGCAGGTCTACTTCATCTTTATCCGAAACATCAAGAGCCTGCTTCAATTCCGCCACGGCAGGAAAGGTCTGCATGATGACGGTTTCGCTCAGTGTCACCTGGTTGGCGCACCCGCCCAGCGTCAAGCCGAGCGCCAGCGCCGCAATGATGGGTCGCAATTGCATGTGAGATCCTCTCTTCTGCGTAAAAATTGTGCCCATGATAATCACCGCAGCGCCGTCCGTACACCGCGGAATCCCGCTATCTCTCGCATAATCCGGCTATTATTCAGGCTAAACCTGCGCGTTTTTAGCCTGAATATACTCACTCAGCTTCGCTTCGGCCTGATCGCCGAAAAATAAATGGCAGGCCTCATGTAAACCCGGTGCGTTAATGACATCGTCGTGACGCACCACCAGCGAGATTTTAGAACGGCGCCGCAGGAAGTCCTCCAGACGGGTAATCATTTCATATTTGGCCGCATGCTTGATTTCGCAGCGCAGGTATTCAGCATTTTCAATCAACAACTTAGCTTCTTCCGGGTCTTGTCGGATGGATTCCAGCATGGAGATCGCGCCGCGCCCGTAGCGCCGCCACAACCGGGAGGTGAGCGGTTCAGAGGACGACGTCGGCGTGAGGTCATCCAGCCCCATGAGGGCGGCCTGATGCAGAAACTCTTCTTTGATGTCCTTATCGGGTTCGCCGTACCACTTGCGTGCCGGATAGGGTATCGCAATACCGAAACTACGGATCCATTCGCAGATTTCATCCCCGACATTGATGCAGTCGGTCAGTTTGCCGCCGAAAATGGTGAGGTGTCGACTGTCCCGGTTCGTATCGATGGCGTGTTTACGGGATAGCTTGACCCAATCTGCCTTGTCACTACCGGAACGATGCTGTGCGAGTGGCCGGACACCACAGCGTTCGGAAATGATGTCTTTCTCAGTAAGGGGTTCCTTGAGGTTCAACAAGGCGTTGGCATTCGTCAGGACAAACTGTCGATCTTCCGGGGTGACCGCCGTCTCAGGTGTTGGCACCTGGGTATCAGTCGTGCCGATACAGGTTTTGGGCCCCATCGGAATGACGAAAAACAAGCGGCCATCACTGGCGAAAAACGTCAGAACTTTCTGGCTGGGTGTCACCCGATCCACAATCAGATGAATGCCCTTTGAAAACAGATGATGATGAGGGGTGGTTTCACCACTCATTTGATTATGCGCGTCGGCATAGGGCCCACAGGCATTGATAAGGCTTTTTGCCGCGATACGAAAGGTTTCGCCGGTCTCTTCGTCACGGGCTTGTACGCGCCATTGGCCCTCTTCAAAGGTCGCCGCCGTGGATGCGACATAATTTGCGGCGATCGCGCCGTAGTTCATGGCTGAGCGAATGAAGTTAAAGACAAAACGGGCATCGTTGTCGTAGAGGTAGCAGTCAGAGTATTCAAAACCGGCCTGCACGCGTTCGGTGTTGATGACGGATTCGGCTTCCGCCAGCCGACGGCGAGTCAGGTATTCCGGTGGCCGGGTGGCAAAGCGACCAAACACCCAGTACAGAATCGTACCCAGATACACAAACAGCACCGGCATCCGAAAACCTTTTTGAATCGAGGTCAGAAAACGGATCTCTTTCACGGTCGAGGGGTAGCTGCGCATCAACAGGTTGCGACTTTTGCACAGTCCATTCACCAACCGGTATTCATGGCTTTCCAGGTACTTGATGCCTCCCCAGGCCAAATTGGAGGAATTTGAACTGGTGGTTGAGGCAAAGTCGGCCCGGTCGATGAGCGCGACTTTGGCCCCTCGCGCCGCCAGCGCTGCGGCCGACACTGCGCCGTTGATTCCGCCCCCGACGATGAGTACATCAAACAGGGTTGTTTTGAGTTTTTGCAGATTGGTTTGACGATGGAGCATGCAGACGGTTCCAAATAGTGACATTGGTCACAAATAAGCATAGTACGGCTTTGACACAGGCTAATAATCCTGTTTTGCATATAGAGGGCTATTGTAGCGTTTTGAAAAGGCCCCTAAACTGCGTCGATCAAGGATTGTTCCAGTCATGGATGGTTTTTATTCAACATTGTGCCACCGGGCCTCAACCCAAAGCCACTGAGTAACACGACATGGACGCTGTTTCCCACCCTGAATCCCCCAGTGCGTCCATCGCACGCGACCGGCTGCTGAACGAAACCCAATCCGGGCTGGCTGCTGGCAGTCTTGATGGCGCGCTGGCCAGTCGGATCATGCATATTCAGCAACGCCAGGCGGGGGGTGCGCCGGCCTGGTCTGTCACCGAGCGACTGCCGCGCAAAGCCACTCCGCTCATCTGGCTGGGGTTGCCTGCGGTCTTTTTCCTCATTTTTCTGATTGTTCTCGTCAGCCGCCTCGTTGCGCAGCCAAAGGAAGCGGCACCACTACTGCTCTCGCCTGCCGAACTGAGCAGCCGGGTAGTCGATGTGGAGTCAACGCTGGATGTGTTACGCAAGGACACCGACCGCCTGGACCAGGGACTCAGCTATAGTCTCGATCAGATTGAAACCCTCTATCAAAAAATGGATCAGGTGACACTCGCGCTCGAAAATCAACAGGTGCGCACCTCACACTGGATCCAGGAACGTAATCCCAACCATTTCAGCATTCAGCTGATTGGTGCCCGCAGCCAGGTAAATCTGCAAAAATTTGCTGAATATCATGGTGAAGCGCTGTCAGGTATGCCAGTCTTCATCCTGGAAGGGTCGCATGAAGGGCAGCCATGGTACAGTTTGTATGTGGGTGACTTTGAAGACGCATCATCGGCCGAGCGAACCATGCAAACGTTACCTCAGGTACTGCGTGACAGTGGCCCTTGGGTGCGACGTATTGGCAATATCAGAGGCGATACCGCCATTGCCAATGGTCCCTGACGACCCACAACGTCGAGCCTTAAACTGATCAGGGTCAGTTAACCGGAAAGCAGCCTTGCCATTGCACGATCAAAATGGGAAACTCCAGCCGCATTCCACCTAAGAAAGGTCCTACGCTGACCGTGTTGTTCAGACTTCGCCAAACGCTATCAACAAGCGCACAGATGTTTCTGGTGTTGCTGTGTCTACAGTCAATCATGCCTCTTGGCGTGATGGCAGGTGATCGTGCGAACGGCGAGAACTGGCTTACGCTATGCGGCGATGTCTTTGCGCTTGAGCAGGCGACTGAATCAGGTTCAGACCCTCTGCCCTCAGCAGAGCACGGACTGCAACATTGTGTATTCTCACAAATCTCGGGGATGGCGTTTCTAACAAGCGACCGCCTGCACCTAGAAAATCCCTCGCTCGTCGCCCATGACATCCATCACAGAATCGAAACGACTCCCGAGCGTTTCTCGCCCCACCTGCGTCCACCCTCCCGCGCGCCGCCCTTCCTGATGGGCTAATCCCGCGGTAAATCATTGCTTCGCCGAATCGAGGACTCGCTGCCAGGTTTTTACCTGGGCCTGTGGTTTCTCTAAAGATCGTTTATTTACATTTATCAGGATAGAACTATCATGCAACCCGCATTCAAATTTTCGTTCGCACTCACCACTATTGTCTCCGCGCTTGCTGGCTGTAGCAGCTCAGACACCGCGACCGTACTCACCCCCACCGATGTCACCATACCCTTCGAGGCGGAGGCCAATGGCCAGCCCATCAACTGCGACACCCCATTGACGGGTCTCGGCACCACCAGTCTGAGGGCAACAGTTAAAGATTTCCCGTTTTTATGTGCACAACGTCCAACTAACAACCAACCTCGGCAATGCGCGAACCCTTACACTGGCCGCGAATGACTGGCAGCAATCCGATACCGGCATTGCCCTGATCGACTTTCAGGACAAGGCAGACGCCTGTGCCGGAGACACCAAGGAAACGCATACGTCGCTAACGGGTCAGGTTCCTCTGGCATCCGGAGAATCCATCACCGGTCTGACCTTTAGTATCGGTGTTCCCGCAAGTGAGAATCATCAAAATCAGGTCGCCGCCAGCACGCCACTCAATCTTTCAAGCCTGTTCTGGTCCTGGCAAAGTGGTTACAAACATATGCGCCTGGATGTCGCCCCGGAAGGCGGGATCACTCGGCCTACGGATTCTGGTTTCTCCGGTACAACCTGGAACCTTCACCTTGGCAGTACTGACTGTACAGACGATGCACAGAACGGTGACGAAGTCTCTTGCGGGCGAAACAATCGTCCTGACATTATCCTGACAGATTTTGACCCGACCCAGAACCATGTATTTTTCGACTATGCCGCACTGGTGGCAGGTGCAAATCTGAGCGAAGATAGCGCCGGACCGGCGGGATGTATGTCAGGTTTGACCGACACGGAGTGTAGCCCTGTTTTTGCGGCACTGGGACTCAATCTGACATCCGGGAATACGGACACCTCACTCACACAATCTGTGTTCAGCGTGCGCTAACGAGGACAAGCTCATGAAAAGCGGTCATCGTCTGCAGCCCGGCTTCTGGGCGGGCTTCTGCATCTTCGGTTTAGCAGCCTGTTCGGATCTGAGCCAAACCACGCTCGATAGCGACGGCAAGATAGCGTCTCTGTTTGCCTGGAATATCCCAGACGATGTCCCGCTGCCGGTTGAACCTGAGAGTAACCCTCTGACCCAGGCGGGCTTCGAGCTGGGTCGTCACCTGTTCTACGATGCACGGCTATCGGGCAATGGCACCCAATCCTGCGGCAGTTGCCATCTGCCGGAAAAAGCCTTCACGGATGGGTTACCCGTTGGTATCGGTTCGACCGGTGAGTTGCATCCCCGCAATTCACAATCCCTGATCAATACGGCCTACAACGCCACGCTGACCTGGGCAAACCCCTCGTTGAGGTCGTTGGAACAGCAAATCGTGATTCCGCTGTTTGGCGAGTCACCCATCGAACAAGGTATTACCGACGGGAATCGTGACGAAATCCTTCAACGCCTGCGCGACGAGCCGCGCTACGAAGCCTTGTTTGCAGACGCGTTCCCCGATGAAGGTGATCCCCTCAACTATGACAACATCGTTAAAGGATTGGCGTCCTTCGTTCGCGGCCTGGTCAGTTTTTCGTCCGCTTTTGACCGTTTTGAACGCGGCGAGACATCGGCACTTTCGGCCTCCGCACAACGCGGGCGCGCCCTGTTTTTCTCTGAAACGCTGGAGTGTTTCCACTGCCATGGAGGCTACAATTTCAGCGATTCAACCACGGATCGTTCGCAGACCTTTATCGAGCGCCCCTTCCATAATACCGGCTTGTTTAACATAGGAGGCGTCGGAGATTTTCCCGCCGACAATCGAGGCATTCTTGAAATCACCGGCGACCCATCTGACATGGGTAAATTCCGTGCTCCCACCCTGCGTAATATCGCGCTCACAGCCCCCTACATGCATGACGGTTCATTCGCCAGCTTGCCAGAGGTGATTCGTTTTTATGCGGCCGGTGGACGAAACATTACCGAAGGTCCTCATGCCGGGGACGGCCGCAGCAATCCCTTTAAGGATGGCTTTGTCACCGGCTTTGAACTGGAGCCCAGCCAGGAGCAGGATCTGGTCGCCTTTTTGGAGAGCCTGACGGACACCGAATTTCTTTCATCTTCACACATCCAAAATCCCTGGACAGACGCGCCATGAAGCACCCCATGAAACGCTCACTCCCCACCCAACCCGCTCGTCGGACTCTGACATATTCCACTCTAACCCTGAGCGCCTTTATTTATTCCAGCCTGGCCCCGGCCCACACAACCGGTTCACATGCCATTAGCGAAGGACTGACACTCTCAGCAGGACTCGCTACAACCGTCCGTTCGGGACCTGATCCGCTCGACACCCCCTGGCAAATTCCAGGAAAGCTGATGGGGGGAGAGGCCAACTTGCCCGAATCCGGATTCACCCTGGATGATGCGCATCTGGAGGCTACGTTCCGGCACCGCTCTGGCGTCGTAGCAGGCGCAGAACTCAGTAGTCACCACGACAGCAGTGTCACTTTCGAGCAAGCATGGGCGGGCTTTCAGGCCCCGGAAGGCGGGATGCTGCGCAGTGCATCCCTGATGGCAGGCCAAATGAACGCCGCTTTCTCCCCTGAAATCAATCTGCATGCCAGTCGCAGCGCGTTCAGCACCCCTCGGCTGATGGATAGCAGCTTTTACGGTGGCCACTTCAACGATACCGGTGTCAAAGGACAGATGGTTCTGAGCGATTGGCAGTTGGGGGCCGAGCTATGGCAGGGCGATACCTTCCCTGCCACCCCCGGTCAGGGCGGTGGTAGCCAGGATGTCTTTGCCTACTGGCGCCCGTCCACATCATCAGCGCAATGGGTTATCGGCGGTTGGTTGCTCCATAGTCGTGCTGATCAGCGGATTGACGAGCGACTCACCTCTGGTCACAGCCATGGCACGGTCAGCGTCACCACGGCCGACACCGTGCGCTACGACGGCGGGGAACAACATCTGGGCGTGCACGCCGGAGTTACCTTTGACATAAGTGCAACCGTCAGTGCGCAATTCGTCGCTGAATGGATCGAAGCCCACGCTAAGGGTACGTTAAAAGATACCACGCACCTGGCCGAGTTGGAGGGTGACTACCGTGGCTATTGGATTCAGCCAAGCCTCATTTGGTCGGGTAATCAGTCGCTGGTCTTTCGTTATGAGCGGCTTATCCTGAAAAACCGGCTCAGTGGTGCAGGCGCAACGGCGCTGGTCGATCCGGCCGGGCTGGGCAATCCCGGCGAAGATCCTGAAAGTATGGGAATCAGTTACCGCTTCTACCCGATCTTGTCACAATCGGACAGCGCATTCTGGCATCAGCTCGGCATCCGACTGGAGTGGACGCGGGTGGACGCCGGCATCGAAGACGATTATGTTGGTATTGGGTTGCTGTTCCGGGCCCAGGATTCCTTTGCGGTGAACTAGGGCTGCAGACCCGGCATGTTTCAACCCCACCCATTATGGAGATTTGCCGTTGAACCCTATCCGCCTCTACTGCGGCATCTCCAACCATGGATTTGGGCACTTGGCGCAGACGGCGCCAATTCTCAGAGCCGTGATGGCGTGCTACCCGGAAGTGACACTGATCGTTCAGAGTGAGATGCCGGAATCACGCTTACGCGATTGGATCGAACGCCCCTTTGTGTATGAGCCCCATTTCACCGACCCTGGCATTCCCATGCACCATGCAGCCGCAGTAGATCGGTCCGCCACCATGAAGACCTACCGCCAGCTCATGCATAACTGGGAGTCGGTCATCCAGACCCAGGTGGCGCGCCTGAAGCAGTATTCACCAGATCTCGTCTTAACCAATAACAGTTTCACACTCTCCGAGGCCGCTGGGCGCTGCCGTATTCCCTGCGTGCATGTCTGTTCATTGAATTGGGCGGATATTTATCGGGCCTGTGCAGAGGGTGAGCCTGACACCCCGGCCATTTACGCCAAACTGCTTGCCGCTTATAACCAGGCCGACTTATTTATACGCCTGACACCGGCCATGCCGATGCCACACCTGAAACCTTGCGAAACAGCACATCCGATTGGTCGTCAGGGTCGCTGCCATTCACTGCACCAACGACTTCAACGCACTGAGGAAACACGCTTTGTATTGGTTTCGATGGGGGGGATGGAATACCCGCTTGATTACAGTCAATGGCCACGCGCCGACCATTGCGTTTACCTGATCGGATCGACTGCGCCCATCGGACGGGATGACATCGTGGACTTCAGAACGCTCGGCCTATCCCATACGGATTTACTGCGAAGCTGCGATGCCTTAATTGGTAAACCCGGTTACGGCACCTTCGTTGAGGCGGCCTGTAATCAAACGCCGGTTCTCTATCTGCCGCGGGAGGATTGGCCGGAACAACCCGCACGCCCCTGGCAACGGTCACTGACCGCACTGCCGGCCGGAGAGCAGGAGATTGCTAACCGGCTGGCGAAGTGGCTTAGCTGAGCCCGACCACAGGGCCGGGCAAAGGATTAACCCGCTTTCTTGCGTGAGACGGCGGGTCCGCGGATGGCCGTGCGCAACTCTTCCAGTGCGGCCAGCAAACCATCCGCCAGGGCTTCCAGATCAGGCAGGGTATCGCGGCACCCCATCAAACCAAAATCGATGGAATCGCAGTAGCTCACCACCGTGATATTCAGCGCCTGTCCATTAACCAGTACCGACAAGGGATAGTTGGCCAGCAGTTTGGCATCGCCGAGATACAGCGGTTCGCGTGGGCCCGGTACGTTGGAAATGGTGACGTTGGCCGGTGGCGGCAGCAAGTCGCTGAGATCAAACTTGTTCAGTATCGCAACCATGCCCTGCGCCAGTGTCGCAAACAGGGTTGCTGCGTCCGCAGACACGTCACGGATTTCCGCTTTGGCCTGCTGGGTGGACTCGCCGATCATTTTCAGCCGCTCCAGAGGCGCTGCAATTTCAGTCGCCAGCTTCGCCGCCACATAGGTAATCTGGTTACCGGAGCGGTTTACCTGACGAACGGATACCGGCACGGTAGCCACCAGCGAGCGATCAGGCAGATCGCCGTGCTTTTCCATATAGAAGCGCAGCGCGCCGGCACAGATGGCCAGCACCATGTCATTCACGGTCGCCCCTGCTTCCTTGCCCAGTGCTTTCACATCGGACAACGAAATGGTGCGCGCAGCAAAGCGACGTGCGCCACTGATGGGCTGGTTAAAAATGGATTCCGGTGCGGTAAAGGGTGCGGGAGACTTGTCTTCCAGCATACCGGCAACTTTCATGCCCTGGCCGACAAAAATCTTGCCCAGATCGCGTGCAATACCCAAACGTGCCTTAGTGCGTTTCAAGGTTTTTTCCAGACGCTCACGACGGCTCAATTCGGAACGGGTCTTGTTGCGGCTCGGCATCAGGGCCCAGGGTGCGCGCAGCGGTTTGCTTGGATCGGTACTGAAACAGTTTTCCATCACATCTATGCCGCCCATGCCGTCAATCGCGGCGTGATGCATTTTCATGTACGTCGCAAAACGATTTCCTTCCAGGCCTTCAATCAGGTGCAGCTCCCACAAGGGACGCTCGCGATCCATGATGCGACTGTGCAGACGCGAGACCAGTGCCATCAGGTCTTCCATACGCCCGGGCTTTGGCAGTGCCGAGTGCCGCACGTGGTAGTCCAGATCAAAGTCCTCATCGACAATCCAGCTGGGAATGCGACGCAGAGAGGTGCTGTTGAGCTTGAGGTTGAACGGCGCGCCCACTTCCAGCTTCATCAGCTTTTCGAGCAGATCCCGTACGTAGTTGCCTTTGTAGCCCTTGGGGATTTCGTAAATGGTCAAGCCACCGACATTCACCGGGGTTTTTTGTGTTTCAAGTGCCAGAAAGGCGAGATCCAGAGCCGTTAGCCGCGTTTCCATAGTGTCTCCAGTTTGCAAACAGAAATACTCCCGTCCTGGGAGGAACGCGAATTATACGCTTTTCCACGCGCCACCAACACCCGAAAAACCCCAATTGACAGACAGGTTTTAGGACATCTGTCCTGTCATTCCCCTGTCACGGGAGCGGTGTAGGCTGGCCACATTCCCCTTACCCGGTTTAACTTATGAACGCGTTGCTCAGCCACCTTTCGCAGATCATGGATAACATTCTTATTCGAATGACAGACTTTCAGACCCGCCTGCAGGAGGAGCGTGAAGCGACCCATCCAGACAACCGGGTCTCATCCGCGAACCTGATCGACTACCTGGCCTTTCGCGCCGACGATTTGACCCCCCTACAGGAGAAGCTGGCCAGCATCGGACTGAGCTCTCTGGGTCGCTCTGAAGCTGCAATACGCGCTCAGATCCATCGGGTCAAAACCCTGATCGACGGCCTGAACGGAATTCAACCGGACATTGATGACCTGCTCCTTGATAATCCTGTACAGACCGGGCAACGCAATCTGGCCATCAACACGGCCAAGCTGTTCGGAGCCCCCCCGGAAGATCAGGCCACCCGCATCATGGTCACCCTACCCACCCATGCAGCGAATAACCCGGAGCTGGTCACCACCTTTATGCAGGCCGGCATGAATGTCGCTCGCATCAATTGTGCGCATGACACCCCGGAGATCTGGCGAGCCATCGCCTCTACCGTGCGCGAGGTCTCAACCTCACTGCACCTCCCCTGCCAGATTTTTATGGATCTGGCAGGACCCAAACTGCGCACCGGCCCTATGCCAGAGGGATTTCGCATCGCCCGCATCAAACCTATGCGCGATGTGCGTGGCCGCGTAGTGAATACGGCGCGGGTCTTGTTTTACCTGGAGGGAAGCCGCCCACCTGCCAGCGGTGATGCCATCCAGATTCCGCTATCGACGCCGCTGGACGGATTGCCACCGATTCAACGCATCACGGTAACCGATACCCGCGACCGTCACCGCGAAATGACCGTGTTGAGCCAGGATAGCGATTTCCTGCTGGTGTCCGTGCCCGCTACCGTATACCTGGAAACCGGGCAAACCCTGACCTTGCACGGCCACTCCCGTCACCTCACCGTTGAGGTGGGCAGACTTCCCGCCCGCGAAGGTTATCTCACCCTGCAAACCGGTTCGAGGCTGCGGCTTTTGCGGCACCAGGAAACCGCACGCCCGGAACGGCTGGCGCCGGATGGCAGCCGATTGAGCCCGGCGGAGGTGGCCTGCAGCCTGCCGGAAGCGATTGACGCCACCGAAATCGGCCACACCGTTAAGCTGGATGATGGCAAGTTCACCGCAGTGGTTTTAGATCGTGATGAAAGCGGTCTCTTGCTTGAAATCACCGATACGCCACCCGGTGGCGGCAAACTGCGTGCAGAAAAAGGAATCAACTTCCCTGACACCGAGATACCGCTCGTCGGCCTGACGCAAAAAGACCAGCAGGATCTCGATACCGTGTGTGAGATCGCCGACAGTGTGGGCCTGAGCTTCGTCAATACCGTAGAGGATGTACTCGCTCTGCAGGCTGCGTTGAGTGAACGCAACGGTGGCCATTTAGGTCTGGTGCTCAAGATTGAAACCCGCCGCGCCTACCAGAATCTGCCTTACCTATTACTCACCGCGCTGCGCAGTGAAAAGGTCGGCGTCATGATCGCTCGCGGCGATCTGGGGGTCGAGGTGGGATGGCGCCGGATGGCATCATTGCAGGACGAAATCCTGTGGGTCTGCGCCGCCGCCCACATCCCGACAATCTGGGCTACTCAGGTGCTGGAAACCATGGCCAAGACCGGACAGCCGACACGGTCTGAAATCACGGATGCCGCCGTTTCACAACGCGCCGAATGCGTCATGCTCAACAAGGGTCCCTTCATGGCACGCGCCATTCGCATGCTCAATCGGGTGCTGAAGACCATGGAAAGTCGACAGTACAAGAAAAGCCCACGCCTGCCAGCCCTCTACAGTGCCCCCGAAAAATCCCAGTCCAGTGAGGCGGTTCTTGCAGCCAAACCGGTAACGCTGGCTGATCCCGTGATATAATGGTGATCCCACTCGCGCCGGCGTACGTACACGCCATACCTTCCCATGGATTAAGGGCTGCACATGATCAAGGTTCACCATCTCAACAATTCCCGTTCGCAACGCATTCTCTGGATGTTGGAGGAACTTCGCGTCGCTTATGAAGTCGTTCGCTATGAGCGCGACCCCAAAACCATGCTGGCACCGGCTGCGCTGAAAGCTGTGCATCCGTTGGGTAAGTCACCGGTCATTGAGGATAACGGACGCATCATTGCTGAGTCTGGCGCAATCATTGACTACCTTGGCCAGATGTATGGTCAGGGGTCCCTCTGGCCTGATGCGGAATTGCCCGCTTACCGTCAGGTCAGTTATTGGCTGCACTACGCCGAAGGGTCACTGATGCCGCCTTTACTGCTGAAGCTGGTGTTCGATACGGTACGCAAACGTCCAATGCCTTTCTTCGCGAAACCAGTAGCCCGACGCATCTGTGACGAGGTGACCCGTCAGTTCGTCGGACCACAGATAGAAACCCATCTGGGTTTCGTGGAATCACAACTGGAGCGCCGTGAGTGGCTGGTCGGCGAGCGCCTGAGTGCGGCGGATATTCAAATGAGTTTTCCCCTGGAAGCAGCCATGGCCCGCGGGACAGAACAGGGCCATCACCCTAACATCGCGGCCTATGTTGCCCGATTTCAGGCACGCCCCGCCTACCGTCGTGCGCTGGAAGTAGGCGGGCCGTACGATTACGCCTGACCAGCGTCGGCGGCTCAGACGTCGCCTTACCCGCGCCAGAAGGTGCGGGTGAACAGAATCACGATCGCGATAAACTCCAATCGCCCCAGAATCATCGAGAAGGACAGCAGCCATTTCGCCACATCGCTCAGCGGCTTGAAACTGCCCGCGGGGCCGATGATGTGACCCAGGCCAGGCCCGACATTCATCAGTGCGGAGGAGGCGCCCGTCGCACTGGTCATAAAGTCCAGCCCGGTCAGTGACAGCAGAAACGTCACGACAATGAGTGAGGTCATCACCAGAAAAATAAACGCAATGCACGACTGCATGATATCTTCACTCACCATGCGTCCGCCGTATTTGCTGGCTATCACAGCATTGGGATGGATGGACTTGATCAACTGTTTCTTAAGCTGCACAAAAAAGAGCTGGCAGCGGAACACCTTAACGCCTCCCGAGGTGGAGCCTGAGCACCCGCCGATAAACATCAGGAAGAAAAAGGTCACCACCGTGGCATTACCCCATTGCATGTAGTCCGCACTGGCGTAACCCGTGGTCGAAATCACGGATGTGACATTAAATGCGCTCAGGGTGAGTGCTTCCAGCAGACCTTTGTTCTCGGTCGCCGCCAGATCAATCGCAAGTATCAGCGTCACCCCTGCGGTAATCGCCAGAAGCCCGAGCACCTGAACATTACTGAACACCCGGGCAGAGCGCACGTGCCAGGCCTGAACGTACAAGAAGAAAGGAATACTGCCAGCGATCATGAAGAAAATTGCAATCCAATGCAGGGCATGGGATTCAAACTGGGCAAAGGACTGATCCGAGGTTGAAAATCCGCCGGTCGCCACGGTCGTCAATGCGTGATTGATGGCATTGAACAGATCCATTCCCGCCAGCCGATAGCAAATGAAGCACAGTATCGTCAGCGTAATGTATGCAGCCATAATTCCATTGAGCAGGTTGTTGGTGCGCGCCGTTGCCTTCTCAGACCAATCTGAAGACTCCGTGCGAAACAACTTCATCCCTCCCGTTTTCAGTGAGGGCAAGATGGCGATGGCCATCCCGATGATCCCCACTCCCCCAAACCACTGAAGGATCGAGCGATACAACAAAATATCGGGGGTGAGCTGATCAAGCCCCGTGATGACGGTCGCACCGGTCGTCGTAATCCCCGACACGGTTTCAAAAAAAGCATCCGCCAGCGACAACGGCTTTTCGATCAGCAGGAACGGCAACATCGCAAAAAACGGCGCCACCAGCCAGCTTCCCGCCGTGATCAGAAAGAGCTGCCGCTGAATCAGACGGCGGCGATAGCCACGCCCCAGCGCGCGAAAGAACAGCGAGCCCACGGCAGTCGCTGTCGCACTCTGAATGAAGACCATGTATTCAATGGTTTCCCCTGCCAGGATCAACGCCAGGGGCGTCAGCATCGACAGCGCCAGGAGCGCCAGCGCAATTGACAGGACGTTGAACAGAGGGACAAACAGATACATCAGCGCGGCCGCTTCCAGATCTTCCTTTCAGTCTTGGGTTGACTGGTACGGTCGACAAACAAGGGGCGACGCACTTTGGGCAACGAAGCTTCCTTGGTTTTACTGGAGTTCAGGAGACGCTTTTCCAGCTCAGACACTTCGTCTTCCGTTAGTTTGCGCCATTGTCCCGGCTTTAACCCCTGTGTGTTAAGGTGCATGATGCGCACCCGCGTCAGTCGCATCACCCGATAATCCAGGTATTCGCACATGCGCCGGATCTGCCGGTTAAGGCCCTGAGTGAGCACAATGCGGAACGTTTCGGCGCCCTTGCGCGTCACCTGACAGGGTTGGGTGACCGTTCCCATCATCGGAATCCCCTGACGCATAGCCTCTAGTGCCACCTCCGTCAGCGGGCGATCCACCGTTACCAGGTATTCTTTCTCGTGAGCATTGCCCGCGCGCAGAATCTTGTTGACGATATCGCCATCATTGGTCAACAGAATCAAGCCCTCGGAATACTTATCGAGCCGGCCAATCGGAAAAATCCGCTCGGGGTAGTTGACGGCACGGGTGATATTATCCGGCTCAGCCTCGTCGGTGGTACACACCACGCCGGTTGGCTTGTAGTAAGCCAGGTAGACCGGCACTGAACGCTGCCCCAGGGGCTTTCCGTTAACCTCGATGCGATCCTGTGTCGTCACGCGCGCGCCTAGCTGAGCAGGTTGCCCGTTGACTCGCACCCGCCCCTCTTCGATAAGACGATCCGCTTCGCGCCTCGAGCACAGCCCGGTGTCGCTGATAAATTTATTGAGTCTGAAGGTTGAATCTGGCGTATTAATAAGATGTGAACCTGTCGTCCGATGAAACATAGTGCCCGATTAAAACGGCCCTTATACTAGCACAAAGATGACACGCCCGTGATAGCCCCGGAGCCCTTTACGACATGACCAGCCCTCCTGACGATCACCCCTCTGAGATCTCGCGGAGCCTATTACGGTCACCGTGGTTTGCCTCCCTACCACGCGAACTGCAGGCAGCGCTTCAGGCGCGTGGCGTGTGCCGGGCGTTTGCGCCAGGCGAACGAATTTTCAGCCGGGGCGATGCGCCCTGCGGCCTTTATACCGTGCTGGACGGCGCCGTTCGAATCACGGCTTTCAGCGAACACGGTAAAGAAGCGATTCTGACCCTGATCGAAGCCCCGCAGTGGTTTGGTGAAATCACCCTGTTTGACGCAGGCACACGCACGCACGATGCACGCGCCGAACCCAGCACGCGGCTGTGGCAGATTCCACAGGCCGCGCTCAACCAGCTTCTGCAGGCGCGCCCCGACTACTGGCAGCACTTTGGCCGACTGCTCACTGAAAAACTCCGGTTGGCGTTTATCGCACTGGAAGACGCAGCGCTCTACCCCGCCCCGGTCCGGCTGGCCCGGCGCCTGTTACAAATGAGTCAGTCTGGCGTGACTGGCGACAATGCCGGTACCCGCACCTCACTGGCCCTGCCCCAGGAAGTGCTAGGCGCGATGCTGGGTATTTCACGCCAAACCACCAATCAGATCCTGCGTGACCTTGAAGCCCAGGGGCTGATCACCCTGTCCCGATCCATGATCACTTTGGTTGACCTGCCTGGACTGCGGACGATGGCGTCGCTGCCCGATAAATCCAACCGCGGCGGATAGCCACCTTTTCTGCTTCGCCGGCCAGCAGTATGGTGCTGCCCAGCACGAAACAGAGCGCCAGCTCGGATAGCGACAAAGGTTGCGTGCGAAAAATGTCATTGCACCAGGGCAGGTAAATGACCGCTAACTGCAGCGCCACCGTAATCACCAGGGCCAGCAGCATGCGCGGGTTACTACCTAAGCCCAGGGTCAACAGCGACACCTGTTCCGAGCGAATCAACAGCGCATTGAACAGTTGCGCAAAGACCAACACGGTAAACACCAGCGTCTGCCAGTGCTCGGGAGCATGCTCAACCGCCCAGGCCTGAAGGCCGAGTGTCACCGCCGCAATCAGCCCACCGATCCAGATGATCTGCTGCCACATCCCCCGCGCAAAGATGCTTTCATGGGGTGGTCGCGGTGGTCGATCCATGATACCCCGAGCCGCCGGCTCTGCCGTCAGCGCGAGGCCCGGCAAGCCATCGGTCACCAGGTTGACCCAGAGAATGTGAATCGGCAGCAGGGGCAGCGGCAGTCCGAAAAACGGTGCCAGTAACAGCACCCAGATTTCGCCCGCATTACTGGTCATGGTGTATTTAATGAATTTACGGATGTTATCAAAGACACGACGCCCTTCACGCACAGCCGTGACAATGGTGGCAAAATTATCATCCAGCAGGACCATATCGGAGGCTTCCCGTGCGACATCAGTACCTTTGTTACCCATCGCAACGCCGATGTTGGCGCGCTTGAGCGCCGGCGCATCGTTTACGCCATCGCCGGTCATGGCGCAATACTCACCGCGGGCCTGCAATGCCTGCACCAGCCTGACTTTCTGCTCCGGCGACACCCGCGCATAAACACTTGAGGCCGCGACTGCTTCACGCATCTCGGCGTCGCTCAGGGTATCCATCTGAGCGCCGGTCATTGCGGGCGTGGCCTGCGCCTGAATCCCCAGTTTATCGGCAATGGCACTGGCCGTCGCGGGGTGATCGCCGGTAATCATCACGGGCGTAATGCCGGCCCGCTTGCATTCTTCGACGGCCTGACGCGCCTCATCGCGCGGAGGATCCATCAGAGCGACCAGTCCGACCAGCTGCATGTTATCCTCCCAATGCGCCTTGTCAGCCATGCCGCGCGCCGGGTCGTCATAGCGTTTGACGGCAACGGCAAGTACCCGATAGCCCGCTGCCGCCCGCTCCTGGGCAGCCAGCATCCAGGTTTCGCGCGTCTCGGCTGGCACGCAGCGCGGAATAACCTGCTCAGGCGCACCCTTGGTATAGGTCACCAGGGCGCCGTCGACCCGGTGGGCCGTGGTCATTCGCTTGCGCACGGAATCAAAGGCCAGCTCGTCCACACGTGGCCAACGCGCCAGGCGCTCTTGCCGCGAGTAACCCGCCGCCTCGGCCGCCTGGCACAGGGCCAGCTCGGTCGCCTCGCCCTGCCAGTCGCCCTCGCTTCGGGTGAGGTCATTATTGAGCAGCAGTGCATTGGCCAATGCATCGACCGTCGCCTCTGGCGCCTGAGGAAAGGTCGCCCGCCATGTCGAACCATCGTAGAACCCTTCTGCCTGCATCTGGTTCAGGGTCAGCGTACCAGTCTTGTCTGAGCAGATATAGGTGACAGAGCCCAGGGTCTCCACTGAGGGCAGATTGCGCATCAATGCATTATGCAGGCCCATCTTGCGCGCCCCCAGGGCCAAAGAAACACTGATCACCGCAGGAAGCGCCTCAGGGATGGCGGCCACCGCCAGACTGATGGCCGTCAGCAGCATCAATAACACAGGTTCCCCGCGAACCAATCCAGCCACAAACACCAACGCACAAATCGCCAATACCATGAATGCTAACCGGCGACTGAACACATCCAGTCGGTTCTGCAGAGGCGTGCGACTATCAATCGACGATTGCAGTAACCCCGCGATTTTTCCCAGCTCAGTCTGCATCCCGGTAGCCACAACAATCGCCTCACCTGTACCCCGGCTGATCTGCGTGCCTTTGAACAGACGGTTCACCTGGTCTGCCACCGGATAGTCGCCCTCATCCAGCGCTTCCAGCAGTTTAACGACGCCAATGGACTCCCCGGTCAGAGCCGATTCATCCGCCACGACATCATGGCCGCCAATCAGACGTAAATCGGCCGGAACAACATTGCCCGCCTCCAGCCGCACCACATCGCCCGGCACCAGCAAAGCAGAGGATATGGCACGCCACTGTCCGTCCCGCCGTGTCTGGGTCTCCGGCTCGGCCATGGCTTTGAGTGTCGCTATTGCCTGCTCCGCGCGATAAGCCTGCACCGTTCCTATGATGGCGTTCAGCGCGACGATGATCAGAATCACCAGCGTATCTATCCACTCGCCCACCACGCCTGAAACCACACCGGCTGCCACCAGTACCAGAATCATCAGATCTTTGAACTGCTCCAGCAACAGCCCCCACCACGATAGAGTCTCGCCCTCAATCAGGCGATTTTCACCGACCGCCTGCAATCGTACCTTTGCCTCGGCTTCGCTTAGACCATGAGACAAATCCGTCCCCAGCTGGGATGCCACCGCTTCCGGTGAGAGCAAATGCCAGTCTGATCCTTGGGAGACCTTTTCGGATTTTAAGGGGGAAACGGGTCGTGGGACGCTCATCTGAAGTCTCGCTCGCATCAAAACCCCGATTACGCCTGATCCGGGCATGGGTTTCAACTGCTATGCGCAGGGGCTCGCCCGGAGTCGACATAAATTGCGCCAGATCAAGTGCTTTTGTCGGCTAGCCGACAGACACAACCCGGTGAGTAGTCTAGTCTGTGTCCACCACTGATAATCCACTTGAGGCCTCTTAATGCTCACGCTGACCCAGCACCTATCTCAATACGCCGCCTATCACCGCGACCGACGCAACATCGCCACCCATTTCGTTGGCATTCCCATGATTGTGTTTGCGGTGATCGTGCTGCTGTCACGCCCCGCCTGGTCGCTGGGCGTTCTGACAGTGACCCCGGCCTTACTCGTTTCACTCGTAACCACCGTGTTCTACCTGAAACTGGATTTGCGCTACGGCCTGGTGATGGGCATTCTGCTGGCCTTAGGTGTAGAAGTCGCAGCGCCCTTTCACAGTGTCAGCACGACGGAGTGGCTGAGCTGGGGACTGGGATTGTTTTTCGTTGGCTGGGTGATTCAGTTCATTGGCCACTACTACGAAGGTAAGAAACCGGCCTTCGTGGATGACCTGATCGGTCTGGTGATTGGCCCACTGTTTGTCGTCGCTGAGCTGGGCTTCATTTTGAAAATGCGACGCGAAATCGAGCACGCCATCACTCACAATGTGGGCCCGACTTATATCCGCGATCTGTCTGCGCCGCAGAGTCAGAGCTAAGCAGACAGCAAGCCTGCCCGCTACAGGACGGTATGATACACCGCGATGTAGTGGCAGGTACTTCCTCCCAAAACAAACAGATGCCAGACTGCATGGCAGAACGGTATCTGTTCGAGCACGTAGAAGATCACACCGACGGTATAGGTAATGCCGCCCCAGATGATCAGATCCAATGCCCCTTCCGGCAAATGGGCCTTCAGCTGCGGCATGGCAATCATGGCTATCCAGCCCAGCGCGACATAATTCATCACATGGAAACGGTGATATTTACCGCGAAAGCGCAGCTTGAGGTAGATGCCCGCCAGGGCAATACTCCAGATCAGCGTAAAGAGAAGCCAGCCGGTGGTGTCGTTAAGCCCAACCAACAAAAAAGGCGTATAGGTGCCCGCAATGAGTAAATAGATCGCACAATGATCAAACAGGTTGAGCCAGGCTTTAACCTGGGGCGCCTGAACACTGTGAAACAGCGTCGATGCCAGATAGAGCAGGAACAGGCTGGCGCCGTAGATGGACACCGCGACAACTGCCTGAGCCCCTTGCTCCAGACTCACCAACACGATCAGCAGCGTGACTGCCGATATGCTCACCAGGCCTCCAAGACCATGCGTGATTGCATTCGCCCACTCCTCACTTAAGGTCTGTGAGCGATTCCGCTTTCGTTCTGACGACACCATCGCCGGTTCCTCCGTCGCGTCCTGTCACCGGCCCATCATACCCGACAATGGCTTCCAGCGATAGCGAAGGGTGTTTCAGCGACGGCTTAATCCGGGACAAGCCCATCCGTTCGCCCAGGACCAGCAGACACGGGGTGATCAGAAGCGTCAACACCGTCGCAAAGGTCAGGCCGCCCGCAATCGCGCTGGACAGCTGGGTCCACCATTGTGTCGACGGCGCGCCGATACCCAGTTCCGGCGCAAACAGATCAACATTAACGCCCATCACCATCGGCAACAGTCCCAGCACCGTGGTCACGGCGGTCAAAAATACCGGACGCAAACGCAACTGCCCCGTGCGCACAGCCGCACGCACCGGATCGGATTCCCGTTCCCGGATCTGGTTATAGGTATCGATCAGTATGATATTGTTGTTCACTACAATGCCCGCCAGGGCGATCAGCCCCAATCCGACCATGACAATGCCGAAGGGACGACCCGTGATCAGCAAGCCCAGTAGCACCCCTGCGGTTGAAAAAACAATGGCCGAGAGCACCAGGGCCGCTTGATACAGACTATTGAACTGGGTCACCAGAATCAGCGCCATCAGCAGCAATGCGATAATAAAGGCGGTTGACAGAAAGATCATGGTCTCCTGCTGATCCTCTTCCTCACCACCATACCGGATAATCACACCGTCCAGTGGCGCCTCTGCCAACTGCGCCTTTAGCACACTCAGTCGCTCATCCGCCTGATAGCCCGGCGCTACGTCCGCTTCGACGGTCAGGGTGCGCTGCCCATTGGTGCGGTGCAGCGTCCCGGTCTTCTGTGCCGGCTCAAGCGTTGTAAAGTTACGGATGGGTACCGGCCCAAACGCCGTGTTGACGGTTTGATTTTCGAGTCGGTCCAGCGTCCGTAACTCGAGTGGCAAACGTAAACGGATATCGACCTCATCTTCCGCGTCATCCGGTCGGTAATCCGCCAGCTTCAGGCCTGTCGTCGCCATCTGAATGACATTGCCCAGGGTCGCAACATCCACGCCATAACGCGCCGCCATTTCCCGGTTTACGTGCAGACGCCATTCAATCCCCGGCAGCGGTCGGTTATCGGAAATATCGACCAACCCCCCCAGGTTTTCCAGGCGCGACCGCAACGCATGGACGGCATCCTCCAGATTACCGCTCTCGGCGCTGACCTTGACCTTGATGGGTTTGCCCTGTGAGGGGCCATTTTCCTGCTTACGGAACTCCAGACGTAAGGGCAAATCGGCCGTCAGCTCGCGCATATGTTCCAGAATTTGCGTGGCTGAGGCCCGTTGATCCCAGTCAATCAATTGAAAGGTCAGCACACCGACAACATCTTCACCCAACTGATTGTCTGCCAGCCCCAGTGTCCGGGCGTACAGCGCCTTCACCTCCTGGAAACCCTTCAGCCGATGTTCGACCGCCTGCAGGATGGCATCTTTCTCCTGAATCGACAGATCTCCGCGTGCACGCACCAACAGTTGCGCTGAATCCGGTTCAACATCAGGAAAAAATTCGATGCCATGATTGTAGCGTCCATAGACCACGTAAATCAGCACCAGAATCAGAAAGAACAGCGCCAGTGTCTTCACGGGCGCTCGCAGTAGGGCTGTCAGCATCCGTCCGTAGGTGCGATTCCCTTCGTCATCCAGTTCGTCGACCCAGTCACCCGTGTTCCTGCGGGCTCGGGTCAATAGAACGCCCGTCACCGGAAAAAACACCAAGGCCATAAACAGTGCGGTCAGCAACACCAGAATCACCGTCGCCGGCAGGTACTTCATAAATTCGCCGACCATCCCGGGCCACCACAGCAAGGGCAGAAAGACCGCAATCGTCGTCGCAGTCGAGGAGATGATGGGCCAGGCCATCCGGGATGAGGCCTCGATAAAACTCTGCCGGGGCGTGCGTCCTGCCGCCAGCAAACGCTCCGCATATTCAGCCACGACAATGGCGCCATCCACCAGCATGCCAGCAACCAGAATCAAACTGAATAACACGACGATATTCAGGGTAAAGCCGATCGCCTGAAGCACCAGCAAGCCACTGAGGAAGGCGCCCGGAATCGTGAGGCCTACCAGTAAAGAAGGTCGGGGGCCCAGAGCCCCCACGATCACGATCATCACCAGAATAATGGCAAACATCACGTTGTTCAGCAGGTCGCGCAGCATGTCACGAATCTGAATGGACTCGTCATAGATATAACTGACGCTCATCCCTGGCGGCCAATGCTGCCCTACCATCCCTACGACCGCCTTCACGGTTTCAATGGTCTCGATGATGTTGGCACCCGCCCGTTTCGACACCTCCAGCACGACCGCCGGTTGACCGTCCACGCGGGCGATACTGGTTGGGTCCTTGAAAGTGCGCTGAACCGTTGCAATATCGCCGAAGGTCACCACTTTGCCGTCGATCGTTTTAACTGGCATTCCCAACAGATCGGGCAGGTCTTCAATCAGTCCTGGCACCTTGACGACCAGCCGGCCCGCGCCCGTATCAATGCTCCCCGCCGCCACCAATCGGTTATTGTTGGTGATCAGGCTGAACAGTTGGGCGTAATCAATCCCGTACTGTTCAAGTATCTGAGGTACCACGACCAGCTCCAGGAGATCTTCGCGGTCCCCACCGATATCGACTGACAGCACATCCGGCAGGCTCTCAAGGTAGCGTTTGAGGTTACGGGCCAGATACACCAACTGGGCTTCCGATAGAGACCCTGAAAGGCTCAGGTTCAGAACCGGAAACTGGGAAAAATTAATTTCCTGCACCACCGGCTCATCGCTGTCCGCGGGCAGTTTGGTTTTGGCGGTATCCACTTTCTCACGCACATCGGTCAACGCCTTGTCAGGGTCAAGCCCCGCCTGAAACTGCAAGGTCACCGACGCATGCCCCTCGCTGGCAACGGAGGTCACCTCTTTCAGCCCCTCCAATGCACGCAACTCCTGCTCCAGGGGGCGAACCAGCAGGCGCTCGGCATCCTCCGGTGCAATGCCCTCATGCGAGACGGACACATAGATATAGGGAATCGTGATGTCCGGATTGGACTCTTTCGGCATCTTGTAGAATGCCCAGATGCCACCCAACCAAAGAATTAACAGAACAATCAGGCTGGCGCGGGCACGATCGACCGCCGCCGTGATCAGATTGCGCATCTTACCGGGCTCCCTGGGCGAACAGATCCTGCTCTTCGGTCGCCTCGACAACTGAACCCACCGGAGCGAACCCTTTACCCAGCGTCACCATTCTCGCCAGAGGCGGCAGCCCGGTGACCCAAACCGAGTCTTTATCGGCTCTCACCCGTTCAACCGGCAGCTCGCGCAGGGTGTTCTGTTCATCCACAATCTGAACGCTTAACTGCCCTTCGGGATTCAACGACAGGTATGCCGGAGACAGGCGATGAGCGAGCACTGAGCCCACATCGACCGACACACTGGCGGTGGCACCCGACAGGCGCGTACCGCCGGGATTTAAGAAGGCCGCCTCCACCCGATAGGTACGGGTCTCAGCGTCAGCCTCAGCGCCGATGAAGCTCACCTTACCGCGCAGCACCCGTCCGTCCAGCAAGCGCCCCGTGACCGATTGGCCGAGCGCCACGGATTGAATCGACTGCTGTGGGACACGTACCACCAACTTGAGATGCTGGTCGTCAATCAGTCGCAGGAGCGGGCTGCCATTACGGACACTCTCCCCTCCTTCAACCTCCACCGTCTCGACCACACCTGAAAACGGTGCCCGAACCGTGGTAAAGCCAAGCTGCGTTTCCAGGGTCATTTGCTGCGCTTCGGCTTGCGCTAAATTCGCCTGACGCTCCTTGCGGCTGGTATCTGAGGCCAAGCCCCGGTCAGACAGGGAGCGGGCCGCAGCCAGCTCCGCCTTCGCCAGCTCAACGGCAGCCTTTGCCGACGCCAGACGGGAGGGCCAGTCTTCCTGATCCATTTCGACCAGCACGGTTCCTTGCGTCACCCGCGCACCGGCTTTCACCCGGACCTGAGACACGACTGAATCCAGACGCGCCGCAAGAGTCACCGCTTTGTCCGCTTCAACCTGACCTTCTGCCCGCAGGGCGTGGGCAATGGTTTCGGCTTGTAAGGCGCGATAGGCCACCTTGAGCGGCCCGGCTGTCGCGGAGAGATTTTTCTCGGCCAGCGAGGTACCCGCCTGGGTCACCGTGCCCGTACTGAACCAGAGGATCAGGCCTACCACCGTACCCACGGCCAACCAATATGAGACTGATGCCTTATTCATGGCGAAACGACTTCCTTTTTTAAGCCTCTATACATCAAATGAAGGCGCAGGGGCTGCGCCGGTTTCTGCGCTTATCGACTGTCTGCCAGCGCGGAGGGCATCGAGACCTTGAACGGAAATTCGCCCAGCTTAACACCTGAGGTCGTCTTCACGATCACTTTCCAGTCACCCGTCATACGCCGATCAATGAATTTACTGGACGAGGCCCGCATCGTTGCCAGGTAGGGTTTGATACGGATCGTCGCGACTTTCTTCCCATTACGCTGCCACTCATGCACCACCGTCGCCCCCTTCAGGTGCTTGAGCTCGGTGAAGAAAAACACCCGCATAATACCCGATTCATGCAACATCATGTTGGGGCTGATACGGTCTACCGGCTCGTAATCCACCACACCGGTTGCAAACTGGGCGCGGGTTATACGCTTATCAGCCTTGGACAGATCTAAAATCGCCGCCGTATCATCCTGCGGCAAACGCAGTTCTTTCGGCAGCGAGGTGTCCGGTGTTTTCAGCGCTGGGATACCGGCCGCCGCGGGAGCGGAAGGCAGCTTCACGACTGCCTGCGCGTTTGCAGCCGGCGTATCGGCCAGCGAGAGTGCGACGGTCGTGCGCCCCGGCACGGCCGGCTCAGCGGCTTTGGTCGCCGTTTTTTCAGATTTGGCCTCGACAGCCTTTGCAGGGGTCTGCTCCGGCGCCGGGACTGCGGTTGCCACAGCAACCGTCTTCACCGCCTTATCAGCCTGATCGCTCCTGACGGCATCCGACACCGGGTCAGATGTTTCTGAGACTAACACCTCTGAAGCCTTTTCTACCGGCACTTCCATGGCCGGCGCCGCTGCTTGCACAGGACTCTCACGGGTATCATCGCCACTGAACAGGGAAACACCGCCCGCCACCAACGCCAACACGACGCTGGCTGCACCGATGATCCGGGGCCAGTGATACTTGGTCACCGTGTTGGGAGCCAACACACTGTTCGCATACTTGTTATGTTTGGATTGCATTTGCGCCATAAAACGAAAAATCTTTTTGACATGTTAGTGTTTGTAACCACGTCATCCTTGATTTCATTGCACTTTGTTTGTGCCAAGCAGTTACCCATTACACATCCTAACACTAGTAACATAGCGCTTCTACTGGTCGCCAGCCATTGTCCGTATGATTTCAATCCAACGAAGCCAGCCCCCAGGAAGCCAGGGAATATGAAGCATAACCGACGTCCACCCGCATCCACACCCAACCTGTGTATGGGCATGGTCATTCTTGCGGGTCTGGCAGCGGTCGCGTTTATCGTGTCCCAGAAACATTTATTTAATGAAACCGAAATGGTCATCGGGGCGACTTCACTGGCCTTTGCGCTGGTATGCCTGACCCTTCTGCGCCTGAACCGCGAACTCGCGGTACAAATGGAAGGTATAAAAAAGCAGGACAAAAAGCTGCGGGATTTTGGTAAAGCCATTATACACAGCCCCTGCGCCGTCATTATTACCGATCATCAAGGTCGCATTGACCAGGTCAACCAGCGCTTTTCAGAACTCACGGGCTACAACCCTAAAGAAGTGCGCGGCTGGACCTTCGAGCTACTCAATCCTGGCGAAGGTGAGTTTGCACCGGAAACCGACCAGATCTGGGTGCGTTCCTTGCTGCAGGATGGCTGGACAGGCGAAATCCTGAGCCGTCGCAAAGACACTGAACTGCACTGGCTGCATGTTTCGGTGTCCACCGTCAGCGACGATCAGGCACAGACCCAATACATCATTTCCTGCCAGGACATTAACCAGCTCAAGCAGGCCAATCAGCAGATGAAGCAGATGGCACTCTACGACCCGCTGACAGGACTGGCCAATCGCCGACTGCTCATCGACCGGCTCGAACAGACCATCAAAGCCACCCGTCGCGATCGCAGCAAGCTGGCGCTGATGTTTCTGGATCTGGACCAGTTCAAACGCATCAACGATACGCTCGGGCATGATGCCGGCGACCTGCTGCTGAAGACCGTCGCTGAACGCCTGCGCCTGTGCGTGCGTGAAAAAGACACCGTATCCCGTCTGGGCGGTGACGAATTTACGATTCTGTTAACCGACATCGAAGACACGCTGGCTGCAACCCATGTCGCCAACCAGATACTTAAGGTATTGAAAGAGCCCATCATGCTTGGCCAGCACGAAGTCATTATTTCTACCAGCATTGGCATCACGCTGGCGCCCGATGATGGCACCACCACGGAAACACTGATGAAAAACGCTGACCTGGCCCTCTATCGTGCCAAGGAGCGCGGGCGCGACTGTCACCAGTACTTCACCGAAGAACTCAACGCCAAGGCGCTCAAGCAACTTATCCTGGAGCAGGAACTGCGCCATGCACTGAATTTTGAAGAGTTCACGCTGCACTTCCAGCCGCAGGTTGCGCTCGGTTCGCAGGCGCTGGTGTCTGTCGAAGCCTTGCTGCGCTGGCAACACCCGCGTCGCGGGCTGGTGATGCCTAACGACTTTGTGCATATTGCAGAAGAATCCGGGCTGATTATCCCCATCGGTAAATGGGTGCTGCGCAATGCCTGCCTGCAAATAAAAATGTTGCATGACCTCACGGGCGAGAAGCCGCGCGTGGCGGTCAATCTCTCAGCGCGACAGTTTGAAGACAAAGGACTGATTCCCTACATCAATGATGTACTCACGGAAACGGGTCTGGACCCCTCCTGCCTTGAACTGGAGGTAACCGAAAGCATGCTGATGGGCGACATTGATAGCGTGATTGAGCGACTGGAGCACCTCAAATCCACCGGGGTCACCATCACCATCGATGATTTTGGAACAGGTTATTCGTCGCTGAGCTACCTGAAACGTCTGCCGGTGAATAACCTCAAAGTCGACCGCCAGTTTGTACGCGATATTCCAGACGATCTGAACGACATGGAAATTACCTCGGCCGTCATTGCCGTCGCCCACAAACTCAACTTAAAAGTGGTCGCAGAAGGCGTTGAGGATGAAGATCAGCGCGATTTCCTGATGATCAACAAATGTGACTATGCCCAGGGCTACCTGTTCAGTCGCCCCATGAGCATGGAAGCCCTGTATCCTTTCATGCAACGCGAACCCAAACGCAAAATTGCCTGATCGAACCGCATCGAAAACCCTGAAGACGAACAGCGAAGCGCATCACACGCTTACACATTGTTACTTATTGAAACATAAACCGGGTTCACACATACTCTTGTCGAACTGTCCTATAATGGGACACCTTATTAACAGACAGGATGTTGAAGATGCTGTTGATTGCTCATCTGGGGCTCATTGCCCTGGCAGGATTGTTAATTACCTTATTCTACGCGGTGGCAAATCAGTACCGCCGCGAGGGTAATCGCTACGTGCGTGGTGCCGTAACGATGGAAACCACGGCTGTCAGCTCACAGGCCGACCTTAAGGCTCAGATACACCTGTTCTGGGCTGCACAAATGCTCGAACTACGTTTGAAGGGCTTCGAAAAAGAGCGCCTTGAGCACCCATCGATACTCAAAGAAGCACGCAAGTACCTTGAAGGCGTTTGCGACAGCGTTGCCGATCACCACGACCTGGCCACCTGGCACCGCTCCGAATTACGTGACAGCCTGCTGGCCCGCTACCTGACCAAGTGCACGCACGACAGCCTCAAACAAATAAGGCTCCACACCACCCCCGCCCAGCCCACCGATCAAAGCTATCAGATTGGCTACGAGGGGGGCAGCGATTGGGTTCGCACCCGCCGGTTCAGCAGCGGCACCAGCTTACTCAGCGCCGTCAATCAATGGGGCTTTATCGGCTGATACGTCAAATTCAGCTGAGATTGCTCTTCAGGCGCACCTGGTAGTGCGCCTCAGAGCGCGCCACGACTTCATCCCGATCATCGCGCAACGAGCCCCGCAGCGTAAACTCTGCCTTTCCACTCGCGTTGACCGCTTCAAGGATGGCATCCCGTTCCGCCGAAGACAGCGCAAAGGCCACCGTTACATCCGAGCGCGCGGGCTTCAGGTAGGTCATCTCCAATGACTTCAGAATGGGAACATAGGCAGGACCAAAATCGAAAATGGTCATCACCCCTCCTGGAATTTCGGCCAGGGTAAACAGCGCCCCAGCATACATCGTCCCCATATGATTGCGATTTCCTTTCAACGGTATCCGTGCGCGTAAATACCCCTCACCGATCACTTCGACGGTAAATCCGGCCCGCCCCGCAAACGGAATGGCCAGATGGACCAGGGCATTTACCGGCTTCAAGGCACTGTGCCGCAACACTTTCTGCAAGCGGGAATCCCCCGCATGTTCAGCCGGCGCCGAACGCGCCAGACGCGAAATCAGCCCTGTCAACTGATCACTCAAAGACATCCTACCCTCCTACCTGTTTACGAGAGTCTCCCGTATCATTATTATCGACACTCAAATCAATGTCTTGTGCAAATAATAGATGACAGGGAAGGTCAAACCAATGATTCAAGAGGTGGGTTTTGATTCGCGTTCTTATTGTTGACGACCACGACCTGGTCCGCGCCGGCCTTTCGCGCATGCTGCGGGACGAACAGGGTATCGCGGTCGTGGGTGAAGCCAGCAGCGGTGAGGATGCCATCGAGCAGGTTCGCAAAGGGCCTGTTGATGTCATTCTGATGGATATTCGCATGCCCGGCATTGGCGGTATCGAGGCCATGCGACGGATTCACCGCATCGACGAAAGCATTAAAGTCATCGCCGTCACCGCGTGTGATGACGATCCTTTTCCTTCGCGCCTGATGCGAGCCGGCGCATCTGCATTCGTGACCAAGGGCGCTGATCTGGCCGAAATGCTGCGCGCCATTCGTGTGGTCGCAGCAGGACAACGCTATATCAGCCCGGAAATCGCTCAAAAAATGGCCCTACGCCCCTTCGATGCGCCGGATGACGATGTCTTCAAACAGCTCTCTGAACGGGAAATGCAGATCGCCCTGATGATCGTGGGATGCCAGAAGGTGCAGGATATCTCTGACAAGCTGTGTCTGAGCCCGAAAACAGTCAATACCTATCGCTACCGGATTTTCGAAAAACTTAGCATCACCAGTGACGTCGAATTGACCCTGCTGGCGATTCGCCACGGCATGCTGGACGCTAAACAGCTTGGTGGATGAGTCTTCCTTTGACGCAGGCGCCTTTCTAAAGCGCCTGACCACCCGGCCCGGCATCTACCGGATGCTGGATCGGAATGGCGGCATTCTCTACGTCGGCAAGGCCAAGAATCTCAAGAACCGTGTCAGCAGCTATTTCCGCAGTCAGCAGCTACCGGTTAAGACTCAGGCCCTGGTCAGCAAAATTCAACGTATCGAGGTGACGGTCACCCCCAGCGAAGCAGAAGCCCTACTGCTGGAACAAAGCCTGATCAAAAGCGAGCGACCGCCGTATAATATTCTGCTGCGGGACGACAAATCCTACCCCTATATCTTTCGCTCCGGCCATGACGACTACCCCTCCCTGACCTTTCGCCGCGCCCGCCAGCGCAAAAAAGGTAAAGGTCAGTTTTTTGGGCCATACACCAGCTCCGCAGCGGTGCGCGAAGCACTGAACTTTCTGCAGAAAACCTTCCGCATCCGCCAATGTGATGACAGCTTCTACAGCAATCGTTCGCGGCCCTGCCTTCAGCACCAGATTGGACGCTGCAGCGCCCCTTGCGTCGGCCTGATTTCTCCCGAAGCCTATCAGGACGATATGCGCCATGCCGAGCTATTTCTGGAGGGAAAAAAGCCGGATCTGATTCAAAGCCTGATCCGTGACATGGAAACCGCTGCGGCCGATCTTCAGTTCGAGCGCGCGGCCACCCTGCGGGATCAGATTGCCGCCCTGCGTCAGGTGCAGTCTCAGCAGACCATTGAAGGGGTCGAACGGGATATCGATGTGTTTGCCCTGGCCGCCGAAGCGGGCGAAATTTTCATCCATGGCTTGTTTATTCGGGAAGGCAACATCACTGGCACCAAGACTTTTCACTTTACCGAAACACTGGAAGGGTCCCCGGCTGAGGCACTTTCCGCGTTTCTCGGCCAATTCTATCTCGGCGGACACACCCTGCATGGCTTTCCGCAAGAAGTCATCGTGTCAGACACTCAGGAAGATCTCGACAGCCTTCGGGAAGCCCTGTTCGCCAGTCAGCAACGCCGCATTCGCTTCAGCGCCCAGGTCCGCTCGGATCGCGCTGACTGGCTTAAAATTGCCCGCACCAATGCCCAGCAGGCCCTGCGCAGCCACCTGCAGACCGAAGATGCGCAACACACACGATGGACCGCCTTGTGCACAGCTTTGCAGCGTGAAAGCCTGAACCGGGCAGAATGTTTCGACATCAGCCATACCCAGGGGGAAGCGACCGTGGCCTCCTGCGTCGCCTTCGATGCGACCGGCGCACGCAAAGATCTCTACCGTCGCTTCAATATTCAGGGCATTACCGGCGGCGACGACTATGCCGCAATGGAACAGGCCTTAACCCGGCATTACAGCCGCCTGAGGGATTCTGAACTCGGGCTGCCGGACCTGGTACTGATCGACGGAGGGCTCGGGCAATTGGGGGTGGCGGAAGCCGTCTTTAAGCAACTCGACATCAGTCCCGTCCGACTCATTGGCGTTGCCAAAGGCGTCACTCGCAAAGCTGGCTTTGAAACTCTGATTAGAGGCGGCGACCATTCAGTGATACACTTGCCTCCAGACGCCGCCGCACTTCATTTGATTCAGCATGTCAGGGATGAGGCTCACCGTTTTGCCATTACCGGCCACCGCCAGCAACGCAACGCCAAACGCTCGCAATCGGTGCTGGAGACCATCACGGGCATCGGCCCGAAACGGCGCCGGGAAATCCTGAATTACTTTGGCAGCCTGAAAGCACTGGAGCGGGCCAGTATTGACGATATTAAACGGGTGCCAGGGCTGAGCGATGCCCTGGCCGAAACGATTTACGCAGCGCTCCATGAATAAGGATTGCCCATGCTGATAAACCTGCCTAACTTGCTCACCCTATCCCGGGTGGTCCTGATTCCGGTGATCGTCTTTGTTTATTACCTGGTGAAACCAACGGACTATGGTCATTTTCTGGCCGCCGTTATTTTTGCGCTGGCCAGTGCCACGGATTGGCTGGACGGCTACCTGGCCCGCAAGCTTAATCAAATGACCCCGCTGGGCGCCTTTCTTGACCCCGTTGCAGACAAAGTCATCGTTGCTGTCGCGCTGGCCATGCTGGTAGAAACTTACGCTGATCCGCTACTCACTGTCCCTGCCATGGTCATTATCGGCCGGGAGATCGTCATCTCGGCCTTACGCGAATGGATGGCTGAAATGGGCAAACGCGCCAGTGTCGCCGTGAGCTTCCTCGGCAAGGTAAAAACCACCTGCCAGATGATCTCCATCACCGGCCTGCTGGCTTTTAGTCTCGGCACACCGCTGGCCTATGCGTCGCTTACCCTGCTCTACGTCGCAGCTGTGCTGACCTTATGGTCGATGGTGATTTACATCCGTGCCGCCTGGCCCGAATTGCGCGGCTAACCGCAACGGTACGGGCTATGTTTTCAGTACTCGCCGGCATTTTTCTGATTACGCTGGGATGGATCGCTTCTTTCGTCTGGCGGGGCCTGCAATTGCGAAAACTGGTCGAGTCCGGCGTACCAACACAAGGCACCGTTGAGCGTATCTGGTCTTATAGCGGTGCGGCCAGCGTACGCAATTTCCGGCTGCGCTATGCCTTCCATGCACCGGATGGTCAACGCTACAGCCCGGCCATCTCAATTACCGCAGGCGAAAAAACGCACTATCGCGAAGGTCAGTCGGTTGAGATCATCTACTTACCCGAAAAACCCGGCGTCAACGCGCTTTCCACGCTGGTAGATCAGGCGCGCCAGGCACTCAACAAGTAACCACCGTAACAAAATTAAATTTCATTTGACTGTTTTTTGCACTAACCTACCCTTAGTTAATCTGGAGGTGGCTATGATCAACGTCAATTCCCCCGGCATCTCGCGGGACTCCGGCACCACCCGTGCGCTGGAAACCAACCTCGAACGGCTCAGCAGCGGCAAGCGCATCAACAGCGCCAAAGATGATGCGGCAGGATTGGCGGCTGCCAGCCAGTTTACACGCCAGATTGACGGCCTCGGCGTGGCGATCCGCAATGCCGGAGACGGGATCTCCTATACCCAGGTTGGCAGTGGTGGGCTGGAGAACCTTCGTAACGACTATAGTCGCATCCGCGAACTGGCGGTACAGGCCGCTAACGGCACCCTCAACAGCTCTGATCGCAAAGCCCTGCAGGAAGAAGCCAACCAGCTGATGGGCAATATCCGCAGCACCCTGGATAACACGAATTTTAACGGGCAGTCGCTGTTTAAATCGGATGAATCGGTCGACTTCCAAACCGGCGCGGAAGCCGGACAGAAGGTCACACTCAGCACCGGCAACCTGAGTAAAACGCTGGAGGACAAAGGCGCCTTAAGCCTGAACCTCAGCGACCCCAAATCCGCGTCTGCCGCGCTCTCCACCATAGATGAGGGTCTTCAGGCCATCAACGAAACCGATTCCAGCTTCGGCGCTTTCGCCAATCGCCTGGAATCGTCCATCGCCCAACTGGAAAACCAGCGCGAAGCCAGTGCTACAGCCCGCAGCCGGATTGAAGATGCGGATGTTGCGAAGGAAGCCTCTAGCCTGATCGCCAACCGGATTCGGGATCAAATCGGCATTGCGGTGCAAGCGCAGGCTAATACGCAATCACGTTACGTATTAAGTCTGTTAAGTTAGTTTTATACGCTTGACACCCAGTCAAAAGGCAGTAAACTAGGCGCCTCTTCCACAGCCTATGTGGTTGAACCTGCGGGAATAGCTCAGTTGGTAGAGCACGACCTTGCCAAGGTCGGGGTCGCGAGTTCGAGTCTCGTTTCCCGCTCCATTTTGATCATTGTGAATGAATCAAAATAACTTGTTCCGTCCTGAACAAGTCAGTGAGGCGCGGTGGCAGAGTGGTCATGCAAACGACTGCAACTCGTTGGACGCCGGTTCGATTCCGACCCGCGCCTCCATTTCTTCAAGCTTAATCAGCCCCTTCAGCCCGGGTGGCGAAATTGGTAGACGCAAGGGACTTAAAATCCCTCGGTGGCAACACCGTACCGGTTCGATTCCGGTCCCGGGCACCATTAGATTCAACCTCTTATAATATTTTATTGTAGTAGAACCTTCGGATAGTTTACGATTTAACGGCATTGCTACGGATTACATTGTTAGCAAGGTATAGGCGAACCCATCCCCCAGCAGCAAAGGGGCGGGACTATCTGGTCAAGATGCCCCGTCTTGCGTGCAAGATCATACATCACCCCCCTCATTTCCAGATGACGCCCAATCCAGCTTTGTCGCAGAGCAATGCCCATGAGGCATAGGGAATCTCGCGATCCCCCCCTATCCAGCGCCGAACGGTGCGGGTGTTTGAAAGCCCAACCAGCTCGCTGGCTGTCTTGCCGGTCAGTCCGGCCATCTTCATCACGTTTCTGACTTCTTCAGGGGTCGGCGTCTCCCAGCCTTCCACAAAAGGCTTCAAGGTCGATTTACGTATCCTGGCTTCAGGGAAACCGCGAATGCTCAAATGTTCATAGTGCGAATCCATATTGTGCTCTCAAAAAATCCGTTTAAATGTTAATGACGTTGTCGATGATAGTATGTCTGCCACCCGTTTAAAGCAGAGAAAAATGCCTTGCTACGCAACGGATTTTTTTGGTTTTTCGCGGCGTGTTCCCCGCTTCCGTTGACTGGCCGGCTTGAAACCTGGCTGGCTCACCAAGTGGACAAAATGCGCCCACATGACGGGATGAATTTCAACCGTGCCTCCTTCATATTTTTGCCACGTGCGCGTATGAAGCTCCAGGGTCTCTGCTGCCTGTTTTTGGGTTAAACCAGCCCTGCGCCGGACTTGTCTGATTTCTTCGGGTGCTGGGATTTTCATACTTCGCTAATTTCATGGCAAATAATGCCGCATAATGCGCCCTTAGGGCGCATTGCGTCAACCCTGCAACGAACCATTACTTTTTAGAACATGAGGGGGCAAAGCCCCCTCCCCCACTTCTGCCTAATACACGATCTTCGCCGATGCCCCCGCCTGAGCCTTCGCGGTCTCCAGAATCGGATTCAGTCCTGCGGCACCGTCCTCCTTGGCATTTTTATCCAGGTAGGCCTGCCGTTGCTCGGTGAGGATTTTGAGATCTTTTTCCAGAGATTTGCGTTTTTCCGCTTTTTGGGTGAGTTCCGTCTGACGTTCCTCCAGGCTCATGGCCTGCATTTCAGAGGGAAGTGCCGTTGCGGGTAAGACTTCCAGATCCACACGGCCTTTTTGATAGGCATCGACCAGATCTTTACCGGCGGTGAAGTTCGCGAGCCCCGCTTCGGAGGCGTTATAGTCCGCACGGCTGGCCAGGGCGGCGGCCGGCGCTGAGGCATAGATCTTTCGGGTGGATTCCGATTTGGCTTCCAGTGCTTTGCGCTCTGCCACGTCCCCGAAAAACACGCGGGTGTCATCCATTTCGTATGATAGTTTGGCGATTTGATCATCAAACGGAGTGGCTGTCAGCGTGGCGACATTCTGCCCGATAGTCAGGTAATCCCCCCCGGCGAGAGCGGCAATTTGCCTGAACTGGGCGGAGGCAGCGCCATCATTACCCGCCAGTACGGTGTTCAGTGTAATACCCCGCGATTTGGCGAGTTTTGCGATGTCTGGCCATTGGGGGCTGTCAGCATAATCTTCATGGGCGGGTGCATCACCAACCAGAAAAATCGTCCGGTAGGTGCGCTCATCCTGGCTCCAGCTCATTTGGTTGACAGCCTCAAACAAGGCCTGATTCACATGCTCGGGCGCATCCCCGCCTCCTTGCGCCTCGAAATCCATCAGATGGGCATAGAGCGTATCCAGGTCATCCGACAGGGGGAAGACCTTGGTGACGTAGTCGTCCTGTTTGTCACGGAACCCGATCAGACCCATTTTAATCAGAGGTGCCGGGTCTCCGGAAGCCAGCGTGGTCGCAATTGACCAGATCTGTTGCTTCGCCGATTCGATCAGGTTACTCATCGATGAAGTCGTGTCGAGCACAAAGACCACTTCGATCTTGGGCCTATGGCCAGGAGCCTGAATGTCAATTTGGGGCGCAACACCGACGGGCTTGATGTGGACTGCTTCATTCAGCACGGTGTTGGCAAGGACAGCTACGGAACTGATACCCGTCAGCAGGGTAATAGCGATAAGCTTTTTCATGATTGGATTCCTCAAAGTGATGGCGATTAGCCTTAGTGTGAATAAGGGTGTTGGGTTTCAAGACGTTCGAGCGCGGCATTGGCCTGCCGCAGGGCGTTGGCGAAGGGTTCATTGGCTTCGCCCAAGGTGGGTCGACCCGGTGTCACCCATACCTCCGCGGCGATGAAAACCGCATGGAAGCACCAGAAGGCGAGAAAGGCACTGTGGGCGATTTCCAGTACGGCCCAGAGCAGCAGCACAGCCAATCCGGTGAGGCCCAGCTTCATCCAGCCACCCACCGACTTCAGTAATGCGAAGCGATGATCCCCCACCGTACCGAAGGTAAATACGGCCACCAGCAATATCAGGCTGAAGGCCCATGGGGCTAGGCCAAAGGTAAGCATCATCAGGAAAGCCCCTGTCGCGCTGGCCAACGCTGCGGCTCCGCATTTGATCAACAGTCCGGGCGAGGGATCACGGTTAGTTTTCATAATGAGCACCTCGACGCTTTATCTCAGCCAACAGAGCAATCTCTACCTCATCTTCCGTGACCCGCGACGCCACGCCGGTTCCCGATCGCGTTGCTATAGCCTTGTCGTGCGGTGTAAAACCGGCGGCGCGGGTTTTGATCGACGCCAATTCGCGCGAATAATCGTTTTCCTGTTGGGCAAGACGCGTATGTTCTTTCTCACGCTGCGATTGCGTGTGTTTCAACTGCTCAAGGTGAGCCTGGGTCTGAAGTCGACGCCGGATGAGGCTGCGGGCCAATTCCAGGTTGTTGGCCTCGAAACAGAGATTCAGTTGCTCGCTGATCTGCGCCACCTCGTTGGCGAATCGGACCTGCTGCTCCTCGCTGCTCTGGCGTTCGGTCTGGATGCGCTGAAGGGTCTGGCGCACCTGATCGAGCGAGGCCTGCATCTCCCGAATGGCCTGCTTGAGCATGACATCCGGCAATTCAACCTGATCGATGAGGTGGTGCGAATCCGCTTTAATCAGCCGCGCCAGGCGGGTAAGTATCGACATAAACCGATCTCCTTGGGGTTAACGTGCAATCAGGTTAAGTCCGCAGGCACAAGTGAAACAGGCATGCTTGTGTAAACTATTGCCCCCGTTGTCAGCACGGAATTTACAAGGAATTTACATGGCTCAACGGGTGTTGATGTACACTGAAACGATGAGCAAATTAACCCACCCCGAACATCCAAAGCCCCGCTTGCTGGTCATTGAAGACGAGGAACCTATCCGCATCGGCCTGACCGATACCTTCGTGTTTCATGGTTTCGAGGTTGAGTCGGCCTCTGACGGAAATCAGGGGCTCTCCCTGGCACTGGACAAACCCTTTGATTTGATCCTGCTGGATTTGATGCTACCCGGTAAATCGGGATTTGAAGTCTGCGAAGCGATCCGGTCCTGCCACCCGAATCGGGCCATCATTATGCTGACGGCCATGGGCACTGAGCGGGATATCATCGAGGGCCTGAAACTCGGCGCAGATGACTATGTGACCAAGCCCTTTTCGGTGACGGAGTTGGTTCTGCGGGTGAAATCCGTGTTGCGTCGCACCCAGCCGGAGCCGCCGAAATATCGGCGCTTCTCGGTGGGGTGCCTGACCATCGACTGTGATAACCTGGAAGTTGCCCGCGCCGATACCGCCGAGAAAAGCCAGTTAACCAAACGGGAACTCGAAACGCTGTGCTATCTGGCTGAAAATCGGGATCGTGCAGTGCAGCGTGAGGAACTTCTCGAAGCCGTGTGGGGCTATAAAAATGGGGGCGCACTGGATACCCGTACCGTCGACATTCACATTGCGAAGCTACGGCGCAAGCTGGAAGTGGAACCTAAAAATCCTCAGCTCATCCAGACCGTCCGCGGCGGTGGGTACCGCCTGACATGAGTGGCACACTCTCAGGTTTCAGCGTGGGACGTTTGCGTATATTACTGATCACGCTGTATAGCCTGTTGCTCATCCCTTCGGCCCTGCTTTTCTGGCAGGCTCTTCAGCAGATCGAATGGGATGTCTTTCTCACCTATCAGGAAAAGGCCAGAACGAATCTGAAAACCATTGATGAACCGCTTCAGCAGTGGATCGAGCGGGAGAATCGCCGATCGGCGGAGGATTACCAATTTGCGCGTGCCATCAGGGGCTCGAATGCGCCTGTTATCTACGTCCCTGGTCCACTTTCAACCTTCCCCAATGCTGATATCCCAGGCTTGATGGGCTATTTCGAGGTGGATGCTCAGGGCAACTTATCGACACCCCTACTGCCGCTGGAAAGCGAGCCCGAGAGTATTCAAACCCTGCCCTTGCCGGATCGGGTGGCGCGCGAAAACGTTCGGCTAACCCTGGTTGAGGTGTTGACGCGCAATCCGATACCCGGCGACCCGGACGCGCTGCCACGCCCTTCAGCACCGGCAGTAAAGGCACGCGTCGCAAAGCCAACCGAAGAATCGGCCAGCGAAGCGCACCTCGGATTGAGCATTGAACACGCGCCCGACTCGCGGATAGCTCTCAGCGACCTGGCGCTGGAGCGCTCACAATACGCGCTAAACCAAAAAAAGGAACGCGCCAGGGGAATAGCCGATTTCGCCGGTAAGATGACGAGTGAACCGGAAGCCATTCCTGAGCAGACAGCGGCCGCGCCTGCGGCGTCTGTAGCGGACCTTAGCGAAGAGCATGCCTCCGGCAACGTCACCGTTCCCCTGCCCCCAAGTCAGAACGATGCATTGCGTCTGATCAGGCTTAACGAGGGTCATCTCCTGTTGTATCGCACGCAGTGGCACAACGGTGAACGAAAAGTTCAGGGTATGTTGATCGATGCGAACGCCTTTATGAAAGACTGGCTGGTGCGTCCCTATCGGCAATCCGAACTCTCGACGTCAGGCCAGCAGGTCATCGCTTATCGCGGCGCGATTCTGTCTATTGAGCAAGCCGTGAGCGGGGTGCGCGGCTATGCATCGTCGGGGCTGGACACCGCCGAAAAAGCACGGCAAACCACGGGCATACTGATTCACCAGGGTTCGCTTTCTCCCCCCTTTCAGGATTTCGAGATTGCCTACAGCGTGTCCTCTTTGCCCTCCGGGCCGGGAACCCTCCTGATCCAGTGGTCGGGCGGCCTGCTTATTCTATTGCTGAGCGTGGGATTCTGGTTGCTGATGCGCGTGGGAAAACGACAACTTGCCTTAATCCACCAGCAGCGAGATTTTGTCGCCGCCGTCAGCCACGAGCTGAAAACACCCTTGACCTCGATTCGGATGTACAGCGAGTTGCTGGATCAGGGTTGGGTGAATGATGACAAGAAAAAGACCTACTACACCTTCATTCTGCGTGAGAGTGAGCGTCTTTCCCGCCTGATCAACAACGTGTTGCTGTTTTCTAAAATGGGACGCAAACAGGCGATGGAGCTCACGCCCATGCCTCTTGAGCGGGTCCAATCCATTATCCAGTCCGTTGCAGAGCCGTTGACCGAGGCGGCCGGTTTCGTGTTGCGTTTTGATAATCCCGAAGGCGCTGACAAACTGGAAGTGGCGATCAATCCGGACGGCCTTCAACAAATCACTGTTAATCTGATCGATAACGCCATCAAGTTTTCCGCTCAGTGTGAAATGAAAACCATTGAAGTGAGCTTTCGACAACACCGTAACGAACTGGTGATTGGATTCAGGGACTATGGCCCCGGTATCCCGCACGATCAGGCGAAGAAAATATTTGATTTGTTCTATCGTGGCGAGCGGGAGCTGACCCGCAAAACAACGGGGACAGGCATTGGGTTGGCTCTGGTGAGGGCCCTGGTGGAAAGCATGGGCGCCCAGATCGAGGCGGTGCCGCTGGGGGATGGGCTAGAGATGCGCCTGACGTTTGCAGTTAGGCATGGTTAAGGGGCTATATTGCCGACCTTGGCGCGATCAGACGTCTGATAAAGGGTTTACAATCATTTCTCGTATCCGGTTAGGCGTATCCATCCTCATCCCCAAAATGCTGACGACACGCAGCCCACCCTCTCTCAATGTCCTGAAATAGATAACTTCGTTTTCATACCGAAAAAAAAGAATCCTTTCAGACGTAATGTCGTCGATCAACTCCCTAGGCAACAATCGGGGCCTCGTTCCTTGAAAGGCTCCAGTGCTTTCGAGTTCCTCAAGAGCATCGAACAAACCATCGAGGTACTTATCGGCCTGATTTACCCCAAATCGCTTAAAGCCGTAATCCCATAGATAATCCAACTGCACCAAAGCCAGGGGGGAAAACGTGACCTTACTCGTCATGGGTTAAACCGTTTCTCGTTCGGCTTCTTTTTCTGAACGCGTCCCGATCAATGGATTGATATTCTTGCTCGCTAAAACTCAGCCCTTCCGCCAGGGAAGACCTTAGCCTCTCCCACTTGGCAGCGTCTCTTCGCTCCATATCCTTCCGGATCAGATCACGTAAATATTCGCTCGGTGTTTCGTATTCCCCGTTTGGGCCAGTACACTCCTCTAAATGGTTTCGCAACAGACCCGATACCCGAAGGGTAACATTAGGGTTAGCCATAGGATTCTCCACTCTTTGCGCTTATTTATACTAATAGATAGTGCGTCGGTTGCCTAGATCTTCTGCGAAAGATCGCCTGTAACGCGATTTGCGCTTAACGGTTTAAGGCTTTTCCGTTCCGGGTATTTGCTGGGCAGCACGATCGAACGTATAAACGCCCTCAAAAACAGTCCCTGTCTCACTGGCCATAAACCGGGCCTTATTCACGATCAAGGCATCTGGAAAATCGGCTTCTTTACGTTTACCTCCGGATTTCACGGGTTTGGCATTCCTGAAATCGTTCAGGGCTCGCCATACGGTTTGTCCACTCTCAAACACAAGGTTGGGTTCTTTAAACAGGCTGTGGATGATCTTGATCAGTGCCTCTTTGTCGAGATTGTAGCGTTTACCCTTGAGTGTCCAAACGGTCTCGACCAGAACAACATCCGTAATAAGAACGGGGGTACCTCCCAGTATGAGTTCGCTGGCTCGTTTGGATTGCGCCTTGTCGTCATCCAATAAATACCTCAGCAAGACATTGGTATCAATCGCAATCATGAGATAAGACTGCTTTGCAGGGATTGCTCATCAGTAAAATGTCTGTCCATAGCAACCTGCTTCAACAGCCCTTTCGCGGCGCCCGCCACTTTCTTCACAATGGTGATATGACCTTGATTATCCACAAAGCATTCATATTCATCGCCTGGTTCAATCCCCGCCGCTTTACACTGATCAATGGGCAGTGTTATTTGTCTTTTTGCGCTTACCTTCGGCATGCCTCGCCTCTTTACTATTTGCATATATGTAAAGATCTTAGCAGCTTCCTGGGTCTTTGCCCACCCTGTTGCGATTGGCGGAATACGAAAGCACTGCAGGCGCGCGCAGACGGCCCTGTCGTCAAAATGAATGATGGTATAGTTCTTCATACGCTCGATTGGATAGTGCTGGAAACCTGAGTGTCGGCTGCAGCAGAAATGTGAACTGCCGGGGGCCCCCAGGGAGGAGGGGGGGGAGCGGGGGGTGGCAAGAAGGGGGCGGAACCAGGGGCGGGGGGAGGTGGCGCCTCGCAGAATCGAACACCGTCTAAGCCTTTAGGACAATGATCCCCCTGGCGATCTCTCAGAGAATTCTTTGGCCTTCTCAAACCTATAACAACGGGAGAATCACACGTGAAATGGTTATCACTATCCTTAGATGCTGTGCTCAAAAGTATTCGTCACAGGCCAGTCGGCTGAAACGGTTTTTGACGAAGACCTGATAAAAATCACCAACGGCGCTGCACTGCTGGCGAAGGTCAATGTTTACCCCAGCGAACGCGCGACCACCAGTAAAGTGGCTGGCGAAGCCTGGCCATTGGGTGCAGGATCTGCCATTTCACTGCCGGGTGCAGACTATTCCGCCATCACAGCGGCAGCCGACGCCCACTTTACGGAGCATGGCGACGTCCAGGTTAAAACCTCCAGCCTCGCGGTGGCTTACCGCGGCAAACTGGTCTATGAACGCTACGCGGAGGGCTTTGGCCCGGACACGCCGATCTATGGCTTTTCACTGGGCAAAACCCTGGCGGCACTGATGGCCGGCGTCATGGTGGAACAGGGGAAACTGGATATTCATGCGCCGACCGGATTGAGCGAGTGGCAACAGGATGACCGCGCCAGGATTACCCCTCACCATCTGTTAACGATGACGAGCGGTTTGAGCTGGAGTGAAACCTATGATAAGCCCACCTCGGATGCCAACCTGCTCTTCATCAAAGATGATATGGCAACCTTTGCGGCCAGCAAGCCGCTGCAAAACACGCCGGGATCGACCTATAACTACTCATCCGGCAGCACACTGATTTTGGCCAGTGTTCTGCAAGCGCGTCTGGGTGGAAGCCTCGCGGACAGCCATCGCTTCCTGCAGTCGCAACTCCTGCGCCGGATCAGCGTCAATCATGCCGTTGTGCAGGCGGATGCCAGCGGAACGCCGGTTTTCGGCATGCAGGACCTGATCGGCACACGTGACCTGTTGCGTGTGGGCCAATTACTGCTGCAGGAAGGCCAGTGGAACGGCGAGACCATTCTCCCGGCCGGGTGGGTCGATTACATGCGCACCGTGGTGCCGCTTCCAACCGGGTTTGGTTTCGAGTACGGCGCAGGCATCTGGTTAAACGGGACAAGCGGCGAACGCCAGTTCTTACCCTCTCTGCCAGCCGACACCCTCATCGCCTATGGCCTGCGCGGGCGATTTATCATCGTGGTTCCTTCCCTGGAACTGGTCATCGCCCGCACGGGTAATACGCTGGACATGAAAATGCTGGGGCTGATACCGGAAATCGATGCGCTGGCCGCAACGATTATGACTTCTTTGCCTTGAGCCAGGCAGCGGCCGTGAACTGATCATGTCAATGACTAATCATCCACGGCCGGGCCGTCGGAAAAATCTTGCTGCCATCGGCGGTGTAGAACACCTGTGATTTCCGGATGCCGGGGTCGTCATGGGAATGGCAGCCGCATCCCCCACCGTGCCTGGCGGCTTTTTTGCGCTCCCTGACTTCTTCCATGCTTTCGGGCACGAACAGGCGCGGTTCGTGGGCGGCCTTTTCATTGCGTTCCATGGCTTTCTTGCGTGCGGGTGCCATGGCCAGGCTTTCGGGCGGAATCAGGATCACCCGCGGGCTTAGCGTTTGGCAGATGGGGCAGGCGCAGGGCTGATCGCCCTGCTCCACCGTTGCCAGCTCATGAAATACACCGTGTTCCTTAGGGACCACATTTATCGCGGCACCTTTGCTGGCCAGGGCAACGCAAGGACGTTACTACATCGCACGAAATCCCGTGATTTTCTCGACCGCACAACAGGAAATCGCGTGCTGCATTTGCGGCCACCGCTTCGAAACGGAAGACATGAGCCATTGCCCGGCCTACGAGGGGCCCATCTGTTCCCTGTGCTGCTCACTCGATACGCGCTGCCACGATCAGTGTAAAACCAATTCCCGTCTCTCGGAGCAACTGCCCAATGCCCTTTCGTTGCTGCTGCCGCGGCCATGGGTGGACCTGCTCAACACCCGACTGGGGCATTTCCTGGCCCTGTTTGCACTCAGCGGGCTGATCATCTACGGCTTGCTGTACTTGGTCTATTTTCAGGTCATGCTTGAGGGCAACATCGAGAGTGATACCTTAGCGGTGGCGCTAACCAATATCTTTTTCATCCTGCTGATCGTCTGTGGCGTAATTTCCTGGATGTTTGCGCTGGTGCATGAGAGCCGCCAATAAGGCGAAAAGCAGGTACCTCACCGGCATCAGCCACGAACTCCGATCGCCTCTTAACGCCATCCTTGGCTACGCGCAATTGCTGGAACAGGACCCCGAAGTCGCACCCCGACGACGAGAGGCGCTCAGCATTATCCGACGTAGCAGTGAATACCTGGCTGACCTGATCGAAGGCCTGCTGGACCTGTCCCGCATTGAAGCCGGGCGGCTGGAATTTGTGCATGAAGAAGTGAATCTGCCGCAGGTGCTGGATCAGATGGTGAACATGTTCCGCATGCAGGCCGAATCCAAGGGGCTGATCTTTGAATACCTGCGCCTGAGTGCCTTGCCGGAACGGGTCAAAACGGATGAAAAACGCTTGCGCCAGATCCTCATCAACCTGCTGTCGAATGCAGTTAAATATACCGCCGCCGGGCATGTGCGATTCACCGTGCGCTACCGTAACCAGGTGGCCGAGTTTACCGTTGAGGACACTGGCCCCGGTATCGCGCCGGAGGATAGCGAACGGATCTTTCGGCCCTTCGAGCGCATTCGACGCCCTGGCCAACAACACATTCCCGGTACCGGTCTGGGCCTCACCATCACCAAGCTGCTCAGTGAACTCATGGGTGGCGAGTTGACCTTGACCAGCGAACCCGGCAAGGGCAGTCGTTTTCGGGTCTCACTGATGCTGTCCAGCGTCTCAAATGGGGTTCAGGCCGTCCATCCGGTCAGTATTATCGCGGGCTATGAGGGTCCCCCCCGCACGCTTATGGTGGTGGATGATGAGCCCAGTCATCGTCGCCTGCTGCTGGATATTATGACCCCGTTGGGCTTCAAGCTCATTGAAGCCTCGGATGGGCCGGACTGTCTGGAAAAATTAAAATTCAACCGACCGGACGCCTTCCTGCCCGATCTCTCGATGCCCGGTATGAACGGGTGGGAACTGGCCCGTATCGGCTACCCCTCAGCCCTGCGTCAGCGTCTGGACGCTTTAAAAACCTCGAACCGACTCCGGGACGGACAAGCCCGTTTGCTGAATGATTTCGTACAACGCTTCGACTTTGCCGCACTTATTCGCACACTCGAGGAAATGCCATGAACCGCGATAGCGCCCGCCGCGACGTGGTGCTGGTGGTGGATGACACCCCCGAAACACTGGCCATGCTGAATGACACGCTCGACCAGGCCGGTCTCACGGTGCTGGTTGCGCTCGAAGGCGCGCAGGCCCTTGCGATTGCCCAGACCCTGCACCCTGACCTTATATTGCTCGATGCCCTGATGCCCAACATGGATGGCTTTGAAACCTGCCGTCGACTGAAAGCCCAGCCGGGTTTGGCCCAGATTCCGGTGATTTTCATGACGGGGCTGAGTGACTCGGACAGCGTCGTCAAAGGTCTGGAAAGCGGCGGGGTGGACTACATCACCAAACCGATTCGCAGTAATGAACTGTTGGCACGCATCCGGGTGCATCTGGCCAACGCGCGCCTGACCCAAAGTGCCCATTCGGCACTCGACAGCGCTGGGCAAACCCTGATCGCCACCGCGCCGGATGGCACGCTGCGCTGGGCCACCACGCAAGCGCATCAGCTGTTTGAGCAGGCCGGCGCGGACACTGATTGGCTGGAGACCGTTTTACCCCCTGTCATCCGGCAGATGCTGGAACCCCACTACAATCGGGACAAGGGCAGAATCGTCCATGCCGCCGATCAGGCACTCGAAGTGCGCTACCTCAGCCAGACCCACGCCAATGAATATCTGTTTCGTCTGACCGATCTTGATCGACTCAGCGAAACCGACACGTTGCGCGAGACATTTGCCCTTACCGCACGCGAAGCCGAGGTCTTGCTCTGGATCGCACGTGGCAAAACCAACCGCGAGATTGCCATCATCCTGTCCATGAGCCCCCGCACGGTGAACAAGCACCTGGAACAGGTTTTCCGCAAACTCGGGGTAGAAAACCGAACTTCGGCAGCGGCTTTGGCGTTGAAGCATGTGGGTTGAGGGCAATAGGCTATTAAACGATAATCCCCATTTTACCCGCTATTTTTAAAGCCAGCTGTTTGAACTCTCTTTTCGCATCTGCCACCGCATTAGCATGACTTCCAATCGCGCCGTCTGCTGAAACCAGATTAAAAATAGGCTTCCTGATTTCATGCGCCATCGGGATCAGGCTGCGGTAATGCTTGATCGTCGCCAGACAATGAGGATCCTCTTCCTGTGTCACGCCGCTCACCGCCGACTCATTTAACACTGCTTCACGGTAAACCGCCGGAATACGCTGCACCCATTTGTCGTAGGCTTTAACGGGTCTATCCAGCCGGACGCCATACTGCTGACACAGATAGCCGATCGGATTCATCCTGCCTTCGGGCACACGAAAATCCGGAAAACCTGCGCTTTCCGGACTGTCAGCCCAGTTCTCCAATCGTTTTTTCCAGAGACCTTTCCAGCTTCTCAATGTAGGTCCCAAATTGCTCAGGCCCTGTAACGAAAACAGGTCGGCCCCGAGTGGGATGGCCACGAAATCTGTCGCCAACAGGACCGAGCGGTTAATGGCCCCCAGATTCGGCCCAATATCCACCAGAATGATGTCAGCCTGTACCTTGTGCGCCGCCTTTTGCATGACTTGCCAAAAAGCGGTGAGGATGCGCATGGGACGATACAAATTATTATCGGCCATACTCTTCGGCCACTCAGCTGACAAAATTTCTTCAAAGCTGGAGAGCGCAACATCACCCGGCAGCAAGTAAAGGTCTGCAGCGATCGTCTGTAGCACAGGGTCAGCGATATCACCAACGCCTGCGAGCGGCTTAACACATTGAAAAATTGTCGAGCCGGAATCGGAATTTTGCCAAATTGACTCAATCTGATCCTCATCCAGAAAAGCCGCCGTGATGTTGGCCTGCGGATCGAGATCAGCCACCACGACGCGTTTACCCAGACTCGCAAACATCCAGGCAAGGTGATAGATCAGTGACGTTTTCCCGACACCGCCTTTATTATTGAAAAATGTGAGCACTGGAATACTCATGACTTAGCTCTCAGTATGCAGGCCACCGCCGTCTGGTTAATCTCGAACTCGATGGGCGGGTTTCCATTTTTTTCCATTTCGCGTCGCGCGCTGGCAATTCCCCGACCAAATGCCTGAATGAAACCAAAGGTTTTAAGCACATCCGCAATATTGGGATTGCGATAATCAGTCACCCCCGGTTTTCCAAAGTTTTCGGGTGTGACATTGCCATAAGGGCCTCCCGGACTGATGATTTCAATCCGGTCGCTAAACCAGTAAACACGTACCGGTGCATTGGTGCTTTCATAGGTTCTGTGCAGGACGGCATTATAGAGAATCTGCTGTAAGGCCACCTGGGGGTATGGGGTGCTTTTCAGATGGGTTGGTTGTGAAACAATGTCCACCGTCGTTCGATTGTGTGACCGCAGTTTTTCTTCGGTCCGGCGCAACATTTCAACCAGGGCGCCTCCCATTTTTTCTTCGTCCGACACCGGGTCGGGCAACTCGGTCCCTTCAATTTTCAAAAACTGAATGAAGGCCCCCGGTAAAAAATCTTGCGGACTTTTACCTAACGCAAGCAGTCCAACCACCGTCGGTGTCGTGTCTTCAGGCGAAACGATCATACGGCAGGAGGCCAGACGCTCCTCGTAACTTCGTCCATTCTCGGCAAGAACGTCCTCAGCAAAGGCGCTGGGCAAGAATTCGCTTTCAAAGATCACCCTCGCTAAATCACTGGTTTTGGCCGTGGGAACGGGATAAGCGTCAAACGGCAGGTTTTTATACCGTCGCTTTTCGGTGAGAATTCGCTCTTCCTGGGCATTGGCAATAGACCGACGGGGACCGGTACGTACCCAGATACGCCCCTCATATTTGATCGGTGGCACATCAGAGGGCATGACAGTCACCACCGCCATTTCAGCGCCCTTCAAAAACCGTTTTTCCACCGTCAAAACGGGCAACGGCAAAATATTCCCATCTGTTTTCATGTCCGCCAGCGCGAGCAGCAATTGGTCAGTGATCTCACACCCGCTTGGCTCACCGTTATCCCTGGCGCCTATAAACAACACACCGGGCACATTGTGGCCCGGCAGGTCATTTGCAAACGCACAGACTGCCTGTCGGGCTTTCCGGGGCACCTCACCTTTAAAGGTTTCTTTACGCTCCACACGATCAGATTCGGTATCATTCAGCAACGCTGTCAGTGCTTCGTCAGTTAACCGTTCTATTCTCGTCACCCTAATAATCCTTGCCGCATGGTCCGAATCCAGTTAATCCTACAAGACTAACACAGTCGGTCATGCGGCATCACGCATTGCGCCCCTCAATCGCCCTCAATGATCTGATAGCCTTTTTCCTGCAGGTCCTCGACACACTGACTGTGGTTATAGGATGCCAGTGGCGCGCCGAGCCAGCCCCAGCCGGTGTGATGACAGACCAGTTGATTTTTGGAGGTCGGCTCTTCGAGTTTAGCGTAGCGGCTCACACAGCCTTGCAGGGAGGCAGTGCCGAACACAGCACCGACCAGAATCAGAGTTTGCGCAGAGATGCCCTTTTTCATCGTTCTTTCCTCGTTGTTTGGGTTGACGAGGCCAGATTAGCGAGGAGGTGGTCGCGTGGGGCAACTCACACATGTGTGAGAATTTTACCGATAATTAAAGGGCAGCACTTTGAGCGCGGCACGCAAGACCGACTCCTGGGCCGGTGCAGACTGATCCAGCAATTCACGCCAGGGTTCGAGTTGGCCTTTTAGCGTGGGCAATGCGCTTTCCAGGGCGGGGATCGGAATTGTGCTCTCTCCCGCTCCCTCGCCATCTCCTTCGCTATTGCCATCGATCAATTGGACAGCCTTTTCCCGGTAGCGGCCTTCGCCGGTCATCCCCCAGGCGATGCTGGCAATCATCGCGGCAATGGCCTGCAGCGTCACACCGTGGTGGGGTTGCAGACAGATTGAAAGGGCCTGATCGAAATATGCCCGTGATAGCTCCGGATTTCGGGGCCACAGCAGCCAGGCGCGATAAAACGCAATCAGCTCCCAGGGGTGGCTCAGGTGTTTGAATGGGGCCTGGTGGCCAAGATATTCCGCTACAAGACTGGTTGAATCTGCCAAATCCATCAGCAGGCGCAACACCAGATAATGGTGGTACTGGTCACTCAGTGTATTTTCGGCGCCCAGTTTGCGACAGGCCTGACCAATGTTTTCAAACCCCTTTCGCTTGAGCACCTTTTCAATCTGGACCTTACGATCATCCTGACCGGCATCGATCATCACAATGGCGCGGTAAATCGCTGTCTGATGCCATTCATCCCCGCGTTGCGCGTCACTTAGGTCAGCGTCCTGCAGCAGGGCCAGGGCGCGGTCGAATCGCATAATCGCGGCAGACAACTGCCCCGTGAGCGCCTCGTCCTGCCCCGCACTCGAGTACATTTTCACGCGCGTGTGCAAGGAAAACAACAATTCGTCTTCCAGCAAACGCTGGGTCAGGCGGTGGGCGGCGTCAAATTCAAAACGGTCGCGTTGGCGCACCGCCAGATTCAGATCGACGTGGGCGACCTGATCGGCATAGCCGTTTTCCAGCGCCCGCGTGCGCAGGCGCAGGTAGGATTCGCCCAAACCGGGGATTTTCAGCGGATCACCAAAATGGTTCTGACGCTTGAGTTCTGCGGCCAACGCTGCGAGCTGTAGCGGGATTGGCGCCTCGGATGGCAAGCTGCCGATGATGCGCATGACGAGGGCGTACTGATGGTCGAGCGCTCTCAGGTTTGGGTTTTTCTGGCTGTACTCACGGTCCAGGGCTTCGATCAACGACCTCACAAATTCCGGGTCTCGGGTCGCCCGCAGACTCAGATTATCGATCAGGCGATCAGCCAGACAGGACTGCCGGTTGTGATACAACAAATCCAGTAAGGCCGACATTTCTAACGGTGACTGAGCCCGCTCGGCCTGATCCAGCAGCTTTACGCGCTCGGGATTAAGGCGAAAATAGGTGCGCATCTGGCTCAGTCCCACAGCTTCTGCCAACTCCTGTGCTTTGGGATTGACCTTATTCAGCGCCGCATAACAGAGCATATCAGCAAGCCCAAGATAGCCCTGTGCCTCAACTTCCTTCTCTGTAAAATGTTCAGGTGGTCGTTCATCCTTCTGACGCCAGTGAAATCGGGTAATGCCCCAGCAGCCGTAACGTTCCGGGAGAAAACGTCCCGCTTGCCTCAAAATACCCCTGAATACCTCCGTGTGATCGTGCCCATCGGGATACCTTGAAATTGACTCGCACACCACCTGGATACCGGCTACCTGCCCTGCCCCCACAGGCGGTCGGGGCAACACCCACCCCAGTAAAACCAATAATACATCCTGAAGCATCCACTCGTAGGCGTCCACGCGATTGATATGTTGTGGAGGGGTATATTCAACGATAAACGGAAGTGCATATGCGCCTGCAGCCTTGAGCCCATCCAAATGCGCTTGAAGTGTACTAAGCGCCCGGACATGCTGTTTAGGGATGGCCAGCTTGTTCCTATCCGGGCGATCACCCCGCCAGACGATTCCACCCAAAATGCCCTCTTTACTGTCAACGGGCCAGCTTTCATCAATATAAATCGTGTACAGCGGTGTTGCATGATCCCAGGAATCTACGCGCAGGGCACTTGCCTTATTCCACTGCGCAGAGGCAGAAGGCGTTGGCTGGGCGCGCGTTGCCAAGCTGTTCGCCTTTACGGTTGGTTGTCGTGCGGCTGCCGGCCGCGGCTTGAGGAAAAATGCGTCCAGCTTGGGGAATAAGACCGCCCGAACACTTTCAGGCAGCGATGCCAGACGCGCCCGGCATTCATCCCCCAATTCCCGATTAGACCTGGGAAAGCCCGGATTCAGCGCATTGCCGACAATGATCGTGGCAGCCTCAAGATGCTCAAGCGACTGTGCGTCCGGAACCCAGCCCTCGTAACCGGCAGCGACCTGTTTGTGTCTGCCAGCGGCACACAAGCGCTTGAGATCATCCCTGAAAGTTGCCTGAAGACCCTGGATGGGCTTGGGCGCGAATACGGCTGTTGGTGCATGCCCATCCGGCGACATGACACTCACCTCCAGCGCGAAAAACTGCCACCGGGTCCGGCTATGCAGCTTCAACTGGGTAGCCACTTTGCAACTCACGCGATCCCCAACCTGCAACTGGGTGATGCCTTTCTGCAGCCGCTTGCTGGTTACATACACCCGGCTGTCGAACTCCGGGCAGCGCAGTAGCCAGCTGTTCGGGGCGAGGATCTCGACCACCGTCATCTCGAACACTTTGTTCGCCAGCCGTTTGCTCATCACCGTTCGCTGTTCGCGTGTCTGGATATCGCTTTCCAAAAAACTCGGCGTGTGTTCATGGGTCATGGCGGGGTACTGCACCTTGCTTATTTTAATTGCCCCGCATTATCCCGATTTGTCTCGCACACCGCCATGCTTTCCACACATGTGTGTGTTGCCCCAAACGGCGCTCACTTCGGTAGCCTGTTCCCCATCAGATCAACACACGGAGATGAAACCCACGATGATTGAAGACACCCTTTGGATCGCGCTTGCCGTGTTTAACGGCCCGTTCATGTTTTCGCTGCTATGGGTGCTGGCACTGCGCTGTGAAGCGCCCTGGACGGCGTGGCGACCGTGTCGCTGGCTGGCCTCGTTGTGTGAAGCGTGGCTGTGGTGGGGACCGTTACACATGGGTTTTTTCCTGGGCCTGACCGCCTGGTTACAGGGCTGGGCGATTGCACATCGGGTCGCGGCAGTGTGTCTGCTGCTGTGGTGGTGCAATGGCCTGATCCTGCGCATCACCCGCCCTTCCCCCGTGTTTTAACAGGAGAAGCCCATGAAACGATCCCCGGCCGTCGTAGCCTATGACATTCGTGAAAATGCCACCCGGCGGCGTGTATTCCGGGTGCTCAAAGACTGGCGCATCGAGGGACAGAAATCGGTGGCGGAGTGCTTTTTGAGCCGGCGTGAAGCTGAAGAACTCTTCGTGCAACTGTGCGAGCTGGTCGACGCCGACACGGATCGCCTGGCAATTGCCTGGTTACAGCAGCCGATCCGGATACGGACATTGGGTGGGGGGCATCTGACCTTTCCGTCCGGTTTAGTCAAAGGAGGTTGGTAGATGGCCAAAGGCAAAGGGACCTATCTGGTGGCCTACGACATCCGCGAGCCACGGCGCTTGCGGCGGGTACATTATCGTCTGAAAAAAGCCGGGATGGCAGTTCAATACTCGGTATTTCTGGTCGATGGCCATCGTAAAGCCCTGGAGGTGCATACCCTGCTCAAGGAACTGACCGAGCCGGAGGACGATGTGCGCATCTATCAGATCCAGGGGCGGCATGCCCTGTGGATGGCGGGTCGCGACACCCAATCCCGCAGTAAAGCCCAGGGTAAGGGCAAGCTGCCCGGTCTGGGCCTGTTTTCCAAACTCATAGCCAAATTGGGAGCTTAAACGCATGATGAGTGTAGTGATTGAACCGCCGTATACGCTGCGTAGCGAGGGTAAAACCCTGCGGCTGGAAGTGAACGGTGAACTGATCCGACGAATTCCCTATTACCAGATCGACAGCCTGATGATTCGCGGCAAGGTGGATCTGAATGCTGAGGTTTTTCGGCAATGTGCCGCCCACGGTGTGCCCACCCTGCTGGTGGGTGCGCGGCAGCATGAGGGGGGTAGCTGGGTGGTCGGCGCGGCACCGCCCTCCGTGATGCTGCGGGTGGCACAGCATCGGGCTACTGCCGAGCCTGCGGCACACCAACAGCTTGTGCGTGCGCTGGTGCAGGCCAAATTCAACGGGTATCGCATAGCTTTGAATCAACCCGTTTTTTCACGTGGCCCCGCGCTGGATCGCAGCACCTTTCTCGAAGGTCTGCAGGCGCGTGAACGTCAACTGCAGGCAAGTCGGGACAGCGATGAGGCCCGCGGGTTGGAAGGTACGATGGCGCGGGAGTGGTTCCGGCTGATGGGTCAGCAACTTCAGTCGTCGTGGGGCTTTTCCGGGCGCAACCGCCAGCCACCGAAAGACCCGGTGAATGCCCTGCTCTCCCTTACCTACACGATCCTTCTGGCCGACGTGCAGAGTGCCCTGACTTTACGGGGGCTGGATGTGGGCGTTGGGTTTCTGCACGTTCCCACACCCGGCCGGGCCTCGCTGGCGCTGGATCTGCTGGAACCCTTGCGCCCCCTGGCAGATGCCTGGGTGTTGTCGTTGTGCCAACAGGTGTTGATGCCGGAGCATTTTACCCGCGAAAGCAGTAGGGCGCGCTACCTCTCGAAAGGTGGGCGTTCGCTGTATTACCCGGCACTGGCCAACTGGCGTCAACAGTTTGCAACTCACCTGACGCTTGAGCAAACACCAGAGCTCTGGCCGGCAGTCGCCCTACCGCAAGCGCTGGACTCCCTGGGCGATCTGTGCCGCCATCTGGCACATCAGATCGCCGGAATGCTTCTGCGCGTGATGCGAGTGGACGAAGCCGAAACACCCAACCCCGTTTTTGAACCGGATGACGAACAGGCGGTCGAGCGATGAAAAAAGTCATGCAAGCGGTGACCACACCGGACAATCTGAATGCCGCCTGGCGCTGGTTCCGTAACGACCGCACCGTATGGCAGCGGGGCATGCGTCGCGCAGAGATGGAACCCCACAAGGTCAGGCATATCCTGACCTTGCAGCAGGATCTGACTGAAAACCGGTTCAAGCCCGATGAGGTCAGGCGCTTTACGTTGAAGCAGGCGAACGGCAAGGAACGCGAACTGGCAACGCTGACGCTCAAGGATAAAATCGCGCAGCGAGCTTTATTGCAGGTGCTGACCCCACATTTCGAGCGCCGGTTTCATCCCGACAGTTTCGGCTACCGGCCCGGGCGGAATGTGGACATGGCGTTTGCGCGGGCGCGCGTGAATCTGACCGAAGGACGGCGCTATCTGGTGCATACCGACATCAAATCGTTTTTTGATGAGGTGCCCCACCCGCAACTCAAACAACTCCTGCGACAGCATATCAAAGACCGCAAGGCGCTGGCCCTGCTGTTTCGCTGGCTGGATCTGCACGCGACCCGACCGGCAAGCTGGTGGCGCTGTGCGCGAGGAATTCCGCAAGGGGGAATCCTGTCCCCCCTGCTGGGTAACCTGTATCTGGATCAACTGGATCAGACCCTGCAACTACACGGGATTCGCTTTGTGCGCTACGCCGACGATGTGTTGTTGATGTGTTCCAGCCCGAAGACCCTGCAACGTGCCGCAACGGTCTTGCGGAAATGCCTGAAGCGTATGGGCTTACGGATGAATCCGACGAAAACCCGCATCGGCGAGGTGGCCAAGGGGCAACAGTACCTGGGTAAAACCCTGCCGCATCAGGTCTTTGGCAAGGTGTCTTGAGTCTGGCCGAGTGGCGCTTTATAGTGCTCTGACTGACTCGGTTCTTTAACAAGTTGGCATTTTCCGTTTATATTCTTTTGATATAAATAAGACGATTTTGCTATTAGCAGCTAATACGCGGCCTGCGATGAAAAGCGGATTTTTTCGAAGCGCTGCCACGTAGTGCCTGACACCTACGCAACACCACTATATCTTGTGGTTGAATAGCCCCCTCAGGGGGTCAAAAAAGCGGACTGAAAAAGAGGCTTGCATCGATCATTTTTCAGGCTTAGTATGTGGTTGTTTTCGAAGGGAAACGGGAAAGTCAATAGAGTCCGGACATTGCCCCGCTAATCAGGGGATTAAGACTTTCGATTTCTGCCTTGTTAGGCATCGTGTCGAAGTCCGGACATTGCCCCGCTAATCAGGGGATTAAGACTTCTGGGCAAGTGTCAGCTGAATGATTAAGGGATGTCCGGACATTGCCCCGCTAATCAGGGGATTAAGACCCGGCAGGACGTTCCGTCTTGCCGCCAATTCCTTGTCCGGACATTGCCCCGCTAATCAGGGGATTAAGACACCAGGGATGCGTCGGTCAGTCATCGTAGTACGTCCGGACATTGCCCCGCTAATCAGGGGATTAAGACCCGCTTGAAGTATTCAAGCGCCTTCGACAACGGTCCGGACATTGCCCCGCTAATCAGGGGATTAAGACCCCTTTTGAATCATTTAGCTGGCATCCAGGTCCGGACATTGCCCCGCTAATCAGGGGATTAAGACACTCCTCGATGGAAACCGTTAAAATTTCTTCCTGACCGTCCGGACATTGCCCCGCTAATCAGGGGATTAAGACTGTCTAACAGTTTCATGTTTCTCTCCTGTTTAGTGTCCGGACATTGCCCCGCTAATCAGGGGATTAAGACAAGGAGGAAAGCCAACTTGGTCAGAGGCCAAAAGTCCGGACATTGCCCCGCTAATCAGGGGATTAAGACCCGGGAATCCCGGCACAGCAATCCGGGCGAAGAAGGTCCGGACATTGCCCCGCTAATCAGGGGATTAAGACTCGTAGGCGTTCGACGTCATAAGTGTTGAAAGATGTCCGGACATTGCCCCGCTAATCAGGGGATTAAGACATTCCTGAGAAGGTCTCATATTCAAAAATTGGCGCGTCCGGACATTGCCCCGCTAATCAGGGGATTAAGACGGGGCACCCCCTACCATAGCCGCCTCAGAGCCTGTCCGGACATTGCCCCGCTAATCAGGGGATTAAGACGCACGCCACTTGCATTGTTACGGTTGGTGAAAAGTCCGGACATTGCCCCGCTAATCAGGGGATTAAGACCAAGCGAAAACTCGTAGGGTAAGTTTTTGAATTGTCCGGACATTGCCCCGCTAATCAGGGGATTAAGACTTTTCCGGTTCAGATCCAGAAGTTTCTCGTGGCTATCTGAAGGGGCACATTTAGAGTGCACAGTTATGAAAACCATCGGCGTGAGCGCTTTACGCAAAAATCCCGAACTGCTGAGTCAATCCGCTGCAGCGGGTGAATATGTTTTGGTTACCAATCGGAGTGAGGCCGTTTCGCTGGCCGTTCCCTTTAACGCCGATCTTTTGCAGGCCGGCGTTCATGTCAGTCTGGCCATCAGACTATTTGAGGATGGCACCTTGTCTTTGGCAAAGGCAGCTAAACTGGCCAAAATGCCGATTGAATCCTTTTTGCAGTGCCTTGGCAGGCTGGGAATTGCCGTTGTCGACCAAAGCACCGCAGAATTGGAAGACGATTTGAAAACCCTTTCATGACGAAACCACTCATTGTCGCCGATACCGGCCCATTGATTGCGCTCGCCATTACGGGGCTGCTTCCCAAGCTTCATCTGCTTTTTTCTGCGGTTTATGTTCCCGATGCCGTCGTAGACGAAGCCCTGGCAGATTTATCAAATCAGGCGGGAAAGCCATACACGAAGGCCTTGTAAAGGGACATCTCAAACAACGCACGGTCTCAATAATCACGGTTTTCAACGATGTTGCCAACCTGTTGGACCGGGGTGAAACGGAAGCACTGATTCTGGCGCAATCCCTCTCTGCGACCGCATTGATTGATGCGGCGAAAACTGAAATTGTCAATCAGACGGATACTCACCACCCCACGACTCATCCGTATTGACATTAGTTACACGCCTCATCATCGTTTACGTATATCTATTGTGTTGACACGAGGAACTCACCATGCGTGACGCCGCCATCAATTTACGGGCTTTGCCAGAGCAGCGTGATCTCATCGATAAGGCCGCCAACCTGTTAGGCAAAAACCGTTCGGACTTCATGCTGGAGGCCGCCTGTGAACGCGCATTGTCCGTTGTGCTTGATCAGGTTCACTTCTCACTAGATGCCGATAAATTCCAGCAGTTCACTGATTTGCTCGATGCGCCGCCCCAGCCCAACACCGGGCTGGAACGACTCGTTGCACTGAAGCCTGTTTGGAACAAGGCATAACTCTTGACCTTACCGCACCGCACCCCCTGACCTCAGAGCATCAGTGTTCCAATTTCTCCTGCGGTGAACCGGTGCTGGATGAATGGCTCAAGCGCCGGGCGTTGGCCAATCAGGTCAGCGGAGCCATTCGTACCTTTGTCGTGGCAGATAAAGCGCATCGGGTTTATGGCTATTATGCATTGGCGGCGGGTGCCCTGTCGCATCAGACGGCAACAGGCGGTGTACGGAGAAACATGCCTGATCCTGTGCCCGTATTGATCTTGGGCAGGCTTGCGGTCGATCAATGTGCCCAAGGCATCAGGCTGGGAGGCTCACTGCTGCAGGATGCCGTCAGCCGGGCGGTAAACGTAGCTCAGAACACGGGCGTTCGCGCCTTGCTCGTTCATGCCCTGAACGAGCGCGCCAGGCATTTTTACGAGTACTACGGGTTTCAGTCCTCTCCGGTTGAACCCCTTGTATTGATGCTACGACTAAGTCATGAGAAACGGTAATGGCGATGCGAATCAACGCAAGACTCGACGACGACACTGCTCGAAAAATGCAGGTTCTGATTGAACATAGTTCAGGCAGTCAAACCGACATTATCAAACTGGCCATTAATCTGGCTTATGATCAGTTCGAAGCTCAAAGCCATGAGGGACTGACTTCCTTGCTGGACAGCCCGTTCCTGGGCTCATTTTCAGCCGATCCGCACTTGTCAGAATGCTACAAGCATTTGATTAACGAGGCGCTTGATGCCAGGTATCCCCCAAATTAAAGCGATAATCGTCGACACATTTAGCAATCGCCCATTTACGCCGTGCTCAATCAATAAACTCAATGCAACGGGCATCCAGCTCCAGGCGGAACGGGGTGTTTTTCTTGCGGGTCTGCTTCTCCTCGTCCAGTTCCTGATGGGGGTGATAGCGTTTGCCGATGCGCTCATCCAGCGCGTTATCAATCGCTTCGATCACGCGGCGTTTGAGGTCGGCGAAGTTGTCCAGTCGCTTAAGTTTAATCATTTTATCGCTCAGGTTATCCCGAAACGTGGGCACTGCCTTTTCCCCACCCCGCCCCTGCCGGATGCGTAGCGACTGAAAATGTTCCTCGACTTTGTTCATCAGGGCCGCAACATCCAATCCATCACTTTCATCCCGCTGTTCAACCGGCAATAGCTCGCGCAGGTAGGCATACAACAAGGCCGGTCCAGCCTCTTTTCCACCGGGTTTCGGCGCCTGAAATCCGCGGTCTTCCAGGGGGTTTTCCAGCGCATCGCGGGCGAACATGGCGTACAGACCAAATTCCGTGGGTGACAGATTGATCTGTTTGCCTTCCAGCATCAGCGTCATCTGGCGGGAATCCACCACGACGGAACGCTGAGAGGGGTCGTAATACTGGTTCAGCTTATCCACGGTTTCAGTGTAACTGCGCTGATGCTGCACCAGGCTTTTCGGCATCTCCTCACGCATCCGCACGAAGGGAATCTGGATCAGGTTGACCCGGGCTTTTGCCGCATCAACATACTCGCTGGTAAAACGGTGCTGCAACTTCATCGGGGTCGGTGTGGGGTAATAGAAGCCTCGCACCTGCTCAAAGGGTTCGCTGACCAGCACGTGCGTGAGCATGTCGTCACGGCGACCAAACAGCGACATCGCGTAACCGAGAAAAAAGGTCATGGTTTTGCGCCCGCCTGCCAGTGAGCCAATCACACGCACGTTAGGCTGCTCAGTCAGTTCGCGCACCGTCTGGGTAATGAAATCCGCCAGCGCCCGCTGATCGCCTTCACTGCGGGCGTCATCGACCGGCAGACCATTCTCACCCGGCACGATGCGAATATCCGCTTCCGAAAAGCGAATGGGCGGCAAGCCATAATCGTGGCAGAGTTGGGACAGGGGGCTGCGTTTGCCCTCATCGCCGACCACCAGTTGCAGACGCGCCTGATCCGCCCCGCGCGAAGTGGTGATCACCACCACCCGATCCACGTTAATATTGCGGGAAAAGTGCAGGCCAAAGACGGTTTCCGTCACCACCGCGGGGCTTTCACCGGTTACGGCTAACAGAACGGTTTCGGTGCGGGCAGTGGTTTTCGTTGTCATGGATTGTGCTCCTGTTGTGCTGATCGAAAGGCCATCAAAGAATGACTGCATTTCATCACAGGTCGTTCCGATTGGGACAACTCACACATTTGTGTGTTTTCGACATGCGTCCGCCTCCCGTTAGGATTATGATCCCTTCCTTTATTGAGCTGGCCACGGATGCCCCGATGATGACTGAGCGCCCTGCAATTCCCGATCTCCCCTTACGGCATTTCCGGCTGGAATGGCTACCCCAGGGAGACTTTCCCTCGCACTACTACCTGGGATCAGCCTGGCGCGGCGCACTGGGTTATGCTCTCAAAGCCAACCATCCCGATCTGTTTGAACAGCTTTATGTAAAGGGTGAGGAAAGCGGTCAGCAACCGCCCCTTGTTCTGTCTCCGCTGACACAGGGGAATGAGGAAGAAGGTTATCAGTTTACCCTCGATGTCATTCTTGCGGGTTCGATTTCCGAGCGCCCGGTTGAGGTGCTGGAAAGCCTGATTCAGGCGGGTTTGTCAGGGCTTTACGGAACGCCTTTCAGCGCCATCACCCTGCAAGCGTTTTTGCCGCAGACCGGCTGGTTTCCGACAGCGCTGGATGTGTGTGCCCAAGTGCCCTGCTTTGGCATTGAAAGTGCCCCGCCTGCACCCGCTACCGTCGCCATTCACCTGCTGCATCCCCTACGCATCAAAGGCCCACGCAGCATTCTGCATCCGCAGGATTTCAAAACAGAAGAACTCCTCACCCGCATCCTGCGCCGTTATCACAATCTGCGCTATGACTACCGGGGAGTCGGCTTGCCGGACTGGGCGGGCAGCAAGGCGGCGGCCCTGTCGCTGACGACTCGCGATCAGGCGCTCAACTGGCATGACTGGTCCCGCTATTCGCATCGCCAGGAGCAGTCGATTCCCATGGGGGGGTTGTTGGGCCACATCGTGCTGGAAGGTCAGGGACTGGAAGCGGTCTGGCCCCACCTGTGGGCAGGCCAGTGGCTGCATGTTGGCAAGGGAGCGATGATGGGACTGGGACAATACGCGCTGGAAGCCCTGAACTGACACATGTGTGAGTTGTCACACGGCGTTTCCCATTGGGCAAGATGGCCATCCATCCATTTTGCTACCTGAAGGAGCGCCGCATGTCACACCGTCCGTTTTCACCCCGTACCGTTTCCCCGCTCACCCTGGCCGTCTGTCTGAGCACTTCCCTACTGGCACATGGGCAGACTTTTAACGTCAGCGACAGTGCCACCCTGCAGGCGGCTTTAAACGACGCCGCCGCGAATAGCACGGATGACACAATCCTCCTGGCCAATGGCACCTATGCGACGAGCGAAAATGGCGGTGCCTACGTCTTTAACGATGCGGGGGGCAATAACCTCACCCTTCAGGCACAAGCGGCCAGCGGTGCGATACTCGACGGTGGAAACCTGCACGAAGTGCTGGTGATCAAACACGCCCTGCGCCGGGGTACAATCGTTCTGAATGGCCTGATCGTGCAGAACGGCACCCGTGGCGTGCGCATTGAAAACGCCAGTGCCGACCTGCGTCACCTGACCCTGCGTAACCACCATATCGACACCGGACTGGATCGCCAGGATGGGGCCGCGCTAGCGGTGCTTGGCAACGTGGAGTCGGTCAAAATCAGTGACTGTCTGTTCAATGACAATCAGACGATCAACCGGCAGCTTGATAGCCATGGCGGGGCCGCGGTTCTGCAGGCTGCCTCGATTGAGGTGCAACGCAGCCAGTTTATCCGCAATCAGGCCTCACGCTATGGGGGTGCGCTGATGCTGACGAGCAGCCGTCCGAACACTGTCATCACCGACAGCGATTTCGAAGACAACCACACGGGGGTCGGCAACTACGGCTTTGGTGGTGCGGTGTACATCAATCAAAACCTGACCACCCGCAATAACCTGTTCCATCGCAATGTAGCGGAATCACTCGGAAGTGAACGCAGTCAGGGGGGCGCGATTTTCGCAACGGCATTCCTGCTGAGCCAGAACGATCTGTTCAGTGAAAACACCGCCAGTATCGGTGGCGCCATTCGGGGCAACGCAAAAACGGACATTGAAAACGGGGTTTTTCGGGCCAACCACGCCACGACCATGGGGGCGGCGCTCATGGTGAACAGTGTGGGCGGTGATGGCTTCAGTGGCATTCACAACAGCCTGTTCATTGCCAACCAGGGCGGTGACAGCGCGCCGGACAGTGCTGTTTACTGCTTCCAGAGTTGCCAGGTGGTCAACAGTCTGTTTGATGGAAATTTGGGCGCTGCGGCGTTGGTCTTTGCCAATGGTCCACAGGCTGGACGCAACGTGGTCGCCAACACTGTGTTTCTGAACACACAAGGCTTCGCGGTGCAATCACTGACCACCTACAGCCGCGTTGCGCAGGTCTCGCTGTTCAACAACTACCTCGACCTGGGCGAGGTGGGCACCCCGGCGGAATACCGCTACGGACAAGGCAATTTCAAGACCCAGGATGCGCATCTGGATGAACACTACCAGCCAATGGAGGACAGTCCCTTGCGCGATGCGGGTCTCGTTTCACCAAACGATTTTACCCTGCCCCTGAGCGATCATCAGCATTTTGCGCGGGTTGCGGGCACCTGGGTAGATGTCGGCCCCTTTGAATACGGCAGCCAGGCCACTGAAACGCCCAACGTACCCGGCGGCTCGGGCGACGACGGTACCGTAACACCGCCCACCGGGCCAACCCAGGGTGGCACTGGGGGCGATGTGAACTTCAGTGACGCTGTAGGCGGTGGAGGCGCAGGCAGTACAGGCGGGGTCACTCTGTTAGGGCTTGCGCTGGCAGGCCTCTGGCAGCGTCGTCGGACCCTGCGTCGTCGGACGCGGTGCTGATGGCGATGGCGCGCCCGTTCGCGCCTGCTCACTTATTCAATAAATTGGATACAGACCGGGTCCAGTTCCAGTCGGTAAATCGAATTCGGGCGGCGTTTGCCGGTCACCGGATTCGGTTCCAGTTGCGGCACGTAGAGTTCACCCAGGGTAATGCCAAGGGCCTTGATGATTTCCCGCTTCACCCGGGTTAAGAGTTGCGAAAAATTGGTGAAGTACCAATCCTTCAGTTGGTTGGCAATTTCATCGTGCAGCTTGGGCATCTGCCGTTTTTTGCCGGCCTCTTTCAGATAATCCATATCTTCCAGACGTTCGTTCACTCCGTCCACCAGTTCCGTCACGCTCCATTCCTCGATTTTCTCACGCTGGTTGGGTGCCAACAGTTCATCGAGATAGGCAATAATCAAATCATAGACTTCATCGTCCGGCTTGGGCTTGGCGAATAACGGGTTGGGCGAAGTGCCCTTAATGACACTGCGGGCAAACATGGCATAAAAGGCATATTCGCTGGCACTCAAATAGATGCGTTGTCCTTCCAGCTCAAGCGAGAGCGTGTAACGATTCAAAACCGCCGAACGCTTGCCTGTCAGCGAGCGGTTGAGGTTATCCACCGTCTGCGTGTAGCCGTGATCGTCCTGAATAATGTTGGCGGGCATTTCCTCGCGCATCCGTACAAAGGGGATGTCCACCAGTGTGACTTTCGCCTTGGCCGAGTCGTAATCTTCTTTGGTATGGCGGTGCTCCAGCTTTTTGGGTTGGGGCGTGGGGTAATAAAAATTGCGCACATGCTCATAGGGATCACTGACCAGCACATGCGTCAGCAGATCACCGGGTCGTCCGAATAACGACATGGCATAGCCGAGAAAGAAGGTCATGGTCTTGCGCCCACCCGCCAGGGATGCCACCAGCCGAACATTCGACAAGCGGGTCAATTCCCTCACCTTCTGGGTAATGAAATCGGCCAGCGCGCGCTGATCGCCCAGGCTGCGGGCATCGTCCACCGGCTCGCCATTTTCACCGGGCACCACAAGGATGTCTTTTTTCGAGAAGGGTATGCGCGGCAAATTGTAATCGAGGCAAAGCTGTTCCAGCGGCCCAGGCTTTCCATCTTCGCCTAACAGCAACTGGTTCTCGGCCTGGGCTGCACCGCGGGTAGTGGTGATGATGAGTATACGGTCCAGCGTTATCTGCTTATCAAAATAAAGCCCGTACACCGATTCAGTTACAACGGCGGGACTCTCTCCGGTGACAGCCACCAGCCAGGTTTCGGGATGTGGTTTGGGTTTGTTTTTGGGCACGGCAGAAATCCTGTTTGCGTGAGGTCTGTATGAATCAAGAATAAACCCGCCGCTACGTCCTTGTCGCGGCGGGTTTTGGGAATTATTGCATTCCCTGTTCGTCTGCCAGTTTCACTGAGGGTGGCAGGAGACCTGCGCCTCTGAGGGCTTGCACCGTCGGCTCTGACATGCCTTCGCTGGGATCAGCTTTCAGGACGACTTCTGGCCCGTTATTTGTTGGGGGAGGAGGATTAATGCGCTTAGCAAAGGTCAGATTCACCGGCTTTATATCACACCGGTTATCATCGGTAAGGTCCTCCAAACAGGCCCGGAACTCCAGACGCATATCCTGGTTGATGTTGGCGCTGTGCTTCATACCGTCGGCTACAGCACACTCCAGCCGTGTACCTGTTAAGGTACACTGCGCCTGCGACACGCTGCCACAGTTATAGAGCGCGCCTGCTGATGAGCTACAGTTTTGCGAGAGCACTTCCACCGCCTGCCCCGTACCACTCGTCGGCACCAGCCAAAGCTGCGCCATATACAGGTTGATTATGGAGGAGAAACTTACGTTCCAGTCCACCTGAATCGTTTTCGATTGGCCATCTGTAGCCTCAACGAGCGCCTCGGACTGCGGCTGTCCATCGAGGGTCATCGCGACACTGTTGATACGGATATTCTGGTCGTCAATAGGACTGCCAGGGCCCTCTGGCCCGCTTCCACAAGCAGCGAGCGAGGCGAGTAACACCGTTCCCAGCAGGGCATTTATTCCACGATTGATCATGTGCGCCCCCTTACTTTCTGACCCAGAAGCCGGTATTGGCCGGAATCGTTCTGAAGCTGGCAACGCCGTTGCCACTCAGGATGCTTGTGGTTTCTGCACTGGGGGAATAGGCTTTCCAGGCGCCGTCCTGATAGCTCCACACCACGGTCACGCCGGCAAAGAGAGAGAGGTCCCTGATCTCTATGCCCGAACCCAGCAACTTCCAGGCTCCAGGCTGGGTGGGGAGCATCGCGGTACTGACGACGGCGACCTGCTGAATATTGCATGAGGCCGGGTTTTCTGAGCATTCCTGCCGTCCTTCAGCCACACCGACAGTATATCCCTGATTCACCCAATCATCGGGATTAATGCCGCAGGATGCAGGGTCGGTACGACAGACCTGGGTAAAGGTCGCTGCGTCGATGCCGCAATTCTGGGGATTTTCAGCACACAGGGCTTGAGTTTGCTGAATCACATCCTCGATCGGTCGTGTGGCAACAGTCAGCGTTAATGTCGAACTCACTACCGCATCTTCAGAGTCAGTCACATCGATGCTGACTTGATGGCTACCGGGTTCGACAAAGACGATGTTGAAGTGGTTATCCGCATCCAGACTCGCACCCACATCTGTTTCATTGTCGACCTTGACGGTTGCCGACTTTAAGGTACGCCCTTCCAGCGGCGTGTAGGCCACACTGAATTGAACCGTTTCCATGATCTTCGGTGAGGACGTCATTACCTTGAATTCTGAAATCACGCCCTGAACCTCACCGGCACCGAATTCGTAGGGACCGATGTCCACCGCACCATTGTGCAGACGCGCTTTTCCGGCCAGGTCTACCGAAGGTAAGACTGCCCAGTTCGCGTCATTTTTTCCGGCGTCGATGAGCGGTGAATCACTGGTGAGGGTGAAATCCTCTGCAAGCCCCGGAAATTCCGCGGTGAGATTATCCTGCGCCTGAAGCTGGTTTGCTTCCGCGATACTGACGTTTGCCATATCGAGGTAATTATTCTGAATGTAGACGATGGCGTCAGTGTCCCCAGCAATTGCCACGCGGGAGGTATCCGCAAAAATCGTATTTAGTACGAGGTTCGTATTGGGCCCTGGGCTCCCACTTGTCGAAATCGTCGCCCCATAGTCGTAATACAAATCCTGCGCTGCCACGTTGTTCTTCAACAGGTTGTTCAGGAATTTAAGCCCCCCACCGATCAGCAGTGTTGAACTGGAATCAAGCGGCTCACTGACGGAATTTCCAACAAACACTGAATTTGTGATAGAGCTTCCAGCACTGGAAACCGTCAGCGCCGACGCCCCAAAACGTGCGCCGTTATTACGGAACTGGCTTCGGTCAATGGTGGCGTAACCCACACATACCGCGGAATTCAGGCCACTGTTTCCCGTCACCTCAGATTGCGTCATGGTTAAGCGTGTCGCTGTCAGAGCAGCACCGTCACAGCCTGAATTATAGTTGGGTACAGATGCGTCACTGATAGCGTTGTTCTCAAAGGTTGTGCCACTCATCTCGACAATCGATGCATGCAATCCGCCGCCTTGCCCACCCGCCGCATTGTTCAAAAACCGGCTATTTTCGATGATCAATTTTGCAGAACTAATGTATGCGCCACCACCTTCCCCGCTTGAAACGTTTGTAAAACGGTTGTTCTGAATCAGACTGTTTTTCAACACGACCTGATTGGCTGAACTGCCGACCATGTAGAGACCGGCTCCTCTGTATCCAGAAGCAGTGCCATCAGGCAGTGCATTGTCGGCAATCGTTACCTGATCCAGAGTCAGGTTGAACTGAGAAACATTCAGGCCTTGCTCACCATTTTTCAGAGTCAGGCTTTTTAAGGTTAACGAGCTGGTGTAATGGTTCTTTGACTCGGCTTTCATAATCGTGCCGACCGCCGCACCATCCAGTACCACGCCAGATTCGCCAGATACAACGCCTTCGAGCGTCAGATTCTGAGGCGTATCGATGCTATAAATCAGCGTTCCTTTTTCATCGGCATTAGTGACATAGGTGCCGGGCTGAAGCATGATCGTGTCGTCTTCGCTCCCGTTGGAGGCATCCCGCAGCGCCTGCCGCAGCTCCGCCGTGGTGCTGACGGTAAAGGTTTCAGCAACCGCCTGCGCGGACGCCAGTGAAATGCCTGCGGCCAGCAGGCAAAGGGTGAATTGGCCTTGTTTCATGTAAGAACTTCCTTGCGTGGATGTGTAGTGCTTTCGATTGTTTTTCTGAGGAGTAGCGGCGCGAGTTTTATCACAGATCAGCACCGTTTTTTTGATCTGATTCACATTTTCAACACTCCTTTTTTAAACAGTTGTTTGATCAGGGCTAATCCTTTGATTTGTTGTAAGGCCCGGCGCGGGAACCGTCCATGGTCCGCGCCGGAAAAGCGGGGTGCATCCTGCGCCCCATGAGGTTATTGCCCGCCTTCGGCCACTCCGTTTGAGGCGCCGGTGTAGCCGAATTCGCGGTCTACGTCCTTATCCAGCACTTGCAGCGCCTTTTCAGCTTTCAAGGCCTGCCATTGCGCCTGCCGGTTACCCAGGCTCGATCGGGCGATCCGCTTTACCGCCTCTGCCGCAAGTTTGCGATCCAGACCCACCAACACGTACAACGCGCCGTCCGGACCATTCACCGCATCATGTATCCGGCTGCCAGGCAGATCCATCGCTGAGAGCTGGCTGGCGACTTCCTGGCTAAAGGTATCAATCGCCTCGCCGTTACCCTCACCCATCGCTTCGATCAGACCTTTGGTGCTGCCTTTGAAGCGCACGCTCAGGTTCTCTGCAATAGTATGTCGCGCCCGCAGGCTGGCCATGCGCACCTGAAAATCATAAGGCGCTTCGCTTGGACCATAGTTGCCTACCGCCATGATGTCGCCATCACTCGTCCACCAGGGGCAAACCCACTCTGGCGCCTCCTCCTTGGTTTTTGGAAACGTACAGGTTCGCTTCTCAACCCGCTCGCTGATCGGCGTGGGCTGCTCCGGCGTAGACGAACAGGCCGCAAGCGCGCCAATTGCTAACGCCATAACAGCGCGGCTAACAAATGCGGTGGTTTTACGATTCATTACTTTCATGCTCTCATTCCTCTTGCAATGCTTTGGGTGTGTCGGTCAGCTGATGAGTTACAGATTACCGGCTTGCAGGTGCATTGTCTGAACACACACATTTGTGTAATCGGTTTCAGCCAGGCGATGCAGCAGCTCCGGCAGATGGGACTGTTCGGAAGTGCCTGCAACCTGCATGGGTTGGTCCTTGAAGGCAGACCAATCCATCGGCTGAGTGGAGCGTAGCGCAATCGCAACCTCACGCGATTCACGCTGACCTGGCTCCAGCACACCGTCCAACTGATAATCCTGGCGCGTCATCACCGGCTGATTGCGCAGCAGCAACTGGGTACGGCCGTCGGCATACACGGTGACGATGCTTATGAACTGGCCCGTCCCTGTGGATGGCTCCAGCGTCATCGCGTATTTGGCCGGTGCCGTTAGGGCCTCGACCACCTGGCCTTTTTGCTCCAGACGAAACCAGTTCCGACAGCGCGGCTCACTGTTCCAGGCCAGCACCTCGCTCAGTGGGGTGTTGTTCAGGGGAAGTTCTTTGCGACCCAGCAGCAGGGTCCAACCGTCCTCGCGGTGGGACAGGTCAATCGGAACCGCGCCCATCCCCGGTACATGCTCCGCGAGCCAGCTGCAAAACGGGGATCGCGTAAGTGCGGGTATACCGGCGCAAAAGGTTTCACCCTGCCCTGACATTTGCATAAATTGGGCGGCGGCGCGGTTACGCAGCGAACGCTGGTCCAGCCCCAGCTTTACCCAGGCATGACCACCACATTCATGCGGTGTCTGCAGATCATCAAATCGCACATTTTCTGCGCGGGCTTCTGTCTGCACGGAGCAGCCGCCATATTCGCGGTATTGCCCCCGTGATTCGCCGCCTTCCCGACTGGATTCACGGTGGTCTTCACAACCACTGATAACATCGAGTTGTACACGCTGCAGGATGTCCTGCATGGCCCGTTGCCGAGCCTGCTCCACCGTATCGGCTTCGCCCAGCCCGACCAGCCAGCCCTGCCGTTGTTCGCCTGCAGCGTGTTGATACCAGGCAGGTGCGGCGCAGTTTTCAGTGATTTCTGACGGATCGGCATCCGGTTCCGCAGACTGCTCCGGCACCCCGGCACAGGCAGTTAGCATCAGCGCAGTGACCGTAGTCAGAGGGGCGCGGGCGTCGATAGCTTTCATAGTGTTCTCTCCTTGAATTCTTTATCGGTAGGTCGTCAACAGGGTCTGCCCGTTACCGGTCAATTCGGGGTGCTGTTCACGTGCCGGCACATAACGCAACGCCGTAGAGGTCACCCGACTGGCAAGGTAGGCCTGCAGTTCCCCGGCGGTGAGGCGCTTGTCGCCATTGTCAGCTTCTCCGCTCAAGCCCTTCAGTAAGAACGAGGTAAACAGCCCGTGACGGTTGGCCGGCAACCAGTGCGCCAGTTCGCCACTGCCGCTGGCTGCAAACACCAGCATGCGGTCATCCCTGGCCACCGGCAGACGTGAGGCGAGCAACATGGCGGAGGTCCCCGGCACCAAAGACTGAGCCTTCTCGTTGGCCATCAGCGTGTCGGAACGACCGGTAAAGCAGGCATCCAGCATCACCACGATACGCTTCGCAGGCAACACGGCCAGTTGGGCATAGAGGGTTTCCAGTGAGTAACCGACCCGCGCTGCGTCATTCGGCGACACATCGACTGGCAGCAGGTAGGCCTGTCCCGGGCGGGCAGGATCGGGCATGCCGTGACCGCTGTAGTACACATAGACGGTATCGGCGCCGCCTGCCGCCTTGATCAGCCCCGCCAGCGTCCCTTCGCTGCCATCACGCCCGAACATCAGCTGCAAGTTGGCGGCCGTCATGTTTTCAGTGCCCTGAAGAATATTTTCGGCAGGCACGCCCAGGGTACGCTGTACCAGCGAGGTCATCTCCTTACGGTCATTCAGGGCATAGGGCACGTGCATGGCGTAGGCCAGCGTGGCGTAATCGCGGTTACCGATCACCACCGCATAGTCACGCGGATGCACTTTACCTTCCGGGAAACCAGATGGCACCGCGATATCGCCCAGCTGCGCCACGGTAAAGGGGGCGGCAACACCCGCAACCAACGTATTACCCTGCACCGCCTGATGGCTGGCAATCAGATTCAGGTTTTCCTGCGTGACAGCGGTATCCCCCGACCACAGTGAAAGTGTTAGCGGCATGTCTGTTCCGCCTTGTAGCTTGATGCTGGGTAAAACCTCCAGATCAATGCGCGTCGCAGCGCCCGGTTCCAGCAGTCCGATGCTCTGAGGGGTGACATAGCCTTTCAACTCCAGCAACTCATTGGAGGTGGCGAACTTAATCCGTACATCCTGCGCGGGCAGGCCGCCCAGATTGCGGATTTCGAAGGACTGCACGCTGCGTCGTCCTGCCAGTACTTCCGGGCGTGACAGCATGGCGACCTGCAGCTGCGGCAACTGCCAGGGCATCACGGGCACATTGGCCAGCACGATGTCCGGGCTGTAGCCGTCCTTTTCCTGCACGCGGATATCCAGGGTCATTTCATCCTCCTTAAACTGTTTTGGAAGGTTCAGCACCCACTCGGCAGAGCGCTGCCCCTCGCTGTCGATCTCGCGCCAACGGGTCGTTTGGGTAAAATCCAGCGCAGCAATATTCACCGTGAGTTCCACGCCATCAGCGGCTGACTCGCCCTGATTGAACACATCAACGGTCAGGCGCACGCTTTCACCGGCCATCAGGCGATTATCCCCATCGGCCTGAATCAGGGCATAAGACACCTTCAGCTCGGGTGGATTCAGCTCTTTAAACGCCAACTGTGCGCGTGCCTTCACATCCAGTTCATGGGTCTGGATTTCGGCCAGGCGTCGGTTGGGAAAGTAATGCACCGATTCACCCTGCACATCGGTGGTCACCCGAAAACCGGGCCCTGGACGCAGGGTCTGGGTAACCGTGGGGTTAACGATCAGATCGCCATCCTGCGCGTGCTCGCTGACGGCCGCTTCGTAAAGCGACTTGGCCCGCGACCACTGCTCCCGCGCATAGGCTTTTTCACCCTGCTGAAAGTACGAGAGTGCGTCCTCCTCATCAGCTTTCACGGTGGAGGCCCACAGGTAGATGCCGGCAATCAGCGCGATCTGAAACGCGGTACTGAGCACAGAAAAAAACAGTTTGACCAGCAGGCTACGAGGTTTGCGCACGATACGATCTCTCATCTCTCCCTTTCTCCTTCGTTAAAACCAGTATTGATAGGCAAATGATGCTTGCTTGCCATCACGGTCATCAGCCTGCGAGCCTAACGCAAAATTATGCGGCCCATAATTGATCGCCAGGCCGACCGACACCCGTTTAACCTCGTTAAAGACGGGCAAATCGGCACTTTCAACTGCCGTCCCTCCCCTAAGCGCGATAGACCAGGGTGATCCTGCCGTTGTCCATTCCCACTCGGCGCCCACAGACCAGACATCGACGGTGAAGGATTGAGCCGCTGCGCCCAGATAAAAATCCTGCAGCGAGGTGTAGTCACGTCGCTCGGCCTGAACCGGAAAGCGCAGGCGTGAACTCAGACTTCCACTGAGCCAGAAAAGCGCCGGTTCCAGTCCGACGCGCAGCGTTGCAGGGCGCACCAATAGATCCCGGCGACCAATCGAACTGACCACGTTTTCAGCATCGGCCCTTACTTCATCCGACCAGGACAACCCGGCCTGCAAGCCGATACCCAGGGTCTGCCCTCCCAGCGTGACCGAGCCAGGTTCGGGAGTAATCAAGGCCCCCAGGGACAGCCCCCAGTCTTCGCTGTATTCTTCTTCACCGTTGCGGGCGGTGACGTCCATGGCATCCAGCGTGAAGCCCAGACTCATGAACTGTTTCACCGGCATCGCTGCGCCAAAGGTGATGACAGATTGCTCATACACGGTTTTCTGCGCCGGGTTACTGGCCAGACGCCCATCGGCGATATAGGTGCCCTGCGAGTAGATCCCGCCACCCCAGGCCAGCGTTTCGTTCTGCACCGCAAATCCTCCCTGGAATTCGGTAACACTGTCATCGTCCGACTGGGGAGAAGGCATCGTGACCTGATGCGCACCCAGCTGAAAACGCCGACCCAGCTCTGATCCCTGCAGGTAGAAGGCCGCCGGGTTAGTGGCCATCGCCCCAACGGATTCAGCGCGGGACACCAGCAAGCCGCCCAGTGCCATGGCTTCGGGCGTAGTGGCCATCGTCACGGTTGGCAGGTCTGCAGCCTTGGCCAAAACAGGGCCCAGCGTGCAGGCGGCAACGATCATGCATGAGTAAGTGGTAGTGGCTTTCATCTCTGCGCTCCTTCAGTTCATTCGATTCGTTGGGCACAGGTTACGGAAATCCGAACGGCTTGAGGCAACACACACATGTGTGGGAAATGGGTAGAGGTAGGAAACCGGAAACGGTTCGCTTGAGCAGTCGCTGAATACCCGATAAAGTGGCCATCCGTTCCTTGCTCTTTAACAAAAGATCAGTTTTCCGGCGCTAGATCGTTTTGGAATAAACAAGACTATTTTGCTATTAGTAGAGAATTCGTGGCCTGAGAAGAAAAGCGGATTTTTTCGAGGCGTTGCCACGTAGTGCCTAACACCTTCGAAGAACCACTATATCTTGTGGTTGAATCGACCCCGTAGGGGGTCAAAAAAACGGACTAAAACAGAGGCTTGCATCGATCATTTTTCAGGCTTAGTATGTGGTTGTTTTCGCAGGAAAACGGGAAAGTCAATAGAGTCCGGACATTGCCCCGCTAATCAGGGGATTAAGACGTGGAATTAAATGTCCAAAGGAGAGATCACACCCGTCCGGACATTGCCCCGCTAATCAGGGGATTAAGACACCTAGAACATGGGTAATGTGTCCTTTGTCATGTCCGGACATTGCCCCGCTAATCAGGGGATTAAGACTCACCGCGAGCGGTTACAACGGAAACGCTTCCGTCCGGACATTGCCCCGCTAATCAGGGGATTAAGACATATTGCCGGTGGTGCGGTTCAGAATCCGCACAGGTCCGGACATTGCCCCGCTAATCAGGGGATTAAGACTGCTCAGGCCGAACTTTTACCGCAAATCCAGATGGGTCCGGACATTGCCCCGCTAATCAGGGGATTAAGACCCGCAGAGCAGTCCCACGCGTAACTCATTTTCGTCCGGACATTGCCCCGCTAATCAGGGGATTAAGACGGCATTGTCGCGCCCCGCCCTCTGCAACATCTGAGTCCGGACATTGCCCCGCTAATCAGGGGATTAAGACGTTTCAGCTATGGCGTGGCCCAGGAATGAGCCAGTGTCCGGACATTGCCCCGCTAATCAGGGGATTAAGACCTTTTTTGCTAGTCTTTTCGAACATGGCCACGACGTCCGGACATTGCCCCGCTAATCAGGGGATTAAGACTCCTTGACCATCGAGGACACGATGTAGTACGTGTGTCCGGACATTGCCCCGCTAATCAGGGGATTAAGACGACATATTATACCTCTTGAAAGAATTAAATTAGGTCCGGACATTGCCCCGCTAATCAGGGGATTAAGACAGCTCCGCCAAAGGCCTCGTCCAGCTCAAACCGTCCGGACATTGCCCCGCTAATCAGGGGATTAAGACCCAGGCCTTTTTTGCTAACCTTCTCAAACATGCTCACGTCCGGACATTGCCCCGCTAATCAGGGGATTAAGACATCGTTAGAGAAAATCACCAGGTTCGCGAAGTCCGGACATTGCCCCGCTAATCAGGGGATTAAGACGGGTGTGCTCGAATGACCTCACCTCCATTGGGTCCGGACATTGCCCCGCTAATCAGGGGATTAAGACCCTGGAATCTGGTACGTTCTATCCCTGCAAGGGTCCGGACATTGCCCCGCTAATAAGGGAATTGAGACCTGGTTATAGACACGACGTTCTTGATGTCGTTAATGATGACTTGCATCATCCCTTATGATGACGACACGAGGCATGCACCATGCGCACAACCGTGACAATTGACGATGATCTTTATGAAAAAGCGATGTCCATGGCCGATCCTGACATGCAGAAAGCGGATCTTTTTCGAGAGGCGATCAAGACATTCGTAAGGGTTCAGGCCGCCAAGAGATTGGCAGCGTTGGGTGGGTATGCGCCTGAGATGAAAGATATACCCAGGCGCAGATCGGAGCCAGAAACGCCTTGATGATACTGGTTGATACATCCGTACATGAAGGGCGAGCCGGAATCCTTAAGCGCCGCCAAGCAAGCTTCATTGAAAGAAGTCAGGAACTTTATAGAAAGGGAGCGTCTTTATGGACTTACGACCGAAATCTGAATGGCCTTGCCAAACGGTTCGACATATCTTATGAGTACTGAAACTTATCGGGTGCTAGAAATCTTCATGGAAGATATTTTGGCGATGAGCACAAATCCATATCAATTGGCAGCCTATGTTATTGTGCTCACATTTACGCTTTATTTTATTCTGCTCGCCATCTCGACGATTTATCAAAAAATCGTGGCGCTTTATAAAAAACGGCAAGAGCAAAAAAGACGTAACGACCGCCCATGGCATTGATTGGGGCCTTAGAGAGATCGAGGACGCTTCACCTGAAGTGCTGCAATTGCAAGTCTTTTATCGCCAGGCCGAATCTGACGAGGTGCGCAACAAGATTGCGGAAAAGATCATCAACCTGATCGGTATTAAAGACTCGCCCTGTGATCCCAATACCGGACGATCCAGCAGCTGCGCTAAACGCGATGATAGAAGAAGGCGACTAATCCAAGCCGACTAATCCCCCGCAATCTTTCGCTGCAGCGCAGTGATGCGGGCCTCACACGCCTGGTGACATTTTTGCGCCTCATCATAGAGCGCCTCAATCTGATCGAGGGTTAGGGTCTGATCCTCGGTCAGCTGTTTGCTGATCTGCTGCAAGCGCTGGTAGTTCACTTCATACGTTTGGGTGGGGGTTGCATTGTAACGAGGGGGTGACTCCATCTGCTTCTCCTATCGACTGAGTAATGCGGCAACAAGCGCCAGCAGGAAACCCACCAGAATAATAATCACCACACTCATCACTTGTCGACTTTTGCGGTGGGTTTGGTTTTCATGCCATTGCTGCACCCGTGCGTCTTTGCGTGCCGCGAGATCCTCCATAAATCGCTGCGCATATTTGCGGCGCAATTCGATCTGTCGCTCGCAGCGGCTTTGAATCTGGCTACGCTGACTGCTCACTGCCTGACGCTGGATATTCACGGCACCCAGCACTCGCTCCCGAATCGGGTTCCACAGTAAACCGCTCTTTTGGGCATATCGATTGACCGCTGTGTGTGTCCCGGCCTGTAATTCGGCGCGGCTGCGCGACAATTGCTCTTTGCGCGCACTCATCAAGCGCATGCTGCTGTGCTGAACGGTTTGAAAACAGCGTTCGACTTGGGTGGCATTACGGGTGACGGTCTCAACAATATGGGAAGCGACTGCCGAGGGCGTTGGAAACGAATGGTTAGCCACCTGATCCAGCACGGTTTGATCCCGTTCATGACCGATCCCGACGTATACCGGGCAACAGAACACGGCGATGGCATGGGCAAGGGTGAAATTGTCCAACTGCTTTAAGCTGGCACTGGAACCCCCGCCTCTCACCAGAATCATCGCATCGAAGGGCGATTCACGATGGGCCTGCCAGACAAGGCGCATGGCCTGGGTGATGCTGGTTTCCAACTGATCCCCTTCAAACGTGGCATGGTAACGTTGCACATCAAGCAAACCCTTTTCGGTCAGTGGCTGCAGCAGTTTGTTAAAATCCTCAAGGCCCGCGGCCGCTTCCGGCGCCACCACCGCGATTCGGAAATAATCAAACGGTGCTGGCCACGCCGCCTGCTTTTGCTGTAGCCCCTGCTCTTCCAACTGCTTCAACACACGTTTTTTCTGTTGTAGCAGATCGCCCAGCGTGTACTCGCTGCTCAGGCCCAACAGCTCCAACCGCAGCCCATAGCGCTCGGAAAACGCGATGCGGGTTTCAAACAGAATGCTCTGCCCGACACTCAGGGCCTCCCCGGTCGCCTTTTCAAATTCCGTGACAATTCCCGTGTTGTTTTTCCAGATCACAGCATCGGCTTTAGCAAGCAATTGGCCTTCAGCAGTATGTTCGACCAGCTCCAGGTAGTAATGTCCCTTTTTGCAGGATACAGAAGTCAACTCGGCCACACCCAGAAACGAGGGGCCTTGAAGCGTTCGTCGACGGCCTCCTTCAACAGGCCCAGCAGAGCTGAAAGGCCTATGCGCTCATCTGATTCGGCAGGAAGGTTCATCGTTTCACACACATGTGTGTAAGCCCCTTTTAAGGTTAAACAGACATAAGCTGCTCCCACATTAACCACAAACGTGAGGGACACGCCATGCTCGTATTTATTTCCATCTTAATTCTGTTGTCCATTTTGAACAGACCGTTCGAGTCCGCTGAAAAGCATCAAACGTCGGATGAACGGCACTTTTCAAGCAGTCCGGCTATAAACCCGGCAACAGGTCTACCCATGATTAAGGTAGTTCAAGGGCCGCATTGCTTTCGACCCGTGCTGGAAGTCCAAAAAACAGTCGCCATTTCGAGATCGGATAATCCAGACCGAGGGGCTCGTCACCTGCCAGGATATCAGGATCTGTATACGTTCCAAACAGGCGATCCCAAACGGAAAAGATAAAGCCATAGTTTGAGTTGGTGCGCAGAGGATTGGCGTGATGATGAACCTGATGCATCCGCGGCGTTACCAGAACCTTTTCGAGCCAGCGAGCGCCCGGAATATGAATATTGGAATGAATGTACTGCTGATTGGCGATGTCCAGTAGCAAGATGTACAGAAACAATTCGTCGTAGGCAAAGACCGGAACGATAAGCGCCGTCAAGGTATAGGGCAATGCTGTGACAATCGCGTGTATGATCGTCCCTCGCATGCCTGACCCCACGTATAAATAGGTCGAAGAATGATGCCAGGCATGTTGGTTCCAAAGCCAGCGATGATGCAAGGCACGATGGGCCCAATAAACGCCAAAATCCGCGATGACGATATACAACAGTGCAGTCGTCCAAGGCGAGATAGGCTCAAAAACAGCAGTCTGCCATTGCCCAAACGCTTCGAGGCTCTCCATCATCGAGCTCGGTGGCGCATCCACAAGCGTTGCGTATACGAATAAATAGGCGGTAACCGCCACATAGCCAAAGAGATCCCATCCCCATTCTGGTTGCCCTTGCATACCCCGATTGGGAAATGCCAAGGCGAGGCCCAAGCAGACAAGTCCCAGCAATAGTTCATATGTGATTTGTTCCAGCATGCTTCTACTTAACGACGAATTTCTAAAGGCTTATCTTACCAGATCGGACACATATGCACGAAATGGCACATGCATTCGCGGCCGTTATCATTACACTATCCCAACCCAAGAACGAGGCAAAGGCATGCAACAGACAACGATTTACACCACCCTGAAAAACCATTTCGGTTACAGCGAGTTCCGTTTTCATCAGGAGGCGGCCATTACACGCATCCTGGAAGGACAGAGCAACCTGGTGATCATGCCGACCGGTGGTGGTAAATCGTTGTGCTATCAATTACCTGCCATTTTGCTCGACGGGCTGACCGTGGTGGTTTCGCCGCTGATCGCCTTGATGCAGGATCAGGTCGCGGGGCTTCCAGGCCAATGGTATAGCGGCCCAGGGCACTCAATAGCCAGTGCTCCCCGAGGACGAACGGGACATTTATCAGGCGGTGGCGAGCGGTCAGCTCAAACTGCTTTTACGTATCGCCAGAGCGCGCCGTCAACCTGGGCTTTGTGAACTGGCTTCGCCAGTGAAGGTTGCGCAACTGGTGGTGGACGAAGCGCACTGTGTGTCGATGTGGGGGAATGATTTCCGGCCGGAATACGCACAGCTACCCGACCTGCTGCAACATTTTCCAGGCGTGCCAGTGAATGCTCTCACTGCGACGGCAGACCCGGCCACGCGCCAGGACATCGTTGATAAACTGGGCATCCGTGGCGCCGAAATTTTTGTTTCCAGCTTTGAACGCCCTAACATTCATATCGAATGTTTTCAGGCGCAAAAGCGGATCGAGGCGATTACCCATTACCTCAAAGCCAACCCGGGGCAGGCAGGCATTATTTATTGTCTGAGCCGCAAAGCGACCGAAGAGATTGCGCAAAAGCTGCGCGCAAAAGGGTTTAACGCCCGACACTACCATGCCCGAATGGACGCCGACGAGCGCAGACAGGTTCAGGATGCCTTCCAACAGGATGCTGTTGACATTGTGTGTGCCACGATTGCCTTTGGTATGGGCATCGACAAGCCCAATATCCGCTGGGTCATTCATTACAACCTGCCAAAGAACGTGGAAAGCTACTATCAGGAAATCGGCCGTGCAGGACGCGATGGCGCCCCCGCAGAAGCCATTCTGTTTGCCGGTGCCGGCGACCTGAAAACCTACCTCGACTTCATCAAGGACAGCGCTGGCACCGAAGAATACAAAGAAGTCCAGCGCAAGAAACTCTCCCGCATGTGGGAACTGACGCAAACCCAGTCCTGCCGGACCAATCTGGTGATCGGGTACTTCGGTGAGCATCGTTCAACGCCTTGCGGGCACTGCGACCTGTGCGACAACCCGCCCAGGGGCTTTGATGGCACCGAGCTGGCTCAAAAAGCACTCTCCGCCTGCTATCGAGTAAATCAGAATGCCGCCCTGACGACCCTGGTTCAGGTGCTGAGAGGTTCCTACTCACCCGAGGTCAAAGCCAATCAATACGACCAGATCAAAACCTTTGGTGCTGGCAAGGATCACAGTACGCATGAATGGAATCACTATATCACCCAGATGGTCGATCAAGGCCTGCTCGCGGTCGACTTCCACCGCCAGAGCAAGCTGTCCCTCACCTCATTATCTGCCGCCGTACTGAAAGATGGGAAAACGGTGCAACTGTTCGAGCCACGCGAGCAAACCCTGCGCAACCGGACAATCAAGGTCGAGGACAACCCGGAGCAACCGGTCGACCAAACGCTCTACGACAAACTGGCGCGCCTGCGCAAACAGATCAGCGAAGAAAAAGGCGGCGTACCGGCTTACGCGGTGTTTACCAATGCCACCCTGAAGGACATGGCCAGCAAGCAGCCCACGACTTATTCCACCTTCGATAAAGTCAGCGGCGTCGGCAAACGCAAACTGGAGCAATTTGGCGAACGCTTTATTGCGGTTATTCGGGAGCATCTGGGCCTGGGCGAGGGTGATCTTTCGCCGCTATTGGGCGAGACCGAAGCAGACGCAGCGGATGAAACCGACGAACGACCCACCCGCCCTGCCCGGCGCGTCAACACCCTGAAGGAAACCCTGCGGCTTCTGCAGGAAGGTTATTCCACCGCCGAGATCGCCGGGCAACGGGGACTCACTGAAAACACCGTCATCGAGCATGTGCTTCGCCTGCACACGGCAGGTGAGTCAGTCTCCATCGAACACCTGATCAGCCCCGACGACATTCGGGAAATTCAGGCATGTTGGCAGAAACTGGAGCACCCCAATGCTCTGCGACCGGTCTTCGAGGCGCTGGAAGGCCGAATCGGTTATGCACAGATCCGCTATGCGATTGAGTTGCTTTAGGGGCTAATGAAAATTAAACGGCAAACACTGCCCCAGTTCGAGCATGATTTCTGCCGGGGTATAACGCACTTCACCGGCTACAGCGTTTGACCAGTCAGTCAACGCCTGTAACGGCGCATTCGGCAGACTGAAGTCAAACTCATCCAGCGAGACCGCCTCCCCCCAACTGACCGGGATGCCCGCCGCGGATAATGCCACAGCCAACACACAGTGCATCCACCGCAGCAGCGGTGATTCTTCCTGGGCCAAGGCATCCAATGAACATTGCCCAAGGGTCTTGGCAGAAACGGATTTATTGCGGGACGCCAGCAAGATGGCCCGATAAGCGTCAATCAGCGGCCAGGGGTGTCCTTTGCCTGCACTCCACTCTGCCTCTCCCCCCAGGTAGCGCGTAGCGACACGCTCAAAGGTCTCGGGAAAGGCCATCATAGCTCTCAAAAACACGTGATGCTGGTAACGCTTCAAATCCTGGGCAAAAAAGCTACTGGCCGCAGCCTTGTCCGGCGTTGTACCCAGGTAGTCGGTTAGCTCTGCAATCAGCGTGTCGTCTGCTTTTGCTCCGTTTTGCAGGAGCTGATCCATGCGTGTGATCAAGCGATAGGCCTGGGTCTGTTGCTGATCCCGCTTCGCTGCCTGCCTGTCCGTTAGGCGAGCAAAGCCCTCCAGGGCCGCATCAAAGTAACCCAAGGCATCATCAAACTCACCCATGAAAGCGGCGTGTTGCCCCAGACTGGATTGCACTTTGCACCAGTTTTTCAGGCCCGGAATCGCAGGGGCCGTGCCAATCCAGTGATGCAATGCATTGGCCGCCAACTCAAACTGGAAGGCATTGGTCGCTGCGACCGCGATCCGCAAATCGGCTTCGCAGGCATCCGGTGAGGCTTCTTCACGCAGATCCTCCGCCAGTGCCATGCTTGCCCTGGCATCCGCCAGCGCGGTGGCGCCAAAATGATTGGCGCATGCGAGTCGGGCCGAATGCCAGTTCAGTCGCGCCAACGGCGGCATTTCCCCCTGTGCCGGCTGCCATTTCTGTAGCCATTCCAGTGCGGCAGCCAGCTCAACCAGCACATAACGCTTTTGCTGCATCAGCATCTGTACGTGACTCAGGTAACGCCGCCAGACCGCAAGTTCTTTGCTGACTTTTTCGCCCAGACGAGTGGCCAGCTCCACGGCCAGACTGCCCGCCGGTTCATTTTGCAGATTGGCCACCAGAAAATACCAATCTACAGGCTCAAGTTCGAGGTGACGGTCAACGGCTAAATAGAGTCGTTCCATCGCGGCCTCATCTGGCTGCAACAGGCAATGTCCTACAAATCGGCTGGCTTTCAGACGCTTTTTGCTGACTGCAGAATTGCTACCCCAGGTATAGGCGATCGCATCGACATAACCATTTAGCACATTCTCATCCTTGCCGATAAATTCAGCTGAGAGGTGTACATGTTTGAAGCGAGGGTCAAGCTCCGTCAACTCCGCGTGTAACATGCGACAGACGACAGATAGACTAGTTCCAGGCTCGTAGTCATCACGTTGTTCGATGGCAAATTTCACAGATGAGCCTGGGCCAGACTGACTCTCGGCAGACAGATCGTGGTCCGGGAACGGCAACTGCCGCAAGACCCAACGCATCATAGTTTCAACCGCACTGAGCCAGTGACGATCAAGACCGGGCACAGCGTCCTTGAGGGTAAAGCCGAACACACCGACCGGATTTTCTAGAATCGCCTCCACCGCTTTGTCCACCTCAGCCGGTGGCGCATCAACAGCATGGAAACCCACTTTGAGTTTTGGTAATGCCTGTCCAACCGGTACCGCCAGAGCAACAATACGCCCTAAATCTTTATCCCGAATGCCCATTGCATCCACTTCACTCCCGAAGGATTTGCCAGTTTCGTCAATGAGAACCTCCCAGTGCTTCTGCGCTGCCTGGTGCCGCAGACTGCTAGGATGAACCCCTTCTCTGAGCGAGACCGGCTTGAGTGTAGTATGTTTGACGGTAAGCTGGGCATCCTTGACACTAGCAAACCCCCGCTGTTTTTCGAGTTTGTGTTTCAGCGAGCTCTTGATCAGATTGCTTTTTTGGCTTTTCAGTATTTTGGCAAATTGAGCATCGAAATCGCCCTTCCCCTGCCCAGTCCGATTGAACAGCGAATGCACTTCCTGCCATATTTCGGCAGCCCTTTCACCCAGGCGAACATGCTGGCGAACATTATTCAGAATGCCGCGGGAAATCGCTTCTCTACTGGCAGCTTCCGCGACGGCGTCCCGCAGAAAGTCAGCTTGATTGCCCCAAGAGGCCCTCAAAAAGGATTGCCACAACAATTGCTTGTTACTTAACTCTGAAGCCTGTGTGGGTTTTCTTTTGAGCACCGCTTTGGGTTCAGATGATGACGTAGGTAAAGATGCAGACGGTTTTAGGGATCCAGACAGTGTTGGAGGTGGGATTTCAACTTCCGTCTCCGTTTCAGAAAAAGACGGCTGCACCATGAGCACTTGTTCACCGCTGTGAAAATCAATCCAGACTGCCCCAACTGTTTCCGACTGGCATTGAACCACTACTCGGGCCTTTGGGAATGCTGCCTGGGCTGCGAGCCAGAATTTACCGGGTGTTTTTTCTGCGCCTGCTATACAGTCAACCGTATCAAATTGCGACTTCAGGCTGCTTTTAAGATCAAAGGCTCCGACGTCAGAGGGTTGCTCTGCTGGAACGATAGTTAAGGCGGCCAAAGCAGATGGGAGATCGCCGTCTATCCCTGGCAGTTTGAGGCAACAACTCGTGTTCACTAATTTTTCTCCTGCTCGTATTTCTTGTTCGCCCTAACCTTAACTTTTCAGTTTGGTGATAAGGTCCTTTCTGGGCGCTTTCTTTTTGGCATTGGCAATTTTCATAAAGCCGGTATCCTGCTCAATTCGTTCTGCCAGCCAAACCCGGTCTTCCTTTGGCAAGTCGCTGTCGATTGCCTGTTGTACATATTCCGTGATAACTCCCACCTCACGTCCCTCCGGCAATGAAGCCAGTGAGTTCAACCACTCCCAAAGCGGACGACGCGTTTCACTAAGGCTTTCGAGCATTGCCTGAGCTTCCGCCGCTGCAGAGGCTTCCGCCTGTTGCCGGGCCAACTCTTCGGCTGCAGCCGCTTCAGCACGCTTTTGCGCGACCAGCATATCCTTCACCGAAGTGACGCTCGTCGGTAAGATGGCCTCCGCAAACGGGTTTATTTCGGTTTTTTCGACATAGGGTTTCAACACTTTACGGTCGTCTTTGACTGACTTGAACTCGTTGATATTTTTCTTGGTTCCGTCGTCGTGGGTTACCTGTTCAAGTTTCAAATGGCTGAGCTCATGGTTTTTAGCTTCAGCAGGATCACTCATGGCAAGGAGCTGCTTCAATGCATCACTTTCGATCCACCGCGCACCACGCCCGTCGGCACTGTAGGCGTCGTCTATCGAAGCTTGAAAGGCATCCAAAATTTGTTTCTGATCTGGAGGATTCTGCCTGGCGGGGTCGTTCCAGATCAGTGATTCATAACCACTCAATTTGACGCTAAGTTGCCCGAAACCCAGTGACTTGGCCATACCAAGTGCATGCCGCTTGCTACTGTCGCCCCCCCAGGTTAGCGCCCAGACCAAGGCACCCAACTCAGCGAGTTTAAGGTTGTGAAACCGAAGTTTGCCCGTGAACAAGCCACCGGCAGCCAGCGGCCGCAATTTTTGCTGCACGTTCACTTTATCCTGTAGCTTGGGCGGCAGCGGTGGCACATTGATGTTACCCGGTGCATGCACCGGGTAACGTTTCCAACCCCGAATTCTGGCATTCGGATCCGAGTAGGTAAGATACTCCCGACTGCTGAGACTGTCTCCGCTGGAAGGCTGTTCGACATAGGCCGGATAAAACGACGAATGGGGTGACCCCAGAATGGTGGTTTGCTCGGCACCAGGCTTGGTAGAGACCGCAATCGCATCATCGAGGGACACCCGCCCCCTGAGCGACTTGCCACCCTCTTTGCGCAAAGCGCCGAACAACAGTTCCGCCATGTCAAAAGCCCCTTCGCCGGCAGCCGGGTTCTGACGTTTGCTTACCAGTTCCTGCACACTGTTTCGATGCGGAATCCTGAACATGTAGGACAAGCCCAAGTGGGTCACACGACTTTTGTCTTTCAGGAAGAACACAGGTATTCCCGGTGAACGCTTATGTAGTTGCCAGTCCAGGTAGTTATCCAGGTCCGACTCCTTGTTCTGGGGATTGGCCATGTGGATAAAACGAAAATCGGCCATAACCTGAGAACTGACCGGCAAAAATTCCCGGCCAGGCGGCTGAAACAGGAACTCTTTCTTTTTTCCCGGCACTTGTCCCGTAATCACAACGTAGCCGGATTCACCATCTGAGGTCAACTCAACGAGCCTAGGCGCATTAGGGGCCATTTTATATGGCCTGGGTTTTAACCCTTGAGCGTGAACCTGCATGCGTTTGTAGGCAGCAAAGGCTCTTTCGCCATAGTCCAGTTTGATGCCTTTGGCTTTCAAGTGATCGCGACTGATCCGAAAATAACCACACGGATAAATGCGCCATTCTGTACCCTCCAGCCGCAGCCAGCCGGTTAAACGATCGGCACCTATCACTCTGCGGTAACTGCTCTCGACTGCCTTGTGCAGATCACGGAAACCGTGATGTTTGTCGTCCACAAACTGCATGCGGGCGAAGCTGGCAATTTCAACGACATTCCGCACCATTCCTTTCAGGGACGAGCCTGGGATCATTGGCTTCTTTGATCCATCACAGGTTTCTTTGGGCAAGATTGCCATTGTTTCACGTTGTTGCACACCAGCACTGAGAAAAGGGGTATGCAGTTTGATTTCCAGATCCAGCACGCCGCTGATGCCTTCGCGAAAGGGTATATCGTGGCTCACCAGCGGCCCCCAGTTCGGAAACCAGATCCAACTGGACAGCGGCACGAAATTGTAGGGTGCGTGAACTTTACCACCTTGCGCAGCCTTTCCCGTGGCTGATGCATTAACCGATGAATTATGAGATTTGCTCATTGGGCCTTCTCCTGTATCAATCCGGTAAAGCGAGCAGCCTGCAAGCGGAATCCTTCTCCCGGTTTAGCCTGCCAGTAACGACGATAACGCAGCCGGTGATTTTCACTGGTGCTTAAAAATGTCACATTCTCTGCCAGATGGCTGTTGCCCGACTCTTCTGTATAGACGGAAAGACTCCAGTGATCGCCCTCACAGGTGACATGCAGACTTCGCTGTTGGTCAAACAGCTCAGCTGCCAATACCGGTTGGCCCTTCAGATTTTCAGGGATACCGGCAATGACCAGGCTTTGTCCCGATGAGCACTGAATCCAGCCCGAACCACCGTCGAACGCGTTAATGACATTCCAAACGTCGGCCAAACTGGAGACCCTGCGCGAGTCACAGTGCAAACCTGTAGGTCTCAAATCGGCCAGCATTCGCCACTGCTTACCTTGTACGCCCTGTAAATCCCGATAGGCGGCCAGGGTGGAATTCAGATCGTTGTCTTTCATATCACCGCCCCCTGCGTTTTCCCCTGTAATACTTGAATGGGGCCTTCCTGTAACCAGGCCCTTCCTGTCTCTGTCCAATCCACCTTGCCGGAAAATACTCCCTGCCCTTTGGACACCCCCCCACCCAGGGGCAAGCGGCCTTCGGCCAGGTCGTCAAGTGCCAGCTGAAGCGCCTGCCTGGCTGCTGCTTCAATACCTTTCATCCGGTCCTGGTCAAGGTAGATCTGAAGCGTGAACTCCCCGCCATTTACCAGTTCATCACTAAACAATGCCGTATCGCGAGTGCCCCCTGTAAATCGGTCGATGCTGTTGTGCATGCGATGTTCTATCCGTTCCTGCTGGATCGTCAGGAAGCAATCGTCAACAGTAAGAACCCCGGCACGGGACTGCTCGGAATGCGATTTCTGCTTGCTGTTTTCGACGTCGCCGAGTAACTGTCTGATAGCTGCTGGGCGCATCAGTCCTTTTGACTTTTCGCCGCCTCCGGCATCCGTGTCATACAGCTCCAAAGCGTCTTCCGCGAAGCGACCTGTCAGGCGCAAGTAATGGAAAAGTATTCGATGGGACAAGGCGCCTTTCACACTGCTGCCCGGTATCACCAGCAATTGCGCCGTGCCGTGCCGTTTGACTTCACCACTCCCCTTGTTCCAGTCAATGAACCCCTCGACCATCAAACGGCCATCGGCAGGCTTGTCTGGACTCTGCAGGCTTAGGACCGGTCCGTTGCTGGCGCCTATCCTCCAAGGTGTTACCGGCCTCAGCTTTACTGTAGCGGCACAAGCATCCACGTCCGGTTCATCGGTGCAGGCTTTCAAGACCGGCGCAGGCTGTCTCAGGTCAACTGGCATCTGGGAAAATGCCCGGAATTGCGTTTCATCCCGCAGGTCGAAGCTGGCACTGGTTGTGCGAATGACGCTCACTGCACCGAGCCCTGCGCGAGTGGAGGCACCAAGTCGAAAACCGGGATGAACGAATAGGGCTCGCAACATGGGCCAATCGCGATCATCCAATGAGGCGGATAGCAGACGTAGTTCGGTTGTAAAACGCGTACCACGTGGCACGACCACACGATCAAACTTGGCGCCGTCCTGCGCACTACCACGGTGATTCAGACGCACATTGTCACGCAACAGAGGTTGTGCTTCGCTCAACCAATCCAGTACTGGATCCTGGCTGGTAGCCAGCCCCGTAACCGGCCTGTCTTTGCTGTCGTGAACACAGGCCCAACTAACGCGAACGCGCGACGCCTGCTCGTCAGTACCGATCCCGGCATCACCGAACAGGGCGCTGGTACTTTCACCGTGAGCCTTGAACCACAAATGTCGCAAGACACCCCCAATGGCGGTTCCTGAAATCGTCGGCAGACCGTTCGCATCGCGCACCAGTTCACTGTCAAACCCATCACCAGCCCTGCCACTGTGCAGGGCCAATGGGGTTTTCGCTTCAAAACAAATCCTTGCCACATGCAAGACTGGATAATGCTGTCTCATCGGCTTCCCTCCCGCCCCTCGCAAATCTTCATAACCGTCTCACTGCGAACAGCATCTGCCAATTTTCGCAGAAAATATGAGGTATCCTTGATTCCGGAATTCATAACGACATCCAGCAGCCACTCCCGAAAAGTTTGCGCTTTGCCGTCGATGTAAGTTTCGGCACCCCAATCCGGATCTCTGCGTTTGCATAGATGAGACTGTTTCCTGTCATCAATTTTCCTGTCGTCTGTTACTTTACCGCCAGCTCCAGCAATTGTTTCGGTTCCGAAAAGCCCTTCGTGCAGTGCCTTACCCGACCGTCGCATGGCCTGACTGTCGATTTCGCCCCATTGACTGCGGCCAGGACCTACTTTTTCCCCTTCGACTCCGCCCAGCACCTGTCGGGCGGATCGGTATAGTTCCGGCAACTGCGCCACGATTCGGCTCAAAATGCGTTCATCATGTTGTCGCTGACCTCCGGCGTCGGCTCTCAGTGACAACCAATGAATCAGTGCAGTAGCTGGCTTGGCGATGGGGGCATCCGCAGTGGAATTGTTCATGGTAACCGGGACCAGTTTGGCACTGGGCGGAAAAACCGGATGACGAGCAGCCAGGACAGAGGGTTGGCACCATATTCTCCCCAGACCACTCTCCCGGTAGCGGCCCACACCAGCATTCAGCGCGGCCAGTGTGTTTTCATCGAACCCTGGTAGCTTGCGATAACACAGCACGCTACCTGCCGCAATAACCTGTCGTTCGCTCTCATGGCTCCTGCGCCAGGCGTTGTAAGGACTGTAGCGTCGCACCCGCAGATGCGTAAAGCGGGCATCGAGTTCGAGGTTGGCCAGTCCCAGACTGGCAGGCTCAGGAATTAAAGTCGGCTGGTACAATGTATCACATAGCGCAAGGTCAGACAGAGCGAGCAAAATGACCCGGTCATCGATCACGTCAGAAGGGAATTGCGGCTGAAAATCCAGCGGGGCACATTGCACCTCACCGTATTGGGCTGAGCGAGAACGGCCAATCCGCAATCGACCATTCAGCACTTGTATCAGCCGGTCCAACTGGTCTGCCGGAACATCATCGTCCCAATCAATCCAACCTAAAAACTGCTGTCCGGAAAGTAGTGACTCATATCCGAACAACTGCCCCTCACTGGCTCTTCCGGTTGCAGGATCAATTGCTGTTTTGAGGCGGGACACATGCTTGGCGCGAACCCTCTGGCCCGCCAGGCTCACGAAGCCGCCGCGTAGCTGTTTCAGCTGTTTTTCATTTTCCAGTTCCGTAGCCTGCACAGCCGCCAGATTGAACAGCCCGGCAGGTTCCATTCCGGCGCCCAACAGGCTGCCTTTTTCCTGGTAAAGGCTAAGTGGCAGCGGAATCGTCGGCAGGCGATCGTCTCCCAACGGCCTGGCATTGCCAAACCGTACCTTGCCACTATGAAACAACAGCCAACTATCCAACCCCGGATCATTGTACACACGAGCAGCGGCAGCCCCCAGCATCGCACTCCCAGGAATATAATCGAGGCATCGATGACCGCCAGTAGTAGCGGCTGATTCACTGACGACCACATCATCTTGCAACGTCAGTAGAAAACTTCGTGTTTTCATCGTACCTCCTCAATTTGCAGTTGAACCCTGCCAAAGCCACGGTTTCGGTGTGCTCCTACCGCATCGATCAGTGGAAGCACGTCGCGTAAAATAGTGAAAACTTGATCCTTCCTTTCCAGCAGCGCATTCTGTTTTAGCACGAAACCGTCGCTTCCCACGGGTGGAATGATTTCGACATCGGCGACCAATGCGCAAGGAACACACACTTCCATTCCACGCAATGAGCCATCGCGGGCTGTTCCTGATTCATAGTCTATCGCTGTGCTAAAAACTTCCCGGTAGAGCCCGGGAATCAGTGCCTTGCCTGCTTCGGTGCTACTAAGCCAGTCCCGCTCAACGGCAGACAGCCTTGCATCGCCGACGCGCAGGATACCGTTGTGGATGGTGTCGCGGGGTTGATTTCCGTCGCCGCGCGTGCCAAAAATCAGTTCTGCCAACGAGTAGCCATCATCCGGTTCAAACCCGAACCGACTACTAAACCAAGGTAAGGCAGCGGCTGTCACAACGGCATCGCGCAACAGACCCTTGAGGGTCCGACCGGAAAGAAACGGTAGCTCGTGGCGATCTTTTTCGGTGAGTGCATCTACCCTGGTTCCCGCGCTGCGGCCAGTGCCTGCATGCCAATAACCCATTAGATTCAGTTTTAGCATGTATCGGCTCATTGTCCGGCACCCTCCATTCCAATCAACACAAGCACATCATTCAAGGGTGAATGCCAGGCGGCATCTCCATCTTTGATTGAACCACCGGCGGATTTACGCAAAAACACCATATTCATTTCCGCCCGGGTGTCCAGGGCCTGAATCAAATCGATAAACCGGCCTATTGGCTGCGACCTGACCGATTTTCCGGTTCTTGCCGCCGCTTTTTCGGAATGATTGAGCATGCGCTGCCAGTAGACCTGTGCACCTGAGGGGTCGATGTGCAGTAGTGTGGCCAACCCCCTGAGCTTAGAAAAGGTCAGCGTGCCACTTTCAGAGATGCGGGGATCCGGCACGTTTCGACACAGTTCACGCAGGGCTGAGAGCGAAGGCAACCCTGGAAGCGCCTCTCCGATACTGTAAGTCACAAAGGACAGGTGCCCGGTTTCGCCACCAATTCTCACTGTCAGCTCTGTGTCGATAACTTCGCCGATGTCGTCTGCAAGGGAGCCCGTCAGACGATGAAAGGCCATCGAGGAAGGCGAAAACGTCAGCTTCTGCGCGGATGCTACCGCACGGGATCTGGATTTCGCCGCCTGGCATAGTGACTCGGCCAGATGGTAGGCCATTTGAAACGGCTGTCCGCATTTAACAAAGGCGATCCCCGAACAGGCAGTCAGTTTCCGAGGCATGTCCTGATCCTTTATTTTGGGAAAATCTGCCTTGAGCTTTTTCAGAAAAACTTCTGTAGTGCGTTCAAACTCGATAGCGAATCGCTCTGCAAACCGAATAGCAAGGTCGGCTCTGACAATTATGGTTAAGTCATCCCCTCCCAACACCAGCGGACGCGCCGGCATTACCGCATGATCACCCTTGAACGATGCGGCAGGTAACAACACATCGGAGGTCGCTCTGGTCACTGCCTCCTGGGTTGCGCGGGTCAGACCATCGGAAAACTGCCAGAATAGCCGAGCATAATTAGCGGTATCCTGTCGCGAGATTCTGCCTAGCACCTGCAGAAGCTGACCAAGTCCATTTCCATCGGCGTGAATAATCGCAACATCCGCTTCTTCGTTCAAAAAAGGAAATGTCGCTCCATCGCCTTCATTCCGATTCAGGTTACGCGGCCAAGTCACTTTGCGCTCAGTGTCGGTGACAAATTTGGCCGCTAATCGTTCTTGCGAATATTCCAGAAAATAGCTGCGGCGACTGAACAAGGGCTCATCGACCCACTCGACGGGCTTGGAACACTCCCAAAGACGCAGGGCAGCCCGGCCTGTTCGTGGTGCCCGACGGGTAAAGGGACCGGCTGCCGGCAGTGCAGCTCCTTGCAGGTTTCGCAATTGAGCAAGTTGCTGGATGCCATTTTGTACCGCCAGATATCCTGAATCCTGGTCGACAACCAAAATTTGGATAAACTCCAGACGCGGCAACCACTGTGGCACGGCCAGTGTCCACAATAGTTGTAGGCGTTCAAGCTGCTGACGCCCCTCGTCGCCCTGGGCAATGACATAAAAGGCGCCACCGGCTCGCCGCACAAACGACAATCCTGGATTGTCGCTGAGATTCAGGGACTTTAACACGCTGGTCAGCAAGGATTCCGTCAAATCATCCAGCAGATCACTGGAAGCAACCATATCGGCCAGTTTTCCGCCGCTGAAAAGATAGTCCTGCAAAGAACGGGCTTCGAATAAGTAAGCATGATAGGGCACGTTTTGGCTCCTTGTGATGTTATTCTTTTGCTATTCCTGTACGGGTTTTTACCTAATACCCGTGTGTGAGTAAACCTGTTTATCTGCTCAGGTTGATTTTTTTGTCCAAGATCACAGTCTCACGAGGGGTGGCTGACAGGCCGCCGCCCCTGTGACCGCCCTGCACCGCTCCGGCCCTTGCGTCGGTCGCTGACTCGCGTCCGATCCTGGCGGGGCTTTTCATGGTAACTATGATCCTGACGAATCAGGGAAATCACCTCGTCCACCTGGGTCGGGGTGAGAACGGTTCGGGAACTCTTGAGCAGATCAATGCTGTCGATACGCTTTAGGGTCGTGACGTAGTCGATCGTGAGGCCGCGCATCAGGCCAATTTCTGAACTGTCGTGCGCCAGCACCACCGCCCGACTGACCCGCAGACTGATCCCGCGTTTGGCCAGGAAGGTTTCGAGTCGATCTGCAGAAGCGTTGACCTGCGCGCTCGGTGCGCGGCCGCCTTTATCCACGATGGGCACGGAGCGTTCGACGCAGTTACCATATTTGTCATACTTGTCCCGCCACCAGCGATCCCCCTCACAATAGATGCGGCCGTTCAGGGTCTTGATTTCAACGGCCAGAACACCGGCCCGACTGACTAACAGTTGGTCTATCTCGCCACCGGCATTACGATAGCCGGAAATCAGCGTCCAATCATCCGGGAGGCGGCGCGCCAGCACATGACTCACACGCTGTTCGCCTTCCCCGCCGGCCATCCAGACAACCTCTTCGCGAGACGCACCGGCCTTGACCGGCAAACGGGGCTTGCCTTCAAACAAATAGGCGAATAAACGAAATGCTCCACCCATCACCGCAAATAGTCGCTTCTGACGCAGGGACGCGCTGAAATGGGCCCGCAAAGCGGCGCCGCGCTGACGCCGTTCCTCGCAGAGTGCCTGGTGTTTTTGCAGCGCCGCTGCGTAATCCGCGTTGCGTTGTTCTGATGCCTTGTTTTGTTGACTGCTTACATGATCAGAAAGTGTCAGGGTCTTCATGGTTGTGGTTCTCCTTGCAATGGCCTTAAGAGGCCTTTTTTTGTTGTTTAGGGATGCGACTGAATTGGTTCAGGTTGGGCAGGCACGCGGTCTCCGACAGGGTGACCGGCAACAACAGAATATGCCCGAGAGCCACCCTTTCCGCAACCCATTCCGCCGAATCCGGACGGGTTCTCAAGCATATTTTCAGCGTGGATTTATGTTTACTACTGGGTATCTGCCTGAGTGTATTCGATGTCGAAGGCAGCGATTTGATAACGACTATTAACGTAAAGGAATTTCCGATTGGCCTCCTGACTCGTCAACGCGCCTGCAACGCTGGCTAGTTTCTGGCCACCCGTTATATCAACAAAAGGCAGTCCCGATGTCGATGTCACACGAATTCGCTCAAGGACATCCACCAATTGCTCAAGATTTTCAAAATCTACACCCCTCGAATAGACATGAGATTTTCCAGTCAATAATTGATCATCCGTATTAAATTGCACACGCTCAAGCTCAGGTATCACGTGTTTGCACACAGATATGAAAGCGTTCTGCAGTGGGAAACTGCCTCTCATTTTTTCAACTTGAGGAGAACCAAGAATCCAAACCTGCTGGAGCGAAGTCTTATATTTTTCAAGCGTCGTGAGGGGCATGCGCCAGGAACTCAGGTCGTGACTGTGGTCGATATCATTAATATTGACCCTGACTTCCGATCCATACCGCTGCAGCACATCCAGATCTTGCTGCTTTGGCAGACTCAGAAACAGAATCAATGATTGACAGACGTCAGGTGGAGTCTGGGCTTTTCCGCTTAAATGCGCCCTGGCGACGTAACGTTTCGCCGAACGAAAAACCCAAAGAGCGGCCACCGGAAAACTTCCAATCTGTGCTGCCAGTATCGTGCACGAAAAAAACTTACCCCAGCCACTGCAATCCGCTATTTTTTCAAGATCACATCCCCAGGTGTTACGAAGCAGCGTCATTACCTCAAGAATCGAGTCGGCACTCCAGCCCAACGTTGCGATCAACACAACGACGATTAAAAGATTTTTGCCGCTGCGGGTGCCGAATTGCGTCATCAGAATATGACGGTCACGCAGGCTTTGCTGGTTATCTTTGTGATTTCGCATAACTCTCACATTGATGCTTCAAATTCAACAAGACTAGCAGAAAACGCTATGGGGCGGCTGCTACCCCAACGGCAACTCCACCCGACTGACCCCGGCCCCCGCCGCCGCCCGCAGTCGAATCTGCACCTGGATACGCTCTTTCAGGGCCTCGATGTGCGAGATTACGCCGATCATCTTGCCGCGTGCATGCAGCTGGTCGAGCGCGTTGAGCGCCACCTCCAGGGTATCGGCGTCGAGCGTGCCAAATCCTTCATCCAGGAACAGCGAGTCAATCGGCCGCTCGCTGACCAGATCAGACAGGCCCAGCGCCAGAGCGAGGCTGACCAGAAACGATTCCCCACCGGATAAGGTCGAGGTATCGCGCGGTGCATCGCCCTGCCAGCCGTCCAGCACTTCCAGCGCCAGCTCCTGATCCTCACGGCGCCGCAATAAATAACGCCCATGGAGATCGGCTAGTCGCTGGTTAGCCAGCACCAGCAAGTTATCGAGGGTCAGCCCCTGGGCAAATCGGCGGAACTTATCCCCCTTGGCGGACCCAATCAGGTCATCCAGCCGTTCCAGCCAGAGATGTTCCTGTTCGAGCTGTTCACGCTCACGGATCAACGCGCTGTTTTGGCGACGTGCACGATCGTCTGCATCACGCTTTTCCTTCAGGGTCGCCTGTAATGCAACCGCCTGTTCATAAATGGTGCCCGATTCGGTTAGCGCCTCTTGCACCGTTTCGGGGGTGCTGTTGTCAGGAAGCCCCTTTTGTGCGGACGCCTGCTCCGTTTGCTTTTGTTCGCGTCGCGTAGACAAGGTCTGTCGCTGCTGCGCATACGCCTCGACCATCTGCTTCAAATCCTGACGCACTTCCTCCGGCAGGCAGGCCGCCCCGAACGCAGATTCATCCGCAAATCCCGCCTTGGTTAGCGCGAGGTCATAGGCCTCGGTTGCGCGCACGACCTGATCCGTCAGTTCAACCTGGCGTTCCTGTAACTGATGGGAACGGGCCACACACTCAGCCTCCTGGACCGTCAGCGCCTGCAGTGCATTCAAGCCCGACTGGTTTGCCTGCTCGGTCTGCCGCGCTGACTGAAGGGCTTCATCGAGCCAGCTTTTTGCGTCGATTTCCAGCGCTAGTAATTGCCGCCGCGCCTCCCTGCGCTCGTTCTGCTGGCAGATGAGTTGCGCTTGCTTCTGTCGGGACTGATCAGCCTGCTCATTGACCAGTTTCAGCTGGGTCTGACACACCTCCAGGTTGCGGCGCGTGTCGGTGTGTTGCGTGTGTAAGTGTTGCTTTTGACGCTCCAGTTCACGGCGGCGCGCCACCTGCTGCCCCAGGCTGACAACTACGCTGCGACGCTGGCGATCGTCGGCTTCAGCTGCCAAATACTGACCACCCAGTTGCTCGCTTAGCTGGACCCGCAGCGTTTGAAAACGATTCTGCTGTCGTTCCAGAAGTTGCTGTCGCTGTGTCTGGGTCGCCTTGATCCCGGTGAGTTTTCGGTCCGCCGCCTCAAACGCACTGCGGGTTTCCTCATCCTCTTTTCGTTGCAGCTGCAACAGATCCTGGAACGCCTGAATTTCGCGCTCTTTGGAGAACAATGCCTTGATGTCCGCGTCCGCCTGTCTGATGGCGCTATCTGCTTCCGATAGGGCATCCGTGATCGACTGAGCATCCCGCAAGCCAGCGACAACGCCCGCCACCTGGCTCGCAGACTGCCACTGGGATTGCGCCTTTTCCAGCGCGCTGTCCATCAGTCTGAGCTGAGTCTCGCAGCTTTTCTGATCGGCGTCTGCGCTGGCCTCTTGTCCAATCGCCGTCTGCAGGGCCACTTGACTCTGCTCCACCCGCTGCGCCGCTTCCTGATACACGCGCTCTGCCTCATCCACCCTCGGCTCAGGTAGTTGCTGTGCAAAGGGGTGCTCCAATCCGCCGCACAAGGGGCAGGCTTCGCCTTCCACCAATTGGTGACGCAAGTGCTCGAGTTTTTGGATCTGGCGCTGCTGATCACGCAGGGTTTGCTTATCCTTCAAGCGTTCGCGTGCCTGAGCCAATTCACTCTCGCAGCGCGCCTTTTGCGTCTTTTGCAAGGTCGCGTTTTCCTGCGCGGCAGCCAATGCGCTCCGGACGTCTGCGTGCTGTTGTGTCAGGGCCTGGAATTCCGTCTGTCGCTGGCCAAGCGACGCCAGCGTTTCCCGCTGGCTACGTGCGGAATCCAGGGCTGCATTCAAGGCTTCGGGCGTGCGTCCCCCCAGCCATTCGTCACGCCCCTGCCGCGCCTCTGCCAACTGGCTTTCAGTGCTGTCGAGCGAGTGCCGCATGGCCTGAGCCAAATCACCTTTTACGGCGAGATCTTCGCTCAGTTCGTCAAAGTTTTGCTGATCCGTGCTTAACTGCTGCTGAAGTGTCGTGAGCTCAGCAGATACCTCATCACACTGTCGATTAAGCGCATCGACACCCGACCAGTCGGTCAGCCAGTGATCCGGTACCTTAACGGTTTCAATATTCTGCTCGACAGAAGCCACTTGATCGGCCAGTGATGCAAGCTGACGGGTCAGTGTCTGGACTTTTTGCGCTTCAGCTGCTTGCGCCTGCTCGAAGCTGGCCCGTTCAGCACTTATATCTACCAGCCGCTGGCTTAGCTCCGCCAGCGCCTGATCCAGGGGCTGAATTTCAGTATGCACGCGATGCTGCCGACGCTCCGCTTCATTTTGCGCATCCATCGCCACTTGCGCTAACCGGCTTTGGCTGGCCTGCCGCGTGGCGATGTCCTCACGGCAGGTCCGCAGTGCCTGATCAGCCGCCAGAATCGCCTGTTGATGACGCTGATACTGACCTTGGATCTCCTGCAGTCCGGACTGTGCCAGCTGCACCGGCAGTGCTTGCTCCGCCTGAGTCAGACGAAAGCGGTTGTTTTCATGCTCCGCCCGCGTTAACTCCAGCTCAGCCCAGTCGGAATCCAGTGAAGCCAGCTCACTCGTCAGTCGCTGGAAGGTGCTCCAGGCATGCACTTCGGCCTGACGCAGGCTGCGCACCTGCTCACTTTCAGCCATCCTTTGCAGGGCCGATGCCAATTCACACTCCAACGATTCGCGTGCCATTGCATCCAGAAACTGAATGCCCGAGAGGCGGTCCTTCAGCTCCTTGAGTTTGAGTTCGCTGGCGCGGGCTTGCTGATAGGCGGCCTCCGACAAGCGGGCGTAGATTTCCGTACCGGTCAGTTCCTCCAGCAAGGCGGCCATTTCGGTGGGTTTAGCCTGCAGGAACGTTGCAAACGCCCCCTGCGCCAGGAGGATCGAACGGGTAAACCGCTCAAAATCCAGCCCGGTGATTTTTTCAATATCGGTCAATTTTTCGTTGACGGTGGAACTGATCACGGTGCCGCCGAGATGCGCCAGCTCTACCTGGGGAAGCTGCAGACCGCCATCGGCTTTGTCACGCGCACGACGCTGATTGAAACTGGCCCGGTAGCCCTTGCCCGCCACATCAAACTCGACTTCGGCCATGCAGCTGGACGCACCGCGTGTCATCAGTTCATTGACTGATTTATTAACCCGGTCCTGACGCGGCGTTCGATGATAGAGGGCGAGACAGATCGCATCCAACAAAGTACTTTTACCCGAACCGGTTGCGCCCGTGATCAAAAAGATGCCACTGTCGGCAAAAGCGGGCCGGGTAAAATCAATTTCGACTTTTCCCTGCAGGCTGGCCAGATTCTCAAGACGCAGTTTCAGAATTTTCATGTCCGTTTTCCTCTTTTACCCGTTCCATCAGTTGTGCAAACAGTGTCGTGAGTGTTCGTCGGTCGGCGTCCTCCAGCCCTTCGCTGGCCAGTCGTCGTTCAAACACCTCTTGTGGCTGCAGATGTTGCAACAACTCCCCTGAGTGGCGGTTTTCGATGGCCTTGCTTTCCGACTGACGAACCCGACGCACACACAGCACCTGCAGCCTGGAATCGGCAATACGCTGATCCAATTGCTGCCGAAAGACGGTCATGCTGACCTCGCCTTCCAACTCAAGACTGAGCCAGACCGACTCACCATGACGCGCCAGGTCAACGCAGCGACTGAGCACTGAATCTGCCGCCCCCCGAATCACCTGCAATGACTGAAACAGGGGAATCGGAATGTCATACAGCGAAGCCGGAATACGCCCCTCACCCGGTAGTTGGGCCTCGGCGTCAGCCTCTTGTCCTAAAACGACTTTCAACAAAACCTTCTGCTGACCCACCTCATCAAAACTCATGGGAATCGGGGCGCCGGAGTAGCGGATACGCGGCGCATTTTTCACCGCCTGCGCCCGATGCAGATGCCCTAGTGCCAGATAATCAAAGGGTGGAAAGGCTTCACCCGGAAAAGCATCCAGAGTGCCGATATAAATCTCCCGGACGGACTCACTCGCCACCCCGCCAACGGTGGTTAAATGGCCCGACCCCACGATCGGAATAGTGCGATCCTGACGCCGGATTAATGCGGCCTCATAGCAGGCCTGATAGTAGCTCGCAATCGCCGCCTGCAATCGAGCCTGGCGCTGCGACGCATCCTGACCCGGCAGACTGTCCAGCACATCCCGCAGGCGCAAGAAAGGCACCGCACAAAACAGCCCGATCACCTCGCCCGCATGATTAAACAGATCGAAGACCGCGTCTTCCGGTCGCTGAGGCGCACTGCTCACCACAATCACGTTCAATAGGCCCAACAAAGCGCGACTTTCGTCCAGCACCGCCACTGAATCGTGATTACCGCCCACCAGCACCAGATTGCACAAACCCGCCTGTTTTAAACCGCGAATCGCCTCGTGATAAAGCTCACGCGCGTAACTGGCCGGGGTCGTCGTGTCGAAAATGTCACCCGCCACGATCACGGTGTCGATCGCTTCCTGGCGAACCGTCGATACCAGAAAATCGAGAAATAACCTGTGTTCGCGTTCACGGGAAACCTTCATCAGCGACTGGCCCAAATGCCAGTCGGAGGTGTGCAATAACTTCATGGGTTTCCCTTCCTTAATGCAGGGTAATGGATGCCAGATTGATCAGGCTAGCTGGACCTGGAAAATCCCGCGGACTCATCCTCAGCTTGTAACCCCGCTGCAGATAACTCAGCACTTGTTCCAGTGTCTCGGGGTATTCCTGATCCTCCTGAAATCGGGTTTTGCTGACGATATATCGACCCTCTTTGTTCCGATGAGGCACCAGCACCTGACCGGCCATCTTGCCACGGCTAACGGTGTAGGTCATTTGAATCGTTTGCATGTCGCTCTCCTTGAATCCTTAAACTGAAAAAATGGGTGTCTGGCGACGCTGTGCACCGCGCTGCTTCAACATGAGAACATTATGCCCTTTGCGCCGCTTGTGGTGGTTTCTCACACATGTGTGGGTTTTGCATGACCCATTACGATCAGCAGGTTTCCGAATCCTAAAACTGTGCAGCGGTTCCTCGCAGTCATCCATTCCGACGATTCCAGAATTTATTTACACCTGTACTATCAACGGGCTAGCGGCATTTCCTAATGCAGCTTGCGCAGACTACAACAAACCACAAATGGATGTGTTCTTATGGCAACACCCCGCGTTAGAATTCGCGTTACCCCTTTTTTATTCACGCCGTTATATCTCAGCGCGCTGATCGGTGTATCGGCACAAGCCGCCAACATCAGCCTTAAACCCCTCAGTGCCACGGCCTCCGGCATCGAAGGACAGCATTTAAACGCCAGCCTTGCGATTGACGGCAACCCGAACAGCCGCTGGTCGAGCCTGTTCAATGATAACCAATGGATTCAGTTCGACTTTGGCAAGAAAGTGAACCTGTCACGCGTCACCATCGACTGGGAGCGCGCCTATGGCAAGAAGTATGCGCTATTGGGTTCTGACAATGGTCAGAACTGGCAATTCCTGAAAACCGTCGATAATTCCGACGGTGGACGCGACGAGCTTGCTGTCAACGCCAATGTGCGATTCATTCGTATCGACGGCATTCAACGCGCCACGCAATACGGCTACTCTATCTTTGAAGTCGCCTTTACTGGATCATCGTCCGGCCCGGTGGTCACGCCGCCTGACCCTGTGAATCCGCCAGATCCGGTTCAGCCACCCGATCCGGTGCAACCCCCTGATCCGGTTCAGCCCCCTGATACAGTCAAGCCGCCCGTGACGGATGGCGCGGGGATTCCAACCCGCTACAAACAACAGTTCCTGAACCACACAGCACTGACAACGCCCGCCCCCTTCCCGGTGCCGTCTACGGGGGTGCCAGCCACTCCTGCACCGGTCGGCCCTGAGGGCTACACCCCTCTGTTTGCAGATAAGACCCCCGTCATTGAACCCATTCAATACCGCGAAGCCGATGGCACGCTCGTCACCGTTGTCGGCTTCAGACCCGTGGATCGCCATGCGCGTGAAGCCGGTGAACCCTGGTTCAAGAGCCAGGCAGATAACGCAGCAGGGAACTGGAATCAGGTCGATGAAGGCCCAGGACGTCACTACACCTTCCCAACCTTCTATTTCCAGAACCGTACCATGGGTATCGTGATTCGGGATGAAATTCCGGCCGGTCGTTCGCGGGTCACCGCCTATTTCCAGGTCAACAAGGGCAAGATGATCGACATCGGCATGAGTGCCTTCCACTCCATGAACCCGATGCTGGAGGGTTTTGGCTGGGCAGCCCTGGGGGGATTCGCCAACATTACCGACACTCTGTTTCCCTCCACCCAGGCGACCGTTGCACGCCACTGCTCGTCAAGTGACGGCCCTTTCGATTGTATTTCCGACATGGTGTACCTCGCTCCCTTTGCCCACCACCGCTGCGACCCCACCTGGCAGGACTGCAAGGCAGAGCCCGTGGGCACACCACCGAGCGGCTATGACCCTACCGTCGAAAATGATAACCGCACCTTTACACGTGGAGATCTCATTGAAATCACACCGGCGTTCTTTCTTGAAAAAGGACCGGATGGCAAAGCCGCAGTGGACGGTGGCGGTACCCGCTATTATTCACAGGAAAAACTCTACGTAGTCGGCAAAGGGATTATGCCCTGGTACGGTGTGCGCCCCCGGTTGAACAACAAGCCACTTCCTGCCGCCGCGCTCTCGGCTGGAACCGCCTCGCTTTCGTATAACTACACAGAGGAACCTTTCCGCAGCTTCCAACAACCCGTTGAAAACATCGGCATCAAGAACATGCAGCGTTTCGTCGAAGGTCGCCGTCTGTTCCACACCTCCTTTGCCAATGGTAAACACTCCGAATCCCCGGACATAAACCCGGTCTACACCGAACAGGCAGGCAAACTCGGCGAGCGGTTTAACGAGGAGCGTTGTCTGGGCTGTCACACCATGAACGGGCGCAGTCTGCCGCCTGAAACCGGAAAACCCATCAACACCCTGGCCGTGCTCACCGCGACCTCAAGCGCCCAGGCAGGCATCGTGCCCGATGCCACGTATGGGCATAACGTGCAGCAGCACAGTCGCAGTACCACCGCCGAGGACTTCACGGTCAAAGTCAGTGGTTTTGAAACGGCACGCACGGTGACACTCTCGGACGGCAAGGTCGTGACCTTACAAAAACCCCGGTACGACTTTAGCGGCCCCATTCCGGCCAACGTATCCGTGCGTCAGGCACCGCAGGTCATTGGTCTTGGCTTAATTGAGGCGCTGGACGAAGCGACGATTCTGGCCAAAGCCGACCCGAACGACAATAACGGCGACGGTATCCGCGGGATTCCCAACTGGAGCAAAGACCCCAAAACCGGCAAGAAGCATCTCGGACGTTTTGGCTGGAAGGCCGGAAAAGGGAGTCTGCGTCATCAAACCGCGCAGGCCCTGTTGCTGGACATGGGGGTAACCTCCTCGCTCTATCCGACGCCTGACTGCCAGCTCGACTTTGCTGCAACGGCCTGTAAAACCGGCACATTGAGCAGTAAAGGACTGAACAACAAGGATCTCGATTTGCTCACCAACTACATTCGTCTGCTGGGTGTTCCCGCTCAACGTAAAGTGAAGACCGAATGGGAAGGTAACCGTCGCGTGCCTTACGAGTATGAAATGGACACCTCTGCCATCGCCCGTGGCGAGCAAGTGTTCAAGAATATTCAGTGTTCATCCTGCCACGCACCGGAAATGAAAACCGGCACCAAACACCCGGTGGCAGAACTGCGTAATCAGACCATTCGCCCTTACTCGGACTTCCTGGTTCATGACATGGGGCCGGGACTGGCGGACGCGCTGACCGAAGGTACAGCCGGACCGAGCTTCTGGCGAACCCAGCCACTCTGGGGTCTTGGACTACTGCCCTATACCCAGGAAACCGCACAGGAAATGGCGGACCCGAACATCCGGCATGGCGAAGTCTCCCGAGCTCGCTACCTGCATGATGGCCGCGCACGCAGCCTCACCGAAGCCATTCTCTGGCACGATGGGGAAGCAGCTAACAGCCGGACACAGTTTGAAGGCTTAAGCGGCGCAGAACGGCGCGATCTGCTGGCGTTTTTGAGGTCGTTGTAACCGGCGATTAAATTGGCAGGCTCTGGCGCGCGGACAAGGTGTACCATGTCGCCCGAGCTTTGCCATGACGAACGATTCGCCCACTTGCGACAAGCTCACGCAACCGGACCTTGAGCGTATTCTGGTTTGCCCCCGTTAACGCCACCATCTGAGAAATTGTCAAACGATCTTCTTTCCCAAGCAGTGTAAGAACCTGGGCTGATAATGCTGGCAAGTCATCATCATTGAGAGATTTTACTCTGGCGACTTTAGCATCAAGATTGGATTTTTGCTTTTTAAGACAGCGCAAGAAAAATCCCAGCCACGGCTCCCAATCTGGCACATCTTTCTTTAATGTCGTCTGCGTTCGACGCAGTGCTTTGTAGTAAAGGTCTTTATTATCTTCAACTACGCTTTCCAAAGACGCGTAAGGCACATAGTCATAACCGGCGCGCAGCAACAATAACGTTGTCAGAATGCGTGACAACCTGCCATTACCGTCTTGAAATGGATGGATGGCAAGAAACACCACCTTGAATACCGCAATCACCAGTAGTGGATGCAGAGAGGATTCTTCAAACGCTTTGGCTGCCCAGCGCACCAAATCCTCCATTTCACGCGGCGTGTCAAAGGGCGTGCTGGTTTCAAAAACTACTCCGATCTCACGACCTTGGGCATCTGTCGCAACCACATGATTAGGCAGAGTCTTATAAGAGCCCCGATGCCGATCATCTTTACCGCTATGTCGCAACAAAGTCTGGTGCAACTGGCGAATATGGTTTTCGGTAAGATTCAAATCTTCCCATGCCTGAAACACTAAATCCATGGCCTCGGCATATCCAGCCACTTCCTGTTCATCACGCGTTTTGAAGGAGGTGGAAGATAGGTTGGACAACAGGGTTTCAACCTGAAAATCGGTAAGCTTTGCCCCTTCAATCCGGGTTGAAGAACCCACACTCTCTATCGTTGCAACGCGCCGTAATTGTTGCAGACGCTCTGGTGATAGGTTTTTGAGCGCCTGCCAGCGACCTTTAAATTCGTCTATTTCAGCGACAAGTCGAAGCAAATCCTGACTGATGGCGATGATGGGCTCTTTCATCTAATCTCCCTGCTCAAAACCCGGATATCCGATTTGATACCCGATACTACCCGATAATACCCGATCCTGCATTAGAATATCCCGCGACGCCAAGGCCTTTATGATGGCCTGTGGCCCTCACGATGAATACTCAATCAAAAAGCGCTCCCTGCGCTTTATCCCGCAGACTCCTGTTCTGCAGACAGTCCAGAAACGCGGCAGGACTTTCAAGCGCCTGATCTAACTGTCCTCGCCTGACCAGACTTTGATAAAGTGCCACCGAGGCGGCCTGACAATTCAGGCTCTTGGCCGGATTAAACTCGATGTCGGTAAAGCCGTCGAATCCCATAACAAATTCAGACAACACCGGATTTTGCCGCAAGGCATTCAGGTAAAGCCAATCGTAAAACGCACTGGTCGGCACGTTCGGCCACATGAACCCCTGATAGTAAAATCCGGTCAGACGTCCATGTGATTGCAAACGCGGATCGCGTTTGGCCTGCAAAGGCTCAACATCATACAAGTCCGGAAAAGGCCCACCTTGTAAAAACACTTTACTGCCCTGAAAGAGACATTCAACCGTTCGAATTCTACCGCTGTCATCCTTTAGCTTCAGATTAAACGCACTTAAGGCTTCCCCCTCAGAAGTCAGTGATTTACTCGACACCTCCAGCAACCGGTTGGCCACAGCCTGTTTGAACGCCGCCTCATGCAAACCCTCGATGGATTTGCGTTTTTGTGAAATTGCAAAGCCGGGATGCCATTCAAACTCCACATCAAAAGACCTCACCAGGGTATCGCCGTTTATCGTTGCAACAAATACCGGACGAATCGCCATACTTTATTCTCCTAACAAGAAACACGAATTAATGAATGAGGATCCAGGCGATAGCCCCGCCAAATGGTGCTGTCGCAACGCCCGTTGAATAGATCCAGATCGCTTCGTATCGGCATGTTGGTTAGACGTTTCAGATACGCCAGATCAACACCCGCCCCTGGCACAATGCCAGAAATATAGCGCGTCGAAATTTCTTCATGGATCAATACTTCAGCCTGGGGATCGGTCGTGTAGCTTTCGGGAATCCCGATACGCCAACCCTCACCTGCAAACAGCCGTTCAAACGCCTGAGCTGTTCCATATCGTGCCGGATCACTGAACAGTTCACGCCCCTCCACTGTGCTATTAGTAGCAGTAAACACACAGTGCTGCTCCCAAAGAAGATCAGGCGACAACAACAAAATCACCCAGCCACCTCCGGTTTGCGAGGCCGGCATCGTCATCAGCTTGCTATATAGCATCTTATAATTCGGATAAGACACAGAGCACGAGATCCATCGCTCCCAGCTACCTGGATGAAAACTTTGATCTGGCTGGCAATAACTGATCCCCTGTAATCCGGACCGGCTCAAGATGCCCAATCGCAAGATGGAGGCCAGATTCACAACCGGCGTAAAGTGCACCAGATAAGGTATCTTCCGATCATCGACAATATTCTGGATTTGATCTGACGGTTTGGCTTTGGCTGCTTGAGCGCGGCGAAGCTTCCTGGCTTCCAGCTTGGTGTAAGCCTGCTGAATTTGCGCATCAAGTCGCGCGCTGAACGAGTCCAGTGTACTGTCAGCCCAATTCAGTTCTGACGAAAATCCACCCACAATACTGTGTTTCATGAGCCTATCCTCCTGAAGTTAAAACGGCCTGACACAGGGCCATTTAGCCAGAAGGAAGACTTGAAAAGGGTTTACACAAATGTGTGAGAATTAACCGCCGCCAGTTGCGAAGGTGCAGGGAGGGTTTAGTCGAATAACTCTCCAGCGGGTCTGACAACGGGTTGGAAAACGGTAAAACTATCTGCGAAAGGAATACCGCCCAAATTGAGAAGCGCCTGATTACCTGCGTACGGACAATCCCGAACCAACAAAGGCGCCCACTGTTTTCTCAAATTTTCACTGGCACCTGCCCAGGTTCCGCCTTTTTCCAAATCGCTCTTAACCACCACCACAGACTCGGACATGGCATAGATATATTTGTTTCTGGCCATTGCATTGCCCGTTGAAAAACCGGCCTCTGGGTAAAAGGGAGAGACCAGAGCCAGACAGTTACTCCGAAGCCCTTCGCGATAGATTTTGCTCGTCGCACTTTTTAACAGGCTGTCGGATAAAATTCCCAGCGATAAGCCGCCACATGCCAGTGCCGCCAGCATGGCCGCCTGGTCTACACCAGCAGCGCCCCCGGAAACAACACAATAGCCTTGAGAAACCGCTAATTCGGCCTTGCTTCGGGCAAATGCTTCATCGTCTTCCGCGACCTCGCGTGAGCCTACAAACCCAACACTCCGCGTGTTTAGCAGCGCCTGATTGCCCACCCCAAACAAAACGGGAGGACGACTGTCACCCAACGCCTCGCGCAGCCGCCTTGGATAAGCCCTACTCGCTCTCGAAATCACCCATACCCCCGCCTGCTCCCATGATTCCAAAGCGAAGGCCATACTCACTTTACGAGCCAGCAACGCCTGAATACGCTGTGTCTTTATTTTTCCTTTGGGGTCCGACCAATTCGCCAAAATGTCCCCGGCATGACTCAATAAACTTGCAGGCGTAAAACCACGTTGATGAAGCCAAATAGCGAAACGGCCATACTCTGTTGGCGTCAGGGGCTTAACCTCTTTTACTTCCTTTTTATTGAAATAGGTGGTCAACAGTAACGTAGCCTGAAGAATGTCGTCTGTCGTCTGCATGTAAGTTCCTAATTTCGGGTGCTGGTCAGAGCAACGGGATAAACGGCGCCGCTGCCATGGCGTCTTAAAAGTGCCGCAACCACCGTAAACGTCCAGCCTGAATCAACCGCGTCATCCAGCAGGAGTACAGGAGAGGAAGGGACCCGCGACTCCGCGATAGCGAAAGCCCCATCCAGATTTTCACTCCGTCGAAAATTGTTCTCCATCGTTTTCTGCGGAGGTCGAAGGCTTACCATTGCCACAGCGTCATGGCACGGTATACCCAATGCATTGGCCAACTTGTTTGCAAAATTTTTCAAAACATCGGGATGCCGGAGCGATGGGACATAGGTTAACCAAAGCGGCGTGTCCGAAAGTGTCATGGCGCTGATCATCTCAACCATAGGCGAAATCAACTCATCGCTGAAGTCATGATTTTCTTTACCTTCTGCCACCAGGTCTCCCCACCCCCCATCCCGCCAACTCGATAGGGCCATACCCTCTTCAGCACACAGCGCACTATTTTTATACGGGAACTGGTAAACCGGAAATGCGGATCTAACGAGCTTACCAGAGGCGCCAAACATCTTTCGGGGCTTGATTTTAACGTATCGGTGCCGCATGAAAGTTGTGGCCGCCTGAATCAGTGACTTGGGCGCGGACACCTCCAGGGCATTGGTCGGCAAACAGTTAGCGCACTTACCACATTTTTCAACACAGTCATCATCCAGCGCATTGGCGAGAAATTTCATCAGGCATTCAGTGCTCGCATGATAGCGAAGCAATTCTTCCCATTCCCCTGCCTTAATCGAAGACAAGCGCGCAATGCGTTCATGAGGTAACTCATAATCCAGAGAGGTTCGATAATAGGTACTGCCATCTTTGTAGAGGGGTGACGGATTCTCCACACTCAAAAATTTAAGCACTTTTGCAATACTATCTGAGTCCAGGTTGGTGAATCGTTCGATTTCATATTTTTTTAGTCCATCCTCGTCTTCAATCACCTCAAGAATCTGAGCGACTTCATCTTCAGTTGGAAAGGCGCTTTGAATAAAGAAGGACTGAATTTTCTCATCTTCATCGCCAAGCATGAGCACACATCGTGCATTTTCGATTCCGCGCCCTGCCCGACCCACTTGTTGGTAATATTCAATGACATTACCGGGCGCCTGAAAATGGATAATAAACCCGATATCCGGCTTGTCGTAGCCCATTCCCAGAGCGGAAGTTGCAACCAACACCTTCAGACGGTTATGGGTTAAATCATCTTCAAGTGCCAAACGTACGTCATCATCGACCTCGCCGTGATACGAACTCGCCTGAATTCCATTGGCGCTCAGCCAGTCTGCAACCAAATCGCAATCGCGCACGGTTTTAGCGTAAACAATGCCGGTGTGATCCAGACTCGGGATAATTTTGGCTAACCAGGCCAGCCGAAAGGCTCTTGTTTTTTTCACAATATTCTGCACTTGCAAGGATGTCCGCATCAGCGGCCCTCGCAATAGAATCATCTCATTACCGATCTGTTCCTGAATATCCGCAATCACGCGATTATTGGCAGTGGCCGTCGTCGCCAGAATCGGCAGTCCCTTCGGCATCTTTTGAATAACACGTGCAATACGTCGGTAATCCGGCCTGAAATCATGCCCCCAATCAGAGATACAATGCGCTTCATCTATAACGAAAAGCCCCGCCTTCGAAAACACATGCACCAAAACCTCACTGACAAACGAATCATTAGCCAGTTGTTCCGGAGAAATGATGATGGCATCAACCTTCCCTGACAGAATAAGCCGAATGGTTTCCTCGCGCTCCTGGTCACGCTGGGAGGAATTGATTGTTGCCACCTGCAACCCAGAGCGGGACGCGCTGGTAATCTGGTTGCGCATCAGCGCGATCAGGGGTGAAATAATGACGGAGGGTCCTTCTCCCTGTTCCCGCAACATTTGGGTGGCGATGAAATAAACGGCGCTCTTGCCCCAACCTGTTTTTTGCACAACCAACAATTTCTTGCGGTTAACCACCAGTTCAAATATCGCCTCATATTGGTCACGATGAAACTGCGCCGATGGATTTTGCGTCATTTCTTTCAATAAACTTTCTGCGCGCTCTCTCATAAGCAACTTTCTCGTTAGTTCAATGTTTTCCATTCTTCTGATCGACAGTGGGCAATTTGTTTTGCGGGGCTGAGTTCAGTAAAGCGTAAGCGGGTACCGGGCTTCCTCACATTGGGCGGGTTCAGTTTGAAGGCAGGCGCGAAAGATCACGTTTGCACTCTTTGGAATGATGTCCAGAAAAGAGGATACATCCGCACGAATGCTGACTATCAAACGGAAATCCACATTCTGTCGAAAAAAGAAAAACATCCTCATCACCTAAAACGTCATCGTAACTGAGAAACACTGACGCATCGTAAAGGTATTGCTCTCCATATCGAATACTCGAATTGTCGTCAAAGGTAATTCGGGCATCCCAAATCAGACTGATCGTATCGCCTGGGTAAAAATGATTTTCTTCTTCACCGAGCGGAATACCCATGTTAAAAACTCTTGGATGAAGTGGCGTGTCTGCAAATTTAAAAATAACGTTTCTTGCGTTATCGTCTGAAGACCCATCGGGGGGTATTGGGAAGTGATGTCGAAACACTACCGCCGCCTCCTCCACATGCCGTTAAACTAGCAAAAACGCAATAAGTCATCGCAATTTTTCGAATCATTTAAAATCTCCTTTTCTTTTTTATAAAACACAAATTTCCAATGTGCTTATATTCATTCCCGTGAGAGAACTTTTCTAATATCCCGGAACTGGAAGACAATATCTGCGAGTATGGTCTTAATCAATTTTATATGAGGTAAATTATATAATCGAATATTTCTTTCCACATTAATTGGAATAGCAGTCTTAATCCATTTTATGAGAGGGAACTTATCTAATCCATTGAGCTTGACAGCTGGGAGCGGAAACTTGAGTCTTAATCCCTTTTATATGAGGGAACTTATCTAATCGATGCGTAACCGACATAGAGGAGCAGATCGGTCTTAATCCATTTTATATGAGGGAACTTATCTAATGCCACTCACTAGGGGCATACCCCTAGACACCAGGTCTTAATCCCTTTTATATGAGGGAACTTATCTAATGAAGAATGGCAACAAGGATGGAGGCTGATGGGGTCTTAATCCCTTTTATATGAGGGAACTTATCTAATCGCAAGATCTATCGAAATTAGGCAGCATCAAAGGGTCTTAATCCCTTTTATATGAGGGAACTTATCTAATTTATCGGTTTCGCCATGCGCTTCGAGCTTTTTAAGTCTTAATCCCTTTTATATGAGGGAACTTATCTAATCGCTTCTTTCTGACTGTTTACCTTTCCGTCTTCGGTCTTAATCCCTTTTATATGAGGGAACTTATCTAATTACAGAATATCTGAACGGAGAGTACTGGGATAGGTCTTAATCCCTTTTATATGAGGGAACTTATCTAATGTATTATGCGCACTAAACAAACGGAAAAGAGATTGTCTTAATCCCTTTTATATGAGGGAACTTATCTAATATCTACAACGTGTCTGTATAGACGTCACCGCGTCTTAATCCCTTTTATATGAGGGAACTTATCTAATTTTTACCCGGCACTATCACTAAATAAGGAGAGGTCTTAATCCCTTTTATATGAGGGAACTTATCTAATATATGCACAGTATAAATATATGGGCAAATTTGTCTTAATCCCTTTTATATGAGGGAACTTATCTAATGTTGGCCTGGGCTGCATATAACGATGAGGAGTTGTCTTAATCCCTTTTATATGAGGGAACTTATCTAATAAGCAAAACAAGCAATAGAAAAACTGCTTACCGTCTTAATCCCTTTTATATGAGGGAACTTATCTAATATGCTGGCCTGATGGATGTGAAGCTGGGCAGCTGTCTTAATCCCTTTTATATGAGGGAACTTATCTAATAACAGCGACTCTATGTAGCTAGGGATTTACTACGTCTTAATCCCTTTTATATGAGGGAACTTATCTAATCATTCCAGTCACTGCATATCGGCCGTCTTAATCCCTTTTATATGAGGGAACTTATCTAATCAAGGTTATCTGGATAAATCTGCATTGGAGAAGGTCTTAATCCCTTTTATATGAGGGAACTTATCTAATAGTGGATGAAGCAGAGCTGGCGGCCTGACAGCAGTCTTAATCCCTTTTATATGAGGGAACTTATCTAATGCATGGTTTGTGGAATACGGCGGGTTAGTGGTGGGTCTTAATCCCTTTTATATGAGGGAACTTATCTAATGCAACAGCATTAGATACCAGTTTTGAATACTGGTCTTAATCCCTTTTATATGAGGGAACTTATCTAATACATATGAGGAAGCCACCCTCACTAAACAGCCACTGTCTTAATCCCTTTTATATGAGGGAACTTATCTAATCGAACGATAAAGCGTATAAGAACTATGTACAAAATGTCTTAATCCCTTTTATATGAGGGAACTTATCTAATACAAGATGCTAGTTCTTGCAGAGGTAATGCAGGAGTCTTAATCCCTTTTATATGAGGGAACTTATCTAATCACATCGCGGTTCAAAAGCCGAAATAGACCTCGTCTTAATCCCTTTTATATGAGGGAACTTATCTAATGAACTGAGGAGATACACCATGATCAAGCAATTGTCTTAATCCCTTTTATATGAGGGAACTTATCTAATACCTCAACGAAAATGAAGAACTTCGGGAGCGTCTGTCTTAATCCCTTTTATATGAGGGAACTTATCTAATCACATAGAGGCTCCAAAGTCGAAATCGACCTCTGTCTTAATCCCTTTTATATGAGGGAACTTATCTAATCAAATCTGGGGTAATATGAGGCTGGTCGATAATTGTCTTAATCCCTTTTATATGAGGGAACTTATCTAATCAACTTGTCGCGGCATTTAAGCTGCTGGCTACAGGTCTTAATCCCTTCTATATGAGGGAACTTATCTAATTCAACGAAATCACGACACAGCTAGGCCACTTTCGTCTTAATCCCTTTTATATGAGGGAACTTATCTAATTTTATAAAGGGGGCATTGGGTGAAGGTATGAAGTCTTAATCCCTTTTATATGAGGGAACTTATCTAATCGAGATGGACGGTGGCAAAGATCGGGCGTAAAATGTCTTAATCCCTTTTATATGAGGGAACTTATCTAATAAATGAAAATTTACTACGTATCAGCGCCATATGTCTTAATCCCTTTTATATGAGGGAACTTATCTAATGCCACTAGCCCCTAACAATGAGGAACAAAAAAGTCTTAATCCCTTTTATATGAGGGAACTTATCTAATGCCAGCGATCCTCTTTATACGCTCAAAGGCGACGTCTTAATCCCTTTTATATGAGGGAACTTATCTAATGGCAGCGCAAGCGGGAATCGGGGCTTGTGCCGTCTTAATCCCTTTTATATGAGGGAACTTATCTAATACTTCGTTCCCGCGCAGGTAGACTGCAACCTGAGTCTTAATCCCTTTTATATGAGGGAACTTATCTAATCCCCTTGGATACATCTGAGGGGGAAATAGAGAAGGTCTTAATCCCTTTTATATGAGGGAACTTATCTAATGCTGGAGAAGAAGTTATCATCCATGCCGGACGGGTCTTAATCCCTTTTATATGAGGGAACTTATCTAATGGACCATACGGTAGTTACTCCCTACTGAGACTTGTCTTAATCCCTTTTATATGAGGGAACTTATCTAATCTATGCAACGAAGAAGTGCATATAGAACAGATTGGTCTTAATCCCTTTTATATGAGGGAACTTATCTAATTTGGCGTGGAAATCAAACATATTTCTGGAAGTAGTCTTAATCCCTTTTATATGAGGGAACTTATCTAATAGCAAACCCGATACAGTTGCGCCCAGTCCGTCGTCTTAATCCCTTTTATATGAGGGAACTTATCTAATAGTTAGGGACTGTCGCATAACGATCAGCGTTAATGTCTTAATCCCTTTTATATGAGGGAACTTATCTAATGAAAATAATGACTATATAACTGAGGGTAGCCGGTCTTAATCCCTTTTATATGAGGGAACTTATCTAATCTTTCAAATCACCAAAAAACTCCTGTTCCAAGAGTCTTAATCCCTTTTATATGAGGGAACTTATCTAATTGTATCGAGCACCCCGTTCGCATACTCCAGTGTGGTCTTAATCCCTTTTATATGAGGGAACTTATCTAATGTGATGGTCGTCTAGAGAAGAAGCTCGCCGCTGTCTTAATCCCTTTTATATGAGGGAACTTATCTAATCGGAGCGATTGCCTTCTTACGATCTGTATTATCTGTCTTAATCCCTTTTATATGAGGGAACTTATCTAATTTTACAGCATCATCGTCATCGTAATCAGCTCACTGTCTTAATCCCTTTTATATGAGGGAACTTATCTAATTACGGTGGCTTGGTTGTTGGCGATGTGGGGGAAGTCTTAATCCCTTTTATATGAGGGAACTTATCTAATTTCCTGCATGAAATGTCTCTCGATGATAAGAGTCTTAATCCCTTTTATATGAGGGAACTTATCTAATATTGGATAGCAGGGAAGCATGGAGTCCAGTTGGTGTCTTAATCCCTTTTATATGAGGGAACTTATCTAATACATACAGACCAGAGAAAGTTCTGGCTGTAGCAGTCTTAATCCCTTTTATATGAGGGAACTTATCTAATAAAGGGCGTATAATAGGTTTCGTAGGGTAAGGTCTTAATCCCTTTTATATGAGGGAACTTATCTAATCCATTGGATACCTCAGGCAGACAAAAGGTCTTAATCCCTTTTATATGAGGGAACTTATCTAATGTCAGCTTCCGCATGGCACGGAGGTCAATCTGAAGTCTTAATCCCTTTTATATGAGGGAACTTATCTAATCTCTGCGTAGCGGCAGAGACCGAGGCGAGTGAGTCTTAATCCCTTTTATATGAGGGAACTTATCTAATGGCCAAAAAGCCACGATTGACCTCTAACCCCAAGGTCTTAATCCCTTTTATATGAGGGAACTTATCTAATGAGTCGTTGACACGCTCATTAGGCCGCTATTGGGTCTTAATCCCTTTTATATGAGGGAACTTATCTAATTGGACGTTAACCCTCGGATTAGTGAGTCTTAATCCCTTTTATATGAGGAACTTATCTAATAGCTAAGCCCTCTGCAAACAGCTTGTGAATGTCTTAATCCCTTTTATATGAGGGAACTTATCTAATCCATGAAACAAATCTACAACATTCTATGCATTTCGTCTTAATCCCTTTTATATGAGGGAACTTATCTAACAGAGCCGTAAGAAGATGAATACATAGTTCACGGGTCTTAATCCCTTTTATATGAGGGAACTTATCTAATCGTGACGCTTTTGATCGAACAAGGGCATGGTCTTAATCCCTTTTATGAGGGAACTTATCTAATACAGGTTGGTAAAACCGCAGGCCAGGTCTTAATCCCTTTTATATGAGGGAACTTATCTAATTCATGATTCTCAGATGGTAGCCAGAGGTCTTAATCCCTTTTATATGAGGGGAACTTATCTAATAATATTGGCAATTTGGGCTGCTAGATTACTGGGTCTTAATCCCTTTTATATGAGGGAACTTATCTAATAAAAAGGGAGTGGTGATATGAATCTGAAAAAAGTCTTAATCCCTTTTATATGAGGGAACTTATCTAATCAATTATAACGTGACACTGGGTCTTAATCCCTTTTTATGGGGACTTATCTAATGGTTACGAAGTTGGCAGGGTCTTAATCCCTTTTATATGAGGGAACTTATCTAATCTATCCTCAGACGGTAAGGATTTGTGGACTCTGTCTTAATCCCTTTTATATGAGGGAACTTATCTAATTGTTGTTGGCTGAGGGGTTGGCGAGCAGTCTTAATCCCTTTTATATGAGGGAACTTATCTAATCTGCGAACACAGAACGATTGTTCACCTAGGTCTTAATCCCTTTTATATGAGGGAACTTATCTAATGAAAGCAATCGTCGCTAATCACAAAGTCTTAATCCCTTTTATATGAGGGAACTTATCTAATTCCGAGCACTTCAGTCGGGGGATCCCCTTAAACACGTCTTAATCCCTTTTATATGAGGGAACTTATCTAATTCGTTCTTTGACAATCCCACTTGCCCATGGTCAGTCTTAATCCCTTTTATATGAGGGAACTTATCTAATTAGTATGCACGCCAAAACTGGGCCCTGTTGGTCTTAATCCCTTTTATATGAGGGAACTTATCTAATGAAGTGGAAACGAGAGACGAAGCCTTGGGGAAGTCTTAATCCCTTTTATATGAGGGAACTTATCTAATCAATACGAAAGTTTATAAATAGCCGATTATAGTCTTAATCCCTTTTATATGAGGGAACTTATCTAATAGCGACACACTAAAAATAGCCGCAAAATCAGATTGTTGCAAAGGGCACTAAGGGCACTTTGGCAAAAATAAATTTTGTACATTTTTTATCCTATTTTTTAAAGAGCACTTATTACCGGATCAGGCTAAATAAGGAGGAATCCACCCTCCAGGTAGGGTTGCCCCAGTACCTCCGCCTTTTCCATCGCACAACAACCATACACTCTCACGTCGTCCACATCTTCATCCATAATGCTTCGGGCATCCTCAATGATATCATCCATCTCCCGGCGTGTCGCGGTGATATAAAACACGGATTTTTGCACATGCAACCCGTGATTTTTCATGCACTTGCACATTTTTGTCAACCGTTTTGGGCACCGTATATCATAAGCCAGTATCCAGTATAGAGGTCGCTCAGCCATGGGGATTCCTCCACTCATCGATCGCCATTTCAAGCCCGGTGAACCAGACAGTTAACCGCTCTTTCATCCAGCTATCCAGGCCCGCAAGCCACTGATAACGAAATTGAACGTCTTCGCCGAGTCTATCCGGAGGATCAAGATAGAGATGGAGTAATACGACACTGGCCAGACACGGGCGCAGCTTTTCCAGCAGCCATTGGCTCACCATCCGCTCAGGCTTTAAACCCAACTTCAAAAAGACCTGCAGTGTTCGACTTCGCTGCCAACTGTTTAAATGACGCAGGAGCAGTTGCCATTGCTCATGGCCGATTAACTTCTCCCATTCTTTTTCTAGAGCACTTTCGACTACCTCAGGGCTTTCCCCCACGTCGGGTCGGCTACCGCACAAAGACATTTCATGCCGCCAGGTGTTATCCAACCACTCCGACAGCAGCGCGTCACCACATGGATGTAGCCGTAACCATTCGAGTAGCCCACGTAATTCGGCCGCCGCATTTGAAGGGGCGCAGAGATATGCTTTCAGATCGCCCCTTGCGCTGATAAAGAACGTGGGGATCTGTGCTTTTGACGCGCGAAGTAGCCCTGCCAAGCCGCGATCATGATCGCCAATCATATAGATCGCCTCTAAACGGCGGAATGGAAATCGCAGCACCGCTTTCGCCTTGGGCTTGACGACAAGCGAATGGCAGTCCGGCCACAGGTGCTCCAGATTTTTCGCATCAAGTACCAGCAAACGTTTGCTATCCACGACACTGTTCATACCAGGCCTCCAATCGTCGTCTCCAGATCATGGCAATGCGGTTGGCGAGATGAGCGTAGCCAACCGCCTGGCCGCCCCAGGCTTTATAGAAATGCCCCCTGCCCGCTTTACCGAGGTGACAGCCTTTATCGTCACTTTTGAAATAGTCAGCGGTCAGCGTTTGCTTGGCACACACGTCCACCACCCAGGCATCCACATGGCAGCGCATGAGCTCAACCAGATCACATGCCAATGAGGGACGACCATAACTGGGTTGATGATAAAACCCCAGGAGCGGATCTAAGCCATTGCGCAAAAGCGCACGAACGGTGATCGCTGTCATCAGCGTATAGCCTAATGACAACATGACATTGACAGGATCTTTAGGTGGGCGTCGATTGCGCCCCTGAAACTGCCAACTATCTGCGAAATGCTGTTTCAATGCACCGAAATAAACGGCGGCAGCAGCACCCTCCAGCCCCAGCAGCTCAGCACGGCGGCGCCCTTCCGCCTGCCGAGCCAACTCACGGAGCTGGCCACTGGCGGTGAGACTGGGATACCGTACCTCTGGATGCGACCGACCGAGGCGCTGTAGCAAGCGTGCTTGTTGCTGAATACGGGCTTTAACCAGACGAGCGCCCCAATACTCGCATAAATCATCGTTTTGCCAGGCCTGAGCCTGCATGATTTTTCGGTGAACATTCCCGCTGCAGTCGCCAATCTGAAACCAGGCCTGATCGGTTTTTCCGTTTGGAATAAAGGTAAAGCCGATTTGTTGACTGGACAGCTTGCCCAATACAGTCGTCGACAGATCGAGGCTGCACAGCGCAATCACCTGCTCGATCTGCGCAATCGGAACGGATCGCGGCCGATCAAATTTCTCGTTTCGGACAATCAGATGTTGCCCTTCGGCATCCAACCGGGTACCGCGACGATCAAGAACCAGTACATTCGACATAGCGACCTCCTATCCCACATAATAAACCGCGAGATCCTGGGGCTCCTGAGCACAGCCCAGTGCTTTGTATATACCCCTGGCATCCAAAGGAATGATGAAAAAACGGTCGGTAATTGGATCCATAAGGCTCTCCATTCGCGATACCAACTCGCGTCTTTCAGCGTCACTCAGATAGCATTCGAAGACCGAATCCTGACCACCACCCGCATAGTCCTTGAGTACTTCCAGGCTGCGGTGTAGTCGGTCTGGTTCCGTAATGTCGTAAGCCGCTAGATAGAGATCCCGATTCATGACAGCCTCCCGGTTCACTTTGAGAGAAGCTTACGCCTGATAATTCTGAAAGGGGCAACACACACATGTGTGGTTATTCGATCGTCAGGTGATACCCCCCAAGTCCAAACGCAGTATTCTTGCCAACATGTAGCCACTGCCCCAGATACAGCAGCGGCCACAGTGGCGCCCAATTACCACTGATTAATATGTCCCCCATCAGCCCGTTTAGGTCCATGTCGCGCTGCTGGCGATTGGAGTGCCGCGTCCAGTGACGCCAGGTAAGTCGGCTCTCAACGCTTAATTCAGAGGCAATGCGTTTTAGCTCGATCAAATCCCACTCGATACCGGCATCAGCCATATGACAGTCAGCCATAAGGGTGTATCGACGACCGATCGCACCAATTAAGATTTCAAGTTTGAAATCCTGCGGGTGTACAAGTGATCGTTTGGCCTGCAGGCGCATGGGGGTCTGAATGGCAATGCGCAAGATACCGGAGGCGGGCGCAGTGACAGGAATAACACCCGGAAGGTGGGCCTGCACGGCCCCCTCATCTTCGATCCAGACAGGGTCATCATCGCCGGTCATCTGATCGAAGCATTCCACACGGGTCAGTCGAAACGGAATATCCCGGGTCGTCAGCCCTTTTTTCAAAGCCTCCTGCCAGCAATAGATAATCAGTGGCAGCTGACTGAGTGCCGCACCGGTCAGCATCATGTCGAAGGCCCAGCGTTCACCCGCTTCAATGCGCCAGGGTTGGCTGTAAAAGGCTGTCTGAATCACATACGGATTGGGAACATCCTTCCCTGTTGCGAGGTCGGCCCCACTTGGCCGGGCATTCTCAAAAATCGTGGTGTAAGGACAGGTCGAAACCAGTGGGCAGCCCTGACACGTGGCAGCCTTGGTCATACAGGCTACTCGCCGAAGGGCATGACCAAAGGCGCCCCGTAAGGCTGAGCCCGCATAACCCGGCATGACACCCCCGCGCTCGCACTGCAGCGTAAAGCGATACACCGCCATTGGCTGGATCACAGGGGACGATTCCATTTTTACAGACTGATTCATAGCAGTTCCCTTCTTGTGCGAGTGAGTCTTAGCGCAAACCGTTGAGTCGATCACGCGTCTTTTTGTTTTTGATGTCTACGCCCAGGTGCTCATAGACCCGCAAGGCGACATCCAGTGCCTTTGCTTTAATGTCCAGTGGTTCATTACTCCAGCATTCGATGGCTTGAGCCAAATCTCGTGCAAGATTGCACCCGGCCCCCTGTTGTCGATCTTCACCACGGGCGATTCGACTCTGAAATTCCTCAAGCAGACGCTCGACAACTGAAAGGCCAGCGAGGCGTTCGGCCTCTGCGTCTTTCTGTCGCATTTCCGTCTCTCGTCGCGCCTGCTCAGCAAGGCGTAGGGCTTCCTGCCGCTTTAATTCGACCAATGCCGCCGCTCTGCCGGCTTCCAGGCGTTCATTCAACACCACCTGCTGTGCCGCGCGCTCGGCATTGAGTGCGTGACAGACCTGCTGACTCTTTGGCAAAGATAACCCTTCTTCGTGGACCAGAACCCATCCAAACGGCACCAAGCCCTGAGACTGGTTTTCTTGCTGGGCCAGGAGGCGCTCTTCTTCAGGTTGCGGCCTGAAACTTCGCCTGGGCGCTTTCATAATTTTGATTGCCCGCGAGCCATTCAAAGTTTTAACCAGTGCGCCACCGTGCTTGCCCACATTGAGTAGAAAGGCTTTGCCTGCTTTTAAAGCGTCACCCAGTTCGCCCGATAATACGCGAGAAAGTTCAATGACCCACTCAGGCTGCCGGCCCTGTTGCATGAAGGTGGCATTTTCAAGGTTGCGTTGTATTTCAGCCGTAAATAACGGCCAGTAGTAATCATTGCAGCACTTGGCGAGTGCTTCAAAGGTGCGGGGAGTTCTGCCATCGTCGGCTGGCACCAGACGTACATCCAGCGTAAACGCCTGCCATTGGAAGGGCGAAATCACCTGCAGCCAGGTCGTAATTCCTTTTCCTTTGGCACTGATAGCTGCATCCATTTTAGGCTTGAGGGGCACGCTACGGGTCACACGAATATCTGTCAGAACCTTTCCTGATGAACGGGCATCGCTGATTTTCAGGCGCTTCATCGGGTCTTCGGTCACACTCACCTTGCCCTCTTTTACATAGCCGAGCAGTTGACTCTCCAGTTCTTTACCCTTCCTTACGAGCATTCTATTGGCTCTTTTTTCTTCTTCTTTGTCACCATGAATGCCAAAGACGTTGGATGGCACGTTTTGCCTGCCCGCATTCAAACCGTCGAGAATGGCCGTCCGAATGGCGCCTTTGATGCCGCTGCCGGGGATAAAAGGCTGATGGCTGAAGCTTTCACAGGCCGTTTTCTCGATCTGCAGGGCATTGAGTATGTTTCGGCCATCAGCTTCCCGCTGGGCCTCTCGCCCAATTTTCTCGTTGTATAATTGGCTGTAGTGGGGAGTAACGGGCACTGTAAATTCTGCGTGACTCGCAAGTCGCTCACGTTCAGCGAAGATCTGTCGTTGCAAGCCGAGAATCTGTTGGGCGGCATCTCCTCGATCAAGGTTTTGCAGCTGATCGCCGAGCACAGACAAGAGCTGTGCCTCATCAAAGCCAAATAAAACATCGTTGTGAACGACGTAGTTCATCGGGTTAAAGGTCTCACCTACCCCCATGTGAACGGGAGCGAGCGGAGTGACCCGATAATGTTTAGCCTGCGGAAAGGGTGGGGCCTTCACTGACGCGGTACTCATAATGTCACTCCCAATGCAATCGAATAGCCTTGATGAACCGTTTCTGGCAGCGCGGGCGAGACTCCGATCAACCCCTGCCCTAACCAGGGTTTGGCAGGCGGTTTGACCGGGCACAACAGCGCGCCCGTATCCGCCAGTAATACCGGGTTTTTGAAGGGTTTGCCGCAGTGCACCGCCTGATCTCCGTGACGCCCGAAGCGCACAAAGGTGTTGTAGTAGCATTCAGCCGAATGCCAGGCCAATCCCTGCGGTGCGCAGGGTCCCAATGTCAGAAAATGTCGATATCCAGTGGGTTCAAACGATAGATGTTCACCGGGTGCCACATTGAATCTGCCTGCCCCGGTGCTGGCTTCTTTTCCAAAGCCGGTTTCACCGATCAGGATTAAGAGGGAGTAAAGGGTGTCGGCATTCAGGCGCCCATCGCTCCAGAGATAGACATCGAGCGTCTCGCCGGGGCGATGCCAGGTTTCGGTTCGGTCGAAAGGGGAAAAGCCAGCCCCTTTACCCGTCGTGAGCGTCAGGCGATTGAGGCTGTTGTGGGTGCGAACCTGTGTTCGGCTGAAATCCGCTTCACCTGTCGTTAAGGTCTGACTCCACTGCGCGACTGGCCTATTGAGCTGGTCAACCGGCTGCCAGCGCAGGCGCTTGGTCTGTTTACGATTCTGAGGGTCGTTACGGGCAAAGCCGAATACCCGAGCTGGGGCTGCTGGCCTTGGCATAAAGCCCGCGGGCAGCGCATCACTGACGATAAAAGCGGGCTTCCCCTCAGTGTATCCGGCCAGGAGTTCGCTGAGTGTCTTCTCTCCCAGATGATTTCGAATGGTCCAGCACAGCTGTCCGAAAAGCGTATCCCCCTTCATTGGCGTATGAAAGTAGGACAACGGTGTCAGCCTGAATCGTATCAGTCCCATCACACTCTCCTTAATTAAGCGACGTTACCAAAGGGTTGAATCGCTTCGAACCCGGCCTGAATGTCGTTGCCATCCTGTGTAAGCGCGACAAACCTGACTTTGCCGTACCCGCGCGAACCACATCCGCCCAGGCTGTCGAGTTCAATCAGGCGCAATCCTTCCAACACCCGACTCAGAAGTGCGGAGTCATCACCTTCCAGTGATCGGAAGGTCAGCGTAAAATCAAACAGTGACTGTGCAGGAACCCGTTCGGTCTGCCGTGGGTGTAACGCAACGCCTGTAATACGATTGATGGTGTTCTCCGCTTTGGCTTCGGTGAATAGCTCATTCCGCTGAATTCGAGCTTCACTCCATTCCGGGGAGAGGTTGCAATCCCAGAAGCTGGCGCGGGTTGGCCCTAGTTCCCGCGCGAGTTTTTCATCGTCAGCGGTGCCGGCAATGCCGAATATCTGCGCAATTTCTCTCGCTAACCGCTGCTGCTCGATACTTCCCTTCTTCAGCGTCGCCGCGTTGACAGGACTGCCCTCGGTAAAGCCCACCAGCCCGGCTTTCCATTCAAGCAAACTGCGCATTTTCCCTTTAATGCTGGAGCCGGGAATATAGGGCTGACCGGTATAGGGATGCTTGACCACGGTGTTATCAATACCACCGATGCGCATTTCCCCCTCCGAGCCACCAATGTGGAGCCCGCTGAGCACTTCGATTTTGCCTTTAATCTTGATGATGCGATTCAGTTTCATCTCTGTTTCTCCTTAATTTTTGCGGGATTCGGCGGCTTTGTAGAAACCCATGACGGCTTCCAGAAACAATTTCAGATTCTGGAAGGTGGTGGGCTGATCAGGCTGAACCTGTTCCAAGAGATGCCTCAGCATTTGCCTGAAACTCTCGGAAACCAAATCACGCGCCACGGCATAGGCGACCTTCGCATTGAGCATGCGAATCAACGGCAGGTATTCAGGTAGCGCCTGAGGTTTAAGTTTGAGCTTTTGATCCCACATCACGATTTCATCATAGAATCGACGCAACTGAGCCGGCTTGTTTTTGTTATAGCCTCCATCCTGATAAAGCTGTTCGGCCACCTTTTCTGCCAAGGTATCGAAAGTGGCAGGGTCCGGACTAGCCAGCGGCACCATGAACTCAAACCGGCTGGTATCCCCCCTGGGCGCTTTGCCCCCCGAGGAACCGCCGTCATTCCGTTGGTTGAAACCAGGTTTTCCATAGGTCGTTTTGTTGGTTGTCATCGTTATTCCCCTGCCTTGCCTTGTAAACGTTCCTGATAGAGATGAAGTGTGAGCGGAAGCCGATAGCGTCCCCCATGTTCGCGAATGGGCTGCTCAAAAAACTGAATCAGTTTCATCGTCAATTCCTCCGTCTTAATTTCCTGACTGTCCAAACGATTTCGGTGTCGCTCCGCATAACGCCTTAACATATAGGCCAACTTAGATCGCCATAACGTGGCGTGTGGCAGAGCGCCCTGCCCCCTTGCCTTCTCCGCCATTTCGCTAATTTGGAGCAGACTGTAGAGAAAGGCTGTTGGAAAGCGCAGGGTTTCATCAAAGCTGGCCAGTCGTTCCCTGAGATCAAGCAGGATCGTCAGGTCTGCCCAATGGAGGCTTTCACCTAGCAAGGTAATGCTATTTTTACCTTCACGTCGTTTGGCCTGCTCAAGCATATGTTCTGTCTGCTCTGCAATCTGTGTGATGGGGCCTCCCGCCTTGTGCAGGTATAGCCCAATCGAAAAGTGAATCCCGGCGTTGTGCGCCACATACCGGTGAAAATCCTTCTGCATCCGCTGGGCGAGTTGTAGGGTTTGCCGCCAGGGGCCAATCAGGAAAAAGTCGTCTCCCCCGGCGAATACGGTATAGGTATTGCGAAAGGTTTCATCTGAATGGCAGAGCCACGGAAGATAAACTGTGAAGAAGGCGTTGATCTGCCGCGATAAGGCCGCCATTTTCGCAAAGGTGGCAGGTTGAAGCCCTTGCTGAAAAAGCGCTCCCAGGTCATCAATATCGCCTTTGAGCGAAATCAGTGCAGGAACCCCTTTCCACTGGCTGAGGCTTGCGTCTGTCGGTAGCAAGGCTTCACAGGCCAGATGGTTTAGGGTTTTTACCTGAAACTCCTGCTCAATCAGATCAAGATCAGACTGTTTCAGGCTGGCATAGCGCCCGCGCTCATAATTCAGGTGATGTGATTCGTGCTCGCTAAAACGTGCCACGTATCCGTTGATCGCGCGCCGGGCATAGCCGTTGAAAAGAAGGGTATCCATTTGACCTTTGGGGAGCGAAAAGTCATAGAGTCTGCGCAAATTACCACTGCGAATTTCGGGCCCAAACCGACCGCTGTCTTCTTCCGATCCGGTAAACAGGCAGTGATAGCCGAAGATACTCAGCTTGAGCGCAGCCTCTCCTCGCGACAAAGCTTCCCGACTGATTGCCATTCTTGAATACCCATCCCGCGCCAGAAAATGCCCCACAGTTAGCTGATCGCGGGATAGCGCGTGATAAAATCCGCTGCTCGCATCTTCACCTGCAGGAAAATCGGGGTTACCCGGAAGCGTTTCATTTACGACACAGGGTCCTTTGGGACTATCCATAGCCATGACAGACGACAGCCCTGTTTCACCGCACAGCCCCAAATGCTGGTATTTGGCCAATTCCAACTGCTCAAACAAATCTGCCATCAAAGCCGCAAACCCGGCCTTCGACGCACCCCCCTCAATAAACTGATTGGGGCAAGCCTCCTGCCAGACCAATCCAACACCGGCCACGCCAAAACAATTGTCAATAAACCATTGATTAAGCTCAGTGCGAACCTTTTCCAGACTGAGCCGGACTTCCTGCGTATTCGGGGCGACAATGAGAAACTTGCCAGCAGCATTCAACACTTGGGAAATTGGCGGCAGGTCGAGTTCTTCCAGCGTTTTCAGCGCAGCCAATTCACTGAGCAGTGAGACATAGAAAGATCGGCCACGCAGGAGCTTGGCTGACTTGCGCTGGGTTTCCTTGCCACCGGCAAAAATAAATCGTTGAATCCCGAAAAAATCACCTTGGATTAGCAGTATCTTTGATTCATCCCAGCCATGGGCGCCCGTTCGGGTTCTCAGGTTTGCCGAGACCGCTTCCCTGTTATGACCCGAATCATGATGATAACGCCACAATGCGACCGCCAGGGCAGCCGTGGACCGAGAATGATCGTAAAGAGATACATCGGGCCTTGTGCCAAATGCGGTCGCAGAGGGGATGGCATGAGTGAAACCCGCCCAAAGGCTATCAAAGTGATCAAGCCAGAGCGTCAGATCCTGGCGGTGCGAAGCGGGAATGCGATCCAGTGCGCCCAAAAACCCGTTCCACAACGCAAGATACTCCGCGCTGGCCTTGGTCCGGTCTTTAGATTCACAAAGTTCCTTTTTGACCGGGAACAAGGCTTCCGGACTCAATGGTTTTAAGGGATAGCGAAAGGATAGCCCCTCGGGTGTAATAGCCCGCTTGTCGTCTCCAAGCGTCAGTTGCTCAAATAGGGTCAGCTGGCGCGAAGTGACATGGTTTAATCCGCTGCTACTGCGATCTTCGGCTTGGTTGTATTTATCCCATTGCTCACGCTCAAAGCCCGAAGCCATACGGTCTGCAGTCGCAATGATCCATTGTAGGAAAGTTGTGGGCTTATGGTGCATGGCCGCAGCATTGAGAATGGAGTCATCCACCTCTTTGGAGCGCCAGCTGCCAAATGGTGCGACATCCCCAGTGAGTTCAGGCAAATAAGGTTCGATAACATCCAGCGCCAACGCGGAATAGGCGGCATGCCGGTGAGTATAATATGTACGGTCGCCCGCTTGATGGCGGGGACAATAAAGCTGCAAATGATCCTCGAGTCTGTTCTTCTCGACAGGCATGTCAGCGCGCTCTGCAAATTTTCCAAGATCGTGCAGATAAGCGGCTAACGCTACGCGAGATGAGGCCGTAAGCCGATCCGTCTTTGTCATGGTGTTCCCCCTCAATTTGGCGATGAGCGTCGTTTGATATCAATACGGGCATCCTTGCCCGTGACGCGTCCATGCGTCATTGAATCCCTTGATGCGCAGAATAGAGAATTCTGGTCACCAAGTGACATCACACACATGTGTGTGTTTGAGCATTAAAATCATGCAGGGAGAAAAACAGATGGCCAGGCCGGACGGCGTTGTTGTAATTCTTCCCTGAATAAATCAGTTATGCCGGTTCTGAAAAAAGCTGAATTTATATTCAGCGATAGCTAACTTGATAAGCCATTAAGGGCAAAGGGTCAAGTTTTATTAAGCGCCCGACACCATCACCCGATTGCGGCCTGTCTGCTTGCTGTGATAAAGGGCTTCATCAGCCTGTTTGATCAGCTGCTCCATGCTATTCCCATCGGAGGGGATGCAGCTGTTTAGACCAATACTGACGGTCAGAGCAATCCTAACGCCCTCGACATCCATCAGCGTTTTTTCAACATTCTGGCGAATCCGTTCCGCTACGGCCTCCGCCCCAGTACGGTCTGTATGCGGCAGCAGCAGACAAAACTCCTCGCCCCCATAACGCGCCGCGACATCTGACGCCTGCCGCAAGCCGGCCGATATTTGCTGTGCGACCTGTTGCAGGCAGGCATCCCCGGCGGGATGTCCGTAGTGATCGTTGACCTGCTTGAAATGATCCACATCGATCAGTAACAAGGCCACCGGATGAGCATGCCGCCGTGCGCGCTCCCACTCCTGCTTTAAACGCTGCTCCAGAAATCGCCGGTTGGCCAGCCCCGTAAGTTGGTCCGTTTCAGACAGGCGCTGCAACCGCTGATTAAGCTGTTCCAGATCAAGGGTTCGCGCCTTCACCCGCTCTTCAAGCTCAGCATTGGCGACTCGCGATGCCTGCAGCGCCTCACTCTGGGCCTGATAGCGCAGACGCCGTTCGGTATTGATGCGACTGGCCAGTGCCAGCGACAGCAGCGTGACCTCAAGCAGCGAGCCTAATTGAACGGCGTATTCCGTGAATAGATTCGCTTCCACCACACCGAGCCGCGATAGCGAAATCACACCCGCGCCGATGAGAAGGAGAGTCCAGGCGAGCAGATAGATCTGAGCCGACGGCACACGTTTGATCAGGCCAACAACGCCGGAGACAACCGCCAGCAACACGGCAAGGATAATCGTGGCCATGGTCATAATCGCCAGGGTGCGATATTCAATCACGAAGCAGAGCAGAAGCATGATGACACAGCAGGTCGCAACCGCCTGTAAAACCCTGGCTAACTTTGGCGCAAAGGTTTCTACCCGCAAAAAACGCAGGGTAAACAGAATGGCAAAGGTCCCGGTGCAGGAAGTAAAGAACAGGATGGCGTGGTCATTCCATTGCGTCGCTTCCGGCCAAAGCACCCGAAAGGCAAGGCCCTGCTGCGCGGCCATCGCCAGCATGGTTGAGACGATGAAGCCGACATACAACAGGTAACTCAGCTCCCTCAGAACAATAAAGATCAGCAGGTTAAACACCGCCATCGTCGCCAAGCCGCCAAAATACGCGCCTTGCATTACGGTCGAATCAAAATCGGCACTGTGAAAACGGCTGTATTCCCAAAGCGTCAGTGGCACTTGCAAGGCCCCACTGCTCTGTACCCGCAGGTAAATATCGAGGGTCTGTCCGGCCAGGATATTCACGGGGACGAGGGGAAAGCGATGATCTATCGGCCGTGCGGAATACGGGTATTTATCCCCTAAAGCGTACTTTTTTAGCAACACCCCCTCTTCCACAACGAAAATATCAACGTAGTCCAATGCGGCGTAGCCCACTTCGAGCAATCGTTGCAAAGGTGTGTCCTGGGGATTGTGCAGGACAACGTGCAGCCACCAGGCGGAGCCGTGATAGCCCTGATTGAAGGTTCGCCCGTTGCTTTGCCAGTCGATGTCGCGGGCCATCACCGTGTCCAGATCAAGATTACCTGAAGTGTCCTCAACAAACTGAAGCGTTGCTTCGAGCCGAATCTCCGGCGCAGAAACATCCACCACCGCGTGAGCACAAGAGGATATTACCAATAGGAAAAACAGAATGCGTTGCAGTGCAGCCATTGGCGAAGATCGTTTTGTCAGCCAGTTTCGCCTTTAGCTTAGCAGCCGAGCGGAATGCTCGCTTTCAACGATGGGACTGTGAGGTGTTTTGCCTGAACGGATTGACAATCGTCAGCGAAGCGTCGATCACCATTCCATCCTGAAGGTCTTCCGAGTATACCGTCTGACAGCCCGCCAGCAGGGCGGACGAAAGGATCATGGCGTCATAGACGGACAGTTGGTAGCGCTCAGCAATTCGACGGCCTTGCTCATGACTGGCCATTGTCAGATCTTCGACGTTCAGCAGGTGAGTGATGGCCTGAATGAAGTCTGAAATGTCCGACCAGGACATGCGAAGTTTGCGACGTGCCACATTCGTTACTTCGTTAAGCACCTGAACGCTCACGCACCCACCCTTCCCGATGATCGCTTCCGCCCGATTCGCCTTATGATCGTCCTCAGACATTAAATACAGGAGTATATTCGTGTCGAAAAAGGCTTTCTCAGCGGTCATTGGCATCATCGCGGTCAAAGTGAAAATCGGCAGGTAAGCGCCCCCGGAATCGGCGCAGGCGGTTAAGCCACTCTGTGCTATCCGGTTTACGCGCAACTTTAAACACATGATCGCTCGCAACGACGATCTCAATGTCGTCACCTTCTTTCAACCCCAGGGCATCGACCACAGAGACGGGCAAACGGATCGCCAGACTATTACCCCATTTCGAAACTTTCATGATAGGCTCCTCAGATACACCCATTAAAATTGTATAGCCTTCAAACACAGAAGTCATATGCGGTAAACTTCGCCCCGACGACCACGCCTGCCAACTATTTCGGCATTACAGAGACACGTTCAGGATGAACCTTGATTTCACCACCCTCGACACCCTGCGAACGCATCATCCGGCCTGGCGTTTGCTGCGCTCTGATCACGCCCCCCTGGTTGCCAGCTTCTTGCATCGCGTGTTTGTCGCGCCGAATGTCAGGGTTATGGCCGCCGCAGATTTGGCCGAGGCACTGGAGGATGAGCTCTATGCCATCCGCCTGCAGTTGGGAAGCACCACGTTCCCCAAGCGGGCAGCCGACTACCTCAACGACTGGGCGACCCCTGACAAGGGCTGGTTACGTAAGTTCTACAAAACAGGAACGGACGAGGCCCAGTTCGATCTCACGCCCGCAACCGAGAAAGCCATCGCCTGGCTGGTTCAACTTTCTGAACGCCAGTTCGTGGGCACCGAATCCCGCCTGCTGACCTTGTTTGACTTGCTACGGCAGATGAGCGAAGGCAGCGAAGCGGACCCGGCCAAGCGCCTCGCCGAGCTCCACAAGCGTCGCGCTGAAATCGATGATCAGATCGTCCGCATTGAGGCCGGTGATGTCTTTTTACTGGATGACACAGCGGTAAAGGATCGTTTTCAGCAATTCATGCAGGGTGCGCGCGAACTGCTGACCGACTTCCGTGAAGTAGAATACAACTTCCGCCAACTGGACCGGCGTGTACGTGAACGGATTGCCCTGTGGACAGGCAGCAAGGGTGAGCTCCTTGAAGCCATCATGGGTGAGCGGGATGCCATTTCCGACTCGGATCAAGGTAAGAGCTTCCGGGCCTTTTGGGATTTTCTGCTTTCCAGTCGGCGTCAGGAAGAATTGACAGACTTATTGGAAAAAGTGCTGACCCTACCGGCTGTGGCCGATATGAAGCCCGATACCCGCACCCGACGGGTTCACTATGACTGGATGGAAGCCGGTGAACACACACAACGAACCGTCGCGCAGCTCTCACAACAACTCCGGCGCTTCCTCGACGATCAGGCCTGGCTGGAAAATCGCCGGATCATGGATATCCTGCAGGGAATCGAAAGCAAATCGCTTGCACTTCGAACCCTTCCGAATAAAGCATGGCCGCCGACCGGCAGTGTGATGGAGATGGATGAATTCAGTGCCGGGATCGAGCTGGCGATGGAACGCCCCCTGTTCACCCCGGCCATTAAACCTGTCATCGCCAGTCTGAACCTTCAGGCCGGCGACGAAGATGTCGATGCAGGTGCCCTGTTTGACCAAATTGTGGTCGATAAGGCGCAATTGGCTCGCCATATCCGGCATGCCTTACAGAGCCGTTCACAAATCAACCTGAGTGAACTGGTGAAACTGATGCCCCTCAGGCAGGGACTGGCCGAACTGGTGGCCTATCTGCAACTGGGCTGTGAGTCCTTCAGATCAACTGTCGATGAAGACTCGCCCGAAACGATTTACTGGAAGGTCGTCTCTGCCAGCGGCGAATCCCTCACACGCAGTGCGCGTATGCCCCGCGTCATTTTTCTGCGCTAACGCTAACGCAACCAGAGACCCTACATGAACGTAGAAACCAGGGACACGACAACAGCTGAATCAAACACCGATTTGTCCGTACTGCTGATCCGATTGCTTAAACAGGTGCTCTATCGGGATGAGGACGAACGCCTCTGGAGCACGCTATTGAGTCTGCAGGCGCATGTGCGTGATTACGTAGCGGTGCTAAATCTTGAGCTTTTTCTGGACGATGCCGAGGGTTACGCCTTCCTCAAGAGCCGTGTTGACGTAGACGATGACAAATCTGCGACGGCGCTTCCCAGGCTGGTGACCCGACGCCCCCTTTCCTTCCCGGTCAGTTTGATGCTGGCCCTGCTGCGCAAAAAACTGGCGGAATTTGATGCCGGTGGCAGCGATACCCGCCTGGTACTGGAGCGGGACAGCCTGGTCGAAATGGTGCGCGTTTTCCTGCCCGAAGGCCCGAATGAAGCGCGCCTGATCGACCAGATCGAGACGACGCTCAATAAAGTGGTGGAACTGGGTTTCCTGAAAAAACTGAAACCAGCATCCGGCAGCTCCGCAGGCACAGCCAGCTACGAAGTGCGCCGTATTCTGAAGGCCTTCGTGGACGCCCAGTGGCTGGCAGACTTCGATGAACGCCTGGCCGCCTATCAAACCGCATTTTCCGGGACGGGAAAAAATAAGGATGCAGACGATGAATGACATGGAAACGCTCGGCTTCGACTTCGGGATGGACGACACCCTGTCAGGTTTTCGTCTCACCCGCCTGGAAGTATTCAATTGGGGAACCTTTGATAGTCGGGTGTGGACCTTGCAACTGGACGGGAAGAATGGCCTTCTGACGGGCGATATCGGCTCCGGAAAGTCGACACTGGTCGATGCCGTCACGACGCTGCTGGTACCGGCCAATCGCATCGCCTATAACAAAGCTGCAGGGGCTGACAATAAGGAGCGCACCTTGCGATCCTACGTGCTGGGCCACTACAAGTCGGAGCGCAACGATGTCTCCGGCACCGCCAAACCGGTCAGCCTGCGTGACCAGAACAGCTATTCGGTGATTCTGGGCGTCTTCCACAACGCGGGTTACGATCAGACAGTGAGCCTGGCGCAGGTGTTCTGGATGAAGGATGCGCAAGGGCAACCGGCTCGATTCTTCCTGGGGGCGGAACGCGCCCTCTCGATCGCCGACGATTTCTCCAATTTCGGTACCGACATTGCCCAGCTACGCAAGAAACTCCGCCATCAGGGAGCCGAGCTGCACGAGAGCTTCCCGCCCTATGCGGCCTGGTTCCGGCGTCGCTTCGGGATTGAAAATGATCAGGCGCTGGAATTGTTTCACCAGACCGTGTCAATGAAATCGGTGGGTAACCTGACCGATTTCGTTCGCAGTCACATGCTGGAGCCTTTCGATGTCATCCCTCGCATTCAAGCCCTGATCGGTCACTTCGATGACCTCAACCGCGCCCATCAGTCTGTGTTAAAGGCCCAGCAACAAGTTGAACTGCTGACGCCCCTGGTCTCCGACTGTCATCGGCATACTGTTCTGTTAAAAGGCGTAGCGTCACTGCGGCAATGCCGTGACAGCCTGCGTAGTTATTTTGCCGGGCTCAAATTGGGGCTGGTGGAGAAACGCCTTGCCAACCTGTCCGACGAATGGGACAAGGCCGATGCCCAGGTCAACCGCATGGCGCTCATCCGCGAAGAGCAGAGTCGCAACATCGATGAACTCAAGCGGGCGATCAGTGACAACGGGGGTGACAGACTCGAGCGCCTTGCGTCCGATATCCGCCAAAAGGAACAGGTACGCACGACCCGACAGACCAAGTCAAAACGCTATGCTGACCTGGCGGCCGATCTGGGTGAACCGGCGGCGACCGACGAAGCGGGCTTTTTTGCACAACGCGCGCATTTCAGTGCCTGGCGTGAAGAGGTTCACCGCCGCGACGCTGATCTGCAGAATACCCTAACGGAGCACATCGTCAGCCTTCGCCAGGCTAAATCAGAGCACAACGAGCTGAGCGGAGAAATAGACAGTCTCAAGCGTCGCCGCAGCAACATCGATGACCGGCAGATTCAAATACGCTCCGCGGTGTGTCAGGCCCTGGGCATCGAGGAAGACGAAATGCCCTTTGCCGGCGAACTGATTCAGGTTCGGGAGAGCGAACGCGATTGGGAGGGTGCTGCAGAACGCTTGCTTCGCAGCTTCGGTTTATCCCTGCTGGTACCTGACAGGCACTACAAAGCCGTTGCCGAGTGGGTGGACAGCAACCAGCTACGCGGCCGTCTGGTTTACTTTCACGTACGTTCACGCAAACCCGGCGGGCTTCCTGATTTGCACCCTGATTCGCTGGTGCATAAACTCGCCATCAAGCCTGACATGCCCCATTACGACTGGCTTGAGCGTGAGCTTGCCCATCGCTTTGATGTGGCCTGCTGCGCCACTCAGGAGCAGTTCCGGCGCGAAACCCGGGCCATCACCCAGGCGGGGCAGATCAAGGACCCGACCGGGCGCCATGAGAAAGATGACCGGCACCGCATAGACGACCGCAGCCGCTACGTACTCGGCTGGAGCAATGCCGCAAAAATTGCTGCACTGGAGTCCAGGCGCCGCCAGCTCGAAGCCCGGATGGGTGACATTGGCAGCCTCATCAGCACGATTGAAAGCGAACGAAAAAGCTTGGCAGTCCGGCTCAACGCACTCACGCGACTCGAAGAATTCACCTCGTTTGACGAACTCGATTGGGCCAGCATCGCAGCGGAAATCGCTACGCTGGAACACGAACGCCAGCAGTTGGAAGCCAGTTCAGACCTGCTCCAGCAATTGAACGAACAGCTTCGCAGCGTGCAACAGAGCGTCATCGAGAGCGAGTCGGCACTGCAAGGCGCGCGGGATAGACGTTCAAAAATCGAACAGCGCCGCACAGACGCTCAGGAGCTGCGTCAACTCACCTTAACGCAGATTCCGGAGACGCCACTGACCGCAGATCTGGTAACAACGCTTGAGGCCATGCGCGCAGAGGCGCTTGGGGAGCACCAACTCAGCGTCGAATCCTGCGATAATCGCGAACAGGAAGTACGGGCTTTCGTGCAGACACGTATCGACAACGAAGACCAGAAGGTTAAGCGCCTCGCCGAAAAAATCATCAAGGCGATGGCCTCCTTCAAAGAGGCATTCAAACTTGAAACCGCAGAAATTGACGCCAGTCTGGAAGCCGCCTTTGAATACGAGAACCTGCTGACACAACTCAACCGTGATGACCTACCCCGCTTCGTGGCGCGCTTTAAGGAACTGCTCAACGTCAACGCGATCAACGAAATTGCCAATTTCAACGCACAATTGGCCCGCGAACGTGAAACCATCAAGGAGCGTATCGCCCACATCAACCAGTCGCTTGGCGAGATCGACTATAACCCCGGCCGTTACATTGTGCTGGAGTCGCAAACCAGCCCGGATGCCGAAATCAGGGATTTCCAGCAAGCCTTACGGGCATGCACGGAGGGCGCCCTGACCGGCTCAGCGGATGACTCGGATGATACGCAGTATTCAGAGGCAAAATTCCTCCAGGTGAAGGCCATTATTGATCGCTTCCGCGGTCGCGAGGGTTTGACCGAACTGGATCGGCGCTGGACCAGTAAGGTCACGGATGTGCGCAACTGGTTCCTGTTTGCTGCCAGTGAGCGTTGGCGCCAGGACAACAGCGAACACGAACACTATTCCGACTCGGGCGGAAAATCCGGCGGTCAAAAGGAAAAATTGGCCTATACCATTCTGGCGGCAAGCCTGGCCTATCAATTCGGGTTGGAATGGGGTGCCGTGCGTTCGCGCTCCTTCCGGTTTGTCGTGATTGATGAAGCGTTTGGACGCGGCTCAGACGAATCTGCCCAGTATGGGCTTAAATTATTCCGCCAGCTCAATCTGCAATTGCTAATCGTGACCCCTCTGCAGAAGATTCATATTATTGAGCCCTTTGTCTCGAGTGTGGGTTTTGTTCACAACGATGGTGGACGGGCATCCAAACTTCGCAACCTGTCAATCGAAGAGTACCGGGAACAAAAACAATTGGCTGACCAGGCCGCCGAGGAATCCCCCGCGTGAGCCAATGGAGCACCGCCAGGGATCTCAAAGCCCAGCTTCAACGCCTGTGGGAGCGGGGCGAGCTTTTACGCGATGCCGTCACCGGTTACCAACGCTTTCCCTTGCGCCTGTCACTCAAGGCGCCCAACACACACGACATCACCCATCGTTTTGATGAGGTGAGAAACTGGGTGGATGCCCTCTCTTCCATCCCCCATTTACAGGTGAAATGGCAGGAGGTCCGGCACCGTATCCAGGGCACTCAACGGTTACCGGAAAGCGTCTGGGTCAGTTCCCGCCAGGATGCTTTGGTGTGGCTAAACAAGCACACGGAATGGCGCACCTTCACCACGCAGATCTCCGTTACCGAGGCCGTCCAACCCGTGCTGTTGAACTGGCTCGAAAAACGACCGGCCAAAGCTTTGGAACTCGCTGACAGCTGGGAAAATTTGCTGGCGATTGTGACATGGCTGTATGAACACCCGCGTCCGGGTATCTATATGCGCCAGGTCGATTTACCGGGCATCCACAGTAAGTTCATTGAGTCCCACAGGGGGGTGTTATCGGAGCTATTGGACCTTGCGCTTCCAGAGACCGCCATAGATGCAGCCAAATATGGAGTTGCCCATTTTGCAGCCCGTTATGGGTTTCAGGAAAAACCCACCCGCGTGCGTTTTCGCCTGCTTGACCCCGACTGCCGTCTCATGGCTGGGATAGTGTGCCCCGACATCACCCTCGATGTGCAAAGTTTCAGCTGCCTGACACTCCAGCCCCGGCATGTATTTATTACAGAAAACGAGACCAACTTCCTGGTGTTCCCCGAGGTCAGGAATGCCATTGTTATCTTTGGCGCCGGTTACGGCTGGGAGGCGCTGGCCAGCGCGCGTTGGCTCCACCAATGTCGCCTGCATTACTGGGGGGATATCGATACACATGGGTTTGCCATTCTCAACCAACTGCGCGGCCACTTTCCGCATGTCGAGTCCCTCCTCATGGATCGGGAGACCCTACTGGCGCACAAAAACGTCTGGGGGCAGGAGGAAACACCCCATAGCGGCGAACTCGCTCGCTTAGAACCCGCAGAAGCCGCTCTCTACGATGAGCTGGTAAGCGGAAAAATCCGCAGCGGCCTCAGACTCGAGCAGGAGTTTATCGGCTTCGATTGGCTGCAGACGCAATTGCAAGCCTTAATTACTGACCAAGGCGGAACGTAAGGTTAAAGGGATAGCATTTCCAGGCAGGTAGTCGTCCGCCTTCACCCCACTTTCTCCAGCAAACTCAGCTCAAATCTCAAGGCCTTGAGTTCTTCCGTATTCAGGACAGCCCCCTCCGGCATGCGTTCCAGCAAGCGAAACACAACCGCCCGATCACCCGTTTGCATTTCAATCCGCCTACGGGAAAGAGGCACCTGAACCGCCAACAGTTCGGTGAGGATTTCCGCCGTCGCTTCGTGCCCAATCGCCGATTCAAATCCCGACCTGAGCAAATCATTGGCTTCCGTCAGTGCCAGTGGACCACTCAGCCGGTAGTCGCCGTAGGTGGTCAAAATCGGTGTATTTAAAAGGTAAACGGTGCTCACTCGCTCATCCCAGGTCTGGTTCGTTGGCAAAGGTGGTGTTAAACGCGACGGGAGTACCCTGCTCGCTCACATACTGGAACTTAAGTTCCTTATAGGTCAGTGTCGCCAGCGCTGTAGCAATACTCGTCACTTTGTTCCCTCCCGTAGCATCGATCATGATTTTACGATCAGAGTATCCGGCACCCTCAAGCTTCTCGATCAAACCGGACAGAGCGCCATAGACCTCATCAATAACTTCAAAATTAACAGGTGCTTCCATCGTTACAATCTCGACGTTCTGTTTGAGATAATAACGTATCAAACGAGAGACCTTTTCAAGGCCATGATGGGATTTCGTTGAGGTAACAAAACAAATGCATTTAACGCTTGATCGATGCGGCATCAATCCTTTTAGAATCTGCTGCCAATTAACCCTTTCACGACTGAGCGGATTCGATTCACTCACAACAACAGCATTTTCAAGTGTCTCCGGCAATGTGTAAGTTAACTGCTCAGTGGCACCGCCGTCCAGGTTCCGCGTCTTGACCAAAAGAGGGGCTTCGTCACTGGACCATTCAAAATCAAGTGAGGGATGCAATTCCGAAAGCGTAAATACCAATGCTCTGGACGCTGGCACCCGCTCCAGCTTAGCAAGATTCTGGGCAGGCAATAGTCCTCTTCGCAGGTAATACAGTATCGCTGCAGAGCCAACTAACAGAATAAAAGGAAACCCTAGACGCCCGGGATTGTCGGCAATCCCACCGAGAGAAGCTTTCAGGCTCTCCCAAAGATTTGCCTCGGCATCTAATACCGAATCTGCAAACCACCCGGTCGCCATCACAAACAGAATCAACACCACCGATGCCATGAAACTATTGGCTTTCGACCGGAGTTTTTTTATGCTCTTTTGATTCAAAATATTTTCCTCTCGGTTGAGAATCAAGAGTGACAGTCTAGAACAAAACACTCAATCGTTGGTGAACACACACATTTGTCTCCCAGGCTAAAAGCATGTCCAGCCACTTGCCAGAACCACCCCGGATCAAGACCCTGATTTGTTTATCAACCCACCAGGAAGTGACCAATCTCCTGCCCATCGCCGCAAGCAAAGCCAGGCGCGTGATTTGTCTGCAGAGTGCGGTTGCGCACAAGCAGAATTGGGTAGAAAAGCTCAGGCATGCCATGGCACTGATCGACCCTATGGTGGAAATACAGACACTGTTACTACCTGAAGCCCTCGAATCGAACCCCAGCGGGATGGTGGAGCATCTGGAGAAGGCGCTCAAACATGACCTACTTGATGCCCCGGCTTTTGCGTGGGGGGGCGGTTTAAAAATTCAGTCTATGGCGCTTTGGTTACTGTTTGAGCGTATTGCTCACCGCCACCCGGAGCGAAACCCGGTCGCGCTTTATTTTGAGCTGAATCAGGGGCAACTGTTGTGTTGGCTCAAACCAGACGAAGCCCCTGTCGCTATCCGACAAGCGCCGATTCTGCTGGAGCCGCGGCTGGCGAGTTATGGCTTTCGCTCCATCGCCGACGATACGATGCTTCGACTTTATCGCCGAGGTTGCGACGAACCGGCTTTCCCCGACTGGCTTCCCCAAGCCTTTCATTTGTTTATGCACTGCCAGGACTACCGCCGCGTGTGCTTTCAGCAAGCCGCGTCGATCAGCTCTGAACTCGGTGTGAACATGGGTGAGAGAGGCGAGCCAACGCTGGACGAAATTCTGGAGCTTCTGCAAAGTCTGTGGCGTAAGGGTTTACCTTCTCAAAGCTTTGAATCCGTATACAAGCAGCTATATCTGGATAAATCCAATCGTTCACTCTTTGGGCCAAACATTACCCGTCCGGTGTGGCCTGGTATCCGAGTGACCAATGAACTACGCAAGCAGTTACTGAGCACCACCGAAGCGAATCTCAGAGAATGTCTTCAGTTAACGCTGGAACTACCTGAGACCTTAGAAGTCAGAAAATTTATTTTCGCATGTAATCCTGAGCTTTCAGTGCAAAGTCGGCCGAAAGCCGGACAGCTATTTCTTGCACCCGGCATCAAAGATTTCGGGCGCCTGTTTGAGTTGCTGGTGGGATATCGCGCTTATCTATGGATGAAACGACATCATTCAGGCGTGATTGAGGCCTACAGCAACCTCAAATGCCAGGCCTTTCACTCTGTCGACATTCAGGGTGAATTCGATCTGCTCGTGTTGGGCGAAAACGGCGCAATGCTGAGCGTGGATGCCAAGAGTTTCAGTGTCGAAAGTCAGCTCAGAAAAGCTCAACAGGCTCGCTTCACTGATGTGTCAGGGGTCATTGGAAAATTCTTTTTCTGTTTTCCCATGTTCAAGGAGGATATTGACCGCTCTTCCGCTAATCAGGAAGGTATTACGCAGCACCCCCAACCCTGGTATCCCAAAAGCCTGTTCAACCAAATCCAAAAAGCCCGGAAGGATCGCGAGGCTAGACGCCGTGAGGCCCTGCCCTTGGTGGCATTTGATGAGAGTGACGCCTTTGAACAACTGCTTGCAAAAATCATTTTGAGATCAGTTGCAACAGCATGAACAGCGAAGCCGAAAAACTCCACCTCGAACATGAAGCGGCGCGCGTTTTCATGCGTCATTATGAGCAGCGTACCGGCAAGACGATGCGCCACATCTGGCACAATAAACCACAGAAGCCTGATGCCAGCTGCTTCTTGGAAGGCGAGCGCCTCGATCTGGAAATCGCCCACCTCTACGGCTCAGAAAAAGAAGCAATGCAGTTGTTGGGCCGAAGCCTGACGGATCACACCCGCCAGGAACTGGACTTTCTGGAAAGTGAACCAGTCCATGACCGTTTGATCTGTGCCCTCAACCGCATTCTCGAAAGCAAGTCACACAAAAGCTATCACTCCAGGCGTGTTTGGCTGGTGGTGCGTAACGTCCACCCCGCCTGGACCACCGCAGACATTCACCGCCTGCAGACCTTGATCCAGGTACCGCAGGGCCACCCCTTTGAGCAGATCTGGATTGTGGGCGACATGCTCGGGCACAGCGGCATTTTTCAGCTCTTCCCCCACCCTCCTTCGCCCTGAACCGGATTATTGCTATTATGGCGAGCACTGAATTAAGGAAAGCCCTGTCATGCTGCGATCGCTCAAGCAACTCTTTACCGAGCTGGTAGCCTTACCTGCTCAACCTATCGAGCCACACGAATTGGAAGTCATCAGTGCGGCGTTGCTGGTGCAACTGGCGGGCATTGATCAGCAAGTGGACAGCAGCGAACTTGAGACTATCCGACAGCACCTTTCAGCCGTGTTCAAGCTCGATGCTGCACAGATTGAGGAGGTCATGGCGCTGGCCCACACACGGGCAGACGCATCAACCTCTCTCTACGAATTTACGTCGGTATTGAATCAGGGCTGTACCCCGGAGCAAAAAGTTCAGGTTGTTCGCGAGCTCTGGAAAGTGGCCTATGCCGATGGCCAGCTGGATCGTTATGAAGAGCACTTTGTTAGGCGGGCAGCAGAATTGCTGTACGTGCCCCACCAGGACTTCATTCGCACGAAGCTGGAGATTCAAGCCCAGTAGAACCTCTCCTGATTGGGCCCCACGGACGGCAGGGCCAATCACGAAGGCGCAGCCCTGGCTTACTCGAATTCCTGCAGCGGTAATTTCTTCGCCAGCTCAGTCACTTCGTCTGCGGTTGCAGAACTCGATTCCAGTTTCAGCAGTTTGCCACCGTCCAGTGAAATCATCATTTCAGGACGATCCGCTTCCCCCATCATAACCGCTGTTTTCTTCTGGATGCGCACTTTATTACCACCCGCAGCCATGCCCATCTGCGCCAGCGCACCAAAGCCTTCCATGCCGGAGGTCAAAGACACATTGATAGTCTTATCGCCGTTTTCATAATGGGTTTCAATCACGGTCATACCCATGGCTTTGTTAGCCTGAACCTCACCGCGTTTCCAGCTGCCGATACTTTCAGGGAAAGCGTCAGACTGTTTGCTCTGCTTGAGTTGCTCGAGCGCCTCGAGACACCATCTGGCTTCCTCAAGGGCACCGTCCAGATCATCGTCCGCGTAAAGTTTGGCCGCATTTGCACACAGCTTTGCCGGATCTTCCTGCGCAACTGACACAGAACTCAATGCGATTAAACCACAGCCCAGCAATACTCTTAATTTCATTTGGTTCAATTCCTTTTTCAATTATTCGTTCAAACAGGTGCCTAGTATGGAAAGCGCCTCGTCTGGTTGCAAGCCTTTAGCTGGCAAGGTCAAACCTGGCCCAATTTGAAGGCAAAAAAAAGAGGAGCAAGCCCCTCTTTCTCCAGTTCCTGGATCAGATGACCTTAGAGAACTTTGTTCAGCTCGGCTTCCAGTGCAGGAACGGCTTCGAACAGATCAGCAACCAGACCGTAATCAGCCACCTGGAAAATCGGGGCTTCTTCGTCTTTGTTGATCGCAACGATCACTTTGGAGCCTGACATACCGGCCAGGTGCTGAATCGCACCGGAGATACCCACGGCAACGTACAGCTGCGGCGCAACGATTTTACCGGTCTGACCGACCTGCATGTCGTTGGGAACGAAACCGGCGTCAACCGCGGCACGTGATGCGCCCACCGCTGCACCCAATTTGTCAGCCACTCGGTACAGCATTTCAAAGTTGTCGCCGTTCTGCATGCCACGACCACCGGAGATCACGATGCTCGCACCGCCCAGTTCAGGACGATCAGATTTGGCCATTTCGTCTTTCACGAAACTGGAAACACCCGCGTCTTTCGCATCGGCAATCGCTTCAACGGCAGCAGCACCACCGGTCGCAGCAACAGGATCGAAAGCGGTAGGACGTACCGTGATCACTTTGATCGCGTCAGAAGACTGAACGGTCGCAATCGCGTTTCCGGCGTAGATCGGACGCTGGAAGGTGTCAGAGGACTCAACACCGATGATTTCAGAGATTTGCTGAGAGTCCAGCAGCGCAGCAACACGCGGCAGAACGTCTTTACCCGTGGTGCTGGCACACGCCAGGATGTGGCTGTAGCCTTTACCTTTTTCTGCGACCAGCGCAGCAACGTTTTCGGCCAGCTGATGTCCGTAGGCAGCATTGTCAGCCACCAGAACCTTCTTCACGCCTTCAGCGGCAGCAGCAGCCTGAGCAACAGCACCACAGCCTTCGCCTGCAACCAGTACGTCGATATCGCCACCGATTTTCTTGGCCGCAGCAATGATATTCAGGGTCGCGCCCTTCAGAGATACATTATCGTGTTCTGCAATAACTAATACGCTCATATCAGATCACCTTGGCTTCGTTTTTCAGTTTGCTTACCAGTTCTTCAACGCTGGCAACCTTGATGCCTGCAGAACGCTTGGCGGGCTCAACCACTTTCAGGGTCTTGAGGCGCGGCGTTACATCAACACCCAGGTCAGCAGGTGAAACGGTTTCCAGAGGCTTCTTCTTGGCTTTCATGATGTTCGGCAGAGACGCATAGCGTGGCTCATTCAAACGCAGGTCAGTGGTCACGATAGCGGGAAGTTTGAGCGCAACGGTACGCAGACCGCCGTCAACTTCACGGGTCACTTCTACTTTGTCACCGGATACAGTCACTTCAGAAGCGAACGTCGCCTGGCCGTAGCCACACAGAGCCGCCAACATCTGGCCGGTCTGGTTGTTGTCAGTGTCGATCGACTGCTTGCCCAGAATGATCAGGCCAGGCTGCTCCTTCTCTACAACAGCCTTCAGCAGTTTAGCAACCGCCAACGCTTCTACTTCTACGTCAGTTTCGACGTGAACACCTTTATCCGCACCCAGAGCAAGGGCAGTACGGATCTGTTCCTGAGCCGCTTTAGGACCGATAGAAACAACGACAACTTCAGTGGCAACGCCACGTTCTTTGAGGCGTACTGCCTCTTCTACTGCAATTTCACAAAATGGATTCATGGCCATTTTGACGTTGCTCAGATCAACACCGGTTTGATCTGCTTTAACCCGGGCTTTCACGTTGTAATCAATTACGCGTTTTACAGCGACAAGAACCTTCATAGATTCCTCGTTTTTGCTCTAAACTAGTTTGACTTCGGTAAGAGTTGTACTGCTTCAGATAGCGGCTGGATCACTTACCCTGTAAACCGGCCATAGTGAACCTTTGCGAAAACCGGGTCAACTAAAGGCCGTCCATTCTGATTGAATCGGCTGAAAAATAAGGTTTTTGCCGTGTTTTGTCAAAAAAAACAGTTAAACCAAAGCGAATTTCAGCGGGCTGTATTAAACTGGAAAAGCTCGCAAATTTCAAACAAACGTTTGTTTGAATTGCAAAATCGGTTATCCTAAGCCCTGTGTTTTCCCTATAATTCAGGGTTATATCTTGAATAGTGCGCGGTAGCACCTGATCTTGAGCCGCGGTAAGAATGGCAATCTGAGAAAGGAGAGTAAGAGTGGAACGCGAATCGATGGAATTTGACGTCCTCATCGTTGGTGGAGGCCCTGCCGGCCTGTCGGCGGCTTGTCGACTATTGCAGCTGGCTCAGGAAAACAACCACGAGCTGACCGTTTGCGTTGTTGAAAAAGGATCAGAAGTCGGTGCCCACATTCTTGCCGGTACGGTCTTCGAGCCTTCAGCCCTGAACGAACTGTTTCCCAAATGGAAAGAAGAAGGCGCGCCCCTGAACACTCCGGTCAAGCGTGACGACATCTTCCTGCTGCGTAATTCAGAAGCAGCGATCAAGGTGCCTAATGCGTTCGTACCGCGCAATATGCACAACGAAGGTAACTATATCATCAGCCTGGGCAACCTGTGCCGCTGGCTGGCCGAGAAAGCCGAAGGTCTGGGTGCGGAAATTTACCCCGGCTTCGCTGCTGCCGAAATCCTGTACCATGAAGATGGCAGCGTTAAAGGGGTTGCCACCGGCGACATGGGCGTTGGCCATGACGGTCAGCCGAAAGACAGCTATACACCCGGCATGGAATTGCACGCGAAATACACCCTGTTCTGCGAAGGTTGCCGCGGCCACCTGGGCAAGCAGCTGATCAGCAAGTTCCGCCTGGATGAAGGCAAAGATCCTCAGCACTACGGTATCGGGATCAAGGAATTGTGGGAAATCGACCCTGCCAAACATGAAGAAGGTCTGGTTGTTCACACTACCGGCTGGCCACTGATTGAGAGTAAGTCCACTGGCGGGTCGTTCCTGTATCACCTGGAAAACAACCAGGTCTACATCGGTCTGATCACTGACCTGTGCTACAGCAATCCACACGTTTCACCGTTTGAAGAATTCCAGCGCCTGAAGCTGCATCCGCAGGTTCGCCACTTCCTCGAAGGCGGCAAGCGCGTAGCCTACGGTGCACGTGCGATCACTAAAGGTGGCTTCAACTCCCTGCCGAAAATGACCTTCCCGGGCGGCTTGCTGCTGGGCTGTGACGCAGGCACCCTGAACTTCTCCAAGATCAAAGGCTCTCACACCGCCATGAAGTCCGGCATGCTGGGCGCAGAGGCCGTCTTTGAAGCCCTTAAGGGCGGCGCCGAGGGCCGTACCGAGCTGCACAACTTCACGACGCTGTTTAAGGCGTCCAGCCTGTTCAAAGAGCTGTACGACGAGCGCAACTTCGGACCGGGCATGCACAAGTTCGGCAACTACATCGGTGCCGGTATTGCGTTCATTGAGCAGAACATCCTCAAGGGCAGCCTGCCCATCACGCTGCATGACACCGTGAAAGATCACGAGGCCCTGAAGCCAGCCGCTGAGTGCAAGAAAATTGCCTACCCCAAGCCGGATAACAAGCTAACCTTCGACCGACTGACGTCTGTGTTCCTGTCGAACACGAACCACGAAGAAGACCAGCCCTGTCACTTGCGCCTTAAAGATCCTGCGCTACCGATTCGCGATAACTTGCCAAAGTTTGACGAACCCGCCCAGCGTTACTGTCCGGCCGGCGTGTATGAAGTGATTGCCAATGAAGATGGCTCCAAGCGCTTCCAGATCAACGCTCAGAACTGTGTTCACTGCAAGACCTGCGACATAAAGGATCCTGCGCAGAACATTACCTGGGTGGTACCAGAAGGCGGCGGCGGCCCAAACTATCCCAACATGTAAGTTCGCTTACACAGTGGGCAGCCTGAGCTTTACACGAGGGCTACCCAAAAAGAAAAGGGGCTGCAATAGCCCCTTTTTGATGCCTTGCCTTCACGCCACATCCATCAAAGCGTTACAAAGTCGCGAATTTTCTGCAGCAGTTTGGCGCCCACGCCTTTTACATTGAGCAGATCTTCCACCGCCTGAAAGGGGCGTGACAGAATAATGTTTTCTGCAAGCTTAAGGGATACGCCTTTGATAGAGGCAATTTCACTTACGTCTGCCTGATTGATGGAAATTTTCCCGTCAGAGGCTGACGCCTTATCTTTAACCTTCGCGTCTGATTTGGCGACCTTTGCTGTTTTGGCAGGCTTGGGCGCTTCAATCTCGACCGTTACCGCAACGCCCTCTACCGGAGCGGCTGCGACTGGAGCTGCAACGGCAGTTGCGGGCGCTTTTTCTTCAAATTTTCCGCGGATCACATTATCTTTTACGGAGGCATTCGCTTCCGCTGCAACCACAAAAGGTACCGCAAAGTTCATGAAGTCACGGGTCAGGTAGCCCGCGTCTGTCCACTCGCGCAACATTAGGCAGACAACCCAGCTTCCCTCGCCCGGCGCATGAAGGGGCAAATCATAGTTCAGATTAGCGAACAGATGTTGTCCACCCAGTTGACCGACTTGTGTGCCCGCCATGGCAACCCCGATAAAGTTTCCTCCGGTGTAAGCCTGCTTGAGTGCCCAGACTTCCAGCGAAAGCGTGCCGCTGAGATTATCCAGGTCCCGCCGATTGAGGATTTCACTGACGGACAGATGAATCCGTTTGCCTTCGATGGTGTATCCGCAGGTCCCACCCAATGTGAGTTCCGAGGTTTGATTGGCTGGCGATGAAATATGTGTTGCGTACATGGTTGTTACTCTTGCTTTTGGAGGCGCGAGTGTAATCAACTTTTGACCAGATTCATAATAATTTTATATTTCAACAGCTTGCACCATATTGATGCGAAAATATTCAAGTGTCAGCACCACAGCGGTGCGACCACTCACAACACCAGCGCAAACCAATGTCCGCCGACCCGCAATCCAAAGTCACCCTCAGCCGTTTCTTGCAGTTTATCTGCCAGTCGATAGTAAACCGGACGGCTCAATCGTGCGCTCAACCCTCGGGGAAGCAGGATGTACCAGGCATCATCAAACAGACCTTCTGTTTCGACCTGCAAAGGCACGACGGATTGGCGGAACACCGAAGCGTTGACCAGTGGATGCTCAGCTGAAATTTCAATGCGCTGCCCAGTTTGGGTGATTGCGTAAAGAGAAGTCAGCTCACCCTCCTTTGTTTCTTTCCACTCAACATCCGTCACCAGGATGGGTGCATCTGCCACCTCGATACGGGCTTTTTCGTGCGGCGTTATCAAGTAATAGCCGCCAGCCTCTCGCCGCAGGATCGACAAAAACAGGGCAACCAGCGATTCCCGCTGCACGGGCTCTCCATCATGAGACCATTGCCCATCTATACCGATACGAAGTGCGACAGACAGTTCGACAGTCGGGTGCCATTGGTCAATGGGCGGTGACTTCGGATTCTTGGCCGCCTTTACCGCCGCATCTATTCTACCCAAAGTTGTCTTCTGCTCGCCGTGCGCCATGCCTGCTTATCCTGTGCCTAAAGTCCGCGTTGCCACTCTTGGCGCAAGGGAATGCGCCCGGGCTGATTGAGTGCCGTGTCGATCGTTTGTACCAGCTTTTCACGATCACGCCCCAACTCGCCTTTCAGAACCAGATAATTGGACGCATGATCACTACGGAACTGGGTCTGCTTCAAGTCCGTTGCGGCCAGAAAGGTTCGCATTTCGCGAAACAGTCCCGTCTGGTCCAAAGGTTCAAAGTCCTCAAAGCCTGAACGAAAACGGGCCTCGCCCATCGGAAAGGACACCACCAACGTGGCCAGAAAGTCAGGTTGTGCTTCATTGACCAGTTTCGCACTGTTGAGCGCGTGCTGCTCCGAGTAGCGCCGTCCGCCTAGCCCATTGAGAATCATCACGGAGGATACCAGCTCTGCCTCCCGAATCTTGAGCAGGGCCGCCAGTGTGGAATCCTGCGTTTCCCCTTTGTTGACCTTATGCAGAACCAAATCATCGCCGGATTCCGCACCGACGTATAAATAACTCAGTTTAAGCGCCTTCATCAGGCGCAGATCCTCAACCGATTTCTTGTTGAGATTTCGCGGCAAACAATAAGAGGATATCCGTTCCAGTTGCGGGAATGCCTCATTCAGCCATTGCAGAATTTCGATCAGCCGAGCGGTGCTCAGCACCATGGCATCGCCATCCGCCAGAAAGACGCGTTGAATACCGGGAAAACGAGCTGCCGTCTCCCTTATTTCTTCCTGAACAACCTCCCGGGGCCGCGTTGTGAACTTTTTCTGCGGCTGCGTGTACATTTCGCAGAAGGTGCATTTATTCCAGGAACAGCCGTTGGTGACCGGCAAAATAAAAGATCGCCCTTCGCTGGGGGGGCGAAAGACTGGTTCAATATAGCTGACAGGTAAATCTAGCATGGTGACCGGTAAATTCGTTAAGTTTTACAGACCGCCATGATACCGTACTTTACTCCTCCGAATCTCGCCAAGGAACCGATCATATGACCCCAAATGCGTTAGCACCTCTCGACATCGACGCCCTGATTCACGCCGAATTCCCACAGCAGGAAGGCCTCTGTTATCTCAACCATGCGGCGGTATCACCCTGGCCTCAGCGAGCCGCCACCGCCCTGGCCGCTTTTGCTCAGGAAAATGTCGTGACAGGCGCTTACCATTACCCGGCCTGGTTACTGATTCAAAAAAGACTGAGGGAACGTCTAGCCCGACTGGTGGGCGCATCGTCAACCGATGAAATTGCCCTGGTCAAAAACACCTCGGAGGGCCTTTCTCTGATCGCGTTCGGGCTGGACTGGCGCGAGGGGGATGAGATCATCATCTCGAACCAGGAATTCCCTTCCAACCGGATTGTCTGGCAAGCACTGGAGGAGCGATTCCGGGTCGTGGTGCGTCAGGTAGACCTTCACTCAGCCAGCACGCCTGAATCGGCGCTGCTAAGTGCCATCAATGGTCGTACGCGATTGCTGTCAATCAGCTCCGTTCAATATGGCAGCGGTCTGCAAGTGAACACTCACGAACTGGGCCAGGCGTTGCGGGCCAAAGGGGTTTTATTTTGTGTAGACGCCATTCAAAGCCTGGGAGCACGTGCTTTCGACGTTCAGGCAGACGGCATCGACTTTTTGGTTGCGGATGGCCACAAATGGATGATGGGGCCTGAAGGGTTGGGCGTCTTCTATATTCGACAGGCACTGATCCCCCAGCTCATGCTGCACCAGTATGGCTGGCATATGCTGGCTCAACGAGGCAACTATGATGTTATTGATAACACGCCCGCCAGCAACGCAACTCGCTTTGAATGTGGCAGTCCCAATCTCTTGGGTATCGTGACGCTGGAACAGTCCCTGGCCTTACTGGAAACCATTGGGCTCAAAAAGATTGAACACATGATTCACAATAACATCAGCTACTTAGCGCGCACTCTTAACGATGTCTCTCAGGTTGAAATCCTGAGCGATCTGCGCGAGGAGCGCACCTTGGGCATTTTGACGTTTACCTGGAGAGGCCTCCCCTCCACTGAGTTGTGGCAGCGCCTGATGAAAGCGCAGGTGGTGTGTGCATCTCGTGGAGGAGGCGTACGCTTTTCACCTCACTTCTACACATCGCAATCCACATTAGATATCGCTTGCAAGCGTTTGATTTCATGCGCCGAATCGATTAACTGACTGGAAAAATTCCAGACACGCTCAGGCGTCTGCGGCCAATACCGTAATCGGCATGCCGCAGCCCGGCTCACAGTGACTCACCTGAAACACCCGCATTTCAGCGGTCTGAAAGCCCCTTGCGCCATGATAACTGCCGATTTCAAGCAGCACGCTAAGACTGGCCACGAGAGGCATATGAGACACCACCACCAGATGTTTCTCTGGATACTCTTCCAATAGGGATGAGAGGCGTCGAAGCGCAACCATGGGGTCGTCATCCGGCGTAATGTAGTCCAACTCCGTCCGATCAGTCAGCGCCATTTGATGTATGAAGGCATCGGCTGTTTCACAGGCACGCACATAAGGACTGTGAACCACGTGCACCTGATGAGCGGAAACGCCCTGCTGGTGAAGCCAGTCCGTCCAGGCCCTTGCTGTAGCGCGAGCCTGGCGATGCCCCCGTTCGGTCAGTGGACGCTCGGCATCCGTTGGCGCATTGGGTACCGCCTCGCCATGACGCACAATACCAATCAGTCTGGATTCAATGTAGGTTGTCATCAGCTGCTCCTCGGCAGGACAAATTCCACATCGCTGTTCTGGTCACGCTGCATGAGCTGGGAAATGACCGTTTTCACGGGAATTTGTTGGTAGATGATTTTGTAAAGACCGCCCGCCAGCGGCATGTCAATATCAAGCTCCTGCGCTTTCTGACACACGAGGCGCGTGGTATTCACCCCTTCAGCCACCTCGCCCAGGTCCGCCACGATGTCATCGAGATCCTTGCCCTGCGCCAATGCATAGCCCACCCGGTAGTTCCGGCTGAGTGGCGAGGAACAGGTGGCCACCAGATCGCCGACGCCTGCCAATCCGATGAAGGTCATGGGGTTAGCACCGAGGTTGACTGCAAAGCGACTCATCTCTGCCAAACTGCGTGTAATCAACATCGCCCGCGTATTTTCACCCAGGTTCAGGGCAGCGGCCATACCCGAAATGATGGCATAGATATTTTTCAGGGCACCGCCCAGCTCCACCCCATACATATCCGTGCTGGCATACACCCTAAAGTAGCCGCAACTGAGTACGTTCTGTACCCGATCACGTAAGCCGGCATCGCGACTGGCAATAACGGTTGCCGTCAGCGCCTTCTGCGCAACCTCTTTAGCCAGATTCGGCCCACTCAGCACGCCAATACGGGCCTCAGGCACTTCTCTCGCCAGGATATCACTCATGAGCGCGAAGCCTTTTTCCTCAATGCCTTTGGTGGTGCTCACCCAGCACTGCCCCGGCACCGCAAAGGTGCTGGCCTCCGCCATGACCGCGGCGAAGGATTTACTGGGAACAGAGACCAGAATCACATCGGCACCCTGCAAGGCGTCGCCGAGGCGATCAGTGGCGGTAAGATCAGGGTGCAATACGGTATCCGGAAGGTATTGCTGATTGGTGTGCCGTGTATTGATTTCATCGACCCTATCGGTATTCCGCATCCACATGCGCGTCGGGTAACCGTTGGTCGCTGAAATATTGGCCAAAGCTGTACCGAAGCTACCACCGCCCAGCACACAGACATTCAAGGATTTATTCATCAAAGGCATTCCGTTAGCGCGTTAGGGACATTCTAACGCCTGAACCAGATCTTTAAAGGTTTCCCGATTCGAATCATTCAGATCCATCAGGACTTTGTGGGCAGCCAACACCTTTTGGCGGACTTCCTCTTCGGAGGCGGTGCACACCGGCAGCTCTTTGAGGTCGGAAGCCTGAATATCGGCTGCATTCAGAATGACAAAAATCGCATCAAACCCCATGGTATCAATCATGCGCGTGATATCAGGGTTCGTTGTGATGATGGTTGGCATGAGCTTGCCGGAACGGCCCGCAAACACGCCAATTTTGGCAATCAATCCCAGGGTCGTACTGTCGACCATCTCGGCCTGGGACAGATCGACCACGACCGTGACAAGATCGGGACTCAGTTCGATCTCTTCGATTGCGCGATCAATGGTGGAGCAGAGATTCAGCCGGATTTCTCCGATGAACTTCAGAATAAACACGCCTTGCTTCTCGGCTTTGAGAATGCGGTAGCCCGACATTAAGGTTAATCCTGTTCCGCTATCGACACAATCGCAATATCATCCGGTAGTTCGGATATCCAGCGAAGGCCAAATACCCTCTCCAGTTCTGCAATAGTGTGTCCTGACTGCGAAACAGTTTCAAGCAGCACATCCTCTTTCTCTGCGATCGACTTGGCATTTATCACCTCCAACAATCCATCAGAACAGAGAACTATGGAGAATCCGGGCTCAAGCGCCACCTCGTAGGTGGGGTAACGCGCCTGCTCAAAAAGCCCCAGGGGAGGCCCCTTACCCTCAAGGTAGCGCGAGACACCGCCCTGCGTAAGGATGGGCATGGGAAAATGCGCCCCCAGCGAATACTGCAGCGTGCGGCTCTGCATGTCGATAATCCCCATAAACAGGGTAAGGTGCTTGCCGATGGCGGTTTCCAGCAGTTCAGAATTCACGCGGGACATAAAACGGTCGGGGTACAGCAGGTCATTACTGGAACCGCGGCGAAGGTTGCGTTTGAGCCGGTTACCCAAATTTTTAAGCAATACCGTCACGAACGCCGACGAAGCGCCGTGTCCGGCGACATCCGCAAAATAGAAGGCCATTTTGTGATCATCGAGCCGAAAATACTCAAAAAAATCGCCACTCAGATACAGTGATGGCTTGATACAGAAATCGAAACGTACGCCATTAATGCCCACATCGGGCTCGGGCAACATTTTCATCTGTACCTGACGACCCGCTTTCTGGTCCGCCTGGAGTTCTTCCAGGCCCGCTTTCAGCTCTTTGTTGGCCGACTCAAGATCGGCCCGGTACTGCCGGTTTTCACGGTGCAGACGCACTTTCTCGATCTGACGGGCGACGGCCTTATCAAAAATCCTGAAATCGCCCAGCGGCAGTGGAACGATGTCTGCGGCGCCCGCCTGCAGAAAAGACAGCAGGCATTCAGCAGAACGAATGGATGAATTGGCAATGACGGGAGGCTGCGGAACATTTTCATCAAAGCTGAGAATCAGACGCTCCAGGTCTTCCGGCGAGCAGTCCACAATCACCAGGTCGGGAACGGTGGAATGCCCCACACGCAGATAGGCACTAATGTCGGCATAGGCATCGACATGGAACCCGCCGGCCGTCAGGTGTTCTATCAAGGTCTGACTCGTCTGACTGTCAGCTTCCACCAACAGCAGGGTGTCTTCAAGATCCGCCATAATAGCTCAGTGCTTGCCTATCTGTTTTTGTATGACCTGCTTACATGACATCGCATGCAGGCTACAATCACTCTAATCCCCATGGTTAGGTTTAGCATACTAACCGCTGACCACAACAGTTTTTATACGCATTTTTAATCATGAACGATTTTCTGTATGACTTGCTGGGTGTCCGTGATCGACTGGTCATGGACCCGGTACATGGTGGGATCACCCTCTTCAACCATGAAGTAGAGGTGATAGACCACCCCCTGTTTCAGCGCCTTCGCTACATTTGCCAAAACGACATCCTGTCATTGGTTTTTCCGGGGGCAACACACAGCCGCTTCCTGCACAGCATCGGAACGCTCCACGTTGGCAGTCGCATGTTTCAAAGCCTGATTGAATCGGCTCTCCGGCGCTATCGGGATGGCGGTCATGGCCGCCCCTCAGAAGCACAATTGGCGGGCATTGCCTACATGGCGCGCCTGGTCAGACTCGCCTGCTTGCTGCACGATTGCGGCCATAGCAGCTTCTCGCATCAGTTTGCGCAGGCGCGAACGATTCGCAATTTGCTGTCTGAGAATGGTCGATTTGAAGCCTTGTGGCAGGGGCTGGACTGGTCCCAGTTTCACGATGCACCGCCCACTGTTCTGGAGCATGAGCATTACTCCATCCGTTGCGCACATGAAATTCTGACGACCGTCGCATCCGCTGAGGTCAACCGCCTTGCACAGGATGTCCTGCTGCTGATGGATACGACGGCCTTGTCCCCCGGCACGACGTTCCGTTATCACGCGCAGCAGTTATGGCCTCTGCTGACACTTGAAACCGAGGCCCCCGACGATGCCGGTGAGCTGACCGCGGGGCTGTTCAGACACCTGATCTCGGGCGAGATTGACGCAGACCGGGCCGACTATATGCTGCGTGACGGCTTCCATTCGTCGGTCACGCTGGGTGGTTTCAACCTGGATCACCTTCTGAAAAACATGCATGTTGGCTGGGCACCGGATACCCGCTGGCTGGGCATTGGCATCACCCCCAAAGGGCTGGGGGCACTGGAAGATTTCGTGTACAGTCGTTACCAGATGTATCGCAAGGTCTACGGGCACAAAACCTCTATCGGCTTTGATTGGCTGTTGCGACAGGCCATTGACGAAGTGCTGGAAAATGCCGGTCACCGCAACTACATCGACACCTGCCTGAGCAGTCTGTCGGCATTCCAGACGCTAACTGACAATTTTTTCTGGGAGGCTTTCCGGCGTCACGCGGTCGAACGCCCTGACAGCGCCTCTCACGACCTGGTGTACCGTCGTCGCCTGAAGCATATTCATTCTGCGGAAAATCTGGATGCCACCACCTCGGCTGCATGGGTTAAAACCCTGGCTGAACGCGAAAAACTATCGGATACGCGTATCATCTGCTGTACACTCAAGGCCCGGTTTTCTAAAATCCGGCAGGGATATGATGATATTAGGGTGCTTCAGGGTGGACGCTACCGAGATATCAACGAGTGCAGCGCGTTCTTTGGCAAGTTCCAGGATCAGACGCTGTACCATTACTACATCAATCCCCGAAATGCATGACGACGGGCAATCCTCATCGCCGGTCAAATCGTTTATGATGTCAGAAAGGAAGCGGCCGGCGCGGCAAAGAGGCAACCCTTGAAAACCAAAGAACGCGTACTCTTCGTCAGTCTGAAGCTATTTAACCGCTTCGGAGAGCCGAACGTCACGACGTTGCAGATTGCGGATGAGATGAATATCAGTCCCGGCAATCTTTATTACCACTACAAGAACAAGACAGAAATCATTAACGAGCTGTATAGCCGTTTTGAAACTGAAATGTTCGACTTGCTGGATGTGCCGGACATTGACATCAGTATTGAAGATGCGTGGCTGTTCCTGCACCTGCTATTCGAGTGTATTGCCCGCTATCAGTTTCTTTACAAAGACCTCGTCAACATCCTGCATCGCTATGATAAGATCAAAGCGCGTTACCGGCGAATGCTGACCCGCAAGCAAAGCGCCATTGCAGCCGTACTGGGCAGCTTCGAGCAGCAGGACATGCTGCAGGCCTCACAGACAGAAATGGAAGCCCTGTGCGAAAACGTGGTGTTGAGTATTACGTGCTGGCCGGGATACGATCTGATCCGACAAGGGCGGGACGATGACCAGATTGAACTGGCCAAAGGCTGCTATCAGATCATGGCGATGGTGGCGCCGTTCCTGAAAGAGTCAGAACGGGCCCACCTACAGCAGCTGAGCGAAGCGTACGTTTAAATGCACTGCCCGTTTTAGCTGCGGGGACGACTGCTTTTCTTTTTGCGGGACTCCACTTTTTCTTTCGGGTTGCCATCAGCACCCTCCAATTCGGCAATACGTTCACGCAGCTCTTCCAACTCGCTACGGGTTGGGATGCCCAGGCGCTGTAGCGCATGCGAAACCCGTTGATCAAACACGGATTCGAGCTTGTCCCAGGTGTGATTGGCTTTATCCTTCACCCCTTCCACGCGATCTTCGACCGCCCGGATCTGTTTCTCAAACACACCGCGCGTTTTACGCTCAATATCCTCCCCCTCAGACACCAGCTTCTCAAACACTTTACCCGCATCCTCTTCGGCTTTGGTGTAAGCGCCCAGCCCTGCCAGCCAGATTTGCCGGGCCGACTCTTTAATTTTGGCCGCCAACTGCTTATGGGATTCTTGCTCTGACATAACGGATACCTTCGCGTCCGGGGTGATCGACACTGATTAGCGTAGCATTTTTATCCGAAAACGGGCCACCTGGCCGGATAACAATTGCAACGCTTTATGTCACGATTTTATCAAAACTTACTGGTTATGAAAAAATAAGATTAAAAAATAAGCATTTCGACTGGCGCAACCCAAAATTAAGATCATACTTTAATCAGACATACCAACCCGCACGTTGGGAGTCTCTCAGGAAGTCATTTATGGGTACTACTCACACCTAATACCCGGTATCCCCTCCTTGGTACCGGGTTTTTTTGCGTTTACACCCTTGCCGAGTTCGATATAATCCCCTAAAAATCACGCGAAGGACGCTCTCCGATATGGCAATCGGCTCATTGATCAAAAGGCTCGTCTTACCCAAGGCATTTGAAGAAAAACTCGATCGCATTGAAAAGCCCGTCGGCTCTCTGGGCTACGACCCCTGGGGTTTCAATGTCGAAACCAACAAAGTGGTCATGGGGTTCATACGAACCCTCTATGAAAAGTATTTCCGGGTTGAAGCCCATGGTCTGGACAACATTCCCGCCGAAGGGCCTGTGTTGCTGGTCCCTAACCACAGCGGTCAGCTTCCTCTGGACGGTTCCTGGTCGGCTACGCCCTGGCCACCCGCGAGCATCAGCCGCGTCTTCCACGCGCCATGATCGAGCGCTTTTTCCCAACCGTCCCGTATTTGGGCAACTTTCTGAACGAACTGGGCGGCGTGCTGGGAGACCCGGTCAATTGCGCCAAAATTCTGGCTCGGGGCGAGGTCATCATTGTTTTCCCCGAGGGCATCCGCGGGTCAGGCAAACTCTTCAGGGATCGCTACAAGCTAAAGCGTTTCGGCAATGGCTTCATGCATCTTGCCATGCAGCATAACGCGGCAATTGTGCCCGTTGGCGTGGTTGGGTGCGAAGAAACCATTCCGGCCTTTGCCAATATCAAGCCGCTTGCGAAACTTCTGGGTGTGCCCTACGTACCTGTCACGCTTCCCGTCATCTTCCCCGCAAAGGTGCATCTTAATTTTGGTGAACCCCTGTATTTTCCGGGGGGCGAAGTCAGTGAAGAGGAAGTCACCAAGCGAGTTGAGAAGGTCAAAGAGGCCATTAGTCTGCTGATCGATAAGGGATTGAGTGAGCGGAAGGGAATATTCTGATGGAAGCTAAAACGGCTAAAGCAAAAAAAGACATTCTGATTACCGGCGCGGCGGGAGCCCTCGCCCAGCAGGTCATCACCCGCTTACGCAACCGCTACCGCATCATCGCGGTAGACTTCCGTGAGCAGGTTTACCTGGGTGATGACATCCCCAGTTACCGTATCGACATGAACAAGCGCGGCTTCGAGGATATCTTCAGACGCTATAACATCAAGGGCGTCATCCACCTGGGTCGCATGATTGCCAGCGAAGAGAATCGCATGCGTCGCTATAACAGCAACGTACTGGGCTCCGAACGCCTGTTCACCATTGCGCGCAAGTATGGCGTGGAACAAACCCTGGTGCTGTCCACCTACCATGTCTATGGTGCGAATGCCTACAACCCCGCCCTGATCGATGAGTCGGCCCCTTTGAAAGCGGCTGAGCTGACCATGGATCTGGTAGATTCCGTCGAATTGGAAAACCTGTCGCAGATTTATCTCTGGAAATATCCTGAATTGAAAATGACGATACTGCGCCCCTGTAACATTGTGGGTCCCGGTGTCAAAAATGCCATTTCGACCTTACTGAGTGCACACAATGCGCCGGTTCTGGCCGGGTTCTCCCCGATGATGCAGTTCCTGCACATTGATGATATGGCAGACGCGATCGTGCTCGCGTTTTCCCGCAATCAACCGGGGGTCTATAACGTCGCAACGGAGGATTGGGTGGCCTATCAAACGGCGCTGACGGCCTGCGGTTGTCGGCGGATTCCGATCCCCTCTGTCCCCCCCGTGCTGCCACGCACCCTGGCTTCACTGTTGGACATCCGGGGCTTTCCACCGTATCTGTTAAACTACTTCAAGTATCCGGTCATTCTCGACGGAAGCGCATTCAACAAAGCCTTCGGCTTCAAACCGCGCTACACTTTGAAGGAAATCTTCCGTTATTACAAAGCGATGAAATCCTGAGTCGGCTGACGTGTTCATGGTCGTACTTAAGGGCCCTGGGCAGGTCTGAGCCATGACTGTCAGTTACGGGGCCATTAGCCACGCCACAGGAGGACTTGTGTATGTCCTCATTTCTCTCCTGCTGGCGCGCGGCAATTTCCGCCGGATCGTTGACCGGGGACTCCTGCTTGCCTGTCTTTTAACGGCCACCTGGTTATTGATCCTCGCCTCTCAGGAACTGTGGGGAGCCCCTTCGTTTACCACACGCTACATGGCGGAAGTGCTGAAGAATGCAGGCTGGATCAGCGTGCTGTTTATCGTGCTGGGCATTCGCTTTTCGCCTTACCGAATCACGGACAAAAGCCGCTATTTCTTAGCCCTGGGAATCACAGCGATCCTCGGCGCCATGCTGGTTTCCGGTCTCACCTACGGTCTGGGTGGCATACGATTGGCCTCCGGCAATTGGCTGGTATTGGGTCAGGTTCTGATCTCCGTCTCAGGGCTTGTGCTGCTGGAACAGGTGTGGCGAAACGAGTCTTATTACAAGCGTTCAAACATTCGTTACCTGTGCCTGGGGATCGGCGCCCTGTTTGCCTATGATTTTGTGTTGTATAGCGATGCGCTGCTATTCAATCAGATGTCCGAAACACTCTGGGATTCGCGTGGAATTATCGGCACCCTGTGCGCCCCCCTGATTGCCATGACCATGGTTAACTCAGCGAGACAGCCAATGGAAGTGCAGATCTCGCGACAATTTGTATTCCATTCCAGCATCCTGATCTTTGCAGCGATTTATCTGTTGATGATCGCGGCGGGTGGATATTACATCAACAAGCTGGGCGGCGCCTGGTCCGAAGCCTTCCTGGTCTTATTCTTCTTTGTCGCCGTCATGGCACTGGTCATCCTTGGCAGCTCGCCCCGAATCCGAGCTCGCCTCCTGGTCTTTATCAGCCAGAACTTTTTTGATTATAAATATGATTACCGCGAAGAATGGCTGCGCGTCACCCGAACGATCACCACGGCCGACAGTAATGACAAAATGGAAGACCGCACGATTCGGGTGCTGGCTGAACTGGTGAACAGCCCCGGAGGTGCCTTGTGGCTGCGTGACGAAGACAATAATTTTGTGATTCGCGCCTACTGGAATATCGACCCGATCAAACACAACCGTATTGATGTAGCGAGTGAGCTGGTGGAGTTTCTCAGTCAAAGCGACTGGGTCATCGACCTCAAGGAATACCAGGTGGACCCCACCCGCTACCATCTGATCGAAATTCCGGACTGTATTTTTCAAATTCCATCGCCGCGACTCCTGGTGCCTCTGGTCGTCAAGGAACAACTGTACGGCTTTGTTCTGCTGACCGAAGGTCGTTCATCGCTGGACCTGAACTGGGAGAACTATGACCTGATCAAGATCGTAGCGCGGCAGGCAGGCAGCTATCTGGCGCTACTCTATGCTCAGGACCGTTTGTCTGAATCCAAACAGTTTGAGGCGGTGAACAGAGCCTCTGCATTTTTCATTCATGATATCAAAACCATCGTTGCCCAGCTGTCGCTGCTCGTCAACAACGCTGAAAAACACAAAAGCAATCCGGCCTTTGTTGATGACATGATCAAGACGACTGCGCACACGGTCAAAAAAATGACCCATCTTCTGGCCCAGATTCGCAGCCCGGTCACGCGGGACACGAACTCCGAATTTGATTTGACCCTGCTGCTGTCAGAAGTGAAAGAAGAGCTCAGCAAGCGCGACCCAACACCTTGTCTGAAAGGCGAGCTGCCAGCGACCTACTTAATGGCTGACCGGGAAAAGCTTAAAGACGTTCTGGTTCACCTGATCCAGAATGCGCAGGATGCCACGCCGAGAGATGGCGAAGTGTCGCTCTCCATCCGCAAGAGTTCCGGCTGGGTGGTTTTATTTATTCAGGACTCCGGCAAGGGAATGAGCGAGCAATTTATCAAGAACCAGCTCTTCAAGCCCTTTGAAAGCACCAAGGGCCTGACAGGGATGGGCATTGGGGCCTACCAGAGTCGCGAGTATGTCCGTAAACTAGGAGGTAGCATGGAGGTCACCAGCCAGGTTGATCATGGCACGTGTTTTACCATCAAACTGCCCACCACACCCTCGGGTAACGGCGGGAGCATGCTTCACCGCTAGGGGCTGTGGACATTTCACATCGGCAACCATAAATATGAGCACGCGATGGCCACTGTGCTTTCGTAGTTTCGTCCGAGTTTATCGTACCGGGTAGCTACTCCTCTGAACCGCTTAAGGTTGGCAAACGCATTTTCGACCAGGTGTCTTTGTTTATATAAGTGCCGGTCAAAAGTCGGATTTTCTCGTTTCGAATTTCGTTTACGCGGGATAACTGCCTTGCTTCCTCTCGCCTCTATCATGTCTCTGATTCGCTCGCTTTCATAGCCCCTATCCATAATGAAAAACTGCATACCGAAGTGATTCGATAATCCCCGGGGCCTCGGTGCAGTCATTCACTTCGCCGCCGGTAATATTAAACGCTATTGGTAAGCCATAAGCATCGATCGCCAGATGTATCTTGGATGTCCTGCCAGCTCTGCTTTTTCCGATAGCTTGAGGTGATTTGCCAATTGCCCCTGCGCTATGCTGATGGGCCTTTACATAGCTTCCATCGATAAAAACCCACTCCAAATCCGGCTCGAAAATCAAAGCATCGAGCAGGCAACGCCAGATTCCTTTCTTAGACCAGACGTTAAATTTCCGGTACACCGAATTCCACTTACCAAACTGTTCAGGATATCCCTCCGGGGCAACCTACACGCATTCGATAGAGGATGCCTTCTACCATCATGCGCAGATTGCGCTTGTCATAAATACTGAATTGAAGCATGATCCTTTTCAGCTTTGACCACAGCTCGTCACTAAGCATGTATCGGGGCATTGCAAGCTCTTTTGTTGTTGTGTGAGAACTACAATATTACGAGCTTGCTCTTACTTTTCAATGCCTTACGCGCAAATGTCCACAGGCCCTAGAGAATTGGGTTAATGAATAAAAAAATACTGATTGTCGAAGATGACCCCGGTCTGCAGAGTCAGATGCGCTGGTGCTTCGAAAACACCGAAGTGTTTGTGGCCGATGACCGCGAATCTGCGCTGTCCCAGTTGCGCCGTCATGAGCCTCAGGTTGTGACACTGGATCTTGGCCTGCCGCCGGATCCCGGTGGGGCGACCGAGGGCTTCTTCCTGCTCCAGGAGATTCTGGCACTGGCCCCACTCACCAAAGTCATCGTGGTAACCGGAAGGGATGAACGTGAGAATGCCGTCAAAGCGATCGGCATGGGCGCGTGTGACTACTACCAGAAACCTCTGGATGCGGAGATTCTGAATTTCGTCGTTCAGCGCGGCTTCCGCCTCTATGAACTGGAAAAAGAAAATCGGGAGTTGACCCAAAACAGCGCCAATAACCGTCTGAAAGGGATTATTGCCTCCAGCCCGAAAATGCTGGAACTCTGCCGCATGGTCGAAAAAATTGCCCCGGCTGATTTGACCACCCTGATCTTAGGCGAGACTGGGACGGGGAAGGAGGTTCTGGCCAGAGCGATTCATGATCTCAGCCCGCGCGCTAATCGCAGCTTCAGCGCCATCAACTGTGCCGCCATTCCCGAAAACCTGCTCGAAAGTGAGCTTTTCGGTCATGAAAAAGGGGCCTTTACAGGTGCGTCGCAGCTCAAAAAAGGCAAAGTCGAGCTGGCCGACGGCGGCACGCTTTTTCTGGATGAAATCGGCGACATGCCGCTGCCTCTGCAGGCCAAAATGCTGCGTTTTCTGCAGGAACGCGTCATTGAACGCGTGGGCGGCGTGAAGGAAATTCCGGTCAATGTCCGAGTATTGTGTGCCACCCACCGGGATGTTCAGGCACTGATTCGTGACGGCAGCTTCCGGGAAGATCTGTATTACCGCATCAGCGAGCTCACTCTGAACGTCCCCCCGCTGCGGGAGCGACGGGAAGATGCGGTGATGATTGCCCGATCACTGATCAACACCTTTTGTCACAGCATGGACAAGCCCGGCCTCATCCTCAGTGATGATGCGGTCAAAGCCGTGCAGACTTATGAATGGCCCGGCAATGTGAGGGAGCTGATTAATAAGGTCAAACGCGCCGTGATTATGTGTGATGGTAAACGGATCAGCGCACGCGATCTTGATCTGGAAGCCCAGGATACCATTACCTTACATGATGTGCTGAATCTCCGACAGGTTCGCGAAGACGCTGAAAAACAGGCCATCCTGAACGCGCTCCAGAATACGCAGTTCAACATGGCCAAGACCTCCCGACTGCTGGGAATCACCCGCCCAACGCTGTACAACCTGACCGACAAATATGGCATCGACACCAGCAGCTCCAGCAACAAGGACGAGGAGTGACCCCTCTGCTCAGGTTATTGTTGGGTTTGTTTCTGGCGTTGGCGGGCCTGGTGGGTTGCCAGAAGGATGAAAACCCGGATCAGAAAGCTCGCTCTCAATACGAAAGCCACCTGGATCAGGCGCGATTTTTTCAGTCGCAGGGGCAACTCAAAGCCGGTATGACAGAAGCGCGTCATGCCATCGCGCTGGATCCTGATCGACGGGAAGCCTATCTGGTCGTCGCCCAAACGCTCTTGCTCAGCGGTGACGCAGACCGCGCCATCAAAGCCTACACGGAACTGCTGACCGAAAATCCGGAAAGTGCCTCATCCACCCTGCTTGACGAAGCGCGCCTGGGGCTGGCGAGTGCCTATCTGCTCAAAGGCCAGCTCGAAGAAGCGAAGGTCTACCTGGATGAGATGCTGGCAACCTCAGACTCCCACCGCTTAGCCCAATATGACTTGCGAATTCAGATTGCGCTGGTCGAAGGCTTACTGGAGGAAGCCGATCGATTGCTGACGGAGGCAGAGGCGCTCACCCCAGACGCGACGCCATTTCCCCTCAGACGCTCTCAGTTGAGTTTTTATCGTGGTGATAGTCAGGATGCGATCGCGCAGGCCCGCACGATTGTGGAAAATGACCCGGACAACTCGGATACCTGGCTCTGGCTGGCACAATTGCTCACACGCGAGGGACGGCTGGAAGAAGCTGAAACCGCTTACCGGCGGGCATTAGAGGAAATTGGTCAGATTGATGTGATGACCTTGAAAAAATATCAGACCATCGACCAGTTCGCCGCCGTTTTACGCCAGCGGGGAAAGGCTGCCGAAGCCGACACCTATCAGGAAGTCCTGACAAATTCCGGGCCCGGGCAACTACGTTCCCGCTACCTGGAAGCATTGGCGCTTTACCGCTCCTCGCTGTACGCCGATGCCAGTGAAAAACTGGGGGATATTCTCAGGCAAGCACCCGAACACCGGGAGGCCGGTGTACTGGCAGGACTGGTGGCCTACAAACGACATCACTGGCAACGTGCCGAAGAACTGTTGAGTCGCTACCTCAGCCCTTTCGATCCCCCGGAAACACGGGACACGCTGTCAGCCGTGCGCCAGCGTATCGTGCAAAACAAAGCCCTTCGGCACCTGAGAAAAGCCCTTGAGGTGCCTGCATCCCCGACGACAGATCTGTCCCAGGTGCCTTTGTTCAAACGCCTGTCCCCCTGTCTGAGAGATGCACTGCCTGCCATGGAGGGGGGTATTGACAGCACGGAGGCAGACCAGCTGCTCGCTGGCTGCGTTGCGAAGGGAAATGCGAATGACGCTGCCGTGATGGCTTACCTTCTGGGCCTGGGTAGCGCAAACCAAACCGAGGTCGCTATCGGCCATTTGCGCCAGGCAATCAGTCTGGCCCCCTCATTCCGGGAGGCCTTCCATCAAATCCTTGCGCTGGAAAAGGCGTCTAACCGATGGGATGCGCTCATCACTCACTGCCTCGAAGGGCTTTCCCAGTTTCCCGATGATGTTTTTTTGCTGGATGCCCTGCTTCTGGCTGCACAGGAAAGTGATGACGCTCTCCGCATCATGCAATCCCTCGACGGTGTTCTGCAGCAGCATCCTCAGGCCTTGCCATTACAGACCCTCGCAGATTTTTATCTGCGCACAGACGACCTGAACACAGCCAAAGCAGTACTGGATCGTGCGCGGTCCCTTCCGGGTGTCGCCGATGCCGACAGCTTTAAATCGCTGGACTTGCGAATTTTGTCGGCGCTTGCCATACGCGAATCGGAGCAGGCATCCTTCGAACAGGCCTATCAGATTGCGGAATCCGCCGCTCACCGTTACAACAACGATATCGAGGCACTGTTACTTCCGGTTGCAATCGCCTTTCGCAATGGGCAGCCTGCGGTAGCGGAGCAGCTTAGCCAGGTCATCAAGGCCCGGTTTCCCGCATCGGGACGGCCAGAAGAAGTCGAAGGCGACTATTACCTGGCCCAGAGCGACTTCAAAGAAGCCGAAAAGCACTTTCATAAAGCCTGGCTTGCCGCACCCAGTTTCTCGCTGGCAATGAAACGCAGAAATGCGCTGCGCAATGTAGAACAACCCATCCAGGCCCTCGCACTCTTGCGCGAATGGCTCACCCTCAACCCAAACGATGTGGTTGCACAAAAACGACTGGCGCTGGACTACACCGAACAGACTATGGATACCGAGGCGGAGTACTGGTATCGGTCCGCACTCGCAAAGGCACCAGATGACGCACTGATTCTCAACAATCTGGCCTGGATCGCCTTCCGCAAAGAAAATCCGGGGGAAGCACTTGAACTCTCCCGCCGGGCGTTTCAGCAGGAGCCTGACAATGTTGCCTACCTGGACACATATATCTGGATGCTCTATCAAGGGGGGCTGGTGACAGAAGCACTCGCCGCCTTACAGGATGGGCTCAGGCGTCATCCAACCTCGCAAGCACTTCGCAAAAGGCTTAAACACATTCGTCAGCAGCCTCAGCCAACGCCATGAATCAATGCGTCTGACCGGCGCACGTGATGCATTGCGTCGCATAAGGCAGTGCTTTTAAACGACCTGCGGAGATCTCTGCACTGCAGGTTCGGCAGATGCCATACTCGTTGTTATCAAGCCGAATCAACGCCTGCCGGATTTCACGTATTTCGGTCTCGCTTTCGCGCTGAATGGCCGCCAGCACCTCATCGTTTTCCCGCTCCTGTGCTTGTTCGGCACTGTCACTGGAATGCTGACCAGTCAAGTCACGGGTCACGGCTTCGAGCCGGGTTTCAAGTTCCGAGAGTTGCGCCAGCAGGCTGGCCTTAAGTTCAGTACTAACCATGGTTTCTCCTTGCGTTGTATTTGGCCTAGCATGGCGCGTGAGGCACAGAATTGTATTGACACGGGACAACTGGCTGCCGGTTTAGATCAAGGTTTCCGCTCGCCCAACACCTTGGCTGGAATGCCGCCAACGATCGTATTGTCTGGCACGGCGCGCGTCACCACGGCACCGGCCCCCACCACACAGCCCTGCCCCAGGGTCAGATTATTCAGAATCACCGCCTTCGCGCCAATCCAGGCACCCGCACCAATGGTGACGGAGGTTCCATAGTCGTACACGGGTTGTTTGGCGATCGGCAGGTCAGTCAATCGCAGGTCATAGCCCTCCCCCCCAACAATGTAAACATAGGCGGCAATCAGCGTATCGGCCCCCAGGCGAACCGTTCCACTGCTGAAGATCTCGGAGTTGAAGCCGATATTCACGCGATCCTCTAGAATGATGTCACCATTTTTACAACTGAGAATGGTGTTGCGACCCACAAAGACATCATTACCGATCGTAATGCCCCGGTTGCTTTCACCTTTGGCATCGATCAGGCAGTTGTCATCCAGTACTACGTTATCGCCCAGCGAGATTTTTTCAGGATGACGCAATGTCAGGTTTGCACCAAAAACCACACCCTTCCCAACGCTTTTGAAAAGGCGTGGGTAGAAAATACGACGCAGGGCAAGCCCCAGAGCCCCGGGCACCCACCCACAGAGCAGAGTGATCAGCTCAAATTTGATCAGATAACCCAGGCGGGTATTGCCCACCACCAAAATCTGATACTTCCGAATGGCTCCCCCTTCCACGGCAGCCAGTGTCTTGTTTGATTGATTTGTAGACATCACTCTCTTTCCCTTGATTCATCACGGCAAATTATAAGACAGGCTGGGACATCCCGCTTCCCGATCAAGTAGCAAAAAGGTAATTTTCCCGGTTGACACTGCCACTTTTTCTAGTATCATGCGGCTTCACTTCTTCAGGGATCTTCCCTGGATCACTCGGTGGGCTGGCAGAGTGGTTGAATGCAGCGGTCTTGAAAACCGCCGTAGGTTAATAGCCTACCCGGGGTTCGAATCCCTGGCCCACCGCCACTTTCCCTCCTGACCAAGGCGTCATGCAGGGAACAGTCAAACCGAACTTACCAAACTTTCATGTGTGATCTGCCACGACTGACTTTCACCTGTCGCGGGCAAACGCTATGATTAAGATTCATTTTCCAACCTGCACAATGAGGAAGACCATGGACAACAAATCACTCGAGCGCACCCCTTCGGTGGCGAGAGCCGAAGTCCTTCAGTATGAAACCATCCAACGCATGGACGGAGCAGCCGTTCGCGCGTCCAGCAATGCCGTCCTGCGCAACACTTACTGGCTGCTGGGCAGCACCATCGCTTTCTCAGCTCTGGTTGCCTATTTAAGCATGTCCGCTCCGCGCCCCGGCATTCTGGTGATGCTGGTCGGCTTTTATGGCTTACTCTTTCTCACCCACAAACTGGCCAACAGTGCCTGGGGCATTCTGTCCGTGTTCGCCCTGACTGGCTTCATGGGTTATACCCTGGGCCCAATCATTGGTGCTTTTGCCGGCGCGGGTGCCATGCACATCGTCGCGAATGCCTTTACGATGACGGCGATTGTGTTCTTTGGTCTGTCGGCCTATGCCATCACCACGAAGAAAGATTTCAGCTTCCTGTCAGGGTTTCTGACCGCCGGTTTCTTCGTCCTGCTCGGCGTGATGGTGCTGTCATTCTTCTTCAACAGTCCTGCCTTGCAACTGGCGATTTCGGCTGGCTTTGCGATTTTCTCCTCGGTCGCGATTCTTTATCAGACCAGTGAAATCGTAAAAGGTGGCGAAACCAATTACATCCTGGCCACCGTGACGCTGTTTGTGTCGATCTACAACCTGTTTATCAGTCTGCTGAACATCCTGACCGCGCTGAGCGGGGATGACTGATCGCCGGTAGATGCGTAGAATCAAAGGCCCGTTTCAGACGGGCCTTTTTTATTTGATCTGGCATGAGAGCGTGTCGACCTTGAAGTTTGTTCTCGTTGTTTACGGCGATCCACAGAGCAGTCAAAGCCCCTATACTGCGTTACGCTTTGCCCAGGCCGCCCTGGCGGCTGGACACACGATTCCGTTGGTCTTTTTTTACCATAACGGCGGTCTGTGCGGTCTGGAAACGGCCATTCCCCCTCAGGACGAGCCTTTGATCCTGAATCAGTGGCAGGCCCTGGCCGACAACCACGGAACCGAACTGGTGGTTTGCGTCGGTAGTGCCCTGCGCCGTGGCATCGCCGACACACAGGAAGCGAAACGGCACAACACGCACCCCAATCTCCATGCCGCCTTTCGACTCGGCGGACTGGGTGAACTGGTGAGTGCTGGCGCCCTATCCGATCGACTCATAACCTTCGCGGACTGACCCATGGCGACCACGAAATCCTGGCTCATTCTATTTCGACACGGCCCATTTGGTAGCAGCTATGCCCGCGAGGGCCTGGACACGGCGCTCGTAATGGGCGCATTTGACCAAAACCCCACCGTCATTTTCGAGGGTGACGCCCTGCTTCTGCTTCTCAAGTCTGCAAATTCCGATGCGCTGAGCCTTAAATCAATCAGCAAGGGCTTTTCGGCACTGCCGATGTATGGCATTGAACAACTCTGTGTGCGGGGCTGCGACCTGGAACGACTGGGCCTGACCCCCATTGATCTGAGCGTTCCTGTCGAGGTGTTAAGTGACGACGACCTCCGACAATACCTCCACCACGCTGATCATGTACTGAGTTTTTAAATGAGCACCTTGCACATCCTCAATAAGGGCCTGCTGCAGGCCGCGCTCCTGGACCGTCTGTTACTGACCGCCAGCTCCGGCGATCATTTGATGCTAACCGAAGACGCCGTCATCTGGGCGTGCTCCACCGAGCTTGGCAGCCGTCTCCAGCAGGCAGGCCTGGAGTTGACGGTCAGCGCACTGCAACCGGATTTACAGGCACGGGGACTGGAGTCCCGAATTTTGCCGGATATTGCGTGTGTTGAAGATGCTGCGTTTGTGCAGGCGGTGTGCACTTGTCAGCGCGTGCTGTCCTGGTTTTAACGGGGGTTTTACCGTATGCAGTTGGATCAGGACGGCTTCCTGGCCGATCACACAGACTGGACACCCGAAATCGCGGAAGCACTGGCCAGCCAACATGGAATCGCCCTGACCCCGGCACATTGGGAAATTCTTCACGCGATCCGGGGGTTTTACGACGAATTTGGTCTTTCGCCCATTAACCGCGCCTTGGTAAAGTACATCGGGCAGCGCTTCGGCCCGCAGAAAGGTCAATCGGTTTACCTGCTCACCTTGTTCCCGGGCGGCCCGGCCAAGCTTGCGTGCAAGATTGCCGGTCTGCCCAAACCCCATAACTGTCTTTGAATGGAATGCCCCAGATGAACGCCACGCGCCACGCCGATAGAAATCATCAGAGCCGCGAAGAAAACGAACACCCTTTTGCGCCCTTTGTTCGCATTCTGGGTAAGGGAAAGAAAGGGTCGCGCTCCCTGACGCGCGAGGAAGCGCGCGAGGCGATGCGGATGATCCTGGCTGATGAAGCCCTCGACCTGCAAGTGGGTGCCTTCCTGATGCTGCTGCGGGTCAAAGAGGAAACCGCCGAAGAACTTGCCGGCTTTGTCGAAGCGGCCAAAGATGCCTTCCAGGCACCCGCCGATCTCAAGGTGGATATTGACTGGAGTTCCTATGCCGGGAAACGCCGCCACCTGCCCTGGTTCCTGCTGGCCCTGAAAACACTGGCGCAGGCGGGACATCGTATTCTGATTCACGGCACCGAAGGTCACACTCATGGCCGAATCTACACCTCATCGCTGGCAGAGCAGATCGGTATTCCCATCTGCACGGACTGGAAAGCCACCCGCGCTGCGCTGGATCAGGTCAACATTGCCTATCTGCCCTTGGCCAGCCTGAGCCCCCAACTGGAGCGTATTATTCAAATGCGTAATGTGCTCGGTTTGCGCAGCCCGGTGCATTCGCTGTCACGCCTGCTCAACCCGCTGAACGCCCCTCTGGTGATGCAAGGGATTTTTCACCCGCCTTACGCGCCATTGCATCAGGAAACTGGCCATTTGCTGGGCTACCCGACCACACTGGTGATCAAGGGCGATGGTGGCGAAATTGAACGTAACCCCGATGCCGCCTGCACCTTGTACCTTTCGCATGAGGGCGCCACAACCACCGAAGAATGGCCCGCCCTCTATAGCCAGCGGCACATGAAAGGTGACGATCTAAGCGAGAGCTATCTGAAAGCGATCTGGGACGGCACCGAAGAAGATGAATACGCTTTCGGTGCGATTACGGGGACGCTTGCCCTGGCCTTACGGGGATTGGGCAAGGCGCTGGATGCCGATTCTGCGCAGCAGATGGCTGAGGGTTTGTGGCGGGGGCGGAGGGCTGGGTAGCTGTAGCCCACGCCAACCGCTTCGAAAGAGCCCCACACAAGTACAAAATACAAACACCTTCCACTAGGATCAAAGATCAAAGATCAAAGATCAAAGGAATTAAGCGTTGCCGTAGGAACCAAAACCATCCGAGTGACCGCCCTCAGTCAAGAGATTCAGCTTGAGCAGCAAATTTATTGCCAGCCTCGTTGTGATCAAATATTAAACACCCTCACACGTACAATCTTTACTCATTTTGTAGTTTCTTGAAGAGGGGAGATCGTCGCCCCTGACATTTCCCCTAATTTGAGTATAAGCGCCCCATTCGAGATTCAAAATTTTTCGCATCTTCTAGCGTAGTTTGCAAGAATTCCTCTAAATTACGCCATTTCCCTATAACTTCATTACTTTTAAGATAACCAGATATTCCACCTGAAGGTTCAATAAAATATCCGACGTTTTCACTAAAACTGTAAGGTCTTACTCCGAAGTAGATGAATTGCTCAGGCACATTTTTATAACTCTTCTTCAGAGTCCTGTTTGCTTGAATAATATCTTGTGCTTGGAATTTTGAGTAATCAATCAAGTTATCTTCAGTGGTTTGAGCCACCCCGAAAAGTTGCAACCCATATAAGAGACAACCATTAAAGTCCTTCAGAAAATCTATGTAGTAAGATGCTACTGAAAAAGGCAGGTTAATTAAACCGTCGAATCCTTGAAAAAAAGTAAATAGATAGTTTCTGTCACCGACCCAAAGCCTTCTATACACCCTAAGATTGCCATCTTCTATGTCAAAGCCTTTCTCCACAAACTTGGACATATGGGAATAGATCGCAGGTGATCTATTACTAATAAGCTCGGCCCATTCGTTAAAATTCATATAACATCTCTAGTATTGTGCAGCTCTATCTAAGTCCATGCGCGTCTGGGTTTGACGTTAAATTATTTTCTGGACGCATATCATCATCGCCTAAACCAGCTCCAATAGGATCAAGGGCATCTGAGAAGCGCTCAATAAACGAAGCGGCATCAGCAACAGAAGATATTCCTAGCACGCCTAGGACACTAGCACCAAATTGGGACAAGTCATGAAGTGGTCCTGAGGTCGCATTTTGCCAGTCAAACTCGTGACGTTCAAAGTGGGTATCACGATCTACGAATTCAATATTATTCGGATTGTCAGCTAAATCTGGTCTGTCTTCAACGCTATTAATGTGATGACCTTCGTAACCTCGAACCTTGCCAGTTTCCATAAGTTCTTTCTTTTCTGCCTCAGTCCAGTCTTGTTTTCGCAAGCCAGGTAGTCCGCTTTTTACAGCCTTCTTTTCTTGGGACCACGCTCTTGCAACACCTCTTCTGCGGGCATTATTTAACTCTCGCTTGGCTTCGGAAGCAACCAAAGTCGCGATCGCCTTTCCCACGGTTGAAACTGGACCGAGTCCAGTCGGATCAGTGTATCGATAGGGATTATTGGTCGCATAAGAATATCGGTTGAAATGCTGAGTTCCGCCAGACAAAGGCCCCACCGGATCCATCGCCGCAAACCGCCCCACCACCGGATCGTAGTAGCGCGCGTTCATGTAAGTCAGGCCGGTGTCATCGTTATGCAGCTTGCCGGTGTAGGCCAGTCGGTCTTCACTGCTCTCCGCCGGGTTTTTGAACTTTTCCCCAAAGGGGTAGTAGGCGCGTTGCCACAGGATCTCGCCTTGCTCGTTGGTCGCCGCCGTGGTCGAGCCCAGCAGATCATTGTGGTAATACGTGATCCGGGTTTCGGCCATTGCCGTCAGCGTGACCAGTGTCAGCAGGGTCACTAAAAGCGCCGGCACCGTTCGGCGCGGAGCCTGTATTGAGCTTCGGGTTGCCATCTCAAACATCCTTTTCATGATCATTACTCCTGGCGACTCTCAACTGGGCCCAGGGTCGAAGCTCCCGGCTTGTAAGCACTGTTCTGCGTCAGAATAAACTTGTCGACACCCAGTCCCGATTCCCGCATCCAGATGTTGAAAACATGTTCCCCTGCCGTCGGAACCGTAACGTAGACAGCCACTTTGGTGGCATTCTCTTTATTTCCCCACGCCCATGCCTCACGAGGATAGAATCCTGTCAGTGCTGACATCGCCATATCCGGTGTCCCATCGATCCCGACATGCAACGAATCGGACGTCCCGTCAGGGCCGTTACCTCTGACCCAGACATACCAGGTGCCCGCTGCCGGAAAGTTCACCTTGTAGGTCGCTGCCGCCGCATCAGTCACAAAGCCTTCGTACCCATTCGGGAATTCAACCGTCGCAGCATCATTAATCAGGATGTGCTCGCCATTTGAGGCAGCCGCGTTGGCCATTTTCTGCCAAGGGTAACCATCAAAACTGGCTCTCTGCGTGAGGTAGTGTTCGGCCTCGATAACCACCATACCGCTTTCATCCACCTGAAAGACGGGGTCCTTAGCTTTTACCGAAATCGTAAATGCTTGCGTGACAGGATTTTTGCCATCGGTCACCTCTACAACAACCGATTGGCTTCCCTCCTGCCCCTGCACGGGCGTCCAGCGAATCTGACCGCTGTATTTAGTGATAGTCATACCGGTTGGTGCGGTGGTAAGCCGATAGTTCAGTCCGTCATTATCGGCGTCTGTGGCGACCAGATCATAAGCGTAAACAACACCTACCTGCGCCTCGACGAGGCCGGCGCTAGTAACGACCGGAGTATTATTCGGCAGTAGTTCATGAGTGGTTTCATCAGGGCCAGATCCTGCCGGGACAAAGTTTGCGTCTTGAGTCAAAACGATCTTGTCCGCAATCATGCCAGATTCCCGCATCCACACATTCAGCGTGTGCAGACCGGCCGAACTGACATTCAATGTAATGGGTGTTGTCGTACCATTCATGAGATGACCCCAGCGCAGGGAACCTAATGGCAGGTAATCTGACAATTTGACGGAACCTGCCTGAGTCTGGCCATCCAGACCGATATGCAAGGAGTCAGACGAGCCATTTGGACCCACACCTCTTACCCAGACGTAATAGGTCCCGGGACTGGGGAAATCGATGGCGTAATCCATACGCGGGCACAGCGCCAGCTTGTCCTCTTCATAGCGAATGGTATCTTCAGGTTTAGCCTCCATCGATACGCCACCGGAATAGGCGCTATTACTCTTTTCTATCCAGCTATGCCCATTGGTAACGGCCGCGTTGCTCGTAAAATGCTCCGCTTCCAGTACGATCTGTCCATCGGCATTAGCACCAAAATCGCCCACTGGCGCCCCATCAGCACCCGTGCACTCATTTGTACAAGAATCCTGTTTGGCAATGGTCTGACCGTTGAACCGAACGTAGATCGATTGCTCGGAATCATCGGCATTGGTTTCATACATCAGGTCGCCGCTCTTGTCGTGTACCTGATAAAACGCGCGGTTATCCCGCACTTCCAGCGCACGGAAGCCGTGGCCGTCGTATAGGTAATCGATACTCACAGGATTACCTGCCACGGTCTGATTGGCCGACGGATCGATGCTGATCAGACGACCGGCCAGGTCGTAGTTGAACTGGTGGCGGCCGTTGCCTGTCACATTTCCCTGCGTGTCGTAAGTGAAATCAAATGGATAGTAATCAATCCCCCGCGTTGATTTCAGGCGATTACTGGTCGCGTCGTAGGTGTAGTCAAGAACATAGTAACCAAAGCGCTTTTTGGTGATGTTGTCTTTGACATCGTAATCGATGCGACCGGTCCCCCAGGGGCCATCAGCATCCCGCAGGCGGTTCAGACCGTCATAGGTCATGCGTGGTAACGTGGAGTCGCCGTTCACGGATTCTTTGATCGAGGTGATATTGCCAGCCTCATCAAAGGTGTAACTTTGACTCATCGAGACAACCGCACCCATCGCGCTTGCGATGCCGTCCACAAACTGTTTGTTGTTCTGTGATATTGAAACAACCTGACCATTACCGTAAGTAAACGACTTTGCCGCATCGTTGGCGTAGTAGCTGATCGCCGAGGCAAAGTTACCCACCTGCGTTGGGCGGCCCCAATCATCCGGGCTCAGGGACACGACCTCGTTGTTGGGATAGGTGATGGATTCAAGAGAACCTTGTCCATTGTATCCATAGCCCAGTTCAAACGACTTGTCGTCAATCGTCACGGTTTCGGTTTTGAGCGCACCCCAGGGTTCATACTGGTACCCACGCGACACGAGGCCACTGGTTGTCGATTCCAGACGATTCGCGCCATCGTAGGTGTAGGCCACGCCTGTGGTGCTGTCTGGATACGTTTCCGACGTCAGGCGATTAAGGCTGTCATAACCATAGGTGATCGGCGAAGCGTTAGCCCCTGCCAGGAGTTTAGTGCGCAGATTGCCCGCCGCATCATAATTCAGGGTTACCATCCCCCGCTCAGGCTCGGTGATGGTCCTGAGGCGACGGGTGCCATCGTAGTAGGCATACGACCGGGTCAGGCCGCCCAACGATACCGAGGTGACATCACCGATCTTGTTGCGTTCAATCGACACGGGCTGATACTCCTCGGCCCTGGTGTGTTAGAAATCGTCGAGACGATGGTCGTGTTCCAGGTGGCCGCGGGATCGGCAAAGCCTTCCTTGAAGAAGTACTTGGTAAACCCACGCTGATCGGTCACGGAGTACTTTTCCAGTCCGGTGTGACCGGAGGGATAGCTGCAATTCTCACCATAACAGTAGGTGATCGTCGAATTATCAGCCGTGTTCGTGATTCGCTTGGGACGACTAAGGGCATCAAACTCGGTCATCAGGCCATAGGCTTGCTCGCCTGCGCGATAGGGGTAGGAGCCAAAGGTTTTGCGCCCCAGCTGATCATAAGCGATTTTTTCGTACACAGTATCCAACCCACTGCCCTCGGTTTCGATGCCGATGACCTGGCCCAGGGAATCCAGTCGATAGTTTCGTTTAAACCCACTGCCGGCTTTCTTCACTACCACAGCCCGCGGGTCGGTGTAGTCATAGGACACTTCAGGCAAGCCCGTTTGCTGCGAGGTCAGCACACGGTTCAGACCATCGTAGGTGTAGGTCGTAACACCCCGATCCCCATCGGTTTCCTCCTGGATCGTGCCCGAAGAATTCACCTTCCGGGTGATGACACGGGAACCACTGCCCAATCGCTCTTCCTGGGGCGTCCCGCGATAATAGCTATTGAAATTATCCGTCACGCTACCCAGATGATTCTGGTAGGTGCGCGTGGCCAGATCCCCGGAGGGGTGGTAGGTAAACGAGGTCGTAATCCCCTCGACGGTTTCAGACGTCATCTGTCCGAGGGCGTTAATGTCTCGTGACGTTGTCCAAAACAAATCGCCGGGGGCACCCGTGTTATAGGCAATCTTTTCGGATGTCTGAAGGCCGCTGAAGTGCCGGGCACCGCTCGCGGCATTGTACTCCTGGTCAAAATAGGTGTAATAAGTTCTGCGCGTATTGGATCCACCCCACTCGGTTTTGTCATTGGGCTTCCAGTTGTTGGCGTTGAAGTCTTTGTAACTCGTTACAAACTGGCCATCCACCGTTTTTTTGGTCAGATGAAAGTGGCGGCAGGTGGGATTCTCATATCCAGACGAACACCAATTACGCCCCCCTTGATAGGCGAATTGTTCGGTTCTCAACAGCGTTGTGCGATCACTATCAAAGTATTCAATGGATTTTAAGAGATTGACCGCATAGTGGTTTTCGGGCGGGATCGTTTCACCCCCGATATAGGGCGAGTAGTATACATATTTGACGTCACCGGTCGGCGTCGATACAAGCGTCTGAGCCGTGGTTTTCGGATTGCCTACTTGATTGAATCTGAAATTCCAGGTGGCGTAGTCGGAATATACGCCGTTGTTTTCGTCCAGAATCTTTCTCTGAAGCTGCCTTGTGTAGCCACCCGTATCTATTCCAACGTCTTTATAGGTGACCTTCATCCCGGTGGGATAAGTGACCTCGTGCATCCGCCGAAGGCTCGTCTCACCGAGATAGGCAAAATGCCAGGTACGACCATCAGGAAGTGTGACTTTGGTTAAATCGTCGTCGATGTAAACAGGAGCGGAACTCAAACAGTTATTACGCTGCTCCTGAGCAAGGCCAAGCGAATTGCAATAGTCGTAGCCCGTATACCAATGAGAACTAGCGTTCGCTTCGTAATTCCAGGTTCGGGTTTCAGTCGCCGAATCGTAAACCACCAGTGATTTCAGTCGCTGCCCGATTGAAACCTCATAATTGACCACTACTTTTCGACCGTCACTCGCGGTAATTTGGGTCACATGAGAGAACTGCTCAATTTTGTCGTCTTGTGCAGTTCCATATTTGTAGAACTTTCTCCCGAGGCTATAGGTAATTGTATTTCCTAGAGGATCCGAGACGATGACTTGCCCCGGCTTTAAATAATACTCCTTACCATCTGGCGAGAGCACCTTCAACGAATAATAGGCAGTCTGGCCTGCTGTACTTTCTCCCGTGAAATACGCCCTCCACCCGGCCACAGTAGACCACATCATGTTTTCAGGGCCAGTGGCGTTCTTTAGATAGATACCCGACGAGTTCAAAAGAAATGGGAGCTTTCCGATTCCCGGGATGTTTACCGTGATGCCCGATTCAAGTTTTACACCATACTCAGTTTGCCTCTCACCATATATCGTGTACCACGGAAAATCGATGTACCAGCGAGGAAATAGGTCCTGCACCACTTCTTCGTTCCGCACGCGATAGACATCGATGTCCATGCCCGCTGGTCCAGGAATGGAAACTTCCAGTGTCCGCCAGACCACGTTACCGGTGACCAGATCCACCTGGTCATCTCCAGAGTCGGCGTAGGAATAATTCTGCAGGGTCAGCAGATCATCCTGAAATGCAGCATTAGCACATTGAAAGGTGACCAGTCCAATCAGTATGCTGAGAGCTGAGAGCTGAGAGCTGAGAGCTGAGAGCTGAGAGCTGAGAGCAGTGTGCGACTTATGGTTTGCGCAGCGTTAACTTTTCTGCGGGGCGAGCGAGGGCCTGGGGCCGTTTGGGGCATTCCCAACATGCGATCTCCTGTACAACATCATCCGTAAACTCAGAAGACCAAGACATCCTGGTCCTGAAAAACGCGGCAAAGATACAGGATGAGCATTAATTGATCAATCAAAAAATGAACAAATCTTAATCTCTTTGATTAAATCAAAGCCAGACCAAGGAAACAGCACACGAATCGCACTGACACTCACCCTCCCGTCAGCGCCTGAAAAATATAAAGCGTCGCGCCCTCCGGTACATAATCCGACAACGTTTTCCGGTCATAGAGGATGGATTGATTAATGCCGATGTTCACATGGCGACGCAAGGCGCCGTGATCATCCAGCAGATAATCAGTGAAGCCGGGCGCGAGGGCATCGATGGCGCGAAGAACCTCGGCCACCGATCCGGCCGGAACCTCCAGCGTACGGTGTTCCAGCTGGGGGAAGAAGCGGTAGAGATGGGGCGTCATTTGGACGACAGGCATCGCCCTAACCGAACCTCACCGAATAGACCGGCGGAAAATGATTTCCAAGGCAGTGCCAGGTTTCACCCCGATCTTCGGACAGATAAACGTTACCGGTGGTGCTGCCGAAGCACACACAGTCATCGGCCGCGTCCAGGGCGTGACGGTAGACGATGTCGTAGGCATGTTGCTGAGGCAAACCTCTGGAGAGTTTTTGCCAGCTCTTGCCCCCATCGGACGTTCGCGCAACAAACAATCCGCCACCAATCGCCATGCGCTCCATGTCGGCTCGCGCCGGCACCACCCAGGCGCAGCGGCCGTCTTTGGCATCCGCGGCGATGGGGAAGCCAAAATGAACGCCTTGCTCAGGCTGACTGACTTTTTTCCAGGTAGCGGCACCGTCGTCGCTGTAAAACACGCCGCAGTGGTTTTGTTGCCACACATGATTCGGCTGACCGGGGCAGGCCGTCACAAAATGCGGATCGTGCCCCCATTCGGATTCGGGATCGGGCATGTAGTCGTTGCGCATCCCTTTGTTGCGCACCTCCCAGGTCTGGCCGCCATCACGACTTTCCAATACACCAGCAGACGACACCGCAATGAAGAGATGCTGAGGGTCGCGAGGGTCCACCACGATGGAATGGATGCCTGGTTCAAATACGCCGTAATCCACACTGGCAGGCGTCCCGCCCCAGCGCGTTTCACTGGTGGCCTCCCCCGCAAATAAATCACCGCCACGACTGGCGTGATTCCACAAGGGACGATTCAACTCCCAGGTATCGCCGCCATCGTCACTGACGAAAAGGCCACCCGGTATGGTGCCCGCATACATTCGCCCCGGTTGCGAGGCTGCGCCAAAGGTCAGATTCCAGATTTTGTAAACGGTGGCATCTTTGTATTCGGGCTGGCCTTGGGGGGCCATGGGGTCGAAATCCGGCGTCGGCATATACTGCACGATATGGCGCGCCCCTTTCGGGTATTTGAGGGAAAGAATGTCTGCCCAGGTGGCGCCTCTGTCACGCGAGCGGGACAGTTTGGGCCCCCAATGCCCATGATCCAGCGAGGCCCAAAGCGTGCCATCACGCGGATCCTGGGCGGCATAGCAGACCGGGACACCGGCATGCGCGATTTCACGCGCCTGCCAGCCAGTCGATTGCCGATCGAGAATGACGAGACCCTTGCGGGTACCCAACAGCAGCGTTTTAGAGCCCGTAGTATTCGCCATGAGAGAACCTCCCTCACTTGCAGATTGTTATTGTTTTACTGCCCGACTTATTTACTGCTTATTACTGCTAACGGCCCGATCTCCGCGGGCATCGCGTGGCGCGATTAATTGTAGTACGCGTTTTCCTTCACCGAGTGGTCGGTTGAATCACGAATGCCTTTCAGTTCTGGCAGTTTGCCCATCAGGGTCTTCTCAACCCCTTCTTTGAGGGTAATATCGACCGCCGAGCACCCCTGGCAGCCGCCGCCAAACTTGAGGACGGCAATGCCGTCGTCCACCACCCCAACCAGGCTCACTTCGCCACCGTGAGAGGCCAGACCGGGATTGATCTCGGTGTGCAGAATGTAGTTGATGCGATCGGGCAGCGGGGAATCATCACTGACCTTGGGCATTTTTGCGTTGGGCGCCTTGATGGTCAGTTGTCCGCCCATGCGCTCGGCATTGAAGTCGACGATTGCTTCTTCCAGATAGGGCAGACTGTTGCGATCGAGGTACAGCGTGAACAGATCAAATTCAACGGTGTCATCGTCCGGGATAATTTCGTCCGGCTTGCAGTAAGCCAGACAGGTCTCGGCATGCCGTGTTCCCGGCTGAGTCACGAACATGCGCACTCCCATGCCTTCGACCGTTTGTTTTGCCAATAACTGGGCCAGATACCCCTGTGCCGACTCTGTCACCGTGACCATAAATACCCGCTCTGCTTCCTATAATTTCAGGTCTTCTAAGGTAGCAAAATGGCATGTCTTAGTAAATTACTCGGTTATTGAATAATTGCGGAGTGGATACTAGGGATGAGGGTCTGAAAATGCTATTATTTACTGCTTTGACTCCCAGTATTTGCATGATCAAGAGGCACCCCGAATGAACCCATCCGCCCGACAGGCCGCGCTGTTAGAAGCCCTGAAGCACAGAATTCTGATTCTGGATGGCGCGATGGGAACCATGATCCAGCGCTACAAGCTAGATGATGCCGCCTACCGTGGCGAACGCTTTAAAGATCATCCCGGTGAACTCAAGGGGAATAACGACCTTTTGTGTCTGACCCAACCCCAGATCATCAGCGCGATTCACAAAGCCTATCTGGACGCGGGTGCGGACATCATTGAAACCAACAGTTTCAACGGCACCTGTGTGTCCCAGGCAGACTATCACCTCGAATCCATTGTCTATGAACTGAATGTCGCCAGTGCCCGGCTGGCACGCGAAGCCTGTGACCAGAAAACCGCAGAAACACCTGACCGGCCGCGCTTTGTCGCGGGGGCTATTGGTCCCACCTCGCGCACAGCAACCCTGTCACCCGATGTGAACAACCCTGGCTTCCGTAATATTCTGTTCGAGGATCTGGTCAAGGATTACTATCAGGCCGCCAAAGGTCTGGTCGAAGGCGGTGCAGACATCCTGCTGATCGAAACGATTTTCGACACCTTGAATGCAAAAGCCTGTATTTACGCGGTCCAGCAGTTTTTTGAGGATGCCGGCGAATCCCTCCCCATCATGATTTCCGGCACCATTACCGATGCGTCCGGCCGCACCCTGTCAGGCCAGACCGCCGAAGCCTTCTGGAATTCCGTGTCCCACGCGCGGCCACTCAGTGTGGGCCTTAACTGTGCCCTGGGTGCCGATTTGCTGCGCCCGCACATCGAAGAACTCAGCCTCAAGGCTAACTGCCTGATCAGCGCCCACCCGAATGCCGGCCTGCCAAATGAATTCGGTGAGTACGATGAAAGCCCGGCAGACATGGCCAAGGTCGTGGAAGGCTTCGCCCGCGATGGCTTCATCAATATTATCGGTGGCTGCTGCGGCACCACACCCGATCACATTGCGGCAATCAAGGCAGCGGTAGAAAAATATCCACCCCGCTCGGTTCCCGATATCAAGCCCACCCTGCGTCTGTCAGGACTTGAACCGTTTACCTACACCGACGAAATCCGTTTCATTAACGTCGGAGAGCGCACCAACGTTACCGGCTCTGCCCGCTTCCTGAAACTGATCAAGGACGGCGACTATGAAACCGCTCTGGATGTGGCGAGGGATCAGGTCGAGAACGGTGCCCAGATCATCGACATCAACATGGACGAAGGCATGCTCGACGGTGTCGAAGCCATGCGCATATTCCTGTTCCTGCTGGCTGCCGAACCTGACATTTCACGGGTGCCCATCATGCTGGATTCCTCCAAATGGGAGGTCATCGAGGCGGGTCTTCGCTGTGTGCAGGGCAAGTGCGTAGTGAATTCGATCAGCCTAAAAGAAGGCGAAGCCGATTTCGTGCGCAAAGCTAAAAGCTGTCTGCGTTACGGCGCGGCGGTGGTCGTCATGGCCTTTGACGAACACGGCCAGGCGGATACGATCAAGCGCAAAATCGAGATTTGCAAGCGCTCCTACGAGGTGTTGACGGGTATCGGCTTCCCGCCGCAGGACATCATTTTCGACCCGAATATCTTCGCGGTGGCGACGGGCATCGACGAGCACAATAACTACGCGGTGGACTTCATCGAGGCCACGCGCTGGATTCGCACTCACCTGCCCTACGCCAGTGTGTCCGGTGGGGTCAGTAACGTGTCCTTTTCCTTCCGGGGCAATAACCCGGTGCGCGAAGCCATTCACTCCGTGTTTCTCTATCATGCGATCAAGGCCGGCATGAACATGGGGATCGTGAATCCGGCCCAGCTGGTGATTTACGATGAAATCCCGCCTGAATTACTGGAGCGGGTGGAAGATGTGGTGCTTAACCGGCGCCCGGATGCCACCGAGCGTCTGCTGGAAGTCGCGGATCAGTACCGGAGCGGCGGCGAGAAGAAAGAGGAAGATACGCAGGCCTGGCGCACCTTACCGGTCTCGAAACGTCTGGAGCATGCGCTCGTCAAAGGCATTACGACGTTTATCACGGAAGATACCGAAGCGGCCCGACGTGAAGCGGCGCGCCCGATCGAGGTCATTGAAGGGCCCCTAATGGACGGCATGAACGTGGTCGGTGACCTGTTTGGCGCCGGCAAAATGTTCCTGCCCCAGGTCGTTAAAAGTGCGCGCGTGATGAAACAGGCCGTGGCCTACCTGCTGCCTTACATCGAGGCCGAAAAACAAGTCGGTTCGCGCAGTAAGGGTAAAATTCTCATGGCGACCGTGAAAGGCGATGTGCATGACATCGGCAAGAACATCGTCGGCGTGGTTTTGCAGTGTAATAACTTCGAAGTGGTTGACCTGGGCGTGATGGTGCCGGCGGAAAAAATTCTGGAAACCGCGCAGAAAGAAAATGTCGATATGATCGGGCTGAGTGGGCTTATAACCCCCTCGCTGGACGAGATGGTGCATGTTGCCCGTGAAATGCAGCGGCTGAACTTCCAGGTGCCTCTGCTGATTGGCGGTGCGACGACGTCTAAGGCCCACACCGCCGTGAAGATCGAGCCGGGTTACCAGAACGATGCCACCGTTTATGTCGTGGATGCCTCACGCTGTGTCGGCGTCGCCACACGACTGATGAGCGACACCCAGAAGGCTGACTTTGTCAAAGAGGTGCGTTCTGAATACGAGACCGTGCGCAAGCGTCGCAAGAACCGTGAACCAGCTGCACAGCTCATTCCGCTGGCTGAGGCGCGCCGGGCAGCCCCCGCCCTGGACTGGACGGGTTACACACCACCCCGGCCCTCGTTCATCGGTACGAAGGTATTAGATGACTACCCGCTGGAAAAACTGGTCGATTATATCGACTGGACGCCCTTCTTCATCTCCTGGGACCTGACCGGCAAATTCCCGAACATCCTGGAGGATGAGGTGGTGGGTGAAGCCGCCCGACAGCTCTATGCCGATGCGCGCGTGATCCTGGACAAATTGATTGCCGAAAAAACCATCAAGGCCCGGGCAGTCTTTGGCTTCTGGCCGGCCCAGCGTGAAGAGGATGACACGGTTCTTTTCGAGGACGACAGTCGCGCCAAAGCGAAGACACGCCTGTGCCACCTGCGTCAGCAGGATAAACGCGGTGGACGTGAGGTCATGCACTGTCTGGCAGACTACGTGGCACCCACTGACAGTGGCAAAGCGGATTACGTGGGCGGCTTTATCGTCACCGCCGGTCTCGGCGCCGAAGAACTGGCCAAACACTATGAGCAGAATCATGATGATTACAATAGCATCATGGTCAAAGCATTGGCAGATCGTCTGGCTGAGGCCTTTGCTGAACACCTGCACGAGCGTGTGCGGACTGAATTCTGGGGTTACACCCCCGAAGAACACCTCAGCAACGACGACCTGATTCGCGAAAAATACAGCGGTATCCGTCCGGCGCCTGGTTATCCGGCTTGCCCCGACCACACCGAAAAGCGCAAGCTGTTTGACCTGCTCGACCCTGCAGGGCTGAGCGGTGTAAGCCTGACCGAGCACTTTGCGATGTTCCCGGCCGCCTCTGTCAGTGGCTGGTATTTCGCACATCCCGAAGCCCGCTACTTCAATGTTGGCAAGTTGCTCAAGGATCAGGTCAGTGAGTATGCGCTGCGCAAAGGGATGACTGTCGCCGAGGCAGAACGCTGGCTGTCGCCGAATTTGGGCTACGAACCATAGTAAGAGAAATACAGTATGAGTGAATCACAGAACAAGAATAAGCCATCACTCGGTCAGGTTGCCAAAAGCGTGGTGGGCGCCGCCTTCGGTGTCCAGAGCAGCCGGACACAGGATCGCGACTTTCAGCAGAAAAGTCCCTGGGTGTTTATTGTCGGGGGGCTGGTGTTTGCGGCGGTTTTTGTCGTGACGCTGATCGTGATCGTCAATACGGTGATAAAATAGGCGACCAAGCGGCCGCCCTCTGCGCTGAATGATGGCTCAGTGGCTCGCCACCCAAAGCAGAATCATACCTGCCACACAGAAGATGAGAACGACTGCGGCAATGGCATCGACCTTGTTATCTTCGGATTCGCGAATAACGCCTGACTGATTTTTGTTCATACTAATCCCCTCAACCCCACGTTTATTTTTGTTTTCATGTTCTTTTTTAACCAAGAACACGTGTTTTCGCAAGTAAAGACTAAAAATTCTGTGCCAAGGCATTGAATCAAGCCCGCATTCGGCAGATATCGTTATAAAGATATAGAGAATCAATCATTTTATTTATAAGGCAGCCTTGATAAAATACTGCACCGTAAAATTGGCGCCTTTTCTGGACAGGTAAGAAATAGATGTACCGTTATGACGACTATGATCACACGATCATTCAGGAACGTGTAAAGCAGTTTGCAGGGCAAACCCAGCGCTATCTGGCAGGTGAGCTCTCCGGGCCGGAATTCCTGCCCCTGCGGCTCCAAAACGGACTCTACGTCCAGCGCATGGCACCGATGCTGCGTATCTGTGTTCCCTATGGCATGCTGTCCTCCGTTCAGCTGCGCCGTCTGGCACGCATCACGCGGGACTACGATAAAGGCTACGCACACTTCACAACCCGACAGAATGTTCAGCTAAACTGGCCGCGCCTGGAAGATGCACCGGCTATTCTGGCCGAACTGGCTGACGTCGAGATGCATGCCGTCCAAACCAGTGGCAACTGTATCCGCAATACGACGACCGACCAATTTGCAGGTGTCACCCCTGACGAGATCATCGACCCTCGCCCCTACTGCGAGCTGATCCGGCAATGGTCCACCTTCCACCCGGAATTTGCCTTTTTGCCGCGCAAATTTAAAATCGCCGTGAACGCCTGCCCCGATGTGGACCGGGCCGCGATTAAAGTCCATGACATCGGCATTCAGATCGTGCGCAACGACGCGGGTGAAATCGGCTATGCCGTGCTGGTCGGTGGCGGCTTGGGGCGCACGCCCATCATTGCCTCCCAGATCCGCGACTTCTTGCCCGAAAAAGACCTCCTGACCTATCTCGAAGCCATCATTCGGGTCTATAACCGCTATGGTCGCCGGGATAACAAGTACAAGGCGCGTATCAAGATTCTGGTCAAAGCACTGACGCCAGAAGGTTTCGCGGAAAAAGTCGAAGCGGAATGGCAGCAGATCAAAGCAGGTCCAGCGCACCTGACCGAGGCTGAAATCGAACGCATCAAGCAACATTTCACCCTGCCGGCCTATGAAAAATTCCCAGGCGGGAGTGAGGCGCTGGCCACGGCCCGCGCTGAAAGTGCGCATTTCTCAAACTGGGTCGCCCGCAACGTCAGCGCCCACCGTCAGCCGGGTTATGCGGCGGTAACGCTCACCCTGAAAGTTCTGGGCGTTCCCCCCGGCGATGTGACCGACACACAGCTGGAGGCGCTGGCCGACCTCGCTGATCGTTTCAGTTTCTCTGAATTGCGCGTCACCCACGAACAAAACGTGGTCCTCGCCGATGTGCGCGAAGATGATCTTTACGCCCTGTGGCAGACCATCAAACCACTGGGCTTCGCGACGCCCAATCTGAACACCCTGACAGACGTCATTTGCTGCCCCGGTGGCGATTACTGCTCACTGGCTAATGCGAAATCCATTCCGGTGGCCGAAGCGATCCAGGCGCGATTTGACGACCTGGATTATCTTTATGACCTTGGCCCGATCGACCTGAATATCTCAGGGTGCATGAACGCCTGCGGCCATCACCATGTCGGAAACATTGGCGTTCTCGGTGTCGATAAGAAAGGCGAAGAGTGGTACCAGGTTTCTCTGGGCGGCGACAGCGGGCTTAACGCCAGTATTGGCCAGATTCTCGGGCCGTCCTTTGCCCGCGATCAAATGCCAGATGTGATTCAGACGATTCTGGACACCTATGTTGAACAACGCGAATCCGAAGAGTTGTTTGTGGACACCTTTAGACGTATCGGATTGAAACCCTTCAAGGAGCGAGTCTATGGCGCATCTAATTAAGCAGTCAGCGGTGCAGGCTGACGAGTGGAGCCAGCTGGCTCGCGGCGCAGATGCTGAGGCCCTGACGTCTGCAACCGGTAAAATTCTGGTGCATGTGGGTGACTGGCTACAGCATGCCGCCTCGCTCGCAGACAAGGATACCCAGCAGATCGGCATTTGGTTTGACAGTGATGACGAACCTGAACATTTAGGCGAAAACTGCCAGCGCTTCGCGCTGATAGCGGTGAATTTCCCGGCTTTTACCGATGGTCGCGGCTACTCGATAGGCCGACTGATCCGTGAACGCTACCGCTATCAGGGTGAGTTACGTGCGATTGGCGATGTGCTGGTTGATCAGGTCTTCTTTATGAAGCGCTGTGGTTTCGATGCTTTCGCGCTGCGGGAAGATAAGCGTGTTGAGGCGGCACTGGACGCTCTTAAGGCGTTTTCACAAACCTACCAGGGCGCTGTGGATAACCCTATCCCCTTGTTTCGACGTCGTCTTTCCTGACCTTTCCGTTTGACGGGCGGCTATTCAGCGGCCCGTCAACGCGCTACACTGCGCCTATGGATGGCGCAATGAGTTTTTCTTTTTTCCTGATTTTCAGCGGTGCCGCAGTGTTGGCGACCGTGGCACTCTATACCCGTCAACCACTGCTACTGGCCTATATCGTACTCGGCGGACTGGTCGGCCCCTACGGTCTGGCGTGGGTCAACGATACACAGCTGATTTCGGACATCGCCAAAATCGGTATCGTATTTCTACTCTTTCTGCTGGGGCTGGACATGCAGCCACGTGCCCTGCTGCATGTTCTCCGCAAAGCGACGGTGGTTACGCTTCTCAGCGCACTGGTGTTCGGCTGGGTGGCCTATGTGATTATGCGGGGCTTTGGCTACACCCCAACGGAAGCTCTGATTGCCGGGATGTCTGCGACCGTCAGTAGTACGATCCTGGGTATCAAGTTGCTACCGACAACGGTGCTCCACCACAAACATACGGGTGAGCTTCTGGTTGGGCTTTTGCTGGCCCAGGACTTTATCGCCATTCTGGCGTTGCTGGCACTGGCTGGTGATGGTGCCGATTTTGATCCCTGGCGGATGAGTCTGACCTTCCTGTCACTCCCCTTGCTCGCCGCCATCGCCTATGTACTGGTTCGCTGGATTTTCCTGCCATTGATTGCGCGCTTTGATCGGTTTCAGGAATATATTTTCTTACTGGCGATCGGCTGGTGCCTGGGCATTGCCGAACTCGCCCATGCGATTGGTCTCTCGTCAGAGATCGGTGCTTTTGTGGCCGGAATCATGATCGCAACCAGCCCGATCTCCCAATACATCGCTACCGCACTAAAACCGTTGAGAGATTTCTTTTTAATCCTGTTTTTCTTTTCGGTCGGCGCGTCCTTCAACAGCTCGTTGCTGGGCAACATCCTGGTGCCGGTGGGCGTTCTCACTGCCGTCATGCTGGTATTAAAGCCGGTCGTCTTTTATGGGCTGTTGAAGATGCAGCGTGAACACGGCAGGGTCGCGTGGGAAATCGGTTTTCGCTTAGGGCACATCAGCGAATTTTCACTGCTGATCACTTACCTTGCGGTGAGCAAGCACCTTATCGGAGAAGAAGCGTCCATGATCATTCAGGCCACAGCTATCCTTCTGTTCATGCTGTCAACCTATCTTGTGATTCTGAACTACCCCTCACCCATTGCAATCAGCGAGAAGTTGCGGCGCGACTGAACCCCGAAAGTCACCTTCCGGGGCGTCTGGCACTTACTGGCGATGACGTATCACCACACGCCCCAACTGTTTCCCCAGGCGAATTTTCTCAATTGCGTTCGGCAGCTCATCCAGCGAGATTTCCTGGATGATGGACTCGATTTTCGGCAAGGCCCATGCCTGATCAAACAAAGACCAGATTTTAGCTTTGCGTGCCAGCGGAATTTCGACCGAATCGATTCCGAACAGGGTGACACCTCGCAGGATAAAGGGGAAAATCGAGGTATTGATTTCGGTCCCCGCCACCATGCCACAGGTGGTTGCAACCCCGCCAGGCGCTAATGTTTTCAGCAGGTTGGACAAGGTAGTCCCGCCCACCGTATCAATAATGCCGGCCCACTCGGAGCGCAACATGGGCTTGGCAGGCAGCTCATCGACAAACTGCCTTTCGACCACCCGGCGTGCCCCAAGGCGAGCCAAAAAATCACTGTGATCCACTTTACTGGTGCTGGCCACCACGGTGTATCCCAATTGGGACAACAAGGCCACAGCCAGAGAGCCAACCCCTCCCGTTGCCCCCGTCACCAGGACTTCGCCCTGATCGGGTGACACCAGGCTTGCCAAACGCTCAACCGACAGTCCGGCGGTTAGCCCTGCCGTACCCAGCACCATGAAGTAGCGCAAATCATGATGGGCAGGTTTAGGGATAATCCATTGGGCCGGAACACGAATAAACTCACCAAATCCACCCGCCGTATTCATTCCCAGGTCATAGCCGGTCACGAGGACTTCGTCACCCTTGCTAAAAGATGAACCGGCCGGGTCCACCACCACCCCTGCCGCATCGATGCCGGGTGTATGCGGGAACGTTCGGGTGACCCCTTTGTGTCCGCTGGCAGACAGTGAGTCTTTGAAATTAAGCGACGACCACAATACCCTGACCAGCACACCTTCGCTGGGCAACGTTTCCGGCCCGACGGTTTCGACAGACACCTGATAAAAATCTGAGGACTTTTCCTTGACCCGAAGCGCGTTAAACGCGCCGACCGACAACTCTGTCACTAGGACCTCACAGCAAACAGTTTAGATAAGCGCAATAGGCTACTATCTATCATTGTAGCCATGGACAAGCCAAGTTTTTCAGCGAGTTTTTTGCGTTCGTGGTACTTCACCTGATAAATGGCAGCGGACTCTGCGTGCTGCTGAAGATAATCATCGCTGGTGGCAATGCGATCGACCAGATTTAAATCAAGCGCCCGACGGCCATACCAAACCTCTCCTTTGGAGACCTCATTGATATTCAGCTGCGGGCGATGATCCGCCACCCACTCCTTAAAGAGCTGGTGGGTTTCTTCCAGATCCTGCTGAAACTTCTCACGGCCTTTCTCGGTATTTTCGCCAAAAACGGTCAGGGTGCGCTTGTACTCACCCGCTGTCAGCACCTCATAATCGATATCGTGCTTTTTCAGAAGGCGGTTTACGTTCGGAATCTGGGCAACCACACCAATCGACCCAATAATTGCGAAGGGGGCGGCGACAATTCGATTGGCCAGACACGCCATCAGATAACCACCACTTGCCGCGACTTTGTCTACACACACGGTGAGCGGGATGTTACGATCGCGCAGGCGAGCCAACTGAGAGGCTGCCAGACCATAGCCATGCACCATCCCCCCCGGGCTTTCCAGACGCAGTACGACTTCATCGAGTGGCGCCGCCACCGCTAATACTGCGGTGACGCACTCACGCAGGCTGTTGACTTCCGAGGCTCGGATGTCGCCATTGAAATCCAGCACGAAAATGCGTTTTTCGTCCTTTTTTTCAGCCTCGGCCGCTGACTTTTTTTCCGCCTTAAGCTTTTCTTTCTCCGCTTTACGCGCCTCTTTATCCTTGCGTTTGAGTGTCTCCTTGTCGAGCAAATGGTGCTCCAGGGCCTGCCGGTAGTGCTTGAAGCGTTCATTCAGATGAGTTACTTCCAATTCCCAATCTTCCGTTCGGCGCTGCTTTTGCGCCAGGGCAGCCACGCTACCCAGAATGAACACTGCTGCGACGACAAACGTCACCGTTTTCGCCAGAAACAATCCATATTCACTGATAAATTCCACACTCACCTTCTTTTTTTCGTCTCAAACCGAGCACAGCGTATGGGCCTTCCCCCAAAATTCAAGTCGCCGCGAGAAATTATTTCAAACAAGCGTTCGCTTTGCTGTTGACTTTATCCGTATTAGCCCCTACAGTCTTGCGCAGTGGATGCCATGGCATCTGCCATGAAATGTGTGTCAGGGCCATGAGCCTGATTATACGATTGTGAAATTCAAAAGGGATCAAAAATGTCTGTAGCCGAAACCTTCAACAAGCTGAAATCCAACTTCAATGCTGATGCCGCTTCAGGCCTCGATCTGGTTTTCCAGTTCAACATCGAAGACGGTGACAATGCCTACGTCATTATCCAGAACGGTAGCTGCGAGCTGGGTCAGGGCGACCACGCCGATCCTTCTGTTACGCTGATCATGAACTCTGACACCTTCCGTGGCATCGTCAGCGGTGAAACTGACGGCATGCAGGCATTTATGGCCGGTCAGCTGCGCGCTGAAGGCGACATGATGCTGGCCATGAAGCTCGGCGAACTGTTCAACATCGGCTAATTACGGCCCGCGTTGATCGCACCCAAAGGCCCGCCTTCTGGCGGGTTTTTTGCTTTTTATGTTTGATAGCCCAGTGCGCGTACACTGTCATCGGCAAGGTTCAGCAGCTCCGCATTCCCCTCTTTCGAGCGCTCAAGACTCTCCACATAAAACTCCAGCGAGGTGAGCGCATCCGCCAGGGTTTCCAGCGCATCATCCGCCATTCGCGTTTCAGACTGAATCAAACGGTCATGAATACAGCGCTTGATCGACAATAAAATGCGACTGGCCCGGACCTGGTGAATCATGGCCAAAGCTCCCTCGGTTTCCACCAGCGAAGGTTCCAGGCTCGCCAAATGCAGTTTGTCACCACCAGACTCCAAAAAGGCGGTGATGGCGCGCTTGGATAAGGCCAGCGTCGTCTTGGACTCGGTCAGCACCACGCCCAGGGCGTCCGATAAATAGGGGCTTATTTTGTCAGCGTCCCCCTGACTGGCGATCCGATCCGTTTCAGAAGTCAGGCCTTCATTTTCCAGCTGAGAGACGGCCTGCTCAATACTGAGAACGGCATCCGCAATTTGCATCAGGTCTTCGGAGCCAGGCTCTTTGGTGGCCCTGGCCCAGCCTTCCACGCGCAGCCCGACCGACTTCGCCAATTCACCCAGGCGTTTCAGGTCAAGCATCTGCAGCGTGTCGGACAGTTTGATCAGGCTTTCCGCAATCGCATCCAGTCCGTTTCCTTCAGGGGTTTCGATACCTCGCTCGATAATGTCCAGCTTATCTTTGATCAGGTTGATCTCTTCATTCAGCGCCTTCGACAAGGAGGTCAGCACATCGCTGCCAGGCCCCATCAGAAAATGACGATGTGCGACCAGCTTCTTTTCATCAAATGCGCTGGGCGTTAGTTTGAATTCGGACAACAGCTGGCGTGTCGCTTCACCTTCGTCACCACTGATCGCAATGATATAGACCAGTTCACGCGCAACCGTTTCTGACGGTGGCTTGGCCGTGGACACTTTGCCCAACTTGGCTAATTCACCGGCATATCGCTCAATACGCATAAACAGACGCTTCCGCTCGTGCGTAATCTCAAACTGGTGGTGCAGCATCAGACTGGAGGCCATCCCGGTCAGACGCCATAACATTGCAATCGAAGAGGTGGCGCACAGCCGGTGGAGACCATTGGCCGCCCGTTCCAGCAAGCGAAATGCGATATCGGTTTCCCGTTGCCTGAGCAGCGTCAACAAGCCGACCTGATACATGTGGCGCATCCGTCGGACCCGGTATTCAAAGGTCTTTGCCGGCACATCTTCCCCCAGGCCTACTGGCGTGGAGCGCGGGATGTCGACGTCGAAAAAATAGCTGTCCGGCAAGGGTTTGGCTTTGCGCACCGTGCGCAGTTTATTGATGATGTTCAGCAGCAGCTCAGGATGATCTTCCCGGCGCCGGTCGAAATACTCAATATAGCGATTGAGCACGAAGATGGACTGACTCAGTGAGGCCAGCAAATTATTCTTATCTTCGGAAGCACCGACGGGCACCTCATTGGCAATGGCAACAATCTCCTGACAGAGCACCGTTCCACCCTGGAGCTCAATCAGCGTAAAGATGCCCCTCAACTGATTAAGACAGTCGATACAATTCTGGAGATCTTCTCCACTTTCACGATTTTCCTGAAATTTTACCAGACTCAACTCAGCCTGTTCGAGAGTGACCGCGATTTCGCGCTCCACCAGATCGAACGAGCCGGATTTACGTGCGTCCAGCGTCGCATCAGTCATACAACTTTCCTTAACCGGCTGGGCATCATCGGCGTGCCTCCGGTCAAACAGATAAAATTCCCCGATTATGATTAACTTATAACACAGAATTGAAGTTAAACAAGAAAAGGGTTGTATTGAAGCACCAAGCCCCGTTTAATACCGGGGCCCGGCTACCCGCCTGGTTGCTATTTGGTTTATTCGCGCTTTAATTATCCTATTAAGGTGATGAATTGCCGTTTATTTTTTGTAACTGCATTCCTGCCACGAGCGTTTGCACTTTTGCGCATCCGGAGAAACCGAATGGGAACCACCCTGACATCCGCCCTGTATCAAAACTTCCTGGGACATGCCCCGGAGTGGTACAAGAAAACCGTCCTGGCTTTTTTATTGATCAACCCGGTAATTTTCATGATCAGCCCCTTTACCGCTGGCTGGGTCCTGATCGCTGAATTTATCTTTACGCTGGCCCTGGCGCTTAAATGCTACCCCTTGCAGCCGGGCGGCCTGCTGGCCCTGGAAGCCGTTATTATTGGCATGGTCTCCCCTGCCTCGGTATACCATGAGGTTGAAGGCAATCTGCCCGTCATTTTGCTGCTGGTCTTTATGGTCGCAGGCATTTATTTCATGAAAGACCTGCTCCTGTTTGTATTTTCCAAGATCCTGCTGACGGTTCGCTCCAAGGTCGCACTCTCCCTGCTCTTCAGTCTGGTTGCCGCGTTCTTATCCGCATTCCTGGATGCACTGACCGTCACTGCTGTTATCATCAGTGTCGGCGTGGGTTTTTTCTCCGTTTATCACAAAGTGGCATCTGGCAAGCAGTACCACCACGAACACAATCACCAGGATGACGGCGAGGTTCAGCAGACCCATCGCAGCGACCTGGAGCAGTTTCGCGCCTTTTTGCGCTCCCTGCTTATGCATGCCGCCGTCGGCACAGCCTTAGGCGGTGTATGTACCCAGGTCGGTGAGCCGCAGAATTTGCTGATTGCCGCTCGCATGGGCTGGCATTTCGGGGAGTTCTTTATGCACATGGCACCCGTTTCCATTCCGGTCCTCTTCGCCGGTCTGCTCACCTGTTATCTACTGGAGAAAAAGCACTGGTTTGGCTACGGTGCCACGCTGCCAGATCGCGTGCGCCAGATTTTGTTTGATTTTAATGAAGCGGAACAAAAAAAGCTGACTCAGCAGCAGCGCGCCAAAATCATTCTGCAAGCCATCGCTGCAGGCCTCCTGGTCATCTGTCTGGCCTTTCACCTGGCAGAAGTGGGTCTGATTGGACTGATGGTGATTGTCTTGCTGACGGCCGGAAACGGCATCGTCGAGGAACATCAGATTGGCAAGGCCTTTGAAGAAGCACTCCCCTTTACCGCCCTATTGGTCGTGTTTTTCGCGATCGTGGGTGTGATTCACGAGCAGCATCTTTTCACCGGCATCATCGACTACGTGCTCCATATGGAAAAAGACGCTCAACCGGGCATGTTTTTCATTGCAAATGGCCTGCTTTCGATGATCAGCGACAACGTCTTTGTGGCAACGGTTTATATCGACGAGGTTATGCATGCCTTTAAGATTGGTCAGATCGACCGTGCTCACCTGGAAGCGCTGGCCATTGCCATCAACACTGGCACCAACCTTCCGAGTGTTGCGACCCCTAACGGCCAGGCAGCGTTTTTGTTTCTTCTGACCTCCGCATTGGCCCCCCTGATTCGTCTGTCTTATGGTACGATGGTCTGGATGGCCCTGCCCTATACCATCGTGATGGGGGGGATTGGCTACCTGATGGTGGCACTGTTTATCGCCTGAACGTCTATACCGCTGGGGGCGGCGTGCGCCAGAGCACCTGCCCCGCGCCTTTTTGAATTGCATCCAGCCGAGCCTCGTGCTCAGCCAGTTCTATCTCTGTCGCCCGGATGACTTTTAATGCCGCTCGGCCCGGGCTCAGGCGGACCACTTCTTCAATACCGCCGTCAGCCGTCTCATCGTCTCCATGCAATGACAAGGCCGACTGTCCGCCGGTCATGCGTAAATAGACGTCCGCCAGAATTTCGGCATCCAGAAGTGCGCCATGCAACTCCCGATGGGAGTTATCGATGCCGTAGCGTTTGCAGAGCGCATCCAGGTTGTTTTTCTGGCCGGGATGCTTCTTCCGCGCCATCAACAGGGTATCGGTGATCGTACAGAAGGTATCTGTCTTGCCGGGCGAGCCACTCGCCAGCAGGTTGAATTCATGATCCATGAACCCGACGTCGAACGCCGCATTATGGATAACCAGTTCAGCTCCCCGAATAAAGGTCAGAAAATCATTGACGATTTCATGAAAGCGCGGTTTGTCCGCCAGGAACTCACTACTAATCCCGTGAACGGCAAGGGCACCCTCGTCGATTTCGCGATCCGGGTTGATATACACATGGAAATGATTACCGGTTAACTCGCGATCGACCACTTCCACGCAACCGATTTCAATTATCCGATGCCCCTGCGAAGGCTCAAGTCCTGTGGTTTCGGTATCAAGCACCACTTGTCTCATCGTTCACTCCAGACTAACTGATTTACTTGAAGGGTGGATCAGGCAGATGCCGGGACGCCAGCATTAGCCAACGCGTCCGCACGTTCGTTGAGGGGATGCCCGCTATGTCCTTTAACCCAATGCCATGTCACGTCGTGCCGCTGGGTTTCTTTAAGCAACGCTTCCCACAGATCGCGATTTTTGACCGCTTGTCCGCCACTGGTTTTCCAGTTTTTACGCACCCAGCCAGGAAGCCACTGCGTGATACCCTGACGAACGTATTGCGAGTCTGTATGAAGATTAACCACACAGGACTGCTTCAAGGCTCTTAAGGCCTCAATTGCGGCGGTCATTTCCATACGATTATTCGTGGTCTCAGGTTCGCCACCTTTGAGTTCTTTCTCCTGAGCCCCCCAGAGAAGGATTGCGCCCCAGCCGCCGGGCCCTGGGTTGCCTTTGCAGGCCCCGTCGGTATAGATATCAACTGTTTTCTTCATGCTTCTTATAGGGTGTAAAGGGATGAACGGTTGCCACGCCTGCAAACCGGGGACGTTTCCATTCACGGCGGACGGGCGTCTGACATCCTACCCGCTTTTGCGCAACGATGACATAAAAGCTTCCGAAGGGAAGTTTCAAACGTTCAGCCAGGCGCTCAATAAACCACATGCGATGGTACCAGGGCAAACTCGTGAGGGGTGGCGCCGCAGCGGTGGTCATGCGCGTTGCGTTGACCCGAAAATCCAGTAGTGTCAGCCAGTCATCCAGCCGGGCCTTCGATAAAAAGCGCAGGTTCCAGGGCTCCTGGCGATGATTGCTGCGCGTGAACAATCGCTTCAACCCCCAGAGACTGAATGGGTTGAAACCAACGATAACGACATATCCGCCTGAGCGCACGATTCGGGACGCTTCCCGTAACATCTGATGGGGTTGATCCACCAGATCCAGCGTATGATGCAGAATCACCATATCTACCGCGTCCGAGCCCAGGGGGATTTCATGGGGGTCGCACACCAGAGTAGACTCTGGCAGACCGGGTTGCCAGCGGCTGACGGCCGGTATACGATGGCCTAGCAGACTGGATTCGCCCACAGGTAGTTGACTGTCAACCAGAAACTCAACCTGATGATAACCGAAGCAGCGCGCGATTGACTGCTCAAGGGCACGTCGCTGACGTTGCAGGAGTGCCTGTCCCAGTGGGGTCAGGAACCAGTGGCACAATCGCTCAGTACTGACTTTTGTTGTTGTCATAAAACAAACCCGACTTGACGGAATGCATGGAAAAACGCTTAAACATTACACCGATTCCGGCGTTCAGGGATAATTATATTTGGTGCCTGAGCCAGAACAAGTCTGCCTGGGTCGTCGATCCGGGCGATGCCGGCCCGGTGATCGCGCACCTGAAAGAGCACGCGCTCACGCTGGAAAGTATTTTGATCACCCACCACCATCCCGACCATACCGGCGGCATCCGCGCACTGTCGGCGGCTTGCCAGCCGCGTGTATTGGGTCCCAAAGGCTCTCGCATCCAGGGATTGACCGAAACGGTTGCTGAAGGCGACACCCTGGCCCTTCTGGATGTGACTTTTTTGGTGATGGAAGTTCCGGGGCATACATTGGACCATCTGGCCTTTTTTGCCAGCGACCACTCACCCCCCTTGTTATTTTGTGGTGACACGCTTTTTTCGGCGGGGTGTGGTCGCCTGTTTGAAGGCAGCGCAGAACAGATGTTTGAGTCCCTGCAGCGAATCGCTGATTTACCCGGTGAAACACTGGTCTTTCCGACCCATGAGTACACCCTTGCAAACCTTGCGTTTGCGCAGGCCGTAGCAGGTAATCTGCCGGCGATTGATGCCCGTTTGACTGCATGCCGCCAGCTTCGTGAACAGCAGCAGCCAACCCTTCCTGTGACGCTGTCTGCAGAATTTTCATACAATCCGTTCCTGATGACGGACAATTCACAGATTCAAGCAAGCGTAAACCAGTATACGGGTTTACACTTATCCCATGCATCTGAAACATTTGCCGCGATGAGAAGGTGGAAAGATGAGTTCTAGGCTCAATGCCCTGCGAAACCTGGCCCTCCTGCTCGCCTGTTGTATGGGTTTATCCCATGCAGCACTGAGCTGGGGATCAATCAAAAGCGCTTCGATCAGCAATTATCCCTCCCCTGCGACCGACTCGGCGCTGGAGGATCCACCCCCAGAAATGGATGGCGCCCCTTCGATCTGGGTGAGAATACGAGAAGGCTTTCAGTTTGACTTGTCCTATTCTAACCCGCGCATCGAGAAAGAACGTCAGTGGTACCTGAGTAATCCGGACTACCTGGAAACCGTGTTTAACCGGGCAGATCCTTTTTTGTATTACATGCTGGATGAGGCTGAGCGGCGACGTATGCCCACGGAACTGGTGTTGTTACCCGTCGTGGAAAGCGCCTTCGACCCCTTCGCCTACTCGCATGGGCGTGCCTCCGGTATCTGGCAGTTTATTCCGGGCACCGGTAAACGCTTTGGCCTGAAACAGAATTGGTGGTATGACGGACGCCGCGACGTTGTTGCCTCTACTGGCGCGGCGATGACCTACATGCGCAGCCTCCACAAGATGTTCAAGGGTAACTGGCTGCACGCCCTTGCCTCTTACAATGCGGGTGAAGGCAACGTGCTGCGAGCGGTGCGTGCCAACGAAAGTGCCGGGCGTCCGACCCGCTTCTGGGCGCTGGATCTGCCCAAAGAGACCGAAGTGTATGTCCCCCGATTGATTGCGCTGGCACAGATCGTCGCGTCACCGGAGCGTTATGGCGTCACACTGAACGACATTCCCAATCAGCCGCGGATAGCGACCGTTAATCTTGATGGACAATTGGATCTCAGTCAGGCTGCGCGTCTCGCAGGCATCTCTGTCGATGAGGTCTACCACCTCAACGCTGGCTTTAATCGCTGGGCCACCGACCCGGAGGGTCCGCACCGCCTGGTGCTACCGATAGAAACGGTCGAATCCTTTAAGTCCAATTATCGCAAACTGCCGGCCAAAGACCGCATACAATGGGTTCGTCACACCGTACGTCCAGGTGACAATTTACTGGCCCTGGCGTCGCGCTATCGCACCACCCCGGAGGTAATACGCAAAGCCAACCAGATGGCCAGTAATACCATTCGGGTGGGCTCAGGACTGATGATTCCCACGGCAACCCGCGATTTCAGTGTCTACTCCCAAAGCGCAGACAATCGCCTTTCTCAAAAGCAGAGTACCCAGCCTAAAGCCGCATCGCTTAAGCGCACACACAGAGTCGCATCCGGGGACACCCTCTGGGGAATCTCGCAGAAATACAAGGTGAGCACCCGCCAACTGGCAAGCTGGAATGGCATGGCCCCCGGCGACCCGCTCAAGGCGGGCCGTACACTGGTCGTCTGGCAAAAAGGTGGAAGCACGTCGCCCAGCAACACAGGGCGCGGCGTGATCCGCAAAGTGGGCTACCAGATTCGTAGTGGCGATTCACTCTCGTCTATCGCATCCCGATTCAATGTGTCAGTGAATGATCTGGTGAAGTGGAATCCACTTAATCGCTCCAGCGTTCTGAAACCCGGGCAGCATATCCGTATCTATGTGGATGTGACAGCGGGTCGGGAACAGGGCACCTGATTGAGCGGACGCTGCCTGACAGATTATTTCTGTCGGGCAGCCGCAATCCCAAGGCAGAGGGTTGTCTGTTGCAAAAAGTGTTTAAAGCCCGACACGTGGGCATCGCCTAAATGACGACCTGACACGCCCAGATCGGCGTACAGGAAACCCACTTCCCGACCATTGGCGGATAAGGGCCCAATGATGAAATTTCGGGTATGCGTGAGATTGACCAGGTGATCTGGCCACAGCCGACTTAATGCCGCGGGCTGACCATCCTGCACCAGCACACCTTCGCGCCCACTCATAATCTGGGCAAAAAAGTTTCGCGCAGTCCGTTCATAGTCCCCCAGAAACCGCTCTTTCCAGGTCGCCGTCTGGGCGCCAGCCAGGAACTTTGCCGCGACCTGGGTTCGGGGCTGATTCAGCAACAATAAGGCTACCCGCTCCAGACCAACCCCCTGATGCAAACCGTTCAATACCAGTTGAAACAGACGGGCGCTGTCGACGCCCTGCGTCATCATGACCATGATCTGCTGAAGTACCTCCAGTTGAAGCTGAGGGTTAGGCTCTAATATCGCATGGCTCCCCGCGGACTCTCCGGCAGGCGTCACTTTCACCGCTTTTTGAATCAGCTGGGTGATGCGGGGGTCATTGTAACTTTCAGATAAAGTCGCCGCTCCCTTATAATTCTGCTCAATCCGTCGCCGCGCCTCACTCTCCTTGATGGACAGAAAGGCGGCAACTTCCACCAGCACCTGGCGCATTTCCTCACTGTCCCAGCCCCGCGCCAATGCGCGCGTAATGGCCTCGCCCAGACGAACGGCCTGCGCCCTGCGATCCTGCTCTGCTTTTGGGGCCACCAATACCTGATTGAGCGTATCCCCCAGGTTCCATTGCTTGCAGATTTCCAGTGTCAGCCGTTCGTAGGTGGTGCCCAACAAGGCTTCGACATCCCGCGCAGGTGCGCCCTGCATTTCCAGCTTGTAGGCCTGATCCGCAACCGGATGGCGGTAGGACCAGACCAGCAACTTGCCAAGATGAACCATTAAGGAGGCGACAAAGATTTCTTCTTTCACATCGGCACGCACGCGCTCACACAGTCCACGTGCCTGTACGGCCGCATGGAAGGACGTCGCCATCTGTTTCAACATCCCTTCACGGGGTGCTTTGTCGATGACCGACTCCATGACAATTGCCGAAATACAGATTGCGCGGACCGTATTAAACCCGACATGCATGATCGCCCGGCTGACGGTACTCATCGCTTGGCGGCCCGGATTGTAGAGCACGCTGTTGGCCACCCGAATGACCTTGGAGGTTAGCGCCGGGTCACGGGTAATGACCGTCGCCAATTGATTGATTGAGGCTTCCTCGGACTCAGCCAGACGAGTCAACTCACGAATGATGGAGGAGAGCGAGACAACTTTAGTATCCGCCAGGGCGTCAACCCAGGCTTCCAGACCAAATAGTGCTTTTGCGTTCAATACACGACCCACTTGTCGACAACCGATTACGATAATTTAAGATTAGCTGAAGTTTTCTCAGGTATCAGAGAGAATGCGCGCTCAATTTGGACATTCGCTGACCGTCTTACATCGGTGGGCGCTTGATCCCCGCGCCTTTTGCCCTCAAGATAGGGCGCCAATAATGACGATAACTGCCACTGGGTTCTGCATGCTGAAACGCCTCGCTTTTTTCTTTCTGCTGATGATTGCTGTACCGACCTGGGCGGCCCCTGCGGTCATCACAACCGAAGCCTTTGCTCTGCGAGGCGAACCGAAATACAAACCCGGCTTTACCCACTTCGATTACGTTAACCCGGAGGCACCTCGCGGTGGCACGCTTCGCCTGCATGCGATCGGCACGTTTGACAACCTGAACCGCTATGCTCAACGTGGCAGCCCTGCTGCGGGCTCAGACCAGCTCTACGACCCGCTCATGACCGGATCCAGTGACGAAATTGAAGTGTATTACCCGTTGATCGCCGAAAAGGTGGCGTATGCGGATGACTACAGTTTCGTCACGTTTCACATTAATCCGGCGGCGACCTTTCAGGATGGCAAACCCATTCGCCCGGACGATGTAAAATTCACTTTCGAGAAATTTTCTGCTGAGGGTGTTCCCCAGTTCAAGCGCTATTACGCCTTCGTGACCTCGGTTGAGGTTCTGGATACCCGTACGGTTCGCTTCAATCTGAAAGATGCCAACCGCGAGCAGATGACCTCATTGTTCGGTCTGCGCATCCTGCCTGAGCATTATTGGTCCAGCCGCAATTTTGGCGAGCCCACCAAAGAAATCCCCATTGGCAGCAGCGGCTCCACCATCAAGGACTTCAAACTGGGGCAATACATCATCTATGAAAATCTGGCGAACTACTGGGCGCGCAAGCTCCCCAGTCGCATTGGACAGGGTAATGTGCAGTTCGAACGCTACGATTATTATCGGGATGAAGTCGTCGCGTTTGAAGCCTTCAAAGCCGGCGAATTTGATTTCTGGCAGGAACCTGAAGCCAAAAACTGGGCAACGGCCTATGAATTTCCCGCGATCAAGCAAGGCAAGGTAATTAAAGAGCAGCTTGAGCACAGTATTCCTCAGGAAACCAAAGGGTTTGTGTTTAATAGCCAAAAGCCTCAGTTCAAAGACCGTCGTGTTCGCATGGCTCTCGCCTATATGCTGGACTTTGAATGGATGAACAAAGCCTTTTTCTTTAATGAATATACGCGCACCCGCAGTTATTTCACCAACACTGACTATGCGTCCTCAGGCATGCCTTCCGCCGATGAACTTGCCATTCTGGAGCCACTCAAAGGGCAGATCCCCGCTGAAGTGTTTACGGAACCCTTTAATCCGCCCACAACCGCCGGTGATGGCAATATTCGTGCGAACATGCGCAAAGCCCTGGCCTTGCTGAAAGAGGCGGGCTGGTCTCTGAAAAACAAACAGATGGTCAATGACAACACGGGCGAGCCCCTGAGCTTTGAACTGCTGAGCTACCGCCCCCTGACCGAAAAAAATGCAGCGCCGTTCAAGGCTAATCTGCAGAAAATCGGTGTCACTCTGACGCTCCGCCAGGTCGACAGCTCCCAGTTTATCAATCGGGTACGTTCGCACGACTTTGAGATGATCGAGTTTTCCTATACGCCGAACCCCTATCCTTCTTCCGACCTGAAAATCGTCTGGCGCTCTAATTTCGTCGACTCCACCTGGAATATGGCCAACGTGCAAGATCCCGCGATTGACGCACTGATTGATGGCATTGCTGGCAGCCAGGAAGATCCTGCCAAATTACTGGCCTACGGACGCGCCTTTGATCGCGTGGCGCTTTGGAACTATTTTATGATCCCGCAGTGGCACCTGAGCGCCTTTCGCATAGCTTACTGGGATCAGTTCAGCCGTCCGGCGACGCGCCCACAGTATGAACTGGGGGTCGATACCTGGTGGATTGACCCTGATAAAGTCAAAAAACCAGGCCGTTGACCGCATGGCCGCTTACATCCTTCGGCGCCTGCTGCTGATCATACCGACGCTGTGGGCCATCATCACCATCAACTTCCTGATCATTCAGGCTGCACCCGGCGGCCCGGTTGAACAGGCGATGGCGCAACAAATGGGCGTGCAAGGCAGTGCGCTCGACCGCATCACCAGCGCCAATCGGTCCGAAACCTCTGGCGGCGCTCAGCCTCAAGGCGAGTATCGGGGTGCGAAGGGGCTGGACCCGGAGGTCATTGCAGAAATCGAAAAACGCTATGGTTTCGACAAGCCGGTCAGCGAACGCTATTGGGATATGATTCTGGATTACCTCACCTTTGACTTTGGTGACAGTTTCTTTAAAAGCGGCAGTGTCATTGATCTGGTCGCCGAAGCCATGCCGGTGTCCATCTCGCTGGGTTTGTGGTCGACACTGATTATCTATCTGATTTCGATTCCTTTGGGCATTTCAAAAGCCCTGCACAATGGCCACCTGTTCGATCGCTGGACCAGCTCGATCATTTCTCTGGCCTATGCCATCCCCGGGTTCCTGTTTGCGATCTTACTGATCATTCTCTTTGCCGGGGGGACTTACCTTAACTGGTTTCCGCTTCGTGGACTGGTGAGCGATAACTGGGAAACGCTTAGCTGGGCCGACAAGATTACAGACTATTTCTGGCATATCGCCCTACCTGTAACCGCCAATGTCATCAGCGGATTTGCGACCCTGACCTTACTGACCAAAAACAGCTTCCTCGACGAAATTGGCAAGCAGTACGTCATGACAGCCAAAGCTAAAGGGCTTACACCGTCAGAGGTGTTGTACCGCCATGTGTTTCGCAATGCCATGCTGTTGATCATTTCGGGTTTCCCGGCAGCCTTCATCGCCATCTTTTTTACCGGTTCACTGCTGATTGAAGTTATTTTTTCCCTGAATGGTCTTGGCTTGCTGGGGTTTGAGGCCATCAATCAGCGAGACTACCCTGTGGTCTTCAGTACGCTGTATATCTTTACACTCCTGGGGCTGATCATGGCACTGATCACAGACCTGACCTACACCTGGGTTGACCCCCGCATTGATTTTGAGAGCCGCTGAGTGAGATTGTCCAGCAAAAACCAGCGCCGCTGGCTGACCTTTAAATCCCATCGACTGGGTTACGCCTCGTTCATCCTGTTTTCTATTTTGTTCAGTGTCACGCTGTTTTCCGATTTTATTGCGAATGACCGCCCGCTGTTGGTCAGCTATCAGAATGAATGGTTTTTCCCCGTTTTCAAAGACTATGCAGAAACCCGATTCGGGGGAGAGTTTGAGACCACCGCCGACTACCATGACAGCTACGTACAGGAACTGATCAATGCGGAAGGCTGGATGGTGTGGCCGCCGATTCCCTATCGCTACGACACCATCATTCACGATCTGCCTGCGGCGGCGCCCACGCCAACCCTCCCTGCAAAACTGGCTGGGCACCGATGATCAGGGGCGAGATGTCATGGCGCGTGTTCTCTATGGCTTTCGCATATCGGTCCTTTTCGGTTTCAGCCTGACGATCATTTCAGCGGTCGTCGGTGTGGCGGCTGGGGCCGTCCAGGGCTATTACGGTGGTTGGCTTGATCTGCTGTTCCAGCGCTTTATCGAGATCTGGTCAAGTATGCCGACCTTGTTTATGTTGATCATTCTAGCCAGTCTGATCCAGCCAACCTTCTGGATTTTATTAGGCTTCACCCTGCTGTTCGCGTGGATGGGATATGTCGGTGCCGTGCGCGCTGAGTTCCTGCGGGGACGTAATTTTGAATATGTGCAGGCGGCTAAAGCCATGGGCATGAGCGACCGACGTATCATGTTCAAGCATATTTTGCCCAATGCCCTGGTTGCGACGTTGACCTTTATGCCCTTTACCCTCTCCGGCTCAGTGGTGACACTGACCTCACTGGACTTCCTGGGGTTTGGACTCCCTCCTGGCTCCCCGTCGTTGGGCGAACTGCTGGCGCAGGGCAAGGCCAATTTGCAGGCGCCCTGGCTCGGCATCACCGCCTTTGTGGTTCTCGCCTTACTGATGGGATTACTGGTGTACATTGGCGAGGCCGTGCGCGATGCCTTTGATCCTCGTTCGCGTTATTGAGTCTGTCAGCCATGTCCAAACACCCTAATAATTCCGCCACCCACCCCCTGCTCCGTCTGCAGCATCTGTCGCTGGGCTTCTCTCAGGGCGGCACACTCAGCCGCGTCGTTGAAGGCGTTTCCTTCTCGATTGAGCCGGGCGAAACCCTTGCTCTGGTCGGCGAAAGCGGCTCCGGCAAGTCCGTCACCTCCATGTCCATCCTCCGCTTGCTGGATTCGCCGCCTTTAACCTTCCTCGGCGGCGAAATTGTGTGGCAGGGCGAAAACCTGCTGACGGCATCAGAGCAACGACTGCGGCAGATTCGCGGCCATGAAATCAGCGTAATTTTTCAGGAGCCGTTAACGGCCCTGAACCCCCTGCACAAAATTCATCGCCAGATCTCTGAAGTCATCGAACGGCATCAGGGGCTGTCAAAAACGGCCTGTGTCGATCTGGCGCTGGAATGGTTGAATAAAGTAGGCATCCGCAACCCTGAAGCCAAACTCAATGCGTACCCTCACCAGCTTTCCGGGGGTGAACGGCAGCGTGTCATGATCGCTATGGCCCTGGTTAACCGTCCTAAACTCCTGATTGCCGATGAACCAACAACCGCATTAGACGTAACCATTCAGGCGCAAATCTTACGCCTGATCAAGGAACTGCAACAGGAAATGGGCATGGCGGTGCTGTTTATCACGCATGACCTGCATGTTGTCCGGCAAATTTCTGACCGTGTCGCGGTCATGGAAAAAGGCATTTTGGTGGAACAAGGCCCCACCCTGCAGGTTTTCACTAATCCGGCTCATCCCTATACGCGCAGACTTCTCGAGGCCGAACCGCATGGCATGCCACCCGTGTTTGATGCCGAGCAACCGCCCCTGCTCACCGTGGATGATTTACGCTGCTGGTTCCCACTCAAACGGGGTCTGCTGGGCCGCACTTACGGCTACATCAAAGCCGTGGATGGACTTTCGCTGAGCATTCGTCCCGGCGAATCCCTTGGCATTGTCGGTGAAAGCGGTTCGGGAAAATCTACGCTTGGCAAAGCGATCTTGCGACTGGAACGCAGTGAGGGTGAAATCGCCTACCGGGATCAGCGGCTTAACGCGCTTAGCGAAAAACAGCTCAAACCCCTGCGTCGCGACATTCAGGTGATTTTTCAGGATCCCTATGGCGCACTCAGTCCGCGAATGACGATTCGTGAGATTATTGGTGAAGGGCTTGAAATTCATCAACTGGGCTCAGCGGCTGAGCGGGAAGCACAGATCATCGAGGCGATGAACGCGGTGGAGCTAAATCCGGATTGGCTCAACCGCTACCCGAACGAATTCTCCGGCGGGCAGCGCCAGCGCATCTGTATTGCTCGGGCGCTTGTGCTCAAACCCAAACTTTTGATTCTGGACGAACCGACTTCGTCGCTTGACCGCACCGTCCAACAGCAAGTAATCGAACTGTTGCAACGGCTACAGGCCGAGCACGGATTGAGCTACCTGTTTATCAGCCACGACCTTCGTGTGGTGAAGGCGCTCTGCCATCACATCATTGTCATGCAGAGTGGACACATTGTGGAAGCAGGTCCGGCAGATTTGCTGTTTGAACAACCCTCACAACCTTACACGCGGGAACTGCTGCGCACCGCAATGCTGCTGGACGTATAAGGGTCTGGCAGGCTATGTTTACGACCACTCGAATCCGATAACGAAAAAGGGACATTACCATGGGCATGCTCCAAGGCAAAAAAGCGCTGATCATTGGCGTTGCCAGTAAATTGTCGATCGCCAAAGGCATTGCCGACGCCTTCTACCGGGAAGGGGCTGAAATCGCACTGACCTACCAGAATGATAAACTGAAGTCGCGTGTCGAGGGTTTTGCCAGTGAATACCAGTCTACACTGACGTTTCCCTGTGACGTCGCCAGCGATGCGGAGATCACTCAGCTCTTTGCTGACATCGGCAAGCACTGGGACGGTATCGACATTCTGGTTCATTCCGTTGGCTTTGCTCCGGGCAGCGAGTTAGATGGCAATTACGTCGATGTCACCACTCGCGAGGGCTTTCGTGTCGCTCACGATATTAGTTCCTACAGCTTTGTCGCCCTGGCTAAGGGTGCGCGGGAGCTCATGCGCGGTCGTAATGGTTCACTGCTGACGCTGACCTATCTTGGATCTGAGCGCACCATGACCAATTACAATGTCATGGGCCTGGCCAAAGCCAGCCTGGAGGCCAACACACGCTATATCGCCGCCAGTCTGGGCCCCGAGGGCACCCGAGCCAATGCCATCTCTGCCGGCCCCATCCGAACCCTGGCAGCGTCCGGCATCAAGAGCTTTCGCAAGATGCTGAGTGAGTCAGCGCGCCAGACACCACTGCGCCGCAATATCACCATTGAGGAAGTGGGCAATGCTGCCGCATTCTTATGCTCAGATCTGGCCAGCGGCATCACGGGTGAAATCCTCTATGTGGACGGCGGTTTCAACATCAGCGGCATGGCACCGCTGGATGAAGCAGAAGAATAAAGGCACAGAGGAGAGAAAGCGTGAAAATCGGCACCCGATCACTGTACGTAAACCGATTTGACGGTATCTTTCCCCCTGAGAAGGCCACAACCAGAAAAGACTCCATGATGCCAAGGATACTCGCCACTGCCCTGTTTTCACTGCTGCTTGTGCTGGGGGGCTGTTCCACATTAAAACCCTCCATGAAAGCCAGTCCCTCGCTATTTAACTTTCTGGGTATCTCCAGTATTCCGGTGAAGGATCTGGAGCGCATGTATGTCAATGAAGACAGCAAGTTTATGGAAATTGACGACATGAAGATCCACTATCGGGATGTGGGTGAAGGCCCCACGGTCATCCTGATTCACGGATTATTCTCGTCACTCCACACCTGGGATGGCTGGGTAGATGAAATGCGCGGACACTTCCGCGTCATTACGCTGGACTTGCCGGGTTTCGGATTGACCGGCGCACCGGAAGACATGGACAAATACACGGAAGAATATGTCCTGCTCATGTTCTCAAAATTTGTCGATTATATGGATCTTGAGAAAGTTTCGCTGGCTGGCAACAGTTTTGGCGCCTATATTGCAGCGCGCTATGCGGCGTCTAATCCGGATCGGGTGGAGCAGTTGATCCTGCTGGATCCTGTGGGCTACCCGCACGAGCGCCCCTGGGTTTTCGGCCTGCCAAAGAAGCCTGGCTTGAACGTTCTGACCAAGTTTTCACAGCCGCCCTTCATCGTCACCATGAACCTTGAACAGGTGTATGGCGATATCGAGCGTCTGAGTAAATCCAATCATTACCGCTACATTCACATGTCTCAGCGACCGGGCGCAAAGGCTGCCTACCTAAAAGCCATGACGTTCCTGAGTGACGAAAATGCCATTCAGCCTTTCGCCTCGATCCGGGCACCCACGCTGTTGATGTGGGGCGTTCTGGATCGCTGGGTTCCGATTTCTCAGGCCGAGTTGTGGCGCAAGGATGTGAGCAATACACAGTTTATTTCCTATCCTGGTGTCGGCCATGTTCCGATGGAGGAACTGCCTTATCAAACGGCGCAGGATGCGATTGCGTTTATGTCAGCGCTGAACCCGAAAGCCGCCTTGCCAGCGCCGAAAATGGACGAACTGGAGGACATGCTGAAAGGTGGCGAATTCTCGGAAGGCTTCGAGACGATGGAAGGCCTCTGATCCCTTAATCAGAGACCCGCTCCACATCATCTTGCCATTGCCTGAGGGCGATGGCGTGGGCTGCGCAAAAACTTTCGGGCATGCGGACGGGACGCCCTGACTTCAGATCAATACAGGCATAACGGCATACGGCGCGCACCAGGGTCTTTCCGTCGCTGGGCCGGATAATCTGAAAGGCTCGCTCAGAGCTTAGCCGGCCATCGCAGGCCGTGATCCAGGTGGCCACCTGCAGCACTTCGCCCTCATAGCACGCCGCCAGATAATCGATTTCAGTGCGGGTAATCGCCATCGCTTTGCCACTGAGCTCGTGCGCCGCCCAATCCATGCCAATCGGTTCGATATGCTGCCAACTGGCGGCTTCCATCCATTTAAGATAAGCCGTGTTGTTCGCGTGCCCCAGTCTGTCCGTGTCAGTTTGCCCAACACAGACCTCATGCACATACGGATTTGGTCGATCCCAGGTTTGGGCCTGAAGAGGCTTTGTTTTCACCTCGGTTGCTTCGCCTTTTCTGTCCACACACTACCTACTTTAATTCTCAATCTTCAAACTTTCCTGCCAGACAGGTATTCTGCACCTTCAAAGACTACATCAGAGTGCCCATCGTGAGTCAAATGTCCGTCATACAGCTTAGTAAGGTCAGCAAGCGTTTTGGCGGGCAAGAGGTACTCTCTGCCTTGAGCCTGAGCGTCAGGCAAGGGGAGTTCTTCACCATACTTGGGCCTTCCGGCTGCGGAAAGACGACGGTATTGCGGCTGATCGCCGGGTTCGAGCAGCCTGATGAGGGGCACATTAAACTGGAGCAGACCGAGATTTCGAAGACACGGGCTGAGTTCCGTCCGGTGAATACCGTCTTCCAGAGCTATGCCCTGTTTCCTCATATGAACGTCTTTGAAAATGTCGCGTTTGGACTCAAGATGGCGAAAGTCCCGAAAGCCGAGATTCGGGGCCGTGTCGAAGAGGCGCTGGCCATGGTCCAATTAAAGGACTTTTCCGATCGACGACCTGACCAGCTATCCGGGGGACAAAAGCAGCGGGTCGCCATCGCACGTGCAGTGGTTAACAAGCCGAAGGTGTTGCTGCTGGATGAATGCCTGAGTGCGCTGGACTACAAGTTGCGGCGTCAAATGCAGATCGAACTGAAGCAATTGCAGCGGCAACTGGGCATCACCTTCATCTACGTCACGCATGACCAGGAAGAGGCCCTGAGCATGTCCGACCGGGTGTTGGTCATGCACAAGGGGAGTGTACAGCAGATTGGGACACCCCGTGAAATCTACGAAGCACCCAGCAATCTGTTCGTCGCGCAATTCATAGGTGAAATCAATGTCTTTGAGGGCCTGGTTGAAGCAGAACTGCCCGATTACAGCTATCGCGTGCGGCTTGCCCACGGGGGCGTTCGGGAGGTTCGTTCCGATTTCCGCTTTGCACAAGGGGAAGCGGTGCATATCTTACTGCGACCGGAAGATCTGAGAATTCATTATCCCCGAACCGGTGAATCCCCACCCGGTTTTCAGGGAAAGGTGATTGAGCGCAACTACACCGGCAAAACGCTGGACTCCCTGATTCAGCTGGAGTCAGGACAACAACTGAGGGCCAGCGAGTTCTTTGACGAAAACGATCCTGATTTCGACTATCGCATCAACGAGTCCGTATGGGTTGATTGGGTGCATGGCTGGGAGCATGTCATTCCACAACGTCCGACGGAGCACGCCTGATGCTCAGGACAGCCTGCGTTCACCTCCGCAGCCCGCTTTTCAGCCGAACACTCATTGCAATCACGCTCAGCTGGCTGGGTATTTTTGTTCTCACCCCGCACCTGCTGGTCATGATGACGAGCGTACTGACACCGGATACAACGAATTTCGCCGTTTGGCCGCTGACCTTTGAGGCCTATACCCGCCTTTGGGAACCCCTCTATGCCACCGTATTTCTCGACTCACTCTATCTCTCGGTGACGGCCACGCTGTTCTGCCTTCTGTTGGGTTACCCGTTTGCCTACCTGCTCTCCCGACTCGGACCGGTGTGGCGCAATGTACTACTGTTTCTGATGATCGTTCCGTTCTGGACCAACAGTCTGATACGCACTTATGCGCTTAAACTGCTGATGGGCAACCGGGGTCTGTTCAATGACCTGCTAATGGGATTGGGGCTAATCGACAGCCCCATTCAGATGCTTTACAGCGGCTTCGCAGTAACCTTTGGTCTGGTCTACATTCTGTTCCCTTTTATGGTACTGCCGCTGATCTCCAGCTTTGACAACCTGGACAAGACGCTTCTGGAGGCTGCACGGGACCTGGGTGCATCGGCGGCGCAACGGTTCTGGCGCATCATTGTGCCACTGACCATGCCCGGTATCATCGCGGGCTGTCTGATCGTGTTCCTGCCCGCCATGGGGATGTTCTATGTCGCTGATCTGCTCGGTGGCGCACGCAATCTGCTGCTGGGCAACCTGATCAAGAACCAGTTTCTGGTGATGCGGGATTGGCCTTTCGGCAGCGCATTGAGTGTCACCCTGATCCTCATGATGTTTCTGATGCTGGCTGTTTATGCGCGGGCCAATCGCCGCATACAGCGCAAGGGAGGTCTGGATGATGCGAATTTCGCGTAGTCTGCCCCCCCTCTACATCGGGCTAATCTTTACCCTACTGTACCTGCCGATCACTTTGTTGGTGATCAACTCCTTCAACATCTCTAAGTATGGCTATGTCTGGCAGGGCTTCACCTGGAAGTGGTACGACAAACTCTGGCATAACACGGCTCTCAAGGACGCATTCCTGCACTCGTTGAGTATCGCATTTACGGCGGCGACCCTGGCGACGCTTCTGGGGCTTTTGATGGCACTGGCACTCTACCGCTACCGCTTTCCGTTTAAACGCACCGCGTCGGCACTGCTGTTTATACTCATGTTATCGCCAGACATCGTCCTGGCGATCACCTTCCTGATCGTGTTCATGGCCCTTGGGCTGCAACTGGGCTTCTGGTCCCTGCTGATTTCCCACATTACGTTTTGCCTGCCCTTCGTCGTCATTACGGTCTATGCCCAGCTGAAGGGGCTGGATCGCAACCTGCTTGAGGCCGCTCAGGATCTGGGTGCGGGTGAACGCTCGCTGGTGCGCCTGATTATCCTGCCAGTACTGCGCCCTGCACTGGGCGCAAGCTGGTTGCTCAGTTTTACGCTCTCACTGGACGACGTGATTATCAGCTCGTTTGTGACCGGCCCCGGATACGAAATCCTCCCGATTCGGGTGTTTTCAATGGTCAAGGTCGGTGTATCACCTGAAGTGAACGTGATCGCTACCCTGCTCTTGGCGATCTCGCTTGTGTCTGCCATGCTTATTGCTTTGTTATTACACAGGAAGAAAGATGAAAAAACGTAACCTGCTTCTGGCATCCCTGTTAACGGCCCTGAGCACTGCCGCGCTCGCCGAAGGAAAAGTTGTCGTTTACAACTGGTCAGAATACATACCAGACGGTGTGCTCAAACAATTTACGGAAGAAACCGGCATCAAAGTCGAGTATTCCACCTACGAAAGTAATGAGGTGATGTACGCCAAGCTCCAGCTGCAAAAAGGCAAGGGCTATGACATCATTGTGCCCTCCACCTACTACATTGCCAAAATGAGTCAGGAAGGGCTGTTAAAACCCATCGATCGCAAACAATTAACGCACTTCAAAAACCTCAACAACTCCCTGCTGAACAAACCCTATGATCCCGGCAACCAGTACAGTGTGCCGTACCTGTGGGGCAGCACCGGCATAGCCTACAATGCAGACGTCATCCCGGAAGGCAGTATTACCCGCTGGGCCGATTTGTGGGATCCGAAATGGAAAGGTCAGTTGCTGCTGACCGACGATGTGCGGGAAGTTTTCCACATGGCACTGAAAATTAATGGGCACTCTGCCAATAGCAGCGATCCAAAGGAAATCGGACAGGCGTACGAGAAGTTAAAGACCCTCATGCCGAACGTACTGGTGTTCAACTCTGACGCACCACGTGAACCCTACATGGCCGGTGACGTTAACCTGGGCATGATATGGAACGGTGAAGCGGTGATGGCGCAGCAGGAAATGCCGAATATTCGCTACGTTTATCCCGAAGAAGGCACCATTTTCTGGGTGGACAGCTTTGCGATTCCCTCCGGCTCAGAAAACACCGCTGAGGCCCATAAATTCATTGATTTCATGCTGCGTCCCGAAATCGCCAAACAGTGCTCGCAGGAGGTCGGCTACGCGACACCCAACCGGGCAGGTATGAAGTTATTGGATGAGAAGACACGTAATAACAAAACGATCTTCCCAGACTCCAGCGTTTTCGAAACAGGCGAGTTTCAGAGCAGCGTAGGGGATGCATTGAAGCTGTATAACGATTACTGGGAAAAGCTGAAAACCGGGCACTAAGCAGACACGACAGCGACTCTGAGGGGGCTGCGCAGGCCCCCTCACTTTACCGCGTTGGTTCTGCGCTCAGCAGCAGTTCTTATCGACGCCCTCTTCCTGCAGCATGCCCGCAACAGCCAGCTTCCATTCCGCGATCGACGTACCATCAGACTCAAACAAGGCAAAGCCCGTCATATAGCCTGAACTTCCGGGCAGGCGTTTCTGCCATTTGACTTCGCCCATCAGGTCGAAGCGCTCGCCGGTTTTTTCACGTATCACGGATAAGCGATGAATCGTGCCGGCCTGCAGCACATCTTTTATCCTCACCTGCAGCCCATTGGCAGAGACATCCACGGTCTCACTCACAGACAGGGAGGTCGCCAGGATATGATCGGCGTCCCCCAGCCCGGCCCCAAAAAGTTCGACATAGAGCGTCTCACTGTGCGGCAAGCGCAGCTCCGAGCGAACATTGCTCCCATTGGGTTTGTCGCGTGTCGACATATCAATTCCAACCTCGGTTCATTATTTTCGTCCAACCCCCATGCGGCCCATGAAGCGGGCGCGCCAGGCTTCATTGTGACCGCCTTTGTCACCAGGGATCAGCGTTCCATCCAGAAAGTGTTGTACCGCATCATCCCGATGCATTTCAGCAATCCGCAGTCCAATTTGATCGGTGAAGATCAACTTCTGAGAAGCGGTGAGCCGCACGGCTAAGGTTGCAGCGACAGGTCCACTCTCCCGTGTAATCGTCACCGGGTCGCCGAGCTTGAGTCCATCAATTGCCGCACGGGCAGCCGTTAATCTCTCAATTCGCTCACGCTCAATAGCCTCAACCTCCGCCTGACGCATGCGCTCCTCGGCTTCCAGACGCTCCCGCGCATGGCGTGCCTCTGCTTCAGCTTTGGCCGCCTGAATCGCTGCAGCTTCGGCCTCGGCTTTAGCCCGTGCCTCATCCCGCGCCAGTTTCTCTTTTTGCAGGCGCTCCCGCTGACGCAGGCGTTCGAGTTTGTCAAGACTGACAAAGGCTTTGGCGACGGCCCCAAATACGGCATGCATGCGGGTACTATCGTTAAACGGCGCCAATATTTTAGTATTGACGTCTGCCAGTACCTGTGCGGCGTCATCAACCCCCGCCTTGCGTCCGGCAAAGTCACTCCACAGCACCTTACGCTGGCGTGGCAAATAGGCCAGGACTTTACAGATACGCCCTTCCCGACGATACCAGGCACCGTCCATACGCTTCACGGCGTCTTCATCAAAGGGTGTATCGTTGATGTGCAAATCCAGGTCCAGCGGGGTCGGTAATTCACGGTTAAATTCAGCGGTCCGTTTCACCACTGACATCAACAAAAATTCGATCAGATCCAGCTGGATCTGCATGTCTGCTGGCGCGTGAACCAGGCTCAACAGATTTCGACCAATCTGATCAACCAGCTTGACCGCAAAGTTATAGAGCTTGTTATATTCCTCTTCGCTTTGCATGGGTTTGAAGGCAAACACGAGTTTTTCAGTCAGTTTGCGCATTTCCTGAAACTGCGCATGATCCTCACCTTTTTCATTCAACACCAGGCGCAGGGAATCCAGCCAATGCCCCTGAAGAAACTGAATGATTTCCGGGGGCAAGGGAAACCCACTGGTTGTGCGATTCACCAGTCGGGTGCAGAGCCATTGATTGTAGCGCGCCTGATCCAGCCCAAGTTCCGAATCAACCAGGCGTTTTTCGAGCATTTCCCGGCGCTTGCGTTCACGCTCCCACTCCTGCGTCAGCACCTCCAGCGCGTTCGCTTGCTGGGCAGGATTGAGACAGTGGTCCGCATCCAGTAAGTGTGTCAGTGCTGCCAGTGCTTTCATGATGAAGGCGGGTGGCTGGCCTTTTTCTTCCTCCCAGCCCATAAACAGCTGTTCAACACGATTGAGTAACTGAGCAATCGGATGATCCGGTGTCAGGACAAATTCCGGTTGGTCCAGCAGCAGCGCGGCGAAGACATAGCGACGGCGCAGGAACGCAGATTTAACAAAAACATCCAGTGGACTGATTCGTTCCCATTGCTGTGCCGCCCGCTCCATGAACAACACACAGTTCACCAGTACCCGATCCAGTCCGCCAAGCGAGCCATGAATCTGATTAAGCAGGTCTTCATTGGAGTAGGGTTTATCACGACCGACTTCCGCGAGGCGGCGGGCAATTTCCCCACGTTCCAGCGTGAGACTGTCTGACAGCGGCGGAATTTTTTTTAACAGCACACCATGCTCAGGTAAACTGACGCGAAGCAAGGCTTCGGCCAGCTCATCTGCGGTAATCTGGCGGGACTCTTCTGAAGGCGAAATGGATGTCATCCAGTAATTTTACACGACATCTCAATTTTCGCCCCGCAAGATGACAAATTTTGGTAGAGTATCGCGATTAAACTTTTGAAATTATTTTCGCCCGAGCGCAGAGACATTGAGTAAGCCATGACACCGGAAAATCTAGAGAACGTAAATGTGGTCAGCCAGCATACGCTGATCACCCCCGAACAACTGAAAAAGGACATTCCGCTCTCCGACGAAGCCGCGAAAACGGTTCTTGAAGGCCGCCAAACCCTGCAGAACATTCTGGATCGCAAGGATCATCGCCTGTTCATTGTCATCGGCCCCTGCTCCATCCACGATGTAGAGGCCGCCAAGGACTATGCGCGTCGACTCAAGGCCCTGGCCGATGAGCTGGGCGATACCCTCTATCTGGTCATGCGGGTGTACTTTGAAAAGCCCCGTACCACCATTGGCTGGAAAGGTTTGATCAACGATCCCAATCTGGACGACAGCTTCGAGATTGAAAAAGGTCTGCATATTGGCCGTCAGTTGCTGGTCGACCTGGCCGAGATGGGATTGCCCACAGCCACCGAAGCACTCGATCCGATTTCACCACAATACCTGCAGGACACGGTCTCCTGGTCGGCCATTGGTGCCCGCACCACGGAATCACAGACCCACCGGGAGATGAGTTCAGGCCTGTCTATGCCCATTGGCTTCAAGAACGGCACCGATGGTAGCCTGACCGTCGCGGTCAACGCCATGAAATCGGTCGCCCATGGCCATGCCTTCCTCGGCATCAACCGGGAGGGTCAGGTCTCCATCATTAAAACCCGTGGCAACCACTACGGGCATGTTGTACTGCGAGGCGGCGGTGGCCGTCCCAACTATGACAGTGTGCACGTTAAACTGTGCGAGCAGGAGCTTAAGGCTGCCGGTCTGCGTGAAGCGATTGTGGTCGACTGCAGCCATGACAATTCCAACAAGGACCCTGCCCTGCAACCCCTGGTTCTGCAGGACATGACGCATCAAATCATGGAAGGCAACCGCTCCATCCTGGGTGCCATGGTTGAGAGCAACATCCACTGGGGCAACCAGAAAATGGCAGGCAAGCGCGAAGAGCTGAAATATGGCGTGTCCATCACGGACGCGTGTATCGATTGGGAAACGACGGAGAAAGTCCTTCGCGAAGTGCATGGCAAGCTGAAAGGTGTACTGCCGGGCCGTCTGCAGGCCTGAGCCGGACTGCCGCCCGGCCACTCAAGGTTGCCGGATAACACAAGGGGGATCTTAAGACCCCCCTATCCTCTACTTCATCCAGTTCAGCTTATCTCTCAGCGACACCACCTCACCGACGATGATGATGGTGGGACCCGGCAATTGTACCGCCTGAACCAGCTCCGCAATTGTGCTGAGTGTCCCGGTGAGCACTTGCTGATCCGGCTGGGTTCCCCGACTGACGACCGCCACCGGCATGTCGGCGGAAAGGCCATGGACCTGAAGCTGCTCACAAATGCCCGGCAAGCCGACCAGCCCCATATAAAATACCAGGGTCTGCTGCGGCTGGACCAGATCAGCCCAACGCAAATCCGCGGTATTGTTTTTCAGGTGCCCTGTCACAAACCGGACTGACTGAGAATAATCCCGATGGGTCAGGGGAATCCCGGCATAGGCAGCGCAACCCGCCGCGGCCGTGATCCCTGGCACGACCTGAAACGGAATGCCATTTTCAGCCAGTTTATCAATTTCTTCCCCTCCGCGACCGAAGATGAAGGGATCGCCTCCTTTCAGCCGCAGAACCCGCTTGTTCTGCCGTGCAAGGTCGACCAGCAACTGATTGATCTCGTCCTGGGGCACGGCATGATCAGCGCGGGCCTTGCCCACATAAATGCGCTCGGCATCCTGGCGGATCAGGTTAAGAATTGGTTCTGACACCAGTCGGTCGAAGAGCACCACATCCGCCTGACGCATCAAGCGCAAGGCCCGGAAGGAGAGCAAATCGGGGTCACCCGGCCCAGCACCGACCAGATAAACCTCGCCGCTTGCGTCTGGCGCCGCCTGGTTATCCAGTCGATCCAGAATGCGATCGTGCGCCTCCTGATCCCGTCCTGCAAAGACCAGATCGGCAATCTGCCCCTGCAGTACACTTTCCCAAAAACGACGGCGCTGGTTCAAATGAGGCAGACGCTCCCGCACCCGCGCCTTGAGATCGCCAGCCAACTTCGCCAGTCGCCCCAGTCCATGCGGAATCACCGACTCCAATTGATTCCGCAGCAGCCGCGTCAGCACCGGAGAGTCGCCGCTACTGCTGATCGCGACCAGCATGGGATGCCGGTCGATAACTGAGGGAAAGATGAAGCTGCTCAGTTCCGGGTGCTCATAGACGTTCACCGGCACCTGCCGGCTTCGGCAGGCATCACTGACCTTTTGATTTGCGTCAGCATCATCGCTGCAGGCGACAACCAGGCAAGCCGTGTCGAGTTGTGCAATCAGCGCATCCGCCGAATCGAACGACTGCACCTCACCGCCAGCCTTCAGCAACAGAGAGACCTTACGCTCGGCTTCGACACTCCGTCCCAGTACCAGGCAGGCTTGCCCCTGAATCATCAGACTGACCGGTAAAAAACTCCAGTTAGAGGCATTCATCATGTTAACCAATACGTTCCTGACCACCCATGTAGGGTCTCAATACCGTTGGGATGCGAATGCAACCATCTTCATCCTGATAGTTCTCCATCACAGCAACCAGCGTACGCCCGACCGCGAGACCTGAGCCATTCAGCGTGTGAACCAGCTCAGGCTTGCCGGTGTCCGGATTTCGCCAGCGGGCCTGCAGACGACGCGCCTGGAAGTCGGTGCAATTACTACAGGATGAAATTTCCCGGTAGGCCTGCTGCCCCGGCAGCCAGACTTCAATGTCATAGGTCTTGGCAGCGGAAAAGCCCATATCCCCACCACACAACACCACGGTGCGGTAAGGTAATTCAAGGGCCTGCAGGATACTCTCTGCATGGGCAGTCAACTCCTCAAGCGCCTGATACGAGGCCTCCGGGCGAACGATATGCACCAGCTCAACCTTTTCAAACTGATGCTGACGGATCAGACCTTTGACATCACGGCCATGGCTCCCGGCTTCACTGCGGAAACAGGGGGTATGTGCGACCAGTTTCAGGGGCAGCTCCTCGGGCTTTAGAATCTGATCCCGTACCAGATTGGTCAGCGGAACCTCTGCCGTGGGGATGAGGTAGAAATCACGATCGCTGGGTACCTTAAACAGGTCGACCTCAAATTTAGGCAGCTGTCCGGTGCCGTACAGCGCCGGCCCCAGCACCAGAAAGGGTACCATGGTTTCCCGATAGCCATTCAGCGTGGTGTGCTGGTCCAGCATGAATTGGGCCAGCGCGCGGTGCAATCGGGCCAGCTGCCCTGAAAGCACAGCAAAGCGGGCACCGGAAATCGCTGAAGCCGCCCCAAAATCAAGCAGCCCTGCACTTTCACCCAGTTGTGAATGGTCTTTGACCGGAAAATTGAACACGCGGGGAGTACCCCAGCGCCGCACTTCTACGTTGTCGTTTTCTGAAGCACCTTCAGGCACGCTCGCGTGCGGGACGTTTGGCAAGGTTGCGAGAAACCCGTCCAGTTCTGTCTGGATTGTGGCCAGTTCATTTTTAGCGGCTTCGAGTTCTTCGCCTAACTGCCCGATGGATGCCATCACCGGCGCAACATCTTCGCCTGAGGCCTTCATCTTGCCGATCAGTTTTGACTTGCTGTTCCGCTCGTTCTGCAAGGCTTCGGTTTTTACCTGAACCGATTTGCGACGACCTTCCAGTTGCTCAAAGGCTTCGATATCGAGGGGAAATTGTTTGCGCTTTAGCTCTGCGGCCAGCTCATTGATTTCATTGCGTAAACGTTTGGATTCCAGCATTACGGACGCGTCTCTTCTTCGATCAAAATAAAACAGACGCGTAGTATAGCCTGAACCCAGCGGTGAGGACTATTGCGCTGTTTGTTCGATCACATCAGCACCCGGCGGCGGGGTGAACTGAAAGAGCGCGTCGGACAGTTCAGGGTTTTTCTTCGGATTGTCAAAGCGCAGCAACGTTTTTTGCCCAAGTGTATCCACCAGACTCATCGCGTAGAGCGTATCTTCCACAAAATGCAGCGTCAGCCATTGAAACAAGGATTCGGTGCCCTTGGGTTTGAGCATGAAGTCCGGTCGCACTGGTTGCCCAGGTTGCGGATTGGCGTAACTGACGTCGTAGGCCTCCTCAATACGGCCAACTTCACCGCTGAGCAACAGCGCGGGGGTTGCCGACAACTGCTGAGCCAGATCCTGAATCGTAACCTGTTCCAGATCGGGGTCGTGAATCCAGACGCGCTGACCATCGGTGACAACCGTTTGTTCCAGTGGGGGTTCGGTGTGCCAGTAAAACTGACCTGGCCGCTTGGCCTTCATCTGCCCCTTTACATTCTGAAGGGTCTGACCTTGCGCCGACAGCAGCGTCTGCTCAAAGTCAGCCTGATAGGTCGTCAGCGGCTTAAGCAAGCGACTGAGATGCACGACAGCCGTCTCATCCCCCTCTGCAAATGCCAATGAACTGGCAAGCACACTCACCACACAGACCCAGCTAAGCTGTTTCAAAGCGACCATCATTCGTTGTATAGACATCCTGTTTAATCCCTCGGAGCCGGTGGAGCCAAAACTTCCCGCTGACCATTGTGCCCGGCGGAACTGACCACGCCAGCCGACTCCATGGCCTCGACCAGAGTAGCCGCGCGGTTATAACCGATTCTAAGCTTGCGCTGAACCGCTGATATAGAGGCTTTCCGAGACTCGGTGACAAAAGCGACCGCCTCATCAAACAAAGCATCCTGCTCCCCACTCTGATCCTGTGCGCTCGCGGGATCCAGCCCCGGGATAAAATCAGCCTCGCCACCATCCAGAATTTCCTCCAGATAGGCGGGCGCTCCCCGGGACTTCCAATCACTGACGACCCGGTGTACTTCATCATCATCCACAAACGCGCCATGCACACGCACAGGCAACCCCGTCCCAGGCGGCAGATAGAGCATATCGCCATGCCCCAGCAATTGCTCGGCACCGCCCTGATCCAGAATGGTCCGGGAGTCGATTTTGGATGACACCTGGAAAGCGATGCGGGTGGGGATGTTGGCCTTGATCAGACCGGTGATGACATCAACGGACGGGCGCTGTGTCGCAAGGATTAAATGAATACCGGCGGCCCGGGCTTTCTGTGCGATACGCGCAATTTTTTCTTCAACCTTCTTGCCGACGATCATCATCATGTCGGCAAACTCGTCCACAATTACCACGATAAATGGCAAGGTATTCAATTCAGGCTGGGGCTCGTTATCCAATGCATGATCCTGCGCACGCCACAAGGGGTCCAGAATCGGCTCGCCAGCTTTTTGAGCATCTTTGATCTTGGTATTGAAACCCGCCAGGTTCCGCACGCCCATTGCCGCCATGAGACGATAGCGCCGCTCCATTTCACCCACGCACCAGCGCAAGGCATTATCAGCCTCCTTCATATCGGTGACGACAGGTGTCAGCAGGTGGGGGATCCCTTCATAAACCGATAGCTCCAGCATCTTGGGGTCGATCATGATCAGCCGGAGATCATCAGGCGTTGACTTGAACAACATGCTCAGAATCATCGCATTCACACCCACTGACTTACCGGAGCCGGTGGTTCCCGCCACCAATAAGTGCGGCATTTTCGCAAGGTTGGCCACCACCGGATTACCCGCAATGTCGTAGCCCAACGCCAGACTCAGAGGGGAGTGACTGTTGTCAAACTGAGAAGACGAAAGCACCTGGCACAGGCGCACCATCTCACGGTTTTCATTCGGGATCTCGATACCCACAACCGATTTACCCGGTATAACGTCGACGACCCGCACACTGATCACCGCCAGTGACCGCGCCAGATCCTTCGCCAGGGCATTAATCTTACTGACTTTGACGCCCGGCGCGGGCTGTATTTCGAATCGCGTGATCACCGGCCCCGGATTGACTTCAACGACCTTAGCCTCGACATTGAATTCTGCCAGACGCATTTCCAACAGACGCGACATCTGTTCGAGCGTTTCCCGAGAATAACCGGCATTGCGTTTGGTATCCGGCGGATCCAGTAACTTGAGACTCGGCAACCCGCCATCCGACTTATCGAAAAATGGAATCAGGCTCGATTTCTTCTTCCTGGCACTGTCGGGGTCTTTGCGGAAAGGCTCAATTTTGAGGGACTTCGCAGCCGACTCCGTTGGCTCCTCATCGCTCAGTTCAGCGGGCTCCCTGTGCTCCGGCTCGGCTGCATGCGATCCGCCCAGTTCCCGCCCTGTAATGTTGCGCAGCATATCTTTGAGTTTGGCAGCCTTCTCACCCGTCGTGGCAACCGGCGGCACCTCACGTACCTCTGCCGCAAATCGGCCAGTCTCCTCTTCACTGGGGACTGCAAACGCCGACGCATCCGAAACCAGAGGTTCCTTGCGCTCGTTTAACAACGGCAGCTGCTCGCCCAGAGGCTTGCGCGTTCGTTTGGGGGTTTCACGTTGCCGGGTATTTTTGCCAGTCTCCTTCTCTGAGGCCGCGGCCTTATCCTGACGACGTTGCCATTCAGACAAGGCCCCCCTCCCCTGACTCATCCCCTTCAGCACATGGTCTTGCACCCAAAGCACCAGGACCATGGCCTTACCCCCGACCCAATCCATCAACTTCAGCCAGGATAGCCCCGTGGCCAAACTGATGCTGGTCAGCAGTAAGGCGACCGTAATCAAGGTACTTCCGACCAGACTGAAGACAGCCTGCCCCGCATGGGCGATCTCACGGCCAACCACACCCCCTGAGTTCGGCCCCAGTCCGATGACAGAGTACATCCCCAGCAAGGTGCAGCAGGCCAGGAGCAACACGATAAACCCAGCGCTACGCAGGGCAATCAATGGCCAGTTGACCGGCCCCACCCGCTTGCGATGACGCAGCATCGTGCCCGCCTTGACGACGAGCATCAATGGCAGGAGGTAGGCCACATGGCCAAAGAAATACATAAGGACATCGGCAATCCAGGCACCCGCCCTTCCGGTGGCGTTCTGAATCTGGGCACCGCCCCCGGTACGCGACCACCCGGGATCACCGGCATAGTAAGTAAACAGGGCCAGTCCCAGATAGACCGCCAGTGTAATCATGGCAATGATGGCGCCTTCACGCATCCATTGCTCGACGTAAAGCTTTGTTTTATTTTGATCCGTTGCGGCGGACATAGGCATAGACAACGTAATGACGCCCCTGCAATCAGCAACCCGGAATCAGCAGCGTGTCTGACGGGATACTACGGTGAACTTAATCTTAATTCTCTTGTTTTTATTATAGCTTATTGATTTCAAAAGTTCGACAAAGCTGCAGCCCCCGCGAGCAGGTCCGCTTTAATGTCGTCGAGATCTTCAAGCCCCACACACAAACGGATCAGATTTTCATCAATGCCAGCCCGCTGCTTTTCTTCGGCCGACAAACGGCCATGCGTTGTGGACGCCGGGTGGGTCATGGTGGTTTTGACATCCCCCAAATTGGCGGTAATGGAAATCCAGCGCGTATGATTAATAAATGCCCAGGCCTCAGCCCGCCCACCTTTTACCGTAAACGAGACCACACCGCTAAACCCCGACTGCTGGCGCTTCGCCAGCGCATACCCAGGATGATCCGGCAAGCCACAATAAAAGACTTTTTCGACCCAAGGCTGGGCCTGCAACCAGCTGGCCAATGCCAGTGCCTGATCGCTGTGGGCTTTCATGCGCAGCGGCAGCGTCTCCAACCCCTTAAGGAATACCCAGGCATTAAAGGGACTCAGTGTAAAGCCGCCAGAGCGCAGAAAACCAAAGACTTCCTCCATGAGCTTTGATGAGCCCAGCACCGCCCCACCAATGCAACGCCCCTGCCCATCCAGAAATTTGGTGGCCGAGTGAATAATGATGTCTGCACCTAATTGCAAAGGCTTTTGCAGTACAGGCGTACAAAAGCAGTTATCGACCGCCAGCCAGGCCTGATGTTGATGCGCAAGATCCGCCAGCGCCCGAATATCAGCCACTTCGTTTAAGGGGTTTGACGGTGTTTCCAAAAATAACAGGCGAGTTGCTGGCGTAATGGCGGCTTTCCAGGCATCCAGATCCGTCAGCGAGACAAATGTGGTCTGAACGCCAAATTTTTTCAGGTACTTCTCAAACACGACATGCGTGGTACCAAATACATTGCGCGAACAGACCACATGATCCCCTTGTTTAAGGAGAGCCATGCAGGTTGCCACGATCGCCGCCATGCCGGAGGCCGTCGCCACGCAGCGCTCCGCCCCTTCCATTGCCGCCAGGCGCTCTTCAAAGGTGCGGACAGTGGGATTGGTGAAACGGGAATAAATATTACCTGGGATCTCCCCGGAAAAGCGGGCGGCCGCCTCTTCAGCCGATGAAAAAACGAAACTGGAGGTCGGATAGATAACCTCCGAATGTTCCTGCTCCTGGGTACGAACCTGACCCGCACGGATCGCGCGCGTGGCGTCACCGAATCCTTCGGAGAGGTCCAGGGACTGCATCAGCTCATGCGGAAAAGTAGGACGTCGGCTCAAAAGGATCCCCTAATCGTTGTTATGCAAATCAAGCGGCACTTGCGAAGCCTGCAAGTCCTTCTCGCGCTGAGTCTTGGACTGCTCGGAACGCTGACGCTGCAGACGATCCAGATACTCCGGGGTAATATCGCCCGTTACATAGTGACCGTTAAAGACTGAACAATCAAATTTCTCGATCGCCGGATTCCCTTCTTTGGCGCACTCGATCAGATCATCCAGATCCTGGTAGACCAACCAGTCGGCACCAATCAGCTCGCGAACCTCTTCTTCGGTACGCCCGTGAGCGATCAGTTCGTGTGCGGCGGGCATATCAATACCATACACATTGGGATAGCGCACAGCGGGAGCCGCCGATGCAAAATATACCTTGCGCGCACCGGCATCGCGGGCCATCTGCACGATTTCCTGGCATGTGGTACCCCGCACGATGGAGTCGTCCACGAGCATGACGTTTTTACCTTTGAATTCCAGGTCAATCGGGTTCAGTTTCTGCTTGACCGATTTTTTACGCTGGCTCTGCCCCGGCATAATGAAGGTGCGGGCGATGTAGCGATTCTTGATAAAGCCTTCGCGGTACTTAACGCCCAGATGGTAGGCCAACTGCATCGCCGAGGTGCGACTGGTATCCGGAATGGGCATGACCACATCAATATCATGCTCGGGCCTCAAGCGCTGAATTTTCTGCGCCAAATGGTCACCCATCCGCAAACGTGCCTTATACACCGAAATGCCGTCGATGATAGAGTCCGGGCGGGCAAAATAGACAAATTCGAACAAACACGGGTTTAATTCAGGCTTCGCCGCGCACTGTCGGGTATGCAAGGTGCCGTCATGCTCGATATAGATCGCTTCGCCCGGCGCAATGTCCCGCACCAGCTCGAAGCCGAGAGGACCAAGTGCCACGCTCTCTGAGGCAATCATATAATCGGTTCCGCCTGGCGTTTCACGCTTACCATAGCAGACCGGGCGTATACCATTGGGGTCACGGAAGGCGAGAATGCCATAGCCGGTAATCATGGCGATAACCGCATAAGCACCGCGCACCCGACGATGCACAGCCGTCACTGCCGCAAATACGTCATCTGCCGTTGGAGTCAGCTTACCCAGTTTCTGGAGTTCATGAGCGAACACGTTCAGCAGCACTTCGGAATCAGAATTCGTATTGATGTGACGCAGATCGGTGCGGAAGATATCTTCTGCCAGTTCTTCGGTATTGGTGAGGTTACCGTTGTGTGCCAGCGTAATCCCGTAGGGTGAGTTAACATAGAACGGCTGAGCTTCTGCCGAACTGGAGGTACCCGCGGTGGGATAACGCACATGCCCGATCCCCACATGCCCGACCAGGCGCATCATATGGCGGGTACGAAACACATCTTTTACCAGCCCATTATCTTTCCGCAGAAAGAAACGCTCATTTTCAAACGTAACGATCCCTGCCGCATCCTGTCCCCGGTGCTGCAACACCGTGAGCGCGTCATACAGTTCCTGATTGACGTCGCGTTTGGCAACGATACCTACAATACCGCACATGGGTATGTCTCCTCAGCTTTGATTGAACAGGGCTCCGAGCGGATCCCCAAATACCGTTCTGGACCACTGCTCAATTTGTTCAAAGTGAGCAATCAACATCGAATTCTGCCACCAGGGATCGGACGGCAGTGGCGTCAGTTTGAGCACCGCAATCATCGCAACCACCAGCAAAACGCCACGAAACAGACCAAACACCATGCCCAGGACCCGATCCGTACCGGTCAGCCCGGTGGCTTTAACCAGGGTCGCCAGCAGCGTACTGAGCAAGGACCCTAGTATCAGTGCAGCCACAAACAAGATGACAAACCCGGCCAGCAAGCGCAGAGACGGGGTTTCTATAGAGCCTTCAAGCAAGGTGGCGAAGTTTCCATAAAACATGCGTGCAACGACAAACGCCGCCACCCAGGTCAACAGAGAGAGCGCTTCACGGACAAAGCCCCGTACCAGGCTGACCAGGGTAGAAACGGCCAGCACACCGACAATTGCCCAGTCAGCCCAGGTAAAACCTTCCATTCAACGCTCCGCAAAAAAGGCACACATGATACCAGAACCCACCGCCTGAACAATCCTTGGCTCAACGCGAAGGCTGATATTGTACTACGAGCGACGAGACTTTGTAGCGTTTGTCGATGCCCGACTTCACCTTGTCAGCCTGTTCCCGCTGCAAAAAAGGGCCTGCAAACACCCGTGTAAGCGTCTGCCCGTCTGAGCTACGAAAATCCTGAACATAGCCACCGGTTTTATCGGCCAGCAATTCATCCCGGATGGCCATCGCACTGGCGCGATTCTTAAACGTGCCGATTTGGATGGTCCAGCCAGAGGTGATGGGGGCCGCTTTAGGTTCACTCAGCGGTTTAGGTGCAGGCTTGGGCGCAGTTTCAGGTACTTTGGCTGGCACTACGTTGACCGGTTCAGCCTGGACTGGCTCAGCTCGGACGGGTGGCCGCTCGACAATCGACGGCGCCACACGCTGACTGGCTTCGCCATCCTTTTCTATCACGCGGTAGCCTGGAACCGCAGACGGCGCGGGGGAAGCAGGTGCCTCGCCAGATGGCGCTCCAGCGGGCGAGGACGGTGCCTCCAACGTCGGAGGAGGAGGCGCCGATTGGGAACGATTCAGGGTTGGAGGCGTCGCACGTTCAATCTTAAACGGAGCAACCTCAGGACCGGGGGGAATAGATAAGACCTGATGCCGGGAGTCCTGATGGGGTTTTTCCAATACCATCGGTATAAAAATGATGGCCAGGGCAACCAGTACAATCGCCCCGACCACACGCTGTTTGATATCCATTAATTCAATTCAACCTGTTTTAATTGGAGTTTGGATTTCAAGGCGTCGAAATAAACAAGTGCATCCTCAACAACATGAAAGGACCCGAAGATCAGTAGCGTCGGCATCGAATCAGACACCGACATTTCCTGAATCTCGTGAAGCACCATTTCGAGCGCCTGCTTAAAATTATCATGCCCAGTCGCCGGAAGCCTCGCAAAGGCCGCATCCAGCCGAGCGCGAGGCGCAGCCCGATCAATCACCATATCCCAGTAATGCCAGTGGGACATGACAGGCGCGAGGGTGTGCAACACGCCCTCAATATCTTTATCTCCCAGAGCGGAAAAAGGGCAATCCGGGCCGGTCACTCCCGGCCTGATCCCGCTCGATGACCTGCCGCAAAAACCTCGCCGCATGGGGATTGTGACCCACATCCAGAACAATACGAGGCACATCACTCACCTGCTGCAAACGCCCCCTCAACCTGACGTTGGCCAGCGCCCATCGTATCTGCGGCTCATGAAACTGAAACCCGGTGAGTATAAAAGCCTGAATCGCGCAGGCTTGATTGGATAGCGGAAAGGCATTCCGATGCAGCCTGGTAAAGCAAACGTTCGCACCCAGCCCATCAACACCCTTCCAGCTCCACTGGCTCTCCTGTGGCGGCCCCTCTACCACCGCGTCAAAGGTAGACCCCATACGAAAAATGGGGGATTCCAGCCTGACTGCCTCGTCAAGCACAGCGGCGGGAGGATCAGACTCGCCCAGAACGACAGGGTGATGAGCACGAAGAATTCCCGCTTTTTCGCGTCCAATCTGCTCCCGATCCGTTCCTAACCAGCTTTGATGATCCAGATCGACAGAGGTAATGATGGCGACATCCGAATCGATGCAATTGACCGCATCCAGGCGACCTCCCAGACCCACCTCCAGAATCACCAAATCCAGCGACTGACGGGCAAACAGCCAGAAGGCGACCAGCGTCGTGATTTCAAAATAGGTCAGCGGCACATCACCGCGCAATTGTTCAACCGCCCTGAAGCCTTCACAAATTAAGGCATCCGTAGCATCCTCACCCTGCAGCCGAATGCGCTCGTTAAATTGAATCAGGTGGGGAGAGGTATACATCCCAACCCGCAAGCCATGCGCCAATGCAAGCGCCTCCAATGTGGCGCATGTGGACCCTTTTCCATTCGTCCCACCCACGGTTATCACCCGTTTTGCCAGGACTCCACCCCCGAGCAATGACGCTACCAGTGGCCTGAGGCGATCCAGACTCATGTCGATTTTTATCGGGTGGAGGGTTTCTGCGCGGCTTAGCCAGTCAGCCAGTTCCGACATACTCAGTGTGTACCTGCGAGCGGGGGCAACCCCTGAAATTTTGCGATCATGCGACTCAGTGTATCTCTCAGCTCCCGGCGATGCAAAACTCTGTCTAATGCGCCATGCGCCAGCAGAAACTCGCTGCGCTGGAAGCCTTCCGGCAGGGTTTCCCTGACGGTCTGCTGAATGACGCGAGGCCCGGCAAACCCAATCAGTGCCTCGGGTTCTGCCACATTGACATCACCCAGCATGGCGAGGCTGGCCGACACGCCACCAAACACCGGGTCTGTCATCACCGAAATATAGGGCACACCTGCCTTCTTCAAACGCTCAAGTGCAGCGGCCGTCTTAGCCATCTGCATCAGCGAAATCAGCGCTTCCTGCATTCGCGCACCGCCACTGGCTGCAAAACAGACCAGGGCGCAGCGATCCTCAAGGCATTGATGAACGGCCCTCACGAATTTTTCACCCACGACGGCACCCATGGACCCGCCCAGGAAATTAAATTCAAACGCCACCGCGACGACTGGAACGCCTCTCACGGTGCCTTTAACAACCACAAGTGCATCCTTTTCGCCTGTGCTGCGCTGGCTTGCCGTCAAACGGTCACGGTATTTTCGGGTATCACGGAATTTGAGCTTATCGGTCGGCTGTAGCTCGTTGGCCAGCTCGACCCGAGGCGCATCATCGAGGAACAGATTGAGCCGACGGCGGGCATCGAGCCGAAAGTGATACTGGCATTTGGGGCACACCTCGAGGTGTCGCTCCAGCTCCGGTCGGTAGAGCACGCTTTCGCAGCGAGGGCACTTCTTCCAAAGCCCCTCTGGCACACTGGCCTTAACCTCATCCTGGCGCTCGACAACACCCGGAAGAAGCTTTTCCAGCCAGCTCATTAAGCCCCATTATCCATGGCAGTTCTCAGGCCCGACACAAACTCGTGGACCGCCTGATGCAAGGTCTCAACCGGCCCTGCCCCATGCTTCTCAATCAATCGCACCAGGGCACTGCCCACGATCACGCCATCTGCCACCTTTGCCACCCGTGCGGCAGAGTCAGCATCACTGATACCAAAACCGACCGCCAGAGGAAGATTTGTTTTTGAGCGAATCACATTCAGATGCTGCGCCACATCATCGACATCCAGGGTTGCTGCGCCGGTTACCCCTTTCAAGGACACATAGTACAGGTAGCCACTACCAAACTCAGCAGCCGCCGCAATCCGATCCTCAGTCGTTGTCGGTGCAATCAGGAACACGCTGTCCAGCTGATTAGCACGGTATACCGGCACGACCTCTGCGGCCTCTTCGGGTGGCAAATCCACCGTCAGCACGCCATCAACACCCACTTCACGTGCCCGCGTTGCGAAGGTTTCGAGCCCCATGGCCTCGATGGGATTAAGATAGCCCATCAACACCACTGGCGTGCGGTTATCGGTCTGACGAAAAGACCGAACCATGTCCAACACGTTACGCAGTGATGTGTTTTTGGCCAATGCACGTTCACATGCCAGCTGAATCACCGGACCGTCCGCCATCGGATCGGAAAAGGGTACGCCGAGTTCAATTATGTCGGCACCCGCCTTTACCAGCGTGTGCATGAGTTCAGTGGTGAGCGCCGGATCAGGGTCCCCGGCGGTCATAAAAGGAATCAGGGCTTTGCGTCCCTCGGACTTAAGCCCTTCCAGGGTGCTTTGAAGACGATTGGTCATAGTCATTATTCTCTTAGTACAGTTTCATGCCCTGCAAATTGGCCACCGTGTGGATATCCTTATCGCCACGCCCTGACAGGTTGACCACAATCACCTGGTCACGGGACATTTCTTTGGCCAGTTTCATGGTATGTGCGATGGCATGGCTGGTCTCCAGCGCAGGCATAATACCTTCAACCCGCGTGAGCATGTGGAAGGCTTCAAGCGCCTCATCATCGGTCGCTGCGACATATTCCGCCCGCCCGATCTCTTTCAGCCAGGAGTGCTCAGGGCCCACGCCCGGATAATCAAGACCTGCGGAAATCGAGTGAGTTGCCATAATCTGACCATTTTCATCTTCCATCAGGTAGGTACGGTTACCGTGCAGCACGCCAGGACGACCCGCTGACAAGGGGGCCGCATGTTCGCCTGTGGCCAGGCCTTTCCCGCCTGCTTCGACACCGATCATGCGAACCGAGGTATCGGGAATAAAGGGATAAAACAGCCCCATGGCATTGGAGCCGCCACCGACACAGGCAACGACTGCATCTGGCAGCCGCCCTTCTTTCTCCAAACACTGGATGCGCGCCTCCCGCCCAATAATGGACTGAAAGTCACGCACGAGCATGGGATAAGGATGCGGCCCGGCAACCGTTCCGATGATGTAGTAGGTGGAATCGACATTGGTCACCCAATCACGCAGCGCCTCGTTCATGGCATCTTTGAGCGTGCGGGTACCACTGGTCACAGGACGCACTTCTGCCCCCAGCAACTTCATCCGATAGACATTAAGCGCCTGACGTTCGACATCTTCGGCACCCATGTAGACCACGCACTCCAGGCCTAAACGTGCTGCCACCGTCGCGGAGGCCACGCCATGCTGTCCGGCACCGGTTTCCGCGATGATGCGGGGTTTACCCAAATATTTGGCCAGGAGTGCCTGCCCGATCGTGTTGTTTACTTTGTGCGCGCCGGTATGATTCAGATCTTCACGCTTGAAATACAGCTTGGCACCGCCCACTTTTTTCGTCAGGCGCTCGGCAAAATATAAAGGCGATGGACGCCCCACATAGTCGGCCAGATCACGGTCAAACTCTTCCTGAAAGCGACGATCATTTTTAAGCAGGTTGTATTGCTTTTCCAGCTCCAGCAGCGATGCCATCAATGTTTCAGATACAAAGCGGCCGCCAAATTGCCCAAAGTGCCCGCGCTCGTCAGGAAAATGGGACAGCGTTTCAAAATCCAGTGGTTTGTTCATATTTTACCCCCCGAACAAATGCCTCAATCAATTCAATACTTTTTTCGCCGCGTTGACGCTCAACACCGCCGCTGACGTCTACAGCATACGGTCGTGTCTGGCGAATGGCCTCACCCACATTGTCAGGGGTTAAACCACCGGCGAGAATCAGTGGACGATTCACGCCTCTGGGAAACTGTGTCCAGTCAAACGTCCGGCCGGTTCCACCGTGCAAGGCCGGGTCAAAGGTATCCAGCAACAGCGCCTTCGCACCCGGATAAGCCGCGAGTGCCTCCTCGATATCGAAGCTTGCTGTCACACCCAGCGCCTTCACGTAGGGCACACCAAAACGCACGCAGAAGGCGTCAGGTTCCTGGCCATGAAACTGCAGCAGGTTCAGACGCACACGCGCCAGCACAGACTCAACAAATTCGGCATCAGGGTTTACGAAGAGGCCGACCGAGGTCACGAAAGGTGGCAGGCCCGACAGAATATCGTGAACCACTTCCGGCGTCACTGCCCGCGGGCTTTTTCATAAAAAACGAAACCCTAGCGCATCCGTCCCGGCATTGACCGCGGCCAGCGCCGCTTCACGGGTTTTAATCCCGCAGATCTTACATCGTGTGTACACTGTGCCTCCCGGATAGACCGCCCATTATAGCGGGTTCAGCCTGCGGGAAACAGGTGTCAGACGGGGAAAGCGGCCCCCATGAAATCTGGGCCCGGAGGAAACTGCGGCAGGCCGTGCATTTCAGGATAGTCGACCGCGACGAAATAGAGCCCATCAGGGGGCGCTGTCACCCCTGCCGCTGAACGCTGGCGCGCATCCAGCACCTCGGCCATCCAGTGAGGTGGCCGTCGGCCACTGCCCACATCCAGCAAGGTTCCGGTGATATTGCGCACCATGTGATGCAAAAAGGCATTCGCCTGAACCTGAATCATCACAACCTCACCCGCACGACGCACTCGCAGATCCATCAGATTGCGGAAGGGCGTGCGCGATTGACATTCCGAGTCCCGAAACGAGGAAAAATCATGCTCCCCCAATAAGAAGCGTCCACCTTGCTCCATCGCCGTTTCATCTAACGGCGGCGAAAACCAGGTCAGATTGTTGGCCGCGAGCGCGGAGCGTATCCGCGAATTCAGAATAAAATACCGATAGGTTCGCGATCGCGCGCCGTATCGCGCATGGAAATCCGAATTCACGGCACCCACCCAGCGCACCGCCAGGGTATCCGGCAAAAAATGGTTCGTCCCGCTGACCCATGCCTGCGCATTACGTCGGGCCGAAGTATCGAAATGAACAACCTGCGCGCTGGCATGCACACCTGCATCGGTGCGCCCGGCGCACACAACCTCAACAGGCTCATTCGCTATTCTGCTCAGCGCCGCTTCCAGGGTTTGTTGCAGTGTATGGTCAACGTGTTTCTGACGCTGCCAGCCGTGGTATCGGGTGCCCTGATAGGACACCACCATTGCCAATCGGCCAGCAGGTAAAAGGACGGTGTTATCAAGCGGGTAGACTATGACAACCCCTCGATGAGCTTGGCTGCATCCTGCTTCTGATCCTCATTTCCTTCTTCCAATACTTCTTCAAGAATATCCCGCGCCCCTTCACGGTCGCCCATTTCGATGTAGGCGCGCGCCAGATCCAGTTTGGTGGCCGCTTCATCCGTACCGGCCAGAAACTCGAAATCATCCTCGAGTTCACCCTCACCCTCGGCTGACAACTCAAGCGCCTCATCGCCAGCGGCATTAAGATCAAGTGCGGTTGCAGCAATATCGGGGCCGACCGACGCGTCGCCGGTTTCGTCGACAGAGTCGAGAAAATCTTCGGCAAGCTGCTCACTCAGATCCGGGCTCAGCTCTTCGCTCAGACCGCCCGCGCTCGCGCCACCAGAAAGATCGTCTGACAGATCGGCCTCTGCCACCGACTCCAATTCTGCGTCCTGCGTAAGATCCAAACGATCCTCAATCTGACCAATTTCATTATCCAGATCAGTCAGACGTGCGTCCAGCTCATCATTCGTTCCGGTATTGAAATCAAGATCATCCTCGGACAAATCCAAAGACAATTCTTCGGTCTCCTCCAGCGCAGGCTCAGCAACATCATCCTCGCCTGCCTCAAGCGCGCGCAATTCGTCACTTAAATCATCACCCATCTCTGGCTCAAGCTCGGCAATCGGCGCATCATCGTCACCTCCATCAGCCTCTACCCGAGCCAGGTCAAAATCATCATCCAGACCCTGCTCCAGCGTCGCATCAAGATCTTCGCTTTCGTCTTCAACGACTTCATCCAGTGCCAGCGTTTCAACCTCATCGTCCTCCTGCACCCCAACCGGGGACGCATAGGACTCGGCCACTGGCTCGGAAGCCGCGGGCTCATCCACCTCGATATCGCCCAGGTCAAAATCGATATCCAGATTATCGTGGGGCTCTTCATCAATGGCGCCCAGCGAATCACTCAGACCAGATCGGGCGCCGACACCTGGGACGTCATCAATATCCAGATCTTCGGCAATGGCCTTCTGTTCTGGCAGCTTGCCCGTCAGCAATTGATTTTCCAGATCATCCAGAGACAAGCCTTCATCATCAAAGGTAGATTCATAATCAGCAGTCAATCGATTAACCTGAGCGGCAATCGCAGGAACACCCAGAGCGAGCAGGGCTGCTGCGGTTTTATCAAACAGAGGCTTGTCCGCGCTTTCACCCGCGACTTCCAGCAACTTCAGCTGAACCTGCGAATCACCTGGGTTCTTCGCTGCCGCGGCCTGAAGCACTTTTGCTGCCTGATCATAACGTTTGTATGCGATATAAACGTCAGCCTCTTCGATAGGACCATTTTCGCCTGATGCTGCGGGAGCAACCTTACCCGCTTCATTCTCTTTCCGGCCGAAATCCAGCCCTTCAAATAAACGATCATCCTCTGGGGACCCGTCTTGCTGACGCTCCAGAAATTCGCTTTCTTTACGGGCACTGTTACGGGACAGTAACCAGAGGATCAGAAGCAAAACGACGCCGCCCGCACCAATGGCCACCTGATAGGCTGGATTGTTTTTAATCTCGCTTATTAAGCCGTCTTCTTCAACGACTTCTTTTTCCACTTTATGAGTCTTGATAACCGGCTTTTCCTCGACCACTTTCACCTCAGGTGACGTCGACTCAGCCGTTTCAGGTGCCACGGGGTTTTCTGCAGAAGAACCGGCTATCGAAGAGCCTGCTGCAGAAGAACTGGCTGCAGACGCACCTGGCTCATCCCCTGCGTCCAGGCTGACGGTCTCACTGCCAACCTGACCCACCGGGACGGCTGCAGGGTCCTCAACAATCGCTTCGGGCTCTACCGAAATCGGCTGAGCCATATCAGTCGGCTGGGCCAAATCAGTCGGCTGGGCCAATTCAGCGGACGGGGCAACCTCCGCCGTCGGCGCTGCCTCAGGGCTCACCGCTGAAGCCGCACCTTCATCAACCTTTCCCACCATCACCGGCGCCTGAGTGTCGGGCACAGGCTCACTCACACGGGCCTGCAACGCCGCCAACTGCTCATCTTTGAGCGACATCAGACGCTGAAGGGTTTCCAGCTGCCCCTCGAGCTCTCCAACACGCCCCTGCAGATCGGCTTTATCACGTTCAGCTTTATCGAGGCGCTCCTGGGTCACCACCAACTCAGCATCACCGCCACCTGAAACACCCGTTTTACCGGAGACGGCACCAGATCCTGTTCCCGCCGCCCTTCCGGGTCGGCAACAATGCGCAATTGATCCTGAGCTGTGGCGGGTGTTCGTGTAGCAACCTGAGCCTCATCCCGCCCTTCCGGGCGAGCATCGATGCGCGGCGCAGCCGAACTACCGGCAGCAAACGCCCGATTCTGGGCACTCACCTGAACAACGGCCTCACTGTGAGACCTCCGCAGCACGTCTTCCCTCGAGGGGATCCTCAACACCTGCCCCATCTTGAGCCGGTTGATGTTGTTGTCGAAAAAGGCCCCTGGGTTGGCATCCTGAAGCGCCAACATCATCTGTTGCGGACTAACATCCGAACTTGGCCGGGTTTCCAGCGCAATTGACCAGAGCGTATCGGTGCGACTGGTCGGTCCGTATTGCCCTCCCGTCACCGCACCTCCGGCAGCCCCCGCAGCTTGGGCAGGTGCAAAGGCAGGCGTAGCTGCGGTGCCCACGGCTACCCGGTTAGTTGAGGCTGCGGGAATAACCTGGGCGGGCACTTCCTTTGAGAAGGTCGGCGGATCGATCAGCAGCGCATATTCCCGCAACAACCTTCCGGTGGGCCAGTTGACCTCCACCAGAAAATTCAAAAAAGGTTCTTTCACGGGCCGGGCACTGGACACCCGAATGACAGCACCGCCTCCCGGCTTCATCTCAACTTTGAACCGTAGGTCGGACAAAAAGTAAGTGCGCTCTACATTGGCCCTTAAAAAGTCCTCACGACTGGCCAGCGCGGTAATAATCTCTCGCTCGGTCAGTTCGTCAACACTCAGCAGCTCGATTTCGGCATTCAGCGGTTGATTCAGCGAGGATCGTACGGTGACCTCACCCAAACCCAATGCGTGAACCAACCCGGAGGTCAATGTGGAAACAGTGAAAATCGCAGCGGTTAGCTTGCGTCTCATAGTGTCATTCCTTATTTAGCGGCTGCAGGCTCCCCGTTTGAACCAGGGTGCACTTACTCTAGAAAAAACGTTTAAATCTGCGACTAAGTATTGATGACAGTCTATTTTTTTACAAGAAAGCGGCGATAATTGCAGATAAGAAGGGCCGCATAGAGCGGCCCTGTCGGAGCGCTGGAAAGTTCCAGCGATTCAAAAGGAAGCGTCAGAGTTGGCCCAACAGGATACGCAAGCAGCGACGCAGCGGCTCAGCGGCCCCCCACAACAACTGGTCGCCCACCGTAAAGGCGCTCAGGTATTCCGGCCCCATCGTTAACTTACGCAGTCGTCCCACGGGGACTTCCAGCGTACCGGTCGCACGTGTCGGCGTCAGTTGCTGCATGCTCAGCGTGCGATCATTGGGCACCAGGCGAACCCAGTCGTTCGCGCCTGCAATCATCGCCTCCAGGTCTGCCAGTGGCACATCGCGCTTCAGCTTCAGGGTGATGGCCTGACTGTGGCAACGCATGGCACCGATACGCACGCACAGGCCGTCGATCGGGATGGGTGCACTTTCAGTTCCCAGAATTTTGTTGGCCTCTGCCTGCGCCTTCCACTCTTCACGACTTTGCCCACTGGGCAGCGCCGTGTCAATCCAGGGGATCAGGCTGCCAGCCAGCGGCACACCAAACTGATCTTTGGGGAAATCACCGGCACGCAGGCGTTCAGCCACCTTGCGGTCAATCTCCAGAATGGCACTGGCCGGATCCGCCAACTCTGACTTAACGCTGGCGTTAAGGTCGCCCATCTGCTGGAGCAACTCACGCATATTCTTGGCGCCCGCACCGGAAGCCGCCTGGTAGGTCATGGGGCTTGCCCACTCAACCAGCTCGTTTTCGAACAGACCACCCAGAGCCATCAGCATCAGACTGACCGTACAGTTGCCGCCGACATAATCTTTCTTGCCTGCATCAATCGCACGGTCAATCACCTTGCGGTTGACTGGATCAAGAATGATGACGGCATCCTCTTTCATGCGCAGCGCAGACGCCGCATCAATCCAGTAACCCTGCCAGCCTGCTTCACGCAGACGGGGGTGGACGTCTTTGGTGTAATCACCCCCCTGACAGGTAATAATGATGTCCATGTCCGCCAGCTCACGAATATCCTCTGCATTTTTCAGAGGCGGGGCCTTCTTCCCAAAGTCCGGCGCTGCCTGGCCAGTTTGAGAGGTTGTAAAAAATACCGGCTCAATCAGGTCAAAATCACGCTCTTCCTGCATCCGCTGCATCAATACGGACCCGACCATACCACGCCAGCCAACCAGCCCCACTTTCTTCATAGCTTTCCTTACACCTCGTTAAGACATCATTTACATTAAAACAATGGCCTAAGCCCTTGAATTAAAGAGCCGCCAATACCGCCTCACCCATCTCGCGGGTGGAGACAACCGTTGCACCTGTCGAGGCAATATCCCGTGTGCGCAACCCTTGATCCAGAACCTTGCCGACTGCCGCCTCAATCGTGCTGGCAGCCTCTTCTGCACCGACCGAATAGCGTAACATCATTGCCACCGAAAGGATAGTTGCCAGAGGGTTAGCAACGCCCTGACCTGCAATGTCCGGCGCGGACCCATGGCAGGGCTCATACATTCCCTTGTTATTACGATCCAGCGAGGCGGACGGCAGCATACCAATTGAACCGGTCAGCATGGCGGCTTCGTCGGACAGAATGTCACCGAACATATTGCCCGTGACCAGCACGTCGAACTGCTTGGGGGCACGCACCAGCTGCATCGCCGCGTTATCGACATACATATGGCTGAGCTGAACGTCCGGGTAGTCTTTTGCCAGACGATCCATCACCTCACGCCACAATACCGTAACTTCCAGCACATTAGCTTTGTCGATGGAACAGACTTTGCCGTTTCGCTTACGTGCTGCTTCAAACGCGACGCGACCAATGCGTTCGATTTCACTTTCGCGGTAAACGTAAGTGTTGTAGCCTTCTCGCTCGCCGTTTTCGAGCGTGCGAATACCGCGCGGCTTGCCGAAGTAGATGCCACCCGTCAGCTCACGCACGATCAAAATATCCAGCCCTGCGACAATTTCCGGCTTAAGGCTGGAAGCTTCCGCCAGTTGCGGGTACAGGATGGCCGGGCGCAGGTTGGCGAACAGCTCCAGATTGCTGCGCAGCCCCAGCAAGCCTTTTTCAGGACGAATCGCCGTATCCAGCTGATCCCACTTCGGACCACCAACCGCACCCAACAGAATGGCGTCGGCCTGGCGAGCGGCGTCCAGAGTAGCATCCGGCAAAGGAACGCCCGTTGCATCGATGGCCGCACCACCGACCAGACCTTCCGTCAGGGTCAGGTTCAGATCGAAGCGCTGATTGACGACTTCGAGCACCTTACGCGCTTCCGCAACGATTTCAGGACCAATCCCGTCACCCGGAAGAATCAGAATAGTTTTTGCCATTTTTACTCCTCAAAAGCGGAGATATGTCTCCGCTTTTTCAATCAATTAAAGTATTTAAATAAAGTAGTTTATTAAGCGTGGATGCCGGTAAACAACCAGGGGGCTTCTGCGCGTCGCTTCGCTTCATACGCCTGAATCTCGTCAGCGTGCTCCAGGGTCAATCCGATATCGTCCAACCCTTTGAGCAAGCAGTGCTGACGGAAGTCGTCCACTTCAAAAGTAAACACCTGACCTTCCGGCGTGATCACCTGCTTTTCAGCCAGATCAATCGTTAATGAATACCCCGGCATTGCCGCGGTCTGTTTAAACAGAAGATCCACCTCATCTTCTTTAAGAACAATCGGTAACAGACCATTCTTAAAGCAGTTATTAAAGAAAATGTCCGCAAAACTCGGCGCAATCACCGCACGAAATCCGTAGTCATCCAGCGCCCAGGGCGCATGTTCACGACTGGATCCACATCCAAAATTCTGACGCGCCAACAGAACGCTCGCGCCTTTGTAACGCGGCTGATTCAACACAAATTCCGTGTTGAGCGGACGATGACTGCAATCCTGATCCGGCTGCCCCTCATCGAGGTAGCGCAATTCATCGAACAGATTAGGACCAAAGCCTGAGCGCTTGATCGACTTAAGGAACTGCTTGGGGATAATCATGTCCGTATCCACGTTGGCACGGTCCATCGGCGCCGCAAGGCCGGTATGGCGAGTAAACGCTTTCATTTCTACTGTCTCCCTGACGCTGTTAACATCCACAAAATGCCCTGCAATGGCCGCAGCCGCCGCCATCGCCGGACTGACCAGGTGAGTACGTCCACCAAAGCCCTGACGACCTTCAAAGTTGCGATTCGAGGTCGAGGCGCAGTGTTCACCGACTCCCAATTTGTCTGCATTCATTGCCAGACACATGGAGCATCCCGGCTCCCGCCACTCAAGCCCTGCGTCCCGAAAAACTTGATCCAATCCTTCCGCTTCAGCCTGCGCTTTCACCAGACCGCTACCTGGCACGACCAACGCCTGCTTCAGCGAAGTAGCCACTTTACGCCCCTTGACGACCGCTGCCGCTTCACGCAAATCTTCAATCCGCGAGTTGGTGCAAGACCCGATAAACACCCGATCCAGCTGGATCGACGTAATCGCCTGTCCTGCCTGCAGGCCCATGTATTTCAACGCACGGGCATACCCTTCACGCTTGACCGGATCCGTTTCCTGAGCTGGATCCGGCACCGCGCCATCAACCGGTGCAACCATCTCAGGTGAAGTGCCCCAGGTTACTTGTGGTTTAATGGCCGCCGCATCCAGCAAAATATCACGATCAAAAACCGCGTCGTCATCCGAGGTCAAGTGTGCCCAGGCGGCCACTGCACGATCCCACAGCTCACCTTTGGGACCAAAGGGACGGTCTTTCAGATAATCAATCGTGGTCTGATCCACCGCAACGAGCCCTGCCCGCGCACCGGCTTCAATCGCCATGTTGCACAGGGTCATGCGACCTTCCATCGACAGGCCGCGAATGGCGGAGCCTGCGAATTCCAATGCGTGTCCATTTCCGCCCGCCGTACCGATGTGTCCGATGATCGCCAAAATCACATCTTTAGCGGTCACGCCCACCGGCAATTGACCTTCGACACGCACGCGCATGTTCTTCATTTTCTTCTGCACCAGACACTGAGTCGCCAGCACATGCTCCACTTCGGAGGTCCCGATACCGTGTGCCAGGGCCGCAAACGCGCCATGGGTCGAAGTATGCGAATCACCGCAGACGATGGTCATGCCCGGTAACGTTGCCCCCTGCTCCGGCCCAATCACATGGACAATTCCCTGGCGCTGATCCAGCATCTTGAATTCAACGATACCGAATTCCTCGCAGTTCTCGTCCAGGGTCTGCACCTGAATGCGCGAAACGGGGTCTTCAATTCCGGCAACGCCCGAACTGCGCTCAGTGGTCGGCACGTTATGGTCCGGTGTCGCCAGGTTGGCATCTACTCGCCAGGGTTTACGGCTTGCCATACGCAGCCCCTCAAAGGCCTGTGGCGAAGTTACTTCGTGCAGCAACTGGCGATCAATGTAGATCAAGGCACTGCCATCATCGCGCTGTTTCACCAAGTGCGCGTCCCACAATTTGTCGTAAAGGGTTTTGCCGCCCATCGCATCCTCCATCAGGTATTGGACTTTATGCTGGCAAGCCTACGCCGCTCCTAACGATAATTCAAATTCATCTTTTTTATGGTTTTCATTCCCACATGGAATACAATTAATTTCAAACAACGACATTGAGACCGTCACCTCGGAACCTACCCTTCATGCAAATCGATACAGACGAACTTCAGACCTTTGTCACCCTGATAGAGACCGGTTCGTTTTCCCGAACCGGAGAGCAGCTGGGACTTACCCAACCAGCGGTATCCAAGCGTATCGCCCAACTGGAAGATAAGCTGGGCGTTCCACTCATCGAGCGATTTGCACGCCATTTGAGGCTGACCGACGCAGGACACCGATTTCACGAACGGGCACAGCGCATTCTTCGCGAGGTGGAAAATGCAGTCACTGAGGCCAGTCGTGCCAGTGACCGAGTTTCAGGCACCTTGCGTTTGGCCTGTAGCCACCATATTGGTTTGCATCACCTGCCCGCCGCTATCCGTCTATTTAACCGGCGCTATCCCGACGTTGATTTCGAATGTAGATTCGTAGGCTCGAAGAAACTGAACAATTCGTGCTTAGCGGCGAGGTTGAGCTGGGTCTGGCAACCCTACCGACACAACCTCCTGAGCATTGCACCTGTGAGGCGCTCTGGCAGGACACCATGATTTTCGTTGTCGGACGCGAACACCCTCTTGCCCGACACCCCCAGCTCAAACTCAGCGACCTGTCCGGCTATCCCGCGTTATTACCCGAGCCCTACACCGAAACGTTTCGCCAGGTGGAGCAATTATTCCGGGCCCACCAACTCAGCCTGCAACCGGCGATTCCCACCAATTATCTGGAAACCCTGAAGATGATGGTCAGCGTTGGTCTGGGCTGGAGCGTTTTACCACTATCCATGCTGGACGACACGCTGTGTCGGTTGCAGCCCGGCGAGCATGCCTTGCAACGAACCCTGGGCGTCATTACCGATGCCAGACGCCTGCTATCCCGACGGGCAGAATCCTTTATGGCGTGTCTGCGCGACACCCCCTATACCCCTCATGCGGACTTGGTTACACTCAAAACTCCAGATTAAAGACCCAATAAGAGTTCATCCGATGACCCGCTTCCAGGCATTCCTGGGCGTTGCCCGCGCACCCTTTTTAATTCTTACACCACTCTGCGTTCTGCTGGGTTTTGCCGCCGCCTATGCACTGCAAGCCCAGGGTGAGCCATTGCACTTCAATGCTTTAAACCTGATTCTCACGCTGATTGGTGCGACTGCTGCCCATGTCGCCGTCAATGCGCTGAACGAATGGTCTGACTATCGTAGTGGACTCGACAAACTGACCCAGCGTACCCCGTTCAGTGGCGGCAGTGGCACCTGGTTTGCCCAACCCGAGTTGCTCGGCTTCGCGCTGCAGGTTGGACTGGGTGCGTTGGCTGTCACCGTACTGTGCGGTCTTTATCTTGCATCCGTCTCAGGGCCTGCGCTCTGGGGCCCGGGGATTGTGGGTGTTTTAATCGTCGTCCTTTATACCGATTACATCAATAAGCGTGCCTGGCTGTGTCTGATTGCCCCCGGCACGGGCTTTGGCCTGCTTATGACACTGGGCAGCTATTATGTGGCCAGCCAGCAGCTGACCTGGGAGGCGCTTGCCGTCTCCCTCCCCGTTTTTCTTTTGGCGAATAACCTGCTGTTTCTGAATCAATTCCCGGACACCGATGCCGATCGTCAGATCGGACGCCACAACATTCCGATCGCCATGGGCAAGCCCCGTGCGGCACAGATCTATGCGATGACGCTCGTAGCGGTTTACGGCATCATGCTGTTTGCATTGATGGCCACCGATTTGCCGTGGGGCTATGCACTGGGTCTACTCCCCGCGCTGGCTGTTCTGCCGCTGATACGGGGAGTTCAGCGAAATGCCGAGAACATTCCCGCGCTGCAGGCGTTTATGGGCATGAATGTCGCTGTCACCCTGCTTACTCCCGGCCTCTCAGCACTCGGCCTGTTTGTTCAGCCCTGGTTTTTCCCCTTGAATTGACGACTACAAGCGCTCAGCTCTGTTGCAACTGTGTGCTGGCCGGCTTGGCCACTTTATGGACAGGACATTACCGACAAAGTGGACATTCTTCTAAAGACACCGCGCCTTGGCAGGAAGGTGCCGGAAATTGGCGAAGACACCATGCGGGAGATCGGCATGTATTCCTACCGCATCATGTATGAACTGATCGGCGAGACAATTTACATTCACGGTGTTGTTCACAAACGGCGGCATTTTCAGCCAGAGGATTTGCAGAGGTCGTGATGCTGGTGCAGCTAAAATATTGGCCCCGTCTGCGCCGAATCCGCGTCAGCCGTGGGTTTGAGCAGGTCAGCGTATGCTGCGTATGGTGTGTGACAATTCTTTTAAGAGAGTGAAAAGGCCGGTTTATTGATAAATCAGTGGTTTACAAAGCTTGGAGCCTGAATCACCCTTTGCCGACGACAAAGGACGGCAAAAGTACTGGGAATCATCCGTCAACGCAACTCGCCAATTTCTCATAACCCAAACAAACGTCTTGCTACAGGAGAATCAAAGTAGATTTTCACCAAGCTTTTGCGCAAACTCTCTGAATCCTTGCTCATCCTCTGAAAATGTCTTGCCGGGAAGATCAATTGATGTAAACAACTGCCGCTTTCCATCCTCAAATACACGGTTGATGACCAATAGCTTCCTTTCTTCGTCGATCTCAAGTATGTGAGAATAATTCTTCATGGACTTTTCCATTGTTAGTTGTTCCATGTGTTCAATGGGGGAATCGGACGGCCAGCCAGACAAGCACCATAGCGCTCAGAAGCCGATGCATGACATGCTGCACCGGCTCTTGCACCTCCTACGCGTGTAATACCATTACAGGTAGATGTGTCTGTGGCATTTAACGCATCACAATCGTCTCCTTCATCATCTTCAGGGCAAAAAGCATTACCAGCCGCATTACCAGCCGCACCTCCAGCTGCCGAACCCGCAGCTCCTCCTGCTCTGGAACCTGCTGCAGCCCCAGCGGCACCACCTGCGACTGCACCACCGGGACCAATCACAGAACCGCCGAGTCCACCCAATGTACCGCCTAAGGCACCGCCACCAACAGTTCCAAGGTACCCGCCTGCAACAGATCCTGCTGCAGTACATGCAGCAACACATACCTGATTAGGCTCAAGTCCCAGAGGATCATAGAAACTTAGAGGATTCCCACCTACATACCCATAGGTATTCAACCCACCCCGCAACCCAATCGGATCACTCTGAACGTATCCTGACGTCAAGATAGAGTGTGCTTCATTTTGACTCGTGCAAACTTTTCAATAAACCTTTAATCAACGATAAGCTTTTCAGGGGAACGTGGATCTCTAAGACCAAGCAGCTCACCAACTATTCTGATTGTCACCTCTTGGCTTTTTCCATCGTGTGATACTGAATCAACACAAAAGTAAAACAGTCACTTCCAGCCTCCAGACGCTTATCGCCATAGGCCTTGCCCAGACGCAGTATGCCCAGGCAGGAACGGTAAGCCTGCTGTGGATGCTGGCGTGAACCCAACACGGTTTCGATGAGTTTTTCGGTAGCAGGTCCACTTTTAGCGGCCCATTGTATTAAGCGCTGGGAGTCGGGCACCGGCCTGCCGATGCGACTCAGGCATGTGCTCCGGTAGCGTGGTATGACGGCCTTTCAGGTAAGTGCGCGCATGGCTGGCAACCCGCTGGCCCTGGTGAAAGCATTCGACGGTGTTACTGGTGAAGCGTACCTCGATCTCCTTCTTGATCAATGCATACGGCACCGAGTAGTAGTGATCATCAATCGCCACGTGGTAATCAATATGAACCCGCGCTTTCTTCCATTCGGCATAGACATAGGGTGATGCTGGCAAGGGGCTTGAGTGCCGGTCGGTCCAGTTGCTCAAAGTGTTCCCGGCGACACCACGGGAGTTTGCGGAAGGGACGTCGGTTCAGCTTGCCAATAACTCCCGGATGGCCGCATTGAGTTCCGCGGGGAGAAGAACTGACGATGTCGTAATACCGCCAGGATCCAACGTTCGACCACCAGAACCCCATTTTCGACCTTGGCCTTGTCCCGCGGTCGCCGAACCCGCGCAGGCATCACGGCTACGCCATGGTGGGAGGCCATGTCCTGATAGGTCGGATTGGTATTCGTAGCGGTGTGCCTTACTAACCCCTGCTCGCAGGTTATCCGGCACCACCAGTTCAGGCACGCCACCCAGAAAGCTGAAGGCTCGTACATGGGAACCGATCCAGTCCGGCAGACTCTGCGTCCGGGTGGCCTCCGCATAGGTATAATTGGACGCACCCAGCACAGCAACGAATATCTGGGCGGGTGAAGCTCTCCGGTTGTTCGATCAATGATGGGAACCGTCTGCCCGGCATAGTCAACGAACAGCTTCTCACCCGCGCGGTGATCCTGACGCATCACTACGTCCAGTTTGCCTTGCCACTCCCGATACTGCTCGCAGAACCAACTGTATTGATAGCCTTCTGCATGTGTCTGGTATTCCTGCCACAACAGAAACAGGGTCACACCTTTTCGTTTGAGATCCAGTTGAACCAGGACCAGTCAGGAGCCCCACGCTCCTGTGCGGGCAGGTCAGGCGGTAGGGGAACAGCAGCCGTTCCGGCTGGTGTCATCCAGTTCCTCCGGTATCGGCCAATTCAAGCCTGCGTCAGCGGCCCGACGCAGATATTCACTGACTGTTGGCCGAGCAATACCGCATGCCGCAGCGATCTGACGATTGCTCAACTTCCTGTCTAATTTTGAGGCGCAGCACCTCTTTGATTTTTCGCATGGATAACCTCAATGCTGGCATCTGAACCTCGTCTGGTAGAAAAGGGTCCAGAATACGATTTAGTTATCCCGTGTCGGTGTGTTCCGATAGGCAATTATTCAGCTTGCCAGGGTGGCAGGCTTGCCGTGGAATCAGTGGCAGCTTTGGCGTGGAATGGGTGGCAGCTTTCGTCTGGAATCAGTGGCAGACTTGGTCTGGAATACGCACCCGGGGAAGATTATTTTTAAATCCTGAAGCAGCTAGTCATTCCCGCAGGGAGCTTCCATTGCCGGTTATCTTCTGACCTGACGAGCACGGTCTTTTGATTGATCTTGATGACCCTGCCAAAGACTTGTCCTTCCCGACTCTGAAAGTGAACTTCCTGCCCCAGTCTCAATTTGATTAGCACATCTGGTCTGCCCGTGCCCGTAACTGGTCGATACGACGACAGATAATCGTGTTCAGCTCCAGTAGCTGCTCAATACTCAATTCTTCGATTTGCATGGTTCAGATTTTCCGAGTGGTGGGCCGATCCACCACGGACGGTAGCAAAAGGCGTCAAAAATGCACCCGGCCCGCATTCAGCCGGGTGGTTTAGTCACGAGAGAATTTAAGGCGCCCTCCCCTTGGCGAGATGCATGATTGCGCCAATCAATACAAACGCTACGAAAAGAAAGAACAAAATCTTAGCAATGCCCGCAGAAGCGCCTGCAATACCGCCAAAGCCCAGTGCACCTGCAACGATCGCCAGAAGAAGAAACACTAACACGTAATATAACATGGGATACCCCCTAACAATTTCAATCAATTGATGTATCAGGCTGTTTTCCGAATGTCGAATTCGGGAAGCAATCTGCTTTTGCTCGACAACCTGGCTTTCAAGTTCGTCAAAGTGAGAAAGCATGCTGCGCATGCGACTCGCCACTACTTCATTGCGAATCCACCGGAGTACGTCGTTTTCATCCAAGGTTTTCTCAGTGAAGATCACGTGGAGTGCTTGTTCGTCGCTTTGTGAAACATAGAGCCGAAAAACCTCTGCCACCTGAGTTAGAAATGCGTGACAGAAGGCTGCTGAGGTCAAGTCCAGATGGTTGTTGATAAGTATGTGCATGGACTCCGGACATTGGGTTTCCAGCCGATACAAGCAGGCTTCAACCGCGGTAGCCAGCAGATCCAATCGCTCATGCGTCGATCCCAATGGAACGAGCCTATTCCCGTCTTCGTCTGGTTGAAACAGACTCTCGAGTTTGGTCATTGGCTTTAAGAACGACCGTGTTTTCACCTATCACCAACAAGGGAACCGAGTGACCGATTGCTTTTCAGCTTGTTTTACAAAGTGCTGACGCACTTCAGAGACCGACATGGGATTTCTCCTATTTGAATTAGCTTGTCGAGCACCCTGACTCTTTCATGACACGTGCCAATATTCATAACATATTGTTTAATAACATTAATTGGGTTGTGTGTTCGAAATTCACTCGCTCAACCAGCGCCGTATTTACAAATCATTTTGTAAAAAATTCAGGAATCACAGTTTGCACAGTTCCGCTCATGATTACCCTGTAGGGTGCATCACTGGTGAAATCTGGCCCGCGTTAGAAATGGCACATCTGTTGAATAGATAAAACTGTGGGGATGGGCTTCCCGCATTTTGATAAAACCTGTAAAAGGAGACTTTTATGCCTACTGGAGCAACCGCGGCACAAACCACGTTAGATCCGCGTACGCTGGATACGTCAACTTTCACTTCGACGCCATTCACGGATGAAGTGAAGGACAAAGCGCATCGCAAAATTGACTCTATTGCTGAGAAAGCCGCGAACGCTGAAGCCGTTCTCCGGCAGAAAGCAGAACAAGCATCCGAGACACTTGAACTTAAAGAGTCGAGGGTTAAGGAGGATTTCAATCAATATGTTGAACGGTCTAAACAGCTTATGTATGACCACCCGGCGGCCACCCTTGGTGTCGCATTTGGCGCGGGTGTCATCCTTGCGCACCTGATGAGAAAATAGACCATGCAGAAGTGCTCGGAGCGTGAAGACGCTTCCGCCACCAAAGAAGAAACGGCCTTTGACGCGCTCAAAGACTATGCCCATGAGATGAACACGTGCGCATCTGCGCTTGTTTCTCTCATGGGCAGCGAATTGAATCTGTCCCGGATCGCGCTCTGTACGACCCTGTTCTACCTCTTGATTCTGTCATTTATCTGCGCCTTTCTCTGGGAGGCTTTTTGCGCAGTTGCAGCATTCCTGGCATGGAGGGCGTCGATACCGACAGAGATTGTTGTGATTCTGTGGACGTGTGCTCAAGTGATCGCGATAGGCTATGTGTGGCATTCACTGCGTGATGCCATTACGTCTGTGGGTTTACCTCGTACCTATGAACGTCTGTCCCGAATGTCGAACCCTTCCAATAAATCTCAACAGGAGGCTAAGGATGTTTAAAGCCGCACTGAAAAACGCAAAAAATAAGGTCTCGCAAAAGGATAAGGAGTTGTCATGTTGTATCGCGTCGGCTACCGAAGCTCATCACTCGATACAACAAAAGATGACCAAAGCGGCCGTTAGTCCCGAAGGGCTGTTTTTAACCTGTATGGTTGGCTATTTTTCAACTCGCCCATCGGATTACCCCAACGCCCTCCATGATAGTCAGGACAGACTTTGCGAGGTACTGACGCTTGTTGAAATCTTCGATCAATTATTGGGAGATCCCGGGGATGAAGTCCTCTGATTTGCCAGCCACTTCTGAAAAGGTGGATGTGCGTGCGCGTCGTCCTGTTGGCTGGTTCAACCTCATTCGACGCGTCTCCTTTTTTAAATCCCAGGCGCCTTCTGACGATAGCGCGCAGATCCTGATTCGCATTGAAATAGCCAAGTTGTTCATGTTGGGTGGCCTCTGCATCATTGTGCTTGGTGCAGTGATGAGAGAAGCGGCATTTATTTTCATTCCACTTACTCTGGCCTGGTTTCTAAGTGCACTGTTTTCTCCACTCATTAAATATCTTCAGCGGAATCACATACCTCCGCCGATGGCCTCCGCATTCTGGTGGTGGCGATAATGTCGTCGCTTCTTATGGTGGTGAATATGACGATTGATCCTGCCGCGCAGTGGATCGAAGAACTCCTGCGAGCCTGAGACATCTACGAGTTCAGTTGGCAGAGACAGCGGGCCCGCTGTCCGATTTGCAGGAGGTCTCGCGCGAGGTCAAAGAGCTTGCCACTATGGCCGCCGTTGATTCGCCCCTAGAAAACCTACCGAAGGTGGCGCTCGTCGAGGAGTCGGGCGGCACCATGAAATCTTTACTGATAGATGACCTACCAGACGTGACTTCCATGTTCCAGATGACCATGGCAATGACCTATTTTATTTTAGCCTCGAACGATCAGATATTGAGATCTCTGGTAAGCTCGGTCAGCACGTTTGGGGAGGCGTCGGCGACTGGTTAGATTATCGCGAGCGATCAAAGCCCAAATGACGACCTATCTAAGAACGGTCTCGATTATTAATCTACTGCTTGCAATGGTTGTTGCGCTGGTTCTTTGGTTGTTAGATGCGCCCAATCCTTTATTATGGGGTACTCTGGCGGGTCTACTGAATTTTGCCCCCTTTGTTGGGCCCGCAGTGATGACGTTTCTTCTACTGCTAGTTGGTGTCACCTCCAGCAACTCGCTTCAGGAGGCTTGCGTATTGCCGGGGCCTTTCTAGTCCTTACCGCAATTGAGGGGCAGTTGATTACGCCTTCTGTGCTTGGGAAAAACTGGCGCTTTCTCCAATGTTGGTTTTTCTCGGCGTCGTTGTAATGACCTGGCTTTGGGGTCCTATCGGAGCACTGATGGCTTCACCGCTTTTAGCTGCCGGACATATCTTGTGGAAAAGTCTTTCAGATTCCTGACCGTTCATTTGAAGCATCTGGGTGAAAAAAAACCGGCTTTTGAGCCGGTTTTTTTGGGTGGGAAGGGTTAAAGCGACTTACAGAACTCGTCGACGGCTTTTTCTGCCCTCTCCTTCTCGATTCCATAGCGCTCCTGAATCTTACCACTCAGTTCCTGCCGGTGACCTTTGACGATATCAAGATCATCGTCTGTCAGTTTTCCCCATTTCTGTTGAACCTTACCTTTAATTTGCTTCCAGTTACCTTCTACTTGGTCCCAATTCATTGTTTTATCCTCTTGATGGTGGTTGAGCTAACAATGTGGTCGTGCCACGAAGTTACCTAAAGCAGGCCTTGTGCCAAGTTTCAGAGATCGACGCAACGCTTGGATGGAAAAGGAATCAATTAAGGACGTCGCTTTTCAAGTATGAGCGTTATGGGAATGGATTTTGAAAAATTGACCGGGGGGTGTGTAAAGATTGCAAACGCTGGGCGTGTCAAGCCTGACCTGTCTACGGCATAAAGCCCTAACTATATGATTTGATTAACTAATCATGGTGTGGCCCGGCTTTTGAATTTGAAATAGACACGTTAAACCGAAAGTTGTAATCAGGGAGCCAAAACGCAATGCCCAACGCCATCATGTTTGTATCGGAGTCACTCGAACTCTATCGCGAGTTGTGCAAAGCGCTCCAGGACGTTGCACCCCTCATCCCCACCCCTCAGGTTGATGACCTGCTGATTCGACTTGAGCATCGTCAACCAAGGGGTGCTGCTGTTGGACGGTGCGATTGTGCGGCGTCAAACTGCTGCAGCTATGAGGCGCCTCACTGAGTACCTTGCTATGCATGACACCTCGGCGTTTTGCTGCTGGAGCGGGAGGCACTGGTCGACCTGTCCATAGCACGTCTGAAGGGATTTGATCTTTTATTTCTCCCGCTGAATCCGCTTGAGATTCGGCACAAAGTGAGAGGTGTACGACATTATTCTATCGGATGTCCTCATGCCTGAAATGAGTGGTTACATGCTATGCGAAGCAATCAAGAAAGAATCGCTTAATCAGGAAACTCCATTTATTTTTGTCACCGCGCTGGATCAAACCAGCGAAGAGTCCAAAGGACTTGCCCTCGGGGCGGTTGATTACATCACCAAGCCCTACAGCCTCGCGATTGTCAGAGCGCGGATTCAGAATCATTTGGAGTTATATCGCACAAGGGATGCACTGAAGGCGCTGTCACTGATAGACAGCCTGACGGGGCTACCCAACCGGCGGCATTTTGAGCAGGTTTACAGTTATCAGTGGATGGTTGCGCAGCGACATGGTCGCCCTATTACCGTCGCGTTGGTGGACATTGATTATTTTAAACAGTACAACGATGGATTCGGGCATCAGAAGGGCGACGAGTGTCTTCAATCGGTGGGGAAAGCGCTGGCATCGGTTTGCCATCGATCGATGGATTTTGTTGCCCGATATGGAGGCGAAGAGTTTGTAATCGTCCTTGGTGATACGGATACGGCGGGTGCCGTCCTGGTCGGACAAACACTGCTGAATTCGGTTAGGCAACTGGCAATTGAAACCGCACCCGATACGCCCATTTCTGTCGTTTCAATTTCGATAGGCATGGCCTCCTGTTACCCCCGTCGGAACAGAGGATCCGAATTTTTTTGATTAATCTTGCAGATCAACAACTCTACAAAGCCAAACGGAGTGGTCGGGACCGAATTGCATGTACTTCCTTCGATACAGTCGCCGCGCTTAGCCTGCCTGAACCAGACGACCGGGTAGTCTAAGGGCACCTGTCATGAAAAAACTGACTGGTCGTTGTGCTTTTTAGATTCTTTGGCGGCACTCTTTTATTTGCCGGGTTAAGCTTTGCCTTATCCGCGATAGCGGAGGAGTCAGGTGGACGCGCCCCGCTGGACACACTGGGTAGTATTGAGATCACGCCTGCTCATTAACAGGACAGGAAAATGGAGGAACGACTCCATGAAATCTATCAGCGAATTCCCTGGGCTTGAGGAGATTCGTGTAAGCGTGGACGAAGGCGTCATACACCTTTTGGGCGAGGTTCCTCAGCGGCAGCCATCAAAGAAGCGGAAAAAATTGCCGTACGCCTCGATAATGCGGTTGCTCTTGAGAGCGAGCTGGATGTAAAAACTGATTTGGATTTCAGGTTGTCAGCCTTGCACCAACAACTGTCCCAGTGGTCCAACTTCGTGTTGAAAATGATCCCCCTCTTCATTTTGTCGATTTTTATCATCGTGCTTGGAGGCATACTCGCACATGGGGTGGGGCGGCTATTTTTTCTGGTAGAGAAGATAGTGCCAAACCCATTTATTGGTTCCCTGGTTATTCAAGTCGTTCAGCTTTGCATTGTACTGCTTTCACTGTTGGCGGTGTTCGATGTCCTGGGCGCGGGCAGCGCTATTGCATCCATTGCCGGGGGACTTGGACTTGCAGGACTAGCGCTCAGCTTTGCAACGCGGGACTCCATAGAAAACTACATCGCCAGTATACTCCTGAGTATCAAGCAGCCCTTTGCCCCGCTTGATCATATCCGTATCGGCGAGGCGGAAGGGCGTGTCATTTCGCTAAATTCAAGGTCCACACTTTTGATGAACTTTGAAGGTAACCATATTCGCATTCCTAATTCGCAGGTCTATAAAGCGACCATTGTCAATTATTCGAGAAATCCGCAGCGGCGGTTTGATTTTGAGCTGGGGGTTCACCCACACACAGATTTGCTAGTTGCTCAGGATGTTGCGGTCGGCGCCCTGAGAGATACGCCCGGTGTCCTGCAATCCCCTGAGCCTTCGTTTATTATCAGGTCTATGGGTGATTCAACTGTGATGCTGCAACTCCTTGGATGGGTTAATCAGAAAGACGTGGATTTTATGAAGGTTCGCGGCGAAGCCCTCAGGCGAGTCAAAATCTCGTTCGACCGTGCTGGAATTGAAATGCCCAATCCGGTTCTGGCCATCGAAACCGAAGCCGCACAAACCGGTGTCAAATACCGGGGAACGAGCTCGCACAACGAGTCTGGACACACGATCAGATCATGCGGTCAAACGAAAGATGCAAGAAGCAAGGTCCGATGAAGAAAGTGATTTGCTTAGAGAAAATGGAGTGTCTGAATAGGGTATTCCGGATATTTCTTGCATGGCTCCATGACTAAATTTAGGATGAGTTGAAACGGATACCCTCCTCCGGCCTTTACCTCATACCTTAAGATGTCTGTATGCCGCCTTCTCGTTTAACCCTTTTAAATCGTAGCGGTTTTGTTTGTTCTTTTAATTGCTTTTCAATTGTTTAATCCAGCCCATTCGGATCTTGTTGTTGCCACGTCTCGAACACCTTTGAATTTGCCTTTTTATGTCGCGCAAGCCCATGGTTATTTCAATGACCTTGCAGAACCCGTTGTTCTAAACTCCTGCGTGAGTGGCGAAAAATGCATGCAAGCCATGCTTGATAACGAAGCCGATATCGCTACCGTGTCCGATATGGTCATTATGACGCACTATTTGGATGAGTCAGCGTTCTCAGTACTCGCAACAATGGTGACGGCACCGGATTACGTTGCAATTATTGCCCGAAAAAGTGCATCGATCCGTCAGATTGCAGATTTTAAGAAAAAACGTGTGGGGTACGTTGAAGGTACCTCTAGCCACTATTATCTGGAAACCGCACTCATCCTTTCTGGCCTTTCGATGTCTGATATTCAGCCTGTGACAGGTCAGCCGCCTGAGCTAAATGAAATGCTTGAAAGCGGTAAGCTCGACGCCATTGCGATGTGGCAACCATGGGCGTATGAGGCTAGCCGCGCCCTGGCAGAAGAATCAATTCGATTGTCGACCTCAGAAACCTATGCACTCAGGTTCAATCTGGTCAGCGAAATGGTTTGGGAGCAAAGATCGAAAACAACTGATCCCCTTGTTTAGTGCGCTCTCCTCTGCGGCCGAATTTATTGAACATCATGCCGCTGAAACGCGAGAGATTTTGCGAAAAGCACTTCAGTTGCCTGTGAAATTTTCAGATGATCTTTGGAAAACTGCAAATTCAGACTGGAACTGGAGTCGGGTTTGCTGCAAACCATCGATAATCAGGCCCGCTGGAAACTGGCCTCACAAGGGCGCTCGCTGACTGATAGGCCCAATTTACGCGGGTTTATTGATGATCTCGAGTTTAGAGCGAACAACCCCACCTCAGCTACTATTTCGCAGCCGATTTTTTTCTGCTTAACGCCGGTTCTCCCTGGTGTCAGGCGGCTTTTCGCCCGATCTCACCTGGTTCCTGGGATTTTTGCCAATCCGGCGGCCTGAATTTTTTGCATTTACTGTCCCAGAAGTCGCGTACCCTGACATGCCTTAATATGACCACCAGTCCTTTCCGAATTTGTCCCGCTGTCCGGGGTGTACCTTTGCGCCAAGGGGAGTGTCGGCACAAGGCATCGACGGTGTCGCTTTCAATACAGCTGAGCAATTGCAACAGGCCATAACCGACCAGGGTGATATGTACCCAGCGATGCAGCGTCTGACGGGTTTGCTGCCAGGCTTCCTTTAAGCCCCAGGCCAGTTTCAACTGGTTGAACATCGATTCGATCGGCCAGCGCAGGCCGTAGCTTTCAATCACTTCCTCAGGGGATAAATCGGTGTCGGTACTGAGCAGCAGGCAGGTTGATTTCCAGCGACCGCTATCACTTTGAAACTCGCACCAAACGGCTCGCACCCAACGCCCTTTCAGAAAGCGGGCCTTCACCCGTTTGCTCCGATAGCGTACCACCTGATCCTTGCCGTAGAGCTTCAGCGTTTTGGTGATCCGCTTCAGATGAGCAATGCGTTTGGGCGTATATTGTCTTCCATAGTTGGCGGGACGACCTCGCTGCCCCGGCTTGCGTGGCAAGGGCGCATCATACAAACGGGTATCGATTCTGGCCTGCCCGATCACCTCAAATCCGCGCCGTTCCATCGACTCGATAAAACCGCAACGCATATACCAGCTATCCACCAGCACCCGGACCTTGATACCGCTGAATAGCCGGTAAACGCTGCGCACCAGTGTGTTCGCAGCGACCAGTTTGCCGGTGTTACCGGCACTGGGAATCAGGCGTGACAAGAGCGGCAACGCCACCGGGTCACAATTGAGACGCCTGACGATCATGGCCAGACTCACCCAGCATTGGCCGCGTACATACGTCGCCAGATTGGGCTTGTTGCCATGCTGATGATGAATCTGACTACCCGGTGCCTTGCACGAGGATCGCAAGGTTAAGGTGTCATCGATCACCAGATACACAGCCGACGGCTTCAAGGTCAGAAGAACGAGTCTGACGAATTGTCTGGCCAGTGCCAGCCAGGACCATTTGCCCTGTTGTAACCACTTGTAATAACTCGTCCAGTGGTTACGCATGTCGATCATCAGGTAGGCGTCCGTCACAAAGCCGGTCGGCGTCAACATGGCGCCGACCAAAAGCTCCACAAACGTCCCGACGGATCGTAGGGGTAGCGCCTGACTTAAAAATGTTATCCAATAGAACAGTTCGCGGGGGATAGTGCGATATCCTCTTGTGATCATTGCGGCCTCCAGAATAGAAATCGAATCAACTTCTTTCTGAAGGCCGCACCTTTTATGGCCTTAAAAAACCAATGCCCTAAAAGGTGCGGCAACGATTTTTGTGCCGCAATGTCAACTTAATTTCCGATCAAATTTACTCCTTTTTGAGGGGGTGAAACTCTAAACTCGAGTTGATGATAATCCCTTAAAAGGTTTTAAACCTGATTTGGTTAATTGGTCTGAATAGCTAACGACTCGCTTGTTGCGAGGATGGCCCTCTATTTGCAAATGGAGTCTGAAAACCCTGAGGACTCCAAACATGAATCTGTTCCGATGCACGTGTAACGAATCGCCCACTCTTTTTTTTGAGAACACACACTGCGCCGCCTGCGATCGACTGGTAGGTTTTGATCCGGGTTCGCTTAAAATGAAGCCATTCAAACCAGACCCTATACTTGAAGGGATTTGGCGTGATGAGGCGGGTGCGCCATTTTCGAAATGTGTCAATTGGCAACAACATAATGTGTGCAATTGGATGGTCGCGCTGCCCAATTCATTCGAAGGATCAATGGATCTGTCGCCGCCATTTTGCCTGGCATGCCGCTGTAACCTGGTGATACCAGACCTCTCAAACAACTTGAACCAGATTCTTTGGGGGCGTATGGAAGTTGCCAAACGGCGCTGTCTGTATACGTTAAGCGCGCTGAATTTACCATTTTTAGACTGTCCCCATTTACCTGCAGACCTGGCAACGCTTCGATTTAAATTCATGAATGATAAAACGCCTGACAGTCATTTTCGTCGGCCAATTGCAGGGGTCCCCCCCGTGATCACAGGCCATTTAAACGGTACAGTGACCATAAATCTTGCCGAGGCAGATGATGTCGCCAGAACGCATACCCAATCCGAAATGGATGAGAATTACCGAACTTTGTTAGGTCATTTCCGACATGAGACTGGACACTACTATTGGAGTGTCTTTGATCGTCTCGATCCGGGTTTTGCCAGCAGATGTCGGGACACATTTGGTGATGAACGACTGGATTATACTGCTGCGCTTGAGCGCTACTACGCAACGGGGCCGGTAGAGAATTGGCAGGAAACATTTGTTTCCCCTTACGCCAGTGCTCACCCCAGCGAAGATTGGGCCGAATGTTGGTCGCATTACCTTCATATGCTCGATACCCTGGAAACGCATTCGAGTTTCAGCGCATTGCTGCGCGGGTTTGAATCTGCAGACAGCCTTACTACGGAAGATATTCATTCCCATCGTGTTTCTTTTGATGCCCTCATGACGCGCTGGATGGATATGACGGTCTATTTAAATGGCCTCAATCAGAGCATGGGAATGCCGGACCCCTACCCTTTTGTATTAACCGTTTCAGTACAAGCTAAAATACGTTGCATCCACGAAGAAATTGATCGGGCAATCGATTTACTGCTGTGAGGCGTCGTGATTGACGAGGGTGATCTCACTCAGAGTCTTCAGTGTGGCAAGGTCCACCGGTTTTAGCAGTGCTCGATCAATATCGTGTCGACTGCAAAATTCACGAGACAAACTCTCACCCGAGAGCGCTATGATAGGAGTGCCTTGGGGAAGGCGCGCTCTCAAACGAGGCGCCAGCTCCACGCCGGTGATGTCCGGTAGATTCATGTCCAATAGCACCAGCGAGGGGAGCATTGAGGTCACCTGCTCTAACGCCGAGCGACCGTTTGCTGCGACAGTTACCGTCCAACCGAGGCATTCAAGCAAGCTGGATGTGGCCTCAGCCGCATCTCTGTTGTCTTCAACTAATAGAATTTGGGGTGGATAATCCAGTGGTGCCCTCGGAGCCTCGGTACTGCTGAGATTCAGGAAGGATCGAATACTCTGTAGTAAAAGCGATTTTTTAACCGGCTTGCTCAGAAATTCACTGCAGCCGCTTGCGATGATAATTTCGCGCTCCCCTTTCATAGCGCCTGCTGTCAGGGCAATGATTGGAATTTCAAAACCCAGCATGCGGATTTTCTGTGTCGACTCCAGTCCATTCATGACAGGCATCTGCATATCCATCAGAATCAAGTCGATGGGAGATCCACTCGCCGAAGCCGATGTAACCCGGTCGATGGCCTGGCGACCATTTTCCGCTTCAATCACAGTTAATCCTGTTGGCTCAAGCCAGATTCGGAGAAGGTTACGCAAATCGCTGTTGTCTTCTACAATCAGCACGATTCCAGTGAGCGTCGGTAGCGCAGATGCTTTGGGCAGCACCTGAAACAATTCGGGGCTCAGCGGCTGACGCTTGCTCTTGTTTTCGATACCCGCATCGATCGTCAGCCGAAATGTACTCCCGATGCCGGGCTGGCTGCTAACCGAAATATCTCCACCGAGTCGTTGAGCCAGTTGTCGGCTGATATTCAGGCCCAATCCAGTTCCCTCGGCGCCACTGCTGTCATTGTTAAGTCGACTAAACGGTTGGAACAGCCTGCCGAGGTCCTGAGCGCGAATTCCCGGCCCTTGATCAATGACATCAAAGATCAGTCGCTCCTGCCCCTCAACTACAACAATCTGCAGTCTCAGATCAATCGTACCCTTCTCTGAGAATTTGATAGCATTGCTGAGCAGGTTGATCAGAATCTGCCGCAAACGCACACTGTCAGAATGGATGACCTCAGGGATGTCCCCGACGGAACTAAATTTCAGCGTGAGCCCGCGATCTCGGGCGGTGACAACCATCATGTCGTAAAGTTCAGCGAGAAACGTGCTGAGTGACAAACTGCTAATCTCTATTTCAAGATTTCCACTTTCTATTTTGGAGAGGTCGAGAACGTCATTCAGAAGACTTCGCAAATGGATACTGTTTCGACGTATGGTCATCAAAGACTGCCGCGACTTTTCATCTGGCGCCTCTGATAACATGACATCTGTGTAGCCTAAAATCGCAGCCAGAGGGGTGCGTAGTTCATGGCTAAGATGGGCCAGAAAAGTGGTTTTGGAACGGTTTTCCGTCTCAGCCCGAATCCGTTCCAGTCGCTCGATTTCCATATCCCTTCGTGAGAGAGCATAGCGAACCGCTCTGGCCAAGGTACGACTGGTCAAATTCTGTTTGGAAAGGTAGTCTACGGCACCATGTCGTAAGGCCATAGCATCTGTCTGTAGATCTTCCTGACCGGTTAGCATGATGACCGGCGCGAGAAAGCCCACGGAACGCGCATGTTTTAACAGTTCGATCCCATCCGACGGCCCCAAATGAAAGTCCATCAAACACAGATCGTGGCGATTTTGTGCCATGACATCGCGGGCCTTTTCCGGCGTATTGACCCACTCCAACACGAATTGATTTATAAAAATATCTTCGAGAAATTCACGTGTCAGAATGTAGTCATCTTCGTCGTCCTCAATCAAGAGAAGATGAACCGGTGAAGCGGGGTCGGCGATCCGGGTTGGCATGGTACCTATTCCTCCCGATGGGGTGGAAGCTGAACAATCTCAAGCCAATAACGCCCGAGCGAACGCATCAGCTCAACCAGCCCAGTGAACGTGACGGGTTTCGATATGTAGGATGCAGCCCCCAGTTCGTAGCCTTTAAGCATGTCTTCTTCTGCTTTTGAGGTGGTCAAGATTACAACGGGAATAGATCTGAAGCGGGGATGAGTTTTGATTTCGTGAAGTGCGGCTCGCCCATCCATACGTGGCATATTAAGATCCAGTAAAATCAGATCTGGCCGTGGGGACTTTTCCGGATCGGAAAACTCACCCTTGCGTTCAAGGTATTCCATTAGCTCTACCCCATCGTTCACACATTTAAGGGTGTTGATCAGCCGGCTTTCCTCCATGGCTTCCTTACACAATTGCTGATCGTCGATGTCATCGTCAGCCATCAGGATCACGATGGGTTGTCTAGTGGGGGAGTTCATGGGGTTTTTCCTCGATGTCTGAATGCGGCTGTGGCTGCCTGGAAGGCAACTCAATTAAAAAGGTAGAACCCTCTCCTGGATGGCTGGTTGCAGTTATCCGGCCATCATGACGTTCTATAATGCGGCGACACACTGCCAATCCAATACCGGTGCCTTCATATTCGCCGCGTTGGTGTAGCCGCTGGAATGGACTGAAGATACGATCCACGTACTGCTCGTCAAAGCCAATTCCATTATCTCTGACAGTAATCTCATGCCACGAGACACCTTCTAATGCGGCCTTTTCGGGCAAGGGCCTTGAATGGATCTGGATAACAGGGGGTATGCCCTTACGCGTAAACTTTAGAGCATTACCCAATAGATTTTGAAAGAGTTGTTTCATTTGCCATGGCGCGCACTCAATTTCAGGCAATGGGTCAATGTGAATTTGCGCCTTTGTCTCTTCGATCTTTACCTCAAGATCATCCATGACCTGCGTTACGATGTCGTTGAGTGGGATAATTTCGAGGGTCTGTTGCTTGGTAACAACGCGGGAATAGGTCAGTAGGTCGCTAATCAGGTTCGACATTCGCTCAGCAGCGCTGCGCATGCGCGCAATGTAATCTGCCCCCTGCTCATCAAGAATCTGACTGTATTTGGTTTGCAGGCGGTCCCCGAAGGCACGAATTTTTCTGAGCGGTTCCTGTAAGTCGTGCGAAGCGACAAAAGCAAAATCCTGCAATTCCCGATTGCTTCGTTCGAGTTCACGGGAGTAACGTGTAATGGTTGCTGTTCGCTCTTTAACCTTTTCTTCCAGGTCTTCATTCGCCAATCGCAGAAGGTCAGCGACGGCCTGATTAGCTTTCGCATTTCGACCGACAAACAGATAAACACTCAACAGCAGCACAACGCTTACACCCAGCGAAACCAGCGACAAAATCAATGATTGTTGCCGTCCTTCGCTTACATCCTCTCGACGCTTGGTCAGCAAGTCGTCTTCTGCAGCGGTCATTTCGTTAACAATTTTTTTGATCTCGTTCATATAATGCAGGCCCAGGTCAGAATCGATAAGGGCTTCAGCGTTCCCAGTACGCCCGGTCTTCACCAGTTCAATAGAGCGTTTCATTTCCTCTATTTTCTGATTGGTTAAGGTGACAAATTTTTGGAAACGCTCCTTTTGACCGGGTAATTCTGTCGTTACACTACTCATTAGAGGAATAAGTGTGTAAAGGTTTTGTATCGACTGATAGTAATCGGTGAGGTAATTTTCATCGCCTGTGATGACGTAGCCTCGTTGTCCTGTTTCAGCACCTTGAACGGCGACGTATGTATCCCGAATGATTGATTTCACGCTCTGTGCATGAATAAGGCTGTCTGACGCCTGCAGGAAAACCCGTAAAGTCAGATAGCTGTATATGCCATTCCCTAACAGGACCAGGAAGGCAACCAAAAAAGGCCATAGCCAGCCCTTGCCAAGCGCTACATTTATCGGATCGTTATTGGTCATTATTGGCCGTAAGTATTCTGCTGCATTGACGGCATTCCTCTATGATCCGGTCAAGACTCTTCAGGATGGCTGACGTAGGTTTCCCAGTCTCAATTTGCAGTTTTGCCAATTCAGCACTGACCGATATCGTGTTTAAAGGATTGCGAATTTCATGAATCAAAGACTTCATAGCATCTCGTTGAGATTCACCCGCTTCATGTGATGTCATTGGTCCCCTCGTATTCGTTGAGTCTGTTGTATAGCGTTTTCAGGCTGATACCCAATACGTCGGCGGTCTGCTTTTTGTCTCCTCCGAAATGGGCCAGCGTCATCGTAATGAGTTCCCGTTCAATCTCACTTATTGTTTTTCCAACTTGCAATCCCTTGCTGGTCTGTGAATTTGATTTAGCAAAAGGCGAGCCAAAATTGTCTGGCCAGCTTAAATGTTTCTGTCCCGGTGGCGTAAGAATGAAGGCTCTATGTACCGCGTGGCGCAATTCTCGGACATTTCCCGGCCAATCGTAGTCCTGAAGCCGTTGAAGTGCCTCCTTATCTATCGTATGCGCTGTGCCATTCTCAAGGTTCAGGCCCTGTAAAAAGAATTCCACAAGCAAGGGGATATCTTCTTTGCGTTGGCGTAAAGGTGGAATCATTATTGGAAATACGGCAAGGCGGAAATAGATGTCTTCCCTCAAGCAGTTTCGCTCTGCGATTTCTTCGGTGGTTCGGTTTGTTGCCGAAACGATACGGCAACTGACGGGAAGTTCAGCCGTGCCTCCAACCCTGACCACTTGATTAGTTTCCAGTACCCTTAGCAGGCTAGGCTGCAGATCAATCGGCATTTCCGTAATTTCATCCAGAAACAGAGTGCCTTTTTCGGCGCGTTCAAATAAGCCGACTTTTCGCGCAATGGCGCCGGTAAAGGCCCCTTTTTCATGACCAAATAATTCACTGCCGATGAGTTCGCGTGAAATGGCCCCGCAGTTCGCCGCAACAAAAGGGCCTTGATAATGACTGGCATTATGGAGCGCTCTGGCAACCAATTCTTTGCCGACCCCACTTTCACCCATCAACATCACGTTTGCTCGACTGCTGGCAACCCGTTCAATCATTTCATAAAGCGCTTTCATCGCAGGGCTTTCGCCGATCAGACAGCCGAAATGCGAGATCTCAGCAACATAGTCCGAGTTCGTGCGTTCTATTTTGCTCAGTAGCGCTTTAATTTGATCAAGATCTAATGGTTTAAGAAGATAGCTCAGGTCGGGGCCGCACAAACTACGAACCATGGACTTCACGTTGGGGTTTCCTGTCACGATTGCAATGTGGCCCGCGTGCTTGAGGCTGTTCAGAGACTCCATGATTTGCAGACCACTGCCATCGGGTAGCATCAGGTCCAGAATGGCAAGGTCAAAACGGGTCCCCACAATAAGTTGTCTGGCTTCTTCGAGGGTCGCCGCGCATTGAGCTGTATGTCCCAGAAGTTCCAAAATGTCCTGGGTGGCCTGGGTGAAACCAGTGTCATCATCCAGCAATAAAATATGTGCCACGGAGGCTCTCCAAATAGTACGTCGTTGGTGTGCAGGGTAATAAAATTTCAGGTCAGTGTACTTTACACTCTCGTAAAAAGACTACCCAAATGGCCAGGCAAAGCTCAGCTTTGAAAGAATGTCGCCATTTTTTGTAAAAATTACCCTAACGATCCCTGCTTCTAAAAATTTTCAGGCCCTTACTTCGTAGAAACTCATCTCTTAAGCCAATAAATCTCTGGCTTACACGTTATTGGCACGGTAATCGCTAAGTTACTTATGAAACCTCTAACTCAGGAGTACATCCCATGAAACGATTCAATTTGAAACCGCTTACCCTTGTGTTGATGACTACAAGCCTGGCCTGGGGAGTAAATTGCTACGCTGAGCCGTCTCCCTCTACTCACCAGAAACTGGAAAATTTCGAGCATCAGGCCCAGCAAACATTTCAGGACGGGTGGAGAGAAGGAAAACTTGAGACCTCAATTCTGGTGAGTGATGAGTTGAGCCTTTTCGACATAGATGCCGAAGTGAGAGGCGACAAGGCTTACTTGAACGGTATCGTAAAGGACCCCGTCGAGAAACAGCTTGCTGAAGAGATCGCCCTAGGCGTTGATGGCATCGAAAAAGTGGAAAATGCAATCATCGTTGACGAAGGTAAAGTTGCAGAGAAAGGTTCCTCATCAGGTAGCTCTGTAAAATCAGCAATCAGTGACGCCATGATTACGGCTCAAGTCAAAGTCAAATTACTCAGTACTGAAAATGTGCCTGCTTTAGACATCAACGTCGACACCGAATCGAAGGTCGTCAATCTTACTGGCCAGGTTCCATCAGAAGCGGTGAAAGAGTTGGTGGAGAAAATTGCTGAAAATACCGAAGGCGTAAAATCGGTTGAGAACGACATTACCGTCGCAAACAGTTGATTCACAGGAGGCTTCCTTCCAAAGGTTGTCGGACAACCCTTCGTCAACCTTTGCTTTGCTCTCCTCCGGGAGAGCGCTTTTAAACGTTTAATTGTTCAGGAGAATGAGTCATGGCTACACCGACAGCCGTTACTTTGGATAACCGAAGCACGGGTACCCACTTGCAGATTGATAAGCATCATTTAGCTTCAATCGGCGATCAACTTATTCGCGTGCTTGCCGATTCATACAACACCTATTTATACACGCAATTCACGCACTGGAATGTACGGGGTATTGAGTTCTTTTCTCTGCATCAATTGTTTGAATCACAATACAAGGAACTGGCTTCTGCCGTCGATTCAATCGCTGAGCGCCTGCGAACGCTTGGATTCAAAGCGCCTGGGTCCCTTTCTGGGTTCGCCGAAGCATCGTCGTTTGATCCTAAGCAGACAACAGACGTGCCTTCAATGATTAAAGAATTGATCGGATGCCACGAGGCAACACTCAAGACCCTGCGTGAGGCCGGCAAAGCAGCACAGTCAGGCGATGATCTGGCGACAGAGGATTTTTTAATCGCCCGACTGGGTCAGCACGAAAAAATGATTTGGATGTTAAGAAGTTTGTTGAACTAACCAAGAGGAAAGAACCATGAAATCATTATTGAATAACCTAACGACTGTATCAGCTATCGGCTTGTTGTGTTTTGCCCTTCAAGCTTGTGATGCAAATGATGGACCCATGGAATCTGCGGGCGAGCAAGTGGATAAAGCGGCTACAGATATGGAAAATGCTGTTGAAGATGCCTGTGAAGAGGCGAAGGAAGGTATGAAAGCTGAGGATACAGACTGTTAAGCAATACAAGAGTCACGACTACTACGCACGATCGTAGGTCTTGGATACTCTACCTTGCATTTGGTAGAGTATCCTCCAATAACAAAAACGATTATAAATCATGCGCCATTTCCGCAGCGTACTCGCTTTCAAATTAACAGGGGTAAGCGCCCTGACCCTTGCGTCCGTGGCCTTCGCGGGAGACTATGAAGAGTGCCTTCTCACCGCGGTTGAGCATGCTGCCGATTCCGAAAGCGTCGCGGAAATTGTGAAAAGTTGCGAAGCCAAAAAGCAACTTAAAGATCAGTCGTTAGAGCCCTCTGTTCGTAAATGTCTACTGAGCGGTGCTCTCTCCGCAGATCAGCTTTTGACAGCGCAGACTCTCAAAGAGAGTTGTGATCTGCTAAGAAAAAACGAGCCAGAGGTTCCAGAGCGCCTGGTACAGGAAAAACTCATCGAAAATAACCCTTACGTTCTGGCGGCGCACAAACGTAACTTTATCATGCCGGCAACCTACGTCGACGAACCAAACCAGGCCCCTTATAAGTCCAGCCAGGATCTGTATCCGGGCATTACAGACCCTATCCAGCATGGTGAGGTCAAGATGCAGATGAGCCTAAAAGTGCCGCTTACTTACAATGATATCTTTTTTTCAAGCGATGCGCTGTATTTTGGCTTCACCCTGAAGTCTTTCTGGCAAGTTTATAACCACGAGATTTCTGCACCCTTTCGGGAGACAAATTATAACCCTGAGTTTTTCTACGATATCACCTTTCCCACGAAGGATCTGAATGGCATCATTCTTACCCGCTACGGTCTTGAACATGAATCCAATGGACGCTCCCAGCTGCTGAGTCGCAGTTGGAACCGGGCGTATGTCATGCTGGGATATGGTCAATCAAATTGGGGAATTAGTTTTCGACCCTGGTATCGGATTCCCGAGGAAGCAAAGGAAGATGATGGCGACCCCACGACTCCGCCCCCTGCCCCTGGCGACGATAATCCGGACATCGAAACCTACATGGGACATTTTGAGGTGGTCGGCGCCTACAAACACGGAAAACTCGAATACAACGCCATGATCCGACAGAACTTCAATTCAGGTTATGGCGCCTATGAACTCAGTATGTCGTTTCCACTGTGGGGACGGTTGCGGGGCTATGCGGAATTTTTTGATGGCTACGGGGAAAGTTTAATCGACTACAATCATCGGATAACGCGCGTGGGTATTGGCCTCCTTCTCACAGGCATACTTTGACGGTATAGACTTCTGGTTTTCCGACCATTCCTTGGTCAACATGGCGACTTTATGAGCCACCTTTGACCGTTGATTTTGCATAGCTGACTTTGTATTCAGGTTAAAATCAGCGCTCTTTTGGGTCAGGTTTCCGACGGACAATGCCATTAACTTAAGGAATTCTGGTTTATTTACAGCCAGTTGTATCAGTGATACCGTGGCTATCCGTTAACGAACTAAAGGGCAAGGTAATGATCTGTTCAACTTTCGACCCAAATAGTGCAAATATTAAGGAAGGTCTGAATAATCCTATGTATTTTCAGGCCACTTCTGTTAGTTGATAGTTTTATCTCAAAAAAATGGGTAAATCTTGTCTTTCTGCCGCTTTTAGCGGCCGTCAGCGCCATTTTCAGGCGCACCTCTCCCGTCAGGAGAGGTGATAATGCCTATTGGCCATCACCAGGTTGGCCAAGGCACACTTCGTGAATACCGCGTGGGCATTCTTGTCCAAGCCTCGGTAACGCACTTTCTTATAGCCAAATTGGCCTTTCAAAATGCCAAACAGATGCTCAACCCGCGATCGGATTTTCGATTTGTGCCGATTGCTCGATCTCTCCTGTTCGCTCAGCTGTCGGTGACGGCTACCTTTTCGCTGGGTAAAGTCCTTAGCGTTTGGTGATCGCTCGTGAATCACCCGCTTCTGCCCGGTGTAGGCAGAATCACCCCATACACGCGTTTCGTTGCCATGGAGTAAGTCGCCCAGCACTTGTGAATCATGTACATTGGCGGGTGTCACCACCACGGAATGAATCGTGACCTTACGGCAACCTAGCGCAACTTCCTGAACCGATTCTGTTTGAATGACCTCTCTGCCACAGGAGGTCAATTGCCATGTCGTCAACGTCACCCGCTTCTTCAGCGGATTTGCACCCGCTCGCCCGTAATTTCAATGTATGGCGCAAACAGCGCCTCGCCCGGCGTTCGCCAGTACCTGCCGACCTGCGTCAGCGTGCGGTAGACTTACTGCCTCACTATCCGCAAATTCGTCTGAGCAAGGCACTGGGTGTGACGCCCAAGATGCTCAAACAGTGGCGTGATGATCGCGTCGGCGTTGAAGACAGCCGCTGCGAATCCCCATTTATCGCGGTAACCCTGACAGCTGAATCCGTCGTTTCGGAAACGTTGCCCGTCGATCTCACCCTGACGCTTCAGGAGCCGAACCGGGTCCGTATCCAGGGTCAACTGACCTTACGCCAACTGACAGCGCTGATGCAGGGACTGGGAGTCTCCGGGGAAGGGTTGTCATGATCCAGCTCATGGCTCACAGTCATGTATTGCTGGCCCGTCACCCGGCGGACTTTCGCCGGGGTATCGACGGTTTTCAGGCCCTGTGCCGGGATCAGTTAAAGCAGAACCCCAGGCAGGATACCGGTTCGTGTTCCTGAACCGTAACCGTACCCAGATCCGTTTGCTGCGTTACGACGGCAATGGTTTCTGGTTGATGACCAAACGCCTGTCCAGCGGTCGATTCAGTCCGGTCGCGGGTCCGTTGGAGGAACCGGCCGGGGTATTGAGCGCACGCCAGTTGAGTCTGCTGCTCAAGGGGTTAGCGTTATCCGATGATGCTCACTTTAAAAAGCTGGCTTAAGCCAATGAATCATTTGCCATTTAAGCCATTTCCGGTAAGCTCTGCGCCACACGGTGAAGGAGCGCTTGTGAGTACCACGATTCTGGACATGGATGACGCTGAACTGGATGCGTTGAAGGCGCGGATTGTTGATGCGCAGGAACACGACCTGGCGCTGAGCAAGGCCGACATGGCCCTGCTGTGCGATGCCCTGGAGACTCTGGCCTTCCTGCAGGAGCGGCTGACCGACAAAGACATCACCCTGCACAAGATGCGCAAGCTGCTGGGCCTGGTCAAATCCTCTGAGAAGCTGCGGGATCTGACGGTCTCACCCAAGACGGCAGAGTCCTCGCGATCCCGACCGGACAAACCGCATTCCGGTGCCTCCCGCCACAAAGCCCCGGCGCAAACACCGGCGGTGATTCATCATCCACTCGATGGTCTGAAAAAGGGGATGACTGCCCGGCCTGCGGGATCGGCAAGGTCTACAAATATGAACCCGCCCGCCTGCTGCGGATCCGGGGCCCCCCCGCCCCCCCCCCCGCCCCCCGGGGGGCCCCCCCCCCCCCCGCCCCCCCGGCCCCCCCCCCCCGCCGCCGGCCGGCCGGCCCCCCCCCCCGCGGCGCCGCCCCCCCCGGACCCCCGCCCCCCCCCCCCCCCCCCCCCCCCCCCGGAGGCGGGGCGCCGCGGCCCCGCCCCCTTTCTATCGCCAGGAGAGCCTGCAGAATCTGCTGGGCGTGCCGGTCACCGCATCGACGGCATTCGACCAGTGCGAACAGGTCGCCAACGCCGTGCTCCCGGTGTTCCGTCACTTGCAGCAACGCGCTGCCGATGCCCGGCATTATCATCTGGATGACACCTCGCACCGGATTCTGGATCAGGCACCGATTCAGAAAAGAAACGCAACAGCCAGCGGGAGCAGTTGCGCACCGGGGTTTACAGCTCCGGGTTGATCGCGGAATTGGTCTCGGGCGAAACCATTATCCTGTTCCAGACCAACATCGGCCATGCTGGGGAATTCATCGATGAGATCTTGCAGCCGCGTGCGCCGGGCTTGCCGCCGCCGTTGATCATGAGCGATGCGCTGCCGCACAACAAACCCACGGTGAGGACCTGTATCCATGCGCTGTGCAACGCGCATGGGCGACGTCAGTACGTGGATGTGCACGACCACTTTACCGACAAGGTGGAATGGGTGCTGGAACGCTACGGTCAGATCTGGCGCTTCGACCGGGAGAGTCAGGAGCATGATCACACCCCGGCGGAACGGCTGGCTGGCACCGGCAACACTCGTTACCGGTGATGGAGGGGATCCGTCAGTGGGGCGCGGCACAACTGGTGGGAGGCGAAGACAGCCCTGTCGAGGGCAACAGCGGATTGGGCAAGGCGATAGCCTATTTCGACAAGCACTTCGACGGCCTGACGCGGTTCTGTACGCAGGAAGGCGCACGAATCGACAACAACATCATGGAGCGTCACCTGAAGCTGATCGTGCGTAACCGGAAAAACGCCAACTTCTACAAAACCGCTACCGGTGCTGCCATCGGGGATGTATTGACGTCGATCATTGCCACGGCTGCTCAGGCACAGATCAATCTCTTTGAGTACCTCAATGCCGTCCAACGGCATCGTGCCAGAGTGGCGGGAGATCCCGCTAAATGGTTGCCCTGGAATTATGCGATTCCATTGCAAGAGCAGAAAAGCGAAGGGTAGTCACGCTCGCGTGCCGTAAGCTCACGTCAAACTTGTCTGAGACACCTCATGATCGAGTTTACGACGCCAATAGACAAACTGGTGGTAGCTGATGCCTTCGCGCTCTGCGTAAGCTGCACCGGATAATCCTGAATCACGCCATGCGTGAATGCGTCGCTGCCAGAGATGTTCAAGTTGAAGTCGTGTCATGGGTTTCTCCTGTTAATTTCAGACAGGAGTCAGACTGACAGACCGTGAATCGGATGGGTAGACGAGAATTTGTTGGCGCTTACGATCTACATAGGTAAGTGGATTCCCACCAACATACCCATAGGTATTGACGCCTCCCCGCAACCCAATCGGATCACTCTGAACATAGCGCCCAACACTCGGGTCATAGTCCCGGAAGTAGTTGTAACTATAGCCCGTTTCAGGGTCGGCATACTGACCCGGAAAGCGCAGTGGCTGGGCTAGTGTTCCGATGGTTTGCGTTACTTCGCCAAATGGTGTTTGCTCAGTCTGCCAGACGACCGCCTGGCTCTGGTCGGTGGCCATCTGAGGTGTGCCCAGATGGTCGGTGATGACGTAGTAGGTCTGAGTGTCGGCAACTGCCGATTAGCAGAACTAAGAGGTCAGCCCGGGGGCGACCAAAATCACTCCTTTATTGAAGCTTGCTAAACGGGCACAATTTTCCACTCGGCTGCCCTGTCAAATCAAAGATGGCTCTTCTCTCATCGTTCCGCTAAGTAGTTGTCAATATTCATTCTCTCATGCAGAACTCTAATCACTTCAATCCCGCCGTCTACAAGCAAATAGATCAGCAAGTGATGTTTATGATGGTGAATCCTAACAGGAGGATCAAACTCTGGTCTCTCTGCTGAGATTAGCGGCTGATCAGATAATAGCATCAAAGTATTCTCAATATCGTCGAGGTAGCGGTCTGCCTGCTCCTCGCCCCATTTATCGAATGTGTTCAACCAGATCCCTACCAGATCGTCGGCAGCGTGAGGGCGCCTGAGAATTACACCCATTAACGACCCGACTTACCAAGCTCTGCACGAGCCCGGGCTTTTATTTCAGTCATATCCAGCTGTGTCGACTCGCCACTTTGAATGCCTGCCGCGATGGCTGTTTGCATTTCCTGATGCGCAAGTTGGCGTTCCTGGTCTTTTCTGATCAGGTCGCGAATATAATCACTATTATTAGCGTATCGACCGGTGTGTATACGATCTTGAACCCACTTTCTCATGGGTTCCGGAATCGATATATTCATAGTAGCCATCACAGAGATACCCGCTTGAAATAACACCAACTATTGTGGCAAAGATTGACAATCTTTGCCACTACTTCGAGTTGAGCGTTCTTCCGTAAGATCTAGCCGTGAACCGGAATGCGTTATGGCTGAGTTGTTGCTTCCCTAGGGGTTCGGTTAGCAATGATAGAGAAACAGAATTTACTCCGCGTTAAAGGCTACGCCCACTTTTGCCGATTAGCAGAATAAGAATACCAGCGACATTTAGCCGCGGGGAAAGCAAAAAAAAGCGGCAATCATTGCCTGTATTCGAAAGATGGTTGTGGTGCTCAATTCGATGGTAAGAATTGGAAAGCCATGGAATCCAGAAATGGTTTAATTCGGGCGCTTGACACCATAGTCACTTGTTAGCCTAGCTACTCATTGAGAACCAAGTGAAATAGTTCATTTAGCCGCACCATTTCCTGCTCTCTATCTGATCTCGGCAATTTGATATCTTCTAGCCGAGATAACTCTGCTTCAATATACTTATTCAAAGCCGGAATGGCTGGGGCCAACATCTTCTCTTCACTAACTTTTTTTCTTTCTAGGGGCTGTTGCCGTTTCGATGTAAGCTTTTGATTTAAGGTAGCAAACCCGTATCATTGTGATTCTCACAACACAACAACAAGGGTTTGCTATGCCGCGGCTATTGCTCAGTGCTGAGCTATGGCCGAAGCTACTGGGAATCTTGCTCCAACTGGGCGTATATAACAAGCCGAATCTATACCTCATGGTGGAGGGTATGCTGTATCGGTTACGCACGGGTTTGCCTTGGCGGATCTGCCGGAGTACTTCGGCCATTGGAATGCTGTTTACAAGAAGTTTAACGCCCTGGTCAGCCAGAGGCGTTTGGACGAAGGTGTTTGATTTTCTCGTTACTGAACCTGACTTGGAATGGGAATTTATCGATGGCAGCTATATCAAAGCTCACCAGCATAGTGCCGGTGCTGCAGGGTCTAGCGATCAGGCCATAGGGCCGAGTCGAGCTGGGAAAACAAGCAAAATCCACATGGTAGTAGATGCCTTTGGGCTCCCATTAAATTCGAAGTTACAGGGGGACAGATACATGATTCAACGGCTGCTGACGCGATTATTGAAGAAATTCCGGCGGCTGATTTCGTGATTGCAGACAAAGGTTATGATAAAGAATCACTGAGAGAGATCATTCGATCGAAAGGTTCAATTCCGATGATTCCGCGGAAAAGCAATTCAAAAACGGGTAACGATGACATTGACTGGAATCTTTATGGGAACAGGCACTTAATCGAGAATGTTTTTGCGCGTCTGAAGCACTATCGGGCACTTGCGACAAGATACGATAAACTGAAGCGAAACTTTGAGTCGAATGTGGCTATGGCATGTGCTCTGCTATGGTTGCCCATGTGAAACGGCAACAGCCCCTAGCAAGCTATGAACTGTTTCCAACAGTGCACTGTCGGTTACAAGGTTAAGAACCTTATCGAATTCAATTGGCGCAGCAGTGCCGAATTCCTCCAACCACTTAATTGCGAACAGAGGCCTCAACACATAGAAATATTTCTTTAGCGGCACTATTTCTTCTCTGAGGTACCCCCTGTAATTGGTTTTAGCCATACTGCGATAATGGTAAATACCTTTTTCTACCGAGTATAAATCAGGCAATAGGTTCAAGGCATGTTCTCTAAAGGATCCGTCTGCGATGTAAGTGATAGGAGATTGAATCCATTCAACGAATGCCGGATTTGATCTCCAAAATAGCTTTAGCGCCTTCCTTACATCCCACCCGTTCAAATCAATTTCATCAATTATCGGATATTCAATAACATCCCTACGATCTTCTAAATCTACTGCTAAGTACCAATCTTTTTTTCGCGAATAGATGAAACGGACATCATAATCGCTGTTTGGGGAAGCAAAGCCCCAAGCCCTGCTGCCGGACTCAATAGCCATGATGATTCTAACACCTTCTTTTTCTTCTGTGTTTCTCAGGCGTTTGATAATAATTTCTTCTACATCAGCATCTATCATCGAAATTCTCTGTGGCTAACGCTAATATTCAGCGGCTCCAGACTAGGGCGTCCGGTGGGGGCCCATTTGGGCCGCAACGAACTGGAATGACTGGTTAGGCATGTCGCTGCCAAGACCTTGCCACACCGATCGTAGAGATCTGTACGAAGTGAGTCAGCCTAAGGTCGGCAATACGCACCTCTCCAAGCTGCAAAAACTGCTGCACGGTTAGCGCTGCTAATTCCGAAGTAACCTGAACAGCTTTCGTACGAGAAACCGCTACCCAAACCTCAGAGTCCGAGCCCCAAGGGCTAAGCAACTTTCGAAACCTCTTCTGATCGAAGCAAACAGCATCACCAACAAACGACCATTCTCCAGTTGGTTCACCTGCTTGCCCCCGCGGTTCGAATAACGCTGCGTATATCTCTCGGCTATCCATCTATGTGCCTAACAGTGTATTAGTTTGAATTCCGACTATGCCGCAAGCGATCAACGATTTTTCGACAGGCGGAGCGCCAAAAACATGCTCAATTTCAGCAGATTATCGCTCAATATTTCGCTTAGAACAAATGTTGATCTGCGCAAAACAGAGCCTCGGGATAGACGCGCCTATACCGCTCGGATTTAACGAGACCTCTAACTACCAATATAGTGGAAATTTCTATTATGACTGTGCAAATGTACAGTTTTGTTAAAGGAGGGCGCGTAGGCCGAAGTCATCGTTTTTTGAGGCCGTTCGAGTAGAACTTCGAACCCGTCTCTACAGCTTGAAGATCAAGAAAAGCTTTCGGTATTGCCCGAAATCCGCGGACACTGAAAACACGTTGCCTCGTAAGTCAATTCTACCCAAAGTTTTGCAGTCTATTTTGTCTGCTTTATCGCGAAACCGGAAGTAAGCCAGAGCCCCCCACCCAATGTCCGCAACTGCATGAATCAGGCCGTTATAGCCTATCGTCACACAGCCATTTTTTGATCCCAAGACCACTCAACCAACTCTTTACAAAAGTTTCAAGCAGTTTGCAATGGCTTCATGTATAATGTCCGACCAATTTTCACCCTAGCCCTCCGCGTTACCTGTGAGCGTCCTGCTGCAGAGCGCCTCCGGGCTCCTATCAGGTAACGACATGTCTGACTCTGTAGTGTTCTCTTCACTGGGACTTCCCGAATTTCTGCTCGCCTCGCTTCAGGAAATAGGTTATGAAACCCCTTCGCCTATCCAGGCTGAAACCATCCCGCCCCTGCTGCAGGGCCGCGATGTACTGGGGCAAGCCCAGACCGGAACGGGTAAAACAGCCGCCTTTGCGCTGCCCGTTCTCTCACGCATTGATATCAAACTCAACGCACCCCAGGCCCTGATCCTGACGCCGACTCGCGAACTGGCGATTCAGGTCGCCGAAGCGTTCCAAAGTTATGCCCGCCACCTGCCGGGTTTTCATGTGCTGCCCGTCTACGGCGGCCAGGGCTACGACACCCAGCTGCGACAGCTAAAGCGCGGCTGCCATGTTGTCGTCGGTACACCCGGTCGACTGATGGACCACATGCGTCGCAAAACCCTGTCACTCGATGCGTTGTCGATGGTAGTACTGGATGAAGCCGATGAGATGCTGCGTATGGGCTTCCAGGAGGACGTCGAGTGGATTCTTGAGCACGTGCCGGAACAGCGCCAGATTGCCCTATTTTCTGCCACCATGCCTAGTGAAATCAAGCGCGTTGCACAAACCTACCTGCGCGATCCCGTTCAGGTTCGTATTGCCAGCGCCACCCGCACGGCGGCGAATATTCGTCAGCGATTCTGGCAAGGGCACCCTGGACAGAAACTGGATGCGCTGACCCGCACCCTCGAAGTTGAAAACTTCGACGGCATGATCATTTTCGTCCGTACCAAAACCGCCACACTTGAACTGGCTGAAAAACTGGCTGCCCGTGGCTTTGCGGCTGAAGCGATGAATGGCGATATGGCTCAGGCTCACCGGGAAAAGCTGGTCGAGCGCCTGAAGGCGGGCAAATTGGATATTCTGGTTGCAACCGACGTCGTTGCGCGTGGACTGGATGTTGATCGCGTCAGCCACGTTATCAACTACGACATCCCCTACGACTCAGAAGCTTATATTCACCGAATCGGTCGTACTGGCCGCGCCGGACGCGAAGGTGATGCCATTCTGTTTGTCGCTCCGCGTGAACGCCGAATGCTGGCTGTTATTGAGCGCGCGACTGGTCAGCGCATCGCGCCCATGCAGATGCCTACGACCTCTGACATTAACAAGACCCGTGTGGCCAGGTTCCATCAGCGTATTCGCGATGCGTTGCAGTCAGACCAGCTGGATTTCTATGAAAACCTGCTGAGCGAACTGGTTGCGACGGAAGGGCTGGAGATGTCCAGCGTTGCCGCTGCGCTGGCCCACCTGTTGCAGGGCAATGCACCGCTACTGATGGACGAAAACGAACCTGAACCCCGCAGTGTGTATGGGCGTGAAGACCGTGGCCAGCAAGACAGACCGGCTCGCGACAAACCGCGCAAGGCGCTGCCAGACATGCAGGCGCTGCCGCTGAAAGATTTCCCGGATATTAACATGGAGCGCTATGTTCTCTCCGTGGGTTACCGGGATGGCGTTAAACCCGGTAACGTTGTGGGTGCAATTGCCAACGAAGCCGATCTGGAAAGCAGCTACATCGGTCACATCGAAATTTTCGATGGCTTCACCATCGTGGATCTACCCGGCGAAATGCCAAAAGACATCCTGCACATGCTGCGCAAAACGCGCATCTGCGGCAAAGTCTCCGACCTGAAGCGCCTGGAATCACTGGCTGAACTGGAAGCCTTGTCCGTCGGTGGCGAACCGGCTCGCAAGGGCGGCAAGCCCGGCGGTGACCGCCGTCCACGCAGTGGAGACAGGGGGGATCGAGGAGACCGTGGTCATCGCGGCGAACGTGGTAACGACCGGGATAACCGTGGAAACCGTGATGATCGGGGCAATCGTGACGATCGAGGAAACCGCGAAGACCGTGGCAACCGGGAGCGTGGCGAGCGCCCAGCCAAAGACCGTGGCGATCGTCCATTCAAGGATCGTGGTGACCGCAGCGAGCGTGGAGACCGTCCTCAAAAGGACCGTGACTCACGTAAACCGCGCAAATCCGATGCTGACGGTGGCGCACCGCGTGGCGACAAAAACAAGGCACCCAGAGCGCCTCGCAAGAAACAAAAGGACAGCTAAGCGGCTGTCCTTCGACTGAAGACACGGGCGGCTCAGGCCGCCTGTGCGCTCAGCGGAAGGTCCAGCGACTTATGCTTGCGATACCCCCGTGCAGCGGCTTTTTTACGATCCGTCTGCACACGCGCCTTGTTAACCCGCCAGTCAAATTTTGCAACCGGATTGCGGCCACCAACGGCTTTCCCGGTAACCCCTTCCGTCGTCTGATCGACGGCCGACTTAGTCTTTCGAGACATTGTTTTTTCCTCTCTGATTAAAGAACACACCTCTTACAGCCGTGAATAGTAGTCCAAATTGAGCTGACGCAATACTGCGGACTGTACGGTATTCGCCGAATCCTTCACAATCGGGATTCATTTTCTAAAGGAATTCCTCCATGACTGCACTTCCTGTCCCCTCTGACGAAACCCTGACCCAGATTCTCCGTTCGGTAAAACGAATTGCCTTGTTTGGCGCCAGTGACAAGGAAGACCGCCCCAGTTTTCGTGTCATGAAGTACCTGCTGGACAAAGGCTACGATGTGATCCCGGTGAATCCGCGTCTGGCTGGCCAAAGGATACACGGACGAACGGTAGTCTCGGGAATGGCAGACATTCAGGGCTCGGTCGATATGATTGATCTGTTCATGAACAGTGCCGCAGTGGAATCCATGGCGGACGAACTGGTTAACGCGCCGGTTAAGGTGCTCTGGATGCAGATCGGTGTCATCAACCTACCGGTTCACGATGCTGCCATAAAGGCGGGCAAGCAGGTCGTGATGAACTTATGTCCTAAGCAGGAGATACCGCGTTTGGGGCTATAGCCCAGGGTTTATTCACACAGCCAGCCTCCTCTTTCATGATGCGGCCAAAGCATCAGCGCTTGCATCAGGCGCAGGAGGCTGGTGTGTCGGGACAGGTTATTTCGCGTTGCGAATATTCTGGATCTTTCCAGCTTTTCCTTTCACCGAAACAGACACTTGCTTCAGGATCACGTAATCCTGAGTGTCAATAACATAACGGGGGGCAACAATGACGTCAGCACCTGAGGCTGTAACAGCCTTGTAAGCCGCTGCGGCCTTGGTTCCGTCGATGGCCTGCCCCAGAACTCCACCAAAAAACCCACGGTCTACTGTGCTTTGACCCGTGGTGTAAGTGATGCCGTCTGCGTACTTATTATCCTGCCCCAGCAAAAAGATGCCAAACAGAATCGTAGCATTGGAATCACCTGAAATATCTTGTCCCAATTCGATGTCCGCTTCCAGCGGAGCCGAAATAACACTTTGGATGGGGGCGGAGGGCTGGCTGATGTTATGGCTTGCACAGCCAGCAGTTAAAGACACTGCCAGGAGTGCAGCTAAACCGGTAGTCTTCATAAAATTTCCTTGTATGAAAAAACGTTTCCTTTTTTCCTAAGGCATTCAAGTAACTAAAGCAAAAAAGTCACTCAAAAGCCGAAGGGTCGCGGAGTCTACCACCTTTCTGAGAGCGATGCGATAATCGGCAGGAATGCGAATGGATGTAGATTTGTTTCAGTCCGGCTCATTCGCATCCTGGATGCGCCGCAGGCGGGCCTGCTCTTCGGCCAGGGCCGCCTTGATTTCCAGCATCACGCTGTCAACATCCGCTGTGCCTTCGGGTTCTTCAAATAGCCCCGTGAGCTGGGTATCGGGATGCAGTTCACCGTCTTCGTACAAGGCCCACATTTCCTCGCCGTACTGAGTAGAGAGCAACTCGGGCGCAAACTGCCCGTAGTAGGTTCTCATATTGTTGACGTCACGCATCAACATGCTGCGTGCGTGGTTGTTGGCAGCGGCATCGACCGCCTGGGGCAAATCAATGATGACGGGGCCATAATCATCAACGAGAACGTTGAATTCCGATAGATCACCATGAACGATACCGGCACACAGCATACGGCTGATGTAGTGCATCATGAGGTCATGGTCTTCGAGGGCCTGCTCTGCCGACATCGCCACATCGTTCAGGCGGGACGCGACGGTTCCGTCCTCGTCTGTGATGAGTTCCATGAGCAATACCCCATCAAAGCAACCGTAGGGCTTGGGTACTCGAACACCCGCATCGGCGAGCCGATATAGGGCATCCACCTCGGCGTTGTGCCAGGCGTCTTCCTGCTGCTTGCGCCCAAACTTCGAGCCTTTCTCCATGGCCCTGGCACGACGGCTATTGCGAACCCGTCTCCCCTCCTGGTACTGCACCGCCTGCCGGAAACTGCGTTTATCGGCTTCCTTGTAGACTTTGGCACACCGAATCTCGGCGCCACAGCGAACCACGTAGACGGCAGCCTCTTTACCGCTCATCAAGGGGCGAATCACTTCGTCGATCAGGCCGTCTTCTAACAGCGGTTGTAGGCGTTTGGGTGTTTTCATGGGCTCCTTATACCCTATCTCGCTTCAGCGTTCTATCAGATGAAACCGGGAGTATCAAAATATAACACTTTTATGGCGCAACCTTCACACCAGTTCCCGAATTTGCTGCTGGGCCGATCGGCTCAGCAGCGAGCGACAGGCCCAACGGCCCGCTGCGCCGACGACCAAAGCGCCGCTCACCGCTGCAAGTAACGCCAATCCGGGATGGGGTGACCAGGACATTTTCAATAAATAAGTTTGTACCAAAAAAAGCGTCAAATCAGTCGCCAGCCCCGCCAGCAGCCCCGCAAGAACGCCCATGGCAACAAACTCCTGCGTAATGCTGCGATGAATAAACGCACGACCGGCACCCAAGGTTCTCAGCACCACCATTTCCTGGCGACGGTCTTCAAAACTGGCTTGTGTCTGTGCAAGCAACACCAGAACCGAAGCGCCCACCACCAGCAACATGATGTATTGCAAGGCCAGCGACACCTGATCAATCACCGCCTGAATTTGCCGGATGATGGTATCGATTTCCAGCACCGATACAGTGGGGTGTGCGGCGAGCAAGCGGTTAATCAAAGACTTTTGCTCAGGTTCCAGATGGAACGCACCAATATACGAGGCGGGATATTGACTCAAAGCACCCGGGGCAAAAATCATGTAGAAATTAGGCTGGAGTGTATTCCAATCCACTTCACGAACGCTTGTCACAGGCGCTGTTAAGGTCTCTCCGCCGATCAGGAAGGTCAGTTGGTCACCCAGCTTGATCTTTAGTCGCTGCGCGATGCGCTGCTCGACAGAGACACCGGGGTGGTCATCACCGGGCGCCCACCACTTACCCTCTACTAGTCGGTTTGCCGGTGGAAGGGACTCGCGCCAGGTCAGGTTAAGTTCCCTGCCAACACCCTGACGTCCCCGAGCACTTTCCTGAGCCTCGTCCTTACTGACTTTGTCTGTGACCGGCTCGCCATTGATGGCTGAAAGTCTTCCCCGCACCATCGGAAACAGGTCGCTGCGCTCGACAGATGACTCGGCCAACAGGGCCTCGACGGCCGCAAGCTCCTCGGGCGCCACATTCACGAGAAAATGATTGGGCGCACCTTCCGGTAATTGGTTGCGCCATTCCTGAATCATTTCTTCGCGCAGGATGACGATCGTCAGAAGCAGCATGAGGGCCACCGCAAAACTGACAATCGGTATGCCGTTTTGACTCGCGCGGCGGTACAACCCCGCCAGGGCCAACCCGAGCGCTGAACCGTGGTCCGTCGACAAACGTCGCCCCAGCGCCATGAATACATAGCTGAGCGCCAATAGCGTCATCGCAATGACAACAGAGGACGCAAACAGACTGATTGAAAGGATCCAGTCCCCACTGAACAGGGCGGTCAGCAAAAAAAGACTCAGCCCCGTCAGACTTAACGCCAGCCAATGCCAGTTTCCCCCCATGCCGGCATCCCGCCGAATCACACGGAGTGGTGGCACGGCCAGCAACCGCATTAGGGGCGTCAGCGAGAATAACATTGAGCAAATGCAGCCCGTCAAAACGGCTAATCCGAGCGGACGCAGGCCGGGCGGCGGCAGGTCAGATGGGACCGCATCGCGCATGGCCCAGAGTGCACCTTCCTGAATCAGGAAACCCAGGCCCAGGCCGACGATCACACCCGCCAGCGTTAGTACGGCCAATTGAAAGACGAAGATGTGTCGCAAGGTCGCACGCGGCACCCCCAGGGTTTTAAAAACGGCGACTGGATCGAAATGCCGCTCGGCATAACGCCTCGATGCGACGGCAATTGCGGTAGCCGCCAATACAACACCCAGCAGGCTGGCCAACAATAGGAATTTCTCGGCGCGAACCAACGCGGCTGCCAGGGGTGAATCACCGTCTTTGATACCAAACCACTCCTGGTTGGGTGCCAACCGCTTGGGCAATTCAGACTCCAGTACCGCTCTCGCTTCGGTAGACCCCGCAAACAGGACGCGGTAGGTCAAGCGACTGCCCGGCAATACCACCCCAGTGGCATCAACGTCCACCTGATTCATCATCACCGTGGGGCCGGCGCGAAAGATACTGAAGGAGGTGTCTGGTTGCGCAATCAGTACACCACCCACCTGTAGTTTCGTGTTTCCGATTTCGATCCAATCGCCCGCGGCTATCTTCAACGCGCCCAGCAAGCGCTCCTCAAGCCAGACCTGGCCGGCAGGTGGTGGCCCCTTCCAGTCTTCGGGTGAGTCACTTCCATTTTGGCGAACCGTTAATTCCCCACGCAGGGGATATGGCCCCTCAATCGCTTTAACATTTACCAGGGCATACTGCTCACCGGCATAAACCATGGTCTGAAACTGGAGCAGGCGGGCACTTTGAACGCCCCTCGTGCCCGCCGATGGGGTGAGCAAGTCCTCATACAACGCCGGGTCGATGGGATGAGCACTCTCAAGCACCCGGTCTGCCGCGAGAAAGCCACTGCTGCGGCTTTCGAGGGCGGCCTGAATGCGTCCGGAAAAACCCGCCAGCGAATAGACCGCCAGAACGGAAAGCGCGATGGCCAGAAAAATCACCGTCAGTTCACCCCGGCGCGCCTCCTGCAGCAAGAGTCGTCCTGCAACCTTAACCCACATGCTCGAAGACTCCATCCGTCATTGCAAGTTGACGGTCACAACGTGCGGCCAGACGAAGATCATGCGTGACCAGTACCAAGGTAGTGTGACGTTCACGGTTCAATCCAAACAGTAGGTCGGCTACCCGCTCACCGTTACGGGCATCCAGATTACCGGTCGGTTCATCGGCAAATAAGATAGTGGGCTCTCGGATGAAGGCGCGTGCAATGGCAACACGCTGCTGCTCCCCGCCCGAAAGCTGGTTGGGGTAGTGACGTTCACGCTCATGCAGACCGACTTTTTCCAGCAACGCTCGGGCACGCGCTTTTGCATTCGACTCTCCCGCCAGCTCTAACGGCAGCATGACATTTTCAAGTGCGGTCAGACTGGACACCAGCAAGAAGCTTTGAAACACGAATCCAACCTGGCGGGCACGGACGCTCGCCCGGCGCTCCTCGTCAAGCTGATGGAGCGGTTCTCCAGCCAGCCAGATTTCACCCTTGGAAGGGCTGTCCAGTCCTGCCAACAAGCCCAACAACGTGGATTTTCCGCTTCCCGACGCACCTACAATCGCAAGCGACTCGCCGGGCTTGACTTCAAGATCGATGCCACGAAGGATAGTCAGCTGTGCCCCCTGACTTTCAACTGTTTTTACCAGGTTTTTGACAACAATGATCTGCTCTTCTCCCTTCACGCGCTGGCTACTCCCCCTACTCTTTCTTTGTCTGATTAGCTCAGCCAGTCAGGCCGAGCAGCGTATATTACTACTCGGCGACAGCCTGAGTGCAAGTTACGGAATGGACTATAAAGACGGCTGGGTGCCCCGTCTGCAGTCCCTCATAGATACGCAACATCCGGGCTGGACGATCATCAACGCCAGTGTCAGCGGTGAAACGACAGGCGGCGCACTGGCTCGCCTGCCACGATTATTAGAGGAACATCAACCGGACATCCTATGGATCGAACTGGGGGGAAATGATGGCCTGCGAGGTTATCCGCCACCGAGTATTAAAGCGAATCTTCTTCAGATGATCGACCTGGCTACCCAGGCAAAGGCGGCTGTCTGGCTGACTCAAATAAAGATTCCACCCAATTACGGCCCCCGCTACACCCAGAGCTTCGAAGCCAACTACACGCAGTTGGCCGACGAACGTACGCTACCTTTGATACCTTTTATCCTGACCCCAGTCGCACTGAAACCCGAGCTGATTATGGCAGATGGCATTCACCCCAAGGTCGAAGCCCAGGCCCAGATCGCCGATTATGTTTTCGAGCAGATCAAGGACAGACTCACGATGGAACCGGCATCACCCCTGTAGTGGAAAGGTCGGGGCTCACGGGTCCCAGCAAACGCAGCACTGCGTAACGTGCTATGTCATGTAAGTCCGAGGTGCGCACCAGGATACCATCATGTGCCAACTTCACCAGACCGTGCACACTCGCCCACATCACCTGAGCAAGGCGCAGGGGATCTTCCGGTTTCGCCAACACGCCTGCCTCGTGGAGCTCCCCCAATAAGCCTGCATAGAAGCGAAAACTCTCTCTCGCCCGACGCTGGAGCTGTTCATCCGGTTCCTGCCGCCAGAACGCGCTGCCGAACATCAACTCATAACGGGCGGCCTCGTTGAGTGCGAAATCAATATAAGCCGCAACGGCGCGTGATAATCGCTCCAGCGGGTTACCTTGGGTGCTGCCGCCCTGCTCGCTCACCAAGAGGGCATTGAGTTGCTCAAAACCGCGCTCTGCCACCGCAACCAGTAAATCATGTTTGTCTTTGAAATGGTGGTAGGCCGCCGTACGTGATACACCGACACGATCTGCCAATTTTCGCAGTGACAGCGCCTCTTCTCCTCCTTCGGCCAGCAGGGTTTCCGCTTCCCGAATCAGGGTCTGACGCAAATCGCCATGATGATAGCTGGATGGGGACGGCGCCATGGTAGTCAGGTATCCTCTCGCGACACGATGCAAACCATGACGTTACCTCGCGATCTTGACAGCGTCAAGTTTGCTCTTTAAGGTGGATTGCATTGACCACCCTGCCGAGGATAGCCCGCTATGTCGTACAAGACGCTCGATGTGACCATTGAAAACGCGATTGCCCACGTCAAACTGAATCGCCCCGATGCCATGAACGCCATGAATGTCGATTTCTGGCATGAACTTCCAGCAGCGATCCGCGAAATCGACGCAGGTGCGCAGGCACGGGTTATCGTCATTTCATCTACCGGAAAACATTTTTCAGCCGGCATGGATCTGGGCGTGTTTACCAACCCCAAAAGTCTGCCACTGGGTGGCGACCCCGGTCGGATGGCCGAAAATCTGCGTCGTGTCGTGCTGCAATTGCAGGACGTATTCAATACGCTGGAAGAAGTGCGTCTGCCGGTACTGGCTGCCATTCAGGGTGGCTGCATTGGGGGGGCTGTCGACATGGTGAGCGCCTGTGATATGCGTTATTGCACCCAGGACGCCTATTTCACGATCAAGGAAACCCAGCTGGGCATGACCGCCGACCTGGGTACGCTCCAACGGCTGCCCCACATCATTCCTCAAGGTATGGTACGGGAACTGGCTTACACCGGCCGAAATGTCGATGCACAGGAAGCAGCACGCATTGGTCTGGTCAATCGCGTCTTCGATACGCAGGAAGCCATGTTGGATGGGGTTATGCAGATTGCCAGCCAGATCGCGGCGCAATCACCGCTGGCCGTTGCCGGTTGCAAAGAAATGCTGAATTACAGTCGGGATCACAGTGTGGCCGAAAGTTTGCGCTATATGGCAACCTGGCAATCGGGCATGTTCCGCCCGCAGGACATGATGAAATGTTTTGCGGCGAAAGCCCAGAAAAGTGTGCCCTCGTTTGATCCGCTGCTTGCGGTCAAACCGTTGTTTGGTGAATAAAGTTTCAATGTGAACACGCTTTGCCCGATTTCCGTTTGGAAATCAGGCAAATGCAGTGATTTTTCAAAACTTTACTCGAAACAACTGTACTTTTCAGGGACTCTAGTGCTACTCTTCATCCCGTAAGATCTATTTATGCAACAAAGATACTGAACACCTTCGCTACACCGTTCCGCTTTGCGTTTTCCGTTGTTCTGAAGAGATTCACCTTCCATTTGTCGTCATAAGTAATTCTATGCACCCAATGATAGATGCGTTTATTGCGCTTTAATTTTTTCAGGAGACATCATGTCTAAATCAACTGGTACCGTTAAGTGGTTCAACGAAGACAAAGGTTTTGGTTTCATTACTCAAGATAACGGCGGTGCTGACGTTTTCGTTCACTTCCGTGCGATCGTAGGCGAAGGCTTCCGTAAGCTGGCTGAAGGTCAGAAGGTTTCTTTCGACGTTGAACAAGGTCAGAAAGGTCCTCAGGCTGCCAACGTTGTTGCTATCTAAGCACTGACGATCCGCGACCCGGATACCAAGAACCCGCCCTTTGGCGGGTTTTTTTATGCCTGTGCGTCAGGGCGGGCATCTCCCCGCCCTGACGCTCAATGCTAATCCTGCTCAGGTGGTAAAGCCGGGTAATCGGTATACCCTTTTCTTCCTCCGCCGTAAAACGTTGAACCGTCGGGCTCGGTCAATGGGGCGCCCCGGCGCAAACGTTCGGGCAAATCCGGGTTGGAGATAAACGGACGGCCAAAGGCAATCGCATGGGCATGTCCCTGGCGAAGGGCTTCCTGCGCGCGTGGCCCATCATAGCCCCCATTCGCGATATAGAAGCCCTTGTAATGCGCTCTCAGACGCAGGGTCAGTGCTTCCTGTTCAGGCGTGATCGGCACGCCGGGAAAACGTTCCATCACATGCAGGTAGGCCAGCTGACGCGTACTCAAGTAATCATAGACGTTCGAGAACAAGGCTTCAGGATCGCTATCCCCCATGTCATTGAACTGGCCCAGAGGCGATAAACGCACCCCCGTCCGGTGGGCACCCCAGACGGCTGTAACCGCGTCAATGACTTCACTGAGGAAGCGCATGCGGTTCGGGATACTGCCGCCGTAGGCGTCAGTGCGTTGATTGGAGCGCGTCTGCAAAAACTGGTCGATCAGATACCCATTGGCCGCATGAATCTCCACCCCGTCGAACCCGGCCTGCCGGGCCAACCGCGCAGCACGGTCGTAATCCGCGAGGGTGCTCTGGATCTGGGCTGTTGTCAGGGCAACGGGCTCCGAGGTCGGCTCAAAACCATTGGGGGTAAAGGTCTGGGTATTGGCCCGAATGGCCGACGGCGCGACCGGTGCCTGGCCCTCCGGTTGGAGCGAGGTGTGGCTGACGCGACCCACATGCCAGAGCTGAAGGACGATTCGACCCCCTGCCGCATGCACGGCGTCGGTAATGGTGCGCCAGGCCGCAACCTGTGGCTCACTGTGAATGCCTGGCGTGTCGATATAGCCCTTACCCTGGGGACTGATCTGTGTGGCTTCCGTAATAATGAGGCCTGCGGAAGCGCGCTGACGGTAGTAATCTATCGCCATGTCCTTGGGTACACCGTCCCCCTGCGCACGATTACGGGTCAAGGGTGCCATCAGCACCCGATTGGGAAGGTTCCATTCGCCGCAGCGAACCGGTTCAAATAGTTTGCTACCATCAAGCATGGACGATCTCCTCCTGCGCCTTAAACGCGCTTAGCCTTGTTGTCCGTATTACCATATACTCAGAGACGACGTACTTCAAAATATAAAACGATAAGCAGAACAACACGGTAACGGGGAATGACATGATGCCGGAAATCCTGATCCTGAGTGATCGCAACGTTCTTTCAGCCCAATTATTGGAAAAGTGTGCTATGTTGGCCGAAGCAATCAAGCGCCCTCTGAGACTCTTGCACTTTGTTGAGGCACACCTGCCTGAAGCGACGCGCACGGAGCTGCTCACCTCTCTGGAAAAACCAGCCCAGATACTGGCTGACAGGGGATTGGATGTGTCGTGTGAAATACAAGGGTCATCCGACCCAATCGCCGACCTGATAGAACGATGTCGGGAGGGTAGGATCGCGTTGGTCGTCAAGGCTACACATGAGACTGGCGACGCCCCCTCACTCGAAGATTGGAAACTGATACGGCAGCTGCCCTGCGCCCTGCTGTTTGTCGAAACAAAACCCTGGTCAACCAAACCCCGCTTCCTCGCCACGGTCGATCTGGATGAATCCAGCGAGCAACAGGAGCGCATCAATTCACTGGTGCTTCAAGGCGCGCGGCAGTGGACGGACGCCCTTCAGGGGACATTGGAGGTGGCTTACATCATCCCGATTGCAAAGCCCCTGGAAGCGCTGGATATTGTTGACGCCGGGCGTGTGGTTCACGAAAAAGGAGACGAAAGTGAACAGGCACTCAAAGCCCTGTTGGCCCGCCACAATGCAGTTGCAGATTCGACCCATATTGATGCGGGCAATCCGTCAGAGCGCATCAGTTCGCGAGCCAATAAGCAGAAAGTGGATGTATGCCTTGTTGGGAGCGTTGGTCGCAAAGGCGTCAAAGGCATTCTGCTTGGGAATACTGCAGAAAAGATGATCCAGGCACTTCGCTGCGATGTGTTGATTGTTAAGCCCTAAATGCAAAGCGCGTTGAGCCTCAGCGCGCCCAGCCGATGACACGCCCGTCGGCATCCCTTGCCAATTTTCGTTGCCGATAAGGTGACCGTGGGTCGGCCAATAACTCGCGCAGCTGACGAAGAGATACCAGGGGTATATCCAGCAGAAGCTGGTTTACGAGCCAGTCAGGCAAATAGCCACCCGGCTCCATATGCTGAGTCCACTCCAGGCGAGTACGCCCCGGCGCTAATTGTTTCAGTCGATACAGACCTTCAGCGACCGGAACTCTAACATATTTTGTTACTGGCACACGATCTGGCGCATTGGTCAAAACAAGTTCAAACGTTCCATCAGCCCGTTCCGAAATGGCAACATCCATTGCCAGATCGCGATCTTCTGCGGGCCAGGGCATATCGTTGATCTGATAGGTGCTACGATGATAAAAATCGACTGTTTCGAGAATTTCTGACTCGCGGCATCCATAAATCCACAGAGGACAGACCAGTGGGTCATCCATCAGCGCGAGTACAGCCTCAGGATTCGCATCGATGATGGCTATCGCCCGAAACGCCCTGATCGAAGATCCCTCTACGGGACGCGTCGATATCGAAATACCTTTTTCCTGGTGGACGCGCTCCCAAAGGGGCTCCCCGCCCTCCCCGATGCTTACCGGAGAGACCAGCCAAAGCCCTAAAATCCAAACGCCTAATGAATGCTGGCGCGTCCAGCGTCGTAGCCACATCCGACTCATCCCTGATCCCCACCCTATTCAGAAAATCTTAATCTGCGCGGAGCGCTGGCGAGCCTCGCCATTGACGCACCCAATCAATAAATTCATCCTGGGGCATTGCACGGGCAAAAAAGAAGCCCTGCATACCGCGTATTGGGCGCTCCGTTAACAAGGATGCTTGCTGGGCCTGCTCAACCCCCTCAGCGATGACGTGAAAATTCAACTGCCGCGACATTGCAATGATGGCATCGACGATGGCTGTGCCCCGCTGCCCCTCATGGATGTGGTCTACAAATCGTTTGTCGATTTTCAGTTCATCCAATGGGAAATGCTGCAGGTAGGCCAAAGAGGAATAGCCTCGCCCAAAATCATCTACGGAAAAATGGAAGCCTCGTTTTCGTAGCCGCCGCATTTGTGCGATGGTGTCTTCCATATCTTCGATTATCATGCTTTCTGTGATTTCCAACTTGAAGCGTTCAGGGGCCAGCCCATAGCTTTCAATGACCTGCATGAGATCCCGCTCGAGTTTCCGGGTCCGAAACTGGGAGGCACTGATATTGATAGCCACCTGTATGGGACGCGCCCGCTGCGGCAAACGGTCAAGTCGACAAACCAACTCGCACGCCTCATGCATCACCAGATGCTGCAGGCGACTGATCAGGCCAGATTGTTCGGCAACCGGAATGAAATGAATGGGGGAAATGATACCCTTTTCAGGGTGCTCCCAACGAATCAGCGCTTCAGCGCCCATCAACGCTCCGGCAACGTCCAGTTGAGGCTGAAAATAAGTGACAAACTGACGGTTATTGACCGCAGAGAGTATTTCACTCTCCAGCTGCAAACGCTGGTCGGCGGCAAACTGGAAGGCGTCTTCAAAAAAGGCGAAACGATTACCTCCCATTTTTTTTGAGCGATACATGGCCGAATCAGCCCGTTTCAAAACCTCATCGACCGATACCCCTTTACCTTCAATCAGGCAGACTCCGACACTCGTCACAACCCGGTAATCTTTGTTCGCCAACTGGAAAGGATGCGCAAAGCAGTCCAGGATTTTACGCGCGACCGAAACAGCCTCGGCGACCATGGTGTTTTGTTCATCCTCCAGCAGGTCCAGCAGTATGACAAACTCGTCCCCCCCAATGCGTGCGACGGTGTCACTGGCCCGGAACAAGGGGCGCAAACGAGCGGTTACCGCCAGCAGGAGCTGATCACCCACCGAATGCCCCAGAGAGTCGTTAATGCGCTTGAAGTCATCCAGATCCAAATAGAACAAGGCTCCATACTGACCACTGCGAACCACTTTATCGATGACCTGTTCCAGCCGGTCTATCAGCAGTCGTCGATTGGGTAACTGTGTAAGAGGATCATAGAATGCCAGTTGCCGAATTTGTGCTTCCGCCGCTTTGCGTTCAGTGATTTCACGCGCCATCCACAGCACATGCGCACGTTCGGGCGATTCGGGTAAAAAGCCGTGAATGACCCTAACCCGCCCTTCAAACACCCTGCGACCACCCGCCAGGTCCAGCTCGTACTCAACCAGCTGTAACTCGCCTGTCAGAATGGCCGCTTCGACAATTTCCATGATACGAGCAGTTTGCACCTCGGAAAACCATTCGCTGATCAGGCTACCTTTCAACTGCTCGAATGGTGCGACCAGCAGCCGATCATCGCCCCCATAGCGTTCGACATAACGACCCGACTCATCCAACACCAGACATAAATCAGGCACCACCTGACTGAAAGCCTGAAACTTCGCCTGGCTTACCTGCAGCTGTTCAGACAAGGACCGGGCCTTCTGTGCCAGCGCTGTTTTTTCAATTGCGAGACCCGCCAGATGCGCAAAACGCCGGATCAGGTCAAGCTCATCTTCTGAAGGTGAGGTGGGCACCAGATAATAGATGGCAAAACTACCCAGCACCTGGCCATGGGAGGTAAGTATCGGGTAGGACCAGCAGGCGTGGAGACCAAACGCCAGGGCCAAATCTTTGTAGTCAGCCCAGAGCGGATCGCTCGCAATCTCTTTGACGATGACTTCTTTGCCCGTGTAGGCCGCCGTACCACAAGAGCCTGCTGCTGGACCTATCTGTCCACCATTGATAGCTTGACTGAAGGCCACCGGCAAACTGGGTGCGGCCCCCTGGAAGAGTTGGTTGCCGCGCAATAATAAAATTGAACTCAGGGCTTTCGGCGACACCAGAATTCGTTCAATCTCGTGACACAACGTTTCCAGGCAGTCCTGAAGCGAGCCGTCGAGCGCAATTTTTTCAATGATAGTCTGCTGTGCGTCCAGTAACGCCTGCAGGTAGTCCGTAACCATACGACAATCATCTTTCGGGGAAGGCAGAGGCTATCTTAAACAAGCCATCCTTTAGCGTCCATCAAGGTTCAGCATACAGGTCAAGCAAACCCGAAAATCCCTGCTATATTTAACGTACTGGTCGCATTTCATGCGCTTACTCCAACCTCGGCAGCGTATTTTCGTGCTTTATCGTGTAGTGACTTCCCGCGTATTCTGGTTATTGGTCGTCCTGGGCCTCTGTACGGCCTGGTTTATTGATTTTGAAGTGCGGCAGGCCTACTGGCAAACCCGTCTGATTGTTCCCTATGCCGAGTCGCTGACCTATGAAGTCGTCGATGGTAAAGCGTCGCTGGCACTTTATCCTCAACAGGGCCCTTTTGATCAGCGCCTGGGTTACGTGCGTTTGCCGCAGTTCCTGTCAACCTTGCAAAAGCAAGGCATGGTGATCGATCGTCAGGCCGAATTTTCAGACCCGTTGGGGCGCTATGTGCTCAAGGGCTTTAATCCGCCCTATATCGAAAAGCACCAGGGTGGACTGCGCATTCAGGACTGCCGGGCGGAAGAGTTTTATCATTACGCCTATCCGGAACGGATCTACAGCACGCTGGATGACGTTCCCAACGCCGTACTGAATGCCTTGCTTTACATCGAAGACCGTGAACTGATGCAGCCGGATTCACCCAGTCAGAATCCGGTTATCAACTGGACGCGGCTGGCCAAAGCCGTGATACTGAAAGCAGGCGAAGCCGTCGACCTGAACGTTCCGACCATAGGTGGCAGTACACTGGCCACTCAGATTGAGAAATACCGGCATTCAGAAGACGGGATTACCGGCTCATCCGTCGATAAGTTTAAACAGATGGTGTCCGCCACGGTCAGAGCCTATCAGCAGGGTTCAGATACGCTGGATGTCAGAAAGCAGTTGGCACTGGCCTACCTCAATACGGTGCCCCTGGCTGCTGCGCCCGGGTTTGGCGAAGTTAACAGCCTGGGGGATGGTCTGTTTGTCTGGATGGGAACCGATTTCGACGAAATCAACACTCTGCTCAAGGCACCTCCAGGTGAAGGCGTGAAGCTCAAGCGACAAGGCGAGCTGATGCGCCAGGTCGTCGCACTGATGATCGCCCACCGCCGCCCGTCCTACTACCTCTATCAGGACCGCGAAGGCCTGAACAATCTGACGAGCAGCTATCTGCGTCTGATCGGCAAAGAAAAGCTTATTCCTGAAGCCTTGATGTGGGCCGCACTCGAAGCCCCCCTGACCTTCCGTAATTTCCGTCAGAACCCTGCCGTGCGGATTAAAAACCTTGATAAGGGCGTCGGAATGATCCGCAACCGTCTGACCGGCCTCCTCGGAACGTCACTCTACGATCTGGACAGAATGGATCTGACGGTCCAGACCTCCCTTGATGACCCACTACAGAAGCACATTACCGCCTACCTGGAAAACCTGAGTCAGGAAGAAGTTGCGGCCAGCAAAGGCCTGGTCGGTCAATACCTGCTGAAGCCCGGCCAAGCAGCGTCGATTAAATACAGCTTCACCCTGTTTGAACGCACGGATCAGGGCAATCTCGTGCGGGTGCAAACCGACAACACCGATAATTTGTTTGACATCAACGAAGGTAGCAAACTGGAACTCGGATCGACCGCCAAATTCCGGGTCACCACCAGCTACCTGGCCATTATCGCCGAAATCTATGAAGCACAGCGCGGCAAGTCTCCTGAGGCGCTACACGAAGCCTGGCGTGAGGCAGATGACAACCTGACGCGCTGGGTAGTGGACGAACTGGTACGAACCCCCGAGATTACCCTGCCGGACCTACTCGAAGGTGCACTCAATCGGCGCTACAGCGCCAGTACGGCCGAGAATTTCTTTACTGGGGGGGGCGTGATGCATTTCAGCAACTTCCAAACTAAAGACAATGCCCGTATTGCGACGGTTAAAGAAGCGTTTCGGGATTCGCTCAATCTGCCCTTTGTACGCATGTTGCGCGACATGATCAGCTATTTGTCTAATCGTTTGTGGGATGATTTCCGGGATATTGCAAGGGACGACAAAGATCCGCGTCGTCAGGCCTTTCTGGCCAGTTTCATCGAGCAGGAAAGCCGCCAGTTTCTGACTCGCTTTTGGAAAAAGTATGTCAATCTGCAACCGCAGGATCGGCAGGAGGTCTTCCTGTCAGGCATTCGTCAAACGCCCGACCGTCTGGCCGCCATTCACCGCTACCTCTATCCAGCGAGCGACTACGACGCCTTCGTTGCATTTATGCAGGAGCAAATGCCGGATCATACACTCAGAGATGATCGCCTTGAGCGCATGTATAACCAATATGGGCCGGGTAAATTTGATCTTCAGGATCAAGGCTACATTGCCAGGGTACACCCGCTGGAATTGTGGGTGCTGGCCTATCTGCAGCAGCACTCTGAACCTGATTTGAAACACGCCATTGAAATCAGCGCTAACGAGCGGCAGCTCATTTACCGATGGCTATTTACCCGTAAGGCTAAAAATGCGCGGGATAAGCGTGTGCGTATTGCACTGGAAGTTGAGGCTTTCGGCGAGCTCTCACGGCGCTGGCGTCAGCTCGGCTACCCCTTTGACCACCTGGTTCCTTCGTTGGCAACCGCACTCGGCAGTTCCGGTGATCGTCCAGCGGCGCTCGCGACGCTGATGGGGATTGTGCTCAACGATGGCGTGCGAATGCCGACCAAGCGCCTGACCCAACTCCAATTTGCGGCGAATACGCCCTATGAAGTTGACATCAGCAACAAGGGACCTGGGGGTGAACAGGTTCTCAAGCCTGAGGTTGCGCAAGCGATGCGCGGTCTACTGTCCGAGGTCACTCACAATGGTACTGCCCGACGTCTGGTGGGCGCCTATCTCGATAGTGAGGGCCAGCCTGTCGCCACGGGCGGGAAAACCGGAACGGGTGATAACCGCATGGTGACGGTCAATGGTGCCGGACAGCGGATAACCAGTCGCGCACTGAACCGAACGGCCACCTTTGTGTTCTATCTCGGCGAACGGCATTTCGGAACCCTAACGGCGTTTGTATTGGGTGAGGATGCCGCCGACTTCAAATTTACGTCGGCGCTCCCCGTTCAGGTCCTGAAATCAATGGCACCGACGCTTGCCCCCTGGGTACAAGGTAGTCAGCGCTGTGATTTACCCTTAAGCAGTGACTCGGCGGCGCCACTACTCCTCGTCGAAGCGACGGCGTCCAGTGATCATGGGGCGCACTAATTCAATTCCGAATTTACGCTGAATGGCAACCACGGCGGTTACATGGACAGTAACCGCGAGCATCGTCAGGTTAGCGAGTAATTCATGCAGTTCTTCCAGCCAGTCCTCGCCCCAAAAAGCATCGATTTCCTGCATCATATAGCCAGTTATAGCAAGACCCAGCATCAGACTCATGAGTACCAACACCATCGCCCCGCCCAGCGGATTATGACCTTCCCGCGGATCTAAATGACCGGCTTTCATGCTGGCAAGGTGATGCCGGATGCGGACGGGGGTTGGAAAGAAGCGGCTGAAACGCGCGTGTCCCGGACTCATAAATCCCCAAACGATGCGCAAGGAAACAAGCGTACCGGCGACATAGCCGATCCAGCTATGCCAGTCCTCACCCTCTTCAGTCAAGAAATAGTTCAGGAAGAAGGTGAGCGCCAGACTCCAGTGAAATATCCGAACCCAGGGATCCCATATTTTAACGGTTTGCTGTGCCATACCCTCTTCCTTATCAAATGAAATTGATCTGATCAGTCTTCAAAATTATGTTTGACAATGGCCCCATCGACCGGATTGAAGTAAATCTCAACCTTCTTGCCATCTTTGTCATGGCCGTAAATTTCATAGCAATTTCCAGAGGTCACCTTAAACTTCTTGATCTGGTAGCCCTGCGCTTTTAATTGATCCTGAAAGGCAGCCTGATCCTGCCATTTATCGGTGGACTCAGCAGTACACTGAGGACCGGCTAAGACCATTGCACTGGTAGCAGACAGCGTCAGGGCCAAAACGGTTGCAGTCACGAATTTCATGTAAAGTCTCCTGTATGGATGATTTGGAACAGGGTCAGTTTCGCTGACCTGGATTAAGGAAGTCTTAACGCTGAATCCAGTACTGAATATTTTTTTGTGCCTGCAGAAAGACTTCCGCTTCAGCGCCGTGCAACATCGCAAAGGTGGCCATCATGCCAGCCAGGGTGCAGGTCGCTGCTGCGACGGTGACACTTCTGGGTGCCTGCTCAACAGGCCAGCCGGTGCGGGGATCGAGAATATGGCCGTAACGCTTACCATCACGGACGAGGTAACGTCTGGCATCACCACTGGTGGCCAACCCTCCGTGTCGGTGGGACAAGGTCTGGATGGCCACCTCGCCTCGCCGCGCATCTTCAATGCCGACATGCCAGGCCTGTCCGTCCGGTGGTGGCCCGGAGCAGACCAGGTCGCCGCCAAAATTAACTAAAACACCGAACTGACCTTCCGCCAGCGTTTTTCCCCACTGCTGCAACTGGTGCAGCAGTAACAGTAGCACGCGATCAACGGCGTACTCTTTACCAATGCCGCCCAGATCCAACTCCATTCCGTCGGGAAGAAGGATCCAGTCTTCGCCATATTGGACGCGCAGCCAGCCGACGCGTGTTAAGAGGGAATTAATTAAAGCCTGTTCCGGCAGCCGGTCAGAGCCGTCGAAACGCCAGGCGTGGCGCAGCACCCCAGAGGTCACGTCGAAGCGCCCGCCACTCATTTGATAGCATTGATCGGCATAACTGAGCAGGCGAAAAAGCTCTGGGTCGATGGCGATGCGCTGCCCCCGCCCGGCATGAATGCGCGCTATCGGATTATCCGGCAGATAACGGGATAAGGCGCGTTCGATACGCCAGGTTTCACGAGCCGCCAGGCGGCCAAGCACGCCAACCTGTTCGTCATCCAGACCGGCAAATAACACTTCGCAGGGACTGGCCATGGCCTGAAAGCGCACAACCCGAAGCACGCCCTGCGTTAACAGGACGGGCTCGGGTCGGTTTAGCGGATTATCCGCCTGGGTCAGGCTAAGCGTCTGCACTCAGAAGGTATAGCCCAGCTGGAGCCAGAATGCATCCGTATCCGGGTAAAGACCCTGCGTGGCCAGGGCACCGATACCTTCGTCGCCGGTACTGGTTTGCTTCATGTATTCACCTCGTACCGATACTTCATGATCTTCTGTCAAATGATAGCCCCATTTCAGTCCCAGGGTTCCAGACAGCATCTCTCCCAAACGATAGTCGGCGGTCGCTTCCGTGACCGTGGGCGTCCCTCCGTTATACTCGGTCGTGGTCAGATAACGCGTGTAGAAATCAGCTTCGGACTGCAGGTATACGCGAGCATGAGGCTCAAGGTAGCTCTTGCCCATCATGTAACGATAATGCACATCGACGGTATGAGAACTGATCCCCCAATCATCGATCATAAAGCGATAGGAACCGTCAATCACATCACCATTGTCCAGCATGTGTCTGGTTTGCCAGTACAAGGCATGTTTCATGCGCGAATCAGGTCGATTTTCATACACATAGATTGCATTCCCATCCGCACCGATAGCGTTCGTTCCCAAGCCGGCACCGGGCGTGTCATCAATAACACTCAGGATCTTAAAGGGGTCTGTCATGTAACCATCGGCCATGCTCAGCGAATAGTTAAACTGCATGATCGTGGAACGATTGACCACCTGTGTCACGCCCAACAGCACATCGATCAGGGTTTTGTTGTCAGACGAGCCCTGGCGAGATGCATCGAATTCCGTTTGAAAGGCTTCTTCGGTCTTATTTGCCCGCAGAGCCATGCGACTGAACGCAACGGGAATTCCGCCTTCAGGGGAGATGGAATCAGCAGACACTGACAGGCCGGCGTTAAGCGTTGTGTTCTTGTTATTCAGGTAGCGGGAAATCGTACCATTCAATCCCAGCGACATATAATCGTATTCTCCCGACCCATAAGCACCGACTGAGTACGCATAGTCATCGCCGAGTGGTGAACTCCAGGTAGCCGACAGCGCGCCACGGGTGTCATGGAAGCTATTATCCAGGGGGTTCTCATTCGCTGAAACCGTATAGTCACCTTTACCGGAGGGTCGGGTAAAGGTCTGTGCCTGATCGCTGGGGGTCGCTCCACTGGGTGAAGCGCCTGTCAGCGCATCGGCAACCGCTTTCAGCGTCAGCTTTCGATCATCATCGTAATTGCGGGTAAATTCAGCCACCGGTTCGACTGCACTGACGCGTCCGTCTGTTTCGGAATAAAACAGCACCGCAGTGTCAATATCCCACTCGCCGGCCTTGCCTTTTGCTTCGGCAAGTGGGGCGTTCACGCCCAACAGGGTTAGGGTAGCGGCCGTCAATGCCAGTCCGATTTCGCGTTTGTCATTGATTAATTGCATCCGCAACCTCCGCCACCAAAGCTTCTGCCGCCACTGCTACCTTCCTTACTGAAGTAAATGTGGTCGTCCAGACCTGCATCTATCGGGCTCACGATCAGTTGCATTTCCGGTTTGGCCAGGACATCCCGCTCCCAGGGTTTTACCCCCCACTCCGAGCAGGCAGTCAGGCCAACCAGCACCACTAGGATGCAACCATTTTTTAACATTTGCCTTATTTTCATTACGCCTCCCATTTACGGTTTTTGAGGAGATGTCAGCGCATCGATCCCCAGGGCTTTACGAATATCATTTTCATAGTCTGTCACGCGGGCTTTATGAAACCCGGCGTGTCCCGTCATTGAGTGACCCTGGGCATCGATCAGGAAGGCACTGGGCATGCCCTGGACGCCATATTGCTCAGGTGTCCGCCCCTCTGAATCAAATGCAATGTCAAACTTCGCCGGATTGCGTGCCAGAAAGTCATCGGCATCCTGGCGACTCTGATCGAGATTGATGGCAACGATGGCCAGTCCTTTATCGGCATATTTGTCCAGCATGGCATTCATCCACTGGAAAGATTCCCGGCAGGGGCCACACCACGACGCCCAGAAATCAACCATCACGACCTTGCCCTGATACTGAGACAGCGTGATATCACCGGTGCTCCCCGGCAAACGGAACTCAGGCGCCCTTTCGGCATGCGCTGAAAGCCCAACACTCACTGAACCAGCAACTAACGCTGCAACTAACCACTTACGAACCATGTGAACCTCGTGTCTTTATGCCAATCGGCTGCGCGTGTCCTTCGCGCGCTGGAGAATGCTGCTATTCTTCCGTGATAAACTTAAGGTTTTCTTAAGACTACTGATTTAGGCTGACAGACATTGCATTGATATCAGCGGAGAGGCCATGCGCGTTTTACTCGTCGAAGATAATATTCTGCTGGGTGAGGGTCTTTTTGACACGCTGCAGGACGAAGGTGAAACCGTGGACTGGATGAAAGATGGTCAGCAAGCACTGTCGGCGCTCAGCGTTGAGGGCTTCGACCTTGCCATACTCGATTTGGGGCTTCCAAAGGTTGACGGTCTGGAGGTGCTCCGCCAGCTCCGTTCTGGCAATGGCAGCCTATCAAAAAACCAGCACATTCCCGTCCTGATCCTGACGGCACGGGATGAGATTCAGGATCGGGTTAAAGGACTCGATTTCGGTGCGGATGACTATCTGGTCAAGCCTTTCGACATCAGCGAGCTCATGGCACGCATGCGTGCCCTAACCCGTCGGTCCAAGGGGCGAACCAGCGACACGATCAGCGTGGGCACCCTCGAAATCCGCCCGTCTGAACGAAAGGTCTCGCTCGACGGCAGCCCGATCTCGCTGTCTCGCCGGGAGTATGCCTTGTTGGTCGCTCTGGCGGAAAAGCCTGACCAGGTTTTTACGAAACAGCAACTTGGGCAAACGCTTTACGGCTGGGGAGAAGAAGTCGAGAGCAATGCCCTGGAGGTTCACATCCATAATCTGCGCAAAAAATTGCAAGGACGTTTTATTCGAACACTGCGCGGTATCGGCTACAGCCTGACCCTCGCGGAAGAGGCAACGTGATGCCAATCATCAAGCCCAAAGATAGGCTTCCGACGCTCCGAGGCCGCCTGCTGGCAGGCTCTCTTTTTCTGATAATCGTCGGGGGGCTATTTTCTGGTTACGCGAATTACACCGACTCGCAAGAAGAGGTGGAGGAACTCTTTGATGCCGAAATGGCGCAGATGGCGCGAACATTACAAGGCATTTTCAGCAGCTACCTGCAATCGCCCTCATTAAATCAAGCAAAAGAGCCGTTGACGTATGAGGACCATACCGACCTGTTTCCCGCCGAAAACCCAAAGGAAGGCGAAGAAAACCACGAGATTACCGCCTATGGCCATCGTTATGAAAAAAAGCTCGCTTTTCAAATCTGGCGGCAACCCGGCACGCTCCTGATTCAGACCCGTAGCGCCCAAACCATTCAATTGCCCATGCAGCCCGAGGGCTTCAGCAATCTGGAGCTTGGAGGCGAGCCCTGGCGCATCTTTGCCCTGCACGACGCCGTTAACCAGCGTTGGATTCAGGTCGCCCAGCGCGATGACGTCAGGCGAGAACTCGCCCTCGAGGTTGCATTGCATGCGCTTGCAACACCGATGCTCACCATTCCGCTGCTCGGCGTCTTTCTATGGTTATTGGTCAGTGCCAGCCTGCGGCCCTTAGAGTCTCTGTCGCGTCACGTAGCAGGTCGAGCGCCCTTTGATGCCACGCCCCTATCATTGTCTGGCGCCTTGCAGGAGACCCGGCCACTGATCGATGCGTTGAATGGTCTGTTTGCGCGCGTACAAGCCCAGGCTGAGCGGGAGCGCCAGTTTACTGCGGATGCCGCCCATGAACTGAGAACGCCCCTGGCCGCCATCAAAATCAACCTCCAGAACGCGATTCGTCGCACAGAGGAGCCCCGCACCGCTCAGTCACTGCAGCGCTCCCTGGCCGCATTGGATCGTCTGATTGCATTGACCGAACAAATGTTAGATCTCAACCGCATCGATACGACAGATGACCGGAGTAGCCAGGAAAGTCTCGAACTGGGCGAGCATATAACTGCGCTGCTCAGTGAGCTTCAACCCGTGTTCACTGCCCAAAATATCGCGATCGAACAGAACTTCGACGCGCCCGGCCAAGTCAGGATGCATCCCGCACATCTTCATAGCCTTCTGCAAAATTTTCTGACCAATGCCGTTCGCTATGGGGGGCCCAACAAGACCCTCTCCGTCCACCAAAATGGTTGTACGGTCGATATTGTGGACCAGGGACCCGGAATTCCCGACGCATGGAAAGATCGGGTATTTGACCGATTCTTTCGTGGCGAGGGTGATGGTGGCGAAGGTGCTGGACTTGGGCTCGCGATTGTCCGGCGTATTGCCGACCGCTATGGCGTCTCCATTTCCTTAAAGGCTCGCTCAGATGGCGCGCCGGGGCTTTGGGTTCAACTCACCTTTCGTCCCGATCATAACCCACGCGCTATTCCGAACGCAGCGCATCAACAGGATTGAGGATAGAGGCCCGGTAAGCAGGCGTCGCGCCTGCCAACAGCCCAATCCCGACCGAAAGCAGTAAGGCCAGCGCAATATACAAGGGCTGGGGGGTGAGCGGGAACGCGGGATAAAAAACCAGCGCCACGCCTTTGCAGGCCAGCAGGATTAAAATACCAATACCCCCCCCACATAAGGACAGCGCAACCGATTCGCCCAGAAATAAAATCAGAATCTGTTGTCGGGGCGCACCTAAGGCATGCAGCAAACCGATCTCGCCGCGGCGCTCCTGAACACTGGTCGTGAGCGTAGTGACGATTCCGACCGAGCCGACCAGCAGCGAAATCGACCCCAGCAAGGCAACCGCCAGGGTAAGGACGGACAGAATGCTATCAAGACTATTGAGCATCTGATCCTGAGTTGTCACGGTAAAATCCTCGCGCCCATGCCGATCAATCAGGCGTCGCCTGATGTCGGCCTGCAATTTCACCATATCCGCACCTGCAGCGAACGTGAGGTCGATTTCCATCAGGCTTTCACGATTGAATAACTGCAGTGCCAGGTCTGCTGGAATGTAGGCGATATCGTCCAGATCAAAGCCAAGCATATCCCCTTTCGGTTCAATCACACCAATGACCCGAAAAGCCCGACCTCCCAGGCGCACTTTACGCCCCAGAGCAGACCTGTCACCGAACAGCTCCTGGTGCGCGGTATGCCCCAGCACAACATAGGGACTCGACGCCGCGCCCGCCTGCACCTCCGGCAGGAAGCGTCCCTGCGCGACCCGGAAATTCCAGGCCGCCGGCATATCGGCATTAACGCCCATGACTTTGACGTTTCGGTGACGGCCTTCAAACTCCAGTTCTCCGACGCCCTGAACCACCGGTATCACGGTTTCAACCGCAGGAATGCGCCTGAGCGCATCCGCATCGTCAACCGTCAGCGGTCTGACTGAGCTGAGAATGCCGCCGATGCCGCCAGTGACATTTTTACCTGGGCTTACACCGATGATGCGCGTGCCGAATTGCGAAAATTCGGTCATGACATACGAGCGGACCCCCTCTCCAATTGCCGTCAGCAAGGCGACGGCCGCAATGCCGATGGCAATGCCCACGACCGTCAGTATTGAACGGGAGCGTCCCGTTCCTAACGCGGTGACAATCCAGCGCACACCGTCCGTAAAGCGCATCATACCCCCTGTCCGCTGCCCAGCGCCTCGACCGGCGCGAGACGCGAAGCGCGCACTGAGGGTATCCAGGCAAAGATTACCGCCGTGCCCAGAGCCAGCGAGACCGATGCCAGTCGTGCCCAGAGGGGAGTCTGCAGTGGCATGCTTTCAAAGCTCAGGCGACCAAGTGCCAGCAACAGTTCGCTGATCACCGTACCGGCAAAAGCACCCAGAAGCGCCAGCAACAATGCCTCACCCAGAAACAGGTTTCGTATCGTGCTTTGCGTAGCGCCCAGGGCCTTCAGGAGCCCGATTTCAGAGGTTCGCTGACTCACACTGATTAGCATAATATTCATGATAAGCACCCCGGCAACGCCCAGACTGATCGCCGCAATGCCCCCCACGGCAACCGTCAACAAGCGAAGGATGCGATTAAACCCGGCCAACACCGAATCCTGGGTAATCACGGTGATATCTTCGACCCCATCGTGTCGGGCCTTAACCACCTCAAGCATGCGTTGCCTGACCGCTGGAATCTGTCGCTCGTGCATAACGTCGGCGAAAATGCGAAACAAACCCGCCTGATTAAACAAGGTCTGAGCACTGGCGATCGGAATCAGCATAACCTCATCAAGATTATGCCCAAGCGCCACGCCCTTGGACTCCAGAATTCCGATGACACGAAAGCGTCGTTGATCTGCCCGTACCCATTTCCCTAACGCGGACGACGTGCCAAATAGTTCCTTTTTTAACTGGGTGCCGATGACGGCGACCGGCGCAGCCAGATCCCAATCCTGATCAGGCAGGGCCTTTCCCAGCTTCACTTTCAATTGCCGAATCCGAAAGAATTCAGACGTGCTCCCCAGAATCAGGCTGTCACGCACCCGCCCCCCTGAAGAGAGTTCTGCCATGCCAATGATGAGCGGAGCGACTGACTGCATCCCGGGGATGCGCAGCAGCGCCAGACCATCGCCCAGGGTCAGGTCGCGAGGTGCTTCACCCACCAGCGGCGGCATCCCGCCTTTAGTTTCCGTTTTCCCAGGCAAAACAATCAGTGTATTTTTGCCCAGCGAACTGAATTCGCCCACCACATAGCGGCGTGCTCCCTCGCCTAAACCCGTCAGGAGATTGACAGCGGAAACACCAATGATCAGGGCAAGCATCACCATTGCTGTCCGAAAACGCTGCCTTCGAATCACCTGTAAGGCAAATGCCAGCGCATCAGGAAATCGCATCAGGTGGCTCCACTGTCCACGCGCTGATCCATGACGATGCGTCCGTCAACCATCCGTAATTGACGAGCCGCCCGAGCGCCCAACGCCTGATCATGGGTCACCACAACCAGGGTGATCCCCTCCTGATTGAGTTCCTCGAGGATGCGCACGACCTCTGCGCCGGAATGGGTGTCGAGATTGCCGGTCGGTTCATCTGCCAGCAGGATGCTTGGCTTGAGCATAACCGCGCGTCCGATCGCGACGCGCTGTCGTTGCCCGCCTGAAAGCTGGCGAGGCAAGTGATCAGCACGGGCGCTCAGTTGCAGACGATCCAGCATCTCATCGACGCGCTGACGTCGCTGAGCCGGAGACCAGCCTGCCAGGACCAGTGGTAACTCCATATTGCCCCGCGCACTCAGCCGGGGTATCAAATGATAGGACTGAAATACAAACCCAATGGCTATTTGTCGGTGATGCGCCAGTTCGGATTCGGATAATCCTGTGGTCAGGCGTCCATTGAGAAAATAATCTCCCGAAGTCGGTCGATCCAGTAATCCGAGAACATTCAGCAAGGTCGATTTACCCGACCCGGATGGCCCCATCACAGAGAGATAATCGCCGGTCTCAATCACCAGATCCACGCCATCCAGTGCTTTGACCGTCTGATCGCCCAGTTGAAAATAGCGATTTAACTGGCTTAATCGCACAACCGGCGCAGAGCGGGACTCAGAGTCAGGGCGAGACTCAGAATCAGGGCGCAATCCGGACGCTAATACCATCCTCAAGACCCTCCTGATCCAACTCGGACACGATACGCTCTCCCACCGCCAGGCCTGAGAGTGACTCGGTAAACACCCAGTTACTCAGACCGGGTTGGAACTCAACTTTGTGCAAGGTTGAGGTGTCCGGATCATAACGATAAACCTTAGTTGAATCGACTATCAAATCGGATGGCACCTGAACAACCCCAGCATGGGAGGCTAGAATAATTTCCAGATCGGCGCTGTAACCGACCAGCAGAGTGATGTCAGGCGGTACGTTTACAATATTCGCTTCTACATCCACCGTACGGGCCTGCTTTTCATAATCCTGGACATAAGGCGAAACCCTTGTCACGATCGCCTCCAGTGTCTGCCCCCGATAGGCATCCAGGGTAACCCGTGCGGGCATCCCCACACGGATACGCGCGGTATCCACCTCGTCGATAGGCGCCCGCACATACAGACACTGATCATCAATGAGATCAATGGCCGGCGGTGTTGGCACGCCGGGGGGTGAAGGGGTGACATACTCGCCAAGCTCACCATTGACCTCAGCGACAATGCCATCGAACGGGGCCTTAAGTTGCATCTGATTCAGACTGGCCTGAGCCAGCTTCACCGCCGCACGCGATTCCTCGATTTGGGCCTGGGCGGCTTTACAGGCCAGTGAGGACATTTGGGCGGTGGTGCGTATGCGTTCCAATGACTCTTCGGAGGTTAAACGCTTATCGTATAGAGACTTGAGGCGGGTCAACTCACGCTGATCCTGCTCCGCGCCAAAACAGATCTCAGCCCGCTTCTGCACGGCCATGCGTTGACGGGCTTCCGCCTGCTCAAGCGCTGCCTGATATTCGTTGTCACGCAGCTGAAGCAGAACCTCACCGCGTTTAACCCGATCACCAGCCTTAACATTTAATTGGGTGACGGTTCCCCCGGCGGGCATTGAAAGGCGAGATCGTTGACACGCTCTGATCGTGCCTGCGCGGGTGTTGGAAACGGTGGCTTCAACCGTTCCCTTTTCAAGTGAATGCAGTTTAACCATGATAGGTTCGGGGCGAGAGACCAGGTACCCTGCGGTAACCGTTGCAACACCAACGATCAGGCCGATAGGCCAGATACGCTTCATATTGGAAGCTCCTTATCTCATAAACAGCACTTCAAGCCCAATCGTGAGCGAGGTGTCATCGGCAAAGCCGGTTTCCCTCGCCCAGACCACTTCAGGCGTTGCTTCAGCAAACAACCAATCGCGGTAAAGCCGGTATCGGTAGGTGATATTGGTGTAATAGGAGGTGGTTTGCAATCGGGGTTTGTTTTGTCCTGCCCATCCGACAGACTGACTCATGACCGCGCGATTACTCAGTCGGCGTGAATAAGACACAACCTCGGCAAATTGCCAGAACTTGTTTTCTTCCAGCCACTGGGCCTCAGATCGAAAGCGCAACAGTGCTCTATGGGAAATCAGCCGATCGAAATTAACCACCTGAGAAAAACCAAAACCATCCGTCACATAATAGAAAGGTTGGGTTTCGGCACGCAGAGACCACAGTGGATCGAGAATCCAGGTTCGCTCGGCCCTCCCTCGCAAAAAGGGTGAAATCGGCGAGCTGAATCGAACACCGAGATCCGCCTTGAGTTTCCAATCCTCCAGATCACCCAGTATGCGCAAGAATCCGCTGGTCGGCGTATTGGGTGAGTTCAGCGCGGTGACGACGCTATCGCGATTACGTTCTTCCGGAGACAGGGTGTCGGTGGACTGGTTTTCGATAACGAGACGGTATTTGTCTTTAGTGCTGGGCAAATCCAGTCGGAATTTGACGCGTGGGTCTGCGTCAAACTCTCTTCCTTCCAGCCAGCGACCGAAAAAACCCAGTTTAAAAAAACTCTCGTTGGTCTGCCGGTAGGCTTCATTCCCCCCCAGAAAGGAATCGATGTAGCGCCCCAGGGATACGACATCGTTAGACCAGCTGTTACGCTGAGTGATCATCCAGCCCCAGTAACCGTCTTTCTGTTCCTGAGCAAAAATAGAGCGATCCAGATAGGACTCAAGTTCGGTCAGCTTTTCGGTTCTCTCCGATTTTGCAGGGTTTTCCTCCGAAGTCGCGTTTGGCTCAACCTCAGTTGTCGTGTCGTCAGCCCCGACAAGCCCAGCTAGAGCTAGCCCTGCCAGCACACCGAGAAGGCAGCCACCGATGCCCTTACCCGAAAATAGATTCAAACCCAGCACCACACCTGATCACATCACGAGTTATCAGAATAGGTTATCCACCCAAAAAAATTAAGGAGTTACTTACGTTTCTTTGATTTGAATCCAGCTTCGCAATCGTTGGAGCCTTGTAGTTTTCTGGCCGCCGTGTATGCTTCCGCAACTTTTGCACAAAAACGCCGATATGACTGCACCCGCCATCCTGACACGACTGACCCAAGACATTGAACGACAGGGCTATGCCGTGATGCCGGATTTGTTCACACCGTCAACGCTTGAGCAATTAGCCACTCATTACCAGCGTCTGGGCAGTGAAGACTTTCATCTGGCAGGCATTGGCCGGGAGTCCGATCATGAAATTAATCGGCGGGTGCGCGCCGACAAGACCTGTTGGCTGGAACCGGGTCCCCCGGAACTGTTTGATTACTTTGCAACCATTGAACATCTGCGTCAGCACTTCAATCGGCAGTTTTTTCTCGGACTTCGTGAGTTTGAATGCCATTTCGCCTGTTATCCACCCGGTGCCTTTTATCGCACGCACCTGGATGCCTTCCGTGGAAAGCCCAGCCGCAAGATTTCGTTGATCGTCTACCTTAACCGCGCATGGCAGGCATCCGATGGTGGCGAATTGATTTTGTACCCGGATAACAGCGATAGTGAGAGCTGCGCGTGGCGTACCGATCCCCTGCTGACCGTTGAACCCCGCTGGGGAACCACTGTTCTGTTTCTAAGCGAAGATTTCCCGCATGAAGTGCGCCCGACCAACGCAACCCGCCTGAGTCTGACGGGTTGGTTTCGCATCTGATCGTATCAGGGTGTTGAGGGCGTGCGCCCGATAGAGAACACGCCGGTCCAATTCCTGGACGACAGCATTTTCTCATTTCGGTAATGTCTCACGGTGATCACGCTTGGGGAAACCTCTTTTCGGGTCAACGAGGTCACAATACCTTCGCGATCTTCGGCATCCTGCGCCAACCAGTCTGCGCCAAGACATGCCGTGAGCGTTGCCTCCAGAGACTGATGCCAGTTCTGCGCGGACTGTTCGCCCGGCAAGGCCACCGTACACAGGTAGTTCGGTTGACCATTGCCCCACTCGACAACCCGGCAATCGGCGTTTTCAGCTTTCAACGAGGTCTTCCAGACACTGATATTCTGACTTCCCGACGCTGATTTTCCGGAAATATCACTGAACTGATTTTCCGCCGACGCCAACAAGCGCTCCAGGCCAGGACACACCGTGGATGAATCAAAGGTATACTGGACTGGATTCACTTCCGCCTGCCCGGACTGCCCACTTAAACTGGCACAGCCCGCCAGCGACAGTGAATACAGCACACACCATCCCAAACCGGCCGATTTCAACGACAGATGAGTTCTCATTCGCTCCCGCCCTTTTGTGCAGACTTATTGATTGGACGGAAGCGTGGCGAAAAACTCTTCCAGTGCTGTCTTGATTTCAGCATCGGTCATTGGCGTTTTCTGGCGGGTTAAATCTCGGACCGTGGACCCTTTCCACGCCATCGCACCGCTGCGGGTATCAACGAGATTGACCAAAAATTTCGCTTCGTTGACCGCCTCAAGATTACGCCGGATAACCGTGCCTTGCGCGGTGGGTATGACTTCCTCTTTCAGTTTCTCGCCACGGTCACGCGTTAAACGATATAGCAAGGTCAGGTCACTGTCCTTGCCACCAACACGATAGCCTTTGTCTGACAAAACGCTGGCGATAGATTTCTCGATCAGGGCAAACTCCGGGCCTTCTTGCTGACTGACGTTTTCCAGCGCGACGGTCTGATAGGCCTTGAAGTTTGCCGTCGGTGAAACGACTGAAGAGACTTCCGCGGGCCCCGTGGCACATCCAACCCCAAGGCCCAGCGCTACCACCAATACCAAGCTACTCCCTAAGCGACCTGTTCTCATTATTTTGACTCCTGATGTCTGCAATTAAATCACCTTACCGCAGCATCATAGCCGAGTCCGCCTGAGAACCCAACCACCTTGGGTTGCTGGCGTCACGCGCGTCTCAAGCGAAACGCACTCACGCCTGCACTGGCCAGGGTACGCAAAAAAGTACCCCATTCACTCAAATCAGGATCTGGCCGACGTCGCCGGGCCATACGCGCCAGCTGAAACTCGTACCAGGTGATATCCAACATTGCGAGCTTATCCACCGCTTTAACGCCAGTAGTCAACGGCCGCAGCTCAATACGGAAAGCAGCGTCAGCCAGCACCTTGTTCGGAACCTCCGGATCGACCGCTAAAGGACGTCCCAATCCAATCATGTCTGCCGCCCCCGACTGCAGGGCGGCCGTCATGCCGGCTGAAGAGCGGAAACCTCCCGTTACAACCAGCGGGGTGGAGGTCACCGCACGAACTTTTTCGGCATAGTCCAGAAAATACGCCTCCCGTTTCAGTGTCGATGCTTTAACCCGATGACCGATCATGGACGGGCTCTCATAAGTCCCACCAGAAATTTCAATCAGATCAATGCCCGCCTCGGAAAGGGCAGCAACGACCTGCATTGAATCGTCTTCCGAAAAACCACCCTTCATAAAGTCTGCTGAGTTAAGCTTGATACCTACCGGGTAGCCAGGCCCGACCTGCTCACGAATGGCCTGATAGATACTCAATACAAAGCGCATCCGATTTTCCAGACTACCGCCCCACTGGTCTGAGCGCTGATTATGCCTTGGCGACAGAAACTGACTGACCAGATAGCCATGCGCGCCGTGAATCTGAACGCCCGCAAACCCAGCCTTTTTGGCCAGGCCCGCCGCCTGGGCAAACTTTCCGATGATGCCGTGTATTTCATTTTCGGTCAGCGCACGGGGTGTGTTAAAACCCTTTTCCAAACCATTCTCAAGGGGAATGGCAGAGGGAGCAACCGGTTCTTTGGTCAGGAAATTAGGCGTCTGCTTACCCGGATGGTTCAGCTGCATCCAAAGGGCGCTGCCTTTGATGTTCCCCGCACGTGCCCAGTTTTCGAAGGCTGATAAATCACTCTGCTCATCCAAAACGACATTTTTAGGCTCACCCAAAGCGGTGCGATCAACCATGACATTGCCTGTCATCGAGAGTCCAATACCGCCTTCCGCCCAGGTACGGTAGAGGTTTACCAGGCCAGGTACGGGGTTGTGCTGACGATCGCCCAATTGTTCGCTCATCGCTGACTTGAACAGGCGATTTTTAATGATCACACCATTGCCGAGACGCAAGGGTTGATCCAGCGTAAGTATCGGGTCTGTTTGAGCGGTTTGGTTCATGCTGCCTCCAAATTTATTAGACCGGTCGTCTTTTAATTAACTTCAAAAAATGAGGGTCCAGCCCTCTTCATCATTAACGTTTGAATACTGTATCCAACAAAAGCTCAATCATGTGTTCAGGTGCTCGCACAGAACCCTCCATTTTCATCCGCATCAGACTACCCTCCCAGGCTGACCAGAATAAGGTTGCCATGTCGTCAGCAGAAAGATCGCACCGCACCTGGCGCGCATCCTGAGCCGCCTTAAACAGGGCCGTCAAACGCTGCTGCCAGCCTGAAAAGGCTTCGATCAGCGCCCTCTGACAAATTGCACTGCTGCTGCCGATTTCTGCCGCGAGCGACCCGATCAGGCAGCCGCGCTGAGTTTGCCCGACATCCGCATGCTGCTCCAGAATGTAGCGATAAATCGCTTTGAGCTTTTCAACGGGCCCCAGCCCTTTTTCGCTACCAAGATAATCATCCAGTTGACTGAGCCCTTGCTCACTATAGGAGCGGACAATCTCAGCAACAAAGGCTTCCTTGCTTTCGAAGTAATTGTAAAATGAGCCCTTGGGCACGCGCACCGCATCCAGTATCTGTTTGATACCGGTGCCATGGTAACCGTAGGCGGCTAATTGCCGAATACCCTCTTCTATAAGGGCCTCACGGGTTTGTTCACTGCGTCTTATTCGTGCCATGCGATTATTATATGACCGGTCGTCTTTTAATTCAAGCACTCATCGATCATGCAGGGCCAACAAAACCGGAAGCTGCTGAATCAGCGCCTGTGACAGGAAGTAGACGATCCAGTTGATGTGCGCTACCGCAGGATAGTAGCCATGTCCGTAGAGCCAGAATTGCCCGATAATTGCGTCCGCGACGCTCGCCAACGCAGCACCTCCCGCCACGAGATAGCCGAGCGGGTGGCGCCAGCTCAGCGCAATCCAGAATGCAACAGCCACCATTGTCGTAATCACTACGGCATAGAGACCCGTGACCGCAACAATATACTCACTCGTCTGTGGCAGCACCATGCCAAGAAACGACACCAGGCCTGCCCCGCCCGCCACAACCAGCGAAACCGCCTTCAGTGCGCTCGGTAAGCGGGTAGTTTGCCAGGCAGCCAGCAAGTATACAGAGTACCCTGGCAGAAAAAACCAGACAGAATCGACCAGATAGCTGTGCTCGATAATGTCATCATAAGCGAAGTAGGTTCCCGAAAAATTGCGATTGACCAAATCGCCCAAGGCACACAGGATTAAGGAAAACAGGCACAGGTCAGTTGCCCGGTGCGCCTTGGGACCGGCGATTCCCGCCGACTTAACCCATTCCCGAATGCGTATACCATTCATCAGCAATGCGCCGATCAACACCATCTCGACGACACCCAGCCATACACTGCCCTGCCAGACAAAGCGCTGCGTCGCTGCACCAAACAGCGCGCTCCCCTCCAGCATCATCGAAGCCGCTACCAACAGAACCGGTATGATCCAGATTCCTTTCGGCAATAAATGACTGGAAACCGCCGCAGGGTTGTTGGATAGTGGGACGCTCATGGGATAAAAATCTTCGTTTTAGTTCGTTTTAAGATGATGTCTGAGGCGCACACTCTAACACAGGACCTCCGATGGTGTCTGAATACTCCATCACTCTTGTCCGCCACTGAACTGGTCTTTGAACAGGGCCACGCCCTGATCGAATCACCGGATCTGCCCTATTCGCGCCAAGTTAACTCACCGTCATTTGCCTCGCTGCTAAAAAGCCGCACCTGTCAGGGTCGGGTGGGTCTTTATTACGAGCAACTCTGGGCCGCATTACTGGAAGAGGCCCGACACGAGCACCCCGTCCTGCGTAACGCTCAGGTTTTTCAGAATCGCCAAACCCTCGGCGCCCTGGATCTGGTGTCCTGCCACAATGGCCATTTGATCCATCGTGAACTGGCCGCGAAGTTCTATCTGGCGACGCAGAGGGGCAGTCGACTGGAGGAATGGATTGGTCCCAATGCCGGTGACTGTCTGGCAGATAAGATAAACCATCTGATTCATCATCAGTTGCCATTGTTTTACCATCCACACACGGAAGCGGTACTGGCAACCTGGCTAAGTGCCCAGCAGCTTGATTTTCCAGGCAATTGGGTACGGGAGTCCCGCGTACTGATGCAAGGTTACCTTTTTCGCCACGCCCTGGCAGGCGATGCACTCACACCCCACCCTTTGGTAAACGTCAGCCAGATCAAGGGAATATGGTGTCACGCACATGAGTTGCGAACGTGCATGTCCAGATATCAGGCCATTGGGGGACGGATCATCCCACGGATGAACTGGCTGAGCGGTGAACCCGCGACAAATGAATCTCCGACAGATCCTTTGTCGCTGGCTCAGCAGGTAAGAGATCATTTCAGATTGCCTGGCGCGGGAGGCCTGATGATTCGATTGTTCCGCAAAACAAACGCGGGCATTGAGCAGATCAATGAGCGACTCATGCTTGTGTCCGATCACTGGCCTCTGCGGTCTTCCGCACAACTTGAAGAATCCCAGCCCGGTCCCACTTGAAGCGCGGCGCGTTTATCGGTAACTTCACCGCTTACCTCACTGTCTGTCAGGATTTGACACATGATACCCCTCATTCGCCGCGCGCTTCTGGTTCTGCCGGCCCTTTGCCTTTCTGCTCATGCTGAAACTTTTATTGGTGCAAAAACCAGCCTTTCCCGCATTGAAGTCAACGAAACCCGTTTTTCCCCATGGCAGGTGGGCCTGCTCGGTGGGGCGCGCCTCGCCAATGGCTTAGGTGGTGAGCTGCACCTGCAAACTGGCGTCACCGACGACGATAGCCGCAACTCAACGATGTCAGTTGATTTTCAAGGTACGGCCTACGCCACCGCGAATGCGATCAGTCCCGACAAAACGACCATAGCAACCTTCGGTGGCGGATACGCCTTGTTAAAAACGGATACTAAGGCTGGGTCTACCGGCTTTCCGGGCAGCCAGAGCTTTGATGGCGCGGCACTGATGCTTCGCTTTGAGGAACGCTTTGTTTCAGGCTCCCCTCTCTCGCTTGTAGGCGGGTATGAACATTTCTTTTTTGACTCCGATCTATCGGCGTATTTGTTCTCACTGGGAGTGAATTATGCGTTTTAATTTGAAAGCTGCGCTGCTCATCGCGGCAGCCATGCTGATCAGTGGGTGCGACAACGAAGTCGAAGTGCAAAAACTCTCTGAAGGCATAGAAGTGGGGGCGCTCAACCTCACGGCAATCGATATCAGTTCAACCCAGAATAAACTTGTTTTCGAACCAGAAGAAAGCTGGCAACTCGTCGCAACCGGAACAAAGAGCAATGCGACGACTGTGGATGTTTCTCAATCCGTCCGCTGGTCAGTCAGTGACACCACGCTGGCAACCGTCAGTGCCAGCGGTCTGTTAACTACCCGCGACTTTACGGGCAATTCAACCCTGCAGGTCACGGTCAGCTGGGGCCCCTACACAGAATCCCTCGACGTCACGCTGTCCGACGCCACCCTGGTGAGCCTGGCCATTGCCAGTGATCCCGCCGAACCCGATGAGTGCCTGCCCGCCGGCCTGCAGGCAACCGGTACCTACTCAGACGCCAGCGAACGGCCCCTGACCGATGTAAGCTGGAGTGTCGATGACAGCAATCTGGCATTTATCAGTGGCAATCGCCTGATCCCCCGCACCAGCGGCATTGTTACCTTGACGGGTACGCGACGCGGTGTCAGCTCTACGCCCTTGCCGATTACTGTGGTTGATACGTTAACGGACCTGCAGACTGATCCGGCAACCGCCGCTTCGGTACGCACAGGTAGCAGCCTGCAACTGCGTACGCTAGGGGACTTCAGTGGCGGTGCGACAGGACAGGATATTACGGAAGCGACGCGCTGGAGTAGCAGTAACAGCGCCGTCGCCACCGTCTCAGAGACCGGTCAGGTGACAACCAGTACAGCAGGCGATGCAACCATTACGGCAGGTTGCGGTGGGTTGGAAGATACGCTGACGATCAACGCGCTGAATGCGACGGATGTGATTATTGTCGACCCACTGACAGATCGTTTGAAGCCCAGTGAAGTCAGACAATTGTCCCTGTTCGAAGTATTATCAGACAGTTCTCGGGGAACCGAAGATCTGGCCCAGAATGACAGTGTCATCTGGCAAATGGTCGTGGGCAGTGAAGTGGCAACGATTGATGCAGACGGTATCCTGACCATGAAATCCAGCTTCGCCGGCTTTACCGGAACCTATATTCAGATCACGGCAGACTATAAGTCATTTGATGACGAAATCGAGATTTTCCTCGAACTCCCGCAGCAATAAGTTTACCGATCGGCACTGATGCAGCGACCGGCTGCCCAGTGCCGCAGCGCGGCAACCTTTTCAGCCATGGTGATCGACAGTGGCTGGGTACCGTGGAACTCCGCCAGCAGCATTGCGGTATCCAGCTCGGACTGTTCCGAACCTTCGCGATAAAGCCCTGACACGATCACCTGCTCAATCTCTGCCCCCGAAAATCCTTCAGATGCATCCGCCAGCAGAGCGAGATCGAAGCGAGACAGATCACGCCCACGTTTACGCAAATGCAATTCAATGATGCCGCGCCGAACCGGGGCCAGTGGCAGGTCAATGAAAAAAATCTCATCAAAACGCCCTTTACGAATCAGCTCTGCCGGCATCGCATCTAGATTATTAGCGGTCGCAACCAGAAAGACAGGCTTCTTCCGCTCCGCCATCCAGGTTAGCAAGCTGCCCAGCAAGCGCGCAGACACACCTTCATCGTGCTGAGCCACACCGACCCCTTTTTCGATTTCGTCCAGCCAGAATACGCAGGGGGACATTTGCTCGGCCAAGCGAAGGGCCTCGCGCAGATTGCGCTCCGTCTCCCCATGAAACTTATTGTACAACGCGCCGAAGTCGAGCCTGAGACACGGCAATTTCCAAAGATCAGCCACCGCTCGTGCGGCCAGACTTTTTCCACACCCTTGAACACCCAGTAGCAGCAGTCCTTTTGGCAAATCCGTCTTAGGTGAACTCGCCTCCCGGTCAGTGATAAAAGCATGACGCCTGCGCTGCAACCAGTCCTTCAAATTGTCGAGGCCCGCGATGTCGTCCATGCGTGAAGTGTCATAAACGTAAGTCAGCACACCGCCGAGATTCATCAGCTCAAATTTGGCCCGATGCACTTCTGGTAAATCCCGGTGATCAATCGCTCCGTCATCATAAATCGCGGTTCTGGCCAGACGCCTCACCTCGCCAACCGTTAGGCCAACCAGATGCCTGACCAGATGCTGCAGCGCCTGATTATCCGCACGTACACGCGTACCCCCTTTCTGACTGGCCCATTCTGCAGCCTCTTCTTTGACCAGCGCCAGAATTTGTTCGGTACTGGGCAAACGAAGTTCAAAACGGGCACTGAGTCCGCCCAATTCAGGCGGAAGTCCGAAACGGTGACTGATGAAAATAAGTGTGTGTCCCGTCTGCTGGGCACTCAGTGCAATATCCTTGACGCGCCTGACCAACCGGGGATCCGACAGGTAGGGATGGAAATCACACAAGGCGAATACGCCTGACTGACGCATTTTTCGAATCTGGGTCAGCACCTGCTCGGGTTCGACACTCGCCTCATCGGGCATCAACTCAAACCCAAAACCCAGTCGTGTTAAGCCATCCGTAATGGTCCAGCGGTAGAAAGGACGACTCATGCGTGTGGCGAGCCTGGCCAGCGTCTCAAGAACACGGCTTTCCTCAATCGATTCGATAATCACGAGGGGCGTTTTGGCCTGGACCAGTAGCTCCAGATCTCTCACATCAGGCATCAATAGCCTCTGTCAGGTTAAATTGACAGTATAGAACAGGCCCAAGGTTCTCAGAGATGTTTACGAACCCACTGCTGGAATTGGGCGAGGGGTAACGCACCTGAGACTCGATCTACCTCTGCACCATTGCGAAAAACAATCAGCGTGGGGATGCTTCGAATACCAAACCGGCTCGCCAGTCCCGGCTCACGCTCAGTATCCACCTTCGCCAGGCGAACCTGAGGTTCGAGCAATTGTGCCGCCTGCTCATATACGGGGGCAAAGGCTTTGCAGGGGCCGCACCAGGCGGCCCAGAAATCGACAACCAAGGGCAGGTCTCCCTTGAGGTGTTGCGCAAAATGCGCCTCATCCAGATTGAACGGGCGGCCATTGAACAAAGGCTGCTTGCAACGGCCACACTTGCCTCCACCGTTGAGGCGCTCGACAGGCATCCTATTGAGGGTGTGACAGCCTGTACAGGCGACCTGAACGGTCTGTCCGGAAGCTGCAATGACCATGCGCGTACCCCCCTTCAGGAATTGTAATTCTGGCGACCAATCAGGCCGGCGATGATTTTGAGTCCCTGCCAGATGTTTTTGCGGTAATGCAGCACGGTGCTCTGCATACATTCTTCATGGGCTTTGCGCACTGCGGCAGCCTGCGCGGGCGTCAATCCCAGGCGATCCGGTAACTGAAACCGGGTCTGATGCGGACGGATGAGCTGACGAAGTATCGGCTCGAACTCGTCCATGGCCGCATAAATTTCCTGCAAGGACAGTCCACCTTTTTGAAAACCGGACTGAAAATAGACCAAAGCCTGACGGATATCCCGCTCCGCTGATTCCTGCTTTTCAAGCAGCTCATCCATGCAACCGTCTCCCGGAAACTTCAAACACGTTTAGGCAACCTCAATGAGCGTCTATTTTCTCTTATTTACGGCCAGAATTGAACAGGAAATGAGCACGAGCCAAAGCAATAGGATCCTGGCGAGACTTCTGCCAGGCATGAATATTGACATTAGCGACTCGATTTCCCTGTCGGGTTAATCTGCACTCCACGAAAGTATCCCGATTGAGGCCTGCACGTAAATAGTCTATCGAGAAATCAACGATTTTAGGCATTTGGGGAACAGGCTGAAACATCATCAGGTACAAGGAGGCAGAGAGTTCCATGAATCCCCCAATTACACCGCCATGGATAGCCGGTAAAATGGGATTTCCCAAGTTTTCATCTTGTTGTGGCAGACGGAAAATAACGTCATCGCCAAAACGGTGGCACTCCAGACCAATGGTTCGCGCATACGGAATGACGCCGATTAATTCAGAGTAATCCCCACTGGCATGGGCTTTTTCGACCAGCTCGATCAGACGCATCCCTCATCTCCTTTTTCTGACTGCGCTGCTTCGATAATGCCTGCGATCGTATTACGATAGGCCAGAGGGGTGGCTTCGCGGCCGATTCGCATAAAGGTTGCGACGCAGTGAGCGATGATGGTGTCATCCTGGTAGGCCTCACATCGAACAAACAGGATGCTATTCGTTTCTCTGAAACAGCTCGCCCTGGCTCGAACCGGCCGCCCGGGTGCCGCGGCGTGCATGTAATCAACGCGCAGATCCAGGGTCGGACACAGTTCAAATTGAGGTAAAGCACAGATGACTACGCTTCCACAGGTGGTATCCATCAGGGTTGTGATGGCTCCACCGTGAATGACGCCCGATTCAGGATTGCCCACGATGCAGTCGCTGTAGGGTAACTCCAGAATCAATTCGTTTTCCCGCGCCGACACGACACATAGGCCAATCTTGCGACAGTGAGCTAATGAATCGACAAAGCGTTCGACGGTTGCGGCCAATACCAAAGGATCGCGCATGCGGTTGCCTGATTTTCAATTGATGATAAGCGTGCAGTATACCGATGATTGATTCATTTCTCCGAACATAAAAACGCGATATTTCATAAATATTTCTTATATCCACCCATTCCACTTATTCATTTGTTCTATTTCAACTTTCTCTTTAAGGTTGAATTTTTGAACCTGTCGGAGACTATGGAAATGGCGAATCCCCCCCTTAAACGTGTTGCAATTACCGGAGCGGCCAGCGGACTCGGCCTGGCCCTCGCGAAAAAATATGCGGCGGAGGGCTGGCGAGTCGCCCTGGCGGACATCCAGGACGAGGCAGGTGAAGCCGCCGTTAAATCTCTCGCCCTGGCGAAGGATTATGCATTCTACACCCATGTGGACGTCTGCAATACGGCCGACCTTCAGGCCTGGCGTACCGACATCGAACGCCGTTGGGACGGCCTTGATCTACTGATAAACAATGCCGGTGTTGCCACGCACGGGGCCGTTGACGAGGCACCGCTGGAAGATTGGGAGTGGGTACTGAACATTAATCTGATGGGCGTCGTGAGAGGCTGCAAGATCTTTATCCCCCTGTTCAAGCGTCAGCACCACGGGCAGATTGTCAATATCGCCTCTATGGCGGGCCTCGTCCACTCCCCGGAAATGGGTTCTTACAACGCCTCGAAGGCCGGCGTCGTTGCGGTCTCAGAAACCCTGTACGGCGAACTCGCAGGGTTGGACATTGGTGTCAGCGTAGTGTGTCCAGGTTTCTTCCCTACCGGCCTGGCTAAAACCGCACGGACCACCAATCCGCAGGTCAAACAGGTCATTGAAAAACTCTTCCAGACCTCCAGGCTGTCGGCAGACGATATTGCTGATCAAATATTCAAAGGGGCTGAGGCAGGCCGTTTTTATATTCTGCCTCACTTTAATTACCGTCTGGTCTGGTGGTTAAAACGCTACATTCCGGAACTGTATCTCAAATCCATGCAAACGACGGGTAAGGCTCTTTTGAAGAAAAAGCGTCAATGGCAGCGGGATTTGGTGAACAGCCGCACATAACTGATCGTTTCGTAACCATATGTAACCCCTCACGGGCGGCCGGTTTGCAAAAATACAACAGTCAGATCACCCGGCCGCCGGTACACTATGTGAACAATTATAAAATCTGCTTTCGTAGTAAGATGAGGGGTTCACTATGGCTGTTAGAACGCAATCGATCGAAAAATCGCGCCTTGGGCGCCTGCTGGTCAACAAAGGACTCATTACCGACGCCCAACTCAATCGGGCGTTGGTAGAATCACACGCTGCAGGTCAGCGCCTCGGGGAGTTTCTCGTCGCCGGCGGCCTGATTAGCGAGAAGCAACTGAATCAAACGCTGCGTCGTCAAAAGCGGGTTCGCCATGTGGCAACTTTCCTGGCGATGCTGATTGCGCCCTTCCAACCGATGATGGCGATGAGTGCGGCGGCGGCGACAACAACGACCGCTACAACGTCAACGATTAGCATTCTGTCTCGCCCCGCGTCAATTACGGTTAAAGAAGGTCAGTCTGCATCGTTTAGCGTTACAGCAAGCGGGTCTTCGCTTAAATATCAGTGGTACAAAGACGGTTCTAAAATTACCGGTGCAACGTCTTCAACTTACACAATCGCCAAGACTGCTACTGGAAATGCAGGGGCTTACCAGGTAAAGGTGTACAATTCAAGCACCTCCAACTGGACTGGAAAAGCCTATTTAACGGTTGAAAAGGCCACAGCATCCAGTACAACGACCTCAACCTCCACTGCAACCACGTCTACAAGCACCAGCACAACCACGACCACAACACAGACGGCCACAGCGGTTGAAATCGTGCAGCGGCCACTTTCAACGACGGTGACGGCAGGCAGTCCCGCTTCGTTCAACGTTGTTGCAACTGGGTCCGGCACCCTTGTTTATCAGTGGTACAAAAATGGCAGCAAGATTGCCGGCGCAACCACAGCTAGTTACACAATTCCGTCTGCAGCCAGTACCGATGCAGCGTACTATCAGGTGAAAGTTAGTAATTCTATTAGCGTTAATTGGACCGGCAAAGCTTATCTAACAGTCGAGGCAAAAGTGGCACCAACACCCAAGCTCGACATTCAGGTATCTCTACAGCCTGTTGGCGCGTCCGTGTTTGCCGGCAAGAGCCACACCTTCAACATTGCAGCCACTGGTAGTGGCACGCTGAAATACCAATGGCGCAAGAATGGCAGCCCGATTGCGAATGCAGTGCTGCCCTACCTTAGCCTGTCTGCTATCAAGCTGAGCGACGCAGCGCAGTATGATGTTTTGATAACCAATACGACGGGCACCGTAACCAGCCAGGCCGTTAAGCTGGATGTCGCTATCGACCGTTCTGCTAAGCTCAGCTGGGTGCCCCCAACCACTCGCGTCAACGGTACCGCGCTCAAAGCAGGAGACATTGCCTCTTACCGGATCTACCACAGCACCGAGGATGGTGCTGTAGAGCAGGTGTATGATGTTAGTGCCGCCCAGAATCTGTATGAAATGTCGGGACTCGTAAGCGGCAAGCATTTCTTCGCGATTACCGCGATTGATACCAAAGGTTATGAAAGCGATCTGAGTAATATGGCCAATAAGGAAATCTTAACTGGCCTTTAAGCCTCAGCCATCCGTCCGAAATCAGGCCTGCCGACTCCCTGGAGTCGGCTTTTTTATGAGCGGCGTCGATTAGCAATCGCTACTTTTTCGCTTTTGAAAATCTGCACAAAGATGATGCACGTCAGTATGTTTGCTTATGAATTTCGGTAGGATCAGGCCGCATAACAACAAAAGAGGGATACTCGGTGAATACATTCTCAATCGCAGTCGTCGGCCAACCTGAAATTCAGATCAAAATCGTTGCAAAGACGCTTTCACGCCTTTGGGCGGGACGCCGAGGCAAATGCCAGCTCACTCAAATGCTGTCAGCTGCCGCTGAAGAAGCGCCATCAGTCGCTGAACTTCTCCTTTTTAAAACGGATCCCGTCACTGGCAGCAGACCGATCGACTTAATGCTCGTGACAGACTGGTCACAGTATCGCCGCTTTGAAGATCAACTGCTCATCACGCATGACACCATCATTTTCTGTGACCAAATCACCCAGATTCCGAGCCATCTGCTAATGCGCTGCGGCTTTATCCATCAGGTTTCCGGTCTGGATTTGCTGGCAAAACATGGGCTGCAGTCAGCCTTGCCAGTATTTTTTGCCAGTCTGCTTGGCCGTCTTATCGGTTGCTCGGGGAATCAACTGAAAGATGCCTTCAAACTGATCCCTGACATGACTCGCCACCAGGGTTGGGAGGCTGCAGTCAAAATCGCCGAAGAGGTTATTCTGCCCGCCTATCTGGACGGAATGGTCGACGGCCTGCTTCCGTCCAAAGGCGCCTCAGCACTTGAACGCCACCCCCTGTTTTCTGCACTTCATGAGCTCGATGACGGCCAGGTGACAGCAGACGTGAACAAATCCTCATCTTCGCGGGTACCATCCCACCATACATCGGCCTATAATGGCGAGCATTCGGGAGGCCACCTCCCGGTTCATTAGTGTTTCCGCACAACAAGAACAACGGGAATGGACAATACAGACTCCGTCGCAGTCAAAGAGGCCTGTGCCCGCTTTGATTTTGATCCAAAACGACTACTTGACATCCTGTGGCAGGTTCAGGATGTCAACCGCTGTGTTGATGCCAACGCATTGACCGATATTGCTCAAGCAACCGGGCTACCGCGCGTATCCGTCGACGGTGTTGCCTCCTTCTACCATTTTTACTCCAGTCGCCCCAAGGGTCGATTTGCAATCTATCTCTGCGACGACATCGTAGATCGGCAGCATGGCTTTAATGATCTGCTTGCTGTTCTCAGGGACGAACTGGGAATCGCACCCGGTCAGATCACTGCGGACGGTCTCTTTTCGGTGGATCTGACACCCTGTATCGGCCTTTGCGACCAACCCCCGGGGCTGCTCGTCAATCAGTATATCGCGGGGTCTTTGACACCCGCCAAACTTCGCCGCTTACTCCAGGATCTAAAAAAAGATAGCCACCCTGGTTCCTCGTTTACCCAGGGTGGAGAGGGTCAAAATGGCAACTCCCTGATTCAGACCCGCCTGAAAAACAATATCCGGCGCCGGGGGGCGATCCTGGGATCCGGGCAGCTGACGGAATCCGGCCTGCAAAATGCCTCAGAATTGTCCTCATTTGAGATCCTGGAAACGCTCCGGGCCAGCGGCTTGCGTGGACGAGGCGGGGCCGGTTACCCGGTCTGGCAAAAGTTAGATACCGCGTTTCGTCAGATTACGGCCGACAAGGTGGTCATTTGCAATGCCGATGAGGGTGAACCCGGTACGTTCAAAGACCGGGTATTGCTCACTGAGCAACCTGACCTGGTATTCGAGGGCATGACCATTGCGGCTCGGGCCACTGGCGCCTCTCAGGGTATTCTTTATCTACGTGCTGAATACCGCTACCTCGAGGCCTGGCTTGAAGAACGACTGGCCCAACGACGCGCGGAGGGACTCCTCGGCAGTCATATCTGTGGTACTGAGGGTTTCAACTTCGACATCCGCATTCAGCGAGGTGCCGGCGCCTATATCTGCGGCGAGGAAAGCGCATTGATCCGGTCCTGTGAAGGCGGACGCGGTGAACCGACCAGCCGCCCCCCCTATCCTGCTATTCAGGGCTATAAAGGGTTGCCCACCACCGTCAATAATGTGGAAACCTTTTGTTGCATCGCGCGCATTTTTGAAATCGGCGCGACTGCCTTTGCCCGACTGGGAACCCCGCAAAGCACTGGGACCAAACTGTTCAGCGTGTCCGGCGACTGTCGTAAGCCCGGCGTGTATGAATTCCCCTTTGGACTCACCGTCAGGGAACTACTCAACCACTGCCAGGCAGACGATGCAGCAGCAGTGGTGGTGGGTGGTCCCAGTGGCCAGATCATCGGTCGCAACGAATTCGACCGACGCTTATGTTTTGAAGATCTCGCCACAGCGGGAGCTTTTGTTGTCTTCAACAGCACCCGGAATATCCTCGAAATCGTGAGAGCCTATATTCAGTTTTTTGTCGATGAGAGCTGCGGTTATTGCACGCCCTGCCGGGTCGGGAATGTATTCCTGCTGGAACGCATGGATAAAATTATCGCGGGCAAGGGCGAGACCACAGACATCGACTACCTTCGGCAACTCGCGGACACGATTATCGAGACCAGTCGGTGTGGATTGGGACATACCTCACCGCGCCCGATCCTGAGCACCCTGGCCAACTTTCCGCTGGTTTATGCTGCCTTGTTAAAAGCCCCTAATGCAGGATCACAACCCGGCTTTGATATCCAGAAAGCATTGGATGAAGCCCGTCACCTCGCACATCGGGGTTCAACCCTGTATGACCGCGATTATTCGGGGGGCGTATCGTGAGCGAAACCCTGGCAAGCACCTTTACCATCCAGGTCGATGGTCAGACTGTAACGGTACAGGCAGGCCAAAGCATCATGGAGGCCTGTGATGCGGCAGGAATCTATATTCCGCGCCTGTGTGACTGCGAAGGTCTTGTCCCCCAGGGCAGCTGCCGCGTCTGCTGTGTTGACATCAATGGACGGATTCAGGCCGCCTGCACCCAACCGGCAGCACCAGGACAGGTCATTGGTAACGAAACCCCCACCTTGAATGCGCATCGGCGAACGCTGGTCGAAATGCTGTTCCATGAGGGTAATCATCTGTGCCCTATCTGTGAAGCCAGTGGGCGCTGTGAACTGCAAGCCATGGCTTACCGACTGGGGATCACACAAGCCAGCCCCTACCCTTATTTACAGCCGGTTCGCCCTGTCGATGCTTCGCACCCGGATATTGCCCTGGACAACAATCGTTGCATCTTGTGTGGCCGGTGCATTCGCGCTTCGAGGGACATTGATCAAAAGCATGTATTTGATTATGTGGGGCGTGGCATTCATAAACGCATTGGCGTCAGTGCCGCCCGACTCGCGGAGACCGACGCCAGTCTGGAGGATGAAGCCATCGCACGGGGTACTTGTCCGGTGGGTTGTATCCTGCGAAAAAGAGAAGGCTTCGACACCCCGGTTGGGCAACGCTTGTTTGACCGTCGCCCCATCGATTTGGACAACGCAGTTCAGCATCATATCCCCACGCAGGCGGTCCCTGCACACATTGAGTCTGATCCGCCATGAAGAAAAAAAAGCGCCTGGCGACGGCCTCACTGGCCGGCTGTTTTGGCTGTCACATGTCCCTTCTTGATATGGACGAACGGCTGCTGGAAGTGCTGGAGCATGTCGAGTTCGACCGTTCCCCGTTAATGGATTTCAAAGGCTTCCGCCAGCGCTGTGATATCGGCCTGATCGAAGGTGGCTGCTGCAATGAGGATAACGTACATGTTCTTCGGCAGTTCAGGGAAAACTGCGATGTTCTGGTCGCCATCGGGCAATGCGCCATCATGGGAGGACTGCCGGTGATGCGCAACGCAATCATGCATGCTGACGATCCGTTACGCGAATGTCTGGAAGAGGCGTATAACGAGAGTCCCCGCGTGTTGAATCCAGGCAATCATATCCCCAATGACCCGGCACTGCCGCTACTGCTTGATAAAGTCTACACCTGCAGTGAAGTGGTTCATATCGACTTTCAGATTCCCGGTTGTCCACCCTCCGGGGACACCCTTTACCAGGTGCTGATGGCATTAGCGACGGGAAAAAAACCCGAGTTTTCCTACGGGATGATCAAGTATGACTAAGTCACGGGTCATCGAAATCGAGCCTCTGACCCGTGTTGAGGGACACGGAAAGGTAACCGTGCATCTCGATGCGCAGAATCGGGTCAGTGAAGCCCGTCTCCACATTGTTGAATTCCGGGGCTTCGAGCGTTTCATTCAGGGGCGACTGTTCTGGGAGGTTCCTGTTATTGTCCAGCGCCTGTGCGGCATCTGCCCGGTCAGCCATCACCTCGCTGCAGCCAAGGCAATGGACAAAATTGTCGGCGTTGACATTCTGCCACCCACGGCGGAAAAAATGCGCCGTCTGATGCACTATGGTCAGATTCTACAAAGCCATGTGTTGCACTTTTTTCACCTGAGTTCACCTGATCTGCTGTTCGGTTTCGATGCAGAACCGGAACGACGCAATATCTTCGAGGTGATTCGTAAGCATCCTGAACTGGCTAAACAAGCCATTCTGTTGCGCAAATTCGGGCAGGAAGTCATTGAAGCGACGTCCGGCAAGAAAATTCACGGTACCTCTGCTATTCCTGGGGGTATCAACAAAAACCTGAGTCTTGCAGAGCGGGATCATTTGCTCGCGAATCACGGGCAATTTCTGGAGTGGTGCCGCGCTGCCGTCACGCTGGCCAAGTCCTATGTGATTGAACATCAGCACCTGGTTAAACGCTTCGCGCATTTTCCAAGCAATCACATGTCCCTGATTCGGGAGGATGGTGCGCTGGATCTCTACCACGGCAAACTTCGCGCCACCGACGCCGCCGGACAGATCATTTTTGATCAGGTGGACACTGACCACTTCAATGACTACCTCATGGAAGAAGTTAAACCCTGGTCCTACATGAAGTTTCCCTTTATCAAGCGGCTTGGAAATGTGGACGGCTGGTATCGGGTTGGCCCACTGTCGCGACTCAACAATGCGGCCTTTCTGGACACACCACTGGCCCGCGACGCGCATTTGGAGTTTCGTGAACTGACACAGGGTAGCCCTAATCACAGTTCATTGAATTACCACTACGCGCGCATGATTGAAGTGCTGCACTGCTGTGAAAAAGTGCATGAACTCTTACTCGATCCGGACCTTCAGGGTTCGGATCTGCGTAGTTCCGGCACACGCCGGGAGGAAGGCATCGCGGTGATTGAAGCGCCGCGCGGCTCATTGATTCACCATTACCGTGTTAACGAAAATGATCAGGTCACCTTCTGTAACCTGATTGTCTCAACCACTCATAATAATACCGCGATGAATCGGGCAGTCACCGATGTCGCACAACGTTATCTGGACGGCCAGCCGGACATCACGGAAGCCATGCTCAACCACATCGAAGTTGCAGTCAGGGCCTATGACCCCTGCCTGTCCTGTGCGACACATGCACTCGGACAGATGCCGCTGCAAGTCGAATTGGTGGACGCAGACGGCACGTGTATTCAAAGGAAAAGCCAGTATATTGACGAGGACACATACGGCCTATGAAAACAACAAGCAATATTTTAGTCATTGGTTATGGTAACCCCGGACGTCAGGATGACGGTCTCGGGCCTGCCCTGATTTATCGATTGGACGCTTATCGTCTACCCGGCATCACGACTCAAACCCAATACCAGCTCTGCGCTGAAGACGCTCTGCGCGTGATTCGCTATTCGCAGGTGGTCTTTGTCGATGCTGCCATGAACATGTCCTCTGATTTTCGCTTCAAGCCGGTAAGGGTCGGTCGTCAACGCGGCTTCGGCACCCATAGTCTGACACCTGAAGGCGTGATGGATCTTGCCGAGACCCTTTACGGAGCCCAACCCCGCGCCTATGTGCTCGGCATTCGCGGGCGGCAGTTTGACCAATTCGAAGAACGCCTGAGTCCGGAAGGGGAAGAAAACCTTGAAAAAGCCCTGGAATTTTTGATTCCCTGGTTAAAACACCGGACGCAACCCATCAGCGCAGCGGCATGCATGAACTAAGTCTGGTCGAAGCGCTGCTAGACCAATTGACAAGCACGGCGCAAGCTGAAGACCTGCAGCGCATTACCGCCTTGACCGTGTCGGTTGGGACGCTGTCCCATGTGTCAACAGAGGCGCTGCGCTTTTGTTTCGAGGCCTGCCAACGCGGTACCGTGGCCGAGAGCGCAGTGCTCACGATTGAATCAGAGACTGGACACGCGCGGTGCCCGGCCTGTCAACGCGAGGCGCCGGCACAGGACTGGCTCGACTGCTGCCCGTATTGCGGACAGGCCGGACGCCAGATTATCCGGGGACGGGATGTGCGCTTGAAATCGATTCAGGGTTTACATTGACCCTCTCGTTCAAAAGAACCACACTTTTACCCCACGACACTCAAGGGAGACCTGCCATGTGCGGCACCTGCGGCTGTAAACCCCATGATTTCTATCCCAAATCGGCCACCTCGAGGCAGATCAAACTCGACATCAGCCTATTAAACCAGAATCAGCAACAGGCCACCCACAACCGCGCCCGCTTTCAGCAGTTGAGACTGCCTGTAGTCAATCTGATGTCAAGCCCCGGCTCCGGCAAAACCCGCGTGCTGGAAGCGACGCTGCCCCACTTGAAATCCCTGAAGTGCGCGGTGATCGAAGGCGATTTACAAACCCGCAGAGACGCGGAGCGTATCAAAAAGACCGGCACCCCGGCCGTGCAGATCAATACCGGCAAAGGCTGTCATCTGGATGCGCGTTCGATTGACACCGCGCTCGATCAATTGGACATCGCCTCATTGCAACTGCTCTTTATTGAAAATGTTGGCAACCTGGTGTGTCCAGCCGCCTTCGATTTGGGCGAAAGCCTGCGGGTCGTGGTGCTGGCGATCACCGAAGGGGAAGACAAACCCCTGAAGTATCCAGACATGTTTTATGATGCCGATGTGGTATTACTGAATAAAATGGACTTGCTCCCCCATCTTGAGGTCAATCTGGACGATCTTTACGACAATCTTAAGCAAATTCAGCCGAATGCCGTCGTGTTGCCGATCTCGGCGCAAACAGGCGAAGGCATCGAGGGCTGGATTGAATGGCTGACACAGGCCACACGCAAATTCACCTCCGCCTGAGCGGGCGGGTTCAGGGAATCGGCCTGCGCCCGACACTGGCACGCCTTGCGCAGTCGCTCGATCTGAGTGGGTCAGTCTGCAATCGCGGTGGAGTTGTCGACCTGACGCTACAAGGCCCGCAATCCCATATCGATACTTTGCTTCAGCAATTAAAGACATTCTTCCCGCTTGGTATCCAGATCGAAACACGGGAAACACCGGCCGTTACTGCTACGATCACTCGCACCGACCCTTTTCGTATTCTGGACAGTGAACCCCAGGCCACATCAGGAGGACTCCCCCCTGTCGATCAGGCTATCTGCCAACGTTGCCGGAATGAATTCGAAACGCCCGGGACGCGACTCAGTGGCTACCCCTTTATTCAATGCTGTGACTGCGGGCCCCGCTACACCCAGGTCAGTCAGTTACCCTATACGCGTGCCCACACCAGTCTGGCGGATTTCGCGCCATGTTCCGCATGCGAAGCAGAATTTAACGATTCAGAAGATCGGCGCTATTGGGCTGAAAATCTCTGTTGCCCTCAGTGCGGCCCACACTTGCGTGCGTTTGAACACGGTCAGCGGGTGCTTGCGGGTAAACACAAGCAGGCTGAAATTGTTACCCTCGCCGGGCAATGGCTTGCCGAGGGTCGCATTCTGGCTATCAAAGGCGTGGGGGGCTATCACCTGCTTTGCGATGGCAACAACAGGTCGGCGATTAGCCGACTCCGCCAGCTTAAGCGGCGTCCGGGCAAACCCCTCGCACTGCTGGTTAAGGAAGTGGATGACGCCTTGAACCTGGCGGGGCTGACACGAGACTTTCCAGGCGCAGATCGCTTTGTCGCATCGCTTACTTCGTCAGAGCGTCCAATCACCCTCCTGCCCCTGCAGTCAGTGCATCCGATGGCAACGGCAAACCTACTCGCACCGGGTTGCGATGAAATTGGCATATTACTTCCTTATACGGCGCTGCAACACCTGCTGCTGAGCGCCTTTGATCAGGCTCGTCGACTCCTACCGTCAAAAGAACCTTCAACGCCTTTGTTCCTCGTCTGCACCAGCGCCAACGGCTCGGGTGAACCCCTGATTTACGACGAAACAGCGGCGGGGGCTTTTGAACAGCTTTGCCAGCTGAGCGATGTCCAGCTGACGCATAATCGCCGTATCCTGCACCCCTGTGATGACAGCGTAGTGCGTCCACTGGCTGCCTCGCCGCGCATTCGACCCGGGCGCGGATTTGCGCCGGCCCGACTGCAATTGTCCGGTTCGGGCCCCTCAGTGTTAGCCATCGGCGCCCATCTTAAAAACACCCTTTGCCTGACACGCGGTTCAGAGGCCTATCTATCGCCCTACCTCGGTAACCTATCCCATCCTGAGAGTGTGAATCGCCTGAGGGAGACGACTGAATATTTATTACACTGCACCGGCATCCGTCCTCAGGCGATTGCCTGTGACCTACACCCTGAAGGGGCCGAACGTCTGTGGGCCGAACAACTGAGCCAACAATGGGGTGTACCGCTGATTCCCGTGCAGCACCATCATGCCCACCTGGCCTCAGTGCTGGCTGAACACCCTTCGCTGCTGGGGCGGCCTGTGCTTGGGCTGATTCTGGATGGATTTGGCTGGGGCCTCGAGGGCGGTGCCTGGGGCGGTGAATTGTTGCGGTCCGCTGGCCCGGATGTCGGGCGGATCAGCCATCTGGCACCGCTGGCCCTTCCCGGTGGGGACAAGGCCATCCGCGAAATAGACCGCATCGGCCTGACCTTTGCGTTGCGCAACAGCCTCGCCCCCCTGCCCGACTTCCCGGCGCTGTCTGATCCATTTCGCCAACTGGTTACCCACCAGCCTGACTATCCGTGGCCGGAAACCAGCAGCCTCGGCCGATGGTTTGACGCGGCCGCATCGGTTTCCGATATTCTGCATACCGTCACCTATGAGGGCGAAGCGGCGATCCGACTCGAATCACTTGCCCGGCTGCAAGCGCCTACAATCGAACTGACAAATTGGGTTCACCAGCATCCCGCTCGCTTGAACAATGAGGGGCAACTGGATTTATCGTCTCTGGTAGCTGCACTCCCCCAGCTGAACAACCCCGAAGAGCGGGCACGTGCGTTTCAGGAGGGACTCATTGAGGGCTTGCAAATCTGGGTCTGTCATCATGCGGAAATTTGCCAGCTGCACGATATCGTACTAAGTGGAGGTTGCCTGGCAAACGACAGCCTGTCGAAAATTCTGGTTGAACGTCTGTCGGAGCGTGGCATGATGGTGTATCTCAACCACCAGCTCCCCAACAATGACAGCGGCATCAGCGTCGGTCAGGCCTGGGTGGCCATGCTGAAGCTGATGAGATCATCATAATAACAGGAGACTGAGCCATGTGTTTGGCTGTACCCGTCCGGGTACTGGAGGTGCTGTCCGAAGAGGAAGCCTGGATCGAACAAAACGGAATCAAACGGCGGGTCAATACGGCGCTAATAGACTCCGTTCAGGTGGGTGACTATCTGATCCTGCATGTGGGCTACGCCCTGACCCGGCTGGATCCCGAAGAAGCCCATAAGACCCTGGCATTGATGGAAGGACGTGATGGACACTCCCCTGACTAGTCCCGGTACCGACACTAAACCTGATTCCCTGCCCGATTTCCGCGACCCGAGCCGTGCGAAGCTTCTTTACCGTCAGATCCACGAGGCCGTTCGGCCCGGCCAACGCTATCGCTTCATGGAATTTTGTGGTGGCCACACGCACACCTTGTTCCGCCACGGGCTGACCGATCCCTTGCCCTCCGCCATCGAATTGTTGCACGGCCCTGGTTGCCCGGTCTGTGTGCTGCCGATGGCGCGCATGGATATGGCCATCCGTCTGGCGAAACGTCCCGAGGTTATCCTTTGCACTTATGGGGATATGCTCAGGGTGCCTGGATCCCAGCGCCAGAATCTCCTGCAACTCAAAGCAGAGGGTGCCCGCATTGAAGTGCTGTACTCGCCTCACGACTGTCTGGCTCTTGCCAAAGCCCACCCGGAATGTCAGATCGTGTTTTTCGCTGTCGGCTTTGAAACGACCGCACCGACCACCGCACTGCTGGTCACGGAGGCCGAACGACAGGGGCTGAGGAACCTTACGGTTTTCTGTAATCACGTCCTGACGCCACCCGCCATTCGCGGCATACTCGCGCCGACCGATGATAGCCCGGCACCCCAACTGGAGGGCCTGATTGGTCCCGGTCATGTCAGTGTGATTACCGGGATGACACCCTACCACGCCCTGTCCACCGAATTTCAGATCAATATCGAAGTCTGTGGCTTCGAGCCGCTGGACTTACTGCAAGGCATTCTCACACTGGTGCAACGCACGAATGCCGGTAGTGTCGAGGCCCATAATCAATACACTCGCGCCGTCACCGCATCGGGCAATTTGAAGGCACAAGCGCTGCTGAGGCAGGTATTTGTGGTACGCGATGCCTTTGAGTGGCGCGGCCTGGGGTTTATGCCTCACAGTGCCTTGGCCCTTGCCCCTGGCTATGCGCGATTCGACGCCGAACACCGTTTTGCGCTGCAGGAAGCGCCCGCTCAGGATAATCGCGCCTGTGCCTGCCCTTCGGTGTTACGAGGGCAAACCCGCCCGGAAGCCTGCCCACTCTGGGACAACCCTTGCACCCCCGATAACCCGATTGGTGCCTGCATGGTGTCCTCCGAAGGGGCCTGTGCCGCGCATTACCGCTACCGACGCCATCAAAGGATACCAACGTCCGCATGAGCCCAACGACGTCTCTGATCACCCTGGCCCATGGCAGCGGCGCCCGCGCCACGCATGAGTTGGTCACCTCACTGTTTCTGCGCCACTTCAACAACCCGATTCTGGCGACGCTGGAAGACGGTGCCTGCCTGCCGACAGCCTGCGAAAACTCCGCGGCCGAATTGATTGTCGCGACCGATGGGCATGTGGTTTCACCTCTGTTTTTTCCCGGCGGCGATATCGGCACCCTGGCCATAAACGGCACCTTGAACGATGTCGCCATGGCGGGTGGGCGCTGCCGCTACCTAACCGCCAGCTTTATTCTGGAAGAGGGATTTCCGGTTTCACAGCTCGAAAAGATCGTCATCAGCATGGCTGAGACAGCACGCGCAGCAGGCGTGCAGATCATTGCAGGTGACACCAAAGTTGTCGAGCGAGGCAAATGTGATGGCGTGTTTATTTCCACAACCGGGATAGGACAGGGAAAGGCATTGATGCTGGAGGGTCTGTCGCACCTACAACCGGGTGATCACATTTTGTTAAGCGGTGATATTGGTCGGCACGGTGCCACCATTCTGAGCCACCGACAGGGGCTTAAATTTGAATCGGACCTGACCAGCGATTGCGCAGATCTCGGCCCCCTAATTGCTCAACTTACCGGCATACAGGGTTTACGCTGCCTTCGGGATGCGACCCGTGGCGGAGTTTCCGCGGTGCTCAATGAGTGGGCGCAAGCCAGTGGTCATGTGCTGCAAATAGACGAAGCGCGCATTCCGGTCTCACCCAATGTGGCCGCATTGTGTGACCTGTTGGGACTGGACCCCCTCTACCTTGCCTGTGAGGGACGTTGCTTGCTGATCTGCACTGCCGAGAGTGCTGAGTCTGTACTTACCGCCTTGCAGGCGCATCCGCTGGGGGTGCAGGCTTGCCGGGTCGGGGTGGTCGTCGAAAGCGATGTCCCTCGGGTGGAACTGCTTACAATCTTTGGTGGCCGCCGACTGCTCGACTGGAGTTACGGCGATCCGCTCCCACGCATTTGTTGAGACTCTGACGATGCCAGCCCCCATAACCATACCCAATCCCTGTGTCCGCAACTGCTGCCTTGATCGCGACGATGTCTGCATGGGCTGTCATCGAACTCTCAAGGAAATTCTGGACTGGCACGGGTATACCGATGAGGAAAAACGGGCATTAATTGAGGCACTGGAACAACGCAAGAAAAACAGGAGTACTGAGGCATGATCCTTAAACACCATCCAGGCTGGCAAGGTTGCCTCCTCCTGCTTTTCACGCTGGGTTGGGCCTGTGTCAGTGCGCTCGCCGAGGCTGGCACGCCTGCGCAGGGAGAGGCCCAGGTCAGCGAACGTGGCGCAGTCGCCACGGTTAATGCCCTGGCCACACAAGCAGGCATGGCGGTGTTAGCCAAAGGGGGCAATGCGGTGGATGCAGCCGTTGCCGCGGCCTTAGCGCTGGGGGTTGTCGATGGACATAACTCGGGGGTCGGCGGCGGCGCGTTTGTCCTCATCCGCACCTCGGATGGCAAGCTCATAGCGTTGGACGGGCGCGAAACAGCCCCCGCCAAAGCCACACGCGACATGTTTATCCGCAACGGAGTGGCTGACACACAATTGAGTCAGGTCGGTGCCCTCGCCAGTGGCGTACCCGGTTCGGTAATGGCCTACGAGCGAGCGATTGCGTTGGCGGGTGCGAAATCTTTCAGCGAGGTGATCCAGCCCTCAATTGCGTTGGCCGAAAAAGGTTTTCCTTTAGATCGCCTCTACGCTACCCGGCTGGCAAACTCAGCGGATCGACTGGCGCAGTTTGAGGACAGTCGCAAGGTGTTACTCCAACCCGACGGGCAACCATGGCCCGCAGGCCATATCCTGATTCAGCAAGACCTGGCAACGACCCTGAAAGGTATCGCTCGCGATGGATCAAATTTTTTCTACCAGGGCAGTTTCGCACAGGCCCTGGATAGCTGGATGGAAGGACACGGCGGTCTACTCAGCAAAGACGATTTTGCCCAGTATCAGGTCATCGAACGAACACCGCTTTTATCAGACTACCGCGGCGTTGAGATCGTTGGATTCCCACCCCCCAGTAGTGGAGGAATGCATGTGGCTCAGATTCTGGGCATGGTGCAAGGTCACAACCTGGGCGAGTTAGGAGAGGCAGAGCGTTATCACCTTCTGGGTGAAGCCATGAAGCTGGCCTTTGCTGATCGGGCATACTGGCTCGGTGATCCCGATTTCACCAAAGTGCCCGCCGGACTCATTGATCCGGCCTATCTTTCCAGGCAAGCGGCACGACTAGACCCTGCACATGTGATCACCGTCGAAACCCATGGCGATCCGACCCAGCTCCGTTCAACTTCAGATGCAGAAAAGGATGCGGAAGATCTCTTTCGTAAACACACCACGCATATCGCCACTGCCGACTATGCCGGTAACTGGGTGGCCATCACCACGACCGTCAACACGGATTTTGGCTCCAAGGTCATCATCCCCGGAACTGGCGTGATTATGAACAACCAGATGGATGATTTTTCGACGCAACCCGGCGTGCCAAATGCCTATGGCCTGGTAGGTGCCGAAGCCAACAGTATCCAGCCCGGCAAACGCCCCTTATCCTCCATGTCCCCTACCTTGGTTTCAAAGGATGGCAAACCGCTTATGACGCTGGGCGCGGCAGGCGGCCCGACCATCATTACCCAGGTCGTGCAGACTTTGATTAATTATTTAGATCTCCAACTCCCCCTGGAACAGGCCCTGTCCAAAAGCCGCATTCATCAGCAGTGGCGACCCGATGTGCTGTTTATCGAAGCCAACCTCCCGGCCGACACGCGCAAAGCCCTGCAGCAAAAAGGTCATCTCCTTAAAGAGATGGGGCCGTATGGTTCGACGCAGGCCATTGCGATGGGACAGGATGGAAAACTGATTGCGGTATCAGAGCCGCGGCTGAAGGCGCGTAATGAGGGGCCTTAAATTCGCCTCAAGCGCCGCTTCATGGCGCGCAAGCCACTGGCCCGAGGTCAATACAATTGACCCTGGGGAGAATTTTGAAATCAAATCATTTCGAAGCATCACGTTTTCCCGACAAGCATTACTCACAGCCATAGCCGGAGAAAACGGTTTTCCAAGGGCAAATGAAACGTTATTGAATTACCCCCCTACATGTAGTATTGTAACTACACTCAATTGAGTAGAGAGAATGTAACCGTGATAACCGTGACCAGCAGAGAATTCAACCAGGACCCTAGTAAGGCCAAAAGAGCTGCTTTGAACGAAGCGGTCTTGATTACGGACCGAGGAAAACCCTCGCATGTACTCCTTTCGATGGAGGACTACCAAAAGCTGACCTCAGATCGTAGCAATATTGGTGATCTGCTTTTTATGGAAGGGGCGGACGACATTGATTTTGCACCGGCCAAGCTCAATGACAAAGCGGTTGCTGCGGAATTTAGCTAATGTACGTACTGGATACGAATGTTGTCTCAGAGCTCAGAAAAGTCAAAAGCGGTAAAGCAAATTCAAACGTTATATCCTGGGCCAACTCAGTTGATGCCAAGCTGCTGTACCTTTCCTCGATTACAGTACATGAGCTTGAATACGGCATTTTGCTATCAGAACGGTCTGACAAACCGTCTGGAAAGATACTCAGAAAATGGTTTTCCGAGCATGTACTGCCTGCCTTTGACCGACGGATTCTTCCGGTGTGCAAGCAAGTAGCGTTGGTTAGCGCCAGATTTCACATACCGGACCCAAAGCAATACAGAGACACCTTGATCGCAGCGACGGCGCTGGTACACGGCATGACTGTCGTTACCAGAAACGTCAGAGATTTTCACCTGCCGGGTGTGAGTACCCTCAACCCATGGGACTGAGCGGGCCGATTATTATTCGCTGGTACCGCTTTTGCTGTCGCGCTCCAGCTTGCAGCCGACCCTACGGGTAATTGTACCGACCAATGCGGTAAGCTCCTCATGGCTGGGCGTCTTGCCCCCCACAAAGCGCAAAACTTTGTGCGGGTAATCGACGTAGACACCATCCAGAAACAGCATGTGGAAATGCAGTGGGCCGCATTCGGATTAAGGTTGAGCGCACTGCATAAGCGCTGAATCAGCGTCACTGCGCCAGTGCTGGCATTATGGTGAGTGTGAACCCCGCCTTCTTTACGAGATGCGCGGAAATCACACGATAGACAGCCCCTAGCCCGGATTTCTCTCGAACCTACCGATAATCGACTCTGCCTCTGATTCTTGTCGGTAGCCAGGTGTTTATCGCGTGGATGACGCAATTTTCAGGGAAATCCTAAACGCTGGATAAGACCGGCGAATAGTTCCTGGTAAGGATAGGCTTCGCTCAGCATAAACCGAATACGCCGGGTATTCCGAATGACTACGGCGCCCAGTTTCAACAGTTTGAGTCGCAACGAATGGATGGATGCGCTCGCCAGCTCTGTTCCTTTCAGCAGCTTGCGTAACTCTTCAAACAACTCATACGCAAAGCCTGATAACAGCATTCGCCATTGATTAACCCACCATCTGGGGCTGGAGGTGCGATCGGCAAACAGGTTCAGCTGCTGATCTTTGATGCGGTTCTCCATGCGGCCGGCCAGGTGTCTCCGCGAGCACAATAAAGGTCGCGGTAGAGTTCTTTTGCTTTTTCCTCCAGCAAACTCGTCACGATGAAGCGCGGATTATCTCCTTGTCGCTGACCTCGATTTTGGCGACGACGAAGCGACTTTTGCCCCATGAATCGGCTGCGTAAGCCAGCGGCATAAAGAATCGTTGTTTCTCTCCGGTCAGCTCATGCATTTGCCGGGCAATCACGAAGCCCTTTTCGGCTTTGGCTTGCAGGCGCGAGTTGCGGGCAAGGCCCACCACATAGTCCACGCCGTGCCGTTCACCAGCGCAGCATCCGGTGACGGCAGAATCCGCTGTCTGCCGCATCAATAAAACGCTGCCATAGAACTTGATGTGCGGCGACAACTGCTTGCCGGTCAATGGCCTGCTCCATTCTGCCCAGCGTCGCTTTGCTGGCCAGGGGCGTGATTCGATTGAGCGCGGTTTGAAACGCGAGATCAGATCGCAGGTTGTCGTGGTCATTGAGGTCTTCATAACCACAGGCAAGGCCATAAACCCGTTGCCGAATCAGATCGACGAGTTCATGTTTTACTTTACCTGCCTGACGGGAATCCTCAAGGCAAGCGGCTACATCCTGAGTTAAGCGGCATCTACGGTCAATTTCACGTAACAGCAGCAAACCGGCATCCGAGGTGATGTGACCACCCGAAAAATCGGCTTGAATCTGGCGTTTTTTCAGTGGCGAAAAGGTAAAGGATTCTGGTAACATTTTGTCCAACGGCGTTTGTGTTTATTTTTGGGTATAAGCAACTGAAATTTAAACACAATTCGCCGTTTTTTGTTAGTGCTTCAGGAGAAATCCGGGTTAGATCCGGTGACGACGAAGCGATGGCCACTTTTCATTTCCAGCTTTGTGTTCAGCCATTTCTGCCAGCCTGAAACGTTCTGAATTTCATCCAGAAAAAACGTCAGACACGCCTCCTGCGAGCCCGCACACTGTTGATAAACCTGTTCCAACAGATCGGCATCCAAATGCCCCAGCAAGCGTGGATCCTCAAAATTAATGAATACGGCATGCGCCTCGTCGATTCCAGCGGTCGTCATCAGCTGCCCAAGTAGTGTAGATTTGCCGCAGCGTCGAACCCCCTGGATGACCGTAACACTATCTGGGGACAGAACGCACTCATCCAGCAGTTTTCTCCTAACGTCCTTCTCCGGGCGCTTGGACCAAGTAGCCCAATCATCAAGCACATGCGCTAAAACAGAATTTTCCAAGATTTCGACCTGTCACCGACAATTTGTCCAGTATGTTGGACAAAGCTACCTTTGTCCTGTTTACTGGACACCCCTCATAACAACGGCGCCATTAACCGCGCACCCCGACAGGCCAATACAAACCAGGGTGAACAGCGTTCGTAATCATCGAGGGTAAACGGTTGGGCATGCGCGAAGTCATCCACCAACATGGATTCGATCTGTCTGACAAAGGTCGTTTCACACACCACGGCTGTCACCTCAAAATTCAGGCGCAAGGAACGATTATCCAGATTAGCGGTGCCCACACCTGCATAGCGATCATCGACCAGCAACACCTTCTGATGCATGAAACCTGCGTTAAAGCGGTAGATTTTGATGCCGCAGCGCGCTGCCATTTCAAGGTAGGTGTAGGCGGCCAGGCCAACCAGAAGGTTATCCGGCTTAACCGGAATCAGTATCCGAACATCAACCCCGCGCAAGGCGGCAAGCTGCAGTGCATTTATGATCTGCAAATCCGGCACAAAATAGGGGCTGGCAATCCAGATCCGTTCACGGGCATGACCAATCGCATTCAAAAAGAACAGCTCACAGGTATCGAACTCATCGGCTGCACTCGTCGGCAAGATAAACACGGCCGCTTTACCTAACCCCTTACCTGCCGGCGTTTTGCCCGCCTCCGCCAGATCCGTTTGAGGCTGAATCGACCACGAAAGGGTGGGAATTTCATTGGCGGACCAATACCAGTCTTCGGAAAATACCAGTTGAAGGGCAAGAACAGAAGGGCCTTCCAGTCGGACATGGGTGTCACGCCAGGGCGCACGTTTTGCCGCAGCGCCGAGGTATTCCAGCCCAATATTCAGACCGCCAACGAAGCCTTGTTGACCGTCGATCACCAGTATCTTTCGGTGATTACGGAAATTAATCTGCAAGCGCTTTGGACGTTTACTGGCTTCGTTAAATGATCGAACTTCTGCCCCGGCACGTGAGAGCTTGCCAATATAAAAGCGCGACAAGCCCAGACTGCCGATGTCGTCATACAGAAAATACACCCGCACGCCAGCGCCTAGCCTTTCAAGCAAAAGATCCGAAAGCTTTCGTCCGACGTTATCATCCCGAATGATATAGAACTCCAACAGAATATAGTGCTGAGCCGAACGAATGGCATCAAACATGCTCTGATAGGTCTGGCGGCCATCAATCAGCAACTCGCAACGATTACTGTGCGTAAATGGCAAACGCACCAATTGGGTAATGACCTTAAGCTCGTCAACATTAGAGGGAGGGTCGCAGATCCACTGGCCCGCCATACGGGCAAGTGTTTCGATGAGTGGCGTGACTTTATCATCTTCGACACGCCGGGCAGCGACATAGCCTTCAAAGCGATAGCGCCCCAGCAGGTAATACAATGGCAACGTGACATAGGGAAATGAAACCAGACCGATGATCCAGCCGATCGCACCCTGTGCGGTGCGATAATTTCGCAATACATGCACGACACTGAAAATGGCGAGCGCGTAAACCAGAAAAAACAGTAACCAAACCAAGTCGCGTGTATCGGGCAGTAACATGCCGTAAACCGTTCCGTAATGAGTTGTAAGGCTGTGACGGCGCCCCCTCGTTTTCGAGGAACTTCCTCACACTATCGCCCCCACCCTGTGACATATAGTACACCCCATAAGCTTTCTCCACAGGTGTAGACCATGAATGAACGATTTCCCGTGAAATGTCTCAAGCTGCGTCAGTTGGCGGAAATTCCCCGCGCCGACTATCTCGCCGCTGCCCCACCCTCTAACCTGGAAAAGCCCTCTGTACGTGAGGCTTTTCTAAAAATGCTGCGACGCCCTCCAGAGCCAGCCCCTGTCACAAACGCACGCCCGACCTGGCAGACCTATGCCTTCAATGTGGCGGCTTGGCTGCGCTTGCCGAATGCGGTCGATCAGGCGGTGAGTCTGGTACTGGATTATCAGGATGCCCAGGGGCACTTTGGTTTGTTGGTGGATGAAGCCCGCATCAGCGGCCACAGCGCAGTGATGCTCACCGGCACCGTCACCCTTCGCACCCTCGGCATCCCTCAGGGTATCTATATTAGGGAAGGTCTGAATAATCCTATGTATTTTCAGGCCACTTCTGTTAGTTGATAGTTTTATCTCAAAAAAATGGGTAAATCTTGTCTTTCTGCCGCTTTTAGCGGCCGTCAGCGCCATTTCAGGCGCACCTCTCCCGTCAGGAGAGGTGATAATGCCTATTGGCCATCACCAGGTTGGCCAAGGCACACTTCGTGAATACCGCGTGGGCATTCTTGTCCAAGACGCACTTTCTTATAGCCAAATTGGCCTTTCAAAATGCCAAACAGATGCTCAACCCGCGATCGGATTTTCGATTTGTGCCGATTGCTCGATCTCTCCTGTTCGCTCAGCTGTCGGTGACGGCTACCTTTTCGCTGGGTAAAGTCCTTAGCATTTGGTGATCGCTCGTGAATCACCCGCTTCTGCCCGGTGTAGGCAGAATCACCCCATACACGCGTTTCGTTGCCATGGAGTAAGTCGCCCAGCACTTGTGAATCATGTACATTGGCGGGTGTCACCACCACGGAAGGAATCAGCTGGTTTTGCTGTCCCCGCCTATTTGTGTCTTCACCCCGAAATCCCACTTCTTGCCTTAGCTCGCATTCTTCATATCGGGATCACGCGCTTTGTCTCTATTCTTGGTGGAACTTGGGGCGTTGATGATGCTGGCATCCACAATTGTTCCCTGGACACTTTCAAGCCGCTCTCTGCGAGATATACATTGACCAGGGAAAGAGCTCGTCACCCAGATTGTGCTTCTCCATCAAATGGCGAAATTTGCAAATGGTGGTTTCGTCCGGCACAAGCTCTTTGCCAAGATCAATTCCGACAAACAAACGCATCGCTCTGGAATCATAAAGGGCTCTCAGCTCCGGATCAGACAGCTCGAACCAGTGCTGCGAAAATGGATTCGCAAATACGCCAGACAATCGGTCTCGACCAGCCCTTTGGGTACATCAGGTAGTAGGGTCGATTGCTCGCTCAATCTTTCCACGGAATGATCCGATCCATTTCACTGAGGAAAACTTCCTGCGAGTTTTCTTGCGGTAAACCTCAAAACCACTGGCTTCCAGACTCTGCTGTTTCATGGCGATTCCATTTTGTCGTTTGTCGTCTCATGGTATACGATTTCTGGAATTAATCAGAGTTGCCTTAGCTGTATCGGAATTCCGGCGGAGCAGTCATTTATTCTGGATGAACTCTTTGTACAGCGCCTCACGAGTGAAGTGGTGTCAACCCAACGCCACCAGGCATAAGTAACCCGCCCACTCAACCAGAACGTTGGCGCTTTGGTATTTTCTTCGCTGCGGGGTCGCTCTGCGTTCCCGCAAATTCTAATGGGTTTCCCACCAAAGAGACAGGCATACGCTCCCATTCCAGTCGTGTAATCCGGTTCAGGGCTTCTAACGCCCTATTGGGTCGGCAATCGGCTAAATGGATCACTGTGTTGCGCATGATGCTCGAACCTCGCTGTCTCGCTCAGGGTTTGGCCACACTGCAATAAGCATAGACAGAACTCAGCGAAAATCATGCCATGTAAATTTATCTAATCGTTTCAATCACATGGCAAACACAGGTAGGAAGTAGGCGACCGCCGGGTGACGAAAAAGGGCAAGTCCTGACCGGTACCGTCGCCCCTATCACACATCAAGCCAACAAAATGCGGACTTCACCTGGAGCCATTTGCAGCACCAGGTTACCCGCCTCGTCTACCTCGGTTTGACCCAGTGGCACATGCGTCGAAAACAGAACCTCAACCTCGCGGCGCTGATTCCCAGATGCCTGTCTCAGCGCCGCGATGTCCACCCAAAGCGTTTGACTGGCGTGCAGATCGGTATGGGCCACCACCATCAGGATGTCATGTGTAGACGAGTTGGATTGACTGACACAGTACCCCAACCCGATGGCCGGGGTTTGCATCGATGCGAAGTTAAGGCCCACGAAGCAGGCAGGATCGCTCAGCGCATCCAGAAAACGTTGGCGGATCTGGCTGGCGCTTGCTCAATTAATCTGTTTTTTTGTTTTCTATTTATCTGCAACCTGGTGCTTTTCTTGGGTATGCTGAAGTTTGCTTCTGAAGGAATACTTTCTAAACCGTCATCGATTTCGAGAAACGATCGAGAATCTTTCGAAGATTTTGGGTTTGGATTGGTTATAATCTGTTTGGAAGGATCATAACTCCCAAGGGTTACCGAACTCTTTTACTGATTCAATCATAGCAATGAGCTCTAAAAAACGATCGAACGACTGGGCCAAGGTAGCAGCTCCCACTGCGAAAATTGAAAGAATGGAGGCTTTCTTCAAAGGCTATGGCTTCTCGCCACATAGGCACGACACCTATGCTCTTGGCATTACTTTGAATGGCGTCCATAGTTTTCGCTATCGCAAATCCATGCGACACAGCTTGCCTGGTAATGCTGTCGTCCTTCATCCCGACGAACTTCACGACGGCGAGGCCGGGACCGATGAGGGGTTCCACTATAAGATCTTGTACGTTCCCCCAGAACTTATTCAGCAGATCCTTGGCGGCAAGCCCCTTCCCTTCATCACTGATGGCATAACCACTGACCCCAGAATTGTCACCGCGATATCCTCATTGCTCTGCAATTTCGAGATGTCTCTGGATAGCCTGCAGGAGGATGATGGGATCTATGATATCGCGCAGGCTCTAAGTGATGCCTCAGGACAGAAAAGGCAGCGGAAGAAGCTGAATTATCCTGCGGCCGAGCTTGCCAGGCAGTACATGCTGAATACCTCTAACCAGATCATTACCATGGATCGACTAGAAGAAATATCGGGCATGGATCGGTGGACGCTCTCCAGGGATTTTAGGGCTCTATTCGGCACCAGCCCCTACAGATACCTCACCCTTCGCCGCCTGGAGAAAGCCAAGACAGCCATTCGGGCGGGTCTATCTCTTGCTGACACAGCTGCCTCTTGTGGTTTTACTGATCAAAGCCACATGACTCATCACTTTTCTAAGGCTTATGGGATATCCCCTGGCCGATGGTCCGACTTAGTCCTGCTGAACTGATCCTCCTTTTTTGCAGGATCATACAATACCGACTCCCCGCTCAAAAATAGACTCATACCTGGCTCGACAAATCCTCAGGGACTTCCTGGTCACCCAGAGGCCTCTTCGAGCCGGGGATGAGGCTTTTTGTCTTTCGACAAGGCTTTCTACGAATAAAACTTTGAAAGGAAATCAATCCTATGAATAAAAGCAGAATGAAACCAGTTGCCGGAACTGTTGGCGGGACTGTGGGTGGAACCGTTGGCGGGACTGTGGGTGGAACCGTTGGCGGGACTGTCGGTGGAACCGTTGGCGGGACTGTCGGTGGCACCTTTGGTTTGGAGGGAGTGCAGCTTGCTACTGCACTGACCAAATAGTTATACGGGCCACCCTTTAAGGGTGGCCATTGATTTGCCTAAAGGATGAGAGTTTGTTCGTGACAACCGCAGTAGCAACAAAACAATTCAAAATTTCGCAGGATATTGTTCAGCGCCCAGTAGGCGAAAGGATGGCGATATACCATCGGCTTCTTGGTGGCCTGTTCCTTTTGGATGCGGCCGGGCAGAAGGTTCTTGAGTCCTTCAAATATTATGCATCCGTCTCTGAATCTGTGCTCGCCGGAGCACCCAAAAACAGGAAAGAGGAGCTGATACTTCAGCTCATGGCAAGAAAGATTCTGGTTTTATCAGACTCGCCTTTCCCATCGGGACAACCAGAAGTGCCGGTGGAAAAGAAGGTGAACATCATTCAACTCATACTGGCAAACGCCTGCAACTTTGGCTGCGCTTACTGCTTTGAAGGGGTTCAGGGGACTGCTATGTCTGTTGAAGATGAGGTGGCCAAGGTCCAGGAATCACGAATCATCGCAAAGGACAGCATCAAGGTGAACATTGAGGATTCAATGTATGCCTCCAAGGAGCGGTTCGAACATCAATACGATCCAACCAATCGCTCGATGAAGCCGGCTGATGCCATAGCCTATGTCAGCTCATCTCTCAAAGTCGCCCGCTCTGAAGGGGTAAACGAGGTTATGATTCAGTTCTTTGGCGGTGAGCCATTATTGAACTGGCGAACCATCAAAGCAGTGCTTGAGCACTTTGGCCGCGGCGAAAAAGAAGAAATGATCATCCATTATTCCACTGTAACCAATGGGAGCCTGATCAGCGAAGAGGTTTCGCGAACCTTCAAAAAATATGAAGTGGCAGTGTGCGTCAGTGTTGACTCACCAAATAGCCCAAGTCGCCCCCTGAAAGATGGCTCGAATAGCATGCCGGCGGTGATGAAAGGTTTGAGAGAGCTCCAGGCGCACAACAACCGAATTGCCCTCAATGCCGCCCTCACCTCAGCTACCTGGGATGACTTCGACGAAGGAATTGTGGATTTGGCCGTTGACGTAGGTGCAGGGGAGATCGGTGTTGTTGTTGACTTTGACCCTACCTTTTACTCTGAGTTTGGCGCTGTAAACATTGTAGAACGCCTCTGGGGAGTTATTACTTACGGCCGCGAGAATGGCGTGGTTCTTACAGGATATTGGCACCAAATCTTCCAGGTTATGCTCGGTTTTGACACGGTAAGTCACCGCGGATTCAAGAACTGCAGCGCCAAGGGGGCCCAGTTCAGTATTGAACCCAATGGCTCAGTTTTCTCCTGCAAAGCAGGGTCCACGCTGTTGGGGGATATCCGTGACGAAACACTGATTCTCGATGGAAAAGCCTATCTCGATCACGCAGCTCTACGCCGTGAAAATCCCGAATATTGCCGCGGCTGCGAAATTGAAGGCTTCTGTGGTGGCCTTTGTTTGGGGCCACTTGAGAAAAAGCAGCCTCTATCAATTCCGTCGAGGAGTCAGCCTGCGAATTTTACCGCGGCATTACGAAAAGACATATAGACGCCATTCAGCCCTTCGAGATAGCAACATTTGATCTTGATCCTGCCTAGCAAGAGGAACAACCATGACTGCACACGCTAAGAACATACCCTTCACCAACCAAGCTGCAAATACTGACTACTTGGAAAATGGATTTTGTGTTGTTGATATGCCCGCAATAGATGAGGCTCTAATAGACTCCTTTAACGATATGCCCCGAGATGGGCATAGCATGGGTAGACTTAGAGAGATCCGTCTTACCCAGTACATTGGGTACTGGGAAGAAGGTGAATGGGTTTTCGCACCACTGCCAAAAAGAAAATATGTCCAGTCCGCGGACTACATCAAGCTCGCAGAGGCCGGTGGAGTGGCGAGGCACCGTGAGCAAATCATCGGTGACCCAACGCCTCTGGTGGCGGCTGTACTGAACCAACTACCGGTAGAGCTCTATGAACTCTTCCAGATAAACGTCAACCAAATACGAGTGACTGTGAACCCGGACTATGCAGGAGTAACTGTGCCCGAGGGTCCCCATCGGGACGGGCATGAATACAGTGTGATAGCTGTTGCCAGACGTTGCAACGTGAAAGGCGGAGAAACACAAGTAATAGACCCCAACAACCAGGAAATACTTTATAGAACCACCCTGGAAGAAAACCAGGCCATCATCATAGACGATGAAAGGTTCATTCATTACGCCACCAATATTGAGCCGGAAGTCGGAGACACAGGTTATCGGGATATTTGGGTCATAGAAATAAATCGTTGGGAAAACCGGGCATACGGCCCGGGACATGAAAGAGCATCACTCGCGAGATAAGTATGAGAAATGTGAACAGTCTGCAGGTGATCCCGGGTGTCGACCAGGTAGAAGCCGAAAAAAAGCCCTTCACCCGGGCGCTTCCATCCGCATTAGCTGTGGTACCAGTCAGTATGCTCTTCGGGATACTGGCTTATCGTGCAGACTGGAGCATTCTGGAGATCTTGGCTGCCAGTGTTTTGGGTTTTACAGGTAGCGGACAACTGGCACTACTACCTTTGGCCGATTCGAATACTGGCTTCTTAACAATGCTGCTTATCTGCGCTTCGATAAATAGCCGCTACATCCCAATTGCGTTGACTACGCAACACCGGTTGCCGAGCAAGTTACTCTCCAAGTGGTTTGCCGCTCACATGCTCGGTGATGAGGCTTATGCAACAGAAAAGGCCTCAGATTCGACAGCAAACGTATTCACTATCCGTTTCACCATATTCTTCTTCTGGGTAGTGTCTGGGGTGGCAGGTGGCGCTTTGTCAAAGGCTATCCCGGATTCCTGGATCAGTGGCGGCATCCACCTTGGGTATCCCGCCAGTGTCGTTCTTGTATATCTATCAGTAACACAAATCAAGACAAGAATGCATGGAGGCTATACCCGACCGGCCCTCCTGATGATGGTCTGCCTGGCATTGGCCGCAGTTTTCGTAATTTTCCTCGGCCCTATTTATTTCTGGGTACCAAGCGTCCTGCTTACCACGCTGATATTGCATTGGTTTAGATACAATGAATGATACTGTCTTCATTACTATTGCGGCACTTCTGTCAACCAGCTTTATAGTTCGAATACTGCCAGCCATTCATGGGTTCCAACTGCCTGAAGCCATGATGCAATGGGCAGAAAGCATACTGCCCACCGCTGTCTTCCTGAACTTCATAGCCTACATCTTCATACAGGAGATTAAGGTGTCAGTTTTGGCGGCGTCTGTATCGCTTGTGATCACGGCATTAATAGCCTTTTTTAAGGCGGGCGGTTTGATGCTAGGCATGACTGGCGGTTGCGTTTCTTACTACCTGATCGCCGCCCATCTAAATCAAATCACCTTCTGAACCACAAAATGCGGACCTCGCCCGGAGCCATTTGCAGCAACAGATTACCCGCCTCATCGACTTTCGTTGAACCCAGTGGCACATGCGTCGAAAACAGAACCTCAACCTCGCGGCGCTGATTCCCAGATGCCTGTCTCAGCGCCGCGATGTCCACCCAAAGCGTTTGACTGGCGTGCAGATCGGTATGGGCCACCACCATCAGGATGTCATGTGTAGACGAGTTGGATTGACTGACACAGTTCCCCAACCCGATGGCCGGGGTTTGCATCGATGCGAAGTTAAGGCCAACGAAACAGGCAGGATCACTAAGCGCATCCAGAAAACGTCGGCGGATCTGGCTGGCATTGGCGAGGGTATCAATCATGTCCCAACGCCCCGGATTGAGGTAATGAAACGCCACGCGATCAAATAGCGCTAATTTACCGTAGGCAGGATCAGACGGTGGCAACCGAAACGCTTCATCTTCCCGGCAATCCAGCCCGGTGTTCATCGGTTGGGTTTCCCAAACCTCCTGACCGGAATTAATGAAAGGTACCCCGTTGGGCATGAATAGATTGAGCACGGAGATCATGCGCGACAGCGTTCGACCACCCTCGCGCGCTGCCAACCGCGGCGTGTCATGGGTTTCACCGGCAGCAAAAACCGGCAGGGGCAAATCCTTCCCGCCGTAATAAAACGCATGGGTAAAATATTCATTCACCCGCGGCAGGCGGTAGAAGCCTTCGCCGATGATCATGTTGTAGCCTAGACGCTTGGCTTCGCGCGCCTTTTCCGGATAAAGCTCTTCTGCGATACAGCAGAAATCCGGATCAACCGCCCGCGCACGTTCAATGATCAGTCGCACCAGGGGTTCCGGCAAGGCGTGGCCCATGTCGATACGGGCGCCGTCGATGCCGAAGGACGATTGGAAATGCGGAATGATCGAGGCCAGTGTGTCCCAGAGTGGCTGGTTGGGCTGATGACCGGGATAGAGGTTAGCCTTGATGGTATCAAACAGAATGTAGGGCGCCAGCGATTCAGCTTCTTCGCCCAGCAAGTCTGCTGCATGTGCCGGGTGATCGAGATAGAGTCGAAAGAAGGTCACGTCACTCCAGGGTGGCTGGACATCATTGATGTGATCCGAGAACGCGGGCGCTACCGTCACGCCGTAATGCGAGCGAATCTGTTCCAACAAAGGCACCCCTTTCTGTTGCGCTTTGAGTACCTGTACCTCCCAACCTTTTGGATCCTGATCTCTGGGATTGGACACGAATTTTCGGATGTGGGCCTTTACCGCCTCCGAGCCATACACGGCGGGCATAAATTCGGGTTTGGGCACCAGCGTCTGCCCGAGACCAGGAACCGTCGGCGGAAGGTAGGTCGCCAGCTCCGTGGTGGGAATCCAGTAGAACCAGTCGGGGTGCGTCGTAATCAGGGCTGAATGAATGGCATTGGTGCGCGGAATAATATCAATCATCACGCGAAGCCCGAGGATGTGGCAGGCTTCAACGAAAGCACGAAACTCCTCTTCCAGCGTCATTTGGTCGCCGGTCATCGAATCTTTCAGACCTGGATCCAGACGAAAGAAATCTGACACACCATACGGAGAGCCCAAGTCACCCTTTTTATCCTGCAAACTGAATTGTGAAATCGGCAACAGGTAGAGCGTGTCTACCCCCATGCGAGTCAGGGTTGGCAACAAGGCCAGCATCTTGACGAAGGTGCCGGTTTCCCGCAGACCATACAGATTGGAATCATCCAGTTTCCCGTTGCGATCGTGATCCCAGGCAGAGGACGCTCGCACCATCGCCGAATACACCGTGGCACGCCGAATCCAGTCGCCCCCCTGCCCGGCGGCGGGCTTTCGTTCTTCCAGGGCACTCAGGGGGCGACCATAATCAAGGTTCGCCTCCGCCTTTGGGAGGATCACATCACGAATCAGGGTGGCATAAAAATCAAAGGGATCGACAATAAGTTCGCCTTGTGGCGTCGTGCGGGAAGCTGGTACCGGATAGCCAAAGACGTTCCAGACATCCGGTACCACATAGTTGTATATTTGCCTGCCATGTTTGGAGACCTTGCCGCTGTTGGCTCCGTCCAGAACAGTAAGCAGCTTGTGCAGGTTCTGCATGTATCCCTCCATCACGTGAAATCAGGCAAAGACCCGTCCATTAGCACGGCTTCAGGGGGGGCTGTGCTTTTATTTTACAATAGCAGTCAGAAACTTATAATGACCCTCTACGCTATTCTTGGCACGAAAATAAGGACAAAAAATGTACTGGGAAAACGGCCATCGCTGGTATTCTGCCGATATTCAGCAAGACCTGCTGGGCACCTGGGTGCTCGAGTGTCGCTGGGGACGCATCGGCAGCCGCGCCACCGGGGGACAACGCTTCCTGACCGACACCGAAGGTGAAGCCCGCGAAATTATGGAAACCGTCAAGCACCGCCGACTTAAACGCGGTTATAAGCTGGTTTGCCTCGACCTCGTCTGACCTTACGCTTTCTCTGCCCTAATCCGTCTGGAGTTCTGCATGACCGATACTTGCCTGTCATTGACCCCGTTGCGTATCAATCGGGTTGCCATTGATACCTACCATGAAAACGTCGCCTACCTGCACCGCGACTGTGAACTCTACCGGGCTGAGGGCTTTCAGGCGCTGAGCAAAATTGAAATTCACCAGGATCACAAGCGCATCATTGCCGTGCTGAACGTGGTGGATGACACGAACATAGTCGATACCGAAAGTCTGGGGCTTTCGGAGCAGGCTTTTGAGCAGCTGGGTATTCCCGAAGGCAGTCTGGTCACCGTCTGCCACGCTCAGCCCGCGCACAGTATGGAATTTGTTCGTCATAAAATGAGCGGAGAACGGCTCTCCGAAGCGCAACTGGCCCATATCATCGAAGATATCGCGGACAATCGCTATTCCAAGCCCGAAATCGCTGCCTTTCTGGTATCCGTAGCCGAAGCCGGACTGGATCGGGACGAGGTGTATTACCTTACCAAGGCGATGGTCAATTCGGGCGCGCGCATCCATTGGGACGAACCGATGGTGGTGGACAAGCACTGCATCGGCGGCATTCCCGGCAACCGCACATCCATGATTGTGATCCCCATCGTGGCGGAGTTTGGCCTGATGTGTCCCAAAACGTCCAGTCGTGCAATCACTTCTCCGGCAGGTACCGCAGATACCATGGAAGTGCTGGCAGAAGTAGACCTGGATCCGGATCGACTCCACCGCATTGTGCGCGAATTGCGCGGCTGTCTGGCCTGGGGAGGCACGTCGAAACTAGCACCGGCAGACGACATATTAATTTCAGTAGAACGCCCCTTGTCGATTGACTCCAGTGAGCAGATGGTGGCGTCTATCCTCTCCAAAAAAAGCGCCTGCGGTTCGACCCACCTGCTGATTGATATTCCAACAGGTCCCGCCGCCAAGGTGCGCACCATGCGTGATGCCATGAAGCTACGCAAACTGTTTGAGTATGTCGGTACCCGTATAGGCATGACGATCGAAGTCTTACTGACCGATGGTCGCCAACCGATAGGCCGGGGCATTGGCCCGGCACTGGAAGCCCGCGATGTGATGCAGGTGCTCTCCAATGACCCGGATGCTCCCCGCGATTTACGTGAAAAGTCTCTGCGTCTGGCAGGCCACATGATTGAATTTGAGAACGATGTTCGTGGCGGCGAGGGCTACAACCTTGCACGCGATATTCTTGATTCGGGACGCGCACTGACCAAAATGCAGGCAATCATTGATGCGCAGGGTCGACGTAACGAGGCGGTTCCACTCGGACGCCTGACACAGGATATTTTGGCATCGCGTGACGGCTATGTCACCGGGATCAACAATCTGGTTTTGGCGCGTGTGGCCCGACTTGCAGGCGCGCCAATGGACAAAGGCGCGGGTGTGGATGTCTTCTGTCGTCTGGGTGATCCGGTGAAGAAAGGCCAGGTCCTCTACCGGATCTATGCCGAATTTCAGTCTGATTTCCAGTTTGCCCTCAGCGCCGTCGATCAGAACAGCGGTTTTGATATTGGCGACAACCCCAGTCTGGTTACGCCCTGGTCTCACTAAGGTCTTATTCAAGAGGAATACCCGTGATTCTGAGTTTTTCCGATTCAAGTCATGAAGCCCAGGCCCTGGCTGACCTGCTGGGACTGCCGCACCACACCATTCATACCCGGTACTTTCCGGATGGCGAGTCGCTGGTAAGGCTTCCGCCTGAATTGCCGGAAAGCGTTGTTATATTCCGTTCATTGCATCACCCCGATAGCAAACTGGTGCAACTATTGATTGCAGCCCGGACCGCAAGGCAACTCGGTGCGCGTCATCTGACCCTGATCACCCCTTATCTCTGCTATATGCGGCAGGACATGGCGTTCGAGCCTGGCCAGGCGGTGAGCCAGCTCATCATCGGGCAATGGCTGGGCGAACTCTTCGATGCCGTGATCACGGTCGACCCCCATTTGCACCGGATTGATCGCCTGGAACAGGCCATTCCGATCAAGGAAGCCATCACCCTGAGTGCGGCAGAATCTATTGGTCACTATCTGAAAGACCACGGGTTCACCGACGTAGTTCTGATCGGGCCGGATGCGGAATCCCATCAATGGGTCTCAGAAGTAGCGCGAGTGTGTGGAGCACCCTTCGTCACCGCCAGCAAAGTGCGCAGTGGCGATACCTCTGTTGCCGTGACCCTTCCACCCTTTGATTACCGGGATAAGCACCTGATTCTGGTGGATGACGTCATCAGTTCAGGCCATACCATGATTGAGGCGGCCCGCGAAGGCCTGAAACGGGGGGCCCGAAAAGTGAGCGCCGTCTGTACCCATGCACTTCTCGCGGAAAATGCACGGGAACTGATGAGTGATGCCGGAATTGTTGACGTCCTCAGCTGCAACAGCATTGCCGATGACAGCAACCGGATTGACCTGACGTCATTGCTGGGTGCGAGTTACCGCGAGCTGATCAGCCGCCAGCACGCAGACTAACCCTCTGCGAGTGCAGACTCCCCCTCGACCAGGTGGCGGTGCAAAAGTTCAGTCAACTCGCGCAGTTGCCGTCCCTGCTCGGCTGTCATGCCGGTGGCACAAGCGATGCGGGCAGGAATGTCTGCTGCAACGTCCCGCAACGCCCACCCCGCCGCCGTCACTTCGATCACCCGCTGACGCTCATCGATGGGTGAACGTCCGCGGCGAACCAGACGCTTGCTTTCCAGACGCTTGAGAATCGGTGTCAGCGTCGGCGCATCCAGACGGCACTGTTCGCTGATCTGACGGATAATAACGCCATCCCGCTCCCACAGGCTCAACATGACCAGATATTGCGGATAGGTCAAATCCAGCTCATCCAGCAATGGACGATAGGCGCGAATCAGCGCATTCGAAGCAGAATACAATGAATGACACACCTGATGCTTCAGGAGAAGCTGCGGCGGCGTGGGAGATCGGACTGACATGGGGTACCGTCCAGGTGGCGGTGATCAAAGACGTAATTTTAGGGGGCACAGAGGGTCTCTGTATACCCTTGCCTGAACCGGGCCTGCTGTTTTTACCGGCAACCTGATCAGGTTTCACCCAAATTACGTAAACATAACAAAATCTGTTGTTCTGAGTTTTCACGAACACCCAGCAACGTGCTAAAGTAAAGGGTATTCTGAATCCAACAGGATAACGCTAAAGGCCGGACGACGCTCTGTTCGATAACCGCGAAATTGCCGAAAGCCGGATCTGCACCTATACATACCATGTTTTCTGATTTACCAAGTCCTGAACAGGTGGGGCATTAATGACTACGTCCATTTCCAAAATTATTTACACGCTAACCGATGAAGCGCCAGCCCTGGCAACCTACTCCCTGTTGCCAATCATCAATTCATTCAGCCGCCCTGCCGGTGTCGTGGTTGAACCCAGCGACATCTCACTGGCTGCGCGCATTCTCGCCAATTTCCCTGAACACCTGAAACCGGAACAGCGCGTCGCAGACGCGCTGGCAGAACTGGGTGAACTCACCCTTCGCCCCGAGGCCAACATTATCAAGCTACCCAACGTCAGCGCGTCGGTTCCGCAATTGAAGTCAGCCATTGAAGAGCTGAAAAAGAAAGGCTTTGATATCCCCGACTATCCCGATGAACCTGCCACAGACGCGGAAAAAGACATTCGCAAGCGCTACGGCAAGGTACTTGGCAGCGCGGTGAACCCGGTGTTGCGTGAAGGCAACTCGGACCGTCGAGCACCGACTTCGGTAAAAAATTATGCTCGTAAATATCCGCACACGATGGGTGTGTGGAGTATGGCGTCGCAGACCCATGTTGCCCATATGCGCAAAGGTGACTTCTACTCCAGTGAAAAGTCCACCGTCATCGAAAAAGCCGGTAATGTTCGCATTGAACTGCTGAAGCCAAACGGCGAAATCCAGATACTGAAGGAAAAAACGGCGGTCATTGAAGGTGAAGTCATTGACGGTATGTTCATGAGTATCAAGGCGTTGCGTCAGTTTTTTGAAGAACAGATGGAAGATGCCAAGAACACCAACCTGCTGTTCTCACTGCACGTCAAGGCCACGATGATGAAAGTCTCTCATCCGATCGTGTTTGGCCACGCGGTAACCGTCTACTTCAAAGAGCTGTTCGACAAGTTTGGCAAGCTGTTCAAGGACCTGGGTGTTAATCCCAACAACGGACTGGTCAACGTTCACCAGAAAATTGAAGCGCTGCCGTATTCCATCCGCTCGGAAGTCGAAGCCAAGATTCGGGCCTGTTACCGCAACCGGCCGGAAATTGCGATGGTGGATTCAGACAAGGGTATTTCCAACCTGCATGTGCCCAGTGACGTCATCGTCGATGCCTCCATGCCTGCGATGATCCGCAGTTCCGGCAAGATGTGGGGCGCTGATGGCAAGCTGAAAGACACCAAAGCCGTCATCCCCGAAAGCACCTATGCACGGATTTATCAGGAAGTTATCAACTTCTGTAAAACCAATGGTGCCTTTGATCCGAAAACGATGGGGACCGTTCCCAACGTAGGGTTAATGGCCCAGCAGGCAGAAGAATACGGTTCACACGACAAAACCTTCGAACTGCAATCTGACGGCATCATCCGCGTGGTTGATGATAGCGGCAAGATCCTGCTCGAACACAAGGTGGAAAAAGGTGACATCTGGCGAATGTGCCAGACCAAGGATGCACCCATTCGTGACTGGGTCAAATTGGCGGTCACCCGTGCACGATTGTCCGGCATGCCGGCGATTTTCTGGCTGGACCCCAAGCGTGCGCATGACGCCCAGCTGATCATCAAGGTCAAAAACTATCTGAAAGAACATGATACGAACGGTCTGGATATCCGCATCATGACGCCGGAGACCGCGATTCGCCTGACCATGGAACGTCTGATCGACGGTCTGGACACCATTTCAGTGACGGGCAACGTGCTGCGTGACTACCTCACCGACCTGTTCCCGATTCTTGAACTGGGCACCAGTGCCAAGATGCTGTCTATCGTGCCGCTGATGAACGGCGGCGGTCTGTTTGAGACAGGTGCGGGCGGTTCTGCGCCCAAGCATGTTCAGCAGTTCCTGGAAGAGGGTCACTTGCGCTGGGACTCCCTGGGCGAATTTCTGGCCCTGGCCGTTTCATTGGAAGACCTAGGGATCAAAACCAACAACCCGCGCGCGCTGTTGCTGGCCAAGACCCTGGACAAAGCCACCGAAAAACATCTGGACTACGATAAGGCCCCTCGCCGTATGGCCGGGGAGCTGGACAACCGCGGCAGCCACTTCTACCTCACGCTCTACTGGGCCAAAGCCCTTGCCGAGCAGAACGAGGACAAGGAACTGCAAAGCCGGTTTGCCCCCATTGCCCGTGCACTGGAAGATAACGAAGCCCGTATCGTTGAGGAGCTGCGTCTTTCGGAAGGTAAGCCCGTTGATCTGGGTGGCTACTACATGCCGGACGTCGACAAGGTCAGCCATGCCATGCGTCCGAGCGAAACCTTCAATCGCATTCTGGCCCAACTCGACGCCTGATGGGGAGTGCGGTTACTTCGACGGGGTTGGAGCGTCTGTTCAATGAATGCTTTGGCAGCCGCTTCAATACCCAGTTGCAGGGAGGTTCCGCAGAACCGTTCTACAGCGCCGCGACAGCGGCGCAACCCGCTTATCTCTACTACCGTGAAGACTTTGTGCGCAGTGCCCTGCACGAGATAGCTCACTGGTGCGTGGCCGGTGAGCAACGGCGTCAAAAGGATGATTTCGGTTACTGGTATCACCCGGAAGGCCGCAACGCTCAGCAGCAGGCGGCCTTTCTCCAGGTTGAGGTTCTGCCTCAATCCTTTGAATTGATCTTTTGCGCGGCAGCAGGCCTTCCGTTTCGCGTGTCACTGGATAATCTCTCCGGCGCCTCGGGTGACATCTGGACCTTTGAGCTTCAGGTCCTGGGCTTAGCCCATACCTTCCCGCGAGCGGGTCACGATGGTCGTGCCCTGGACTGGCGCAACTGCCTGATGCACCACTACCGGCAGGCCACTGATTGGCAGGCCGACTGGATCGATCAGGTTTTCACCTCAAGCAGTGGTCTGACGCAATTGCGACCTTCCCGCTTGGCAATGTAAAGCTGGCGATCTGCCGCGCTTACCAGATCAGCAGCCTGCATGCTACGCAGAGACAGAGGGCGCCCCGGCGGCCGTCGCGGCGCGGCCCAAGAGAATCCAAAGTCCCAGACTGATCGCTATCCATTGTCGAAAACCGGACATGCCGAAGACCATCTAATCTTAATCGTATCAGTATAGCCCTCCCATCTTGGTTGCCCTGGCAGAATGCATTACTCTTGCGTTTTAAATGCATTGATCACCCGGAGCATTGATGAAGATTTCAGAACGAGAGGCCATCCTGCAAACCCTGTTTGACATCGCCCAGGAATTGGCACTGGCGTGCGAGATACCCTCGTTGACGATGCACGAAGCCTTCTCGGAAGAATGGCTGGAAGATTTGGGCGATTACGCCGAATCGGAACTGTTTGTGACAGATGGCGATGGCAACACCGCTTTTTTCCGTCTCGATTGGGACAACGGCGTCTGGTTTCTCACTTCGGAGGACGGATCACAGCAATATGGGCGCCCCTCCTACCTGGACTCACCGGGTATCGGGCACCAGTTCGGCGCCCTTTTATCCGCCCTGTTCGATCAGTGATCGTAGGCTCGTCTACTCGACCCAGACCCAACAGGCTTTCGGCGGCTGGCTACCATTTTCAAACGTCAGACTGATCAGGACTTCACTGGGGCAGCCTGCATAGGTTGCCACGAACAAAAGCCGGGGGTTCCCTTTGTCCTTGAGCGAGCCCAAAAAAGACTTCGAGACCAGTTGCCCTAACTCGGCAGAGGCTTCTTTGTGAGCCTTCTCAAATCCTTGTCGGGAAATTTTCTGCGCCAGTGACGGCGTGATTTGCGCCAGAAAAGCATCGTAATCGCCTTTCTGATGAGCCTCCAGAATGGCGTCTACAGCCGGCATCAGATTCGCGAGCGCCTCACTTTTGGCTGTTCCGAAGGATCCGAAATACTGAGCCACGGTTTCCATACACATTCTCCTCTCACGGATGGAGTGCGCTGAATCCGCCTTGATTCAGGCTCTCCTAAATTATGTTTATTCAATAGCTTGCAGGGCTATCTTAAACATTTTTAGAGAAATATATCAGGGGGTCAGCGAAGAAAATGCCCGTAAAACCTGTTCAACACTGAGATCCTGCAGGCAGCGATGGTCGTGGCACCCTGAGTCGGGGCGACGGCAACTGGCCGACCACAAAAGGGGGCGGTCAAATACCCGTGGCTGATCCCTACATGGAACAGAAATGTTCAGCCAGAGACAGGGCATGTCAGACCAAAACCGACCATTTCCCACCAGCCTGACATCCGCTGGCCCGACCAGAACGCAGGTGGGTCGCCCCAACAGACGCCCCATATGCGCGACACCGGTATCCGGGCACACAATGGCCTGAGCGCACGCGAGCAAGTGCCAGAGCTGCGTGAGCGCCAGATTGCCCGCATAGCGAACACCGGTAGATCCAATCTCGTCGAGTAAAGCCTGCTCACCAGGACCGCATGACCAAACAACGGAATACCCCCTGCCCCTCAGCAGCTCAGCCAGCGTCCGCCAGTGACGCGCTGGCCATCGTTTAAGCGCACGGCTGGCACCGACATGCAGCACAACAAACGGTGAGTCCGGCTTCTCAAACGGCGGGCAGGCTGGTGACGGCCACTCGCCAACTGCATAGGGATCGAACTCTCCACTACCCGCAAGGGCGGCCAGTAAGTCCGTTTGCGCGCAGGCCACTTCCGGATAGGGTATCGCCTCGTCCAGCGCCAGGGCATGAAAATGACCGGGAGGATCCCGATGGCCTACGATCCATCCCGCCCCGAGCGCCCGCGCAATCCAGGCGTAGCGATTATCCCCGGCAATCACCGCCAGATCAGGGGGGGCAAACCGACACAATGCACTCAACGTGGCGGGATGGCGAGGCGAAATCGCAACAGCGTCCACCTGCCAGGGCCGTTCAGAAAACAGTGGCAGGACCGCAGGCGGGACGGCGATGTTAATCGCTGCGTATGGATAACGCTGCCGCAGCGCCTTCAATAAGCCACTGAGCATGATTACATCACCCAGGAGAAGATAGGCGATAACGAGAATACGTTGCGGCGATTCGGACCTGGAACGAGGTCTCCATCCACGCTTAAGCCCCTCCCAAATCACCAAAGGCCATAAGATCGCACGAAAACGGACGCGGGATGCGGCTTTTTCCGGCTGCAAAAGCACCTCCTCACAGACGTAACTAACAAACCCACAATAACGGATGCCAAGTACCCCGGAAAGGCCTAGACTTAAATCCATCTCGCACCACAGAAGGACGGAGATTAATGAGTCACGATAAGCCCGGCGACGAACCTGGCGGGGTCAAAAAAACCTCCAGGCATATTCGTATTACCAGTCACCCCGGCCAACAGGGGCCCACCGGCACACCGTCTATTCACTGGGGAGCTGCTGACGCCGCAGCCCGTGGCCCCGTTGTCGGCACCACCACTAATCGCAGCCAGCGCAATGTCATCGGTAGCCACAGCGGCAGCTACGGCATCTATCGCGCGCTGGCAGTCGCAACGGGAAATCTGGTCAAGGGTCATCGCGCAGACCTCACCAACACCTCACCCGCAGAACCCATCGGTCCCTATCCACAATGGGGCGACTCTGGAAAAATGGTTTCGATCGATCCCTGGGGCGCCAGTGTTGCCGACGTGTTCTCTGACCACATCGTACGCGGATATGACATTCGTCCCACTATTGCGGTAACAAAGGCGCATATCGATCTGCCGGAAATACATCATGCAATGACCTTCAATCGTCTGACGCCTGACAATCGGGTGTTGCTGGAGAATGGTTCCGCCGTGGTGACAAAAGTGGCGATTGAACCCGTGTGGTGGCTACCCGGCGTCGCCAACCGATTTGAAGTCAATGAATCGGAGTTACGTCGTGCGCTGTTTGAAGAAACGGGCGGCATGTATCCGGAATTGGTCACGCGCAGCGACCTCGAAGTCTTCCTCCCTCCCATCGGCGGACAGACCCTGTATATCTTTGGTAATCCGCGCGATTTAGCGAATCCTGCCATCCCACTCACCGCCCGTGTCCACGACGAATGCAATGGATCCGACGTTTTTGGCTCAGATATTTGCACCTGCCGTCCCTACCTCACCCACGCCATCGAAGAGTGTATACGCGGCGCGCAGTTTGGAGGCGTCGGCCTGATTGCCTACAGCCGTAAAGAAGGGCGAGCCTTAGGTGAAGTCACCAAATTCCTGGTCTACAACGCTCGCAAGCGGCAAGTCGGTGGCGACAGTGCCGACAAATATTTTTTACGTACGGAGTGCGTCGCGGGCGTACAGGATATGCGCTTTCAGGAGCTGATGCCCGATGTATTACACTGGCTCGGCATTACTAAAATCCATCGATTAGTCAGCATGAGCAACGACAAATACGATGCCATCACGGGCAGCGGTATCGAGGTCGGTGAGCGAGTCAAAATTCCTGATGAGCTGGTTCCCGCCGATGCCCAGGTCGAAATCAAAGCCAAGATCGCCGCAGGCTACTACACCGATGGCAACAGCATGGATGGCACCTCATTGGCTGCAACCAAAGGGCGTGACCTTGACAAATAATCACTCAGACATTGCACCGCTGCGATCCACCGCCACGCTACGGGAGCGCTGTAACAATATACTGCATGCCGTTGACGCCGGTCATTCGCAGCATTTTACCCTTGACTGGAACCAGCTCGATGCGGTAGCCGGGAGAGTCGAACAGGTCACCCGAAGCCAGTACCCAGATCTGAAGATTCCTTATCACAGTCGCTGGCGCCATTTTGAAACAGGTGGGGTTAACCGCAAGGTCCGGCTTGATCAAGCGTTATCAGGCCTCGACCCATCAGCGCGAGCATGTGCGCACATTGATCTGACGCTCGTGAGTGTCCTGTTGGATGCCGGTGCGGGCGCTGACTGGCGCTACACTGAAGACGAAACCGGTCAAGTGCTGGTGCGCTCAGAAGGATTGGGCGTGGCGACCTTCCATGCCTTCATGCAGGGAGTCTTTTCGTCCAATGCGGCGGAACCCTGTCGGGTAGACGCCCAGGCGCTGATGCAGATGGACGAAGCACGGCTGTCAACGCTATTTCAGGTCAGCGAACGCAATCCGCTGATCGGGCTGGAGGGGCGCGCGCACCTGTTACGCCGCCTGGGACACACACTGCGGGACCATGCGGATGCTTTCGGAGCAGACGGGCGCCCTGGAGGACTCTTCGACCTGCTTACCCTGCAGGGGAAACGTCACCAACTGCCCGCACCCTCTGTTTTAGAAGCCCTACTCGATCATTTAAGCCCCATATGGCTAACCGGCAATGAACTGTCAGGCATCCCCCTGGGAGACTGCTGGCCCCACCCACTGGCCGGTGGCACAGGGGTGACTGCGGGATGGGTTCCGTTTCATAAACTGAGCCAGTGGCTGACCTATTCCCTGCTGGAACCCTTTGAGTGGGCAGGTATCACACTCACTGAACTGGACGGATTGACGGGCTTGCCAGAGTACCGAAACGGTGGTCTATTTCTGGATGCCGGCGTCATCGTGCCGAAAGCTACTGACTTTACGTCGCGCCATTTCAGTGCAGGGGATGAAGCCATTATCGAATGGCGTGCACTGACGGTGGCACTGATCGACGCGCTGGCACCGCGGGTGCGCCAGCGTTTGCAGCGAAGTGCCGCTCAAATGCCTTTGGCGTGCATACTGGAAGGCGGCACCTGGGCGGCAGGCCGGCAAATTGCCCGCAGTCTGCGTGCGGGTGGCGTCCCGCCCCTAAAAATCGAGAGTGATGGCACGGTTTTTTAATGAGTCTTTAATCGTTTTTGCAAAGCCACAGGGGAAAACAGCATGACAGACGCACAGGTCCACCTGATCGATCACCCGTTGATTCAACATAAACTCACCCTAATGCGTCAGAAAGAGCGCAGTACTAATAGTTTCCGACGCCTGCTGGGTGAGATCAGCATGCTCATGGCCTATGAAGTCACCCGTGATATGCCCACGCAATTGATGGAAATTGAAACCCCACTGGAAAAAATGCAAAGCCCGGTCATCGATGGCAAAAAAATTGTATTTGTCAGCATCCTGCGGGCGGGAGGGGGGTTTCTGGATGGGATGCTCAATGTGGTACCTGGCGCCCGCATCGGTCACATTGGCCTGTACCGCGACCCTAAAACCCTGGTTGCGGTGGAATACTATTTCAAGATGCCCCACAACATGCAGGATCGTGACGCCATTGTCCTCGACCCAATGCTCGCGACTGGCAATTCTGCGGTAGCCGCCGTCGATCGCCTGAAAGAAACCAATCCAAAATCCATTCGCTTTGTCTGTCTTCTGGCGGCCCCGGAAGGTCTCAAAAATCTGCGTGAAGCGCATCCCGATGTCGATATCTTCACGGCCGCGATTGACCGTGGCCTGAATGACCACGGCTACATTCTACCGGGGTTGGGCGACGCGGGTGATCGTCTGTTTGGCACCAAATAACCCGATTGTAGGTAATTCAACCTACAATAACGTATCCCCTATTCGAGTGAGTCGGCGGATAACCGGTGGAAGATCACACTTCAGGGGCTAGAAAATAGACCGGGGTGGGTTTTTATATACAATTGTGCACTTACACCGTTCTGACACGCTCATTGACATTACAGGCGCTCTCGCTCCATGACACTCCCGCGACTCTATCTCTGGGACAAACGCACCCTTTATCTGGGTCCGGTCTATCGCCCTGAGCCGGGGACGGTCGAGCTGTGCCATGCGGCAGCGACCCTGGTGGTTGCACTTGAGCGTCCGCTGACGCTTAGGCCTCAGAACGGTAAGCCTCTGCAATGCCGCAGCGCCCTCTTTCCTGCAGACACCCCGATCAGTTGCGACTATGATGGGGGTATCGTTGCCTGCTGTTTTTTAGATGTCTTTGGGTGCGATCTTGCCCAACTCACCCCACTCATGGCGGCTTCGCATACCCTGGGCATTCAGACCGGGTTTAGCCGGGAAGACGAGGCCATCCAACTCTTTAAGCAGCTGGCGACCGCCGATATTGATGAGGCGATGGCCTACGACCGACTGGAGCGGCTCATCAATGGCGACATAACGTCGTGTACCTCTCACCCGGTGGACCCACGCATTATTCAGGCTGTAGCCCTCATCAAGGCGACGGTGCATGAAAACCCTTCCATCGAATTTTTGGCCGAGTCAGTCGGTCTGTCCGTTCCACGGCTTTCGCAATTATTCCGCCAGCAGACGGGCGTCGCTATCCGTCGTTACCGGCTTTGGCACAGGCTTTATGTGACTGCCCTGAACCGGGGTCTGGGCAGGGATCTCACCGAAGCCGCGCAAAGAGCCGGTTTTTCGGATTCCTCACATTGCACGCATACCTTCAAATCCATCCTGGGTTCGCATCCGGCAAAAATATTGGGACTGCCGGACACCATTGAGATTATCATTGGCGCCAGTTGAGGGTATTTGCATGATTGATTCATTGTTTCCGAATGGCGTCCTGCCCTATCTGGCGGGCGGCATTTGCATAGGACTGGCGGTCAGTCTGATTTTTATATTAACCGGTCAGGTTGCAGGCATGAGTTCGGTTTTCAGTAGTACGCTGTCCTGGCTGTCCCGTCGACGCTATTTCCAGCAGCCAAGGCTGCGTGAATCCCGCCTTTGGCGACTGTATCTTGCAGGAGGGCTGATTCTTGGCACGGCCCTCTACTGGTTCGGCTTTGGACCCGCGATAAGTTGGCAAACCAGCGTTCCGCTCTGGCAACTGGCGGTGGGTGGTTTTATTGCAGGCTTTGGCGCGCGACTGGGTAACGGCTGCACGTCGGGACATGGTATTTGTGGGATGGCCTCGCTGCAGGGCTTATCAATCCTGTCTGTTTTGATTTTTCTCTCTGTGGCAATCGGCACAGCCCAGTTAATTGCCTATCTACAAGGAATCTGACATGCGCGTTGCGTCTCTGATCTCGATTTTGCTATGCGGCATGCTTTTCGGCGTTGGACTGGCCTGGTCAGGTATGATCAAACCTGAAGTCGTGCTCTCATTTCTCACCTTTGACGACCTGGGTTTGTTACTGGTGTTGGGGTCGGCCGTGATGACGACGTTCCTGACCTATCACCTGGCACCGCGGGTGTTGCGCAAGCCTCTGCTGGAAGCACAGTTTGGCAAACACATCACCGTCAACACTCGGGACACCGTGCTGGGCGCAGTGCTGTTTGGGATCGGCTGGGGCCTCAGTGGGGTTTGCCCTGGCCCTGCCATTGCCGGACTGGGCGCAGGCAATTGGCCCCTACTCGTGAGCCTGGCCGGACTAGGTGCAGGTGCCTGGTGTCATGGAATCTGGGCCTCCAGGCACCCCGCCTGACGCTCACGTAAAGAAAACTTACACCCCGCTGGCTGTTTCGCCGGATGCCGCCCCGATTTCAGCCTCATCTGCCGTAAGTTCTGATGCAGGCTGAACACTGCGGTCCTCCAGACCATAATGATTCAACCCACGCACATGGATTTCACGGAAATATACATCCCAGTCGATCAATGCAGCATCCACAGGAAACAGGGCACGATCGGTCGCGCCCATGCGCTCAGCCAGATCCATCAGGCGATCATTATTGAACACATAGTAAGGACTGGTGTACGTCGCATAAATTGACGTCAGACGCAGTGTGCTTTCTACCAGTTTCAGTGCCGGCGAACGATGATCGGTGCCACGAAGCATGAGGCGGTCAATGAGTGTCAAACCCCATTTAGCCAGTGTCACCGCCGCAACAAATACCGTTTTATTGACAGGTACAAACGTACGTTTCGGCTGCTTTTGGGTTAACTTTGGGTATTTATGCCAGTTCTGTTTGACCTCACCGCAAATCGTTTTAATGTAGCGGTCCACACCCAGCGGATTACGGGAACCACTGCATGCCTGATAAATGCGCTGTCTGCAAGGTTCCATCAAGGCTTCCGCCGCACTAAGCAGTACGGCGTTGGCGACCAGATCAACGGGTATAATGTCAACCACACCCGCCTTTCTCGCCGGGAAATATGACACTTTATCGCGTGCATAGGCCAACAGGATGGCATCAGTTACCTTCACGCTCTCAATCCACCCCGGCTTAGGTTCCTTCAAGCAGCTCTCAACCACCGAGGGTCGCACGATCGTCAGGGTTTTACCTTGCATTTTACGCAGCAAAATCTGCTCACCGATCCATTTAGTGAACGTGTAAGTGTCGCCCCAACCATAGCGATTAGCTTCCTTCAGGCCCAGCTCAGTTAACGCCTGGCTCCGCGCTTTTTCATCGTCACGGCAGCAGGACAGGACCACCGCCATTTCGCTTTCCAGCGCGGCGAGTAAGGCCTGGACCTCCACATATCCCCCCGGCTCAACCGGCATTTCCACTCGCGCCGGCGAGTAAACCGCCTCTCGAATGAGACCGTTGTTTTGGCCGTTGACATAGCACGTGGAGATCTGAATGACCGGGATGTCGCCGGCATCCACCGCAAAATCGGCAATGTGCGCCAGGCAGAGCGCATTGACCAGCAAGGCCTGATCCAGCGGCTCATGGAAATTAACGCTGGCAGCGGAATGGATAAACACATCGACCGACCCCGCCAGAATTTCATATTCGCGCTCCGTCAGACCGAAGCGCGGCTGAGTGATTTCCCCCGCGATACAATGGATTTTGTCGCGGCAAAACGCATGCAACCCGAAAGGGTCGTGTTCACGTAAATGCTCAAAAATAGAGGATCCCAGTACATCTCCGCGAAACCGCGCAGCCTCGTTGGGGTAAGCTTTATTTCCGCGAATCAGAAGATAAATACCTGCGACATCCGGTACTTCGCGCATGATTTTTTCCAGAATCACCTTGCCTAAAAAGCCGGTTGTTCCAGTAATCAGGATGCGCTTGCCAGAAAGCGCGTGTTTGACGGATGAATGTCGCATGTCTATACCCCAGAGCGGCCAAGAAGTCCTTTCCAAGCCATCACCTTACGGATATCGTGCGCACCAGACATGAACTAATTGATGATTCCCTTCGTATTGCCAAGTGAGTCTCAGGCAAAGCTGCTCCTGGCCTTTGCTATACTGTGTCTACTGTTCAGTTCAGGTGGTCGTTCATGTGCACAGGTTTGCGCACGCTACTGCTTTGTCTATTAATGCTCTTGAGTGGCCATTCGACTGCCACCTTCACTCCTCCCGCCCAGTTATTAAATGAGGACGCCAGTGTCTACCTGGGTCAATGGTTCACCGTATTTGAAGACCCATCACTCACACTGAGCACTGACGACGTCCTGATCCATTACCGGAACGGCGAATTTGGGCCACCTCCCAATGTGTCAGCCCAGTTTGGCTATCGCAACACGGCGCTCTGGTTAGCCACGCCGCTCGAAAACGCGACGGCCGCAGCGGTCAACCTTCAGCTGGATGTGCGCTACCCCCCGCTGGATTACATCGATGTCTACCTGGTTCGACTGCAACAAGACACCACCATCATTGATCAATCTTTTGCACTGGGTGATCACCACCCCTACAACCAGCGGCCGATAAAAGCCCGCACGCACCAGGCCGCTCTAACCTTCGCAGCTAACAGCCAATTTATCCTTTTGGTCAGGGTTCAAAGCGACAGCTCGCTGGCCGTTCCCATGTATTTAACCCCGCTTGAACAGCTCTATGAAGATGATCATTTCAGTCAAATCTTCATGGGACTCTTCTATGGGATCGCCCTGGGGCTCTTTGCCTACAACCTGTTTTTATTCCTTCTCATTCGCGATACAGTCTATCTAACGTACATCCTATACGTGCTGGGCTACACCCTCTTCATGGCCTCGCTGGACGGTTTGCTTTTCCCCTTGTGGCCCAACGCCATCGACTGGGAAAGTCGTTCAATCTATATTTTCCCCTGGGCCTGCGGCATTTTTCTCTCACAATTCTGCCGAACCATTTTGCAGACGCGCGAACAAGCCCCTCGCTGCGACCTGTTGCTGCGCCTGTTCTTTTGGCTTTATCTGGTCGGGACACTGGCCTTTTTCGTGGTCGACATTCACATTATCGCTCGCATCAATTCGCCCGTCATTGCACTCAATGCGCTCACCATATTGGGCATCACGATTGTTCGCTATGCGCAGGGGCACAAAGCTGCAGCCTACTTCATCGCCGGTATGGGAAGTTTCTGTGTGGGCCTGATTTCTGTCGCTGGGGGCGCCATGAATCTGATAGGCCATTACGATCTGGCGCCGACCATTCTCAAAATTGGCGCCTCCATCGAGATGATCCTGTTCTCTATCGCACTGGCGCAACGCATCAACTCTCTGGAAGCCTCCAATGCATTGGCCCAGCGGGAGGTTACCTTGGCACGGGCCGAAGCACTTGCCAGAGAGCGTTTCTCGCAAAAAATGCAGGAGGCAAACAGTCACCTGGAAAATGCTGTCCGCGCCCGAACCGAATTCCTGGCCAACATGAGTCACGAGATTCGCACGCCGATGAACGGCGTTCTTGGCATGATCGAACTGGCCCAGGGAACCCAACTGAATCACGAGCAGAGACAATTGCTGGATGTTGCCTATCGTTCTGGCCGAACCCTGCTGGCACTGCTGAATGATATTCTGGACTTGTCCAAAATTGAATCGGGCAAACTTGAGCTGGAAAAGCACAACTTCAGTCTGATCGACCTGATCGTGGATCTGAAAAACCTCTATAGCGTCACGCTGCAGGACAAAGCCTTATTTTTTGAACTTGAAAATGCAGATCAGGGTCCCGACTGGATCGTAGGAGACCGAACCCGGATCTGGCAGATTCTATCGAACCTGATCGGCAACGCGATCAAATTCACCCGCGAAGGCGGCATCACGGTTACCGCCACGGCGGATGTTTATGGGCATCTGAGCCTGACCGTTAAAGATACTGGCATTGGTATCAGTCCCTCAGCACAGGCGCGTATTTTTCAGGCCTTCACCCAGGCTGACAGTTCGACGACCCGCCAATTCGGGGGTACCGGTCTGGGCCTGACCATTTCCCGCAAACTGGCTGAATTAATGAATGGCAGCTTGACTGTCGAATCTGACGAGGGGATTGGAAGTCGATTTACACTGACCATCCCCTATGTTCCGGGACAGCGCCCCCCGCAGGCAGATCGCCTCTCAGGGAGCAAACCTGGCGAAATCATTGACGCGACCCCACTGCGCGTGCTTGTCGCAGAAGACAACGAGGTCAACCGCCTCGTCATCAGAGGCATGCTGCAGCGTCTCCACATTACTCCCATCATCGTGAACGATGGACTTGTCGCCTTGAAGCAATGCCAAAGCGAGCCTTTTGACCTGGTGCTCATGGATTTGCAAATGCCGGAAATGGACGGTCTACAAGCCACTCGTGCCATTCGCGGCGAAGCAACACTGAACCAGATGACACCGATTGTGGCCCTAACCGCAGACTCCATGGAGGGGGATCGAGAGAAATGTCTGGCTGCAGGCATGTCAGATTATCTATCCAAACCCGTGCAGCTGTCAGAGCTTAAGTCTATGATACTCAAGTGGACCCAGCTACACAAAAGCCAGGGGCCAAGCTCTGTTTCCACCCCGACTGAGGGTTAGCTCCGGCAATGCATGCGCGCAACGAAGACGAAAAATCCATCGATGAACTACGCTGGGAAGTCCGCAAGCTTCGCCAGCAACTGGCCCTGCAAGATGCTGCCAAGGCAGAAGAAATTGACCTGATTGGCCAAATTCTGCAAACCGCTAACGCCACGCTGGATCTGGATGAGGTCGTCGCCAAAGTCATGGATGCGCTGGGCAAAGTATTTGAATTCGACCAGCTCTCGATTTTCTTATTTAACGCCAAAACTAACTGCCTGGAACCCACGAACTGGTATGGTGCAGGGTTTAGCGAAACGATCAAACAACGTTTCGAAGCCTTTCCACTTTCCATTGACTGGGATGACGTTTATTTCATTAAAGCCTTTCTCGATAACGAGCCCTTTTGTATTTCGCCCATCACTTCAAAACTACTGCAATATTACTCCCCTCGTGACCGGCAAATGTTTGAATGGAACCCGCACACGGCGATTGCCTGTTTTCCCTTGCAGGTGTTGGATAAAGTCATTGGCATCATCAACTTCGTTCATACCCAAAAGCCAATCACGCTAACGAACGAACAAACAACCCGAATTCAGCGCTACACCGGACAGATTGCGACGACCATCAATCACGCCTACCTGATTCGCAAGGCACAATTTGCCCTTAAAGAAACGCAAGCACGCGAACGTGAAATTCGGCACATCAATCAGATCATCCAGGCGGCCAATACTCACCTCGATTTCGACGCCGTCTTCAAGGCAATTCTGGAGGGACTGCGCGATGTCTTTGAATTCGATGCCTTAGGCATTCAACTGTCAGAAACGCAAGACGAGCAACTTAATATTTTCCGGGTCTACGGCGATTTCATTACTGAATCACAGCTCGCCCGCTACCGCGCAATCCCGATTAAGGCGTCTGGCAGCGCCAGTGTAACGACCTATGTCTTTAAAACCGGCGAACCGGCCTACTTCCCTCACGTGACCCCCGATCTGCCATTCTCTGAGACTGACCGGGCCATTTATGACGTTATTCCCTTTGTCTCCTATCTGGCCTACCCGCTCAAGGTGCTCAAAAACACGATAGGGGTCATCAGCTTTTTTTGCAGAACTGAAACCCCCGTGCTCGATGAAGCGAAACTGGCCCGCATTCAGCGCTACGTGCTCTCGCTGTCCACAGCGGTCTACAACGCCAAGAGTCACGAAGAACTCAAACAATCGCAGGCAAGCTTTCGCTTTCTCGCAGAGCTGGCCAGCGAGTTGCAACTGCAACCCGATACGCTCAGCGTCTTACAAACTGCTATTGCCCGGCTGTCTGCGCGCTTCCCCAATCTGGGTCTTGGTCTCATGGTTACGGCTCAGACGCCCGAACGAGTGGTTTTCAAAGCGTCGGCGGGCCTATCTAACGATGAGTATAACCTGCTCATTACTCTCACCGAGCACGGGATGGCCTCCGCGGAGGCAATTCAGTCTGGCTCCGTTCCCTGGTGGCACTTTTCCAATGGATGGACAAGCGATCACCGCTGCAGCCATCTTTTCGTCAAAAGCACCTCACTCACTGAGTCCCTCAGGACGGTCATTTCGCTCTTTCTGGATCAGGTGACACCGATCGCGGAAAACAAATTCCTGGCTTCGGAACGGAATACTCGGTCGCCCCGTTAACCGCCTGCAACAGATTTCGTGACCCTTATCACAAAGTACACACAGGCCAACATTGTCTGACAATTCTTCATCAAAAAGTTCATGCAATCCGTCCAGTCAGGCTATTTAATAGGCATAAATTGTTTAACTGCCAGACAATTCCATGCAAAAAGCCATCATTTACACCTCACAGCAGCACTCCGTCTATCTGGGGCGGCTGGAGCGCCTGGTCAAACGGGTGAATGTGCCTGCTACCTTGATTGTCTCTCTGGAAGACGAAATCAGTTTACTCAACGCTGACCATTCAGAGGTCGCCCGTAGCCAAAGCTTTTTGCTACCCGCCGGCACAGATGCGTTACTCGATACGCACCACTCAAAAGTCGCGCTGTGCTTCCTGGATGATCTGGGGCGCGATTTCGCCAGCCTGCAGCCCAATATGAAAAGCAGCTGGTCTGTGGATGGCTCCAAAGTATTTTCCGATTTTCACCGCCAGCAGGCTCTGATTGAAGAGGCTAACTACCTCCATTCCAGCCGCCCAAGGACCCAGGATGCTTTCGCCCACTTCGAAACCTGGTTGGGGCAGTCGCCCTCAACACAGTGGGTGGCTGACGAACGGATTACCAAAGCGATCCACCTAATCAGGAATAGCTGCCACAAAAATATTTCAGTCGCCGAAATCGGGGATCAGGTCAATCTGTCTGTTCCGCGACTGATTCAGCTCTTCAAGCAAGTCACCGGCACACCGATCAGGCGCTTCCGCTTGTGGCACCGTATTTTCATCACGGCAACCAAACTCACCGAAGGGTACACCCTGACGGAAGCGGCAATTGCGGCAGGCTTTGCCGACTATGCCCAGTTTTCACGGGTCTATCGTGAACTCGTCAGCGCCAGCCCCGGTGCCGCGCGTGATAACACTGAAATCCGCGTACGGGCCTGCGCCTGAAGCAACGCCCACTGCATCCTAAAAACGTAAATTCACCAAAAGGTATTGCCAAACTGCCTGCGCAGCCTTGCTTTTTTGCCTGAGACACACCAGATGAATGGGGCTACTGTCAGGATGGGACCATTGGGTGAGGATCGGACGCAGCTGCTTCATCGCTAGCTCCTGTCGAATAAAAATTGGATCCGCCATAATAACGCCCAGGCCCGCACAGGCCATGTCGACCAGTACGCGACTATTGTCCACCCGATAGGCCGGCAGGACGTCAAGTGTCAGCGTCTCTCCTGCCTCATTCTGAAATGGCCAGTGACTCATGGACCATGCAGCCGAACCGTAAACCAAACATTCATGTTGTGACAGATCACCAGGGACGAACGGTTCCCCCCGAGCACTCAGGTAATCATCCGAGGCAAACCAGCCCCACCGCTTCTGCCCAATCTGGCGCGCAATCAGCGAAGAGTCTGGCAGATGCCCAACCCGAATCGCGATATCGACTTCATTGGCAATCAGATCGACATTTCGATCGTCCAGGTTAAGATCCAGCGCAATTCGGGGAAACTGACGCCGGAGCTCTGCCAGCAAGGGCACCAGGTAACCTTGTCCCATGAGCACACTGGCACTCACTTTCACTCTCCCCTGAGGGACGCTCTGAAGCGTCTGAATCGCCGACTCCAAACTTTCCACAACCCCATGCAACTGCACCGTATTCGCTAACAGGTCTCGCCCCGCGTCGGTCAAGTGCAGTCGCCGGGTGGATCGTAAAAGCAAAGGCTGCCCCACCGAATGCTCCAATTGAACAATCTTTTTGCTCACAGAGGATCTTGGCAAATTGAGCTGCTGTGCCGCCGCCTGAAAACTGCCTAATGCCACGACACGATGAAAAATATGGAGAAGGGGAAGATTTTGATATTGCATTGATTGTTTCCACCAAAGAAACCATAAGTTCCCATTTTGATGACTAATGGGAACCTTTACAACTTGATATGCTGCCCTTGTACCCTTTTAAACAGCATCTATCCAAGGAGCGCATATGAAAAATCAAACTGTACTCATCACAGGCGGAACTGCCGGCATTGGCTTCGCACTGGCGCAACATCTTGTCCATAATGGGGCTCACGTTGTTATCACGGGCCGCGACCCCGAGCGCCTGGCCAATGCCACTCAGCGCCTCGGCTGTGCCGGCTATCTTGCTGACAGTACCCAGCTCACACAGATTCAGGCGCTGGCCGGGGACTTACAGCGCGATCAGATCAAACTGGACGGCCTGGTGCTCAATGCCGGCGTTTTTTTTCCAGAAGCACTGGCCACAACCCGTGAAGCCGCCTTTGATCTCACGTTTAACACCAATACTAAAGGCCCATTTTTTACACTCCAGGCACTCCTGCCCTGTTTGAAAAATCCAGCCAGCGTCGTCTTCGTATCAAGTATTGCGGTACACAAGGCTTTTCCCGGCGCAGCCGTATATGCCGCCAGTAAAGCAGCCTTTGAAGCCATCGTTCGTGTCGCTAATCTTGAACTGGCTCCCTCTGGCATCCGCATTAACTCTGTGCGTCCGGGCGTCACCGCGACTGAAATTCAGGGCAAGGCAGGCATGAGCAGTGAAGCACAGGCGGCGTTCTACGAAACGCTGAAAGCCACCCCCTTCGGTCGGGTAATGAGCCCAGAGGATCAAGTCGGCGCCATCGAGTTTTTGCTGTCCGGTCACTCGCTTCCCCTGCGCAATGCCGTTATCGAAGTAGATGGAGGGCTACTACTTTAAACGTTGGATTGTTAAACAATTCACGGAATTGAAACACTGCCTATTTTATAGTCCATCGTAAGGAAGTATCACTTTGGCATGAGTCCGAAACAGCCGGATATCGTTTCGGGCACGTGCCAGTAACAAGAAAGACAGGGAATAGGCCATGAAACTAACCAGGCGCGCTATTGCGCACTACGCACTCGTATCCGCTTTACTATCATCGACAGCCGTTCAGGCAGACATCGTTTCGTTAACTGAAGACTCCATGGACACGATCAGCGGCCAAAGCGGTCTCGTGATCGAAGTCGGTATGGGTTCCTTAGGTGGCGTCAACCAGGCTACACAAGACTATTACCATCTGGACTGGAGCAACGCTGGCATAAAAATCGACGCCTTCAAATGGATCGTCGATATGGGGCGCTGGAATAGCGCTACCAACCGTATGATCGCCAACAATGGCAATGGCAACGGCAATGCAACGGTGTAGCACTTGGCTATGGCGGCTTAGTGGTTCAGGATAGCACAATGACCGGTGACAGAAGTGCTGGAATCGGCATTACCTTCGCGAACAGCGACTTAAACCTGCGCTTTGGTGATATGGGCATTTTCATGCTAAATAGCGGCGGGGTCAGCGGTCAGACCAGCAGTTTCGGTGCTGTTGAAGTGATCGGCATGAACATCGACGGATTGAATGTCGTGATGCGGGGAAATGGGTTGTAGCCCATTTCCGCCTAATGTGAAGGGCGCATCACGCCGCGCCCTTCACCCTTACTCTGATTGACTGCACAATCGAGTAAAACACCGGGATAAACGGTGTGCCAACCAGCAAGGCAACTAGCATCCCCCAAAACACCGTGTGCCCCAGCGACAACTGACTGAACATACCGGCGCCAGAAGCCAGTACCAGCGGCAGAATGCCCAACACGAACGACAAGGCGGTCATACACACGGCTCTGAACCGTAAATGTGCAGCCTCTGCGGCGGCCTCCTGAACCCCCAAGCCATCCCGCTCATGTCGTTCTTTCGCAAACTCTACGATGAGGATGGCGTTCTTGGCTGCTAACCCTATCAACAGAACAAGTCCTACCTGAGCGAAGAGATCCAACGCACCTAGTTGTGGAATACCGATCTGTCCCACCGCCAACAAGCCAAACAGCGCCCCCGCCACGGCTATCGGCACTACCAGGATAATGGCAAGTGGAATTGACCAGCTTTCATATTGCGCCACCAGGAACAGGTAGACAAAGACCAGCGCCAATAAAAACGCAATCACGGCCTGATTACCCGCTTTCGCTTCCTGGTAGCTCATGCCAGTCCATTCCATTTGATAGCCGTCGGGCAAAACGTCATCAGCGATGCGTTGCATTTCCTCCATTGCTTCGCCTGTTGAAATGCCCAGCGCAGGATTAGCGCGCAAGACGGCCGCACGGTAGAGATTGTATCGGGTTCCCACATCGGCCCCCAACGTGGGGTCCACCGTAACCAGGGTAGACAAAGGAACTAACTTACCCGAGGTCGATTTAACATGCAGTGCCTGAATATCCCGCAGCTTCGAGCGATAGGCCGGTGCCGCCTGCATCATCACCCGATAGGTCTGACCATACATGGAAAAGTCATTGACATAGGCCGACCCCAACTGAGTTTGAAGCGTTGCAAATATGCTACTTAAGGGCACCTGCAGGGTCTTAGCCTTTTCACGGTCAATGTCAATGAAATACTGCGGCACATTCGCCCGGAAGGTCGTAAAGGCATCCCTTAACAAGGGCGACTGGTTCGCTGCGGCAGACAAAGTCTGCATCGCACCAGCCAGTTCTTCATGCGAGCGGCCTTGCGTATCCTCTACGGCCAACTCCAAACCACCGACCAGGCCCATCCCCGGTATGGAGGGAGGTGGAAACGCCTGAACCAGAGCTTCGGGCACTTCCTGGTAGGCCCGCGCATTGATTCGCTGAGCGACGGCAAATGAAATATCGTTGAAGCCAGGACGATCCTGCCAGTGTTTGAGTACGATAAACCCCGTTCCGCCATTACTTTGCGCCGCACCTGCCAGAATGGAAAATCCGGAAAGCAAGGTAGAGGATTCGATCGCAGTTTCCTCCTCCAGAATCCGTTGAATCTTAGCCATCACCTTCTCGGTGCGTGACAACGACGCCGCATCTGGCAACTGCACATTCAGAATCAGGACGCCTTTATCCTCAACCGGCACAAAACCACCCGGCAAAGCCTTCGCGCCAAAATACAGGCCCGTCATGAGCGCGACAAACAAACCGGAGACTAATACCCGGCGGGCCAGTAAAAACCCGACCAACCCCGAGAAGCCACCCGTTACCCGACCAAAAACGCGATTGAACCAGGCAAACCAGGCCGCCTCTTTTTCAGAGCGTCGCAGCACCAGACTTGCGACGGCAGGACTCAGCGTCAGCGCGCACACAGACGACAAAATCACCGCCACACAGATGGTCACCGCAAACTGATTATACATAACGCCCGTTATACCCGGCAATAATGCCACAGGGGTAAAGACTGCCAATAGAACGAGCGTCGTCGCCACGATTGGGCCGCTGACTTCTTCCATGGTGCGCGTCACCGCCTCTTTCGGCGTCATATTCGGGCTTTCGCGCAGATGGCGGTCAGTGTTCTCCACCACCAGAATGGCGTCATCCACCACAATTCCGATGGCCAGCACCAAACCAAATAGCGTGACTGTATTGATGGTCATGCCCATTGCCAACATGATGGCAAAAGTTCCGATCAACGAGACTGGAATCGCCACCGTCGGCACCAGCGTTGGCCGCCAGTCACCCAGGAAAATGAAGGTAATCAAAACGACCAGTCCCACCGCCTGCAGCAGGGAGATAACGACTTGCTGAATTGCTACCTGCACGTACCGGGTGGTGTCATACCCCACCTCGTACTCCATCCCGGCAGGGAAGCTTTCATGCATGTCGGCCAGGGCCGCTTTCACTGCATCCCCGGTAATCAGCGCATTGGCTCCGGGCGACAAATACATCGCCATCACCGTGGCGGGTTTGTTTTTAAAGTTCCCGGTAATGGTATATCCCAGCTGCCCCAGCTCGACCTGGGCTACATCTCTCACCCGAACAACTGCACCAGAATCGGACACGCGCAAAATGACATTTTCAAACTCATCCTTCGTTTTAAGCCGTCCTTTTACCTGTAGTGTGTACTCTGTGCTCAATTCTCCGTCGAAGGGTGGTGCGCCGATTTTCCCGGCGGGTGCCTGAACGTTCTGTTCCTTGAGGGCGTTCGAGATGTCATCCGTTGTAACTCCAAGATTATTCATGGCGATCGGATTAAGCCACAGACGCATGGAGTAGTCTGCTGCGCTGAAAACTTTCGCATCCGACACACCGGGAATACGCTTTAAGCGAGATTGGATATTGATCAGGGCATAGTTGGCGATGAAAATTTCTTCCAGACTTCCGTCCGGAGAATACAAATTCACAGTAAACAGAATGTCCGGGGAAATCTTGTCGATAACCAGGCCCTGTGCGCGAACCTCCGAGGGCAAGGCCGGCTCAGCCAGTTTGACCCTGTTTTGCACGCGCACCAGTGCCATATCCGGGTCGGCGCCAACACCAAAGGTAATCGTGAGCGAATAGCTACCATCGTTCGCCGAGTTAGAGGACATGTACTCCATACCCTCCACCCCATTTACCGCATCTTCTATGACCTGGCCAACGCTTTCTTCCATCACCGTCGCAGACGCACCAGGCCAGGACGCTTGCACTTTTACCTGAGGTGGAGCGACTTCCGGGTATTCTGAAATCGGCAGCGCCAGTACCGAAATCAGACCCGCTAAGGCAATGACGAGTGCGATGACAATCGCAAACCGGGGGCGCTCAATGAAAGTTTTACTGATCACGGGTGCTGCCCTCACTGGCCTCGGTCCCAGGTGCGTAGTCTTTCACAATGACGGGGTCACCGGGGCGTGCTTTTTGCACGCCACGCATCACAATGCGATCCCCCACTTCAAGACCTGACTGAATCAATACGTTCTCGCCAAACCGCTCCCCTGTGACCAGATTCTTTCGCGTCACTTTGCTTTCCGGGTCAATCGCCAGAACGTAAGGACCGCGCTGATCCACCTGCACAGCCGCTTGAGGCACCATCAATCCCATTAAAGGTTCTTTCAGGCGCAAAATCGCCTGAACAAACATGCCCGGCCGCAAAAAATCATCGGGGTTAGGAATGCGCGCACGAGTTTCAACCGTCCCGGTGCCGGGATCGACACGATTCGAAAAATAATCCAGACCGCCGGTATGCGGATATTCCGAGCCATCCTGAAGCTGCACGGCAACGATAATATCTTCCTGCCTGATCTTACCCCCCGATTGCTTAACCTGCAGGATCACACGCTCCGGCAATTGAAAGACCACATCCATGTCATCTTGCCCGACCAGTGATGTCAGGGTACCGGATTGCTGGCTGACCACATCGCCGACCGCCGGTACCGAGCGTCCCACCCGCCCGTCTTGTGGAGCACGGATCAGGGTATAATCCAGATCAACCCGGGCACTCTCCAGCGCCGCCTTCGCGCCCTCGACCTGTGCAATGGCCTCACGCGACTTGGTTTCCAGCGAATCATAATCAGATGCCGAGATATAACCATCTTTCACCAGTTTGCTGCCACGTTCGAAATTACGCGCAGCATTGACACGATTAGCCTCCGCTTTTGCCAGTTCCGCTTCGGCTTTGGACAACACGGCTTTATAGGGGGATGGATCAATCTGGAAAAGCGGATCTCCCGCCTTAACCTGATCACCCTCACGGAAATGAATTTTCAGCAATTTACCGGAAACCTGGGCCTGAATTGCCACATCACTGCGGGATTCAATACGACCGTTGAAGCCACGCGAGGGCTTGTAAGGTTTTTCTGTCGCCGAAATCACAAAGACTTCAGGCACGGGTTTTTCACGGGCGGCTTTTTTATCACAACCAGCAATAAACACGATCGAAATAAGCAAGGTAATCAGGGCGGATAAGGGTCGATTCATTTGGGCTCCAAAGCGGCACGTACGGTTCCAAAGCGGAGAATCCAAGAGCATAAACGACCTCCCCGACGCCGTCCACGCCCAACTTCCTGGATGCACTCGCCTTCGTGATATCATGGCGGGTCTGCATTACACTTATATTTCCTGTTAAGCCTGGAGCGCGAAGGAATGACCTATTGCTTAGGTGTCAAAATTAACAACGGTATCGTCATGATCTCGGACTCCCGCACCAGCGCGGGCGTCGACAATATCAGCACCTACAGCAAAATGTGGCGCTATGGCACCCCTGGACAACGCCAGTTTATCCTTTGCAGCGCAGGGAATCTTGCCACCACGCAATCAGTCATCGCTGCCATTGAGCGAGATATGCGCGTTGGCGCTCCCTGTAATTTGCTGACCGTGACAGATCTGCATGAAGCGGCCAACTATATCGGTTACCTGAATGTAGAAAGCCAAAAAAAGAACACGGGCGGCGGCGCAGTCTTTGAAACGACCTTCTTGCTCGGCGGCGAAATACTGGGTACACCACCAGGACTCTACATGATTTACTCTCAAGGGAATTGCATTGCCAGTTCCACTCAGGTGCCATTTTTGCAAATTGGCGAAATTAAATACGGCAAGCCCATACTGGATCGGGTTGTGCAGGCCGGCATGAGCCTGGAGCAGGCAGCCTTATGCGGCTTGATCTCGATGGATGCCACGCTGAAAAGTAATCTGACAGTGGGCCCGCCGATCGAGTTAGCGGTATTGGAGGCGGGGAATCTGCAACCGCCCCGCTACCAGATTTTTGATGAAGAAAGCCCTTACATGAGAAACCTGCGCCTCTCGTGGAACAAGTTGATGCAGGAAGCTTTTTTGCAGTTGCAGCCACCGGGTTGGAGTTGAGTATCAGGAGATATCAAGAAAGCTTATTGCTCTACCAGCTCAACTCTTCGGTTTTGCGCCCGCCCCTCATCGGTCGTATTGCTGCCTACCGGCGCGAGATTTGCCACCCCTTGCGCATTTAACCGGCCAGACGAAATCTGATACTGGTTAACCAAAGCTGCTACCACGGCGTTTGCGCGATCCTGGGCGAGTTTAAGGTTCAGATTAAAATCCCCCTGGTTATCTGTATGCCCCATCACGAATACGTTTTTGTTCGGGTTACCCTTCAAAAATTTGGCCATTTCATCCAGCTGTGATTTAGATTCGGGTTTAATCTCCGACTTGCCAGTATCGAAATGCACGCCGTTGAGGGCGACCTTTCCTTGCGCCTTTAGACTGGCCGAGATGGTATCACTGGTTTTCAAACCATTCAGATCAATGGCAACCTGACCAAGGGGCATCTCTTCAGGCTGAACGATTTGAATATATGTGATGGCAATATCGCTTGAATAATGCTTGTCCGAAGTAATCACCAGATGCGCAGTCTTCCCCCCACGGAGAGCGTTCCCACACTCATCTGTTGAAATTGGCCATGCTCTCCAAATATATTTCCGCCGTTATCGACACGGTAAAGAACCTCCGTCAAGGCAGGATTCTCATTCACGGCTTCGTCAAAATTCAAAACGCGCACTTCCTCCATACCAGGGCTTAGTGTACTGGTCAACCTAAACCGGACACTTTTATTTGAGAGTTTTCATATCGGATCGGAGACATCCGCCGTTGGCTGAATGCAGTCGATCCTGATTGTAATACTTCATATAAGACGAAACGTCCTGCTTCATGTGCGCACGTGTAGGCTGGAATCTTTCAGTATCCAGTCATGCTTCAAGCTGCCAAAGAATCGCTCGACCACAGCGTTATCCCAGCATGCTCCACGTCTCCCATCGACGAACGAATGCCAAAACCTTCCAATAGATCCCGAAACTTTTCGATGTGTTTGGCAGCCTCGATCGCTATGAAGACCAAGCCCCCTTGGCGGCTGGCGCAGGTTGATTGCCTTCAGCATCGCCCGATAGATCAAGTCTGTCGTCATGCGCTTATCGACATGCCAACCCACAATCCTTCTGGAGTATAAATCCATGACAACCGCCAAATACATCCATCCTTCAGCTGTTCGCAGGTAAGTGATATGCCCGCCCAGACTTGGTTTTGCCAAGCGGATTGAAGTTCTGGTTCAACAGATTATCCGCCACCGCATGGTGATGCTTACGTTTCGTCGTGTTCTTGTAAGCAATGCGCTGCCTGCAACAAGATTGAGTTTCCTCATCAATCGCCGAACCCGCTCACGGCCAATCGAATAGCCTTCTTCACGTAATTTCTTTGCCAACTCGTGGCTACCCCAGGCTCTGCCGACTACTTTGGAAGAGCACCTTCAGACGCCGGTACAGCTGCAGCGTTTCGGCATTGATCACTTTGGCTGGTCGTGTCTTCCAGTCATAAAACGCCGATACGCTGACCTGCATCACCTTGCAGAGCGCACGAACCGGATATTTGACCGATTCGGCCTCAACAAAGCGATACCTTATTTCATTTCTTTCGCGAAGAAGGCTGAAGCCTTTTTAAAATTTCTTTTTCCATACGCAAATTCTTTACTTCCTTGCGCAGGCGTTTCAGCTCATCACGCTCGTCTTCCGATAAACCTTTCCAGAAGCTTGCTCTTCGATCTGCTGTTTCCAGCGATAGAGCATGTTGGTCCCTATACCCAGCGACTTGGCGGCTTCTGGAACGGAATAACCCTGTTCCAGAACGAGCGCCACGGCCTCTTCTTTAAATTCCTTCGGATACGATTTATATGTACGCTTCTCGCTCATAACGACACCTTTTTGATTGAAGTTGATTGTCTCTCAAAAAAGTGTCCGGCTCTATTAGACCACTACATAGGCCGTAAGAAGTCGATTGGCATTCATCCTCACCAGAGCAACCAAACGTTTCCTGATACCCTGCGGCTTTTAGTGCGGTAAGGTAGTTTTTCTGAACTTCGTAAGGACGCTTTCCAGGAGGCGCCAGGTATAGCAGACGGGTAATTTCGCCATCTACCTTGAGCGGCTTGTCCAGTTCATTCGCGCCAACCAGCCCAACCTTCGAGGGGAAGGTCGCCACATCAAAATCAACATGTTGGTACCCTACGAGCCACGATCCCGTGAAACGATGGATCAAAGGATGATCCTTGCTGCCCTCGACATCCCTGGAGTTCCAGTCAAGCCCAAAAGCAGCGCCTGAAAGAACACACAGCAGCGAGAATTGAAGCACTTTTTTTACAGTTACCAGAGTCTGTGGGGACATTTTTCTTTCCTTAAAAAATGAAACCGGGCGAAAGAGCGCATCATAAATGGGGCTGAACAGTCTCGTAAATATCGATAGAAGAATATAGTTAGCCAGACCGGGTGTTCAGCGGTGACGTCGAGGTAACGTCCGCTTTCCAGCCTGAGGTGCCTTCAGGCTGGGGTAGCCAGGATCACTCACTGATGTTCAATTTCGTTTGTATCGATAAAATAATTAGGTCACAAGGTCGATTGTCTCAGCCAAATACCATATGGCATAATAAGCCACATGAATGCTGAACTGTTATTTAGTGACAAGTACATTTATGCCGACGGGGCGATACGGGAGATGGTGATCTGGCGTCTCCCTTTACCTGATTCAGAAAGACCTCATGGGTTGAAATATCGTTTGTATTATGGAAAGTCCGGGAGGTGCCTTGTTCGTTACGACAATGAGCGGGGAAAAGGCGATCACCGCCACTATTGGCGCAGTCTTGCTGGAGAACTAGAAAAGGAATACGTCTGGCACTCTGTCGAGCGGCTTATTGAAGATTTCCGTACAGACATCGAGCGTATTCGGGGAGGTAAATGATGAGCAAAAAGAGTATCCACATTGGGGTTGAAGGGCCTGAAGCGAGCTTTACGCGTTTTGTCGAAGCATGGAAAGAGGCCGATCGTATTCGAGCTGACGAGGCGCAAGTACGCCTCAATTTTGAGGATCTGAGTATGCTTCTGGCTCTGCTCACGCCCAAGCGCATGGAGCTACTCAAAGTGCTCCGACGTAACGGTGCTTCAAGTATCAGAGAGTTGTCCAAACTTCTGAACAGGGACTACAAGAATGTCCACGCTGATGCCCAGGCATTAATGGCGGGAGGACTCATCGAGAAAACCGATTCAGGGTCCGTCATTGCGCCCTGGGATGTAATCGACGCGCACCTGAATCTGGTTGCATAGCATCTAACAGATTCCACGTTAGCGTTCCTGCAGAATTAACCAGCAATAATTATCCGTGGTCGGATTATGCGGGTCGAACACAGCGGCCTCGAAATCCTCCGCCAGGTGAAAGGAGTTCACTAAAGTCTCCATTACCCGTTTACTCGTCAAGGCTTTGGCACAGGCACGAAATTCCTCGTCAGCGCGCTTGGCTGTTTCGTCATCTGCTTCGTCTTCATCCTGATCTTCAGTGAGCGAATGGTAGGGCGCGTCGTAGTATCCCTTCATTTGCTGAATCAGATCCTGTGCATACGGCCATGAACCACAAGGTGATCCGGTAAAGTCAAAATAACGCCATTGGTCCATTTGCCATTTACCTACCCCCTCGTTTTCCTTATCGGTTAGTAGGGATAAATAGAGGTAGCCATACTGGGGGTACCAGTCCAATGCAATGGCATGGAGGGTATCAAACTGCAATTGCGAACGAACGCTGCCTAACTCAAGCACAATTCGTCGGCTTAATTCTTCGACAAACGGCCCCTCGTCGAAATGAAAACCGACCGCGCACGCATCTTCGTCGTCCAACGCTTCTGGCATGCGTGGCATCCCCATGGCGAGTGTGCTGAACACGCGACCGTTGAATACAGGGATTTGTACTTTTGCCTCGCCACTTACAATTTTGACGAACCAGGCCGTTTCACGCCCATCTACGGTTTTCAAATAGACAATGTGTTCAAGCGGGGAATCAAAGTACGCCAACCCTCCATACGGCAGGGCTATGCCAGGTTGAAACCGACGAATCTGATACTGTTGAACTTCGGCACCAAAACCGTGCTCTATGCTCTGTCGGTAAGTATCTACTTCAAAGCAGTTATGCTGGGTACGCCGCTTTAAGTCACGTTCAAGATAGGTGCTATCGAGTCTTGCCTGGTCCCCAGACCGAAGGCTGGCAATGCGTGTTTGCACCAGCGTTTCAATCAGACGCTGACTTTCAGAATCCATCGGCGCAATCAAAGGTTCTTCTCCATGAAAATTAATTGTCCGAGGCCTTTAGCAGGTAGCCGGTTTTGATCCAGCTTCGCCGGATCACATGCTCCAGTGCCGGTAACGTATTCGCTTGCGTGACGACCGCCATGAAAATCAGGCCTTCGCCGGGCGAATCAGTTCTTCTCAAGCTCTGGGGAGGGCGCTCACCTTGCATCAGAAACAACTGAATATCCGCTGCACCCTCGATAGCCCCCTTGGATACCAAGGAATACCCGCTCAAATCACCGCGCTGTTCGTATTTGAGGTTCGCCGGTATTAATACATCAGACGGAATCCGATAGCGAGCGCCCAGGGCCTTGAAAATGCGCGCCACGGCTTCAATGGTCTCGCGCTCGGAGGTCGGATAGCGCCCGTTTTCCAGGGTTAAATCTTCCATTCGTACATCCGGCATTGACACGAAATGCAACTCTGCCATCGGAAAATAGTTCGGCGGACTTTTGGCAACAACCGTTGCATATTTCCCGGAGGGATTTGGCTCCAAAACAACCTGCCAGGCAGGCTCTGCGTCAGTCGCGATGCGTAGACCGATTTCCGGAAAATCGTGAAACTCAACCGGCCGGGGTTCCGGATACCAATTGGGATGTTGAGCATTGGCAATCAGGGTCAACAGGCAAAGCCCGGTCGCCAGAATGGCGTATTTAACCTTATTCACGGCCGCCCACTGAATTCGTTAATCGGGCAAAACTCTACCCCGGTGATCCCTTCCTCTTTGAACCGCTGTACCAGGCTGTCTTTGACGAAGATTAGTTCGGAATCCAGACAGCGAACCATAGGGCCGTAGTCAGCAAGCTCGTTTACTACAACCTTCAGCACCTCATTAATATTGCGAGAGAGGTTATTCGCTCGCACATAAATGCTATTTTCAAGATCTAAAAAGTGCTTCTTGATTGAAAAATCGACAAAACAATATGGCAGAACCTGATTTTTTTTTGAATTCATTTGAAAGGGAAAATAGTGGGCGGCAACGCCTGCATCAATCAGTACCTTTTTAGCTTTCTCATTTACAGTCAATAGCGGCGGGGAATAGAGAAAATCACCCAATGTCTTTTTCAAATCGTGAGAAAGCCTCCTTAAGGGAACCTCTGTGTAAGGCACATCCTCAAACAGATAAAGTAGCCTATCTACCTCATCCCAAACCGGATCTTCTTCGTCATCCAAGCAAATCATATCAATTGCAAAAGCATCGGATTTGGGTCTTTGCATAATTTTGTACATTACTTCACCTTAGTCTGCAGGTCATTGACATCTAGAGAGGGATGGTCCCGTTCAAAATGGCCTGACGGGCTTTTTCCTCAGCATCTAACAAACGAAGACTGACGCCTGTCCCGTCAATCTTATTTGTTCTGAAATCCTTAGCTATGTCATTGAGTTCTTTTTCTATGAACTTGTAATATTCAGCCTTATGGTTACCTCTGTGAATCGGCAGGTTATCAGGGTTAGCAACATTTTTGCTGCCCGGCAACGCCATTCCGTTGGAAGCTCTATTGATGTCATACTCTGCATCCTTGAGTGCCGCCTTGAACATCTTTTGATACCTCGGATCTTTTGCAAACTTGGATGGAATCAAATGATGCGCCTGGAAGCCCTTCGGAACAATCACGCCCGCGTTTTTCATTCGGGTTCGCAGCTTTCCGCTTGAACCATCAAGGCTAGGCTTACACCGCCCCGCATTATGAACCCAAAGTTCGTCATCGCTGGAAAAATAGCTCGGCGTGTTTTCAACACTGAAGTTATAGACCGTGACGGGCTCTGCAGTATATTTCGAGCGCAAAACCAGCAGATCGGCTGTAGCCGTCGATATCGTATCTCCTTCATTGATATTCCCGGCTTCGACCCACCCTTTGCCTTGTACCCAGAAGGGGTGCTCCGGTGTTACTCGAATCGGGTTTAGCGTTTCAATCAGCAGGGTCTGATAGCCATCTGCGACGCGGTAAAACGTGTGGGTTATTCTCTGAGGCTCGGTTATAAATGAAGCATCAGAGCGCGATACGACGACGTCCCCAACCTTTAGAGATTCGATCGCCATCAATCCGTCTGGTGTCAGAATTGGAGTGCCCGCTGGGAAACTGACGCACTCCGGGCCATTCCCCCCATTCCCATCCGGATCATCCGGATTATTAGGTCGATCAGGGTTATTCGGATTGTCGGGTCGATCCGGGCCATCTGGCCGGTCAGGACCATCCGGTCTATCCGGATTATTCGGCAATTCCGGCAGCTTCATCACCTTGCGGAATTTATTGAACACCGTGACGACTCTGGCCGGTGTACCAGGGCCGATGTTCTGCGTTACCAGACGCATGGTGTCGACCGGGCCGCAGACGATCGGTGCAACGTACTGGTTATAAAGATCCTGGCCGATGCCGTTCTTCAGTTCGTCGATGTAGGTCTGACGGTTGGTCCAGAGGTCTTCCAGGCTTTGCAGAACCTGGTCGATGTCCGACATGAACGCATACGCCTTGTTGGCGCTATCAACGGCTTTGCTGAGCTGGGTCTTGAAGTATTCGAAGGGATTGGTGGCAATGTCTGTGGCGATGTCATACGCGCCCTCCGCCACATCGGTGATCAGGTTGGCGGCATCGACGACCTGATCGCCAAAGCCCTGTACGGCAGCCAGCAGGATGTCGCTGACCAGCTTGACCTTATCACTCCAGGTGCCGGTCTCCAGTATTTTTTTGGCCTCGTCCCAGGTGGCACCCTGGCATTTGTAGGAACCTTCGGGATTGGTGGTAGGCTCGGGTTCTTCGTCCTCTTCCCTTTCATCGTCATCCCCTGCCGGAGGCCCATTATCCTGCGGGTCATAGCCAGCAAAGGGGCCTTCATCCTGTGGGTTGGTCGCATCCCCCGAGGTGGGCAGAGGGTGATAGCCCTGCCCTTCACCCAACCCCACCGCTTCACCGGGATCAACGTCATCGGCAACCGAAACATTCGCCGCACTCAACCTTGCCGGTGACTGCATTCTCACCAAAGCGGTCGATTTGATGAAAAAAAAGGGTTACACTAAACCCATGTATAAATAACCAGGCATGGATGCATGGCCATACACGATCACAGCTACAAACAGTTCTTCAGCCATCCCGAGATGGTCAGAGATCTGCTCAGGGATTTCGTGCCCTTTGACTGGGTAAAAGAACTGGATTTTTCGACACTGGAAAAAATCAACCACAGCTATATCACGGATGATCTGCGCGAACGGGCGGATGATGTGGTGTGGCGGGTGCGCTTCAACGATCAGTGGTTGTATGTCTACCTCCTCATCGAGTTTCAATCGACTGTTGACCGGTTTATGGCAGTGCGCTTACTGACCTATGTTGGCCTGCTGTATCAGGATCTGATCAAGTCAAAGCAACTGCCCCGTGGCAAAAAACTCCCTCCGGTGCTGCCCATCGTGCTGTATAATGGCAAAAAGCCCTGGAAGGCGGCCATGCAGCTGAGTGAGCTGTTGCCGCCCTTACCCGAGCAGTTACAGGATTTTCAGCCCACACTGAAATATGTACTGATTGATGAGCAGAGCTACACCACAGGCGAACTGGAGCGACTGGAGAACCTGACCGCGGCACTGATACGCGCGGAACTGGCGGAAAGCGTTGAAGATCTGCTCAAGATCGTGGCCAACCTGCTGGTGTGGCTCGATAGCGATAAACAGTCAGGACTCAGGCGGGCCTTTAAAGAATTTTTCGGGCGTTTACTGAGTGAAACCGCCCACATCGAGATAGATATTACGGCAGTTCAGGATTTAACGGAGATGCATCGTATGTTGAATGAACGCATCCGGGAATGGGGCAGGCCCTATCGGGAAGAAGGGTTGAAGGAAGGGATTGAGCTTGGCGAAGCCAGGCTTCTGAAACGTCTACTCACCAAACGCTTTGGCCCGATGCCCGATTGGGTTGTGGCCAAAATTGATGAGGCGACCACTGATCAGCTCGAGTTGTGGTCTGAGCAGATTCTGGATGCCGATTCGATAGAGGCGGTGTTTTCTTGAGTTTGCCTTAGAGCAAAATAAGCAAGAACAGTAAAGCTACTAACCGGAAACACCGCGTTGCAAAACCATTTAAACCCCTTAATTTCTGATAGTTACAGGTTTTCCGTGGCGCCTATGATGGAGTGGACTGACACCCACTTCCGTTACCTGGCCCGCCTGTTGTCCAAACGCACCCTGCTCTACACCGAGATGGTGACTACCGGTGCGATTCTGCATGGAGACCGAGACCGCTTTCTGGCCTATAACGAGGAAGAGCATCCGCTCGCGCTTCAGCTTGGGGGAAGCAACCCGGATGAATTGGCGCGTTGCGCTGTGCTGGCAGCAGAATACGGCTACGACGAGATTAATCTGAATGTCGGCTGCCCGAGTGATCGTGTGCAAAATAACATGATTGGTGCGTGTCTGATGGAGCACCCTTCACTGGTGAAAGACTGCCTAATGGCCATGCGTGCAGTAACGTCAGTGCCTGTCACGATTAAACACCGCATTGGCATAGATCATCTGGATTCAGAGGCTTACTTGCAGGACTTCGTGGGGCAAGTTGCCGAATCCGGCGCAACAACGTTTATCGTTCATGCCCGTATCGCCATCCTGAAGGGGCTCAGCCCAAAAGAAAATCGTGAAGTCCCGCCGCTCAAATATGCGTGGGTCTATCGATTAAAAGAACATTTCCCCGACCTGACGATTATTATCAACGGCGGAATCACCGAGCTTTCAGACTGCCAAACCCATCTGCAGCATGTGGATGGTGTCATGTTGGGGCGAGCGGCCTACCATAACCCCTACTTACTGGCGGAGGTGGATAGGGATATTTTTGGTGAGGCCCACACCGACATCCCTACTCGCAGGGCGATCGCCGAGGCCTATGGTCATTATATTGAACGTCGCCACGCTGAAGGCGTTCCGGTGTGGGCGATGGCGCGTCACGCACTTAATCTCTTTCACGCCCAACCCGGTGGTCGCGCCTACCGTCGTCACCTGAGTGAAAACGGTATTAAAAAAGATACGCGCCCATCCGTTTTCTTTGACGCGCTGGCGCACATCGCTAGCGCCCCGCCCCAAAACCCAAGGGGGGCCCCCAAAAGGGCCTTTCCAAACCCAAAAAGGGGCGCCCCCCGCCGCCCGCAAGTTCCCTTCCTCCCGGGCTTTTTTGGCCCCGCCCCGCAGCCCGGGGGCCCCCGGGGGCGTTTGGGGCGCCTGGGGGGTTTTGGCCCCCCCGGACCACACCCCCCTTTTTCGGGCGGGTCGGGAGGACTAGGCGCTGTACTCCCAAGTGTTGCGATAATCTTCCAGCTCCGCTGCATCTGCGGGTGTCGTAAGCGAGACGAGCATGAGCCCCAGCCACGCGATAGCAGCCAGAACGAAAACAGACTCGCGAAAGTTTTTCTTCAAGGTTTCCATGTAAGGGTGTCCACTTATTCTTGTTAGCATTGATTTTTTGAGGTTGTCGGCGCCTCTCCGGCGCGCGTTGGACTATAAGATGTTTGTCAATTGAGCAGAATCTACTTTTTTCAAAAAGTGTGACCCGATTCCGTTCTGAATTCACCTGTCTGAATGTGCTATTGCGAACTAGACTTTGGGAAATCGACGCAGCAGGCCAACACTGGAGACTGGCATGAATTTCCACAACCCAGGTTTTTCTGAAAAAATCATCGCCGCCTCATGTGCAATTCTGATTCTCGCCCTGACCCTGTTCAGTACACTGAATTACCAACGGTTTTCCAATCAGCTACGGGAACAGCTGCAGGCCGAAATCGAGCAGGTTGCCGGCGCAACCGCGGCCAATATGTCGAATTGGTTGCAGGCACGGTTGGATCTGACACAAGCCACGGCGGATCGCATCCGTCGATTTTCAGATGAGTCACTGCAAACGGAGGCGCTTTCTTTGGGCAATCAGGCCGGGGGCTTTAAAAATCTCTACTACGGCACGGCGGACGGCCGCTTTCTGATCGACGACAAGAACACCGAGGATCTCGCGGGCTTTGACCCCCGTCCTCGTCCCTGGTACCAGCAAGCCAGCAACGCATCCTCTGCTATCTTTTCAGATCCCTATCACGATGCTATTACCCAGGAGTTATTGATTACGGCGGCAGCGCCGGTCCGTCAAAACGGACTTCAGGGGGTTGTTGGGGGGGATGTGAGCCTTCGACAGTTAAGCGATACCGTCAATAGCCTGGACTTCAAAGGCTTGGGCCACGCTTTTCTTATCAATAGACAAGGACTTATCCTGGCACATCCTGATCCTCAGAAAGTCACCCAAACGATTCACAAGGTTTTTGGTGAAAACACGAAAATTCTGAGTGAGCTACAAATCTCTGAACAGGATGGCCACGCGCGTCTGATTGGTTTTTACCCTTTAAAAGCCTTGGGGAATACGCAGTGGTCGATCGGCGTCGACATCGACCGGGATCTGGCATTAGCGCCCCTGAATGCCTTTCGTACCTCGGCGATCATTTCAACACTGGTTGGGGCTATTGCCACCGTTCTTCTCTTAGGCCTGTTGCTCAAACAGGTAACCCGCCCCCTCCAGCACCTGCGCAACGCACTGTTTAACATTGCTCAGGGTGAAGGTGACCTGACCCGACGGCTGGACATCAAGTCACACGATGAACTCGGCCAATTAGCGATGGCCTTCAACGCCTTTACCGACAACATTCATGCGCTGATCGAAGACTTCAAGGGCTCGTCTGAAAATCTGGGATCCATGGTCGGATCGATGCGTGACCTCGCAGAGAAAAGCCATGCAGACTCCGACCGCCAACGGCAGGAAACCGACATGGTCGCTACTGCCGTTACAGAAATGTCGGCTGCCGCCCAGGAAATTGCCAGGCATGCACAAGGCGCAGCCGACGCTGCCCAACAAGCGGACACTGAAGGCGAAAAAGCCAGTCATACGGTCAAGCTGGCCATTGATGCGATTAATCATCTGGCGGGGGAAATCGAATCAGCCGCGCAGGTGATTACCGAGTTAGAAGGCGATGTGACCCGCATCAGTTCAATGGTCAGTGTAATCCGTGACATTGCTGAACAAACCAACCTGTTGGCACTCAACGCTGCGATCGAAGCGGCACGTGCTGGCGAGCAAGGACGGGGGTTTGCAGTGGTTGCCGACGAAGTCAGAACGCTGGCCAGCAAAACACAAGACAGTACCGAAGAAATTCATCGGCTCATCGAACGTCTGACGGCCGGCTCATCCCGTGCCGTTCAGGCCATGACATCCAGCCGAAAAACCGGCGAAGAGACCGTTGCCCGTGCCAATGAAGCGGGCGCATCCCTGGCGACCATTTCGAAGGCCGTCTCAACCATCAGCGAGATGAACCTACAAATTGCTACCGCATCCGAAGAACAGACGGCGGTCACAGAAGATATCACACGTAGCATCACGACGATTGCAGATGGCACCGCTTTAAGCGCTGCCTCGTCCAGAGAATCTGCAGTAAACAGCCAACGTCTGGCCGAAATAGCCGCGTTTATTCAGGTAAAGGTTAATCGCTTTCGTGTTTGAGCTTAATGACCATGCCTGTCAGAGCGGCATTAAGCGATTGAAATAAACGCTCAGTCTGTTAGTCTGAAAGTATAAAAATGAGACCCGAATACAGGGGGCAAGTTGCACACCATTAACGTCCGGCTGTTGCTGAGTCTGATCATCTTGATGTGCCCACTGGCAGGCGCGGAGTCGGCCAATGAGTTAACGCTGCCCAAAAAGCATGTATTGCTGATTTACTCTTATCACCCCGGATTCCCGACATCACCGCAATCTCTCGAAGGTATCAGAGCTGTCTTCGGAAAAAATACTCCGGTGATTGATATCGAATACCTGGATGCCAAGCGCATCTACGACAACCAAAGCGTCAGCAACTTTTTGCGCAGCCTGCAATACAAGCAAGAGCATTTGCCACCCTATGATCTCATCATGACCGCCGATGACTATGCGCTGCGGCTGGTTCTGGAACATGCTGACCATCAGTTTAAAAATATTCCGGTCGTGTTTTATGGCGTCAATAATATCGAATTGGCAGAAGCCCAGGATGAAAATCCCAATGTAACCGGCGTCATCGAAGCGTCCTCATTTCGGGAAACCATTGCCCTTCACCAGCAGCTTCAACCTCAGCGTAAACGCCTGAACATTGTCGTGGATGGCACGCTCAGTGGCCAGGCTGACCTGAAAACCGTTCAGGGGCTGCTCCCTGAGTTTACTGGCCTCGAGTTCTCGGTCATTTCACTGGCTAACCTGAGCTGGTCCCAATTCGGCAATTCGCTGGGTCAACTTGGAAATAAGGACGCCATCCTCTTTTTATCGGCCTATCAGGATGCCAGGGAAGAAACCAAAGCCTTCGAAGACAGTCTGGCCTTCGTTAAAAGCCGCACTGATGTGCCCATCTGGCACCTGTGGGAACACGGTGTTGGCAGTGGAATGCTGGGCGGCGTCCTCATCAGCCACCGCCAGCAGGGTTTGAAGGCAGCTGAAATGGCGCGTCGGATTCTATTGGGCGAGTCCCCAGATCAGATTCATGTTCTCAACCAAAGCCCCAACCTTCCGGTATTCGATTACAACCAACTCCAGCACTACGGTATCCCGATTGAGTCGCTGCCTGAAAATGCAGTCGTTCTCAACCAACCACAATCCCTTTGGGAGCATTATCGCCGTGAGCTGACCTTTGCCGCCATTCTGCTGGTTGCGCTGGTAACGTTTACCCTATGGCTTATGCACAAAAATCGACTCCTGCTTCGCATCCGCGCCGATCTTGAGTCCAGCAGGGAAGGCTTGCGCAAGCTGTCGCAGGCAGTCGAGCAAAGTCCCCTACCTGTGTTTATTACAGACACTCACGCTCACATCGAATATGTGAATGGAGCTTTTTCCATCGTGACAGGTTACCCGATCACAGACATGAAAGGGCGAAACCCTAATCTGCTATCGGCCGGTGAAACCCCCAAAACGGTCTACGAAGACCTTTGGAAAACCATCACATCCGGACGGACCTGGCAGGGCGAATGGCAGAATCGCAGAAAAAGCGGTGATAACTTCTGGGCCCGTGTTGTCATCAGTCCGGTCATGGATGATCGTGGCGCAATCACACACTATGTCTGCATTCTGGAAGATATTTCACTGCAGAAATCTCAGGAAGCCCGTATCTATTACCAGGCCCATTTCGATGCCTTGACTGGCCTTGCCAATCGTTTTCTGGTGGTTGAACGCCTCAATCTGGCCATTGCTGAGGCAAGGCAAGCCAATCAGAAAGTTGCCGTCTTATTTATCGATCTGGACGACTTCAAAACCGTAAATGACGCGCTGGGGCATGAAGCGGGCGACAATCTTTTGAAACTGGCAGCCTCCCGGCTCAGGGGTGTCGTGAGGGAACAGGATACGGTAGGTCGCTTGGGAGGTGACGAATTTGTCGTCATTCTTAATCACCTGGAAAATGCTGAAGATGCCATTGCGACTGCCACCCATATCCTGATGACCTTTCGCAACCCCTTCCAATACAACCAGCAGGAGATTGTGCTGACGGCGAGCCTGGGAATCAGTATCAGTCCGACCGACGGTAAAAATCACAATGAGCTTCTGCGTAAGGCCGATATTGCGATGTATACAGCAAAGCGGCAAGGACGCAATAATTTCCGATTCTTCACGCCTGACATCAACTCTTAACCATTGATTTGCGCCCTTTTAGCGCTTTGGTTAAGATACCAAGACTTTAGTTTTTCCTTAATCATGGACCCTTTATGTTGACCGGACTCGCCCGCCCACTCCCTAATCAATGCAGCCCCCAGAATGACATCATCAGTTGCGGCATGCCCACCCGTCAGGATATTGAAAACGCTGCAGAGATCGGCTTTAAGACGGTGATCAGTCTCTGTTCACCCTCGGATACCCCCGCCTATGAGCCCGCTCAGGCTCGTGCACTGGGTATGAGTTTTTACAACATTTCGGTGTGCGGTCCCGCTGATCTGACGCGGGACAAGGCCATGGCGCTGGCAGAAATCGTCAATGATTGCAGTAAGCACCCTATTCTTCTGCATTGTATGAGCGGCAATCGGGTCGGCGCACTGATGGCATTAAAAGCCTTTCACGCGGATGGCGCCACACCCGACCAGGCACTCAAGTTCGGACTGGCTGCTGGTTTGACCATGCTCGCACCGGAAGTTGAACGACTGCTACGGCACGCAAAACGGGCTGAGTAGGACCGCATGCATCAACTTTATCTGGCACTGGCACTCATTTCAGCCCTGAGCACCTATAACATCTACCGTCCAATTCAAACGCAGAAACACGGCGCGGTATTGAGCTTTCTGAATGGCTGGATTCTGGGTGAGTTAGCGCTTCACGTAATGGCAGGCCAGATTCTTGGAACGTTTATTTTCGTATGGGCAGGGGCTGTAACCGGCTGGCAGGGAACAGTGGGACTGGCACTCAGTCTGGCTTCATGGGCGGGACTCGGCTACTACGCACTGAACGCCCGTGAAACCCGTCAGATTGTGAGCAACGCCTTACGGGACGGATTGGGCGAGCACTACACCGATGAGATTCATCCTGATTTCGTTCGGGAGCTGGACGCCCCGCTGGCACGGGATCGACTGATCTGGCCCCACAAGGGACTCTGGTCGCCACAAGTTGAAGTTATTAGAAACATCGCTTACGGTGAAGTTGGAAAGGCCCGCCTTAAACTCGACATTCGCCGCAATCGACACTATCAACCGGACAGCCCGGTTCTTTTTCAGATTCATGGTGGCGCGTGGACCCAGGGCTGGGGTAGCAAAAATGAACAGGGTCTTCCGCTCATGAATCACCTGGCGGAACGCGGTTGGATCTGTGTGAGTATCGACTATCGCCTGAGTCCGCGTGCAACCTTTCCCGACCATATCATCGATTGCAAAAAAGCCTTGGTATGGGTCAAACAACATATCGCCGAATACGGTGGCGACCCCAATTTTATCGTGCTTACCGGAGGCTCAGCCGGTGGACACCTCAGCGCATTGATGGCAGTGACCGAGAATCTGCCGACCTTCCAGCCCGGCTTCGAACGCGAAGACACTACTGTACAGGGCTGCATTTCCTTCTACGGAATTTATGACTTTCTGGACGAAAACGCGCTTCAGACTCACCGGGGTCTGCATCACCTACTGGAAAAAAGCATCCTGAAAGTATCCAAGCGAACAAATCCGGATCTTTACCGGCTTGCCTCACCGGCTCATCACATTCATGACGGGGTCAGTCCTTTTATGCTCATTCAGGGAGATCAGGATAGCCTGGTCTCGGCACGCGAGTCGGCCTGGTTTGCCAGGCGTTTAAGCGCAGTCAGTGAGAATCCGGTGATTTATGTCGAATTACCGGGTGCGCAGCATGCTTTCGATATTTTCCCCTCATTACGCAGTGAATTGACCTTACAGGGAATCGACCGCTTCCTTGCCTGGCTTTACAGTCACCACCTTCGACAACACAAAGACAAGGGCCAGGGCAAACACCAGGCGCGCCCCGAGAACGATCCAGAGACTGCACCCCAACAGGAGGATTAGCAGCGTATCCTCGATCAGACTGTGGCACAGTCCCAGAAAGCTCATTGCCAGAATAATGTCACGCCGCCCTACCCGGCCAGACTTCACCTCATCAATCAGCAGAGCACCTCCGAAGGCCAGCCCCAACGTCGATCCGATCAGCGTTATCGTCGTCGCTTCCCGACCGATGCCCACCAGTTTGAGCAAAGGTGCCAGCACGGCATGCAGCACGCGTTCAATACCAAGCATACGCAAAATTCGCAGTCCTGTTATCAAAACGGCGATCACGCCAAGTATCAGCAGCAGCATTTTTAACTGTGTCAGGCCCCAATCGAGCCAGCCGACATCCTGTTGCGGGGGCATCCAGGCGAGCAGTGCCGGTTGGTCCCAGCCAGGTAATGCGGCTGTTGTCCAGTAACAAAGACTTCCTAACACCATCGCCCCGCCGATCCGAAGCAGGAGCGTATAACGCCAGGGAATACCGGATTTGTAGGCGATGGCCCCTTCAATGGGCAAATTATGCGCCAGCAGCATGAGAATACCGGCAGTACTGACCTGCGCCAGCGATAAACCCTCAGGATAAAGCTGCACGAAAACCGCCATCCCCGCATAAATATTACCTAGCATCGTCGATGCCCAAACCAGCGCAAAGGACCCTGGAAGACCAACGAAAGACATCACCGGCTCCAGAAAATGTGCTAGCAGCTCTGTGCCGCCTAACTGGTCAAGAACGCGCACAACAATCAAAATAGGCACCATAATTCTGAGCAACATCAGATAGGTTCTCAGGATTTGCCGCCCAATGTCCTGCGCTGCGATTTTAATCGAACTTGCATTCACGCGATTTGCCGTCTACTGCTATACTCATAAGGTGTGATTATTTGAAACGGATGCTTTAAAGGTAGCATCCCTGTCCAGAACTGTTTACAGGAGTCTGCCGTCCTTGTTCACAACGTTGTTCACTCGACCATTTGCCGTGTTTCGGAGTGTGTTCGTTTTGACGTTGCTGGTCATGTCTTTCCAGCTTCCAGCCAATGCCGCCCCACGAAGCAGCGTTAGCCAGCCAAGTGCTTCAAGTCTTCAGCTTGGCTCAGTGAGTGCCGTGGTATTCGACACGCGCAATGCCAAAATCGTGTTCGAGAAAAATGCCGACACGGTCATGCCGATTGCGTCGCTCAGTAAAGTCATGTCGGCCATGGTACTGTTAGATGCCGGCCAGCCGCTCGATGAATACATTACCATCAAACGCATTCGCAGCAAGAGCGGCAAGAACAGCTACTCACGACTGCGTCCGGGCGCACAGCTCAAACGCAAGGACCTGCTGCACATCTCGCTGATGTCATCAGAAAATCTGGCTACCTACAACCTGGCCGATAATTATCCGGGTGGCATGGATGCGTTTATCAAAGCGATGAATGCCAAAGCGCAGAAGCTGGACATGCGCCATACGCGCTTCAACGATGCGGCTGGCCTTTCTACTCACAACGTCAGTACCGCCAGCGATCTGGTCAAGATGGTTATTGCGGCTTCTGGTTACAAGTTAATTCATGACTACTCTACCAGCCGTCAGTACACCGCCCGATTCCGCAACCCTAATCATGTGCTAGGGTATGGCAATACCAACCGTCTGGTTCACAACAACAACTGGGATATACTACTCAGCAAGACGGGCTACCTCAATGAAGCAGGTCGTTGCCTGAGTCTGTTGACCCGTATCGATGGGCGCAATATGGTGGTGATCTTGCTGGACTCCTACGGCAAACAAACACATATCGGTGACGCCGGGCGCGTCAAGCGTTGGCTGGAGACCGGCTACAGCGGCAAGGTTGATGCGTCGGCCTATCGCTATCAGCAAGCCAAAGCCCGTCAGCTCGGTATTACGCCCGCACGCACCGTCGCCCGGACCCCCTGACGGTGCTAAATGGCATCCTCGCCCTGTTGCTCTGTCAGCTCGCCGGGGAGTTGCTGGTTGTTCTGACCCACCTTCCGGTTCCCGGTCCGGTGATGGGTATGGTGCTGCTTCTGGCACTGGTGAAGTATATTGGCAGTGTGCCGTCCGGACTTCGGCAAACGGCGGAAGGTTTACTGCGTCACCTGGCCCTGCTGTATGTTCCCGCCGGTGTTGGGCTGATGACGCATTTTGGCGCAATTTCCCAGCATGGCGCCGTCCTGATTCTGGCATTGATCCTCAGCACCGCGGCGGCAATGGCAGTGACCGCACTGATCTTCAAGGCCTTGCTTAAACGCCTGCCGCCAGCCGCTTCAAGCCCGGATGAGGAGCTTAATCGCTGATGCCATTCTGGGTCTATTTTTCGGCACAACCCCTGTTTTGGCTGATTATCACCCTGCTGGCGTATCAGCTGTGCTGCCGCATCAATCGGGTCGCCGGGGCAACGCCCCTGCTCCATCCCGTCATTCTGACATTAACGCTATTAATCAGTTTTCTGTTACTCACAGGCACACACTATGAAACGTACTTCGCGGGCGCGCAGTTCATTCATTTCTTGCTGGGACCCGCAACCGTCGCGCTGGCCATTCCGCTCTATGATCATCGCAGACAAATCCGTTCGCTGTGGAAGCCGATTACGATCGCCTGTCTCTCGGGCGCCAGCACCGCCGCACTGACCGCACTCCTGGTCGGACTCATCTTCGACTTGCCAGACCGCATTCTCGTCTCACTCGCTCCCAAGTCAGTGACCTCTCCGATCGCCCTGGGTATCGCAGACAAACTGGGCGGCTATCCTTCACTTGCCGCGGGCCTTGTTCTGATCACCGGTGCAATTGGGTGTGTGTTAGCCCCCTGGATTTTTCGCTGGCTCAATATTCAGGACGACGCGATTAAAGGATTTACGCTAGGCTTAGGGGCACATGGTTTCGGCACGGCCAGCGCATTCGGAATCAGCGTCATCGCCGGTGCATTTGGCGGATTGGCGATGGGCCTGACGGGACTACTGACGGCCTTTTTATTGCCATTGCTGCTGGGGATACTGGGAATTCACACCCAATAGAAAAAACAACAACGAGGTGCGCCATGAGCAAATCCATCATTCTCTGTTGTGACGGGACCTGGAATAAGCCGGAGACCGAACACGAGCAGATCACACCCACCAATGTGTTGCGTCTCGTTCGCTCTATCTGTCCACGTGCCAATAATCGGGATCAGGTCGTTTACTATGACTCAGGTGTCGGCACCGGAGGACTCTGGGATAAATGGGTTGGCGGCGCCATGGGGGTTGGCCTCAGCGACAACATCATGGAGGCCTACCGCTTTCTGGTAAACAATTGGGCCGAGGGTGACACTCTGTATTTCTTCGGCTTCAGCCGCGGTGCGTATACTGTTCGCAGTCTGGCGGGTCTCGTCCATGAAGCGGGTCTGTTGCCCAAATATCAAATGCCGCATTTTCCTGCACTGTATGCTTATTTCAGAACGCCACCGGCAGAGCGTTTACAACACCCTGCCAGCGCAAGAGTAGCCGACCTCCTCAACGCGGTCGATGCCTTGAAACGTCGTCCTCGGATCAACTTTCTCGGCGTCTGGGATACCGTCGGTGCGCTGGGATTGCCGATTCCCGGCTTGCGCCGTCTGTCGCAACAATGGGTCGGCTTTCATGACACCCAGCTTTCTGACACGGTGCAGTTCGCCGTGCAGGCGCTGGCCATTGACGAATTGCGTAAACTTTTTGCACCGGATCTCTGGACCCATCACCCCGATGCCACGACGGAGCAAATGGAGAAGGATGAAAACCGCGTATTGCAGGTTTGGTTCGCGGGATCACACAGCGATGTAGGGGGCGGCTACCCAGAGACGGAATTATCGGATCTGGCCCTTGATCTGCTGATGGATCAGGCCGAGCAACACGGCTTGCAGTTTGAGCGCTTCGGCCTCGAACAATCGCCGCTGCCAGGGCGTTTTGAAGGGCCGCTGCACAATGAGTATCGCCGGGGCTATGCGCTACAGAAAGCGTATCCCCGCCCTATCGGCAAATCCCAACGCTCAATTGCCGGCCTGCAACGGGCGATCAATGAACGCATTCATTATGCTGCCGTAAAACGCGCAAATTCCAGTGCGGAAATGCTCAACCGTGAAAACTTGCAATCGGCCATCAGTGCCGGTGTGCCACTTTACTACCCACGCCGTCAGGCACGCCTGGCGCTGGTTCCCGGCCAGTCAAGGACGGCTGTTCTGAATTCCGGACTGGCCTGTGAGCTACTGGATTATTCGGAAGGTGGCGCCCGCATACGCTGCCCCGACAAACCGGCACAACTTGCACTCTCAGGCATCAGTCATCCGATTTTTGGGCACCGCGATTCCAAAGTTGTCTGGCAGAAGGACGACGAATTTGGTCTCCAGTTCGCCGCCTGACACGGGGGCTGCGCCGCTGGTCGTAACCCGGCCCGAGTTGTGGGATAATGCAGGCCGAGTTTTAAACCGCTGAATCACCACTTCTGAGGAGCCCATGGCAACCAGCAAACTTGAGCAACTGCGTTTGATGACGTCTGTCGTCGCCGATACCGGCGATATCGACGCGATTCGTCAACACAGACCTGACGATGCGACGACCAACCCATCCCTGATTCTGAAAGCGGTTCAGAGCCCTGTTTACGCGGGTTTTCTGGACGAGGCACTCAGTTTTATCAAGCAACAGGGGTACGCCACAACACCCGACAGAGTCGCCGATTTTCTGGCCGTGCGTATCGGCAAAGAGATTACGGGCGTCGTTTCAGGCTACATCTCAACCGAAGTCGATGCGCGTCTATCCTTTGAAACCGAAGCCACCTACGCCAAAGCCCTTGAGTTGATTGAACTGTATGAACGCCTGGGCGTTAGTAAAGACCGTATTCTGATCAAAATCGCCTCAACCTGGGAAGGCATTCGCGCCGCTGAGCGCCTTGAAAAACAGGGAATTCGCTGCAACCTGACGCTGCTGTTCTCTTTCGCACAAGCCGTGGCCTGCGCTGAAGCGGGCGCTTATTTGATTTCTCCCTTTGTGGGTCGGATTTACGACTGGTATAAGGCTCACTACAAAAAGGATCATCTTGAGCCGTCCGACGATCCTGGGGTTCTCTCGGTAAAACGCATTTACGATTACTACAAGCAGCAAAACTATTCCACCGTGGTCATGGGTGCCAGTTTCCGGCATACCGGGCAAATCGAAGCCCTGGCAGGCTGCGACAAACTCACGATCAGCCCGGATCTGCTGGAAGCACTGGCGGCCGACCACGGCACGCTTACCCGCCAGCTGAATGCGGCCACACAGGGCTCCGCCGCCCGCCCTGCCCCCCTGACTGAAGCCGCTTTCCGCTGGCAGCATAATGAAGATGCCATGGCAACGGAAAAGCTGGCTGAAGGCATTCGCAAGTTTGCGGAAGATCAGATCAAATTGGAAAAACTCTTGCAGCAAAGGATGAATGAACGATGAGCGACGAACGCCATGTTGTCTGGCAACACTATGATGTCACCCGTCACCACCGTGCGGAGCAAAAAAAGCAGAAGCCTTGCGTCATTTGGCTGACCGGACTGAGTGGATCCGGCAAGTCCACCGTATCAGGTCATCTGGACAGCTACCTGCACAGTCAGGGCTACCACAGCTACGTTCTCGATGGCGACAACGTGCGGCATGGGCTGAACAAAGACCTGAGCTTTTCGGACAAGGACCGTATCGAAAATATTCGTCGCGTCGGTGAAGCGTCAAAATTAATGGCCGACGCGGGTCTGATTCTGATTACCGCGTTTATTTCGCCATTCCGACACGACCGCCAGATGGTGCGCTCACTATTCGAGCCGGGTGAGTTCATTGAGGTGCATATTGATGCACCGCTGGAAGTCTGCGAACAGCGCGACCCCAAGGGCCTGTACAAGAAAGCACGCGACGGTGTCATCAAGGACTTTACTGGCATCACCTCCCCCTACGAGGCGCCGGAAGCCCCCGAAATTGTGGTCGACACCAGCAAGCTGAGTGTTGATGCGGCCGTGGAAAAAATCGTGGCCTATCTGGAAAAGGGCGGCTACCTCAAACGCTAGCCGCATGCGGGCGCAAGCCCGCTTAAATCGCTCTCAGCTGTCCATTCTCCAGACGGTATTGGCGCTGCATCTTCCCTGCCAGCGCCAGATCATGGGTCACCAATACAAACGCTGTTTTTCGCTCTTCCACCAGAGTCCATAACAGTGACTGAACGTTGGCAGCTGACACTGAATCCAGGTTTCCGGTCGGCTCATCCATGAACACCAAGGCAGGATTCGTCACCAATGCGCGCGCAATTGCAACCCGCTGGCGCTCGCCGCCGGATAACTGCCCTGGCTTGTGCGTCAAACGATGCTGCAAACCAACGCTGCGCAGCTCGTCTTCAGCCATACGTGCCGCCTCTGCGACGGGCATTTTTCGCAACAGAAGGGGCATTGCGACATTTTCCAGCGCCGTAAACTCAGGTAGCAAATGGTGAAACTGATAGACGAAGCCGATGGACCGGTTGCGCAGTGCTGCTTTCTGGCGGTCGTTTAAGGTGGCGACATCCTGCTGCTGAAGAGAAAGCGTGCCTGCTGACGGTTGATCCAGAGTGCCCAGAATATTCAGCAAGGTAGACTTACCCGAACCCGAAGCCCCCACAATCGCCAGTGTTTCGCCCGCTGCGATATCCAGATCAATGCCCTGCAAAACCTCGACCGGGGTCTTACCCTGCAAATACGTTTTGCCGATGTTGCGGCAACTCAGTAAAGCGCCGCCGACCATTGAATCATTCATAGCGCAGGGCCTCCGCCGGTTCAATACGCGATGCTCTCAGCGCCGGATAAATAGTTGCCAGGAAGCTCAACAATAGCGTTGTTCCACAAATAACCATCACATCATTCAGCTTGAGCTGCGAAGGCAAATAGCTAATGAAATAGACATCCGAATTCAAAAACTGAATGCCCAGTAACGTTTCCAGTGCGGAAATCAGGTCGCTGATGTTCAACGCCAGCAAAATGCCGAGCACCGCGCCGAGAAACGTTCCCACGACCCCGATCAACGCGCCATGCACGATAAATATTCTCAGAATCTGCCCCCGCGTCGCACCCATCGTGCGTAGAATCGCAATATCGGCTTTTTTATCGGTCACCACCATCACCAGCGTCGATACGATATTAAACGCTGCGACAGCGATAATGAGCATTAAGAGCAGTCCCACCATGGTTTTTTCCATCTTGATGGCCTGAAACAGATTGCCATGCGTGCGCGTCCAATCGCTGGCGTAGTACCCGCTTCCCAATGAACTGGCTATGTCCCAGCTGCGGGACGGTGCTTTAAACAGGTCATCCAGCTTGAGGCGTATACCTTCCACTGAATCACCCAGGCGCTTGAGCCTGGCAGCATCCTCAATATGAATCAGGCCCAGGGTGCTATCCAGTTCGGCCCCGACACTGAATATCCCCACCACGGTAAATCGTTTCAGGCGAGGAAACACACCCGCCGGGGTCACCGTGGCTTCGGGCAGCACGATGGTCACTTTGTCACCAATTGACGCGTGCATGTAGCTGGCCAGGATATCACCCAGCACGATACCAAACTCACCCGGTTTAAGGTCGTCAATTTTGCCTGCGGTCATATGCTCACTGACAATCGACACATCACCTTCATACGTGGGATCAATGCCACTCAGAAACACGCCATGCACATTCCCTGAAGCTGTCACCATGCCCTGTGCCTGAATAAAGGGAGCAACGCCCGCCACACCGGGCTGACTGCGAATTTCGCTAGCAACCTGCTGCCAGTTCCGCATGGGTTCGTAACTCTTTATCACCGCATGTGGCACCATCCCCAGGACCCGCTCGCGCAGTTCCCGATCGAACCCGTTCATCACCGACATGACCGTTATCAGAACCAGCACGCCGAGCGTCAGCCCTGTCATGGACATCATGGAAATAAAGGAGATGAAATGATTGGATCGCTTGGCCCACGCATAGCGTCGACCGATATAGAGCGATAAAGGGTGATACATGAGTAGCCGGTTTCCGCTAAGCTTAAAAAAGCATACCACTATAATCGAATGAACTGGCATAAACTACTGGGTATCCGCGCATGTCTGATTCTTCATCTTCTGACAGCAATCGCCGGGATTTTTTCCGTATCAATAACACGGCGTATGTCCGCTGGTTCAAAGCCGGACGCCCCGAAACCCAACCGTCGGGGCACGCCGATATGAGCCAGCTCAATCAAATGATGCAGGCGCTCTATCACCATGAGCGAGACCTGTCACGCATCCTCTCCTCCGTGAGCGAGCGGGATCACCCAATGACCGGCGCACTGCGAATTCTCAACCGCAAGCTGGAGCTGATGGCGCGCATGCTCGTTCTGAGTGAAACCCGCCAATTACACGAAAAGCCCAAGGATGTGAGTCTCAGTGAAGGCGGTATTGCCTTTGTGTGTGAACAGTCGCTTAAAAAGAACGAATCCGTATCTCTCGACATCCTGCTGCTGCCGGAGCTTCTTCCGCTGTGTCTGCACGGCCAGGTTCTCGATACCGAACCCTGCCCCGGCGGCTACTGGACACGCTTTCGTTTTCACAACCTCTCGACAGAGCAGCAGGATCTGCTGGCCAGACACATATTGAAAGCCCAGCAACTGGCCCGTCGCCACAGTGAGGATGACGGAAACACTCCCCTTTGACACCCACCGGAAAAATTCCGGTTTTCCGCTAAACTAATAAGAAAAACTGGGAGCTTGACATGGCTAATCGATCCGTTACTCTGCTCACCTTGGGCGCTTTACTGATTCTCGTTGGACTGGGTACCCTGCCAACTGAGGCTCAGGCCGAGAAAATTGGAATTTCCTATCAAGGCGAGCCCACCAGACATGTAGACCTGCCCCGCAAGGGTGAGACGATGGCCAACGTCGAGCGTCGCTTCGGTTCGCCCCAGGGGCGCAAGGAGCCCGTCGGCCAGCCACCCATCACGGTGTGGGAGTTTCCTGAATATACGGTCTACTTTGAACATAACCACGTGATACATACGGTGCTTAAGCCCTCCCCATGAGTTGTTCACCCTGTTCTCCCAAGCGCCTGCCAGCCGAATGGGAACCGCAATGCGCGGTCATGCTGACCTGGCCTCACGCCCAAACTGACTGGGCCGACCAATTAGACGAAACGGAAGAAACCTTCTTTGCCATTGCTGAAGCGATCTGCCGCTACCAGAGCCTCCTGATCAGCTGCCAATCCTTCGAGCAACTGGAGGGCATTGCCGATCGCCTGTCGGAAAAGGGCATCCCCCCGGAGCGGGTACGTTTATTCTGTGTCCCCTCCAATGACTCCTGGTGCCGCGATCACGGGCCCATCACGATTTACGAAAATGACCACCCCGTACTGCTGGATTTCAAATTCAACGCCTGGGGCGGCAAGTTTGCGCATGAAAAAGATGACATGATCACCCGGATTCTGGATGAACTGGATGCTTTTGATGGCGCACCGATCCGTCACATTGATACGATTCTTGAAGGCGGCTCGATCGAATCCGACGGCAAGGGCACGATTCTGACCACCTCAACCTGCGTCCTGACCCCCACACGTAATGCCGGTGCCACCCGCGCCAGCGTCGAAAATCTCTTTCGTGAAACCCTGGGTGCAGATCGTGTGCTCTGGCTTGACGAAGGTTATCTGGCAGGCGATGACACCGACAGCCATATCGACACCCTGGCCCGGTTGTGTGATGAAAAGACCATTTGCTACGTGGCATGCGAGGATTCTTCAGACGAGCACTTTCCCGCACTGAAGGCCATGAAAGCGCAGCTGGAAGCGATGACTCAGCGTGACGGATCACCCTATCGACTGGTTCCGCTCCCCATGGCCAGCGCCTGTATCAGCGAGGACGGCCACCGGCTTCCGGCGACCTATGCCAACTTTCTGATCATTAACGGTGCCGTGCTGCTGCCGGTTTATGAGGTAGCGGAAGATGAAGAAGCGATCCGCGTCATGCAAACGCTGTTTCCGGATCGCACGATTGAACCCATCAATTGCCGCAGCCTGATTGAACAACATGGCAGCCTGCATTGCGTCACCATGCAATTGCCTGCAGGTGTATTTGAAGAATAAGGTTGATCTAAGGTATCAATGACTCGCATAACACGAGGAAATGCAGTGAAAGGAAAACTTAAGGTCTCGATCATTCAACAGACCGCGTCATCAGAGAAGGATGTCAGCCTTGCCATCACCTCACGCCTGATTGCTGAAGCTGCTGAAAGCGGTGCTCAATTAGTGGTGCTCCAGGAGCTGCATACCACGCACTACTTCTGCCAGACGGAGGATACCAGTGTCTTTGACCTGGCGGAGCCCATTCCGGGTCCCAGCTCCGAACGGCTGGCTGAGATGGCCCGCAAGCACGAAATTGTGCTGGTGAGCTCCTTATTTGAACGCCGTGCCGCCGGACTCTACCACAATACGTCGGTCGTTTTTGAAAAGGATGGCCGTATTGCGGGTAAGTACCGCAAGATGCACATCCCTGATGATCCCGGCTTTTATGAGAAATTCTACTTTACGCCCGGCGATGCGACCGACACACAGGGCTTTAAGCCCATTCAAACCTCGGTCGGCAAGCTGGGTGTGTTGATCTGCTGGGATCAATGGTATCCCGAAGCCGCACGACTCATGGCGCTGGCCGGCGCTGATATGCTGATTTATCCAACCGCCATCGGCTGGGATGTCCGCGATGAAGATGCCGAAAAAGCACGCCAGCGCGATGCCTGGGTGACAATTCAACGCGCGCACGCCGTTGCCAACGGTATTCCCGTGCTGGTTGCCAACCGGGTCGGCCATGAAAGCGATCCCTCCGGCCAGTCCGAAGGCACCCTGTTCTGGGGCACTAGTTTTATCGCAGGTCCTCAGGGTGAATTCATAGCCGAGGCGAATACAAAGGATGAATGTGTGTTAAGCGCCGAAATTGACATGGATCGCTCAGAATCTGTCCGTCGTATCTGGCCCTACCTGAGAGACCGCCGGGTAGATGCCTACAGCCAGCTCACTCGTCGCTATATCGATTAAGCCATGCACCCAGCCATTGATCAGGTTTGTCAGGAAATCAGCCGTTCGCTACTGGGCAAACCCAGGCAGATTCAGCTGGCCCTCACCAGCATGCTGTGCAAGGGGCACCTGCTGATCGAAGATTTGCCCGGGATGGGGAAAACCACGCTGTCACATGCCCTGGCCAGCGCGCTTGGACTGACCTACAAGCGCATACAGTTCACCAGTGACCTGCTGCCCTCGGATCTGACCGGCGTTAATATTTTTGACCCACAGACCCGGCAGTTCAGCTTCCATCCTGGCCCTCTGTTTACTCAGGTTGTACTGGCTGATGAGATCAACCGGGCCAGCCCCAAAGCCCAGAGCGCCTTGCTGGAAGCCATGGAAGAGCGACAGATCAGCCTGGAAGGGCAGACACACCCCTTACCCCAACCTTTTTTCGTCATCGCCACCCAGAATCCAACGGATCAGGCCGGCACCTTTCCCCTGCCGGAGTCACAGATGGATCGTTTCTTTATGCGCCTGCATTTAGGCTACCCCCCGGCAGAGGCCGAGCGACTGCTGCTCAAAGGCAACCGACCCGAACGTACCACGCTCAAGGCGATCCTGAACCCAGAGAAAATTGCCTTGCTTCAAGGCGCCGTTGAGGAAATCAAGGTTTCAGATGCCTTGCTTGACTATATTCAACGCATTCTCAGTCACTCACGCAGCAGCCGGGATTTCGGTGACGGCCTGTCACCGCGGGGTGGCCTGGCCCTCGTTGCGGCCGCCAAAGCCTGGGCCTTTCTGGCGGGGCGCAGTCATGTGTTGCCAGACGACGTTCAGGCCATCCTGCCCGCAGTATGCGAGCACCGACTGGGCGGCTCCAGTCGTGCAGGCCACCACCCCCTGAGCGAAAGGATTCTGGCTGAGGTCAGGGTGCTCTGAGCCGGGCAAATGATTATACTGTCGACCATCTCACTTCACACTGGAATGAAATCATGAGCGAAACCAAACATGCCAAACTGTTGATTCTCGGCTCAGGGCCTGCCGGGTATACCGCTGCCGTCTATGCTGCGCGTGCAAACCTTAAACCCTTGCTGATTACTGGCATGCAGATGGGTGGTCAGCTAACGACCACCACCGAAGTCGATAACTGGCCGGGGGACGATCAAGGTGTCCAGGGTCCTGAGCTGATGCAGCGGATGCAAAAGCACGCTGAACGCTTTGAAACCGAAATCGTCTTTGACCACATTCACACCGCCGAACTCGGCCAGCGCCCCTTTGTCCTGAAAGGTGACAGCGGCGTCTACACCTGTGATGCCCTGATTATCGCGACGGGTGCCTCCGCTCAATACCTGGGTCTGCCTTCCGAAGAGGCCTTTAAAGGCAAGGGGGTCAGTGCATGCGCAACCTGCGATGGTTTTTTCTATCGCAAGCAAAAGGTTGCTGTCGTCGGCGGCGGCAATACCGCAGTAGAAGAGGCTCTTTACCTCTCGAATATTGCGAGCGAAGTCATTCTGGTTCATCGCCGTGACAAGCTAAAGGCTGAAAAAATCATGCAGGACAAGCTGTTCGAGAAAGAGAAGAATGGCAATATCCGCATCCTCTGGAACCATACCCTGGATGAAGTGCTGGGCGACGCGTCAGGCGTGACCGGACTGCGCTTGAAGAGCACACAAGATGGCGCGGCTCAAGACGTTGATGTGCAGGGCGTGTTTATCGCCATCGGCCACAAACCGAATACCGAGCTTTTCGACGGTCAGCTGGACATGAAAAATGGCTATATCGCCATCAAGTCCGGTATTGAGGGCAATGCGACCGCAACGAATATTCCAGGTGTTTTTGCCGCAGGTGACGTTGCTGACCACATCTACCGTCAGGCCGTGACCTCAGCAGGCTTCGGCTGCATGGCCGCATTGGACGCCGAACGCTTCCTCGATAAGTGAGTTCCCGCTTGGAAACACGCCTTGCCTGGCTGGAAACCTCCAGCCAGCCCTTCCCCCCCCCAGACAGCGCCTTTGTCGAGCCTAATGGCCTGCTTTGTGCCGGCGGGGATCTGTCAACCGACCGACTGCTAATGGCCTATCGCCAGGGCATCTTCCCCTGGTATGAAGAAGGGCAGCCCATATTGTGGTGGAGCCCTGACCCTCGCTGCATACTGCAGTTCACGGACCTGCATGTGAGCCGCAGCATGCAGCGCCTGCTCAAACGGCAGACCTTTCAGTTCGCATTCAACCGGGCTTTCAGCGAGGTCGTGGCGGCCTGCGCAGCCCCCCGATCTTACAGCCACGGCACCTGGATTACACCAGAGATGGCGCAGGCTTATGCGGAACTTCATCGCAGGGGTCATGCCCACAGCATCGAGGTATATGACCACGGGGAGCTGGTGGGGGGGCTTTATGGCATTGCGATGGGCCGCTGTTTTTTTGGCGAATCCATGTTCTCCCGACGAACCGACGCATCGAAGGCAGCCTTCATCGTGCTGGCGCGCCATTTGGAGGCTTGGGGTTACGCCTTTATGGACTGCCAGGTGACCAACCCACATTTGTTGACACTGGGCGCCAGAGAGGTTCCACGCGACACATTTTTATCTATACTTAGCTCATCAGTGGAGCAGCCATCCGGCGCTTCCTGGTCACTGGTTGATGAACTGACACTTTGAATTAGCGGTATTCAATGACCAGCCTGCAAACCCTGGTTTTTTACGCCACACCCGAGCATGACTGCAGCTACCTGGATGACAGGCTGGCCACTACGCTCTTTGTCGATCCCAAGGCCCGGATAACCTCAGATCTCTATAGCCGCCTGACCCACCTGGGCTTCCGTCGCAGTGGCAGCCACTATTACCGGCCGCGCTGCAACCACTGCAATGCCTGTGTGTCTGTGCGGGTACTCGCTGCACAGTTCAAGCCGACACGGAGCCAGAAACGCACCTGGCAGCGAAATCAGGATCTGATCGCAACAGCGGTACCGGTTGCGTTTTACCCTGAGCATTACGCCTTATATGAGCGCTATATCAACGAGCGCCACCCGGACGGAGACATGTATCCGCCGAGCCGCGACCAATTCCAGAATTTCCTGCTCGATGCCCGACCGGAGACGCGCTTGATTGAATTCCGCCTGCCGGACGACACGCTCGTTGGCGTGAGCGTCACGGATCGCCTGAGTGATGGACTCTCCGCCATTTACACGTTTTTCCATCCGGACCATGACAGCCGCTCACTGGGCGTTTTTGCGGTCTTACATCAGATTGAACAGTGCAAAGCCCTCAACCTTCCCTACCTGTATCTCGGCTACTGGATTCGCGGTTGTCGCAAAATGTCTTACAAGACCAACTATCGTCCGATGGAAATTCTGCTGCGTGATCGCTGGCTTGTGATTTAAAAGGCATTTTCCCTTTCAACTCTTTGCGGTTCTGGCTTTGCCTTTTACTGCGTTTTAGGGCAAAATTCGCACTCCAAAAATGTCAGAGACTTGAGTGAATGGCAAAAGAAGACAGTATCGAAATGGAAGGCACCATCGTTGACACCCTTCCCAACACCATGTTCCGTGTGCAACTGGATAATGGGCATGTCATTGTGGCGCACATTTCAGGGAAAATGCGGAAAAACTACATCCGAATTCTGACAGGTGACAAGGTTAAAGTGGAAATGACCCCTTACGACCTCAGCAAGGGGCGCATCGTTTACCGGGCGAAATAAATCAGGCCCTGTCGATCAGGGCGCTGATTCATCCAGCAGCGCTCGCTCCGGCACAAAACTGAAGGATAGCTTCTCATCCTTCACCGTCACGAACACGGTTCCGCCGTTATCGGCCAGCTCTCCAAACAGGATTTCTTCTGCCAATGGCTTCTTCAGGCTCTCCTGAATTAAACGCGCCATGGGACGAGCCCCCATTTTGATGTCGTAGCCATGCACAGCAAGCCAGGTCCGGGCGTCTGCATCGACTTCAATCGTCACGCGCTTGTCATCCAACTGGGCCTGCAACTCCGTCAGGAACTTGTCAACCACATGAGAAATGGTCGCAGGTTGCAGCGGCTCAAACTGGATGATGCCATCCAGTCGGTTGCGGAATTCAGGGGTGAACATTTTGGTAATCACTTCCATACCGTCTGTGCGGTGATCCTGAAAACTGAACCCGATCGAGCGTCGACCCATTTCTTCAGCACCCGCATTCGTGGTCATCACCAGAATGACATGCCTGAAATCGGCTTTACGACCGTTATTGTCTGTCAGCGTGCCGTGATCCATAACCTGCAGCAGCAGATTGAAGACTTCCGGGTGGGCTTTTTCAATTTCATCTAACAACAAGACTGCGTGAGGATGTTTGTTGACCGCTTCGGTTAATAAGCCACCCTGATCAAATCCAACATAGCCCGGAGGCGCACCAATCAAACGGGAGACCGTATGCCGCTCCATGTATTCGGACATATCAAAGCGAATCAGCTCGACGCCCAGCACTTTGGCCAACTGACGCGTAACCTCGGTTTTCCCGACCCCGGTAGGACCGGCGAACAGGAATGATCCGTCAGGCTTACCATCACTCTTCAGACCCGCACGGGACATTTTGATCGCGTTACTCAGTGAGCCGATCGCGGCATCCTGACCAAACACAACCATCTTGAGGTTACGCTCAAGATTCTTGAGCTTGTCCTTATCAGTGGACGACACCGTTTTCGATGGAATACGGGCAATCGACGCCACGACACCTTCCACAATGGTTGTGTCAATGATGCGTGCACGCTGCTCCAATGGCTTCAGGCGCTGGCTCGCACCGGCCTCGTCAATCACATCAATGGCCTTATCGGGCATATGACGATCATTGATATAGCGATCCGCCAGCTCTGCGGCTGAACGCAGTGCATCGTCGGTATATTCCACTTCGTGATGTTTTTCGAACTGCTTCTTCAAACCGCGCAGAATCTGGTAGGTATCGTCAACTGTCGGCTCAACGACGTCGATTTTCTGGAAACGGCGTGCCAGGGCACTGTCTTTCTCGAAAATCCCGCGAAACTCGGTAAAGGTCGTCGAGCCAATGCAGCGAATTTCGCCAGAGCTCAACAAAGGCTTGAGCAGGTTTGAGGCATCCATGACACCGCCAGAGGCAGAGCCTGCACCGATGATCGTATGAATTTCGTCAATAAACAGAATCGCTTTGGGCTGTTTTTTCAGCTCTTTCAGCAGGCCCTTGAAGCGCTTTTCAAAATCGCCCCGGTACTTAGTGCCTGCCAGCAGCGCACCCAGGTCCAGCGAATAGACAACGGCATCTTCGATGATTTCGGGCACATTGCCTTCGACGATCTGCTTTGCCAGTCCCTCAGCAATCGCGGTTTTGCCCACGCCTGCCTCACCGACCAACAAGGGATTGTTCTTGCGACGACGGGACAGAATCTGCATGACCCGTTCCAACTCTTTATCCCGGCCGATCAGCGGGTCAATACGCCCCTGACGTGCCAGCTCGTTCAGATTGGTGGCGTACGCTTCAAGCGGACGGCTACCGCCCGCCTCTTCCAGACCCTCTTCCGGAGGATGCTCATGCTCATCTTCCTGCTCACGCTCATTTCCGACTTTGGAAATTCCGTGCGAGATGTAGTTCACCACATCAATGCGGGCGATATTCTGCTTCTTCAGCACGTAGACCGCCTGGCTTTCCTGCTCGCTGAATATCGCAACCAGCACATTCGCACCGGTAACTTCTTTCTTGCCGGATGACTGCACATGGAAAACCGCGCGCTGAAGCACCCGCTGAAAGCCCAGAGTGGGCTGAGTTTCACGATCAGGGTCATGCGAAGGAATAAGGGGGGTTGTGGAATCCACAAACTCGCGCAACTCGGTGCGCAGCAGATTTACATCTGCGCCACAGGCATTGAGTACTTTCAATGCGGTGTCGTTTTCAAGTAACGCAAGCAACAGATGCTCAACCGTCATGAACTCGTGACGCTTTTCTCTGGCACTCTTAAATGCAGAGTTCAAAGTGAGTTCGAGATCCTTGCTTAACATAAACCACCTCTGGTTGGCATTAATCCGCTCTCTCTATTTCGCACAGTAGGGGGTGCTCATTCTCCGAAGAATATTGGTTTACCTGAGCCGCCTTGGTCTCGGCAATATCACGGGTAAAGCTACCACACACTGCTCGCCCCTGCGTATGCACTGCCATCATGACTTGCGTCGCTTTTGGCTCCGGCATACTAAAAAACAGCATCAGCACCTCAATCACAAACTCCATGGGAGTATAGTCATCGTTGTGCATGACCACGTTATACATAGAAGGACGTTTCAACGCAGGCTTTTCAGGTGCCAGCGCCAAACCTCCACCCGGTCTGTCCGGATGACCCTCGTCCTTCCCTTGATTCAATACTAGTCGACTACCCAGCACTTTACCCATACCCAGATGTATTTAATTTCGTAACTTAGCCTTTCAAAACGTAAACGTCAGGTGCTTCGCTCACTCCTCTAAAGTAGGGGCTTGCTCGGTTGATATCAATCACCTGCACCATCTTTTATTGCTCTGCGGTTTATAATACCATTGGCCTGCTTAAAAAAATAATATCCGCAGGCCAAGCAACCTGCCACGAGACATGGGAGTCGGTAATGCCTCAAGGTAAAGTAAAGTGGTTCAACAACGCCAAAGGCTACGGCTTTATCATCGCCAATGAAGGGGAATCGGAATTCAGCAATGAAGATCTGTTTGCGCACTTCTCATCGATTCAGATGGAAGGGTACAAAACGCTGAAAGCCGGCCAGGATGTAACATTTGATGTCATCGCCAGCGGCAAGGGTCACCATGCCGTCAACATTATTCCAGTGGGCGCAGACCTCATCCCGGCCAGTCAGACCGAACTCGTCGCCAGCGACAATAAAGTCTTTGTACAGGAAACTGAAAGCGACCGACCACCCAGTCGCCGCCAGATCCCTGCCCACGCCTGATTAAGGCACTGCACATTCCGCTGTAACGAGTGTGCAGAAATATTCAGGTTTTTTCCAGGTGAAAAGGCCGGGAGTGGTGTTGTGCCAACAACCCACTCCAGTCCTGGTGCTTCACATATGCCTTATAATGGCATCGCCAAATTCCGAGCTTCGTAACAGTGTTGCGTCAGGCATCAGGCGCTCGAAATCGTAGGTCACCGTTTTGGCTTCAATCGCGCCGGACACCCCTTTCAAAATTAAATCCGCCGCTTCGCTCCACCCCATATGGCGCAACATCATTTCGGCTGACAGCACGAGTGAACCCGGATTAACCTTGTCCTGCCCTGCATACTTAGGTGCGGTACCATGCGTCGCCTCGAACAACGCAACACTTCCGCCCATGTTGGCACCCGGTGCAATCCCGATGCCGCCGACCTCCGCCGCTAAGGCATCGGAAATGTAATCGCCATTCAAATTGAGCGTTGCTATCACACTGTAATCTTCCGGTCGCATGAGAATCTGCTGAAGAAAAGCGTCAGCAATCACATCCTTTATAACAATCTCCCTCCCCGTTTTGGGATTCTTGACCGTCAACCATGGACCACCATCCTTTTCAACACCTTCAAAACGCTCTTTGGCAAGCTCATATCCCCAGTCCTTGAAGGCGCCCTCGGTATATTTCATGATATTTCCCTTGTGCACCAGCGTAACGGAGGACTTGTCATTATCAATGGCATATTGAAGCGCCTTGCGTACCAGCCGCTTGGTTCCCTCCTCTGACACCGGCTTGATGCCGATACCACAATTATCGGTAAAGCGGATTTTGGTCACGCCCATTTCTTCGCGCAGGAACTTGATCACCTTGATCGCTTCCGGGCTGTTGGCTTTCCACTCAATCCCTGCGTAGATGTCCTCTGAGTTTTCCCGGAAAATTACCATGTCGGTCTTTTCGGGGTGATGCACCGGGCTGGGCACGCCCTTGAACCAACGAACGGGCCGCATACAGACGTAAAGATCCAGTTCCTGACGGAGCGCAACGTTCAGTGAACGAATCCCGCCGCCCACAGGGGTGGTTAACGGCCCTTTGATTCCGACCGAAAATTCACGCAGCGCCTCCAGGGTTTCTTCAGGCAACCAGGCATCCGGCCCATACACGCGGGTCGCCTTTTCTCCGGAATAAACTTCCATCCAGGCAATGGCGCGCCGTGTGCCATACGCCTTTTCGACAGCGGCATTCACCACCTTTTTCATCACCGGGGTAATATCGACGCCAATGCCATCCCCTTCAATGAACGGTATAATGGGGTGATTGGGAACATTGAGTGACAGGTCGGCGTTGACGATGATTTTGTCACCGTCTGCCGGGATGCGGATCTTTTGGTATCCCATGGTGTACTCCCTTGATGTCTGGATTGTTATTCAGTCCAATTATTCTATTCGCAAATTGGTAAAACCAACAAACCATGGCACACTTAATTGCCTTTAACAAACCCATGAATGTCCTCAGCCAGTTTACTGATGGCGAGGGGCGCGCCACACTGTCCGACTACATTCAGATACCTGGGGTATACGCTGCGGGCCGCCTGGATTATGACTCCGAGGGCTTATTACTGCTGACCGACACCGGAGCCCTGCAACACCAGATCGCGTCCCCACGAAGTGGTATGACCAAAACGTATTGGGTACAGGTCGAGGGCAAGATCACAGACGCCGCACTTGAACAGTTGCGTATGGGGGTTCTACTGAAGGATGGTCCGACCACCATGGCCGAAGCGGAACATCTGGAACCACCCGCTGTCTGGGAGCGAAACCCGCCCGTTCGCTTTCGAGCCAACATCCCCACCTCCTGGCTTGCGCTCACCATCAGCGAAGGACGCAATCGACAAGTTCGACGTATGACCGCCGCAGTGGGCTTCCCAACGCTGCGGCTGATCCGGGTGCGTATTGGTCCCTGGCATATTGAACACTTGCAACCCGGCGACTATCGGGAAATGCAGATCAACCTCCCCGCTAAACCGGCTCGCAGGCCCCGCAAACGAACCTGACCGCCACACTTAACACAACAACAAGGAATGCCTTAATGAATGATACTCTCTGGTGCCCCCATGCGACCGTTGCCACGATTATTTGCGATCAGGGGCGCTATTTGATGGTAGAGGAAGTCGTCAATGGCCAACAGGTTCTCAACCAACCCGCCGGCCACATTGATGCAGGCGAAACCATTTTTCAGGCGGCATGCAGGGAAACGCTGGAGGAAACTGGCTGGGAAGTCGAACTGACCGCCTTCCTCGGCATTTATGTGCTCCGCTTTCCGAACTCTGACGAGGCCTACCATCGCTATGCCTTTCTCGCCCGTCCAGTCCGGTTGACGGACCGACCGCTGGATGAGGGTATTCTGCGAGCGCCCTGGCTAAGCTTCGACGAGATTGTTCAGGGTGATTACACCCTTCGGAGCCATTTGGTGCGCCAATGCCTGGATGATCACCGGCGTGGGAGAAGTTTTCCCTTAGACCTGATATTCGAAACGCAATAAGGCTATAATGCGCGCCCTGAAAACTATTACCAGGTTCATACTCGCGATCTATGGCGCAGGGAAAACGTAAAAAAGTCATTGTCGGAATGTCCGGGGGCGTAGACTCCTCGGTCTCGGCTTACGTGCTTCAACAACAGGGCTTCGAGGTCGAAGGACTGTTCATGAAGAACTGGGACGAAGACGATGGTACAGACTATTGTACGGCACTGGCCGACCTGGAAGACGCCCAGAAAGTGGCTGACAGGTTGGGCATCACACTTCACACGGCAAGCTTTTCGGCCGAGTATTGGGATCGGGTCTTCGAGCACTTCCTGGCTGAATACGCCGCGGGGCGCACCCCAAACCCGGACATTCTGTGTAATAAGGAAGTTAAATTCCGGGCCTTTCTGGATTACGCCCTCACCCTGGGAGCGGATTATATTGCAACCGGTCATTACGCGCAGACCTGCCGCATCCAAGGCCAGACCTGGCTGGTTAAAGGTGCCGACCCTGCCAAAGAGCAGAGCTATTTCCTGCACGCCGTTCAAGGCAGCGCACTGAATCACACACTGTTCCCGATTGGCGGATTGCTGAAACGGGAAGTTCGCCGCATTGCACGCCATCTGAATCTGGTGACGCATGATAAAAAGGACAGCACCGGTATCTGCTTTATCGGTGAGCGCAAATTCAAAGATTTTTTAAAAACCTATTTGCCTGCACGTCCTGGCACCATTTTGACGACAGAAGGACGGCGCCTGGGTGAGCATCAGGGGCTGATGTACCACACACTGGGCCAACGTCAGGGACTGGGCATTGGCGGCGTCAAAGGTGGCGACGAAGCACCGTGGTACGTCGTTGAAAAACGGGTGGCTGACAATGTCTTGCTGGTCGCACAGGGCAGCCAACATCCTCTGCTTTTCAGCACGGGTCTAACGGCCAACCAACTGCACTGGATTCTGGATACGCCGCCAGGTCAGTCGTTTACGTGCCGGGCCAAAACCCGTTACCGCCAGCCGGATCAGCCCTGCCGGGTCGAGATTCAGGCAGGTGCCGACGGACGCCCATTCGCACAGGTATCCTTTTTGCAGCCACAGCGTGCGGTCACGCCGGGTCAATCGGTCGTTTTCTACCAGAGCGCCGTATGCCTGGGAGGTGGCGTCATCGCATCCGTTTCCGGGGTCGGCAACGTGAACCAGGAGCCGCGCTAATGGCCTACAGTTTCGAAGATCAAGTCATGGCCCTGGCGGGAGTTTTTCAGTCAGTGTTGATTGTTGACCAGATCGCCAAACAAGGCACCGTGCCAGAAACCGCTTACGAATGCAGCCTTCAGAGCCTGCTGCGGAATGATGTGCAGAACGTCGCAGAGGTCTATGGAGGTCGTCATGGCCTGCAGCTCGGCCTTAAGCTGGTCTGCAGCATTCTGGATAAAAAGCAGGATCGTCGCCAGATGGATCCGGTTCGCTATGCACTGACACTGTTGTATCTGGAAGGAAAGCTGCGCAGACGGCACGATCTTAACGAGGTCATCCGGCAGCGTTTGGGCCAGATTGAAAAACAGGCCGCTCACTTTGACTTGCTGCATCCGACAGTCATCAAGGCATTCGCGGGCCTTTATACCGATACGCTCAGCACGCTGCCTCAGCGCATCCAGGTCACTGGAGAGCCCCGGCACTTACAGGTTCAGGAGAATGCGGATCGAATCCGTGCAGTTCTGCTGGCCGGCATTCGTTCAGCCGTACTGTGGCACCAGACGGGTGGGCGACGCTGGAAATTAATTTTTTATCGCAAACAAACCCTTGAAGCGGCCCGTCACCTGCTCAGCTGAGCGGGAACAGCCTGATCAAACGTTGCATACGAGAGGCACCATGGAACTGAATGAACTGACAGCCCTGTCCCCCGTCGATGGTCGTTACGCCAGTAAAACCGAGGCATTGCGCGCACATTTCAGCGAATTTGGCCTGATTCGGGCGCGCGTGGAAGTCGAAATTCGCTGGCTGCTGCAATTATCGGCCAATCCTGGCATTCCCGAAGTCCCGGTCTTCGATGACGCGACCCGCCAATTTCTGCTGGACAGACTGGCGCAGTTCTCGCTGGCCGATGCTCAGCGGGTCAAGACGATTGAACGCACGACCAACCACGACGTAAAGGCCGTTGAGTACTTCATCAAAGAGGTCTTTCAAACTCCGGAGGCGCCCTCCGTTCTGAAAGCGGTCAATGAGTTCGTTCACTTTGCCTGCACCTCGGAGGACATCAACAACCTGTCCTACGGCATCATGCTGAAGCACGGTATGGAACAGGTCATTCTGCCAGAACTGCATACGGTAACGGATAAGCTCGAAGCCCTGGCGCTGACCTTCGCCGACTCACCGATGCTGTCGCGCACTCACGGTCAAACCGCATCCCCGACCACGGTCGGCAAAGAGCTGGCCAATGTGGTCGCGCGGCTGCGCCGCCAGATCCGCCAGATCGAAGCGCAACCCTATCTGGGTAAGATCAACGGCGCAGTAGGCAATTACAACGCCCATTTGTCGGCCTACCCGGATGTGGACTGGGAAGCCAATGCCAAGGCGCTGATTTCGGCACTGGGATTGCAAATGAACGCCTACACCACACAGATTGAGCCCCATGATTATGTGGCCGAACTGTTCGATGCCCTCTGCCGCTTCAACACAATTCTAATCGACCTCAACCGCGACGTCTGGGGTTATATTTCACTGGGTTATTTCAAGCAGAAAACGGTTGCCGGTGAAGTCGGCTCGTCGACCATGCCGCACAAAGTCAATCCGATCGATTTTGAAAACTCTGAAGGGAATCTGGGGATTGCCAACGCGCTGATGGAGCACCTCAGTCGCAAACTGCCGGTTAGCCGCTGGCAACGTGATCTGACCGACTCCACCGTTCTGCGTAATCTGGGGGTCGGCCTGGCGCATTCACTGATCGCCTATCAGGCCGCCCAAAAAGGTCTGGGCAAACTGGAGCTCAACCCGACCCGTCTGGCCAATGATCTGGATCAGAGCTGGGAGGTGCTGGCAGAGCCGATTCAAACCGTTATGCGTCGCTATGCCATCGAAGGGGCCTATGAAAAACTCAAGGAATTGACGCGTGGTCAGGCGATTACACAAGATTCCCTGCGTGCATTTGTGGCTACACTGGAGATTCCGGAGGCGGATAAACAGCGCCTGTTGGAGATGACTCCCGCCAACTACACCGGAAATGCAGGCTTTCAGGCCAGCCAAATCAAGCAACGCAGTTAAGATATCGGGGACACCGCTTATGCTGACGCATCTGGGAGACATGCCAGTCGCAACCTTTATTCGCGACTACTGGCAAAAGCGCCCCTTACTGATCCGTCAGTGTTTTCCCGGCTTTGAATGCCCCTTTGACGAGAATGATCTGGCCGGGCTCGCCCTCGAAGAGGCCGTCGAATCGCGGATCATTTATGAAAAACGTCAGGGCAAACCCTGGCAACTGGAGCGAGGCCCTTTTCGCGATAAAAAACTCCGCAAACTGCCCGAAGTGGGCTGGACGCTGCTGATTCAGGGGCTGGATCAATGGTTGCCGGAGATGTCGGACTTACTGGATCAGTTTCGCTTCCTGCCCGGCTGGCGTCTGGATGACATCATGGCCAGTTTCGCGCCCCCCGGCGGCAGTGTCGGTCCGCACTATGATCACTATGATGTTTTTTTAATTCAGGCACTGGGGCGTCGCCGCTGGCAGGTGGGGCCCGTGTGCGACGAGCAGTCTCCGCGCGTCAATGGAACGCCTCTGCGCATCCTCGACGGCTTTCCGGTTGAACAGGAATGGGAACTGGAACCGGGCGATGTCCTGTATTTACCCCCTGCAGTGGCACATCATGGCGTGGCACTGGAAAATGGCATCACTCTTTCGGTCGGGTTTCGCTCACCCACTCAGGCCGAGCTGCTTTCCTCTTTCGCGGACTACTGGATCCCCCAGATCGACTCACCGGCTTTCGACCGGGACTATGCTGACCTCGGGCGTCATACCGGTCGTATCCCTCCTGAAATCGTCGACGATTTTAAAAAATCGCTGACACGCCTGCTGGAACGCCCTAACGAAATGCACAGCTGGATGGGACGCTTTCTCTCGCACCCCAAAACAGACGCTGTGGTCGAGGCCCCTTTAGAAGACTCATTGCCTGACGATGCCGAACTCATTGAGGCGCTCAGAGAAGCCCCTATCCGGGCTCGCTGGAACGATGGCTCGCGGTACCTCTACCAATGCTACGAAATGCCATCTAAGCAAACCGTTGTCGAGCTTTTTGTGGATGGCCAGGGCTTTGTATTGCCTGCGGATGCGCAGACCTTCGTCGAGCAGCTGTGCCACAGCAATACGGTGCCCGAGGGATTGCTGTCGGAAGCGGTCAAACGTCCGGATCTGGCTGACGTTATCGTCAAGTTGATTCGCAGTGGCAGTTTGCGGGTTGAGCACTGTGACGAAAACGACACCGGACACATCTGATCCACAGGTCCTGAAATCCGACGGACTGCTCGTCCTTGTCACGCTGCTGGCTGCCTTTGGCTGGATCTTCTCCAAAGAGGCCTTGCAGGGCCTTCCTCCTCACCTGTTTATTGGTATTCGCTTCACCTGCGCAAGCATCGTGCTCGTGTTACTGTTCTGGAAGCGCCATGCCATTCTGCGTCACACGCCCTTGCGGCCTATTCTACTCTCTGGCGCACTGTTTGCCGGCGCTTTAACGCTTTGGATCGGCGGCTTATACCATACCCGGCAGCTGGGCGTGGGTGCCTTCCTGACGAGTCTGGCCATCGTACTGGTACCTGTCGCCAGCCAGCTCCTGTTCCGGGAGCGCGTCGCGTTCCAAAGTTGGCTGGCGATTCCTATCTCCTTCTCCGGCCTGGCCCTGCTAGCTCTGGAGGAAGCCATCACGTTTGAAAGCGGTCAGTTGTATTTTTTGACAGCCGCACTGTTGTTCTCCGTACATTTTACCATGACCAGCCAGGTCGCCCGTCAGGTTCCTGCGATTCCTCTGACCAGCTGCCAGCTAATGTTTGCGGGTCTGGTTAATCTCATCGTCTCGCCTTTCATCGAAACCGCGCCGAACGAGGTGGCGTCTTCCATCTGGGTTTGGGTTGCCGCCAGTGTCTTATTAGCAACCTGCCTGCGTTTTTCTCTGCAGTTTTTTGCCCAAAGCCTTGCCTCATCCAGCCATGCGGCCATCATCCTGACCCTTGAACCGGTGTTTACCACCCTTCTGGCTTATCTATGGTTTGCCGAAACCCTCAGTCTGTGGCAGGGTATTGGTTGCAGTTTGATCTTTATGGCCTTGTTGGTCGCCCGCTGGCATTTGATCAAGCCGCTCTTTAAACGATCCCTTTGAGGCGTTCCACCATGGCCCTTCGCTTTACACGCATTACCCATTGGCAAACCCATGAAGCCCAATTACGAGATATTCGTACCCGGGTATTTATTCAGGAACAGGGGATTCCGGAAGAACTCGAATGGGATGAGTGGGATGCCGATGCCATCCATTTTCTCGTGCTCGACTCAGAAGGTCACTCTCTGGCCACCGCACGTTTAATTTACGATACGCCAACCCAGGTACGCATGGGGCGATTTGCCGTCCTGCCACCCTATCGCCACCAGGGGGTGGCTTCAGGTCTGCTTCGCTATATGATTGGCTTCGCACGTTCTCAGGGGGTGGAAGACGTATCGCTGAGCGCCCAACAATCCGTGCAGGCACTTTATGCCAGAGAAGGCTTCGAGTGCCGTGGGGAGCCTTATTCTGAAGCGGGCATCCCCCATCAGGCCATGATCCTTCACCTGCGCGACAGGCCACTAAGACAGGACCTGACGCTGGGGCAAGACGAGCGCGTCCATCGCTTTCACGACATCGATAGCTACCGGGATGCCCTGCTCACTCTACTACCACAGGCGCGTCAGCAGATTCGTCTCTTAACCGCCGACATGGAGCCCAACCTATTAGACGACCCTCGCCTACTGGAAGCACTCAGCACCTTTGTTCGGAGGGGCTCCAGCCAAAAGGTGCGCATTCTGGCCTTTGATGACAAGGCGCCCGTACGCCAGGGCAATAAATTGCTGAAGCTGGCACTGCGTATCCCCTCCAGCTATCACCTGCGCGTATTCCGCCCCCAGGTCGCCTTTCCAGATCAGGTTTATGGGTTGGTGGATGATCAGGGTTTGATCCTACGCCACCATCATGCCCGCTGGGAGGGCTTTGTCTGTTACAAAGACCCAGCCCTGGTGCAGCGACTTACGGATGAATTTGAACGCTGGTGGAATACGGCCCAGCATTCGCTCGAATTCCGCCAGCTCAGACTCTAGGGCATGCGGACACGCCGACATGCCCTCGATCACCCTATCAGGTAATCACGGTCGGTTCAGTTCGCCCACTCAGCGCTTCAAGATGGGAAAGGTGCCCCGCCAGGCGAATCAGATCCGCCAGATAGGTCTGCGTGTCCTCATCATGCCGGGCGAGATTCGGCTCCGGTTTTTCGACATAGATCCGAAGCGTAGCGCCCACGGTGCCGGTACCTGAAAGTCGGTAGACCACCCGAGCGCCATCCGCGAAGAGAAAGCGCACCCCCTGCTGTCGGCTGACCGAGGCGTCGACCGGGTCGGTGTAGGCAAAATCATCGGCCGAGGCCAGCGCGATTGCATGGCCGGCCTCCGCAACGGCAGCAATTGCCTGCTCAGATGATGCAGCCAGTGCCCGCAAATGGAGCATGATCGCGGCACCCTGCTCGTTGCTGAGCCCCTCGTAGTCATGGCGGGTGTAGTAACTGCGACCATACGCTGCCCAGTGCGCCTTAACGATATCGGCGACCGACTGCTGACGTTCAGCCAGGATGTTCAGCCAGCACATCACAGCCCAGATACCGTCTTTTTCACGCACATGATCAGAACCGGTGCCAAAGCTTTCTTCGCCACAGATCGTAATTTTTCCCGCATCCAGCAAATTGCCGAAAAACTTCCAGCCCGTGGGGGTTTCATAGCATGCCAGACCCAGCTTATTTGCCACCGCATCCAGTGCGCAGGACGTCGGCATGGAGCGAGCCACCCCAGCCAGCCCCTTGCGGTAGGCCGGAATCAAGGTTGCATTCGCAGCAATCACAGCAACACTGTCACTGGGCGTGACATAAAACTCGCGCCCCAAAATCATATTGCGGTCGCCATCGCCATCGGAGGCAGCCCCCAGCACCGGGCCATCCGCACGAAACATACGATGGACTAACTCCTCGGCATGTGCCAGGTTAGGGTCTGGGTGCCCACCACCAAAATCCGGCAATGGGGTTCCATTGATAACGGTCCCGGCAGGTGCACCCAGCGCTTGCTCAAACAGTGCTTTGGCGTAGATGCCCGTAATGGCGTGCATGGCATCAAAACAAAACGTAAAGTCGGGTTGTTGCAGCAGGTTGGCAATCTTCTCGAAATCAAACAACTTGCGCATCAGCTCCAGGTAGTCCTCAACCGGATCAATCACCCGAATCCGCGTCTCACCCCGCCGGTAGTCACCGCAGGTATCGATATCCACGTCAGCCATTTCAGCAATGCGATACTGCTCCAGACTGCGGGATGCCGCATAAATCGCTTCCGTCAGCCCTTCCGGGGCCGGCCCACCGTTGGCCGCATTGAATTTGACACCGAAATCTTCATCCGGCCCCCCAGGATTATGAGAAGCAGATAGCACGATGCCCCCCAGGGTCCGATACTTACGAATGACGCAAGAGGCTGCAGGCGTCGATAGAAAGCCATACTGCCCTACAATCACCTCAGAAAAGCCTGCGGCGACCGCCATTTTGAGAATGATCTGGATCGCCTCACGGTTAAAATAGCGACCATCTCCTCCCACCGCCAGCGTTGCACCGACAGGCGACTCCAGCGTATTAAAAATCGCCTGTACAAAGTTTTCCAGATAATGGGGTTGTTGAAAATAGCGCGTCTTCTTGCGCAGGCCAGAGGTCCCCGGTTTCTGGTCACTGAAAGGCTGTGTACGAATGGTTTGGATGGTCATTTCATCCATGGGATGGTCTCCACTTTCAAATAACGTGTTCAATCAATAGTACAAAAAAACTAAAGCGCAGGGCCTTGCCGATGAAGGTCAATGCCAAAAACACAGCAAAGCGCACGCGCAAAATACCTGCCAGCAGAGTAATCGCATCCCCACCCACCGGCAACCAGGAAAACAGCAGCGACCACTTTCCAAAACGCTGAAACCACCGCTGGGCAGTCTCCAGTTGCTTAGGTTTGATGGGCCACCAGCTTCGATCACTGTAATGGAGGAGATAACGCCCCATCCACCAGTTCACACAGGCACCCGCCGTATTACCCACGGACGCCACCCCGATCAGCAGCCACGGCCAGTCAGGGTAGTCAACGACGAGTTTGGCCAGCACAACCTCCGAATAGAAAGGCACGAAGGTCGCGGCCAGAAAAGCGGTACCCCAGAGTAACGCCAGATCCACCAGCATTCAGCGTACCCGGCTACGGGCAGCGTGCACCAATTCAGCGAAAATCCGCCGCTGACGGGGCAGGTAAGGCAAATATTCAGGGTGCCACTGCACGCCCAGAATCCAGGCACCGCACACCGATTCAATGGCCTGGGTAAAATCATCCCGGTCACGGGCGACAACTCTCAACCCTTTGCCCACCCGATCCACGGCTTGATGATGCAGACTATTAATACGAATGGAAAGCGTTTCAGGTGGTTCGCTCTGGGCACAGAGTACGCGAGCCAATCGTGAATCCCGCTCAATATCAGCAGTTTTTGAGGGAAACGGGGTACGCCGATTTGAGGTCAGGTGCCGGTCTCCCCGGATATCGCCAAACAGACTGCCGCCTCGCACAACATTAATTAACTGCGCCCCACGACAAATCCCGAGTATTGGGACACCCTCCCCCAGGGCTTCTCCAATCACATCCACTTCAAACGCATCCCGCTCAGGGTCGCAGCGAGACAATTCGTGGTTGGCCTCTCCATAGAGCCCCGCATCAATATCATCTCCCCCACCAATGACAATGGCGTCAAAACGATGCTCCAGATGGGCGCTGCAGCCAGGATACAGATGCACCGGCCTCGCGCCCAACCAGCGCAGCACGCTTCGGGTCGCCCACCACCCTGTTGGATAGCGGGTTCGTGGCCCTGTGACACCTATGATGGGCCCTACAGCCATTGCGTTACCTTTTCAGCCCAAGGATCCAGAAAATCAGGAGTGAGGCTATCCAGATGCTCCAAATAGGCCGCACTGATGACTGCCAGGCCGTTGCGATCATCAGCCAGGGCCTCAACCGTGCACCAGCGATTCCAGGAACGATAGATCCCCCAGCTGGGGTCATCAATATCACAATTGGGCAAGCGGTAATGAAACGTCGGTCGTGGTTTGATCAGGACACTGTCAGCCGTTCGCCGGACCCGCGCCTCATCCAGATAGGTAAAGAGTGGCAGAAAATCCAGCGCACGGTTTCGTGAGGGGTTGTATTCCAGGTAATCGTCAATCAGGGTCGCCCGATCAGGGTGATAGTCCGGCTGCAACACCAACTTGACATAGTCTGCACCAAAGGGACGGATGTAAGGTGATAAGCGCCGCGAAATGTCGACATCTTCGACCACCTTGAGCCAATCATGCAGACACAAAAAGGCGCGCAGATAACTCAGGATGCTGTCAGCCTCCAGACTGGGAACCTCGGGATTCAGATGAAGGCCAAACGCTGTCCAGATGGCATCACGCGTCCCACGTGCCCCGCTGTGGCGCAAGCGATTCACCAGGGTATCGACTTCAGCCAGACGACTCAGTGGCACCGGGGGGCTGACGATTTCACAGGGAACCAGCCCTTTGGACAACCCACCCAGGGCGAAGCTGGCAAGGTGATCCAACCATTCACCTGAGGCCTCTTCCTGACGGCCCACTTTTTTGAGCAGATCAGAATCCAACTCGATTCTGAAGCGCCCCAACGACGAATTGACTACTTCCCATTCAAACTCTGAGTGGAAAATACGATCCCCCCCATAGAGCTGTTGCACATGATCAACCAGTTCCCTGACATCAGGCCCGGTCAATTCGATTTCAATTCCAACCCGCCGTTCACTGCCAGCAAATGACCGCCGCTGTACAGGCAACCGGTAAAAATGATCTTCGTGATCCATTACCCCTCCATCACCGATTACGCCAGCCCACTTCAGTAATCTTTCCCATCATGCCAGCTTTGCGCGACATTATCGAGTCAATCAGGCCCGGCTCTACTGATCTGCAGCAGGTAAAACTGTCAATCTCATCTATACTCAGATTATCTTCTTTCCAGAGATCCAGTTGCGCCGCATGACAGCCATTTCAACCGCTGCCGCCATCGGTGGCATTATCATTACGATTATTGTTCTGGTCTACGTGAGTCAATATCGACAACGGGCCCAGGATGCCCGGCAACGCGAAATGAACGCGCTCAATGAGAAGTTGCGGCAGTTCAAAATGCTGGCGACCGCTTTGCCCCAGCACTTCATTGCGCCCGATATCAAGGTATTACTCGGTCAGCGAGCGATTGAGACGCTCAAGCGACTGGGAGATTTAGACAAGCCAGATAACATTCAGGATCAAATCGTAGAATGGCAAACCTACCAGGATAACGCTAAAAATAATGCTCAGGCCGCCAGCGGAAAACAACACATCAACCCGACCGCAATCAAAGAAATCCGTCACCTGTTGAAAGTGCTCTATCGTTTTATCGAATCGCAGATGAAACGGGGGCGCATTGAAAAAGGAACAGGGGCCCAACACCTGGAGCAAACGCTATTTCTGATCAGTAAGGTACTGGCCGATGCGCATGTGGTTAAAGCCAAGCAGGTACTGAAGGAAGGACGTTTTCGCATCGCCATCCATCACTATCATGATGCCCTGGCGGCGTTCAACCCCATTCCGAACAACCCCCTGGCGCAAAAAATCATTTTACTGTACAAGCAAACCATTAAAGATCTCGAAAAGCAGGCGACCGCCGCTCAAGAAGCTAAGAACATCTCTGCCCCCCCGGCCGCCAACACTCAACTTGGTGCCGAACTTGACCAGATGATGAACAAGCAAGATACCTGGAAGAAAAAACAGGCCTACGACGACTAAATGCAAAAATCCATCCGACAACGCCTGTCGCTGAGGCTCGCCAAAAACACCGTTGCCCTGGCGGTGACCTTGGGTGGCCTGCTGGGGATGATTCAGGTCATGATCGATTATGTCGATGAAAGCGAGGTCTTCGACAAAGACCTTGAAGCGTTTATTGCCATTAGCGAAGTACCGGCCGTCCAGATCGCGTACAACCTCGACAATCGACTCGCCGGCGAACTGCTACAGGGCTTGTTAAAGCATCCCTCCATTGTTTACGCCGAAATAACGGATGGCGACGGCAATTCGCTGGCCGTTCGCAGCAAACCCTTTTCAGAGGGTAAATTACGCCAGCTCAATGACAGCCTGTTTAAGCGAGAAAAACGCTACATAAAACCCCTTCATGTGCCCGAGCTACCCAATATTCATCTGGGTGACATCATCATATTCGCAGATACCTACCCTGCAGGGGTCAAGTTCCTGGAGCGATCCGGCATCACTTTGCTCTCGGTCTTCCTAAAAAGCCTGGTGCTGTCAGGGCTGTTGTTTATTATGTTTCACACCCTGCTGACCAAACCACTGATCAAGGTCATAAAAGCCTCCCGCAGTGTCGATCCGGAACAACCGGAAAAGGCCCGCCTGCCCATCCCGGCAGGACATGAGGATGATGAAATCGGCGACTTGGTAAAGGCAACCAATACCCATCTGGCACTCATTGATGTCAACCTTGAAAAGCTGAGGCGAGCCGAAGGGCAGCTAAAAGGCTATTCAGAAAAACTCGAGCAACAGGTGCAACAACGGACCACAGAGCTTTCGGAAAAAAATAAGGCGCTGCTGGAGTCCAACAAAGCACTGGTCATCGCTAAAGAACAAGCCGTCACCAAAGCCAAATCACGGGCAGATTTTCTGTCCAGCATGAGTCACGAGATTCGGACACCTTTCAACGGCGTACTGGGCATGATCAGCCTGACACTTGAAGAGCCGCTTTCAGAAAAGCAAAAAGAACAACTCACGGTCGCCCATTCGACTGGGCGCTCTCTGCTGAATCTTCTGAATGACATTCTTGATATCTCTAAAGTGGAGTCCGGTAAATTAGAGCTCGAAGCCATTTCCTTTGATGCCAGAGAGATCATTGAGGACAGTGTTCGACTGTTGGCTCCTAACGCCCATGCCAAGCATGTGGCCCTGTACGCAAACATTGATCCAAACCTCCCTGAGCAATTCATCGGTGACCCCACCCGCATGCGCCAGATCATCAACAATCTGGTCGGCAATGCGATTAAATTCACTGAAACCGGCTACATCGAAGTCGGTGCAGCGTTCTGCAACGACTCCACACTCGTCATCAAAATCAAGGATACCGGCATTGGTATCGATGAGGACCACCTGGAAACGATCTTTCGCCCCTTTTCACAGGCGAATGCCGAAATCACTCGTCGCTTTGGGGGGACGGGGCTGGGGCTGACACTCTGTCGCCAACTGGTGCACAAGATGCGAGGCTCCATTGAGATAGAGTCACAGCCCGGCATCGGCAGCCAGTTCACAGTCATTCTACCTCTGCCGGCAAATCGTGAACTGGCAGGTCCGGAGGTGCCGGACATACTCAAACAGCGCCATCTGGTTCTGTTTTTCAATGAAAGCAATCGTTCTGCAGCCCCCGTGACCGCTCAGCTGAACCACTGGGGCATTAGCTGCACCGTGAACATCTACCGTTCGGTTGATGAAATTCACTTCGGCAAGCTTCAGTTCCCTGAGAACGCCCTGGTGATCATCGACTCGCGGTCATTTGCCCCCTATCTGCTTGAGCACCCCCGACTCGATCAACTTATCGTGGTCATGATTGCCAAGCAGCACATCGCGTCAGATCCAGAGCTTTTCCGCAAAATGCACATCACCCGCCTGATCACCGCCCCGATCAGCCGTCAGCGACTGCTGGATGGGCTTGTTCAGGCCGTTACACCTGTCCGACCGGTAGATGCCAGTCAAACACCCAGTGCAGAAGCTGCGCCAAGCCACCATGCAGGACATTTGTTACTGGTGGAAGACAACCTCGTGAACCAGATGGTTGCGACCGCCATGCTCAAGAAATTGGGTTTTACAGTCAGTGTCGCCAGCAATGGCAAAGAAGCCCTGAACGAGGTGCTGAGTTCAGACTTTGACCTCATTCTCATGGACTGCCATATGCCGGTCATGGACGGCTTCGAGGCCGCGGCATCCATCCGGGACTATCCACAATTCAACGAGATCCCCATAATCGCCCTGACCGCAAACGTCATGGAGGGGGATCGCGACCGCTGCCTGGCTGCGGGGATGAACGATTACATGACCAAGCCCTATGACCGGGAAACGCTGGCCCGGATGCTGGAGCGCTGGTGCGGTCACAAGGGCCAGAATCTAGAGTCAAACCAACAATGAAAGGTCAGCTTTTAAGTAGCTTTTCGATTGGCTTTACCATCTTTTCGGGAGCGGTGGTCGGAGGGAAACGCTCAACAACCTCGCCCTGCCGGTTGACCAGAAATTTGGTGAAGTTCCATTTGATAGCTTCAGAACCCAGCGCACCTTTCTGCTCTTTCTTCAGGAAGCGGAACAGGGGATGCGCCTCATCCCCATTGACGTCAATCTTGGCGAACATCGGGAACGAAACGCCGTAGTTGAGCTGGCAGAATGATTCGATTTCAGCATTCTCGCCCGGATCCTGAGACAGAAACTGGTTGCAGGGAAATCCAAGCACTTCCAAACCTTGCTCCCGATAGGTTTCGTATAATGTCTCCAGCCCTTTGAACTGAGGCGTAAACCCACACTTGCTAGCGGTATTGACGATCAGCAACACCTTCCCTTTAAAGTCTTCAAGCTTACGCTCCTTGCCTTTGATGTCCAACACGGTGTAGTCATAAATCGCCACTAGTAATCTCCTTGATTTTCATTTTTTGAAACCGCCTCTTCCCGCAATAGAACAGACGCTGAATTGACACAATAACGCAACCCTGTAGGCGCTGGGCCATCATTGAATACATGACCCAAATGCGCATCACAGCGCCTGCAAACGATTTCAGTTCGCGTCATGCCATGGCTGTAATCGGGCAGGTTGTCTATCACCGCCGTTGAGGCCGGCGCATAAAAACTCGGCCAACCACAGCCAGAATCGAATTTGGTGTCAGACGAAAACAACACCTCACCGCAACACACACAGTGATAGTGCCCGGATGTTTTTGTCGCAAAATAGGCGCCTGAATAGGGTCGTTCCGTCCCTTTTTCACGTGTCACGCGATATTGTTCGGGGCTTAACTGAGCCCGCCACTCGGCATCCGTTTTTTTAATTTTGTTCAAAGGTGCTCTCCCTGACCGTAGTAAACCCGATTGATACGATGGATATCACCAAAAGTATCACAGGGGGCAAGAGAAACACACGTGGCATTTCAGTACCTGGTTAGCGCAGCGTCTTACGGCAACTTCGGATTTGCGCAAAAAATTTGCCCCGACTAAACTGACCAGCTAAATCTCGTGGACCACCTGCATGTTTGAAATCAAAAAATCCAATAAGTTACAGCACGTTTGTTATGAAATTCGCGGTCAGGTCCTTCAGGAAGCCAAGCGACTGGAAGAAGAAGGACATCGCATCCTCAAACTGAATATCGGCAACCCGGCCCCCTTCGGCTTTAACGTACCAGAAGAAATTCAGCAAGATGTGATCTTCAACCTTTCCCAGGCGCAAGGCTACGTAGATTCCAAAGGACTGTTTTCGGCCCGCAAGGCGGTTATGCACTACACCCAGCAATGCGGGATCAACGGCGTTGAGATCGAGGATGTTTATCTGGGCAATGGTGTCAGCGAACTCATTGTGATGGCCATGCAGGCCCTGCTCAACACGGGTGACGAAGTCCTGGTGCCCGCGCCCGATTACCCCCTGTGGACCGCCGCCATCACGCTCTCAAGCGGCCGGGCCGTCCACTACCGCTGCGACGAGCAGTCAGACTGGTTTCCTGACCTCGACGATATCCGTGCCAAGATCACAGCAAAAACCAAGGCCATCGTCATCATTAATCCCAACAATCCGACGGGGGCAGTCTATTCAAAAGACCTCCTCACCCGGCTGGTGGCCCTTGCACGCGAACATAAACTGATCATCCTGAGCGACGAGATTTACGACAAGATTCTTTATGATGGCTTCCAGCACACCTGCACCGCCTCCTTAGCGGATGATTTGCTGTGTCTGACCTTCAACGGTCTTTCCAAGAATTACCGGGCTGCCGGATACCGTGCGGGCTGGATGATCGTCAGCGGAGCCAAACACTACGCGACTGATTTTATCGAAGGGCTGACAATGCTAAGCTCCATGCGGCTGTGTTCCAATGTGCCCGCTCAACTGGGCATACAGACTGCACTCGGCGGATACCAGAGCATCAACGACCTGATCGTTCCGGGCGGACGCCTGCGAGATCAGCGGGATATTGCGTATGAATTGTTGACGTCACTGCCCGGCGTAAGCTGTGTAAAGCCTCGCGGAGCCATGTACCTCTTTCCTAAGCTGGACCCCAAGCGTTACCCGATTCAAAATGACGAGCGATTCGTTCTGGATCTGTTGCGCCAGGAAAAAATCCTGATTGTTCAGGGTTCCGCCTTCAACATCGAGGACAAACAGCACTTTCGACTGGTGTTTCTGCCACGCACAGACGAACTGGAGTCCGCCATCGGAAAACTGGGCCACTTCCTCAGCCGTTACACCGGGCAATAAAGAGAAAGGGGATCCCAACAAACCATGGCGACCCTGCATATCGAAGACTTCTATAAGGATTGCACCCGGATACTGCTGCAATTGTTTGCCAGTTTCCCTCGCAAATCCTCGGTCTTTGTCGAGGACATTTCGGGGGCGGACACCCCCGATGAATATGGCGTTCACAGTAAGCGCTTTCAGGCCTGTTTCGGCGCCATGGTGTGGTTAGCCGAGGAAGGTTACCTGCGTTTTGAAAGCACCATTCGCCAGGAGGCTGTCGATCAGGCCACGCTGACACAGAAGGGTTTTCTGATGCTCAGCTGCGCTACTTTTCCGTTTGACGGTCGCCTGGAATCGCCCCACCCCACCAGCCTGAACAGTAACGCCGACTACCTTCACCACCTGCTGCACACGGGAACCTCAAGCCAGGTGGCAGACGCCCTGCAGCGCCTTTTCCTCGGGGCTTAACGGAATTTAATCCGGAAGCGCTTGATTTTGAGCCCCGCGATTCCTATTTTTGCACCAAATCCAGAAAAAATCCGAGGCCGTTATGTTAAGAATTCTGCTTTTTCTTGCCACCAACATCGCCGTGGTTGCTGTCGCCAGCATCACCCTGCGTCTGCTGGGGGTTGAGCCTTACCTGCAAGGTAACGGCTTGAATCTGACGTCTTTGCTGATTTTCTGTTTTGTTTTCGGCATGTCGGGCGCGATGGTGTCGCTATTTCTATCCAAGTGGATGGCCAAAATGTCCACACGCACCCAGATCATCGAACAGGCTCGCACCCCGGACGAGCGCTGGCTGCTTCAGACGGTTAAAGAGCTGGCAGATGAGGCGGGTATCAAAATGCCTCAGGTAGGCGTCTTTCCCGCCATGCAATCCAATGCCTTTGCAACCGGCTGGAATAAAAATGACGCACTGGTCGCCGTCAGTGAGGGTCTGCTGCATCGCTTTAACCGGGACGAAGTTCGCGCCGTCCTGGCCCATGAAATCGGTCACGTCGCCAACGGTGATATGGTGACACTGGCACTGATTCAGGGCGTCGTGAACACCTTCGTCATGTTCTTCGCCCGAATCATCGGCAACATTGTCGACAGGGTCATTCTCAAAAACGAAGACGGCCCCGGTATCGGCTTTTTTGTCAGCACCCTGGTGGCAGAGCTGGTGCTGGGCATATTGGCGTCTGCCATCGTCATGTGGTTCTCACGCCGTCGGGAATACCGTGCCGATGAAATGGGTGCTCGCCTGGCGGGGACTGGCGCCATGATTGCCGCACTCGAGCGTTTGCGCGCAGAAACGGAGCTTCCTGACCAAATGCCTGACACACTGACGGCCTTTGGCATCACAGAAGGGGCAAAAGGCGGCCTTAAGGCGATGTTCATGAGCCATCCTCCCCTGGAAGACCGCATCGCCGCGTTGAGACAGGCAGGGGCACGCTAGGCCTTTCCCTGTTGTCGGGATTAGATAAGGGGGCAATTGCCCCCTTTGTTCATTTCAGACCACTATCGCTGTTGCTCATAGATGAAACCGCTCAGCACGATGCGAGCCGCTTCCGAAAGGTTAACAAACTGAAGCCCGTAACTGTAACGCGGCCCCTCAAAATCTGCGGCACTGTTGTAATTACGGCTACGGATGATAGAGGCAAGGCCAAACACTTTGGTAATATCGGCGACGGTCAAGGTACACTTCAATTTGAGTTCATCTCCCTCACGCCCCAACATGCTATCGCAGCGAACGCCCGCCCCTGTCCGACTTAAGTCGGTGATAGTGACGGTCTTAGGCCACTCGCCACTGCCTGTATCGAAATCACTGGTGACCTCTGCGATAATATCGACCTTCACCCGTTCCGCATTACGGACTTCCAGGGCCAACATCGACTTGGGATATTCCAGATGAACATAGGGATAGGGCTGCATCGGGTTATGTTTTACCTGGGTATTAAAGGCGAAGACTTTGTTCTTCACTGCCGAGCGCACGGTGAAGGGGCGTCCAGGCTTCAACAACAGTTGCTTGCCCTCCACCACCGGCTGTGTAACCAGCACAGAGCCGTTGGGCAAATAGCCAATCAGTTTGACACTGTAGCGCACGCTGTGGTCTGAGGATTCCAGCGACAGGGGATCCCCGACCTGCAAACCCAATCGCTCAAAGGGAATTTGCACATCCCGAACGTTGAACCCCCCCGGACTACTCATGCATGTTCCCACGCCCACTTTGATCGATCTGCCCAGATACAAAAATAAGCGAAACTCTCCAAGTTAAAAAAATGATGTAGTTATAAGGTTTTAGCACGCATTTTGAAGAAAATCTAACAGCATCATTGGAAAAATGAGACGTGGCGCTCTTGCGGTAAATACTTACCTGCTATACATTGAATCTACGTATTTATACGAAGTGACGGAACTGTCATCTTAATGTCATCGCCTTATTTTAGGATGATGACAAACCAGGAGAGAGTAACCGAATGAAACCTGTCGTTATCACGCTGAAAGAAGGACGTCCGACCGTGAACCAAGATATTTCTCACCTGAATGGCGCAGCTTTAGTGGACTCTCAAGGTGTGGAGATCCCCATCACCGAGGAGATGATTCAGCAGGCATTGAAAACGATGGACGATACGTGGGTGAATTTTTACACCCAGCACTGAGACATCCCATCTCTGGCAGGAAAAGCGTTACCCTGCCAGTCAGCACCTTGACTTTACTTATCGCAGAAGCTGTAACCTGCGGCCGCCAAACGGCTGGCCAGCTCGGCCTTCGGCCCTTTCAACTTGATCTTCACCTGAGCAAAGCCGCGGCGCTGACGATATTGCTTTCGCAACAGATCAAAACCCACCGCCGGCGCAGCCCCTTTTAACACCCGCATCAAGTTAGCATGATCATGTCGCAGGTCATAGCACGCGCGAATCGCCGTATGAAAGGCCCACTCCGTATCCGCACTGGGAGAAAAACTGAGCTTTTTGAGGGGCGGCTCAGGAAGATACTGGCCCGCTTTGACGCGTACCGGCAGACCAAAATGCTGACAGACCTTCTGATAGACGATTTCCGTCGCCGCTGCCCGACCATCCAGTGAATAGCCGGCAATATGGGGTGTCGCAAAGGTGCAAAGGGACGCCAGCTCGGCATCAATCGCAGGCTCATTGCGCCAGACATCAAGAATGGCACTAAAGCCATCCCCGCGTTTCAGGCGCGCTTTCAAAGCCTCCTCATCGACCACGCGACCGCGACTGGTGTTTATCAGAATCTGGTGCCCTTCCATCTTATCCAGAAAAGCCCGATTGACGAGCTGATGCGTGGGAAATGCCCCCTCCGCAACGTAGGGCACATGAACAGTGACAACATCACACTCCAGCACCTGCTCCAACGAATCGAGATCCCCCTCACCCGCCGCCTCTCTGGGAGGATCTGTTGCCTTCACAACAACCCCCATGGCGCGTAGCGTTTTCTCAAGGCGCCCACCTATTTCGCCTCGCCCCACAATACCCACACTGATCTCGTCGAGGCGAAAGCCCTTGATTTCGGTGAGGATGGACAGCGCACTCAACACGTATTCGACGACAGACTGGGCATTGCAGCCTGGCGCGTTGGCAAATCCAATCTGACGCGCCTGCAGATAGCCCCGATCAACATGATCGCTGCCGATCGTCGCAGTTGCGACAAACCGAACAGACGTCCCATCCAACAAATCGGCGCCCACCGGCGTTATAGATCTCACCAAAAGCAAGTCTGCATTAAGCAGGTGTTCGCGCGAGATCTCACGGCCCGGCAAGGCTGTCACCTCCCCAAGCATATCGAAGAAGGGTAGAAGGACAGGAATATTCTCGTCAGCCACAATGCGCATGGGACTCTCCAACGCTACTTCAGCAACTCGTCATCTGGCTGGGTTAACTCAAGCTTGTGCCCAAGATACTTTTCCAGCTCGGGAATCAAAAAGGCGTCATCTTCACACGCAAAACTAATGGAAATACCGGTTTCACCCGCCCGCCCGGTACGGCCGATGCGGTGAACGTAATCCTCTGGATCATCCGGCAGGTTGTAATTCACGACATGGGTAATGCCATCAATGTGAATACCTCTTCCGGCCACATCCGTGGCCACCAGGACTTTAAAACGCCCTTCACGAAATTGTTCCAGGGTTTTCACGCGTTTCGCCTGCGGCAACTCACCCGAAATAATCTGATTTGAGATACGTTTTCGGCTGAGCGACTCTGACAACTTTCGTGTTTCATCACGACGATTACAGAAAACAATCACACGACGCGCTTCGCTGTCACTGAGCAAATTAACCAGCACGTTCAGCTTCTTATCGCTTTCAACCATGTAAACACGCTGTTCGACAGACTTGGAGGGAACATGATCCACCGCCAACATCACCTCAATAGGCTCATTGGTCCAGCGTTTTGCCAGGTTGATGATATCCTGGTTGAAGGTCGCACTGAAAAGAAGCGTCTGACGGTTTCGCGGGGTCGCCTTGACGATTCGTTTTACGTCCGGAATAAACCCCATATCCAGCATACGATCTGCTTCATCAAGAACCAGCACTTCAACCTGATCCAGATAGACATCCCTTGAGCTCATATGATCGATCAGACGCCCCGGGGTGGCGATTAATAAATCAATGGCCTCATCACGCAGGCGACTGCGGTTCTTATCCAGTTGGGTCCCACCGATGACCGACATAATGTTCAGCGGAATCCCCTGGCTAAGTTGGCGGGCATCTTTCTCAATCTGCAACGCCAATTCACGGGTAGGTGCAACAACCAGGGCCCTTGGCTCACTGGCAAAACGCTCCTCAAGTGGAATCGGGTTCGCCAGAAACCGTTGAAACAGGGTGAGCAAAAAAGCCGCCGTCTTCCCTGTGCCAGTCTGAGCCTGGCCAATCAGATCTTTGCCCTGAACCGTATGTGGCAAGGTCTGGGACTGAATCGGCGTACATTGGGTAAAGCCAATCGTCTCAAGTGATTTAAGAATATCGGCATGCAAGGCCAGCTCGGAAAAAGCCAGCGGGGCGGGAGTTGTCACTTCAACAGTGTCCATGAAGAGGTCGTGATTACCTTTAAGTCAAACGAACCGCTACTTTAGGCCAAAGGAGGGGCACAGGTCGAGTTTTAATTAATGTGACCCTTCCTTAATAGTGTCTTAAGGCAAAGCTCACTAAACTGAAATGACGCTTATTTCCCTATCACACGTAATTTAGACAGGATGATCATGAATCTAAGGATGCTTTCACCAGGCTTGGGAATCTTCCTCATCACGCTGGCCATCGGCGTGCGGGCTGAAACACCCCAACCGCTACCCTTAGCGACAGAAGGCGCCCCCGTTGACACAGGCGCCCTGATCGAATTGAGCACTGAGCCAGAGTTTCTGCCTGTAGACCAGGCATTCAAACCAACGGCCAGCCAGGACGGAGATTATTTACGAGTACATTGGCAAATTGCCGATGGCTACTACCTTTACAAAGACCGCATATCAATCTCTGATGGCGCGACCGGACAGGCCATTGAACCATTGACGTTTAAAACCGTCGGAAAAATCAAACAAGACGAATACTTTGGTGAAGTTGAAGTATTTTTACATGAGGCCGAGGTCGAAGCACGTCCACCTTCACATAACGCCTCAGAACGGGAGTTAAAGATTCGCTATCAGGGTTGCGCTGAAGCGGGCCTGTGTTACCCCCCCCAAACCTTGACGGCACTGTTCATCCCGCCAGCCGCTGACACCCAACCAAGCTCGGCGCCTCAAATGAAAAGCCTGAAACCAGTGACAGCAACGCAGGCCTCGTCACCAATGCCGCCTACCACCCAGGATACCGACTCAGCCAGCGGGATTCTTAGCTTTCTGCAAAATGCGGGAACAGGGTTCATCCTGCTCATGTTCTTCATTTTGGGTATTGGCTTATCGTTTACACCCTGCGTCTTTCCGATGATCCCCATCCTGTCCAGCATCATTGCCGGACAGAAACAGATCCAGGTCAGACAGGCATTTGTGCTTTCACTCAGCTATGTTCTTGGCATGGCGACCACCTATGCGCTCGCGGGCGTTATCGTTGGTAGCCTGGGTGCGGGCGCCAACCTTCAGGCAGCGATGCAACAACCCTGGTTACTGGGACTCTTCAGCGGCATATTTGTGCTGCTATCACTTTCAATGTTTGGTTTCTATGAATTGCAGCTGCCGGCCGTCCTGCGTGACCGGCTTCATCAGGCTAACGAAAAGTCTCAAGGTGGCTCAATTGTCGGTGTAGCCATTATGGGCGCACTCTCCGCACTGGTTGTCTCCCCATGTGTGTCAGCACCCCTTGCTGGCGCGCTGATTTACATCAGCACCACTGGGGACGCCATACTGGGAGGGGCCGCTCTCCTTGCCCTCGGCCTGGGGATGGGGATGCCCTTGCTGGCAATTGGCACAGGCGGGGCCAAGCTTCTTCCCAGAGCGGGGGCCTGGATGGAGTCTGTAAAAGTCTTCTTTGGTGTTTCATTACTTGGCGTGGCCATCTGGTTGCTGGAACGCATCGTCCCGCCCGCACTGACACTTGCCCTCTGGGCGGCCCTTCTGGGCATCTACGCCGTTTATCTGGGCGCCTTCAACCACGTCGAAAGTGGATGGAATGGCTGGCAAAAATTTCGCAAAGGCCTTGGCCTGCTGCTTTTTATCTATGCCGCCTTATTACTGGCCGGCGCATCGTCCGGCGCCAGCGACCCGCTGCGCCCACTGGGCGCTTTAATGGCGGCCGCCCCCACCGAGTCACCTTCGACGGCACCGACGACTTTTATCAGCGTCAAAAACCTTGACGCCCTGGATCGTGAATTAGCGCATGCCAAAGCGCGCAAGTTACCGGTCATCGTGGACTTCTATGCGGACTGGTGCATCAGCTGCAAGGTTATGGAGCGGACCGTCTTAAACACGCCGGAAGTCAACGCGCAACTGGCTAACTTTCACTTAATAAAAGCCGATGTTACCGAGGGTGGTGCCGATAGCACGGCAATGCTGACTCGCTATGCTCTATTTGGACCACCTGGCTATCTGTTTTACGATCGCGAGGGCAACGAGCTTCCCCAGCACCGCGTGATGGGGGAAATGAACAAGCAACATTTTCTTAGTCACCTGGACAGCCTCCCCCTCAGGTAAAAACCTCCGCCTTAAGAGGGGCGCGCGACTCGGAAGCTATACCGATAAACGCCGCCTTCCTCTTCCTGCGTCAGCAAATCATGCCCCAGAAACTGGCAGAAGCGGGGAATATCGCGGGTCGTGGCAGGATCCGTCGCGATGACCCTGATCACGTATCCATCAGGAACTTCACGCACTTTGGCATGGAGCATCATCACCGGTTCAGGGCAGATCAGTCCTGACAGATCCATTTCTTCATCATAGGTATTCCCCATGAACACGAGGCCTCCTCCACAGGGATATAGACAAACACGCTCAATGACCGTAAGTCAGTTGACGCATATCAACTCACCTTAACTTTTTTTAACCATAATAGAGCGTGCCGGAAGGATCCGGGTTGACACTTTTCAGTCTCGTCCTTATTCTTCCGCCGCTGCTGGCACTGTCGTTTGGTCAAACAGCTGACTTGAACTACCTTATATAAGGTTGTTCTCAGGCTTTTCAAGGCGACAGTCCATCATCGGAAACGAGCCGATCTTCGAAACCATGACAGGGTACGGAAAAATCACATGAATATCGCTAGTACACACGAAACCTACAACTACAAGGTGGTAAGACAATTTGCCATCATGACAGTTGTTTGGGGTATTGTAGGGATGGCTGTCGGCGTATTGATCGCTGCTCAGCTCGTCTGGCCTGACCTTAACAATCTCTTCGGACTGTTTGGACCAGATTTCCCATATACGCACTTCGGACGCCTCCGTCCCTTGCACACCAACGCCGTCATTTTTGCGTTCGGTGGCTGTGCACTGTTCGCCACCTCTTACTATGTTGTCCAGCGTACCACCCAAGCTCGTCTTTTTTCAGACACACTGGCGAGTTTTACCTTCTGGGGATGGCAGGCCGTTATCGTAGCCGCCGCAATTACGCTTCCCTTGGGGATTACTTCTTCTAAAGAGTACGCAGAACTGGAGTGGCCAATCGATATTCTGATCACCTTGGTATGGGTTTCCTATGCGATTGTGTTTTTTGGCACCATCATGAAACGTAAATCCAAGCACATCTACGTTGCCAACTGGTTCTTTGGTGCCTTTATTATTACCGTTGCCGTACTTCATCTGGGCAACAGTGCGGCGATTCCGGTTACCCTGACAAAATCGTACTCTGCTTATGCCGGCACCATCGATGCCATGGTTCAGTGGTGGTATGGTCACAACGCGGTTGGCTTTTTCCTGACAGCGGGCTTCCTGGGGATCATGTATTACTTCGTACCCAAACAGGCTGAAAAGCCGGTTTACTCTTATCGTCTGTCAATTGTTCACTTCTGGGCACTGATCAGTATCTATGTATGGGCCGGTGGCCACCACCTGCACTACAGCTCGCTGCCCGATTGGGCTCAGAGCGCCGCCATGGTGATGTCACTGATTCTTCTGGCGCCCTCCTGGGGCGGGATGATCAACGGGATGATGACCCTGTCAGGTGCCTGGCACAAGCTGCGTACCGATCCAATCTTGCGCTTCCTGGTCGTATCACTGTCTTTCTACGGTATGTCAACTTTCGAAGGCCCGATGATGTCGATCAAAACGGTCAACGCCCTCTCTCACAACACTGACTGGACGGTGGGTCATGTTCACTCGGGTGCTTTGGGCTGGGTTGCGATGGTTTCCATCGGCGCGCTGTATCACCTGATTCCCCGCCTTTACGGCATGAACTCAATGTTCAGCGTTGGTCTGGTAAACGTCCATTTCTGGCTGGCAACGATCGGTACCGTTCTGTACATCGCCTCCATGTGGGTCAACGGTATTATGCAAGGTCTGATGTGGCGCGCAGTTAACGAAGACGGCACCCTGACCTATAGCTTTGTAGAAGCACTGAAAGCCAGCTACCCCGGTTATGCCGTGAGGGTTTTGGGTGGGGCCTTCTTCCTGGCCGGTATGGTTCTGATGGCTTACAACGTCTACAAGACCGTCAAAATGAAGGACGCCGTAGCACTGGACTCAGTTCCCCAGGCTGCTTAATAGGAGAATCATATAATGGCATCTTTGAATCATGAAATGATTGAAAAAAACCTGGGGCTCATGATCCCGCTGATCATCGTCGTGATCAGCTTCGGAGCCCTGGCCGAGATCATCCCCCTGTTTTTCTCCAAGCAGGTGGTCGAACCCGTTGCAGGTCTGAAACCAACGCCTGCACTGGCGCTGGAAGGACGCGACATCTACATCCGGGAAGGCTGTACCGTGTGCCACACGCAGATGATCCGGCCCTTCCGTGCAGAAACCGAGCGCTACGGTCATTACTCAGTTTCGGGCGAGTTCGTTTATGAGCACCCCTTCCTGTGGGGTTCTAAACGCACGGGTCCAGATCTGGCACGTGTCGGTGGAAAATACAGTGACGCCTGGCATCGTGCTCACCTTTACAATCCCCGCGATGTCGTACCCGAGTCCAACATGCCAGCCTTCCCCTGGCTGTTCAATACCCAGGTTGATGGCAGTGTCACCGGAGCCAAAATGGAAGCACTGCGTAAAGTCGGCGTTCCCTACACCGATGATGACATCGCTGGCGCTGCGGCAGCGGTAGAAGGCAAGTACGAGATCGAAGCTCTGGTTGCTTATCTGCAACAGCTCGGCACCGTAATCTCGAACAAGCGGTAAACGTCATGGATATGAACACCTTCCGAGGCATAATGACTTTGAGTCTCATGGTGGCGTTTGTAGGCCTGATATTCTGGGCCTACAGTTCACGTCGTAAGAAGGACTTCGAGGAAGCAGCCAACCTGCCATTTGCGGATGAAGAGTCGGATAAAAGAACTTTGAAAAGTGGAGATTAAGAGATCATGAGCGACATCAGCGACATGAGTTCCTTCTGGAGTGGCTGGGTCACGGTTATCGTGCTGGGATCCATCTTCGGATGTGCGTGGCTCCTCTGGGTCACGCGTAAAAGCCAGAAATTTGATAGTGAAACCGAACAAACCATGGGCCACGAGTTCGATGGCATAGCTGAATATGACAACCCCCTCCCTAAGTGGTGGCTGGTCATGTTTATGGCAACGATCGTCTTCGGCCTCATTTACGCCGCCTTGTACCCAACGCTGGGCAACTATGGCGGTCTGCTAGGCTGGACGTCACACAACCAGTGGCAGAAAGAGTCCGATGCCGCGCAGGAAAAATTTGCGCCGCTTTATGCTGAGCTTGCGGCTCGCCCAGTCGAAGAGCTGGCGAAAGACGAGAAGGCACTCAAAATGGGTCAGCGTCTGTTCGCCAACAACTGTGCAGTCTGCCACGGCTCAGCCGCGCGCGGTAACATAGGCTTCCCCAACCTGACTGACCACGACTGGCTCTACGGTGGCACACCGGAGAAAATCAAGGAAACCTTGAAAAACGGCCGAAATGCCATGATGCCAGCCTGGGGCGCAATCATTGGTGAAGAAGGCGTTGTCGCAACCGCTCACTATGTGCGTAGCTTGAGCGGCCAGGAAACCGTCGATTCGACTCAGGTCGCCAAAGGTGCTGAGCTTTTCGCGGCAAACTGCGCTGCCTGTCACGGTGCTGACGGAAAAGGCATGCCTGCGATGGGAGCTCCCAATCTGACCGACGGCGTCTGGCTCTATGGCGGCACCCAGGGCATCGTCGAAATGACTCTGCGCAATGGTCGGGCCGGCGTCATGCCCTCCTTCCAGCAAACATTGGGTGATGAAAAGATTCATCTTGTGACAGCCTACGTGTATAGCCTCTCCCAGGCTAAAGAGTAAAACCTCAAAGCTGCAGAGGGCCTTCCTCCTCTGCAGCTTAAGCAGTCTCTTTAGCTGTGGCAAAGCTCCATAAGCTGATCGCCAGATCTAAACAGATTGATTAGGGTACTGCAGTGAACGACAAAATTCCTGTTACGCAAGTTGAGGTTCCGGTTCCCCCTCGAAAAACAATTGAGTCCGTCGATCTCTACCAATCCCGCAAAAAGATATATGTCAAAGAAATAACCGGCCTTTTCCAAAAATTCCGAACAGTGTCGCTGTGCCTATTAATGGGTGCGTATTTCCTTGTCTGCTGGATTTCAGTCGATGGTCAGCAGTGGGTCCACTTTGACCTCCCCAATCGCCAGTTTCACATTATGGGTACCACGTTTTGGCCCCAAGATTTTGTGTTACTCGCCTGGCTGTTAATTATTTGTGCCTTTGGCCTTTTCTTCATCACGACGCTATTTGGACGCGTATGGTGCGGGTATACCTGTCCACAAACCGTCTGGACCTTTATCTTTATGTGGCTCGAAGAGCGCATCGAAGGCAGTCGTAACCAGCGCATGAAGCTGGATCAGACCCCGATGAATAAGGAAAAGCTTACCAAAAAAAGCCTGAAACACCTGTCCTGGTTCCTGGTTGCATTTGCCACCGGCCTGACCTTCGTCGGCTACTTCTACCCTATCCGAGACCTTGTTCCCGACTTTTTTACGTTTAATATCGACTCAGGCTGGGCTTATTTTTGGATCATGTTCTTTACGGTGGCCACCTACCTGAATGCGGGCTGGATGCGTGAGCAGGTTTGCCTCTACATGTGTCCTTATGCACGTTTTCAGTCAGTCATGTTCGATAGAGATACCATGGTGGTTTCCTACGACTTTCACCGTGGTGAACCCCGAGGAAGCCGCAAGCGTAAAGAGGATCCCAAATCGGTAGGTTTGGGTGATTGTATCGACTGCAACATGTGTGTGCAGGTCTGTCCTACAGGCATTGATATCCGGGATGGACTGCAATACGAATGCATTGGGTGCGCGTTGTGTGTCGACGCCTGCGACTCCGTCATGGAGAAAATGAATTACCCCTTAGGCCTGATCAGCTACACCACTGAAAATAATCTTGAAGGCCGTGAATCAAAAATCCTCCGTCCCCGGACGATTGGCTACGCGCTGGCGTTACTTGGAATCATGACGGCCTTCGCCGTGAAATTGAGTATGCGCAGTGAAATCCAGGTGGATGTCATTCGTGACCGGGGTGGACTGTTCCAGACGAATGCCAAAGGCTACATCGAAAACTCCTACACGCTGCAAATCATGAACATGTCCAATGATAGCCGTGAGTTTCACGTGAGTGTAAGTGGGCCCGAATCCATTCGGATCATTGGTAAAACGCAAGTCTCCCTGGCGCCGTCAGAGTTGCTTTCGTTGCCCACCGTTGTTGAAATTAATCCTGACAAAATGACTGAACGTAACTACGACATCAATTTTAGGGTAGAATCCGCTGCCAATCCGGACATTGCAGCAGAATCAGAGAGTCGCTTTCTCGGCCCCGGCCCGGCCCGTTAATACGCAGGAGTACACATGAGTCAGGAGAGTAAAGGAGCGGGTCGCCCTTGGCACAAGGAGCGCTGGGTATGGTTTCTGCTTGGCGTACCAGGCACCTCAATTGTATTGAGTCTGATCATGCTCTATGTCGCGGTCAATGGCCGTGACACCCTGGTCGAAGACGATTATTACAAAGCCGGATTAGCGATTAATGAAAGCCTGGAAAAGGATGCGTCCGCTGTTAGGTTGAACCTGTCTGCACGACTGGAAGTTGACGAGCATCAGGGGTTAAAACTGTACCTGAGTGGAAACCTACCGGATCGTCCCGACATTCTTGTGCTGTTTTTTGAACACCCTACGCTTTCCAAACAGGATTTTGACATTCGGCTCATTCCTGAAGGCGATCACTACTACGGGTTAATAGAGCAACCTCTCAAAGGTCGGCGCTATCTGACCTTAACGGCGGTCGATTCCACCTGGCGCCTGCAAACAAACGTTGAATTCCCCATAGAAACCATTAATTTCGCCCCCAAGAAAGAGCGGTTTTCGTCCTGAGTTGAGTCCCCATGGAACACTGCTTTCACTGCCGACAACCCATTGAGTCGGCCGTTTTCTCAAGGGATATTGGAGGTGAATCGCGAAATTTCTGCTGCGCGGGCTGTCAAGCCGTTTCAGAGTTGGTTTACGCCGATGGCTTGCAGGATTTCTATCAATTCAGGGATGCATCCCTCCTTCCAGCGCCACCTCTACAGGCTAAAGATGAAAACTTTTACCGCTTGCACGACAGAGACGATGTGCTCAAACGTGTTAGTCAGGTTAATGCCGACGGGATTAACACGATACAGCTGGGTATCGAGGGTATTACCTGCGCAGCCTGTGTCTGGCTGCTGGAGCAGCACCTTGGAAAGCTGCCTGGCATAAGGAGTTTTGGGCTTAATCTTAGCAACCATCGGGCCTTGCTAACCTGGAACCAAAGTGAAATTCCACTCAGCACCATTTTCATCGAAATGCATAAACTGGGGTATCGTCCCTACCCCTTCAGTGAGAGCGAAGAAGAAAAACGCATCGCCAAGGAACAGCGCACCACGCTGATGCGAATTGGCATCGCAGGGATTGGCATGATGCAGAGCATGATGCTAGCTATTCCTGTCTATTTTGGCCTCCTCGAAGAAAGTGGTGAATCCTTTCTGCAACTGTTCTGGTATGTGAGCCTCGTCATCGCGACTCCGGTCGTCTTTTTTTCTGCATCTCCTTTTTTTAAAGCGGCGCGGCGCGACCTCCGAACCCGTCACCTGACGATGGATGTCCCGGTTTCCCTGGCCATAGGTGGCGCTTATGCTGCCAGTGCTTACGTCACCTTTTTTGGAGGAAAGGAGGTTTATTTCGACGCGGTCAGCATGTTCACCTTTTTCTTGCTCATCGGTCGCTTTCTGGAAGGGCGCGCACGCATGGAAGCCAGCCGAACCCGTCAGCGACTAAGTCAGAGCACACCCTCACTGGTCACCCTGATTACACCAGCCGGCGATGAGCTTCGAATGATCGAGGATGTTCTTACGGGCGATGTTCTGCGGCTGATCAGTGGAGAAATGGTGCCCGTTGATGGAAGAATCATGGAGGGTGAAGCCGCCATAAACGAAGCTGCTCTGACCGGTGAGTTCCACCCCATCCACAAAAAAGTCGGTGACAGCGTGCTCAGCGGCAGCTTGATTGTCGATGGTGGGCTCGTCATCGAAGCGATCCGCCCAGCCAGCGAATCCAACCTTTCCGTACTCGAGCGCCTGATTAGCCGGGCCATGAGTGAGAAGCCGAAAGTCATCGCACGGGCAGACCGCATGTCGAGCCTGTTTGTCGGTCGTGTGCTGCTCTCAGCCTTGTTCATCGCGGGCATCTGGGCCTACATCGACGCCAGTCAGGCGTTTGCAGTTACGCTTTCCGTGTTAGTTGCAACCTGTCCCTGCGCCCTGTCGCTGGCCACACCGACAGCACTGACTGCAGCCACAACACGGCTGCGCGAACTTGGTTTTGTGGTGACGCGAGCCCATGTGATTCAAACCCTGGCCGAGGCCCGTGAGGTGTTTTTCGATAAAACAGGTACGCTTACACGGGGCGCCTATTCACTGGTCCATTTGGAGAACCACTCAAATCATTCTACCGAGACCCTTCTTGGCATTGCCTCAGCCTTGGAGCAAACGTCAACCCATCCGGTGGCGCGGTATTTCCAGCAACACCCCCCCAAAGGCATTGCGTGCAGCCAGCAGACACCCGGAGCTGGGGTTGAAGGCACCTTGAATCAAGGTTACTACCGAATCGGCACAGCCGAGTTCTGCGGAATCCTTACTGATTCTATAGAGCGCCGCTACCCTGACGCGACGGCAGTCTATCTCTGCGAAAATAATCATTACGTAGCGGCCTTCCTGCTCGGCGACGAAACACGCCCCGGATCACCCGCTTTGATCCGTGCACTGAACGATGATTTAAAGCTCTCGACCGTTATTTTGACGGGTGACACCTCAGACGCTGGAAGAACGCTCGCTGCCGCACTTGGTACTCAGGATGTGCAAACGGGACAGAAGCCTGACGATAAGCTGGCTAGAATTCAGTCGGCAGCATCGATCCACCCCGTTGTCATGGTAGGCGATGGGCTGAATGATATTCCGGCGATGGCGGGAGCCCAACTGTCCATTGCGATGGCCAATGCCAGCGATATGACGCAGGTGGAGGCCGATGCCCTTCTTCTCAATCCAAATATCGAAGTGCTCATATCTGTCTTTAAACTGGCTCGCCAGACTGACTCAATTATTAGGCAGAATATAACCTGGGCTTTCGGGTATAATCTTGCCATATTACCGTTGGCGGCCTGTGGTTGGGTTTCCCCCTATATGGCTGCTATTGGCATGTCTGCCAGTTCGCTTCTGGTCGTTTTAAATGCGTTGCGGCTTTCCCGCTTCAAGATCGACAGAGCACACTCAGAAGGTATCTGATCTTTATGTCCAGTCTTTCGATTCTGATTCCCATCTCTCTGATTTTGCTGACGATTGCCATCGTTATCCTGCGTTGGGCCGTCAAAAATGGTCAATACGATGACTTGGATAAACCAGGCCACAGTATTCTGTTTGATGATGATAAAAACATGATCCCGGGCAAGTCGAAAGAGAACACCCACTAGCATGGACCCCACCCTGGCGATCAGCGCCATTCTGGTCGGGATTTTCGGCAGTGCTCACTGCCTCGCCATGTGTGGAGGAATCGCCTGTGCGCCATCGTTTACCGGTAAAGGCCCTGGCTCACCACAGTCCATTTTGCTTTTCAATGGTGGCCGACTCGCCAGCTACACGCTCATTGGCAGCCTGGCCGGACTGCTGGGTCATGCACTGGCTCTCAATCCTGATGTCATTGTCATGTTTCGCTCGTTTGCTGCGCTGCTGATGATTGGCATGGGTCTATACATCGCACAGTGGTGGAATGGGATTACCGTCATCGAGAAGGTTGGCCTTCCACTCTGGTCCCACCTGGCCCCCCTTGCTCAGCGACTGAGAAGGCAATCACACCCGCTTGCGCCTCTGTTGCTGGGCGGCATTTGGGGCTGGCTGCCCTGCGGCCTGGTCTACAGTGCCCTGACGTGGTCAGTCTCTAGTGCTGAACCTGGCATGGCAGCGCTGCTGATGCTCTGCTTTGGCCTTGGAACGCTGCCAAGTATGGTCTCGGCGGGCCTCTTCGCCTACCACATACGACAATGGCTGTCCCGCCCAAATACACGCCGTGTTTTTGGTGTGTTAATCATTTCCATGGGCATTTGGACCTTTCCCTTTGTCCACCGTTTGTTAATGCCTTGAATCTGACTTGATACCTGTCAACTCACGGCAGCGAAATTCGGCTACACTGCTACCCTTCTCTTTTGTCTGCAAGTACACGATTCCCTCATGCAAAATATTTATTGGAATGAGTCACTGATCCGCAAATATGATCTGCAAGGTCCGCGTTATACGTCCTACCCAACAGCAGTCGAATTCAGTGAGCCTTTCTGCCCGGCTGATTTGCAACAGGCGGCGACGAAAAGCCATTCGGCTAATCGCCCGCTATCGCTCTACTTCCATATACCATTCTGTGCCAAGCTTTGCTATTACTGTGCCTGCAACAAAATCGTAACCAAGCGCAAAGAAAAAGCACTTCCCTACCTTCAGGATGTTTTCAAAGAGATGGCGCTGCAAGTAGCCCTTTTTGGCAGCGGACGGGAAGTACACCAGTTACATTGGGGCGGCGGCACACCGACCTTCTTGTCCTCGGATGAAATGCGGCTTCTGATGCAGGAAACCCGCAAGCATTTCACCCTGCTATCAGATGATCAGGGCGACTACAGTATTGAAATAGATCCACGCGAAGTTGCTCCCGACACCTTAGCGACGCTGCGTGAGCTGGGTTTTAACCGAGTGAGCCTGGGTGTTCAGGACTTCAATCCGCGCGTACAAAAAGCTGTCAATCGCATTCAATCGCCTGAGCTCACTCTGCGCGTTCTTGAAGAAGCAAGACGCCTGGGATTCAGGTCAATAAACGTCGATTTGATTTATGGACTCCCGCATCAAACGTTGAGCACATTCAGGGAAACCGTGGATACGATTATCAGGTTTTCGCCAGATCGAATGTCAGTGTTCAACTATGCTCACCTGCCACAACGATTCATGCCGCAGCAGCGTATTCTGGAGCAAGACCTGCCCCGCCCAGAGACAAAACTGGAAATCCTACATAACTCCATCGGTCAGCTGATTGACGCTGGCTACCATTTTATTGGCATGGATCACTTCGCTAAACCTGACGACACGCTTGCGGTCGCGCAAGCCCAGGGCAAGCTCCACCGCAATTTCCAGGGCTATACGACGCATGGCAATTGTGACCTGATGGCATTTGGGGTCTCATCCATCAGCATGATGGATCGCCACTATTACCAGAACAGGCTGGACAGCGAGAGTTATGGCGAGTCACTCGCACGTGGTGAGCTCCCCATCTTCAGGGGTGTCAGCCTCACACAGGACGACGTCATTCGCCGTGAAATCATTAGCCAACTGATTTGTCAGTTCACACTCCAGTTCCCAGAGATTGAACGTGGTTTCGGCATAAACTTTCGAGACTATTTTAAATCGGAACTCCTGGCCCTCGAGAGCATGGTGGAGGACGGTTTGGTTCAACTGAAGCAAGACAGTTTACAAATCAACCCTCCGGGTCGCTTATTGATCAGAGCCATCTGCAAGCTGTTTGACATTTATCGCCTGCAATCTGAACAAAATCGCTTCTCACGAATCATCTGATGCTCAGGTCGTAAAAAAGGGGCTTACAGAGCCCCTTTTTGCCAATCGTTTACCCGCCACTAAAGCTGGAGAATGTCTATTTTCTCCAGCGTCTGCGCCTCATCTTCCCACTGGTATTTTTCCAGCGCGTTAAAGTCGTACAGGCGTGTATCACATAAATGAGAAGGCAGGACGTTCTGCAAGGCTTTGAACATATTTTCTATTCGGCCTGGAAAGCGTTTATCCCAGTCCTGCATCATCAATTTGAGATTTTGACGCTGCAAGTCTTCCTGTGAACCACATAAATTACACGGAATGATCGGGAAGCCCTTGTATCCAGCATAACGCTCAATATCCTTTTCCCGACAATAGGCCATCGGACGTATCACGATATTGCGTCCATCATCGCTTTTGAGCTTGGGAGGCATAGCCCGTAATTTACCACCGTAAAACATATTCAGAAACATCGTTTCGAGTATGTCTTCCCGGTGATGCCCCAGTGCAATTTTGGTGCATTTGTGTTCAACAGCAAAGTCATAAAGAATCCCTCGACGCAAACGCGAACACAACCCGCATGTCGTTTTGCCTTCCGGGACTTTGTCTTTAACGATACTGTAGGTATCTCGCTCAATAATATAATGTTCTACGCCAATCGAGCTCAGATAGTCAGGCAGAACATGTTCAGGGAACCCCGGTTGCTTCTGATCGAGGTTAACTGCGATTAGCTGAAAGTCGATGGGCGCATGCTTTTGCAGATTCAGAAGGATATCAAGCATTGCATACGAGTCTTTGCCTCCACTCAGGCAGCACATCACTTTGTCACCCGCTTCAATCATGTTGAAGTCAGCAATGGCCTTACCCACGTTTCGACGCAATAGCTTCTGCAGCTTGTTCTGCTCAAGCCGCGTCTTTTGCGACAGTTCCTCGTTTACTACTGAGTTCATAAGCCCCCCTGTTTTCAGCGCGCAGATTATAGCCAATGCTATACTAAAGCGGTATGGAAACTTGCACAGAACTCGACAACTTCCTGATTGATCTGGAAAAAGCGCTTCGACACCTGATTATCGAAATGCCAGACCCGCAACCGATGAGCGAGTACACACTACTACGCCTGCTGAGCGGTCCACCCTGGAGCCTTTTCAACCCGGATTCATTGGCACAGACAAATACACTTTTCTCTGTCCATTTTACGGTATTCCACTGCCTTTACCGCATTCAGGAGTCTGTCTGGCAATCCGATCAACGCCACTTGGAGATTTCCCCCTTAACCATTACCCTGCATCCAGCCGTCGCACCCCATCTCACGGAGGGATCGCCGCAGGGTAACCATGCTGAGAGTGGAGCACACACACTCCAAAATAATGACGTAACCCCCCTGGCGGGTACTGATCCTCTCAAAGAGTACTATCTCAATCTGGCAAATCTTCAGACTCGTCCAGACGAAATCGAGCGGATGCTGAAGCGCTTTTGGAACAGACTATGGGGTCGAAGCGACAAATACGGAGAGGCTTTAGCCACACTTGGCTGCTCAGAAACAGATAGTCCAGAGGCGATCAGATCCGCCTACCGCCGTCTTGCAGCGATACATCACCCAGATAAGGGGGGGCAGGAAACGCAATTTATTCAGATACGCCAGGCTTATGAGGTTATTCTTCAGAGCATCAGGTAACGCGATCCGAGCTATTGAATGAGCGAAAGGTAGAGCTCTCCTTTAGATGCATGAGGAATCAGTATCGGCTCCTCCGCCAAACCATCGACCACTGTCGTACTCACCTGATCGACATTACGGGAAAGCACCAGTAAGTAAGGTTCCTTTTGAACAGAAGGGATTTTGAAGTACCCTTCCATGTAAGCGTGCTTATACCAAGTCCCCGCTTCATACACATACAAAACATCCGTCAGCATTCTGACGGGTTTAAAAGTTTCATCCAGCGTCACAACCACCGGACTGAACATCGACCGCCGGATATAGGACTGAAGGGAAAACACGCTCTCCTTAGGGAGCGACTCCGGGAGTTTAATTAAGCGGTAATGACTGTAACCCAACCCGAAATCCATCATTTCTTCGGAGCCATCGAAATACACAACCTGATCTTCATCACCTCTGAGTATCTCAGGATCGGTATCTTTAAATTGATCACAACAAATGGCGGCAAGTCGATCAATATCACGTATTTTTTCCTGCGGCCCGCTCAACCCTAAAATTTTGAGCGCCTCTGGATCAGCAGCTGGGCCCTCCGAAGCCTGGCGAGACAGGAATTGTTCTCGTGCAACAATGGTGTGCTGCTGCTTCTTGGGCTCAAAAACAACAACTGCTTTTTCTGATTGCCCAATCGGGGCGCTGCGCAAATTCCCCTCCGAGTCGATCCAGGTGTAAAATTTCTGCTGTCCCTCCCGCACGAATCCCTGTTGCTCAAGTTGTTCAGCATCGATATAAACGTCTTCGGTTGAACCTCCTTTCAGAAGGTTCTCCTTGGCCTCTCCGGGCGCAGCTTCTTTTAACGCTCCCGATTCGCGAAGTGCCTGAACTTCTTCAACGATGTCATTTGTTCCAGAAAGCGCAGCAGGTTGAGCATTACCCTCAGCTTCAGCAGGAACGACTACAGAACCTTCAGTTTGGGCCGGCGCTACGGGAGCCTTCGATTTTTGAGTCTCAGGCTCCTTTACACGTGTGTGTCGAACCTGGCCGTCCTCATCAACCCAGGTTACAAATCGCTCAGCAAGCGCATTGAAAGACCAGCCCAACTGAGCGACACAAAACATAGCGCCGAAAAGACGATTGAATCGCATCAAAACTCCCGATTGAACGAGAATCCGAAAGACACAATACGAAGGCGAGTTGTCACATCCAGACCTGCATAAGGGTTATAAGAAATATTCTGGATCCCAGTATCGTTCAAGTTTTCACTGGTTCCCGCTGGAATCGATTCCCAGCTGCGGAAGTAGCTCAGGTGCAAATCCAATTGGGTTTTGCGATCCCATTTATAGCCAATCCCCGTGCCGTATAGAATCCCAGAGTTAAGGGGGGCTAGCACATCACGACGGTGGTCCAGAATCGGTGAATCACGAAACTCGATCCCAAGCCGCAGATCCAGACGTGGATTGACATGCTGCTCAAGACCAAAACCCCAGTTCCAGGTGTCCTTGTAATCTAAAGGGATCGCCAAGGTATTGGGCGTGGCATTTGGAGATAGGAGGCGAGCAGCACCGAGAAACTCCAGGTTACGATCAAATTCGAGCAGAAACTTATCCCAGGTACTGTAATCCGTCCAGTTCACATCCGCGCTCAAACTCAAATCAGGCAGCACACGAACCTTGATGCCTGTTTGTAAATGCTGAGGATGACGCAAATCAATGGATAGATTCCCCGCTTCACGGCATACCCCTGTTGGCAAGCTGAAAATCGCACCGCTGATTGCCCCAATCAGTGAGCCGCTAAATGACTGCCAAAACCCGCACCAGTCATCCGTATAACGCAAGTCATACGTTCCCTTGAGCTGCATTTTGGCTTCACTTTGGTAGTTTATTCCCCACGAAAACCAATCATTGGGCTCCCACAGGGCGCCAAGATGGTACTTGGGTGAAATTGTTTCCTGGGTGCTAATGCTCAAACCGCCGATATCATCCCATGGGCCCACGTTTCCACCACAGATTCCCAAAAATGGCGCAAGCGGCTCTTGTCCTGTTTCACAGGAGAAGGCTGACTGTAGCTCTTCCAGAACACCTATCATAATGTTAGGCGCACGTAAAAACGTGTCCATTGCCAATGCCTGATGAGATAACGCAACTGTGAAACCGACTTTCCATTCATCGTTGATTTCATAAGCGATCGTCGGCGAGAGATAGGTAAAGCGTTGCAAAGACATCGCCTTCCCTAAATAGCGCGCCGGATCCCCATCTTTTCGGTAGTAACCCACAATTTCAGGACCGTAGGTGTACTGGCCAAATGTTAGCTTGGATCCAGGAGGATTTACACTAAATCCATTGAATGGCGCCACAGCCGGAAGCTTAGGCAAACGCTGAATACCATACCCAGGAATATACAACGCTGGTGAGATGGTGCGGCTCTTGGCCAACGTCTCTCCGCCATTGAAAATCGGGTCGTTTTCACTACAACTGAGGCCAAACACATTACAACCTGGAGGAGCGCTAAACGTTGCCTCGTTGTTCAGAATGATGTTCATTAAGGTCACCTGAAAATGGCGACCTTTTAACTTGGCTAACCCAGCTGGATTATAATGGATAGAGGCTAACCCTTCCGGATCGGCTGTAATCGCGTTCCCCATCGACAAAGCGCGGGGATCAACCAACAAATTGGTGGCTAACTGTGCCTGCGCCCGTATCGATACGAGAGACCACAACATTGCAATGGGAAACAACCATCGCCACTTGCCTTTGAACTGCATCATGCGTGACTACTCTCCGATGTTACTCTTCCTTAAGTCCGGTAATATCCAGCGGCATGGATACGCCCAGCATTACATCCGGAGATTCTTCGGTCAGGCCAAAACCAACACTGTAGTTCACGATCGTGCTTTCACCTGTTCGAATACCCATGGCAAAGTTCATGAGTCCGCTCATCTGGTCCTGTGCTGTCGCGGTTGCACCACTGCGATAAAGCAGGGTCGTTTCATCCGAATAACCTACCTGCGCGGAAACGCTGAGTGATACATCGTAAGACAATGCATAGGAAAAGCCGCTCGATAGCGAGATAGAATTCGAGGGCTCCACACCGACAAGTACATCACCGCCCCGTACCTGGTTCAAACCACTCTCATTTATTGGAACGGTCAAACTCAGTGAGCTGAAGATAACAACGGGATCCAGAACCTTTGAATAACTGCCCCCAAGGGTGAACGAATAGTAGCCGCTACCAGACGAAAGCTGGCGTAGTACATCAATCTCATAGGGGCTAACGCCGGTCTTACTTTTGAAGGTTCCAAACAGTGAAATCGAAGGTTTACCTGGTACATAGGCAAAAGGCTGCCAGCGCGCCGTAAAGGCGATATCACCAAACTCGTTCGCACTGAGCTCCTCCTGAGTTTCGAATTTCGACACAAGCGGAACTCGCGTTGAAAGCGTCAGGTTGTCCAGCAAACCAAAATCGATTGAGAACGAGTTAGTGAAGGAATGCTGTGCAGAGGGTACGACGTCGAAGTTTCGGGGTTGTCCATCAATAATATCGATATCCAGACGCTGATCACCGAAATAGCTATAGTCAAAGCTGTAATTGACTGACCAGGTACCTTTCTTGATCAAAGAGTAATTCTTTTCAGCTGCCTGAAACACTTCTTCCAATTGTTTTGAAGAATCCTCATCCGTATCCTGACGGGTTAACGCTTCTCTGGCTTTATCAACGCTATCGCCCTCAGCCGCTAACGCCATTGAGGTATGGCTTAGAGAAAGCAGGCTACAGCATACAGCCAAGCTCCATCGCATCATGGTCATTTCCTTGTTAAGTTCTTCAATGCTCACCGAATCAGCCTACAGGGTTGTTTAATTACGTTTGTAATGAAGATTCTTATTAACGTTGCCCACCGTGCCGTCAGGATTATTCTTGAGACGCTCGGTCGTGTTACGAATGTTGAATTCCACAGCATCATAGAACTGCGGAAACTCTCGGTAGGCATTCATCGTAAACGTTTGCTCATCAACATAACGCATGTCTTCTTCTCGTAGTTCCAACCCATCAATCGGCTTTGTGTCGCCAGGAAACACGATAAACAGTACGTTCTGATCCCAGTGCTGTTTAAACAGCTCAACCGTAAACGTAATATTTCCGAGACTGGGATCAGAAATAAATACGCGATCATCTTTGACGTCCCGGACAACGACAAAGTGCTTAAAGCCCCCGTAATTAATCGGGACGATTGCGGGATGATCGAGCTCGATCAAATCCTCCATCTCTGCTTTAAACCCTCCGGAAGGGTAACCAAGTGCCGTTACCAGACGCTTGAAATCGAGCATCGAAAACCCTCGACGCTCAACAATCTTGTCTGAGTCTCCATAGTGGAGCAGCCCTTCCATAATCTGACGCTCTTCAAAGGTGCGTCCGAGGTAGAACTCTAATACCGTCGTCAGAGCCGCAGAGCCACAACTGTAGTCATAGGCCTGCTTGGTAATGTTTCGAAATTTTTGAACTTTGACAGGCTCGACCATGGAGATAATCTCCGCACTCGACTGCCAATCAGGCCCCGTAAGCACATTTTGAACATAGCGGACCTGTCCCTGAGGAACGGGCTCAACCACAGTCGCCTGCTCTAAAAAATTCGAGATGATTACGGACCCAGCCAGGATTAATAGCATTGCAACACTTCGCGTAAAATTCAGCCAATTGCGGACTATTTTTTTTTGTAACCAAAGGTTTATTAAAGATACAGCAATATGGCCAGAGGTAAAGATAACCAGTGCTCAAAAACCATGGCGACGGCATCTCTTACTGAGAAAGAGATGCCGTCCAACGTTATTTCTAGGGGTTTCGAACAATTTCTGCCTGACTTTGCAGTGCAGAAAAATAAAGACCACTTTCTGTCGCGCCTACCCGATTTGCCAGCAGTGGTCGGATTGCATCCAGCTGCTTCTGCATGTCATCGACGGACGGATCCTGCACCTTATCCAATAGCACCACGACGAAACCCTCATCCGTCTCAAACGTTTTGAGAACGGGTACACCATCGGTGGGTGCCGGCATGGAGAACGCGTAATCTACAATAGCCTGATTTTCTGTCGTCGTGCGATTTACCACCGTCTGGGAGACCCATTTGTCACCTACAATGGACTCAGGCTTCTGCGCTTCAATTTCAGCTACCTGCTGACGCACCTGATCTTTCGCCCGAGCCAGCGCAACTGTATTGCGCACGGCTGATTTCACATCGTCCAAAGGCTGAATAGCCGATTCGAGCAACTCTTTTTTTCTCAAAACCAATAACTGATCCTGACCAATTTCAATCAGCTCGCTATTATGGCCTTCATCCGTGACATCCTCGGACCAGGCCTGCTCCAACACACGAGGGTTAGACCAAAGAGAATCACCGCTAACGCCATCACGTGAAAAGGCCGGACTGTCCTGAATACTCAGTTTCAATTCGTTAGCAGCTTCCTGAAGATCGGCCGCACTATAAGTCAGGTCGGTAAGCTGTGTGCTCATTTCCACCAAGCGCGCTTCCGCCTTTTGCGCGGTCAACTCCTGACGAATGCGCGCAAACGCCTCTTCTTTGGTAGGGGGTTGCGTTGCTGAAATACCGTCCAATCGAATGAGATGATAGCCAAACTGAGTTTTAACAGGTTCTGACACATCCCCTTCCTGCATCGAAAACAACGCATTATCAAAAGCATCGTCACCCATCGCACCTTTTGCCAATAGACCCAGACTACCCCCATCGGCGGCAGTACCAAGATCCTCGGAATTACGCTTAGCCACGTCGGAAAACGCCTTTCCAGCCAAAATTTCTTCGCGTAAGGCACTCAGTTTCGCCTTGACGGCCCCTTCCGTTTGCCCATCTTTGAGCTCCAGGAGGATGTGCGAGGCGCGGCGCTGTTCACTGGATTGGAATGCTGCCAGTTCGGTCTGGTACTGGTTTTCAACATCGGCCTCAGCAACCGCCACAGCTGCTTCCAGGTCTGATTTTTTAACGTGCAAATACTCAACCACCAGGCGATCTGGCAAACGATAATCCTCTTTATGTTCGTCGTAGTAGGACTGGACATCGTCGTCACTTACGTCAATCGAAGCGACCAGATCCGAGGCATTCAAGGTCTGAAAGCGGAAGTCACGTGTTTGACGCTCAAGACGCAAAAGATCTTTTAGCTCGGCCTCCGTGACAAAAGCGCTTTGAGAGACGCCACCCTGCAATTGCCCCATCGCCAATTCAAGCTTGAGCTCATGCCTGAACTCAATGGGCGTCATACCGATATTCGCCAAAACCATTCGATACTGATCGGGATCGAATTTGCCATCGCGCTGCGCAGGCGGCCATTGCATGATGAAGGCATCGACCTGGGCTTCTGAGGCCACCAAACCGTTTTTCTCCGCCGCCTGGCGCACGACCGTACGCTGCACGGATTCATCCAGCGTCATCTTGCGCAAACGATTCTGATCAATCAGAGACGGATCGAATTTATCGCCCATCTGACTGATTAATTGGCGACGCTTCCGCTCCAGCATGCGCTCAAAGTCGGCCTGAGAAATGGCTTCTCCGTTAACCTGCGCAACTTCAGGCTCGCCATAGAAGGATTGAATAATGGCGTCGGTACCAAAAATGGCAAAGGTTAGAATAATCAGGAAAACAATGATCTTGGCGACCGTTCCCTGGGCGTTATCACGAATATTCTGAAGCATAATTTCCTCAAGCCTACATAAACGAAAAGGGCGCCTAGGCGCCTCTACTCAAACAGCCTCCGAAACCCGGAGCTTGTGCAGCCGCTAAGCGACCCCACTATCCTTAGTTAACAGCGTCTTTCAAACCTTTACCAGGCTTGAAGTTGGGCACTTTGGCAGCTGAAATATTGATTGTCGCGCCCGTCTGCGGATTACGACCCGTGCGAGCAGAACGTTCTTTCACGGCGAAAGTACCGAAACCGATCAGAGTTACCTGCTCTCCCTTTTTCAGTGTATCAGTAATGGCATCGACTACCGCATCAACTGCGCGACCGGCCGCTGCTTTAGAAATATCTGCAGACGCTGCAACTGCATCGACTAATTCGGATTTATTCACTCTTAACCCCTTAGACTATCGGACATAACTTATGGTTGGAATTTGAAGGCTATGGCGGATTCCCAACACTGAAGCGGAGACACGCCTTTTTTCTTCTTTTGTTAGCGCTTGACCGTAATTATGGTATTTCACTCAAGGCTTCGGGCATTTATACCAACTGCACCGAAACCCTGTCAAGCGAGTAATGACGCGACTTTTGCTAGTGTGTATTGGGCCTCTCCAGCGAATCCCCCGTGTCATCGGCTGCCTTCACCACGGGCGACTCTGGTGCAGAATTGGCCTGCCCAGCAAGCTCCGCTGTTTTTTTGGCAAATCCAACCAATGCCAAATCCCAGACTTCGTCGATCCAGCGAACGGCACGAACATCAACTTCTGCCTTAATATTATCCGGTATATCTTTGAGATCTCTGACATTTTCCTGAGGGATAATAACCGTTGAAATCCCTCCCCGATGTGCAGCCAATAATTTTTCTTTCAAGCCGCCTATCGGCAACACTTCGCCTCGTAAGGTAATTTCCCCCGTCATGGCGACAGACGCTTTTACCGGTAAATCAAGTAGACTGGAGAGCAGCGCAGTACACATCCCGATACCAGCACTCGGCCCATCTTTCGGAGTCGCCCCTTCCGGTACGTGCAGGTGAATATCATTTTTTTCGTAAAAATCGGCGGCCAATCCCAATTTACTTGCGCGACTGCGAATCACTGTGAGAGCAGCCTGGATTGACTCCTGCATAACATCTCCCAGAGACCCTGTCTTGGTTACTTTACCTTTACCCGCCACCGCACTGCACTCGATTGTCAGCAGCTCACCACCAACCTGCGTCCATGCCAGGCCGGTAACCTGCCCCACCCGATCCTGAGCAGCCATTTTGCCAAAATTATATTTATAAACGCCCAGATATTCTTCCAGATTGGCCACCTCTACACGAAACCCTTCTTCCGGGGTACCACCTTCGGCAATCTTCTTGACCACTTTACGACAGACCTTCGCCAATTCTCGCTCAAGCCCCCGAACACCGGCTTCTCGGGTATAGCATCGAATAATCTGCCTCACCGCCTCATCGTCAAAAATCAGCTCATCTTCTTTTAAACCGCAATTTGCACGCTGTTTCGGAATCAAGTGCCGCTGCGCAATCCCCAATTTTTCGGCCTCTGTATACCCCGGTATACGGATAATCTCCATTCGATCCATCAGTGCCGGGGGAATATTCATGCTATTGGACGTACAGAGGAACATAACCTCAGACAAATCAAAATCCACCTCGAGATAGTGATCGTTGAACGTATGGTTCTGTTCTGGATCCAGTACCTCTAATAGTGCAGATGCGGGATCTCCCCGATGATCCATCCCCATTTTATCGATCTCATCGAAAAGGAAGAGCGGATTGCGAACCTCTGCCTTGGCCAGTTTCTGAAGCAGCTTACCTGGCAGCGAGCCGATGTAGGTTCGTCGATGTCCACGAATCTCAGCTTCGTCTCGAACGCCCCCCAAGGCCATCCGTATGTATTTACGGTTGGTTGCCTTGGCGATGGATTGACCCAGCGAGGTTTTACCCACCCCTGGCGGACCGACCAAACATAAGACAGGCCCCTTGACCTTCTTCACACGGCTCTGCACAGCCAGGTATTCCAGTATCCGATCTTTAACCTCATCCAGACCAAAATGGTCCTCATCAAGCACTGCTTTAGCCGCCTTGATATCATGCCTGACCCGGCTTTTCTTCTTCCAGGGCACATTGACGATCCAGTCGAGGTAGCTTCGAACGACCGTTGCCTCAGCGGACATGGGTGACATCATACGCAGCTTAGCCAACTCCTGGCCCGCCTTTTTGCGCGCTTCCTCAGTCATGCCCGCCGCCGCAATGCGTTTTTCCAATTCCTCCAGCTCATTGCCGCTGTCATTCAGGTCACCCATTTCTTTCTGAATAGCCTTCATTTGCTCATTCAGATAGTACTCGCGCTGGCTTTTCTCCATCTGTTTTTTAACGCGACCTCGGATCCGCTGTTCAACCTGGAGAATATCGATCTCACCTTCAATACGTTTCATGAGCGCCTGAACACGCTCGGAAATGTCGACGCACTCAAGCAGTTCCTGCTTTTCCTCAAGCTTGAATTCGAGGTGGGCTGAAATGGTGTCCGCTAATCGCCCCGGATCCCGGATATCATTCAGAGACTCCAAAAGCTCCCCCGGGATTTTCTTACTTAGTTTGACGTACTGCTCAAACTGCTTGCGCAGGGAGCGTAGCAGCGGATCACTCGACTTCACCTCACCTTCCAGTGGAAACACATCCACCTCCGCCGTGTGGCAACCTCCTTCGATTGCAATCTTGCGAATGAGTGCCCGGGCGTTTCCCTCGACCAAAACCTTTACGGTTCCGTCTGGCAACTTGAGCATCTGCAGAATCGTCGCCAACGTACCGATCTGATACAGCTCCTCCGTGTCTGGGTCCTCATCCGCTGGATTACGCTGCGCAACCAGCAGAATCTCCTTGCCAGAGTCAGAGGCCGATTCGAGCGCCTGAATGGATTTACTTCTCCCCACGAACAACGGAACCACCATATGGGGAAAAACAACCACATCCCGCAATGGCAGGAGCGGTAACTTCTTAAATATCATACTCATCGAAACCTCCGGTGGGCACTGCCACCAGCACAAAAGAAAACAGTAGAAATGATAATGGGGGCAGCGCCCCCATTTTACAATGCCATCGGAAACGACCCTGCCAGATTACCGACACAGTCGCGCCCCTCAATCATCCGGAGCAGCTTTCGGAGCATCGAGGTTTTTGTAGATCTTGATCGGCTGAGAATCACCTTTGATAACACCCTCGTCAATCACAACCTTGGACAGATCATCCTCCGAGGGCGCGTCAAACATGGTTTGCAACAGAACATTTTCCAGAATTGAACGCAATCCACGCGCCCCCGTCTTTCGTTCCATGGCCTTCTGAGCAATCGCCTTGAGCGCATCCTCACGGAAATCCACTTCAACGTCATCCATCGCAAACAGACGCTCATATTGCTTGGTCAACGCATTTTTGGGCTCCGTCAAAATCTGTATCAGCGCAGGCTCATCCAACTCATCAAGCGTGGCCAACACTGGCAGCCGCCCAACAAATTCAGGAATCAGGCCATACTTGATGAGATCCTCCGTTTCAATATCTTTCAGGGTCTCGCCCACGTTTTTAGCGTTGGCCAAACTCTTTACGGATGCAGAGAAACCGATGGAACTCTTCTCTGAACGGTCACGGATGATTTTTTCCAGCCCGGCAAACGCTCCGCCACAAATGAACAGGATATTGGACGTATCCACCTGCAGAAATTCCTGCTGAGGGTGTTTACGCCCCCCCTGAGGCGGAACAGAAGCAATGGTACCTTCAATGAGTTTCAACAAGGCCTGTTGAACGCCCTCCCCTGATACATCGCGGGTAATCGAAGGGTTGTCTGATTTACGGGAAATCTTGTCAATCTCATCGATGTACACGATGCCACGCTGTGCTTTTTCGACATCGTAATCACACTTCTGCAGCAGCTTCTGTATGATATTCTCGACATCCTCACCTACATAGCCCGCTTCCGTCAGGGTGGTCGCGTCTGCGATGGTAAAGGGTACATTCAGCAATCGCGCCAGGGTTTCAGCCAGGAGCGTCTTACCGCTCCCCGTCGGACCGATCAGCAAAATATTACTCTTACCTAATTCGACATCCGCTTTTCGATCCTGGTGACGCAATCGTTTGTAGTGGTTATAGACGGCGACAGACAAGGCAAGTTTCGCACGCGCCTGGCCGATTACATATTCATCCAGAGTACCCTTGATTTCCTTGGGCGAAGGCAGCCGATCTGCACTCTCTTGCGAGACACTTTCCTGAATTTCTTCGCGGATAATGTCGTTACACAAATCGACACATTCATCGCATATGAAAACCGAAGGCCCGGCGATCAGCTTGCGAACCTCATGCTGGCTCTTTCCGCAGAACGAGCAATACAGCAGCTTACCGCTGTCCTCACCCTTTCCGCCTCTATCATCAGCCATTTATCTCACCTCTTTGTTCGTCGCTACAGCTAGGCTGGTCGCACACGTCGTCATTATCATTCTTCAATGGACAAGTATGACTAAAGAGCGCCACGTTTATCAAGTACGCCATCAATCAGACCATACTTTTTCGCGGTCTCCGCATCCATAAAATTGTCACGATCTGTATCTTTCGCGATAGTCTCCATATCTTTGCCTGAATGATGAGACAAAATTTTATTCAGTTTTTCGCGCAAGGTGAGAATTTCCTTCGCGTGAATCTCGATATCGGAGGCCTGCCCCTGCAACCCACCCAGCAGCGGCTGATGGATCATCACCCGACTATGCGGCAAGCAGAAACGTTTCCCGGCAGCACCGCCGGATAACAGGAGCGCACCCATACTGGCCGCCTGACCAATACAAAGTGTAGACACATCTGGCTTGATAAACTGCATGGTGTCATAGATTGAAAGCCCGGCCGTCACCGACCCCCCCGGTGAATTAATGTAGAGATGGATGTCTTTATCAGGGTTTTCCGACTCCAGAAACAACAATTGGGCTACGACAAGATTGGCCATATGATCTTCAACAGGCCCCACCAGAAAAACAATACGCTCCTTCAACAGTCGGGAGTATATGTCATAAGACCGCTCTCCCCGGGCCGTTTGCTCCAGCACCATCGGCACCAAAGCATTTGCAATTTCAAGGGCGCTAGCGGAGGGCTGCGGGCGGAATAGGTCTACCATGTAAGAAAACTCCCAGAATACTTATTTTGAATGCGTCAAAAAATAAAAGCCGGTTACCCAAAGGATAACCGGCTTTTAGTTTAGCGCAAAATACGCTTCAAACTAGAGGGAAAGCCGACTGAAATCAGGCTTTTTCGAGCGGCTTAACCGAATCTTCGTAAGAGACGACCTGATCTTCAACCTGAGCGGTCTTGAGCACGAGGTCAACAACCAAATCTTCCAGCACAGCCGTTTCGATTTGCGCTTTTTGCTCTGGGTTGCTCATGAACCACTCAACAAACTGCTCCGGATCCTGATAACTGGTCGCCAGCTCTTCAATTTTGCTGCGCACCTGAGACTCCGTCACTTTGATGCCGTTATCTTTAACGATCTGGGCAAAAATTAAACCCGTCTGCACGCGCTTTGTGGCTTGCTCTTTAAACAGCTCCGCGGGCAGAGAGGATGGATCCATTTTGGCACCGCCTCCGAAGCGTTGCACTGCTTCCTGACGCATACGATCGATTTCGCCATTGACCAGCGCGGTAGGCACCTCAACTGATACCGCAGCAACCAATTGATCGACAATTTGCTGCTTCACTTTGCCTGTTACGGCATTGTCGGCTTCGCGAGCCATATTCTTGCGCAGCTCACCCCGGAAATTTTCAGCATCGGCATTGTCCACTCCATACATGGCAAAGAACTCTGCGTTAACTTCAGGCAATTCAGGCTTACTGACACTCTTCACTGCAACGTCAAACTGAGCCGCTTTTCCTTTCAGCGCCTCTGCATGATAGTCTGCGGGAAAGGTCAGATCCAGGGTCTTGGTGTCGCCCGCCTTGAGACCGACCAATCCACTTTCAAAACCTGGGATCATCCGATTAGCACCAATCTGGATCGTCGCATTGTCTGAGCTGCCACCCTCAAAGGCCTCGCCATCAACGCTACCTTTATAGGAAACCACCAGACGATCACCCTCCACGGCGGCATCCTGTGACTCAACCCATTTGGAGGCCTGCTTGCGCAGATTCTCTATCATGGTATCGATGTCGCTTTCCTGAACCTCAGTCTGCTGACGCACAACCTTCAAGCCATCCAGACCTTTAACTTCAAATTCAGGGTAAACTTCAAATACGGCTACAAACTGGATGTCCTGACTTTCTTCGGTTGATTTAGGCTCGAAGCGCGGATACCCGGCAGGCTGCAGTTTCTCTTTACGAATCCCTTCCAGGTAGGCGTCCCGCATCATTTCGCCGACCACTTCCTGGCGAACACCCGCACCATAGCGCTTCTTAACGACATTCATCGGCACCTTACCCGGGCGGAAGCCATTGATTCGGACGGAGCGCGCGGTTTGCTGGAGGCGCTTTTCAACAGCCGCATCAACTTGGTCGGAAGGGATGCCCACCGTCATTCGGCGTTCGATGGCCGTTGTGCTTTCTACAGAAACTTGCATGTAATCCTCTACTAATTTTTAAAAACCGGGTACAAAAAGCGGGATGCAAATTCTAAGGATGAAAAGACGGCTTGGCAACTTTTATCCGATAACACCATCACAGCCAGAGCGATAATTGCCACCACAATTGACATGGTAAGAACTGATAGCGATTACTATCACAAGGGAGGCTTACGATTGGGAATAAGGAATCAAGAAGGGGTGGTGCGAAAGGAGAGACTCGAACTCTCACGCCTTGCGGCGCTGGAACCTAAATCCAGTGCGTCTACCAATTCCGCCACTTTCGCATAGACACTCAATCCTGACATGCAGAAAAGAGTAAATGGGGTGAGCGAAGGGGATCGAACCCTCGACCGCAGGAATCACAATCCTGAGCTCTACCAACTGAGCTACGCCCACCACAACATCTTTGATTTACCGAGCCAGTTTGGCGCGCTCGGTAGGACTCGAACCTACGACCCTCGGCTTAGAAGGCCGATGCTCTATCCAGCTGAGCTACGAGCGCACTATCGCCCTTTCGGCCACTGAAAAGCTGTCAGCACCAAAGATGGCGCGAATGATACTCACAGCCTCCACCCGAGTCAACACACTGGAACAATATCACAAAAAAATCAGGCCAGAACATTTTTTACTGCACTAAATTTCTCCTTAAGGTCCAGCTTGGGTAAACTAGGTTCCCAATTTTGTTCACTGATTCAGCATTCGCTGCAGAAGGTTTTTATTCACTATGAGTCAAGCACACCTTATCGATGGTAAAGGTATCGCCTCCCGCATCCGCCAAACCGTCAAGGCTGAAGTCGCCCGACGCAAGGACGCGGGTTTGCGGCCACCGGGCCTGGCAGTCATTCTTGTCGGAACCGACCCCGCCTCGGAAGTTTACGTGCGAAACAAGTCAAACGCGTGTAACGATGCCGGATTTCTCTCCGAGAAATTTACATTACCCGCCACGACGACTCAGGGCGAAATCGAAGCACTGATTGACAACCTGAATCAACGGGCCGACATTGATGGTATCCTGCTCCAACTCCCGCTTCCGGCCGGACTGAGCGCAGAGCCACTGCTGGAGCGAATTCGCCCGGACAAAGATGTCGATGGATTCCACCCGTATAATGTTGGTCGACTGGCGCAACGCACACCTTTGCTGCGACCCTGCACACCCAAAGGAATCATGACACTGCTGAAAGAAATTGGCTGCGACCCGAAGGGTAAAGAGGCTGTCATCGTGGGCGCCTCAAACATTGTAGGGCGCCCTATGGCATTGGAATTGCTGCTGGCAGGAGCGACCGTCACGGTGACCCATCGCTTCACAACAAACCTTCCCCAGAAAATCAGTCAGGGCGACATCGTTGTCGTAGCGGCCGGCAAGCCCGGCCTGGTCAAAGGAGAATGGATCAAACCGGGCGCATGTGTGATTGATGTGGGCATTAATCGCCTTGCCGACGGGAGCCTGGTGGGTGATGTTGAGTTTGCCGTCGCCAGCCAACGCGCGAGCTGGATCACGCCCGTGCCAGGGGGTGTGGGCCCCATGACCGTCGCCACCCTTCTGGAAAACACGCTGTTTGCCGCCAGAGAATTACATAAATAGCCCTTCGCAAACCAAGAAAGGCGGCAGGTTAGTTATCCTGCCGCGTCCAGGTTGTCCCTTCGCGGGAGTCGTTCAAGACAATCCCTTTAGACAACAATTCATCTCTGATTCGATCAGACTCTGCCCAGTTCTTAGCCGCTCGCGCAGCTTTGCGGGCCTGAATATAGCCTTCGATGACCTCTGGCGTTAAACCATCGGAAGAATCACTCAATCCAACACCCTGCAGAAGCCTCTCCGGCGAAAACTGCAGCAATCCCAGTGGGCGCGCCAGTTCGACCAGCTCCCGCGCCATCGCTATGGCAGCCTGGCGTTCCGTTTTTTTCACCGTATTGATCGCTTTGGCCAACTCAAATAAAACGGCCAGCGCTGCCGGCGTATTGAAATCATCGTCCATTGCGGCAGCAAACCGGAGTCTGTAACCGGCGTCAACCGGGGCAAGGTCGGACGGCGCCAATTGGGCACAATCAGCCAGACTGGATGCCTCGGACACACCCATGTCCTCATATAAGTCGCGGAAGGCATTGTAGAGCCTTGTCAGTGAAGCAGTCGCTTCCTTTAACGAGTCTTCAGAGTAATCGATCGGGCTACGGTAGTGACTGGCCACAATGAAATAACGCACCACCTCGGCAGGATGCTTTTTGAGCACTTCGCGAATAGTAAAGAAATTGCCAAGCGATTTGGACATTTTCACACTGTCCACTCGCACCGGACCGGCGTGCATCCACTGGCGAACAAATTCGCAACCATGCGCCGCTTCAGACTGCGCTATTTCATTCTCGTGATGCGGAAACAATAGATCCGGGCCGCCGCCGTGAATATCGAAGGTTTTTCCAAGGCAATCGGCCGACATTGCCGAACACTCAATGTGCCAGCCCGGCCTTCCAGCACCCCAGGGAGACTCCCATGCCACTTCACCCGGCTTGGCAGGTTTCCACAACACGAAATCCAGTGGGCTGCGCTTGTTCTCATCTACAGAGACCCGCTCCCCCGCATTCAACTCGTCGAGCTTCCGTTTACTGAGTTTGCCGTATTCCGGAAATTTGCTGATCTCAAAATAGACGTCACCATTCGCGCCCTGGTAGGCCACATTCCGATCCATCAGCACCTGAATCAATCCAATGATCGATTCAATATAGCGCGTGGCACGCGGCTCTTTATCTGGTCGCAACACACCCAGCTCACGCTCATCTTCATGCATGGCGTTAATAAAACGCTCCGTCAGTGCATCGACGGTTTCGCCATTTTCATTGGCTCGCAAAATGATTTTGTCATCAACGTCGGTGATATTGCGCACGTAGGTAACATCATAACCTTTTGTCCGCAGGTAGCGCGTGATCACGTCGAAGGCAACCAGCACCCTCGCATGGCCCAGGTGACAATAGTCGTACACCGTCATTCCGCACACGTACATACCAATTTTACCAGGCTGCAGTGTCTGAAGTTCGGCCTTTTTGTGAGTAAGACTGTTATAAAGCTTCATCCAACCTCCTAATCCTGCCCACCTTCAACCTTTGCCCAGGTGTCCCGCAGCGTCACAGTACGATTAAAGACAGGCTTACCCCCTGCAGAGCGGACCGGATCGAAAAAGAAATAACCTTCCCGCTCAAACTGGTAGGGCAGCTCTGCCTGAGGCGACGCGAGACTGGCCTCCAGTTTGGCATCGGCAATCACACACAGCGAGTGGGGGTTCAGATGTGCGGTGAAGTCCTCTTCTCTATTGCCATCAGGGCTCTCGTGATTAAACAGCCGATCATACAGATGCACTTCGGCGTCTATCGCATGTACTGCAGAGACCCAGTGAATAACACCTTTTACCTTGCGCCCTTCCGGGTCCTTACCCAAGGTTTCAGGATCATAGCTGCACAGGAGGTGATCGATAGCACCATCGGCCGTTTTGATGACCTCATCACAGCGAATAACGTAGCCGTTGCGCAAACGCACCTCTTTGCCAAGTATCAATCGCTTGAAGTGCTTGTTCGCTTCTTCACGAAAATCTTCAACGTCAATGAAGACCTCGCGCGAAAACGGTATTTCGCGTGAACCCAGCTCCGGGCGCTGCGGATGATTCGGTGCCAGCAACTGCTCCACTTGCCCTTCGGGATAATTGGTAATCACGACCCGCAGAGGTTTCAATACCCCCATCGCCCGGGGCGCACGCTCGTTCAGATCTTCCCGAATCGCAAACTCCAGCATCGCAACATCGACCACGCCTTCACTGCGTGTCACGCCAATGGCATTGCAGAAATTGCGGATCGAACGCGGTGTGTAGCCACGACGACGCATTCCTGCCAGCGTGGGCATGCGTGGATCATCCCAGCCATCGACGAGCGCCTGATCAACCAACTGTTTGAGCTTGCGCTTACTGGTCACGGTAAAATTGAGATTCAGACGGGCAAACTCTATCTGACGGGGGTGACAGGCGATCGTGATATTGTCCAGCACCCAGTCGTATAGCGGCCGATGATCTTCAAACTCTAATGTGCAGAGCGAGTGCGTAATACCTTCCAATGCATCTGAGATGGGATGCGTAAAGTCGTACATCGGATAAATGCACCACTTCTCGCCCGTCTGGTGGTGATGGGCATGGCGAATTCGATACAAAATTGGGTCGCGCAGATTGATATTGGGTGAAGCCATATCAATTTTTGCACGCAACACATGCGTGCCTTCGGCAAATTCACCCTGACGCATACGCTCAAACAAATCCAGATTGTCGGCAACTGAACGCTCGCGGTAGGGGCTATTGGTGCCCGGCGATTTCAGCGTTCCACGTGTGGCGGTCATTTCTTCTGCTGTCAGGCTGCACACGTAAGCTTTGCCTTTTTGAATCAACTCAAGTGCAAAGGCATGAATCTGGTCAAAGTAGGCCGAGGCATACCGTACCGGCCCTGCCCACTTTCCGCCAAGCCACTCTACATCACGCTGAATCGCGTCGATAAAGTCCTGACTCTCCTTTTCCGGGTTGGTGTCATCAAAGCGCAAATTACACGCAGCGCCAGCATAAAACTCGGCGATACCGAAGTTCAGACAGATCGATTTGGCATGCCCAACATGCAGAAAACCATTGGGCTCAGGCGGAAATCGGGTGACGATTTTTCCGTCATGCTGATTGGCTTCGAGATCCTTATCGATGATCTGCGTGATGAAGTTCGGCTTAATCGCCTCGAATTCGCTCATAGCTCCCCTGAATACTTGCGGCCAAATGTGAGATTGAAATAACTAAACAGAGGATTATACGGAACTTGTCGACGATGAGCACGACCTTATGCGTTTGCAATCACTTCACCACCGACGTGATTGGCTGTACCATTACACTCACTCAAACCACCCTACTATAGAGATTCCCATTACACATGATTCGATTGACAACCACCCACGGCGACATCCTGATCGAACTGGACTTCGACAAGGCTCCGATTTCAGCCAAAAACTTCGAAACCTACGTGAAAGACGGCTTCTACGACGGCACACTGTTCCACCGCGTCATTCCCAATTTCATGATCCAGGGGGGTGGCCTGGAGCCTGGCATGTCCCCCAAGCCAACGCGCGAACCCATTCGCAATGAAGCAAACAACGGTCTGTCCAACATGACCGGTACCATTGCCATGGCGCGAACCATGGACCCGCACTCAGCAACAGCCCAGTTTTTCATTAATGTGACCGACAACGGCTTCCTCGACTTCACCGCCGAAACCCGCGATGGCTGGGGTTACACGGTATTCGGCAAAGTCACCGAGGGCATGGATGTCGTCAATAAAATCCGTGAAGTCCCCACCACATTTAAAGGTATGCATCAGGATGTTCCTGCCCAGGATGTACTGATCATCAAAGCGGTGATCGAGGGTTAACACCAGTGTCAACCCTATTCATCTCCGATCTGCACCTGGAAACCGAGAAGCCTGAGCTCACATCGTTCTTTCTGAATTTTCTGGCCCAGAAAGCCCAGGGAGTTGATGCGCTCTATATTCTCGGCGATTTTTTTGAAGTGTGGGTCGGTGATGATGAACAGCTCCCACTGCATGAAACGATTGCTGCGGCGCTGAACAAACTCGCGGCTTCTGGCACGGCCGTTTACCTGATGAACGGCAATCGTGACTTCCTGCTGGGAGAAGCCTTCGCCGAACGTTGTGGTGCAACTCTATTGGGTGAACGACACCGGATTGATCTCTACGGCCGCCCAACCCTGCTGATGCATGGAGACTCTCTGTGCACACGGGATGCCGAGTACCAGAAATTTCGTAGCATGAGTCGAAACCCCCAGTGGCAAGCGATGATGCTGGGTCGCCCCCTGAAAGATCGTCAGCTTATGGCCCGTCAGCTGCGTCAGATGAGCATGGCGAAGAACCAGGGTAAACCTGAAACGATCATGGATGTGACACCTGAAGAGGTGATTCGTGTGATGGACGAAGGAGCCTGCGACCTGTTAATTCATGGTCACACCCATCGTCCGGCCCGGCATGAAGTCACGCTGACCAGAGGTGTCGGGCAAAGAGTTGTGTTGGGAGACTGGCATAGGTCAACGGTGTACGCGGAAGCCAATGCCGGTGGCATTCACCTTCATGCTCTGGATGCTACCAGCCTAGGCCCCAGCAAAGTTTAAACCGGACAGCCGCTGTGAAAGCGGAACTGGGTATCTGATGAGACAATCAACTCCCCTTCTCTTTCGCGAAACAGCGCAATTCGCTCATCCAGAGGCGCAGCACTGCGGTCTCGCGCAAGCTTCAGGTAGTTGCGGTAGTGGCGTCCCTCTGAGGCCAGCAGGCCATTGTAAAACGCAGAAAGCTCATCATCCAGCCGCGGAGCGAGCCGTGCAAAGCGCTCGCACGAACGCGCTTCAATGAACGCCCCCACAATGAGCAAATCGATCAGCTGTTTGGGTTCACCACTTCGGACCAGGGCGCGCAGGCCTGCGGCATAGCGAGAGGCCTCCTGTTTGCGATAGGCAAAACCGCGCGTTTTCATGATCCCGACCACTTGCTCAAAGTGTCGAAGCTCCTCTCGCGCCAGTTTGGACATGCGCAATGTCAATTCAGTATCTTCCGGGTAGCGATAGACCAGTCGCATCGCGGTCGCAGCGGCTTTCTGCTCGCACTGGGCATGATCAACCAACAGCACCTCCTGTTGACGCAAGGCTTCGTCAAGCCAGGCATCAGGCGTCGGACACGCCAGAAAGCCGTTAATCTCCTCTAAAATCCCCTGATCCGACATAAAAACTAACCTGAACTACAATTTTAAACGGTCGCAGTATACCAGCTTCCTTAACATTGACGGGTTATTCACGTAAAATACGGCGACTTTTTAAAAGGCCACCTGACAACCTATCGGAAGTCCCGGCCACAACTCACTGTTTCAAAAGAACAGTCCTTTCAACACATGAGGGTCCACAACGTGTTAGAAGCCTATCGCAATCATGTAGCAGAGCGCGCCGCCCAAGGCGTCCCCCCCAAGCCCCTGAGCGCCGAGCAGGTCGCGGGTTTGGTTGAACTGCTGAAAAACCCACCTGCGGGCGAAGAGTCTGTACTGCTCGACCTGATCTCGAATCGGGTCCCCCCAGGTGTTGATGAAGCCGCTTACGTTAAAGCCGGCTTCCTGACCGCTGTTGCTAAAGGTCAGGCTTCTTCCCCGCTGATCTCTGCTGAAAAGGCTGTTGCACTGCTGGGCAGCATGCTCGGTGGTTATAACATTGCTACGCTTGTTGAACTACTGGACGATGCCAAACTGGCCGCATTGGCCGCAGAAGAACTCAAGCACACGCTGCTGATGTTCGATGCGTTCCACGATGTTGCCGAGCGCGTTAAGGCCGGCAATACCCACGCCAAGGCGGTTATGCAGTCCTGGGCGGATGCCGAATGGTTCCAGAAGCGTCCCAAAGTACCCGAAAGCATCAAGAACATCGTCTTCAAAGTAACGGGCGAAACCAACACTGACGACCTGTCTCCTGCTCCCGATGCCTGGTCACGTCCTGACATCCCTCTGCACGCACGCGCCATGTACAAAATGGCTCGCGAAGGTCTGACCCCTGATGAGCCCGGCACTACCGGCCCGATGAAGCAGATCGAAGAACTCACACAGAAAGGTATCAAAGTCGCATTCGTCGGTGACGTAGTGGGTACGGGTTCTTCACGTAAGTCCGCCACCAATTCCGTACTGTGGTTCTTCGGCGACGACATGCCGGGTGTTCCTAACAAGCGCACCGGCGGTATCTGTATCGGCGGCAAGGTTGCTCCGATTTTCTACAACACAATGGAAGATGCCGGCGCACTGGTGTTCGAAGCACCGGTAGACAAACTGGGCATGGGCGACATCATTGAAATCCGCCCTTACGACGGCAAGATTCTGTCAGAGAAAGGCGACGTTCTGTCTGAGTTTGAATTGAAGTCTGACGTTCTGCTGGATGAAGTTCAGGCTGGTGGTCGCATTAACCTGATCGTAGGCCGTGGTCTGACTGACAAAGCGCGCGAATTCCTGGGCCTGGCCCACTCAACAGTTTTCCGCCGCCCACAGGCGCCAAGCGATTCCAACAAAGGCTTCACCCTGGCGCAGAAAATGGTCGGCAAAGCATGCGGCGTGAAAGGGGTTCGTCCGGGCACGTACTGCGAACCGAAAATGACCACCGTGGGCTCTCAGGATACCACTGGCCCGATGACTCGTGATGAACTGAAAGATCTGGCCTGTTTGGGCTTCTCGGCCGACCTGGTCATGCAGTCATTCTGTCACACGGCCGCTTATCCGAAGCCGGTTGACGTTGAAATGCAACACACCATGCCTGACTTCATCATGAACCGTGGTGGTGTTTCGCTGCGTCCCGGTGACGGTATTATTCACAGCTGGTTGAACCGTATGCTGCTGCCTGACACGGTTGGAACCGGTGGTGACTCGCACACCCGTTTCCCGATGGGGATTTCGTTCCCAGCCGGTTCTGGTCTGGTTGCGTTCGCCGCGGCGACCGGTGTTATGCCGCTGGATATGCCAGAGTCCGTTCTGGTGCGTTTCAAAGGCAAAATGCAGCCCGGTATCACCCTGCGCGATCTGGTTCACGCCATTCCTTACTACGGCATCCAGCAAGGCCTGCTGACCGTTGAAAAGAAAGGCAAGAAGAACATCTTCTCTGGCCGCGTTCTGGAAATCGAAGGTCTGGAGTCTCTGACCGTTGAACAGGCTTTCGAACTGTCTGATGCGTCTGCCGAGCGTTCAGCTGCCGGCTGTACCATCACCCTGTCCGAAAATTCTGTGGCCGACTACCTGCGATCCAACATTGTGATGTTACGCTGGATGATTGCAGAAGGTTACGGCGATCCGCGCACCCTTGAGCGTCGTGCGCGCGCCATGGAAGCCTGGCTGGCCAACCCGCAGCTGATGCGCGCTGACAAAGACGCAGAATACGCCGCGGTCATTGAAATCGACCTGGCTGACGTTAAGGAACCCATCGTTTGCGCCCCGAACGATCCGGACGATGCGCGCCTGCTGTCCACTGTTGCCGGTGACAAGGTTGACGAAGTCTTCCTGGGATCGTGCATGACCAACATCGGTCACTTCCGTGCAGCAGGTAAACTGCTGGAGCAGAACAAGAATGCGCTGAAAACACGCTTCTGGATGTCACCCCCCACCAAGATGGATCAGCGTCAGCTGATGGACGAAGGCTACTATAACGTTTACGGTCGTAACGGCGTACGAACTGAAATGCCCGGCTGTTCACTGTGTATGGGTAACCAGGCGCGTGTTGCAGCAGGCACCACGGTTCTATCGACCTCTACCCGTAACTTCCCCAACCGTCTGGGTGATGGTGCCAACGTGTACCTGACCTCTGCCGAGCTGGCCTCTGTGGGTGCGGTTCTGGGTCGCCTGCCGACAGTTGCCGAGTACATGGAATATGCGAAGAACATCGACAGCATGGCTGGCGACATCTACCGCTACATGAGCTTCGACAAGATGGCAGATTACACCGCTAAGGCTGCTCAGGCTAAAGTGGAACTGTAAGACGCCGATGATGATCTGCAGCCTTGCCTGCAGATCGCAGAGGTAAAAAAACCGCCTAAGGGCGGTTTTTTCGTCAAAGGAGGCTATCGCCTAAATATACGCCCGATCTTTCAGTGCGGTTCGAATGGCTGCCTGCACCGCATCAAGCGGGGCCGCTGCATCAATCACACTATAGCGATCCGGTCGCAGGGCGGCACGTTCCAGATAACAGGCCTGAACGCGTTCATAAAAGGCCATTTTTTCCGTTTCAAAACGATCCAACGCGCCACGCTTACGTGCACGCGACATTCCCATTTCAGGGTCTATCGTGAGGATCACAGTCAAATCCGGTGCAAAGCCTTGCTGCACCAGAATCTCAAGTTGCGCGATCTGCTGCATGGGCAGACCACGCCCCCCTCCCTGATAGGCATAGGTTGCGTCAGTGAAACGATCAGAAATAACCGTCGTCCCCTTCGCCAGCAAGGGTCGGATCAACGTATCGATATGCTGGGCTCTGGCAGCGAACATCAGCAGCAGCTCGGCGGTAGAACTAAAGGATTCATCCCTTGGCCGTAGGAGTAGTTCCCGAATCTCTTCCGCCAAGGGTGTCCCACCCGGTTCACGGGTAACCGCAACGGTATGACCAGCCTGCTCAAAAAGGGTTTGGATGTAGTTAAGGTTTGTGGATTTCCCTGTCCCTTCAATGCCTTCCAGCGTAATAAAAGGAGCAAACGAAGCATTCATATCAGGTCTCAGGTTAATTCTGTCGCTCAGTGCGAGCGGTAATCCGCTTTACGCTTGAGTTGATAGGCTTTGACCGCCTCATTGTGTTCTTCCAGCGTTTTAGAGAACACATGGCTGCCGTCACCCTTAGCAACGAAATAAAGATAACCCTCAATGCGCGGCTTCACCGCCGCCTGAATCGCCGCTTCACTGGACAATGCGATCGGTGTGGGTGGTAATCCAGGAATGACATACGTGTTGTAAGGCGTTGCCTCCAGCAGGTGCTTGCGCCTGATCTTGCCTTGATAGGCATCGCCCATGCCATAAATCACTGTTGGATCCGTTTGCAATTTCATTCCTTTCGCCAATCTCAGGTTAAAGACGCCAGAAATCAGGTCGCGTTCCTCAGCTTTTCCGGTTTCTTTCTCGACAATCGACGCCAGAATCAGCGCTTCGTAGGGCGAACCAACCACCGCTTCAGCCGTTTTACTCTGCCACGCCGTCTCCAGAACCCCCTTCAAGCGAGTGTTGGCCGCCAACAGAATCTGCTTGTCAGACATTCCCTTGTGATAAAAATAAGTATCAGGGAAAAACTGCCCTTCTGCATTTGCAACATCCAAACCAAGCTCAGCTGCCAGTGCTTCAGGATCCCAGGACTGAATCTCAGCAACAAGTTTAGGGTGACGCCCAACTTCGTCCCTTATCTCTTTGATTCGCCATCCTTCCAGGAGTCTGATCCCATACTGAACGGCTCTCCCTGAGCTGAGCAGCTCAAAAATGTCGTAAAGCGACAATCCAGTGGGAAGCTCATATTCCCCCACTTTAAGGCGACGGTCGTAATCGTAGTAGCGCCCAAGCAACGAGGCGAGGCGTGCCGACTCGATCACTCCGGCATCCTGCAATTTAGCGACGACAATCGACAGGTTATCTCCCTGCGCCAGCTCCAGGGTGACCGGGTTTGTATAGACGAGGGGCTGTTTGAAACTGGCCAGCAGGTATTGGATCGTTCCCAATGCCGCCAGAATAAGCAATCCAGATAACCAGGTAATTCGTTTTAACAAGTGCGTGCTTTCCAGGGCAGTTGTAAGTTTTCATGAACGGGACGCTGCCAGACCTCGATCACCGGATTCACATCCAGCACACGACCATTTACCATCGCTACCGGAACCACCCCAAATACACTGTTAATCAGTGCCAGAGATGTTACCTCTCCTAAAATATCACCAGCCACCAGTGGTTCGACAGTTAAGCCTGGACAGTTTCGCACCGCGCCACTGAGAAGAAAGTCGCGCATGACGCCTTCAATACCCGCATTACGAAGATCAGGTGTAATCCATCGCCCCCGCCTCAATGCCACCAGATTAGAGCGCGTGCCCTCAATGAGAAAACCGTCCTGATCCAGAACCAGTCCTTCGAACTCCTCGGCAGCCAGCTCCCGGGCGGCCATGACCTGAGACAGACGGTTCAGGTGTTTAATACCTCCCAAGCAACGATCCGCGACCAAGGGCCACTCCAGGCACCTTACAGCAACGCCCTCACGATAGACCCTATCATCAGGCATGTCATAAGCCTGAATGGAAATGATCTCCATCGCATCAGAGTCACATAACGGCCGATAACCTACCCCAGCAGCTCGCACGAGTGTCAAACGAACCAGCGCATCCACCGCCGTACCTAAATGGGCGGCTACCTGAGCCTCCAAAAAGACGCGAATAGCCTCAACATCAACGGCTTGGCTAAATCCCAGCCTGTTCAAGCCGCGCAACAGTCGCTTGGCATGAAACGGCCACAGCACAAGCGCGCCCGAAGCAAAGCGCAACGTTTCAAAGACTCCGTCGCCATAGTAAAGGCCCCGATTCGACACGGGCAGGAGAGACTGTATTTGCCGATCGACAAATGTAATCACAACGGGGAGAGAGCACACCTGACAACCCTATCCAAGAGGAATAAGGCCAGACATCAGGCATGCATAACCAGCGTGAGGTTTACTGATGCGCCAGGATAAAGTCGATAGCGTCTTGTACAGTCGTAATTTTCTCTGCTTCCTCATCCGGAATTTCGGTCTCGAATTCTTCTTCGAGCGCCATAACTAATTCCACAGTGTCCAGGGAGTCCGCGCCAAGATCCTCGACGAACTTGGAAGTAGCTTGTACTTCTGACTCCTTCACGCCCAGCTGTTCGCATACGATTTTCTTAACACGTTCTTCAACTGTACTCATATTTTCCTCTCTGTTTTAGGTATTCCAAGCGGCTTCTTCCGAGCTGCTATGATTTCATTTTACGGTGAAATGGCAGTATGTGCGATAAAAAAAAACGCGCTACGCCATATACATGCCGCCATTTACCTGAATAGTTTCACCGGTAATATAGCCTGCCCCATCTGAAGCCAGAAATGCAACGACTGCCGCAACATCTGAGGGCTGCCCCAAACGCCCCAAAGGCACCGCCTGCAGCATGGCTTCGCGCTGACTATCACTCAGGGCATGCGTCATGTCAGTGTCGATAAACCCGGGTGCAACCGCATTCAAAGTAATGCCACGACTACCCAGCTCGCGCGCCAACGTTCGGGTCAGCGCTTCCAACCCACCTTTTGCTGCCGCATAATTGACCTGCCCCGCATTCCCCATGGAGGCAACCACGGAGCTGATATTGATTATTCGCCCCCAACGAGCCTTCATCATACCTCGACTGACCGCCTTGCACAGCCGGAAAACAGACGTCAGGTTCGTCTCCAGAACTGCGTGCCAGTCTTCATCTTTCATGCGCAAAATTAAGCCATCACGAGTAATGCCGGCGTTATTGACGAGCACCGCAATCGTGCCATATTCAGACTCAATCCGACTCAATAAGGCAGCAACCTGCTCGGGCTGGGTCACATCACACGCAATCCCAACCCCCTTTCCTGCCGTCAGGTAATCTGAAATTTTATCCGCCCCCCCGACAGTCGTAGCGGTACCAACTACCCAATACCCTTCTACCACGAGCGTCTCAGCGATAGCACGCCCTATACCTCGGGAAGCCCCCGTCACCAAAGCAACCTTTTGACTCATGCGCCCTCCTTGCTCAAATGCTCCCATGTCGCACCATCAGCCAAGGCCTCTACCGTGGCGACTTTATCAATTTTTTTCACAAGCCCAGTCAGCACCTTACCCGGCCCGCACTCCAGATAATGGGTCGCACCCGCAGCACTCATGGCCGAAATTGTTTCAGTCCAGCGGACCGTTGAGTACAGTTGCATCAGCAAATTAGTACGAATCCGCTCAGGAGACGTTTCCGCCTGTGCCGATACGTTCTGATAGACAGGCAGCGTTGGGGGGTGCAGCTGAATAGCCTGCATCTCTGATTCGAGCTTCGCCGCCGCTGGCTTCATTAATGCCGAATGCGCAGGAACGCTTACGGCAAGCTTAATCGCCCGCTTTGCGCCTTTAGCTTTAAGAATTCCGATTGCCCGATCAACCGCCGATTCGTGCCCGGCAATAACGACCTGCCCCGGACAATTGAAATTGACGGGGTCAACACATTGACCCTGCTCAGCCTCACGACACCCCGCAATCACACCCGCATCATCTAACCCTAGCACCGCAGCCATCGCAGTTTGCTCGGTCTCAACAGCCTGCTGCATGAATTGCCCACGCAGCGACACCAGCCTGACTGCGTCTTCAAATCGAATCACGCCTGCAGCCACCAGCGCCGTCCACTCACCCAAACTATGCCCTGCAACAGCCTTGAGCTGAGCCTTAAGGGTCGAAGGCACCGCGTCCCAAAGACCTATACTGGTCACCAAAACAGCGGGTTGGGTTATATCAGTCCGGTTCAACTTATCTTCCGGCCCATTGAGGACGATCTCCCGTAAATCGTAGCCCAAAAGGTTACTGGCCTGATCCAGGCGCTGACTCAGACTCGGAATTCGTTCAATCAGATCGGACAGCATGCCAACACTCTGGCTACCTTGTCCTGGAAAAACAACGACGTGAGACATAAGATCCACTTTCTCTTTGAAGGATTCTCTCGACCAGCCATGGTCGCATGCAAAAGAGGCGATATTATTACAACAACTCGTCGAGTCTTGCATAGACTTTTTGCGGCACCTGATGCTCAGCCTCAATCATGGCCTGAAGGATTGCGCACTCAAAGCCAATCACCTGGCTGTTTCCGTGACATTTCACCACTGTACGCGTCAAACCCACCAGACTGGCGCCGTTATGACGCGAGGGGTCCAGAATGGCCAGCAATCGCTTTAATAATGGCGCTGCCAGAAGGCCGACGAGTCGACCATACCACCCCACTTTAAATTGCTGCCGTAAAAGCTCAGCCATCATGCGCCCCACACCTTCACCGGTCTTCAAAGCCACATTCCCAACAAATCCATCACAAACAACCACATTAACGTCGGTTTTAAATAGTGAATCCCCTTCGATAAATCCCGAGTAGTTGAGGGAGGGGCTTTCAGCCATCATGCGCGACGCAAGGCGCACCTGCTCATTCCCCTTGGTTTCCTCCTCCCCAACATTCAACAGCGCCACTTTGGGCGACGTTTTCCCTTCCATGGCCTCGACCATGGCAGACCCCATCAGCGCGAACTGGTACAAATGCTCAGCGCGGCAATCAACATTGGCACCAAGATCAACGACATAGCAAAGATTGTAGGAAGACGGAATGCGCTTAATAATGGCAGGGCGGTCAATTTCAGGATGCGTTTTCAGAATCGAGCGAGACAAAAGCATCAGGGCCCCCGTATTTCCTGCGCTAACGCAGGCATCATGACCGTCACGCACAAGCTGAAGTGCAGCAGACATTGAAGTGTTTGCCCGATTACGGAGCACTTGGGAGGGTTTATCTGACATGCCAACCACATCAGGCACATGCAGGACCATTAAACGCTCACGCAGGGATCCATCAGCACTGGAGATGAGAGGAGTAATATCAGCTTCTCGCCCAACCAATGTGATACTCAACAAAGGATGGCCAGCGAGAATTTTGAGGGACGCAGAAACAGCTGGAGCGGGGCCATTATCCCCGCTCATGACGTCGACAGCTAGTTTCAGCGGCCGAGACAAATCAGCTTTAGAGGCGGAGATCAGTCGTCAGACTTCTCAATCACTTTCTTGCCACGGTAAAAACCGTCTGGCGTGACATGGTGACGTCTGTGCTTCTCACCGGTGGTGGAATCAATTGACAGTGCAGATGCCTTGAGGGCATCGTGTGATCTGCGCATATCGCGGCGTGATCTAGATTTCTTATCCTGTTGAACAGCCATCTCGAAGCTCCTAACTAACTCTCAAATGGTATTACTATTTCTTTAACAATTCCGTCAACCCCGCAAAGGGGCTCGGCTTTTCGTTTGTACTTTCCGCCGAAGCAGTCGCTACCGCCAATTCACAGTCACCGTCATCATGGGCCGGAAAGGCTGGCAAGGCGAGTAAAATCTCGTCTTCCAGAGCCTCCCTGAGATTGACCGCATAACCGTCAAACATCACTGGCTCATACGAACGCGGCAACTGAGCCGCCTGCTCATCCGTTTTTACAAATGCAAAAACAAAATCGCTGTCAACCTGATGGTCAACACGATTCATGCAGCGCTGACACTGTAGACCCATGTTAACTTTCACATGCCCTGAGCAGATCGCCTGACGGTTTTCGTCATAACCAAATGCCAGCTCATAATGAACATCGCTCTTCGGCGAAGCTGAGCCTTCATCGCTTTCGTCATCGACATTGGCTGCAGATGAGAAAGCCAGCTCTTCAACCCGCACAAAGTCAGAAAACGGTAAATGCCCTGTGAGCTTGCTCTGGTGTTGCGCGAGCTTATGGGGTTCAATGTTCTCAAGATGGCAGGGTTCTTTCATAGGCGCGCAATTCTAAAGATGCCAATCGATAAAGTCAAAGACTTATGGTATACCAAGCGTAAAGCCAGAGATGAATTCACGTTATGCGCCTGCTACTTGCTTCAACTTCTCCCTATCGCCGCGAAATGCTCCAACGCCTGCTCTCCCATTTCGACTGCGCCAGCCCGATCTGCGATGAGACCCCGGAGACAAACGAGCCCCCTAAAACTCTCGCAGCACGATTATCCGTGCAAAAAGCGGAAAGCCTCTTCGAACAGCACCCAAACTGCTGGATTCTGGGCGCTGACCAAACCGCCAGCATAGACGGATTACTCCTGGGAAAGCCGGGACATCGCGAAGCGGCGATCAGTCAACTTATGCGTGCCAGTGGACAATGCGCCACCTTTTACAGCGGTCTGGCGCTGGTCAACAGCAACACCCGGGTCGGAATGCACACGGTTGTTGAAACCCGGGTGCACTTTCGCAGGCTAGACCGCCCCCAAATTGAACGCTATCTGGACCGTGAAGCTCCCTTTGATTGCGCAGGCAGCTTCAAAATAGAGGGCCTTGGCATTTCGCTGTTTACCCACATCGAAAGCGAAGACCCCACAGCCCTGATTGGCCTACCCTTGATACAGCTCACCGACTATCTCAACATGGCAGGCTTTCAGGTTCCCTAGTTTCCGGCAGCTCCACCCTAGCGCAGCTCTGGATAAGCATGAAGAACAGACTGCGCGACCTGTCTGCCAACAGAGGCACCCAGTCGACTAACCAGCGCCTCAAATGGGTTCTCGCGCAGGGTATAATCCACCAGATCTTCAACGCCTACGATTTCCCTGGCGACATAGCCACTACTACCCAGGCCATCAATCAACCCCAGCGGCAAGGCCTGCTCACCTGACCACACCACACCGGAATAAAGCAGAGGCTCATCTTTTTTCAAACGATCCCCCCGTCCATCCTCTACCTGCCGGATAAACTGCTTATGCGTGGAATCCAGCACATTTTTCCAAATGGCCACCTCTTCCGGTTTCTCAGGCATAAAGGGATCCAAAAATGACTTATGCTCTCCCGAGGTATAATTGCGACGCTCGACCCCTAACTTTTCGATTGCATCGACGAATCCAAACCCAGCAGCCGTCACACCAATCGAACCGACAAGACTCGCTTTGTCTGCATAAATCGCGTCAGCGGCCGCGGCAATGTAGTACCCCCCGGACGCCCCAATATCCGCAATCACGGCATAAACCCGCTTTTCAGGCTTCAGCGCCTTCAGGCGTTTTATCTCGTCGTAGATATAGCCTGCCTGCACAGGACTCCCGCCCGGACTGTTAATCCTGAGAATCACCGCCTTGGCATTTGCCTCGTCAAAAGCATCTCGCAACGCCGTCACAATATTGTCAGCACTGGCCGCTTCTTCTGCGGCAATCACGCCTGCCACCTCAATTATCGCGGTATGCGGCTTACCCGAGCCATCCCCCGCATGCTCGATCGGCCCGGAGAAAACGACCAATATGACGAATAAATACACAAAGGTCAGCGCCTTGAAGAAGATGCCCCAGCGCCGCGCCCGACGCTGCTCCAACACTGATGACATGACCAGCTTTTCAAGTAAACGCCATTCCTTTTCCGAGGCCGGTTTGGCCATCTCGTCTTGCATAAGACCGATTCACCCCTTAAACCAATAAATTACGAAATATAGTTGAGAATATCTTTAAAATCACCCAGCACACCCACAGACGCCAGCTCTATTAGCTCTTCAGGTGGGTGAGCGCCATAAGCCACCCCCAAACACGCAACGCCAGCCCGCCTTGCCATCTCCAGATCAAAGCTGGTGTCGCCGACCATAAGCATTTCATGTCCCTCAACCTTCAACTCCTGCTGCAACTCGATCAGCATGCGAGGATCTGGTTTCGAGGCCGTACGGTCTGCACACTTGACGGAGACAAACCAGTCTTCCATCTTCAACCCCTGCAAGGCCCGCTGCATACCCTGCCAACTTTTACCGGTCGCAACCGCGAGCGGCACACCCTGCGACCTTATCTTAACCAGGGTATCCACCACCCCAGGAAAGAAATCGTCACGACCGGACTCACGGGAAAAAAAATGTTGTGAATAAGCCATACGAAAGGCCTGAACAAACTCGGAACTTTGCACCCCAAAAAGCGACTCAAGCGCCTCCTGCATACCCAGACCAATAATTCGCCGCGAGGCCTCCTCCCCCGGGAAGGCCGTCCCGACTGCATCACTAGCCACCCGAATACAGTCAACAATGTGGGGAACGGAATTGATTAAGGTCCCATCCCAATCAAACACCAACACCTTATATTTCATGACATTCATTACATCGCACTTAACCGACATCAATGCCCAAAGTCGTTTCAAACTCCCAGGGAGCCTTTAACTCAAGATTCGGCCTATCGCCCCACCGAATTGTCAACGCATGAGCATGCAGGCAAAGCCGGCGCACGCCGCGCTCACGAAACCAGCGATTCACCTCATCAGGACAGTATTTCGCATCGCCAATAATCGGATGTCCGGCAAATTTGGCGTGAACCCGAATCTGATGAGTACGACCCGTAATCGGTGATGCTTCAACGAGTGAGGCCACCGCGCCCGCTTTGATGAGACGGAACCTCGTCAGACTGGGCTTTCCATCCTGACTGACCATCACCATACGTTCCCCCGACCGCAGTACATTTTTTTCCAGCGGCGCAGTTATTTCGGTTTTAGATGCAGGCCAACGCCCCTCCACCCACGCATAATAGCGCTTATCGATCCCACCGGACTGAAGAAGCCTCTGCAGCTTCAACAGCGATTTACGTTGCTTGGCGATCAGAAGCAGACCCGAGGTATCCCTGTCCAAACGGTGAACCAGCTCCATAGAACTCAGATCAGGGCGCAGCACCCGAAACGCCTCAATAACGCCATAACTCAGCCCGCTTCCACCATGAACGGCGACACCCTGGGGTTTATTGATCACAATCAGGTCGTCGTCCTCATATACAATCGACTGCTCAAGCTGATCGAGCACCGCTGGCCGGATATCCGTCTCGCGAGGCTCGGAGACGCGTACCGGCGGCACTCTGACAATGTCGCCCTCACTCAAGCGTGTCTCTGGTTTGCAACGTCCCTTATTCACCCGCACTTCACCTTTGCGCACAATACGGTATATGAGCGTTTTGGGCACACCCTTCAATGTTTTCATCAGGAAGTTGTCAAGACGTTGACCCGTCGCACCCTCATCCACCGTCAAAAACTGGACTTTTTCAGCGCGAGCACTGTCGCCATGTTGCATCAATGCGTACTCCTTCATTGAAGGTTGTTTAGCTACCTGTTATATTCACAAAGTGATGTCTCGCTGTCGCGACTCTCCGACGCTTTCAGACCCTTGGGTTTTGCTGCCAATTGCAGCCCCCTATTGTGCCGTCGAAAGCCACCGGTTTGTGACAGCGATTATACATAAAGACGGGGTTGGGGTGAGGCTTTTTGAATCCACCCAACGCCAACAATAGGTTCAGATGCCGGAACGACACACGCGGCGCCCACCTGGTAGTCATCGGTGGCAACCCGGTGGTAAGGATAAGCTCTCCCCTTGATGAGAGAGCACCGACGCCCTACAGGATACGTCCGAACCGGCAGAAAGATTGCAAATTATTAGCGCCTCAGGCGCGAGCTGTGCAAGAAGACGAATTTTTGGTTTCTCCCGCGTGGAGAGGCCTGCAACCCCACAAAGGGGTTGCCCTGTCCGGGCCAGACAACGTCTGCGCCGGGCAACTGAACTACTGATGCTCACATTTCAGTGCAGGCCTGATCGTCTGTGCTGCATGCAAGTCTGAAAGTTGGCCTGTCGTCGCACTTGCCCGCTCGCGTACCTGAGCCTTAATTCTAAGGTACGAAACATAAATGAAACGCATGCTGATCAACGCAACCCAGAAAGAAGAGTTGCGCGTTGCCCTGGTAGATGGTCAAAGGCTTTATGATCTTGATATTGAAGCCGGCACCCGGGAACAGAAAAAATCAAATATTTACAAGGGCAAGATCACCCGTCTCGAGCCCAGCCTGGAAGCCGCCTTCGTGGACTTCGGTGCAGAACGTCATGGCTTTCTCCCTCTGAAAGAAATTTCCAAGGAATACTTCCGCGATACCCGCAAGGTGCAGAAGCCAAACATCCGAGACTTATTAGCCGAAGGGCAGGAAGTCATCGTCCAGGTCGACAAGGAGGAGCGTGGCAACAAAGGCGCCGCATTGACAACCTTTATCAGCCTGGCGGGACGCTACCTCGTATTGATGCCGAATAATGGCAAATCCGGCGGAATCTCGCGTCGCATTGAAGGCGAAGAACGCGATCAGCTGAAAGAAGCCATGGCAGCGCTGAATATGCCCAAGTCCATGGGGGTCATTATCCGCACAGCAGGTGTCGGCCGGTCTCCACAGGAATTACAGCTGGATCTGGATTATCTGGTCCAGTTCTGGGACTCCATCGCCCATGCCGCCAACAATCGCCCTGCTCCCTTCCTGATTTATCAGGAAAGCAATGTCGTTATTCGCGCGATCAGGGACTACCTGCGCGAAGACATCGGAGAAGTGCTGATCGACGACCGGGAAGTTCACCAGGATGCGCTGAATTTCGTGCGTGCGGTGATGCCCAACTTCGAAAATAAGATCAAGTACTACCAGGATGATATACCGCTGTTCAACCGCTACCAGATTGAGTCCCAAATCGAAAGCGCGTTCCAGCGAGAGGTCAAACTCCCCTCCGGCGGCTCCATCGTTATTGACCCGACGGAAGCACTGGTTTCGATTGATATCAACTCGTCCAAAGCAACTAAAGGCGGCGACATCGAAGAAACCGCCCTGCAGACCAACCTCGAAGCAGCCGAAGAGATCAGTCGTCAACTACGCCTGCGCGATATTGGCGGACTGATCGTCATTGACTTTATCGACATGACACCGGCCAAGAATCAGCGTGAAGTTGAGAACCGGATGAAGACGGCGCTCGAAATGGATCGGGCGCGCGTTCAGGTCGGCAAAATCTCTCGATTTGGTCTCCTCGAGATGTCGCGTCAGCGTCTGCGCCCTTCCTTGGGCGAAACGCGTAATGAAACCTGCCCCCGCTGTAAAGGACAGGGCTCCATCCGGGGGGTTGAATCGCTGGCACTGTCGATTATGCGCCTACTCGAAGAAGAGGGCTGCAAGGAGCGTACCGCAGAAGTTCGCGCCATCTGCCCCAACTCGGTTGCCACGTACTTGCTCAACGAGAAGCGTAACCAACTGGCCGCCATCGAAAAACGTAACAATTTCAAAATTGTGATTATTCCAAGCCCCAGCATGGAAACACCGCACTTTGATGTGCAGCGTATTCGGGATGACAACCCCAGCCTGAACGATGTCAGCTATGAGATTCGCTCGGACGCCGACGATATCGATGAGCACGGGCTGCTGATTCCAGCGAGAGAAGCCATCAGGGAGCAAGCGGCAGTCAAAGCGCCTTTAATGTCGTCCACACCTCAAGCAGTGCAAGCCGCCAAGTCAGTGGAGGCAGAAGAGAAACCCTCTTTCAGTGCTCGTTTGAAGAAAGGCTTTTCGCGACTTTTCGGTGGTGGCAAAGAGGTTCAGGCCGCCAATGACAGTCATGTCGAAATAACCTCAGGTCCAGCAACTCAAGCGAAGCCGGACACCCATATCGACCGGGGCCAGAACAACCGTGCCCGCCAGGGAGACGATCACCGTCAGCGTCAGGACAACCGACGCAACAATCGCAACGACAACCGTCAGCCGTCTCAAAACCGTGAAAACAGAGAGGCCGGCAGCGCGGAGCGCAGCGACCGTCAGAACCGGGGTAATCATCGCGGCAATCGTGATCGCGACAATGCCGGAAACCGCGACAACACTGGAAACCGTGACAATCGCGAATCCAACACTGATCGCAACGCTAATGCCCGCGATGGCAACCGTGATAACAGTGGCAATCGCGAAGGCAATGGTAATCGGGATAACAATCGCGGCAATCGTTCACGAGATGGCAACCGCGAACCCCGAAACCGTGACGGCAACCGCGACAATGATAACCGACGCGAAAATCGTGAGGCGGGGCAAAGCAACCGCGACGGAAATCGTGAATCTCGCGAAAACCGTAATGACGGACCAAAGTCTGAGTTCAGTCGACCACGCCGTGACCGTAACCAGCGGCAGGAGCGTAAAGATGGAAATGGTCAAGAGCGGGCTGCGAGCCCCAAAAACCCACAAGCAGGCGAATCCAAAGCACCACAGACCGCCGTTACTGAAAGTGAAAAATTGAGCGACGTTTCAGCGGTAGCTTTAGCTGGCAATGCGGAGATCAAGGTGAACGAGTCGCCGTTGAGCGCAGCTGTTTCAGTTGGTGAAATTGCGGCCACCGCTGTCGCGATTGTGACCGCTGAGCACGAAGCTGAAAAGACATCTCACCCTGAACGCGCCGATACGCCGGTAGAAGCGACCGTCATAGTGACGCCGGAAACGACGAGTGCCGAGCGTTCACAGGTGGACGAAGGGGAGCAGAAAAGCGACACCAAAGAGAGGTCCGGTGACAAGAGCGTTGCAGGAACAAATGGAAAAAATCCATGGCGCCAGAAATCTGCCGACACAGCATCCGCTGATCGCGGAGAAGGCGTCACAGTCAACGCGTTGGAGACCGAACCTGCTGCCGTAGTCCAGGCAGAAGCGTCTACCTCCGACGACACGCCGACCGCCGCCCAGGACACTCAGCCTGCTCGCCGCGCCGCAAATGACCCGAGGGAAATTCGTCGCCGACAGCTTCAGGAGGCGGCAAGCGCCAAAACCGAGGCGGTCACACCCGCTGAGGAAAACGCTGCCGAAATTCCGGGCGGGTTTGATCGCCCTGAATTAAGCCAGGAAACGCTGACAGGCCGGGATGGATAAACAGATGGATGATCTGAATCCTTTTCCTTTCACTGATGCGGATATCGAGACGCTCGAAACCCTGCTGTTCGACGAACTGGGAGAGGAAGCGCTGGATTTGTTTGGGCTGCACGGTCTTGTAACCGCACTGCAAGTCTACCCGGGTGACCTCTCCCGGGTGGATGGCCTGGAGGCATTGATTGCGGGTGAAGGCACCCCACTGAAACCGGGTCAGCAGCGAACGCTGCAGACCTTCACCCGCCAGCTGGGCAAACACATCGCTCAACTTCTCAATGGCGAGGAGGGATTCCCCTTGCCTACGGAGATTTATGAGGATGAAGACGCCATGGCCGCATGGGCGTCAGGCTTTATGGAGGGTGTTTACCTCCATGAAGAGGTCTGGTTTCATCGGGATAGAGAGGAGCAGGTCGCCTCCCTTCTGCTGCCGATCATGACATTTTCAGGGCATTACGACCCTGACGATTTTCAGGATCTGCAGAAGAACCCGAAAATTCTGTTCTCGTTGTTGGAACAAATTCCAGAGGTAGTCGTAGATCTGAACCTCCTACTGAATGCCGAGTAACACCACAGGTTGAGGCTTCATCCAGGTTTAGCTGCAGGCTGGGGCATATCCAACCATTCAAGGATGGAAGGAATGCCTTCTGCCACTTTGGGATAGCGCCCAAGGTTGCGATGGATATTACCCCACCCGTGATAGTCACTACCAAACGACTGCCCCATCGTTCGCCTGCGAGCCTCATTGACCAACCAGCCATAGTGTCCTGAATCAATGCCCGGCACCGCAATTTCGATGCAGTGGCCGCCCTGCTGGTGAAAAGCATCCAACAGCTCCCGAAGTTTAGTTGCCGTCAGTTTGTAGTGCATCGGATGAGCCAGCGAGAGTATCGCTCCGGCTGATCTCGCTTCGCCAATCAACTCATCCAGGGAGGGCCAGCACATTTTGACATCTCCGATCTTTCCTGCACCGAGATAGCGGTCAAATGCATCATCCATTGACTCGACGCGCCCCTCACCTAACAGACACGCCGCAAAGTGAGGTCGGCCCGGCACATCCGCATCGGGAGCTACCGCCCTGACCCGATCAAACAGATTATCCGTACCCAATGCTTTTTCCAGGCGCCGCGAAATGATTTCAGCACGTTGCCAGCGTCTCTCCCGCTGCCGACCTATCAAAAGCTGCATCCCCCCGCCCCCCCATTCTCTGGCATAAGCAAGGACATGCACATTGACGCCGCGCCATGAGCAGGACAACTCCACTCCCTGAATCAAGGTTAATGCACTGAATGGCTCGGAAGTGCTCGCTGAATAGCCCCCGGCAGATCCACTGACTACGGCCTCAGCACCGGCAAGGGTATCATGGTCAGTGATCGCAAGAATCTGCAATCCCTCCCGCAAGGCCAACGCAATCAAATCAGAAGGCGTTAATTTGCCATCGGATGCAGTGGTATGGCAATGCAGATCAATGGTATGTTTAACACTTAACATTCGGAATACTCGGGCAATTTCCGCTCAAGTCGGCTTGGATGCCATGCTAACATTTGTTGACCATCGACGACACCCAAGCGAGCTTGCTATTCATGTATTATCTCATTATTGCCGAGGACAATCCTGGCAGCCTATCACTCCGCCTAAAAACACGCCCCGCCCACTTGGAGCGACTCACGGCACTCAAAGACCAGGGGCGACTATTCGTTGCAGGTCCGCTGCCTGCGGTTGACAGTGAGAACCCTGGCGAGGCAGGATTCACGGGCAGTGCCATTATCGCGGAATTCTCCAGTCTGGCAGACGCGCAAACCTGGGCTGATCAGGATCCCTATCTCAGTGCCGGTGTTTATCGGTCAGTGATCGTTCGACCCTTCAAAAAAGTGTTACCTTGAATAACAACTCATTTAAAACAAATTAAGGACTAACATGCTTCGCCTTATTCTCTCCCTGTGGGTTTTGGTCTATTCCAGTGCAGCTTTGGCTGAGACACAGTACATTGATGACACGCTCTTCGCCCCCTTACGTAGCGGAAAAAGCAATGAATACCGCATCATTCATCGCGGATTGAAAAGCGGCACCTCGGTCGAGGTACTGGAAACCGACGACGAGTCTGGATACACCCTGGTTCGCACGCCAGGTGGAATGGAAGGCTGGTTGCTCACGCAGTACCTGAGTAAGGAGCCTATCGCCAAAATCAAACTTGAGAAGCTCACCGCCGAAGCAAATCAACTGCGGACACAGCTTCAACAGCTTAAAACTGAAAACACAGAGCTAAAAACACAACATCAAAACCTGACCAATGAGTTGAGCGGAAAACTTTCCCACTTGACCACAACCCAGGAAGAACTCGCTCACATCAAACAGGTTTCAGAAAATGCCCTTCAGCTTGACAGTAAAAATCGTGAATTGCGCGAAACCAATGAAACACTCAAAAATGAAGTGGAAGTGCTCACGTCTGAAAACCTTCGACTCAAAGACCGAAACGACCAGGACACCATGCTGCTGGGTGCTGGACTTGTCTTCGCTGGCGTACTGATTGCCGTCATCGTTCCAATGTTCAAACGTGAGAAAAAAAGCTCCTGGTAAACTGGCATTTCTTTCGAATTGGTTTACGCTTAGGTTACCAGATATAGTGCCTCAACGCTTTGAGAGGCACCATATAATGAATCGGAATGCTGTTTGGTAACAATTTATCTTTTGACGTCAGGTCAAATCTTACGCAGAATAAAAAGGCTACAATAAGAAGTGAGGCAAAGATGAAAACAACACTTATGAGAGACTACAGCGAGAAACGGGATTTCATTCGGATGAAAATCGACGCCGAAGTGGTGCTTGAGGCCGAAGGCAGCGGTAAAAAACACACCGGAAAATGCAAGGATCTCAGTGGTACCGGCATGTCAATCGAGTTACCCGAGGCACTGAATGTGGGAGACACCTTCGGCACTTCGCTGCCCTCAAACAATCCGGCATTTCCACCCTTCAACACCGTCGTTAAGGTCTTGCGATGCCTGCCACAGGACAACGGCGCTTTCCTGGTTGGTGTCGAAATTACGACTGTTCAAAATTAAGCGACACAGGGGCGACAGGTGGACTGCGTCCAGCCTGTCCGCCCCACAGATCACTCTGCTGCGGGTAATGCTGTCTCTGAGACGATAATTCCGTTGTTGTCAGCATAAACAAAGTGACCCGGCTTAAATGTGACGCCGGCAAAAGTCACCACCACATTCTTGTCACCAATGCCACGCTTATCGGTTTTGCGCGGATGTGTTGCCAAGGCCTGAACACCTAACTCTGTGTCCATGATGACATCGACATCGCGGATACACCCATAGACAATGATGCCTTCCCATCCATTCCTGGCGGCCTTTTCCGCTAGCATGTCACCTAAAAGGGCCGCTCGCAGAGATCCACCACCATCGACGACCATCACTTTTCCCTGGCCAGGTTCATCCACCAGACTTTTAACCACCGAATTGTCTTCGAAGCATTTGACCGTTACGATCTCCCCGCCGAAGGACTCCCGGCCGCCGTAATTATTAAAAATCGGATCAACGACACTCACATCGGGATATTCGTCACACAAATCGGGTGTTACGTATTTCATGCTCATTTTCCTATTAAAAGATTCAAGAATCAGTCAGGTCAGCTCGGCAATATTGTCAACAAACCGCCCTTTCAACCAGAGATTTAAAGCCCCCCGGATAGGCTTGTAAGAAGCTGGCTGCGCAAGCGCACCCAGCAAACTTCGAGCAGGAACAGAGACTTTCTTCTTGCTGGCCTCCCCCCAAGCCCACAGCAATTTGCGTCCAATGTGAGATTCTGGCGTCATTCCGTCCACGAGCAGCTCTACCAAAAGCAAGGGCGGCAGGGTCGAGGCGTGTGCTAAGGTTGCCAGCCTTTTGAATTCAGGCCTAGGCAAGGTATCCAGCAACACATAAGGCTCTGTCTCTCGATCTAAACCGCTGGTTAGCGACCGAACCATTCCCCTGCGCCTTGCTGCCAGACGATCCCAGAAACCCTGTGTGGCGCAACGTAAAACAGACCTGGCATCCTTCATGCCTATCAATGCGATACTGGCCATTTGCTGACGCTGCAAGGTATTCAACTCAAGAGCCATCGCAATGGCCATCGCGCCTGTACCATAGCCTATCCATATTGCAGGCGTCGGATGCCGCTCACTGACAAATCGCTGAATCGCAGGCAGATCGTAGTCGACGTAATCCCGCAAACTATTGCGTCGATAGGCCCGATTGGCAGGTGAAAGACCATGCCCTCGCATCTCAGGGATCCAGACTTCAAAATTCTGGCTGATCAACTCCATCGCTAAACACGGTATATCGCGACGGTACCACTGAAAGCGGTTACAGAATTCTGCATGAATAAGAATGACGGGCTGTCCACGGTGCTGACCAGCCTGATGAAGATGTGTCACACCAATTTCAACCGATTGATCCTTCGGATTAACCGGATGAATACGAAACACGTCCTCCGCGAAGCCTTCCGGCGTTAGTTCTGCGTAGACCAACTCATATTTCATTGTCAGGGCCCGAGGAAGCCTGTCGGAGTCGCATAGCGACTCCGACTGCAAGCAGATTTTACTTAGCCGTGCTTCTCGGCGAGGAAAAACCACGTATCCAGAACGGAATCCGGGTTCAACGAAACGCTGTCGATACCCTGCTCCATCAGCCACTTGGCCAAATCAGGATGGTCAGAAGGCCCCTGGCCGCATATACCGATGTATTTGCCAGCCTTTCTGCATGCTCCAATCGCCATCGAGAGGAGTGACCGCACGGCATCATTACGCTCATCAAACAGATGTGCGACGATTCCTGAATCACGATCAAGCCCCAATGTAAGCTGGGTCAGGTCATTCGAACCTATTGAGAATCCATCAAAATACTGCAGGAACTGTTCGGCCAGCAATGCGTTGGCGGGCAGCTCACACATCATGATGACGCGCAGTCCGTTCTCACCGCGCTTGAGTCCATTCGCTTCAAGCAACTCGACAACCTGACGCGCCTCGCCCACAGTGCGGACAAACGGCACCATGATTTCAACATTGGTGAAGCCCATTTCGTTGCGAACTTTTTTCAGCGCACGGCATTCGAGTTCAAAGCAATCACGGAAGCTATCTGAAATGTAACGGGAAGCGCCACGGAAGCCCAACATGGGGTTCTCTTCTTCAGGCTCGTACAGCGTTCCGCCAATCAGGTTGGCATATTCGTTAGACTTGAAGTCGGACAGGCGCACAATAACCTTTTTGTCGGCAAACGAAGCCGCCAGGGTCGATATGCCCTCGACCAGCTTCTCAACGTAGAACTCTACCGGCGCACCATAGCCACTAATGCGCTTTTCAACGACCTGCTTCACATCACGCGGCAGGCCATCGAAGTTCAACAGTGCTTTGGGGTGAACACCGATCATTCGGTTAATGATGAATTCCAGACGCGCCAGACCGACCCCTGCATTGGGCAGAGACTGGAAATCAAAGGCACGATCAGGGTTGCCGACGTTCATCATAATTTTGAATGGCAGATCAGGCATGGAGTCGACTGAGTTTTCTCTCAATTCAAAGTTCAGCAGCCCCTCGTAAATCAACCCGGTATCGCCTTCAGCGCACGACACCGTGACCGCCTGACCATCACTGAGCAGCTCCGTCGCATCGCCACAACCCACAACTGCCGGAATACCCAGCTCACGCGCAATGATGGCTGCATGGCAGGTACGGCCGCCCCGGTCGGTAACGATAGCGGCAGCGCGCTTCATGACGGGCTCCCAATCAGGATCCGTCATGTCGGTCACCAGCACATCACCTTGTTTGACGCGGTCCATTTCAGCAATATTGTTTACGATGCGCACCACACCACTGCCAATTTTCTGGCCAATACTGCGCCCCTCGCAGACCACCGTACCGGTTTCCTTGAGGATATAACGTTCCATAACATTGGCTTTGGCACGACTCTTAACCGTCTCAGGTCTTGCCTGAACAATGTAGAGCTTCTTGTCGTCACCATCTTTGGCCCATTCGATATCCATCGGGCGCTTGTAGTGCTCTTCAATCACCAGCGCCTGACGGCACAGCTCCGCGACTTCCTGATCGGTAATTGAGAAACGTCCGCGGTCTTCGGCATCCACATTGACGGTCTGAACTGAGCGGCCGGCTGCACCATGCTCACTGTAGATCATTTTGATGGCTTTGGTGCCGAGGTTGCGGCGCAGAATGGCCGGGCGACCCGCACGGTAGGTAGGCTTGTGAACATAGAATTCGTCAGGGTTTACTGCGCCCTGCACAACGGTCTCACCGAGGCCGAAAGACGAGGTAATGAAGACGACATCGTTGAAACCCGACTCCGTGTCGAGCGTGAACATGACGCCCGAGCTGGCAGATTCACTGCGCACCATCTGCTGGATGCCAGCAGACAAAGCAACCAGGCTGTGTTCAAAGCCGTGGTGTGCACGGTAGGAAATCGCACGATCGTTGAAAAGTGACGCAAACACCTCTTTGACCGCGTGTTTGACGTTATCCAGGCCCTTAATGTTCAGAAAGGTTTCCTGCTGGCCAGCAAAGGACGCATCGGGCAGATCTTCTGCCGTTGCACTTGAACGCACCGCGAGTGCCATATCATTGCGCCCGGCAGTCAATTTGGCAAATGCGGCTTCAATGGACTTATCCAAAGCTTCAGGAAAAGGAGTAGTTGAGATCCAGCCGCGAATGTTGGCGCCCGTTTCTGCCAATGCAACCACATCATTCACATCCAGTTGCTCAAGAGCGCCATGGATGCGCTTGTCGAGGCCTTCGTGAGCCAGAAATTCACGATAGGCATGAGCCGTGGTAGCAAACCCGGTGGGGACGGTCACACCGAGATGCGACAGATTGCTGATCATTTCACCCAACGAGGCATTTTTGCCTCCCACTTTCTCAACATCTCCGATGCCAAGCTCTTCAAAACCTACAACGTACTTATCCAAGTCCTTTCTCCCTAGCGAAGATATAATTACGCAAAGTCTATCACCCGGCTGACAAACTGTGTATCCGGCGAAGCCGCTAATCTACCTAAATCCTTTCGCCGGGGCCAGTGTCGGTTTATATTAACGTTTTAAGGATCGGTGGTCTGACCACCCCTGCCGGCACTTTTCCCCTACCGACACCCACAGGAACGCCCATGAAACGAACGGCCTTTTTCATTTCAGATGGAACCGGAATTACCGCCGAAGCGCTAGGCCAGAGTCTGCTGGCCCAGTTTGAGAAAATTGAATTTGAACGTATCACCCTGCCGTATACGGATAGCCTGGAAAAAGCACGTTCTGTGGTGGAACGCATCAATCGCGCAGCGGAAGTGGATGGCTGCAAACCCATCATTTTCGACACCATTGTAAATAGCGAAATCCGCGTTGAAATTCGCAAAAGCACGGGCTACATGATTGATATATTTGGAACTTTTCTAGAACCACTGGAACAGGAACTCGGCTCGAAATCGACCTATACCGTCGGCAAGTCTCACTCCATTGCATCAAAGGCCTCCTATGATCGCCGCATAGAGGCGATCAATTTTGCCCTGGACAACGATGACGGTGCCCGGACTCGCCATTACAGTGACGCCGAGATCATACTGGTGGGTGTTTCACGCTCGGGAAAAACGCCAACCTGTATTTACTTAGCCCTCCAATACGGCATCAAGGCCGCCAACTTTCCAATTACCGAGGATGAAATTCTGGATCAGCGTCTGCCTGAAGCCCTTCGCACTCACCGTGAAAAATTATTTGGTCTGACCATCGATCCTGAACGACTCGCCGTCATTCGAAACGAACGCAAACCCAACTCCCGCTACTGCTCCATCCAACAATGCAATTATGAAGTGGAAGAAGTACAGCTAATGTACAAGCGGGAACGCATCCCTTTCCTCAACTCCACTGATTACTCTGTTGAAGAGATCTCAACCCGCATTCTGATGATGACAGGAATTGAACGTAAGGTTCGCTGAGGAACCCCGTCACCATTGCCGGAAGCGTGACGCTGGCAATGGTGCATTTGTTATGCCCTAAAGCACTAGACCTTCAGCTTCCTGACGTCGAGCCCCATTTTTTCCATTCGCCCCCGCCCTGCGTCGCCACCCACAACCGCAATACTATGCGGCTGTTCGATCAAATAGGTTTGAGCCACTCGCTTGAGGTCATCGATTTGAAGCCCTAAAACCCCCTGCCGAAACGCAGCCTGATAGGCACCGCCGCGACCGAACCAGTCGCTATGATAGGCATGTTTGGCTTCTCCTGCCGGCGAACGCGGTTTATCCAACGACGAGATGACACCGAGAATCGCCTGCTCCAGCAACAGCGGGGAATGCGTCTGAGCCACAAACCACTCCAGTGAGCGCGTAAAATCTTTCAGCGTATCCTCCAAACGCGGATCACGGTAGGAATAGAATCGGAAAATCCCGTCGCCATTGTTCTGACTGGCTCCGGCCCCATAGGCGCCCCCTTTCTCCCTCACCGCGCTATGCAAAAACTCATTCCGCAACAGGTGGCCCAACACTGTCAGGGCCGGCGCATCCGGATGACCACCCGGCACCGTCGCAAAGGCCATTGCGCAGTAGTTAACCTGGGCATTGATCAGCCATCCCATTTGCGTGTGGTCACGCGTGGAGTCCAGATTAAACGATGAGAGAGACTCTGTCTGCGCATAAGCACGTAATCGAGCCTGGGAACTGGCATTTAATAATGCCAACTCTTCTTCCTCCGCAATCGTCAGCACTGAGAGTGGCTGCCGGATAATTTTACTGAGTAGCGCCTCTAACTCGTCACACAGCCCTTTGAGCACCGATTCAGTCTCCAATTGACGAGCGAGTTCACTCAATTTCTGAATAGCCTCCAGGCCCGAGGTCTGATAAGACAGTCCAGCCACCGGACTGAGGCGCTGGGAGGCGCAAGCCATTGCCAGCCCATGTGCATTATTGGCCACCCCCTGAACCCGGCGGGACGCTAACAGAGACACCAACTCCCGCACGCGATCAGACTCACTGAACACCGCACGATGCGCGGTGTCGTCCAGCAATTCGAGCAAGGCGCCAGCATTGCGGGCCAGGGCCTTACCAGAGACCACGAGAACTCCGCTGGCCACCTGCTCGTCATCCGTCGCCGCCCGCACATCCCAAAATGCGCTGATACCTCCCGTCACGGCCGATTGACGCTCCTGAACATCAAGATAGCTGCGTTGTTGATGCCCAACCTCTGGCAGCAGATACCCCAACAGCGGCAGCAATTGTCGCTCCCGCGTATCCATTGCGGGTAAAGGCCGGATCAACTGCTGATAGACGAGGCCGTTGGTACCCTGGCTGTAACTACAGAACTCCGATTTGACCGCGCCCACAGTGGGTTGCACCCAGGGCACGCCGGAGGGCACATCTGCCAGCGTTACACGAGGCAAACTGTCTTCGGCATCTTTCCGCGCCTGACGGGCTTCCAGCGCGGCGGCACGATGAACCAAGGACGCTTTTGCTTCCTCATCAAGTGCTGCCTTCATGCTGGTCAGCTGCTCTCGCATGTGCTGCTCCTGACGCTGCTCCATCTGATTGTCGGGCGTCATCACCAAACGCACACGGTGCATATTGTCGAGCAAATGGGTGCGCACGAGGCGCGGGAGGTAGGCCGGATCCTGAATGTGTTCGCGTAAGCGTACGATAACAGAATCCAGGTCGAGGTAAGTTGCCGGATCAACCCCTTCCAGGGCCGGCGAAAGGGCCGCCAACATTAATTGCAAACCATAGGGATAGCTGTCGCCCGAAATTTCACGCTGACTCAGCTCAAGCTGATGCAGTACGGCCTCCATTTTATCCAGCGGCACGCCCTGCGCTGCAACGTCCTGCAGCACGCCCAAAATGAGTGCTTCAACATCGTCTGCCCGTTCGGGATCACATCCCTCCAGGCCACAGACAAATGCCATTTCTTTGTGACTGTCCTCCAAACCACACAGTCCGGAAGGCGCCTTACCAAGGTCAGTGGTTTCCAATGCTTTCAGCAACGGTGAGGCGCTGTTCTCAAGCAGGACATTGGTCAGCAGATGAGCCTCCAGCGCCGTTTCGAGGTTACTTGCCTGTCCCAACAGCCACCCCAATACGATATGCGTTTTCCCGCTCAGGTCGTCATCATTGACCGGATAGGACTCCTGCACTCTGATCGGCGCAAAGTAACGGGTTTCACAGGGAATCTGCACGGAGCCATCCCCGGCATCAAACCGCGCCAGCGCGCGCGTATGAATAACGTCCTGAATCTGTTCTACCGGCGTATCCCCAAAGGTCATAAAAACAGCGTTCGAAGGATGATAGTGACGACGATAAAACGACTGCAATTGCTCATGTGTCAGGCGCGTGATCTCCGCCGGATCACCACCACTGTTGAAATGATAGGTCGTCGTTGGGTAGAGATAGCGAGTCAGCGCCGCCCAGACCTGAGAAAACGAGGAACTCATCGCCCCTTTCATCTCATTGTAAACCACCCCTTTGAACATCAGCTCGGAGTCAGGATTAGCCGGCTCAGCGAATTCGATGCGATGCCCTTCCTGCGCGAAGTCCAGTGGATGAAGATTGGGGAAAAAGACCGCGTCGAGATAAACGTCGAGCAGGTTAAAATAATCTTTCTGATTCTGGCTGGCGAATGGATAGGCGGTCCAGTCACTGCTGGTAAACGCGTTCATAAAGGTATTCAGGGATCGCCGCGACATCATGAAAAAGGGATCCCGCACCGGAAAACGTTCACTGCCACACAGGGTGGTATGCTCCAGGATGTGCGCGACACCCGTTGAGTCGGTCGGCACGGTTCGCAAGGCGACCATGAACACGTTTTCAGAGTGTTCACTCCTGAAATGGAAATGTCGCGCCCCTGTGGTTTCGTGCCTGAACTCCTGCAACTCCAACCGGAGCGACGGAATCTGTCGGGTCTGTACCGGCACAAAAGAAAAAGAGGGGGCCATCGTTGTCATGCTATGCGCTATCCTTCACTGAGTGAGAAGCGCCAGTATACCGAGTATTTCTCGCAACGTGCAGAGTCCTGGAATGATTGACGGGATAGGAAATCTCTATCACACCTGACTTCATCCTGCACATCCTCTGGTGTAATGTAGTCAAACCGATAACAACAACGACACATCAACCATGTCAGAGAACGCGTCAACCGATTCATTCGAAAAGAAAAACAATTCCGTCGATCTCGAAGCTTACTGGCATGAGCGCAAAACCTATGTCAGGGACCTTGCACGCATCCCGGAGATGAGGCGGCGCTATTTTCAGGCGCTGGGCATCTATTTACTCAGGCGTTTTTTATGGTCGTTTACTTTTTTCCCCATCTTTTTGGCGTTCTGGATTCCGTTGGTCCTGTCCCGCTTCAACCCCGTTGCCATGGTTCAGGGCATTCTTCCCGACCTGCAGGCCTTCGTTGCCGCTGATCCCCAGCAGCAGGCGGCGACCCTCGAAACGCTTTTCATTGCCTGGCTGACCATTGGGGTTATGTTTGCGGTCTTTGACCTTATTCTTACCCCCTTCAAGAGCCCTATCGACTACGAAGCGGATGTGCACATGCGCGCATGGACCGAGATTAAGAAACGTAACCATTTGTAAGCACTCTTACGGATGCTGGCGTCCAGACTCACCCTCTATCCGTGAGCTATTTCCCCCCTGCATGTGAAAGGGTCGTCAAATCAAGGTTATAAACGCCGCTTTTGTTACAATTCCGCACAAACCAAGCTATAGTTTACGTTCAGATTTAGCAGTCATTTGGAGTATCAGGGTGCTTGATCTCAGACCCTTGGTTTTCGTCAACATTCTTGCCTTCCTGTTACTTGTGACAGCGGGGTTCGCACGGGTCAATGATCGCCTGCCCGTCCACGGAAACTTGCCTGCCCCCTCCGAGGCAGCAACGATACCGGAGGCCACCGCGACCGTCGTCAATGGGAAAACCCTTATTAAGGAAGAAGACGCGCTGGCGACCGTTGTGACCGAAACCTCACCCTTCGAGGATTTCAAGATCACCGAAGAACAGCAGAGCGCAACGCTTGAAGAGGCCGTTCTGTTTGTGGATCAACTGCCAGAGACGGAACAAACTCAGAGCGAACTCCCGGCTGAAGCCCTGACTGTGGCCGCACTCGGCAGCGCAAACACTGCCCTGGAGCGAACCGCCGAAAAAGCGGCAGAGCCTTTGGCAACGCCTGCACCAGAACCCAAAGCACCCGCCCTACCGGAAACGGGCGATCTCCTGGTGCGTTCGAATGTCACTAATGACCAGGTACTGGTCAATGGCCGGCCACGAGGCAGCAGCGGAAAGCGTCTCAGTCTGCCGGCGGGTGAATATGAAGTTGTCGTTGCTAAAGAAGGTTACCGCTCCTGGCGCTCCATCGTCGATTTGGCGCGTGGCGACAATCGCACACTGGTCGTAACCCTTGAGCGTATTACCCGGGTGGACTACAGCGATGGCAGCTGGAAAAACGGCGTGGTGACCGGAACAGGCACCTATGTCGCCGACGGCATCACCTATGAAGGTGAGTTTCTGAACAAGAAGTTTCATGGCAAAGGCCGCATGGTGTCGCCAGATGGGGCGACCTACGAAGGCGAGTGGTTCAATGGCAATAAACACGGGACAGGGACACTGAACCGCACGGACGGCTCCACCTATGTCGGAGAGTTCCGCGACGATCAGTTTAACGGCCAGGGCACCCTGACAGATGCCCGCGGCACGATTTGGTCAGGCTACTGGGTCAACGGCACACTGAATGGCGATGGCTCAATCACCATGGCTGACGGCACCCTTTACAGCGGCGGCATGGTTAATAATCAGTATCAGGGGAACGGATCCATTACCTACCCGGACGGCACCTATTACGAAGGGCAGTTCGCCAACGGCCAATACCAGGGCAAAGGAGAGTTGACCTTTGCGGATGGCAAAAAGTACTCAGGCAACTTCCTGGAAAACCAGTTTCACGGCCAGGGTATCCTTATGAACCCAAATGGCAGCAATATCTCCGGCAGCTTCAAATTTGGCAAGCCGTTTGGCGTGGTGACACTGACCACCGCCGAAGGCGAGATATTTACGGCACGCACCGACAAACCTGGCGTGTGCTATCGTTTAAAAAGTTACAGGGCAACCGAATGTCCGGTTCTGGAAGGATGGTGAGCCCGTGCATACAGTTAAGGGAGCCGGCAAGGCAAAGCTAGAGGTTGGGTTTATGACGATTAAAAGAGCACTCCTGGTGGACGATTCAAAGGTTGCACGTTTCGCCTTGAGCAAGCTGCTTGAAAACGAGCACATGGATGTGACCATGGCGGGATCCGCCGAGGAAGCGCTATCCATACTCAACGAAGGGCAGAAACCTGATGTGATATTCCTGGATCACCTGATGCCCGGCATGAATGGAGTGGAAGCAACCAAGGCGATCAAGGCAAACCCGGATACCTCTGGCATCCCGATTGTCATGTGTACCTCCAAAAAGTCGCGTGAATTTGAAGAGGCCGCCAAAAAGTTCGGCATTTACAACATCCTGAATAAGCCACCCCAGAGCCAGGGTCTGACAGATCTGCTGGAGCAGTTGAACAAGGATGTCAGCGCAGGCAATCTGCCTTCTGAACCCATTCAACCTTCTCCGCTTTCTCTCGATTTTGACGATTACGACGTTGACAATGATGATGATCAGGTCGCGCCGACAGCCACAAGCCCGTCAACTACGCTCAGCGCACCCGCCGTCGTACCGACGATGCCGGCCAATGGCAGCCATTACGAATTGCCTGTCGATGCGATCGAACAGGTTGCCCGCTCTGCAGTTAAGACATCACTCAATCGTCGTATGCACGAGCTGCTGAGCGATTTGTTTGATGAACAGTATGCCCACCTGAAACACCTGTCTGAAGATATTCAGGCAAAACAGGCTGATCGTATGGATGCGCTGTACAAAAATATGCAGGAGCAGATGAATCAACGCATCAACTTGCTGCGTGACGAACTGGTAACAGAGGTCACCTCTGCCATTAGCCAGCAATTCAGCGAACTCAAAGGCAGCGGATCATCCCCCCCCTCTGGCGCGCTGACCGCCGTTCAACTGGACGAACTGAAAGACCACATGACAACGGTTCAGTCCATAGACACAGAGTTTTGGCAAACGTTGCAAGCCGAGGCCATTCAACAGGCTCACGATATTTCCCGTGAAACCGCTGAGGATATCGCTCGACGCGCCATTGAGATGTACGGATCTAAGGATACCCGAGCCAACCAGAAGGCCTACCTGGTTTTTCTGTCTGTGAGCCTGGGCGTTTTTGCAGCCGGTATCGCCTACCTGGCTGGCTTTTTAGGCTAGAGCCCCCTCCTTCCGGCGCATCACTGCGCCGGGATCAGCCGACCCGACTGGACTTCAAGGGCAATTCCAGTTATAACGGCCTCGGTATCGTCTGAGTCCTCTTATCGCATGAAGAATTGCCTCTTTGTAGATCACCTGACCGTTCTGGATTTTTCATTTATACACCCCGATCGCGGCATCGTGGGCGAAAGCCTGATCATGGACGTAGAACTCTATGGCGAACTCGATGAGCAAGGTATGGTGTTCGACTTCGGGGACGTCAAAAAACTGCTCAAGCGAGAGGCTGAAGACCTCATAGATCACAAATTGGTTATACCTGCATCCCCTGAGCACCTGACACTGGAGCGAATCGCCGGCAGGGTCAAACTGAGCTATCAACTAAATGGGCAGCTAGGCGTCATTCAGATGGACGCGCCAGAGGACGCTATTGCACTGTTGCACGCAGAAACTGTCACCATCGATTCCCTTGAACCTCTGTTGGTTCGCCATTTAAGCACCCGTGTTCCCGCGAATGTCAGCGACGTCAAAGTGCGCCTGCGTCACGAACCCATTCAGGGCGCTTACTATCAGTACACGCACGGCCTTCGCAAACACTTAGGCAACTGCCAGCGAATCGCCCACGGCCATCGCTCACGGCTCGAAATTTATGCCGATGGTCAGCGCAGCCAACTAACCGAGTACCAGTGGGCCAAGCGCTGGCGCGACATTTACATCGGCACCCGAAGCGACATTCTTGAGCTGCAGGATATTCAGGGGCAGCCGCATACCCACTTCCACTATGTTGCAGCACAGGGCGCGTTCTCCCTGACACTTCCCACTCGCCAGGTCTACCTGATCGATACTGATTCCACCGTTGAGTTCATTGCTGAACACATTGCCAATTCACTTAAACGCCAACGCCCCCAGAACACCTTTCGCGTGCGGGCATTTGAGGGCGTCATGAAAGGCTCGATCGCAGAAGTGTGAGAACTCAGTCGGATTTGATTTGACAAGAGTTCACATTCCGAACAATCGCCAATTTTTCGACTCATTTAACCTCGCTTTATGCAGGTTATTTTGACTTTTTAATTTAACCCACCACCTACCATAAGCCCTGTCTGAATCACTACGACAGGACTTAAGGCATGGCTTCAAACCGCACACGCAAGCACTCACTCCCCCATTGTCTCGCAATGGGGCTCACACTGGGACTCATGCTGGCAATGCAAGGCTGTGGCGGCGCTGGCGCAGAAAACTCCGAAACACCCGCCACCCAACTTTCTCCTGCCCAGCATTCAGAAAGCGCAATACTTCCCCTTGCGCAACCCACTCAGCTGCCCCACAAGAAACTGACACCCCTTTAGAAGCCACCCCCGTTGCGAGCGAACCAGTGCCACCCAGCGTAATGGGTGACACCGAAACAGCCACACAGCCACAACACCCAAGGCTCACCTACCACCCCGGAAGTGCCGCCGTTTTCGCAGGCGAAACCCACACCCTTAACGTCACTGCGACCAGCACCGAAACCCTGCGCTACCAGTGGCGCCGAAACGGCGTCACCATTCCAGACGCCATACTCCCCCATCTGACACTCAGCGCGATCTCGGTGAATGATGCGGGCAGTTATGATGTTATCATTTCAAATGCCGCAGGCAGCGTCACCAGCGAGACAGCGCAACTGTCGGTTTCAATTGACCGCAACGCTTCGCTGAGCTGGGAGACACCAGTACATCGACAGGACGGCACTCCGCTGACAACTGACGACATCACGGGCTATCGCATCTATCACAGCACTGAAGATGGAAATTTGGAGACTCATTACGACCTTGACGCCCAAACGACCACACTCGCACTTTCTGATCTGAGTTCAGGCAACCACTTTTTTGCCATTACAGCGATTGACCAAACAGGATTGGAGAGCGAACTGAGCAACGTTGTCAGTAAGCAGATTTTGTAAGCCATGAGAGCTGAGTGACGAAAGTCTGAAAATGGCCGGAAACAGCCGGAACGAAACTGACGACGATAAACATGCGGACAACAAAAAAGGGCATAACGCCCTTTAATTGTTTTACCCGAAGGTAACTGTGTGCCTGGACATTAACGACCACCTTCAGGGAAGATGGCGTCCCCTAGGGGATTCGAACCCCTGTTACCGCCGTGAAAGGGCGGTGTCCTAGGCCTCTAGACGAAGGGGACTAGAAATTGGTGGAGCCAGACGGGATCGAACCGTCGACCTCAACGCTGCCAGCGTTGCGCTCTCCCAGCTGAGCTATGGCCCCTAACAACGGATGCGAATGTTATTGAGTTCCGCATCCTGAGTCAAGCAATAATTTTCATTTAATTCAAAGGCCGTGATTCAAATTCCTTTTCGAGTTTCTTCAAGCCTTTCTTGGATACGCCGCCCAACACCTCCAGCGCATTTCGCAGGCGCGCACGAGTGATATCCGGACCCAGTATTTCCATAGAATCAATGACGGACCACGAGTTAGGGGAACCGGCAATGGCAACGAAAACAGGCTGCATGAAATCACCAATCTTGATCCCCTGCCATTTGGCCAGCGTCTTGATTTCTCCGAAAATCGCCTCTTTCGTCCAGACACGCTGCGCCTCGAGCGCCCACAAAGCAAACTGCAGCACCTTCAGACGCGTTTCAGCATCCAGCTTGCCTTCCGCAAACGACGCTTCGGTTAACGGTGTATAACCCGCAAACATGAAAGCAGCCATGGGCACAGCATCGGACAAGGTCTCTACACGCCCCTGTAGCAGGGGCATCAACGAAAGCCATCGCTCGTCGTTCAGGCCCCAGGTTTTCAAACGCTGCAATAGGCTTGTCGCATCAAGGTTTTCGCGAATCCATAATCCATTGAGCCAGCGCAATTTGGTCACATCAAATACCGGCCCACCTAGGGACACGCGCCCCAGGTCAAACTGCGCGATCATTTCAGCTAAGGTAAATTTTTCGCGCTCATCTGGCATCGACCAGCCCATACGTCCCAAATAGTTCAATAAGGCCTCAGGCAGCACCCCCAAGCGCTCATAGAAAGAAATACTGGTCGGATTTTTTCGCTTACTGAGCTTGCTCTTATCAGGATTACGCAGCAGTGGCATATGGCAGAGCTCAGGCATCTCCCAGCCAAAATACGCATAGAGGAGCTGATGCTTGGGCGCAGAACTGATCCACTCCTCCCCACGAATGACATGCGTGATCTCCATCAGGTGATCGTCCACCACATTCGCAAGGTGGTAGGTTGGCAAGCCATCTGACTTTAACAAGACCTGGCAGTCAACCTGAGACCATTCAATTTCGATCGTCCCCCGCAGCCGATCCTGAATAACGCAGACACCCTCATCAGGCACCTTCATACGAATGACGTAAGGCTCGTTGGCCTCGAGGCGGCGCTTCACCTCGGCATCGTCCAATTCCAGGTTCCCTTTGATGCCCGGGTTCAGCCCCTGAGCCTGACGCGCCTCGCGTATCGCCTCAAGCTCTTCGGGTGTGCGAAAGCAATAGAACGCTTTCTTTTCATGAACCAACTGCTCGGCATACTGCCGATAGATGCCGCTTCGTTCACTTTGGCGGTAAGGCGCGTGGGGGCCACCGACATCAGGGCCTTCACCCCACTCCAGGCCCAGCCAGCGCAGCGCATGCAATATATCGCGCTCAGATTCGGCGGTACTGCGCACCTGGTCAGTATCTTCGATGCGAAGAATGAATTGACCGCCCTGCTGACGGGCAAAGCACAGGTTGAAAAGCGCAATATAAGCGGTTCCTACATGAGGATCGCCCGTAGGAGAAGGTGCAATTCGGGTTCTAACCGGTCGGGACATGAAAACCTGCCTAGAGAAAAATCGACTGTCTGGAAATTAAAGGCGAGAAGCTTAACGTTTTTTACGTCAGGAATCAGCTTAAGCGCGCTAAAAACGACAAAGGCGGCGCCACCCTTCCGGGTAGCACCGCCTCAAAAAATTCACGTCGTGGTTAATTACGCCACCTTAAAGCTGATCAGGCCTTGAATTCTACCAGCCACTCGCCATTGCTTTCAGGCCAGCAGCGTACGATTACACTTCGACTGGTCGATAAAAATGCATCCAATGCACCGTAGGAGACAAACCGCATAACCATAAATAGTATTCCCGACTTCACACTTATGTTATTTAAACCATGATAAGTGTATAAAAACACATCACAATTGTCCCTTCGAACTGATACGTACGTAGACCCCCGTAAAAATGCCGCTCAAATCGAATGATAGCAACGCACGCTTGCTGCAAAAGCTCCGATTTCGCATCGATAACTCGCTACGCCTTCGCTTCGACCCTGCCACTGAGCGCGAATTTCAAGACTACCATTACGCCAAGCTCAAACAACGGATTCCGGCGATCGGCTGGAGCGCACTTGTCATTTTTATCTTTTATGCACTTTTTGATCTGTGGGCGCTGGACGCAAATCTTTCCTCTGTATCAGTCGTGCTTCGATTATTGCTGGTTTGCCCTCTGATACTGGGCATCATCTGGGCGATGAAGCGCACCTGGCCCTACGCCCGATTTATGAGGCTCTACAGCATCAGCTTTCTCATCGCCTCAGTCAGTGTCGGTGTGGTTATTTTTGCCGCTCAGGTGATGAAGCTGTTTTTACCCTACCAGGGGCTTTTGCTTCTCCTGCTATTTGGGTATTTTCTCATGCTGATGCCCACTCGACTGGTCACCCCCCTTGCCCTTGGCATCAGCCTGATTTATCTGGCAATTGCTTCGCTACTGTCTAATGACCCACTGAGTTTCAGTTACCAATGCGTGTTTTTTGCAACGGCCAACGCGATGGGGATCGTCGGCAGCTTCGTCCAGGAAAAAAACCTTCGCAATAGCTTTCTGACAGAACGTCAGCTCGAAACGTCCCGCCAAAAGCTGCTAGAGGAAAGTGCGCGAAAAACACTCCTCCTGGCGAGCACCAGCCACGACCTTAAACAACCCCTGCTGGCGCTGTCGCTCTTGCTGGATGATTTGGACAGCCATGCGACCCCCTCACAATTAAACGCCACTGTGCAAAAATTACGTGCCAGTAGTCAGCATCTGGTGCAACTGACAGACTCGCTGCTTGACGCATCCCAGCTGGATGCGGGTCTGATTCAGCCTAAGATCGGCCCGGTTGATCTAAGGGAGCTAGCCCATGCCATTCAACAGGAATATGCCGGCACGCTCCGGCAAAAATCAATTCAACTCAAGCTCGCCATACCGCGGCACCTGAAAGTGGATGGAGATCCCCTCCTGCTCAGCCGCATCATCCGCAATCTGGTAGACAATGCCATCAAGCACGCCTACCCTAAAACGCTTACCCTTTCAACCGAGCTGCTGGCGCAGCGTATTCTGCTTTGCATTTGCGATGACGGCAGAGGAATTGCGGCCACCGATCAGGCTGCGATTTTTTCACCTTTTGTGCGGCTCAACAGCAAAAGCGATGGGCTTGGACTAGGACTATCGATCGTGCGGCAATTATGTGATCTGCTGTCCATCCCCCTGACACTTGAGTCCTCTCCCAGCCAAGGCACCTGTTTTCGTCTATCGCTCCCCCCGCACAACGCAGACGCTCCAGCCCCCCCTTCATTCGTCGTCCATTTAGAAGCCCTGCAAACCTTTGACCTGAAGCCCCTGCAAAACCTGCTAAATCAGTGGCAGATCACTCATCAAAGCGGAGATGGGCCAGAATCAGAATTGGCAGGGGATGCAAATGCCTATATCTGGATTGGCACGCCAGCAATCGCGCAGTCCCGCCTCTATCGCGGTCACGCTCACGCAGACAGCCAGCCTCCCAAACCGGTCCTGTTGCTGACTCCCCCGGACGAGGCATCGGGCGACCTCGTACTGCCATCCTTTGTGCAAACGCTGACACTACCCGTCAAGCCTGCAAAGCTCAGGCTCGCCGTTGAATCAATGAGGAGTCAGGCCGAAAAAAGCCTATGAGTCGGAGAACGTATCCCAGTCAGAGGAAGCAGTGGACTGATGTGGCGCATTGGCGTCACGCGCCCGTGCGATCCGTTGCATAAACCGATCACGGGCAGATGCTTCCGGTTCGCGTTTGACGAACTGAAGTGTTTCTCCCCGCTTTTCAGCTTCGATCACCTGCTGCAGGAGCTCCAGCCCTTTCACAACCACCTGCTCCCGCGACGACAACTTCAATTCTTTCTTCAACACATCCATGCGCGAGTAGGTATCGCGATCAAAACGAAAGATGGACATTACAACCCTCAGCTCTCCACGAGTCCCAGCATTTGAGCGCGACGCACGCACTCCGTACGATTGCGGACGTCGAGGGAGTGAAACAAGGCCTTGAGATGAGTTTTAACCGTGTGTTCGGTCAGGTTCAATGCGGCGCAGATCTGCTTATTTGACCAGCCGCGCGCCAGAAGTTCAAGTACATCCTGCTGGCGCACCGTAAGATTGGGCTGCCCCATTTCAACGCGCGCCGCTTTTGCTTCCAGTTTCCCCCCGTTGACATAGAGCTGCCCCTGCAGCACTTGCTCAATGGCTTCGAGTAAGGCTTTACGGCCCAGCGACTTACTGACAAAACCGCTTGCACCACTGTTCATGGCCAGGCGCAAATCCATAGGGTTTTCAGTCGCTGACACGACTAACACAGGGATGAAAAGGCGCGCATTCTGGATAAAACGCAGCAGCACGCCTCCTTTGGCATCCGGCAGGGACCAGTCCAGAGTAATCAGGTCAAAGTCCTGCCCCGATTCCAGGGCCTGAATCGCTTCGTCAACGGTTGAAGCTGCCGTAATACTGACAGATTCGAATGCATTTTCCAGAACCAGCTCGAGCCCATCGAGAAACATGGGGTGGTCATCCACCAGCAGTAGTCGCAAACAGGACTGTTCGACCAGAAACGAAGAAAAGGCATTCATTTGTAGTTATCGGCGTTAAATTGATTGTTATGACACATCAACATACGCCGGTCACACAAGAAATGACGCCGAACTGATCACAAAAATGACACGAATTTAATGATCAATCGATCAGTCCCAACTCTACCGCCAACAAGATCATGGCGGTTGCCGCAGCCTCTTTTGGAAAGGGGTGATCAAGGTGCGGAGAACCAAAACGCATCAACTTGGGGAAAGGGTCGTAAGACATATTCCAATGATGTGCTCTAATCATGGCCAGGTCGGTCGCCATCGGAACTTTTAACTTAGCCTCAGATTGAGTCAGCTGCATGTCATTGTTTGAGTCATACCGGTTCAGGGCCATCACACCCTGAATTTGGAAATACGGCACCTCCATCGCGGTCGTAGAGCCGGTAATATTAAAGATCGGGATCTCCAGAGCCTTCAGAAACGCTTTGTTTTCCGCCAAAAATTTCTCTCGTGCAGTGGTGGTGAGATCGTAGACGGCTTCTTTGATATTGTACTCATCAATCCGCCGAAGCGTGCCAGAAGACACATCAATTGCAGGCGAAATGACAGAAAGAAAGGCTGCCAACGCTTTTTCTACCTTGGGCAGGTCCAGATCTTTGATCGAACCAAAAATATCATCCGCCAGGTAAGATCCACCTATCGCCCCACCCCAGTTAAAGATGCAGCGGATTCGATCTTTCAGATCCGGGCGTTGCACCAATAATTGATAGATATCAGGCGCCCCTTTGCTATACCCGATCAGGACGATATCTTTGGGTGGCTGACACTGTTCCGGCTTGATCTTTTGTGTGTCTGCCGCAAACCCTTCGCCGCGCTCGATCGCGGCCAGCAGATCGGCCGAATTCGCAGCGCATCCTCGCATGGGATGAGAGTCAGAGCGCAGGATGCGAATCCCCAGACGCTTCTCGATGGCTGGAAAGGCGGTCTGAAACGCTTGAACGGGTAGCATTCCCGTCAGCAGTCCGGGAGAAAAAACCAGGGTGGTATTCTGAATGGACGACGGCACCTCGACCGGGGGCAAATCCAATTGCCACTCGCGAATTTCGTCGCCCCGAAGAAAGGCTTCCGCCAGCTTTTGCCGATCTGTACGCTTATCTTTTCGTCCCAGTAGCTTTGTGTTATCCGCCTTTTTGAGCGCCACCTTGTCATTCAAGGCTTCAGTCAGGAAGATGTTTCGCCAGCGGATGCCGCACCAGCGTTTAATAAAAGGGTGGGTAAAAACAGATTTATCCGCTTTGATCAGCGCCCGGACTTCAGAGATAAGGCGGTCATAATCGCCTGTGTATTCAAGTTTCTCCAGTGCCTCTATTCGTTTTCTATTCATCAATGAACTGCTTTCCATTTAAAAGACCGGCCACCTTCACCTGGCAGCCGGTCAGCCGAGTGGCTTACAGCCCCGCGTTCTTCAGGCGGTTTGCCTGTTGACGGTAGAGACTGACGGGGTCGTGCCACAGTGAACGAACACCCAGTACATGATTAATCGCATCAACATGGTTGGCGTCGTAGGCGCCGATGTAATAGCCCAGCTTCTGCGAACACACCGACACCAATCCATCGCTCTGCTCACCCCCAAAGGCCAGTGACGTCGTCACCAGGAAAGGGTCCAGTACGTCGAGTACGTTGGTTAACACACTCTTTCCTGCCCAGGAATACACCTTGATGGGGTTACCATTGACGGTGACGGAGGTTGCACGATCCTCCGTGCAATAGCCCGAAGCAACACCATAGGGGTGGCGCGCATTCAGTGCGTTCGTGCCGGTCGACGTCAGCGTTTCCAGCGAAGCGATCGCGTTCTGGGGACTACTATTACCCGACAACCAGCCAATCACCGTTCCAAATGCATTCGCAAGCGCAGCCGCTCCACCTTCAATACCGCTACCAACCGGGATAATGCCCCGGATCATGTCAGCCGTCCTGGAGCCCTTATTGACGCCGTCGACCGAGGTCAGGGACGCAATACGCCCTTTACCGGGTGCATTCATGGCCGCATCGAAAGTGATCGCCGCACGTGAGGTCGGAGAGCCTTGACTGTGTGCAATGATATTAAACTTGGACGCAGTGCCATATACGTTATTGTTGATATCCGTGGCAAGACGCTGCCCGCGCTGTTCGCTGTCGTTGAACGGCGAAACTGATGCAACCACGACGTCGGCGCCGCTACGGCACAGATTCATAGGAATCGTATGAAAATAACCAATTAGTCCGCCAATGGAATCAAACCCCGTGATGCCGTGTACCAGCAAAAACGGGTATTTGGTGTCGGTATATCCGCCACCGGTAAACCAATATTGGGAGCAACCAGTTGCCAGTGCGAAGGGAGCAGATGCGATACAGGATACGCAGAGCAGAGCTCTGAGTAGGAACGTTTTCATTGAGTGCCTCCAGGGCCGTCGTTATTGTGTTTATTAAATGACAGCACCATTGTACTGCGTGCGATAAGCACAATATATCGCCCGTTGGAGTGACCTGGCGCGAATTGAATAGTTCTAGTGTGTTTATTCTAATTCTTGGTTTTAACATGAAGCGACAGTCGAAAAATGACACGATTTCGGAAACCACACACCATGCACGTGAATCTCAAAAGCTCTACCGAGCAACTGAATGCAATCAAGGAGCGAGTTGCAAAACACATTCAGGCCCAATGGGGCAAGGCTGAAGCACAGGGACGCAAAGTATTAAATGAACTGGGCGCTGAGCTGGATGCCGAAGATCACTCGCTGTCAGCCGTTGTCGCACGCATTCGCGCCAAAAACCCTACCCTGAAGGTGCTGGCCGGCAATCTCGATCTGGCCACCTATGATCTTCGGGGGCGTTTGAACTGGGACCTGAGCATGATGTCGGCCTACGCTAAAATGCGCGCAGAGCAGACCTTAGAGCGCGATATCAAGCCGCGTATGAATGAATATCTGAGTCAGGTGGAAGAGAAAATCAAGGCGATCAAAGGTAAGTCGGCCACGGTGCCGGCAGAGGCCAACGCCCAACCAAACACCCAAGCCACCACGAGTGCCTGAGACACGGCTTAAATGGAAACCCCTCACTAGACCCAAAAGCTAGAGAGAATTTGCCCCGTCAGGGGCTTTTTTTTTACCTCACAGACAGCTCACCCCTGTGCCACGTAGACCGCAATACCCGTCAGGATGGGTGTACAGGTATTGCTGGTGATACGCTTCGGCATAGTAAAAGGGTACCTTGCACGCAATTTCGGTGGTAATAGACCCCATTCCGTGAGATTTCAGTTGGACTTCGTAACCCTCAGCCAATGCGCTGGCCGCGGCGAGGTCAGCCTCCGTCTCACAGAAGATGGCGGATCGGTACTGGCTACCCACATCATTGCCCTGCCGCATTCCCTGCGTAGGATCGTGCGCTTCCCAAAAAAGCCTTAAAACCTGCAAAAGCGTTATTTTTTGAGGGTCAAAAACCACCCGCACAACCTCGGTATGCCCCGTATGACCACTGCACACTTCGTCATACGTCGGATGGGGGGTGAACCCGCCGGCATACCCCACTGCCGTCACGAAAACGCCCGGCTGCCGCCAGAACAGCCGCTCAGCCCCCCAGAAGCACCCCAATCCCAGCGTAATGCACATCATCCCCTCAGGAAAGGGAGGAAACAGACTCTGTTTCAGAACAGGATGAATACCCTGAGTCAGTATGGGGCGATCCCGCCCCGGCAGGGCCGTTTCAGCGGTGGGTAACTGTAATTTTGATGCGGGAACGGATCGAAAAAACACGGTGCTACCCTCCAGATAAAGATACTATGTGCTAGATTATACGAAGCTGGATAAATTCTCGAAGGACAGGTACATGGCTTTAAAAACCGCACTGGTTGTAGATGATTCCAAATTAGCCAGAATCACCCTGCAGCGTCTGCTAGAAAAACACGAACTAACGGTGCACTGCGCCGAGTCCGGCATTCAGGCGCTGGACTTACTCAAGGACCTGTCGCCTGACATTATATTCATGGATCACTTGATGCCGGAACTGGATGGTTTCGAGACCACCCAGAAAATCAAGGGAGACCCACGCCTACGCCACATCCCTGTCATTATGTGCAGCGGCAAAGAAGGCGTCGACAACTACGAAGAGCAAGCCGTTGCCATTGGCGCTTCAGGCATTCTCTCGAAGCCTCCGCAGCCGGAGAAATTGCAAGAGGTGATGATCATCGCTGAAAAGGTGCTGGGGCAAAAAGACACCCTATCCACACCCGCGGCACCCACTGTGCCTGTCGCAGCATATGCCTCACAGAGCGTGCTTGATGACGCACTGGCCCGCATCGAGCGGCTGGAAAACAAACCGGTCAGCCTACCGTCTTTTGATGGGTTCCAGCACCAGCTTCAGGATAATACTGCCCGTATCGCCTCGGTCGAGTCCCAGGCGACAGAATTCGCTCAGCAGTTTACAGGGCTCAGTGAAGAATGCAGTAGCCTGGAGACCCGTTTCGGCGGTCTGGACGCGAAAGTGGAGTCGCTCACCGAAATCATCAGCGCCCTCGAAAAATTCCGCCTGGAGTGGGAGGGTAAATTACAGACCTTGAGCGACGCATCGTCTCATCCTGCCGTTGAACCCACGCCTGCGATCGACGAAGAAGCCCTAGGCGGGCGTGTCGCCCGCGATGTGGAAAATACGCTCACGCCTGTGTTTGAGTCTGAACTGAAGGCACTTGAGGCCCGGCTGAATCAGGCGCTGGATGAGGCCATCAGCGAGTCACGTAAAGATCTCGACGTTAGCCTCGCAGAACAGATTTCGCGTTCAGTCCAGAGCGCCACCCCCAGCGAAGGCGCTCTCAGCGAGTCGCCCTCTGCTGAGGCCGTCGCAGACCATTTGCGCCCCCATCTTGCCGAGATAGTCGTTCAGACCACAACGGCGGCTATTGATACGCGCCTTGAAGACATGAACAGTGAACTAAAGATGCAGCATAGCTCACTCGAAGTTCACCTGAAACAATGGGTTGAAGCGCAGCTCGCGGCACAAAATGAGGCCCAGCAGATGCCTGCCCCACCCTCTGCGCCGACGCCCCCCCCCTCAGGAGGCGGCGCAATGCCACTGGCAGTCGGCGCAATCGTCGTCGCCGTCATCGCCCTGGCACGGTCCTTCGGGTTGTTCTGAGGCATGTCTGAGAAGAAGGATCAAATTTTTGCCAGGGCACTGGATGCCGTCAGCCCCTTCCGGTTCGACGAGCAGGTAGCGCAGGTCTTTCCCGACATGATCAATCGTTCAGTACCAGGCTACGGCCTGATGCTGGAGATGATCAGTGTTATTACACGAACTTATGCGCGTCCCAATACAGTGCTTTATGACCTGGGCTGTTCGCTCGGTGCCTCAACGCTGGCGATGCGACATGCCCTGACCTCTCCGAACTACCATATTTTTGGTATCGACAATTCAGAACCCATGATTGAGCGTTGTCAGGCCATTCTCAACCGGGACCGCCATCCTGTGCCGGTAACATTGGAGTGCTGTGACATTGAGTCGGTACAGTTTAAGCCGACCTCTGTTGCGACCATGAATTTTACCTTACAATTCATCCCACCGGATCGACGCGGACCGCTGCTGGCAGCAATTGCCCGTTCGATGGTGCCTGGCGGCGCACTCATTCTGTCGGAAAAACTGCGCTTTGATCAACCGGCCGAAGAGACCACGCTGAGTGAGCTTCACCTCGATTTTAAACGCTCACGGGGCTACAGCGAGATGGAAATTGCCCAGAAACGGGCGTCGCTGGAGCGCGTACTGATCCCTGAAACCTTTCACGCACATCGGGAGCGGTTGCGGGAATCCGGTTTTTCATCCGTAACGCTGTGGTTTCAATGCTTTAATTTTTGCTCAATACTTGCGATCAAATGATTTCACTGGATGATTATTTTGCAGCGGCGGACACCCATCGCCTGGGTCGTTTTTCGGAAGCGCTGCGCACTACCCTTAAGAAACGCTACTTTCAGAAGATCCATGGCGATCTTGCCAGTTGGGAAGAGCATCTGCAGACCTTGCCAGGTGTACGTCCGGCTCACTGGAACTTTGATAGCAGCGCCATCGAGATTGGCGAACCCAGTGACCTTAACCCTGCCCAGCATCAACTTTTACTCAAGGGGCTGCAAGGACTGCACCCCTGGCGGAAAGGTCCCTTCCGATTTTTCGGTCACCTGATTGACACAGAATGGCGTTCTGACTGGAAATGGGACCGTTTGGCCCCTCATCTTTCACCACTTTCGGGGCGGACGGTTCTGGATGTCGGCTGCGGCAGCGGCTACCACTGCTGGCGCATGGCCGGTGCCGGCGCCAGCTTTGTGTTAGGCATTGACCCCTCGCTTAAGTTTCTCTACCAGTTCTATGCCGTTAAGCACTTCTTGCCCGACGCACCGGTATATTATCTGCCGCTGAGGTCGGAGGATCTGCCGCTCAATATGGGTTGCTTTGACACAGTGTTCTCAATGGGCGTGCTCTACCACCGAAAGTCACCCTTCGAGCATCTCGAAGAGCTGAAGGCAGCCTTGTCGCCGGGGGGAGAGCTGGTTCTGGAAACGCTGGTCGTGCCCGGCACGGCCGAAACGGTTCTCACGCCCCTGGATCGCTATGCGCAGATGCGTAATGTCTGGTGCATTCCCAGTGCGGAGGCTGCCGCGTTATGGTTACGTAAAATTGGCATGATGGATGTGCGCATCGTCGATATTTCAGTCACCTCCCGTGAAGAGCAGCGTCGGACCGACTGGATGAAATTTTTATCGTTATCGGACTTCCTCGACCCGGAATGCCCATCCCGAACGATTGAGGGCTACCCTGCCCCCACCCGAGCCATTCTGGTTGCCCGCAAGCCCTATTAGCGCACCGTACGACTTTCAGGACGTCGCCGGCCATTCTGACAGGGCCGCGATCATATTGCGCAGTAAGCGCCAGAATGCCTCCACAGAGGCAATCTCGACACGTTCATCGGGCGAGTGGGCGCCGCGGATGATTGGTCCAAAGGAAACCATGTCTAATAAGGGATAGTTGGCCCCGATAATGCCGCATTCCAGTCCCGCATGGATGACTTTGACCTGAGCCGGCTCGCCAAAGGTTTGCTCATGCACCGTTTGAAACAAGCGTAACGCTGGAGACTCGGGATCGGGCGTCCAGCCGGGATAACCGTTATCCAGACTGACCTGACAGCCTGCCAGTTCAAACACGGCCCGAATACGGGCTGCCAGCGCACGCAATTCAGACGCCCTCAGTGCGCGGGCCAGTAAGCATCCCTGTAAGCGCCCGCCTGAGAGCTTGATGACCCCCAGATTATTGGAGGTGGCGACCACCTGATGGAATTCCGGACTCATGCGTTCAACGCCATGAGGCGCAGCCAGTAGTAGGTGGATAAAGCGTCGGGTATCATCACGGGACAGCGCCTGCAGGTGAAGTTCACCGCCCTCTGAGGCGAGATTTAAAGGACTCAGCTGAATCGTCAGCCCCGGCTCGACCGAGGCCATTTCCTCCTGAATCAGGCCCGCCAGCAAGTCCACTTCTTGGGCCAGCTTAGGGACGAAGGCGGAGGCCACCGAAAAAATAACGCTTGATTCACGCGGCAAAGCATTGCGTAGGGAACCTCCATCAAACTGGATGACACGGCAATCAGTCAGGCGGCACACCGCCTCCACAAGGCGAGCGGTCAAGCGAATCGCGTTACCCCGCCCCTTATCGATATCCAGGCCTGAGTGACCGCCGCGCAGTCCTCCCAGATCCAGACGATGGATGGCCCACTCATTCGGGTTCAGGGTCTGTAGCGACCACTCTGCACTCACATTGATATCGACGCCACCTGCGCAGCCCACGTAGACGTCCCCTCGATCCTCAGAGTCCAGATTGAGCAGAACACTCCCCCTTAGCCAATGGGGACGGAGTTCCAGCGCGCCACGCATGCTGCTTTCTTCTTCAATCGTAAACAAGGCCTCCAGTGGACCATGCGGCAGGTCATCACACTCCAGAACCGCCAGCGCCGCCGCAACGCCCATGCCGTTATCAGCCCCCAGTGTGGTGTCGGTAGCCATCACCCACCCCTCGACCTCGCGAACCTGGATCGGATCGGTTTCAAAGCAGTGGGGACTGTGCTTGCGCTTTTGCGACACCATATCAAGGTGACCCTGAAGGATGACAGGGCAGCGATCTTCATAGCCCGGCGTCGCCGGTTTGCGGATGAGCAGATTTCCGGCTTCGTCCTGCTCAGAGGTAAAACCCCGATCCGATGCCCACGCGACGAGCTGCGCCCTCAGCGCCTGCTCGTGCCCGGAAGGACGCGGGATCTCACAGAGTCGTTGGAAGTGTTGCCACAGCGGACGTGGGGACAAGTGAGCGAGGGACATGCGGAATCCTGATTGCGAGCGAAAGCCGCATCTTATCCCAGCCGCAAACGCCCCGCCAGCTGTTCCAGTTTACCTTGCAGGTGATTCAGAAAGCTGACCAGTGTTTCAGTTTCCAGCACACTACGGTCTAAGAGCTCTTCAAAGTAAGACTCCTGCTCCGGATTCAAATCAAGAAAATGCAGCGAGCTATGCACTTCCGGCAAGGTCTGTTGCAATCGGCTCAAGGCCTGGGCAACCCGACTGTCATCCTTGCCAAAATTCTGATGGACCTCGGCAATAATGGTTTTCAGTTCATCGAACAAGAGCCGTATGAGATCGTTTCGTCGGATCGACAGCACCGCGGCCTGCAGGCCTTCAATGATAATCGCGACAATATCTTTCATGTGCCCATAGGCGACTTCGTCATGCACGGGCATATTGCGCACCAGGAAGGAACAATGCTGGTCATTGACCATGGTCCGCGCGCCGAAATGATAGAGTCGACCCGCCTCACGCAATGCTCGGAACATTTCAGTCTCAACCTGCGTACAGGCTTCGCCGGGCGCACTCAGCGTCAGCGTCTGGGTACCTCGCATTTCCAGGGCTGCGCTTAGCCCGAATTGTCCCATCACCTCGAAAAACGCCGTTGCCAGATCATCCTGCGTGGTACAAGCGATGGCGCCCCGGAAGAAACTGATCACCGCTCCATAATGAGAAGACTCGGTCATTGATTGGAAGGCCGGCGACTGGGCTTCACGATTGGCTTTCGCCAATTGCCAAAGACTCTGGCTGTGTTTGATCATGCCGCCGACCTTTGCCAGTAGCTCCGTCGCCTCTACCGGGTAGATCAGACAATCATCGGCCCCATTTTCATAGGCGCGTGCCCGACCTTCCGCATGGGCCGCCTTGAGACACAGCAAGAGTGCCGTGTGCGGGTCTGTCAGGCTTTCACGCAGACGGGCACAGTACTCAAAGCCTTCAGCATCGGGCAGCTCCACATCAATGATGACCAGATCTGATGCCTGCGCCTCCAACCGAGCCAGACCTTCAGCGCCAGTCTCGACTACTTCAACCGTATACCCCTCTTCCAGCGGCGCGGATAGCTGGTCACTCAATTCCACATTTTCACTGATGATCAGAATCGCGGCTTTGGCCATGCTGCCCTCATTGCGGTATCGACATTACTATACAGTCTAGCTGATCATCGCGACCCGCCAACTCCAGAGCTGGTTCAGAAGGAACCGGACCCGACTTGCCTGCCGCAGGTTGTCCCGTATCTGTTCCAGAGTCTGGCTGACAAGCGGAGTTAATTCGAGGAGATCTTCAGCGCGCAGCAGGCCACTTTCAACCAGTGCTGCCCGATCCAGCCAGGGATTTCCCCTTCCGGCATATTCCCAGTCCAACACTTTTAGGCATCCCCCCTCCGCAGACGCCGAACTACTCAGCAGATTATCGGGATGCAGGTCATGGTGTACGAGGCACTGGGAATCTTGCTGCAACCAGAAAAGTCGGGCTTCAAGTTCAGACAAACACACCGCAATGCGCTGCGTGTCAGGTAACAGGCTGCGATAGGCCGCGATCAGACTGGCGTAATCCTGCGGCGGCGCATCATCGTGCTGGCGCAGATCATCCAGAAACCGCAGCAGGACGTCCCGATCGGCTGCGGTTGCTTTTCGGCCGGGATAATAGGGGTATAAAAACAGGCCTCTGGCAGTATCACTGGCCAGTAACTCAGGCGCCCATTCACAGCCCCGCACCGACATCAGAATCTGCTGCTCCCGCTCGATCTCCCGTCCAGGGATGAACATTGCACCCTTGCGCACGCGAACATAGGCCTCCAGTTCCCCGCGACCACGGCACACCCGGTTGAGATGCCCGCCATCGTGCATGGGCACCCAATGCGCGTCTGGCAGGTTTAACACCTGCGACAGCTGAACGACGCTTTTATTTGCCTTAACCATACCCTAGACTGTTTTCCACTATTAAGGAGGCTGCATGTTACTTCATCTTCGCACGTTCCTCGTCAGCGCCGCACTCCTGGCTTCAGGATTAAATGCGACAGCAGACACGCTGACCGTCTATACCTATGACTCTTTTACCGGCGAATACGGTCCAGGCCCTCAGCTGGAACCGCTGTTCGAGAAACACTGCCGGTGCGATCTGGTGTTTGAGGCACTGGAAGATGGCGTCTCAATTTTGAACCGCCTCAAAATTGAAGCGGATCAGACGCAGGCCGATGTTGTGCTTGGACTGGACCAGATGCTGATGCCTGAAACCCGAAAGCTGGGCCTGCTTCAAGCCCATGGCGTCCCTCTGACGGGGCTGGAGAAGTCGCTGAACTGGACAGATGAGCAATTCCTTCCCTTCGACCATGGCTATTTTGCCTTTATCTACAATACGGAAACGGTCAAAACCCCAGCAACCTCACTCAAGGCTCTGGTTGATTCACCCAGCCGGGTCATTTATCAGGACCCCCGCACCAGTACGCCGGGACAGGGCCTGATGAGCTGGATGGAAACCGTCTACGGCGAGGGGGCTGGGGCTGCCTGGTCGCAGCTGGCAAGCCACACCGTGACGGTCACCAAAGGCTGGTGGGATGCTTATAGTTTGTTCCTCAAGGGTGAAGCCGATTACGTGCTCAGTTATACCACTTCACCGGTCTATCACGCGGTGGTCGAGAATGACCAACGCTACCGGGCAGCCGTATTCAGCGAGGGGCATGTCAATCAAATCGAAGTTGCGGGCATTACCGCAACGTCCAAACACCCGGAACTGGCCCGGCATTTCCTCGCCTTTCTCATTTCACCCGAAGCCCAGGCGATTATTCCCGTGACCAACTGGATGTTACCCGTGATTCCAGATGCGAAATTGCCAGATGCTTTTGCCGCCTTGCACTCTCATTCGATTCTTCCGGTGAACATTGAGCAGGCAGCCCCGCAACGAGCGCAATGGATTCGCCGTTGGCGCAACGCAGTTTCACACTGATTGGTGGTCTGGGACTCGGTCTGGCACTGACAACCACGCTGACGGCGCTGTCGGGGCTTCTGTTGCGGCTGGACGCACTGGACGTCCGCGTGCTGTTCAGCGACCCGTACCTGTCAAACGTGCTTTTTTTTACGCTCTGGCAAGCGCTCCTGAGTACGATTATCTGTCTGATTTTGGCCGTCCCACTGGCCAGGGCCCTGCAACACAGCGCGTCACCTCGTCTTCGCCGGTGGCTGTTCAGTCTGTCCCTGGTGGCGTTTACACTGCCGACGCTGGTTCTCGTGTCCGGACTGATCAGCCTGCTGGGTCAACAGAGTCTGCTGAGTGGGTGGCTACGTTCCTATCTGCCCCAATGGTCCATCTATGGCTTGGATGGCATTCTGATCGCGCATGTCTATCTAAACCTGCCTTTTGCCGTAAGGGTTCTGACACTGAACCTGGATCAACTCCCTTCACCTGCTCAGCGCTTGACCCGGCAAATGCGGCTAAGCCTCTGGCAGCGACTTCGCTGGTTGGAATGGCCGCATCTCAGAAGTGCGCTGAGTGGTGTGGCCTGCCTCATTTTCATACTTTGCTTCAATAGTTTTGCCATTGTCCTCACGCTGGGAGGGGGGCCTGCGGCGACGACACTGGAAGTCGCTATTTACCAGGCCCTGAAATACCACTTTGACCTGAATGAGGCACTACTGCTCTGCTGGCTGCAGCTCCTGATCGTCGGCACCTGTCTGGTCTGGATGAATCGACTCGGCAAGGTTCAGTGGCTGACACGGCCCGTCAGGGTGGCATCAGACCATCACGGTGGGTCCGGCCAACGCGTCGGGACGCTCCTGCTCATCGTGTATGGGATCTTTCTGCTGACGCCGCCGCTCAGCCTTCTTCTGGAGGTGAGCCAGGTCAAGGTGACTCAAGCGCTGCTTGTCGCGCTGGGAAAGGCTCTGCTGAACTCGGCAGGGATCGCAACGACAGCGACGGCACTCGCCCTTATTCTTGGCTGGACGCTACTGCTGTTGCCCCGCGCCGCTCGCCAGAAGGCCCACCCTCGCGGGCTTGGGCTGCTTGAATGGCTGAGCCTGCATACCCTGCCCTTTCCCGCCATGGTGCTCTGCGTCGGTCTTTATGTGGTGCTGATTGCCTCCGGCCTCTACACGGCCTTTAGCCTGCCAGCATTGATCTGGATAAATGCTCTACTGGTAACCCCCTTTGTCGTCACCCAACTCAAAGCCCCCCTGTATGCGTATGACGACCAGTACACCCGCCTGATCCAGAATTGGCGTCCAGGCACAGTGCAGCGCGGCTGGCTGGAATGGCGCGCAATTCGAGGTCAGTTACCGGCCCTGGCATGCCTTGCTGCGCTGTTGATTCTGGGAGATGTCGCAGTTTTTGCTATTTTCGGAAGCCCCGAGTGGATTACACTACCGTGGTTGATTTACCAGTATGCGGGAAGCTATCGGCTGCAGGAAGCGGCACTGGCCTCCCTGGTGCTACTGATGATCAGTGGACTGCTGGTCTACCGTCTGGAGGGAGGGAACCGTCATGCTTGAAGTGGATCAGCTCGTGGTCGAACGCGGGCCATTACTATTTAACTTTCACTTTACTTTGCCAACCCACCACATTCTGCTGGTCACTGGCCCCAGTGGGGCTGGAAAGTCTACGCTTCTGGACACGCTGGCCGGTTTTCTGCGTCCGCGCAGCGGGAGTATTCGCTGGAATCGACGGGCTATTCACGGGCTCACACCCGAGCGCCGCCCCGTGACCTCACTGTTTCAGGCCAACAACCTGTTCGAGCATCTGAGCATCCAACAAAATCTGAGACTGGCGCTGGGCAAAAACGCCGACGCCGACTGGATGACCGCCCTGAAGGCGCTGGATCTGGAGTCGCACCTGGACAAAGTGCCCGGGCAGCTCTCCGGTGGACAGCGCCAACGTGTTGCGCTGATTACGACCGTGCTGCGCCCGGAACCCCTCGTACTCATGGACGAACCCTTCTCAGAGCTGGACTCGCTCACGCGAAGCCGTGTCATCGAATGGTGCCAGCGACAGTTCGTCAGTGGCGGGAAAACGGTGGTGCTGGTGAGTCATCATCAGGATGACATCGACCAACTAAAATCACTCCCCCATCAACTCCTGAGCGTATCCCCCACCACTTTAACCTCGAGTGGTTTCAAGGTATCCAGGTGAATATCCCGCTGCGGGAATGCGATCGCAATCTCTGCCTCATTCAACGCTTTATAGATTCGCGTATGCAATTCGCTGATCGTCGGCAGACGATACTCTAACTTGGCGACATAGGCTCTCAGGCTGATGATCAGTGCATTATCCCCGAGCGTTTCGAAAAAGACCGAGGGCGCCGGGTCCACCATAACATTGGTCTGGGTTTTGACCAGCTCATGCACAATCGCCATGGCCTTTTCCACATCCGAGCCGTAGGCGATCCCCACCTTCAGGTAGATGCGAGTGGTCTGATCTGACAGGGTCCAGTTGAGCAAGCGTCCGGTAATGAACTCTTTGTTGGGGACCAACAACTCTTTCTGATCCCAGTTGCGTATCGTCGTGGCGCGAATATTGATTTTGGTTACCACCCCATCCGTATCGCCCACCGTGACCACATCACCCACACGTATCGGACGTTCAAACAGGATGATCAGGCCTGAGATAAAGTTAGCGACAATCTCCTGCAAACCAAAACCGATACCCACCGACAATGCCGCTGCTAACCACTGGATCTGTGACCAGCTCATGCCAATGGTTCCGAAGGTGACGAGAATCCCCACCGCTGCAATGACATAACCGGACAGGGTTTTGACGGTATAGAGGCCACCCGCACTCAGATTCAGGCGCTGCAATAGAATGAATTCAAGCAGCGCCGGAACGCGTTTGGCCGCCAGGGCGGTCACCGCAACGATCAGCAAGGCCAGCCCCAGGTCGAAGATCGTGACCGGTACCTGAACCTCATTACCCCCCACCATATCGGTGTATTCCCAGAGCGAAAACTCATCCAGCACACTGAAGGCAGGCAGAATTTCCGCCCAGATGAACCAGATACCCGTGGCACCGCAGATGGCGAGGACGGTATTAAGCAGCTCCCGCCCCCCTTTGCTCACCGCTTCAAGGTCAATTTTGGGTTCTTCAACCTCCAGCTGGGATTCGAAGCTGGACACATCATCCGCGGGCCCCTCCGCCGCCTTTTGCCGCATGGCGGCGCGACGCTCCAGTGCGTTTTGATAGGCCAGTTTGCGTTGCGCCAGCAACAACCAGCGCATGACCATCTGATGCGTCACCACCAGGACGATAACAAAGCTAAACGTATCCAGGAAGCGTAAACATAGCGTACTGGCCGTGTAGAGGTAGCCCATCAAACCCACGATGGCCAGGACCAAAGGGCCTACAAAGAAAAGAACACGCAGCACGCGGTGTGAGCTCGTTTTTAACCCTACCGTAAGGCTCTTAACCGGTTCAGCAGTCTCGCTCGGTGCAGGTGTATGATCACCCGACAGCAGTGAAAGCAGCAGGTAGGAAAAGATCAGCATGGTCACCATGAAGGTCAGGTGTGTGAGGCCTGCGGCAGCCGATCCAAAATCATAATTGACTAAAAAGATGGCAACTAACAACACGGGGACGAAGCCATACAGCAGCTTGTTATAGGCCATCGCCTGCGCATCGACAATACGATCTTTCCATTTGAAATGGGCACGGAAGACACCCTCCGATTTCGAAAGCTGTCTCAGGAACTGCAGGAAGAAAAGGAAGCGACCAATATCCCAGAACGCGGGCCCTGCGGCGGTCGCCAGTTTACCCAGACCATCGGTTGACTGCAGCACAATACCCAGCAGCATCAGGAGTGAAGCCAGGGGTAAAGCCAGGACCGCAGACCATACCAAGGCTCTCACGGTATACAGAAAGTGATCTGTCGTGAGTCGTTTAAGGGGAACGGCGCTCGCTTTGACACGCTCGCGGATCGCCCGTCGTTCACGCAAAAATACCAACAGGACAACAACATAGACAATGCTTGCCCACCAGTGCGACTGAGCGACCACGCCCATATCCTTAAAAAAGCGCTCCCAAAGAGAAAGACTTGAAAACACCAGCACCTGACTGGGAATGCCGGTTAGCATTGGGAGGTCAATGGCCTGGGAGCTGCGAATCCATAGTAAGCGCTCAGTGATAAAGCCGCGGTATTCATCGATCCGCTCGCGTAGCTGGCGTAACGCGAAATCCAGATCACTTAAAGCCTGCAAGTAGTTCTGATCAGCCAGGACCATGCGGTCCAAAAGTTTACGCCGTTTTTCCAGCAGGTCCAGGTATTCATCATGGACGGCTGCCGCGTCCACAGGCTCAATGGACTTGAGCTTTTCCTCAGCCACCTTCCGTGGCACCCTTAGGCTCTGGCGCTCTTCCTCATGCTGTATCTGACGCAGTCCGACTTCAGCAATTTTCTTTTGACTGACGAGATTCTGGGCACTTTGATAGGCCACGCCCGAGAGACGACGACGCTCCTCCAGCAGCACCTGCCCCAAGGCCTGACTCAGGCCCGCCACCTCGATCTTCTGACGGGTGCGTTCGAATTCACTGGCCAGCCGGGCCATTTGCTCATTGATCTGCACGGTGGAGGCAGACGCATCCGAGATGCGGTTGGTTGTTTCCACCAAAATATTGCTCAGGCTCGCATTGCGGGTGGCAACCTCCCGGATAATCGGCACCTGGGACTCAAGCTGAGCTGCGTCTTCAAGACTTTGTTGACGGTAAGTCTCAGCGTCGGCCGTGCGTAACTCTGCCAATTTACTCTCTTTAAGGGTGAGCTCCTGAGAGGCAAAATCCAGAAGCATGGTTTTCTGGCTTATTTGAATTCGGGACCACTCCTGTTGCACCGGGTTACTGGCAAGCTCCTTTTCCAGTACCTGACGCTTAGCCACACTTAAACGGTGGCGAATTTCGGAGGCCCATTCCCGGGCCATTCGATCAACATCGCTGGCGCCTTTGGCATTGACCGCCATAGACTCTTTGGCTGCATCCTTTTGTTCATATAGAGCCTGCAACTCAGTCCGAATGACGGCTGGCCGCTCTTTCTGATTCAGATACAGTTCCTTAAGATCCGCCAATTCAGTATTCAGCAATGCCACCCGACTGGAGGTTCGACTGACGTTTTGTTGCAGCGTATCGAGCGACATATTACTCAGCTCGCTTAACGCAAAGGCTGGAGGGTTTCGCTCCAGGCGCTTGATTTCGGACTCCGTGGTATGAATACGATTTGGCAGACTGTCGAGCATGGCCTCGAAGTCCCTGGCCTTCTGGTCCAGTTCGCTGATCTGGCGCAAATCGTTCAGCATCTGATCCAACTGCTCTTTCAGCTCCGTCTTGCGGGACTCCGACAGGCTCTCATTGGTTTCAAGGGTGCTGAGCGCTCTCTCGATCTGCTTGGCGGTCACCTCAGACCTGACATGGCCCGCCAGCATCAGCAGGCAAACCAAGGTAAGCAGATACAAAGTTGAACGATGGCGAAAAAACGTCATAAAGGCACCCTAGGGAAAGACGCTGCGGAAAAACAGGGCACTATCCTAGCCGGAAGGCCTTAAGGGTGGAAGTTCTCAACGATTACCGATAAGAAATTCTTCGATCTGTCCGGCTTTTTTTTGAGCATCTGTATACCCTTGCCGGACCAGTTCACGACAGAACTCCCGATCAAACAGCAAGTAGCTGGCCAGGCTGACACCCCCCTCTCCATGCTGCAGGTTATGCCCCATGATGCGGCGAATGATGGCGGGCAGTCGCCCCATGTGCTTGCGGGCAATGTCATAAATGGGTCGCGTCGGTGAGATTTCGATAAATGGGACATGGCGAACATCGACGGGAAGGTTCAGACGCCGTACATCCGGAACTTCCGCCAGCAGCGTGTTGGTGAGACTCAGGCGTTCAATATCGAACTCCAGTGTGTCGAGGAACATGCCATTCAGAACATTCTCCATAATTTGCCCCATGTTGGGGTAATGTTCACTGTCCTTGCGAAGCGGGTGATGGGTGCGATTGGCACTCACGCCGACAATGATTAATTTGTCTGCGCCCAGATGCAGGGCCGGACTCAGGTGCGCCATCTGGCGGGTAGCGCCATCCCCAAAATATTCACGGTGGAGTCGTATCGGCGGAAAAATTGTCGGAATGGCAGCCGAGGCCATAATATGATCAACCGTCAAGGTATCACGCACCCCCGTGCGCTGCTCCAGCGCCCAATTATTGACGTCGGACTGCGCCTCAAAGAAACAGATATTCCGTCCCGAGGTGTACCCGCAGGCATTGACACCCACGCCATGCAGTTGTCCGCTGGCGATGGCCTCCCGAACCTGTTCAAAACGCAGATGTTCACTGAGCAATTCCCGCAGGGGCGCGTTGTTGAGCATGGCAGCCTGCTGGGGACTGGACTCACCGAGCAAGGCGCCCTGCAGGAAACGGGTCATACTCGAAGACAAGCCCAGAAAGTCCGACCGGTAAATCTGCTCGTGCTCGATGCTGCTCCAGATCTGGTCCATGCGTTCGACCGCATGGTTGAATATGGCCCCACCGCCGGCTAACAAAATGGCGTTGATCGCACCCGCCGAGGTGCCTGTAATCACATCAAACGGATAAGCCAGTCCAGGCAGCATGTGGGAAATCGCCTTGAGCACGCCAACCTGATAGGCGGCACGCGCGCCGCCTCCGGTGAGCACCAGTCCAATTCTGGGTTTTGCCATGTTCTATCCCCCCTCTGACCTGCGGCATCCGGTCCCTTCTGTTATGCTGGTAACTTAACAGAAGACTTTTCAGGTTTACCATGCCTCGTATCAAATCGAAGCGTTTTAGCATTCGTCTGCCGATTTTGCTGACCTTTGTCTTTACCAGCATCACGGTGAGCGTCGGTGGCTATATCGGGCATCAGCATTATCAGCGCTCCAAGCAGTTGATTCTTGATCAGACTCACACACTGGTAGACGCCTTCTCGGATGAGTTTGTGTTGGCGCTGGAGCAGACCTATCGCCCGATCAACACCGTGCTGGAAATTCTCAGCTATTTTTCCGGCACCGCTGCTGAGGCCACGGCGGCGGAACGACTGGCACAACTGCCCTTGCTGGTCGGCGCCCTAAAACTGGAACCCCAGATTCGCGCCATCATGACCGCGCAAAAAGATGGGCGATTTTTCATCGTGAGACACATTCGTAATCCTGCCGCACTGAAAAGTTACCGCGCCCCCCCTGACACCCAGTACATCGTTGACGATATCTACAGGGCCGGGGATAAGCGCATGACTCGCCGGCTTTTTCTGAGTGAGCAGGAGGCAACACTTGAGGATAGCGTAATCGGTGAAGCCACCTTTGACCCGCGCTCCCGCCCCTGGTACCAGTTGGCCACCCAGAAACCCGGACTTCAGACAACTGCGCCCTACCCTTACTTCCAGACCGGCGAACCCGGTATCACGCTGGCCAAGGAAATCGATCATAGCGGCAGGGTTCTCGCAGCCGACCTGACGCTCGAAGACCTCTCCAGAGCCCTGCGCCGCAAAACCATCACCCCGGGCACGCAGCTCGCGCTGGTGAATGCGCAAGGGCAGATTCTGGCCTACTCCCACGATCAGATCTTGAATGCCGGTCGCCAGGGTGCGGCAGCATTGAATCTGACCGCCATCGAACACACGCCTTTTGCCCCCATTGCTGAAGCACTGCTGTCCGCTGACGAAAGCAACCAAACCTATGATTATCATGGTGCACGTTGGCTGGGACTCTCCCGCACGCTGAATCCCAACCGTGCGGATTCGGCCCGTATTTTAATTGCCGTTCCAATGCAGGAATTGATGGCAGAGGCTGAAATCGCGCTGCTTGAGGCGCTGCGGTTCACCGGCCTTGCGCTGCTGCTCTCAATTCCACTGGTATGGGGAATGGCACACTCCATCACCCGCCCTATTTCACGCCTGGTGCGCGAGGCGTTTCGTATTCGCCATTTTGATTTTACGCCGGGACGCCCACCCGCGACGGCCCTGACTGAAATTCAGCGGCTGGGCGAGGCCATGACGTCAACATCTGACACCATCAGCCGTTTCCTGAATCTCATCTCATCGCTGGCAGGGGAAACCCGCTTTGATCGCTTATTGCAGACGGTCAATCGGGAAACGATCAGCGCGTGCCAGGCCGATGCCGGACTTCTGTTTCTCCTCCATGACAACGCCCGACGCCTGAAGGCGGTTGACCTCGCGTTCGCAGAAAAAGGAGCCGCCGAGGTTGATCACATCGTTGACGCCGACCCTGATGATTCAACCGACGTTGTCGGGCGGGTCTACCGGGAAAACCGATACCAGATTCTCGACCTGAAACGCCAGAATAATGGCCAATCAGAGCGTTTCGCCAGCCTGTTCCAGCACCTGTCGGTGGATCACCTGCACCTGATGTTACTGCCGCTGGCCAACCGACAAAAGGAAGTCTCTGGTGTACTGTGTCTGGCGTTCACCCCGGATGGCTTGCCGTTGGAAAGCCTCGAAGAACGCGCCGCCTTTGCCCGAAGCCTGTCTGGGTTTGCCGCGGTGACCATCGAAAGCCAGTACCTTATCAGTATGCAAAAAAAGCTGCTGGACAGCATCATCCAACTACTGGCCGGTGCCATCGACGCCAAATCGCCCTATACTGGCGGACACTGTCAGCGTGTCCCAGTACTCACCCAGATGCTGGCCAAAGCCGCCTGCGAAAGCAGCGACAACCGTTTTGAACATTTCACGCTGAATGACAAGGAGTGGGAGGCCGTCACGATAGCTAGTTGGCTACACGACTGTGGCAAGATCACCACACCGGAATATGTCGTAGACAAAGCCACCAAGCTGGAAGCGTTGAGTGATCGCATCCATGAGATACGGATGCGCTTTGAGGTTATCAAGCAGCAGGCCTGGATAGACTACTACCGCGCTTGTCTGAAGGGTGAGCAGGAAATCCTGGCCGCCGCCAGACGCGATGAGGCGCTGAGCTCGCTGGATGAAGACTTCATCTTTGTAGCGCAGTGCAACCTGGGGACAGAGCAAATGCCCGAGGCAGACATCGCGCGGCTGCATCGGATCGCGGCCAGGACCTGGACGCGCACGCTGGATGACCGAGTGGGTATTTCCTGGGAAGAAGCACAGCGTAAACAGCGTAGTCCAGCGCAATCCCTACCCGTGGAGGAGCCCCTGCTGGCTGACAGGGCTGAGCATCTGATCAATGCCAGCACTGCCGACAGTGGTGCCGATGCCGTCTCGCGAGAGCGCTTCAATCTGGTCCAACCCCTGCACCACCTGAACCGGGGAGAGCTCTACAACTTATCCATTCGCAAAGGCACGCTGACCGCAGAAGAACGCTTCATTATCAATGATCACATTGTGCAGACCATTTTGATGCTGGAACGGCTCCCTTTCCCGCGTCACTTGAGCCAGGTGCCCGCACTGGCCGGCGGCCACCATGAGAAGATGGACGGAACCGGCTACCCGCTCGGGCTGGTCCAACATGAAATGCCGCTGGTCGCACGTATGATGGCGATTGCGGATATTTTCGAGGCCTTAACCGCGTCGGATCGTCCGTATAAAACCCCAAAGACTTTGAGCGAGTCCCTGCGTATTATGCAGCGCATGAGTCGGGAAAAACATATTGACCGTGATCTGTTTACCCTTTTCGTGCGATCCGGGGTCTATCAGCGCTATGCCGAGGCCTACCTGAAACCGGGGCAAATTGACGAGGTCTCTATCGAAAGCCTGCTGAGGGAAACATGAGCCAGGGCTCAAAACGCGATGTGTATGTTTTTGGTACCTGCCTGATAGATGTGCTCTATCCGGATGCAGGTATGGATACGGTCCATTTGCTCGAATATTTCGGTTGCCAGGTGCATTTCCCCCAGGATCAGACCTGCTGCGGTCAACCTGCGTTCAATTCGGGTTTTCGTCGCGAGGCGCTTAAGGTCGCCGAAATACAGCTCGCGCTCTTTACGGAACCCTGGCCCATCGTGGTGCCATCCGGTTCCTGTGCGAGTATGTTTCGCCATGACTACCCCGCACTCTTTGCCGAGCACCCCCTGGCGACCCAGGCAAAAGATGTTGCCTCAAGGGTGGTGGAACTGACCGCCTTTTTGCTGACACTGACGGAAGGTTACGCCTCTCCGCCAAAAGAGACGGACGCAACGGTGGTTGCGCACACCTCCTGCAGTGCGCGGCGCGGACTGGGTCAGGGCGCTCTGGCACTGGCGCTCATCCGGCGTCTGTCCGGCAAACCCGCCACCGAACCCGAGGAGGCTGAAGCGTGCTGCGGCTTTGGCGGTACATTTGCAGTGAAACAGCCGGAGCTTTCAGCGGCCATGACCGCCAGCAAGTGCCATGCATTGCAGGCGACGGGGGCAGCCCATCTGGTCAGTGGCGACTGTGGCTGCCTGATGAGTCTGAATGGCTATCTCGAACAGTCCGGTGCAGCACTCAAGGGTGAGCATATTGCATCGTTTCTTTGGCGGGAACTCCAGAACCGTACAGCCCGGAAAGGGGTTAGCGGATGACTGCGCACACCTCATCTGACGCGCAACCAGGCTTTCGTGAACGGGCGATTCAGGTCCTGGCATCCCCGGATTTGCAGGAAAACTTCCACGATGCTATGGCCTTCCTGCGCCAAAAGCGCGCGTCCGCTTTCGCGGATGAAGAGCACTTTCAGCGACTTCAGGCAGAGAGTCAGCGCATCAAGCAGGAGGCCCTGTCACAGCTTCCCGATTTACTGGAAACGCTGGAAGCGCGCTGCACCGTCAATGGCATTCAGGTGCATTGGGCCGAGACCGGCGCAGAAGCCTGCGACTTGATCCGGCAGATCATTGAAGCCCATGTCCCCCACCGGGAAGGCCAGCCAATTCGTGTCATCAAAGGTAAATCGATGGCCACGGAAGAAATCGGTCTCAACACACACCTTGAACAACACGGCATGCACTGTCTCGAAAGTGACATGGGCGAGTTTATTGTGCAATTGGCTAAACAGTCGCCCTCGCACATCATCATGCCGGCCATTCACCTGCGCAAACAGGAGATCGCGCGGTTATTCTCCGAAAAGTTACCTGACACCCCCTACACGGAAGACGTTGACCGACTGATTGGAATAGGGCGTCAGGTGCTGCGGGAACAGTTCGAAAAGGCCGATGTGGGTATCTCGGGGGTAAATTTCGCCATCGCTGACACCGGCACCCTCTGCCTGCTGGAAAATGAAGGCAATGGGCGCCTGAGTACAACAGCGCCCGATCTGCACATTGCCGTCTGCGGTATCGAAAAAGTAATTCCCCGACTCAGCGACCTACCCCCGCTGTTGTCAGTATTGACGCGCTCCGCAACCGGACAGGCAATCACGACCTACGTCAATCTGATTTCATCGCCACGACGCCTGGATGAAAAAGACGGTCCCAGTGCCGTTCATCTCGTCCTCCTGGACAATGGCCGCAGTCGCATGTTTCAGGATGCCGAATTGCAGGCCACCCTGCGCTGCATTCGCTGTGGTGCTTGCATGAATCACTGTCCGGTTTATGCAAAAATTGGGGGTCACGCCTACGGATCGGTATATCCCGGCCCCATCGGGCAGGTCATTATGCCGCAAATTGAGGGTATTCGGGCGCACGGCGAAATGACCGAGGCCTGCTCACTGAACGGCGCCTGCGGTGAGGTCTGCCCAGTGGGTATTCCGTTACCGGATCTGATCCGCGAGCAGCGTGAAAGACGCGCTCAACTCCCGGAATACAGCAGGGGTAAAGAAGCCTGGATTTGGCGGCTATGGGTTTTAGGCTATCGTCACCCTCAGCTCTACCGGATCTGGTCAAGGGTCGTCACCCAACTTCGCAGATTAAGCCCAAGGCGATTGAGGCCCTGGAGCCCAAGCCGCGCGGTTCCCCGTCCGGCCAGACAAACTTTGCATGAACGGATGAAAGCCCACGCTGCCCAGATGAACACTTCAGGAAAGCATTCACGATGAGCCTCTCACGTAACGCCATACTCAATCGGCTAAGAGAGAGCAAAGTCCCTCCCCCTTCGGTAGCGCCGCCCCCACTCAATACGGGTTCAGCGAAGGGGGATGACGCGCAAGCCACAATGACACGCTTTACAATCCAGCTGGAAGCCGCTCACGCTCAGGTTATTCGTGCAAGCGCGGCTGACTGGCCACACCGCCTGCTATCAGCACTCCCTGCACCGATGCCGAAACAGTGGTTGCTAAGCGATACCCATCCGCTGAGCAACACGTGGGCGGCTGCACTTCAGCACGCTGTGCCAGACACGGAGGCAACGCTCTGCCGCTATGCAAGCTGCGTGGAAGGCGTTAAGCAGGCACTTTTTCAAACCATTGAGGCCAGCCTGACCTCAGCCCAGGCAGCCATTGCAGAAACCGGAACCCTGGTGTTGGAACCCTCGCCGGACGAGCCGCGTTTGATGTCACTGGTTCCGCCCCTGCACGTTGCCGTGGTCAACGCCAGTACATTGGTTGCTACCTTCACGGACTATTTAATGCAACGGCAGTGGACAGCCACGACGATTCCGACCAATATCGTGCTGATTTCCGGCCCCTCCAAAACGGCTGACATTCAGCAGACACTGGCCTATGGCGCGCATGGCCCGAAAGCCTTATATGTGGTGATCCTGACCGATGCGTAAACCCTTTTCTATTGCCTTGCATGGCCTGGCGTTGATCGCTGTGCTGCCCGGTTGTGTGACGCACTCCACGCCCGACATTCCCACCCTCACACATGCCGTTTACCAGCAGGACTGGGAGGCCATGCAAGCACGCTTCGCGTTGGGCAGTGCGGTGGACGAACGCCTAGACCCGCAAAATAATACTGCGCTACTGCTGCTGGCTCGTGCAGGCCGCCTGGATCTGGTTCAGCAACTACTGAAACGCGGCGCCAATCCCTTTACGCAGAATCAATATGGCGAATCTGCACTGGATTTCCTGCCCCGCAGTGAGCCATGGGTGCTGGCAATGGAGGATGCTGGACTCAGCACATGGAATCAGGCGGTTGACGCCATTAAAAGCGGTCAGATCTTACTATTAACCCGCTTGCTACGCAGCGAGCGGTTTTACCGCTACACCCCGGACAGAAAGGGCGATCTGCTCAGTCACATCGCCGTCAGAGCCGGTTGTGAATCCTGTCTGGGCGCGCTGGCAGGCGCCGACTTCGACCTGCATCGAGTCAATCCGCTGACGCGCCAGACTCCGCTGATGGTCGCCGCGCAGGAAGGGCAACCCAGTCTGTTGCAGGTTCTGGTGCATCGGAATCGCAGCATCAATCAAAAAGACCGTCAGGGCTGGACTGCGCTGCATTTCGCGTGCGGAAGTGGGGATATCAACCAGGACAAAGTCCGGGCCAGGATTGTTCAGCGCCTACTTGAGCACGGCGCACGCCCGGATCTAAGAACGTCCCAACGGCTTTCCCCCCTGGAACTGGCGGTCGCAAAGGATTATACGGAGGTCGTCAGAATATTGCTGGAACATGAAGCCGCGAAGGGGAAGTATTGATTCGGGCCACCGTTTAAAATGCATAGGACACCTCACCGTAGAGACTGCGCCCCGCCAGGGGGAAGTCATTCGGGACATAGGGTGCCGGGAATGGATAGGTCGCACCCGGACTCGGCTCCCGAACATCTTCGTCCATCACATTCTTCATGGTCATCATCACGTTCATATTCGGAAGCAGGTTAGCTTTGCGTAACACCACATCCAGTGTCGCATAATCATCCACTTTACTGCGGGTATCTCCCGACACACGGGCCTGACGACCGATCCAGTTGACCTGCGCAGTCAACAGCCATTCGGGGCGGAATTCCCACTGGCTGCGGGCATAAACCTGGTGATTAGGCGCTTCACCTGCATCCTGCTTGGATTCATCGTCCTCAGCCTCCTGATAGGCATAGTTAGCCAGGAGTTTAACCGTATTGAAGGGTGCATACTCAAGCTCGAACTCGACACCTTTTCCGTCAATTTTACCCGTATTCTGAGCCTGTTGAACGCCGCTCGGCGCATCCAGCGCGTAACTGATGAAGTCCTTGATACGGAACAGGTAAAGGTTGGCTGAATAGCGCAGTGTGGGGTCCAGCTGATGGCTAAACGCAAATTCATAGGTATCAATTTTTTCCGGTTGAAGATCCGGGTTACCCAAGGCCATCGGATTACTGGTCACGAACAACTCGGCAATGGTGGGTGCCCGGAACGCACTTCCATAGAGCAATTTGGTAGTGATGGTATCCGTCGTCGCCCACACCAATGCCAGGCGCGGGTTCACTCTGTCGCCAAAATCTTCAAAAATGTCATACCGAACACCCGAGGTAAGTACAAGCCCCTACCTTAACTGCCACTCATCCTGGATAAAAAAGTGCCCGCTGGAACGGTCTTTCTCAGGCAAGAACGTCTCTGCTGAGTCGGTCACATCTTCCAGGCCATTTGGACGCGGAAAAAGGGGTAATACGGTATTGTCGGGCAAAATGGTGGTTCCAAAGTTTTTCTGCTCTGTCACTTCGTAAACGCCTGCTCCGGTCTCTGCGTCATTTCGCCCCTGGTAGCCGACGCGCCAGGTCCATAATTCAGCCCCTAATTCAGTCCGCATTTCAATTTGCTTGTGCCCGGTATTTACTTCGCCCGGAGCAAGAGAGGCGGTCGTGCCCCCTGCATCCAGCAAGGTCTGAGTATCTGAGTCGATCGTTTCCTTGAAACCACGTGTCTGGTTGTATTCCAGTGACAGCGCACCCTCAATACCCCCGGCACGATACGCGGTATTCACCCAGGACCCATACGTGTCAAAACTCCCCCCTGTAACGCCCACTTGGGTTTTCGGGATATCTGCCGCGCTCTTCGTAATAATATTGATCGCCCCGGAAAAGGCATCGGCACCATAGAGTGCAGACCCAGGCCCCCGAATCACTTCGATTCGCTCGACGGCTTTCAATGGCATTCCCGCCCACACCAGTGACGGATGCCCAACGTACAATGACTGAATCGGCACCCCATTGATCATGTACAGGGTCTGCGCACCATAAAATGACGAAACACCTCGCACTCTGACGTTAGGTACGTAGACGATGGGATTTTTACCCACATGCATGCCCGGAATGGTTTGCAAGACTTCCTCCAGATCTCTCGCACCCATCGCCTCGATGTCTTCAGACGTTATGACAGATGAGATCGCTGCAGCCTTATCCAGCGGAGTCGCCGACCCTGGAAGGGGAGTCATGGCAAGTACGATGCCCGCCATAAGAGAAGGCAGGCGAATGGTGGAGGGAATTTTTAAAAAATGAGATCGTACGATGCAAGCCTACCCAAAACTCTCGTATAATTCGCCTTTGCATCGATGCTCTTTGAGGAAAAACCCATGCTCAACACCGCCCACCGTCGCGAAATTACCCTACGCTTTCTGGCCGAGCCTTCGGAAGTGAATTTTGGTGGAAAAGTCCACGGGGGCACCGTGATGAAGTGGATCGACCAGGCTGGCTATACCTGTGCCGCAGCCTGGAGCGGCAAGTACTGTGTCACGGTCTATGTTGGGGGTATTCGCTTTATTCACCCCATCCACATCGGGCATTTGGTGGAGGTGCGTGCCAGGGTGATCTACACCGGTCGCTCCAGTATGCATATCGCGGTGGATGTCATGGCAGGCGATCCCAAGCAATCAGAGCAAACGAAGTCCACCCACTGCATCATTGTCTTTGTGGCTGTCGATGAAAACGGAAAACCGGATTCCGTGCCGAATTGGCAACCTGAGAGTGAGGAGGATCTGACCCTGCAAGCCTATGCGCAGAAACTGATGTCCCTGCGCAACAGCATTGAGGAAGAAATGCACCGTTATCTGCCGGAGTGAGTCCGGCGTAGCTTGCGTATGCGGTTTACAGTGTTGCGGTCAGATCCTTTTCAATGGCGGCATCCAATCGCGCCAGAAAAGCAGCCCGCGCCTTTCGTTTGGTCCCCGCGTGCGCACGCATATCCAGTTGTGACAACTGACGGGCAAGGCCCTGTGCGGTTGCCATGAGCTGCTCTTCCGGCACGACACGGTCAACAAACCCGGCTTTGGCTGCTTCTTTCGGATCGAACATTTCAGCGCAAATGACCGAGCGATTAAAATAGCTGTCTGGCAAACGAGCCTGCGCCAGCTCAATGCCCACCTGATGCATCACCATGCCAATTGCGACTTCATTCAGTCCGATTTTGAAAGGCCCGTCCACGGCAATCCGGATATCGGATGACAACAGGATAAAGGCACCCTGAGCGACCGCATGACCACTACAGGCTGAAATGACGGGGGTCGGAAAGGCCAGCAGACGCCGGGAAAGGGTTGAGCCTTCCTTGACCAGTGCCAGGGCAGACGCCAGACTCTCACGCATGACCTTTAAATCATACCCACCTGAAAACATACCGGGTTGCCCGGTAATGACAACCACCGCCTGATCTTTTTCAGCCTGATCCAGTGCGGCATTGAATTCGGCGATCAATTGGTGGGAAAACGCATTGGCCTTGCCGTTGTTCAAAGTAAGCGTGGCGACTTTGTCGGTCAACGCATAGGAAACTAATTCTGCCATAGGGGTTTTGCCTGTCTTCGTTTCACAAGATAAGATCGCTAGGATAACAGAAAACAATTCGACGTCAGCCATCTGGACATCACACCATGCTTTTTGGACTCAAAACTGTCGCTGCTCACCTTCTGGCCCTTACCGCACTGGCCACGCCCCTGAGTGCTCCAGCGGATCACCGCGCCCCTCCCCCGATCAAGCCCGAGCTACTGAGGCCAGTGGCACTGGATTACAAAGCATCCAAGTTTTTTATCACCGCTGAAACCTCTGTTGCACTGGCGACGCGCCCCACGGCCGAAGTCAACGATCAGTTGAAGCACATCGAGGGTTTACAAGGCATCATGCCCGATCAGGATCAGGTCATCGTCGAAACCTTGCGCACCAGCGTCCTGGGACGGGATACCACGATTGATGTGCTGATGAATCCCAATACCCGCATCTTACAAACGAATTCGCTTAAATCCGGGCACAAGGACCGATACCGTCTCTATCGCCATTTCACCGATCAGGTCTACTCGATCAAGCGCTTCCCCAAAGACAGCAACGAACAGAAGGCTGGCTGGCAAAACTGGAGTGACATTCAGGAAGACTTCTACCCCACCCCGGAAGCCAATCGCTCCCTGGTGGTGACGGAAGCTGAAGGACTGTTTTATCTGATCAGCGTATTGGACTGGAGCAAGGTCACCCCTCAGCATGCAATTATTTTGTTCGATGTCGATGGCCTGATTGAATTAACAATGGACTTTGTTGGCGACACCACTCTCAAAGTCGACTATCAGGAAATCAACGCCCAGGGTGCAGCCACGCGGGTCAAGGGAGCTGTGCCTGTCAAACAAATCCGGATCGATGGCCGTCCTCTGGATCCCAACGCCAACATGAGCGATTTTAACTTCATGAATTATAAGGGCGCAGTCAACCTGTTTGTCGACCCTTACAAGCAGATCGTTCTTGAAATGAGTGGGGATCTGGAATATGTGGGTGAAGTTGCGGTGAAATTGCAGTCAGCCAACTTTCACATGCCATAAACCTGAATACCGGTTAATCCCTATTTGAGTTGCCGGTGCATTCGATACCGCTTTTCGCTAAAATGCTGGCGTTTTTTTGTTCAACTAAAGGTTTCTTCGCGTCATGACAAACCGTTTTAGCCATCCCGCACGCTACCCAGGCAAGCATCGCCAGCCATGGGCATTTTTGCTGTGCATGGTGCTGGCGTTCGCCTCGCTGCTTCCAAGCCAACGAACCCTGGCGGAAGAAAGCGTGTGGGACTCGGTATTCGACGAGAGCGACCACGTCTATTTCCAGACCAGTTTGTATACCAAGCACTTTAATCCCAAACCAGACCACAACAACGACCAGAATTTGATTGATCTGCAATGGCACTGGAAAAGTAGTTATCTTGTAGGGCTCTCGTTATTTCGCAATTCCTTCGATCAGCCATCGGAATTTCTATACTTTGCGAAAAGCTGGGACATTCCCCATACCGCGGACTTGATGTATTTCACTTTTGCTGGGGGATTTCTGCACGGTTACAAGGGTGAGCACAAGGAAGATATCCCACTCAACGACTGGGGCGTTGCACCCGCCATTCTGCCTGTGTTGGGTTTTCGCTATCACCACATCCACAGTACGATCATTTTGTTCGGGACGGCAGGTTTCACGCTAACCCTTGGCTTCGATGTTCCGCTGAAATGAATTGACGCCGAAACTCGATTGGCGAGAGGCCGGTCAGCTCACGAAAACATGCCCGAAAACGGCCTTCATCCCTGAAACCCGCCAGCCGAACAACGTCGGCGAGCGTCATGCCCGGATTCGCCAGCGCAGTGCGGGCACGGTCAATCTGATGCACCCTGAGCAGATGTCGGAAGCTCTCTCCCTGCTCTGCCAACTGTCGCCGCAGGGTGCGCTCGGAGACATGCAGCCGGGCGGCAACTTCGGCCATTTCCGGTAAATCACCCTCTGCGTCAGCCAAACATTGGGCCACACGCCAGACGATATCCTCTTTCTGAATACGCTGAACCTGCTCAAGCTCACGTTGGGCGATCATCACTATCTGCCGTTGGGCGACCGGGTTTGCCAGCGGCAAACGCTGCGCCATCAGTTGTGCGGGGATGAGCAGCGCAGCTTCGTTTGCGGAGAAATGCCAGTGACTCCGGCTCACTTCGCTCAGGAAACGTGCATAGGCGGGAGGCGGATAGGTCATTTCGATACGCGAAAAGGCAAAAGGCTGAGCGATCAGGTCACTGATCTGGCGTTGCAGCGTGCCCACCAGCATTTCCAGCGCAAAGGCCTCAGACACCGGAAAGTCCATTCCTGGTCGACGACTGATCCGCAGGCGGATCCACGCGCCCTGAGCCTCAGGCACCAGAGTAAAGCGACTGCGTAACAGGGTGCGATACTGAGAGGCCACGGTCAGCGCATGGCCCAGCGTTTTCGCGCACACCAGCGCACCAGCAACGACACCCCAGCGAGAGAGGTTCAAGGCCAGGCCCAGACGATACCCCGCAGCAGGCTGATGAGATAAACGGAAAACGTTGCGGTAAAGGCAGTCAAATTGCCGAAGCGAGACACGCAGGTCTGTCCCACGTAAATCCTGAGGTGATAAGCCCGTCCCCGCCAGCCACTGCACAGGTTCAATGCCTTCCGACGCCATATGCCGATGAATCAGATAGATCTCAGCACCGGGAAAAAGCGTCTGTCGATCTCCTTCCATTTCGCTCTCCCCCTCTCATTCGGTCAATAAACAACGCTTATTCGGCCATTCTAGCAAATATTTTGTCTGATTATGCACTGCATCAGGCACACTCCGATCATTCGATTACAGGAGAGCCTTATGACGGACCGCCCATCAACTCACGACGCACACGCCATACAGAGGATTCAGGACACCATACGCGCCGCTGGCGCTGAGGTGAGAAAACGCTACCCTATTCTTGCCCATCAGGACGCCTTTGGATTCGGCATTTTTATGTTCGCAGTGATCGGCGTGGTGCTCTCTGGCACAGCTTATCTGAGCGACGATCTGCCGGCATGGGCGTGTATCGTGCTGGTCGCTTTTTTCACCTCTTTGCTGCATGAGCTGGAACACGATCTGATTCACTGGCAGTACTTCAAGAAGAATAAACCCGTTCATCACCTGATGCTCTTGGTTGGCTGGATGCTCCGCCCCGGAACGATTAACCCCTGGGTTCGGCGTAAACTGCACTTCTTGCATCACAAGACGTCAGGGACAGAGGCGGATATGGAGGAACGCGGCATTGGGAATGGCCAGCCATACGGTCCCCTGCGTTTTTGGATCATGGCCGACACACTCGGCGCCAATCTCTATCGCGCTGCCCGACTGGCACCGCAGGGCAAGCGGCTCAAGAGCATGCGCCGGATCCTGTTAGCCAATGCCCCGTTCAGTGTGCTGACAGCACTGACCACTTATGCTTACCTGGGCTTTCATGCCATTGACGCCCTGGCTCAACTGTTTAGCACGCCAATCGAATGGAGCGCCACAACGCGAGCGTGGGAATCGCATGTCAGTCATTTAATGGTGATCTTGATCGCACCCTTTTATCTGCGCTCATTCTGTCTTAACTTTATCAGTTCCAACATGCACTACTACGGAAACGTCCGCTCCGTGCTGGAGCAGACGCAGGTGCTCAATGCCTGGTACTTCTGGCCTTTGCAGTTATTTTGCTTCAATTTTGGCAGCACTCACGGCATTCACCATTTTGTCGTGGGCGAACCCTTTTACATCCGCCAACTGACCGCCGCGAAGGCCCACGCTGTCATGCGCGCAGAGGGTGTACCCTTCAATGACCTGCGCACCTTCCGGCGGGCAAACCGGTATGAGGTGCCTGGGCAGCAGGCTTCAGTGTAGCGGCGTGAAAGGAAGCCCCAGTGCCGTGGCGACAGCAGGATGGGTAATCTTGCCCTCATGCACGTTGACGCCCAGTGCGAGGCCTGCATCCTGAGCACAGGCCTTCTCCCAGCCCAACCCAGCCAGTTTCAACAGATAAGGCAAGGTCGCATTATTAAGGGCATAGGTTGAGGTTCTGGCAACGGCGCCCGGCATATTGGCAACACAGTAATGTACGATGCCATCAACGAGGTAGGTTGGATCGGCATGGGTCGTGGGCCGGGACGTTTCAAAACAGCCGCCCTGATCGATGGCGACATCGACCAGCACGCTCCCTTTACGCATGGCGGCGACCATTTGCCGCGTCACCAGTTTCGGTGCTGCCGCGCCGGGGATGAGGACCGCCCCAATGACCAGATCCGCCTCCGCCACAGCCTGCTCGACGGCCAGTGCCGACGAAAAACGGGGCTGAACTGCAGAGCTGAAATCCCTGTCAAGTGCTTCCAGGACGCGTGCATTGGTATCTAATACCCAAACATCTGCACGAAGACCCACCGCCATTTGTGCAGCGTTGTAGCCGACGGTTCCGCCGCCCAGGATGACAACCCGCCCTGGCGCTACGCCGGGCACGCCGCCCAGCAGCACACCTCGCCCCCCATGGGCACGCTCCAGCGCAGTTGCCCCCGCCTGCACGGCCATGCGACCGGCGACCTGGCTCATGGGTTTGAGCAGTGGCAACCCGCCCTGCGCATCGATAATCGTTTCATAGGCGATCGCCGTGACGCCGCTTCGTAGTATATCTTCCGCCTGATCAGGATCCGGGGCCAGGTGCAGATAGGTAAACAACACCTGCCCCTGACGTAAGCGTGCACGCTCAACCGCCTGAGGTTCTTTAACTTTGATAATCAAATCTGACTGACTGAACACTGCCTCGGCATCACTGGCGATCGTCGCACCGGCCTGTCGATAGGCCTCGTCATCAGCGCCGATACCCGCGCCGGCCTGGGTTTCGACACAGACCTGATGCCCCTGCCTCACCACCTCAGCCACACTCTCTGGCGTTAAACCAACGCGATATTCGTGAACCTTGATTTCTTTGGGAACTCCGATCTTCATACGCCTACCCTCCGCTGCCCGGGGCCTGGTTAAATCACGCGTCATCCCAGATTTTCTGAAAGCTCGCCTCCTGAAACCCGACATGAACGCGATCACCCATGCAAATGACCGGTCTTTTTATTAGCGTAGGATGCTGCAGCAGAACGTCAACCCCGTCCGCCGTGAGTGCTTTTTCCCTTTCCGCGCCGTCGAGCTGTTTCCAGGTCGTGCTGCGCCGGTTAACGAGTACGTCTGCACCGACCTGATCGAGCCAGCGTTGCACAAGGGTTTGCTCCAGACCGTCTTCACGAAAGTCATGAAATCGATAGTCCAGCCCACGGGCTTCGAACCATTTGCGGGCTTTCTTAACTGTGTCGCAGTTTTTAATGCCATAGAGTTCTGTCTTCATGGAAACCTCCTGTTAGCGCGCTATCGTTTCATGCTGCCTACGCCCAGTGATGACCGGCGGGGCGCAGCATCGTGGTTACATCCGGGCCTTTCTGAGGCAGGCAAAGTCGGGTTTGGGATTCAAACCCGAACTTATGATAAAACGCGAAATTGGCTGCTTTCGAATTTTCAAGGTAGGTCGGGTACTCAGCCCCACCACCCAGCGACAGGACAGCCTTCATCACGGCCGAACCATAACCCCGACCGCGCACGGCAGGACGGTTTCCAATCGCGAAGATATAAAGATGATCTGCTTGATAGTGATGTTTTTCAAACAAACTCAGCAATCTCAAGGCCCGAATCAATGGACCCGAGCCGAAATGCCAAAGACCTTTCAGCGCAACCATCGGCGAAACCAGTGAAGCCATTTTCTTACCGGGGGGCAAGAACAAAGCGGCCGCTGAACCACTCTCATCAATCAAGATTCCCTGATCGGCGATAAACGCCTCGATCACGACACGAAAATTAAACCCTGGAAAATCAGGGTGGTCGGACAGCCAAAGCACGACGGGGTCGTCCTGAAAAGCATCCGCCAATATATCGACGACAAGATCCAGATCATTTGGCCCGGCGCGCCGTACCTGAACCGGAGCCGGTGAGAAGAATGGGGGCCGGGCAGCTTCTGGCGAGAGGTCCATGACGCATCCTTAAACGTTGAAAACGTCTTAGCTTACCACCTACACTTACCGGGATGCACCCTGACGTCACCCATGATTACAACAAAATAAGGCGTTTATATGCCCCTCGGGCCACTTCCCATTAGTGTCATCTTTGGTAATTTATCCGCTTATCGTCGCTCTGCTCTGGTGCTGATGACGAGCGTCTGCCTGACACATATTCCGACCGTAAACGCAGCCACGAACACTGAAGCTGCTGAGAATGATCTCTGGGATACCCCGATGGAGTCATTGGGCAAAATCCGGGTTGTTTCGATAGCCTCGGGCACGGCCACCCCCCTCGATAAAGCGGCTGCGATCACGACAGTGATCACCGCAGAGGACATCGCGGCCATGGGCGCAAATGATCTGGAGCAGGTACTGCGTAGCGTACCGGGGTTGCATATCAATCATTCAGATCAGGCATTTTTTTCTAAATTCAACTTCAGGGGCCTGAACACGGTGTTTAATGCCGAAACGCTGCTCATGTTCAACGGCGTTCCATTTTCCGAGTTGAATTTCGGCAACCGGGGCAATGTCTGGGGCGGAATGCCCATCAAGTCCATCGCCCGCATCGAAGTGATTCGTGGACCGGGTTCAGCCTTGTATGGTGCTGACGCTTTCGCTGGCGTTATTAATATTATTACCAAATCCGCACGTGACATTCCGGAGACCGTGTCTGGCATCCGGGTCGGCAGCGATGACACCTATGGCGGCTGGATTGAAGCGGGCGCCATCCGTGGCTCGCTGGATTATGCCATGACGCTGGAAGTTCAGCAGTCGCAGGGGTGGGAAGGTCAGGTTGAGCATGACAACCAGAGCAATTTCGACCAGCTTTTCTCAACACAGGCATCGTTGACGCCCGGCAGCGTCGACACCTCCCGCAACCAGGTCGAGCTGCATACAGAACTGGGAAGCGACCACTGGCGCTGGCGCTTCGCCTATCAGGATCGCTCTGAGATAGGCACCGGGCCAGGCATCGCCATGGCGCTTGATCCCTATGGCAAATTCGGTTCTGAACGGGTTTTTACAGATTTTCGCTATGAGTGGAAGAATTTGTTTGAAGGCTTTGATCTGGAAAGCCAGATCAATTATGCGCGCATGACGCAGGATCCAGAAAACAACATCATTCTCTTCCCGCCCGGTGCCTTTGGGGGTGCTTTTCCAGACGGCTTTATCGGCAATCCAGGTTTCAAGGAGGATCAGGCTCGATTTGAGCTGAGTGGACGTTACCAGGGACTGCGCGACCACTTGCTGCGCTTTGGCACAGGCTTTTTCTGGGGCGACCTGTTCGAAGTGACCGAACAGAAGAATTTCAACCCGGATTTTTCACCCAAGGGCAGTGTCGTCGATGTTTCAGACAATCCTGACGAAGTCTGGATGCCCACCGTCCAGCGAACGAATTATTACGCCTACGCCCAGGACGAGTGGCACTTCGCCGACAACTGGCACCTGACCAGCGGTGTTCGCTACGACCATTACTCCGATTTCGGTGGCACCATCAACCCGCGCATGGCACTGGTCTGGGCTACAACCGATACGGTGACGACCAAGGCTCTCTATGGTCGCGCCTTCAGGGCGCCGTCCTTCAATGAGCTTTATGTCGTCAATAATCCCGGTGCGGTAGGCGATCCGAATCTGGAGCCACAGACGATCGACACCTATGAGTTGGCGCTCTCCCATCAAGTGACACCCACCATTTTCTACAGCGTAAATACCTTCTACTACCACACGGATGATTTGATTTCGGCAGAAGCGCTGGAGGGCGTCACGAGCCGCCGCTATGCGAATATTGGCCAACAAAGTGGCTACGGTGCGGAACTGGAAACAAGCTACTCTGCCAGCCAGACACTGACGGTGTATGCCTACTATGCCTGGCAGAATGCCAAGGATGACCGGACCGGCGCAAACGTCGCCAATGTTCCGCAGCAGCTTGCCTACGCACGCGCCATTTGGAGCTACCGCCCTGAATGGCAGTTGACACCCCAACTCAACTGGGTAGGCGAGCAAGCCCGCACCCCTGGTGACGCACGCGCGCCGCTTGAGGATTATGTGACACTGGATCTGACTTTACGTAAACAGAACCTGGCGCAACACCTGGACCTGATGCTGACCGCACAGAACGTCTTCGATGTGAACGTGAAAGATCCGAGCCCAGTAGGAGCACCGACCGAAGTGCCAGGGGACTTCCCCATGGCAGGGCTGACAATTTTGGGTGAGATCCAGTATCGGTTTTGATACCTAGTCGACAGGCCCCGGGCGCGCAATACCAAAGCCCTGGGCATAGTCCAGGCCGATTTCAGTCAGGCGTTCACGCACGGCGTTGTTTTCAACGAACTCAGCAATGGTTTTCAAGCCCGCTGCGTGGCCTATACGATTGCAGGCATCAACTATGCCCAGATCAATTGGATTTTCCAGCAGATTACGCACAAAGCTCCCATCGATCTTCAGGTAATCAACCGGCAAAGTCTTGAGGTAAGAAAAGGAACTCATACCACTGCCGAAATCATCCAACGCAAATTTGAACCCATCCTCGCGAATGTCGTGTATAAATCCAACCGTGGTGTTGAGGTTAGCAATGGCGGCCGTTTCAGTAATTTCGAAACAAACCCGTTCAGGCCGTATGCGGTAACGTTGGACGATATAACGAATGAAGGTAAACAGTTCACCGTCGCCTAAGGAAGTGCCCGACAGGTTGATAAAGTAGGTGCCGGTGTCCTGCCTCCCCAGGCCCGTTCGATCAAGGTACTGGAACACCATCTCGATGACCCGGCGGTCTATCTTACCCATCAGACCAAAGCGTTCGGCCGCGGGAATAAAAGCCCCCGGGTAGATAATGCCGTCTTTCCCTCGCATCCGCACCAGAAACTCGGCGTGCAGCCCTTCTTCACACGACGCTTGCAACGCCGCCATGGGCTGCTGGTGCAGAAAAAAATGGCCATTCTGCAACGCGTCATGAATCCCGCTGGTCCAGTGCATGTCATTCTGGCGCTGCTTCATGTCATGGTCATCTTCCTGATAGACCTGAACATTGTTGCGGCCGCGATCTTTAGCTGCATAACAGGCCAGATCGGCCTGTTTGAGTATTTCCGTCGTACTGGAGGTCTCATGGCCGATCATGACCAGGCCCACGCTCAACGACAGCGCAAAGGGCCGGTTGTGCCAGATAAATCGATGGTCCCGAACCGCTTCACACAACGATTGTGCAATTCCGATAGCCTGAGACTCATCGCAGCGATACAGCAGAACACCAAACTCATCGCCGCCCAGTCGCGCAAGGGTGTCATCGGAACGCACCAAACGGGCGAGTATGACGCCAATCTGTTTCAACAGCTCATCCCCCGCGCCATGCCCGCAGGTATCATTTACTATTTTGAACTGATCCAGATCCAGGTAGAGCACCGCATGCGTGCAATGGTGCGCCTGCGCTTCCTCAACCAATGCCGTCAGGCGACGCTCGAATTCACGCCGATTCAACAGATCGGTCAGGCTATCGTGATAGGCCATGTGAGCGAGTGTCGTCTCGGCCTCTAACTTCGCTTTCCGAACGTGGCTTTCTTTTAACTCGCGATTGATGGCAGGAATCAAACGGGACAGATTGTCCTTCATGATGTAATCCTGGGCACCGGCTTTCATCGCGTTGACGGCCACCTCCTCGCCAATCGTGCCCGATACGATAATGACCGGCAGTTCGGGGAAGCGTTCCCGTGTCATCGCGATGGTTAGCTCGGAGGAAAAGCCCGGCATATTATGATCCGTGATGACCATATCCCAGTCATCCCGCTGCAGAGCATCCCTCAGAGATCGCTCATCAGACACCAGACGGTGCTTGGGCTTTAACCCACCTCTTGCCAACTCCCGAAGCAGCAGAAAGGCATCATCTTCGGAGTCGTCAACGAGTAACAGACGTTTTAGTTCGCTCATGTCCTACTTCTCATGGCGCATGGTCTCAGGGAGAGCATCACCTCAACTATTGAGGCACTCACCCGGCACCTTATTCAACTTGAGCCAATACTTGGCAAGGACATCCATTTGATTCACAAATTGCTTATAATCCAGCGGCTTTTTGATGTAACTGTTGGCACCCAGACGGTAGGCCTCAAGCATCTCCGCCGGTTCGTCAGACGAGGTAAACATAATCACCGGCATCCATTGGGTTTCAGGATGCTGGCGCACCGCTTTGAGTACTTCCAGGCCATTTAGCTTGGGCAGTTTGATGTCAAGCAGAATAATGCCCAGGCGCGATGCCCGATCAGTCTGAGCGCCGGTGGCTTCCTGCCCATAAAGATAATCCAGCGCCTGTTCACCGTCCTCAACGACAACCACCTTATTCTTCTTGTCGACCTGCTCAAAGGCGCGAATAGCCAACAGCTGATCGTCCGGGTTATCTTCGACCAGAAGAATATTCAGTTTATCCATACATAACGCTCGGCTTGTCATTGTTATTGCGTCCTAGTTTAGTCCCCTTGTCGACTGCAAGGCAATCGGATAATGAAGGTGGCACCCTGACCAGGCTGAGCATCTGCCCGGATCTCGCCCTGATGTCTGGCGACCACCCGATAAACCGTGGCCAGACCGATTCCAGTGCCTTCGAACTCGCTGACAGCATGTAAGCGATTGAATGCGACAAATAATTTATCCACGTATTTCATATCAAAGCCTGCGCCATTATCGGCCACACGGACCTCAATCCCGTCGTTATGCGCCTGGGCTGTCACCTCTATTTTTCGCTCCGAATTGCGAGAGGTGTATTTCCAGGCATTCGCAATCAAATTAAAAAATGCGATCCGCAGCAGTTCAACATCTCCCATACAGCGCATATCAGGCTGTACGTTAATGCCACCGGGGAGCGACATTCCCTCATACTGTTCCTGAATCTGGGCGGCGACCTCGTTAACCAGCTGGGTTAAATCGACGGGCCTCAGATTCAGGGTCGAACGTGTGACGCGCGACAGTGTCAGCATCCCATCGATCAAACGCCCCATTCTCTGGGTTGCCGCTCGCACCCGGTCCAGATAGTGAGTGGCCGTTGCATCGAGTTGATCCCGATAGTCATCCTGAATGGCCTGACTAAATCCGTCGATGGCCCTCAGGGGTTGACGCAAATCGTGTGAAACCGAGTAACTGAAAGCCTCCAGCTCACGGTTGGCAACTGTTAATTCATGCGTACGCTCAGCCACGGTGCGTTCAAGCAGCTCATGACTCTGCAGGATCTGTTGATTCTGCAGGTCTATTTTTTCAATCATCAGATTAAACGCCCTGGCCATGCGTCCCAACTCGTCTTCGTTGGTTATCGGTGCGCGCAGCGAAAAATCACCCTTTTCGGCAATGCGATTGGCGGTATCAGACAGATCGAGCACTGGCCCGGAGATCATGCGCTGCAGTCGCAGGGTGATCACCAGCAACAACAGGCCAGATCCCAAAATGGCGATCAGAGAAACGCCGACAAAACGCGCCATCCCTGCCTGCAGATCGCCCAGGTGTGACCGTAAAAAGAGTACTCCAACCTGTTCACCCTCACTGACGATAGGATGCGACAGTTGAAAATAGCCCTTGACGAAGCCCCCCGACGACACCGGATCAACCGCATCGCAGTGCCCGGTGAGCGGCTCCCAGCGGGCCAGTATGGTCTGATCGTCTTCACCGAAGATGCAGGCTAACTCAATGGCTGGATTGTGCCGCAAACTATTCAACAGCTCCCCCAGGTGCTGCTGATCCTGAAACAGCAGCGCCGCCAGTGCCTGCTCTGCAAGAATGGACGCGGTAACCTGCAGTTCGTTGGCGAGTTGCTCTCGCAGCGTTTTATCCTGGTGCGCAATCAAGGTGGCGTTAACCAGAAGAATCCCCAGTAAACTGACCGAAAGACAGAGTGCGACCAATTTGACCTTGATGCTCCAATAGCGCCAGCGTCGGATCATTGGATCACCTCAGCCGCCAGCTCCAGCAAACGGGAATTAACATCCAGCCCTTCTCCCCGAACCTGTTTCAGATTGACGGAAAAGCGAATGAGATTACCTTCTGAATGCAGGCCAATCATCCCGCCATTGTTTTCAAACTCAGGAATGTCGCTGACGGTCAGAACAGGATAACCGCGCAAACCGTCCAGAAGTGGGGCAAACCGTCGTGCCTCAGACTTAGAAACAAAGACAAGTTGACATTTCGCGGCCTGGGATTCAGTTGTGATCACTGAAAACTGCAACTCCCGCCCCTGAACACGCTTACCGGCCAGGGTTGAGAGGCGCCCATCGAAAGGATCCAGACCGATGAGGCAAAGCTGCAGCGCCGCGTCTGGCTGCGCCACTGGCCAGGTCACAAATTTGGTAAAATTGAAAAGATAGACGGCCTTCACCTCGTATTCGGACCGGGGAGGTGCCGACCACACCGCAAAACTTAGCAGCGTAAACGTCAGGGCTGCAGCAACACGCCTGCCAGCGCGACTCCAGGCACCCCTACATTTATACAAAGCTAAAGCCACCTCCTCCAAACGCCTTCCCTTTCATCGGATTAACAGCTTGAGTATAGCGTCAGGTTGGCACATTGCCATTGTCGAGCCGCTTGCGATACAGGGCATAATAGGCCACCGGGATAACCACAAGCGTCAGGAGCGAAGACACCAGAATTCCGAAAATCAAGCTGATGGCCAGTCCGTTGAAAATCGGGTCATCCAAAATGAAAAAGGCACCCAGCACTGCCGCAAAGGCAGTCAGCAAAATAGGCTTCGTGCGCACAGCACTGCTGCGAATGATGGCCTGTCGGAAAGGCACGCCACGCGCATGCTCCTCACGGGCAAAATCGACCAGCAGGATGGAGTTGCGCACAATGATGCCCGCCAGCGCAATCATTCCAATCATCGAGGTCGCCGTGAACTGCGCGCCCAACAAGGCATGCCCAGGCATGACACCCAGCAAGGTCAGCGCAATGGGCGCCATAATCACCAGAGGCGTCCGATAGGAGCCGAATTGCGCCACCACCAGGAGGTAAATCAACACCATGCCTACGCCGTAGGCGATGCCCATGTCGCGAAAGGTTTCATAGGTGACCTGCCACTCGCCGTCCCATTTGATAGAAGGGGTCGCATCCAGGGTCGGCGGCCGGATGAACTGTTGGCCCAAGGCGCTACCGGATGCCTTTTCCAATTCCGCAACCGCTTCAAACATGCCATAGAGCGGCGAATCAAGTTCACCGGCCATGTCTGCTGTTACAAAAATAACCGGCAACAAATCCTTCCGGTATAACGCCGCATCCTGAATACCCTTATGCAAGGTGACGACCTCAGATAAACGCCAGTTGCCACCCAGCCCACCCTGAATAGGCATTGACAGAAGCTGTTCGGGATTCGTCTTTACCGCGTCCGACACATCCACCACAACGGGGACCGCATATTTAGCCCGATCATTTCTAAGATAGGTGACCGGTGAAATGCCCGTCACGGCCGACAGCGTTTGTGTGATGGCACTGTAGGGAATTCCGAGCCGTGCGGCTTTTTCCCGGTCCACTTCGAAGACCCACTGAGTGACGGGGGTTTCCATTGAACTATCGACGTCAACGATGCCATCCAAACCGCGTAAAACCGCCATCACCTCATTGGAAATCTGCTGCCGCTGGGCTTCATCGTAGCCATACACTTCGGCAACCAGCGGGGCTTGAACAGGTGGCCCTGGAGGGACTTCCACGACTTTGACATTTGCACCAAACGGGGCACCCGCCTGCTGAACTGCAGCCCTCAGGCCTTTAGCTATGGCGTGACTATCCCTCTGCCGTGCATGTTTGTCGACCAGATTGATCTGAATATCACCCTGGTAGGCCGCACGGCGCAAATAGTATTGACGGACCAGGCCGTTAAAATTGATGGGGGCGGACGCACCTGCGTAGAGCTGATAATTATCGACCTCCTCAACACGGGCGACCTCTTTGGCAATCGCCTGCAAGGCCGCAAGTGTCGTTTCGACCGGCGTATTTTCAGGCATGTCCACCACCACCTGAATCTCCGACTTATTATCAAAGGGTAGCATTTTCAGGATCACCCACTGATAGACGGGCATCAGCAGGGTCAAGGCCACGCCTAGCAAACAGGCCAGATATAGCCCATGCCGACGGCGCCGCCCCTTAACAGGATCGACAAACCAGGCGACTGCCCTACCCGCTGCGGCAGACAGGCGATCGTCCTTGTTGGAAGCGGCGTCCATTGCAAGGCCCTGTCCATGATTCTTTGCATGTGTGTGGCTGCGCATGAGTCTCGCCGCCAGCCAGGGCGTGACAATGAACGCGACCAACAACGATATCAGCATCCCCATGCTGGCATTAATGGGGATCGGGCTCATATAGGGCCCCATTAGACCGGAGACAAAGGCCATCGGCATCAGTGCAGCGATGACGGTAAAGGTCGCCAGGATGGTAGCGCCCCCCACTTCATCCACTGCCAGTGGGATGGCGTCGAGTAATGACTTTTGCCCCTGCGAGAGATGACGATGTATGTTTTCGACGACCACAATCGCATCATCGACCAAAATGCCTATCGAGAAGATCAGCGCAAACAAGGACACCCGATTCAAAGTGAATCCCCAGGCCCAGGACGCAAACAGCGTCAGCGCCAGCGTGACCACGATCGCCAGGCCGACAATCAATGCTTCGCGCAGACCCAGAGCGAAAAGAACCAATAAAATGACCGCACTGGTCGCAAAGACCAGCTTCATGATGAGCTTCGAGGACTTTTCTGCAGCTGTCTGCCCATAATCACGGGTCACCAGCACCTCAACGGAATCTGGAATGACAACACCTTTAAGTTGCTGCAATCGCGCTTCAACCTGACGGGTCACCTCAACCGCATTAACGCCGGGCTGCTTAGCCAGGGCCAGTGTCAGCGCAGGACGTTCATCCAGATCGGCATGGGGCGAGGCAGGACCGAACCCCAAACGCACCGCATTGGCAAATTCGGTATTGTCGGGTCGTACGGCGGCAATATCCTGCAACAGAATGGGCTGTCCATTACTGGCGCCCACCACTAAGGTCGCAAGGTCTTGCGGTGTAGACAAAAAAGCGCCTGCCTGGATTGTAAAGCGTTCACCGTCGGCCACCCCCGCCGCGAGGGCGCTGCGTGAATTGCCCTGTTCCAGACTCCCCCTGACCGCCATATAGTCCAGGCCATAGGCGGACATACGGACAGGGTCTAACTCGACCGTCACCTGCTCCGCTGGCGCGCCAACCGTGTAGATATCACGGGTTCCCGGTACACGCTTCAGCTCACTCTCCAAGGTATGCGCGATGGGACGCAAGTCTACAGCGGTCAGACTGGGATCGCCCGACCAAAGTGTTATCCCCATGATGGGGACATCATCGATGCCTTTAGGTTTGATAAGCGGCGGAAGCGTACCCAGGTTGGCAGGCAGCCAATCCTGGTTGGAATACACTTGATTGTAGAGTTTGACCAGGGCGTCCTGTCGGGGAACGCCCACCTTGAACTGCACCGTCAGAACCGACAATCCCGGCTGGGACACCGCATAGACATGCTCTACCCCATCAATTTCAGAAAGCACCTGCTCGGCTGGAACCGAGACCAGTTGCTCCACTTCGCGGGGAGAAGAACCGGGAAACGGCACGAAGATATTGGCAAAGGTGACATCAATTTGTGGCTCTTCTTCTTTGGGGGTAATCAGAACCGCGAAAAGCCCAAGCAGCAATCCTACTAAGGCCAGCAAGGGGGTAATTTGCGCAGACTGGAAAGCGCTCGCCAGACGACCAGCGATGCCAAATTTGGGTGCACTCACAAAACCTCCTTACTGCCCGGACTGAGCTTGGCGAGACGCCGCATCAGCGGCGCTCAGAAAGATCTGCTCACCTTCCTGTAACCCCGATAACACCTGCACCCGATCACCCTCACGATCACCGAGGCGGACTTGCCGCAATGAAGCCACGCCATCGCCCCCTGACACATATACCGCTCGTAACTCGTTGCGGCTGACTACCGCACTCACAGGCACCTGAATGAGCGATATTTCGCCCGTTTTCACTTTCACCTTGACCCACGTGCCGGGATACAGAACGGTGCTGCCACTTTCCAGATCGGCTCGCAACTTGAACTGATGATTTTGCGCATCGGCATAAGGGTATAACACGATCCCGGAGACTTTCACCTCGTTCCCGTCGCCGGTCTGCACACCAAGCATTTGATAACGACGAACAGGCTCGGCAACGCTCTGTGGCACCCAGGTGGTGACGCGCACTTTTTCCAGTGAAAACCCTGAAATCAGCGGTTTTCCAGGCGTTGCCAGTTCACCCACTTCCAGGTGGCGCTGCGTCACAATGCCTGCGTAGGGCGCTTGCACCCGGGTATAGGACAGTTGTCGGGTCGCCTCGGTCAACGTGGCTTCGGCGGCCTTGACTCGGGCGGTCGCCGCTTTCAAACCCGCCTCGGCACTGTCATATTGCGACTGAGAGACTGTTTTTTTATCAAAGAGCTGGCGCACACGCTCATACTGTCGCGCGGCCTCCGCAACTCGCGCCTGAGCCTCGGCAAGCTGCGCCACGGCTTGCTCCTGACGCGCGTCCTGTTCAGCACTTTCCAGTGCCAGCAGGTTCTGGCCTTTGGTGACAACACTGTCCACATCCACAAACCATTGCGCTATTCGCCCCTGAGTCTGCGCAGAAATCGTCCCCTGGTTGACCGCCTCGATCAGACCATCAAGGCTTAACCATTGCGTAACAACGCTCCGTTGCAAGGTCACTATCCCTGACTCAGTGGACTCTTTTGGGGCTTCAGCCTGCGCGAATGCACTCAAACAGAAGAAGAGGAATACAGACCCTGCCCATGTGGCTGCTTTCATAGTGTCTCCGGGTTTTAGTTTCTTGTAGTCTAGGTTGGACGCCAATGGATCAGACTGATCCAGATCATTTGTGGACTTTGTCGGCGAAGTGAATCGTCACACATTGACCTCTACCATACGGATCAACCTTAAAATGCCAGCGGTAACGCTCACATACCAGGGTACAAATGTAAAGGCCTAAACCGACGGGCCGCTCCTCGGTCTGAGATTGTATGGGCATGAGATGGGGGACCATCGAGGACTCACCCCCGTCATCACAGATCGACACGCGCTCACCGCTCACTCGAATGTTGACCGCGCCCGTCGTATGCGCAAGCGCATTACTGATAAGATTATGCATCAGCATACGAAGCAGCGCCGGCTCAGCGTTGACGAAGGGCTCCCGTGTTTCCCATTCAAGTGAGAGGCGGGGTTCGTTCGCCGCATCCAGCTGCTGATAGTCTCCGCACAACTGCTCAAGCAGAGGTCTGAGTGCTACCGCCTGCCTCTCATCTGCCGTGGCCCCTCGCCGAAGCAACAACAAGCCATGCACATTTTCAGACATTTCCCGCGCTGAGCGAAGAATGCGCTCCAGCGTGCGCGCATCGTCGTCCTGCAGGCGCCCCCGCTTCTCTATCACCTCAGCAGCCCCCAACACGACCGCAATCGGTGTACGCAACTCGTGACTGGCCATCGCGATCATATCCCGCTCCCGCGTCAGAAACAGACGTTGCTGGTCCTGGTAGCGGTTAACCGCCTGCGCAATGTCCCGCAACTCACGCTCCTGATAATTCTCATCGACGCGGCCTGACACCGACGCTGGATCGAGTGCCTCACGCGCCAGGCGACTCAGAGGCCGGGAAATTTGACGCGCCGTCAGTACTGCGAGCAATAAACTGACCGCAATCACCGCCCCGATAAAGCCCAAAAACAAGCGCCCATACGCCGACTCGCGCGCCTCAAAAACCGCCAGATCTTTGGCGAAGTAGTAAGTGCCATGGTCGTAGTTGCCCGTAATGATTTCATATTCGTTTTCAAGGATTTCAAGCTCCCCTCGAAAGGGGACCGGCACCTGATTGAACAGAACAGGCAGCTCAGTCGCCCGATCAGCATCCGCAGGGAGATACGCGAACACCAGGGTACCGGAGGCAAAGTGATGCGACTCGCGTTTATCCACCGACTCCAGTAAGTAAGCAAGTTCGACCTGTTCATCCTGCGCCAGTGTCACCGCCTCCAGATCTTCCAGGGCATGCCAGGCCACGGCAACGGCCAACAGCAATCCTGCCAGGTTGGACCAGAACACACGCTGAAAAACCCGTCGGGACAGCGTCACCACAGCTCAGTCCACCCATTCAGGATCAAAGGAATAACCCCGACCGTGATGGGTACGAATCAACCCTCGGCCAAATTCAGCCGCTAATAGCTTGCGAAGGCTATAAACATGCGTGCGCAGAGAACTCAAATCCCCCTCATCAATGCCCCACAGCGCCTGGCTGAGCGCCTGATATGTCACCAAATTTGGATGTGCACGAAGAAGGTTTTCAAGGATCGTGGCATGGTAACCCACGAGTTTGGCACGCTTTCCCTGCGCATTCAGCACTTCCAGCGTTCCAGGATTAAAGATGAAACCACCGGCCTCGACCTGCCCCGAAGAAGGGCGGCTACGCCGGGTGAGCGCTTGCAAGCGCATTTCCAACTCTCGCAGGTTGAAGGGCTTAACCAGATAGTCGTCAGCCCCAGCACGGAATCCCAGGGCTTTATCATCGATGGAATCGCGTGCGGTCAAAAAAAGAACCGGGGTCTCCCGCTTTAAGTCTTCCCGCAAGCGGCGGCAGAGCGTCAACCCATCGACACCGGGCAGGCCGACATCGAGCACAATCACATCGTAAGCATTGGTCGCCAGAAGGTGAAGTGCCGTCAACCCATCTGCAGCGTGATCAAGCTGATAAGCCTCTTCTCCCAGAAACTCAAACAGATTTTCCGCCAACTGACGATTGTCCTCCACAATCAGAACCCGCAATAGACTCACCACGCTCTCCTACTTTTGACGAAATAGTACTCCGCGTCAGCCAAAAAAAGCCAGCGACAGCCGTGAACCAGCAGATCCCCAGCGTCCAAAGATCGTGAGAAAGAAAGTGAGCACCCCGAAGTTGTTGAGCCGCACCAAAAATGCCACCCAGCGTCAGCCCCAAAACAAGGGCCGGAGTTTGCCAGCGGGGAGAGTACAATCGAGCCAGAAAGTACAAGGCAACCCAGACATAGCCTCCGCTGGCGTGCCCTGCCGGGAAACAGCGCCCGCCCCCATCGATCGTGTTGAAGACATTCGCCGCTTCCAGACTCAAGAGTCCACCGTAGCGAGACAAATCCCACGGGCAACTGCCATCCGTCATTGCCTTCAGCCCGTTTACGATACCCAGGCTAACCAGGATGACACCGATTGTTGTCCCAAGACCTGGCAAAAACGGTCGAAATCGCCTAGACAAGGCCGACACAACCAGAGCACTCAGCAAAATGACTGCGAGCACCGTCGACAACACCCGTCCATCATGATGAAGCACCTCACTGAACAGCCACTGGTCACGTAATTGCCAGCGTCCGCCCTCCAGTCGAAACAATTCATCTGCCAGCGCGAAATCCGCCCCTAACCCATAGATCAGAACCAAGATCAGGCTGAGAGCCCAAAATGGGATCGCCACATGCCACTGCCGGTCTATAACGGGCATCATGCGCTACTCCGGCAGGCACTGAAAACGTCCTGATCAGGGTGATACACCTCGGTTGCAACATCCATTAGCCCCAGAACAGTACTGAACAAATTATCATGGCTCCAGGCTTCACGGGTCTGCCCAGGCAAACACTGATTATTCAGTCGGTTGATGTGATCAAAGCCCTCAGACAACCAGGCCACCATGGGTACATGCGTCTGCGCTTCGGGTGCCAGACTGTAGGGTAAGCCGTGAAGGTAAAGATTGTTTTCACCCAGCGACTCACCGTGATCTGAAAGATAGAGCATCGCGACGGCCAATCGATCTTGTTCCGCTTGCAGAGCCTCTTGCACCCGCCCAAGAAAAAAGTCGGTGTACAGAATACTGTTGTCATAGGCATTGACGACCTCATCCCGTGTGCAGTTTTGCAATTCAACCGTCCGACAAATCGGTTTAAATGACTCAAAGGCCGCCGGCACCCGCCGGAAATACGCCGGACCATGACTACCTTTCTGATGAAGCACAATGACCATATCTGTCGTGGCAGTCGCTAATTTAGCCTTTAACGGATCAATCAGGACTTCATCCACGCACTCGCCGTCCTGACAGTAGCGCGGATCATCCGCACTCTCGAGGCCGATCTGCTCAACCCGGTCACATACACCCTTGCAGCCCGAGTTATTGTCCAGCCAGGACACTGACACCCCTGAACGCTGCACAATATCTAACAGGTTATCCCTGTATAAAAATTCATTCGCGGCGAAGTCATCATGCCCCTGCCCCGAAAACATGCAAGGCACAGATACCGCCGTCGTTGTTCCGCATGAGGTGACCTGTGAGAAATTCAGGAAATCGCCTTTTTCGAGCACCGGATTTGTCGGTCGCGAGTATCCGTTCAATCCGAAATGATCTGCCCGGGCCGTTTCACCCACGATAACGACCAATACACGCGGCTTACTACCCATTGAGGAACCAGGCCGCCGTGTTGCATCCACCCCAAGTGTAACATGGGCATGATTACGTTCTGGCAACAGGTGCTTGATATAACTCTGGGTAGAGTACACGGCATTTAAAGGCACAATCAGATCTCTGACATAGCGATGGTTTCTGAACAGCGAGGCATAATCCTGATAGAAATTCGCTGCAATAAGCCCGATGACACCCAATGCAGCGATCAGCCCCACCAGTTTACCCAATATGTCCGCCATAAACGGGCGATGGGTAATCGGCAGTCGCGCCAGAACCAGTGCCGGCAAAATGCCTGCTAATCCGAGATACAGAACAAAATGCGGACTGATAAGTTCCAATCCTTCGCGGGCATCCGTTTCCATGACGTTCTGGATCATGGTTTTTTCAATCACCACACCATAGTGCGTCATAAAATAGTAGGCCACCGCAGCCACCAGAATCAGCAGGATGGCAATGGGCTTAAAGACCCAGCGAAAAGCAAACAGTGACAAGAAAATCGTAAAAACAGCGGCCAGAAAACCGAATACCGAAACGAGAAAAAACCAATCTCGCAGGCCATTCAGGGGGCGAAGCTCAATAATTTTGTCAAAAAACAGGCCATTGAAGGCCGAGACCAGGTAAACGGTGACCAACAACACCGCCCAACTCGCTGGCAATGGATTAAAGCGTAACTTGAAGTGATTCGACATAGCGTAACCGGCAACCCTCTGAATTGACCTCATTGCCGGTCACTTTAACGGGGATAGAATCAAGCCCCTCTCAAACAAATATCAAAGAAATATCAAACCCGCTAATCAACCTGCTGGACGGACACCCGTTCACCTTCCTAAGCTATCTACAGACAATGCGAAGGAGACACAATTTGAGGACATGCAAACGCTGCCGACTGATCCGGGCATGCCTGATGCTGGGGATCGTTGTTCTCATTGTCTTACTCAACCATCTGGATCGAGTTTATTTCCTGAGCCTGCACGAATTCTATTGCTGTGAAGCTCAGCCCTACGTGGTAAACTCGGGGCAGGCTCAGGGAGATGGCGGGCATGTTCAGATCAGTTGATTATTTTAGGGTCTTACCGGAAAACCTTCGGGGACGCGACTTCTTCGTGGGGGACATACACGGTCATTACACCGTGCTCCTGCAGTCGCTCAATGCCATTGGTTTTAATCCTGCTGAGGATCGCCTGATTTCGGTGGGCGATCTGGTTGACCGCGGCCCGGAATCGACGGCCTGTATCGAGCTGCTTGAGGCGCCCTGGTTTGAAGCCTGTCTGGGGAACCATGAGCGCATGTTGTTGTCCTACTATCTTGACGATGACGACAGCCTGCGCGAAGTCCACCAGCGGTCAGGTGGCATCTGGGTAGAGCAATTCACCCGCGAACAGCTGCGACAGTGGTGCAAACTGATTCGTTCACGTTGCCCTCTGGCATTAGAGGTCAAATTCGGGAGTCGTCGTATTGGCGTCACCCACAACGATGTGATCGGACTCGACTGGCAGGTCATGCGCAAGAAAGCGTCGGCCAAGCAGGTTGACCATTGTGTCTGGTCACGCAACCGCTTTAACACGGCGCTCAGTCATCCGCTGTTGGTAAATGCGGTTGCGCATATCGATTTGGTAGTGTCAGGGCATAACCCGCATCCAGAACCGGTTTGGGCGGGCAATCAGATCTATATTGACACCCTCTGGAAAGGTGGCGCACTGACGATACTCAGTGCCGAGGAGCTGTTTATCGCCCTGGCGAATCAGCCGCTTACGCCGCCTTAACAAACCTCGCCTAACGCGCGCAAACGGCGCTTGAGTGACTCATTTTCCGCTTCAAGTGCCACCACCCGCGCCTTCAAGTCAGCAATTTCAGCCCGGGCACCGGTCAACTTACCGGCATCCTCAGATTCAAGCGGCAACGGTTCCACCAATTCAGAAAAGAGGTGGGCATAGCGACTTTCCCGACGCCCCGGCTCACGTGGAAGCTGCTGCACCCACGGGCCTTTCGCATGCTGAACCAGACCCTCAAGCACCTGCTCTACCGTCTCCACCGAGGCAAACTCGGCCAGGCGACCTGCCCGAGCACGCAGTTCACCCGGCGTTTGTGGACCGCGCACCATGAGTTCGACAATCACGGCCACTTCCTGGGGAGAAAAGCGCAAATCACCAAATTCGGAGTTGCAGAAGCGATGGGCATATTTTTCCACGCGGCTTTTGTAGGCATCGGCGCGGACGAGCCCTTTGTCCTTCAGCATCGCCAGCGTCTCCGCCACTGTATCCTCGCTCAGATCAAGCACCGGGTGCCGGTTGCTTTTCTGGTTGCAGCCTGCAGTTAAGGCATTCAGCGAGAGCGGGTACTGATCCGGCGTAGCGATTTCTTTTTCCATCAATACGCCAATCACGCGGGTTTCGTAAAAGGATAGGTCTTTTTTCATACGGGCATTTTCCTCGGCTACGAATCCTCATCGATTACACGCTTACGCGCAGTAAATTGCCCAATCTATGCTAGGCTCTCTAGTATCCATTATAACTGAGCGACGCCGCTCCTATCAGTTAATAACTACAAGAGATCTGCGTACATGACTGCACTTTCATTTCGCCTTCACCCTCTCTTTCTTGCAATCCTCGTGGCCCCAATGGCAGCGGGCTCGGGCTACAGCGTCGGCACGCAGAGTGTGTCTGCACAAGGTACCGCCAACGCGAACGGCGCGGAAGCGATGGATGCCTCTGTAATCTTCAATAACCCGGCGGGCATGATGAACCTGCAAGGCACACAGTTTTCCGCCGTTGGGAACTATGTGCTGCCCGACATCACGTTTACTCAGGAGGGTCAGGCAACGGGAAACCTGGGCGGCACCTTGGTGCCCATTACCGGAAGTGATGGCGGTGAGCCGATTGAGGATACGTTTATTCCCCATTTTTACTTTTCACATCGCTTGAGCGACACCACTGCGGTCGGTTTGGGTGTCTTTGTCCCCTTTGGCGCGAACGCCGAATTCAGTGATGACTTCGTGGGACGATACTACGCCTTGTCTACCGAACTCACCACCATCAACATCAACCCATCTTTCGCGGTTCGCGTCAAGGATGGACACTCGTTTGGCTTCGGCCTCAATGCTCAATACATGGATGGTACGCTGCGACGCAAAGTTTATGGCCCTTCTGTTGCAGGAGCCCTCGGACTCAGCAGCGGCATGGATATTGGCGCTTTACTGAACATGGTCAACAATACCGTTACCACGGGCGCCGATGGAAGCCTTTCGCCCATGTTTGAAGCAACGGGTGATGATATCGCTTTCGGCATGAATGTGGGTTACCTCTACGAATACGATGAAGACACCCGTGTTGGGCTGGCCTGGCGTTCGCGTATTCATCATGAATTAGAAGGCAGCGCAAGTTTGACGCAGACCGAGGCCCTGGAACAACAGATGGTGGCTGACGGTCTGCCAGTAGAGGCATTGGCCAGCATTGCCAAAGCCGCAGACGCCCGGCTGCGCGTCGACACCCCCGAATCCTTATCCTTTAACATTTATCACAAAATTACCGATACCGTCGCCCTGATGTCTGACGTAACCTGGACCAAGCAGAGTCGCCTGAAAGAGATTGTGGTTGAAGCACAGCCGATTACCACGACCTACCTGCAGACTGACTGGCGCACCACAGCAAAAATTTCTTTCGGCGCCACCTGGCAGGTCAGTCAGCCGTTCCAGTTGCGAGCCGGTTACATGTACGACGAATCACCGATCTCAGGCCCCGAAACGACCCTGCCGACCTTGCCGGACAATGACCGTAACTGGTTCTCTCTGGGCGCCAAATGGCAGGTCACACCGGCCCACTCGCTGGATTTTGCCTACACCTACCTGATGGTCGAGGATCGTTTCATGGATCGCAGTTTCGACAGTCAGCGCGACACTGATGTGCCGAACAATCCTGCGCCCAATAATGGCCCGGGCAGTTCTGCCGGAACCGTCGCCGGTAACTTCGAATCCTCAGCCCATTTGCTGGGCGTGCAGTGGAACGCGCAATTTTGAGGCCAGTTGTCCATTCGCTGCGTGCCCTCCTCCCACTGCTCTGGCTGCTGAACGGGTGTTCCGTTCAGCCTCCGGCCCCACAGGCCGAAATCCGCGGTCTGATTATCCAGAATCTCACCCGACAAACCGTGTTAAATGCGCGTATTCGGGTGATTGAGAAGCACCAGTTTGTGTCCTGTCAGAATATTCTGCCTCGACAAAGTTGCTCGACGACGTTTCCCGCCCGCCACCCACAAGGCTTACCCGTTGAGATTGTCTGGCAGTTCTCCCCTGATCGGATCAAGCGCCAGGTCATCAACGTGGCGGGTCTCGAATACCTCAAATCCGCCAGTGCCCTAACCGCCATCATTTATCTGGACGATGATTCAGTCGCGGGCGAATTTCAGCCCTGCCACCTGCAGGGTGTTTGTGAGCTGCCCCACGACTGGGACTTACCATAGCACCACGGCTCGACTCGCAGTCGTGCAGTAACCGCCGGGATTACAAGCCTCAAAGTGCAGATAAAGCACCCGTTGATAGGGCGACCACCCTGTCAGATCGGCAAGCCAATCCGTATGCCCCCACTCATCCACCGACCACAGCACATTATGCGGGTCATACTGGTAGACCTGATAATCATCCAGGCCACAGGAGGACCAACGACCACAGCGACCTCGGAACAGGGTCAGATCCCCACCGGAGGGCGATGACCATTCCCCAAGGCGAACATGCAAATCAGCTTCTGCAGCGGGCGAGTCCACCCGCCAGCTGACCTGAAACAAGCCATCCTCGACATACGGATCGATCACCACCGGGTCGCCACCGTCCCAACTGTCGACACTGAACCACCCTGTCGGCGCCTGCTCGCTAGCGTAAGTCTCTTCTTCGTAATCGCACCCACTCAGCCCCACGGCCAAAAGCAAGGGAATAACAATGCCTGTAAACTGCCGACGTTTCATACCCTATTCCTCCTGAACCTGCTATGGCGCTCAATGATGACGCTCATGTGAACCCCAACCACCCTGGCGACCCTGCTTGTGGTGGCCATGTCCATGCCCATGATGACCGTGTCGATGATCATGGCCATGATGACGGTGCCCGCGCCGGGGTGGACCATACAAATACTGGGGGGGAGCTGGAAGCACCTGCACCGGCGAACCAAAGTGATGAGCCCTCGGTGGCTCAAAGGTCTGCCAGCGATACTGGCTACCCCACTGGGGTTGCAAAGGCACCGGCCGGGAGGGCTCATGCCACCGTTCATCCCGGCTATCTGAATGGGTTTGCCCATACCAAACGCCCCAGGTTTCACCCGCTAAAGCCGGACCTGCCATCAAAAGCAAAGACAGCGACGCACTGCGTAACACGCTGCCAAGGGTGTGGGTTGATTTCATGTTCTGTACTCCTGTTCAAGACATTGTGTTCACCCTAACGCAGTCAGGCTGAACCGAATCTGAACAGAAGCAGGATTAATGCGTCGGGTCTGTCTGACGCAGATGCTGGATAACAGACTCTAAAGAACGTTCAAAAAACAAAGTGTTTTCAAGCACACGAACACTGCCAACTTCGATTCGTCGCTTCATTTCAGCGCGATTAAACTGTGCCGTACGAGTCCCATTGCGATTCACCAGAACAAACATGCGGGTGGGACGAATATAGGCCGCAACGCGGACTTTGCTGAGCTGCTCACCGTCTTTCAGTTCCAGCCAGGTGCCCATCGTCAGACGCTCCAATAACGCGTCAAGGGCCTCGTTCTGTTCACGAGAGAGCGAATCTTCTAGCGCCCCCACCGGGTCAATGCTTTCAGACTCATGCGCCACAGGCACGTTTGCCACCAAACTCGGCTCCGCCAGGCCAGCAACGCCGGACCCGGCCGCTGCCTCACGCGGAGGTGGGGGTGTTCCTTTCAGGCTCTGCAGCACCTCGTCGGCAACACGAGAGGCACGCGCATCGTCGAAACCCACCTGGCCCAACAAACCCCTCAGGCGCTGGCGCAAGGCACCTTCTTCAGGGTCTCCCCCTTTGAGATGCAACCTGACAAAGCGATCTTCCAATGCACACGCCTCCTTCCATTCGGGGCAAAGGGGATCTGAATTCTTGTTAGCGATAAAAAACAGCACCTGCCGCCAGTCCTGGTCCAAAAAACGCTCAAGGCTTGCCGGTAGATGGGCTCGCTGTGGAAACCGCACCTGCAGGTGATCGGCAGCCAGCAGGCGGGCCTGCTCGGTTCGGGCACGGGCTTTTTCGGTGGCAATCAGTCGATCCTCGATGAGCTTGGCGCGTCGGCGTTCTGCATGCAGGAATAAGTCAAAATCTTCATAGTGGTCGTCAAACAGCTGATAGTTATTGACGAAATTCACCTGTAGTTCACGCACAATCATTTGAATCTTATTGAACAGCGCGTCCCGACGACGATGACCCGCTGGCATCCAGGTCGTACCCGCCTTGGCCAGCAAATTCAACAAATCCTGCGCTGCGTTGTCCGGTTCGCTGAAAAAAGTGGTGTCCAGAACAGCCGCTTTAGCAAATGGCCGACGCAAATGCAGGAGTAGGGCCTGCATCAGTGGGGCAAGGTCTGCATTGACGCGAATATCCTCGAATAGCAAAGACACCAGACTCAGGCTCGTTGCTTCCCGGCTGGACAAACTCACCTCATGAACTTTACACAGCGTGTTAACCGCCTCCACCAATGTCCCGGAGGGACATGCCAGTTCAGGGTAACCTTCTGTGTCATCCGCGATCAGCGTATCATCCAGCTGATCCAGCATCGCCAGTAATGCATCCTCGGAGGATGCACGTTCGGCCTGGTGCTGAAGTTGATGACGATCCAGTTTGCCGGTTTCCGCTGCCGTTTGAAGCAGGCCCAACAAGCCTTTGTAAAACGCATCTGAGGACGGCAGATGGTCCCCGTCCTGCGAATCGGGGGCTACCGATTTCATCAACGACTCACGGCGCTCAGCGGCTCTTTCTGATTCAGCCAACTCGCTCGAATGAAAGGCCGCTTCGTCCGATTCAATATCGGGCAGAATACCCACATCCCGCAAGTTCTGATTGCACCGCTCCAACAATTCGCCGTAGCGGGTTTCCAGCAGCTCGACAAACCATTGGACAAAGCCTTCGATATGGACGGCATTTAATTCGCCCGCCTGCAAGGCCCGTTCGAAAGCGTCAATGATGACGACAGGATTGAGTGGATTATTGGCCCAGCTGATGCGGTGACACAACAAATACTCCAGTCGCATATCCAACTCGGCAATCGCCGCAGACTGCTGATCCCGCAGTCGTCGGGACACGCGATTCAACATTAATTGCTGACGAAGCTGATACTCGTTGAGCAGCGAAAGCTGGTTAATGCGGGACTCACGATCTTCTTTCGCCAGCGTGCCGAGTTTAAGTTTTTTGCGTGCACGTTTGGCGGGATCGACCATGCGCTCGAAAGCTTCGCTGATTTCATCCAGAAAATGTTGTTGCAGCAGGCTATGGCGCGCCAGAAAGGTGCTGACGCCATCAGCAGGGAGTCCTCTCCGTTGTGCTTCGCCAGGCTGCGAAACACGGCTTGCAAGAAGCCCAAAGAGAACATCTGCATGAAATGCAAACTGGTTTTGAAACGCGCGTAGTGCAGGAGATCGGGCTTTGTCGCGAGTATCCGTCATGTTCCGGGTTCTGCCAACTGACATCCCAGAAGTATAAACCACAGTTCTGCTTTCTGCGTTCAGTGGCCAGGTCTCAGGAACACGGCTTGGCCCACCCGGTTCGGTGGATGGGCCAAAGGCCACAGGGGGCCTTAGGGCGTCATTGGATCAGCCCACTTCGATCAATTTAACCGAGCCATCCTCCATCACTTCCGCCATGTGTCCCTTGGGTTCATCCAGGAACTGCGCGGCAATAAACGTCACGGCAGAAACACCGGCAAGCACCCAGAAAAATGCATGGGCTTCAAGGAAGGTCAATAACGTCAGGAAGATGACGCTGCCCACGTTACCGTAAGCACCGACCATACCGGCGATTTGCCCAGTCATACGGCGTTGCACCAACGGTACAACCGAGTACACTGCACCGCATGCCGCTTGTACGGATAGCGAACAGCCCAGTGTCGCCAAAATCGCCCAGCCAATCCACCAGTCTGCATTAATACGTGCCAACAGCAGATAGCCCAGCGCCTGGCCAACCAGCGTCAGCGCCAGCACCTTCCGACGACCGAAACGATCAGACAGTAGCCCCCCCGCAGGTCGCGCCAAAAGGTTAGCTACTGTAAAACAGCCTGCCATGAGACCCGCCTGAACGGCCGTGATCCCAAAGATATTCATGAAGTACAGGGGCAACATTGAGACTACGGCGATTTCTGAACCAAACGAGGCCAGATAAGCCATGTTTAGCACGGCAACCTGTTTGAACTTATAGCGCTGAATTTCAGGTACTTCTTTGCGCAGAACGTCTTTATTGACACGAATGATTTGAGACAACTGATAGATTGCGATCATCGTGATAACGGCGTAGGCAATCGCAGTACCCTGGGCCGACAACAGATGGGTGCCAGCCGGAGACAGACGCCAGGCAATCAGGTAGAGCGCACCAAAGAGCGGTAATGACATCCCCAGATAGAACCAGAAATCCATGCGGGAGGTGATTTCCAATCCTCCCAGTTTTTTCGGTTTAAAGTAGTGCTGGCCCTGCGGTGTATTGCGGGCATATCGGTAGAATACCACACTGTAAACCAACGCTATGACACCCGTCGTGGCAATCGCCCAGCGCCAACCATCATCCCCACCAAACAGCCCAGCCAGCAGCGGCAGAGCGCCCGAAGCGACTGCAGCGCCGAAATTTCCCCAACCGCCGTAAATGCCTTCAGCAAAGCCAACTTCACGCGCCGGAAACCACTCCGAAACAAGACGGATACCGATAACAAATCCAGCACCCACAAAGCCCAACAGGAAACGGGTAACCGCGAGCATTTCGAAGGAGTCTGCCATCGCGTAGGCAAAGCAAAATACTGAGGAGGTGGCGAGCAATACGCTATAGGCAACCCGGGGGCCGAATTTGTCGACCAGAATGCCCACCAGAATTCGCGCGGGAATGGTTATGGCAACGTTGAGAATCAGCAGTGCTTTTACTTGCGTATCGGTGAGATCGAAGGCTTCTTTAATCATCGGCATCAGCGATGCCTGGCTGAACCAGACGATGAAGGTGATAAAGAAGGCAAACCAGGTCAGGTGAAGGATGCGAATCTTCTCCTGACTAAAATCCGTTAATTTGATGGGTAACATGGTGGGGTTCCGACAGGTTGAGACGCGCCAATAAAGCACGTTTCACGCCAACAACCGCATCCCCATGTATTTATTGAATTTTACCGGACACAACCCCGCCAAGCAGCCATCCTTGAGCGCCACATTGGTGCAGGCCCCACGTTGGTGCGCCCGTTTTAGGGGCGCCACCCGAGACCCAGACACACCTTTTGCACCAGCAAGTGCCAGCCACTCAGACCGACAGAGAGCCCTCACGAAAATCAGATCCATCCAACATGGCATTGATCACAACAGGCTTACCCTGATGTGCCAGTGCCCGTGCTTCACTCAGCACCTCGTCGATGGCCGCATTGGTATCCAGCAGTAATCCAACCCCACCATAGCCTTCTGCGACACGATGATAGTCTGTGCGGCGCAACACCACGCCCACATCATCGTCCAATAAGTGAACCTGATCCCTTGCGATCTGATTCCAGCGTGCGTCATTTCCAATCACCGCGATCACACTAAAGCCTTTACGGACAAAGGTATCTATCTCGGCCAGTGAATAGGCTGAAGATCCATCCCCATAAATTAACCAGATCTCCTTGCCGCGATAGACCGTTGCCGCCCCGAGCGCGAATCCGCCTCCGACACCCAGCGTGCCGAAAACTCCGGGATCCAGCCAGCGAAGTGGTCCGCGAGGGCTGAGAATGTAGGCCGCCGTCGCGACGAAGTCGCCGCCATCCGCCACGATGACCGCGTCCTCGCTCATGCAGGTATCGATAGCACGCATCAGCTTAACCGGATTGACCAACGCGCCCTTTTTCTTCGCTTTCGCATCGATTTCAGCTTCGCGAGCGGCCTCCCTTTGCTGCAGCGTTGACGCCCATTCGGACCGCCCGACACCCTTAGGACAACGCCCAGCCAGTTCAACTAAAAAAGCTGAGGGATCTCCCCAAACCGGCAAGCTTGGAACACGATTACGAAACAGATCCTCGGGGCTCAGGTTTACCGCAATCACCTTGGTTTTGTGACCAATGTGGTTGCCGTAATCCAACCGGAAATCACAGGGTACGCCGCACAGAACGACGACATCAGCCTCTCTTAAAGCGTTGCGCCGTGCATGACGGCACTGCAGCGGATGATTGCGCCCCAATAGCCCTCGTGCCATGCCAGACAAAAATACCGGAGCACCTAAAATTTCCAGCGCCTTGCGCAGCTCCCCGACACCTTCCGGACTACGCACAGCCTGACTACCGACTAAAATAACCGGCATTTTGCTACGGCGAAGCATACGGGAGGCCAGAAGTGTCAGGGTTGCCCGATTGGCCTTGCTCATGTGCTCTGTTGCGAGCGCATAAGCCTGCTCAGACAGCTGCGACCACCATCGGCGCCCCTCATCAGAACCCTGCCAGGGCTCATCCACAACATCGCGAAACATGGCATTCGCATGACGGGTCAGATAAAAACCAATTGCCTTCCTGACCACGTTGCCCGCCGCCTGTTCGCCACCCTTGATGCCATACCATTCTCTGACGGTGACCTCAGGATAAAGCAGATCCAGCGGCAGCTCGATAAAGACCGGGCCAGGAACACCTTCGAGCGCCAGCTCAAAGGCTCGCGCCAGAGCCGGTTGAATGTCACGAACACAGCCTACGCTGACCGCGGCTTTAACATGCGGCCGGACCACTGAGAGCTGATCAATATCCTGCAGCGAGCCCCGCCCTCTCAGAACGGTCGCACTTGCCCCACCCAGGAGAATCAGTGGGCTTTGCGCAAGCAACGCATTCTGAAGCGCCGTCAGGGCATTCGTAACCCCCGGTCCCGCCGTGACAGCAGCGACCCCTGGGGTACCGGTCATGCGGGCGACGGCATCCGCCGCAAACACAGCGCTGGCTTCATCCCGCACATCAACAATCTCAATTCCCCGTGCACGACAGCCAGTCAGGATGGGCGAGATATGCCCCCCGCACAGCGCAAACAGTGACGTTACCCCCTGCGCGCGCAACTGCATTGCAACGTGATCACCCCCGTGAGTCATGCTCCCTCCTCAATATTGTTCAGCTTATCAATCAAAGGATTGTGAATGGATTTGCGTGAAGAGTCACGACCCGGCGACCGAATTGCCCTATAATGGCGCGGATTGAGTGGCTGCCGATTGATCGACGAATGTATGTGACCCTGTCTGACCTGCTTGTACTTTTTTTTCTGGGTAGCTGCCTGGCCTTTTGGTGGCTTGGCCTTCAAATTCGCGATAAAGCAACGGTGGCGGTTCGCAAGCGCTGCGAACACCTGGATCTGCAATGGCTGGATCAGACGATTGTTCTGAAGCGATTACGCATCAGGCGCGGTGCTGACGGCCTGCCATGTCTGTGGCGCCTGTATACCTTTGAGTTTTCATCAACGGGTGACGAACGCTATCAAGGCTACGTCAGCCTGCTCGGCAAACGCATAGAGACCATCGAACTGCCCGCTCACCGCCTGCATTGACCCAGGAAGACTAACGAAAATCCTCATCGTTGGGCATAAAGTCGGTGACATTGATCTTATGTGCCCGAGGATCCTCATAGCCAACAATCTTTTCCTTGACCATCTCAGAACTGAGCTTGAGCATGTGGGGCTGAATGTAGGCCGCGGTCTTCAGGTTGTATATGACCTTAACATCCGGCTCAAGACGACTCTCCTGGTTCTGCTCCATGACAACAGCCAGCATGTCGGAATTCAACCTTACCAGGGTTCCGGTCGGATAAACCCCCATACACTTAATGAACTGATGTACTAACTGCTCATCGTATTGAGTCTTACTGTCCTGCAATACGATCCGCATGGCCTGAGAGGGCGGAATCGCCTCCCGGTAGACTTTCCGGGTTGAAAGCGCATCGTATGAATCGACAATCGCCGCCAGTCGGGCATAAGGGTCTATATCGATACCCTTTAAATGATTGGGGTAACCACTGCCATCCATCCGTTCGTGATGTTGTGCGACAATCTTCTTCACTCGCTCGGGCAATTTGGCTTCCTTTGAAAGAAGATCCACCCCCAGATTTACGTGGGCTTTCATCTGATCCATTTCTTCGGGCGTAAGCTTGCCGGTTTTGGTGACGAGCGCTTCGGGTAGCTGAGATTCGCCAACATTTTGCAGCAAAGCCCCCAGGACGGCCTCCTCCGTTTCCTGGTGGCTGGCATTACGGGATATACAGGCAACCCCCATCAGGACCGCACAATTGACACAATGCTCGTAGGCATAACTGTCGAGGTGCCGCAGCTTACCAAACCAGATCAGCGCATCCTTGTTACGCCGCAACGAGCGGGCAATAGCACTGGCCGCCTTCTGGAAGTGGCCGACATTAATTTTGCCTCCGGATCGCAGTGATTCATAGGTATCCGAGATAATACCAGTGGTCACGGAAAAAATTTCCTTGGCCGTAAACCATTCAAAGCTCAGCGCGCGATGTTCCTCTGTCACTTCCTCATCGAAGAACGTCAGGGCATTCTCAATCGCGTCGTCACCCTTGGGCATGGGCTCATCCGGGGCCAGCGCCAAAGGTACGGCATCAATTCCTTTTTCGATATCGATGATCAGATAGCGCACACCGATTTGATGAAATTTATCAATAATTTGGGGATGACTGACTTTGCCACTCTTGCGTTTGGGCAGACGAACGCCCTCCTCAGGGACAATCTCATGGATATACATGTCGACCCGAAGTTCACTGACGGAAATCTGTTTGAGCAAGGACTCAACTCCCGAACCTGAAACGCGCAGCTTGATTAAGCGTAGCACAGTCCCCATTTTATGACGCAGATCAGTCATCTAACGGTATGATTGAGACAGACTGGAGCTTGGCAACTTCACCGTTTAACGCCTGAGGAGACAACTCCGTGGACTTCAAGGATTACTACCGGATTCTGGGCGTATCCGATTCGGCCGCGCCAGACGATATTAAAAAAGCTTACCGGAAGCTGGCACGCAAGTATCATCCGGACGTCAGCAAAGAGTCCGATGCCGAGGCGAAGTTCAAGGAACTTGGCGAGGCTTACGAAGTGCTGAAAGATCCGCAAAAAAAAGCGGAATACGATCAGTTGCGCAGCCTGGGCGCACAAGATGCGCAAGGTCGCTTCCGACCGCCGCCCGGTTGGGAGTCTGCGTCCCATTTTTCGTCGGGTGGATTTACGGACGCTGACGCAGCCCATTTCAGCGACTTTTTCGAGTCTATCTTTGGTAAAGGCGGTTCGGCGCATCGAACCTACAATCAAGGTGGCCAACAACGTAGTTTTCAAATGCGCGGGGAGGATATCCATGCCAGCCTTGCGCTTTTCCTGGAGGAAGCCGTTACAGGCGGCCAACGCACGATTACACTGAGCGTACCTGAGATTGATGATCGGGGGCTGGTGACGCACCGGGACAAAACACTTAGCGTTAAAATCCCACCCGGTCTCAGCAAGGGACAGCACCTGCGCCTGAAAGGCCAGGGTGCACCCGGCATTGGCGACGGCGAAAATGGCGATCTTTTCATTACCATCGACATTGCCCCCCACCCCCTCTTTGATATCGAAGGACGAGACCTTCTGTTGACCCTACCGATCACCCCCTGGGAAGCCGTCAGGGGGGGCCAGATCACCGTCCCCACGATTAAGGGTAAGGTATCTTTGAAAATCCCGCCCGGCGCCCTTCAGGGGCAGAAGTTGCGGCTCAAAGGCAAAGGCCTTCCGGGGCACCCGCCAGGCGACCAGATCGTGATCCTGCAACTGGCGCTCCCGGAGAAAGCCCACCCGGAGTCAGATGCCCTCTACGCCAAACTCGCAGAACTGGAGTCAGGCTTTAATCCACGTGCGCGATTGGGAGTATAAGATGAAATCCATCCATCAAGAGGTCGAAATACTTGGAACAGGCTATATTTTTTCCCTCAAGGAACTCTGCTTGCGAGGCGGGGTCTCGGCAGACTATGTTCTTGAACTGGTTGCCTACGGCATCCTTGAACCGATCGACGAAAACGTCCCTCCCCGATTTGAAACGAGCGCCCTGGGCAGACTCCGGTCAGCCTGTCGCCTGCAGCAGGATCTTCGGGTCAACCTTCCCGGTCTCGCGATGACCCTTGATCTTCTGGACGAGGTGAAGCAGCTGCGGGATGAGGTCATTCACTTGCGACGGCAATTGAGACATTACCAGTGACGATAGCGTGAACGGCTAACCGGAATTCCTACAGCAGGCGGCGGCGCAACGCATTTTTCCGTCTAAACTGAAACTATGCTGATATCAGATCCCGCTGAAAACCTTTGCCTCGATGGAAAAAAAGCCCTGGTCGTTGATGACATGGGGGCTGCTGTGGCGATTGCCAAAAATATGGTCCAGGCCCTTGGCGCCCGCGTCGTCGATACCGCAGGTGACTACAAAACAGCCTTCCCGATGATCGCCAAGCGGCAATATGATCTTATCTTGTGTGACTTCAATCTGGGTAAGGGCCTTAACGGTCAACAATTACTCCGTGACCTGCGTCATATCAAGCGTATCAGTTATCAGACCCTTTTTATTGTGGTCTCTGCGGAACGCACCAAAGACATCGTTCTCGGCACCATCGAATGTGAACCGGACGGCTACATCGCAAAACCCTTTACGCAAGGTGATTTCAAACTGCGGATTACCCGCCTGGTTGAACAGCAACAGGCCTTTCAGTCGATCAATCTGGCACTGGATAATGGTGAATTTGAAGAGGCCTTCAAACGTCTGGATCAAATGGCGCAGAATGAACCCAAATACCGCTACCTGGCACTCCGAAAAAAGGCTGGGATTCTATATGAACAGCAACGTTTTGCCGACGCCCTGCGCGTTTTTGACGCCGCGCTGGAGCCCCGCAAACCGACCTGGGCTCGCATTGGCCGGGCACGCTGTCTCGAAGAACTCGGCAAACGTCAACAAGCGATTTCTGAACTGAAAGATATAATTGACGCTACGCCTCTGGCCGTTGCCGCAATCGACTCACTGGCGACCTGTCACCTTCGCGACGGACGCCGCCGCGAGGCCCAACGCACGGTGGAGAAATCCATCGAACTGTCTCCCATGAGCATTGAGCGTCAGCGCTGGCTGGGTGACATCAGCATGGAAATTGGCGACGTGCAGACGGCGGTAAAAGCCTACCAGGCAACATTGGACCTGGCGTCCGATACGCTGAAAGAAAATCCGAAATTACACGACACCTTCGTTCGTACCGTGCGAAAGGCGATTGAATCTGAGACCGATCCGAAACGTTGCAACGACTGGATTGCGATGGGCAAACAAGCGATCAAAGCCGCCCGAAAAAAGTTTGAAGAAGATGGCCAGCTTCACCTCAACGAATCACTCCTGCGCTCACTTGAGCGATTCCAGCAAGGCAAATCTGAAGAAGCGATTGCCGTGATTGATGCGGCAATGGAGCGTCATAAGAGCCTGCTCTCAGAAGACCCTGAATTGGTCATCGACATCGCTGAAACGAAATTTTATACCGGCGACCTGCCCGGTGCGGAAATGATTCTGCGCAAGCTCATGAAGGACAACCCCGACAACCCCAAACTGAGGGACCGTATTCAAGCGATCATTGACACGCCCATACCCTACCATAAACGCCTGATGCTCAATGAGCTCAACCGTCAGGGCAAACAGAGCTATGATGCCGGCGAGTATGAGGAAGCGCTCAAAGCCTTCCGTGATGCGCTGCGTGTCTATCCCTACCACCCGGCCGTCAACCTCAATGCCGTGCAGGTTATGCTCAAATTGATTGAGGAAGGCTCGCGTAGTCCGAATGCCTTGAAAGAGGCCAGCGAATACCTGAATGCCTGCGTAAATCTGGAAGAAGCTCACCCTGAGTACCGTCGCAAGGAAGCCTTCAGAAAGTACCTGGCCAAGCAACTGGGCAAGTAAACCAAATATAACTTAAACGAATAACCAATTAACCATTTATTACTTTAAATTCCTGCCCACATCGGTATGATAGGCCTATCCAAAACGTCTGGAGTTTCTATTTCCGATGAGCGCTTCACAGGCAGCACAAATCATTTCTCAGGTAGGCAGCAACAGTCTGGGCCTGTCGCAGGCGGCCATCGCGCAGTTGAACAGCGACTATGCGCCACTGAATTTTGAAGAACGCATCCGCCGTCTCTATCAGGACTTCGCCCCGGAAAAGGTTCTGGTGACGTCTTCGTTTGCGGCAACCTCTGCCTATTTTCTGCATATTATTTCGCAGATTCGGCCCGAGCAGGTTATTCACTTCATCAACACCGGCTTTCACTTTACAGAGACGCTGGACTATCGTGACTATCTTATTCGCCGCTTCAATCTAACGGTAGAAGACATTTGCCCGGACAAGCATCACCATGCCTACAGTATCAGTGAACAGCTTTGGGACAAAGACCCGGATCTCTGCTGTTCGGCCAATAAGGTTCAGCCACTGGAAGAAGTCAAAGACCGTTATCACGTTTGGGTTTCCAGCTTGATGGGGTGGCAAACGGAGCACAGGGCTGGGCTGCCGATCTTTGAAGAACGCCGCGGCATCATCAAGTTTAATCCGATGGTAGATGTCAGCAAGGCCGATCGGGATGAGTATATCGCCACCCACGACCTACCATTCCATCCGCTGGTTGCAGAAGGCTACTCATCTATTGGATGCACCCACTGTACAGTGAAGGGCGAAGGTCGTGCAGGTCGATGGCAGGGCAAAGAAAAGACAGAGTGTGGCCTGCATCTTTAGGCCACTCTCCTCTCCCTCCTTATTTCGCCACTATCGGAGACAATAAATCGGGGTTGACCACAAGGTTTCGGACCCCGTGTGCGTGAGTTTCTTCAAAAACATTACCATTACACCACTCCCCGACAGACTCGAAGCTCACTTTTGCGACCTGTGGGCGCACACCCCAGCTAACCTGAAAAGGTGATCCCTGCTCGTTGTAACCAGGCCCCGTCGTTGAGCCCGCATATTCCACCGGTACACCAGTATCATTCGGAATGTTCACAGCCTGATAGAGGTCATTCACCTGCTCAATTTCCGTTAAGAGCGCAAAGTTTTTAGCTGACACATCATTTACCAGAACATAAACCTGAGCCTCAACCCTTAACTGTGGATTGGTGATGGCATCATTAAAACAGGCACTCAAACTAGGCCCTGGCGTGATCTGACCTGAAGAAAAGACATAATGCACTTCAATGGTGTCTCCCGGTGAAAGCCCACCATGCTCCCCCTGACAGACCGGATTATCGGACGGCGCCCGCTCCTGAGGGCTTAACGCTCCCGAATACTGATACCCCCCCATATTTCCCTGACCATCGCCGTTCCCGGCGTATCGTGTAAACTCGCCCCCCTTGTGCTCGGCATTCTTATGGAAATGGATGTTGCACAAGTTCATACGGGTATACGGTGGCGCCTCGCTGAATCCAACGGGGTTGCGACCTTCATAAGCACCGATATCCCGAGGGGACTGAGGTCCAAAGCCTTTCCCCACAGCATTGTTAGCCAGGTGGTCCCGTTGCTGAGCAACCACCGCATCAGAAACGAGCGCCTGATGAACGCCATGCATTTCTTTAGCGATGGTCTGAATCGGCACCACACTCAGAATACTGAGCATCGCCGTCAATCTATTTTTATTCATGGCGTAGTCTTTTCCTTCAATCGAATGAATGCCGAAAAAGAATCATAGCCGAAGTGATTGGCCTAACAGAATGATTAAACAAACATTTAACGCTTTCTGATACGGCGACCGATGAAAAAATTGAAAACATCCTTGCACCGGATGTTTTCAATTACCAGATTTAGACAGTAGGTTGCGCTGCGACCGCTTTGGGTTTGCGAGCCGCCCGCTTCGCCGGTTTGCTCTTCGATACTGCCGGAGCACCTGAAGCTTTTGCTCTCGCCGCCAGCGCCAGCTTGCGAACGTTAAGCAAGTCTTCATCACTGTATACGCCATTCACACCAGAGATAGACGCGAGCTTCATGCCATGCTTGAGGCCCAGCTTGTATATTTCGCGCACTTTTTCCCATTCGATGTTGCGACCCAGCGTGAAGTTTTCGAATCGTCCTTCCAGCGCCAGCACAATGGTTTCGGCCAGACAGGCATAGGCAACATGCGGGGGGAGTCCGATGTTTTTCATGCGAACCTCGCCGGGCAAAAGTATCTCGCCGGACTCAATGACCAGAACGTCGGGACGCTTGGCCACATCGCTTGCAGGAATATCCAGTGGGCGTGCCACATCGGTGATCACACAGCCCGGTTTAACCTTCATGATATCGAGAATTTTCTTCCCGGCGCCAGATGTCGCCGTCACGATCATGTCCATTTTTTCCAGATCACGATCCGCATAGGAAGAGAGGTGAATCACGGCCCCGGGCGTTTCGCGTTCGATATCCTCTTTGAGCGCCAGTAGCTTAGCTGTTTCCGGGGCAACCATGTAAAGCTCGTCCACAGCTTTAGCCAACAGACGAGCACACACGGATCCAATCGCGCCGGTGGCGCCGACGACCATGGCCTTGCCTTCCATTTTGCCACTCTTACCAATGCCAACCAGCCCGAGCCGCTCAATCGCATCATGCGCCGCCCACAAGGCACCGGAGGCACTGTAACTATTGCCGGTCGTAATGGGCAGCGGCGCACGCTTGGCGACCGTGATGCCGGCATCACCAACCACTTTGGTAAAGGCACCCAGCCCCATGATCTGAGCCCCCAGCCGCTTGGCCATCTTAGCCGCCGCTAACAATCTACGATAGGTAAACTCAGGGCTGTGCGCCATAATTTCCTTCGGCGTGCCCCCCACCGTAATCAACCATCCTTCCGCTTCGGCCCCCGTGGGTGACTTGATACCCGTTACACGGGAATACACGAAAGGTGGAGAGTATGCCATGACCTTTTCCAGAGTATTCATGACCACAGGGGGCGCCACCTTTGCCACCGCGTCCAGCGGCTTGGCATTGGCCAGATACTTCTGTGAAAGTGGATGAATCACAAAGGCAAAGCGGCTTACCCGTCTGAAACCGGTGGGATAGAGAATTCGCGGCTCAATGCCCAGTGAGGTAATGATTTCCAGATAGTCGTCATCGGTAATACCACCGGCTTTCTTACCCAGTGCAGCCAGAATCATGGCTTCGATGATGTTGACACCAACCACGGTATCAAACAGTTGTGGCGTATAGTCAACGACCATGTTCACACCTTTGTCACCCAGCTCGCGCAGACGCTCTTCGGTCACAGTGGCGGTCAGAACGGTTTTTCCACCCAACTCTTCCATGCTGAACTTTTCCAGCTCGTCATAGCGAGCCGCGATGATATCCGCTTTCTGCATCGCCTTACGGAGAATAAAGTGGTTCCACTCTTTGACCGGTGCAACAGACGGTGTAAGGACATGCGGTGCACTCCAGCGCATGAAGTGATGAGTGCCCGCCGCGTATAGCTCAAGGGCATGCAGAGACGTCAGAAACTTCGGGATACCCAGTTGCAACACAGGGTCTGCGAAGGTGAGGTTTTCAGTGTATTCGGACAACACCCGTGCGGTACGGTAATTGGCCATACCACTCATAAACAGAATCTTACTGTTATTGAAAAAATTCGGGACTTCCTGCTGTGTATGGCGCACAGCCCAGTCGTGCAGAATCTCGCGCAGATTCGCGCCCGTGGTTACCGGTACATTCTGAACGCAACTCAACAGGTCGTTGGTACTGGCTTGCGAAAACTGATAAGCGCCGATTCGCTGATGTTCACGCACCATCCCCAAACCGATGGCATCCGCTTTACCATCCCACTCCTTCAACAAAGCTTTGGCTTTATCGATATCCTTATTCGTACCGATCCGAATAACTCTAAAGGGTTGCCCCAAAAACGTGGTTTTAAAATCAAAATCGAGATTTTCCGGCCCAAGACTGATGCTGACGACAGTTTTCATTGATCTTCCTTAACGAAGGTTCCGAGGAGGTTAATTGAGAAAAAGCACGCGGCCCTTACTGCGAATGATTCGTTGACTATTAGCTTCCATTTGTATCAGGATTTGGTCTACATCTTTGTTACCCAGATCAATTTTTTTCAATGCCACTTCAAAAATTACCGGTTCCTATGAAACGAAATACCTTTATCTACCTGTTGACCGTGGTTCTCCTCACGCCCCTGATGCACGCATGCAGCATGCTTGGGCTTTCCTCTGAGCCCCAAACACTGAGTGGCCAGGCTTTCTACCGGGAGCGCATCGCACTCCCGCCAGGCGCCCACCTGATCGTCACACTGGAAGAACTGTCCCGCACCGACGCGCCGTCAAAGGTCATCGCGGAACAGAAGCAGAAACTGACAGGCTCCCCACCCTATCCTTTCCTGCTTCAGTACGAAACGGCAGCCATTCAGAATGGAGAGCGTTACGGTGTGCGCGCCAGAATTGAACACGATGGAAAACTCCAGTTCACAACCACACGCTATCTCGATCCCTTTGGGCAGACCCCGCCACAGGAATCACTGCAATTGCTCTTGTATCGTACGGGTCCCAAAGGGGTTCAACCCCTCTCCATTCTCGATACCACCTGGCAAGTTACCCAGCTCAATCATCCTCACGTGACTGCCCCGCCTGAAGGGGAAGCACCTTTCTTCGAGCTGAGTGGGGAAAGCCATCGTGTCCGCGGCTTTTCAGGGTGCAATACCTTTGGTGGAGGCTACCTGCTGGAAAAGCAGAGCCTGTCATTCGACAAATTATTCGGCACCCTGATGCACTGTGAATCATCCATGGCGTTTGAAACAGCGCTCCTGGAGGCCTTCAGCCAGGTCGATGCTTTCAGGATTTCTGCCGATCAGCTCTCTCTGATGGATCAATCAGGCACCGTACTCATTCAGGCTCAGGCGAGCGTGCTGAATGGAAAACGCGCTGAGGCAGGCGTGCGCTGAGTAACAGCAGCAAACTCAGACTGTAGATAAAGAGCGTGGTGTAATCACCACGCGACTGCCAGGCGTAATGCACGACAACCAGCACCCCCGCGGGATAAACCAAGCGGTGCAGGGTCTTCCAGTGTCGCCCGAGGCGTCGCATCATCGTCTTAAACGAGGTGGCAGCCAGTGCCAACAGAATTAGAAATGCGGCCAGACCAACAAAAATGTAAGGCCGCTTTATCACATCGTCCATGAACGCGCTCCAGTCCGCCAAAAACAGCAGGTAAGCACCCACATGCAGCGATGCATAAAAGAAGGTAAAGAGCCCCTGCATGCGACGCAAATGCACCAGACTCAAACTGAACCATCGCTTCAAGGGCGTAATCGCCAGTGTCATGCCTAAAAAACAAAGGGCTATGGTGCCGAGACTTTCCGTCAGCGTTTTCCCTGGATCGGTCCCCAAATCCCCCCAAAACATCTGATAAAGCCGCTCACTCAGAGGGATCAGCGAACCGCCGAACACTCCCCACCACACCGACCTCGAACGCCAATTCACTCGCACGACAACCCGTCTCCCGCCTTGTAATACAGTCTTTGACCCGCATAACGCAGGTAAGTTCCGCAACACGGATACAAACCAGGATCCGTGGTAGTAGCAAACAACAAGGTACTAATTTTCACTTTCCGGCGAGAAAGGCAGCTCTGCACAGGTCTCAACCAGCCAATCAATTAACAAGCGAACTTTATTAGAAAGATAGCGTCCTGGCGGATAAACCGCATAAATATGCCGCTCCGGGATTGTGGTATAGTCGGGAAATAGCCTCAGCAGTCGCCCTTGGTTAACATCGTCCTGAACCGCAAAAATCGGTAGGAGTGCGATGCCAAGTCCGGCCAGACAGGCCTCACGCATCATGGCTGCAGAGTTTGCCCTGAAAGCCACGGGGAAGACCAGGCTGCCAGATGCCCCCTTGCACTGATATCGCCATTCCGTTTGAGCCATAACCTGACTGTAGCCAATACCCGGAACGCCTTTAAGATCATCTGGCTGCTCAGGGCACCCCAATCGCTCAATCAATTCAGGACTGGCACACAACCAGATCGGGCAGGACGCCAGGCAGCGGGCTTTGAGCGTCGAATCCCGCAGGGCGCCAATCCGAACACTCAGATCATACCCTTCTGCAACCATATCCACCTGCCGATCATCAAAATCGACATCCAGAATGAGTTGCGGATAGCGTGCGGCAAACTGCGCCAGAGGCCCCACCAGAAATTGTGTTCCGAAGGCCATCGGCGCATTGATTTTCAGAGTTCCTGTCGGCTGATGCTGTCGATCCTGCAATTCGGCCTCGACGTCCGACAAATCGTCCAGGGCTTGTCTTGCTCGCTCAAAATAAAGTTGTCCGGCTTCGGTAAGCGTGACTTTGCGGGTTGTACGGGTCAACAACTGAATCCCCAGTTGCCGCTCAAGGCTTTGCACCTGCTTACTTACAGCTGATCCAGTCATTCCCAGATAGCGAGCGGCCGGTGAAAACCCCTCGCGGCGAACCACTTCGATAAAAACCGATACACGATCAAGATGCTGCACTTTTGATTCCTTTTTGGAATCAGTGTTATTCATTTGCACATTATTATCAATTTTTTGGAATTTGTTAAGCTGAGTCCGCTCGCTAAACACCACCCAATTTTTGGAGAAAGACCATGCATACAACCACATTAAACCTGGGAGCCTTCCTGCTTCGAATGAGCCTGGGTACGTTACTGTTAGCCCATGGCCTGCTTAAGGTCCTGGTATTCACCCTGCCCGGCACGGTGGGATTTTTCAGTAGTCTGGGATTGCCTCCCATGGCCGCTTACCTGACGGTTGCCGGTGAACTTCTCGGAGGACTTGCTCTGCTGACCGGAAGCTATACGCGACTGACGGCACTGTTGATGCTCCCCATTATGCTAGGTGCGACCTGGGTTCACACCGGAAATGGCTGGGTCTTCAGCAGCCCTAACGGCGGCTGGGAATTTCCAGCACTTCTGAGTATGCTGACGATTATTGTTGCAATTCAGGGGAATGGCGCCTACGCCCTCAGGCTGCGTCTGCCTATCCTTGACACACGCTTACCTGCCCCCCTGAAATCCTGAGTGGAGTCTGAATCATGATCACAGTCTACCCCTATGAAACGCTTGGAGCCGCCAATCACGGCTGGCTTCAGGCCCGCCATCATTTCAGTTTTGCCAATTACTACAACCCTGAGAGAATGCACTTCGGTGTGCTGCGTGTGGTTAACGATGACCGAATTCAGGCGGGAAGCGGTTTCGGCGCTCACCCCCACCGTAATATGGAAATAATCACCTATGTGCGTCAGGGAGCGATTACCCACCAGGATAATCTTGGCAATCGCGGTCGGACGGCCGCCGGAGACGTTCAGGTGATGAGCGCCGGCCGGGGCATCCAGCACGCCGAATACAATCTCGAAACGGAAGAGACAACGCTTTATCAGATCTGGATAGAGCCAAATACAACCAACGTGGAACCCCGCTGGGAAACCAGGACCTTTCCCGCCAACCCCGTCTGGGATGCCTTGCCGGCGCTGGCCTCTGGCTACAGTGAGGACATCCATCAGGGTGCGTTAATGATATATCAATCTGCCGTTATTCGTGGGGGGCGCCTTGCAAAAGGCACCCACATTGAACAACCGCTGCGCCATCCTGCCTATGTGTTAGTGTCAGAGGGTGCCATACAACTGGACACTCACCCGCTGAAAAAGGGAGATGGCGCTGAGGTCCGCGCCACGAACACCCTCTCGCTGACGGCAACCACCGATGCCGAGGTGCTGGTCATTGAGGTGCCTGATCGTTGATCAGGCGCTCTCCGTTTCCTTAACCGAAGACCGAATCAGGTAATCAAACGACGCCAGCGACGCTTTAGCCCCCTCCCCCATGGCAATGATTATCTGCTTGTACGGCACCGTAGTCACATCGCCTGCCGCGAATACCCCCGCCAAGGACGTCTGGCCTTTCTCATCGACAATGATTTCGCCTCGGGCAGTCAGTTCCACCACCCCTTTCAACCACTCGGCGTTAGGCAAAAGACCGATCTGGACGAAGATACCGTCCAGCTCAATCGACTTGAGTTCATCCGTCGTCCGATCTTTATAGTCTAAGCCTACGACCTTCTCGCCGTTTCCTTTCACCTCGCTGGTCAGTGCCGATGTAATCACCGTCACATTGGGCAGACTTTTAAGTTTCTTCTGCAAAACGGCATCGGCCCTCAACTGACTATCGAATTCAAGCAAGGTCACCTGTGAGACAATCCCCGCCAGATCAATGGCTGCTTCAACGCCTGAGTTACCCCCACCAATAACGGCAACGCGCTTACCCTTGAACAGAGGGCCGTCACAATGCGGGCAATAGGCCACGCCCTTACCGCGGTATTCCCGCTCTCCCGGTACATTCATCTCACGCCACCGGGCTCCGGTACTGAGAATAACCGAACGCGCACGCAACGTAGCACCACTTTGGGTCTGCAGATGGATCAGACCGTCGTCCGTCGTATCCTTGGGCTCCAGGCGCGTGATCTTTTGTAAATCCATGATATCAACATCATACGCTTTGACATGCTGCTCTAACGCCGCCACTAATTTGGGCCCCTCGGTTTCTTTGACCGAGATGAAATTCTCGATACCGAGTGTGTCCATTACCTGACCACCAAACCGCTCAGCCACAATTCCGGTACGAATTCCTTTCCGCGCCGAGTAAATCGCTGCAGAACTTCCCGCAGGCCCGCCGCCTACAACTAACACGTCGTACGGTGCTTTTTCGCTGAGCTTACGCGCCTCGCGCTGTTCGGCACCTTTGTCCAATTTTTTGATAATCTCGGTGAAGGTCATCCGCCCCTGCCCCAAGGGCTCCCCATTGAGAAATACAGAGGGCACGGACATCACCTTGCGATCTGCCACTTCCTGTTGAAACAGAGCGCCGTCGATCATCACATGACGAACGCCAGGATTAACCAGAGCCAGCAAATTCAATGCCTGAACGACATCCGGGCAGTTTTGACAAGAAAGGGAAATAAACGTCTCGAAGGTAAACGAACCCTCCAGTTTAGCGGCCGAGTCTAACAAGGCAGGCTCGACTTTCGGCGGATGCCCCCCGGCTTGCAACAACGCCAGTACCAGTGAGGTAAACTCGTGCCCCATCGGGATACCGGCAAAACGAATCCCAGTATCCTCACCGGGACGATTCACGGAAAAAGAAGGAATTCTAACTCCAGATCCAACCGGCTCATCCATCAACACCACTTTCGGATGCAGTGCGGCGATGTCGTCCAGCAGCGCCCGCATTTCCGCAGATGAGGCACTGTCATCCAGCGATGCCCGCACTTCGATGGGCGAGCGCAGATTCTCAAGGTAGCCCTTTAATTGATTCTTAACATTTGCGTCCAACATGCAATCACCTGTTTCTTGGGTTGATGAAACCCCTGCCAAGTTTAGTTGACATAGGTTTTAGGAATTCAGGAATCAAGGTGCCCTGAACGGGCACCTGGTAGCTATCGAGCCGCCGAAAAGCGGCTTCGAGTCACCTCAGTTGACTTAGATCTTGCCAACCAGATCCAGTGAGGGTGCCAGCGTCTTGTCGCCTGGCTGCCAGCTGGCAGGGCACACTTCGCCGTCATGAGAAGCAACGTATTGCGCCGCTTGAATCTTGCGCACCAGTTCTTTCGCCGAGCGGCCAATGCCCAGGTCGTGCACTTCACAGATTTTGATCTGACCCTCAGGGTTGATCACGAAAGTTCCGCGCAGAGCCAGACCTTCTTCTTCAATCATCACCTCAAAGTTACGGGAGATCGTACCGGTTGGGTCACCGACCAGCGGGAACTTGATTTTCTTGATCGTGTCAGATGCATCGTGCCACGCCTTGTGAGTGAAATGGGTATCCGTTGATACACCATAGACTTCTACACCCATCTTTTGCAGTTCAGCATAGTGGTCAGCCATGTCACCCAGCTCGGTCGGGCAAACAAAGGTAAAGTCGGCTGGGTAGAAAAATACTACTGACCATTTGCCTTTAAGGTTGGCGTCGGTGACTGGCTTGAATTCACCGTTATGATAAGCGGTGGCTTTGAAAGGCTTGATCGTCGTATTGATCAGGGAACTCATGGGTTTTCTCCTCGTGGTGTTGGATTAGATTCGGCGGGTTAGCGCCCTGTTGATGCGCTTTGAAACCAGACGATGATGGTAAAATAAAGGCTCGGGTCTTATTAGTAAAATTAAGGTTTTTAAAGAGTGCAATAGCTATTTACTATTCTAAAAAACCAGCCTTAGCATAGGGCGAGTTGCAACAGAATTACAACACCTAATCTATCCGACTGACCTTATTTGGCCCGATAAATGATGCCGGGGTTGCAATGGATCATCTCATACAGATCCGGCAATCCGTTCAACGATTCTGAGGCGCCCAGAATCAGGTAGCCGCCCGTACGCAACGTCCCGTGAACCCGGGTGAGGATATCTTTCTTAAGTTCCGGTGAAAAATAAATCAGAACATTCCGGCAAAATACAATATCAAACTTGCCAAGCCCTGCGTATGACTCGAGCAAGTTCAGTTGCCGAAACTCGACCCCTCGCTGAATCTCAGGTCTGACCTTGAAGTTACCACTTGGCAACTTAGCGAAATACGCGTCCAGCCTCTCATTTGACAGGCCTCGACCGATGGCAAGCATCTCATATTCGCCTGAGCGAGCACCGTCCAATACACGCTGCGAGATATCCGTCCCTACGACAGAGAGCCCCGCCCGAAAAGTGCCTGCATTTTTTCGCCGGTATTCATCCACGACCATACTGATGGAGTACGCTTCTTGCCCTGTCGAGGACGCGGCAGACCAAACACGTATACCCTGAGTGCTTTTTTCCGACAGTTCCGGCAAAAGTCGCTCTGCCAGAATTCGAAAAGGATGCGTATCGCGGAACCACAGGGTTTCATTGGTGGTCATCGCATCGACGACGGCTTCTCGCAAAGGCGAACGCGGCGAACGGGTGAGTCGGTCGACTAACTCTCCCAGGCTATCGACCTTTTCGTCGGACAGGATCTTACGCAAGCGACTCTGCACAAGATATTGCTTGTTTTCGCCGAGTACAATTCCGCACGCTTTCTGCAGAAACTCGCAAAACCGGCCGTAATCATTAGGGGTAATCAGTTTAGACACCCTGTCTCTGTGGATGGTGTATTTTTAATGGAACAGTGCCGCTTCAACGTTTGCGAGCAGCAGACACCTGCTCAAGAATACTGTTCACTTTGTGCGCCAGCTCATCCGGGCTGAACTTCGCCATAAAGTCATCCGCCCCGACCTTGGCCACCATCGCTTTATTGAATACACCACTCAATGAGGTGTGAAGCATGATGTAAAGGGGTTTAAGGGCCGGATCATTCTTACAATTCGTGGTCAATGTGTAGCCATCCATCTCAGGCATTTCAACATCTGAAATCATCAGACTGAGATGATCATCGATGCTACTGCCATCTGCGACCAGCGAACGCAAATAGTCGAGCGCCTGACGCCCATCATTCTTGGTCGTCACCTCAACGCCCACAGCCTCCATACAATGCACGATCTGTCGACGGGCAACCGCCGAATCGTCCACGACTAATACATGGTGAGCTTTATTTTCTTCAACTTTAACTTTTTCGATAAACTCTTCGGCAACCGAATCCCGTGAAGGAGCTACCTCTGCCAGGATTTTTTCTACGTCGATGATTTCAATCAGGTGATTATCGAGCCGGGTCACGGCGGTCAGGTAATTGTCACGCCCTGCCCCCTTGGGTGGCGGATGCATTTCTTCCCAGTTCAGATTCACGATGCGCTCTACGCCACTGACCAAAAAGCCCTGCGTTTTGCGGTTATACTCTGTGATGATCACAAAGCAGTTATCAATTTTGTCTTCCGGAATCGGCATCTGCCCGGTTGCCATCCCCATATCAAGAATAGGGATCGTCCCCCCACGAATGTGAGCCACCCCACGTACAACCGGGTGCCGCTTGGGCATCATGGTCAACTTAGGGCACTGCAGCACTTCCTTAACCTTGAACACATTGATCCCGTATATCTGATCACCCTGTAACTTGAACAAAAGCAACTCCAGCCGGTTTTGCCCGACCAGTTGGGTACGTTGGTTAACGCTGTCTAATACCCCTGCCATACCACCCTGCTCCCCAAAATTCAGTAATCAGGCACAACCCTTGCAGCACAACTGTTACAGCACACACGTGCGAAGCCATACAGCGCACCCAAAGCTATAAATGAGCATAGGACATAAAATGAAATTTCGCATCATCGCAAAAGTCATTCTGCTGGCCTTGCTTCCCGGCCTGCTTTCCTTGCCCGTTCAGGCAACACCACCGGAATGGCAGGTCCAGATCTCTCAGGCCATCGAGGCGGTTCTGGTAACCTGGCAGGAGGAAGCCCGCGCGGCGGACGAGACACTGGAATGGCAAATCGCCAGTCTGGACTCGCGCCTCCTATTTGAGCCCTGCGGCCAGCCACCGGAAGCAAATAGCCGCTCGGCGGCAAAAGCTGGCCGTATTACCTTCTCTGTGCAGTGTGCTGGACCAAAACCCTGGCAAATTTATGTCAGTGTTCAGGTAGAGCGTTACACGGAGGTTGCCATCACACGAACACCTGTTGCCAGGCAGAGTCGATTACAGGATTCACATATTGAATACAAACGTTTAAATACCGCAGACCTTAATTTCGGCTACTATAAGCGTGAAGTCCCTGTGCTCGGACTGGTCAGCAAGCGGGCCTTGCCCGCTGGCACGCCTCTGCACCCAGGGTTGCTGGAAGCACCTAAGGTCGTTTCCAAAGGCGACCATGTCATTATTTCTGCCAAAAGCGAGGTCATGGTTGTTCGGATGAACGGAAAAGCCCTGGCAGATGGGCACTTGGGGGAACAGATTCCAGTCGAGAACACCGCCTCCCAGCGGCGCATTAAGGCCACGGTCATAGGACAGGCACAGGTTGAAGTACCACTTTGATTCAGTTGGACTCAGTCGGCGTAGCCAGGTTTCAAAAATTTAGCTAAAGTTTCTATTAATCCTGCCGATAATAAAGGCAAGAAAGGTTCAATCGGGTATAAGACCATGAACATCAAGGGATTCGGCAACTCGCCGATCAGCGATCTGAAAACCCAACAGCCTTCCAGTAAGGCTGAGAAAGCCGCGCGCAGCGAAAATGCTGCCACGGAATCCAGTGCATCGGGCACAAACAGCACAACGGTTGAATTAAGCAGCAAAGCGCGTGGCCTAAAAGAGATTGAACGCTCGTTGGCAGATCTTCCCGAAGTGGACAGCAATCGTGTGCGCGATCTGAGAGCACGCATTGAGTCGGGTGAATATCAGGTCGACAGCTCAAAAGTGGCCGAAAAATTGCTTGGTATTGAGGAGAATTTCTAATACCAAGCGAGGCCCAACATGACCGCCGATTTGAAGGTTTTCATTGATCTGCTCAAACACGACCTTGAAACCCTGGCCCTCCTCGAGCGCCTGCTAAGTGAAGAGAGAATGGCGCTCGAATCCCGTGATCTGCGTGCGCTGCAGACGCTCACTCCCGAAAAAAACACCTTGCTGGACACGATGGCGGAAAACACCCGCCAGCGAATCGCCTGGCTCGACAGCACTGGCATGGGCAAGTCCCGCTTTCTTGAATTGATCAAAGCTAAAGCTGCATCAGTACACGCGCTTTACACACGCGCCGAATCGGAGTTAGTGCGGATAAAACAAATGAATGAAGTGAACGGACGAATCCTGATTCGCACCCAACAGGTGAATGAGCGACTCATGGATATTATTCGAGGCAAAGGACACCTTACCGCCGATCTCTACGCTGCAAACGGACAGAAAACGTCCTCGGACGGCAGCGCCCATTCCCTGGCGTTGGCCTGATTTGACGATACGCTAAAGCGCGTTTAGATGGGATACTTGTATCAGGAGAGACGCCTTATGGCAGCTCTCCTGACGGCGAGATGCAGCAAGACGCCCTAGCGAGGTCTGATCACCAGGCTTGAATTCTCACTGAACTGGATGCCTTCAAAATGCATGCTACCCATGGTCGCGCCATGAGTGCCCGCCGGACGTACATCAATGAAGCTTAAACGCTCAATTCGCGCTGGCAAATTGATATTAAAGGCTCCATCCTCGGTGAACAGGGGCTTGATCCTTGAGGGATCAAAATACACCCCTTCAATCTCGATTTCGGCATCCAGCACATTGGCCAGGGGGAAGAAAATTTTACCCAGCGTTCCCAAGACCTTGACCCCTTCAGGCAAGTCATCGCTACCCGCCTGTGAATTCGGTCGGTTAGGACGGATATCGTCGGTTCGGGTTGAGGTTAGCGATGCCAGCAATTGATAATCTTCCTGTAAGCCTTGTGCTCCGACGCCTGCCATCGCCTCATCATCCAGTGCCTGCATTCGACCCGATGCTTCAAAGCTGCTCGCCGTTTTGGGGATCGGCATAGCTCCCGTCGCCCCAGCAGCCATCGCTACACTGGTTTGAAAGGGTGCGACGGCCATGGCGACAAAGGCTGCCGCATAGCGATGACGCTGCTGATGTTTCAATGTGCGGCTAAGTTCTTTCTCCGTGATCACGCCGCTGGACGTCAGAATTTCACCCAGTCGCTGCCCGGTCTTTTGGTGAAGCTGCAACGCCTCACTGAGCTGACGCTCATTGAGCAAGCCCCGATTAATGAGCAAGCGGCCTAAGCGGGAACGGTCAAGTACCTCTTGTCTGACTGCCATAGCAAACCTCTTATGGTGTTTTGAGTAGTGCCACAAGTCTGCGCATTCGTCTTTTTTTTGTACAGACTCAAAGCGTAAGGAATTGTTGGGGTTTTGCTATCAGAAGGGATGAGCGATTACACTTCGAAGCATATCATTCAGGAAACCTCACGCATGTCAGACGGGTTGCAATTCAACGACGCCAGAGAGCGCCATTTTGCAGCGGATTTCGCAGACCGCTACTTCATCAATAACCGTAAAGGCCTGGTTATTGTGAGCCTCAGCCTAACCTTTTGGCTTTTTTGGCTGGAACGTTCATTGGACACCCCCATCAATTTTTTGAGTACCGCAACGATGGTGGCTGCCATTTCCAGCGGCATTCTGCTGGCTGCTCTGAGTCTGCTGATATGGGTTAAATTGAGGCTTTCGCTTCTCATCGGTTTCTTTGTACTTTTGGTTCAGGGGGCCATGATTGTCGTCAGTCTCGACCCCGCCTTAAGAGGTAGCTTGCCCCAGCTGTTGTTTCCGCTGTTGTTGCCCGGCCTGCTGTTTCGCCTTCGCTTCGTCTACGTCCTCCCCTTTAGCCTGTTGGTCTGGATTCTGCAGTTTTTTTCAATCAATTTTGTCACCCATTCCAGCTTTTTCGTTTACGAACAATGGGCTCAAATGACGACGCTGCTACTCATCACAAATCTTGTGGTTAGTTTTCAGGTGGAACGCGAAAGCCGACGGGCATTTGCCGCACTATTCCCTCTCCACGCGATGAGTCCAGGACGCCATGAGCAGGTATCATGAATCTTTACAGGCGCCCTTATTGCGCTGGACGGACGACAATATTCCGCACTCCGATCACTATGGCGACATCTACTTTTCCCCGGAAAATGGTTTAGCCGAAACGGAGCATGTCTTCATTGCCGGCAATCACCTGCGAGAACGATGGCAGAATTTAGCCTCTGGCGCGCGGTTTATCATTGGCGAAACCGGCTTTGGCAGTGGCCTCAATTTCCTCTGCGCCGCTGCCGCATTTCTTGAGGTTGCACCGCCGGATACACGCCTTCACTTTTTCAGCGTCGAAAAGCACCCCTTCACCGCAGAAGATCTCGACCGCACGCTCTCGCGACACCCCAAAAGTCTCTCGGTGGTCGCGAAGGCTTTGGTAGAGCAGTACCCACTTCCTGTTCGCGGGCTACACCGCTTGATTCTTTGCGACGGGCGCATCCACCTTACCTTGTTTTTCGGGGAAGCGACCGAAGGGTTGAATGCAACCCCATTTCTGGCCAACGCCTGGTTCCTGGATGGATTTGCCCCTCGCGTAAACCCGGAAATGTGGCAAGCGCCCCTATTCCAACATCTGGCCAACCATTCGGCACCCGACGCCACACTGGCAACCTTCACCGCCGCTGGCGACGTTCGACGCGGGCTTGAAGCCTGTGGCTTCGATGTCAGGCGCAGCCCCGGCTTTGGCCACAAGCGACATATGATTCAGGCGACGTTTCGCACCCCATCCGAGTGTGTCGAAGACAAGTCACCCCCGATGCAAACATCTCACGTAGCCTCCCGAGGGCATGTCGTGGTCGTCGGCGCGGGTATCAGTGGAGCCTGCTGCACCTACCTTTTGTCCCAGGCCGGATGGCGCGTCACGCTCATAGACCAGGCGGGCATCGCAAACGGCGCGTCCGGAAATCCTCAGGGAGCACTTTACATCAAACCGGGTATCGAATGGTCAGCCCACACGCGCTTGCATGTGGCTGCCTTCCTGTTCGCTCACCGTTTTTATCAGCACATCGCCAAACTACCCAGTTCGCTTTGGCAGCCGACCGGCTTAATTGATCTGCAGAGTGATGCTAAAGAGCATCGCCGGCAACGTAAGCTCCTCGCTCACAATGCCTTTCCAGAGGCATTGCTTCGCCCGGTATGCGCAGAGGAGGCAAGCCAGCTGGCAGGCCTGGCGCTAACCGAAGGAGGTCTTCATTTTGAGCGCGGCGGCTGGCTTAACCCTGAGGGCGCCTGCCACCACCTGATCGAAGCATCTGGAGCCAGGGTAATATCCCCTTGCCAGTTTCAGGGTGTCAAACGAACGGAAGCAGGTGACCTTGAAATCGCTACGTCAACTCAAACCTTTACCACCAACCATTTAATTCTGGCCACCGCAAACCTTCCGCCATCATTCCCTTTGAACCTTCCCTTTAAGCCCATCAAAGGACAAATCTCCCGGTTTCGCCCCACACCCGCGACCGCCTTGCTTCGCACAACCCTCTGCGGCGAGGGTTACGTGATGCCCGTAAACGAAGGCATGCAGCTCGCCGGCGCCAGCTTTCATGTGAACCTGTCAGATACAGAACCCTCAGCGCAGGATGACTGGGACAACCTACAAAAACTAAAAGCACTTTTGAATCTGCCAGACGCTGAACTTCCTGCGGACGTCGAGGAAAACCGGGGCGCGGTGCGTTACTCCCTACCTGACTACATGCCAACAGCCGGTGAACTGAGCTTCGCTGCGCCTCAACATGGGCGAAGCGGCGTTTGGCATCTGGGAGCGCTTGGTTCAAAAGGTCTGGTACTGGCACCTTTGCTCAGCCAGTATCTGGCGGACTGTCTGGGAAAAAGTGTACCTTCGTTAGATCTAGACCTGTCTGACAGAATCAGCCCCCAGCGCTTTAACGGAAAGGTTTGAATATGATAACGCTTTATACACTCGACCCAACTCGCGATCGGGTCACCCAAATGCAAGCTGATGTGGTAAGACGCCATGTAGAAGAAGTTACGCCAAGCACAGCGCTACAGTCAGTTCAGGAGTTTGCACATTTCCCTCCCACCACAAGTCAACATGGCAACCCCAGCCCTTTGAGTGCCTATCAAGAAACTTCATCGACCGCACCTGAAACAAAACAGACGGTCGAACCACTGATGGTATCGCCGCTTATTTCCCTGGAGGGTTCAAGGACGCGGGAGGACGGTCTGAATGAGATGACCCGTCATGGTATTCACCACCTGGTAATCACCGAGAACCACACCGTAATTGGATTGTTGAGCGAGCGGAACTTGATGAAATCGTCACCTGGTGTGACGTTAAAATCCCTTTGCCAACCTTACTTAGTCGGACATCCGGGCCTGCAGGTGAGCGCATTAGCACTCACCTTGCTGACAACAAACCACTCTGCCTGCCTGATACGCACCGCAACAGGACTTACCGCTATCGTAACTTATCACGATTTGCTGAAAGCCCTTTTGCCGCCTCTTCCCGACAGAACGGCTTAACTGGGGAGAAAATGACGTTTGATCTAACCCAGTCTCCTGACCTTCTACGGAACTTGGCTCAACTCTCGCCCATCCGTTAGCGCAAATGGCGTTATCCTTACGATCTTCTGGTCGTTATCCACAATTTCTGTAAGCTTGAACAACTTACCATAATCTGTGGACGTCAGACTGACTATACGCTCGTCTCGACTATCGCCACCTTGGTACTGCCAGGCAAATTCAAGGATTCGCACATTTTTTGCCGGATCAGGTTGCACCACATCGTAACTAGCAATCCACCAATCTTTACCACCGCCATATTCGTTGTCTTCGAAAAGAGCACCCTCAGTGTACCCCGCAGCAACCCCTCTATCCCCAACGGTTGCAACACCCTCAACTGTATCGTCTCCTAGTGTTCCCAATTCGGCAGAAGAATCCAATTGTGAAGCCGATCGTTGAAAACCAATCAAAATATTTTTATCAAACTCTGAGCCCCCCGACTGAGGGCTGCTCAAAAAACCTGACACAAAAAAACCTTGGGACACTGGAGCGACGTCGGTTAACACCTGATCATACAATCCGCCAAACTGATTAACCCGTCGGATATTCAGCTCCTCGCTGAACGATGCAGAGAGAATGTCGAGACCGCCTCCACCTGCACCTAACTCCGTCTCACTTCCGACATAACCAACAAAGAAAGCGTTCGAGCCGCCATCTCTAGTCACATCCAAGAAGGCATCATCGCCGGGTGTGCCATAATTCCGGCTGCTGAGTAAATCACCATTTTCATCCACGCTCAAAATAAAACCATCTGTACCGCCTGCGTTAACAAAACCGCCAAATCCTCCTGACGTGCTACCTGCTACGAAAAGGTCGTTAGACGAGTTTAAATAAGCCGACGAAGCATAGTCATCCCAAACAGTACCGATTTGACGTAACCATAACGGTTCAAAGGCTCCTATATAATTTATCCGCCTATATAATCCTATGACCACATCCTGGCCGCCTAAGCCATCGGTGCCATCGGGTGACGCAGGCGATGCAGCCAACTCATTTACATTCATGACAACATACAATTCCTGAATTTTATTAGGATTGATCCCTGACGTTTCCGGGACCCCCGTCTCTTTAACAACTAGATCAACCAGTTCAAGGCTACTGCTACCCAATCTGATGGGTAGGGTTGTTATCAACTGCCCCGTACGGTCGAAATGCAAAATATCGATGACAGAGACATCACTCTCAGGATATTCGACGGCTATAAAAACGCTTCCATCTCCACTGTTGCGCGCAAGAACCGGACGCCCTTCAATAGGCAGCAAAATTTGAGCAGTCTGCGCCCACTCATTGATACGAATCTCATGCAGTGCATCATTTTCATGAGAGGTTTCGGTGCGCTTCCAAGTAAGGTTCACATATTCATCAACTACATGTCCGACATCTCCATTATCAGGCGCATAAAAATATACTTCACGCTCGGAAACCCACTCTGTTACCGTTTCGCCATCACGCTCAAAAGTCTCTTCACCAAACGAGATATCTACCGAGTCAACGTCAGCAGCTGTGACATATGCCGGCGATGTATCCAAAACCATATCGTTTGGATTGGTTGTAACTTCTGAAGGACTGGAAACCAAGCCAAAACTACCGCTATTAGGATCAGCTTTAAGAGATAGGCGAGCTGTAATGACATGGTCACTGGTCCGATCTTGTTTCGGCACATCGTTGAGCACTACTTTCATACGAAACACGGAGCCAGCAAACTGAGCAGGATCATCATAGCCTAGCTGCACTGAATTTTCAGTTACGCTGCCCGTCAATGTCAGAAAATCAGGTGTAGCCTCATTATCAGTAATATTCAGGTCTCCTACGACAGTCTCTGGTAGATAGTCATGCGCACTTAAATTCTGGACGCTAATCAGGATGCTCTCTGTATCCTCAGCCTTCTGGTCATCATTAATAAAAAACGGAATCGGGCACTCGGATTCTCCCGCTGGAATTTTAAGGCGACCCGCCGTCATATCCAATGTTTCACCATTTGCTCGAATGACACTTGCAAGATAATCTTCACCTGGCAAAAAAGTACTAGATGATGAGGTTGTATCGCTCATTGAAAAACTCACGACCGTATCAGCAACAATAGCTCTAACCAACTTTAAGTTCATATACACTAAGCGAGGCCGGGCACCACCAAAGACGCGTGTCAGCTCCGCCTGATCAGCCTCCGAAATGACCTCTCCCGCTTCTTGAGCCTCAAGCTTTTCGATCAGCCCCAACCAAAGCGTCATGTCTTCTTCTGTAATCAAAGGCTCTCCCGCATCGTTTACGCGACACATACTGATATCAACTTGCTCGGTCACTCTCAAGTCAGTATTAAGCACTCCCCGCTGTGGACGATTCTCCAGCTCTGCTTCCTGCTTAGTATTTTTCTCGAGCACAAAGCTATTGGCATCCGCCGATACAAGAAGCTCTCTCGTCGCAACTGATTTTCCGTCGGTAACAGACAAAAGCATATTGGTGTACACAACTGTCAGGAGATCATCAGTGGTCTGACCTCCTGTGAGCCCCGGGACACCGCGAAGAATCAAAGCAGGTCGATAAGGGTTGTTGTTATATTCAATAGCCAGCCAGGCGGGCTGGTTAGACAGCGAAAATTGGTAAGAACCTTCTCCTCCATCCAAACCTAGCTCCACGCGCAATTCCGCACCCACTTTTCCCGCGATAATGGCGCTACCCAGGATTCGGATTGGCTCTGGATCGGCCGTATTCGAACACCCGCTGTTCAGAAGGATCAGACCGAGAGAAATAAAAGCAATAAAATTCCTTAGCACGTAGGTAAACCCTTACATTCCGTGAGTATGAATACGAAAAGCTTAAACAAGATTACACCGTGTAACCAGTCCAGCCTGTGAGAAACCCAATCGAGATCACAGTAAAAGAGTCGGAAAGCCCCCTGTTACCGGCTCAGGGAGCAGAAGCGTTGCCCTGGATGAGGTCGAGTAATGCGGCTTCATCCCATACAGGGATGCCTAATTCGTGCGCCCGTTCCAGCTTGGAACCGGCATCCTGCCCTGCCACCACGAAATCTGTTTTGCGACTGACGCTGCCAGAGACTTTCGCGCCCATCGCCTCCAGGTGCTGCCTGGCCTGATCGCGTGTTAATGCCGCCAAGGCACCCGTTAACACCACGGTTTTACCACTCAAGCTTGCTGTATTGGCGGGTTTCTCAGGCGGGGGCCATTGAATTCCAGCCTCAAGGAGGCGATGAACCGTCGCGACATTTTCAGTTTGCCGAAAAAAACTCACAAGGTGGCCTGCGCAAACCGGACCAATATCAGGAATCGCCAGCAGGCGCTCTTCTGATGCAGCCATCAGCTCGTTCAGGGAGCCCAAACTGCGCGCCAGCAAACCCGCCGTTGCCTCGCCGACCTCACGAATTCCCAGCGCAAAAATGAACCGGGCCAGTGTGGTTTGTTTAGAGGACTCAATCGCCGCAAGCAGGTTGTCTGCCGACTTCTCCCCCATACGATCAAGCGCAATCAACTGGTGTCGATCCAGCGAGTAAATGTCGGGTAAACCATGCACCAGCGCTTTGTCGACCAGAACATCGATCAACTTTTCACCCAGCCCCTCAATATTCATGGCTCGGCGAGAGGCATAGTGACGCAGTGCTTCTTTGCGCTGAGCTGAGCAGGTAAGCCCACCACTGCAGCGGGCGACCGCTTCGCCTTCCAGCTGCAAAATGTCAGATCCACAGACGGGACACTGGCATGGAAATAGAACGGCCTTTTCAGAACCACTTCGCCTCTCGACAATGACTTTGACAACCTGCGGAATCACATCCCCGGCACGACGAATGATCACCCAATCGCCTTCCCGAAGATCAAGCCGGCGCATTTCATCCTGGTTATGCAGGGTTGCATTGCTGACAGTTACACCGCCAACGAACACCGGCTCAAGGCGTGCCACGGGCGTCACAGCACCGGTACGGCCAACCTGAAATTCCACACTGGTCAAACGGGTGACTTCTTCCTGAGCGGGGAATTTATAGGCGATGGCCCAGCGCGGTGCTCTTGCAACAAAACCGAGTTGCGACTGCAAACGCAGAACGTCCACCTTAAAAACAACGCCGTCGATTTCGTAGGCCAGTGAAGGTCGTTTCTGTTGCAAGCGCTGGTGGTACTCAATGCAGCCGTCCACACCCTCGACACGACTCAACTCGGGGCTGATACGAACCCCCCACGACTTCAATTGCTGAAGCAACTCGAATTGGGTCGCTGGCAAGGGGCACGAGTTTTCATCCCAATAGCCTACGCCGTAGCTACAAAATTCCAAGGCGCGTTGCGCCGTGATTCGCGGGTCAAGCTGACGCAAGCTGCCGGCCGCAGCATTTCGGGGGTTGACGAATCGCTTGTCGCCTTTCTCATCCTGACTTTGGTTGAGTCTATCGAACGCGGTCTTGGGCATGTAGATCTCACCGCGCACCTCCAGCACCTCAGGAAACCCACCGCCTAACAGTCGCAGCGGTATACTGGCCACCGTGCGCACGTTGTGGGTAATGTCCTCACCCATCGATCCGTCTCCCCGGGTAACGCCCCGCACCAGAAGGCCGCTTTCATAGGTGAGACTGATTGCCGTACCATCGAGCTTGGGCTCTGCGACAAAGATGGGGGGGCTTGTTATCTCAATACGATCACGTATCCGCTTTTCAAACGCCGCCAGCTCGGTATCCGAAAAGGCATTGTCGAGAGACAGCATGGGCACCCGGTGTGCGGACTCCTGAAAGGCAGACAGGGGCTCAGCACCGACACGTTGGGTGGGGGAGTCTGGCCGAACCAGAGAGGGAAAACGTTTCTCGAGGGACTGCAACTCGCGAAACAAACGATCAAATTCAGCGTCAGGAATCGCTGGATCGTCCAGCACATAATAGCGGTAGTTGGCATCATTAATCTGACGATGCAACCAGCGAACCCGCTCACTTACGTCGGCGGGAATCGACTCGCCCATGGCCTTCAACCCCTTACGGAGAGTTGCTTGCGCTCAAACTCCCTGACACGCTGACGACCATGCTCAATCGTTTGCCCGGTCATGACGCTCTGACGCTCATCACGCATTTCACCTCCCAGGTTATTGGCAAGGCATTGTGCCGTCCCGATCATGCATTCGTAGGCATTCATAGAGTCTTCTGGGCCAGGTAGCTGCATAAAGAAGTAAACGCCGGCGATGCCTGCTCGCTCCAGATCATCCGGAAACTCACCCGACGCAACCCCATTCGCCATACTGAACTGAACGGGACCATCATTAGGACCGTACTCATGGCGATCAAAAAACTGACGCTTGCCCATTTCCATTCCGCAGGCTTCGACCAGCTTGCGTAACTGCTGCCCCTGAAAACCCTCTTCGCTGCGGGAAACAACATTAACGATAATCGTTTCTTCTTTTTTGGCGCTCCCCTTCGGCTCCTCACTTTTCTTCTGTTTTGCAGACTGAATTGGCGTGATGCGTTTCAAGAAGCGATTCTTGAACTCGTCATCCAAAAGCGCCGTCTTGTCAAAGCGAGGATTCTTATCCTCTGCCGTCGGACGCTGAATCGTGCGGTAGGGTTTGGTTTCGACCTCTCCACCTGGCGTACCTTCCGCTTTCAAGCCCGTTTCCTCTGCCGCCCCCCATGTGTCCTCGGGTGCATCCGCATGCAGCCCCACTTCTACCGGAAGAGCCTCATCCAATGGCGCACTCGGGACCACCTCGGCAGCCTCATTCCGCCTGAGTACCCGAAACCCTCCCGCCGGCAGTTCCGGATTGAAGTCACCATCAAGGGGCGAGCCCTGTAATCCCTCGCCTTCCATTTGCCGTGCGATAGAAAGCTCGTCTTTCTTAGCCTGCCTTGCACGCCTTATCGCATCCACCACCACGTAAATAATGATGACGGTTCCGGCAATAAAGAGCCACTGTCTGAGTTCCATAACGTCGTCCGGCTTACACTAATCAACAAAATAATTTAGCACTTTATTCAATAACCTTGAGCAACACAATAACTCATCTGCAGTTACAGTCCCGCCAGCGCAGCAGCCTCTTCCACGTCAACCGACACCATACGGGATACACCCGGTTCATGCATCGTGACGCCCAGCAAATGGTCTGCCATTTCCATGGCTATTTTATTGTGACTGATATAAATAAATTGCACCTGATCTGACATTTCCTTAACCATGCGCGCATAGCGCCCCACATTTGCATCATCAAGCGGCGCGTCGACCTCATCTAGCATACAGAAGGGCGCAGGGTTAAGGCGAAAAATCGAAAAGACCAACGCAATCGCTGTCAGGGCTTTTTCACCGCCAGACAACAAATGGATGGTGCTGTTTTTCTTCCCCGGAGGGCGCGCCATGATCGTCACACCCGTTTCCAGTAAGTCATCTCCGGTTAATTCCAGACTGGCACTGCCGCCACCGAAAACCTTTGGAAAGAGCGCCTGCAGACTTCCGTTGACCTGATCAAATGTCTCTTTAAATTTCTGCCGCGTTTCCCGGTCAATTTTACGAATGGCATTTTCCAGCGTTTCCAGGGCCTCTTCCAGGTCTGCATTCTGCTCATCGAGATAAATCTTGCGCTGGGACTGCATTTCATATTCATCAATCGCCGCCAGGTTAATTGCCCCCAGACGCTCGATCCGACTGGCAAGACTGGTTAAATCGGCCTCCAGACGCGCTTCGGTCATTCCCTCAGGCAGTGCGTCGAGCGTTGGCTGCAGCTCAGCATGCATCTCATGAATCTGCTCCAGCTGCGCCTGCTGCCTTAACTCAGCTTCCCGAATCGCCATGCGCAAACGCTCTACAGATTGCCGAACGGTCTGGATCTGCCCCTCCACCGAAAGCCGCTCCTGGTCAGAGCGCCTGAGAATGTCTTCGGTCTCCTGAAGATGTCGACGCACATCCGCCAGACGCTTTTCTTTATCAACACGCCGATCCAGCGCGGATTCCAGTGACAGACGAATCCCCTCTTCCGGCTCTCGCAGGGACTCCAGACTGTCAGCAATCCATTCCAGGCGTTCCTGCGCCCTCTTTACGGCGGTGAGACTTTTATCAAGCGACTGCTGCAGGCCTTCTTTGCGAGCCGAGAGCGCATTGCGCTCCATTTGTAATTGATGTAAACGCTCGCGATCCTGCCGCGCCTGAGTACGCAGCTGATCCAGTTCTAACCGCAGCTGTTCACGCTGCGCCTGCATTTGTTCGCGCCGCAAGGCCTGGCTTTCGAGCATTTCCATGGCATCCTGCCAGCTCTCTCGATGCATTTTCAGTCGGTCACGGTCTTCATCACGGCGAGCAGTAATTTCGGCGACCTCACGTGCGATCGCTTCCCGGCGCTGGCGATAGTGGCCCTGGCGTGCTTCTTCCGCTGAAATCCGACTTTTTTCAGCGACAATTCTGCGTTGAATCTCGGTCAATCGCTGCTGAATTTCACGTTCACGCACCGCATATTGACCCTCCAGTTCTTTATGCCGCTGGCGGGCCTGCTGGGTTTCATCAATGGCAGCATCCAAAGCCTGCATTTCCAGTGCTATTTCCTGAAGCCTTTTTTGGCGTGAGAGACTGCCCAATTCTGGCCGATTCAGAGGTGGCGTCACCACCCAGGTGCGCCCCACACGGGTACCGCATGGCAGCAAAAACGACTCTCCTTCGCCTAACTCATCCAGGCGGGCAATCGCCTCAGCACGATCCCCGGCAGGGCGCACGCCCATTGTCCAGTCAGCTGCCGCCAGCAGTGGAGATTTCAGGAATACATTATCAACATCCCCCAGCTGCTCGACACTGATCAGGGAGATCCCTTCCGGTAAAGGGGCTGCCAGAACTGTTGCCATCGGCAACGCAACGAGGCCTGATTGAAGTCGGGCGCCCAATACACTTTCAACGGCCTTTTCCCAACGAGCGTCTACCTGTAGTCGGGAGACCATGCGTAACGATTCATCCTGATGATGTGTTTTGAGCCAGGCTCGCAATTCCCCTGACGCATCGTTATCAGCGGACGCTTCAAGGGCCTGTAGCGAACTCTGTTCACCTTTCAGCACCTGTAACTGCCCTTGTTGAGTATTTAAACGCTGTGACAGCCGTTCTAATTCCGTCGCCGACTGGCGGGCCGCCGCTTTCTGTCCTTCCAGGGCTTCGAGATCTGACTCCATCTGCATCTCGGTTTCAGCCAGTTGCTCCCGCTGCAGGTTGAGTTCTGGTGCGTCATCATCGCCTAACTGCTGGCGCTCCACATCAAACTTTTCCAATTGGGATGTTGCCAATTGCAAGTTGCGCTCGACTTGCTGAATACGAGTTTGTTCAATTTCAGCGGATTTCTGTGCCTGTGCAGACTGACCGGCAAACTGATCCCATTCAAGCTGCCAGGTTTGCATGCGTTGCTCTGCCGCTTCAAAGCGTTCGGCAGACATCTCCTCAACCATGCGAAGCTCTTCAAGCTCAGGGCCCGCACCCGCCAGAGCATCTGAGAGCGCATCAAGCGTTGCCTTCTCACGCTCAACTTCCTCATTCAGCCCTACGATTTGCTGCTGTAGCTGTTTTCGCTCAGCCTCATACTGAATTGCACGCTCCTGGGCACCCTTTAACTGCTGCTCCAGGCCCGCTATTTCCGCACCCACCTGATAAAACGCAGCTTGAGAAACATCGACCGCTTCTGCCTGCTCACGGCGTAACTCACGCAGTCGCTCTAGCTCACTGTCATTTTTAACCCGATCTGTCAGGTTTTTCTCAAGCTCAAGTGTCTGATCACGCAGCAAGGCCTCGTCTTTCAGGCGCGTTTTCTGCAGGTGGTCCCAGCGCACTGCAGCGAGACGCGCTTTTCCAACACGTTCTTCAGCCTTGAATTCGCGATATTTTTCGGCTGTTTTAGCCTGACGCTGCAAGTTTTGTAACTGACGTTCCAGCTCCTCCCGAACATCTCGCAGGCGCTCAAGATTTTCGCGGGTGCGTTTGATGCGACTTTCAGTTTCCTTGCGTCTTTCCTTATAGCGGGAGATGCCCGCCGCTTCCTCTATGAATACGCGCAGCTCTTCAGGCTTGGACTCTATCAGCCGGGAGATCATACCCTGTTCAATAATGGCGTAACTTCGCGGCCCCAGCCCCGTTCCCAAAAAGATATCCGTGATATCTTTGCGCCGACACTTATTACCATTGAGATAGTAGAAAGATTGCGCATCTCGTGTGACTTTGCGACGAATGGAGATTTCGCTGTAGCGGGCAAACTCACCCTGCAGCATCTGAGCCGAGTTGTCGAACACCAATTCAATAGAAGCCTGCGATACCGGCGCCCGACCGACCGATCCATTAAAGATTACATCGGTCATGGATTCACCCCGCAGATGCTTGGCCGAGCTTTCGCCCATGACCCAGCGCACGGCGTCAATGATATTGGATTTGCCACAGCCATTTGGCCCAACCACCGCGCACATATTGCCGGGTAAGTGAACGGTTGTGGGATCAACGAAGGATTTAAATCCTGCTAGTTTTATTGATTTTAATCGCATTCAAAGGGTTCGCTGTCAAGCCGCGCTTCGAGCCTGTAACGCTGCAATTGCGAGACGCTTTTGCGTCTCAGCAAAATGCTCGACCAGGTCCGGAATTAAATCAACCTGTCGCTCCCTGACAACCTCGATCATTTTTTCGAAAAACTGTCGACTCTCCGCCACGGCCGCTTTTTGCGACTTCATGGCCAGGAAATACGTTCGACTGATCGCAGGACGAAAATTTTCCAGTGTTTCTTCAAGATAGGGGTTATTCACCACCGGGTAACAGAGCGGCAACAGATCAAGCCCGGCATCGACCACGACTTCAACACTCGCCTCTTTATCATCCATACGCTTGAGCACGTTGGCAACCTGCCGCGTCACCGCCGCAAAGTCAGCGGGTTGCCAATGCCGTGCAAAACGCACAGCCAGCATCGTGACCAGGCCTGCAACCATGTCATACAGGGCCTGAACATGCTGCACTGACAAATCAGAGACCACGGCGCCTTTGCGAGGATAGATTTCGATGACGTGGCGACGCTCAAGAATCAGCAGCGCCTCCCGTACCGAGCCTCGACTGACATCCAACTCTCCGGCCACTTTGAGCTCCTGAATGCGCTCACGGGGTTTCAGTTGGCCAGTGATTATCAGGCGACTTAAATGCGACGCAATTTGCTCGGCTAAACTCTCTGGCGCCTGAAACCTCATGTATGTAGTAACCCCTTATAGGCAACATATTCTTATGGTTAAGCGAGATTCTAACAAGAGAATCCTCGCGAATGAAAACCCTTTTTCCGCCTGCGCACCCCGCACTGTGCATTCCTGTCGACACGTTCCCATCTCACTCCCCTTTGGCGGTCAAGTCTGCGCCAAAAAACCGACATCGTGGCAAAACATTGCCGGCAGTGAGGTCTCAGTGATAGGGCTTACCACTTGTATTCGCTTATTTTTCAGGGTCTGGCATAAAACTGGCTTAAAACTAATCAATCGTACTAATCTGCTGGAGAATCTCATGGCTACGCCTGGCAACGAAAGATCAAAAATCGAGCACAGCGTTATCAGTCTGGCGAATAACAGTGATAACTATCGCGCCCGCATTGAGGCTCTCGGTGGTCGGCTCCTGCAGAAACTCCAGACGACGCTGGTTTTAGAGGAGATACTGAGCCTGTTTGCCGAGGAGCTTCGTCAACTCGTAAACTTCCATATTTTCGAATACCGACATGGCAGCCACCACTTCGTGATCGACCAGAAGCAAACGGCCCGACACGAACTCGACTATAAGCTGACCTTGAGGGATGCCGACCTCGGCACACTCAAGTTGCGTCGCAGTTACCGATTCAAGGAAGCCGAAATGGAAGCGGTCGAATCCTTGCTCGGCAGCCTCGTTTACCCTCTCCGCAACGCAACCCTTTACCGGGAAGCCCAGCTGGCCGCACTGACAGATTCATTAACCGGCGCCGCCAATAAGCGCGCGCTCGACTACCAGATGCAGAGGGACCTATCTTTTGCTAATCGCTACCAGCACCCTCTGACCTTCCTCCTGATCGACATTGACCACTTTAAATTGATCAATGACACGCATGGCCATGCAGCAGGTGACGCCGTCCTGAAAGCGGTCGTAGAGCGAATTAACCGCTGCTGCCGCGATTCAGATACGGTGTTCAGGTTAGGTGGAGAAGAGTTTGGTGTCATCCTGGCGAACGCTTCTTTGACGGATGCATGGGTCATTGCAGAACGGATGCGCCAGGCGGTGTCTGATAAACCGTTCGCCTTTGGTAAAGTCAGTATTCCCGTCACCATCAGCCTGGGGTGTGCAAACTATCACCCAAATGAAAGTGGCAACGAACTGATCGCACGGGCAGATGCCGCCCTGTATCAGGCAAAACGAAATGGTCGTAATCAAACCCGCATTGCGCAGGGCGATCAGCCACACGCCGACCTCCCCGCCGAAGGCGCGATCAGCGCCTGAGCTTACCCACGTTTGGGAGAGCGACCTCTCCCACTTTGTGGTCGCTTCTGAAGTGCCTTGCCCTGAGCTGCTCGTCGCCCTCCTTTTGACTGAGCGGCCTCAACCCGTCGCTGTAGCGACCGGGGCTCATGAATCTCCGGAGCGGTCAGACCTGCCATTTCATAAAGGACAGCGGCATCTTTTTGCCCCATGTACTCCCACTGCCCCAGGCGCAGGCGTGCCGGCAGAAAGATATAGCCATAGCGTGCCCGCTTCAGGCGGCTGACCATACAGCCCTGCGACTCCCACAAGCGACGAACTTCCCGGTTACGGCCCTCCATCAGAACAACGTTAAACCAGCGATGGCTGCCACCCGAGCGTGATTCGCGAATATCACTGAACTTTGCCATGCCATCATCCAACAGCACGCCTTCCTTCAGCCGATGAATCATGTCGTCATCAATCTCACCACGAACCCGCACGACATACTCCCGGTCGATATTGGATGAGGGGTGCATCAGACGATTTGCAAGATCTCCGTCGGTGGTAAAAATCAACAGCCCTGTGGTATTGAGATCCAGTCTACCCACAATGACCCAGCGGCCCTGCTTCAGCTTAGGAAGCTTGTCGAAGACCGTCGGACGCCCTTCCGGATCTGAGCGGGTGCAGACTTCACCTTCTGGCTTATTGTAGATAATGATACGGACACGCTCGCCGTCGGTTTCAGTCGCTTGCAGCGGCCGTGTATCGAGCGTGATCTTGTCTTCTGGCCCAACCCGATCACCTAGCTTCGCCAGTACACCATTCACTGCGATGCGTCCCGATACAATCATCACTTCTGCTTCGCGGCGTGAAGCCACTCCCATTCGGGCCAGCACTTTCTGCAGCTTTTCGCTTTTTTCCATGGTTAGTATCCAAATTTAATGCAAAAGGGAGGCGGCTTGGGTCTCGACGTTTTCTTCGTCGCCCCCACCTTCGTTACCCGACATTGAGCCTTCCAGCTTGAGATCAAGTGAACGACTGACTTCGTCAAAATCCCGTATATCTGCCAGGGGCGGCAGCTGATCCAGCGACGAGAGGTTAAAATAATCCAGAAACTGGCGCGTCGTCGCCAGCAAGGCAGGCCGGCCAGGGACTTCCTTGTGTCCAACTACGCGGATCCAATCACGTTCCTGCAAGGTCTTCACAATCTGAGTACTCACGGCCACGCCCCGAATATCCTCAATGTCAGCCCGCGTGATTGGCTGCCGATACGCAATGATCGCGAGTGTTTCAAGTAACGCCCGACTGTATTTCTGTGGCCGTTCTTCACTCAGCTTACCCACCCAATCTGCATAGTTCTGGCGAATCTGGAATCGGTAGCCTCCCGCCACCTCCTGGATACCGAGGGCGCGTCCGGCATAAGCCTGTTCAGTATCGGCAATTGCCTCACGAATTTCTTCGCGTGTCAGATCCGGAAACTCCAACTCCAGCATATTTAAAAGCTGCTCAACGCTAAGCGGCTTTTGCGCTGCTAGAAGGATGGCCTCAACAATCAAACTCAACTTCATTCTTCACTCGCTTGTCGGGCCTTTACATGAATGGGCCCAAATGTTTCGGTCTGAACCAGTTCCAGCAAGCTTTCCTTTACCAGCTCAAGAATGGCCAGAAAGGTCACCACCACGCCCATCTTTCCTTCCTCTGGACGAAACAGGGCCTGAAAACGCACGAACCCTGCCCCCTCAACCATCATCAACACCTGAGACATCCGTTCCCGTGTCGACAGTTTTTCCCGTTCGATATGGTGGTGCTCAAACAGCTGGGAACGATTCAGGACTTCCCCAAGTGCCATGAGCAATTCGGTCAGGTTCACTGGCGGGGGTTCACGCTCCCGCACAATCTTTGGCAAATCAGGATTGGCCAGGTAAAAATCGCGATCCATACGCGGTAACAAATCAATTTGTTCCGCGGCGAGTTTAAAGCGCTCATACTCCTGCAGGCGGCGAATCAGCTCCGCCCTGGGGTCCTCTTCCTCACCTTCTTCAGTCTGGCGACGCGGCAGGAGACAGCGTGATTTGATCTCTGCCAGCATCGCCGCCATCACCAGATACTCCGCGGCCAGTTCAAACCGCATATCCTCCATCACCCGGATATATTCCATGTACTGCGCGGTCACGGCTGAGACGTCAATCGAGAGCACATCCATGTTCTGACGACGTATCAGATAGAGCAACAGATCCAGCGGCCCCTCAAATGACTCAAGAATAATTTCCAGCGCATCGGGAGGGATATACAGATCCTGCGGCACATCCTTGAAGGGCTGCCCACCGACCAGCGCAAAGGCCATTTCCTCTTGCATGGGTTGTTGTTCAGAGTCCATCGCCTTCTCGCTCACGATCAGAGATCGTAATGTAGCCCCATCACACTGATAACTTCATTGAGTGTATCACGTGCCGCATCACGCGCCTGGTCACAGCCTTCAGCAATGATGCCTCTGACTAATCCCGGCTCCTGTTCATAGCGCCGGGCCCGTTCAACAATCGGACGCTGTTCTTCGATAATGGCATCCGCGACCGGCTTCTTACATTCGATGCAGCCAATTCCTGCTGAGCGGCAGCCTTGCTGAACCCACTGTTGGGTGTCCTGGTCGGAGTACACCTGATGCAGCTGCCATACGGGGCATTTTTCCGGGTCGCCCGGATCGGTGCGGTGCACACGTTGTGGGTCGGTCCGCATCGTCTTGATTTTCTTGGCTACCGTATCGGGGTCTTCCCGCAGACCAATGGTATTACCATAAGACTTGGACATTTTCTGCCCGTCCAGCCCTGGCATTTTTGCCTCAGGTGTCAGCAGGGGCTGCGGTTCCGGTAAAATGACCTTACCGCCGCCTTCCAGGTAACCAAACAAACGCTCACGATCACCGATCGAGATGTTCTGCTGCTCTTTCAACAAGGCCCGTGCGGTTTCCAGTGCCTCGGCGTCGCCCTGCTCCATGTAGCGCGTGCGCAATGTCCGATAGAGCTTACCGGTTTTCTTACCCATTTTTGTGATCGCACCCTCAGCCAGCTCCTCAAAGCCCTTTTCACGACCGTACATATGATTGAAACGCCGCGCGACCTCCCGGGTCATTTCAATATGGGATACCTGATCCGCACCGACAGGCACATGCCCTGCCCGGTACATTAATATGTCTGCACTCTGCAGCAAGGGATAACCCAGAAAGCCATAAGTCGCAAGATCCTTTTCCTTAAGTTTTTCCTGCTGGTCCTTATAGGTCGGCACCCGCTCCAGCCAGCCCAGAGGCGTGATCATGGACAACAACAAATGCAACTCGGCATGTTCCGGCACGCGCGATTGCAGAAACAAGGTCGCCGAACCGGGATTGATGCCCGCCGCCAGCCAGTCAATCACCATGTCCCATACCGACTGCTCGATACCATGAGGGTCTTCGTAATGCGTCGTCAGCGCGTGCCAATCTGCCACAAAGAAAAAGCAGTCATATTCATGCTGCAGTTTGAGCCAGTTTTTCAAAACCCCGTGGTAATGCCCCAGGTGGAGTTTGCCAGTGGGACGCATGCCAGAGAGTACACGGCGTTGGGAGTCAACGGATGCCAAGGGAGTTTCCCCATGTATAAAGTTGTTGTTTGTCTTTTGAAAGACCTGAAAGCGGGATTATACCCACTAACGAAGAAGGCCGCCAAATGGCAGCCTTCCTTTTTTCCATTTTACCCTGTGGGGATAATCTGGATGTATTACCAGCCTGTGACTTCTGCCAGCGCCTTGCCGATGTCCGCCAGTGAGCGAACGGTTTTGACGCCCGCACTCTCCAACGCAGCGAATTTCTCAGCTGCAGTGCCTTTTCCACCGGCAATAATCGCACCGGCATGGCCCATGCGCTTACCAGGAGGCGCTGTCACACCGGCAATGTAAGACACCACCGGCTTGGTGACATTGTGCTTGATGAATTCGGCCGCTTCTTCTTCTGCAGAACCACCGATTTCACCGATCATCACAATGGCTTCTGTCTGCGCATCGTTCTGGAATAGCTTGAGGATATCAATAAAGTTAGAGCCAGGGATCGGGTCGCCGCCGATACCCACACAGGTGCTCTGGCCAAAGCCAAAATCAGTGGTTTGCTTGACCGCTTCATAGGTCAGCGTACCTGAGCGGGAGACAATACCCACTTTACCCGGCAAATGGATGTGACCTGGCATAATGCCGATTTTGCACTGACCCGGCGTGATGACGCCTGGGCAGTTTGGGCCAATCAGACGAACACCCAGCTCGTCACACTTCACTTTGGCATCCAGCATATCCAGTGTCGGAATGCCTTCAGTGATGCAGACAATCAGCTTGACGCCGGCATTGGCCGCTTCAAGAATCGAGTCTTTACAAAAAGGAGCAGGCACGTAAATAACCGAGGCATCCGCACCGGTTTCGGCCACAGCTTCCGCCATCGTGTTAAAAACCGGAAGATTGAGGTGCTTGGTACCGCCTTTGCCAGGCGTTACACCGCCAACCATGTTGGTGCCATAGGCAACGGCCTGTTCAGAATGAAAGGTACCCTGCGCACCGGTAAAACCCTGGCATAGCACTTTGGTGTTTTTATCGATCAGGATACTCATTTCTTTCCTCCAGCTGCTTTAACAACCTGTTCAGCAGCTTCCGTCAGACTGGTGGCTGCAATAATATTCAATCCACTGTCAGCCAATCGCTTGGCTCCCAGCTCCGCATTGTTTCCTTCCAGACGCACAACGACCGGAACAGATACGCCAACTTCACCCACCGCACCAATGATGCCGTCAGCGATCAGGTCACAGCGAACGATGCCGCCGAAAATATTCACCAGAACCGCTTTGACGTTGGTATCAGACAGAATGATTTTGAACGCTTCGGTAACACGCTCTTTGGTAGCGCCACCGCCCACATCGAGGAAGTTAGCAGGTGCGCCGCCATGTAGCTTGACGATATCCATGGTGCCCATTGCAAGGCCGGCACCGTTTACCATGCAGCCAATGTTGCCATCCAAAGCCACGTAATTCAGTTCCCACTTGGCCGCATGCGCTTCACGGGGATCTTCCTGGCTGGGATCGTGCATCGCACGGATTTTCTTTTGACGGAACAATGCGTTACCGTCCACATTGATCTTGGCATCCAGACAGTGCAGGTTGCCGGCTTTGGTGATGACCAGCGGGTTCACTTCAACCAGTGCCAGATCATTTTCTTTGAACAGCTTTGCGAGAGAGAGGAAGATTTGCGTGAACTGCTTGACCTGCTCACCTTCCAACCCCAGTTTGAACGCAATCTCACGACCTTGGTAAGGCTGCGCACCGACCAGCGGATCAATCACGGCTTTCAGAATCTTTTCTGGCGTTTCATGCGCCACTTTCTCAATTTCAACGCCACCTTCGGTCGATGCCATGAAGACGATGCGACGTGAACCACGATCAACCACCGCACCCAGGTAGAGTTCCTTGGCGATATCCGTGCAGGATTCGACCAGAATAGTGTTAACCGGCTGCCCTTTTTCATCCGTTTGGTAGGTCACCAGATTTTTGCCCAGCCACTGCTCGGCAAACGCACGAATCTCATCTTTCGTCTTGACCAGTTTCACCCCGCCAGCCTTTCCCCGGCCGCCTGCGTGGACCTGTGCCTTGACCACCCACATGTCCCCTCCAATCTGATCGGCCGCGGCCAGTGCTTCCTGTGCAGATTCACAGGCGAAGCCCTTGGATACTGGCAACCCATACTCGGCGAACAGCTGTTTCCCTTGGTATTCGTGAAGATTCATAGTCTTTCCCGTTTGTTTGTTGAAAAGCCGGCAAAGCCGGCAGTGATCTATTTGCGTTTACGCTGCGCGATATGAATTGCGTGACCGGACACGGCCAAAGCGGCTTCATGAACCGCTTCCGACAGGGTCGGATGCGCGAACACGGTGAGTGCCAGATCTTCAGCGCTGGAGCCGAATTCCATGGCGATGACGCCCTGCGCAATCATTTCAGAGGCTTGTGGACCAATGATATGGACACCCAGAATGCGATCAGTTTTCTCGTGCGCGAGTATCTTCACCATTCCCATGGTGGCATTTGCGGCCATGGCGCGGCCTGAGGCTGCGAACGGGAAAGTTCCGATATTGTAGGGAATTCCCTGCGCTTTGAGCTGCTCTTCGGTCTTACCCACCCAGGCAATTTCAGGATGGGTGTAAATGACCCAGGGAATGCAATCATAATTGACCTGGGCGTGTTGTCCGGCAATACGCTCGGCCACCACAATGCCCTCTTCCGAGGCTTTGTGAGCCAGCATCGGACCGCGGACCACATCGCCAATTGCCCAGACACCTGGCATGTTGGTCTGACAGGTATCATTCACGTAAATGAAGCCTCGCTCGTCCAGATTGACGCCAGAATCCGCCGCCAGAAGCTGATCGGTTACTGGCGCTCGTCCGACCGCCACAATCAGCTTGTCGACCTTAATTTCCTGCTCACCCTTGGCATCCGTGTAGTTAACTTTGACCTGTCCACGTTTGACTTCGGTGCCGGTAACCCGTGCTTTGAGCCGGATATCCAAGCCTTGCTTGGTATATTGTTTGAAGGCTTCTTTCGCGATTTGCTGATCAACAGACGCCAGGAAATTTTCCTGGGCTTCCAGCACCACCACTTCAGAACCCAGGCGAGCCCATACACTGCCCAACTCCAACCCAATGACCCCCGCCCCGATCACACCCAACTTCTTGGGTACGTCAGTGAAGGCCAATGCGCCGGTTGAGTCGACAACGTGCTCACTCAGCGGAGCCGGTGGAATTTCAACGGGCTTGGACCCCGTCGCGATGATGACATTGTCTGCGTCATAGACCGTTACACCACCTTTAGCATCTGTCACCTCAACACGCTTGCCACCCAACAGACGACCGGCACCGTGGATCGACGTCACACCGTTAGCCTTGAACAGAGAGGCAATACCACCTGTCAGGTTTTTAACGATGTTATCCTTGCGCGCCTGCATCTTGCTGACGTCCATCGCAACGTCCTTGACCTGAATTCCATGCAGATCGAAGTCATGGCGCGCTTCTTCAAGTTTGTGCGAGGATTCAAGCAAGGCCTTGGACGGGATGCATCCAACATTGAGACAGGTTCCACCCAGAACAGCTTTACCGGATTCATTCGTCCATTTTTCAACGCAGGCCGTCTTGAGCCCCAGCTGCGCGGCCCGAATCGCGGCGACATATCCGCCAGGGCCTGCGCCAATTACGATCACATCAAATTTTTCTGACATTGTTCTGTTTTTCCTTCAGTAATGAGTCTTATCAAACATCCAGCAACATACGAGCGGGATCTTCGAGCAATTCCTTGACCGTTACGAGGAACTGCACGGCTTCCTTGCCATCAATCATGCGATGATCGTAGGACAGTGCGAGATACATCATCGGCAGGATAACCACCTGGCCATCAACGGCCATGGGGCGCTCCTGAATCTTGTGCATCCCCAGAATGGCGGTTTGCGGTGGGTTAAGAATGGGGGTCGACATCAAGGAACCAAACACACCTCCGTTGGAAATTGTGAATGTTCCACCGGTCATATCGTCAATCGATAACTTTCCATCGCGCGCTTTGCGCCCAAATTCAGCAATACCCGATTCAACTTCAGCCAGACTCAACTGATCGGCATCCCGCAATACAGGAACGACGAGGCCACGGTCAGACGATACCGCCACACCGATGTCCTGGAATCCGTGATACACGATATCATTACCGTCAATTGACGCATTCACCGCAGGGAAACGCTTCAGGGCTTCGCATACGGCTTTCACAAAGAAGGACATAAAGCCCAGCTTGGTACCGCCATGCTTCTTCTCGAACAGCGCCTTATATTGATTGCGCAGATCCATCACAGGCTTCATGTTCACTTCGTTAAACGTCGTCAACATCGCCGCATTGTGCTGTGCTTCGAGCAGTCTGCGTGCGACGCTGGCGCGCAGACGTGTCATGGGTACCCGTTTTTCAGGACGCGCACCCTGTGGCGCTGCCGTAACCGCCATCACCGATACAGGCGTCGCCGCTTTGACAGGCGCCACCGCGGGCTTAGATTCAATCGCTGCGAGCACATCCTCCTTAGTGATTCGCCCTCCTTTGCCTGTCCCCTTGATAGATGCGGCGTCCAGCCCTTTTTCCTGAATCAGTTTTCGAACCGCAGGACTTAACGCTTGCTCATCCCCCTCGTCGGCAGCAGCAGTTTCAACTTTTGCTGTCGTCGCAGTGGCCACCGGAGCCGGACTTGCTGCCGCTCCTGCCGCGAAAAAGCCAAGCACTTCACCGCTCAGAACAGTATCACCCTCGTTCTTCAACACTTTTTCGACGACACCGTCCGCCGGAGCAACCACTTCTAGCACAACTTTGTCGGTCTCGATATCTACCAGCAGTTCATCGCGAGCCACTGCCTCGCCGGGCTTCTTGTGCCAGGTTGCAACGACGCCATCGGCGACAGATTCTGGAAAGGTAGGAGCTTTTATTTCGATAGCCATTTTAATTCCTTAGTTGTCTCGAACGAGAGTTAGAGTGTAAAAGCGTCATTGACCAGTCGGGCCTGCTCTTCTGCATGCACCTGAGCCGATCCCGCCGCAGGCGCCGCTGAACCGGGGCGTCCGGCGTACTGCAAATAAACCTTTGGATGCGTTCGGTTGAGAACACCTCGCATGTGATGCTGACTACAGTACCAAGCTCCCTGGTTCATGGGTTCTTCCTGACACCAGACCACCGTACTTGCCTTTTTGTACTGATTCAGAATCTCTTCAAGATCATCTTCCGGGAACGGATACAACTGCTCGATGCGAATCACAACGGCATCCTTGATCTGATCATTACGCTGTCTATCCAGTAAGTCGTAATAAACCTTGCCGCTGCACAACACGATGCGCTCGACTTTTTTCTTGTCAATTGTGGAGTCAACGTCATCAATGACAGTCTGGAACTGCCCCTCAGCCAGATCTTCCAGTGTGGAAATCGCATCTTTGTGACGAAGAAGCGACTTCGGACTCATGCACACCAGGGGCTTGCGCAGTGGGCGCTTCACCTGACGACGAATCATGTGATAGACCTGAGCAGGCGTCGTTGGCACACAGACCTGAATATTATGCTCCGCACACAATTGCAGGAATCGCTCCAGACGGGCAGAAGAGTGCTCCGGGCCCTGACCTTCATAACCATGGGGCAACAGCAGGGTCAGACCGCATAAGCGACCCCATTTGTGCTCACCGCTGGTAATAAACTGGTCAATCACTACCTGAGCGCCGTTAGCAAAATCACCAAACTGCGCCTCCCAGACCACTAAGGCATGCGGGTTGGTCGTCGAATAACCATACTCAAACGCAAGGACAGCCTCTTCTGACAGAAACGAGTCGTAAATTTCAATCTGAGGCTGGTTATCGGCAACGTGCATCAGAGGGATATAGGCACTACCATTTTTCTGGTTGTGCAGAACCGCATGACGGTGGGAAAAGGTCCCGCGCCCAACGTCCTGCCCTGTAATCCGGATGTCATGCCCCTCGCTGAGGAGGGTTGCATAAGCCATGACTTCGGCATACCCCCAGTTAATCGGCATGGCCCCTTGTGTCATTTTGGCCCGGTCTTCCAGAATTTTGGCCACCTGGCGCTGCAACACAAACCCTTCCGGAATCACATCCAGGCGTTTGCCTATCTTTTGCAGGGTTTTAATAGTGACCGCTGACTTGAACTTCGCCGTCCAGGTATGACCAAGATAGGGTGCCCAGTCCACAAACAACGCTTTGTTTGGCTGCTTAACCAGACTCTTGACGACATGCTCTCCCCGATCCAGCAGGTCACGGAACTCATCGTCCATCAGCCGGCTCTGGTCTTCGGAGATCACGTTATCTTTGATCAAACGCTGCGCATAGAGGGTTCGGGTGGTCGGCAGGTTTTTGATAATGTCATACATCAAAGGCTGCGTACCGGAAGGCTCATCTGCCTCGTTGTGACCACGACGCCGGTAGCAGACCAAATCGATCACGACATCTTTCTTAAATGCGTTGCGGTAATCAATCGCCACCTGCGTGACAAAAAGCACCGCCTCGGGATCATCTGCATTCACATGGAAGATGGGCGCCTGAACCATTTTGGCCACATCGGTACAGTACTCTGTTGAACGGGCATCTTCACGCTTGTGCGTGGTGAAACCGACCTGGTTATTGATCACGATATGGACAGTCCCACCCACCCCATAGGCACGGGTCTGACTCATCTGGAAGGTCTCCATGACGACACCCTGTCCAGCAAAAGCGGCGTCACCGTGCATGATAATCGGGATAACCAGATCACCAGTTTTGTCTTCGCGGCGGGTCTGTCGTGCACGAACCGACCCTTCGGCCACCGGCGAAACAATTTCAAGGTGCGAAGGGTTAAAGGCCATCGCCAGGTGCATTTCCCCACCCGGCGTCATCACGTTGGAGCTGAAGCCCTGGTGATATTTCACATCCCCTGAGCCAACATCGAGTAACTTTTTACCCTCAAACTCGTCGAACAGATCCTTGGGGTTTTTACCCAAAGTGTTAACCAGTACGTTCAGACGCCCACGGTGTGCCATGGCAATGACCGTTTCCTTGGCACCATAACTACCGGCTCGCTGAATCAACTCGTCAACCAGCGGAATTAAACTCTCGCCGCCTTCAAGTCCAAATTTCTTTGTACCGGGATAGCGTGAAGACAGATACCGCTCAAGCCCTTCAGCAGCGGTCAGGCGTTCCAGAATATGCACCCGACGCTCTTTTTCGTATACCGGATGCGAACGCACAGATTCAAGCCGCTGTTGCAGCCAGCGCTTCTCTTCAGTGTTGACGATGTGCATGTATTCGGCGCCAACGGTGTCACAGTAGGTGAACTCAAGACCGCGGATCATTTCACCCAGTGTCATGGTCTCTACGCCGAAACACAATGAGCCTGTTTGAAACACGGTATCGACATCTGCTTTGGACAGCCCGTGATACTCAAGCGTCAGGTCGGCCACCTGTTCGCGCTCCATTAAGCCCAGCGGATCAAGCCGCGCCTTCTGGTGACCACGGAAACGGTAGGCATTGATAAGCTGAAGCACCCTGACTTGTTTGCGCTCATGCTCAGTACTGACCGCTGACGCGGGACTGCCTTCAATCGCAACGGGACGGCGACGTGCCAACTTTAGAAATTGCTCGCGTACGACCGAATGTGGCACATCCGTCGCCGGCAGCCCTTCCTCACGCGGAAGCTTGTCAAAATAATCTTTCCAGGCGGAAGGAATTGCGTTGGGATCAGAGAGGTAGGTTTCGTAAAGTTGTTCGATGTAAGCGAAGTTACCTCCGGCGAGATGAGATGACTGCCAGAGTTGCTCCATGGTGCTTTCGTGCATATGACTTGCCTTAAATTCATAAAAACGGGAGGCACTGCACGACGGTACGCTGTACTCGCATCAAACAAATTGAGCAATCGTACCCAGCGGCAGGCGCGATCATGCACCACCCGTTAGGTTGACCTTAACAACATGGGCGCCTTGTGAGCTCCGCATGTAATAGTACTAACTGTAGTATAAACAGCTAAGTAAGCAACGACCGTAAGTTTTTTGCGAAATCAGGGCAGCCTTTGTAGGGATTTGAGTAGTGGCGGCCGCCCCGAGAGAGTTGCTGATCAGGTCGCCCTTTGCAGCAACATGTTACGAATATGTCCAATGGCCTTGGTAGGATTCAAGCCCTTGGGACACACGCTGACACAGTTCATGATACCCCGGCAGCGGAACACGCTGAACGGGTCATCCAATGCAGCCAGACGCTCCTCAGTTGCCGTATCACGGCTGTCCACCAGGAAGCGATACGCCTGCAGCAAACCGGAGGGGCCGACAAACTTGTCTGGATTCCACCAGAACGACGGACAAGCCGTTGAGCAGCATGCGCACAGAATACATTCGTAGAGGCCATCCAGCTTCTCTCGATCTTCCGGCGACTGCAGTCGCTCAATCGCAGGTGCAGGCGTCTTGTTCTGCAAGAACGGCTGGATTTTTTCGTATTGCTGGTAGAACAGCGACATATCCACCACCAGATCCCGGATAACAGGCAACCCAGGCAGGGGACGCAGGACAATCTTGCCATCTTTGGCGACCGCCGAGATAGGCGTTATACAGGCCAGACCGTTTTTGCCGTTCATGTTCATGCCATCGGAGCCACACACCCCTTCCCGGCAAGAACGACGGTAGGCCATGGTGGGATCTTTCTCTTTCAGCAGAGCAAGCACATCCAGCACCATGAGATCTTTGCCGGCAGGAATGTCGACTTCGACATCCTGCATGAACGGAACTTCGTCGCGCTCAGGGTTATATCGATATACACTGACTAACATCTCTTTATCTCCTGACAGCCTTAATAACTACGCACCTTCGGTGGGAACGCTTCCATCGTCTTCGGTGCAAAATTCACCTTACGCTTGCTTACGCGCTTGTCGATGGGGAAATACAGGGAGTGAGCCAACCAATTGTCGTCATCCCGCTCAGTGAAATCATTACGGGCATGCGCACCACGACTCTCCTTGCGCTCTTCCGCAGCCACTGCCGTTGCATAAGCCACTTCAAAAAGGTTGTCCAGCTCAAGGGCTTCAAGACGCGCAGTGTTGAATGCCTTGCTCTTATCCTCAAGGTGAGTATTTGCAACCTGAACCCGAATTTCTTCCAGAATCGCAAGCCCCTTCTTCATGCTTTCGCCATCGCGGAAAACACCGAAATAAAGCTGCATGGTATCCTGCAGACGCTTGCGCACTGCGGCCACGCTCTCGCCCTTGGTTGTTCCTTCAAGACGGGTCAGACGCGCCATGGCGCGCTCAATATCCGCATCGGTGGCTTCATCTGTGGCAAAGCCTTCTTTCAACATCTTCTCGATATGCAGCCCCGCTGCCCGACCAAATACAACCAGGTCAAGCAGTGAGTTGCCACCCAATCGATTTGCACCGTGCACAGACACACACGCGGCTTCACCGCAGGCAAACAAGCCTTCAATAACCACATCATTGCCGTCAGCGTCTTGCATCAATGCCTGCCCACCGATGTTGGTCGGAATTCCGCCCATCATATAGTGACAGGTTGGAACAACGGGTACCGGCTCTTTGACAGGGTCAACGTGCGCAAAGGTCTTCGACAGCTCGCAAATACCGGGCAAACGCAGATTGAGCGTTTCCTCTCCCAAGTGGTCCAGCTTAAGCAATACGTGATCCTTGTCCGGCCCACAGCCACGCCCTTCCAGAATCTCAAGTATCATAGAACGTGCTACAACGTCGCGTCCTGCCAGATCCTTCGCGTTAGGTGCATAGCGCTCCATGAAACGCTCGCCTTCACTATTAACCAGATAGCCACCTTCGCCCCGGCAACCCTCAGTCACCAGAACACCAGCGCCCGCAATACCGGTGGGGTGGAACTGCCACATTTCCATGTCCTGCATTGGGAAACCGGCCCGCAGCGCCATCCCGATACCATCTCCGGTATTAATCAGCGCATTGGTCGTTGACGCATAGATTCGACCGGCACCGCCTGTCGCCAAAACGGTTGCTTTAGCGCGGATGTAGACGACATCGCCATCTTCAATACAGATCGCAATGACCCCAACAACCTGACCTTTCTGGTTTTTCACCAGGTCAACCGCAAACCACTCATTCAGGAACGTTGTTCCATCTTTAAGGTTCGCCTGATAAAGCGTGTGCAGAAGCGCATGACCGGTTCGGTCAGCTGCAGCGCAGGTTCTTGCCGCCTGACCGCCCTTACCGAAATCTTTTGACTGCCCGCCGAAAGGACGCTGATAGATGCGCCCCGTTTCGGTACGGGAGAAAGGCAGACCCATATGCTCCAATTCGAAAACAGCCTGAGGACCAACAGAGCACATGTATTCGATTGCATCCTGATCACCGATATAGTCTGAGCCTTTTACGGTGTCATACATGTGCCAACGCCAATCATCATTCGGATCTGCACTGGCAATCGCACAGGTAATACCGCCCTGGGCAGAAACCGTGTGGGAGCGGGTCGGAAAAACTTTCGTGACACACGCCGTGTTCAGGCCTGAAGATGACAGCTGCAGTGCTGCCCGCATACCTGCACCGCCACCGCCAATAACGATGGCATCATAAGTCAGGGTTTTGATTTTCGACATGTGTTACAGCCCCCACAGAATTTGAACACCCCAGACAACGTAGAAGAACATCACTGTTCCACACCCTGCCTGAGCAATAAATCGAACCAGACCATTCTTAATGTAGTCGGTTGTCACCGTCCACAAGCCTATCCAGGCATGGGCACCCAGCGCCAAAAGCGCCATCAGCGAAAATATACGTACGGACGTTTTGCCAAACAGAGCAGACCACCCTGCATAATCCATAGGACAAAAGAAAATTAGCCCTACCAGCCACAGGGTGTAAACGGCCAGCACCACGGCTGAAACCCGCTGAACCATCCAGTCATAAGCGCCACTGCGCCCGAAATTGGTGACACTCGTTACCATACCCAAACCCCAGCAATCAGAATTAATACGACCGAAACGGCGATGACGATCTTGGCCCCTTTCTGGCCCCCTTCAAGGGTCTCACCAATGCCGGCATCCATGAACAGGTGCTTGACGCCCGCTACCAGATGGTAAAGCAGTGCCGCCAAAATACCCCAAACAATCAAGGTGACAAAAAAGCCATCCATTGTTTCTATCAAGGCATTAAATGACGCTTCATCAGCCAGTGACGCATCCAGTCCATACAGCAGAAATGCGATGGCAACAAACAGGATTACGCCCGAAACACGATGCAGAATCGAGGTAATGGCAGGGAGGGGAAAATGAAATTGGGTCAGGTCTAAATTAACGGGTCTTTTACGATTCACAGCATTCACACTCTATAGAGCCTTGGAGGGCGAGTTAGAAGAAAGGACCAAGCGTACGATTTCAGTCTTACGACTTTCGTCTGTATCGTGAAACAGCCCTGAAAGGACAGGGATTTCGGGAACAGAATTATAGTGATCCACCTGCTAAATTACAAACTAGAAAGAATCTTTCTCACTCTTTACGTAATCCTTATGAAAAAGGCTTAAAAAATGGCTACAGTGTCAGTATTATTACGACCCTACAACCCAATGTGACCCATCAGGGTATTAGTCAAATCATCAGTTAAAGGAGAAAACCATGACTGAAAATAAAGCAACGCTGTCGGTCAATGGTAAGACGATTGAGCTGCCAGTCTACAAAGGCTCCACAGGGCCGGACGTCGTTGACGTTCGTGGACTGGTATCCGAAGGCCTGTTCACTTACGATCCAGGCTTCGTCTCGACAGCCTCTTGCGAGTCCAAGATCACCTTTATCGATGGTGAGAAGGGCGTTCTGTTGCACCGTGGATACCCCATTGAGCAACTGGCCGAGCAATCAGATTATCTGGAGACATGCTACCTGCTGGTATACGGCGAGCTGCCCACCGCCGAGCGTCTGGAATGGTTCCGCAACACCGTCAAGAACCACACCATGGTGCATGAACAGCTGAACCACTTTTACAACGGCTTCCGTCGCGACGCACACCCGATGGCGGTCATGTGTGGCGTGGTCGGCGCCCTGTCCGCTTTCTACCATGACTCCATGGATTTCTCCGACCAGGATCATCGTGAAATCGCACTGTTTCGCCTGATTGCCAAAATGCCAACGCTGGCAGCGATGTGCTACAAATATTCAATTGGTCAGCCCTTCGTTTACCCCCGCAACGATCTGAGCTATGCCGCCAACTTCCTGCACATGATGTTCTCCACACCTTGCGAAAACTACGAAGTTGACCCGGTTCTGGCCAAGGCGATGGACAAAATCTTCCTGTTGCACGCAGATCACGAACAAAACGCGTCGACCTCGACCGTTCGACTGGCCGGCTCCTCCGGCGCGAACCCCTTTGCCTGTATTGCGTCAGGTATCGCCGCGCTGTGGGGGCCTGCACACGGTGGCGCCAACGAAGCGGTACTCACCATGCTGCTGGAAATTGGCGACGAGTCACGTATTCCTGAGTTTATCGCTAAAGCAAAGGACAAAAACGATCCATTCCGTCTGATGGGCTTTGGCCACCGCGTCTACAAGAACTTTGACCCACGCGCCAAAGTGATGAAGCAGACCTGTGACGAAGTTCTGAATGCGCTGGGCTGTGCAGATGACCCGCTCTTCCGCATCGCGATGCGACTGGAGCAGATTGCCCTGGAAGATCCCTACTTTGTATCCAAGAAGCTTTATCCGAACGTAGACTTCTACTCCGGTATTATTCTGCGTGCGATTGGCATTCCTATTTCCATGTTTACTGTAATCTTCGCCATGTCCCGAACGATCGGCTGGTTCTCACACTGGAATGAGATGATGGGGGGCGATTACAAAATCGGCCGTCCACGTCAGCTTTACACAGGCTACACGAAGCGCGATTATCCGAAGAAATAACGGACACTTCGCACAATACAAGGCCGCTGATTGCGGCCTTTTTTCATTTGAGAACTTTAAGATGACACATTCTTCGCGCTTCACCGTGGCCTTCATAGGATTGGGCGTAATGGGTTACCCCATGGCAGGTCATTTAGTCCGCGCCGGATTCCCGGTTACCGTTTTCAATCGATCACCCGAGAAATCTCAGCGATGGGTTGATGAATTTGGAGGGCGTCGAGCCAATTCACTTCATGAACTCGCATCCGCCAACCTGATCATCAGCTGCATTGGGAATGACGCAGACCTCACAGCAACCTACCTAGGTGAAAATGGACTCCTGAACCAATTACACCCCGGCACACTGATTGTTGACCATACCACAGCGTCTGCGACGATTGCCGAAACCCTTTTCCACACAGCTGCGAAAAAGCAAATTGGATTCGTCGACGCACCGGTCTCTGGCGGTGAACAAGGGGCGATCAAAGGGCAGCTCACCATTATGTGTGGTGGAACGGAACATGACTTCAACCAAATCGAGCCCGTCATTTCACACTATGCCCGCTCGGTACGTCGCCTTGGCCCGACGGGTTTTGGACAAAAAACCAAGATGGTCAATCAAATCGCCATCGCAGGGCTGCTTCAAGGACTTGCCGAAGCCATCGCCTTTGCGGAACGCGCTGGTTTACCCACCCATGAGGTCATCGACGTTATTTCAAAAGGTGCCGCGCAATCCTGGCAGATGGAGAACCGTCACAGAAGCATGCTTGAGGGCGTCTACAACCATGGATTTGCTGTTGATTGGATGAGGAAGGACTTAGGGATCGTTTTTGATGAAGCCAGACGGAATGGCAGCTCACTCCCGGTCACGGCCCTGGTGGATCAGTTTTACGCAGAAGTACAGGCGAATGGAGGAGGCAAGTGGGACACATCATCCCTGCTAACCCGATTGATTAAGGCCAACTGATACATGCTGAACAATTTACCCCCACACACCTCTTGGCCCCGACAAAGGGGCTATTCGCCCCCTTTTTCCTTCCACTTCTTGCCGTCGTAAACCGCAGTCCAACCCGATGGCTTGCCATTCTCTTTCTCAGACATCACATAGAGTGATTTCGACTTTCGGCTGTATCGGATAACTGCCGGGCGCGTTTCAGGATCCTGGCGTGGCGCATCGAGCAAATAATGGTATTTGGGATCCAATTCAGCCCGATGGGGCAGTAGCTCCGCAACGAGGGGCGCCCGCGTTTCCCGGTTCTTGGGAAACTTGCTGGCCGCAAGAAACAAGCCCGCCGCACCATCCCTGAGCACGTAGTGATCATCCACCTGAGCACAGCGTAACTCCGGCATCGGAATCGGCTCCATCTTGGGAGGAGCGGGCTCGCCATTGCGTAACAGCTTACGGGTATTACGGCACTCGGCATTCATGCAGCCGAAGTATTTACCAAAACGGCCCGTTTTCAGTTGCATTTCGGCACCACACTTATCACACTCCAAGGTCGGTCCATCGTAGCCCTTTACCTTGTACTGCCCCTCTTCAACCCTATAGCCTGAGCAATCAGGGTTGTTACCACAGACATGCAGCTTACGCCCCTCGTCTATCAGGTAATGCTCCATGGCCGTTCCACATATCGGACACCGCTTTTTTGCCCGCAGGGCGAGCATTTCAGCATCCTCATCATCGGTTTTGATGACTTCATCGCCATGAATGAGGTTAATCGTCGTCTTGCACCGCTCTTTGGGGGGTAGGTTGTAGCCAGAGCAGCCCAGAAAAACGCCGGTTGTGGCCGTCCGAATTTGCATGGGGCGACCACAGGTCGGGCATTTGATGTCTTTTACTTCTACCGGATCATTGGTTCGCATCCCCTGATCCTGACCTTCAGCCTTCTCCAGACGGTCTTTAAATCCTTTGTAAAAAGCATCCAGAATATGGATCCAGTCCTGCTCCCCTGAGGCAATCTGATCCAGCTTTTCCTCCATCTCGGCAGTAAAACCATAGTTCAAAAGATCTGAAAAAGATTCGACCAGTCGCTCGGTGACAATATCACCCATTTTTTCAGCGTAAAAACGACGGTTAGCGAGCTTGACGTAGCCCCGCTCCTGAATGGTTGAGATAATGCTGGCGTAAGTTGAAGGTCGACCAATCCCCCGCTTCTCCATTTCTTTAACCAGAGAGGCTTCTGTAAATCGTGCAGGCGGCTTGGTGAAATGCTGCGTGGGATCAAGCGATGCCAGTGACAGCACATCACCCTGCCGTATATCGGGCAGCTCAATATCTTCATCTTTTTTCGCTTGCTGAGGCTGTACTCGGGTGAAACCGTCGAACTGCAATACTCGCCCTCGCGTGCGAAGCTCAAAATCACCTGCCTTGACCTGAATCTGGGTACTCAGAAAACGTGCATCTTCCATTTGGCACGCGACAAACTGGCGCCAGATCAAGTCATAGAGTTTCTCAGCGTCTTTTTCCAGGCCGCTGATATCCTGAGCACGGGATTTAACTTCCGTTGGACGAATCGCCTCATGCGCTTCCTGAGCACCTTCTTTGCTGGAGTAAAAACGTGGCTTCTCCGGCAAATAATCGTTTCCAAACTGTTTCTGGATATAATTCCGGCTCATCTCAATCGCATCCTGCGAAAGATTCGTGGAGTCTGTTCGCATGTAGGTGATATAACCCGCCTCATACAAGCGCTGGGCCAGGGTCATGGTTTTTTTGACCGAAAACCCCAGACGAGTGCTCGCCGCCTGCTGCAATGTCGACGTGATAAAGGGCGCAGAAGGCCGTGATCGCGTCGGCTTATCTTCCCGATTCGCGACGACGAATGATTCTTTCCGCAGGCGCTCGACCAGCACCATGGTTTCCGCTTCACTGACAGGCCTGAACGTTTTATCTTCGTAACGAGCCACCTGAAAACGCGCGCTATCAGGTGCCTTGGACAATAAAGCACTGACTTCCCAATACTCTTCAGGCGTAAAGGCCCGAATCTCCTGCTCCCGCTCGACGATGAGCCTCACCGCCACCGACTGGACACGACCAGCCGACAGCCCGCGAGCAATTTTCACCCAAAGAAGGGGTGACACCATAAACCCAACAACTCGGTCCAGAAATCGCCGCGCCTGCTGTGCGTTTACGCGATTCAGATCGACTGAGCCTGGCGATTTGAACGCAGACTGAATAGCATTGCGGGTAATTTCATTAAACACCACGCGGCGGTATTTCTCTGGCTCCCCGCCGATAGCTTCCATCAAGTGCCAGGCGATGGCCTCCCCTTCCCTATCCAAGTCCGTTGCGAGATAGATGGTGTCAGCTGTTTTTGCCAGCCGCTTCAGCTCATCCACAACTTTCTCTTTACCTGGCAACACTTCATAGCGCGCAACCCATCCCTGCTCAGGGTTGACGCCCATGCGTGTGAACAACTGCGCTTTGGCTTTCTCTTTTTTATCAACCTTTGCGACGGTCTTGCGGCTCGAAGCCGCTCGCTCAGCGGGCTCTTTTTGATTACCCGTCGGCAAATCCCGAATGTGCCCGACGCTCGACTTTACGACAAATTCATTGCCGAGGTATTTATTGATCGTCTTGGCTTTGGCTGGTGACTCAACAATTACTAATGATTTCCCCATGGGTCGAAATCTTTCCCTCTATCAGAACTGCGGACATATATAAGTGGTTGGCGTCCATGGGTCAAGCAAATCACACCCCGATTTGCCAAACCTTGGGCCTTGAACAAAACTTATAGTTCATGGTTGGCTAAAAGCATATTTTTCATGGGAATGATCCTCGGCGTTCTGGCAGTGCTACTGGTCAGTGGACTGATTGCCAGTGGCATAATGTATTCAAGGCAGCAGGCCCTGGCACACCGGGAGCAACGCATCCGGGCGCTGCGGCAAAAGTTTGAAGAACTCCAGGCACTGTATGACATCATCTTCAACGCCGATAGCAAACCCGATATTTCCATCGTACTCAACCAAGGGCTCGTCGAGATCGCACGGGATATCCGAGCCCTTGATCGCGCCAACGCTGAGGTACAAACACTCCTTAATAACCTGACTGCACGCGGCACAGCATTGAAGGAGGGCCGTCTGCTACCGAAGGGCGAGCATGTCATGAACTCTGAAGCGGCTCTGTCCACCTTACTCTCCAGTTATGCTGCAATACTTCAACGTCTGCAACGCTTCAAGGTACGCGGCACTATCGCCCCACACCAATATGAAGAGTTCTCACTGTATCTGCGTCAGATGACGCTGACGACCGAGTTAGATAGCCACATGGCGACAGCAGAAGCACAACTTAAAGACAACGATAGACTTCGGGCGATCAATCACCTGAAACATTGTCGTGAGCTACTCAAAAAAACCAACCTGGAAATCGAGAATAAGAACGAGCGCATCAAAGACATCAGTGACCGCATCAAGTTGGCTGAGAGTGCTGTAGAGACCGAATCTAATTCGAGCACAGTGAGTACGGCACCCCCGCCTTCGGCACAAACGGGTAACGCCTCCTGAGCCACTGACACAAATGAGACACACAAAAAAGCCGGCATTCAGCCGGCTTTTTGATGTCAGGCAAGCTTAGATGCGTTCCCACACCGTCGAAATACCCTGACCCAACCCGATACACATGGTCGAAACGCCCAATGTGGCACCTTTCGCCTGCATCAGATTAAGCAGCGTAGTCGAGATACGCGCACCTGAACAACCCAGTGGGTGACCCAACGCGATCGCACCACCGTTCAGGTTTACTTTCTCTTCCATGACGCCCATCAGTTTCAGATCCTTAACGACCGGAAGTGATTGAGCAGCAAACGCTTCGTTAAGCTCCCACAAATCAATGTCCTCGATCGTCAGGCCAGCGCGCTTCAGTGCCTTTTTGGTGGCAGGCACAGGGCCATACCCCATGATAGCGGGATCACAACCGGCAGTCGCCATCGAACGAATTCGCGCAATTGGGGTAAGACCCAGTGCTTTCGCTCGCTCAGCCGACATCAACAACATGGCAGCAGCTCCATCAGTCAACTGTGAAGACGTACCCGCCGTCACAGTACCACTCTTTGGATCAAAGGCTGGCTTCAACTGCCCCAGGCTCTCCGCGGTGGTTTCGGGACGAATGGTTTCGTCGTTTTCAATCAGCATCGTGAAGCCATTGTCGTCATGGCCAATGATCGGAATGATTTCGTTTTTGAAGCGACCATTGATGGTTGCTTCATGCGCCAGACGATGCGAACGCGCACCGAATTCATCCTGCTGCTGACGACCGATGCCGTGCATTTTAGCCAGCATTTCCGCAGTCAGGCCCATCATGTTGGAGGCTTTTGCGGAATATTTGCTTGCTGCCGGATTGTGGTCGAAGCCTTGAGTCATGGGAACATGCCCCATGTGCTCAACACCGCCCACGACGAACACATCACCGTTACCGGTCATAATGGCCTGCGCGGCAGTATGAATGGCAGTCATGGCCGAACCACACAGACGGTTAACTGTCTGCGCAGATGCCGTGTGTGGTACGCGGGTCAACAGTGATATTTGACGGGCAACGTTAAAACCTTGCTCCAGGGTCTGGTTAACACACCCCCAAATCACGTCTTCCACTTCAGCCGGATTTGCCTTTTCATTACGGGCAAACAGGGCATCAATCAAGGCTGCTGACAGCGTTTCAGCACGCACATTACGAAAGCACCCGTTTTTAGCACGCCCCATCGGCGTACGAACGCAGTCGACTACAACAACGTCTCTAGGATTAAGACTCATAATTCATCTCCAATTCAATTCAGGTGCTTAGCCAAAGAACTTTTGACCTGTCTTGGCCATTTCACGCATACCCGCTGTCGGGTGGTACAGAGGCCCAAGATCCGCGTACTTGTCTGCAATTTTACAGAATTCAGCAACACCGATTGAGTCTATGTAGCGCAACGCACCGCCGCGGAACGGAGGGAAACCGATACCGAAGATCAAGCCCATATCTGCTTCTGCAGCAGAATCAACGATCTTGTCTTCAAGACAGCGAACGGTTTCAATGCACAAAGGCACCATCATACGCTCGATGATTTCGTCATCAGAGAAGTCTTTCTCAACTTTCTGTACCTGCTTGATCAAGCCCGCAACCACGGCATCGGCCGTCTTGGCTTTCTTACCTTTCTTGTCCAGCTGGTAACCGTAGAAGCCCTTGTCATTCTTCTGACCAAAACGCTTCTCTTCGTACATGACGTCGATGATGGTCTTATCAGAGTACTTCATACGATCAGGGAAACCATCGGCCATGACTTCGCCAGCATGTTTGGCAGTATCCATACCGACAACGTCCAGCAGGTAGGCAGGACCCATCGGCCAACCGAAACGCTCCATTACCTTATCGACTTTCTGGAAGTCAGCACCGTCGCGCACCAGACCGATAAAACCACCGAAGTAAGGGAACAAAATCCGATTTACCAGGAAGCCCGGGCAATCGTTTACAACGATCGGCGTCTTGCCCATTGCTTTGGCGTACGCAACCGTTGTAGCAATCGCCTTCTCACCGGTTTTCTCGCCACGGATAACTTCAACCAGTGGCATCATATGCACCGGGTTAAAGAAGTGCATGCCGCAGAAGTTTTCCGGACGCTTCAGGTTCTTGGCCAGCAGCGAGATGGAAATAGTAGAGGTATTGGACGTCAGAATGGTGTCTTCCCGAACCATATCTTCCGCTTCACGCAGAACGATGTCCTTAACCTTGGGATTCTCAACAACCGCTTCGACAACCAGATCAACTGATTTGAAGTCGCCGTAGTTAAGCGTTGGGGTGATCGCGTTCAGAACGTCGGCCATTTCACCGGCTTTCATGCGCCCTTTATCAACACGCTTGGTCAGCAGACCTTTGGCTTCATTCAACCCCAGCTCAATACCCGCAGGATTGATGTCCTTCATCAGGATGGGTGTACCTTTCAGCGCAGACTGGTAGGCAACACCGCCACCCATGATACCTGCACCCAACACGGCAGCCTGCTTGACCTTGTCAGCTTTGGACTCCCAGTTTTTGGCTTTCTTTTTCAGTTCCTGGTCATTCAGGAACAGACCGATCAGCGAGGCTGATACGGAGGTCTTCGCCATTTTGGCAAACGCAGTGGCTTCAACTTCAAGCGCCTTGTCACGCGTCAGGCCAGCATGTTTCTGGATAGCTTTGATTGCTTCTACCGGAGCAGGATAGTTACGGCCGGCCTGAGCGCCAACGTAACCTTTAGCGGTTTCGAAGACCATCATGCTTTCCATCGGATTCAGCTTCAGCTTGCCTTTTTTCTCTTCGCGACGTACCTGGAAATCAATCTTGCCCGCATTTACTTGCGCAAGGATTGCTTTGGCAGCATCCAGCAGCCTGGCAGTCGGGACAACCGAGTCAACAGCACCATCTTTCAGTGCAGCGGCTGACTTTTTCTCGCCTCCGGCACAAATCCACTCGATGGCATTATCAGCACCGATCAGACGGCTCAGACGAACGGTACCACCGAAGCCAGGGAAAATCCCCAGTTTGACTTCTGGCAAACCCACTTTGGCATCTTCGGCCATCACCCGGAAATCGGTGGACAAGCACATTTCGAAGCCGCCGCCCAGTGCCATACCATTAATTGCGGTAACGGTCGGGAACGGAAGGTCTTCGACAGCACTGAAGACCTTATTGGCTTCCAGGTTTGTGGCGACCAGCGCTTCTTCGGAACCAGCAAACAGAGATTGGAATTCAGTAATGTCAGCGCCGACGATGAAACCGTCTTTCCCGCTGTTTACGATAAGACCTTTAACGCCTTTCTGCTTCTGCAGCGCTTCAACAGCGCCCTGCAGCTCGGTCAGCGTCAAACGATTAAACTTGTTAACAGACTCGCCTTGTAAATCGAAGGTCAGTACACAAATACCATCTTCGATCTCTTTGACTGTGATGGCTTTACCTGCGTAAATCATCAACGGATCTCCAGAGTTGATATGCACATTAATGTGATTTGCCAGACCCGGGTATCCTTCTACGCCGGATCGTGCGCCCGTATTCAGAAATTTCTGAGCCGCACCTGGTTAAACCAAGCTCAATTCATACGCTTGTTTGAATTGGGTGAGCGACACCTTGAATAAATTTTGCGTTTTTGTCAATCATTTCGCTGTTTCATTTCGAAAACAGCCCTCCTAGCCCGGCCAAAAATGACCTGAAAAGAGTCAATTAGATGACTATTTTGAGAGATTGTCTCGGAATGGGGTGACAGACCTATGATTCAAGGGTAGTCTGCCATCGACCGCCCGCTTTGACTTCAAGGGGGCGGTGACCTAGTGTTAAATGATAGAACATTTGAGCCACCCTTACCGACATTTTGAGGGCTACTATGATTTTTTCGGGTTCCCTGACCAGACGCACCCTCTCTACGCTGATGCTGACAACGGGCCTGTTGGTTAGCCAGGCGTCCACAGCGATCACGCCAGACGAAGCGAAAAACCTGGTCAATACCCTGAGCAAGATACAGAGCGTCAGCTACCAGACTGTCAACGCCTATTATCAGTTCAGCAACAACCCCGGCGACAAAGAGTTGCACATGATGATCAAGAGCAGCTCAGAAGAACTCAAGAACATGGTACAAACCCTGTCAGAGCAACCCGGTGCGGCGGATATGGCCGGCGAAATTTCCACGCTACAGGCGATCTGGGAAGACTATAGCAAACTGCTGAAAACCAACGTGTCGGATATCATCAAGCAGGGTTATCCAGACATTCGACTGGTGACTGAGCTGGATGCTGCCAACCTCACCCAGGTTAAAGGCGCGCGCATTGCGATCGAGCAGGCACGCGAATACAGCAAACTCCAACCCGATGTGGTGCTGGACGCCATCCGCGAGTCGCGAATATTGCTTTTGAGCATGATGACACGGTATTCGGCCCGAAGTGCCTCAACCGTCTCCCAGGTGTTCCAGGGTGGAGATGGCGAGCTGAGTGTTGAAGAACAATCGGCTAAATTTGCGGCAAATCTCGACATGCTGAGCAAAGAACTCGTATCTCAGCCAGAAGCCGCTAAAGCACTGGATGCGATTCGCAGCAAGTGGAACTTCATCAACAGCTCTCTGGTTAACTTTACTGAAAATAACGTGCCCTTCGTCGTAAATCTCTACTCCCTGAAGATGGTCAATCTACTGGATGAACTTGAGGGCATGCGATAACATCAGGGGATGTTCAATATAAGAGAGCATCCCGCCATGTACCAGCACATCCTCGTTGCCGCAGACCTCTCAGACGAAACCTTCCTGGTCATCCAGCGCGCCGTATCCCTCGCTACGCCTGCAACCCGACTGACACTGATGCATGTCGTTGAGCCCGTCGGCTATGCCTATGGCGGCGATATTCCGCTGGACCTCAGTGAGGTCACAGATAGTTTAGTAGAGCGTGCGCGCGAACGCCTGAGCCTGCTCGCCACTCAACTTCAACTGAATGCGGAACGCGTGACGCGAGTGGGAAGGGCTGCCTCGGAACTCCACCAGTTTGCTGAAAACGAGCAGGTCGACCTGATCGTCGTAGGAAGTCATGGTCGCAGCGGCCTTAAACTCTTATTGGGTTCAACAGCCAATAGTGTGCTGCATGGCGCAACCTGCGATGTTCTCGCGGTCAGGATTCCGAGTGCTAAAAAGGCTTAAAATCATCTTCAGGCTCTCGCCCGATGGCCTTTTTAATCTTAAGCAATTGTGCCTCCAGCGAAAAGGTAATGCTGGATGCCAACGAGAAGAAACTAAGAAGTGCCTTGAGACTGGAATCCCCTTCACAAACAGCGTGTATCCGCTGCCACAGGGCCTGATTAACGATCTGCAGTCGCTTATTACGCTCCACGAGCCCTTTCAACTCCCAGTCAGCCGGCACATGTTCGCGCTGATTGAAATATTGCTGCATCAGGTAAATGGACACTGAGCGCAAGACAAACTCGTCATTGCTGGAGAACGGAATATGATTGAGCGCCAGAGGCTTTAGCTCAGATAATAGCGGACAGCCGCTGGTGGCCATAATCAGCCCCATCATCGACCGCAACCCCTCTTCCAGGCCTGTACGCTTGATATAGGACCGATTAGGCGCAACAACCTTGACATCCACCTTTTGAAAGGCGGGTTCCTTTTTAAAGGCTACGATAACATCTTGCAAATCCAGCGCAGCCGGACAGTATTTAACCTTGTCTTTTTTAAGCGGGCAGTTGGAACACTGGCAGTGCTCCAATGCCGTCCATTTTTCGGGTGCGACGGACTCTTTTCCATCCTGAGCTGCCTGGGTGCGCTCAGTATCCACCGGAAAAATGCGCTGATTTCCACCTTCAAAATTGAACTCGTAGGTGATTAGCATGATACAACCTTATCTCCCAGCACGATCATGCCGCCTGTCAGGGGCACCGCATTTTGACCAAACATGACGCCCCCTTCCTGTCGACGATAGGCCGCCAACGACTGCAGGGGCTCAACGCCTCTTTCTAGTGTAGCTGGATTAATAGTGGTCAGCACACACCGACTGCAAGGCTTGCACACCTGCAAAGTCACGCCCCCGACCTGCACTTTTTTCCAGCCATCTTCAGCAAAGGCATTAAAACCTTCTACTTCGATATTAGCCCTGAATCGCGCCATTTCCAGTGGTTTCGCCATCCGGGCATTTAAATCTGCCAAAGACCCCTGGTTCACCAACAGCACAGGGAAGCCGTCGGCAAACGAAACCGCATGCTCGCCATCAAACCATTGTCGATCCACCTGGCGGCGTGTGGGATCACTGGCAAAGACGAGGCGACAAGGAGCCTCAAGGTAGCGGGAAAACCAAGCCGCAACCGCCTCACCCATCTCGCTGGCAACCAAAGAATCGCGCCAAACGTTTACAGTTCCAGACGCCCCGTCACCAGCCCCCGCCCAAGGAACAAAGCAATCAGGCATACCTGGCGCCTGCAACCAGATGCCGTCAGGCGCCAGAGCAGGTTGTATTCGCAACATTCGCGGGTATTTCCGCGCCGTCATAAATTGACCTGATGCATCGACCACCATAAAACGGCGATCCCACACCGGGCCAAAAGCGTCCATCACCATTGATGACAGATGCACCGGTGCGCAGGACTTAACAGGGTATATAATTAAACGCGAGACTATCCCTTCCATGATGCTTGGCTTCCACAGAGTGTTAAGAGAGGTAAAGGAGGCAGCTATTTCTTGCTTTCTTTCGTACTGGCCAACAGGTTGACACGTTGTTTAACCAACGCAGCCAACTCATCAGGCTGGAATTTCGATAGAAATTCATCGCACCCGACTTTTTGAACCATCGCTTTGTTGAAACTGCCACTCAATGAGGTGTGAAGAACGACAAACAGATCTTTGAGGCGCGGGTCATTGCGGATTTCAGTCGTCAAACGATAGCCGTCCATTGCTGGCATTTCAGCATCAGTCACAACCATTAGCAATTTCTTTTTAACATCAATACCTTTGTCCGCCCACTCCTTGAGCATGGTATAGCCATTCAGCCCATTATTTGCAGTCACCACCTTCAAACCGACACCTTCCAGTGTACTGCGTGCCTGGGCCAATGCCACCGGCGAATCATCCACCAGAAGCACCTCCATACCCTCCGCATGGGTTTTAACCTCTTCCACCAAGCCCTTATCTTTGATGTCAGTGTTGTAGGGTTTGATATCCGCTAAAATCCGTTCAACATCGATAATCTCAACAATTTCCTTGTTGTAGCGTGTAATTGCCGTGACAAAATGGGCTTTCCCTGCCCCCTTCGGAGGTGGAAGGATCTGCTCCCAGGTCATGTTAACGATCCGATCAACGCTCTCAACCAGAAACGCCTGAACGGTCCGGTTGTATTCTGTGACAATGATGGTGGAATCCTTGTTGGGATAAAGCGGAGGAAATCCAATCGCCTGAGCGAGGTTTATAACCGGCACAGTATGGTCGCGAATGTAACTGACACCACAGACACAGCGATGGCGCTGCGGCAACTGGGTCAGATTGGGTAATTTCAGGACCTCCTGAATTTTGAAAACGTTGATCGCGAATGACTGCCGACCACCCAGTTTAAACAGGAGAAGCTCCAGTCGATTTTCACCTACCAATTTGGTCCGTTGATCAACGGAATCCAGGACACTCGCCATCACTCTCTGTCCACTGCAGTCAATTTGACCAAGTTTAGACCAAAGCGCACGACCCTGCCGGTTTTAGGCGAACAGATTGAATGATTTTAAACATTTACATAGATGTGCCGATGAGGCAATTTGGAGCGGGAAACGAGACTCGAACTCGCGACCCCAACCTTGGCAAGGTTGTGCTCTACCAACTGAGCTATTCCCGCGCTAACAACGCCTAGTGCGTTGAAGTGGCGGCAATTATACAAGCGACTTTTTCATATGACAAGCACAGTTTTGAGAAAAAACTAACATTTTTGAGCGAATACCCTAAAGCTCCAGCGTTCCTGTGATTCCCGCCAAATAAACACACTCTTCTATGCAGGATTTTCGTCCAAGGATCGCGTTGCGCTGCGGGAATCGACCAAACCGTTGAATCAGAGATGCAGATACCTGACACTGGGAGAGAAAGGGTGCCAGCATGGACTGGTCCGCTGAATCCCCGTCGGAAAGAGCCTGCAGACGGGAATAGAGATTCAGCGCCAGTTGCTGGTCGGCCACTTTTTCACTGTTAACCAGGGGCTGGTAAAGCCATAGTTGTTGCCAGAGCGGTAAACCAGAAACGCCAGACAGCTTGATTAACGACCGACAAACTGATCTGGCCTTCTGATCTGCTGCGTATGCTAAAGGCAACCCACGATAAATGCAGCGAGGCAGAGGATCCAACAAAATGATCAGCGCCGCACCCGTTTCAGGACTCGACAGCCAAACATCCAGCGCCCCCTCGGATGCCATCAATGTCGCGCTTAACCAACGTCTGCGACATTCGCGGTCGAATTGGCGATCTTGCTGCCACCATAATCCGCGGGCCTGCCACCAGGCGGCCAAGACTTCTTCAGCTTTATACATGGAAAGATCCTATGCGCACTCAAACCTATGACCACACCATACTACTGGCTCATGGCAGTCGTGACCCCCAATGGTCAGCACCCTTTCGCAACCTGATCGATAAACTTAGACACGGCAACCCCCATCTGTCGCTTGCCTTTATGGAACTCTGCGAACCAAGCCTGGAAGACGTCATCCTGGCCGCGCACGAGCGGGGCGACCGCTCGATAGCCATCTTACCGCTATTTTTCTCGGCGGGTCGCCATCTGCGAGAGGACGTCCCCGAACAACTATCGGCCATTCAGAAGGACTTGCCCGTTTCCCTGACCTTACTTCCCGCCATCGGAGAACAGAGCGCCTTCGTTGATTTTATCGAGTCGCTGGTCCTTGAACTTACCGCGAGCCACTGACATGAACATACTGATCACCGGAGGAACAGGCTTTATCGGACGGGCGCTCACCGCAGAACTACTCAACCGTGGCCATACGATCACCGTCCTCACACGCAACACGACGAAAGCGCGCAGGCGGCTCCCCAAGGCCTGCGAGGTAATCACTACACTGGCGGATTACCAGCCATCCCCAGCCATTGATGCGATCGTTAACCTGGCCGGTGAGCCAATCGCCAATGCCCGTTGGACACCCGCTCGCAAGCAACGGCTCAGAGACAGTCGCTTGGGGGTTACGCAGGATATTCTTGCGTTCATTGCTCGCTCAGAGAAAAAGCCGGGGGTGCTCGTATCCGGATCGGCTGTCGGTTACTACGGTGATCAGCGAGACCTGCCAGTTAAAGAAGACAGTGAGCCGCACACTGATTTTAGCCACCTGCTCTGCCGGGACTGGGAGCAGGCCGCACTGGGCGCTGAAGCACTGGGGGTTCGGGTTGCCTTGGTGCGCACGGGCCTGGTCATTGGTCACAGCGGCTTTTTAGCCCGCATGTTGCCCGCATTCAGGCTAGGACTGGGGGGCCGCCTGGGAGACGGTCAGCAATACATGCCCTGGATCCATCTGGATGACGAAGTAGGCTTAATCTGTGAGCTCATTTTCAACGAGCATGCCAGAGGCGCCTTTAATGCTACCGCTCCCCACCCGGTAACCAACCAGGCGTTTACCCGATGCCTGGGCCTGGTACTGAATCGCCCCACCTGTTTTCCAGTGCCGGCCGCCCTGCTCCGCTTCGCGCTCGGCGAACTTTCGCAACTTTTACTTACCGGCCAGCGAGCCTTGCCCGCCAGAGCCACCCACGAACTCTACTACGCTTACCGCTACCCCGAGCTCGAAACCGCGCTCAGGGAGACATTGGCCAAGCGCCATTCCAGACAGAACTAAAGCGCAAAACTATTCGAACGGGACTATCCCCCTGGCCATAATTTGTCTTACACTTCGAGGTTATTGCCACGAATTTGCCATACCCATGACCAAGTTAGCCGAGTCCAAATTAGCCAATCTGATTATTCAGGCCAAGCAAGGAAAGCGTATCTCCGACATGCTACCGATAGAACGTCAATCCTGCCAGACTGACGCCCTGTCCATGCTCAATCCTGGCGCACTGACAGATGCGTTGATTCAGCTCGACCTGCAGCTGACCGAGAGAGGGCCTCTTTGCGCGGACCTGCGCGAGGATCTGAGTCAGGATCTCAAAGAGATTTCCTCGATCCTTCAATAAGCGTGGCAACGCTCATTTACACTGTTACCTATTCAATGCCTGCCGAGAGACTATATTCATGCGAGCCAGCCTCTACCTGATTTCCACACTTAAAGAAACGCCTTCTGATGCTGAAGTAATCAGTCATCAGCTCATGCTAAGAGCAGGGCTCATTCGCAAACTGGCCGCAGGTCTTTACAGCTGGATGCCCCTTGGCCTGCGTGTTTTACGCAAGGTTGAGACCATCGTTCGCGAGGAAATGAACCGATCAGGCGCCCAGGAGGTGCTAATGCCTGCGGTGCAACCCGCTGAACTGTGGCAGGAATCCGGGCGCTGGGAAAAATACGGTGCCGAGCTCCTTCGTGTGAAAGATCGACATGAGCGTGAATTCTGCATTGGCCCCACCCATGAAGAGGTTATAACCGACCTGATGCGCAACGAACTGCGTAGCTACAAGTCGCTGCCCGCCAATTTTTATCAGATTCAAACGAAATTCCGTGACGAACGTCGGCCGCGCTTCGGCGTGATGCGTGCACGCGAATTCATCATGAAGGATGCCTACTCGTTTCACATTGACACCGCCTCGCTGGACGAGACCTATCAGGTTATGCACGACACCTACCACCGCATTTTTACCCGTATTGGTCTGGACTTCCGTGCGGTACAGGCCGATAGCGGCAGCATCGGTGGCTCCTCGTCGCATGAGTTTCATGTGCTGGCCGACTCGGGTGAAGATCTGATTGCCTTCAGTACGTCATCAGCCTATGCCGCAAACATTGAGATGGCGGAAGCCCTTCCGCCCGTAGCAGACACACTACCGGCGGTTGAGCTGAGTAAAGTCGCGACGCCCAACCAAACCAGTATCGACGAGGTCTGCGCCTTCCTGGGAATCGAGGCCAACCGGACCGTCAAGACACTGATCGTGAAAGCGGGTAAAGAGAGCCCCTCACCGCTCATTGCCCTGGTTGTTCGCGGTGACCATACCCTAAACGAAATCAAAGCTGAGAAGTGTCTGCATGTTACCTCACCGTTAGCGATGGCAACCGACGCAGAGATACACCAGCATATCGGCGCCCTCCCTGGTTCGCTGGGGCCTGTCGGTTTGCAAATCCCGGTGTACGTTGATCGCTCGGCCGCCGCATTAAACCAGTTCACCTGCGGCGCTAATGAAAATGGTTTTCACCTTAGCGGCGTCAACTGGGCGCGTGATTGTCCAAGACAGGTGGCCGTAGTGGACATCCGCAATGTTGTGGAAGGCGACCCCAGCCCGGATGGCCAGGGCCAGATTCAGATTAAACGTGGTATTGAAGCCGGCCACATTTTCAAACTTGGCAACAAATACTCAACCGCCATGAATGCACGGGTGCTGGATGCTCAGGGCAAGTCCGTGATCATGGAAATGGGCTGTTACGGGATCGGAGTCTCCCGTGTCGTCGCGGCTGCAATTGAGCAGAACTACGATGACAAGGGCATTATCTGGCCAACCGCCATCGCGCCCTTCACTGTTGCGATTGCCACACTGAACGCTCACAAATCCGACGCCGTGCGGGAAGCGGCAGAGCATCTTTACCAGCAGCTGCTGGCAAAAGGCGTGGATGTTCTGCTGGATGACCGGAATGAGCGCCCCGGTGTCAAGTTTGCGGATCTGGAGCTGATGGGTATTCCTCATCGCCTGGTTGTCAGTGAACGCGGATTGACGGAAGGCACTCTGGAATACAAGGGGCGTCGGGATACTGACAACCAGAACATTCCGGCAGCGCAAGGCCTGGCCTTCCTGCTGGACAAACTCTGATTTGCCTACTTTATCAGTCGTGCGGTTCGCATTATGAAGAATCCCTGGACCACCCTCTCGAATACAACGGTGTACGAGAACCCCTGGATCAAGGTCGAACACCGGGAAGTGATCGCACCAACCGGTAAGCGCGGCATTTATGGTCTCGTCCATATGCAAAACCGGGCCATCGGCATCATTCCTGTAGATGTCGATGGCTACACCTGGTTGGTCGGCCAATACCGGTATGCCACAGAGGAATACAGCTGGGAAATTCCAATGGGCGGTGGCCCACCATCTGAAACCCCGTTGGAAAGCGCGCAACGGGAGTTGGAAGAAGAAGTCGGCCTGGTGGCAACGAACTGGGCGTTGATTCTGGAACTGCAATTGAGCAATTGCGTGACCAGCGAACGTGCGTGGATTTTTATCGCAAAGGATCTGACGGCTACGCAGTGCCAGCCAGACGAAACCGAACAGTTGACGCTTCGGCGTCTGCCATTGGAGGAAGCCATCGACATGGCGGCCACGGGGAAAATCACAGACGCCGTGTCTGTTGCAGGGCTGTTGAGACTGGCCTACAGCAAGCGGATGGCCTGAAAGCGGTTTTCGCCATCCACCAACACCGCGAATGAGCCATGAATCCCCGATTGGGTCACAAAGCGTTGTAAAATTGAAGCCGGAAACTGAACTTTGCGCCCGTCCCGGCTGGTCGCCAGGACGGAGCGAACTTCTCCCCGATACACCCGCAGGTACTCCTCAGCAGAAATAGCGAGATCGAAGATGATTTCCGGCATGTCGATTCCTATGGGCTCAGGTGCGTCGTTGCCTGGGCAATATCCAATAGCTCTCGCAAGGCCACCGAGTACATCGGAAACTCTGGATCTTTGGTCGCTTTCAGCTCTGTCAGCATGACATGCCAACGCTCGATCAATTCGCCATGCTGCGTTTTCCACCCATTGATGCGCTCCGCAATCGGCTCACCGGCTTTCACGCCTGTCAGCATCCCGGCGGTAATCGATCGCTGCTGCCAATCAAGATCTTCCCGGAAACTTTCGCGGGCCAAGGCCTGCCAATGCGTTGCCGGTTGAGCCTGGTTGAGCTGTTGGGCGAACCAATGCAGGTCCAGCGTTTCGCCCATACGGAAAAATGCTTCCGCAACGTAGTCGAGCGCGAGGCCAGACTTTTGCTGCGCTTCGATGATCCCCAGCGCTGAATAGAGGAAGGGCGTGCCGGCGATGGTTTTGGACAAGGTCTCAGGAACCCCAGCCTCTCGCAGGAGGTCATAATTCTTTTGCCACAGGATCAGCTGATCCCCCGTGAGCAGCACATCCAACTTCTGCGAAATCTGCTCAATACCTGAGGCAAAGCGCCCCATGTTTTCCATGACATTCAGCTCACGGCGGCGATTGCGCAAAAACCAACGGGTTGAGCGGCGGATCAGTCTCATCAAATCCATCATCATGCGTTTCTGAATGGCACTCGGCACTTTATAGTCGAGCGATTCAATTTCAGACCAATGACTCGTCATGCGATAAACATCCCGCGCAATCACGTAGGCCTGGGCAATGGATGGCAGGGTTGCCCCCGTCGACTGTCGTTGCCGTTCGATAAAGGTAATGCCCATATGGTTAACCAGGTTATTGGCCAACTGTGTTGCAATGATTTCACGGCGCAAACGGTGCTTGCCCAGCTGGGGCCCGAATTTGTCGAGAATTACGGTCGGGAACTCGGTATTGAGCTCACTGGCCAGGGACTCATCATCGACGATTTCGCTCTTCATCAACTCTTCTTTGGCCAGCCCTTTGACATACGAAATCAGCACACACAACTCAGGGCGCATGAGCCCCAACTTGCGGGACTTGCGTTCTGTTATGGTTTCATCGTCAGGAATAAACTCCAACGATCGATTCAGTTTTCCGATCGACTCGAGATGATTAATCAGCCGACGGAACTCCTCAATTCGTATCGGCGCATCAAATTCAGCATTGCTCAGGGCTTGAGTCTGCTTGTAATTATTGATCAGCACCAGTTCGGCCACCGCATCCGTCATCTGTGCCAGCAGTGTATTGCGCTGTTTGAGCGTAAGATCACCGTTTGCCACAATTTCGTTGAGCAGAATTTTGATATTAACCTCGTGATCTGAGCAATCGACCCCACCTGCATTGTCAATGAAGTCAGTATTCAGACGCCCGCCTTTCATGGCATATTCGACCCGACCCAGTTGGGTCATCCCCAGGTTCCCCCCCTCGCCCACGACTTTGACGTTCAGCTCACCACCGTCAATCCGAACGGCATCATTCGCTTTATCCCCCACATCGGTATGTAGCTCATCAGATGACTTCACATACGTGCCGATCCCTCCGATCCAGAGCAGATCTGCCTGGGCTTTAAGGATGCTGTTAATCAACATATTCGGCGGAAGACGGTCCTGCTTGATGCTGAACAATGCTTTCATTTCAGGAGAGATCGCGATTGACTTCTGATTGCGGGCAAACACCCCCCCACCCTTTGAAATCAACTTACTGTCGTAATCTGCCCAGGTCGAACGAGGTAGCTCAAACAGGCGCTTACGCTCCTGAAAACTCTTCGCCGAATCTGGTGAGGGGTCGATGAACACATGCTGGTGGTTGAATGCCGCAATCAACTGAATGTGCTCGGACAATAACATGCCATTTCCGAATACATCCCCTGACATATCGCCGATACCAATGACGGTAAAATCATCCGTCTGCGTATTCACGCCGATTTCACTGAAGTGGCGCCTCACCGAGACCCACGCACCGCGGGCCGTAATACCCATTTTCTTGTGGTCGTAGCCCTGACTCCCGCCTGACGCAAAGGCATCTCCCAGCCAGAATCCATAGTCTGCAGACAGGCTGTTGGCAATATCTGAAAAGGTCGCCGTCCCTTTGTCTGCCGCAACCACCAGGTAGTAATCATCTTCATCATGGCGAACAACCTGCAACGGCGGACTGACCTTACCTGACACCAGGTTATCGGTTATATCCAACAATCCACGGACAAAGGTTTTATAGCTGGCAACACCTTCGGCCAACCAGGCTTCGCGATCTGAGCCATCAGGCAGCCGCTTGGCAACGAACCCCCCTTTTGCGCCAACGGGAACTATAACGCTGTTCTTCACCTGCTGAGCTTTAACCAATCCCAGCACTTCGGTGCGATAATCCTCAAAGCGATCAGACCAGCGCAAGCCGCCGCGCGCGACTTTCCCTCCGCGTAAATGGACACCCTCGACCTGTGGGGAATAGACAAAAATCTCGAACAGGGGTAGCGGCAGCGGCATTTCAGAGATGGCCGCCGGGCTCAATTTGAAGGACATGTAACTTTTCAGGGAGCCGTCCGGCCCTTTCTGGTAATAGTTGGTGCGCAGCGTCGCCTTGATGAGCTCCATATAGCGTCGCAGAACCCGATCTTCACTCAGATTATCGACCGCCTCCAGTGCCTCATTGATTTCAATTTCCAACTTCTTCTGGGCTGCCTCACACTGACCCTCGCTGCGCACAGCATCGGGGTTGAAGCGGGCCTCAAACATTTCCTGCAGTGCTTTGGTGATGCTGACATGATTGGTCAGGGTGTTTGCGATAAAATCCTGACTGTAGCTGAAGCGAATCTGGCGCATGTAGCGCGCATAGGCGCGGAACATAGCGATCTCACGCCAATCCATCTCCGCTTTAACGACCAGCCGGTTGAAAATATCGTTTTCCGCTTCACCACTCCACACCCGATGAAATAACTCTTCGAAATGATCGCGAATCTTCTGAATATCAATAATTATCCCATCTGAACTCTGTAGGGAGAAATCGTGAATCCAGGTGACCCGGCCATTGCGATCTTCCGCCAGGTATGGGTGCTCGCCGATCACCCGCAGCCCCAGGTTTTCAAACAGAGGTAAAACGTCCGACAGTGGCACCTGTTGATCACGATGAAAGAGCTTAAAATGCAGGAAGGTCTCATCTTCCTCCAGCGCCCGGTAAAAGCTCATGCCAATCGGATTGGCTTCAGACAACGCAACGATGTGGTCGATATCCACGACTGCTCTGCGAGGCGAGAATTTCTCGCGGTAGCTGGACTCAAACGCATGTGCATAGAGCAAGCCATAGGTATTCGCCAGCTCCTCCCCATGCGCTTCATTTAAGGCCTCTCCCAGGCCATCCTGCCAGCTTTGCGCGGCGGCGATGATCTTGTTTTCCAGCTCCCTCACATTCAGTTTACGCTTGCCGTCCACCGGTACCTTGAGGCTCAACTGGGTGCGTGCAAGCACCGACTCTGAGAAGTAGGTGGTAAAGTCAACATCCGTCGCGCCGGTAGCTTCAATCAGAATATCCGTGATGGTCAGTCGTAAATCGGTGCTGTAGATGTCACGTGGCACAAAAATCAGCGCGTTAATGAAATGCCCATAGACATCTTCGCGCAAAAACAGCCGAATCTTGCGTCGCTCCTGAATATAAAGAATCGACAAAGCGGTCTCCAGCAGCTGTTCCTGATCAATCTGGAACAACTCATCGCGAGGATACACTGCCAGAATCTGATCCAGTTCTTTACCGGCATAATCCATCGCATTGAAGCCGGATTGTTTGAGGACATGAGCAACCTTGCGACGCACCAAAGGGATCTGCTCCGTGCGCTCCTGATAAACCCGGGCCGTGTATAAGCCCACGAAACGCCGCTCACCAATGACGTTCCCCTTGTCATCGAACTTCCTGACGGCAATAAAATCCGGGTAAGCGGGACGGTGCACCCGGGAACGTTCAGAGGACTTTGAAAATACCATGATGTCGGTCGTATCGAGGCGCTTTCTGATCCCGGAGGGTAATTGAGAATACTTCAGGGTGACGTTACGTTCAGCACTGCTTTTGAGAATCCCCAATTCAGACTGTTTAACCTGGCTGAGCACCAGATCCTTGCCACTACGGACATAGTCGTATTCGTCGTAGCCCAGAAACGTAAAATGGTCTTCCACTAACCACTTGAGAAAATCACGTACCTCCTTAACATCAGCACTTTTCTGTCCCGGGATGTTTTGACTAAACTCTTCGGTAATCGCACGGGCTATTTCCTTCATGCGATCATAATCACTGACTGCAACCCGCACCTCATCCAGAACGGTATGCAGCTCCTGATGGACCCGCTTGAGGTCCTCTTCCTCATTATGCCGATCGATTTCAATAAAAATGAGTGATTCACCGAGATCACGTGGGTGTTCCTCATTTCGGTTGCGCATGCGCTGCAACTGCCCCTTCTTGTCTCGCTCAATGTAGAGGACCGAATGTTGGATACTATAAATTTTTAGCTCAAGGCGATTGAGCGCCATGCGCACAGAATCCACGATAAAAGGCGTGTTCCGATGAAGAATGGCCACAACGGTATGAGTGGACTGCCAGCCGTGCATTTCCAGATCTGGGTTGAACACCATCAACTTGGGTCTGGCGTGCTCATGGTGCTGAAGAAACTGCCAGCAGGCGACAATCGCACCATAAATATCCGATAAACGTCGCCCCTGGATTTCTTCAAGTGGCAGCATCTCAAGGTAAATTTCGGCGAATTCTGCGACTAATGCAGCTTGGCCAGACGTCAGCTTTTCCCGAATGGACGCTTCGATGATGTCCAGAAGCTGCTTTTTATTTTGAATATTTGTCAAACGCATGTGCCTGTCCCGACTGGAATATGTCACTTAAGCATAGACGACCGCACGGTGTTAGTTAAACCCTGTTGCGCGTCTTGCAGGCGTGATCAGACGGCCATGAAGTGAATAAAAATTAATAGCTCCCGGAACACCTTTTGCGCCAGAATACGGCGCCAGTTACACCGATAGACACAGGAAAGGTATGCATGTCTTCTGACAGTCAATCCGTTCAAATGGCGATTCAGTCACTCAAATCTCTACTGGAAGCCAGCATCATTGGTCAAGCCGACCTTCTGGAACGGCTCCTCATTGCCCTTCTGGCCGATGGCCACCTGTTAGTCGAAGGAGCACCTGGCCTTGCGAAAACCCGTGCCATTAAGTCACTGGCACAGGGTATCGAGGCTAATTTTCAGCGCATCCAGTTCACGCCGGATCTCTTGCCGGCAGATATCACCGGATCCGAAATTTATCGCCCGGAAAATCACTCCTTCGAATTCCAGCACGGCCCGGTTTTTCATAACCTGGTGCTCGCTGATGAAATTAACCGTGCACCGGCTAAAGTGCAAAGTGCCCTGTTAGAGGCGATGGCCGAGCGACAGGTCACCGTTGGCGGCAAAACCTACCCGCTCCCCCCTCTGTTTCTGGTTATGGCTACGCAAAACCCCATCGAGCAGGAAGGCACGTACCCCTTGCCGGAGGCGCAACTGGACCGCTTCCTGATGCATGTAAGGATCACCTATCCGACACCGGCAGAAGAACTGCAGATTTTGAGGCTAACCCGACGCGAAGCGGATAGCAGTCAACACGCTCAGACAGGCACGGCCTCTTTAAATAAGCTTTCCCAGAAATTACTGATGCAAGCGCGCCAGTCCATACTCGGGTTATACATGAGCGATGACGTTGAGCACTATATCGTGAGCCTGATCAGCGCCACCCGCGACCCGCAGAAACATTGTCCTGCCATCAAAGGCTGGCTGGATTATGGCGCAAGTCCGCGGGCCACGATCGCGTTGGACCGATGTGCGCGGGCACATGCCTGGCTAAAAGGTAAAGACTTCGTGGCACCGGAAGACGTCCAGGCCATCGCCTATGATGTTCTGCGCCACCGGCTGATTCCCAGTTACCAGGCAGATGCGGAGGGCATCACGACAGACAGGGTTATCCAGCGCGTCATTGAAACCGTTCCGACACCCTGATCGCCATGACCGAGCATCGTGTTTACTGTGAACTGACTGACCTGCTGAAGCTGCGATTTCAAGGGCAAAAGCTGTCGCTCCGCTTCGATATGCACAAACTTGAAAAATCAGCAGGAGGCCACTTATCGCGCTTGCGCGGAAGAGGCCTTGAGTTTTCCGAACATCGCATTTACCAGGCTGGTGACGACATCCGTGCGCTGGATTGGAAAGTCACGGCTCGCCGTTCCCGCCCTTTCACCAAAATCTTTCACGAAGAAATTGAGCGTCCGATCATACTGATCATTGATCAGGGCGCATCCATGTTTTTTGGCTCGCAATTCCGTTTCAAGTCTACGCAAGCAGCGGACACGGCTGCGTTGCTACTGTGGTCAGCACTGCGCCAGAATGACCGTGTAGGCGGCTTCGTGCTGGGAGAGGCTGCCACCCCTTTTTTAAAGCCTGTTCGCCAACAGAAACAAGCGATCAAACTCCTGGACCATCTGGTCGAAAACAACCAGGCACTCAACGTCAATGTGCCAGAATCCCCTGCCGCCCAGCTGCCTCTGGCGCTTCGGCAGGCCAAACGGATTGCCCGCCCCGGCACCTTGTGCTTTATACTCTCTGACTTCCACAGGTTTAACGAGGATACCCGGGCGTCGCTGCTGGACCTCAATCGACACCTGCAGACGGTCGCCATTCAGATCTATGATCCACTCGAGAAAGGACTTCCTGCGGGACGGTTTGCCATCACCAATGGCTCCGATCGTTTTCAACTGGATTTAACCGGGTCGACCGCACGTCCTGTCAATCAATCTCTGACGAATCATATCGAGGCGATACCTTCGCAACTGGCTAAGACTGGAACGCCCTGCATTCCCCTGTCAACGGCCGATGATCCTTACGAAGTGCTCTCCCAGCTGGCACAAGGCGACAGGAGTACGCACAGATGAATGCCCCATCCCCACAGGATCTCGGTCTGCATGACATCCTACTCCCTCTGCAACCGTCATGGTGGCCACTCCCCTGGAGCGCCTGGGTTGCGCTGGGGATGACCCTGCTAATGCTGGGGTTGATCCTTTGGGCTATCCGACCGAGAGTCCTTCGACGAAAACGATGGCGAGCTGCACTGCGTGAATGGCAGCGTATCCGGGTGTCTGGACAGACGACGCCGAACCAGTTGGGACAGATTAACCAAGTACTCAAACGACTTGCGGTCGCGTCGGGACATATCGAGGCAGCCCCTATGACCGGCTCGGACTGGGAAGCGTTCCTGAGCCATCGTCTTCCGTCTGAGGATGCGACAATTCTTCGCCAATACCTGGCATCTCTGTACCAAGGTGCCCCACAGATCGACTTAACTGAGATCGACACGTGCAGTAAACGCTGGTTGCGGAGCTTAGCATGCTGACCTTTGCCTGGTGGTGGTTTGTCACCCTCCTCCCGCTGCCCTTTATCATGCAGCGATTACGTTCAGCAGAGAGGGCGAACGAGCCGATCAGGGTGGCCGTTCGCGTTCCCTTCTATCAGGAAGCGCGGCAAGCGGCCCATGGGCAGCAGCCTCATCAGTTCAGCCGTCGGCGTTGGGCCACCGTCTTGCTTTGGTTCACCTGGATCACGCTGGTTACTGGCCTGATGCGCCCCCAGTGGGTAGGTGAACCAATTGCTCAAACGTCTAAAGGCCGGGATTTACTGATGGCCATCGATATTTCACCGAGCATGCAGGAAACCGACCTGCTGCTTAACAATCGACAGGTGCCCCGCCTACAGGTCGTCAAACGCGTTGCAGGCGAATTTATCCGCGCTCGCGAGGGTGACCGCGTTGGTCTGATTCTTTTTGGTGCCCAACCCTATATCCAGGCGCCCCTGACCTATGACCGCGACACCGTAGACCAACTGTTACAGGAAGCGGGCCTCGGTATGGCGGGTAATGCCACAGCGATTGGGGATGCCATCGGACTGGCCATCAAACGACTCAGGGACCGACCCGCTGAGTCCCGCATAATGATATTGCTGACCGATGGCGCGAATACGGGCGGTGAAGTCTCGCCTGAGCAAGCCGCCAAACTCGCAGCAGAGGCCGGGATCAAGGTCTATACCATCGGCGTGGGTGCCGATGAGGTTTTGCGTCGCAGTCTATTTGGGATTCGCAAGGAAAATCCCTCAGCTGATCTGGATGAAACCCTCTTAAAGTCGATTGCAGATCAGACCGGGGGTGAATACTTCAGAGCCAAAAGCACTGGGGAACTGGAGATGATTTACGAGGCAATAAACCAACTCGAACCGGTCGAGCAAGCCGAACGCTTTTTCCGTCCCGTTACCGAGTACCATTGGGTGCCCGCACTGGCCAGTCTATTGGGCCTGCTACTGACGTCCCTTCTGAATGCCTTTCGGAGAACGCCATGAATCTGATGCGTCCGGAAGCCTTGTTATTACTCATACCCATTGGGCTGGTCTGGATGATATCCCGACGCAAGCAGTCTCAACAAACCGGCTGGTCAAGCGTCCTGCCCAAAGCCTTTCATGATGCATTAACAGGGCAATCCACCCTTGCGCGCCCACAGCAGAGGCGCTCGTTAATTACGGGCCTTGCGCTCCCCCTCCTCTTGGTGGGCGCTATCGCAGGCCCCCTGGTTCACTCGCGACAACGTTCCCCTACAGGCCCGCAATGATAACCTGGTCATTGTATTAGATTTATCGCTCTCGATGTTGGCCGCTGACCTTTCGCCCAGCCGACTGGTGCGCGCCCGACAAAAGATTGAGGATTTGCTGGATACGCGCACCGAGGGCAACACAGCCCTGATTGCTTTCGCGGGCAGTGCTCATGTGGTCACCCCGCTGACTGAAGACACCGCCACGATCAGAGCCATGCTCCCTGCGCTGGATCCTCTGGCCATGCCGGACTTCGGCAACCGGCTTCCAGAGGCGCTGGAATTATCCGAGACCCTGCTCAATAAAGCGGCCGGCGGGCAGGGCCAGATTGTACTCATCGGTGATGGGGTCGACCCAGCCGATGTCTCGACCCTTAAAGTCCTACGCAAAACCTCATCCTACCCTTTGACCGTGATTGGTGTTGGAAGCGAGGCTGGCGCGCCCATTCCCATACCTGAGCGCGGCTTCCTGCGACAGAACGGCTCCATCATCACCGCCAGAATGTCAGCGGAGATGTTTACGGATTGGCTCAAGCCAGCTGAGGATTCGTTTGTAGAGATGACACTGGATTCAAGCGACCTGGAGCGCCTTTCAACTCAAGCAGGGAATGACTACCGACAACTGGATCCGAAGACGCAGTCTGCCTACCCCCGCGATATCGGATACTGGCTCCTGTTTCCCGCCGCGTTTCTGGCCCTGTGGCAATTGCGGCGACAGAGCGGGCTGACACTGAGCGCTCTGGCTACGATCATATTGTTGGCGCCATCACAACAGGCCGATGCATTTGACGTCGCCGATCTCTGGAAAAATACCGACCGTCAGGGTGCTGAAGCGTTTCAGAGCGGCGACTTCGCGCAAGCTCAATCGCTATTTGCAGATCCGCAGTGGCAGGCAGCGGCAGCCTATCGGCAGGGAGATTTTGCCGAAGCAGAAAAGCTGCTTTCACCCATTAACTCGGCTGAGGCTCGCTACAACCTGGGCAATGCACTTGCCATGCAAAGCAAGTTTAAGGAAGCCATCGAAGCCTACGATGATGCGCTCAGGCACAAGCCGGATTTTTCCGAAGCACAGGAAAACCGCGAAAAAATTCAGGAACTGCTTAAGCAGCAACAGCAACAGCAACAGCAACAGCAACAGCAACAGCAACAGCAACAGCAACAGCAACAGCAACAGCAACAGCAACAGCAACAGCAACAGCAACAGCAACAGCAACAGCAACAGCAACAGCAACAGCAACAAGACTCGGGCAATTCCGGGCAAAGTCAATCAGATTCTTCCGGTGAATCATCTGACTCAGATGAAAAAGGCGCTGAGGAGCGCGCACAAAAAGATACCGAAAAGGGCGCGCAGGACTCCTCTGTAGGAGACCCGAAAGGTGGTGATCAGGAAAAGACTGCCGACGCTGAAGCCCAAGATCCCGGCTTACGTCAAGAAAAGCAATCAGACGAAGCTCAGCAGGACAACCAGGAAGCGGTTGGTGCCTCGTCTGCGACTCAAGCAATGAATTTAAAGGATCAACAGACTGAACAATGGCTGAGGCGAATTCCAGACGATCCTGGCGGATTGTTAAGAAGAAAATTTGAACAGCAATATCAACAGCGCGAACAGCAATCGGACAATGATGGGAGACAAATGTGGTAGTTCTATCAGCGCAACTCACGCAGACCCTGCGGCGTGTAAACACCCTTTTTGTATTGCTCACTCATTTATTCATTGCTCAGTTCGCTCAAGCGGCCAAACTCGAGGCCAACGTCGACCGCACCGAAATACACGCCAACGAATCCCTATCGCTAAACGTTATCGGCGAAATTGCTGTCGACAGTGCCTTCAGTTTATTCGATCTTAACAGTCTGAATGTTAAGGCACCCGACACAACAGAGCTGGAGAAGGATTTTGAGGTCGTCGATCGACAACAGAATTACAAAGTACAGATCATCAACAACGTCAACGAATCGGTTATCAACTGGACGTACACCCTGATGCCCAAGCGTGAGGGCAGGCTTACGATACCGGCCTTATCCGTTGGCGATGATACCACTCAGCCCATAGCGATCTCCGTTCTGCCGGAACAATCTGATAAAAGCGGCGTGAAGTCAGAGGTCTACCTCGAGACAGAGGTTGATACCACAACGGGTTATGTTCAGCAGCAGGTTCTGATGACCGTCAGACTCTTTTATGCAAACGATCTGGTACGCGGCGAACTTGACCATCCGGACCATTCAGATGCCTTGATTCGTCAACTGGGTAAACAGCGTGAATTTAGCCGTTATGTAGAAGGTCGTCATTACAAGGTCGTCGAGCGCAAATATGCCGTGTTCGCGGTTAAAGCGGGCAAACTGGAACTGTCACCCTTGCAATTTATTGGCAGCTTTGTCGAACCTCGAACGGGTCGGGCGATCACACGCCGCGCCAACACCCAGCCCATCACACTGGATATTTTGCCGCCGCCCGATTCCTTCAGTGGAAGCACCTGGCTACCGCTACAAAGCTATAACCTTCAACAAAGCTGGAGCACCGAAGCGCTTGAACTGCCTCTTGGCCAAACGCTGACCAGAACCTTGCACCAGCAAGCGTTAGGGCAAGAAGGCGTCAATCTGCCACCGATCAATACACCAGTCATTGATGGGCTCAAATTTTATTCCGAACCCTCCCAACCGGACACGCAAGATGCCCCGCTGGGCGTCACCGGTTCACGAAAAGATGTTCAGATGATCGTTGCGACCCGCCCTGGCGTTTATCAATTGCCCGACATAGAAGTAGTATGGTGGGACGTTGTCAATAATCAGGAAAGGGCTACGCGACTGCCAGGCCGCACCATTACGGTGACGGGCGATGGACAGACTGTTGCTGCAGCGCCCATTACAGCCTCGCCCGCGCCACCGGAGCCCCCCCCCGGCGAGGCCAATCAACCTCACACATTGCCGACCACTGCTTCATCCGAACCTCCGGAGCAGTCCTTCCCGGCGACTCACTTTGTATGGACGGGCCTTTTCGCTGCCGCATGGCTGATCACTTGCGCATTATGGTACCGGGATCGAAATCGCAGACTATCCCTGGCGACGCCCGTTGCGACATCCGAATTAAACACGGAAACGCTGACTTACCGTGATATGAAGAAAAAAGCTCAGGCAGATCCGTATGTACTGGCCCAGCTCGTCCCCAATTGGATCGCTCAACATCACCTTCGCTCAGGCAGCAACCAGATGTCCGATACACTATATGCAGACATCCGGCAGGTTTTAAATGCCCTGCAAAGCCTGCGATATGGACCCGCGAGTCGATCGGGAGCGGATGAAAAAATAGCACGGGAGCAGGCCAGATCGCTGGCAACTCAGCTACTAAAACACATTGAAATGGAAGAAAAGCGACTGGTTCGCCAAAACGAGAAAGGCAGAGGTTCCCCCCTGCCTGACCTATATACGCCTTAAACCGCCTTATACTGAGCTGAACGGAGACTCAAAGCCTGTTCAGCTTAGGCGGTGGAAATGTCTAGACGGCGATCACTTCAACCAGAACGGTCTTAATGATAAAGCCAAAAACACCCAGGCCCAGTGCCGCAAACAGCACCGTCGTCCCAAAACGACCTGCATCTGAACGCTTCGCCAGATCCCACACAATAAAGCCCATCCAGGCGATCAGTGCGGTAACCAGAACCGTCAAACTAATGGTTTCAAACTGCTCAACAGACATATCCTCTCCTCCACGATAAGACTGCGACCGATAAAGCCGAGGCATTATACCGTTGGCGCCATCAAAGTAAACGGGAATATTCGTAACAAATCATTGTGAATAACAGGTTTGTATTACAATTCACAACACCGCAGCAACACTCAAAACTAAGCGGGACACACGCGCTGAACATTGCGGTAGCGCGCATAGGTTCGTCGCGTCCAATCAATCATCGGGTGATGATTGAAGAGGGCGATCAAATCATGAAAGCCCTGATCCAAAAGCAGGGGTTTGGCATAAATCGTTGAGGGCGGTCTCGCCAGGGGGGCCAACATAGACGCAACCGTCATATCGGTGGCGCTGAAGTGGTTACCTTGGTAATAGCTGCGACCTCCCAGGTAATTATCAAGGTAATTCAGCGCATCTCTGATGGCATCTATACTCGCCAGATAGCCGTGACGGTGGACATGCATCGCCTGACGCATGCCCCTGATAACGACAGGCAAAGAGGCCCTGAGACGGAATCGCCCACTGAGTCCCTGCCCTTCCGACAGAAGAGTGAATGTTGCTTCTGAGTCCTGAAGGATATGAAAATAGCAGGCACGACGCACATGCGGGCCCAACTGTCGGTCACAATAGGCGTCAATTGCACTGCACGCGCGACGTTCAGAATCCCGACCGGGCAGAAGGCGGGGTGTCGCTGGAAAGCGATCCTCCATGGCCAAAAGAATGTCCCAGGAGCCCGTAACCGTCGCGCCGTCCATGACGATCACGGGCACTTGCGTTTGCCGACTCAGCATCAAAAGGCGGGGTACGTGCCAGAGAGGTACCAGGTTAACCCTTTCATAAGGAATTCCCTTGAAATCAAGCGCCCAACGCACTTTTTCACAGTAATGGGAGATTGGAAACTGGTACAGCGTAACTAAACTCATCCCAGACCACCTGTCAAACACCCTGTAACAAATCGGGTAAGAATTTCCCGGGCCACCGGACATGGATGGGGGCCCAGGTGATTGCGCAGTGAAACCGGGATATCCGCGTTAAACGCTTCGAGATACCTTGCCATAATTGCCTCATCGAATTCGGGGTGAAACTGCACCCCCCAGCACCTGTTTTTAAAGTAAACTGCCTGCACCGGAACACGGCTACTCGAAGCCAGCAACGCTGCACCTGGCGGTAATTCGACAACGCTTTGAGAATGGGTCAAATGAGCGTAAAAATCGCCTTTAACGTGACCAAACAGGGCATCCGTCGCCGCGGCCGGCGCCAGGGTCACACGCAGCGACCCAATCTCTCTTCCGCCATTCTGATAGTCGACCAGTCCCCCGAGAGCATGGGCCAGAAGCTGGTGCCCGTAACACACACCGAGGACAGGTAAACCCTGATCGATCGGAGCGCGCAACTGCTGAGCCAAATGTTCGGACCAGGGGGCCCTATCGGTAACCATTGCCGGCGACCCCGTAATTAACACGCCTGAAAACCGGCCAAAATCTGGACAATCACTATCGGTATGCGCATTGAATACAAGTGCTTTTCCACCCACCGACTCAACCACGTTGAGAAACCATTGGTCGAAGTCACCAAACGCCTGATAGATGTCAGGAAACGTATTGCCGCACTGAATTACCAGTATGGGAGAAGGATTACTCATGTCGATCAGGGTGTCTCATAGTAAAATAGAGGTTAAAGATCGCATTTTCTTTACCTTCTTGAAAAGACTGGATATATTTATAGCCTGTATATTCATTCAAGGAAGTCGAGATTCATTATGCTCAAATTGACCAAACGCCAGGAAGAAGTCCTGTCCCTTATCAGGGAATATATCGAAGAAACCGGCTACCCTCCAACACGTGCAGAAATCTCTGCACGACTTGGCTTCCGATCTGCCAATGCCGCGGAGGAACACTTGAAGGCGCTTGCACGCAAAGGCGCCATTGAAATGACCGCCGGAGCCTCACGTGGCATCCGGCTTCCCGATTCTGAGCGACACGCGGGGCTTCCTGTGATCGGACAGGTTGCCGCAGGCTCACCCCTGCTCGCAAGCGAAAACATCGAATCTCAATGCACGATACCCGCTGACTTCTTTACGCCACGCGCCGATTACTTTTTACGCGTCAAAGGCCTGAGCATGAAAGATATTGGCATCTTAGAAGGCGATCTGTTGGCCGTGCACAAGGCAAGCGAAGCGCGCAATGGGCAAATTGTCGTTGCACGCATTGGAGACGAAGTGACAGTCAAGCGGTTTGAGAAAAAGGGCCATATTGTCACCCTACTTCCTGAAAACACAGATTTCAAACCGATCGTCGTAGATCTGAGAGAGCAAGACCTAAGTATTGAAGGCCTTTATGTAGGTATCGTTCGTCACTAAAAAGCTCAGCGCCCGACAGAGCCTGTAGACATTGTCACGCGCGACAAAAGCGATGGTGGTTCTACAGGCCCTAATGCAGGACCCGGGGTTTTTGAGCCTCATCTTTGCGCTTCTGATCTTCCTGCTTCAGACTTTCAACGGCTTTAACTGCGGCGCCGATCATGGCTTTAGCAATGGACACTTCCCGATCTCCCAGAAACGCCTTAGCCTCTTTCCCAAAGCTAATCTTTACCAATTGCTCGTTCTGCTCTCCTACCGCCTGAAGAGCATAGTCGCCATTGGGTAATTGAATAATCTCGAACACGCCATGGGTAGCCATTGCGAACCTCTCTAATACTGATAATTGTATTCCCGCAGTTGCGCAGCAAATGCAGACATTTGCCCCAGAATAAACGCTCCATCCTCAACAGGTGCCTCTGTGGAGCTAGCAATTAAGCCGGGCACCGACGCCTCGCTCACCGCGGTTTGCCCCTTGTCCCCTGCCGGCGCCTGCATGCGACTCAACCCTCGCTCAAGCTCGTAGAGCCAACTACCAGGCGTCTTGGCCAAGTGCCTGAGCTGCACGATCCATTCAGACTCAAACCCGCTCTGTTCCGAGAGCTCTTTAAGTGTTTGAACCTTGTCGCGCAACTTTCGTGTTTCACCCAATTCATTCAGCATACCGATATAGGCCTGTTGCATAAGCAACAGCATCCCCTGATGACAGGCAAGGCGATCAGAAACTTCAGTCACCTGCTGACCGATCACCCACTGGCGTCTTGCCAAATAGAGCTTCTCATTGGTGTAGGAAATCCACTTACTCAAACAGCACCTGATTCTGAAAAAAGCGCGAACTTACTCTCATTCTATCCCTATTCTCAATCAATTGCGCTATTGACAAGACTGACTTAATTGGGATTTTTCACCATGCAGTCTTCTTTTTTGCATCTATACTTGACCGTAGGGTAATTTTCTCAACACGGTGATAGGAATAAAAAATGAAGTCTAACTGGAAACGCTCGCTAGGCCTGAGCGGATGGTTATGCGCGATCGCTTTGAGCGGGCACGCTGCAGCGCCCCCTGACCAGGTGGCTCGTCTGGAACGTGACCTGACTCCGCTGGGTGCGGAAAGAGTGGGTAACGCGGAAGGCACTATCCCAGCCTGGGATGGCGGGATCAAAGCCCCTCCCGCAACCTATATCTCAGGCGAGAACTACATTGACCCCTATGGCGACGACCCTGTTTCGTTAACGATCACAAACGCAAACTATAACGAGTTCAAGGACAAGCTATCCGAGGGGCAAAAAGCGCTGTTCCAGACCTACCCCAGCTACACGATCAAGGTCTACCCCACTCATCGAAGTGCCTCCTACCCCGAGACGGTGTACAAAGCCCTGATGAGAAATGCTGCTCAGGCCGAACTGCAAGAGCGTGGTACAGGGGTTAAGAATGCCCGCATGACAAGCCCTTTCCCCATACCCAAATCGGGAACGGAAGTTATCTGGAACCATATTCTTCGCTACCGCGGCAGCGAGACGGCCTTTCGCTCATCATTCGCAACCGTGCAACCCGATGGCAGCTTTACGACGGTCACCTCGGATTACAATTACCTGTTTGTCTATGCCAATCCAGATGTCGATTTGAGCCGCATTGAAAACAAGATTTTCTATCTAAAAACCGATGTGGTGGCACCACCGAAACTGGCTGGCACCATGAATCTGGTGCACGAAACACTGGACCAAATTCGTTCTCCGCGCCAGGCCTGGCGTTATGAGGCCGGCCAGCGACGCTTGCGCCGGGTCCCTAACCTGGCCTATGACTCGGAAGCACCTAACAGCAACGGCCTGCGGTCGGTGGATCAGGTTGATATGTATAATGGGGCACCAGACCAGTATTCGTGGGAACTGCTCGGCAAAAAAGAAATCTACGTACCTTACAATGCCTACAAGTTGATGCAGAAAGGTCTCAAGGCGGCTGAGATCATTCGGCCCAAGCATATTAATCAGGATTTGGCCCGTTACGAACTGCACCGGGTATGGGTAGTAGAAGGCTCGCTAAGAGTGGGTCTGAACCACATTTACTCCAAGCGACGCATGTACTTCGACGAGGATTCCTGGCAGATCTTACTTTCCGAGGAATACGATGATGCCGGCAAGCTTTGGCGGGCGGGCGAAGCTCACCTGGTTAACTACTACGAAGTACCGGCCCCCTGGACGACCATGGAAATTAATTACGACCTGAAAAGCGGGCGGTACTTTGCCGATGGACTCGACAATGACGATGTTCAGCGCAACTTTTTCCCTCAGTTTTCAGAAAAGGATTTTTCCACCTCTGCGGTCAGGCGTGAAGCAAAACGTTAGCCTGAGCCTCAACTGAAAAAGCAAAGAGCCTCACAAGAGGCTCTTTTTTTGTACCGAAATGGCGACCCGTATCAACTACCCGCCATCTCAAGCAGCAGCGAGTTCAGGCGGGTGACATAGGTTGCCGGATCCTTGAGATGATCCCCTCCTGCCAGTCGGGCCTGGTCCAGCAGAATCCTCGCCAAATCACCGAAGCGCTGACCTTCCAAAGCCCCCAGCCGAACGACCAGCGGATGCTCCGGGTTGATCTCAAAGATCGGCTTGGTATCGGGCATCTTTTGCCCAGCGGCTTCCATGATTCGGCGCATCTGCACGCCCATGTCATAATCATTAACGACCAGGCACGCTGGCGAATCCGTCAGGCGGTGTGTGACGCGGACATCCTGCACATCGTCTTTAAGCTCGTCCTTCAAACGCTTGAGCAAAGGCTCAGCCTGCTTCTCAGAGGCTTCCTGCTTTTGCTTCTCTTCTTCACTTTCCTGGCTACCCAGATCCAGTTCACCCTTTGCGATATCCTGGAACGATTTGCCATCATATTCGGTGAGGTAGCTCATCAGCCACTCATCAACGCGGTCATGCAGCACTAACACTTCGATTTCCTTCTTGCGGAAAATCTCCATGTGTGGGCTGTGCAAGCCAGCCGCGTAGGTCTCGGCGGTAATGAAGTAAATCTTGTCCTGACCGCCCTTCATACGACGAATGTAATCGTCCAAAGACTGGTTGACTTCGCCGCTTGCCTCCTGGGTCGACGCAAAGCGCAGCAGTTTCGCAATTTTTTCGCGGTTGGCATGATCCTCAGCAGGCCCTTCTTTCAGGACTGAGCCAAATTCCTTCCAGAAGCCCTGGTATTTTTCCGGCTCATCAGAGGCCAGCTTGGTCAGCATATCCAGCACCCGCTTGGTCAGTGCCGATTTCATGCTTTCCACAGCCTTGTCAGACTGAAGAATCTCACGCGACACGTTGAGCGACAGGTCGTTGGAGTCTACGACACCTTTGACAAACCGCAGGTAAAGCGGCAGAAACTGCTCCGCCTGATCCATAATGAAAACACGCTGAACATACAGCTTGAGGCCTCGTGGGGCGTCACGATTCCACAGGTCGTAGGGTGCTTTAGCCGGTAGATACAACAAGCTGGTGTAATCAAGCTTACCCTCTACCCGGTTGTGAGCCCAGGACAAGGGATCTGCAAAATCGTGAGAAATGTGCTTGTAAAATTCCTTGTATTCCTCGTCCTTGATATCACTCTTGGGCAAGGTCCAGAGTGCAGTTGCGGCGTTGACCGTGATGAACTCCGGCACGTCAACTACGTCCTTTTCTTCCTCTTTCTCGGCAGGAGGCACCTGCTTCAGCATCTGCACCGGAAAAGAGATATGGTCAGAGTATTTTTTGATCAGCGACTGAAGCTTCCAATGGCTGGCGAATTCTTTAGCATCGTCTTTCAGATGCAGAACGATGCGGGTACCGCGCTCGAGAAGATCAACCGGCTCGATGCTGAACTCTCCTTCACCGCGACTTTCCCAGTGAACACCCTGCGCGGCACTCTCCCCCGCCTTGCGGGTAAACACTTCCACACGGTCTGCAACGATGAAGGCACTGTAAAAACCTACTCCGAATTGACCGATCAATTTACTGTCTTTTTTCTGGTCACCTGTCAGGTGAGACAGAAATTCAGCCGTGCCGGAGCGAGCAATCGTGCCGAGGTTCTCGACAACGTCCTGCCGATTCATCCCGATACCGTTATCGGTTAGGGTCAGTGTGTTGGCTTTCTCATCAAATTCCAGTCGAATCTTGAGATCACTGTCATTCTCATACAGCGACGCTTCCGCCAGCGCCTTAAAACGCAGCTTGTCCAATGCATCAGAGGCGTTGGAAACCAGCTCGCGTAAAAAAATTTCCTTATTGCTGTAGAGCGAGTGAATCATCAGATGAAGCAATTGCTTCACCTCAGTCTGGAATCCCAGCGTTTCTTTTTGCGTTTCGGTCGTCATGGGTATTGGCTCCTGATTACTCGTCAGTCAAATTCGGCGCTCGCCGATCAATGCGTGTGACGACAATGTGGGGGCAGGAATCCAATTTACAAGGGGGGCACGAGGAGGAGTTGGTGAGCACTCACCAACTCATTATCGTCGACTCAGACGCGGGCTTCGCGCGCCGGGTGCCCGCGGCGGGCACGGTAGGTAAACAACGACACGATATTGCTATCCACATGACGATCTGTGTGAGATTCGGCCATGGAAGCGGTGTTCACAGGCTGCACGACTTCAGACACGGCAGGCGACTGGACAGGCTGGCTTTCCATCTGTTGCAGGCCCGTGAGCGCGCCACGAAGGTCATGCAGAGACTCATGCATCATTTGACTGACTTTGATGCAACTGGCCATGGGGGAGCGCGACATCTGACGTGTGGCATCCACTTTGAACTGAAGCCCTCGCAGGCGTCGCTGCAACCGTTCAGGCGCCGAAGCGATGATGTCCTCGATCAATTCCGCTCGCAGCTTCTCGAGCTGCTCAGGACGCTTGGATGCCATATCCAACAGAACATCAAACTCTGGAAGTTCCTTTTTCATCACTGCCTCCTTCCTGGCCCAATCACCCATAGAGCGCCTCGAACCCGGAACAAATACTGACCAAATTTTGCACCGTCAGGGGCAGTCTACCGCGACTATCTGGAGCTGTATAGTAGGCATTTCGGTTACAACGCACTACTTTATGTAACCTAATGTAACCATGCGTTACCATTCGTTACACGCAAACCAAGCAAAATCAGATACTTATGCCCCTGAAATCAGGACACCTCATTTCTGTAAAATTTTGATAAAAATCAACTTTAACGTGAAGCTGGTCAGGATGGCGTTGTCGTCAGACGCTTCTGTAACTCTCGCCATTCAACTTTGATGCGATCTTTAACCAAACGCAGAGGAAACATGGCAACACCCGAAAGCAGATCGGTGGCCAGTCGTGTACGAGGCACGCCATCGTACAGGGCCATATAGGAACCTGCCATCGCCGTCAAAGAACGGCTCAGATGCAAGTAATCGCTCTGGATGATGATTCCAAGCTGGTAGGTGTTGGACATGAGGTGCATGATACTCTGCAGTCGTCGGTGCAACCCCGGCACACCCTCTTCGATCAGAATACGTACACTGTTTTCCTCCAGGGGCCGAACCTGCTTTTTCTCCAGCGTCTGACGCAAAGCCTCCCGAATTCCATCCCGCTTGGCCTGGTTTTCCTCCGGGTGGGTGCTCATGCCGATCAGCGAGTCCGCAAGCTTGTCCACATCAGCCGCCAGCGCGCCGATCAGATACTGGCGCACCAGCGCCCATTTATTTTTCATGTCGACCGTATTGCCCCAGTCGATGAGATACAGCATCCCCTCAGGTGAGACGAGAATATTGCCAGGATGGAGATCCCCATGAAATTCCTGGTAGACAAAGATGTGTTGCAATACGGTATATAAGAAAGCATCTGCAACTTTGCGCTGAACTTTCTCCCGATCCAGCGCGGTGAGTTCTTTCACCAGTTGACTGACGGAGAGCGCATTCTGAAGATATTCCATCTCGATAATACGCCCCTTGACACTGTAGAGTTCTGGCACAGACCAATACTCACTGTCACGGGACAGGTCGGCAAAGCGCTTTTGTACATCGGCTTCACTCTGGAAGTTCAGCTCTTGCTCAAACCCCTTGGTGAATTCCTTGACCTGTTTGGACATCGACTCCAGAAACGGCAGTATTTTGGAGTGCGGAGCCCAATACTGGCTGGAGATCAACATTAACTCCAGTGCCAGAGCGCCCATCTGGAATTCCCGCTCTAAATTATGACGCGCAACTTTGACGATGACAGGCACCAATACTTCCATGCCATCACGGACAACCGGCTTTTTAGCGACAAAGACCGAGCCAATTGAGCCGGATCGCAATGGGCGGGTCGCGTCGAAACCGAAATAGATGTCGTGCGGCGATTTCCCCATCGAATCATAGAAGGCCTGGAAAACCTCCTCTTCTGTCATGGGCGAAACGTCCTGCTGGAATATTTTCAGCTCCTTCGCAATTTCCTCTGGCAGAAAATCGGAATTCGCGGCGGCCACCTGGGCCATTTTAATAAACAGGGGACCGAACTCTCTGACCATTTGCGCCACAATCTGCGCCTGTGCAGAAAAATCTCTTGGATCGGTCTGCAGGAAAGGCTTGATGTAACGGATGGCTCGAATCTGGCGTTTAAGGATGATGGCATCACTACGCAACACCCGCGCCTTATAGACCATATCCCCCAGAGCGGACTGATTCGAGCGTCGCAGGTGTTTGACCCGGTTGACCAGATCCAGCAGCAACGGCTCATACGTGCGCAACACAGAGCGAACGATGTCGAGGTTGAGTTCAACCAGCCCTTTCAGTTCCGGTGCACTGATCAGTTCATGGAAAAAGGTCCAGAACTCATCAACCACAACGTCGGGCACTTCAACCGGACTGCGGGCAATAACCTGGCGAACCAGAAAGCGCATCAGGCCTTCTGTCGTGTCCTCGTTAGGAATGATCTTGTAGCGCCGCAAGGCCTGCGTCAGGGAGCGGGAGTGTTCAGAAATCGGATGCTGGTAAAGCGCGACAAACAGCAAATCGAGCTCATGCGCAAGCGTTTCGCGCTGAACATCCTCTTCACTGATCAACAACTGAGCCAGGGGAACAAACGCTTTCGGCAGCTTCAAAGTGCTGAACGCAAGATCACCGACCCCCTTGAGCGCGTTTTCCGTCCGCTGCCTCAGGACAGGCAGGTTAATTTCAACGATATTTTTCTTATTTTCAGGATTCGACATGGCGCCTGGAGAACTCTTTGTGAGGGAACTAGCTTAGCAATTTCAACGGAAGACAAAAAGTGACAGAATACTAATGACTCACGGTCATTATTAGTTTTTTGACTTTAATCCAATTCAGACTGGCAAAAACAGGACAATTGTACACTATGAAAAACCAAACTGCGCTAATTACCGGTGCCTCCTCAGGCATCGGCCGGGCACTGGCCTTCGAATTCGCCAGCCATGGCTGGAACCTGGTACTCGTCGCCCGACGAGGCGCCCTGCTGGATCAGCTGGCGACTGACCTTCGCGCTATCCACAAGGTTGAGGTCAGCACGATTGCCTTCGACCTGACTGCCTCAAATGCCGCACGGGCATTACATGATGAAATCAGTTCGCGCAACCTGTCGATTGATTGCCTTGTCAACAACGCAGGTCGGGGACATTTCGGTGAGTTTATCGAACAGTCCTGGCAGACCGATGAGGAAACCATTCATCTCAACATCAGTGTGTTGACGTCCCTGTGCCATGTCTTTGCACCCGACATGGTAAAACGTCGCAACGGCTTTATCCTGAACATCGCCTCTATTGCAGGTTTTGTACCTGGCCCCAAGCTCGCGGTTTACCACGCCAGCAAAGCCTATGTTCTGTCTCTGTCCCAGGCCCTCCATGCCGAATTGAGCCCCTACAAGGTCAGCGTAACGGCCAGCTGTCCGGGTCCGACAGAATCAGAGTTTTTCGAGAAAGCGGGCACCCAAAAACTGAAGGCCTTGAGCTACCTGAAACTGATGCCCGCCGAAACCGTCGCCCACCAGGCTTACCAGGCAATGATGCATAGACGCCCAATTGTGGTACATGGATTGATGAATCGCCTGATGGCAGAGAGTCCCCGTCTCATGCCGAAATCCTGGGTTGCCCCGCTATTGAAAACGTTCATGAAATAATACGGCCCACGCGCTTCAGCTCGCTGCCCCACCCAGGCTTCGGGTGTGGGGCATACGGTAAACGATCATACAAACCAGAAGGCCAAAGCCTCCCGCTGCGATAAAAAGCAGGCCGAGACTGGTCAACCCGGCAATAAATCCACTGAGACTCCCTGCAATGCCGGCCACCAGCCCTTGCAGACATGCCTGCACCGTAAAGTCAGCCCCCTCATGGCCTGGCCGACACACTTCCATCATGATCGCGAATAGTGCAACAGTACTGAACGCATCTACCACCTGCTCAAAAAGACAGACCGACCAGATCATCGACACGCCCCCATGTCCCAACGCCAGGGGAGCGTAAGCCAGCATCGCCCCAGCCTGAAGCAGCGCCAGGAGCATCAATGATCGCGACATACCCCAACGATCCAACACCATCCCCGCGAGAAAAACAGCGGCCAATCCAACGCTGGAGAGAACCAGTGTCAGAAACGCGATCTCATCCAGGCCCATGCCTCTGTCGACCAGCATGGGTTTGACCATGGCAGAACCCAACGCATCCGGTATTTTGAATACCATTAAGACCCCTAACCATGCCCCCAGCCCAGGTTGTTTGAGAAAGGCCCAATGGGACCGTATTCCCACCCATCCGTCATCAGTTTTGGCGGAACCCTCAGAGGTAAGGGGTGAGGCAAGGGGTGAGACAAGGGGTGAGACAAGGGGCAGAGACGGCTTTCGGTAAAGAATCGGAAGGAGACAGACTAAAAGCAGGCCCACAACCCCAAGCAGGCTGAACCGCCACCCCCACATCGGAATGGCCAGTAACAAGGCGCTCGAACACACGATCATACCGAGCTTGTAACCCCCAACCTGAATCGCATTCCCCCAGGCACGTTGATGCGGCGACAGCAGTGTAACTGCCAAACCATCCGTGGCGATGTCCTGAGTCGCGGCCGCCGTATTCAGAAGGAACAGAAGGCTGCAGGCCAGAAGTACCCCTGACAGTTCAGTAGGGACACCGGTGAAGATCGCCAGTATTCCCATCAGCACGATCACCAGTCCCTGTGTGCCCAGTATCCAGCTGCGACGGCGATCGACCGTTCCACGCTGCCAGGGGGGGTTACGCTGATCGACCCAGGGAGACCACAGCACCTTCAACACCCAGGGCAGCGCTAGTAATTTCAGCAACCCAATGGCTTCAAAAGAGGCGCCCTCCTGCCGCATCAAGGGCGGGAGCACATGCACAATGAATCCCGCTGGCACCCCCTGTGAAAAATACAGCGAAAGCAATAAGATGGTGTGCGTTAGCGATAATGGCATGAACTCAGCGTCCGGAGATGAACATGATCAGTGCAGACCAATGTGTCTTAGTGCTTGTCGATATACAAGGCAAACTTGCCCAACTGATGTACCAGCGGGACACACTGTTTCTGCAGCTTCAGCGGCTGGTCAAAGGGGCCACCCTTTTTAATGTCCCCATTCTGTGGATGGAGCAACTGCCGGAGAAGTTAGGGCCTACGATTGATGAACTGCAGCCGCTTCTGACCCATTTACAACCCATTCCGAAACAGAGCTTCAGCTGCTTCGGCTGCGCCAGCTTTCGCGAACAATTGGCAGCAACGGGCCGCAATCACGTGATTCTGGCCGGCATCGAAAGCCATGTATGCGTGTATCAGACCTGTATTCATCTGCGTGAAGCCGGGTATGGCGTACACACGGTTGAAGACGCCATATCATCCCGTACAGCCGATAACCGTCAGTTGGGGCTGGATCGTATGCGGTCGGTCGGCGCTGTCCCGACCAGCGTTGAAATGCTACTGTTTGAAATGCAGCAAGAAGCCGCTGGCCCTCAATTCAAATCCATGGCTCAGCTATTCCGTTAGGAGTTTTCATGTTCGAATCGCGCATTTATCAGGAAGGCGAACTGGATATCCTGCATGTCAGCTCTCCCGCATGTCAGGCATCCTTCAGTCTTCAGGGCGGTCAACTTCTGTCTTACGAGCAAACTGGCCAACCTTCAATTCTCTGGCACAATAACGAGGCGATTTATCGAAACGGCCTTCCGGTACGCCAGGGCATTCCCATCTGCTGGCCCTGGTTTGGCGACCTTGCACGCAACCCGGAGCCGGTAAAAATGCAATTTAAAGAGGTTGATCATCCGCCTGCGCACGGCTGGGTGAGGCAACAGCCCTGGCAACTGATGGAAAGTCAGCTCGACAGCGCCAGGGCATTGATTATATTCAGTGTAGACTGCCCCAATCTCCCTCTTCAGACCATTGCTCGCTACGAGATTGCCGCCGAGTATGTCTCGCTCACTCTAACGACAAAAAATATCGGCAACGATGTCCTTCATTTCAGTTTCGCCCTTCATACCTATTTCGCTGTAGGCAACATCAGTCACGTCAGCCTGATGGGACTGGACGGAAAACCCTACATTGAAACGCTGGACAACTGGCAGGAAAAGAAACAGCAGGGATCACTGAGTTTTAACGGAGAAACAGACCGGATCTATCTTAATGCACCTGACACACTGATCCTGCGTGATGACAGCCTCAAACGCGACATCATGATCAACGCCCGCAACAGTCGCAGTGTTGTGGTTTGGAACCCCTGGATCGATAAGGCTGCGCGGATGAGTCAGTTTCCAGACCAGGATTACACCCGGATGCTGTGTGTTGAAACGGCACGCATCTGGGAAAAAGACTTCGTGACGCTGGAGCCGGGTCAGCAGCAGACCACTGAGCTGCGCTTGAGTCAGAAAAGTAGCTGAAAAACCGGACAGTTACCGTTTTTCGTCTACACTGGTATGAAAACCTTCGGGAGATTCTAGTGTGACGATCAATGCGAACGCCTTTACGCAGGAATTGGATCAGCGGGTCCACGGTGGCAAGCTCGACATTCCGATGCTGCCGGAGGTGGCCCACAAGGTCATTCAGATTACCAATGACCCCGATTCTGATGCCTCCCAGCTAATGAAAGTGATTCAGGCTGATCAGGCGCTGGCCGCAAAAATCATGCGCACAGCGAATTCCGCAGCCTATGCCGCGACCGCCTCGATTGTATCGCTCCAGCAGGCTATAGCGCGTCTGGGAATGAACAGCATACGCAATATCGCGCTCGCCTCGTCCCTGAACGCCCGTATGTTCAAGGCGCCCGGTCTGGAAGGGCACATCGAAAATATTTGGCAACATTCCCTGGCCACCGCGCTGTGGAGTAAGGAAATTGCCCGCGGCACCCGATCCAATGTCGAGACTGCCTTTCTCTGTGGGCTGCTAGGTTCAATCGGGGTTCCCATCATGCTGCAGGAAGTGGTGGATATCGCCAAACAGGAAAACCTGATGGACAACGTTGAGCTGATTATGGACATTACCCGCGAGCTGGCACCAGATGCCGCCAGGATTGCATTGGAGTCCTGGAAAATGCCTGCCATCGTGACGGATGCCATTACCCACAAAATGAACTACGAGAGTGCAACGGTGGGCAAGGAACTGGCCATGATTATTTCGGCAGCCTCCCATTTCGCCGATGTGATGTGCACGGAATATCCTGAAATTGAAGACCTCAAGCGCATACCGGTTCTGGCAGCGCTTAATCTTTATCCCGATGAAGTTGATGCCATCCTGATGAAAGCGCCCGCGGTGCGCGAAGCACTGGAGGCATTGCGCGCATGAAGAATTACGACCTTATCGTCATCGGCAGCGGCCCCGCCGGACAAAAAGCGGCCGTACAAGCCGCAAAGTTAGGCAAGTCGGTTGTACTGCTGGAAAGGGATCGGGTCTTAGGGGGCGCCTGCGTGCATCGGGGAACGATCCCGAGCAAGACCCTGCGAGAAAATGCCCTCCGTGTGAATAACATGCGGAAAAACGCCAAGCTGTTCGAGTTCTCTCTGGATGAAGAACTGGAAATGGCCACCCTCTTTAACCGACTGGATGAGGTGCTGGCGGCTCACGATAGTTATATGTGTCGCCAGATTGAGCGCAACGGTATTCAACGCATTCACGGTCACGCCAGCTTTGAAGACGCGACCCATGTGCGGGTAATGACCGTTACCGGAGAAACCTTTGTCCTCGAGGGCAAAGACATCATTATCGCGACGGGCTCCTATCCCCGGCAACCCCCCGAAATTCCGATAGACCATGAGCACATCCTCGACAGTGACTCGATCCTTTCGATGCTATACCTGCCGAAAAGCCTCACCGTTTTGGGCGGAGGGGTGATTGCCAGTGAGTATGCGTCTATTTTTCAGGCCCTGGGTGTCAAGGTGACAATGATCGATCGCTATCCACGCCCCCTCGGCTTTCTGGATGCCGACCTGACCGAGGCCTTCGTTAAATCATTTGAGGCCATGGGAGGCACCTGGATCGGCGAAGCACAGGGAGGCCGCGTTTATTTTGACGGGGTCAGCGACGTCGTCACCGAACTTTCCGACGGCCGTGTGATCCGCAGTCAGAAGCTGCTGTGCGCGGCCGGACGTATTGCCAATATCAAAGGTCTGGAGATTGAAAAAGCCGGACTTTCCCTCGATGAGCGCGGCGTCATCCCGGTAAACGCTAAACTGCAAACCTGTGTTCCACACATTTATGCCGCAGGCGATGTCGTCGGCCCTCCCTCTTTGGCATCCGCCTCAATGGAACAGGGTCGGCGCGCCAGTTGCAATGCTGCGGGACTGAATGTCGGCGAACTGACCGACATGATGCCGGTCGGTATTTATGGCATCCCGGAATTGTCTTCCGTCGGACTCAGTGAGCAACAGGCCATCAAGCAATATGGCAAAGTGGTGACCGGCAAAGCCCCCTTCGCGGAGATCGCCCGCGGCCATATTTCAGGTAACCAAGATGGGATGCTCAAGCTGGTGTGTGATGGCGATGGTCGGCGCTTGCTCGGCATCCAGATCATTGGTGAAGGTGCAACAGAGCTGATTCACATCGGACAGATGGCGCTACTGAATAAGTCTAACGTCGACATCTTCGTCGAAAGCATCTTCAATTTTCCAACGCTGGCAGAAGCCTATCGGGTCGCAGCCCTCGCCGTCATTGGCAAGCGCAGCCAGGGAGGGATCGCGTGCTAAGGCACCTCACCTGTCGCCACATTTCGCCATAATTGGCCTGCGCTTCGCCTGCTTCAACGCATTTTAAGTACCCAATCCTCCTGCACACTCTCTGGTAGTTCACTACCAAGGAGTTTGTATGCGTTCCCTTCGACTGATCACACTGCCGTCGCTCTGGTGCCTGATTCAGGCGACAAGCATCGCCCCGGCCTGGGCAGACAGCGCACTTAATGCCCCCGTCCCTGAGTGGGTCCCCGGCCTGTTTTGGCAGAACCCGACGGACAATTCGGGGATGCTTCAACGCGGCGCTACGCTCGTCGAATCCCGGTATGAAACAGACGTCACAGGTCTGATTGCGGTTACCCACCTGACACAGACCTTTCGCAATGACAGCGCTGACTGGCAGGAAGCAATCTACCGCTTCCCTCTTCCGGAAGACGCCGCTGTTTTTGCGCTGGAAATTCATAACGGAGAGGAGACCATCATTGGCCAGATTGAGGAAAAACAGCGCGCTGAAGCCCGCTACACTGCCGCACGCGAGGAAGGTATTCAGGCCGTGCTGACAGAACAGGATCGGCCCAACCTGTTTACCCAGCGTCTCTCAGCGATTGGGCCAGGGGAAACCGTCTCACTCAGTCTGGCATTTCAACACGGTGTTGGATACAGCGACGGCGCTTATGCCCTGGACCTGCCCACCACCTTCACGCCGCGCTACGCTCCGGTCGGGATTTCTGGGCCTGAGCAGGCATTCTTACCCGCGATGCACACGCAGGCAGACAGGCCGTTATTGACGATCACCGTTACGCTGAATGACACGCTGCCGATTGACCGGATAGAAAGCCAGGGATTCACCTCTCGGGTGAGCGCCAGCGCCAGGGGCACCCAGATTCGCTTAACGGACGAAGGTCACACCAGTGACCATGATTTTCACCTCGAATGGGAAACCGCGCATTACGCCGAACCGGGTCTGATCTGGGCGCAGGAAATGGTCAATGACACACACTACCTTCAATTGATGCTGGAGCCGCCCGTCGTCGAAGCCGCACAGGAAACGCTGAACAAGTCGCAAATCTGGGTACTGGACACCTCCGGCTCAATGGAAGGAGAGTCCTTACGACAAGCCAAAGCCGCCCTGAAGCAGGGTTTGGCGCAGCTGAATCCGGGTGACACGTTTAATGTCATCGAATTCAATGACGCCCCTCAAGCCCTGTTCGCGACACCGGTTCCCGCAACACCGGACTGGCTGGATATCGCACACAAGCGTATTGATCGACTGCAGGCTGCCGGCGGTACAGAAATCCCCATGGCGCTGGCAGAAGCTTTTGCGCAGCCCGAGTCTGAAGGCAGCCTGCGCCAGATACTATTTGTAACTGACGGCAGTGTCGCCAACGAAGACGCAGTGCTGCAGCAGGTAGCCCTCGATCGCCGCAACGGCCGTCTGTTTACCATCGGAATAGGCTCCGCACCGAATCGATTTCTGCTGCGCAAAGCCGCCGAACTGGGCCAGGGCAGCAGCCTGTTCATCCAGTCTCTGGACGATGTGGAAACGCAGATCAAACACTTGGCTGATCGCCTTAACCGCCCTGTACTATCGGATCTGAGTGTTTACATTGATGGCCAACCCGGCATTCCGGTTCGCTTCCCCACGCTGGGACGCGATGTTTACGCAGGGGAGCCACTGATGCTGCTGGCCCGATTGCCCAAGCAACTATCGCCCGACGCGCATCTGATTCTGAAGGCCACTATTGCCTCACAAACCAGCAGCCAAGGGTTTGCTCAAGCCTGGGAACGCACACTGAATGTCAGACAAATTCCGACGCATCCGGGCGTAGCGCGTGCCTGGGCCCGCCAGCAAATTCAGCTGCTCGAAGATTTGAAAACGCTGGGCGAGGATGCGACGACCGTACGTAAAGGCGTCGTCAGGCTGGCCTTGGAACACCGACTGGTCAGCCCTTATACCAGTCTGATTGCCGTGGCAGACCATCCCAGCCGCCCGTCAGATGCCGCCTTGCGGGTATCGAACGTTGCAAATGCCCTGCCCAGGGGATGGTCACACTCAGACACCGCCTTTCAGCAGACCGGTACGTTCGCCGGGACACTTCGTCAGTGGGGGCTACTCCTGTGTCTCAGTGCCTTGTTGGTGATGTTTAAGCAGCAACTGATAAGCGTCAGAACCCCCTGGGTAGACCGAGGAGTGCGATGATATGCGGTTAATACCACTCAATCGTGCGCCCAATTATTTTCCTCACGTGACTGGATTTGCCCTAGGACTTGGCCTCCTGCTATTGGTCTGGGGGTGTTATATTCCCCTCAAAGCCTGCCTCGCCCAATTTCTACTGGATGCGGCCTGGGAACGCGCGCAGCAGCACAGTGAGGAGAGCGACTTTAAGGTGCAGAATATTCAGCCCTGGCCCGACGCGGATATGTATCCGGTGGGCAAACTTCAGCGCGTCGCGCACGCTGAGGACTGGATTGTCGTCGGGGGTGGCCCGGCACGAAACCTCGCGTTTGCGCCCGTGTGGGCCGAGCAGAGTGTCCGTCCCGGTGAACCGGGTATCGCGCTGATTTCAGGGCATAAGGATACTCAGTTTGGTGCCTTGCGAACCCTCACCCGAGGAGACCTGCTCCGCTGGACCCGTGCTGACGGGTCCGCAGTTGACTTCATCGTCCGGGACACCGCTATCGTGAACGCCACAGAATCCCGCCTTGCACTCGAGGCCAGCGGTCCGGCCCGTCTGGTGCTGGTCACCTGCTTCCCCTTTGATGATAGCTACGGTGGCCCTCTGCGCTACCTGGTGCTCGCGGAGGCTCTCCCAGCATCCCCGATTGTCAGCGTCGCCGGGCAGTAGTACCCTTGCCACCCATTGCAAACGCCAGAGCCAATACCGTGACCGATTCCACGTCCAGCCTCCCGATCGACGCCCGCCTGCAAGCGATCAAATCAGCGCTCGCGAGGTCGACGACGCTGGTTCTGCAAGCCGATCCCGGTGCCGGTAAAACTACCCGACTCCCGCCCTCGCTGTTAGACGCGGACTGGCTGAACGGTCGTCGCATCATTCTGATCGAACCCCGACGGGTTGTCGTAACCAGTATTGCACGCTACCTTGCCAGTCAGCGTCGGGAAGCGGTCGGCGAAACCGTCGGCTATCGCATACGCTTCGAGACACGGGTGTCAGCGAGAACTCGCCTGGAAGTCGTCACAGCGGGTATTTTCCTGCGCATGCTGCAAAAGGACCCTGAACTGAGCGAGATAGGTCTGGTCATCTTTGATGAGTTTCACGAACGCAGTCTTGATCTGGATCTGTCGTTGGCGCTGGCGCGCCAAACCCAGCAACTTTTCCGTGACGATCTCAGGCTGCTGGTCATGTCCGCAACCCTGGAGAGCGAACGTGTCGCTGAACGACTCAAAACTGACGATACCGGGCCGGCACCGATCATTCAGGTGCCCGGTCGCGCCTTTCCTGTCGAAACCCGCTACCTGACCCGAGAGTCAGACAAAGCCTTGATACCGACGGTTGTTGCGGGGATTATGCGAGCACTGCAGGAAACCGAGGGAAGCCTGCTGGTTTTTTTACCGGGTCAGGGGGAAATTCACCGGGTTCGGTCCCAGATTGAGTCCTCACTGGCTAACAACCTCTGCATCCTCCCACTTTACGGCGAATTGCCACTGGAACAGCAACAGGCCGCCCTGCGCCCTGTGGGTGCCCCTTTGCGCAAAGTGGTTCTGGCGACCAGTATTGCCGAAACCTCGCTGACGATCCCGGATATTACAGTCGTGATCGACTGTGGTCAGAGTCGACTTCCCCGTTTTGATCCAGCCTCGGGCATGACGCGTCTGGAGACGGTTTGGGTATCCCAGGCATCTGCCGAACAGCGACGGGGACGAGCAGGTCGCACTGGCCCCGGCATCTGCTACCGTCTCTGGACAGCGTCCCGACAAGGAGCCCTGCCGACCACCACCCAACCCGAAATACGTGACGCCGATCTGACACCCTTAGCCCTGGAACTCGCTGTTTGGGGGGCTTCTGCCAGCGAACTGACCTGGCTGGACCCACCCAGCGAGGCTGCCATGACCGTCGCCCACGATTTGCTGCGAAAACTTGAAGCACTGGACGCAACAGGCGCACTCACGCCGCACGGCCGACGACTCGCGGATTATCCACTGCATCCCCGACTCGCACACATGATCGAGCGATCAGGGTCGTGGGGCGCGGTGTCACGGGCATGTCAGATCGCAGCACTGCTGTCTGAGCGAGACCTGCTCAAAGGGGAAATGCAGAGTGACCTGGGTCTGCGGCTGCAGGCGCTGGAATCGGACACAGATGTGCATGGTCATCGAACGGCGGCAGATCCGACTGTACGCAAGCGCGTGCTGCAAATGAGTCGACAATTTGGCCAGCTCGCACCAAGGTCGACAGAGACGGTGTCAGAGCAGTTCCTGGATAGGGCTGACCTTACGGGAGCGTTATTGAGCCTGGCCTACCCCGACCGCGTGGCACAGGCGCGCAGCGGTCAACCCCATCGTTTCAAACTCAGGTCCGGTAAAGGAGCGGCGCTGGAGGAATCGGATCCGCTCGCGGGTCACGCCTGTCTTGTGGTTGCCCACCTTGATGGGCAAGCGCGGGAAGCTCGCATCCGCCTGGCCGCGCCGATCAGTCAAACCGCCCTGGAAGCCATTTTCTCGAAACAACTCCAAATCGAAGACCGCGTTGAGTGGGATGAACAGCATGAAGCCGTCATCGCCCGCCGGGAAACTCGCCTGGAGGCACTGACACTGCGCAGCGAGCCGCTGAAAAACCCAGACAGTGAGCTCATTGGGCGCGGCGTGTGCCAGGCCATTGCAAAACACGGCCTCGACACCCTCCCCTGGACAGACAGCCTCCGGCACTGGCAGTCCCGAGCCATCTACCATCGCAAACAGATCGCCCCCGATTTCCCAGACATTCACGATGCGGCCCTGCTTGCAGCACTTGAAACGTGGCTGCTCCCACACCTGAAAGGCTGTTCTCGCCTATCACATCTGCAGCGCCTTGATCTTAACCACATCCTCAAAGCTCAGTTTGATTGGAACCAGCAAAAACAAATGGATGAGCTGACACCCAGCGACTGGCTTGCGCCCACCGGAACCCGAGCCCGTATTGAGTATCCGGAAGAGGGATCGCCTTTCAGTGAAATTCGACTGCAGGAAGTGTTTGGACAAGTAGACGGGCCACGCATCGGTCGTGGTCAGCCCATCCTGCTGCACCTGCTCTCACCCGCCCGCCGCCCCCTGGCCGTTACGGATAATCTGTCGCGCTTCTGGGATGTCGGCTACCCGGAGGTGCGCAAAGATATGCGTGGCCGCTATCCGAAGCACCCCTGGCCTGAGGATCCACGATTGGCACCACCGACTAATCGAGCCAAGCCCCGTGGCACCTGAACCTTACTGGGATCGATGCAGGCGTTGAGCCTTTCCGCTTTCCCAGGGCGCTTTTTCGGATTCGTGATCATTGCTATCATATTCAAACCGAAGGGAACTGTAGTAGCGGGCAGCCAGCTCAGGGTCATCGGGCACGACGTATTTTTGAACTGATTTTACGGCCTGGAGCATCGCCCGATCAAAGGCAGGATCTCCCGAAGGTAAATGAGTCTCCGCTTTTTCCAATCGCCCATAAGGATCCAGTTCAAAGCGGATCATTCCCACCAGCCCCTTCGGCCATGCTTTGTCTGGCCAAAAAGCCATGATTTGCCGTTCCATCGCGGCCAGATAGTAATTGATAAAGCGCTGCCGGGATGCATTCTCGTAGTAGTCATCCGCATGCGCATCAACGCCTTCCAAATCAGCATCCGCCAGCGCCGTCAATCCTGATCCGTCCAGCCAGGCTTTATCTTTAGCATTCATAATAGGGGCGTCCACAATAGGGGCATCAGCGGGTTTTTGGGGTGACTGCTCGGACGAGGGTTCCGGCAAGGGCGTCTGACTGACAATCTCTTTAGAGGCAGTCTCGTCAGGGACATTCTGTTTCTGCGGTTTCGCCTCTGCAGCACGCTGCTTCGCGGGTGCCCTGGCCGGTTGTGAGGAGGCTTTTTGCGGACGCTCAGCTGCATTCCCCTCAGGATCGTGGCGCGGGTCATGGCGCTCCCGATCCTCAGGTGGCTTGGCGGGTACCGGTAAAGACGGTAAAGCCTCCACTTTTTCCAGCACCTTGTCAGGTTTGGATTCAGGTGCCTGCACAGACGTCAGATACACGGTCTGGCTGCGAACCGGGGCACTTGCTCGCGGGGATGGCGCCTCATATAAATAGCCCGCGCAGATGAGTAGAATCATATTGACAAGTGTGCTGAGCGCGACGACCCTCAACGTCACATGCAGTCCCCCGCGGGAGCGCTTGTCGGGACGCGCCATCGTCGGCACTGTCCGCAAAGAATCAAGCGCCAGCTTAGCCATAGAAGGACACCGAACACCGATGGGACTTTACCACGAACACATACTGCCTCATGTTATCGATTGCGTCTGCGGCATGGGCCGGATTCAGCACCACCGCGCGCTCCTGGTACCCCGCGCTCAGGGTACCGTTCTCGAAGTAGGCCTGGGGTCAGGCCTGAACCTGCCCCATTACGCGCTCGACCGCATCCAGCGATTGATGGCGATTGAGCCTTCCGCTGGCATGCGCCGAAAAGCACAACAAAGAATACATGCCCTTGGCCTGACCCCGGAATGGATTGAATTGGAGGGTGATCTTATTCCACTTCCAGGTAACAGTGTAGACACGATCGTGATTACCTATACCCTTTGCACCATTCCTGATGTGAGCAAGGCCTTAAGTGAAATGCACCGTCTGCTGAAGCCCGGAGGTCAGCTTCTTTTCAGTGAACATGGCAAGTCACCCGACGGCGATGTGTTTTACTGGCAGGAAAAACTCACCCCGCTCTGGCGATGTTTTGCCGGCGGCTGCCATTTGAATCGGGACATCCCGACCCTCATCAGTGATGCAGGGTTTCAGCTGCGGGAGCTGGATCAGGGCTATATTCCCCAAAGCCCCCGCTTTGCGGGTTTCAACTACCGGGGCATTGCCTCCGTCCCTGCTGAAAAGTGACACAGCGCATTGCGGCTCCAGACCATAAATGGTGAAATGCCAGTCATTGCGCTCTACACCAACGAATGCGCTCAAAAAAAACAACAGACCGAGGTCTTCTCATGGATAACACCATACTTGCCGAGTCGAAAGCGATCGATCGGCTGCTTCATGCCTTTATCGGAAACAGCAGCGGCGGCAACTCACCCGCCGCGATCTACAGTGCCTACATCGACTGGCTCAGCCACGCTATGATGGCGCCGGGCAAGCAGGCTGAACTGATGAAAAACATTGGTCGCAACATGGGACGCTTTGCGGTATACACCTCGCGCGTACTGGCTCAGGCCAATCCTGAGCCGATGATCCACCCGCTACCCCAGGATTACCGTTTCAGCGCGCCGGAATGGCAGAAATTTCCCTTCAACCTCATTCACCAAAGTTTTCTGCTGTATGAGCAGTGGTGGCACTATGCGACCACAGGGATCCCCGGTGTGACCAAGCGCAATGAAGAAATGGTTGAGTTCGGTGCCCGCCAGTTTCTCGATCAGTTCTCACCCTCGAACTATCCCTGGCTGAATCCCGAAGTCATCAAGGCAACCAAGGAGTCCGGCGGAAAAAACTTTGTTCAGGGCTTCAAATACTGGCTGGAGGATCTGCGCCGCACGGTCAATAAAGAAGATCCGGCCGGTACGGAGAACTTCAAGCCTGGTAAAAATCTGGCCGTCACACCTGGCGATGTGGTTTATCGTAACAGTCTGATTGAATTGATTCAGTACAAACCCACCACGGACAAGGTGAAAAAGGAGCCTGTGCTGATCGTACCGGCCTGGATCATGAAGTACTACATTCTCGACCTTTCTCCCGAAAACTCAATGGTGAAATACCTGGTCGAACAGGGACACACCGTCTTCATGATTTCCTGGTTGAATCCCGGTAGCAAAGATCGTGAATTGACCATGAACGACTATTACAGCATGGGTGTCATGGAAGCCATCAATGCGATTTCAGCCATTATTCCCGACACTAAAATTCATACCTGCGGGTACTGTCTGGGTGGAACGATTCTCTCTATCGCAGCGGCGGCAATGGGTCGGGACCAGGATGATCGGCTGGCCAGCATGACGCTACTGGCCGCGCAAACTGACTTCACGGAAGCGGGTGAACTGCTGCTCTTTATAAACGAAAGCCAGCTCACCTTCCTTGAAGATATCATGTGGGAACAGGGTTACCTCGAAGCTGACCAGATGGCGGGGGCGTTTATGATGCTGCGCTCCAAGGATCTATTGTGGTCGCGCATCATCAAGGAATACATGATGGCAGAGCGCAGCGGCATGAACGACCTGATGGCCTGGAACGCCGACACCACCCGGATGCCCTACCGCATGCACTCCCAATACCTGCGCTCGTTGTTTCTTAACAATGACCTCGCTGAGGGCCGCTTTGAAGTCAACGGTGAACCGATCTTCCTGCGTGACATTCGCGTCCCCATCTTTGCCGTAGGAACGTCCAAGGACCACGTTGCCCCCTGGAAATCCGTCTTCAAGATCCGCACACTGACCAGTTCGCCGGAAATCACCTTCCTGCTGACCAGCGGCGGCCACAATGCGGGCATCGTCAGTCAGCCGGGCAAGAAAAACCGCAGTTACCAGATTCAGACCCGTCACAGCGGCGACAAGAACCTGAGCCCGGATCAGTGGCTGCAAAATGCCGAATCCCACCAGGGCTCCTGGTGGCCGGCATGGGAAGGCTGGTTGTCAGAACACAGCAGCGAAGAGGTTAAAGCCCCCCCGACGACAGGAAATACGGCAAAAGGCTACGGTGCCATCTGCCCTGCGCCGGGAACCTACGTGCATATTAAGTAATCGTTTACCAATCTTTAATTTTTCTGACGACGTTTGGTCATTTAGTCTTACATTCCCAGATACCGACCCGGGCAACTGTCCGGGTTCGGTCATGTCCAGTCTGAATCAAGTCAAAAGACACTGATTCGAAACACACTGGAAACTCAATTGAAAACGGAGTGACGCTCAACATGATTGAGGTGAAGAATCTCAGCCGCCGCTATGGCGATTTCTATGCAGTCAAAAACGTCAGTTTCAGCATTGCCCCCGGACAGATCGTGGGACTGCTCGGACACAACGGTGCCGGAAAGACCACCATCATGAAAATGCTGACGGGCTTCCTGGAGTCTACCGACGGGCAAATCCAAATCGCCGGAAAAGATCTTCAGCAGCACAGTCTGGAACTGCGTGGCCAAATGGGCTATCTGCCAGAATCCCCCCCGATTTACCCGGAAATGACAGTCTTCGACTACCTTGAGTTCGCCGCCCAGCTCAAAGGCGTCGCTACCGCCGAGCGAGAAACTGCGGTCATCGATGTCATTCGTAAAACGGATTTAGGAAGCAAGGCTGCCGCGCCCATCAGCACCCTGTCGAGGGGCTACCGGCAACGTGTGGGCGTCGCTCAGGCCCTGCTCAATAAGCCCGCCCTGCTGATTATGGACGAACCTACCAATGGACTGGACCCCACCCAGATCGAGCACATGCGTGACCTGATTCGTTCTCTACGCGAACATACCACCGTTATCCTGTCGACTCACATCATGCAGGAAGTCAGTGCGATGTGTGACCGGGTATTGATCATTCGCCACGGCGAACTGGCACTGGACTCCACCCTGGAGGCGCTCAAGCAGTCCAACCGGCTTCTGTTGAAATCGACCGCCCCCCTTGAGAAGGTCCGTCATGCGCTTGAGCAACATCAGGGATTGACCCTGATTCAGGATGAACAGGGACGAATTCACCTGACGTCGCAAACCGGCGATTTGGGTGAACCCCAGATTACGGAGATTGCGCGCAGCCTGATGATCGCCAATATTCCGTTCTCGGCGCTGCACCCGGAAATCCGCGACCTCGAAACCGTCTTCAAAGAAATCAATAATCAGAAGGAGTCTCGCCATGCAGCCTAAAGGCAGCATCACGTGCCTGGCCCGCAAGGAGATCGCCCAGTTTTTCTCCTCGCCGGTAGCTTTTGTGTTCCTGGGTACATTTCTGGCCGTCAGCCTGTTTTCGTTCTTCTGGGTGGATGCCTTTTTTGCCCGTAACATCGCGGACGTTCGTCCCTTATTCCAATCCATGCCGCTGCTACTGATCTTTCTGGTTGCGGCGCTGACCATGCGCATGTGGAGTGAAGAGCGTCGCATGGGCACCATCGAGTTTCTGATGACACTCCCCGTCACACCGCTCAAGCTGGTATTGGGTAAGTTCGTCGCCTGTATCGCACTGCTCGCCATTGCGGTGGCGCTGACGCTCCCCCTGCCCATTACCGTCAGCCTGCTAGGCAACCTCGACTGGGGTCCGGTCTTCGGCGCATACCTGGCGACTCTGTTCCTGGGTGCGTCATATATCGCCATTGGACTCTTCATCAGCTCCCGCAACGATAGCCAGATTGTCAGCCTCATCCTGACCGTGCTGGTCTGTCTGGGCTTTTACCTGCTGGGTTCCGAAACGCTCGCCAATCTCCTGAACCAGAAAACCGGTGAAATCCTGCAGTCGCTGAGCACAGGCATCCGCTTTGACTCAATCACCCGCGGCATTCTGGATATCCGCGACATCTATTACTACCTCAGTTTGGTAGGAGTCTTTCTGACCCTGAATATACTGGGATTGGAAAAACAACGCTGGTCTACCGGCAGTGGCCCCCGAGCCCACCATAAAGCCTGGTACGCGCTGGTCACGTTCACCCTGCTTAACCTGATCGTTGGCAACGTATGGCTTAGCCAGGTTAAAACCCTGCGTACAGATCTGACCCACGGCCAGATCTTCTCCATCAGCGATGCGACTCGCCAAACCCTGGGACGCCTGCAGGAACCCCTGCTGATTCGCGGCTACTTCAGCGCAAAAACGCACCCGCTGCTGTCACCGCTGGTGCCGCAATTGCGTGATCTGATCAAAGAATACGAAGTGGCAGGTGATGGCCGGGTGCGCGTCGAATTCGTCGATCCGCAACAAAACCCGGAGCTGGAGGATGAAGCGAATACCAAATACAGCATTAAACCGGTTCCCTTCCAGGTCTCTGACAAGTACCAGGCCTCGCTGGTGAACTCCTACTTCAACGTGCTGGTGTCCTATGGTGATCAGTTTGAAGTGCTGGGTTTCCGTGACCTGATCGAGGTGAAAGAAAAAGCCGAAATGGATATCGACGTCAAACTCCGCAACCCCGAGTATGACATCACCAAAGCCGTAAAAAAGGTGCTGACCTCCTTCCAGTCGTCGGGCGAGCTCTTTACCTCTATCAAGCAGCCGATCACCTTTACGGGCTATGTTTCTGACACAACGGCCCTGCCTGAAGAACTTCAGATTCTGCGTGCAGCCATGGATGACGTTCTGAAAGACTTCGAAGAAAAATCCGGCGGTAAGTTTCAGGCCACACTGGAAGACCCTCAGTCGGGGGATGGCCAGTTAGCCCAGACGATTCTGGATCAATTTGGCATGCGCCCAATGTCGGCCAGCCTCCTGTCAAATGAGCAGTTCTATTTCTATATGCTGCTCAGCGACGGCAAGCAGCACGTTCAGATAGCCATCCCCGATGCGCTGGATAGCGAAGCGCTTAAACGTAATATTGAAGCGGGTCTGAAGCGATTTGCGGGTGACTTCACGCGCACCGTAGGGCTGGTCGCGCCGCAGGCAGAACAAAATCCCTATGCGCCGCCATCGAACACCCATAACTTCGATCTGCTGCGGGAAAAACTGACCGAAACACTGACCGTCAAAGACGTTGATCTGAATGATGGCAAAGTGCCCGAAGATGTCGACCTGCTGATACTGGCTGCGCCTGAAAATCTGAACGACAAACAACTGTTCGCCTTCGACCAATTTTTAATGCAAGGTGGCACCGTCGTCCTGGCGACCTCTCCGCTGGCAACGGAACTGTCGCGCACCTCGCTGATGGCCAAGCCTTATGAATCAGGTTTGGGGGATTGGCTGGCGCAGCAAGGCATTTCAGTAGACAACTCTTTGGTACTCGACCCTCAAAACGCGCGCTTTCCGATTCCGGTCACGCGCAACGTTGGAGGCTTTCAGTTCCAGGAAGTGTCGCTATTGGACTACCCCTACTTTGCCGATATTCGCAGTGAAGGGTTAAATGCGTCATCCATGATCACATCGGGCTTACCCCAGCTGACAATGGCCTGGGCGTCTCCCCTGCACTTTGACGCGACCGCAGCGACCGGGATCACCTATACCCCCCTTGTCAACACCTCAGAAGGGTCATGGACCTCTGAGAGTCTGGAATTGACGCCTCGCATGGGGGATCTGGCATCGACCACACTGTGGACACCTGAAGGCAAAACCAGCTCGCAGGTTGTGGGTGCGATGTTTGAAGGACGCTTCGAATCCTACTTCAAGGGTAAACCGTCGCCCTTGCTAAGCACGGAAACGGCAGAGAAAGCCCCGACGGCCGAGGGTGAAACGCCGCCAGCAGACAAACCCACATTCTCCGGCGTTTTGGATAAATCGGCTGAATCCGCCCGGATTTTCCTGTTCGCCTCGAATGAATTCGTCACCGATCAAACGATCAACCTCACCAGCTCTGTGGACCGGACACTCTACCTCAACAGCCTGCAGCTCGTGCAGAACGCCGTAGACTGGTCTCTGGAAGATCGGGATTTACTGGCGATTCGTTCGCGAAGCCAATTCGCCAACACCCTTCCCCCGATGGAGCCATCTCAACAAATGTTTTGGGAGTACCTTAACTACGCCCTGATGTTAGCCGGTCTTGCGCTCATTTACATGGTGTATCGTGGCTGGCTGAGTCGCCAACACAAGCGTCATGCCCGCCTGCTAGGAGGTAATGTGTAATGAAAAATTGGATAACGCTGCTTAGCGCTTTGTTGATCGTTCAGATCGGATTGGTGTTCTGGGCCTGGCGTCCTGCAACCCCTCCTGGCACCCAGGATGCCCAGGCTGAACTGTTAAAATTCGCACCCAACACCATTGACGAGATTCGCCTCTCGCGCAGCAAATCAGAGACCGAGGAGGCGGCCGCTGTCTCGCTTAACAAAGGTGAGCAAGGCTGGCAGTTGGCAGGCGATCAGTCACCCGTCAATGCCGACAAGGTTCAGCAGTTTCTGACAGAACTGCTGTCTTTAAAAGCGGGCTGGCCTGTGGCCACAACGGAGCAGACCGCACATCGCTTCGAAGTCGGAGAAGATAACTATCAACGCAAGATAGAGCTGGTCAGCCAAGGCAAGGTCGCAGCAACCGTAATGCTGGGAACATCACCCGCCATGCGCAAAGTGCACGCAAGAGTCCCTGGCTCTGAAAACACCTACTCCGTTGATTTCGCGACATTTAGTGCGCCTGTTGTGGCAAAGGAATGGGTCGACAAATCTCTGCTGCACATTGCGCAGGATGACATCGCAGGACTGAAATACAATGACTGGTCAGCAGAACGCAAGGATGACACCTGGACACTCACATCACTGGAAAGTGGTTATGAGGTCAACGCTGCCGCATTGAATGATTACGCCTTCGAGGTCGCCTCACTCAGCTATGAAGAAATTTTGGGAACTGACGAAAAACCGGAGTACAAATTTGCAGACACGGCAACCGAGTTAGTGGTTACCCTCAAGGATGGCAAGCAGCTTACGTATCGCTTTGCCCGACCTGAAGAGAACACTGCCATTATCAAGCGGTCAGACAGCGAGCGTTACTTTAAACTGGCCAACTACCAGATTGGCAAGCTATTAAGCACAGACCGAAGCAAACTGATCACGGCGATCAAGGCTGACTCGCCACCAACGGAGAGCACCGGCACGGCGCCAGACGCGGAAATGACAACGGAAACGAAGGACGCCGCGCCGTCTGAATAGCCATTCAGACGGTTCTCCCTTCAGGCGGTCACAATGGCCGCCTTTTTCAAAAGTGCGTTACGCCGCATAAACCCAGCGACGCCCTGCAGGGCTTCGTCGGCTGCCGCTAACCAGCCGGCATGCAACTGAAACACATGCCACAAATTCTGAAACTCCTGGTAACTGACCTTTCCACCGACACTTCGGAGTTTTTCGACCAGCTCGCGGGAGTCCTCCAATAGGATTTCATCAGTCGAAACCTGTATCAGGACCGGCGGCAAGCCACGCATGTCAGCCATCAAGGGTGAGGCATATTCGGGATGATTGACCTCTCCTGACAAGTAGTGGCGGGCACACTGATCCAGCCAGCGTCGGGACAGAATCGGATCCTTCTTCTCGGGGTACGAGGATTTCTCGCGGCGCCACAAATCGAGATAGGGTGAAAGCAATACCAACCCAGCCGGCAACGAGCGTCCCTCATCCCGCAACTTCACCGCCAGGGCAAGCGCCAGCCCTCCGCCGGCAGAGTCGCCTGCTAACACGATGTTGGCCGGCTCAAAGCCTCGACTCAATACCGTCTCATAGAGTCGATGTGCCTCATTCAGTGCAACGGGAAAAGGGGCTTCGGGGGCACGACTGTAATCGGCAACCCAAACGGCCGCCTGCGCATAGTGAGCAAGATGGCTGGTCAAACTTTGATGCGTTCTCGGTGAGCCGATACAGTAGGCTCCGCCATGAAAATAGAGCACGACGCCAGGGCCGCATGAGGGCGGCACCAACACATCCACGGAGATGCCCGAAAGATCCAGGGTCGACACTTTGACATTAGGCGCAATTGGCCCGAAAGATGCAATAAATTCCACCCACTGTCGCTGGATCGGGATAGGAATGCCAGCCTTGAGGATAGGTTTCACCCCATAGCGCAGCGACACGCGTAATGAACGTTTAATAAGGGCTTGTAACATTATTGTTGTCTCTCCCGAAAGCAATCCAATGCGGCATATCGAGTCAGGTATCGATAGGTGGTAACGAAACCATACCAGTTATTGGTGATTTTGCCACGCGCTGTTTTGTACCAGCTCTGACAATCGCTACTCCAGACGGTATGCGTCAATTTTTCCTGCAGACGATGATTAAATCGTGCCTGTATCTCAGGCCGGACGTCCAGTGTCCATTCTCCCCTCAGAACATCCGGACGTAAACTTCGCATCACAAAAGCAATCTGATTTTCCAGCATGCCCAAAATGGAGTGGTGCCCCAGATTGGTATTGGGACCATACAGCATAAAAAAATTCGGAAAGCCTTCTACACACATCCCCAGGTACGCTTCTGCCCCATTTGCCCAAACGTCATTCAGACGTCTTCCATTCCTCCCAACGATGGTCATGGGGGACAAAAACTCAGTCGAACGGAACCCGGTGGCATAAACCAGTGCATCCAACGTAATCTCACGACCGTCAGCCATTAGAAATTTGATTAATCCACCGCCTCGACAAAACCCGCCGCCACAACCCCTTTTTAGCGCTAAAATGGGGGGGATGGGAGGGGGGGGATAAAAAAATTTTTTAAAAACAAAAGGATAGGCCGGCGGCCCTGCGGCGGCCCCGCCCCCCCCCCCTCACAACTTCACCCCTCAAGTCCTCCCGCGCAAAGGGGCGGGGGAAAAAGGGGTGGCAACAAAAACACCCCAACACACCGAAAAAACCCGAGCCGGGCGGCCCAGAATGGCCCCCCCGGGAATCGTCCAAAAAAGAAGGGGGCCGACGGGGACGCGAGCCCCCCGGGCGCCAACAGCACCCCCCGGGTTGTGGGGGGGGGGGGGGCGGGGGGGGGAAAGCCGCCGGGGCCCCCCCCCCCAACCCAAACAGGGAATTATTGCAAGGGGCCGGCGCCCCCCCCCGCCCCCCCCCCCCCCGCCCGCGCAAGACCGGGGGGCCCGGGGGGGCGAGGGGGGGGGCGGCAAAGAGACCCGCCCCCCCCCCATTTCGGGAAAAACGCCGAAAACCCCCGCCCACCCTTCGCCGCCCACACCCCCCCCCCCCAGCGCGGGCCCGGGGGGGCCCTCCCAACCACCCCCCCCCGCCCCCCCCCAACAAAGCGGCGGGGTCCGACCGCGCCACCGGGGGGCGGGGGGGGGGCGCCCAATTTTGTCCCCCCCCCCGTATTTTTTCTTTTTTTTTTGTGGGGGGGAGGGAAACCTCCCCCCCCCCGGGGGTTGGGGCTAAAAAAAAAAAAGTATAGATGGGGAAGAACACAAGCGGCCCCCCCCGGGAAGGATTTTTCATGCCAAAAACCCCCAATGGGCCCGGGTTTTCGGGAAATAAAAAAAAGCGGGATACCCGCCTTGCTAAACCACACCCCGCGCCACCCACAAACAACCACCCAATGCACCAATATGTCATCCATTCAGAGCGATCCCCTTTTATTTTTAGCGTTCACCTAAATATAGGATGCCCTACCTGAACACCGCTTGGGAACACGTTGAATACAGGATACTATGGCAATCGTCACCCCCCTGCGAGATCCTGCACCTTGCCTCCTCAATCACCTGTCGACCGCCAACAAATTGAAAATGCGCTGAAGCGTCTTGACCGACTTTCAACCTGGCTCGATTCCCGCTATCGCATACCCGGCATCGGCGTCCGTTTTGGATGGGACAGCCTCTTAGGTCTGATCCCCGTCGCAGGCGACATCGCAGGCAGCCTGCTTTCGCTGTATTTTATTTACGAAGCCTGGCGTATTAAGGCACCGTCCCAATTGTTGATCAAAATGGGGGGGAATGTAGCTGTCGAGCTGGCAGGGGGCGCAATACCCATCCTGGGTGATCTTTTTGATGTTTACTGGAAATCCAATCGCAGAAATGTGGTGTTACTCCGAGAACATCTTGAGGCGCTGTTGCCGCCAGAACATCCGCCTATGCCCAAACGCTTCCAGCTTTCGGGCTGGCTGCTCAGACTGTTGGTCGGACTTCTGGTGATCACAGGTGCCCTGTTCAGCGTCTACGCCCTAAGACTCTATGGCGGGCTCTGATAGGACTGGGCAAACTTTTTCATTCCTGCTTATAATCAGTTCCCCGTCATTTCCAATGATACTAACGACAAGAGAATTTGATGTTTTTCAAAAATTTACGTGTTTACCGCTTTAACCGCCCTATCCCCTGGACACAAACCGAGCTGAGCGAACGTCTCGAGGGACACCGCTTTGTGCCCTGCCAATCCCAGGACCTGTTCCGGCTGGGCTGGAGCGCAGCAGCACCCGCCGTCGACGGAGAAGCACTCACCTTTGACCAGGGACACTTCACTTTAATCGCCCTAAAGCGAGAAGATAAAGTACTTCCCTCCAGTGTTGTCAAAGAAGCGGTAGAACAAAAAGCAGCCGAGATCGAACTTCGGGAACAGCGTAAGGTCGGAAAGAAAGAAAAAGGCGACCTCAAGGAGCAGGCCGTATCGGAGTTACTCCCCAAAGCTTTTTCGCGCAGCAAGCTGACCTTTGGTTATATTGATTTTTCAAATGGCCTCCTCTGGATAGACACCGGATCGAACACGCGTGCAGACGAATTTACAGCCTGCCTGCGGGAAGCTGTCGGCTCTTTGCCGGTTCAGTTTGTCGAGCTCAATCAGAATCCCGTCCAGCTATTTACACAGTGGGTCGCCGACAATCTAAATCCCGAAGGCTTTACGGTAGGAGATCAGTGTGAATTGCGATCAGGCGACGGAACAGATACGGTCATTCGCTGTAAAGGCACTGAATCCCTTCACGATGCGATCGGCACTCACATTGAAAACGGGATGGAAGTGGCTGAACTCGCCCTGATCTGGGAGGAAAAGCTAAAATTAACGGTGAACGAATCCTTTCACCTCAAACGTCTGAAGCCACTGGACATTATGAACGATAAGGAAGGTGCCAGGGACCAAAATGCCGCAGATCGTTTCATGGGGGGGGTCAGCCTCATGACGCTGGAGTTTGCTCAATTATTCACCGCATTAACCCAGGCACTTGGCGGTGAAGACCTCAGCAAAGTCACTCAGGACGGGGTCGTATAGACCCCGTATTCTGACGCCCCAAAATGGGACAGCCCCTACCCCATCCCGACGTTTTGCAATACACTTGTGGCTTTAACCATAACGAAAACCACAATTCACGGGATGAGGAAAATTCATGAAACTGATTACAGCAGTCGTCAAGCCGTTCAAGCTGGATGACGTCAGAGAAGCACTGTCAGACTTGGGCGTGCGCGGCATGACTGTCGAAGAAGTCAAAGGCTTCGGACGCCAGAAGGGTCATACCGAACTGTATCGCGGTGCAGAATACGCGGTCGACTTTCTGCCCAAGGTCAAGATCACCATTGCCGTCAGTGAAGATATCGTGGATAACGTGGTTGACGCCATTTTAAAAAGCGCCAATACCGGCAAAATCGGCGATGGCAAAATCTTCATCCAACCTGTTGAGCAGGTCATTCGTATTCGTACCGGCGAAACAGACAACGATGCCCTGTAACGCCCGACACTGAACTTCACGATTTCACCAAACAGGAGTGGATCAATGAAACCGCTTTTCCGTTTTCTGACGGCGGCGCTGCTGTGCGTTTCGCCCTTTGCCTCAGCCAATGAGCTCAACGGCGCCAATACCGTCTGGATCATGACAGCTACCGCCCTCGTTCTCTTTATGACCCTGCCAGGGCTGGCGTTATTTTATGGTGGTCTGGTCCGTACCAAAAACGTTTTGTCAGTGCTCATGCAATGTTTTGCGATTACCGGCATGGCATCTCTCGTTTGGCTGATTGCTGGCTACAGTCTGGTGTTCACAGACGGGGGCTCAATGAATGACTGGATTGGCAGCCTGGATCAGTTCATGCTGGCAAACGTCAAACTTGACAGTCTCGCTGGCGAGATCCCCGAGTCTGTCTTTGCCATGTTCCAGATGACCTTCGCGGTGATTACGCCAGCCCTCATCGTTGGGGGCTTCGCTGAGCGGATGCGATTTTCCAGTATGTTTGTGTTTTCTGCTGCCTGGCTGCTCCTGGTGTATGTGCCTGTCACGCATTGGGTGTGGGGTGGCGGCTGGCTGCAAAAAATGGGCCTGCTGGATTTCGCCGGCGGAACCGTTGTGCATATCACGGCGGGTGCCGCCGCTCTGGTGACCGCCATCGTGCTGGGTAAACGCAAAGGCTTTCCTGAAACGGCCATGCCTCCCCACAACCTGACAATGACCGTTACCGGTGCAGGGATGCTTTGGGTTGGCTGGTTTGGCTTTAACGGTGGAAGCGCCCTGGCGGCTAACGGCAGTGCCGGCATGGCGATTCTGGTTACCCACATCTCTGCGGCGGCAGGATGTATGGCGTGGATGATCATGGAATGGGTACGCTACGGCAAACCCTCCGTACTGGGAATTGTCACAGGGATGGTCGCTGGACTGGGCACAATAACCCCCGCATCCGGGTTTGTCGGCCCCGGCGGCGCACTGGTTATTGGTCTGGCAGCTGGCTTCATCTGCTATCAAGCCACCCAGTTCATCAAACGCACACTGAAAATTGACGACTCACTGGACGTCTTCCCGGTGCACGGAGTTGGCGGCATCCTGGGCACCTTCCTGGCGGGCATTTTTGCCTCCTCGGAACTGGGTGTTTTCAGTGGCCATGGATTCGCGGAGGGCATGACACTCTCCAGCCAGGTTAAAGTTCAATTGATCGGCATAATCAGCACTTTTGTTTATACCGCAGTCGTCACCTATATCCTGATCAAACTCATCGATGTTCTGATGGGTGTTCGTGTTTCGCGTGATGAAGAAACCGAAGGTCTCGATATCGTTCTGCATGACGAAAAAGGATACAACCTATAAGCACCGCAGGGCCGATTTTCTTCCTGAAAGCCGGCCCGTCACCAAATACAGACAGCCTAACCCTTTCATATTCGTTAAATTAAAATACCCCACCCTCCCATTAGATTGAACTGCATCACATTTATCCAACCCCACCCCAACAACTGTCGCAAATAAAAGACAGCACTCAACTCCATACGCAAATACCGAAAGTTTGATCTGTTTACAATCAACAACTTAGCCAACAATAGCGAGATGGCACACTTTATGCTTATAGCATGTAACTTATAATTCGCCAGAAAAACTTAAGGAAATCTATGAAATACGGACGACGCTCAGCAGCTGTAATACGAGGCGCCGAAACACGAGCATGGATGACAGACTCAAAACGCTTTTTGCAGTCCCTGACCACCCTTTTGATGGTTCTATTTTTGACTGCCTGCTCATCCGCGGAAGACCCTTTGGCACTGACCAGTGCCGGTAATGCCAGTAGCGCCAGCGGTGGGCAGGAAAATACACCCATAACGTCGCCGGATGAAACGCAAGGCGAAACAACTTCACCTGCGACACCCAGCACCCCAGGTGAAACAACTAATCCAGGTACCGAATCACCTCAAACGCCCTCAGGCTCTTTCCAGAATCCCACGCTACCTGGCGTCCCAACAAGCCCTGACGCTCCAACAAGCCCAGGCACGCCAAGCACCCCTGGCACAACACCAGAAACCGACAACGATATCGACTCTCCTTCACCAGTACCAACGCCAGCGTTCACCATTAAGACGCCCCCACAATCTCAGCAGGTTGCAGAAGGGGATAGCGTAACGTTTCAGGTGGAAATAGACAGTCGGTACAGTGCTTCGATCCAGTGGTACTATAATGGTAGAGTGATCGCAGGAGCGATGGGGCGGGTGTATATCATCCCGCGGACCACCCTGAGCCATGCGGGTAATTACCAGGTCAAGGTTACCGCCGCAAAGCAGCAGCTCATGAGCCCGATTGCCACCCTTGATGTCGCGCCCGAAACCGCTTCCGCAGAGGGTTCAGCCACCATCACATGGGTCCGACCGAGCCAACGGGAAAGTGGTGCGACGTTGGACCGATCCGACATTAAAACCTACCGGATCTATCACACCAGTTCAAAGGAAGAAGAAGCGGTTTATGAAGTGGCGGGAGACAAAACGTCATTCACCGTTGATCGTTTAACGAGTGGCCATCACTCCTTTGCCTTAACGACTGTCGACTCTGACGATCGTGAAAGCACGCTTTCGACGGTTGTAAGCAAAACCATTTTGTAATTGCACCCAGGTATCAAGCATCCGAATGCTCATTCGGATGCTTGTAGCGCAACTGCTCAGACTGCCAATCATCAGGCTCATTCAATTGCAGCCGCAACGCCATGACCTCTTCATCAGGGTCATAGCGCTTTGAAAAGCCCAACTTCTCAGCAAGTCGCAACATCGGCTTGTTGTCGGGCAAAACAGATCCGATCATCTCGACCGTCCCTCGCTCAGTACAATAGTCAATGATTTTACGCATCATGACCCACCCCAGGCGCTCACCTTTCATTTGGTCTGACACGATAATGGCAAACTCACACTGAAGATTATCAGGATCGGTCCAGACCCGCACCGTACCCAGAATCTCCTCGGTTGCGAAATCGGCGGGCGAGTTTTCTTCCTGCCCCATTTCGTGACTAACCGCCACAAAGGCCATTTCCCGGTCATAGTCCAGGTGCAACATTTGCACCAGCTCTTCATGACTAAAGCTCTTACGGTAATGAAAGTAGCGATAGCGAATCGACTCAGGCGACAGCTTTGAATGAAAGGCAACGTGAGCCGGCTCATCCTCGGCCCGAACAGGCCGCAACTCAACCTTACGCCGACTGACCGGTAGCATGATCCACTCCCTCAACTCTTTCGGATAGGGCAAGATCGTCGTGCGTGCGGGCTCATCCAGGTCTACACGAGCCGAGAGAGCCATCGCACTGTGGCTCCCGAAATAATAAGGAACAATTTCAATCCCCTTGATCTCAGGAATATCGGACACAATTTGCGAGACAATGATCAGTGTTTCGCACAACCGCGCCAGATCCGTATCCGGCTGATCGCTGAACTCAAGCAGCATTTGATACATGTGACTTTGACACACAAGGTCTCGTGCCAACACCTGATTCAATGGCGGCAGGGCTATTTGTCTATCCGCCAGCATATTTAACCGACTCCCACTGGCCCCGCAAAATATCAAAGGTCCGAACACCGGATCACGCGCAACCCCCAAACTAAAGGCCACGCCCCCCCTTGCCTGCCTGAAAGGTTGAACCGCATACCCCATAAAAGCACTGCCTGGAAAAAAGCGTTGCACATGCGCTTTCATTGCAAGGCAGGCTTCGCGGATGGCCAAGCCACCCTCCAGCCCTCTCACATGCCCCAGGTACCGTGCCAGGCTAACGCCGTCTTCAGCAAAGGGGTAGCAACCCGCTTCGTGAAGTATCCGAACATCCACTTTACCTTCAATCGACTCAGCCAGCGCTTCAACCTCCTCTACGCCATACGCGAAGTGGGTTTCCAGCATGGGAATCTGATAAGCGCTCATCAGCTCGTTGGCCTCAGGCGCCGTAAGATAGCGTCGTCCCGATCGGTAGACCTCAAGCACTTGTTTCCGTGCGGCAGTATAGTCGTCATCGAGTCGTTTATAGCTCTCCGGCGTTTCACGCAGAACGCGTTGACTCCGCTCATGGTTCACGCGATGCATGAACGCTTTTACTGCTTTTTCAGGCGAGGTATAGCTGGGTATTCCAGCCTGATAAAACGCTTCTCGCGCATCCATCACCGTACTGTGGCCCAGCCAGCATGCCAGCACATTCAAACGCGAGGCCTTTGCCGCCTGGATAACGGCGTCTGCGATCTGCAGACTATCTTCCGTTAACGTTGGTGAGAACATAACCAACAAATTGTGAACATTCGGATCCTTATCCAGGATCTCGATCGCCTTGCGATAGGTTGCCGGATCGGCACTGTAATCGAGGTCTATCGGATTCCGTCTAGACCAGTAAGGAGGCAGGAAGCGAGACAACTCTCTCTGAGTATCCTCCGATAACTCTCCAAGTTCACCATTAAGAAACCTCAGGCGATCAATCGCCATGACACTGGGACCAAAGCCATTGCTGATGATGTGCAGCGAGTGCTGTCGCACGGGCCGCATGCGGCTCAGCGTTTCAAGCGCATCGAACATCTCATCGGTACCATTGACCCTTAAGGCTCCCGCCCGACGAAACACGGCGTCATAAATTTTATCGCCACTGGGCAGGCCCGCCGGAAGCGCCTGTGGCTTCCATTGAGACTCCGCATAGCGACCACTCTTCAGAACGATTACAGGCTTGCTTCGGGCCACGGCCCGAACCGCCGACATGAACCGTCTCGGCTCCGTCACGTTTTCGATATGCAGAAGAATTGCCTTGGTATGACGATCCTGTGCCAGATAGTCAATCAGGTCGTCCAGACCGATATCTACGCCATCGCCCAAGGTGGTAATATGAGAAAAGCCCACGCCACGATATAAGGACCAGTCAATCAACGCGCTGGCGATCGTACCCGACTGCCCAATAAACGCAATCTTGCCCTGTATGACCCCCATATGCATGTAGGTCGCATTCAGCGCCTTGCTGGGCACCATGATCCCGATGGTTTCCGGACCCAGCAGTCTGACGCCCACCGATCGGGCCACTTCATCCACGGAATACATCAGTGGACGTCCACTTTTGCTGTGCGTCCGGGACAAACCGCCCGTCAGGATCATGGCAGTCTTGACCTTGTGCTGCCCCAAGTCACGTATTACGGAGGGAATCGTCTCTGGTGGGGTACAGATAATGGCCAAATCCGGGACGAATGGCATGAATCGAATGCGACGCACACAGGGGATGCCATGAACATCATCATAGCCCTTGTCATTGACGACCAGCAGCTTGCCCCGGTACTCGGAGGCTAAAAGATTACGTAATACAATCCCCCCAAGATTATGGCTGCGCTCAGACGCGCCCAAAATCGCAATTGACTGGGGATTAAACAATGCTTCGAGATGACGGGTGCTCACGGATTCCCTCCTCGGCAAGAACCAGATCCATTCTAGACCAATGTCAGCTCGTCAGGTTGATAAGCGTCAACCTCCGGTGTTTGCGATTGACGTTCCAAAGCGTAAAATGGCACCAACGCCTGTGCGCCCCTGAATTCGACGCATTCTTAGACGAGACACAACTATAATGACCAAATCCGCACTCTTTTACCATGAGGATTGTACGCTACATGACATGGGGGAAGGCCACCCCGAGAGCCCCATGAGACTGCGCTTCATTATGGACCATCTCAAACAAACCGGAATGCTGGACGATCTGGATCTCATCCAGCCGGAAGAAGCGCAGAAGCTGCATCTTTTGGCCGCACACCCTGCGACCTACGTCGACCAGATCAGCATGCTGGTGCCCGCAAAAGGCCGGGTGATGGTCGACCCTGATACCATGCTCATGGCGCACAGCCTGCGCGCCGCTTACCTTGCATGCGGGGCAGCTGTTCAGGCTGTAGATCTGGTCATGTCAGGCCAGTCCCCTACGGCGTTCTGTGCAACACGCCCCCCCGGCCACCATGCGGAACGCAACAAATCGATGGGCTTTTGTTTTTTCAACAATATCGCCGTCGCCGCCTACCATGCGATGAACTTTCACAATCTGAAGCGCGTGGCGATCATCGACTTCGACGTTCATCAGGGCAATGGTACGGTGGATATTTTTCAGGACGATCCACGGGTTCTGGTCTGCTCCAGCTTTGAGCACCCCCTTTTTCCCTATAGTCATGTGAGCGTGCAACGCGACACCATCATTAACACCCCCCTGGACGCCCACACCAGCGGAACCCAATTCCGTCGCAGAGTGGAAGCTGAGTGGTTACACCGGCTGCAAAATCATAAGCCACAACTGATTCTGATATCCGCCGGTTTCGACGCGCATAAAGACGACCCCTTAGGGCACATTGAGCTGGAAGAACGCGATTATCGCTGGATCACCCGCATGCTGCGGGATGTCGCGAGAATCTACAGCAACGGCCGGATGGTCTCGATTCTGGAGGGGGGGTATAACCTACAGGCACTTTCCCGCAGTGTGGAGTATCACATGGAAGGACTGATGGGATATTGAGACCGGCGCGATTGGGCACATCACTCGCGCCGGGCGTTCAGCCTGAACTAGACAAGGCCTTCTTCGAGCACTTTGGGGCGAATCCCGTCCCAGCCGCTCTTGATTTCCTTGAGCAGCCCTACCACTTCATCAATGGCTGCCACATCATTTTTGATATTGGCCTGAAATAACCGCAACTCCATGTATTCGTATAAGGCATCCAGGCGACGTGCCAATTCGCCACCCTTTTCCCGATCCAGAAACCCTCTCAAGCCACCGATAATTTCAATTGCTTTACCCAGAAGCTTATTTTTTCCTTCAATGTTTTTAGCCTGGATCTGCGCTTTTGCCATCATAATCCGCTCAAGCGCGCCGTCGAACAGAAGCTGAATTAGCTTATGCCGGTCCGCATCAACAATACTGGTCTGACGATTGACGCTCTGATATTGATTAAGTGCCCTCATGTACCTACCTCTTGCCCACGTATGAGACTTATTTTGACCCTGGATTCAGAGCCGCTAATTGATTGGTCAGGAATTCCTGGGTGTTCTTAAATTGTGCAACCAGTATATCGGCTGCGGTAAACTGCTGAGCCAGACGCTCGGTCAACGCGCTGATACGGGATTCCATCGTCTTACGCTCTTCCTTGATTTCACTCAGCTGCTTGTTCAGACGCAACTCAAAGCTCGATAAAGTACCTTCGTACTTAATGAAGCTGGTCACCGTGTCGACCATCTGATCCCCGATACCCCTGATCCAGGACACCGACCCCCGACTGCCAAGCGCACTGCCCGTCACTTCCACAACAATGCCTTTGGAATCATCCGCCGTGTTAGCCGTCAATAACTGCCCTTTTCCTGTCGCCGCAGCACCATTGATGAATCCTTCCACGTTTTTGCCAACCGTGCCGGTTCCGACTGCGATACCCAGGGCAGTGGTGGCGCCCGCTTCAACTGCACTGAATCCGATACTCGAGGTCGAGCCATAGTTTTTTGAGGTGAATACCAGCTGATTCGACGCATCCAGCGACACGACCAAGGATTTCCCTGCTGCCTGAAATTTGGCATCGGCATCAATCTTTGCCTGCAGTTCGGCAACCATTTGGTCAGCGGTGTAGCTTCCAGAGGCCAGCGTAATCTGGTCAGAGCTAATACCGTCTATCTGAATGGTAAATTGATCATTCGTGCTATTAATGGTGGTTAAGCTGGTCGTCGCATTCGACAAGCTGACCGTTCCGGTATTCGTACCCTGGGTCGCCGCTACCGTGACCGCTATGTCATAGGTACCCACCTTGGTGTTGATATTGGCCGTTTGAAACTTCACCTGCGCGTCGGAGGTGCGTCCCTGATCAGCGAACAGGGCCACCATGTCATCAGGATATTTCGCCAGCTGTTTCTTGAACCGGGCTTCGTCAAAAGACAACTGCCCCGTATCCTTATTCGTCGAGACGCCGATATCGGCCAAACTCCGAATGTTGGCCGACTCCAGGCCCTGAACCAGGGCGTACAATACACTGCGGGTTTGTTGAGCAACGCCTCGAACGGCGGATTCACCCAGCAGCACCCCCCCCTCTTGCTTTTCAGGGTCATACTTGGTCGTTTCAGCAATCAGACTCTGAAGCGCATTGTATTTATCAACCAAATCCTTAACCCGGCTCGCAACTGTGCCCGAATCCCGTTCAACTTTAACCGTTGCGGCGCTTGCCGTTTCTTCAGTGAAATTGAAGGTGATACCTTTCAAAAGATCGTCCACCGTATTAGAGGAACGGGTAACGCTCAAACCGTTCACTTCAAGCGACAAGTCCTCTGCGGCGACAACCTGGGTAAATGCCTTGCTACCGCTGACCAATTGAGACAGTCCGCTGGCGTCGCCGGGCGTGCCATCATTATCCGTGACAGCCAGTGTGATCGCGTTTTTGGTTCCCTCGCTGTCTGACGACAGCACTAGCTGATAGCCACTCCCGGTGTTGATAACCGACGCAGTTGCAGCAAGATTGGGTGCTCCGTTGATTTTGTCCGCTATACCCTGCAGGGTGTTATTGGAGGAGTCGATGACCAGATTGTGACTCACGCCCCCCAAGGTAATTCTCAGTGTTCCCGTACCAAGTCGCGTCGTACCGCTGTCACTGAATACACCCGTAGCCATGGAGTGGGCTTGGGCAAGATTAGCAACCTTGATCTGATACTGCCCCGTTGCGGCTTTCTCTGTCACCGTGGCGGAGATGCCTGAACTGGTGGAGCTGAAAAGGTTAGATTTGATTGACTCGGGATTACCTAACAGGCGGGAGGTCAGACGAAGATCACTCAAGGCGCTTTTAAGCTTAGCCACCTCAGACAACTGGGCATCAATATCTTCTTTTCTGGCATCCAGGCGCTTCTCGGTCGGCTCGCGCTCTGCATTCGCCAGCTTGTCAATGAGTTCAGAGGTGAGAACCCCTGAACCGATTCCGATTGAAGATATGCTTGCCACAAGACAAACCTCGCCGTGAAACTCTTATCCTTAGTATCGGCAAGAAGGGGCAAAACTTTGCCCCTTTTTTGTAACAGTCCGTTAGCCCTTGCCGAACCTTGGCCGATTAACGCCAAAACTTACGCTTTAGCGTTAAACAAACTCAATGGTTCGTCACTCTGCAGATTATGTGCCAGTTTAATCACAACTTCATCCGGAATCTGACGAATAACTTCCTGGGTGCTGCGCTCGAGCACCTGAATCACCGTCTTTCCTGATGTATCATCGAGATTAAACTGAAGGTCGCGCTGCACAGACTGAACATATTCGTTCAGCTTGGTCACCGCTTCCTTCACCTGCTCGGTTGACTCCTCCGTAGTCTTCTGCGGGTCGCCCCCAGTAGAGATTAACTCTACCTTGTCGGCAGCCTGGACAGAGGAGGCCCCACCCGTCGAAACCGCCTCGGAGGACGGTTCTTTGGCTGGCTGAGCAGACGCGGCTTTATCCACCGGCGGCGAAGGTCGCACGGGCCGGGGTGTCAAGTCAGTCAATTTTACGTCATTCATAACTCACCTCATCCTATGTCTCTAACGCCAAATCCAGCCGAAATCGCGCGATTTCGGCCGGATCAGTCAGATTACCTCTCACTCCCTTACTGCAGGAGTGAAAGAACCTGCTGAGGTCTGGCGTTAGCCTGGGCCAATACCGAGATACCGGCCTGCTGCAGTACCTGTGCCTTGGACAAGGCTGAGGTTTCTGCCGCAAAGTCTGCATCACGGATTCGGCTGTTTGCAGCACTCAGGTTTTCGCTCTTGGTCGACAAGTTCGAAATGGTGGATTCAAAACGGTTCTGAATCGCACCGAGCTGGGCCGCGGCCCTCGAGACCTGATTCAACGCGTTATCAATCCCCTTAACCGCTTTTTCGGCGTCAGCAACCGTCAATACGCTGATGTCTTTGACCAATACACCGGTCTCCGCACCACCATACGTGCCTTTGGCAAAACCAGAAGCCGAAGGACCCGTACTATTCGCCGAACCAACGGTAATCTGGCCCGCACTACTCAAGGTCACCGAACCACGTGTGGTCGTTGCACTCAACCCGGTGTTCGTGACGGTGCCACCCACATTGATATTGCGTCCATCGTCCGCGATCAACTGGAATTGGTTGTCATCAACCACCTCTGCACGAACACCCGTTTGCGCCGCTTTCTCATTTATTGCATTGACGACCAGCGCAACTTGCTGAGAAGAGGTACTACCCGTTCCGGAGGCCGCCGCATTAATGGTAATTCCGTTAATCTCCAGACCGGATACCTGCTGGTTTGCCGTCAGGTCAGACGAAGTCACCTGGGTTGCTTGCGCCTTGGCAGTCACACCGGTCTTATCGGAAACCTGATTGATTGCCGTGGCAATGGAGATTGCACTACCAGCCTTGCCTGTTGTAGAGGCATTGTCATATGAGGTCAACGACGGACCAATTGAGACGCCGTTGATAGAGAGATCGCCCGCCGAAATCGAACCCGTGACCGCCGCACCGTTAATACCACTGTTGGCGCCACTGTAGGTTCCGATTTCGAGACCCGCACTTTCCTGAGATTTACCGGTCGTACTACCGATGGTAATATCGCTACCATCCCGGCTTACCAGGGTGTAAGTCCCCGTGTAGGTACCCGCAGCTTTCAAACCAAAGCTTGCCGCTGAGGCCCCGGTAATCTGAATATTACGGCCATCATCGGCGACCAGACTGACACCACCGTCCAGGTTGTTCAGGTCAACCATCGCCTTGACGCCTGTTTCACCGCTGTGCAGATTGATAGCTTCTGCCACGCTTTGTAGATCCGCCGCCAGGTTGGCCGCCTGCCCCGTGCCCTGCAGGGAAATAGAAGTTCCGTTGATGGAAACGGTTCCAGCCGTGTTAGACACAGAGGCAACGGACGTACCGCCGACAAAGTTTGCGTTGACTTTGGCTTCTACGCCCGACAAGTCTGCAACCGAGTTTATCGCAGCAGCAAGCGTAATGGAGCTCAGCTCTGGGCTGGCCGAGGAAGCACCATCATTTGCCGCGTTTGCAGCGGGGACAGAAATACCGTTAATCGTCAAATCGCCGGAAGCCAGAGAGGCCCCCGTGGTCGTAGAAGACGAAATACCGTTGGTAACCGCCGTGCCCAAGGTCGCCTCAGTGGTCTTTGCAATGGATACACTGATCGTCTCGCCGACGTTTGCACCGGTCTGGAAACTGACGTTCTGAAAAGAACCATCTAGCAGGTTTCGACCGTTAAAGTTGGTATTTTTGGAAATCGAGGCAATCTCAGCTTTCAGCTGATCCACCTCCTCCTGGATGGAGGAACGTTCCAAATCGGTGTTTGAACCGTTGGCTGACTGCAGAGCCAGTTCCCGCATACGCTGCAGGGCGGTGGTAATGTTGTTAAGCGACCCTTCACCCGTTTGCGCCAGGGAGATACCATCTCCGGCGTTACGAATGGCGACGCTGGTACCACGGATCTGGGCATCAAATCGGGTTGATATCGCCAGACCGGCGGCGTCATCTTTGGCGCTGTTGATACGCAGACCGGAAGACAAACGCTGCAAGGAAACGCTTGCAAGGTTCTGGGATCTATCCAGGTTCCGCTGCGCATTTAACGACGCAATGTTGGTGTTTATGACTTGTGGCATTTTGATGCTCCTGTGAAGCTCGTCAGTAGTCAGTTACTACCAAGGTTTCACGCGATGCTTGCTCTCAAAAAGGCACAGCGTTTCCCCTGATACCCTTTGTAGCGGCCTGTTTAGCGGTTTCTTTAGTGAGGTTTTGTGGGGAAATGTATCCAAATGTAACGATACACAGGGCGACGGGCGTGGGTCTTCAATAATGTGAATCCTTCCAAAGGGTTGGCAAGAATTCGGATCCTAGCTACTATTGCCTATACTTCCAAACGATATGACTGGCTAAAAAGTCAAATTACAATAAATGCCTCAAATAGGCTCTCAACGACAATTACAGCTGCATTCCCATATCAGCAAATACAAGAACAAAATATGAGTAAATTCAATACGATTCAAAAGCCTTGGGGCTTCGAAGAAGTCATAGAGCTAAATGAAAAGTACATGGTAAAAAGACTCACCATGTGGGCTGGGCACCGTTGCAGTTTGCAATATCACAACTTAAAGCGGGAAACCATCTATGTCCTGTCAGGTGTAATAAAAATCATAACTGGGAGTACGCAGGAGACCCTGGAAGAAAAGCTCTATCGAGCAGGAGATGCCATTACTATTGAGCCCGGGGTAGTGCACAGAATGGAGGGAGTCGAAGATTCCGTATACCTTGAGGCATCAACTCCGGAGATGGACGACGTTGTCCGATTGGTAGATGACTATCAACGAGCGCAAAAATGAGTTACCGGGTCTGTATTCCTTGTGCCGGAACCGGCTCACGACTTGGCGGTATCACCAAATATATCAACAAATCACTCGTTAGTATCGCTCATCGACCTGTTCTAGCGCACCTGATTGAGCAATTTCCAGACGATACAGAGTTCGTTATTGCATTGGGCCACAAAGGTAACTTGGTTCGTGAATTCATAAAATTAGCCTATCCTCAGCGCACCTTCTTTTTTGTTGAGGTTGACCCATTCGAAGGACCAAACTCAGGTTTAGGCTTGAGCTTGCTAATGTGTAGCGAATACTTACAGCAACCTTTTATTTTCACCTCATGCGATACACTGGTTCTGGGAACTATTCTCCCTCCGAATTCGAACTGGATTGGTTACGCTAATGTGAGTGATTCGGACCAATATCGAACCTTGGTGGTAGACGAAGGGATCTGCAAGGACATTTGCGAAAAAAACCAGCCAGGATTTGAGTCTAGGCGAGCCTACATAGGTATTGCTGGCATAAAAATTATCAAGAATTTTGGCACGCAATGAAACAGGGAGGTAGCGAAGCAATCGCTGGGGGTGAATCACATGGTCTCAAAGTGCTCATTGAAAGAGGTTTCGAGGTCCAGGCAAACGAATTTAAGTGGTTTGACACAGGCAATCCACAAGCGTTGGCTATAACTGCCGATGCCTACAAAGAACCCGATGCTCCAAATATTCTCGAAAAAAGCAACGAGGCAATCTGGTTTTTAGGCAATAGAGTTATAAAGTTTTCCGATGATCAACGCTTTATTGTAAACCGCGTAGAGCGAGCGAAAAGGCTTAAAGGTTTTGTCCCCGATATTATTGACAGTAGCTCCCATATGTACAGCTATTGCAAGGTTGAAGGTTCTGTACTTTCCGAGGTAATCACGCTACCGATGTTCAAAAGCCTGCTGGAACACTGCGAATATTTCTGGGCACCAGCGGAACTCAATGACAGAGCCCAATTAGTCTTCTACTCCTCTTGTCGACAATTTTATAAGGACAAAACGTTAGAGCGAGTAGACTTATTTTACAAGAACTTTTGCAAGATCGACAGCAATCTGCCCATCAATGGAGTTGACATGCCGACCTTGTCAACCCTGCTCGAGGAGGTCGACTGGGAATGGCTGTCCAGGGGAACCCCTGGACGCTTTCATGGAGACTTTCATTTTGAAAATATCCTTTGGAATAACACAACAAATCACTTTTCCTTTCTAGACTGGCGCCAAGACTTTGCGGGAGATTTAGATGTTGGAGATATCTACTACGACCTCGCAAAATTACTTCATGGATTGATTGTAAGCCATGGACTCATCGCGCATGGTCATTACTCGGTGTCCTGGTCATCAACACGTATCGATTTCGACCTCCATCGAACACAGGTTCTTGTAGAGTGTGAACGACAGTTTGGCATGTGGTTGGACGAGAAGGGTTACGACAAACAAAAGGTGGGGCTGCTCACTTCAATTATTTATTTGAATATCGCTGCCTTGCACCATCACCCCTACTGCCTGCTATTGTACGCTCTTGGAAAGTCAATGCTGAGGAATTGCTTACGTGAAGGTTATTGAACGAAAAAAAGATGTTGTCACCGGAGATAATGAACTCGAGCCACTTCACTGCTTGCCAAATTTCCCGGTGTTTATGGGGTCAGTCGAAACATCCCCTGCAGAGGATCTTTCATTCGACATGGAGTGGTCTATTTCACGTAACTCTGGCCTAATCCAACTTAGAAAATTGCTTCCTCTCGATGTGCTTTATCAAAGTCAAACTACAACAAGTGCTGTCGGTACCATATGGATGGAGCATCATCGAGCATTTGCCGAATTTGTTGCCATATATTCCCCAAAAAGAGTCCTTGAACTTGGAGGTGCTCATGGGATTCTCGCTAAAGAATATGAGAAGTTTGACACTATTCCCTGGACTATATTGGAGCCTAATCCTGCGCCAGTCCCCGAGAGTAACGCTCGCTTCATAAAGGGATATTTTGACGACAGATTTGAACTCGAGGAAGCTGTCGACGCCGTGGTCCACTCACATGTCTTTGAGCACCTCTACGAACCAGACGACTTCACTGCGCACCTTTCTGGTTTTATAGAGGTCGGGCAACTGATGATTTTTGCTGTACCCCATTTACACGCATGGTTGAATAAAAAATTCACAAACTGCATTAACTTTGAACACACTGTGTTCCTGACTGAGCCATACATAGAGTATCTCTTGGCAAAACATGGTTTCAGAATTGATCGCAAGGAATATTTTCGCTGTGATCACAGCATATTTTATGCGTGTGTTAAAGACCAAAATGTGAAACCTATAAAATTAGACCCATCCCTTTATCACGAGAATAAAAGGATTTATAAAGACTTTGTGCAGTACCACGAAGGATTAATCAAAGACTTAAACACGAGGATCGCGCTTTCAAATAAGCCGGTGTATTTGTTTGGCGCACATGTGTTTGCCCAATATTTATTAGCGTTTGGGCTTCATTCGGAGAGCATTATAGGGCTTTTAGATAATGACGAAAGAAAACAAGGCAAGAGGCTCTATGGAACAACCTTAAAGGTATTCTCGCCACAGATATTACGAAAAAAACCAAATGCGGCGGTTATACTCAAGGCCGGCGTATATAACGATGAAATCAAGTGCGACATATTAACTAACATAAATCCAAATACCGAATTTTTTGAGTGAATTCCTTTAATAAATTCTCCAATTTTTTAAGAATTTTGCTAAACCAAGAATCAACCGGGCCACCAAAAACATACTCGCCAGCCCACCACCTTAATCTGATAACGGAGCGCACTGTGACCTTCAAAGCTTTTATATTGGATGTGGATGGCGTAATGACATCTGGCGAGTTCTTTTATACCGCCGAAGGCAAAGTCATGAAAATTTTCGGACCAGACGATCATGATGCTCTTTGCCTATTAAAGCCTTATCTAGAAATTCGTTTCGTCACCGGCGACAAGAATGGTTTTGCCATATCCAAAAAGCGTATCGTCGACGACATGAAAATGACGCTGGATTTGGTAAGCACTACGGATCGAATTCGCTGGATAAGCCATCTCTATGACCCCAATACAGTCATTTACATGGGCGATGGGATATTCGATCACTATGTTTTCAGTGCAATTGGATATGGTATAGCACCGGCAAATGCAGATAGAACTGCGAAAGCCTACAGCGACTATGTAACCGAAAGACGCGGCGGTGATCGTGCTGTAGCTGAGGCCTGCCTTCATATTCTTGAGCGATTTTTCAAACCTTATAATCCAGAGGAGAAACTGGACAGCGATATAAAGTTTTCGGGTAAATGGCATGCTTAATTAACAAAATCATTTAACGCTTTATGTTGAAGACGACAAACAATCACATACACTAATTTCATGATAAGTTAATTATTTTATGCCACGTAACGTAGGTTCATACCATACATCTTTGAGCCGTTGGTACATGAGCAACTTTTTTCTATGGTGAGGATAACAGGTTGTTTGAGATAGACGATGCCACCCGACGCACGTGCTCGGTAGTGCGGCAATATTTCGAATCAATGGAACTAGACTATGACCTGCCGAAAGGCCTCTCGACTGCCATGATATGCATGACACCACGCTCAGGTAGCACATACTTGGGCTCGCTATTCAGGGAAAATGGCTTAGGTGATGCTAAGGAGCACCTGCGAGTAGCAGGCAACCAAATGCGAGACTTTGTCAAACAGTGTGGAGCAAAGTCTTACGGAGATTTTATAAGGGCTTTAGTTGAGGGCTATTCCAGTTCAAACTATTTCTCTATCAAAGCTGACTGGCTCCAGTTTCGCCCTTTTTATCATTTTGGTGGCTTCCAAAAATATTTCCAAAATGCCAAGTTTATTTACCTGAGCCGTAAAGACATCCTTTCGCAAGCCATATCTCACTTTATAGCGGGACAAACTGGATACGGCCATACTACGCAAACTAAAGATAGCAATAAGTTTGAATTACTGCAGTTCGACTACAAGGGGATACTTGCTGAAATTTCGGAAATTCAGTCCCGCGCCAAGGCCTGGGAAATGTTCTTCTCTTTGGAACGTATTGACCCCCTGCGGCTTTATTACGAAGATCTACGAGATAATCCGGCAGGGACCTTGACTCAAATCGTAGCATTTTTGAATGTCGAACTACCCAAAGTCCCCACTCTTGATACCGAGTATCGGAGTGTAGAAACCCACCTTAACCATGAATTGCGGCAGAAGTTTATTGGCCAGTTTCGCCGTGAACAACTGGAGGTAGGAAGACATCAATCGAATAATCCAACTAAATCCTAAACTAGCAACGCACCGCAAAGTGATGCCAGCCAGGATCCAACTCCCTACCCCCTGACAATTCCCATATAAGGCTAAATTGAGATGCAAACCAGGCCTAAGAATTTCGCGTTAATCGGTGGTCTTTTGAGAGACGAACTAGAATTTCGGCTAACCTTTTCCCGCATTCTTGAGGCACGCAATGAGGGCATCATAGATGAAATTGTGCTTTCAACCTGGGATGGTGAAATTGATAAATTTCCGGGTTTACGCCAAAGCCTATATCGGCAAGGTATTCACCTTGTCGAAGGCGCGATGCCCCCCTCAATCCTATGGAAATACTTGGCCACAAAATAAAGCTTTGGATCAAGGGCTTCGAATCATTCCAGATGATGCCGCAGTATGGAGACTTAAAACTGATCGAACTTCTCATTTGCTCAAGGCATTCCTACCGAGCTTGTGTTCCGGCCCTCCATCAGCTCAGGCTTTTGGGGCTGTGACACCCATTTTTGGTCACAAAATCTGTGCTACGGCGATAGTTTCCAGTTTACCCTTTTATGCTGCCGACATTGCCTTCTACGGCATGAAAAAAGATTTGCAAAAACTGGTGACCTATGACGGGGTGTTCGACAACATTTTTGCGGGCTTCGGAGCTGAACATCGGTTATGGACACAGCCCTTTTTAAAAGCTTTCCCCACGCTACAAACGGTCTACGAGCGCATCAACATAAAGGCTTTGTCCACTCAAGTAATCAACGCCGCCCGCAATGGATCAATTCTGCCGACAGCAATTGTGCATTTGTATGCATTTTACTGGACTAATTTATTCGCCAATATTCAAACCGTTGACAAGATGATCAAAGCCCCAGATGGAGCGATGTCATTTGTCAGTGCGCTGGGCGGCAATATGACCAACGGGGTCAGAAGTGGCGCAACGGCATCCAAAGAATTTACTGTCCAAGTCACAGCTTTTAATCATCCTGAGTCTATTGCGCAGCTAGTGAATTCGCCAGTATCTGACGGGACGGCCAATTCTTCGATTTATCTTTCAGCCCTCCATGCCATAAAAGCTGGAGAATTGCCTGCGCCCGACTGGACCGATTTACATCCTGACACTCTGACAGATTTTGCTAAACGGACACTACCAACTGTCGCTTTTCAACCATTCCGCTTCTCTAAGGGAGTGGCCGCGGTTGATCAAAGTCAGGACACACAATACAACGACGGAATATTCTGTCAGCAAACGTTACAACGAGTAGTGTCCGGCATGATAGGATCGGAGAAGATAAGCGATGCCAGCCTTGCAGTCATAACTGACTACTTACGAAAACTCTCTAATGGCGCTGATAGCGGGATGGTCTATTTCCAATTGGGTGACTATTTTCTCAGCCAGTCGCTACTGAAAAATAATGATGCTTACGAAGCCAAATCGTTGGCCCACTTATTCTTGCTTAGATCAGCCCGAGACGTTTTCCCTCAAGCAGCCGCATTTTTAGGCTTGATTGCGCTAAGCGGAAACCTTGATTCCAAGCATGTTGAACAAGTTCGATATGCAGTTCGCAACGCCGCCATAAGGGATTGTGGGATGGCGCAATATGTTTTCTCTCTCATGATTACAAATGGCTGGTTTTCCGAAGAGAGTGTCTCTACAGCCGATTACTGGATTGAACGTGCACGCCAGAACGAATTCACCGCCGACAAATTAGATTCCCGTTTTTCCATCGAAAGTTTAGCTCTCGGCAACACGCTTCAGGGTTAAGCCGGAGCATGATTTTTCCTTTCGGCTAACCTCTGCCAGTGATGCCAATCCTGTGTAACAGAGGTTATGTCATGATTTCTCAAAAGGCGGGCTAATGCCTCTTGCGCTTCCTTGTCATCCATAGCTGCCGCGCGAAAGTACCATTCAGCGGCAGCATTCAAGTCTCCCTCACACTCCATTAAGCGGCCATATTCTGTCTGTGCAGGACGATATTTACGAGCCGCAGATTGATGTAACCAGTACTTTCGTGATTGCGGATCGAGTGGGAGCCAATCACCAACCTCATACCCTTTCGCAAGTCTAAAGCAAATCACTTCCATAGACATATCATGGCAATGCGCGCGGATAAAGGCGAGAGCATCGGACTGACAGTCCACGTTTAAACTCTCATCTACAACATTTGAAACGGGTAAAAGGCTGTTGACTTCACTTCTCTCATTGGGCTGGTAGATGTTCGTCGCGAAGCGAAAAAGACTATCTCCAGAATAACCCACAGGTAAATCTGCGAAATAGTCTCGTTGAATCGAATGCAATTCGCCCATCTTTACGTGACGTCGGGAGTATGCATTATCCTGCATTCTCTCTAACGCCGCATATAATGGCTCATTCGAAGGATCTGATCTCATTTCTTTTCCGACTAATCTACCCAGCAGGGTATCGCTGTAGACGACAAGATGTGTAGTCTGAGTCAATGGCACGATGCGTAACACCGTGTCGTCAACACCTGTAAACACATCTTTCACCGACAAACTCAACACTTCAGAAGCCTCAGATACAATTTCAAAGTTATAAAAAATCATCAATATATTTGCAGCTAAGACATCGTGAATCAGATCAGGAATTTTTTCCAGCTGACCCTCTTGGTAACATTCGATAATGAATCGTGACATCCTACGGCAATGAAAATATTCAAAATATTGTCTAAGAATTGGAATGTGATTTAAAAAAGGCCAAGAAAACCAACGAATTTCGGCATTGGCCGTTCCTGGAAAAAAGACCCAGTCGTAAATCAGGTCAATTTGAATCAAACTACGCAAATCTTCTTTTTGGCCAAAAAAAACCATGTCACAGTGGCAGAATGGTAAAGAAAGAGAAGCTGATATTATCGCTATCCTGGATTGAAGTATGGTGTACGGCGAATCGTTTGCTAACGCTGTGAGTCCACGTCGAAGCACGGATCTAAAGAGTCTCAGCAAATGCAAACACTTATCGCTTCTCATTTTCAGAATTGCTGAGCCATTTGGACATAGCCCCAAAGCTGCATCAAGTAGCCTATGCTGGCGATAAGAATTGCCCGCGCCAGACTCCTTGATATCTGGTACAGAGACAACAATGATACCCACCTTCACGAGTTCATCGCGTAGCGAAGGATACTTACGAAAGCCATCATGCCAGGTCGAAACTACAATACCCTCCAGAAGACCTTCTTGACGGAGTGAAATAGCGGCATTCAAGGACATATCAAACTCGAACTTTGACCGAATAGCGCCACAAATGATCGCCCATGAGGAACCCATATTGTCGACTCCTAAACCCATACTATTGAAAAATGCCTGATACAGCTTCTACCGAGACACTAGTCATACACAGCAAACGATTGTTGCTACCCTTACACAAACCCGGCACCTTTCCAAGATAAACCAGAACATAATTGGTTATTGGCCAATAACGCGCTACTATTCATGAAGTAGGTTACGGTCCAGTCCATTAACAATAAGCACAAGATATAGTAGTTCCAATGATAGTCATCCTTGAAGAGCAATTTACAAACGCCATTTCCGGGCAGGTGTTACTCAAGCGCTTTCGCAAAGCCCCGTTAACCCTGAACTTTCACACAGTGTTTGGGAACAAAGACTACTTTGAAAAATTGCTCGAAATTGAGCCGGGCGTATCGATTACATATCATTTCAGTAACGGCGAGATTAGCTCGTTACCGGAGCAGCCCTCCTTACTGATTCCCAAAATAGCTATCTCGTCCAATTCTGCCCTTAAGCGAGGCGAACTTATTGAAACGCCAGGGCCTCGGCCTGTCATTGCCCGAATTACAAATATACAAGGCGCCTGGGTAAAGGCTGAGCACCTTTACTCTTGGATAAAGGGCAAAAAGATTGAGTTGAAAACCACATTAATTGACAAATTTCCTATAACTGGAGGAAATACTGAAGAGTCTGAACATATGATATCCTTGTATCCGTTTTAAAGTTGTACACAGCTTGGCTGAACCTAACGTTAGTTCTCCCATTCTGGCCAAAGAGTTTTATCAAAGCGCATGACATTTCAAATATGGGTGCAGGGTAAAGAACCTTTCGAACAAAAGATGACAATAAGTTTCCATCTGTTCTTTATGATTGAAACCATATTTACTTCGTAGCCAACGTTTTCCTTCGGCGAATACGCGGCGTTGATTAATTTCATAGGGATCGCTTGCAATCAACCTGTTCTGATCTTTCAATATTTGCTGTTTTTCATGAAAGGTGGTTCTATTGGTAATTGCTGTAGCAAATTCATTTGCATATCCTTTAGCGATAAGTTCCATGTCGCAAAAGTAGCCTCGAAAATTTGAACCATCATATAAAAAATTCATGTGGTCACCATTTCCATTGGCAATGACTGACTCCATAAACTCCCTACGAACCATCCAGATCACGTGGTTTATGTGCCAGCAATAAGCTATCTCCCGCCCATTCATCAAGTCCTGCTCAGGCCAATCAATTGCCACAGGGGAAAGAATTCCGACCTTTGGGTGGGCTTCCATTAATGCCCTCAAAACAGGCACCATCGGCATAGATATATCCACATCATTACAAACAAGAAGGTAATACTTGTAGTCATAAAAACGTCCCAGTTTCATGAGTTCTGACAGCCCATAATTAAAACCACGAGCGTACCGTAACCCATCTTTAATCGCATCGTCCCACCGCGCCCAAAAACTACAATAGTTTGAGATACCCTCTTGCGATGAGCCGCTTTCTATCCCATATAAATCGGAAAATTCGGAACTTTCGGACAATAACTGCTCACACAATCGATTGGTATGGTCTGGCAGGTTACGATTGAGGACAAGTATGGCGGTGTCTTTAGTCATGGCGTCACCAATCTGAAATTTGAAATGTAGCGCGTAATGGCATTGCTTACTGCATTGCGTAAAAATTCCTCTAGCTCATTACCTCGCTTACTGTAACCACATTGAATCCGCGCTAAAAGTTCCTGATAAGCGTCAGTACTGAAGACGTAATGGCCTGCAATCAATGCCTTTTCCCGATCAGAGGCGCGAGTGTTGGGTAACATCCATTTCTCCCATTTTCGAGATCCCAAAGCCAGCTCAAGAAACGCATCTCTCTCCTTAAGTAATCCATGCGCTTCCGTGAAATAGACCAGGGCCTTGGATTCTACAACGCCAAACTCAGGCGCAACGTTCGCAGAATCTATCCGCAATTCAGGATGTCGAGATAATATATCGCTACTTAAATAATCCGTATTGTGTTGCTTGATTAAAAACCCGTATTGATGGGCTATATCAACGATTCTTGGCAGACCTATGGACGTTGGCAACTGGTTCGGCACCCGAAAAGGACTGCCTAACGAACCGATGTTGCGCATCTCCATCACCTTGGTGCCAGTTTGAACCACCACAAATAGAGGCGCCTCCCGACCGTGTTCTACCGCGTAAGTTTTGATTCTTTTAAGCCAGCGCTCCAAACCCTGTGGGGATTCGGCTAGGGTACCCTGCTCTTCAGTGCCGACCTCGAAAGCTAGGTTTTTACGCAACTTCTCAGCTACTGAATGACAATGCTCAAATAATTCAAATAAAAATGAAAAGGCGATCTCCTCTTCCTGCGCACCATCGGGAGAAACGCTAGGATCCAAATGCAACATGTCGAAGCCCGCTTCAATGTCCTCTTCAAAGGATCGCTTGGCACTCGCCATAGCGTCTTCAGGGCACAAACTGTCGGCCATCTCCCGATTATTTTGCCACGGACCGCCGTGATCACGGCAAAGCAGAATTCGATTATTTTTGTCGCGCTTACGTACAAAATCTGCGAAACGCCGAGCATTCCATTTTTCGACATAACCTGAGCCAAGAGAATCCATGTCGACCTGTCGTCGGCTTGGAATCAACATTAGGTCGATACCAAAATGATTTGCCAGTTCGATTGTTGCTTCAACAGCAGTTTTACTGACGACACCTACTGCCAATTGCGTACTTGGCCAACGTTTGGCCTGTCGGAGGATCCGTTGCTTTGTAGATAGGGTCATATTCTTGTTCTTTTCCCTTGTTTTTTGGTCAAGGTTTTAGTCAATTTGTCACCGAATTAATCAACTTTCTTATTCAGGGAGCATGAAAGCAATCCGCTGAGTTGTGCTTGGATAAGGGATGTAAAATGTTTAAGTCGCTGTAAATAAAATTACACCCTAATCAAGCAAAGCTTTCACCGAAGCGATTGATTTTTCAAATGCTGAAACTTTCCTTTCACGTTGCTCAGGAGTAGCAAATTCAACGGTCTCGTGAAGCTTGCTCTTTTCATTGACAAACAAGACATCTGCTTGCGCGAGACTATCGTCAAGTAATTTATAGTGAAGCGTAATGATATCGTGAATTATAAAACCGCGTTCTTTCATGTATTCCACCACCTCGTGAAATAGCGGCCCCGATTTGAAAAATGGAAAGAAAGAGGTTTCAAGAATAATGACTTCACATTGATCAAGCAGGTTGCCACATCCGTTCAAGACAGCTAATTCGTGACCCTGTGTATCGACTTTCAAGAGAAAAGGCGGGGCGCAGCCTTGCGTGGCAATCATGTCAGATAACCGGCAACAGGCTACAAATCGCTCATTGCCATCGACCAGCTCTCCTTCTGTTTCTTTTAAAAGCGACGAACTGGTCCAATCGTCATGCACATTCATCATGACTTCGCCATTTTCGTCTGAGACTGCCGAATAGATTGCACGGCAATCCAGATCCCGATTAGCATTCATAAAATGCTTCAAAAATGGCTCAAACTCCGCTTTAAGGGGTTCAAACATCAGAAATGTCGCAGCAGGAAACACTTTTGCAGCGGCAGCAGTCCAATGCCCAAGCGCTGCACCGACATCCAGGATAGTCCGCGGCTCAAAACCAGCCACCTTGAGTTGAGACAATGCCCCTTCAAGCGACATTCGTGGGTATGCCGGATTTTGTCGGCCGACAGGTCCCGTTTTAGGAACACTTTTATTCATCGCGAGCGCTTCAAAAAAAACGAAATCCACCTTTAACTCTGTCAGCCGCCGCACCAGCGCTTCAACTCCAACAGCATCACGATTAACAGCCAATATCAGTGGCTTTGACGTCAGAATGAGCTTACTATCTTTGCTATCGGGCGACCTCAAGGGATTGTCGATGGTAAGACCACCGAATTTACCTGTTGCCATGCTGTCATAAATCGAAGATACCCTTACCGCAGTACCGGCTAGCAGCGAAAACAAATAGCGGCCGTTCAGTCCGACGCCCCATATCGCGACAGAAGTCCATCCCTTATCTTCCAAAAAGTCACATACAGCCTTTTTGTGGTCGTCGAAAGCCCTAAGGTCACCAAGGTTGGCTGTTAGACTAACTTTCGAATCTTGAGTGGTCATAGAAGCGGTCTGCCAATACTAAATGAGTGCGTCTTGCAGTGGAATTTTGTCAAAAACCTTCAGGTTTCCGTCAACGGTGGCGTCTACAATACGTCTACCCGAATGTTCAAAAATGTGCCGTGCAAACGCAAAATAACTTTCCATCATTTTAAAATTTGGGGTCTGCCAAAACTGGCCTTTTGAAAAATAGTCCGGGTCAAAGTGCATAGGCCGAGATTCCTCTATCCGCTGCCATTGATCGCCCTTCCCCTCAAAGCCAGCGTAATTGTGGTCCATGCCGACCAAAATCACTTTGCGAAATCCCATGTAAAAGGCGAGTTGCATGGCTACATAGGACACCGTAAAGCCGCAACAAATTTCTTTCATCGGATCAAGACTAAAAAGGTTTTGCTTATGAGGCCCGACATAATAAATGTGATCATAAACCGGCGGGACGATATCCAGACATTCATGGGCAAGAAAAATGGGCAAGGTGTCAAGTTGCTTAAATTCTGTCGCACACTGTCCGACCACATCTTTGATGTAACTACATAAGTATGTGGGCCGAAAGGTTGAAATCCCAAAAAGCTTAAATACTTTGTTCAAACCAAAGGTTGGCACTTGACTGATCTGAGTAAAGTCCATTTTCAGCAGACTGGGGCCATTCCCCAAAATAATGCAGGTCTCACCATCATGACGATCCCGAAACTTTATCAGACGAGTATCTCTAAACTGTCGTAATGCTTTATTGTTCAAGCTATGAGCCAAGGGCCCTTCCCCTGACACAACTGGCAAACCATTTCCTGCAATTTCTGAACGATACGCGTCCGCGCCAACATCGGAACCAAAGCAGATTACCCTGCTTTCATGGCGCTTGAGATATGCCAGAATTTCATTAAAACCCGGTGAGTCAGGCGCAACGGCCAACAATACTGTAAAATTGAAAGACGTTGGCGGACGTTTGATAACGATGCCATGAAAATGTCCCGAAGCTTTTGAATCGTAAACCTCGCAGACCTTTACACCTATTCCTGTAAGGATGGCGAACAGCAGTTGCCCGGTCTCGCCAGTGCCCCAGAGAGCGACTTCAGTCAGGGCTAGCGACTGCATCATGGCTTTGACACAGTCACTCACCTCACGGTATCTCAAAGGCAGCCCGCGTAAGTCTTTATCCAAGAAGTGAATCAACTAGATCACCAGCACTTTTTCAATCGGAACCTCGTACTCCGCGGTTAGCATGGAAATGATATCCCGCTCTCGATGCAGCGGTGTCACCAGAATATAATCGTATTCGTGACGATGCATTTTAGATAACGAAATAATCTGCTTCCCGTAAAATTCTTCGCCATCCCTGCGGTCGTCCATGTCGACGATACATGCCACATGCTCAGCCAAACGGGGCAAAACTTTAACCGCAACGGTACCTGCGCCATACACCATTACTTTCGTATCCTTATGAAACCTCTTTATTTCACTGGATAATTTCTTGATCGACCAAAGATCGCGCACTCGGAGCAAATATCCAAGAATCTTGTTGTCTATTTTTTTTGCTTTTGGTTTAACCGAATAGCGGTAACCGATACCATTTGCTTTATTGAACTCGTTAAGAGCAGGAAAAAGAACAGTCCTGTGAAATCTAGAGTGATCATAACGGGTATTACCCAGAACGGCATTATTATGCTTTCGATAATACCCAAGACTGTAGGGGATGGAATAGACCAACCCCTTTGTGTAACTGGTGCGAGTTAGATAGGCGTCAGCACTGATTCGAAAATTGGCAGGTACTGGAAGGAGCTGCTCCAAGACAGTTCGTTTAAAAGCCAATCCTGAAGTACCCACAAAAAAGGCTAATTCATCTGTTCTGCGTGTAAGACTGAAGCAGTCGCCTGAGAGCATCGCTTCTTTGAAAGGATACACTTTGCCCCCATCCCAAACATCGACATTATGTTGCAGAAGTGCATAGTTGCCCTGAAGAAAATGATGCCACTTCACAATTTCTTCAAGCTTGCCAGGCTTCCACCAATCATCGCTGTCCAGAAAACAAATAATCTCTCCTTTGCTAGCCGCAAAACCCGCATTGAATGCGCTGCCCTGCCCGCCATTTTCTTTGTAGATTTTGACTAATCCGGGAACAACAAGTTGCTCTATGACTGCCTTGGAATGATCCGTTGAACCATCATCAACGATGATCAATTCAAAATTCTGGTAGGTCTGTTTGAGAACGCTTTCAACAGCTTCCTCAATGTAATCCGCATAATTGTAGTTATTGATCAGGACGGAAATTAGAGGTTTCTCACTCATAAGCCTTCACATTAGTTATGAAAATAAATCATTATTATTGTTCTTCAACATTATTCATCGGCTGTAAGCAGGATTGCTGTATATTTTTTTTCCTTGTCGTTCTGTACGAGTCGCATGTAATCATCTTTCTCAAGAAACACTACAGTGACCGTCTGGTCTCTCAATTTGGCCAAGTCGACAACGGACAGACCATACACCTTTTCAATGCTATTAGTGTCCTGTATCGTTAGGCCCCTGAACTGAGGCAATGCCATGATTTCGGTATTGTAGATAAGTTCCTGTGTCAGATACCCGGTACCATAGATGTAGAGCCCCTCAGCCGACTCCTTCTGCGCGTTGACCCACTGATTGGCCCTCACCAATGGGAATCCCTCAACCAGAGCGGGATTCTCAGAGGACTTGGTTGGCGCTGTCAGCCAGGGCGTAGCCAAATCGGTGCGTTCGACACTGCTGTCACAGTACATTCTGACAAAATTCTCCAAAATATATCTCAGCGCATAGCGATGCAGGTGTCTGCCGTCCTTTAACATGAAATCATCCTTGCATTCCGCGCCAGTGACCATTTCATAAGAAGGAAAATAGTGAACGTCCGATTTCGTCTCGATAAATTCTGATACTGCCGAGTAGACCCTTGCCTTACTTTCGGTATTGGCGATACGAACGTCATAGGGCATGAAGGTCTGATTGAGCGGAATCGGTGATACCGTAATAATCAACTCTGCTTTCAAATGGGCTTTAATCAGAGAATAAATCTCCTGAAGATCAGGGGCTGTTGCCGTTTCGATGTAAGCTTTTGATTTAAGGTAGCAAACCCGTATCATTGTGATTCTCACAACACAACAACAAGGGTTTGCTATGCCGCGGCTATTGCTCAGTGCTGAGCTATGGCCGAAGCTACTGGGAATCTTGCTCCAACTGGGCGTATATAACAAGCCGAATCTATACCTCATGGTGGAGGGTATGCTGTATCGGTTACGCACGGGTTTGCCTTGGCGGGATCTGCCGGAGTACTTGGCCATTGGAATGCTGTTTACAAAGTTTAACGCCTGGTCAGCCAGAGGCGTTTGGACGAAGGTGTTTGATTTTCTCGTTACTGAACCTGACTTGGAATGGGAATTTATCGATGGCAGCTATATCAAAGCTCACCAGCATAGTGCCGGTGCTGCAGGGTCCGGCGATCAGGCCATAGGGCCGAGTCGAGCTGGGAAAACAAGCAAAATCCACATGGTAGTAGATGCCTTTGGGCTCCCCATTAAATTCGAAGTTACAGGGGGACAGATACATGATTCAACGGCTGCTGACGCGATTATTGAAGAAATTCCGGCGGCTGATTTCGTGATTGCAGACAAAGGTTATGATAAAGAATCACTGAGAGAGATCATTCGATCGAAAGGTTCAATTCCGATGATTCCGCGGAAAAGCAATTCAAAAACGGGTAACGATGACATTGACTGGAATCTTTATGGGAACAGGCACTTAATCGAGAATGTTTTTGCGCGTCTGAAGCACTATCGGGCACTTGCGACAAGATACGATAAACTGAAGCGAAACTTTGAGTCGAATGTGGCTATGGCATGTGCTCTGCTATGGTTGCCCATGTGAAACGGCAACAGCCCCCAGTGATCATCTCAGTGACCGTCAACCGCCGGAACTGTGGTTTCAGATCATTGAAGACCTCCCCGGGAGGCATCGCTTTGTAGCTGATCCCGCCCACTTCATCAAACCATGCCTCAATTAGCCCCAGAGTAATTACAATGATATCTGCCTGCTGAAGGCGGGAGGTAGCCTCTTCGTCGATTTTCCTCGCCCACTCCAGACACTCGGATTCGGTTTGAAAGGTTGCTGTTTCAAGATGATTTTTAAACGGATGCACAAACCCAGCTTTGGTGAGCCAAAGAGGGTGTCTATCTTGCTCGTCATCAGCTAAAAGTAACCGCTTGAATTCCTGAAGAATAGACCGGGTGTGATAAAATGGACGTGCAGGATGCGTAGAACCTCGCAGCCCCATCGAAGGCATGTAAGCCACCAGATTAGAAGCAAAGCAGCTACCGATCGTAAAAATATTACTTTGATGGCTGATCAAGGGTTTATTAGCGAGGTTCAGGTGCTGATTTCGTTGCGACCATTTGTAAGTCTGGCCTTTGCGTCTTTCCAACAACTCTTTTAGCGTCAAATACATGTTTCAGCCTTCACACCCAGGCATGACAAAGACACCTGACATTGTTATTTTTAGTCCGAACCCCACTTTATAATCTTTATTCCCCTGAATAAAGCCTGCCGACAACGGCTTCAATACCGGGCTGCGAACTCTCTAATTGTAGGATACTATTATCAAAATATCCTATCGTAACTTTAACACAGGCTAAATATTCGATGATTCTCGACTCCTTCTCTCAGATAGACCGTTATCAAGGATTCCACCACAACATTTATCTCGGATTGCAGCATTTAGCCACCCTTCCCCGGAGTCTGGCCCTGGGTTCTTATACCCTATCTGACTGCATCAAGGTCTACGTATCGGAATATCAGACCTGCCTAGAAAACAAGTTCGAATTTGAGGCGCACCGCTACGCTATTGATATTCAATATCCCCTTATAGGAAGAGAAAGAGTCCAATGGTCGCCTTTAGCTGGAATGGCCGCCTGCTCAGAGTATGACCCTGCCGGTGACCGTACCTGGTATAGGAACCCTACCCATGTGGGTGAATGCATCATAGGTGATGGCGTGTTCGCGATTTATTTTCCAGAAGACGCCCATAATCCCCAACTCTCGGCTGGACCCTCTACCGAGATCATCAAGAAAGTTACTTTGAAAATATCGGTTTAACTAATTGAATCTACCTCCGCTGGTCATATTGCCCGTTTCGCTTCTTTCTCGACGCCGCTTGTATATTTTCGGCGCGAGCAAATTTGGCACACATGCACAGCATCTACTGACCCGGTATCAGCTTGAAATTATTGCGTTTATAGACAATGATGAAGGCAAGTATCATCAGCGCCTGAATTCCAAGCCGATCATTCCACTTTATGGGCTTGCGCGGGATCCCAAAATACTCATCATTATCGCCAGCCGATATTATCCTGAAATTCGCCTTCAGTTAATTTCTCTGGGATGGAAGGAGAATGAGGATTTCGTTGAAGCAACACGTTTTTTTATCGCCGAAGATTATCTACAGTTGCAACAATCCATGGCCGCCTTCAAAGGCATTCATTGCGGCGAACGAGCTTTTCTGATTGGCAATGGTCCCAGCTTGACCACAAGCGACCTGAATTTGTTAAAGAATGAGTGTTGTTTTGCCGCTAACAAGATCTATCTCTCGTTCAGTCAAACGACTTGGCGACCAACCTACTATTGTGTCTGCGACCCGCTGGTAAGCCTCAACATTCGAGATCAAATAGAAAGCATAGGAATACCTGCCTTTCTTTCGAATAACTCCTGCTTTTACGGACATAACTTGCAAAATGCCAGAATTTTGCCCTATTTCTTCAGAAGCGATAGTGAGCAGGTTTCTGAAATGGGATTTTCGTTTGAGCCGGAGCAGGGCTTATTCGATGGGGGCACTGTCGTCTTCATGATGATGCAACTGGCAGTATTTATGGGCTTTAAAAAGCTGTATTTTCTTGGGCTGGATCACAGCTTTACTATTGACCAAGACGAGAAAACTGAAGTGGTCAGTAGCAGAGGTGAGATCAACCATTTTCATCCCAACTACAGGCCTTGTGGAGAGAAATGGAGCCGACCAAGGCTAGACTTCATTGAACGAGCATTTCTTCGTGCCAAAGGGTTGCTGGAGCCTCGCGGTATTCAATTGGTAAATCTGTCCCGACAAACCAAGCTCCAGGTGTTTGACATCGCTTCTTTGGAGGATATCCTATAGGTTAAGTTGCGCAGTAAGCTCCATTCTGCATTTTCTATTGATACTTTGAAAACGCTCCTGCCGGCTGATGGTTACTCAGGCCCTTTATTGCCGCTCGACCCATTGCCAATATTGCCTCCTCTGAACTGCCAGCAATGTGGGGTGTCACGAAAACGTTAGGATGCTGAATTAGGTCAGCAGAGACCGGGGGCTCAATCTCCAATACATCAAAGGCTGCGGCAGCCAGTCTACCCGAATTCAAGGCCCTCAGTGCGGCACATTCATCCACCAAGCCGCCTCTGGCTGTGTTGATCAGATAGCTACCGGGCTTAAATAGGCCAACTGCACGCTCATTTATCATTAATCGGGTACTATCATTGAGAGGAACATGAAGGCTGACGACATCAGACTGCGAAATGAGAGATTCAAGGGAGACCCTTTCCAACTCATTTTTCAGGTAAAAGTCAGCATAATCTTCAATATCGTTTACCAATATTTGGCAACCAAATGGCTTCAATAAGTTAACGACAGCCTTCCCAACATGTCCGCATCCTATCAGGCCAAACGTCAGTGATGACAACTGCCGGCCTTTAATTTGCTGCCAACGACCGTCCTGTACACTACGATATCCCTGAGGAATTTTTCGGATGATGTTAAGCGCCAATCCCAAAGTCAGCTCTGCGACAGCCTGTGCATTTACCCCTGGCGTCCATCCAAGTCTGACGCCTTGGTCCTCCATTGCCTGAAGGTCCAGTTTATCTAATCCTACGCCGTACTTTCCAATGACCTTCAGATTAGGCAATGCGGCCAGTATATCCCTTGAAATCACTTCTAACGCAATTATGGCGCCATCATGACCCTGTAAAAAATTGACAAGTTCATTTCCTGATAGAGACGACCCCTGGTCGTTAAACGTCACATAATCGAATTCGTTGAGCAACTCCTGACGAAGCACCGGATTCATTGAAAAAGATCGCGAGCAGACGGCGACTTTGGCACATCTATTCATTTTGACAGGGACCAATATTCTATTTTGGGCTCTGATAGCTTCACGTGCTTCATCCCGTATAACAGGCATTCTGCTTTCTTAAAGTCTTGTTCCAGACTTATTTTTAATCCTTTAATTGGATCAATGGGCATCAAAACCCTTTTCTTTCCAATATACGCCGATCCTGTATTTTTATAATGGGTCATAAAGGACGCTGCATCCCAAACAGTCACCGCCCAGTTTAGAATTTGAACCTCAGGGTTCTCCTGGGTGGGCGCGAGTTGTCCATCTAGCGAGATGTTGACAGGCTTCGTCTGACAAAAAGTTTGCATCCGCGTAGAATCGCAGGTAATCAGCGTATCGCATTCTGAAGCCTGAAAGGTTTTCAGCGCTCTGGAAACATCCTCGGGCTCAATTAAAGGGCATACCGGGTTGATCATCACAAGCGTCTTAACCTTGTTATTTTCAATAAAGTCTGCCGTAAACTGATCGCCTGTAGCCAGGTCATCTGCAAGCGATTCCGAACGACGATAACCACTCACCCCCAATTGCTGAGCGAGAGTCAGCATTTCATCAGAATCTGAATTCACGTATATTTCATCAAATTCAGGACAGCGCTTGGCACACTCTATCGAATAGGCCAGCAGAGGCTTTCCGCATAGTAGACGCAAATTCTTGGCTTTAACTCGCTTACTCCCAGCCCGAGCAGGAATATGCGCGATAACCCATCCTAAATCCCTCATAAGTCAGTCTCATAAAGTTTATGTCTGAAGTAGCCTGAAATCAGATCTCTAGTGGCCAAATCAGGCTCTAGGGTATCTTTAAACATACATCCCAGGCCCCGGGTCAATATGACCTTGATTTGCTGATCAATATTCTTTTTATCTTTCCTCAAAGCAGCCAAGTAATCGTCTGCATCCACCAGATTGAGCGTTGTTTCGGCCCAAACGTGTGCAAGAATACGGCGAATTCGATTACGCAAAGACATCGTGATATAGCCTTTTTTTGCCGAAAAGAGATTCGCCAGATCCATTCCATACGACACCGCAATACCGTGCGGAACAGAATAATGGCTCACTGTCTCTAACGCATGTCCAAAGGAATGACCGTAGTTGAATATATTTCGGGGCCCCCGATCAAACTCGTCCACTTCAACCATCTGTCTTTTGATAGACAAGCTTTTAAAAATCAACTTGGGAAGTTCACGACAACTGACTACTGCCATGCGTACGTCGTCTTCGATTTTGTCGAGTTCATCCTGCCCATCAACCAAAAAATAATGCAGCATTTCCCCAATACCTGACAGTATTTCCTTCTTTTCAAGCGTATTAAGAAAGCGAAAATCAATGATGATATGAGCGGGTGGATAAAAGCTACCGAGCTGATTTTTCAAATCGTTGAAATTAACGGAGGTTTTGCTGCCAATACAACTGTCGCATTGCGAAAGGAGATTTGTAGGAAAAAAAAACCACGTTACTCCTCTGAATAAAATCCCCGCGATAAAGCCTGTAATATCCTGCGTTACCCCCCCCCCGATTGCGATCAAGCGATTGTTTCTGGAAAAGCCAAAGGCAAGTATCTTTTCAATAACCTCCCCTATGACATGGTATTCCTTTGCTGACTCGCCAGGCCGGACAACTATTTTATCTATACCTCGAACGCAGTCATAAATTGCCGGATAAAGCCCTAGCACATTTTCATCTACTAGCAACACATCTCCAGGAGAAATTTCTGACGACAAGATCTCTTCAAATGGGGCAAAGCTTACCTTGTATTCACCATGCTGAGAGCAAACCGACATTGAATTAAACATGGGTATACCCACCGTCAATCACGATATTCTGCCCTGTAATGTATGTGTTTTCGTCACTACACAAAAATCGCACCAAACGTGCAATTTCCTCTGGAGTAGCTAAACGCCCGAGCGGAATTGTGCACTTGAGTGCATCAATCTCTACATCGGAAAGACTGTCACGGGTCAGTTGGGTCAGGACAAATCCCGGAGAAACTGTATTCACTAAAATGTTATTTGGTGCGAGATCTGTAGCTGCACCTCGGGTCAGTCCATCTATCGCAGCCTTAGATACAATATAAGCTGAGCGCCCCGGACGAGTAATAACACTCCAGATCGAGGCAAGGTTGACGATCCTGCCACCGCGCACTTTCATTAGAGAAGCCATAGCACGGCACAATTTGAAAGGCCCTCGCAGGTTAACATTCAAAATTCTCTCGAAATCCTCGTCCACCACTTGCTCCAGTGGATTAATGATATTAATGCCTGCGTTATTGACCAAAACGTCAATTTGCCCCAATGCGTTCAAGAACTCCAGAAACGCTTCAAGAGAGTTGACATCGTCCAGATCCAACACTTGATACTCGATCGAACCCTTCAAAGCCAACTGCTCTGTCGAAGGCGATTTCCCAGTCAGTATGACTCTGGCTCCCAGTTCAGCAAAAGAGTGCCCGATAGCCGCACCTATTCCACGAGTGCCACCTGTTACCACCACAGTCTTATTCAGAAAATTCATTTTGGCTTTTTTAAAATGTTAAGATTTCGTTTTAGCGAGGGGTAATATCAAGTCTCATACACTGACTTGCCTATTACGGCATCAATCACGGCAGTAAGCCAAATGGAATGAATTCCTTCCACAATGTTGTACGCATGGCTATCCACCCAGAAATCAATATCAGCAAGCTTCCTGAGTGGGTTATCAGCATGTCTACCGGTAAACGCGACAACATCAAGTCCCATTTGCTTGGCGACCTTCGCCGCATTAACAACATTTGGCGATGAGCCACTCACACTGATTAGTACGACCGCATCGCCCGCATCAGCATAACTCTTTATCGCCTCACCCACCCAGTTCTCATAACCATAATCGTTTGAGAAACAGGTAATAAGTCCAGGTTCATTAAAGGTGGTCGCCCTGACCTTACCCTGCTTGGTAAAATCAAATGCGCCATGTGCTGAGATGGTGGCACTGGCGCCATTTCCGGCCAGCATTAACTTGTTGTTACTTTGCTGAACTCGTAGCGCTAGCGCTCTAAAGCGGTCAATGACGGGATAAATGGCTGGATCAAAGGCCAGTTTTTTATAGACGTCAAAGTAGTTATCTAGAAATTCCTTCAAGTGACAGACCTTCACTTCGCAAGTCGAATGGTTTTAAGTTTGGTATTCAGATTTTCATGCTCGTGACGCTTGTTTTGGTAAATGTCGTCCACAAGTTTCATTACGGCCAGCGCATCCGATGATGAGCCTATTTGAACAGGTATATTCTCGGCAATGGCGTTAAAAAAGTGCTGTGTCTCTGTTAGCCAGGATGTATCGATTTGATAAACATGCTGCTCCTCATCATCCCAGGTGGCGGCGGGCGCTGTCGTACGATTCCTGGCAATGCTCAACACTTCTTCGCCGTATGTGCCAGAAGAGGTTTTGAGGCCATTGAGCACCATATATCCGGCTTCCATGAACACTTCCAGCGAAAAGAGATGCCGCCATTGGGTCATGGTTGAGTGCAATGAAGCAACAAGTCCAGTCCTACGATTCTTCAGGATAGCGAAAACGTTGTCTTCAACACCTTCCAGATTCCAATAAAGGCTGGACACAAATGCATGATTTTCATCAAATCCGGCCCCGCCGATATAGTTAAATAAATCCAGCATATGAATTCCCTGGTCGAGAAGTATGCCGCCGCCAGCCAGATCTTTATTGGCACGCCAGGTATCAAAATAGCTTTCGTCTACGCTTTTTCCGTAACGTCCCCGCATCCACAAAACCCGACCATACTCCCCCGAATCCACCAGCGATTTCATTTTCTGTACGGCACCATGATGTCGGTGATTAAATCCGTACATCAACTTCTTTTGTGCGCGAAGCTCGGTTTCTCTGATCTGAATCACTTCGGCAGCCGTGAAGGCTGGGGGTTTTTCACAAAAAACGTGCTTTCCGGCCTGCAACGCCCTGACGGTACAGGCCTTGTTCATGTGATTGGGCAAGCATAGAAACACCGCGTCTATGGAGGTATCTTCGAGAATTTCATCCAGACTCGATGCGAAGGGAACACCTCCATCGGTGTTGGATTGTGTATCGTATACTTTCACCAACTCTGCACAATCGATCTGCGCAATCGCTTCAGCCCGGATGCGCCCCATCTTGCCGAAACCGATGATACCTACTCGAATTTTTTTCACTGCACATACCTTCATCTTGTTATTAATTGGTATTTGATGCTGCGTTTCGCAATCAAAGCCTAATGACTATATCGGCTACATCTGGATTTTTTTTAATTAGCGCCTGATAGATGTCATTCGCAAATGCCCTGCTGGCAATCACAATGGGTACGGTCTTCGATAGCACTATTTTCTCCAGGTTTTCTACCGGTCTGCCCAATAGTGTCAATGATCCGTCAACAGCTCGCCTGTCGATATAATAGGCAAGGCTTATGCCATCCCGCATCAGTAACACGCCAAGCTGATATCCTAAAATACCTGCACCGTAGACGATAACTTCACGTACTCCCTTCGCTCTTACTGCGTCCGCGAGCAGTGCTAACGTAATCTCGTCAGACAGGTGCTGAGAAAACGGCACCTGTTGTAACAAAAAACCGCCATTTTGAACGGCAATAAATCCGGGTAACCACCAGCAATCTCTAACGTGACCCTGATCTCCCTTTTTATAATTTCGCCACAGCCGGTCAATGGATCCCTTTAGAGGAAGATTCGTACTATCGGGAATAAGCGGCAAGCTTTTATCGTTGGACAAAGGCACACTTAATGAGGCCAATATCTGGGCTTCGGATCTAAGAGGAAATTCTATCAACCGATAAAGTATCGTAAATAAACGTTTCCGGCAATCGACATCGACCCCTTGCTCCAGCCAATGCTCGCTTACTGAAGTACTGACAAATGCATCAAATCCCATTTTGAACTGCTGAAGTTCTTTGGCATTTCTTGATAGAAAAGTTGACGTTTGGGGACAAATCTGGCCGTTGTGTTCACAGTATTTTATTGTCGAGCATAACTGCTGATTCAGAAGAATTTCGCACACTTCGGGACTTGCCGCTAGTGCACGTGACTCCAATTCCAGGCTGCTTGGCTGAAACGAATGTATTTGGCCTCTCGATAAAAGCTCAAGCGCACGCTCTCGGTAGTAGAATAGAAAAAAGTGGCCATGATCCAATTTCAACACACGGCTTATTGTTGCCAAAAGGCTTCCACCGCAGCCCCAGTCGAGAATGGCTTGATGCCCCCCGCTCCCGAGTCCTTGCTCAGTCAGATAGCGCTGAAGAAAAATTCTCTGCTCATTTAGATGCTCACAAATAGCAAAGGCTGATTGTGCTGTCCAATCAAGAATCTTCTGCCAAATATCCATCGCGACAAGTGATGAAAGACATTCCTCACGATATTGAATGAGTTCAGAAGGCAACGTTTGGGCAATGTCCTCAGCCAATTCCGCCAGACAGTATCCTCTGCGCTCGCTCAACGAGAACAGTATTTCAGGACTTAACTCCCCTTGGATCGGGAGATAACTGGAACGCCTGGAGATGGCGAGTGTCTTCACAGTGAGGGTGTCGTCGAGAGCCTTAATTGTCTCCGCGACAATTTCACCCTCTCTCAACAAACAGTAGAGTTCCGTAATCCCGGTTTCATGGCACGTTTGAATAATCCATCTTGCCCAGCCGACCAGCACGGGGCCGAACAGACAGGCACCCATCACCTCAAATGTTGGCCCTTCCAAAGCTGGGTTATGGCTGAGAAACTGGCGCCTTAGCCGACTTAGACCCAATGTTCCGCCATGATTGATGGCATGTTCCAAACGCATAACCTCTATCAGATAGGCTGGCTTCTGTAGAAAATACGTCTTAAAACCTTTCGACGCCGCCATTTGGATATCATCGACAAAATTATCTCCGATATGAAGTACATTGCACCCTTCGCAACCATAATCAGACAAAAGTTGGTCAAATGCTTTTCCCTCAGCCTTAGACGTACGACGCTGACTGGAGACTCTTACATCAGTTACTTCCAGTCCCACCGCCTTACGCTTTAGATATTCAGAGATGAGCAACTCTGATAAATACATATCAGAGACAAAAACGATTTTTTTTCCGATAGTCTGAAGGTGCAGTAGCGTGTCTAGTAATTCTTTATTCAGAAACCAACTTCGAACTTCCTGATCTTCCTCAAGGCTGGCTAAGATCCGAGGGTTATTGCTGATCTGCTCATAGATGAATGGCAACCTTACTTCGTTGGAGCCTGAAGCGATCTTACTGAGTGCTCTTGCGCGCTTTTCCGCCCATTTACGCTGGCGAACAAAAAAATGAGCATCGTCATTTGAAATAAGTCCCAGATTTCGCGCCCTGGCAGCAACTTCGAGCAAAATCTCATCAGGATCATCGATATCACGAAATATAAGCGTATCGAAGATATCAACTGAAATTAATGCGATGGACGCATCGTCCGCTGCATTTAAAAGTGCATCCAACATTTTCTTGTTTTTAGTTCTCTACGGCCGCGTTAAATCGTTGCAAGCTTCTGTGCACCGCATCGTCCATATTAAAGTAGCGATAATCGCCCAATCGACCACAAACCAGGAGCTGCTTAAAACGGTCAGCCAGTCCCAGATATTGCTGGTACCGCGCTTCTGTTTCCAAATTGAGCACCGGGTAATAAGGAATATTTTTCAGCGGATCGTTACGATCATAATCCTGAGGATACTCCCTGACAATGGTGCTCCCCTCTAAGCCAAGCTGCCCTGTCAGGTACCGGAATTCGGTTATCCGGGTAAACGGCTCCGTATTGGGGTAATTTACCGTTCCGCAGGGTTGAAAGGGGCCAGTCTTAAAATGCTCAAACTCAAACTGTAAAGACCGATAAGACAGTTCACCGAGCTCAAAGTCAAACAGCTCATCCAAGGGTCCTGTATAAACAATCCTCCCGTTGAAGGGCTTCCCATCCACGTGAACTTTACCTTCTTTTCGGTCGAGTTGGATAAAGTTCTTTATTTCTCGATTCAAAGCCACCTGGATATTTGGAATGGGAGAGCATTCGTTCTACCAGACGGGTATATCCTTCCTTCGGCATCTTCTGAAAGGCATCTTGAAAGTAGCGGTCATCTCGGGACAGCACCACCGGAACCCTTGACAACACAGATTCAGAAAGTTGTCCGGGCTCAAATCCCCATTGCTTAATGGTGTAATTGAGAAACACCCGCTGGAAGATAAATTCAGCAAGTTCCGCCAGCTCAGGATCAGGTGCTTTACGCAATGCCATAATCGGGACCCGTTGCCCATCCCCATAAGCCTCCAGCAACTTCGACGCCAAACGTTTCGCTTTAAGCATAGGAAAGCAGGCGTCTATGGAATTTAAGTTAAAGGGTACCGGTACTAAACCCTCTTCAATTTTGGCCAGCACCCGATGCTCATAAGGAAGCCAGTCAGTAAATTGAGAGAGGTAACTCACTACTTCTGGCCTGTTGGTATGGAAGATGTGAGGACCATACTGGTGTATCAAAATGCCGTGCTCATCCCGTCGATCGAAACAATTGCCTGCAACATGAGAACGCTTATCCAACACGACGACTCGTTTTCCTGCCTGGGAAGCCATTCGTTCGGCTAAAACAGCTCCCGATAACCCGGCGCCAGCCACGAGAACATCGCATTCGGCCAACGCGTAATGGAGGTCACTGTCATCATAAACTACCTTCATGGGAATGCCGGGCTCACGCCTTCATCTCGCCAAAGAACCGTTGCCTGAGCCTATCAGGAGCCTCTTTGTTGGCAAACGCAAATTCGTGGCGTTCGTCAAAAAAGAGTCCATATTTGCCAGACTCTGCAATGTAACGCTGGAAGCGGGGAATATCGCCCGCTCTCAAAAAGTAAAGGGCAGTTGCAAAGCGGAAATGTGCCTTACCTCGAGCAACATATTCTTTATTCAAGCCCAAGAGTCCCGCACGTTCGCAGGTGTGTAGCAGCTCTTTGAGCACAGCCTCGCGTCGCTCTGCACTCCGACTGGTTTGCGCACCAAAACTCGAAGAATGAATTCGATAGCGCCCCAGAACCTCGTCTATCCGGTCGATACTCCCACCACCCAATGCGGCATTGGCAACATGCATTGGATAATCGACAATAATTCGACATTCTGGATCCAATACTTCAAACAATTGAGTGTGCCTTCTGAACATCACTGAACTCGCCTGGAGAAAAGTGCCGTACAAAACCAAGTCTTTCAGTCCAGCCGACCGTGGTACATAACGGGCATTATAAAAATCACGACTGTAAAGACTCAGCGTTTTACCCGTAGCGGAATCGAATACCTCCGACTCATGGTAGCAAATTCCACACCCAGGGTTACCATCAAGAAAATCAACCTGCATCTGCAGCTTGCCCGGCAATGCAAGATCATCACCATCCAGGTAGGCGATATAGTCGCCCTTGGCCAAGTTCGACAGCAAAATCCGTAAGTCATTGTATTTAATGAGGCGCGTTTTAAAACCCTCCACTACAAAACTGGACTTTGTATATTTATTGAGCTGTCGGCTTGGGGATTTAATAGGACTTTGAACAGCTCCAGTTGTTCAGGTGTGTTCAGGTTGAAAGCCCCTCCACGGGGGCTCCGTTAATTTTTACCTGGTGTCGTTGAATTCGACTCAGGAGGCTGAGTGCCCGTCCGGGCGAACAGGCACTATTAGCCGCTTTCAAGCGCATTCGCATCACACGGTGCAGGATCAAGGCGATAAAGCAGATGGTCGCGTGCGCACGGATTCGCTGGTAGCCGGCGGTACATCGGGCCAATTTCGAGCTCGGATTTTAGCACCCAGAAAACCGCGGCTCTATGTCCGCCAACGATTTATAGCGCCTAACGATTTCACGAGCCGGACATTCGTTCACGTTGGTCACCAGCAAGAGTTTTCCATCCGAGGCGCTCCAGTGCCTGCTGACACCGCGCGCGGTAGTGATAGGCGAAACCTTCGTGGCGCGATCAATATCGATAATATGCCCCATTCCGCCTCTTTGACCGCCTGGTAAAAACGTGCGGTAATACCTGGCTCAGAGAGCGGGCGGCCTCTCCCCTTGTGCCCGTCTTCCTGCTGCTCCAGTTTGTCGCACCATTGGTCAGCCTGCGCGATCAATTTCTCGATCTATTGTCGGCGTGCCTGGGTTTTCGCTTGGGCCGCCTCTTCAAATCATGCGCCACCACCAGTCGTCGCTCCTGCCAGCGGGTTTCATCGATCCGGGTGTTGCCGAGGTTATCGATAGACGCATCTGGCGCGTCGGTAGATGCCACCCAAGAGACGCCTGCGGACAACGAATACTCTCGTCAAAATCGCCGCAACTTACTCACGGTACGGCAATGATGTATTCAGCGCTTCTCCAAACGGCAGTTCGACCGCATCCAGCGCCGCCAGATTATCCAGGTTCAGCAACTTCCAGATCGGCGACCAGCACCACCCGCCTGATCGGGAATCAACTCCGCCAAACGATCCAGCATCGGCAGTAGTGTACTGGCTTCCACACATTGCCTTCAAAGACCTCGTGGGACAACGGCAGCCCCTCCGCAGTCTGGATCAATCGGATCACCACCTGCCGGGCCGCACCACCGTCCTTGCTGCGGCCATAGGCCCAGATCTCTTCCTTCACGTTCGTGTCGCGGGTGGCAATGACCGTTGTCAGGTCATAAAACACGACAGACAACTCCTGATCGATCAGCGGGCACAAGGTCGTGGCGAGAATCTCTTCCACGGCATCCTTGGCCCGACGACCGCATCCAGGGCCCTCGGCTAAGTGATGGTGGCCGACCGTACGGGTGTCGCCATCAGGAAATTGAACCACCTCAGCCACCCCAACAACCGGCGCTCTGAATCCGGGATTGCTCAGGCGATTGAATACCATGATCCACAATACGAACTCGACATCTAAGGTGCGCTTGAAAGAACGAAATACCCGCCGAAAGGCATCAAATCCCAACTGCTGCCATAACTGCCGCGGGGCATATAAATCACAAAAGGCTTTGGAAAACTCAAAGTTCAGGGTATGATCGGTGTTTCTCCGAGTGGCTCCACGCCCGGTGACGCGCAGCAAACCATTGATCAACAGAGTCAACCTCACTGGCAACGGTTTCCAGTCGGCCGAGGGGTGGCGACGGTATCGCTGACGTGGATTGCCCTGATCGTCGCGATAAGCTACGACGAGCTGAACGTAACGGCGTGGGCCGGATTTAGTGATCTTGATATACGTACCGCTACATTATCACCAGTTAGCTATAATTATCAATACATCAAGATATAGTGGTGCCACTACGCTGCGGAATTTTTCGAGCCGACTAAGTCATTGTTTTTAATAGTGGCGAGATCTGATTTCGAGGAAAACTAGTGCTGAAGTGTCGAACTTAGGTGGCC
>JADJWY010000024.1 GCA_016716085.1 Hahellaceae bacterium
AACGTATTGCTGATGTGCAGGTCACCACGCTGGCAGTAACCGATCAGTTCGCCCAAGTTCGACAGCAAAATCCGTAAGTCATTGTATTTAATGAAGCGCGTTTAAAAACGCTCCACTACAAAACTGGACTTTGTATATTTATTGAGCTGTCGGCTTGGGGATTTGTAGGGCTTGAAACAGCTCCAGTTGTTCAGGGTGTTACGGTTGAAAGCCCTCCACGAGGGCTCCGTTAATTTTTACTGGTGTCGTTGAATTCGACTCAGGAGGGCTGAGTGCCCGTCCGGGCGAACAGGCACTATTAGCCGCTTTCAAGCGCATTCGCATCACACGGTGCAGGATCAAGGCGATGAAGCAGATGGTCGCGTGCGCACGGATTCGCTGTGGTAGCCGGTGGTACATGGGGCCAATTTCCAGCTCGGATTTTAGCACCCGAAAGCCACGCTCTATGTCCGCCAACGATTTATAGCGCCTAACGATTTCATGAGCCGGGCAGTCGTTCACATTGGTCACCAGCAAGAGTTTGCCGTCGAGGCGTTCCAGTGCCTGCTGACGCAACGCACGGTAGTGATAGGCGAAACCTTCGTGGCGCAAGTCAATATCGATGATATGCCCCATTCCCGCCCTCTTTGACCGCCTGGTAAAGCGCGCGGTAATACACGGCTCAGAGAGCGGGCGGCCTCGCCCCCCTGTGCGCGTCTTCCTGCTGCTCCAGTTTGTCGCACCATTGATCGGCCTGCGCGATCAATTGCCCGATCTGTTGTCGGCGTGCCTGGGTTTTCGCTTGGGCCGCCTCTTCGTCGTGTGCCACCACCAGTCGTCGATCCTGCCACCGGGTTTCATCGATCCAGGTGTTGCCGAGATTATCGATAGACGCATCTGGCGCATCGATAGATGCCACATGAGACGCCTGCAGACAACGAATACTCTCGTCAAAATCGCCATAACGTACACTGCACGGCAATGATGTATTCCAGCGCTTCTCCCGACGGCAGTTTGACCGCATCCAGCGCCGCCAGATTATCCAGGTTCAGCAACCCCCGATCGGCGACCAGCACCACCCGCCTGATCGGGAATCGCTTCGCCAAACGATCCAGCATCGGCAGTAGTGTACTGGCTTCCCCCACATTGCCTTCAAAGACCTCGTGGGCCAATGGCAGACCCTCCGCTGTCTGGATCAATCCGATCACCACCTGCCGGGCCACACCACCGTCCTTGCTGCGGCCATAGGCCCGAATCTCTTCCTTAACGTTCGAATCGCCGGTAACGCTGACCGTTGTAAGGTCATAAAACACGACAGACAACTCCTGATCGATCAGCGGGCGCAAGGTCGTGGCGAGTAACTCTTCCACGGCATCCTTGGCTTTGACGACCGCATCCATGGCACGCAGCAAGTGATGATGGCTGATTTCACTGATGTTTCCGCCTGGAAACTGAACCGTTTCCAGCCACCGCAACAACCCCAGCTTTGAATCGGGATTGCTCAGGCGATTGAATGCCATAATCCGCAATAATAACTCGACATCCAGGGTGCGCTTGCCGGAACGAAATACCCGCCGAAAGGCGTCGAATCCCAACTGCTGCCATAACTGCTGCAGGGCATATAAATCACCAAAGGCTTTGGAAAGCTCAAAGTTCAGGGTCTGCTCGGGTGTTACTCCGAGTGGCTCCCGCCCGGTGACGCGCAGCAAACCATTGATCAACGAGTCAACCTCACTGGCAACGGTTTCCAGTCGGCCGAGGGTGGCGACGGTGCGCTGACGTGGATTGCCCTGATCGTCGCGATAAGCTTCCTGACGAGCTGAACGTAACGGCGTGGGCCGGATTTAGTGATCTTGATATACATGCCGCTACATTATCACCAGTTAGCTATAATTATCAATACATCAAGATATAGTGGTGCCACTACGCTGCGGAATTTTTCAAGCCGCCTAAGTCATTGTTTTTAATAGTGGTGAGATTTGATTTCGAGGAAAAACTAGTGTTTTAGTGTCGAACTTGGGAGTTCGGGCCATTGGTTGAGTATGTAGTCCATCGCCTGCCGGGTCTTTGAACCTTTCATCACTTTGCCGCTCTCTGCCTCAAGCCACGTCCTGAACGATGACAGCTCAGGCAGGGCCAGCTCCTGGCGCACCCGATAGCGCTCCTCCACCGTGCAATCTTTAATGTGCGTCTCAATCCGATACAGCTTGCGAATATAACCTAACGCCTCTTCAGCCTTTGACCGCCCGAGCTTCCGGGCCTGCCCCGGCATCGACCCTGGCATTCGCACGCACCACCTCAACAAACTTGCGCCGGGCATGATCCCAGCACCCGATACGGGTAACGCATTGCTGTTTCGAGATGCTCGCATAGCCTGCGTAAGCATCAGCCTGCAAGACACCACTGAAGCCCTGCAGCAGACGATCGGCCACACCCTGCGCACGGCTGGGGTCGTATTCAAACAACACGGAGAGCTGAGAGGGAGGCCCACCGCGGGTCACCCACATCCACTTTTGGGATTGCGCTGTTTTGCCCTTTTCCTTGAGAACCTGCATACGGGTTTCGTCGGCCTGCAGATAATCCCCTGAACACTGGCTCTCCCGCAAACGCTGGAGAAGCGGTTTGAGCTGAACGGACAACTGGATAACCCAGTTCGCCATACAGGTGCGGCTAATCTCATGGCCAAGGCGTTTAAAAATCTGTTCCTGACGATACAGGGGCAGTCCATCGGCATATTTCGAGGTGATCACCTGGGCCAGGAGTGACGGTGAGGCAAAGGATTTACCCAACGGATGAACCGGGCGGGACGCACTGATCACCTCATCCCCTGTCGCCGTCTCGAAGACCGCCTTTTCCTGCCAGATCTCCAGAACTTTGAGTTGGGCAGGAATGTATTCCAGTTCTTCCTTGACCTTGCTGAACGGTGCGGGTCGCACCGGCCTTCTCGGCCTCGTCAATCTCAGCTCAACTCGTTCACGAACCAGCGTGTCGCTAAAATCACGCGTGCGGGACTGGCGTTGCTTACGCGCTTTCGCTTCTTCCGGCGGCAGTTGTGCTTCGGGGAGGCTGTCGAGCAGTTCTGCCAATTCCGCTTCCAGCTCGGCTTCGTCAAACAGATGAATCTGGTGACTCAGTTTTTCACTGCTGGCCGCAAACTTTTGCAGCATCCTTAAACGCACAATCTCTTCGAGTTTGAGGATATAGCGATCCCGTTCGTGGATATCGGCATCCTTGCGCTTGATGGTCTGCTTGAGTGACTCGTCCAGCACCTGAATCTGCGCATTCTTCTCCGTCAGAAGTTGCTCAAACGCCCGACAAGCGCTCGCAGCTCGGCGACTGAAAGGGCTTCGGTATTGAGGTTTGACAAGGTGGGTTCAGGCTTTGAAATCACTGGCTTATGATACCACATCTGCCCCATTCCCAACACGCTTTTCGGCTAGGCAACCGAGTCATATTGCAGAATTCCTGTGTCGCCGCATCAGGTTGAGATCGTAGCCATCCAGCAGCCAGTTGATCTGCTCACCGGTGAGCGAAATCAGGTCTTCCCAGCCCGTGGCCACCTGAATTTTCCTCTGCCAACGCCTTGTAGTAAAGCACGAAACCGTTGTCTTCCCACATCAGGCACTTGATACGATTTTGGTGCCGGTTGGTAAAGGCATACAGCGCCCCACTGAAGGGATTATGCCCCAGCTCGAGTTCGACCAGTGCCGCCAGACTGTTGGCCTGCTTGCGAAAGTCGATGGGAGGACGATAGAGATAAATATCCTGGCAGAGACAGGATGGACGCAAATACCGGGGACGCATCACAGTTGTCTCAGAATGTCGCCAAATCAACATTGTGAGCGTGTAGCCCCGTGATCACGATGCCATTGGAAGCGTAAGAGTAAGCTCATCGGAAGGTGCGACCATGGTCGGCAGCACTCTGCAAAAATCAGAACGCACGTGCGTCAAACTTGTCTGAGACACCTCATGATCGAGTTTACGACGCCAATAGACAAACTGGTGGTAGCTGATGCCTTCGCGCCTGCGTAAGCTGCACCGGATAATCCTGAATCACGCCAAGCGTGAATGCGTCGCTGCCAGAGATGTTCAAGTTGAAGTCGTGTCATGGTTTTCTCCTGTTAATTTCAGACAGGAATCAGACTGACAGACCGTGAATCGGATGGGTAGACGAGAATTTGTTGGCGCTTACTCTAGTTCTGCAGAAATCAACCCTACTGCTAATCTTCTATTGTCCTGGCTCATACCGATAGAAAGTGGACTCGTTGCAGTGTCCATGGCGAACTCAATTCTGAGGAACTCACCCGCCTCAATCCCGTTCTGAGCCAAATCAATACTAAGTTCTATGGGCATAGGCGTAGTCGGGTCAGTCACTATTGTTGCTGCACTAACATTGTTCACCTGTATGCTGATTTGTTGCGAAATCGGTGACTCTGTAGAGCCATTGAACGTGTTAAACGTCAGTTTAAGCGATTCAGGTTGCTTGTCTGCGTAGTTAACGGGAATTATAAAACTTGCCCGCTCTGAAACCGACCATACCCCCCACGGTTCCGGACTACTCCAACCTTCTACCAAGCCTATCAATCCATTGCCGTCAAGGCTAAAACTAAATCGTTTATCGAGAGCCGCATGATTGGCCGCATGAGCAGATCTACACAGGAACTTATCATTACTCACCTCAGAACATCTGAAATGGGAAGCCAGATAGTTTTTCCAGTAGTGATACTGTGGTGCATCCAACAAGAGAAGTTCGTTAGAATTTACGTCATGCAATCTGATAGCTGTTTGAGTATCTAAAACAGTCGGACCGTTGTTATCGAAAAAACTCAACGTGGCGTTAAACTGCACTGGCTGGACCAGTTCCGGAACGTCAGGTAGTGAATGCACTCCCTGCTCAAAGGTAATTCGGATGGTTTTGGCCACGACATCGGCATTCAATACCAATCGTAAGCCGCCGTTAATCTGTATTAGTCTATAGCCCTTAAACAGTTCAAGTACTTCATTGTCTGCAAGCAATTTGACCTTAATTAATGTGATGCCTATTGCGTCATCGGCGCGCGCGCCGATGAAGTCAACAGCATCGATCTCCGACGGCTCGGACAGTTGCAAGTGGTAGGTGCGGGAATTTCCTTCGCCAGAGACGGCTAAATCAACAGTGGATTCCAACGCAATCATTTGGAATCGGACCGAAGCCATCAGGAGTCCTACAATTAACGCACAGCCGGTCAGCAGGTATCGACGCTGCTTAAACGCCAGATAAAGCCCAGCAAGACCGCAGCCAAATATAACGGGTACCATCCAGACCAGATAATGGAGCAAATTGAAGCGCAACACATTGAAGGGCCAAAAGTCGTTATATGCGATGTAAAGCGCAAGCGACCCGACAACCATGGCAGTTGGAATCATCGCTCTTTTTACATCTATAAATAACCAAACAAAGGAAAATGGCAGCAGCAGAAAGAGCCAAGGCATTATAGCGAATAAAGCTGTTTCACGTTCATGATAGACAGCTTCTGCATCTATCAGTATCGAATAGGCACGTTCAAATATATTTGAGAAACCCAGTCCAATATTTTCTGAAACGCGGCTATAGGGGCTACTTATTCCGCCATAGATTTCAATCATCAATATTAAACCAGGCACTATTACTACCAACATGCCAGCGAGGGAAGCAAAAAGGTGCTTTAAAAGAAAGGGCGAACGGAAACGATAAAAAAGATATAGCATGCCCGGTAAGACTAAGGGTGCAATATCTGCTGGTCGAATGAATAGCAGCAGCGCGGAAAGGAACCCCAGAACAAAGTCAGGTCTTATCCTGTCGCTTTTGTCTAATATGCTGTAGCAATAAATGACGAGCATATATATCGCGCTTACAGGGATCGTTGTCCAGGGGATTACAAATTGCAGCCAAAGTGGAAATTTAGCTGAAATAGGATAGCTAATAGAAAATGGAATTAGCAACGCGCCAATAAACCCGACCATTGCAGCGGGTGCTCCAAGGATTGGGGTAAAAAAGCGGACAAATGCCCAAGCGAACAACAATAAACAGATTAGATTGACGGGCATAAAAGGATCGCCGGGAGAGATCCCTACAAACACAGATGCCGCCAGTGGGTAGGCTATCGGGTACCAGTGCTGATCTGCATTCAAATTCCATTCAGAGAATGCTACTGCGCTTATTATATACTGACTCTGATCCCACCAGCCGTTCCAGGCGGGCTTGCCACTGTATACATAGAAAAAAAAGACAGAAACTACAAGCAGGAAAGCGAGTGTCGAAACGTGGCTCGCTCTTAATCCAAACTTATGTTGATGTGTTGCCGTTTCAGAAATATGAGTCACTGACCTACCTCACAGGTGTATTTAACAGTGATCTTGACCATTAATGATGGACACCCTGTTAAGCGCGGAATCTTCAAAAAGTGCTGTGGCCTCTCAGAGCTCCAGCGCAATCCTCAGTGGCTTTGCCCCAATATCATGCCCCCAGAATTCGCCTTCGTGAACCCAGCTGATTTCAAGAGCACCTGCTTGCTCTGGAGGTTGGCCCGGATTGAATTCGATGGCGATGGAGTTGTTTGCTGGAATATCCTGCAACACATCCACACGTGCATCCCATCCGCTCATTGCCACGCCTTGTTGATCTATCCATCGCCAGGAAAGGCGAATAGGTCTGCCCAAAGTAGAGCAACAGGCAAGGTCTAAACCACCGTCATTGATAAGGCGAACACGGATAGCACTTTGAGCTTCTCGTGAGCGCGTTTCATCTGCAGGTTCGCTAAAACCAAGATGCAGAGCTTTCAATTCGTCAGGTTTATAAGGGCGATCGATCAAATTGCGTCCTGTGGACGGATTCCACCACTCTGGCTGGCAGTCGGTAAATCCAATGGGCGTGACGTCTTCTATCTGCCTTGCGTATGACGTCTCAGCCGGGTTGCTCGGTACGATTATCCGCTGGAAAGAAGAAATTCTGGCAGGTAGCTCAGAACATCGCTGTCCGAATTCCGGATTGTAACCCGGAGGAAAAAGCCCCGAATATCCATTCAGTGTCTTGTGCCCGGTGAGCAGGCTTGCCCACATCGCGTCAATTTCGTCCGCAAACCATGGGCCTGAGGCTTGTGAGAAAAACAAAACCGCGCCAGCGTCAAGATTCGGCGGAATCCGGCTTATTTCGTTATCAAGTCGGTTTTGCCAGTCCTGTTTGGCGCTGGTCAGCGGGGTGCTGGCGGCCATTTCCATCAACATGAGCGGTAGAATGACAATAAACAGAACGCGTGGCCCAACCACTCGCCAATTCAAGAGTCGTTCAGTTGCTAACGCTGCAAATGCGGCCAGTGGTACAAGAAACACGAGGTCGATTCGAGTTATCACGCGAATCGCTGAAAATAGCGGAAGGCCTGCCAGAATGTACCAAAGCGAGACCGTGCCCACTGAAAGCGTAACGATGATCAGTCCTGCCCACGCCGATCCCAGCCAACCCAGAATAGGGCCATTGGTTTGGCGGCGCCAGATGAATACGCCGGCAAGTCCCAGAATAACCGGGATAGCACCGGGGAACATCTGATGTTCATGACGCATCGGGATGTTGGCGAAAAACTGCGCGTCTGACGACCAGAGCCAGGATCGTCCGGCCAGAAAGTAACTTTGTGGTCTGGGAAGCATATTGGCTATCTCACTCAATGACCGTTTGGCACCATACAGGTCACTGACTCGGAGGTAGGCATAGAACAGCAGGCCAAACAACACGGCAAGTAGGGCGAGGGTGGCGATCCAGAGCCACTGTTGCGAGCGCGTCATCTCTCCCCAGTTCGCTCGCCAGGATTGCCACGCTTCGATTCGGTGTGTAGCTGAAGCTTTCAGGTGTAGCAGGCTCCAGGTTAGCGTGGTTGCAATCAAAAAAAGCAGTAAGAAAAATCCGATATAAATCGTGCAATAGAATTGCCAGACCGTCCAGCCGATCGCGGCGAGTAATAATGTGGGATTGGGTCGGCGTAAAAAAAGTAAATAGGAAGCCAAAGCCAGTGGGACGCCAAAGCGATAGTGCAATTGGGCGTGCATGGCATGAGCCGTCACGGGAAGGGCGAACGTGAAGATTAAACTGCCAACCAATGTCGCGGTGCTCGAGAAGCCAAGCTTGCGTAAAGCAATGTAGCAAGCAACGAAGTTGATAGGGTAGCCAAACAAAAACCAGACCTGAAACGCCGTAAATGGATCGTTCAGGAAAAGCCGTGCCAGCAAATAAATGGGCGAACTTCCAAAGAGGTTATCGCTGAATCCCCCAACGTAGGGAAAGGGGTAGAAGAATCCCAGGTGAATCAGTGATTCGGAGTTGCCTTTGAAATACTGGTAAATGTTCTCAAGGAAATAGTTATTCAGGCGGGCATCGCCGATATCTCCGGGGATTAATGAAAGCAAATTTAGCTGAGTAAAAGGCACCATCAAAAACGCGATGCCGAATACCAACACCGCAATGAGTCCCGCCCAGGGGGTGCTCGGAGGGGTGAGTGGCGCGTGGGTGCTTTCTGAATGAATCAAGGTCTTACTCTATTGGCCATTACATTGATAATCAGGTGAGGCCTCACTGTGTCGGAACGGGTTGGTGAGGTCATCACTGTATTCACCCATGAGCAGCCGCTTCTTGGGCAGAAGGTGTTGACGGAAGTAGCGGCTGGCATTAGCGAACGTCTGGCCTTTCTCGGTCAGGAGCACGCAACCATTTCTAATTTCGATCGTGCCAGATTCCAGTTGCTCGGTCAGTCGCACATCCACCAAACGGTGTTCCTTTACATACTCCTGGGTGAACACCTGTGCAAACGCGTCTTTTTGAATGCCTCCGCCACGTTGCTGAAGTTTTTCGAGGATGTAGAAGGAAAGGGAGCGGTCTATAACGGTCGGCACCGAGATGGCAAAACTGTAGCCGCCGAGCAGCCAGATCACGACAATCAGCACCTTTTCAAAATGGCCCAGACGGGTGAAGCACCCCGGTAGGAGCAGAATGAGCGCAGTGACGAGTGCGGCGATCACGGCATCGGCGATTGCGGCGTAAAACACAACATTCACCGGAAACCAGGTCACATGAATAAAATAAGTTGCTAATAGCAGGAGGATGTACAGTGCCGTTGCACCGAGCGCATAAGCCAGCTTCATTTCGAAAAGACCAAATATTTATTACCAAGATAGCTAAGTGAAACCTGAAAGCCGGTCGCCAGAAGGAAACCTCCTGTGTAGGAAAGTCCTAACCAGTCGGTCCAAACCAACAGGGTCAGCCCATGCAGTACGGCCAATGTCGCGTACAAGCCACTGAAGCGTGCGGCCTGGGTCCAGATGGAACCTTCTGTGTGTCTGAACACATAGTAGCGACTGCCGAGAAACGATGTCGTAATCCCGACAACGGCTGCCAGCAGGTTTGCCAATCCTGCTGACTTTATTCCGACGACTTCAATATTGAAGTGTAAAACCGCATAGTGAACGGCTGTGGCGACCAGACCATTAACGATATACCGCTTGATTTCCTGAGGCTGTCGCTCGGCACTCACGAAAGGAGTTTCTCAGGTGTCTTTCCGCTTTTGGTGCCAGCACGAGAAACCAGAACTGTTTCAATAAAGTCCTGATAATCCAGTCGAGCTGCAACCGTACCGCCTCGAACAACGCCGGTTAGCATCAGGGTCATTAATGCAAGCGCGCCGGTCTGCAGGAACATCAGCACCAGTATACCGAGAGCGATGGAAAACCATCCGGGGGTTGAAAAACCTAATACTTTCAGCAGTGTTGCAATGATCGCACCGGTAATGGAGCCTGCCGCAATGGTGGCACAGGCGATACCCACTCTAACCAGCACGTCTTCCGCAAATACCATCAGGCCTTTGAATCCGTGGAGCGCAAGCCCCACGAAATTCATTTTGGATTGCCCTGCATAGCGTGGGCCGCGGTCGAGGCTGCAGGTTTCTACCCGTAACTTGGACGCCAACACGGCGGCGGCAACATGAATGGTCAATTCTTGCATCGACACGAGGCGCTTAACTGCGGCGGGTTTCATGGCCATAAAATTGCCAAAGCTGATTGCTCGCCCGGTGAGGAGCTGAAAGAAATGCTTATAAACTACGTAAAATGCTTTGAATTTTAGCGTTTCAACGCGGCTGCGGCGCTGCGCAACCACAACGTCGACCTTGTCAGAGGCCAGTTGAGACAAGAGCGCTGAGATTGTTGACGGCAAGTCTTCGCCATCGGAATCCATCACGATGACGCGGTCATCTTCGGACAGTATTTGTGAGGCATGTCCCAAACCAATTGAAATGGCGCGCTGGTGTCCCACATTACGGCGAAGTTTCAGTATTTCGCCTGACACGCCGGCCTGCTCAAGCGCAGAAATGGGGAGTGGTTGTCGGACGGAACCATCGTCCACGGCAATCACGTAGAGGCTTTGTGGAAACACTGCCGCCAATTCCTTAAACAGGCGGCTGCTGGCTTCCAGATCTTCGTAGACAGGGGTGACGACGATAAGGCGTGCAGCTGAGTTGCTCATACGGCGAGTAAAGTCCTGAAGTAGTCGATGGTTTGATCCAAACCGTCAGCGAGTTTAACGCGCGGCTCCCAGCCCAAGGCTGAGCGCGCGAGGCTGATATCCGGTTGACGTTGTCGGGGGTCATCTTGTGGCAGCGGCTCAAATATGAGCTGGGACTTACCGCCGACTTTGCTAAGCACTTGCTCAGCCAGCTCCCGAATGGTGAATTCGACCGGGTTGCCGACGTTGATCGGGCCTGTCACTTCTTTGGAGCTGTTCATCAGGCGAACCATGCCGTCGATCAAATCGTCAACATAACAGAACGAGCGGGTCTGCTTTCCATCGCCATAGATGGTGATGTTCTCACCGCGCAGCGCTTGTACGATAAAATTACTGACGACGCGGCCATCATTGGGGTGCATGCGAGGGCCGTAAGTATTGAAAATACGGATCACCTTGATTTCCAGTTTGTGCTGGCGGTGATAATCAAAGAACAGGGTTTCTGCACAGCGCTTGCCTTCGTCGTAGCAGGAGCGGATGCCGATCGGATTCACATGTCCCCAGTAGCTTTCCTGCTGCGGGTGAACTTCGGGGTCACCATAGACTTCGCTGGTGGAGGCCTGCAAAATTTTTGCCCGCAGCCGTTTAGCCAGACCCAACATATTGATTGCACCGTGTACACTGGTCTTGGTGGTTTGTACCGGATCCCACTGGTAGTGGATGGGCGACGCAGGGCAGGCGAGGTTATAGATCTCGTCCACTTCCGTATAAAGCGGGAAGGTAACGTCATGCCGCATCATCTCAAAGTGCGGGTTGGCAAGCAGATGCAGGATGTTGTCTTTGGTGCCGCTATAAAAATTATCCACACACAGGACGTCGCAGCCCTCTTTCAAGAGGCGATCACATAAGTGTGAGCCCAGAAAGCCGGCGCCGCCGGTAACAAGGACTCTTTTTCGGTTGCTGATTCTCATAGGCTGCTCTTTGCTATTTAGGGCTGCATGTCATATGGCGGGTATTCTAGAGAGAATGTAGTTGGGTGTCATTACTGCAGGGCTGAGGAAAACACTTAGGGTGGAAGTGGCTCGCGGTTGAGGACTACGACATAATGTGGAAGAAAGCCACTTAATACCTGTAATTATGAATATGAACCGACAATGACATTCATCTCCTATGCCCAAAATTTTGAAGACGTCATCCTGTGGCGTACGCTAAAACTCTTCGGCCCTGGGCAATATATTGATGTAGGTGCAAACCACCCAGTCATCGATTCTGTCACGCTGTCGCTTTACCAGCGCGGCTGGCGGGGTATTAATGTGGAACCGGTTCCTCATTTTCATCAATTGTTGGTCGAGCAACGACCAGATGAAGTGAACTTATGCACCGCCGTCGGGCGGGACACCGGCACGCTGGCCTTCTATGAGAATCAGAACACCGGGCTGTCGACGCTGGATAACAATGTGGCAGAGTTTCAACGTCAACAGGGCTATGCGTTCACGGAAAAAACCGTCATTACGATCAGTCTGGCAGATATCTGTGATCAATATCTCGACAAGGCCAAGCCATTTCATTTCCTGAAAATCGATGTCGAGGGTTTCGAGCAGCAGGTGATTGATGGAATGGATTTTCATCGGTGGCGCCCATGGCTCATCCTGATTGAAGCACCTTTTAATCGAACGCCGGACTGGGAAGCGGCTCTTCTCGATGCAGGCTATCAATTGGCCTACAAGGATGGCTTGAATAATTTCTATTTGGCGCAAGAGCATCCGGAACTTAAACATCCCCTTTCGATGCCTCCGAATATTTTGGATGGTTTTGTATTATGCGAAGGGCATTCGCTCAGTGCGCCGATTAAAAATCCGATTGTTTCAACTTTACCGACGCGAGAGCCTATGCGCCAGGTTTCCACTAGACAGCTATTTCAATTGCTGTTGAGTCGGTTGTTCGGTGCTGTGCGGTCCCTTGGGGGCGAAAAATTGCGTTGAAGAGAGGCTTTTGTGGAAGATGAAATCGAATCCCCGAGTATCAACTGGCCGCTGCTGATCCGTATTATCTTGCTGATCTACCTGATATCGCTGCCAGCGTGCGTAACCGACGCGGGTCACTTTGGACCTGGTTTTTTCCACTAATGATAGCCATTTTTTTGGTGCCACTTTTTTCGATCGGTACCCTGATCGATTGTTTTTCGGTCTGGTTGGGCATGGGGCAGAAAGGCGGCTTTCGCAAGCGTTGGCCGGTTGCGTTGCTATCAACCTTGCTCTGTCTGGGCTATGGTGCGATTGTCGTCGTTGCAATAATGGAAAGGGCGGGATCATGATTTACACAGGCGGTTGTCACTGCGGCGCAGTCAGGTTCGAGATCGACGCGCCTGAAGCGGTAGAAGTTGAGGAGTGTAACTGCTCGATTTGTGCCAAGGCCGGTTTTCTCCATCTGATCCTCCCCCTGAGATGTTTCACTTTGCTAAAAGGGGAAGAAAGTCTAACCACTTATACCTTCAATACCGGCGTTGCCAAGCACACGTTTTGCAAGGTCTGCGGCATTAAGCCCTTTTACACGCCCAGGTCCAACCCTGATGGCATTGACATCAATGTGCGCTGTCTGGACACCCCTCCGAAATCGATGACGGTTGTAACGTTTGACGGCCAAAACTGGGAACAGCATGCATCGCAGCTGGCGCATAAAAGCCGCTAAACGCCCGCATCTCGGGCAAATTGTAGTGGAGACATTTGGTGCGAAAATTGAGCGAAGCGAAAGCACAAGAGGGTGGGACGGAAAGGTGTCCCGTGTATGCGATACGGTTCGAATTTGACTGTGACTATAAATCAGGCGTAATCTTACTTTAGTCTTACTGGAGGCGTTTTAAATGGATACCACCAAGCTTTCAAGCAAGGGTCAAGTGATAATACCTAAGTATATCAGAGATCTGCGCAATTGGAGTGCCGGCCTTGAGCTAGAAGTGATTGCACTCGGTGAAGGCATATTGCTTAAACCAAAAGCCATTTTCCCACATACTACACTCGAGGATGTTGCTGGTTGCCTCAACTATAGAGGAAAAGCAAAATCAGACGATGATATCGAAGCAGCCATGAAAAAGGCCGCGGTGGAGGCATGGAGTGGTCGCGGTTGACACAAATGTAATCGTTCGATTGCTCGTAAAAGACGACCAAAAGCAATACGAGAAAAGTAAAGCCGTTTTTACTTTGCCTCAAATATTCATTCCCGACACGGTAATTCTAGAGACGGAGTGGGTGCTTCGCTATGCCTACGAATTTAGCCCCAACGAAATATGTATTGGGTTAAAAAAGCTGCTAGGGCTGGAAAATGTCAGAGTGTCGAATCAAACCGCTATCGCTGAAGCTATTAATTGGCATGAAGGCGGCCTTGATTTTTCTGACGCATTCCATCTGGCTTTAAGCCACGAGCATGAAACGATGAAAAGCTTCGACAATAATTTTGTCAAAAAGTCCAGAAACCTGTCTAAGTGCCGAGTGAAATTACCCTAACATGGCTTTGAAGTGTTCTAACCCTGCATGGCGCATCATCTGCGTGTTGCTGCTTCTATCGGGAGTGGCCGCCTGCAGCTCGGTATCTATTACGGGTGAAGAGAGTGCGGGGGTATATGAGTCGGGTATTGCCTCGTTTTATGCGGACAGGCATCAAAACCACAAGACGGCCAGCGGCGAGCGCTATCAGCATCACTTAAACACGGCCGCGCATCGGACCCTGCCTTTTGGCACCTTCGTGAAAGTAACCAACCTCGATAATGGTAAAAGTGTCGTGGTTAAAATCAATGACCGTGGACCCTTTGTGGCTGGGCGGATTATTGATTTGTCCAAGTCGGCATTTGGTCAGATCGGCGAGCTTTCCGAGGGTTTGCTGCGCGTTGAAATCGATCGGGTTGATTGATCTATCTGGCCAAAAGTGTGACGAAAGTCGCGAAGTTGCTGCCTCTTTACTCCATTTGACGGATGAAACGCGCTTAGAGGGCGCATTAGCATGAAGCCTCTTCTTTCGGCATAGTCCAGAATGGTCCATGAACAACGTATCGGCCTCCCTGTCTCTGGTTATGGGACTTACTTTCGCCAGTCCGACCACTTTGGTTCTGTCGACCTCAAAAGTGCAAGTCTCTACCGTCTGTGAAATGATTCCCCCCGGTTCTGATCCGACCCTGGAAGGATGCGTATCGAACCGCTATTACGTGTTCAATGATCCCCCAATGGCGAGAAAGAGCGATGCCTACACTCGGTGCCAGGGAGGGCGCCATTTTTTAGGTGGGCTTCAAACGTCACCAAGCCCTAATGTCTAAACTGTGGATTGGTTCGCTCAGATCATCCAAACCGACGATACTCTGACTGCGCCGCAGGACTATGATCGGTAAGCTAACCGATAACGTCAGGGAATGTAATGATCACGCTTCAACGTTCACGTAAAACCATACTTTCACTCCTGGTGGCCGTTTTAGGCTCTGGGCTGAGCATCAGTTCATTTGCGTATAAAGCACAGCCGGTCAGCTTGCCCGGTACGATAGAGGCCGAAAACTATGATATCGGCGGCTACTACGACTCAGATCGAGGCAACAATGGCAACGCCTACCGTGGTGATGATGTGGATATCGAACCCAGTACCCGTAATGGCTATAACGTCGGTTGGACAGAAGTGGGAGAGTGGCTGGAGTATCAGGTAACGGTACCCAAACGGGCCAGGTATCAATTGGCGTCCTTGGTTGCGTCTGAGTCGAGCGGTGGGGCCTTTAAAGTCAGTGTGGATGGCGCTGAACTTATTCGGCAGGAAGTGCCTTCGACGGGTGGCTGGCAGGGCTGGCAATGGGTGCGGAGCAATCTTACACTGCCCGCGGGTCAACACACCTTGCGTGTGACGACCACCCGTGCAGGCTATAACCTGAATGCGCTTAAATTTCGCCTTCTGGAGACTAACGATACTGTCTGCACGGCGCTTGCCATTACGCCTTATTTGCGTGTCAACAATGGCAACTGGCAGCAAACAGCCAGCGCGACGCTCAACGTCGGTGATGCTGTTACGTTTGGGCCTCAGCCGACTGGGAGTGGCTGGAGCTGGAGTGGATGCGGTACCAGCGGTGCAGCGCGTGAGCAAACCGTTAGCCCCTCCAGTAGCTGTCAGGCGACCGCAACCTATACCAACAGTTGCGGCCTTCAAACCCAACAGTCCTACAAATTGACTGTCGACAAGGGGGCGAACACCGGCGGTGGAAACGGAGCAACCGGAGGTACCTGGAACAAAGCGAATCTGACCTGGTATACCTCGTATCCCGATCCCGGCAGTGAAGAGTGTGTCGCGTACAATGGATGCACCTGGGCGGGTCAGTTTGCCTTTGTCGATGGTAAGAAATCTGAGAGCTGGGTTAAAGACCACAATATCGCTGCCGTGCATGAGAAAGATGCCGGAAAGTATGCCAACAAGACGCTGCGTCTGAGACAGAATGGCCAAACGATTGACGTTGTGGTGTATGACATGTGCAGTGATTCTGACTGTGATAACTGCTGTACGCAAAATGCCCGTCAGAACGGCTTGAACTTTCTGATCGATATTGAAAGTTATACCAAAGGTCGCTTTGGTTCGGGCGAGGGCGTGGTCGAGTGGCAGTGTCTCGATTGTAAATAATCTGTAGGCTACAATCGCACCTTTAAATCAGTTTGAAGGTGCGTGCAATGCCAACCTACGACTACCGTTGTGAAGCCAATCAACAGGTCTATGAAGTCAAACATTCCATGTCGGTGCTGCTCAATACATGGGGGGAATTGTGCGATGCCCGCGGGATGTGCACGGGGGATATCGCAGCGGATGCGCCGGTCACTCGTTTGATCAGTGGTGCAGGCGTTGTCAGAAGTTCCGCGCTTAAAAACCCGGAGATGCCCACGTGTATGTCGGGTGGTGGGTGTTCGGGGGGCGGTTGCGGTTTCAATTGACGGGCAAGTTTGCTGGGATCGGGGCTTATGGGCTCATTCGCGCTGCTTTTGGCCTTCTGGCTCGCCTTGGCGTCGGCAGAAACACTCCACGGTATTCTGAGAGCGGCTTTATTGGTCCCTCGCGTAGGCAAAAAACGCGCGCTGAAAATTAGCATTGTAACAGGCTCTCTTCTCGCGTTCGGCGTTAGCACCTATTTTGTGCCTAAGTTCGGCACATCGAATACTTGGGACTTGCTGGGCCTCGGTCTGGCAACGTCGTTTTTCTTGGCAAGCTTTGATGTTGCGCTGGCCTATTGGGTTTTGCGACGCCCCCTCTTGCGTTGTTTCGAGGACTTCAATCCCGCAAGCGGAAATTATTTAAGTATTGGTCTTTTTTGTCTGGTGTTTTTTCCGCTGGTGGTGATGTGGCTTCAGGGCTGAGTGTCCTGTCTAAGATGCATATGTATCAGCGCAACCGGTTTTCCCTGCAGATCCTGGCGAGCTTCCACGGCATAGGGCACAAAGCCCAGACCTGCATACATCAGCATGGCCGGAGCGTTGAAGCCAAACACTGAAAGATGTGGTATGGCAGTGTAATTGTCCCGACAAACCCTGATCATGTGTTGGGTGAGCTGTCGGCCGATGCCGAGACCTCGGTACGCGCTGTCAACGATCACATTCCCGATAAACGCTGACTCTCCGGGTTTAACTTGATACAGATTGGCAAACGCGGCGATCTGGCCGTCTGTTTCGGCTACGGTAAAGTCGCTTCGCTTGGTATAAAGCGCATTCAGCTGGGCGACGTCCCAGGGGAATTGTCCACTGGGATAGACGAGATATAACTCTGCCGGGCTTTTAGTCAGCGAGGCGATGCGCTCGAAGTCTGCAGGTGTTGCTGGGCGAATTTGAGTCAGCATGGCGTGGTGGATGGTCTAAGCTAAAGATAATTAAACATTTTACGGTAGGACTTACGCTTGCGCATTGTTTTTCCCAGCGACCATCATGTGATTAATCAAATGGGGATTTCGTATCGCCCCGCGACCCTCAAGCCCTCTGAGCCTGTGCTTTTGCCAGATCGTCCCTGGGAAGGCCCAAGGGTTAATTTGTACGGTTCGGTGTATAAAACCAACCGCGGTTATGAAATGTTTTACCAATGTGGCAACGCTGTTCGCATCGGTTATGCGCTCTCGCCGGACGGTCTCGTATGGGAGAAACCGATGCTGAATGTGGCCGATTTTAGTCCCAAAGCGCCGCAAGTGATTCTCGCTAATAACGAGATTGATCCCGCCAATCCACCGACCTTGGGGCAGGGTCAACAACTGACTAATCTGGTCGCGGCTTACCACATGCCGAGTGTGATTTACGAGCCTGACAGTGATGAACCTTACAAGATGTTTGTGTTTGGTCAGGCGGGGTATCACGTGCTGCGGTCAAAGACTGGATATCGTTTTGAAGAGTATCCGGAAAGCCCTACGATCCCCTTTATGGTGTACGACAACCGTCATACGGGTAAAAAATGGTGCAGTGACGTCGGACCCTGTTTCAAAGACCGTGTTGGTTATACCGCGATGGTCAAAACCTACCATGTGGATGCGCAGGGGCGGACGCGCCGCTGCGTGGGGCGCAGTCACAGCCCGGATTTTCGACACTGGTCGCCGGTTGAAACGGTCTGGGTTCCGGGCGAGGAGGACGATGCGGTGGCGCGCACGCGCGGGCTGGAATGGGCCGATTTCTATGGCTTGTGTCCCTTTTTTCATGGTGAGGGCTATTTAGCCTATCTTTGGCTGTTTGAAATTGACCATGAATTACCGCATGGTACCCATCAGGGCAAGATGGAGGCTTTTCTGGCCTACAGTGCCAATGGCATTAATTGGCGTCGCTTGGGCGATACGGCGTTTATTCCTTGGGATCTGAATTTCGGCGAAGAGGGCGGGATGATTACGACGGCCTCAGCGCCCATCTTCGATGAGGATGAGATTAAAATTTACTATTCTGACTCGAACTATGATCACGGCATGTTCGAGAAGGACTTCAAGAAGAAGGTTCAGAAGCCCCAGTTTGTGATTCGTTGTGCCCAACTACCGAGGGAAAGACTCGTCGCAGCAGTGGCCGATGACTTGGGAACGCTGGAATTACGTGATACCTATCTGAAACCGGGGCACTTGAGGCTGAATGTGGCGTGTAAGAAGGGCTGGATTCAGCTCGACTACCTGAATGATGGCGATGTCATGGCGACCCAGCAGGTCAAAGCAATTGACGCGACGGATCACTGGCTGGACCTGCCGGTCAGCGGGCAGGTCAGCCTGAGAATTACCTTGTATCGCGCCAGTCTGTACGCGCTTGAGTTCGACTTTAGTTCGCCCAGATCTGCCTGAGCACGGCCCTCTCTCACCCAATAGGTCGCGGCAAGGAGAGGGATTATTCCAGCACGATTTCCTGTGAGCGGGGGTAGGTCGTACAGGGGTAAATGCAGTTGCCGATTTGGTTGCCGGCCACTTCGCCCTCAAGCAGGTGCGTTCTGCAGGTGCCACACATGCCGGTCCGACAGCCGTGCTCCATCTCGATTCCGTTGGCTTCGGCGGCCTCTAGCAGGCTCATGCCCTGATGGGCTTCGTTCATTTCAAACGACAGATTGCGTGCGGTAAGCCTGACTGTAACTGTGCCTTCGACAGATTCACCCGGCGCAACGGGTGCCTGAGTGGGCGTAAAGTTTTCCAGCGTCAGATGGGCCAGATCAAAGTTGCGGGCTTTTAGGTCTTCAAGCAGCGCATCACGGAAGCCTTCCGGTCCGCACAGATAAATATGGCGATCCATGAAGTCAGGATAGGCGGTTTCAATTTGCGCCAACATGCCTTTTTCAAGCACAGCAGGGGCTTCGTCATCGGAGAAGCTGAAGGTAAGCGCCAGCCGGGACTTCAGGGCAATCAGTTTGTCATGAAAAATGGTGTTTGCCGGTGATCTGGAGCGATAAAAAAAGGCCAGGTCTGCTGGATTCGTCTGGCCGAGCAGGGCTTCTGCGATCGCGAAGCAGGGCGTCACGCCGGAGCCTGCACACACGAACAGCAGCTTGGGCTGATGCTGATAAACAAAGCGACCCCGAGGCTGGGAGAGCTCCACTTCATCACCGACGGCCGCGTGCTGGTGCAGCCAGGTACTCATGTCACCACCAGCCTTGTGCTTGACGGTGATCTCTATGGTCATTTCGCCTGCGGCAGAAATCGTATAGTTGCGCGCCAGAACCTCGCCGGATCTCGGATTGCGCACCCGGATTTCGACATGCTGCCCTGGAACCGGGTTCTGAAAGTGCTGATTGGGAAGCAGCGTGAACGTTCGGGTGTCTTCGGTTTCCTGACGCATGTCGAGAATGCGCGCCTTACAGTCATAGGTCCAGAAAAACGACGACAGTCGCGGCGTGAAGGTGTTCAGGGTGTTGCTGAAAAAATACTCCAGACGGTCCCGTCCGACACGGGCCATCAATCCGGGCAGCCAGCGATTCATGGCATTACTCAGCATGCAGAAGGATCCTTTTCCAGGTAAGCAGCAGGCAGCGTTTTCTCATGGGCTTGTGGGAACGAATAATGCCAGAAAACCCGCAGATAGTTTCGAATGGCGGTACGCCAGTTTGGATTAGACTTGTAGGGCAGGTCGTATTGCTGGCAAAGGGCCTGAACCTCTATTGCCATTTGCGGGTAGCGATGGGCGGGGATGTCCGGGAACAGGTGATGCTCGATCTGGTAGTTCAGGTGGCCCCACAACATGCTCATCCAGCGATTTCCACGGAAATTGACGGACGAGTCGAGCTGAGACACATACCACTTGCCCTTGTGCGCGATGGCGGTCTCGGGCTGCAGGGGTTCGGTCAGGTGGGTCGCCTGAATCGTCATGGCGATCCAGTAGTTGTTCAGCACATCGGCCAGCAGATTACACAGGAATACTTTGATAAAACCACTTCCGGTGATCAGTGCGAGCAGGGGGAAGAGTCCGTATTCCTTGGCCCAGATACGCCAGACGGAGCGGTTATGGCGCTGGCGGATCTGAGCATCGCTCAGATGCTCAGGGTTCGGGTAAACGGCATACCCTTTGTTACCTTCAGGAAATCGTTTTTCCCGGAAGGCATCATTTCGCCCCAGATTTTGCGCGTTAAAGTTGTAAAGCATACCGGGGTACACAAAAAACAGGTAAATGGGCACCTGGAAGTAATGCCATCGGGTATGGGGTATTTTGCTGTTGGTGCGCAAAAAACCGTGGTTCAGGTCAGGGTCTTTTTCGTACACGTTGGTGTGCACATGGTGGACGCCGTTATGCTCTTGCCGCCAGGAGGCTTCGTCAATGGGCGCTTTCCAGCGAAATTTGCGCGCATGAAATTGCGGAATTTCGGGGAAATAATCGTACTGTCCGTGCAGGACGTTATGGCCGATCTCGATGGCTTCCAGATTGCGGTGCAAAAACAGAAACGGGACACCGATCAGGGCAAAGGGACCGGGCAGGAACCAGATCAGGGTCCGTCCAATGACTTCGAAAATGCGTGACCAGCGTCGGACGCCGGTGATATAGCGAACATCTTTCTGGCCGAGATCGTTGCGGTGCTTCTCTTTGATGGCGTCGAAGGCCTTGTGAATGGCATCGTAGTCATTCGAGGCGTGCATAGTGGGTCCTGGCATAACGGTTGGGGTTTGTCGCAATGGGGGCGTGCAGCATAAGGGGCGCAGCCCATTTTGGCCAGCCTCCCGATGTCATTTCGTGACCGATGTTAATTTATCGGTTGTCAGTCGGGTTAAAGACTAGACGATTGTGCAGAAAATGACAGGGAGGTTTGGTTTTTAAACACGCTTCGGCTTGGGGCGGCGGAGTCCGTCTTCCAGTTTCCAATCAGCAAGGGGGTGATAATGGACTGTCTGGCGACCTTTGACCGACTCAAATAAGGTAAAACTGTCATAACGAATCGTGAGGTCTGGCGTCTGCAAGGCGGCGGGAGGCGGCGGCCCCAGCCGGGAGAGCGTCACGTGGGGCTGGTAATTTTTCTTCTCGACCCGCAAACCCAGACTGCTTCCGAGCTGCCCGAGTTTTTGCGCCAGGCGAGTCAGGCCCTCTGGCCACTCTCGGGGGCCGATCCAGGTCACTTGAGGTGCAGCCCAATAGCCCACCTCATTCACCTGAAGCAACCCTGCAGCGGGTGTTGTCTGGGCAAGCCATTCGTCTACGGTACGACAGAGCTGGTCTAACTGGGCAGCAGAGATCTCACCCAGGAAGGCCAGCGTGACATGGAAATTAGCTTCGGGAACGGGGTTCAGCAAGCCGGAGAGGTTACGGCTGCGCCAGCTATCGATGGCCAGCTTTTCCGAGGGGCTAAGATCCAGAGCAAAAAATGCGCGCATAATGAACAGTTTCCGACGAGGGATGACACACGGCCGACCACTTTAGGGTATTATGGCGCCAATTGCTTCATCCATCTTCACATCAGACCGTACAGGTCTGGAAAAGGATACCCGGTTTTGGAACAGACCCCATTTGCTACGCTCAACCTTCAGCATGATTTACTGGAAAACCTGATTACGCTGGGCTACGTGTCTATGACACCGGTACAGGCACAGTGCCTACCTGCGGTGCTGGAAGGCCGGGATGTGATCGGTCAGGCAAAAACCGGTTCGGGTAAGACGGTAGCCTTTGGCCTTGGCGTGCTCGAACACCTGGATGTTCGCCGTTTTTCAGTCCAGGCGCTGGTCTTGTGTCCGACCCGCGAACTGGCGGATCAGGTGGCCAAGGAACTGCGGCGTCTGGCCCGCTCGATTCCCAATGTCAAAATTCTCACGCTCTGCGGCGGGATGCCCTTGGGCCCCCAGATTGGCTCGCTGGAGCACGGTGCGCATGTGGTCGTGGGGACGCCAGGACGGATCGAGGAGCACCTCCGTAAAGGCACCTTGGTGCTTAAGCAGCTTAAGGTACTGGTGTTGGACGAAGCGGACCGTATGCTGGAAATGGGTTTTCAGCCCTCGGTCGATGCCATTGTTGCGGAGACGCCCTCTGAGCGTCAGACCTTGTTATTCAGCGCGACCTATCCGACAGGGATTGAGCACATTGCCCAGCGGGTGATGCGTTCGCCCCTGCGTATCGTGGTGGAAGGGCAGCACGACAGTGGCACCATTCAGTCCGTGTTTTACAAGGTTGACGCGAGCGAGCCTGCACGCATCGAGGCCGTTTGTTTGCTTCTGCACAAGTTCAGTGCCGTTTCGACACTGGTATTTGCCAATACCCGTGAATCCTGTCAGATGGTTGCCGATGAGCTAAATCGTTATGGATTCTGTGCTCGGGCGCTGCATGGCGACCTTGATCAGCGTGCGCGTGACGAAACCCTGGTGTTGTTTTCCAATCGGAGTTTGTCCGTGCTGGTTGCAACGGATGTGGCGGCGCGTGGACTCGATATTGATGCATTGGATTGCGTGATTAACTTTCATCTGGCGCGCGACCCCGAAGTGCATGTCCATCGGATTGGCCGAACGGGACGGGCCGGCGAACGGGGCGTGGCGCTCTCGCTCTACAGTGAGAAAGAGCGCCATAAGGTCGAACGCCTGGAGGCTGCGCTGGGGCAATCGATTGAAGCAAAGAATTTGCCCTCTGCAGAACAGCTTGAAAAAGTTGCGCCCTTGCCGCCGATGGTTACGCTGCAAATTGATGGCGGTAAAAAGCAGAAAGTGCGTCCTGGCGATATTGTAGGGGCCTTGACGGGAGAGGGCGGTATCACGGCGGATCAGATTGGCAAGATCGCAGTGTTTGATTACTGTGCTTATGTTGCGGTTGAGCGACAGGTGAAAGCGACGGCCCTTGATAAGCTGGGTAAAGGCAAGCTCAAGGGCCGTTCGTTTCGGGTGCGCTGGATTCGCTGATTACATCCTGCGGACGCGGGTATTAACCCTGCGTCCGATTTCCACCTTGTGGGCGACCGCCGCCTTGCGGCCGGCGTGGGCGCCCGTTACGACGACCTCCAGGGCGTTGACCCTCATTACGCTGACCGTCTGCACGATTATCATTGGATCGATTGCCGTCTGATCGGTTGCCGTCCACACGATTTCCAGAGGGGCGCTGACCGTTGTTCTGTGGCTTGCCTCGCGCATGCGCCGGTTTATTGGGGCGATTCCCGCTGGGCGCTTGGTTCTGGCCGTTACCCTGACCGTGCCCTTGGCCCTGCCCCTGGGGGCGCTTGGGACGATTGGGTTTGACTGGCTGGTTCAGTGGGCGTGAGGCGGGAATGTCGTGAACCGGATCAAAGCCATCCACATATTCGCGGTGTATATGCTTGCGGGTCAGGCGCTCAATGCCGACCAGTTGCTCGTGTTCATCATGACTGACCAATGAAATCGCCTGTCCGGTTGCACCGGCACGCCCGGTACGGCCGATACGGTGCACATAATCTTCGGCAACGTTGGGTAGATCCAGGTTGACGACGCAGGGGAGCTGGTCAATGTCGAGTCCGCGTGCGGCAATGTCGGTCGCGACCAGCACCCGGATAATGCCCTGTTTGAATTCGGATAGGGCACGTGTTCGTGCGCCCTGGCTTTTATTGCCATGGATCGCAGCGGCTTTGTAGCCGGCAGCTTCCAGAAACTGGGTTAACTTGTTAGCGCCATGCTTGGTTTTGGTGAAAACCAACACCTGTTCCCAGGGGTTTTCATCCAACAGATGCTTGAGGAGTTGAGGCTTACGCTTTTTGTCGACTGGCACCAGCCACTGCTTGACTGTATTCGCGGCAGCATTGGGCGGAGACACGGAAATTTCGACCGCCTGATTCACCAGTCCACTGGCGAGTTTGCGAATCTCGTCAGAGAAGGTGGCCGAAAACAGCAGGTTCTGACGGCGTTTGGGTAACAGTGCCAGAATGCGCTTGATGTCGTGAATGAAACCCATGTCCAGCATACGGTCGGCTTCGTCGAGCACCAGTACTTCGAGGTGATTGAAGCGTACGGCGTTTTGCTGATAAAGATCCAGCAGTCGCCCCGGTGTGGCAATCACGATGTCGGCACCTTTGCGCAGTTTCATCATCTGGGGGTTGATGTTCACCCCACCAAAGACGACCTGGGAGCGCAGTGGCAAGTGCTTGCCGTAGGTCTCGACGCTTTCGGCGACCTGCGCGGCCAGCTCCCGCGTTGGCGTCAGAACCAGTGCTCTGGCCTGATTGGATTTGGCCGGTTGCCCATCCAGCAGGCGGGCCAGCAGAGGCAGGGTAAAGCCCGCGGTTTTACCGGTCCCGGTCTGCGCGGCAGCCATGACATCCTTGCCGGATAGAATTGCAGGAATGGCTTGTTGCTGAATCGGGGTTGGGGTTTCGTAGCCGGCCTCTGAAACGGCCTTGAGAATGGCGTCCGGAAGTCCAAGCGAGGTAAAACTCATGGGGTGCTCTCTGTTGCGGGTGATGAACGGCTAAACCCGTCCTTCGGGCGGGTCAGCAGCTTACAGGATGTGCAGCAAAAGTGCCACGAATAAAAAAAGGGCTTCATGTGAAGCCCCGAGGATCGGTCGTTACTCTACTCCTCTAAAACGGTACGCTGGCCTCCTCTTAAAAGGGAGGCAGCGATGATCAGCTGATAAATTTTTTCAATTCCGGCAGGCAGGAGCCACAATTGGTTCCGGCTTGCAGGCAGGCACCAATCGCTTCTACCGATGTCAGTTTTTGGGCTTTAACGGCTTGACGGATCGCCTCTTCGCCGACATTGAAGCAGGCGCACACGGTTTTGCCGCCCGCGCTGGCCCCTTTGGGAGGCATGCCGGACAGGAGTGCCATCCGGTCGGCGGAACTCAGGTTGTCCTGATTGAATAGTTTGTTGATCCAGGTGTGTTCGGGTAAGGCTTTGCGGGTGGCAAAGAAGACGCAAGCCACCAGCCGCTCAGACTGGATCAGGGCCAGGCGATGTTGTCCGGTATTTTCGTCATGGTATTCCAGGCATTCGTCTTCACTGTCGTCCGAGATGGGAAGTAAGCTGCGGAGCCATTCGACCGGCGTCTCCAGTGGGTTTGCGCCCGCCAGTTCGTAGCGGGCATAGCCATCGCCGCCGACCTTAACCCAGTAATCGCAGTCCGGCGCCGTTAACGGTGCTCGGGTGAACACAAAGGCATTCCAGGCTGTGGCCCATGGCCTGACGCTCGCGGGCGTATGTTTACTTTCAGGCTGGCCGGAATGGGGGTCTGTGATCGCATTAACGAGTGGGCCAATGCGTCCCTGAGCACTGTTGGTATTGCCCCAGTGCATAGGGGCAAACAGGTTGCCGGGACGTTGCTCATCCGATATCCGCGCGCGTGCCAGAAGCGTTCCCGTCGCGGTGCTGACCTCGACCAGATCGCGCTCCTTAATTCCGCGGGGAAGGGCATCTGCCGGATGGATCTGGCAAAACGGCTCGTCGATGTGTTGGTTCAGTCGGGGGGCCAGTGAGGTACGTGTCATGGTGTGCCACTGGTCACGGATGCGCCCGGTATTGAGTACCAGCGGATACTCTGGACTCAATTCGCCTGCGGGCAATGCCGGGTCGATAGCCAGCATCTGCGCTTTGCGTGAGGGTGTGAAGAACTGGCCATCGCCAAACAGCCGATCCGTTCCCATGCCGTCCGCTGCGTATACGGGCCACTGAACCGGTTCCAGCTGGTTGTAGGCGTCTTCGGTTAACTGTGTCAAACCGGCCAGATTGAAATCACGCAGTCTCCCGTCCGGTGTGTTCTCGAAGGCAGACAGGGCCGCATGTTCAATAAAAATTGAATGGGCTGACTCGAATGGGAATGCGTCACGAAAACCCATACGTTGTGCAACCTGGGTAACGATCCACCAGTCGGGTTTGGCCTCGGCATAAGAGGGCAGCAAGGCACGCTGGCGGGAAATTCGACGCTCGGAATTCGTTACCGTACCGTCTTTCTCACCCCAGCCCTGCGCAGGCAGAAGGATATGGGCGTAGGCGGTGGTATCGGTGTTTTCGATACAGTCCGACACGATCACCAGCGGACATTTTTTCAGGGCGGCAGCGACCCGGTCGGCTTCGGGCATGCTGACCACGGGATTCGTACCGATGATCCAGATCGCCTTGATTTGGCCACGGTCGACCGCATCAAATAAATCGACCGCTTTCAGGCCGGGTTCCGTGGCCATCTGTGGGGCTGACCAGAAACGCCCGACGAGATCAATGTCGGCGGGATCGAAGTCGAGGTGAGCCGCAAGTTGGTTGGCCAGTCCGCCGACTTCGCGTCCGCCCATGGCATTGGGCTGCCCGGTCAGGGAAAAAGGCCCCATGCCCGGTTTGCCGATGCGACCGGTAGCCAGGTGGCAGTTAATAATCGCGTTAACCTTGTCGGAGCCGCTGCTGGACTGATTGATACCCTGGGAGTAGGCGGTCACTACGTTCGGTGTGCGCCGGAACCAATCAAAAAACTGTGCGACGGATTCCTCCGGCAGGCCACACAGGCGTGCAACTTGCGTGGTATCGGGCGCAATGTCCAGCGCCTTGTTAAGTGCGGCACCAAAGCCCTCGACATGATGTTCGAGAAAGGTAAAATCCAGGGCGACCTGGCGCGCGAGGTAGGCCAGCAAGCCCATAAACAGGAAGGCATCGGTGCCGGATTTCAGCCCCAGATGCAAATCCGCAATTTCGCAGGTATCCGTGCGTCGCGGGTCAATCACCACCACTTTCAGGTTGGGGCGTTTGGCCTTGGCCGCTTTGATGCGTTGGAACAGAACCGGATGACACCAGGCGGTGTTGGAGCCGGTGAGAATGATCAGATCGGCGAGTTCCAGGTCTTCATAGCAGCCAGGTACGGTATCTGTGCCGAAGGCCCGTTTGTGGCCGACCACCGAAGACGACATGCAAAGGCGTGAATTGGTATCGACGTTGGCGCTACCGATAAAGCCCTTCATCAATTTGTTGGCGACGTAGTAGTCTTCGGTCAGCAGTTGGCCAGAGAGGTAAAACGCCACCGAGTTGGGGCCGTGGGCATCAATCGTTGACTGCCATCGGCCAGCGACTACGTCGAGGGCGGTTTCCCAATCGCTGGGGTGTCCGTCCACGCGAGGCGCAGCGAGGCGTCCCGTTTCGACCAGGGTTTCGGCGAGCGCCGTCCCCTTGGAACACAGACGCCCCAGATTGGCCGGATGCGTTTTATCACCACTGATTCGGATCGCCGCACCCTCAGGGGTGGCGGCAATTCCACAGCCTACGCCACAGTAGGCGCAGGTCGTCTTGATCGTCGCTGATGCCGGCATGCCGTATCCTCGTCTTTCAACCCTTGTTCAACGAAAAATAAACGCTGGTACCTTCCATTTTGGTTTTGTAAGTGGCTGTGCAGCCCGTATCAAAACCCTGGGCCTCGCCGTCTTCCAGGCTGATCACCCAGTTGTGCAGGGGGCAGGTCACCCGGCTGCCGTGCACGATGCCCTGAGACAATGCACCGCCTTTGTGCGGGCATTTATCGCGCAGGGCGAAAACCTGATCATCACGGGTACGAAAAATGGCGACGTCACCGTTGGGCGTGGAGACAACGCGCGCGCCCATCTGGGGAATATCATTCAGGTCGCCGACCGCTATCCAATCTGACATGTGTATTTGCTCCTGTAATAAAGTCTAGTACTTACTGAACGGTTGTCAGCGGGATAAATTCAAATTGCTCGACCGCCTGTGATGCGCGCTCAGCCCATGGATCGACCTGCGCGTGTTTCTGCGATTCGAGGAAGCGCTCATGGTAAGCGCGGCGCTGCTCGGGGTTGTCGACCAGCTCTGCCTTGATGGCAGAAAGTCCAACCCGCTCGATCCAGGGCGCGGTTCGCTCATTGTGGCGACCTTGCTCACGGTACATCTGCATAAAGGCGCCTGCGTATTCCATGACTTCAGCATCGCTGGTGACTTTGACCAGGAAGTCGCACACCCGAACTTTCATACCGCCGTTACCACCGACATACAGTTCCCAGCCGGAATCGACCGCAACCACCCCGAAGTCCTTGATGGTCGCTTCTGCACAGTTACGTGGGCAGCCTGACACCGCAAACTTGACCTTGGCCGGTGTCCACGAGCCCCAGGTCATTTTTTCCAAAGCAATCCCCATGCCGGTTGAATCCTGGGTGCCGAAACGGCAGTACTCGGATCCCACGCAGGTTTTAACTGTCCGTAGCGCCTTACCGTAGGCGTGGCCTGAGACCATGCCCGCATCATTCAGATCTTTCCAGATGTGGGGCAGGTCTTCTTTCTTCACGCCCAGCAAGTCAATACGCTGACCGCCGGTCACTTTGACGCAGGGCACCTGATACTTGTCCGCTGCATCGGCAATTGCACGCAGTTCAGAGGGGGTTGTGACACCACCCCACATCCGGGGTACAACACTGTAGGTGTTGTCTTTCTGAATGTTGGCGTGCACACGCTCGTTAATGAATCGGCTCCTTGAATCATCGACTTTTTCGGTCGGCCACGCGCAGACCAGGTAGTAGTTGATCGCAGGGCGGCACACATGGCAGCCGTCAGCGGTTTTCCATTCCAGCACCCTGGCGACGTCGTGGAAGGTTTTGAGCTTGCTATCAACAATCGCCGCTCTGACCGTATCATGGCCTTTATCCGTACAGCGACAGATGGCCTTCTCGGAAGGGGTCGCATTGTAGTTACCACCGACCGTGGCGACAAGGATTTGTTCAACCAATCCGGTACAGGAACCGCAAGAAGCCGAGGCTTTGGTTGCGGCGCGTACATCGTCCAGCGTAAAGAGCTTTTTGCTGGTGATGGCCTTGACGATGTCGCCTTTGCAGACCCCGTTACAGCCGCACACTTCCGCCTCATCAGGCATACTGACGGCGGTGTTGACGCCCTGGTGACCCGCATCACCTTTGGCATGTTGACCAAACAGCAGGGTGTCGCGGAAATCAGCAATGCTGGTCTTTTCGCGCATCAGCTGGAAATACCATGAGCCTTCGACGGTATCACCGTACAGCACGGCGCCCAGAATCTTGTCGTCTTTGACGACGACCTTTTTGTAGATACCTTTTTTCGGATCCTGAAAAACGATACTTTCGCTATCATTCTCACCCAGGAAGTTACCGGCACTGAACAGATCAACGCCGGTGACCTTGAGCTTGGTCGAGACTTCCTTGTTCTTGTAGATGCCAATCCCGTAGTTCGCGAGGTGGTTCGCACAGACTTTGGCCTGATCCCAGATAGGGGCGACCAGGCCGAACAGCTCGCCACGGTGCTGGATACATTCACCCACCGCGTAAACGCTGGGGTCGTAAGTCTGCAGCGTATCGTTTACAACGATGCCGCGCTCACAGTAAATCCCGACATGCTGGGCCAGGGTGGTATTGGGACGAATCCCCGCCGCCATCACCACCAGGTCTGCTGGCAGCGTCTCGCCAGTATCGAACTTGATGGATTTAACATGCATGTGCTCGTCACCTTCGAAGCACACGGTGTTGGCTGACATACGGAAGTCCATCCCACGGCTTTCCAATTCTTTCTGCAACAGTTCGGCAGCGGCGGCATCCAGCTGACGGTTCATGAGGACGGGCAGGTTGTGGACGACGGTGACATGCATCCCTTGCTTGAGCAATCCGTTGGCGGCTTCGAGGCCCAGCAAACCGCCGCCAATGACGATGGCATGACGCTTTTTCGCCGCCGCGACAGCAATCATGGTTTCGACATCCTGAATGTCCCGGAAGGTAATGACGCCTTTCAGGTCTTTGCCGGGAACCGGGATGATGAAGGGGTTGGATCCGGTTGCCAGGAGCAGTTTGTCGTAGGGTGCTTCTGTTCCATCCTTGCCGTAGACAATCTTGCGCTTACGGTCGATTCGTACGACCTCTTTTTCTTTGCCTGCGTGCAGGGTGATTTCGTTCTGGGTATACCAGTCAAAGTCGTTGATCATGATGTCCTGCTGGGTTTTTTCACCGGCCAGCAGAGGGGAAAGCATGATTCGGTTGTAGTTGCCATGAGGTTCCGCACCGAAGACAGTGATGTTGTACTTATCCGGTGCGATCTTCAGTAGTTCTTCGACGGTTCTCATGCCGGCCATGCCATTGCCGACGACTACTAAGGATTGTTTCATGGTGCTTCCCTCGGGATGATGTAATGTGCAGATGCCCGGACATAAGCAAAAGCAAGGCCATGTTATTTAAGTGTATGAAATATATGGAAGCGCTGGTTTGTTCTCGGCGGCGAGGAGTGATTGTTAAGGATAAAACGAACCATAATGGTGCGTTCTGCGCAGATCGGGTGCGCGTGTTGTGCGCTTTGGTGGTGCTTTGGCGTGCGTTGGGTGCGACCTTATTTGGTGCGTGCGAACTCAGGCGTCTCCGGGTAGGTGGATGAAGCCTTCAAGGTAGAGCTGTGCTTTGCCGCTAATAATGACATGACTTCCACGATATTGGCAGAGGAGTTCACCGCCACGGGCAGAGAGCTGTCGCGCGTCGAGATCCAGCTTGCCTAATTTGGGGCTCCAGTAAGGCGTCAGCGTGCAGTGGGCGGATCCGGTCACGGGGTCTTCGGGAATGCCGACGGAGGGCGCGAAGAAGCGCGAGACAAAATCACAGTGCTTGCCGGGTGCGGTGATAATCAGGCCGAGCACATTCAGTTGGTTGATGAGTGCGAAGTCCGGTTTGAAGTGAGCAACCTCGTCTTCGCTGTTCAACACCACCATGATGTCCCGGGCCTTGAGTATTTCAACCGGTTTTAACGGATGGATTACTTTCAGTAAGGCCGCATCGGGTGTGTATGGCTGGCCTTCGCGACTGGGAAAGATCATCGCATACATGTCTTTCTGGCTGCGGGTCACTTCCAGTTGGCCGCTGCGGGTGTGGAAAAGCAGTCGGGAGCCACGGAAGTTCTCGAGCTCATAGAGTACGTAGGCGGTCGCCAGGGTTGCGTGGCCGCACAGGTCCACTTCGGCTTCCGGGGTAAACCAGCGAAGGTCAAACCCATTCGTGCGAGGCACATAAAAAGCCGTTTCAGAAAGACAGTTCTCGGCAGCGATGTTTTGCAGGGTGGCGTCGTTCAGCCAGTCGTCCAGGCGGCACACACCGGCGGGATTGCCACTGAAAACCTGTGAGGTGAAAGCATCGACTTGGTAGAAGCGGTGTTTGCTCATGCGGACGGGCTCGCTCTGGCGTTAGTGCTTGAAGTATATGCGATACCGGATGAATCTCTAGTGGCGGTTGTGTTTGATGGGTGGAGGAGGCCTGTGTTTTGGTCTGTCTTTTTTTGGTGCTTGCAGTTGCATGAGCTACTTTTCAGGGTGCGCTCGCGGTGCGCACCAAAATGGCAAAAGCACCAAAATGGTGCAATGCGGTCGTTTTGGGTGGCGCCTTTGTTCATTAACCTATTGTAAAATAAGGTTAAAGTGTTCGTGGTGCTAATCTTGCTAAACTGAATCGTCAACAGCCTGGAACCTATCTATGTCTACTCAAACCGAAAAATTCAACCTCTTTGCCTTCCATGGCAAGATGAAGATCCTGCATTTGAGCTGGATGGCTTTTTTTATCACCTTCTTTATATGGTTCAACCATGCCCCCATGTTACAGGCAATCGCCAAGACCTTGGGTTTGACGCCACAGGAAATTAAAACCCTGCTGATTCTCAATGTGGCACTGACGATTCCGGCGCGCATCATCATCGGGATGCTGACTGATCGCCTGGGGCCGCGTGTGGTCTATTCAACACTGCTAGCCGTGTGCTCGATTCCCTGCTTTATGTTTGCCATGGCTGACAGCTTTGTGCAGGCGGCGATTGCCCGTTTCCTGATCGGCTTTATCGGTGCCGGATTCGTGATCGGCATTCGTATGGTCAGTGAATGGTTTCCGGCTAAAGAGCTGGGCACCGCGGAAGGTATTTATGGGGGCTGGGGTAACTTTGGTTCCGCTGCTGCGGCCATGGTGTTGCCAGCCCTGGCGCTCTGGTTGGGTGGTGATGAGGGCTGGCGCTACGCGATTGGCCTGACCGGGGTAATGAGTCTCGTCTTCTCTGTGATCTACTACAAGAATGTCTCGGATACACCCAAAGGCTCGACTTACTTCAAGCCGAAGCGTACCGGCGGATTGGAAGTGACGAGTAAGGGCGATTTCTTCTTCCTGCTGCTGATGAAGTTGCCGCTGTATGGTGCGCTGGCACTGCTGGTATGGAAGTTGGCTGGCCCGGCAATTGGTCTGCTGTCTGAGACTCAGGCCTTGCTGTGCTACGTGGGCCTGGTCGTTCTGATGGCCTATGATTTCTGGCATGTCTGGCAGATCAACCGCCATATCTTCAGCAAGCCTGTGCCTGAAATGCATCAGTACAAGTTCAAGCAGGTTGCCGTGCTGAATGTACTGTATTTTGCGACGTTTGGTTCAGAGCTGGCCGTCGTGTCTATGTTGCCCCTGTTTTTTGCCGAGACCTTTACGCTGGATCCGGTCAAAGCCGGTCTGGTCGCTTCGGCCTATGCCTTTATGAACCTGATGTCGCGTCCGGGGGGGGGCTGGTTATCGGACCGTTTTGGCCGTAAATCAACGCTGCTGATTCTGACGGCAGGTTTGGCCCTGGGCTACGGGCTGATGGGCCTGGTGGACAGTTCCTGGCCACTGGTTCTCGCCGTTATTGCGGCCATGGCGTGCTCCTTCTTTGTTCAGGCAGGTGAGGGCGCGGTCTTTGCGGTGGTTCCCTTGATTCAGCGTCGTCTGACCGGCCAGATTGCCGGGATGACCGGTGCCTACGGTAACGTGGGTGCGGTGGTCTACCTGACCGTATTGAGCTTTGTCGACTATTCGACCTTCTTCTTTGTCATCGCGGCCACCGCCGTGGTCGGCTTCATTGCCTTGCTGTTCCTTGAAGAGCCCAAAGGGCATATGGCGGAAGTGAATGAAGACGGATCGGTTGCCTTGATTAACGTAGGGCATTGAGATGAGTCAGGCGGCTGGGGTTTTAAGGGTCAGTGTCGGGGGTAAATCGGTTGCGGGCGTAAAGCCTGAAAACCAGGATGCGTTCGCGGCACATATTCCGCAAGCCACCTCAGCGAGCCTGAAAGGTGCAGTCGCCTGTATCGCGGATGGCGTGAGCTCAAGCGAGCAGGCGGCGTTGGCCAGTCAAACGGCGGTCACCACGTTTATATCGGATTATTTAAGTACCCCGGAAACCTGGGATGTCAAAACTTCGGTATCCAGGGTGCTTTCGTCACTCAATGCCTGGCTTTACCAGCAGGGGCATTCGGTGCTTGTCCCTCAGGCCGGATGGGTCACGACCTTCAGTGCGATGATTATCAAATCATCGACCCTGTATTGCTTTCATGTGGGGGATTCCCGCATCTACCGTTTGCGCGATGGTCAGCTGGATCAGCTCACCCGCGATCACTCCATGGCGACCCGTGGGGGCGGTGTTATTCTCACCCGTGCGCTGGGGATGGACTCACACCTCGAAGTAGACTGCTTTCAGGAGGCGGTGAAGGAGGGCGACCTCTATCTGCTGACCACGGATGGCGTGCATGAGTGGCTCAAATTGTCAGAGCGGCTTGCGGAGCTGCCGGCGGCGCCAGGTTCACGGGTGCTGGAGAAAACGGCGCACGCTTTTGTGGAGGCGGCGCTCGCGGCAGGCAGTCAGGATAACCTCAGCTGCTTGATGGTTCGGGTGGATGCCCTGGCGGTCGCCAGTGAAGATGAGATCCAGGCAGAATTGTCCGCTAAAGTCATTCCGCCAGAGTTGGTCGAAGGCAATCGGATTGACCACTTCCGTGTCGAACGGGTGATTCATAATGGGCCGCGATCCAGTGTTTACCTCGTTCGGGATGAGAAAAGCGGGGATCGTCTGGTGCTGAAGTGTCCCTCAGAAAACCATGCCGATGATCTGCATTACCTGGATAGCTTCTCGCGGGAATCCTGGGTGGGTCAGCGTGTCTCCCATCCTGGGCTGGTGAAGTCTGTCACGGTGCCCAGTGGCACGCGCTTTCTTTACCAGCTCTATGCCTATGTGGAAGGTCAAACGCTCAGGCAGTGGATGCATGACCATCCGCAACCCGCGTTAGAAGAGGTTCGCCTCATCGTTAAAGGGATTATCGCCGCGCTGCGTGCGCTCCAGCGGCAAGGCATGGTACACCGGGACCTTAAACCTGAAAATGTGATCCTTGATCCGGAAGGACGCCCCATCATTATTGATTATGGCGCGGTGCTGGTGGCGGGTTTGCAGGAGATTCGGACGCCGTTGACCGAAGACAGTGTGCCCTTGGGCAGTCTGGATTACATCGCACCTGAATACCTGTTGCAGAATCATGCCACGACGCTGTCCGACCTTTTTTCACTGGCCGCCATGATCTATGAAATGATTGCCGGTCGATTGCCTTTTGAGTTCGAGAATCTGCAAAGCCGCTGGCCGAAATCCTTTGATCGTTGGGTTTACCGACCGATGCGTGAGCGTCGGGAGGACTGCCCTTTGTGGCTGGATCTTGCCGTCCAGAAGGCGCTCAGTCCTCGTCCCCAGCAGCGTTATCAGGCCTTTTCGGAATTCATGGCCGATCTCGAAACGCCGAACAAAGCACTCCTGGCCAAGCACCGCCACCAGCCTATCCTTGAGCGTAATCCCGTCCGGGCCTGGCAGTGCGTATCAGCGTTGTTGTTTGTGATTGTGCTGGTTCAATTTTATTATTTGGCGACGTGATTTTCGTCAATCGTCAGGATGATCCGCAATGCGAGTCTGCGTGCTAGGCAATTACATGAACGCCCATTTTGTCCACGTGGATCGGCTGCCAGTTGAAGGCGAGTCGCTGGCGGCAAGACGGGTGTTTCAGGAGCACGGCGGCAAAGGGTTTAACCTTGGGGTGGGGCTGCATCGACTGGGCGTGAGCGTCGAGATGGTCCTGCCGGTTGGTCAGGATGCGGCGGGAGCCGCCGTGACGCAGACGTTGGTAGATGAAGGAATGGATACCCGCCAGGTTCTGGCGCTGGGCGACAGCTCAGGATTTGGGGTGGGCTTTATTGCACCGGATGGCCGTAACTTTCTCGCCGCGCATCTGGGGGCCAATGCCTTGCTGATGCCATCCCATGTGGATACGGCCCTGGCAGGACTGGGTGTGGGTGACTGGCTAGTGGCTCAATTTGAGCTGCCCTTTGAGACGGTACGTTATGCCTTGAAACGTGCGCATCTGGCGGGTGTGACGACCTATTTGAATCCGTCCCCCTGGTGCCCGCTGGATAGGGGTTTACTGAGCTGGGTGGACATTCTCGTCGTCAATGAAACTGAAGCGGCGGGCATGTTTGAAGAACCGGATCTGATCAAGGCTGAGCCCGAAAAATGGGCGGCCAGATTGTCTTCCCTGGCTGAGTCAATCGGATGGCGGGGGAGGTCGTTAGTGGTGACCTTGGGTGCAGCGGGCAGCCTCGCGTTGGATGCGGAGGGGAATGTCCTGGTTGCGGAAGCACCTGGCATTCGTCAGGTTGATGCAACGGGGGCGGGGGATGCCTTTGGGTGCGGTTTGGTGGCAGTGTTGGCGCAGGGCGGTTGTTTGGCTGACGCCCTGCAGTTTGGCAATCGTTGCGGGGCGTATATCGCCGCGCGTGAGGGTATTCTGGCGCATCTTCCGCGTCGGGAAGAACTGGGTTATTAATCCAGTTTCAGGGTTAGCCGGTAAGCATAGGCGTCACCCCGGAAGGTGCCTTCGACATACTCCACGATCTGGCCAGTGCGACTGTAGGTGCGACGCTTCATCAGCAGACAGGGCATCGGCTCACGATAGTCAAACGCCTCCATTTCTTCGGCGCTGCTCATGGCAGCTTCGATGGTTTGTTCGCCATGGGAAAGGGCTATGCCGCTATGTTCCGTCATAAAACGGTAAGCCGACCCTTCTACGTTCCAGTCTTCAAGCTCAGGTGCGGCAGTCAGGTCGTACCAGGCGACCTCCCGTGAAAGAGGGGTGCCGTCACCGAGACGTAAGCGCACCAGTCTCAGGAAGCGGGCCGAGGAAGGGCGTCCGAAGATCGACGCGATGGTCCGGTCTGTGGTGACCTTGCGCTCCAGCAGGCGGGTGGACGGTTCCATGCCGAGTTCGCGCATTTCCTCGGTGAAGCCTTTCAGACGCCCCAATTGAGGCGTCAGTTGGGGTGGTGCCTTGACGGAAACTCCCGCGCGACCGCGGGTTTCCAGCAGGTCGGCCGCCCGTAGTTCCTCATAGGCACGACGCACGGTGACGCGACTGAGATTCAGGCTATCGGCGAGGGCACGTTCCGACGGCAGGCTTTGCCCATTCGCAATTTGCCCGGACTCAATGAGCGACTGAAGTTTGCGCCGAAGCTGCTGGTAGCTGGGTTCCGCAAGGGTTCGGTCCGGCACCAGCCGTGCCAGCAACTCGTTGTCGCTGTTGGGCGATTCAGGCGGCTTCATAGCAGCCTCAATATCGTATATGAGATAACCCGCTTCTCCCATTTCACTCATGTGCCAACGCACGCTTCGGACGTAGTGTGGCAGATCGAAGGTTCAGCGATCAACCCCGCACCCTCGCAAAGTATGCACAGCCTGCAAGGGTGCTGATAGTGCTCAGTGAGAGCAGATGTAGCGGTCGCCGAATCGTAGGTAACCGGCGCAAAACGAGAGGCGGTAGCCGGTCAGGTCGAAGGTTTCGTAGCGATAGCGAAAGGGTGTGCCGGTCGTTTTCAGCATCCTGACCATTTCGTGCACGGCGAGGCCGGGGTACTTGCTTTTCAGTATGGCCATGGCTCCGGAAATTGCCGCCGTGGCGGACGAGGTACCGCCGTTGCCATCCCGATAGGTGTTGCCGATGGTCGGTGTCAGCGCACGATCGCCAACGGCATAAAGATCAATCAGTGGTGAGCGATTGGATGCCTCCAGAATATCGCGCCCCCGGGCGTCTACGGCGCCGACGGTAACGGCGTTGCGGTTACAGCCCACCCCAACGGCTAAGGCACTCGCGCTTTCATTACCCGCCGCGGCCACGACGGGAACGTTCACGCGCTCCAGCATGTCGATACCAAGACTGGTAGAGTGCTCAAGACAATAATTCTGAGTCAGATCATCCGAACCGACAGACACATTGACGGCGGCCAGACGCAGGGTGGGATGAATCAAGCGAAACAAGGCTTGCAGGGTATAAAGATAATTGAGGGCGGCTTTAACATCGACGTCATTACTCTTGGTGCAGCGCATGACCCCTTTACCGCAATAGCGTTCAGTGAAATAGGTGCTGAAAACCTGGGCACTGGCCAGACGGCTGCCTGGAGCCGTTCCCTGAAACAATTGTGAAGCGCCTTCCTTGTGAGAGGCTGCTACAATCCCGGCCATCGACGTCCCATGGTAACATACTGGCGCGTCTGCGCAGGGGAGCCCGGCATCCGGTGCAACCAGGCCGGGAACACCACCTGGGCACAGTGAGGCGATGTATTGACTGTGAGAAGAGCTGAAGCACGCTTCGGATATGACTTTTCCATGCAATAACTCATGACTCTTTTCGACGCCGGTATCGACGATGCCAACAATGGCATTGGGGGCCGTCCCCATCGGGGTAGCCCAGATGTCAGGGGCGCGATGGGTACGATTCATGGTGTCGAGTGCGATGTCATAAAGCTCCAGAGGGCGAACGTCCACAGCTTCTGTCTGTTGGAGCTGTTTCAGGGTGTCGAGGTTGTCCACAAGGGTAACAACCGAATTGGAAAAGGGCGGAATCTGTCCCGTCAGCCCCATGGCGTCCATTACCTGCTGTACGGTCAGCGCGGAGTCAGCGAGCGGGTTATCGCTTATCTCAAAAGGCTGCTCTGCCTGCACCGCTTCGATATAGCGGTCAGCCTGTTGGGAGGCCCAGTTATCGAGGTAATCCTGGGTCTCGCCAGGGTAGGCTTCCACCTTGGTGATCGAGATCAGAACATCGCCGTTCGTTTCGATGTGGGTGACCAGCTGGTTGAACGTATCGTCTGTCATTCTGGCGTGGGCGGGTAGCCCAAGCGTTAAGTTGAGTAAAATCGTAAAAAAACCGTAAATGTTGATTGAGCGGGCCATATAATTATCCTTTTTGTTGAGTTTTCAACGGTCAGGCACAAACTACTGTGCTGGAGGCGCACCTGGAAATAGCGGCTGCCCTCCTGCTTTACTGTGCCCCGGTTGGAGCCGCGATATTGGTATAGGTTGTCAGGATGTAGGCACCGTTGCCGGTGTCAGTTTTCATGGGAAGCCCGTCCGTGTTGACCGTAAGTGTGCTGCCTGCATACACCTTGCCGCCGACGTTCAAATCCCAACCGTAGACGGTTCTGGCGCCCGATTCGAGCGACTTGCAGTTGTGCATGCCAAAGCCTGCTGCGTCGAAGTTCTGCATTTTACTTAGCAGGGTGGTAGGAATACTCATCCAGCCTTTATCCGCTTTCATCCACGCTTTTTCGCCAAGCTTGATGAACTCGCCGCTCGGCGTTTTGGCGGATGCACTTTCAAACATGGTGTCGTGAAACGCGGGCGCGGAAAATTTGGCTTGGCTGGCCTGAATGATCGGGGCGCATCCCGCCTCCGTCTCCTCTGCGAGTAGTGGCGAGGATAAAGGCAGTAAAGCGAGCAGCAGGTGGCGTTTGGTGAGCATGAGGGAGGTCTCCGGCGTGTCGTGGGTGAGTGCTCCGCCTCAATGGTGTGACGGGGACGGCGGGGCGAGTATCCTGAGTCTATTTTGATACCAAAAAAATACCAAAACAAGGGGTTTTTGAATGAATTTAGGGTGTTTTATAGGCTTGTGGTATTTTATTGGTTTCTTTTTCTTGGGCTGGGATTCTGACCGGGGTGGATACGGCTCGGTAATACCCCCTTATATGAAGTAGCCTACAAAATAAGCGCGAGGGTGTGCGTATACTTCAGGCCTCAAGCATGGAGCCCTGCGGGGTAAAGCTTGGATTACAATAACTAAACCTTAAGGAAATTGGCTGTGAAATTACGCAACTTTTCTACGTATAACTGGAAACCGCTGGCGCTTGTGGCTGCTGTGGCAGGTTTTTCCGCTTCTCCTTCTCAGGCGGCGGTGTTGTTTACTGAAATCCCATTAGGGCCTCAGGAAGCTCGCTGGCCATTAATAATCAAGGCACGCTGGCACTGACGGGTGACAATACCTTGTACAAATGGGATGCGAGCACCGGTCTTGTTCCCCTTGGTGCGGTAGCCTGGGCACGTGTCGGGGCACCTGCGATCTCGCAGGATGGCAATACAGTCTCGTTCGCCAACATCACCATCAATACACGCCCTGAGCTGGGTGCACTGCAAACACCCGTCATCGTGACCTATAAGCAGGGCGTTGAGAAAATGGTGTTCCGCAACCAGCTTTCGGGGAATGGTTGGGTTCGCAATCACCTTTCGCCTGACGGAACATTTCTGCTCGGAGGGAAGATGGGCGCTTCCGGGCAAACGGCTAATGCGGCGCGTTATAATTTGAATACCGGGCTGGTCGATGTTGTGCCAGATCCTGCTGGGATAGACTTTGTCAGTTACGGCGGCATCAGCCTGTCGGGAGAGCATAAATTATTTCTGGAGGGCGGGGAGTGGTCTGTCGGTAACTATTACCAGAAAGGTAACGGTGACATGGTGCCTGTTCCACTGTGGCTGGTGCAGGGGCTCAGCGCCAACGGACAGTTTGTTCTGGGTGAAGCGGCGTGTGATAGTCAAGGAAAAGCGGGAATTTGCACCGCTGTCTGGAACACCTCAAGCCAGGAGGTTCAGGAGGTCGGTTATTTTCGTCCAACCGGCATGAATCAGGATGCCAGCCTGATTGTGGGTAATGGCTGGAGCGATATTCCGGGGGCCAAAGTGTGGGATGCGTTCAACGGTGTACGGGAATTTGCCGCCGTCCTGGCTCAGCATGGTGCAGAAAGCACAGGCTGGAGTAATTTTCAGGGCTTAACGGTGTCTCCCGACGGTAATTATATCGCGGGATTTGGCACTAACCCCTACGGTGAAAGAAAGCCGTTTGTCGTCCGAATCATTCCGGAATGCCGCGGTTTCTGATTTCGATTGAGTCGGTGAGAGGAGGGGCGCCGCCCTTCTTTTTTATGGCTGCGACTCCCGATTCTCCCGCCACTGCTGCATCTCAAACGCCAGCACCACCAGCACCGAAAGCGCGAAGGGAATCAGCAGATAAAGGATGCGAAACACAATCAAGGCCGCGAGGACATCCACGGTCGGGAGTTCGGGAAAAGCTGACAGGAAGGTGACTTCCAGCACGCCAAGGCCACCCGGCGCATGAGAGACCAAAGCCAGGGAAAACGATAGCAGAAAGACACCAAGGACCGTTAAATAACCCGGATGTCCGGCGTCTGGTAAGGCGATTGAGATGATGGCTGCGGCAAACAGCAATTCAACCGGGCCGGCCAGCAATTGTCGCCCTACGATCCCCAGCCGGGGATACTCGATATGAAACTTGCCCCAGGTTTTGGGGGGGAAGTGGCGCCATGAGCCATAGACATAAAGCGCCACCAGCGATAGCAGGATGAGCCCCGTGAGCTGTGACATCCAGGGCGTCAGGGGCAGCAGGCGACCCACCAGGCTGGGATCTAACAAAAACACGCCACCGAGTAGCGTGATCGTGCCAAGGGTAAAGGTGAAGGCGCAAAAGACGATCACGATGCCTATTTCGTGAGGTGTCAGCCCTTTGGAGCGATAAGCCCGGTAGCGAACCAGTGCACCCGAGAAAACCGAGGCGCCGATATTGTGGGATAATGCATAGGTCGTGAACGCGCAGAGGCCGACAAACCAACCGGGGACCTTGCGTCCCAAGTGTCGCAAGGCGATGCGATCATACCAGGCCAGTGCGGTGTAGGCGGCAATGGAGGCTAATCCAGCCAACAGCCACTGAGCTAAGGGAAGAGACCCCAGCGTGTCCGTCAGCTCCGAGAGCGAAATTTTCTCCAACTGGCGAGCCAGAAGAACACCGGATAGCACCACAGCACCCAGGCCAATGGCGGTCCAGCCTATATCTTTCCACTTCGCCACGCCCGCACCTCTTAATCGGAAAGGGGCAATTATCCTTTAGTGTGCGGGCTGCGGTAAAGCACGCTTATGTAAACGCTGACAGAGTCATTAGCCGGGGCTCGTTTTTTGACGATGTCCCTCGTTTCAGTCCTTCGTATGAATCTCATCGCCTTCCTGAGGCGCTTGACCACCTTTTCTTTGAGGGATTTGGGCAGCCGCAGAGGGTAGGATACCGAGTCAGACATCTCTAATTCTCCTGATCGCTTCGGCAGGTCGGATGACCTCAGTGTTGAACATACCGTGTATTTTTTCGGTTTCACTTTGGCTTAATCCTGCTGTCCACTGTGACACCTATAATAGACCAGTTGGTCTTAAGGCCTATGTCTAATCTCGCATAGGCGCCCGTTCAATGGCGAGTATTCTGACCATAATGTTAAGACATTGGAGGTATCGAGTATGCCCAGCTTGGATCAACAGTTGCAAATCTTTGGGATGGCTTGGGAACGTGATCGAAGTAGATGCGGATGATGAGTGAGACTTAATCTGAGCGGCAGCTGACCTTCCAGATTCATCGCCACGATCTTTGAACAACTTGGCTATTTGGTCAGCGACCCTGAACTTTCTGATGGCGAATTACCAACGAAAGGGCGATCAGGTAAAACTGGTGTTTGACTGGCCACCGGGGATGGAGAAGCTGGCTGCCCACATCAAAGACTGGCTGGAGGCGTGTGGTGCTGACGAGTGTCTTTGGCGGGTGACTTAGCTGTCGCGCCCTATGAATGCAGTGTCCGAAACCTGAGCACTATGGAAGAGGGTGATGAGTAAGGGGGTTATTTAACGCCTTCAATTAAGGCAATGTCTTTCTTGAGCAAGTCATTCAGCAGCACATTGAGTTCAACCCCCTTAGCTTTCGCACGCTCCGCAAAATAACTCAATACCTCTGGATCCAAATAAAGCGGCAGATTCTTTTTTGCATTTGGATTAAAAAATTTACCGCGTTCGCCTTTTGAAAAATCGTACTCATCACGCATAAAATTCACCCTTCTTTGTATTGCCTAATTTCATGCTTGGTAGCCGGTCGCGCGGAGATCACTCGTATAGTAACGGTGTCTTTAATGATATTGCGATACGTATGCACTACCACTAAAAAATGCCTTCCTTCAATCAGCCCCAGCGTAATCCAGCGATCTTCATCCTCACTTGACTCTTCATCATCGAAAACGGTTAGCGCGAACGGGTCGTCGAAAACCTTGGTCGCCTCCTCGAACGTGACACCGTGCTTTATCACATTGGAATGCGCTTTGACCGGATCCCACTGAAAATTATATTGCATTTATTGGGCATTCACACCTGAAGGTTAAATCGCTTTAGGTATTCTCTACCCAAGGTGCTAGTCCTTGCAATACCAAACAGCTGCTGGCTCATTATCAACAAGGTGATGAAAAAAGCTAAGAAGGGCGACTTCGACACGCTGTGGAATATGCTACCTTTTTTGGTACTGGCGGCGGAGATGTACAACGATGAAGAGGTACGCAAAGGCTTGGAATTTCTGATCTCGACCGTAGACAGTGCCGATGATGTGGTGGCGTGGGTAGATTACCTGGCCCTGCCTGCCGACGGTTGGGAAGGCGAGGGCGACCCACCACTCGTGGATGCGTTTGGCGACAACCCGCAAGCGGCTTTGCCACTGTCGTTTATGTTCCGGCAGGCGCAGGCCGCGCCGAATGCAAGGCGGGTCGTGGCCAGAGTGCTGGGCGAAACGCTGGCCAGTGTTTCGCGGCACCTGGATGCCACTGCGGCGAAAGCGTTGCCGGAGGCCTTGGCTGCCATCAAACAAGGTCTGCGAGGCACCTTAAACCCCAGCACACGTCGGTATGTCTTCAAAAAAGAATTGATGGGCATCTCCGCAGGCATGATGGCACGGGCCGGTGCCAAAACGGTCAGAAACCTGGTCAGAGGCATTCGGAATGCCCGTTACCATCCGGCGGTGTTAATCAGTTTCCTGGCCTATCTCAAATATGAAAACGCCTGTGGTCGGGCGATACAAGCGGAAAGCGAATCGCAAGCCAACCCGGATCCAGGCCAAACCGGGCCCAGCGAATCCGAGCGACTGAACTGCAGCCGCAATGGCTTTTCACGCACCATTCGATCAAGTATTTACGCGAAAATGCGCGCTGCCTTCAGCGATATTGCCGCCGATGGCCAGGTGAAGGAGGCGGCACCCTCTGACAGCCCACCCGAACGCTACCAGGGCGATGCGCATGGTGCCTTGTTTCACCTGGAGCAGCTGGCTTTTTATCACGCCAGTCATCGCTTGTCCGACAACTTCCCTGCGATCAAAGCGGTAGATGGGTTCAGATATGTGGGGTTTTTCGATAAAGCGGCTCGCATCCCGGATTTAACCGCAGACAACCCTTTGCTAGAGGATGACATTTTCCGCCGAATCCGCTACATCGACATCGTGCTGCAAGGCCAGGATAACCAGGAGCAATGGATCGAGCTGAAATCCTACAAAGCTAAAAGCCCCAATCAGCGGGATGTGCTGGCAGCAGGCAAGATCAAGACCTGGAAACTCACCGGCACGGGCAGTGATACTGCCAGAGATCCAGCCAGCCTGCATCGTCAGTTTACCATCGACCGCGCGGCGTTTTCTTTGCGGGCCGCCTGGTTGGCGAAGAATCAATCTGATCGAGACCGAATTGAAGTTGTGGTGGTTCCAGCATCGATTCTCTGGAAGTTCCAGAAGTTCGAGGTACGCCGTCGTAACAATCCGACCATTCACGATGTCAGCCCGAATCTGGGGGCTCAAAACCAGCCAAACAGCATTCGGGGTCAGTTCGCTAAAGATCCGGATGGGAATCAAGATGTTTTGCGGGTATCGCTAAGCGCGAATGCCGACACTAATCAAACCATCGTCGATTCCGGTATTTCATCGACGATCAAAACCGTATTACCGCAGCTGGGCTTTGATCTGCTCAGTGAGTATGCGGAAGAGTTCGATTTGCAGTAGGGGGACAAGATGACTTCAGGAGACCGCAACCGACAATGGGAGCAGTTAGAGAGCCGTTACCGAAAGAATGGTAATTCCCGGAAAAATATTAAGGCATGTAAGGAGTTATTTTTTGAAGGAAAAATAGGTGGCAGTTTTGATTGGGACAGCATCCTTTATCTCTGGCCAGACCCAACTCTGGAGGGTCTTCAGAAGCTCCTGGATGAGGTCATCACCGATCCGCTGACGGATGGGGATTTCGAAACACTACAGGGTTATTTCTGCGGGGTGTTATCTGACTATTTCTGCCCCATCGAAACCCAGGATTACTACTTCAAGGCAACGTTTGGAGAGGTGTATGACCCGGATCGGGTGTTTCCGCTCAGGATCAATCGGGAAAAAGAGCATCGGAAGCTGACGTATACACCCAATAATATTTTTCAAGCACTGGCCTTTTATTTCAACAAATACATGCACTTTAACCAACCGAGCAGTGGCGTGCTGCGCTTTAATATGGGATATCTCGAATCGTTACTGCCTCATGTGGATCCATGCTTCTTCTCAGTAGCAGAGATTGAAGGCAGATAGCTTGAGCAATTGTTTGCCAGTCGATTGAGGGCAGTTGTGATCAGCCTGCTGAAGTGGCCTGTTGAGGCCAGGCGGCAAAACTTTTCAGAGGAACAGATTACCCATGCCGACGCGGTCAAAGCCTCCCTCATGAAAAACGCCGATCAGTTGGGGGAGCTGCGTGCACTGGAAGCCAAGGTGATGGCAGAAATGGAGAATCAGGCTTAATCATGCACATCGAGCCGGTATTGACCTTCAAAGTACAAAGCCGCCATGAACTCTGGGATCGGGTCGGTCAGCTGATGCAAAATGGCAGGACGGGGGCTGATCTTCAGGATGAAGTCGATGCCTTTGGCGAGGAAGCTGCTGATCATTTGGAAGGCATTCTGGATGCCTTCGACAGTGCTTTTTTAGTAGCGAATTACCAGCGAACTGGTGATCAGGTACAGTTGGTCTTTGACTGGCCGCCGGGAATGGAGAAGCTGGCAGATAGGATCAAAGCCTGGCTGGAGGCGTGTGGGGCTGACGAGTGTCTTTGGCGGGTAACTTAGCCGTTCTTTTCGCGTCAGTCTACAAATGTTTCAGATAATCCATACCTTTATGGAGTACACGAATAACGAGAATGCCATCATCATCCCTGTTGTTTCATTCGCTGTAAAAATGCATCCGCATTCCAGTCGAGAGGCTCCCCACTAGCTTCCCCTTCGTCAATCAATTTGCGTAATGCCTGAAGTTTGGAGGCTGCCGTCTTTTCCTGCAAAAGGCGCAGTCCCTCGCGAATAACCTCACTCTGGTTATTGTAAGTGCCGCTTTCCACTAAAGCTTCTACAAATTCCCCCAGCTGTTTACTGGGTTGAAACGTGATTGTGCGTGCCATCTGACGACCACCCAACATAAGAACAATGCTTACATTATGGCTTTGCCCCGAAGTTTTCGGAAGATAAATGATCCTATGGTCAATGCCGACGGCACGCCGGATACCGTGGACTGGCGGGTGTGTACTTCAGGGCGGAAGATGCCGCCACCCAGGCACCGGATCTGTTACGTCGGGCCGACACCCAGAAACGTCTGGATCAGAGCATCGGTCTGCTGACCCAGATCAGTCAGGAGGATTACCGCAACACGGATATTCTCATTTTCCGCGAGTCTACCGGGCAGTTGATCCTGCACCGATGGGGACTGAGCGATGCAGAAATTCAGGGGCGTCCCCAAACCGGGGGAAACCGTCAGGGTCATGGCGATTAACCGCGCCACCGGCTATCTCGGTACCGCCCGCACCCCGCTGACCAGTGCCGCCGGGATACTTGCGTCGGGCCGATACCCAGCCCCCGGTATCCATCGCTCGGCATACTTGGCTGGAAATTGCTCTTTTCATTCCTTCTGGTTTATACCTTATCAGTTTCACGGCAATTAACGCCGTATAAGATAATAATTGTAAACCAATATAGTGTGTGCTAGTTTAATTAAATTGTAATTTACGGCGATAAGCGCCGCATATTTGCTTAATTGTAAACCGAAAATCTGTCCTGATGGCTTCGTGAGCTGCAGACACAAAGAAAGGTAAGTACGCTAGGTGAATGCACAACTTCACGGGGTGACGCTGTAAAAATGGCTTACAAGCAGTCACTTAAAGCACTTCTTCCTTATGGCATGTTAGCCACTAAAAAGTGGCTGGCCGGGCAGGGCTTGAGTGCTCATGCCATCGATAATGCGGTAAAAACAGAAACCTTGTTGTTACTGGCGACGGGGGTATATAGCCAGTACTCCCGCTCCGTCAGCTGGGAAGGTGTGGTCGCCTCTATGCAGCGAATGGAAAAGGCTGAGAGCCATAGTGATAGTGTGCCAACTGTTATGGTCGGCGGGGTATCCGCGCTGTCGTTATCGGGATTGACCCAGTATTTGCCATTAGGCAGCACACCCCATATCCATCTCTATGCGGCAGGTAAATTGCCGACATGGGTGGCGCGTTTGTCCTTAGCGGTAGAATTTGAAGGGCACAGCACAAACAGGTTATGGCCTGAAAGTGTGTTGATGGATAAGGCTTTAATCAAAGAGCATAAATGGAAGGCAGAGTTACCGCCGGTGTATTTTTCATGTCCTGAGAAGGCCATAGTAGAGTTATTGATGGACCTACCAGACGGTGTGAGCTTTGAGCATGCCGATGAATTAATGCAGGGGCTAGTGAATTTATCGCCCAGAAAACTCGATACGCTTTTGAAAGCCTGTAAAAGCGTAAAAGCCAAACGGTTGTTTCTTTGGTTGGCAAAGCGCCAAGCCTATCCTTGGTTTAGCAAACTGAGCGTTAAGGATTATGACTTGGGCTCTGGCAAGCGAGTGGTAGCAAAAGGCGGGAAATTGGATGCCGATTATCTGATCACTGTGCCGTCGCATATGGCAATTGAAAGTGAAGGTTAGACTCAGGGATGGATAGAAACAGTATTTATTACAAGCAGGTTCAACTTTTGATGCAGGTTTTGCCCTTTGTCGCCAAACAGCATTGTTTCGCGCTAAAGGGTGGCACCGCAATCAATCTCTTTGTTAGAGAGTTTCCGCGCCTGTCGGTTGATATTGATCTGGTCTATCTGCCCATGAAAGGCCGTGATGAGGCCTTGCAGGAAATATACGCGGCACTTGATGCCGTTAGCGCAGATTTGAAAGCAGCGTTTAAATACATAGAACTCACCGAGGCCTATAAGACACGACGGGACGCACTGAGGCTGATCATTGCCCGTAACGGTGTACAGATAAAGGTGGAGTTATCACCCGTGTTACGTGGCACGGTGCATGAACCGCAGCTTATGGAGGCATGCGCGGCCGTAGAGGAAGAATTTGGTTACGCAGAAGTGTCCGTGGTGGCTTTGGCTGATCTCTATGCGGGCAAAATATGCGCCGCATTGGACCGGCAGCATCCAAGAGACCTATTTGATGTGAAGTGGCTTTTGGATAATGAAGGCCTGAGTGATGAGATACGAAAAGCCACGCTTATCTATCTAATGAGCCATAATCGGCCAATCGCCGAACTGCTCAGGCCACAGTACAAAGATATTTCGTCCATATACTCAGGCGAGTTTGCAAATATGGCCAAGACGGACGTACCACTGTATGAACTGGTTGCTGTTCGGAAGCGTTTGGTGGAGCTTCTTCACGAAGGGCTAACCGATAGTGAAAAGGCTTTTTTGCTTTCGTTTAAAAATCGTCAGCCGGATTGGTCGCTACTCAACCTAAAGGGTGTCAGTGAGCTTCCGGCCATTAAATGGAAACAGATTAATTTGGCAAAAATGCCGGATGACAAACATAAACTGGCGTTACAGAAGCTCAAAGACGTACTGGGCGTTTGATTCTTTGAAGCGTAAAGCAAAAAACATCACAGGGGTCGCCCGATAAAATGGATATTGAAAGTTTCGTGGATTTTATCGAGCGGCTGGGGCCCTAGCGGTTATGCAAGAGTGATCTTTACGTTAAAACGCAAACGCTGATCAAGTCATAATTCTAGGAGCTGATTTTGACGCATCAATTCACACGGGGCGGCGACACCCGCGGGTGCCATTCCCACCACTCCTGTTGTCCGGCTTCCATGTCGTCCCGTTTTTTGACGACATCCCAGGTGACGAAGAAATCCGGGTCACGAATATCAATCTTGAATTTGGCGTTCTTGTAATGCCCCTTGGGGGCCACAAACCAAGGGTCCAGTGATGGCGGCAGATGGAAGTTGGGCGGCGCTTCTGTAGCGTCCGGCAGTGCCGCCAGTTTAACGGTAATCCCTTCTTCCGCATCAATGGCGATGACCTTCCCGGCAAGTTGTGAGGTATGCAGTACATCACCTTGGTGATTCAGGTAGGTCAGGCCGATAAGGCAGGTTTTATGCAATAAATCGTTTAAGGTCATGTGTTGGCTCGTCACGATCAGTGGTGGCAGGCGGGCACGACGCCGACCTGTGGCATGTTGGCCAGGCCCACATCACGCGCATGTTCTTCAAAACCTTTGTTCTTCCAGAAAAAGGCGCCCGGCATGGTCGTTGGAATGACCAGGATATAGAACAGGCAGCGACCGATCAGCAGCGCGGCGAATACGGCAGGAATGGCAAGGGTCAGCAGCACGAGACCGGTGGCTGAGCCAGCAAAGAACAGACTCACCGAGGCGAGCACCAGAGCACTGGCGGCGATCAGCGCATTGCGCAGCACGTAGGTTTTTCCAAAGGTCGTTTGTTGAACATAGTGAGCTGCCGCACCTTCGCCGCTCTCCGTGTTGAGGTATTTCGCGTGCAGAATCAAACCCAGACCTTCCGTCAGCAGGCCCAGTGCTGCCAACCCGGCAGTGATCTGCACCAGTTGATTCAGACTGCTCTCGGCAACCGAGGTCAGCAAAAAGGTCGGAACCGCCAGTACCGCAACGACCAGACCGCCCAGACTGAACAGCGTGCCAAAGAAGCTGAAAAAGACCTGCTTATGGTTCCAGAACGGACGCGCCGGAATGCGGTAGCTTCGATACATCCAGTACAGACCGACCAGACCAGAGAGCATGGCAGAAAACGCCAAACCGGTCTGAATCGAAGGAATGATATGCGTAAGCGCGGGTGCGGCGATGTCGAAATAAGCCAGGCCTGCTGAGACAAATTCAAGCCCGGTAAAGGCCGCGATTCCGGCAAAAAACAGCGCGACACCCAGAGCCTCACGGCTTACCGGCGAATAACGCAGGTTGTTGAAGCCACGGTAAAAGCGCATGGGTTTACCCAGGTGCATGGTCGAAAGCAGCAGGCCAATCGCCTGTAGCCCCGTCATGACTGCAAGCAAAGGAAGGTAGATGACGCTTTCGGTCACGTTAACCAGCGATTCAATTCCCAGTAACGCGCCCAGATAGGTCAGCATGAAGGCTCCCAGGGCGGCTTGGGTAAAGAGTGTGAAAATCACCAGCGGGTTTTCCCGGCTGCTTAAGCGGGGCAGGTTCCAGTGGGTGGACTTGCCCATCTTCTCATCGACAACGCTGCGGAAAGTCCCGTCATCCTGTTTGTGATATTTCACCGGCATACTGTCGGTGCGGGACATTTCATTCGGCAGGGTTTTGGTCTGCTGAAAGCGAATGTTCGGACGGGTAATGGACGGGTCGGGGAAGCCGGGAATCGAGGTCTTGATCTGCTCGCGGTTTTCAGGGGTGTTTTCAATTACGCCGAAGTTCAGGGCGTTGCCCAGACAGGCAGACACACAGGCTGGCTTCAAACCCACTTCCAGACGGTCAACGCACATGTTGCACTTGGAGACCCGGCCTTGAATGGGGTCGAGCTGAGGGGCGTTGTAAGGGCACACCCAGGTGCAGTATCCGCAGCCGAAACAGGTTTCAGGGTCCTGCAGCACCGCGCCGTATTCCGCATGTTTGGTATAGGCTTTGGTCGGGCAGCCTTTCATGCACACCGGGTTGTCGCAGTGGTTACAGGCCATGGAAATGTTCATGCGCTTGAAGTCGGGATACGAGCCGCCTTCGACATAGCCCACGGAACGGAAGGCTAAATGCGCGGGGTTATCATTTTTCTCGGAACAGGCCGCTTCACAGGCGTGGCAGCCGATACAGTTGTCTGCCGTAAAGTGGAAGCCATGCTGCTTGTTGCGGTTGGGGTTCGTGCCCACGCTGGGGTTGCCATTGATTTCCATGGAGCGACCTGCCGGGGCTTTGGCCTCGGTAACATCAACCAGTGTAATCAGTTTTCCATAACGGTTAGCATCAGCGGTCACAGGATCATTGAGCTTGGCGTAGTCACGTTCTCCAGGGCGCTCATCAAAAATGGGGCGTGGTGTGGGATCTAAATCGGAATTGTCCGTGCCGAGGGTGTCGAAGTAATTCCGCGCAATAAACCAGGGGTTGTACTTGCGAAAAGCCTTCTGAAACGGCGTCATGTGGTCTTCGCGCAAGCCGATTTCAACATCGGGTTTAGTACCGTACTGGGTGGTCGCATCGTAGAAGAGCGGGGCGGCTGGCACCTGTTTGACCGCGTTTTGCTGCGTGTCGGTGAGCAAGTCTTTATTAAATACGTTCATTTCGTCTCTCCCCTTAGAATCCGCGACGCTCAACGTTCAGTTGTGCGGCCAATTTTTGATCCACATGCTCGATTCTGATGGCGCACTGCTTGAAGGCGGGTTGCCGTGAGTGGGGGTCCAGCAGGCCCAGCGACACACGGTTCACGCAGTCAAAGAAGTGAAAGGGAATAAAGACCATGTTGCGTGGCACACGCTGAGTGAGCTGCACCATGACCACGGCATCCCCGCGGCGTGACACCAAACGGACATAGGTGCCATGCTGAATGCCCTGTTCGGCCGCGGCATCCGGGTTCATTTCCATATACGGGGTAGGGCTGTACTTGTTCAGGTTGCCCATTTTTCCGGTGCGGGTCCGGGTGTGAAAATGTTCGACGACGCGACCTGAGTTCATCCAGAACGGGTACTGCTCACAGGGCACTTCGTTGTTGTTAATGAAGGGCAGCGGAATCAGGTTGGCTCTGCCGTCTTTCGTCTGGAATACCCCATCACTGTATAAGCGCGGCGAGCCTTTAACGCCGTTTTTACCGCTGGGCGTTTGGAAAGGAGCCTCTGCCCCTTCCCGGAAGGGCCACTGAATCCCGCAGGAGTCTTCAATCAGTTGATGCGTCATGCCGGAAATATCCAGCGTGCGCGTATTGCCTTTGGAGAGCTGCTTCATTTCATTGAAGGCGCCCTCGACGGTATCAGGAAAATGAATTTTGCGTCCGTTCTCGAAGCGCTTGGCAAGCTGATTAAAGATCCAGAAATCGGCTTTGGATTCACCCACCGGCTCCTGCACCTTGCGTACAATATTGACGCGGCGTTCGGTGTTGGTAAAACAACCCTCTTTTTCCGCCCAGACTGCCGCGGGTAAATACATGTGGGCGTAGTGGGTGGTTTCGACATCGGCGTAAGCGTCCTGAATCACCAGGAACTCGAGTTTCTCGAGCGTCTTGCGGATACGCGCCGTGTTCGGCATGGAGGTCATCGGATTGGTGGCAACCAGCCACAGCCCTTTGATCTGCCCGGTTTCAATGGCCGGGAAAATATCCGTTTCGGCCAGGCCGCGCTGGGTTGGGAAGAATGACTCGTCAATGCCCCAGAAATCCGCGATTTCTTTGCGGTGTTCGGGCTTTTCCAGGTAGCGATAACCCGGCAGACCGGAGCAGGAACTCCATTCCCGTGTTCCCATTGCGTTACACTGTCCGGTAATCGACAGGCTGGTACCACCGGGCTTGCCAATATTACCGGTAATCAGGTTGAGGCTGTTGATCCCCACCACCCCGTCGCTGCCATGGGTGGATTGGTTGATGCCCATGGTCCAGATCGACATGGCGGCGCCTGCCTTGGCGTAAAGGCGGGCAACCACACGAATGGTGTCTTCATCAATGCCGCAGAGTTTAGAGGCGGTGATCGGGTCATAATCCTTCACGCAGGCTTCCAGCGCTTCGATGCCGTTGGTATGGGCCTCGATATAGGCGCGATCTTCCAGGCCCTCTGCCAGAATCACGTGCATCAGACTGTTCATCAGCACCACATCGGTGCCGGGCGTAACGGGTAAGTGAATATCGGCAAACTGGGCCAGCATGGTGACGCGCGGATCGACCACGATCAGCGGGAATTTGCGCTTTTCCATGGCCTCTTTCAGGCGCCAGTAGATAATCGGGTGTTGCTCAGGGAGGTTGGAGCCCCAAGCAATCAGACACTCGGTATGTTCAAAATCGTCATAGCAGCCGGGAGGGCCATCCGAGCCAAAGGAGCGCTTGTAGCCGGATACCGCAGAGGCCATGCAAAGGGTGGTGTTACCGTCGTAGTTATTGGTACCGATACAGCCCCGCGCCAGCTTGCCGAGGGTATAGAATTCTTCAGTAAGCAGTTGTCCGGTGCTCACGATAGAGAAGCTGTCCCGCCCATAGGTCGCCTGAATGCGCTTGATCTCGCTGGCCATGTAGTCCAGCGCGCCATCCCAGCTGGTTTCAGTCCAGGGTTCATAAGGTTTGTCACGCATCAATGGTTTATTGCCACGCCCAGCGATGGTGAACAGCTCGTGCTCAAAGATACCTTTAATACACAGCTTGCCCCGGTTGACGTCAGCATCTGCATTGCCGCGGCTCGCGACCGCTTTACCGTTTTTATCCAGACCCACTTCAATCGAGCAGCCGGTTGAACAATAGCCGCAGGTGGTGTACTTCCACTCGTGCACTTTTTTGTCAGCAATCCGAATCGGATTCTGCTCTTTGCGTCTGAACAGCATGGTATGGGTATCTCTACGTTAGCTGGATCGGCACCAAACGGGTGCGTCAATTTGGGCTGATTTGAAAAATGCGCACCAAGCCAGAGCGTAAAGGTGGTATTTGCGTGCGCTATTTCGTGTCACGGGCGGTTACTGCAAAAGGCAGACCACTTTATCTTGGCAATACCGATGAGGGAGTATGTTTTTCGCCACGCTGTAAAATTTTGCCTACACTTAAAGAGCGGATGCCTTTTGGGTGTTTGATCGATCTGGTTTGTACCTTCCCTTCGCTTTGGACGTTCAGTAAAAGGAAAAGTCTCATGCTTAATAAAATTACGCTACGCACGCAGCTTTATAGCTTGCTCGTAGGTATGGTTGTGTTGCTCACATTTTTCACAGTGACAGCCTTGAACGTGGTCAGCAGTATGAGCAAAGACGCTGTCGCAATGGGGCTGGGTAAAGATGTCGTGGCAGACATTCTTCCACCGCCCCTTTATGTCATCGAAGCGGAACTGGTTGCTGAAGAGCTGCGGCAAGCACCCCGGGCTGATGTAGAGGATTACCTTGCCCGTTTGCAAACGCTTAAGAACGACTATGATCAACGCAATGCTTACTGGGAAACCACTGAGATGGATGAGAAGGTCAAACAGGCACTTCTGGGTGAGCAAAAGCAGGCTGCCGATGTCTTTTGGTCTGTGGTCATGGGTAGCTACACTGACGCAATAAAGAAACGAGATCAGGGCGCAATAGAATCCGAGTTTGGCAAAGTTAGGTCTGCCTATCTTCGTCACCGACAAGGTGTTGATAAAACGGTGGCACTCGCCAGTGCATTTGCCTCAAGTACCCTCACGGAACTGGAGATGAATGGAGCGCGTTCCGGGAATCTTCTTCTCGCAGTCGCAATAATCGGTACGGCGATTATTGGGCTCAGCATGGTGTGGGTAATTCATTCAATTCTTAGAAAGTTGGGTGGTGAGCCGAGCGTGATTCAGCAGGTTGCGCAGCGAATCGCCCAAGGCGACCTTTCCCATGGAGACTCCCGGTCTAATGCCCCAGCGGGCAGTCTGATGGTGTCGATGCAGCACATGCAGGGGAACTTAAGAAGCATTATCCAGGAAGCCAGGCGTGTGGCACTGGCAGTCGAAGCGGCTGCTGAGGATCTTGATCGAAATTCGACGGCGGTCACCTCCAGTTCGTCACGACAAACCGATGCTGCTAACTCGATGGCTGCTGCGATTGAAGAGGTGACGGTGACAGTTAGTCACATCGCCGACAATGCGCGGTCAGCACAGGAAAAAGCGGGTGCGAACCAAAAGCTAACAGCGGAAGGGAGCCGTCTGATTCAAGGAACGATCACTGAAATAGGCGATGTAGCAGAAACGGTGGCTAAATCGAGTAGCGCAATTAAGGCTCTGGGTGATAAATCAAGCCAGATTTCCAGTATTGTCGAAGTCATCAAAGCGATCGCGGAGCAGACAAATTTACTGGCACTCAATGCGGCGATAGAAGCTGCACGAGCCGGTGAGCAAGGGCGGGGCTTTGCTGTCGTTGCGGATGAGGTGCGGGGTCTTGCCGCGCGAACAGCGCAGTCCACTCAGGAAATAAGTATGATGATTGCAGGTATTCAACAAAGTACTCAGCAAGCTGTTCAGGCCATGGAGAAAGGCAGTTCTCAGGTGACTGCTGGAGTGAGCATGGCTGCCAGCACGGGCCGTGCGGTAGAAGAGATCAACGATGGTATGCGTGGTCTTCTGCTATCGGTGGGGGAAATATCCAATTCGCTATCCGAGCAGTCGAGTGCAAGCCAGGATTTAGCCAAGCACGTTGAGATGATCGCACAGATGAGTGACACGAATTTCAGTGCGATCAAGGCCGTCTCGGATCTGACGGGGTCGCTCTCGGCACTTTCGCAGGATTTAAACCGCGCCGTAGGACGATTCAAATTGTGATCTGATAGACCTCAGTATTAATGCTGCAAAATCTGACTCAGGAACGCCTGAGTCCGTTCATTCTGCGGGTTTGTGAAGAATTCATGCGGGGTATTCTGCTCCACGATCTGCCCGGCATCCATGAAGATCACTCGATCGGCGACGGTTTTGGCGAAGCCCATTTCATGCGTTACGCAGATCATGGTCATGCCGCTTTCGGCGAGCTCGATCATGACGTCCAGCACTTCTTTGATCATCTCCGGGTCGAGCGCCGAGGTGGGTTCGTCAAAGAGCATGACTTCGGGGTTCATGCAAAGACTACGGGCGATGGCGACACGTTGCTGCTGCCCCCCTGAGAGCTGACCCGGATATTTGTGAGCCTGATGAGGAATCTTCACCCGCTCCAGATATTGCATGGCGACTTTTTCAGCCTCTTTCTTGGGTGTCTGCCGCACCCAGATCGGGGCCAGGGTGCAATTTTGCAGCACGGTCAGGTGGGGGAACAGGTTGAAATGCTGGAACACCATGCCGACTTCGCGGCGGATGGCATCGATGTTTTTAAGGTCGTTATTCAGGGGGACACCGTTAACAATGATGTCGCCTTTCTGGTGCTCCTCCAGCCGGTTGATGCAGCGAATCATGGTCGATTTACCGGAACCGGAGGGGCCGCAGACAACAATACGCTCGCCTTTGGCGACACTCAGATTGACGTCCTTGAGAACGTGAAAGGCACCGTACCATTTGTTTACACCGCGTAATTCGATCATCGGTCGGCTATCGGTTTGTACTTGCGTCTGGCTTTGGTTCATGGGGCAACCTCGGTCAATTTAGCGATGTGATGTGTTGAGTTTACGTTCCAGCGCCATGCTGTAACGTGAAATGCTGAAGCAGAACACCCAGAAGACGAACGCGACGAAAAGATAGCCTTCAATGGAATAGCCCAACCAATTCGGATCGTTCAGGGCTGACTGCACAATGGCCAACAGGTCGAACAAGCCGATTATCAGCACCAGACTGGTGTCCTTAAAGAGCGCGATAAAGGTATTCACAATGCCAGGGATCATCAATTTGAGTGCCTGTGGCAGAATGATCAACCCTGTGGATTGCCAATAATTCAGGCCCAATGCCTGGGCCGCTTCATATTGTCCCTTCGGGATGGCCTGCAAGCCCCCCCGCACCACCTCGGCCATGTAGGCGCTCTGGAACATGATGACACCGATCATGGCACGCATGAGCTTGTCAGATTCGGCACCGGCCGTCATAAACAGGGGCAGCATGACCGAGGCCATGAACAGCACCGTGATCAGCGGAACCCCCCGCCAGAATTCGATGTAGACCACACACAGGCTTTTAATCAGCGGCATGTTGGAACGCCGGCCCAGAGCCAGCAAGACGCCAATGGGAAGAGAGGCGACGATTCCCACGACGGCAATCACCAGGGTCAGCATGAGGCCACCCCACTGATGGGTTTCAACATCCGCCAGACCGAAAGACCCTCCGCGCAGCAGGTAGAAGGCCGCGACGGGAAATACAACCAACGTGACGAGTGCGCCAATGTTCTTGTGGGGAATGCGCTCGATGGCGAGCCACAACAGGCCGACGGCGAAGAGCGCAAACACAAGGTTCACTCGCCAGATTTCGCTGTCGGGATAGAAGCCATAGGTGAATTGTTGCAGTCGGGCATAAACGAAGACCCAGCAGGCTCCGCCGCTGGTGCAGGCCTCACGCGAATCGCCCACCCAGTCAGCCTGGAGAATCCCCCAGCTGATCAGCCAGGCGAGTGCCTCGTAGATCAGATAGGCGGCGGCCAGGGTTAAAACGGAATTGAGAGGCGAATTAAACAGATTGCTACGTACCCAGCCGACAACGCCGACCGTGTTGGCGGGTGGGGGCAAATCGGGCAAAGGTTTAAAATTGTCCATGCTTAGCGCTCCACCAGCGCAATGCGCTTGTTATACCAATTCATTAACCCGGACGTTATCAGGCTAAAGGTGAGATAAACAGCCATGGTCATAAAGATGATTTCAACAGCCTGGCCGGTCTGGTTCAGGGTGGTTCCGGCAAATACCGAGACCAGATCCGGGTAGCCAATCGCAGTGGCGAGCGAGGAGTTTTTGGTCAGGTTCAGATACTGGTTAGTGAGCGGTGGGATGATCACCCGCAGCGCCTGCGGCACGATAATGAGGCGTAATGTTTGTCCGCGCGTCAATCCCAGTGCACTGGCGGCTTCGCTCTGACCTTTGCTGACCGCCTGAATACCGGAGCGGACTACTTCGGCGATAAACGCGGCAGTGTAGATGGTCAGGGCCAGGAGCAGGGCGATCAGTTCCGGGTAAACCGTCAGGCCGCCTTGAAAATTGAAGCGTTTGAACTCCGGGTATTCCCAGGTCAGGGGGCTGCCGACGATCCAGAACGTGGCCAGTGGCAAGCCCACTATCAGCAGTAACACGGGCCACCAGATTGCGCGGGCATGTCCGGTCTGCGCCTGGTGTTTGTCGCGGAAAATCTTCAGGACAAAACTAATGGCAAGCGCAAGAACCAGAGCCACCCACACCCAGGTGAACGCATCCTCGGTGAGGGCTTTGGGAATATAAAGCCCACGGTTATTCAGAAACACGCTTTCGCCGAAGGTGTAGCTCTCGCGAGCGCCGGGCAGGGCCCGCAGCACGGCGAAGTACCAGAAAAAAATCTGCAGCAGCAGCGGAATATTGCGAAAGGTTTCGATGTAAACCGTGGCCAGTCGGGCCACCAGCCAATTATGGGACAGACGGGCGATGCCGATGATCAGGCCCAGTATCGAGGCCAGAATGATGCCGAGAACCGACACCAGCAGGGTATTGAGCAGGCCGACAAAGAAGGTGCGGCCGTAGGAATAGGTTTCATCGAAGTCGATAAGCGACTGCAGAATGCCAAAGCCTGCCGGGTTGGAGAGAAAATCAAAGCCAGTGGTAATGCCACGGGCCTCCATGTTGGTCAATGCATTGGAGATAATGTAGTAAAAGAATGCGATGACCGATGCAGCGGCAAGGATCTGAAAGATGACCGCCCTGATCGCAGGGTCGTTCCAGAATTTCGGCTTATTGGCCGGGGACGTTGACGTTTCCGACATGACCGCACCTAATCAGATTTAAAGGCGAACCAAATGGGAGGGGGGTGTCCCCTCCCGTTGTCAGCTATGCAATCAGCGTACCGGCGGTGCGTACTGAATGCCGCCCTGAGTCCACAGTGCGTTCAGGCCGCGGCTGATTTTTAACGGTGAACCCTGGCCCACATTGCGCTCAAACTGCTCGCCGTAGTTGCCCACCTGCTTGATGATGTTAAAGGCCCAGTCTTCGCTCAGGCCGAGCATCTGGCCGAAGCCGCCTTCCTTGCCCAGCAGTCGCCCAACATCGGGATTATCGCCTTTTTTCATGACATCCACGTTGGCAGCGGTAACGCCCAGTTCTTCAGCATTCATCGCCGCAAACAGGGACCAGCGCACAATATTGAACCATCCGTCATCCCCCTGGCGCACCGCTGGGCCCAAAGGTTCTTTCGAAATGACTTCGGGCAGTACGATGGCATCAGACGGATTGGCGAGTTTGATGCGCAAGGCGTAAAGCTGGGATTGGTCCGAGGTCAGTACGTCACAGCGCCCGGACTCAAACCCTTTCACCGTCAGATCGGAGGTGTCGAACACGACCGGGGTGTACTTCATGTTGTTGGCTCGGAAGTAGTCGGCCAGATTCAGCTCGGTCGTGGTGCCGGCCTGAATACAGATGGCCGCACCGTCCAGCTCTTTGGCGGAGGCGACGCCGAGTTTTTTACTGATCAGAAAACCCTGGCCGTCGTAGTAGTTGACGCCCACAAAATTGATGCCCAGTGAGGCGTCCCGACTCAGGGTCCAAGTTGTGTTGCGGGGGAGCAAATCAACCTCGCCAGACTGCAGGGCAGTGAAGCGCTCTTTGGCGTTGAGCGGCGTGTATTTGACTTTGGTTGAATCGCCAAACACGGCGGCGGCAACCGAGCGGCAGACATCAACGTCAAGACCTGTCCAGTTACCTTTTTCGTCAGGATTTGAGAATCCGGGAAGGCCGGTGCTGACACCACACTGAATGAAACCTTTTTTCTTGACGTTTTCGAGGGTGTCCGCGCTGGCGGCGCTTGCTTGAGCGAGAAAGGCTGTCGCAGCCATGACGGATAGAATCTTCGTCTTCATCATTTTTCCTCAGGGTTGTGTGATTTTTCTTTTTTGATCCATATCAACCATATCACAGGAAAATAGGCTTGACGAGTTTATAGGGCTGTGGTCCAAAGGCTGTGAGGGGGCTTGGGCTTGCCCCCTCTTCCCTTCTATAATGTATGTTTTGTCAACATTGCACCGTCGAGGGGCTCTATGTCATCACCCTCTTATCATCATGGCAACCTGCGGGAAGCCCTGCTGAATCAAGCACTGGCGCACCTGATTGAAGCCGGGCCTGAAAAGCTGAGTTTACGCGCTCTGGCGCGCGACGTCGGTGTGTCTCAGACGGCGCCCTACCGACATTTTGCTGACAAGAACGCACTCCTGGCTTCGCTTGCGGCGGAAGGTTACCGGCGTCTGACGGAGGCGACCATTGGTGAAGCCGATCGACAGCAGGATCCGCTGGCCAGGTTGTTGTGTTCAGGTCGGGGCTATATCCAATTTGCCCGTCAAAATCCTGAGCTCTATAAGTTAATGTTTGGCCCTCTGGTTGAAAAACCGGAAAATTATGCAGAGTTGACCGAGGCGGGCAGCATTTCGTTCCAGTCAATTATGGCGTTAGTAGTCGGAGCTGCAGAGGCGGGATTACTCGTCAATGAACCGCCGATGTTGCTGGCCATGAGCGTCTGGTCAGGCGTGCATGGTATTGCCAGTCTCTGGATTGATGGCTTGTATGGTTGTGTGCATTCCGGTCTGACGGACGATCGGGTGGTTGACGGCGCCTTGAGAATGGTGCATCGCGGATTGTTGAACCCGGAAGGCTTGAAACGGTTTACAAATCTCCCTCAAATGGGTGATATGGTTGTCTGATAACCTCTATCGCACGCTGAATAACTGAGCGACGTCAAGGATATGATCAGGCAAACACCGATCAGGCAAAGACGCGATGAACGGTCTGCGCGAATAATCGTGGTTGATCGAACATCGGCAGGTGGCCACTCTTCGCGAAGGGGATGAATTCGCCTCGCGGTGCGTGGTCCGACAGGTACTTCTGGCCTTGCCAGGGGTACATGTCCGAGCGCATGCCCGCCAGTACGTGCACCGGAATGTCCAGCTCACGGGCCAGTGGCCGCATGTCGTAGTCTTCCCTTAAATAAGAGCCGAGGCAGGTCATATAGGCTTGCCAGTGGCTACCCGGTAAGACCGAATTGGCCAGTACCGGCACATCACAGATGCGCTTGATCCAGGTCTTCTGCTGCGCACGGGCCAGGGCGTAGGCAATAAAATCACCCAACTCCTGACGGAAGGCCGAACGGAAGGTTTCAGGCAGTTCTTCAAAGGGCGTGTCCCGATTAAAGTTCAGAGCAGCCTGATAGAGTCGCTCAAGCAGGGGCAATTTGTGACGCCCGGCTTGGCCAAATAATCCATACTCCCAATCATCGGTGGCTTTGACAAAAGGGGACTGGTCGATATTGAGATAGGCTTCAACCCGATCTGTGCCATAGCTTTTCATGTACTGCAGGGCGGCAAAGGCGCCCATTGAAATCCCGGCCAGATTCACCCGGCGAAGCTGGAAAGCGTCGAGAATATCGGCAATATCATCGGCATAGTTCGTTAGCACGCAGTCCTGATTGTGGTGAGTTCGGGCGGATTTACCAAAACCCCGAAAGTCCGGCATAAAGAAGCGAAATTCTTTGCGCAAGGGCCACAGGAATGGCAGCCAGTGGGTCGAATGCATGCCGAAGCCGTGAAGGATCAGACAAGGCTTGCCCCGTCCGAGAATTCGTACATAGACCGGTTTCCCATCACGCGCCGTGATATAAGGCATACGCAACTCCTGACTGCACACTGCTGGACTCTATCAGTCTAGAGCAGCGGCCCTGGGTTTTGCCGTGACAAGTCTGTAGGGGATTTGTAACCAAACGTCATGTTTTTAAAGGTTTTATGTTCACCAGTCCGTCATGGGCGAGCATTTGCAGCACGGTTTCAGCAAAGAACAAAGCGCGGATATCCGGCGAGGGGGTGGGCGATTCGGGTCTCACGCTGGGGGCGGTGTGCAGATAGGCAAGTGCGAGGCTGGACAGGGCAACATAGTGGCGACGAACGAAAGCATGTGTGAGATCCAGTTCCAGCGCGGGGTAGCGTGCGTTGATCTGGCTGAAGAAATAATGCAGCACATCATCGGGGGTGGGCGGCTGGCGCCCGAATGAAATGACCTGACCCATGCGCCTGTCCTCCCATCACATGACACAAGCATTGCATCATCGTGCTGGAGAACGCAACCCCTGTGGCCCCTTAAACGGGATTACACCGGAAAAGACTTCTCGACTTTTTTGGGAACCAGGACGTTCCTGAGTTTGACGTAATCTGGTTTGCCGTTGACAAACGGGGGAAAAGCTTCGCCTTCAATGAGCGGTGCGAGGTAGCGCCGGGCCGCGTCGGTGATCCCGAATCCGTCCTCCCGGATGAAGTCACGGGGCATTTTCTTTTCCACGTTGGCTACATCCGCCAGGCGTGCTTCCCCGATAGACCAGCGATAGGGTTGATCCTGTTCGCGCTTGATGACCGGCATAATGGCGTTGTGTCCCTTAAGGGCCAGTTCAACCGCCGCTTGCCCCACTGCATAGGCCTGCTCAAGATCGGTCAGGGAGGCGATATGGCGTGCAGAGCGTTGCAGGTAATCGGCCACCGCCCAGTGATGTTTATATCCCAGTTCCTGTTTGATCAGATTGGCCAGCATGGGGGCGACGCCGCCAAGCTGGGAATGCCCGAAGGCGTCTGTTACACCCGAATCCGACAAAAAGCGTCCATCGGCAAACTGAGCCCCTTCGGACACAACCATGGCGCAATAGCCGTCCCGTTTCACCACCTGATCGACCCGCTGAAGAAAACGTGCCTGATCAAAGGGTACTTCCGGGAATACGATAATTTGTGGCGCGTCTTCGCCGTGACGCTGGGCCAGTCCTGCCGCTGCCGCGATCCATCCGGCATGGCGGCCCATAACTTCCAGGATAAAAATCTTGGTGGAGGATTCGCACATTGACTGGATGTCCAGCGAGGCTTCCATGATTGAGGCGACAATGTATTTGGCGACGGAGCCAAAGCCTGGACAGCAGTCGGTGATGGGCAGATCGTTATCGACGGTCTTGGGAATACCGATACAGGTCAGTGGATAGCCCATCTTTTCACTGATCTGAGAGACTTTGTAGGCGGTGTCGGAAGAGTCATTACCGCCGTTATAGAAAAAGTATCCGATGTCGTGGGCCTTCATGACCTCGATCAGACGCTCGTATTCGGCCTTCTGCTTTTCGATGTCCTTCAGCTTATAGCGGCAAGAACCAAAGGCGCTGCCTGGTGTGTGTCGCAGGGCGGCGATGTCCCGGTCGCTTTCGAGGCTGGTGTCGATCAATTCCTCACGCAGCGCGCCCAGAATGCCATTGCGACCCGCATACACAGTACCAATGGCTTCGGGGTGCAAACGAGCGGTTTCAATGACACCGCAGGCAGAGGCATTGATGACTGCGGTGACACCGCCGGACTGGGCATAAAAGGCGTTTCTGGGTTTCATGGGGCGTCGCTCCAGCCAGCAATAAGGGACAGATCAGGGAATCAGGTTTCAATGTGGGCGAATGATACGTGAACTGCGCTTTATTTTCATGTCCTGACACGGCAGCAGTTGAGAGTTGTCAGCGGCCTTGGCAAACTGTTCGCTAAAATAGTCGTTTAATAATAAGGATTCGCCTGCATGCACATCTACATCATGGGGATATGTGGAACTTTTATGGGCAGTCTGGCGCTGCTGGCCCGTGAATTGGGGCACCGCGTCAGCGGCTGTGACCAGAATACCTACCCGCCCATGAGCACCCAGTTGACCAATGCCGGTATCGATGTGCGGGAGGGGTACCATCCGGCTCACTTGCAGCCGGTGCCGGATGTGGTTGTGATCGGTAATGCCATGGGGCGCGGTAACCCCATGGTGGAGTATGTGCTGGATAAAGGTATCCCCTATGTGAGCGGCCCACAGTGGCTGGCGGATCAGGTGCTGAAAGATCGCTGGGTGCTGGCAGTGTCCGGTACCCATGGCAAGACCACCACCACCACCATGTTGGCGTGGATTCTGGAGCAGGTTGGACTCTGTCCAGGCTACCTGATCGGTGGGGTGCCCAAGGGCTTTGATTCGTCAGCGCGACTGGGGGAGTCGGCCTTCTTCGTCATTGAGGCAGATGAGTACGACAGCGCCTTTTTCGACAAACGATCCAAATTCGTGCATTACCGTCCCCGTACGCTGATCATGAACAACCTGGAATTCGATCATGCCGATATTTTCAGGGATCTGAGCGATATCCAGCGGCAGTTCCACCATCTGGTCCGCACGGTGCCGGGGCAGGGACTGGTGATAACCCCGGTCGATTCACCCGCAATCAAGGAAACCCTGCGGATGGGTTGCTGGTCAGAGCATCAGACCTTTGGTCTGTCGGGTGAAGCTGCAGATCTGCAGGCCCAGATGATCAATGAGGACGGCAGTATTTTTGAAGTGTTGCAGCAGAGCCGTGTTGCTGGTCGTGTCGCCTGGAGCATGACAGGACGTCACAACATGCTCAACGGGCTGGCGGCTATTCTGGCCGCCCACCATATCGGCGTGCAAATCAAGCATGCGGTCGAGGCCTTGTGCAGTTTTCCGGGGGTCAAACGACGGCTGGAACTGGTGATGGAAGCAAATGGTGTCTGTGTTTACGATGACTTTGCCCACCACCCCACCGCGATTGAATTAACCCTCGATGGACTGCGTAAAAAAGTGGGGGATGCGCCGATCTGGGCCTTCATCGAGCCCCGCTCCAACACCATGAAAATGGGTGTCCATGAAAAAACCTTGCTGGCCTCTGCGGCGCTGGCGGATAAAGTCTTTTGGGCCAACTTCGGTGAGTATGAGTGGCTGGATCGCCAGGTCGCGGACATCGGCGGGAAGCACCAGATCATCACGCAGGTTGAGCAGGCGCTTGAAGCGGTGCGCGGCATGAATGGGCCATTGCATATTGTGATCATGAGCAATGGTGGCTTTGGTGGTCTTCCCGCGAAAATGGCTGTTCAGGTCAAGGGAGGCCTCACGTGAGCGGGCATGAACCCATCACGCTGGCCATCACGGGAGCCTCCGGGTTTCCTTATGCGCTGCGCTTGCTGGAATGCCTGGTCAAAGCCCGCTATCCCATCTATCTGATGGTCTCCAAAGCGGCCAGGGTGGTGGCAGCAACCGAGTCGGACTTGTCGCTGAAAGCCCAGCCCGTAAAGCTGGCTGAACAGCTGTCGCATCTTTGTCAGGCAGAACCTGGCCAGATTCGCGCGTTTTCCGAAGAGGACTGGTTTGCACCGGTCGCCTCGGGCTCAGGATCACCGGGAAGGATGGTCGTCTGTCCCTGCAGCACCGGAACGCTCTCTGCCATCGCGACCGGTGCCAGCAATAATTTGATTGAGCGGGCGGCAGACGTTGTGCTGAAAGAGCGCAAGCAGCTGATTGTGGTGCCACGGGAGGCGCCTTACTCCAGCATTCATCTGGAGCACATGCTGACCCTTTCGCGGCTGGGCGTTGTGATCTTGCCCGCATCCCCCGGCTTTTATCATCAGCCCCAAAGCGTGGCTGACCTGGTGGATTTTGTAGTGGCACGGATTCTTAATCATCTCAATGTTCCCCAAGCCCTGATGCCTCCTTGGGGGCATTCCGACTCGTCTACCTGATTCAAAGGTCGTTTTCAGATGCACGCTCCCCACGACGCTTCACCCCTTGATTGGTCGAAAACCCATGCAGCCATCTGGCGATCCCGTCGTGGGACACTGCGTCCGGTGCATCGTCTGGCCAGGGTCGCACTCGATAGTTTGCTTGGCGTTGATGATCAGAAAGCGGCGCTGGTACGCAATACTCTGCGATTTCTGGAAGGCCGACCGGCTAATAATGTACTGCTGTGGGGTTCTCGTGGCACCGGCAAGTCATCCCTGATCAAAGGGCTGTTGAATGCGTTTGCACCGGAAGGCTTGCGCGTAATCGAGGTGGATAAAGACGATCTGGTGGATCTGCAGGAAATCGTCGATCAGATTTATGACCAGCCCTATCGCTACCTGATCTTTTGTGATGACCTGTCGTTTGACAGTGGCGAGTCTGGCTACAAGGCGCTGAAAACGGTGCTCGAAGGTTCCATTGAGTTACCGCCTGAGAATGTGCTGATCTACGCGACATCCAATCGACGACATTTGATGCCGGAGTATATGGAGGAAAACCTGCAGGCCCATGTGGTGAAAACCGAGCTGCATCATGCCGAGTCGATTGAAGAAAAAATTGCACTGTCTGATCGTTTCGGACTCTGGCTTTCCTTTTATCCGATTGATCAGCCGACCTACCTCGATATGATCGATCAGCATTTTGCCGACTGGCAGGGCGACCGGGAGCACCTACATCGCCTGGCGATTCGCTTTGCCTTGCAGCGCGGCGGTCGCAGCGGTCGGGCCGCCTGGCAATTTTACCGTCAATATACCGGGGTTACCGAGCTCGAGCCGTGAAACGGCCGGGTGCAAAAGTTAACGCCCTGTCACTGCGGTCATCGAACTCAGGTTAAATCCGTCAAAGGTGTAGGCCGCGCCAAAGCCCTGAATAAAACGTCCAGACAGAGGGGCTAACTGAAACAACTGAAAGTCAGGCAAAGACCGCAGCATTCTGAGCGTTGGCCCCAGACGCGCTTCCATCTTTTCCATCACTGCGCGATAGTCGTCTGCTTCAGGGGGCAGTCGCAGGGCACGACATTTCAGGATCAGGCGCTCGCGTGCGAACAGGTTACGGCTGTCTTTCTCATCTGCAATCCACATCAGGCTGCAGTCGGGCACCCTGAGAAGGTTCTGCGTGTGGCTGGCCAATTGACTCAGGAACAGATACACCTGTTGCCGATCAACCAGGCAGGGCGCATAACTGGATTCCGGTTCACCGTCACCATTGAGCGTGGCGAGTTGCAGGGTTTTCTGTCTTTCCAGGAGCTGTTCGGCGGCGAGTGTCACATCTTGAGTCATGAATTTTTCCGATTACTGACGCTTTTTGCCATCCGGGTTGGGCATTTTGGCCATTGAGCCCCGGCAGCGGGATTGCCAGACTGATCCTACTATAGTTACAACAAAATGAGGACAAAGCATGATCCCCCGTACCGTTTTTGATGCTGATACCGAAGGTTTTCGCCAGGCCTTTCGCAAGTTTCTGGAGCAGGAGGCTGTGCCTCATCACGCGCGTTGGGAAAAGGCCGGACAAGTGGATCGGGAGCTTTGGGAGAAGGCGGGAGCGATGGGCTTTCTCTGCCCGGATTTAGCCGAGCAATACGGTGGGGCGGGTGCCGATTTTCGCTTTAATGCCGTGATTGGAGAAGAAGTGTCCAGGTTAGGGCTGTCCGGGATTGGATTCAGTTTGCACTCAGACATCGTTGCGCCCTATATCCTGCATTATGGTTCGGAGGCGCAAAAGGCCCACTACCTGCCCAAGCTGGCGACAGGCGAGTTGATCGGGGCCATCGCCATGACCGAACCGGGGGCGGGTTCCGATTTGCAAGGTGTCAAAACCACCGCGATTCGCGAGGGTGATCATTTTGTTCTCAATGGTTCCAAAACCTTCATCACCAACGGTCAACTGGCTGATCTGGTCATTGTCGTTGCTAAAACGGACCCTAAAGAAGGTGCCAAGGGCACGAGTTTGCTGCTGGTGGAAACGGCGTGGGAGGGTTTTAGCCGGGGGCGCAATCTTGAGAAAGTCGGAATGAAGGCGCAGGACACCTCCGAGCTCTTCTTTCAGGATGTCCGGGTTCCTGTTACCAACCTGTTGGGGCGGGAGAACACCGGCTTTATGCAGTTGATGCAGGAGTTGCCGCAGGAACGTCTATTGGTGGGGATCACGGCGCTATCTGCCTGCGAAGCCGCGCTGGAATGGACCATTGCCTACTGCAAGGAGCGCAAGGCCTTTGGTAAGAGCCTGCTTCAGTTCCAGAACACCCGATTCAAGCTGGCGGAAATGAAAGCGGATATTACCGCTGGTCGCGTATTTCTCGACCGATGCCTGGAGCTGCATTTGCAGAAAAAACTCGATATTCCGACAGCGGCGATGCTGAAGCAGTGGAGTACAGATCTGCAGTGTCGCGTAATGGATGAATGTGTTCAGTTACACGGAGGCTATGGCTATATGTGGGAATATCCCATCGCCCGCGCATGGGCCGATTCGCGTGTGCAGCGTATTTATGCAGGAACCAACGAGATCATGAAGGAAATCGTTGCGCGTTCGCTATAGGGCGTCATTCCTGATCTTGAGTCCTTGCTGAGGTGTGAAGCCCGTCGCGTGACGGGCTTTTTTGTGAGGAATGAAGTGCTTGGTTTCGCAGGATTCACAATTGTTTACAGGGATTGAAACGACTGTTTGAAACAAATGTATTAAACTCGCGTTCGATTCTGAGACAGTTGTACAGACAGGAGCAGTAATGAACGAACGCAGCTGGATTTTCTCGCTGGTGACGTTGTTGGCCGTTTTCCTTTCCTATGAGGTAATTGCCGGCAAGAATGCACAAAAGGAACAGTTAATTTTAACTGAATACTCCCCCGGATATTTTTCCGGAAGTTATGCTCAGGAAGAGCGGCGACTGCGTTTCGAGGCGTCGATGGATAATCACAATATCCTGGCCTTTGCCGTTCAGACCGAGCGAGCTGAACACCGGGGTGTGGTCGCAGTGGATAAGCTTGATATCATGTCTGCGCCGGGGGAGGGTGATTTAAGTCAGGAAGACACGCGCCTGCTGTTTGATCTGGTCGAGGCGCTCAAGGCGGATGCTACTGAGCGCAGCGAACCGCCTTCACAGGCGCTGACCGGGCTGATCGGTGCGCTCTCCTATTGGGTCATGAGAGCACCGGGCTGACCCCTCAGCCCGCGCGGGTTGATCACTGCGGCGGCTGCGCCAGCATTTGATCAACCCAACCGCCGATCTGGTCTTTGCCCTGGAAAAGAATGGACAAATGGGTGGCGTTGGGCACGATTTCATTCTTCATCATCCAGGGAGTTCGACCATTCATTTTGAAGAACTGCTTAGTCCGGCCACCCTGGATGAGTTCGTCTTTGGAGCCCACGACCACCGCATAGGGTAATCGCAGTTTGCGAACCTGTAGCAGCGGGTTGCTGGTCGAAAAAGCACGCGCTGCCGCAACCGTAAATTCAGTGACAAGCGGTCTGTAGGTAATCTTGGCGGCGTGAGGAAGATCAAACGTCAGGCCTTTACAGTGTCGACAGGCCAGACCAAGGGTTGATTTGTTGGTTGCCATGCCTGCCTTATGCACCTGAACGACTGGCGGTGTGCTCACTCGCTCCAGTTTAGCCTTGGGCCCGAGGTAGGGCGAAATGAACATGACACCGCGAACATCCTTGCGCTTGGTCCATTCCAGATAGTTCAGCATCAGAGCCGAGGCAGACGAGTGCACGCCCACCAGCAGCGGCATTTTCGGGAAGGAGTAAGTGGCATAGGCGAGCATGTTGTCCATGTCCATCATGTAGCTATCCTGTTTAGGCGCATCACCAGGCGGGCCCTCGGAAGCGCCATGACCGCGCATGTCGGGCGTCACCACGACAACCCGCTGCTCTTTAGCCAGGTGGTAGGCGAGGTAATTGAGTCCCACCGCTGAGTGCAGGCCCGCCGCATGAAACAGGACGACCAGACCTCGCGGATCGCGGGGAACATACTGGCGATAGGCAAGATTGCTACCGTCAAAGGTACTGATCATCCGGACTTTCGCCAGGGGCGTATCGGCCGGCAGTTGTTTCAGCACATTGAAATCCAGGGGGGCTGCGCCGACCCGTGTGCTGCACAGCAGTCCCAGGAAAAGTGTTATCAGAAAGTTGAGTGAGGAGTGTCCCTTTGCCATCGCATTATCTCTAGCGCTTTTTGGCGACTATTCTAACCGTTTAAGCCGCCGCAAAGGGTGATTAATTCATCATTCAGGGGAGAATGCCGGTGCAGAACTAGACAATCCGCGGTTTGGCGTTAAATTTAATCAGGTGGAAGAAATTGAACTCACCCAAGAGGATTGAATCATGGCCGGCACTTCCAAGCCTAAAAAACTGTTTGAAAAATTCTTCGATAAAGCTCTGAGCGAGATGAAAGAGCGTCAGGAAAAACTGCATACCCAGGTCAGTCAGTGGATGTCGAAGGCAGAGAAAGAGTTGCGCGTGGAGGAGTCGGTCAAGAGCATCTCCAGCAAAATTGAACAGATGCAGAAGTCCCAGCTGGAAACGATGGGGCAATGGCAGCAAGAGTTTGAAAATCGTTTTCAGCAAATGCTGGATTTTCAGAAGCAGATGATGGACTCCATGATGTCCTCAGCCAAAGCGAAGCCAGCGGCGCCGAGGGGAGCGACGCCTGTTAAGGCACCTGCCAAGCCAGCTTCTGCGGGTGCGCCGGGTGCTGCAACTCAAGCCAAAGCAGGCTCCAAACCCAAGGTAGCGGCCAAACCGAAGGCAGAAAAATCCGTTAAACCCAAGGTGGCGGCCAAACCGAAGGCAGAAACATCCGTCAAACCCAAGGCGCCCGTCAAACCCAAAGCATCATCCAAACCTAAAGCACCCACTAAACCTAAAGCAGCTGCGAAACCTAAAGCAGCTGCGAAACCTAAGGCTGCGGCCAAACCGAAAGCCGCAAAAGCGGCTCCGGTTTCTGCCGATGGAAAGGGCGACTCTGGAGCGCAGGGAAGCCCTGCCGCGTAAGATATTCTGAACGGTGATAAATTAAACGGGGTAGTAAGTGTAAACTGAATGCCCGGTCACACAAATGACAAGGCTTCTTTGGGACAATAGCGCCGTATTTTAACCTCAAAGCAAGCCTTGGAATTTGACATGTTTCTCTCTCTCAAACGTTCCCTGTTGTGTGCACTGCCTCTGATGCTGGGTGCTGAAGTTACATTGGCTGAAGTGCCCACGCGGACGTTCTGTTCCTGGGATCCGGTCGGTGCTAATGGCCCTCTGGTGACCATGGTCAATGAAATGAAGCCTAAGGCCCTTGCCTGGGGTGCGAACCTGGATGTCAAAGCCTATACAGACGAGAAAATTGCCTCTAACGATTTCAAAGCCGGTGCTTGCGATGCCGTGCTGGTGACAGAGGTGATGGCGCGGGAGTACAACCGCTTTACAGGAACCCTGGGAGCTGTCGGCGCGATTCCGGGAGAGGACGAGTTGCGTTCTCTGCTGACAACATTGTCGGATCCCAAAGCAAAGCCGCTGATGCGGGAAGGCAAATATGAGATCGGGGGTATTGTGCCCATCGGTGCGGTTTTCATATTTGTGCGCGACCGTAATGTCGACAGTGTAGAAAAATTCCAGGGCAAAAAAATGGCCGTGTTTGACAATGACCCGGTTGCCAAAACGATGGTGCGTCGTGTCGGCGGCTCGGTGGTCGGGGCCAGTCTGTCCAGTTTCGCGGGCTACTTCAATAATGGCAGCGTTGACATTATTTTTGCGCCAGCGGTAGCCTTTGACACGATGGAGCTCTACCGTGGCATAGAAGGTGGCGGTGGCATCCTGTCATTCCCTCTGCTGCAAACCTCCATGCAGATTGTTGTCAATGCAGAGCGTTTCGACGAAAACTTTGGCCAGAATATGCGTTCATGGATCCACTCCCAGTTAGATACCATTCTTGAGCGGGTGCATACCGCTGAGAAAACGATCCCGTCAAAATATTGGGTCAGCATTCCTGAAACGCGCCATGATGAATACAGTCAGTTCATGCGTGAGTCCCGTATCAGCCTGATGAATGATGGTTTGTACGACCAGAAGGCCTTGCAGGTCATGAAGCGTGTACGCTGCCGCCATGCACCACAGGCGGGTGAGTGCTCCACCAACGACGAGTAAGGTTAAAGGTCGGCTCGCAATTAAACTGACTCGGGCGAGTCAGCGCGAGCTACAGCACCTGAGCGCATTCAAAGGCTCCGCTAGTCGGGGCTTTTTTAGAGCTTGGAAAAAGGCGACGGATTGCTATACAGTGCATTGTTTGTTCAATCAATGTTAATAACAATCCTGAACCCTGATGCTAGAAGACGTTTTCAAACGGCCGGTCAGACCCCGCCGATCGTCCATTCCCGGTTGGCTGTTTCCCGCCTACCGCCTGATGGCCAGTCAGGGTTATCAGACCAAATTCTATCTGATTTCCATTTTTACCGCAGTCCCACTCCTGGTACTTTCACTGGTGCTGATGGATGATCTCTTCAATTCTTTTCGTCAGAACGATGCCATCCGCGAGCGCCTGAGGCGCATTGAAGTGTTGAATGAATTACGCTGGGGGCTGGAGGATGTCAGGGATTTATCCGTCCGTCGGGAAGTCAGTTCTGATGATGTCATCGAGCGGCTGTATTCCCAGTCACGTGGCCAGGCACTTGAGCACCTTGAAGCGTTGCGGCCCTCCGGCAAAGGCCCGTTAAAACGTGCCGAAGAGGAGTACATTGAACGTATTCGTAACGAGCTGAGTGAGAGTCCTGTGCCGCCGGGGGCAGGAGGCTTGCGACTGTCTCAGGTGTTTGAGAATGCTAACGGTGCAACCCTGGTGCTGCGGGAATGGGTGGTTACGCTTGGACGAATGGGGCGGGCGCTGACGCCGGAAAATCAGGCATTGCAGCTTGAATTGGATCAGATCAGTGAGCTGGTTTTCCGCCTGTCGAGATGCTTAGGTAGCCTGAGGGCCTATGGTGCGGCGCTGCTGGGACGCAACTACCTTGCGGAGGATGCCGCCGAGATGATTGATATTGCGCTGAACGAGTTGGAGCGCGAACTGCAAATTCTGGATCTGAAAGTCGGGGCGAGAGGGGACCCGGAGGTCACCCGAATCGTGGCACGTACCCGCGAAACCTATCACTTCATCGAACAGTCGTTCACTGCCGGCGGCCTGGAAACCCCGTGGCGCGTGTATTTTTCCCATCTGACAGAAACCTTGCAGGCCTATCGGAACTTTGAAAGTCATTTGCAACAGACGTTGAGTGATGATCTGAAGTCCTCGGCGCGCAGCGGCTTTAATAAACTCATCGGCATGGGCTTTCTGCTGTTTGCGACCATTGTGGTGTATATCTACCTCATGCTGGGACTTTATGTTTCGGTGATGAAATCGGTCAAAAATCTGGCTGAGTCGGCCAAGCGGGTCGCGCGTGGGGATCTGGAATCCCCCATCAAAGGTGAGACAGCCGATGAAATGCAGATTATCGCCGAGTCGATGGATGCCATGCGTCAGCAGTTGCAGATTCGAGAAAGGGAGCTGCGCGAGATCAGTCTTATCGACGGTCTGACCGGATTACGTAACCGGCGTTATTTCGACGAATCCCTGCTGGCACACTTTGCGCTCGGAAAACGGCGTAAAGGGCACTTTGCCCTGGTGTTGATTGACCTGGACTTCTTCAAGCAGATCAACGATCGCTATGGCCATGCAGCAGGTGATCATGTGTTGCAGGATGTCGCCAGTCATTTTAAAGACTTCTTCCGTCGCGAACGCGATGTGGTGGCGCGTTTTGGTGGTGAGGAGTTCAGCATCCTGTTACCCGAAACGGAGGGGGCTCAGGCGCTCAGCCTGATCGAACGATTGCGGAGTGTCATCGAGTCAGCCCAGATCTGCTTTGAAAGCCATGTGTTGCCGGTCACGATCAGTGCTGGGGTCGCCGTATTTGATGGGTATCTGCCGTTGACAGCGCAGGCGCTCATGCGCGCCGCTGACGAGGCGCTCTATCGGGCCAAGCGCAGTGGGCGTAATCGGGTGGAACTGGCGCAGCAGGAAGATCCGGGTGAAGACTGGGTGATGCCGGACGGCACGCCGGAAGCCTCACCGGACGCCGAAGCGCCCTGAGCGAGGCCGCAATTGCGCGGTAGGATCCAGGATCAGAAACGGTAGGCGCCGGACTCAATTTGCTGGAGAACCTCCTGTGTCAGGGGCTGGTAGGCGTCAGAGCCCGGCAGCCATACCAGGACCTGATCGCCGGCCTTGTCCAATGAATACCCGGTGTTTTTGAGATCGACCTTGCGGTATTTGAAGGTGCCGGTTTTCTCAATTGCATCCGTGATACGTAAAAACACTGGAATCGCGTAGGGTGGTAACTGACCCTGCAACCCTGCCAGAAGCGCTTTACCATCTACCGGGCGCTCTGGATCGATCGGCACCAGGGTTGCCATGCCCGCTTTACCATTGGTGTTGGGGATTTCGACACCGTAGACAATGGCCTCCTGGATACCACCGATGCGATCGAAGGCATTTTCAACTTCCGTGGTTGACACGTTTTCACCTTTCCAGCGGTAGGTATCCCCCATGCGGTCAACGAACTGTAGGTGCCGACAGCCTATATTGCGTAGCACATCGCCGGTATTGAACCAGGCGTCACCTTTGCGGAAGGCGTCGCGCAGAATGGCTTTTTCCGTCGCCTCTTTCTGGCTGTAGCCCTCGAAGTTCCACTTGGGCGTAATCTTGCCCAGCAACAGCCCGGGTTCACCTTTCGTCACGCGCTGTAAGCGGCCTTTCGCATCGCGAATCGGTTCGCGGGTGCCTTCATGGAATTTGACCAGCTCAAACGGCGCAGTCGAAAAGCCCACAGTATTATCCAGATTCAGGAAATTACTGAAGCCCACATTTCCTTCACTGGCCCCGTACAGCTCTGAAATCTGTTCGATGCCAAAGCGATCCTTAAAAGCTTTCCAGATGGAGGGACGTAAGCCGTTCCCGACCATCATGCGTAGCGGGTGCTGCCGATCATCCGGGCGTTCCGGCTGATTGAGCAGGTAACGGCAGAGTTCACCGACATAGCCAAAGCAGGTGGCATTGTAGCGACGGACATCATTCCAGAATTCACTGGCGCTGAATTTCCGTCGCACGGCGATGGCCGAACCCCCGGCCAGCGCTGCACCCCAGCAAACGAGCAGGGCGGTGCCGTGGTAGAAGGGCAGAGTCACGTAAATCACATCGTCGGGTGTCAGACTGAGGCACATGTGTCCAAAGCCGCCATAGGCCTTGAACCATTTACGGTGGCTGCTGGGTGCGGCCTTGGGCAAGCCGGTGGTCCCGGAGGTAAACAGGTAGACAGCCGTATCGCCCGCCTGATTCGGGGTGGCCAGCACCGGATTGGTGGTGGGACATTTTTCCAGGGCGCTTGCGATATTCACATACCCTTTGGGCGCCTTGCCGGTTTTCATGCGGGAGTCATCATCGGGCACAAACAGGACATTCGTGGCGGTCAGGTTGTTAATCTCGGCGCGTGCCGACTCAAAGGCCTCGACTTGCTCTTCACCAATCACAAAAAGTTTGGGCTGGGTCAGGTTGAGACTGTGGGCCAGTACATGGCCACGCTGGGAGGTATTGATCATGGCCGCCGCTGCGCCTACTTTATTCGCGCCGATCAGGGCGGCAAACAGTTCGGGACGGTTTTCCAGATTGATGGCGACGACATCACCGCGCGTGAGTCCCTGCGCGCGGAAATAATGGGCGAACTGATTGGCCCAGGCGTTCAGCTGTTCATAGCTGAGTGTCAGATCCCGATACATCAGTGCGGGGCGCCGTGCAAAGCGCACGGCGTTATCGGCGATCACATCGGCCATGGTAAAGGCTTTTTTGGGCTTGAGCAGGGCAAAGTAGTAGTACCCTTTCAACAAGGAAGGCAGTTTACGGGCGGCCCACGGCAATTGGGCAGCAATATCCTTCAAGGTAATACGTTCGCTTACTGCCGGTTCAGCTGCAGTCACGTCGGGTGTCGTCATCGTGTTTCCTTAGTCGTCTATGAACAGATCCGTCATGAGCATCTTGCCTGATTCCAGTTGATGCCGGTAGCCCTCAAAATCGGAAATGCCCTCCGCCTTTAGCACCTCTTCGTCAATCAACCATTGGCCGCTATAGTCACGCGCTGGTTTGCATACAATCGCATAGGCCGCATCCGCCATGATGCGTGGGCTGCGTGCAGCTTCCAACGCAGCTGGCGAGCCCGCTTCGAACTCGACCGCTGCAGTGGCGATCAAGGTGCGTGGCCACAGGGAATTGACGGCGATGCCATAGCGCCGGAACTCTTCGGCCATCCCTAAGGTCAACATCGACATGCCATACTTGGTCAGGGTATAGGGGCTATAGTTGCGGAACCAGCGCGGGTTAAGGCTGATCGGCGGTGACAGGTTGAGTATATGAGGATTCTCGCTTTTCTTGAGCCAGGGTAAAACTGCCTGCGTCATCCCCAGTACGGCGCGGGTATTGACCTGGTGCATCAGATCAAAACGCTTGAGGGGTGTTTTCTCTGCACCGCTTAACTTGATGGCACCCGCGTTGTTGATGAGCACATCAATGCCGCCAAAGTGTTCCGCCGCGTGTCGTGCGGCGTCCACCATCGCCTCTTCGTCCCGCACATCCAGCGTCAGGGCCAGTGCGTTTCCGCCTGCATCCCGAACTTCCTCCGCTACCGAATGAATGGTGCCGGGCAGTTTCGGGTGCGGTTCGCTCGATTTGGCAGCAATTACAAGGTTAGCCCCATCGCGGGCGCATCTCAGCGCTATCTCCCGCCCAATCCCCCGCGATGAGCCTGTAATAAAGAGTGTTTTGCCTTTCAGGGTCATGCCGTTGCCTCCGTAGCTGAATGTGCGTCCTCGGGAGCTAAGGTAACCAGAACCTGTCGAATCTTGACCTGATCCCCCGCTTTGACTTGAAGCCGTTCGACAGTGCCATCCCGGTCGGCTTTCAGAGGATGCTCCATTTTCATGGCCTCCAGTATGACCAGGGTCTGGCCTTTGCGCACGGTGTCGCCAGCGTTAACCAGCACATTCACGATTGCGCCATCCATCGAGGCTTTAATAACGCCACTGGCACTTCCCGCAGCGGCTTCTGCCGGTTGATGGGTTTTGTCCTGGAAGGTCCAGGTGACACCCTGACGGTGCAGGAACAGCTGACGGTCTTTGATGAGGTAGTTCAGCGTCTGCTGAACGCCATCCAGCTCGTAGCGCAGCGTTTCATGGGTGAGTGTGACCACGGTGATGTCGATCTTTCTGGTCTCGTCACGCGCTGCAGTTCTCTCAGTAGCGTTTGCATTGCAACTTATGCTGAACCGTTGCCCCCCCTCAGAGTAGAGATTCAGCTCAAGGGTCGTGTTGCCGCAGGCGAGTTCGCACGGCCATGGTGAGTGATTGGCGCTCCACCAGTTGAAATGTGGCGCATCGGCCCGGTGCTGGTGGTGGTAAAACAACAGGCTGGCCAGCGCACCCACTTCCTGTGAAGGCGAAGGGGGCTGCATGGACACATCCTGAACGAAATGCTGGCCGATGAAAGCGGTCGTTGCGTGGCCTGCGGCAAATTCGGGGTGCTGCAGAATATTGGCAAGGAAGTGCTGGTTGTTGGTCACACCAAACAACTGACAGTCCTGCACGGCACGTACCAGGCGGCGTCTTGCCTCCTCACGGTCCTCACCGTAGGCAATCACCTTGGCAATCATCGGGTCATAGTGGGGGCTGATAACCTGGTCAGTTCGTATCCCGTCGTCGATTCGCACTCCGACACCCTGTGCTGGCTGCCATTTGTATACCTGTCCCGTCTGAGGCATAAATTGGGTCGCGGGATCTTCGGCATACAGGCGCACTTCGATGGCGTGACCTCGCAGCTTCACTTCCTCCTGACTGACCGGCAGGCGTTGCCCGGCCGCTACTTTGATCTGCCATTCGACCAGATCAAAACCGGTGACCAGTTCGGTGACAGGATGTTCAACCTGAAGGCGCGTATTCATTTCCAGAAAATAGAAGTTGCGGTCGCGATCGACCAGGAATTCAACCGTTCCCGCCCCGACATACTGACAGGACAATGCCGCCTGGACAGCCGCCTTACCCATGCGCTGACGCAGATCCTCATCCACAAAGGGAGAGGGGGCTTCTTCCACCACTTTCTGGTGACGTCGCTGGATAGAGCAATCCCTTTCGCCCAAATAGACGGCGTTGCCATGGGTGTCGGCAAAGACCTGAATTTCGATATGCCGGGGTTCAATCAGTGCTTTTTCAATGATGAGTTCGCCACTGCCAAAGGCGTTTGTCGCCTCTGAGCGTGCGGTCCGAATCTGTTCTGCGAGTTCACTGTCTTCGAATACCAGGCGCATGCCGCGACCACCGCCCCCGGCGCTGGCTTTGATCATCACGGGAAAACCAATCCGGCGCGCTTCGCGAATCAGGGTGTCTTCATTCTGATCGGCCCCCTCGTAGCCCGGAATACAGGGAACATCTGCCTCAATCATGGCGATCTTGGACAGACGTTTGCTGCCCATCAATTCAATGGCATTGACCGGAGGGCCGATGAAAGTAATACCGGCCGCCTGGCATTTGTCAGCAAAGGTACAGTTCTCCGAGAGAAAGCCGTAGCCGGGGTGAACGGCATCTGCCCCGGTTTTTCGACAGGCGTCCAGAATAGCCTCGGCACGCAGGTAGGATTGACCAACGGGTGCCGGACCGATCAGGACGGCTTCATCGGCAAGACTCACATGAGGGGCATGCCGGTCGGCCTCACTGAAGACCGCAACGGTGCGGTATCCCAAAGCGCGGGCGCTGCGCATGACGCGACAGGCAATCTCGCCCCGGTTAGCAATTAAAATTTTGGTGAACATACAGGGTGCTCCTCGCTTAATTCGCCCAGGCAGGCAGTCGTTTTTGCATAAACGCCAGGGTGCCTTCCTGACCTTCCTTGCCCTGAACCGCTGCCGAAAATTGTTTGGCGGCGACATCGAGAAGGTTTTCCAATTCCTTGTCACTGGCAACGTCTGCAGCGGCCAACAGCAGGGCTTTGGTCACCGCATTCGCGCCGGGGGCGCAGCGGCGCACCTGTTCGAGGGTCTCATTCAACCGTTGATCCAGGGCCTCGCCAGAGTCGACACAGACGTGGACCAGGCCCAATCGAAGGGCCTCTGTGCCATCAAAACGGGCACCCAGCAAAGCCAGTCGACGCGCCTGGGTCAATCCGATCCGTTTGACCACGAAGGGTGCAATCTGGGCCGGTGGCAGGCCCAGGCCAGTCTCCGGTAGGCCGAATTTGGCGTCTTTGTGGGCAATGGCGACATCGCTGATACAGGCCAGACCAAAACCACCCCCCAGCACCGCGCCCTCGATTACGGCGATGACGGTTTGCGGGGCTCGATTAACCAGGGTGATCATGCGGCCAAACTCGCGGTTCAGGGCCTCAAATGGGTCGCTCTCGTTTTTCCCGAGTCGTGAACGGGCATTGGCCATGTCTTTGATATCACCACCGGCACAGAAGTGACCTTCTGCACCGCGCAGAACGACGGCGCGTAAGTCGTCGCGAGTGCGAATGGCCTCGAAGACCGCCATCAGCTCCTGCACCATTTGCAGACTCATGGCGTTGCGGCTCTGCGGGCGATTCAGGGTGATGTGAAGGCAGCCCCGGTCTTCCCGTAGCAGCAAAGTTTCACAGGTGGGTAAACTCATGTCGCCTCCTTACTTAGCTTTTACGTTTGCCGGGCAGTGTGCCCATCAGTTTACAGATAATGCCCAGCATGATTTCATCTGCGCCCCCGCCAATCGACACCAGGCGTACATCGCGGTAAGCGCGGGAAACAGGGTTGTCCCACATGAAGCCCATACCCCCCCAATATTGCAGGCAGCCATCGGTTACCTCACGGCCCAGACGACCGGCCTTGAGTTTGGCCATTGATGCCAATTTGGTGACGTCTTTGCCTGCAACATACAGTTCGCAGGCCTGATAGGTCAGGGCGCGCAGGGCTTCGATCTCGGTCTGCAGTTCAGCCAGCCGGAAGTGGATCACCTGATTGTCGATCAAGGGCTGACCAAAGGTTTTGCGCTCGCGGCAGTAGGCAATGGTTTTTTCCACGCAGCCTTCCAATGCTTTCAGGGTATTGGCGGCACCCCATAGACGTTCTTCCTGGAACTGCAGCATTTGCAGCATGAAACCGGTCCCTTCCGCGCCAATGCGATTGCGTTGGGGCACACGGACGTCATCAAAAAACACTTGCGCGGTTTCCGACGAGCGCATCCCCAGTTTGTCCAGATGGGGGCTCAGGCTGATACCGGGTGAATTCATCGGAACCACAATCAAGGATTTATTCTGATGTGGCTTTCCTTCCGAGGTATTGGCCAGCAGGCAGATGAAATCCGCCTTGGGCGAGTTGGTGATCCACATCTTCGAGCCGTTGATGATGTAGTCATCGCCCTCCTTGCGTGCCGTGGTTTTCAGGCCTGCCACATCGGAGCCCGCCGTGGTTTCGCTAACCCCGATGCAGCCGATCATCTCACCGCGGATCGCCGGGGCCAAAAACTCTTCTTTCAGCTGTTCCGAGCCAAAGCGCGCAATTGCCGGCGTACACATATCCGTTTGCACGCCCACTGACAAGGGCACGCCCCCGGCGTGGCAGGTACCCAGTTCTTCGGCAGCGACCAGGTTGTAGGAGTAGTCCAGACCCATGCCGCCGTATTTTTCGGGCTTATGAATGCCGAGGATGCCGAGATCACCCATTTTCTTGAAAATTTCACGGATCGGGTATTCGCCCGCCTTTTCCCATTCTTCGACATGCGGATTGATTTCGTTATCGACGAAGTTCTTGACCGTACGGCGGATTTCGTTGTGTTCCTGGGTGAAGATCATAGTGATCGCCTCTATATGTGGATTTTATTTTGGGTTATCGGGCTAGAATCGTGCCACGCCGAAACTGATCGGCCGTAGACGGCGCTGCTCAGCCTCGTCACAAATATCGAGTACGTAAGCGAGCACTTTACGGGTATCTCGCGGGTCAATCAGGCCGTCATCCCACAGACGGGCGGTCCCGTAAAGGGCAGTCGACCCCTTGTCGAGTTTTTCGGCCGTTGCCTTTTCCAGTGCGTCCAGCATTTTGGGATCAGGTGTCATTCCCATCCTGGCCTGTTTTTCTTCCGTGACAATGCGCAGGACTTTGCCGGCCTGAGCGCCTCCCATGACCGCCGTACGGGAGTTCGGCCAGGCAAAAATAAATCGCGGATCCAGCCCTCGACCGCACATGGCGTAGTTACCGGCCCCATACGAACCGCCAACTACGATCGTAATCCGCGGCACCCTGGCGTTTGCCACCGCCTGAATCATTTTGGAGCCGTGCTTGATGATGCCGTTCTGCTCCGAATCCGTGCCGACCATGAAGCCAGTCGTGTTATGAAAGAACAGGATGGCGATGTTGTTCTGTTCGCAGAACTGGATGAACTGTGAGGCTTTGGTTGCACCTTTGGGGGTGATAGGGCCGTTGTTCCCGATGATGCCGCAGCTGTGGCCGTGGATGTGGATAAACCCGCACACAGTCTGACTGTCGTAATCGGGCTTGTAATCCAGGTAGCGGGAGTCGTCCGCGATTCGCACCATGATGTCCCTGACATCATAGGGTTTACGTGCATCTTTGGGCACGACGCCCAACAACTCTTCAGCGTTGTAGGCAGGCTCTGACCAGCTGCGCTTGGGGGACGCATGACCTTGCAGATTCCAGGGCAACTGGCTAAAAACCTCACGGGCCAGACGAATCCCGTCGGCGTCATTCTCCGCCAGGAACTCCCCGGTGCCCGCGACCTCGGCATGCATGGTAGCACCGCCCAATTCCTCGTCGGTGGCAATTTCCCCAGTGGCGGCCTTGAGCAGTGGCGGGCCTGCAAGAAACATTTTGGACTGGCCTTTGACCAGTATGGTGCAGTCGGAGAGACCCGGCTGATAGGCGCCACCGGCAGTCGCGTTGCCGTGTACCACCGTTACCTGTGGAATACCCGCTGCCGACATGCGTGCCTGATTGGCAAACCCGCGTGCACCTTGCACGAAAATATCAGTGGCATAGTTCAGGTTCGCACCGCCGGACTCGGCCAGCGTGATAACGGGCAGCTTGTTCTCCATGGCGATCTGCTGGATGCGCAGGGTTTTGTCCAGCCCGGCAGGGGAGATGGTTCCCCCCTTGATGGCACTGTTACTCACCACGACCAGGCAGCGAATACCCTCTACGAAGCCAATCCCGGCGATCACGCCGCCACCGGCCATCGAGCCATCCTTATCGTCATGCATCTTATAGCCGGCCAGAGAGCACAATTCCAGAAAGGGCGTGCCGCGATCCAGCAGACGATTGAGGCGGTCGCGCGGTAACAGTTTGCCCCGTTTTTCAAATTTCTCGCGCGACTCCAGCGCTTTTTCGAGGACTTTGCGCTCAACACTGCGAAAGGACTCGATCGCCTCCAGCATGGCCGCCCGGTTGACAGCAAAATCCTCGGACAGAGGATCGAGGGTGGATGAAAACACAGACATGGGATGTGACTCCTTGATTCGAATGATCAGTTATCCAGATCCTGCAAGACCTTGGGCAGGGTGGCACGATGAAAACCGTTGTATTCGGGAACATTTTTGGCGTTGGGCAGGGGCCAGACGCGACCACCCAAAGGGGCCGCACCGTCGATGCGGACGGTTTCGCCGGAAATAAAACTGGCACCGGGGCTTAACAAAAAGCAGATGACGCTGGACACTTCCGCTTCGTTACCCATGCGTTTCAGAGGCACTGAATCCCGCAGTTTGCGGATCATCGGCTTCATGCTGGCGTCATAGTTATCCATCCCGCTGGAGGCGATATAGCCGGGTGCCACCGCATTCACGCGCACGCCGGCAGGTGCCCACTCAACCGCGGCGGTCTTGGTGAAGTTGTCCATCCCGGCGCGGGCAGCGCCGGAATGACCCATGCCCGGCATCCCGCCCCACATATCGGCGATGATGTTGACGATGTTGCCGCCGTGCTTGGATAGACTCTGAGTATAGACTTCACGCGCCATCAGGAACCCGCCGACCAAGTTGGTTCGCATGACGGTCTCAAAGCCCTTTTGATTGATGGCAGATAGCGGGGCAGGGTATTGGCCGCCGGCATTGTTGACCAGTCCGTGAATACGGCCGCGGGCCGCGACAATGGCTTTTACGGTTTCCTTGACCCGGTCCTCTTCGCGGATATCGCAGCTGTAGGCGCTGGCCTGCCCCCCATCTTCGATGATTTCGGCCACCACCTGATCGAGCTTGTCCTGCTTACGACCGATCAGGACGACATGCGCGCCGAGTGAGGCCAGCTCGTGAGCCGTGCAGCGGCCGATGCCACTGCCACCCCCTGTGACGATAAGCGTTTGATCCTTGAACACATCCTTGTTGAAGATAGAGTGATATGACATGGCACGATCCTGTGTTTAGCGTGAAAGTGATTGGGCCAAAGAAACCGGAACCGGTACCGGAAACTCAAGCAACTGCTGGGCATAGGCTTTCCCTTGCGGGTCAATCCGCAAACTGGCCACCCCACCTCCGCCCAGACTGTTGGTGAGCAGGAAGTTCATCGCGTGTAATCCCGGCAGGAACCAGCGTTGGACCTGCCCATCCTCCGCAAGCGTGTGCCCCATAAATGCGTGCACGGCGTTCTCGGTAAGGGCGGCGCTGAGATAGGGGAGATAGTCTGGGTTGCGGGCAATTACCCCGATGTTGGCGTGGTTGCCTTTATCACCGGAGCGCGCCCAGGCTAAACGAATCAGGGGAACCGAAACCATGTCCGTTGCGGGTACCTCGGCCGGGGGTGTTTGCGGTGCAATGGCTGTGCCGTCGAAGGGGGCATGGGCCGGGATTGCCACCGGCGTCCGTTCGCCACCGATATCAACCGTCACGGCAATATCCTGTTTCGGCACCAGGCAGGAGAAAAGACGAATCTTGGGCCAGACGGTGGGGCGTCCACCGACGATGCCGGTGAGACCGGGTGTCATACCGGTCCCGGCCTGGGCAATCTCGCGTGAGAACAGCACCAGCGCCTCTTTCTTGGGATGTGCGCAGGCCAGTTTGACCACCACTTCGCGACAGTCAGGGGTGCGGGCCTGTGGACCGTAGGTACATTCGGTGCCCAGCAATTCGACATGGGTTTCCGAATAGGGGGGGAGGCCCTGCTGCTCAAACAGGCGTGAGGTTTTGCGCAGGATGGCATCGGCCACCGTCTGCGCCTTGCGGGCCGCCTGGATGCCAGCCAGCAAAAAGGTCACCGTGCACTTGAATCCATCCGGATAGGTGGCCGACACCTTATAATCGGTTGTTGGCGGGTGGCCCTTGGCGCCGCACACCCGCACTTGATCGGCACCGCAGGCGCTCAGTTCGACAGCGGTAAAGTCACACACCACATCAGGCAAAAAATAGGCGCGAGGATCGCCAATTTCATAGACCAACTGCTCGGCAACGGTCGCACAGCTGACCAGTCCTCCTGTGCCTTCGGGCTTGCTGACCACAAATGTCCCATCTTCGCTAACCTCGACAATAGGAAAGCCCATGTTGTCGAAACCCTGAACGCTCTCCCAATCCGTGAAATTGCCCCCGGTACACTGGGCGCCGCATTCGATGATATGTCCCGCAAGGCTGCCCTGTGCCAGTCGATCATAGTCGGTCCAGGCCCAGCCGAAGTGGTGAACAAGGGGCGCAAGTACCAGTGCACTGTCCACGATTCGCCCCGTTATTACGATATCGGCACCGTGTTCCAGTGCTGCGACAATGCCGGGGGCACCCAGATAGGCATTCATGCTGACACACATGGCTGGAAGGGGCGCGCCCGTGTTCATCTCTGTGATACCGGCCTTGGCATATTGGCTGCGCTTCATCAGGATGTCGTCACCCAGCACAACGGCTATCTTGAGTTCGATACCCGCCGATGTGGCCGCTTCCTGAAGTGCATCCCGGCAGGCCAGTGGGTTGACGCCCCCGGCATTACTGATGACACGTACACCCTGGCGTTTGATTTCAGGTAACAGGGGGGCCATGACATATTTGACGAAGTCTGTGGCATAGCCGTCTTTTGGGTCTTTCATCTTCTGGCCCGCCATGATCGACATGGTGATTTCGGCCAGGTAATCGAACACCAGATAGTCGAGTCGGCCGTGTTCGACCAGTTGGGCGGCAGCCGTGTTGGTGTCGCCCCAGAAAGCGGCGGCGCAACCGATGCGGAGGTTCTTTTTCGCGGTCATGGTCTACTCTCTGAATGTCCCGTTCTGGATAGTGTGCAGATTACCAAGCAAGCGCTTGGTTTGTAAAGTTTCCATTTTCAGATAAAATACGGGAAAATTGCCCAAGGCTCTCAGGCAGGACAGGAATGAACTCACTCGCTCAAATGATTCAGGATGGAAAAATCACCGATCCGGGCAGCGCACGCGGAAAATTACTGGGCTGTGCGGCATATCTGTTCAAGGTCAAGGGCTATGAACGCACAACCGTTCGGGATCTGGCTTCCGCCGTCGGTATCCAAAGTGGCAGTATTTTTCATCACTTTAAAAGCAAGGAAGAGATTCTCTTTGCGGTGATGGAAGAAACCATTCAATTTATTACCGCCAAAATGGAAGAAGCTCTGGCTGGGGCCACCTCGCCGCGCGAGCGTTTGCTTATCCTGATCCGCTGTGAACTGGAGTCGATACTGGGGGGAACGGGCGATGCCATGACCGTGCTGGTTTATGAATGGCGCAGTCTGTCAGAACCCAATCAAAAGAAGATTCTCAAACTGCGGGATCGCTACGAAGGTCTTTGGATGTCGGCACTTAGAGGGGCCAGTGATGCCGGACTCACCGTGGGGGATCCGTTTATACTGCGCCGATTTCTGACAGGGGCATTGAGTTGGACAATCACTTGGTTCAGACCGGATGGCTCGGTTACACTGGATGAATTGGCGGAACAGGCACTATTATTAGCAATTAAGGGCCAGAGTTAGGAGAGGGAAATCCATTACACGCGGAAGTTGGCTCTCAGGCGCATCGTCAAAAAAATAAAATCTAAAAAAGTCGAGGTACCCGAGCGGTGAGCAAACACAACCGTCCCGTCAGTTCAAGCACCCCCGTGATTTTGCTGCACGGTCTCTTCATGACCCATTCCTTCTGGGCCCCTGATAATTACCGTCCACTCAGCGAGCACTTTCCGGTTCATGCAATCAGTTTGCCCGGACATTTTCCGTCGCCGCCCCTGAGTCCGGGCGAGTCACTAAGTAAAGAGGCCGTGCTTGCCTGCCTGGATGCGCAACTGGATGCCTTGGTCGGTGAAACTCCGATTGTGCTGATTGGACACTCCACCGGCGGGATGCTGGCACTGTTTTACGCCAGTCAGCGTCCGCACCGGGTGTGTCGTGTGATTTCAGTTGGGGGAACAGAAAATGGTGCGGAGGAGGATCCGACCTACCGCTTCCTGCAATATGTAACCGCCCATTGGGGGAAGTTGGGTAACGCCATGCTACCCCCAACCTTGTGGTTGACCTCCGCAACGGCCTGGTTACACCGGCATTTCATGCGTGAGGCGATGGCGCACCCGGATGAAATGCTGAAAAAGCCTGAAGTACGAGGAATCATTGACCGCTATTTACCCGATTTGCACCGCCTTGATCGGGCCTCCATGACGCAAATGCTGAGGGATCTGCAGTTCTTTGACGCGTCTGAAGAGCTTCAACAGATGCAAGTGCCTACGTTGATCATCTGTGGCGACAAGGATTGTTATGTCACCCGCGACCGCACCTACCGGCTGGGTGACCTGATTCCCCATTCCCAGGTTCACATCTTTGCAGATTGTGGTCACATGTGTATGTGGGAAAAGCCAGAGATGTTTTATGGCCTTATTCTCAAATTTCTGGGTGTTCAAGCGGCAAAGGGTCACAGCCGTTCCAGTCGTGGCAAGGAAAAGCTGACGAGCTAGGCGGCACTCGATAAATTCCGGATAGCGTCTAGACTGTTAGGTTGAAGTCTCCTTCGAACCTAGCGGAGTCGTATGATGGAATTGCGAAAAATCGTTTATGTGGAAGATGAGCCGGATATCCAGGTGATTGCCAAGCTGGCATTGGAGACACTGGGTGGGTTTGAAGTGACGATCTGCAGCTCCGGCCCGGAGGCGCTGAAGGCCATTCCGAGCCTGAAACCCGATATGGTCCTGCTCGACGTAATGATGCCGCAAATGGATGGCCCCACCACCTTGCAGGAAATTCGTAAAATCGAATCCTGTGCGCGCATTCCTGTGGCATTCATGACGGCTAAGGTGCAATCGGCCGAAATCAGCGAATTTCTTGAAATCGGCGCCATTGGCGTGATTTCCAAACCCTTTGATCCAATGACACTCGCCCAGCAGGTCAGAGATCTTTGGGAGGCCAAGGTTAATGGCTAATCCACCCGGAGGCATGTCACCGAGCTTCGAGCAGAAAATGCGCGAACTGAGGGATGCCTATGAAAAAACGTTGCCTGAGAAGACTGAGCGCATCAAGGAAATGTGGATGAGCCTGCGGACCTTGCAGCGTCTTCCTCCCGATCTGTTGTATCCCTTCCGGGAAATTGTGCATAAGCTCGCGGGCTCAGGCGCGACCTACGGTTTTTCGGCGCTTTCCTCGATCATGCAGCGGCTCGAGCACAAACTGGATCAGTTAAAAGAGTTCCCGGAAGATACCCAGCGTTTCATTGTCGATATCGATTCGCTCGTTCGCTACATGGATTCGGTGATTCGCTCGGAAGATGCCAAGGTTGAGCATGATGGTCTGACCGAACAGAAAATGCCGCGCCCCGAAACACCCAAACTGTTATTTGTGTGTGAGCCCGGCTCTCCGCTGCGTCGGCTGCCAGAACAGATACGACACTTCGGTTGGGACGTTTTGCCTTGCGACTATGCACAGATGGATGAGCGGCTGGATCTGTACCGACCGGAAGTCGTGCTCTTTCATGAAACCGCTGAGCACGCCTGTCCCGCACCGGCCTCGCTCAACCTGAATCCCGCGCCGGTAGTCTTCAATCTCCACCCCAAGCCAGATCTCTGCTCCCGCGCCGCCGCTTTTCGGAAGGGCATTCGCGAAGTTTTACCGGTCCAGATTGATGTGGCCGAGCTGGTTGACCGTTTGGACGGTGTGTTCATTCAAATGGCCGATGCCCCTTATCGTGTCCTGATCATTGATGATGATGACGATGTCGCCATGTATCACCGCGAAGTCCTGGAACAGGCGCGGATGGAGATACGGCTGTCAAAGACGGCGCAGGAGGTTCAGGATACCCTGGCGGAATTTAAACCGGATGTGATTCTGATGGACCTGCATCTGCTGGAGTTCAATGGCATTGAGTTGTCTGCAGCCATTCGACAGGATCAAAGTCTCAAGGAAGTGCCCATCGTCTTTGCGTCGGTCGCACAGGACCTGACCAGTCACCTGGGCGCAATTCGGGCGGGTGGTGATGATTTTCTGATGAAACCGATCCAGCCCTCTTTTCTGGTGGCGTCGCTGGAATCGCGTGCACGCCGTGGGCGTGAGTTGCGGGAACTGCTGCACTTCGACGGTTTAACCGGCATGCTCAACCATCGTACAACGGAAGAGCTGATGCAGCAGGCGGTCGCACGCGCAGATCGCACCGATGGCGAGCTGGTCGTGGTCATGATTGACCTCGACCATTTCAAACAGGTAAACGATACCTACGGCCATGTCACCGGGGATCGGGTGTTAGTCAACTTTGCCCGCTTTTTACGCGGACGAATGCGCAAGAGTGATGTCATCGGGCGTTACGGTGGTGAAGAGTTCATGCTCGTGCTGGTAGATACCAATCTGGCCACCGCCCGCGCAGTCATTGAATCGCTTCGGGTGAGTTTTGCCTCGGTGAATCACAGTAATAACGACACCCCGCTGAACGTGACCTTCAGCGCCGGACTGGCGGTGTACCCGACCTTCACCACACCCGTAGAGCTGACCCATGCGTCAGATGCGGCACTGTATGAAGCGAAGCATCGTGGTCGTAATTGCAGCGTGGTTGCAACTCAGGATATGTTGAAGAGTCGACTGACTGATGGCTGAACAGGCACGTGACGGTAAACCCTCGGTACGCCGAAAGGCCCGGGAACTGAAAGACAGCGCGGCGCGGGTTCGCGAGCTGTGGCGCTGCGTCAGCAAAGGCGATTACGGGCAGATACAAGCCTTGCTCGAACTCATCTCCTCGCTGGCGATCAATGGGGCGACCCATGGCCACCCTGCCGTCACACAACAATCCGCAGGCTTGAGTCTGGCGCTTCAATTGGCTCAGGAACAAGGATTCAAGGGGGATTTAAGGCCCCTGCATGCAGGCATAGACCGTCTGGAACTGGAGCTACTGAAGGCGAGTCAGCAGCAGGGGCCCTCCGCACCCTCTGCTCCCCGGTTATTCCAAAGCGTCGAGCGCATGGTGTATCTGGTTGACGAGGATGAACTGCATGCTGAGTGGGTTGAAGGACTGCTGTGCAAAGCCAATTTCGGGTGTCGCAAGTTTGTCACCCTGCAGGAACTGCGGGAGGCGCTGGGCAATGGCCCACCACCATTGGCGATCATCCTTTCGATGGATAAAACCTTTGCTTCGCTTCCTGTCGAGCGCACCTGCCGTCTGTTCGACGGACACCTCAACACCATTCCCCTGATCTGCATCTCCGAACTGGTTGGCTTCGCATCCCGTTTATTGTCAGTTCGGCAGGGTGTGGATTACTTTCTCTACAAACCCCTCGACGTCAGCACGCTGATCAGTCTGCTTGAAGACCTGGTGGAATGTGCCGAGGACGAGGTGGTTCGCGTGCTTTATCTCAGTCAGGACGGCCTGACCAGTGGTGAGCATGTAGGCCTCTTCCAGCAAGCGGGTTTTCAGGTGCGGTTATTGGATGATCCCGACTGGTGTATTCGTGCGGTTGACGAGTTTCGCCCTGATATGGTGATTGTGGACAGTCAGTTCGGGGTTTACCCCGGCTTTGAAGTAGCCTGCACGCTGCGCCAGGAAACCGAATATGCCAATTTACCCATTCTGGTGCTGTCCGGGCCTGAAACGGTACCCCCGGAATATAGCGACATTCTGGCGGGTGATACCCTGGTCGCCAAGCCGATTGCTTTGGATCGCCTGATGACCCTGGTGCAGGGGCAGGTCGGACGCGCAAGGCGCGTCAATCAGTACGTTAAACACCTGTTTCGGGAAATTCGCCATAAAGAATTTCATGATGTTCTCACCGGCTTGCCGAACAAAAAACAATTGGAGAAACGCCTGGAACTGGAGTTACGCAACATCAATTATGGCGTGCGCAAGCGTATGGCACTGCTGTTGATTGATATCGATAACTTCCAATACGTCAACGATGCCTATGGACATGAAAGCGGCGATAACCTGATCATTGATTTGGCGAAACGCCTCTCAACCTTTTTGCCCGACCGCGCCTTTATCAGCCGGCAGGGGGGCGATGAATTTGCCGTGCTCCTGGTCAATTTGGTTGAAGATGCCCCGCTGGAAACCTATCTCAACCGCCTGATGAAGGTCTGTGAAGCCCCCTTCAGTATTCAGGGGGATGAGATTCGGATTGGGCTGAGTGTGGGGGCGACGGACTACCATAAAACCGACGAGGACTTTAGCGAAAAAATTCTCTTCAAGCAGGCTGACATGGCCTTGTTCCGTGCCAAGGATGCAGGCCGTAATGGTTATGTGATTTTCCGTAGCTCAATGGATGCCGAGCTGAAGGTGCAGATTACGCTGTTGAGCGATTTGCGTCAGGCTCTGGAACGGGAAGAACTTTTCCTTGTCTACCAACCCCAGCTCGATTTGCATGATGGCGAGCTGATCGGGGCAGAAGTGCTGCTGCGCTGGAAGCACCCCAAACGCGGCATGATCTCGCCAGGCGAGTTTATTCCACTGGCAGAGGCGCATGGTCTGATCGGCGAACTGGGCAACTATGTGCTGCGCAATGCCATCCAGCAAATTGCGCAGTGGCAACGGCGTTTCGGACGGGCCGTACGCCTGGCCGTCAACGTTTCTCCCCGGCAGTTCTCAGAGGTGGATTTCGTCAAACAAGTCGCGGCCTTACTGAAGTTTTCCAGTGTCGAAGGGCGCTGGCTGGAACTGGAAATTACCGAGTCTGCCCTGGCCAGTGATCTGGAACAGGCCGTGGGCAAGCTGGTTGAATTACGTGATCTGTCGGTGTCCACCGCGATTGATGATTTCGGCACCGGCTTCTCTAACCTGGCCTCGTTGAAACGCTACCCAGTCGACCTGCTCAAGATTGACCGATCCTTCGTGCAAGGGTTGCCAGGGCAGGAAAACGACATCGCTATCGTTAACGCCATTATTCAACTCGCCAAAGCCCTGGGGCTCAAGCTCCTGGCGGAAGGGGTTGAAACGCCCTCCCAGCGTGACCATCTGCGCGCGCATCAGTGCGACTACGTGCAGGGTTTCCTGTTCGCCCGTCCCATGCCCAAAGAAGAATTTGAAGCACAGTACCTACAGAGCGATACGATCAGTATAATCAAACGCTGAACCCGCTACGCAGATGTGACTCTCATGGACTATCAAATCGTTCCCGTTACCCCTTTTGAACAGAACTGCTCGGTGATCTGGTGCCCGGAAACCCGCAAGGCCGCCGTGGTTGACCCCGGTGGCGATCTGCCCCGTATCAAGGCCGCTCTGACGAAGCATCAACTGTCGCTGGAAAGCATTCTGCTCACGCATACCCATATCGACCATGCGGGCGGAACGGCTGCACTGGCCCGCGAATTTGATGTGCCGATCATCGGGCCTCACATCGAAGACCTGTTCTGGATACAGGCCCTGCCGCAGCAAGCGGCCATGTTCGGCTTCCCGCCGGCAGAAGCCTTTACACCGACACGCTGGCTCACTCATGGCGATACCGTTCAGGTCGGTAATCAGACCCTGCAGGTCGTGCATTGTCCCGGCCATACACCGGGGCACGTTGTGTTTTACCACGATGGTGCGAAACTGGCCTGGGTGGGGGATGTCCTCTTCAAAGGCTCAATCGGCCGCACGGACTTTCCCAAAGGTGACTATCAGATCCTCATCGACTCCATCCGCAACCGACTCTGGCCCCTGGGCGATGAAGTGCTCTTTGTGCCCGGCCACGGCCCCACCTCGACCTTTGGTGAGGAGCGCCGCAGCAATCCTTTTGTGGGTGATCGGGCTTAATCAGGGCGAAGCCGTTTCAAATAATTCGGCTTCCACGAAGGCATCGTAGGTCGTCGTACTGTGCAGCTCGCCATCAAATGGGCCGGTCGCTACGGAGTTGTCTGGTGTGTTACAATGTACACATGTGGTTTTAACCCGGAGGGCAGACGATGTCGACGACGATGACCATTCGCTTGGAACCTGAGCTGAAGCAACGCCTGGATCAGTTGGCCGAGGCCACGCAGCGATCCAAATCCTTTCTCGCTACGGAAGCTATCCGTGATTTTATCGAATTAAACGAATGGCAGATACAGGAAATCAAGGCTGCGCTCAATGAGGCTGATCGCGAGGATTTTGCCACGGATGAGGCCGTCGGGATGACGTTTAATAAGTGGGGCGTTGATGCAGGTTAAGTGGCTCAACAGAGCCCTTGAGAACCTGGATGATGAAGCAAGCCATATCGCGAAGAACGATCCGGAGGCCGCCAGACTGGTCGTGAGCCGAATCTGGAAAGTTGTCAACCTGCTAGCAGATAATCCATCAATGGGTCACCCGGGGCGTATTCACGGTACCCGAGAACTCGTGGTGCCAGACTCTCGCTACGTGATTCCTTACCGAGTGCGCCCCCGTTTGGGGAGAATTGAAATTCTTCGCGTATTTCACACGTCCCGGCGCTTACCGGTGAAGTGGTAGTTCATTCAAGCCGAGACCCTCATTCCAGTTCTATTTCAAGACAGATCACTGACATCAGGTTGCAGATCACCTTAATATCCGGCTAGCCAAATTTTTAAATTGGCGCAAACCGAACCTTCGGCGCAGACCGCCTGATCGTCTGCTCCAACGCCCGCCCCACTCGCAGTAGCGTGTGCTCTTGCCACGGTGCTCCCATGAGCTGCAAGCCCACGGGCAACCCTTCTTCAGAGGGCGTGACGGGCACGGTCAGCGCTGGCAGTCCTGTCAGGTTGCCGACAAATGCGAAACGCATCAGGTCGGTCAGGGTTGTCAGACTGGCTTCACAACGATCATCGTTTTTCGCCAGAATCGGCGGGGCAAGGATACCCGTGGAGGGCGTCACGATGACATCGACCTTCTGGAAGAGTTGCTCATAGAGTTGTATCGCCCGAGTGCGCATGCGTTGGGCCCGGATGTAATCGGTGCTGCTGAAACAGCGGCCAATCGATAACGCGAGACGGGAGTCGCCAGCAAAACGGGACGCATCCGCGTCGTATTCCGGCTGCATGGAGCACAACATTTCCGTGCTGATGACGATGGCATGAGCGACTCGCTGCAGTTCCAGCTCATCGATTTCTATTTCCGTCACGGTTGCGCCGAGTGCCTTCAGTTGCTCGACCGCCAATTGGCAGTGACGCACGATCTCCGGTACTGCGTGACTGAACCACGGCGAGAACACCCCCAGTTTGAGTCCTTTCAGGTTCGATTTCAGGTAATCACTCAGGTGAACGGGAGGTTGCTGCAGGGAGCTGGCATCCAGGACGTCCGGACCGGCCATGGTGGCATAGCCCAGTGCCACATCATCGACGGTTGCGCCCATGGGACCGATATGGCCGACGCTCCATCCCAGTGGAAAGGCGCCATTCTTGCTGACGCGACTGTAGGTGGGTTTGAGCCCCACGACGCCGCAGAGTGCCGCCGGGACGCGAATCGAGCCGCCGCCATCAGCGCCCAATGCAAGCGGACACAGGCCCGCAGCGATGGCCGCCGCGCTGCCACTGGATGATCCGCCACTGTAACGGTCAAGGTCATAGGGATTTCGGCAATGGCCATAGTGTATGTTGGCGCCGGTGATACCGATGCCGATTTCATGCATATTGGCTTTGCCGATGATGATGGCCCCTGCGGCACGCAAGCGTGAAACCACCGTCGCATCCTGCGCGGCTGAACCGTCCTGTCCGTAGATAATGGTCCCCGCGGTGGTGGTGTAGGGCACGGCGTCCAGCTCATCCTTCACGGCGACGGGAACCCCGTCCAGCACGCTCAGCGCCTTGCCCGCCTTCAGACGTTGTTCACTTTCACGCGCCTGGCGCCGAATATCCTGATCCATTGTCGCGATGATGGCATGCAGCGGTGCCTTACCCTGATTAGACGCTTCAATCTGTGCGACGAGCCGATCTGCCATTTGGGTCGGTGTCAGTTGGCCTTTGCGGTAGGCCTGTGCATAGTCAAAGGTGCTGGGCATCGGCGACTCCGGGCGTTTTTCGGGTTGCTCCACCAGCCCCTGCAAAACGGCCAGGGAGGCTTTGGCGGTGCTGGCGGAGGGTGCCCGACATTGCGGATGGAGAGGGAAAAAGGTCGGCGCTTCGCAGAACCGTAAATCCCGCAACAGGTTAACGCCGGTTTCTTTGATCACCAGAGGTTCCAGCAGTCGGCGTGAATAGGCATTTTCGAGCAGCGAAACGACAGAATGAAGTGCACGGTCTCCGAGATGCGGTAAATGAAACGATTTCAGGTCGTAGGGCATGTCTACGTGCTCCGTTATCTTGTTATCATGAGAGCTATGCTAAGCTAAAAGCTGAGTTCTGCAAGGTCAGGAAAGGGGCCGGTGATGAAAAAAGCAGTAATCCGGGGCGTCGCCACGATCGCGTTGTTTAACCTTGCAGCTTGCGGCGGGGGTGGTGGCGGAGGGGAAACGGCTCCGCCCGTGACACCGCCTCCTCCGACACCGACGTCCTTCGACCTGTCGGGTCAGATCCTGATTCCCTCCTTTACGCAGGTCGATGTGGATGTCGCAGACAGCACCGGCTCGACGAATAACGATACCCTGACTGCATCTCAGGCGGTGAGTAATCCATCCATCGTGGGCGGCTATCTGAGCGCAGAGGCCGGCAGTCACACCCAGGCGTTTGGGAGCTTTGACTATCGGGCGGATGGTGCCGATGTGTACCGGGTGAGTCTGCTGAACGGTCAGACCGTCAGCCTGACCGTTTTTGACGCCTATGATTATGACGGTGCGCCAACGCATACCGACCCAGCTGTCGTGGCGCGCCTGTTACTGGCCAGCGATGAGTCCGAATTAGCGGCAGAAACCATGTCGACGGGCTCTGTCACCTTCGATATTACGCAAACGGCAGACTATTACATCGAGCTCACAGCCTCCGGCGGGCCTGTCACCTATAGCTTAACGGTGGGAACCTTGCAGACCAGCGCTGCCGTGAACGGGGCGGCTCCGCTGACCATGCCTCTGGATGTCCATGCCGAATTTGTGCCGGGCGAGGTGCTGATTCGCTATCGTCCTCAGCAAACACAGCGACTGGCCGCAGACGAACAGCCTTTACCCGGTTATTTTGTGCAACGCTTTGGGGCGGATGGAACGGATGGCCTGTTGAAGCTGCAGGATACGCAGGCATCGCCCGGTTTTCGGGCCTTAGCCGGACGCACTCAGACAGATCAATTTCAGGCCTGGACACGGCAGGAAACTCTGAATGCCGTCGCGGCATTGCGTCAGCGCCCGGATATTGCCTGGGCAGAACCCAACTACATCCGCCGCAAGAGCGCACTGACCGATAATCCCTTTTACAGTGCACAATGGCACTACCCACTGATCAACCTCCCTAACGCCTGGGAAGTGCCAGACGCGACGGGCAACGATGTCATCGTGGCGGTGCTTGATACGGGCATTCTTCCCACCCACCCGGATCTTCAGGGGCAATTGGTCACTGGATGCGACTTTGTTAGCAGTACTAGCCTTTCTTTGGATGGGGATGGCATTGATGAGAACCCGACAGACCCCGGTGATAGCACGGTAGGGGAGAGCAGCTTTCATGGTACCCATGTAGCGGGCACGGTCGTGGCCGCCAATAACTCCGTTGGGGGTGTAGGCGTGGCCTATGATGCCAAAGTGATGGCGCTGCGCGTATTGGGCAAAGATGGTAGCGGGACGGACGCTGACTTGATTCAGGCTATACGTTTTGCAGCAGGTTTGAGTAATAACTCGTCCTGCACGCTTAGCCGACGAGCGGATATTATCAATATGAGTTTGGGTGGCTCGGCGGCCTCCAGCAGCCTGCGCGCAGCGGTCGACGCCGCCGAAGCCGCCGGTGTCATCCTGGTGGCGGCAGCGGGTAACGAAAACTCCACCACGCCATCCTATCCAGCGGCCTATGGCAGTGTAATCTCGGTCAGTGCGGTAGGCCCTAACCTGGCCAGAGCACCCTATTCAAATATGGGCAGCACCATCGATGTGGCCGCTCCAGGGGGCAATATGCTCAATGACCTCACCGGAGATGGCCGTCCCGACGGCATTCTGAGCACCTGGGCGGATGACAGTGCAGGCTCGCCCGTGATGACCTACGCGCTGATGCAGGGCACCTCCATGGCGTCCCCCCATGTGGCGGGGGTGGCCGCCATCATGGCGTCGATCCGGCGCGCCGCAAGTCAGACGCTGACACCCTCTGAGTTTCGCAGTTATCTCGAAAACGGCGACCTGACCGTTGATATCGGGGCGAGCGGGAAAGACAGCAATTTTGGCTACGGCCTGATTGATGCGGTCAAAGCGGTACGTGCGGTTGACGGCGTTCCGTTTCCGACCTTATCCGCTGATGTGGCCAGCCTCTATTTCACCCAAAGCGGAGACGAAACGATTACCCTGACCATTCCCTCCGGCGTAACCGCTGTTTCAGCCTCCGCGGCGACCCTTGACGGATTAGGCTGGTTGAGCGTCAACGATATGGCCGATGCAAATGACACCACCTATCAGGTCGTCGTTGATTCAACGGGCCTTGAGCTGGGGGTGAGTTATCCCGGTGAAATTGTGTTTGACTATACCGCTGACAATGACACAGTGACCCGCGCGAAATCGCTCAGTATCCGTGTGACTCTGAGTCGTCCTGATCCCGCCGCAACGGTCAACGCAGGGCGGCATTACGCCCTTTTGATCAGTGCCTCGACGAGTGAGGTTTCATATCAGGATGCCGCTGACGCTTCGGGTGGCGTGTATGCGATCGCCTTCCCGGACGTTGATATCGCAAGCTATGAACTGGTGGCAGGAACGGATCTCGATAACGACGGGTTTATCTGCGACCAGGGCGAGGCCTGTGGTGAATACCCGGTCCGAAACCTGCCTGAGACGATCAAGGTCGGCAGTGACCGCGATGATCTGGATTTCTCCACCGGGTTTAGCGAGACCGTGAATACATCCGCCAGTACCCGCACCGGGTCTGGGCCTGCAGGGTATCGCCATCGTCCGTTGCCCTGAATCTTGCCCTGGCTAGACCGGGGCGATCGGCTGCGCTAGAGTATCGGGATTTACCAAGTCCCTGTTTCCGGAGGAATCTTTGTCCGCAAATTATAATGCTGATGCTATCGAGGTGCTCAGCGGCCTGGATCCTGTTCGTCGTCGTCCTGGCATGTATACCGACACGACGCGCCCCAACCACCTGGCTCAGGAGGTCATCGATAACAGTGTCGATGAAGCCCTGGCGGGTCATGCTCGCAGTATCGATGTGGTCCTGCATCGCAATGGCGCGCTGTCCGTCACGGACGACGGCCGTGGTATGCCAGTGGATATCCACTCGGAAGAGGGGATTCCCGGCGTTGAGCTGATTCTCACCAAGCTTCATGCGGGCGGCAAATTCTCAAACAAGAATTACCAGTTCTCCGGCGGTTTGCACGGGGTGGGTGTTTCGGTCGTCAATGCGCTTTCACTGGAGCTGACCGTCGACATACGACGCGACGGCCAGGTCTATCGCATGACCTACGCCAATGGCGACAAACAGACGGACCTGGCCGTGGTGGATACCTGCGGCAAGCGTAATACCGGCACCCGCGTGACCTTTTTACCGGATCCCAAGTATTTCGACAGCCCCAAATTTTCTCTCAGTCGCCTGCGTCATGTGCTTCGTGCCAAAGCCGTCCTGTGCTCGGGTCTTAAAGTAACGTTCCTTGATGAAGCAACCGGCGATCGTGATGAATGGCACTATGAAAACGGCCTGCAGGATTACCTGCTGTCCGGCACGCCGGATGTCGAAACGCTCCCCCAGGTGCCTTTTGTCGGTAGTATGTCCGGTTCCCGCGAAGCGGTAGACTGGGCCGTGCATTGGGTGCCGGAAGGTGGCGAACTGATCACCGAAAGCTACGTCAACCTGATTCCCACCGCGCAAGGCGGCACCCACGTGAACGGGCTGCGAACCGGCCTATTGGAAGGCATGCGTGAATTCTGTGAGTTCCGTAACCTGCTGCCGCGTGGCGTAAAGCTCTCACCGGATGACATCTGGGAAAAGTGTGCCTACGTCCTGTCCATCAAAATGCAGGAACCACAATTTTCGGGTCAGACCAAGGAGCGTCTTTCCTCACGTGAATCCGCCACTTTCGTCGCGGGTGTCGTGAAAGATGCCTTCAGCCTTTGGCTCAATCAAAACACAGTCGAAGCGGAGCAGCTGGCAGAACTGGTCATCAGTCACGCTCAGACACGCCTACGCGCCGCCCGTAAGGTCGAGCGTAAGAAAATCACCTCGGGCCCCGCGCTGCCTGGCAAGCTGGCCGACTGCAGTGGCAGCGATATCGCCCGCTCCGAACTGTTTCTGGTCGAAGGCGATTCTGCCGGAGGTTCAGCCAAGCAGGCACGGGATCGCGAATTCCAGGCCATCATGCCGCTTCGAGGCAAGATTCTGAACACCTGGGAGGTGGACTCTGGGGAGATTCTGGCTTCACAGGAAGTCCACGACATCGCCGTGGCCATTGGCGTCGATCCCGGCTCGGATAACCTCTCAGGGCTGCGTTACGGTCGTATCTGTGTGCTCGCGGACGCCGACTCCGACGGTGCCCACATAGCAACCCTGCTATGTGCCTTGTTCCTGCGTCACTTCCGTCCGCTGGTTCAGGCAGGCCATGTCTACATCGCCATGCCACCCCTATACCGGATTGATCTGGGTAAAGAGGTCTATTACGCCCTCGACGAAAGCGAAAAACAGGGCATACTCGACCGCATTGAAGCTGAGAAAAAACGCGGCAAAGTGCAGGTCACCCGCTTCAAAGGCTTGGGTGAAATGAACCCCCTGCAGCTGCGTGAAACCACCATGGCTCCGGATACCCGCCGTTTGATTCAGCTCACCGTTGAAACTGACGACGGTACCGATGAAACCATGGACATGATGCTCGCCAAGAAACGCGCCACTGATCGTAAAGCCTGGCTTGAGGAGAAGGGCAATCTGGCGGATGTGGTTTGAGATGATTTGACCATCTGTCCAGCATGAGACGCCTTTATCAGAGAACTCCAATCCGAGACGCAGTGCGTCTCGGATTGAGCGGAATTTATTTGCTGACGCTACTTACTTTTTCAATCGGTTTTGAATTGGCCGATCCAAACTTTAAAACTTCATTTGCGATGATCAGGCCGGTGATTATCAGCGCTCCCCCATAAAATGTTTCGATACCAGGCCGTTCATTGATAATTAGAAAGGCCAGCCCTGCGGCAAAAAGTGGTTCTGAGAGTTCCAGGATTTGTACTTGCGACGGTGGTAAAAGGTCAATGGCTTTTGTCGTGCAGAAAAAACCGAGGACCGTCGGAAGAATAGCCAAAGCAACTAACGCAGCGACCGCCTTATAATCTTGAAGTTCTGGCTCAAAACCATTGTGTGCTGCGGGCAATAATAGAAACATTGAACCAAAGAACAGAAGTTGGCGCGTGAGTACAAGGCCACCTTCGAGTTTGAATTTTTTGACGAGCACGGAGAACAGGCCATAACCACTTCCCGCGATGGCGGCCAACAACATCCCCTCAATGTTCACTTCAAACCGAACGCCGACAATTAATCCGACGCCCACAATCGCAATCATAAAGCCGAACCACTGAGCGAACTGGGGTTTGTCACCGAGCACAACCCATGACAGGATCAGTGCAGAGAAGGCTGCAAATGCCATCAGCGTGAATACTACATTTGCCGCCGACTCATGCTGGTATGCAGCGGTTTCAAAGAAAAAGAGCGTGAAAATGCCGAAGAAAGCACAGATCGCAGCCTGACGCCATGGGATGCGAGGTGCCGAATTACGCACGATAATCAACAGAATAGATAGGAGCGCTCCACCAATAATCGTCTTTACGAAAGCGATTGAACTCGGCGATATTCCCATGCTAAGCAGAACCTTACTGATTACGCCAATTGATCCGTTCATGGCGGCGGCTGCCAGGGCAAACACTGCACCGGCTAGATGAGAGTTCAATTTGCCCATTTGAGTTCCGCTCCGGAGTAACGTGATTGGCTGGGTCAGGGCGCGGGAGTATATAGACTCCTTAGGGCAGGTGAAATCCTATCCTGGAAAACCGGCCACTAACCTACCCAATAGCCCTGTCGACAGAAAATCCCTGCCATTGCATGCCGACTTCTGGGGCTCAAACTAAAAATAGTGGTCTAGCTGTATCACTAAGTGCTACGCTGTACCAGTAATACCAAGGGTAAGTGATGCGGATATTTAAAAACAAGGCGTTCAGTAAATGGGCGGCAAAGGAAGGTCTGGAGGATGAAGCCTTGCGAGCGGCGGTCGATGAAATGGAGCGAGGCTTGATTGACGCCGACTTAGGCGGCCATGTGGTGAAAAAGCGTGTGGCAATCGGTGGTCGAGGTAAGAGCGGTGGGGTAAGAACGGTGTTGGCGTACAAGGTGGGTAACAAAGCGTTCTTCGTCTATGGCTTTGCCAAAAACGCCCGGGCCAATATCAGTGCCGATGAGCTGAAAGCCTTGAAGCACTTAGCGAAAGAACTATTAGGTTACAGTGATAAAGTATTAAGCGAAGCCATTGAGCATGGCGCGTTAATCGAGGTAGAAAACGATGGATAAATCAATCTTAGATATGGTGCATGATACGGCTCAAGATCTGCACGCCGCAGGTGTAATGAAAGAGACCACATTGCGCGAGTTCGATGCACTTTGCTTACCGCCAGTGAAAGAATACACCGCCGTACAGATTAAGCGCATCCGCACGAAAAATCATGCCAGCCAAGGCGTGTTCGCGGCATACTTGAATACCAGCAAGTCCACGGTTCAGAAGTGGGAGCAAGGCGTGAAAAAGCCAAACGGTCCCTCACTGAAGTTGTTGAACCTGGTTGCAGAAAAAGGCTTGGAAGTGCTGGCATAGGAACAACCATAACACGTAAAAGTCTCGAGGCGCAAACGCACCTCGGGTACAGGCTCTTTAAGGTACTGAAGGCAATAGAGAAATCGGCGAGATAGCACGGCGCTCACATCAGGGTGCAACGATATTCGCTGACACCCTTTGAATCCGGGTAGTCATCTGTACCGCCCAAACTCCTCATTGTCCCCATGTCGCAGGCGTTTCCAATCCGCCGACCAGCCGAGCACCTCACCTGCGTGATCGCGAAGCAGCTCTGCCTGTTGGTAGAGCCCTTTCGAGCGGGCTAACTGCTCACGCAGGTTTTTCATCGACTGCAACGGAATATCCACGAGTAGTTGGTTCACCAACCAGCCAGGCAGTTCCCCACCGGGTTCGGTATGCTGTTCCCAGGTGATGTGTGTGCCACCCTGATGATTTGGTCGGACCAGATAATAGCCGGATGCGCGGTTCACCCGAATTTTATCCCGAACAGGATAAGCGTCCGGCTGATTGTTCAGGTGCAGCATAAAGTGGCCGTGTATTTTTTCTTCCACACGAACGTCCAGAACCAGATCCCTGTCGGTAACGGGCCAGGGCATGTCGTTGACTTGATAGATCAGGCGCTGACGAAAGTTTTTCTGCTCGATCAGACGGCTCTCTGTACACCCCTGAATCCATTCAGGGTAGCGACTGGGATCGTCCAGCATTGCCAGCACCGCGGTAACAGGTGCCTCAACCGATAGCTGGACTCGAAACGCACGAATATCCGAGCCGGTCTCTTTACGTGTTTCCACGCGAATGCCTTGGTCAAGCGTTTCAAATTGCCAGTGTGATTCGGCTAAAGCCCAATGATCCGGTTTGAAAAATAGCGTTAGCATCAGCAGCCACCTGATTGAGTGAGTCGTTTGTCTGGGTGCCCTAAGGTTTTTTCGAGCCATCATGGTATTCTCGGAAGAGGTCTGAATAATTATCCCGAAGGGCCAAAGGGTGGACATGCGGCGAAAGGATGAAATGAAAAAAGTAAAGCGTGATGTTGGTCACATTTTTGGGGCGGAAAGGTCTTGGCTTTCGCACGAGGCGATCCCTGAACCACCGGACAATGCGATTCTGCGTCCCGCATTGTTGGCGCGTCTGAATGCGGGGCTACAGCGTCCGCTGACCGTGCTTGTCGCGCCACTGGGTTATGGCAAAACCACCCTGGTTGCGTCATGGCTGGAAGCCCTTTCACATCCCGTCATTTGGATGACACTGCACCTCACGGATAATGATCCGACCGCATTTTGGTGGCGGGTTGAGCAGGCCCTGGACCACTTGCCAGGACTCAACCCGGCCCGCCCCGGCAGGGTGGTGTACAGCGGTGATCTCCTGGCCAGCGAAGCGCCCCAGGCCGGGTTTCAGCGGGTCGAGGAGCGTCTCATCCGCATTGGACGCGGCTGGCAGGCACCCGAAAAAATCATTTGGGTACTGGATGATTTTCACCACATTCGTAACGCTCTGTTGCTCGAGCAAATAAATCTGCTCCTGGATCGATGTCCACCCCGCCTGCAGGTGATGGTTATGGCACGTGCGATGCCGAACCTTCAGGTGGCCCGACGTCGGGTTGAAGACCGTGTGGTCGAACTCGACGTGCAGAGTTTACGCTTCAACCTTGAGGAAACCCGGCAATATCTGTCGCTACGAATGCAGCGTCCTCTATCGGAAGCCGATTTAGCGACGGTACAGGCTCGCAGCGAAGGCTGGGTCGCCGCATTGCATCTGCTCAGTCGAACGCCTGAACCCGAAGTGGATTGGCAGAGACTGATCCAGCAGCAGGGTGCCCTGTCAGATTATTTGCTGGAAGAGGTCTACCAGTATGTCAGTGGCCGACAGCGTACCTTATTGGCCTGTGCGTCGAGACTGCCCTGGTTCTGCGCCTCGTTGCTCAACACGCTGCTGGGCCAGGAAGATAGTGCCAGCCTGATTGCAGACCTTCAGCGGGACGCTCTCCTGATCCAGCCCGTGGAGGGGTTGGAATTGCCCCCCGGCGAAACGGCCTATCGATTGCACGATCTGTTTCGGGATTGGTTACGCCTGCAAACGTCCGATGCGCCAGCAGGTGATGCCTGGTTGATGCAGGCGGCACACTGGATGGAGGGGCAGGGCGATATCCTGACGGCTTTGGACCTGCTGATCGAAGGCCAGTACTGGGGCGCCCTGAATGCAATGCTCGAACGAGTACTCGAAGGCTGCTTGCAGAAAGGATACATCTACCCGGTGCTAAATCGCCTCGGTGGAATTGCGCTTCCCATTCGCAAAGGCTACGTCTGGTTAGCCTTGCTGGATGCCTTTAATGAGTTCCGCCAGGGTCGCTTTCAGTCTGCATTGAGCCAATTGCGGGCACTGGAGGCGAACAACCCCGATCAGCCCAAGCTAACCCTCGTGTGTCAGTTTGGGCGTTGTCAAATTGCCACCTACAGCGGTGATCAGGCACTGATGCAGGAGACACTGGCTGCGATGCAAGCCAACCCCGGTTTTACAGCTAGCCCCTTGTCTCCCTGGATTCAGCAAACGCGGGCGGTCAGTCAACTCTTTGCAGGCGAGTTGACGGCCGCAAGAGAACGGCTCATTGACGCGGCGCGGGAATCTGAAGCCCAGGGTGATTTTCATGCCTATACCGTCTGCATCAGTTGGTTGGTTCCCTGTTTTCTGTTTGCCGGAGAGCTGGGACTGGCCAGACGCTGGATTCAGCAGCTCGAAACAAAGCTTGAGGCGGTCGCGGAAGACAGTCCTGCTCATGCTTTGCCGCATTACCTGACAGCGGGACTTTTGCGTGAACAGAATGAGCTGGATGCCGCCGAAAAAGCCTTGCGTCAAGCCTGGGAACTCGGTATCGAACAATTGACGCAAATTGATCAGACCTACTTCCATTTACAGGATTGGTCACTGGCCATGAATCGACGCCAATTCGAGCGGGCCAATCAATTGATGGAGGATTTGAGGTTTCAACAAGGCCTGTCCAGTCGTCCATGGCATTCGCTTTACCCCTCTCCCGAACTATTGAAACGGCTCCAGAATGCCGTTCAGGGGCATCCCCAGGAGCTGGTAGTATGGGCGATGGAACATGAATGGGCCGATTTTACAGAGGGACAGTTGCAGGGATTCGGTACCCGACTGAATTGGATTCGAACCCGCCAGGCGTTGGGACAGTCCTGTGAAGACGAGTTGAGTAGCCTGGAGGAGTGGGCTCGCTCGGAAAATGCCCGCTACTTCGTGTTGCGCATCCTGCTGACACGCGCAATCTGGCACCTGGGCCAGGACGAGATGGCGTTAGCCGGCAAGATCATGGTCGAAGCATTAAGGCTCAGTCGTCAGCACGGTTTCACCCAAATCCTGCTGGAAGAAGGGGAGAGGCTTACCCCGTTGTTGGATCAGATCGACGGCAATCTAACACTGGAAACGGAAGTGCAGCGTCTACGGTTGCACTTGGCTCCTAAAGAGTCCCCGTCACTTTCCCCTGGATCGAAGGAAGCCCCTGAGGCTGAGGGCTTAGACCCGCTCAGCCCCCGTGAACAGGAAATCCTAGGCTGGCTGAACGAGGGGCTCTCGAATCAGCAGTTGGCAGATAGACTGTCGATCAGTCTGCCCACGGTCAAAAGTCATTTAAGAAACCTCTACAGCAAGCTTGATGTGACGAGTCGAACGCAGGCCCTTGCCAGGGCAAGGGCGCTTTCCTTGATTTGATTCAAACTTGCCGGGGGCTGCTAATACTTTACTCCGAATAGAGTGTGGATTGATTTCGCCGAACGAATACTGCGTTACAGCTTGGACCCTTTACAGAGCGAAGTAACAAATTATCGGATTGGCAATTTGGCTGCCGTAGATAAATGTCAGAATAAGTTAGAATCTACACGCTTAGCATTTGATTCCTTGAATTCTTCGTCGCACAGTTCGAAAAGTGTATTCAATGCTTTGGCCGTTCGGTTAGTGTTTGTTTCTGCGTCTGCACCATTAATGTTCAAAAATATAGATGAAGGGAACCTGCGTTCCTCATCCGATTCATATGCCCTATAGGCCATACCGTCTTTGGCTTTTATCTCAATCGTTGTGCTGTTGCTCGGCAGAATGGATGCAGTAAATCTAGCGATTGTCTCATACTTGTGAAAATCGGGAACGAAACCTTCTGGTCCGCTATCTCCTGAGAATAGCTTTAGCAGGCAGTTGGATCCGTAGAGACCAACGTCTACCTTGCTCAATTTTGGGCCATCTTTGTTGGGTGAGTTTTCACTAACTACGATGTCAAAGCCTGGCAGTTCATTTGACAGCCAAATTGCAGTTTGTTCCTTCGTCGGCTCCGCGAATACTATTGGGCTGACCATTATTTGCAGGCTGAAAAAAAGTAGGGCGGTAGCGAGTGGTTTTTTCATTTCATCTCCTGGAGTCGCAATAGTTCATGTTGGGCACTGGGAATTTGATAGCTCCTAGCCCTTGAGGACAGGGTGCTACCAATTTCACCAGAATGGTTACCTGAAAGTGAATGTGTAGCCTTCAGGAGAACTTGGTACATCAAATGCCCCAACGATTCTCAAATAAAGCGTGCCGTTAAAGTCGATTGATATCGACTCGCTCTTCCCAGAGCCCGTAAAACCTGAACCGGAAGAAAGTGGGACAAATTCATTGCCAACTTTTTTGTAGAATCGGTAGCCCATTGACACTCCGCTTAGGTTCGTACTCCGAACCTCAAAATCTAGACTGTCCCCATCCTGAACATCGAGGGTGTACCAGTCAGCTTGGTCTGTTCCCGAAGTTTGGCTCGAATAAGTTGCCCCTACCTGTACTGGATAACCTATCCAAGGGAACGAATTGGGTTCAAATGTGAATTCGTCATGAGTCACCGTGTTCCCGAACAACGTGAAAGTATACCCCTCAGGATCCGATGGCACCCTGAATGCGCCGTTTACTTTTATGTAAAGAGCTCCATCATAGTCAATAGGAATAATCTGAAAAGCAGCTGAACCTGTGAAGCCTTTGCCGTTGACCAAAGGAAACAACGATCCGTCTACTTCTTTGTCGATTTCAAAACCCATGGACAATCCGCTAAGGCTGTCACTTTGAATTTCCAGTCCAATTAAGTCGCCTGCGTTGACGGGCGTCGTGTACCAATCGACTTGATCACTCGCGGACGTATAGTTGTGAATCTTGCTTCCTAACCCTATAGGCGCCGCTATCCAAGGATGTGAATTTGGCTCTAAAGTCGTCTCGTCATGCTCCACATCGTTAGAGTAGACGGTGACTTTATAGTTATAAGTGGATCCACTTGCCAGCTTTGAAACTGCGATATCAAGGCTCTCGTTCTCGTTTGGAATATATCCTAGGGCTTCGATCATGAGAGCCGAAATCAAAGTGGATGAGGGGGCTCCAGAGTTTTTGCTCCCACCGATCTCGGATTTGAGCGTTTTTGAGCTTTGCTCTAGATTCTGAATCTCAACTACATATCTGTTGAGCGCTGATGCCGGCGTTTGGTAGAAGGCCTCTCTCTCATCTACTTGCAGAGTATCTTCATAAGGCGCGTTTGGTGAAAGACTTTTGGCTTGCAGAATGTCAGGCGAGCTATTTTCGCCGCTGCTCCCACCTCCACCACATGCTGAGAGAAGGAGGCAGGTCGGCAATGCGAATAGTTTGCGAGGTTTAAATTCCATTTGACTTCCTTACTATGGAAAATTGACTTTGAGATGTTTGTCTTCGGTTGCCATTAAGATTCAAAGGCTTATCGCATTCAGCGGGCCACTAGGGCAACGTGGGCGTTACGGGAGAGATCTCTCCTTGTAAGCATTTTGATTTCGATGAGCAATATGATCAATCTTTGTCCGTCTGTTTTGTGAGCTTTTTCTTGAACAAAGTTTGTAAAGTTACAAGACAAGATTCAGTTCGGTCTAGTTTAAACACCGGACTGGCATTTTCTCTTCATAAACTCGTGCGAAATCGTGTAATTCCATTCGCTACGCGTGTCTGTAGTAGACTTGATCTGTGTAAGCATCGACCGTCGTGGCCTGATCCATGGCGCGCATCTTCTGTTACCCGCATCTTTGCGACAGAGCCTCGCCCAAACATCTCGTCTATGCCATGCACTAGCAGTAATGTCAGACCGGAACCCTCGGATCAAATGAAGGGGAGGTCGGTTTAAAAATACCGATGATCTCAAGATTTTCCAAACGGTCTACGACAGATTGAGGACCATCATGTAATCGTATTTCAACAAGTTATCCAGCTCCTTGACTTATACAATTAAGGAGACGTATTTTTCATCACTCCTGCAACATCGCATAAAGCTGCCCATCCCGCTCATAAATATCCGGCTTGAAGTAAAAGGTGCCATCCGCATCGAACTCGACTGTCCAGTAAGCCATCAAAATCGGAACCGGCTTTTTCAGCATCACGTTCAGGGTTTTGCCGTCTTCAATCTGCTGGGTGATTCGTTCAAGTGACCAGGGTGGCGTATCGGCAAGCAAAATCTCAACCAGCGCCATCACATTTTCAACACGGATACAGCCAGAGCTGAAGGCACGCTGTTGCTTGCGGAACAGCTCCTGGTGGGGGGTGTCATGCAGGTACACAAAGAAGGGGTTCGGGAAGCGAATGGCGGCACGCCCCAGCGCACTCCGCGGTCCCGCTGACTGGCGAAGAATCACATTGCCGGGTCGAGTCCAGTCTATCAACGTTGGATCCAGCTCCTTGCCATGTCCATCCAGCACCCGTATACGATTGCTTGCCAGATAGCTCAGGTCGCTCTTCAGACGAGGCAGAATATCTTCCTTATAAATCGTCGGCGGCACGGTCCAGTCAGGGTTGAGTGTGATCCGGGTAATTTCCGAGCGGAATTCGGGCGTGGTGCGGAATGGCTTTCCGACCTGAATTCGGGCGCTCCAGCGCCGTTGATCCCGCTCAAAGTAGGAGGCTTTAAACCCGGCGATATCCACCAACACAAACGTTTCAGGGACGTCATGCAGGAGCCAGCGCGCCCGTTCCAGATTCACCTGAACCTGCGCGATCCGGTCGCTGACGGAATGGTTCAGTGCAGCCAGCGTCTGGCGGCCCACTGCGCCGTCGACATCCAGATACTGATCTTCCTGAAACTGTGACACGGCCTGAGCGAGCCCTTCGTCAAAAAGACCTGGTTCAGCGGCCTCAAGCAACGTCAGGTTGCTGACCGCCAGTCGCTCTCTCAACGCCAGGACACGTTCACCCTGCATACCCGGTTTCAAGGTCTCACCCTCAGGGATATGACGCCAGCCGCCCTGTTGGGCCTGCGTCAGCAAGGTGGCAAACGCCGCCTGTAGCTGGTGATAAATAGGATGGGTGGGACGTAAAGCTTGCAAACTATGCTCTAAATCACCGCCTTCGATCGCCTGGGTTAACTGGGTTAGTCGTACCTGCTGAGATAACTTGTCAGACGGGAAATTCCAGTGGGGATTGATCCGGCGCGGGTCAGTCTTGCCCCACTCCAGGTGCCGCATGGCCCGCATCAAGCCCTCAGTGGCTAATACATCCCGTTCGGCCTCTACCTGAACGGAACGGCCGGGTAGGGCGCCCGTCTCACGGTTCAACTTATTGTCCAGCGCAACGAGGCGGCTGAGGTGATAATCCTCCGGGTTGAGCCCATCGCCTTTGAGACGGTCAAGCTCCAGTAACAGAGCATTCAGGCGGGGCGTATCCCACACCGGTTGATATTGGCGTTGCGCATAAAACTGGGTGACCGCCATGGCCAGCAGGTAAGGCTCATCGCCCCGATCACCTTCGCCGGGCTGGGCGACATGGCTATAGCGGCTGTGCAGGAGGTCGGCAAGGGCTTGTTCCGTCAGGCCGGCCTGAAGTGAGAGTGAAAAAAAGCATAAAAACAGGGTGAACAGAGGCATTTTTATTGGTTTCATGGGCCGTCCGGAGCACAAAGAAGTCAGAAAAGTGACGCAAAAAGCGGTCAATAATTACCCTTGTCAAAGAAACTAGTGTAAGCTAAGTAGTACTACGTAAATAGATCTTGGTGACCTGCGTGCTGAAATTTGTATCCCGGTCTCTGCTGGCCGTGTGTCTGGCCAGCCTGTCTTCCTTCGCGCTGGCAGATATGGCGCATACCACACTGGCGAAACGCCTGGCTCAGTCGGCCCCTGAACTCAATTCCAATGTGCTGTCGCTGGCATTGACCGCGATGGATTGCGCGGTGCGCAACGGAGAGTCCTCGTCCAATCGTCTGGCCGTGATTGATTACAGCCTGCCATCTTCCAAAGAACGCTTGTGGGTGTTCGATCTTAAAAAACAGAAGCTCATGCATAAAGAGCTGGTTGCGCATGGCAAAAATTCGGGCGAGAAAATGGCGAACCACTTTTCCAATCGCCTGGGCAGTCTGCAAACCAGCATTGGCTTGTTTCGCACACGAGATACCTATTACGGCAGTAACGGTTATTCCTTGCGCCTGGAAGGTCTGGAAGCCGGTGTCAATGACCGTGCGATGGAGCGAGCCATCGTCATGCACGGGGCGCCCTACGTCAGTCAGGCGTTTTCCCGGCAGCATGGGCGCATCGGTCGCAGTTGGGGCTGTCCGGCCGTGCGCGCGGGTGTGGCCCGAACCCTGATTGATAATCTCAAAGGGGGGCAATTTCTGTTCTCCTACTACCCCGATCAGCGTTGGTTACATACCTCGCTCTACCTGAATTGCCGTGAGCAGTTGGCCAGCGTGTCAACGTCTCTAACCGGATCGCCAGTCAGAAAACGTTAACGGCTAAACCGCCCACCACGGCGAGGGCGAGAGGCAACAGGGCGCGAATTAACAGGGGGCGCCCACCAATAGAAAAGGCCATTGCCCCCTTCACCAGACTGTTAACCGAGGCCGCCAGTGTGATCGCAATGGCGGCATCTCTCAGACTCATCATATCCCCCGCCTGACGCGACATCGTCAGCGTAACAGCATCCACATCGGTAATGCCTGACACCGCCGCCAGGATGAAAACGCCGGCCGTCCCCAGCCAGTCATTCAGTAGGTGCGACATGAGAATAATCAAGGTCAGAATCGTGGCAAACCCCATGGCCGAGGCCAGTTCCAGTGGATTCTGCTTCAACTCCAGGTTGGATTCGACCGGCTCACGAAACGTCAACCAGAGATAAATCGCCGGGAGATAGGTCAGAACCATCATGGTCAGGATGGAAGGCATCAGCGTTCGGCCCAGCTCCGGATTAATCAGCAGGCAGACCAGCAAAAGGCGAGGAAACATAGTGCCACAGGCGGTCAGAATTCCACTGGCCAATAACCCGCTGATACTGTGATTATCCCGGCATAGGCGGGCAAAATGCAGCGTCAGTGCGGTGGAGGAGCTGAGTCCGGCAAATAAGCTGGTAAACATAAGACCCCGGCTGGTTCCGCCAATGCGCACAGCAAAATAGCCCAGAAATGAGATGCTGGCAATCAACACCACCATCCACCAGATTTCATATGGGTTGAGCGCTTTCCAGGGGCCATAGCCCTGATTGGGCAGCGCGGTCAGCATGACAACTGAAATCAGCAAAAGCTTGAGCGCGGCATCCAGTTCGTTATCCTTGAGCTTGGCCAGCAGACCATGAATTTCTTCCTTGTTATCCAGAATAATAGCGGTCACGATGGCGCAGGACGCCGCCGTGGTCCAAAGCCCCTCACCAGCCAGAAGGCCAAATGCGTAGGTGAGCAGGGTGCCGATGACGCTGGTAATGCTGAGGTCTTTAACCCGGTCCTGACTGCGCCAATAGGCCGCGATGACGACCAGCGAAATACAAATCAAAATAGTTGGAATTACCCAGGGGCCAAAATCACGCGCCAGAATCGCAGAGATACCCCCCAACAGCCCCACCAAGGTAAAGGTCCGAACACCGGCAATCCGTTCGCCTGGCCCCTTCGCCCGTGACACCCAGCCGCGCTGGATGCCAATCAAAAGCCCCAGTGCCAGTGCGATGCCAAGATTGCTCAGATCATTCAGATTGGGCGTCATCGGACGGGAAACCTCCTAATTACTCACAGAGGAGCGGAAGATGAAATACACCGCCCCCAGCATACACAACGCAGCCCACAGGTAGTCCCATTTAAGCGACTCTTTCATGTAGAAAACAGCAAACGGAACAAAGACCGAGAGCGTGATCACTTCCTGCAGGATCTTGAGTTGCCCCAGGTTCAATGCAGTATAGCCAATGCGGTTGGCCGGAACCTGCAGCAGGTACTCAAACAAGGCGATGCCCCAACTGACAAACGCCGCCAGATACCAGGGCTTTTCATTCATATGCTTGAGGTGACCATACCAGGCCATCGTCATAAACAGGTTGCTGCAGATCAGCAAGCCGGTGGTTATCCAAAGTGGTGAGAGCAGGCCGTTCATCACGATGTGCGCCCCGATCTGGAGGGTTTGGATTTTGCCGGTAACCCGGTGGCGGTTTCCATCCAGTCTGTCCCCAGTCGCGCCTCAATATATTCGCGTATCAGTTGACGCACCTTTTGTGAAGGCGTGACATCTTCTTTGGCACACAGGGTCTCGAACAGGGCTTTCTTGCGCGGGTCAATGAGCAGGGTGAGTCGTGCGGTACGTTCTTCCATCATGTGTCCTATATGTTAATCAGATTAACATTGAGTGTTCATGGGTTTTAAATTTAAATTAAAGGGTGCGGTTGATCAATGTTGTCAGGGAGGTTTCATGCCACATCGTTCCCATCTACTCTCGTTACGCCTGGGACATGCCTTGCGCGAAAGTCTTCAAAGTGGCTACTCACGCCGGGATTTACTCGCCGACATGATTGCCGGGCTCACGATTGGCATCATCGCCATTCCGCTCTCCATGGCGTTGGCGATTGCCAGTGGCGTGGCGCCCCAATACGGCCTGTATACCGCCATCATTGCCGGTTTTGTAATTGCGCTGACGGGCGGGTCGCGTTTCAGTATTTCCGGCCCAACAGCCGCCTTCGTCGTCATCCTTTTTCCCGTCGCCGAAAAATTCGGTTTGGGGGGGCTGCTCCTCGCGACACTCATGGCGGGTTGCATGCTCGTCCTCATGGCCCTGCTGCGACTGGGGCGCCTGATCGAATACATTCCTGAACCCGTCACCCTGGGATTTACCGGGGGTATTGCCATCGTCATCGCGTTCTTGCAGGTTCCCGACTTTCTGGGACTCACGCTCAACGGTACCGCTGAACATTTTCTGGGTAAACTGATGCTGATTGGCACCTCACTTGGAACTCTTCAGCCCGCTGCATTGCTGGTCGCGCTTGCGACCTTGATGGTCTTTCTGCTCTGGCCGCGCCTAAAAATGCCGATTCCTGCCCATCTGCCTGCCGTTGTGGTTGGCACGGTAACCGCCGCAACCATCAACGCGCTGGGGGGCGAGGTGGAAACAATCGGCTCACGCTTCACCTATCTGCTGGCCGACGGCACCCCCGGTCAGGGAATTCCGCCTATCTTGCCCCATTTTGAGTGGCCCTGGCTGCAACCTGGGCCAGGCGGACAGCCCCTGGATCTGAGTTGGACGCTCATTCAGGCACTTTTACCGGCTGCCTTCGCCATGGCGATGCTGGGGGCGATTGAATCCCTGCTGTGTGCAGTGGTGCTGGACGGTATGACTGGACGTCGCCACAGCGCGAACAGTGAATTACTTGGGCAGGGTCTGGGTAATCTGATCGCGCCCTTCTGGGGAGGGATAACGGCGACGGCGGCACTGGCTCGCTCCGCCGCCAATGTCAGGGCCGGCGCCCGATCACCCATCGCCGCGATGACTCATGCGGGTGTCGTGCTATTGGCACTGGCCTTCCTGGCCAATGTCCTGGCCTGGATACCCATGCCGGCGATGGCAGCCATGCTGATGATCGTCGCCTGGAACATGAGCGAGGCACCCAAGGCCTTGCGACTGCTCAAAAAGGTCCCGGGCAGCGATATCGCCGTGTTCTTTACCTGCCTGGTGCTCACGGTGGTTTTCGACATGGTGATTGCCATCACTGCCGGCATACTGTTGGCTGCTTTACTCTTCCTTAAAGACATTGCGGCTATGACCAAAGTGGCGGACATCAGTCAAAATGACCGCTGGGTCGATTGCGAGTTACCCCAGGGCTGGCGCGTCTACAAAATCAATGGGCCGCTCTTCTTTGCCGCTGCCGACCGGGTGTTTGGTGAGCTACGGCAACTTGCGCAGGGGGCCAGGGGGATCGTGTTGTATCTGGACGCCGTTCCGCTGCTCGATGCCGGTGGCTTGTCGGCCTTCGAGCATTTTCTCGCGACTTCCAGGGCCGCGGGAACTCAGGTTTACGTGGCGGATGTGCAGTTCCAACCGCTGAAAACCCTGGCAAAAGCGGATATTCAACCCGATGAACATTCCCGCTACTTCTCCAGTCTGCGACAGGCACTGGATGCCCTTCCGGAGGCTACGTGAATTACCTCGACCCGGACATGATCGAGGCCTGGGCTCACTACCAGGGTGAAGCCGGAGGCAAACTCTCCGCCTATTTCCAGGATGAGTGGGGTGAAATACTGGTCGTCTCCCACAAGCGGCAGCGCATACTGACGTTTGACGCGCGAAACGAACAAAGCAGCATGGACATCAAGCGGCCCCATTATCTGCAGCACGACTACACCCAGGCCATGATGCTCGGCCTGATTTTCGCAGAAGCCAAAAGCGTCGTCATTCTGGGTGTTGGAGGCGGTTGCCTGCTTCGCGCATTACATTATGCATTCCCGCATCTGCCAATACAGGCCGTTGAACTGCGTGAAAAAGTCGTCGAAGCTGCGGAACACTTCTTCGGCCTGCCACAAGCCCCGCATATCGATCTAATCATCGGGGATGCGCAGGACTGGCTCGCACAGGCCGCGCCCGCAAGCGCCTCACACCTCTTTGCCGACCTTTTTCTCGCCGATGGTTTTGTCGACTATCAACTGCATCGCCGCTTTATCAGCCATGCCAGCCGTACCCTCACGGAAGATGGCTGCCTTATTCTGAACCTCCACCATCAACCCAACCCCAGCAGCGATTTTGTCTGCCTGCTGCGCGCTTATTTCCCTTCGCTCTTCTGGGCCAATGTCGACAGCGGTAACACGCTTCTGTTTGCTAGCCGAAAAACACCTGTGCAAGTAGAATCCATCGCCTGGGAAGAGGACGTCATCGAGTTGGGAGAACGCCTGGATCTTTCACTGGACCGAATGCTCTCCCGCCTGGAATGTTTATGAGCGACGCAGGCCCAAGCCCAACAGTAAACCCGCCACAAATAGAGACAATCCTGCATACGCCGCATAGCGACGCGAATCATAGGCCTCAGTGCCATTGATGTCTGCCACCAAATACCAGTTTGGCGCGCCAGGAGCGTTCAGCGGGAAGAAGGCGAGCAGGCGCTTACCAATAGAGGAAGTCACCGGCTGCAGTTGATCATTCAAAGTGAAATCACCCTTAAACTCCTCGCTCAGCTTTTTGTCGACCAGCTCTGCGATTGGATGGGCAATGATGGTTGATGTCTCGTTAATGAGAAATGCATGCCCCAGTTGGCGAAAACGGAGCCGGTTTACGAGCTCGATTGCCGCAGACGGAATGGCATCTGAAGTGATTGAATTGACCGGGTCGTTCGTGTTTTGGTTAAGCAGAAGTTTAATCAGATGGGCATTGGCCGTGCCAATTCCATTCACTTCGCCCAACAAGCGCTGATCGGCAACCTTGAAGCATTTTATGCCACTGTAGGTTGCAAAGGTAAGCAGTAGACACGCCAGGACGAGCATCATTGCGTTTCGTTTAGCCAGTAGTTGGGGCATAGGTATTTCCTTCAGAATGGAAAAGGTGGTCATCGGGCGCGGTGAAGTAATTTATTCCTTCGCGCCCATTCATTTTTTCGATGGTCACGCTATGATATTGCGTCACTATCCTTATAAAAAGCATTGACGCCCATGGAAAGACGTAAATTTATCAAGCTCATCCTTCCGCTGGCCGCAGCAGTCGCTGCACCCTTTGAACTACATGCCAGCGCGCGCCAGGCAAAAGAGGCGAAATCAAATTCGTTGGCCCGACTGTTTTCCGATCCTCAAAGTGCGGCTGGCCTGGGAAAAGCCTTTGTTGCCAGTTTCGGCGAATCGTTTGATCGTGAGCGTGTAATGCGCGAGTGGTTGCAAGATGATTTGTTTAAACAGTTGATGGGGGCTCCAACTGCGCCAGGGAGTCGCCGTGACCTTTCGACCCGATTGATTGCTGATTTCAATGAGGGGGTTACCGTTTCTGTTGATGGATGGGTGCTCTCTCAGACAGAAGCGCGGTTGTGCGGGTTAATTTATTTGCAGTCGGTCTAGGGAAGGGAGTTTTACACACGTGTTTTACGATTCAAAAGAAATCCAAGATAAAAAGGTCGTCGAAGCTGATTTGTGTATCATCGGTGGGGGCAGCCGGAATAACGCTTGCGAGGGAATGATAGGCTTGCCCTTACAGGTCTGCCTGCTGGAAAGCGGCGGGTTCGACTTCGACCTGGATACCCAGAACCTCTATCAAGGTGCCAGTACAGGATATGATAACTACCCGGTTGACGCATCGAGGATGCGATTTTTAGGCGGGACGACGAATCATTGGAATGGCAATATATGGCCCTTGTTTCCCGATGATTTTGAGCAGCGAGACTGGATTCCAGGCAGTGGCTGGCCGATTAGCCGTGAAATGCTTAATGCCTATTATCCCAAAGCGGCCGAGGTCGTGCAGATTAAGGGGCCCTACTCCTGGGATTTCGACGAGCTGAAGCAGTATATCCAGCCTATTTTTTATGATCCTCGCCTGATTGAAAATACGATGCTTGATCGGGCCGTCTTTTCAGCATAGCCCCGACGCGGTTTGGCAGGTTTATCGTAGTGAGCTTGAGCGCGCGGAAAACGTGCATGTCTACCTTTGGGCGAATGCCGTCGGGTTTGATACTGATCCGCAGGGCGTTCGGGTAACAGGCATTCCGGTAAAAACACTGAATGGCCTGACATTTACGGTAAAAGCGCGGTATTACGTGCTGAGTGCGGGGTCTATAGAAAATGCGCGTTTGCTTTTGCTTTCCAATCAGTCGGTAAGGGCTGGCCTGGGGAATCAGCATGACGTCGTCGGGCGATACTTCAATGATCATCCCATGGCGAGAATAGGGAAAATCGTCTTCGCGGACGTCGGAGAGGCACTTGAAGGCCCCCCTAAATCTAAAGGAATTCGTGGCGTGCTAACGCTCTCTACGGCGGGGATGAGAGAAAAGAAAGTTGCACGTGTCATGGGAATGGTCTCACCCGTGAGTAAAATGACAACCCGACAGGCCTTGAGTTATTTCTGGAAGACAAGTAAGCGAATCTGGAATAACGAGGAAGATTTAACTGAAAAGATAGCCTCTGTCACTTCTGCAATGGGGCGTTTGCAGAATGACCTGGGTGCAATTCATGGGTGGTCCGATACGCAGGCGGCCTATCTGGATGTGGTTATTGAGCAGTTGCCCTGCCGCGACAGTCGGGTGACACTTTCAGATGAAGTTGATGCGCTTGGCTTGCCTAAAGTGGTGCTTGATTGGCGTTTTGTACCTGAGCAGGAGGAGCTTACCCAGCGAGCATTTCAACTTATGGCTGAACAAATAGGCGCGTCAGGCCTGGGGCGAATGCAAATAACGGAATCGCTCAGTTTTGCAAATCCCAGTGCATTTCTGTTCAGGAGTTCCTTTCACCATATGGGGACGACCCGAATGGGAACGGATCCTTCTATCTCCGTCGTTGATCCCAATAGTCGGGTGCACACTGTCGATAACCTATATATTGCGGGAAGTTCTGTTTTTCCGACAACTGGCGTTTCAAATCCTACGCTAACAATCGTGGCCATGACCCTGCGTTTGGCTGAGCATCTTAAGGCAAAACTGGTGTAGCGGCTATTGTTGAAAGAGTGCTCGCTACTCAGCGAACACTCTCTTCTTTCAGTGAGCTTGTAGGGTTGTGCAGCAGTTCTTCGGCACTTTTGTCGTGCCTTAGACTGTAAAGTACGCCACCCAGCCCTGCGGATACAAAGGTGTGAATGCGCATCAGTAAGGCGGTTGCCAGTGCCGCTTCAGCTGACACGCCGACAAACCCCAAGATTACCGTGTACGAAAATTCCATTAAACCGATGCTGCCAATACTGATCGGTAGATTCATCATTACCATGATCAGCGGGACGGCGATTGCCATGCTTGATAGGCTTGTGGCAGGGCTAAAGGCGGAGACAGCAATCCACGCATAGACGATCGCGAGCGCGTAGAAGGCAAATGAGTAAATCATCGACCAAATAAGGCTGCTGGGAGTGCTTCTATAAAGAAGTACGCTGGATCTGAACTTGTCGATCTTGCTGAGAATGAGGTCGAATTTGGGCCAGATTTTTACGGCAAATTGGCGAACAGTTTTGAATAGCCGCTCATCGACAATCACCCGAGGCTGCCACGAGGGTTACAACAGCAGTAAAAAGAATCGCGACGCCCATAAAGGGTATGTCTATGGAAGTTGACTGCACAACGGCCACGACCAGAACGATCAACAGGAGCGCCACCAATCCGGTGAAGCGTTCCATGAAAACGGCTGCAGCCGACTGTGCGCGTTTGCCTGATTTCTTGCCGTGCAGGTGGATGCGAATAATGTCGCCCCCGATGTTGCTGGGCAGTACCAGATTGAAAAAGCGTCCCATCAGATAGTAAGCAAAGAGCTGGCCAATCCGGGCCTCGATCTGAATGCCTTTTGCCAACAGAAACCACTTCACTGAGCTGACAAAGTCCAGACATGAGGGCATCACGAAGGATGCCACAAGGAAGACAAGGTCTGCCTGAGCAATCAATTCCAGAAAATGTCGTCGCCCTTCGGCTGAGAAAAGACCTGATTGCCAGAACACAAAAACGAGTAGGCCTATCGTGATTATGAATCGAAGCATTTTGCCAAATGTTGGCATGCGCATGGGGCGGGCATCCTGCAAAAAAAGACTGATGTTGCAGATTATAACGGCTTTTCATTGGTTGCATCGGATTATTACGCGACAAGAAGCCCGTCACATAAATTGTGAAAAACAGTAAAAAGTCAAAAAAATGGCGCAATAAGAGGCTTTTAATATGCGCTAATTTGGCGAATAAATGAGCTGAGCCCCCTAGTATGAGCCCTGTGATTGTAATAACTGGGGTTGATACCAATGAAAACTCAGGTTCTAAACCAAAAAAATTCATGGGGCTTTCGCGAGGTCGTAGCCGTTTTTCTGGCCAGCTTGGTGGCGACTGTTTTAAGTGTGGGGGCTTCCAGTGTTCAGGCTGCTACCAAGGTGGTGATCGAGAGTCGCCCGGCTTCACTTACGGTGGATGCGGGGCAGCAGGCACGTTTCGATGTGAAAGCGTCTGGTACAGGCCCGTTGGCCTACCAGTGGTATAAGAACGGTAAGAAAATCAGCGGCGCGACGGCGACCTACTTTCTGATTCCGTCCGTTAGAAGTACAGATGCGGGCTATTTTCAGGTGCGTGTCAGTAACAGTGTCAGCGTTAACTGGACAGGTAAGGCTTATCTAGAGGTTGACGAGCCGGAAGTAAAAGAGTTGGTCATACTCAGTCGCCCGAATTCGCAAACCATTATTACTGGGGATCCTGTGAGTTTTGGCGTGGTTGCGGAGGGTACTGGCGAGCTTTCCTATCAGTGGTATAAAAACGGCAGCAAAATCCTGGGCGCAACGAGCGTGGGTTATACCATTCCTGCTGTTTCAAGTGGCGATGCGGGGTACTATCAGGTAAAGGTATCGGATGCCAATACGGTTAACTGGACAGGCAAGGCCTATCTTACGGTTGAGCAGAAGCCCGTTGAGATTGTGCCGCTGGAAGTCGTGTCCAGACCCGCATCGGTAACTGTGGGTGAGGTGCAAATGCGCAGTTTACTGTGGTCGCAAAGGCACTGGTACGCTGAGCTATCAGTGGTATAAAAACGGTCAAAAAATGGAGGGTGCGACACAGTTGGATCTTAACTTTGGCGAGTGTGGCCAAGGCGGATGAAGGTTATTTTCAGGTGCGAATTCAGGATGAGCAGACCTTCAAATGGACCGGGAAAGCATACCTGACCGTTGAGGCGGCGCCGGTAGAAGCTACGCCTGAGCTCGATGTAGTGATTTCACTTCAGCCTATGGGCGGGACTGCCTATGCTGGATCCAGTTACACGCTAAACGTTGCGGCGAGCGGAACGGGCGCGCTGAAATACCAGTGGCGTAAAGATGGTCAGCCACTGTCAGGGGCGGTTCTTCCTCACTTGACGCTTAGCGGTCTTTCACAGAGTGATGCGGGGATCTATGATGTAGTGGTTTCAAACGAGACGGGCGCCCTTGTGAGTGAATTGGCCAATCTCTCGGTAGTGGTAGATCGTGCTGCGCGGTTGAGCTGGAAGGCGCCTGCCACCCGAGTGGATGGATCCAAATTGAATGCCACGGATTTGTCCATGTATCTGGTTTATCATAGCAATGCTGACGGTAGCCTGGATCAGGTGTATGAGGTGCAAGGGGGTGCCAGTGAGTACGTGCTGACGGGCTTGACCGGTGGAGAGCACTTCTTCGCGGTAACAGCGGTGGATGCCAATGGATATGAAAGCGATTTGAGTGCGATGGGAAGCAAAGTGATTTATCAGTAGGCTGTTGTCTGGTTGGCCCTAACAGTGACCGGCGGGCGCTTCGAAAGAGGCGTCCGCCTTCTCTTTTTTGCCCGTCTGAGCAATCCAGGTGATTTTTTTGCAAAGATAGGGTGTGCGTGTTACTACGGGCTGATAAAATAGGGGTTTTGCGCTACCATTGTTTGATTGTGGTGATTTCTGAGAGTGAATAGATGGACAGGATCTCGAAAGCAATAGAGTTGGCCAACAAGAAGCGCAAGGATACCGGGTCCGGCAAGCGCGTGGCTGGGGGGGTCGATTTTAATAATCTCCAGGTGTTGGAGGTTTCGCCTTCTGTGCTCGAGATCAATAAGGTGGTTGCCGGCGTTTTGACCAACCCGGTTTCAGAGTACTATCGTGTGTTGCGCACGAAAGTGCTGCGTTTAATGGCTCAGAATAACTGGAAGGTTATTGGTGTCACGGGCCCGAATTCGGCCTCCGGTAAAAGTCTCACTGCCGCAAACCTGGCGATTGCGATATCGATGGAACCTAATTACTCAGCGTTGCTGGTTGATGCGGACTTGCGCAAACCCGCCCAGGCAAATCTTTTTGGTGTCAATCCTCCCAAAGGGTTGGGAGACTTGGTCGCTGGTAAAGCCTCGCTGGGGGAGGTTGTCTACTCGCCGGGCATCGAAGGGCTTGGCATCCTCTTTAACGCTCAGCAGCGATTGGGCTCGTCCGATATTCTCATGTCAAAACCTGTACGAGACATGATCGAGCAAATGAAGTCCAGCGGTGAAAATGTGGTGACAATTTTTGATTTGCCGCCGGTTTTTGTGGGCGATGATGCGATCGCGATGGCGAGCCACCTGGATGCAGTGCTTGTGATCGTTAATTCGGGCATGACAACCAAGCAGCAACTGCAATCTGCATTGGAATTGCTCAAAGACTCCAAGATAGCAGGCTGTGTTCTCAATAACGCACCGGACAGCGACTGCCTTTCGCAGCAGTACGGCTATTATTAGTGGCGGCAATCGTGAGCTGTCTGAAACCAGAAATGCGTTCGCAGTGTGCGCAAAAGATTGATGACTAATTCGGTATAACTATGTATCAAGAGTTTTATGGGCTAAAGGAACTACCCTTCAATTTGCTCCCGGATCCGGATTTCTTGTTCATGTCCAGTCAGTACCGACAGGCCCTGAGCATGCTTGAGTATGGCCTGATGAAAGATGGCTTTACGGTTATCACGGGAGAGATTGGAACGGGTAAAACGACCTTGGTTCGCAAATTGCTCGAACGTGAAGAAGCCCGCTATACGATTGGTTTGTTGAATAACACCGTTGTCTACGAGAAGAATCAGTTACTTAAATGGATCTGTTTCAGCTTTGGTATTCAATATGACGGAAATAGTCAGGTAGAACTGTATGAGCAGCTCACCAAGTTTTTGATCAAGGAATATCGTGAGGGCCGTCAATGCGTCATGATCATTGACGAAGCACAAAAGCTTGATGTCGACTTGCTCGAGCAGGTGCGAATGATTTCTAACCTTAATTATGGAAAGCACCTCCTTATCCAGTTTATTTTGATCGGTCAGCCAGAGCTGCGTGCCATTATTCGGCGGCCAGAACTCCACCAGTTTGCCCAGCGTATCTCGGTTGATTACCACCTTAAGCGCTTGAGTGAAATTGATACGGCTTCCTACATCATGCATCGTTTAACAGTGGCTGGTGGCGATCCATTTCTCTTTGATGAAGACGCAAAGTCGCTGATTTGGAAAGCGAGCGGGGGTATGCCGCGGCTGATCAACGTCTTATGTGATACCTCGCTCGTGTATGGCTATGCTGTCGAGTCACCTAAAATCACCGCGGAAATTGTCACTCAGGTGATAAAGGATAAAGAGCAGGGCTTGTCTCCGATCAGGGAAGAGGATTTTCCCAAGCGACAGGAGTTTTAGGCGGTCGCATAAAGTCGGTCCTTTGCAAACGTCCCTTGGTCAGGTAAAAGGAGTTAAGCTTGGTGGCGAGGTGTTTTGAATGATTCTGTCGTCGGCATCACTGGCGTTAGACGAAACGCTCATTGGTGATATTGCCATCGTAGGAACGGGGGCCGCGGGTATCCCACTGGCACTCACCCTGGCAGAAGCGGGGTTGAAAGTACTTTTGCTTGAAGGCGGCCGAGATCAGGCCGACCCTAAAACCCAATCGCTTTATTCGGGTACGGTCTCAGATGCGGCGCTCCACAATCCTCCTGATACCTATCGACATCGTCGTCTGGGTGGATCTACGGTTATTTGGGGTGGGCGCTGCGTGCCCTATGACCCAGTGGATTTTGAAGCGCGTCCATTTGTTCCCTACAGTGGCTGGCCCATCGCTTATGATGAAGTGGCGAAATACTACGCCTCAGCCAACCTTTGGTTGGAAGCCGGTGAAGCAGATTACGATGCCAGAACCGCCCTGGAGAAAGGCACCCCTCCATTAATTGCGGGCTTTTCATCGCGGCGCGTTAAGACGGATGGTCTGGAGCGCTTTTCGCGCCCGACAGACCTTTACAGTCGTTATCGTAAACGACTGGATGTCAATCCAAACATTCAACTGGTGTTTAGCGCGAACTGCACCCATATTGAGTTGTCTTCGGATGGCTGTTCTGTCGACTATTTGAAGTGCGCATCACTTGAAGGTGCTCGTTTCAGCGTCAAAGCTGATCGGTATATTCTGGCTGTGGGTGGAATCGAAACGGCGAGATTATTGTTAGCATCAAATAATGTGGCAAAGGATGGCGTTGGCAACTCGCACGGCCTGGTTGGACGTTTTTACCAATGCCATATCGCGGGAAATGTTGGCAAGCTGACTTTTTTTGGTCGACCGCACGATATTCGTCACAATTATGAAGTGTCGGGCGAAGGGATCTATTGCCGTCGGCGCATCAGTCTCACGCAGGATGAGCAAATTGCCCGGCGCGTCAACAATGTCGTAATGCGACTTCATTTTCCTAAGATTACGGATCCTTCACATCGAAACGGCGTATTATCCGGCTTGTTCATGGCCCGCCGGTTTATCAGTTACGAGTATGCCACACGATTGAGAGATGGTGATCAATCGGATCGTAGCGTGTTTATTCGGCATCTCTTTAATATCGTAACAACCCCCTTGGACACGCTTAAATTTGCACTGAACTGGTTGTTCAAACGCACGCTGGCTGTTCGAAAGTTTCCGTCTGTGATCCTCACGAACAAAACCAATGTGTTCAGTCTTGAAGTCAGTGGTGAGCAAGTGCCGAACCCTGACAGCAGGATAACCTTGATCGATGAGAAAGATGCGTTGGGGATGCCCAAGGTCAACATCGATTGGAAATATGTCCCCCAGGACATTCAATCGGTGCGCAAATCGCTGCAGGTTTTCGCAGAAGAGCTTGAAGCGAGCGGTTTAGGGCAATTAGAAATCGATGACGCAAATTTCGAGCGCGAATTGATGCGATTTGGAGCCTATGGTGGCCACCATATCGGTACGGCCAGAATGGCTGATCGTCCAGATTCGGGTGTCGTCGACTCGAATTCCAGAGTGCATGGGGTTGATAACCTTTACATCGCCAGCAGCGCGGTTTTTCCAACCTCCGGGCAGGCCAACCCAACCCTGTTGATCGTAGCGCTTGCAATGCGTCTGGCAGATCATTTAATCGCGGATCAGTCGCGGTCTGCGGCTGCGGCGGGTTCCGCACAGGGAGCGCCAGTATGAAGGTTCTCGTGTTGGGTGGCGGAGGTTATGTTGGTCGTGCGATATGTCAGTACGGCCGATCAGAATGATATCAGGGTTGTGATAGGGTCTCGTCATCCAACACCTGCAACTAAAATTGAAACGGTCTCTGTGAACGTTCTTGAAGAAAGTAGTCTGGCAACCCTGCTTGTCGGTTTCGATGCGGTGGTGAATTGCGTGACGGGTGATGGCCAAACGATCAGTCAGGGTGCATTCACCCTCGTTAACGCAGCACTGAGCCTGCCGCGAAAACCCCATCTCATTCATATGAGTACGATGGCGGTCTACGGAACGGAAGAAGGGCGCGTGGATGAGCAGTCCCGGCTATTATCCGACATCGGTTGGTATGGTGAGGCCAAAGTTGAAGCTGAGTCGTGTTTTCGGCGCTATGGCGATGAAGGCGGCCCGGCAACAGTGTTTCGAATTGGGTGCGTTTTTGGTCCTGGCAGCGATCTCTGGAGTCGACGCATTGCCCAGCTGCTTACCTCCAGGCGTTTGGGCGACTTGGGGGCAGACGGTGATGGGTGGTCCAATTTAGTCCATGTCGACGACATCGCTCAAGCGACCTTGCTGGCATTGAGAAAACCGAGTGTGAGTGCCGGGCAGATATACAATCTGGCGGCACCTGATAGCCCCCGCTGGAACCGATATTTTCGGGATCTGGCATTGAAAATTGGTGCCACGCCACTGAAATATGTGACGCCTCGATATCTTTGGGTCGAAACGCATGTGTTTGCTCCGCCTCTAAAGGTTATCGAGCGTGTATTGAAGAAGGTCCGAAAAGCAACGGGACGCCTTCCAGACGGGATACCTCCATCACTGGCACGATTATGGGCTCAACAGATTCGCTTGGATAGCACCAAAGTTGAGCGGGAGTTGGGGCTGAAATGGACGCAATATGACGTCGGGCTGCTGAGTAGTGCAGAATCTTTCATTCAATCAAAGGGCGTTAACCAGCCATGATTTGTCATGACTTTAAATGTGTGTTTGTTCATGTGCCCAAAGCCGCAGGAATGAGCGTCGAGCACTATTTTCTGGATCGGCTCGGGTTGACCTGGGAAACGCGTGCGCCACTTTTGTTGAGGCCAAATGATGATCCTTCCAAGGGGCCTGAACGATTGGCGCACCTCTACGCCGAGGAGTATGTCCGATTTGGATACCTGTCCCAGGCGCAATTTGATGAATACTACGAAATTTTCATTCGTGCGCAATCCATGGGCACGACTGGTCTCCGAGTACAAATTTAGGAACCATAATATTCGGTTTACCTTCAAAGATTGGGTGATGAACCGCTTGCCCGCACCAGACATGAGCGATGCCTATCGGCACATCGTTCCGCAGGTCGCGTTCACTCATTCCAACGATGGTCGGTGTCTGGTCGATTTTGTCGGTAAAATGGAAACCTTGCAAAAAGACTTTGATGTTGTCGCAGCCCATTTAGGTTTCGAGGATAGTACTCTGCCTCATATCAATGAAACCAAGAAGAATGCCAGTTATGGGCTCAACTGGAAGGTGCGTAAGTGGTTGATGTCCCATCGACAGAAAGAGTTCAAGAATTATCGCGACTATTACGATGACTCGCTGAGGCAGATTGTTGGGAAGATGTATGAGCGTGATATCGATACCTTTAAATACACCTTCGATTAAATCATTCGTTTTAAATTAAGCAGGAAACCTTGATGAACCGTCTAGCCGCCCCGTTAATAGGCTTTCTGGCTGAATTAAAACGCAGTCCGTTATTAATGTTGTTGTGTGCCATTATTCTGCTGGGCTTTGGCCTTCGCGTGTGGGGCATTAATTTTGGGTTGCCTTTTCTTTACCACGCGGATGAAGGATTTGAGGTCAACCGTGCGTTGCAGCTCGCTAATGGTAGCTTCGACTTCTCTCGAGTTGCCAAAGGTGGGTACTTTTATCTGCTTTTCGCAGAGTTTGGATTTCTATTTGTTTTTCTGAAGATATTC
>JADJWY010000025.1 GCA_016716085.1 Hahellaceae bacterium
GGCGCTGGCATGGGCACTTTGGATGGTGTTGAACGAACGGTCGCTGCGTACCAACCTGAGCTCACCCAACTCTTAAGTGATTTCACCTTTTATATGCAGGATGCCTCCGGCAAAGAGGCCTTTCTGAACCGCTTTGGTGGCGGGGAAATCGCTACCAAAATCGGCCTTGATCAACTCTTCTCAAATTGTCATCGATGCTCTGACTGCAATGGATGTCTCTCCTACATTCGGTAATTCCAGCGCCCAAAACATCTATGAAAACGAATACTACCAGTTGGTACGGACATTTATGGCTTCATCAACGGGTGGGTTTATTAACGAGTTAGAGAAGTGTTTGGATCCTTCCGAACAAAACGGTCTTGGGACATTCCCAATTTGAATAATCAGGGTTGCCAGACTACTGGGGTGAGGCGAACTCGCGATTTCAATATCGTTGCTGGCTCAGGAATGATCATCAATAAATCCGACGCCATCTTTGTTGAGGATCAAGAGGAAATTAGTAACGTCGAATGGGATATTAATTTGGCCAATGCCATTTTGACGTCATCGGGTGCGACCCACAGTATTACCCTCATTGTTGATTCGCTTTATCTGACTGACCTGTTTCAGCGGATTTCCCCTGATATTGACCGCAAGGAAATTGAAAAGCTTTTTGCGGCGGGCTCCAACGAAATTGCGGATAGAACGAGTGGGCAGGTTGAAGCCGCATCACTTGAAAATAACCTGGATGATTTGGGACGTTTGATCTTCGGGGAGAGTTGGTCCGAGACCGCCTATGGTCCTGATACCGGTGATTTTGCCAACTTGGTATACCGCAGCGATTTTCACGAAAATATCCTGCGTGTGAGGGAGTACCTCGCCCAGAATAACGCTCAACAGACACTCTCACTTGTATCGTTAGTGGAGATGGGTAGTGACACGAAATAGCTGAGCGAGCCAAAACAAGCCTCGCTTTTAGCTATGCTCTACAAGAACTCAATCCCTTTGTGATAACCGGTGATGAGAGTCTCTATACTCAACATAACCAGAATGGCGAACTGAATTCCGATAGCTATCCAGACGAGTATTATACGGATCGGGCGAACTATCTCGCGCTGCTGATCGATAGGAATACGCAGAATACCCAGGATATTTGGTATCAAGTAGATGGACATCGCTATCTGACGGGCGAGGGAATATTCGAAGTGGATGGCGGCGATGACATCTATATCGACCGCGAACACAATGCGACCTTGTTTGGACAAGGCGCTCGCTCTGACAGTCTGCATACCAGCCCGCCTGAGTATGACTACAAGGACAAAGTTCTGTTCGCCAGTGAACAAGGCGGTGAGCTATGGTCAGAAGAGGATGACGGTGGCCAGAAAACCAATGATCACCTCTACGGCAACACAGGCGATGACCTTCTCTCAGGCTTTAACGGCAACGATCTGCTGGTAGGCGGCGCCGGACGGCACCCTCACGGGCGGCAAAGGAAATGACCGCCTCTATGGTAGAGCGGACGAAGCTAAGGTTCGCAGGTTCACTGTCGTCTGAACCGCCTGTCAGAAAAGTCGCACTGTTTTCCAAGTGTCCGCTTTTGAGTAGTACTCACCTTGATCAATCTTCGAAATTAACGTCCGCAAACGTCGGAAAACTGACCATAAAACGCGCTGATTTTAACCTGCATACGAAGTCGGATTTTCGACCCACAATGGTCAAAGGTGGCCCATTAATGGATCATAAAGCGGCCAAGCCGGCCAAAATAGGGTCGCAACACCACTTAAATACTGATCGTTTCAGTCTTTCCCTACGTACCCCAATCCTACAAACCGATTCAGCGCCTGATAGAGACCCCTCGGGGAACGCTATACCCGCTTACGGCTTATATTGGGCGACCAGCTGAACGCCCACCACAGCTGGTTCAAGATACCCACGACTGACACCCTTTATGTGATCGCCGAACTACGGCAAGAGACTGACTATGTCGTGCATCACGTGCAAAAGGTCTGTGCCTTCTTTCTTGCCATGCGCCATTTCGCCGAGGCGATTCAGAAAGCCGGTCACCAGGTCTGTTATCTCACACTGGATGACACGCAGACCTATGACAACCTGCCCGCTTTGATCTGTGACTTGGTAAAACGTCACGGGTGCAACGCGTTTGAATATCAGCGTCCAGATGAGTATCGACTGCTGGAACAACTTCGACACTTTTCCCTGCCCGCCCACGTAACACGCACAGAAACCGATACAGAACACTTTTTGCTTCCCTTCGACGAAATCACCAGAGCCTTCCCGAAAGGGCGCGCCATTCGCATGGAAATGTTTTATCGGCGCATGCGCAAGCGCTTCGATATCCTGATGGAGGGGGATCAGCCGGAGGGTGGACGCTGGAATTACGACAATGAGAACCGGCAGGCGCTTTCGGAGGATGATCTGGCCGCTATTCCCGCTCCCCTCACCTTCGGGAATGATGTCTCCGCAATTTTGGACCGGATCAGGCGTCACGGCATTAAAACTATGGGGTACGCCGAACCCGTTTTGCCCTGGCCGGTGACGCGTCAGCAGGCGAAGGCGGTATTGCAGTATTTTTGCGAACATTTACTACCGCACTTCGGCGCCTTCCAGGATGCGATGACGCATCGAAGCCCCAATAAAGGCAGTATCTATCATTCGCGACTGAGTTTCGCATTGAACGCAAAACTACTTCACCCGTCCCAGGTTATCCATGCCGTACTGGCAAGTCATCATGCCAGCCAGGGCGAACTTCCCCTCGCGTCTGTAGAAGGCTTTATTCGTCAGATACTGGGCTGGCGAGAATATGTCAGGGGCATGTACAGGGCGAATATGCCCTATTATGCCAGGGTCAATCACTTGAATGCAGTCAGGCCGTTACCTGAATGGTTTTGGACCGGCAAGACGCGCATGCGCTGTCTCGCCGAGGCCATTGGGCAGTCCCTCGATACGGCCTATGCCCATCACATCCAGAGACTGATGGTGACCGGGAATTTCGCGCTGCTCGCCGGCTTGCATCCTGACGAGGTCGATCAGTGGTATCTGGGTATCTATGTGGACGCATTAGAATGGGTGGAGCTGCCCAACACCCGGGGCATGTCCCAGTTTGCCGATGGTGGCCTGATCGCCAGTAAACCCTATGCCGCCAGCGGAAACTACCTGAACAAGATGAGCGACTACTGTGGTGCGTGCCAGTATCGTGTGAGGGAGAAAACCGGTCCCAGTGCCTGTCCTTTTAACAGTCTGTACTGGCATTTCCTGGACCGTCACGAAAAGCGTTTCGGCTCAAACCCTCGCATGGCCTATCCGTATGCAGGCTGGAGACGTATGCCCCCATCCCAACGTGAAGCGATCCTGAGCCATGCGGAAACGCTTTTGGCGACACTGGATACGCTCTAAAACGCTTGACGTCAGGGTTGGGGGCACCTCACTCTTAGCCTCGATTCCTTTTGTGGAGACTGTGCATGACCTACCCTCGTGACCTGATCGGCTACGGTGCTCACCCTCCCCATGCGAACTGGCCGGGCGATGCAAAGGTGGCGCTGCAATTCGTTGTCAATTACGAGGAAGGCGGCGAAAACTGCATACTGCATGGCGATGCCGCCTCAGAAGCGTTTCTGTCTGAAATCGTCGGGGCGCAGCCTATTATGGGCGCTCGCCACATGAACATGGAATCCATCTATGAATATGGCAGCCGCGCAGGGTTCTGGCGGCTACATAGACTGTTCTGTCGCTATGGGATACCGGTGACCGTATTTGGCGTTGCGACGGCGCTGGAACGCCATCCCGATGTTGTGCGCGCTATGCAGGAAGCCCACTGGGAAATCGCCAGTCATGGGTTGAAGTGGATTGACTACCAGCACCTCCCCGAGGCCGTCGAACGTGAGCATATTCGGGAAGCGGCAGCCATTCATGCCCGAGTAACAGGACAGCCCCCACAGGGCTGGTACACCGGGCGTACCAGTCCTAACAGTCGGAGATTAGTGGCGGAAGAATTGCCTGATCTGCTTTACTGCGCAGATACCTATGCAGATGAGCTGCCCTACTGGGAGTTGCATGGTGACACGCCGCAACTCCTGGTTCCCTATACCCTGGACGCTAATGACATGCGGTTTGCTACACCTCAGGGATTTAACAGTGGCGAGCAATTTTTCCAGTATCTTAAAGACAGCTTCGATGTGCTTTACGAAGAAGGTCAAACCTCTCCTCGTATGATGAGTGTTGGATTGCATTGCCGTCTGGTTGGACGCCCCGGTCGCGCCGCCTCGCTGCAACGTTTTCTGGACTATGTCAGCGACCATGACAAGGTCTGGGTTGCAACGCGTGCGCAAATCGCGGAACACTGGCGCACCCATCACCCTTATCAGGCGTGAGGGAGTGGTAATTTTTCACAAAAACGCGCTGCAATAGCTCATATTGCGGAGGGCGCCCTCTGCGTATTCTTGTGCCTGAAGACATCAGGGCCAGTGGCTCTGGCTTCACACCAATAAGCACAATGAAACGAGGACTACGCATATGAAAACCACACGTACGCACACGCCTGCCCGCCTGCTTCTGGTCGCCCCGCTGATTCTGGCCCTGGCCGGGGTCGCTGAAGCCGCTGATCGTAAAGTCTATCCGGGCTCGATGGCCATTACCTGGTCTGGGCCTGCACCTGCCTATTACTACGGATCGGTCAGCAACCCCTCATCTACCAGCTGGATGTATGTCGACCTACCGGTGATCAATGACGATACCACCAGCGGAATCGACATTTCTTTGGTGAAAGTACTCGACCGACATTACAGCAGCGACATTCGCTGCTCGATCAACACGGTCTATTGGAACAACTCAGCGGGTACCTTCTACGGTTATTGGGGACCTAACGCGTATAGTGCAGGCAGCAGCAATACCGAACAGACACTCAGTACCGGCGCCGCGAGCCATGGCAGCACGCGTCACGAATATTTTAGCTGTGCACTTCCACCCACCTATAGTGGCAACCGTTCCCACATCATTTCCTATACCGTCGAAGAGAAGCGGCAGGGAATACTCATCGGCACACGGATGTGCCACGCCACTCACCAACGCAGGAGAAACCGCCATGAAATCGTCCAGTCGCCTGTTTGCCGGATCAGTTGTTTTGCTCATCGCCAGCCTCACCGCCGTCACCTGGATACAACGGGACCTTGCCCATTCGAAACGGCCTGTACCCAGCGCCACTACTGATCGCCTTGCTAATACCATCGTTAGGCCGCCAACTCATCTCACCGCGCCGACACTGGATACCGATGGGGTGGCCATCCAGACTGAAATGCAAAATCTGCGCGAAGCGATCGCCATTCTGGTAGAAAACCAAAGCCTGACCCAGACTCATTGGATCGCTTAGATAGCCTTCCGCCAAGCGTCGGAAGCATCAAACGAAGTCTCGCTAAATCCTGAACAAGCCGCGCAAGAGGATCAGGCACGCATGCAGAACCGCTTTCTGGCATTGGATAACCGGCTGGCACAAGAAGCCACCGACACTGAATGGGCAGGCGCGCCAAGAGGAAGCCCTGCAGAAAATGTCCGCTCACCGTGGCTGGGATGGCCCAACCGTTTTTGAGGTGAACGAAGCGGGTCAGGCGATTTTCTATATCGCCCGAAATGAGCGGGACTTTATCGACTAACCGGCAAAACCAGTTGGCTCAGAGGTGAGGTGCGTTAGCAGTGCAAAGAGCGCCTCTTCTCTCGGCATGCCGTTGATCTCGTCGTGAAACCCGCCTTGTATCGTGCCTTCGATGCGCATCACCATGTAACCGTGTAGCATCGACCAGAGCGCAATCGCGCGGGTCTCATTGCTGAATAGCGGTGTGTCCCCACCTGTCGAAGCCATGCACTGCATTAAACGCCTGTACAGGATTTCAATTCGGGTCTGTAAGCCGGTGTCTTCTGCATTGAGATCTCCCCATCGAAACATCATCCGATAACGATTCGGATAGCGTAGCCCATAGTTCAGGGTGGCCCGATATAAAGCCTTGAGAGCACTCTCATCCCTGGGACACCCCACGTCGTCTGGGCACGCTGCTGAGCCGAGGGACAGTTCATCAAAACACACTTCAGCCATCCCGGTCAGTAAGTCTTTCCGAGTTGCAAAGTGATTCGCTGGCGCAGAATGGGCCACCCCAAGTTCCCGCGCCAGCCGACGAATGCTGACCGCCTCTAAACCCTCTGTGTCGAGTACCTGTAACGCGACCTCGAGCAGCGATGGCTTTAAATCCCCATGGTGGTAGGCTCGCCCTTCTATATTGACAGTGTCCATATTTACCCCTTATATTGACATCGTCCATATTGTTTCACCGCCCAACTCAAAAGGAAAGCCTGATGTCGCCCCACCTGATCATATGGCCTTTATTCGTACAAATGCTCCTGAGTCTGCTAATTTACATTCCTCTCCTGCAGCGCAAGAAAGCCGCTACCAAAGCCAAACAGGTCGACCTGAAGAGGGCAGCCCCTGGAGGCAGAGGCATGGCCTCGCCTGTTCAACAGGTCAACAACAACATTCGAAATCAGTTCGAAACACCTATCATCTTTTACATGCTGGGGCTGATTGCCTCCACCTCAACGCAGTGAGCGTTCTCTTCCTGACTCTCGCCCGGGTCTATGTCGCTTCCCGTTTGGCTCACGGATCCACATCACCTCAAATTTCGTTCCCTTGCGGATGAACGTATTCGCCTTGGGGATGGCGACGCTGGTGGTGATGATGATCCTGTTGGCCTTGCAGGTGGGACCGGCCGGTTAATTAAATGGCCATCACTTGATCACCGAAGGGATGATCAATCACTATCTTCCACAGTCCGTCTGCCTGGCGTCGCAACACCGCAACGGACAGTGCAGAGGTGTAGTTGCCTTGTGAATCCGGAGCGCTCCATTTCATGAGATGCAGTGCGATGTCCCCGGACACGACAACCTGATGTGCGCCATAGGTAAATGCAGCCCCTGCAGGAAGCATTTCCCGAAACAGGCCCGTTAAGTCCTCCTGCCCCTGACTTCCTGCCCGGCATCCCCTACGATGACGGCCTCGGATGAATAGGTTGCCAGAATTTTTTCAAGGTCCCCGGCAGCGAACGCCGTGGTCATGGTTTCAATGGTGTTGTGGATAGTCTGTGCCGGTGTCATCGTTTTCTCCTCTGAAGGGTCTTGGCCCGTGTGGTTGAATAGAGCAACGACAGCATGACGCAGTGTAGTGTCAGAAAGTGGCAGTGGTGTTAAAGCCTTCTCCCTACGACGCGACACCGTTATGATTCAGGTTCGTTCATCTGCGGTCATGCATGCCAACATGAGACTGTTCCGACTTTTTCAATTGCTCGATACTTTGCGTGTGCGACGCACTCCCGTCACGGCACGCTTCCTCGCTGACGAAATGGGTGTTTCGCTTCGCACACTTTACCGGGATATTGCCGATTTGCAGGCAATGGGCGCACCGATTCGTGGGGAAGGCGGCGTCGGCTATGTCCTCGAATCTGGTTACTTTTTACCGTCCATGCGCTTCGACGAAGAGGAACTCTCTGCATTGGCCATTGGTCTTCGATTGGCCGCTACGCGCAGTGATGCTCGGCTATCTGAAGCAGCGCAGCGTGCGACCGCCAAAATCGCTTCTGCCGTCACCGATGATGCTCGTCGTTTTTTTCTGGACACCCCACTGGAAGCGGGTCCCACAGCCGCTGCACCGCTCCCGCTTCTACCAACCTTGCGCAAAGCCATTCAACACCGACGTAAACTTCAAATCGACTATGAGCGTCTTGACGGAGTTCAGACCACGCGTCTGGCTCGCCCATTAGGGCTGACCGTTTTTGATTCCGTGTGGCTACTATCCATCTGGTGCGAGACCGCCAACGACTTTCGACACCTGCGGGTCGATCGCATCAGCGCGTGTGAAGAAACGGGAGAAACGTTTCGGCATGAGTGGGGCAAACGTTTCAGCGACTGCGTGCTGCGTGAGAAAAGTGCTCCTAAGCAGTAACGGTCTGGCAGGATGGCTGGGCCAGCAAACACTCCGCCGCCCAACACCAGTCCTGAATCAATTGCTCCCGCTGTTCGGCGCGTGCGCCTAACATCTCTGTTAAGGCCAGACCGCTCCAGAAACCGCCGACTCAGGCGAACCAACGTGGCAAAATGCGGCGAAGGGCCCACCTCAGAAAACACTTCGTTGATCACCCGCTCTCGCTCGCCCTTGGCCTGCCTCTCTGCTTTGCGCAAAGCCTCTTTCAGATCCGGGTCAGTCCGGGCCGCCGCCCATAGTTCCATTTCAGCCATAAACGCCGGTTGCAAACTCATCTGTGCCAACGTGCGAATGGCCCTCTCAACCGGCTTTTCATAGCGTGCCATCTCGGGTTTAGCTGCCTCGATTGCCACGTCGTTCCGTCTCACCAGCTCTGCAACCGTAGCCGATAAGAGCTGTGCATGTGTCGGAAAATGATGCAATAACGCGCCCCGGCTGCTCCCCGCTCGTCGTTGAACTTCTAACGTGGTCGTGCGGGCTACGCCGACTTCAATCAAGGAGCTAACGGCAGCATCGAGGAGGCGTTGCCTGAGCAAAGTCCCGCGCTTACTCCTATCCTCTGTTGCCAAAAGTTTACCGCCGGTTTTCGTCATCCTCACCCGAACATCCCCTGTGCAGCCCACCAAAGGAGTCAGTATTGACTGGTTCACCCTGAAAAAGATACAGTCAGCAATGACTGTTTAGTGGAGATGACAATGCCAGACTTTGAAACCCTGACTATACACACAGACGAACACCACCCTCGCCTGGCCCGACTCCGGTTGAACCGGCCAGAACGCTTGAATGCCATTACCAACCAAACGCCCCGCGATATCCGCGCTGCCGTTGCCTGGGCTGAGTCCAATAAATCTATACACGTCATCATTGTCGAAGGCGCCGGTAAAGGCTTCTGTGGTGGCTATGATCTGGTGGACTCTGCGGAAACGCTGCAAGAACATCCCTGCCAACAGGAAAGCACGCCGTGGGACCCCATGGTGGACTATGCCTTCATGAAACAAAATACCGAGGATTTCCAGGCCTGTGGCGCTGCCGTAAGCCGACGATTGCCAAGGTGCATGGTGCCGCGGTCGCCGGTGGCAGTGACATCGCCATGTGTTGCGATCTTCTGGTGATGGCCGAGGATGCCCGAATTGGTTACATGCCCACCCGGGTGTGGGGTTGCCCGACCACTGCAATGTGGACCTTTCGCCTGGGTTTCGCCCGCGCTAAACAGCTTATGTTCACAGGCGATACTCTGGATGGAAAAATGGCTGCTGAGTGGGGGCTAGCGAATGTATCTGTGCCACTGGAAGAACTCGAAGCCGCTACGCTGAAATTAGCCAACCGAATTGCAAGCGTTCCCTCCTCCCACCTCACGATGCATAAAATGGTGGTCAATCAGGTGATGCTGACAATGGGGCTTGAGCAGACCCAGATGATGGCCACTGTGTTCGATGGCATCACCCGTCATAATCCCGAAGGCATGTGGTTTCGCCGTTATGCACAGGCCGAAGGATTTAAAGCCGCGATTGAATGGCGTGACAGTGGAAGCCCCATTCCCGAGGGCGATGAGGCCCGGGAAAAGATCCGTGAACTGGAGGCGCTAATCAAAGCGAAGGGGGTTTAACCCCCCTGGCTTAGAAGATGTACTGCAGATTCAGCGTACTACCCTGTATGCGGACATCTACCTTCAACTCACGACGGGACAACTGCTGCTCAACCTGCACCAGGTAGAGACCATAGCCCAACCCCACCTGCCAGTGAGGATTAATCGTGTAGTTCACCTGCGCAGATACATCTGTCATCAGACCAGTAATATCCTCGAACTCCAAATAAAAAAACTGTGCGCCACCGCTCAGCGCCCAGTCCGGTGTAAACACCCAATTCGCGTGCAACCCCGCATTAGGTAGGGGTGCCGTAATGGACTGGGAGACGACGCGCTGAACATTGGAAGTACAAGTATCGTTGACACACGCCGCAATCGCGCCCTCAAACGCCAATTCAACCGGGATCACATGCAGACCACCATTCACGCTTAGCCCCAGCGTGTCTGCCTGATAAAAGTCGTAGGCGTAGTTTAAACGATAGATGTCATAGTTCAGTCGGGTTGTCAGCTGACCACCGGCTTGAACCTGATAGACACCCTCGTCAGTTTCGAATTCAAACGCCTCAGTGACCCGGCTCTGACTGCCTTCGCGATGAAGACGAAAATATGAAAGACTAACATGGTGGCGGTCACGAAACCCGTATCCCACCCTAAACTGGGGTAAAAAGGAATTTTCGGTCAATCTGAAATCCCGCTCAAAATCAAGATCGATCGTGCCTGCGCCGTTCAGCAGATAGCCGGTGAAAGTGGATTCAGACTGAGCATAGATACCCCCTACAGCTATTTCCCAGCCATTTGCCAATGCGGGCATTGAGAATGCCCGTTAATAGTGCCATGCCTATAAACCAATGTTTCATATTATTTTCCTCTTTTTCAGTACTATTCTAGCATTGCTGACAGGGATGTATCAGAGGAGAAATCGATGAAGAATCCATCATGGACACGACAGGACATTCAAGAAAGAATGGGGCATTGGATTCACTCGCTTTCGCCAGAGGAAGTCGACGAAATCCTGCAGGGGGCACCTTCGTCCCTCGACAGAATCATTCAAACTGCGTTGCAGGAACTGACCCGTGTGATGTGGCCGGACTGCTCTGCTTACAGTCTGCCGCAGAGGGTGGTTGAAACACTGCTGGTCAGTGCCGTTGAAGCACAGGACGCGTCTGGAAAACACACAACCTGACCTCGCCCGGGTATTATGCGAACCCTTTCCGTATGCCCGTCCCGGCAAAGAGGAAGCTTTCACGCCATACCCGTATTTAGCTGGCATGACGGTTTTTAAATCGCACGTCGTACCCGAACTCATTCTTCTCTCGCAGGAAAGCCCGGCATTCCTACTTTAACGGCATTGCAGAAAGAAGCGCTTAACGCTTTCGTAAATATCTGCCGAGCCCCTGATTTAGTCTACATGCTTACCCTTAAACCCGGTGATTTGCTCCTGGTGAACAATCACACTGTTTTACACGGACGCAACCAATTCCAGGATAATGATGATCCGCGGCATCTCCTGCGTCTTTGGCTCGCGGTCAGCAATAGCCGCCCTCTCGACCCCATTCACGCAAGCTGGTTTGGCTCCAGCGAAGCCGGGGGCGCGCCGGGGAGGCTATGGGCCTTAACCAAGGCTCTACCTAACGCCATGGAAGCACTCTTACCCTTACTGCCTCACACGCTTCTCGCCTGCGTCTTGCTTAACTGGCTGGAACGGGCCAACCGACCGCTGGAGGCGCGATGGGGCAGTCTTGGCCTGACATCGTTAGCCCTCCTCCGTAGCCATCCTGGACCATCAAGTACCTTGGTGGGGGACGCTCGTAATGTTGACGTCCTGCTCCTGACACTGGGAAGTAGCGCAATCTACTCCCCTTCCAAAGGTTTCCCCGGCACTATTAATCAGCCTGCAAGGAAGTCTGGCTTTCGCACTGGCCGTTCATGTCTTTGGCTGGCAGAGCGTCATGCTGGATCCGGCATTATCGTTGGGGAGGCGAACCGTTTCGCACCCGGAAAGTGCATTTCGACAAGGCCGTTTGCGGCAGCTTTGATTGCACTTTTTTCTTTTGATGCAACCTCCGTCAGACCAGTGCCTGGCTCCTTATGCGACCTCGAATGATTCTACTGACCGTCTCAGGAACGCTGATATTAGCGGGACTGACGCTGTGCATGGGGCCTCGCTGAATCCGAAGTTAGGCTGGGCAGCGATCGGTTTTGCTGACCAACCTATTGTTTACCGTCATCCCGGAAGAGCTCTTTTTCGTGGCTTGATTCAGGCCTACCTGCCAAAGGGTAATCTACAAAAAATACGCCAACGGTTAGCTTAACTGCTCTATTTTTTACCTTGCACATTATTCCAGTAGTATTAGCGTGTCCCTACCCGGGCCTCGTTTTCATCGCCGGTCTTCTTTACGCGGCGGTCTATCAGCTCAGTCGATCTATTCCTTTATCAATCGCTGCGCATTTGACGGTGAATGCAGCCTCAGTCTTACTCTTTGATTATCCCATTCGACTAGCCTAAACCACGCGGTCGCTACAATATCGCCAAACGTGTCTCACAAGTTAAAATAACTGCGCTGATGCCCCGTAAGTGTATTGGTGGTTGCCACTGCGCAGCGAGGTGAGCCCCATGACCCGACTCACGACACTCGCTCCCGCATTACCAATCAATCGGTGAATGCTGCTGGCCATTAGCCTGAGTACCATGGTCAGGGAGTACGACCAGAAATCATGACGCCGCGATCTGAACTTGCTGACCAATTTCGACTTTGGCATTTCTGTCATGAGCACGGCAGCCAAACATGGCGCCGAGGCCCTGCAATCGACGGCACCGCCAAAGGAAAGGAACGCTGTTTCATGGTGCTTTTCAGCCAAGCGCGTTTCTTCTTCCGGCTTATTTTCACCAAAGATCATCGAAAGCGCAAACAGGAACAAAACGATGCTGCCTGCGATCTGGAAGGCAGACAGAGAATCGACATCGCCGTCAGAATCAACTCCACCCACCGCCACAAAAACAAAAGAACCAAGGCTGCAACCGCACTTCTCGAAATCAGCGATTTTCCGTTTAGCTTTGGTGTCAAAACCCGGGTAACGGCGATAAAGACCGGCGCACCGTCCCAACCGGATCAATCACGGCGAAAAAAGACACAAAGGTGGCGACGAAATCGATCATTAATACCAAATACTCAATGTAGCTGCAGGTATGAACGCCGATGCCACGGTTTCGTAGTTGATATCCGGCAATCTGCAGTGTGCCATTAAGACCCAGTGACACCTTTTTGTAAAATACGACACCACTCTGTGACCACCGTCGAATAAGCCTTCCGTGCCATCCACACCCGACCAGGATCGAGATCATACTCCGGGTATTGATCCGGGTTGATTTCTTCAAGATCCAGATCAGCT
>JADJWY010000026.1 GCA_016716085.1 Hahellaceae bacterium
CGTCCAGGTCGCCTGTTTGCCGGATCGTTGTTTTTGTTTCCATCGCCAGCCTCACCGCCGTCACTCCGGATACAACGGGACCTTGCCCATTCGAAACGGCCTGTACCCAGCGCCACTGATCGCCTTGCTAATACCATCGTTAGGCCGCCAACTCATCTCACCGCGCCGACATTGATACCGATGGGGTGGCCATCCAGATCGAAATGCAAAATCTGCAAGAAGCGATCGCCATTCTGGTAGAAAACCAAAGCCTGACCCGTGACTCATTGGATCGCTTAGATAGCCCCTCTCCACGCCAAGCGTCGAAGCATCAAACGAAGTCTCTAAATCCCAACAAGCCGCGCAAGAGGATCAGGTACGCATGCAGAACCGCTTTCTGGCATTGGATAACCGGCTGTTGCCAGCTACCGACACTGAATGGGCAGGCGACGCTAGATCGTATAGAGAACAGTCTGCAAAATCCGAGCTTGGCTACTTCACGCCGACTCAATCCCAATGTGGCAGCTCACTCTGCAAGGTTGAAATGGCCCTCCCCCAACCAGCAATAATAATCAGAGGAAGCCCTGCAGAAAATGTCCACTCACCGTATGGGATGGCCCAACCGTTTTTGAGGTGAACGAAGCGGGTCAGGCGATTTTCTATATCGCCCGAAATGAGCGGGGACTTTATCGACTAACCGGCAAAACCAGTTGGCTCAGAGGTGAGGCGCGTTAGCAAAGAGCGCCTCTTCGTCACGCCGTTGATCTCGTCGTGAAACCCGCCTTGTATCGTGCCTTCGATGCGCATCACCATGTAACCGTGTAGCACGACCAGAGCGCACTCGCGCGGGTCTCATTGCTGAATAGCGGTGTCCCCACCCGTCGAAGCCATGCACTGCATTAAACGCCTGTACAGGATTTCAACCTGGTCTGTAAGCCTGCGTCTTTCGCATTGAGATCTCCTTATCAGAAACATCATCCGATAACGATCTTGGATAGCGTAGCCCATAGTTCAGGGTAATTCGATATAAAGCCTTGAGAGCACTCTCATCCCCGAGACACCCACGTCGTCCTAGGAAGGTTGCTGAGCCAGGGACAGTTCATCAAAACACACTTCAGCCATCCTGGCCAGTAAGTCTTTCCGAGTTGCAAAGCGATTCGCTGGCAGAATGGCCACCCCAAGTTCCCGCGCCAGCTGACGAATGCTGACCGCCTCTAAACCCTCTGTGTCGAGTACCCGTAACGCGACCTCGAGCAGCGACGCTTTAAATCCCCATGGTGGTAGGCTCGCCCCTTCGACATTGAGAGCGTCCAGAGTTACCCCTCATATTGACATCGTCCATATTGTTTCACCGCCCAACCTCAAAAAGGAAAGCCTGATGTCGCCCCACCTGATCATAGGCCTTTATTCGGACAAATGCTCCTGAGTCTGCTAATTTACATCCTCTCCTGCAGCGCAAGAAAGCCGCTACTAAAGCCAAACAGGTCGACCTGAAGAGGGCAGCCCTGGAGGCAGAGGCATGGCCCCTCGCCTGTCTAACAGGCAACAACAACATTTGAAACTAAGCCCGAAACACCTGTCATCTTTTACATGCTGGGGCTGATTGCACGTCTCCACCTCAACGCAGTGACGTCCTCTTCCTGACTCTCGCCCGGCTCCAGGTCGTTTCCCGTTTGCTCACGCTCTGATCCACATCACCTCAACCTTCTTCCCTTGTGATGAAACTATTTGCCTTGGGGATGGCGACGCTGCTGGTGATGATGATCCTGTTGGGCCGGCAGGTGGGGACCGGCCGGTTAATTAAATGGCTATCACTTGATCACCGAAGGATGATCAATCACTATCTTCCACAGTCCGTCTGCCCGGCGTCGCAACACCGCAACGGACAGTGAGAGTGTGTTGCCTTGAGAATCCGGGAGCGCTCCATTTCATGAGATGCAGTGCGACGTCCCTGGACACGACAAATCCGATGGGCGCCATAGGTAATGCAGCCCCTGCAGGAAGCATTTCCGAAACAGGCCCGTTAAGTCCTCCTGCCCCTGACTTCCTGCCCGGCATCCTCACGATGTCGGCCTCGGATGAATAGGTTGCCGAATTTTTTTCAAGGTCCCCGGCAGCAACCGCCGTGGTCATGGTTTCAATGGGGACTTGTGGATAGTCTGTGCCGGTGTCATCGTTTTCTCCCTCTGAAGGGTCTTGGCCCGTGTGGCTGAATAGAGCAACGACAGCATGACGCAGTGTGTGTCAGAAAGTGGTAGTGGTGTTAAAGCCTTCTCCCTACGACGCGATACCGTTATAGGGATTCCAAGTCCGTCCATCTGCGGTCATGCACGCCAACACGAGACTGTTCTGACTTTTCAATTGCCTGATAATATGTAGCGTGCGACGCACTTCCCGTCACGGCACGCTTCCTCGCTGACGAAATGGGTGTTTCGCTTCGCACACCTTTACCGGGATATTGCCGATTTGCAGGCAATGGGCGCACCGATTCGTGGGGAAGGCGGTGTCGACGATGTCCTCGAATCTGGTTACTTTTTCGTCCAGCGCTTATCGAAGAGGAACTTCCAGCATTGGCCAGGTCCGATTGGCTACGCGCAGTGATGCTCGGCTATCTGAAGAAGCGCAGCGTGCGACCGCCAAAATCGCTTCGGCCGTCACCGATGATGCTCTGTCGTTTCTTTCTGGACACAGCCCCACTGGAAGCGGGTCCCACAGCCGCCAAATGCACCGCTCCCGCTTCACTAACCTTTGCGCAAAGCCATTCAACACCGACGTAAACTTCAAATCGACTATGAGCGTCTTGACGGAGTTCAGACCACGCGTCTGGCTCGCCCATTAGGGCTGACCGTTTTTGATTCCGTGTGGCTACTATCCATCTGGTGCGAGACCGCCAACGACTTTCGACACCTGCGGGTCGATCGCATCAGCGTGTGAAGAAACGGGGTGAAACGTTTCGGCATGAGTGGGGCAAACGTTTCAGCGACTGCGTGCTGCGTGAGAAAAGTGCTCCTAAGCAGTAACGGTCTGGCAGGATGGCTGGGCCAGCAAACACCCGCCGCCCAACACCAGTCCTGAATCGTTTCTGCCGTCTGACGCGTGCGCCTAACATCTCTGCTAAGGCCAGACCGCTCAGAAACCGCTGACTCAGGCGTAAATAACGTGGCAAAATGCGGCGAAGGGCCCACCTCAGAAAACACTTCGTTGATCACTCCGCTCGCTCGCCTCGGCCTGCCCTCTGCTTTGGCAAAGCCTCTTTCAGATCCGGTCAGTCCGGGCCGCCGCCCATAGTTCCATTTCAGCCATAAACGCCGGTTGCAAAACTCATCTGTGCCAACGTGCGAATGGCCCCTCAACCGGCTTTCATAGCGTGCCATCTCGGGTTTAGCTGCCTCGATTGCCACGAACTCTTTTCGTCTCACCAGCTCTGCAACCGTAGCCGATAAGAGCTGCGCATGCCTCGGAAAATGACGCAATAACGCGCCCCCGGCTGCTCCCCGCCCGTCGTTGAACTTCTAACGTGGTCGCATGTTGACCCCAATCTAGGGCTGACGGCACGCATCGAGGAGAAGCCGTCTTGAGCAAAGTCCCGCGCCATTACCTATCCTCTGTTGCCAAAGTTTACCGCCGGTTTTCGTCATCCTCACCCGAACATCCCCTGTGCAGCCCACCAAAAGAGTCAGTATTGACTGGTTCACCCTGAAAAAGATACAGTCAGCAATGACTGTTTAGTGGAGATGACAATGCCAGACTTTGAAACCCTGACTATACACACAGACGAACACCACCCTCGCCTGGCCCGACTCCGGTTGAACCGGCCAGAACGCTTGAATGCCATTACCAACCAAACGCCCCGCGATATCCGCGCTGCCGTTGCCTGGGCTGAGTCCAATAAATCTATACACGTCATCATTGTCGAAGGCGCCGGTAAAGGCTTCTGTGGTGGCTATGATCTGGTGGACTCTGCGGAAACGCTGCAAGAACATCCCTGCCAACAGGAAAGCACGCCGTGGGACCCCATGGTGGACTATGCCTTCATGAAACAAAATACCGAGGATTTCATGAGCCTGTGGCGCTGCCGTAAGCCGACGATTGCCAAGGTGCATGGTGCCGCGGTCGCCGGTGGCAGTGACATCGCCATGTGTTGCGATCTTCTGGTGATGGCCGAGGATGCCCGAATTGGTTACATGCCCACCCGGGTGTGGGGTTGCCCGACCACTGCAATGTGGACCTTTCGCCTGGGTTTCGCCCGCGCTAAACAGCTTATGTTCACAGGCGATACTCTGGATGGAAAAATGGCTGCTGAGTGGGGGCTAGCGAATGTATCTGTGCCACTGGAAAACGAAGCCGCTACGCTGAAATTAGCCAACCGAATTGCAAGCGTTCCCTCCTCCCACCTCACGATGCATAAAATGGTGGTCAATCAGGTGATGCTGACAATGGGGCTTGAGCAGACCAGATGATGGCCACTGTGTTCGATGGCATCACCCGTCATAATCCCGAAGGCATGTGGTTTCGCCGTTATGCACAGGCCGAAGGATTTAAAGCCCGATTGAATGGCGTGACAGTGGGAAGCCCCATTCCCTAGGCGATGAGCCCGGAGAAAGATCCGTGAACTGGAGGCGCTAGTCAAGGCGAAGGGTTAACCCCTGGCTGAGAAGATACTGCAGATTCAGCGTACTCCTAATGCGGACATCTACCTCAACTCACGACGGGACAACTGCTGCTCACCTGCACGGAGAGACCATAGCCCAACCCACCTGCCAGTGAGGATTAACCTGCCAGCTTCACCTGCGCAGATACATCTGTCATCAGACCAGTAATATCCTCGAACTCCAAATAAAACTGGCGCCACCGCTCAGCGCCCCAGTCAGTGTAAACACAATTCGCGTACAACCCCGCATTAGGTAGGGTGCCGTAATGGTTAGGAGACGGCGCGCTGAACATTGGAACTACAAGAATCGTTGTACGCCGCAATCGCGCCCTCAAACGCCAATTCAACCGGGATCACATGCAGACCACCATTCACGCTTAGCCCCAGCGTGTCTCCTGATAAAAGTCGTAGGCGTGTTTAAACGATGGATGTCATAGTTCAGTCGGGTTGTCAGCTGACCACCGGCTTGAACCTGATAGACACCTCGTCAGTTTCGAATTCAAACGCCTCAGTGACCGGCTCTGACTGCCTTCGCGATGAAGACGAAAAGATGAAGGACTAACATGGTGGCGGTCTTACGAAACCCGTATCCACTAAACTGGGGTAAAAGAGTTTTCGGTCAATCTGAATCCCGCCAAAATCAAGATCGATCGTGCCTGCGCCGTTCAGCAGATAGCCGGTGAAAGTGGATTCAGACTGAGCATAGATACCCCCTACAGCTATTTCCCAGCCATTTGCCAATGCGGGCATTGAGAATGCCCGTTAATAGTGCCATGCCTATAAACCAATGTTTCATATTATTTTTCCTCTTTTCGAAGTACTATTCTAGCATTGCTGACAGGGATGTATCAGAGGAGAAATCGATGAAGAATCCATCATGGACACGACAGGACATTCAAGAAAGAATGGGGCATTGGATTCACTCGCTTTCGCCAGAGGAAGTCGACGAAATCCTGCAGGGGGCACCTTCGTCCCTCGACAGAATCATTCAAACAGCGTTGCAGGAACTCGAAACAAAGAGTGGCGTCTTTCTCTTTCGGAACTTTCCTCTTATTGCCGACATTGAGGTGCAAAAGTCCACCTACCTGCACTTTGGAGATTGTCTCGGCCAACCCGTTTCACAAGATAGACAGGCAAGCAAAATTGTCGATATTCGCAAGACCCAGGCAAGTTTTGATGACGCCGTGCACTATAAAGCAAAAGTGGGGGGGCAATTAAGCCGCCCCTATGAAACCTCTGTAGCATTTTCCTGTCACGCCGACCCGTGTGATGTGGCCGGACTGCTCTGCTTACAGTCTGCCGCAGAGGGGTGGTGAAACACTGCTGGTCAGTGCCGTTGAAGCCTGGACGCGTCTGGAAAACACACAACCTGACCTCGCCCGGGTATTATGCGAACCCTTTCCGTATGCCCGTCCCGGCAAAGAGGGAAGCTTTCACGCCATACCCGTATTTAGCTGGCATGACGGTTTTTTTAAATCGCACGTCGTACCCGAACTCATTCTTCTCTCGCAGGGAAAGCCTGGCATTCCTACTTTAACGGCATTGCAGAAAGAAGCGCTTAACGCTTTCGTAAATATCTGCCGAGCCCCTGATTTAGTCTACATGCTTACCCTTAAACCCGGTGATTTGCTCTCGTGAACAATCACACTGTTTTACACGGACGCAACCAATTCCAGGATAATGATGATCCGCGGCATCTCCTGCGTCTTTGGCTCGCGGTCAGCAATAGCCGCCCTCTCGACCCCATTCACGCAAGCTGGTTTGGCTCCAGCGAAGCCGGGGCGCGCCGGGGAGGCTATGGGCCTTAACCAAGGCTCTACCTAACGCCATGGAAGCACTCTTACCCTTATTGCCTCATACGCTTCTCGCCTGCGTCTTGCTTAACTGGCTGGTATGGGCCAACCGACCGCTGGAGGCGCGATGGGGCAGTCTTGGCCTGACATCGTTAGCCCTCCTCGTAGCCATCCTGGACCATCAAGTACCTTGGTGGGGGACGCTCGTAATGTTGACGTCCCTGCTCCTGACACTGGGAAGTAGCGCAATCTACTCCCCTTCCAAAGGTTTCCTGGCACTATTAATCAGCCTGCAAGGAAGTCTGGCTTTCGCACTGGCCGTTCATGTCTTTGGCTGGCAGAGCGTCATGCTGGATCCGGCATTATCGTTGGGAGGCGAACCGTTTGCCTGGAAAGCGCATTTCGACAAGTCGTTTGCGGCAGCTTTGATTGCACTTTTTCTTTTGATGCAACCTCCGTCAGACCAGTGCCCTGGCTCCCTTATGCGACCTCGAATGATTCTACTGACCGTTTCAGGAACGCTGATATTAACGGGACTGACGCTGTGCATGGGGGCCTCGCTGAATCCGAAGTTAGGCTGGGCAGCGATCGGATTTTTGCTGACCAACCTATTGTTTACCGTCATCCCGGAAGAGCTCTTTTTTCGTGGCTTGATTCAGGCCTACCTGCCAAAGGGTAATCTACAAAAAAATACGCTAACGGTTAGCTTAACTGCTCTATTTTTTACCCTTGCACATTATTCCAGTAGTATTAGCGTGTCCTACCTGGGCCTCGTTTTCATCGCCGGTCTTCTTTACGCGGCGGTCTATCAGCTCAGTCGATCTATTCCTTTATCAATCGCTGCGCATTTGACGGTGAATGCAGCCTCAGTCTTACTCTTTGATTATCCCATTCGACTAGCCTAAACCACGCGGTCGCTACAATATCGCCAAACGTGTCTCACAAGTTAAAATAACTGCTGATGCCCGCAAGTGTATTGGTGGTTGCCACCGCAGCCAGGATAAGCCCCATGACCCGACTCACGACACTCGCTCCCGCATTACCAATCAATCGGTGAATGCTGCTGGCCATTAGCATGAGTACCATGGTCAGGAGTACGACAGAAATCATGACGCCTGCGATCTGAACTTGCTGACCAATTTCGACTTTGGCATTTTCTGTCATGAGCACGGCAGCCAACATGGCGCCAGGCCCTGCAATCGACGGCACCGCCAAAGGAAAGAACGCTGTTTCATGGTGCTTTTCAGCCAAGCGCGTTTCTTCTTCCGGCTTACTTTCACCAAAGATCATCGAAAGCGCAAACAGGAACAAAACGATGCCGCCTGCGATCTGGAAGGCAGACAGAGGAATCGACATCGCCGTCAGAATCAACTCACCCACCGCCACAAAAAACAAAAGAACCAAGGCTGCAACCGCACTCGAAATCAGGGCGATTTTCCGTTTAGCTTTGGTGTCAAAACCCTGGGTAACGGCGATAAAGACCGGCACCGTCCCAACCGGATCAATCACGGCGAAAAAGACAATAAAGGTGGCGACGAAATCGATCATTAATACCAAATACTCAATGTAGCTGCAGGTATGAACGCCGATGCCACGGTTTCCGAAGGATATCCGGCAATCTGCAGTGTGCCATTAAGACCCAGTGACACCTTTTTGTAAAATACGACACCCACCTCCAGACCACCGTCGAATAAGCCTTCCGTGCCATCCACACCCGACCAGGATCGAGATCATACTCCGGGTATTGATCCGGGTTGATTTCTTCAAGATCCAGATCAGCTGAGATATTCGCGGGATTCCCGTAGCCGACGGAGACGAGGCCAAAAGACTCACGAGCCCAGGCGCTTTGAGCAATCAAAACCATCATCAAGGATACAGCCATATTCCTAAGGAAGGTCTGAATAATCCTATGTATTTTCAGGCCACTTCTGTTAGTTGATAGTTTTATCTCAAAAAATGGGTAAATCTTGTCTTTCTGCCGCTTTTGCGGCCGTCAGCGCCATTTCAGGCGCACCTCTCCCGTCAGGAGAGGTGATAATGCCTATTGGCCATCACCAAGGTTGGCCAAGGCACACTTCGTGAATACCGCGTGGGCATTCTTGTCCAAGCCTCGGTAACGCACTTTCTTATAGCCAAATTGGCCTTTCAAAATGCCAAACAGATGCTCAACCCGCGATCGGATTTTCGATTTGTGCCGATTGCTCGATCTCTCCTGTTCGCTCAGCTGTCGGTGACGGCTACCTTTTCGCTGGGTAAAGTCCCTAGCATTTGGTGATCGCTCGTGAATCACCCGCTTCTGCCCGGTGTAGGCAGAATCACCCCATACACGCGTTTCGTTGCCATGGAGTAAGTCGCCCAGCACTTGTGAATCATGTACATTGGCGGGTGTCACCACCACGGAATGAATCAGCTTGGTTTTGCTGTCCACGCCGATGTGTCTTCATCCCGAAATACCACTGGTTGCCTTTGCGCGTCTGCTTCATATCGGGATCACGCGCTTTGTCTCTATTCTTGGTGGAACTTGGGGCGTTGATGATGCTGGCATCCACAATTGTTCCCTGGACACTTTCAAGCCGCTCTCTGCGAGATATACATTGACCAGGCGAAAGAGCTCGTCACCCAGATTGTGCTTCTCCATCAAATGGCGAAATTTGCAAATGGTGGTTTCGTCCGGCACAAGCTCTTTGCCAAGATCAATTCCGACAAACAAACGCATCGCTCTGGAATCATAAAGGGCTTCTTCAGCTCCGGGATCAGACAGCTCGAACCAGTGCTGCAGAAAATGGATTCGCAACATACGCTCCAGACCAATCGGTCTTCGACCAGCTCCTTTGGGTCCATCAGGTAGTAGGGTCTGATTGCTTCGCTCAATTCTTTCCACGGAATGATCCGATCCATTTCACTGAGGAAAACTTCCTTGCGAGTTTTCTTGCGGTAAACCTCAAAACCACTGGCCTCCAGACTCTGCTGTTTCATGGCGATTCCATTTTGTCGTTTGTCGTCTCATGGTATACGATTTCTGGAATTAATCAGAGTTGCCCTAAACAATGTCATCGCACGCCTCTCCTTAGCCAACACTCAGGGGTGCGCTGCCATTTCGGGCGCGCACAGCTGCTGCGACGTCTTTAGTCACCACGGTCTTGCCAATCGGCGCGATAGATATTCCTGCCAGCTTCAGATGCTGAATACCAAACGGAATACCAATAATGGTAATGAAACAGAAAAGGGCTGACACTAAATGCCCGATCGCCAACCAGATGCCCGCAAACACACACCACAGAATATTACCAATTAAACCGGGCATACCCGTTCCCATATCCTGAGTTGCTGTCAATTGATCCCTGGACAACACCTCTTTTCCGAAAGGAAAGAAAGACAAATTGCCCATCACAAAACAAGCGCGTCCCCAGGGAATGCCGACGATACTGATGAACGCTACGAGCCCGATCAGCCACCAACACAGGCCCATGAAAACGCCCCCCAAAATAAACCAAAGAATGTTTCCTATTGTTCGCATGCGTACCTCCGTGTTGTTGTAAAAGCTTCAGAGCTCAGGGATAAAGACCAATAAATCCGTCACACCGTAGTCGCCCCCCAACTGAGAAAACAATGTACTGACCTGACCGCGATGGGACTTTAGTGACATCATTTATTGATCTTTAGCGCCGATGCGCTCATGGTCAGCATGTGCTCACATTACGCCGTATCGGTTGCCTTTGCCAGCGCGTCAACGAACGCCACACCCACTCCATAGGACCAAAACGAAAATAGGAGAGCCATAGATGGCTCCACGCGAGTTGAAGCAGCCACACAGCGAGTACAACATAGTAAAGTTGATACCGTTCCAGCTGCCCAAACCAGGCCAGGCCAGCGCCCGTAAACAGGAACAGTGCGATCAGGCTCTGTGCCAGATAGTTTGTCAGTGCCATTTGGCCCGTGCAGGCAAACAGATGAAGTAAATCCCTTAACCAGCCACTGCGAACCATCAGCATAATGGCTGCAACATGCCCCAGCGTCATCGGAATGCGACCTAGGTCATAGGTCACGGTGGTTGCCAACATTAACGCTTTCAGTTCAAATCTGTGCTGGATCTGCCAAATGGTTTCAAACCCGTTAACCAGTAGCCCGATTCCCCAGCCAAGCCCAAGCACCCACAGGTAACGACGCTTAGACCATTGGGCGGTGAGAAACCCCGTTTTCACGAGCGCCATGCCCAGCAACATCATACCGAGGACTTCCAATATTCCCTGGGGGAACAGGTATTCAGTTTGCATGAAATAGAACTCTTCGCTTGTGGTCTCAAATGCTGAGGCATAACTGCCACGCTTGCCCTCGATGGTTTCAGCCTGATCTTCCGCCGTGGGTGTATCGTAGGCCACCCATGCCTCATAGTGCTCAATTTTTTGCTGCTGCTGACGCGACAATGTGTTGCCTTCCGCCCTTTCTTGCTGGAACGCAATCGCCTTATTTTGGAGGCCGGTGAACTCCTTGTAGGTTTGCAAACCCATGATCGTCTGCAGACACAACAACGGAATCGCCACCCACAGAAGTCTCGACACTCGTAGATGGCGAAAAAGGTACAGAATCAGGCCCACCAACCCATACAGGAAGAGGATGTCGCCGTACCACAGAAGCAGGTAGGCATCCAGCAGTCCAAAGACAATTAACCAAAGCGTGCGGCGATAATACAAAACGACGGAGTCTGTCCCGGCCCGCTCCAGTCGCTGGGTATACAAGACAACACCGGCTCCGAACAGTAAGGTGAAGAGGCCGCGAAAAACGCCTTCAACAGAGAGGGAGGTAATCCCCCAAACAAGTAAATTCACGCCTTCGGCCCCACCCGCCTGGGTGGGATCGTAATAAGCATTCGGCAAACCAAAGGCAACGATATTCATCAGTAGTATGCCAAGCACACTGATACCACGCAGAACATCCAGTGCAATGATACGCTCATTGCCCTGTGAGAAGGCAGCGGGGAGGGCTGCCGTCGGCACTTGGAACATATAGATACTACTCGTAAGCATCCTTGCGTAACGCAAGCTTCAAAGGATGGTGTTTAGAGGCAAATTTGGGATGTCAGACGCACCGTCTGACCGACGGCGCGCAGGGTATAGGATAATTCGTGTTTGGGCAATATCGGTCAAAGCGTATGGCGGAGCGTGTTTACGACTCGCACGCCTGATCTTTATAATCCGGCAAGATAGAGACGTTTTTAAACCCATGGGCTTCGGCGTCCAAGAAGCTAACATCGTGAATCGTGTAGATATTGATGCTCGTGGTTTCACCACCACACATCGTTGCAACCGCTGCGCCTGTATCACCCTTCTGGCCACAAATCACATCGATCCCAACATCGGTGTTCAAGGTGGAGTTTTGAGTGTCAGTTAAAGTCGTTCCGTTGCCGGAACAACCCGAGAGTAAAAGCAGCGTGAGGGCAAAATAGCCAAATTTCATGTCATGTCCTTATCAAACATAAAATGTGTTGCAACAATCGATTCATAAATCCTTGTCCGTCCCTGCACGCTAAAGGAGCCGCGGTGCCTTTGCAAGTGACCTAATTCAGGCCCTGTCGGATTATTTCCACAACGTGATCTCAGCTCCCAATTGATGTTTGAGCCAATCCATTTTCTATGAGAAGAAGGCTGAACAGCTTGCAACCTATGCACTGATTCTCGCCGTGACCTGAATTTCGATTTTCATGTCATCATTCAACAAGCGCGCCTCAAACATGGTTGCTGCAGGCCTTACCTCACCGAGCCATTTTTTTAGTACGGGCCAGCAGGTTTCAAAATCGTTCCGGTCTGGAAGAATATAGGTAACCCGAACAATATTCGTTATATCGGTGCCCGCCTGTTTGAGCACCGCACTTATATTCTTGAAACACTGATCGGCCTGTATCGCGACATCACGACTGATGGTCATCTCCGCGTAGTTGTATCCGGTGGTACCTGAAACAAAGACATATTCACCATCGATCACCGCTCTCGAATAACCAATGTTCGCCTCGAAATCAGAGCCTGACGAAATTAATACACGGCTCACCCTTTATCCTCCCGATCACGCGCAGGTAATGCATCACGAAACTCATCAAATTTCTTCCATTCCGGAACGGGAGGTTCGTAGTTTTGCTTCGGTACATAGTCAGAATGCGCTACAAGTTGCATTTTGTGTATGTAACGGGGGCAAGCCGGGAATACACGTTCAACGGTAATGCGCACCATAAAAACAGCGCCCGCATAGTCGCTACGCAACGGATCGTCAGGACTGATTTTGGCAGTACCATTCACGCGAAGCCGGCTTTGGTTCTCGAAATCGATGAACAACAGGCCGATGTGGGGATTCACAAGCAGGTTTCCCCAAGTTCTATACATACCATTGCCGTCATAATCCGGCATGATGAGCGTTTGCTCATCCAGTGTACGCACAAAGCCCGGCAACCCACCTTTATACGAGCACTCGGGACGACCTTGTTCGTCGGCCGTGGCAACAAACACCATGGCACATTTTTGAATAAATGCTTGATCATCTGCGGTCAGGTGAGACCGCACAATTTTCTCTTGAAGTCGATCCGCTAAGGGTCTGGTTTCGCGGATATCCTGCAATTGACGCATCCCATCATGAAAAAACGAATCGTCAGTCATACGTAACCCTCTTGTGATGGGTGTGGTGGGTTATCAGGCATATTTCGCCTTCAGCCGTTTATGGCGACGAGCGAATATCCAACGATACACCGGTGTTAGCAAGTGGCCAAGCCACCCCAACCGGCTTTCGAAAAATACGGTATCTCGTACTTTTGCGTCAGGCCCACAAGCGACTATTGTTCGCTCATGTGCCCATACACGGTTAACGAGGGAGCGCGATGACTCTTGAAAGCCATCTTTTCCTACTTTCTGGAATTTAAAATGGTGCATGTCAATTGGAATCAGTCCACACACTAAAATCACGCTCGAAAAAAGTTCTTTGCCAATCGGCCACTCCGAAATAGGCTTTGAATTCCAGGATTTTGGAGTCGTCATCCTTATGAAAGGCGCCAATTCATCATTAACGCCTGACATGCACAAAAGATCAGTGGCTAACGTCTCGGCTTCAAGGGGCAATATGCTTTCTATTTCGAATTTGGGCATGGTTTCAAAGCACTTTTTTGCAGAACCGTCAGATCAATGTTGGGTACTTTGGGTTTGCCAACGTTTAGGTCTTCGGGATAAGCCAAGATTTGGCCGGTTGTCTGATAGCCGCGGCGCACATAGAACTGGAGCAAATCACGATTTTGTGAAACCACCGTCACCTGAAATGTCTTTGAGTAGGTACGTGCGACAGTCTCAGCGAAACCTAATAAATCCTTTCCAAACCCATAGCCATGAAGTAGCGGATCAACCGCAAAGGTACCAAACTCAGTCGTGTAACCGTAGCGTTTCAGGCCAATGCAGCCCACTAACCTCTCTTCGGCATAGCCGAGGTAAAATTCGGTTGATCCCGCCGTAATTTCCCACTCCAAATCCTCGATAGCCAGCCGGTCTCCCTGCACCAAGTGCGCTTCCGTCGTCCAGCGCCTTTCGCCCTGTGTGCCTCGGTATGCAGCGTTAACGAGGTCAACGATGTGACTTAAGCCATTCGTATCCGTTTTTCGAACGCACTTTAATTTGGAATTCTGACGCTTAAACTCATCGCCATCTTCCATCACGGGGCGTCACTCAGCGTCATTGGTTTGATTGAAATGTTTTTCAGCCCATCGCTTACTTGCCATGCCAAAGCAAATCCTCGTCTTAAAAACCCTCTGAGGCCACCCGGTGAGTAGGTCACAAACGTTGTGATAGATGAGATCTTCTCGTTAGCAAACTCAATTTTCAGAAGTTGCAGATAGTGGTATTGAAGCCCCACCTTTAAGATGTGCGTGGTATCAATCTCAACATGCGCGCGTGAGCCATTTACGGACAAATTCACGATCTCAAGATCCGAACGTTTTATCGCGCTAAATGACCAGTTCAATCCCCGTTTAACGTCGCGCTTTCCGATCATGGTCGTCACCGGAAAATGAGGATCGCTGACGACGACGTCTTCTGCCAACAGATCGAGAATGCCATCTCTATCCTGGTTACGGTATGACTCGATAAAACGTAGTGCTAAATCCTTTTCCATGCTACCTCCTGGAAAAATAGGTTTATTTCGACGTCGCAAGCAGTAAAGTGTGCCAGAAACCAGGGGGCCCAATCTACCGACAAGCATGGTTAAGGGTCGTCACTCAGCGCCAATCGAAGCGGGATCATCGCTGACTGGGTAAACCCATGTCTCGCGTAGAAGCGATGAGCAGAAACATTGTCCCGGTCAGTCAGCAGTGTGACGCGTTTGCAGCCAGACTGTTTTGCTGAACTGATCGCGTACTCAATAATCAGGGAACCTACGCCAGCACCACGGTATTCTGGCGAGACAACCATGTCTTCGAATAGTGCGACACGCTCCCCCAAGGCCGTGGAAATCGTGAAAAGCACATTTATCATGCCAATGATTTTGGAATCAACTTTAGCGACGACAATGTAACCGACCTCAGGGTTTTCGATGATGTACGACAGCCCTCTGGCTTGTGCTTCCAGGTTTGGCGAAAACTCAATCTCTTGCGACAACAATACACCGAGGAGACGGCTCAGTTCGGGTATGTCTGACGCAATTGCTTTAGTGATGTTCATCCGCGCTCCTTTTTCTACTTGCCACCGTATCGCTGAATTCACATACTTCAATGAGTGGAGCCGGGAACGCCTTTTTAAAGACAAAGGCCTCTGTAGTTGGGCCAAACGCTTTTAGCGTATTCAATTTTTGCGCAGCTTCTTCAATCGAGGGAATGTGACCGGCCGGAACCCACCACAGTACCATGTGAGCCTCCCCCATTTTGCCAAACCATTCTTTTTTACGACGCATGATTTCAACATGCGCGGAGCGATAGACGTAATCGTGCAAAGCATCGATCGAATCCCAGAGCGAGAGATTCACGATTGTGTCTGCCCCGAAATAATCAATGCCCGTTGCATCCCCTTCTTCAGTTTGCAAGCGCCACACAAACCCCGGGAATCCTCGGCGAGTTTATTGATCCTGTCGAGATTTGCGACGAAATCTGCAAGCTGCGGCGAATCAATTGGGGCCAAGAGATTGGCGATGTTGAGTTGTGCTATGTGATAGTTGACCACTGTTTGCTCCCTGAATGAATGACGACTTGGTAAGGCCATGCTTTGATGAGAGTGATAGCCACCCGGCGTCAGAGTGCTCAAACTCTGTATTTGGGAAATCCCTTGCCTTTAGATAAGTGGCAGTTGCAAATAAACAATCTATGACTATCGTACTCACTGCTAATCTGAATTGACCAAAACGGGAATTGACGATTTTTTAATGTGTCGCATGGAGGCACAGACGTTCTCGGACTTCTCTCATACTTCCTTAGCTGCATTGGCTACCGATAAAGCGTTTCTGGATTTCACTTCAAGTGATCGGCAACCACAGTGAATTCATACTCGTGTCCAGCATTGTAACGCTATTTCCAGAAAAGATTTTTGCTCTTCCGTCGTATTCAGGGGGGGCCTTCAAGGTGCATGAACTTGTTATGCTCTGGCACCTCAATCATAATGTGTAGGTTACTTTATTTTATACACAAAGGTAAACAATGCGAACCAACATTGTGATAGATGATCAGCTTATGGCCGAAGCTCTGAAAGCGACCGGGCTAGCGACTAAAAAACAAGCTGTTGAGGAAGGTCTTAAGGCGCTAATCAGATTAAAAAAACAAGCTGAAATAAGGAGTTTGAAAGGCAAACTCAAGTGGGAGGGAGACCTTGACGATATGAGAAAAAATAAATGATTGTCGTTGATTCAAGCGTTTGGATAGATTTTTTCAACGGCAAGAACACACCCGATGTGGAAACATTGGATAATTTACTGGGCTTTCAAGAAGTTGCGACGGGCGATTTGATAATTTTAGAAGTTTTAAGAGGGTTCCGTTCGGACAAAGACTATGCAATTGCCAGGAGCCACTTTAGCTCATTGATACAGTTCAACATGCTGAATTCAGAATTAGCGCTAACCGCTGCTGACTTCTATCGTAAACTGCGCAAAAAAGGTATTACCGTTAGAAAAACGGCTGACGTAATAATCGCAACTTTCTGCATCGCGAATGGACACTCTCTTCTATTTTCAGACAGAGATTTTCAACCTTTCGCAGACCATCTGGGCTTGAGGTCTGCGGGGTCTGCAGTTTCCAAAAGCTAATTCGACGCTCCTGGTTGAAACGCAGAAGGTCAGCCGCACTAAGCTTGCCGACTACCTCCTGACCCAATGTGAACACCCTACATATCCCCATAATTCGGGCCACTGCCCCCTTCGGGCGCAACCCAGATAATATTCTGCGTAGGGTCTTTGATATCGCAGGTTTTGCAGTGCACGCAGTTCTGTGCGTTGATTTGCAGTCGCGGGTTTCCCTCGGGTGACTGAATGATTTCATAGACTCCCGCAGGGCAGTATCGCTGAGCCGGTTCATCGTAGAGTGGCAGGTTATGATTGATCGGAATGCCTTTGTCTTTTAGCGTTAGATGGCAAGGTTGATCTTCTTCATGCGAAAGGTTGGCGAGGAAGACCGATGAGAGTTTATCGAAACTCACGACATTATCCGGTTTGGGGTATTGAATCGGCTTGCACTCCGAAACCGGTTTCAGGCAGGCGTGGTCAGGTGTGCTGTCCTTTAAGGTAAACGGGGTTTTTCCCCGCAGCAGACCAAAATCAATGAAGGTAAATATCGACCCTATCGTCATGCCGAACCGGTGCATCGCTGGGGCCACATTACGGGCCTGATGCAATTCACGATAGACCCAGGAGGCCTGAATACTCTGCCAGTAATCCGACAAAGTTTCCTGCCCCTGAGAACCTTTTGCCAACGCTCGAAATACACTCTCCGCGGCCAGCATTCCGGTTTTCATGGCGGTGTGATTACCTTTGATCTTGGGATAATTCATAAAGCCCGCTTCACAACCCGACAACAGCCCACCGGGAAAAGTCAGCTCGGGAATAGCCTGTAAGCCCCCCTTACCCAACGCTCGGGCACCATAGGCAATACGCTTACCGCCGACCAACAGAGATCGGATAACCGGATGCTGCTTCCAGCGTTGCAGCTCTTCAAAGGGGCTGAGTGTCGGGTTACGGTAATTCAGGTCGGTAATCATTCCCAGGGCGACCTGATGATTATCCTTGTGGTAGAGGAAGGCGCCACCGGTCGCGCCATTTTCTTGCAGGGGCCACCCAAAGGCATGAATCACTTTCCCCGGCTGATGCAGGGCAGGATCGATTTGCCAGATTTCCTTGATACCGAGGGCATAGTGCTGGGTATCGCTGTTACGCTCCAGTCCAAAACGCTCAATCAATTGTCTACCCAGTTGCCCGCGGCAGCCTTCGGCAAACAGGGTGTATTTACCATAGAGTTCAACGCCCGGTTGAAAGGAGGCTTTCGCTTGCCCAGTGTGATCACGCCCCATATCCCCTGTTGCCACTCCGATCACCCTGCCCTGCGCGTCAAACAGCACCTCGGTCGCAGCAAAGCCGGGGTAAATCTCTACGCCCAGTGCCTCGGCTTCTTTCGCCAGCCAGCGACACACATTCCCCAGGCTAACAATGTAGTTGCCGTGATTGGCATGGACGATTTCAGCCAGCTTGGTCGGAAAGCGAAAGCTCTGCTTAGCATTGGTGAAGTAGTAAAAATCATCCTGCGTCACTGGCACCCCCAACGGTGCCCCGCGTGCCTTCCAATCCGGAAACAGCTCGTTGAGGGCTGTCGGTTGCAGAATCGCACCGGACAGCAGATGCCCGCCCATTTCGCTGGCTTTTTCCAGCACACAGACTGAAAAGTCGCGTTGTTGTTCATTGGCCAGTTGTTTGAAACGGCAGGCCGCTGCAAGGCCGGATGGGCCTCCGCCGACAATAACCAGATCATAGTGCAGTGACTCTCTTTCCATGGTGGCGTTCCCTCAGTGATGGCTGGATGATGGAAAGAGTGTACGGTGTGCCGCTGTGGTTACCCTTCACCCCTGGGGGTGATTTTACGGGGGTGATAAGACTTATTTTGGACCGGCCAGTTTCAGGAGAAACTGAGTGCGGTTTTCGACTCCGGCTTTGCCATAGAGGTTACGAATGTGTACTTTCAGAGTGTTGAGCGAAATGAACAAAGTGTCGGAAATATCTTTGTTGGAAAGCCCCTGACGGATCAACGTCAACACCTGCAACTCACGCCGGGTAAGCGGTTCGGCGCCCACCAGGATCAAGTCAGTACCCTGTTCGTCTTCATCCTTTAGCGCCACGGTGGCGGTAGGCGTTTCGTCGGCCATCCGCACCATATGAAGGATGGGATAGCGATCCGGCGCATAGGCGGTTGCCGGGACCGTGTAAATCAGACGAGTAGCATCGTCTGACAATGTTCCCTCGGGAGACAGCATCTGCAGGAGCTGGATGAGCGCTTCGATCTGCGGCCACTGCTGCAATCGAATTGACAAGGCAATGCCATCTTCGTAATGACCCGCCTGTCGCAACCAATCAATACCCTCAACGGCCTGCGTGCGACTCGCCGCATGCTCGGGCAATTCCATCTGCTGCAACAGAAACTGCCGGAACAGGTCGTGAAGACGAAACCAGACACGGCAGTTGTCCAGAGGAACGAGAAACAGATTCGCTTTTTCCAGCGTGGCGAGATGCTGCAAGGCCTGGTTCGTTCCGGTCAGGGCATTACACAAACCGGCACAGAAACGTCTGGGCAAAGCGGAGGTCAACAAGAAGGTTTGCAGTTCTGGTGCGAGGGATCGAAACACCTCGTCAAACAGATAATCGGCAATGTGACGATCCAGGTTACGGGACTCCATCGGTATTCGTTTGCTGTCATGGGGCGCGGCAAAATGCGCGGAGTAACTGATGAGCTGTAAACCGGTAATCCATCCCTCGGTGTCGTGATGGAAACGGCTGATGGCATCACTGGCCAGAGCGAGCTGGAGCGTTTGGTTAAAAAAGCGTTCGCTGTCCGGTAACGAAAAGCGTAATTCCTCACTGGTTAAGAGCGTCACCTGCCCCATCGCACGCCGTCTGGGAAGCATGAGCGGTGGTTCGTCACGACTGGTCATCACCACACGAATACCCGCCGGAAGGTGGTCGAGAAACAGATTGAGGGCGTCGAGCAACAGCGGGTTCTGTAGCAGATGAAAGTCGTCCAGTATCAGTGAAACCGGCTGATCCGACTGAATGCCCACGCTGAGGTCTTCCAGATCATTCAGCAGCGAGATGACCAGATCCGCCTGCTTCTGCGGTGCCTGCTGTGCCAAACGCTCGGCTTCGCCCCCAAGGGAAGGCTGAATTTGCTGCAGGGCCGCGAGCGCATATCGCCAGAACACGGAGGGTGAATTGTGGCTTTTATCGAGGGATAGCCAGGTAAAGGTATGCGGACAGGCGTGCAACCACTGACTCACCAGTGTTGTTTTACCATAGCCTGCGGGTGCCATCACTAACGTCAAGCCACCACCGGGGCTCTGATTGAGGCGATCCAACAAGGGTTGCCGCCACACGCACTGCGGTCGCAAAGGTGGCAGGTAAAAACGGGTTTTCAACAACATGTGGCGGCAGTCATGCAATGGTTGGGTGCTATGTGTTCAAAGGAGGTTCGCTTTATCGTTTTAGGATAGATCTTCGGATACAACAATATCAGCCCCAATTCCTCCACCAAAAATACAACTCGGTTTAACCCCCCAAATGCTTGAAAACGTGTGCGAAAAATGGGGCGAATCTGAAAATCCAACCGACAAGGCAGCGTCGGTCAGACTGGCCCCTCCACTGATTGGAATCATTGAAGCGTATAGTCGGTGCCACAGTCTGAACTTACGAATGGCGACCCCAGTCTGCAGCTTAAACAATTCCATCAGACGGGGTGTTGAAAGGTTTACCAGGCTGGCTAACTCTTTAATGGGTATATTTTCTTGAACTCGGGATTTGATATGGTTAACCGCCTCGACGATTCGAGCGTCCAACGTGATCGGTTGAACCGCGCGATGTCGGTACCCATAATTAACTAATGCTTCCAGCTTTTGGTAAACGGTGTTTGAATCCGACGGTTGCAGGTACATTTCAAGAAAAGCTCGCTTAAAGTCCGGCTCATCGAGTAAGCCTATTCCAAGGCCATTAACCATGGAGGCAAAACTTCCGTGTAAACGACGAAAATCCTCCCTCAATACATCCAAGTGACAAATTGCAATCACTTCACGTTTAGCATCCATCGACACCGGATGACCGGCAGGGATCAATAGACTGTGACAATCGACCACCTCAGTACCAGATCTGATCAGGATCGAATTGCCTAAACTGACTACGACGGTTGCCGCCCCATAGGCGACATGGATGGGGCCTATCAAGGGCCCGATAAAAAGGGTTCTCTTGACCCACGGGTACATGTCAGCGGGTTTTGGGTTTTTAATCACAGTAACCACTTCAACTTAACCCCGCGCGCAGAACCCTCGAAAGTTGTTAATTCCTGCAGAATAGAAATCCTGTATATTCTCCGGCCAAATCATGATTGCTCGAGCCATTGTAAACGGATTAGCGAGTCTTATCTAATTGGCTGAGCGGGGTCATAAAACCTTGGCCATAAATGCAGAGGAACTTGGGCACAGGCCGGAAAATTGACTGGTTTTGGCGATATCCAAAGGCGCCTCCTCGCGTTTTACCACGCGATAACCTTGTGACTCGAAAAAGTGGGTAGCTGTCGTCGTCAGCAAATAAAAAGTCTGAACACCTGATAACCTTGCGTGTTGTTCTGCATACTGAACGAGTGCCGAACCGACACCCTGACCTCGTTCTACGTTGGAAACCACCAAAGACCGCAGCAGTGCCACGTCGCCAAAGACCTGAATTCCGACAACGCCGGTAGGTTGAAGCGGAGAGCCTGCAACAAACAGTATAAGGTTTGTGCCGTTCTCGATATCCGACGTAGGCAGTTGGTTGTCCTGTAACAGCGTAATAATTTCTCGATTGAGCGGCGCAGATATAATATTCAAGTAATCCCTTCCATTTTTTTCCAACTGAGAGGTTTGATAGTCGCCCCTGCAAAACCAGAAAACTCTGAGCACGTTAATTGATTGGGGGCTTCCAGGCCCCCATATTCAAAGCTGAATGAATAACAGACATGGATAACGCAAAATGGATTCTTCACGATTGAATTGAAGCATCAAATTGAGTAGCAATGGGGTATCAGACCGAGTGGCTTTTAAAATCTGCATACTTGCACGTTCGCGATTGATAACTTGTCCAACTATCCTTAAACGCCCGACCAGACCGCAAATTCGTTGCCACTGGGCTCGGTAAAGTGAAACCGCCGACCACCCGGAAACGCAAAAATCGGCTTAACAATGATGCCTCCCGCCTTTATGACTTTGTCGAGCGTTTCCTCTAGGGCTTTGCTGTAGAAGACAAGCAATGCTGCACCATTCGCCGTGCTAGAGCAGATCTCTGCTCGATAAAATCCACCATCAAGCCCCTGTCCGGAGAACGCTATGTAGTCTGGACCATAATCAACAAACGACCAGCCAAACGCGTTTTCGAAGAAGGCTTTCGTAACCGGCAAATCAGCAGCCGGATACTCCACATAATTCAGTTTTTCATGTTCGTTCATGGCAGGGCCATGACACACCGCTTCGATGTTATTCCCCTCAGGGTCTATGACAAACGCGCCATAGTAATTGGGATGGTAATGCGGACGGAGACCCGGTGCTCCATTGTCTATTGCGCCCGCCGCGATCGCAGCCGCGTAAAACGCGTCCACTTGTGCGCGATCTTTGGCTTTCCATGCCAGATGGCAACCGCTCGTTGCCGTGGGGCCACCGTAGGGTGAAGGTCCATCCACAAACCAAACATCTGCCTTCTTTCCATCAGGCTCATTCGGGTCTGGATAGGAATACCCTAAAATGTTCATGCCATAATTGCCTTCAAAGGACAGACTGTAACCAAGGGGTGTCAGCACAGCGCTGTAAAAGGATTTGGTCTTCGCGATGTCGCTAACCCGAAACGTCATATGATCTAGCATGGCTCTCTCCTAAAATGGTTCGTCAAAAACCACTGTACTCATATAAGGGGTATCCTGTTAGCACCACAAAGGCGCATAACTGGATACATATCCAGCATGTTATGTCAGCTTTAGGCGTGTGTCGAGGTCTTGACGATATCTCGGTAGGGATATGGCTGCGTGTGCACTGACTGTTGCATCAACCGGTAAAACAGTAATCCCCGGAAGTTAGAACTTCGCCGGTTGAAGCGAAAGACAAACTCATCCAGATAGGCATCTAGATGTGATGGCTGGACGGCACCGTGATGAGTACCTAGTATCCAGCGCTGCAGCAAAGCGGCTACACGATGTACTCCTGCCATTGAAACATGTGCTGGCTGATCGGCCCCTAACATGACCGTGCGTTGATGTTCATAGCCCAGCTCCTTGATTGACCGGTAAGCTGCAGAACCATCGGTGCGTACAATAGAACCAGGCTCGATACTATCTTGAACGAAAGGCACAACACAGATTGCCGAGTCATCGGCAATGCGTTGTAGGCGAACACGACCAAACCCTCTTGGCTCCAACATTTCGATGGCGATAGCAACCAACGTTTTGTTAGTAGAGCTTTTTTTCTTCTTCGTGGCGGGAGGAGCATAGCGATCTGTGATCGAGAGATAGGTTTCATCAACTTCGACCAATCCGTGGAGGCGTTCTCGGCCAGGCCGCACCATCGCTTGGCGAAACCTATGCAGCATTGTCCAGGCAGTCTGATAACTACCCAAGCCTAACACTCTTTGAAGCCCCAGAGCATTAGCACCGTGCTTCTGATTGGTAACGTACCAGGCACCCGCAAACCACACACGCAGAGGCGTCCTGGTTTTGTCAAAAATGGTTCCGGCAGTGGTGGTTGACTGGAAACGACATGCTGGGCATATCAAACGGCCGCGGCTAGACCGGTAGGGATCAGACTGATTTTTGCATCTTGGGCAAACGTAGCCCTGAGGCCAACGCAGCCTCTCCAGGTAGGCGAGGCAGGACTCTTCGGTGTGGAACCATTCTGAAAACTGGTTCCAGTTGGTGGGGTAGTCATCCCCACCTTTAGGCATTAGTATCTGGTTATCCATCCAGAAATAGTAAACTGTGTGGAGCTAACAGGATACCCCTTATGCATAAACAGTATATAGATTGATCAGGTGTTTTGGGAGGGTCCCAGGGGCAGAAAGGTTGAGGTGTTGCTATCGAAAACCTGTAGCTACCGCTTATGACCGGTTTGGCCCCTTAAAAGATGCTTCAGGGAGACTGCTCCCATGTCCGCTTTCGTCGGAGCCGTCCTTGGATCTCTCGTGGATAGGGCAAAGGCGCGCACGAATCTGGATCTGATTGAAAACCAGGTGGTGGTCGATCTTATTACAAGCCAATCCCCCACAAATAACGAAAACCGTTGCCTGGGACTCTATGTTCTAGACACCCTAACTGACGAAGTCACCGCAATTCGAGCACGATTTACGGTTTTGGCTACCGGTGGGGCCAGTAAAGTTTACCTCTATACCAGTAACCCGGATATCGCCACAGGAGACGGCATCGCCATGGCATGGCGGGCGGGGTGCCGAATTGCCAATATGGAGTTCAATCAGTTTCACCCTACCTGTCTTTACCACCCTCAAGCTGGATCATTTCTGATTACCGAAGCGGTCCGTGGTGAGGGAGGACATCTTAAATTGCCCAACGGGGAACGTTTCATGCACTTGTTTGATGAACGTGCAGAACTGGCCCCGCGCGATATTGTCGCCAGAGCAATCGACCATGAAATGAAACGCCTGGGAGCAGATTATCTTTTGCTTGATATCAGTCATCGCGAACCGGAATTTGTGCGCCAGCACTTTCCCAACATTTATGAGCGCTGCCTGGAGTTTGGTCTGGATATTACGAAAGAACCCATTCCCGTAGTACCGGCTGCTCATTATACCTGCGGTGGAGTAATGACTGATCTTAGTGGAAAGGAGCGGCTGTGGCTTAGTCGACGGAGTGCAGAGCCTGCTTGAGCTCTGCGGCGGTTTGCACAGTTTTCTGCGCACTGGCCTGTATTCTGGCGATCAGTTCGCTGGCACGTCCTGCCAATTCAGCGCCCTCCTCAGCCGCTGACCGACTGACGTTCATGGTCTCGACTGCGTCCTTGACCAGAGCATTATTCCGTTGCACTACGCCTACAATTTCTTCGGTTGCTTCACTGGTGCGCGCGGCGAGTTGTCGCACCTCGTCGGCGACAACGGCAAAGCCTCGCCCCATCTCACCCGCTCGGGCTGCCTCGATGGCTGCGTTAAGCGCCAACAGATTCGTCTGGTCTGCAATCGCACTGATCGTTTCGACAATCTTGCCAATCTGCTCAGATTGTTGATTCGCGCCTGAGACTGACTCTGAAGCTTGATGAATATTGAGGGTAATGGCTATAATTTTTTCGACTGCCGCTTTCATAACGTCGAGCCCTTCGCTCGCTGTGGCATCGGTCATGACCGACGTATCCATGGCTGTCTGCGCAGCCTTTTCCTCTCGCTGTTTTTGCTTGACTCGCGCTGTGACATCGGTCGCTAACTTGATGACTTTGGTGAGTTCGCCAAAGGCGTTGTAGACAGGGTTGTAGGTTGCTTCCAGCCACAGTGGCTCACCCCGTTTATTTCTGCGCTCATAAAGTCCGCTCAAAAACTCTCCATTATGGAGGCGTTGCCAGAACTTTTTGTAGGCTTCAGAGCTGACTTCTTCTTGTGTGCAGAACATGCGGTGGTGCTGGCCAATGACCTCTTCTATGCGATAGCCTGTGGCCTTAAGAAAATTATCATTGGCCATTAAAACATTGCCTTCAAGGTTGAACTCGATCATGGACATGGAGCGGTCGATGGCTGACACCAGGCTCTTGCTGTCTTGGCTTTGCTCGACGCGTTCGCTGATATCAGATGCAAATTTGATGACCCGATCAACCTTTCCATTTGCGAAAACGGGGTTGTAACTGGCCTCCAACCAGATGCGCTTGCCACTGGCATGGACGCGGTGAAACTTTCCGCTGACGAAATTCCCTTCTGCCAGCTTTTTCCAAAAAGCCTGGTATTCAGCGGAGTTTGCATTCTCCTCAGTGCAAAACATGCGGTGATGCTTGCCAACGATATCATCCAGCTTATAGCCCATGGTGGCACAAAAAATCTGATTCGCTTTCAGGATTGTTCCGTCCGGACTGAATTCAATGATCGCTGTCGAGCGATCCAGCGCTGCCTTCTGTTCCTCGAAAGCTGTAATGCGCGCTTTCGCAGCTAGTAGTTCTCTCTTTAGCCCACCTTTTCCGAACATGGTTTCCCTCACAATCGGGTATTTTGATCAGAGTGCGGTGTCACAAGGCAAGGTGGAGACTGGCAGAGTTATGCTGCCTGGGCAGAGAAAAGCAGCCTCGCTGGCCGGGTTCGGCCGTTGTCACTGTACTTTCACCTGCCGTTCTGCAATACGCTGTGTTACTTCTGCGCCTGCAACAAGATTGTCACCAAGGACCGCTCGCTGTCGGTCAAGTATGTCGACTATCTCATCAAGGAGATGGCGCTGCAACGGGCCTTGTTCGGTGAGCATCCGGCTGTGAGTCAGCTGCACTGGGGTGGCGGTACACCAACTTTCCTGCCAGCCGACCAGATGGAGCGACTGATGGCGGCGACGCGTGAGCACTTCAATCTGCTGGATGACGCCGAGATCAGCATCGAGATCGATCCAAGGAAAGTCGATGCCGAAACCATGGCGGTCCTTGGGCGCATCGGCTTCAACCGCATCAGCGTGGGTGTGCAGGACTTCGACCCTGTCGTGCAGAAAGCCGTCAACCGCATTCAGTCGCTCGAGCAGACGCAGCTGGTCATCGAATCGGCGCGTGAACATGGTGCGAAGTCGGTCAATGTCGATCTTATCTATGGGCTGCCCCACCAGACCATCGAAGGCTTTACGCGCACGCTGAATCAGGTCATTGCGCTCAGTCCTGATCGCCTGTCGATCTACAACTACGCCCACATGCCCGCCATATTCAAGCCACAGCGGCGCATTCAGGAGGCGGATCTGCCGAGCAGGGATACCAAGCTGGCGCTGCTGAAACTTGCAATATCGATGCTGACCAAGGCGGGCTACGTCTATATTGGCATGGATCATTTTGCGAAGGCCGATGACGAGCTGACGATCGCCCAGCAGCAGGGCCGTCTGCAACGCAATTTTCAGGGCTACTCGACGCATGCTGATTGTGATCTGGTGGCGATGGGCATTTCAGCCATCGGCAAGGTGGGCCCCTGTTACAGCCAGAATGTCAAAGGCCTGGATGAATACTATGACCGCCTGGATCGCGATGAACTGCCGGTGATGCGTGGCCTGCAATTGAGCGCAGACGACCTGCTGCGGCGCTCGCTCATCCAGAACCTGATGTGCCAGTTCGAGGTGTCACTCGAGGCGCTGCAGATTGCCTATCTGGTAGACTTCCACAGCTACTTCGCCCGTGAGTTGCCGGTACTGCGCGAATACGAGCGCGAGGGTCTGCTGACGCTCGATGATGAGTGGCTGGTGGTGACACCAAAGGGCCGTCTGTTGATTCGAAATATCTGTATGGTCTTCGATCAGTATCTTCAGGCTGACCAGATCATCAAGAGTTATTCCAAGGTGATATAGATCTGGCCATGCGATCGCTGCCCTGGGGCAGCGTATGCTGAAGGCCGCGCTCGGCGAGCCAGGTCAACAAAGCTGGCAGTGGCATGGGACGGGCGAGGAAATAGCCCTGGATCAGGTCACAGTCGAGCCGGTGGAGTATGTCCAGCATCTCCTGGTTCTCGACGCCTTCGGCAACGACGCGGTAGCCCAAATTCTGCGCCATCGCCAGGGTGGTCTTGACGATCACCTGATCATCAGCACTACTGGTCAGATCGAACACGAGCGACTTGTCGATCTTGATTTCGTCGATCGGTAGCTTCTTGATATACGACAGCGACGAATAGCCTGTGCCGAAGTCGTCGATCGAGAGCTGTACCCCAATCTTCTTGAGACGGCAGAGCTCTTCACTGGCCCTGACGGGATTGTCCATCATCGCCGTCTCGGTGAGCTCGAACATGATGTCGTGCGGTCGCACATTGAATTCCTGAAGCATTGCAGCGACCTGCTGGGCAAAGTCTGGCTCCTTCAGGTTGACCGCAGAAATGTTGATCGAGAACTGCAGTGGGAAGCCTGCGCTGGTCACTTGCTGCAGTGCCTTGAGCGTATTGCGGATGACCCACCTCGTGAGTGGCGTGATGATGCCCGTTCGTTCTGCCAGGGTCACGAATTCATCGGGCGGAATGAAGCCATATTCGGGATGCTTCCACCGCACAAGCGTCTCGACGCCGATGATCCGGTTCTGCTTGAGATCGAGCTGTGGCTGGAAATGCAGGTCAAGACCATCGAGACTGATGGCCTTGTCGAGTTCCGCCATCAATGTCAGGCGGCGCTCGTTGTAGACGTCGAAACTTTCGTTGTAGAAGGTCAGGTGTTCCTGATTCTGCGCGGCCGTGTCCAGCGCGATATGCGCCTTGCGCATCAGTTCTTCGAGTTCTTTCGCATCATTCGGAAAGCGGACGACGCCGATCTTGGCGCCTGGGTCGAGCGTCAGGTGGTCGAACTGCACACTCTGCCGTGTCTCGGCATCGAGCTGCCCAAGCCGGGGGTCAAGCGCGTCCTCTTTCGTCAGCCCATCTTTTTCCCCGGGATATTTCAGCAGCAGGCCCATCGTCACACCCTCGGTGCTGGCGAGGCAGATCGGCGCACCCAGGCGGGTTTCCAGCGCAATGGCATCTGGCAGTGAGCTGCAGAACCGGCTCATTCGCGTGGCGATATGACACAACAGTCGGTCGGCGTTATCGTGCCCGAGGGTCTTGTCGATTTCATGGAAGCGGCTGAGATGGACCAGACAGACCATGAACGGCTGCGCAGGAGCCGCACCGATCAGTTCACGAATCCTGTTCTCGAACAGGATTCGGTTGGGCAGGCCGGTCACCACATTATGAGTGGCCTGGAGCACCAGCTGGTGTTCTGCACTGAGCCGCTCCTCGGCATCCTTGATGCTGCGGCGGTGGGCGGCCAAGCGTTCGTTTCGCTCACGATAGATGCGATCGACGATGGCAATCGAGAGTAGCATCGCCTCAAGCGCCGAGCCGATCTGGACGCCATAAGTCGTCAGGAACGATTCAGTCAGGGCGCCAGTCTTGTACAGCATCGTCGAGAGTATGCCGAGGGAAAGACCGACCCATGCAAAGGTGAAGAACCTTGCCTCCCTCACCCCTCGCCACCAGAGCACAGGGCCTGTCACGAGCAACAGTACTGCACACGGGATGGTGAGATAGGCCGAGACCATCAGCGAGGTTTCGCGGCGCAGGAAAGGCAGCAAGGCCAGGCAGACGAGGCTGGCTGAGATGATCAGTCGGAACCCGAGGTTCAGCACTGGACTGTGTTTGTAGACACGCAGGAAACTCTGCGCGAACAGACTGCCAAATAGCACGGAGGCCGGGATATTGATCTGGATGAGCCAGTGTTGCATCTCTGGCAGGTGCGGCCAGAAATACTCGAAAGTGCGACCATGCAGCGTGGACTGCGCCAGCAACAGCGTGGTGACGAAGAGCACATAGTACAGGTAGGTTCTTTCCCGCAGCGCATAGAAAATTAGCGAGTTGAAGAGTATGACGAACAGCAGGATACCGTAATAGATTGAGTTCAGTTGCGCTGAAATAACATCGTGCAGGTGGAAGGCGCGTTCGTTCCAGAGCGTGATCGGGAACTCCATCGGGCCCGATTCCTTCACCCGGAACAGGTAGGTATAGGTTTCGCCGGGCTGCAGCGTAAGCGGGAGCAGAAAGTTCGGATGTGGAACCAGTCGCTGTGAAAAGGGATAGATATCGCCCATCACGCCAGACTGAATCAGTTCATCATTCTGGTACAGGTGGTACTCGATGTGATCGAGAAATGGTGCGTGAATATCGAGCAGTTTATCCAGCGGGCTCGCGGTCACGTTGACGAAAGCGACACGAAACCAGAAAACCGCTCTGGAATAGCCAAAATTGGCGGTGCCATTGTTGGCAGGTTGCCAGTTCACCGTGCCCTCGGCGAGCTCTTCGACAGCGAGCCTGCCAGCAGAATCCTCGAGGTAGAAGAGCGTCGGCGTCTTCTCCGCAGCCAGGTCTACCGGGTCAGGGGCTGGCACATCGCTGGCCAGCAGCTGCGGCGACAACAGTAACAGCAGCCAAAGACTGACCATCAGGCAGCGCCGGACGGCGATCACAACATAAGCGAACATGGGCTAACGGCATCTGAAAAACATCTTACAACGGTAGCCCCGAACCGCCAGATTCGCCAATCTGGCGGCCTTTTTGCGCGAGACCTCAGTCTTCGAGCACGTGTGAACCAAAAATCTCGTAGTGAATGCGCGACTGCGGCACGCCCAGGCTTACCAGGCTGTCGCGGTGCGCCCTGATAAATGGAATGGGACCGCAGAGATAATAGTCGGCCTCTGGCAGTAGTATGTCGTCACGCACCAGCGAAAGGTCCACCCGGCCCTCATGGTCATAGTCTTCACAAGGATAGGAAGTATAAACCCGCTTTTTCAAACCAGCATACCATTCAAGAAAGGAAGTGGTGCCCTGTTTTCCTGTCTGAAGTGACCGGATACTCGGTACTTAGCCTTGGATTTTTGTAGCAATTGGGCGTTTTTCAATCGATTCAAAGGAAGATTTAGTCACTGAGGTATGCGATGCCCTACCGGGTTATCAGCATGTGGCGGATGGGGTCAGAAGTTATTGAATTTACCCAATTGGAAGGGCGGTGCTCTGGCTTCGACTGGGCCGGTTATCAGCGACGGCTCCTGCAAGGCTAAATGCGCCAGTATCTTTTCGATTACGGCAGGGTCTTCGATACTTGAGACCACCTTGACGTGCCCGCCGCAGCGTTCGCATTGCTCGATATCTATATTGAATACGCGTTTCAGGCGCTGCATCCATGTCATCGCCGCGCGCCTTTCGGTAACGGTAAGCTCTTCCAGAGGTTCCTTCCTGGTGGATTTGCCGCCTTTACCGCGCTTTCCGGGAGTTACCAGAGCGCGGTATTTGCTATTGGGCGCGAATACACCGTGAAAACGCGTTAGGTTCACGCGCGGTTTAGGTATCAGTGCAACAAGTCGGGCAATGAAATCCAAGGGATCAAAGAATACATGCGTCGTGCCATCGCGATAAGGTGTTTTTAGTTCGTAGCGTACTTTTCCATTGGGGGTTAGCGCTAACCGCTTTTCCGAAACGGCTGGCCTGGATATGTAACGACACAGTCGTTCCAAGGTATCGCGCTGGTGGGGTTCGGCCATCACCCCGGCATGCAGGGAAAAACCAGCTTGTTTAGATACTCGATCAGACTCCCTGGGCGTATCCAGCCTCGGTGGTAAACTTTGCAGGGTGAGAACCTTGCGCCCTTGGTGCAGGCCCATGGCAATCCGGTAGGCAATAGAGTGTCCTTGCAACTGGCTGAGAGCATCATCCTCGGTCGAATCGAGCTTTACCGCCGAAAAGGGTCAGGTGGCCTGTGTGATGGGGCGCAATGGTGTTGGCAAGACCAGCCTGTTGCGGGCGGTGGCGGGGCATCAGTCCATCCGTACCGGTACCATTGAATGGGAAGGCCAGAACATTGCCGGCCTGCCCGCCCACGAACGGGCCAAGCGCGGGATTGCCTTTGTGCCCCAAGGGCGCATGATTTTTTCCCAGTTGACCGTGTTGGAAAATCTCAAGACCGGCTTTTCCGTGCTGCCGGTATCGCAGCGCAAAATTCCTGATGAAATCTATGAGCTGTTCCCGGTGCTGCATCAGATGCTCAAGCGCCGTGGCGGCGATCTGTCCGGTGGCCAGCAGCAGCAGCTGGCCATCGCACGGGCGCTGATCATGAAACCGCGGCTGCTGATTCTGGACGAACCCACCGAGGGCATTCAGCCATCCATCATCAAGGATATCCAGCGGGTCATTGGCCTGCTGCGGGATCGCGGTGAAATGGCGATTCTGCTGGTGGAACAGTACTTCGACTTTGCCCGCGAGCTCGCCGACAACTATGCTGTCATGGATCGTGGCGAAGTGGTATTGTCCGGACTGGGCAAGGATATGGAAGAAGAAAAAGTCCGCAGATACATCGCGGTCTGACGCCAGGCTTGGGAGGCGGGAAAGCCCGTGTCATGCACATTACGGTGTGCCATGTCACGGGCTTTTTCTTGTCTAGCGCAGTGCGTGCACGGTCTGTGCGAACCGGCCTCTGGCAGCTACCATTAAACAGGCAAAATCCCGAATCGATTCACCGAAATACAACAGGAATTCCCATGAAACAGTGGACACTTGGCGCATTGGCCCTGCTGGCCAGCGCTTCCCTGCAGGCGGCGGATACGTTGACCGTGAAGGCCGGACAGACCCATACCCTGGATGCCAGTCGCAGCGAATGGGTGCTGGATGAACTGGTGCTCGAAGACAAGGCGACCCTGATCGTGCCGGCCGCACTCGGCCAGATCCAGCTGGACGCCGCCCGGGTCGTGATCGGCAATGGTGTGCGCATTGTGGCGACCGGGGTGGACGGCAGCGCCGGTGCCGCAGGTGCCGATCAGGAAGGCAAGGCGGCCAACTGCGAAGACGGCGCCACGGGCGGCCACGGCAGCCATGGCAGTGCCGGCGGCGACGGGGTGGCGCTGAATCTGACCCTGCGCATCGCCCGGCTCGACAGCCTGCAGATCGATACCCGCGGCGGGACGGGTGGTACCGGTGGCACCGGCGGCAAGGGCCAGGCTGCCGGCGAGGTGGAAAACTGCAATCCCCCCAAAGGCGGTGATGGTGGCCGCGGTGGCGACGGTGGTGATGGTGGCAACGGTGGCCATGTCCGGGTGTTCTACACCCTGCTGCCGGAAAGCGGGCTGACCGGTGCCCTGGGTGAACGCATCAAGATCAATGCAGAGGGTGGCAAGGCCGCCGCCGGGGGCATCGGTGGTGCCGGCGGTGAAGGCAGTCCGGGCCGCTTTATTACGATGAAGACTCTCAGCGGTAACAAAAAATGGGTCGCTGGCGGCAAGCCGGGAGCCGAAGGTGTGAGCGGCAAGGCGGGTCGTGACGGCAGCAAAGGCCAGATTCTGGTGCAGCAGGACCTGCGCAGCCGCATGGATGAACTGGTGCAGCAGCAGGCCGCCCAGGTGCAGGCCTTCAGCAGCGAAATGGCGCAACGCCTGGCCAGCGAGAAAGCGGCGGTCGAAGCCTCGGCGGCCCAGGGCCTGCAGACCGTCACAGAGCAGCTGGATGCACCGAAAGCGGCCGTGGGTGGACTGGCAACGCAGGATATGGTGCAGCAGCAGGGCAATAACCTGGAAACCAGAACGGCAAAACTGGAACAGTCCCTCGAAACCATCATGAAGCGTCTGGATCAGCTGGAGCAGAAGCTTAACCAGTTGCAGAACCAGCCAAAACCGCAACCTGCCCCCGCGACGCCCTGAAAAGCTTCGACGTCATACGCCAGGCCCGCCGCGCAGACCAGCACGGCGGGCCTTTTTTGTTTGCACCATTAACGCGCATGCACCAAAAATGCGCGCCTCAAAGCCGTGCAAATGTGACATTCGGAAGACAGCGAGATCCGGTTCAAACCGCCGAAAAGGCCCGAAACACCGGATGTTTTTCATGCTGGCACGCTCTGTGCTAATTCACCCCTGAGTTCGTTAACCAAGGTGCAAACCTTAATCGTCTAACCTCTGGGGGTTATTTATATGTTGAGCAAAAAATCCAAAATGCTGCGTCTGGCTACACTGTCTCTGGCTGTTGCGGGTGCCATGTCTGTTTCTCACTCCGCCAGCGCGGTTGAGGTTTCCGGTTCGGTTGGTGTTGCCAACATGTACCTGTGGCGTGGTGTGGATCTGGGTCAGGGTGATGCCGCTGTATCCGGTGATCTGAGTGTCAGCGCTGGTGGCTTCTACGGTGGTATCTGGGGCAGCAGCGGCGATGCAGCGAATGGTACTGAGTATGACCTGTATGTAGGTTACGGTGCCGAGTTCGGTGGCGTCAGCGTTGACCTGAGCGTGTGGAACTACATGTACCCGTCGTCAGCGGAAACCGATGAAGATGGCAACACAGTTGATAACGAGCTGGACGATTTCGGCGGCTTGAGTGAAGTTGTATTGTCACTGGGCTTTGCCGGCTTTGGTGTCAGCGTGTACGACGCTATTGCTGACGCGGGCGCTGGTTCCGGATACGAATACTACACAGTTTCCTATAGCTACGATGCCTTTACCGTGTTGGCAGGTTTGCATGACAATGTTGGTGGCACGGAAAACATGACCCACGTTGACGTCAAGTACGCCTTCAACGACAACCTGACCTTCACCCTGAGCCAGCAAGTTGATTCAGGCGACGATTCCCATGACGACGACCTGAAATTCGTTGTTTCCTACAGCCTGCCGATCGGCGAATAAGTTTCAGTTACGCGTTTCTCTCCTTGAAAGGCCGGCCTTGTGTCGGCCTCTTTTTTGCGCCCGAAAATGATTCCCGCTATGCTTGGCGCCGCCGTCCATTTCCGGCCGGTATCCCTGTTTGTTCAAGGACGTTAGCATGGCAAGGATAGGAAGTATAAACCCGCTTTTTCAAACCAGCATACCATTCAAGAAAGGAAGTGGTGCCCTGTTTTCCTGTCTGAAGTGACCGGATACTCGGTACTTAGCCTTGGATTTTTGTAGCAATTGGGCGTTTTTCAATCGATTCAAAGGAAGATTTAGTCACTGAGGTATGCGATGCCCTACCGGGTTATCAGCATGTGGCGGATGGGGTCAGAAGTTATTGAATTTACCCAATTGGAAGGGCGGTGCTCTGGCTTCGACTGGGCCGGTTATCAGCGACGGCTCCTGCAAGGCTAAATGCGCCAGTATCTTTTCGATTACGGCAGGGTCTTCGATACTTGAGACCACCTTGACGTGCCCGCCGCAGCGTTCGCATTGCTCGATATCTATATTGAATACGCGTTTCAGGCGCTGCATCCATGTCATCGCCGCGCGCCTTTCGGTAACGGTAAGCTCTTCCAGAGGTTCCTTCCTGGTGGATTTGCCGCCTTTACCGCGCTTTCCGGGAGTTACCAGAGCGCGGTATTTGCTATTGGGCGCGAATACACCGTGAAAACGCGTTAGGTTCACGCGCGGTTTAGGTATCAGTGCAACAAGTCGGGCAATGAAATCCAAGGGATCAAAGAATACATGCGTCGTGCCATCGCGATAAGGTGTTTTTAGTGGGGCCGCCCAGGCTCGTAGCGTACTTTTCCATTGGGGGTTAGCGCTAACCGCTTTTCCGAAACGGCTGGCCTGGATATGTAACGACACAGTCGTTCCAAGGTATCGCGCTGGTGGGGTTCGGCCATCACCCCGGCATGCAGGGAAAAACCAGCTTGTTTAGATACTCGATCAGACTCCCTGGGCGTATCCAGCCTCGGTGGTAAACTTTGCAGGGTGAGAACCTTGCGCCCTTGGTGCAGGCCCATGGCAATCCGGTAGGCAATAGAGTGTCCTTGCAACTGGCTGAGAGCATCATCCTCGGTCGAATCGAATAGCAGATAAGTGTTTTCAGCAGATAAGTGTTTTCAGCATCTCGTTGCAACCAGCCCTTTTTCTCCAGAAATCGAGCGACGCGATGACTGAGTTGATGCACCAAGGTATTGAGCTCTCCAATGGTAGGCGCCTTAACACGGTGAAAGCGCATGATGCCGTGCTCATCCAAAGCGTAAACGCCATCCAGAAACAGTATGTGGAAATGAATGTTAAGATTCAATGCTGAGCCAAAGCGTTGTATCAGGGTAACCGCACCGGTATGCGCAGTGCGGTTGTTGAACCCGGCCTTCTTGATCAAGTGGGTTGCCAGCGTGCGATAGACAATCTTCAGAACCTTGCCCATCATGGCAGGCTGCTGGGCCAGCAAGAAGCGTAGCTGATAGGGTAAACTCAGCACCCATTGCCGCATAGGCTCTTCGGGCAACACCTCATCGACGAGTAATGCTGCACTTTCTGCCATGCGTCGGGCGCCGCAACTGGGGCAGAAGCCCCTCCTTTTGCAACTGAAGGCCACTAACCTTTCATGCTTGCAGCCTTCGCAGCGAACACGCAAGAACCCATGCTCCAGCCGACCGCATGTGAGGAAATCTTCGAACTCCCGCTGGATATAGCCAGGCAAGGTTTGTCCCCTTAAAAGATGCTTCAGGGAGACTGCTCCCATGTCCGCTTTCGTCGGAACAATGCCATTAACTTAAGCATTAGCATGACCTTTTATAGGCTGTTGGATACTTGTTGGCGCTCATTCTCCTCCAGGGTCTCTTAAACTTGCGCTCGGGCCGATAGGCGTTTGCCATCGTGAGATCTTCGCTATCAACAAATCGCTCAGCCCTTTGACGGCCGTCCCCATCAGGAATCTAACGATATTGTCCTTGAGCTGATTCAGTGCATGACTGACGTTAAGTTTGTAGTGATGTTTGCGCTTCCTTTCTACCTGGCTTGAGAGCCTGTCGGCCTCAATGATTGCCACCGCAGCAAGGTTTTTCGTTAGTGTTTTCGCGTGAATATCTTGCAAGACGGCTTCCACAGAAAATCCCGAAAAATTTTCGATGGTCAGCCTGCTTTTCATGACTTTATAGTCTTCTTCAATTCCCCAGCGTTGATGGTACAGGGCGACAGCTGGGTACCTGTTGCGGCAATGGCATGTGGACTGTTCAGCGGCCCACACGCTCACAGGCCCCGAATACCAGTTATGGCTCCGTAATAGTCAGGCGCTATACGGTGTGCAAAACCTGATTCTGGCCCCCGAAGGAGCAGTCTACAGTTTCTGCATGTGTCCCGGTGGCACCGTCGTGGCCGCCACCTCTGAACCGGAACGCGTGGTGACCAATGGCATGAGCCAATATTCACGGAACGAGCGCAATGCCAATGCGGCGCTTGTCGTGGGGATTTCGCCTGAAGACTTTCCAGGCAACGATCCCTTAGCGGGCGTTGATTTTCAGCAGGCACTGGAGAGCCGGGCCTTTGTTCTGGGTGGCCGCAATTACAATGCGCCAGCCCAACGCATCGGCGACTTTCTGGCCGGTCGACCCTCGACCTCACTCGGCAGCGTTGAACCCTCCTATAAACCGGGTGTGACGCCCTGTGACTTAAGCGAAGCCCTGCCTGACTATGCCATCGAAGCCTTACGCGAGGCCCTGCCTGCCTTTGATCGCAAACTAAAGGGCTTTGCCATGGATGATGCCGTGCTGACGGGCGTCGAAACCCGTACGTCTTCACCCATACGGATCAAACGTGGCCCGGACTACCAGAGCATCAACGTCAAAGGACTGTTCCCAGCAGGCGAAGGCGCCGGTTACGCAGGCGGCATTCTGTCTGCCGGCGTGGACGGAATCGAAGTGGCTGAGGCGGTGGCGCGGGATCTAAGTAAAGCACAGTGAAGTGAACAGTCTGGTACTGAAGAAAAAACGTGGACGTATTGAGCGTTGGCAGAGATCCCAAAATGGAGGCAATCAATTGATTGCCTCCACCAAGAAAAGAGCATGCTGATCGAAAAGTTGATTGGTTTATTGCACGTCGTCCTGGCGAACGAAAGAAGATGAAGGAAGGGAGTGCCGAACTGGAAACCGAGCAGATCAAAGCTTCGGTCCGGGCCAAGGTAGAGCATCCATTTTTATACCTCAAGCGGATCTTCGGTTATGCCAAGGTTCGATATCGAGGGTTGGCGAAAAACCGAAATCGGTTGTTGGTGCTGGCCGCCTTTTTTAACCTGATTCGAAGTCAGAGATTACTGGCGTAGGGTCAGTGCGCCCGTAATCTGCCAAAAGCGCAGATTACGGCAGGTAAAAGGGGCCGTTAAGGCTGAAAAACAGTGAAAACGGGCAAAAATTTCGGGGAAATCAGATTTTTGGGCAAAATGCCGGCTTAATCAGAGGTTCCCTAGCATTACCTTATTTAGTCGCCCCTGCAAAACCCGCTTTTTCAAATAGTGGCGATCACCAACGGCTGCTGAATTGAAAGTTTCTGCAGCCAAAACCTGAATTGATCCAACAGATCGGTCTTTGAAGAGGATAATTTCCAGGCCCAAAAAAGACGCCTGAGGTGATTCAGGATCTTCCTCAGGTTGAATCCAACGCCACATAAGAGCGCGTGTACGGCATCCCCTTCGTGACCTTTCAGGTGGCAACGATCCAGTAGCCCATCCTGCTTCATATGACCGATTACGGGTTCAATGCTATTTCTTCGATGCTGCTTTTCGTGGGCTTTGGCTGATCCTGTTTTTCGGCCGGTAATATGAACCTGACAGACACCAGCCTTTACAAGCGTTTCCTGATCGCTTCCCTTGTAACCTCTGTCCAACAGAAGGTGGGAGGGGAAGCGGCCTAACGTCAGGTGTAACCTGAATAATGCGTTTCCTATGGTATGGCCATCGAATGGGTTTCCATAGAGTGTCTGGCAATCTACGACGAAGCCTTCATCAGCGGTCGTCGCGACACTGACCTTTCGGCCAAACTCGTAGGGTTGTCTCGACTTGCCTTTGGCAATACAAACAACCTCCGGGGCATGCAGGCTGTATAAGCGATTTTTAGCACCAGACTCACCGGTTTGAATCAGCAACTGCAACGCTTGCTTATACTTGCTGCGTAACTCCGGGCTCTGTTTTTCATAGGGTAGTTGTCTGTCAACTTCGCGCCAGACGCGGCCAAGATAGTTCCACAGCGTTTTCAGCGCACGCCGCATACGCTTAAACTGCCGGGCGTGAGCATAACGCCCAACCTGCCATTGCAAGCCCGCGACCTTGCTCTGGTAGGTTTGCCGGAATTGAACCCCTTCACGTTTGGCCAAAACAACCAATTGAAGCAAGCAACGCCCCAGCAGTTTTCCATCCGTCGGGTAGGTTATCGCTTTGGGCATAACGGTCGTATCGATCACGACAACCTCGGTGCTCTCCGCCCGAATTGTGCCGGTAGATTTACCCAGTTCGACACTCAACTTCAGCAAGGCCTTGCCGCCTTCTTCACCTATGCGATGGCGAAAGCGCGACATTGTTGTTTCATCCATCGGTGGTCGATGCTGAAACTCTACCTCGCCACACAGATACTGCCAGTAGGGATTCTCAACCCATTGTGCCAGAACCTCCGCATCAGAAAGACCATGCAAATGCTTGAGCAACTGCAATCCCACTTGCAGTCGAATAGAGCGACCGGGTGCACCGTTGTCTGCACAGTAGTGTTCAGCAAAGCAATTCTGCACAGACTCCCAATCTATCCTTCTGGATAACTGCACCAGGCTATGGTGTGGATTGATGATGTCCTCAAGATAGTGCTTGTATAAGTCGCGCTGCGGCGAGCTGTCGTCATTTCGCGGTATCATGGCAACGAAAACTGCAAGGTTTTGGAGAAAAGTCGTCAAAGGGTTGCAGTTACTTTACCATGAAATGCTGTCCAATCAATTGACGTGCTTGGAGTTTTCGGGTTTTGCAGGGGCGACTATTTACACGAGAACGCTGTTGTCATAGTCGATGATGCCAACTACAGGCATGTCAGGCTGGCTAATAGAGACTTCCTGAAAATACATCCCGAATACAAGCTAATTTTCGAGGCTTACAGTTCTCTGCCGATACGAAGCAGACTTGCGCAAAAATCCCGGTAACCGCAGTGGACGATCTCTTTGCTCATATTCCTGAAGGTGCTCGGATTATCGCGGTCGAATTGACCGAGGGCGCAATACCCTTAATGGATTTTCAACACCCTGAACTGGCCTACTATTTGTTTGGTCCTGAAGACAATTCCATTTCTCAGGACCTTATAGAAAGATGCGACTATGTCGTTTACATCCCTACGGTGGGCTGCATGAATCTGGCAGCTACCGTCAATGTCGTGCTCTATGATCGACTGTGCAAATCCGATCGGCAGGTTATTGCAGACAGGCCGATTGTGGAGATTCGAGACAACCGCAACCGCACTCGATGTTAGTCTTTCTAATTTAGTAAAATAGTTTGGATGTAGTCAATTTTGATGACGGAGCGTGATGCGTCATCACCAATGTTTTGCGGTCACGGTATGTGTCCAGATTCGATTTCAGCCACGCCAGCGACTGTTTGTGGTAGTCGCAGATCGTGGCAGGATGCAGTTTGCAATAGTTCCGGTTACTGTCACGAATCCGGCGATAGTCGTTCATGTGGTACTTGGCGCACCACAACCCCGTCTTCTCCTCAATGCCAGCCAGCCTAAAATCCGTCCATAGAGTGCAACCCAGCACCACCCAGTCACCCCATTCAAATACGTCATTTTCCAATACATGCACATTGGTACCCGCTGCTTTATCCTTCAGTTTATCGTACATGCGCGGGAATTTATGACCATAGAATTCATGGTTGCCCAGCACATACAGCACTGGCTTGTCAGGGAATGTCTGTTGCGCCCACGTCACTCCGCGAGTGCCGGTAAAGATATCCCCGGCCAGAATGATCAGATCGGTGTCCCGCTCCACGGCAGGCTCGAACACCCAAGTTCGACAGCAAAATCCGTAAGTCATTGTATTTAATGAGGCGCGTTTAAAAACGCTCCACTACAAAACTGGACTTTGTATATTTATTGAGCTGTCGGCTTGGGGATTTGTAGGGCTTTGAACAGCTCCAGTTGTTCAGGTGTTACGGTTGAAAGCCCCTCCACGAGGGCTCCGTTAATTTTTACCTGGTGTCGTTGAATTCGACTCAGGAGGCTGAGTGCCCGTCCGGGCGAACAGGCACTATTAGCCGCTTTCAAGCGCATTCGCATCACACGGTGCAGGATCAAGGCGATGAAGCAGATGGTCGCGTGCGTACGGATTCGCTGTGGTAGCCGGTGGTACATGGGGCCAATTTCCAGCTCGGATTTTAGCACCCGAAAGCCACGCTCTATGTCCGCCAACGATTTATAGCGCCTAACGATTTCATGAGCCGGGCAGTCGTTCACATTGGTCACCAGCAAGAGTTTGCCGTCGAGGCGTTCCAGTGCCTGCTGACGCAACGCACGGTAGTGATAGGCGAAACCTTCGTGGCGCAAGTCAATATCGATGATATGCCCCATTCCCGCCTCTTTGACCGCCTGGTAAAAGCGCGCGGTAATACCTGGCTCAGAGAGCGGGCGGCCTCGCCCCTTGTGCCCGTCTTCCTGCTGCTCCAGTTTGTCACACCATTGATCAGCCTGCGCGATCAATTTCTCGATCTGTTGTCGGCGTGCCTGGGTTTTCGCTTGGGCCGCCTCTTCGTCATGCGCTACCACCAGTCGTCGCTCCTGCCAGCGGGTTTCATCGATCCAGGTGTTGCCGAGATTATCGATAGACGCATCTGGCGCATCGATAGATGCACATGAGACGCCTGCAGACAACGAATACTCTCGTCAAAATCGCCATAACGTACACCCGGTACGGCAATGATGTATTCCAGCGCTTCTCCCGACGGCAGTTTGACCGCATCCAGCGCCGCCAGATTATCCAGGTTCAGCAACCCCCGATCGGCGACCAGCACCACCCGCCTGATCGGGAATCGCTTCGCCAAACGATCCAGCATCGGCAGTAGTGTACTGGCTTCCCCCACATTGCCTTCAAAGACCTCGTGGGCCAACGGCAGCCCCTCCGCCGTCTGGATCAATCCGATCACCACCTGCCGGGCCACACCACCGTCCTTGCTGCGGCCATAGGCCCGAATCTCTTCCTTCACGTTCGTATCGCCGGTGACACTGACCGTTGTCAGGTCATAAAACACGACAGACAACTCCTGATCGATCAGCGGGCGCAAGGTCGTGGCGAGTATCTCTTCCACGGCATCCTTGGCTTTGACGACTGCATCCATGGCTCGCAGCAAGTGATGGTGGCCGACCGTACGGGTGTCGCCATCCGGAAATTGAACCACCTCCAGCCACCGCAACAACCCCAGCTTTGAATCGGGATTGCTCAGGCGATTGAATACCATGATCCGCAATAATAACTCGACATCTAAAGTGCGCTTGCCTGAACGAAATACCCGCCGAAAGGCGTCAAATCCCAACTGCTGCCATAACTGCTGCAGGGCATATAAATCACCAAAGGCTTTGGAAAACTCAAAGTTCAGGGTCTGCTCGGGTGTTTCTCCGAGTGGCTCCCGCCCGGTGACGCGCAGCAAACCATTGATCAACGAGTCAACCTCACTGGCAACGGTTTCCAGTCGGCCGAGGGTGGCGACGGTGCGCTGACGTGGATTGCCCTGATCGTCGCGATAAGCTTCGACGAGCTGAACGTAACGGCGTGGGCCGGATTTAGTGATCTTGATATACATGCCGCTACATTATCACCAGTTAGCTATAATTATCAATACATCAAGATATAGTGGTGCCACTACGCTGCGGAATTTTTCAAGCCGCCTAAGTCATTGTTTTTAATAGTGGCGAGATTTGATTTCGAGGAAAAACTAGTGTTTTAGTGTCGAACTTGGGAGGCCAGTGCCACCTGGTATTCCATCATTGAAACAGCCAAAGCCAATAATCTGGAGCCGCTGTCTTATATCCGCCACGTGCTGGATCACATCGCAACGGCAGACACGCCTGCAAAAATAGACGCGTTACTTCCCTGGAACGTAGCCGCCAACTGAGCATCACACACGATTGCAGGGTTCTGCGTCAACTAGCCTGACACAGGGGGAATTCAGCCTTGGTGTGAGGCTATTCGGTAATGAAGCTGGGTAGAGAACAGCAGCATTTTTAAGCAGGTTCTCTGGAGCAGGTTCTCTGGAAATAGCCGTTTATACTTCCTATCCTCAACGATATTCAAAATGTTTTTAACATTTCTCTTCAGAAACGCATCATTTAAATGGGCAACGGTTCTATTTTTCTCTTGTAGCTTAATGACTTTTTTCAAAAACTTTTTCTGTTCATTATAATTTTTGTTATCTAACGATTTATCTGAAACCTTAGTTTTTTTACTCGAATTCTTTTGAGCAACAACCCATATTTCACTGCCATGCTGTCCTTTGTTTACGATGTCAAACCCCGAAGTTTCCATCGTTCTCACTAATGTATACATGGAGTAACAATAAACATGAGGAATGTTGAAAGCCCCATTTTCACCAATAAAATTACGAGCAAACAAGGTATTTGGCACAGCAACGTAAAACAAACCACTGTCACTAAGGCTTTTTCCAATTAATTCCAATGCTGGAATTGGCTCCAAGACATGCTCAAGCACGTGCCTCATCGTAATAAAATCGAACTTATCGAGGTTATCTTTGTACCAATCACCTTCTATAAACTTTGAGACAATCTTAGTGTTATGAGTCTTGGAAACATAGTCACAGCAATCATCTGATGGTTCGATCGCATACATCTCTACGTCGGGATATCTAACCCGGATTTCTCGCGAACCTACCGATAATCGACTCTGCCTCTGATTCTTGTCGGTAGCCAGGTGTTTATCGCGTGGATGACGCAATTTTCAGGTTAATTATTGACCTTTTTCGATTTCAAGGCGCAACTTTCCCATAACCCCGATTTTTCAGGCCGGGGCAGCCCGCTCATTTTCAGGTAAATCCTAAACGCTGGATAAGACCGGCGAATAATTCCGGTAAGGATAGGCTTCGCTCAGCATAAACCGAATACGCCGGGTATTCCGAATGACTACGGCGCCCAGTTTCAACAGTTTTAGTCGCAACGAATGGATGGATGCGCTCGCCAGCTCTGTTCCTTTCAGCAGCTTGCGTAACTCTTCAAACAACTCATACGCAAAGCCTGATAACAGCATGCGCCATTGATTCACCCACCACCTGGGGCTGGAGGTGCGATCTGCAAACAGGTTCAGCTGCTGATCTTTGATGCGGTTCTCCATGCGGCCGGCCAGGTGTCTCCGCGAGCACAATAAAGGTCGCGGTAGAGTTCTCTTGCTTTTTCCTCCAGCAAACTCGTCACGATGAAGCGCGGATTATCTCCCTTGTCGCTGACCTCGATTTTGGCGACGACGAAGCGACTTTTGCCCCAGGAGTCGGCTGCGTAAGCCAGCGGCATAAAGAATCGTTGCTTCTCGCCCCCAAGTTCGACACTAAAACACTAGTTTTTCCTCGAAATCAAATCTCGCCACTATTAAAAACAATGACTTAGGCGGCTTGAAAAATTCCGCAGCGTAGTGGCACCACTATATCTTGATGTATTGATAATTATAGCTAACTGGTGATAATGTAGCGGCATGTATATCAAGATCACTAAATCCGGCCCACGCCGTTACGTTCAGCTCGTCGAAGCTTATCGCGACGATCAGGGCAATCCACGTCAGCGCACCGTCGCCACCCTCGGCCGACTGGAAACCGTTGCCAGTGAGGTTGACTCGTTGATCAATGGTTTGCTGCGCGTCACCGGGCGGGAGCCACTCGGAGAAACACCCGAGCAGACCCTGAACTTTGAGTTTTCCAAAGCCTTTGGTGATTTATATGCCCTGCAGCAGTTATGGCAGCAGTTGGGATTTGACGCCTTTCGGCGGGTATTTCGTTCAGGCAAGCGCACCTTAGATGTCGAGTTATTATTGCGGATCATGGTATTCAATCGCCTGAGCAATCCCGATTCAAAGCTGGGGTTGTTGCGGTGGCTGGAGGTGGTTCAATTTCCGGATGGCGACACCCGTACGGTCGGCCACCATCACTTGCTGCGAGCCATGGATGCGGTCGTCAAAGCCAAGGATGCCGTGGAAGAGATTCTCGCCACGACCTTGCGCCCGCTGATCGATCAGGAGTTGTCTGTCGTGTTTTATGACCTGACAACGGTCAGTGTCACCGGCGACACGAACGTGAAGGAAGAGATTCGGGCCTATGGCCGCAGCAAGGACGGTGGTGGCCCGGCAGGTGGTGATCGGATTGATCCAGACTGCGGAGGGGCTGCCGTTGGCCCACGAGGTCTTTGAAGGCAATGTGGGGGAAGCCAGTACACTACTGCCGATGCTGGATCGTTTGGCGAAGCGATTCCCGATCAGGCGGGTGGTGCTGGTCGCCGATCGGGGTTGCTGAACCTGGATAATCTGGCGGCGCTGGATGCGGTCAAACTGCCGTCGGGAGAAGCGCTGGAATACATCATTGCCGTACCGGGTGTACGTTATGGCGATTTTGACGAGAGTATTCGTTGTCTGCAGGCGTCTCATGTGGCATCTATCGATGCGCCAGATGCGTCTATCGATAATCTCGGCAACACCTGGATCGATGAAACCCGCTGGCAGGAGCGACGACTGGTGGTGGCGCATGACGAAGAGGCGGCCCAAGCGAAAACCCAGGCACGCCGACAACAGATCGAGAAATTGATCGCGCAGGCTGATCAATGGTGTGACAAACTGGAGCAGCAGGAAGACGGGCACAAGGGGCGAGGCCGCCCGCTCTCTGAGCCAGGTATTACCGCACGTTTCTACCAGGCGGTCAAAGAGGCGGGAATGGGGCATATTATCGATATTGACTTGCGCCACGAAGGTTTCGCCTATCACTACCGTGCGTTGCGTCAGCAGGCACTGGAGCGCCTCGATGGAAAACTCTTGCTGGTGACCAATGTGAACGACTGCCCGGCTCATGAAATCGTTAGGCGCTATAAATCGTTGGCGGACATAGAGCGTGGTTTTCGGGTGCTAAAATCCGAGCTGGAAATTGGCCCGATGTACCACCGGCTACCACAGCGAATCCGTGCGCACGCGACCATCTGCTTCATCGCCTTGATCCTGCACCGTGTGATGCGAATGCGCTTGAAAGCGGCTAATAGTGCCTGTTCGCCCGGACGGGCACTCAGCCTCCTGAGTCGAATTCAACGACACCAGGTAAAAATTAACGGAGCCCTCGTGGAGGGGCTTTCAACCGTAACACCTGAACAACTGGAGCTGTTCAAAGCCCTACAAATCCCCAAGCCGACAGCTCAATAAATATACAAAGTCCAGTTTTGTAGTGGAGCGTTTTTAAACGCGCCTCATTAAATACAATGACTTACGGATTTTGCTGTCGAACTTGGGCTCGCCGGTCAGCTCATGCATTTGCCGGGCAATCACGAAGCCCTTTTCGGCTTTGGCTTGCAAACGCGAGTTACGGGCGAGGCCCACCACATAGTCCACGCCGTGCCGTTCACACCAGCGCAGCATCCGGTGACGGCAGAATCCGCTGTCTGCCCGCAGGATAATCTGGGTATCAGGCCAATGACTGCGGATAAACTTCACCAGCAGGCTCGTGATCGCCCAACTGTGTTTGGCGCCATCGATATTGCTCGGTCGCAAATAGCTGACCAACAAATGTCGGCCACAGAAAACATAAAGCGGCAAATAACAGTAATGGTCGTAGTAGCCGTTGAAGAAACGACCCTCTTGCTTACCATGTAACTCAATGTCGGTGGCGTCAAAATCCAGCACAATCCTTTTGGGTGCCTTTTTATGAGCATCAATGAAACGTAAGCGCCAACAAATTCTCGTCTACCCATCCGATTCACGGTCTGTCAGTCTGACTCCTGTCTGAAATTAACAGGAGAAACCCATGACACGACTTCAACTTGAACATCTCTGGCAGCGACGCATTCACGCTTGGCGTGATTCGGGATTATCCGGTGCAGCTTACGCAGAGCGCGAAGGCATCAGCTACCACCAGTTTGTCTATTGGCGTCGTAAACTCGATCATGAGGTGTCTCAGACAAGTTTGACGCACGTGCGTTCTGATTTTGCACGAGTGCTGCCGACCATGGTCGCACCTTCCGATGAGCTTACTCTTACGCTTCCCAATGGCATCGTGATCACGGGGCTGCAGGCTCACAATGTTGATTTACTTGGCGACATTCTGAGACAACTGTGATGCGTCCCCGGTATTTGCGTCCATCCCTGTCTCTGCCGGATATTTATCTCTATCGTCCTCCCATCGACTTTCGCAAGCAGGCCAACAGTCTGGCGGCACTGGTCGAACTCGAGCTGGGGCATAATCCCTTCAGTGGGGCGCTGTATGCCTTTACCAACCGGCACCAAAATCGTATCAAGTGCCTGATGTGGGAAGACAACGGTTTCGTGCTTTACTACAAGGCGTTGGCAGAGGAAAAATTCAGGTGGCCACGGGCTGGGGAAGACCTGATTTCGCTCACCGGCGAGCAGATCAACTGGTTGCTGGATGGCTACGATCTCAACCTGATGCGGCGACACAGAATTCTGCATTATGACTCGGTTGCCTAGCCGAAAAGCGTGTTGGGAATGGGACGGATGTGGTATCATAAGCCAATGATTTCAAAGCCTGAACCCACCTTGTCAAACCTCAATACCGAAGCCCTTTCAGTCGCCGAACTGCGAGCGCTTGTCGGGCGTTTTGAGCAAATTCTGACGGAGAAGGATGCGCAGATTCAGGTGCTGGATCAGACGATCGGACAGCTTGACGAGTCACTCAAGCAGACCATCAAACGCAAGGATGCCGATATCCACGAACGGGATCGCTATATCCTCAAACTCGAAGAGATTGTGCGTCTGAGGATGGTGCAAAAGTTCGCAGCCAGCAGTGAAAAACTGAGTCACCAGATTCATCTGTTTGACGAAGCCGAGCTGGAAGCGGAATTGGCAGAACTGCTCGACAGCCTCCCCGAAGCACAACTGCCGCCGGAAGAAGCGAAAGCGCGTAAGCAACGCCAGTCCCGCACGCGTGATTTTAGCGATACGCTGGTTCGTGAACGAGTTGAGCTGAGATTGACGGAGGCCGAGAAGGCCGGTGCGACCCGCACCTGGTTCAGCAAGGTCAAGGAAGAACTGGAATACATTCCTGCCCAGCTCAAGGTTCTGGAGATCTGGCAGGAAAAGGCGGTCTTCGAGACGGCGACAGGGGATGAGGTGATCAGTGCGTCCCGTCCGGTTCATCCGTTGGGTAAATCCTTTGCCTCACCGTCACTCCCTGCCCAGGTGATCACCTCGAAATATGCCGATGGACTGCCCCTGTATCGGCAGGAACAGATTTTTAAACGCCTTGGCCATGAGATCAGCCGGACCTGTATGGCGAACTGGGTTATCCAGTTGGCCGTTCAACTCAAACCGCTTCTCCAGCGTTTGCGGGAGAGCCAGTGTTCAGGGGATTATCTGCAGGCCGACGAAACCCGTATGCAGGTGCTCAAGGAAAAGGGCAAAACTGCACAATCCCAAAAGTGGATGTGGGTGACCCGCGGTGGGCCTCCCTCTCAGCTCTCCGTGTTGTTTGAATACGATCCCAGCCGTGCGCAGGGTGTGGCCGATCGTCTGTTGCAGGGCTTCAGTGGTGTCTTGCAGGCTGATGCTTACGCAGGCTATGCGAGCATCTCGAAACAGCAAGGCGTTACCCGTATCGGGTGCTGGGATCATGCCCGGCGCAAGTTTGTTGAGGTGGTGCGTGCGAATGTCAAGGTCGATGCCAGGCAGGCCCGGAAGCTGGGGCGGTCAAAGGCTGAAGAGGCGTTAGGTTATATTCGCAAGCTGTATCGGATTGAGACGCACATTAAAGACCTCACCGCGGAAGAGCGCTATCGGGTGCGTCAGGAACTGGCCCTGCCTGAGCTGACATCATTCAGGACGTGGCTTGAGACAGAGACCGGCAAAGTGATGAAAGGTTCAAAGACCCGGCAGGCGATGGACTACATACTCAACCAATGGCCCGAACTGATCGGCTACTGCCAGCGTGGTGACCTGCACATCAGCAATGCGTTGGCTGAAAATGCTATCCGTCCCTTCGCGGTGGGTCGTAAAGCCTGGTTGTTTGCCGATACGCGCCGCGGTGCCGAGGCCAGTGCCACCTGGTATTCCATCATTGAAACAGCCAAAGCCAATAATCTGGAGCCGCTGTCTTATATCCGCCACGTGCTGGATCACATCGCAACGGCAGACACGCCTGCAAAAATAGACGCGTTACTTCCCTGGAACGTAGCCGCCAACTGAGCATCACACACGATTGCAGGGCTCGGCGTCAATTAGGCTGATTCTTTGGCGCTTACAATGAAACGCTGCCATAGAACTCGATGTGCGGCGACAACTGCTTGCCGGTCAACGGCCTGTTCCATTCTGCCCACCCAAGTTCGACAGCAAAATCCGTAAGTCATTGTATTTAATGAGGCGCGTTTAAAAACGCTCCACTACAAAACTGGACTTTGTATATTTATTGAGCTGTCGGCTTGGGGATTTGTAGGGCTTTGAACAGCTCCAGTTGTTCAGGTGTTACGGTTGAAAGCCCCTCCACGAGGGCTCCGTTAATTTTTACCTGGTGTCGTTGAATTCGACTCAGGAGGCTGAGTGCCCGTCCGGGCGAACAGGCACTATTAGCCGCTTTCAAGCGCATTCGCATCACACGGTGCAGGATCAAGGCGATGAAGCAGATGGTCGCGTGCGCACGGATTCGCTGTGGTAGCCGGTGGTACATCGGGCCAATTTCCAGCTCGGATTTTAGCACCCGAAAACCACGCTCTATGTCCGCCAACGATTTATAGCGCCTAACGATTTCATGAGCCGGGCAGTCGTTCACATTGGTCACCAGCAAGAGTTTTCCATCGAGGCGCTCCAGTGCCTGCTGACGCAACGCACGGTAGTGATAGGCGAAACCTTCGTGGCGCAAGTCAATATCGATAATATGCCCCATTCCCGCCTCTTTGACCGCCTGGTAGAAACGTGCGGTAATACCTGGCTCAGAGAGCGGGCGGCCTCGCCCCTTGTGCCCGTCTTCCTGCTGCTCCAGTTTGTCACACCATTGATCAGCCTGCGCGATCAATTTCTCGATCTGTTGTCGGCGTGCCTGGGTTTTCGCTTGGGCCGCCTCTTCGTCATGCGCCACCACCAGTCGTCGCTCCTGCCAGCGGGTTTCATCGATCCAGGTGTTGCCGAGATTATCGATAGACGCATCTGGCGCATCGATAGATGCCACATGAGACGCCTGCAGACAACGAATACTCTCGTCAAAATCGCCATAACGTACACCCGGTACGGCAATGATGTATTCCAGCGCTTCTCCCGACGGCAGTTTGACCGCATCCAGCGCCGCCAGATTATCCAGGTTCAGCAACCCCCGATCGGCGACCAGCACCACCCGCCTGATCGGGAATCGCTTCGCCAAACGATCCAGCATCGGCAGTAGTGTACTGGCTTCCCCCACATTGCCTTCAAAGACCTCGTGGGCCAACGGCAGCCCCTCCGCAGTCTGGATCAATCCGATCACCACCTGCCGGGCCACACCACCGTCCTTGCTGCGGCCATAGGCCCGAATCTCTTCCTTCACGTTCGTGTCGCCGGTGACACTGACCGTTGTCAGGTCATAAAACACGACAGACAACTCCTGATCGATCAGCGGGCGCAAGGTCGTGGCGAGAATCTCTTCCACGGCATCCTTGGCTTTGACGACCGCATCCATGGCTCGCAGCAAGTGATGGTGGCCCCCAAGTTCGACAGCAAAATCCGTAAGTCATTGTATTTAATGAGGCGCGTTTAAAAACGCTCCACTACAAAACTGGACTTTGTATATTTATTGAGCTGTCGGCTTGGGGATTTGTAGGGCTTTGAACAGCTCCAGTTGTTCAGGTGTTACGGTTGAAAGCCCCTCCACGAGGGCTCCGTTAATTTTTACCTGGTGTCGTTGAATTCGACTCAGGAGGCTGAGTGCCCGTCCGGGCGAACAGGCACTATTAGCCGCTTTCAAGCGCATTCGCATCACACGGTGCAGGATCAAGGCGATGAAGCAGATGGTCGCGTGCGCACGGATTCGCTGTGGTAGCCGGTGGTACATCGGGCCAATTTCCAGCTCGGATTTTAGCACCCGAAAACCACGCTCTATGTCCGCCAACGATTTATAGCGCCTAACGATTTCATGAGCCGGGCAGTCGTTCACATTGGTCACCAGCAAGAGTTTTCCATCGAGGCGCTCCAGTGCCTGCTGACGCAACGCACGGTAGTGATAGGCGAAACCTTCGTGGCGCAAGTCAATATCGATAATATGCCCCATTCCCGCCTCTTTGACCGCCTTGGTAGAAACGTGCGGTAATACCTGGCTCAGAGAGCGGGCGGCCTCGCCCCTTGTGCCCGTCTTCCTGCTGCTCCAGTTTGTCACACCATTGATCAGCCTGCGCGATCAATTTCTCGATCTGTTGTCGGCGTGCCTGGTTTTCGCTTGGGCCGCCTCTTCGTCATGCGCCACCACCAGTCGTCGCTCCTGCCAGCGGGTTTCATCGATCCGGTGTTGCCGAGATTATCGATAGACGCATCTGGCGCATCGATAGATGCCACATGAGACGCCTGCAGACAACGAATACTCTCGTCAAAATCGCCATAACGTACACCCGGTACGGCAATGATGTATTCCAGCGCTTCTCCCGACGGCAGTTTGACCGCATCCAGCGCCGCCAGATTATCCAGGTTCAGCAACCCCCGATCGGCGACCAGCACCACCCGCCTGATCGGGAATCGCTTCGCCAAACGATCCAGCATCGGCAGTAGTGTACTGGCTTCCCCCACATTGCCTTCAAAGACCTCGTGGGCCAACGGCAGCCCCTCCGCAGTCTGGATCAATCCGATCACCACCTGCCGGGCCACACCACCGTCCTTGCTGCGGCCATAGGCCCGAATCTCTTCCTTCACGTTCGTGTCGCCGGTGACACTGACCGTTGTCAGGTCATAAACACGACAGACAACTCCTGATCGATCAGCGGGCGCAAGGTCGTGGCGAGAATCTCTTCCACGGCATCCTTGGCTTTGACGACCGCATCCATGGCTCGCAGCAAGTGATGGTGGCCGACCGTACGGGTGTCGCCATCCGGAAATTGAACCACCTCCAGCCACCGCAACAACCCCAGCTTTGAATCGGGATTGCTCAGGCGATTGAATACCATGATCCGCAATAATAACTCGACATCTAAGGTGCGCTTGCCTGAACGAAATACCCGCCGAAAGGCGTCAAATCCCAACTGCTGCCATAACTGCTGCAGGGCATATAAATCACCAAAGGCTTTGGAAAACTCAAAGTTCAGGGTCTGCTCGGGTGTTTCTCCGAGTGGCTCCGCCCGGTGACGCGCAGCAAACCATTGATCAACGAGTCAACCTCACTGGCAACGGTTTCCAGTCGGCCGAGGGGTGGCGACGGTGCGCTGACGTGGATTGCCCTGATCGTCGCGATAAGCTTCGACGAGCTGAACGTAACGGCGTGGGCCGGATTTAGTGATCTTGATATACATGCCGCTACATTATCACCAGTTAGCTATAATTATCAATACATCAAGATATAGTGGTGCCACTACGCTGCGGAATTTTTCAAGCCGCCTAAGTCATTGTTTTTAATAGTGGCGAGATTTGATTTCGAGGAAAAACTAGTGTTTTAGTGTCGAACTTGGGGTGGCCGACCGTACGGGTGTCGCCATCCGGAAATTGAACCACCTCCAGCCACCGCAACAACCCCAGCTTTGAATCGGGATTGCTCAGGCGATTGAATACCATGATCCGCAATAATAACTCGACATCTAAGGTGCGCTTGCCTGAACGAAATACCCGCCGAAAGGCGTCAAATCCCAACTGCTGCCATAACTGCTGCAGGGCATATAAATCACCAAAGGCTTTGGAAAACTCAAAGTTCAGGGTCTGCTCGGGTGTTTCTCCGAGTGGCTCCCGCCCGGTGACGCGCAGCAAACCATTGATCAACGAGTCAACCTCACTGGCAACGGTTTCCAGTCGGCCGAGGGTGGCGACGGTGCGCTGACGTGGATTGCCCTGATCGTCGCGATAAGCTTCGACGAGCTGAACGTAACGGCGTGGGCCGGATTTAGTGATCTTGATATACATGCCGCTACATTATCACCAGTTAGCTATAATTATCAATACATCAAGATATAGTGGTGCCACTACGCTGCGGAATTTTTCAAGCCGCCTAAGTCATTGTTTTTAATAGTGGCGAGATTTGATTTCGAGGAAAAACTAGTGTTTTAGTGTCGAACTTGGGTGCCCAGCGTCGCTTTGCTGGCCAGGGGCGTGATGCGATTGAGTGCAGTTTGAAACGCCAGATCAGAGCGCAGGTTGTCGTGGTCATTGAGGTCTTCATAACCACAGGCAAGGCCATAAACCCGTTGCCGAATCAGATCGACGAGTTCATGTTTTACTTTACCTGCCTGACGGGAATCCTCAAGGCAAGCGGCTACATCCTGAGTTAAGCGGCATCTACGGTCAATTTCACGTAACAGCAGCAAACCGGCATCCGAGGTGATGTGACCACCCGAAAAATCGGCTTGAATCTGGCGTTTTTTCAGTGGCGAAAAGGTAAAGGATTCTGGTAACATTTTGTCCAACGGCGTTTGTGTTTATTTTTGGGTATAAGCAACTGAAATTTAAACACAATTCGCCGTTTTTTGTTAGTGCTTCAGGAGAAATCCGGGCTAAGAAGACCCTCTTCTTGGATATAGCCCCCCAAGTTCGACAGTAAAATCCGTAAGTCATTGTATTTAATGAGGCGCGTTTAAAAACGCTCCACTACAAAACTGGACTTTGTATATTTATTGAGCTGTCGGCTTGGGGATTTGTAGGGCTTTGAACAGCTCCAGTTGTTCAGGTGTTACGGTTGAAAGCCCCTCCACGAGGGCTCCGTTAATTTTTACCTGGTGTCGTTGAATTCGACTCAGGAGGCTGAGTGCCCGTCCGGGCGAACAGGCACTATTAGCCGCTTTCAAGCGCATTCGCATCACACGGTGCAGGATCAAGGCGATGAAGCAGATGGTCGCGTGCGTACGGATTCGCTGTGGTAGCCGGTGGTACATGGGGCCAATTTCCAGCTCGGATTTTAGCACCGGAAAGCCACGCTCTATGTCCGCCAACGATTTATAGCGCCTAACGATTTCATGAGCCGGGCAGTCGTTCACATTGGTCACCAGCAAGAGTTTGCCGTCGAGGCGTTCCAGTGCCTGCTGACGCAACGCACGGTAGTGATAGGCGAAACCTTCGTGGCGCAAGTCAATATCGATGATATGCCCCATTCCCGCCTCTTTGACCGCCTGGTAAAAGCGCGCGGTAATACCTGGCTCAGAGAGCGGGCGGCCTCGCCCCTTGTGCCCGTCTTCCTGCTGCTCCAGTTTGTCGCACCATTGATCGGCCTGCGCGATCAATTGCCCGATCTGTTGTCGGCGCGCCTGGGTTTTCGCTTGGGCCGCCTCTTCGTCATGCGCTACCACCAGTCGTCGCTCCTGCCAGCGGGTTTCATCGATCCAGGTGTTGCCGAGATTATCGATAGACGCATCTGGCGCATCGATAGATGCCACATGAGACGCCTGCAGACAACGAATACTCTCGTCAAAATCGCCATAACGTACACCCGGTACGGCAATGATGTATTCCAGCGCTTCTCCCGACGGCAGTTTGACCGCATCCAGCGCCGCCAGATTATCCAGGTTCAGCAACCCCCGATCGGCGACCAGCACCACCCGCCTGATCGGGAATCGCTTCGCCAAACGATCCAGCATCGGCAGTAGTGTACTGGCTTCCCCCACATTGCCTTCAAAGACCTCGTGGGCCAACGGCAGCCCCTCCGCAGTCTGGATCAATCCGATCACCACCTGCCGGGCCCACCACCGTCCTTGCTGCGGCCATAGGCCCGAATCTCTTCCTTCACGTTCGTGTCGCCGGTGACACTGACCGTTGTCAGGTCATAAAACACGACAGACAACTCCTGATCGATCAGCGGGCGCAAGGTCGTGGCGAGAATCTCTTCCACGGCATCCTTGGCTTTGACGACCGCATCCATGGCTCGCAGCAAGTGATGGTGGCCGACCGTACGGGTGTCGCCATCCGGAAATTGAACCACCTCCAGCCACCGCAACAACCCCAGCTTTGAATCGGGATTGCTCAGGCGATTGAATACCATGATCCGCAATAATAACTCGACATCTAAGGTGCGCTTGCCTGAACGAAATACCCGCCGAAAGGCGTCAAATCCCAACTGCTGCCATAACTGCTGCAGGGCATATAAATCACCAAAGGCTTTGGAAAACTCAAAGTTCAGGGTCTGCTCGGGTGTTTCTCCGAGTGGCTCCCGCCCGGTGACGCGCAGCAAACCATTGATCAACGAGTCAACCTCACTGGCAACGGTTTCCAGTCGGCCGAGGGTGGCGACGGTGCGCTGACGTGGATTGCCCTGATCGTCGCGATAAGCTTCGACGAGCTGAACGTAACGGCGTGGGCCGGATTTAGTGATCTTGATATACATGCCGCTACATTATCACCAGTTAGCTATAATTATCAATACATCAAGATATAGTGGTGCCACTACGCTGCGGAATTTTTCAAGCCGCCTAAGTCATTGTTTTTAATAGTGGCGAGATTTGATTTCGAGGAAAAACTAGTGTTTTAGTGTCGAACTTGGGTAGCCCGTTCCACCTCCAACATCGAGGATGTTTTTTGGTTTGAAATTAGCTGAAATCGGACAAGATTGAATTCTATCCCAAACCTGCCTTCCTTTAACTTTATGTTTTTCAGGTGGTGGAATTTCTAAAGGAGAAAACTGACTGCTGTAAAAGTCTCTATACTCTTCAGCGCTCCATCTCGGAGACAACAAAACCAATCCACAGCCATTGCATATCGAAACATTAAGTTGATCACCATTCCGATTAAAGTGATGCAATTCTTCAATTTCAGAAGAACAGCATAAATGACATTTTACGGCTTCCATGTTAACTCCTTAGCTCTTTTCAGCTAGTCTTGTTGTTCTTATAAAAAACAAGAAACTTGCTCTAATACAAAATTAATCCAGAGAATTAAATCCAAACTTTGCTCAATAGAGAGCACTCATTATCTTATTTTTTTCGCTATCTTTCGGATAGTTGATCAACACCGCTCGGTATTTTCCTTTAAACACAAACGCGCTTCCTGCAGCAGCTCCAATAATTTTTTCTTGGCGTATTAGCGCTTCAATATGTTGGAAATTTCCAGCCCCGCCCAAATAAGTGAGTGGGACTTTTACTTGACCTCGGAATCTGGAAGCCAAATCTAAATCATACCCCTTCATGACACCATCTTGATCAATATTATTGACAACAATTTCACCTACCCCCAACTTCTGAGCACGTTCAATAAATTCAAACGGACACAGCTTCGTATTCTTGGTACCGTTATAAGTGTAACAGTCATACTTTTTACCGATTAGTCTCTTTTTAACATCCAATACCAAAACGACGCTCTGAGCTCCCACTCGTATTGACAGTTCAGAAATAATTTCAGGGTTCTCAATAGCACTAGAGCTTAGAGCGACCTTCTCAACGCCTAAAGACAATATTTTTTGTGCTTGTTCAAAAGTTTTGATCCCACCTCCATAGCAAAGTGGCATCCTACATTCATTAGCCAAATTCTCAATGAGCTTGTAATCAGGCTCTCTGTTCTGTGTTGATGCATCAATATCGATAACCGTCAACTCATCAGCTTCTTTTTCATTAAATATTTTGACGGCATTAATCGGGTCACCAACATATTTTGGATCTCTGAACTTAACAGTTTTTACAAGCCCCTTATCTTTAACAAGAAGCACGGGGATAATTCTAGGCAACAGCATAATTACATTTCAGCAAAATTTTTAAGGAGAGTGACACCATTATGATGGCTTTTCTCTGGATGACACTGAATTCCAAAAGCATTTTCGTTTGAGACAATTGCTGAAAAGTTCTGACAATAATCAGCAGAAGCTATTTCTCTTGCGTTTTCAGTACATTTAAAATAATAGGAATGCAGAAAATAAAACTTAGGATCGACATCAAGTCCTTGTACTAGCGGAGAATCAGATTTTATGGAAAGGTTATTCCACCCCATGTGAGGCAAGGGATATTTCTTATACTCACTTTCTGGTCGATTAAATTTAAGCACATTTCCTGGAATCCACGCCAAACCATCACCAACACCTTCGTCGCTTCGATTAGACATCATTTGCATACCCACGCAGATTCCCAAGACAGGAACGCTATGTACGGTCACCAATTGATCTAATTTATCTCGCAATCCGGATGAATTCAGTTTATCCATTGCATGATCGAATGCGCCAACACCCGGCAATATTATCTTGGATGCCTTACTTAGCTCTGCTTCTGTCCTTGCAAAATAGGTATCAATATCAAGCCGTTTATATAAATTATAAAACGCTTTAATATTGCCCAAACCATAATCAACTATCGCAATCATCTTTTAATTGATCTCTCTACGCCGAGCCAACGTAATATTTTCGCACCAAAATCAAAAATTGCTTCTTGATTAGCGTAGTCCTTGTAAGTCTTATTCGGCTGATCGAAATAGCGTTGCAACTCGTCGACACTAATACCAAGTTTGGTAGCAATATACTCAAAATCATGTTTCGCATCTTCGTCACTAATCGCCGGCTGTTTTAAACGTTCCAACGCTTCGTCACGAGTCATCTGCCCCGTTACTATCAAGCTAGAATACTGAACTTTTCTCGTATCGTAACCAAACTTACGCGGTAACCAATATCCCTCATAGAATTTAGTAAATCTTGATTCAAAATGCTTCTGAGGATATGGCTGCCATCCATATTCGTCTTCCAACACTTTCATTGCATCACTTTTTATATACGGGAAGTAGTTTAGAGGCTTAATCACTTCAATTTTACGAATGTAACGCAAATAGAATTTGTGTCTTAATACACTACTAAATGGATAAGATTTCATAGGGTTATCACAGAATCGCTTCCTGATATCTTTAATCTGAGCCATATCAGTACCGTAATAGATCCACTCCAAAGGGTTCCGAATGCATTCCGTCGAAATATTCCCGCCATTTAGTATGTATTTAATTTTGTACTTATCAGCAAAGTTATAAAGCGTCGCTACAAATGCATGATCTTGGGGAATATCGATATTTGCAACACCAGCTTTAAAGTATGCAAGCTGGAAGGCCTTCATTTCTTCCCAGTTGATAACCTCGGTATAGAGGTCTAGCCCCAACTTGTCGATCATAACATTTATATTGTTAACGGCTATATCTGAATTCCAGCCACCATCGACATGAAATACCAAGGGCCTCAATCCATATTCTTTTACTGCAACATGAAGGAGGTAAGAGCTATCAGAACCGCCGCTCATTCCCATAATACAATCGAAATCCCGACCTTTTCCATCAGCCTTTATTTTTTCAATTATTCTAGTTAGCTCTTCTTTCCCTCGTGCATCAGTATGCCAATTGGGCTCTACATTTTGATAAAAGTCATTACAATGATCGCAGACACCCTTTTCATCAAACGTGATTTTGCTATCAGAGGTGTCCATAACGCAATTCGTACAAACTTTAAGCTCTTCGTTTCTCATACTTTACCCAAACAATATTAACCAGAAACCCCATGGTGACCAAGCCATCTCCATACTAAACAAACAGTTACAAAGTTTTTATTAGTTTTACCTGTACTATTTCTCCACCAACATGTATGAATATGCGACTTTTTTTTATTTGTTAGACGTAGATACTATTCAACAAAATTTCCATCATGTTTTTTCGAACTCTTAAAAGAGTTTGGACAATATCTCAAATGATTTATTCTGATCAAATATCGTAAGTGCAGAGGCAGAAGGAGTATACCCTTCCCTAGAGATTTGGTCTGCTTTTTTAAGCGCTTCATCGAACCAATTGGAATTTTCTAAATTAGCAACCACAATCCTTAATTTCATACAATCGGGCAAATGATCATAATAAGGCTGATATGAAATAATTACAGGGGCACCACAAAACACGGCTTCGTATACACTTCTCGGGGAAGAATCACTTGAAGGGATAGAAATAACAGCTCTGGCACCTTCAAACATACGATACATATCGTCTCTTTCTAGCCGCCCCAAATCCTTATCGTCATTTCCAAAAAGATGGGTAATACTTTCTTTATATTCAAGATCTTCAAAAGGGTAAATAAAATTAATAACCTCATTACCATTTTCTGTAGACTGGTTTCTTGCTTCTATAAGATCTTCAATTCTGTATAGTGGCGTAAACCCTCTCATCGACAGAATATTCTTGCGCTCATTTTGCTCTTTACCCACCACTCTATTAATGGCACTAACGTCTATCCCATTTTGAATTATGGAACATTTAACACCTGAAAGCTCAAAAACAGAGACACTCATTTTAGTTGAGTCAACAGTGATAGACTTTGCAGCTTTCATTGCTCTAACCGTTAGAAAACGATACAAGCGAGATTTGTATGGTTTGATGAGTATATCACTACCTTGAGGTGTACCAACAAAATCAACTCCCGCCAACCAAGCAAGCCAAATATAGTACATTGAATGCGCATGATAGACGGCGTTATCATGTTTTTTAGAAAAGCGGCTTAACTTATAAACCTGAATCGGCAACACTAAAAACTTGACAATATTTCTCCAAATATTTCCTAATCGAGATTGAGCTTTGAATAACAAACGATCAATTATCAATAAATGGAACACAATATCTTTTTTATTCACCAAGACATCAAAGCCTTCCGAGTCAATTAAATCTGTAAGAATAACGACACGCTGGTCCTTTAAATATTTTAGAGCGCTGCGATACCAATCCATCGCATGATAATCTCTGGAACCACAAAGAAATACAACTTCCTTTTGAGTATTAATAACTTTACTCCATTACAGTAACATTTCGTATTTTGCGCCCATTTTCTCAATCGGCAGCTCAGTTTCAGCAAATTCTCTACACCGACGACCATAGTATTCTAGGTCTGAAGCATCCAGGCCATACAACTTTTCGAGTGCTGACGCAATACTGCCTGGGTCTAATGGGTCAAATAACAAGCCTCTTTCCCCTTCAGAAACCAATATACCATTGTCACATACATCACTTGCTATGATTGGCCTTCCAACAGACATAGCTTCACAAATAACATTAGGTAACCCCTCATATATTGATGAATGTATCAATACATGATGATCTCTAAGTAAGTCATAAATATTCTTTGATTCACCGAGCCACCTCCAGTTTTCCGCTACTTCAGGGTAATTTTCCAATTCCTTCTCGATAAGACCTCGATATTCTTGACCTTTGTGACTTTCATCCCATCTGCCAACCCAGTCTAACTGGGGTACGAAACCATTCCGTTTGCTAAATTCCACTAAACCTTTAATTAAGCCCACAGCATTTTTCTCAGGTCCAATTCGGCCTATAGAAACTAGCCTCAACTGTCTCATATTGTTTATCTGAGGAAGCGGTGACTCTGGCGGAATAGGAAAACCGTTATATATGCATTCGACCTTTCTCTGTAGCCAGCGATGACTTTTCAACCAGTCTGCGTGATCCTGACTATTTGCAATTACTTTTGTCGCAAATACATGCAACAAACGTTTAATTAACGCAGGCCACTTACCACCATCATGAAACCTACTAGACCTTTCTGATACGATTAATTTGGAGCGCCAATATACTATCCGGGCCAATTCAGAATAGATATTAGGCGTATCCAAATAAGACACAATCGAATCAAACTTTTCTTGCCACAGTAATTTAATCAATCCAAATAGAACTTTAAAAGAAAACCCTGTCGAGTCCCGGTAGATAGTGTGTAGTTTTACATTGATATTCTTAAGTTCGGACTCAAAAAAGTTGTACTCATGATTATAAGTAAATAGGGTTACTTCATGTCCTTGAGTACTTAAATAACGAGCCAGATGTACGATTTGACGTTGAGCTCCCCCTGAGCCTAAATCATCAATAACCAACAAAACCTTCTTTGACTGTTGATGTTTTTTATTATTAATTTCCATGACCTCTTTCATAGACCAGAACATACACTAAAAAACGCAGAAACCAAAAATAAATTACACAAATTAAACTCATATAAAATTAAAAAGATTTCAACACTACCCACATGAGATGAACAGATACAACTCCCATCATAATTACACTAAAAATCGTCTTATACGCTTTAAAGTTTCTTAAGCTACTATAATCAGGAAAGACTGCCAGTAAGAAAACTAAGGGTAGAAACGCACCCAAATGCCTGTTTTCCGCGCTTGTCATGACGATCGCAAAAGAGAAACCTAAGGATGTAAATAGTAAAAACAATGCCGGTTTCGTTCTTAGCTTGGGATTCTTGAATAACATCCAAACCGACTGCAAGAACATCGGAATAACAGCGTAAAACAATAATGCGTTAAATCCTTTAAACACATGGTAAAAACTACTAAAACTAAAACCGGACCAAAAAGGAATGGGAAACAAATACAGGTAAATAGTACCTAAGACCATCCTGATAGGAAGTGGTTGCTCAAAAATTAACGACAAACCTAAAGAAGAACTGGCACCATCAGCCTGACGACCTTTATCCAGGTAACTCTGCTGCCCTTCATCGTAAAACATCATTATACGATCTTGTAGAGCGACAACAAGACCAATAGCAAATATCAGGGAAAGAAAAATGGCGAAATATTGAAATAATGTTCTCTTATCACGATTGGCAAACATGATTGATGCAACATAGGCCATCGCCATTGCAAATGGAACGAATATAAATTCCCTTCTTAAGAAACCAAATATTGCTACTGCGGCAATATTTGTAATCACGATCATGGAAATGGAAATAAAGGTCGCGTCTCGATTGATACAGCTAACCCAGGTCCAGGCCAGTAAGGTCACGGCAAACAACGCAAAAGCATCTCTTACATGAATTGCCGCGAACATCCAAAAGAGCCCACAACAGGCCATTAATGTGGTAAGTAATCGTATCCTAACAAGATCATTTCCATAAATAATTATTGCGATTTTCACAGTCACAACGCCCGATAGTGCAACAGCACCAACATTTGCTCAGCAGCAATGACCGTTGTATGCTACTTTTACCCTGCTTTTTTAGCCGGATTTGCGTGAGGAAAAGAAGCGGGTGAGTTCGAATAAAGCCGTTGATTTCTCCTCCATGGACACGGAAGCCGCCGAGATTTGTTCGGCAAGCGTCGCATTTTTCTGAGTGTACTGGTCAACCTAAACCGGACACTTTTATTTGAGAGTTTTCATATCGGATCGGAGACATCCCGCCGTTGGCTGAATGCAGTCGATCCTGATTGTAATACTTCATATAAGACGAAACGTCCTGCTTCATGTGCGCACGTGTAGGCTGGAATACTTTCAGTATCCAGTCATGCTTCAAGCTGCCAAAGAATCGCTCGACCACAGCGTTATCCCAGCATGCTCCCACGTCTCCCATCGACGAACGAATGCCAAAACCTTCCAATAGATCCCGAAACTTTTTCGATGTGTATTGGCAGCCTCGATCGCTATGAAAGACCAAGCCCCTTGGCGGCTGGCGCAGGTTGATTGCCTTCAGCATCGCCCGATAGATCAAGTCTGTCGTCATGCGCTTATCGACATGCCAACCCACAATCCTTCTGGAGTATAAATCCATGACAACCGCCAAATACATCCATCCTTCAGCTGTTCGCAGGTAAGTGATATCGCCCGCCCAGACTTGGTTTTTGCCAAGCGGATTGAAGTTCTGGTTCAACAGATTATCCGCCACCGCATGGTGATGCTTACGTTTCGTCGTGTTCTTGTAAGCAATGCGCTGCCTGACAACAAGATTGAGTTTCCTCATCAATCGCCGAACCCGCTCACGGCTAATCGAATAGCCTTCTTCACGTAATTTCTTTGCCAACTCGCGGCTACCCAGGCTCTGCCGACTACTTTGGAAGAGCACCTTCAGACGCCGGTACAGCTGCAGCGTTTCGGCATTGATCACTTTGGCTGGTCGTGTCTTCCAGTCATAAAACGCCGATACGCTGACCTGCATAACCTTGCAGAGCGCACGAACCGGATATTTGACCGATTCGGCCTCAACAAAGCGATACCTTATTTCATTTCTTTCGCGAAGAAGGCTGAAGCCTTTTTTAAAATTTCTTTTTCCATACGCAAATTCTTTACTTCCTTGCGCAGGCGTTTCAGCTCATCACGCTCGTCTTCCGATAAACCTTTACCAGAAGCTTGCTCTTCGATCTGCTGTTTCCAGCGATAGAGCATGTTGGTCCCTATACCCAGCGACTTGGCGGCTTCTGGAACGGAATAACCCTGTTCCAGAACGAGCGCCACGGCCTCTTCTTTAAATTCCTTCGGATACGATTTATATGTACGCTTCTCGCTCATAACGACACCTTTTTGATTGAAGTTGATTGTCTCTCAAAAAAGTGTCCGGCTCTATTAGACCACTACAGACTAGAATTAATTGACTGGAACCAAGCATAAAACGGGATTTACCCGGCGACTACTCATCTCTTAGCGCCTTGGAAAATTGCAACATTTCGAAAAAGCCTTCCAGCATGCGGCCACCATCTACTTCAAGATCAAAGCTGTTAGGGTCCAGTAGCCAGTTTCTAACAATGCCTTTCACAAAGCCCTGATAAGATTGCACTGCCAAACGGTGATTCAATCCCGGTGGTAGCTGACCACGCTTTTCCGCATTGATAAAGGCTCGCTCGAAGCGTTGTTTGAACTGCTTGCGCACCTGCGCATCCCGCTCAACAATCGGCCCCAGGTCTGCTACGAATTCACACTTGCTAAACAGAATGTCGAATACCAGACGATAATGTCGATCCGTAATCACTTTGTGAAAGAAAAACTGAACCGAGCGTCTCAGCTCTCCCAGAGGATCGGTAGTATCTTCTGATGCAGCGGCTTCCGTCATGGTTTCAAGGGGTAAGGAAACACGGTCGCACATCGCATTGAACAAGTCATCCTTGTTCTTAAAATGCCAATAGATGGCGCCCCGGGTTAACCCTGCTGCTGCGGCGATATCACAAAGCGTGCTTTTCGACACCCCTTTTAAATGAAACACCTCTTCTGCTGTATCCAGCAAAAGTGTTCGGGTTTCGAGTGCTTCCTCTCTGGTTTTCTTTACCATGGCGAACCTTGTTACAACTAGGTTAAAACGTGCAGACTGGTTGTCATTATACATACAAGGATGTATGATTGCACAAATTATATACAGATACTGCTTTGTCCTACTTTGGATCAATCCTTATTTGGACAGATCCTTCAATGGAGTTACTCATGTCGTCGCGCTCTTTACCTGCTTATCGCCTGCTGCTTGGTTTGTCTTTTGGCCTGCTTTTAACTGCTTGCGACAAGCAGGCTCCAGCAGGTGAGCCCCCGGGAGCGGGAGGCGCAATGCCGCCCCCGGAAGTGATGGTGGAAGTGGTTAAGGCGCAGCGTGTCATCGTAAAAACCGAGCTACCCGGACGAGTACAGGCTTTGCGTACAGCAGAGGTAAGAGCTCGGGTGGAAGGCATCGTTCAGGAGCGCAAGTTTCGGGAAGGTAGCGAAGTGAAGGCCGGCGATATTCTGTTTCAGATTGACCCGGCTATCTTGCAGTCTTCGGCTGAATCGGCCAGAGCCAACGTGGCTCGAGCTGAAGCCGACATTACCCAGACCAAGTTAAGGCAAAAACGGCTGGAAGGTTTGCTTGCCAAGAAAGCCGTCAGCCAACAGGAATATGATGAAGCCGTTGCCCAGCAAAAACGCTCAGAGGCTGAACTGGCTGCAGCGAAAGCAGCACTTACCCGTGCCAACATCGATCTGAATTACGCCAGCGTAACAGCCCCAATTACTGGCAGAATTGGACGCGCACTGGTGACTGAAGGATCACTGGTCGGCAGTGGTGAGGCGACACATCTGGCCACCATCGAACAACTTGACCCCATTTACGTAAACTTTACCCAGTCCAGAAGTGAGATGCTTCAATATCGGCGGGAACGCGCAACACAGAAGAATAATGCTGAACCTGATCCCGAAGTGAAAGTGCTTCTTGAAGATGGCTCTGTGTATGAACATACCGCCAAACTGCTTTTTTCAGAAATGACGGTTGATCCCAGTACTGGCGAAGTTTTGTTGCGAGCGGAAGTCGCCAACCCGGACCGCCTGTTGCTGCCCGGTATGTTTGTTCGAGTTGATGTAGAGCAAGCTGTCTATGAACAGGCCTTTACCGTCTCGCAGCGTGCTTTGATCCGCAACGCTCAAGGTGAGATGGTGATGACCGTTCTGCCTGATGGCAAGGTCGTTCCTTTGCCGGTAAAAACCGAGCGTGCCCAAAATGACCGCTGGATAATTCGGAGCGGACTATCCGGTGGGGAACAGGTCATTGTGGAAGGATTGCAAAAAGTCAGACCAGGCGCCATGGCGAAAGCGGTTCCAATTGATCCTCCCCAGGAAGCTGCTCCGGCTGCTAAATCCGGCACCGTGAAATAAGGAGTAGCCCATGGCACGTTTTTTTACCGACCGTCCGATTTTTGCATGGGTTATTGCTCTCATTATCCTTCTGGGAGGCATACTGTCCATCCGGCAGTTACCGGTAGCTCAATATCCCAGCATAGCGCCACCTTCCATATCAATTACAGCCACCTACCCTGGCGCATCGGCGAATACGCTGGAAGAAACCGTTACAGCGATCATTGAACAGGAAATGAATGGCATCGAAGGCCTGCTTTACATGGCCTCGAACAGTAACTCGGATGGCTCATCCACTATTACCGTTTACTTCAATGCCGACACCGATGTGAATGTTGCCCAGGTCGATGTGAATAACCGGGTTAAACGCGTTGAAGCCAGGCTTCCTGAAGAGGTACGCCGTCAGGGCGTACGGGTAGACAAAGCAACGCGAAACTATCTGATGTTCGCTACCATCAGTTCCAACGACGGCAGTATGGATGCTACTGCGTTGGGTGACTATGCCAATACGCGCGTGCTTGACCAGATCAGGCGAGTCAAAGGGGTTGGTGAAGCGCAGGTATTTGGTACTGAGTACGCGATGCGAGTTTGGCTTGATCCGGTGGGTCTAACTGCCTTCTCTTTGGTACCCAGCGATATAGTCAAAGCCATTCAGGCCCAGAACGTCCAGGTGGCGGCAGGTGAAGTCGGTGCACTGCCAGCCCCGGTTGGTCAGATGTTGAATGCGACCGTGATAACGGACAGTCGTCTTTCAACCCCCGAAGAATTTGGCGAGATATTACTACGGGCAAATCCTGATGGATCAACCGTTCGTCTGAAAGATGTTGCACGAATAGAGCTTGGTGGTGCCAGCTATGCCCGCGCAGCATTTTTGAACGGTCAGCCTGCTGCGCCGATCGGTATCAAGCTATCTCCTTCCGGGAACGCGGTTGAAACCGCCGCGCTGGTAAGAGAGCGGATGGAAGAGCTTGCAAAATATTTTCCCGCCGGTATGGACTGGGACATTCCTTATGACACATCTGACTTCGTCAGAATCTCCATCGAAGAAGTCGTAAAGACCCTGCTGGAAGCCATCGCTTTGGTGTTTTTGGTCATGCTGGTTTTTCTGCAGAACTGGCGTGCAACCCTGATCCCGACATTGGTGGTTCCGGTCGCGTTGATGGGTGCGTTTATCGGCATGAACTTTTTCGGGTTCTCCATTAACGTTCTGACCTTGTTCGGGCTGGTGCTGGCAATTGGTATTCTGGTTGACGACGCCATCGTCGTGGTCGAGAACGTCGAACGAATCATGCATGAGGAAGGGTTGCCGCCCAAGCAGGCTACTTACAAGGCTATGGGACAGATTACCGGTGCTATCATCGGTATCACCACGGTGTTGGTGGCAGTATTTGTTCCAATGGCATTTTTTAGCGGATCAGTTGGTGCCATTTACCGACAGTTTTCGTTGGCATTGATTACCTCGATCCTGTTCTCGGCATTTCTGGCCCTTAGCCTGACACCCGCTTTGTGTGCGACCTTGTTGAAGCCCCACACACAGGAAGGTCCTCGCAAGGGCTTCTTTGGTTTGTTCAACCGGGTATTTAACAAAACCACGCGCGTATACGATAAAAGCGTGCAGCACCTGGTCACCCGCACGTTTCGCTACTTTGTAATCTACCTGGCTTTGGTGGTAGGAGTGGTCTGGTTTGCCATGAGGCTGCCAACAGCCTTTTTGCCGGAAGAAGATCAGGGCTATTTCATTACCGTCGTACAGTTGCCGGCCGGTGCGACACAAGAACGCACCCTGAGCGTTTTACGTCAAATGGAAAACTACTTTCTGAAAGACGAACCGAATGTCGCCAAATTGGTAACCGTGGCAGGCTTCAGCTTTTTCGGTGGCGGCCAGAATACCGCTATTGCGTTTGTTCGCCTGAAAGACTGGAGTGAACGCCCTAACCCTGATCAACATGTAAAAGCTGTGGTCGGTCGTGCATTCGGTTATTTGTCGACCATTAAAGATGCCTTTATTTTTCCCTTGAACCCCCCATCGATACCGGAACTGGGTACTGCGACCGGGTTTGAATTCCAGTTACAGGACAGGTCCGGCCTGGGTCACGAAAAGCTGACGGAAGCACGTAACATGATGCTGGGAATGGCTTCTCAGGAATCGGCCCTGATGGGTGTGCGACCAGAAGGCATGGAAGATACGCCCCAATTGAATGTGGAAATAGACCGCGCGCGCGCCAGTGCCCTGGGAATTGCCATCAGCGATATAAACAGCACCTTGTCGATTGCCCTGGGTTCGGCTTATGCGAATGATTTTGTGCGGGACGGACGTGTTCAGAAGGTGCTAGTGCAGGCCGATGCGTCAGCCCGTATGCTGCCCGAAGATATATTGAACCTTCGGGTGCGTAACACCTCCGGCAGCATGGTCCCTTTCTCGGCCTTTGCAAAAGTAGACTGGGTAATGGGATCCCCACGCCAGGAACGCTACAACGGCATACCTTCAATGAAAATTGGCGGGCAGGCAGCGCCTGGATTCAGCTCGGGTGAAGCCATGACCATCATGGAAGGCCTTGCTGCGAAATTGCCGCCAGGGTTCGGGTTTGAATGGTCTGGCGTGTCTTACGAGGAACGTCTTTCCGGGGCACAGGCTCCCATTCTGTTCGCGCTCTCGTTACTGATCGTATTTCTGTGTCTTGCAGCGCTTTATGAAAGCTGGTCAATTCCGGTTTCCGTCTTGTTGGTAGTTCCACTTGGGGTGCTGGGCTCATTGGCGGCGGTCTACCTGCGAGACATGCCGAATGATGTTTACTTTAAAGTGGGCCTGATCACTATCATCGGTCTGGCGGCAAAAAATGCCATATTGATTGTGGAATTTGCCAAAGACCAGCAGGCCGAAGGAAAAGGCTTGATGGATGCCACCCTTCAGGCCTGTCGCATGCGTTTTCGACCGATCATCATGACATCTCTGGCTTTCATCTTTGGTGTTCTTCCGCTGGCGCTCAGCAGTGGAGCGGGAGCAGCAAGCCGCCAGGCGATTGGTACCGGTGTGGTCGGGGGCATGATTGCTGCGACAGTACTGGCGGTGTTTTTTGTACCGGTGTTTTATGTACTGGTACGAAAGATATTTCCCGGAAAGCACGCTGAAAATCACGATAACGCGGAACCGCCACTACTAAAATAGTAAAGCTTCATAGGCAGAACATTAAGGGCTCAGCTGACTTAGAAAGCAGGTTGCAGGGTGCCAAGCAGGGGCGTTGGCGGCAGGGATGCCGCCATTGAGCCTACACGGATGTATTTACGGCGCCCCCTGATTGGTACCCTGCAATCTGCGCCTGATCACAACCAAGCTTAATGTTCTGCCTATGAGACGGATCGCAACATTGATATCGGCGTTGTCTTCCGGGGGATTACCCGTGCGTTGAAGGATGCGCAGGCGCAGTGGGGCATCAGCTCGCAACTGATCCTGTGCTTCCTGCGTCATCTCAGTGCCGAAACCGCGATGGTGACGCTGGAAGCGGCCCTGCCTTATCGAGAGCACTTTATCGGCGTGGGGCTGGACAGTTCCGAGGTCGGGCATCCGCCGGAAAAGTTTAAGGCCGTATTCGAGCGGGCCCTCAAGGAAGGTCTGCTGACCGTGGCCCATGCCGGCGAGGAGAGGCCGCCCGACTATATCTGGCAGGCGCTGGACCTGCTCAAGGTTTCGCGTATTGATCATGGAGTGCGTTGTGCCGAGGATGATCTGTTGGTCAAGCGACTGGTTGAAAGCAGAATGCCCCTGACCGTCTGTCCGCTTTCAAACGTTCGCCTCTGTGTCTTCCATGAAATGGGTGATCACAACATTCTGTCCTTGCTGGAGCGCGGGGTACGGGTAACGGTGAACTCCGACGACCCCGCTTACTTTGGTGGCTACATGAATGAAAACTTCCTGGCGCTCCACGAAGGCTTGCAACTCTCGGCGCAGCAGGCGGTGACGCTGGTGCGCAACGGCATTGATGCCAGTTTCATCTCCGATGCGCGGCGTCAGGCCCTGCATGCGGAACTGGACGCGTATGTCAAAGGTGTTGATTTGTCGTCCCTGAACTGAGCGCTGACGCCAACGGAGGCTGCATGATTCGATTCTGTCTCAACGGGGAGTGGCGCGAGGTGCAGGATCAGGCGCCGGACATCACCTTGCTGCGCTACCTGCGCACACAGGTGGGGCTAACGGGAACCAAAGAGGGCTGCGGTTCAGGCGATTGTGGTGCCTGCACGGTCCTGTTGGGAAGTCTCCAGGACGGCCAGTGGCACTTCGAGTCAATAAACAGCTGTCTGGTGCTGCTGATTCAGGTACATGGGTGTGCGGTGATCACCGTCGAGGCGCTGGCACAGGGCGGCCACTTGCATCCCGCGCAGCAGGCCATGGTGGAAGGATAGGAAGTATAAACCCGCTTTTTCAAACCAGCATACCATTCAAGAAAGGAAGTGGTGCCCTGTTTTCCTGTCTGAAGTGACCGGATACTCGGTACTTAGCCTTGGATTTTTGTAGCAATTGGGCGTTTTTCAATCGATTCAAAGGAAGATTTAGTCACTGAGGTATGCGATGCCCTACCGGGTTATCAGCATGTGGCGGATGGGGTCAGAAGTTATTGAATTTACCCAATTGGAAGGGCGGTGCTCTGGCTTCGACTGGGCCGGTTATCAGCGACGGCTCCTGCAAGGCTAAATGCGCCAGTATCTTTTCGATTACGGCAGGGTCTTCGATACTTGAGACCACCTTGACGTGCCCGCCGCAGCGTTCGCATTGCTCGATATCTATATTGAATACGCGTTTCGTGACCCTTCGGCAAGCAAGTGTGCTTCCCGGCAATGAACACTTTAGCATGCCAGTCCTCACCCACAACCTAAGAGGACAGCCTGCCCATGACATCCACCACAGAACAGCAAGCCCAGCAACAACTGGACGAACTCTCATCGAGCTTCGCCGCCTGGCGCGCCGGTAAAAAACACGGCAGAGAGAAAATCCCCATGGAGTTGTTGAATCAGGCCCGGCAGCTCAGCGGTGCGCTCAACACGGCAATCGTGTGCAAACGGCTCGGCATCTCCTGGGAAGTCATGCGGCGTGTCGAGGGTAACTCTACCACCCCGGTAGCAACGCCTGCGTTTGCCGAACTTCAGCTGCCACACCCCGGCTACCTGCCCGCGCTGCGCGTGGAGATCCACACCGCCACCGGCGCGCACATCGTGCTGTCGAATCTGGCCGGTTCGCCGTCTGACATTGTCGCCAGATTGTTGGCCTAGTCGCATGCTGAATTTTGCGCCGCAAGCCCGGATCCTGGTCGCCATCGAACCGATTGATTTTCGCAGTGGCATTGATCGCATCGCCCAGATCTGCCGCTCCGTCATGGGCGAGAATCCCATGGGCGGCGCGGTATTTGTGTTCCGCAACCGCCGTCGCACGGCCATTCGCTTGCTCATGCATGACGGGCAGGGATTTTGGCTATGCCAAAAACGTCTGTCCGCCGGGAAGCTGACGTGGTGGCCGTCGTCGTCACGGCCGCATCAGATCCTGGTGGCGCGCGAACTACAGGTCCTGCTGTGGAACGGCAATCCGGCTCAGGCGGCCATGGCGGCTGATTGGCGCGCGGTCGCTTGCGACAGCGCCGCGTGATAGTTCCACGGCAACCAGTCACCGGGGCTCGCCACACCGCGGCTTCGTGTTCCTGCAACACGGTCAGGTACTGAAGCACGTTGGCGTGGTTCAGCTGTGCGGTGGCGATCACGCTCATCAGGGTGCTGAGGTAAGATGCGCTGTAAGCGGTGCCGAAGAATAGGCTGTTCTTGCGGTATTTGATGACGATTTTGAGCAACCTTTCGCAGCTATTATTATCCAACGGGGCGCGCGATTGAACCAGCTTGCGTGCCAGCTAAAAATCCGGTTTAAAATGAGATTCACCGAAAAAATCCGGCTTATTTTGAGAAATACCACCTTCGTTCTTCTTAAGGGAATTCTGATATACCCAGCAGATATTGGGGATTACGCTATTCGTTTGACAGGTACACCAAAATATTCCGCCCCGTCCGCCTGGTGTTTATCAGAGGTCAACAAGATGGCATCAAGTCGCTCCGCCACCGCCACATGCAAGGCATCCAGTGTGCGCAGATTCGTTTTCAACGCTGACAGGTAGTATTTCGATCTTGCATAGTCGGCAGACAGTATCGCCGTGCGCTGAAAGAACCCCTGCTCGACCAGGGATTCGAAAGTCTGGACAACATGGCGTACCTGAGCCTCTGGCAGGCTCCCTGTGCGCAATTTCCTGGCTGCCAAGGAATAGAACTCCACTTCCGTGAGATCGCTGATATAGGCAATTTCAAAGCTCCGCAATGCTGCTTCAGCCTCCTCGCTGAACACTTCCGGAAACAGGTAACTTCCGATGACACCCGTGTCCACATAACCTTTAGCGGGCATCCCGATCCTCTCTTAGCAGGTCTGTAGAGGATTGCTGGGACACCTTCCCCAGCGAGTTTCTGAACGCTGACATTGACGGCAGTACGCGCGGCTTCGCCACAGGCTTGACCAGCAAGGCAGAAGGTTCACCGTGCCGCGTCAGCATGACAACTTCACCGGACTGAACTTTATCCAGCAATTCACTCAACCTTTGCCGCGCCTCTTTTACATTGATTTCAATCATGTCAACACTCCAACTCAACTGTATAATGCGAGCGTACACCACATGTGTACACTCTAATTGAGCATGAAGGGAATGTCCATTGGTTCCCATCAATCTTTGGCTTTTGATGCCAGGATCTCTAAAGCCTGCAGAGGTTTACCGCGCTTCGCTCCTGTAAAGAACCTCAAGAAAGCATCTCGCTCAGTCAATGCCTTGAACTCCTATCGTAACGAGTCGGGTTCGTGCATTTCCGCCGCGTCGCCAAGGCTTAACAGGCACGTGTCGATGCCTTTTCAGGATGGACCGCTTTCAGAAAAGGTTTGGCCTTTGAATCGTAATCCAGCGCAAATAGGCCCTCTAGCGCTTTTACATCCCACTCGATCGTTTTGGAAGTTACGGCAAATCCTTCCTCATTCAATTTTTGCGCAATCTCTCTTCTGGTTATGCTCAGAGGATACCTTGGAATCATTCTCAAAATCGGCATGCCGTCGGCCAATGATAGCTGTAGCACCGCTCACACAGGTTCTCTGAGGGAAACGTCGCCATAACAACGCCGTGACACCGCTATCTTGTCTTTCCGATCAGACTATCCTTATTGAGCGAGCTTTGATGAGCGAGGATGGATTAAGACAGATATCAGTGCAACGACAGTTGTTGCAGGACTTCCAGGTTGATTTGATCAAAGCGTAAGACCGTCCCGCCATGCTCACGGGCGAAGGACTCGGCGCTACCCCGCCCGGCAAAGGAGGCCAGGGTCGGTCCCATTGCCCCTCGCAGACGCGAACCGGCGACATAGAACGCTTTTGTGGCATCGATCAGGTGGCGATCATCCGGATGCTGCCAATCGCTGCGTGCCATGTCATGGACATAGAGCTGCGCAGCCAGCGACTGATGCTCCGGCTGCAACCACCAGCTTAGCATGTCCCGTGTCGAACAGAATTTGGCGACCCTGCCGTGCCGGGTTTCGATCGCCTCGCCTTTGGGGCCAGGAAACTCACGGATGATCATGCCGCACAGATGGCATTCGTCGCCGCCTTCAATGGCCAACGGCGCAATGGACGTCAATGGATGTTGTTCATCGCCACAGGCCGTCAATAGCAGCGACAGATTCAGGACAGCGACCCAACAAATCCAGGGCGTCATTTTCCAGGAGACCTTTACCGGCGACCGCTTTATCCACGACTCTTTAATCAATGATCTCTTCATCCATGACCCTGTTATCCATGACCCTATTATCCATGCTCTCATCATCCACGACCTCTCTACCCACGATCCCTTCACCCAGGAGCCAATCAATTCTGCGCCTTTCAAACGGGTTCCTGTGAATCTGGTTCCTGTCACATTGATTCCTGTCACATCAACACGCATGAGCCGCCTCACACGATGCGGCGTCTGAACACCACATAAGCCAGCAACAAAGGCAGTGCGACCCAGACCGCAAACACCCCCCACAGTATCCATCCGCTACCGGCAAAATCACCGCCCAGCGTCATGATGCCGGTCGCGCTCCCGCTCGCTTCAAAGCCGGATAAGTTGATCAGCCGGTAGACATCGGTCGGATTGAACAACAGAAGCCAGGGCAACAGCTCCGGATTGAACTTGCCTTCACTCACCACCAACACACCCAACAAAGCCAGATCGAACACCAGCACGAAGAGAAACCAGAGTCCCAGCGCCAGTCCAGCTGCCCGCGACTTTTCCGCTACCTGGCTACTCAACAGGTAGGCGAATCCCAGGAAGACCAGTCCCAGCAGAATGGAAGACAACATAAAGCGTCCCAGTGCCCAGGTCAGCAGCGTCATGTCGACGTCCGCTACCAGGAGTCCGATAGCCAGCCCGGCACTGCCAAAACCCAGCAAGGTCGCAACGGCGAGAACCAGCCCCTGCCCCAGGAATTTACCCAGCAGGATCTGGCCACGACTGACCGGGTAGGTGAGTAGCAACAACAGGGTGCCATTTTCATCTTCACCGACGATCGCGTCGTAGGCCATCAAGAGCGAAATCAGCGGGATCAGAAAGGTTGCAAGACTGGCCAGACTGGCGACGGTGGCGGGGATGGAGGAAAACCCCACTTGCCCGGATGCCGCCGCCCCAAACCAGGCAATGCCGACTGCCAGTACCGCGAACAAAAGGCTGATCGCCAGCAGCCAGCGATTTCGCAGGGCGTCGTTCAGTTCCTTTCGGGCAATGTTCACGATCTGATTCATACCAGCACCCCGCCGGTCGGCGCATCCACCGAGGAAAGCTCACTGTTCAGGGACGATTTCTCACTGTCCGATGATATTTCCTCACTGTCGAGGGTGGGCTTTTCCCAGTCGTGAGGGGATTTTTCCATAAAGAAACGATAAAGCTCTTCCAGGGACGGTTGTTGAATGTCGATATCGGTCAGGCCGTCCTGGCTGAGCATCTCCCGCAGCACTGGCAGCTTCTTGTCGGCCCGCACGGATACCTCAATGCCCTGATGAGTCAGATTGCGGCGGGTATAACCCCCGTGTTGCCTGTACTGCGACTCGAACTCAGACATCCCTTGTCCCAGCGCCCGAATCCTGACGGGCAGGTCAGCGGCGCGTCTCAACTCAGCCAGGGTCCCGATTGCCCGCATTCGTCCCTGGGTCAGAATGGCCGCACGGTCAATGTGGGGTTCGACACCCGGCAGCACGTGCGAGCAGAGAATAATGCTGGTGCCCCGTTGGCGGAGTTGATCCACCAGTTGATAGAGATCCTGTGTCGCGATGGGATCAAGCCCCACAGTGGGCTCGTCCAGCAATAACAGGCGTGGTGCCCCCAGTAAGGCCTGCGCCAGCCCCAGGCGTTGCCGCATGCCTTTCGAATAGGTTTTGACACGGCGCTCTGCGGCACTGTCCAGTCCGACCTGGCTGAGTAAATCGTCCGCCTGTTTTCGCGCGGCGTGTTTCAGTCGGGCAAAGTGATACAGGGTTTCCCGGCCAGTCAGTTGAGGGTAGAAAATCACGTTCTCCGGCAAATACCCCAGCTGTTCCCGTACGTCAGGATGGGACGGCTCACTGCCCAGAACCCGCACAGTACCGCTACCTGCCCGTAACAGCCCGAGGATCAGCTTCATGGTGGTCGTCTTGCCGGCGCCGTTGTGGCCGAACAGTCCCAGAACTTCACCCTCCGCCAGTTCCAGATTCAAGTCCCACAGCACTTGCATGTTGCCATACCACTGTTGAACCGCTTGCAACTGTACCGCTTTCATGAGGCATCCTCCCCCCAGGTGTTCGTCGATGTCGGCACGCCCGGTGCGCCCATCAACGGGTGGCTGTCCTCCACGCCGGGCGATTTCATCACCGGGAAGACCTGCTGAACCCAGCGCAGCAGTTCGATGGCCGGACTGTGCATCAATAACCGTGCTTGCGGATAAACCCACAGCAGGCGGTCCACGTTGTCATTGGGCTCGTAAGGAATATCGCCAACGCCATTCCCGTCCCGGTCCCAACCGAGGTAGTCACTCCAGTAATTGCCTCGCCCCTCGTGCGACCATTCCTGGCGGCGCGTGGCGACGTACTTCACCTGCTGCTGATTTTGAATGAAGGCGTTACCAACGATCGTGTTGTCTTCAGAGCCAGCCGTTAAGTGAATACCGAGGCTGCTGTCTATAAAGTGGTTGTTCTGGATGCGGTTGAACAGGGAGTTATAGATAAAGATTGCCTTGCCTTCTGCACCAGAAATCATGTTGTCACCGCTCGTTCCCTGCCGCACGTCGATGACCACATTGTCCTGCAGGGTCGAGTAAGTAATGTAATTCATCAGAATCCCGTAATTCTGGTCGTGTTCGGAGCGGTTGCCGATGACCGTCAGTTGACGGCTCTGCATCAAGGCATAGCCGGTCCGGGTTCGCCGTGTCAAATTGCCGATGACCTCATTGCTATGCGAATACATGTAGTGAATCCCATAACGCAGATCGCGCAGCCGGTTGCCTTCCAGGCGATTGTGATTAGACGTGTCGATGTAGATGCCATCGCGGGCATGCCATACCTCATTGTCGCTGACCTGCGCGCCACTGACCGCATACAAATGGATGCCGTTACCACGATCCTGGGAGCGGATACCGGCATCCCCCTGGATTCGGTTCGAACGGATGTGGACATTCTTCGTCGCATCGACCCAGATACCGAACCCTGGTCCAGACAAGTCATTACCCATGATTGCCGTGCCTTCGGCTGCCTTTTCGATGAAGATGCCCGAGTCCATGGCCGTCAGGTCACTGCCCCACCGACGAATGGTACAACCTTCGACCTTTACGCCGCTGACTTTGATGGTTAGCGCATTGCCTTCCCCTTGTGCATCGATGATTGCACCGGGTTCGCACGTTACCGTGCCTGCCTGCGCGATGGCAAATTGCCCCTGGTATTCGCCAGCCGGCAGAATCCAGCGGTTTTCCCCATCACTTTGCAAAGGCAGGGACGATATCCCTCCCGACGCGACTGTCGCGGCGGTAGTCGGCGCAGTGACGGCAGTTGTCGGGGCAGCCATTGCCATGGTGGCCATTGCCATGGTGGCCATTACCCTGGGGGGCACACTCCCCCGTAAGCCGGTGGCCAGTCGAATGGATAATTTCATCAGCGTTCTCGAGCAGGCCCCACCCCGCCACACCAGGCAGCGGAGTGGGGACATAGGCGCTTGCCTGTCGGGTTCTTCCTAGGCCGGCTCAACGATCATCCGCCCTACCATTTCCATGTGCAGCGCGTGACAGAACCAGTTGCAGTAGTACCAATGCACCCCGGCCTTATCCGCAACGAAGGAGATCGAAGAGGTTTGCTGTGGGCTGATCTCCATGCTGACCCCATGGTTCACCATGCAGAAACCATGAGAGACGTCCTCCACCAGGTCCAGATTGGTGATGACGACAGTCACCTCGTCACCTTGCTTCACCTTGAACTCGGTAATTCCGTAAGTGGGCGCGACGGAGGTCATGTAGACCCGCACTTTGTTGCCATCCCGGATCACCTTGTTATCGGTATCCAGATTGACGCCATCTTTTTCCGCCATGGCCCGCGTCTCGGCAAAGTAAGGATCCTGGCGATCCCAGATCTTTCGGGGGCGGATCTGATCACGCTTGGCCAGGATACAATCGTGAGGTTCGGCATAGGTGGGGCCGTCATGCACCAGCACCATCTCGTCTCCTGAAATGTCGATCAGCTGATCGTTTTCGGCATGCAGCGGGCCGGTGGGTAAAAAGCGATCTTTGGAGAACTTGCAGAGTGCGACCAGCCATTTGCCATCGGCATCGCGGGACTCTGTCAACGACGCATGGTTGTGACCGGGCTGATATTGCACATCCAGCTTTTGCTTGATGTAGTTAACCTTTTCTCCCTTATACGCGCGTACCGCTTCTTCCATGTTCCATTTCACCACCTGACTGTCGATGAACAAGGTGGTATAGGCGTTGCCGCGGCCGTCGAAGGTCGTATGCAAGGGCCCCAGTCCCAGTTCCGGTTCAGCGGCGATGACATCCCGCGGCTCCTTGAGCTTGTCGGCAAACAGATCGTCCAGTCGGGCGATTTCGATCATTGACACGGTCGGTGACAATTTGCCGTTGGCGATAAAATATTTTCCATCCGATGAGGTGTTCAAACCATGCGGATTCTTCGGCACAGGAATATAGCGTGTCAGTTCAGACCCTTCACGGCCGTCCAGCACCGGCACGTTCGAGCCAGGCAGGGTCTTGAATTTCTTGGCCTGGATGGCTGCCTCGATCCGTGGGATGTTGAACACCACCACCCAGTCGCGCTCCAGACGCATCATGCCGCCGAGGTCCGTGGCCTTTTCCGCGTTATAACAGGTGGCGGCAGCGTACTTCCCGGTGTAATCCGCGTCGACATTGTCCAGATTGCCATCGACGATGACCTGGAAGGCGACTTCCATCGTATCGCCGTCAACGGCATTGAACATCGTGTACTGCTCGGCAGCATCCAGATTGGCGATATTGCTGCCGTCATTGGGATGGGGAATGATGAACTCGGCATTACAGAAGACATATTTCGTGCGCGGCACCTTTTGTAGCCGCAGTCCATGAATGGCCTGGACGTTGGGAATCGTGACCATCTTGTCGCATTTCATGATGTCGAGCCGGATTCGCGCCACCCGGCTGTTGGCCTTATCATTGATGAACAGGTACTTGCCGTCATAGCGTCCGTCCGTCATCGAGATATGCGGGTGGTGGCAATCGCCGTTCAAGTACTTGGCGCTGTCGCCCATGATGCGCTTGCTCTCGTTGGTCAGTCCCCAGCCGGTGGCGGAATCGATATTAAACACCGGAATACGCATGAGTTCGCGCATGGACGGCACACCCATCACCCTGACTTCGCCTTGGTGACCGCCGCTCCAGAAACCGTAGTATTCATCCAGTTCACCGGGATTTACATGAATCTTCTGGCTGCTTTCCTTGACGGCGGCGGCCCAGGATTCGCGGGTCATTACCGCCGATCCCAGACCGGCGGCCCCGGCCAGGGCGGTCGCACCGGTGACAGCCGTTGCGCCCAGAAAATTACGACGGCTGATACCGCGTGGCTCCGTTTCGGCGCTTGAATGTTTGCTCTGATCCTCGTTGCTCATGGCGTTTGCTCCTGTGTCTATTTGGCAGGTTGTTGTTTTATGGTTTTAGTGAACTAAGGTGTTGCATCCAGCTGCACAACAGGAATCGTCCCTGAAAACTTCGGCGTCTCTTGGTGGCGGTGACGGCGTTTCTTCTTGACCACCAAGGGCGGACACTTGTTGTCGTTGTGATAAGTCACTTGGCAATCCAGGCAATGGTGGCACTCATTGGCATTGATTCGTCCATCCGGGTGAATCGCCTGAATCTCACACTCGACCGCACACAGTTGACACGGATTCCCACACTCCTTGCGCCGCTTGAGCCAGTCGAACAACCTGAGCTTGGTCGGTATGGCCAGCGCCGCACCGAGCGGACAGATATAACGGCAATAGACCTTGCGGGTGAAAATATTGATCACCAGCAATCCCACGGCATACATCACGAACCACCATTGACGGTCGAATTTGAGCGTGATCGCCGTCTTGAAAGGTTCCACCTCGGCGTAGCGTTCGGCTGTCGCCAACGACTCCAGCGATATCCCGAACAGCGCCAGCAGGACGATGTATTTCACCGCCCAGAGGCGCTCATGCACGGCAAATGGCGGTTCGAATTGGCGAATCCTGAGCTTGCGTGCGGCTTCATTGATCAATTCCTGCAATGCACCGAAGGGGCACAGCCAACCGCAGAACACCCCCCTGCCCCACAACAGGATCGTCGCAGCCGTGAACCCCCAGAGGATGAAAATGATCGGGTCCGTCAGGAACAGCTCCCAACGGAAATCGGTCATGATCGAGTGCACGAAGGTCAACACGTTGACGATGGACAATTGGCCCAAGGCATACCAGCCGATGAAAAACACGGTAAACATCAGGTAGAGGCGCCGTGTCGTGTGCATGAAGCGGGGGAATTTTACGAAGTAGTCCTGCAAGAACAGGATCGCCAGTAACACGACCAGGCCAACCGTCAGTACGGCGATCTGAAAACTGCGTTGATACCAGATGTTGACCCACATCGGGCGCTCTGCCTCGGCTGCTGCCGCGAGTTGTTCAGGCGTCGGTTGCGGGCGTTCCACATAGGCGTCAGGAATCTGGTAGCCCAGATCGAAACTGCTGAAAACGCCATTGATCGGACCGGTTTGACGACGTACCAGCAATTCCAGCTCCCACGCGGCACCAGGGTCGAAATCGTGGTGGGCGCGGATGATGAAGATCGCCATTTCACCAAAGTCGGGCATGCCTTCCGCATAGACATCGCTCAAGCGGGAATAGTCCAGATCGCGAAAGCTGATCGTCTCGCCATGCTGACGTAACTGCACCCGATCAAAGATGCCGCCGCGTACATAGCCAGAACCTTTAAAGGAATAGTCACCCTGGGCCATGACGGCAATCGCATGCTCGCCGGGCTTCAACTCGCCCATCAGCCAGGTGAACTGGCGCTCTCCCAACAGGTTACGGCCAATGGTCGGCGCGTTCAGATAAGCGGCGTAGAGGTCGATCAGCGTCTCATCCCGATCCTCCGGCGCCGCCGTATCAACACCCTCGGCATCGGTACCGGCAAAGGCATCGTCGACAATCCCGCGAGTCAAGTGAAGACGGCGGATGGCGCCGTTACCCAGTAGAAAGGACCAGTCAGTAGGTTCGAATATATCCGCGCGGACACGGGAAGGAGACGACCGGGCATTACCAGCGTCCTCGATCAGATCCAGTGATACCGCCACTTTATGAGCAGCCCGCATGACGGATTCGTTCACGACCATGACGGTCACGGTGGCACCGGTGATGGCATCGATCGTGACTGCCTTTGGGTCATTGGAGTGGCCGACGACGACCCGCTGGTCCACTTTCAGACCCTGATATTTGGCAGCAAACGCATGGAGTCGGGATTCGGGAATGCCGACCAGCAGGATCGGTTCATGATGCTCGAGGACATAGGCGTCCCGAAGGGTGCCGCTGGTGTCGAGAAGGATCTGCAGATTGATCGGCTTGCCGGAATAGGCAGGAATATTGACGACGTCGCGGCTTTGGAAGGCATACCCCAGAACATCGTCACCGTGTTTCAGGGTGCGGACCCGTGGGTCGCCCTGGGGTTCCGATATGAAATCCACTGCTGGGAAAGCGCCGGTGATTCGTTGACGCTCGACATCGCCGAGGGTGGCAACCGACGCAGCGACTGCGGTTTGGACGAATGTCCACAGGCAGGCAATGATCGACCATAGCACTAAGGCCATGCGTCGCTTTGCTTGATTGCCATTAGACCAAGGCATGAAATCATCTCCCCTGCTGTCTGCGACCAAATGTGGTGTCGCACAAGCACCTGGAAATTATAGCACAGGGAATATGGGCGATGGGTACCTCTAAGGAATAGTCTCTGCAGCTCTTCGGCCATGGCACGTGCCTGCTGCAGGACCAGGGCGGCCTGCTCTGTGTCGTAGTCCTGTCGCTTCCGCTTTTTGACACCGTGATCGCTGAGAAGCAATTGCCGGTCAGGACTGATCCCCAAACGGTTCAGGAAGGATAGGAAGTATAAACCCGCTTTTTCAAACCAGCATACCATTCAAGAAAGGAAGTGGTGCCCTGTTTTCCTGTCTGAAGTGACCGGATACTCGGTACTTAGCCTTGGATTTTTGTAGCAATTGGGCGTTTTTCAATCGATTCAAAGGAAGATTTAGTCACTGAGGTATGCGATGCCCTACCGGGTTATCAGCATGTGGCGGATGGGGTCAGAAGTTATTGAATTTACCCAATTGGAAGGGCGGTGCTCTGGCTTCGACTGGGCCGGTTATCAGCGACGGCTCCTGCAAGGCTAAATGCGCCAGTATCTTTTCGATTACGGCAGGGTCTTCGATACTTGAGACCACCTTGACGTGCCCGCCGCAGCGTTCGCATTGCTCGATATCTATATTGAATACGCGTTTCGTGACCCTTCGGCAAGCAAGTGTGCTTCCCGGCAATGAACACTTTAGCATGCCAGTCCTCACCCACAACCTAAGAGGACAGCCTGCCCATGACATCCACCACAGAACAGCAAGCCCAGCAACAACTGGACGAACTCTCATCGAGCTTCGCCGCCACGGCGCGCCGGTAAAAAACACGGCAGAGAGAAAATCCCCATGGAGTTGTTGAATCAGGCCCGGCAGCTCAGCGGTGCGCTCAACACGGCAATCGTGTGCAAACGGCTCGGCATCTCCTGGGAAGTCATGCGGCGTGTCGAGGGTAACTCTACCACCCCGGTAGCAACGCCTGCGTTTGCCGAACTTCAGCTGCCACACCCCGGCTACCTGCCCGCGCTGCGCGTGGAGATCCACACCGCCACCGGCGCGCACATCGTGCTGTCGAATCTGGCCGGTTCGCCGTCTGACATTGTCGCCAGATTGTTGGCCTAGCCCGGATTTCTCCTGAAGCACTAACAAAAAACGGCGAATTGTGTTTAAATTTCAGTTGCTTATACCCAAAAATAAACACAAACGCCGTTGGACAAAATGTTACCAGAATCCTTTACCTTTTCGCCACTGAAAAAACGCCAGATTCAAGCCGATTTTTCGGGTGGTCACATCACCTCGGATGCCGGTTTGCTGCTGTTACGTGAAATTGACCGTAGATGCCGCTTAACTCAGGATGTAGCCGCTTGCCTTGAGGATTCCCGTCAGGCAGGTAAAGTAAAACATGAACTCGTCGATCTGATTCGGCAACGGGTTTATGGCCTTGCCTGTGGTTATGAAGACCTCAATGACCACGACAACCTGCGCTCTGATCTGGCGTTTCAAACTGCACTCAATCGCATCACGCCCCGCGGCCAGCAAAGCGACGCTGGGCAGAATGGAACAGGCCGTTGACCGGCAAGCAGTTGTCGCCGCACATCGAGTTCTATGGCAGCGTTTCATTGATGCTCATAAAAAGGCACCCAAAAGGATTGTGCTGGATTTTGACGCCACCGACATTGAGTTACATGGTAAGCAAGAGGGTCGTTTCTTCAACGGCTACTACGACCATTACTGTTATTTGCCGCTTTATGTTTTCTGTGGCCGACATTTGTTGGTCAGCTATTTGCGACCAAGCAATATCGATGGCGCCAAACACAGTTGGGCGATCACCAGCCTGCTGGTGAAGTTTATCCGCAGCTATTGGCCTGATACCCAGATTATCTTGCGGGCAGACAGCGGATTCTGCCGTCACCGGATGCTGCGCTGGTGTGAACGGCACGGCGTGGACTATGTGGTGGGCCTTGCCCGCAACTCGCGCCTGCAAGCCAAAGCCGAAAAGGGCTTCGTGATTGCCCGGCAAATGCATGAGCTGACCGGCGAGAAGCAACGATTCTTCATGCCGCTGGCTTACGCAGCCGACTCCTGGGGCAAAAGTCGCTTCGTCGTCGCCAAAATCGAGGTCAGCGACAAGGGGGATAATCCGCGCTTCATCGTGACGAGTTTGCTGGAGGAAAAAGCAAGAGAACTCTACCGCAACCTTTATTGTGCTCGCGGAGATATCTGGCCGGCCGCATGGAAAACCGCATCAAAGATCAGCAGCTGAACCTGTTTGCAGATCGCACCTCCAGCCCCAGGTGGTGGGTGAATCAATGGCGCATGCTGTTATCAGGCTTTGCGTATGAGTTGTTTGAAGAGTTACGCAAGCTGCTGAAAGGAACAGAGCTGGCCAGCGCATCCATCCATTCGTTGCGACTCAAACTGTTGAAACTGGGCGCTGTAGTGATCCGGAATACCCGACGCATTCGGTTTATGCTGAGCGAAGCCTATCCTTACCAAGAATTATTCGCCGGTCTCATCCAGCGTTTAGGATTTCCCTGAAAATGAACAGGCTGCCCCGGCCTGAAAAATCGGGGTTATGGGAAAGTTGCGCCTTGAAACCGGGAAAGATCAATAATTGACCTGAAAATTGCGTCATCCGTTCGAAAAACACTTGGCTACCGACAAGAATCAGAGGCAGAATCGATTATCGGTAGGTTCGCGAGAAATGCGGGTTACCCAAGTTCGACACTAAACCACTAGTTTCGCCAGAAAATCAACTCCCGTCTCCATAAAAATCAACGACTTAGGTAGTCGAAAAAATTCCGTTTTGTAGTGGCGCTACTATATCCTGTGTTATTGAAAATAAACACTATTTTGTGATAATGTAGCGGCATGTATATCAAAATCACCAAATCCGGTCCCCGCCGCTACGTTCAGCTCGTGGAAGCCTTTCGCGACGACCAGGGCAAGCCCCGGCAACGCACGGTTGCAACCCTCGGTCGACTCGAGACTGTTGCCACCCTCGGTCGACTCGAGACTGTTGCCAGCGAGGTCGACTCGCTCATTAACGGCTTGCTGCGAGTGACCGGGCGCGAGCCTGTCGGGGAGGCGCCTGAACAGACTTTACAGTTTGAATTCTCTAAAGCCTTCGGGGATCTGTATGCCCTGCAACAACTGTGGCAGCAGCTGGGGTTTGATGCCTTTCGGCGCGTATTCCGCTCCGGCAAACGCACCCTGGATGTCGAGTTATTGTTACGGATCCTGGTCTTCAACCGCCTCAGCAATCCCGACTCGAAGCTGGGTGTGTTGCGGTGGCTGGAAACGGTGCAGTTTCCCGGCGGGGAGGTCAGCGCGGTCAGTCATCAGCACTTGCTGCGTGCCATGGATGCCATGGTGAAGGCCAAGGATGCCGTGGAAGAGACGCTCGCTTCCACCTTGCGTCCGTTGATCGATCAGGAGTTGTCTGTGGTATTTTATGATCTGACGACCGTCAGCGTGACTGGCGACACCACGATGAAAGAAGAGCTTCGGGCCTTTGGTCGTAGCAAAGACGGCGGCGTCGCCCGGCAAGTGGTGATCGGCCTGATTCAGACGGCCGACGGTCTGCCGCTGGCCCACGAGGTCTTCGAGGGGAATGTGGGGGAAGCCAGCACCTTGCTGCCCATGCTGGATCGGTTGGCCAAGCGATTCCCGATCCGACGGGTCGTGCTGGTCGCCGATAGGGGGTTGCTGAATCTCGACAATCTGGCGGCGCTGGATGCGATCAAACTCCCTTCAGGGGAAGCGCTGGAATACATTATCGCCGTACCCGGCAGTCGTTATGGCGATTTTGACGAGACTATCCGTCCGCTACAGGAATCCCACGCTGCATCAGTCACGGCTTCAACTGCCGACGTAGACAATTTTGGCAATACCTGGATCGATGAAACCTGCTGGCAGGAGCGGCGACTGGTGGTGGCGCATGACGAGGAGGCAGCACAGGCAAAAACCGAGGCCAGACGGCAGCAGGTAGAACAACTGATGGCGCAGGCCGATCAATGGTGTGACAAGCTGGCGCAGCAGGAAGATGGCCACAAGGGAAGCGGTCGACCACTTTCAGAATCCGGGATCACCGCCCGTTTTTACCAAACCGTCAAAGAGGCAGGCCTTGCGCATATCATCGACATCGACCTGGGCAACGAGGGTTTCGCTTATCACTATCGTGCGCTTCGTCAGCAGGCGCTGGAGCGTCTTGATGGTAAACTGCTGCTGGTAACCAATGTGGTGGATTGCCCGGCCCCTGAAATCGTTAGGCGTTATAAATCCCTGGCTGACATTGAACGCGGATTTAGGGTGCTGAAATCTGAACTAGAAATTGGCCCCATGTATCACCGCCTACCAAAGCGAATTCGCGCTCACGCGATGATATGTTTCATCGCCTTGATCCTGCATCGAGTAATGCGGATGCGATTGAAGGCCGCCGACAATGCCTATTCACCCGGGCGGGCACTCAGCCTGCTCAGTCGTATCCAGCGACACCAGGTGAAAATCAATGGGACGAATGTCGAAGGCCTTTCCACCGTCACGACCGAACAATTGGAGCTATTCAGAGCCTTACAGATTCCCAAGCCAACCGCCCAATAAATAGCCAAAACCCGATTTTGTAGTGGAGCGTTTTTAAACGCTGCCCATTAAATACAATGACTTACGCGTTTTGCTGTCGAACTTGGGGGGTTAGGCGCTTTTTCTTTTTATAAAATGTGAAAAAGCGCACTGCTTCGTAACCTTGTGCAAAGTAGACTGCCGAAAAGCTTTTACTGTAGAAGAGCGGTCATGGATAGTGGAGCAAGTTGCAGATGGTAGGTCGAATAGCGTTAGGCTGTGTAGTGGTGCTGCAAGCGTTATATGCGGGGGCTGAATTAAAAGCGATTGATGAGTCCGTGATGGGGGATGTGGTGGGGCAAGCTGCGCCGACCATCGAGATCTCGGGCGGTGTAACCTAGGGGCTGTGGACATTTCACATCGGCAACCATAAATATGAGCACGCGATGGCCACTGTGCTTTCGTAGTTTCGTCCGAGTTTATCGTATCGGGTGGCTACGCCTCTGAACCGCTTAAGGTTGGCAAACGCATTTTCGACCAGGTGTCTTTGTTTATATAAGTGCCGGTCAAAAGTCGGATTTTCTCGTTTCGAATTTCGTTTACGCGGGATAACTGCCTTGCCTCCTCTCGCCTCTATCATCTCTCTGATTCGCTCGCTTTCATAGCCCTTATCCATAATGAAAAACTCCGTGTCTGGAAGTGATTCGATAATGCCTGGGGCTTCGGTGCAGTCATTCACTTCGCCGCCGGTAATATTAAACGCTATTGGCAAGCCATAAGCATCGATCGCCAGATGTATCTTGGATGTCCTGCCAGCTCTGCTTTTTCCGATGGCTTGAGGTGATTTGCCAATTGCCCCTGCGCTATGCTGATGGGCCTTTACATAGCTTCCATCGATAAAAACCCACTCCAAATCCGGCTCGAAAATCAAAGCATCGAGCAGACAACGCCAGATCCCTTTCTTAGACCAGACGTTAAATTTCCGGTACACCGAATTCCACTTTCCAAACTGTTCAGGGATATCCCTCCAGGGGCAACCTACACGCATTCGATAGAGTATGCCTTCTACCATCATGCGCAGATTGCGCTTGTCATAAATACTGAATTGAAGCATGATCCTTTTCAGCTTTGACCACAGCTCGTCACTGAGCATGTATCGGGGCATTGCAAGCTCTTTTGTTGTTGTGTGAGAACTACAATATTACGAGCTTGCTCTTACTTTTCAATGCCTTACGCGCAAATGTCCACACCCCCTAGTATTGTTGTGTGTCTGCACCTCATTCCAGTGTAACAGGTGCCCAACCAACCACCACAGGTATGCAATGTCCAGTTTGCTTGAACAGGTTCCGTTATTCAGTGGTTTATCACCTGATGATTTGCTGGTGCTGGAGCGCAGCGCCCAGCCACGCAGTTTCCCCCGGCATACCATCGTTTTGTCAGAAGGTGACCTCACCGACACCTTGTATGTTGTGGTCAGTGGTCGCCTAAGGGTGTATTGCTGTAACGATGAAGGCAAAGAGATCACGTTGAATGATCTGCAGCCGGGTGATTGCTTCGGCGAGCTGGCCTTATTGGATGCAAGTCAGCGCTCAGCCTCCGTGATGACCACTGAAGCCTGCCGTTGTCTGGTGATCAGCAGCGGCGCCTTTCGCGAGGTGTTGCGTCAATCGCCGGAACTCGCCTTTAACCTGATCCGCAACCTGGCAGGTCGTGTTCGGGCGCTGACTGAAAGTGTCAAGTCCCTGGCGCTGATGGATGTGTATGGGCGGGTTGCTCACACCTTGATCGAGATGGCGGAATGCGGCAGTGACGGTCAGGCCATCCCCTACCCCTTAACGCAGCAGGAGCTGGCCAATCGGGTTGGCGCCAGCCGTGAGATGGTGGCTAAAATCCTCAAGGATCTGGAAACCGGGGGTTACATAGAAACCCACCAACGGCGCATTACGATTCGGGAAAAGCTACCCGCCCGCTATTAGGGCCATCATCAGTTCGTTCATGACAAGCGCATGAATCCACCCTAGACTCGATCGCGTATTCACTGATTTGAGTGATTAGAATCATGTGCCTGCGAAGCCCTTTTGTCTTTTGCCTGAGTGCGATGCTGGCCTTTGCATGCACGCAGGCAACCGCGGCACCGCGGGTGGTTTTTATTAACCCGGATGCGCCCGGCAATCTCTTCTGGGACAAGGTCACGGATGTCATGCACGCCGCCGCGCTGGATCTGGGGCTGTCCCTGGAAGTTCGTTACGGCGAGGACAACCGTGAACTGACCACTCAGCAGGCCCTGGATGCCATCGACCGCGAAACCTCGCCGGACTATCTGATTTACATTTACCAGATTGGTCAGGGCAAGCGTATCTTGCAGGCCGCCGAAAAAGCGGGCGTCTACAGTATTATTTTTAACACCGACATCCCGCCCCAGGATCAATCGTCCGTAGGGGAACCCGGCCAGCCCTTTGCCCGTTGGTTGGCCCATCTGACGCCCGATGATCAGGCGGCAGGCAGGGACCTTGCGTCTTACCTGATTGACGCCGCCGGCAAACCTCAGGCCGGAAAAACCCAACTGATTGGCTTTAACGGAGGACGGGATTCGTCCGCCGCACGCCTGCGGGAAGAAGGCCTTAATCAGGCGCTGTTAAACCGACCGGAGGCAGAATTATTACAGGTGCTGGTCGCCGACTGGGACCCCGCGCTTTCGGCCCGACAGGCGCCTCCGCTGCTGCGACGCTGGCCTTCCACGCGCATCGTCTGGTCAGCCAGTGATGCGACGGCCCTCTCCGCAGCGGAGGCATTGAAAGCTGCCGGTTACAGGGTGGGTAAGGACCTGCTGATTGGCAGTATTGATTGGACAGATGAAGGGCTTAAAGCGGTGGAACAAGGGTCGTTGAAGGTGACCTTTGGTGGACATTTCATGGAAGGGGTCTGGGCACTGGTACTGGCCCATGATCATGCCAAAGGACTCTTTACAGCGGATGAAACCCGCCGATTTTCGACGAATTTGGCCCCGATAGACGCCAGCAACGTGCATCGTTACAAGGACATGCTTACCCATAACCGCTGGGACCAGGTGGATTTCAGGCAATTCTCCAGGGAGAGACGGGGCAAGGGGGTGCATACGATTTTCGGCTGCCCCCGATCACTCACTGAGGGGTTCACGCGCCCTACCCGCCAGCCATTCGAGCATCTGCTGGCGCTCGACATCCTGCATCCCGGAGCGATTCGCCAGTGGCATATAGCCGCTTTGAACGACGCTGTGCAGACGCATAGCCCCTGCCGCGTCGATCTGCGGGAGCGTTTCCAGAAATAAGCCTGCAGGCGCGGCACTGAACAAAGGATCCGTGGGCTGCGCGCTGTGGCAGCTGGCGCAGCGGGCCTGAAACAGCGTCAGCGCTGTCGCATCCGTCAGTGCGGCCTCCCCTTGCTCCTCACTGTGTTGGGGCATCATGGCGATGGCGATCCCGATCAGCAGAAGGGCTGCGACAACCAGAATCGAAGGCCGCACAATACCGCGATGGCGCAGATTGAAAAAATGCCGGGCAAAAGCAGCCGTGGCCCCGATCGCCATCAGCCAGAGTGAACTGTGGGGGTGACCATAAATCTGCGGATAATGGTTGCTGATCATGATGAACAGGACCGGCAGGGTCAGATAGTTATTATGTGTCGAGCGCAGCTTGGCGAGCAGTGCCGGCGCAGGGTCCGGCTCGCGCCCTTCCGCAATCGCTTTGACCAATTCCCGCTGTGCCGGCATGATGCCGAGCAGGACGTTGCCAACCATGATTGTGCCGATCAAAGCCCCAACATGCATGAAGGCGCCGCGGGGAGCAAACCAGTCCTGCGCCAGCAGGCTGGCAGCGGTCAGTAAAATCAGCAGAAAACCCGCAAAGGCCCAACCATTTTTACGCAAGGGTGTCCGAATCGCGACTTCGTACACCGCCACCACCGGCCAGCAGGCCCAGTCCGGCCAGGGTTGCACCAGTGGGCGTGGACAAGGGACTTCCTTCCTTCAGCAAATAGCGATCAGCGCCCAGGTAGTAGACGATCCAAAGCAAGGTAAAGCCGGTGAGCCAGGTGGTGTAAGCCTCCCACTTGAACCAATGGAGATGAGGCGGCATGGATTCAGGCGCCAGGCGGTATTTCGCTACTTCGTAGATGCCGCCGCCATGGATGGCCCAAAGATCGCCTTTGATGCCTTTGTCCTGCTTCCATTGCGGCGGCTCCCGCAAGTTGTTGTCGAGCCAGATAAAGTAAAAACTGGCACCGATCCAGGCCACACCGGCAATAAAATGAAACCAGCGAAAAAACAGCGAAAGCCAGTCCAGCACATAGTTTTCAATCATGCAGTCGGCTCCTTTTTGCGGGGTTCGGCTGAACGGCGATGCAGACAGCGTCCGGCCACCCAGGTCGATGAAATGGCGCGATCATCACCCAGCATCATCCAGGCAAACAGGCGCTCTTGCAGGCTCTGGCATCGTTGCATACGGCGGGCCAGCAAAGGGGTGGCTTCAGGGTCGAGCACCACCAGATCCGCCTCTGAACCGACGGCCAGCGAGCCGATCTGCGCCTCAAGCCCCAGGGATTTTGCATTGCCCAACGTAATGCGATAAAAGGCCTTCACCGGAGAGAAACGCTGGTGTTGCAGATGGGTGACCTTATAGGCCTCCGCGAGCGTTTGTAGCAGTGAAAAACTGGTGCCTGCGCCAACGTCCGTGGCAATACTGGTCGTGACCCCGGCTGCTTCGAGTCCGGCCAGATCCAGTAGACCACTGCCCAGAAACAGATTGGAGGTCGGGCAGAACGCGACCTGACTGCCGCTCTGGCTCAGGCGCTCGCGTTCGCGGTCAGAGAGGTGAATGCCATGGGCAAAAATGCTGCGTGGGGACAGCAATCTATGGCGATCATAGACGTCGACATAGTCCTGCGCCTCAGGAAAAAGGCCACGAACGGTCTCGATTTCGTGACGATTTTCGGCCAGGTGGGTTTGCAGATAAACGTCAGGATATTCCCGCAGTAGATTGCCGGCTGAGCGCAGCTGTTCGGGCGTCGAGGTCACGGCAAAACGGGGCGTGATCACAACCTGCTGTCGTCCTCGACCGTGCCAGGTTTCAATCAGTTTTCGGGTCTCCCGCTCGCCCTGTTCGGCGGTGTCACGCAAGCCGTCTGGCGCGTGGCGATCCATCAAGACTTTTCCGCAGATCATGCGCGTGTTCAGCGCCTCCGAAGCTTCGAAAAATGCCTGTACCGAGTGGGCGTGAACAGTGCCATACACCACGGCTGAGGTGGTGCCATTGCGCAACAATTCCTTCAGAAAAAAGTCAGCGGTTTCGCGTGCGATGGTCGCGTCGGCCAAGCGTTGCTCAGTCGGAAACGTGTACTGGTTCAGCCAACCCATCAAGGTCTCGCCATAAGAGGCCATGACATCGACCTGGGGGAAATGGATGTGCGTATCGATAAACCCTGGCAGGATCAGCCCCGGACGCACATCGTGTAATGCGCAATCCGTCTCAAGCAAGGGTAGCAGTTGATCGGCCGGGCCTATGGCTTCGATGCGTCCATTACGGCAGATGACAAGGCCGTCGGACCAGTGCTGCCAGGCGTCGGGGTTGAGATCGCCGTTTGGGTATTCCGGGTCGGCCAGAAAGGTGAGAATTTCGCCTCGAAGCGCAACACATTGCCCTTGCTGGTCTTGCCCTCGCGGTTCCCCCGATCGAATTCGCGAATCCTTCGCAGCGCGTTCCGTCATACCTGCCCCTCGGGGTAGAGTCCATCGGGGCGAATCCAGGGTGCCAGGTCGGGATCAAACCGGAATTCAACGCAGTTCACCCCGTCGCCTTCACGGTCGACCACCAGAAATTCGGATTCCGCGTCCATCGCCAGCAGTGGGTGATGCCAGACGTTCAGTCCCAGATTGATGCCCTGGTCGGGATCCGCCCGAAAGAGCGTGAGCTGTCCCAGATCGGGAGGGCTGTCTGCATTGTGAAAATCGAGTGGCGGGGCCACCAGGATCAGGTAGGCATGGCCCGATAAGGGGTAAAAGGCCTGGGTTCCCAGCGGATGGCGCTCCAGCAACTGCACGCGCATGGGCAGGTGTCGGGGCTGTGAACGAAACAGGCTGATGATCGCCCCCGCGTGATAGCCACAGGTCACGATATGGCCCAACCCATTATAACGCCTAGACGTACCGGCATTGATCAATTTCGGTTCGGCGTCACGCATGGACAAGACTTCGCCAAAGGGGGCGAAGGCACGAGGACTCAAGCGCTGCATGGGGGCAAAACGTTCCATTCAACTGCCTCGGTAAGTGGAATACGCGTGCGCACTGATCAGCAGCGGCACATGGTAGTGGTGGTCCGGTTGATCCAGTCGAAATTCAATTTGTACCTGCGGGTAAAAACAGGCCAGCCCCTGGGCCTCAAAGTAGGCTTCGGTGGCAAAGGTCAGGCGATACCGTCCGGTTTCCCGCGGCTGGCCCTTGAGCCAGTCACGGATACGGCCGTCTGCATCCGTTTCGGCCTGGGCCAGAGTCAGCCAGGATTCACCACTGAAGCGTTCCAGGGTCACCGGTATGCCCGCCGCAGGACGTCCCCGATGCGTGTCCAGCACATGCGTGGTGATCGGGCTGGGCTGGACAGTGTCTGGGGCCGAGTGTGGCGCGGTCGCTGGCTGGGGCACCACAAGCCCCCGCGTGAGACGAAGGGCCGTGATTTTGGACTGTTCAACCGCGGCATTCTGCAGCTCGACGGCGCGCGGATTATGCAGGCGCGTTTGCAGGGCCGCCAGCATTTCGTCGGCCCGCTTACCACTTGCACAGATGATAAAAATAAAGCCGTTATGGGCTTCATAATCCAGGTTGGCTTGTTGCAAGGCTTTGAGTGTTTCCTCTGATGCCTGTTTCACAGCCCCCTGCTCGCTTTCCGCCAGGGCTGCGGTCGAGGCGAACCGGGATTTCAGACTCTCCAGATCGCCGATACGGGGATGACCCGCAAAGGCTTCGAGCCAGTCTTCTTCGTCCAGGCTTTGCTCAATGTCGCGCGAGGCCGCGAGGAGTGCATCCACACTGGCATAGGGTCGCCGCTGGGCCATGTCCTGCACCCACCGCTGTGAGGCACAACAGCGTAGCAGCCAACCCATACAGTCCGCGTGCGGGAGGGTGTTGAAAACAGCGAGACTTAGGACACTGGCAGATTCACTCACGGCGCTACTCCTGCGGCTCGCACCAGACACGTAAGCGACTGACGCCACCATCGGGATAAATTTTGAGGCGCACATGGCTGACCGGCTGATGCCCACCCTGCACTTCCATCAAGAAACGGTGATTGCGGTCGGCGGAGAGCACCGTTCGACCGATCAGGGGAATCCAGAGCCCGGTCTCATCCGGGCAGGCGTCCGCCTGTGCCAAACAGCCTTCCAGCGCGAAGGATTCCGGGAAATTACCCTTGAAGTGAGCGGTGTCCAGTTCGACTTTTCGTACCAGTCCTGAACGGCCGAGTTTCACGATCATCCAGTCATGGTCCGGACCGCCACGGCGGCGCCGGGTTTCCCAGCCATCACCCATGAACGCGCCCCGCCCCGGCATCAGGGCATTTTCCATCACACCGAAGAAGTCATCACTGCAGGCCAGCGGCCGGGCACCGTTTTCCAGCGCGGCCAGGTCGACCAGTTCACCCGGCAGGTACCAGCGCCAGTCGGGGCAGACTTCGCCATACACTCGCAGGCGCGCCACCCCGCCATCGGGGTAAATGTTCAGGCGCAGATGGGTCCACCCAGCTTCGGGCGCCGGGGCGGAGGGAGGCACATCGAGCAGGTTATGGGAGCCCGGTTCAACCGGCGTGGTCGTTAGCAGCGTGACCCAGGTCGTTGCACCATCCGGAGCCACGTCAGAACGGCAGGCCTCCAGCGAAATCTGCTTGGGTGCGTTGCCGAGAAAAAAAGAGGTGTCGACATCTACGCCGCGAATCTGACCCGGCAGCCCCAGCCGGACGATGCACCAGTCATGCCCGCCGTGGCGACGACGGCGCGATTCCCAGCCATCCATCCATTTGCCGTGATGGGTATACCGATCGGCGATGAACTGCGCAGGTTCGGGCAGCAGCATATTTTCCATTTCGGCGAAAAAGTCGTCACTGCAAGCCAGTGCCTGGGCTCCGAAACGGCGACTGGCCAGATCGGTATACTGACGGTTGAATCGATTGGCTTCAGTCGTCTTCGCCATAGCCGGGTATCCTGTCATGCTGCAATTGAGAGGCCGGCTTCAGGGCCAGCCCCTGTTGAACGAAACCGTGTTCACCCAGGTGCTTGCGCAGGGTGTTCCAACTCAGCCCTTTGCTACTCGAAGGCGGGCGTGCCTCCTGATCGACCTGCAATAACTGAGCCGCGATCGCCAGAGCGATTTCGCCCGGCAGCTTTCCGGTCATCCCCGGCAATCCGATCGGACAGACCAGGCGCTGTAAGGCCTCTGCACTCAGTCCATCACGCTGCAGGCGCTGCTGGAAGCGAGCCGCCTTGGTCCGCGACCCGATCATGCCGATAAAGCGCAAGTCCTCCCGGCGCAGGGCGATCTGACATAAAGCATAGTCGAGGGCGTGATCATGCGTCAGGATGACCACATCACTGCCCGGTCGGAGTGCACTCAGTTCCGCCTCTGGCGACCCGGCGGCCACCAAGGTGACGTTGGCAGGAATCGGCGAGGGAAACGGATCGTCACGGCTGTCGATCCAGCGTATCTGACAAGGCAATTGCCCCAGCATGGGGATGAGATGGCGGGCGACATGGCCGGCACCGAACACAGCGATGTGCCAGCGTCGCCCCGGCAAGGGCTCGAACAGCACCGAGGTACTGCCGCCACAGCACTGCCCCAGTGCCGCGCCCAGCGGAAAATGCTGCAAGGTTGGTGAGGCGTCGGTCAGGCCCGCAGCGAGGCAGGCCCGCGCCTGTGTGACCACAGTAAATTCGAGTTGGCCACCGCCGAGGGTATCCCAGGTTTCGTCGAGCGTCACCAGCATCTTGCTCCCGGCATCGCGCGGGGTGGACCCTGCGCCTCCGAGGAGAGTCAGCAACACCGCCGCCTCACCCCGCGCCTGTACGGTCGCCAGACCGTCGATCCAGCTGCCGTTCATGGTTTCCACCGTCGCGCAGCGTCCAGGGCCTGCCAGACCCGCTCAGGTGTCGCCGGGGGATGCAGGGGTGGACTGTAACGGTAGTCGGTCAGGCTGGCGATGGCATCACGCAACGCGGCCCAGACCGAAAATGCCAGCATGAAGGGGGGTTCTCCCACCGCTTTGGAGCGGTAAATCGTCGGCTCGCGGTTAGGGGCATCCTGCAGGATCGCCACGCGAAAATCCGTCGGAATGTCACCCAGGGTTGGAATTTTGTAGGTCGCCGGGCTGTCAGCCATGAGATGGCCCCGTTCATCCCAGCGCAATTCTTCTGTGGTCAGCCAGCCCAGCCCCTGTACAAATCCCCCTTCGATCTGGCCAATGTCAATCGCCGGGTTCAAGGAGTCGCCCACGTCATGCAGGATATCGGTGCGCAGCACCCGGTATTCGCCCGTCATCGTGTCGACCAGAACCTCCGAGACTGCGGCCCCGTGCGCGTAATAGAAAAACGGATGGCCCTGCCCCTTTTCACGGTCGTAACCGATAAAGGGCGTCTGATAAAACCCGGTGGCTGAGAGCGAAATACGGTTGAGATAGGCCAACTGCACAAAATCCGCGAAGGGAAAGCGATCCGCACCGACGCGAACATGGTTGGATTCAAAGGCCACTTCATCCGGCGTCACCGAGAAGTGTTGGCAGGCAAATTCGATCAGGCGCAACTTTAAGGTCTGACAGGCATTCAGTGCTGCCATGCCATTGAGGTCAGAGCCCGCAGAGGCCGCCGTCGCGGAGGTATTGGGCACTTTGTCGGTGCGGGTCGCCGAGACCGCGACGCGCGCGAGGTCGACCTGAAACGCTTCAGCCACGACTTGTGCCACTTTGATGAACAGTCCCTGCCCCATCTCGGTGCCACCGTGATTCAGATGGATACTGCCATCGGTGTAGATGTGGACCAGTGCACCGGCCTGATTGAGGTGTTTAGCGGTGAACGAAATCCCAAACATTACAGGGGTCATCGCCAGTCCCTTACGGAACAGCCCCCCCTGTTGATTGTAGGTGTGGCATGCCTCACGGCGTGCCCAGTAATCCGCACTGTCCTGCAAACGGTTCATGAGATCGCGCAGCACGAAATCCTCGACCGTCTGGCCGTAGTGCGTTGTCTGACGCCCACCCGGAGTATAGAGATTGCGCATGCGGATGGTCAGCGTATCTTCACCGAGGTGACGGGCGATGTGTTCAATCATGTCTTCGGCGGCCAACATGCCCTGTGGCCCACCAAAACCCCGAAATGCAGTGTTCGAGACCGTATGCGTTTTACAGCGGTGCCCGGTGACCCGCGCCTCGCCGAGGTAATAGGCATTACCGGCATGGAACATGGCCCGGTCGACGATGGCGTCCGAGAGGTCCGGCGAGAGTCCACACTTCGCCGCCAGCGTAATATCGGTGCCCTGTATGACGCCCTGGGCATTGAAGCCAACCCGCCAGCGATTGAGGAAGGCATGGCGTTTACCGGTCATGATCATGTCGTCCCGGCGGGACATTCGATAGCGAACCGGACGTCCGGTGAGGTGCGCCGCCAGCGCTGCCAGACAGGCAACCGGCGCGGCCTGGGTTTCCTTGCCGCCAAAGCCGCCGCCCAGACGCCGGGTTTCCACCTGAACCCGATGGATGGGCAAGGCCAGCATTTCTGCCACCAATTTCTGAACTTCGGAAGGATGCTGGGTCGAGGCATAAATCATCATGCCGCCATCCTCCTGCGGATTAGCCTGGCTGACCTGCCCTTCCAGATAAAAATGCTCCTGCCCCAGTACCTTCACCTCTCCCTCTAGCTGATGTGTTGCACCCTCAATCGCGGCGTCGGGATTTCCACGCAGCTGTTGATGCGAGGGTCGGACAAAGGCTTGTTGCGCCAACGCCGTTTCAATGTCGAGAATGGCCGGTAAAGGATCAATGTCGATTTGCGCCTGTTTGAGCGCACGATGCGCGGCTTCATAACTCGTCGCGACGACTGCGAAGAGGGCCTGGCCCACGGACTCAAAACGATCTTCGACCAATAAGGGATCGCCCGGAAAGACTGGCCCGACATCGCGGTGGCCCGGAATGTCCTGACAGGTCAGCACGCGAACGACACCCGGTGCGGACCTGACGGCATCCAGATCCAGTGCGCGCAAACGACCATGCGGTAGGGGCGAGCCGCCCACCGCCAGATGCAGCAACCCGGGCAGCAGGGGTAAATCGTCGACGTAGAGCGCCCGTCCGGTAACGTGGCTCACGGCACTGTCATGGGCAACGTTTGCGCCGACCCCACCCTGGCGGTTTGGCTCACGAACGGTTTTGGCTGTTTTGGAACTGAGTCTACGCATGCTCACCCGCCTCCGCGTTCGCTACATCCAGTTGCAGTGTCGGCGAGAACAGTGCCAGACCGACTTTGCTCAAGAGTTGTCCTGCCAGCGCCAGTCGATACTCTCGCGAGCCGCGGATGTCCGCTCTGGGATTGAAATCTTTGGCGAACTGACGTCCCGCCTTATCGAAGGTGCTTTGCGTGGCAGCCTTGCCCACCAACGCCGACTCAACCGTGGGTGCCCGTTGCGCCTTTTCTGCCATACCGCCTAACGCAATGCGTGCGTGCCGGACTTTTTTGCCGTCCACCTGAATCAGCGCGGCTAACAGAACCGTGCTGATATCATCCTCCCGCCGCTTGGACACTTTGAACACCTGCAATTTCGCTTCAGGCACGGGTAACGGAATTTCGATGCAACGCAGGTATTCTCCTGGTCGGAGTGCGGTCTGTCGGTAGCCGGTGAGGAAATCGCCCACCTCCAGCCAGCGGCCGCGCCGACCTTTCATCAATTCAACCCGCGCCCCGAGCACCAGCAAGATGGGAAGCGTGTCCCCAATCGGCGAAGCCGTCACCAGATTGCCGCCGAGGCTGCCGCGATGACGGATTTGCAGGGAGCCCAATCGCTCCAGCAGCGCAGCAAAGGCCGGCAAATGGCGGTGTAAAACGGGTTCAAGTTGGGCATAGCTCGCCGCTGCGCCGATCCGCAAGGTGCTCCCGCTTTCCTCAATCTGATGGAGACTGGCAACCTGATGCAGACTGATCGTGCTGGGAAAAGTGGCAAAGTGCTGAGTCACCTCCAGCACCGCATCGGTGCCGCCCGCGATAAGGCGAGCCTCGGGTTCACGCTTCAGTAGCGTTTGCAGCTCGGTTTCGGAGGTCGGCGCGTAGGCGCATGGCCCATCAGCGGATGAGACCAAGGTTCCGGCCCCCCCCACCTCGGGTACTTCGGGAGACCACACCTGGACAGCCGGCTCATAGGGGTAGCTGCCAAGCTGACGCGCCGCCGCCAGTATCGGCTGGTAACCGGTGCAGCGACACAGATTCCCCGCCAAGGCTGCACAAATTCGGGCATCATCCGGTTCCGGGCCGGGCTCCATGCCCTGCTCGGCCCTCAATGTTGCGTGCAGCCCTGCAAGCGACATGACGAAGCCTGGAGTGCAGAACCCACATTGGCTGCCATGGCAGTCCACCATCGCCTGCTGCGCCGGATGCAGGCTCGCGCCGTTAGCCAGCGCCTCGACGGTGATCACCGCCCCCCCATGAAGCTGAATCAGCAGCACCAGACAGCTGTTGACCGATTCAAAACGCCACTGGCCGTCCTGCTGGCGTCCCAATAACACCGTGCATGCACCACAATCGCCGGAGCCACAGCCCTCTTTGGTTCCCGTCAGCCCCTCCTGTGTACGCAGGTAGCGCAGCAAGGTGATGTCCGGCGCCTGATCCTGCACCTCGCGCCACTCTCCGTTGAGACAGAATCGAATCATGCAGCCTCCGTTGGCGTCAGCGCTCAGTTCAGGGACGACAAATCAACACCTTTGACATACGCATCGAGTTCCGCATGCAGGGCCTGACGCCGCGCATCGGAGATGAAACTGGCATCAATGCCATTGCGCACCAGCGTCACCGCCTGCTGCGCCGAGAGTTGCAAGCCTTCGAGAAGGGCCAGGAAGTTCTCATTCATGTAGCCACCGAAATAAGCGGGGTCATCTGAATTTACTGTCACCCTCACCCCACGCTCCAGCAGGGACAGAATGTTGTGATCACCCATCTCACGGAACACACACAGACGAATATTGGACAGGGGACAAACAGTCAGTGGCATGTTCGTGTCCACCAGTCGTTTCACCAGCAGATCATCCTCGGCACAGCGCACCCCATGATCGATACGCGAGACCTTGAGCAGGTCCAGTGCCTGCCAGATATAGTCGGGTGGCCCTTCTTCACCCGCATGTGCGACCGTGAGCAACCCTTCGGTGAGGGCCCGTTCAAACACCGCTTTGAATTTCTCCGGCGGATGCCCAACCTCGGAGCTGTCAAGCCCCACGCCGATAAAGTGCTCGCGATACGGCAAGGCCGCCTCCAGCGTATCCATCGCCGCCTCGGCACTGAGGTGACGCAGGAAGCACAGAATCAGTTGCGAGCTGATGCCCCACTGCGCCTGCGCATCCTTTAGCGCACGAGTGATCCCCTGAAAGACGACACCGATCTCAATGCCGCGATCCGTATGGGTCTGGGGATCAAAAAAAAGCTCAGTATGACGGACATGCTGAGCCTGACAGCGTTTCAGGTACGCCATCGTCATGTCGTAAAAATCCTGCTCCTTTAACAACACCTGAGCGCCCTGATAATAGATATCCAGGAATTCCTGCAGGTTGTGGAAGTTGTAGGCTGCACGTACCGCCTCGACGGAATCAAAGGGCAGGTCCAGCCCGTTGCGCTTGCCAATCTCAAACATCAATTCCGGCTCCAGGGAACCTTCGATGTGCAGATGCAGTTCGACCTTGGGCAGGCCCGTTAAAAACTGTTTCATATCCGTCATTTGTCGGCTCCTGTCGGTGAGGTCATCGCATTGGTTAGCGTTTCTTCCTTCATACTAACAAAGTTGCACGCCACGGCAATGTTCCTGTCTGTCGCACCTCAAATTTTTTATCAAACACCCCTTGAAGCCGAATTCAGCCCCCCCATATTGGAAGAAGGCGAAGGTCTCAAAGAGAGTTCGCCTAAAACACTTAACGTTATTTACACATATAGCTTCTGAGGAGTGTATGACAATGACACGCATTGATTTGAGTCCCCTTTACCGCAGTTCTGTTGGTTTTGACCGTCTGGCGTCTTTGCTGGATTCTGCCCTGAATCCCGAGCAGCAGGCATCCAATGGTTTTCCGCCCTACAACATCGAAGTCACGGGTGAGAACCGCTATGCCATCACCCTGGCACTGGCCGGATTTGACGAAAGCGAACTGGACATTCAGACGGAGAAAGGGGTGTTGACTATTCGTGGCCGCAAAGCCGCGCAAGAGGGCTCACGCCAGTTCCTGCATCAGGGCATCGCCTTCCGCAGCTTCGAGCGCAAGTTCAACCTGGCCGACCATGTTGAAGTCGCCAGCGCAGAGTTGCGTCATGGCCTGCTGACCGTTCGCCTGATCCGGGAAATTCCGGAAGCGGCCAAACCGCGCAAGATCGCGATTGGCGCGGGTACCGCACCGACGGGCAAACTGCCGGAGACCGTGATCGACGCGACGCCGGCCAATCAGGACGCGGCAGCGTAAACACTCGTCAAGACACGCGACGCATGCTGAACGGCTAGTCGCGATGCACTGAGGGCCTGTGGATGGAACGTCCACGGGCCTTTTTGCGTTTCACTCCCATCACAGCAATAAACCGGTTGCCGCAACCTAAATAGCAACTTATAAGCTTCTATTATCAAGATAAGCAACTTATACGTTTACACAATTGACTACTCTCCTGCATCAGACAATCCATGCTAAGTCATATAGGAAAAATGATTGCAACATTGTATTATGCAATCACTTGAGACAGCGTTAATATGGAGCAAAGCTAGCCATGCCATCGATTACCATTCGCAATGTGCCAGATGAAGTCCATCGCGCAATTCGGGTCCGAGCCGCTATGCACGGTCGTAGCGCCGAAGCTGAAATTCGTGACATCTTAGAGCAGGCAGCGAAACCTGAGGGCCGCCTGAAGCTGGGGTCACTGCTGGTTTCTATTTCCCGTGAAGCCGGTGGGTTGACCCAATTTGAAGCCGAGCAGATCAACCAGCTGCGTGACAAAAAGCCGGTCGAACCAACGAGGTTTGAATGATCATCATTGACACCAACGTGATTTCCGAACTCTGGAAGGCCGACCCTAACCCTAATGTGTTGGCCTGGGTGGATAATCAGATGATTGAAACCTTATATCTGTCTGCCATTACGGTTGCCGAACTGCGTTTTGGATTGGCGGCGATGCCCGCTGGCAAGCGTCGCAAAATCTTTCAAGAACGACTCGAGAATGAAGTACTGCCCGCCTTCACCAGTCGTGTGCTGCCTTTTGACTTAGAGGCTTCGCACGCCTATGCCGAACTTATGTCGAAAGCCAGGCGGGAAGGAAAAGCCATTGGCAGGGAAGACGGCTATATCGCCGCTACCGCCACTGCACGCGGCCTATTGGTAGCGACACGGGACACCAGCCCTTTTGAGGCAGCTGGGTTGAAAACCATTAACCCATGGGTGCTCACTTAATTGTCGGGATCGACCTGCCAAAGGCATCGACTTCATACTGAAGGTCGGCCCTCGTCCTTCCGTTTTGCATCAGCTGACCGACCCGATCCCAAAGTTCATGGCGGCTTTGTACATTGAAGATGAGTACCGGCTCAATGTGCATGACTATGCCTGACTCTCCAGTACAACTACTTATGGTTACTGATTCCGGAATTCGCGAGATACCATTCCTTAATTTACGTTACTATATTCCGAAATTTACGCTATAGTTTTCCGTATGAGTATGACATCTTTATATCTGCGAACAATTGAGCCTCATATTGCTGAAGCGCAGCAGGATACACCAGTAATCCTGCTGGCCGGACCTCGGCAGGCAGGAAAGACGACACTGGTTAAGAAAATCGCTGAGCAACAGAATCTTCGCTATCTGACCTTGGACGATGAGCTGACGTTGCTTTCTGCACACAGGGATCCTGTTGGAATGATTCGTAGCCTGGATCGGGCTGTCATTGATGAGATTCAACGTGAGCCTCAATTGCTGCTGGCTATTAAGAAAAGCGTGGATGAAGATCGCCGTCCTGGGCGTTTTCTATTAACCGGCTCGGCAAATCTGATGGCGCTTCCAACGGTGGCCGACTCGCTGGCTGGCCGCATGGAAACTTTATCACTGCTGCCTTTGTCACAAAGCGAAATTGAGTCCAGCTCTGCAAACTGGGTAGACAGCGCGTTTTCAAACCGCATCCTTCAACCAAGCCTACTGAGCGTAGGCGACGACCTTGTCAGCAGGGTGTTGAGGGGTGGCTATCCAGAATCGCTATCGCGCAAGTCGGACAAGCGCAGAGTGACTTGGGCACGGCAGTACATCGATTCCATCATCCAGCGGGATGTCCGTGACATCGCAAATATCGATAAATTGGATCAACTGCCCCGCTTTCTAAGCGCCCTCGCTCAGATGGCTGGCCAAATGTGCAACTATACGCAACTCGGTGGCCAGGTAGGTCTGGATAGCAAAACGGCCTCGCGCTATATCAGTATTTTTGAGCAAATGTATATACTCCGGCGAGTTGATGTGTGGGCACGCAACCGACTTAATCGCGTGATTAAGACGCCTAAATTACAATTTATCGATTCCGGTTTGTTGGCGACACTGCTGGATTTGAACCTTGATCAAATTCAGCAGGATCGAACGCGATTTGGCAATGTACTGGAAACGTTCGTCTACAGTGAACTGCTCAAACACACCACCACCGCAGATGGAAACTATCGCATTATGTATTACCGGGATGCCGACAAGGTCGAAGTCGATTTCGTGATCGAAAATGGCTCCGGAAAGCTTGTGTGTATTGAAGTAAAAGCCGCTGCCACCGTCAAGGACAGCGATCTCAGAGGATTGAAAAAATTGGCAAACCTTGCGGGTAACCAATTCTTGATGGGGGTGTTGCTCTACGATGGTAAAGAGACAATGCCATTAGGTAATGGTATCTGGGCTGCCCCCATTTCGACGTTGTGGGGCGCTGCCTAGCACCTCGCTAAATCCGGGGTACTCCGTCATTAGCTCCCTCCAATCAGGATAGAGGGCCAGACCTTTCAGAACACGCCGAACGGTTAAACGGGTGTCCCGGATGCAAGGCTGTCCGTTCATATTAACCCGGCAATAAACAGGTGTTAGAGCCTTGAATCTCTGATATTATATCCGAATGATTACTCAAGATGCTCGCTCACTACCTGCTGCCGCAAAAGAAGAAAAGCGGAAACAAGCGGTTCGAATGTTCAAGAAAGGTTATAAGTACCAGGATATTGCCGATACCGTCGGCGTACATTATCAGACGGTTAGCAAATGGCTTATTGCCTACAAAAAAGAAGGTTTTCTCGGTATAAAAGCCCAACGCCAAGGTCGACCGGCTGGCAGTGGAAAACGCCTTTCGCTTGAGCAAGAAAACCGTATCAAATATCTGATCATGGACAAAACGCCAGATCAGATGAAACTCGATTATGCGCTCTGGACCCGCAAAGCGGTGATGGAGTTGGTCAGCCAGGAAACCGGTGTCGACTTATCGATTCGTTCGGTTGGAAACTATCTGGCAGGCTGGGGATTCACCCCGCAAAAGCCTACCCGCAGGGCCTACGAACAGAGCCCAGCCAAGGTTGAGCAATGGCTGAAAGAAGATTACCCAGCCATCGTGGAAAAGGCCAAAAGCGAGGATGCCGAGATCTATTGGGGCGATGAAACGGGTATCAGAAGTGACTCTCAGCATGGCCGGGGGTATGCGCCAGTCGGCAAGACGCCAGTGATTCGTCTGAATGCCAGAAGGGAATCAACCAACATGATTTCAGCCATCAACAATCAAGGAAAGGTTCGCTTTCAGATCTATGATGGGACGATGAATGGCGATCGCTTGATTGGATTTATGAAACGATTAATCAAAGATGCGGGGCGCAAGGTGATTCTGATTCTGGACAATCTGCGAGTGCACCATGCAAAGGTCGTTAAGGATTGGCTGGAAGAAAATGCTGAGAAAATCGAAGTCTTTTACTTGCCCTCGTATTCGCCGGAACTGAACCCCGATGAATACCTGAATTGCGATCTGAAAGCGGGCGTTCATGGAGGAAAACCTGCCAGAACCCGGAAGGCTTTGAAGAGCAAGGTGCTGTCACATATGCGCATGCTTCAGAAAAAACCAGGGCGCGTGAAAAAATACTTCATGCATCCATGTATTCAATATGCAGCATAATATATGTATTAAATTGCCGGGTTAATAACTTCCGGGTTTATAGTGATGCGGTCAAATGTGCGCATGGCCCCTTACCTCTTGAATCTCGATTAAATTATACCTGCTCTGCTCTCGAGCGGGTATCAATTCCTGCGCAACAGCATCCAAACCACGCACCAACTCGAAGATGAGTTCATCGCTCCCAAGGGTCTTCCACCTGCACCTCGCCCGCTTTGACCTTTTCCCACATGGTTTTAATATCCTTGATAAACGGTCGCTCATCCAGAATCTTGCGCATCTTGGTGACAAAACGGGTGCGGCAGGTATCGCCTTCTTTTTCGGTGTCAAAATGATGGATACGCCAGAGGGCTTTTTCAATTTGAGGTTTTATTTTCTGATGCCGTTCATTTTGCGCAAAAACATCGACCGCATGAACCGACTGATACCACCATTCTAAAGGCTGGTCATACTGAAAGAGGAAGTCGTTATGGATGGGAAGCATATTCGCGATACACAACCATGACCCCATAGTGCATAGGACGGTCAGGTCCTCCTTAGGTAGTTCAAACATCCCCTTCTTCCCAATGGTGGGGTGCCCCTGAATTTCATACTGGGTAATTTCCGGGTTGCCCATCATCACCTTAAACAACAACTCGCCCTTACCCTGGATATACGGAAAGATAACCTGACTCATATGGCGATAGGGGGCTGCAGCAATATCGATTTGAGAATCGAGAAACTCTCCAAATCCCTTTTGTACATCTTCAAATACAATCAAATCCGACGTGATATAGCGGTCTCTCAATTCGGTCAGTACCCCCTCATCCCACGAGGGGTGGAGCCAGAGAAACATAAACAGGTCCAGGTGCCGCGAGCTGTCCTCCCAATCCTTGTAACCATTCCAGTTGGGCATTTTTCCCCGCAGGTAGTAGTCTTTGATGGGGCTGATATTTTTTTTCTTCGGTTTGTATGCTTTCAGCATCACTTCCAGGGTGGGCCAATAGGCTTCCCGCGCCTGCACCCACTCCGCATCATCCAATTTCCAAAAAGACGTATCGATTTTTTTCAATGTCATGTTATTCCACTTCGCTAAGGCCCCAGCCGCTCGATAAAATCCACGAAACTTTCGATATCCATTTTATCGGGCACTGCTGGGTGGTAGCGGGCATTTCGAATATCCTTGATGAGATTGCCCACGGTTCTCGCACCGGCTCCTGCCATTATGCCAGCCGATATACTCATCAATTCTGGTTTAAACGCAATTTCCTAACGTCCCGATTCAGTGTGCCGCTAAGGACCTGCTGTATAGCTGCCAGGGCCTCTAGTAATGATTTTGCGGCTGAATCATCCAGATGACGGGATAAACTTTTTAAGGTTTCGCCCAGGACTCTGGCAACGACCCGCCTTGCCATCGGCGCTACCTGCGCCTGCCGAAGTATGAACGACAAAGGCAAAGCCAGGTAATCTACTTACGCCACCAATACCAAAAAAGGTAGCATATTCCACAGCGTGTCGAAGTCGCCCTTGCTGGCTTTTTGCATGACCTTGTTGATGAAGCCGCCAAAGTGTTTGGCGAATTTGGGGTTGATGACCTTTAATTCAAATATTTCGAATATAGTCGAATATTGCGAATAATCTCTGATTCAGTATACTTAATCGAAAGTACTCAGTAAGACGAGGTGTTTGCCGTGGCGACACAACAGAACCATTTTTACGACATGCCCAGCGAGCAGGAAGCTGAACTGGCGGCGACCAGTGGACGCATTCTGGCAGCCTGCACAGGCAAGGGCGATCAAGCTAATCTGCGACTGATCGATGACAACCAGGACATCACTGTGCCCATCAAGGCTATCCATATGCTGGCAGATATTCTGAACCAGATGGCGCTTGGCAACGCGATTTCCATCATTCCGATTCATGCGGAGCTAACAACCCAGCAAGCGGCTGATTTTCTGAACATCTCCCGGCCGTATCTGATCAGTCAGGTTCTGGATGCCGGCAAACTGCCATTCCACATGGCGGGTAATCGACGCAAAATCTATTTCAGTGATCTAATGGAATACAAAGCCCAACAAAAGACCGAAAGCAAAAAGGCTATGGCACGGCTGGCACAATTGTCACAAGAAATGGGCCTGATGGAATAAATGGCGTCTTTTACTGTCATCTACGACGCCAATGTGCTTTATCCGGCACCTCTGCGCAGCATTCTCATGTTCCTCGCACAAGTCGATCTTTTTCGCGCACGATGGACGATGGACATTCACGAGGAGTGGATTCGCAATCTTTTACTCAAACGCCCGGATCTGAGCCGGGAAAAACTGGAAGGACTTCGGGACATGATGATCCGCGCCATTCCGGATTCGCTGGTTACCGGGTTTGAACCTGCGATCGATGGCCTGACATTACCTGACCCAGGTGATCGTCATGTTTTGGCCGCTGCTCTACGCGCCAACGCAGAAATAATCGTTACGGCAAATCTAAAAGACTTTCCGACTGAAAACCTTAAGCCCTACAACGTTGTTGCCCAGCATCCCGATGACTTTATTCTTGATTTGATTGACCTGAGACCACCGCTGGTGCTGACTTGTTTCAAGGAGGACAGAATGCACTACAGCAATCCGCCTTACTCGGTCGAGGAATATCTTGAAAATCTGCTGCGGCAAGGCCTCAGTAAGACCGTCGCATATCTATCAGAATACCGTCATTTGATATAGCCAATACATGAACTGTTCCCCGCCATCCAGACCCAGTTCCGTCGGCAGGGCGTACCTGTTCAATGCCGAGCACTTTGGGTTGATAGGGGCCATACAGGTGCTGCACATGAAAATACGCAATTATCAATTTTTTCAAGACTCATTTTTATTCGATACCTGCTGGAATGCCTTATGCAGGATGGACACTACCCAAATTGAAGGCGTCAAATAAGGCCCTTTATACATCACCCTTTTCTGCAAGCATGTGAAGAGCCCTATGGCTCCACCAACGCAAAGGTCCCTTCCGGCTTCTGCAACAAGCGGAAGAACGAGAGCAAATCAATCGTGCTGCCTTCAACTTCCAGCTGATCGCCAAACAGGGTCTCTTTCAAACCCGCCTGCCCCACAATCAGATCCACGAACAACGTGTGCGTAATGTGCAGCGTCGCGTTGACCTCATCCTTGGGCGGGCCGACCTCATAGCGCAAAACCGAATTGTTCAGAATCAGGACAAACTGCTGCTGTAGATCGGTAAAGTCGATCCCGATGCGCAGCGACTTTCCGTCCGCCTCTGGCCCTTTGAGGCTGACCGCCATGCTGTCAAAGAATCGCTCTACCGGCGTTTGCAGCAGGATGTGTTTCATCACGGCCGGGGAGATACCCTTGTCCGGCCCGCCATGCCGGAGTTCGTAGGCACCCGTGAGGTAGAAGTCACGCCAGGCGGCAGATTCGGAGAGATACCCCAATTGATCGTAGGTGGCGGCCAGCAGGGTTCGAGCGGCCTGATGGCCCGGGTCTGCGAAGACGGCCTGATTCAGCAACTGGGCCACCCAGCGGTATTCCTTGCCCACCGCTTCGGGTTTGGCCTGTGCCGCGTCGTCAAACCGGCGCTGGGCTTCGGCTACCACGTTATCCACACCACCCATCAGAGCCACCATTCGCTGTGCGGCTTCCTCTTCGGGCAAGGGATCCAACATCGCCGGATTGCCGGTAAACCAGCCCATGTAATACTGGTAGACCGCTTTGGCATTGTGACGGACGGTGCCATAGTAATCCCGATTGGCAAAGGACTGTCCCAGGGAAGCCGGCAATTCAAGCTGTTCGGCAATCTCATTCGGGGTTGCGCCCGCATTCATCATACGGACAGTCTGGTCATGGATGTAGCGATAGGTATCGCGCTGACCGGCCAGAAAGGTCTGAATGGTGGATTGCCCCCAGACCGGCCAATGGTGACTGCCAAAGAAAGTGTCGGCTTCAGCAAAACGGACACGTGCCGTGTCGATATAACCGCTCCAGCGCAGCGCATCCCGCACCTTGGCCCCGCGCAGGGTGTAAAGATTGTGCTGGGTATGCGAAACCAGTTCGGCGCCGCAGAACGCTTTCCACTGCGGCAGATAGAACACAAACTCAGCGGGCGCTTCCGAGGCGGGCACATTCATGAACTGGAAAGTGACGCCGTCAATCTCGCGCGTGTCGCCCTCTCCCCGAATCGAAACCGTGGGGGCCAGCAGGCCAAAGGTGCCGAAGGCCGGACTTTTACCCAGCCCGGAGCCCACATGCCCGCGCTCGGATCGGGGCAAGCGTCGTCCGTACATATAGATTGCGCGACGCCCCATGGCAGTGCCAGCGATAATGTTTTCACTGGTCGCTTCCTCCATGAAGCCTTCAGGCGCCACGACCGTCAGATGGGCTTTTTCTTCATCCGAAAGGGTCGCCAGCACGCCGTCGATGCCACCAAAATGGTCAATGTGACTGTGGGTAAAAATCACCGCCCGCACCGGCTTGGCTCCGAGGGTTTCCTGGGCAAATCGGAAGGCTTTTTCTGCGGTTTCGGCCGAGGTGAGCGGATCAACCACAATCCAGCCGGTTTTTCCGGCAATCAGGGTCATATTTGCCAGATCGAAGCCGCGCAGCTGATAGATGCCCTCAGCCACCTTGAACAGCCCGTTCAGATTATTGAGACTCTCCTGACGCCACAGGCTGGGGTTGACGCTTCCCGGTATTTGGGCCGGGTCGAATTGTGTCCCTATAAAGGCGTAGTCGGGCATGTGCCAAACCGTTTGATCCTCCGCCCCCGTTACGGTCAGATCCGGGATCTGGGCGATCAGACCACGCCGGGCATCGTCAAAATCCGTCGTGTCGGATAAGGGAAGCCGCTCACCAAAGGCGCGATTGGCGCGCACGGTGGCAGCCGACGGTGGGGTAAAGCCCGCTGCGTCCACCCCACTCTCTGCCACCGATGTGGATTCGTCACACCCTGCCAATAGAACCAGTATGCCAAGGCCCAGGTAAAATCGCCGCACCGCTCTCCCCCCCCCAATGAGTCAATTTTTTATCCTAACCCAAATGCGCTGGCAGAAGTATCCCACTTTACCCCATAATCAAAAGGGTCAGCCCCAGGAAGGAATTATGAGTCGCAAGGCCCACGCCATCATTGATCTGAACGCCATTCGTCACAATTACCAATTGGCCCGCAAGGCCCGCCCCGGCGGTCGTACGGTTGCCGTGGTCAAAGCCAATGCCTATGGCCATGGGGCGCTTGCCGTTGCCCATGCGCTCGCGCACGACGCCGATGCCTTCGCGGTCGCCTCAGTTGAGGAAGCCGTCGAATTAAGAGAGGGAGGTATTCACCAGCCGATTCTGTTACTGGAAGGCCCCTTTGATCAGGCGGATGTTGAAGCCATTCACGCCTATCAGCTGTGGACAGTGGCGCATCATGCCGCGCAGGTTGACGCCCTCGCTAAACTTCCGACAGCCACCCGCACGCAGGTCTGGCTGAAAATCGACTCTGGAATGCACCGACTGGGTGTGCCCCTGGATCAGGTGTCCGCTTTACATGCGCGATTGTGCGCAATGCCCCAGGTCACAGAGGTCGTTCTGATGACCCATTTTGCCTGTGCCGATGAACCCGGACATGCCTTGAATGCGCGACAACTCGAAGCCTTTACCGCTGCCACTAGGGGGCTGGAAGGCCCACGCAGTCTGGCCAATTCGGCCGCGTTGTTATCCCTACCTGCCGCCCTCGCCGATTGGCAGCGCCCCGGCCTGATGCTGTATGGGGCCTCGCCCTTTGAAACGCATTTACCGGACTATCCGACACTGCAACCGGCCATGAGTCTCTGCTCTGAACTCATTGCGGTGCGTGAGGTGAGCGCAGGCGAAACCGTGGGCTATGGCGCGAGCTGGACTGCCTCACAGCCCACCCGCGTGGGTACGGTCGCGATGGGGTACGGTGACGGACTGCACCGACAAGCCCGCCCCGGTACACCCGTGCTGGTAGACGGCCATCGCTGCACCCTGATCGGACGGGTCTCGATGGACATGGTGACGGTAGATCTGAGTGCGGCACCCGCGGCACAGCCCGGCAGCCCTATCGTATTCTGGGGGCCGGGTCTGCCGATTGAAGAGGTCGCCCCCTGTTATCAGTCCATTCCTTATACCCTGACCACCTGTCTGACACCGCGGGTGCACCGCGTTTACAAGGGAAACAACCAATAGACCAGTGACAGGGTAACCGCCATGGCCAGTAACTGCAGTGGCAGTCCGACTTTGACGAAATCCATGAACCGATAATTACCGGGCGCGACGACCAGGGTGTTCACCGGCGAGGCAATCGGTGTCGCAAAGGCCGTCGAGGCCGCAATGGCCACACTCATCATCAATCCGGCCGGATTCACCCCCAGCGTCACAGCGGTAGCTATGGCAATCGGCGCGACCAGCACAGTGGTGGCGGTGTTGGACATGACCTGGCTGAGCAGGGAAGTCAACACGAAGAAACTGGCACTCAGGACCAGCGGCGAACTGTCCCCTAACCAACCCACCAGCGTTGAGCAGATTAAATCAACCGCGCCTGTTTTCTGCATGGCGGTCGCCAGTGGCAACATGCCGGCAATCAGCACCAGACTCCGCGCGTTGAGCGAGTGATAGGCTTCTTCCAGACGGACACAGCCGGTCAGAATCATCAGGACCGCCGCCGTCAGGGTTGCCAGGGCGCCGTTCACCACACCACTCACCATCGCCAGCACCATCGCCGCCAATATCAATAGCGCACGGGGTGCCGTTTCCGGGCGACTGGGCACGTCCGTCATTTCAGCGGGTGTCTCAAGGACGACGAAATCCCGGTAGCGTTCAAGTTGCTCCAGGTAGCGCCAGCCACCGGCCAGCAGCAGGGTATCCCCATAGGCCAGCGGCTCGGTGTTAAATGCCGCATGCAAAGGCTGGCCTGCCCTCCGCACACCGACGACGCTCAAATTGAAGCGTTCGCGGAAACGTCCTTCTTTGATGGTCTGTCCGATCAGGCGGGAACTGGGCCGCAGCATCACTTCCGCCAACCCGAACTCGTTGCGCATTCGTCGCAGCTCGGCATCGGTGAACTCACTGCTGATCAATCCCGCCTCGCCGCACAGCGTGGCAATCGCGCCGGATTCCCCATAAACCAGTAGCACATCATGCGGATGAAAGGTAGTCTCCGAGAGCACCGGCATCAGCGAATTGAGAATCTGGCCCCGACGCAGGATGCCGAAAACCGTGACGTCATAGCGCGTGCGGAGTTCAGTTTCAACGACCGTGCGTCCCACCAGGCTGGACTCACGACTGACCTGCAGACGATGCAATAGGCCACCAACGGCATATTTTTCTGAAAAGTCGGACAGTGGGGGATGGGTGTTTTCGGGATCGCGGGTTTCACCGGCAGGAATGAACACCCGCACAGCGAAAGGCAGATAAACCATCCCAACCAGCAGGATCACCAAGCCGATCGGCGTAAAATCAAAGAACCCGAAAGGAGTATGTCCGGATTTTTCCAGGATACCGCTGGCGACGATGTTGGGCGGCGTTCCGATTAGCGTCAGCATCCCGCCAATCAGGGCCGAAAACGCCAGGGGCATCATTAATCGGGGAACGCTCATGCCGGATTTGCGGGCGATACTGAGAACCACGGGTATAAACAGCGCCACGGCCCCGGTCGAACTCATGAAAGCCGATAGCATGCCGACGGCCGGCATCAGCAACCAAAGTAACCGGGTTTCGTTCACGCCACCGATGCGAACAATCCAGCTACCCACGGCGGCTGCGACCCCGGAGCGATAGAGTCCTTCCCCGACCACAAACAAGGCTGCGATGGTCACGACAATGGACGCACCGAACCCTGCAATGGCCTCATCCGGGGTCACGATGCCAGTCAGGGCCAGACTTAGCACCACCAGCAAGGCCACCACATCCATGCGAATCCGGTCCCAGATAAATAAAATGATGGCGATAATCAGCACACCACTGACAAACCAGAGTGGCCACTGCGAGAGGAGTTGATCCTTCATAAAAACAGTCCAAAACGTGTGAATCTTAGCAATGGCGGGTATTCTTACCTGCCGCGCCAACGATTCCAAGTCGTTGAAACGTTGAGGTGATCTGCATCAATAAGCAAGATGCGATGTGGGCTTAACATGGTTCACATCATTCACACGGAGGGAACGCCATGTCATCACATCACACCGCTATTCAGAAGTTCAGTCAGAAGTTGGAAGAGCTGGACTACACGCTGGATCGGCTGGAGCATCGTCTTCAGGATCTGCCCGGCGAGATCAAGGCCAGTGCCAGTATCAAGGTACAAAAGCTGAGAGACTACCGCGCCGAATTGCAGGAAAAGGAAAAAGCGCTTTTAGAGCAGTCAGAAGAAAAATTGCATAATGTTGAAGCGGTCATTGACGATGCGCTGGACACCGTGAAGATTCTGTTTGAAGACATTCAGATCGATATGAAGGTTGAGGGGGTGTAAACACGCCCCTTACCTTGAGCCTTAGCTTTGTAGAGTAGTTTATCTGCCTGGTCGATCAGCCCCATCAGCTCGTCAGTGGTTTTTGGCGTGCCGGCTGCCAGGCCGATACTACAACCAACCCCCAGCAGCTCGTGCGCCTGTGCATTGAACTGGGCCAGAATACGCTCTCCCGCCACCTGACTGGCTTTCTGGTCGCCTTTCAGCAAGGCCACAAATTCATCGCCCCCCCAGCGACAGGCAAAATCACTTTTCCGCAGACATTGATTCAAGAGCGTAGCAACCTGTTTGAGTACCCGGTCACCGGCCTCATGCCCCTGCCTATCGTTGACTGGCTTGAAATTATCCAGATCACAATACAGCACCGACACAGGACTTTGCGTACGTGCACAGTCCGCCACGAAATGCTGCGAGAGTTCAGCAAAGCCATGGCGGTTGTAGAGCCCTGTCAGGGCGTCGTAGATGGCACGTCCGCGGTATATCCCTAACAGCTCATCAATGCGACGCTGAATCCTGTACTTCTCAATCAGGCTGGCCGCCCGCATGACCAATTGCTTGGGCTGGATCGGTTTAACCAGAAAGTCATCAATGCCCAGGTAGTACAGGCCAATTTGAATGCGCATTTCCTGGGTGCCTGAAATCACCAGAATCGGAAGATTTTGATGCTCCTCAGCGGAGTGTTCGCGCACTTTCCGAATCAATCGCCGTCCTTGTTCGCCATGTCCCAGATTGAGATCGGTAATGATCAAATCCAGCGTTTTGGCCGGGTCGACCAGATGGGGAAAGGCCTCCTGAAGGCTGCTGGCGATAAACACCTCAAAACCGGCCTGAGTCAGGATTTCGCGATACAGTTCCGTGAGACTTTTCTGATCATCAATGAGCAGAACCTTGGCGCCTTTGACCTGATTAAAAAATTCGAACATTCGCTGAATAGAGCGAATGATCATCGGAATTTCGTCTTTGGTAAAGACTTCCGTGACGCCCTGACCATAAGCCTGTCCAACCAATTCAGGGGTCTCGGAGGAGGTCAGCAAATACACCGGCGTATCGCGATTGAGGGGACTGGCATGCATGCGAATCAGCACATCCTGATAATCGCACTGATCCAGAATACGAGAGGTTAAAATAATATCGAAAGCTTCTTCCTGCAGCGCTTTCCCGCCGTCTTTGATCCCCGAGAATTGCCGCCAGGTGACATGCGCCAAATCAGACATGGTCATGATGACTTTCCGAAATGTACTGGACGTGTCAAATAATCCGATCTTCAATGCAGACTCCTGCGTGCATGAGACAGAAACGGGTAAAGCAAAGGTTGGGTTAAGTGTGGTTGACATCAGGCCTTCCCGCAAGCCGGAGAGTTTAAAGTCCCCCTCCCCCCTGGCAGCGCCGCATCAGCGCCTTTACAAAATGAGCCTGTTTTCCATTCCCGCTTAGCGATACACTGCGCGTCAGTCTCTCCGACACCGTAGTCCATACATCCATGTCTCCAGCACCCGAGTCCGACACGCTTGCGCAAATGGCGCCAGGCCCACACCCACAGCCCCTGACCCGTCTCACGATTCTGCGTCGTGCCGGACAGCATCTGGCAAATCTGTTGCGGTCTGAATGTGGCCCCCGCGCACGTTTCTATTTCCTGATCATTGCCACGCTGTTGATCTCAGTAAACGGCTTCAACGTCCTGATCAGCTATGCCAGCCGAGATTTCATGACGGCGATTGAGCAGCAGCAGATGCAGGCGTTTCTACTGCAAGCAGCCATCATGATCGGACTGTTTGGCTTATCGACAGTTGCGGGTGCCTTTATTCGCTACAGCCAGGAACGACTGGATCGTCTGTGGCGGGTTTGGCTAACCCGGCGAACCGTAGACAAATATCTGGGTTCCCGAACCTATCAATACATCGAGGTGACACGCTCGCTGCACCACCCGGATCAGCGCATTCAGGAAGATGTGCGGGCACTGACCGGACAGGCACTGAGCTTCATCCTGATGGTATTCAACAGTCTGCTGTCGATTGCCGCCTTCGCCGGCGTACTGTGGTCGATCAGCCCCCCTTTGTTTGGCGTGTCAGTGGTCTACGCGATGGCCGGTTCGGTATTGACCTTGTGGGTGGGGCGTCGACTGAGTGATCTGAATTCGCGTCAGTTGGACCGTGAAGCCGATTTCCGTTCAGATCTTTTGCATGTGGGCGCCAATGCCGAGGCGATCGCACTGATGCGCCAGGAGCCACACCTGTCTGCACGCATCAAGGACAAGCTGAATGAAGTGGCCCTCAATACACGGCAGATCATCTCGGTCAACCTGCGGCTGCAGTTTTTCACCTCCGGCTACAGCTATCTCATTCAGATCATTCCGGCCCTTGTGGTGGCGCCCTATTTTATCGAAGGCAAAGCCGAATTTGGGGTCATCGCACAATCTGCCCTCGCCTTTACGATCCTGGTCAATGCCTTTTCCCTGATCGTGTCCCAGTTTCCGGTGCTGTCTAACTTTGCTGCGGTCATAACCCGGCTGGAAGCCCTGATAGAGGTCACCAAAGAAGCCAAGGCCCATTTCAATCAATCTTTTGAGGTGGTGGAAGACCGCCAGCGCATTGCCTGGCAGCAGGTTTCGCTGTTGTCACGCCTGCAGGATCCACCCCTGACGCGGGATCTCAATGTCTCCATTCCCCTGGGCACGCGCGTCCTGATTACAGCCCGTAATAAAGTGGCTCTGATTCGCCTCTTTAATGCGACAGCCGGGGTTGAAAACCACAGCGTGGGCACCCTGATCAGACCACCTCTGGACGAGCTGTTTTTTCTGCCGGAACGCCCCTATCTGGCACCCGGCACCTTGCGCCAGGCACTGCTAACACCCGAGCGGCAGGCGGATATCCATGAGGATGAGATTCTGTCACTGCTGGGACGCCTGGGGATCGTGGGTGTCATCGAAACGCTGGGTGGCCTGGATCAGGACCATACAGACTGGAATTCGCACCTCTCCATCAGTGAACAAAAGCTGATCAACATCGCACGCTTGCTGCTGGCCCGCCCTCGGTTCTCGCTGATGCTCAGGCTACGCTCAACCCTGGATGAGGAGCGGCTGACACTCGTGATGCAGCTTTTACGTGAATCATCGATTGGCTTTGTGAACTTCGGCAAGCTGGAGTTTGTTGAATGCTACGATGCGGTGCTGGAGTTGCTCGACGATGGCACCTGGCACTATCGCACGTTGACAGAGGTTTGAAGCGCCATCCCTGATTACCAGGCGAGATCCTTGCGCGGGATGGGCTGAACCTCTTCAATCGACTCCTCAATTTCCGACGGCAAATCAGAAGGGATGGTCGATTGCGGATCGGCACCGTCCGGCTGCCAGTTCTCTTCCTGCTGAATCCGCTGCTCCGCTTTCTTGTTCAGAATGATAATGGAAATGCGGCGGTTGATCGGTGCCTCAGGATTTTTCTGATCAAACAGCACGGAAGATGAAAGGCCGACCACGCGGGCGATGCGTTCGCGCGCCAGTCCACCCGCAATCAGCGCGCGGCGCGCGGCATTCGCCCGGTCCGCCGAGAGTTCCCAATTGCTGTAACCCTCTTCGTCCTCACTGAAGGGGGTCGCGTCGGTATGACCTGAAATATTGATGCGATTCGGTACACTTCCGATCGGTTCGGCCAGCTCGAACAGGATATCCTCGGAATAATCCTTGAGATGCGCCTGCCCCACATCAAACATGGGACGCTTGGATTTGTCGACGATTTGAATACGCAGGCCCGACTCCGTCATGTCGATCATCAGCTGGTCCTTGAATTCACGCAGGGCCTCGCTGTTTTCGATTTTTTTCTCCAGATCACTCAGCAAGGTTTCCAGGGTCTGCTGCTCGACCTGCTCCGTTGATGGCTCAATTTGTCCGTCGGAGGGCACCACGCTGGCCTCGGTCGGCACGGTTTCTTCCATCGAGGCCTCAGCCATCGCCTCGTCGGTTTGGGAGGCTTGCTCATTGGTTTCGGCCGGTGGAGTGTTTGTGGTGACAGCAATCTCAGGGCTTCCGCCGAGGTCAATCGGAACCGGCGCTCCACCCGAAATAAACCCGACCGGATCTCTGAAATACCCCTCGATGGCTTCTTTCTGAATCGGAGAAGCGGTCGTCAGCAGCCATAACACCATGAAGAAGGCCATCATGGCCGTTGCGAAGTCAGCAAAGGCCACCTTCCAGGCACCGCCGTGGTGGCCGCCTTCTTCAGACTTTTTGACTCGCTTAACGATGATCGGTCGTTGTTCCATGTGCGCGCTCTACGGCTATGAGAGGCCGATAACCCAACAGCGTTTAAACCATCAATGCGACTTCACATAGTCGTTGAGTTCCTGGAATTTTGGCCGGTGACTGTAGAACAGTGCTTTCCGACCAAACTCCACTGCGATTTGGGGTGACACGCCTCCGATAATCGCCAGAATACTGACTTTCACACACTCAAAGGCTTTCACCTCTTCCAGCGCCAAATGCTCCATTGCGGTTGCCATGGGTCCCACGAAACCGTAGGCCAGCAAAATCCCCAGAAAAGTACCCACCAGAGCCGCCGCAACATGCAAGCCTATGGCTGCGTTATCCGCAGTGCTCAACATCCCCATGGTGATAACGATCCCCATAACAGCCGCGACGATCCCGAAGCCTGGCAATCCATCCGCAATCTTTTGAACGGCATGCGCCGGTTCCTTGAGTTCTTTCATACGGGTATCGATTTCCAGGTCCATCAGCCCTTCCAATTCGTGGGGCTGCATGCTGCCGGTCGTCGCGATACGCAGATAGTCGGTAATGAACTCCGTCAGCGGCTCTTCCTTCAGCACTGACGGATATTTGGAAAAAATAGGGCTCGCCGCAGGGTCATCCACATCTTCTTCCAACGACATGATGCCGGATTTACGAGCCTTGTCGAAAAGGCCATAGAGCAGACTCAACAATTCCATGTACAGGTGCTTGTGAAACTTGCCTCCGGTGATCACTTTCGGCAGTGCTTTACCCACCGCCTTGTGAATGTGCATCGGATTGGACACCACGTGAGCGCCCAGCGCAGCGCCGCCGATAATCAGAAGTTCGAAGGGCTGGAACAGGGCCATGAGTTGGCCATGAGACAGAAGGTAACCGCCGAGAACGCTCGCAATAACAATGATGATGCCCACGAAGAACAGCATAGTTTTTTGTGCTCTATTACGATTGGACGCCTCACGCAGGGATGCGAAGCAAACGCAGCCACAGGAAGACTAAGAATGAAGTGTAGACCAGCCTTTTCACTTCGCGTAGTTGCGATCCCCGGCGCGCACTCTAAACTTTTGTTAATCTTATGTGTGACCTCTCACTGGTGACTCAGGCGAGCCAGATTTCGGCCTGGTGCGACCCGGTGAGTCCTTCCAGCGGAATCTTCACGCCGGCCTCGTCAATCGCCAGTCCAACGCCGTTCATACACGCCCGCTGCGGAGCTCCCTTGCCGCCGTTATACACGCAAATGCTTAGCTCCCCCCCGGATGGCGTGCGGTAGCGCACCTGAAACCCAGGCCATTCCGCGGGAATACACGGTCGCACCCACAGCCAGCGACCCGATTCGCAGCGTAGTCCCAAAATCGACTCGACCCCCACCCGGAACATCCAGCCGGATGAGCCGGTGTACCAGGTCCAGCCGCCCCGCCCGATGTGTGGAGCAACCCCATAGACATCCGCCACCACTACGTAGGGTTCGGTCTGATAGCGCGCTACGCTTTCGGCCGTCTGTGTGTGGTGGGTGGGCAGCAACATCCGATACAGATCGAGTGCGGTGTCCCGCCGTCCCGCCTCAGCGAAGGCCCGCACAACCCAGGTGGCAGCATGCGTATATTGACCGCCATTTTCGCGCACACCTGCTACGTAGCCTTTGATATAGCCGGGATCATTCGATGTATCGGCAAACGGAGGGGCCAGCAAACGGATGAGCCCCCCTTCCCGATCAATCAGATAAGCTTCCAATGCTTTCAGGGAGGCGTCTACACGCGCAGGCGGAGCGCCCCCGGACAGCACCGCCCAGGCCTGAACCAGTGCATCGATCTGACATTCATCACTGTCTTTCGAACCGAGCACCGCCCCGTTGTCGTACCAGGCGCGTCGGTACCAATCACCATCCCAACCCTCATCGTTGAGAACCTGATATAAATGGTCACGATAAGCACGGTAGTGATCGACGCGAAGCTGATCACCGCGCAACTCACAGAAAGGCAGAAAGTGCGTGAGAATGTCGTAGAGGAAGAAGCCCATCCATACACTCTCACCACGCCCCTCACGGCCAACACGATTCATCCCGTCGTTCCAGTCGCCTGTCCCCATCAGCGGCAGGCCATGCGAACCTTTGGTCAGAGACCGATCCAGCGCCCGGCAACAATGCTCATAGAGGCTTCCACTCTCCGCAGCGAGGTCAGCCTGTTGGTAGGCCTCATCTTCACCGGTTTTCAAACGGGGCGATTGCAGGAAAGGCACAACTTCATCCAGCAAACTCAGATCCCCCGTTGACACGAGGTACTGTGAGGTCAGCCAGGGCATCCAGTTGAGGTCGTCGGCAAAGCGCGTGCGCAGGCCCCGATCCAGAGGTGGCTCATGCCACCAGTGCTGCACATCGCCCTCGACAAACTGCCGACTCGCGTGCAGCAGAATCTGCTCACGTGTCCACTTGGGCCGTACCAGCAGGAAGGCGCCGCTGTCCTGCAGCTGGTCACGGAAACCATAGGCACCGGAACTCTGATACAGGGCCGTTCGCCCCCATACCCGGCAGGCAATCGTCTGGTAAAGCAGCCAACCGTTGCACATCCAGTTGAAGGCGGGGTCGGGCGTTTCGACCTGCACGGTCTCAAACAGCTCGCGCCAGAAATGCTGGACATCGGTCAGGGCAGCCTGAACGTTGATATCGGTATTAAGGGTTTGCAACAGACTGGCCAGCTCAGACTCGTTAGCCACATCACCGAATAGCAGTGAGATCCCGCCCCGCGAACCTGCCCCCAGATGAAAAACGATGTGTTGTTCAAAGTCGCGCCCCGCTGTTGGCTGCCAACTGGCGACGTCCAGGCCCTGACTGACCACCAGCGTGGCGAACGTGAGGCGATCTGCAAAGGGACCTGCCATAGGGTTGCGTGCCACAAGGCAACGTCGGGACCAATCAACGTGTGTTTTCAGATAAGGATGGGTTTCTTCGGGCAGAAAGCCCAGCACCAGATTCTGTGTGGTCGACAGGCGCAGCGTGCGGGATACTCCGCGGGTTTCCTCAAGGCTCAGTCGATAGACTTTAACCGGCAGTGTGCGATGCACAAATACCGTAGTTTGCAGAGTTAGCCCAAGGCCCCGGCAGTGAAACTCGGTGCTGCCAAAGCCATGTCGGATTTCATGCAGCACGGGCGGGCGGGTGAATCTGGAGTGATCACCTGTGTCAGTCTGACCCACCGCCTGCATCCACTGTGCGGCTGACGACCCGTTTGGCAGCGGTGACAGCCCTTCGCCCTGCACCAGATCCTCTATCCAAAAGGTTTCCTGAGCGGGATCCCGCACCGGATCATTCGCCCAATGGGTCAGTCGTCGTTGATGACTGTTGACGGACCAGGTGCATCCGCTGCCGGTTTCACTGACGATGGCGCCAAACTTCGGATTGGCCAGAAGGTTCACCCAGGGCAAGGGAGGCACGGCGAGGTGTCCCTTCTCCGGGCGCAATCGGATAACATATTCGCGGCCATCGGCGCTGAAACCGCCAATACCGTTATCCTGCAGCAGAATTTCATCTTCAGACAGGGGTTCCAGACACCCACCAGCGATATCTAACCGCTTCGGAGAACCCGGCAAGACAGACACACACAACGCCGCTACCGCCTGCAGTGCAGCGAAATCGGTATCGCTGAGGGCTGACGCACGCTGCACAACGAGCCCTGACAGCGGGGATTCCGGCACTGCGCCCTGATTGAGTATCACTGCAATGGGCAAGCTCAGACCGAGACGCTGCCAGGTCTGCTGCAGTTGCACTGCCGCCTCAATCTGAGCCTGGCCCGCATCCTTTACCATCAAATAAGGACTGTCAGTCGGCAAGCCCCAGGCCCAGACGGTGCCGGGGTGTCCAGGCGGCAGCGTATCTGCCACCGGTCGGTGACGGTAGGTCAGCGCACCGGCCAGAGCCTCCGCCAACACCCCCGAGGTGTCAGGCGCCATTCGCCTCAGCTGAGCCGGATCAGTTTGGGCCAGCCGCAGCGCGGCGTCCCGCCCCTCGGCAGCCCCTATTAGATAGACCCATGTCGCACAGCCCCCTGCCTCGATAGTCGTGCGTCGCTGCAGTGAAAAGGCTGCATCAAGAATAATCCCCTGTTGTTTCGCCAAACCGTCTGCCAGCCCCTGAGGAGCTTCATCGCCCCAACTCCGTCCCAAAAAAGAAGCGCGGCCGCTGTCCCAGCTCAGCGTACCCGGCCCCGACAGGCCTGCGATGGCATAGGGCGTCGGGTCGCCCTGCGCACGCGGTCTGCGCCTCGCCAGCAGGGTCTCTGATTGATCCAGAAACTCTGTCTGCACAAATAAGCGGGAAAAGGCCGGATGCCCCCGGTGAGCGGCAGGATGATGCAGTGCCAGTGGCAGGTGGACCGTCAGTGCCAGACGGCGCGCATGTCCGGCAAGATTCGTCACACGGAGTTGGCGCATCTCACAATCGACGTCTGCGGCGACGGCGATCACCATGGCGAGTTCCCAGTCACCACGACGGGCAACCAACTGAACACCGTCAGGGTGATCCAGAATGACGCCGCAGCCCGGCCCGCTTGCATCGCCAAACACCTCGATTTTTCCGCTCTCAAGGTCTTGCAGGTAGATGCGGAGACCTCCGTCCTCCTGACGGCCATCCCAGCTCCAGTCGTTGATCGCCAGGCCCTGCCAGCGCGACCAGCCACCGCCCTGATCATGTAACAGGACGGTATAACGACCATTGCCGAGAACACGCACCGGAGGTAGCGTGCGGGGATCAATACCCAGCGTATGAATCATGGTGAAAACCTCGTATCAGGACTCAGAAGATAATGGGGGTTGGGTCTTGGAATCGTTTGGACTTCGACGCCACCGCAGGCTGATCGGCGTGCCGACAACGCGGTAACCGTCGGCACACGATTGGACAGAGGCTGACGCACGCTCCATCTGCCAGCCTGAAAAAGCGTTAGCCGAGAGTAGTAGACCCTCCGGCGGAATGACATCACCGTCCAGTTCAAGCAACATGCTGTCAGGCGTGTCGAGTCGCGTACGCAGTGACAGGCGACCAAAGGGTGTTGGCCAGTCCAGCAAGGCCAGATTTTCGCGGTCCAGCCAGCCGCTGGGGAGTCCCCGCCCGAACACCAGCCGCCGGGGTTCCTCGACGAGCCATAGGCTGCGTACCGCAAGCAAAAACTCGGCGGCGATCCAGGTGTGGGGTAAGTCCCCCAGATGCCCCGGCACACCGGATTCAATCCAGGTAATCTCAGGCCATTGCTGCCAGGCGACCGGGCGTGCAGTGGTCAACGCATACTGTAATTGCTCAAGCGCCTCATCACCTCGCCCCAGCGCGCTCAGGGCATGGGCATTGCGAATCTCGTAGGCGGAATAGCGATCTGCGGGTCGACGCTTCTCAATACGCTGACGCCATTCCAACAGAAAACGATCGAAGGTCTGATGCACTGAAGCTGAATCAAAGATCGCAGCCAGTCCCAACTGGCCAATGGCACAGGCAGTTGCGGTCGGATCAAAGTCTGCCCACTCGACTGAGCCGGGTAACTCATGCAGCCCATTGCGGGTCATGACGTCATCGACACTGCGTCGCATCGACCTGGCCAATTCAGCGGCTGCCTGTTGGCAACGTTGGGCACGCTCAGGCGCCTCCAACTGCATCAACAAATCCTCGGCATCCTGCAGGCCGCGCAGCGCCCAGGCATCGTCCCAAAAAGCATGTACCGGACGCGCCAGATACCCTTCATGACTGACCGAGGGAGGAAGCAGGCCCGTCTCCGGCTCAATCAGCTGAAGCAGGTGATCCACCACCGAATATAAGGTTTCCCGGTAGCCTGCCAGTCGCGCTCCATCCTGACTGAAACGGTGATACTCCGCCAACAGATGAATCCACTGGCCGTGGCTGTCATGTTCCACCAGCGGATCAACGCCTTCGCGATCGATACAGCAGGGCACGAAACCCGAGGGTAAAATGGCCGGGGTAAATCCGTCCAGAAATGCCGCCACGGCATCGTTTTCACCCAGGCGCAGCAGTGCTGCAGCCATCGTCACACCATCCCGTATCCAGCTGCGGGTATAGCGTCGGGGGCCTGGCTGCAGCATCGGGCCATCTCGGTTGATTAACAGGTGACACGCCGCGGTACGTGCAGCCAGCCATAAGTGTTGCGCGGCTTCAGGCCCCTTAACCTCGGGCCAACGTGCCTGCAGGTGCGTCCAGTCAGCACGAGCGTCGGCAAATCGGCCCGCCAACGAATCAGGGGTAATCGAATCAGACGCAATCGAAACAAACCCGGCGGGTGGCAACGCCTCAAACGGTATAAACACGCCTTGTTCAAATGTTTGGCCTGGCGCGAGGGCAAACGACCAGATCAGCGCGGCTTCGGCCAGCCCATCCGGATCGTCAATCCTCGTCGCGCTGGATGTAGTTGGCACCGCACTGCTCACCGAAGCATTTCCTAACGGCCTATCTAACCAGGCAGTGTCTCCCCACGCCTGCAGATAAACAACATCCGGTTGTGTGAGTGTGCGCAGGGCCAGATGTCCATCTGCAAGCATTTCACCGCTGACGTTGACACCCTCCGGGGACCAGCTGAGGCAGCGCAAGGCCGAAAGCCCGCCAATCTTGCGCCAATGCTGCCACGGTGGACTGACCTGATAAGGGCGCAGTGCAATCGCCAAGGCACCCTGAAACTTATCAGCGCCGCAGTATGTGGCACGATAGCGCAGCTGCACGCCCCAGCGCGGCGATCTCACCGCAACCGCCTCAATACGCAGACGGAGCCGGTCATGGACACGGTCGACCTGCGGTAAAGGTGCGCGCCCCTCCTGCCAACCCGCAACGGCTTCGCCATCTGCCCAACTGAGCCAACGTCGACCGTCATGCAGAAAAGGTTCAACAGAGGGGCCACCCGGTCTGGCTTCCACCCGTCCGTCCAGACCGAATAAGGCCTGAAAGGGGCACTCCGGCGCGCCGAGCACCGTCCAGTCGATCTGACGCCGGTTCAGCGCGGCCGGAAAGCGGCCCGGCACTTCTTCGGCGGCAACGCGAGTGACAAGTTCCTCCAGACTGGCCAACTGCTCTGGCCCCAGCCACTCGATCCGAGCTAACCGCGGGGAGGTCGTCACACCCCCAACGAGTGCGTCCCGTTCAAACTGAAGATTCAGAGACTGCAGTATCTGGGAAGGCCAATACAGCCCAAGAACACGCCGACCGATGGCCCGACGTGGAACCAGTATTTGCGTGGCGTCGTCTGGTGCACGCCCCTCCACCGTCACCTCATCGGGCACATCCCCTTCTACCCAAACCAGCAGTAGTCCTGTGCTGGGACGAGAGGCTTGCGGATGCAGGGAAAGCGTCACCTGGGCGCCCGGCAAGCTGATTCCATGGTCAGAAAGGGGGAGAGATCCCGATACCAGCGGTCGTTCAGACGCAGGCCATTCGACCTGAAAAGTCATCTGATTCTGCCAGGACAAATCTTCAATGCGGAGTTCGAAAAGTTCCATCTCGCCCGACGCAGCCTGGCTGCCGACAAACGCCAGTTCGATCGCGCTCAGCTGCCCGGGTCGCCCCCCCCCTGCCGCACCCCAGGCAAATACGAATTCATGGCTTTCAATGCACCACTCAGAAGACGCCGCCAAATCCAGTTGATGTTGACGCGCCCACCAGACACTGCCGCCATCATCTGAGACCAGTTTGCATTCGAGCGTCTCGACGGCACCCCGGCCACGCCAGCGAAGCCAGATACGAAAACGCCCCGGCACCGACACATCTGCGGGCAAGCGCGCAACGGCAAAACCGCCGCCGATCGGTAGATGCCAGTCAAACCGAATGCCGCCGGAGGTCTGCCCAAGTTCAAGACGGGCATCTGCTGCCGTTGCGGTGCGCCAGGTCATCGACGATTGCCAGGAGAGCATTTCCATGTAAATGTGCCAAGAGAAGAGGATTGGAAGCATAAACCTGCCAGGATCACAGCGTCTAGGGCCAGGACTGGCCCCCCTATCGAAAAATTGACCGAGATTAAATCCCCACACCGACGTCCACCGTGCGTATAATAGGGCCTAACAATTGGCTGGCAGAGAGGGCGCACATGGATCTGGAAAAAATCCGCAGGGAATACCTGATGGGCGGCTTATCGGAGGGTGATCTCGACGCGAATCCCTTTATCCAGTTTCGCCGCTGGCTGGACATTGCCATCGACGCGAATCTCGCCGCCGATCCCACGGCCATGACCCTGGCCACCGTCAGCCCCGATGGGCAACCCAGTCAGCGCGTGGTGCTGTTGAAAGGACTGGATGAACAGGGCTTTGTCTTTTACACCAATCTCGGCAGTCGTAAGGCCGGTGAAATCGGGCATAACCCTAAGGTCTGCCTGCATTTCGGCTGGCTGCCACTGGAACGCCAGGTCATTGTATACGGTGAAGCCAGCAAATTATCGATTGCCGAAGCGACGCATTATTTCGTGTCACGACCGCATGAATCACAACTCGCCGCCTGGAGCTCCCGCCAGAGTAGCCGCATCAGTTCACGCCAGATGCTGGAAGAAATGTTTGAACAGATGAAGCGTCGTTTCAAGGAGGGCGAAGTGCCATTGCCCTCCTTCTGGGGCGGCTTTCGGGTTAAACCCTCGGCCATCGAATTCTGGCAGGGACGGGCTAACCGTTTACATGACCGGCTAATGTACCGCCGTCAGCCAGACGACGCCTGGACCATCGAGCGCCTGCAACCTTGAGGAAACTCAAGGTTGGCCAGCACCCTTGCCGTCTTTATCCTTGAAAAAGAAGTCCATCTTCGGCAGGTAAGGGGCGACCATTTTCTTCTCTGACTCGGGAACATCCTTCAACGACTTCACCATCCCCATGGATTGTGCCATGGTCTGCTGCATCATCTGACGCGCCTCAGGGGTCAAGTCAGGATTGTCCATCATCGCCTTCATGCGGGCTTCCATCTCGGGGCCCATCTTGTCGGCATAGCCCTGCATTTTTATCGCAGCCGCCGCTTTAGCGATTTTACCTGTCACTTCGGCCCACTCTTCGGCTGAGGCAAATCCAGCGTCATCGGCCATGCTTTCCAGTTCCTCCAGCAATCCCGCTTCACGGATCGGCTTGAGCATGGTGTCGGGATCAAAGACTTTGCTGAAATCTTTGCTGGACGAACTCATCTGATCCAGCTTGCTCTCATATTTTTTCCCGAACGCCTCGATCTGTGGCGCTGCGGCGATCCACTTTTCAATCAGTGCGGGGGTCAGCGCCACCTCTGCATGGGCCAGCCACGGCAGCGTGAACAGCACCGCAGCTCCCAACCACTGACCCAACCGCTTTCCCTTCTGCATCCTTCGACTTGTCATTTTCATTCTCCCATCGCTCATTTCGCTTTGAATCCATCATGTTAAGCGGCTCTATGCTGATTCGCCAGAGCGAAACACCGCAATCATAAATAAGGCAAAGATCCACTCGTCTAACCGGGATGCCTGCGTTTCTGCATCCAGACATGACCACAATAGCTGCCAGTCAGGATTAACGCTAGCCTCTGCAAGCATTCCTACCCATTCAAGACCGAGCAAATTCAGCGTCGCCTCAAACAGCACCATGGGTAATGCCGCACTTTCACGCTGCCTCACCTCCCTCTTAAACCCTCCGTCCCGATTAAATGAAGTACCGCCCCCCTCTACCGCCAGATGCAGCAGATGAACCCATTGTGAAGGCGAACGCATCAGCAGCTCATCCAGACCGCTTGCATCAGCCCCGGCACCCATTTGACCGCTCGCCGCCAGGAGTGCGGCCAGCCACGCCCGGTCATCCTCCGCACACTCGAAGGTCGATTCAGTGAGGCACTCGAACGCCAGATCCCCCAACGCCTCGCGCGTCTCATACTCCGCGCGCTCATTTCGGCAAGTTGCACCGACCTCAAGCGCACCCACCCCATATTCCCGTTCTGCCAGCCATGCATCGAGAAGAGACAAAACCTCCGTCAGTGGCATCACCTCGTCGTCCTCGGACAATGATGGTAAGTCTTTGCGATTCGCTTCGGCCACCGCGAGAACCAGGGTGAAGGCCTCCATCAGATAGTGCGCCACACCACTCAATTGCTCCGGTGACCGCGATGAGGCATGAAAAAAACGGGTCAAGGCCGCTTCGCGCCGCAGTCCCGCCAGCCAGGACTCCAGCTGAAGCACCTGCGCTGCAAGACCCGGCTGAGTCCAGCAGATCGGTAGAGTCAGTGACGCCAAGGCTGAACGATCCGACATCGAAGGACGCCGCTCCGGTCCGCTGTTCAGCAGAACTTGCAGAGCCAGCGGCGCACAGGGAGGGGAGTATTTTGACAAGCGAGCCGTCCAGCGGCGCACTTCAGAGGGCGGCACCACAAACACAGCGGCCAGGCCCTCGCCCATCACCTGCGCCAGAAAATCCGTAGTGGGCTGCGCCGCACCGTCGAGTGCTTCCAGTCGCGCCCAGGTGGCATCGCTGCGCAGCTGCCAGCGCGGGATACGCCCCCCTTGTGGATCCGTCAGAGGCTGCAGTAAGCCGCCCGCATCCACAACCTGTTTGGCCTTATCCACCAGTGTTTTGGTCCGCCGTCCCAGCCAGTCCAGTGCGTCGCGGACCTCCGCCTCCCGTGACATTGGGTGTGTGCTCAGGCTGGATCGCGGATAAACACAGGCGCATCCAGCTGACTGCGCGTCGGATCGAAGCGATAGCCCTCCAGATCGAATTGCTCCAGCTCAGCAGGTTCGCGCAGCTGTCGCTGAATGATAAAACGGGCCATCAAACCGCGCGCTCGCTTGGCATAAAAACTGATCATCTTGTAGCTCGCGCCTTTGCGATCCAGAAACGACGGTGTGACCACCCGCGCATTCAGTTTGGCGGGCTTGACGGACTTGAAGTACTCATTCGACGCCAGATTGACGATCGTATTCTCCTCATCCGGGCTGATCAGCCGAAGTTCGGCCAGCGTCTTGTTCAGATGATCAGTTTGCGTCGCTCCCCAAAACTGGTAAAGGTTGCTTCCCACCGCATTTTTCAGCCGGGTGCCCATTTCCAGGCGGTAGGGGCGCATCAGATCGAGCGGTCTGAGGATGCCATAAAGGCCAGACAGAATGCGCAGATGGCGCTGGGCAAACTGCAGATCTTCCAGGTCAAGCGTGTAGGCATCCAGTCCTTCATAAACATCGCCTTTGAAGGCATAAATGGCCTGCTTGGCGTTATCCAGGTTGAACGGACGGGTCCAGGCCTGAAATCGATTCACGTTCAGCACCGCCAACTCATGGCTGATGCCCATCAGTTCGGACAAATCTTCAGGGGTCGCCTGCTTGAGCAGATCCACCAGCTCACCGCTTTGTTTCAAATAAGCAGGTTGGGTATGGTCCTCGAACGGTAGCGGGGTTTCGTAATCAAGCGTTTTGGCGGGAGACAATAAAACAATCATGGTTAGTCAGGGGGACTCAGATAGCGGTTAATAAAACTCACCAATCCCGGCGGATCAAAGGGCCAGCACAACTCCTCACCGGAGTGCAGCGCTTTGAGTACCGGTATCCGCTCACCATAGGCTTCAATGAGGGCGTCGCTTTCAGCGATGTCGACCGCTTCAATTTGCAGATGGGTGCTCAGACCGGGATTAGCTTCCAGAACCGCCAGAATAATCGCTTCGGCCTGATCACACAAATGGCACCCAAGGGTGCCATACAATTCAAGACAGAGAGACACGGTGCTGAATCAGGTCATCAACGACTGAAGGATCAGCCAGCGTGGAGGTGTCGCCCAGGCTGTCTGTCTCGTTCGCCGCAATCTTGCGCAGGATTCGTCGCATGATCTTACCGGAACGGGTCTTCGGCAATCCCGGTGAAAACTGAATGACATCAGGACTGGCAATCGGACCGATTTCCGAGCGCACCAGTTTCACCAGTTCCTGCCGCAGTGCTTCACTCGGCTCAAAACCCACCGCCAGCGTGACATAGGCATAGATCCCCTGCCCTTTGATATCGTGAGGGAATCCGACCACTGCGGCTTCGGCCACCGCATCGTGTTCCACCAGTGCACTCTCGACTTCCGCCGTCCCCAGACGATGTCCGGACACGTTCAGCACGTCATCGACACGCCCGGTGATCCAGTAGTAGCCGTCTTCGTCACGACGCGCGCCGTCACCGGTGAAATACATGCCGGGATAGGTGGAAAAATAGGTCTGGATAAAGCGCGTGTGATCACCATACACGCTGCGCATCTGTCCCGGCCAGCTATCCAGCAGTACCAGGTTGCCGGAGGCTGCGCCTTCAATCAGTTTGCCGTCGTTATCCACCAATGCCGGCTTCACGCCGAAGAAAGGCAACGTCGCCGATCCCGGTTTGAGCGCGGTTGCGCCGGGCAAAGGCGTAATCAGTATGCCGCCGGTTTCTGTCTGCCACCAGGTATCGACGACCGGACAACGCGAATCGCCCACCACCTTGTAATACCAGTCCCAGGCTTCGGGATTGATCGGCTCACCCACTGACCCCAACAAACGCAGTGACTGGCGTGAACACTTCTTCACCGGCTCATCGCCCAGGCGCATCAGCGCGCGAATCGCCGTCGGCGCAGTGTAGAAAATATTGACCTGATGCTTGTCGATGACCTGCCAGCAACGCGAGGCATCCGGGTAATTCGGTACACCTTCAAACATCAGTGTAATTGCGCCATTTGCCAGCGGGCCATAGACGATATAACTGTGTCCAGTTACCCACCCTACGTCAGCGGTACACCAGTAGATATCACCGTCTTTGTAGTCGAATACATATTGATGGGTCATCGCAGCGTAAACCAGGTAGCCGCCCGTGGTGTGCAACACACCTTTGGGCTTACCAGTAGATCCCGAGGTATAGAGAATGAACATCGGATCTTCCGCATTCATTTCTTCCGGGGGGCAATCGACGGACTGCGCCGAGACCAAGGCTTCATAGCGCACATCGCGACCTTCGACCCAGGGAACGTCTGCGCCGGTACGATTGACGACAATAGCCTTGCTAACCTTCAATCCCGCCTCGTCCAGCAGGCCAATTGCGGCGTCGACATTGCGCTTCAAAGGAATGGTCCGACCGGCTCGCACGCCTTCATCGGCCGTAATCACGTAAAGGGATTTTCCGTCTTCCATCCGTCCGGCCAAGGCTTCCGGGCTGAAGCCCCCAAACACCACCGAATGGACCGCCCCGATGCGGGTACAAGCCAGCATCGCAACGGTCGCTTCAGGAATCATAGGCATGTAAATGGTCACGATGTCGCCTTTTTTAACTCCCAGCGACTTCAGGCCGTTAGCAAAACGACAGACCTCTTCATACAGGGCCTGATAGGTAATCTTTTTGTCCTGCGTGGGGTCATCCCCCTCCCAGATAATCGCGGTCTGGTTGGCACGGGTCGGCAAGTGGCGATCCAGACAGTTGGCACTGACGTTCAGGGTGCCGTCATAGAACCAGCGTATGTGTAGATCTTTCGCGTCATAACTGACATCCTTGATCTGGGTGTAAGGCTTCATCCAGGTGATCCGCTTGCCCTGCTCGGCCCAGAACGCCTCAGGATTATCAATCGACGCCTGATACAGACGCTCGTAGGCGGCCTTGTCAGCCCAGGCCTTGGCGGCAATCTCGGCGGGCACCGGATGCAGGGGATGAATGCTCATAGCGGGTCCTCTCTCAGTTATTTTTGTCGGCGATACGGGAGTCTATTTCAGACATGGAACCGATTCTAGCGCGTTCGGTCAATAAATCGGGGGGATTTCCACTAAGGTATACATTACGATCCTGTTAAGCGTTTTCCAGAGGAAGGAAGACTGGCCCCCACGCACCGATAGGCTTACACTTAAAGGATCAATAATAACAACAGGAATAAACCGATGGTTGCCATCTTCGAAGGTAAAGACCTGCCCTACAACGGCATTGATCGTAGACAACAGCATCGTCGCCAATCGGCAGATCGCCGGGACTCGGTCCGCTTTGAACCCGGCAAATCCGACCGTCGCCGCAGCAGTGGCCGACGCAAGGGTGAGCGCGGGGGCTGGAACGATGTGATTTCGTGACGCGCGGGGGTAATGCTTAAGTCAGTAGTCTTTTGATAGCCAGTTTTCTAAAACAACTCCAGGATATTTAGCAAAGTCTTTGGTGTTGTTTGTCACAAGGGTGACGCCTAATGCAACGGCATGAGCGGCTATCAACGTATCCAGATGATCTTTCTTGTTGTTTCGTGTCGCCATTCTTATCGGACCATACGCTGCACCCGCCGCCAGATCGAATGGAACGACCGGAATGTCCTCTATCAAACTTGGTGGGGGGCGGAAGACTGGCCAGGGGGGTTTGTTCTTTTGGGGGGGGCGTTGAGGCGGGGTTCCCTCCCGCCACCCTGGGGGTGTGGGCTCCGGGTGCTGGGCCCGCCCCGGGGGGGGGGGGGGCTCCTGAGGAATCCTTGCGAGTTTTCTTGCGGTAAACCTCAAACCATGGGGTCGCGATTCCATTTGTCGTTTGTGTTTCTGGAATTAATAGGGGCCTTAAGGTTAATCAATTCTCGCTGAGGGTCTCCCGAGGCGGCAACGCCATATTCCAGCTCTGCGTAGGTCACAGCTGACATGACAACATCTCCGACATAACATTGGGCAAACCGTTCGGCGACTTCTGCTGGCTGATTTTTTATTAGATAAATGCACATATTTGTGTCCAGCATGTATTTCATCAAAGTGAATCCCTGTCCTTTTGGCCCTGCTCCCCACGTCCGTCGGCCATGAAATCTTCGCTGAAACTGGCAAACTTTTTAAGAACTCCGTTGAGTGAACGTTGCGCAGGCCTTATGCGAATTTCATCGCCGATGCGAATGATTTCAAGATCAATGTCAGTTCTTTCATAGGCCAGGTCTGCAGGAATCCGAACCGCTTGAGAATTTCCGTTTTTGAACAAACGAGTCGTAGTCAAAGCATCCTCCATTCGCGTGTGTACAACAAATGTACTTTATCCTATACGCAGCAGCACGTAAACACATGGATGTACAATCTTTCTGATGGATGCACGGTCAAACTTTCCCACTCCAAGGTCAAACGACCGGGAGCGCACCCAGGTATAGTGGTTTCTACTCACCTCATCACAGGAAGACAGGAACCCCTTCTCATGCTTCATCAGGCCCACTACAGCAAGCACGATCTGGATCGCATGTTTGCGACACCTCCCGCCTCCGGTATGCAGCTCCCCAGCGAGCCCATGCGTATGATTGATCGCATTACCACGATTGAGGCCGAGGGCGGCGCCTACAAGCGTGGCTTTCTGCAGGCTGAATTCGATATTTACCCTGAACGCTGGTTCTTCGATTGCCACTTTCGTGGCGACCCGGTCATGCCAGGCTGTCTGGGGCTGGATGCTCTGTGGCAGGCGCTCGGCTTTTTCCTTGCCTGGCGCGGACACATTGGCAAAGGTCGGGCACTGGGCGTGGGTGAGGTCAAGTTTTTTGGTGAGATTCTCCCCCATCACCATATCGTCAAATATGAACTGGATATTCGCCGTGAATTGGTCAAAGACATTGTTGTCGGCATTGCCGATGGTCGTGTGTTCGTAGATGAGCAATTGATCTATACCGCGAAAAGCCTGCAAGTGGGACTGATTCCGGGCAAGCACAGCCGCCAGGAGCTGCACGCATGAAACGGGTGGTGATTACAGGAATGGGAATCCTGTCCTGTCTCGGGCTGAACAAAGCAGAAGTCCTCGACTCACTCAGACAAGGACGCAGTGGCATCCGTGAAGATGAAACCTTCAAGACTCAGGGACTTCGTTCCCAGATCAGTGGCCAGATTGACCTGAAACCGGAAGAAAAGATCGACCGGCGCCGCTATCGCTTTATGAACACCGCCTCCGGCTATGCCTACCTTGCCATGCAGCAGGCCATCGACGATGCCGGACTGACACCGGAACAGGTCTCAAACCCGCGCACCGGTCTGGTCGTGGGCACCGGCGGCCCTTCGACCGAAAACGTGGTGGAATCTGTGGATCTCTTTCGCGAAGGCGGCGTTCGCAAAGTTGGTCCTTTCCGGGTTACGCGCGGCATGTGCAGCTCGGCTTCTTCAACCTTGGCAACCCACTTTCACATTGAGGGCGTTAATTACTCCATGACCTCGGCCTGCGCCACCAGTGCCCATTGTATCGGCCATGCCATGGAACTGATCCAGCTGAACAAGCAGGATGTGGTCTTTGCCGGGGGTGCCGACTTTGCCCACTGGTCACTGGCGCTGCATTTTGATGCGATGGGCGCCCTCTCCACCCGATTCAACCTGGAGCCAGAACGTGCTTCACGCCCTTACGACACCGATCGAGATGGGTTTGTCATTGCCAGCGGTGCGGGCATCCTGGTTCTGGAATCGCTGGAACACGCCCTGGCCCGGAACGCGACCATTTATGCAGAGCTGGTGGGTTACGGTGCCAGCTCGGATGGACGTGACATGGTGCAACCTTCGGGTGTGGGTGCAGCACGCTGCATGCGTCAGGCGCTGGAACAGGCCGGAAGCCCCACGGTGGACTATATCAATGCCCACGGCACCAGCACGCCGATTGGTGATTTGATCGAGCTACAGGCGATTCAGACGGTGTTTCCCGAAAATCCACCACTGGTCAGTTCGACCAAATCACTGAGTGGTCATTCCCTCGGCGCTGCCGGGGTGCATGAAGCGATTTATACCCTGCTGATGATGCAAGCTGGCTTTGTCAGTGCCAGCGCCAATCTGGAATCACCCGAACCCTTGGCCACCACCCTGCCCGTCTTGCGCAGCACTCAGAATCGCCAGGTCGACGTCGCACTCAGTAACAGTTTTGGATTTGGCGGCACCAATGCCAGTCTGCTGTTCCGACGAGCGCCCCAAAGCTCAGACGCAGAGCTGTTCACGGAAAGCTTTGGGTGAGAGACCGGACCAGCGTTTGAAGGCGCGACTAAAGGCACTGAGCTCGGAAAAGCCCAGGGCCACCGCAATTTCGCTGTTGGTCAGGCGAGTCTGTTTCAATAGGTGCTTGGCACGCTCAAAGCGCACTTTTTCCAGCAGCGATTTGAAGGCCACGCCCTCGGCTTTAAGCCGATGTATCAGGCTTTGTCGGGTCAGGTGAAAACGCTCGGCAATGCGATCCAGACTCAGCTCACTGGCATCCGGATCATCCAGCAACACCGAACGCACTTTTTCTGCCAGCGACGAGGTTTTGATGCGGTTGAGCAACAGGTCGGCCTGCTGGCGTAGAGCATGACGCACGAAGGGATTGGTACCCCGCATGGGGTAGCTCAGATAATGCCGCGAGAAATACACCCGGCACACCGGCTCATCAAAATACACCGGGCAATTAAAAGCTTTGCGATACAGGGATTCAGGGCCCTGTGGGGCATGGGCCAGATGCACAGCCGACAGTTGAATGGACTGCCCCGCCCATTGTTGGCATCGCTTCAGCATCAGCAGCAACGCACGCTCACATTCAGCAGGGCAATAAAACTCCGGAAAATGATAGAGGTAACTAAGACAGACCTGTCCATCTCCGCCCATCGGCTCGGGGCCGTCATGCAATTCGATTGTCATGGACTCGTTGACCAGTCCCGCCAACCGACTGTATTCGCGCAATGCCTCTCCCACCGTATCACTGTGACGGGCCAGGCTGCTGACCAGCCCCATGAGATGCGGTTCATTCTGCCGCCCCAGCGTCAGTCCCAGGGCAGGATCGCGGTTTTCTTCAAGGGCCAACTGCCACAAGGCATGGTAATTTGACAGGGGAATTCGGCTTTCGGGGCTCAATCCCTCGCTTTCAATCCCCGTTCGGAGACGAATGATACGCGCTGAAACGCCCAGGCGATTCAGGTGTGCCAGCAATGCTGCCACGCCGGACACCCCGACAGTGGGTAGCTGTGAGGAGAGTTGACGGTCCATGCCTATACCGAAATTTCAGTTCGGGTTGAAAGTTTACACCCTCTTACGTGGGAATTTCATTACGGTTGTATAAGAAGGGGGGGGAAGTGAGGTTGGGTGGTCACGATTCACTTCCTTGGAGTTCTCGCTCTATTTGTTCAATGCTTGGCAAATTACTTTCCAGTGTCTCGGGTAAGGCTTCTTGCAACTTGAATTCAGCAATCCCCATGGGCTGGGTTTTATCCCCCAGCGCATATTCGGCTACGACTTTATAGAAATCATCGCCGCCCACCTCTAGGTGCACCTGCCGACCCACAAAAGCGAAGCCCGCACCCAGCTCCAATAAGAAATCAGTCACGTGTCGCACCAGTGCTCTTTCTATCTCACGTTCCTGCGCTTCAATTCCCAAATTTAAAAAGTCAAAGCGGTATGGGTCTTTGAGTGACTCACGAGCGAGATCGGACTGAGGTGGAGGTAAACTCAGAGCAAAGTTTGTAACAGCATTCCCCTGTCGCTCCAGTAAACGAGACTCAATCTGCATGACCAGTACATTGCGTGACCAGCCGTTTTCGAGGGCTTTCTGGGCATAGGCCTGACGCGCATCACGGCTTTTTAACTTGGTAACCAGTATCAGGTTATGTCCCCATGGCAATTGTGCAACAGCCTGTTGCACAAATTCGCTATCAGGCCATGCCTGTGCAAAGGCACGCATGTATTTAAGGTTGCGAGGGGAAAATCCTTTCATATCAGGAAAAGCGTTGCTCAGATCATGAGCTAACTGTTCGATTACCTTAGCGCCCCATCCCTCATTAATCTGCCGATCAAGAATCTCCTTTCCAATCTGCCAGTACAGCAACAGCATTTCCCGATTTACAGCCAACGTAGCTCGCTGCTGAGCACTGTATATCCGGTTCTTTAGTGCGGCCAGCCAATCGCAATACCCCTCAGGTGGCTGGATAAGCGAGGAGGGTTTGTCACTCATTACACGAACCCTTTCTTAATATCCACAAAGCATCCCCATTTTTACCTCAGACTGGCCGGTTTTGGCGAAAGCCAATGATATATTCGCAGCTTGACACGCACAGGGCCATTACCCTACCTGTAATCCTCCAGCACACTCAACAGGCTATAGGTGTTTTGTTTAAACAACGTCCTGAGCGAGTCTGATTCCGTAATGCGATATTTAACGGCAAAACCGAATTCCACGGACATGCCCTCGGCCTTGGCTCGGGTCATATCCCGGTAGTCGTCGCTGAGTTTTTCGAGTGAAAAATCATCTAACGTGATTGTGCTACTCGTTGTACCCGGTGCCAGCTCAACGTAGTTCAAGCCCACTGTAAAAGCCTGGGAGGAGAGTACAAAAACAGATGGTGTTATGCGCCTAACGATGATAATTATCCATTTTACAAAGTTAGAATCGGTCGAGCAGGTGACATATTTGACGACCCAAATCCTAACCGCGCCTGGTGTACAGCTGGATTTCATGATATCGGCGTGACTGCTATAGAAGGTCTGGGTAGAGATTCTTCAACATGGCGAAACTTCGCAATAAAAAGAGGGTTCAACCCATAGTCAAACCACCCCCAAGTCCAGACTCACCGCCAGCGTCAGCCCCAGCTCCTGGCACTGCGCCAGAAACACCTGGTCAAAATCGCCCCGGCAAATCAGTGGTTCGCGAACCTGACGCCAGCGCAGGCCGGTGGTGATCGTTTCAATGGCGCGGCGGGTGCCAGTGCCGTCGTGACCCGCACGAATATAAAAGGCAAAGGGAAGACCCTGGGTCTTGTCTAGCCAGGCGTAGTAGCATCGGTCAAACACATCCTTCATCAAACCAGCCATGTACCCCAGGTTTTCGGTAGTGCCCAGAATCACCGCCTGCGCCGACAGCAGATCCTCCGGCCGGGTTTCCAGGGGGCGGCGAAACACCACCTGTACGGTCTCGGCGGTCTCAGGTGACGAGGCTCCCCGAATGACCGCTTCAGCCATCTGTTGGGTATTGGGTGACGGCGTATGCGCAATCACCAGCAAGGTTTTCTTAGGCGTGTCGGTGGGTGGCGGCATGGGGGTGTTCATGGTCGCGCTGACGCTCCCAGTAGTCGGGTTTATCGGCAAAGAAATGGTCGCTGCCCCACTTCACTTCATGAAACAGCTGACGGCAGGGATGCGGGGCGCCAGTCATCCAGACTTGGGGGGTTCCCCGCGCAGGCAAGCGCACCATCATTGTATTCACGGTGTCGAAACGTTTGAAGAATCCTCCCGAATGCCAACAGAGGTCAGCGTAGTTCGTCGGCGTCGATTCACAGTGAGACGACAAAAACGTCTGCAGCTCCAGACGGATATCGGGCGCATCCTTGACCATCAGGTCACGCATGAACTCCACACTGCGGTCATAGCGCGATTGCGCATGCACATAACGCGGGATCAGCCAGCGGTTAAACGAGTCAGCAAAACCGATTTCGCCGAAGCGACTCACCTTGTCCGGGAAAGATTGACTGTCGGCCTCACTCTGAATCGTGAGCTGATTGGTAATGCTGTCGGCGACCTCGATGTATTTGAGGGCCCAAAAGCGTCCGGCGGTTTCCAGCTTGATGATCTGCTGATGATCAGCAATCAAAAAACTGTTGTCATAGCGTAGGCCATCCCCCCGACAACCGGCGGGACCACCCTGTCCGACATCTTCGATGTAATGAATAATAATCCGTGCAGCATTTTCCGCAGTCGTGCCCTGCTCCAGGGCCAAACGCACCAGGTCCGGCCCCAGCAGCCCTTTTTCACGCTTTTCCTGCATGCGCGTAAACACCGCTTCGGTGCCGATAGTGACACCGGCCGCATTGACGCCCATTTCGGCGCCCCACATCCACTCCGGCCGCCCCAGTATCACCGCTTGACGCCATTTTACCTGCGGTGTTACCCGTAAATAGGTCACTTCTTGCGTTCGCTCATATTCGCCCGCCGGATAAAACTCCACTCGCTGGGCTTCGATGAGTTCACGGGTGCTGTTCTTGGCCAGCCAGATCTCGGATCCCAGCTTGAAAGCCAGCGTATCGGACATGGTCGGTCTGCCTCGCATAATCGATGAAATGAAAGGCCCTACCTTATCACCGGCGTTAGCAGGCATCCAGCCTGACCTATCGATATTCCGTCGTGATGACGCACGAAACTCGATTTTGATGCGAGGTGGCAGAGCTGAATAGCCAGTACTAGACTTTCTTCCTCCCATCCCATTTGCGAATGAGAATAATCACATGAAGCAAACGTCTGTAAATCGCATTGCTGCCTCGCTGGCACTGCTGTCATTTTTACCCCAGGCTGCGTTGGCGAACGGGTCAACGCCTGCGATTTCAGGACTCTCCGATCTCACTGTTTTGGAACAGGATGCGCCAACCGTTATCGATGCCGATGTATCGATTTCAGATGGCTTGGATTTTACCGATGGGTCGATAACGTTTTCGCTTGCCGATGCTGAAACCGAAGACAATTTTGGCTTTCTCAGTGACAGCAATCCTAACGACCTTGGGGCTTTATCACTGGATGGCATTGAACTCTATCGGGGGAATGGCACCGGCCGAGATCGGATCGGTTCGGTCGACGCGACCAATAATGGTGAGGATGGCGCTCCGCTGACCATCCTGTTTTCCAGCCCATTGGAAAATTCCAGCTTTGAAACCGGCACCACGGAGGGATGGACCACCTTTGCAAGCCAGTATCCGAATGAAGCTGATATTGACGGCGACTCCATCAATTGGGTGCGGTCGTCAAACTCCACTTCGGGTACCGCAACGATCAAAATTGCGTCCAGTGCGAGCGTCAGTTATTCGATCAGCGTGGTGACATCGCCGGTCAGCCAGGGCACCTACGCCCTGCGTCTTTTTAGTTCAGGCAGTGTGAGCTGCACGACGCCTGGTGCCGGGCTCAATCCGGACGGGTACTGCTCCACCCATGGCCCCTATGTCGAAAGCACCCCATTCAACGCCTTCAATGGCGATCAGATTTTCATGGATTGGTCCGCTCAGAACGGCGGTGACTGGTACGAAGTGTTGGGCTACCTTATTGGGGACGGCGCGGATGACACGTTTGGAACTGGCGACGATACGGAAACACTCCTATTTTCCCAGCGAGGTGATACGCAGAGTTTTACCACCACCAGTGCGACAGTGAGCACAGACGATACCTACCTGTTTCGCTTCGTGTCGGGTTCCTATGACGCGTCTGGCGGATTGGCTCTCGGCGCAAGTCTCTATGTGGACAACGTACGGGTCATTGGAAGCGTCGTTGTGACCGATGCAATTGCGCTGGAAGTGGCCAGACGGGTTACGTTTGAAAATACCTCCGACAATCCACCATCAGATCCTCGCGTGTTAACAGTGTCTGCCACGGATGTAGACGGGGATACTGGTACAGCGACTTCCAATATCACGATTATCCCGGTGGACGATCCCCCTACCATCACATCCAATGGTGGTGGCAGCACGGCCACGGTTTCTGTCGCCGAAAACCAAACAGCGGTGACAACGGTCGTCGCGACAGACCCGGATTCGTCAGGTTTGAGCTATCAGATTGTTGCCGGTGGCGATGCGGCTTCATTCAGCATCAATGCATCGACCGGTGTATTGACCTTTGTTACGGCTCCCGACTATGAAACCAAATCCAACTATTCGTTAACGGTGCAGGCGACGGCGAATTCGGTGTCCGGCACCCAGTCACTTACCGTCAATGTTACAGATGCCAACGAAGCCCCAGAGATTACCACAGCATCCCTCAGCGCAGCCGTTGAAGAGCAACCTTACGCATTTACGGTTATTGCCTCAGATCCTGAGACCGGTTCGCTGATCTGGAACCTGACAACGGCGCCCGCTTTTCTAAGTATTGATACAGGTACGGGGCAATTGTCCGGCACACCCGCATCCTCTGATACGGGCACCCATACCGTGGTGATAAACGTCAGTGATGGCAGTTTCAGCGATTCGGCATCGTTTAGCCTGGAAATACTACCTGACCTCGACGGCGACAGCATTCCTGATGATGACGACGATGACAAGGATGGAGACGGCCTACCCAACACCTGGGAGATTTTAGCTGGTTTTGACGCCAGTGATTCCAGCGACGCCGCTTTGGACTCCGATGGAGACGGGTTGAGCAACCTGCAGGAATATCAACAAGACAAGAACCCTCAGCTGGATGACGTTGCGCCGGAAATCACGCTTCCTGCCGATGTCACGGTGGATGCCACCGAGCGTTTTAACCAGGTCGATTTCGGAACTGCAACGGCCTACGATTTTCTCGACGGCGATGTTGCAGTAACGACCTCTCACAGCGGTCGCTTTACACCGGGTCGCCATGAGATCGTCTGGACAGCAATCGACAATAATGGCAATACGGCTACGGCAACCCAAATTGTGAAGGTGAGGCCGCTGGTCGAATTCAGCAAGGATCAACGAATCGGTGAAACCGGCGGACCTGACGTCGTGGTAGGCGTGCATCTCAATGGCAATGCCGCAGACTACCCCGTGACAGTGCCCTTTGCTGTGACAGGAACGGCAGCCAACCCGGATGATCATGACCTTCAAGCCGGAACAGTGACAATTTCCAGCGGAACCCACGCAGAAATTACTTTCACGGTGGTGGATGATGGCAGTGGAGATGACGACGAGACCATTGAGTTATCCATGGGTACGCCAATCAACGCGAAAATTGGGCCTCGTTCAACCCACACCACGACTTTATCCGAACAAAATGAACCCCCAACCGTGGCCCTGACTACCTCGCAAATGGGTTCTGCCAATCTCAGTCTCATTGCCATGGATGGAGGTGACGTCACGGTGACGGCCACGGTAACTGATCCCAACAGCGAAGATACTCACGCTTTTGACTGGGCGGACAGTGACAATTCCCTGGTCGACACTGATTCCGCTGAAGCCAGTTTCACATTCAATCCCTCGGCATTGGCGGAAGGTGTATATACCATTCAAATCAACGTTTCCGACGATGGCTCGCCCAGTCTGAGTTCAAAAACAAGCCTGAAACTCAAGATTCAAGAGACCTTGCCTACATTGAGCGCATTGGATGACACCGATGGAGATGGCATTGATGACGTAGCAGAAGGACTGATTGATTCCGACAGCGATGGCATACCCGATTACCTGGATGCCATGGAGGCGAGTAACGTTATTCAAGAGCGAAGGGCGACTTCGGATAGCTATGTCATGGAAACCAATCCTGGCCTGCGCCTGAGGCTGGGTTCAACGGCCCTCGGAGCGGACATCGGTGCCAGTGGCGTTCAGTCTGATGATATCGAAACGCAGCAATTGCAGAACCCTGACTCGGTAACCAATGTAGGCGGTTACTTCGATTTCGAAGTGTCTGAGCTTCCTGAACCGGGACAAACTGTCCAGGTCGTCCTTGCGCAATTTGCCGCCATCCCGGAACTACCGGTATACCGCAAACTGAGCGACAGCGGTTGGCATGACTTTGTCGAAAACGGCGTCGACAGTCTTGCCTCTGCACCGGGAGAGGCTGGTTATTGCCCCCCCCCAGGAGATAGCCAGTACACGGAAGGCCTGACCCCCGGACACTGGTGTGTTCAATTAACCATGCAGGACGGTGGTCCCAACGACGCAGACGATGAAGTCAACGGCACCCTCGCGGACCCCGGAGGCGTGGGCTCTCAAGTTGAAGTTACAGCACATGCCCGTGGTGGAGCAGGCGCAATGAATTGGCGTGAAATAGCGGCTTTTGTATTGGCAATGCTGATACTGAACATTCGCAATCGACACCTGAATCATCCAACATCGCGAAGTATGGCATTGCTGATTGTCCTGCTGGGACTGACTCCAATTTTGTCTCCGGTTGCCAACGCCGACAGTGGTAATGAAGGCACTGGCGATACACCCTGGAAAAAATTACAAGGCGGATTTCAGATTGCCTGGGTAGATCATGACGACAGCCTGGATTCCGTGAATGCACGGCTACAACAGGCAGGACTCAATGCAACGGCCAGCCAGGAGGACAGTAGCAGTGTCGGTTGGAGTGTGTTTCTCGCCTATCCGATCATACCCCGTCTTAACGTAGAAGTCGGATACACCCGGCTGGGTGAAGTTGAAACGGATATTACTGGGCTGGCGTCCAGTTCGCTGGACTTTATTGACAGCCTTGGGACGATTCAACCCCAGACTGCACAGGGGTTAGCACTTTCAGCAACTTATGCCTACCCAGTGGGAAATCAATGGAGCGTTTTGGCTCGTCTGGGTGGGTTTGCCTGGCATGTTCAATACAATGTTTCTACGGATTCGGAAAGCCGTGAGTTCAAGGATGACGGTTTTGATATGGTTTATGGGCTGGGTGTCGAGCGGCAGATTGGCAAACGGATGTTTGTCAACCTGCTTTGGCAACGCTATCCCATCGAAGATGCGGATATCGACAGCATAGGCCTGGGCTTACGCTATACCTTGTTTGATTGACAGTTGTTGATCGCGGGCCACTGCTCTACCATGATCGCTGTTCATTCGGATGCCAGGTAGGACAGCGCAGCATGAAAGTATTGGTTACCGGTGCCAACGGGCACATTGGTTCACACGTGGTTCGACAATTGCTGGACCAACAGCATCAGGTGCGCGCCATGGTCCGTAAAGGCTCGGACCTGCGCGGGCTGGACGGCCTCAACCCCGACTTCGTCTACGGCGATATTATGGACGAAGCGGCGGTGATGGCGGCAGCTGAAGGCTGCGACGCGATTATTCACATGGCGGCTGTCTATAAGACGATTGCCAAGACCCCGGAAGAAATCGTGGAACCTGCCGTGAAAGGTGCTGAGATCGTCTTCAAGGGGGCGGCCAAATACGGCATCCGTCGCGTGGTGTATACCAGCTCAGTCGCCTCGATTGGGTTTTCCTACAGCCCCAACACATTTCTGAGCAACCAGGACTGGAACAACGACGCCACCAATCCCTACTACGTGGCCAAGACCCAAAGCGAAAAGGCTGCACAGCGACTCGCCAAAGAACATGGCATTCATTTGGTGGTGATCTGTCCGGCGATTGTGCTGGGCGAAAATGATTTCCGTATCACACCCTCTAATCAACTGGTGATGGACTGGCTGAATGGCAAAGGCCAAACCTACCCCGGCGGCCTCAATCTGGTGGATGTACGCGATGTCGCAGCAGCGCATGTGGCGGCGTTAACTCGCGGCGAAAATGGCCATCGCTACATCGTGGGTGGCGAGAATCTGGAAGTGAAAGCCATTGGTGAAAAACTGAAACGCCTCACAGGCATTCGGCCCCTGTATCTGCCGATGGGACGCGGCCCCACACTGGTGTTTGCCCGTATTGTCGAAACGCTGTGCAAGCTGATCGGCCTCACCCCACCCTTCACCTACGACCTGGTGTTTGAAGCGGTGGGACGTTACTGCTTTTTCGACACACGCGAAACCGAAGAAGTGCTGCAGATTAAACCGCGTAAGGCGGATGAGTCTCTGCGTTCAGCCGTGGATTGGCTCTTGAAATTGAACAAACTCAGACCGGGCGTTGCGACAAAAATCCAGCGCCACCTCTCCGGTCAGGGTGCCGCCTGACACCCCAGAGGACGGCTGGGGGCCTACAGCGCCTCCAGGCTCCGTCTCAGGCCCGGTACATCGGTTTCCTGCCAAATGGCCGGGCCCCTTAATCAAGCGTAGAAGGGGTTCCTGCATCAGAAGCCAGCCCATGCCCTTGCGACCCTGGAGCCCGGCAACTATGCTTTTAGAAAACCAGAGCCGTTTTGCGCGGTACACTTGGGTTTGGCCGATGCCGCTGTCTTCCTTGCGATTCCTGACCATTACAACGCTGTGGGCCCTGACCTCACCCGCAACCGCCGTTGACTTTCAAGTGCAAGATCAGGAGGGGCGCGCCGTTGCCAATGCGGTCATCGAGGTGCTCGACCCTCAATCACCGACCGCGGCTATTAGGCATACGATCAGCAGCATGGATCAGATCAATAAGCGCTTCGTTCCATTGTTGCTGACAATTCAGGCGGGCGATCAGGTCAACTTCCCCAACAGCGACCAGATTCGTCATCACGTCTACTCTTTCTCTCCAGCCAAGCCTTTCGAAATCAAGCTCTATGCTCGGGAGCCCGCAACTCCCATCACTTTTTCACAGCCAGGTGTCGTGGTGCTGGGATGCAATATTCACGATGCGATGGTGGGTTACATATACATCGCGGAATCCGGATTAGTGGGACACTCCAACGACACCGGTCAATTAAGCCTGCCCACGGACACATTTCCCACACAGATTCGTGTCTGGCACCCTGCACTTTCACCTGACAGTCTGCAATCACTGACGCTGAGTGCCGAAGGATGGACCCTGCGCACAGACGACCCGGATCATCCTGTGGCGCTCCTGACCCTGCCCCTCACCCAGCCTGCGAGACCGGGAGCCCAGACTCCGGCACCCGCAAAGGCAGTGAACCGGTTCGACGCCTTCCGACGGGCTTCGCCATGAACAAATTGGGCAATCAGATTTTGTTGCTGACAACAGCATTGCTGGTACTGACGGCCATGGCCATCATGGGCTCGGTCTGGAGTTCGACGGCGGGGTATGCTGAGCGACAAGTCAATGATGAGCTAACGCGCGCAGTCAACATTTTCCAGGAATCACTGGGGGATCGCAGCCAACGCCTGTTTGCCTCAGCGAGTGTTCTGACGGCGGATTTCGGCTTCAAGCAGGCGGTCGCCACGCAGGACCTGCCGACACTAAGGAGTGCTTTGCAGAACCAGGGCCGGCGCATTGCCGCAGACCTGATGCTGATCACCGATCTCGAGGGCCGTGTGACCGCCTCTATTCACTCGGATGACGCGCCGCCCAGTCTCACAGAACTTTCCGCCTCTTTGGTCAAACAGGCCATTCAAGACGATGGGGTGGCTTCATTTCTGGTCGAGGATCATCAGCTTTACCAGATTATTGTCATTCCAGTAAAGGCCCCTTTGCCCATCGCACTGGCGGGCATCGGTTTTAAGCTGGATCAACGGTTTACAGGAGACTTGCTTAACGTGACCGGCCTGAATTTATCGCTGGTCCACACGCACGAAGGACTTCGACAGGTTTTAACCAGTACCCTGCCAGAAGCACAGCAGGCCGAAGCCCTGGCCGCGCCAAAGGAACTGGTGGTCAACGCGGGTATGTTGATTGGCGAAAGACAGCGCTTTATCTCACAGCCCTCAGTCTTTGTTCTGGGAGAGGGCGACACGCTGGAACTGGTATTGAGCGCCTCACTGGACAAGACCTTTGACGAATTCGACCGCATTCGTAACCGGATTCTGATTATTACCCTGATGGTGCTGGTGCTGGCCAGCCTGGGCAGTCTGGTGCTTTCGCGCAGCCTGGCCGAGCCCCTGGCACGACTGGGTGTCATTGCCGAACAGATTGCGGGGGGCGATTATCATCATATTCCCTTCATCAAAACGCGAACGCGAGAACTGCACGATCTGTTTTATGCCTTTGTTGCCATGCGGAACGAAATCAAAGAGCGCGAGCAGCGCATTCTCTACCAGACTTCGCACGACCAGCTGACGCAACTGCTAAATCGTCACACCCTGCTCACAAAATTCAGTCAGCGGCTGCTTGGCACAGGCTCACCGCTGATCTTCCTGAGCATCAATGTTCGCGGATTCAGACAGGTGAACGACACCTTTGGCCCTGATGTTGGCGATAAATGTCTGATCATCATTGGTGAACGTCTCCGGTTCTTCGCCGATTTAGAACCTTTAGTCGCCCGAGCGGGCGCCGACGAGTTTATGGCAGCCTATCCGGTGCCCGATCGCAGTACGCCCCATGTATTAGCTGAAAAAATTCAGGCCAGACTGGCGGAACCATTCATTGTCGGCACACTCTCGCTCCCCCTCGTCTGCGACATCGGTGTCGCGACTTCGCCAGAGCACGGGGAGACTGCGGACATTCTGGAGCGACGCTCCGGCATCGCACTGGACAAGGCACGTCAGACACGCGCAGGCCTGCGATTTTACGAAACCGGGGAGGATGAAGCCCACCTTGAACGACTGATTCTGCTCAATGAGCTCAAGCTTGCGTTAGGCTCAAATGATGGCCAGTTGCAAATGTATTATCAGCCCAAACTGAATCTCCAGTCAGGCAAAATCGACAAGTGTGAAGCGCTGATCCGCTGGATTCACCCTACCCGTAAATTCGTCTCACCCGAGGTGTTCGTCTCCCTGGCCGAGCAATCAGGGCTTATCAGCACACTCACGGACTGGGTACTGGATACCGTGCTGCGACAACTGGCCATCTGGAAAGATGCCGGCGTAACACTTCAGGTAGCGATCAACATCTCTGCCCAGGACCTGGGTCGTGAAGAACTGTAAAAAATGACGCTCGCCCTGCTATCGCTGTACGACTTGCCGCCCTCTTGTGTCAGTTTTGAGTTGACCGAGCGCGACATGATGAGCGACGCCCAGAAAGCGATTGATTTGATGACCCGGTTCAAGGAAAACGGCCTTGAACTTTCAGTCGATGATTATGGGATTGGCCAATCGTCCCTTTCGAAGTTGAAGCAAATGCCCGTCAGCGCGATCAAGATCGACAAAAGTTTTGTTTTCAACCTCGACAAGTCTGAAAGTGATCGCATCATCGTTAAATCAACGATTGAATTAGGGCACCGGTTCCGTCTCAAGGTAATTGCCGAAGGCGTTGAAACCGAATTGGCGCTGAACACGCTGAAGGACATGGGCTGCGATTACATACAAGGCTATCACCTCTGCCGCCCGATGCCCGCCAGCCTATTCGAACAATGGCTCAAGGATCGCCAAAAACCCTCGATAACAGGATAAATCAATGCAACAGCCCCCTCTGAGTCGATGTCTGCCGCAGGCCCGCGTTCCCCTTCTCCTGAGTCTGCTCCTGACGGCAGCCTTACCCGCCCAAGCCGGCGGTAAATTGCTTGCCACCCCAGGCCTAAACACGATTGATGGCACCGCTGGTGGCGGACTGGTGCCGTGGGCCACCCTTTCCGGTTATGCAACACGGGACGAGTTGGCAGCCACGGTCTTTCTCTCGCAGACCGGCGTCGGGGCCTACCGTTTGCAAGTTGCAGGCGCAGCGCTCAATTTTTACGATCGGGTCGAAGTGAGCTTTGCCAATCAAACCTTTTTATTAAAGGGCACCGGAAGCGAAATCGGCCAGCAGGTCTTTGGACTGAAGACGCGCCTCTATGGCGACCTGGTCTATTCATTCTTCCCGCAGATCAGTGCAGGGATCCAGTTTCGTGAACTGCAGGATGGCGAGATTGCAGGGGCAGTGGGCGCGGATAATGCGCGTCACGGTACTGATTATTTCGTGACCGCGAGTAAGTTGCAGCTGGGTGCCCTCTTTGGCTACAACCTGTTATGGAATGTGGGTTTGAGAGCAAGCGATGCCAATCAAACCGGTTTTCTCGGCTTTGGCGGCGATGCCAAAAACGCTTATTCCATCCTGGGCGAGGGTAGCGTGGCTGTCCTGCTGACCCGCTCGCTCGCCGTCGGGGTTGAATACCGCCAGAAGCCTGACAACCTGAGTTTTGCGCGCGAAGATGACTGGCAGGATGTGTTTATCGCCTATCTACCCAACAAGCATCTCGGTGTAGCCATTGCCTGGGCAGACTTGGGCCACATCGCCGGACAGGACAACCAGCAGGGACTCTATCTTTCAATCAATGGCGCATTGTGGTGAGGCGAGGAATGAAACGATACACCCACGTAAAAATACTACTGGCCGCCGGGCTACTCTGTCTGACACTTGGCGGTTGCGCCACGCCGCGCGAGACCCTCTATGATGCACTCGGCGGGTCTGCAGGTATCGATCAGATAACCCGTGCACTGATCGTGCAGATTGGCAATGCCCCGGATATCAGGCCCTTCTTCGAGGAAACCGATCTTGAGCGTTTCCAGAGCAAGCTGAACGAACAACTTTGCCAGGTCAGTGGGGGTCCCTGTGACTATACCGGCGACCCGATGGACAAAGTGCATGCGGGTATGGACATCACCGAAGCGAATTTCAACAGGTTGGTCGAACTTCTCATCGACGCGATGGACGAAACCGGGATTCCCCATCCGATTCAGAACCAACTGCTTGCGCGTCTGGCCCCTCTGCGCGCCGAAATGCTCTAGCCTCCACCACTATATCTAGTAGTCACCCGGCGGGCAGCCAATGCCCGCACCGCTTCCCCATCAGCATCAACCCCAAAACTGGATTTTTCACCAATACGCCCGAGATCCGGCTGCAGGAATTTGTGTAATTTTTTGTAGTCAAGACTATGCAACACATCATCTAGTGCTATAATTTTTACACGACCCCATATATGGGGTCTCTTGTTAACAAGTTATCCACAACTTATCCGCAACTTGTTCACAGAAGCAGGTTGCAAAGCCCTCTGAATCGTACTGAAAACCTTCGGGCTCAGGCGTCAGACGGCCTAAAAAACAGCGCCAGGAATCGTTGACGGGGGCAAGCCCTCACACTATATCTTGGGGTATAACAAAGACAGGGGTTACAGGAATTCTATGAACGCTAAAGTCCACCCGCTTATCACGCCCGTTGAAATGCAGCCCGCATCACAGGACATCTGGTCAACCAAGTACCAGCTGAAAACCAAGTCGGGCGATGCCGTCGACAAGGACATTCATGACACCTATCGCCGTGTGGCCATTTCACTGGCGGCCGTAGAAAAAGAGTCCATCCGGGCCAAAGTGCTGGAAGATTTCATGTGGGCACTGGAAAACGGTGCGATCCCTGCCGGCCGTATCATTTCCAATGCCGGTGCAGAAGCGCACAAACCCGCAACCTCCACGATCAACTGCACCGTGTCTGGCAGCATCATGGATTCCATGGATGACATTCTGCTGAAAAACCACGAAGCCGGACTGACCCTGAAGGCAGGCTGCGGTATTGGTTACGAATTCTCTACCCTGCGTCCCAAAGGCGCCTACGTGGCCGGTGCGGGCGCTACGACATCCGGGCCTCTGTCCTTCATGGACATCTTTGACAAGATGTGTTTCACCGTTTCCTCTGCCGGTGGCCGCCGCGGCGCCCAAATGGCGACCTTTGATGTACATCATCCCGATGTGTTCGACTTTATCCGCGCCAAGCGTGAAGACGGCCGTCTGCGTCAGTTCAACCTTTCGCTGCTGATTACCGAAGACTTTATTGAAGCGGTCAAGCACGACGGCGAGTGGGAGCTGTCCTTCCCGGTCACACGAAAAGAAGCCGAAGAAGAAGCGCTGGATCTGAGCAACCGTAGCAAATACCTCTATCGTGATTTCCCGGTACGAGAAGGCTATGTGACCGATAACCGTGGTCAGGTGGCCTGCCGCATCTACCGTACAGTCAAGGCGCGCGAGATCTGGAACGCGATCATGACCTCGACCTACGATTTTGCTGAACCCGGTTTCATCCTGATCGATAAGGTCAATGAAATGAACAACAACTGGTTCTGCGAAAACATCCGCGCAACCAACCCCTGTGGTGAACAGCCCCTGCCCCCTTACGGCAGCTGTCTGCTGGGTTCCGTTAACCTGACCAAGTTCGTTGAGCATCCGTTCACTGACAAGGCCACATTCAACTACGAAAAATACCGCAAGGTCGTCAGCATCTTCACCCGCATGCTGGATAACGTGGTAGAAGTGAATGGCCTGCCGCTGGAAGGCCAGCGCCATGAAATCATGTACAAGCGCCGACACGGCATGGGCATTCTGGGACTGGGCTCAACACTGGCCATGCTGCGCATGCCTTACGGTTCACCTGAATCAGTCGAATTTACCGAAAACGTGAACAAGGAAATGGCACTGGAAGGCTGGCGCGAAGGTTTGCGCCTGAGCAAGGAAAAAGGCGCTGCGCCGATCATGGAAGATGATTTTGCCGTGACTGAGCGCATGCTGGCCCTGCGCCCTGAAATGGCCAAAGACGGATTCAAGGTGGGCGACAAAGTGAAAGGCAAGATCCTGCACGCCCGTTACAGCCGCTACATGCAGCGCATTGCCGGCGCAGATGCCAAACTGGTCGATTCACTGGCCAAACATGGCAGCCGCTTTACGCACCACACCTCGATTGCACCGACCGGGACCATTTCCCTGTCACTGGCCAACAACGCCAGCAACGGAATCGAGCCGAGCTTTTCGCATCACTACTTCCGTAACGTGATTCGTGAAGGCAAGAAGACCAAAGAAAAGATGGATGTCTTCTCTTATGAACTGCTGGCCTACCGTCACTATATCAACGCGCACGCTATGCCGTTCAGTGACGATGCGGAGGCCAAGCTGCCGGACTATTTCACCGTGAGCGATGATGTGACACCGACCCAGCACGTTGACATTCAGGCAGCCGCACAGCTGTGGGTGGATTCCTCCATCTCGAAAACGGCGAACGTACCGACTGACTTTGCGTACGATAAGTTCAAGGACATATACATGTATGCCTACGAGAAAGGTCTCAAGGGCTGCACCACCTTCCGCTTCAACCCGGAAGCCTTCCAGGGCGTTCTGGTGAAGGAAAAGGATCTGGAAAATACCTTTTATGAATTCACGCTCGACGATGGCAGCAAAGTGAAGTTTAAAGGTAACGACGAAATCGAATACGATGGCGAAATGCACACAGCGGCGAACCTGTTTGACGCGCTAAAAGAAGGCACCTACGGAAAGTTCTGATCAGGAGAGAATCATGGCATTTAAAATAGAAAAGAAAATCGTAGGCTATACTGTGCTCAAAGCCGACGAGCAGCCCAAGCTGCAAGCGGTCAATGAAGTGAAAGAGCCCATGCCACTGGTCATGAACGAAACCATTGAACGTCCTGATTATCTGGTTGGTAGCACCTACAAGATCAAGCCGCCGGTTTCCGAGCACGCCCTCTACATCACGATCAACGATATCGTGCTGAATGAGGGGACGGATCATGAAACGCGCCGCCCTTATGAAATCTTCATCAATTCCAAGTCGATGGAGCATTTTCAGTGGGTTATCGCACTGACACGGGTTATCTCAGCGGTGTTCCGTAAGGGAGGTGATATCACCTTCCTGATCGACGAGCTGTGCTCTGTACACGATCCCAATGGCGGTTACTACAAGAAAGGTGGTGTATTCATGCCATCGCTGGTCGCCGAAATTGGTTCGGTCATCGAGCGTCACATGAAAGCGGTAGGTCTGATTCAGTCGGATGAACTGAGCGAAGCGCAGCGCCACATGATTGCAGAAAAACGAGCCGCTTATGAAGCCAAGGCATCCGAAGCCAAGGGCGACAGTGGTGAAAAGCTGGCCTTCCCGCCCTCAGCCACGATGTGCAAGAAGTGCAGCCAGAAATCCGTGATCATGATGGATGGCTGCATGACCTGTCTGAACTGCGGCGACAGCAAGTGCGGCTGATCACCTGATTGGAGCTCCCCCTACCGGGCACGCGTCGCTCCGTGTGGCCCGGCCATAACCTAGAAAGTAAAAAATCCCTGTTAGCCCGGCGTTGCCGGGCTTTTTTCATTCGCCATGCGCTGACCAGGATCGGAACAACTGACACTGCCCCTTCCCCATTGCTTTCGCTTTATAAAGGGCCTTGTCGGCATCAATATAGAGCCGTCGATTCGCAGACTGATCATTCATTTCGATCAGACGCACCCCAATCGACAGCCCAAAATCCTGTGCATTCGGGACCATCGCTGCAACATGAAGTTTGAACGACTCAATGACCTGGTTCATGATTTTGAGCACGTCATTGGAATTCTCTACGGTAAAGAGCGCCGCGAACTCATCGCCGCCCACCCGAAAACAGTAATCGCCAGAACGCCTCAGCCACATACGTAAGGTGGTCGCCAGTGCCTGTAAAAGTTCGTCACCCAGGTGATGACCATACTGATCGTTGAATTGCTTGAATCCGTCAAGGTCGATCAGGGCGAAGGCAAGCAGGTGTCCCTCTCGGAGCGCTCGTTGCCGCTCACTCTCCAGACTGGCATCGAGAAACCGCCGGTTATAAAGGCCAGTGAGAGGATCACGAATGACGTCATGTTCCAGCCGTTTCAATTCGGTGATATCAAAAGAGACGGCACAGGTACCAATGACCTGCCCTTCGTCCCCCAGAAGCCTGAATTTGCTGGTCTGGTAAGTATGCAGCTGGTCATCTTTATGATAAACCTGCTCTTCAGCCATGACGGGAAATTCAGAGCGCTGGGCCTCCAGGTCATTTTGCCAGAGTGCTTCGGCGATATCAGCCGGAAACAGGTCAAACACACTTTTGTTGATGTACTCATCAGGGTCTGGCCCCTTGAGCACTTTGAAGTGTTCACTGACAAACATGACTGTGCCCTGCAGATCCTTGGCCGACAACAGGACAGGAGCGTTTTTGAGAATGGCCTGAAACCAGTGATTTTCACGTCTGAGCTGTTCTATCTCAGCTTTTAGTTTTTCAATTTCATTCATTTTGGGCCAGCTCGCCTGATGACCTATCAATTCGGAATACCAACGTCATTCGATCCGCTCCGTTCTTTTACTCTAGTCGAATTCCAAGGGTTCGCGTCTATCCAAGGCATTCTCCAACATGATGACTATAATTGACAAACACGGACTTTCGATTGGGTTGATTCATGACGCATTCCATCGCTTTTCGCTTTAATTTGATCGCAGGTCTGATCGTCCTGACGTTGCTGGTAACCTTCGGGTACTACAACTTCCAAAACGCAGCCAGTAATCTTGCCAGACAACAGACCCTACAACTCCAGGGCGTGGTCAATCGATTACAACAGAGTCTACCGGCAGCCGTCTGGAATTTCGATGGAATCCAGCTTAGGAATGTGGTGGAGTCCGAAGCCGCCGCACCCTCTGTTCGGGGAGTATTTGTCTTCGATGGAACGAAACAACTGTTGGGACGCATGACATCAGAAAGCGGCGAATTGATCAGCAGCCCTCTTCCCGAAGGGGATGCTTTGGGCAACCACCGGGAAGAACAACTCATCTACACCGATGAAAGTGAGAAAACCACGGTTGGCCGAGTGATCGTTTTGATAGACGATAGTGAAATGGTTGCCCTGCGCTCAGAAACCCTGCTGCGGACGGCGGTGCAAATCGTCGTGATGGTCGGTGCTTTGATGGTCTCCATTACCCTATTGATGCGTCAGCTGGTCTCAGCGCCGATCCACGAGGTCGTCACCGCACTGGAAGATATTGCGAAGGGTGATGGCGACCTGACTCACCGACTCAAAGCCGGACGTCGGGATGAAATTGGCAAACTGGCTATCGAATTTAATCAATTTGTCGACAAAATTCATAAGCTCGTTAGAGAGATTGTTTCCGCCGTTGATGAAATCAACCAATCCACCCGTAATTTGCAAACGAATGCGAGCCAAAGTAACCGCGAGGTGAGCAGCCAACGTGAAGAAACGGATTCCGTCGCAACGGCGATGAATCAGATGGGGAGCACCGCAATGGACGTCGCACGGAATGCCCAATTGGCCGCCGATGCTGCCCGACGGGCAGATGAGCAAGGCCGGTTAACGAGTGAGGTGGTCGTGAACGCCATGACGGCCGTTCGCAATCTGGCCAGCGACATCCAGAACAGTTCTCAGGTCATCAATGATCTCGAAAAGGAAGTCGAAAACATCACCTCCGTCCTGGGAGTCATTCGGGGTATCGCCGAGCAAACGAACTTACTAGCATTGAATGCTGCAATCGAGGCTGCCCGAGCTGGAGAGCAGGGCCGAGGCTTTGCAGTGGTGGCCGATGAAGTTCGCACCCTGGCAAGTCGAACCCAAAGCAGCACCGAAGAAATCCAGCACATGATCAGTCGGCTGCAGGCAGGTACTCAGAAAGCCGTGAGCGTCATGGAGAACAGCCGGAACAAAGGAGAGCAGACAGTTGCTCAGTCCATCAGGGCCGAAGAAGCGCTGGGGGAAATCGCCCGAGCCGTTGAAACCATTAATGAAATGAACACTCAGATAGCCAGCGCAGCGGAAGAGCAAACTGCCGTCACAGAGGACATCAATCGCAGTCTGACCCGGATTGTGGAAATCGCAGAGGCTACGGCAGAAGGTACGCTCCACACCGAGCAGGCGAGTAAACGACTCGGCGGGTTAGCAGGGGCGGTTCAAACACTCGTGGGCCAATTCCGTATCTGACAATTGGCTCTAACGCCCTCTCAACGGGGTAAAAGAGCCAATGCCTTGAATGCTCCGCTCGTTGCACACTTCACCATTCACACGAGAATGGAGTTTAATCATGCAACGCGACGCGCTTGGACTGGCGATGGGAACGCTGAGTGGTCTCGCCCGCTCTGGCCTGACCGACCGACTGGGCCTACGTAAAACCATCGAAAGTCTGACCTATCACGGCACCCGCACCGGCTTTCAAACCCTGGGCGCACTCAATCGCCCCTTCCGGCAGGTGAGCAAAATCAAGCAGGCGATCCGACTGTCTGCACCGTCGAGCAGTGTTGACCGCTTCGACCTGACGCTGACCGAAGAGCAGCAAATGATTCAGGATAGCGTGCGCCGTCTGGCTGAAAAGCAGCTACGTCCTGCGGCAGCGGAAGCGAACGAAACCCGCGAATTACCCGAGAGCCTCAAGGCCGACTTCCAGGAATTGGGCCTGAATATTTACGCAGTGCCGGAATCCCTCGGTGGCGTTGCCAGTGAAAACACCCTGATCACCCAGATGGTCGTTGCCGAGGCACTGGGCTGGGGCGACATGGGCCTGGCCGTTGCGCTGCTTAGCCCTCTCAGCGTGGCCAATACCCTCACGCGTTGGGGAACCGGCGAACAACAAGCCACCTACCTACCCCCCTTTCTGGATGAACACGCACCGGCGGCAGCGTTGGCTATTTGCGAATCACGCCCTTTGTTCGATCCCATGCAACTCAAAACAACCGCCACCCCCTCGGAGGTCGGCTATCGACTGAATGGCGAGAAAACCCTGGTGCCCCTTTGTGACCAGAGCGAGTTGTTTCTCGTGGCCGCGGAACTGCACGGCAAGCCCCGTCTGTTTATCGTCGAAGCGGGTCATCCGGGTATCAGTGTAAGGCTGGACGGCAGCATGGGCCTGAAAGCGGCGCGTCTGGGCACTCTGCGTCTGACAGATGTGCAATTGCCTGAGCGTGCATTGCTGGGCGACGGCGATTTTGATTATGCCGAAATGATTCAGCTCAGCCGCCTGGCCTGGTGTGCACTGGCCGTGGGTAATGCGCGTGCCGTACTGGACTATGTGATTCCCTACTGCAATACCCGTATCGCCTTTGGTGAACCGATCAGCCATCGTCAGGCCGTCGCCTTCATGATCGCTAACTTGAAGATTGAGCTGGATGCCATGCAGATCATGACGCAGCGGGCTGTTGCACTGGCCGAGCAAGGGAAACCTTTCATTCGCGAAGCAAGTCTGGCCCACATCCTGTGTGCGGAAAAGAGCATGGAAATCGGTACCAACGGTGTTCAATTGCTGGGTGGCCATGGATTCACCAAAGAACATCCGGTTGAACGATGGTACCGGGATCTCCGATCAGTCGCCTTCATCACGGGCGGGTTACACCTCTGAGGAACTGACAGATGTATTTAGAATTACCCAATAAACTCAAATCATTGCACAACCTGTCCCGCAGCCTGTCGCACGAAATGCTGCGCCCCATTTCCCGTCAATATGATCTGGCGGAACACGCCTACCCCAAGGAGTTGGATCTGGTGGCCGCCATGCTGGATGGCATGAACGACGGCGAAAAAGATAACGCCGTTGGCGCACGGCATTCAGCGCAATCACGCAGCAAGGACGCCGGTATCCGCAATGGTGCTAACATGGCGGCGGTGGTTGGCATTCAGGGCATGTGCTGGGGCGACGTTGGCCTGTTGCTGAGCCTGCCCCGTCAGGGTCTGGGCAATGCCGCCATCGGTGCGGTCGCCAATGAAGAACAGATGAAACGTTTTGGTCACAAATGGGCGGCGATGGCCATTACCGAGCCGGGCACCGGTTCCGACTCGGCGAACGTCAGCACCACCGCCAAACAGGACGGTGATTACTACGTCCTCAACGGCGAGAAAATCTTCGTCACTGCGGGTGAACGTGCCGACGTCGTCGTTGTGTGGGCAACGCTGGACAAGTCGATTGGTCGTGCCGCCATCAAATCCTTCGCGGTGGAAAAAGGCACACCGGGCATGGAAGTCACCCGCCTGGAGCACAAGCTGGGCATCAAGGCATCCGATACAGCCGTGATTACGTTTACCGACTGCCGGGTGCACAAAGACAACTTGCTTGGTAACCCGGAAATCGATGTCAAACAAGGTTTTGGCGGGGTCATGCAGACCTTCGACAATACCCGTCCGCTGGTCGCGGCGATGGCCGTAGGTCTGGCGCAAGCCGCACTGGAACGGACACGCGAGTTGTTTGTCGAGGCACAGATCAAGCCAGACTATACACAATCGATCTATAGTCAGAGCGCCGCCGCGGCGGAATTGCTGAAGATGGAAGCCGATTGGGAAGCCTCGCGCTTATTGACCCTGAGAGCAGCCTGGATGGCAGACAACGGTCAACCGAATTCGGTGGAAGCGTCGGTGGCCAAGGCTAAAGCCGGACGAACCTGCAACGCAATTACCCTGCGCTGCGTGGAACTGTGCGGAAGCCAGGGCTATGGGGAAGATGAGTTGCTGGAGAAGTGGGCACGCGACTCAAAGATTCTCGACATCTTTGAGGGCACCCAGCAGATTCAACAGCTGATCATTGCGCGTCGGCTGCTGAACCTGAGTTCGGCGGAATTGAAGTAGTCCTTCGGGACGGCTTCATTCCACCGGGCGCCGCGATCCGGAGGTTTATTTCTCCAGGATCGCCACTACGCCCTGACCACCCGCCGCGCAGATGGAAATCAAGCCGCGGCCTTTGCCTTTTTCATTCAGCAGTTTCGCCAGGGTGTGCACAATCCGTCCGCCAGTCGCCGCAAAAGGATGACCCGCCGCCAATGAGGAACCATTAACGTTCAGCTTGGAACGGTCAATCTTGCCCAGCGGCTTCTTGAGCCCCAATTTCTCTTTGCAGAAGGTCGCATCTTCCCAGGATTTCAGGGTGTAGAGCACCTGTGCCGCGAACGCTTCGTGAATTTCATAAAAATCGAAATCCTGCAATTTCAGACCTGCACGCTCCAACATTCGGGGAACCGCATAGGCCGGCGCCATCAGTAGCCCTTCCTGTTTGCCGACGAAATCCACCGCAGCGGTTTCACATTCGGTCAGGTAAGCCAGAATCGGCAGTCCGTTGGCCTTGGCCCAGGCTTCACTCGCCAGTAACACGGCGGATGCACCATCGGTCAGGGGGGTAGAGTTGGCGGCAGTCAGGGTACCGCCTTTTTTATCATAACAGGGCTTGAGAGAGGCCAATTTTTCCAGAGTGCTGTCACCACGCAGGTTGTTATCCCGCTCCAGGCCTTTGAAAGGGGTGATCATGTCTTTAAAGAAGCCACGCTCATAGGCCGCCGCCATGTTTTTATGGCTGTTGAATGCCAGCGCGTCCTGCTCGTCTCGCGGAATCTGCCAGACCTTAGCCGTCAGCTCGCAATGATCGCCCATGGACAGGCCGGTACGCGGTTCACTGTTGGCAGGCAGGAGCGGCAATAAATGCTTGGGACGAATTTTGGTTGCGATTTTGACCCGATCCGGCATGGTCTTGGCGCGGTTGAGATCCAGCAGGATTTTACGCAGCCCTTCACTCACACCAATCGGCGCATCGGAAGTCGTATCTACTCCGCAGGCAATCCCGCACTCGATTTGCCCCAATGCTATTTTGTTGGCCACCAGGATCGCGGCTTCCAGCCCCGTGCCACACGCTTGCTGAAGATCGTAACAGGGGGTCTCAGGGGCCAGCGCCGTGCTCATTACAGATTCTCGCACCAGGTTAAAATCGCGTGAGTGCTTCATCACGGCACCGCCCACCACTTCACCAAGACGCTTGCCTTTCAGGTTGCAGCGTTCGATCAAACCATTCAGTGCCGCTGTCAGCATGTCCTGGTTACTGGCATGGGCATAGGCAGAATTGGAACGGGCGAAAGGAATACGGTTCCCTCCGACAACGGCGACACGACGTACAGTTTTTTCTTGCATGGAATCTCCCTGTCTTTTAGCTGGGTGGTTGTCGTTGAATTGAATCATTCTACGCGGCTTGAGTCACGCGGCATTGGCAGAACTGACTCACATTCAGTTAATGTAGGTCAATTTAACACAGGCACGGCTCCGTTAGGATGTCGGCTACTCATTTATACCCCAAAGATTACAAAGGATCGAAACATGGCTGATGTGTATGAGTCCCTGCTGGGCAATTCATTGGGACGCTCCCTGCTCTCTACCCTGAACCTGCCAGTCCCCGCCGTGCTGGAACGCTACTCACCGGAGCAATCACATTTTCTCAGCGGTAAGGTACTGGTCGGTGCGGCCTCTGGCAGTGTGTTATCAGAGACCCTCCTGAACACGCTAAAGCAAGCGTCCGCCTCCTTGTGGACCCCCTCCAATCTGTCGGAAAACGTGAATCTGGAACAATTGGCGCTAAAGCTGGGCATGCCCCTGCAGTCAGCAGGAGAAGGCCAGGCTGAGCAGCGCTACAAAGCGGTCGTGTTTGATGCGACCGGCATCAGCCGCAGCGAGCAGGCACGCGAGCTCTACGATTTTCTGCATCCGGTCATCCGCAACCTGGAAAGCAGTGCCCGTGTCGTAATCCTCGGCCTGGCTCCCGACTCGCTGAAAAGCCAACCGCGCGCGCGCCTGGCTCAGTTTGGTCTGGAAGGTCTGGTTCGCTCCATCGCCAAGGAAGTCGGCAAGCGCGGCGCGACCTGCAACCTGATTTACACCACCAAGGCGGCGGCTAAGCTCACCGAATCGGCCCTACGCTTTTTCCTGTCACCGCGCTCGGCCTTTGTCGACGGTCAGATCGTGACGGTTGGGAAAGGCGCAGCGCTACCTGAAAACCTTGACTGGAACGCGCCCCTCAAAGGCAAAACGGCACTGGTCACTGGCGCTTCACGTGGCATCGGTGAAGCCATTGCCAAAACCCTTGCCCGTGATGGCGCAAAGGTAATCTGTCTGGACATTCCCCAAGCCCAGGACGCACTCAAGCAGGTCGCGGCAGCGATTGGGGGTGAAACCCTGGAAATGGATATCTCCACACCCGAAGCAGCAGGACAAATTGCCGAGGCACTGAAGACCCGTTTCGACGGCATCGACATCGTCGTTCATAACGCTGGAATTACGCGGGATAAAACCCTGGGCGGCATGCCTGCGCATTACTGGGAGCAAGTCGTCAATATCAATCTCAGCGCCATTGAGCGCATCAATGACGCGCTATTGGCGAGTGCCGTATTAAATGAGCAGGGGCGGATTGTCTGTGTCTCGTCAATGAGCGGGATTGCCGGTAACTTCGGGCAAACCAACTACGCCTATTCAAAATCCGGTGTGATTGGTCTGGTGCAGGCCTGGGCCCCCGAACTGGCGCAGAAACAGATCACCATCAACGCCGTCGCTCCCGGCTTTATCGAAACCCAGATGACTGCCGCCATTCCCTTGGCCACACGTGAAATTGGCCGTCGGCTGAACTCACTGAAACAAGGTGGGCAACCAGTGGATGTCGCTGAAGCCATCGCGTTCTTTGCCAGTCCTGCCTCATCGGGCATTACCGGCAATACGATTCGGGTCTGCGGTCAAAATTTGTTGGGTGCTTGATTAGTGCGAAACCGGACCCGTCATGGGTTCGGTTTTTCTTTCATTTCGAGATCAGATCAGCTTCTTAGCTGACTACAGGCTAAACAACTTCTGATCTACAAAACATTCAACACAATCCACGTTGAAAGGATGCTGCTACGAGTGATAGCATAAGACCGAATTAAGCCCGATAAAAGACCGCTCACCATGCAAACTGAAACTGTCACTTATCTAAAAGAAAACGCCAATAAGCTGGAACTGAATGGGCCGCTCATTGTGACTCAGAATGGTAAGGCAAAGTACGTTATCCAGAGTTATGAGGACTATGAATATCAAAAGGAGTCTCTCGCGCTACTGAAACTATTAACGCTATCAGATCAGTTCGATGAAGATCAGGCGCTTAGCATCGAAGATGCCTTTAAGGGTTAAGAGACATGGCGGACTATCAAATAATAGCCAGCCCTACATTCAAGATTACATTAGCCAGGCTGCTTGCGTTCCTGACTCGAAAATACTCCGAATCATTAGCAAACGAAACAAAAGAGCAGATAAAACTCCATTTACTCGAGCACTTATCCCAAAATCCGTTAATTGCGCCGCCCAGCGAACGCTTAATCGAACTCGGCATAAAAGGGTATCGTCAAATTTCTATCCCGGAGCACAACCTCGTTTACTACCGGGTGGATGAGAGTAAAAAGCGGGTTATCCTTCTTGCCGTCATGGACGGTCGTCAAAGCATTGAAAAACTACTATTTGAAGTCAATTTGCTCCGCTAATGAACTATAACAACGCTCTACCCTTCCTGCTTCTGACGCCGATACTCCACCGGCGTCAAACCCACCCAACGTTTGAATGCCCGGTAAAACGTACTGGGCTCGGAAAAGCCGGTCAGATAGACGATCTGATCAATCGACTCATCGGTACGGGCCAGCAGTTTTTTCGCTAATTGACAGCGGTATTCTGCCAGCAGTTGGTTGAAGTTGGTGTCGGTTTCTGTGAGCCGCGTACGCAGGCTGCGAGGCTTTAAGCTCAGGCGTGCCGCGACATTTTCCAGCGTGGCTTCACCGCTTTCCAGGACTTCGCCGATACAGCGATTGACCTTGACGATAAAGTCCTGCTTTTCCAGGCGAGCGACCTGTTCACCCGCGACTTGCTCATGCAGTCGCAACAGTTCCGGTTCAGCATGGCTGGAGGGTAAGGCCAGTACCTCAGATGAAAAATGGATGTAGTTCGCCGGGGCATTGAATTCCACCGGACATTGAAAAATCGCCCGATAACTGTCGAGATCCTGTCCCACTCCATGGGCAAAGCGAATCAGGGTAGGACGGAACGCGCCTTCGGTCACCGCCCGGAAAAACGTCAGGATGCCGACAAAAACGCATTCCGTTGTATGCCGAATCGGATACTCAAAGGTGATTGGCCCAAGCACACACCCGTTCGCATCCTCACCCAACTCAGCGTGCACGGCATCACTTAACAAACGACGGTAATTAACAGCTCGCCGCAGCCCTTCACCAAAGGTTTCACTGCTTAAAAACAGGTACTCCAGCACTTGTCCGCGGAAGACGGGCACCTGCCGCCCAAGGTGTAATCCGATATCCGGGTCACCGCTCACCTCCTCCAACACCTGCCAGAAACGGGCATGGGCTGAGTGGGGGGTACGCAAATCCTTGTTACTCAACTGGCTTTGGCTAAAACCAATGCGACGAAGGACTTCACCCGCATCGATGCCTTGTGCGATCATGGCCCGATAAGCCAAACGAATCAGCACGCCGGCATCCGTGAATTCATGCATGTTAACTTCCTACTGGTTGACTCAAATGCCCGCGACACTCTGTTTCAGAGACAATGGCATTGCCACGGGTGCAGTTTACAATCATTTGGCTGAGAATAAATCCAAACACCATCCCCTTTGCAGACGCCATGCTGCACTGCCCTAACGGAGGAATCGAATGGCAGATATTCAGGAGCTGAATCACGCCCCATCCACACTCAACCTTTATTTAAAGGCTGCATTTAAACGCAAGCCCAAAATCAGTGGACAGGTACTTCCGCAAACCCGACTGTCTCTAAAGGCGATCAGAGCCAGACGTTCGGAGCTCAGCCTTTACCGACGGATATGCGGTTTTGAAAAAACGGGAACCTTACCGCTCACCTACCCGCACATTCTCGCCTTCCCTCTGCACATGCAGTTGCTGGTCGATCCGGAGTTTCCTTTTCCATTACCGGGTCTGGTACATATTCGTAACACAATTCGCCAATATCGTGCCATTGGAAACCGCGAAACCCTGCATATTACCTGCTATCTACAGGGTCCCCGCAAGGCCGAAAGGGGACTCGAATTCGATATTGTGACACAAGTGACGGTCAATGATCTGCCGGTTTGGGAAAGCATCAGCACCAATTTGTTTCGCACCGCCACCCAGCAGACCGCGAAAAAGCCTGGCAGGGCGAGTGATACGGTGCCAGAGACCCAGACTGAAGCCTGGACCCTTTCTGATAACCTGGGAATGCGTTACGCCAAAGTGTCCGGCGACGCCAATCCCATCCATCTGCACGCAGGCTTGGCCAGGTTGTTCGGTTTCCCCCGCGCGATCATCCATGGCATGTGGAGCAAAGCACACGCGTTAGCGCGTCTTTCAGATAGCTTGCCCACCGGAAGCGTTCAGGTAGAGGTCAGCTTCAAGTTGCCGGTTATGTTGCCTGCCACGGTACAATTCAGTCATCAGCGCAAAGGCGGACGTACCCAGTTTTGGCTGCGCGACGAAGCGAACGTCAAACCGCACCTTATCGGCAACGTGGAAAAACTGCCTGAACTCACGGAACCCCGCTTTATTCTTTAGCGCCGGATGCCTTAGAGCCGAGTGGCTGCAGCTGTTCATCGTGTAGGGCGACCAGCAGCAGCTCCCCCTGTTCAGACACCCGGAACGCACCATAACGTGCCGGCACGTAGAGCTCCCCAGTGCCTTCCTGAAAAAAGAAGGCATTGGTTGCCAGCTTCACCATCCCGTCGCGAAAGCGAAATTTGAGTCGCCGCTCATCATCGGCCAACGGCGTACCGTCATCCAATCTAACGAACTCGCCAACCCCGCGGGCATCGCGTCGCACCACGACTAACCCGTCCTGATTATCTGGAACCTGATAGGTTTCAGTACGCCCTTCTCTGGCCCACATCGCCTCCCTCACGGATTGGGACACCGCATAGTTCAGCGCCATGTAATCCCCCTGCATCAAGGAGCGCGGGTCTACCGGCGCCAGTTCCATGAAAATGGCCTCCCCTTCCGCCAGCTGCGTCTCCTTACTGAAAATGGACAAATTGACGCCGATCAGAATCACCGCCAACCCCAAAAGAACCAAAGCGCGATTAGGCATGAGGGGCCTCCTCTTTGTCCAGGAATCGGTTCATGATCCAACGAACACCCAATAATCCGCCCCCCATCGCAAGAAGATAGCCGGATTTAGCCAGCAACGTACTGCTGAGTGAGTAGTAATAACTGGAGGTAAATGTCAGCAGTACCACGATGCCCAGGGCCATGATTAGGCGATGACTTTGCGAATACCCCAATATCAGAACCAGCATGCCGACAATCAGGCCGTCGATCTGCCAGGCTACCGCCGCGGCCAGCACTACGCCCACCATCATCACGCGGGCTGCCCCAGAGGAGACCGATAGTCCCGCCCGTCGCCCCAGCATCCAGGCGACATAGCCCAAGGTCAGCACTTCAGCCCCCCAGATCAGCCAGCGGCGCTGCATCAATGCCTGCAGCTCATCAGGGCTCACGTTACGATTAGCCCAATACTGCAACAAAAAGGGATCGAAATGGGCGATTCCGTAAAACAGAATCAAGGTGATCACCAATCCATACAAGGCGGCTTGAAGGCGTTCAATTTGGGAGGGCCAGGTAAATACGTTCAGGCCGCAAACTGCGGTCATTCCCAGCAAAGCGGCATCAAACAGCCAGGTCAGATGAACCATCACCATCGCCACGCCAAGCGCCAGCAGACTTAGCACACTGGAGAAGACCCGGTGAATACTGTTCGGCATGAGCACTAGCAATGCAGCCTCATACAGGGCGGCCACCAGCCAGGTTGACGCCTCGTCGATCGCCAAGGAATCAGCCACCGCAAACGCTACGAGGCCCTGCCCGGCAAGGCTGAGCGCCAATCCCAGGTGCTCAATAAAATCTGAGGGCTGTTTACGAAAGACCGCATATGCACCCGCATTCAGACCGAGCCCCAGAACCAGACAGAACGAGGGTTCATCCAAAAGGCTTGAGAACGCCGCACCAAAGAAGGCGAACAGAAATAATGAGGCCAGCCAACCGCTGAAGGCCAGCATCACCTTGACATACCAGGGATTACTCACCACCGGTTCGGGTAAATCGCCGCTCACACAACCGGCGGATGTTAACTGCATCCAGGCCTCTTCACGCGTCATGACTTGACCACTCCCGATGGATATTCCGCAGCCAGGTGGCCGAACCCGCCCCCATTCCGATGACCAGAAGCGCCATGAGCAGGAACAGGTCTCCGCCATTGTTGTAAAGCAAATGCCGACTCAGGAAGGCCGTCACCACCACAATCCCCGACAGACAGCCCCCTGCCAGCATAAATAAATCCTTCAAACGGTAGCGATAGATGCTATAAACCGCCGGTATCCAGGCCAGCCAGATCCAAAGTGACAGCGAAGCGGCATCGTCGTATAGATGCGCAATCGTGAGGATCGTCAGCGGTGTCCCCGTTGCAACCGCCAGAACCCGCACAGCCCAGCGATCTGGTTGCCAGCGAAAGACAAGGGAGGCCAATTCCCAGAGGCACCAGGCGGTGCCGTTCAGCCCTAAGAATAACCAGAGCAGCCCCTGTTCAACGTCCGGGAAAAACCACAGAATCCCGCGAAAAGTGTGTACATAGAGGGTCGCCGTCAGGTTAAGTAAAGCAATCAAAAAGAGCCACAACACGCCCGCACGCCCGGCTATTGCCCACGGTGCCATCAGCAAGGCCCAATACAGAAACAGCTGCCAGGGGTCAGCCCCGGTCTGATAAGTCTGCCCAAAATAGGCCAGTAAAGCGCCCAGACCCAAGGTCGCCATCATTAGCATGACGGAGGCAACAACGGGACGCAGCGCCCATCGCCAGTAGCCTACGATGGTTAGAATGAGTGCTGCTTCCAGCATAGCGAATTTCGCCCATCGCCCCATCTCGGTCCAGTTGTAAGCGACGAAAAAAATCAAGGCCACAGAAAGGGCCAGTCCGCCGGTCCAGAGTAGCAAACGGTCAATAAACTGACGCCAGGCTTGCGCCGCAGGGTAAACCTGTGCCGCGTTTAAAGCGCGTGACAACTGATCGTTGGGTAAGTGCCCTCCGGCTAGCCAGTCCAGCACCCATTTGCGATGACTCATTGATTACTCTCCCTTCAGACACAGACTGTCGCCGCCCAGTCCACACCGCTACTATAGGCATCGTGCCGCTAAAGTGCTATCGCCAAGTAGTGACCGGGGGGCTCATAATGAAACGAGCGGCCATAGGAATGAAGAACAGAATCATGTCGTCCTCCTCAGTGCCTTTTCTTGCAGAGGCTTACCATTCAGAAATTGCCGGCGAGTGGATGTTTCGGGTGCTTGCACGCCTTACCCGTAATACCGGGCAGCGCCACTGCTGGCAAGGACTGGTCAGTCTTGAACGCCAAACGCAAGGTCTATTGCTTGAGCACGCCGCGGGCGTAAGATACTCCTGCACCAGGCGGATCGGGGCAAGGCTGCTTGGAGGACTGTATGGATTGGCACTGGGAATGTTGCCCTCGACAACCGCAATGGAAATCCTGGCTAAGGCCGCTGCCCCCTTTCTTGAAGACTACACCCGCTTCGCTCAACACTGTCACCGTGACGATCATTGGCTGGCTGCCTACCTGCGAGACCATGAGCAGGCCATTCTGGACTGCACTGAGTGGGTCAGGCAGGGCGATTGGATCGCCGCCATCGCGGTCATTGACCGACTGATTCTTTGCCATCTGAACCAGGTGATTGCCAAGCCCCTATGACACCATGCGCACCTCGCGCTGCGGAAAGGGAATTTCAATTTCATTCTCACGCAGGGCATCCCAGATCATCAACAGCAGATCACCGCCCACCCGGTTACGACCATCATCAATGCCCTCCATCCAGAACTCGATCAGTATGTTTACCCCTGATTCACCAAAGCTAAGGATTTCGGCATCCGGCAATTCTTCAATCGGTGTTCCCGGCGCTGATATCACCTTGGGGTGTTTAGACACGGTTTCACGCAGCAGCGGGAACAAGCGATGCAAGTCGGTCTTGTAGGCCACCTGCAGGTGAATCTCGTAACGCTGCCGATGGTTCTTGTGCGTCCAGTTCACGAAGGTGGAGGTGATGAATTTTTCATTCGGCACCATGATGTCTTTGCCATCGTAGGTTTCCAGAATGGTAAAGCGCATATTGAGTTCGCGGATCTCGCCCTTCTTGCCATCTTCCATTTCGATAAAATCGCCCACCGTCAGGGACCGGTCCAATAGAATGATCATGCCGGAGATAAAATTTGACGCAATCGACTGCAAACCAAATCCCAGTCCAACAGCGAGCGCACCGCCAAACACCGCCAGAGCAGTGATGTTGATGCCCATGATCTGGAGCAGCAGAATGAAGATCACGACATACAAACCAACTTCAAACAGCTTGGCAATAACTTCCCGTGTGCCAATATCCAGGTCCGCCTGATTGCGGATCATGCGCTTCCCCGCATTATTCGAGAGCCTCCCCAGCCAGAACAGAATCGAGCCGAAGACCACGACCCGGATCACGCCCAAGGCACTGAGTCGGATATTACCAATCTCCATCGAGATGCTATCGAGGTAACGGGTCACCGGATCCAGCCAGTCCATAAAGGTCAACACTGCGAGTGGAATACTGATCCAGAGGATCAATCCGCGCGCGATGACATTGCGAAAGGTGCGGGTAATCAGCGTATAGAGCAGAATAGACACGGCCAGCGATTGCCCCAGCCGCAGGACCCACTGATCCGTTAACAGATTTGCCGTGGCCTGCAGTGCAATCCCCAGGCAGAGAATATTCAGGATGGGGCGCAGATACACCTGTTTTTCATAGGCAAAGCGCCGCAGTGCCAGCAGCGGCGGTCGCGGTGGCTGGATGAATAGCAACGGCAGACTGCGCCGCAACATTCCGGTCATCACCATGGCCATGAAAAAAGACACCACAATGGCGCCCAACTGGATGCCGGTGTCCGGCGAGACGATCCAGTTCGACACGTGTGCCCAGATCTGCAGCAGCTGTTTCTGCAGCGCCTCCACACTTCCCATGCCCATGGCCCCCTGATTCACTTGTTGTTTTTGGATGTTACACAATACCCGTTTACCGAAATGGCAGACACCTTCAGGTCGGGCTATGCTTAGCAAAGGTTTGTATTTTTTACGGCATCTGGACGGCCCCGTCTACATCACCCCGAATTTTTTCGTTACACTGACCGAACACAGTCAAGGAGTGCTTATGATTAACAAATGCTTATTCCCGGTTGCCGGTTACGGCACCCGCTTTCTTCCTGCGACCAAGGCCATGCCCAAGGAAATGCTGCCGATCGTGAACAAGCCGCTCGTGCAGTACGGCGTTGAGGAAGCCACCGAAGCAGGCATCCATTCGTTCGGTTTCGTAACCGGTCGTGGCAAGCGTGCCATTGCCGACCACTTTGATATTTCCTACGAACTGGAAACCTCCATTAAAGGTTCAGGTAAAGAGGAACTGCTCGGCTCTATCCGCAAACTGATGGATCGCAACACTTTTGCGTTTACCCGTCAGAGTGAAATGAAAGGTCTGGGCCACGCCATCCTGTCTGGCTACAACCTGATTGGTGACAACCCTTTCGCCGTGGTACTCGCAGACGACCTGTGTCTGGTCGAACCAGGTCAGGACAGCGTTCTGTCTCAGATGGTAAAACTCTACAACCAGTTCCGCGCAACCATCGTTGCCATTCAGGAAGTGCCGCACGACGAAGTGCACAAGTACGGGGTCATTGCCGGTGAAACCATGAAGGATGGCCTCTACCGGGTTACCGACATGGTGGAAAAACCCAAGAATGAAGATGCGCCGTCTAACCTGGCCATCATCGGTCGCTATATACTCACGCCGGATATCTTCAATATCCTGCGCAATACCAAGCCGGGCAAGAACGGCGAAATCCAGCTGACCGACGCCCTGCTGCAGCAGGCCAAAGACGGTTGCGTACTGGCTTATAAATTCAAAGGCCGTCGCTTTGACTGCGGAAGCATCGACGGTTTCGTGGATGCAACCAACTTCGTTTACGAAAACTACTACAAGAAAGGCCTGCTCTGATTTCAGCGTAGCACCTGTCTTGACCTCAAACCCGCTTCGGCGGGTTTTTTGTTGCCCGTAAAAAAATCTGCACTTCACCCAAACTCGTAGTACAGTAACGAAATACCCCTTTGTAGATAGATACTGCGGAGCGACGCCTCCCCCGGAGCACACCATGTACGATCCCGAACATAAGCCAGATGAAGCAGAAGCCCAACGCGAAATCCAGCAACTGATCAATGTGTTTGTTCACCTGACCGGTCTGGGCTTTGTCCTCACGGCCCTGTGTCTGAGCGCCTCGTAAATCACGACCGCGGGAATCTGGCTTCGCCCCTTGCGAGGAGTCTGGTCAACCAGTAAGCTACTGCGCTTCATGGATGACACCATTTCACGCAAAAAAGGAGACCCTTCATGTGGGATTTCGATCTGGGCAAGGCCCTTTCGGCCATGCGCCAAACTCTGCCGTTCGTATTGTTCAGGATGGCGATCTATTTCGCGATCACCCTCGCGTACATTTTAGGCACCGGTGTCGGGGCCGGTGTTGGCTATGGCGTAACCGCCTTTGGCGATAACCCTGGCAGCGGTGCCGGGCTTGGCGCCATGATTGGATTTGGCGCTGTCGGTGCAGTTGTCTACTGGGTGCGGGAATACCTCTTGTATCTGGTTAAGGCCGCGCACATTTCCGCTCTGCTGGATGTTTTCGAGGGCAAGCCGGTTGCCGGTGGGCAGTCGCAGGTCACCCACGCGCAACAGGTGATCAAAGAAAACTTCAAAGAAGCCTCAATCCTGTTCGGCGTCGATCAGCTGGTGAAAGGCGTTCTGGGTGCGATCAACCGCCTACTACTGGCCTTGACGAGCTGGCTACCCATCCCAGGTTTACAAAATCTTATGGCGTTCATCACCCGCGTGGTTGAAATGTCTCTGACCTACGTGGATGAAATCATCATCGCGTACCACCTTCGCACAGGTGGCGATAACCCCTGGCAGTCCTGCAAGACCGCGCTGGTGCTGTACGCCCAGAACTATAAAACCTTTCTGCGCAACGCGCTGTTTCTGACCCTGTTCATGTACCTGCTGGCGTTTCTGGTGTTTCTGGTGGTGCTGGGGCCGGTCGCCGGACTGATGAGTATGTTCCCCGGCCAGGTTGGTGGTTTCAGTTTCATTGTTGCCCTGGTGCTCGCCTGGAGCATCAAAGCCGCGCTGTTGGAACCGGTAGCGATTTATGCGCTGATGCAAGTGTTCTTCAAAGTCACCGAAGGCCAACAGCCCAACCCGGAATGGGAAGCTAAGCTGGATCAGGCCTCTGACAAATTCCGAGAACTGAAGGATCAGGCACTGTCTCATCTCGGAGGCGCTAAGACTTCCTGACATGCAACGTCGATCGTTTCTGAAACTTGCGGCCGCCAGCACTTCGCTGGTGGTCCTTCCCGTGCTTGCCAAACCCCTGAATTTTCTGCTGGATCGCGAAGCGCCGGCCGGCCTCGACAAAGACGGTAAAAAACGTCTGACCCGTGCGGTACTCAGCACCCTGAACACGCATTTTGGTGAACGCCCATTGCAGTTCTGGGGGCGTCCCCTGTCTCAGATTGATATGGAAAAACGCCTCAGCAACATCGTGCATTGGGTGGATGTATCGGTGCGCGAGCATCAGGCGCTCTACCCGGTCGATCCGTTGTGGGTGATGGGACAGATCATGGCGGAATCGCTGTTCTATGAGTTTGCGATATCCCCCTCGCTGGCTGGTGGCATTTGTCAGTTCATGCCCTCGACGGCGACCAAAGAATACCAGATGATCGTTGCCGGCAGCCTGCCCGAACATCATCGTGCCCCTTACCGTAAACCGGAACTGGCCGACGCGCTGGAGCAATATCGCTCGCGTGCGGCCGAGCGCGAACGCTACCGTAAAGAGAGTGCCGGGAACGCACCCTTCACCTTGAACAAAGCTTTGAACTGGATGGCGGAGGGTAAAGACGGGAAAGACCTGGCCGCGAAACAATTAGCGCGGGAAAAACGCATCGCCGAGATAAATGAAACCGTGCAGGCGGCGCGCAAGGATTATATCGATTACCTGCAGGCCAACATCACCGAACTCGGGCACTCGGATATTTTTAAATACAGCGATTTTTTTCGGGGTTTCGACGAGCGCTTCACCTACCGCAAGCCGATTAACGCCATGGTGCACATGCTGGCCAACAGTCTGCGGGTGCGCAACGGCAATATCCTGGCCGCAGCAGCCGCCTACAATGCCGGACTATCTCGTACGTTCAGCGGAGAAGTGCTGTATACCCAATACGGCACCCTGCCGAATATTTCGGAAACCAGCACCTATGTGAGCCGAATTCTGGCGAATTATGAAGAGATCGCGCTGCGGTTTTATCAAGGCTAGCACCTTACGAATCTGGCAAGACCCGTCAACCGCCCAGCATGGCCAGGGACGAGGTTGCCCCGGTGAAACCTTGTTCAAGGGTATGCCCTGCCGCCTTGCTTTCCAGCAAGAGGCGCGTTTGCCGAATCACACTGACGGTTTCCCCTGCAGACAAGGCCTTACGCAGAGAATGCCCTTGATCAGCAAACAGACAGAGGTGCAGATTGCCATTTGACGCGACTCGCAGGCGATTGCAGTTCCGGCAGAAATCTTTGCTGTAAGGCATGATCAGACCGATCTTACCGGCAAAGTCCGGGTGCCGGAATTCGCGCGCCGGACCGTCCAACGGGGTTTTGGGAACTTCCTGCCAGCCCTGAAGCTGCAGTTTCTCCTCCATCTGACTGCCCAGTACGCTGTTCTCCCGAAAGAACACGGCATTATCGCCGGTCTGCATCAGTTCGATGAAGCGCACTGCCACCGCTTGCTTGCGCACAAAGTTAAGGAAATGATCAAACTGATCCCAGTTGAACTGGCGTAACAGTACGGCGTTGATTTTAAGGCGCGTGAAGCCCACTGCGCGGGCCTGTTCCAGCCCGTCCAGCACACGGGGTAAGTGATCATGGCCGGTGATGTCTTTGAAGCGGTCGCGGTCGAGACTATCGAGACTGACATTGATGCCATCCAGTCCGGCCGCTTTCCATTCAGCAGCCTTTTTGGACAAATTGTAGCCATTGGTCGTGAGGACGACTTCTTCGATCCCCGGCGTGCGTTTACAGACTTCAATGATGCGGGTGAGGTCTTTGCGCGTGGCGGGCTCGCCCCCGGTCAATCGAATTTTGCGGGTACCCATCGCTGCAAACGCAGAGACAAGGGTTTCGATTTCGTCGAGGGTCATCGCTGGCTCAGCAGTGTCGTCGCCCTGATAGCCATTAGGCAGGCAATAATTACAGCGGTAATTGCAGCGATCGGTCACCGATAAGCGCAGATAGCGAAAACGCCGCCCCATGGCATCTTTTAAACTCAGCGCCTGATTCATAGCTACACCCTGACGGCCATGCCTTCCGAAGTCTTTTCATTTTAGAGCCCTGCATCGGACTGACTTTGACCCGCGTCAATTTGACTCTCCCCCTCTCAGGCGCAAAAGGGGTACTACCTAAGGCCTATTTCAATCGTCGTTCAAAAAGTTATGCGCGATCGCATGCTCGACGCGGGATTGATGTGCGTCGTTTTGAAGGGCAAGGTACATCACGCCCATGCAGACGGCCAGCACCCCATAAAGCAGCATAAAGACGGCAGAATGAATGCCGAGCAGATCCACCACGACCCCAAACATGACCGGCAAGGTAAACCCGCCGGTTGCCCCCAGTGCGGCGACCGTTCCCCCGACACTGCCCATATGCGCCGGGTAATAATCATGGATAATTTTATAGACCGATGCCCGACCAAAGCCCTGAGCCAGCCCGATCACCACGATCAGCAACGTAAACACCCAGACATTGATGTTCAGCGACAAATGGACATCCCGATCCACACCATGAATGATCATATCGGTGGGTGGGTAGCTGAGAAAAAATAAACAGACCAGACAGATCCAGAAGACACTCCAGTTTACGGCCCGACCACCATAACGATCCGCAAACCAGCCACCCAGTGCCCGCACCATGCTGGAGAGTGAAACAAACAACAGCGTGAGCAGCATCGCGGTCTGCATATCCAGTTGGTAGGCGCTGACATAGTACTGGGGCAACCACATCAATAGTGCCAGAAAACTGCCAAAGACGAAGTAGTAGTAAAGGCTGAAGCGCCAGACTTTGAGCTCACGCAGGGGGCGTAATTGTTCTCGCCAGGTCTGAACCTGACGATCCTGCAGGGCTTCAGGAATCTCTGGCGCGATGATGACAAATATCAGAATGACGGCCAGCATTCCGCCCCCATATACGGGGCCAATCCACTCCCACCCCAGCAACCGTTCAGTCAGAGGTGTCACGACCAGTGTCACTGCCGCGCCCGCGTTGCCGGCACCGAACACGCCCATGGCAAAGCCCTGACGCTGCCGGTCATACCATCGGGTCACGTAATGGATACCCGGGGTAAACGAGACCCCGGCGACACCCAACAGGAGTCCAACGGTCAGAAATCCGGTATAGGTCTCTATGTAGGGCAGCAGAAACAACGGAGGGGTCACAAAGGCCATCTGCCAGATCAGCAGGCGTCGAGCACTGTAGCGTTCGACCAGAAACCCCGCGGGAAACCGGAGCAGCGAGCCGGTCAACATGGGTGCCGCCATCAAAAACCCGTAGGCCGTTGTACTCAGCGACAGCATCTCACGGATCTTTAGGCCCATCACCGCATAGAGCGTCCACACTGAAAAACAGGCCGCAAACGCCATGGTGGCGGCGACCAGTGCTCGGCTTGCACGGGACTCCATAGAAGGATTTAACATGGTAACAGTCTCCTTGAGGAATTAGCATACTCTCCCACCCTCCGAAACCCAGCCCTCTTTCTCCAATGCGCCCAACCTGAGCAAGATTACCACGCCGCCTACCCCTTAAGAGGTAGCGCAAGCTGATATTCAATGAGTTGCAGCTACGCCCAACTACTCCCAAGGTGTTAATCGGCATCAGCAACCCCGTATTCGTCACTGTGCCAACTTGATGCGCGTCAAGTTGCATGGCAAGCCGCAGTGGGATATTGCCTGCACCAATATCCCATTCCCGCGCTTAGGGAGACTAGAAGTATGAGCGAAAGCGATCTGAAACCGCTTAATTTAAAAGACCCCAAGATCAAGACACTGCACGTGACTTGGTTTGCCTTTTTTCTGACCTTTGTGGTGTGGTTTAACCACGCGCCCCTGCTTGCCCACATCAAGGCGACCTTCGATCTCACCGCCGAACAAATTAAGGCCCTGATGATTCTGAACGTGGCGCTGACGATTCCGGCACGAATCGTAATCGGCATTCTGGTGGACAAATTTGGCCCTCGTCATGTTTACAGTGGTTTGCTGATTGCGTCGTCAATCGTATGTGTCATTTTTGCCACCGCGACCAGTTACGAAGCACTGGCACTCAGCCGCTTCCTGCTAGGCTTTGTGGGTGCCGGATTCGTGATCGGCATCCGCCTGGTCGGTGAATGGTTTCCGGCAAAGCAGGTCGGTGTCGCTGAAGGCATCTACGGCGGCTGGGGCAACTTCGGTTCTGCCGGTGCAGCGATGACACTGCCCACCCTGGCGATGCTGTTTGGCGGCGACGACGGCTGGCGTTATGCTATCGGCCTGACGGGTGTGATTGCCGGTCTTTATGGCTTTCTGTTTTTCAATCTGGCGCGCAACACGCCCAAAGGTTCGACCTACTTCAAACCCAAAAAGTCGGGTGGCCTCGAAGTGACCAGCAAAGGTGATTTCATTTTCTACCTGATCATGAACATTCCCATGTATCTGGCCCTGGCTGTGCTGGCATGGAAACTCTCTCCGTCTGGACTGGGTCTGCTGACCGAGACCACCAAAGAAGTTCTGTGGGTTTCCCTGGTCGTACTGTTTATTTTCCAGACCTCACAGATCTGGAAGGTCAACAAGGAGAATCTGACTCACGGTGTGCCTGAGTTTGAAAAATACCGCTTCAAGCAAGTGGCGATCCTGGATATTTCCTACTTCGTCACCTTTGGTTCCGAACTGGCCGTTGTCTCCATGCTGCCCCTGTTCTTCCTGGAAACCTTTCAGGGCCTGGATCCGGTCAAAGCCGGTCTGCTGGGTTCTGGTTTTGCCTTCATGAATCTGGTGGCGCGTCCCGGTGGTGGTCATTTCAGTGATAAATTTGGGCGTCGCAACACGCTGATGGTGCTGATCGCCGGCCTATCCATTGGCTACTTTGTACTGAGCCAGATCACCAGCGGCTGGTGGATTTCCATGGCCGTCCTCGCGACGATGGCCTGCTCTTTCTTTGTTCAGGCGGGCGAAGGCGCCGTCTTCGCGGTGGTTCCCCTGGTCAAGCGCCGGATGACCGGACAGATCGCGGGAATGGCGGGTGCCTATGGTAACGTGGGAGCGGTCACCTACCTGACCATTCTCTCCTTCGTAGACTACAGCACCTTCTTCCTGGTGATTTCGGCCTCGGCTGCCGTTGCCTTCATCGCCTGCTTTTTCATGGATGAACCGAAAGGGCAGATCGCAGAAGTCATGCCGGATGGAACCGTGCACATGATTGATGTTGGCTGATGTGAACTCACCATGACGCTGCGTCTGGACATCGGGAGCTGCTCCCAGGCAGGAATCAAGGCCATCAATGAAGATGCCGTTGCGACCTGCCTTCCCGACAACGCACTGGTGCTTTCAACAAAAGGCGCTTTGGCAGTACTGGCCGACGGGGTCAGCTCTGCCGAAGCCGGTAGGGAGGCCAGCCAGCTTGCGACGTCTGGCTTCATTGATGATTACTACAAAACCCCCGAGACCTGGACTGCCGAACACGCCGGACGCAAGTCTCTGACTACGCTGAATCTCACGCTCTACAAGAAAAGCCACGAATTCATTCAGGAAGAAAAAGGTTATCTCTGCACGTTTTCCGGGTTGATCATCAAATCCCGCACAGCTCACACCTTCCACTTGGGCGACAGTCATATTTATCACCTGCACAGTCATCAGTTGCATCTGCTGACCACCGATCACACCGTTTCGATTGGCAAGGGCAAGCGCATTTTGGCGCGCGCGCTGGGCATGGATTCCCAGGTTAACCCGGATTACGCCAATGTGCCGGTGACCGTCGGGGATCAGTTTCTTCTGACCAGCGATGGAATTCATGATTTTCTCTCACCAGATCAGATCAAAGACACTCTGATGATGGCTGCGTCCGCGCAGGAGGCCGCCGACCAACTGGTGAAACAGGCCTTGACTCATGGCAGCGACGACAACATCAGTGCCGTTGTCGTCAAAGTGATCGGGCTACCGGACACGACGCTCGAAGACTACAGTCATGAATTAACCCGCCTTCCCTTCCCGCCAGAGCTATCGACCGGCATGCGCATTGACGGTCTGGAAATTCTGGAAGAGATTTTCGCCTCCGCACGTAGCCAGCTTTATCGCGTTCGCGATGTACTCAGCGGCGACGTGATGGTGATGAAAACACCTTCCCGCAATTATGAGGAAGACGTCAGTTACATTGACCGCTTTATTCAGGAGGAATGGATTGGCAAGCGCATTAACAGCCCTTATGTGGTCAAGGTTGCCACCCAGTCACAACCCCGCCGCTTTCTCTACTACCTGATGAAACCCGTGACGGGGATATCACTGGAGCAGTGGATGCAGGAGAATCCCTTGCCGAAACCTCGCAGAGCGCTGCGACTGGTATTACAAATTGCACAGGGGCTTAAGGACCTTCACCGTTACGACACCATTCATCAGGATCTCAAGCCCGCCAACATCATGGTATCACCTGATGACCGGATTACCCTGGTCGATTTTGGTTCCGTCTTCGTCGCTGGCATTGCCGAACTTTATCACCCCCTGCAACATGAAGGTGCTCTGGGGACCGCGACCTACTCCGACCCCCACTATCTGCTGGGGCGCAACACCGGACGACGAGGTGATCTGTATGCGCTGGCGACGATCACCTATGAGTTATTTACCGGCGAGCTACCCTACGGGGAAGCCATCTCCGACTGTCGCACCGGCTTTGACTACGACCGGCTGCGCTATCAGCCTGCCAGCCAGTACAACCCGATTATACCGATCTGGTTTGACCGGGCGCTGGAAAAAGGGGTCGCTATCGGGCTGGACGAACGCTACGATACCATTGATCACTTTATCAAGGATCTGCAGCACCCCAATCCGGACTTTCTGCGCGATGTTCCGACAACGGGTAATACCCGCAGCACGGTGGCGTTCTGGCAAATCCTGTCTGGATTCTGGATGATACTGCTGATTCTGATTGTTACCTTGTTTTCCTGTCAGGGCCCCTCTGGATGAACCCCACCTCAAACACCGGATCGTTTTCGCTGTTCGCCTACCCCTTTCGCATCTTTTTCCTCAGCACGGCACTCTGGGCTGTGGTCGGCATGGTGCTCTGGATTACACAGATCAGCGGCCTTGCGGCCCTGCCATTGCACGGAACCGGTTTACTCTGGCATCGGCATGAAATGCTGTTTGGGCTGGTGAACCCTGCCATTGCAGGCTTTCTGCTAACCGCCGTGTGTGTCTGGACGCAAACCGAACGTCTGCATGGCTTACCCTTGATCGGACTGTGGCTGGTCTGGCTAGCCGGGCGACTGGTGTGGTTCAGTGGCGAAGCACTGCCTGATGCGTTCGTCAACGGTCTCAACCTGCTCTTTCTGCCGCTGGTCATGCTCGATGCAGGCCGTCGAATCATCCCATCCCGTCAGACTCGTCAGTACCCGATACTGGGGGTATTGGCCGGACTCTGGCTGGGCCAGTTTGCCGTGCTGACTCAGCCAGGGTCAGTTGCATCCGAAGCGGTGATGGTCTTGCTGCTCATGTTGATGCTGATTATTGGAGGACGTATTACCCCGTCATTTTCCGATAACTGGCTGAAGCAGCAGGGACAGGAAGCCGCGTCACTCACCTTACCCTACCTTGAAAAGGTGCTGCTTCCCCTGATGGCCGTGCTCGTTGTTTCCCTGATATTGCTACCTGCGGCAACGCCCCTGCTGGCCGCAACCGCGGGCGTCATCACACTGACGCGGGTTGTGTTGTGGAAGGGCTGGCGAACCCGCGACGAACCCTTACTGTGGAGTTTGCACCTTGGCATGCTCTGGATTCCTGCCGCATTGTTTCTCCTTGCAGGCGGCAAGGCAGGCTGGTGGAATCCCCTGGTTTGGCTCCATGCGGCAGGTGCCGGTGCTGCAGCAGGTCTGATTCTGGCCGTGATGACCCGCGTATCGCTCGGCCATACGGGGCGCCCGTTACGCTTACCCTCAGGGCTGGCACTGGCGTATAAAGCCTTATTCATTGCTGCGCTATTCCGCGTTCTGGCCGGACTGGGGGTCGTTCCCTATCTGTCCTCACTGACCCTGGCCGCGAGTCTTTGGTGCTCAGCCTTTGTGATCTTCCTGCTGCGTTATAGCACTATTTTGTGCACGCCCCGCGCTGACGGGCGCCCTGGGTAAGTTGGTACGCATCAGGGCTCCGTTGTTATCCCAATAGGCAACGCTCAAACCCTGAACTGACCGACTTGTCGCTGAAGTTGATCACCCACCTGTTCCAGACCAGAGGATGTATCCAGTGTGGTCTGCATACGCTGACTTGTGGACTCGGCAATCGCCAGAATCTCGGCAATACTCCCCCTTAAACCACCCGTGGTGTCCGACTGACTCTCGGCGGCCGTCGCAATTTGTTGATTCATCTGATTAAGTGCCCGGATCAACCCACTGATATGAGACAGCGTCTGTTCGGCCTGACGGGCTTGATTCGCCGTATCATCACTAATACTGCGACTGGCGGTCATGACCTCCACGGCCCGCGTCGCGCCGGATTTCAGATCTTCAATCATCAACCGAATTTCCTCCGTGCTGCCCTGGGTCTTGGCCGCGAGACCTCGCACCTCATCCGCAACCACGGCAAAGCCCCGGCCTTGTTCACCTGCACGGGCAGCCTCTATCGCCGCATTCAAGGCCAATAGATTGGTTTGCTCCGCAATACCCTGAATCACGCCCAGGACAGAATTGATGCGTCCCACCGACTCATTCAGCGTTCCGATCACGGACGCACTCTCGGTAATCTGTCCGGCCAGGCGATCGACGGTTTGAGAGGTATTCTTTACCACATCCAATACGCGCCGGGTTTCCTGATCCGCTTCCCCTGCCTGACTGGAGGCACGCTCAATATTGCCGGCAACCTGCCCGGCGGCAACATCCAGCGTCCCTATGGCAAATGCCATCTGATCCGTTTGACGACGCTGACTCTCGACGTCAACGCTGGTCTGCCGAACTGATTGCGTGACCTGAGTCGAGGCAGTCTGAATGCGCGCGGATGATTCAGCCACATCCTTAACAAGGTGATGAATCCTGTCGATAAAGCCGTCCAGAGACCTGGCGAGGCGACCGAATTCATCCTTGCGCGACATCCTCAGGCGCTTCGTCAAATCGCCCTCTCCCTGCGCAATATCGTCCACTCGGGACTGGAACAGGTGCAAGGCGCCAACCACATCCCGCGTCATGTAGACCGCTAACCCCACTGCGGCCAGCAATCCCAATACCATCGCAGACACCATCAGATCTCCTGAGACCGCCTGGGTTTGCAGGATACTACCCGCTTTCTGCTCAACGGCTGCATCACCGTTTTCTTCAACCTCTACCAGACGCTTAAGCAGCGAGGCTGCCACCGACTCATAGTGGACCAGCGCAAAATGAAAGGCTTTGTACTCCGAAATCAGCGTCCCCATCAGCATCTGATGACGCTCAAACAGCGAGGTGTAGGCCTCCTGGAAACTCAGGTTGCCATGCGCTTCACCGGCAGTTGCCGTAAAACGGCCAGTCGAAAACATTTCGTTGGTGGCGTCTTTCTGAAACGCAGAGGACTCCTGAATCTTGCGTTCGAGCATGTCGGCATCCCCGCCCGATAACAAACGCTCGAGGTAGTAGAGCTGCCAGAGCAAACCGATATTGGACTCCATCCCCCCGTCTGCGGCTTTCCAGCGCTGCTCAAGGCCACCCGCCCAGGTACGTGGCTCAAGTGGAGAGTTCTCGATTTCTTCAACCGCGGCATCACCAATGACTTCCATCGCCTGACCTAACAGCACAAACTTTTCCGTATTGATATCAAACTCGCTTCTCACCGTTTGAAACGCGTGATGTTTTGCGATCAAATCCGTCTGAGCGGTCTGGTAGTTCGCGTACTGTGCCATCAGAGACTTGACGTCGGCCTCGGGCAGAAGATCTGCCCCTGTCAATCGTGCCAGCGCCTCATCTGCCCGTTGCTTCGCCCGCGCCAGATCAGCGCTTTCTTTTTCGTCACGCTCACCACGTAGCAAGTGGCTGACGATGATCATCTGCGCCTCAATCTCGATTGAGGTCTCCATCGAGCCATCGGCAGTTGACCAGGCCGGGCCAATGATAAAATGCAGATCCTGACTGAGATTGGAGATACCTCTCAACCCCACCAGGCCCGTCAGCAACAGAATCACACCGAGGATGGAAAACCCGCCGATGAGTTTGATTCGCATGGACATAATGCGCCCCTGTCAGATACTTCGATCCATCAAGTCTAGCAGAGTTAATCAATTGAACGCCTCGGAGCGGTGGATCAGCGAAGTCCCAGTCGCCGCGCCAGTTTATGCAGGTTACTGGGATCCATCTCCAGGCGGCGTGCCGCTTCAGACCAATTCCCATGCGTCTGATTGAGTGCGTTTCGGATACTGAGCCGTTGGATGGCCTCCACCGACTCGCGCAGACTGACGACCGGAAGGGGTTCATTTGGCATCTCGTCAGGCACCGTCGCCAGGCCGCCTGTCAGCACCAGAGGATGCTCCTCTAGCCCCAGCAGATCAGTGGTGATGGTGACAATGGCCTGACGGTTTTCATGGCGACTGGCGGCCTTCAGTGCTGCCCGACTGATGGCATGTTCTAATTCCCTGACATTCCCCGGCCACGCATAGTGCATCAATGCAACCTCCGCTTCCGGTGACAGGCGCAAGCTGCGTAAGCCCAGACGCGAGCGATTCAACTCAAGAAAGTGACCCGCCAGTAACACGACATCGTTTCCGCGTTCGCGCAGGGGCGGCACGGGAATCGGATAGACCGATAAGCGATGATAAAGGTCTGGCCGGAAGATTCCCTCCGCCACACTTTCCTTCAGAGGCCGATTGGTCGCGGCAACGATCCGCACATCGACCTGTCGGACGCGGTCTTCTCCCAGCCGCTGAATCTCACCACTCTGGAGTGTCCGCAGGAGTTTTGCCTGTATCGAAAGGGGTAATTCACCCACTTCGTCCAGAAACAGTGTGCCTCCCTGGGCGGCCTCGATACGGCCTACCCGTGCGGCGACGGCCCCCGAAAAGGCCCCCTTGGCATGGCCAAACAACTCCCCCTCCGCAAGCGATTCAGGCAAAGCTGCGCAGTTAACCTGAATCAAGGGGTGTTGTCGTCGCCCGGAGGACAGGTGCAAACGCCGCGCAAACAACTCCTTTCCAACGCCCGTTTCGCCGGTCAGCAGCACGGGCAAATCGGAGGTGGCGGCAATATCCAGCTCCTGCAGACGCTGGCGAAAGATATCCGATTGCCCCAACAATTCCGACGACGGCTGAGGTGATTCAAACGCAGGCGTCATGAAACGTGCAGCCTTCAGGCGCCGATGTTCTTCCTCCAGCCAGGAGACCCTGACCGTTGCCTCTATCAGTAAGGTAAAGCGGGCCAGATCGTTTTGGCTCGTCAGGCCAAACGCCCCTGCGTGAAGGCTGTCCAGCGTTAAGGCTCCCCAAAGCCGCCCCTCGACAAACAAACTCACCCCCATGCAGTCATGTACAGGCAAGGGTTGTCCAACATTCGAGGCCAGGAGCCCGTCATAAGGATCAGGCAGGTCAGTTCCTGGTTCAAAGCGTGTGACATAGCGACTGTCCAGAATACTGGCGAGACGCGGATGCTCCGCCACCCTGAACTGGCGCCCCATGACTTCCGGAGCCAACCCCTCCATCGCGACAGGCCGTAGACTTTCCCCTTCCAACCGCAGGAGACCCACCGCCCCGCAGCAGAAGTGCTCACGTAGCGCCGACACCAGGCGCTGGGCCCGCACCGCTCCCGGCAATTCGGTGACCAGATCCGCGAGTAACATATCCTTGATCATGGTATTTACTACCCATTGGGTTATTTTAACCATTATAGCATCGGGTCATTTTAACCCACACCAATTTTAATACCCGATTAATCAATCGCTTAGGATTGGCCCAGCGCTTGCTAAGTTGCTAAGTAAGGAACAGACGTTCAAACAAACTGGAATTCATTCCATTTCTTCACACTTGGCACAACGAGGCACACGATGACCGCAACGACACAATCAACACCATTACAGAACCAAACCCTGGCACAACTGGCCTGCGACTTACCGGGCGCGACGGCCATCTTTCATCAATACCGGCTGGATTTTTGCTGTGGTGGCCAGAAATCGCTGGCTGACGCTGCGCAGCAAAAACAGATTGATCTCGAAACACTGGTTGCAGAACTGCAGGCACTGCAGGACGACACCGGGGCAGACACGGATTGGCGGGAGCACAGCGCCAGCGAATTGATCGACCACCTTCTGAGTCGCTTCCATCAACGTCACCGCCAACAACTACCGGAACTGATTCGGTTGGCGCGACGGGTTGAACAGGTTCACGGAGAGCGTCCTGAATGCCCTAACGGGCTCGCCGATCATCTCAGCCACATGGCGCAGGAACTGGAAAGTCACATGATGAAAGAGGAACAGATTCTCTTCCCCCTGCTGCGCCGCAATCCCGTCACGATGGCCACCGGCCCGATTTCCGTCATGCATCATGAGCATGTCCAGCACGGTGAATCCATTGAACAGATCGACGCACTCACGGACAACATTACCCCTCCCCCTGGTGCCTGTAACACCTGGCGCGCCTTGTATGTCGGACTACAGGAGCTCAAAGAGGACCTGATGCAGCACATTCATCTGGAAAACAACGTACTGTTTGCCGGTGCCTGCAAAGTCAGGTCATCAGGTAATACGTGCCAGTGCTCTTGTCATTGATCGTTAGCGAATCGGAGTACTGAAGAACTCAAAAAAACCGATAAATCCAACTGTACAGGCTAACAGGCTGACCAGCATCGCTGGGAGGCCTTTCCGCGCCCAGACACCCGGAGTAATGGCATAATCGGGATTACCGGTCTGCTTGGCCAGACGCTCGGAAATGGTAACGATAAAGACATTGGCAGTAGACCCCACGTGAGTGCCGTTACCGCCCATACCGACCCCTGCAGCAAGCGCCCACCAGAGTGGAGTGACGTTTGCACCGTGCTGCTCCAGCCCGAGAAGGATAGGGATCATGGCTGCCGTAAACGGAATATTATCGATCAGGGCAGACAGTACCGCCGAAACCCACAGCAGGGCCAGGGTTGCCAGTAGCAGGTTGTCTTCAACCAGCGGCTGAATGAATTGACCGACCCAATGCAGAAAATGGCTCTTCTCGACCCCACCGATCATGATGAACAGCGAAATAAAGAACACCAGCAGTGGCACCTCGACATGCTCCATGGTGTGTTCCAGCTCAACGTGACGGGCAATGAACAACAAAATGGTTAAGCCCAAGGCTGAAATCATCCAGGGCTCCCAACCGAGTGTTTCATGTAAGGTAAACAAGACGACCATCATTGCCATAATGGCCAGAGAGGCATACCAGATACGCGGATTTTTTAACTGATGGGTTTCGTCGAAGGTTCCGGTGACGGGAGCGGCCAGTTCAGTTTTAAACAACCAGCGAAGAATCACAATGATGACCAGCCAGGCAAAAAAGACCAGTCCCCCCATATGGATCAGGAAGGTATTGAAATCGATTCCCGCGGCAGATCCGATCATTAGATTGGGTGGATCACCGACCAGTGTTGCCACTCCACCGGTATCGGAGAGCAGCGCGGCGGCCATCAGATAGGGCACCGGACTCACACCCAGACGCTGTGCGATCAGAATAATCAAAGGCCCGAAAATGACGACCGTTGTCACGTTGTCCAGCAATAAGGACAACAGCGTGACTGCGGTGCCCAGCAAAACCAGCAGCAGATAGAGCCGGCCCCGACTCATCGCGGCCATTTTGTAGGCCAGATGCTCAAAGCCGCCTGTTGGGATCATGATGGCGACAATGGCCATCATACACCCCAGCAAAAAGATAACGTTCCAGTCGATGGCACGGATCGCCTCCTCTGGACTGTAAAATCCCATGTAATGCCCGACTAACAACATGGCACCCGCACCGGCCATGGCAAATTTGGCTCGTTCAAAGCCATGCATCTGTTCGGTAAAAATACCCGCAAAGGTGAGTATCAGAATGATTGCCGCAACCAACATGGGTGCGTTGAAAACATATTCAGGCATGCGGCTCTATCCTCACAATAAATTCGATGCTTCAGTTTAAAGTGCAGTTACAGTGCTGAAGGAGTGGATAGAAGAGGTAGGCCCTGACTCTTAGGAGTTAGGGCTCAAATGAGAGGGCTTTCTCTACGTCAATGCCATAGGTGATTGCGCCCAGTGGAATCTTGCCTGAGATGTCAAACACGGCTCGACTGACCTGTACCTGAAAGGCACGGGTCGATTCGTCGAATTCTATGGAGCTGATATGCGGTTCGCGCGTGGCGACGGCATAGGTTTGCTGAAACTTGGCTTCATCCCCCTGCCAATAATCCGAGGTTGGCTCGCTCATGCCCACGATCAGACCCTGCGCATCCATCACGAAGACTTCCTCGACAACCCCATCCAGGCTTTGCTGAAAGTTCTGCAGAAGTGCCGAAAGCGTCGACTGCTCAACCGCAGAAATCAGCGGTTTAGAGGCTGCCCGGCGCTCGTCACTCCATTGCTGATCCAGTTTTTCTATGGCGTCTGACGATAACCATTCACGGCGCGGAGCGCCAATCAATTGCCCCACCCTGGACAGATCCAGTCTGCGTTCCAGGAACGGCAATACCGCCGCCAGGAAATGGGCCCGCTCCCTGGCGTCTAGTTGACGTTGTTCTGGCGCACACAACGAAATCGTGTGGTTGAACTCATCCATAAATGCCGGGTGCTTCTGGAGGAAGGTATGACTCCAGTAGGCCCCCAGAGGAGTATAACGAGAGAATCGGCTGTGGATTTTGCTGCGTTCAGCCTCAGGCCAGGCCTGCATCACCTCACGAATGGTATGCTGATCCGCCAGAAACAGATCCAGCCGCCCCAACAGGAGCGAACCGACCAGCTGTCGTGCGTCCTGAAAAGTGCGATAGTGTTTGAAATCATGCTGATCCAGCCAGGCCTCCGTATTGGCCCCCAGAATCACGCCCACCAGCCGCTTGGCCTTGGTCTCAGTGTTCCATTTCAAAAGGCTTTTATCGGTGGCGTACCAGTACCACTTTTCCAAAATCAAAGGAGAGGAAAGTGTCGCGTGTTGATCCAATGCATCCAAATGGGCGGCGGAATAATAACCTTGGCTATGCTCGGTCACTACGTCGCGCTGCGCCCGCTTCCAGGGCACAACGCGTGTCGTGAAGTCCCAGCCCATCTGCGAGAGAATGCAGTCCATCCGCTCAACCGCGATGCCGGTCAATTGCCCCTCTGCAGTTTCAATTTGATAAGGCGGCGCGATGTTAGTACTGAGTATCAGCGAGGGACGCTGCCCCTCGTCCTCTGCCAGAACCGACGGCACCGTCAGGAAAAAGGCCATTGCCCATCCAAACTTCTGGCCTACTCGCCAACCGACACCCACCACACCTGAATCCTGAAATGAATAATCGTTTCAGTATAGTCAGGCCACAGGCATCATTAAACTGTTTTAGGCACTCGCCATACCTGCAATACGATGCCAATAGCCATTACAGGTATTCAGACGGGTATTCGGTCCCAATGGGATGTCCCCATCGATCGCACGTTTCAGTTCACGTACACGATCCAGTGCCGCCGGCCCATCCGCCGTCAGTCGTAAACTCGATACTCCGATCGCGCGCGCCTCCTGCCAAATCCCTCGCAAATCCAGCGGCCGTCCCGATTGGGTTTGGATACCGTTCAGCGTAAACAGTTCCGTGCCATCCTGACTGGCGGCTTTCAGCCCTTGCGGATGCTGTAAACACACGAAACCGCACTCATCTTTGGCAACGCCATGGACACGCGCGGTATAGCAACGGGCCGAATAGGCCAGTGTCATAAAGCCCCAGACCATCAGGTCGGTGCAAAGCCCTTCGGGTTGCCCTTCCAGTATCGACGCGATCTGATCCCTGGAGGCTTCCAGCGGGGGTTGCCAGCGCACGAGGCCCATGTCACGCAGTACCTTCAGGCTATTGGCATTGTAAAGATTCAGGGAAGCACCACCGGCAAAGGGGAGGCCCGCCGAAGACAGCAGGTGTACCGCCGCATAATCATTCGCCTCAACCAGAATACCCAACTCGCTGGCCTCCTGACACAAGGCCCTCAGCGCACCAAGTTCCGACTCAGCCTCAATTAAGGCGAGTGTCGCCATAAGCACCTGTTTTCCATGCTGACGCAGAACCTGGGCAATCTCCAGCCAGTCGCGGCGGTTCAGCTGACGGCGCTTGGAACAGACCGTTTCGCCCAGCACGACCGTGTCAAAGGGGCTTTCGGCCACCTGTGCATAAAAATCGATTACGGTCTGTTTTTCCCAGAAATACGGAATCGGTCCAAGTGTCAGTTCCATGTTTTCTCCTTATTGCCAGGGACGATCATAGGGCCCCAAGGTGGTTTGTGAACCCTCGGAAAATCCTTGCAGGACCGCCATCCAGTGGGGGTCTGGACGGAAGCCGGCAGGGTCTTTTTTCAGCCGGTCAATCGCCTGACGCCAAACAGACACGACCTGCCCGACATAGGCCGGGCTGCGCTGACGCCCCTCCAGCTTGATTGCTTTGACACCTGCAGCGAGTAAATCCGGCAGTATAGCCATCGTGTTCAGGCTCGTGGGTTCTTCAAGCACATGCGAGGTCTGCCCCTGACACTCAAACCGACCTTTACAGAGGGTGGGATAGCCCGCTTTTTCGTCGGGGCCAAACCGGTCGATGACGACGCCGTTCAAACGTGACTCCATCTGCGCCCCACTTTGCCGCCACTCCACAAATCGCGCAGGCGAACAGACCCCCTGCTGATTGGGAGACTCACCGGTCATATAGGACGATAGGTAACAACGCCCTTCGGCCATGATGCACAGGCTGCCAAAACCGAAAACCTCCACATCGACACGGCCCGACGCTGCGACCTGACGCACCTGTTTCAGCGAGAGCACCCGAGGCAGGACAGCACGGCGGATCCCAAAGCGGCGAACATAAAAATCGAGCGCTTCATAATTGGTGGCCGAGCCCTGCACCGAGAGATGCAACGCTAAGTCAGGGTAGTGACGCGAGGCGTAATCGAGCACACCCAGATCGGCAGCGATGAGCGCATCTGCACCGAGGGCAGCCACCCGATCAACCGCGTCATACCAGCGGGCGGTGTTGCCACTCTCGGCATAGGTGTTGAGCGCCACAAACAATTTCACGCCGCGCGCCCGCGCCAGTGCCAGTGCCTTGGCGGCCCGTTCGTCATCGAAATTCAATCCCGCAAAGGCCCGGGCATTGGTGCTGTCCCTGAATCCAATATAGACCGCATCAGCGCCGTGATTAACCGCCTGTTCAAAGGCCGGCAGACTGCCGGCCGGGCATACCAGTTCCATCCTGTTCTCCTGTCGAGGCAGTCTTCCTTATACGCCTTTCAATTCAGGGAATCTGTACCTCTGATGCGCCCTGCACTGCCACCTTCGTGTTTGACCTGGATCAGGCCTTTGTTACGCGCTTTCGCGTTCAATCGCCTAACCCACTTACACGGAGTCTCCCTTGCATGTTGCGTCGCTTTCTCCCCCCCTCACCGCTCGAACTGATGCGCCAGCCGGTTTATCATGCCTGTGCACCGCTACGTAAAGTACCTTTTAGCCTGCAGGCTCAGGTGTTGAAACAGGCGCTCACGCAACTGGCAGGGGACGCCATACGGGCTGGCGATTTTGATAGTTTGAAGCATCGCCGCGTCAGAATCAGTGTCGTTGACGCCGGTCTGGGTTGGAGTTTTGGTCTGGATGCCACGCGCACGATAAAGATCACCCCGCAGATGGCCGCCGACACTGAAATTCGCGGAAAAGCACAGGATTTCCTCGCCATTGTGACGCAACGGGTCGATCCCGATACGCTGTTTTTTCAACGTCGCTTGTTAATTCTGGGCGATGTCGCGCTGGGCCATGAAATCAAGAATCTGTTTGATGCGCAGGATCTGTCCCGACTTCCCCCACGCTTACGCAACACCCTGGAGCGCATTGCGACGGGACTGACACAGGCCGACGCCTTACGCCGCCGGATTGGAGAAGCCTTGCGGTTTGAAGAGCCTCTCTTATCCTGAGCGCCGTGCTGATGTCCTATTTATTTCATTTGCAAAGGAAAAAAAGATCGCGATAAGCTGAGTCCGCAGGCGCTATCGTGACACAGGGGGCCTGCGTAAGAGCTACTTGAACATAATAAAGGCATAGACCATGAACAAAATCCTCAGCAAAATACCCGCACTTCTGCTCAGCACCGCATTACTCAGCGCCTGCGGCAGTGATAATACAGTCAACGAAACCACCGCCGATATCCTTGATGGCCTGACTTACAGTGCCTGCCTCGGCACCCAGCGGATCTCCTAGGCCTTTGACAATGGCAACGCCACACGCACCACCTCCAACTACAGTGCGGCCGACTGTGCAGGGGATGCCACGTCCAGCGTCGCTGATTCACTCACCTACTCCACTGGCGGCACCATCAAGGATAAGGACAACAATACCGTCACCCAGTTCAACCTGGTGGAAGACAACATAACCACCTACACCATCAAACGCCTACTGGGGGGCTCGTTGGGTATTGAGAACCTACAGTTGGGTTCTACCAGTGCCAGCACCAGTGGCAAGGATGGCACCACCTCGGCCAAGCGGCACGATGGTCTGGCCTCCAATATCAGCTACGTGCTTCAGGACTAGAAACGCTTACGCGTCGCTCTTGCCCAGCATGTGAAAAATGGACGGAATCTGCTCGCGGTTGTGCAAGTGAATATCCAGATCGTGGATGATGCCGTCCGCGATGCCGTAGATCCAGCCATGTAACTGCAGGGGGTGCCCCGCGTCCCAGGCGCGCTGCACCGCCTTGCTTTTCCCCAGATTTTTGACCTGTTCAATCACATTGAGTTCACACAGGCGCCTCAGGCGGGCGTCTTCATCCAGAGGCACCAGTTCAGCCTCATACTTCACGATAATTTCTTTAATATGCCGAAGCCAGTTGTCGACAAAGCCATAGGACAACTGGCTCATCGCTGCACGAATCGCCCCACAGCCATAGTGTCCACAGACGATGATATGCTTCACCCGCAAGACATCAATGGCGAACTGCATCACCGACAGGCAATTGAAATCAGTGTGAATCACCACGTTGCCGATATTGCGATGGACAAACATTTCACCGGGATCAAGGCCGACGATTTCGGTGGCTGGCACCCGAGAATCGGAGCACCCAATCCAGAGATAATCCGGGGTCTGTTGGGCGCTCAGTCGCGAGAAAAAATCAGGATCCTGACGCAGACGATTGGCCGCCCACTGCTTATTACGATACAGCAATTCATCCAACACCGGCATCGACAACTCCTTTTCGAAAGCGGAACTACTGAATCAGCGGTTCGTGTTGTAAATCAATGCCTTCCAGCGTTGCCTCATCCGCCAGCCGATACAGATAATCAGCAATGGCATGGCGTTCGGCGCGTTCCTGCAGGTAATCGCGCACCCGCTCCGATACCACTTCAAAAGGCAATACCTTCCCCGGCACCAGACGCTGAATCCACACCACATGAAGTCCGTAGCGGCTCTCCAGCGGCTCACTCATCAGGCCCTGAGTCGCCCGAAAAATCGCTTTTTCAAACTCAGGCACGGTCTGTCCACGTGAGATCTGTCCCAGTGAACCCTGGGTTTCACGTGAGGGGCAATCGGAGAACTTGGCGGCAAGCCGGGCAAATTGATCCGGTTCCTGACGCAGGCGCTCAATCAACGCGGTGGCCTCACGCCGTTTATCATCCCGCCCCTTGAAATCATCCGGTGCCACACCCAACAGGATATGGCTGACTTCAGCCAGCGGCGAACTGCTGAACTCATCCGTATGGTTGAGATAATAGCGCTGAATCTCTTCGTCGGAGGGATCGGTGCGATTCACCTCCAGCGCCAGCAGCTGTTCCATCAGGCCATCGTCGTCCTCGGCCTCCAGGCTCAGCAGCCGGGCACGCTGCTTGAGCAATTCGGAGATCACCAATGCGCGACTGGCCGCTTTTTCGGCCGCCTCTCTCGACGCCGAGGGAAACATCTGCATTTCCTGATAAATTTTCTCAGGCGGAATTTCCACTCCATTGACTCGAATAAGTTGCATGGGCTGATCTCCTGCTTGCACGGATTATTTGGCTCTGACGATCTGATAATTGCGGTGGAAGTAACCCACCGGCACGCTCCAGATATGCACCAGACGGCTGAAGGGGAACAGAACAAACAGCGTCATACCCAAGGTAATGTGCAGCTTGTAAATCCAGTGAACTCCAACCATCGCCGCGGCCGCATCGGCGGCGTCAAAGGTGACGATGGACTGCGCCCAATGCATCATCTTGAGCATTTCCGCGCCATCCATATGACCGGCAGAGACGAAGATGCTCAGCAAGCCCAGTACCAACTGTGCAAAGAGTAGCAACAGAATGGCGATGTCCATCCGGCTGGAGGTAGCGCGTACCCGGACATTGGTCAGACGGCGTTTGATCAGGATGACCATGCCGTAAAGACAGACCAGGCCAAAAAAGCCGCCTACGCCCATGGCAACGCCCTGTTTGAAGCTGGCTGAAATACCGAGCACATGCCAAACCTCAGTAGGGGTCAGCAGACCGACAAAGTGACCCAGCAGGATCGCGATGACGCCCACGTGGAAAAACAAGCTACCTTTTTTCAGTTGCTCGCTTTCAAGCATCTGACTGGAGCTGCTTTTCCAGGTGTACTGGTCACGGTCGTAACGGATCAGACTGCCCACCAGAAAAACGGCCAGGGCAATGTAGGGGTATACAGAAAACAATAAAGTATTTAGGTAACTCATAGTCGTGCTCCTGCCATAATTCTAACGACGGTTTGCTTCGGCCAATGAAGGCTCGACCCACTGCACCGCCATGACGTCATCTTGTCGCTGCTCAGGGGTAGGACGGTAGCGCGCAGTCCCGCAACTACTGTTCTGCCCCATCGGATCACCCGTGGCGAAAGACACCATCTCTTCTTCCCAGATTTTATCCAGGGCCTCAGGGGTATCATCCCTCGCCTCCTGCGCGACTTCCTCTCGCAGAGGAGCCAGATCCACCTGACTACCCGCCAGTTGCAGCAAGCCATCCACCAGCAAGGCATAGTCCGAGTCGCGCTCCTGTAGCCGTGCGGTCAGCAAGGCCAGGACATGGGCCACATCCTGCAGCCAGGCTTTCGCCTGATCGCCCTGCGTTGCCACAAACTCCAGGTAAAGCGGCAGGTAGTCCGGTAGCTCATTGGCCGCCAGCTCCAACCCGGCCTGACGGTACTGGGCGAGCAGGTCAACCATAGCTTGCCCGCGATCCCGGCTTTCGCCATGGACATGCTCGAACAGGTGCAGGGAAACCGAGCGGCCACGCTCGAACAGACCATCATAGTCACTCTGCCAGTCCAGCAGATCCTGAGACAAACGGCCGTCCAGAAAGCTCAGCACATTCTGACGCACCGGCTCAGGAACCGCCGCCTCTGTCGTCACCAACGAGCGCAGCTCGTCGGCGTACTCATGCAACTGCCCGGTGGGGTAATCCAGCAGTCGGGAAAACACTCTGCAAATCAGCATGCTCAATCCTCCCTGGCAACCGGAATGATCTGACGAACGGTCTGCTGTTTGCCGCCAAACAGATTGACCGGATTGTCACCATCAGAGCAGCCATTACCGAAGCTGAAACCACAGCCGCTCTTGAGATCGTAAGCGTTCTCGGCATACGCCCGGTGACTGGTCGGAATCACAAAACGATCTTCGTAATTAGCCAGTGCCATGATGTGATACATATCCTCCACCAAGGCTTTGGTCAGACCGACCTGCTTCAGCACAGCAAGGTCTTCCACCTTGTCCACATGGCGTGAGCGCATGAATGAGCGCATCGCCAGCATCCGCTCCAGTGCCTGAATCACGGGCTTTTCGTCACCCGCCGTCAGCATATTGGCCAGGTATTTCACCGGGATACGCAGGCTCTTGAGATCCGGGATCTCGCCATTCATCCCAATCGTGCCGTTAGACGCGGCATTCTGAATCGGGCTCAAAGGCGGAACATACCAGACCATCGGCAAGGTACGGTATTCCGGGTGCAGCGGCAGGGCCACTTTCCAATCCATCGCCATCTTGTAGACCGGCGAATTGCGCGCCGCTTCCAGCCACGCTTCAGGAATGCCTTCCTTGCGCGCGGCTTCCTGCACTGCCGGATCATGCGGGTTCAGGAAGATATCCAGCTGGGCCTGGTACAAATCCTTGTCGTTCGTGGTTTGTGCCGCCGCTTCGATGCGGTCGGCATCGTAAAGCAACACGCCCAGGTAACGGATACGTCCGACACAGGTTTCCGAACACACCGTCGGCTGCCCACTCTCGATCCGCGGATAGCAGAAGATACACTTCTCGGACTTGCCCGATTTCCAGTTGTAGTAAATCTTTTTGTAAGGACAGGCCGAGACGCACATCCGCCAGCCGCGGCACTTGTCCTGATCAATCAGAACAATGCCATCTTCCTCACGCTTGTAGATCGCACCGCTGGGGCAGGCCGCGACACAGGCCGGATTCAGACAGTGCTCGCACAGGCGCGGCAGGTACATCATGAACGTCTTTTCGAACTCGCCGTAGATGTCGGCCTGCACCTGATCAAAGTTTTTATCCAGACGACGCTTCTTGAACTCCGTGCCGAGAATTTCTTCCCAGTTGGGACCCCATTCAATTTTCTCCATGCGCTCACCGGTAATCAGCGAGCGTGGACGCGCCACCGGCTGGTGCTTGCTGTCCGGCGCGTTGTGCAGATGCTGGTAATCGAAATCAAAGGGCTCGTAATACTCATCAATTGTGGGCAGATCCGGGTTGGCAAAAATGTTCGCCAGTACCCGGTGTTTGCCCCCAATGCGAGGCTGCAACTTGCCTTCCGGTGTGCGCTTCCAGCCACCTTTCCACTTGTCCTGGTTTTCCCATTCTTTGGGATAACCAATACCGGGCTTGGTTTCGACGTTGTTGAACCAGGCGTATTCGACGCCCTCCCGCGAGGTCCAGACATTCTTACAGGTAATGGAGCAGGTATGGCAGCCAATACACTTGTCCAGATTTAACACCATTCCAATTTGAGCACGTACTTTCATCGTCTCGTCTCCTTTACTCTGTATCCAGCCAATCGACCCGGTTCATCTTGCGCACCACCACAAACTCATCGCGGTTACAGCCGACGGTTCCGTAGTAGTTAAAGCCGTAAGATTGCTGGGCATAGCCGCCAATCATGTGGGTGGGTTTCATCACCGCACGGGTCACCGAGTTGTGCATGCCGCCGCGGGTTCCGGTCATTTCCGCACCCGGCACGTTCACGATCCGTTCCTGAGCGTGGTACATCATCGCCATGCCTTCCGGCACCCGCTGTGACACCACCGCCCGACAGGCGATCGAGCCGTTGACGTTGAACACTTCGATCCAGTCGTTATCGATGATACCCGCCGTTTTGGCGTCGTCCTCACTCATCCAGACAATCGGTCCCCCGCGTGACAGGGTCAGCATGAGCAGGTTGTCGGAATAGGTACTGTGAATCCCCCACTTCTGGTGCGGCGTGATCCAGTTCAGCAGAATTTCCTTGTTGCCGTTCGGCTTACTGTTCATCACCGGCGAGGTGGTCTTCAGGTTGATCGGTGGCTTGTACACGCACATTGTTTCGCCGAAGTCCCGCATCCACTCGTGATCCTGGTAGAACTGCTGACGACCGGTAACGGTGCGCCAGGGGATGCACTCATGCACGTTGGTGTAGCCGGCGTTATAGCTGACATGCTCATCTTCCAGACCCGACCAGGTCGGGGACGAGATGATCTTACGCGGCTGAGCCACGATATCGCGGAAGCGAATCTTTTCCTCTTCCTTGGGTTTCGCCAGATGGGTGTGATCCAGCCCCGTCGCCTTACCGAGGGCTTCCCAGGCTTTTACCGCGACCTGGCCATTAGTCTCAGGTGCCAGTGAGAGCACACACTCAGCGGCATCAATGGCCGAGTTAATACGCGGTCGTCCGTTACGGATACTGTCTTCGCTGTAGGTACGGTTAAGCTCACCCAGGAAGTGCACCTCTTTCTTGGTATCCCATGAGATACCTTTGCCGCCATTACCGAGTTTTTCCAGTAGCGGCCCCAACGAGGTGAAGCGGTTGAAGGTATTCGGATAATCCCGCTCAACCACCAGCATGGCAGGTGCGGTCTTACCCGGAATCAGATCACATTCACCCCTCCACCACTGCTTGACCCCGAAAGGCTGCGCAATTTCTGCAGGGGTATCATGTTGAATCGGCAAGGTGACCAGATCTTTTTCCACACCCAGATGCCCTTTAACAAGATCTGAGAAGGTCCTGGCAATGCCTTTGAAAATCTCCCAGTCACTGCGTGCTTCCCACACCGGATCGACCGCCTGCGTGAGCGGGTGAATAAAGGGATGCATATCCGAGGTATTCAAGTCATCCTTTTCATACCAGGTCGCCGTCGGCAGGACGATGTCGGAATACAGACAGGTGGTCGACATACGGAAATCCAGTGTCACCAGCAGATCGACCTTGCCCTCGGGTGCCTGATCGTGCCACTTCACATCCTGTGGTTTGATCGAGCCACTTTCGCCCAGATCCTTACCAAGCAGACCGTGTTTGGTGCCCAGCAGGTGACGTAGCATGTATTCATGCCCCTTACCGGAGGAGCCCAGCAGGTTGGAACGCCAGATAAACATATTGCGCGGATAGTTCTGCGGATTATCCGGGTCTTCACACGCGAACTTCAGACTGCCGTCTTTCAGCTTTTTGACCGCATAGTCTTTCGGATCCATACCCGCCGCTTCAGCGTCTTTGACCAGCTTCAGCGGGTTCATGCCTAACTGTGGCGCGGAGGGTAGCCAGCCCATGCGTTCGGCACGGGTGTTGTAATCAATGATGGAGGCGGACCATTTTTCCTTGTTGGCCAGCGGTGACACCACTTCGCTCATGGACAGTTTTTCATAACGCCACTGATCTGCGTGGTTATAGAAGAACGAGGTGCCGTTCATATGACGGGGCGGACGCGACCAGTCCAACGCAAAGGCAATCGGCTGCCAGCCGGTTTGCGGACGCAGTTTTTCCTGACCCACGTAATGCGCCCAACCGCCACCGCTCTGCCCCACACAACCGCACATCATCAACATGTTGATGAGGCCACGGTAGTTCATATCCATGTGATACCAGTGGTTCAGTGCGGCACCGACGATCACCATCGAGCGCCCCTGCGTTTTGTCCGCATTGCGGGCAAATTCACGTGCGATTCGAGCCACTTCGTTGGCGTCAACACCGGTGATTTTCTGCTGCCATCCGGGGGTGTAAGGCAGATCGTCGGCATAGGATTTTGCACAATTCGGATCGTTATAGCCGTTATCGACACCGTAGTTAGCCAGGGTCAGATCGAAAACGGTCGCGACCCGTGCTTCCGTGCCATCGGCCAGCTTCACTTTCTTGACTGGAATCTTGTGCAGAAGTATTTCGTCGTGCGCCGTGTGCTGGAAGTAATCCAGCTCGTGCTTTTGTCCACCAAAGTAAGTGAACGCAACCTCCACGATTTCGTCATGGCCTTCTTTCAGGCTCAACTGCAGTTTTACTTCTGAACCGGTCTTACCATCCAGCGGCTTGATGTTCCACTTGCCCTGCTCGCCCCAACGATACCCCACGGAACCGGTCGGAGAAACCAGTGTGCCGTCGGCTTCGTTGACGCCGATGGTTTTCCACTCAGGGTTATTATCCTGACCCAGCTTGCCGTCGAGATCCGAGGCACGCAGGAAACGGCCCTGAACCAGTTTATCGCCTTGCTGTTCCAGCATCACCAGCATGGGAAAGTCGGTGGTGCGACGCACGTAATCGGTGAAATACGCACTTGGCTGATCGACGTGGAACTCTTTCAGGATGACGTGACCAAAGGCCATCGCCAGGGCGGCATCAGTCCCCTGCTTGGGCGCCAGCCAGGTATCACCAAACTTGGAGGCTTCTGAATAGTCTGAGGTGATGACGCAGGTCTTGGTCCCCTTGTAACGCACTTCAGACAGGAAGTGCGCGTCAGGCGTTCGGGTCTGCGGCACATTGGAGCCCCAGACAATGATGTAATTCGAGTTATACCAGTCGGCCGATTCAGGGACGTCGGTTTGTTCTCCCCAGATCTGTGGAGAGGCCGGAGGCAAGTCACAGTACCAATCGTAGAAGCTCAGGCAGTTGCCACCGATCAGCGACAGATAACGTGCGCCCGCGGCATAAGAAATCATGGACATCGCAGGAATGGGCGAGAATCCGCTGATACGGTCAGGGCCATAGGTTTTAGCGGTATAGACGTTGGCCGCCGCTATGATTTCGTTGACTTCAGTCCAGTCACTGCGAATAAAGCCACCCAGCCCGCGACGCTCTTTGTAGCTTTTCGATTTTTCCGGATTACTCGCAATGCTTTCCCAAGCTTTGACCGGGTCACTGTGCTGCAGTTTGGCTTCACGCCACAGCTTGACCAGCGCCTTGCGTACTTTTGGATACTTCAACCGGTTCGCACTGTAGATGTACCAAGAGTAACTTGCTCCCCGCGGGCAACCCCGAGGCTCGTGATTAGGCAGATCAGGGCGGGTACGTGGATAATCAGTCTGCTGGGTTTCCCAGGTAACCAGGCCGTCTTTAACATAGATTTTCCAACTGCAGGAACCCGTACAGTTCACCCCATGGGTGGAACGCACGATTTTGTCGTGCTGCCAGCGGCGACGGTAGCCATCCTCCCAGCTTCGGTTTTCATGCACCTTCGCTCCATGGTCATTGGAGAAGGCCTCCCCTTTACGCTTGAAAAATTGTAGTCTGTCTAAAAAGTGACTCATTACGGACTCCTTGAATGGCCCCGGTTGCTTTGTCCTGATCGACCCGCGGACAGGAGCAACCCACCTGAATTTTTGATACAAAGCCATTCTAGAGAGGCAAGGGCGGGAAAGCTTGACGTGAATCAAGGACACCAGATGCCAATTCAGGTTAAGCGCCTGCCCACTACCCCCAAGGTGGTAAGCAGGCAAAAAATATAAACTATATTTTTCAACAGGTTATAAAAATAGCCACTCGCCACCAAGCCCGTGGCCGAAGCACGTATTCATAAGAGGTAGCCGGTCTTGGAACCGATCATTCGTCGAAAAAGCATCTTTCAATCGCTCGTCTTCAAGATGGGGTCCATCCTTTTGGCACTGGTGACGCTCGCGCTGACCACCCTGCTGAGTTCCTATTTTGTGATAGAGGAAGCCGCTAAAGATGCAGAGGCCGTCAATCTGGCGGGCTCACTACGGATGACCAGCTATCAGCTGCTGGCAACCCGTCTGGGTATTGTGGAACCGACCACAGAATATAGCGACAAAACCAATCGGCTCATCCAACAGTTCGAAAACCGTATCCGCCTGACAAGCCAGATCATGGCAGTTGAGCAGGAACGCAATGGTGAATTCATCAGCCACTACCGCCAGGTTCTGGATCACTGGCAAATGATAATCAAGCCCCTGTTTTCGTTGAAAACCACCGACTCACTCTCCCAGACCGCACTCACCGACGCTGTCGATGACTTCGTGACCGAGGTCGACACACTTGTCAAACAGTACCAGCTCAAGGCGGAATCCCGGATTGAAAAACTCCGCTTTATCCAGCTAAGCGCGATGTTTCTGACTTTGCTATTGGTAGCGGGTTCACTGATCATTCTGCACCAGCGCGTTGAAATGCCCCTGCGGAAACTCACGGATGCGGCTCGACGGATCGGTAAGGGTGACTTCAGTCAACCGGTCGAAATCGATAATCAGGATGAACTGGACGTACTCGCCCAAACCATCAACCATATGGCGGCGGACCTGAGCGAACTTTATGGTTCTCTGGAAGCGCGTGTCGCCAAGAAAACCAAGGCACTGGCAACCAGCGCCAACTCATTGAACTTTCTCTATCACATCGCACGCGATGTCAGCGACCACCACCGTGAGGCCATCGATTTTGACTTTTGGGTTAAAGAACTGTCCCGGGTGACCGGCATCGAAGGCATGGAGTTGTGCCTCAAAACCCCAGAAGCCGTCATCCCTTATATCCACCTGCGTGGCGACGAGATGGCACCCCTTGACGAGTCCTGCCACGCCGAAGCCTGCGTTGAATGCATCAACCAGAAAAGCATGACGGCAGAGCGCGCAGAGTCCAATCATCTGCATTACCCGATTATCAAAGAGGGCATTCGCTACGGCATTCTCGCAGTTCACCTGCCCACCTGCGACAAAGCGCTCGATTGGCAGCACCAATTGCTGCAGTCCTTCACGGATCAGGTCGCCATTGCACTCAGCATTCAGAACCAGGTTGACCAGAATCGGCGTGAAGCCCTGATGAATGAGCGCAGTGTCATTGCCCGGGAACTGCACGATTCGCTGGCCCAGGCACTGTCCTATCTTAAAATCCAGGTGACTCGTCTCAAGCGAAGCCTGGATAAGGACAACATCGCAACGCCCGAATTGGACAACATCACCGGAGAACTTCAGGAGGGGCTTGGCGCGGCCTATCGACAACTGCGGGAACTGCTGACCACCTTCCGCCTGACCATCAGCGAGAAAGGCCTTAAAGCCGCGCTGGGGCATACCGTCGAGCAGTTCAGAGAGCAACACCCCTTATTCACCATCTCATTTGACTGTGAGATTGAACGCATTCCCCTCACACCGAATGAAGAAATCCATATGCTGCAGCTCACCCGTGAGGCCCTGCAGAATGCCCTTCGACACTCTGGGGGCAAACAGGTCGAGGTGCGCCTGACCGAAACCAGTGGCAACCGCATCACGATGAGTGTTATGGATGACGGAAAAGGTTTACCGGACGCCCCCGGTCGATTGAATCACTACGGTCTTGCGATCATGAACGAACGCGCCCGCAACCTCGGCGGTCATCTGGAACTGCTCAACCGTGCAGAAGGTGGCACCGAAGTTCGTTTCGTGTTCAACCCCAGCAGTCTGGCTTCTCAGGTCTGAACAACGCAGAAGGGCTGCCGAAGCAGCCCTTTTCACACCCCAACCGACCGGTTTTAGGGATTGTAGAACTCACCACTCTTGCGCAGGTAGAAGAACCAGTTGACGACCATACAGACCGCGTAGAAGATGGCAAAGCCTATCAGCGCCACTTCAGGTGTTGCTGCGTTGATCTGCTCACCCAGTACCAGCGGGATGTAGAAGGCACCGTAGGCGGCCACCGCAGACGTCCATCCCAGCACAGGGCCTGCCTGTTCTTTCGGGAACACCATCGCAACGGTGCGGAAGGTGGAACCGTTACCGATACCCGTCGCCGCGAACAGCAGCAGGAAGAGCACGAAGAACGGTACAAAGAACTCTTCAGGGGTGGCTGAGTTGTAAGCCGCTTTCATGTAGTAAGCGACCGCCAGTGCACACACCGTCATAACCAGTGAACAGACCTGCGTAACCATGGCCCCACCCAGCTTGTCGGAAATCCATCCACCGACCGGGCGAATCAGCGCGCCGATGAAAGGAGCCATCCAGGCATACATCAGTGCTGCCGGTCCGTTCGGGTTGGCTGTGGTATGCGTCATAACGCCATCCACTTCAACATGGCTGAAGCCGAAGATAACTTTAATGGCCAGCGGGAAGGCCGCCGCAAAGCCGATGAAGCTACCAAAGGTCATGGTGTAGATCACACTCATTACCCAGGTGTGACGGTTGCCGAAGATCTGGTACTGACGGGTCAGGTTAGTCCGAATCTGCCCCGGTAAGGCTTTCAACAGAAAGACGGTGGCGGCGATAACCAGCACCAGCACCAATTCCTTAGGCAAACCAAAACCACTGCCATTCGCCGCCTCAGGCAGAATCAGCCACAAGCCCGCAACAGAGGTCGCCAGACCGATCAGCAGCATCATGGTGATAATGCTGAACGACTGCACCGGACTACCGATATCGGGAGACACCTCAGGCGTGCGAATATTATTCATACCAAACCAACCCAGGAAGGCCAGTGGTACCAGGAACAACAACCAGAGGTAGCCAGCATTTTGAATCCAGGTATCCGCGCCGGCAGGAATTTTACCGATCAGCGTCCCGGAGGGGCTTTGCAGAGTCATTGGATCACCGCCCATGGCCCCAAACACGCCCGCAGTCATAAACAGTGGCACCAGAATCTGCATCGAGGTGACACCGAAGTTACCCAGACCCGCATTCAGGCCCAGAGCCAATCCTTGCTGCTTCTTGGGAAAGAAAAAGCTGATGTTGGACATGGACGACGCGAAATTCCCGCCACCAAAACCAGACAACAAGGCCAGCAGCTGAAACACCCAAAGCGGGGTATCCATATCCTGCAGGGCAATACCGGTTCCCAGGGCCGGAATAATCAGAAGTGACGTCGTAAAAAAGATGGTATTGCGGCCGCCACACAAGCGAATGAAGAAGCTACTTGGAATCCGCAGCGTTGCACCCGTCAAACCGGCAATGGCCATCAGGGTGAACAGATCCGGTGCTTTAAACGGGAAGCCCAGGTTCAGCATCTGAACCGTAATAACCCCCCAATAGAGCCAAACCGCGAATCCACACCATAAACTGGGAATGGAGATCCATAGGTTTCGATTGGCAATCTTCTTGCCTTCTTTTTCCCAGAATCCCGAATCCTCGGGGTTCCAGTTGGACTTAATGTCTGCCATGTGCGTTACCTCGCGCCTGCCACGTTCATTTGGTCATATCACTTTGCAGCGCAAGCACGGTGGTCTCAATGCTCAGGAGGGGGTAGCAAAGACGATGGGAAAGGATGTACCCAAAGCCATCCACAGCCAACCAAACCGAACATTTATCTATAAATATCAGCACATTAAACTTACCTTTTGATTTTCTATCAGCCAGGAACTACCTCCTACGGGGTAGCCCAAACTACCAGCCTTGCGGTAGAAGGTGGTGCTTCTACCCCAAACCACATACCATCTGTAAACTGATACAAATCAAACGGACACGCCGGGAGCGTAGTAAGACCCATGAACAGTAAAGCCACCATCCTGATGGTTGATGACCATCCCCTCTTCCGTAAAGGCATCCGTCAGCTCATCGAAATGGAAGAAGGATTGGCGATTGCCGGTGAAGCCAAAAATGGTGAAGAGGCCCTCGCACTGGCCAAAGTTGACGAGCCCGACCTCATCCTGTTAGACCTCAATATGCAGGGGATGGATGGACTTGGCACCCTCAGAGCCCTGCGGGCCGCCGGAGTCAATTCCCGCATCATCATGCTGACCGTTTCCGACAGCGAAGCCGATGTCATCAACTGCATCAAAGCAGGTGCCGATGGCTACCTGCTCAAAGACATGGAGCCAGAGGATATTCTGGAAAAGATTAAAGAAGCGACGATGGGGAAAATGGCCATCAGCGAAAAGCTGACTCAGATCCTGGCCTCAGCACTGCGCCGCCCCGGGAACACCGTCAGCGACCCTTCCGCCTCGCTGACCAGTCGGGAATACGAAATTCTCACCCGTATCGCGCAGGGACACAGCAACAAGGTGATCGCTCGCGACCTCGACATTTCGGACGGTACCGTCAAGGTGCATGTGAAGCACATCCTGAAAAAGATGGACATGAAGTCGCGGGTCGAAGCAGCCGTATGGCTGGTCAACCGAAAATCAGGGCATCCGGGCTAAGTACCGACCTTAACGCCCGCCAAATTGATGGGAGACCTCGACGCTCATGCGGTCAACACCCAGCACTTCCGGAATGGGGTCAAAGGGCGCAACCCGCCTGATCGCCCCCATCACCTCATCGTTGAGCATGACATGACGGGACTCCTCAATCCAGTGGGTACCCGCCACCTGACCATCCGCCGAAAGCTCTACCCGAACAGACACCGTTCCGGTTTGTTTCATGCTTTTCGCCCAATGGGGATAGACGATCGCCTCCTCCACCCGACGCTGAACAGATGTGCGGTAATGCGTCGCCAGAGACGCTTTGTCCTGCTCTGTCATGACTTCAGCGCGGGATTCCCTCAATGCCTCAGGCATAACGGGCTGCGGCGGCACCGGATCTGGCTCACCCCGTAAACGAAACGTATAACTGGCTTTAAACACCTGTGCGGCGGCACGCTTCTGAGGATCTGTCGTTTCCTTGACCAGCTCTGGCACCGCGCCAAACGGCGAGGCGCGACCAATTGCGGCCTTTAACTCCTGAGCAAGCAAACTATTTTCGTCCGGACTCAAATGCAAAAATTCAATGACGTTTCCTTGCGCATCCAGGCGGAACTCGGCCTTGACCAGGCCCTCCTCACCAAACTGTTTAGCCCACTCGGGATACGTTACCTGCTTGTCGATTGCACGCTGAATTTCCCAGATATAGCGTTCACGCGCATACTTGCGGGACATATGCGCGAGCTGACGCGCCTTCAGCGCCTCAGCTTCTGCCTCCGCCCTGGCCTGCTCTGCCGCCTGCGCGGCTGCCAATTCAGCGGCTTGCCGCGCTTTTTCGTCCTCGGCCTGCGCCTGAGCTTCAGCCACTTCAACCTCTTTGACATCAGCCTCAGAAGAGGAGCCCTGCGTTAACGGTGATGCCTGAGACTGGGCTGCCTTTTGAGCCGCCTTTGCAGCTTTGGCCTTCGCTGCCACCGCTGCACCAGCTGCCACGGCTGCAACTTGCTCGGCCTCTTGCTTGGCTTTGGCCGCCGCTTTAGCGCGTGCAGCGGCGTCGGCCTGTTCAGCCGCCCGCTTCGCTTCTTCCGCCGCCAAGGCTTCCGCCGCTTCACGTGCACGGGCCTCTTCTTCCGCTTTCAATCGGGCCAGCTCTTTCACCCTGGCGTCCTCGGCCTGCCGCCACTGACTGTAGAGTTTCTGGCGTTCCGGCTGGATACTCAGGGATTCAAAACGACGCTTAAGCCCGGCAAAGCGAGCTTCATCGACAGCTTTACCGGCAAGCAGATCGGCTTTGAACTGTCGACTGGGGGGAGAAACGCCCACCCAAACACTGAGGAGATAATTAAACAGGGTATCCCCTTCCGCCTTGAGGATGGTTTCACCGTTAAACGTAAGGGTGGTGCCCAGCGATGGAGAGTAGTTGGCGACGAGCGTGTCCCCGATGGTGAGATCCTGTTTCGGAAAACTGGTAAACGCCAACAGTCGCTCTATTTGGGGTGCTTGTGCAGAGAGTTCATTGTTGATTGAAAGATCACGCTTCCAGATCTGGGCAAAGCTATAAGGCGTCCATTGTTTGGCGGCCAGCCGCATTTCAATCCGTTTATCCAGGCTCTTTGCCAGTAAGTTCTCTGGCGTGGTGATCGGCGTAGGCGTAAACAGCGCAACAATGTAGTATTCCTTGCTGAGCTGCTCATACGAGGCCATACCATTTAGCGTCAACTGTGCCTGGGCAGAACACGTAAAGACCAGGAGACCGATCAATAGCACCCTGAAAGTCGTCGTTAAACCTGAGTTCCAAGCCTGCAAGACTCCGCCCCCTCTTCTACGCTTTAGTACGTGCCCGAGACTTCACAGCATCGAGAGTATCAACTGTTTTCGATCAGCATCGCAGCGACGAAAACGTTTGAGCAAACGCCGCTCAACTTCATCCGGAATCACCAGGTCGAACACCTCACTCAATTCATGTATCGACTGATATAAATCGTTAGGTTCATCCTCAGACATTCCCGGCAACTCCATCTGCAGCTTATTTAACTCACCAGGCTCCAGATCTAACAGGGTTTCCAGCCGGGTATCCGTTTTCAGACACAAATCCAGCAGTTGCTCTAATACAGGATAGCACCGGGTCTTACCAGTTGGCTGCTCCCACCCATTGACGACGGTCACGTCGACATGACAAAACGCAGCGACATCTTCCTGGGAAAGCTTCTTTTTCTGACGCAGTTCACGCAGACGGGTATTAAATGTGAGCAGATATTTCATCCATCGCTTCTCAGACCCATGGTTTAGACCACCATTTAGCAACGAATTGCAGGCGATAATCAACCCGCGCAAACTGCGCATGAGTGCCAGCTTTATACGTTTACTCACCTCATCCGAATCTTGTCAGATACGGAGGTGCCGTATACAGTCACCATCTACGCCACCGCCTTTACCTACACCCTAGGTGCTGACGTATTTTATCCGTCTGATGCCCCCTACGCACTTTTTCGCTAAAATAGCCAGTTTCCATTCCAAGCCCATACTGCTATGCTATACACGTCATACACGTATAGCGCTGAAGATTCCCATGCTTGCCATCAGATTACCCGAAGAGATTGAAGCCCGCCTGACGGAGCTTGCCGCCAGAACAGGCCGCACCAAAACCTTTTATGCCAAGGAAGCGATTCTCGAACATATCGACGAGATCGAGGACAAGTATCTGGCAATCCATCGCACTGAGAACCCCGGCAAACGCTGGACTCTGGAAGAGATGGAGCAAGATCTTGACCTGGACAGTTGAGTTTGACGATGCGGCCGCCAAAGAACTTCGCAAACTCGACCGTCAGGCTCAAAGCGATATTTTGCGATACTTCCGCGAGCGGATTGCCACCGATGAAGACCCCCGCCGTTTCGGCAAGCCACTGTCAGGGGATCTCGCTGGTTTGTGGCGCTACCGGGTGCGGGATTACCGCATGATTTGCAACATCGAAGACGACAAACTGATTGTACTGGTTGTCCGTGTTTCCCATCGCAAGGATGTGTACGAGTAAGTTCTTTCCCCTTTTTGTTTTTAACGCACCTTTTCACTAAGCTGCTGGTTTAGCTTGTGAGCTTACGGCAACTTGCCCCTGCATACTGCGCTCGCCAGGTTGCGGCTTATACCCTCGTGTCTCAAGCCCCTTTGCACCCTTTGTAACATCAAGACACCCTGATGCTCACCGTACACTAACCCGCCGATTTCCCTAATGCCTTCAGTACCTTAAAGAGCCTGCACCCCAGGTGCTGGCGTATTTTACGATCGTTAAGCACTAGATGCACTTTCTGTTTTAACCATGCACTCCGCTTCAGATACAGTAATGCAATAAAAAGCCCCGAGGTGCGTTAGCGCCTCGAGACTTTTGCGTGTTTATGGTTGTTTCTAAGCCAGTACTTCCAAGCCTTTTTCTGCAACCAGGTTCAATAACTTCAGTGAGGGACCGTTTGGCTTTTTCACGCCTTGCTCCCACTTCTGAACCGTGGACTTGCTTGTATTCAAGTACGCCGCGAACACGCCCTGGCTGGCATGATTTTTCGTGAGGATGTGCTTAATCTGTTTTACTGAACGCCTTGTTTGTAAATATCCGCATCACTTGCCCTTGTTATTACTGACACAGTGTGGCACCCAGTGCTATATATGAGCCACTATTTTTAGCCGCTGATTGCCGCCGCCATTGAGCAAATCCGCATCATCAGAACCCTGGGGCAGTTGTCCACCGCCGATCGGCAGACTCTGGGAAAATGATTCAGACGATTTTGAGAAGTTGACTAGAATGGGCTGTAGCCCTAGAAGTCGTTGCAGTACCAGAAATAGAGACCGGCAGATCAAATGCGTTGTAGGTAATTACATCACCGCCGCGTTTGCTCATGTTGCCATTGGCCGCATAGCTGTACCGAAGGCTGTTAGCCTCGGCTACGCTGGATAGAGGCTGACTCCCTGCCTCCCAATTCCCATCAATATTGACTCTCACCATTCGAGGGCCTAAATTGCATGGAAATACGCAATTCAAGGCATTCGCACAACATTCAGGTAATGGCCATACCAGCTGAAGATAAGGCGGGGATTCGGCCCGCCGAATGAGCGCCTGATAATGAGGATTCAACATGCAGCCACAGCTAGAACACATGCTGGAAAAGCTGGAACACCTCTCACCGGAACGGCTGGCCGAGGTCGAGGACTTTATTGATTTTCTGAACCAACGGGATCAGGACAAGCGCTTGCGGCAGGATTACGCGCAAGCCTCCGAGGACAGCTTCAGCAAGGTATGGGACAACGACGACGATGCCATCTACGACACCCTATAATTTCGGTGACGTGGTATTGGTGGGCTTTCCATTCACCAACCTGCAAGCCACCAAGCAGCGGCCCGCCGTGATCATCAGCCGCCAAAGCTATCAGCAGAACCGGCCTGACGTGATTTTGATGGCAATCACCAGTCAGGTCCGGCAACCACTGGCCACCGGCGATCCATCAATTGAAGGGAACCAGACAACGGATCAATGACTTCTGTATCAGTACCTGCGTAATTCCGCTTAGCGGAAGCACCCGATTCACTATAGAAATCGGGAATATTGGTTTCGGTGGCATTAGCCGAAATGCTAAAGAATGCAAAGGCAACAGAGGACAGCGTAAAGAGGCGATTGGAGAGAATACGGCCAGACTTCATTTAAGGACTCCTGTCCACTGAAATTCAAACGGGCGTATGATATTTGAGCAATGCGTGAAGCGCTATCGGCCAACCAGATTCAAGCGGGTAGTTTTACCATCGTTTACATTTGGCTTTATAAAGAGGGCAACAGCCAATAACGTGGCGGTTAACCTTAACAGAAGAAGAGAAAAAGAAAGGAAACGAATTGGTAGGACCGACCAGATTTGAACTGGTGACCTCCACGATGTCAACGTGGCGCTCTAACCAACTGAGCTACGGTCCTGCTTCGTGAGGCGCGTAATTTAACAAACCTCTCAGGGGCGATCAAGCCCCTGGGCGGGAATAAATATAAATAGGTGAGATTTCCCCTGGTGACGAAACCGTGACATCCAGATCCTTGACGAGTCCGTCTTTCAAACCATAGATCCAGCCATGCACCGAGAGGCTCTGACCACGACTCCAGGCATTCTGAACAATCGCGGTTGAACACACATGCCTGACCTGATGCTGAACATTAAGCTCGCACAGCCGGCGCAGGCGCTCTCTTTCATCTCCGATGCCATCCAACTCAGCCTGATGCAGGCTGTAGACATCTTTGATGTGGCGTAGCCAGTTATCAATCAAACCATTCTGAGCCGGCAGCATGGAGGCTTTTACCCCCCCGCAGCCATAATGCCCCGTGACGATGATATGTCTGACCTTCAACACTTCTACCGCAAACTGAATCACCGAGAGGCAGTTCAGATCGGTATGGACGACGACATTGGCAACGTTACGATGAACAAACACCTCACCCGGCATCACGCCAACGATTTCGTTTGCCGGAACGCGGCTATCCGAGCACCCAATCCACAGATAGGGGGGGGCCTGCTGCTTTTCCAGCGTCGGGAAGAAGTCAGGATTTTCCTCACGGATGGCTTCCGACCACTTCCGATTGTTTTCTAACAGCCGCTTGATATCGTCACTCACGGTTCAGCCTTCCCTCAGACTTTGTAAAAGTCACGGTACCAGGCGACAAAACGCTTGATACCCTCTTCGACTGTCGTTTCCGGACGATAGCCCACATCGTCGATCAGGGCCTGAACGTCGGCATAGGTTGCCGGGACGTCGCCCGGTTGCATCGGCAACAGATTGCGCTTGGCTTTGACCCCCAAACACTCTTCCAGGATTTCAATATAACGGGACAGCTCGACCGGGTTGTTACTGCCGATGTTATAGATACGGTAGGGAACCTTGCCGGTTCCCGGATCAGGATCCAGTCCACTCCATTCGGGGTTCGCCGTCGCGACATGATCCAAGGTTCGAATCACCCCCTCTACGATGTCATCAATGTACGTAAAATCGCGTTTGTGATGACCGAAATTGAAAACATCAATCGGCTCACCCGCGAGAATTTTACGGGTAAAAATGAATAAGGCCATGTCCGGGCGACCCCACGGGCCGTAAACCGTAAAGAAACGCAAGCCCGTGGTTGGCAGTTGGTAGAGTGAACTGTAGGTATGCGACATCAGCTCATTGGCTTTTTTGGTCGCCGCGTAAAGACTCAGGGGGTGATCCACATTGTCATGAACCGAGAACGGCATGGTTTCGTTGGCACCGTAGACTGAGCTACTGGAGGCATACACTAGGTGTTTGACGTCATGATGGCGGCAGCCCTCCAGAATATTCATGTGGCCGATAATATTGGCCGTCATGTAGGCATGCGGATTTTCAATGGAATACCGGACCCCGGCCTGCGCCGCCAGATGCACCACACGCTCTGGCTTGTAGGTCTCAAACAGCGCCTCAACCCCTGCCCGATCAGAAATATCCAGCCGGACATCGGTGAATCGCTCCCGGCAGGTCAGACGCGCCAGACGCGCTTCCTTCAGGGAAACCTCGTAGTAGTCGTTAAGGTTATCCACCCCAATCACTTCGTCGCCCCGATCCAGCAGGCGGTGAGCCACATGGGATCCGATAAAACCCGCCGTTCCGGTAACCAGTATTCTCATGTCATATCCTCATCAAAAATGCAGGTTAAGGCCAACAAAGGGGCCGCGCACGGCATACTCGGCATCGACGCCGTCCAGCTTGTCAAAATTCAGACGCAGTTCGCGCCATCCGGCCTCAAAGCCGAGTAATTTAATGTCGTAGGAAATTTTAGCGGTCGCATCAAGACCGGAGTTATCGCCCACGTTCGTGCCTGCCACGCTGGCATACAGCCCCAATCCGGTTAAAGGCAGATCAGCACCCACCCCCACATACAGCATGGGCAGGGTTTCTTCGATGTCTAACTGAGTGGTTCGAACGCCACCGGCCGTAGCGCCCTGCAGGCTGAACTCACCCGTGACAAACTTGGCCTGAACGCCCAGATCCAGTGAAACAACGTTATCGAGCAGCTCCCAATAGGCGGTCAGGTCGGCCTGGGTCAAATCCAGAGTCGATGTGGTTGCGCCATCAAAAGCGATGCCCCGGAAAGACTCTCTCAACACGCCTTCACTGTCCTGACTCAAGCCGACGTAACCCAGACGCACAGCGGGTATCAGCGGAATCGGGTGCTCAAAAGAGACATAGGCACTGGCATAGTTTTCATCAGCAAAGCCCAGTTCAGCGTTCAGATCAATAGGTTCCGGGCCAGACTGCACCGTGCCTTTAAAATCACCGTTCCAGCCCGATACTCCCGCGCGGAGCCCCACGACATCCGCTGCGGCGGAAGATGCCATCACCACACTCGCAACAACCAAACCCCATTTTTTCATGTATGCTCGCTCTGCAAAGATTAAGAAGAATAAACGCAACATTTAAAGTGGAACGCCCAACCGTTTACCAACTTCCAGATAAAACTCGATGACATTCCCAAGATCCTGACGAAAACGATCCTTATCCATTTTCTCCCCCGTCGCTTTGTCCCAAATTCGACAACCGTCCGGTGAGAACTCGTCACCCAGGTAGATACGCCCTTCTGACACCCCAAATTCCAGTTTGTAGTCCACCAGGGTCATCCCGGCCGCATCAAACATACGACTCAGAACCGTGTTGACCTTCAGGGTCTGGGCTTTCATTTCAGCTAATTGGGCCTCGGTCGCCCAGCCAAAGGTCAGCGCATGGGAATCATTGATAAAGGGGTCGTGTAATTCATCATTTTTCAGAAACAGCTCATAGGTCGGTGGCACCAGCGCCTGTCCCTCTTTGATGCCCAGGCGACGACACAGACTCCCGGCGGCCCGATTGCGCACCACACATTCCACCGGGATCATGTCGAGCTTCATTACGAGGCTGTTGTTCGCATCCAGCATGGATTTCAAATGTACCGGAATCCCTTCTGCGGCCAGTTTTTCCATGACATAGGCATTAATGCGGTTATTGACCTCACCTTTGCGATCCAGGCTCGCCTTTTTGGCGCCATCAAAGGCCGAGGTGTCATTGCGAAATTCCATGATATAGAGTGAAGGATCGTCTGTTTTGTATACAGACTTAGCCTTCCCCTGGTACAGCAAATCGCCCTTTTTCATGTTCAGTCTCCGATAATGGTCAGGAAAGATTTTCGAGAATTCGGTTCAGCAGCAGCACGTTGTCCTGCGAGTCTGAGATTTCGCCAGCGGGATCTGCCTGAACCCGCACACCACTGGTATCCTGCTTGAGCAGACGGATGCGGAAGTTGTACTGGTCAGACAGCACGCCATCATCCTTGCTTCCCGTCAGCCAGTCCCACCAGCCTGGTTCGCTATTCTCCTCTCCCGGCAGATAATGCACAAAATATTCGCCCTGGGTTTGATCCAGGTCGACCAGCTTGACTTTGCCAGCATTCAAGGCCTGCCCAACCGCGACCCAGGCCCGCTCGTAGGGCAGATCCAGCAGCAAATAGGGAGGACTCACGTCGGCCATGACCTCGGCGCGTGTCGGTCCAGACAAATTCTGGGCAGCCAGCGAATAACTTTCCAGTACGTTCTGATTGTCCGCCAGATAGGTCATCACGTCATCAAGAATGGACTTCGCCAGAGTCTGATCCTCGACCAGAGGATAAATGATACGAACCCGTACTTCGGTCGTGCTGCGCCGAATACCCTGGACGACGGTTGTTTCAACCAAGGGATTGCGCTCCGGATCCAGTCCCCAGGCGTTTGCCAGCTCCCGCCCCTTGAGCGAATTGTTGTCAAGGCGACAGACCAGGCGCCCATCCGCGGAACTCTGCTGCTCCAGAAAAGCGCCTTTTTCCTGCCAGTATCGCGTCACCGCTGGCCAGATTCGCCCGGGAGGTTCGGTCGCGGATAACCAGACATCCGATCCGGCTGTTTTAATCGCGAACTGATCCTGCAGCAACTCAGCACCGGGCACGGGTGGCGGTGGAACCTTGAACTCACCCGTGGCGACAAAGGCTTTCTGCGAGCGAGGCACGGGGAAACGATCGACAATGGCATCTTCGCGAATCCACTCCGGCTTTTTGAGCGGAGGGGTTCGCGTTTCAAACTGATAACGATCGGAGCGGTCTGGAATGACGCCACACCCGCCCAGCGCTGCCACCACGGCCAGCATGACGCAATATGCTTTAACCAACCTAGCCCCCTACCAGTTCACATGCACGCAAAGCGGCAAGCAACTCGCCACGACGACCTTCACTCAGGGGCGTTAGCGGAAGGCGAATGCCGCGCCCGATCAACCCCATTTCGTGCAATGCCCACTTCACCGGAATGGGGTTAGACTCAATGAACAAGGCCCGGTGCAGTGGCATCATCGCGTCCTGAAGCGTCCGCGCATGCCCGGCATTGCCTTGCAAGGCCGCCTGACAGGCCTGAGCCATCTGGCGTATCGCAACATTCGCCGTAACCGAAATATTGCCTCGGGCGCCAGATAGCATCAATTCGATGGCGGTGAGGTCATCGCCCGAGTAGATTGCGAAATGCTGTGGCGCACGGGCGATCAGCTCACGCCCCCGCGCAAGATCACCGGTCGCATCCTTGATGCCGATCACATTCGGAATTTCAGCCAGTCGCAGCGCCGTCTCATTACTCATGTCGCAGGCCGTGCGCCCGGGCACGTTGTAGAGAATTTGCGGGATCTCCACTGATTCCGCGATCTTACGGAAATGCAGCCACAAGCCTTCCTGGGTTGGCTTGTTGTAATAGGGCGTCACCAATAAACAGGCATCTGCACCGAGATCCTTCGCCTTTTGTGTCAGGTAAAGGGCTTCACTGGTGGAGTTCGCCCCGGTTCCGGCGATAACCGGTATCTTTCCGGCCACGGTATCCACCACCCGTTTGATGACTGCTTCGTGCTCATCAAAATCCAGTGTGGCTGACTCGCCCGTGGTTCCGACAGCGACGATGGCCCCTGTTCCCAGTTCAATATGCAAACCCAGCAGCTTGTCCAGAGCGGGCCAATCAATTGTGCCCTCTTCGGTCATGGGGGTTACCAGTGCAACAATGCTGCCCTGAATCATTCCGGCTCTCCAATTCAATCAGACCCGATATGGTAATTGCAGCGCGGTCGCATCACAAGCAGTAGAATACTTGACAGGCCCACACCAGCCAGAGACCATGGACGTTCCTCTGAATTACCCACCTTGTATGGATGTTATGGACGTCACGATGAAGAAAGATAACCATCTGGTTGTGTCAGCACTGGGCGAAGACCGTCCAGGGATTGTCAACGAACTGGCCAAATGCTGTGCTGACTATCAATGCAACATCGTGGACAGCCGGATGACCCTGCTCGGCGGCGAGTTCGCGATTGTCATGATGCTGTCCGGCCCCTGGGACGCCATCGCCAAGCTTGAATCCGCACTTCCCCAGGTCGCCCGCAAGCTGGATTTGCTGATGCACATCAAGCAAACCAGTCAGCGTGGCGTGGCACGGACGATTACCTATTCCGTGAATGTTGTATCGATGGATCACCCAGGCATCGTGCATGAGATCGCCAACTTCTTTTCCCTGCGCCGCATCAACATTGAAGACCTGCAAACCAGCACTTACTGTGCGCCACACACAGGTACCCAGATGTTCAATCTGACCATGACCATCAACCTGCCAACTGATACCCACCTGGCCACTCTGCGCGAGGACTTTATGATTTTCTGTGATGATCGCAATCTGGACGCAATGATCGAACCGGTGCGTTGAGACGTATTTGATCAGACAGGCAAACGCCTGCCAGACCACTTAACCAGGAGGCCCCATGCCCGAACTGAACCACGCCGTGAGCGACGTTGAATTCAAAGCCACTCCCGATCAGCACTGCGCGCTCTCTGATTTTAAAGGCCGGAAACTCGTTCTTTATTTTTACCCGAAAGACAACACCCCTGGCTGTACAACCGAGGGACAGGATTTCGCCACCCACTTCGCCGCCTTTGAAAAAGCTAACACGGTGATTTTTGGCGTGTCCAAAGACAGCCTCAAGTCCCACCAGAACTTCAAAGCGAAATACGACTTCCCCTTTGAATTGATTACGGACAAGGATGAAACGCTCTGCAAACTGTTTGATGTCATTCGAGAGAAATCGATGTACGGAAAAACCTATCTGGGTGTCGACCGATCAACCTTCCTGATCGATGAAAAGGGCATCCTGCGTCAGGAATGGCGCAGCGTCAAAGTCAAAGGTCATGTCGAGGAAGTTCTCGCTGCAGCCCAGGCCCTGCCCCGATAATTAACCGCACACTGCGCGACCGGGCCTTAGGGCTCGGTGTGATGCGTCGTCGGCCAGGCCGAGAAAATGGCCTTGAAAAGCGTTGCCAGCGGAATGGCAAAAAACACCCCCCAGAGTCCCCACAAGCCCCCAAACAACAGGACACTGACGATAATAATAATGGGGTGAAGATTAACAACCTCTGAAAACAACAAGGGGACCAGCACGTTCCCATCCAGCGCCTGGATGATGCCGTAAATCGTCATCAGCCAAATGAACTCAGACCCCCAACCCCACTGAATGAGTCCAACCATGACAACCGGAACCGTCACCACGGCAGCACCGATAAAAGGGATCACAACTGAAAGCCCATTGAGAAATCCCAACAGCGCTGCGTACTCAACTCCCAGCCACATGAAGGATGTCCAGGTAACTACACCCACCAACAGAATCTCGACCACTTTGCCACGAATATAGTTCGCGAACTGCAGATTCGACTCGCTCCAGATTTGCTTCATCAGACTTCGTTCTGCCGGAAGGATGGCGGTGAGTGACCGTATGATCAGCTCCCGATCCTTCAGGAGCATAAACACCAGAATCGGAACCAGAACGGTATAGATCAGAATAGTCACCAGTACCGGAATACTGGAGAGTGAAAATGACAACAGCCACTGGGTCATGGATGACGCTTCGGTCGCCAGCTCCCGCGAGATATTGACGACGGTCTCTTGTGAGACGAATTGGGGATACTGCTCCGGCAACTGTTTCAGGTAATCCTGAATGCTGCTGAGCAATAAAGGCACTTGTTTAATCAAAGAGGTCAACTGCGCAACGACCAGGGGCATCAGGAAAAACAGAAACCCCAGAGTCAGGCCGACAAATAAAAGAAATACGACCGTCACCGCTCCGAGATGAGGAACCCCCAGGCGCCCAACGCGGTAAACCAGACCCTGCAGGATATAGGCGATGACGATGCTGGCCAGCAGCGGCGACAGCATTGCGCCCAGATAGCGAAGGGCCAGAAAGCTGCCGATGACCAGCAGCAGCAGTATGACCGCTTCTTCATTCGAGAAGTACTTGCGGAACCAACCCTTGAAAATATTTAACATACGTTCGTTCTGGCGCCCTTTACAATCAGAAACAGAAATTGTCCCGTGTCGGCATTCTCAGTCATGTCTTCCAGGACATGCTCACTGAGCCGCAGGTAGGATGGGATATCCCGCTTTGAGCCAGAATCCGTCGTGGTTACCAACAGACGCTCACCTGGCTTAATCTGCGCCAGCCGCTGTTTGGTTTTAAGCAACGGCATGGGACAGCGCAAACCGCCGAGATCAAGAATATGATCCGCTTGCATTAACTATAGTCTCTCCCTGCCCGTGTCGGGGCATGATAGAAATTCGTCATAAAAAAATCCAGTATGCTATCGTTGTCAGGAAACAGACTGCTTTTCGGAAATCATAAATGAGACAGGGCAAACCTCTCCGTATTATGAGACTTTGCATGCCCCTATTGACCCTCCTGCTGTGGGGATCGTTGGTCGCCCATCAGACGTTTGCCGCATCCGAATTGCCCGCACTGGGAGACGGCAGTAGCGCCATATCGCCCAGTCAGGAAAAGGAATTGGGGCGTGCCTGGCTGCGTCAGCTGCGCGGCCAGGTTCCGCTGATCAGCGACCCGGCTATTTCTGATTATCTGGAAGATTTACTGTATCGCCTCGTTCCCAACAGTGAATTACTCGACAGCGATCTGATTGTGACCGTCATCGATTCACCCGAGTTGAATGCTTTCGCAGTGCCCGGCGGCGTCATCGGGGTCAATGCGGGAATGTTTCTGTACGCCGATACCGAACAGGAACTGGCCGGCGTACTTTCGCACGAACTGGCGCACCTAAGCCAACGTCACTACGCCCGACGGCTGGAAGAATCCAATAAACAGTTAGCCCTGAATCTGGCGGGGCTACTGGCCAGCATTGTCATCGGGGCGACTGCCGGCACCGATGCCGGTGTTGCTGCCATGGCCTCCGCTCAGGCACTTTCCATCCATCAGCAACTGAGCTACAGCCGTCAAAATGAACAGGAAGCCGATCGTTTGGGTATTCAGACACTGAATGCCAGCGGTATGAATGCCTCAGCCATGGCCAGCATGTTCAGCCGCATGATGAGAAACGAACGGTTTAACCGGGCGGTACCCGAATATTTCAGAACCCACCCGCTCACCGAGTCCCGGGTTTCAGACATGGGCGCTCGCAGCAGTAGTTACCCAGCCCGACTCTATGAGGAAAACCAGGACTTTTACTTTATTCAGGCTCGCGCCAAAACGCTCTATGCCACATCCCCGAAAGATGCGCTGGCCCACTTCAAGGCGCTCGCCCAAAGTACGCGCCGGGAATTACAACTGGAAGCCTTGTATGGCGAGGTGATGGCCCTGATTCAGGCCAATCGGCCCAGCGAGGCTGAAAACGCGCTTGAAGCACTGCTCGGGGCGATGCCTAACGCCATCATGCCTAACCTGCTGAAACTGGACTGGCTTATGGCTCAGCGCCGGACAGATGAAGCGCTCAAACTCGTTCAACAGCAGCTGTCACTTAATCCCGGCAACTATCCACTGACGCGGGCTCAAGCCCACATCCTGACCGAGCGAATGGATTACGCAGGTGCCTACTCACTCCTTAAGCGCCTGAGTCTGACCCACACCGACGATGCGGGCCTGTGGTACGACCTCGCGGAGGCCGCCGGGCAAGCCAATGCCATTGTCGAGTTACACCGCGCCCGCGCGGAATACTTCTTTATGCGAGCAGATACCCTATCGGCCCTCAAACAACTGGAACAGGCACTGACCAAAAGCAAGGACAATTACCAGCAAAGTGTCCTGATCCGAAAACGCATGCAGGAAATCGAGGGATCGACGCAAGCCTTTACGTTTTGACGACACCCAGCAAAATGACTCACTTGCGGCGTGAAGCGGAAAAGTTCAGCATTCGGCGCAAGGGAACCAGCGCCCGCTCGCCCAGCGCAGGATCCACTTCAACCGTTTGATCTGCATCTCTCAGAACATTACGCAGGTTTTCCAGGCTGTTCATGGCCATCCAGGGGCAATGCGCGCAGCTGCGGCAGGTTGCGCCATTTCCAGCCGTAGGTGCTTCAATGAGCAACTTATGCGGGGCAGCCTGCTGCATTTTGTAGAAAATGCCTGCATCGGTGGCTACAATGAACTGCTCATTGGGCAGACGCTGTACCGCATCGATCAATTGGGAGGTTGAGCCAACCACGTCGGCACACTCTACCACAGAGGCCGGAGACTCTGGGTGGACGAGAATCGCAGCGCCGGGATAGAGACGCTTAAGATCCTCCAGTGCCTGCGCTTTGAACTCTTCATGCACAATACAGGACCCCTGCCACAGCAACACATCGGCGCCAGTCTGCCGGCGCACGTAATCTCCCAGATAACGATCAGGTGCCCATAGAATTTTCTCGCCCTGATGGTGCAGGTGCTCAATGACATCCACCGCAATACTGGAGGTCACCACCCAGTCGGCCCGGGCTTTTACGGCCGCCGAAGTATTGGCATACACGACCACCGTGCGATCCGGGTGAGCATCGCAATACTCGGAAAACTCTTCTACCGGGCAGCCGATGTCGAGCGAACAGGTCGCTTCGAGCGTGGGCATCAGCACGGTTTTTTCTGGATTGAGAATCTTGGCGGTTTCCCCCATGAATCGCACACCGGCAACCACCAGAGTAGACGCAGAGGCTTGATTTCCAAAACGCGCCATTTCAAGACTGTCGGCGACTTTGCCTCCGGTCTCTTCTGCCAATGCCTGAATCAGCGGATCGGTGTAATAATGGGCCACCAGCACCGCATTTTTTGCCTGCAGTAAGTGCTTGATCTCCGTGGTCAGCGCCTGAATCTCTTCCGCATTGGGCTCGGCCTTCAGGCTTTCACGCGCCAGATGCTCTTTAACAAGGATGCGATCGGCAAATACCTTTTGCCAGTTGTCGAGATTGATCATGGCTGTCCTGCAAGTCAAAAAGAGAGGCGTATTTTACAGGATAAGGGGGGAGTGAAAAAGTGGTGGGTCGTGAAGGATTTGAACCTTCGACCAATTGGTTAAAAGCCAACTGCTCTACCACTGAGCTAACGACCCAGAAAGAAGACTTCGATTCGAAAGTGGTGGGTCGTGAAGGATTTGAACCTTCGACCAATTGGTTAAAAGCCAACTGCTCTACCACTGAGCTAACGACCCAATCGAGGCCGTTATAGTACGGATTTTTTGGAAAAGATCAAGGCGTTTTCATCTTTTTCAGGTAATCTTGCGCAAGTTTGGCCGAGGTCGTATTTGGAAAACGGCTGATTGTCTGCTGCAAAAAGGTCTCTGCCTCTTTTTTACTTCCCAAACGATCATAGGTCACGCCCAGCTTGTAAAAGGCATCAGGCGCTTTGCGATGCGAGGTGTACTTGCTGACCACCACAATGAACGCTTGCTTGGCCAACTCCGGCTTGGGAATGACAAGATAAACCTCCCCCAACCAATAATAGGCGTTAGGCGTCAGGTCAGACTCAGGATATTTATTGATGAAGGCATGAAAAGCATCCACTGCTTTTTCATATTCGCGATCTTTAATGAACTGATACGCAGCATCATAGGCCGCCTGAGCATCCGCTGAGGGTGCCTGGGTTCTTGCTCCCGCGACCGGAGGCGTACCCGAACCGGCTACCGCTACCGGCGCAACGGCCGTCGCCGTCACCGCTGGACCCACCGCAGATAGCGGTGCAGACGCAGTTGCTCCTGCAGCATCCACCCCCGAGCTCACCGCCCCACCGCGTGCAGTTGCACCACCACCCTGAGACATTTCAAGCAGCCGACGATCAAGGTCGATATAACGTTCCTTGCTCTGCTTTTTCAGCTGCTCGACTTCAAAGGTGAGTTGCTCCACCAGGCCACGCAGCTCGGTGATCTCCTGCCGGTTTTGTTCGAGCATGTTCAACAGCTCCGAGGCGGATCCCGGAGACATTCCAGATGACGGATTCATCTGCAGCACCGGCGTTACGCCGGTCTGCGCCAGAACGGGCACTGAGAGCGCAACCGCGACGCCCAGTGTTGCGACTTTCAAAACACCCTTTCTCATGATAATTCCGTTCGCTCCTGCGATCTAAACAAACAAAACCTAAGCGTCTGACCTACTTGTATTCCAGAACCACGCGACGATTCTTGGACCAGGCACCTTCGTCGTGACCGTAATCAACCGGGAACTCTTCCCCGAAGCTAACCACTTCCAGCTGCCCTTCGCCCGCGCCGTTGACAACCAGGAAGCGTTCAACCGCCTTGGCACGACGTTCACCCAGCGCCAGGTTGTATTCCTTGGTGCCACGCTCATCCGCGTAACCATTCAGAACCACCTGTGCTGACGGGTTTGCCGCCAAAAAGGCCGCATGTGCGCGCAAGGGTGTTTGCGCTTCCGGGCGCAATACGGTTTGATCAAATTCAAAATAGAAGGTGCGAACTTCGCGCAGTGCACCCGCCTCAGCTTCCTGCGCCTTCAATTCGGCCAGACGCTGCTGTTCCGCCAGCTCTGACTCACTGAGACCACCGCCCATTCCCAGGCCTGTGGTTTCGGATGTGCCCGCTGCACCACCGTTCATCCCATCGTCCATCATGGGTTGGGTATCTGTCGAAGAGCAGCCTGCAAACAAAGCAGTTGCCAATACCAGTGGGAGCATTTTAAAAGCAGACGTACGCATAATGTAAAAATACCTCGTGGGTTAAAATCGGAAAAAATTCCGCATGTCAAGCATTAAATCAGAACCCGTCACCGTTTGATATAAGGAGACCACGCAGGCTCCCTCACATCACCGGACAACGCGGGCAGGGAAAATTTCGACCCTGAATTCACCCCAACGACAGCCAAAATCCCTTTTCCACGCACCTGTGTTGCATAAATCACCATCGCTCCATTCGGCGCAACACTGGGCGATTCATCCATGCCCGTTTCCGTCAGAATGCTGGTCGTCGCATTCTCAAGATCCAGTTTAGCCAGACTAAAACGTGAGCCCAGCTGATGTACAAAATAAATCGCCTTACCATCCATGCTGTAACGGGCGCGTGCGTTATATTTCCCTTCAAAAGTTACCCGTTGAGGCACCCCTCCGCCCGCACTCATACGATAGATTTGCGGGCCGCCGCCTCGGTCTGAGGTGAAGACAATTGTCTGACCATCCGGCGACCAGCTCGGCTCAGTATCAATCGCCCAATGGTTGGTCAAGCGTGTCAATTTGGTTGTCTTGAGGTCGAGCACATAGATTTCCGGGTTACCATCTTTCGACAGGGTCATGGCCAGGCGGGTTCCGTCTGGCGACCAGTTCGGCGCACTGTTGATACCGGGATACGAGGCGACCTTGGTGCGCAGCCCCGTTTCAACGTCCTGAACATAAATCGCCGGCCGCCCTGACTCAAAAGAGACATAGGCCAATTTGGTTGCCGTAGGTGCCCAGGCCGGTGAAATAATCGGCTGGGATGAACGGAAAATCAGGCGCGAGCGCCGTCCGTCCGCATCGGCCACTTCAAGCTTGTACTGCACCTTCGTACCGGTTCCCTCCAGCGTCACGTAGGCGATCCGGGTCGCAAACACGCCGGGGATACCGGTCAGCATTTCATAAACGATGTCGGAGATTGAGTGGGCGATATCCCGCAACTGGCCTTCGGTTCCGGCGACCTCTTTTCCAATCAGGCGCTTTTGGGACTGGACATCAAATAGCTCATAGCGAACCCGATAAATAGTGGAACCGGGGTCACGATTGACGGAACCCACCAGCAGATAACGCTGCCCAAGCACGTTCCAGTCACGAAAAAAAACATCCTCGCCGCGCGTCGGCAAACTCAGCATATTTTCGCGCGTCAGGGGTTTCAGGTCGCCCGTACGCTGAAGGTTCTCTGAAATGATCTGCGCAATGTCTTCCGGTAGATTGGTACCGACCTGATTACCGAAGGGAACGACCGCAACCGGGATGGCACTGCGGACCCCTTGCGTAATTTCGATCACCAGATCGGCATGGACCCGCGCCGACATCCATATCCCCACCAGGGCGATGACCACCTTAACTATGCTTCGAAAACCGTTCATACCTCTCCTCTTTAGGGCCTTATTGGGGCTTGAACCGTATGGTAAAATTCCTGAAGTGGCGATTAAACACCACCGAATCTGCAGGGACTGCGTATTTCTTCACGGTATTGGCTGCGTTGAGTGCTGACTGATCGAAGGCACGATTCCCGCTGGAGCGTGCTATGCGCGCCGACATGAGTTCGCCACTGGGCAACAACTGCAAAGACAGATCGACCTCCATACCGCGATTCTCGCCAGGGGGCGCAATCCAGCTTTCTTCCAGCTGACGGCGAATCAGATCAACATGCTTTTCCATGAGCGTCGCTTCACGCTGCTGCGCCGCACCCGTGGCATCGGCATTCATTTGATTCAGTAATTGTTGTTCCAGTGCATTGGCCTCGTTGGCCAGTGCCTGCTCTTCGGCCTGCTTGCGCTCGGCACGGCGACGCTCAACTTCCTGGCGTAACTTCTCTTCAGCCAGTTTTCGCTCATCAGCCTTACGTTTTTCGTCCGCTTTGCGCTTTTCGTCTGCCAGACGTTTCTCATCGGCTTTACGTTTTTCGTCCGCCTTACGCTTTTCCTCTGCCAGCCGCTTTTCGTCCGCTTTACGTTTATCCTCGGCCTTTTTCTGCTCTTCCTTGCGCTTTTTTTCCTCTTCTTCCTTTTTCTTTTTCAGCGCAATCGCCTGCTCATCACGTTTCCGCGCCTCTTCAGCCTTTTTTTGGGCGACTTCTTTCGCCTTTTGCTCGGCGGCTTTCTCCGCAGCACTCGGTTCAGGGGGCTTAGCCGGTGAAGGCGGTGGCGTCGGCTTTGCAGGTGCCGATTTAGGCGGCTTTTTTTCGAAAACCGAGGCGTCCACGATGGTCGCCCGCATATGCGGTGGCACGACTTCGTGTTTGTTCATGGAGGGCCAGCTGACGAGGGTCAGAATCACCACCAGGGCATGCACCAGAACCGAAAATACAATCGGCCCCTTGTACTGCGCTATTTGCATGAAAATCCTGTTACCTTAAGGCAGTTCGGTAATGAGTCCCACATCAGAGACACCCGCCGCACGCAGGGCTCCCATGAGACTGACCACAGCACCGTAGGAAACGTTCGTATCGCCCCTCACCAGCACCAGTGTCGCAGGCTTCTCTTCCCTGACCGCCTTGACTTTGTTCACCAACTCCCCCAACCCCAGCGGCTTGGAACGTTCCTCGCCCACTTCGGCATAATAGGCGCCGAACGCATCGACGGCGACAATCAGAGGAGGATCATCATTCGACACCCGAATTGCATCAGCATCCGTCTTGGGCAGCTGCACTTCGATACCCTGCATTAACATTGGTGCAGTGACCATAAAAATGATCAGCAACACCAGCATGACGTCGATATAGGGCACCACGTTGATGTCCGACATCGGACGCCGTTTTCCTTTGATGGGCTCCATAGTCTGCTCCCTCAGGCGGCCGAAGACGCATGCACTCTGCGATGAAGAATGCTGGAAAACTCTTCGGCAAAGGTCTGATAGGATGTCGACAGGCTATCAACCCGCGTTGAGAAACGGTTGTAGGCGATAACCGCTGGAATCGCTGCAAACAGGCCCATCGCGGTCGCGATCAGCGCCTCGGAAATTCCCGGTGCCACCGTCGCAATGGTGGCCTGCTGTAGTTGAGCCAACCCGCGAAACGAATTCATAATTCCCCAAACGGTCCCAAACAACCCCACGTAAGGGCTGGTCGAGCCAACCGTGGCCAGAAAGGACAAGTTGCTTTCGAGTTTCTCCATTTCTTTCGTCATGGCCACGCGCATCGCCCGCTGCGTGCCTTCCATCACCGCATCCGGGTCGACACCGGCCTGCTGACGCAAGCGGGTAAATTCCTTGAACCCGGCCTTGAACATGGTTTCCATCCCACTATCCGGGTTAGGCGTCGTCGTGCAGTCGCGGTAGAGCTGATTCAAATCCATGCCGGACCAGAATTTAGCCTCAAACCGGGAGGTCGCTTTTTTGGTGCGATTGTAGAGGCTGGTACGCTGGAAAATGAGGGCCCAGGACGTCATGGATGCCAACAGTAGGGCCAGCATCACCAGCTGAACCAGAAAACTGGCATTACCGATGAGTTCCCAAACAGACAATTCTTGGCCCACAAATTTCTCCTTATTACCTAAACGCTAACTAATTTTTGACTCTCTCAACCGGGCCCTGATTCTGTGACTCAGGGAATCGGGCAATGCACTGGGCCGACGATTCAGACGATTCAGGCAGGCAACCCGGACCTGCGCGTCGGTGAGCAGACGCTCACCACACCAAACCTGCTGTTCAAAATCCAGATAAGTCTTGCCTACTTTAACAACATTTGCCGTTACCATCAGTTCATCATCCAGACAGGCAGAGGAAAGGTAACGGATGTTCAAGCTGTGCACGACGAACATAGCGGATTCATCCACGGTCTCAATACGGGGAAATCCCAAGTCACGGATAAATTCTGTACGCGCGCGCTCCATGAAGCGCAGATAGTTGGCGTAAAAAACAATCCCGCCCGCATCGGTATCTTCGATATAGACGCGCACGGGCCACTGGAACAGCTCCGTCTCTCTATCAGGCATCGGGCATGACCAGGCCAAAGTGCTGATAGGCCAGCTCCGTCGCAACGCGTCCCCGGGAGGTACGCATCAGAAACCCTTGCTGAATCAGATAAGGCTCCACCACATCTTCCAGTGTCCCTTTCTCTTCGCCCACCGCCGCCGCGAGACTCTCAACCCCCACCGGACCACCGCCGAACTTTTCCATCACCGCCAGCAACATGCGCCGATCCATGTGATCCAGACCGTGCAGGTCGACATTGAGCATATTCAAGGCCAGATCCGCGATTTCAAGTGAAATAATCCCCTGCCCTTTGACCTCGGCAAAATCGCGCACCCGCCGCAGCAGGCGATTGGCAATTCGAGGGGTTCCACGGGAACGTCGCGCAATTTCAAAGGCGCCCTTTTCATCTGCATTCACGCCAAGCAACCGGGCGGAGCGTTCAACGATACCGGTGAGGTCTTCAACCCCGTAAAATTCCAGGCGTTGCACGATCCCGAAACGATCACGCAAAGGCGAGGTCAACAATCCCGCCCGCGTGGTTGCGCCCACCAGCGTAAACGGTGGCAGGTCCAGCTTGATCGAGCGGGCGGCGGGCCCTTCGCCGATCATGATATCGAGCTGGTAATCCTCCATTGCCGGATAGAGCACTTCTTCAACCGCAGGACTAAGCCGATGGATCTCGTCGATAAACAGGACGTCATTCGGCTCCAGATTGGTCAATAAGGCCGCCAGATCACCGGCTTTTTCGAGGACCGGGCCCGAGGTCGTTTTGATCGAGACCTGCATTTCATTGGCGATGATATTCGCCAGGGTCGTCTTGCCCAGACCCGGTGGACCGAAGATCAGGGTATGATCGAGTGCTTCAGCCCGATTACGGGCCGCCTTGATGAATATTTCCATCTGCTCACGCACACGCGGCTGCCCCACGTAATCTTCAAGGGAGCGTGGCCTGATGGCGCGATCCAGTTGTTCTTCCGCGAAATGCGTGCCAGGGGCGACCAGACGGTCTGCTTCGATCATAGTAGGTGTGGTATTCGAGGAATTTCTAATGTTCTTATGTGAACTCGATCATACATTGACTGTCAGGGCTTTACCATCCCCTTCAACGCGAGGCGAATCAGGGCATCCCGCTCCATTCCTGAGGCATAGACCTGGGATATCGCGCGCGCAGCCTCGGCGGGTTTATAACCCAGGGCCACCAATGCCGATTCAGCCTCTGCCCGGGGATCACTCACGGGCTCTAGTTTGAATGCTTCGTTCTCAGATGCCGCTTTCAATCCGCCGACAGACCAGTCTTTGAGGCGGTCTCGGAGGTCTATGACAAGGCGCTCGGCGGTTTTCTTGCCGATACCCGGCATTTTGGTCAGCCGGGTAATGTTGTCGTCTGCCACACATTGCACCAGCTCAACAGGACTCATGTGCGATAAAATGGCCACGGCGAGCTTGGGGCCAATCCCGTTGACCTTGATCAGCAGCCTGAATAGATCGCGGTCCTGACGGCGAATAAACCCAAACAACAAGTGAGCATCTTCACGAACCACCAAATGCGTGTAGAGGTCGAGTTCCCCCCCCAATGCGGGGAGATCCGGCAGCACCGTCAGCGGTACTTCAACTTCATAACCCACACCATTTACACCCACAACCACGACCGGTGGGGCATTTTCCAGCAGTACGCCCTGAAGACGTCCAATCATCTTATTATTCTCATATTAGGCGGCCCCGACGTGAAGCAGTTGCCGCGCCTACACGGGTCAGAACCTGAAGTGAATGAAGGTGACACAATGACACAGCCAACGCATCGGCGGCATCTGCCTGAGGGCAGGCGTTCAGCTTAAGGAGGGTTTGCACCATGTGCTGAACCTGGCTCTTTTCCGCCCCACCACTGCCGACCACGGCCTGTTTGACTTTTTTTGCAGAATATTCCGATACAGGCAGGCCAGCATGGGACAGCGCCAGAATGGCCACCCCACGCGCCTGCCCCAGCTTGAGCGCCGAATCCGCGTTGCGGGCCATAAAAACCTGCTCGATCGCCGATTCGTCCGGACGATACATCTGAATGACCTGCGTCAGCCCCTGAAAGATGCAGAGCAGTTTCTCATCCAGTCGTTCGCCGGTTACACGAATACAGCCACTTGCCACATAATGATGCTTTCCCTGCGTCCAGTCGATCACTCCATAACCGGTCACCCGGGACCCGGGATCAATTCCCAGTATTCGCATCGACGGCTGGCTTCGCCTCTTCTTTAACCCGCAGACGGATATTGAGCTCACGCAGCTGCTTGGGATCCACCGTACCTGGAGCCTCCGTCAGCATACACATGGCGCTTTGGGTTTTCGGGAAGGCAATCACTTCGCGAATGGAGCTGGCACCGGTCATCAGCATAACCAGACGATCCAGGCCGAAGGCCAGACCACCGTGCGGAGGCGCGCCAAACTTCAGCGCCTCCAGCAGGAAGCCAAACTTTTCTTTGGCCTGTTCTTCGGTAATTCCCAGAATTTTCAGCACCGCTTCCTGCATGTCCGCATCGTGAATACGAATGGAACCCCCACCCAGTTCGGTACCGTTCAGCACCATGTCATAGGCGCGGGACAAGGCCGATTCAGGATCTTTCTCGACGGTTTCCAGTGAGCAGGATGGCGCGGTAAACGGATGGTGAATTGCAGTCAGGCCGCCGTCACCGGTTTCTTCAAACATGGGGAAGTCAACCACCCACAACGGCGCCCACTCACGCTCAAGCAACTTGAGGTCATGCCCCAGTTTCACGCGCAGCGCACCAATTGCTTCATTGACGATTTTGGCTTTATCCGCACCGAAGAACACCAGATCGCCATCCTGCGCACCGACGCGCTCGATGATCTCCAGCGCAATGTTGCCAGGCATGAATTTAACGATGGGTGACTGCAAGCCTTCGATACCCTTGGCTAATTCGTTGACCTTGATATACGCCAGTCCTTTCGCGCCGTAAATGCCAACAAACTTGGTGTAGTCATCAATCTGTTTACGCGACAGCTCGCCACCCTTGGGCAGACGCATGGCCACGACACGACCTTTCGGATCGTTGGCCGGGCCGCTGAACACTTTGAACTCGACTGACTTGAGCAGATCAGCCACATCCACCATTTCAAGAGAAATTCGCATGTCTGGCTTGTCACTACCGAAACGACGCATCGCTTCGGAGAACGGCATCCGTGGGAACTCGCCCAGATCCACCGACAACAGATCGCGGAACATCGACCGGATCATGGTCTCGGTGATGCTCATGATGGTGTTTTCATCGATAAAAGAGGCTTCGATATCAATCTGGGTAAACTCAGGCTGGCGATCAGCGCGCAAATCCTCGTCACGGAAACACTTGGCAATCTGATAGTAGCGATCAAAGCCGGACATCATCAGCAACTGCTTGAACAGCTGCGGTGACTGCGGCAGTGCAAAGAAGCAACCCTCATGGGTTCGGCTGGGCACCAGATAGTCACGCGCACCTTCCGGCGTGGCACGGGTCAGAATGGGGGTTTCCACATCCATGAAGCCCTGTTCATCGAGGAATCTGCGCAGGTAACTGGTGACTTTGGAACGGAAGCGCAAACGATTCTGCATTTCAGGACGACGCAGATCCATGTAGCGGTATCGCAGACGGGTATCTTCGCCCACATCCACATATTCATCCAGGGGGAAAGGTGGGGTTTTGGCACGCGCCAGAATTTCAAGCGACTTGCCCAGCACTTCGATCTTGCCTGTTGCCATATCCTTGTTTTCAGTGCCCGCCGGACGCAAACGCACCCGCCCGGTCACTTTGACAACAAATTCGCTGCGCACTTTCTCGGCGGCACTGAAACACTCGGGGGTATCGGGATCAAACACGATCTGTGCGACACCTTCGCGATCCCGCAGATCCAGAAAGATGACGCCTCCGTGGTCCCGACGGCGGTGAACCCATCCGCAAAGTGTGACTTCCTGATCTGTATGAGTTTCGTTGATGCTACCGCAGTAGTGACTACGCATGTGTGTTTCCTGAGTTCCGTGTGTTCAGATCGCGCAAAGGCCAGCGACCCCGTTGTTATTCAGCCACGCGATACTGCCAAACGGCGAGAGAATGTTCGCGCATTAAAAAAGGGACGTATTATAGCGTTCAAACGGGGTCAGGTTAAAGGGCGGCGCCATAAACCCGTGCCCACGCGAAAGTCGTCTAAACTTTAGTCAACACCCACACACGACGTATGCAGTATGAACGCCTTTGTTGAGAGCAAAAAACGCGCGGAACTTAGCCAACTGAGGGAGCGGTGCGAAAAAGTTCTGGTGGAATGCGAAAATTTACCCTCCACGCCAGACCTTCTCAGACGACTACATCTCAACCTGAGCAATTTTCTCGTCGCACTGTCAGATAAAGATCCTACCGTTAATCGCATGGCGCAGGGGCTTCAGCGTGTACTGGAGTCATTGATGACAGAGCATCTCGCCATGACGGTTGAGCTGAGCGACGCCATTCTGCTGACGCTTGACCGCATCGAACTGACCGTTAACGAGGGGCTCACTTCACTGTCCCTGCCTACTCTGATGGATAATCTGCGCGCGGGCGAACTGCTGGACAGGCTCAGTCAGTGCCCATCAACGGATCAAGCGGACGAAATCGCCCGATTGACTGAGCTTCTGGCACCTGAAGTTCGACACGCGGAAGGCGACCATACCTTGCTACTGGTCGAACTGATGGAAATTTGCGCGCATTACGGGCTGACAGCGAACCCGGATCTGATGTTTTTTGCAACGCTGGCGACCCCAGCGGAGGCGCGACTGCGACGCTGGCAAGGACGTCACGCCCGCTTGCTGAAATTAGGCCTGGCCATGAACCAGACGGCGGGCAACCCGGTGTCACCGGAGCAACTGGCGGCCGCCTTGTTAGTCCACGACATTTCCATGGCTTTCCTGCCACTGGAGCTCCTGGACAGCACCCACGCACTTTCGGCCGCCGATGCACACAAAGTCCATCGTCATGCCGATATCAGTGGCTGCCTGTTGCAAAACATGGCGTACTGGGCGGAAGCCAAGCAAATGATCGAGCACCACCACGAGTGGAGTAACGGCCAGGGCTACCCCGTGGGTCTGAGAGAAAGCCAGATTCATGATGGGGCGAAGATCATCGCCATTGTCGACACGTTCGAAGCGATCACTCACCCACCCCGCTTTCGTAAAACGACCAAACGCCCCTATCTGAGAGCCGCAATGGAAATCAACAATCAGGCAGGCACACAGTTTTCGTCGTCGTGGGTCAATGAATTCAACCAGACCCTTAAGTTGCTGCGCGGCGCACTCTGGTAGTCTGACTCAGGATGCCTTAGGCGTTAGGGTCAGGCGATAGACGGGCGCCCCCGGCAAGAAGGGACGCGGTTTGGCGTCAACCCACTCCTGATGACCCGCCAGAAAAAATGGGCTCAAAGGATGGCCACTTTGCCCTCCAGGCATATTGAAAATGCCTTCCGCCTCCCTACCGGGAGACACCACCATGCGCTCGGACTGCCCAAAGGCAGGCCCGGACACGCGCGGCATGTGATCATCGCCTGGCACCTGATCATGCGGCGCCGACAGCCAATGCCCCAGCCACGGTAAGGCATCATGCAGAGGATGTTTGACTTGCAGGGTGTTGCGACGCCCCCAGGTTGCCTGTTCCAGCGAATCCCCTGATGCGGTCAACTTGGCCGTCACCTGATCAATCGCACGTAACTGCAGCGAGCGCCAGGTTTGACCATCAGGAAGCCAATGCGGAGGCTGCTCCGACAGAAGTTGCTCCACCACGGCCGGCCAGCGAGGGTTAACGAGCTCAAAATCAGCCGTTTGCGCAACCTGAGACAGTTGCTCGTCCAGCCCGGTAAACAGCTCAAGGTACAGTTGATAATAAAAGCTGCGCGCTAATTGATAGCCCACTGATCCCACGCTGGCGTGTCCGTCCCAACTTTCATTCAGCAGTCGGCGAAATTCTGCTCGCGCCGGAAACTCTCTGACAGCATCATCGGTTAACAGCGCAAGCGCCCGTTCGCGCCACTGCGAAAGATAGAGTGCCCGGTCATCCAGCCCGATGCGGTATAAATCCATCTCGGTGGCCTTTGAAAGCGCGCTAAGGCCCGTTTTGATCTGCTGGGCTCTGGCGCCCAAATCAGCCCCGCCATCGCCAATTTTGGCATAGTCTTCGCCCGCTAACTGCCGACTATTGGCTGACCACAGTTGCCCTGAGGAAGGGTTGACCAACACGGGATACTGATCAGCGGATAGGCGACCGGTCCAAAGCAAGGGAGAATTAACCGGCAGTGGAAATGAGGTCTCAAGCCCCGCTGAACGGTCAGGAAGCGGCCCTGCAATCGTCCAGCCAATAGCCCCCTGCCTATCGACCGCGATAAAGTTCTGCGCGGGAATCCCCGCCTGCTGAGCAATCGACAGTGCCTGTTCAACCGAGTCACAGGTTTCCAGTTGCTGCATGGCAAAATTAACCGCAAAGGGTTCATGCGCAATCCATCTCACCGCATAATAGCGCCCTTCGACCTTGCGAACCGGGCCCAGCGACGTTTCCATAATGCGAATCACGCGGGGCGCTTCGCCTCGCACCGCGATCATTTCTTCAAAAATCTGGGGGCGCTCCCGGTGGGAGTTCAGATCAAACTCAAGCGGCTCCGTGGACATCACAGGCAGCTCAACCAGGTCAACATAATCGCCATAGCTGTTGGTAAACCCCCAGGCAACATGCGTGTTACTTCCGACGATCATATTGGGCACGCCGGGCAGCATGATCCCGGTGATCGATTGCATGACGCCCTGGTCCGGATAATGGAAGGCAGCCCGATACCAAATATGGGCGAGTCCTAAATTTAAGTGCATGTCATCCGCCAGGATTGCCCCACCGTGGGCCGAGCGTACGCCCGACACAGCCCAACTGTTGCTTCCCACACTGGAGCGATGTCCGACCGCATACTGAAGATTGATGTCGTCTGAGGTTCGCCCCAGCCATGAGGGCCCTGACCCGGGAATCGATGCCAATGCAGGCGGTTGTGCCAGCGCCGTATCCAGCGGCGCATCAAACCGTGTTCCTTCCGGCAGTAAAAAGGCCAGCTGGTCAGCCTTGAGATGGTCACGCAACCACCCGCGCCCCAGTTCGCGACCTTCCTGATTATCTTGTAACTCCTGGTACATACTCCAGACGACAAACAGGCTATCCTGTGGCGACCACTCTCTGGGTGCCTGTCCCAACACAAGGTATTCGAAGGGTCTTACTGACAACGCCTTCAGTCCCGCATTGACACCCTGGGCATACTGTTGCAGCAGCTGTCGGGACGCCGCCGGAAGGCCCACAAAGACCTGCTCAGCACGCGAACGGAAACGGTGGAAGCGACTGGCCGCATCCATGTCCACGGCCTCTTTGCCCAGGAGTTCAGCGAGCTCCCCCGCGGATCGCCGCCGCAGCAAATCCATCTGGAAAAACCGATCCTGGGCGTGAGCATATCCCGTCGCGAAGGCGAGGTCTTCACGCGACTGCCCAGAGAGTGTCGGAACCCCCTGAGCATCGCGCGCGATCGCGACCGGATAACGCAACCCATCTTCAAGCTGTTCACCCTGCAAATAAGGCAAACTGCCCCACAGTAGCGCCCAGACGCACCCCGCGAGGCCAAAGACCGTTGCGATGATCCAGCGACCAGGGCCGGACATCCGCTTTAACCAACAGGCCATAACTTCAGCTGCTTTCATGATCCTTGCCTAGCAACGGCAACACCGGCACTTTACTCCGATGCGGATGTAACACCACACCAATAGTGCAAACCACCTGTTACCTTTTGTTATTATATGTAATAAAATGTTAGCACTTTTACTTATACAAAATAGCCAATAGTTCACAAAATCGTCCGACAATCGCACAGTTGGCAGCAATCACAAACGGCCTCGCCACATCAAACAAATTCCCCCTTCCCGAACCGGGAAAATCCTCCCGGTTCGTGGTACAGTGCGCTCGCTTTTCGTTCAGGCCGATGTAACAGGAGTGCGCATGAAATTCAAAGCCGGACAGCGATGGGTCAGTCAGACCGAACCCCAACTTGGGCTGGGGGTCATCAGCCAGGTTTCAGGCCGACGGATCGAGATCCGATTTGAGGCCGCCGGGGAAGACCGCACTTACGCCGCCGACACAGCACCTCTCAGCCGGGTTCAATTTTCGGAAGATGATACCGTTGAACTGACGGATGGCTCCAAAGTCAGGCTGCACGGCGCCATGTTGCAAAATGACCTGATGTTTTACGCAGGTAAAGACAATCAGGGACAGGACCGGGTCTTTGCCGAAGTCGAGCTTTCAAGCGCAATTCAGCTGCACACGCCGGAGCAACGGCTGCTGGGCGGCTTGGTTGACAAAATGAATGCCTATCGCCTCCGGGTACGCGCCTTACAGCACCGTGCGCGCATTCAGGGGTCGCCGGTCAAGGGGCTACTTGGCTCGCGCACCAGCCTGCTCCCACACCAGGTCTACATTGCCAATGAAGTCGCGAGCCGATTTGCGCCGCGCGTCCTTCTCGCAGACGAAGTCGGGTTAGGTAAAACGATTGAAGCCGGCATGATTTTGCACCAGCAGCTCCTGTGCGGTCTGGCATCGCGCGTACTGGTTGTCGTTCCTGAAAGCCTCGTTAACCAGTGGCTGATCGAAATGCTCAGACGGTTCAATCTGGCTTTTTCCATTTTCGACGCCTCCAGGCTCGAGAGCCTGCAGCATGAGGATGACAGAAACCCATTCGAGTCTGCACAATTGGTTATCTGCCCACTCAAGCTGTTGACGGATTCAGCGTCTGCCGCAGAGCAGGCAGCCAGTGCTGGCTGGGACCTGATGGTCGTGGATGAAGCGCATCACCTGCACTGGAGTGAAACGCAGGTCAGCCACGCTTATACCGTCATTGAAAATCTGGCACGGCACAGTCGGGGACTCCTGCTTCTGACGGCAACCCCGGAACAGGCCGGTATCGAAAGCCATTTTGCGCGCCTGCGATTGCTGGATCCGGCGCGCTTTGCCAGTCTGCCTCAGTTTATCGACGAAGAAGCCCGCTACCAGTCACTGGTCCCCGTCGTGACGGCATTGATGGGTTGCGAAGGCGAATTGACGGATGCGCTCCGGGCCGCATTGACGCCCTGGCTGGATACCGCAACGCTGGATGAGCACTCACCCATGGATCTGGTTTACACCCTGCTGGATCGCTTTGGTACAGGACGGATCTTTTTCCGCAATACGCGGGCGTCAATTACCGGTTTCCCCGAGCGCCACCTGAACCCCTGGCCCCTCGCCTGCCCGAACATTTACCAGGCGCTATCCGGTGCACAAGCCCTTCAGCCCGAAAGCAGCGTAGGCCCGGAACAGTGGCTAAGGGAAGATCCCCGCGTTGGCTGGCTGGAAACCCACCTGATAAGCCTGCGTCCCAAGAAGGTGCTGGTCATTTGTGCTCACGCCAAAACAGCCATCGCCCTTGAGGAGTATCTAGAGTTGCGTTGCGGCATTCGTGGTGCTGTATTCCATGAGGGTATGACGCTGCTGGAGCGAGACCGGGCGGCGGCCTATTTTGCAGATACTGAACAAGGTGCGCAGGTGCTGATCTGCTCGGAAATAGGCAGTGAAGGCCGTAACTTCCAGTTTGCACACCACTTGGTGCTATTTGATCTTCCCCTCAATCCTGACCTGCTGGAACAACGTATCGGCCGCCTGGATCGCATCGGTCAGCTGTATCCGATTGAAATCCACGCGCCTTATTTGACGGGCACCGCGCAGGAGACGCTCTACCATTGGATTGCAGAAGGATTGAATAGCTTTACCCAAAGCTTTTCCGGCGGCTATGCCGTTCTTGAAAAGATGGAAGCACGCCTGCTTGCCCAACTGACGGAGAGAACGGAGGATTTCGTTGCGCTGTTGAAGGACACACGCGAAATGGCCGATGCGCTCAGAGCCTCTGCCGATGCCGGACGCGACCCCTTACTCGAACTCAACTCCTGCCGTACAGAAATCGCTAACGGTCTGATCGAACAGATTCAGGCAGCCGAAGAGAGTCTGGCGCTGAAGGACTTCATGGAAGATCTCTGTGAGCATTATGGTGTGCATCAGGAGGAGCATTCACTGCACGCCCTGATCCTGAAACCGACCGACCAAATGCTGACCGGCCACTTTCCCGGCCTGACGGATGAAGAAGGTATTACCGTCACCTTTAACCGAGAGCATGCGCTACGAAGGGAAGAAATGCACTTTCTGACCTGGGAGCACCCCATTGTCGATGAAGCGCTGGACATGCTGTTGAGCGGCGAAGTCGGCAACGCGACACTGGCGACCATCAAGCTCAACGGCCTGAAAAATGGCACCCTACTCCTTGAAGCGTATTTTGCCATCAGTGTCGTTTCCCCCAATCGTAATCAATTGGGTGAGTATCTGCCCGCCACGCCGGTACGCGTGTTGACAGATGTCACTGGCAAAGCGTTGACCAAACTGCTTTCAGGCGACCAGCTCGACACGCTCTGTTTGCCCGTCAAGCGCATGATGGTTCCGCAAATCATCAAGCATCTGGGTAAAGATCTGGAAGGTCTGATCCATCACGCTCGCCAACAGGCCAACCAGGAACTCCCGGCATTTAAGGCAACCGCACTGAGTCGAATGGAAAACGTGTTGGGCGCGGAAAAGAACCGGCTTGAAGCACTGCAAAAAGTAAACCCGGCCGTCCGCGACGAGGAAATCCAATGGTTTGATACCTTGCGGCGATCTAACCAGGCACAGATAGAACAGGCTACGCTGGAACTTCAGGCACTGCGCCTGATCGTCGCCGTGGAGTAACCACGGCAACACTCAGGCGCACGACTAAGCGAAAGCGCCTTGCAGCGCAGAGATCAATCGCACCTTACACGACTGAGCGGCTTCAGTGCTGTAGGGTTCGGCTCGCCCCTGCCCCCAGACGGGCGATGGCCAGCAGGCGTCCGTTTCAAAACGCACGATGTGATGAATGTGGAGCTGAGGCACCATATTGCCCAAGGCTGCCACATTGAGCTTATGCCCCTGATAAAGCGCCATGAGGGTTTTTCCCAGTACAACCGACTCCCGCAGGAACTGCTGTTGGTCAACCGGCGTTAACTCGTAGAGCTCCCGCACCTGCTCACGGGCAGGTACGAGAATCAGCCATGGAAAGCGGCTGTCATTCATCAACAGCACTTTGCTTAGCGGCCAGTCCAGCAGCGGAATACAATCCGCTGCCAGTCTTGGGTGAAGCTCAAACATGCTTAGGAAAAGCTCTTCACGCTGTCGCCTCGACCAATCGCGTAGTAAGCAAAACCTTTTCGTTTCATACGCTCAGGGTCATAGAGGTTACGGCCATCGAAAATAGCCGGCGACTTGATGGCTGCTTTAATACCGTCGAAATCCGGGGAGCGGAATTCCTTCCACTCTGTACAGATAATCAGCGCATCCGCACCTTTGAGGGCTTGCTCTTTGGTTCCACTCAGCACCAGGGGCTCGTCCTGGTTATAAATACGCTGGGTCTCTTCCATCGCTTCCGGATCGAAAGCCTGCACCTTGGCACCCGCAGCCCAAAGCGATTCCATCAACACCCGGCTGCTGGCTTCACGCATATCATCGGTATTGGGCTTAAAGGACAGCCCCCACAGCGCAAAGGTCTTGCCTTTCAGATCACCATTAAAGTAAGCCGATACCTTGTCGAAGAGTACGCTTTTCTGACGCTTGTTAACCGTTTCAACGGCTTCCAGCAAGGCCGGTGCATACTTGACGCTTTGCGCCGTTTTCACCAATGCCTGAACATCTTTCGGGAAACATGAACCGCCGTAACCGCAGCCCGGATAAATAAAGTGATATCCGATACGAGGGTCTGAACCAATTCCGCGACGTACGTTTTCGATGTCTGCACCCAGCAACTCGGCCAGGTTGGCAATTTCATTCATAAAACTGATTTTGGTCGCCAGCATCGCGTTAGCGGCATATTTGGTCAGTTCGGCCGAACGAATATCCATGATCACCATACGGTCGTGGTTACGATTGAAAGGCTCGTAACACTCATGCAGCAAATCAATGGCGCGGGCATCTTCGGCGCCGATTACGATACGGTCCGGCTTCATGAAGTCTTTAACCGCATCTCCTTCTTTCAGGAATTCCGGGTTAGAAACGACTTCAAAGGGAATGTCCACGCCACGCGCCTTCAGTTCGTCTGCCAGTGCCGCACGCACCTTGTCGCCCGTACCTACCGGTACAGTCGACTTATCCACAATGACCCGATAGTCGTTCATGTATTTGCCCACGGTGCGAGCCACCGCCAGCACATACTGAAGATCCGCTGAACCATCTTCGTCCGGCGGCGTTCCCACCGCGATAAATTGCAATTCACCAAACTCAACACCTTCTTTAGCGTCTGTGGTGAAATTCAGTCGGCCGGCTTCGTGATTGTGCTTCACGATGGGCTCCAGGCCTGGTTCATAAATCGGAATGATGCCATTTTTCAGGTTATCAACCTTACGCTGATCAATGTCTACACACAGTACATTGTGCCCCACATCAGACAGACAGGCGCCCGTAACCAGACCCACATACCCTGTGCCAAAAATGGTGATTTTCATAGTGCTTGCTTCTCTCTGCTAACTGAATTCATTAAACGGATTTACGGCGCTGCCACTCGGCTTCCCAGTCGAGTGCGGATTTGACGATCGTGTCCAGGTTGTCATACTGAGGCGTCCAGCCCAGCGTTGTGCGAATACGTTCGTTACGTGCGGTCAAGGCATCCGGATCGCCGTCACGACGAACCGTTTCTTCTACCGGGAAATCTTTACCGGACAGTCGCTTGACAGTTTCAATCACTTCCTTCACGGTAAAGCCACGGCCATAGCCGCAGTTAAAAATGTTGGAGCCTCCGCCCTTTTTCATGTGATCCAATGCGGCAATGTGGGCACTGGCCAGATCATCAACATGGATGTAGTCGCGAATACAGGTGCCATCGCGCGTTGCATAGTCGGTTCCAAAGACTTTCATGCCGGAACGAATACCCTGCACACATTCGCAGGCCACCTTGATCAGATGCGTGGCTTCAGGGGTTGCCTGCCCAATCCGACTCTTCAAATCCGCGCCAGCCACATTGAAATAACGCAAAATCGTGTAGTTCAACCCCGTCGCAAAGGCCAGATCCTGAATCATCCGCTCACTCATCATTTTGGAGGCGCCATAGGGATTGATCGGATTTAAAGGGGTGTCTTCTGCGATTTCCTTGACGTCGGGCATACCATAGACCGCCGCCGTCGAGGAAAAGACCAGGTAGGGGATCTTGTGCTTCTGAATCATGGTCAGCAGGTTCAGCGTATTCCGGGTGTTGTTACCGTAGTACTTAAGCGGGTTACTGACCGACTCGGGCACAACAATATTCGCCGCAAAATGCAGCACCGCTTCAAAATTTTCTTTGCTGAAAACACGATCAATAAAATCGACATCGGCCAGATCGCCTTTTTCCAGGCGTCCGTAGGTGATGGCCCACTCATGGCCAGTGGAAAGGTTGTCGATCACCACGATATCGTGGCCTGCCTCCCCCAACTGACGCACAACATGGCTGCCAATGTAACCCGCACCGCCTGTCACCAATACTTTCATTTTGTCATCCTTTTGCACACTGCATTAACCTCGCCCTGACCGGGTCAGTCTTCACTGTCACGATCCCTTACAGCCCCCAAAGCCGCTCTCTCCCGACGCCTGGAGGCCCGCCTTTCCCTGAAAAAATCTGAAACAACCTGCCCACACTCGCTGGCCAGCACACCACCCTGCCAGTCCACCTGCCAATTGAAGGTATGATTATCAAACAGGCGTGCGCAGCTACAGACAGCCCCCGCTTTCGGCTCTGTTGCACCAAATACAACCCGGGACACCCGCGCGTGCACGATCGCGCCGACACACATGACGCAGGGCTCCAGCGTCACATAAAGTGTAGACCCTGGCAATCGATAATTCCCGACATTTTCGGCGGCCGAACGCAGTGCCATCACTTCCGCATGAGCGGTGGGGTCATGGGATGAGATGGAGCAGTTGAAACCAGAAGCAAGCACGTGACCGTCACGAACCACAATGGCGCCCACGGGAACTTCGCCCGCCTCGGCAGCACGCGCTGCACACTGCAGGGCAAGGTGCATCCAACGCTCATCGTCGGTCACACCCAGAGGGGATATGGAGCTTTCGCTCACGGGGACATCCTTGTTTCAATCAAATCACTGGCGCACATCCGGCGAATTGTGCGATAAATTTTCGCTGCGCACAATGGCGGACGATGTCAGGGCCGCGATCAAGCCATGTTGCTTGAGCGTTGTTGTCAACGGATACAGATCCCAGCAAGGGATGCCGAGTGCTTCGGCGATGTCGAGGAGGGAATGCGCGCCATCGCAGTAGCTGATCAGGTCCATCATCAATCGAACCTGCCGGTCGCCGTTTTTAGTAGAGAGTGTTGGGTACAGGCCCCGCTTGCCCATCTGCGGCTCACACAGCACCTGCACCTGCAGCCTCTCATTGTTTTCCAATAATTCCAGCGCGCGTTGCAACGCACGGTAACCGCCCTCCAGCCCAGCAGGGGTCACGACATCGCTCAGGTTATCGAGGGAGGTGTGATACTCAGGGTAGCGGCCGAACTTGCTGCGCATGATCGACGCGATGGGCAGATCAATTCCCGGTGCACAGTACTGGCGCTCATCACTCCCCCGATCTCTCCAGCCATAGCGGATATAACCGGGGTCCGTCCATTTCAGGACATGCTGCGCCACCTGGTCACTCAGCGTATTTCCCTTACGGGAGGGAAGATAGGAATAGGCCCGCTCGTCCCCCACGCAACTCACATTGAAACCCGCGATGACGTTCGCCTTCATCTCCTGAAAATGTTGGCCCAGGTAGGTAATGGAGCCAATCGTTTCCGGAATAAAAATGATGCGGTAGGTATAGCGTCGTGTTGCCAGCGAGAACAGCCATTTCGCAAGATAGGTCACAACGGTTGGCCCGGACAGCTCATTATTGGCCATCGACGGGTGACAGACGTAGGTCGACAGAAAGACTTCCTGTTCGCTTTCGCCCTTCAGGATGAGCTCACCGTAATTCAGCACACCGTCAAAAAGTTCGGACTCGATCACCACTTCATAGTCGCCTGGCGGGAGCTGTTCACGCTGACGATGGCTCAGGCAAAACCCCCAACGCGCCTTGTAGTAGGAGGTAATGTACGGAATGGCGTCGGGTTGGTCTGGCAGGGAATACAGGTGGGGCTGCAATTCATCCAGTGACAGACGGCCACGAAACGGAATGCTGTAACCCAGCAGGTGCAGGTTGTTAAGTGCAAAGTCACAGATCCTCTCACCCTGCGGCGTCACCACATAAGCTGCTTTGACATGCCACTCCTGCGGCACAGTCCAGTCAAACACCTGCGTCCCGCTTGGAACCTCGCGAAGGGTCAGATCGGGTAAGTGGGACCGAATAGCCCGCAAGGTCTGGCGAACCCCTTCCCCTGTCAGGCTTCGATTATAAGCCCACAGCTGCCGGGCGAAGCGATGGATATCTTCACCAATCATTTTGCTGCCTCCTGAATGTCGTAGAGATAGCCTCGGGCACGGCCTTCAGCAATCAGTGCAGTGACAAAATCAAACAGGTGATTGGCGTCAACCACCCGCAAGCCCGTATTAACCTGGGGTTTGTCCCCATCGTAGAGGCCCTTTTGCCAGAGCAGCTCCCCCAAAGGATTCAGGGTGGTGACGACCCCCTTTTCCAAATCCCGCACGTAAATGGCATACGACGCCCGTCGCCATGCGCCATCCTTGCCCCTGTAGTCGCCAGTAAATTGTTTCAGATAGCGGTAGGGCACCTGATTCATTTCTTCAACATGGTGATAAAACGTCATACTCCCCTGCTCCTCGATGTCCAGCACGGCAATCTTACCGTTCAAGGCCCTCAATAGCGCAAAGGGTGAGTCGGGGCCGTAGCCACTGACGTTGTTGACCCGGGTAAAACCGCTTGCCTGCTTGCCCATCACGCCAAATGAGTAAATCGGATGACCGGTTCTGACCGTTTCGGGGCGCAACCGTGCAGCCTCGGTTAATGCGCCCATATGAGAGGGTGTCCGGCTGATATCAAAGGGGGTCCCGGTGGTAAAATCGAAATTGAACAACGGCAGTAGAAGGGTGCCCTCCGCGCCGATGGCGGCACGAAAACTATCGAGAACGTCGTCTACCGATGGCTTGAAGCCCTGCCGCCTTAACAGTCCCAGGGTGCGCAGACAATTTGAGTGCAGGAGCACCGTATCACCGGGCCTCAGGCCGCAGGATTGCCAGCGTTCTGACAGGAATTCAATCGCGGTCATACCGCTACAACCGCTTGAAACGATGACCGACGGCAATCGCACCGATCTTCAGACGTCGGGGCACCATGTGAGCGGGGAGCGTCGCATTGAGATAGTCTTTCAACGGTTGGGGCTCCAGCGGCTGCCCCCCCTTGGGTTCTACGGTTAATTCGACATGCTGCCCCGTAATCGGGTTGGATTTCCCCTCGGCCCTGGCCAAGGCAACGCCATCATATGCCAGGGCAACCCGCTCCACCTCGGAGGCCATGAACTTCAAGCCTCCCACGTTGATCAGGTCACTGCTTCGTCCGGTCACTTTGTAGAAGCCATTTCGGGTGACGACCTGATCCTTTGTGTTGTACCAACCGTCATTATCAAAGGGGTTGGGAGCGTTCAGATAACCCAGCATGCGCGTCTCGGAATAGATCTCCAGTACCCCGTCAACCACACGGGTCTTCACACCCTCACCGCCGATTTGCATAAACAAACTATTTCGCGCCTCACTTTTAACCCGGACGATACCCAACTCTGACATTCCAAAGGTTTGCCGGAAATCAACTTCGGGCAGCGCCGCACAGAGCGCGTCCAGAGTGGGCTGATCCATCCGTTCCGTGCCATAGGTGATGATTTTCAGGCTGGCAGGCACGTGCGCAGGAATCAGACCACTCATCAGCATCATGCGCAGAAAGGTGGGTGTCGTCGGAAGCACTTCAACCGCGTGACGGACACACGCCTCCAGAATGCTTTCGACCGTGCGGGTCTTGAGCGCGATCACCGTTCCGGTATTGAACAGCGTATGCAAAAGGGTATTCAGCCCTCCGATATGATCAAACAATAGGAAATTGAGCGTTTTTAGCGCAGGACGCGGTGTCTCAAAGCGCTTTAGAAACACGCTCAGGTCATGCAGGATAGCCTTCGGCTGCCCTGTCGTCCCCGACGAAAAAAGGACCAAACCGGCACGTTGCTGCACTCTCAGCTGCTGGATCAGGGGATGAGAGTGCTCATGCGCGATACGCCTGACCGAAGCCCCTTCGATGACCACATCAACCTGTGCAGCGGTAAAGAATTGCGGGTGTTGTGTGCGGGTGTCTGCGGTCAGGGGAACCACGATCGCCTGCCGATCGATCAGGTGTAACAAGGTCGCAATTGCGAGCGGTTCAAAATCACCAATGAGCGCCACGACATCGCCGGCTTGCACTTCGTCGAGTACGCCCAATTCAGCAGACTGAAGATCAGAAAATGCCACGGCCTGATTTTCATGGATCAGGAAAGGATGACTTACCCCATGCCATCGTTTCGTCAGCGCTTCAACCAGCCCCATTATACGCCGCCCACGTGCAGAATCTGACCGCTAAGAGAATCCGCCCTGGCATCCAGCAGAAGCTCCACCAGATCGCAGACATCGCCCGCCTGAAATGCTTTTGGAATCACCTGCTGCGCGGTAATTTTTTCAATCTGCGCATCAGAAATGCCGCGCAGCAGATCGGTCCGGATCGGTCCCGGCGCAATGCAGTTCACACGCACATTAAAGTCAGCCATTTCTCGTGCAAAGCTACGGGAGAAGGCTTCAACGCCTGCTTTGGAGGCCGCGTAAACCGATTCGCCTTTGAGCGCCAGGGCAACCGCAACGGTAGAGAAGTTAATGATGGCCCCGTTTTTTTTTCGCATCATGAGCGGGGCAAACTGCTGACAGCAATAAATTGTGCCCATCAAATTGGTCTGGATAAGCCTCTCAACGGTTGCAGCGTCCGTCATCACTGCCAGATTCATAGATGCGATGCCCGCTGCGTTGATCAGTGCCGTCACCTCTTCGCCAAATCCTTTAACCTGTCGAGCGGCGCTTTTTACTGAGGCAAATTCGCCGACATCGCAGGCCACTGCGTCGAACGCCAGCCCTTCAATCGAACGGGCCAAACCGACGATGCGCTCCCCTTTTGCAGCGAGACGATGACAGATCGCATTGCCTAAGCCGCGACTGGCACCCGTCACCACAATCATGCGGAGACCTGCGACTGCTGTGCGAACTCTTCCGCGAGGGTCGCGACGGTGCGGAACATGCTACGGGATTTGGACATTGCGGCTTCTGAGGTCCAGTCGAATTCAAAGCCCCGTTCATCTGCGATATCTTCCAACGCCAGACAAACCTCGACCAGCTTCATGGAGTCGAGAGCGGACGCTCCGCCAATCAAGGGCATTTCATCCGTGGCGTTGACTTTCCCATTTAACGCAGACTCGACAAGTTCTCTCACGATCTTTAAGGCTTCGTCACGGTTCATTCTTATTCCTGTTTTCGGACGCACACATTCCATCCTTCTGATGGAGGCACCACAAGGACGATCCCCTTAAAAGGGTGTCACTCTTATTAAACCGGAGATTCAGGAATAAGCAAAGCCATTGACCAAATAATCAATGGCTTGCTATAGAACAACCTACTCCCACTCAATCGTGGCAGGCGGCTTGGAGGAAATGTCGTAGACGACGCGGGAGATACCCGAAATTTCATTTATGATACGATTGGAGACTTTCTCCAGGAACTCGTACGGCAGGTGCGCCCAGCGTGCGGTCATGAAGTCGATGGTTTCGACGGCCCGCAACGCCACCACATATTCATAACGGCGCGCATCGCCAACCACGCCCACCGACTTGACCGGCAGGAATACGGTAAACGCCTGTGACACCTTATGATAAAGATCTGCTTTGTAAAGTTCTTCAATGAAGATGGCATCTGCCTCTCGCAGCAGATCGGCATACTCACGCTTGATCTCGCCCAGGATACGCACGCCCAAGCCCGGTCCAGGGAAGGGGTGGCGGTAGATCATGTCATAAGGCAGGCCCAATTCCAGACCAATCTTGCGCACTTCATCCTTGAACAGTTCACGCAGCGGCTCAACCAGTTTCAGCGCCATATCCTCCGGCAAGCCGCCGACATTATGGTGCGACTTGATCACATGCGCCTTACCGGTTTTTGCTGCAGCAGACTCGATGACATCGGGATAAATAGTCCCTTGTGCGAGCCACTTAACGCCCTCCAGCCGGGTGGACTCTTCGTCAAACACCTCAATGAAGGTACGTCCGATAATCTTGCGCTTGCGCTCGGGATCGGCTTCGCCTTTCAGGGCATCCAGAAAGCGATCCTGCGCATTGGCCCGAATCACACGAATACCCATGTTGCGGGCGAACATATCCATGACATGATCGCCTTCATGCAACCGGAGCAAACCGTTATCCACGAAGACACAGGTCAGCTTGTCGCCAATCGCCCGATTCAGCAAAGCCGCCGTGACGGATGAGTCCACCCCACCTGACAGGCCCAGCAGGACGGCTTCATCACCGACCAGCTCGCGAATCTTGACGATGGCATCTTCAATGATCGCTGCCGCCGTCCAACGCTTGTCACAGCCGCACAGATCACAGACGAAACGCTCCAGAATACGCTTGCCCTGCAAGGTGTGGGTCACTTCAGGATGGAATTGCACACCAAACCAGGGTTTGGAGATATGCTGCATGGCTGCAATCGGCGCACTCGCAGTACTCGCTGTCACCACAAAATCCGGCGGCAATTGCACCACCTTGTCACCATGGCTCATCCAGACATCCAATAAGCCCTTGCCATCATCAGCCAGGTGATCACGCACATTCTGGAAGAGTCCGGCATTCTGCTCGACCCGCACCTGGGCATAGCCAAACTCGCGCTTGTCCGACGACGCAACTTTTCCGCCCTTTTGTTCTGCCATGGTCTGCATGCCGTAGCAAATGCCGAGCACGGGAAGGCCCAGCTCAAACACGTAATCGGGGGCTCTGGGACTGTCGTGGGCCGTTACAGATTCCGGTCCACCGGCCAGGATGATACCTTTGGCACCGAAGCCTGACATATCGTCCCGCGCGGCATCCCAGGCCATGATTTCACAGTAGACCCCGATTTCCCGCACACGGCGTGCAATCAATTGGGTGTACTGCGATCCGAAATCAAGAATCAGGATCTTGTCATCATGAATATTGGCAACCATGCGTACGTCAGCCTATCCGGTAATTGGGTGCTTCTTTCGTAATTGTCACATCGTGAACATGACTTTCTTTCATGCCCGCCGAGGTAATGCGTGTAAAGCGGGGCTTGGTGCGCATCTCTTCAATGGTTGCGCAGCCGGTATAGCCCATGGAGGAGCGCACTCCCCCCATCAACTGGTGCACCACGCCGGAGAGCGGCCCCTTGGATGCAACCCGGCCTTCGATACCTTCAGGCACCAGCTTCTCAACGCCGGAAGCCACATCCTGAAAATAGCGGTCACTGGAACCTTGGGTCTGTGACATGGCGCCCAACGAGCCCATGCCACGATAAGACTTGTAGCTACGCCCCTGGAACAGTTCGACCTCACCGGGCGACTCATCCGTGCCGGCCAGCAGACTGCCTACCATGATGCAGGACGCACCCGCGGCGATCGCTTTGGCGATGTCACCGGAGAAGCGGATGCCGCCGTCGGCGATCACTGGAATGCCACGGTCAGCCAGCGCAGCTGCAACGTTGGCGACGGCTGAAATCTGGGGCACACCAATACCCGCAACGATACGGGTGGTACAGATAGAGCCCGGACCGATACCCACTTTCACACCATCAGCACCGGCTTCTGCCAGCGCGATGGCTGCTTCTGCTGTCGCGATATTGCCACCCACGACCTGCACTTCGGGGAAATGCTGTTTAATCCAGCGCACTTTGTCCAATACGCCTTTGGAGTGACCGTGGGCCGTATCAACGATAATGACATCGACACCCGCAGTGACCAGTGCAGCCACGCGCTCTTCAGTGCCTGCGCCCGTTCCAACCGCAGCGCCCACGCGCAGACGACCCTGGTCGTCTTTGCAGGCATTCGGGTAATCCTGGGCCTTTTGAATATCTTTCAGTGTGACCAGCCCCTTGAGCTGGAACGCATCGTTGACCACCAGCACTTTTTCGATGCGATGACGGTGCAACAGGTGTTTGACGGTCTCCATGTCCGCCCCTTCACGCACGGTGACCAGGCGCTCTTTGGGGGTCATCAACTCAGCGACCTTTTTGTTCAGGTCGGTTTCAAAGCGAATGTCCCGGCCGGTAATAATGCCGACCAGCTCCTTGCCGTCCACGACCGGCAAACCGGAAATGTTGTTGGCGCGGGTGATGTCGCACACTTCACGCACCGTGGTGATCGGCGTCACCGTAATAGGATCCTTGACGACACCGCTTTCAAACTTCTTCACGCTACGGACTTCGGCAGCCTGCTTTTCGGCAGTCATGTTCTTGTGAATGATGCCAATACCGCCTTCCTGTGCGAGGGCAATGGCCAGACGGCCTTCCGTGACAGTATCCATGGCAGCAGAAACGAGGGGGATGTTAAGCGTGATGTCGCGAGTAATTCGGGTCCTGAGTTCAACGTCCTTGGGCAGGACTTCGGAATAACCGGGGATCAGGAGAACGTCGTCGAACGTGAGCGCTTCTTCAGCTATGCGCAGCATAATGACTCACCTTGAAAAGAGTGGCTAAGGTTAATCGACCATTATAGTTTTTTCCCAATTCGAGGTAAACTCCAACGCGCTTTAAACTCGGATTACCTGAATTATGTCAGAACGCCTCATTCGCCCCTTAACCGTCAGTGAGTTGAACCGCCAGGTCAGAGACCTGCTGGAAGCCAGCTTTGTGCAGGTGGTGGTGACAGGTGAAATCTCCAACTTCAGCTGTCCGTCCTCCGGCCACTGGTATTTCTCGCTGAAAGACAGCAAGGCCCAGGTGCGTTGCGCCATGTTTCGCAATCGGACGCTGTTCATGCGCGATCGCCCCCGCAATGGTGAAGAAGTGACGATTCAGGCCAAAGTGAGCCTCTATGAAGGGCGCGGCGAGTTTCAGTTGATCGCCGAATCGATGGAGCGGGCTGGCGAAGGCGCACTGCGTCAAGCCTATGAAGCCTTGCGCCTGACGCTGCAGAGCGAAGGCCTGTTTGACACCGCCCGAAAGCGCACACTGCCCACCTTTCCTAGGCGTATCGGTGTCATCACCTCACCCACGGGCGCGGCGGTTCGCGATATTCTCAGTGTATTGAAGCGTCGCTTCCCGGCGATCCCGGTCACACTGTTTCCCGTGCCTGTCCAGGGAGCCGAGGCTGCGCCGGCACTGGTCCGCACACTGCAGGCAGCACCTCGCCTGGGCGACCTGGATGTGCTTATCGTCGGTCGCGGCGGCGGCTCGCTGGAAGATCTTTGGGCTTTCAATGAGGAGTCCGTCGTGCGCGCCATTGCCGCCAGCCAAATTCCGGTAATCAGTGCGGTGGGCCATGAAACCGATTTCACCCTGGCGGATTTCGCTGCCGACGTCCGCGCCCCCACCCCCTCGGTGGCCGCCGAAAAAGCGACGCCGGACGCTCGAGAATGGCTGCATCGCCTGCGACTGATTGAGCGGCGACTGCAGCAACCACTTTCACGCCAACTTCAACAGCTGCAGTTCCGCATCGACGACCTTGAATTGCGCCTGAAACGCGCGATGGAGCGTCACCTCAGCAAGAATGCCCGCGAGGTTCAACAACTCTGTTCGCGCCTCAAACATCCCCGGATGCGACTGGAGGAGTACCGGCAGCGCTGCAAACAGCTGGAACAACAACTGATCGCGGTGCTGCGGCGCGACCTCAAACAGCGCAATCTTCAGCAAACACAGGTTGAGCAAAGACTCGCCAGACAAGGCCAGATACTCACCAACGCCCCTCAAATAAAGCTGACCCATCTGATGGCTCGTCTGGATACGGTCAACCCCCTGGCGACGCTGGCGCGCGGCTATAGCATCACGCTAAACGCCAAGGGGCAGGTCATCACACGGTCTGAACAGGTTACGCCAGGAGACATTCTTGAAACCCGACTAGCGCAGGGGCAGCTGTTTTCCCGCGTGGAACGGACTGAAAGCTCAGCTTCGCAGGGCCAGGGCGATCAGTAGCCAGACCGGCAGACCGGCATGCAAAACCCGATTTCAGCTTAATTTGACGTCACTTGCAAGCCTGCACCGGGTGGGGTTCAATACAGAAAATCATCGTAGATGGACGAACCATGTTTTTACATTTTAAGCGCAGCGTCAGCACCTTTCTCGTCATCTTATTAACCGCCTGCAGTGTCAACCCGGTTACGGGTGAACGCGAACTGGTGATTATCAGCGAGCAACAGGAATACGCGATCGGGCAGGAACAGTATAAGCCGGCCCAGCAAAGCCAGGGAGGACTCTACGTTCTTGACCCTGAACTGACGATTTATATGCGACAGGTGGGTGCCAAACTGGCAAAAGTCAGTGACCGACCAGACCTGCCCTATGAATTTGTGATTCTCAATAATTCGGTTCCCAACGCCTGGGCCCTGCCCTCCGGTAAAATTGCCGTTAACCGGGGTTTACTGCTCGAGCTGGAAGACGAAGCGCAACTCGCAGCGGTGGTTGGGCATGAGATCGTTCACGCGGCGGCGCGGCACAGCGCCAAACGCATGCAAACCGGGATGCTTGCCTCAGCGGGCATGGCGGGTCTGGGTATTTTCATGAAGGATGCGAATTATCAGGAAGTCCTGCTGGGCGGGGCGGCGCTGGCAGCCAACCTGACGATGTCAAAGTACGGGCGCGACCACGAGCTCGAGTCAGATCTCTTCGGCATGCAGTATATGTCCCGCGCCGGCTACGACCCTCAGGCGGCCGTAGAACTTCAACAAACCTTCGTCCGTCTGTCGGAAGGACGCTCTTCTGGATGGCTCGAAGGCTTGTTCGCCTCCCACCCCCCCTCACAGGAACGGGTGGACGAAAACCGTAAAACGGCGGCTGGGCTAACCGGCAGCTACCGTGGTAAAGAGGCCTATCAAAAAGCGACTAAACGGATCTTCCGTACACGCGAAGCCTACGCCTGGCACGATCAGGGCCGGGCCGCACTGGCTAAAAAAGATGCCCGCAAGGCGGTCGAACTGGCCGACAAAGCGATTAAGGTCGAGCCAGAAGAAGGCCTTTTTTATGCGTTACGAGGCGAGGCCCGCCAGGAACTGGGCCAAAAAGCCGAAGCACTCAAAGACTTTGATAAAGCGGTTGCGCTGAATCCAGAATACTTTGCCAATTATCTGAATCGGGGACTGGCCCAACAGGCCGCGGGCAATGTCAGGGCGGCCGAATCGGATCTCAAAAAATCGACCTCACTGCTACCCACCTCCTATGGCTACATGGCCCTGGGCAGTCTCGCAGAGTCGCGCAATGACAAAACCGCGGCGATTGGCTATTACCAAACAGCGTCTACCGCCGCCGGTCAAACTGGGCTGACCGCCCGACAGAAGCTCGCACGACTGGACCTGCCCAACCACCCGGAAAAATATCTGAAACCTGGCCTGGCGCAGGATCGGACGCAGAAGGTGTATGTCACCCTTGAAAATGGAAGCCCCTTCGATCTTCAACGCGCAACCGTTGAAGTCTATGCCATGGATGCCGGGGGAAGAGCACTTGAAAAAGAAACGATCCGAATCGGAAGCGCGAAGGCCGGTCAGTCTGCACAGGCGGTGGCCAGCCCTTTGGCCACATCAATGGCGAACCGCAAGGACCGCAAACTGGGCTGGAAACTGCTCGACTATCGCCTAGCGCAGTGAGCCAAGCCAACGTTTAACCACCTGCGCCGTGTCGTCAGGGTGTTCCAGCATAAAAAAGTGGGAACCCCCGACGGCCTCGGCTGTGATCTGCTGGCCTGCCCGGGCCGCTTTCCGTGCCGATTTGGGCACAAAGGGGTAGCTTTCCCTGCCATACACAATGTGCATGTTGACCGAAAGCCGCCGCACGGATGCCCACAACTGCCGGGGGTAGCTCCCAAAGATTTCGGCCTCGCGCTGAGGCGGGCACTTGAGCGTCAGACCGCCGTGCGTATGCGCAAGCGCGTCATCAATGTAGGCAGACAGCGCCTCGTCCGACCAGCTACCGAACATCCCGCGCCCATGGAAATACGTCCAGGCTGCACGCCGATCCGGCCAGTGGGCTCGCCGCTTGCGGGCACGCTGTGCCATGGCATTGCGCTGCCAGAGACCCACCGGGCTCAAGATGCGCATACTGGCAAGCATCGCGGGGGTAAACAGAACCGGATCGAGTATCACGGCCGCTGGCACGAATTCCGGGTGTCTGGCAGCGATCAACAGGCTCATCACCCCACCAAAACTGTGCCCAACCAAATAGCAAGGACGCCCGTCGTAATGCGGCAACTGAGAGCGTAACGCCAGGTATGCCATCTCCGCATTCTCATTCCACCCCAGAAAATGTTCGCCCGCATCACTGTCCCCATGACCGGGCACATCAACCCAGAGCCAGTCGACCTGATCCAGACACCGCGCCATCAGGGGCCAGTACACCCCTCCGCAAAAACCGTTACCATGAATGAACATCAGGACAGGACGATCACCGCCCTGCGCCGTCCGCTGGCCTCGTAAGGTCAGCCCCTGAGGGGTGCGAAAGGACCAGGCGATTCGTTTACCCGAATCAAGTGTGTTCAAGCGTGTCTCCTTTTGCTCGCCACCAATGCACCCACTGCAGGGTTTTCAGTGCATCAAATTGTTCATGAAATTGCGCGGTACGCCGCGCTGATAAAGCCGTCTTTTGCCATTGCCCCATCGCTTGTTCTACACGAAAGAAACCCAGTGACTCGTCGACCCACGCTTCAGGCAGGCCACTCGCGACCAAATTCGCGCGGCAGAGCTTCAGCCCTTGCTCAGCGGATGCACCCGGCTCAGCTGATGCAGCCTGGACGCTGGACAACAGCACTCCCAAGCTATCAAAAAGGGCTCGCGGATAGCCGAGAAGACGGGGTGTGCGCCCCTGCGTTTCCAGCGCTTCCGCCAGTACTTGTCCAGTGCCGAAGGGAACCCGGCGACTGACTCGCCCACTGAGCTTTACTGGGGCGCCACCCAACGGATGAACCAGCCCCAGTTTGGCGGCCTTATTCAGTAAATAAAAGTCCTCACCTGCGGCCCTGCGCGGCATCCCACGAACCCTTACATACGTCAGCACAGGACAGGCGATCAAACTCCCTATGGCGACAAAGGCATAAGGGGAGCCAGCCAACCGGAGGCCCTGCTCGTAGTCCCGAATCCGTTTTTCGTACGCGCGCAGCGCCTGCTGCTGAAGAGGCCCACCTTCCGGCATATGCTCAAAGGGATACACACAGGCTGATACGCCGGAGGCTGCGTCGTTAACCCGCTGAAAATAGTCGGCAGGCAGGCGAGCATCCGCATCTGTCATAAAAATCCACGGGGAGCGGATGATTCCCAGTCGCCACCACTGCACGACCCGGTCGGCACCAATCTTCCGAGCCAGACCAACCCCCTCCCTGACTGGCAAATTTGGACAGTTCAACAACAGAATTGAGCGTCCATTGAGCCGGAATAAGGTCGCAGCGTCTGACAAGCGAGCGCCCTGCCCTGCCCGCAGAGCCAGGGTCGAGACCAGTACCTGATTGGCTTGTTGAACGGACGTCGACGCGCCTTCAGGGTGGTTGAGCACCCAGACTTCCAGTACGGCATCCGTGTGTATCGCTTCCGTTACCCGACAAACGTCATCAAAGATTTCGTCACACACCGGAATGACCAGCGCAACAGACCAGCAACCCTCCGGCACCGCCGCAGGCCACCGCTCATTTTCACTGTAGCTTTCCAGATATTTGTCGATGATCAAATTAGTGGCAGTTGCGAAAGAGGCATAAAAATTAAACTCAGTCTAATCTTATCCCATTACCGTCCCGGACAGGGACCCTTTTGAAGCATGGATTTGACATGTTTTCGTTCGTTGCCTTCATTAAGCTCGCCCAACCAAACCGCTGGGCACTGAAGACCGCGCGTCAATGGTTGGTTGCGCTCACTCTCGCGGGAACGACTGCGGCAACCGCCAGCGAAGGCCCCGTGAGAATCTGCGAAGATGCGGGGGGATGGCCGCCATTCGTCTACGCTGACGCGGAAGGGCAAGCGAAAGGGCTGTCAATTGACATCGCCCGAATTCTATTTGCCCGGATGGGACGGGACTTCAGCGTAACCCTGCTCCCCTGGAAGCGCTGCCTGTCCGAAGTCGAAAAGGGGCTCAATTACGACCTGATTCTGAATGCATCCTACAACGAAGATCGAGCCCAACGGTATCTTTATACAGAGGCGTACTACACGATTACCCCCCACTTTTTTTACGATGCCAAGCGTTTTCCTGCGGGGATTCAGATTCTGGCACCCGTAGACCTCAAAAAGTATCAGGTTGGCGGAATTCTGGGTTACAACTATAGCTACTATGGGCTGGAAGAAGGCGACATTTTCACCAGTGGCATATATAACCTGGAAGCCCTGATCGGTCGCCTGAAGGCAGGACAGTTCGATCTTTTCGTCGAAAGCTACGAAGTGGTGATGGGGCATTACCTGACAACCAATCACCTCTCGCGTCAGACTGAGTTGGCAACCGCCAAAATCCCTGAATTACCGCCGACACCGTTCTACATGATTCTGAGCAAAACAGCACCAGGAACGGAACTGCGCGACCAAATCAATACCATTTTGGAGGCCATGAAAGCCGACGGCACGCTCAATCAGGTCATTGAAGCCGGGCTCAAAGGCGAGTCGTCACCCACACCCTCCACACTGGAACCTTAGACTTAATTTTATTAACAAAAAAAGATTGACGCTCCGGGGTCAAATCATTAATATGCGGCCTCGTTCGTTCCCTGATAGCTCAGTCGGTAGAGCAAATGACTGTTAATCATTGGGTCGCTGGTTCGAGTCCAGCTCGGGGAGCCAATTTCGGGGTATAGCGCAGTCTGGTAGCGCGTCTGCTTTGGGAGCAGAATGTCGGAGGTTCGAATCCTTCTACCCCGACCACTTTTTTCAAGCACTTGGCTTGATTTTCATCGAGCCACTTCAGCTCAAACTTAAATAGCCTTACCGAAGCGCGGCAAACCGCCCTTAAACACTTCCCTCTTTCTCCACCACCAGAATTCGCGCCTCTCCCACCGGGTGTGCCACATGTTCGGTTCCCGCCGAGGCATAAAAGATATCACCGGCAGTCAACACCAGTGAGAATTCCTGTCCGTTCTCGCGGTAGCGCATCTCGACTTCACCATCGAGGACCACAAACACTTCCTCCCCGTCGTTGATGTGCCACTTGTAGGGTTGATTAGTCCAGTGCAGCCTAATCGAAATACCATTCATTGAAGCGATATCGCATGCTCCCCAGGCTCGATCTGCGACAAACTCTCTTCCTTTTACCGCTTTCATATGGCGTCTTCCTTGATAGATAACAATCGGCATCAGAGATTAGCGCAGACCGAGGATGCGCCCAATGGACTAAACGGATCACTACGGCGAAAGTTGAAGCGCTTCTCGGATTTCGCGCCAACCGGCCCATTTGAAGTTCTGATTTTCGGGCTCATACCCTGAGTCGATGTTGTACCAGTCCTGCGCGATAAACAGTCCTTCCGGATAGCTCTCTCCCAGATCAGCCGCGATCACATCAATCCCGTCGGTATCGCTGGCGCCGTCGACACCCAGGTTTTCATTACCGTTCAGGGCAAACGTTCCCACAAGTTCCCCACCTTGCTGCAGGTCATAATTGACCGCTCTCCGTCTTGAAGGACGAAGATTCCCAATTCAACGAGAACTGCGAGACCAAAGACATGACGGAAGACCGCCCCCTTCAGCCGTGACTGACATTTTCTCCAAGGGCTAACACCGCAAGCCCTGCGGCTTTTACATTTCGAGCTGCATTGATGTCCCGGTCCTGGCGTATCTTGCACTCAGGACACTCCCTGGACCGGATTTCCAGTGGCAACGATTCGAGCGTATATCCACAATCCGAACAGCGTTTGGAGCTGGGAAAGAACGGGGCAATCTTGACCAGTTGCCTCCCGGCCCACTCCGTCTTGTATTCAAGCTGGCGCACCAGCTCACCCCACGAAGCATCGGCGATGTGTTTCGCCAGACGCGGGTTGCGGATCATGTTTTTCACTTTCAGCGTTTCGACACAGACCACTTGGTTTTCGTTAATCAGTCTGCGGGACAGCTTTTGCAAGTTGTCCATGCGGCAATCGGAGATTCTGGCGTGAATACGAGCCACACAAACCATCTTGCTTTGAGCAATACCGGATCAATGCTGGCATGCGTTCAACGTGATAGGCCTTAAAATAGAAGGACAGAATTACGCTCTCGCCAGACTCAAATTCATCAGAACAAAACGCCCCCATCCCCAAACGTGAAAAATCGACAACCTCCAGCACAGACTATTGCCCAAATCGTGAGAACAAGCCGACTGACTTGACCTTTGCAGAGATCAGATCAGTAATGCGTCTAGGAGCGCGTCGTAGTTCTTGCATTTTAATGTCACCGACAAAAAAAGTGAGCAATAAAGCTCACTTTAAGTTAAGCAAACCTTCTAAGAAGATATTAGCTTCCGCTTACCGTGAAGCCAGTCAGTATAAAACTATCATTTGAACTCTGCAGGCTATCTCCAACAAGCGTAACCTTCAAATAGCTAATACCGACCGGCAAATCAACACTTGGGATTATTGACACGTTACCATCACCAGGAACAACCAAAGACCCCGTATCCAACACGTTTTCAGACACATCAACAATAGACCATGTTAATGTCACGCCCGCCGTAGCAGTCATTTCAAGCGTAGGACGCAAAGTTGAAAAACTGGCACCTGCACTCAAGAAATCGCACTCTGGCGCACCCGCCTCCACCTTCTGCACATAGAATTCATCAGCGCCATTCCAGATTTCTTCGAAATGGTACATGCCGACCTCGTCGGCGGGGAACGAGAACACGCACCCAACCGTATCTGTCGCATAACAAATTGGGCCAACCGAACTCGTCTGCACTTCATTATTGAAATATGGGCGACCGCCAATTTTAGTTGTTCGGTCACTTCCATACTCAAATGTCACGTAGTCTGAATTACTAAGCCGATACTTGCTAGCAGGAACAACCACGGCATCCGGATCAACATCATACGCTGAACCGCCTTCTGATTGACGGTACGTATCCGCATAAAATATTTCATAACTACCGTTAGGGGCTGTGGACATTTCACATCGGCAACCATAAATATGAGCACGCGATGGCCACTGTGCTTTCGTAGTTTCGTCCGAGTTTATCGTACCGGGTAGCTACTCCCTCTGAACCGCTTAAGGTTGGCAAACGCATTTTCGACCAGGTGTCTTTGTTTATATAAGTGCCGGTCAAAAGTCGGATTTTCTCGTTTCGAATTTCGTTTACGCGGATAACTGCCTTGCTTCCTCTCGCCTCTATCATGTCTCTGATTCGCTCGCTTTCATAGCCCTTATCCATAATGAAAAACTGCGTACCTGGAAGTGATTCGATAATCCCCGGGGCCTCGGTGCAGTCATTCACTTCGCCGCCGGTAATATTAAACGCTATTGGTAAGCCATAAGCATCGATCGCCAGATTTATCTTGGATGTCCTGCCAGCTCTGCTTTTTCCGATAGCTTGAGGTGATTTGCCAATTGCCCCTGCGCTATGCTGATGGGCCTTTACATAGCTTCCATCGATAAAACCCACTCCAAATCCGGCTCGAAAATCAAAGCATCGAGCAGGCAACGCCAGATTCCTTTCTTAGACCAGACGTTAAATTTCCGGTACACCGAATTCCACTTTACCAAACTGTTCAGGGATATCCCTCCAGGGGGCAACCCACACGCATTCGATAGAGGATGCCTTCTACCATCATGCGCAGATTGCGCTTGTCATAAATACTGAATTGAAGCATGATCCTTTTCAGCTTTGACCACAGCTCGTCACTAAGCATGTATCGGGGCATTGCAAGCTCTTTTGTTGTTGTGTGAGAACTACAATATTACGAGCTTGCTCTTACTTTTCAATGCCTTACGCGCAAATGTCCACAGGCCCTAGGTACGCCACTCGGCGCAGTCATAATAAAGTCGCCATTAGCCAGATACATCCCGTTAACTGAGTATGCATAACTTTCACCAACCGGACGAAGATTAAAGTTATTAAGCTCACCATCCACAACCGAAGCACCTCCAATCGTGACTGTCGGTGCGTTCGCCTCAGTTGTTAAGTCAGCAGGAAAACTCAGGGTATCAATAATCGCGATACCACCCTCAATCGTTCCGCCATGAGCAACCGTTACGCTTAGAGATTCAGAAACATCACTCCCCTTAAACGTCCCGAAAAAGCCGATCGTATAATCCCCATTCGGCAGATTGCGAACTGTAGTCATGATGTCATACCCATCAAGCACGTCTGTATTTTCATACACCACGCCAGAAGTGCCAGTCACCCGCAGACCAGCAACATCAAGAGTCGTTTGGCCATTGATACGAATATTATTGCGGAGCACGGTTGCAGAAAGATAGGTTTGAGCCTGGGTCTGCTCAGACTTGGGGATATCGGTGTTAATCACCAGGTTGGGATTAAGCGTAACAGGCGTCTCAACGTGAGACAGTGTTTCATCAACTGGGACTGGCGTCGTCGAACCACCGCCACCTCCACCGCAACCAACCAACCAACCAAAGCTACAGCCACGTAATTTGAACATTTCATTTTAAATACCTCACATCTAACTTAAATCTAACCATAGCCAAGCTTTTTAGAATTCCAACCCTTAAACAAAAAAACGCAAAACATCCCGGCAACATTATTTCTTGTAGCAATCTTTCCTTTTGCCTTGGCACGATTGGCCGAGCCGAGTTTCTTTCGGCTCAGGCAGCGTTGCGCTTTAGCGAGCCTGGTCGCGTATTTCGCCGTGTGACGGGGATTGCCGATCTTCACACCGCTGTCGGTGATCAACTGGTTTTCTATCCCCACATCAAGCCCTATGGTGTTGCGCGTGACGTGCAGGACTTCGGGTTTGAAATCGCACAGCATCGACACAAAGTATCGACCGGCACAATCTCTGGAAAGGGTGACGGTACTGGGTTCGCTGGAAAGCTCCCGACTCCATCGAATGTTCAGGGGTTCTTTGCACTTGGCGATATAAAGCTTTCCGTCCCGGTAGCTGAAGGCGCTGCGGGTCAGTTCCGCGTTGGCCTGAATGTACCCGATATTTTCCTGCCGCAGGTAAAACGCATCGGTTCGCCAGCGCAGGATTTGGTTGTAGACAAAACGGACGCCGCCGAAAGACTGAGCCAGCAGAGTTTCCTGCTCAGTCGTTGGGTAAAAACGGTACTTCATAGCTCGCTTGGTCATGCGACCACATTGATTTATATACCACCAGCACCCAAGTGCCTGACTGTTATAGCAGCCAGTGGCTGCCCGCTTTCCATCACCGGCCCGAAGGCCGATGTCTCTCGCGGAGATTAAGATTGATTGTTAACTATCCCCGGCAATTCGTACTAAAATTAATCAAGGGTTTGATCACACAGGGCGTCTTCGCAGCGTTATGCCTTAACCGGCACCGCAAGATTTCAGTAGCCGCTTTCCGGCAGAGGGTGGCACGATGGAGAACCTGGACACGATTGTCGTCATCTTAGGTATTGTCCTTATCTTAGCGGGCGTTGCCCTGTTTGTGACCGGAAAGGTCGTCAGCCAGAATAATCAAATCGAAGCCTTTGGGATCAAGCTCAATTTTAATAACCCTTCCTTTTTATTAGTCGTTGCGGGAATTGGCATGGTGCTGGTTCCACGTTTATTGCCGGACCCTGCACGACTGGCACAGTTACCGCCTCCTGCAGCGGGTATCCCTGGCGATCAACAAGTGCCGCAGGAGAGCACTCCGCCTATCCAGCCTCCCCCCTCACAACCCACCGCCATCACCACGAAAGATCCGATTCCCAAGCATCCGGAGCGGGTTGCCAGACTCGACTCCGACCTCATACCGGGTGGCCAGTTACCGTCCAAGGCGAACGTGGTGAAGCAGGCGGTTAAAGGACCGCCCAGTATCGCCGGTTCCTTTGATCTATTTTCCTACTCGATTAATAACGTGCCGCAAACGGTCGATGGCAACTTGCATATGAAAAAGATCGGCGACGATCAATACGAGTGGGTCAGCCACGTCGAAGCTTTTGATTACTATGGCAATTATCTGACTTATATGTACACCGGGTTCTTATCCTACCGGGATCGGAACTGGTACCTCAAAGTCACGTCGTCAAACGACCCCACCTGGATTGACAATGGGGTGGTTCCGACCCAGGTGAACCGCCAAGGCGATCGACTGCAGATGACCTACACCTATAGCGGGGCCCACATCAGTGCCGTTTGGGAGGGGGGCGACGGGTCAGATTGACGTCTTTCAAGTGACCACGTCCAGCACTTTGCGTTTGGATACCACCTTCCCCGACACCGGACCGTCAGCCAACGCCGCAGCCACTTTAGCCAAAGCATTGCCCAAGCGCCCCTGCGTAGCCAGGGTGCGGGGTGTGCGAAGGACAAGGTCCATACCGTTCTGGTGTCCTGAGAGGGTGAGAAAGAAGGCCGTGGTATCGAATTCCGGGGGAATGAAGAAAACCCGTTGGGCCGTGAAGCCGCCGCCGACATAGCCTTTCAAGGGAACAAGGCCGAGGTTGGAGACAATTGCCGAGGTGCGGTACATGCCCGTATCCCGGCGCATTTTGGCGACCTTGAGGTTTGCCTTGTGAATGGTTTTAAGCGGCACCCAGGAGGCCATCCAGGTGGGCATCTTTTTCACGAAACGGGGAATCTGGGCCTCTTTCTTTTCCGCTAACTGAGCTTTGATTTCTGTGGTCCAGGCGTCGATGTCGGTCTGATCCGTCACTTCAAGCACCAAGCCTCCCGACAGGTTGGCCGTGGAACGAAGCCCATCCTGGTGGCCGCGCATATCAACCGGTAGCTGAACACGCACGGGAGAATCAGTATAGCTGCGCGAGAGTTCACCGATGGCGATGGCCACTTTCGCCAGCACCTGCCGACTGCTTCCTTGTAATGTCAGGCGCTGCCAGACTGAGCCACTGGTATTGCCGTCCGGCAGACCCGTTGGCGCATTCACATCCGTTTCAATCACCTCACCCGCCGTCTGGGTGATCTCGCGCGCCAGTTCCAGATCGGTAATGTTCGAGTTTTCCCCTACGGGAGGAATGCCCCTCAGCACCCGGAATACATCATCTGCAAAGGCCTGCGTACCGCGACCATCCATCACCCCATGATGGGTGCGGAAAACGACAAAATGTCGATGGGTACCTCGCACCAGAAGGACTTCGCTGGTCGGCCCTTCCCGTGCTGGCAAAGGATGCCGTAGAAACGCAGCACCAAAATCACTCAGACCATCCCATTGGGGATCATCGACAATCCGAAACGGTGTGGTTTTGCCTGAGTCCACCCAGCGCGAAAAGCCCAAATGCCCCCTCAACACCAATCGACTTCCCGGATTCGCTTGTGAAGCGACCGCCACCGCGTGTTGCCAGGCCTCAATATCAAGGTCGCCTGTCCCTTCCAGGGTCATTTGATTCAGACAAGGCGTGTAATCGGAATAGGCCAGATCACAGCTGATATAGTAGCGTTCGATGGGTGAGAGAATGCGAGTGTAAGCCATGGTTAAGGTCCTGTGAGTGAGGTTGTTGTTATGAGGTTCCAAACCGACGCTGCCGGTTTGCATCGCAGCCGTCAGCCCAGCCGGCTTCCCAGCCCGATGCGAGCACGTCGTCGAGATAAGGATTCTTGCCGGCAGGCACCTTGCCAGTTCGCCCCAGGGGTGCGTCCATCCCACTGGAATAGCCAAACTGATACGCCTTTTCGACGGTGTCCTGTCGGGCATCCGGGCGGGTCGCGATCGGATGTAAAAAGCGATGCATCAGCGCCTCAAGATCCGCCAGCACATAGCATGCAGCGGGCACCAGCAACAGGCTGACCGCCGTCGCGAACAGCACACCGAAAGCCAGTGACACCGCCATCGGAATCAGAAACTGCGCTTGTATACTGGTTTCAAACACCAGTGGCATGAGCCCCGCAAACGTGGTCAACGAGGTCAGAATTATGGGCCGGAAGCGCGCACCGCCCGCTTCGCGGATGGCAATGAAAACGTCGACACCCTCATTTCTGCGTCGATTGATGTTGTCGACCAGTACCAGAGTATCATTCACCACCACACCGCTCAGCGCGACGATTCCGATCAGGGACCAGAGGGTGAGTTCTATTCCCAGCATCAGATGTCCTATCAACGCGCCCATGATGCCAAAGGGAATCGCAAACATGACCAGCAAGGGCTGTGAATAGGACGAAAACAGAATCGCCATCAGCAGGTACATGCCTATAAGGGCCAGCAGGTATCCCTGTGAAAGCAATTTCATAAACTCCGCAATACCTTTCTGCTTGCCCGCTGGACTCCACTGCACTTTGCCTTGTTCTGCCAGCGGGTCCAGATAGTGTTGCTTCAACTCTTTCATGATGGCCTGCGCATCGCCCCGACTGGAGTCGACAAAGGCGCTCACTTCTACAATCCTTTTTCGGTCATAGCGTTTAATCGTCGACACCGCCGCGTCCTGCGCAACATCGGCGACACTGAACAGGGGCACAAACTCACCATTGGGTAGCTGAACCTGTAAGGTTTCCAAATGCCAAAGGGACTCAGCCGAAGCCTCGGGATAACGCAAAAAGACTTTTACTTCGTCCTCCCCCCGCTGCAGGCTTTGCACCTCGACCCCGTAAAACGCGGCATTGATCTGGCGCCCCAGACTTTGTTGCGTCAACCCCAGATCTCTCGCAACCGGCTTGAGTGTGAGTTTGACCTGATGTTTGCCCGGAACCTGGGAATCCTGGATGCCATACACGCCATTGAAGCGGGTCAGCTCTTCTTTCAGCTCACGGGCAGAGGCCGTCAAGGCATCCAGACTGGCGCCGGATAGCTCAATATGAATGTCCGGTTTCTGGGCCATCATGTCCCCACTGAACTTCAATTCACTGGCACCCGGAATCTCACCAACGGCTTCTTGCCAGCGCCGTGCCAGCTCGCGCGAGCTGATAGACTCGATCGCATCGGGGCTGATCTCGATGGAAACCCTGCCCTTGTTTTCGGGCGCAGGCAGAACATCCAGATTAGAGACCTTGTCTTGCGGTGCAATCACGGTGTAAATGTTCTGGATCGGACTCACGCCATCTGTCCCGCGCAGCTGACTTTGCAAATCCATGGCCGCTTTCTCGATACGGTAGACCGCAGCCCGGGTTTCAGCGACGGGGGTGCCTTCTGCAAAGGTGACATCGGCCACCACTGTATCCGCATCCATGGACGAGAACAGAGTCACCTTGATATAGCCCGCACCCACCAGGGTAATCGAAATCAGAAAGCCGCCAATAAACAGGGCCAGGTAGGACAGTCGCCAGACCAGCACATGCGCCAAAAAAGGCTCGTAGACCTGTTTGATGAAATGCTCCAGCCAGTTCGCAAACGCTGACTGCCATCGCGTTAGGCGGGATTGCTTGCGCGGATTTTCAAGCGGCATGCCGGAAAGGTGCATGGGCAGAATCAAGAGCGATTCGACCAGCGAAAAAATCAGCGTCGAAATCACCACGATCGGGATAACTTTCATCAGCATCCCCTCCGGCCCGGGCAAAAAGAGCAAGGGCAGAAAGGCAACGGCGGTTGTCAATAAAGCAAAGATCACCGGAACGGCGACTTCCCGCGTGCCTTGCACGGCCGCCTCTGTCCTGCTGAGCCCAAGCCGTTGTTGCGCATAGACGCTCTCCCCCACCACAATGGCGTCGTCGACCACAATGCCCAGCACCAGCAAAAAAGCAAACAGCGAAATCAGGTTGATGGATTCGCCAGTCAGCGGAAGGAACCAGAGCGCGCCGAGAAACGACACCGGAATGCCCAGACTCACCCAGAAGGACAGACGCCAATTCAAAAACAGCATAAGCACCAGGAAGACCAGCACCATGCCACTCATCGCATTATTGAGCAGCAAATCAATTCGGCTGCGAAACAGTTTGGAGTCATCCTGCCAAAGCGTCAGCGTAACGCCTTCGGGTATAAATCGCGGCGGCGCTGCGACATAGTCGGCAACAATTTTGGCGACCTCCATGACATTCTGCTCGCCCACCCGAAAGATATCGAGGGACACGGCCGGCATCTGGTTCAATTGTGCCTGACTGTCACCGCGCTGAAAGCCATCCCGAATGTCAGCCACATCGCGCAGGTAAAGACGACCGCCATCCGCATCTGCCCGCAGAATAACATTTTCAAAATCAGCCGCCCGGTTAATTTTACCGGATGACTGGATCAGGATATCCCCACCGCGTGTCCGCAATGAGCCCCCCGGGATATCAACTGAGGAACTGCGAATCGCAGAGACCACTTCGTCAAAACTCAGGCCATAGCGCTCAAGCGCATTGTCAGAGATTTCGATTGCAACCTCGTAAGGACGCACGTTAGCCAGGTCAATCACCGTGATATGATCATCACGCAACAGATCACGGCGAATGTCTTCTGCCAGCGTTTTCAGTTCACGAGGATCTGCCGGACCCGAAATGATCAGCTTGGTCACCCGATTACGGACGATCAACTCTTTGATAATGGGGCGTTCCGCGCCCGAGGGAAGCGTGCTGAGTCCCTCCACGTTTGTTTTGATTTTCTCCAGCACTTCGCGCGTTTCGGCACCATCAATGACGTCGGCAGTGACCAGACACAAGCCCTCACTCGCCAGCGCGATGATGTCCGAGATGGACTCCAATTCAGCAATGGCATTTTCGATGCGCGTACAGACGGACGTCTCGACCGACTCCGGCGCGGCACCCGGAAACGCAACCGAGACCGATACCCGCTCCAGAGAGACATTAGGAATCAGCTCCTTACGGGTCCCTGGCAATGCCAGCAAGCCCAGGATGACGATCAATCCCATCATGACGTTGGCAGCAACCCGATGACGGGCAAACCAGGCGATCACGCAGACGGCTCCAGACGGACATTCATGCCATCTACCGCAAAATCCAGGCGCGTCGTCACAACCCGATCACCGGGCTGCAGCCCGCCGCGCAGGTAGATCTGATCTTTGCCCTTGTAGAGCACATCGACTTTGCGGAATCGCAGATCAGCCTGTTCGGCTCCGGCATCCTGCTGCGCCACCCAGACCGTATCGTCAGGACGCAGCGCCGACCGTGGCACAACCACCACATTCTGCTGCAAACGCCCACTGATACGCGCCTCCACGAAACGTCCCATTTCCAGAGGGGGGCGCCCTGGTTGACTGCTATCCCGCTGATACGGTTGCGTCACCTCGGCGACCAGGTAAAGCAGGCGGTTATTGGCCAGCCCCCCTTCGGCACGTGTCACGCGCCCTGACCAGGTATATTCCAGCCCACCCAACTGGGCGCTCAGCCGCACCTCCGGATAGGTGTCGGCTGAGCGGCTGTCTCCCTGATATTGATTAGGTATATCCAGTAAGGCCAGATGCTCATCCGAGATCGGCAGCCTGATTTCTGCAACATCCAGCGCGAATATCTCGGCCACAGCATGCCCAAGCGCAACATACTGCCCGACATTGACCCGGGTCGCCTTAAAGCGCCCATCGAAAGGTGCCCGAATCTCGGCACGTTCCAACTGCAGGGCCGCCAGTTTGTAATCGGCTTCTGCTGCAGCCAGGGTGCTTTTGGCATCATTAAGTTGTGGGATATACAAGGCGAAATCGGTCGCGTTCTGTTTGGCACCCTGACGGGCGACAACAGCACGTGCCTTAACTTCTTCGAGGCGCACAATCGCCGCATCAACAGCCTGTTGTTTTTTCGTCAGTTCCAACTGGAAGGGTTCAGGCGCCAGGCGAACCAACACCTCCCCCTTCTTGAAGAACCCTCCGTTTTTAAACTCAGGCGAAGCTGAAACGATTCGTCCACTCACTTCGGTGATCAGTGTCAGCTGCCGCTGGGGTGCAACCACACCACGGGTATAGACAGGTACGCGCAGGCTGCCAGGCTCAACTATAACGGCCGTAATCATTGGCAGAGGGCTGACCGGACGATGGGGGCTGGCCTGGGGTGCTGCCGCGACCAGGGCCATCATAACAACGACAGAAATACCGATAATAATAACCGGCACCAGATAAAGCAAACGGAAGCCGAGACGAAAACTAGCCATGGACACCTCCGAGCAGGATTTGTTTCCAGGCCTGAAGACACTGTTGGGTTAGGGCGATGTCACGGCAGATGTAAGGATGTAATTTGAGGCCAAGTGTCAATTGATTGTGCCACAGCAATATGCCGGTTGAGACCGGATAATTTTCCGTGCCGATGCCGCAGGACACCCAAACCTGATTATCCACCGGATCCGGTGTGCCCGCTTCCTGCAGCGGCCAGCTTCCCAGAAAACTGAAAGAGCCGGCATAGTGATTGCGACGGCTCATTTTCTGATAGATCCAGCGCACCCCCCGCTTGCCAATCACTTTGCCAATGTGCCCCTGAACCCACATCACCCAATGCGCTTTTGCCTTGATTTCGGTCTTGACCGCCTCCTGTAACTCACGCGGTGTAATCGCATCGGACACGAGGATACAGATACCGGACGAACAGTTCTGCGTGTCGTCCTCGAAGTTCACAGCTCCGCGTAAATTCACGGGAAAAAACCAGTAATACTGCTGCCCCGATGCCATCAGGTGTGCGGAAATAGCGCGATTAAGCGCCCAGAACAAGTAGACATTGAGCGCGACACGCGCTTTTTTGGCCTGCTGTTTGACGATGCTCGTTTCGTCCTCTGTTAAAAAGTCGGTGGCAATGGGCGCGTGATTGGTGTTTTCGGGATTCAGCTCCCGGTAGTCAGGATAGGTACGCAGCCAGCGCACCTGTTTGGGTGGCCGCGGCTCCTTCTTTTTGAACATCAGCCCTAGCACTTCCCAGAAACCCGGCGCCTCCTTTTCAGACGAACGCGGTAACTCAGCACAGGGATAGCCGTTTTGTCGAAGGATGGTCGCAATGCCCCCCAACCCATCCATATCACGGTGGGCAAAGGTATGCCAATCTACCTCCCGCGTCTGGGTATCCATGGGCCCCACGCTCATTTCATCATTGATGCCCTGTTCACGCCGTACATCAAACCACATCGCCACGTAGTCTTTGGTGTGTCTGGTCTTCATGAAGGTCTCCCGTCCTACTCCCTGTCGTATCCTGTTTATAAACGCGCAGCTTCGAGATAAAGTGGAAATTCGCCAGCCAGGGCCTCGCGCGGATCGGCCTCAAAGCTGACCAGAAAATGACGGCTTTCAATGACCTGACTGCGATACTGATCCAGAACCCGGTTCAAGCCGGAGTCTTCCGCCAGCCCGCAGACTAACGCCGATGTCTCAGCGGGTTTCAGACTTCGCGAAGCATGTCGCTGATAGAGGTAATGCACCAGGCATTCAAAAACAGCCGGATCTTCATTCTGAATCAGCACCGAGTGCAACATGCGGTAATTCAGCACCTTTCCGGCTGCGGGCAAGGCCATGCCCCCACGCAAACGCACCTGCAAATTGTTCAGATGACGGAGAAACCGCAAGCTACCCTGATAGCGAATAAATCGGGTCTGACGGAACGATTTCTGATTCCAGCTTCCGAGCATCCCAACCAGTTCGCCCTGACGAAATGCCAGAGCATAGTCAGACAGCGACAAACCTCGGTAGTAGGGATCGTCACCTTGCGCAATCCGGTCAAAGTCGTAGCAGGGATAGAACTGGTAACGGGCCGCTTCACGATCGAAAAAGTCCTGCATCGCGGAGACATCAAACAGTGTCGCCTGGCGGACCTCGATATTGCCCGTTTTCGGCTTACGGGGACTGCACATAGGGTAAAGTAGATGCGTGCGCAGGCCTCCGCAGGCATGATAGGTGGGAAGCCCTGCCCTGCCGCTTCCAACCGTCGTCAGGGAACGATCATTATCACTGAGGATGACCGTCTGCATCCAGTCGTTGCGAATCAGGGTGTGGTAGTGACGCGAAATCCGCAGCAGCGTCCGCCCCCCCTGATAGTCTGGATGAATTCGAAGATCGTTGCCATAGCGCACATTACGAGGCTGACCATTCATGAACACCCGTCGGTGGCCAATGCTGAAGACCGCCATCAATCGTTGCTGCTGCAAATCTTCCATCACCCACACATCTGGCTCGCTGGTGGTAACCCGGCTACCCATGAAAAAATCCGGATTACGCTCAAAGCCGAGGGTAATCTGACCGGGTTGGGGCGTTGCCCGCACCAACGCGTCTAAAGCCCCGCAATCACTGTCGCAGGCCGGTCGAAAATGGAATCGCCCGCTCATACACCACACCCTTCGGGGACGGGGATATCCCAGATCATGAGGGGCTCGATTTTAATATCACCACTGATCATGCCCCGTCTGAGACCGCGTTCCTGGTAGACCTCGCGTGCGTTGGCATCAATGAAGACTTGAGCTCGCCCCAGCTGCCCAAGATCCCGTGCCAGTTTGTAATGAAAATAACCCTGAAGCTCAGTTTCCAACCGCGCTGAGATCTCCTGTTCCAGGGCCTGTTTGCGACCTTCCTCGATCGCGCCGGTGCACTCACACAACATCCAGTAAAAAGGCGTCGGGCTGGAGGCTGTACCGTTAACAGCCGCCAGCAGGGAGATAGGACGCAGACCGTCTGTTTCCCGATAACGCCGATAGACCAGATCCAGTACCTGCATCGCAGACTCAGGACTCAATTTTTCACCCACCATGTCGACGCCATCCGCGCGCCCGAGAAATTCAAAACAGGGGCATTCACCCAAGCGATCAGTGACCCGCAGATGGTCTTTCATACCGTAACGTAGCAAGCCACTGCCGGTCGTCAGCAGCGGACGCACCCGTTGACCCGTTTCGAGTTTCCAGGCCGGTAAAATGGTGCCGTCTTCAATATCCTGAAATTCGTAAAAATGGCTCGTCACGGCTAAGGGGTAGCGGCCCTGATAGGGAATCGTAACCACCCCTTCAGTGGCCCATAAACCTTTACCCTGAAACGCTGCACCAGGGAATAAATTCTGTAGCTGCTGCGCCCAGATGGCAGAGGTTGAGGTATCCCAGGAGCTGATCAGTGCCAGCTTTGGCCAGAAGCGCGACAAGGCCCCCGGCGTAAGTCTTCCATCCCATTGTTTTAGCCTGGCGGCAACCAGGGTGGAACGGGGGCACTGCACATTCCGCAAGCATGATGCCCTATTCCCCCAGTGACCACATTTAAGCACCGTGGCTAATTCATCTCTCAATACACTGAGGCGGTCGAAAAGACTCAGCGCAAACGTAGGACTCCACACCGAAAGAAGACTCAGGTCTTCACTCACCAGCAGATAGGCGAGCGTGGCAAATTGCGAATCATCTGATGTATCGGCGAGCGCGATCGAATCCGGCACGGCTTTGACCGCCGACATCAACTGGCGCTTGCCACTGGCAAGCAGCTGCAGATCGTTATTAACATCGGCCGCCGCTGTCTGCCTGAGTTCGGTCGGCATCCAGGAAAAAGACCAGTAATGACGGCCCCGTGCGATACCCGGATGCCGCAGATACATATCCGTTAACCAAGGGGAAATGGCCTGATCCAGCTCCGACAAATAGGCTTGGGTATAGGGGATCCATTTGACTTTTGACGTTGACCCTGACGTCGGCTGGTACCGCTTAACCGTCATCCGGGATAGTCGACGCTCGCCGGTTTGGCGCTGTCGTTCAATCTCAGTTGCCCAGTCGGTATAATCCGTCACTGGCACCCGCGCACTGAATACCTCCCAGGAGGTGTTTCGATCCAGCGACCACCCCTTTTCAGCGACGAAACTACCGGTGTGTTCCAGAATGCGTGCCAATCGCTGGCGCTGAACACGTTCAGGATTTAGCAGCGCATCCCTGAAAGCCTGCTCACCGGCCCGACTAACATGCCGGGTCGCCTGATGCAAACCTCGCGAGAGGAGTCCCCGGCCCCACATGGTCAGCGTGCCCGCCCCAATAAGCCGAGGAGCGGCAGGCGCAGACTGATTTCTCGCTTGGGCTTGAGCTGCGCCAGGGCCTTTCTGAGAATCGCCCAGAATACCGAAAAGGTCACCTGTCCCACACACGGCAGTTCAGTGCCGTCACGCCAGGTCGGATTTTGCTCTTCAAAGTAGCGAATCTTGGGGTTAGCCAGTTTCATCTCTGGTGTGATCTCGGCGACATCACCTTTGAGTTTCTGGTAACCCTCGCCAAATTGGAGCACACGGTGCTCCCGATCAAATGCGGCCGGGAAAAGCTTTTCGCAATAGGCATCGACAACAGGTGCCAATTGCTGATCAAACTGCCCGTCTATATGTGGATAATGCTTTGGAAAGTTGTTGGTCAGAATAAGGTAGGTCTTAAACCCTTTGGAAATGAGCAGCCAATACAATGGCTTGGTCAGATCCTGCAGTCGAAAACGCAGCAATTGGCGTGCGAAACAGCTTAGCATCGCACGATTTCCCCAATAGCGGCGCTCAGAAACGGTATCGCCGCTGAACAGTCCCCGAACTTTACGGCCTCCAACCTCAAGCTCCATGATCTGCATGGTGCTAAACCCGACGATGTTTTTACCCTGCTGCTCACGCAGCAGAATCACGCCGTCTTTTTTTCTCAGATCACTGAGAAACACATCAAAGGGGGCATTGTGATAGTACTGTGAGAACAGTTCATGCATCTTTCCCGCATCAACAATCGACACTTCGTTCAAGGGACGGTATACCGCTTTAACTTTCCGAGTTGTCTGAGTCATGATAATTACTCCTTTGGCGTAGCGAAGATCTAGCCAACATCACGCGCGCACGAACACCGCAACCTGAAGCCGCTTGAAGCTGGTCGAGTCAAAAAATTTATCTAAATCGAAGACGTTGCCAGTTAAGGCTGAGTGGGCCGAGGCTGATTCATAACTACTTCCTGGATCTGATTTTTTTTCTAATTTAAAAATGAACTTCGTTTAGTTAAAAATCGTTCATACAACGAGCGCAGATTACCAGTTAGCCACGCTCGGACGAGGGAATTAGTTCACAAACATATATTAAAATGCCGATTTTGCTAATTATTGTCCTCAAGGAACAAATTCAGGCTTACAAAGTATCACATTTTTGGAGCAAGACCCTCCCGCTCAAACAAAGCAGCTTCACTCTCTCGCGACACCCCATGAGACAGACGCCAGCGCACCAGCTCATCAGCACCAGGACCTTCCCTCACCGTTAAATTGCTAATGCTGACCGACTCACCGGACGCCTGATCAATTAAAGCCGGTTTCACGCACGCACCGGTGTGACGATTTTCAAAAATCAATGGAGGCATAACCGTGCCCGACACCCCCCACTTATCGCCCAGCTCGGCAAGCACAGGCATCAGAATAGCAAGGTCCCATCCCTGCGCGGTCAATCTATATTCGTAGCGATCAGGACCTGTCTGGTAAAGCGTCCGCTCAATCAAACCAACGCCTTCAAGATGCTTCAAACGATTACTCAGTGTTGCGTTGGTTATGCCAGACGAGCGACGAAAATCATCGTAGCGGTGAATGCCCACAAGCAGATCACGCAGAATCAGAAAGGCCCAAAGGTCTCCGATCACCGATAGCGCACCCGCGATTGGACACACCATTCCTTCAAATCCTTTTAGCCGCATAAATTAGCTTACCTCCTCCATTGACTCTTATTATAAGAGTTACATAGTATTATGCCTGTACGGCTCATTCATTTCACCTATGGAGTAACTTACCGTGTCAACTAACTCAGTTTCCAGAATTTTTGTCATCGGCGCGACCGGCGCCCAAGGAATCCCCGTGGTACGTAGTCTCGTCAGTGATGGCCGCTATACGGTTCTTGCCCTCAGTCGTGACGCTCAATCTACCCGAGCAAAATCCCTTTTGGACTTTGGAGGCGTATCAATCCTTGAGGGAACGTTCGCCGACGAAGCAGTCCTGCGCGAGGGTTTTCGCACGTGTGACGGTGCTTTTGTCAACATTGACGGGTTTAATTCGGGTGAGCGAACCGAAATGTATTGGGCCATTCGCTGCTATGAAATTGCATTGGAGGAAGGGATAAGGTTCTTCATCTACGGCAATCTGGACTATACGGTCAAAAAAGCCGGTTATGACTCCCGTTTTAGAACCGGTCACTATGACGGCAAAGGCCGCATCGGCGAATGGATTCTTTGGCAAAATGAAACCAATCGAGATCGGATGGGCGCGGCTCTTTTTACGACGGGCCCCTATATGGAAATGGCGCTTTCATCAAGAACACCGATGACGCCGACGGTGGAGGATGGCATCGTGACATGGCGGGTTCCACTCGGCGAGGGCGCTGTCGTTCATGTGGCGCTTGAGGACTGCGGCTATTATGTCCGCTGGCTATTTGACAATCCTGAACGCGCTAACGGAATGAATCTTGAGGTGGCGCTTGAGCACGTTAAATACGCTGATCTCGCCGCCGCCTTTGAAAAGGTTACCGGGCATTCTGCCCAATACATTGATACGCCACTGGACGACTATTTTGGTGGCCGTTTAAAAATGGTGGCCGATCAGCCAGCGGGCTACAATGCAGACCCCAGGGACAAAAGCACCATGAGTTTTCGCGACAATTTCACCGGTTTCTGGAATCAGTGGAAATACAATATCATCGCTCGCGACTATGACCTGCTGGATGAGATCCATCCGACCAGGATCAAGAATGTTGAGCAGTGGCTGCGCCGAGAGGATGAATTGGGCAAAAAAGATGGCCGTGGAAGTCTTTGGGAACGGGTTCAGCCGGAAAACCTCCAACGCCACTCGATACTAAAAGTGGGTGAAGACATGCGACAAGGCAAACTCTGACAAAAGCCGACGCTGGGCACTTAAAACGCCCAGCCCATTTTCATCCCGATGCCCTGATAATCATTACCGATGGCATAGCTAAGATCCGCGTTGAAACGGGACATCTGAAACCCCGCCCCTAATGAGAACATGTCCGGGAGGTTGCTCTGAATATCAAAACGGTACCCACCTCTCAGTTCAACCCAGTTTGTAGGACGATAAGCACCGCCGAGAGCCAACTCTTGTGACTCACCTTCCCCCATCCACGAGGGACTGGTCAAAAGATCCAGATCTGCCGCCAGGGTGAAAGCATCACGATTCAGAGCGCCACCGAGTCGCGCCCGTGGTCCCATGGAAAAGGATGCGCCATTTTCCGCCGTGTAATCCTGCTTGAAAACATCCTTCACAGAGAGGCCAATTCGATAACCATCCTGCAGATCGACTGTCGCGCCGAGATCCAGGTTGGCGCGCACGAACGAGTCGGCATTTTCGGCGTAGTCTATTTCAATAATATCGTCCGCAAAGTCCAGCACCTGAGAATATACGATAAACCGTTGAGCTTTGGGCGTGATGCCAAGCGCAACCGGTAACCCGCCGAATTCGAAGGCTTTGCCAAAAGCCAGGCCAAATTCCGTGACGGCCACGCCACTCACTCGGGCGGTTGACGTAAGAAACTCTTTGGGATCAACCAGCTCGCCATTAACAAATACGCGGTCAATCGCGGTTCCATCCCCTTCTGCCCCACCCGAGGAGACGAAGATCATGGCCTGCCTATAGTCTTCCAGCACCGCTTGATCAGCATCTGTAATCGTGGCTTTTTCATTACCGACCATGCGGGACGCCATGAAAAAGGTTCCACCTTCATGGTCACCGGGCAAATTGAACGAAAAACCAATCGTACCGTCAAAATCGACAGGCGCTTTTCCAAGCTCATCTGCTGCCGCATCCATATCCTCAACGGCTGACAGCACCAAGTCCGCTGATGCAGGCCCTGGCGTGGCGTTAAATGCTTCGACCGCCTCCGTGACGACGACGTCATACTCTTCGTCGTAAAAATCCATCAGGCTATCGATCGGCCCACTGCCCTGCAGCACCATATCGAAATTGAAATGGTTATCCTGCCCGACATCTTCGTCACCTTCGTGGTAAGCCAGCAACGCCGGATTATAATAATGGGCTTCCGGTAAATTGGAGGAGGCGACCACTGCCCCACCCATAGCAAGTCCTCGCGCCTCATAGATACCGTAACTGGCGGCTGATGCAGCGTTAGCGATCAGCCCCATGCTCACGAAAAGGGGATATGAAACGATGCGCAAAAAAGGAGAAGAGAGCTTCATGGTGGTTGATTTCATAGACGTGAAAGAGATGAATCCCGATGATGAAAAGGTAGAATACCATCTTTAGGCAAAATGGCGACAGTCAGGTAATTCACGAACAACTCCATGAATAAACACAAACGCGAACTGATTTTCCAACGCTTACAGGCGGAAAACCCCGAACCCAGAACGGAGCTGGCCTATACCAGCACGTTCGAGCTTCTGATTGCCGTAATATTGTCGGCGCAGGCCACCGATGTTGGCGTCAACAAAGCGACCAGGCTGCTTTTTCCAGTCGCTAATACGCCCAGCACGCTGTTGGATCTGGGGCTGGATGGGCTTAAGCGTTACATCAAGACTATTGGGCTGTATAACAGCAAAGCAGAGAACATCCTCAAAACCTGCCAGATCCTGGAGGAACAATATGGCGGAGAAGTCCCCACTACGCGGGCAGAACTCGAAGCGTTACCGGGAGTGGGACGTAAAACCGCAAACGTGGTGCTGAACACAGCGTTCAGGCAGCCGGTCATGGCAGTTGATACCCACATTTTTCGGGTCGCCAATCGAACCGGGATTGCGCCTGGGAAAACGGTGCTTGCGGTGGAAAGAGGTCTGATGAAACACGTTCCCAAACCCTTTCTGCTCGATGCCCACCACTGGTTGATTCTGCATGGGCGCTATATCTGTACAGCCCGAAAGCCCCGCTGTGGGGCCTGCCTCATTTCAGATCTGTGTGAATTTCGGGATAAAACGGAGACTTAAGCGGGACGCGAGGGATGACCGACATACAGTGCCGACATGAGTTCAGCTTCTGCACGGCTCAGGCCGCAGTTAGAGACCAGATCGTCAATTTCGGCCCCCATGGAGAGTAATTTCATCGCTTCATTGTAGCTGACGCGCTGCGGATCAATGGCTTCAAATTCCTGCTGACGACGCTCCGCCTGTTTCAGCCGTTTATCCAGCGCCACCACTTTGCGCCCCACGCCAATGCCAGAGTCATTGAGCAAAGCCAGCTGTTGCTCAGCACATTCAAAGCGGCCTCGGAGGTTCTCAAGCTGTCGCTGCTGACGCAAACACAGAAGTAAAAAGCCCAGCCCGAACAAAGATGAACTGACTGCCGCAACCATTATCCAATTGAAACTTACCATGCCCTGCCTCCCCAACTTCCAGCAGACCGACCGCTTATCAGAAACTAACTACATCAGACCATTCTTCTTCCGACATGAGCTTTTCGAATTCAACCAAAATGATGAGTTCACCATTCTTATTGCAGACGCCCTGAATGAACTTGGCACTTTCTTCATTGCCGACGTTCGGGGCTGACTCAACTTCTGACTGGCGCAGATAGACAACCTCAGCGACAGAATCAACCAGAATGCCCACGACCTGATTGTCCACTTCGATCACCACGATACGGGTATGATCACTGACTTCAGACTCGCTCAACCCAAAACGCTTGCGGGTGTCAATGACCGTTACGACATTACCCCGAAGGTTGATAATGCCCAGAACATAATCCGGCGCACCTGGCACCGGCGCGATTTCCGTATAACGCAGCACTTCCTGAATCTGCATGACATTGATGCCATAGGTTTCTTCATCCAGCTTGAAGGTTACATACTGGAGGATCGGGTCATCCGATGCTTGCCCCTGTACGGAATAATTGGCCATTGGCGATTCCTCTTTACACGTTCTACCGGGTGTCAAAATGTCAACGCGACTACCCTTCTACTATAGTTCAAGGCAGAAAGTGTGCCAGTAAATCACCGGAATCATTTTCGGCGGGGATGCGCGTTTTCCAGTAGGGTATTGAACTGATCAACGTCGAGGATGGCGCACATTTTCTGCACCACGGTACCAGCCAACCATGGCCGCTTAGCATGTTCGGTACGCCAGCGAACCTCACTGGCCTGAAGCGTGAAGGCATCGGCGATACTGTTGCAGGCCAGCGCCCACTCCGAATCGTGCAGCCGGATCACATAACGGACCTGCTGAGGAAAGTTCTCAGGATACTTTTCCGGCATGATCCAGCGGGCACTATCCACCACCTTAATGGTGGTTTCACCATGCTTAAACAGCCCCATGAACCAGTTCGGCATCCCAAAGATCGGGGTGAGATCATCCACTTTGACCGGATAAACACCACCAAGCAGTACCAACGGAACCGATAATTTCAGCCCACCAACAGAAAACAACAGGCACTCAAATCGCCCGGTGGCCCAGGGAGGATGTCCGTCAATCCATTCGCCAAGGATTTGACGCGGCGGCTCAGAAGGTTCCGCTGACTTCGGTGCAACGGCTACAGGTTCAGGTGCGGCCGGCTGAGGTGCGGCCGGCTGAGGTGCGGCCACTTTAACCATTGGTTCAGTCAGTTCAGGCTGAGGAGAGACAACCTTGGGGGCAGCTTGCACCGGAGGGGGCCGAACCTTTGCTGCAGTTGGAGGGGGCGGTTTGGGCGCCTCGGGCTCTGGTGCCAGCTTCAGCTCCGGCCCGCTCATCAACACCTTTGGCATCAACGGTCTTGGCGGGGCCGTCGGAATGTCGGCCACCGTCGGCTGACGAGTTTTTTCACGCGCCATCATGCGCTGACGGGCCAGTGACATCGGCAACTCAAGCTCACTCGCTGACGGAAGGGGCCGTGTCGTTTTACCTGCGACCCCATTGGATTCAGGCTTGCCTGCTTCTGGAACCTCCTTCGAGGATTTCGAAGCTGGCAGATTGTCGGGCTTCGCAACGTGCGTTTCCTGCACGGCCGGTGTTACCGGCACTCTGAGCAGCTCATCCAGATAGGAGAGCATCTCCTGTTCCAGTCCTTTCGATACAGACTTCGTATCTCCGGCCATGATTACACCCTATGCACTTTGTCGCTCTGACTGAATACCGGGATTGCCCGACAATAAATCATCCAATAATCGCCGATAGGCTTTAACGCCATGCGTTTGCGCATCCAGAGCCGAGGGCACAAGGCCTTGCTTGCTGGCATCGCGAAATTTGGTATCGACGGGAATCGCATAGCGCCAGGAGTCTTCAGGATAGTTCTTTCGCAGCGTTCGGAAACTCTGTACCGAAGCCTGAGTACGACGATCAAACATGGTTGGAATAATCGTGTAGCTCAGCGCATGTCGCTGACTTTTAGCCACCATCGCCAGTGTATGCAGCATGCGTTCGAGGCCTTTGAGCGCCAGAAATTCTGTCTGGACCGGGATCAGGAGGTGCTGACTGGCCGCCAATGCATTGATTAACAGAACACCCAGCACCGGCGTGTTGTCCAGAAAAGCATAATCATATTCATCCCACAAATGGGCAAGCGCACGGGAGATGATCAGCCCCATACCCTCCACACCGACCATTTTGCGTTCCAATGTCGCCTGCAGGGTTGATGCAGGCATCAAACTGAGATTGGCTAACGAAGTAGGCTGGATCAGCGTACGCGGCAACTCCGCAGGCACTTTTCCCTGATGCTGAAACAGTGAATAGACACTGTGTTCAACCGTGTCGGGGTCAAGCCCAAAATAAGACGTCAGCGATCCGTGGGGATCCAGGTCCATGAGCAGCACGCGCTTACCCTGCTCGGCCAGCAATCCGGCCAGGGTGACCGCCGTTGTTGTTTTGCCCACACCACCTTTCTGGTTGGCTACCGTCCAGATTCTCAAAACATCACCCTCTTGCACTGCTCATCTATGTCGGGTTATCGGCAACCCACTGCCGCTCTGTAGCGTATTTTCAAATACTGCAAAAATCAGGCCGATCAGGATTGGGGACGGACCAGCTTACGCACACTGTCTTTTTTCGAGATCAGCAGAACAACCCGTCGGTTACGCTGCCGCCCTTCCGGTGTATCGTTACGCGCCAGGGGCTGAAACTCGCCATAGCCCACGGCCGCAAGTCGACCTGGATCGATACCACCAAATATCAACAGCCTGACGACCGCCGACGCCCGGGCGGACGAAAGCTCCCAATTGGACGGATAGACCGAACTACGAATCGGTACGTTGTCCGTAAACCCCTCAACGATGACGGCATTGGGATAGGACTTCAGGATAGAGGAGATGTTGTCCAACAACGGGAAAGCCTGATCGACAGGCACCGCATCGCCACTTAAAAATAACAGGCTGTTGCGCAGTGACAATTCGATCCAGTCTTCGTTCTCATTGACCGAGACGAGCCCATCGCTGATCAAGCCTTCCAGCTTGCGATAAAACTGTTCCGCGATTTCACTCAGCGCCTCCTTGGTTTCGGTCTCACTCACGCCCACTGGCGTTTTATCCGTCGAGTCAAAAGGCTGAACGGTTACTTGATCCGTCTTTGGGGGGGTCGCCGTTTGCTGCCCGACCTGAACCGGCAAAATACTCTTCTGTGTGGCATTGAAAACCCCTTCCAGGGTTTCAGACAACACTTTGTACTTGCCTTCGTTGACGGACGATACCGAGTACATCACCACAAAAAATGCGAACAACAAGGTGATAAAGTCGGCATAAGAGACGAGCCATCGTTCATGGTTCTCAGGTTCTTCTTCGCGTTTACGTCTGGCCATATGACCTCACCGTGCGCTGAAGCTCTGCAGGCGCATTTCAATGGTTTTTGGGTTTTCCCCTTCTGCGATCGCGACGATGCCTTCAATCAGCATTTCACGGTAGTGCGTCTGCTGATGAACAATCGACTTAATTTTATTCGCAATGGGAAAGAAGATCAGGTTGGCAAAGGCTACGCCATAAATGGTCGCCACAAAGGCCGTCGCAATGCCGGGCCCCAGCTTGGAAGGATCGGACAAATTGCCCATTACATGGATCAGGCCCAGCACCGCCCCCAGTATACCCAGGGTTGGCGCGTAGCCGCCCATCGCGTCAAACACTTTCGCACCCTGAACCTCCAGTTGTTCCCGTGATCCCAACTCCAGTTCAAGGATGTAACGGATGGCTTCGGCCTCTGCACCGTCAACCAGTAGTTGCAGGCCCTTTCGACAGAAGGGGTCGGTCTCCTTTTCTGATACCTGCTCAAGCCCTAGCAGTCCTTCCTTTCGGGCCGTCACACTCCAGCCAATGACCAGCTGAGTTCCCTGTTCATAATCCATGCGTGGTGGGAACAGCACCCATCGCACCTGCGCCAGACCTCGCTTCAGAACGCTTGCAGAGTGTTGCAGAATAATGGCGCCGGTTGTACCGCCAAGGACGATCATAAAAGCAGGCAGGTTAAGCAGGGAGCTTAAATGCCCCCCCTCGAGCAGATTCCCGCCAATGACAGCCAACAGGGCAATGACAATCCCTACCAGGCTGAGTGCGTCCATCAGCTGACCCCATCAATCAACCGGCTGGCGAAGGCATCCAGAGGCAGAATTTCATCAGCCAGACCAGCCTGAGTGACCGCCGCTGGCATTCCGTAGATCACGGAAGTGGCTTCATCCTGGGCCCATACGACGCCTCCGACCTCCTTGATGAGACGACACCCCTCGCGGCCATCAGCCCCCATACCGGTCAAAATGACGCCCAGTAGTTTGTCGCCAAACATTTTAGCCGCACTGCCAAAGGTCACATCAATACATGGCTTGTAGTGCAAGCGTTCATCCCCATCAAAAATCCTCACCTTGGGAGACGTTCCGGAACGCTCGATCAGGATCTGTTTGCCACCAGGCGCAATATAGGCGACCCCGGGATTCAATTGTTCTCCGTTCTCCACCTGCCTGACTTCCAGCGCAGAGAGTCGGTTTAGCCTTTCCGCAAAGGCGGGCGTGAAGGTGGCAGGCATATGCTGCACCAGGATGATCGGCGTTGGAAAATTTGCCGGTAATTGCGTCACGATCCGCTGCAGCGCCACTGGCCCGCCTGTTGACGTTCCGATCAAGACCAACTTGTACTCACGCCGCGGTGTTCGACGCACCTCCGCACGGGGTTTGGGTGCCGGTTTTGGCGCAGCGGGTGCGCTTGCGGTTCGTGTCGCAGGTGGATGCCCACCTCCCCTGCCAGCCGGTTCACGGGCGGGTTCTTTCGCAACCGGAGGCGCTATCGTCGAGGGGGCCGGAGTGGAAGCAGGTGCTGCAACCTCCGTCCGCTTTTTACCGCTTTTGGCCACTTCGAGGATTTTATCGTGCAGCAAACGCCGGATTTTGTCTCCTGCACCGGTCAGATCTTCAAAACTTTTGGGCAGAAAATCGACGGCACCGGCATCTAGCGCATCAAACGTAACGCGCGCGCCCTCATAGGTCAGAGAAGAAAACATCAGGACAGGGGTGGGATGTGACTGCATCAGAAGGCGGACCGCCGTGATGCCATCCATCACGGGCATTTCGTAGTCCATGGTAATGACATCAGGATTCAGCTTGGCAACCAACTCGAGGGCTTCACGACCGTTGCTTGCGGTTCCCACCACGGTGATATCTCCTGTGGCATTCAATATCTCGCAGACCCGACGCCGGAAAAAGCCAGAGTCGTCAACCACCAGCACCCTGACTGCCATTACCGGTTCGCCTCTCTCATATACTCAACTTTCAGTCTTCAGGCCGACGCCGCTCTGCCTGCATCGTCGCCCGATTTGTTTTTAGGCTGTTTTTTCTTACGGGGACGCCCAAACACTTTACTGGTCCTGGCATATTTGCCCAGCAGGCTTGGAATATCGAGAATCAACGCAATACGACCGTCCCCCGTAATCGTGGCGCCTGCCATACCCGGAGTGCCATGCAGCATGCGGCCGAGCGGTTTGATGACCACCTCTTCCTGACCGACCAGCTGATCGACGACGAGCCCCACGCGTTTGGTCCCCACCGCAACGATCACCACATGACCACTGTCGGAATATGGCTCACCATAGGCCCCTTTAACCAGCCAACGTTTGACATGGAATAAGGGAAACACATTGTCCCTGACCACAATACATTCCTGGCCATCGACGATGTTGGTTGTTGTCAGATCCAGGTGGAATATCTCAACCACACTGACCAATGGGAAGGCGAACGCCTGCTCGCCCAGCATGACCATCAGCGTAGGCATAATGGCAAGCGTCAGAGGCACCTTAATGATAATCCGCGAACCACGCCCAAGTTCCGAATCGATACTCAGCGTACCGTTCAGCTGTGTAATCTTGGTCTTGACCACATCCATCCCGACACCCCGACCCGACACATCCGAGATTTCAGTCTTGGTCGAAAATCCAGGCGCAAAAATCAGGTTAAAGGCCTCGGTGTCCGAGAGACGTTCTGCTGCTTCGGCTTCCATAAGTCCTTTCTCAACCGCCTTCTGTCGCAGGAGAACCGGATCCATGCCGCCGCCATCATCGTCGATGGACAATAGGATATGATCGCCTTCCTGTTCAGCCGCCAGAATCACACGACCGACCCTGGGTTTCCCTGCCGCTTCCCGTCTTTCTGGTGACTCGATGCCGTGATCGACAGCATTTCGCACTAAGTGGACCAACGGATCCGAGAGTGCTTCCACCAGGTTTTTGTCGAGGTCGGTATCTTCACCTTTGAGTATCAGGTTGATTTCTTTTTTCAGGCTGCGAGCTAAATCCCGCACCACACGCGGGAAACGACCGAAGACCTTCTTGATCGGCTGCATGCGCGTCTGCATGACGGCTGACTGCAGATCACTGGTGACAACATCCAGGTTGGACACCGCCTTGGTCATGGCTTCATCGGCAATCTCTTCGCCCAAGCGCTTGAGCCGGTTACGTACCAGCACCAGTTCCCCGACCATGTTCATGATGTCATCTAAACGCTTAGTGTCGACCCGAACTGTCGTTTCAGTGGCAATGGCCGAACTGGAACCACTGTCACTGTCGGAAGACGCAGCGGCGGGCGCTCTTGGTGCAGGCGGCACCCTGGGTGCGGCAGGCTCAGGCGCGGCTTTGGGCTCGGGCTTGGGCTCCGCTTTAGCTGGCGTAGATTTAGCCTTAGCCGCAGGCTTGGCGGCCGCTTTCGCTACCGCTGGCTTCGGCGCAGCGGGTGCGCCGTCTCCGGGCCCCTTGCCCTTGCCATGCAGTTCGTCGAGCAGATTCTCAAATTCATTGTCGGTGATCAGGTCGCCGCCACCAGCGGCGTCCGCTGCAGGCTTAGCTGCGGCAGGTGCCTTGGGCGCCGCTGCCTCCGCAGGCCCGCTAAACTTACCTTTGCCATGCAGTTCGTCGAGCAGGGCTTCAAATTCATCATCGGTGATTTCATCTCCCGACGGCTCCCCGCCGGCCGCTTTCGCAGCGGGCGCTTTTTCAACTTTGGGCGTTTCGGCTTTTTTGGGAGGCGCTTTTGCAGCAGGTGCCTTAGGCGCTTCTCCGCTGACGCCTGCGTTGAATTTGCCACTGCCATGGAGTTGATCCAGCAGGGCTTCGAATTCATCTTCGGTAATTTCATCACTATCAGACACGGCAGCCTTTTCCGTGGCCGGTGCAGCGCTTGATTTTGGCGCAGCCGCGGGCTTCGCTGGCGCGGCCTCACCCTCATCACTCAGGGCGTCGAGCAAATTTTCAAACTCATCGTCGGTAATGTCGCCCTCCGCGATCGCCTCTGGGGCGGCCTCCTCACTTTCAGGCATCTCTTCGGCGGCAGCCTCCGGCTCAGGCTCCGGCTCAGCCGCCGCACCCCCTCCAGCTTCTCCCCTGGCAATTCGTTCGAGCGCTTCCAGTAGTTCAGGCGCGGCAGGCGTTGGCTCTTCACGCGCCTTGACCTGATCAAACATCACATTGACTTCATCCAATGCGCGAAGGACGACATCCATCAATTCACTGTTGACAGCGATTTCGCCATTGCGTAGGCGATCAAAGACGTTTTCCGCGATATGACAGACGTTCACCAGCGCTTCCAGCTGCAAGAAGCCTGCGCCCCCTTTGACCGTATGAAAGCCTCTGAAGATCGCATTCAGAAGGTCCCGGTCTTCCGGATTCTGCTCAAGCTCAACCAGCTGCTCGGAGAGCTGCTCTAACAATTCACCTGCTTCGACCAGAAAGTCCTGCAGGATCTCCTCATCCGGCTCAAACCCCATTCACGTCTCCTTCAGAACCCAAGACTGGATAGTAGGTCATCGACATCATCCTGGCTGCTCACCACATCCGTGCGCTTGTCCGCGTTCATTTGAGGCCCATGCCCCAACGAATCATTCTTCACTTCCTCAACGACCTCATGTCGGGTGCCAGTGATTCGATCGACTTTACCCGCCATAACGACCAGACTCACCAGATTAACCTCAACGTCGCGCACGAGTTTGGTCACTTTCTGGATCACCTGCCCGGTCAGATCCTGAAAATCCTGCGCCAGCAGAATGTTCGACAGATTTTCATAGACCTTGTCACTGTTTCGGGTCAAATCGGCAAAAAATATGTCAATGCGTTTATATAATTCACGAAATTCCGAAGGATCCATTTCCCGTCGGCGAAGCCGCCCCCATGCTTCTTTTAAATAAGCCGCCTCGTCTTTGGTGGCCACAGCCAGCGGCATACTCTCTTCCACCAGATCCATCGTTTTATTGGCTGCCTTATTGGTCAGATCCACCACATAGGCCAGGCGGTCTGAGGCGTCCGAAATCTTGGACAACTCCTCCTGCGAGTGTTCGTTTCCAGTATCAATATTAAAGTTGCGGATCGCCTCATGCAGGGTACGCGTCAATTTACCAACTTCCTGATACAGCGTGCGATCCCGCGTTTCATTCAGATCCGAAATCACGCCTAATGCGCCGCTGAAATCACCGCGCTGAATATGATCCACGAGCCGATTTGCCTGACTGCTGAGTGTCTCTTCAAAATCCGTCAGGACTGCGCCCTTGTCTTGTGGTCCCGCCATGACAGCTCCGCTAATCAGGAATCAATCCGCTCAAAGATTTTCTCAATCTTTTCTTTAAGTACTGCTGCCGTGAACGGTTTGACGACATAGCCATTCACGCCAGCCTGGGCTGCCGCCACAATCTGGTCACGTTTTGCTTCTGCAGTCACCATCAACACAGGCAGGGTTTTAAGCGAATCATCGGCGCGAACCGCCCGCAACAGGTCGATCCCTGTCATGCCCGGCATGTTCCAGTCCGTCACCAGGAAATCGTACTTGCCGGTCTTCAGCATAGGTAAGGCCGTCTGACCGTCATCCGCCTCGTCTGCATTCGTGAAGCCGAGGTCCCGCAGAAGGTTCTTTATGATTCGCCTCATGGTCGAGAAGTCATCGACTACAAGGATTTTCATGTTCTTGTCCAAAGTGCCCTCCACCTAGGTGACGTTGGAAATCATTTGATTTCATAGCTATACGAAGTAAGTCTAGACGGTCGCCACGGACTATCCAGTTTTTTTAAATCTTTACGTCCGGGTGAGATCAATTCTTCCAGTCGGATAGCCGGGAACGCAGCCGCAGCAGCGCCTGGGAATGCAACTGGCTCACTCTCGATTCGCTAACCGAGAGGATCTCGCCAATTTCTTTAAGGTTCAGTTCTTCATCGTAATAAAGCGACAAAACGAGCTTTTCACGTTCTGGCAGACGGTCGATCAATGAGCCCAGCTGCCCCAGAAATCGGGTCCGCTCCACCCCTTCCGCAGGTGAACCACCCGCCAGGGATTCCTCGCCCGCGCTTTCCAGCGAATCACCCAGCTCGTCGATACTGAATAACTTACCACCCATCGCATCGCGTAAAATCGCATGATACTGATCCAGCGGGACATCCAGCTCTCGTGCGACCTCCTGATCAGATGCATCGCGCCCTGTCCGGCTTTCCACGGCGTGGATCGCTTCAGCAATGCGCCTCGAATCCCGGTGTACAGAACGAGGCACCCAGTCGCCGCGACGGATTTCATCCATCATGGCACCTCGTATCCTAATACCCGCATAGGTTTCGAAGGAGGCGCCTTTGCTGGAATCGTATTTGCCAGACGCTTCCAATAAACCAATCATGCCTGCCTGAATCAGGTCATCTAATTGAACGCTGGAAGGGAGTCTGGCGAGTAAGTGATAGGCAATACGCTTCACCAGCGGAGCATGCTGTCGGATCAGCTCATCACTGCGTTGCGCTCTGGATTCGCCATACATCATGGATGCGATTGCCATCTAATCATCAGGGTCGGCGCGCGGCTAGGCTTGCACCAGGCGTTCGACGAAAAATTCCAGGTTACCCCGCGGTCCGCTCGGCAAAGGCCAACTGTCAACCTTCTGTGCCAATTGGCGAAACGCCAGGGAGGCTTTGGCCCGCGGGTAGGCTTCGTAAACCGCACGCTGACGCTGCACGGCTTTTCGCACAGCTTCATCGAACGGAATACTCCCGACATATTGTAGTGCAACTTCCAGAAAACGATCGGTCACCTTGGTCAGCTTGCCAAATAAGTGACGCCCCTCCTGCTCGGAGCGGACCTGATTCGCCAACACCCGAAAGCGCAACATCTGATGTTGCTTGTTGAGCAGTTTGATCAGCGCATACGCATCTGTAATCGAGGTGGGTTCATCGCAAACGACAACCAGCACTTCCTGCGCCGCCCGCAGGAAGGCGACAACCTGCTCAGAAATACCGGCAGCGGTATCGATAACCAGCACATCCAGGTCATCACTGATCTCGCTGAAAGCATTGATCAGACCGGCATGTTCCAAAGGGCCCAGATGCGTCAAATGCTGGGTTCCAGACGACGCCGGAACAATGCGGATTCCCCCAGGCCCTTCAACCAGAACCTCCTTCAGGGTACAGGTGCCCGCCAGGACATCGCCGATATTACGTGAAGCGGTGATTCCCAGCAGCACATCAATGTTTGCCAGTCCCAGGTCTGCATCCATCAGGACAACCCGGCGGCCCATTTCAACCAGGGCAAGCGAAAGGTTGATCGACACATTACTCTTGCCGACGCCGCCTTTGCCTCCGGTGACCGCGATAACCTGAACCGCATGGGGTTGATTCATTTGGAAAAAGTCTCCCAAGAAACCTTTGCTCGTCTAAATAACTAAGTCTTGTCCATACTGGGCTTTCTCGCCAGTAAAATGTTTATCTGATTGATTATCCTGCCACATTTTCATTAACCGCATGACGAGAGTACGGGCATTGAAACGATGGATGTTAGCGGCAATCTGCTGGCCGTCACCGACATAGGCCAGTGGCAATCTCTCGCTGACCAGAAGACTAATGGCCTCTCCCAGACTGACAGCCTCATCAATCTTGCTGATGATACATGCCTGCACTCCACCAGCCTTGAAGGCTTTATAACTGGCCTTGATCACTTGCAACTGGCTGGTCGCGGGCACCACCAGACAGCGACGCACGCGATGACGACGGGTGGTCAGCAAGGCATTTTGTTCAGCCCAGGACGCATCGGAGGGCGTCATACCCGCGGTGTCCACCAAAACGAGTTTTTTATCGCTCAGACGATCCAACACATCATCCAGTGCATCCTTGCCTTCAATGGCGACCACCGGCACGCGCAATAGCCTTCCCAGCATCTGGAGCTGTTGTGCGCCGCCCATTCGAAAGCGGTCTGTCGTGACTAAGGCCAGCGAATCAGCACCGTGTTTCAAAACATAACGCGCAGCCAGTTTGGCAATTGTTGTCGTCTTGCCGGCACCGGTCGCGCCCAGAAACAGAATGGCGCCAGGCACATCAATCAATTCATCTGCCAGTACCGGCACTTGCTTACACAAACCGCCCATCACCCACTGCCAGGACTTCTCATCTGCTTTGCCGGCGACCGGCGTCAGCAGGCGTTCACTCAAATCACTTTCCAGCCCCATTTCAGCGAGACGCTGTCGGAACACATTACCCGCAGGTGATGCCGTGGCAGGCACGGCCGTCTCAATGCGGGTAACCGTCGGTTTCTCCATAACGACCGCCTTCGGCGCATCACTCCGCCGTGGAATTTCGCTGATCAGGGAGCGTAACTGGCTGATTTCATCGCGCATTGCCTGCATCGCACGGTCATTTTCCCGCTTCTGTTTCAGCATGGCATCACTGTCACCCGATGCCACCACCCGGGGCTTTTCGGAAACGCGCGGGGTATCGGTAGCACGCAGTGGTGATGTGCGAGGCGTGGCGGGTGAAGCCGCAACCGCAGGCGTTTCGACCACAGGCTCATCCACGGAGCAAATAACCTCAACGCCTGCGGCGGTCTTCTGAGTCGAAAGAATGACCGCATCGGCACCCAGTTCTTCCCGAATCTGACGCAATGCCTGCTGCATGTTGGCAGCCAGATAACGTTTCATACCCATCACCTTCTCCTCACTTCACTTTACCGCCTGCACCACTTAGCTTCAGGCTGCAATGGACGCCACGATCGTAATCTTTTTGTTGTCCGGCACTTCCTGATAAGACAGGACATGCATCCTGTCGACCGCCAGCCGGACAAACTTCGCAAGCGGCGACCGTAACACATGGGAGACCAACAGTACTGCCGGTTTACCCATCATCTCCTGACGTTGGCCCGTATCAGCCAGCGAACGCTGCAGCCGCTCCATCATGCCCGGCTCCAGAATCAATCCAATTTCTTCCGCCGTTGCATCATTCATGCTCTGCTGAACAGACTTAAGCAAAAGCTGTTCCAAGGCCGGATCCAAGGTCACGACAGGCAGCTCCGCATCAGCTCCGACAATGGTTTGCACGATTAAACGACGCAAATTCATGCGCACCGCCGCCGTCAAATTTCCGGCATCCTGAGACTTGGGCGTCATATTTGCGATGGCTTCGGCAATACTGCGCATGTCTCTAATAGGCACCTCTTCCTTGAGGAGGTTCTGCAGCACTTTGAGCAGCGTGCCGACGGAGACTGTATTCGGCACCAGCTCTTCAGCGAGCTTGGTGGCGTGTTTGCCGAGCTGATCCAGCCATTGCTGGACTTCCTCGTGCCCCAGTAGCTCATAGGCATGCTTGCTCATAATCTGATTCAGGTGAGTCGCGACGACAGTGCTGGCATCCACCACCGTATAGCCGAGGGTCTGGGCCTGCTCTTTCAAGGTAGGATCAATCCAGACGGCTTCCAGACCGAAGGCAGGATCCCGTCCTGCAACGCCCTCCAGCTTGCCAAAGACCTGCCCCGGGTTAATTGCCATTTCGCGGTCCGGGTGTATTTCAGCTTCTGCCAGCGTCACTCCCATCAGCGTGATGCGATAGTAATTCGGCATCAAATCCAGATTGTCGCGGATGTGGACAGAAGGCATAAGAAAGCCCAGCTCCTGAGACAACTTCTTTCGCACCCCTTTGATGCGTGCAAGTAACTGACCGCCCTGAGACTTATCGACCAGGGGAATTAATCGGTATCCAACTTCCAGGCCCACAATATCAACACGGGTCACATCGTCCCAACCCAGCTCCTTCGTTTCCATCGCTGGAACCTTCGCTTGTCCGGCAGATGCGGTGTCCCGCGTGAGCCCCCCCGACTGCCCGCCCGTTTCAAGTGCACCCGCGTCTTTGCGCTTGCCCGGCGCTGAGGATTTTTCTTCCACCACTTCCGGTTGCTGCTGCTTCTTCCAGGTGAACCACGCCATAGCGCCCGCACCAGCTGCCATGCCCAAAAACGAGAGGTGTGGCATGCCCGGCACAATACCCATGATGAAAAGGACTGCCGCTGTGATGCCTAAGGACTTCGGCTTGCCGAAGAGCTGGCCTTTCACCTGCTCCGACATATCCTGGGACTTGCTTACCCGCGTAACCAGAATGGCGGCAGCCGTTGAAAGCAGAAGTGACGGGATCTGGGCAACCAGGCCATCACCAATGGTTAAAAGCGCGTAGATTTCAGCTGCACGGGCAAACTCCAGATCATGCTGTAGCATACCGATGGCAAACCCACCCACCAGGTTAATGGCCATGATGAGCAAACCGGCAACGGCATCCCCTTTCACAAATTTGCTGGCACCGTCCATCGACCCGTAAAAGTCAGCTTCCTGGGCAATTTCTTCGCGACGGGAACGGGCTTCGTCCTGCTCGATGATGCCCGCATTCAAATCCGCATCGATCGCCATCTGTTTACCGGGCAAGGCATCCAGGGTAAACCGTGCACTGACCTCTGATACCCGGCCCGCACCTTTGGTAACAACCGAGAAGTTGATGATCATCAAAATGGCAAAGACCACGATACCCACGGCATAGTTGCCGCCAATCAGCACCTCGCCGAAGGCCTCAATGACCTTGCCTGCTGCATCTCCCCCTTCATGGCCATGAATCAGCACCACCCGGGTAGACGCCACGTTCAGCGCCAGGCGCAAGAGCGTCGCGACCAGAATCACGGTCGGAAACGCCGCGAAATCCATCGGTCGTTCGGCATAGATACAGACCAGCAAGACCACCACGGAAAGAGCGATGTTGAATGTAAATAAAACGTCCAACATTAACGGCGGAAGCGGTAAGGTCATCATGCCGAGCATCGACATAATCAGAAAGGGAACAACAAAATTCCCCTTCATGATGCTTTGTGCGGTGCCCAGTACTGCGCTTTGACTCATCCAATCACATCCCAGATTTTGCTATGCCCTACGACGACTTTTTGTCGCATAAGGGTTATTGCCTAGGAATGCAGGAAGTGTGCCGGATTAGCCTTGCTTTTGGGTCAGGATGGATTCAACGGTCTTTTGCAAAAACTCGAAAGCCCGCTCATCACGGGAAAGAAGATGGTCAATACCGGCCCGTTCAACGATGGCAAACGCATGCCCGAAATAACCAGGTCAAAATGTCGGTGCAAGACAAAGCCTAAAGCCCGATACCCATCTTCACACACCGTGAGGTCGATCGGTAAGCCTTTCAGGGCTTCAAGACAGATTTTACGCAAAGTCGCTGAGGGTTCTACCAGCAGGATAACGGCGCGTGTCTGATGGCGATCCCAGTCCAGGCGACGCAGGTGACTTTCAATATCAGTAAAATTCTTTTCTCCCTGACTGAGACGTTCGTAGGCCTAGTGCATCCAGTCAAGATATTGGTGCAGGTAAAAACGGATGTGTGTAAGAATCATCGCATCATAGGTTCCACCCGCACCTTTGAGGCTATGAACCCGGCGATAGAGCTCCAGAAAGACTTCTTCATCCTGCGGTTGCTCGAAGAGGGTGCGAATTCCCTCTTCAATTGCGTGAAGTCGTTCAGGTAGTTCGTCAACAAACTGCCGGGCCAACTGCTTCAGCAGGGCTTCCATTTGTATTTCTGGCGCCATTATGACTCTCTCTGAAAATTGTTTCAGACACTCAAGCATAGCTTGTAAAATCAGGCACCGACGAGGTGATTTCTACCTATACCCCCACTTATACCTCGAGTAATTATCAGGACACGTTGTGACGAAATTACCGCAGACTGTGAACCACTGGCCGGACTTTGACCCCCACCCTCTGCTTGGTTCCCCTCATCTGCAGACCCTCTGGCCTTCCCTTTTTCGTCGATTGCCTGCGCTGGCCCGGCAACGTGAGCGCTTCGAACTGGCCGACGGCGACTTTATCGATCTCGACTGGTGCCTTCCCCAGGAAAGCAATGTCCTTTCACCAACCTGCGTGTTACTGCATGGCCTGACCGGTTCCAGCAACAGTCAGTACATCGTGGCAATGCAAGCCAGACTCCGGCAGCTGGGGTGGCGGAGTGTCGCCGTAAACTTCCGAGCCAGTTCAGGCGTCCCGAATCGCCTGCCCCAGGTTTATCACGCAGGTCACACCGATGATATTGACGCCCTTTTCGCGGCACTGAATGCACGTTTTCCGGGTGCCCCTGTCGTCGCCGTGGGCTATTCACTGGGTGGCAGCATGCTGGCAAATTGGCTGGGTAAGCGGGACCAGGATAAACGCCTGGTCGCCGCCGCGCTGGTATCCGTTCCTTTTGACCTGGGACAATGCTCAACACGACTGGACCAGGGGTTTTCGCGCCTGTACCGCAATCACATGCTCAACGCGCTGCAAACGCTTTTTACCGGAAAACTGAATTACTATCGCGCGCGAGGGGATCAGGAGAACCAGCGACGCCTGGAGCGCCTGGCCATCATGCGGGCCCATAAAAGCTTCTGGACCTTTGACGACCAGGTGATGGCGCCGCTTCACGGATTCACATCGGTTCACGACTATTACCACCAATGCAGTGCCGGACGCTTTCTCGGCAACATCACAACGCCCACCTTACTGGTACAGTCACTTGATGATCCGTTCGTGCCAGTTTCCGCGCTACCTGAGCCATCCGCCCTGTCACCCGCCATTCACGCCTTGTTGCAGTCAAAAGGGGGGCATCTTGGCTTCTGGGGGCACCGCAGCCTGCCTCAGAGAGGACCTCTATGGCTTGAGCTTACCCTTGGGAACTGGTTGCAGAAAATCGTAGCTCATCAGGCGGTCTGTTCGTAAAACTCACAGCATTGACGGATATAAGAAAGCTCGCTTGAAGAAGGCGCCAGAAAACGCATGCCGTAGCGAAAACGGGCTTCACCTTCTTCCTTACGCCACATGACGCGGGCCTTGATTCGAACCGAAGGATCATCCGCATAGCGCTGAAAGTCCTTATTTGGCGGACGAATCGACAACTCCACCGTATCGCCTTGCTCGTAACGATATTTAACCAGAATGTTGATGCCACTCAGACTGATGTCCTGACTGAGCCCCTCAGCAATCGTCTCACCCTGATGCAGTGTCACCAGCAAGGTGCCTTCCTGACGCGGTGTATCACGCCGCTCGGCGTTGGACGAAAGACTCTTCTCCTCTTTTACCGCTTCAAACTGAATTTCACTGATCTCCCGATCTAAACGTCGGGTGAGCCCCGCCAATGCCTCACTGATGTTCGAGGTGTTGCCGATCTTGGTACCATTTTTCCGCAGTGTTTCAAACAAACAGGCCAAGGTAGTTTCCAGCGCCGAAAATTGATTAAGTTGCCGAGTGATACTGTTATAAATGTCACCTGACTGACCGACAAACCCCGACACATGGGTCTCCAGATCTGCCAACAAATGACGGGCGCGCTCGGTTTTCTGTTGATTGGTCTGGACATCTTCAACCAGACGGTTCATGACCTGACAACTGTCTGCCACATTGCGATTCAATTGGCCGATAATCGTGGCAACTTCCTGGGCAGAGTTGGCGGTTCTGACCGACAGTGAACGCACCTCATCGGCCACGACCGCGAAACCACGCCCCTGTTCACCCGCGCGAGCTGCTTCAATGGCCGCATTAAGGGCCAGCAGGTTGGTCTGATCCGCGATTCCGGTGATATTGGCCAAGGCAGCATTGATCGTTTCGACCGAACCCTGCAAAGCCGACACCCTTGACGCCGCCTGGCGAATCTCACCCGTCATGCCGTTCAACTGTTCCATCACATCCTGCATCAGTCGGATCCCCTCCGCTGATGATTTCTCAGAGAGTTGCGCTTCCTCCCGCGTGCGGCTGGCGACCGCCATGACCTCTTCAGAAATCTGATGGAGATGTCCGGTTGCGTCACTCACCTCTTCGGAACGAACCGCTTCTGCCGCACTGATGCGCTCGATCTCGTGAGCCACGGCAGCGATCTGATTAGCCGATTGCCCCATATGCACGGAACATTCCCGAATGCTGGTTAATAAACGATTAATCACTTGCAACATCCGATTGAAATGCTGCGCCATCTGACCAATTTCATCCTGGGAACGCACCGTAACATCCCGCGTCAGATCACCCCTGACAGCCCGCGCCAGGCCATTGCGCAAGCCTTCCAAAGGTTTGACCAAACTGGCCGCGAGCCCAAAGCCAACCGCGATGGTGAGCAGAACAAAACCGACATCCCAACCAATTGCCTGCCAGAACAGGGCTTCATACTGTGACTGTAATTCGAGCTGCAGCTGCGCTTCAGTGCTTCCATCGACCCACGCGATCAGAGCCTGTTGATGGCTGAACGCGATCCACTGAACCATCACAACGATCGCTGTGCTCCATAAAACCAAGGCCAACACGCATTTCTGTCGAAAACTTAATCCCGAGGCACCCTGACTCACTTCAACCAACCCGATCACGCTGCTAAAAACACACTACAAGTGAAGCGCAAAAATACGGCACCCGCCACTGACGGTGCGCAGTGACCTAGCGTTTACCGCCGCTGAGCGCCCGAACCAAAGCCTGAATCAGGCGTCGCCCAGCCTGAGACCCCAGGCCTCTCAGAACGGCCTTAAAGAAGGTTTCTAAAAAACCCTGGCGACGGGAAACGGGCACCTGTCGTTGACCCGGGGAAGGCAGAGGGACAGGATCTGATTTGACTTGGGTACGCCTCGCTTCCAGGAGTTCATGTGCCGATTCCCGATCCAAGGTCCTGTCGTAACGCAGCCCCATCGGCGACGACGCACGCACGCTTGCCAGGGTTTCAGGATCGGCAGGCCCAATACGTGATTCAGGCGGGGCCATCAACACCCGCTCAACCGGTAAGGGAATCGCCTTCTCATCCAGGATCGACACCAGACATTCGCCGACACCCAACTGAGTGATGAGGCGCTCTGCCGGCACATTGGGGTTCGCGCGAAATGACTCCGCCGCGAGTCGAACGGCTTTCTGCTCTTTGGCGGTGAAAGCCCTTAGCGCATGCTGAATCTTATTTCCCAACTGCCCCAACACCGATTCCGGCACATCCACCGGATTCTGGGTAACGAAATAGACACCCACGCCTTTGGAACGGATCAGCCTGACCACCTGCTCAATCCGATCAAGCAGCGCTTTGGACGCATTATCAAACAGCAAGTGCGCTTCATCGAAAAAGAACACCAGGCGCGGTTTCTCCGGGTCGCCCACTTCGGGTAACCGTTCAAACAATTCCGTCAGCAGCCAAAACAGAAACGTCGCGTAAATGCGAGGATTGAGCATTAACTGACGGCCGTCCAGCAGGTTAATCACCCCTCTGCCGTCCGCTTCGGTTCGCATCAGGTCGGCAATATCCAATGCGGGCTCGCCAAAGAAATGATCGCCCCCCGCTTCCTGTAACACCAGAAGCCGGCGCTGAATCGCGCCGATGCTGCTGGCAGACACACTGCCATAGCGGGTGCTTAATTCTTTGGCATTTTCGGCAACCCAGTTCAAAAGAGAGCGCAGATCTTTTAAATCCAGCAAAGGCAACTTGTCGTCTCTTGCCGCGCTGAAGGCCACATAGAGCACCCCCTCCTGGGTCTCATTCAACTCCAGTAAGTGGCTGAACAGCTGAGGCCCCATCTCAGCGACCGTCGTCCGAACCGGATGTCCACTACGTTGATAAATATCCCACATGACAACCGGAAAGGGCCTGGCTTGATAGTCCGAGATGCCGATGCGCTCGATCCGATCCTGAATTTTAGGATGGGGCCGCCCCGCTTCCGCGATACCGCACAGATCCCCTTTGATATCAGCGGCAAATACAGGCACTCCTGCCCTTGAAAAGCCTTCCGCCAACATTTGCAAGGTCACCGTTTTACCTGTGCCGGTGGCACCGGCGACCAGGCCATGACGGTTGGCCATACGCAGATTGAGATGTATGATCTGTCCCTGTGGATTAACACCGAGCAGAAGGCCTGAAGACATCGTATTTCCCCCTTGAGTCTCTACTTTAGGCGAGTGTATCAGCCCCTTACGGAGAAAGCTGCTATGCTTAAAAGATAACCCTGCAGAATCTTGCAGCGCTGAAGTGAACCCCAAGGCCTCCATGCAGAAAGTCGGTACGGAAATCCTACTCGCCAGTCAGCCCATCTACGACCGCCAACAAAACTTGTATGGCTGTGAACTTTTATTCCGTAGCGACCAACAACTCACCGCTAAAGAGGTTGGCGATGATCGCGCCACCAGTGAAGTTTTGGTCAATTATTGCACCAGCGTTGTCGAGCAGTCCGACATTATCCAACGTCCGGTCTTTATAAACATCTCAGAAACCTTGCTGCTTTCAGAGGCGTTTTTTCCAATTCATCCTGAAAAGGTGGTGTTGGAATTACTGGAAACGATTACGATCACACCCGACGTCATTCGTGCCGTTAAAGCCTGGAAGCATGAGGGATTTCGCTTCGCATTGGATGACTATGAATTTCGCCCGGAATGGGAAGCCCTGCTGCCATTAGCCAGCTATATCAAAGTGGATGTCCTGAATGCAGATCCTGCGCACCTGTGCCGGAAGCGAGCCGAATATTCGGGCACCCCGGCGCTTTGGGTGGCCGAAAGGGTCGAAACAGCGGAAGCCTTTCAAGCCTACCTGGATGGCGGTTTCGATCTGTTCCAGGGCTATTTCCTGGCCCGCCCTAAGACAGTTCTGGGGAAGTCGATCAAGTCTGATCACAGTAACGCGTTGGATATCGTTCAGGCAGTCAACGATCCTGATATTAAGGTCGAAGCCCTCGCTGATGTGATCAGTCGAGACCCGCGATTGGCCATGCAGTTACTCAAAATCGTTAACAGCCCTGCCTGTTCACTAAACCGCGAGGTTCAATCCATACGCGAAACGATCGTGTATTTGGGCATTGCTCAGGTACGCAAGTGGGCAATTATTCTTTCACTACTGGCCGCATCAGGCAGTGGCATGCAGGTCTGCCGCCTGATTCTGATTCGCGCCAAAACGATGGAAAATTATGCCGAGGCTACCGGTAAACTCGACAGTGCCGCCGCGTTTATGGTGGGACTACTTTCAGGTGTCGACTTACTCCTGGAAATCGAGCCCGCCGTATTTTTGCAGCAGATCAAGCTTTCCGCTCAAATTACGGGCGCCGTAATCAACCACTCAGGCCCTTTAGGGAAACTTCTGCACTATGTCACGGAACTGGAACACGTGCTGATGATGAATCCAGAACAGCTGCAACAGCAGTCTGCCCTTCTTTTGACCACCTACGCACAGGCGACGGCATGGGCGGAAAATACCCTCCATGCCATGCATCACTAGACCCGCAGATACTTAACTCTCGACGAAAGCCCGCTCAACCACATAGTGTCCCACGTGTCCCTGCCGTGCTTCGACAAAGCCTCTATCATTGAGAATGGCGCAGGTGTCCTTCAGCATACTGGGACTGCCACAGATCATGAAGCGATCATGCTCCGGGTTCATATCTGGCAGATCAATATCAGAAAACAGCTTTCCAGAGGTCATCAGATCCGTTAAGCGCCCCTGATTACCAAAAGGTTCGCGTGTCACTGTCGGGTAGTAGATCAGCTTTTCACTGACCTGCTCGCCGAAAAATTCGTTACGGGGCAATTCATCACGAATACGTTGCTGATAAGCCAATTCTGATGTGTAGCGCACGCCGTGGGTGAGAATGACGCGATCAAAGACCTCATAGGTGTCTGGGTCCTTGATGATGCTCATGAAGGGCGCCAGTCCAGTGCCAGTACTGATCAGATAAAGATTCCGGCCCGGCAGCAGATTATCCAGAATCAAGGTTCCGGTCGGCTTATTACTCATAATGATCTCATCACCGGGACGAATCTTCTGTAGCCGGGAGGTCAGAGGGCCGTCCTGTACTTTAATGCTGAAAAACTCCAGCTCCTCTTCATAGTTGGCACTGGCAATACTGTAAGCGCGCATGAGCGGCCGCCCTTCACCCGGCAAGCCGATCATGATGAAGTGTCCATTCTTGAACCGGAAGCCAGGGTCGCGGCTGGTCTTGAAACTAAACAACGTATCGTTCCAGTGATGAACGTCGGTGACCACTTCACTGCGCAAATTGGACATTGCCCTACTCTCCTTTGGCATCATTTGATAGGAAGCAGCTTAACTTTCCCCTTCATATCTGTAAAATGGGTTTTATTTATATATTTACCCGGTTTTATCGATATGCGATTTACCCTCAAGCAACTCCAGGTCTATCTGGCCACCGCCCATACCGAGAACCTGTCACTGGCCGCAGAAAAACTCGCGCTATCACAAAGTGCCGCGAGCGATGCACTCAAGACCCTCGAACATCTGGCCGGAATCAAACTCTTTGACCGTATTGGAAAACGTCTGCAGCTGAACGAAATGGGCCGGGAAATCCGCCCCCTGGTCGAACGCCTGCTGGAGCAGGCCGAAGAACTCGATCACGCCATGCACCGAACCTCCGTTTCCGGCGGTGGCCTGACCTTGGGCGCAACCCTTTCAATCGGTAACTACATCGGGATTAAAATGCTGGCGGCCTATCGTCAACAGCATCCCGATAATCAGGTTAAACTGGAGGTAGCCAATACGGCCACGATCGTTGAAAAGGTGCTGAATTATGACATCGACCACGGACTGATCGAGGGGGAGGTCAATCATCCCGACCTGATCATTGAGCCCTGGCTGCAAGACGAGCTTGTGATCTTTTGCGCACCACGCTCTCCGCTGGTTGGGAAGTTACTCACCGACGAGGATCTGGTTAAAGCCCCCTGGATATTGCGTGAACAAGGCTCTGGTACACGCCAGGCCTTTGAATTCAGTTTGCGCGGTCTGATGCCGCGATTAACGGTGAACCTGGAACTGCAGCATACCGAGGCCATCAAGCGGGCCGTTGAAGCGGGAATGGGACTGGGCTGCCTGTCCCGCATCACGCTCGAAGATGCCTTTCGCCGGGGAACCCTGGTTCCGCTTGACGCACCGGGACGGGATTTTCACCGTACGCTGTACACCATTTTACACAAAGCGAAATACATCACTCCCGGTGTTCAGGCCTGGATTGATTTATGCGCAAGTTTTCGCTCAAGCGTGACAACCCATCCTGTTACCCCAAACCACCCGGAAAACCGGGGATGAATTTTTTATGAATCCTGTTTGCACAGGGATGTGCCATCAGCAGGGAGCGATACAATAACCAATGGCGCTCTCTCGGAAAACGCACCATGTCCTCGCACTATGCTTTATCCGGTCAACTTAGACTGGCCTATGAAACCTTTGGAAACGCTCAACACCCGGCCGTCATATTGGTGATGGGGTTGGGTGCTCAAATGATTGCCTGGCCGGAAGCATTTTGCGAAGGGCTAGCTCAACGGGGGTACTATGTCATTCGCTTTGATAATCGGGATATCGGTCAGTCAGACAAGTTACACCATTTGCGCCCACCGGGTCTGCTGAGCAACATTCTGCGCCACCAATTGGGCCTGCGCATTAAAACGGCGTACACCCTTTCAGACATGGCGCGTGATGTCATCGGCCTGATGGACTGGCTCAAATTAAAGAAAGCCCATCTTGTAGGCGCCTCCATGGGCGGGATGATCAGCCAGATCGTCGCCACCCGTTTCTACGGTCGCGTCATCAGCCTGACCTCAATTATGTCGGCCCCCGAAGTCCCCATTCCCCGCAGACTTCCGTTTCTGCTGCCCTGGCAAGGACCACGCAAAAAGCATTGCCCACACGCTGACATTCAGCGCAGGGTGAACGCATTGACACGCCTGAGCGGCACTGCCCTGAAAACAAGTCCGCAACTTTTAACCGAACGCCTGCAGCGCGCGCTGGCCAGAAGTGACGATGATCATGCCGGAACGCTGCGACAAACCGCCGCCATCATGGGAACAGGCAGTCGCCACGCTGAGCTGCGGGAGATACGCGTACCTACCCTGATCATTCATGGGGGAGATGACGCGCTGATACCAAAATCCTATGGCATTAAGACCGCGCAATGTATCAGACAATCCCAAATTGAACTGATCTCCGGGATGGGGCATGACCTGCCGCCAGCCATTTTGAACAGATTAGTCTCTCGTATTTCAGAACACATGGACACAGCTCATTCCTTCAGAACGAAAAAAAGAGGCGTTACCCGCCCCTTTCTTTTTTAGCTCAGCCTTCTGAACGGAAACCCGCCAGAATTACTTGCCCAGCATTTTAGCTTTCAGATCTTCCTGAGCAGGCTTCTCTGACAACCAGATACCGAACAGTGCTTCTTTGAACGCCATGCCACCGTCGATGGTGTCTACCAGTTCTTCGTTCTTGTAAACTTCAACGCCTTTACCAGGAACGTAAACGATGTCAAACACGTCGTTTTCAACGATTTCTTCGTTGAACGCCGCCATGAACTTGTCAACAGACGCCTGGATCGGAGCAAGGTTACCGCCGGTAGCGTTCACAAAACCTTCGCTGGTTGCAGTCTTCATCTTGTCGCTGGTGATCAGACCAGAAATCATGTGAAGTTTGATAGACATCGGTGCATCGCCTTTAACGATCGCAGCTGCGTCCTGGCTAGCGTCCTGCAGGTACAGGCCGCCCACGTACACATCCATGAAGAACTTGGAACGAACGCCAGCGCCATTCAGATTCAGCGTCTTGCCCGCTGCGTCGAAGGTGTCTGGAATGTCAACGCCAGCAACGGTTGCTGCCTGAACAGAACCCGCCAGAAGTGCAGAAGCCAAAAAGGCTGCAAGTGTTTGTTTCATAATGTTTATCCCTAATAGCCTACTTTTTAATAGTTTTACTGTATCTCAGTTATAAATTTACAGCGAAACACCGTAAATGCTCGCTGATGGTATCAGAAGAGGGAGCTGGCAAACTGTTCAGCAGTTCTCACAAATCCTGCCTAGACGCAAATAAAAAAGGCGGTGAAGGATACCTTCACCGCCTTTTGTAAGCGATTAGCTATTGCGGGTGTACTCGTTGCACTATTTGAACAAGGTGTCGCCGGACAGCCCTTCTTTTTCCATCAATTCACGCATGCGGCGCAGTGCTTCGACCTGAATCTGACGCACTCGTTCCCGCGTCAGACCAATTTCCTGACCTACTTCCTCCAGCGTGCTGGTGATGTAACCGCGCAGACCGAAGCGACGGGAAATCACTTCCTGCTGCTTATCGCTGAGCTGATCCAACCAGCGGTCAAGACAGCTTTTCAGATCACTGTCCTGCAGGAGTTCGGAGGGGTTACTGACGGTCTCGTCCGCGACAGTGTCCAGCAACGATTTGTCGGTTCCGCCGATCGGCGTGTCGACCGAGGTAATTCGCTCATTCAACCCCAGCATGCGCTTGACATCGCGCACCGGTTTTTCAAGCAGTTCGGCAATTTCTTCCGCGCTGGGCTCATGATCCAGCTTTTGGGTTAGCTCGCGGGCAGCGCGCAAATACACATTCAGTTCTTTTACCACATGAATCGGGAGGCGAATGGTACGGGTTTGATTCATGATGGCCCGCTCGATGGTCTGGCGAATCCACCAGGTTGCATAGGTCGAGAAACGGAAGCCACGCTCAGGATCGAACTTTTCAACAGCGCGGATCAGGCCTAAATTTCCTTCTTCAATCAAGTCGAGCAACGTCAGGCCACGATTGACATAGCGACGGGCAATTTTTACCACCAGTCGCAGGTTACTCTCGATCATGCGTTTACGGCCACCCTCGTCACCGCGGCGCGCCAAACGGGCGAAATGCACTTCTTCTTCGGGAGACAGGAGCGGTGAAAAACCGATTTCATTCAGATAAATCTGAGTTGCATCCATCTGGCGATAGGACGCCCCTTCACCAAAGGAAACGCGGCCATTGCGCGCCTTGCTGAATGGGACAGAGGACTCTTCACCCTCATCCGAATCATCCAGATCATTCGCATCAATGCCATCAAATTCTACGTCCAGCTCATAAGCCAGATCATCCGCATAAGCTTCTCGTTCTGCTGCCATAACACTCTTCCTAAAATAACCCCGTTTCAGAAATCGTTGGTTCTGTATCGAACCTTATCGTTTCGGCAGATAGGAAAGCGGATTCACAGGCTGGCCGTTTTTCCGAATCTCAAAGTGCAGTTTCGGACGGCTGGTTCCCGCGTCACCCAGCTCAGCGATTTTTGTTCCACGTCTGACAACACTCCCTTCCTTAACGAGAATTTTGTGGTTGTGCGCGTAGGCGCTCAAGTACTCATCGCTATGGTTTATAATTATTAAAAGCCCATAACCGATAAGACCACTACCCGCGTATACCACCTCTCCTTCCGAGGCTGCCAGAACCGGATCGCCGATTTTCCCCGCAATATCAATCCCTTTATTGATTCTGCCGGTGACGGAATATGTATCAATAATCGGGCCAGAGTGAGGCCACTGCCACTTAGGGGTAGAGCTTGAGGAACGACTCGTAACAACAGTCGCAGGCTTTTGTTTATTTTTGTAATTTTGAGCGGACGATTTTGAGGTCGATGCCACTTTCGGATCATTTGACCTGGTGGTTGCAGACGATCTGCCGCTTGATTTTTTTGTTAAAGCGGCGGGCGGCGCTTCGAGCGTGAGTCGCTGGCCTGGATAAATTCGATACGGCGGCCTGAGATGGTTAGCGCGCGCAATTTCCATAGGGTCCCTGCCGTAGCGCCATGCGATGGCATACAAGGAGTCCCCTTCCTGAACGATGTGCGAACCCCAAAATACGGGTGGATTGAAATCTGGGTCGTTGTAGATGTCACTGGATGTGCAGGCAGGCAGGGCAGCGAACCCCGTTAAAAACAAGAATATACATGCACGCGTTGTGCCAACTTTTAGAAACATCCCGTTACAATTACTTGATTTTAGACGCGTTTACAGCCGCTAAACGACCGCTTTTTACAACTAAACGTTATTAAAACCACCTCTCATAATCCTAAAATTTACAAGAATATTTTAAATAATGTCCGTAAGTCTTTAAAATTAAACACAATCCATGATTAGCGCAAGGCTCCAAGGCGTAACAGAAAACGTCGCCATGTTACCCCAGGTAGCGCGGCGTGGCGTTTGGTAACACCGCAATTCAGGAAGGCTTTCTCTGCTGCAAAAATTCAATCGCCAAAACCAGCGAAAGCCCTACAACAAAAGCGCCAATTGCCCAAAGTATAGCTGAAGGTTCACCGGTTAGCTGCTCGTAGGTCGAAGGAAAAATGTTCGCCTGAACCAGTGGGACAGCCTCTCCGTGCGAATCAAGACGATACTCAAGCGTTTGCTTCCAGGGCCATACCTTATTCAGGGAACCCAACATGAAGCCGGTTAATACCGCCAGGGTGACATCATGATAGCGACGCAGTACCCACTTAAGAAAATGGGTAAATGATAGCAAGCCAACCAGACAGCCACTGCAAAAAATGACCAGCACAAGCACATCGAACTCTTTTACGGCCCCCAAAACATGACCGTACATCCCCATAATCAGTAACAGAAAACTCCCGGAAACACCCGGCAAAATCATTGCGCAAATTGCAATGGCGCCTGAAATGAACAGAGTGACCGGCGTAACGACCATTTCTGCCGGCGACAATTCTGTAATCGCGTAAGCCATCAGCGTACCGGCAACGAGCCCACTCCAGGTAGAGAGATTATGTGCCCTCATCGCTTTCACGATAAACACCACGGACCCTAAGATAAGGCCGAGAAAAAAAGACCACAACACGATGCCATGGTTATCCAGCAGATAACTGATTAATCGCGCGGCCGAAATGACACTGGTGAGAATGCCTGCAAACAGGATAATCAGGAAGGTCCCATCAATGTGCTGCCAGACACCGTTTAATCCGCGTTCACGAAAGGTCAGCCAGCATTGGCGATCCAAGCTGCTCAGCGCCACAATCAAGCGCTCGTAAATACCCGTGATGAAAGCAATCGTCCCGCCCGAAACACCCGGTACAATGTCGGCCGCCCCCATCGCAATTCCCTTGAAATACACACTCCACATTAACGCACCACTCCTGGCAACAAAGGCACAAACCGAACAGATTCTACCGTTTTCTCGACAAACCGATCCCCGGTTCGCTGATAAACCTTCAATACTTGCGCCCCATCTTCTCCGACCGGCGCAACCAGACGCCCACCGTCCACCAGTTGATCCAGCAGCTCAGGCGGGATAACGGAGGGCGCGCAGGTGACAATAATACCATCAAATGGCGCTTTTTCCTGCCACCCCCAGCTACCATCGGATAACCGACTATAGATATTATCGAGCCTGAGCGCCCGAAAACGCTTCACCGCCCGCGTCAGAAGGGGCTCGATACGCTCGACGGTATAAACAGACTGCGCAAGCCGAGCCATAATTGCCGCCTGATAACCTGAACCGGTCCCCACCTCCAGCACCCGTCCCAACGGCCCTTTTTCGCGCAGCAATTCCGACATTCTGGCCACAATATAGGGCTGAGAAATCGTTTGCGCATGACCAATTGGCAGTGCGGTATCCTCGTAGGCCCGATGAGCCAGCGCCTCATCCACGAAAATGTGCCGTGGAACACTGAACATTGCACTGAGCACTTCATGGTCCTTAACGCCCGCCTCTTTGAGGCGCTCAATCAAACGCTTTCGCGTGCGGGCAGAGGTCATCCCGATACCTTGTAAATCAAACGTCGTCATCAGGACTCCAGCCAGTGTGTCAGGTCAGTGAATGCATCATAGCGCGTCATATCAATGTGAATGGGCGTGATAGACACCCGGTTCTGTTCCACCGCATGAAAGTCGGTACCGGGCCCCGCATCGTCACCCTCGCCCGCTGCCGCAATCCAATGCCGGATTTTACCGCGGGGATCCCGAATTTCCTGAGGTTCGCCACTGCGCAACCGATGTCCCAAGCGTGTGACCTCATACCCCTTTAGCTCTGCATAGGGGACATCAGGCACATTGATATTCAGCAGCGTGCGCGGAGCGAGACGTAAGCCCTCTGCTTTCGTTAACAAATCCCTGATCACCTGAGCGGCCGTCTGAAAATGCCAGTTACCCCGATTAACCAAGGATACCGCAATGGCGGGCTTCGCCAGGAAGCGCCCCTCCATCGCAGCTGCAACGGTGCCAGAATAGATGACATCGTCACCTAAATTCGCGTGTGTGTTGATGCCGGATACGACCCGTTCAGCCCCCATGCCAAGCCGCTGACTCAGGCCGAGGTGAACACAATCGGTGGGCGTCCCATCGACGGCAATAAAGCCGGAGGCCGTCTTCTGCAACATCAGGGGTCGCGTCAGTGTGAGCGAGTTGCTGGCACCACTGTGATCACGGTCTGGCGCAATGACCTGTATTTCCGCTATACCGCTTAACACCTCGGCCAGTGTCAGAAGTCCGGGTGAATGCACCCCATCGTCATTGGATAATAAGAGCTTCACGCCACTCATCCCGTTTAATGATCGTCATCGGACTCCTCGCCCTCTGAGTCCAGAATAAATATTTGTTCAAGCAAGCTAGAAGCGTAGCAGCCCTTGCCCAAAGTGATGCTCAGGGTTAACCGAGACATACCCTCCCATTCCCAGTCCAGTGCCTGGCAGCGGGCAACGAGAGGCCTGTTTTGCCCACGAACACCCAGTCGATGGAGCTGAGCCAGAACCTCCTGAAAAGGCGCCATAATCTGCTCTTCGAGCTTACCTTTTTCACCTTCCCCAAACCGCGCATCGCCCGGCAACACACCCGAAGGGACCAGGCAGGCGCTCAGCCCCCCCCACCCCAGCTCGGCTGCCGCGGCTGCGACAGGCACATCCCCCGTGAGCAATTGATTCCAGTTTCCCTGACGCAGGCGCGCATTCAGAACGGCATTGAAAAACGCAGCGCGAATGGCCGAAAGGTAAACGCCCTGCAGGTGTCGATTTTTCATGCGCGTACCATGCTTGAGCCAGGTCAGCGCCCGACGCACGTTATCATCCTCCCGACCGAAGCGCTGCGGGCCAAATGCATTGGGATACCCATCTCGCTTCAATACGGTCAGTCGGCGATCAATCTCCGCACGTCGCGGCTGGTTTTCCGCCTCATGTTCCAGCGCCTCCATCGTTATCACAATTTTGAAACGGTTTCCTGCATGATCACCTCTCCTCAGCTTTCGGCGGGTGCGTCCCACGGGGAGAATCTGAACCTCAGGCAGGCGACATTGCGACCAATCCGGCTCAGGGCGCGCGCCCAAATACACCGACATCCATTGCCGGGTAACCGCCTGACGATCTTTGAGGCCACAGTAGGCGACATCAAAGTCACGCACCCCGGCGAAGCGCGCTATTTCACGTGCGACCCAGTGGGTGTTTTGCCCTCGCTTGGAAACCTGAAGAAGCACCTGCTCGCCCTTTGGATCCCGCTCAAAATCGGCCAGTTCATCTACGCGAAAGTCCTCCGGGACCGCTTTCCAACTTGCGCTGAAGCGTTCTTCCCAAAGTGGTAAGGCATGATAGTCAGGCTCCATCAGAGGCATCGTGTCTTCAGGCAATGCGTTCAAGCAGCACCACCGCATAACAGGCTATGCCCTCTTCCCGTCCGGTAAATCCGAGCTTCTCCGTCGTCGTGGCTTTAACACTGACCGAGTCTAGCGGCAGCCCCATATCTTCGGCGATATACTGGCGCATCAACGGAATGTGCGGCGCCATTTTCGGCCGTTGCGCGACAATCGTCGAATCGACATTGATGAGTCTGGCTCCCCTCTCTTTTAAGAGTGCGATGACATGCCGGAGTAGCGTCCGACTGTCGATTCCGCGATAGCGTGGATCGCTATCCGGGAAGTGATGACCGATATCGCCCAGCGCCAGCGCGCCAAGACAGGCGTCACAGATGGCATGCAAAAGGACATCCCCATCGGAGTGCGCGATCAAGCCCTTTTCATGTGGAATTTTCACGCCCCCCATCCAGAGCGGTAGCGAGTCATCACCAAAGGCATGCACATCAAAGCCCTGTCCAATTCGCACATTCATGCGCAGCGGTTCTCCTCATGTTTAATTCGTTCAAGAAACAAGGCGGCCAGCTCGAGATCATGGGGGTAGGTCACTTTGATATTGTCATCCGCACCCTGCACCATTCGCGGTGCGTACCCCAGGTATTCAATCGCCGACGCTTCATCGGTCACCTTGACACCCGCCTCGCACGCCTGTTCGATGGCATTGAGCAAAAGCCCATAACGAAACATCTGCGGCGTGTAAGCGCGCCAAAGATGTTCACGGGACACTGTCTGAACCACAACCCCCTGAGCGTCAGTTCGTTTCATCGTGTCAGATACCCTGCCCCCCAGAAGCCCTCCGACCGCCTCCAGCTTCAGCGTCTCCAGAAGGTTGTCGAGATCGCGGTGACGCAGACAGGGGCGCGCAACATCGTGGACCAGCACCCAGTCCTGGGTGTTGGCAGACGGCAGACAGCGCAGCGCATTCAAAACGGAGTCAACCCGCTCTCGCCCGCCGCATAGTGCTGTGACCCGTCCCTGATAGGATGCGGCCTTGGCCGACCAGAAGGTATCTGAGTCAGAAATCGGCAAATAGAGGTGGGGAATTGCCGGATGGGCCAATAAGGTATCCAGCGTCTGTTCCAAAATCGATTTCCCCAACAGGGGAAGGTACTGCTTGGGCTGTTCGGCACCCATTCGGGCTCCGGCACCGGCTGCCGGCACCACAACCCAGATCCGTTCATTCATGTCTGTTCCAAGACTTGCACTCAACGCGGGAGCTTATTAAATCATAAGCCCCCGTCAATGCCTATGGGATAGACGGTGTGATAGCTCTCCCGTGAATCAGGAATCAGGAATCAGGAATCAGGAATCAGGAAATTGCTGCCAGATTTGTTGGTAGCGCGTTCCCGCCTGCTCATAACCCAGGATCAAGCGATCTCCCTCAACCTGCAGATCTATCGGAGTGTCCACTGAAGGGAAGCTGTCAGGCAACACACCGGCATCCAATCTGACATACCATTGTCCCCGCTGCCGCTCAAGGGTTCCTGTTGATAATTGAACACCGGACTCCGGCCCATTGAGGCCATATGCCTGTGTCTCTACGACGACATAATAGCGGTTAAGGTTGTCAGCAAGAATGTCCAGACTACCCACCAGTTCAACCACCTCCTCATTTCCCGCAACCAGCATCAGTTCATAATGCGCGCTGGTCGGAGGCAGCGAAAGTGTCCCAGGCTGGGTCTCTGCTGCCCACTGCGCGATACGCTGAGAAGAAGAGGGTACGGCGCCGGCAGCGGGCGGGGGCAAGCGATTCAGGTCTGGCTCATCTGAGGAACTCAACTCTGGCGTAGGTAAAAGACCTACCACGACGGCAGCCACGAGCAAGGAGAGAATCTGAAGCGAAAAATCCGGACTATTCCCTGCTGCACCCAGATCCGCATACCAGCGAGTTAGCTTAGAACCCGCGAACAGGAGACAGCCTGCGAGAAACAGGCATACACTGGCAACCGCCAGCATTCCGTCGAGCATCAGCATGGTAAAACCTCATTGTTGTTATTGTTTCAAGGCAACGCTTTCACAACAAACAATAGCTGAGGTTGATGCAAATTCAAGATGGCGCCGGAAGAAGTCCAGATTCGATGAGCACTGAGCTAGCGAGAAATGCGCTAGTGTCCGATCACAAGGTAGAAGGTTTCATCAGGATGAACCATGCCCAGCTGAACCCGGGCACGCTCTTCCAATGCTGACTGGGCAAGCCTGAGCTCCATCACCTCAGCCGCCAACGCGCGGTTACGGTCCGACAATTGAACGTTTTCCGCCTGTTGACCGGCAATCTGATGGTCCAACCCCCACATTTGGGAGAGGGAACCCTCCCCCGACCAAATGCGAAATTGGAGGGCAAGAATAGCTACGCTGAGCGCAACCCAAAGGCCTTTGACAAGCCTGTCTGAAAACATTTACTGGAACCTCGTAAAAACCCGGCGTCATCTGAATGAAACATTTGCATCCATACTTATAGACCAGGCTCTTCCAAAATAGCCAGTATCCGTGAAAAAAAGGGACTTATTGTCCCTTGATTTCCTTGCGACCACGGTAAATCGCTTTGTCACCGAGCATTTCTTCAATACGAAGCAGTCGGTTATATTTAGCCACACGATCTGAACGACACAACGAACCGGTTTTGATCTGGCCAGCCGAAGTACCGACGGCAAGATCCGCAATGGTGGTGTCTTCTGTTTCACCGGAGCGGTGAGAAATCACAGCCGTGAAGCCGGCTTCTTTCGCCATTTTGATGGCATCAAGCGTTTCAGTGAGGCTTCCGATCTGGTTGAACTTGATCAAAATACTGTTGCCAACACCTTGTTCAATACCACGCTTCAGAATGCGGGTGTTGGTTACGAACAGATCATCTCCCACCAACTGAACAGATGCGCCCAGCTTGCGGGTCAGAATCGCCCAACCGTCCCAGTCACTCTCATCCATACCGTCTTCAATCGAGACGATCGGGTACTTACGGGTCAATTCTGCCAGATAATCAGCGAAACCTTCTGAACTGAAAACCTTACCTTCACCCGACAGGTCATACTGGCCTTCTTTGTAAAACTCAGAAGATGCGCAATCCAAGGCCAGCGTGACATCCGTCCCCAGCTTATAACCTGCCGCTTCAACCGCTTGCTGAATGGCTGCCAGCGCCGCTTCGTTAGACGGCAGATTGGGCGCAAAACCGCCCTCATCACCCACTGCAGTACTCAAGCCTTTGTCATGGAGTACTTTTTTCAGGCTATGAAAAATCTCGGCGCCCACGCGCAGCGCTTCGCTGAAGCGGGTCACGCCAATGGGCTGCACCATGAACTCCTGAATGTCGACATTGTTGTCTGCATGCTCGCCTCCATTCAGGATATTCATCATCGGCACCGGCATGCTGTATTGTCCGGGTGTTCCATTGATATCCGCGATATGCGCGTACAGAGGCACCCCTTTTTCCTGCGCTGCAGCTTTAGCCGCTGCCAGAGAAACCGCCAGGATCGCATTCGCGCCCAGTTTTGCTTTGTTCTCGGTTCCGTCCAGATCCAGCATGATCTGATCAAGTTTGCGTTGATTCGTGGCATCCTGTCCCAACAGAGCGTCGCGGATTGCGCCATTTACATTGGCCACCGCCTTCAATACACCTTTACCCAGGTAGCGCTTTGGATCTTTGTCACGCAGCTCCAATGCTTCACGTGAACCGGTTGATGCACCCGACGGCGCGCAGGCCGTTCCGACTACGCCGGACTTCAACACCACATCGGCTTCTACCGTGGGGTTCCCCCGGGAGTCCATGATTTCCCTGCCACGAATCTCTACAATCTCTGCCATCACCGTTCTCCTAAATGCTCTTACTTCTCAAATTCAATTATTGGGTATCTAATTCGGGAAAGCCTTTCACGAGGTCATCCAACGCTTTGATCTGCGCAAGGAACGCTTCCAACTGGCTCAGGCGCAGCGCACACGGCCCATCACAGCGAGCCTTTTCAGGTTCAGGGTGGGCTTCCAGAAACAGCCCCGCCAGCCCCGTCGCCATGCCCGCCTTGGCCAGCAAAGTCACCTGTTCCCGACGCCCTCCCGCCGACTCCGAAAGCCCTCCAGGCATCTGCAGCGCGTGCGTCACATCAAAAAATACCGGGTAGCCGAACTGCTTCATGATGCCAAATCCCAGCATATCGACAACGAGGTTGTTGTAACCGAACGACGAACCCCTTTCGCACAAAATCAACTGATCGTTACCGGCTTCTTCGCACTTTTTCAGTATATGCCGCATTTCCTGCGGAGCCAGAAACTGCGCTTTCTTGATATTAATCGGGCGCCCCGTGCGGGCCATCGCGACCACCAGATCGGTCTGGCGTGACAAAAACGCCGGCAACTGAATGACATCTGCCACTTCAGCGACCGGCGCGGCCTGATCCGGCTCATGGATATCCGTAATCACAGGAACCTTATAACGTTCTTTGATCTCTGCCAGAATTTTAATACCGGCATCCAGACCAGGCCCGCGGAACGAGTGCATGGAAGAACGATTGGCTTTATCAAACGACGCCTTGAAAACATAGGGGATGCCTAAGCGACGCGTCACTTCAACATATTTGTCCGCGACCTCGAGCGCCAGGTCACGGGACTCCAGCACGTTCATTCCGCCAAACAACACGAAAGGCAGGGAGTTGCCCAAGGTCAGATTTCCTACGTTTACCGTTTTCTGCGCCATCACATTATCTCCGCATTGCCCTCCACTGGAGGGCTTAGTTCTTGCCTGACTGCTTAAGCGCCGCCTTGACAAAGCCCTCAAACAAGGGATGACCATCCCTCGGCGTTGATTTGAACTCGGGATGGAACTGACAGGCGACAAACCAAGGATGGTCTGACACTTCAATCATTTCAACCAACTGGTCATCCGCTGAGGTGCCCGCCACCTTCAAACCCGCCTTAACCAACGCAGGCAGCCAGGTATTATTGACCTCATATCGGTGGCGATGGCGCTCACTGATCATTTTCTTGCCATAACAATCAAAGGCCAGAGAGCCTTCGACCAATTTACACTCCTGCGCCCCCAGGCGCATGGTGCCGCCCAGATCCGAGTTCTCAGTACGCTTCTCAGTTGTCCCTTCGGCAGTTTGCCATTCCGTAATGAGACCCACCACGGGGTAAGGTGAGTTGCGATCAAACTCAGTACTGTGAGCCCCCTGAAGCCCAGCGACATGGCGGGCATACTCAATGACCGCCACCTGCATTCCCAAACAAATACCCAGGTAAGGAATTTTGCGTTCGCGCGCATAACGAACCGTCTGAATCTTGCCCTCGACGCCTCGCTCGCCAAAGCCTCCCGGAACCAGAATGGCATCAGCACCCTCGAGTGCCCCAGTGCCTTTTTCCATGATCGTTTCGGAGTCGATGTAGCGGAAATTAATGCGTGTACGCGAGCGGATACCGGCGTGTTTGACCGCCTCTATCAGCGACTTATAAGCGTCCAGCAGCTCCATGTATTTACCGACCATGGCAATCGTGACTTCATGCTGAGGATTCAATTCCGCTTCAACGACGGCCGCCCACTCGCGCAGATCTGCTTCCGGGCAATCCAGCCCAAAACGCTCAACGATATAAGAATCAAGTCCCTGCAGATGCAGCATTGCAGGAATATTGTGAATGGTTCGCGCATCTTCCAGGGCAATAACCGCGCGCTCTTCCACGTTCGTAAACAGGGCAATTTTACGTCTGGACGACGCATCAATTGGCTGCTCTGAACGACAGATCAGAATGTCAGGCTGCAAACCGATAGAACGCAACTCTTTGACCGAATGCTGGGTTGGCTTAGTCTTGATCTCACCCGCCGTCGCAATGTAAGGCACCAGGGTGAGGTGCATCAGCAGCGCGCGCCGATAGCCCACTTCAATTTTGAGCTGACGGGTCGCTTCAAGAAATGGCAGGGACTCGATATCCCCGACTGTTCCACCGATTTCGACCAGGGCTACATCAGCATCACCGGCACCTTCCACAATGCGCCGCTTGATTTCATCGGTAATATGGGGAATAACCTGAACCGTCCCCCCAAGGTAATCACCCCTGCGCTCCTTGCGCAGAACGGTTTCATACACCCGACCGGTCGTAAAGTTATTACGACGCGTCATCGGGGTGCGGATATAACGCTCATAATGCCCCAGATCGAGGTCGGTTTCCGCCCCGTCTTCGGTCACAAAGACTTCCCCATGCTGAAACGGACTCATCGTACCAGGATCAACATTGATATAGGGGTCCAGTTTGAGAATGGTGACTTTGAGGCCACGCGCCTCAAGAATGGCGGCCAAAGACGCAGAGGCAATGCCCTTCCCTAAAGAAGAGACCACTCCACCTGTGACGAATATGTAACGTGTCATGCGGTTTCCATCGTTTCGTTGGTGTAAGACGGATCTGGGGGGATTATTCATCTCAAGATGGGGCGCCAGAATACCAGAAAGGAGTCTTTCGCTCAACGAAAGTGAGAGCCGGTTCACCAAAATTTGAGCACCTGTTACAAGCACTGCCATATCAAGGCCTTACCCTGTCAAGTCCAGACTGGATATTTTTGCAGATTTAGCCACACCGCCATCATTTTTGCCTACACTATAGGGAGGGACGTATCCACTAACGCCGGAAAGACCATGACCGAACGCATCCTGACCATTGACGACGATGCCAGAAACGTAAAGCTGATCGAGTGTTATCTCGAAGACGAAAGCTACGACATTGTTGTTGCCCATGATGGCGAAGAAGGTTGGAATATCCTGCAGAAAGAACATCAGACCATCGATCTGATTCTTCTGGATCGCATGATGCCCGTGCTGGATGGCATCGAATTCCTTAAACGCTACCGAGCGGCCACCAATCTCAAGCGTATCCCGGTCATCATGCAGACGGCGGCGTCTGAACCGGGTCAGATTCGGGAAGGGTTAGAGCTGGGCGTTTTCTACTACCTGACCAAACCCTATGATGACGAAGTCCTCATCTCACTGGTCAAAGCGGCCATTGAAGACAGCCGTCGATCCCGGGATCTCTACGCGGCGATGGAGGAACGGGATCGGACCTTTGCGCTGGTCTCCGAAATGCGGCTGGAGTTCAGGACGATTGCGCAGGCGCGGGCTGTCGCAGCCACACTCGCCCACTTTTTCCCAGACCCGGATCGGGTCGTCAATGGCATTTCGGAGCTTCTGATCAATGCCGTCGAGCATGGTAACCTGGGCATTCAATATGCCGAGAAAACGGCGCTACTTCATGCGGGACGCTGGTTGGCAGAGGTTGAGCTTCGTCAGGTCTCACCGGATTACAGTCATAAGCAGGTGCAAGTTCACATGAAGCGCAACCGCGAGCACATGACCCTACAGATAGATGACGAAGGCAATGGCTTTGACTGGAAAAAATATATGGAATTCAACGCTGAGCGGGCCAGCGACCCTCACGGCCGCGGTATTGCCATGGCTAATATGCTGAGCTTTGATAAGCTGACCTATCAGGGTAAGGGCAATTCCGTTATCTGCACGGTCAATCTGCCTGCAAATGATTAATCCCGTCGTCTAAGGCCGCTGAGTCAGCCAGAAACTGGCGGATTTCCGCTAAAGGTGCGGGGCGAGCGATGTAGTAGCCTTGCAGCAGATCGCAGGCCATCTCGTTGAGACACGCAACTTCCTCTGCCGTTTCGACACCTTCGGCCACGACATAAAAACCCAGCGCGTGGCACATGGTTATCGTGGTCTGCAGGATAACGTTGGCGCTCTCCGATGTCGTAATTCCTGTGACTAATGATTTATCAATTTTTATTTCACTGACTGGCATTCGCTTGAGATAACTCAGCGACGAATATCCTGAACCAAAGTCGTCAACGGCAACTGTATAACCCGCATTACGAAAACAGCTCAGTACCTGGATTCCTGCCTCGGGCTCATGCATCACTGCAGTTTCAGTCAGCTCCAGGGTCAAATCTGAAGGGGCTAGCCCATAGTGAGCAACCAGATCATTCACAAAATCTTCCAGGCCCCTCATTGTCAGATTGCGTGCAGACAAATTGACGGATAAATTGACCCCATAGCCCTCACGGTGCAATTGAGCGAGATCGCCCAGTGCCTGTCGAAGCACCCATTGGGTCAGTTCCTGAATTAAATCCGTTCTTTCCGCCAGCGGAATGAATTCATCAGGCCTGATCCAGCCCCGTTCAGCGGTCGACCAGCGTATCAACGCTTCCAAACCGACCACCTTGCCGTCGCCCGCCCTCACCTTAGGCTGATAAAACAACTGGGTCTGGTTTTGTTTCAACGCATTGCGCAACCCCGACATCAGTGTCAGACGCTGCTCCGTATAGTAATCTTGGGCTTCCAGATAAAATCCCAGTGGCCGGTTGCGTGTGCGCGCAATTTCAAGCGCAATCGTCGCATTGCGAAGATCTCGACCCGGTACCATTTGCTGAGCATGAATCTGACAGACGCCGACAACCGGACCCAGTTCCAACTGAAACTCCAGTATCGCCTGAGGCGAGGCCATCCAGGCGAGGAAACGCTCATAAGCCTGACGGTGGGTACGCACCTCATCCGCATCGAGAGCCAGCGCCCAATAACCCGGCTCCAGCGAGGCCCCCCACCAGTTCTGGGTTTCCACCCGCTCCACCAGCACCGTGCCGGGTAGCTTTTCAAGCTGCTCGTTACACGCCGCGATATACTGGCGCATTAGGGTATCGGCATGATTCTGCCCGAGTGTCATCACCACATCCTTGTAGCCCGAAAACCAAACGACACAGACAAAGTACTCAGGATCAAGGGCATGCTGACTGAGCTCACGCAGACGCATTTCAAATACCGCCCGGACGGGCATTCCGGTCTGGGGATCATGCAGCGCCTGCATCACCAGTCGCTGCTGAGCCTCGCGGCGTTGTCTTGCCTCATCCAGGAGTGACGACTGAGCAGCGATCTTCGCCTCACGTTCATGGTAAAGACGCTCTGCCAGTGCGAAGGTCAACAAAATAGACTCCACAGCCGAACCGATCTGCATTCCATATTCAGCAATCAGTGAATTCGGAATGATACCGAACTTGTGCAGCATGGTTAGCACGTAACCGCAGGTAAGCAGTGACCAGGCAAAGGTATAATATACACCCTGCCGACTCCCCTGGCGCCACACTATGGGGCCGGTCAAAAACAGCACCAGCCAGAGCGGTAAGGCCAGCAATGCGGATAACTGCACCGAAAAATCATAGGGGGCCACGATCGCCCCCAAGAGATTAAGGAACTCGGCACCCGCCATCACCCGCAGACATATATCGAGCCGCGGCACCTGACGTGCTGTTTGCAGAAAACTGCGCGCAAACAACACTGAAAAAAGCCCCAGAACGGGCATGGCCACGAGGATCGATCGATTGCCCCAGACCGGGGAATCCGGCCACAGAACCTGAAAGGCAAATCCGCGGATACAGGCAAAAAATAACAAATAACCGGATGTTGCCACCGCATAAAAAAGATAGGCGGGCTCCCGCAGCATCACATAGAACACTGCTGTGAGGAGAATGGTGACGGAAAGGAGGCCGTAATAATAGAAATGCAATCTTTGGGCAACGCCATCCGCTTCAAAGAAACGCGTCTGCCCCCATTGACGCAAGGGAAATCCAAGGGAGCCGCGCGTGGTAACGCGCAAATAGAGTTCGCTCGACTCACCCGACTCCAGGGCCACAGGGTAGAGAAAAGATGGATTATCAATAAGCCGCTGTTGGAAGGGGTAACTGTCCCCTGTCACATATTCTTGCTGGAGCTGCCCCTTGCGTAGCTCGAAAAAAGTCACGTGATCGAGCTGCGGATAGCCAACCTCAACCAGGCGCACCTGCCCCTTGGCACTTTCGTTATGCAAGGTAAAACGCAGCCAGACCACGGATTGGGTAAACCCAAAATTGGCACCTTTCGCGTCGCCTGGCTGCCAGTCTGAGGGTGACAGTGCCAGAATATCGTTTAGCGAGTCTGCTGCCTCAGGCGCACGCAATACATATTCGAAGCGGATATCTGCAGAGGAATGCGAGCCAACGAGGGTATTGTCAGGACTTGCGAATGACGCTATCGCCCACAGCAATCCCAGCAATGCACCCCACGCCCGAATAAACAGCATCGATGAAAAACCAATCCGCAACGAAATGATCTATCAACTATAGTCCAGAATGAGGGCGATCAGCCGGTCACCCTGAAATAGCAGCGGAATACAATCACGCTCCCAGGGTGGAATGCCAAGCCTCTGAAAGACGATTTTCAGATCGCGACGGTGAGCATCGCCCGGGGCGTCAAGACGCTCTCCCCCCTGACGACGCCGAACCGAAAAAGGGCCGTCCTGTACCGGGATATGGGACGGTAATCGCAGGCAGCGACCATCGCGCAGGTGCAGAGGCTCGCTGCCTTCCCAGGACCAACCGGATGCAGGCCAGTCTTGCGTGGCCAGACTGTAATGGCTTTCCGGTATCGCATAGAGACAGTTCCGATAGCGACGTAAGACGGCGCCACGCAGAAGCAATTCAGGGGAGGACTCGGCTCCGCTCTGAAAACATTGCCGCGAGGCTTCAATCAGCAACGACTCGCCAGTACCGAATCCCAGGCGCTCCAGCCAGGCTTTCAGCAGACTGCGCCGGGGAACGTCTTCCAGGCCAATCAGATCGTCCAGCGCAAGGCAGTGTTGCCCCCGGACGACTGACATTCGTGAATCCAGCCAGGATGACTCCCAGTCCTGCAGCACATCGAGACTCTGCCGCATCCATTCTCCCGACTGCGCGATGCGTTCAAGAACAGACGGAAATCGCTCTCTGAGCAACGGGAAAATGGCATGCCGCAGAAAGTTGCGGTCATGGGCCAGGCAGTCATTGCTCGGATCCTCCACCCAGCAAAGCTGCCACGCCTTCGCCACATCAAGCAGCGCCTCCCGCCCCACCGACAACAGGGGCCTCAGCAGCGTCGCCGCCCCCAGCGGCCGTTGTCTCGGAATGCCCGCCAGTCCAGCCGTACCTTGTCCACGCAGCAAGCGAAATAAAATGGTCTCAGCCTGATCGTTCAAATGGTGGGCCTGAAGTAACCAATCGCCTGCCTTCAAGGCCCGCCCGAACAGCGCATAACGCGCCTCACGGGCCTTCATTTCCAGGCTACCCGCGTGAAGCTCCAGGGTGGCGTGCTCTGCCTCAAACGGAATCGAGAGCAGCTGACACTGATCGCGACAAGCATCCTCCCAGTGGATCGCATCAGGATGAATCCCGTGATTAATATGCAAAGCCGCCAATGAAAAATTCAGTCGTGAACGCAGCTGCGCCATCACATTCAGCAAAACCATTGAATCAAGCCCCCCGCTGAGGGCTACGACAAAATGGGGTCTGCGCTCCCCCAGGAATGCGGGCGCAAGTTGCTGAGCGACATGCGCCAGAAGCGATTCGCCAGAATCCTCCGGCGCGCGATGTGGCGGCTTCAAAGGTAGTGATCCAGAGCCGTGTAACGCTGATAGCGGGTGTCCACCAGTGCTTCAGGCAGTTGCCTCTCCAGGTTCGCCAGTTGCTCAATCAAGGCACGCTGCAAGTCGCTCGCACACACACCACTGTTGCGATGCGCCCCCCCCGGAGGTTCAGGGATAACCTGATCAACGAACCCTAATTTAGCCAGGGACGCGGCAGTTATCCCCATGGCATCGGCCGCATCGGCTGCGTATTCCGCGTTTTTCCAGAGAATCGATGCGCAGCCCTCGGGAGAAATCACGGAGTAGGTCGAGTACTGCAACATCAGCAAACGATCGCACACGCCAATGGCCAGTGCCCCGCCAGAGCCGCCCTCCCCGATGACGGTGGAAATAATGGGTACTTTCAGGCGAGACATGACCGCAAGGTTGTAGGCAATCGCCTCGCTCTGCCCCCGCTCCTCGGCATCGATCCCCGGATATGCCCCAGGTGTGTCGATAAAGGTCAGAATCGGCATCCGAAAACGTTCGGCCGTCTCCATCAGTCGCAGTGCTTTACGGTAGCCTTCCGGTTTGGGCATCCCGAAGTTACGGCGCACTTTCTCTTTGACATCGCGCCCTTTCTGATGCCCGACGACCATAACCGGACGACCGTCCAGGCGCGCAGTTCCGCCGACGATGGCAGGATCATCCGCAAACCGGCGATCGCCCTGCATTTCATCAAATTCAGTGAAGATCGCCTGGATATAATCCAGGGTATAGGGTCGTTTGGGATGCCGTGCCAGGCGTGAAATGTCCCAGGCTGACAATCCCGCAAAAATCGTCTGGGTCATTTGGGCACACTTTTTCTCGAGTCGACGAATTTCATCGGCCAGATTTAGCGCCCCATCCTGATCAACGCGGCGCAATTCCTCGATTTTTTCCTCCAACTCGACCAGAGGCTGCTCAAAATCGAGCGTAAAGGCGCTGTGAGTGGCGTCGCGTTTCTCAGTCATGGACAGGGTGTTCCGGCTCGCAAGTGTGTTCAATCAATGTTCAATGATACCGTAACTCGACCCGATCCTGCCCCAGCAAATACCGTAATTGCTGCAAGGAAGCATCATCCGGGCTGACTTTCCAGTGCTCTCCGAGCCTGACAAAGGTACTGGCCTCACGACTTTGATAATGAATAACCACCGGACACCCTTCACCACGTTTTTTCTCCAGCAGCGCATTCAATTCATTCTGCAATCCCGACGTAAAGTCTTCTTCGCACAGGTTGATTTGCAGCTCTTTGACATACTTCATGCGAGCCTCACCGATGTCGCTGACTGCGCGTGTTCTCAGACGCAATCCGCCGGAGAATTCATCCTCTTCGACCTCTCCTTCCATAATCAGCACCCGGTCGGTATGCAGCAACTCACGGGACTGGTCATAGAGATCTGTGAATAGCGTTGCATCCATGCGCCCGCTACGATCATCCAGCGTCACAATCGCGATGGTGCCGCCGCGTTTGGTTTTCATCGTTCGCATTGCAACAACCAGTCCGGCCACCTTGCGGGTTTCACGCCCCGGCTTCATGTCCTGTATGCGCGTCGGTGCGAAGCGGCGAACCTCGGCTTCATAGCTATCGAAAGGGTGTCCGGTGACATACAGACCCAGCGTTTCTTTTTCAAGCTTGAGGCGCTCCTTATCCGGCCAATCGCGCAGGTTGGCGGTCCCCACATAGGGGTCTGTGGCTGCTGGCGCGGTGACTTCACCAAAGAGATCCATGATCCCCGCATCTTCGTTACGTGCCGCTTGTTCTGCGCGTTGCACCGCCTCGGGAATGGAGGCCATCAGTCGCGCCCGATTGGGGCCGATTGAATCCAGTGCACCACACTTGATCAGGGCTTCCAGCGCCCGCTTGTTCACCTTGCGCAGATCGACCCGCTGACAGAAATCGAACAGATCGCTGAAAGGCCCGCCCGACTGCCGTGCATCGAGAATACTCTGTACGGGCCCCTCCCCCAACCCTTTCACGGCACCGAGCCCGTAGACGATGCGCTCCTGATCGTTGACGGTAAAGGTGAAATCACTGGTGTTAACGTCTGGCAGGATAATGTCGATTTTCATGCGGCGACATTCTTCAATCAGCGTCACGACTTTATCCGTGTTCTGCATATCGGCAGTCATGACCGCGGCCATAAACGGTGCCGGGTAATGCGCCTTTAACCAGGCCGTCTGATAAGAGACAAGCGCATAGGCCGCCGAGTGCGATTTGTTGAAACCGTAACCGGCGAATTTTTCCACCAGGTCAAAGATCTTCTCCGCCAGTTCCTCATTAACACCATTTTTGACCGAGCCTTCCAGAAAGAAGGCTTTCTGCTTGGCCATTTCCTCGGGTTTTTTCTTACCCATGGCCCGACGCAGCAAGTCCGCGCCACCGAGCGAATACCCTGCCAGCACCTGAGCGATCTGCATGACCTGCTCCTGATACAGGATGATCCCGTAAGTCGGCTGCAGAACGGGTTGTAGCCATTCGTGCTGAAAATCCGGGTGGGGATATGCCAGCGCTGCTCGACCATGCTTACGGTTGATAAAGTCGTCCACCATCCCGGATTGCAGCGGCCCCGGACGGAACAGGGCCACCAGCGCGATAATATCTTCGAAACAGTCCGGCAACAGCCGCCGGATCAGATCTTTCATCCCGCGACTTTCGAGCTGGAACACCGCCGTGGTTTCCGCTTTCTTCAACAAATCAAACGCGGCGGGATCGTCCAGCGGAATCGCCGTAATATCGACCGGCGGCGCATCTTTCTGGCGGGCATTGATCATGTCCACGGCCCAGTTGACGATGGTCAGGGTTCGCAACCCCAGGAAGTCGAACTTAACCAGCCCCGCCGCTTCGACATCATCCTTGTCAAACTGGGTGACCAGACCGCCGCCCGTTTCATCGCAGTAGAGCGCCGAGAAATCTGTCAGTTTGGTGGGCGCGATGACCACCCCCCCCGCGTGCTTACCCACGTTTCGCGTAACCCCTTCGAGTTTGACGGCCATGTCCCAGACGTCTTTGGCCTCTTCGTCGTTCTCCAGGTATTCCCGCAAGGGTGCTTCCTGTTCATGGGCCTTGGCCAGCGTCATACCGACTTCAAAAGGAATGAGCTTCGACAGGCGGTCGCCCAGCGAATAAGGTCTGCCCTGCACCCGCGCCACATCACGCACCACCGCCTTGGCTGCCATGGTACCAAAGGTAATGATCTGGGATACGGCGTTACGCCCGTAGGTATCGGCCACGTAGCTGATCACCCGATCCCGTCCATCCATACAGAAGTCAACGTCAAAGTCCGGCATCGACACCCGCTCAGGGTTTAGGAAGCGCTCGAACAGCAGATCGTAAGCCAGCGGATCGAGATCGGTGATCTCAAGCACATAGGCGACCAGCGAGCCCGCGCCGGACCCCCGTCCTGGCCCCACCGGAACCCCGTTATTTTTGGCCCAGCGAATGAAGTCCATGACGATGAGGAAGTAACCAGGAAATCCCATCTGGATAATGATGTCGAGCTCAAACTTGAGGCGCTTATCGTAGACCTCGCGCTTGCTTGCATACTCCGGATCATCCGCATCCAGTAAGCGGGATAGTCGCTGGTTCAGCCCATCTTCTGACAGCTGAATGAAGAACTGATCCATGGTCAGTCCTTCCGGAATGGGGTAATTGGGCAGGTAGTACTTACCCAGTTTCAACTCGAGGTTGCATCGCCGCGCAATTTCAACCGTATTTTCGATGGCCTCGGGAATGTCCTCAAACAAAGCGACCATTTCATCGGCTGACTTCAGGTATTGCGCATCGCTGAAACGTCGCTGGCGACGGGGATCATCCAGCGTTTTACTTTCGTGAATACACACACGGGCCTCGTGCGCCTCAAAATCACTGGCCGAAAGAAAGTGCACATCGTTGGTCGCCACGACCGGACAATTCATCTCCGCTGCCAGCGCCACCGACTGATGCACACAGCGTTCATCATCGCTCCGAAAAGTCCGTTGTAACTCAAGGTAAAAGGCATCCGGGAAGCAGTCCATCCAATAGCCCAGGTGTTCCCGGGCCATTTCCACATTATCGGATAGCAGTGCACGCCCGACATCGCCCAACTTGGCACCGGACAAGGCGATCAGCCCCTCCCGTGCCTCACGCACCCACTCGCGCTGCAGCAGGACTTTGCCTTCCTTTTGCCCTTCGGTGTAGCCCCGTGATATCAGCTCTGTCAAATTGCGGTACCCCTGCTGGTTCCGCACCAATAGGGTCAGGAGATAGGGTTGCTGGACGTCCTCTTCGTTATCGACCCAGACATCCGCGCCGGCAATGGGCTTGATTCCTGCGCCGGTCGCGGCTTTGTAAAACTTCACCAGACCGCAGAGATTGGATTGATCGGTCAAGGCAATCGCCGGCATATTCAAGGCCTGCAGACGCTTGATCAGGGGTTTGATCTTGACCAGACCATCCACCAACGAAAAGTCGGTGTGCATACGGAGGTGAACAAACGCAGTCATGCCGTCTCAATTTCTCCCAAAGTAAGTCAAATAAAAGCGTCGCCTCATTCTGGGAGAGGCGCTTTCGCCAGGGCATCCCGGATACTATGCCGGGTCTGCGGGCCTTTAAGAATGGCCCGCACCTGACGCCCTTCATCGATCAGGTAGGTCACCGGCAGGCCGGTCGGCGGGGCCAGCGACCAACGCGCCTCGGCTTCTGCCGCCAGCTGGGGGAAGGCAATCCCCATGCGGGACAGCACAGAGGGTAGTTTATCGGCGGGATGACGATCAAAGTCAATGCCCACGACGATGAGATCTGACGCCTCCATCATGGCGTTCAGCTCGGGAATCTCCTCCCGACAGGGGGCACACCATTCCGCCCATACATTGACCACCAGGGTCTTGTCCTGCAACTGCGAGAGCGACAGCGTTTCTCCGGATGCCAATGGCAGGGACTCGCGGGAACATGCAAGCACTAGCAGTGCTGAAAGACCGACGGCGATGAGCACCCGAAAGCGCTGAAAAAGCGGCCAATGACGCAGGTAAGTAGAGTGCAAGGTCAAACTCCTTTAAACTAGGGGCCGCTAAAATCGCAACAGACGATCATAAATGAAGACTGAAAAAATTACGATTTACCATAACCCGCGCTGTTCAAAAAGCCGCCAAACTCTGGCTCTGATTGAAGACCGGCAGGACCCCGAGATCGTGCGCTATCTTGATACGCCGCCCGATGCCGCCACGCTGCGCAACCTGTTGGGCAAACTCGGCATCAGTGCCCGACAACTGCTGCGCACCGGCGAAGAAGAATACAAAACCCTCAACCTGACGGATCCCGAATTGAGCGAAGATCAGTTAATCGCGGCCATGGTCGCGCATCCCCGACTGATCGAACGACCCATCGTGGTGAAAGGCTCGCGCGCGGTACTGGGTCGTCCGCCTGAAAATGTGCTGGCGCTTTTGGGAGAGTAAGGCCTATGTCCACGCCCCCCCCCTATCTGTTGGTTCTCTATTATTCGCGCAGTGGTTCCACCCGGGAATTGGCGCATCAGTGTGCCCGAGGTGCCAGCAAATGCGACGGTCTTGAGGTTCGCATCCGCACCGTCCCGGCCGTTTCACCGGAAACCGCGCAAGTCGCACCGGAAATCCCCGGCGAGGGAGATGTCTACTGTAGCCAGGAGGATCTGGCGGGCTGCGCGGGCCTGCTGATGGGATCACCCACCCGTTTTGGTAACATGGCGGCCCCACTCAAGTATTTTCTCGATCAGACCGGTGGCCTCTGGGCCAGGGGGGCGATGGTTGATAAGCCGTTTGGGCTTTTCACCAGCTCATCCTCGCTGCACGGGGGACAGGAGAGCACCCTCTTAACCATGGCCCTGCCGCTGATTCATCACGGCATGCTCTATGTCGGCATTCCCTATCATCCTCATGCTGATCTCAGTGAGACCCAAAGTGGAGGGAGCCCCTACGGAGCCACCCACTGGGCTAACCCAAAGCAGGGTTCCAAGCTGGATGAAACCGAAAAACGCCTGTGTCGTCACTTGGGTGAGCGTGTTGCCCGACTGGCCCTAACCCTGACTCCGCGATGAGGCTCTGATGTCCCTGAACACCCTGATTCGACCTTTATGTCTGACCCTGTTGGGGTCGTTAATCATTCTATCCATCATTCAGTCACACCTGGTGGTGACCCAGCAGGGGGTCGCCTGGCATTTAGTCTATCCGGTCAAAATACTTCCCTTGTTGGCCTTCCTGCCCTTCCTTTGGAAAAACCACAAGCGTGCCTATATCTGGATGGGCTTTGTGCTCTGTCTCTACTTCATGCAACCGGTGGTGGAGCTGGTCAGCGGCGTGAATGTGTTACTCAACGCCCTGTTCATTACAAATATTATTGCCTTGTTTATCAGCGCCATCCTGTTCATCCGCCGCTATACTCAATAGGAGACCTCTGACGACCCGACTGGCATGAAAGACTCGGCAACACCGGTAAACCACGAATTTCTGACACGTGCTGACCTGATCAAACGGTTGATCAAGGTCAATCGGTTGAGCCAGCAGGAGGGCGATCAATTCATCACAAGTACGGTGGGGCGGGATGCCAACCTGCACCCACTGGAACAGATCGTGAATGCCGGCCTGCATGATCTGGAAACCGGCAAAGCCTTTGAGCTGGAAAAGCTGACCGAATGGCTGGCCCGGGAAGCCGGTCAACCCTATTACCATATCGACCCGCTGAAAATGGACCCGCAGGCAATCAGCGGGATGATGTCCTTTGCCTTCGCTCAACGGCATCGCATTCTTGGGATTGAAAGCCACCGCGAATATGTCGTGGTGGGCAGTGCCGAACCGTTTGTAACGGCCTGGGAAGAACATCTGCGTCATGCCGTCAAACGCGAGATTCGCCGGGTCGTGCTGAACCCGGCCGACCTGCGTCGTTACACCGTCGAGTTCTATCGACTGGCCGCCTCCATCAGTAAAGCCTCATCCGGGCAATCTGAAACCAGCCGCATGGCGGGCAATTTCGAACAGTTACTGCGCGTCGGCCAGATCAGCAACCCAGATGCCAATGATCAGCACATCGTTAATATTGTGGATTGGCTGCTGCAATATGCCTTTGAGCAACGGGCCAGTGATATTCATATCGAACCCCGGCGGGACATCGGGCAAATCCGCTTTCGGATCGATGGCGTGCTGCATAACGTTTATGAATTACCGGTGGATGTCGCCGTGGCCGTGACCAGTCGCTTCAAAATTCTGGGACGCCTGAACATCGCCGAAAAACGCAAACCCCAGGATGGGCGTATCAAAACGATCAACCCGGACGGCGCCGAAATCGAGTTGCGACTGTCCACCCTGCCGACCGCCTTCGGCGAAAAACTGGTGATGCGGATTTTCGATCCTGAGGTCCTGCTCAAGTCCTTTTCCGACCTCGGCTTCGGGCAAGATGAGCAAAAACGCTGGCGGGCCATGACCGAACAACCTAACGGCATCATTCTGGTGACAGGTCCGACCGGTTCGGGAAAGACCACCACGCTCTATTCCACGCTCAAGTCCCTCGCAACAACAGAGGTGAATGTTTGCACCATCGAGGATCCGATTGAGATGGTAGAACCCGCCTTCAACCAGATGCAGGTTCAGGGGTCGATCGGGCTGAATTTCGCCACCGGCGTCAAGGCATTGTTACGACAGGATCCTGACATCATCATGGTCGGCGAGATACGCGACCTGGAAACCGCTGAAATGGCGATTCAGGCGGCGCTGACCGGCCACCTGGTGCTGTCCACCCTGCACACCAATGACTCACCCAGTGCCGTAACGCGATTACTCGAACTGGGGGTTCCGGGTTATCTGATCAAGGCCACCGTTTTAGGGATCATGGCACAGCGCCTGGTTAGAACCCTTTGCCCACACTGCAAGCAGCCCACAACTGTCGAAGAAAGTGACTGGCAGAGTCTGATACGCCCCTGGAAAGCCGCCTCACCCCAAACCCCCTATAAACCCGTAGGATGTTTGGAATGTCGCGGCACCGGTTATCGCGGGCGCGCAGGGGTCTATGAAATTCTGATGATGAATGAAGGGGTCAAGCATCATGTACATGATCAGACCGACCTCGAAACGCTGCGCAAGGCAGCGATGAAGGAAGGGATGCGCTCACTGCGGCTCAGCGGCGCGCAAAAGGTTGCAAATGGCTTGACCACTATTGACGAGGTGCTGAGGGTAACGCCAGGATCCAGTGACATTGTCGTCTCACCGGACTGATTAGCGTCTATACTCCTATAAAAATCGTGCTGGATTCAGACATGGATCATCAATCGTCAGACCACTCCCAGCGGAATGGATTGTCTAAAAGCGCTTATGAAACGGCCTTCGAGCTGGCCGCCGTGGGTATGGCCATGGTTTCACCGCAAGGCCACTGGATACGCGTCAATCGATGCCTGTGCGAAATCGTAGGTTACACTGAATCCGAATTACTCAAGCTGGCGTTTCAGGACATCACCCACCCCGAGGATTTGGATACAGATATGCATCTGGTCAACCAGATGCTCAGCGGTAAGATCGAGACCTACTCGCTGGAAAAGCGGTATATACATAAAAACGGATCACTGATCTGGATTTTACTGACCGTCGCTCTGGTCTGGAATCAGGATGGGACACCTCGCCACTTCATCTCCTGCGTACAGAATATAATGGCACGTAAAAAGGCCCAGGATGATCTGCGAACCCACCGCTGGCAGTTGAAACTGTTGCTGGACCACGCACCTGCAGCCCTGGCGCTGTTTGATCGCAACATGCGCTACATCGAATGCAGTGAGCGGTGGCTAACTGACTACGGGTTGACGGGGCAGACGCTCAGGGGTAAGCGCCACTATGATATTTTCCCTGAATTGCCTGAACACTGGAAGCGAATTCACCAGCGTGCGCTTCACGGCGAATCGATTCGCGAAGAAGAAGATGTTTTCGTGCGTCAGGATGGCAGCGTCAACTACCTGCGCTGGGAAGTGATTCCCTGGTATGAGTCTCTCGATACCGTTGGGGGGCTTGTCATATTCACGGAGGATATTACTCAGCGTATTCAAGCTGAAAAACAGCTTCGCCTGGCTTCCTGGGTATTTCAGAACAGTGCGCAAGGCATCATGGTGACCGATGCTAACGGTATTATGCTATCGGTCAATCCCATGTTCACCGACATCACAGGCTTTCAAACCGAGGAGGTCATCGGCCAGTCTGCCCGAATTCTTAAATCGGGGCGCCAGGACACCGCATTCTATGAAGAGATGTGGAAAGCCATCCAAGATACGGGGCAATGGCACGGCGAAATCTGGAACCGTCGCAAAAATGGTGACATCTACCCTGAGCACCTCTACATCAGCACCGTACTTGATAACAAAGGCATGGTTCAATGCCGCATTGGCATGTTTACGGATATCAGCGAACAGAAAGCCGCAGAAGAAGCGATTGCCTATCAGGCAAATTACGACCAGCTCACCAAACTGCCCAATCGTCGTCTCTTTCACGACCGGCTGGAACAGGCACTGAAGCGCTCACACCGCGAGAAAAGTTTAACGGCACTACTTTTCATCGATCTGGATCACTTCAAAGATATTAATGATTCGCAAGGCCATGCCATCGGTGACAGGGTTCTGGCGGAAGCGGCGCAGCGTATCACTCAGTGCATCAGGGATTACGATACCGTCAGTCGTTTTGGTGGGGACGAATTTACCGTGATTCTGTCAGACGTTAACGATATCGCAGCGGCAGGCCGGATCGGGAATGACATCGTCAATCGCCTCAGCGTCCCTTTCACGATTGAGCAACAGGATTTCTACCTTTCAGCCAGTATCGGCATCGCCCTCTACCCGGACGATGCCAGCAGTACGGATGCCCTCATTAAATGAGCGGATCAGGCGATGTACAAAGCTAAAAGCGAAGGGCGCAGGCGGGTTACCTTTTTTACCCGAGGCATGCAGGAAGCAGCGGATCTGCGAACCCGGCTCTCCAATGAACTCCGCAGTGCTTTGCAGGAAACGCAATTTGCCCTCCACTACCAACCCATCATCGAACTCGCCACGGGAAATATTTTCAAGGCTGAAGCCTTGATTCGCTGGTTCCACCCCAAACATGGCTTGGTCAGTCCGGCCGCCTTTATTCCCATCGCCGAAGATACGGGGCTCATTCACGAGATTGGTGATTGGGCCTTCCATGAAGTTCTGAGGATGATCCAGTGTTGGCAGGCGCGGCATAAACACCCGGTGCAGATCGCTCTAAACATGTCACCCGTCCAGTTTCGCCACGTGGTCGGACACCGTCATTGGCTGGATGCGCTTAAGCAACACGCAATGGAGGGTGGCCAGTTAGTGCTGGAAATTACCGAAGGACTGTTGATCGATAACGACCAGCAGGTACAGCAACAACTCCTGGCTTTCCGCGAAGCCGGCATTCAGATTGCGATTGATGACTTTGGAACTGGCTATTCGGCGCTTTCTTACCTGAAACGCTTCAACATTGATTATTTAAAAATTGACCGTTCGTTCGTCATGAATCTTGCCGAAGAAAGCACCGATCTTGCGCTGTGTGAGGCCATGGTCGTCATGGCCCATAAGCTGGGTCTGAAAGTGATTGCCGAGGGTGTGGAGACCGATCAGCAACGACTGCTACTGAAAGCGATTGGCTGCGACTTTGCGCAAGGCTATTTATTTAGCCGCCCCATTCCTGCTGACGAATTCAAGGATAAATTCGGCTGAGGCACAGCGCCTTATCAGTCATCAGGCGGCGGGATAATACGCCCACGGAATCCAATTTTACGAGCCGTAAACATAAAGCGATTGAAATCCTTCGCCGCTTCCGGTTCGGCATCGAGTAGCACCAGCGCCTCAACCAGACAACCGGGAATATCCCGATTATTCCAGGCCGGCATGCGCGGCCACATTCTGAATGCCTCGTGGGACAAAATGATCTTGAGGGTTCGAATCCCTTTATCTGCCAACTCCTGACGCACTTCGAGACTGATACAGGGATGGGTATCGTCGGCAATCAAAGAGCCCGGTTCCATGAAACTTCCCAACTCACGAATAACGTCTCCGTGATGGGTTAAACCGATAAACAGTTTACTACGCCCTAACGCCGCCCGATTAGATGTGCGCAGAACCAACCCTTTTTCAAAGCGAACCTCTTCATCCACCTCGTAACGCGGATCAAAAGCCACGACCTCGGGAAATACGCGCAGCAAATCTTCACACACCAGATTGCCAATACGCCCTGCCCCCCCAAGGACCGTGATGGTGTTTTCCTGCTGATACTCTGGCATTTCGATCATTTGTTTGGCGATGTCCCAGATCATGTAGCGCGTGCCCATGGAACCATCAACAAAAGGTGCTTCTATCGGAATGCCCGCCTTCATGGCGAAATTGGGAAGACGCCCCACGAGGGCGATGTTCTTAACCTTGGGAAAATCCTCGCGAAGCCGCTTAAGGTAAGCGGTTACTTTATCGGAATCCTCTGACAGCTCACTTTCCAGAAAATGGGAAGCAACCAACATGCCGCGATGATTCTGATTTCGTATGTAACCCCCAATTAGTATTTCTGGGAGCACTGCCGCCATCGCCGGGGTGTAGTAAGTGCTGACGTCTTTGGCATTCCCGTAAACTGCAAACAGAAAATCGGGGCGCACCGCTGCTTTTACCGCGGGTCGCAAGACGGTATTGAGCGTGAGCATCCCGGCTCGCCGTGACGTGCGCCAGAGTGAGCGGCGCATTTTGACTTTGAATTGCTCCCAGGGCGGTGCCCTGGAGATAATCTTTTCGATATCTCCCGTTGTAAGCTTTTCAGCCCCTGGCAAACGCAAACCGATATGCTCGGCGCCGACATGAACAACTTTGGCCTGCACCCGGCGGCCCTGAAGCCCGTCGATTTCCAGGTCGATTGTGCTGCCGGGACGAATAGTCATTTCCGCCGTGCGCTTCAGCCCCAGACCACCCTCAGAGATGTCGGTTGTCTGTGCGCTGAACACGGGCGCTGAACCCGTCTGGGGGGCGTTAACGGCGATTGGAACCCGGATACCGGTCCGTTCATAACGACGATATTCTCCATAGGACCGAAGCATGGCTGACTCCCGCCTTTTAACGCTGGCTAATGTTTGTTCGCCCCTAAGTGTGGTACAAGGACTCCGTTATGGCAAAAAATAAGCTAAACTGAACGTGTTGGCCCAACGAAAAATTGATGGCGCGCAGAAGTATCAAGATGCAGTTCCGTTTTGAACAACGTCAGATTCTTGGCTGTTTCAGTCGTTTAACGCTGCTCTGGCTGGTCCAGGCAATACCGGTTGAGGCCGGGGATGGCTACCGCAAAATCGTACACCCGGACGGAACCGTCGAATTCACCAACTCTGGCTCGCCTGTCAGCCCACCTCCCAAAACCAACCGTGCAGGGCGTTCTGACTATATTGTCTATAAGTACCAACAGGACGATGGTGTCGTGTCTTTTTCTGATTCACGCCCTGATCGAGGTGTCGAGCTGGAAATCATCAAACTTACCTGTTTCGCCTGTAGTCCCCGCTCGAAGGTCGACTGGCACACGACACCGCTAAATCTTTCCGCCTATCAGCCGCAAATTGAAGCGATGGCCAAGACCTATGCGCTGTCCCCTGCTTATATTCGCGCCATTATTCATGCAGAATCCGGATTTAACCCCAAAGCACTATCCACTCAAGGTGCGCAAGGTCTCATGCAATTGATGCCCGGCACAGCGAAAGATTTAGGGGTTGGCAATGCCTTTGATACAGACGAAAACATTCGTGGCGGCAGCCAATATCTGGCGCAGCTATTGAAGGAATTTAACGGTGATGAGCGCCTGGCGACTGCGGCTTATAACGCGGGCCCCAATGCGGTAAAGCGCTTTGGTGACATTCCACCCTATGATGAAACAAGAACCTACGTAGAAAGGGTGGGTATATTACACGCCCGTTATCAACAGGCGCTGTAGCGCAAGCCTCTCTCACTGTGAGCCAGAGCGAACAAAATCCAGGAATGCATTTGCCGACGCCAAGGGTGCTTCCTCCATCGGCAAATGCCCCACGCCCGGAAACACCACAAGTGCTGAGCCTTCAATGTCTTTATGAAAACGATGAGCACTTGCAACAGGAAAATAGCGATCCTCTTCACCCCACATAATCAGCGTCGGACGTTTGATTTCCGGCATACGCGAACTGTCCTGGTCCAGCGTCGCTTTCACGCGATCAGTGAACGCTTGCAGGTTTCCTTCGCGCAGGGCAAGTTCGTAATAGCGATCGACTAATTCATTGCTTATAAAGAAATTTTTGTGATAAAGATCCCGCAAACTGGCTTTGAAGACCGCCCTGGGCAAAAAATTTGCCATGATCGTATCGATCACCGGATATTGAGCCAGCTGTATTGCTGGTGGCCACTCCGCCTGAGGATAACCCAGTGCATCGATCAGGGTGAGCGTTTTCACCTGTTCGGGATACTGCAGTGCGTAATCCCAGGCGATTCGCCCGCCTAGCGAACTCCCCGACCCAATGAGCATGTCGAAGATTCAACCGGCTTAAAAAAGCCTTCATGAAAGCGACGTCATCCTGGATCTCATAGGCACGATCGGAGCGAGGCCCCGTTAATCCGCACCCCGGTAAATCGACGCGAATAAATCTAAAACTTCCAGCCATTTCTGCAACCCAGGCATCCCAGGTGTGCAGTGAAGAACCCGTACCGTGAATCATCACGACGGCCGGACCGGAACCCTCGTCCCGATAATGAACGTTCATACCCATAAGCCGCATGCGAAGAGAGGCAGAATTCATATACTTCTGATCAATATCTTCCAGCGTCAGTGGATCAGAACACGCAGCCAGGAGCCAAAATGCACTACCATAAACCAAGCGCTTTAACTGATGCATGTGCCTTCAAACCGTACTTAACAGGAGGCAGCCAGTATCGCAATGACACTTATCCAACAACAGGTTCCCAGGTTACCCTTTCATGTCCTCAGGTAACAAATTCGAACGCACTCTCTCCAGCCGAAGCGTATCGGCTCAAGCCTACTTCGATGTCATCGATGCCGCCATTGAACTCAGAATTGTCGATTTGAACGTATTGCAGCGGGCAACGGACTACGAAATGCTCAAAGCCCTTCAGCGTACCCGAATCAGCGAAACCGATCTTCTACGTCTGTGGCGATGCATTGATCAGAACACCAGAGTAACGGCCTATGGACTGCTAATAGGGCAACGCATCGCCCCCGCAACGAAAGGGATTCTTGCCAGCTGGGTCAGTCAGTGCGAAACACTGGGAGAAGCCCTGAATGTCTTCATCCGGCATATTCGACTGATGAGCGATATTGAAAAGTTCGAATGTCGACGGGTTAACGACGGAATTGAAATCGAGCATTGTCTGTCAGGATTGCAGGGCTACCCTGACGCTTTCTTAGAACGCAGCCTAAGTGCGCTTGTCGCTTGGGCGGGTCACCTGAGCCAGACGCGAATCCGCCCCATCGAAGCCCACTTTCGCTGGCAACGCCCCCCGCACTGGAAAGACTACCTACCGCTATTTGGAGATCACCTGAACTTTGGCACTGAAAAAAATATCCTCCGTTTAGACAGCGCATTACTTGACCGCCCTCTCACGAGCGCGAACCCCTTTCTCAAGACCAAGCTGCGTGAACAGGCACTTGATACCCTGAGCGCACTGGATGCGTCAACACCCCTGTGGCAGCAGGTTTCCAATGAAATTGCACGGCACATTGACGATCCAAATCTCAGCATTATCAGTGTTTGTGAAAAGTTTGGCGTGACGCGCCAGACACTCTACCGGCAACTTAAGTCCGAAGGACACACGTTTTCCGGCTTGCATGACGCCCTCCGTAAAGTGCGTGCGGAGCACCTTGCCGATACTCAACTTACGATGGAGACCATCGCGGATCTGCTGGGATTCAGAGATGCCAGCGCCTGTCACAAAGCCTACAGGCGCTGGTTCAAGATGACCTTTACTCATTATCGTCAGCAGAAAAAGACCCAGCGTTCCTTTTGAGCTGAATATCTCTCCGGCTCCGCAGGTCACCAGCTCTCCAGCGAGGTTCGCTATTCCCATCTCTCGTCTATACTGAAACGATTAAGGATTGTTCGCCCCCTTCAGGTGGTGCTGGGGCTTCGCTTCGGTTAAGAAAAGGTGAGTACATGATCAAAAGGACTGTTGGCTATGCGCGTTTACGCTTGATCTTCCTGCTAATCGCGGCAGGCGTGCTTGCCTTTCTATTGGGTAGTACATCCATTAGCTTGTCGCCCAGTACGGACCAGAGCGGGCGGGTTGCCCTGAATCAGGATATTGGCTTCCTTCTCATCGACACCCAGGCCATACAGCTCAATGAAGTCAGTGAGACACAGAACTGGCCGCGCAATGACACGCCCAACCCCGTCAGCTTTGGTTTCACTGACGACACGGTCTGGTTACATGCTCAGGTGAGTCCGGAGCAGGTCAGCCAGGCAAAGTACGTTGTCATTCCCTATCCCTTATTGGAACAGGTCGAGGTTTTCTGGCGCCCCCAGGATCCGCTCGCGAGCGTCACAGCAGGCACAACCGAACAGCCCATCGGCCTGCCCCGATCAGTGCTTAGGTCGCATAACCATGTCTTTACCCTGCCGGAAAATACCCTGGCCCCCTTCGATCTGCTGATACAGGCCCGATCTAGCACCTCGCTCCAGGTTCCCGTCGAGCTCTGGAGTCAAAGTTACTTTTACCAGAGGCAACTCACTGAAACGCTCTTCTGGGGGCTCTATTTCGGTACCTTGATTGCGCTGTTTGCATACAACTTATTCGTCTTTTATTCGGTTCGCGATCGCGCCTACGCTTACTATGTTTTCTATCTGGCGGCGCTGACCGGCCTGATGTTAGGTGTCTCCGGCTTCGGCAAAGTCTACATCTGGGGTAGCACCTCAAGCTTTAACCAAGCCGCCTTGCCCCTATTTGCCGGGATCAGCTCGATGTGTGGCCTGTTGTTTGCCAGATCCTTTCTGGCCTGGGAAAATAAAGGCGTCCCCCTGAATCGTTGGCTTTTGGTCGTAGCCCTCGCGTCACTGGGCGTGGCAGCGTTGGGCACCGTGCGACCTACCCTGGGGGCAGAGTTATCGGCCGGACTCAGCGGCATCGTGTTCGGAAGCATCATTCTTGCAGCGACGCTGGCCTTACGTGCCCAAATTGTGATTGCCCGTTATTTTCTGTTGGCCTGGACCTGTTTCGGCCTGGGCACCTCACTCTATCTATTGAACGTTTTTGGGCTGATTCCGGTGACCCAGGTGAACACCTACTCTATGCAGGTCGGCTCATCGCTTGAAGTGATCCTCCTGTCATTGGCCCTGGCCCATCGCATCAAAATGGAACGACAGCAGAAAATGATCGCGTTGGAAAACCAGCACAAAGCTGAACGCCAAATCAAAGAAATGCGCCTGCGCGCACTGGAAAACTCGATGCATGATCGCAGTACCGGCATGCCGAACGACTCCCTGCTTCTGGCCCGCATGCGCGAGCTGACCGAAACAGCCCAAACCCAGCGTCGCGATTTTTATCTGGTGATGGTCAACTTCCCCCAACTCAAGGACATTGCATCGACACTGGGGCGCTCCTTGTATCTGGACCTCTTCAGAACCATCGTGGAAGACCTGAACCACGAATCTATTATGGATCCCTACAGCATCAGCATTGAGCCCGTGAAGAATCATTACGTGGCGGTGACCGATCTGGGTAATTTGGCCATGCTCTACGATGGAAAGTTGAGCGAAGAAGACGTCAGCCAGAATATGCGGAATCGCCTGCGCAAATTCGAGAAGACGGTTGCGCTTGGACCGCTGGCACTGGTCATGGATGCCTATTGCGGGATTGCTCATCAGCCCCGGCATAGCAGTAAGCCCGAGCAGCTGTTTCAGCAAGCCCTGCTGGCGAGGGATGCGGGTGTTCCACTGAACCGGCATATCAACTGCTACAACGCCGAAATTGACGATGCCGGTCGCCGAAAACTGGCCTTACAGGGGGCATTGACTCAAGCTATTCAACACGAAGAACTGGAATTATTCCTGCAGCCTCAGTTCGGTTGTAATGGGTTGGACCTTGTCGGGGCTGAGATCCTGCTCCGTTGGCATAGCAAGGACTACGGCATGGTGCCCACACAGGAATTCATTGAAATTGCTGAACAAGCCGGCCTGATGGATAAACTAACCCAGTACGTGATACATAAGTCGCTGTTACTGCTGAAGGATCTGCAACAACTCGGCATTCGCCTGTCGGTCAGTATTAACCTGTCAGTGCAGAATTTGATGGAGCCTGAGTTTGCCGAGTTCGTGATTGGCGCCGCCCATTGCCATGCCATTCAATTGAAGGACATCATTCTGGAGGTCACCGAGACCGCGATGAGTAAAAACATGGAATCGGTGATCAAAAACCTGCAGCGACTGAGCGATTATGGTGCCCACATTGCGCTGGATGACTTTGGCACCGGCTACTCTTCCCTCACCTACTTAAGTCGTCTGCCCATCGACGAACTCAAGATCGACAAGAGCTTTATCCTGCAAATGAAGCGCTCAGAAAGTGACCTGCGGATTGTCGAGAACACGATTAAGCTGGCCCGTGCGCTGCGACTGCAAACGGTGGCGGAAGGGGTCGAGGATCAGGAAGCACTGAGTACGGTAACCCGACTTGGTTGCCATCGGGTTCAGGGTTATCACACGGGGCGGCCGATGGACGTCGCCAGCTTCAAGGCCTGGGCGCTGACGCGGCAGAGTGCCTGATCAGCCCCGGGTCTCCAGGGTCCTGATCGCCGTTCCCAGCCGCTCGATCCCGCTACGGATCAATTCAGGCGTCACACAGGAATAATTTAATCTTAGCGTGCGAATGACGCCTGGGGTGACGTAAAAAGGGTCGCCCGGCACGAAGACCACACGATCTTTCACCGCTTCGTTAAACAGGGCCATCGCTGTCATGCTTTCCGGCAGGGTGGCCCACAGGAACATACCGCCCTCAGGGTGCGTCATTGAAACGTCCTCAGGGAAATGCTGTTGAATAGCCGCCATCATCACTTGCTTCTGCTGACCATAGGCCGAGGTTATTTTCTGGATATGGACATCCAGATCATTGTCGCGCAGGTACTGCAGCATCACTTCCTGCAGGAAGGAACTGCTGTGCAAATCCGACGCTTGCTTAGCAATAATCAGTTTTTGCATTAGCGCGTCCGGTGCAACAATCCAACCCAGTCGGAATCCAGGCACCACCACTTTGGAGAACGAGCCCAGCATGACCGTGTTTTCAGGCATCAGTTGATAAAACGAGGTCAGGTGTTTACCTTCAAAGCGCAGATCGCCGTAGGGGTCGTCTTCGATAAACAGGGTTCGGGTGGCACGCACCTGTGCAGCAACCGCATGGCGATTGGCTTCAGGATAGGTTACGCCGGAGGGATTCTGAAAATTGGGCACACCATAAATCAGTTTAACGGGGGGCCCGGAGAGCACGTTTGCCAGCGCATCGGTATCCATCCCCTGCTCGCTTACCGGAATGGGGACAAACGTTGGACGGTAAAGCGCGAACGCCTGAATCGCACCCAGGTAGCCCGGCTCTTCAATGCCCAACAGATCACCTTCGTTGACCAGGGTTTTACCCAACAAATCCAAACCTTGTTGAGAGCCACTGGTAATCAGAATGTTGCTAACCGGCACATCTAACCCACGTTGGCGATAGCGTGCGGCAATGTATTCCCGTAGCTCAGGAAGCCCCTCAGATTGACTGTATTGGAAAATATCCTTGCCACGAAGCCGGAAGACTTTTTCAGTAGCCGCCTGAATCTCGTCAGCGGGAAATAAATCACGGTTGGGAAGACCACCCGCAAAGGAAATGGTTCCGGGTGCCAGGGCGTCTTTCAGAATCTCCCTGATAAAGGAGCGGGGAACATCATTGATTCGGTCGGAAAACAGGGCATTCATGGGGCATCCGGGTAAACTGACAAGCTGAACAGATTAGCGTGTCAGTCTACACCGGAACCCGGATTGAGTGAATCAGACGCTCAAATTAGCGTGATGATTCCCACACGACGGTCTCACCGGTTTTGACCATGTCCTTCATGGTCTCGGCAAAGAACTGCTCAACCTTGTTACGCTTGACCTTCAGGGTCGGTGTCACAAAGTCAGTACCTGGGGTCCACTCGCCGTCCGCAACAATCGCGCCAGCAATCTTTTCGTGGTTCATCAGCTTGCTGTTAACGTCCTTCAACAGCGCATTGATGTCAGCGGTGACCTCAGCTTTCGGACGGCTACGCGCTTGCTCAGACAGCGTCACAATCACAACAGGCTGCGGCAAGCCGGAACCGGAGATACAGATTTGCTCCAGATCCTTCAGAACCGCCAGCTTGGCTTCAATCGGCGCCGGTGCAACGTACTCACCTTTTTCAGTCTTGAAGATTTCTTTCACACGACCGGTGATTTTCAGGAAGCCCTGTGCGTCCAGTTCTGCCAGGTCACCGGAACGGTAGTAACCGTCATCCGTCATGGATTCAACGGTCTTCTCTTCATCTTTGTAGTAACCCTGCATCAGCGTCGGGCTCTTGAACAGCACTTCGCCTTCGGGGCTCAGCTTGAAGCCACAATCCGGCATCGGCTTACCAACAGTACCGCGCTTGTTGTCGCCCGGACGACCAATGAATCCGTAGGCAAAGTTTTCGGTCATGCCGTAGCCTTCCAGAATCTCGATCCCCAGATCGGCATACCAGCCGAGCAGTGAAGGTGCAATCGGCGCTGCGCCGGAAATTACAAGACGCGCACGCGACAGACCCAGTGCCTTACGCAGCTTCTTCGCGATCAGGCCTTTTACCAGCGGAATGCGAAGCAGTTTGTCGAGTTTGTGCTGCGGCAGTTTTTCCAGGATACCGCCCTGAAACTTTTTCCACAGGCGTGGCACCGAGAAGAACAAGGTCGGCTGGACTTTCTGGATATCGGCCTTGGAAGGTATTCAGCGACTGGGTGAAATTCACCTGCATCCCGGAGTAGATACTGGTGGTTTCCAGCAGGATACGCTCGGCGACGTGGGCCAACGGCAGGAAAGACAGGGCACAGTCTTTTTCGGAAATATCAAATACGCTCAGTGCGCGCACGCCCACGTGCTTCGGCGCGCGGTAACAATGAACAGCACCCTTCGGATAACCAGTGGTTCCGGAGGTGTATACAATCGTCCATACATCGTCATCCGAAGGAACCGGGCTCTGTGTGAACGGCTTGGCCTTCTTGATCAGGTCAGCCATGTGGTGATCAACCTGCCCTTCCTTGGCACAGTCGCCATCGGCTCCGTGGAAGGAGAAGGCAATTTTGATCAGTCCCTTGGGAATTGCAGGTGCCAAACGATTGAAGACAGGCTTGTCGAGTTTACCAATGAAAACCGCTTTAGAGTCCGAATGCTCCAATACGTAAGACAAGGTATCCGGCGTCTGGTCAAAATACAGCGGAACGCTGACGAATCCGCCTAATTGCAATGCCAGGTCCGTAATGATCCATTCAGCGCAGTTCTTGGACAGCAGGGCAACCTTGTCACCTTTCTGCAAGCCCAGATCATACAACGCTTGAGTCAGGCGTCGAGCCTGACTGCACACTTCTGCCCATGTGTAGTCTTTCCAGACCCCATTGATAGGCTGGCGCAGATAAATCCGTTCCGGGGTGGTCTTTTCCCAGTGATATACCATCTCAATGGGGGTTTTTCCTTTTGCAATTTCGGCAAGAGTCATTATTCGATCCTTCTCTCGTTTATTCGTTAAAGTAACTGATGGGTAACATGTGGAGCGCCATCATATTTTGCCTAAAAGCGGAATGCAATTTCTATGACAAAACTTCACAAATCTGAAAGAGAACAGGTTAGCATTTTTTTCAATTTTCGAAAGTTGTATACAACTAACAGACAACAAATTGACTATATCTTATTTATACCTCAATATTGCCGCACTTTGTATACAATCAAGGTTCGTATGCAGCCCGCACCCACCACCCTCGCCGATCAGGTCTTTACTCAAGTGCAACAAGCCATTGTTCAAGGCCGTTTTACCCCCGGCCAGCGACTGAGCGAGGCAGAACTGAGCCGCAATTTTGGCTGTAGTCGCGTGCCCTTACGAGAGGCCATCCGTCGCCTGGAGAGCCAGGGACTGATCACCCGCATCCCTCACGCCGGCATCCGGGTTGCCACCCTGTCTGCCGATGAGCTATTGGACATTTATTGGGTTCGTGAATCGCTTGAAGGGCTGGCCTGCCGGCTCGCAGCCCAGCATATGCCTGCCGACATGCTCCGCAGTCTAAGAGGCGTTCTGGAATCCCATGACCATACCATCCGCAAAGCTCAAGGAATGTCCTATTATCAAAGCGAAGGTGACTTTGATTTTCATTACCTGATTGCCAAAGGCAGTGGCAACCGACGGCTCTACGAGATGCTTTGTGGTGACTTGTATCACCGGGTACGCATGTACCGCTTCAAGGTAAGTACGATAGAGGGACGCCCTGATCTGGCGTTCCGTGAGCATACCCGCATCGTTGATGCGCTGGAGCAGCGAGATGGAGAGGTTGCCGAAATGCTGATGTGCCGCCACATCGCCGCCGCTCGCACCACCATTGAAAAGGCCCTGAGCGAGGGTCGACTGATTCTGAATTAATGTGGAGGAAGAATTTATGAAAGACTTGAGTTCCGGCCAGCGTTTTCGCCAAGCGCTCGCAGCCAACACGCCCCTACAAATCGTCGGCGCGGTCAACGCCTACTGCGCCATGATGGCCGAACAATCCGGTCACCAGGCGCTCTACCTTTCCGGGGCGGGTGTTGCCAACGCCTCGTTTGGGTTACCGGACCTCGGCATGACCTCGCTCAATGACGTATTAGAAGATGTACGCCGCATTACCGCGGCCAGTACCCTTCCCCTACTCGTGGACATCGATACCGGCTGGGGTGGGGCATTCAATATCGCCCGAACCATCAAGGAAATGATCCGTGCCGGTGCGGCGGCGGTGCACATTGAAGATCAGGTTGCCCAAAAACGGTGCGGCCACCGACCCAACAAGGAAATCGTCAGCAAAGAAGAAATGGTCGATCGGATCAAGGCGGCGGTCGATGCCCGAACCGATGCATCCTTCTTTATCATGGCGCGCACGGATGCCTTTGCGCAGGAAGGGCTGGACGCTGCGATTGAACGGGCACACCTGTGCCTCGAAGCCGGTGCAGATGGCATCTTCGCAGAGGCAGTGACCGAACTGAAGCACTACCGGGCCTTCAAAGATGCACTCAAGGCGCCCATACTGGCGAATATCACTGAGTTTGGCCAAACGCCCCTGTACAACAAAACCGAGTTGGCTGAAGCCGGTGCGGACATGGTGTTGTATCCGCTGAGCGCCTTCCGGGCCATGAACAAGGCCGCGTTGACGGTCTATCAATCGATTCTGGCCAAAGGCGATCAGAAAGAGGTTGTCGATCTCATGCAGACACGCATGGATCTCTACGCCTTTCTGGGCTACCACGATTACGAACAAAAACTGGATGCGCTGTTTGCGCAGAAGAAAAACTGATTTCACGAGGTGAACCAAGATGGAAGCAAAAAAACTGGGTGGCGCGGGTCTGCGTGGACAAGTCGCTGGTGAAACCGCATTGTGCACTGTCGGTAAAACCGGAACTGGTTTGACTTATCGCGGCTATGACATCTCTGAATTGGCCGCTAACGCCCACTTTGAAGAAGTGGCGTATCTGTTAGCCCATGGCGAATTACCCAAGCAGGCAGAACTCTCCGCTTATAAAGCACGCCTGAAGTCGCAACGCGGGCTACCCGCTGCGCTCAAGACCGTATTGGAACAGATCCCGGCGAATGCCCATCCGATGGATGTGATGCGTACCGGTGTATCGATGCTGGGCAATCTGGAAACCGAGCACAGCTTCTCGGAGCAGGATAAGCACATTGAACGTCTGATTGCGGTGCTGCCTTCCATCATCTGTTACTGGTATCGCTTCAGTCATGATGGTGTCCGTATTGAAACCGAAACCAGCGACGACTCTGTTGGTGCGCACTTCCTGCACATGCTACACGGCAAGGCACCTAACGCCCTGCACGAACAGGTGATGCATGCGTCCCTGATTCTATATGCCGAGCACGAGTTCAATGCCTCGACGTTCACTGCACGGGTTTGCGCATCAACCCTGTCCGATATTCATTCCTGTGTGACGGGCGCGATAGGCTCGCTGCGCGGCCCCCTTCATGGCGGCGCAAACGAAGCGGCGATGGAACTGATCCAGAAATTCGATAGCCCGGAAGCTGCAGAAACCGGTTTGATGGGTATGCTGGAGCGCAAGGAAAAAATCATGGGATTTGGCCATGCCATTTACCGTGAGAGCGACCCGCGCAATGCCATCATCAAACAATGGGCGGAAAAACTGGCGGCGGATGTGGGTGACACGGTGCTCTATCCGGTATCGGTGCGCTGTGAAGCGGTCATGTGGCGGGAGAAGAAACTCTTTTGTAATGCGGATTTTTTCCATGCCTCGGCCTATCACTTCATGGGTATTCCAACGCCGCTATTCACGCCAATTTTTGTGATGTCGCGCGTCACGGGCTGGACCGCTCACGTGAAAGAACAGCGCGCCAATAACCGTATCATTCGCCCTAGCGCGGATTATATCGGCCCCGATGCCCGCCACTGGGTCCCTATGGACAAGCGTTAAGGAGATCCAATGAATACTGATTACCGAAAATCGCTGCCTGGGACGGCACTGGACTATTTCGACACCCAGGCCGCCGTCGACGCGCTGAAGCCGGGGGCTTATGCCACCCTGCCCTATACGTCGCGAATTCTGGCCGAACAGCTGGTACGACGCTGCGAGCCCTCACTGTTGCCGGATGCCCTGAAGCAGCTCATTGAGCGTAAGCGGGATCTGGACTTTCCCTGGTATCCGGCCCGCGTGGTGTGCCATGACATCCTCGGGCAAACCGCGCTGGTCGATCTGGCCGGCTTACGAGATGCCATCGCTGATAAAGGTGGAGACCCGTCCAAGGTCAATCCCGTCGTACAAACCCAGCTGATTGTGGATCACTCCCTGGCCGTTGAATGTGGTGGTTTCGATCCCGATGCGTTCCGCAAGAACCGGGAAATCGAGGAACGCCGAAACGAAGATCGCTTTCATTTTATCAACTGGACCAAAACTGCCTTTGATAACGTCGATGTGATCCCGGCCGGTAACGGCATCATGCACCAGATCAATCTGGAGAAAATGTCACCCGTGATTCAGGCGCGCGAGGGTGTCGCCTATCCGGATACCTGCGTGGGGACGGACAGTCACACGCCACACGTGGATGCGCTGGGCGTGATATCAGTCGGTGTCGGCGGACTGGAAGCCGAAACCGTCATGCTGGGCCATCCTTCCATGATGCGGTTGCCGGAGATCGTTGGCGTCGAATTAAAAGGCCGCCGTCAACCCGGCATTACCGCAACCGATATCGTATTGGCGTTGACTGAATTTCTGCGCAAAGAGCGTGTCGTGGGTGCCTACGTCGAATTCTTTGGTGAGGGCGCGTCGAGTCTTTCGATTGGCGACCGGGCGACCATCTCCAATATGACCCCTGAGTATGGGGCTACGGCAGCGATGTTCTACATCGACGAGCAAACCATTGATTACCTGAAGTTGACCGGCCGGGAACCCGAACAGGTCGCACTGGTTGAAAACTACGCCAAAACCACCGGACTCTGGGCGGATAGCCTGGCAAAAGCCGAGTATGAGCGCGTATTGCATTTTGACCTGTCAACGGTAGGCCGCAATATGGCCGGGCCTTCGAACCCGCATGCCCGCGTTTCGACCAAAGACCTCAAGCGCAAAGGCATCGCTGTCAATCTGGATCAGGCCCGTGCCCAGGAGGCCGAGGGGCTGATGCCGGATGGCGCGGTCATCATCGCTGCGATTACGTCTTGCACCAATACTTCCAATCCGCGCAACGTAGTCGCCGCCGGCCTGTTGGCGAAAAAGGCCAATGCGCTGGGACTGCTTCGCAAGCCCTGGGTAAAATCCTCATTCGCGCCCGGCTCGAAAGTCGCAGAGCTTTACCTCAACGAGGCCGGTTTGCTGGGTGAACTGGAAAAACTGGGTTTTGGGATCGTCGCCTTTGCCTGCACCACCTGTAACGGCATGTCGGGCGCGCTCGACCCCGCCATTCAGCAGGAAATCATCGACCGTGACCTCTATGCTACCGCAGTGCTGTCCGGTAACCGAAACTTTGATGGACGGATTCACCCCTATGCCAAGCAGGCATTCCTGGCCTCACCGCCGCTGGTCGTGGCGTATGCGATTGCCGGGACGATTCGCTTTGACATTGAAAACGATGTCCTGGCGGTAGTTGATGGCAAAGAGATCCGCCTGAAAGACATCTGGCCTTCGGATGACGAAATCGACGCCATTGTGAAGGCCAGCGTGAAGCCAGAGCAATTCCGTCAGATCTACATTCCGATGTTTGATCTCGGCCAGGCGGAAAAAGCCGCCAGTCCTCTTTATGACTGGCGTCCACAGAGTACCTACATCCGTCGCCCACCCTATTGGGAAGGCGCACTGGCCGGTGAGCGAACACTCAAGGGAATGCGACCGCTGGCCGTGCTGCCAGACAACATCACAACGGACCATTTATCACCGTCCAACGCCATTCTGGCCGACAGTGCAGCCGGAGAATATCTGGCCAAAATGGGTCTACCGGAAGAAGACTTCAACTCCTATGCGACGCATCGGGGCGATCATTTGACCGCACAGCGTGCCACCTTTGCGAATCCACAGCTGATGAACGAAATGGTGCGCGATAGCGACGGCAAGGTGAAGAAAGGCTCATTGGCCCGCGTCGAACCGGAAGGCAAGGTCATGCGTATGTGGGAAGCGATTGAGACCTACATGAACCGTAAACAACCGCTGATCATTGTGGCGGGTGCCGATTACGGCCAGGGTTCATCGCGTGACTGGGCCGCCAAAGGCGTTCGGTTGGCCGGTGTCGAGGCGATTGCGGCCGAGGGCTTTGAACGCATTCACCGAACCAACCTGATCGGCATGGGTGTATTACCGCTGGAATTCAAACCGGGCACGACCCGTCTGACGCTAAAACTCGACGGCACGGAAACCTATGACGTTGTGGGAACCCCCACACCTCGCTGCGATCTGACACTGGTCATCCATCGCCGAAATGGAGAAAGGTTGGATGTTCCCGTGACCTGTCGTCTGGACACCGCCGAAGAAGTCCGCGTGTACGAAGCCGGTGGTGTGCTGCAACGCTTCGCCAAAGATTTTCTGGGCGAAGCCTGAGAGGTAGGGAATAGAGACTATGACACACGTTCCTCAGATCAAAATCCCCGCCACTTATATGCGCGGGGGCACCAGCAAAGGGGTGTTTTTCAACCTAAGCGATCTGCCTGAGCCCGCACAGACACCCGGCAAAGCCCGTGATGCCCTGCTGCTGCGTGTCATCGGCAGTCCTGATCCCTACGGTAAACAGATTGACGGCATGGGCGGTGCGACCTCCAGTACCAGCAAAACCGTCATTCTGAGCAAGAGCCAGCAGCCGGATCACGATGTAGACTACCTGTTCGGTCAGGTGTCCATCGATAAGCCCTTTGTGGACTGGTCCGGCAACTGTGGTAATTTGACGGCTGCAGTGGGTGCCTTTGCCATTTCACAGGGTCTGGTGGACGCCTCGCGCATTCCGCAGGACGGTCTGTGTACCGTCCGCATCTGGCAGAAAAACATCTCAAAAACCATCATTGCCCACATTCCTGTGTGCGGTGGGCAGGTGCAGGAAACCGGCGATTTCGAGCTGGATGGTGTCACCTTTCCGGCCGCCGAAGTGCAGATTGAATTCCTTGATCCGGCCGACGAAGGGGAAGGCGATTCGGGTGGCGCCATGTTCCCGACCGGCAAACTGGTGGACACCCTGGAGGTGCCGGGTTTTGGCGCTTTGCGGGCGACGCTGATCAATGCAGGGATTCCCACCGTTTTTGTTGAGGCATCAGCGATTGGATATACGGGCACGGAATTGCAGGAAGCGATCAATGGCGACAGTGCCGCCCTAGCACGCTTTGAAGCGATCCGAGCCTATGGCGCGCTGCGCATGGGCCTGATCAAGGACCTGAGCGAAGCCGCTGCGCGGCAGCACACACCCAAGGTAGCCTTTATCGCACCGCCAAAGGACTATGTCTCCTCCAGCGGCAAAGTGGTCAGCGCGGGCGACATCGACCTGTCAGTGAGGGCCTTGTCGATGGGTAAACTGCACCATGCCATGATGGGGACGGCGGCCGTCGCGATTGGCACAGCGGCCGCAATTCCGGGAACACTGGTGAACCTCGCTGCAGGCGGTGGCGAGCGACACGCGGTGCGTTTCGGTCATCCGTCCGGCACCTTGCGGGTGGGCGCTGAAGCGACCCAAAAAGACGGTCAGTGGAGTGTCACCAAAGCCATCATGAGCCGCAGTGCCCGTGTGTTAATGGAAGGCTGGGTGAGGGTTCCGGGCGACTGCTTCTAGGGGGTGCCTGCCGCCATACCACACTGCGCGAGCATGCGGTTCCAGACCGCTGCATGTTCGCGCAATTCGGCCTGAAAGCGGGCTTCAATACCTTTTGGCGTCGGTGCCAGATAAACGGCCACCCAGCGCGCAAGCGCCGGATTAAGGGCATTATCCTCAAGCCCTGTGATCGACACCTGATAGAGCGCCCACAGGGGCGGTGCCCATGCACGATAAAGCCGCTGCAGATCTGCCAGATGAGGCTGCACACGCCCGACATAGATCTGTGTGAGCACATTCATCAGGATCCGGGATTTTTCATTCGGCTTTCGCTCCCGGCAAACAGGGGCTCGCACCACATGTTGATCAAGTTGCGAGTTCAGCTGCTGAAAAAAGGTCACGGCCAGCTCCATTTGATAGATCACTTCCCCCAGGCGTGGAAAGGCAATCAGGTCCCGATTAACCCGCTCTAATCCCACCTCGAAGTCTGCGACATCCTGAATAGCTTCCTGACGCCAACGAACCAACTGTGACAGTGAGCGCGCAGTATCCTCACCCTCTGCCTCAAGAAACGCCTCCGACACCGCCGGGGAACGCAGACCAAGAAAGGCCTGGAACTCCGGGCCCGCCCACAACGCATTCCAGGCAACGCGAGGCTGAAGGGTCTGCTTCGCATTGGCGATGCTCAGAAGCCTGCCGGCCAACTCAGGCTGAGTCGTCCTGATCTGATCGGCACACGTGCGCGCCAGTCGAACAAATTTCACTTCATAACGCCAGAGCTGACTGTCTGTCAGCACTTTACCAAGCCCTGTATTGCGTTCGGCGACCAGGGTATTGAGATCACAGGTCAGCAGTTTCAGGAAGTCGAGCAAGTCCATTTGAAAGTCGGGCAGGTCCAAACGCAAAGGTCGGCGTTCCGGGTAGTGCAAAGGCTGAATCGGAACCATGACCGCTGGCACCTCATTCAACGCCAGAACGCGCGTCAATCGCTCACTATAATCGGCGAGTGCGGCGTTAAGCCCGCTTTGGTGGCCACATCCCAGCAGGCAACAGGACAAGGCGATGATAACAGCAATTCTTGACACTCGTTCTCCACGTGCGGGTGACATCACGTTATCATAGAGACTCCCCAATCAACCTGCGAGCCTCCGTGACGACATCAGCCAGCCCCTCCTCTGATTACCGTTTTTCCGCACATCGCCTGGCGTTCATGCAACTGATGGAAGAGGCCCGTCAGCATCAGCATCGTCGACTGCTGGTTCTGCAAGGCGAGCCGACTCAGGTTCGTGCGCTGGCTCGTCATCTGCTCGACACCCTGCCTGAGACCCGTGAGCGGTTAATTGTCACCGGAGCGCCAGACGCCTGGCCTGCCCTCCCCTGTATACGTAACCCGGACTACACCCGATGCTTAGGAAAGACAGTGGGATGCCTGGTACTGGACAGTTACAGTGGCTTCTCAGCCGAAGCCATGGCAGCCCTGTCAGGCTGTATCGGCGGGGGGGGATGTCTGATCTGGTTGCTGCCAGAAACGCGAGACATTGACGCATTTCAAGACCCGGAATGCGAGCGCCTGTTTGCCTATCCCTCGGAGCCCGAACGTTCACGCAACGCCTACTTGAGGTATGTACTCGCCTCGCTGTCAGAGGAGACCGCCCTGACCTGCTGGTCACTGGCAAAAGCCGCCGAATTGAAGCTGTCTTCGCCCCTCGCGTCGGTTGTCGCCACGGAGGATACGCCGCCGCATGAGCAGGCTGAAGCTGTCCAGGCCATTCTGGAAACCGCCCGATCCCGCTCAAGCGCGACACTCTTATTAACCGCCGATCGTGGGCGCGGAAAGTCCGCCGCGCTGGGGCTTGCCGCCGGATTTCTATTGCAGGAGGGTCCTCTTTCAATCGTGCTGACGGGGCACCATCCCGATGTGGTGCAAACCGTGTTTGAACATGCGGCGCCGATGTTATCCCACCTCCCGGTGGCGCCTCAGACAAGGGGAGCTCGCTTCAGTGCGCTACAACTGGGCGACGGCGCGCTGCGTTATATGCCACCCGATGAACTGCTGCATCAGTCACCTGACTGCGATGTTTTATTCATTGACGAAGCCGCGGCCTTGCCCATTTCCGTCGTAGAGCAACTGCTGCAACGCTATGGGCGGGTCGTTCTCTCAACAACCCTGGCAGGCTATGAGGGTTCCGGTCAGGGATTCCGGCTGCGTTTTCTTCCGCGTCTGGTAGAGCGTTGTCCCCATCTTCAGGAACTGACTCTCAATGTACCCATTCGCTGGGCTGAGGGTGATCCATTGGAGCGCTGGATCAATCGTACACTCCTTTGCCAGTCTGCCTCGGATGGCCGGGCTTTGCGTTTCGATGCTGCAGACGGATTCCAGAAGATGGACTGGACTCAGGCGTGGCAATCGCCCGACTCGATTCAGGCTATTTTCAGTCTTATGGCCCTGGCTCACTATCGCACGACCCCGGAGGATTTGCGGCTGATGCTGGACAGCCCTGGCCTGGAGACCTTTGTGCTGATACACGAAGGAAACCTGGCCTCCGTCGCCCTGGTCGCTTGCGAGCCCAAACTGGACGATGCCGCGTTACGGGAGCAATGCCTGAAGGGAGAGCGACGCCCGCGGGGACTTCTTTCCCCGATGGCCTTCCTGCAACAGATGGGTTTAGCATCAGCACTGGATCTGAATATGGCCCGTATTGTCCGTATCGTGGTCGCACCCGAATATCAGCGCAAAGGCTTGGGCAAACGCTTTATCGAACATCTTTGTGGTCATTATCAGGCCTCGGGTTTCGACCTGCTCACGGCAAGTTTCTCCTTGTTTCCCGAGGTGACGCCCTTTTGGTACCACTGTGGCTTTTCGCTGGCACGCGTGGGCCAGCGCCGGGATCATGTCAGCGCAACGCACAGTTTGCTGGTCGCCAGGACGCTCAGTCCGGCTGGGGCTGACCTCCTGAAGCAAGCCCGCGCGGATTACCAGCGCCGTATAACCTTTGACCTCGCCTACCACTGGTCAGACCTGAGCGATGCGGAGCTGACCGCCCTGCTCCCCTATTTCACCACACAGTTTCCTCTTTCGTCGGAGCAGGAAGCGATAATTGAAATGTTCTGCTCGGGTGCGCTGAGTTACGAGGCGGTTGAGCCGCTGTTGCAGCAACTGGCGCTGGACCGTCTGGCCATCGGAAAATTAGCACCCGAAATGAAGGCCCTCTGGCTGTGGCGCTGTATCCGACAACATCATTGGTCATGGGTCTGTCGGGAAAGCCTTTTTAAAGGAAAGGCCGTCGCGGTTCAGGCGCTGAGACGCAGTGCAAGAGCGCTGCTCGCAACAGAAGGCGTGTAGTGGCAGACGCCTGGAGGGATCCTGTTTTTAGGGCTATAGTCAAAGGTGTTTAACCTTTTAAACTGCTTGGGATTTTATGGCTTCGATACTTGTGGTGGATGATCAGGCACTCGTGAGAAATTTATTCGAGAGAGTTCTTAAAGCGGAGGGCCACCAGGTGACCTTGTGTGAAAATGGTCAGCAAGGCTACGACGCCGCCATGCAATCCTCATTTGATCTGATCTTTACCGACCATAACATGCCCTTTCTGGGCGGGATTGAAATGATTGAAATGCTCCGCAGCGGCGAAGGCCCGAACCGCAATACGCCCATGCTGATGGCCAGTTCTGATGCTACGCCGGAACGCAAACAAAAGGCCAAAGATGCCGGTGCCACAGGCTGGATTACCAAACCGGTTCCTGCCGAAAAAATCCTCAAGTTGGCTGAAGCGGTTCTGCCGAAATAAGAAAGGGGCCGAAGCCCCTTTTTCATGTTTGATAGTCAGTCATCTCAGGCCGACTTCGCAAAGATCGGCACCACCACGTAGAACTTCTCGGGCAAGCGGATGTCGATGGAGAAGGAGCGGAAGTCTGCATTAGCATCCCCGGCATCCAGCACCACATCAATACCACCCCCTGCGCGTTCAAGGAAGGACTTCACAGCATCCATCCCAACGCCGCGTCCCGATACATCTGTGACGGCATCCGCCGTTGAGAAACCGGAAGCGAAGATCAGGTTGGCAATTTCGGTCGGCGTGGGTTTCGGGTCTTCGGCTTTATAAATGCCTTTCTCGATCGCTATTTTGTATATCCGGTTAATCGCAATCCCCCGACCGTCATCCCTCACTTTCAGCGTCACAAAGCCATCCCCTGGGATGCTGTCGAGGCGAATGGTGCCTTTTTCCGGTTTGCCTTTGGATTTACGTTCTTCAGGCTTTTCAATCCCATGGTCGATCGAATTTCGGAAAATATGCATGAAGACATCATTGAGCATGCCATGGGCTTCGCTCTTGATCATGTAATCACCGTCTTCAATGTCAATCAGTGGCACTTCCTTGCCCAACTGGGCGGCGAGTGATTCAACCGAATCGACCACCGGTTCAATCGCGTTGCTGAGTGGCTTGGTGTCAAAAGACATCAACATCTTATAGGCTTCGGAGACCACGCCCTTGACCGGCGGTGTCAGATCATCCGAGGTCATAGACTGAATACGGTTGATCCAGCCGGTGAGACGCTCCGGATCGAGCGACAGACCCGAACTGCTGGAACCACCGCGACCCAACTTCTCATCATTGACGAGGCGATATTTGGCGACGACGGCTTCTGCATCAGAGAGCTCCGACAGCAATTTTTTCTGATCCCAGGGTGCGTCCTCGTTTTTGCGCATATCGTCGTAGGTCGATTCTACCGCATGGACCACGGCGGCAATATACGACAATCCGTAGGTACGCGAGTTACCCTTCACAGTATGCATATTGCGGAACAGCGAGGCGATCACGGCAAGATCTTTGGTCTCGTTGGCCTCGATCAGGCTGCGGCACTCGGCCATGTATTTGACCGAGGTATCGACGAACTCTTTGAACTTGCGCGCTTCGATCGCGAGAATCTGGCCAATGATTTCCAACTCGCGTTTCTGACCTTCGGCTTCGCGTTCCAAGGCTCGCAACTCGGTCACATCGCGCACCGTCACCATCAACTTTTCAATCGTGCCATCTGCGGAAATCGGATCCCAATCGGTTTCCAGAATCTTCTCACGCCCATCTTCCATTTTGATGACCAGCTCCTTAAGCAGGCAGTGTGAGTTAAAGTCGAACATCATCTCGTCTTCGCCCACGATGGCATCAACCGCCGTCACACACTGGTCGACAGCATCAACACTTAGGGTCGAATTACCAAACAGAAGGTCTGAGAAATTGCGTTCGGCAATACGCTTGGTCTCGAAAATCGCTTCCAGATAGGTCGCGTATTCGGGGTGGATAAGTCCCCCATGAATGATGGTAAACAAGCCTTGATGCATGTTGGACATCATGCTGGCAATGTCGCGGTTCTTTTGCGCCAACGCTGCGGTCCGCTCTTCGACTTTTTTCTCCAGGTTGCGGTTCTGCTCTTCGATGACCTCTCTCATGCGCAGGCTCTTGATCGTTGTCACCAACGAGCTTGAGACCGACGAGACAAACTCGTAGTCGCTATCCGCAAACACCACATTCTTCACTTCGCCAGACAGGTTAATCACACCGACCAGCATATCTTTATCAACCAGCGGCACACACAACAGCGCCTTCGGTGCATCGCCCTCTTTCTGCTCGAAACTCTTTTCGTTGGCGGTATTGGGTACAAAGACCACTTGCTTGGTTTCGGCCACCTTGCCAAGAACGCCCTGCCCCATTGCAAATTTTGCCGCTTCCTGCCCTTCTTTGATTGCCTTGGGCGGGAAGCAGGCTTTGAGTTTGAGCTTGCGCGTTTCGTCGGTCAGGAATACAGACCCCTGATTGACCCCAATTTTCTCGTTCATACACTGCAGAACTTCTTCGAGCGCAGCACTCTGACTTTGTGCTGCCGCCAGGTTGCTGCCCACCTTGTTGAGTTTCGCCAGGTCGATCATCTTCTTACGAATCGCCAGACGCATGGAGTTGAAGTTCTGTGCCGCCAGCAGGATCAGGACAATCAGCATACCAATGGAAGTCTTGAAACCCAGGTCCAAACGACTGAACACATCGGACTGCAAGGTATTGAACTGGGTGTCCGACGCTTCCAGCATCCCGTCCAGGGTGGTGATCGCTGTGCTGACAGCCTTGTCTGCCGCTTCAAGTGCGGCCTTAGCCACATCAGTCTGCTTCAACACTTCAATTCGGTGATCAGCAATACTCGGCCTGACTTTAATGGCTTCCTGAAGCTCATCGTATTTTTCGTAGGCCATATCGACCAAGCCGTCTTCATCGAACTCTTTAAAAACCCTCGCCCCCATCTCAAACAAGTTTTTGGAGTCATTCAGCACAAACAAAAAGTCGCCCTCAGACTCACTCAGCCTGGCCTGATCCTCAGAACGCTTGATTTCATCGATGGTTTTAACGATACCCAGCTTTTTGTCATCCGCACTGGTCAATGAACCAATGACCATATCCATTTCCTTGTCATGCCCGTGAATCGGCACCACCGGGTACATAATGTCGGACAAAACCGTACCGACCTCATCGACAAAGTCCAGCAATTCATTCGCCTTATCATCCGTGCGTTGCTCCGCGGCGAGGAGCTCCAACTTGGCGTCGAACATGCCATTGACTGAGCCAAGATACGAATCGAAATTATCCTTCATCGTTTTGAACTTTTCCTGCGTTGCAGGATTGGAATCAGCCAGCACTTTCAGATTTTTCTGCATGCCATCGAATTTTTCGACGCCCACCTGAAAACTCGCCCGATACTCGTAAATCTTTTCAGGATCCGGTGCGTTGAAGGCCAGCGAGCTCAGCTTCGCCAGCTTCAGCAACTGAATCTGTACCCGATTACTTTCTTTCAGAATCGGAACAGCCTCTTCATTCACCCGCGTCGTTGACCCCTCTATTGTCCACAGGGTATAGAGTGACGAAAGCCCTGAGGCCAGCAGTAGTAGGATGATGATGGCAAAACCAAGTCCAACTTTTTGATTGAATGAGAGTTGCATCGTAATACGCTTTTAAGTAGTGAATGAAAGGATCGCTATCATTAACTGTAGTGTATTTTTTACATTGCTCAACTATCTGCAAATCGCACTGGCGCAATGCAGTACTTTTCTGGATTGTTGCTACACTTTCAAAATATTGTTGAATTTTTACGGACTTCCCAAACGGCTGATCATGCAAATGATTTATGACCTTCTCCCCTGGATAACCGGCTCAGCCGCAGTCGTTCTTGCCGGCCTGTCCTTCGTATTATTTAAAAAACTGACCGCAGTATCGGCAGAATACGCCGAGGAAACGTCTCGCCTGCGTCGACAACTCAACGACAGCACACCGAATGCTGAGGTCACGAAACTACGCGACACGTTCAGCACCCGAGAGAATGAGCTGCTAGGTCGGGAAGCGGCAGTGCAGAAGCGACTCCAGGACCTGCAAGCGCAATTTGATGGCGACCGCGACAACCTGGCGAATGATTTTGAAGCGCGTTCCCGCGAAGTCGAGGAGCAGTCAGCCGCCATCAAGCATTATTTTACCGAGCGTCTACCCAAGATTGAAAAAGACCTGAGCGACTTAACCGACCTGCTTGTCACCTTCGAACGCTGGCATGAAAGTCTGAACCAGCTGATGGAGCACAACGCGGAAATGCATGGGCAAAATCAGGAGTTCTTCAATATTGTTAAGCAAATTGTGATTCTGGCCCTCAACGCGGCGATTGAAGCAGCCCGAGCGGGAGAGAACGGGCGCGGCTTCGCAGTTGTCGCTAACGAAGTGCGAAACCTCGCGATGCGTAGCCAGGAGCTGAGTATGAGTTATAAGGAAAACCTCAACAAGAACGACTTTCTGACCACAGCGACCTTCCAGGACATTCAGGCAGGTGGAAAGATGATTCTGACCGACGTCTCCAGCGCGCTCCAGTTAGTCAAAGAAATGCGCGGTAATATCTAGTCCGATTTGGGGGAGCGCACATGGTCAACGAAAACTTCAAGCGTGAACTCGGGCACCTGTTGAAAATGGCCCTTGAAGAAGCTCAGATTTCAACGGCAAACCCCTGGTCGGTGCGGGAGTCGAGCGATGAAAAAAACAAGGGCATGAAAGAACTGTTCATGCTAACGATTTCATCGCAACTGTTTCGGGTCGTGATCATCATGCACTTTTCCAGAACCAGCGACTTCGAGCAAGTGGTCATCGACGTTCTCAAACTCAACGCGACGACACTGGATCAGGACAAATTCTATGATTTTGTTGGGGAAGTCGGTAACAGTATCTGTGGCGCCATTAAACGCGAGCTTGGCCGAACCGTCCCCAGCCTGGGCATGTCTACCCCAAACCGCCTCAGCACAGAATGTATGAAGTATGTCAAAGCCCGATCCATTGATCACCAGGCTCATGTAGAAGTCTTACTGAACGACAGTCGCCTGTTTTCCACCAGTCTCTACCTATTTGCCGACCATGATCTAAACTATGAAGTGAAGACAGTTGTCAAAAATGAAGATGACGTTGCTTCAGGTGAGCTTGAATTTTTCTAGGCGAAGGCAACACTTTTTTATCGATACTATCAAGGGGAGAACCGTGAAAGAAGCCACCAAGATCATCAGTAAAGTACTGGTACATGATAACAATGCTGACGCCTTGGCCGAAATCAAGAAGATTTGTACGGCCAACAATCTGGTTGGGCTTAAAGACACCTCGCAGGATATTAACTCAATCCTGGAGTCTAATATCGACATGGGTGCCGTTTTTCTGGCCGAAAAGTCCGATAAATCAGGGGAAAGCAGCCTTGCTTTGTGTCGAAAGATTCATTTCAAGCACCCTGAGCTACCCATCTTTTTGCGTCGGGAAAAAAGTGAATCCAAGGAGGATCTGGATCCAGAAATACAGGCGACCATTGCCGGGTGCTATACCCTGTCCAATATCACCAGACTCCAGGAGCTGGTCGATCAGTACGTCTGCAGCATGTACTATCCACTGGAATTGGCGCGGGGAATACAAGATATTTCCACGGGTGTGCTGGGCAGCATCATCAAGGGGGCTGAGGTCACTTGCGAGCTGCCCCACCTGGTGAAAGATCAGATCATCTATGGTCAGTTACTTAGCCTGATTCCGCTGGAAAGCAGCTGGTGTCGAGGCTACATGATGCTCCAGGTGAGCGAGCATGAAATGGTTAAGGCCATTAAAACCTCTCACACCGACCTTTCGACCTCCACACCGGGGTTCCGTGACACCAATGCGGTGCTGAACGAAGTCACCAATATGATTTGGGGGGGCATCAAGGCGCGCTATTTCAAGAGCGGCAGCACCCTGGACGATAGCCATCGGACCCAGGTGCCGATTATCGTCGATCACCTGAACAAGTTTATTTCATTTGGTTCCACCGAACCGCAGCTGTGCTTCCAGTACACCTTGAGGGATGACGGTGGGGAAATACCGGAAATTACCTTTTACCAACGCCTCATCTTTAACCTGAGCTGGTCACCTGAAAAGTTCAAGGAAAGCGACGCGGCGGTGGAGGATTTCGTAGAGAGTGGCGAGTTGGAATTTTTCTGAGCGAATCAAGATAGTGGCCTTAAAGTTGAAAAAATGGCCGCCGTCACCTAAACCTTATTGTAGTTAACCGTGAAAGAACCGAGAGAGTAAACCCATGGCACAGATTTTAGTGGTAGATGATTCAGCAACCGTGCGAAATGAGGTCAGTTCGTTTTTAAAAGGCAGTGGCCTGACCGTTGAAGTGGCTGTTGATGGCAAAGATGGTCTCACCAAACTGAAAAGTGATCCGTCGATCAAGCTGGTGATTTCAGACGTTAACATGCCGAACATGGACGGTCTGACAATGGCCGAAAAGATTCGGGGTGAACTCGGCAACAGCGCAGTCAACATCATCATGCTGACGACTGAGAGCGACCCTCGCATGAAAGATCGGGGGAAAGCGGCAGGTGTCAAAGGTTGGATTGTAAAGCCATTCAAGGGAGATGCCGTTCTGGGTGGCATCAAGAAAATGGTCGGCGCCTAAGAGAGTCGGGGGCAATAGAGCCCCCTCTTCCCCACTTTTCCCGCCCCCCGTTAACGCCCAAACGTCCAGTTCAAGTGAGCTTTGGCCAGCGCATGTTGGTTGAGCATGTAGCCCACCATCGCACCAGACGCCTGCTCATCCAGCGGTAGCTGTTCGATATCCAGGGCGAAGACCGTCATCTGATAGCGATGAGCAGAATCCCCTGGCGGTGGACACGCCCCCCCAAATCCGGCGGCGCCAAAATCCGTTAGTCCCTGGATGGCACCCTTCGGCAGTCCACTTCCTCCCACAGCTCCAGCACCTTCATCCAGCGTGTGAACAGATGCCGGGATATTAAAAACCGTCCAATGCCACCACCCACTCCCGGTCGGTGCATCGGGATCATAAAACGTCACGGCAAAGCTGCGAGTGCCAGCCGGAACCTCCGACCACACCAGTTCAGGTGAAACGTTAAGCCCTTCGCAGCCAAAGCCTGAAAAGACCTGCTTCTCCCCAAGACGCGCACCCTCTGGGAGCCCGGGGCTTTTCAACTCCAGAGCCCCACTGCCCCCTGCGCTTGCCATCAATACCAGTCCCATAAGGGAATGTCTTAATCCAGACATATTGTTCTCCTGTTGCGTGCTTTTGGTACCGTTATCGTAGCGAAAAGCCAGCGCGGACAGGTGCCTCAAACGCTCGAAGAGACACCCGAAAACGTCATCGTTTCAGTCGGGTGCGCTTTAACTCAGACGGCGTTAAACCAAAATAGCTTTGGAAACGCTGGGAAAAACGGGAACGCGAGAGGTAGCCACATTGTTCGGCTACCTGATCGAGGGATGCATGGGATGTCTGCAAAAGATTAAACCCACGCACCATGCGGACGTCATCCAGTAAAGAACGAAACTGCGTTTCCTCGTCCCTCAAGCGACGTCGGACGGTCGGAATACTGCAATGAAATGACTGGGCCAGCTGGTCAAGGGACCAGTCGCGTGCCGGATCACTATTCAACAAGGCTTGGACCTGAGCGGAAAACGACAAGGACGCCGCCTGAAGCAGCCCCATCAACTCCGGTGCCTTCAACAACCAATGTAGAAGCACCTCCTGCATTCGATGACGAATCAATGCAGGATGCCCACCGGATGTCGTTAAATCGATCAACGCGTCGAACGCCAGCGCATGATCGGCCTCCGGTCGAATCGTTGCAATCGCAGCAGGAGATCCTTTTAAAGGTGAGGGGCGCCCCGCCACCAGGGAAACCACCCGAAGATCCTCGGCACAAAGGTCAAATGCAACTGCACGATACTCGCCACTTATGACATCCGGTATATTTTCGAGGCGACATCGTACGCCCGCTGAAATCAGAATCAGCCCCCCTGCCAGCACACGATAATCAAGCCCCGCCTGGTGCAGCCGCTTGGTACCCGACTGTACACAGATCAGGCAGGGCTGCCAGAAGGGCAAATTACTCACCCGTTGGGTGTGGTAGGCGTGAAAGGTGGCGTGGGACATTGGTTTTTTGCTTGATGAACCAGAGACGATGGCATTTGGCTCAACTATATAGCATTACCTCCTAAAGGTCGCTATCCTGCCCAGCTTTGTAAACCGGTAGCGACCCACCACCATGATGAATCCGAGTATCCAACTGGGTGTTCGTCTGCAAACACTTTACGAGCTCATTCTCGACAGACAACGACCGACTCGCCGCTATGATCAAATCTGGGATTGCTGTTGTGACCATGGCTACCTGGGTCGGGCACTGTTGAACGCCAACTGCTGTGAACAAGTGATTTTTGTCGACCAGGTGCCGCACATCATGGATCGGCTGGCTGACCGCCTCAGAACAGTCAGGTCAGGCTTCCAGTTGATCACAGGCGATGCCGGAAAGCTGTCTCTCGCGTCAGAAAAATCCCAATTGGTTATTCTGGCGGGCGTCGGAGGGGAACAGCTGGTTGAGATGCTGATCGACCTCGAAGCCTTAAACCCTGGCGCTTCAGTGGATTATCTGCTCTGCCCGGTCAATCATACCCGCGCATTACGTCAGTATTTGCATCAAAACCCGCAACGTTTCAAACTGCTTCATGAACGCATACTCTGTGATCGGGGACGGTTTTATGAGGTCCTGTTTACGACCTCTCACGATTCAAGCGTCACCGAAGCAAAAATCAGTCTGTGCGGTGAAATGTGGGATTTTAGCCTTGCAGACCACCAAACATACCATGCGAAGTTACTACGCTACTACCGCGCACGCCTGCGTAACGACCCAGATGGGTTAGCAGCGCAAGCCCTGGAGGACTACCAAAGCCTGAACTCAATCACAGCATCTGATGCGCCGAGCAGGTAGACTTTGGCAATTTTGTATAAAATCGAATTTTATCAGCGCATCAATTTCAAAATGCGACAGTCACACAAGGGACGTTCTATGTTGGCAAGGTTTTCTCGAACTCTGAGACATTCTGCACTGTTAAGCCTGCTCGTTCTGGCTGGAAGCGTCTGGGCAGCTGCAGAGGTGCCTGGCACAGATGACGATGAAGATGGTGTATCCAACACCCTCGACAACTGCCGGGACGTTGCCAATGCAGACCAAGCTGATTTCAACGCCAATGCCAAAGGAGATGCCTGTGAGGACAGCGATGCCGATGGTATTCTTGATCTGATTGAGTTGCAGTATCAGGCTCTGAACCCTGAAGATCCCAGTGACCCGAGTTTGGACTACGATCTCGATGGCAACTCAAACCAGGAGGAAATCCTATCTGGTTACAACCCAGATGCAGCGGATACTTTCCCCACTCGCACCCTGTCTGAATTCTTCCCTCTCGGTAACCTGCAGTGGATCTTTATTGGGCCGACCTATAAAGCGCCTGAACCAGACGAAGAAGATGAGCAAAATCCCGATATGATCGATACCAACGACTATCAGCGAGTCTACAGTCAAGCCACTCCAACCCCGGGTCTTTTCAAGCTTTATACACCCGATGGTTACGAAATATTTGAGCGACGTGACGATGGCTTGTATCAGACGGAATATATGTATATCGGTAACGAACATACGCTGCGCTACGTCTTTAACAGCGGCGTGCTGACACTGCCAACCAGTTTGAGCATGGGACAGAATCACGTGGCGACGGCGACCGGCAATCTGGTGGTCGATGGACAACCCTGGGCCGACTTCACGCTCCAGTTGACGGTTACACTCGCGGGTGAGCGCCAGGTCACGCTGGGCGAAGAAGTCATTCCCGCGCTCAAAATGACCTTTGCCCGCCAATTTTCATTTTCCAACGGCAGCGCCTCCAGCTACCTGGACACCCAGATTTTGGGCAAGCACTTTGGTAACATGGAACGCATTGGCCCTGTCGAGCGTCCGACCTATAACACTCAACCGAATGGACTGCAGACGTTTAATCTGCAAAGCTACCGCGTCAGTCGTCTGGATGACTCTACAACCAGCACAGAACGACCGCAACGCGATACAGCACCCTACCCCGTCTACCCTCGGGACGGGTCCGGTTCAGGCTCCGGCGGCAGTCTGCTTTTGTTGATGGGCCTTGCCTACCCGCTACGCCGCTGGCTGATCAAACGAGGCTGAGTTTACTCGCCCCACCGCACCGATTGCAGATTCCAGATTTTCGCAGCATAGTCCTGAATAGAGCGGTCAGCATTGAACTTACCCATACTGGCTGTATTGAGGATAGCGCTGCGCGCCCAGCTGCGCTTGTCGCGGAAACGGGCATCCACCCGCAGCTGGGCATTGCTGTAGGCACGGAAGTCAGCCAACACTTTGTAGGGGTCTCCGCCCTGCAAAAGGCTGCGTTTAATGGATGACAATGCACCGGGTTGCCCCGGCGTGAAGAAGTCGCTTTCCAGCCAATCAAGTACCGCTTTTACCTCCGCATCCCGATAATAGATATCGTCAGGTCGGTACCCCGCTTTATCCAGCGCTTTGACCTCGTCGACCGTCATGCCAAAGATAAAACAATTATCCTCCCCGGCCTCCTCAGCGATTTCAATATTTGCGCCGTCCAAGGTTCCCAGAGTCAATGCCCCGTTAAGTGCCAGCTTCATGTTACCTGTGCCAGAAGCTTCCTTACCTGCGGTTGAGATCTGCTCTGAAATATCGGCCGCCGGAATAATTTTCTCGGCCAGACTGACCCGATAATTGGGCAACATCACGACTTTGAGCTTATCGTCAATGCTGGCATCGTTATTGATGCGATCAGCAACCTTGTTAATTGCATAAATGATGTCTTTGGCCAGGGAATAGGCGGGGGCCGCTTTGGCGCCAAAAATGAATACGCGCGGCACCATGCTGTAGTAAGGGTTCTCCAATAATCGGCGATACAGAGCCAGGATATGCAGCAGGTTCAAGTGTTGGCGTTTGTACTCGTGCAATCGTTTGATCTGCACATCGAACAAGGCATAAGGATCAACGTCGACATTCACCAGTCGCTTGATTTCCACGGCAAGGGCTTGTTTGTTGGCCAGTTTGATCGCCATATACTGATCCTGGAATGCCGGATCATCTGCATGCGATGCCAGCGCGCGTAGCTTGTCGAGGTAGCGCGGCCACTCATAGCCCACCGTTTGATCAATCAGAGCCGATAATTTCGGATTGCAGGATTTGAGCCAGCGTCGTGGCGTTATGCCGTTGGTAACATTGGTAAATTTATCCGGCCACAGTGCGTGATATTCCGGAAAGAGGTCACGCTTGACCAGATCGGAGTGAACTTCAGCCACGCCATTGACTTTATGGCAACCAATCACACACAGATTTGCCATACGAATCATGCGATGCCCGTGTTCTTCGATCACGGAAAGCCGCGCCTTCATACCCATATCGCCCGGCCAGCGCGACTCAACCTCCTGATTAAGAAACAGGTGATTGATCTCATAGATAATCTCGAGATGACGTGGCAGCACCCGCTCGAATAGGGCGACACTCCAACGCTCCAACGCCTCGGGCAAGAGGGTGTGATTGGTGTAGGCAAACGTCTTTTGGCAAATCGGCCAGGCCTTCAACCAGGTCAGTCCAAAGTCATCCATCAGGATACGCATCAATTCAGGAATCGCGACCGCAGGATGGGTGTCATTGAGCTGTATGGCAACCTTTTCGCTAAGTTGACTGAAGTCATTACCGTGTGCACGTCTATAACGTCGAATGATATCGGCAATTGAAGCTGCACAGAAAAAATACTGCTGAATCAGACGCAACTCTTTGCCAGCATCCGATTCATCATTGGGATAAAGCACCTTGGATATCGCCTCGACATGGGCCTGCTCTGCCTGCGCATCGACATAGCCCCCAGCGTTAAAAACGTCCCAGTCAAAGAAATTAGTCGCGCGACTTTCCCACAGCCGCAAGATGTTGACGTTTCCGCCCTGATACCCGACGATCGGGATATCCCAGGGTACCGCTTTGATCGTTCGGCCCGCATGCCACTTTTTATGAATTCGCCCCCCTTCATAGAGGGTTTCGACATAGCCGTAGAGTTTGACCTCCTGAACCGACTCAGGACGACAAATTTCCCAGGGGTTGCCATATTCGCGCCAGGAGTCAGGACGCTCGATCTGACGACCATCCCTGAAATGTTGCTCGAATAATCCATGTTCGTAATGAATGCCATAACCCACGGCAGGCAGACTGAGTGTCGCCAGCGAATCCAGAAAACATGCCGCCAGACGCCCAAGCCCCCCATTACCCAATGCCATGTCCGGCTCTTCTTCCAGGAGATCACTCAAGTTCTGCCCCAGACTGGCCAATGCCTCCGACGTCGCATCATAGAACCCCAGATTATGCAGATTGTTGGCGAGTAATCGCCCCATGAGGAACTCCATGGAGAGATAGTTAACGGCACGGGTATCTTTACCGGCATGGGTTTTCTGGGTTTGAGTCAGACCGTCCAGAACCGCTTCATTGATCGCGGCACAGGTGGCCCACCACCAGGTTTGAGAGGAGGCTTTTTCTTCATAAGTGCCCAGCGTGCCATGTAGATGACGTAGAATGGCGTGGCGCAATTTGGCAGGCGTAAGTTCTGTCATGGATCAATTCCGGTAAGCAGCGACGCTCCTAGAATAGCAGGTCATCCTGTTGTGACAGAAGATTCAATCCGCGATGTTTCTCTCTCAACCGTTGGCGGGCATTGAGCTTTTCCTGAGCGGCCGGCGGTAAATCGGTATAACGTAAAAGCCCCTTATCCGTCAGCAACTCGATCACGTCCTCCAGTACACGCACGAAGTCAAGGTCAGAACGGGCGAGCCTGCCTTCATCTTCCTGAGCAATGGCACCGTGAAAACGCAGTACCTCTGGATCGCCGGGATTGACCTCTTTAAATCCCGGCCGGGGTTCGACGCTCAATGCGGTAATCCTACCGTCTGCACTCCACTCAGCGTATAACATAGCCTCAGTCCGTAATCAGCTTGCCATGATTGAGCAGGTCCTGAATGACAGCGGCATCAGAGCCCAACCCTCCAACCAGATCAATCCCTTGCAGTACGACAACCTGATCGACCTGCCCTGCATCATAGCCATTCGAAAAACCACCCTGGCTGCTGATACTCACCGTGGTATTTCCACCACTGGACTCAAAGTGCAGGAAATGATCCAGATTGCCGATGTCGAGCCCCTGATGAGACTCGTCAACCAGCAAGTCTTTCAGGTGCAGGGCATCCCCGCCATTGCTCACAGAACGACCATCAAAATCTGACACGGTATCGGTTACGGTCTGCCCAGGTGTCGCATCACCCAAACTCCAATGGAAGACATCTGCGCCCAATCCCCCTTGTAAGGTATCGGCCCCTTTCCCACCACTCAGAAAATCGTTGCCCTCCCCGCCTTCAAGGCGATCAGCACCCGCGCCTCCAACCAGCGCATCGTTACCGGCAAGCCCAATCAAGGTATCATCGCCCTGACCACCTACCAGCAAATTGGCTTTGTCATCCCCTCGCAGCTCGTTACCCGACAGCGCGATGACACTCACCGTCGTCGTATCGCTTCCTGCCAGGCCAGAGAGTTGGTAATCAAACTGTCCCAAAGATGCCTGATCGTAAATACCGCCGCTGGTGTCGATGCTCATCAACAGTGAGTAAGGCGTGTTGGCGGTGGCATTGCTGGCCTGCACCTGGACATAATAGTCCCCCGTCTCAGTGGCTGTGTATCCTCCCCAGGCACCCCCACTGTTTTCGGCAATGTTGGCGAGCAATTGTCCTTTAGCATCGTGGATACTGACATCCGTATCTGATGTCGTTCCATCAATATCAAACCAAAGGCGTTCGCCCGCCGCGAGCGTAATTTTGACCCAATCGCGATCACGGCCATTACTGGCATTTGCGTCACTGGCAATTCGTCCATGCCAGGCGATGGAGTAGCCGCTCACATCAATTCCGGCGACGCCCGTCGAATTGGGCCCCCACAGCGCACGATTGGAAAGATCCGATGCCGTTTGCCAGGTGTTGTTGCGGGGTGCAGACTCACTCTCGCTTGGCTCATTGATTTCCGTCACCCGACTGCCAAAGTCGTTGGGACCGGGCACTTTCGCTGCAGCGGCAGGATCAAATTGGACAGCTGCGCCTCCCGGAGCAACAGAGACCTGGCCACCTTGCGCATTTGCAACCTGAGAAAGCATCGCATCCGGGCCCCGGCTATCATTCCAGAGCAGTGCCAGGGCCGGTATTTCAATCACGCCGCCATCGGTCTGGTTAGTGAGTAAAATGTCGCGATTCGCATCCAGCGTCGCGTTGTAATCCAGGTTGATGTTCAGGTTGAATTGCAGTGTATCGCCGTCAAGATCCGTGACCGCCAGTGTAAACACTTCCTTCTGACCAAGCAGGGACTGCTGCAGATCCATCGCGTAGCGATAAGTGCCATCTTCGAAATTGAGCGTCAGTTGACCGCCCAGTGCGGTGGTGATTGTGACCGCGGCGGGGCTGCTTCCCCCTGGTTCAAAGGTATAGGTCCGACCATCCACCGTAAGGGCGCTGATATAGCCCATATCGGCACCGGCAATGACGCCCGTTGTTCCCATGTTGCCCTGCAAACCGATTTCGCCGGTAATCTGGCCGTGGCCAAAGGTATTCAGCAAAGTTGCTGAAAGATCAGACGGATTACTCACCAGTATGGCGTGACCATCTCCTCCACCCGCCGTCGGAGGATAGGCGATGGGCTGCAGCGTCACAAGGGAGGCTGCGCCAATACCCACACCATACGCAATGTCGGCATGCTCACTGACCCAAGCCTCCCACGCCGCCGCTCCCGACAACTTGAGCCCGCTGGCCGTGGTGTAAACGACCGTTGAATCAAGTGCATGGCCGCTGGTTGGCTCACCATCTGAAATAAAATAAACCAGGGTCTGGTCGGCCGCGGGTGGCGTCCCGCTGCGAATCAGTGTGTTCAAGGCATCATCATAATGCGTTCCACCGCTTGCGGTCAGGCGGTCAATGAAGTCCAATGCACCGGCTACGTTGTCGATATACCAGGCACCGGCTGTCGCACCACTGGAAAACGGAACAATCTGGATGTTTACGTTACCCGCATCGTCCACTTTGCCAATCAAATCATGCAGAGCATCTTTCGCCACATCCAGCCGGCTGCGGCCATTGCCAGCATCCCAGTCCATACTGCCGGAAATGTCCAGAACGATCACCAGATTGGTGGTCTGCGGTGCGCCGGACTCTGAGAAATTATGGGCGATATCAGATCCGACAGGCCGATCGTCCGAAATGTTAACGGTCAAGCTACTCTGCGCTGTTTTACCCGCATCATCCATCAGCATGTACTGAAAGGTTTCATGCGCCGTATCGCCCGTCGGCGCCGCATTTGTCAGCCGGTATTCATAGTCGCCCGCGGCATGCCCGTTTCCTGCAAGCGTATACACCGTCAGTTGGCCCTGCGCCGTGTTGAACTGAATACGCCCGTTCGCATCCGGTGTATAGGTGTGTCCGTCAAAGCTGATTTGGCTCAGGTGAGTCGACGCACCGACGTTGCGATCATTGTCGAGCAAGTTGCCCGTCAGCGTCGTAGGCGCAACCCCTGCCTGCGACCCTCCGGCGAGACCTGCCTCACTCACCACACCCGCATCGGGACGCGCCACCACCTGATCCCCTTGTGTCATGGTCAGGGTCGCCGAGGCCAGATCGCCGTCGCCGTCTTGCAGATGATAGGTGAACTGATCCGGCGACACCGTCACCTTGCGATCAAACTGGACACCACTGACCGCGAAACTGCCGGCGGATGAAGTGATCACCACATAACTGATCGGTTGCGCTGAGTTCACCGTCAGCTGGCTGCCTTGCCCCCCGGAGTGGGAACCCTGACTGGTCAGGTGACCATTTTGGTCATAGGCAAAATACTGCAAGGCTTCACTGCTGATAAAGCTACTGATCGACACCGTGACGGATGAGGTCTTCCCCCCCAGATCCATCACAAAGTATTCGCCTGTATTGATATTATTGCTGCCACCGCCGTGAATACCGAGGCCGCCCTGACTCGCACTGATCTGGTTGCCAGCGGGTCCATCCAGCTCATCCAGCTGCAGTCCTCCGCTGGGCACTCCCCCGTTAAACAGATCGGTATTGCGGAAGCCGAATGTCTCGACACCCGCCTGTGTCCAATTCGACTGTTGATCGCTCTGGATCGTCACACCGCCTGTTTGCACGGTGGAGACAAAGGTGTAACTGCCATCCCGATTAAGGGTGAGTACACCACCCTCGGCGACAACCGAAACATTGCCGTTGGTGTCAAACTGACTATACAAGGTTCCCCGGTAGGTGACCCCCGTCAGAGTCACGCCATCAGAACCCGTCTGGTCAGCACCGTCAGTCTCACCACCGTAGCCAGTGATTACGTTGCCATGCGTGGTGCCCCCATACCCAACGGCATCCTGGTCATCAACCGCAACTGGCGCCGTGTCACCCACGCTGATCGATACCGTCGTCCAGGCGCCCAACTGACCGCCATCCGAAACACGGTAGGCAAAGCTGTCTTGCAAGGTATCTGACGCTGAATGATCTAAAGACGCCGGCGCCGTATAGGTAAACGAGCCATCGGGATTAAGGGTGACCGTTCCACCCAACAGCGTCGTAATGGAATTCGCCCCATTTACGACGGTCGCACTTGCCCCTGATGCATCGGTTGCAAACACGGCGGCACTCAATCCTGCGTTCTCGGGGTCATGATCGTTGGCCAGCACCCCATTAGCGGCGGTCACCGTCAGTACACCGCCCTCTTGCGCCGCGTAGCTGTCTGCTCCAGATACAGGCGCATCGTCTACCAGCGCGAATGGCCGGGTGGCGGCTGCCGAGAGATTTCCAGCGCGATCAGCAACCTCTGCGTGTGCGGTAAGCAGAGAAGGATCTGCAATGCCCGCCAAAGAGAAGGCAGGCGTTGACCAGTTACCATTGGCTTGAACCGTGGCCGTTCCCGTATACACGACCTGTCCGCTTGCGTCAGTCACCGACACGACAACCGTTTGCCCTACTTCTGCTCCGTTACTGGTTCCACTCAAGGTCAGCGTGGCTTCCTCATTTTCCCTTACCAGGTCATCTCCGGTGACAGGATTAATTTTGAGGGTCGGTGCGGTGATATCCACCACGCCGGAATCGGATGCCGAGGCAGAATTGCCAGCTGCATCCTGCGCAGTGGCGGTGACCGAATAACTGCCCTCGGCCAAACCGTTCGGTACATCCACGCTGAAAGAACCGTTCGCCTGCACCGTTGCGTTAACACTCTGCTGAGCACCATTCGCATCGGTGATCAGCAAGGTAACCGTACTACCGGATGGCAAATTGCTGGTGCCGGTAATGGTTGGTGTTGTGTCGTTGGTCAACGCGGGGGCATCAACGGTTAAGCTCGGTGCGGTGACATCCACTACACCGGAATCGGATGCCGAGGCAGAATTGCCAGCGGCATCCTGCGCAGTGGCGGTGACCGAATAACTGCCCTCCGCCAAACCGTTCGGTACATCCACGCTGAAAGAACCATTCGCCTGTAGCGTTGCATTAACACTCTGCTGTGCACCATTCGCATCGGTGATCAACAAGGTAACCGTGCTACCGGATGGCAAATTGCTGGTGCCGGTAATCGTCGGTGTGGTGTCGTTGGTCAATGCGGGGGCGTCGACGGTTAAGCTCGGTGCGGTGATATCCACCACACCGGAATCGGATGCCGAGGCAGAATTGCCTGCCGCATCTTGCGCAGTGGCTGTAACCGAATAACTGCCCTCAGCCAAACCGTTCGGTACATCCACGCTGAAAGAACCGTTCGCCTGCACCGTTGCGTTAACACTCTGCTGAGCACCATTTGCATCGGTGATCAGCAAGGTAACCGTACTACCAGATGGCAAATTACTGGTGCCGGTAATGGTTGGTGTGGTGTCGTTGGTCAACGCGGGGGCATCAACGGTTAAGGTCGGCGCAGTCACATCCACAATACCACTGTCAGAAGCACTCGCCGTGTTGCCAGCGGCATCTTGCGCAGTGGCGGTAACCGAATAACTGCCCTCAGCCAAACCGTTCGGTACATCCACGCTGAAAGTGCCGTTCGCCTGCACCGTCGCATTAACACTCTGCTGTGCACCATTCGCATCGGTGATCAGCAAGGTAACCGTACTACCAGATGGCAAATTACTGGTGCCGGTAATGGTTGGTGTTGTGTCGTTGGTCAACGCGGGGGCGTCGACGGTTAAGCTCGGTGCGGTGATATCCACCACGCCGGAATCGGATGCCGAGGCAGAGTTGCCAGCCGCATCCTGCGCAGTGGCGGTGACCGAATAACTGCCCTCAGCCAAACCGTTCGGTACATCCACGCTGAAAGAACCGTTCGCCTGCACCGTTGCGTTAACACTCTGCTGAGCACCATTTGCATCGGTGATCAGCAAGGTAACCGCGCTACCGGCAGGCAAATTGCTGGTGCCGGTAATGGTCGGTGTGGTGTCGTTGGTCAACGCGGGGGCATCAACGGTTAAGGTCGGCGCAGTCACATCCACCACACCACTGTCAGAAGCATTCGCCGTGTTGCCAGCGGCATCTTGCGCAGTGGCGGTAACCGAATAACTGCCCTCAGCCAAACCGTTCGGCACATCCACGCTGAATGACCCGTTCGCCTGCACCGTTGCATTGACGCTTTGCTGCGCACCATTCGCATCGGTGATCAGCAAGGTAACCGTGCTACCAGCAGGCAAATTGCTGGTACCGGTAATGGTCGGTGTGGTGTCGTTGGTCAATGCGGGGGCGTCGACGGTTAAGCGCGGTGCGGTGACATCCACCACGCCGGAATCGGATGCCGAGGCAGAATTGCCAGCCGCATCCTGAGCGGTAGCGGTAACCGAATAACTGCCCTCGGCCAAACCGTTCGGTACATCCACGCTGAAAGAACCATTCGCTTGAACAACCGCATTAACACTCTGCTGAGCACCATTTGCATCGGTGATCAGCAGGGTAACCGTGCTACCGGATGGCAAATTGCTGGTGCCGGTAATCGTCGGTGTGGTGTCGTTGGTCAACGCGGGGGCATCGACGGTTAAGCTTGGTGCGGTGGTATCCACCACGCCGGAATCGGATGCCGAGGCAGAATTGCCAGCCGCATCCTGAGCGGTAGCGGTAACCGAATAACTGCCCTCAGCCAAACCGTTCGGTACATCCACGCTGAAAGTGCCGTTCGCTTGAACAACCGCATTAACATTCTGCTGCGCACCATTCGCATCGGTGATCAGCAAGGTAACCGTGCTACCGGATGGCAAATTGCTGGTGCCGGTAATCGTCGGTGTGGTGTCGTTGGTGAGGGCTGGCGCATCGACGGTTAAGCTCGGTGCGGTGACATCCACCACACCACTGTCAGAAGCACTCGCCGTGTTGCCAGCGGCATCTTGCGCAGTGGCGGTGACCGAATAACTACCCTCAGCCAAACCATTCGGCACATCCACGCTGAAAGTGCCGTTCGCTTGAACAACCGCATTGACGCTTTGCTGCGCACCATTCGCATCGGTGATCAGCAGGGTAACCGTACTACCGGATGGCAAATTGCTGGTGCCGGTAATCGTCGGTGTGGTGTCGTTGGTCAACGTGGGGGCATCGACGGTTAAGCTTGGTGCGCTGATATCCACCACGCCGGAATCGGATGCCGAGGCAGAATTACCTGCCGCATCCTGCGCGGTAGCGGTAACCGAATAACTGCCCTCGGCCAAACCGTTCGGCACATCCACGCTGAAAGTGCCGTTCGCTTGAACAACCGCATTGACGCTTTGCTGCGCACCATTCGCATCGGTGATCAGCAAGGTAACCGTACTACCGGATGGCAAATTGCTGGTGCCGGTAATGGTTGGTGTTGTGTCGTTGGTCAACGTGGGGGCATCAACGGTTAAGCTCGGTGCGGTGACATCCACTACACCGGAATCGGATGCCGAGGCAGAATTGCCTGCCGCATCCTGAGCGGTAGCGGTAACCGAATAACTGCCCTCGGCCAAACCGTTCGGTACATCGACGCTGAAAGAACCGTTCGCCTGTACCGTCGCATTAACACTCTGCTGGGCACCATTCGCATCGGTGATCAGCAAGGTAACCGTACTACCGGATGGCAAATTGCTGGTGCCGGTAATCGTCGGTGTGGTGTCGTTGGTCAACGCGGGGGCATCGACGGTTAAGCTCGGTGCGGTGATATCAATGATTCCGGTGCCCGAATCAGATGCCGAATTTCCGGCCGCATCCTGGACACTTGCCGTCACGGTGTAGGTGCCCTGTGACAAAGGTGCAGGCAACTCTACCGAGAAGACGCCGCCTTCGCCAACTGGAACCGTAAGGGTTTGGGTATTGCCTTCTGAATCTGTTATCAGCAGCGAGACAGTCGACCCGGGTGGCAAATCCGTTGTACCCGACAGGGTGGGCGTGGTGTCCGTTCCACTGTCAGGAGGATTCAAGGTAATCACTGGGGGCGTGATATCGACCCCAAACGACAGTGAATCCGCCGCGGATCGCTCGTTTCCAAAACTATCCAAGGCGGTAACGGAGGCGTCTATTATACCGTCAGGATCGTTGGCGAGCTCACTGCCGGGAACGGCTATTTCGAACCGTCCTCCAACCACGACGCCGGTATACTCATTACCATTGATGACCAGCGTAACCAGTGCCCCCTCGCTGCCAACTCCCGTAACGGTGCCCGCAACGATCACAACCCCCAGGGCTTCTGCTGCGTTAATAAGGTTATCGGTGGTTAAGGGCTCGTCCAATTCAAGTGTGAGCGGCTCAGGTTCTGGCGGAGGGGGCGGTGTCGTTTCAGCGGCCCCACCATCCGAAGGTGGAATATCAGAGGCTTGTGCAGGTGGAATCGTGGTGGCAGCCGTATCCGGCGCAAAGTTAAAGGTCGTGGGATCTATGGCTTCCACCAGGCGCAACAAGCGAATGAAATCATTTCCCTGATCCCCCGCAGCCCCACCTGCAGCCGGCGCGGGGAGCACGTTATCCAGCGACTCGCCCGCCTCGATGAGTCGCTCCAGCTCACCAATGGTGGCCACTGAAACCAGGCTTTCGCTGGCATCCGGCTCCCCCAGAATGGATACTTCCGGAGAAATCATGATGGCCTGTCCGCCCGGCAGGGTAACTTGCCCCTCACCAGCGGGTGATGAGAAGACGATGTGCCCTCCAGCTTCGGCGACAACGATCTCGCCAAAGGCCACTGTATCACCAGGCTTCAAGGGGCGGCTCTCACCTTTTTCATTGGTCGCATACGCAGCCCCGGAAACCTGAAGGATTGTGACACTGTAAAACGCCATGATGCAGACCCCATCGCTCGATGAACACAAATGATGAGGAACAGCTTAGAAAAGGAAGCCTCCGCCCACTATCGTACGGAAGTACCTAAAATACAGCGATTTGTTAGCCCTTTGTGAAACTGGGTGCAAGTTTGATTGCCAATTGTAAACGGTCACGCGCGCCCGTCTTCTCAAACAGGCTGGTTAAGTGGGACTTGATCGTTCTTTCACTGACACTTAATTGGTCAGCAATCTCCCGGTTCGTCAGGCCGTTACAAATGGCACGCGCCACCTCCGTTTCGCGCCCAGTTAACGAAAAGGTGGGAGGAACCTCCGTCACTTGCCGAATTTCAGGTGCGAGTGTCTTCAGCATACGCGCCATAATATCCCGGCTGACCCATAGACCGCCAAGATTCACGACATCTGCGATCTGCCAAAGCGTCGCTGCAGAGACATACAGGTGACTGTAGCCCCTCGCACCGAGCTGCATGGATTGCAGGGCTTCTTCATCGCTGGGAATGGGAGAAAGACAGATACACCGTGCCTGCGGGTAGTTCGCCATAAATGACCTGAAATCCAGTTGTTCAGAGGCAGAACCGGGATTCAGGACAAACCAGATCAGTTGCTCCGGGTCAACGCGGATACCATCGGACCGACTGATGAGCTTTCCCTCAGGGAAAGCCTGCCGCCAAAAACCAGTATGATCTGGATTCTGGCTAATACATAGCGGTGCTTTCATCAATCATCGTTCCGTTAAGGCATTGGCTTTGGCTCGCAAGACCGGCTTCATCAAATAAGTCAGCACCGTTTTCTTGCCCGTAATAATATCCACATCCGCCAGCATGCCGGGAATGATGGGCAGGTTTTCACCCAGTTGAGCGGCATCTGTGCGAATTCTGACAAGGTAGAAGGCATTGCCTTTATCATCCAGAATGCTGTCGGCACCAATCGATTCGAGCGAAGCGGACATGCCTCCGTAAATAGCAAAGTCATACGCACTGAATTTAACCATGGCATGCTGGCCAGGGCGCAGAAATGCGATATCCTGAGGCTTGATCTGAACCTCTAGAACCAGTGCTTCATCCAAGGGTAAGAGTTCCACAACCTCCTGCCCCGGTTGCACAACCCCCCCCAGGGTATTCACGAACATACGCTTGACGGTAGCCCTGACCGGCGATTTAACTTCAGTCTGCCGGACTTTATCCTCCAGTGCTTTCCCACTTTCGGCAAGGGCACTCAATTTGGCGGCGACTTCGGACAGCTCCTTTCTGACATCATTGCGAAAATTGAGCAAGAGCTCCTGCCGTTTCTCCCGCGTTTCCCCCATTGCAGCTTCTACCCGTTTGACATTCGCCTGCGCCTGCTCCAACTCGCCCCGATTTCGGGTGACTTCCTTTTCAAGGCGCAGGACTTCGATTTGTGAGACTGCGCCCGAACGCAGCAGAGGCGAAGTTACCTGAAACTCCTGCTCGGCCAATTCAAAACTACGACGTGCCTGATCCCGGCGGGCGATGGCCTCATTTAACTCTTCGCCACGCTGCTCAACCTGCTGATCAATGATTTGTAATTGAGATGCCAGTGCTTCCTGACTGGACCGGAATAACGTTCGTTCGCGTTCAACCAATTCGGGCGCTGCGCTCACCAATTCCGGTGAGGGCGCAAACGCGCGGGTTTCAGAAAGTGCTTTGAGTCGCTCCGCGCGAATTTCCAGAGGTTGAGTTTGCGCCTGATTCTCACGAAGTGAGGCGAGAAATCGGACCGGATCAATTTTCAAAAGGGTTTGCCCTGGCGCTACCACCTGCCCTTCGGCGGTCAAAATAGCTGAAATCACGCCGCCATCCACCGCCTGAATCACCTGAACCTGACCCGAGGGAATCACCCGCCCCTGCCCCCGCGTGACTTCATCAATTTCAGCATAGGCACTCCAGATAACCAGCAGAACGACGATCGCCACCGCGCCCCAGAGGAGTCGGCGGGCACGCAAAGGTGCTTGCTCCATGCGGGCCACTTGCGCTTCGTCTTCCCAAGTGGAAAAAGGGTCCAGCACCGTCATGACTGAGCCCTCCCGATACGCCCCTGGCGCAGTGCGTCAACGACCTGGGCTTTGGGTCCATCGGCGACCACCCGCCCCTGATCCAGCACGATGATCCGGTCTACCAGGTCCAGAAGCGACGTTCGATGGGTCACGACCAGGAGCGTTTTGTCGCTTGCATAGTCCCGCAGTTGCTTCTTCACGACCTCTTCACTGGTATGGTCCATTGCGCTGGTGGGCTCATCCAGCAGAATAATCGGCGCCTGCCGGATCAATGCGCGTGCCAGCGCCACCGCCTGGCGTTGCCCCCCGCTCAATGATTCACCGCGTTCTCCGATCACCATATCAAAGCCTTGCGGATGCTGATTCACAAACTCCAGCAGACCGGCAATAGATGCCGCTCGCAGAAGATCGTCATCTTCCGCATGTGGATTTCCCATCACCAGATTCTGGCGTAGTGTCCCATAAAACAGGGCTGAATCCTGAGGCACATAGCTGATGTGATTACGCAGCTCAGCTGGATCCAGCTGGCGAGCATCAATTCCATCAATCTGAACACTGCCACCGGTCGGGTGATACAGCCCCAGCAAAAGTCGTAGCAAGGTTGATTTGCCGGAACCGGTGCGCCCGAGTATCGCCACCTTTTCACCAACGCTTAAGTGAAAAGAGACATTGCGCAGGGACTGCAAGCCCATTTCACCATACTGAAACGAAACGTCGCTGAAACGGATGTCACCAGAGAAGCCGTTACGCTCCACAAAGTTAGCTTCCAGCGGACGTTCAATGGGACGCGCCATCACCTCATTCAGCGAGACGAGTGCCGTTGCCGCGTTGTGATATTGGGTGATCAACCCGGTTGTCTGGGCCAGTGGCGCCATTGCCCTTGACGCCAGCATGGAACAGGCTATCAGGCCACCCATCGACAACTCGCCCTCTCCGATCAGGTAAACGCCCGTGATAATGACCACCACTGAAAGGATCTGCTGTGCCCATTGCACCACATTCATGGCGGAGGTCCCCATGAATTTAAGGCGAGCATTCATGCGTGCAAGAAAGTTAGCACTTTCCTCCCACTTACGCTGCATCGTTCCTTCTGCGCCAATGGCCTTGAGCGTTTCCAAACCCACAAGGGTTTCGATCAGCGTGGCATTCCGCTGCGCCGAGGCCTGGTAGGTCTGCTCGGTCAGGTGGCGCATGCGTCGTTGCACAAGCCAGGAGTAAAATAAAACACCTGCCATCAGCCCCATAACCGGCGCGACCATCATCGGCGCGATCCAAAAAATAACCGCCAGAAATATCACCAGATAAGGCAAATCAATGAGCGCCGTTACCGACGCGGAGGTAATGAAATCGCGCACCAGCTCAAAAGCGCGCAGGTTAGACGCGAAGGAACCGGCAGAAACAGGCCGGTATTCCATGCGAATCCCCAATACCCGTTCCATGATATCGGCCGACAATCGAATGTCCACCCGCGCACTGGCGAGGTCAACCACATGACTTCGCATGGTTCTTAGCACCAGGTCACCACAAATCACCAGCAACACGCCGATAGCCAACACCCACAAGGTTTCGATGGCCTGGTTCGGAACCACCCGGTCGTAGACATTCATCGTAAAAACAGGCAGCGCCAACGCAAACAGGTTAATCAGCGCGGCCGCCACCATGACATCACGGTAGAGCGAAAGATTGTCGCGAAGAACGCCCCAGAACCAATGCCCATTTTTAGCCGGCATGTCCATTTTTGAGCGGGCTTCAACCCGATACCGGGGCTTCAACAGGATCGCTGTGCCCGAATAACGCTCAGCGAGCGATTCCGCCGAAATCTCAGATTCTGCCTCTGGTATCAGTGGGTTGACGACACGTACACGCCCCGTGGCATGGCGCGACAGCATGACCAGGCACTGGTTATCCTTGAGCAGCAGAATAGCGGGCAGCAAAGGCTCATCAAGATGATCCCAGGGCATTGTCACAATACGTGTCGACAGACCTGCCCGGCGTGCAGAGCGTTCCACCAAAGCAGGCGAAAGGGGCTTGCCCGCCAGGGGCAGGCCAGCCAACGCAGACTCAGCCGTCAAAGGGCGATGATGGAAACGTGCAATGAAAAGCAAGGCCTCAAGCAAAGCGTCTACCGCTGCCCCTCCTGGCGTTTCCTTTCCTGACGAAGCCGTTGCGCTCATGTCAGCTGACTCATTCACCGTTAGGGCTGCCGCACCAGCCGGACCTTGACGCGGCGATTTTGTGCTTTGCCCGTTGCATCCTGATCATCAACCAAGGGATCGCCTTTATTCAACGCGCGGGTCTCAATCAAGTTTTGCCGGATGCCCCCCTTCACCAGGTAGTCAGCAACAGCCTCGGCCCGGCTCAGTGACAACTTTTCATTGTAAGCGACAGAGCCGACCTGATCGGTATGGCCTTCGACCAGCACTTCGACTTTGGATACTGACTCATCCCTTAAAATCTCGAGCACCAATGCGTCGAGTTGATGCCGGGCTATGCGACTCAGATCAGCTTTGCCAGAGTCAAAAAAGATAAAGGTTGAATAGGTCGCAGCGGCCTCAGCGCCTGCTGCAGGGGCGGCAGAGGGCGCCCAGGCATAGGGTACTGGCGATTCAACCTGGCAGGTAATGGCGGGGTCAACCGAATCCCGGTCCTGCCCAAGCTGTGCAGCCGTCGGCACATCCGAACGCGCCACGCCAAGGATACGCGGCAGGTTACCGAGGTAACGCGCGACACGCAGGTGGGCCAGACGATGATCGTACTGGGATGAAAGGTGGGCTCGCTGTGCCTCAAAGTACTCGTTCTCGGTATCCAGCAAATCCAGCAGGGTTCGTTGCCCGATATCAAACTGCTGCATGGCGGCGGTTCTTACCCGCCCGATCGCCTCTTCATGGGCCTTGAGCGAATTCAACTGATCACCCAACAGGCGAACATCCTGGTAGGCGATGGTCGTGTCCTGCCGCAAATTCTGACAGGCGATATTGCGCTGATCCTCCGCTAATGCCTTACGCTCGCGATACTGGCGTGCCCGCGCTGAATCCGAACCACCGTTATAGAGGTTGTAAGACATTACCAGCTCAACGACCGTATCCTGATGCAGCCCATTGACGCCATCCTGGTTTTCCGTCAGATCCTGGCGTGCCCTTAAATCCAGGCGAGGTTTAAAGGGCGCATCCTTACCTTCCGAATCGGCTTCTGCGGAACGCACGGTCTCAATCGCTGCATTGAAACCATTATGCGACTGGAAGGCACTCGCGAGGGTTTCCTCAAGCGTAGCGGGTATAAAACTCAGGTCCAGCACGGGCTGGGTATTGCTGTCTGAGGGCAAATGGCCGATCAATCGTAAATAGCGACTCTCAACGCCATGAAGATTCAGAATTTCCGTGCGGACGTTAGATTCCGCCAGCGCTAAACGACCTTTGGCCTGATCCAGATCTGCGCCACGTCCGAAACCAGAGCCTACACGCTCAGAAATCTGGGCGAAAATCTTCTGATGTTGCTGGTAGTTTGATTCAGCCAGCGCGACCAACGCACGATAGCGCAGGACATCCAGGTAGGCTTTAGACGCCTCGAGCGAGATGTCGTCTGTGGTATCAAGCAAGGCATGATAGCGGCTGAGCATTCCGTAATGGAGCCGCCCAACCTCACTTGGCGTTTGCCAGCCGTCGTAGATCATTTGAGTCAACGACACAGAAGCGCCCTGCCGACCGAAATCGAGATCCGCCGAATTGGGTGAGCGTTGATACTCGTAGCCAACGCCTGCCGATAAATCCAGTCGCGGGTAATAACCGCCCCTGGCCACCCGCTGCTCTTCTCGCGCAGATGTGAATGCGTGCCAACTGGCCTGTACTTCCGGGTTGCGGTTTATCGCCGTTTCGACCTCTTCACTCAGCGTCGCCGCCATCACCGATGAGGCCATCATACTTAGCACGAATCCGCACTGCGCAACCCCTTTCATACATCCCTCTGACACCTGCCTCACCAACATAACCCGATTTCCCACTAAGCAATTGAACTTGAAACTCAATTGTAGTTGAGAATTGGCAGGGCAACCGGTTGATTCCAAACGAAAGGGCGAGAATGTGCTTTACTTAAGGACAGGTTTCATTCCTGGAGTTTTTACGTGAAGCGCACGACCGATCGCACGCTGCTGGGTAATCTGCTGCTCGAACGCAATCTGATTAGCCAGGGTGATCTTGAGCAGGCCATCACCTTACAGAAATCAACGCAACAACAACTGGGCAAAATCCTTGTGGCCCAAAAACTGGTGACCCGCAAAGACATTTCCCGCATCCTCAACGTTCAGCGAAAGTTGCGGGCCACACTGCTCACCACCCTGCTGTCCTTTGCGCCCCTGGCGATACAAGGCTGTGCAGGTATATCAGTCGCCTCAACCGAGGTAGAGACCGCTCTATCTGTCGCACGCCAAAGTCAGGCACTTGTGAGCATTTCCTTGCAGCCGCAATCCCAACAGGTCGCCGCAGGACATTCCGTCACCTTAAACGTCAGTGCGCTCGGCAGTGCGCCGCTGCGTTATCAGTGGACACGCAATGGCGAACCGATTCCCAATGCCGTCACCGCCAGCCTGACCCTCACTCGCACCACAGAAGCTGACTCCGGGGTTTATGCCGTCACGGTCTCAAATGATGAGGGCAGCCAACAGAGCGCGCCCGCTGATATCAAGGTGCTGGTCGACCGCAGTGCCACCCTGACCTGGGAACCCCCTGGCAGGCGGGAAGATGGTTCACGCCTGCAAATCGAACATATCAAAGGCTATCGGATCTACCACAGTTCAGAAGACGGGTTACAGGATGCCAGTTATGACGTCGCGGCGGATGACCAGAGTCTGACACTGGATAACCTTCCACGCGGCATTCATTACTTTGCGGTGACGGCGGTGGATGTGAATGAACTTGAAAGCAGTCTATCCAATGTGATCGAAAAACGAATTTTCTAAACAGGTCAAGGTGATAATGTGGATTTCATCAACACAAATGTCGATTAATTCAATGCGCGGGCACCACTTCTTTAGCTATAGTTGAGAAAATGAAAACTTGGTAAGAATAACCATACTAACAATCGCTCATTGCAAGGCCGGAATATGGAAGCTCTCAAAAAAATCGCGCTCATCGTGGACGACTCAGCGACTGCCCGCATTATGCTCGCCCGTGTACTCAACACCATGGAAATCGACAGCCGGCAGGCCAAATCCGGCGAAGAAGCCCTGCAGATGATTAAAAGCGATCAACCGAACCTGATTTTTCTCGATCACCTGATGCCAGGCATGGATGGCTTTCAAACCCTGAGGGTCATCAAGTCGAACCCCTCGACCCGCAATATTCCGGTGATTATGTACACCTCGCAGAACGCCCCCAAATACCAGGAAGAAGCCAGGGTATTAGGCGCCTATGGCGTGATCACCAAGCAGGTGGATCGCAATCAGCTTTATTTGCTGGTTGAAAAAGCCTTTATGCAGCGGGAACTGGAGAATGCGCCTGGTTACGAAGCAGTTCCCGCAGATACGCTGGTTGCCGCGAATGAGCCAGAGCCGGTCATTCTGGATGACCAGACCGAACGTCCGATCAGCAGCGTTATTCATGAACAGTCATCGGGCGCTACGCGCACCCCACATGACGACTGGGAAAATCAACCTGAGCGACGTCTTCACGACAGCCGTCACCAACGTCTGCTCAGCTACATGCGTCAGCACCGCTTCTGGATCACCCTATTGGGTATTTTGGTCGTCTGGGGAGGGTATCGACTCATCCAGGCCAACGAACGTATCGAGAAGCTGGAAAGCGCCCTTGTTAAATCGGCCAGGGAAATGGCAGAAATCTCCGAAATCATCAGCATTATGCAGGAGAGCCGCAAACCATGAGGCCATTCTATGTTGTTCAAGTCTTACCAACGTAAGCATTTCCTGATCATTGACGATTTTGATAATTTCATCATTTCGCTCAAGCAAATGTTACGAAGGCTGGGCGCGGAGGACATTGATTCAGCCCGCAACGGCGACGAAGCCATCCAGATGTGTATTAAAAAGCACTACGATGTGGTGTTTTGCGACTACAACATGGGGGACTCCCACAAAAATGGGCAACAGGTACTAGAGGAATTACGTTACCGCCGCCTGTTGAAAAACATGGATCTGTTCATCATGGTCAGCGCAGAAGCGGGTAAAGACATGGTGTTCGGCGCACTGGAATACCAGCCAGACGGCTATATCACTAAACCGATTACCCAGTCGCTGTTACAAAACCGTCTCGACAAGATGATTGAACAAAAAGTCTCCACTATGGACATAGAACGCGCCATGGACGAAGAAGACTTTGCCAAAGCCATCACCCTCACGAATACCCAACTTAAAATTGACCCCAAGAACCGGGCCTGGCTGATCCGCACCTTAGGTCGCCTGTATCATTTGAACGGCGACTACGCCCACGCTAAAAAAGTGTTTCAGGACGTTCTCAAGAACCGCCCGGTCGAATGGGCGCGTATGGGGCTGGCCAAGGCCTTGTTTATGGAAGGCAATGTGCAGGAGGCGAGCGCCCTGTTTGACGACATCGTGAAAGAAAATGCCCAAAACCTGGAAGCCTACGACTGGCTGGCCAAATGCCAGAAGCAGGCGGGCCAAACCCGTCAGGCGCAAGAAACCCTCAAAGCGGCCGTCGCTGTTTCACCGCGTGCCATCCTTCGTCAGCTGGAGCTGGCCGGGCTCAGCAAGCAACTGAACGATCTGGACGCTGCCGCCAAAGCCTTCAAGGCAAGTGTCAAGCTAGGCGACAAGTCCTGTTACGAAACGCCGGAGATGCATCTCGACTATTCAAAAACCCTCACGGATCTGGCCGAGGCCAATCAGGGTATGAGCGGGGTTCGCTATGCTCAGGATGCCGTTAATGCGCTGGAAAACGTGCGCCGGAAATATCATAACGATAACCGGGTCCAATTGCTGTCGCACCTGGTTGAGGTGCGGGCTCAAGGCCAGCAAAACAATACAGAGGCCAGTGCCAAAGCCCTGAAACAAGCACAGAAACTCTTTGTGGCGGCAGAGATGGACGAAAAAGACGCCGACATCGTGACCGAAATGGCCCATACGCTTTTCTCACTGGGCCAGTCAAATGAGGCAGAGTCGCTATTACATTCCTATGCCGCCCGCTTTCCGCAAAATACCCGCGTGCAGGCCCAGGTCGAGGAACTCCTCGAAGAACCCGTCAGCCTTGCCCAACGCATGAAAGCCCGGGAGTTCAACCGCCAGGGGATTCAGCTCTACGAACAAGGGAAACTGGAAGAAGCCCTGGCGGTATTCAATCAGGCGCTTGCCATTACACCGAAACACTCCGGCCTGAATCTTAACTTTCTACAAGCCCTGTTGAAGTTGGCCAGTCAGTCTGGCGGACTGGGTTCGCACCGCCAATCGGCGACGGACGCCCTGGATCGCATGGCCAAAATGAACGAAAACCACCGGCAGTATAAACGTTACCAGCATCTGCTAGGGCGCTTCCAGGCACTCAAATCGGTTTAAGGAGACACAACAGATGAGCAAGCCAACGGGTTTGGATTTCAGTGCAGTATTGGCCTCCAGCGTTCACGACATGAAAAACTCGCTCAGCCTCCTGTTAACCTCAATTGATGAGATTGGCCTGGAACTGAGTGCGGCCGACTCACCGATAGCCGACCGTATGGCGACGCTGCAGTACGAAGCGGCAAGGGTCAACAATGATCTGGTCCAGCTCCTGAGTCTTTACAAACTGGATCAGAATGTCCTCGCGCCCACGATTGATGAACACCATGTGCGAGACCTGTTGGAAGAAGAGGTCGCCCGGTACCAGCCCCTGTTCCAAAGCCGGGAGGTCCGATGCCAGATCGAATGTGCCGATGATGTATTTGGCTTTTTCGATCGGGACCTGATTAGCGGCGTTATCGGAAACGTGTTGGCCAACACCATTCGCTACACGCGCCGGAACATTGAGGTCAGTGCCGAGGCAACCGGCAAGGGAGGCATTATCATTCGTGTCGAAGACGACGGTCAGGGCTTTCCTCAACGCATGCTGGACCAGGATGTGGCGCTCAATGCCACCACCAATTTTCAGACGGGCAGCACCAACCTGGGCCTTTACTTTGCCAAGCGAGTCGCACAGCTACACCAGCAGGAGGACAGGGCCGGCTCCGTTGATCTGTCTAACGGGGGCAAGTTGGGCGGCGGCGTTTTTCGACTGATACTGCCTTGACGCCCTTGTAAACAGCAAAGATGGCCACATCTTAACCAAAACCATCATCAGATCGCCAACGCATGCGCCACGCATTAATTCTTTCAAGCCTCCTTTTTCTTGGCTCCGGACTCATTTCTGGCTGTGCCACTACACTGGAACGCCCGGAGCGGATTACACCTCACCAACAGGAATGCGTGGTTCTGCTACATGGACTCTGGCGCAGCAATATTGCCATGTGGCCGATTGAAGAAGCGTTGCTCGAAGCCGGTTACACCGTAGTCAACCTGGATTATCCCTCGACCCGCGCCAGCCTTGCCGAACTTGCCGAGCGCCATTTGGCACCCGCCGTGACGCTATGTGAAAACAGGGCCCAGGGACCAGGGCTGGGGGGGCCCCCCCCGGGGGGGGGGCGGGGGGGGGGGGGTTTTCTGGTGAAACCCTTTTCTGAAGCACCCGGGACGGGTCGTTATGCTCAGTCCGCCTAACCAGGGCGCAGAGCTGGCGATAGCCTTCAGGGACTGGCCTCTGTTTGATCTGATTGTAGGGGAAGCGGCCGCCAGCCTGTCGTCCGATGAACGCGGCGCACTGAGCCAATTGCAACCGATCAGCCTGGATACCGGCATCATTGGGGGGGACCGTCATAACCGCTGGTTGAGCACTGGACTGATTACCGAGCCTCACGATGGAACGGTGTCGCTGGCCAGCATGCCGCTACCTGAAATGAAGGATTTCAGCATTGTCCCGGAAAACCACGTGAGCATCCGGCGTAGCCCTGAGGTTCACACCAGAATCATTCGTTTTTTGGAGAGTGGACGCTTCGAGCAGTCCCCGAAAGCGTGTGCAACACCGGATTGTCCAGAGGAGGACGCTCCGGTGCTTTAGCCGATCAGGCTTCTTCGGTCAGCATGGCATAGAGAGAATCTTTCAGCGCCAGACGGCTCTTTTTCAGACCCTCAACATACTCATCTGAAGACACTTCCACGCCTTGTTCAATGCGATGCACTTCGTGATCAACGTTGTGGTAATCCTCGAATAAACGCGCAAAGTGGTTATTTTCCATCTTCATTTCATGAATTTTTTCACGCAGTTCTGGAAATTCGTTAATCAGTGCGTGATTCTCAATCATCATTGTGTAGCCCTTTTCTAATTTATGACTCGATAAGCAAAGGATGCCTGATCGAGAGCGAAACTGGTTTGACACAAGACAAATTCTATTCACGCAAAACGATTATGCTTGGCACAGGAATGCAGTGACAGGACTCTCACTTGAATCAGCCAGCCTTTTTTCATCCCGACCGCGATCGCTTGTTCAACGAACTACACACGCGCCCCTTTCCCATGCTGCCGACCCCCGTCAGTCTGTCGCAGTTCGCGCTGTTGCATGAGGGCTTGGATGCTGAAAACGAGTGTAGGCACATTACCGCCCTTTGCGAACGTCATGGAATTCAGCCTCCCATTGGAGGGGCCTCCTGCTTCTACCAGAATTTTGGTGCATTTGAATTCCGCTGGGAGCGCCATGCAGAGTTCTCAACCTACACCTTTATTAGTCCTGCCAGCCATCCTCCCTTTGCGGCAACCGCCCTACAAAAAATCGCCACCTGACTGGCTCAACCACCTGCCCCGCCCCGTGATAAGTGGTTTACATATTGAGGTGGTGGCTCCCAGCGCCGAGACCAACGAACGTGATGCCATCCGTGGGCTGTTTGAAGGGCACCGTTTGATCAGCAGCCATGTCATCGACCATGCGGCCAGAGTCTGGACCGCTTACCGGATACACCATGATGGCTTTCTGCGCTTTCTCGTCGTGAACGAGGGACTGAATCCCTGCCAGACCGGGCGACTGGTGCGTTCATTGCTCGAACTGGAAACTTATCGCATGATGCTTTTGTTGGGGCTTCCAATGGCTAAGACCATTACCCCGGAACTGCGCGCGATGGAAAACAAGCTGGCACGCATGACCCGGCAAATCAAAGCCATCGAAGATTTGGAGGATGAACGTGAGCTGCTTGCACAACTTTCGGAGCTGTCCGCTCAAACAGAGGAACTGATCAGTGCCAGCAACTATCGCTTTAACGCATGCCAGGCCTATCACGCGCTGATTCAGGGGCGCCTGGAGGAACTTCGGGAAACGGAGCAGAATGGCATGATGACCCTGGGAGAATTCCTCAGCCGACGTATGCAACCAGCCTATCGAACCTGTGAAGCCGTCAGCCACAATCTGGATGAACTGGCTGAGCGTATCGACCGGACCAGCGAACTGCTGCGAACCCGCGTCAACCTGCAGATCGAAGCGCAGAATCAGCAGCTACTGCGCAGCATGGACGAACGAAGCTCAATGCAGCTGCGACTGCAACAGGCCGTTGAAGGGCTCTCGCTGGTCGCGATCACCTACTATGGCGTCGGATTGATCAAATACCTGCTGGAAGCCCTGACAGAGATTGGCATCCACCTCCCCAAAGCAGCACTGACAGGACTCTCGGTGCCCATACTGCTACTGATTTCCTGGGGTGGCATACACTCAGTGAAAAAGTCACTGCGTAAGCGGGAGTAGGCAGCCTGTTCAGATACCCACGCCGAGGCTTCCCTGGCTCAGATCAGCTCACGCACGACGACTCGGTTACGGCCACTGGCTTTTGCTTCATACAAGGCTTTGTCTGCCAGAGCCAAAAGATCTTCAGATTTGAAACTGCGGACATCGCCACAGTAAGCGACACCCACGCTAACGGTGAGAGGAATGACCTGCCCATCATGGTTTACCGGGTGAGCCTCCACATCCAGTCGAATGTTTTCAGCCAGTCTCAACACACCATGCGGATCAGTTCCCGGCAGCACCATCACAAACTCTTCACCGCCAAAGCGCGCTAAGGTATCCGCCGGGCGCTTGACATGCCCCTCCAGGACGCGAGCCAACTGCTTAAGGCAATCGTCGCCAGCAAGGTGTCCGTGCGAATCATTGATCTGTTTAAAGTGATCGGCATCCAACATGATCACTGAAAGCTGATTGGCCTCTCGCGTTGCCCGCTCCCACTCACGGCGAAAGGACTCATCAAAATAACGTCGGTTTCGCAGCTGTGTCAGGCCATCCAGCGTGCTGATATCCTGTAATTTCGCATGGGCGACAGACAACTCAAGCAAGGCTTTCTGCAATTCCTGTGTACGCTGAGCCACATTCTCCTCCAGCACCACATTCGCCTGATGCTCACGCGCCAGATTTTCGGCTTGTAGTCGGCCCGCTTCCTCCGCGCTCGCCAATGCCGTTTCCTGCAAGGCAATGCGCAGACGACGCTCCTCATTGAGTCGATCAGTGATACCGAATGACAAGAGAATGACTTCTACCGCCGCGCCGAATTCAGGACCATATTCCAGCAAATTGCTGCGCGGAAGAAGACCGAGTTTAGCCAGCAAAGTCCCTAAGATACCGACGAGGAAAAAGGCCCACGCCAGCGTAAAAAAGCGCCCTGACTTATGCCCCTGCCCCCAGAAACTCAGACCTGTAACCAACATGAGGATACTTGCGAGCACACACAACACGATCATCGGGCCGATCAAGATACCATAGGGTAAAAACAGGGCCGCTCCCCCCATCACGGCACCCGGCACAATCATCAACAGACTGCCGCGGTATAAATAACGTGATCGCTCCCGCACCCTTAAATAGCGATTAGCAAATAGTCCACCAGACGCTACCGCCAGCCCCATGAACAAGACCAGGCTGTGTTCGTTCCAGGCGGGTGCATTTGGCCAGAGAAACTGATAGTTCATACCCCGCAGCGCCAGTTGAGCCAGGGCAATCGTCAAGACATAGGAGGCGTAGTAAATGAACAGGCGATCCTTGATACCCAAAAACAACAAAAAATTCAGCAAGGCGACCGTCAGCATGGCGGCCGCAAAGAAACTGTGCGCCGTGATGGCAAGTTGATCGGCTTCCCAAAATCGGTCTGGATCCCAGAGTGCAAGGGGCACTTGAAGAGAACCCTGGGTCTGGATGCGCAGGAATACCTGCGAGGATGTACCTGCTGGTAAGAACAAGGGGAAAATATAGTTACGGTGCTCGACTTCCCGGGAGGAAAACGGTTGATTGTTTCCCGTCAGCCAATGGCGCTCGACTTGCCCCCGTTGAACCAGGAAAACGTCAACCTGATTCAGCAAGGCATAGGAAAGCTCCAGATAAACTCTGCGTGGATTTTCGCTGTGCAGCTCAAGCCGAAACCAGTGCGCCTGGTTATTCAGTCCAAAATTGGCCGTCTCAGCCTCAACCGGCCACCACTGGCTGGGATCAGAGGCCAGGACATTCCGTATATCCTCTGATTCAGCAAACTGCAGACGGTACTGTAAATAGGGGGCCACATTAACCCCTTTCAGCGCACCCGGTCCGACCTTCAGCGGTTCAACAGCCTGAACAATACTCACCCAGCACAGCATCACCAGCAGACCAATCTGTTTGCCTGTCAGGGTCATTGTCTTGCGCATCGCGTCAGAAATTCCTTGTCATTATTATAGGGCACGTTGACTTTCTATTAGTTTTCGCTATCGACACCAAACATTCTTACAATTTCACCAATGATCTTCCTTACGGTACCGTTGATCGGTATGCTCGCGTCATCAATCTACGGAGGATTTACATGCATACCACTATCTATGGTCGCCCGGCTTGCCCCTATTGCGTCAGGGCAAAACAGATCGCCGAGGTCCTGAAAAAAAAGCGTGACGACTTCGACTATACCTATATCGATATGGTGCAGGCCGGTATCTCCCCACAGCAACTGGAAGAAAAAATCGGCCAAACCGTTCGCACCGTGCCCCAGATACTGATTGATGATACCTACATAGGCGGCTGCATGGAGTTCGAAGCGCATGCCAGAGCCCATCTGGGCCTCTGAACATCGTCAGCCCCCTTAACATTTCTTACGCGCCGCGGCCACCCGATCGTCCCAATTGGTGAATCTGCCATTGGAACAATACTATCAGGGTGACGGCGGCACAACCCAGCCCCACCCCCAAACCACACCACAAGCCTTTGAGCCCATAAGGCTCCATCCAGAGAAGTGCAACAGGGAACGCTATTGCCCAGTAACTGATAACGGTAATCCAGGTCGGCACCATCCCCATGTGCAGAGCCCGCAATGAAGACATCGCAATGACCTGAGCGCCGTCCACCGCCTGAAACAGCGCCGCAATGAAGAGAATATCCACCCCTATCGAAAACAGTGCATCAAGGGCACCCGGCGACGCGCCCAGGCTAAACAGGGTGATTATCCTCTCCGGCCATGAGACAAAAATCAACAACGCCAGCACACTGCAGCCTGCTCCCAAAAGCAGACCGCGTCCGGCATACGCGCGAGCATCGTGCCAGCAGCGGGCACCATAAGCCTGCCCGACACGAATGGCATGTCCCTGGGCAATCCCGATATAAATATTGAAGGATAGAGAGGCTGTCTGTAGCGCAATCGTGTGCGCCGCCAGCGCGACGCTGCCTAGCGTCCCCGCCAGAACCGTTACAACAGTGAACAGCCCCCCCTCCATGGCATGCGCAAGGAGTATCGGAATACCGAGGCTGGCGTAGGGCTTGAAGTCAGCGCCCTGGCACTTGGCTTCCCAGGCCTTCATAAGTACCTTTCTGACCTCAGGATGACGCCACAAAGCCCACCCTAATCCCAGACACGCGGCAGCCATCATCAAGGCTGATCCCAGTGCAACCCCGTAAACCCCCAGAGCAGGAATCGGCCCCCCTCCCCGCATCAGCAGATAACTCACCGGCAGATTCAGCACAGCAACGACAATACTGATGCGCATGATAAACCCCGTCAGGGCAAAGCCAGCCGCCAACCCCCGGAGCATCATGAAACCGATGGCCGGCAGCGTAATCCAGGCGGCGCCAGTCAGATAGTCTGTCGCCGGCGCCAAAATAGCGGGCGCCAGGCTGCCACGACCCAGCCAGGCCGGAAGGGTATACACCGCCAGAGCAACACCCATCGAAATGATGATCCCCATCACTGCGCCCGCACGCACCATCCCGCCAAGGTTTTCGAGTTGCTGTCGCCCGACCGAGGCGGCGGTCTGGTAGGTCACCGTTAAATAGAAGCCACCGAGCACAATGAACAAAAACTGATACAGACCCGCCCCCAGGCCCGCGCCCGCCAGCACATCAACACCCAACAGTCCAAACAGGGCCGTATCGACAATCAACATCATGGATTGAGCCATCTGCGCCGCCATCAGTGGCGCTGACAGGTTAAGAATATCTTTGAATTTCTGCATGCGTGAAGGTTGAATTGACCGATTAAATAACGTCCCCCATTATGGAAGGGCGGTGGCGGTCACTCAAGCCTGCCCAATGCGAGCCTTTCCATGCGCAAAATCATCCACATTGACGCCGATGCGTTCTACGCTGCTGTTGAAATGCGGGAGCGCCCGGAGTTAAAAAACCTTCCGATTGCCGTCGGCGGGGAACCGGGACAGCGGGGCGTGATTGCAACCTGTAACTACCTGGCGCGACAGTTTGGCGTGCGATCGGCCATGTCTTCCGCCAAGGCCCTGCAGCTGTGCCCCGACCTGCTGTTTATCCACCCTCGATTCGACCTTTACAAGCGGGTGTCCCGGCAAATGCAGGCCATTTTCCAGGATTACACTGACGCGATTGAGCCGCTGTCACTGGATGAGGCCTACCTGGACGTCACCCACTCCACCTGCTGCCAGGGCAGCGCCACACGCATCGCCGAAGAAATACGCCAGCGGGTTCGCGCCGAAACCGAGCTGACGGTTTCGGCGGGTGTCGCACCGAATAAGTTTCTTGCGAAGGTCGCCAGCGAATGGCGAAAGCCCGATGGTCTGTTTGTGATTCGTCCGCAGGACGTCGCCGACTTCGTATTGACGCTGCCGGTCGGCAAGATCAACGGGGTCGGCAAGGTCACCGCGGAAAAAATGGCGCGGCTGGATATCTATACCTGTCAGGATCTGCAGCAGCTTTCCCTCGCCGAGCTGGTCCAGCACTTTGGAAGCTATGGCCCTACCCTCTATGGCTATGCGCGCGGTGAAGACACACGCTCCGTCGAAACCCGCCACACCCGCAAATCGCTGTCGACTGAGCATACCTTTGTTGAGGATATTGGGGATCGCACTATCCTGCACACTCACCTGGCCAACATCTACGACGAGTTACTTGAGCGGCAGGCACGCATTTCCCAATCCGACTATCGCGTTCACAAGCGATTCGTAAAGATCAAATTTGCCGACTTCACCCAAACCACACTGGAAGAGTCCTTGCATTCCGTTACCGAGGACTGGCGCGATCTGAATGCCTATACCCGCCTGCTGGATCAGGCCTGGGCGCGTCAGGCCAAGTCGGTGCGACTGATCGGCGCGGGGGTTCGCCTGCGCTCGCGTCTGGATGATACCCCGACCGAGCAGCTCAGGTTGTTTGACTAACCCGAGACTAATCGCCACTTGACGCCCGGCCTCCAGATGCTCAAAATCCGGCCACCCAGCCAGACCCGACGCCATGTTTAGCACGACATTCCAGGCCCTTGATCATCTTCTCACGGCACAGCAACCGCTGTTCACCGGTAATCCTTACAGGGATCCCGAACACTACCGCTCACAGCTTTCTGAGCGACAGTGGTCGTTTATACAGACGATTCCGGTCGCGGAGCTGGATGCATTGCAGGCGAATGATCAGAATCTGCTCGCGCGCATGGCGGACCACTTTCCCTGTGTGGACGAGATTCAGAGGCTGATCAATGGTATCCCTCACCTGCCCCCCAGCGACGCGACCAGGCCTATCAGCGAGCGTGATTTTCCCAGCGTGCCGGGTCGTAAACTGGAGCAGATTCGAGGGTTTGTCGGGGCCCTGGGAGTGGTCGACCACCCGATTGTGGAGTGGTGTGCCGGGAAAGCCCATTTAGGTCGCTGCCTGCATCGCCTGCACCAGCAGCCCGTGCGCTCACTGGAACTGAACCCAATGCTGGTCGAGGAAGGCCGACGCCTGGCAAACACGTTGCCGGTGCAGCTTGAGGTCTGCAATGTGATGGAGCCGATCCCCAGTGACTGGATTGCCCCGACCCATCACATCATTGGCCTGCATGCTTGTGGTGATCTACACCGTCGCATGTTAACCCTGGCCACCTTGCAAAAAGCCCACCGGATCAGCCTTTCACCCTGTTGCTATCAGCTCACCCGCGACACCCACTATGTTCCACTTTCCCAGGCGGGATACGCCAGCACCTTGCGGCTGAATCGAGACATTTTACACACCGCGATCCGGGGTTCCATCACCCAGCCCGCGAATGGCAATCGGCAACGCAAGCAGCTTCAGGCCTGGCGACTGGGATTCGACCTGCTACAGCGCCAGATAACCGGCTCGACCACTTACCTGAATCAACCCTCAGTCTCCACCGCCATTCTGCAGAAAGGTTTTGGGGCCTTTTGCCAGCACATCGCAGACCATCACGGCCTGCGACTGCCGTCGCCTGAAACCATCACGCCCTTCGAAGCGCTGGGCACGGCTCGCTTTGAGTCGGTCGCCCGCCTGGATCTGGTGCGCAGTCTGTTCCGACGGGTATTGGAACTCTGGCTGGTGACTGACATGGCGCTGTATCTCGAAGAACAGGGCTACAGCGTGACCCTGCAGACCTACTGCCCTGGCCGCATCAGTCCCCGCAATCTCCTGATCGACGCCCGTCGCTAGAACCATTACGTATCCGAATTTCCTGCAGGTTTGCTAGGATACACACCAGACACTTTCAAAACCGTCCGGGCCACACCATGATCGCCAATCTTGAGAACCGTGCATTTATCCTGATCCTACTCATCGTCACCGCCAGCTTTCTGTATCTGCTGGCTCCTTTTTATGCCGCGATTTTCTGGGCCTCGATTCTCGCCATTCTGTTTTCACCCTTTGAGCGACGGCTAAACCAGCGACTCAATAACCGACCGACCCTCAGTGCGCTCCTGACAACCCTGGCGTCGATGCTGCTGGTCGTGATTCCGCTGCTGTTCATTATGGTCCTGCTGGGCCTTGAGGCGGTAAGTGCCTATAAAAAACTGACCGTGGATGGCTTTCACTACCAGCCCTACCTGGAAAGCCTGCAGTCTCACTTTCCCTTTCTGGAAAAGTGGATTGCCAAGATGAACGTTAATTGGGAGTCCATCAAAGGCAATGTCTCCAAAGCCGCCCTGGGCAGCACCCAGTTCCTGGCAACTCAGGCCTTTCAATTCGGACAGGGCTATCTGCAATTTGTCATCAACGCCGTCATTATGCTCTATCTGACCTTCTTTTTTCTGCGGGATGGAGAGCGCCTGATTCAACTGCTGATTCGTGCTCTACCCTTGGGTGACGCCCGCGAGATGCGTCTGTTCCAGAAATTTGCCGAAGTCTGTCGTGCCACCGTCAAAGGCAGTCTGGTCGTAGCCATGGTGCAAGGCACCATTGGAGGCGTCGCATTCTGGATACTGGGCATTGAAGCAGCCATCCTCTGGGGGACCATTATGGTGGTTCTTTCACTGTTACCGGCCGTCGGTTCAGCCCTGATCTGGGCGCCAGCCGCAGGTTGGCTGATTCTCAGCGGTGCCTGGATCAAGGGCGTCATCCTGATCCTGATCGGCGTCTTCCTGATTGGCCTGATTGATAACGTGCTGCGCCCCATTCTGGTCGGACGCGACACCAAAATGCCGGACTACCTGATCCTGATTTCCACCCTGGGTGGCATTTCCATGTTTGGTTTGAGTGGCTTCGTCATGGGGCCGGTGCTGGCAGCCCTGTTTCTGGTCATCTGGCAGATTTTCATGGAGGAGTATCGGCCGGGGCCGGGGGCCCCCTCGGGGTTTTTTTTCCGGGGGTTTTGTTGCGTTTGTTTTTTCCCCCCTTTGGGTTGGGGTTTTGGGGCCGGGGGGCCGGGGGGGGGGGGGTGTCGGGGCCGCGGCTTTTTTTTGTTTTTTTTTGGGGGGTTTTTTTTTTTTTTTTTCTCCCCGGGGTGTTTGTTTTTTTTTTTGTTTTTTGCTTTGGGTCCCCCCCTTTTGTCATGTGGCCTGCTAGCATTGATGATGGTGCAGCACAGTCTGCCCATTCACAGCCTCATTCATTCACCGACTACACATTACTCCAGTGTAGCCGGTGATACGGCCTTCAGGCCAATGCCGCGATCTGTCCGCGCGCCTGCTCCAGTGCCACGGCCCGCTGGGCGTTGGTCCGGTCAGCGGCCACGACCTGAACATCGGTGATACCAATAAAGCCCAGGATGTGTTTGAGGTAAGGCACCAGGAAGTCGACCCCGCTGTTCACAGGCACACCGCCCGTTGCAATCACCAAATACGCTTTTTTCCCGCTCAAAAGACCCTGCACACCCTGTTCGGTATAACGAAACGTTTCACCCACGCGACAGATCTGATCGATCCAGGCTTTCAGTACCGCAGGCACTGAAAAGTTATACATCGGCGTACCAATCACCAGAATGTCGGCTTCACGCAGCTCTCTTAAGTAGGTATCTGATTGCTCAATCTGGGCCTGCTGCGCGGCCGTGCGCTGATCCGGTGCCGTATAAAAGGCGCCTACATCATTTTGAGTTAACAGATGGGTAGCGTTATCCGAAAGGTCACGCTCGGTCACCTCACCGATCACGCCCGTCTCTTTCAAATGTTTGACCAGTTCTGACACCAATCCACGACTCACTGAACCCTCATGCTGAACACTGGCGGTAACCACTAATGCCTTATGACTCATGTGCTTTCTCCCCTTTGATTCTACTCTCTGCACGACAATGAGACCAGTATACGGATGGTAAAATTGGGAATAAGCGGCTAAATTCGAGCAATCCATTCAATTTTTTTGAACAATATGGAGATTAGTATGTCGCCCCTCATTAACCTTGATGCCCTTCAGGTACTCGATGCGATTGAGCGCCGCGGCAGTTTCGCCGCAGCCGCTGAAGAACTCGACAAAGTCCCCTCCTCGCTTTCTTATGTCATTCAGTCACTTGAAGAGAGACTCGGCGTCAGCCTGTTTGTCCGTCAGGGGCGTCGATCCGTCCTGACACAGGCCGGGCGGCACCTGCTAACGGATGGACGCCACATTCTCGAAGCCATCCGTCTGCTGGAGGATCAAACCCGTCACATCGCCAATGGCTGGGAACCCCGTATCCGAATCGCGCTCGAGTCCATGTTCAACACCGAGAAAACCTTCGAAATATTTGAGACTTTTTTGCAGGCGCACCCCAGCATCGAAATTGACATTCGCGAGGAAGTCATGAGCGGGGGCTGGGAAGCCCTGATTCTGGATCAGGTGGACCTGCTGATTGGGGCAACCGGCCCCGCACCCACGCAACAGGGCATCCATGCCCGACGCCTGACTCAACTGAACCTGATCTATGTCGTCGCGCCCCAGCACCCATTGGCCCATGAACCGCAACCCATTTCGCAGGACCGACTGGCCTTGGAGCGAACGGTGGTCGTCCATGATACCGCCCGCAGTGCCATTCCCTGGACACGAGGCATCATCAACGAGGGCCGTAAATTTTACGTGTCAACCATGGACGGAAAGCTACGGGCGCAATTGGCCGGTATCGGCGGAGGGCACCTTCCCCGCCAGCGAATTCAGCCCTATTTGGACAAGGGACAACTGATCGAACTGGCAATCGAGAACTCACCAAACGCAGAGCCCACTGAACACTTTATCGCCTGGAAACTGGCCAACCATGGCAAAGGGCTTAAGCAGCTGCGGGAGCGGCTCATCGCCGCGGGCGATACGTTGGTGCAGCCTTAACTCACGCGCACCACCGCCTTGCCCGACACACGCCGACCACCCAGATCTGCGATCGCCTGAGCCGCTTCCTCAAAGGGGTACACTTTTGCGACCGAAGGATCAATCTTGCCCGCCTGCACCCAGCCCAGCAGCTCCTTGAAGTTGGCCAGGTTTTCCAGTGGCGAACGTTGAGCAAAGGCTCCCCAGAATACACCAACGATCTGGCAGCCTTTCAACAGGGTCAGATTGGCCGCGAAACTGGGGATGGTGCCTGAAGCAAAACCCACAACCAGATAGCGTCCATCCCAGGCCATCGAGCGCAGGGCCTGTTCAGCCAGTTCGCCGCCCACCGGATCATACACGACATCAACTCCCTGCCCTTTGGTCAGGCGCTTCAGTTCGTCCTTCAGATTTGACTCACTGTAGTTAATCAGTTCATCCGCGCCCGCACGTTTCGCGACCGCGAGTTTTTCCGCACTGCTGGCCGCCGCAATGACCTTCGCGCCCATCGCCTTGCCGATTTCGACCGCGGCTTTGCCGACACCGCCACCCGCACCCAGCACCAGCAGGGTTTGGCCTTCTTCCAGACGCCCCCGCTGTTTCAGGGCATACATCGAGGTGCCATAGATCATCATAAACCCCGCCGCGGACTCATCGCTCAAGCTTGGGGGTACGGGCACCAGATTCGCCTCGCCAACGGCAATTTTTTCGGCGAATCCCCCCCAGCCGGTGAGCCCCATCACACGGTCCCCCACCTTGAAACGGCTGACTTTCTCCCCAACGGCTTCAACGATACCGGCGACCTCGCCCCCCGGACTAAAGGGAAAAGACGGTTTAAACTGGTATTTTCCTTCAATAATCAGACTATCGGGAAAGTTAAGCCCCGCTGCGCTTACACGCACCAGAACGCTGCCCGAACCGACCCGCGGTTCCGCCGTTTCTTCCAGCACCAGGGTTTCAGGGGGACCAAACGACTTGCAAAGCCATGCACGCATGAGAGAACCTCTTGTTAAACGCATCGTCACCGACGCAGTAAATGATTTGCCTGATCATAGCGACGATGCTTCAGAGAACCAAATGAAGCATATTGATGAGCATCCATAAATGACACATGCAAGCCCCACGGAGATCAACCCGCGATGGCTGCCCCTGGTGATCGGCTGGGGCGCGCTGCTGGCCATACACGCCTGCGTATTTTGTTTTCAAAGCGGTCATGCTTCCCATTGCAGGGCTCTCCCTGCCTTACTGGTGTTTGCTGACATACTGGCTGGGAAAAACATCGCCTGAAGCCAGCCCGGTGCTCCTGCGCACGATTGCCGTCATGGGGCCGATTGCCTCGCTAGCCCTGGCGCTCTACGCAACCCTGCTGGGGGCCGTGCGGGTTTCGTCTGCAGTGGAGCCTTTCGGCACTTCTGCTGGGTGGCGGTGTACTTAATGGCATATTGTCGCTGACATTCTCAGACTTCAACGAGATTGAAGACGCCCTGGAATGGAATTTTGCCCTGGTTATGATCGCTCAATTTCTGGTCTCCGCGCACCTCTGGCATCAAAGTGGTTTCCGCCTGCAGTGGCCACGCGATCCGACTTGAGCCCATGCGAGGCTTCTGCTGTAATGCCTGTTCACATGAATATTGCTCAGGACTCAACTCACCGATGTCTCACCGCGTCTTGGTCGTGGAAGATGAACCCGATCTGTTGGCCAATTACACCGCTGCACTGCGCAAATACGGCTACCTCGCCGAAGGCTACGCTAACCGCGAAAGTGCCTGGGAGCGGCTACGGGTGCAATTGCCCGATCTGATTATTCTGGATGTGGGCCTCGGTGCCGAAATTGAAGGTGGGTTTGAACTGTGCCGTCAGATCCGCACACTCAGCAATACCGTCCCAATTCTGTTTCTCAGTGCCCGGGACTCCGAATTTGACCAAATTTCCGGGTTGCGTCTGGGTGCGGACGACTATCTGACAAAAGATATCAGTCTGCCTCACCTGATGGCGCGGGTCACCGCGCTGTTCCGTCGCCTCGAAGCCTACCGCAGCCCGGAAGCGGACGAGATCGGCGTCCATCGCGGATCGCTGACCCTGAACACTGACCGTCTGGAAGCCCACTGGAAAAGCCAGAAGCTCGATCTGACGCTGACGGAATTCTGGATTCTGCATGCGCTGGCCAAACGTCCCGGCCATGTCAAAAACCGCACACAGCTCATGGAAGCCGCAAATACGGTGCTGGATGACAGCTCAGTAACCTCGCACATCAAACGGCTGCGGCGTAAGTTCCAGCAGGTCGATCCGGCCTTTGATGGCATCCACACGGCCTACGGCATGGGTTATCGTTACGTTGCCGACAGCGCAGAGCCCAGTCCGTCGTGACACTGAAAAAACAAATGCTGGCCCTGGCCGCCCTTTTCCTGCTGCTACCGCTTAGCATGCTTTATCTCTTTGGTCGGCTCGAACAGGCACTGCAACTCGCCAGCGCACAGGCTTTGCAGGAATGGTCTGATCGCATGACTGCCGATATCAAAAGCACGCTCATTCCCATCCTGGAAGCACCTGCTTTCAACCCCGTATGGGTGGATACCCCGCCCCTTCTGGATGGCTATGCCGACGAATGGCAGTCTTATTCAGAATCCTCACATTTAAAATTGGTCTGGAGGGATGGGCCCACTGCGACTGCAGAAGCCACAGGATCAATCGCAAGCCAGGCGGTGCAAACAGACAACACGCTGTATTTCTACTTCAACATTCCCAATCCGAAACCGCGTGAGTGGCAGCCCGGCCATACCGCTGAAGCGTTTGACCAAATACGCCTGTACAGTGCTGTGACGGAGGTCAGCGATGCCGGACCGACTCGCCCTCACCCACTCATCATCGGCGCTCAATCCGAGGGTCCGGCGACAAGCTACTACGAGGGGCATGCTGTACTCGACAGCGCCTGGCGCCAGGACAGGGGGCGTCTGCAAATCGAGCTGGCCTTGCCAAGCCCCGCAACGCTCGGCCACTTTACCCTTTGCTGGCATAGCGGACACTGGCCTCCATCAGCGGAAACCTGTCTGCTCGATGCGGAAGGCTCCCGTTTGAACCTGAATCCCCTGACCGACACTGTTGAAGAGCGCCTCAAGGGACTCACCCCGCCTCAAACCCGCCTGACCCTGACAGACCGGACAGGTCTGCGTCGTTTTGCTCACGACAATGACCTTGCGAGAGATCAGCCTGACGAAGTCGCCCTGCTGCATCTCATTGCAGGTCGCATCGCCACGCTGCTCAGCTCGCCCCCTGCGCTGCAGGATATTGTCTGGCAGCACCGCGAGGACATCCGTCAGACAAGTCTGCTTCACACCAGGGCGCTGTACGGTTCAGACGGGCAATTGCTCGGTCACCTGAGCCTCGAACGTCGCCTTTCCAGTCTGCGCAGTCAGACCAGTGAGGCACTGAGCGACAGCCTTGGACTCGCTCTCCTGCTGATGGGTCTCACACTCAGCGTCTTGCTGTTCTATGGATTTTGGCTGTCACGCCGCATACAGGTGCTTCGCGACGGTGTGCGCCTTTCTCTGGATTCCGAATCACGCTACCAAATGCCATTCGTGCCCTCTCATCAGTCTGACGAAATAGGCGAACTTTCGCGGACATTTGCCCGCCTGCTAGACGATCTGCGTGCCTATGCCAGCCACAAGGAAGCCTTTGTATCACGCCTGACTCATGAATGCCGTACGCCAGTGTCAATCATCAGCAGCTCACTGCAACTGGCGTCGCTGAGTGATGATGAAACCGAACGCGAAGCTTATCGACAGCGCGCAGAGCAGGCCTGCCAGCGTCTTAGCCAGCTGATGTTGGCCATGGGCGAAGCCGCACGCCTGGAGTCGCTGATGCAACGGTTTGAGAAGACGACACTGGATCTTGCCGCCTTGCTGGATACGGTCGCGCCCCATTACCGCACCCTACTTGAAGCGCACACGTTGGACTGTCAGCTCTTTTCAGCACCCGTTATGCTCAACGGCGTCGCAGACCTGTTGGTTCAGGCACTGGATAAGTTAATCGAAAATGCGCGTGATTTTACCCCGCCGGGCAAAATGATCACGCTGACGTTAAGGACTCAGGGCAAACATGCCCTGCTTCGTGTCGAAAACGAAGGATCAGCCCTGCCCGATGACATGCTGGATCGCTTGTTCCAACCCTACCAAACCCGGCGCAACGCCACCCTAAGCCCGTCTGGTGATTCTCTGCACCTGGGGCTGGGTCTGACGATTGTCCAATTGATCGTCCGCTTTCATGGTGGACAGGCAAGCGCTCACAACACTGAACGCGGTGTCGCGATTGATCTGATGCTGCCATTGCCCGACAATTGACGCGACTCGAAACCTGACTCCGATCAATTGTCATACAGGATTCAAACGCCAGACCTGTTATGCAGGCTTCAGCTTGTTTAGAATGCTACGACCGACAGAACCGCGCGACTGCTTTTCGCTGTCTGCAGTCCTCACAACAAGGAAAACAGGAGAGACTCGATGAGCCTGACGAAGAAATACCTCAAATCAAAACCCCTTTGCAAAGTCACCTTCAAGTTGACGGCTGAAGAAGCCGGACAAGCCAATCAGGCGGTCGTACTCGGTGACTTCAACAACTGGGATCGCAGCGAAGCCGAAATGAAACGCAACAAAAAGGGCGATTTCAGCCTAACGCTGGACCTTCCCACCGAAGCCTCTTTCCACTATCGCTATCTTCTCGATGGCGACAAATGGGAGAACGATCCAGAAGCCGATGCCTATGAGCGTTCCCCGATAGGAGAGCATGACAACTCCGTCGTTCGCCTCTAAGGCCCGCTGGTTAGGCTGGGGATTGTGGCTGCTGGTCATCGCCGGCAGCGCGTTTGTTTACACATCTTCCCGCTACAGCGCCAGCATTCTGCAGGATGATGCCATCCGTGAGCGTGTCGCCGAACTCGCTGGCGAATTTCCGACCTCAACATCCGGTCGCGTTCGTATCGTTCATTTTCTCGACCCCAGCTGTGCCTGTACCCCTTTTACACTGGAGCATCTGAACACACTGCAACCGCTCCTGCGTTCGCTGGCGGCCGATCAATGGCTTATCAGCCCTGAAAGCGACAGCCCCTCAGCGCAACGATTGGCTGAGACGCTAGGTGCAACCGTGTTGCCAGCGCGCATGGAACTAAGGGTTGGACCCGCCATTGCCATTTGGGACACACAAGGGCGACTGGCCTACTTTGGCCCCTACAGTCTTTCAATGATCTGTGGTCAGGATCAGCTACTCGAAAAAATTCTGAACCAGATAGCGGTCAGTGGCTGGCAGGAGGCTCCGTATTCGATTGAGACGGGGTGCTTTTGTCCCTGGTCTCAGCCATAACAAAAACACGATAAAGCTCGCAGCCCCCGCCCACCACTGAAAAGACAAAGCCCTTGAGAAACAAGAGGAGCGAAAACCCCACGGCTGCGGCCGCGTCAACCCCGAAGGGCGCCATCAGTGTTACCAGCGTGGCTTCCCTCACACCAAAGCCACTGACCGATATGGGTAGCAGCATGGCGAAAACAACGATGGAGCGAATCCAGCCAATCGTCTCAAACGCTACCGGCAGATCCAGTGCTTCGATCAGCATAAAAATGGTGTAAATCGTAATCAAGTGACGAATCACCGCCAGCAACAGCACACGCAGGTGAAAGCCGATACTTTCATCTTCATAAACACTCAGCGCCGCCAGCACTTTCCCTGCCCCCTCGCGAAACCAGACGGGCGCTCGCAGGTGCCGCAGACCGGCTTCCAACGCACGATGCAGGCGCCGGTTATAGGCCAACACATAGGCAACAACGCTCAGAACCGTCAACAGACTCAGCATCAGAACCATTTCCACAGAGCTATCTGCAACCCGTTGATCAAACAACCAGAATCCCAAACCAAAGACCAAAAGAAGAAACACTTCCAACATGCGATTCAAAACGATCGACGCCAGCGCTTCAGCCGGCTTGTTATTGGCTCTTGCGTAGTGATACCAGCGAATCGCCCCCCCCGCGATGTAGGTCGGCAGAAACAGCTCGTAAAAACGGGTGATCATACTGATGAAAAAGATACGGCCGATTGACAGCGCCAGACCCTGAACATGAGTCATCAGGTACATCTGCCAACTGTTGAAGTAGTACGCAGGAATCATGAACAGGCAGCTGAGGGTCACGATCCACCAGTCGGCCTCCTGAAGGGTATCCCTGAAACTCTCAAAAGGGATCAGGCGAACGATATAAAACAATAACGAAAGAGAGATGATCCACTTCAGCGCCAGCCAGCGTCGGGACGTATTCGCCATGGTAGGGTCAGCCCCTCATCAGAGCCGTTTCTGCTCAAGTTGTTCGTAGAGTTCCAGGTGTCGGCGGGTCACCGCTTCCGAGCAAAAATACTCCTCGACCCGACGTCTCGCCCGACGCCCGAGTTCAGCGGCAAATTCAGGCTGACTCAGCGCGCGCTCGAGGGCCTCACGCAGAATGTCTTCCTGCTTGGGCGGGATGGTAATGGCGCAGTCTTCAACCACTTCCACGCAGCCATTGTCGTTTGAGGTAATGATGCAGAGCCCGGCTGTCATGGCTTCCAACAGGACGATGGGGAAATTTTCAGCGGCTGACGTAAAAACGAACACGGAGGCTTTTTCTAAAATCTGGCGAAACTGCTCAGACTTATTATCAATGAAACCCAGAAAATTAACCCGACAGCCCAGCTCCTGAGCCTGACGACGTAACTCGGGTAAGTACGGGCCATCCCCGACAATATTCACCTCCGGGTAATCCTTCATGCCTGACAACGCACGGAGAAGATATTGCACCCCCTTGCGTTCAAACATACGGGTCACAACCAGCAAGCTACCGTCCTTCGCCGACACTGCACTGAAGCGCGTCACATCGATCCCATTGGGAATCACGCGGGTTTTGGCAGAGGGATTCTGTTCGAGAATCAGATGCTGCAGGTGTCGACTGGGGCAGATGATCAATTCTGCGTCAGTGGTCACCCGCTGCCAAAAGGGTGCCAGCCATTTGTGCATGCCGATAAACCGATCAGGGTTGTAGCCCGGCACATCAGAGCCATGGGCCGTGATGACATAAGGCAGCCCGAAACACTTTTTAGCCAACCAGGCCACGACGCCATCCGGGAAGATGAAATGGGTATGGTTGAGGCGGTACTTGCGCGTCAGCAGACGCCAGAACAGCTTATTGAAACTGGAAAACAGGTAAGGCAGCATTTCATAGGCATAACAGACTTCGACATGCTTGCGAATACCAGGCACCCGAAAAATCCGCAGTAGCCCTTCCGTCTGATCAGCAGGCAGTTGCTGGTAGCCCATGGTGATGAGCTCAACGGGCTGACCAAAGCGATTCAGGTCGTCACACAAATTCGCCACCACGCGCGCGCCACCGCCCCCTAAAGGCGGGTACTCATAGCACATCATGAGAAGTGGGGGACGCTGTGGGGTCACGCTAATTACGAATCCTACGCCTGTGTTACCCGGGCGTTCATTTAATCCAAACGCACCCGTTTATTACTATTAAGAGTAGCACCCAGTTTGGCTAAGCCAATGCTGCAATGCAATTATTTGCGGCAAATCCAACCTTAACTCTGTCCAAAAAGCGACCCGATCCCCCGGATTCCTGGCGCTTCGATCACGCCCTTTTCGGTGACGATCACATCAATCAGTGCCGCCGGCGTCACATCAAACACCGGGTTAGCAACCGCCACCTGCCGTGGCGCCACCCATTGCCCCCGAAACTGCCGCACCTCGTCAGCCTCACGATCTTCAATCGGAATGTCGTGGCCGGTGGCCGCGTTCAGGTCAATCGTGCTGGTCGGCGCCACTACCATTAGCCGGGCGCCATGATAACGCGCCAGAATCGCCAATCCGTAGGTGCCGATCTTATTCGCCGTATCGCCATTGGCCGCAATGCGGTCCGCTCCGACAATAACCCAGTGAATGCCGCGGGTGGCCATGATATGCGCTGCGGCGACGTCCGCAATCAGGGTAACTCCGATGTTGTCTTTGGCCAATTCATAAGCAGTCAGGCGACCACCCTGTAGCCAGGGCCGCGTTTCATCGGCAAAAACCTGTTCGATTAGTCCCTCGGACCAGCCCTGCCGGATCACACCCAGCGCCGTACCAAACCCGCCTGTGGCCAGCGCACCGGCATTGCAATGGGTCAACACACGGGCACGCTCACCCGCCTTCAAACGTTGACGAATCAGGTCAGCCCCCAGGTGCCCCATGGTCTGATTGGCTTGAATATCCTCAGCATGGATGGCCTGAGCCTGTGCCAACAAACGATGAAAAAGGTCTTCACTTGCCCCACCTGTCCGGCATTCGGCAATCACCGCGTGCTGGCGTGCCAGGGCCCAGCCAAGGTTCACCGCCGTCGGCCGACTGAGCGCCAGGCCCTGAGCGGCCTCATCCAACGCCAGCCATGGGTCTTCGGTCGGTAAGTCGCGCGCTGCCAGGGCCATCCCATAGGCCGCCGTAATTCCAATTGCAGGCGCCCCTCGCACGACCATGGTTCGAATCGCCTGCTCAACGGCTCGCCAGTCAGCGCAGTCTATAAAACACTCCTGCTCTGGCAGCGCCCGCTGATCCAATAACCGCAGCCCCGCCCCCACCCATTCGATTGCCTTCACCATGTGCTGCATTCCTGTTACTGTAAATCGCTCAGTATACCTGATGCCTTAACTTTTCCGAGTCTGCCACCCGCCAGGAGCCTTGCGTGACCCCGATGATCGACACCCTTATTTTCGCCCGCTGGATTGTTCCGATACGCCCCGCTCACACGTGCCTGGAACATCACGCACTGGCGATACATCAGGGCCGCATCGTCGATCTTCTCCCGGCAGATCTCGCCCGTGAATCCTATACCGCGACACAGGTGATCGAGCGCCCCCAGGGCGTTTTGATGCCAGGTCTCATCAATGCGCATGGGCATGCCGCGATGACACTGTTTCGTGGACTGGCTGACGACTTGCCTCTGATGGACTGGCTGAATCATCATATCTGGCCCGCGGAGGGGCGCTGGGTCAGCGAGTCTTTTGTGCGCGCCGGAACCCGTCTGGCGGTCGCCGAGATGCTCAGAGGTGGCACGACGACCTTCTCGGACATGTATTTTTACCCCGAAGTCGTTGCCGATGTCGCGGCATCCGTGAGCATGCGTTGCCAGACCGCCTTTCCAGTCCTCGACTTTCCAACACCCTGGGGGGCCGGCCCGGATGATTACCTGCGCAAGGGCCTGGCGCTGATTGATGAATATCGTGGCAGCCAGCTGGTCTCGATCGCCTTTGGCCCTCATGCGCCCTATACCGTCTCGGACGATCCATTACGCCGAATCGTGACCCTGGCCGAGCAGACCGGGCGCCCCATCCAGATTCACCTGCACGAAACCGCTTTCGAAGTCGAGTCAGCGCTGCAACAAACCGGATTGCGGCCGCTGGTGCGCTTACACCAACTGGGTCTGCTGGGACCACAAACCCAGTGCGTGCATATGACTCAGCTCAATACAAGTGATATTGAAATCCTGACCCAGACAAACGCGCATGTGGTTCACTGCCCACAATCCAATCTGAAACTGGCCAGTGGCTTTTGTCCAATTCATAAGCTGCAGCAGGCGGGCGTCAATGTGGCATTAGGCACGGACGGTGCGGCCAGTAACAACGATCTGGACCTTTGGGACGAAATGCGAACGGCGGCGCTGCTCGCCAAAGCGGTGGCCGGTGATGCTCAGGCGACCCCGGCTTTCTACGCACTCGAAATGGCCACGCTGAACGGTGCCAAAGCCCTTGGACTTGAGGATCAAACGGGCAGCCTGGAGCCGGGCAAGTTCGCCGATTGTATTGTGGTTGATCTCTCTGCACTGCATGCCCAGCCCCTGTATCAAGCCCCCTCCCATCTGGTTTACGCGACCCACGCGCACCAGGTCAGCGATGTCTGGGTTCAAGGTAAGCGCCTGTTGTGCGAAGGGATCTTGCAGGGGCTTTCAAGCGAAGCATTGATTGAGGAGGCATGCCACTGGGCGGAAAAAATCAGACAAAGCTGATCTGCGAGGGGGATAAAGCGTATACTAGGGACTTGTCTCCCGTTTATGAGAAAGCGATCCATCATGAGTAGTGCTGCCCCTTCTGCCAACGTCGACGCCGGTGAGATCCGTAAATTCGAAGAGCTCGCCCATCGCTGGTGGGACCCCCAAAGCGAATTCAAGCCCCTGCACGACATCAATCCACTGCGACTGGATTACATCGACTTGCGTGCTCACCTGCCCGGCAAACGCGCACTGGATGTCGGCTGTGGCGGTGGACTTCTCAGCGAAGGCATGGTCCATCGCGGTGCTTACGTTACCGGCATTGATATGGGGGAAGCGCCGCTATCCGTAGCGCGCCTGCATGGGCTCGAAAGCGGCGTCGACGTCGATTACCGGCAAATGACGGCAGAGTCTCTCGCCGCTGCTGAACCCGCTTCATTTGATGTGGTAACCTGCCTCGAAATGTTGGAACACGTGCCTGATCCGTCGTCCGTCGTGCAGTCCTGCGCAACGCTGGTCAAACCGGGCGGCCACCTGTTTTTCTCAACCCTCAACCGCAATCCCAAGTCCTTCCTGTTTGCAATTGTCGGTGCAGAATACGTGCTGGGCATGCTGCCCCGTGGAACCCACGAGTTCAACAAATTCATCAAGCCAGCAGAGTTGGCGCGCTGGATCCGACAGGCCGGACTGGAGATGCAGGATTTAATCGGCATGAGCTACAACCCATTCACCCGAACCTACAAACTCGGTCGTGATGTGGATGTGAACTATATGATTCATGCCATCCGCCCTCTGAACAACAACGCGGAACAAGGGTGAGACCGGCATGAGCGGCCTTACTCGCCCTGACGCAGTATTTTTCGACCTCGACGGTACGCTGATTGATACCGCCCCCGACTTTTTCCGGGTCATGAATCAACTCAGAACCGAAGAAGGGCGCGAGCGCTTGCGTTTTGACACCGTTCGCCAATGGGTCTCCAACGGCTCCAAAGCCCTCATCCGCATGGGCTTTGATCTGGAAGAAACACATCCGGATTTTGAACGCCTCAGACAACGGCTACTGGATTTATACCTGGCGGGCGTTGCAGAAGAAAGTGTGCTGTTTCCCGGTTTCGACCGTCTGCTTGATGCGCTCGACGCGGCCGGAATTCCCTGGGGCATTGTCACCAACAAGCCCCGACGGTTCAGCGTTCCACTGCTGACGCAGATGGGTCTGCAGCCGCGTCTGAGTTCGCTGGTCTGTGCCGACGACCTGCCACGCACCAAACCCCATCCGGACCCACTGCTACGCGCTGCCGAAGAGTCCGGCGTGCCGCCCGAACGCAGTTGGTATGTGGGCGATCACGAACGCGACATTCAGGCCGGTCGTGCCGCTGGCATGCGCACGATCGCCGCAGGCTATGGTTATCTGGAGCCCGATACGGTCTTGCACCACTGGCAGGCAGATCATTCAATCCAGACGGCGGATGAACTGTACCAGCTGATTTTTCGTTAGACTGATTTTTATTTGCCAATGCCCTGTGAGATGGGCTGATTCAGGAAGTCACCATGTTCAACTATCAAGCACCCGCCGACCTTCTTAAAGACCGCACGATACTGGTCACCGGCGCAGGCGATGGCATTGGCGCAGCCGCCGCCGTCGCTTATGCGCAAGCAGGCGCCACAGTGATTCTGCTGGGACGAACCGTCAAAAAACTCGAGACGGTTTATGACCTGATTGAAGAACGCGGCGGCAAGCAACCTGCCTTGTTTCCTCTCAATCTGGAAAGTGCCGGGGAAGCAGACTACGTTGCGCTGGCCAACGCCATTGATGAAAACTTTGGCCACCTTGACGGCGTATTACACAACGCCTCTCTGCTGGGAAATATCACGCCTGCCGAGCAATACCCCCTGGATGTGTGGAATCGCGTGATGCAGGTGAACGTGAATGCCGCTTTTGCATTGACTCGCTTCCTGATTCCGCTGCTGCGCAAGTCACCCGATCCCAGCCTGGTCTTCACGACCTCCAGCGTCGGGCGCAAGGGCCGTGCCTATTGGGGGGCGTATGCGGTATCAAAGTTCGCCACGGAAGGTCTGGTGCAGGTATTGACCGACGAGCTCACCGGCAAACACGACCCCATCCGGGTTAATGCGATCAATCCCGGAGCCACACGGACCCGTATGAGAGCGACGGCCTACCCGGGTGAAAACCCCGACACCAATCCACCCGCCCAGGACATCATGCCACTCTACCTTTACCTGATGGGTCCGGATAGCAGGGGCGTGAGTGGCAAGAGTCTGGACGCGCAGGGCAATGATACCCCTGATACCCTGATCTGACCCCAATGGAGGTGGCCATGAAAACAAAACGCCAATACGCCGTAATACTATCGATCTCGCTCGCGCTATCACTCGCCGCCTGTTCTGGCACGCCGCCGACCGACCTGGGCATACAGGGAGATGGCTTGAAGCCTTGCCCGGATACGCCCAATTGTGTCAGCAGCCTGGCGCCCGTTAAAGACGACACGCATTTTATCCCGGCGTTGTCTGCGGATGAGGGTTCTGATCTGGAAGGTCTGTGGAGCCGCTTGCCTGACGGCTTGAAGCGGCAGGAAATCCGCATTGTTGAAGTGACTGACACCTACCTGCGAGCTGAAGCCATGACGCAACTGATGCGTTTTGTCGATGATCTGGAGTTTTACAAAGATCGGGCCAAAGATGTCATTCAGGTGCGTTCGGCTTCACGCCTCGGGCGCTCGGACTTTGGCAAAAATCGCGAGCGCATCGAACAACTCAGGGCAGATCTACGGTAAGGCCTTGTCGATTGTCACAGCCAGCTCGACCGTGCCGCCTACCTTCACGGTGCCGGCAGAGCCTTCCAAATCCCCACTTTGCGGGATCGGTTGACCCGACCGAGACACCCTGGCAATCACCTCTGCCTGATCAACTGACGAGAGTTTCGCCATGGGCCCCATCGCCATGCTGTCATTGAGTGTGACGGTGATCGGCAGATCCCGGACACTGACCCGGGCAACCGCCAGCGGCATACGCCCACCCGCAGCAGGACGCGCGAGAATGAATACCGTTTCATCGCCTTGCACCTGACGGACGAGCGATTCATCCAGACTTACCGTTACGACCAGCTGCGCCCCGCCAGCGGCTGAGTCGCTCTCTGACGGTTCTGCCTGTGGCTCGGTGCTAGCCAACAGAGACCGGGCTTTCTCGATACCGGCTTTCAACGCTTCGCTATTTGAAGAATCGGGATCTGTCGCAATCACACGCTGCCAGTAGCCAATCGCCTCCTGGTAACGTCCCTGTTTGAAGGCATCTATACCCAAAATCGAGAGTGCGTTACCTTCTTCGGGATAGGCTTTCAAGGCCGCCTCAACGGCGGTACGGACAGCCGCGGTCACCTCATCCTTCTGCAGAAACAGCGCCTGGGCCTGCATACCCAGCGCAGGTGCAGGGTTCTCCCCCATGGCATCCAACATCGAGGCAACCAGAGCAAAGCTCTCGGCAGCCGATTCGAAATTCTGCATCGCCATGTGGGCTCGCCCAAGCAGAATGCGGCCTTCAAGATTATCCGGGCGCTCATTCACCCGGGTTTGCAGGCGTGCCAGCATATCTTTCATGTCGCTGGCTGACTCCATGATCGCATGGGTTTCCCGTACCCAGACGGCATCCGCAACCGCGTCTGCGCTGCCAATACGCGTATAGAGCGACCAGGCTCCGATGGGTAGCCCAACCACGACGAGCAGCAGGAGCACACTCGCAGAATAGCCAAACGTACGCCCAACCGGCGCAACAGTCATACCTGTCGGCACATCACTGAGCAGCGATTGTTTCAACTCTGCCACCAGTTGGGTGTGCTTTTCAGCATCGATGATGCCCTGAACCAAATCCTGCTCAAGCTCAGCCTGACGCTCCCTGAACAGTTGCACATTGAGCGACTCTCTCGCCTGGGTCGCGCGCCCCTCCCGCTGCCGGGACAGCCCCAATATGGGGACGACCAGCGAAACCAACGCAATGAAGGCAATGGCCCCAAGACTTATCCAAAACAAGGTCATATCAGTATTCACTTCTTCGATTCGTGGTCGGACAACAAGTCATCGAGTCGCGCCTGTTCATCCTGCGACAAGCTCGTCTCGTTGGGAATCTGCCTCTGGCGACGACGACGCCCCAACCAGAAAAGTCCCCCCACACCACACAGTGCCAATACCGCAGGCCCCACCCAAAGAATCAGCGTAGCGGTATTGAACGGAGGCTTGTAACGCACGAAATCGCCATAACGGGTGACCATGTAATCGACAATCTGATCGTCGCTTTGCCCTTCTTCAATCAGGCGATGCACTTCACGACGCAGATCCTTGGCGATATCTGCATTCGAGTCAGCAATGTTCTGGTTTTGGCACTTGGGACAGCGCAGTTCGTAGGTCAGCGATTGATAGCGGGCATAACCTTCATCGGAGGTGAAGTCATACACCTCTACCGCTGCATGGACACTGAGGGCCAGGGTAAACCCCAGGATCAGCCCCACCCTCATCAACTGCATGGCTGCCGCACGCATTAACCACGCAGCCATCATTGTGAGCCTCCTGCCGGTCCATTCAACAGTGGGGCCAGGGTGTTACGCCAGACGTCCTGTGTGACAACGCCGACATGCCGATACAGCAAAGTGCCTTGCGCATCCACCACATAGGTTTCCGGTGCACCATACACACCCAGATCCAGGCCGAAACGCCCTTCCTCATCGAACAGGGTCAAGGCATAAGGATCACCCAGTTTCACCAACCATTGCTGTGCGGCGGCCCGGTCATCCTTATAGTTCAGCCCCACGATACGCACACCTTCCCTCTGGGCCAGATCCACCAATACGGGGTGTTCGGCCCGGCAGGAGGGACACCAGGTTGCCCACACATTCAGCAGATAGGGTTTTCCAAGCAAATCGGCCTGGGTCCAGCGTTGCTCAGGATTCTGCAGGTCAGTCAGCGTGAAATCCGGCAGGGCTTGACCTTTGCGGGCCAGATCCAGTTCCGTCGGATCATGTCCAATCATGACTTTAAAGAGCAAGGCCATCACGGCAAACAAGACCAGAGGGACAAACAAAACCAGTCGACGCATCATGAGGTTTCCCCAGGCAGCGCCGCCGAGGATGCATCAGAGCTTGAGACCTCTGGCTGCGGCGCTGGCTTGGAGCGCCGGAATCTGTAACGCTTATCCATCACGGCCAGCGTGCCACCCAAGGCCATTAGGAGTCCGCCTAGCCATAACCAGCGCACGAAGGGTTTAACATGCAGGCGCACTGCCCACACCTCGTCACCCGGCAATTTTTCACCCAGTGAGATATACAAATCACGCCACAAGCCCGCCATGATCCCAGCTTCCGTCATCATATTGCCAGACACGACGTAGCGACGCTTCTCCGGGTGCAATTGCCCCACCACTTTGCCCTCAGTCGTCTCGACGGTGAAATGCCCCTGATCGCTGAGATAGTTAGGTCCCTGCAGATGATCCATCTTGTCAAATCGGAACACCCAGTCGCCGAGCGTATGCGCATCGCCCGGTGTCATACGGACATCTTTTTCGACGGTATAGTTTGACACCAGCGTAGCGCCGATGATTAGCACGGCCAGCCCCAGATGGCCCAGCACCATCCCCTTGAAACTGCGTGTCGTTTTCAGCCAGCCCACCCGCCAGCCACGCGAACCACATTTGTGCTGTACATCCCGCACGGTCGCCATGATGAGCCAGCTCGCCAGAAACATGCCCAGCACGGCACTGAAGGTCAGCTCCCCCATCCACAACGGAATCACGAACGCAACCGGGACACTCACGACCGCCAGCAAAGGCACCTGTTTGAGCAGAACGCCCGGGCGGGTGTCTTTCCATTGGCTCGATAGCCCCACCCCCAGAAAGATCACCAACGCGGGCGCCAGCACCATGAACATCAGATTGAAATAAGGTGCCCCCACCGAGACTTCCTTACCGAAGTATTCCGCTGCCAGGGGGAATAGCGTCCCACCCAGTACCGTCAGGGTGGCGACGACGAGAATTATGTTATTCACCAGCATGAAGGTCTCACGCGAACGCTCACTGAAACTGATCCGGCTTTTCACGGCTGGCGCGCGCAACGCGTACAGCGTCAATGAACCGCCGATCGTAATCAGTAATAGCATAAGGACGAACTCACCCCGAGCCGGGTCTGCTGCAAAGGCATGAACCGACGTGAGGATACCGGACCGCACCAGGAAGGTTCCGAGCAGGCTGAGGGAAAATGCGAAGATGGCCAGCAAGACCGTCCAACTCTTAAAAAGCCCTCGTTTTTCGGTAACCGCCAGCGAATGCATCAGCGCCGTCCCCGCAAGCCACGGCATCAGTGAGGCATTTTCAACCGGATCCCAGAACCACCAGCCGCCCCAACCCAATTCGTAGTAGGCCCACCAACTGCCCAACGCAATGCCGACCGTCAAAAAAGCCCAGGCCACCGTTGTCCAGGGGCGCGACCAGCGAGCCCAGGCGGCGTCCAACTGACCGCCCAGCAGCGCAGCAATCGCAAACGCAAACGCGACAGAGAAGCCCACATAGCCCATGTACAGCAGGGGCGGATGCATAATCAACCCGATATCCTGAAGCAATGGATTCAGATCACCGCCATCCGTGGGCGTGTTGGTCAACAGACGCAGGAAGGGGTTGGAGGTAAACAGAATGAAAGACAGAAAGCCAACGTTCACGATCCCCATGACCCCCAGCACACGAGCAACCATCTCCTCGGGCAGCGAGCGACTGAGCAGGGCCACCGCCAGCGTCCAGCCTGAAAGAATCAGTGCCCACAACAGCAACGAGCCTTCGTGCCCACCCCAGACCGCACTGAGCTTGTAGTACCAGGGCAAAAGCGTGTTCGAATTACCCGCCACGTATTTAACTGAAAAATCATCCGTCAAAAAGGACAGGGACAAGGCCGCAAACGCTGCCGAGATCATCAGCATCTGGGCCACCGCAAACGGTCGTGCCACCCCCATCCACAGGCGATCGCCCAACCAGGCCCCGATCAGCGGGACGGTTGCCAGCAAAATTGCGATACCAAAAGCAAGAATCAGCGCCCAGTGACCCAATTCAGGCAGAATCATGGTTGCGCTCCCGCGGGTGCGCCGATCTGATCGTCCGAAGTCGCATCAGGCGTCTGGGCAGCCTTGTCTAATGCACGTTGCACCTCGGGCGGCATGTATTTCTCGTCGTGCTTCGCCAATACTTCGTCAGCGATGAAAACCTTTTGATCATTCAGGCGCCCAGTCGCCACGATGCCCTGCCCTTCACGAAACAGGTCAGGCAGAATCCCTTCGTAGACCACGTTAACCGTGCCCTTGTAGTCGGTCAGGTCAAAGCGCACTTCCAGTGAGCTGTCTGAGCGCACCACACTGCCCTTGACGACCATTCCGCCCAGACGCATACGCTGGTCGAGGGGCGCTTCGCCATCGACCACCTGGACAGGCGAAAAAAACAGGTTGATGTTCTGATTCAGCGCATAGAGGGCTAACCCAACTGCAGCGGCAACACCCACCACAATAAACATCACCAGTTTCAAACGTTGCTTACGAATCGGCTTCATGCGCGTTCCTCTTCATCCCGGCTGAGCTGTCGGGCAATTTGCTGCCGGATTTCACGATTGCGAAGTCTTGGAGCGATCAGGTTATACAGAATAAAGGCCGCACCCACGCCATAGGCGAGCCACACATAGAGCCCATGCCCTCCCATCTGGAGAAACGCGGAAAAACTCTCAAACGGCATCGGTTGGCTCCCCTTTCACCAATTTGCGGACCCAAAGCGTACGCTTTTCACGCTCCAGAATCTCATTACGGGTCCGTAACAAAAGACAATGGCCAAAGAAACTGTAGATTCCAATGGCACTGACCAGCAGTGGCATCCACATTTCGGCAGGCATGGCCGGCTTTTCAGTCAGCTTGAAGGTGGCCGGCTGGTGCAGGGTGTTCCACCACTCCACGGAGTATTTAATGATCGGAAGGTTCACCACACCGACCAACACAAGGACAGCAACTGCCCTCCCCGCAGTGGTACGGTCCTGTATCGCAGAACCCAGCGCCATGACCCCTAAATACAGGAACAAGAGGATCAGCATAGAGGTCAGACGCGCATCCCACACCCACCAGGTGCCCCAGGTCGGTTTACCCCACACCGCACCCGTAAATAGTGCTAAAAAGCAAAAACTGGCCCCGATGGGTGCCGCGCATTTGAGCACCATATCGGCTACCTTCATTTTCCAGACCAGTCCCACCACGGCAGCGATCGCCATCAATAAATAACAGGACTGGGCCAATGCGGCCGCAGGAACATGCAAATAGATAATACGAAAGCTGTTACCCTGCTGATAATCCTGCGGTGCAAAGGCTAACCCCAGGTCAGACCTACGGGAATAAAGATCAGGCTCAACCACCCCAACCAGAAGCTCCAGCGTTGGCTGCGCTCATAAAACCAACGTGGGCTGCCCCATTGATGAAACCAGCGTTTAAAGCGTTCCCACATATCGCATCCTTAAGTTGACGCACTGATTCGCAGTGCTGCCGCTGCTGCGACAGGGGCCAGCACCAGCGCCAGCAGCAGAAAGGCACCCAGCATGGCCAGCTGGCCATTATACGGCATGGACGCCGCTGCGGCCTGCATCACGCCTGTGCCAAAAATCAGTACCGGAATATAAAGCGGCAAAACCAACAACGACAGCAGCACGCCACCGCCACGCAAGCCCACAATCAGGGCCGCGCCCACAGCACCGATCAGACTCAGCACCGGGGTCCCCAAAAGCAGACTCAACATCAACAGAGGAATTTGCTCAGAGGGCAGAAAGAGCATGACCGCTAGCAATGGACTCAAGAATATCAAAGGCAGCCCGGTCACCAACCAGTGCGCCAGAATCTTGGCCAGCACCAGCAGGTACAGCGGCTGAGGCGACAGCATGAACTGCTCCAGCGCGCCGTCCTCAAAGTCGGCCCTAAATAACATATCAAGTGAAAGGAGGGTCGCCAACAGAGCCGCCACCCACAAAATCCCTGCGGCAGACTGGGCCAGAAATTCACTTTCCGGCGACACCCCCAATGGAAACAGACTGCAGGTGATGACGAAAAACAGCAATGGATTGAGCAAATCCTGACGTTGCCGGAAAGCCAGCAGCAGATCCCGGCGCAGCACACTGATAAATGCTGTCATCGCGCGCGCCCCTCAGGAGCAACGGCTTTGCCCAGAGCAATGACACGGGCTGTATCCCCCAACTGCAACGAATGATGCGTGGTCAGAATCACTGCACCACCCGCCCGGGCCTTCTCCAGCAAAAAAGCCTCCAGCTCGGCAACGCCCTGCTTGTCAATCGCGGTAAACGCTTCATCCAGAATCCACAAAGGGGCCTTACTGACTCTCAAACGCGCCAACGCAGCCCGCCGCTGCTGTCCGGCTGAAAGCTGCGCACACGGCACCGACTCATAGCCTTTGAGTCGGACCTGCCGCAAGGCCTCTCGCAGTTCCGAATCGCTCTGCGGGTCATGCAGATCACACCAGATGCGCAGATTCTCCAGGGGCGTCAGGCTTGACTTGATCCCGGGTCGATGCCCGAGATAAAGAACTTCACGGCGAAACTCGGCACCCAGCTCGTCAACCGGCGTGCCACACCAGACCAGATTACCGCCCTGCAAGGGCATTAAACCGGCCAGCATCCGCAGCAAGGTCGTCTTACCCGCGCCGTTCGGCCCTTCTACCTGCAGAATCTCGCCCGGTTTTACTGCAAAGGACAGGCGATCAAACAGAAGACGCTCATCACGCTCGCTGCGGAGCTGATTTGCCTCAAGTAGCACATCTTCTGCCATACTAGTTACCAAGATTCCGCCCGGTCGGTCTCATCAAATGTTGCGGCATTTTACCCGATAATGCTCAAGAAGAAAGCGCACAGGCACCTTTGTGGACATCAAACCTGATCTGAATCCAATTCTGCAGCCCGGCAAAACGCCTCTCACGGGCGAAAACGCAGTCCTGGCTGAGATTCGCCAGACTCTGGGAAACAACATTCAGGCCCAGGTCCTGCAGATCGAGAGTCTGGCGGCGCCCGTTGGCCAGAACCGCTGGAGTGTCCTGTTTCAGATTCTTGGGCGGGAACTACCCCTGCAGGTCGATTTTTTTGGGAAATCATTACCCGAGGGACTCGCACCCGGCAGCCAAACCACGCTCTCGGTGAATCCGCTGCGTGGCCTGAGTCTCGTGTCGTTGGTGCCACCTCAGACGACTTTACCGCATACAACGTTACCCGCCATTCAACAGGCCTTGCTGCAATCACTGATGTCGCTGCTCCCCCGCCAGGGTGAACTACTGCCCCTTTTGCGAGCCATGCAGACGACCGGCCCCTCACCATCGATCGCGCCCCCAACGCCTCACGCCACTGAATCACAGTTGCAGTGGCTATCCAAGGTATTGACGGTCGCCGCACTCCCGTTAAGACAACTGACCGATATCAACGCGTTACAGAGCCATCTACAAGTGTCATCCGGGAGTCTGGAACGAAGCCTGCTGCAACTCCTGGCGATGCAGCCAGGGCGCCCTGAGGTCTCTTCGCCTCCCCCCGCGTCCAGTCATCTTCTGCAGGCAACGCCGACACAGGCAGCCGCAGCGCCCTTAATACGCCTGCTCGCGCAGGTAGCCGGATTAAACCTGAAAGAAACTACCGACGGTTTAAAACCCTCGCCTCCCCCTTCTGTGCCGTCCCCGCCCCGAGATGCAGCATTGTACCCCGCTGGAATGCTGCCCGGAGGTCTCAAAGCGGCTGCGTTGCTCAGCCTGATTCAACTGATAGGCCAACCGGCTTCCGCGGGCAAAACACTCCCAGGCGACTGGAAAGCAGCCCTGCAATGGCTGGACAGCCAACTCGGAAACCAGGACATACTGAAGCACCCCTTGGTATTTCCGACGCCCCCAGACGAGGCCACCCGACCTCAAACGGTTCTGCAGGATTCAGAGGGGATGTTCAAATCGCTACTGCAATTGATTTCACGGCTGCAAGTCCATCAGCTCAATAGTCTCCAACAAACACTGCAGCAGGCTGCCGATCCTGGACAACCGCAAGTGTGGCTGGCCGAATTACCCATTCAGTCCGACCGACTGCACACGGTCCAAATGAGACTCGAACGCGAAGCCGCCCACGATGATGCGCCGGAGGCGAAGAAACGCTACCGCTGGACCATCGTGCTAGCCTTTACGTTTGAGGGCGTCGGGCACTTCCAAACCCGCATGCGTTATTCGGATGGCACGGTTTCCGCCACGGTCTGGGCCGAACAACCCGCCACATTGAAGACCATTCATGAACAGATACCGACACTCCGGGAAGGTCTCAGGCAATGGGGACTCACAGTGGGAGAGCTGGATGTTCGTCATGGTCGCCCTCCGGTGCCCTCCAGCCCCATTCAACGCCAGATGATCGATGAGCGTGCCTGATGACCGACTATGATGCGACCCCACCCAAGCAATCCAAAGCCATTGCGCTTTATTACGACGGTAAAAGCACACCCAAAGTCAGCGCCAAAGGTGAAGATCTGCTCGCTGACGAAATTGTCAGGATTGCGAAGGATGCTGGCGTTCCCTTGTATGAAAACGCGGCATTGGTTAAATCTCTGTCAAGCCTGAATCTGGGAGATGAGATTCCCGAACTGCTTTATCGGGCGATTGCGGAAGTGATTGCTTTTGCGTATCTGGTTCGGGACAAAATGCCTGAAGGCTTCCGTCCGAACCAGAATGGTGATTCACACTAGGACAGCAGCAACTCGATGTCGTCCTCTTTTTCGTACAAGTCCACCAGGACCTCAAAGAAGGTCAGCAAATCAATGTTGATCGATTTGGCCACATCGTGAGGAAATTGACTGAGGATATCCTCTTTCGATTTCTCTTTCATAAAACAACGGTTCAGATAACTGGCCAGATATAGCACCGCTGCATAGGGGCTGAAGGGTTGAGCAGCCAGCGGATTGGCCTGGTGCTGCAGCGCCTGCTGAATCACATCCGGGAAGTTCCAGCGTTTGGTCAGACCGAACCCGACATCGGTATAGTCATAACCAAACTGGTCTTTTTCCAGTTCATGTCGCTTAGCGCCGTCTGACACTAATTTGTCGATACGCGGCATTTCTTGTGGATGTCCTAAATACATCAGCGTTTCGCCGATGTTGTGCAGCATCCCACAGGTAAAGGCCACATCGGTCTCCAGCTTGGCAAATTTAGCAATGAGTTTGCTGACGTTCGCAACGGAGAATGATTCGCGCCAGAAGGTCTTCTTGTCCATCCCTGGAATGTCTTTAAAGGTACCGGTTAAACCTGAGGCAATGACAAGCGTCTTCAGGGTATCAAACCCCAACATAACAACGGCCGAGTCAATCGACGCAATTTTGCGCCCTGCCCCGTAACGGGCAGAGTTGGCCAGGCGCATTACTTTCAATGCAATCGCCTGATCCTTCTGAATGTTCCTGGAAATTTTTTCAGCATCAATTTTTTTATTGTTGAAATTATCGATAAGTTCCTGCACGACTTTGGGAATCGTGGGTAGATTGTGAATCTGGTCGAATAAGCGTGCGTAAGGCATGCAACGGGCTCCTTTAGTTACCATCGGCATCGCGCAAATCGGTTGTGATACCGCATCCCTCAAGTATAGAAAACGATTACGGGTTTGCCGTTTTTTTTGATTGAATTTGACCAGAGTTTGTCCATTTTGGAATCTGGACTAAAATTTAGATACTTAGGAGCGTTATGAGTGGAACGCCTCAATCTCACGCGATAAATCGCTGATTGTGGTAGACTAATTAGAGTGATGGCATTTGAAGTATACCAACCATTTATCTGTCGGGAGTACGCTAGATGAAGAAAGAAAAAGGCCTTGTTAAGAAAAACATTGGCAAATTCAGTGAAGTTGTAGGCAAAGAACTGCAGAAGGCGACCGACCAGATCCAGTCGGTTATCAATGACTTCTACAAGCAGGCTGAAGGCATCCAGAAACAGATCAGCGATCCGGTGAAGAAGCTGATCAAGGATATCGAGAACCTTCGCGACAAGGAGTTGAAGCGAGTGCAGGACGAGTACCAGCGCGTTGTGAAAGAAATTTCCACGCTGCAGGAACAAGTCATGGAAAAACTGGGCCTGGCGAAAAAACTAAGCGGCAAACCCGCTGCCAAGGCTACAGCGAAAGCAAAACCGGCGACTAAAGCCAAGGCCAAGCCAGCGGCAAAACCGGCCGCCAAAGCAAAAGCGCCAGCGAAAAAAGCTGCGGCGCCTGCAGCTAAAAAAGCAGCGGCACCTGCAGCCAAGAAAGCCGCAGCACCTGCGGCGAAAAAAGCCGCTGCACCCAAGAAAGCCGACGCGAAAAAGCCTGCAGCTCCCGCCAAGAAAGCGGCTGCACCCAAGGCTGCCAAGAAAGCGGCTGCGCCCAAAGCTGCCAAGAAGCCTGCTGCAGCCAAAGCTGCTCCAGCAGCGTCAGCACCACCTGCTGCGTCCTGATCGTAGTGTGGTTGTCACCCAAGGCGCCCCAGGGCGCCTTTTTTATTGAATCATCGCAAGTAACACGGCAACGCTACCATACCAAAATCCGCAGGTGTTTTCGGGCCAAAACCGTCAGGCCCTGATCCATGTGATAGGGCCGCTCCGTCCCGGCCAAGGGATCATTCAGCACGCCCAGGTGAATTTCAGGCAACCGCAGCTCACCTTCACGTTCCGCCCAAAACACGAGAAGTCGTTTTCCATCCTCGCGCCGCCAACTTACACTGATCAGGTCAGCAGGCGCATTCGCGAGAACGGGTGCTTTGGCGGGTGTCAGGTGAGGCCCTGTTAGTCTCAGGAATCTGGACAGTGCATGATAGACAGGCTTAGGTTGCCCCCGTATATCCAATAGGCCATAGGATCGGTCTCTTATCGTCGCCCGTTCATCCAGATCCGAGAGTGCAAACAGAAACACGCGATCAAAGTCGAGCGCGGTCATCAAAGCTAAACGCCGAAGTACAAAGTCGGCCTGACCTTCTTCGCCAATGACGGGCTGCTCCACTTTCGGTCCCGGATAACTCGACCAGCACAGTACCTAGCTTTAGCGCCCAAAGCCTGCCCAGATCTTCGAACATCAGGAAATGCCCCGCATCGACCACCTCGTCAAGTGCCTGGTGTCTGAATTGATTCTCATGCGGTTCAAGATGATCCCAGTGAAGATCGACGCGCACCCAGTCCAGCCCCAATGCCCGCAGAAGTTCCATCTGGCGTTGATATTGAAGCGGTGTGAACCAGAGAAAATGGGCATTAATGCCAAGAAAGTCATACGTAAGCGCCCCGCCAGGCAACACTGGACGGGGCATGAATCGACCTACTGCTTGATCCCCTCCAGACTCAGGAACATTTCCACGTTCTGCGAGGCAGGACCCAAATCCATGGGAATACCAAAGTCCTTCAACGCGAAATGCGTCGTTCCCATAAAGCCCTGACGATAGCCACCCCACGGATCAGCACCACCACCAATGCGCTCGGCGTCTATGACGATTTCTTTAGACACACCGCGCAAGGTCAGGGTGCCAATGATTTCCGCTTTACCATCGTCTTTCAACATGACCTTGGCGCTTTTAAAGGTAGCTTTCGGGAATTTATCAACGGCCAGGAAATCGTCGCTGCGCAGATGCTTGTCACGCTCTGCATGATTGGAATCCACGCTGGACGTATTGATTTCGACCTCAACTGATGAGGCTTCCGGCTTGGCCTCATCATACTGAATCGTGCCATCGAACTGATTGAAACGTCCCAACAGCCAGCTATAACCCAGGTGAGAAATTTTAAACTGGATAAAGGCGTGCGCCCCCTGGGTATCAATCTTGTACGTATCGGCCATCGCAGCCCCTGCAAGACACACCCCCGCTGCGAATCCTAAAGCCTGCTTGAATATCACTGACATATTTCGTTCCCCCTCACAAATTTGAATGATTCTCGTTTTTATATCGCCCATTACGCCATAAGGCAACCGACTTTACCAAGATTTAAGATTAGCGGTCTGCGTCAGACTCTGCCTCATCTGACGTTTTAAGCTTCAAACCCAGCATACGGCGCAAGGTCTCATCCCGATCAATCCAATGGTGTTTCAGGGCCGCCAGCACATGCAATACGACCAGACCGATCAAGGACCAGGCACCCACCTGATGCAAGGTGCCTGACCATTCTTCCCTCCCCTTCTCTGCAGGCAGGAGGGCTGGCAACTCAAATAAACCAAACACGGAAATCCCACGCCCGTCAGCCGTCGAAATGAGGTAACCGGCGAGCAGGGTCAGAAGCAGTAATCCGATGAGCAGCAGATGAACAACATGGGCAATCTTTAACTCCCAGTCATGACGACCGATCGGTGCAGGTGGCGGTGATATCCGGCGCCAGGCCATCCTGACGAGCGTTATCAGAAACAAACACAGACCAATGCTTCGATGCAGATCTGGTGCGGATTTATACCAGGCATCGTAGTAGGACAGGTCAACCATATAGAGGCCGAGTCCAAAAAGAAAAAACACCGTGAGCGCTGACATCCAATGAAGCGCACGGGAGACCACGCCGTACGCGATTACCGAATTCTTAATCATCTGTCACCCATTTTAAGTAGGATTACCTAAATACGATATGCCAGTCCGTGCCTATACTTCAAATCGTCAACAGATCAAACGAGGAGGATAAGCAAATGGATAGTCATATCGACGACGACATCATTATTCCAAGCAACAACTAAGCTTACGCTAAGTATCTATGATGATTGAATTTTATGTCGCGCATAGATGTCATAGCGACAACTTTTTCCTTCAAGCACCACGTCCGGTTTCGGCCCCGTCATTGCCGGCGCCAGGCGCGGTCGCTTTACAACGACTCTTTTAACCGGCATTGCCAGCGCACGAGTAAGCAGCCCGTCACCATCCGGGTCATCGCCGACCACCTCATGAAACACCTGCATTTCTTTGCGAACCTGCGCCTTTTTCTTTTTTTCAGGAAACATCGGGTCCAGGTAAACCACATCGGGTAGACCTTCCGACCACTCAGGCACTGCATTCAATAATGAGCCACGGTGCAGGGTTATTCGTGCCGCGAGGTCCTGCAGGGGGCTCTCAGCCAGACGCTTCAGCCCATCCGCAAGGAGACAATAAACGACCGGATGACGTTCCAACAAGGTCATCTGGCAGCCTAATGAGGCCAGAACGAAGGCGTCACCACCAAGTCCTGCGGTCGCATCCAGCACACTGACCAGAGCAACGCCTTTGCGCAACCCCACTGCCCTGGCAATCATTTCCCCGCGACCTCCCCCGTGAAGCCGCCGATAATCGGCCGCACCACTGACAAAGTCGACATAGACCGGTCCCGGAGCACCTTTGTACCAAGAGCGCAATTCGATGCGTTCGTCTGTAAAAGCCAGCACGTACTGGCGATTGGCATCTGGTCGGGGAAGTTCTGTTTCGGCAACAACCGGAAACTGCCAGGTTTTTGCAAACAAAACAGCCTCGTCGAGCCTCAATGGGGTGTACGCAACCGAAAGGGGAATCACAAAAAGCCTGCTTTAGACGAAAATATCAACGCCCATTAATTGGGAGCCAGCGCCATCCGGCGCTCCATTTGACTGGAAACGGGCATAGGTCTGCAAGGCCTGCTGATTCCGCAGTGGAAGCTCATCGACCTCCTGCTGACGGCGAAATCGCGCAGCATCCGATTCAGCAGCAGCATTCACCCGCTGACGATAGGCCGCTTGCGCCTCACCACTCCCCTCGCTACCGCGTTCGACGGAAATCGGCGCAACGTCAATAACGTCAGCCTGCTTGCGGGTCTGCTCCGCAGGTTCACGATCGGCAGGCGCATAAGGCTTCTGACGCTGCGGGGATTCCCGCGTCAGGGGGGTATAGCCGACTGAAATACCTGGACCCGAAATCATGAATACGTGCCTTCATATCGCACTGTTTTCTGAAGTATAGCGCCTTTTCACTTTGCTGCTGAATGCCCGATTTGTAAACAATCTTGAAACCGTGATCGCTCGCAAAGACGAAGACCAGACTTATTGCTGGCCGACTTTCTTCCAGGCCACTTCGTCACGCAGATACACCGGCTGAGCCTCTTCGGGCTTCAGCAGCCGACCTTGCCTGAAGGACTCAAGTGCCAGGGATGCAACATCCTGCGCCTCGGGAAAGATGACATCGTCAAGAATGAGCGCATCAGCCAGCAATGCTGCAGGCAAACGCTCCCGATAAATATGCCCACTGCCCAGAATGATTCGGGACAGGGGTTCCGATGTCCATTCGACTTGCTCTGGTGGTCTTACGGAATCAGGACGCAGCGCCTCCAATTCGTGGTGACTAACCCGATAGTCGCCCACATAGACTTCGTTCATGCGGGCATCCTGCAGCGTTACAACCTGAATGGTCTGTCCTTCGGACATACACGCATTCCTGCGCACAGAGATTGCCAAGGCCGCCAGGGTTGATACCGGGATAACCGGACGATCCAGCGCGAACGCCAGCCCCTGTGCAGCTCCTGCCGCTATGCGCAGACCGGTAAAAGCCCCAGGCCCGGCACCAAAGGCTATGGCGTCGAGGTCAGGTAGTTTGATTCCAGCGGAGGCAAGTACCTCGTTGACCATGGCCAGCAAGCGTGCACCATGTCCGCGGGGGATAACTTCAAAACGCTGTTCGCAGTGCCCGGCACCCAGGAGGGCGACCGAGCAGGCATCCGTTGAGGTATCCAGCGCCAGAATCAGAGGAGATGAAGACACCCGGATTACGCTTTCTTCAGCACACCCAGAATCTGGTCACGGATTTCGCTCATGGAACCCACGCCCATGACGCGCACGTAGCGAGGTGCAGTTGCCGCGTCTTGCTTTCCCCAGTCCTGGTAATAGCCGATCAGCGGTGCCGTCTGGTCGTGATAGACTTTCAGACGATTACGGATCGTCGCTTCCTGGTCATCTTCACGCTGGATCAGGTCTTCTCCGGTTTCGTCATCTTTACCGGCAACTTTGGGGGGATTGTGCTCGATGTGATAGACACGACCGCTGCCCGGGTGAACGCGACGACCACTCAGACGGCTGACGATTTCTTCGTCATCCACCGCGATCTCAACCACGTAATCGATCGGAACGCCTGCGTCTTTCATCGCATCGGCCTGGGGAATGGTGCGGGGGAAACCGTCAAACAGGAAACCTTTGGCACAATCCGGCTGGGTAATGCGCTCTTTGACCAGTGCAATGATGATATCGTCGGAAACCAGCCCGCCCGATGCCATGATCTCTTTGACCTGCAGACCCAGTGCCGTTTCATTTTTGACCGCTGCACGCAGCATGTCACCGGTCGAGATCTGTGGAATGCCGAACTCGCGGGTAATATTTTGCGCCTGTGTACCTTTTCCGGCGCCCGGGGCACCCAACAGAATCACTCTCATGCATGGTCTCCTTTGTAAGAGCTGAGTCGCGTAAATAAGGGGCGATTATACGGAGTAAATACGTATAGCTAAAGTAGCTCGTTGCGCCCTACGACTCAAACTGCACTGGCCATGCGCTCTGAAGTGCTATAACTGGCTTTTAATTGTTCAAAAATTTCAAAGACTAAGGCACTGTCCAACCCCAAACGGCGGGAATAGTACAGTGGGTCATCCGGACAAAGGTCATCCCCCATCCCCATATCTTTCAACAGGCAGTTCGCCAACTGGACTAACACCACGACGTCCTCATGTTCGCCCTGATAGTCGAGACAGGTATGGTACCGTGCCGTGGTGACGGCTTCGGCTGGCAGCTGCCAATGTTCCAGCAGGGCCGCACCGAGCTCGCCATGGCCCAGACCAATCAACTCACTGGCCCCACCCATGCCCAGGACAGTACGCTCAAGTTCGCCTAACTCGGTTTCTGGTGACTGTTCGGCTTTGCGACTGAGCAGAAGATACTCTGGACGGAACAGGTGTCCCAGCAGCAACAGACCGAAATTGTGTAACAAGGCCGCCAGGTATACCGATGCAGGACTTAATTCAGGTTTACCCAGTTGTTGCGCCAGTTTCTGCGCCAGAACCGCACAGTGCAGGGAGTGACGCCAGAACTGATCCAGACCAAGCCTGCCATCCCGCGGGACATCAAAGGCTTTGGAGGCCGCAATCGCAATCGCCAGCTGGCTGACCCGATCATAGCCCAGCACCCGCACCACCGCATCCCGTACGGTCTGAATTGTTCCACGAAAGCCGTAGAGCGGTGAGCGGGCTTCACGAATCATCTGGGCCGCCAGACTGGGATCCTGCTCAATCGCTCCCGCCAGGGCCTCAACATTACTTCGCTGATCGCGGGTAATCTGCAGAATTTGCGTGGCTACCGCAGGCATGGGAGGCAGACGATACACCGAATGCAGCCGCTCACGCAGTCCCCGGCCCTCAGACGCCATGGGTTCGCCAGCGACGCCCCCAGTAAATGGGCCGGGCCCGCCGGTCGTTTCCGGCAAGGTCTCAGAGCAGCCATCAACCAGTTTGACCAGACCAATCAATCGCTGCAGGCCTTCCCGCTCCAACTTGATGAGCGTGGTATGGCAACCAGACTGCATGTAGAGGGTTTCACAAGCCGCAAGGCGGGCATCACAGACGGAAGGAACGCCATAGGCTCCGCCAATCGGCGGCAGCGACCCCGGTTCACAGTCTTTAAAAATAATACTGAGTTGCCGGCTATTCACCGGCTGGAACTGACGGCGCATCGACTGGTTCAGGGATTTGACATCGGTCTGACAGCCAAACGGCACGAGGGACAACAAAGCCCCCCGCGCATCCACCAGAAGCTCACCCACGACAACCTGAGAACGGCACAAACCGGCCGTCTGCAGCGCACTTTCGAGATTTCCAACACGGTCATGCAGCACTTGCTGCCAGGCAATACCGGAACGCTGAAAATATTGAATAACACGGGCAGCAACCGGCATGACCGACCTCATATGATCCTGACGTTGGCAACAGTTTACGTCGGCGCTCCGACAAAACTTGCAGGTCCGGTCACACTTTGGGGTAACGGTTTGTCAGCCTCGTGTCGTTTTGTAAGCGCCTCCAGGCACTGATCAACCGGTGTTGCGCATACCTGCCGCCACACCCGCCATCGTCACTTTCAGGGCACGTTCAACGGTATCCTTGTTGACTTCACCCTCCGCGCGATCCCGCGCCAGCAATTCAACCTGCAGGTAGTGCAGCGGATCGGTATAGGGGTTACGAACACTCAGGGAGTGCTTGAACACCGGGTTATCCCTCAAGAGTTCCGGTTGCGCTTTCAATTGATTCAGCACATCCGTCACCGCGCGGGCACGTTGCCGGAGTTGCTCACCCAGCGCGTGGATAGAAGGATCGACCAATCGCTCTTCGTAATAGGTGGCGATGTCAGTATCGACCTTCGACAACACCATCTCCAGCATGTCGATGTGGGTCTCGAAGAACGGCCAGGACTCCAACATCTCTTTCAACAAGGGCGCACGTCCACCGTCAATCGCTTGGTGCAGAGCGGCATCACTCCCCAACCAGGCCGGCAACATCAGACGCATCTGCGTCCAGGCGAAAATCCAGGGAATGGCCCGCAGACTCTCAACGCCCCCCCCGGCTTTGCGGCGCGCCGGGCGACTGCCAAGAGCCAACTTCCCCAGCTCCTGTTCCGGTGTAGCGGCCCGAAAGTACTCCACGAAGCGATCGGTATGGCGAACCACTTGTCGATAGGAGTCCAGTGCTGTCCCGGCCAGGGTATCCATTTGCGCCCGCCATTCCGGTTTCGGCAATGGCGGGGGCGAGAGTGACGCCTCCAGGACGGCACCGAGATACAGGTGTAAGTTCTGAATGGCAACCCCCGGTTGGCCGAATTTGAAGCGGATCATCTCCCCCTGTTCGGTAATGCGGAAACGGCCATCGACCGAGCCGGGGGGCTGACTAAGAATTGCGCGGTTGGCAGGCCCGCCCCCCCGCCCTACGGTTCCACCACGACCATGAAACAGCGTCAGTTTAACCTCATGCTTCGCCGCCACCGCGGTGAGGGCTTCCTGTGCCTGATACTGTGCCCAGGCAGCTGCCATTTGCCCGGCATCTTTGGCCGAATCCGAATAGCCAACCATGACTTGCTGACGACCACCAATGTGGACCTTGTACCAGTCAATCGACAACAATCGCTCGATGCTTGCTGCCGCATGAGTCAGATCGTCCAGCGTTTCAAATAAGGGCACGATGGGAATTGGATGGCGCATACCGGACTCCCGCAACAGCAGGATGACCGTCAGCACATCGGAAGGATCGCTGGCCATCGAGATCACATAGGAGCCGAGACTCTCCAGCGGCTGACGTGCAACCACCCGACAGGTATCCAGCACTTCCTGCACCTCGGCAGAGGGTGTCCAGTCACGCGGAATCAGCGGACGCTTTCCTGCCAGCTCCCGAACCAGAAACGCCTGCTTCTCGTCTTCGCTCCAGGCCGCATAATCGCCCAATCCCAGAAAACTGCACAGTTCTTTCATCACATCAGCATGGCGCTCGGCATCCTGTCGAATATCCAGTTGCAGCAACTGCAACCCGAAGCAATTAGCACGTCGGATCACATCCAGCAGGCGTCCGTCTGCAATCACCTGCATACCGCTGGCGATCAGCGAGTCGTAGCACAGACGCAAGGGCGCCAACAGCGCCTCATTGTCGAGTAGGACCTCGGGGCCCGGTCTGACCACGCCTTCCAATGCTTTCTCGGTCCAGGCCAGCGTCGCATCCAGTCGATCGCGCAGGAGTCCCAGGACTTTTCGATAAGGCTCACGGCTGTTTCCGGCAGCCTCCTGCAGTGCCGGACTGCAGCCGGACATAGACAACTCTGAACGCAAGGCATCCACATCGCGGCGGAACAAATCAGCGGCCATCCAGCGACTGAGCAATAACACCTCGCGCGTCACTTCAGAGGTCACATTTGGATTACCATCACGGTCCCCCCCCATCCAGGATGAAAACCGAATCGGACGGCAGTCCAGTGGCAAGCGTTTCCCCAGTTTTTTCAGGGAGATTGCATCCAGTTGGCGAATGAAGTTGGGCAAGGCCGTCCACAGCGAGTTTTCAATAACCGCAAAGCCCCATTTGGCTTCATCCACCGCCGTCGGTCGCTCGTAGCGAATTTCGTCGGTATGCCAGGCCTCGGCAATCAGGCGCTGCAGGTGGCTGACCAGCACCTCACGTTCCTCAGGAAACAAATCCTTGCGGTCCAGTTTTTCCAGGTTCTCAGAGATCTGGTCATATTTCTGGATCAGGGTACGACGGGTAATTTCAGTCGGGTGTGCGGTCAGAACAAACTCAACTTCCAGTTGCGCCAGCGCGTCAACGACGGCTTCAGGCTCAACGCCGTTAGACAACAGTCGATCCACCACGTCATCGAACAGATCGACCCGGTTATCGACGCGCTCCTGAACCGGCGCACTGCGGCGTACCGTATGGTACTGCTCGGCGATGTTGGCCAGATTGAGGAACTGGTTGAAGGCCCGCGTCACGGGTACCAATTCCTGATCGGTCAATGAAGCCAGTACCTCTTTCAGCTGTTTACGAGATTTACCGTCCTCTTTTCGGTCTGCCTTGGCAGCTTTGCGAATTTGCTCAATTTTGGCAAACACGGCCTCGCCCAATTGATTTCGGATGCTATGTCCAAGCAATTCGCCCAGCATCCGGACGTTCTCGCGTAGTTCAGGGTGAAGCTGTTGCATGCGGCCTCCTGGTGCATCATGACGGTTTATTTATTCAATATAAATTGAAAAAACAGCCGATTACAAAATTCCTACAGTTTATGTGAAAGTGCCTATGGAGAGGGCCCCACCCCGATTCTACACTAGTAGAGAGCTTGATCCAGTTAGGGAGGAGTTATGAAGATTAACAAGTTGGCGCGTCACTGGGAGAATACCGCAAAGGTCCGATTGACCAGTAAGGTCTATGAACTGCGGTTACCGATTGAGGATGCAGCACGCATTGAAGCACTGGCAGAAATGTATCCGAAACGGACCCAGGAAGACATCATTACGGAATTGCTGAGCGCCGCGCTGGATGAACTTGAAACCAGTTTTCCCTACGTAGAAGGCAAGCAGGTAGTCGGGGAGGATGAAATGGGTGACCCCCTGTTTGAGGACGTTGGCCCCACCCCGCGTTTTCTGACACTGAGCAAAAAATACATTGCCTTGCTTAAACAGGAATTAAAAGCGGCCAATCAGTAAGACACGTTTTAGCTGATTCGTAAGGGGCCTGATCGCAGGCCCTCAATGCACTAAAGCCCTTGGGTTTTAGACTCATTCCACAGCGCATCCATGCCGTCCAGGTCGGCATCGGAGAAGGTTTTCCCCTGCGCCGCCAACGCATCTTCGATGTAATTGAAGCGGCGAATGAATTTCTGATTGGCGCCACGCAGGGCTTTATCGCCATTTACACCCAAAAACCGGGCCAGATTAAGACAGCAGAACAGCACATCTCCCAACTCATCTTCCAACCGGTCGGGGACTGTTTCGCTACGTGTCAGTTCGGCTTCCAGCTCGTCAAGCTCTTCGCGAATCTTTGCAAACACAGGCTTAATCTCAGGCCAGTCAAAGCCCACCACCGCAGCGCGTTTCTGCAGCTTTTCGGCACGCTGCACGGAGGGAAGCGCTGCAGGCACATCGTCCAACCAGTGGACCGGACGCTTCTCCAGGGGCTTATCCTGCTTTTCCTGTTGCTTGATACGCTCCCAGTTGGCCTTGATCTCCGCCTCCGAAATTTCCTGCCCCGGCAAGAGGCGACTTTCGAGGGTGCCGTCCGGAAACACATGCGGATGGCGGCGCAACAGCTTGCGGACAATGCCGTCTACAACTTGCTCAAAATCGAACTGCCCCTGCTCTTTACCGAGCCGGGCATAAAAGACCACCTGAAAGAGCAAATCGCCTAACTCTTCGCCCAGATGAGACCAGTCCTGACGCTCAATGGTATCGGCCACCTCATAGGTTTCCTCCAGCGTATGTGGCAAGATAGAGGCAAAGGTCTGTTTGAGATCCCAGGGACAGCCATCCTGCGGATCGCGGAGACGATCCATGAGATAAAGTAGATCTTCAAGGGTATAGGTACGCAATCCAATCATTCTCGTCAATCCCGTCCAGACAGGGAACCGGCATTACTGGGCGTTGCTCCGCCCGCTTTTGCCCGCGACACATCGATGATGTTGTTCAGGCGGCGAATCCGGTCAAACAGGCGCGCCAGCGTTTCGAGCGAGGCCAACTCAACCGTCAGCCGAATGGTCGCAATATTCTGGCGCTTGTCGGTATAGGTTGAGGCGGCAATCACGTTGACGCGCTCATTAGCCAACAGCAAGGTAATGTCACGCAGCAGTCCCGAACGGTCATAGGCTTCAACCAGAATATCCACGGGATAGGTAATTTCGGTGTCGCCCCAACTCACTTCAATGATGCGATTGGGTTCGCCTGCCTGCAGTTGCAGCACATTGATACAGTCCTGACGGTGAATCGACACCCCACGCCCGACCGTGATGTAGCCGATAATATCGTCACCGGGAACGGGCTTGCAGCAACTGGCCAGATGCGTCAGCAAATTACCCACGCCGCGAATCTTGATGTCGGAACCACGCTCCTTCTCGGAAGCTGAGGTGGTCGGTAGTTGCAGGCTGAGTTGTTCGTCATGGGTCTCAGCGACAGACTGGGCAGCATGCGCCGCCTGCATCGGCTTGACGTCACCCGCACCAATCGCCGCAAACAGATCGTCTTCCGCATGGAAGTTCATTTGCTTAGCCAGTGCATCGAAGTCCTGCACATCCAGCGACAGACGCTTGAGGACGTCGATCAGCAGGTCCCGGCCCTCTTCAATATTCTGGTCACGATCCTGAACCTTGAACCAATGCGTAATTTTGGCGCGTGCTCTGGACGTCGCCACATAGCCCAGATCCGGGTTGAGCCAGTCGCGACTGGGTCGGCTCTGGTTTGAGGTCAGAATCTCGACCTGCTCGCCCGTTTTCAGCTGATAGTTCAGCGGTACAATGCGGCCGTTGACCTTGGCCCCGCGGAAGCGGTGACCAATTTCAGTATGTACTTTGTAGGCAAAGTCGAGCGGTGTTGAGCCCACCGGCAAATCCAGCACATGGCCATCGGGGGTAAAGACATACACGCGGTCACTGACGACATCACTGCGCCATTGATCCATCAGTTCTGAGGTTCGACCACCCAGTTCATCCTGCCAATCCAGCACTTGTCGCAACCAGGCAATTTTCTGCTCATAGCCCTGCGACTTCTTGTCGATGTCCGTACCTTTGTAAAGCCAATGCGCGCAGACGCCCAGCTCGGCCTCTTCGTGCATTTTCTGGGTACGGATCTGAACTTCCATCACCTTGCCACCCGGCCCGACCACCGCCGTGTGCAGAGACTGATAACCATTCGGTTTAGGACTGGCGATATAATCATCAAACTCATGCGGAATGTGGCGCCACAGCGAGTGAACGACCCCCAACGCGGCGTAACAATCCCGAATACTGGTCACGAGAATACGCAAGGCACGGATGTCGTAGACCTGCGAAAAATCGATGCCCTTACGGTGCATTTTCCGCCAGATACTGAAGATGTGTTTCGCCCGCCCCGACAGGCTGGCTTCAATACCGTTACTCGCAAGCTCCGTTTTAAGGGCACTGACGGCCTCCTGAATATAGCGCTGACGATCAATGCGTCGTTCATCCAGCAGTTTGGCGATTTTCTTGTAGGCCGTTTCATGGAGGTAACGAAATGAGAGGTCTTCCAGCTCCCACTTCAAGTGCCCGATACCCAGCCGATGTGCCAGAGGGGCATAAATATCAAAAACTTCCCGCGCTACCCGATGGCGTTTTTCAGAGGGTGCATCCTTGACATCCCGAATCGCGCAGGTTCGCTCAGCCAGCTTGATAAGCGCCACCCGAACATCGTCGATCATGGTCACCAGCATACGTCGCAGGTTGTCGACCTGATTCTGGGTCTGTCCTAACACGCTACCCCGCAGAGGATGCCGGATATTGGCAATGGCCGCCATTTGCAGAACGCCGTCAATCAGCGCCGCCACCTCATCACCAAAGCTCTTGCGCACCTTATCCAGGGGTAGCGAACTCTCCCGCACCCCTCGGTAAAGAATGGCCGCCGTCAGGCTCGGGGTATCCAACTGTAACTCAGACAGGATCTGAGCCATTTCCAGCCCCGTGAAGAAGGCATTACCATTGGCCGACCACTTATTCTGTGCATCTGCCGCTGCATGACGGGCTTCACGGGCCATATCGCAGGCACGGGCGAGTTGTGCACGATCCGCCGAGGACAGCGCCGGTGCCTGAGCACCTGGCGTTCGCTGAGCGGCATCCGTTCGACTTTGCAGCAGCTGATCCAGCCAGCGCTCAATATCGACCTCACCATTGTCATCCAGCGGATAGTCTTCTCTGACCTTAACCATTGCCTAACTCTTCTCGAATAACGCCATGGACTCAACATGAGTCGTGTGAGGAAACATATCCATTACCCCCACTTTTTTCAAACGATATCCCTGGGTTGCCAGGATTCCGGCATCCCGCGCAAGGGTCGCCGGGTTGCAGGAAACATATAAAATACGCGCCGGGGCAAAGCGTTTCATCGTGCGGCAGATCTCCTCGGCACCTGTCCTGGGTGGATCCAGCACGACACAATCATAGGTCTGATCCCAGGGCAAAGGCTTTGTCCCGGCAAACAACTCTGCATCGTGCAGATTCGCCGCGTAGAACTGAACATTGTCCAATCCATTCGCACTTGCATTACGGTAGCCCTGCTCAGCCATATCCTGACTGCCTTCAACGCCGGTCACATTCGCCGCGTGACGCGCCAACGCCAGCGTAAAATTGCCCAGCCCACAGAACAAATCCAGTACCTTCTCATTAGCCTCCGGCTTCAGCCAGTCCAGCGTCTGAGCCAGCATCATGCGGTTCATCGGCAGATTGACCTGTGTAAAATCCGTCGGCCGGAAGTGCATCGTGAGCCCCTCGACACTGGCAAAGGTCAGATCAACCTCACCCCATGGCGAATACAGGCAGTGCACCGTGTCCGGCCCTTTCGGCTGCAAATACACGGCAAGCGTGTGCTCAGAACCAAACTGCTTTAGCAGCGCCTCATCTGCGGCGGTGAGAGGTTCCATATGCCGAATGATAATTGCACCGCGGCTGTCCCCAAATGCAATCTCTATCTGCGGCACCGCTTCGTAGGTGGACAAGCCACGCACCAGCACTTTCAACGCCTCAATCTGCTCGCCGATCGCGGGCACCAGAATTGGACAGGACTCAATCGCCGTCAAAAAATTACTGTGTTTCTCCCGAAAGCCGACCAGTACGTGATCATATTTACGCACATATTTAACGCCCAACCGCGCCTTGGTGCGATAACCGAGGTGATCAGCTACCAGAGGAGGCGCCACCGTTTCTGGCTGCACTGAACCAAAATGCGTGAATTGATCCAGCAAAACCTGCTGTTTGTGACGGATCTGCAGATCGGGATGCATGTGCTGCAAGCTGCAGCCGCCACAGATATTCGCTTTGACGCAGGCCGGTTCAACCCGCTCTGCCGAGCGACTGTTATGAGTCTCGGCGACCAATTCGTCAAACTGATTGCGGGAATTGACATAGCGAGCGACAACCGATTCACCCGGTAGTGCGTTATCCACAAACAGGGTTTTCCCGTCCAGTTTACCGATCCCACGGCCGTCGTGACTCAGACGATCAATCGTTACCGTGACAGAACCTTGTGGAATTTTTTTACGAAAACGTCGGGCCATGGGGGTATCAGAGTCCATTTCAAGAAGGATTAAAGACGCCGGTGGAAAGGTAACGGTCGCCGCGATCACAGATAATGGCGACGATTACAGCATTTTCAACCTCTTGTGCCACACGCAATGCTCCGGCAATTGCGCCACCGGAAGAGACGCCGCAGAAGATTCCCTCCAGGGCCGCCAGCTGGCGCATGGTGGTCTCGGCCTCGCCCTGCCCGATATCCAGCACCTGATCAACCCTGGCGGGCTCAAAAATTTTGGGCAGGTAGGCCTGCGGCCAGCGCCGGATACCCGGAATAGAAGCACCGTCCGCAGGCTGCAATCCGATAATCCTGATCGCCGGATTTTGCTCTTTCAGATACCGCGACGTCCCCATAATCGTACCCGTTGTTCCCATCGAACTGACAAAATGCGTAATACGCCCCTCTGTCTGACGCCAGATTTCCGGTCCCGTGGTTTTGTAGTGCGCAGCAGGGTTATCGGGATTGGCGAACTGATCCAGCACGATGCCCTCCCCCCTGGCCTCCATCGCCTTAGCCAGATCGCGAGCGCCCTCCATCCCCTCTTCTTTGGACACGCTGATTAATTCAGCGCCGTAGGCACTCATGGCGGCGCGACGCTCCTCGCTCATGTGGGCAGGCATGATTAAGACCATACGATAGCCCCGCATGGCCGCCGCCATCGCCAGTGCGATACCGGTGTTACCGCTGGTGGCTTCAATCAGGGTATCCCCAGGACGAATATCACCGCGTTGCTCGGCCGCGATGATCATGTTCAGGGCCGGACGGTCTTTGACAGATCCTGCTGGATTATTGCCTTCCAGTTTTGCAAGAATAGTGTTGCCACGGGTATCCTGTAGCACGTGTTCGGGCAGGCGGCGCAGTCGCACCAGCGGTGTATCGCCGACAAAGGATTCTATACTGGGGTAGGACATAACTTGGCTCGCTCATGGATTGTCGCACATGATAAGCAATAATAGGCGCGTCCCAAATAACCTTTTATTATAAAGACATGCCCAATGTCCCCAAAATTGCCTTCGCCACTTACGGGTTTTTCCATTCGCACCAACGTCATTCTGCTGACACTGGTGCCCATGCTGGCCATCTCGTTTCTGGTCTCCGGTGTGTTCGTCGTGTTCAGGATCGGCGACCTGAACGAAGCCTTAAACAATCGTGGTTATGATCTGGCGCGCCATTTAGCCGGGTCAGCCGAATTTGGTGTCATCACAGGCAACTCCCAGCAACTTACCCGACTTGTCAGCGACCTGTTGCAAGAGCCCAACATCCGGGCTGCCGCCATTTTTGACAAAAATCGCCGCTTGTTGGTTCAGTCCGGACCAGTCCTCCTGGACCCGCCAACGCTGGTTCCCAGTATGAGTGCCACACGTAGCCTGCTTCAGATCGACGACGTACTGCGCTTTGCAGAGCCGATATTGTTTGCCGATGTGCCTCTGCCAGAATCAGCCGACATTCCCGGCCAGACAACCCCTCCAAATCCCTATGCCCAAGACAAACGCCTACTGGGCTGGGCCATCATCGAAATCAAGCGCAGCAATACCCAGCTTGCTATATTTCGAACGGTTCTGATTGCCCTGCTGACAACCTTCGTCTCGGCATTTCTTAGCATTCTACTCGCCCGCCATCTGGCAGATCGCCTGTCGCTCCCACTTGCAGCGATTACCCAAGCCATCTCCGAGATCAAGGACGGCCAATTAAATACCCGGGTCGAAAGTCAGGCGGGCCCTGAAATTGAATTGCTGGAAGAAGGCGTCAATGCTCTCGCCGAAGCACTGGAACGGCTTCGAAATGAAATGCAGCAGAACATTGACCAGGCCACTGAGGATCTTCGGGAAACGCTCGAAACCATCGAAATACAGAACATCGAACTCGATATCGCCCGAAAAGATGCGCTGGAGGCAAGCCGGGTCAAATCTGAGTTCCTGGCGAACATGTCCCACGAAATTCGAACCCCCCTCAACGGGATTCTGGGCTTCACCAAACTCTTGCTGAAAGGCCACCTGAATCGACAGCAGCGTGACCAGCTAAATACCATTCTGAAGTCGTCAGAGATTCTGTTGACCATCATTAACGACATCCTCGATTTCTCCAAGATTGAAGCCGGCAAACTGGTACTGGATTTCACCACCCTCAATTTGCAGGAGGTCGTCGATGACGTTCTGACGATGCTCGCTCCCACAGCCCACGAAAAGAATCTGGATCTTGCCGCGCTGATTTATTCGGATGTTCCCAATCAAATATATGGAGATCCGTTACGTCTGAAACAGATTCTCACCAACCTGGTTAACAACGCGATCAAGTTCACTCAGCGGGGGGAGGTGATGGTGCGAGTCATGTTGGAGGAGGAAGATGAGCAAGGGCGCCCGCAAATCCGTCTCTCGGTGACCGACACAGGCGTGGGGCTGTCCCGCTTGCAACAACAAAACCTGTTCACTCCGTTTTCCCAGGCTGACGCCTCTACGGCAAGACGTTATGGCGGAACCGGACTGGGCCTCGTGATAAGCCGCCGGCTAGTGGAACAAATGGGTGGAAAAATTGGGGTAGACAGTGAGCTGGGCAAAGGCGCCAGTTTTTGGGTAAATCTGCCCATCACGCTCAATGAGCAGCAGGAAAGCGAGACGGATGAGACCTCAGGGACACTGCATAATGAGCGCGTCATTTACCTGGAGCATCAGGAAAAAACGGCATTGGTTGTTGAGAGCATGCTGGCGCATTGGGGGGGGCAGGTAGAACGTGTCGCCAATATGGCCGATCTCATAGAGCGGGTCGTACAGGCACAACAGAAAAACCGCGGTTATGCGATGGCAATCGTCGGCCTGTCACAAACCCAGCTCTATTCCGTCCCCTATGCCCAGAGCATTCGCAGCCTGGAATACAAGCTGGATTGTCGAACACTGCTGTTACTCCCGACGCTGGATCCCACCGCCGAAACACCCGCTGTGGTGGCGGATGCCTCAGCCACCTTAACCAAACCACCCACCCGGCGACGGCTGGCCGATACGGTGATCACGCTTTTAAATGGGCGCCCTCACGTTCCCCTGCAGATCGCCCCTTCTGCCCGCCCACTGGATGCCCGCCATGCGCCCGCCATACTGGCGGTCGACGACAACACGGCTAACCTGAAATTAATTCTTGCCCTCCTGGACGAACTCAAAGTCAAATGTGAAGGCGTATCAAGTGGCTATGAAGCGCTCCAGGCCGTCCGCCGCCAAACCTTTGGCCTGATCTTTATGGACGTTCAGATGCCGGGCATGGATGGTATCGAAACGACGGCTAAAATTCGTGAGATTGAGGGTGGTAACCGACATACACCGATTGTCGCCCTCACCGCCCATGCTCTGGCGGAAGAGAAACAGATGTTGATGAACAGTGGATTCGACGACTACCTGACCAAGCCCGTCGACGAACAGCAATTGTGCCAGGTCATCGAGCGACATACCGGATATCAGTCCACCTTATCCTCTGATCGGGCCACAGACATGCCCGCCACATCAACGATCAAACCTTCGTCACGCAAAGCAACAGAGGATTGTGTCGACATTCCCGCGGGTATACGGTTGGCCGGCGGCAAACCCGACCTTGCCGAAGAACTGTTTTCGATGCTGATCGAGTCCCTGCCCGATGCCAGACACGCGCTCTCCCGCCACATGGAAAGACAAGCGCTGCAGCCACTGCTGGAAGAAGTTCACAAGTTGCATGGTGCGACCCGCTACTGCGGCGTACCTGCACTCAGGCAGGCGGCCGCAACACTTGAAACGGCCCTCAAGAAAAATAACGCGGACTGGGCGTTTCTGGTAGAACCGCTCCTGAATGAAATCGACCGCATTGAGTATTGGGCTGAACGTAACGAATGGCAGGGGGAGTTTCGCAAAGCCCATCCAACCCGGCCTAACTGATCTATACTCGGTTGATGACGGCCGAAAAAACGACACCAGCACAAACCTCTATTCGAAACCGACTTTTTCTGATCGTCGTGGTAGTTGTCTCTGCCATATTCCTATCGCTGGAGCTTTATCGCGTCGAGAAAGAGCTCAAGCAGTACCAGCAGCTTAAGGAGGCCAACCTCACCCTACTGCTGGACAACTACGTTAACCCCATTTCTACACTGGTATGGAATCTGGATTATGACCAGCTCCCTTCCAGTCTCGCGGGCTTGAGCAAATCCAACAGCTTCGCCTTTGCAAAGGTAACGGACGGGATGGGAAAAACACTGTACCTTGAAGGGCATCCTGATGAGTTCGGATCTCTTTTGGTGCGCAGCGTCCCTCTGACCTGGGAAGAGGAAGGAAGCCCACGCAATATCGGGCGACTGGAGATTGGTCTCACCCTGGACGAACTTGATGCAGTGCGCAATTCACGCTGGATCAACAGCCTGACCACCCTGGCGGCGATTCTGGCCCCCATGCTCACGATTCTTTATTTCGCGATTCGACGCCTGACAGGTCCTCTTGGACAAATAACCCAAACAATTGAGTCGGTCGCCAACGATGGAAACACACCCGTAATTCCCTACCAGTCACGTATGGATGAAGTCGGCACGCTGGCCCGCGCACTGGAAGTCTTCAGGAATAACCGTGTTGAGCTCGATAACCTGCGACGTTCACTTGAAGAACGGGTCGCCAATCAAACACGCGAACTGCTGACCGCCAAGAACGCCGCAGAAGCGGGCAACCTGGCCAAATCCCGTTTCCTGTCAACAGTGTCCCACGAACTTCGCACACCCCTAACGTCGATAAGTGGGGCGCTTAAAATGCTGGCGCAAGACCGGCTGGATATAGCCGGTGAACAACGCCAGGCTCTGCTTTCGATCGCTAATCGAAACGCCGACCGATTACTCGCGTTGGTGAATGACATTCTCGATCTTCAAAAAATTGAAGCCGGGAAAATGCAATATGAGATGACGCCAGTCTCTCTGGATATGCTGCTTAAACAATCGCTTGAGGCCATGAGTGGCTATACCGTGAAATATCAAAGCAAAATTCAGTACCAGCGACTTACACCCTCAGACCTGGTCGTTGTTGCAGACGCTCAACGGATTTCACAAGTAATCCTCAATTTGCTATCGAATGCCGTAAAGTTCTCCCCCATCCGAAGCACTATACACCTGACACTGGATGAGCAGGACGATACTGCAATGATCAAAGTCATCGATCAGGGGGCGGGCATTCCGGAAACGTTCCGTAACAATATCTTCAAACGATTTACCCAGAGTGATTCAGCTGATACCCGCCAGGCGGGTGGAACCGGATTGGGATTAGCCATCGTGATGGAGATCATCAGAAGTCATGGTGGCCAGATCGACTATCAAAACCTGACCCCGGACAACCATCCTGAACACACCCAGGGCGCCTGTTTTTGGTTTACACTACCGATTATTCAGCCACAGGACGTCCAGACCCATGAATCCACCTCCAATCCTGCCGACCCTTGAGATCGAAACAGGCCCCACACCCGAGGCAAGTATTATCTGGCTTCATGGTCTGGGTGCCGATGGGCATGATTTTGAACCCATTATTCCAGAATTAAGGTTACCTGCCTCGCTTTCGCTGCGCTTTATTTTTCCTCACGCCCCTGTCCGCCCGGTCACGATCAACGGTGGTTACCTCATGCCCGCCTGGTACGACATCTTTGAAGCTAATTTACGCCGCCGGGTCGATACGCGTCAGCTCCGTGACTCAGCCAATGCCGTCGAGCAACTGATCGAACGTGAGCAACAGCGGGGTATTCCTGCTGAGCGGGTCATACTCGCTGGTTTTTCTCAGGGGGGCGCGGTTGTTCTGGATCTGGCGCTTCGTTTGGAATACACCATCGGCGGACTCATCGCCCTCTCAACCTACCTGGCGAGTGAGGACGTCGCCAGACACGCCAGAGCGCACCGTGATCTGCCGATCTTTGTGGGGCATGGTACACAGGATGATATTGTTTCACCTCAGCTGGGAGACGAATCAGTGGCCCTGCTTAAGCAAGCAGGGTTTTCACCGGCTTATCACCGCTACGCGATGGGGCATTCCGTCTGTATACAGGAGTGTCAGGACATTGGTCACTGGCTGACTCAATCGCTGGATACCTAAAATCAGGAGGCGACCGCCTGATCGAGCAATGCCCGCATATCCCGAACCGCTTGTTCGAAGCCACTGAAAACAGCCCGGGCCACAATACTGTGGCCTATATTCAGCTCATGTATGCCCGGAATGGCGGCGATCGGTTGTACGTTGTGATAATTCAGTCCATGGCCGGCGTTAACAATTAGCCCACGCTTCAACCCATAAGCCACGGCCTCTTGAATTATTTTCAGCTCTTTCGCCACCTCAACCGGATTCGCAGCGTCGGCATAACGCCCGGTATGCAGTTCGACAATCGGCGCGCCACACCGCTGGGCTGCGTCAATCTGCCCTTTATCAGGGTCGATAAACAAAGAGACAACAATGCCGGCTTCAGCCAGTTGCTCACATGCACGATGCACCCGATCCTCCTGCCCGAGGACATCCAGTCCCCCTTCCGTCGTGAGCTCTTCACGCTTTTCCGGAACCAGACAACAGTGCGCCGGACGCACCTTGATTGCCAGTGCGATCATGGCCTCACTCACGGCCATTTCAAGATTCATCGGGGTCTGCAGCGAATCCCTCAGGCGCCAGACATCAGCTTCCTGAATATGGCGTCGATCTTCCCGCGGATGAATGGTAATGCCATCAGCACCAGCCAGTTCGGCCAGAGATGCCGCTAAAACCGGATCCGGGTACCGGGTGCCCCTCGCCTGACGCAGGGTGGCAATATGGTCAATATTAACGCCCAGGCGTACTCTTCTTTTCAACACGACCCAACTCCAGATATTGTTTCAACAAATTCCGCGATTTCAGCGGTTTACCTTCCAATACATAGTCAATTCTCGCCCGATGCAGCACTTTCGCCACCGCCAGGGCGCCGGCTACAGACCAATCGTGCCTGGCCGCCGCTTTCAGTAGTGCAGGATCAAGCCCTTCTATTACGCCAGGAGCGCGTGACGGTTGCGGGTGCTCACCGAAAAAAATTACCCGTCCCTCCTGGACATCAAAGGCATACGACGCAAACGTGTGCGTCTCGGCCCCTTCGGGCCACAATTCCAGACCCAACCCAAGCTCACTCAACAAGAGGCCTTCGAACTCCCGAAGCCTCGCCTCCAGAGCACCCGGCACCTGCAGTCTCGATAAAAGGTCTGCATACGCCTGAAACAAATGCTCATGTGGCTCATACAGGGGCAGCAACCGGTAAAGTAATTCGTTAAGATAAAATCCCGCATATTGGGCTGTCCCACTCAACAGAATCGGGGACTGGACATCATCAAGCTGCCGAAGGGTCTTAAGTTCGCCCTCGCCGTGCAACTCAATGACAAATGCCTGAAAAGGAGAAAGCAATGGGCCCGACTTTTTTCGCGAGGGCCTGTAGATCGCAGCAACACGCCCAAACTCATACGTAAATAAACTAACCCAGTGGCCTGTCTCACGATAGGGTTTGCGATGCAGGACAAACGCTGAAATGTTCCCCGCAATCATCGGCGCACAGGTCAGTCAGTTTCGTCGTAGCCCAGACTTTTCAGGGCTCGCAGATTGTCACTCCAGCCACTCTTGACCTTGACCCAGAGCTCCAACATTACCTTGGTATCAAGAAGCTGTTCGATGTCCTTCCGCGCATCGGTCCCAATACGCTTAAGTCGTTCACCCGCCGTACCAATCACGATTTTCTTCTGCCCTTCACGCTCAACCCAGATCAGCCCATTGATTCGGAGAATACCCCCTTCATGTTTGAACTTCTCGATTTCAACGGCCACGTTATAGGGAATCTCATCGCCCATCTGACGCATGATTTTCTCGCGGATGATTTCCGCCGCCATAAAGCGAACGCTGCGATCAGTCACCTGATCTTCAGGAAACATGTGTAAGCCTTGAGGAAGGCGCTTGGCCAATTCTTTTTCCAGCGCTTCGACCTGCTCACCCGATTCTGCAGACATGGGAATCACACTGTCAAAATCACACAGCGCAGCAACTTTCTCAATGTAGGGCAATAACCTGGTTTTATCTTTGACCTGATCAATTTTGTTCAGGGCAAGAATCTTTGGCGCTTTACTGGCTTTAATTTGCTCAAGCACATAGGCATCCGTGTCTGTCCATTTCAGTGCCTCAACCACGAGGACGATAATGTCAGCGTCTTTCAAGGCTGTACTGGACGACTGATTCAGCACCTGATTCAGCGCTTTGGTTTCACCTCGGTGAATTCCGGGAGTGTCCACATAGATAAACTGGTAATCACCTTCGGTTTTTACACCCAGAATCTGATGGCGAGTGGTTTGGGCTTTTTTGGAGGTAATGCTGATTTTTTGCTCAAGAATTTGATTGAGCAAGGTGGACTTGCCCACATTCGGCCGCCCAACAATTGCAATGTATCCGCAGAACGTCGATTCTACTGCACCCTCATTCATCAGGCTTCAATCCCAATAACTGACAGGGCTGCTTTTGCTGCCGTTTGTTCAGCCAAGCGCCGGCTACTCCCCGATCCGAAGGTTTTATCCGCCAGCGCTTCGGTACTGCAACTGACATGAAAGGTTTGTGCATGGGCTTCACCCTCGATTTTAAGCACTTCATAAACCGGCAGGGGAAGCTGACGGGACTGCAAAAACTCTTGCAACCGCGTCTTGGCATCTTTCTGGGTATCTTTGAGCGACAATTTCTCTAGTCGCGTCGCAAACCACCCCAGAATAAGCTTCTGACAGGTTGCGATATCTGAATCGAGCAGGATGGCACCGATAATGGCTTCAAATGAATCGGCCAGTATCGAATCACGGCGAAATCCGCCAGACTTGAGCTCACCACTCCCCAACCTGAGAAACTCACCCAAATCGAACTCTTTCGCCAGTTCAGCCAGTGTCGTGCCTTTCACCAGGCGCGCCCGCAGGCGGCTCAACTGCCCCTCCTGTGCGTTGTCGAACTGACGAAACAACGCTTCGGCAATAGTAAAATTGAGCACTGAATCGCCCAAAAACTCCAATCGCTCGTTGTTGTCTGAGGCATAGCTGCGGTGCGACAACGCCAGTTTCAGACGTTCCGCATCTTTGAATCGGTAACCCAGGCGGGTTTCGAGGCGTTCGAGTGAGGGCTGTTTCACGATTTCCGGACTGTCACTTCATGGCTAAAGGACACAACGGTATCAATGTTGCGCACAATATTTGTTCTGACCTCGTAATTCACTTTCACGGTGATTTGAGCGTCCCCTTCCCGGATCAGTTCCACCGAATCCTTATCAAAGTCCCTGACGTTATTCAGACTGAAAAACTTATCCAGGGTTGCCAGTACTTCCTTGTCCGAAAACTCCGGCAGGCGGGTTTCACGCTGCAAGCCCTCCAGGGAGGACGCTACCGCAAAATCGTCTATGTAAACAGGTATTAACTTCACGCACAAGGTCGCAACCGACACAAAGATCAGTATCCAAACCAATGTCATGATTGGGGTCGCACCCCGCTGAAGGGAAGGTAATGTCCTCATCTGGCCCTCTATTCGGAAAAATTGACGCTAATAACACTCAACCTGCTGAAATTATAGCTCAATCAATTTTTCCGACTCGCGAAAACGACGGTATTGAGAAAAAAGATTCCCAGTGCATCCAGATGGCAAACGCATGTCCCACGATGTTTTTGTCTGGAACGAAGCCGATAAAGCGACTGTCTTTACTGCGATCCCGATTGTCACCCATCATGAAATATTGCCCTTCCGGTACAATGAACTCACCCTCACCCATTTTGTTATCCGCATTCAACTTGATAATGCGGTGAGTGTTTTCACCCAGCGTTTCCTCGAAAAAATATTCCATCGGACGACCGGCTGGCAAGGCAGCGACCAGACGCTCGCTGACCGGCTCACCGTTGATCAGCAACTGCTTGTTGACATAACTGATGCGATCCCCTGGCAGTCCCACGACCCGCTTGATGTAATTGGTCACGTTGTCTTCTGGATTACGGAAGACCATCACATCTCCCCGTTTCGGGTCGTCAATGTCGACGAATTTATGCCCTAAGACCGGTAGTCGCAACCCGTACTGAAATTTATTCACCAGAATAAAATCACCCACTTCGAGCGTCGGGACCATAGACTGCGACGGGATCTGAAAAGGCTCGACCAGAAAAGATCGGACAATCAAAACGATGAACAGCACCGGGAAAAACGAGCGGCTGTACTCGACCAGCAACGGCAGGCGTACCGCGGCTTCCTCTTGCTGAGCCGCCTGCTGACGGGCTTTGGCAAACAGCAGGGTGTCAATCAACCAGACAGCGCCGGTCACCAGCGTTGCGATCACCAATATTAACGAAAAATCAAAGTTCATTCCGATTCAGCTCTCTTGAGTCATCGACCAGACGGGGCGGGACAAGGTTTACTTATCAACCTTGAGCACGGCCAGGAACGCGTCCTGTGGGATTTCCACACGCCCCACCTGCTTCATTCGTTTTTTACCTTCTTTCTGCTTCTGCAACAGCTTTTTCTTCCGTGATACGTCACCGCCGTAACACTTGGCCAAAACGTTCTTACGTAAGGCTTTGACGGTGGTTCGTGCAATGATCTGCCCTCCGATTGCCGCCTGGATCGCGACATCAAACATCTGCCGTGGAATCAATTCTTTCATTTTCTCCGTCAACTGCCGCCCCTTATAAGGTGCGTTATCGCGGTGAACAATCAGCGCCAAAGCATCCACTTTTTCAGCATTAATCAAAATATCCAGACGCACCAGGCGCGCCGCCTGGAAACGAATAAAATGATAATCCAGCGAGGCATACCCGCGGCTGGCCGACTTCAGCTTATCGAAAAAGTCGAGCACGACTTCCGCCATCGGCAGCTCATAACTGAGCGACACCTGATGACCGACGAACATCATGTTTTTCTGTATACCGCGCTTTTCAACACACAGCGCGATGACATTACCCAGATAATCCTGTGGCACCAGAATGTTAGCCTCCACGATCGGCTCACGCATTTCTTCGATCAATCCAGGATCTGGCATGCGTGAAGGGTTGTCGACTTTCAACACCTCATTTCGCTTAGTCAGGATTTCATAGACGACCGTCGGCGCGGTGGTAATGAGATCCAGATCGTATTCGCGTTCCAATCGCTCCTGAATAATCTCCATATGGAGCATACCCAGGAAGCCAATGCGGAACCCAAACCCCAGCGCATCTGAACTCTCAGGCTCATAAAACAGCGATGCATCATTCAGCGTCAGCTTTTCCAGCGCATCCCGAAAATCTTCATAGTCTTCCGAGTTGACGGGGAACAGGCCCGCGTAAACCTGAGGCTGCACCTTTTTGAAACCCGGCAACGAGGCCACATCTGAGGTGCTGGCGTGGGTAATGGTATCGCCCACGGGCGCCCCATGAATGTTCTTGATCCCTGCGACGACAAAGCCCACTTCGCCCGCGTAAAGTACATCCGTTTCTTTACGCTTCGGCGTGAAGACACCGATACTCGTGACCAATTCCTGCACGCCGGTCGATTTGATCTTGATCTTCTCGCCTTTCTTCAGGACACCGTTCTTGACCCTTACCAGCGAGACAACGCCCAGATAGTTATCAAACCAGGAGTCAATGATCAGGGCTTGCAAAGGGGCTTCACGCTTACCTTCCGGTTTGGGAATACCCTGGACGATCTGCTCCAGAATATCCTGAATCCCCATCCCAGACTTGGCACTGGCCTGTACAGCATGAGAGGCATCGATCCCGATAATCTCCTCAATTTCCTTACGCACCTTTTCAGGCTCTGCCTGCGGCAGATCCATCTTGTTCAGAACCGGGATAACTTCAAGGCCGCCCTCAATTGCTGTGTAGCAGTTTGCCACCGACTGGGCTTCTACACCCTGCGCAGCATCCACCACCAGAAGAGCACCTTCACAGGCCGCCAATGACCGTGACACTTCATACGAAAAATCGACATGTCCAGGGGTATCGATGAAGTTGAGCTGGTAGGTTTCTCCGTCTTTCGCCTTATAGTAGAGGGTAACGCTCTGGGCTTTGATGGTGATGCCCCGCTCCCGTTCGATATCCATCGAATCAAGAACCTGTGCGGACATTTCCCGGTCAGACAGTCCACCACAGAACTGAATAAAGCGATCAGCCAGCGTCGACTTGCCATGGTCGATGTGCGCGATGATTGAAAAGTTACGTATTTTGTCGAGACTAATCACGGTTACCACACTATAAAAGGAGAGCCGCGGGATTTTAGCAGCTCTCCTGATAAATTGCAGTGCAAGATTCGCGCATCAATCGCGAATCTTGATCACCACAAACACCGGACTTCCCTCGCGGATAATCAGGACTGGTAGCGCCTTGTCCCGCGGCAAATCCTCGACCAGCGTCTTAAATTGTTTAACAGAGGTGACCGCCTCATTATTGATGCTGCTGATCACATCCCCTGGACGGATACCCGCCTCTGCCGCTGAGCCATCGCTGAGATCTGTCACTAAGATACCATTATTGACACCCACCTGAGACTTCTCGTCTGCCGTCAGATCTCTTACCTGAAGGTTCAGGGTATTTGCGATCGAGGGGGCCTTACTACCTTTATCACTGGATGCAGCCTGGTTCTCACCCGGCAACCTACCGATTTCGAGGGTCACCGTTTTGATCTTACCCTGACGGATCACTTTCAGATCGACCTCTTTGCCGGGTGCTGTGCGACCTACCAGATGCGGCAAATCAGAAGACAAATTGATTGATTTACCATTGTATTCAATGATGACGTCACCTACCTGCAAGTCCGAGTCCTGCGCCGGAGAATCAGGCAGTATCTGGGCCACCAACGCACCACGGGGCTTATCCAGCTGGAAGGACTCGGCCAACTCCTTACTCACTTCCTGAATCAGCACACCTAACCAGCCACGGCTAACTGATCCGTTGGTTTTGAGCTGCTCAACCACTTCCATTGCGACATCAATCGGAATAGCAAACGACAGCCCCATGAAGCCCCCTGAGCGGGTATAAATCTGCGAGTTGATACCCACCACTTCGCCGTCCAGATTAAAAAGCGGCCCGCCGGAGTTACCGGGGTTAATCGCCACATCCGTCTGAATAAAAGGGACATAGCTTTCATTCGGCAAACTACGTCCCTTTGCACTGACAATGCCCGCCGTTACGGAGTAATCGAACCCAAATGGCGCGCCAATGGCAACCACCCACTCCCCTACTTTGAGCTTATTGCTGTTACCGATCTTAACGATCGGCAGATCGCCCGCGTCAAGTTTGAGCACTGCCAGATCGGACTGCTGGTCAGCGCCAATCAACTCGGCCTTTAGCTCCCGACGATCGGCAAGGCGCACGAAAATCTCACCCGCTCCCTCAACCACGTGATTGTTGGTCAGCACATAGCCATCATGACTGACGATAAATCCAGAACCCGTCGATTGCACCTGAGGGCGACCATGAGGCGCACCCTGTCCCCGGGGCGGCACCTGAAAACGATCGCCAAAAAAGTGCCTGAAAAACTCAGGCATCTCTTCCAACTGAGGATACTGACCATACAACCCCGCTTCAGCATCAGCACTTCGCGTGGTGCTGATGTTGACGACGGCGGGAGATGCCGTGTCGACCAGCTCAGTAAAATCCGGCAGCTCAACGGCCACCGCCCGGAATGCAAAAGTTACCAACAACAGCCCAAAGGCCTGTCTCAGCAGAACCATGGATACGATCTCCCGAAAAAGCGACAAAATAAAGGACGATCCGACAGGATCAGAGTCGTCTTAATAGTTGGGGATGGTAACTCGAATTACAAGAAAAGCGTCGTGACAATGTTTTAACCAAGCCGACAGCTCCGGTTAAGGATAACAACGCGACAAGTAGCACAACGGGCTCCGATGCACCCGCAAGGCTGGCCGCCATCGCGCCGATCAAGAGCCCGCTTAAAGGCAGTCCATAGACCAGCAAGGAGGCATTAAAAACCGCGGCACCTTCCATGCCGACAAGAACCCAGTCACCGACCTGGATGTCCTGCGTTTTATCAAGCACTAAACGCTCCATGCGACTCCCAGCCACTTTTTGCAGCAGGCTTTGACCACAGTTTTCCTGTGCACTACAACTCTTGCATCCGGCCTGGGGTGTCACCTCAACCCAGATCCGGGCATCATCCACGGCCACTACACGGCCTGTTTGCTCAATCATGGACGCCCCTCACTCACTTGCCGCATATTATCCGCTACCCGACTTGCAGTGGCCAGCGGTATCTCACCCAGGACCGTCACAGCAACGCGAGCGCCCGCCATAAGACGATGGCGAGTCAACGCAATCGTCGCACCCCTGCGACTGCTTCCCTCTGGCATTTGTGCTGGGCCTGGCGGCTCAACAAAGACCGTAAAACGGCTGAATCCATCCGAAAAGCTCTGCATCTCGCCGGCAGAGGACGCATCAGGTGAGAATTGCGCCGTGACCGGCACAAAGGCATCGGGTACCCAGCCCGGCGTCCAGCGCTGATGAGGGGGGGGCTGATTCGGCGACTGAACCTCACCAGCGGGCGCGGGAAAGACACCAAAAGCTACCGCAAAATCAGCGGGGAAGTCAGGATTCAATGTAATTGTGTTAAATTGCACCGACTCAAGCATGTGCCCCTCGGCATTCAGAACAACCGACTTGAGAGGCAAACCCGACACGGCATCCAGCCACACCATCTGGCTATAACGATAGCCATCGACTGACATCAGATGATAGTGCTCCGTTTCACGCCCCGCGACTGAGGCAACACCAAGCAGGTGTACCATGTAAACACGATTAACCCGGTCCCCGCTGAATGCGTCTGCGCTTGCACCGTTTTTGCCGGACATAAAGGACAGCACATCCTTATCCCCTCCGACACCGGAGCGGATGACCTGCCCGCCCCAGCGCAGGCTCTCTTTCGCCCCCCCTTCCAGAGAGACCACGCGCTCCTGTTCCAGCCCTTCCAGCAAACGGTGCTCAATTCTCAGCGATGTCGCGTCATCATCGCGCAGGTAGGTCAGAGTTCCCGCATAATCCAGCATCGCCAGACTGGTACGCAGACGCGACAGGATTTCATCGGCCCGAATCGGGGTTTCCGCCCGCAGCAGTCCACTCCAGCACAGGACCAGACACAGCCCCCCGACCCAACGTGTCATTTCTGGCTCGCCTGGTAGCTGGTCAGTCGCGCCATCGGGGCGACGCCCCCCTCCTGAGAAAGCGCCGTACCCGCGTGTTTCACCAGTAAAGCCTGCAAGCGTGCCTCGTATTCAGCCTCGCTGAGTTGGCCAGGGCTGCTCGCATCCTTTTGCGCTTTATCTGCCGAGGCGACCGCCTGCACGCTATCTCCTGAGACGGGATCCCACCAGGTTTCCACACCCAGGATGACAGCGAACATGACCGAGGCCGCGATCGCCAGCGGTGCCCAAACTGTCGAACGAGAGGACTGTTCAGATTCATTACTGACCGCCTCAACCGGACTGACTGCAGATCTGGCGTTATCCTCCAGATCCAGCTGGGCCGAAACGCGGCCAATCAGATCCACGGAGGCCCATTCACTCAGACTATCGTCCTTCTGACTACGCTGACGGATCAATCGCTGCCAATAGGCGTGAATCTCAGCATCATGGGCCTGCCCAAGGATGCGTTGAATCTCCCGTTCAGTCGCTTCGTCGTCCAGCATCGCCGATAAAATGACTTTTTCTTTCTCTTTCATTTCCAACCTCTCACGCCGATGCCGCGATGCCTGTCGCAGCCATCACCTGGTCGCGAGCCCGAAAAATCCGGGAGCGCACCGTTCCGATCGGACACTGCAGGACATCTGCAATCTCCTCATAACTCAGACCATCATACTCCCTCAGGAGAAGCGCCTGACGAAGTTCCTCTGGCAGTGCCTGAATAGCCAAATCCAACTGCTGCTTCAATTGCTGCCCCTCCAGCTCGGTCTCGGGAGAGTCTGAGTTGGTCAATGCATCCCCGAGGGCAAAGGGTTCTTCGTCCATCTGATCAATACTACGTGCAATTCCCTGACGGGCATGGCTACTCAGGAAATTCAATGCTGCATTGACGGCAATGCGGTATAACCAGGTGTAAAATGCGCTATCGCCACGAAAAAGCCCGATCGAACGATAGGCTTTGACAAATGCCTCCTGAGCGACATCCCGAACATCCTGAGGCTCCCGCACATAACGAGCAATTAAAGACAATACACGTGCCTGATATTTTGCCACCAGAAAATCAAATGCCCGACGATCACCGCGCTGAACCCGCTGAACCAGCACGCTGTCCACATCACAGGCTTCATCCTCTGCCTTGAGGTTCCCATTCATAAGTCGTTCGCCAGTCGTGCTCGGATTAGGTAAACTGTCCGGTACTAGTCTAGCAGGCTGTAATAATGTCATGGCTGATACTCGCTGCCTCCGGATTCCTTCTGTCTTGAGACCCGTCACCCATGAAAAAGTTCCCCCAACCCGGAGATTTCTTCTGACATGTCTAACCACCCGCCGTACGATGTCGTCATAATCGGCAGTGGTGCTGCCGGCCTGACGGTGGCGCTGAACCTGCCGGCCACGCTTAGCGTCGCGGTTTTGAGCAAAACCGTGATTAAAAGCGGCAGCACGCTGTGGGCTCAGGGTGGTATTGCAGCTGTTCTGGGAGACGACGACAGTGTCGAATCACATGTCAAAGACACGCTTGTTGCGGGTGCGGATCTCTGCCATGAAGATGCCGTGCGATTCACGGTTGAACACAGCAAGGAAGCCATTGACTGGCTCATCAGCCAGGGCGTGTCATTTGACCTGGACGACAGCGTCAGCGAAACCGACCCCCGACGCTACCACTTAACGCGGGAAGGCGGGCACAGTCATCGCCGTATCATTCACGCCGCTGACGCAACCGGTCAAGCCGTGCTGGGCTCACTGGTCGATCAGGCGCGTGCCCGAGCAAACCTGACGCTCCTGGAAGACCGCGTTGCGGTTGACCTCATCACACGACAGGCACCTTCTGCCAACGAGAATCGCTGCCTCGGCCTCTATGTCTTCAATGAAGTGACCGGACAGGTCGAAGCCCTCAGAGCTCGCTTTACTGTGCTGGCAACAGGGGGGGCCAGTAAGGTTTACCTTTATACCAGTAACCCGGATATAGCCACCGGCGATGGTATTGCAATGGCCTGGCGCGCAGGATGCCGCATTGCCAATATGGAGTTCAACCAGTTCCACCCGACCTGCCTTTACCACCCACAAGCAGGCTCCTTCCTGATTACGGAAGCTGTCAGGGGGGAAGGCGGACTGCTTAAACTTCCGAATGGGGAGCGCTTTATGCACCTGTTCGACCCCCGCGAGGAATTGGCTCCCCGCGACATCGTGGCACGTGCGATCGACCACGAAATGAAGCGTTTAGGCGCGGATCACCTACTGCTGGACATCAGTCACCGGGATCCCGAATTTATCCGCCAGCACTTCCCAACCATTTATGAGCGATGCCTCGGGCTGGGACTGGACATCACCCGTGAGCCCATACCGGTCGTACCCGCCGCCCATTACACCTGCGGTGGCGTCATGACGGACCTGAACGGCCGCACCGATGTCGAGTGCCTCTATGCCGTAGGTGAGACCGCCTTTACTGGCCTGCACGGGGCAAATCGCATGGCCAGCAACTCACTGTTGGAGTGTCTGGTATTCGGTCGCGCCTGCGCCGAGGATATTGCACAGCTTTCACCCGTCATCGAAGAACCTCCTCAATTAAGGGCCTGGGACGAATCACAGGTGACAGACTCAGACGAGGATGTGGTCATCTCGCACAACTGGAATGAGCTGCGCCATTTCATGTGGGACTATGTGGGAATCGTCAGAACCGATAAACGCCTGCAGCGCGCAAGGAACCGCGTAGAACTGCTGCAGCAGGAAATACGCGATTACTACAGCAACTACCGCATCACACCCGATCTGCTGGAGCTGCGTAATCTGGTAGACGTTGCCGACCTGATCGTGCGCTCGGCGCTCATGCGCAAGGAGAGTCGAGGCTTGCACTTCACCCTGGATTACCCTGATCTGGCGAAGCAGCCCACAGACTCGATTGTCATCCCGACCCGATATGTCCCGGAAGCGTGGAAACATCCTTCACACACAGGTAAAATAGTGCCATGACAACTCAAGCTGAACTCAACAAACTCTTCTGGCACAGCCGCCGCGGCATGTTGGAACTGGACGTACTTCTGGTGCCCTTCACCCGTGAAGTGTATGCCACCCTCCCTTCCGATGAGCAAGCCATTTATCAACGACTGCTCACCTGCGAAGATCCCGAGCTCTTTCAGTGGTTTATGCGACACGGCACACCGGAAGATCCGGAATTGGCTTTTATGGTAAAAAAGATACTGGATCGTGTTCAGCCCGCTTGAAATAACCGTAGGTTCGTCGGCTCGAATCAGCGTTACGCTGGTAATCCTGGGGTTCGCCCTCCTGACACTACTCGCGACCTTGCCCGCTCCGACACCTGAACTTCAGGCCGGTTTGATGTTGATCGCACTCGCTCAGTTCTTCCATTGGTGGCGAACCTATGCAAACCCTGTGACGGGTGACAGCATTCATCAACTTCTCGTCCAGGCAGACCGACACCTGCAACTACGGGTGCTGCAGCGCAATGGTAAGGACTATCTCCTCCCGCAGAATGCTGTCTGGCTGCTCTCCGCCAAGTGGATCATCCTCAGGGGAGGCTATGGAAAACCGGCCGTTGTGCTGACGACCGATAACTGTGACAATGAAACACTCAGAAGGCTACGTGTTCTTCTACGTTTATCCATCCCGCAGATTGAGTCAGACGCATGACCGCCGTATTTGCCGCCCACTTAAAACATCAAACACTGATTCAGGTAGACGGTGTCGATGCCGGTAAATTTCTGCAAGGCCAGGTTACCTGTGATGTTCTCGCGCTTCCAGTTGGCGAGAGCACGCTGGGGGCTTGCTGCAACAACAAGGGACGTATGCTGGCGATCTTCCAGCTACTCAGAACCAACGAAAGTGCCTACCTCCTGCGCATGTCCCGCGCCGTTGCCGGCGAGCTGGTTGGTCATTTGAGTAAATTCAAAGTGTTCTTCAAATGCACGCTGCAGATTCTTGACCGAAGCCAGGTCTGGGGCCTGTGGACGGGCACGGACAGTCACGAATCCCCGCTGAATATCGACTTAAAGCAGCCCGACTCAGCCCACCTCAGCCGAATCCACCTGACACCCGACCAGGAAGAACTGTGGCTAACAGAGCCCTCATTGCAACCGGACGCGTGGATCAATGCCAACTCGCCTGCGCTGACTGAGATGAGTGAGGAGGCCTGGCAAGAGAGGCAGATCCTGTTGGGCATCCCAGCGTTACACGCTGACATCATCGGAGAGTTTATTCCTCAGGCGCTCAATCTGGAGAACCTTCAGGCGATTAGCTTTACCAAAGGTTGCTACACTGGCCAGGAAATTGTCGCCCGAACGCACTATTTGGGGAAACTCAAGAAATCCATGCACCTCTACCGCGGTGCGGCCGAGGCAGCAAAAGTCTTTGCTCAATCACCTAAAACCCTATTTACCGCAGAAGGCAGTTTCGGCCAGATCGTTAATACGCTTGCCACCTCTAATGACCTGTGGGTTCTGGTCATCGCGGAAAACGACAGCGTGGCTGGCAACACGCCCGTATTCGCGGATTCTGGTTTGACTCACGCCTTGATCAACGTCCCTTTACGCTACACAAGCACAACAAAATAGCCAATCTCCAATCGGGCAAAAGCGTCCATGCTCTGCTATAACTGAAGGGTCAACTAACCTCTTCATATGACGGATGCTTGCATGACAGATCTGGAAACAAAAATCGAGCAGGACTTAAAGAAAGCCATCGAAACCGACAAGATCGTTTTGCCAACACTCCCTGAGGTTGCACTCAAAGTGCGGGAAGTCGCTGAAAACCGCGACTCATCGATCATGGACCTGACCAAAGTTATCAGTAACGATGCCGCGATTACCGCTCGAATCATTCGTGTCTGTAACTCGCCGCTCCTGCGAGGCGCCCGGGAAATCACCAACTTGGGGATGGCCGTTAACCGTCTTGGTATGGCGTATACCGCCAATCTGGCAACCGGCCTGGCGATGGAGCAAATGTTTCAGGCAACCACCGACATGATAGATAAACGCATGCGCAGTGTCTGGCAAAACAGCACCGAGGTCGCCGGAATCGCCCACGTATTGGCTCAACACTACTCCAAAGTTAAACCCGACCAGGCAACACTGGCAGGTCTGATTCACCACATTGGTGCCCTACCCATTCTGACCTACATCGAAGAGAAAGACATCAGCATCAGCAATGTCGCTTTAGACAATTTAATCGATAAGCTCCATCCCGCGATCGGTGAACTGATTCTTAAAAAGTGGGATTTTTCTCCCGAAATGCAGAGCATCCCCAGAGAACACGTCAACTACACCCGGGTTGTGCAACAAGCCGATCTTGCAGATGTCATTATGGTCGCCAAGCTTCAGAGCCTCCTCGGCAAACCCAACGCACCGGAGCTGGATTGGAAGACCGTGTCGGCATTCCAGCGATTGGGGCTGGATCCCGAAGTTGATATGAATGAAGCGGAAGATCTCAGTGCCGAGATGGAAGCGGCGATGGCATTACTCGCTGGCTAGGACGCGTTCGCCGGTACAAAAAAACCACTTTCATCGAGTCGACTGACGGGAGGAAGCCGCCAGTCAATCGCCTTGAGCCCCAGCGATGTCAAATGCTCGTTGCAACGCGAGAAATGCCCGCAACCCATGAATCCCCGATGTGCTGACAAAGGCGATGGATGCACGGTCTCCAGTACACAATGGCGATCACGGTCTACAAATTGGCCTTTTCGTTGCGCATAACTGCCCCACAACATAAAGACCAGTCCATCTTTCTCTTCTGCAAGCAGGCGCACAACGGCATCCGTAAATCCTTCCCAGCCTCGCCCCTGATGGGAAGCGGCTTGTCCCTGCTCGACAGTTAGTACTGCATTCAGCAGCAACACGCCCTGCTGTGCCCAATATCCCAGACAACCATGCGAGGGCAGTGGCACGCCCAGATCCCGCTGGATTTCCTTGAAAATATTGACCAATGATGGTGGGGCCTTCATGCCTGGCAGTACAGAAAAACACAACCCGTGCGCCTGTCGTGGCCCATGATAGGGATCCTGCCCAAGAATCACCACCCGAACCCGATCAAACGGCGTCGCATTCAACGCAGCAAAACAATTCGTCAGCGCAGGATAGATGACTTTCCCCGCCTGCCCTTCTGATTCCAGAAATCTGGCCAGGTTGAGCATGGCAGGTTGGGATAGGCGATCCTGAAGGCGCTCCAGCCACCCGTTTCCGGGCGAAAGGTATTCAGCAAGGTAATTCGCTGGCGCCATGACTCCGCCTATACCCCTTCCGCCGACTCGCTTTTATCACTCTCAGCTTTCACCAGAGGACGCATATGAGGGAAGAGAATAACATCACGAATGGAGGGCGAATCCGTCAGCAGCATCACAAGGCGATCAATACCCAGCCCTTCACCGGCAGTGGGTGGAAGACCATGCTCCAGAGCGGCGATGTAGTCATCATCAAAGAACATCGCCTCATCGTCACCGGCTTCTTTCTCTTCGACCTGCTTACGGAAGCGTTCCGCCTGATCTTCCGGATCGTTCAACTCAGAAAAGCCATTAGCAATCTCACGCCCACCGATAAACATCTCGAATCGATCAGTCACGTGAGGATTATGATTGCTGCGGCGCGCCAAAGGAGAAACTTCGGTTGGGTACTCCGTAATAAACGTCGGCTGCATCAAGCGATGCTCCACCGTCTTTTCGAAGATCTCGATTTGCACTTTGCCCAGGCCCCAGCCGCCTTTGACCGGAATACCGAGGCGCTTCGCCACTGTACTTGCCGCCTCCAGCGTTGCCAGGTCGTCAGCCGAGAGATCGGGGTTAAACTTCAGAATCGATTCGACCACCGTCATGCGTGCAAAGGGCTGACCAAAATCGAAGGTTTGGGTACTCACGACCTCTCCCTCGGCATTTTTGATCGAGCTTGTTACCGAGGTTCGCCCTAACACCTGCTGAGCAACGGATTTCAACATATCTTCCGTCAAATCCATCAAATCATGGTAAGTTGCGTAAGCCTGATAGAACTCCAGCATGGTAAATTCAGGATTGTGCCGGGTAGACAACCCTTCGTTGCGGAAGTTTCGGTTAATTTCAAACACACGCTCAAAACCACCGACAACCAGACGCTTAAGGTAGAGCTCTGGCGCAATCCGCAGATACATTTCAATATCCAGGGCATTGTGGAAGGTCACGAAAGGCCGAGCCGTCGCCCCACCCGGCAAGGTCTGCAACATAGGCGTTTCAGCTTCCAGAAACGCCCGATCAACTAAGTAACGACGAATTGCGTCAATGACCTTTGAGCGTATCTGAAAACGCTGACGGGCCTCATCATTCACGATCAGGTCCAGGTAACGTTGACGGTATTTCATTTCGGTATCCGTCAACCCCTTGAACTTATCCGGCAAAGGACGCAGCGCCTTCACCAGTAAACGGGGAGTCTCCATATCGATGTAGAGGTCGCCCTTGTTGGACTTGCGAATAGGCCCCTCAGCGCCAACGATGTCTCCCAGGTCCCACTGCTTGATCTCTTCGAGCTGCTCCGGGGAAAGGGTCTTTCGGTTGACGTACAACTGAAGGCGCCCTGTCATATCCTGAACGACAATAAATGCGCCCCGATTGAGCATGACGCGTCCGGCAACTGACGCGCGCAGCCCTTCAGCCTCCAGAGCGTTTTTCTCCATGCCTCCCAATTTACCCACCAACTCACCGCAATAATGCTCGCGCCGGAAGTCATTTGGGAAGGCCTGACCATTCTGTCGAAGCTTGCCCAGCTTGGCACGGCGTTCGGCGATTAATCGGTTCTCGTCTTGTGGAAGCGTTTTGCTATCACTCATGTCGCTACAACCCTTTACTTTCAAATCCTGACAATGCGTCCAACAGAAGCGTATTACAAACCCTGCTTGAGACTGGCTTCAATAAAGTCGTCCAGGTCACCATCCAACACAGCCTGACAGTTGCTGGTTTCCACGCCGGTTCTGAGATCCTTAATACGTGACTGATCGAGCACGTAGGAGCGAATCTGACTTCCCCAGCCAATGTCGGCCTTGCTGTCTTCCAACTGCTGTGCAGCTGAGTTTCGCTTCATCATTTCCAGCTCATACAATTTTGCTTTGAGCTGCTTCATTGCCTGATCACGGTTCTTGTGCTGAGAACGATCACTCTGACACTGCACCACCGTATTCGTGGGCAAATGGGTAATACGCACGGCCGATTCGGTCCGGTTAACGTGCTGACCTCCCGCACCGGATGCACGATAGACATCTACACGCAGATCCGCAGGGTTGATATCAATTTCGATATCATCATCGACTTCCGGGCTAACAAATACCGACGCAAACGACGTATGGCGGCGATTGCCCGAATCGAACGGTGACTTTCTTACTAACCGATGCACGCCGGTTTCAGTGCGCAGCCAACCGTAAGCAAACTCACCCTGGAAATAAATGGTTGCACTTTTGATCCCAGCGACCTCACCCGGAGAGGCTTCAATCAGCTCAGTCTTGAACCCCTTGTCTTCACCCCAGCGGAGGTACATTCGCAACAGAATATTGGCCCAGTCCTGCGCTTCTGTGCCCCCAGAACCTGACTGAATATCCAAAAATGCAGAATTCGGATCCATTTCGCCCGAAAACATACGACGAAATTCCAGCGATTCGACTTCTTTCTGAATTTTAGCGACATCTGCTTCGACTTCGGCGACTGAACCGGCATCCGCTTCCATGACGGCCATATCCAGGAGCTCTTTGCTATCCGCCAGTCCACGAGTAACGGAATGGATGACATCAACAACCGCCTGCAATGCAGCGCGCTCTTTTCCGAGCGCCTGCGCGTTTTCCGGATTGTTCCAGACATCCGGCAGCTCCAATTCGCGATTGACTTCTACGAGGCGTTCTTCCTTCGTATCGAAGTCAAAGATACCTCCGTAGCGATTCCGTACGTTCCTGCAAATCTTTGATGAGGTAAACGATGTGATTCACTTCAAGCATAGTCTTTTCCGCTGTTCTGAAAGGAGGCACCCAAATGGGCCGGGTAAAATTAAAACGCAGTATTTTAGACGACTTCGTGGCCCAACAGTACCACTTTGTGACAACGCGCAACTAAAAAGCGGATTTGGATATATATTCGATCAGGAGCTGAAGCGTAGTGACGCCTCGATACTCGTTCACATCGAGGCGATAGACTAAATGAAGCATTTCCCCTATCGCATAAGCCTTCCGTACATCGGCATTGAAGGCGATGGCCTCAAGCTCTCGGCCCGAACGGGGATCTCGTACACGGAATTTAAGGTGCTTTTCGCCCACAATACGGTGAGAAACAAGCTCAAAAGATCCTTGAAACAGCGGCTCAGGAAAGCCTTGCCCCCAGGGACCTCCCTCAGAAATTTCCTGGGCAGTCGGCAGAATCAGCTCTTCAGCAGCCAATTCACCATCTGTTTCCAAAACCGATTCAAGCGCCTCAGGCCCCAATCGGGACGCTACCACCTCGATAAAACGATGCCGGAATGCCTCAAGATTTTCTGGCGGCAACGTCAATCCAGCCGCCATCGCATGCCCGCCAAAGCGACTGATCAGCCCCGGATTCAGGGTCGCGACTTCATCAAGAGCATCTCTCAGATGCAAACCCGGAATACTGCGCCCACTCCCTTTCAGATCGCCGCTCTCACTTCGGGACAGCGTAATGACCGGACGATGATAGGCTTCCTTGACCCGAGAAGCGACGATACCCAGCACCCCTTCATGCCAGTCCGGATCATATAAACAAAAGGCCACAGGACAGGATTCCTGCTTACGAACCAGTGCCGAAACGATCTGCAAGGCGTGATCACGCATATCACTCTCAATTTCCCGCCGAGCTTTATTCAGCTCATCCAACTGCCCTGCCAAGCGCAGGGCTTGCGCCGAGTCCTCCGTAAGCAAACACTCAACGCCAACCCCAATATCCTGTAGGCGCCCAGCCGCATTCAGGCGAGGGCCTACTGAAAAAGCAAGATCAGACGCCACCAGTCGAGCCTGAACGCGCCCCGAAACGCTCAGCAGCGCAGTAATTCCCGGACGGCACTGCCCCGACCGGATACGCTTAATACCCGCCGAAACCAGCACACGATTGTTAAATTCAAGGGGAACCACATCAGCCACGGTACCTAACGCCACCAGGTCCAGCCAGGCTGCGAGATTCGGTTCGGGGCGCTGCGCACTGAACCAGCCTTTGGCTTTCAAAGCCTGTCGAACGGCGGCCAGCACATAGAACGCCACCCCAACGCCAGCGGTTGATTTCCAACGAAAGCTACACCCTGGCTGGTTCGGGTTTACGATCGCGTCCGCCTCAGGTAAACGAGCTCCAGCCAGATGGTGATCCGTAATGACAACGCGCATACCGTGGGTTCTGGCCAAAGCGACCCCGTCGAGACTGGCAATCCCATTATCGACCGTCATCAGCAAATCTGGTTGTCTGTCTATAACACTTTCCACAACGGAAGGTGACAAGCCATAACCATGAACAAAGCGATCAGGAACGAAGTAGTCTACCTGGCCGCCCATGGCCCTGATAGCCAATACGCACAGTGCCGTGCTGGTCGCACCATCGACATCATAATCACCCACGATCAGGATTCGCAGGCGCTCTGTGATCGCCTCTGAAAGAATCTCAGCGGCCACCTGGATGCCCGAAAACTCATCTGTCCTCGCCAGGGCATTCAGCGCATATTGAGTCAACGATGGATCAGCCCCTCGCGCCGCATAAAGTCGCTGAAGCAAAGGGAGCTGTTGATTTTCGGGGGAACGATAAAAGTTTCGCGGCCGCACCTGACGAAACGCAGAAAGCGAGGAGTATGTCATTCTTCTTTTATGATCTCACTGTATGCGAAGCCCGGGCTCCGCATACAGCCACGTTGTATTCTTACGGATTCAATTGTTTCTGCATGAATGACTGCACCGCTTTCACATCATTTGGCACGACCGTAAACCGCTCATCCCGCTCATAAAGATCGGCAAGATGCTTGGGCAGCCCAGCCCGCTGCTCCAGGCCTGCTTTCTCAATCGCTTCAGGAAACTTGGCAGCATGCGCAGTTGCCAGCGTCACCATAGGCGTGGCGCTGTCCTGGCGACAGGCTCTGGCCGCGTACACACCAATTGCCGTATGAGGATCCAATACCTCGCCGGTCTCTTCATAAATTTGCTTGATCGTCGCCAGTGTCATCTCATCACTGACCGCACAGGAATCGAACAGCTCTCGGGCAAAATTCCAACGGTAGGGTTCAATTGAGACGTCTTCGTGATTCATCTTTTCCATCAAGGCCGCAACCTGGGCACCATCCCGCCCATGAAGGTCGAACAGCAGGCGCTCAAAGTTGCTGGACACTACAATATCCATACTCGGTGAAATGGTATGGGCCAAAGGCGCCATGTGATAAAGATTCTGGCTCAGGAAACGATGCAGGATGTCATTACGATTGGTGGCGATAATCAGGCGTGAAATAGGCAAGCCCATATTGCGCGCCAGGTAGCCGGCATAAATATCACCGAAATTCCCTGTTGGCACCGAAAACGCAACACTCCGGGCCGGCGCTCCCAAACTTAACCCCGCGTAGAAGTAATAAACGATCTGAGCCATGATTCGGCACCAGTTGATCGAGTTCACCGCCACCAGTGGCAAGCCATTCAAAAAGCTTTGATCACCAAAGCTGGCTTTTACCATCCGCTGACAGTCATCAAAATTACCCTCAACGGCCAGATTATGAACATTATCACCGGCAACTGTCGTCATTTGTCGCCGCTGAACCTCAGAAACCTTTTGGTGAGGATGAAGGATAAAGACATCCACCCATTTGGAGTGGCGACACCCTTCAATTGCAGCTGAGCCAGTATCACCGGAGGTCGCCCCTAGAATTGCCACCCGCTGCTGTCGCTTTTCCAGAACATAATTGACCAGACGCCCCAACAACTGAAGCGCAAAATCTTTAAAAGCGAGCGTAGGACCATGAAACAATTCCAGAGTCCACTCATTCGCAGCAAGCTGCTTCAGAGGCGCTACCGCAACGTGCGCAAAACTATCATAGGTGTCTTCGACAATATCCGTAAAATCCCCTCTCGGAACACATCCTTCTACGAAGGGATACATGATTTCTATCGCGAGCTGATCATAGCTGAGCGTACGAAGCGCATTCATCTGTTCGGGGGTAAATCGCGGCATGAATTCCGGCACATACAACCCACCGTCACTGGCCAACCCAGCCAACAAAACTTCCTCAAACGACAGCGCTGGCGCCTTGCCTCGTGTACTGATGTACTTCACAACGGTATCCTGTATTTTAACTGAATGATTCAACGCGAATTCGGATAACTGACCCTACGACATCGTCCAGAGCTTCAATCGCATCGATCACATGGTCCATATCTTTTTCGCGCACACGGTGAGTGAGCAGAATCATCGGCACCAGACCGTTTTGCTCATCCGTTTCTTTTTGCGTAATCGATTCTATATTAATCGAATGCCGGCTCAAAATCTGTGCAACATTTGCCAGAACACCTGGGTGATCCTTGGCCAGAATTCTTAAATAATATGCACACTCAATTTCATTGATAGGCACGACCTTCAGATCATTAAGCGCATCTGCCCGGTACCCCAGCGACGGTACGCCAAGGCTCGAATTCTGCCGATGCGCACGCGCAATATCGACGAGATCAGCGATCACCGCTGACGCGGTCGCCTCAGAGCCAGCACCCGCGCCATAGTATAATGTTTGCCCCAGCGCATCCGCCTGAATCATCACCGCATTCATGACGCCATCAACTTTGGCGATCAACTGCTTTTCAGGAATCAAGGTCGGATGAACACGTAACTCAATTCCGTTTTCACAACGCCGTGTAATGCCCAGGTGTTTAATGCGATATCCAAAGGCCTCGGCCTGACGCACATCCTGTGGATCAATGCGACTGATTCCCTCTGTGTAGGCTGCCCTGAACTGCAATGGCACCCCAAAGGCCACAGACGCCAAAATAGTCAATTTATGGGCGGCATCGATACCCTCGACGTCAAACGTGGGATCTGCCTCGGCGTAACCCAAGGCCTGCGCCTCAGCAAGAACATCCGCAAATGCCCGGCCTTTCTCACGCATCTCCGTGAGGATGAAGTTTCCGGTGCCGTTGATAATGCCCGCAACCGCCAGAATCCTGTTCGCGGCCAAGCCTTCACGTATGGCCTTAATTACCGGGATGCCGCCAGCAACCGAAGCCTCGAAAGCCAAGTTCACACCGTTTGCTGCGGCAAGCGGAAATAGCTCGTTGCCCTGCTCCGCGATCAGCGCCTTATTTGCCGTGATGACATGTTTACCGTGGCTCAATGCGGATCTGACAACGTCAGCAGCGATACCCGTCCCACCCAAAAGCTCGACGACGACATCGACATCGGGGTTTGAGCAGGGCGCCATAATATCCGTGGTAAATTCTACGTCACCGAGCTCGCAGGTCGGATTGAGGCGCCGGGAGGCCACCTGAACCACCTGGATAGGGCCACCGGCTCGTGCCGCAATATCCGACTGATTGCGCTTCAGTACATTGAACGTACCACTGCCAACTGTTCCTAACCCTACGATCGCGATTCTCATACCTTGCCTCAATTCCACCCATCTGGAGCATCCGGCAATGGTTCACCGGACACGGGAAGATACCCGTCGCCCTTTATCCTGTCAACGCAGCGCGTTCAGTCAACGGCCATCTTAAGGACCTTCACTCAATTTTCATCTATGCTTTCTAGTGACAAGTCACTTAATGGGCTGACCCTCACCCTTGAACCAGCGGAGAATGTAGCGCGTGGAATTTACCTGGAAATTGCTGAAAGTCCCCATCCTTCTGTTCACCTTTGTCACGCTCTGTGCATGCGACAGCGGAGGCAGCTTCGGCGATTACAGCAACTACGAGCTTAGCAAGGAGCATCAAGCCTGCCAGACGCCAAACCTATCTCCGGCAGGCGCGCAGCGCTGCAACAACATCGAGAGAGAATGCAAAAAACGCAAAAAGGAGAGCGCCTACCGCTGCTAAGGCTCAATCAAACCGAGTCGCCGCCCCAGTTCATCTGCAGGCAAATACCCTGGGATGAGCTTTCCATCAGACAGAACAATTGCCGGGGTGCCATTCACGCCCAACTCACTGCCCAACTCATATTGTTTCGCAACCGGGTTGTCACATGCCAGATTTTTCGGAACTGCCAAACCCTGTTTGGCAGCGGTCATCGCCGCCTTGGGATCCTCAGCACACCAAACGGAGACCATTTTGTCAAAGGTTCCAGATCCTACACCCTCTCTGGGGAAGGCCAGATAATTGACCTGAACACCGAGCTGATTCAATGCACCCACTTCATTGTGCAATTTGCGGCAGTAGCCGCAGTCCACATCAGTAAAGACAGTAATTGAAGCCTTCACAGTCTCCGGCCGAAAGATAATCATGTCTTTTTCCGGGAGCTTTGACAGCGCTTCGACACGACGCTTTTCGAGACGTTCCTGGCCAGGATTCCGTACCCGCCCCTGATCAATCTCATAGATATCACCCGCAACAAAGTACCGTCCGTCAGCACTGACGTAAAGCGACTTTGGAATGTTGCTTTCAACTTCGTAAACACCTGGAATCGGACTTTCGCTGATACGGCGTATTTCGATATTGGAAAAAACGTCCACAAGCTGTTTTCGAATCCGCGCCTCGGCATCACTCATGTCGGGCTCAGCCAGAGCGCTTCCACACATTGCGACCAACAGAGCACTCCAAGACCAATGTTTCCCCTGCATACCCAACACTCACCCAAGCTTCATTCAGTGTTCTAAAATTACACAATGCGACCGCTAAAAACCAGAAATCACCGCCATTTTGAGATTACAGTCGTGTAAGGAAATCCATCTCATCCGGCCACCAGAGAACACTATTTCAATCCCAGAAAAGCAAAAAAGCCGAGGACCCTCCAAACGGAAGAGCCTCGGCCTTCAGTTCTACTGATGACGTATCAGTCGAGTTTTTCTTTGATACGCGCTGCCTTACCACTAAGGTCTCGCAGGTGGTACAACTTAGCTTTTCTCACATCACCGCGACGCTTGAGAACAATGCTTTCAACCAGCTTAGAATGCGTCTGGAATGTTCTTTCCACACCCACACCCGAAGACACTTTACGCACCGTAAATGCTGAATCCAGGCCATTGTTCTTCTTGGCAATCACAACACCTTCAAATGCCTGAAGACGCTCACGTGAACCTTCAACAACCTTCACCTGAACGGTAACTGTATCACCCGGAGAAAACTCGGGGACTTCTTTTTTCATTTGCTCAGCTTCAATCTGGCTGATAATAGGATGTTTACCGCTCATGGCGCTCTCCTGAACTCACTAATGTTGTTTAACTCTAATCATATGAGGACAGACCACCCAGCCCGTCCAGTAACTCTATCTCTTCCTTGCTCAGAGACACGCTCTTTAGCAAGTCGGGTCTCCGCTGAGCAGTCCGGATCAGACTTTGTTGCCGTCTCCAACGCCGAATCTGCTCATGGTGACCGGAAAGTAAAACTTCGGGCACCCTAACCCCTTTGTACTCCTCCGGCCGCGTATAATGCGGACAGTCCAGTAAACCGTCCGCAAAAGAGTCCTGAGAAGCTGAGTCCTGGTGCCCCAGAACCCCTGGCACAAAGCGACTGACTGCGTCCATGGCCGCCAGCGCCGCCAGCTCACCACCGCTCAGTACAAAATCGCCCAGCGACCACTCTTCGTCGATTTCAGCCTCTATAAGACGCTCATCTACGCCCTCATAGCGACCACAAACCAAAATCAATCCATCCAATGTCGCTGCTTGCCTGAAACCCTCGTGCGACATGGGCACACCTTGCGGAGAGAGGTACACCGTCTTGCATTTCGACGGCGCGCGCCCCTTCAAGGCGGTCAGCGCATCCTCAAGAGGCTGCACCTTCATCAGCATGCCGGGACCACCCCCATAGGGCCTGTCATCCACCGTCCGATGACGATCCCGCGTATAATCTCTTGGATTCTCAATCGTCAACCGGATCAACTCTGACCTCAGCGCACGCCCGAAAACCCCTTCCTCCGTGAATGCCTGAATCATTCCGGGGAACAGCGTAACCACACCAAACCACATGGCCAGCTAAAATTCCGGATCCCAGTCTACAGTTATGACCCGGGACTCCAAGTCTACTGCGACGATCACATCGTCTGGGATATAGGGCAGAAGACGCTCCCGGCGATCGACTGCAGCTTCATCACCAACAATGACAACGACATCATTGGCACCCGTTTCCATCAGGTGGCTGACCTTGCCCAGGTTAACACCCTGGACTGTCACAACCGTCATTCCTTCCAGCTGATGCCAGTAAAACTCACCCTCACCCAGTTCTGGCAGCTGCTGCTTATCAACAAGGACCAAGGACCCAACCAGAGACTTTGCCAGCTCCCGATCGCTTAAACCCTCAAAAGCCACCAACATACCCTTGTCGGTGATCTTGCCTTCACTGACTCGCCACTCCTTTAGTGGCCCGCCATCTGAAGGCTGCAAAAGCCAGGGCGAGTAATCAAACAAACCATCGGGGGCTTCCGTGAAGGCCTTAACTTTCAGCCAACCTTTAACACCAAAAACGCCGACGATCTTGCCGGCAGTGATATACGACTCAACACCCATATCACACCGACACGCTTTGCGTTACTTAACCAACTGCTTCACTCGATCAGACATCTGCGCGCCGCGCTCAATCCAGTACTGCAGACGCTCTGTATCAACGCGCACAGATTCTTCCTGACCACGTGCAACTGGATTAAAGAAGCCCAGGCGCTCAATGAAGCGGCCATCACGCGCATTGCGGCTGTCAGCTACCGTCAGGTGGTAAAAAGGGCGCTTTTTGGCACCGCCACGAGATAAACGAATAGTTACCATACTAATTCTATGTCCTAAAAATAATTGCTGTTTACGGACTGGTCGTAAAGGGCGCACATTGTACGCAAAAACAAACCCAGTTGCAAAGACTATAATTCACCCAAACCTACAACCTAAAACCGCCCCGGAGGAAACCCGCCACCTGGCGGCATCATACCTTTCATGCCGCGCATCATATTCATCAGCCCACCTTTTTTCGAGCTGAATTTTTTCATTACCTTTTGCATCTGCTTGTGCTGCTTAAGGAGACGATTAACATCCTGAATCTGAAGACCACTCCCTTCAGCAATCCGCCGCTTGCGAGAATTAGAAATTACATCCGGGAAGCGCCGCTCGTGAGGCGTCATGGAATTGATCAGCGCCTCCATATGAACGAACATCTTTCCATTCAACTGCTGCTGAGCCGCCTGAGGAATCTGCCCCATGCCAGGCAATTTATCCAACAACCCGGAAATCCCCCCCATACGCGTCATCTGCTGTAACTGATCGCGAAAATCCTCCAAATCAAAGCCTTTGCCTTTGACAACTTTTTTCGCCAGTTTTTCCGCTTTTTGATGATCCAGTTTGCGCTCAGCCTCTTCTATCAGCGAGAGCACATCCCCCATCCCCAAAATCCGTGACGCCATTCGATCCGGATGAAAAGGCTCAAGCGCGTCCGACTTCTCCCCCATACCGATAAACTTGATTGGCTTACCTGTAATCTGGCGCACAGAAAGTGCCGCACCACCCCGCGCATCGCCGTCAGCCTTGGTCAGTACGACACCGGTCAGTGGCAGCGCATCATTGAAAGCTTTCGCTGTATTGGCCGCGTCCTGACCCGTCATCGCATCCACGACAAACAAGGTTTCAATGGGCTTAATCGCCCCATGCAGACGCTGAATCTCCTGCATCATATCGGCATCGATGTGCAAACGCCCCGCGGTATCCACGATGACCACATCGTGATAACGGCGCTTTGCCTCAGCCAACGCAGACTCAGCAATAGTCACAGGATCCTGCTCAGCGGAGCTCGGAAAAAAAGCGACGCCAACCGACTCAGCCAACGTCTCAAGCTGTTTGATCGCAGCAGGACGATAGACGTCAGCACTGACCACCATCACGGATTTTTTGCGCCTTTCTTTTAAAAACCTGGCCAACTTACCGACAGAGGTGGTTTTACCTGCCCCCTGCAAGCCAGCCATCAGAATGACGGCCGGGGGCTGGCAATTGAGATTGAGATCCTCATTAGCCTCCCCCATCAACAACTCGAGCTCTTTGCGCACGATTTTGATAAATGCCTGGCCGGGCGTCAGGCTTCTCAAAACTTCCTGCCCCACAGCCTTCCCTTTAACGTTATCGATGAACGTTTTCACGACTGGCAAGGCCACATCCGCCTCAAGCAGCGCTTTACGGACGTCCCGCAGCGTTTCCTGGATATTTTCCTCAGACAAACGCGCCTGCCCGGTTAACGAGCGAAGCGTATCGGATAGGCGTTCGGTTAAGCTGTCAAACATGGACGGTTTCTCACTGGCACAATAGTGGGTTAATTCAAGCAGTCGGCTAGTATAAACCAGACTGTCTCCGCATTCATCTTGAGTTAGCGCACTGTAAAATCTATGATGGGCTTTTGCCGCATCCCCCGGACCCATGCCGTGATTTTCAGTCTCGCCAGCTCAGTACTTTACGCCTTCGCGACGCTGATACAATGGCGCTCGCTGAAACAGTCTCCCCTTGAGCACCCGGGCAGCATCACCCTCTTCAGCGTTCCCGCCGTGATTCTGCACGCATACCAATTACTGGCACTGGGAAGCACCCAGGAACACGTCATCTTTTCACTTCTGAATACCCTTTCCTTTATAGGACTCAGCCTTGCGACAGTTGTCATCATCACCTCTTACCGACTTCCACTGCATACACTGAAACTGGCCGCCTTTCCGATTGCAATCATCACTCAACTGGCCGCGGCAATCCTCCCCCCGTCGCAAATGATCGAACCCGAAATCATGAGCCGAGGCATATTCGCTCATGTCGCCCTTTCAATGGCCGCCTATGCCTTTCTTTCGCTGGCCACACTGCAGGCACTGATCATCTTCTGGCAAAACCGGGAACTAAAATCTCATCGCAACAGCAAGATGCTCAAGCTGTTCCCCCCCTTGCAGACAAACGAGACTATACTGTTCGAGCTGATCTGGCTGGGCGTCATCATTCTCAGCATGGCCATCATTGCCGGCGCACTCTATGTCGACAACCTGTTTACCCAGCATCTTGCCCACAAGACCATACTCACACTCACATCCTGGCTATTCTTCTCCCTACTGTTGAGCGGACGCTACCTATGGGGATGGCGCGGAATTCTGGCGGCCAGACTCACCGTTTTTAGCAGTATCCTGCTGATGATTGGCTTCCTCGGCAGCAAATTTGTTCTGGAATACGTCATGTCCGGACGAGTGCATTCTTGACAGCCAGACTCATCCGCTTATCATGCAATCATCTTCACTATCAATACACCCAGTTTGAATAACGCCAGTATCACCACCCTATTGATTGCCTTAGGCATCCTGATCCTGATATCAGCCTTCTTCTCCAGTTCTGAAACCGGCATGATGTCGCTCAACCGGTATAAGCTGAAACACCTGGCCAAAAACGGCAACAAAAGCGCCCAGCGCGTCGCACGACTACTCAGCCGTCCCGATCAGCTAATCGGCGTCATACTCATCGGCAACAACTTCGTTAACATTCTGGCATCCTCCATAGCCACACTGATTGCATTGCGTCTTTGGGGAGACGCCGGTATCGCGGTGGCAACAGCACTCCTTACCGTCGTCATTCTCATTTTTGGTGAGGTCACACCCAAAACGCTGGCCGCACTCTACCCTGAAAAAGTCGCCTATCCTTCATCACTTATCCTGGTGCCTCTCCTCAAGCTAATTTACCCATTAGTCTGGCTGGTCAACCTGGTATGCAATGCCTTGCTTAGACTTGTTGGCATCTCGGAAAACCAGGCCAGCAAAGACCACCTCTCGCGGGAAGAGCTTAGGACACTGGTGCACGAATCCGGAACAATGATACCCAAACGCCACCGCCAGATGCTGCTTTCTGTTCTGGACCTGGAAAAAGTTACGGTCGAAGACATCATGATTCCACGTGCAGATATCGTCGGCATCGATATCGAAGATGACCTTGAAGAAATCGTTGAACAGATACGTACAGCACAGCACACGCGGATGCCTGTTTACAAAGGAGACATCAGCAATATTGTCGGTTTCCTTCATCTGCGAAATATTGGCCGGCTTCTTCAGGACGAAGAGATCAATAAAGCCAAAATGCTGAAGATTTGCCGGGAACCCTACTTTGTTCCGGAAGCCACGCCTCTTCACACCCAGCTATTTAACTTTCAAAAAGAAAAGCGACGGATTGGCCTGGTGGTGGATGAATACGGCGACGTCAAAGGACTGGTTACACTGGAGGACATCCTCGAAGAAATTGTCGGAGAGTTCACCACCGACATCGCCGCCACTTCACCCGAAATCTCCACGGGCACGGACGGCGAAACACTGGTTGATGGCGCCATTAGCGTACGCACACTGAATAAATCCATGGGATGGAGCCTACCGACCAGCGGACCCAAAACTCTCAACGGACTCATCACCGAAGCACTGGAAACAATTCCAGACTACCCCACCTGCCTCAGGCTGTACGGCCATCGTTTTGAAATCAAACATGTAAAAGACCATGTGATCAAAACGATCATTGTTCGCGACCCACCCAAAAAGAACAAAAGTTAACCCATCCTGACAGAAATTCGCTTGACTGTTGTTCAATTCCCCTCTAAAAAATGGGGTGGTACTACAATAACAAAGGAGACTTCCATGATTCTCGAACACACTGTTGGTTTGTTTACGCATCCAGATGAGGAATGGGCGACCATTCGCACTCATCATGAATCGGCTCCGAAACTCTACATTCAGCACACCTTACTGCTGGCGCTGATCCCAGCCGTAGCGGCGTACTTCGGTACGACCCAGACAGGCTGGACGCTGGGAACAGAAAACCCCGTTATGCTCACGCAAGCGAGCGCGTTGAACCTTTGCACGCTGTTTTACGTGGCAATGCTGGCAGGCGTTTTCATTCTGGGCAAATTCATTGACTTTATGGCCATCACTTACGGTGTAGGAGAAGCTGAGCACCGTGGACTTGAACTGGCAGCGTATGCCGCCACCCCCTTGTTCCTGGCAGGCACGGTCGCCCTCTACCCCGACATCTGGCTGAACATGTTTGTTGGACTGATCGGCGTCGCCTACTCAGTCTACCTGCTCTACGAAGGACTCCCCATCCTCATGAACATCCCGAAAGAGCGAGGCTTTTTGTTTGCCAGCAGCGTGCTTACCGTCGGCCTGGTCATGCTGGTTGCCCTTATTGCAACCAGCGTCATTATCTGGAGCTTCGGCATCGGCCCTGTCTACACCATGTAAACCCTTTGGGGCGCCAATATTGGCGCCCCAACCACCGATTTCCGCCACTTTTCCGTCTCCCCCTGCACCACTTGGCAATTCAGAACGTCCACAGTGGATTTTTTGCAAACAAATAACCTACAATAATAAAAAAGAATAACGATTCACCGCCAGACTTTACCAAATTACGACTATTCTTCAATTGAAGGAGCGGTCGAGGTTTACGCTTTGACTCTGAGAGTCAGGAGTGGAGTCTGTTTATGAAAAAAGTCAATGGCATCAGCTACCTCCGTGAGCAAGCCAAAGCCTACCCCTTACCTCAGCATGAGAAATTATTGCAGAAGGTTAAGGCGCATGCGCTCGAGCTCTGTTCACATGCCCTGAGTAGCATGTTCGATGGCACTGACGACTCTCTTTTCGAACTTGCCAATCATGCGCACACCAATAACGAGCAAAATCGTTATTTTGAAGCCATGCGCGAATTGCGAATTAAGCGCAAAGGCATTGAAACAGTCTTTGCTCAAAAACTCGAACAGCTTTTCAGGCAACCACCGTTTCTGAACAAGCCGTTTTCCGACGAGACCAATAAACTTCACGAACCCTTGTCCATAGAATCTTTGAGCCTGGTGCAAAACGACGCACTGGAAGAGTCTGTTGCCCTTAACTCGATGGTTACAAAAGCCAAAGCCAACTTTACAGGCAATTTACTCCAGTTTCAGACTCGCGTTGGCACGCTGTATGCCAATGCAAATGATGAATACCCCGTTAACCCACTTGACCCCGAGCGCATCTGCGAGTCTTTTGCGAGCGCAGCGGGTGTACTCGCGATCGAAATCAAAGAAAAACTGATCGTTTACAAGCAGTTTGATCGGTATGTGATCGGCAATCTCGGCGACATACTTGACGAAGCCAATAAGATCCTGGTTCAGGCGGGCATTATGCCTAATCTGAAGTACCAGGCGCGCAAGGCAAAAGTCCTTCCCCGCTCAAGCAGCGACGACCCCTCCTCGCCCATCAGCACCGGCAATAATGAGGATTCTGGGAAGGACGTATTCGGACAAATTCAAAATCTGCTTGCCAACATTCGCAACCACACCAGTGAGGGGTCGCCACTCACCGGTCGCTTGCAAGCCCAAGGTTCTGGCCCCGTCGAAATACTGTCATCCGGGGAATTGATGAGCCTTTTAGGGCACATCCAGATTGGCTCCCCTCCTGGCAACCTGGCAGAAGGCCCTGTTGTCGCGATGGACTTGCGTTCAACCCTGCAAGCCCTGCTGAATCAGGAGTCACAGAGAACTGGCAAAGTCCCCGCTGTCGAACAGATTGACGACGACTTAATTAATCTGGTGGCGATGTTGTTCGAATTCATTTTGGACGACTACAATCTATCTGCGCCTATTCAGGTTTTGATCAGCCGTTTACAGATTCCTATCCTGAAGGTAGCGATCAAGGATAAAACGTTTTTCAGCAAGCCCTCTCATCCAGCCAGAAGACTACTCAATGCACTCGCCAAAGCGGGTATCGGCTGGAGTGAATCCTCCGAACAAAAGCGCGATAAACTTTATGAGCACATTCATCGAATCGTGCAGAGGATTCTGACAGATTTCAACGGCGACGTTCGCCTGTTTGAAGAACTCTACATCGACTTCATTAAAGCCAGCGAAAAAGAAGAGCACAAAGCCAAACTGGTGGAAAAACGCACTCAGGAAGCTGAGGCTGGACGCATAAAGTCCCAGAAAGCACACAAGACTGTAGATGATATCATCCGTCAAAAACTAGAGGCGCATGACCTGCCCCCTGTCGCCAGGGATTTACTCAAAAATGGCTGGAACCGCGTCATGTTTTTGGCCTACCTGCGTGAAGATACTGATCATCGCTTCAAACACTGTGTAAGGGTCGTAGACGAATTGATCTGGTGTCTGTATCCGCACGGAGACGTCGAATCACGTCAACGCTGGGTCAAAATCGTGCCTCAGTTGCTCAAGCAAATCAAGGCGGGTCTGGCAGAAGTCTCCATTAACAATGATCGACTGGACGTCATGATCAATGATCTGAAGAAGGTCCTCACGGAGGTGTTCAAACAACAGCCTCAACCCAACGCCCGGGAAGTTCAGTCACCGGACAAAGCGGTTTCAGTGTCTGAAGCGGAAGAAGTGTCTCCTAAGCCCAAAACAGCCGTCGAATTGCAGTCAGAGCTTGAGTTTGCTGTGCTTGCCGAATTCCTGAGCAAGATAGAAGAGATAGACGTCGGTACATGGGTCGAATTTAGCCTGGTTAACGGGAACCGCTTTCGCTGCAAGCTCTCAACTAAAATTGAGGACTCCGAAACCTACATTTTCGTGAATCGACTCGGACTCAAAGTCGTTGAAAAGAGCAAGAATGACCTCGCACACGAACTACGCAAAGGGCGCCTACATATCCTGGATGAGGGCATGCTATTCGACCGGGCCATGGATGCGGTGATCGGCAATTTGCGCAAAATGTCCGGCAAGGCAGCCTGATCCTGAATGCCGAGTGCCTATCAGAACGTTCTGGCCTTGATGGTTTCGGTGGTTATCCACCTGTTGGTGATCGGATTACTCAGTCGAATAGCGTTGCCGTCCGGTCAGACGCCCAGTACGCTTCAAATAACGGTCTCCCCTGATAAAACCGAAGCGACATCGCGCGTTTCTCAGTCAACCCCAAGCCCCTTAGTACCGACGCAAGCTGAACTCCCTCAGCCTTCAGCGGAGCCAGAGACTGCGACAGTCGTGCAAGAAGAAAATACCAATCTGACACCTTCCCCACAGGTCGCTCCACGCCCACTTCCACACCGGACCAACCCCGCTCAGCCGAGTGTCAATCTTCCGAAAATTCCGGATCTGGGCGGGCTTTTCCAAAGTCGCCCCAGTTCCATTCAAGACGAAATCTCGACGGCACCCCCGTCAACATCTACCCGGGGCGCCCCCCACCCGTCGCTACTTTCGATCTTCCAACCCTATCTGCTGAACCACATCAGCCAGAAAAAGTATCACGATAAGCAGTACCCTTTCAGTCAACTGAACGCCGCACGTGAAGTTATCTTGCTAATCACTTTGCAGGCGAACGGAACGCTGGAAAAAATCAAGGTGTTAACGAGTAGCGGAGACAGTGGACTGGACGAAGCTGCAAAACGGGCCACGATTGCCGCAAGCCCGTTTGATCGTCCGCCCATTGCAGATTCCCGATTTGGTTACACGTACCAGATCCCGATCCGGTACGTGCCGAATTAGCCACGAGACTTATTGAGCTACCGCGTCTTTGACCAACGACTGCAACTCACCCTTCTCGTACATCTCAGTCACGATGTCACAACCGCCCACCAATTCACCCCTGACGTACAGCTGGGGGAAGGTCGGCCAATTGCTATAGGTTTTCAGAGACTCTCTGATTTCCGGATGCTCAAGAATATTGACATAGGCGAATTTTTCACCGCACGCCATCAGAGCCTGAACCGTACGCGCAGAAAACCCACACTGAGGGGCATTAGGTGACCCTTTCATGTAAAGAATGATTGGATTTTGGCTTAACTGTTGTTTGATTGTTTCGATCACGTCCATAAAAAACCTCTTTAAAGTCATCTGCCCCATAAATCCCGACCATTTTACTATGGTTTACCCCCCTGTGTCAGCGCGATTGCTCCCCCTGAAAAAAGGCTATACTATAGGGCGTACAGGCAGCGAAAGGCTGCCTTTTTTGTTCAGGTCAATGGTCAGCGACCCCGCGCAAAGGACGAATGGAATGGCCTTTCCTCCGTTGATGAACTCGGAATCCCGATTACCTCTCAGCTTCACCAAGGGAGCCGGGTGCTGGCTATTTGATGAAAAAGGACAACGTTTTTTCGATACCACTTCAGCCCTGGGTACCACAAACCTGGGGCACGCCCATCCTGTCATTGCGCATGCGTTGGCATTACAGGCAGCCGAACTGATTCACTGTTCAAACCAATACTATTCCGTTCAGCAACGCCAACTTGCGGAACGCCTTTGCCAGGCTTCCGGACTCGAGTCTGTCTTTCTATGTAATTCGGGAGATGAGGCAAACGAATGTGCTATCAAAATCGCTCGGATTCACGGTAAAAAACGCGGTATCGAAGCCCCTGCAATACTGGTGATGGACAAGGCATTTCACGGCTACACCCTGGCCACACTCAGTGCATCCGGTATTCGCGGTGTACAGGTTGGTTTTGAACCGCTGGTAAGCGGATTTATCCGTGCGCCTTTCAATGATATACAGGCGATTACCCAGATTGCGCGTGCCAATCGAAATATTGCTGCAGTACTGGTCGAACCGGTTCAAAGTGAAGCCGGCGTTATACCTGCAGCCCCGCTCTATTTTCAGTCATTGAAAACCCTGTGCGAACGCCTGGGCTGGTTGCTGATGATCGATGAAGGCCAGACCGGCAATGGCCGTTGTGGAAGCTATTTCGCCTACCAGGATTATGGTATCGTGCCTGACGTCGTCACGACCGGGGGCAGCCTGGCCAACGGCGTACCTATGGGCGCGTGTTTGGCGGGGGCGGGCGCGGCGAACTGTCTTGCCCCAGGGCAGCATGGAACGCTAACGGGGGGTAATGCGCTGGCCTGCAGCGCAGCATTGGCGTCTGTTGATTTTATTCTGGCAAACCACCTGGGCGAGCGAGCCCTCGACCTGGGTGAGCGTATACTACAGGACCTTCGCCATGAGCTTGGCGGCAACCACTACATTCGTGACATTCGGGGTCGGGGCTTGCTGATAGGCATCGAAATGATGGAGCCCTGTGGAGAAATTGCACCCCTGGCGTATACTCAGGGGCTCTTGGTAAATGTGACGGCAGAAAAGGTCATCCGCCTGATGCCTCCCATCAACCTGACGGATGGCGAGGCCGCGGAACTGGTCCGCAATCTGGTCAGACTCATTCGCTTGTATGCGGGTGATGACAGGAAAAAACCCCGGCATTCATAGTATGATTAACCCATTGTTCAGACGGCGAACGCCGTCTTTTTTGTTTTAAGACAGGTAACAGATGACAACACGACATTTCCTGACACTTTGCGATATGGATAGCGTGGAGCTCAAGGCGCTACTCGATAGAGCCATCGCACTCAAGGCAATACATGCCCGGGGAGAACATTATGAGCCCTTCCGCAACCGTGTATTGGGAATGATTTTCGAAAAATCATCCACTCGGACACGCGTTTCATTCGAAGCGGGCATGGCCCAGATGGGAGGCCACGCGCTGTTTTTGTCCCCTCGCGACACGCAATTGGGCCGCGGCGAGCCCATCGAGGACAGTGCCAAGGTCCTGTCTCGCATGGTCGACATTATCATGCTTCGCACCTTTGAACATTCCAAGATTGAGCGTTTTGCCGCGCATTCGCGCGTTCCGGTCATCAACGCCTTAACGGATGACTTCCATCCTTGCCAGCTACTCGCCGACATGATGACCTATCAGGAGCACCGGGGTTCAATACAGGGGCGCCGGGTAGCATGGATTGGCGACGGAAACAATATGTGTAACTCTTATATCAACGCCGCTGAACGCTTTGACTTTGAGCTGGTGATTGCCTGCCCAGAGGGATTCGAACCCCTACCTTCTTTGTTGGAAAAGCACAAAGGCAGGGTGTCGATTGTGCGTACGCCGCAAGAAGCCGCCAAAGCCGCCGATCTCATCGTGACGGATGTTTGGGCATCCATGGGGCAAGAAGATGAGCAGGCGAAGCGACAAGCCGCCTTTAGCAACTTCCAGGTCTCTCCTGAGCTGATGGATCTGGCCTCGGCCAAAGCGCTGTTCATGCATTGTCTCCCTGCCCATCGTGGCGAAGAAATCAGCGTCGACATGCTGGACGACAGTCGTTCTGTCGTCTGGGATGAGGCTGAAAACAGGCTGCATGCTCAAAAAGCCCTTATGGAAAAGCTGTTGTTGGGTTAACACAGAACGCACATGCTAACGATATCTGAGATCACCTGCGCCTACCCGGGCGCGGAGATCTTTAAAGGCTTAACGCTCCACCTGGATCGGGGCGAAATTGGTGCCCTGCTCGGACCAAGCGGCTGCGGAAAAACAACCTTACTGAGAGCCATAGCGGGTTTTATTCCTCTGCAGGCAGGTCAAATCTCGCTCCGCGGAAACACGGTGGCAAACCGAGACAATCAATTGCCTCCCGAAAAGCGCCGCATGGGTGTTGTCTTTCAGGACTACGCCCTGTTCCCGCATTTAACGGTGGCCAGGAATATCGCCTTCGGACTTCAGCATTTATCTCGCCAGGAGCGCCAGGCTAAAGTCGCCCGCTTGCTGGAACTGACCGACCTGACAAGGCTGAGCGCAGCGTTCCCCCATGAATTGTCAGGGGGACAACAACAGCGGGTCGCGCTGGCCCGGGCGCTGGCGCCTGAGCCGGACCTGATTCTTCTGGACGAACCGTTCTCAAATCTGGATGCGGAGCTACGTAGCCAGCTTGCTCAGGAGGTCAAACACATACTAAGAACCAGCCATACAACAGCCCTTCTGGTGACACACGACCAACAGGAAGCCTTTGCGCTGGCAGACAAAATAGGCGTTTTGCAAGGGGGTCACCTACATCAATGGGATACACCCTTTACGCTCTACCACAGTCCAATGACCCGATTTGTCGCGAGCTTCATCGGTAGGGGTGCCTTTATCAAGGGTACAATGTTGTCCCCGACACGCGCCGAGACTGCGCTGGGTATACTCGACATCTACACACCGCAGATCATTGCGCCAGGAAGCACGGTGGATGTTCTGATACGCCCCGATGACCTGGAGCCCTTTGAGGCCAGCGCGTATAAGGCCCAAGTCATAGACAAAACGTTTATGGGCGCGACGATGAACTATCAATTCCAATTCAGTGACGGCACCACACAGCTGGAGTGTGTCACCCCAAGCCATCACAACTATCCTGTAGGCGAAATGGTGGGGCTGCGACTGGCAACACAACGCGTCATCGGTTTTCCCGAAACCAACTGACCTTCATCATTTACACCCATAAGAGTGCACCCATGCTGGGCGCAAAAAAAAAGGGGGCTTTTCAGCCCCCACATGAACAAGGAAAGTTCGATAGAACTACAACCTCAAAGAGTCATCCCTTACGACCCTCATCATGCCTCAGTGCATTAACGCTGTCTGTTGTGCTTCTGTCGCAATTTGTAACGTTACGTTAACTAAAATGGCGCCTAACTTATTAAAAGCATTGATATTTTGCTCGCTTTTCGGACGATCATGCTTCTTTGGCCTGATTCCGTGGCCATACCAGACTAAATTTTGCGCCTCCCATACTGCTTCGCGTTACAAAAGCCTGCCCGCCATGCCAATACAAGATCCGCCTGACAATTGAGAGACCCAAGCCATAGCCCCCCGAACTGCGGGTACGACTATCATCCAGGCGAGCAAAGGGCGTGAACACTTTTTCCCAATCGGATTCAGGAATACCCGGGCCATCATCCTCAACATCAATTCGACAGGTTTCCTCGCCAAAATTACATTTCACGACGACTTTTTGCGATGCATAGCGAATCGCATTGCCCACCAGGTTCTGAAGACTTCGGTGGATGTAACGAGGCTCCACCTGAGAAGTTCCCCACTTTTCTGACTCACCCAGAATCTGTGCCTCAACCTGTATTTCCGGTTTGAGTATTTTCTGCTCACTCACCACCTGACGCGCGATATCAAGCAGGTTAGCCTCCTGAAAATCCAGGACAGGTCCACCTTGTTCGAGACGCGCATACGTCAAGATTTCATCAATCAACTCATTCAATTCCTGAATATCGGAATCAATACCGTTGATCTGTTTCTGACGCATTGCCTCGTCGGTACAATCCTCGATCATTTGGACGCCAAAACGGATACGCGCCACCGGTGTGCGGAGTTCGTGCGACACGGCATGAATCATTTCGCGCTGAACCGCCACGAGTCGTTGGATATGGTCAGCCATGCGATTGAAAACCTGCGCCAATTTGCCTACCGCATCAAAGCGGTTGTCATCCACCCTGGCATCCAACTCCCCTCGCGCAATGCGCGTGGCGACGGTTTCAAGCTTGCGCAGTCGACGATCAAGCCCCTCTAATGAGAAATAAAGTGCGACGGCGATAATGGCCAGACCAGTAAACACAATCGCCGTTAATACGCTCAAGGCCCAGGGATCGAAATTCGGTAAGTCAGCCACTCTCAGCAGCCGGTCATCCCCCGCAGGCACCCATAACTCAGCATTTTCACCTGAGGCATTACCCAGTAAGAGATAGCCCTGCTGTTCAAACCGCTCCAGCAAATGACTCAATGAACGTGGAAAGGTATCCACGCTTTCTAACGATAGCGACAAGTGAGTCAGTGCCTGCCAGTATTGCAAGCGTTCGAACGCAGCAACTTCATTCAGCACGGCCAGTTCTCCGGCAATGACCCACGCATTCCAAAGGGGCCCCTGTAGCGTCGGATTCTGCCAGTGAATTTTCAAAAGGTGTTTTGTGTCGATGGCCGCCACATACAGGGCATCATCCCCGCCCGCCTGGCCCAGTACCTGACCGAAAGCCAGGCGTTCATGCTCAAGGCGACTTAGAACTAAAGTGTCGGACTCAACCACCTCGGCCGCATCAGGGACGTCAATCACCGAACGAAGAAATGACATGTGTTGTGCCGGAGCCTGACGAATCCAGCTCACGAGTGGCTGGGCCAGACTATCTCTGTAATCCTGAAGACGTACACTGTTCAGGCCAAAAAAAAGAACGCTGGCCACTCCGATATAGAAAGCCAGCGCAACGGCAATGGTCACTAGTACTCGTACAAATAGTTGGTTCACTCGAGTTCATACCTGAACGTGAATCGATATCAGGCTTCTTTTACGAACAAATAGCCTTTGCTTCTCACCGTTTTGATACGTCGGGGATGAACTGGATCATCACCAATCTTCGGACGAATCCGCGACACCCTGACATCAATGGAGCGATCCTGCCCATCGTATTCAATTCCCCGAAGCGCCGTAAATATCTCTTCACGACTCAACACACGGCCAGCACTGCTCGCCAGCAGCCAGAGTAAATCGAACTCGGCACTGGTCAGATCAATGCTTTCATCCGCCAGCCAGGCTTCTCGCATTGAGCGGTCAATCACCAGTGTATTAAAGGTCAGGCGCACCGGCTCGTCAGAACCTGACTCTCTTGCACTTTCTGTTGCCGCAATCGTGGGCTGCTGCTCTTTAATCCGGCGCAACAAGGCGCGAATACGAGCCAGCAGGACGCGGGGGCGAACCGGCTTCCCCATGTAATCGTCTGCCCCCATCTCAAGGCCCAGCACCTGATCCAGATCATCGGTACGGGCGGTCAACATCAGTATCGGGCCGTCATAATTAGGTCGCACCTTCCGGCAAATCGACAGGCCATCCTCACCCGGTAGCATAAGATCCAGAACAACCAGATCCGGTTGTTCAGTCTGAATACGGTCAACCGCTTTAGATCCATTCGGCTCAACTGAGACAATCAGCCCATTGGACTCCAGGTACTCTTTGGTGAGGTCCGCCAGGCGCTCATCATCTTCAACTATCAATATTCGCCATGCTTCATTGTTATCCACGGTACTCAGATCTCTCGAAAAGGTTGTTGTTACTACACCTGAATTATGAATAAGTTAAGGCCAAAAATTGATTTTTGTAAAAAATTTTAAATACCTGACGACTTCCTGAGGTTCTTAAACGCCGATTAATCGCTGTCAACAAGCTGTAACCATTTCATCACTGAGGTGTCATGCGACAACTCTAGGCTAAGAAAAACTGAGAAGGGCCACGTGATGAGATCAGCTATTCGCAAACCGCTTGTGGAAGCCTTACCTGCCAAGGAGGCACTTAAGGTAAAACTGGCTGAAACGCCAGATGAACTGCGAGCCGCTCAACGACTTCGATACGAAATATTTACCAACGAGTTCGGCGCTAATTTACAGTCACTCACACCGCTGCTTGACAGTGATTGCTATGATCCTTTCTGCCATCATTTAGTCGTAAAAAATGCGATGGGCATGGTGATCGCCACGACGCGCCTGTTGGACGAAAAGAATGCCATGTTGAATGGTGGCTTCTACTCGGAGAATGAATTTGACCTGACTGCCGTAAAGATCCTGCAAGGACGAAAACTTGAGATCGGTCGCACCTGTGTTCATGCCGATTACCGTTCGGGCGCTACGTTAGCCTTGCTATGGTCAGGCATCGCGCGCTTTGTACTTGAGCATCAATATGACTTCCTGCTGGGCTGCGGATCCATCAGCATTCGAAACGGATTTGAGGACGCCTGGTCGATTACCCATCAGTTGATGAGGCGGCATGGGCTCGACCCTGAACTCAAGGTTAGCCCTCGACGCCCACTCCCCAGCGTCGACACACCGGCAGACCCACCGGCCGCCATTCCGGCACTGATCAAAGCCTATTGCCGACTAGGTGCAGGCATCGGTGGACCTCCCTGCTGGGACCCTGATTTTCAATGTGCCGATTTATTCATTCTCCTGCCCGTCAGGGCGCTCGAAGCACGCTACGCTCGTCATTTCCTGAAACCAGGGGATGAAACACGCTAAACGCGTCGGCCGCCGCATTCACCAGTGCGGCGGCCGCCCTTTATCCGGTTAATTCACTCACCAGAAGCTTCTGTTCCAGCTTTTCTTTCAGTCCTACAGGGTGCTCCATATCCATGCGTTTCAGCAATGGCAGCACCTCAGTCGGAATATCCCTGACTTTGAGCGCCTTAATGATCGCCTTGATCATTCCCTTACGAGAGCCTGTTTTTGCCTTGAGGCCTTTCAGGGCTTTTCCGATTTTCAGTTCGTCCGGCGTAAAATCGCAGCCAAAGGGGAAAGGTGGAAAAAATCCTGATTTGGCAGCCAGCCCCAGGATACTACCAATGGCTTCGGGCGTATTGTGGCGATACATCTCAGGCAATACATAATTTTCAGGAATCTTGCCCGCCGATTTTGCTTGCGCCAGCAGTTCATCCTGGAAGCGCGAGTCTGCGATCTTGATCAACTCGATCATCACATCCTTATCTGATTTGCCGCGTACATCCGCGATCCCATATTCCGTAATGAAAATGTCACGTAAATGACGAGGAATCGTTGTGTAGCCGTAGCTGAGAACAATATTCGATTGCACCTTCCCGCCGCTCATCCGTGTTGCCTTGAACTTCAGCACAGAGCGGGCATTGGGTAGCTCATGAGCCATCGCCACGAAATTGTACTGTCCGCCGACACCGCTGATCACCTGCCCATTTGCCAGACCATCCGACACGGCGGCGCCGTTGAGCGTCACCAGCATGGTCGAGTTAATAAAGCGCGACTCCTGACGCTGCGCGGCCTTCTTCGCCTGATTACCCAGGAAGTGGTCGTAGAGGTGATTAATGTAGTTAACGCTTGTCATGCAGAACTTCTGATGATCCTCCTCAGAGAATTCATCCAGCATTTGATAAAGCTCTTTGGGCCCAAGGAAGAAACCGCCATGCATAACGATGCCCCCTTTGAGGTGTATCCCTAAGCAGTTCTGTTCGATCCAGGTCAACGCGTCTGCATTTTGCAGATCTCCCGCCATCGTTCCCGCGTCGGTAATCAAGGCGCCCCCTTTGTACTCCACCTCAGCGCGGAACACACCCCAACTCTGGAGCAAAGCAACGTCCTTGGCGCGCAGGGGTGATTGAATGATATCCTCCTCCGCCAGAACCTTGAGCATATCCAGATTAACCTCGGTGGTGATGCGCTTATCATTCAGCAGAGTTTGCAATCTGACATCTGAAAAGACCTCCTTCTTGAGGATGCCCGCTTTATAGAGGTGCAGAAAACCATCCACCATCATTTCGCTGCAACCGTAGAGACCCTCCTTAAACGGATCTACGCCACCAATTTTTTCGACGACCGGAAACTTCTCCCTGACCTTGAGCTGCTGCATCAGGGCTTGGTATTCGCCATTATTTTGATGCCGCAAGAGGGTGCTGTAGATCAAAGCGCTCCCCAGAGAGCCGATCCCTACCTGAAGCGTGCCGTTGTCCTTCAACAAGGTACTGGCGTAAAACCCGATCAGATGATCCGCCGGCGTGATGGCCATATTAGGCGCGGCGAATAAGGGATAGTCATACTTCTCGTTGTCGACCAGCATGTCAAAACGATCGCTCTCGATCTCAGCATCATTGTGCATGAAAGGCATTTGACGATTCACTTCACCGACCAACGCTATCGGCATACCGGACGCCTGAAGCTCGTGAAGCATGGGCTCCAGATCAAGTGAAAGATCCGGGTTACAGCTCAAACTGTAGGAGGCATGCCCCTCGACTAAACGCTTTCCGACCATTTGCGCCACGACGTTGACGCCCTGCCCAATCAAGTCCCGCGCCGCATGGGTGTAATTACTGCTGATGTAATTCTGCTGCTGGCTTTCATGATGCAGATAACTACCCGCCTTAAAGAAAAACTCCCGAACTTCGACGTTCGGCGGCAGCTTGTTTTTGCGAAGGTCGATCACATAATCAAGATCAGGCACACCTTTGAAATGCCGCTCGACAAATGGCCCGAGAAACTTCCGTTCCAAAGGGCTTTTGCCCACTGGCTTTTCCAGGGAGAGCGCCGTAACTATCCGTAGCGAAATATCAGGGTTCTTCTGAGCCCGACGGTAAATCGCATTCACCAGATGGGCAGGTTTACCCAAACCCAACGGCAAACCCAGAACAATCGTTTTGCCAACTTTCTCGATAATTGCATCAACGCAGGCTTCTACGTCTTGGAAAACGGGGGTCGTGCGTGTCTCTTTCATGAAGGGGTCCTTGTTTTTTATTCGCCAGTCCAAACGAGTAGGTACAGTATAGATTGACGACGACTATGCCAAAAAACGAACGGATGCTTGTTGACAAGCATCAATAACGCTGTGGCTTTAAAGAGAACAAAGGAGGTAGTCAGGATGACCGTTCTGCCAACCAGTCGGCACTGATCGCCCAGGTTTCGGACGGCGCGGTTCGCCCCGCAAACACACCCGCATGCCCTCCCCCGACAACACAGAACTCTTTATCCTGCGACGAGACAATTTCCAACACACGGTGGGCTGCCGCAGGCGTGACCAATTTATCAGTGCGTCCTGCGAAGGCCAGAATGGAACAATCGATGGCGCTGAATTCAGCATGTTGCTCGCCCATTTTCATTCGCCCCTTCGCCATTTGATTATTCAGCGCCATCTTGACCACCATTTCCTTGATGGTCTCACCCGGATAATCCACCATATCGTCAAACCACTTACTCATCGTGGTATGCACTTTGACATATTCCCGATCCCAGTAATTCACCAGCAACTCCAAAGAGCTAATGACGCTCCCCATCGGATTGGTGAGCTTAAAAACCAGGGAGCTCATCCACCCGGGAATATGCAGATAGCGAGAGGGAAGATCCATCAGGGAAATATTGAGCACTCGCGAAATAATGCGTGCAGGGCGATAGATCAAACTCAGCGCCCTGCCCGCCACGCCCCCCTGATGCATATCGACCGGGCTGGCGACCGTGACAATATTACGAATGCCGGAGGGTTGATGCACCGCGGCATACATCAGGGTTAACAAACCACCCATGCAATAACAGAAGCAGGAGACCTCGTCCTGACCGGAACGTTTTTTGACAACATTAATAATCTCGGGCATCCAGTCCATGACATAGGACTGCAGGGACAAATGACTGTGGTCCTCAGTCACCTCACCCCAATCAACCAGATAGACATCGAAACCTCTGGCAAGAAAATAGCGAACGACACTCCGCTGTGGCAACAGGTCAAAAATCATGGCCGTAGCAGCCAACGGCGGAACCAGAATCAGCGGAATACTATGACGGGTTTCAGAAACGGAGATGTGTCCGTTTTCCAGTGCAATTTCAGCGTCTTCCAACGGAAGGTAGTGTCGTACGGACATGATGCCATCCCGGCATATTTCCTCGTAGGGCGTGAGATTCGACACGACAAAATTTTCTGAAAAGAGCGTTCGCTCCAATGCGTTCACCATGCCCCAGAGTACTTTTTCGGACAACGAGGGTGAGGATGGAATGACCTGACGAACCATGGTTAAACCCTTTGTTATGGCGGGGAGTACACCGCAAAACACAGCAAGATGTCATCAGACCGACATTATACATTCTCCGTTTTGTCACGATACCACGGCAAAGTAAATCTGAGAGAATCGATAATGTGTGTAAACAATGGTAGATCAAGACCGCCCGCTGATCAGTATCGTCACCGAAACCTTCACCCCGGATATCAATGGGGTGGCAATGACGCTCGGCATGCTGGTTGATCATTTAAAAGGACGGTTCAGAATTCAGGTCATCAAACCGGGTCGGCGCGACCAGCAGGCTACCAGCCCGGACAGCATGATAGTAGAGGTTCCCTCCGCCCCCATTCCGGGCTATCCCGAAATGCGTTTTGGTTTTCCCGCCGGAGCTCGTATCACAAGACTTTGGCAGGATGAGCGCCCCACGGCTGTCTACATTGCAACCCAAGGCCCTTTGGGCTGGTCCGCCTTGAAAATCGCCAGACGGCTCAATATCAGGGTTACCAGCGGTTTCCATACCAACTTCCATCTATACAGTCGTTACTATGGCTTCGGATGGCTGAGTGCGCTGATATCGCTCTATTTACGCCGCTTCCATGCTCAGACCCATCGCACGCTCGCCCCCACCCGGCAAACCATACGCGAAATTGAACAAATGGGCATCAGAAACACTGCGCTGCTCAGCCGTGGTGTAGATACCGAACGGTTTACGCCAGCCCGCCGGTCTGCAGCACTGCGTGCACGTTGGGGGGCTCAGGAGGACACACCGGTCATCATTTATGTTGGACGTGTGGCAGCTGAAAAAAATGTCGAGCTGGCTGTTTCGGCTTTCCGGCGCAGCCAGCAAGAAGTTCCCGAGGCTCGCATGATCATCGTGGGTAGTGGCCCACTGCTTACTAAGCTGAAGGCGCGCAATCCTGACATACACTTCACCGGCAGCCTGACTGGCGCCCCCCTTTACGAGCATTACGCCAGCGCAGATATTTTCCTCTTCCCCAGCCAGTCGGATACTTTTGGCAACGTCATCCTTGAAGCGATGGCCTCCGGATTGGCGATCGTGAGTTTTGACACCGCTGCAGCACGCGAACTCCTTACACATTCCCGCTCGGCGCTACTCTTACCTGAAAGCGACACCGATGCATTTTCAAGGCACACCCTGTCCCTCGTACTTCAACCCAGTTTCGCCCGAAGACTTGGGCTTTCCGCCTGCGCAAAAGCTCAGCAACTGGATTGGAACACCATCGCAAATCAGTTCTCGCACCTGTTGATGCAAACAGACTCAGAGGAGCATAGCCATGTCAGATATTCGGACAATCAGCGTCTTCCGACGCGCGGATGAATGGGAACTTGCGCACTGTCTGCGCTTTATGGCGTGGTGTCGAAAAATGGATTATATCGGCTTTTTTCGGGTCATCAGTCGCCTGGGTGATGGGATCTTCTGGTACGCCATGTTAATAGGCGTTGCGATAGCCAACCTCAAGGTGGGTATTTGTCTCGCCCTGGCTGGTGCCTTGTTCACCTCCAGCTACAAATTGCTCAAAAGGACACTGGTCAGAGAGCGCCCATTCATCACTCATCCCAGTATTCATTCCGAGGCGCCCGCACTGGATCGCTATAGCTTTCCCAGCGGACATACCTTACATGCAGTCGGATTTACCGCACTCATCGGCATAGAGTACCCCGTTCTGGCACTGGCTACGCTACCCTTCACCCTTCTGGTTGGACTCTCACGCGTCGCACTGGGACTGCACTATCCATCCGATGTCTTTGCCGGCGCAATAGGTGGCTTGTTACTCGCTTGTTTTTCCTTCATTTTTCTGCCATTCACCGGATGAAAAGCAACAACATTCATCCTTTTTTCTAAATATATGACAAGCCGAAGCGCTTACAGTACAATCAGGAGAACTACGATAAAAACGTCCTAAGGAAACCTTTCCAACATGGCGCCTGCCACTAGCGAACTCGTAAGACCCCCGTGTTTAAAGTTCAAGGGTAATCTTGTCGCGATCACGACACTTGAGCTGCTTTATTACGACCCCACCGGGCTCAGTGAAGCACTCGAAGAGAAAATTGCACAGGCCCCTGCGCTGTTCACAAACCACCCCATTATTCTGAGCCTGGAAAAGTACGACGATGCAGAAGTCCCATTACCGGATCTCCGCATGATTCAAAGCGTTGTGCGAAATGCCGGTATGATTCTGGTTGGCATTCGAGCCGACGCTCCCGAGCAAATCAGCGAAGCCCAGAAAGCCGGCTTACCCGTTTTTCCGCCCGCAAAAAATGGCCGCTCACCGGAAACGACTGAAGCCAATGCCGAAGACATGGGGCGCAGTACAGAAACAAGCAGCGCACCCAAGCAAGAAGAGGCTCCTGCGACCCGGTCGGCGGCACCGGCTGAACTCCCAACGCCTCAAAATCTGGTTATTACGCAACCCGTTCGATCTGGACAACAAATCTATGCGCGTGGTGGCGACTTAATCGTTCTTGCGCCGGTCAGCGCAGGAGCGGAGTTGCTCGCCGATGGAAATATTCATGTTTACGCCCCATTAAGGGGGCGCGCTCTGGCGGGTGTGAGAGGACTGGAAAGCGCTCGCATATTCTGTCAGAGTCTTGAGGCGGAACTTGTGTCGATTGCCGGTCAATACAAAATAAGTGAAGATCTGACGGGGCCGCATTGGAAGAGACCCACGCAAATAACGCTAAACGGCGAGAAACTGTCATTGACAGACATTTAGAACACAAGCATTAACCATAATAGTCTGTAAACCATAGGATACTACCTTGAGCAAGATCATTGTTGTTACATCAGGAAAAGGCGGCGTAGGGAAAACCACTACCAGTGCTTCTATTGCGACCGGACTTGCCCTGCGGGGACATAAGACTGTCGTGATCGACTTCGATGTTGGCCTAAGAAATCTTGATCTGATCATGAACTGCGAGCGCCGGGTCGTTTATGATTTCGTAAACGTCATCAATGGCGAAGCGGCTCTCAGCCAGGCACTGATCAAGGACAAGCATTCTGACAAGTTGTTCATCCTCCCCGCTTCTCAAACGCGTGATAAAGATGCGCTGACCCAGGAAGGTGTTGAAAAGGTTCTGAATGAACTCTCCAAGACCTTCGACTATATCGTCTGTGACTCCCCTGCCGGCATTGAACATGGTGCGTTAATGGCACTTTACTTTGCTGACGAAGCCGTCGTAGTCACAAACCCGGAAGTCTCTTCCGTGCGCGATTCGGACCGGATCCTCGGTATTATTCACAGCAAGTCCAAACGTGCGGCGATGGGGCTCGAACCGATTAAAGAGCACTTACTTCTGACACGCTATAGCCCGGAACGCGTTAAACGCGGCGAGATGCTCAGCGTTCAGGATGTCGAGGAAATTCTGTCAATTCCACTGCTGGGTGTCATACCCGAGTCCCAATCGGTACTGACAGCATCAAACCAGGGTGTACCGGTCATTCACGATGAAATCAGCGATGCGGGTCAGGCTTATCTGGATGCTGTCGCCCGCCTTCTGGGCGAAAGCAAAGAGCATCGTTTCCTCGACCTACCCAAGAAGGGCTTCTTTAAGAGGATGTTCGGAGGTACCGCATGAGATTTTGGGACTACTTTCGCACCAGCAAGCCCTCTACGGCCTCAATGGCCAAGGAGCGCTTGCAGATTATTGTCGCCCACGAGCGAGGCAGCCATGCTCAGCCTGACTATCTGCCCAAGCTGCAACAGGAGTTACTGGATGTGATATCCAAGTATGTTCAGATCAACCGGGATGATGTTCAGGTTCAGCTGGATCGCAATGACAGCTGCGCCGTACTTGAGCTCAACATTACACTCCCGGAGTAAACCGACATCGGCACAAGGCAGTGCCTTTTACCTGAAATGACAGCAATACCCCTGCACTTGGTCAAAATAGTTTACAAAAATCAGCAACTCTCCGCATTTTTAGAAATCTCCAGATGCTATCCTACGGGCTCATTTGACTTGGGACCTGGCACGAATGGATCGAGTGCCGTTTGGAGAGACGCTTGCGCAGTACCCTTTTTACCTCCTTATTTTTGATGGTAGCCGGCCAGGCCAGCGCAGAGCTTACGTCTGACGCTGCGGATTGGCACTTGGATTTTGACAAGGAAGGCATCAAAATTTTCACCAAGTCACAAGGTGATAGTGATTACCACGCGTTCAAGGCCGAGGCGACGCTGAACGCCCCGATCCAGGACATCATGGCCGTAATGGCCACGCCGGGTTCCTGCGTCGAATGGGTTCATGGCTGTATAGAATCCTGGGGGCTCAAAGAAGAGAGCTTCAACAAGCGTTACGCATACTCCGTCAATGACCTGCCCTGGCCGGTGCAGGACAGGGACTACGTGATCGAAATCAGCACATCTAATGACCCTGCCACTCAGACCATTTTCATGGACATTGTGGCGGTTGAAGACCAACTCCCCCCAAAATCTCAGTACGTTCGGGTAACCCGACAGGAAACCCATTATCAGTTTTCACCTGTTGGAGAAAATCAGACGCGAATGGTTTGGCTTCAACATACAGATCCTACCGGAGCCCTACCAAGCTGGCTGGTCAACGCCCTAATTGTTGATATCCCGTTCAAATCAATGAAAGCATTGGAAAATGTGGCTAAAGACCCTAAGTATGCCAACGGCCAGATTATTTATAACGCAGCAGGCTTGATAACCGGCGTAAAAAGTAAGGCGCTAGCGGACGCAACGCCTGTTAATTGATCCAGAATACCCCACTCCCCTCCCGAGTCTTGCTCCGGAGGGGCTTTTTACCCCTTAAATCTCATCTGGCAATTTAGCAATCAATTGAAGCATGTCATACGTGGTAATGATGCCAACAATCGCGTCATTTCGCTTAACAAACACCCGATGCACGTGCTCTTTCATCATCATTTCTGCAACGACTTTGACTGGCGTTTCTTCGTCAACCGCCAGCAGCTGAGGGGTCATAATATCCCTCACTTCAACCGGCATGCTCGCCATCCCTTCAAAAATCATTTGACGTAACTGACGCACCTGTTGCTGATCTTCCTGAGTCAAGTGTGTTTCAGCGCGCGCATCCACATGATTCAGGTGAAAATCTGCAATATCAAAGAGCGTCGCAATGCCAACGATCACACCCTCGCCATCCACCACAGGACTGCCCGTAATCTGATTTTCAGACAAAAACGCCGCAAATCGCTGCAAAGTCCAATTTTCAGGCACCGATTTAATATGAGGGGTCATGATATCTTTGGCAGAAAGTGACATATACATTTCAATATTCTGATTTTCTCGGCACTATAGTAAAGCAACCGCCGGCAGGATGATATGCTTATTCCAGAACCTTCAGGAACCTGAACGATTGAAAACACTGCCCGATAGAACCCGCGCCATTGACGAAGCCGACAAGGCACTGCGCCGACAATCACTCCTCCAATCGGCGCTACGACTTTTTCTGGAGCAGCCCACCAACCTCCCATCAGTGCAAGCCATTGCAACCGAGGCGGGACTGGCCAAAGGCACAATCTATCTTTATTTCGACACGAAAGAAGAAATCTTTCTGGCAATTTTGACCCATCTGTATGATGGGATACTGTCTGAACTGCTGACCAACCTCGAATCCGAGCCTCAGGTGGCTCAGTCAGTCGCCGCAACACTGTCTGCTTACACCCGTCGGCATCCCGCATTCCTGCCACTTGCGAGTATGAACACGACGATTCTGGAGCGCAACGTCAAACCTGACCTGGTCATGCAACTGAAAACGCGCCTTTACGAAGGTATCGCACTGATCAGTCAAGCGTTAAACAAACGCTACCCAACGCTGTCCCTGAGCGAGTGCGCTCAACTGCTCATTAATACTCAGGCGCTGGTACTGGGTCTCTGGCAAATGCACCAAATGCCCGAGACGGTTCGTAGTGCGCTGATTGCCAGCAATATGTCCTTGCTGGCGCCGGATTTCCATGAAACACTCAAAGCTGGCATCACTTGCCTGTGGCAAAGTCTTAGCAACCACTAAAGGGATTCATGCATGGCGAAAAAACGCCCATCCGGCATCAAACTTTACGTGATCGATACCAACGTGCTGATTCACGACCCTAACGCTCCACTTAACTTCGAGGAACATCGGGTCATTATCCCGCTTACCGTTCTGGAAGAATTGGACAAGCTCAAGAATGGAAACACATCGCTGGCGGCAGACTGTCGCCAGTCCATTCGTATGATCAATACACTGTTAGGTGATGCCTCTCCTCAGGAGATTGAAGCAGGCGTACCCATCTTCAGGGAGAGTAACGGTCAGACACTGGGAACCATCAGCATTCTGATGGATCTGGAGGGTACGAATCCAGAACAGCTCCCCGAAACACTGAACGACAACAAAATTATTAACGCGCTGGTTTCGCTGCAGTCCAAGCAGCCCGACCCGGTTATCCTGGTCAGCAAAGACATCAATATGCGGCTAAAGGCTCGCGCCTGTGGCGTAGATGCACAGGATTACCACACTGACCAGCTGGTAGATGACATCGATCTGCTACCAAAAGGGTACACGGAGTTCAAAGGCTCATTCTGGGATCTGGTCAACAAGGTCGACACGCAGCAAACGCCTAATGCAGCCTTGCACAAAATCCCAAGCATTCCGGCACTCAGCGAACTACAGATCAATGAATACCTCATTGACGAGCAGGGATTTATCGGACGGGTTCAGGAAATTCATCCCGACCACCTAATTCTCAAAGACTTGTCCGGATCCCGACTGGACCATCAGGAAGCCTGGGGACTCGTTCCAAGAGACATTTACCAATCGCTCGCCCTTCACCTTCTGATGGACTCGGATATTCACCTGGTGAATCTGACCGGCGCGGCCGGTTCGGGCAAAACCATTCTCGCCCTGGCCGCTGCGATTGAAATGACAGTGGCCAGCAAGAAATACAAGCGGATTATCGTCACGCGCAGCACTCGTGGTCTGGATGAAGACATTGGCTTTTTACCCGGAACCGAAGCGGAAAAGATGGAGCCCTGGCTAGGGGCCATCACGGATAACCTCGAGGCACTGCACGATGACGATGCCAACATGTCGGCCAGTGTGGAGTATATCCTGCAGAAGGTTCCCATTCAGTTCAAATCATTGAACTATATTCGCGGCCGTAGTTTTCAGTACAGCCTGATCATCATCGACGAGTGTCAGAACCTTACACCGCATCAGATTAAGACCATCATCACCCGCGCTGGCAATGGCAGCAAAGTGGTCTGCCTGGGCAATCTGGCCCAGATTGATACCCCCTATCTCAATGCACTCAGCTCCGGCCTCACCTATCTGACTGAACGGTTCAAAAGCTTCCCGCACGGCGGCCACATCCATCTGCGAGGCGTGCCGCGCTCCGTTCTGGCGGAGTACGCAGAAAGTCATCTCTGAGTGTTCTCTCGGGCAGACTCACACGCCCGACAAACGCACCCCCGGCTTATCCAGCAAATAGGATTCGCCGGGCATCACAATCATACGCCCCTTCATCGCGGTCCGCCCCAGAAGCATGCGGAACTTCATGTTATCCCGATTTGTCAGCGTCAACTCGATCGGCCAGGACTGCTTCGGCGAGATCTCCAATCGCGTCGAAATAACAAAACGCTCCTCTCTGTGCCCTCCCGAATCGGTCACCCATCGCTTATCCAGAACCGGTTCATCACACTCGACAATCGTCTGATCGTCCTTTTGGAAGGGATGCACGCGAAAGCGGACCCGCAATGCTCCCTTGTCTAAATAGCTCTCCAACTCAAATGCATGCAATGCTGAGGTGCGTGCCCCCGTATCCACTTTCGCCTTGATTCGCGGCAAACCGAGCTCAGGCAATGCCAACCACTCACGCCAACCAATCGCAAGATAGGACTCATTCATGCTGCACAATTCCTCCACAGATCCAATATCGAGTGTCGACCGTTCGTGGTAACGTTATCAGTAGATTCCGATTTCACCAAAAGATAGTTGCCCCAGTCCATTAATTACATCCATTTACCGGTCATCTGCGTAAAGTCTAATTTGAGGAAATCTGATATGCCGCGTGTTCTCCACTGGTTCCGGGGGGATTTGAGGATTCACGACAACCCTTCCCTGTATGCGGCATCACAGCAGCCTGAGTCCGACCTTCTCACCTGCTTTATTGTCTCTCCCGATCAATGGCAACGCCATGATGAATCCGCGGCCAAACTTGGTCTGGTCAAACAGCAGGTAAACGCATTACAGGAGAGCTTGCAGCGACTGGGCATCCCCTTGTATCTCGTTCGAGGCAGTGACTTCAATGAAGAGGCAGACCTGATCTGCCAACTGTTGGCGCAATTGCACTGCGATCAACTTAATTTCAACGAAGAATACGGTTTTAATGAAAGGAAAAGAGACCGGCGCCTGGTTGAACGGCTCCAGGCACTGGGGATTCGGGTGAATCGCTATCGGGACCAATCGATAGCCCCTGTCGGCAGCGTTCTCACGCAGGAAGGCCGCCCCTACACCGTCTTCACCCCCTTTAAAAAGCGCTGGTACAGCCTGCTGACGACCTTTGACAGCGCCCCGCTTCCCGCCCCCTCACGCCGAGCCCACCCCATCAAACAACCCGCTGTCGACCTCGCTGTCTGGCACGCTGTCCAAACCCGTGAGACCACATTCATTGCAGGCGAAGTCAACGCCCATCACCGCCTGGCCACCTTCATAGACGACCACTTGCCCGCCTATGACCAGCAACGCGACTTCCCCGCACTTGACGGAACCAGCCAGCTGTCACCTTATCTTGCCACCGGCATCCTGAGTGGGCGCCAATGTCTGCATCAAGCGTTCCAGTTACGCCCTCATACGGCCAATCCCAGCGGCATCGATTGCTGGATCAGCGAGCTCATCTGGCGCGACTTCTACATTCACATCCTCTATCACTTTCCAGACGTCAGCCGACATCGGGCATTTAAACCTGAAACCGAGCAACTCCATTGGCAAGGCGAAGGTCGCGCATTTGACGCCTGGTGCCAGGGGAAGACTGGCATTCCCATTATCGATGCCGCCATGCGACAACTGCTTCAGACGGGCTGGATGCACAACCGTCTGCGGATGATCTGTGCGATGTTCTTAACCAAGAATTTGTTTGTGGACTGGCGCCTGGGAGAACGATTTTTTATGCGCCACCTGGTCGATGGCTATCTCCCCGCGAACAACGGTGGTTGGCAATGGAGCGCATCGACCGGCACCGACGCCGCGCCTTACTTCCGGATCTTCAACCCGATCAGTCAAAGCGAGAAATTTGACCCTCAGGGCCGCTTTATCCGGCACTACATCCCCGAATTAGCCTTCCGGCGTGACAAAGACATCCATTTGCCGCTGGAGCGCCCGATTCCGGGTTGCCTCTACCCGCTACCCATCGTTGATCTGAAAACCAGCCGACAGCATGCGATTGATGCGTTTAAAGCCTTAGGGCGAACTGACCGTTCATCCGATCAGCGACAGACAACGCAATCTGATCTTTTTCGAAGCCTGAACGACTGAAACTGACCATCAAACGCACTGAACGTCAGCAAAGGTCGGGGCATTTTGATTTTACCCAGCAACACGTTGACGGTTTCGAGTGCCTGCATACTGCCGATAACCCCCACGAGCGGCCCCAGCACACCCGCCTCGTTGCAGCCCAGTGCGTCTTCGCTCAGATCAGGATAGACACAGCGGTAACATGGCGCGTCCGGCAGCCTCAGATCAAAGACCGCCAATTGCCCCTCCGCACGAATGGCAGCCCCGGACACTAAGGGCGTTTTATGCTGCACACAAAAGCGATTTACCAAGTCCCGCGTCATGAAGTTGTCCGAGCAATCGACAACCACATCGTGCGTCGCAATCAAACCAGCGAGGGAGACTTCGTCAAGATAGCGCGCCTCGGCGGCCACCTGACAATCAACATTGAGTGCGCTCAGTGTTTCTCGCAGCGAAATCGCCTTATTCTCTCCGAGTTCCGCATGGGTGTGCCCTATTTGCCGCTGCAGGTTGGAGACCTCAACCTGATCCCCGTCGGCAATCGTCAGGGCACCGATACCGGCTGCCCCCAGATACAGGGCCACCGGGCAGCCCAAACCACCCGCACCAACGATCAGAACCCGACTATTTCTCAACCGCTCCTGGCCGGACACATCTATTTCAGGCATCAGGAGGTGCCGACTGTAGCGGTCCAGCAAGGCATCGTCCATCTCCGCTCTCAGTGCGCGACGCTCAGTCATCTTGCCTCCCTCCAGGCCATTGTCCCAAGGTGATTCGATCCTGCCCGCTCAGATCCTGACGTCCTTCGACGTTCTGATAGCCGGCAACCGTAAGAATGTCTGCCACCCGACCTCCCTGATCATAGCCATGCTCAAGCACCAGCCAGCCTGAGCGACGCAAATGCTCCCTGGCCCGCGCCGCAATTAAACGGACATCATCCAATCCGTCCACACCGGATACCAACGCTGAGCGGGGCTCATGGCGCACATCGCCCTGCTGCAGATGCGGGTCTGATGCTGCAATGTACGGCGGATTACTCACAATTACATCAAAATGGCGCGCCTCGAGCGCTGAAAACCAGTCACTCTGACACAGCACAACATTCGTCAATCCGTGTCGCTGCAGGTTTGTTTCCGCAACCACCAAGGCACCGGGAGACCGATCCACCGCACAGATCGACCAGCCGGGTCGCTCATATGCCAGGGCGCAGGCGATCGCGCCGGTTCCTGTCCCTAAATCCAGTAACTGAGCTGACGAAGAAAGGGGTAATGCCAGAACCGCTTCCACCAAGGTCTCGGTCTCGGGGCGAGGAATGAGCGTATCACGACTGACCGCAAAGGCCAGAGACCAGAACTCGCGCTCTCCGGTGATATAGGCCACAGGTTCGCCTGCTGAGCGACGTGAAATCAACTCCGTGTAGCGTGCTTGCTCAGCGGGATTGAGCTCACGCTCTGAAAATGCCAGCAGGTAGCTTCGGCCTCGATTGAGAACGACCTGCAGCAACACCGACGCATCCAGAGTGGCCTCTTCGCGGCCCCGCTCTGCCAGGACACGCTGCCCCCAACTGAGCGCTTCAGCGATCTGCACCTTAGCCTTCGCTCAGCGAGGCCAGCATTTCGGCCTGATATTCCTGCAGAAGCGGCGTGATCACCGAATCCAGTTCACCTTCAACAATATCTTCCAGCTTATAGAGCGTCAGGTTAATCCGGTGATCCGTCACCCGGCCCTGAGGATAGTTGTAGGTGCGAATACGTTCGGAACGATCACCTGATCCAACCAGTAATTTACGGGTTGCTGCCTGCTCTTTCGCATGCTTCTCTTCCTGCTCGGCAACCAGCTTAGCCTGCAGTAATGACATCGCTCTCGCCCGGTTCTTATGTTGAGATCGCTCGTCCTGACACTCCACCACGATGCCGGTCGGCAAGTGGGTGATGCGTATGGCTGAATCCGTCTTGTTGACGTGCTGTCCACCCGCCCCGGAGGCCCGAAACGTATCGACCCTCAGCTCTGCAGGGTTAATCGAGATTGCCTCCAGTTCATCCGGCTCGGGCATCACCGCCACAGTGCAGGCTGAGGTATGAATACGGCCCTGCGACTCGGTCGCCGGCACCCGCTGAACCCGATGTGCGCCCGATTCAAATTTGAGCGTGCCATAGACTTTTTGTCCGCTCACACGACTGATGATCTCCTTGTAACCGCCATGCTCGCCGTGGTTTTCACTGATCACCTCTACCTTCCACTTGCGAGCCTCGGCAAAACGGCTATACATGCGAAACAGGTCACCCGCAAAAATGGCCGCTTCGTCGCCTCCGGTTCCAGCCCGAACCTCCAGAAACACGTTGGCGTCATCCTGGGGATCCTTCGGCAACATCAGTAGCTGTAGCTCCTGCTCCATTGCCTCAATGCGCTCTTTAGCGCCAGACAACTCCTCCTCTGCCATCGCACGCATGTCTGGATCCTGGTCATTCAGAAGCAGGCGCGCCTCTTCCACACTCCCGAGTACGCTCTCGTAGGCTTTGTAGGCTTCAACCACCGGTTCCAGCTCGGCAAATTCGCGTGACAGTGACCTGAATTGATCCTGCCGGGCAATCGTTCCCTGGTCTGCCAGCAGCGCGGCGACCTCTTCGTAACGCTCCTTGAGTTGCTCGAGTTTGTGCTTCAGTGAGGCTTTCATAATTTGATTCTTTTAATGTTCAATATCGTTATCTGACGGCTCAGCACCGTCCTGTAACTGGAAAAGATCCCGTAACCAATCGGAGACTTCAATGCGCCCCTCGGCCGAGGCGCGTCGCACCTGAACCGTAGGCTGGTGGATCAATTTATTGGTGAGTCCATGTGCTAGCAGGCGGACCACTTTTTCCGCATCATCGCCACGTCGGATGAGCTTCAGAGCCTTGGCCAATTCCACTTCACGCTGCTTTTCAGCCTGCTCCCGAAACAATCGCAGAACAGACACCGATTCCTGCGCACGCAGCTGATACATAAAATCGGCTGCCCCGGCTGCGATCAGGTGCCGCGCTTCCGTCGCGGCCCCTTCCCTGGACTTCAGGCTCTCATCTACGACACTTTTCAGATCATCAACCGTGTAAAGGTAGACATCCGCCAGACGAGCCACTTCTGCTTCAATGTCGCGCGGCACGGCAAGATCGACCATGAACATGGGCTGATAGCGGCGTTTCTTTAACGCTTTTTCCACCATCCCTTTGCCCAATATCGGGAGTGGACTGGCGGTCGAGGCGATCACGATATCCGCTTTGGGCAGGTAGTCCGGAATGTCTTCGAGTCCGATAGCCGCCCCCTTGAATTCATCTGCCAACATGCGGGCCCTGGAAAGGGTGCGATTAGCAATTATAAAAGACCTGACGCCAGATCGGTAAAGATGCTTGATCACTAGCTCAATGGTCTCGCCTGCACCGACCAGCAAAGCGCAGGCCTCACCCAGATCACTGAAGATATGAGAGGCCATACTCACTGCAGCATAGGCCACAGAAACCGGGTTTTCGCCAATTGCAGTCTCCGTTCGCACACGTTTGGCCACCGAAAAAGTATGCTGAAACAGGCGATCCAGGGTTCCGCCAACCGTTCCCTGCTCCCGCGCCCGGGCATGCGCGTCCTTGAGCTGGCCTAAAATCTGAGGCTCCCCCAGGACAAGCGAATCCAATCCACTGGCCACCGACATCATGTGCTGCGCAGCCGCCTCATCCCGACGCGAATAAAGATTGCTGACCACCTCTGCGATAGACACCCCATGATACTGGCATAGCCAGTGAATGAGCGTTTCATCAGAGAGATCCTCGCCACAGGCGTACACCTCTGTCCGGTTACAAGTCGACAAGATCGCCACCTCGGCCACCCCCGCCAGACAGACGGCCTGCCCGAGCGCTTCATCGAGCTGGTCTGGTGAAAACGACAAACGTTCCCGTACTGAGACACTGGCCGTTGCGTGATTGATTCCTAAAGCGACTAAAGACACCGATGGTTCCGTCAGAATTGAAACTGCAGCCGCCGATTATAACACCGCATGACGAAGCGGTAATCTACTATGCTCGTGGCTGCATCAACATGGGATCTGGTTTATGCTAGCCTAGATATATTGCGGATGCCCATTTTGATTGAGGCCTGATGACTACACTAGCCCTTCGCCCCCTGTTGTTGCCACTGGTTTTGACTACGTCGATGTTGACGGCCTGTAGTTCGGCGCCCCTGACATCCCAGACACCTGCGCCCTTAATGGATTCCGTCACTCACCAGACGCTCTCCATAACGGACACATCCGACCCCAGCGACTTTGGCCCGGCAGCCAATGAGACCGGCACGAATCCGACGCAGTTCAGCAGGGACAATCTGCTCGCACTGCTGACGGCGGAAATGGCTGCCCGCGACCAGCAATATGACATTGTACTGCAGAACTACCTGAAAGCCGCCCGGGAAACGAGAGACGAGGCGGTTGTCACCCGCGCCTTTAGCGCCGCCCAATTTCTGAAAGACGAGGCCGCTTTTACCGAAATGACGCTCTTGTGGGCCGAGATCGCTCCGGATAATGTCGAGGTTCAGCAACAGGCCGCGTTCGAGTTGATCAAAGCTCACAAATTGCCTGAAGCACTGTCCCATATGGAAAAGGTGCTCGAACTTGAAGGCCCGGCATCCTTCGACCGCGTTGCCATGCACGCCAAATCGCTGCCCCCCGCTGAGCGCGCTCAACTACTCAGCCTCTATGAGCAAATTCTGGATCGCCATCCAGACAGCAGCGAGCTGCGTTACGGTTACGCTGTTTTACTGGAACTTAACAACCAACCTGACAAAGCGCTCGCTACCTCCCAGGCGCTGCTGACGGAATCACCGGAAAACCCTGCCGTGATTACCTTGCATGCCCGACTGGTAAAGAACACCCAAGGTAACGACAAGGCGATTGCCTTTCTGAAAGCGCGGGAAAAGCTATTGCTGTCTGATATGCAGCTCGGTAACTTTTATGCCCGCGCCCTGATCGACTCCAACCAGCTCAGTGACGCCGAAAAAGTTTACAAGCAGCTCGCAAAAAGCTTCCCGGACGCCACTCACCTGAGACTTTCCTATGCTCTCGTTGCGTTGGAAAATGGCAAAGTCACCGTCGCTAAAAACGCCCTCCTGAAACTTGTTGAGGCGGGGCAGCACGCGAATGAAGCCCATTTCTATCTTGCCCGCATAGCGGAGATGGAAAAAGACGAGGACACCGCGATTCTTGAATATCGACAGGTCGAACGCGGCGGCAACTATTTCAGTGCCCTGGCGCGGGCAGCGTTCCTGCTCGCCGAGAGCGGTAAGGACAGCGAAGCGCAGGCTCTGTTTGCCGAGGCCAGGCAGCGTTCTCCCGCGCAGGAAGCACAAATATGGGAGCTGGAAATCAACTTGATGACAGAAATGAATCGCATCGACGATGCACTGTCTGTCGCCAACCAGGCGCTGAACGTCTTTCCTGACAGCCATTCTTTGCTTTATGCCAGAGCCATGCTTCAGGAACGCCAGGACAACCTGGAGGACATGGAACGCGATTTGCGAGCCATCATAGATGAAGACCCTCAAAACGCCGTCGCCCTGAACGCGCTGGGCTACACACTTGCGGATCGCACAGATCGCCTCGACGAGGCTCGCCAACTGATCGAGCAAGCCTACAAGCTCGACCCTCAGAACCCAGCCATTATCGACAGCATTGGATGGCTACTGTTCCGAACCCAGCAGATTGACAAGGCATTAAGCTATCTGGAACAGGCTTATGCCAAATTTCCAGACCCGGAAGTGGGCGCCCACCTTGGTGAAGTCTATTGGGTGAGCGGCCAGCAAGACAAAGCCATGAGCATCTTCCGTGAGAATCATGCCAAAGATCCCAACCATCGCATTTTGGGCAAGACACTCAAGCGACTTGGGATTGATCTCTCTCCAACAGCTAATGATGCGGAATAAACATCGCACATGATTCGCCCGCTTCTCTCGCTGATCTGGATTGGTCTCGTTCTCAGCGGCCTGTGGGGATGCCAATCGCTGGAGTCCCGCCCCGCTGCCGACAACAACCGGCTTACTGAATCGCGCAACCAGTTGCGTCTCAGCCAGCTGACGCAATGGCAATTGCAGGGCAAGATCGGCGTCACACAGGGCAACCAAAGGGACAGTGCAGCGATCAATTACTGGAAGCAAGCCCAAGAACATTTTGAGATACAGGTCTCGTCAACGCTGCTTGGCTTGGGCGCAACGGCGATTTACGGTGACCCCAGCTATCTGACGATAGAGGAGTCGGGCGAGCCCCCTGTCAGCTCCTCTAACCCCCAGCAACTGCTGGCCCAATCTCTCGGCTGGCAGCTTCCTTTGTCAGCCATGCCTTTCTGGATAAAGGGGCTTCCTTCGCCGAATGCCCCGCATAGCTGGCAACACGAGGGGAATAGCAAAAACCCCATACTCCAGCAAAGTGATTGGGTTATTCGCTATGATCGGCTCCTTCCCCTATCCTCTTCGAAAGACGCGCCATTCCTTCCCCACAAAGTCGTGATGAGCCAGGGTAACAAGGAAATTAAAATTGTGATCAGCGAATGGATGATTCAATGAGCACACCCACAGACTGGCTCGCCTTTTCCTCGCCGGCAAAAATCAATCTTTTTCTGCACATTACCGGCCGTCGACCGGATGGCTACCATACACTACAGACCATTTTTCAATTGCTCGACTATGGTGACACACTGTATTTTCATCCTAATCACAGCAACACCGTTAATCTGCTGACGCCGCTTGCCGATGTACCTGACGATCAAAACCTGATTATTCGCGCAGCCAGATTACTCGCTGATCATGTGGGGCCCCCCCCCTTTGGCGTGGACATTCGCATCAACAAGCGCCTGCCAATGGGCGGCGGCCTGGGCGGAGGAAGCTCCAATGCCGCCACCACGCTACTCGCGCTGAACGCACTTTGGAAAAGTGGCTTAAGCACCCGCGCTCTAGCTGATCTGGGCCTGCGCCTGGGAGCGGATGTTCCCGTCTTTGTGCATGGACACACCGCCTGGGGCGAAGGCGTGGGCGAGCAGCTCACGCCTCTCGTCCGCCCCGCTCAAAATGGCGCCGCCTGGTTCCTGGTCGTTAAGCCAAACTGTGAAGTTTCCACTGCATCAGTTTTTTCACACAAACGGTTGACAAGAGATACGCCAATACGCAAAATAGCGCCCGCTGTTGAGAGGTTAGACGCTTCTTACAGGAATGACTGCCAAGCCGTTGTTTCTGAAATATATGAAGCTGTCAATCAGGCACTGACATGGCTGGGGCAGTATGCTGAACCCATGTTAACGGGCACTGGATCCTGTATATTTGCAGAGTTTACGTCCCAAGCCGACGCGGAACAGGTACTTAACAAGTTACCTGACCAATGGACTGGATTTGTAGCAAAAGGCGTAGACACATCGCCTCTGCTCAGTGAAGTCAGGTCATTCACGACATGTGAACGACAGCAGATGTAGGAAACAACCGTCATTCGACACAGCAAGATCTAGGACTCCACCCAATTCGAGTCCAACCAGCAAAGTGCAATGCACTGATACTGGGGTGTAGCCAAGCGGTAAGGCAGCGGGTTTTGATCCCGCCATGCGTTGGTTCGAATCCAGCCACCCCAGCCAATTCCTCCCCATCGTGAACAGTCGGCAAAGATGAAAGGTAAAGCTGTGTCCAAACTCATGATCTTTACGGGGCTCGCAAACCCGAAACTCGCTCAGAAGGTCGCAGACACTCTGCAGATCCCCCTCGGCAACGCCGACGTCAGCCGCTTCAGTGACGGCGAAGTCATGGTGGAAATCAACGAAAACGTGCGTGGGCGAGATGTATTTATCATCCAGCCAACCTGTGCACCAACCAATGAGAACCTGATGGAACTGGTGGTGATGGCCGATGCCCTGCGCCGGGCCTCAGCAGGTCGAATCACCGCAGTTATCCCCTACTACGGTTACGCCCGACAGGATCGCCGTCCGCGCTCATCCCGTGTACCCATCAGCGCCAAAGTTGTCGCAGACATTCTGACCGGAGTTGGCATCAACCGCGTCTTGACGGTAGACCTTCACGCCGATCAAATCCAAGGCTTCTTTCACATCCCGGTCGACAACGCCTATGCCACTCCAGTGATGCTGGACGACCTTGAGCGCCAAAATCTGGGTGATTTCATCGTGGTGTCTCCCGATGTGGGCGGCGTAGTACGGGCACGCGCCTTCGCGAAGCGCCTCAATGATGCAGACCTGGCCATTATCGACAAACGACGCCCTCAGGCAAACGTTGCCCAGGTTATGCATATTATCGGCGATGTACAGGGCAAAACCTGTATTCTGGTCGACGACATGGTGGATACAGCCGGCACCCTGTGTAAAGCAGCCAATGCCCTCAAGGAAGCCGGTGCGTCAAGAGTCGTCGCCTACATTACGCACCCGGTGCTGTCCGGCCCCGCCATCGACAACATTGAAAATTCAACACTGGATGAGCTGGTTGTCACAGATACAATTCCGCTGAGTGACAAAGCGGAAAAATGTGATAAAATCCGCCAGCTTTCTTTGTCCGGTCTTCTTGCAGAGTCGATTCGTCGGGTTTGCAATGAGGAATCGATCAGCGCCATGTTCTGCTGATCGCCGCCGCGCCGAAAGCGCAACCCCAGCCTGATGCCCTGGTCGCGGGTCGTCGGGCGTTGTTATCTTTAAAGGAAAGAAACCATGTCTGATTTATTTACTCTGTCTGCTACCCGTCGCGATGTGAAGGGGAAAGGTGCGAGCCGCCGCCTGCGTCGTGAAGAAGGCACCGTGCCCGCTATCGTATACGGTGGCAAGGCTCAGCCTGCAATGATCTCACTGTCTCACAAAGACCTGAGCCACTCATTGGAAAACGAAGCATTTTACTCACACATTCTGACCCTCGACATCGAAGGCCAGAAAGAGTCCGTGATCCTGAAAGACCTTCAGCGTCACCCCTACAAGCCCAGAATCATGCACGCTGACTTTCTGCGCGTTCAGAAAGACCAGAAGTTGCACGTACACGTTCCCCTGCACTTCATCAACGAAGACAAGTGCGTCGGTGTCCGCCTGGGCGGTGGTGTCATTTCTCACCAGCAAATCGAAGTTGAAGTTGTGTGCTTGCCTGCAAATCTGCCTGAATACATCGAAGTTGACATGGCAGACGTTGAAGTTGAGACCATCATTCACCTGAGCGATCTCAAACTTCCTGCGGGAATTGAACTGGCTGAACTGCTGAAAGGCGCCAGCCATGACCTGCCCGTCGTCGCCATTCACAAGCCACGCGGAAGCAAGGCTGATGAGGAAGAAGGCTCTGAAGCAGGCGAAGGCGCCTAATCAGCCTCTGTTGACGACAGCACTTTCGCATGAGTCAGATTCAGGCAATTGTAGGGCTGGGCAATCCCGGCCCTGACTATGCACTGACCCGTCACAATGCGGGAGCGCTTTGGGTTGCTCATCTGGCGGCCCGTCACGGTCAATCGCTAAAGCCTGAGAAAAAATTTCAAGGGCTTTACAGTCGAATTCAGGTACAGGGTAACGATTTACACCTCCTCTTCCCTGGCACCTACATGAATCGCAGCGGTCAGTCCGTTCTGGCTCTGTCGCAGTTTTTCAAGATACCTCTCAACAGCATCCTGGTTGCCCACGATGAACTGGATCTGGAGACCGGATTCATCCGCCTGAAAAAGGATGGTGGACACGGTGGGCATAATGGCCTGAGAGACATCATCAAAAGCTTTGGCAACGCCTCCGATTTCCCCCGCCTCCGTATCGGTATCAGCCATCCCGGTCATAAAGATCGCGTGCATGGGCATGTTCTTGGGCGATTGAGTGATCCCGAGCAAAGCAAGCTTAGCGATCTGTTTTCTCTACTCGACACCGAACTCGATACCATCGTTTCTGGAAAATGGGACGGCGCCATGAACCGCCTCCACAGTTACAAGCCTACCTGACAGGATTACATTATGGGATTCAATTGCGGCATTGTCGGACTGCCTAATGTCGGCAAATCAACGCTGTTCAACGCGCTCACACAAGCAGGCATCGAAGCCCAGAACTTTCCGTTCTGCACAATTGAGCCCAATTCCGGCGTCGTCCCGATGCCAGACCCCCGACTGACGAAACTGGCTAGCATCGTAAAGCCTGAGCGTGTCATCCCAACCACCATGGAGTTTGTCGATATTGCAGGCCTGGTTGCAGGTGCATCCAAAGGCGAAGGCTTGGGTAACCAGTTTCTCGCCAACATCCGTCAAACGGATGCGATCGCGCACGTCGTTCGCTGCTTTGCTGACGAAAACGTCATTCATGTCGCCAATAAGATCGACCCGGCCGCCGATATCGAGGTTATTAATACAGAATTAGCCCTGGCTGACCTCGACACCGCTGACAAGGCCCTGAAACGTCTGGGGCGCGCCGCCAAAGGCGGCGACAAGGAAGCCAAGCTGCAAGTCGACATCATCGAACGCATCATTCCCCTGCTGAACGAAGCCAAACCGGTTCGCGCTGCCGGCCTGAGCGCCGAGGAACTGCTGGCTATTCGGGAGTTGTGCCTACTCACCGTCAAACCGACCATGTATATCGCTAACGTCGCGGAAGATGGCTTCGAAAATAATCCTTATCTCGATATCGTGAGGGAGATTGCTCGCCAGGAAAATGCCGTGGTGGTGCCGATTTGCAACAAGCTGGAATCCGAAATTGCGGAGCTGGAAGAAAGCGAGAAAGCGGAGTTCCTGGCCGACCTTGGTATGGAAGAACCCGGCCTTGACCGCGTCATTCGCGCAGGATACAGCCTGCTGGGCCTACAAACCTATTTCACGGCAGGGGTGAAGGAAGTGAGAGCCTGGACCGTCAAAGTGGGGGCAACCGCACCACAGGCAGCCGGTGTGATCCATTCAGATTTCGAGCGCGGTTTTATCCGGGCTGAAGTGGTCGCCTATGATGACTTCGTTAAGTTCAATGGTGAGGCGGGCGCCAAGGAAGCCGGAAAATGGCGACTGGAAGGCAAGGACTACATCGTAAAAGACGGGGATGTCGTGCATTTCCGTTTTAATGTTTAAAGCCTGCAGCAAAGGCTTGACAAAGGGGGCAAAAATCTAGAGAATTTGCGCCTCCTCGCGGTGGCAAGGTAGCTCAGATGGTTAGAGCACAGCACTCATAATGCTGGGGTCCCCGGTTCGATTCCGGGCCTTGCTACCAATCTTTTCAATGACTTAGGTCATTTTTCGCAACACCCCAAAATACGCTGTCTAACCTCTGTCTAACTTTAGTTCAGCAGTCCGACTTGCCGTAACCCGACATTCAACTATATTTTTCCGTTCAATTATTCAATGGAAAACTCTCAAGGTTATGAGCATGAAAAAAATAATTATTCTGGCTTTCGTTCTATTCACTTCCGGTTGCGCCTCAAAAGCCGGGCCGTTTGTTACTGGCATCAGTAGTGACGGTAACGGCGCAATCATCGTAGAAAAGTGCATGGCCCGGTTTGATCCATGGATGGCCGTGGTGAACAACGACGATTGCACCACCTCAACGATCAGGCTGAAGTAGAAACCACACCCCCACAGACCGACCACCGGGCAGTGTTACGCAGTAACGGACGTTCGTTGTGTGGGGTAGTCGGTCTGTGGGGTAGTCGGTCTGTGGGGTAGTCGGTCTGTGTTACGCAGTAACGGGATGTCGGTAGTCGGTCTGCCGGGATGTCGGGATGTCGGGCTGTGTTACGCAGTAACGGTCTGTCGGTCTGTGTTACGCAGTAACGGGATGTCGGTCTGTGTTACGCAGTAACGGGATGTCGGGTAGTCGGTCTGCCGGTCTGCCGTCAAAAGGGTCCTTCCCGGCAGAATCAGTAAGGGCGGGGGTACGCCGACGCGAACAAAGAAAATTTTTCGTTATTTTTCAGAAGGGTACGTCTATTTCTGGAAAATCAGTCGGGCAGACCGGCAGACGACTACCGGGCTACCCAAATGCAGGGGATCAGACTGCCCCACACTTGATTGTGTTGGCTTCCCGGTATGCCTTTGTGGGGGCCACTATACCGGCAGTGGGGTAAGCCTCTACATCATTCCAGTAGTCGGGTATGCCAACACCGAAAGGGGGGCAACCGCTCCAATCAAGCGCAAGCTCCCCAGCTTGGCTTAATGACCTTGACCAGAAGTCGGTATCGGCGTCCAGTTGATCACCGATGGCCGCGAGACTCCCACGGTCAAACGACGTCTCATGCTTGAAGCCGTGCTGGGTGTCGTGGGCAAGTAGAACGTCGGCAATCGCGGGAGCCAACTGACGCAAAGCACCGTGAACCAATCTCAGCTTTCTGGCGGCCCATGGTCTCATATCATGGCCCAGACCGAATTCTTCGATGATGTCTGATCTCAGCTTTTGAAGCCTGCCAACTGGCGACGTTCTATAGACCTCCAACGCCTCACGCCTTTCCTGAGATTCCCGATTGCGGGCGGCTATTCGGGCAGTTTCAGCGGCCTCTTGATCCAGCCGGGCCTGTACTGCGCGACGGGCCTCAACGAATTGGTTTAGGAATTCCGTAGGGGGCACGAGGTCGGCCGGGATGTCGGACAGTCCACAAGCCTCAGCAACCATGCTGGCGGCTTTCAGGGTCGCCACCGTGAGCACTCCGCCCGGCAGATCGTTGGGGGCTGGCTGCCATGCGGTCTCATGGGTAACGCAAACCCCGCCCAGCATGACGGCGGGGTGTCGCATTGGGGGGCAACCACCTTTGTCCACCAGCTCGGCTAACCACTCCGAAAGGGGCAACCGATCAACCCGACTACCGGCAGCCTCGACCGATTGAATAAGGGTAGTCTCGCTTGCGGTGTATCGGGCCACCGCATCGTGAAGCCGGGCTGTGGGCGCTTTCATAACGGCGTCCAATGCCTTTAATGCGGCTCGAAGGTCGTTCCCGATGTCTACCAGATGCTTCACGCCGTCGGCCCTGCGTTTGTCTTCTTGAGCTTGCCGGGCTACCTCAGCCGCCATCTCGACCGCACGACCTTGAGCTGCCAGCAATGCCTGCCGCTTCTGATTAAGCCGTGCGGTGAGTTCCAGTGATTTCTCCAGCTCTGAGTCTGTGGCCTGCCCGGTTGCCAATCTGTCGATCAATTCGGCATGGGCGGCGGCGGCCTTTTCAATTTCGCCATCACAGGTAGCTATTTTTTGTGCAATGTCTTTCATAGGGTTCTCCAATTAGTCACATAAAAGAACGTCCGTCGGGCGCTCTGCGATAAAACCAAGCTTGGGTGTGTGGTAAAGGCGATAGCGGGATGACGGATCATGACGGATATGACGCATTTTCCTATTGTTGATATATTTCTACTTACAGCCTTAATTACCCCTTTCTTCTTTACTGAATAGAAAGAGGGAGACTGTGAGTACAAATACAATGGAACAACCCGTCATATGTGTCATGATCCGTCATGATCCGTCATTGGAATTGAGCCTCCTCCTCAGTAGGCCGCAACCCGACCACCAGTCTTTGTTTTTCAGTTCGACGAGTATCAAAGCCCAGAACCTTCAGCCGGGTGATGAATGCTTTCTGACTTACTGAACGGGCTACGCCCGCTTTTGAAGCCCAATGTGTGTAACGTTGGTAAAGTTCACCGCTACCAACAGAGACACCCAGCTTGGTTTCACAGGAGTCTTCCACGAATTGCGCCACCTGATCTGCTTCGAGACGCCACACCCGACCGGCTTCAACACTACTGGCGGGTTTGGTGAACCCATCACGTAACGCCCGCGCATAGGCATCCAGAGCAAGGTTTAATATGCCCGGTAGTTCGGTCACGAGTTCTTCCCGCAATCTGGGATTACAATTGCCAAGTTGTGGTTTGAATTGGTTGTTGAACTCAATAACCAGCGCCCTTCGGAACAACCCGTCTGAAAAGTCACGGACGTGGGGCATGTGATTGGTTGCTATCCATTGCGTGGCATAGGGTCTCAATGTGAACGGCTGACCGTATTTCCGGGAGACTTGAACGGGCTCACCCGAAACAATGCTTTTCAATGCTGCGTCATCGACTACTTCGCCCACCTTCATTTCAGTAACGATATTTGCGAGTTTTCCCTGAAGTTCAGCGCGGTAAAATGGCTGTCCGAGTTGCGCCGGTTGAACGCCGCTCACGTTGACTGCCCCAAGCATGGCTTCCACAATCGACAGCAAAACCGACTTCCCGTTTGCCCCTTTACCAACCAGCAAAATGAAGGTTTCATGGCGACAATGGGCAACAAGGCTGTACCCCATAATCTCAAGCACCGCCGTCGCTTTTTCCGTAGCATCGGGGTCGCCTTTGAAAATTGAGTCCAGAAACCGAGTAAACCCCGGCGCAGTCGCTTTATGATTGTGCGCTACCGGGATCTGGGATGTGCGGTAGTTTTCCTGTCGGTGGGGTTTTAACTGCCACGCATCGTTGATCAGGACTAGCTCACCGTTTAGGCAGTTGACCGACTCCAGTGGCCCGACGTTGAACCTGTGTTCCTGCCGGTATATCTCGTTCAATAGCAGATCCGAAACAGAGTCAACTACAGACTTCCGAATGGGGCCTACCTCCTCGCCCATGCCAGCAATTTTCTTCTGGACCACTTTGCGTAGTGCCGTGCGATCCATTCGACACCACTGCCCCTTCTCAGGTTGCCAGAGGTAGACGCCCTCTGGAGTATTGAGAATGTTTTCTGGGCCAATCGAGCCGATCAGCCTCACTGCGATAGACAGATGATCACCACGGACCAGCTTGGTTGATTTCAATACCCGCAAGTTGTGTTCGCTGTAGGTGATACCTTCAGGCGTTAGAAATACACTACCCAAGCCCTTGAGGGCACGGTTACGCATTTCGGGTGTAATAGCGGGGACTCTCGATTCAGAGTTCATTGAAGCCTCCGAATTCGTAGAATGACCGCCAGTCGAATAGGTCGTGAGTAAAGCCGTCCGCCAGCGGGTCCGTCTCCCGCGAATGGTGCGAATAGCTCACCAACTTACCGTCGCGGTAAAACAGCCGAATACCGGCAATCCCGCTTGTAGACTTCGGGTGTAGATACGCTCCGTTTGGGCACAGTTCAAAACCTAGGTTTTCAATGTACTCTTCGAGGGTCATCCTCGTTACATCGCGCTATATGTCTACTGAACCATCGGGCAGTGGGGTAGCCCTTTGGGTTTGATCCTCCGCGCTTTAGTTCTTTTTCCCGGAGGTGCTCTGACCATGCTTCAGCTATAAACGGGCTGTCCGTATCTGGTTGCGGATCAAACCACACCTGATCCGCCCCCTGTCTATAGCAACGCAGTGCCGAACCTTCATTGACGTAATAGGCATAGCCACCGGGCCCCCTTGCGGGCAGGAAGAATACCTGAGAAGGCTTGGGGGCCAGGTATCGCCACCAAGCATTTTTGCCAAACGGGTTTGCAGAGCGACCCACAACTCCAAATCAATCAGCTCGGCCAGCTCTATAACTACCCGGTAGCGGGGATTTTTGGGGGTATGGCGCAGCGTTGTATAAATTACGAAAGACTCGATACCCACAGTCTTGATAATTTCTGCAATTTCGCTGGGATCTTTGAACGAACATTCGTCCAAGTCCACCCAAAGAACCGTCTGGCCGTTGTGTTCAATTACGGCCACCAGTGTCTTGCGGGCACTTCCCGATGCAGAGGCAACAGCCAAACCAAGCTTGGCTTCCTGTAAGTTCGTGGCGTGCGACGAATCGACGGGGTTTTTGACTTGTGCTACCAGTTCGGAAAAACCCAGTACACCGTCCCTTACCTCGATCATGGCAGACGAAAATCGAGACAAGCGATTAAGTGTACCGTTGTTCATTTTATCTACATGAGGTACAGTAGGGGGTATCAAAATTCCTCTTTTGACCCCACGCCTTTCGGCGGTGGGGGTTTTCAATTCACTCATGCCCGCGCCCTCTTATTCCGTTTCCCTTCGTGAGAGTGGATAGCAGCCCTCGCACAGCCGTACCTGATAGAGGATATCGACGTAACGGCGGCGGCCTATTCGTTGGCGAGACCGTCTAAATACGATCACACCCACGCCGGGTACATAGTCCCACAATCAGCGCAGGTGGCGGGTATATGGCGCGGCTTTCTTGCTACCATATTTGGCGCTTCCATCGAATCCCATCACTGCAACCCCTCTACCGCGTAAATTAATCGGCTATTGATCAGTTGCATCGCAACCAAAAGGCCGCCCTTTGTGTAACCGTGCTCGTCCTCGGCGGCTTCCAGCTCGGCTAAAATGTTGGTGATTACTGAATTGCGTACACACTTTGCTGAATTTCGGGCACAGAGAGGCCTTGGCCCGAATTTCGGGCTGTTTCAGTAGTCATGGTTATTTCCTCAGTTTTTGAAGGTAGATCGGGTCAGTTGGCTTTCGATCCATGCTTGGTTCGGTTTACTTGGGTAGTAAATCCGCCCACAAATTTTCACGTACACCGGCCCGTCATCCCGGTTGCACCGCCATTGGGCCAGCGTATTGAGTTTGACGCCGATCAACCGGGCCATTTCTCGCGGGGGCATTAAGGTGCCGACATCACCGGAAAATTCCGGTTTACTGAAGAGTCGATCAAAAACATCGTTCATTTATAGATACCTCGGTTTATGTCCGTGCATCTATCTGAACACAAGCGAATGCGTATGGAAGGGTCAATAACCTCGGAGGTTTTGGGCCTAACCTCCCGCTTCCGCTTTGCACTCAGCCAAAATAACCTTGTAGCGCCGGGCGGTGTCGTCGGTCAGCTTTGCCGATGGTCGGTTGGTCCCAGTATGGGTCAGACTGGCAAAAAGGCGGTGATCAGGGCCAGCCGCCGTAGCCTTGGGCCAACCCCCGAAGGCGGTGCGGTATTCAAGAATGAGGCGTTTAAGTATGTGGTCGGCATCTATTGAAGCCGGGCGGCCACCAGCGGACTTATCCTGAACCAGATGCGGTAAAAGACTGACTTCTTTTTCCGCCAGTCGGTAAAGCCCCTCCAATTCGGCGGACAGATTGCGCAGGTAGTCAACCGCCTCGGGGTAGGACCGCCGAACGGGGTCACTCGTCCATACGTAGTGCTCCAACCGCCTGCCCCGCATAAAATCAACCACAGCCCGGCTATCTGCGATGAACTTGGTTAATGCCGACATATCCGCCCGTTCATCGGTAGACCATAAAGAGGGGCTGACGGTATGCTTAAAAAACAGCGCCCCGACTTCGGCCACAAATCTGTCAACTGTCTCGGCGGGGTGGTCCTTCACTTTCTCCCATTCGTCTACGGATCTCCGAACCCCCGCCACCACCCGGCAGAAACTAACCAAGTATTCCCCCGGCAGTTCGGCAAACGGTAGCGCATTCCACACACGGGGGTAGTCGCCTTTTGGGTCCGCCCCACCCTGCCTTAACCGCTGTAATTCGGATAGCGTCAACATGATCACCCCCGCCCGGCTTGAATTACTGATACGGACGGACTGACCACAACCCCACCACACTTGAGGAAGTACCCGGTAATGGTTTCCATGGGCTTCCGAAGCCGTTCTACGTCAATCTTTACGTAATGGTTGCCCGTCACATCACGCCCACCACTATGGTTCAGCAGGGCTTTCAGTGCGTAGTGACTTATGTCCAGCGATTCCGCCACCGTCGAAAACGTCCGCCGCAGGTCGTGAAGCGTGAACTGAACGCCTGACTGCCTTCTGACCAAATCCACCTGCCGCCGTGGGTCGTTAATGGGCTTTTCAAGGTCCGGCCCCGGAAATACATATTCGCTACTGAATCGCCCCTGCCGGGCTTTCAACACGCCCATTAAGTAGTCGGGCAGCGGGAGTTTATGGGGTTCATGGTTTTTGGTTTTCCAGATGGTGAAAAACCGTGATCGCATATTTACATCAGTCCATTTAAGGTTTGATGCCTCCCTACGCCTCAACCCTGTCAACAGCAGGAATAAAAGGTAGTCCGCCGCCGTGTTGTCGAACTCGTCCCCGTCCACCTTCAGGCCAATAACCGCCTGAAACCAGCTTTCAAGCTCTGACACCATGATCCGCCCGTCCCGCCGCCCTTCCCGGTTCCACTTCTTTAATGCGGTCAGTCCGGCTACCGGGTTGTCGAAGTTTTTAACCGGGCCGGGGGTAGTCTCATATCGCACGTCGGCATACTGAAACAGCGCCCGTAGTACCCGCATGGTTTTGTTGGCCGCCGCAGCACTGGCCCCCATGTCGGCCTGCCGGTAGTCGGGTCCGGGGTTCATGTCGCCTTCGGTTATGTCGGTATGGCGACGGATCACCATATCCCGTGTGATTTCCCGTAGCGGCTTATTCTGCCAGTCGTACAGGTACTTGCGTAAAGTGGTCCGGTAGTTGCCCCGAGTGTTGTCCGCCAGCTTTCGGTCTTTCAGGTAGTCGTCAAAAACCTCGCCCAGCGTCACACCACGCACACGCTCGGCTTTCTTCTCCGCATTCGGGTCAACCCCTCTTGCCACTTCCGCGATTCTCTCTCGGGCCAGTTTCCGGGCCGTGTCCACCGATATGTCGGGAAACTTGCCCAGCGTGACGAATTTGGTCTTGCCGTTCAGTTTTCGTACAACCACAAACGACTTAACGCCGGTTGACATTACGGCACAACGTAAACCGGGAACGGATTGGGGTGAACCAAAGTCGGAATAGTAAACACGCCCCTTATCGGGAGTCGGGAGGTCCGTCATTCGACGGTTGGTAAATGCGAATTGGTTGGTCATGATTTGCTCTCTTCGGTTGGGTTAGACGACGGTTAGACCGACATCCTGTCTAACCCCTGTCTAACCTGAAATATAAATCAACGCGAATGCAAATGCATCACCATAAATTGTATTTTATTGTTTTATCAGTATTTTATACAAACCCGCGAATTGTAACGAATGACCATAAAACCCGTTTCTCAGCCCTCATAATGCTGGGGTCCCCGGTTCGATTCCGGGCCTTGCTACCAATTTAAATCTCGCCTTAATTGTCCAACGGTTTTGAGCTGATCATTAAACACAGCTTTAACTTGTACACACTCTTCGACAAAAAGCCACACAATCGGCCTGCACCCAAAGCAGCAGAATCACTGATCCGCCAGACGCTTCTGTGTAGCCGCATTGTTACTGCGGTGCGCTTTTAACCAAGACACGCTCTGCGCCATCACCGACATCGCTAACAGAAAAACAATGGGCCTTAATGGAATTCCGTATCGCGGAAATGGCGCGCCCACTACATGGAGAGCCACAAAATACAAAATAAAGAGAGCGCATACGAAAGTAAAAAACACATCAGGAGACTGACGATCACGATACAAACGCCAGAAAGCGAGACAACAGCCCAATAATGCCAATAACGTCATTACAGGATGAGCGCCTTTAGATATGGCGCGAAGCACTAAAAAAACTTTGTTGTCAACGAATGGCGATGCCCATGGTGAGTAGATAAATATCTCATCACTTCCCTGGACCAGGGCCCATGAAAACAAATACCTCGGCTTATCGATTAAGTACCACTTTAGGTGCTCCCACGGCTCAGCCTGAAACCTCTGACTAATTGCCTGAACGACCTTAGACGTATTCCCCTGAATCTCAGAACTTAGCGGATCCGTGCGGTATGGGTAGCCATACGTGTCCGCCTGCCCTTGATAGGTAAAGTTGGGGTACATACCATGCTGAAGAAAGTTTGCCTGAAGCGTTTCGTCAGAGGTCTTCCCTAATACGATAACATTTCGAAGCGTCCAGGACCCGGTCAGCATTACAAACACCAACAGGCAACCAGCAAGCTGCCGCACACTTAATCCAGAGGACTTTCGACAGAATAACAGGATTAGCAAGGGAACAATAAAATACAGGGCTGAAGGCCTTGTCAGCGAAGCTAGAGCCAGCAAGACCGTCGCAACGATCATCCAGCGGTAAGCATCATTGACCAGATATCGATGCAATACCAGAAAGAACAAAGAAAGCTGAAATATAAATAATGACTCAGAAAGCAAATAGATCCCAACGTTTATCAAGTGGGGATTTATCGCCAAAAGCACCCCTGCCAAAAGCCCGGTACCCAGTGAAAATACCCGAACAATAAGATACATCCAGATTACAACGGTCAGCGCCCCCAAGATGGCCTGAACTTTGATTGCCATATCCAACCGATCTAATTGTTGCTCGAGCGTTTTACTTCCACTCAGAAATAGCGCCAGGAATATTGGGTAGCCCGGGGTACGCAATGCATCTGGCAGGGGATCCCGCGCCTCACCCTCAACCAACTCCCGAGAGTAGATGTGATGACGCCGCATATTGTACGCATAGTGAACATAGTCGGCAGCATCTGCCCGTATGGGGGCAAAAATAACGGTGTCGTTAGTAACGTTCCAACGTAGGTACAATGCCCCCACGAAGAAGGCTATGTAGCAGAACACTAACATCCAGGAATTCAGATACTTGGTCGACATCAGTGACTCGCAATCTCTTGAAACAGGACCGCATACGAAGGCGCGTGTATCAAACAGGAATACGCCAACGCTTAGTGTAGTTCAGCTATCCGGACCTCGCCCACAGCGATAGCCCTCCTAAACACCATCCAAAGCCGTCGCTTCCCCTTCAACTGCCAAACAGTCAGCATCCTTATTTCGACTATTGCTCACCCGACTGGAAACAGGTGTTGCACGCCAGCCATTGAAAGGCTTTGAGGCAATCAGAGATTGGATCACATCCAGTGGCGCTGAGGCATCTAACCACAGGTCAAACGCCTCTGGCTCCAGGAAGACCGGCATACGGGAATGTATCCCGGCGAAGGCGCCCTGAGAGGCGGCGGTGATAATCGCGAAACTTTCATGGTGTGGATTTTTGCGCCATCGCGTCCAGAGACCGGCAAAGCAGCAGAAAGGGCCTGGCGGTTCGATGAGCAGAGGTGTTTTGACGCCCTGACGTTGCTGCCACTCAATAAAGCCCGTCGCAGGGATCAGACAGCGGGTCGCCCGAAAGGCCTCTCTGAACGCGGGGCTGCTTGCCACCGTCTCACCACGGGCGTTGAACATCGCATACTGATGAGAAATCTCTGGCGCCCAGGCAGGTGTCAACCACCAGATCAGGGACTTAAGCAAATGCTGCCCGCCCTCCTTCAGCCCTACAACGACTCGCTCTGTCGGCGCAAGATTGTAGGCATGTTCATAATCGCGGGGCTGCAGTCCACGCGTATCGAAACCGAGATCTGCCATCAACTGAATCACACCAGGTGCGTCAGTCAGGTTTAAACGTCCACACATGACGAGCTCCTGCCATGACAAAAAGCCATACGCCTTACGCAACGCTTACTGAGGGCGCAACGTCGCGGCAGTGCCCCGAATCCAGCTCTCCAGCGCCTCGTGAACTTCCTGCGTGGTTTTCCCTTGTGTTGAGATAGGCTCACCAATCATCACCGTGACCAGGCCTGGCATCTTGCTGAGCTGCCCAGGCGGCCAGCACTGGCCAGCGTTGTGAGCAAGAGGTAAAACAGGCACCCCCGCTCGCACGGCCAACATCGCGGCACCTTTATTGTATTTTCCGATCTGCCCGGGGCGTATGCGAGTCCCCTCAGGAAAGATCACAATCCAGCAGCCACTTTGCAAACGATCCTCGCCCTCTCGCAACAGTTGCTTGAGGGCAGCCGCCGGCTTACTGCGATCCAGGGCAATCGGATTCATGGGACGCAGCGCCCAGCCAAAAAAAGGAATCTTCATCAGCTCCTGCTTCAGAACCGTCGCCTGGGGTCGAAACAGCAGCCCTGTCATATAGGTTTCCCAAGCGCTTTCGTGATTACTCACCACAACACAGGGGGTATCGGGGATATTTTCGAGCCCGGCATAGCGGTAACGAATACCACAGACCACTCTGGCCAACCATAAGGCATAGCAATTGAATCGCGAAACCAGATAGTAACGCTGAGGAAACGCCAGCGTTCGGGCAACCGCGATACCCACCAGCCCCACAATGACAATGCCAAAGGCATACCAGACATAAAAGATCGCCGCCCTGAGGTTATAGGCAGTCGTTTTCAGAAAATTCTGCAAATTCAGCAAGACTGTTGTTCTCCGGACAACCACAGGTCAGTATCGTCGCGGAAGTTTACCACTGAATGACATCCACTTGATAAGAATCAAGGTAAGTAAATTTGCCAAGCGTACACTTGTCCACTATGGGAGTTTGTCTTTTGAGGAATTGACCTCGTGCCAATTAAAATGGTTAGCCATCAACACGCCGCCAATTTACCGCTATCGGGCTCCCGGGGTTGTTCCGTCATATTTTTTGAACACCGCCAGCTTATGAATCGCTATCTCTCAAATAACAATTGGGTTTACCTGCTTAACACACCGCCAGCAAGCGTACCCAACTTTCAGGACGCATCGGCGGGACTCTCACAGAGTAAAACCGGCTTCTGGCCTGATCGCCCCGAATCCGGCAGCCTGCTGAATCAGGGGCTGGCACTCGCGGTACAGGCGCCACTCACTCGCCACATGGGTCACTTGCGAACCCCCACGTTTGATGAGGAGCCGATTGAGTTACAACGCTATGGCGACCATCTGATCAAAGAGCTGCATGTTCTGGGACATCACTTTCACCGCGCCTCGGTGCCCTATCTGCACTGGTTCGGAGAGCTGGCGACCTTATTTTCGTCAGCAACCCTGACGCGACTAATGTTCACAGTTGCCCGCCAGTTTAAGTTACGAAATGCATATCAGCGCAATGTCATAGAGCTCGATACCGAACCCACGCAGGTCGAAACGCTGGGCCTGTTAACCGGACTGGAATTTAACACGGTTTGCATCAACCACCACCCCGAAAACCCTCGTGGGTTTAAGTTGGCAACACTCGCCAAGTGGATTGATCTGGCTCGCGACTACGGCTTTCAGCATGTCTATTTGTCGATTTCTCTGCCATTGCAACTCACGGCACAGAGCCTGCAAGCCGTTGAAGCGGTACTATCCCGCCATCCCGATGGCATTTTGTTCGTTGATCGCCCCTCAATCGAGGCGACCAATGATCGCCCGCGCAAAACGCGTAGCAATCCTTTCAGCTCCTGCCTCAGTGTCGACGACTACCGCGGACTCCTCTCCGCCTACCACTATCGGGCAGCATCGAACTGTTATTTTGTTCGCTCCGACCACCCCCTTTATGACGGCCCCAAAAGTCTCGCCGGTGTCGGGTTGGGCGCATTTTCGTTTACACCCCGAAGCGCCGCCCTGAACACGGAACGATTGGCCGATTACTATGACTGCACCTCACGCGGCGAGTTTCCTATCGGGCACAGCCAAAGCATCATCGTGCCCGCGTAAATTTTTGCTGTACGTCGGCGAGAAATCGTCCCCCCGCTGAAGACCTGCGTTACGTTTCTACACGACGCAAAACTTGACTCAGCACGATCAGACGCACAGAATTCTTTCTTGATAAATGCAAAGTAAGAGATAGCGCACATTTTTGTCACTCTTATTGAGCAAGAATGGTGCAAATTCCTAACCGCCTCAGATAACTAGCGTGTAATCATGGACAAACGGATTCCGACAGGTTCAGCAAGTTTGCAACAAGGCTGTAACCAATGCAGCCTCAGCAAATTATGCATCCCAATTGCCGTCAGCAGCGATGATATCGGTAAGCTGGAGGAAATCATCAAGCAAGGGCGCATCCTTGACCGCGGCGAGCAGGCTTTTGAGCAGCATGCCCCCTTTACGTCGTGTTTTGCCGTGCGCAGTGGCGCGATCAAGACCTACACACTGTCAGAAGAAGGCGAAGAGCAGGTAACCGGTTTTTACCTGCCTGGCGAGGTGATCGGTCTAGACAGTGTCAGCATGGATTATTACTCATGCTCTGCCAGCGCACTTGAACGCACCATCATCTGTGAAATTCCGCTGGAAAAGCTGGAGTCACTCGCATCTAAACTGCCCACGCTACAGCATCACTTTTTCCAATTGATGAGCAAAGAGATTCAGGGCAGTCGGCAACTCACCATGCTGTTGAGCAAGAATACCGCCGAAGAACGTATTGCCTCGCTACTACTCTCTCTATCTACGCGTTTCAGTCGCCGCCGTCTGTCAGGCACCGAATTTCGGCTCCCCATGCCACGCAGTGATATCGGCAATTTTCTGGGTCTTGCCGTTGAAACGGTGAGTCGGGTTTTCACCCGCTTTCAGAATCAGGGCATGATTACCGTGAAAGGAAGGGATGTCACCATCCACAACCTAGATGCGTTGAGAGAAATGCTGAAGCATGAGACTCAGTGCCTGAAATCCCCGGAAAGCGCGACGTCAGCCTGATTCTGCACGAAGCGGCTGCACATCTGCTGTCTCCGGCACGCCAGGCGGCCCTCCTCTCAACGCGCCTAGTCGCGAATTGAGAAGCACCGGGAGAGCCTGCCGCCAGGCCTTCTGCTTAATACCAAAGGTGTTGCGCAACTTAATGCAGCCTAACACGCCGTTGGCGGGTAGCATCACAGAGGGAATTGGCGACCGCCCCGTTTCACACACCTCATATTGAGCGTCGCACCCCGGCAAATAACTCGACAAGGCTTTTCCAATCGTCATGACCAGCTCGGCATGCGACACAGGCTCAGAGCCTCCGTAGTGAAAAATCCCCCACACCTCAATCTGACACAACACCTGTCGAACCATCGCAAGGACCACGTTGGCCACATCATAGACACAGGTGGGGCTGACCATGTGAGACGGCGAGGCCAGGAGAGCAACGCCCTCACGCACATCCCTCACCTGCTGATCAAGCCAACCATCAGCTTCCAGATCCAGCATCCAACCTAAGCGCAGAACGAGGGCGTGGGAATGTCGATCAAACAGACGCCGCTCTGCCAGGGCTTTTGAGCGGCCGTAGACATTCAGAGGGTGTAATGGATTAGCCGCAATATAGGGGTTTTTCTTTCCACCATCGAAAACCAGATGGCTTGAAAGAAACACAAGTGGGATACCTTTGCTTGCAGCGTAGGCGGCAACGACCTCCGTCACCTCCACATTTAGCTGGTGGGCGAGGTCGGGGTAAGCTTCGGCGCGCTGTAAATCGCTCAGCTCAAAGGCATGAATGATTAAATGAACACCGGTTAAGCCCGCCAGTTGCCGCGCAAGATGATCAGCGGTCTGCTGACAGTCCGAGTGGGACAAGCCGACCGCCACCAGCGAAGCCGCCTGTAAACGCTCAAATATTGCTTTCCCTTTTGCCGAATCGCACCCGGTTACCAGAATCACGAAATCCACTCACCCAAATATTTTCTATACGCCTTTTAATATTGGCGCAAGAAATAGTCACACGCAATTCGGGAACAACGTAGTTCTTCGCTGATGTCGAATATTATTCGAGGCTATTCCTCAAAATTCCCCTGGTATTCCGGCGCAAGATCCTCAAATCGCGTGTAGCGCCCCAGGAACGCCAGTCTCACAGTCCCTATCGGCCCGTTACGCTGCTTACCGATAATAATCTCGGCCACGCCTTTATCTGGACTGTCCTCGTTATAGACTTCATCCCGGTAGATAAAGATGATGATATCGGCATCCTGCTCGATCGCACCGGATTCCCGCAAATCCGAGTTTACCGGCCGCTTGTTAGGCCGCTGCTCCAGACTTCGGTTAAGCTGTGACAGGGCAATCACCGGACAATTCAATTCTTTGGCCAGGGCTTTCAACGAGCGGGAGATTTCTGAAATCTCTGCGGTTCGCCCTTCCTTGATCCCCGCAACCCTCATCAACTGAAGGTAATCGACCATGATCAGGCCAAGCTTCCCATCAAAATCCTTCGCTACACGGCGCGCCCGTGAACGCATTTCTGTGGGGGTCAACGCAGGTGTGTCATCAATATAAAGCTTGGCATCCTTGAGCATGTGCATGGCACTGGTCAATCGCGGCCAATCTTCTTCATCCAGCTGCCCACTTCGAATCTTGGTCTGGTCAATGCGACCCAAGGAGGAAAACATCCGCATCAGGATGGAGTCTGCAGGCATCTCCATGCTGAACACCAGCACCGAGGTTTTCGCCATCATCAACGCATTTTCGACCAAATTCATGGCAAAGGTTGTTTTTCCCATGGAGGGTCGTCCGGCAACGATAATCAGATCCGCGTGCTGCAGGCCCGAAGTCTTTTCATCCAGCACTTCAAAGCCCGTCGTAATACCGGTAATTCCCCCCTTGGACTCAAAGAGCTCCTCAATCCGGGACAGTGTTTTAGCCAGAATCGGACGCACATGAACTGGCCCCCCTTGATTGGGCCGAGACTCAGCAATCTGAAAAACCTTTCGCTCAGCCTCATCCAGAACTTCATTGCTGCTTCGCCCCTGAGGATCAGAGGCCAGTTCTGAGATTTCAGAGCCGATACTCATCAACTTGCGCAACACACCCTTTTCCCGAACGATGTCGGCATAAGCGCGAATATTGGCCGCACTCGGCGTGTTACGGGCCAATTCACTCAAATAGGCCAGCCCGCCCGCTTTTTCGAGCTCTCCCGCATTCTCAAGCACTTCAGAGACAGTGATCGCATCCAGCGCCCTACCCTCGTCAGCCAGGCGGGTAATCGCCTTAAAGATCAATTTATGGCCCAAGCGATAAAAATCGTCCGCTGTCACCAGATCCACGATCCGGTCCCACCCTGAGTTATCGAGCATCAAGCCGCCCAGAATCGCCTGCTCAGCTTCCGCCGAGTGCGGAGGCATGCGAATATCACTCAGTTCGGCAGCTGCCATTATATTCCCCCTGATTGCATGAGTTTTCCTAAAGACAGAAACAAAAAAGGCAGCCTAACATGGCTGCCTTTTGACAGAAAGTCGTAACCTTATTCGGAAACGACGATCACCTTAACCTCGACGGCAACATCAGAGTGCAGACCCACTTCGATGGTGTATTCACCCACCTGACGCAGCGCACCTTCTGGCAAACGCACTTCGCTTTTACCAACCGCAACGCCCAATGCAGAAATAGCATCAGCGATGTCACGGGTACCCACAGACCCGAACAGCTTACCTTCGTCACCGGCTTTAGCAACGATGGTAACATCTTTGCCTTCCAGCTGAGCGGCTTTGGCCCTGGCAGCTGCCAGACGCTCGCCTTCAGCTTTCTCAAGCTCTGCACGACGCTGCTCAAACGCTTCAACGTTCAGCTTCGTCGCGGGAACGGCTTTACCGAAAGGGATCAGGAAGTTACGACCGTAGCCGGCACGCACTTTAACCTGGTCACCCAGTTTGCCCAGATTGGCTACCTTCTCAAGAAGAATAACTTGCATCTCTCTACCCTCTACTCGTCTTAAACGTCGTGGCTATCGGTGTAAGGCAGCAATGCCAGGAAACGTGCCCGCTTGATAGCAGTGGCGAGCTGACGCTGGTAACGGGCTTTGGTTCCGGTGATACGGCTGGGAACAATCTTGCCGGTCTCGGAGATGTAGCCTTTCAACAGTTCGATGTCTTTGTAATCGATCTCTTTAACGCCTTCAGCGCTAAATCTGCAAAACTTTCTTCTGCGGAAAAAACGAGCCATGACTTACACCTCTTCTTCAGTTTCTTCTGCGTCGACATCGTCGTCCGCTTCTACAACTTCACCTGCAGGGCGACGCTCCTGACGGGGTGCACGCTGCTCTTTGCCTTCGTTGGCCTTGATCGGTGAGATCTCGGTCACGGCTTCATCACGACGGATAACCAGATCGCGAATGATGGCATCGTTGAAACGGAAATTGTGTGACAGCTCATCGATGGCTTCTTGTGAACACTCAACGTTCAACAATACATAATGAGCCTTGTGAATTTTGTTGATCGGGTAAGCCAGTTGACGACGACCCCAATCTTCCTGACGATGAATCGCTCCACCGGAAGCGGTCACCGTTGAGGTGTATCTTTCGACCATGGCAGGCACCTGCTCGCTCTGGTCAGGATGTACCATGATAACGATTTCGTAATGACGCATGAAATCTCCTTACGGATTAATAGCCTTCTCAGGTTCAACAATGAAGGCAAGGAGTTGACTTAACCAGTCACCCGCATCAAATCGACACAGGCGCCGGAATCAAGGACGCGAGATTCTACTTGAACCCCCCAATCAAAGCAAGTGCTCAAAAGTGTCCGCACTGACCGCAGGCGAAAACAGGAAACCCTGAGCTTCATGACACCCCAGATTTCTGAGCAGCTCCACCTGGGACTCCGTTTCAACGCCTTCAGCCAGAATGCGCATTCCCAGCAGTCGCCCCGTCTGCAGAATCAAATCACAGATAGTGCGGTCTTCCGAGCGTTCCTGAATTCGGGCGACAAACGACCGATCTATTTTTAATCGACTCACTGGCAGCTCGTGCAGATAACTTAAGGAAGAGTACCCCGTTCCAAAATCATCGATCGCCAGCCCAACCCCCAAATCCCGTATTTCAAACAAACGATTCTGTGCATGCGGCAGATCCTCTATCAAAAAGGACTCCGTAATCTCCAGCTCAATCAGGTTGGCAGGGACGTCATAACGGGCGAGCACCTGCTGCAAAACCTGAAGGAAACCGGGATCGCGGAGTTGCCGCGTAGACACATTGATTGCCATGCGCAGGCGTAATCCTTTGTCCAGCCAGGCTTTCAGCTGCATTGTGGCCTTTCGCAAAACCCACTCCCCGATCGGAATGATTTGCCCGGACTCTTCAGCAGCGGGAATGAACTCGGTCGGCATCACCAGCCGGTTGTCACGTGTCCATCGAATCAGCGCTTCGCAGGCCTCTATCGCACCCGTTTCCAGGTTAATAACGGGCTGATACAACAAATCAAACTGGGCATCCATATCCGCCTGCCGCAACTCGCAAATCAGGCTGAGTCGGTGCTTAAGCCGCTTTTCCATGCCGCTGTCAAAAACTTTATAGCTTCCTCGTCTTACCGCCTTGCTGTTTTTTAGGGCGATGCCAGCACACTTGAACAAACCTTCAGGGGTGCGCTCGTGAGTCGGAAACAGAGCAACCCCAAAGGTGACCGACAAGGGGATCTGGTTACCTTGAACCTGCAGGGTGGTTTCATTGATGCGGGCGAACTCCTCCATATAGCCCAGCAAGGTCTCGGAGGAGCGCACCGGCAATAGTATTCCGAAGCTGTCCGAACTGACCCGCGCCACAAAATGCTTCCCACCAAAGAGCCGGTTGATGAGGCGCCCCGCCAGATTCAGCGTAATGTCACCAATATCATGCCCCAGACCATCATTGACCGATTGAAAGTTATCGATGTCAGCGATGACGACAGCAAAAGGCTCTCCCACGGCCGTCAGGCGGCCAATCTCGCGATTAAAGGCAATGCGGTTGGGCAACTGTGTGAGCTGATCGATGTAGGCCAGACGCTCAACATGCTCGAACAGATGTGCGTTTTCAAAGCCGACAGCCACATTCACGGAGAACAGGCGAATCATCTTTTTATCCAGCTCGGTCAGGTGGTTGCGACAATCAACATAGACCGCGAGCTCATCCCCCATCGGCGACAGAATATAAAGCACGGTGGACGCTTCATTGAAGCGCGATTCCTTGGCCCGTATCGCTTCATTAATTTCGGCAGCCGCCTCGCGCGCCTCCAGGTCAGACAAAAAGCGCCCCTGCAGCCCCATAAAGCGCCCACTCGCCGCGAGCACTTTTAGTTGATCACGTGACTGGTCAGCAAAATGCGCGCAAAGGATGCCTTCGGTAGGCGTCTGCAACAAGCCACAGATCTGCTTGAGCGCCCCTAACGCAAATTGACTGACGTAGCGAACACTGAACAGCCGGGTCGAGGCATCCAGTATCAACTCTAACCCTTCGCGGCTGGCCTCTATGGCTTTCAACTGCTGGTAGCTTCTCAGTGCCGTTATGAGCGTCGTCAGCAGTTTGTCTCGCGTCAGCTCAGACTTGGCTTTGTAGTCATTGATGTCATAACGCTGAATAACTTCCATCTCAGGGGCGTAGCCGGGTTGCCCGGTTCGCAAAATGATGCGAACAGACTCGTTGTGCAGCTCATCACGGATACGCGGGACCAGGTTCAAACCAGCCTGCTCGCTTTCCATCACGACATCCAGAAAAATGCAGGCGTAATCACCATCCGCCTGCAAGACGGACAAAGCCTCGGCGGCACTGTAGGCACTGACAATGTCCAGACCACGATCGGCAAACACGACTCCCTTGAGCGCAAATCGGGTTGCCGCATGTATCTGCTCTTCATCGTCAACGATCAGAACCTTCCAGGGCTTCTCCATCTTACCCGGCACGTTGGATGATTCTTCCGGCTCATCCATAAACACCAGTAAATCATTGTCACTCATGCAGCATTTCCTTTTTTGGCTGTCGGCACGCCCCCCTCCGGGGCACGTGGGATGGTTACGGTAATACGGGTTCCCGCTCCAGGTGCGCTATCAACACTGATTTTGCCCCCTAAAACGGTCGTCACCAGGTTATAGACCACATGCATCCCCAGGCCAGACCCTCCTGACCCGAGGCGCGTGGTGTAAAAGGGGTCGTATAAATGCTTTTTCTGCTCAGCACTCATCCCCACACCGTTGTCGGCAAAGGTCAGCTCAACCGTATCCGCGCCTTTCAGGTGCCCGGAGATATTAATCCGCCCTTCACCCGATTCCTGAAACCCGTGAATCAGCGCGTTGGTGAAAAAGTTGCTGAGAATTTGCCCCAAAGGACCCGGATAGCTGTCCATTGCAATATCGGGATCGACATCTACAGCCAGTTCAATATTGGTGCGCTTGATCCGAGGCCGCAAGGTCGAGAGCACTTCTTCAGCAACCACCGCCAGATTAAACTCCCTGCGCTGGGTGCTGGTCTGATCGACCGCAACCTGTTTAAACTTCTGAATCTGCTCCCCTGCCGCATGCAGGCTCAATCCGAGGATGCTGGAGGCCTCTCCGACACCCTCTACATATTCATCCAGGACCGATTTACGCAGTGCACCCGAGGCAAGTACTTCTTTGAAACGACGGGTACGCTCTTCCAGTGCCGTTGCAACCGTCAGACTACTTCCCACAGGGGTATTGATTTCATGGGCTATCCCGGCCACCAGACTTCCCAATGACGCCATTTTCTCTGCCTGAACCAACGAATCCTTAGCCAACTGCAAGTCTTTTAGCGCGTTCTCTGCCGCGTCCCGCGCGGCCTTCAACTCGCGCTCAACTTCATTCTGTCGATCCACTGAGTCGTTATAGACCCGAATAAAAGCTCCCAGCTCATCCTGACTACTCCAGTCAACCTTGTCCCGCACACCGGTAATCCCGTAGCGCTGCAGCGTTTTTTCCATCGCCGCGATTGGGCGCAGCACAACACGCCGGAATCCGATACTGATCGTAAAGACGAGCACGACATACATCGACAGTGACAGCAGCGAAAAGCCGAGCACCTCCTTCAATACGTCATCCGGGTCCCGGCGAATGTCGATCCAATGTACGGCTTTCCCAACCAGGTGCTCTGATTTACCGACCCGATGCATAATCGGCGTTTCAACCTTTTCAATATCATCATCTTCAAGATTACGGCATTCACCGGCTGTGGCGATTTCACGCGGCATGACGTTATCTTCGTAGATGACCTCTTCGATTCGGATACAGCGCAGACGCTCCTCCGTGGCGATAACATCCAGAATGCGTTTCTGGCCATCAAAATCCATATTCCAGAGGGCTGGCGCCAGCAAGCGAGCGTCGCGCTTACCAATGTCCCTGGCGACTTGTTGATTTTGCAGAACCTGTTGACTGCTACTGATATAAACAACCAGCGCCGTGAACAGGATCGCGGTTAACGCTGTCGCAGGGAGTATGAAGAGGGCAAATTTGGAACGAATGCCCAAACGGGAGTTTCGAAGCATGAGTGACGATCTTTATTGTTGTTACCACTCAAGATAGCATTCTCTGCCGCATTCGTCTGCTATTGCTAGCGAGAACGCTGTCTCACCGCTTCAAACAAACAGACCCCGGTCGCAACCGACACATTTAACGATGAAACCTCACCGGCCATCGGAATGAACATAAGATGATCACAATGCTCACGAGTCAGGCGTCGCATACCTTTATCCTCCGCCCCCATAACAAGGGCAAGACCACCGGTAAGTTTGGAGTCATAGAGACTGGCTGTCGCCTCACCGCAGGTTCCGACAATCCAGATGTTGTAGGCCTTCAGATGCTCCAGCGTGCGCGCCAGATTGGTCACCCGAATAAGCGGTGTATACTCCGCTGCGCCGCAGGCCACTTTGGCCGCCGTGGCATTCAAAGGTGCTGACTTGTCTTTGGGGACAATCACCGCATCGACACCACTGCCGTTCGCGGAGCGCAGGCAGGCACCCAGGTTGTGGGGATCGGTTACACCGTCCAACACCAGCAACAGAGGAGGACGATCCAGACCAATCAACAACTCGTCCAGGTCACTCTCATTACTGACACGATCCACTTTGAGGTGAAGTACAACCCCCTGATGAACGCCACCGGCAGCAGCGCGATCCAAATCGGCACGACCGCGGGGCTCAACGGTGATCCGTTTTTCATGGGCCAGCTTCAACAATTCACGCATGCGCACATCTTTACGGTTTTCCTCGACCCACAATGAATCCACCCGGCCCGATCGCTTCTGTAGCAATGCCATCGCCGCATGAATCCCCACCACTACCTGGTTATCACTCACCTCGATTTATCCTTTTCAATTACACATCAACGCGATAATCAACGCTTGCCCTTCCGCTTGGGCGCGCCGGTTTTCTTCTGCTTATCGAAGTCTTCTTTCCATTCAGCCAGAATCTGATCGCGACGCGATCGCTTTCCGGGGGACGCGGAAGGCGGGGGCTCTGCACCTTTGGATGGGCCCGACCGAGGCGTATCTGCCCGCTTAGACGCTCTTGCAGGACGTTTTTTGGATCGGGCAGACGGTGTTGAGGCCCTGGCGGAGGGGGGCTCTGGTGTTTTACCCCGGCGTCCCTTTGCATCCCCCCGAATCAGTTCAAGATCCACCTTTCGATCATCCAGGTTGACCCGCGCAACAACCACCTCTACTTCGTCGCCAAGGCGATAGGTTTCGCCACTGCGTTCCCCGACCAGACGATGCTTGACCGGATCAAAGTGATAGTAATCACTGGTCAGCGATGACACATGCACCAGACCTTCGACATAGAGATCATTCAATTCGACGAACAAACCAAACGCCGTCACTGCGGTCACCCGACCAACAAAACGCTCCCCCACCCGATCCTGAAGATATTCACACTTCAACCAGGCCATGACATCACGCGTGGCATCATCGGCACGCCGCTCAGTCATTGAGGTCTGTTCGCCAATGACCAACAGATCCTGCACCTCCAGCCGATACTGCTCATTGCGCGGCAAGGGCTCCGTCCCGTACACTCTGACAACCTGACGGGATGCTTTATCACTGCGTATCCAGGAACGTATGGCGCGATGCACCAGCAAATCAGGGTAGCGTCGAATCGGCGAGGTAAAGTGCGTATAGGCCTCGTAGCCCAGACCAAAGTGACCTTTGTTCTCGGGCTGATAGACCGCCTGACTGAGCGAACGTAACATCACAATCTGCAATGTTGACTGATCGGGTCGCTCGCGGATGCGTTCCGCCAGGGTCTGATAGTCGGCAGTACGCGGTTTGGTGCCACCCCCGATACTAAGCCCAACCTCTCCGAGAAAGGCCCGCAGCTTTTCCAGTTTCTCGGCTGACGGCCCTTCATGTACACGGTAGAGACAGGGAATCTTATGCTTTTCCAGAAACCGCGCTGTCGCGACGTTTGCACACAACATACACTCTTCGATTAATTTGTGCGCGTCATTGCGAACCACCGGCACAATTTGCTCAATCTTGCGCTGATCATCAAACAGGATGCGCGTTTCCACGGTATCAAAATCGATGGCTCCCCGCGCATCGCGAGCGGAACGCAGAGCTTTGTAAAGGGCATAAAGCTCAATGATGGGCTCGGCCAATTCACCATGGTGCTCGAGGAAACTGCGGGCTGCCTCGGACTCAGGCTCGTCCAGAAAGGCCCCTACTTCGGTATAAGTCAGGCGCGCCTTGGAGCGCATCAAGCCTTCATAAAATTTGTGGCCGGTGAGTTTGCCCTGCTCACTGACGGTCATCTCACAGACCATGCAAAGGCGTTCCACCTTCGGGTTCAGCGAACACAGGCCGTTCGACAGAACTTCCGGCAACATGGGCACAACACGGTTAGGAAAATACACCGAGTTACCCCGATTGAAAGCCTCTTTATCGAGCGCGGTCCCCGGCTTCACGTAGTGCGACACATCGGCAATCGCAACGTACAGACGCCACCCACCGCCCTTTTTACGGCAACAATACACGGCATCGTCAAAGTCCCGCGCGTCTTCACCATCAATCGTGACCAGCGGCACCTCCCTGAGATCGACCCGACCCGCCTTATCCTTTTCACTAAGCGTCAGGCGGAAGACCGAGGCCTCATCCTCGACCTCCTCAGGCCACTGGAAGGGAATGTTGTAGGTACGCAGCGCAATGTCAATCTCCATCCCCGGCGCCATATGCTCGCCCAGAATTTCAGTCACCTCACCGATGGGACTGATTTTGAACCCCGGTTGACGGGTAATGCGCACATTGACATATTGGCCGGAGGTCGCCCCCAGTGTGGCATGATCGGGAATACGAACGTCCTGGGAAATTTTGCGGTTGTCCGGCACGACGTGAGTCACGCCGTCGTCGCGGTAGAGCCTGCCGACGAGTTCACGGGTATTGCGCTGGAGCACTTCGACAATAACGCCTTCTTTTTTATCTTTGAAAGAGCGTCCGGCTTCACGAATCAGGACAATATCGCCATCAAACACCTGCGTCATCTGATGAAAAGGCAGGTAGTAGTCATCGCCTCCGGCTTCGGGAATCAGGAAACCGAAGCCATCCCGATGACCTGAGACCCGACCACGAATCAGATCCATGCGTTTGGCCAGACCATAGGCGCCACGCCGGCCACACACGAGCTGTCCATCCCGGCACATGGCGATCAGGCGGCGACGCAGGGCTTCCACATCGGCCTCGTCTGAGAGCCCGAAGTGCTGACACGCCTCTTCATGGGTCACAGGTGAACCGAGCGTTTCCAGATAGGTCAGAATGAGTTCCCGGCTGACGATCGGGTTTTCATATTTTTGAGCTTCACGTTTAGCAAACGGGTCTTTGAAACTCTTTTTCTTCTTTTTCGTCATGCGCGGTTGGCAGCCTTTTTCGTTAATAGTGCAGGTATCATCTATTGAGGTTAGAAGGGGATGGCGCGCCCAGTATACCCAATTCAAAAATTTTTTTCGCAAAATCGTTGACAAGAATTCGAGGAATCAGTAAATTGCGCGCCATCACCGCCGAGGTGGTGAAATTGGTAGACACGCCAGCTTCAGGTGCTGGTGGGGGCAACCCCGTGGAGGTTCGAGTCCTCTCCTCGGCACCACTCTTGAATCCAAGAGTGGATCGCAAAAGTCACTTTGTACCTTTTTTGAAACTCTGTTGTTCGCCCGTCTGTAATGCAGACCTTTCATAAAACCATCTACGTCTTCGTAGCCGCCTGCGAGTAACGCCAAACTGAACGCCCCCCTCTGGCACGCTCTTCACTCTCGCGTCCTTTTGACCATCGTCCTGGCCTGTACTATACCTTTCTTAATCGTTACAAGGCTTTATCTATCCAAGGACGCGTCATGTTCGGATCACTGTCCATCAAGTACAAAATTCTGTTTATTCCGATTGCAGGCTCACTGAGTTTCTTGATTTACCTCTTTATCGCAGCCAGCGGATCCAGAGACACCGCGGCGATACTGAAGGACACCGAAAGCCGCGGCCTGCCGATCATGAAAGTGGCAGAAAAGAACCTGGTCAGTCTGGATCGGATCAAGGAAGGCCTCAGTAATGCAGTGGCCGCTGGCGATGAAGATATGCTCAACTCGGTGCAATCCGTCTTTAAAGGCATGCAGGACGATCTTCACACCATTGAGCAAAAAGACCCTTCGCTGAAAGTTACCGTTGCCGACATGCTGAGCGCCTTGAGTAACTACTACACCTTCTCCTACGACATTTCAAAGGGCATGATCGACGGCAGTTTCGACATGGGTGCGCTCGCCGAAGCCTCAGGCAACATGAAAAATAAACTGGATGCTGCCGAGAAGCTTCTCCGCGAATTCAAGGATGCGCAAAACGAAAGTTTTACGAATAAGATTGCGGCGGCCAATGATCAAACCGAGTCACTGATAACCATCGGTATTACCATGGGAACGATTACAGTGGTAGTCCTGTTCGCTGCGGCCTTGCCGGTTCTTACCGGTATTAAAAATAATTTGGGGCAGGTTGTGAACTCGTTGCGCCGATTTGCCCAGGAAGATGGCGATCTCACCGCCCGCCTGACAAGCAATACGAACGATGAAATTGGTGACCTGGTCCACTGGTTCAACACCTTCATTGAAAAGCTCCAGGGCACGATTCGCAAAGTTGTAGATGTCAGCCGACCCATGAGTGACCTGGCCGAGAACGTCAACCAGCTTGGTATGAGCACCCGAAAGTCCATCGATTTTCAGGACCAGTCGGTGAATAACGCTCACCAGGCGGTCGACAAAATGAATGACAGTGTGCGCATGGTGGCAGAGAACGCCGAAAATGCCGCGAATGCCGCTCAGGAGGCCTATGATGAGGCCAACAGCGGTCACAAAGTCGTTCAGGAAACGGTGCGCAACATGCAGAGTCTGGCTGAAAAAATCGACGAAGTGGCTCAAGTTATTCGCAAACTCGAGGAAGACAGCAATCAGGTGAGCACCGTGGTTGATGTGATTCGCAGCATTGCGGAGCAGACCAACCTGCTGGCACTTAACGCTGCCATCGAAGCCGCTCGCGCTGGCGAACAGGGTCGAGGTTTTGCCGTGGTTGCCGATGAGGTGCGGACGCTTGCCAGCCGAACCCAACAGTCCACCAAAGAGATCGACGACACGATTCAAAGTCTGCAGGATGCCGCACGACGGGCCTCCAGCGTCATGGCAGATGCCATCACGCAAACTGAAGCCAGCGTAAATGTCGCCAACAAAGCGGGTAATTCGTTGCAGTCGATTAACTCATCGGTAGAAGGCATCTCGCAGATGAACATGCAGATCGCCTCGTCCACCGAAGATCAGTTAAAAGTCGCGAATGCGATCGTGCGGGATGTCGAAGACATTCAGCGTCACACTCAGGCAAGCCTCGAAGGTTCGCACACGCTTGAGCGAGTCAGCCATGAGCTGGCAGACCTGGCAAAAACACTGCGTTCGGTTGCATCGCAGTTCCGAGTTTAGTTACATTAGTCGACTTGAGATCCAAACGAAAATAGCGCTTGAAAACAAGCGTGTAAAACAAGAGAGGGGTAAACTGAATGAACCTGAAGCGCACCATGCTGGGGGCTGCCATCGCTGCAGCTGTGGGATCTCCCGCAGCCTATGCAGTCGATCTCTCCCAGATTTCCATCAACGGCTTTGGCAGTGTCATCGGCGGTATGACGCTTGATGACAACGAGACCTATTTTGGCAACGATGATCGTCTGGCCTTCCAGCCGGAATCCCGCTTTGCCTTGCAGATCGGCGCACCCATTGGCGAAAAATGGTCGGCAACCGCGCAAATTCTGGCGCGCGGCGAAAACAATTTTGATCCGGCTTTTGAATGGGCCTACATCGGTTATCAGGCTACTGATGACCTGAAAATCCTCATGGGGCGACAACGCTTCAAGCTTTACAAATATTCTGACTATGTGGACGTCGGCTATGCCTATCCTTGGCTGAGAACCCCGCAGGGTGTTTATGCCCTGCCCTTCAGTTCGGGAGACGGCGTTAGCGCCATTTACACCACCTACAGTGGCGACCTGGAGATGACCTTTACCGGCGCGGCACAAGGCATCACCATTCCCGACTACGTCGCGACTGGTGGAGAGCTCGAACCCACCAACCTGAATATCGAGCTGGCCTATTTCACCAGTGCCGACTTCGTGTATAACGAGCTCAATTTCGGCTTCAACGTGGCGTACGTTCCCGATTTCACCCTGGATATTCGTAATGGAAGTGCTGACCTAAACAAACTTATGGGTGTTTTAGAGACAGGAAACGTAGATCTGGACGATAATGGTACAATTGACCTTGTCCTACCAAAGTCGGATCAGCAGGATATCGATGACGTCGATGTAAGTCATGATTCGACACTACTGTACGGGGTTTATTTCGGGTACGATCCGGGCCCCTTCTTCCTTTTGGCTGAATATACGGTCATTGACTACGACCCCAGCATCCTTGCGGATACCGAGTCCATGTATGTCACCTTGGGCGCTCGTCATAACTTATGGACCTTCCATGCGACCTATGGCATTGATAAAAATGAAGTAAGCTCATCGGCAGATGCAAGAGTTATTCCAGCATTAGCATCAAGCGTAAAGGCTGCGATCTCGACTCAGCTTGAAGACAGCACAACGACCTCTTTCGGGGTACGTTATGACATTGAAACCGGTATCGCCCTCAAGGGAGATTTCACCTTGTACCAGAACACCGAAGGACCCGCAGTCGACGCCAAGGTAGTGGCCGTCGGTGTGGACTTCGTATTTTAAGGCCAGGAGGAACCTATCATGAAATTAGCACAACGCCTGGTCGCGGTGACACTGCTCTCTGCCCTGTCTGCTTTCGCTTCGGCTGAAATTGCCGTCGTGGTTCATCCCAGCAACAAAGACGCCATCGATGCTAAAGAAGTCGAGCGTATTTTTCTGGGCAAATCGAAATCGTTTCCGGGGGGCGCCCAAGCCCTGCCGATCAACCAGTCTGAAGGCGGTGCCGTTCGCGGTGCGTTTGATTCAGGGCTGCTGGGCAAGTCTGCCAGCCAGATGAAAGCCTATTGGTCCAAGCTGGTCTTTACCGGTAAAGGTACTCCTCCCCAGGAAGTGCCAGGGGATGCTGAAGTCAAAGCACTGATCGGCAGCAATCCCAGTACGATTGGCTATATTGATGCAGGCTCTGTCGATGCAAGTGTGAAAGTCGTCCACAAGTTCTGAAGTAGAACATCCTGCTCAGTTGCCCGGATCATTGATCCGGGCTTTTTTATGCGTGTGAGCAACACTACCGGACCATAACGCTGGGGCCATTGATAGATTCAACGCCTCTCCCTGTCGGGTGTAAAAAACCGGCGGCGTTGGGGTCTTCCAGGTGACCCCTATCCGTGCACACCCATCCAGTGACCAAACCGCGCAGTGCAGCGATTTATCCAGGTCTCGCTCAGAACCGGTTACTCTGGGAACATCTCCGATAAAGGCCACACGACCCAAAACCCGGGCCAACGCGCTGCCCTGTTGTTTCACAAAACTTTCCTTTAACACCCAGAGATGTACAAAAGCTTCATCGACAAAATCAGGATCCACTGCGTCCAGCCATACGACTTCTTCCGGGGTGAAAAAGCGCCGCGCCAGTTTAAGTGACGGCTGACCACGACAGGACTCAACGTCAACGCCTATCGGCGCATGATCGAATGCCAGGGCAAGCCACTGGTCAGTGTGGCTGATGCTGAAATGAAAGGGTGCATTGGTAACAACCGGCTTACCTGCCGGGGTTCTATCCAGGCATATCTGCTCGGAAGGAAGACCGGACAATTGCGCTATAACTTGCCGCAATAACGGCGAGTAATCAGTATCCGGGCTCTGGTGAGAGGCGTCGAGTATCACACACGGCAATGAGGCCATCGAGATGAACGAAAAATCAGGCATTTCGAATGGGTGTCAGAAAGACTAAGAAAAGAGGGAGTATACACTACCCTCTTTGCGTTCTCGTCGTCCGAATTGTTTTTGTTGTAGGGACCAGCCCTTTATTCTGATGAACACGCCCCTCGTGAGGCCGCGCATCGACTGACAAACGGTTCCTTGAACCGGGCTGCAGCGATTTCAATGTCGTTGTTATTTTTGGAATTTGATTTTTATATGTCTGGCCAAACTCTCTGCGTCAGCCTATAGCTTAACACGGGTTTTTATCTTTATTTTTTCGGTCATTTTTTATTTTTATTGGTTACCGGCGCGCATTATGGCATTAGGGGTAAGTACTTACTGAGAAGTAAAACACGCTCTGGCGGGAACCCTGTCACATTTCAATTTTCAGCACAATTGTCCCAACGATTACAGATAGGCTTCGAGTGCCTGGCGAAATGCCGCCTGAACCCCCAGACGCTTCAACATCCAATAATGTCCAGCAATCATGCGGTCGATAAAGATCGATTCGACCGGTGGTTTGAACGACTCCCAGTACTGCAGCACGGTCGAGGCTTTCGCCGCCACTTGCTTATGAATATCGGCCTCACCAAAATTATACTTTTCCAGGGGTGATGCAAAGGGCTGGATAAAGATATCCCGCCACATGGCATAGTAGGCTTCATCAACAGCCGGTTTACCTTCAACGCGCGCGCCCAGATCAATCAGGCACTGGTCCAGGGCCTTATAGTTCTCGCCGATGGCAGCTTTGAGCGTGCGTCGATAGGCTTCGACAATTTTAGGTTTGAGCTGTTTCACACAGCCAAAGTCATAGAGGATAACCGTTCCATCAGGCCGAAACGCAAAATTTCCCGCATGGGGGTCGCCGTGGATCGCCTTGAACACGAACAACTGATCGGCCATGGTTTGGAATAAATGCTGCCCAATGAGATCGATGGTCTGTTGTGAGTAACGCTCAGGCACCACCTCACTGATGTGATCGCCTTCTTCCAGTATCAGTGTCAGCACTCGCCGCGACGACAGTTCCGGGACTACGGCCGGAATAGTCAACCAGGGGTGCGCCTCATGAAAGTGTCGGAAACGATCAATATTGCGGGCTTCATTGGTGTAATCCAATTCTTCCGACAACCGCTCCCGGAGCTCATTGAAGAGCTGATCCACGCTTTCCTTGGGAATCTTCAGCAAACCGCCGAGTTTAAGCGTCATTTTCAGCTGCTTCAGATCGGAATCGAGGGAGCGGTCAACCCCCGGATACTGCACCTTGATGATGACCTCGCGCCCATCCAGCGTGCGCGCACGATGGACTTGCCCGATCGAGGCTGCAGCATAGGCGCTCTCATCAACCGATGCGAATAACTCCGTGATCGGTGCGCCCAGCTCATTTTCCAATTGCTCCCGAATCACGGAAAACGCCATGGGCGGCGCATCTTTCTGTAGCTTCTGCAGCGCAAGGGCAAATTCTTTGGGCAGGAAATCCTGGGTTTGTGAGGCAATCTGCCCGACTTTCATGACCGCGCCTTTCAGCTCTCCGAGGGTGTCGGCAATCTGAGTGGCCATACGGTCATAGGCTTCGGCCTGGCGGCGTTCGTTGTCTTCCTCACGCCCCAGGGCACGTCGGACACGCTGTCCGGCGTATTGCGAGGCGACGGAGGCTGTCATCCCGGCCAACTTGAGAAAGCGGGCGGTGCGGGTGGCGGGAGGCGCCTTGGGAGGTTTATCGCTGGATTTAGCCACAAAAATGATCGCTGAAAGGTCGCTTAGTCACCCAGCCAGAGGGTGACCTGATTGCGCCCGCCCTGTTTGGACTTGTAGAGCGCCGAGTCCGCCTGTTCCAGCCAGGCCTTGTGATCGCCTACCTGCTTGCTGATTTCCGACACGCCGAGACTGATAGTAACTTTGATATCTACCTTATCGTGAGTCACGATTTTGGCTTCCACGGCTTCTCGCAGACGCTCAGCGAAAATACAGGCATTTTCACTGCTCGTGTCGACCAGTATGACGCCAAACTCCTCTCCCCCATAGCGGCCGGCCACATCCGTAACGCGCATGGTTTCCTGCAGGGTATTTGCCACCATTTTGATGACCTCGTCCCCCGCCTGGTGGCCGTAGGTATCATTGACCTTTTTGAAATGGTCGATGTCAAACATGATGAGTGAGGAAATGGAATCTGTGCGGTTAAAGCGCATGAATTCCCGAATCAACTGCTCTTCCCAGAAGCCACGGTTGTTCAACTGGGTCAGGCGGTCAGTCCGACTGAGTTTTTCCAACTTGGCATTGGCGGCTTCGAGCTGCTTGCGGTTGGAGGCAATGTCCGTCACATCGTAAATGATGATACAAATATGATCCACATCCCCGGTGGTCGACACCAGCGGCGAAATGGTGATGTTCTGGTACATGAACTCCTCGGTTCCGGTGATGGGCCGATAGTTCTTGAACTTAAAGAGGTAAGGACGCTGTTCCCAGGTGGTGAAACTACGGCTTTTCAGCAGGAACACGGCCTGCGTCTTGTGCTCGAACCACTGTCGCGGCACTTCCTTGAAGCACTCAAAAATACTGCGATCACGCACCGCGGCCGGTTTAAGACCGCTGTGGTTCTCCATAAAGCTGTTCCAGGCTTTTACCCGATACTGATTGTCCAGCACCACCAACCCGACGTCGATGGTCTGGAGCATGTCCATCAACCAGTGAAACTCACCTATGTCTATATCTTTGGCCATATGCGTCTTACATCAGGTAGGCGACTTTGTCTTTCATTACTCTCAGGGAGTCTTCCGTGAAAAGCAACAGGACATCACAGTTAATCTGATAATTCTCAATGGAATAGCAGATTTCAATGGTCAGAATCCGCTTCCACCGCCAGGTATTGTTGCGCAGCAGTTCGTTCACATCGACATGCTGCCCCAACACAATGGGGTGACCCAGGCTGAAGGCGATATCCAGCTGATCCGCGATACCTTTGGTACAGGCCCCGATCAGCACAGATGCCACATCCATCATCAGTTCCAGTTCGACCAGTTCATTGATCTTACCTTCATATTTCAGGAGGCGTGCCATGTCCTGATAGCTGCTGTCATGGAAGAGTAACAAGGCTTCACCGGCAATACCGGAGCCGATAAAGCCCTGACACACCGCTGAAATCGTATCGGTATCCTGCGTGGCTTGCAGGGCCATCTGCAGTTCACTGACTTCCAGCAGGTTAACCTTCGGTATCGGCAGGAGGACGAATACATTGAGCAGGCGAGCCAATAAGTCACCGGCCTGCCCCATCGCCACGTTGGACACCTCCTGGAAGGCCTCCATGGCACTCAACGGACCGCTATGCGCCTCCGCGACTTCGCCATAATCCACGGTTTCGACGACTTGCTCGGCAGGGGCTTCGCTGTATACCCCTGTCTTCTTGAGAATTTCGATCAGGTCTTCCGGGCTGATCGGCTTCTTGATGAAGTCGAAGGCCCCCATCGCCATGACCCGTGCACGTGCATCCGGCTGAATATCGCCTGACACGACAATAACGATGGTGGGAAGATCCTGCTTGGAAATGGCTTCCAGGGTTTCATAGCCATCCATCACCGGCATATTCAGGTCAAGGAACATGATGTCGCCTTTGCCGGCCAGAATTTGTTCCAGCGCTTCTTTTCCGTCTTTGGCAAAACTGACTTCGATATCCCAATCCTGAGGCAGCGATTTGGCCATCTGCTTGCGGGCAACGCCGGAATCATCGACGATCAGCACCGGTAGTGACATGGTGATCTATCCTGAAAAACCCTAAAATGAACTCTCCTAAGTAAAGTTCATGGTCGTCCCGAGTGCAACTTCATCCCGAGTCCGCAGAAACCACCGCCTTTCTTCAACGCTTCAGCGGGATTGCCCGGCTCTATGGGCACAAAGCGCTTGATACGTTTTCACGCAGCCATGTCGCCGTTGTCGGGATTGGAGGGGTGGGCTCCTGGGCAGCTGAATCCCTGGCGCGTTCCGGCATCGGTCGCCTGACCCTGATTGACCTGGATGATATCTGCATTTCAAACACGAACCGGCAGATTCATACCCTGTCCGGCACGGTAGGACAGACAAAAGTCGAGGTGATGCAGGCCCGACTTCAGCTGATCAATCCTGACTGTCAGGTTGAAGCGAAGCTGAGTTTTCTCACTGCGGCGAACATTGAGGCGATGCTGGAAGGGGTCGACTACGTGGTGGATGCCATTGACACCATGAAACACAAATGCGACCTGCTCGCCTACTGTCAGCGACGCAAGATTCGCATCATCACGGCGGGCGCCGCAGGTGGACTGACGGATCCCACCCAGATCCGCTGCATGGATCTGAGCCGAACCTACCACGATGCGCTGTTGGCCAAGGTGCGCCGTAATCTTCGCCAGCACTATGGCTTCCCCACGAACCCTAAACGCCGCTTCAGTATTGAAGCGGTGTTTTCAGAAGAGCAGCCGGTGTTCCCGGCCAATGACGGCGAGGTCTGCAGCACGCGCCCCACCGACAGCGCCAGTTTGCGACTCGATTGCTCCGGCGGCTATGGCGCCGCCACGCATGTCACAGGCACCTTTGGTTTTGTCACCGCCTCGCGGGTGCTGCGTCGTCTGGCAGACAGCACCGCCGCGACAGATTGACCGGCTGCTGTCTCCCTTACTCTGGTTTAGCCACTACTAGCGATTCAGCGCCCGGCTCCGGCTCCGTTTTCAATAAACTGTTCACGGGCGGTACGGCCGTGCCGGCCATCTGGAAGCCTGAATCAAACTGAATCTGCGCCTCAAAATTCTCTCGGGGCACCCGCTGGTCACCATCATGGGGTTTAACCGTATCACTTTGTGCATAACGTACTACCAACTCGGCAATCGATAACAAGGCATCCATATGCGTTCGCTCATAGCCGTGGGTCGCATCGGTACCAAAGGTAATCAGCGCATGGCGGATATCGTGCCCGGCCTGCACTGCGGACACCGCATCGCTGAAATAAAAGCGGAACACATCGCGCTGATGAGGGATACCATAGGTTTTGGCCAGATTGATCAGGTGATGGGTCAGATGATAGTCGAATGGACCCGATGAATCCTTCATTGCGATGGTGACGCCCTGCTCTTTCGCATTCTGCCCCTCGGCCACCGGCCCGATGTCGATACCGACAAATTCAGTGACCTGCGGCCCAATCGCGTGGCCGACGCCGGAACCAATTTCTTCGGTCAGGGTGAAGATAGGAATACAGTCGATTGCGACGGGCAAATCGTTTTCAACAATCGCCTTCAGCGCGGTCAGCAACGCCGCTGTTCCGGCCTTATTGTCCAAATGCCGTGAGACCAGAAAGCCATTCTCGTGAAATTCAGGGTTGGGATCAAAGGCAACAAAGTCGCCGACACCAATCCCCAGGCGTTCGGTATCTTCCCGACTGTTGATAAACTCATCAACCCGCACTTCGACATGATCCCAGGTCACCGGCAAACGGTCGACTTCTTCGTTGTAGCGGTGCCCTGCGGCATACAAGGGTAGCGTCGAACCGCGAAACACCTTGTTGTCGGAAAAGATTGATACTCGAGCACCCTCCGCAAAACGACTGGACCAGTGCCCTATCGGGGTCAGGCACAGCCGTCCGTTAGGCTTGATTTCCCTAACCATCGCACCGATCGTATCCAAATGGGTCACAATGGCTCGTTGCGGTGCATATCGCTTACCTGGTAGGCGTGCCCGCACGGTTCCACGTCGGGTCAGTTCATGCTCAATACCGAGCTTAGAGAGTTGCTCACAGACATAAACAACCGCCGCGTCGGTCAATCCCGTCGGACAGGGAATGGCCAGAAGTTCCAGCAGGGTGCGTGCGAGGTATTCCTTGTCCAGCAAAGCGCTGAGGGATTGATGTTCAGACAGTACCGTCATGGATGGGACCTCCACTGTGGGGAAAAAGCAGATCAATAAAACGTTCTGCCGTGGGTTGAGGGGCATGATTTTCCAGCCCCGGTCGTTCGTTGGCTTCAATCAACACGTAATCCGGTTGATCGGCCGATTTGACCAGCAAATCCAGTCCGACCACCGGAATCTGCAAGGCTCTTGCCGCTTGCTCTGCGACCTCGCGCAACACGGGATGCAGTTGCGCCGTCACATCTTCCAGGGTGCCTCCGGTGTGCAGGTTCGCGGTTTTACGCACCGCCAGTGCCTGCCCCTCAGGCAGAACGCTGTCCCACGTGTAGCCCGACAGCCGCAGGCAACGTTCGGTTTCAGCATCCATCGGAATGACACTCTCACCCCCGGTTGCCTGCTGACGGCGACGGCTCTGTTTTTCCACCAGCGTTTTCAGGGTGTCACGCCCGTTTCCGATCACCTCAGCAGGTCGACGAATGGCGGCCGCGACAACGTCATAACCGATCACGACGATCCGCAGATCCTGCCCGGGAAAATAGCTTTCCAGTAGCGTGTCTCCGCCGACCGACTGCGATTTCACAATGGCATCCTTAAGCGACTCCGTATCACGAATATCCACTGAGATTCCCTTACCCTGCTCTCCGTTGGCCGGTTTCACGACAATGGCCTCTTCAGCCTTCAGAAATACGTCAGCGGCCTGGGGGGTGGTATACAGCTCAAATCGCGGTGTGCGCAGGCCGATGCGCTCAAAGACACGATGGGTCAAAAACTTGTTTTGGCACAGCGTCATCGTCACCGCGCTGGTCAAATCGGTCAGTGACTCATGGCAGCGCACCTGGCGCCCCCCATGGATCAAGGTAAACAGATTTTGTTCCGCATCATCCAGTTGGACCTGAATACCGCGCCGCAGGGCTTCCTTGACGATAATCCGGGCATAGGGATTGAGTTCATCCGGGCTGACTTCCGGCCGGGCAAACAGGGGCTCATTGATGGCATTCTTTTTCTTGATGGCGAAGGTCGTCAGGCGCTGGAACCCCAGTTTTTCGTAGAGCGCCTTGGCTTCCTGGTTATCATGCAGCACGCTGAGATCCATGGAGTGCGAACCACGCGCCTGAAAATATTCCGCCAGATAACGTACCAGCGATTCACCCACACCGGAGATGGGACAATCCGGCGCGACGGCCAGGCACCAGAGGCTCGAGCCTTTTCCCGGATCGTTAAACACCCGGATGTGGTTAATCCCCATGACCGAGCCAACAATGCGCCCCCGAACGTCTTCGGCGACCAGATAAATCACTTCCTTGGAGCGGCACTGGCGCAAAAACACTTCACTTTTAAGCGGCACCATTTTGCGCTGTCGATAAATACGATTGATCGCCTCGACATCGCTGCGGGTGCTGGCACGCCGCACCACAACCCCCGTATTCGTGCGGGCACGAGGCCGATAATCTGTCATCCAGAGACGGTAAGTGTCGGAAGGATCCAGAAACAGGCTCTGAGGTGCCAGACTTAGCACCACATGCGGATTATCGACATAGAGTGCGATGTCGCGTTCTCCCGCGGCTTCGCGCAAAAGAGCATTAATAAGCGCCTGACTGTCAGGAAAGGTATGGGCCAGAAGCAGGCGCCCCCAGCCACAATGAATTTCCACACACTCAGGTGTATCCACAACCTCATCATCACGACGCTCGGCTGCACGCGCCTCGAACTGCAGGGCTTTATAACTGGGCGGACGCATGCGTCGCATCCGCTCGCCATATCCACTGATTGCCATGTCGCCCCCCTTAAAGTTCGTGTTGCTGAAGCCACAACTCCAGTAAGGCCAGCTGCCATAATTTAGAGCCGCGCAAGGGCGTAATATGCTGTTCCGGCGCACGCAACAGATTCTCGACATAGCCGGACTGAAACAGTGCCCGCTCTCTCGCCCGCTGGCTGCCCAAGGCATCCTTGACCCACTGCAGGACGTTGCCCTGCAGATATTTCAGTGCAGGAACCGGGAAATAGCCCTTGGGTCGATCAATGACAGCAGCAGGAATGACCTCGCGGGCGGTTTCTTTCAGAATCCACTTCCCGTCATCTTTCACTTTTAAAGAGGCCGGAATTCGGGCCGCCAGCTCGACCAGTTCGTGATCCAGAAACGGCACACGCGCCTCCAGACTGGCCGCCATGGTCATGTTATCCACCCGCTTGACCGGATCATCCACCAACATAACAGTGGTATCCAGGCGCAAGGCTTTATCGACGGGGTCTGTCGCAAGCCCATTTCCAAACTCAGCCCGGAGGAAGGCTTCGGCTTGATCGGGCACCTGCCACTGTGGATTCACGGTGGCGAGGTATTCCTCATAGCTGCGATCAAAAAACGCGGCCCGATAGGATGCGACCGGATCGGACGCCTGTTGCAGGGGCGGGTACCAGTGATACCCTCCAAACACTTCATCTGCGCCCTGTCCACTCTGTACGACCCGACAATGTTTTCTGACCTCGTGCGCCAACAAATAAAACGCAACGCAATCATGGCTGACCATCGGCTCGGACATGGCCTGAATAGCCTCGGGCAAGGCGCTCAGCAGGCGTTCTTCTGCAATCGGGATACGATGATGCTTCGTGCCGAAATGCCTCGCGATCAGGTCAGAATATTCAAATTCGTTACCGGACTCACCGCCAACACTTTCAAACCCAATCGAAAAGGTTTCAATCGGTGTTTGCTTGAACTCCGCCAATAGCCCGACCAGCAAACTGCTGTCGACGCCACCGGAGAGTAAGACGCCGACATCCACGGCCGCGACATTGCGACGGCGCACTGCGCCACGCAGCTCATCCAGCAACAAACCCTGCCAGTCTCCGACCGTGAGTGTTTCATCGCCGGCCTGTGGCCCCATCTTCAATTCCCAGTATGCGTGATGCTCTTCCTGACCGCTTGAGGTCACTTTCATCCAGCTACCCGGCTTGAGACGCTTGATGTTTTGAAACAGCGTCATCGTCGAGGGAACGATGGAATGGAAATTCAAATAGAAATTGAGCGACTCCGCGCTCAGCTCGGCACTGGCGTCCGGCCCCTTCAGCAGCGGCAGAATGGAGGAAGCAAAACGCAGGCGTTCCGACGTCATTTCATAATAGAGCGGCTTGATGCCGAGGCGATCCCGCGCCAGCACCAGATCACCACTGTCGCGGTGCCAGATGGCAATGGCAAACATGCCATTAAAGCGAGAAAAGCAATCGGCGCCCCACGCATGGTAGGCTTTGAGGATGACTTCGGTATCGCCATGGGAATGAAAGATATAGCCCAAGCCTTCAAGCTCGGCACGAAGCTCGGGATAGTTATAGATGGCACCATTGAAGACCAGCGTTAAGCCCAGGCCGATATCGGTCATAGGTTGCTGTGATGCCTCGCTGAGATCCATGATCTTGAGGCGTCGGTGCCCCAGTGCGAGTTGGTTCTGGATGAAAATTCCACCGCTATCGGGACCGCGGGGAACATGAGTCTGGTTGGCAAATTCGACGAAACGAGGGCTTACCGGGGTTTGATCGAAGCGGTACTCACCGCTTAATCCACACATAGTTGCTCCTGTTTTTTGGACAGAGGCACGATAGGGTAACAAAATTCAGACGCATTCTCAAAAAACAGCCGTAAAAAAACCCCTTTGTTTCCAAAGGGGTTTTTATCAAAAAGGGGATTAAACCCCCTTAGCGACGGATTAACGCGCCTGAGCTTTCGCCTTGCGACGGAACGCATGCAGTAGCGGCTCGGTGTAGCCGTTGGGCTGCTGACATCCTTCAAACACTAATGCACAGGCCGCTTCGAACGCCACACTGGCATCGTAGTTTGGCGCCATGGGTATGTAGGCGGCATCGCTCGCATTCTGACGATCTACCACGCCCGCCATACGCTTCATGGTCTCCAGCACCTGCTCTTTCGTGCAGATTCCGTGACGCAGCCAGTTAGCAATGTGCTGACTGGAAATACGCAGGGTTGCACGGTCTTCCATCAGGCCCACATCGTTAATGTCAGGCACTTTGGAGCAACCCACGCCCTGGTCGATCCAGCGTACCACGTAGCCCAGGATACCCTGCGCGTTGTTGTCCAGTTCTTTCTGAATCTGCTCAGCGGTCAGATTACGCTCAGCCATCAAAGGAACGGTCAGGATCGCATCCAGGGAGGCGCGTGCGCGTTTGGCCAGTTCAGTCTGACGATCAGCAACACTGACTTTGTGGTAGTGCAGCGCGTGCAGTGCTGCCGCCGTCGGTGAGGGAACCCAGGCGCAGTTTGCACCGGCCGTTGGGTGGTTGATCTTGACCTGAAGCATCTGCGCCATTTCGTCAGGAATCGGCCACATACCTTTACCAATCTGAGCCTTGCCGCGCAGACCCGCTGCCAGACCGATGTCCACGTTCCAGTCTTCGTAGGCATTGATCCAGGGCTGTTGTTTCATGGACGCCTTCGGCACAACCGGGCCGGCTTCCATACTGGTATGGATTTCGTCACCGGTACGATCCAGGAAGCCAGTGTTGATGAACACCACGCGATCTTTGGCGGCCAGAATACAGGCTTTCAGGTTGACCGTCGTGCGACGCTCTTCATCCATGATGCCAACTTTCAGGGTGAAACGTGCCAGACCCAGAGCATCTTCGATACGTCCGAACATCTCGTTCGTGAACGCAACTTCCTCAGGGCCGTGCATTTTGGGTTTTACGATGTAGACACTGCCCTTGCGGCTGTTGCTCAAGCGGCTATTACCCAGCAGGTCATGCTTGGCGATCAGGGAGGTCACAAAACCATCCATCAGACCTTCAGGCACTTCGTTGCCGTCTTTGTCCAGAATGGCGTCGATGGTCATCAGGTGGCCCACGTTACGCACAAACAACAGGCTTCGGCCCGGCAGGGTAAAGCTTTCGCCGTTTGGCGCGGTGTAAGCGCGATCCGCATTCATGGTGCGGGTCATGTTCTGACCGCCCTTGACGAACGTTTCAGCCAGATCACCTTTCATCAGGCCCAGCCAGTTGCTGTATACAACGACTTTATCTTCAGCATCTACCGCCGCAACCGAGTCTTCACAATCCTGGATCGTGGTCAGCGCAGCTTCCATCAATACGTCTTTAACGCCCGCGGCATCGGTCTTGCCGATCACGCTGTTGCGGTCGATCTGGATTTCAAAACGCAGACCGTTGTTCTGCAGCAAAACACCGGCAGGCGCAGATGCATCACCCACGTAACCGGCCAATTTCTCAGGCTGAGCCAGACCGACTTTGTCACCCGACGTCAGCGTAACCAGCAGCTTGCCGTCTACGATTTGGTAAGCCGCCGCGTCTGTGTGGCTGGCATTGGACAGCGGTGCCGCTTCATTCAGGAAATTGCGGGCAAATGCGATAACCTTCGCACCACGGGTCGGGTTGTAGCCCTTGCCCTTTTCAGCGCCGCCTTCTTCAGAGATCACATCCGTTCCGTAAAGGGCGTCGTAGAGGCTGCCCCAGCGCGCGTTCGCCGCATTCAGGGCGTAGCGGGCATTCATCACCGGCACAACCAGCTGTGGGCCAGCCATGGTGGCGATTTCCGGGTCAACATTCTGCGTTGAAATCTGGAAATCTGCGGGCTCTGGCAACAAATAACCGATTTCCTGCAGGAACGCTTTGTAGGCAGCCAGATCGATCTTGCCAGGGTTGGCCTGGTGCCAGGCGTCTACTTTCGCCTGAATGTCATCACGCTTGGCCAGGAGCGCCTTGTTGCGAGGACCCAGCTCGTGAACTGCCTTGTCCAGCTCCTGCCAGAAGCGCTCCGCGCTGACCTGCGAGCCCGGTATGGCTTTGTCGTTAACAAAATCGTAGAGAACTTTGGCGACTTGTAGCCCGCCAACCTGAACCCGTTCTGTCATGTGTTACGCCTCGACACTGTCTTCGGTTGAAATAAGAGAGGCGCGGATTATACGTGAAAATGCGTCTGGAATCATGTACTGCAGGCAGATTGTCGTCCAAACTTTAATACACCGGGACTTACGCTTTTACAATCAACCCGATACACTCAATTGATTTACACCCACGGCCAGGACTTGACCCCCATGAATGTAAAAACCCTGTTTGCGTTTCCACTGCTTGCAACCCTGCTGACAACCCCTGTGCTGGCCGCAGACAAAAATGTTGCCGTCATCAAAACCAATCTGGGCGACATCACGCTGGAGCTGTTTGAAAAGGAATCGCCACTAACCGTCGCCAATTTCAAAAACTACATTGGTCAGCATTTCTATGACGGCACGATTTTCCACCGCACCATCCCAGGTTTCATGATTCAGGGGGGGGGCTTTAATGAGAACTTTGAGCAAAAAGCGACGGAAAAACCGATTCAAAATGAATCATCCAATGGACTGGGCAATACACGAGGTACCTTGGCCATGGCACGCACCAGTGCGCCACACAGCGCCACCGCTCAGTTTTTTATCAACGTTGTCGACAACGAATTCCTCAATGCTAAAGCAGGCCAACCGGGCTATGCCGTTTTCGGAAAAGTCACATCGGGAATGGAGATTGTGGATGCGATTGCCGTCACGCCCACCCAAAATCGCGGCATGCACCAGAACGTTCCCGTCCAGAGCATCGTGATTGAATCCATTTCGCTGGGTCTGCCGGAAAAAGTGGCCGATCAACCCGCTGCCGCACCGTCGGACGTATCCCCCGCGGCGAACTGATTAAATTCGACAAAAAAACGAGTGCCGCCGCTGGGCGGACACTCGAATCCGATGAGTCCGCCCATCTTTTCAACCAACTGTTTGGCGATATACAGCCCCAGACCGCTGCCGCCGACTGTGCGTGTGGTCGAGCCATCTGCCTGGGAAAAGCGCTCAAACATACGCGCCTGGAATTCAGAGCTAATCCCCGGCCCCTTGTCGACAACCCAGATCCGCACACGAACACCTTCTGTCTGACAAACCACCGTCACCGCAGAGCCCTCAGGCGAGAACTTGACGGCATTGGAAATCAGGTTAGCCATGATCTGCTGGAAGCGAACAGGATCAACCCGGATAAAGAGGGTGTCATCCCACTCACCCCCTACCAAGGTGCAGGAAAAGCGTTTGGCATATTCACGATTGCTCTCGAGGGCTTCGTTAAGCAGCTCGCTGAGCTGACTGCTTTTCAAGGAAATCGACAGGCTCCCATCGGCAAATTTTTCCATATCCAACAAGTCGTTGATTAATACCGTCAGACGCTTGCTATTCAGCTCGGCCATTCCCAGCAGCTCTTTGGCCTTGTCGGGCAAGGCTCCCGCCACACCGCCCGCGACCAGACTCAAGGCCCCCTTGATGGCGGTCAGCGGCGTACGCAATTCATGACTGACCGTCGAAATAAACTCACTTTTCAGGCGCTCGACCCGCTTTTGCTCGGTTAAATCACGCATCACCCCCAGGAAGACGGTCTGATTTCCAAGCACCATCTCTTTAACCCTTAGTTCGAGTGGGAAGGTTGTGCCATCGGCGCGGTACCCCACCACCTCCCGTGTCGCGCCAACAACATTCGAAATACCCGTCTTTTGGTAATTGTGAAGAAAATCGTCATGCTGCGCGGCGAGCGGACGAGGCATAAACTTTGTGACATTTTGCCCCAACAATTCCGAGGCCCGGTAACCAAAGTACGTTGAGGTACTCGCATTAACGGACAGAATTTTACCGCGTGCATCGATGGTTACAATCGCCTCATCAACCCCATCAACGATCGTCTGCAAACGCACAGCCTGCTCGCGGACCTCCTGACTCATTTGATTTGCAAGGGTCATTGCCCGCTTTTTCTGGCCTGCAAGCGAAAGCAAGACAGCAAAGAGCAGCACATCAATGACGCCACCGAGAACGGCAACAAAAAGAGGCTGCACATTTTCATAATCCGGCACGAAATCTTTTTCAGCGTGAACCTTTAATCGCCAGACACGACCACCAAATTCAATCGGAAGACTGCGCCGCAATTCTGACTGCTCATAATCCGGGTCTGGTTGATCAACGGGTACCACAGGATCGCTGTGATAAAGTATCAACGGCTGCTGGCTATCGGTTACATCTTCAAGGGTGTAATTTACCGTGTTGTCACGCTGCCCCAGAATACCCATCATCAGATCTTTCATCCGAAAGGGACTGTAGACAAATCCAACAATGTGTTTGCGACGCTCATCAGGGCCAGCCAAAGGCGTGTCCGTATTTCCATAAAAAGGCAGATACATCAGGAAGCCGTGCTGCACATCTTGCTTTGTTTCCTGAACTAGGGTAACTCGGCCGGAAATGCTCATTTCCCCTGTTTCTATCGCTTGGTCCATGGCCGCTCGGCGTGTTGCCTCGGAATACATATCAAACCCGAACGCACGTTGGTTGCGCCAATCAAAAGGCTCCAGAAAAATAATTGAAGAATACTGATCACGCTCTCCCGGGGGCTTGACAACAAAATCAGGAAAGCCTTCCGCCTGAATTGAGGCGATATGCTCAGACAGTTGGTCGGGCCGCAGCATGACGGAATATCCGTAACCCAACAGACCGGGGAAATTATTGGGTAGATCCAGTCCCTGAACAAATGTCTTCCATTTCTGACGAGAGACTGAATCAGAAGATTCCATAAGGCTCAGCCCAGCCTGAAGAATCAGGTATTGGTCATGCAGACGCTGCACGATACGTAAGCGAATATCCTCCACTTGAAAGTTGAAACGGTCAGCTACCCGGTCCCGAACAAACTGGGAAGATAGATACCACGCTGTGAATGTGATCACGACAGAACAAACCAGAATGATCCACGCAGCCAGCCCTCCATGTAATCGATCTGCCAGTGATTTGTCTGCCACGCTCTGCCTCTCTGACACGCCTGAAACATGATCGCAAATTGATCACTCTCAGTGTAGCAGAGACAAACCGGAGGAAAGACCTGAATTAGCCCGACAAGCGAGTCTGCAGTTGCACACCAAAATTGCTCTCAAACACTAAGGCATCAGTCCTGTGCAATCTCCCCACTCCTTTGGGGGTTCCGGTGAGGATCACATCGCCGGGCAACAAGGTAAAATGACTGGACATGTGAGCAATCAGGGGAAGAATGGGATTGAGCATGTCAGACGTTTGCCCATGCTGTCGCAGCTCACCATTGAGATAGAACCTGTATTCGAGCGCAGTCATGTCCTGGCCCTGATAGGGAACGAAATCGGACAGAGGACAGGCCCCATCGAAACTTTTTGCGATTTCCCAGGGCAAACCCTTGGATTTGAGGTCGGACTGCACATCTCTCAGGGTGAGATCCAACGCCAGCCCTAATCCTGCAATGGCAGCCCGAGCCGCTTCCGGTGTCGCTCGCGAGAGGCGTTGGCCGACCAGAATGGCAAGCTCCGCTTCATAATGCACCTCCGCCCCCTCTCCCCCCAGCGCAAATTCCGGCGCCATTGGCACGACGGCAGAATTGGGTTTAATGAACAAAATCGGCGTGGTCGGCACCGGATTATTTAGCTCTTTGGCGTGTTCGGCGTAGTTTCGGCCAACGCACACCACTTTGCTGATTGGCTGTGGAAACACCTCACCGGAGACAAAACGGGCATGCTGCATCACAGGTCGATCACCTTGCCGGGGTTCATGACATTGTTCGGGTCAAACACGCGCTTGATCCCCTTGAGGTACTCTATTTCTGCCGGGCAGCGGGTATAGCTGAGGTAATCTTTCTTCAACAGGCCCACACCGTGTTCCGCAGAAATGGTGCCCCGGAACTCTGCCACGGTCTCAAAGACCATCGTATTGACTTGTTCGCAGCGTCGGAAGAACTCGTCCTTGCTCAGTGCGGCGGGCTTGAGAATATTCAAATGCAGGTTGCCGTCGCCGATGTGACCGAACCAGATGATTTCAAAATCCGGGTATTCGCGGCTGACAATTGCGTCGATTTTATTGAGGAAGGCAGGCACTTTGCTGGGAACCACCGCGATATCATTTTTGTAAGGCGTGTGTTTGGCAATGGACTCAGAAATGCCTTCACGCAGGCGCCACAAATTCTTGAGCTGCGTTTCACTCTGACTGACCACACCATCCACGACCCAGCCTGCTTCGACACACTGCTCGAACAGCCCCATAGCAGTTTCCATCGTCTCGTCCGTCAGCGCTTCAAATTCCAGCAACGCATAATAAGGTGCTTCCTCGGCAAAAGGCGCGCTCACATCCGACTCGGCCAGCACATGCCCCATGGCGCGGTGTGAAAAGAATTCGAAGGCAGTCAGATCCAGCGCATTAGTGTAGGCTGACAAGACATCCATGATGTAACTGAAATGGCTCAGGCCCAGCACCAACACTGAAAGATTCTTAGGCCGACGCGCCAGTTTCATGGTCGCTTCGGTAATAAAACCCAGCGTACCTTCGGCTCCGATAAACAGGTGGCGCAGGTCGTAGCCGGTATTGTTCTTGACCAGATCTTTGTTCAGTTCAAGGACGTCACCCTTCCCCGTCACCACTTTCAATCCGGCAACCCAATCGCGGCTCATGCCCCAGCGAATGACTTTGATCCCCCCGGCGTTAGTCGATAGATTTCCACCCAGCTGGCTGGAACCCGCCGAGGCGAAATCGACCGGATAGTAAAGTCCTTGCTCCCAAGCGAAATCCTGCAACTGTTTGGTAATCACACCGGCATCGCAGCGCACGGTGCGGTCTGCGCTGTTGAACTCATGGATCTTGTTCATGGCATCCATCGCCACCACGACCTCACCGCTGGTGGCTAATGCCCCACCACTTAGCCCCGTACGCCCGCCGCTCGGAACCAGTTTAAAATTCAATTCGTTAGCCGCTTTGACCACCGCCTGCACTTCTTCCGTCGAGCGCGGAAAGACAATGGCCAAAGGCGCAGGCTCATGCTTGCGCGTCCAGTCCCGGCCATACTGCTGAAAGGCGTCCGCATCTGTCAGGACTTTGCCGGTAACGGCCTGGCGGAGCGCGGAAAGGATGGCGTCGGAAGAGCTTGTGGTCATAAACTACCCTGGTTTTCATCAAAGACGGTGAACACTGAGGATTCTATGGTATCATAGCTGCCTTTTTCTGTTGATCCCTCCGTGAAGGACATTTTCGGACGGACTCGATTTCCCAGGTTTTTTTGAGGTAGCTTCTGTCATGACTCAGACATCACTCGACAAGGACAAGATCCGATTCCTTCTGCTGGAAGGGGTACATCAGTCGGCGGTCGACATTATCAAGGCGGCCGGATATACAAATATTGAATATCACACGAAATCGTTGCCCGAAGCCGAGCTCAAGGCGAAGATTGCTGACGCCCACTTCATCGGGATTCGCTCACGCACAAACCTGACCCGGGAGATCCTGCAGGAAGCGAAGAAGCTGACCGCCATCGGCTGCTTCTGTATCGGCACTAACCAGGTCGACCTGAGCGCCGCGCTGGAACAAGGGATTGCCGTATTCAACGCGCCCTACTCCAACACCCGTTCAGTCGCCGAACTGGTACTGGCGGAATCCATCCTGTTATTACGCGGCATTCCGGAAAAGAACGCGGTGTGTCATCGCGGGGGCTGGATCAAGTCAGCGGAAAACAGCTTTGAAATTCGTGGCAAGAAACTGGGTATTATCGGATACGGCAGTATCGGTACCCAGCTGAGCATTCTGGCCGAAGGCCTGGGGATGAAGGTCTATTTCTATGACATCGTCGCCAAACTGCCTTTGGGTAACGCCACCCAGGTTGATTCGCTGAATGAGCTGTTGGGGATGTGTGACATCGTTTCGCTGCACGTGCCTGAAACCCTGGCGACCAAGGACATGATGGGCGCCAAGGAAATTGCCGCGATGAAACAGAATAGCATTCTGATCAATGCTGCACGCGGGACAGTGGTCGACATCGATGCCCTGGTCGCCGCCATCAAATCCAAAAAACTCATCGGAGCGGCCATCGACGTATTCCCGGTTGAACCCCGTGGTAACGATGACGAGTTTGTCTCTCCGCTGCGCGGCCTGGATAACGTCATCCTGACCCCGCACATCGGTGGCAGCACGCTGGAAGCACAGGAAAATATCGGTCGTGAAGTCGGCGACAAGCTGGTACGTTACAGTGACACCGGGATGACCGTGACCTCCGTCAACTTCCCGGAAGTATCACTGCCGTCGCACCCCAACAATCACCGTTTGCTGCACATCCACCAGAACATTCCGGGCGTGATGTCCGAGATCAACAATGTGTTCTCTGAAAACGGCATCAACATCTGCGGGCAATACCTGCAGACTAATGAGAAAGTCGGTTACGTGGTGATTGATGTAAACAAGGAATACAGTGATCTGGCGATGAGCAAACTGCGTTCGGTCAAAGGCACGATCCGCTGCCGCGTGTTGTTCTAAGCCGCATTGGTGTCAGTCAGAAGGGGCCTTGACGGCCCCTTTTTTGTATGAAGTGGCAGTTCGAGTAGACGCCCGCCGAACCTGGATCACCCGCCATCGGCCTCACGACACGCCAGCACCAGCGCCCAGAATTCCGAAAAATTGTTCACCACCACATCGGGCTTGTAAGGAAATTGCTCGGTTCCGGGGAATATTTTGGTGAGCCAGAGCTGATCCCATTGTGCGCCATTAAAAAACACACTGGTCATGCCCGCTTTTTTGGCTGCCACCGTATCTGTTGTACTGTCCCCCACATACCAGACATCCGGCCCCGGACGGCGCGCAAGGTTTTCCGTCGCTAACAGCAGTTGATCGGGATGGGGTTTACGCTGGGCCACATCATCGCCACAGACCTGCGTATCAAACAGTGGCTGCCAGCCCATTCCTTCAACAGAAGCGAGTTCGTGCTCAAAAAACTCCCGATCCCGGTTGGTGATCACACCGGTCACCAGTCCGATTTGGCGCAAACCCTCGAGCATTTCACGCACTTTGGGCTCGAAAGGCAGCACCACGCCGTAATGATTCCGGTAGTGTTTATTGAAGGCTTCGTGAGCCACCCGCTTGGCTTTCTGATCCTCGCCAAACAGTAACTCAAAGATATCCGTGCGCGAGATTTTCCGGTCAGCGCGAATCTTGGGATGGAGCTTTTTGTGCTCTTTTACATAGGCGACCAGTCTCGCATCGTCGGCTGAGCGACTCTTTTCTGGCGGCACAAGCCGTTGGCTCAAGCCCAACTCATCCAGCTCCGGCAACAGGTCGTCAACGGCGTGGTACATGGCATCCAGGGTATCAACCAAGGTGGCATGCCAGTCAAACAGAATCAGAGTCGGACGATGCAAGCGCGCGACCGCCAGGTGCCAGTCCGGTTCAACCCGCTCCCGCAACGGCGGGCGCAAGGGGCAGTCGGGAGGATTGGCTTTTATCGCTGCAACCAGATCCGGGGCATCCGGGAGGGTGCCAAGTAAGTCAAATACCCCCTGAAACCCCACCACCTCGGCTTCCGGTGCAAACACGCCACCTTCACTCCGCCTCAGCCAGTGGTGCGTCTCGGCATCCTCATCATCGGAAGGGCGCGCCTGGTAGAAGATGGGCGTTATGCCGGCAAGAGTCGCTGTTTTCATGTCCGTAGGGCTATCCCCGATGTACCAGATTTGCGCGCCCGGCATTTCACCTGCACGCTGAATGGCCTCAAACAGGATCGCAGGATCAGGCTTGTAGACATTCAGATCATCTGCGCAGACCCAGGTTGTCAGGAGATTTCGCCATGCGCCGGCTTCAACCACATCCAGCTCTTTTTCCAGAAAATCCCGGCTACGATTGGTCGCAACGCCCAGTTTGATGCCCAACGCCTTGAGTGCTGCCAGGGCGCGTCCCACACCCGGCTCAAAGGGTTTAACTTCACCAAAGTGCTTACGATAGCTTGCGTTATAGGCCGCATGTGCCCGCCCTTTGGCCTCGGTATTCTCACCGAAAATCGCATTGAAAATTTCGGTGCGGGAGATTCGCCGCTCAGCTTGGGTGCGCGGGTGAACCTGACGGTAGATGCGAATAAAACGCACCAGCCGCGCATCGGCCTCGGTTGCACACGCTGTTTCCTGCAACAGCTCCTCAACCAGCCCAAGCTCTTCGAGTAAGGGCAGCATGTCCGCCATGGCGTTATACATGGCATCCAGGGTGTCGACCAGGGTGCCGTGCCAGTCAAACAGGATCAGGGAGGGACGCTTCAGCATGGGAGCCTCTCGGTTGAAGGTACAACATGCCATTCAGTATAGACCTTGTAGCGACCCACACGGATGCCATATACTGATAATATATAGCACCTATATCAAGCGAGATCATTCCATGACATCCCCTGTTGGAACCGTGTTCGACAATAATCGAACCCAGGCAGTACGTCTGCCTGCAGAAACGCGCTTTCCTGACTCTGTCAAAAAGGTGGCTGTCAGAGTCAACGGCAGAGAACGCATCCTGTCACCGATAGAAAGCACATGGGACAGTTTCTTTCTGGCGACCGAAGGTGTCAGCGAGGATTTCCTGGTGGAACGTGCTGACCAGCAGCAAACCGAGCGGGAAGCATTTTAGTGCTCAAATACATGCTGGATACGAACATCGCGATTTATGTGATCAAGCGTCGCCCAATTTCGGCACTCGAGCGCTTCAACAGGCATGCAGGGCAGCTCTGCATCAGTACCATCACTCAAGCGGAACTCTACCACGGCGCAGAAAAAAGTGAGCTCGTAACACGCAACCTGGCCGTCGTGGAAGACTTCGTTTCGAGGCTGACCGTACTCGACTATGGTTCTCAAGCCGCCGCTCATTATGGTGACATCAGAGCCACCCTTGAAAAGGTAGGCACACCCATTGGTGTCAACGATTTGCACATTGCCGGCCATGCCCGCTCAGCGGGTCTCGTACTCGTGACGAATAATGAAAAAGAATTCGTGAGAGTCCCAGGGCTTCGAATTGAAAACTGGATATCTTAGCCGTGCATAGCGAGCTCATTCCCGATCATAACGCGCTCTGGTTCCTGCCCCTCGGGGGCTGCGGCGAGATCGGCATGAACCTGAATCTCTATGGTCATGACCGCCGCTGGTTGATGGTGGACTGTGGTATTACGTTTGAACCGGGACGTCAGCATGAAGTAATCCTGCCTGACCCAACATTTATTCGGCAGCGACGACAGTCGCTCAGCGGCATGATCATTACACATGCGCACGAAGACCATATCGGTGCCGTCCCCTATCTGTGGCCGCAGTTGGATTGCCCGATTTATACCACGCCCTTCACGGCGGAGATTCTGCGCCGCAAACTTGCCTCGGCAGGACTACTATCACGGGCGCCCATCATCGAGGTACGCCCGGGCGAGCGGCATGCTATCGGTCCTTTCAGCGTGGAGTGGTTGCAACTGACGCATTCGATCCCGGAGCCTAACGCGCTGGTTATCCGCACACCTGCGGGCCACATTTTTCACACGGCGGACTGGAAACTGGACCCCTCCCCGATCGTCGGTCCCTCCTATGACCGCATCCGGTTGCAGCAACTGGCCAATGAGAATATTCGTGCCATGGTGTGCGACTCGACCAATGCGCTGGTGCCCGGCCACTCGGTATCAGAGTCGTCCCTTTATGCGGGTCTGAAAAACGTCGTGGCAGCGTGTGAAGGCCGTGTTTTCGTCGGCTGTTTCGGCAGCAATATTGCCCGCCTGCACACGCTCGCCCGTATCGCCCAAGAGACTGGCCGCTACCTTTGCCTATTGGGGCGCTCACTACAGAACATGGTTGCAGCAGCCAAAACCCAGGACGTGTGGCCCAGAGACGTTACGCTGGTTGAACCGGGTCATGCAGGCTATTTACCGGCAGAGGAATTGCTCGCGGTGGCCACCGGGAGTCAGGGCGAACCTCGCACGGCCCTATGGCAACTGGCCAACGGCCGCCATCCAGCGCTGGATATTGAAGCGGGAGACACCGTGATTTTCAGTGCTCGAACCATACCGGGGAATGAGCCCGCCGTAGCGCGTCTGCAATCTGCGCTTAAAGGCCGTTCGGTGCACCTGATTACGTCAGATCAAAGCGACTTACCAATACATGCCTCCGGTCATCCCTGTCAGGACGAACTGCGTCAGATGTATCAATGGGTTCGTCCGCAAATTGCCATACCCGTGCATGGCGAAGCTGCGCATATGGCCCGGAATGCGGTCCTCGCACGTGACTGTTATGTCCCTTACGCACTGACGGGTGAAAACGGGGATCTGTTTCAGCTCGAGGGCACACCTCGCTGCCTGAAAAAATTCGCGGCGGTGGGTCGTTTGCATCTGACGCCAGAAGGGCGTCTTCAGTCAGCGCCACAGCGCAGCGATTTCATCCCGATAGCGGGGTAGCAGCGCAGACCAGGCAAAACCAGAAAGGTCTGGTACGGGACGCATCAAGGCCTTGAGAATACAGGCCACTGCCTCTTCCGGCGTTTCGTAGCGGTATTCCGGCCCAAAGTAGTCGGGAAACGACAGGCGATTGGGTACCACGGGCCGGCACCCGCAGGCAACCGCCTCCATGACCGACAAGCCCTGAAACTCGTGATGCGTGGTGGACAGCACAACATCACATTGACGCAGGCGGTTAAGATAGGCTTCGCGGGAAGGCAGATAACCGTTCTCGACAATGCGGTGCTGAAAGCGTTCAAGCAGACGTTGCCACTCAGGTGGTGAGGCCTTGAAACGCTGCCCCAGCAGGATCAGTTCAAACGGAACGCTCTGTGTCTCAAGCAAGGAGACAATGGCGTAAAGTTGATCAACTCCTTTATCGTATTCAACGCGGTGATTCCAGACAATTCTCAAGGGTCGATCGGCGTAGCCTTTTTTAAGTTCGACCGGGCGCGGGAGAAAAACATCTGCCTCCAGTCCCACCGGAATAACAGCAGCCCTCCTACGCAGTGCCTCTACAATTCCCTGATCCACCTGCTCTGGCAACTGGGCAAGTAGCATCTCCAGCCCATGAAAAAAACTGTCCCGGTTAAAAGCCGAATTGAAAATCAGGCGATCCGCCGCCATTGCCCCGTAGAGGTTGACCATTTGAGGATCAACACTGTCGTGCTGCGCGTCACTGCGCGGATAGGCAAACTGGTTTTCGTGGAAGTACAGCAAGGCTGGACGGTCTCGCAGTGCCGGATAGCAGCCTTTGAGAGTTGCCAGATCCACTGCCGATGTAGCAATAACCGCATCCCAATCGTTAGGCGTCGCTGCATTCAATTGGGGCCACCAGCTCAAGGGATTCCCACGGATTCGCCAGCGAAAATGCCGGGGCGGGAGGCTCAGCAGTGCCCAGTCGATTTCGCCCAGCCCCTTGATCAATCCGCCACACCAGATTCTGTGACTGCCCGTGTGGTAGGCTGACAACAGCAGCAGACGCCTCGCCAGTTCAGTCACAGTCTATCTCCTACAATCAGGAACCTACGAAATTGTCCGTCAGTATAACCCTGACGACATCATAAGTACCCTCAGCTGCGGCAAAGAATCCGGTAGTTGCTTTGAACGGGGCATTCGCAAAGCTTGGATCACCTCTGACGCAAGCCACTTTACGATATCGTAATATAGAAAGGCTGCCGTTAAAGACATCTATAATGGTGTCGATGTCGTAAACGCGGATTGGTTCAGACATCTGGCTCCCCAAATACCTGCCAAATAGGAAATGCAATGACGCGAGACTCTGCACGTATCTGGGGCACGGCCCTGTGGTTCAACCTGCTTTGGTTTCTGGCAGTGATCTACGGCTCAGCAGGGACATTGTGGCCAGCGATGCTCGCCCTGGGCGTTCTTGTCGCCTGGTCAGCGGAAACCGGTGGCAATCTGCGTCAGGATGCACGCATGGCCGTTGCGGGGGTGTTGATTGCATACACCGCTGAGCCGGTGTGGTTGTCCCTGGATCTGATTCACTATGAAGGACAGGGCGACCTTAATTTACCCCCTGATTGGATTACGCTGCTGTGGGTTGCGTTTGCGATCTGCTTCAACCATTGCCTGCAATGGCTTCAAACCCGGCGCCTGTTAGCGGCTATGCTGGGCTTGGTGGGAAGTGTCCTGTCGATTATCTCGGGAGAGCGCCTTGGGGCACTTAGCTTTCCCCAAGGCTGGTTCGAACTGGCGGTGGTGTACGGTCCGATTTGGGCCCTGATCACGCCGGCACTGGCCTGGCTGGCCTGGCGGCTAAACCGCCTCAACCTTCCGGTAGCAGCTTCAACTCAACCCGCCGGTTAGCTGCACGGCCAGAGGTCGTTTCATTGGAAGCCACCGGATAACGGGGACCAAAACCTGCGGTAACGACGCGGCCGGCACTGACTCCCTGACCAATCAGGTACTGCCCCACACTCGCCGCCCGTTGCTCACTCAGACGCTGGTTCAGATCTGCACCGCCGGTTGAATCCGTGTGCCCCGCAACTTCAACGCGCGTCTGATCAAACTCTTTTAACACCAATGCCACGGAATTCAGGGTTTCGTAGAAATCCATTTTGACTTCTGCGCGCCCCGTATCAAAGGTGATATTGCCCGGCATCACCAGCGTGATTTCATTGCCGGAACGCACGACCCTGACGCCCGAACCATCCAGCCGCTGACGCAACTGATCTTCCTGCTGATCCATGTAATAGCCAATGCCGCCGCCAATGGCGCCGCCTGCTGCCGCGCCGATCAGCGCGCCTTTCTTGCGATCTTTTTTGCTGGAGCTGGCCGCCCCGATGATGGCACCCGTCACGGCCCCAACCACTCCGCCGGTCGTCGCTTTGGACGTCTGCGACTCGCGGGTATAAGGGTTGGTCGTCTGACAACCGGCCAAAAGCGCGGCCAGCGTGACGGTAGCGACTAGATTATGACGTTTCATCTGGACCTCTATTCTCCTATTATTGGATAAAAGGGAAAGCATCTGGCTTTCCCTTTCGATGACAAATTCACTTTACTGAATATTCACTGAACTGAACCTGAACGCAAGCCCTCAAGCGCCGCGTTCAGCGCATTACCCATTCTCTCAAAGACCTGGGAGCGGATATCTTCAGACTCATTCACAAGATGGTGGCGACCCTTTTTCAAGAAGGTCACCGTGGCGTTAGGCAGAAGCGTTTGCAACTTGGCAACATTATGCTCCCAGTCTACGGTCGTATCCTCTTGCCCCTGGATGATGGTCACCGGCATAAAAAGCGGCTCATTGCGTTCGATATTGGCCACCCACTTTCGCAGCGCCGCCACCCAGTCAATCGCCACAAATTGTGCCTGCAGGGGGTCTTTTTCCTTCAGAAAGCGAATGAACTCGGAATCATGTGAGTTTTCCAGCCAGCCCCGACGCCAGGTACGCACGAAGCCACCCAACACCACGTGCAGTAGTACCACTGAACGCCATCCCTTGGGACGCACCAGAGGCGCCAAAAACACCCAATGCTTGAAGGGGCTGGCCTCCAATGTGTAGCGACGCTGAAAAAGGGTTTCAATCAGGACTGCCGCACCGGTGCTCTGCCCTACCGCAAACCAGGGGCCTGGCACCTTGCCTTTGCAAATGGCCAGACAGGATTCGAGGATTTTCTGGTAATCCGCAAAACTCTTGATGGAGGCCTCGTCACCGCTGGACAGTCCATGCCCAGGCAGATCGTACGCCACCACCGAGAAGTTCTCTCGCAACAAATACTCGATCAGGTGGCCGTAAAGCCCGACATGATCAAAGTAACCGTGAAACACAAATACCGTACCTTTGGGGCGGGGTGGAGAATACACGTGCAACGCAATGCGATAACCCAGTGCTTCAAAATAGCCCAACCGATGGCTAACGCCAGTGATGCGGTTTTCCTTATCGATGCGATAGTAGGTGCAATACTGCACCTCTATCTCGGTAAGCTCCGGCGCTGACGAAAAATCCATTTTCCTTAGCTGTTGACAGAGCTGCGTCCGATCCCAAAAAGGTATCATGCGGATTGATTCACCTACTTACAGGACGTTAACACAGTTAAGGTCTTCAAAGGCCTGCTGTAAACGCTGGATAAAGGTATTTTGACCTTCACGCAGCCAGACGCGCGGATCGTAGTATTTTTTGTTGGGCTTATCCTCACCCTCAGGGTTACCAATCTGCCCCTGCAAGTAGCCTTCCTTCGCCTTGTAATACTTCATAACCCCTTCCCAAGTTGCCCACTGAGTATCGGTGTCGATGTTCATCTTGATCACACCGTAGCTGATCGCTTCACGGATTTCAGCCTGTGTACTACCGGAACCGCCGTGGAAAACAAAGTCCAGCGTCTTTGGTGCGACACCGAATTTTTCAGACACGTATTTCTGGGAGTTATCCAGAATCACTGGCGTCAGTTTCACGTTACCTGGCTTATACACGCCATGTACATTACCGAACGATGCCGCGATGGTAAAACGAGGGCTGACTTTCATCAGGTGCTCATAGGCATAAGCGACATCTTCCGGCTGGGTGTACAGCTGGGAGTTGTCGATTCCGGTGTTATCTACGCCATCTTCTTCACCACCTGTGCAACCCAATTCAATTTCGAGGGTCATACCCAACTTGGCCATACGCTTAAGGTAAGCCACACAAATTTCGATGTTTTCTTCCAGTGGCTCTTCGGACAGATCCAGCATGTGAGAGCTGAACAGCGGCTTGCCATGCTTGGCGAAGAAGGCTTCACCGGCATCCAGCATGCCATCCACCCAAGGCAGCAGTTTCTTGGCCGCGTGGTCGGTGTGCAGAATGACCGGAATGCCATAGTGCTCCGCCAGCAAATGTACATGCTCAGCCGCCGCGATTGAACCGAGAATAGCCGCTTTCTGGCCTTCCAGTTTCAGGCCTTTACCGGCATAAAAGGCCGCTCCACCGTTGGACAGCTGAATAATCACCGGCGCTTTGACTTTCGCGGCGGCTTCCATGACACCATTGACCGATTCTGTGCCAACACAGTTAACGGCAGGAATGGCGAACTGTTTTTCCTTGGCAATCTGGAAAATCTTCTGAACGTCATCGCCATGAACAACGCCCGCTTTTACCACACTTAACAAACCTTGAGACATGCTATTCTCCCCTGATGCATTCTTGATTCGGATTAATCTTTCGCCGCACGTTGTTGCAGGATGGCCACCGCCGGCAACACTTTCCCCTCCACGAATTCGAGGAATGCACCGCCACCGGTTGATATATAAGAAATGTCGTCTGCCACACCGTACTTGTCGATCGCAGCCAAGGTATCACCTCCACCCGCTATCGAAAAGGCATCGGAGGCCGCAATGGCGCGCGCCAGCGCTTCGGTGCCACCTGCAAACTGATCGAACTCAAACACGCCGACAGGTCCGTTCCACAAAATGGTACGCGCCGACTTCAACAGACCGGCCAGTGCCGCTGCTGACTGAGGCCCAATATCCAGAATCATGTCATCGTCCGTTACATCGGCCAGTGCTTTGGTTGTTGCGCTGGCAGACTCGCTGAACTCTTTGGCCACAACGACATCGGTTGGCAGGGGAATTTTCACTTTTGCGGCAATGGCACGTGCGGTATCCAGCAGGTCATGCTCGCAGAGTGACTTACCGACCTTGTAACCGGCCGCCGCCAGGAAGGTGTTAGCAATGCCGCCGCCAACGATCAGCTGGTCGCATTTGTCTGCCAGCGAGGTCAACACATCCAGTTTGGTGGAGACTTTAGAGCCGGCAACAACGGCGACCATGGGACGCTCTGGATTATCCAGCGCCTTACCCAGGGCTTCCAATTCATCCGCCAGCAAAGGCCCCGCACACGCGATCGGCGCAAATTTGGCGACACCGTGCGTGGAGGCCTGAGCGCGATGCGCCGTACCGAAGGCATCCATCACGAAGACATCACACAACGCCGCATAGCGACGGGACAGGTCTTCGTTGTCTTTGCCTTCACCCTTGTTAAAACGAACGTTTTCAAACAGCACCAGCTCGCCGTCATTCAGCGCAAACTGTCCGTCCAGATAATCTTTCAGCACGGGTACAGACTTACCCAAAAGGCCAGCCAGGTATTCACCCACTGGCTTCATCGAATTTTCTTCGGAATAGACGCCTTCTTCCGGACGCCCCAAATGGGACATCACCATAACCTTGGCACCTTGTTCCAGCGCCGCACGAATGGTTGGCAATGACGCCTGAATTCTGGCATCCGAGGTCACTTTCCCATTTTTGACCGGTGCATTCAGGTCTTCCCTGATTAAAACCCGCTTACCTTTGAGATCCAGATCCAGCATTCTCGTCACAGCCATTGCACATTCTCCATTCAGATATCAGTTGAACCCACCAGGGGCATTCTAGTCCTTACACGCAATCCAGAATTGCGCAGTATCAAGCATTCGAGTGGCAAAGGCCCACTCGTTATCAAACCAGGTCATGACCTTAACCAGAGTATTCCCGCTGACCTTGGTCAGTCCACCGTCAACAATACCGCTACGCGGATCATGATTGTAGTCACATGAGGTCAACGGCTCATCAGTATAGCCCAGTATCCCCTGCAAATGCCCTTCTGCCGCCTCCCGTAGCACCCGGTTCACCGCCTCAACCGACACCGCTTGCTGTAGCTCAACACTGAGATCCATCAGTGACACATTAATGAGTGGCACCCTGACTGCGTTGGCCTGTAGTTTACCCTGCAAGTGTGGCAAAACTCTTTCAATGCCCCTCGCCAACTCAGTATTTACCGGCACCAGCGAGGCCAGGGCACTGCGCGTACGACGCAAATCTTTGTGATGGTAGGCATCAATGACGGGCTGATCATTCATGGCCGAGTGAATCGTCGTTATCACACCTTTTGCGACACCAAACGCCCTGTCCAGTACATCAATCACGGGAACGATACAATTGGTCGTACAGGAGGCATTCGACACAATCTGGTGAGAGGCCCGAAGGTCGGCCTGGTTAATCCCATACACCACCGTCATGTCGACGTCGGCTTCAGCCGGCTGGGAGAACAGTACTTTGGCCGCGCCGCTCTGCAGATGCCCTTCCGCAGTGACTCGATCCGAAAACGACCCGGTGCATTCCAGCACCAGGTCTACGCCCAGTTCAGCCCACGGTAATTTGGCCGTGGACGGTTCACGGCACAGCGCAATGCGATCGCCGTTAACGCGAATCCCGTTGCCTTCACACATGACGTCCCCACCAAAACGGCCATGGGTAGTATCATATCGGGTCAGATACGCAATCGTATCCGGGTCGGCCAGCTCATTAATCGCCACGACCTGCAATCGATCCCGGTAACCGGACTCGTAGAGCGCACGCAGAACAGACTGACCGATGCGCCCATAGCCATTGATTGCAAGTCGGGCAGGATCAGTCTTCGGCACCTTCGAGCAACTCTTGCGCCTGACTGACAATATTTTCGACCGTGAAACCGAATTCCTCGAACAACTGGCCAGCAGGCGCAGACTCACCGAAACTGCTCATGCCAATCACGCGCCCTTCGAGACCCACGTACTTGTACCAGAAATCCTGGTGGGCCGCTTCGACCGCAATACGGGAGAGGACTTCGATCGGCAGCACGGACTGACGGTAGGCGACATCCTGCGCATCAAACACTTCCGTCGACGGCATAGAGACCACGCGGATTCGACGGCCAGTGGCGTCCAGCTGGGCAGCAGCGTCCATAACCAGCCCCACCTCGGAACCGGTAGCGATCAGAATCAGTTCAGGCAGACCTTCGCAGTCTTTCAGCACGTAGCCCCCACGCTCGATCAGCCCCATCTGTACAGGGTTTCGGGCTTGGTGAGGCAGGTTCTGACGGGAGAAAATCAGCGCCGACGGGCCATCGGTTCGCAACAGTGCCGATTTCCAGGCCACCGCCGATTCCACCGCATCACACGGACGCCAGGTCTGCATATTGGGCGTCAGGCGCAAACTCGCCAGCTGCTCGATCGGCTGGTGGGTCGGACCGTCTTCACCCAGACCAATCGAGTCGTGGGTGTAAACAAAAAGGACCCGCTGTTTCATGAGCGCAGCCATTCGCACCGCGTTACGGGCGTATTCCATAAACACCAGAAAGGTCGCGCCGTAAGGAATGAAGCCGCCGTGAAGGGCAACACCATTCATGATGGCGGACATGGCAAATTCGCGCACGCCGTAATAAACGTAGTTACCCGAGGCGTCCTCTGCCGTCAGCCCCTTGCTGCCAGACCAAAGGGTCAGGTTGGAACCTGCCAGGTCAGCGGATCCACCCAATAATTCAGGCAAGTGCGGCGCAAATGCCGAAATCGCATTCTGTGAGGCCTTGCGGGAGGCAATGGTGTCCCCTTTGGTCTGACAGTCACGAATATAGGCATCTGCCTGGCTTTGAAAATCAGCAGGCAAAGCGCCACTGTTACGACGCAACAACTCTTCAGACAATTCCGGGTACGCCTTGGCATAGGCGTCGAACTCAGCCTCCCAATCCTGCTGCAAGGTCTGGCCGCGTGTCTTCTGATCCCAGGCTTCGCGAACAATTTCAGGCAACTCAAATGGTGCCGCTTTCCAACCCAGTGCTTCGCGGGTCAGGGCGATTTCGCCATCGCCCAGCGGGGCTCCGTGACACTCTTCCTTGCCCCCTTTGTTCGGTGAACCGAAACCGATGACTGTTTTGCAGCAGATCAGGGTTGGGCGACTCTTGTCCTGACGTGCAGCTTCAATGGCCTTGATAATGGCGTCGGAATCGTGCCCATCCACGCCCGGAATCACCTGCCAGCCGTAGGCTTCAAAACGTCCGGGCGTATTGTCGGTAAACCAGCCTTCCACTTCACCGTCGATGGAGATGCCATTGTCGTCATAGAAGCAGATCAGTTTGCCCAGGCCCAAGGTGCCCGCCAACGAACAGACTTCATGGGAAATCCCTTCCATCAAACAGCCGTCGCCCATAAACACGTAGGTATAGTGATCAACGATTTCATGGCCATCCCGATTGAATTGCGCGGCCAGTGTTTTTTCGGCAATCGCCATTCCGACCGCATTGGCCAGCCCCTGCCCCAGCGGACCGGTGGTGGTTTCAACGCCCGGCGTGTAGCCATATTCAGGATGGCCAGGGGTGCGTGAATGTAATTGACGGAACTGTTTCAGATCTTCGATGCCCAGATCGTAACCGGTAAGATGCAGCAGCGAGTAAATCAGCATGGAGCCATGCCCGTTGGAGAGCACAAAGCGGTCGCGGTTCAGCCATTTGGGATCGGCCGGATTATGGGACAGGTAATCCCGCCACAATACTTCCGCAATGTCGGCCATGCCCATCGGGGCGCCCGGGTGTCCGGACTTGGCTTTTTGAACCGCATCCATACTCAGGGCACGGATGGCGTTCGCTAATTCACGACGTGAGGGCATCGAAGATCTCCTGTCTTAGGCAGTGACGCAAGTTTAAAGGCGCGTATTTTCAACTATTCGGTGCGCTGCGGCAAATAATCTGTCGGAAACCGGCATTATTCTGTCCAAGTAGCGTTCGCCTGCTACGCTATACATTAGACTCGAATATTCGATATTCCGATCCCGGAGGCCCGTCGCACCGTGTTTCTGAACCCTCGCCCACGCCAAATGCGCTCATCTGCCCGTCCGACCCTGGAGGGGCTTTCCCGCAAGCTGACCCTGACGCTGTGGTTGATGCCGGCAGCTACGTTCATTCAAACGGTTCAAGCCGAAATGCTGAATGGGGTCGCCCGCTACGAGCAGTTGAGCCGGGAATACTACTCCGTCGCGTTCTACACGCAGGATCCGGTCACGGATGTGGAAACGGCATTAGCCGCCGCGACACCGATGCGGGCCGAACTGCGTATTGTGGTGAAAGAATGGACTCCCTTCAGCTTCGGCCAGATCTGGATGCGGGATCTGTCAATGAACAATGAGCTTTCCGAAAAAGCCGAACAGATCAAACCGTTGATGACGTTTACGCACTTTCCAAAAGCTCCCTTGATGAAGGGTGATCGCATCGATATTTTCTATGCCCCCGCCTCAGGAACCCGTATCCGCTTTAACGGTGAAGATGTCACTCAGGCAGAGGGCGCGACCCTGTTCCGTTATGTGCTCAAAACCTGGATTGGCTCATCGCCCCCCACGCGTCAGTTCAGAGATGACCTTCTGGCCGGAGGGGTGACGGGAAAGGCCACCCTGGAGAAAGAATTGGGGCGCCATAATGAGCTGAAAATAGCGACCGGACGGGAAGGACTACTCAAGGGTTGGCAGGCCGAAGCAAATCTGGCCGCCAAGGAAGCTGAGAAAGCGCGTCTGGAAGAGGCCAAAGCCGCAGAAGAAGCCGCCCGCAAGAAGGCAGAAGAAGAAGCGAAACAACTCGCGGCGCAAAAAGAAGTTGAAGAAAAAGCTGCCAAGGCCGCTGCTGCACGCGCGGCGGCCGAGGCCCAGGCAGTCGAAGCCGAAAAATCCCTGGCACTGGCGCGTGAAGAGGCAAAACAGCTAGCTGAAAAAGCCGCACAAGCCGCTGAACGGGCAAAGACCGAGGCGGTAGCCGAAGCGGCCAAGGTCGCAGAAGCTGAGCAGCGTGCCGCTGAAGCCGCATTGAAACGTCAGGCAGAAGAAGAGACCAAGGCACGCGTCGCTGCTGAGGCCGCCGCAGCGGAGGTCGCCGCCCAGGCAAAAGCAGATGCCGATGTGAAGGCGCTGAAATCACAGCGTCTCGGAAAGCAGGAAGCTGAGTATCAGGCATCCCTGTATCGCTGGAAAATCCAGGATGCGGTCAGTCGCAAGGTAAGCTATCCAGACTGGGCACGTTTATTTGGCGAGAAAGGAACCTACAAGGCAAGCCTTAAGCTCAACGCCCAGGGCCAGGTGACGGCGATTACACGACTGGAACCGGACGGTTCAAGCCCATTGGCTGAAGCCCTCAAAGAAGCCATCAATAAAGCAGCGCCCTTTGGCCCCCTGCCCTCAGGACTGGACACCAGCACTGTCTTCACCGTTCAACATCAATTCAGCTCAGGCGACAGCGCAGCACCCGCCACTGCAAAACCCGCCATGCCTGCTGCGCTGCTGGAAAAGCGCAAAGCCTCATTGACGGATGCGGATCGAGCCGCAATGGTCAAAGAATACACGCAATCTGTACGAGCCAAAATAAACCAAAGCGTGGTTTACCCGCTGTGGGCCAAACGCCAGAAGAAAACCGGCGAGGTTTCCGCGAAAGTCACGCTCGGTGCAAAGGGTGAGGTCATCAGTGTTGACCTGACTCAGGAAGCCAGTCTCAAACTGTTCAACACTGCCCTGGTCGATGGCGTGAGAAGTGGTGCGCCTTACGATCCCATTCCTGAAGTGTTGGGCATGTCCAGGATTGAGATTCCATTGACGTATCAGTTTGAGTTGTAAATAGGGCTGACGGAGCGATCCAGGCTCTGAAAACCCGCAAACCGACCACTACCCGGCCTTGCTGGGATAGTCGGCCTGCGTCCAAAACGAATGCTTGCGCCAATGTTTTTGCTGCAACTGCCGAATAAAGGCTTGTGCGTCATCCAGACCCTGATAGTCAGGCTTTTTCTTGTCCAGCTTCAGTAGTGCATGAAAATAGTCGGCGTCATATCGGCCATACACACTTTCGATGATGGCGATCAGAGCCGTTGGTTGCAGGCTTTTAAGTTGGCGTTTAAGCGTCATGAGACTGTATTTTCTGACTAAATGGTTCGCACGAATACTCCGCTGGCCAACATACCAGAATTGCGTTTGTAATGTCCCAAAATCGTTTGTCAGCCGGCTATCATCTGTCGCTCTACCGGCATCAGCAGAATCGTTATGTGACACCCTGAAGAAGTTTTGCGTGCCCCCCGGACCTTGTACTATACTCCCGAAAGAATAGTGATACTGACGTCCAAAATAATAATGACATCAAGACGGCGTAAACATGAAACTTTTCGGTTGGATAGTCATTCTGCTGACAGCCCTGCCATGTGCGGCAGATGATCAAGTTTGTGAAACGCTTAAAATAAGCGGCGGGACTCACTGGTTCCCTTTTTTCTTTCGTGAACTACCCACAGAGGATTCCCTCTTACCCAGCGACCAGCGGGATCGACTGCAAGGTAGAAATGGCATTCTGGGCGACATCGTTCTGCTGGCAGCAAAAAGGGCCAATATACCCGTCATCATCACTGAACCCAAACCCTGGCGACGTATACTCTTTGACCTGAGTCAAGGCCAGACCGATGTGCTGGCAGGAGCGCTCAAAACGGAAGAGCGTGCAGAGCTTTTCAGCTTTTCCGATGCGGTCTACTATTCGGAATTTCGACTGTTCGTGAGACGCGACAAACAATTCACATTCCACCAACTCTCAGATCTTAAACATCGTAATGGCGTCAAGTTGGGCGGCATGAGTTTCGGCCAAACAGTAGACAGCTATATTTTTGATAATCTGATCATGGAAGAAGTGAGCGAGACTGCCAGTCTTTTCCGTATGCTGGAGGCCAAGCGTGCCGATTACGCCATTTTTCATCTCAACAGCGGTCTTGAAATCATTCACCAACTGGCTATGGATCAAACATTGGTGGCTCTCCCGAATGCGGTCGCCAAAGAACCCATCTTTGTCGCCTTTTCCCGTCGTAGCCGTTGCTCCGCTCAAATCTCCATACTCCAGGAAGAAATTCGCCATATGCTGGGTGACGGCAGCGTTGCCGGAATCACCGATTTTTATAACTCCCTGATTCAGTTGCCACCCGGGGCACAGCTCGGCAAAGACGCCAATTCCTACTACGCCAGTCTGTTTGGGATACGAGTCCAATGAAGATTCCCGACTTGAAGCGCGTAATGACAGGGTTACTGGCACTGGTAGTCAGCCAGGGAGCCATCGCTGATAACCTGTTTTATGGAATCAATGATGAATCGAGTCGCATAACCACCGTGTCGGCCTCGAAGCACGACGAGGATCTCTTCGCCAGCCCCCTTTCAATCAGTGTGCTGACGGCCGAACGAATCAAGAATTCTGGGGCCACATCTGTTCCGGAGGCCCTACGCCTGTTGCCGGGTGTTTTGGTAAGGGAACAGACCAATGGCGTGTATGAAGTGCATCTTCGCGGGCTTGAAAATGCGCCAGAAGGTAATAGCTTAACAACGCTCAACAGTCGTCTGACCCTGCTGATGATCGACAATCGCATCGTTTATGACTATTTCGATGGGGGATTGTTCTGGCAATCCCTACCGGTAGGGATGGATGACATCGCTCGAATTGAGGTGATCCGTGGGCCAGCCAGCGCCCTCTACGGCAGTAATGCGGCGCAGGGCGTCATTCACATCATTACCAAGCGCGCCGCTAATTCGGGGTACGCATCGGCCTCGGTCAAGGCAGGCACATCAAATTCCAGCGATCTGCATGCAGAAGCAGGAACCCGACTGGGTGAACATGCGCTGAGAGTCAGCGGCTTCACAAACCAGAGAGACCGCTTTCAGGAGACCTATTACAGTTTTTCCGACGGTCGTTATGTTGCGGCAAGTGAACTTCCTAATAGCGATAGTTTCAAACCCTACCCGGATCCCAATCAGGCACTCAAGTCGAACGCCATTAGTCTCAATCTGAATAATTCACCCGAATCCCAATGGCACTACGACATATCGCTGAACCATCAGGATTCGGAATCGCATCGGATCTATATTTCTTCTGAAGATTCGCCTTTCACTTACAATACGTCTGAAACTAGTGCCATGAATGCCCTGCTCGCGTACGGTAACCTGCAGACCCGTATCAGTCATCAATGGGGCGAAAATTCCGCAGAAGGGTTCCCCGATTTCAACTCCGACATGCGCCTTACGCAGGCCTCGCTGGAGTATAGTTTCAGGCTACCCAAGTGGCTGATCCAGCCCGGTATCTACAGGGAAGAAGCATCCTACGACAGCCCGTTCATTGGCGGCAAACGTGACCTTAATACCACTGCCTATATGCTCCGAACGGAATTCACTCCCACGCCAGCCTCCCGATTGATCGCGGCCCTTCGGCTGGACGACTACAATGTGCCATCCGAGAACTATCCAAGCGTCCAGCTGCTCGGCTCGTATAAACTGACCCATGATACCTTGCTGCGCGGCGGTGTGATGACGGCCCACCGGTCCGCCTTTATGGTCACGCACTATCTTGACTTAACGTTTGACTATCCCGGCCAAGCGCTTAGCGCTCTGGTTAAAGGCGATCCCCAGGGCAAACTTACCCAGGTGAAAACCTACGAAGTCGCCCTGCGTAAACAGCTGAGTTTTAATCATTGGTTCGAAGTAGAGCTGTTTCGCACAGAAGCCGATGATTTTCTGGGATCCGTTAATGAGGGTCTCGTGACGGAAAATGGCTTTACGACGAGCACTATTCAGATCCAGAGCTTACCGAGTCAAGTCACGCAACACGGCCTGACGCTGAACTGGCTTTATGAACAGGCGCAATGGGATCTTAACGTTTTTCTGACCGGTCAACAGACACGGGTGGAAAGCCAGATCGAATCCCTGAATGCGCCGCTGACCACCTATGACACCACCAATCGTGGAACACCGGCTGTTTATGGGGGACTGGACTTCAACTGGAGAGCAGCCCCTACCTGGTTTCTGAACACGAACCTGTACTATCTCGATGACCACGAACTCCGCGTGAGTCGTCCCATTTCGCAAATTGATTTTTCGTCCAGGCTAGTTGCGAATGTCACTCTACGACACGACTTCTGGGATGGCGTTTCAGGTTACATTTCGGCGCGAAATCTTTCCAATAATCAGGATCCACAGTATTTTTACACAGATGGCATCGACCCGCTGTACATGATCGGCGTGGATTTGACCTGGATACGTTAGCGTGACATAAATTCCAGAACCGCTCGAAACACTGGGTACTGGTCACTAATAGGACGAGCCAAAGCGCCAATAATCAGCCCATGATCAATGCCCTCGATAGGATAGGAAAAACTAACGCTCTTTTCCAGAGAGCCAGCTTACTCTTGCTGCCTTCCCCTTCAGATGCGTCAGTATCTTGCTGATCACCACAGGGTCTTCTATACAAGCAATGACTCTGACTGAGCCGCCACAATCCCGGCAGGTCTCAATTGGGCCGCCTTCGGTGAGGTGCTCCGCGTGACAGTCACGCAACGCACCCGAAGATAACCGTGCTTCAGGCGACCGCATTTCAGGAAGTCGTCAAACTCCCGTGTAACGCAGGCTGTCCAGCAGGCTAAACTTACATATAGCCGAATATCCATTTTCAATTGGACGAATAAATATTTACACATAGCCGAACACTTACTTTCAATTGGACGAGGTTTACAGCCGAAAAACAGTGTTCCCTTCCTTCACGGTTTCCGTCACCTTCAGGGTATCCAGCGTTTCCGGATCAACCGCCGTGGGGTCGGCCGACAGAATCACGAAATCCGCCAGTTTGCCAACCTCCAGCGAGCCTTTACGCGCCTCTTCAAAATGCTGGTAAGCGGGCCAGATCGTCATGGCTTTGAGTGCGGTGATCACATCCACCCGATGTTCAGGCCCGACCACTACACCGGAGCCACGCGCACGACGGGTTACGGTTGCATCCAGTACCCGCATGGAGTCGGGAAACGCCACAGGCGCATCATGGTGGGTGGTGAAGATCATATCCCGCTTGAGCACCCAACCGGTGGGCGAAATATTCTGTCCCTTTTGCGGCCCAAGCGTATGATTCAGGTGCCAATCGCCCCAGTAAAAGGTGTGCATCGGGAACAGCGAAGGAATCACGCCAAGGGTCTTGAAGTCGTCGAGCTGATCGGCCCGCACAAACTGGCCATGAATGAGCACCGGTCGCAGATCATGGGCCGCCGGATAGTGCGCTTGCGCAGCCCGGTGCGCGGCGATCAGCAGGTCCATCGCACGTTCGCCATTGGCGTGGGTGAGCAACTGAATGCCGTTGGCCGAGGTCCATTTGACGGCATCGAATACCTGTTCAGCGGTGGCCGCCGCATAGCCGTTGTAGCCGGGCGGGTAATTGCCGACAGGCTTGTAATAGGGTTCATCCCGCCAGGCCGTAAAGCCCTGGGGCTACCGTCGATGGTTAACTTGGCGCCTGCCACCCGAAAGCGATGGTCATAAGTCTGACTGAACCTTTTTTGAATGAACTCCCGGTCCATCAGCACATCCGGATAGGTCACCACATCGATGGCGAAGCCACCCTCCGCCGCAACCGACTGCATCGTTCGCACCGTATCGGGTGAAGCGCGGCCAGGTGACCGGACTGGTGGATAATAAACACCGGCAGGTCTTTGGAGATCACATCGAGGTCGTCCCGCGTCGGGTGACGCTGCTCCTTGAGCTGGGCATTGTCATAACCGAAGCCGAGGATGAGGCCAGACTGGTTCACCGCCGCCTGGTTTGCCGTGATCCAGTCCCGCAAGGCCTGCTGCAGAGAGGCCATGCCGGTGACCCCACCATCCGGAGGTGCCAGCAAGTTAGCGGATAGAGCCTGCAGTCCTCCCATGACCATGTGACCGTGCGCATCGACAAACCCCGGCAGCAAGGCCCGCCCTTTCAGGTCGATCAACTGGGTTTTCGGCCCCTTTTGGCGCATCACCTCGGTCGGCGCTCTCGGCCAGAGCATGAGTCGAACAGGCCATCGCCAGACAGAGCGCGCTGGCCGCGAAACGAAAACGCATGACATCCTCCAATAAAGATCAAAGACTTAGGGTGGGTTTTGAGAACCTCGAGTATGGCGGGATTTTGGGGTGGCGTCGAGTGCCCTACCTGGCCAATTCCGCACACAGGCGCTCTGTCTCGTCATCCGCCGGAAAAAGCGTCTCGATCAGCACTTCCTGGGCGGTGATATTCTGCGGGGCGCTGAAGGTGGTGATGATGGAGAGGAAGTTGAATTCCCAGTCTCCTTTTTTGAGTTGCAGCGTCAGCGAAGGCTCGCTGGTCGTAGCGAAATCCGGTACGCGCCAGCTTTCCGGGATGTCCGGGTAGGACAGCAAACGCTCCAGCAAGGCGGCATGGCGCTCATTGTAGGGGCGCAAAATAGACTCCCGATGAATGCGGGACAGTAGCTGTCGGGCCAGCACAGCCCAGTTCTGAATGAAGGGTCGCGTCAGTGCGGGATCAAACAGCATCTCATATAAATTCAGAGGGGGCTTGAGTACCACCGGATTCTGTACAAAGTGGCGAATCAGGTGTTGTGCCGGACCATTACTTTTTATCAGGTGATAACCGGCATCCATCACCACCATCGGATAGGGTTCGTGCTTTTTCAACATCCGGTCGATAACGTGTTCGATCACGCCCGCATTGCCTTCCCCTAACGGCGATTCGTCGAAGGAGGCATGAAAACCCGATGCGGTCAGCAAGGTATTCTGTTCGCGTAAGGGTACGTCCAATGTCGCCGCCAGGGTCAGCACCATTTCCCGACTGGGCTTGGCGCGCCCGGTTTCGAGGAAAGAGATGTGCCGGGCGGATACGTCGGCGGCCAACGCCAGATCCAACTGGCTCAGGCCACGACTCTTTCGCCAATACTTCAAGAGTGCCGGAAACATAAACGTATCTCTTCGCAACAGATCATGGCTGCATTCTAGTGTGTGCGAGCACGCCTGTCGCTTACCTCGGAGGTAATTGCGGCGATCATACTCGGAACTCTAGGCTAAGAGGCGTTAAGGGCTTAGGCCCCATCATGCAAACCATAAGGAGAAGCACATGCACACGATAGACGCACCCCACGACTTTGTGAACATTGGTCATAGCCAACTGGCATACTGGCAGTTCGGTCAGGGACCGGACCTGGTTCTGGTTCACGGTTGGCCCCTGCACTCAGCCACTTACCGCTACCTGTTACCTCACCTGAGCCAACATTTCCGATGCCACCTGTTTGATCTACCCGGCGCGGGACACACGATCACTGGCGAATCAGCACCCTTTGGCGTTCGCGCCCATGGCGAGTCGCTCCTAAAAGCCATTCGTGCCAAAGGCATCCGGAACTACGCCCTGCTTGGTCATGACAGCGGCGCCGCAATTATGCAATTCGCTGCTTCACAGGATCTGGAAAACGTGACGGCCATGGTCATGGGCAACACGGAGACACCCGGATTCCATTCGTTCATGATGAAGCTGCTGCTAGGTCTGGGTAAAGTGCCTAAAGGTGCCGACCTGTTCTTTCGCTCGCTGCAATTTAAATTCCTCCGCCAGTCTTCACTGGGTCTGGGAGCCTGCTTCACCGATCCGGACTTTGGCGACGGTGAATTCTTTGATCTTTTCATCAAGCCGCTGATTGAATCTGCAGAAGTCAGACAGCAGCAAGTGAAACTCCTGCAGCACTTTTCCGAAGCCGATATTCGGGCGCTGATCGACATCCAAAAGGCGACACATGTGCCCGTGCAATTGCTGTGGGGCGCAAAGGATCGCTATTTCCTTTTGGATGATGCCCGAAAAATGCAGAAACGCTTCAAGGGAGCGAGTGAGATACAGGTGTTACCCGAAGGTAAATTATTCCTGCATGAAGATCACGCCGACTGGTTTGCCGAACACGCGCTTCGCTTTCTTGGAACGCATGTGAGCCGGGCGATGATGGAGGAACCCGCCGTGGTTAAGGGGTTGAAAAAGAGTGCTTAGGGCTTGCCTCACATAGCCCGATGCTGAACACTGAGGGGGCAAGGCCATCCGGTAGAACTACCCCTTCAGGACGATCCAGTGACGCTCGACTATTACAATGAAAATGCTGATGCCTACTGCCAAACCACGCGACACACCGATATGGCATCGACCTACGAGGTGTTTCTGGCCGATTTGCCCGCAGGTGCGCACCTACTGGATGCAGGCTGCGGCTCCGGTCGGGACAGCGCCGCGTTTCTAGCACAGGGCTACCGAGTGACGGCCTTTGATGGTTCAAGGGAAATGGCAACCCTTGCGGCCCATTGGGTCCAGCAGCAAGTGCAAGACACCCGTTACTTCACGATATCGACGCGCCGCTTTGATGAGGTGAATGAGGTATCCGCTTACGATGGCGTGTGGGCGAGCGCAAGCCTGCTGCATGTGCCCGCTGCCGAATTACCGGACGCGCTCACCCGCTTGTGGCAGTCGGTGAAGCCGGGAGGGCGACTCTATTTCAGCTTCAAACTTGGCCAGGGGGAGCGCTCTGATTCATTGGGTCGGCATTTTACGGATGCGGATGAAAGCCAACTACGAGCTTGGGTTTCGTCCCTGCAGCAGGCGGGCGAATTGAAGCTGTGGCGCAGTGGTGATCAGCAGGGGCGTGAGGTGGTTTGGGTGAATGGCTTGGTTTATCGAGTTATCGACCCATGATGAATAAACCGCAGCAGCAACTGGCATTTATTGCTTACATCCAGCGAATGTTGGCTGAGGGTGAATTTGTTGCCACCTATAAATTTGCTCTGCTTCATGCGATTGCGGACGTCTGTGTGGAGCGCCCTCTAACCCATCCAGACGATGAACTGGTCATCACAGTGGACGAACTAGCCGAAAAGTTTGTTTTACTGTATTGGTATCATGCCCTGCCCTTTTCTGACACTCAAGACGGAACTCATGCGCTATTGAAACAAAGCACTGGAAGTCAATCGACCCTCATCAATGCGCTTTACCAGTGCCATCAAGAAAATATTCGCAATTACAGACAGCTCAAAGAAAGCGCACGTTGGACTTCTCTTCAGCGAACAGCGCGCCGCACCTTACTGGAGGGACCACTTTGGCGGCTGCAGATTTTATCCAAACAGTCTGATTGCTTACTTTACCCCCACACCGGTAGCAAAACATGCATCAAACTCAACACTGGAATTGCCGATTCGTTTCGCCGGTTTTATGACCTCGTTGTTTATCTGGCAAAGCAAGGATGGATACAGAAAATACAGAGTATCAAATACAACCAGGCGCTGCTGGGTGGACAAAGCCAGTTGAGCGAATTCTTATTTGGCGTCGATCGCAACGCCATGAACAAGGCTAAACCAGTCTTGATCGATATTCAGCTGGGCAACTGCTTTTACTGCAAAAAACCATTACTGAACGACACGACTGACGTTGACCACTTTATTCCCTTTTCCCGCTATTCCACGGACCTCGGTCATAACTTCGTCGCCGCTCACCGAACCTGCAATCACAGCAAACGTGACTACTTAGCCGCCGAGGTCCACCGTAGTCGCTGGCAGGAACAAAATCTGGTTAAACACACGGCTACGTTAGCCAAAGAGTTTTCGAACTATTTTTATTGCAACGCCGATAAATCTCGCGCCATTAGTGACTGGGCCTACTCTGTCGCCCAAGCGAATGGCGCCAAACTGTGGTTAAGCAAGGATCAATTTACGGATTCCAGATCATTGAACCTTTCGGCAATACACGTGCGGGAAGCCACACACCAAGGGCTTGCGGCCAATGATCGGTGTGCATTGAACGATGATTGGCAGGAAGTCGAGCTGTATTATTTCCCCAATCTCAAAATCGCCTGTGGACATTTCAAAACCGGACATCCTGATAATGCTGCAAAACGGCCTGCCCCGACCGGCTACGGCAAACTGTCACCAGAGAGACATTTTCTTGCTCGCGCCAGCGGTAACTCGATGAATGGCGGCAAACAACCTATTCAAGATGGCGACTTATTACTTCTGGAATGGATTGATTCTGTTTCCGCAGGGTCGCTACGAAACCAAACGGTTGCGATAGAGCGACAAGATACAGCGGGCGACAATCAATACCTACTGCGGGATGTGAAACGGATGCCAGACGGCCAATATAGGCTGACAGCCAAAAACCCAGACTATTTGCCGCTCCCGGCAGACGCGACCCTGCGGACGTTTGCTCGTTTGAAAGCGGTTTTGTCCGAAAGCTTTGATTGAGATTGGGGTGAACGTTTACCCCCCAAACATAAACCCCTCACACCCCGCTTTGATCTGATAAAGCGCTGCAGGTCTTCCCATGCCCTCTCGGCGCTCTCCCACTTCGTTCAGCACATCGGCGGCGAGCAGTCGACGTCTGAAGGATTTCTTTTCCAGAGGCCGACCAAGTACGATTTCGTTGGCTCGTTGAAATTCGGTGAGGGTAAAGGGATTATGGAGGAGATGCACTGGCAGTATGGAGTATGTGGCTTTGGCACGCAGGCGGGTCAGCGCGAGCTGAATCAAGTCGGCGTGGTCAAAGGCCATACCTTCGGGTAGTGAGTCGACCGGCACCCAGGCAACCTGTTCGCTTCCTGCCTTCGGCTGGATGGGCTCTACCCAGGGAATCAGCGCGAAGTAGACACAGGTCATCGACCAGCCTCGCGGATCGCGGGTGGCGTTGCCTACGGTTCCCCACTGTTCGAGATACGGTGAGTCGATGCCGGTTTTGGCACGCAGGGTGCGTAAGGCGCAGTCCTCCAATGAGGCGTCACCTTTCAGGTCGATGAAACCACCGGGAATGGACCAGTGACCCTTGTAAGGGAAATCGGCCCGCTTGACCAGCAGTACCGACAGCCAGGATTCACGAATGGCGAAAATTACATTATCGACAGACGCCAGCGGCGTGTCATAGCGCTTGATGTCGTAACTTCTCAGATAGTCGGCTTCGCTGCGATCAGTCATTTAGCTCTCAGGTCCGAGCTGAAAACAAGGCCACGCAACCTTCCACGCGAATGCTTGTGTGCCTGAAACGGGATTGCAGCGCCGTTTCCAATGCCTCCAGCGTATCCTGGTCATTCGAAAAGATGCCTTTCGTGTTATACAGCTTCATCAATTGCCGGGCACCCCAGTTTCGAGAAACGCCGCCCTGCAGAATTGTTGCGCCAAATACGACGGCGCCCGGATTCATAATGGCCTTGACATGATCAAAGGCCACCGCTTTCTCGCTGATCGCGCCGGGGACGCAATGCAGAAGATAGTTCATGCAGACCGAATCGAATTTTTGGATGTTCCCGGCTATCGGCTCGAGAATGTTTTGCTGATAGGCTTCCGGGTTGTAACGGGCAATGCGCTTGCTGGCATAGTCGATGGTACTCAGGTTCAGATCCATCAGGGCAATACGGGGAGAATCGGAAGGAAAACGACATTTGTCTGGAAAATAGCCGGTGCCCACACCGACTTCGAGATGGTTGTTGCTAACGTGCTTTTCATAGTGCGCGCGCAGCAGCGCGGTCGGGCATTTCCATAGCCAGGTATTCGAAAGGCCGAGTACGAACAGATCATAGGCTAACAGCGTGAGGTCAGTGTAGACCGCCTGCCCGGCGATCACTTGTTCCTGGGTGGGGCTCATTGAGGCATCCTTGGCGGGTTATGGGACTTATTCGAACGCGCTGGATTGACGTTTCAAAGGTGAGTAATCCAGACCATAGCGTTTCAGAATGGGTTCTATCTTCCCCTCTTTGTCCAGTTCGAGCAATGCTTCGTCAAACTGGCGGGCAAGTTTATGTCCTTTCGGGGTATCCCGGAACGCGAAATGAATGGTGTCGCCACCCCCAGTGTCTTCCAGCCGGATATTCTCTGACATACCAAGCTGGCGTGCGTTATAAAGCGCGACGTAGCGGTTTTCTAGAAACGCATCGACACGCCGCTGATCAAGCAGCCGGAAGAACTGACTCAGTGCGGTTTCGCCATAAAGCACCATGAGGTCCTTTTTTACTTTAGGATCTTGCAGATAGCGGTCGATCGGACCGCCTGCATCGTAGGTGTATTCGGCAATAACGCCCAGCATATCCAGTGCCGCGAGCGACTCAACCCCATGAAAAGGCATCGGGCGATCCAGACGCGAGACAAGTACCGTCTGATCCTGCCCCAAACTTACCTCATTCACAAAGACGCCAGTTGTCATACCTGACCGGGTTGCACCCACCGCAGCCGTCGCCCGTTCCTCCGAGACCTCATGGAGCGCCCTCGACCAGGGCATGACGCGGTAATCAATGTGTTTACCCAGTCGGCTAAAAACGAGTGTGGCGATATCGATCAGGTAACCTTGTTCAACGCTATCCGGTGCGCAGTTATAGGGGCACCAGACATCCGCAACCAGTGTCACGCTTTGGGCGGTTTCCACTGCGGGAACATGGCCCGAGGCCAGACTCATAAGGAGTCCAGCCATTGAGAGCCTCCACTGCCAGCGTATAACCTTCAAACCTTGCGACCATCTTTCGCTCGCCAATCATGTTTGGATAGATGCTTCCACCCCATAGCGAAAAAACATTTTATCTTCGTATCCACAGCACCAGTTCCGTCTTAATTCCTGCCCGGTTGTGGTCTGCTCAAGCCTATGAACTACACCAGAGAAATGATTACGCGCTGCAAGCCTGGTACTTCGGCATCGCAAGCGCGATGGTCATCTTTAATTTGCTGCTTTTTTTCGCATTACGCGATCAGATCTACCTGTTGTATGCAACGTTTGTATCACTGATTGCGTATACATTTGCCACCGACTATGGCCTGAGCAAAGAAATGCTGTGGCCGCAAGACGCGTCTCTCTGGTCAGATATCGCAAATTTCGTCGGTTATTCCTGTTCTGCCGCAGTCATGCTGCTATTCATGCGTCAAATGATCCGAACCGATGAAATCGCCCCGCGCCTGGATAAATTAGTCCTGGCGATGGCGGGGTTAAATCTGCTTTCACTGATCGGTATTGTGTTCTCGCTGCCAACATTTGGTCTTGCCGCCGCCTTGCTTTACGTTACGTCGGCGATCATGTTGCTGACGGTCGCTCTTTACTGCTCATTCGTAAAATGCCAGCGCAGCGCTCGTTTTTTTCTGGTCGCCTCATCTGCCTTTTTAGTCGGCGGTGTCGTAAGCGGACTGAACATCCTCGGAATAACGCCCAGCAACTTCTTCACGGAAAATGCGATGCCACTCGGCTCAGCCCTGGAAATGCTGCTATTGGCCTTTGCCCTGGCAGACCGGGTGAGCGAGCTGCAGCGTGAGAAAAAAATTGCAGCCATCGCCTTTGAGTCGCAGGAAGGCATCCTCATAACCGATGAACATTTGAACATTATTCGCGTCAATCGTGCCTTTTCCGAAATCACCGGCTACCCCGCAGAGGAGGTTATTGGAAAGAGCCCAAAAATACTTAATTCCAACCGACATTCCGCGAGTTTTTATCGAAGGATCGCACAAAGCATTCAATCAAGCGGAATATGGCATGGGGAAATGTGGAATCAGCGTGCGGATGGCGAGGAGTATCCCGTTTTATTAACCCTTACTGAAATCAGGGATAACAAAGGCAAAACCCAAAACTTTGTCGGAACATTGATCGATATTACCATTCGCAAACAGGCCGAGGCGGAGATCAATAGCCTCGCGTTTTACGATCCACTTACTCAGCTACCTAATCGACGCATGTTGATGGATCGCCTTAAAAAAGCGCTGTCATCGAGTGCGCGTCAGCAAAAATACGGCGCCCTGCTTTTTATTGACCTTGACGACTTCAAGACCATTAATGACACCTTGGGCCATGATTACGGTGACCTGTTGTTGCAACAAGTTGCCTCCCGATTGGTAGCGTGTGTCAGGGAGCAAGATACCGTGGCACGACTGGGGGGCGATGAGTTTGTTATCCTGCTGGAAGATCTCAGCAGCAACATTGAAGAAGCTGCTGCGGAAGCGGAGTTAGTGAGCGAAAAAATTCTATCGAGCATCGGCACCGCCTTCCTGTTGAAGGACTACGAGCACATCTGTGGCGCCAGCATGGGCGTCACCTTGTTCTCAGGGCAACAGTTGAGCGTCGACGAGCTGCTCAAGCGCACCGACCTGGCCATGTATAATGCCAAACGTATCGGTGGTAACAATGTCCGCTTTTTCGATCCCGATATGCAAAAAATCGTTCTGGCACGCTTTGCGCTGGAAGCCTCCCTGCGCGAGGCCATCAACAAACAACAATTCATCCTGCACTACCAGTCCCAGGTGATAGACGAGGGACGCGTCAGTGGTGTTGAGCGCCGCCTGCGAGCAGCTGGTTCGATGGTCTGCTCAGCCCGGGTATGCCCAACTCAGCATTGCCGTCAATGTGAGTTCAATCCAATTCAAGTTGCCCACTTTTGTCGATGACGTTCTCACCATCCTCGATACGACAGGTGCTGATCCTCAGCTGCTCAAACTCGAACTCACAGAGAGTTTTCTGGTGGACGACGTCATTGCCAAGATGAGTGCCTTGAAGGCGAGAGGCGTCAGCTTCTCAATCGATGACTTTGGCACGGGGTATTCGTCTCTGGCGTATATCAAGCAAATGCCTTTTGATCAGCTTAAAATCGACCGATCGTTCGTCCGGGAAATTCTGAATAATCCCAATGATGCCACCATTGCCCGAAGCATCATCGGCCTCGCAGACAGCCTGGGACTGGAGGTCATCGCAGAAGGAGTCGAGAACGAAGACCAATATGCGTTCCTGAAGCAGGCGGGGTGTCGGGCGTTTCAGGGTTACTTTTTCTCACGTCCCCGCTCGATGGATGATTTTGAAAAGCAGGCAGGGCAGACCGTGTTGCCCTCAAGGTAAAGATAATCCTACAATCAGCGTCACGCTAACCTTGTTCTAAAAACTTCATGTGGCACTCACTTCGAACCTGGCCGATACGACTTGCTCTCATACTGGTTTTCCTCAGTGTGGTTCTGAGTCTTGCCCACAAGATTGACGCTGCATTTGAACCGCACCACACCGAGCACTGCAATGTTTGTATTTTGGGCAGTGACGTCCCTCCTCATCAGCCCTTATTGGCCCTAACGGATCTTGTTCCCCCGTCCAATCCTTTAAACATCCTCTCGTTTCCTGACGTTGAAAGCCGCAAACGCTGGCCTGATTTCACTGGCCGCGGGCCACCTTAGAATCAATTTTCACCCGCGACAGAAACCTGCCCCATCTGAGTTTCTTTCCAAGTGGAAAAGGCTCTATTGGCGTGAGCAGGGTAATGGATAGACCAAACACCTAATTATCAGGACTTATTGTTATGCCCATTTCACGTTTTAGTCACCCCACGAGACTGCTGGCCACGCTTGGACTTATATATGCCACATCGGCCCTAGCCGAAGAGTCTCCTGAGCACAGACAACACGGCGCCCACGAACATGGTCACGCTACGCTGGATTTTGTTCAGGAAGGCGCGACAGTTAATCTTGTCTTTAAAACGCCAGCAGCGAATATCATTGGTTTTGAGTACCGCCCTCAAACGGATGAGCAAAAACAAACCCTGGCCAATGCAATCATGCAACTCAAGCAAGGCGAGACTTTGTTCAAGTTCCCAGCAGACGCCAAATGCGTTCAAATGTCAGTCGACGTCAAATCTGAACTGACAGAAGAAGAGGAACGCGAAACGCACTCGGAGTTCACCGCCACTTATGTCTTTCAATGCGCGCAGCCTTCGGACCTGCAAAGCCTGCAGCTCGACCTGTTCAAAGCCTTCCCGCTGACAGAAGAGATTGACGGTCAGCTGGTGACCGACCACACGCAATCAGGATTTGAACTGTCGCCAGACAAACCTTCAGTGAAATTTTGAGGTCACCATGGCAATCATTGAGCTCCAGCAGTTGACCTACCGTTGGCCCAAAGCCCCGAGCAACGTGATCGATATCGATCACTTTACGGTGGCAAAAGGTGAAAAGGTTTTTCTGAAAGGCCCTAGCGGCACAGGCAAATCCACCCTGCTGGGCTTGATTGCCGGCGTCAACCCACCAGGTAGCGGCGAGGTGTTGGTCATGGATCAACCTCTGGGTCGCATGAACGCCAGCCGACGCGACCAATTTCGGGCCGATCATCTGGGTTTCATTTTCCAAATGTTTAATCTCTTGCCTTACTTGTCGGTTACCGAAAACGTGTGTCTGCCCTGCCATTTTTCCCAATCAAGGAAACAGCGGGCATTGGCCCAATCGAACAGCCTGGCCGAGGAGGCCAGGCGACTTTTACGTGATTTACAGCTGGATGAGCGCTTGATTCATCGTCCCGTCAACGAATTGAGCGTGGGGCAACAACAGCGGGTAGCAGCCGCGCGCGCGCTGATCGGCCGCCCCGCACTGGTGATTGCCGACGAACCCACCTCGGCACTGGACAGCGATACACGGGAATCGTTTATTCGACTGTTGTTTCAGGAGTGCGATCGGGAAAGTAGCACCTTGTTGTTTGTCAGTCACGATAGTGCTCTATCCTCTTTATTCGACCGACATGTGGAACTTCAACAGATCAACAAGGCCGGACGCCAGTCTGTGGGAGAACATCAATGGCAATCGTAAACCTTGCAATCAAAAGCCTTTTCAACCGGAAAACAACCGTACTGCTGACGATTCTCGCGATCGCCATCAGTGTTTGTTTGTTGTTGGGAGTTGAACGTATTCGCACACAGGCCAAAGAGAGTTTTGCCAATACCATCAGTGGCACAGACCTGATTCTGGGTGCCCGGACCGGCCCGATTCAATTGCTTCTGTATTCCGTCTTTCGAATCGGCAACGCCACCAATAATATCTCGTGGCAAAGTTACCAGGACATTGCGAACCACCCGGCTGTCGAATGGACAGTTCCTCTGTCTCTCGGTGACTCCCATCGGGGACATCGGGTGCTGGGCACCACCGCCGACTATTTTACGCACTACAGGTATGGGCAAAAACAAAATCTGACCTTTCAGGCGGGCGAACCCTTTAACTCGCTGCTTGACGCTGTGATCGGCGCTGAAGTCGCGAAAAAACTGGGTTACAAAATTGGAGACAAGATCGTTGTTGCGCATGGTGCCGGTGCCACCTCTTTCCTTGAACACGATCAGTTTCCGTTTACAGTGACCGGTATACTTGCTCCAACCTCCACGCCTGTCGACCGCACCGTACACGTATCGCTTGAGGCGATCGAAGCCATTCACACCGGGTGGGCCAGCGGTGCGCCTCCCCTACCTGGTGCCATGAGCACATCAAATCTTGACCCCGCAAAACTGCAACCGAAGGTCATCACCGCCGCCTTGGTCGGCTTAAAATCAAAAGTGCAGATGTTTGGTCTGCAGCGGGTGATCAACGACTACAAAGAAGAGCCCCTGCAGGCCATCATCCCAGGTGTGGCCTTACATGAACTCTGGAACCTGATGAGCGTCGCGGAACAGGCACTGATGGCCATTTCAGGGTTTGTCGTTGTATCAGGTCTGCTGGGCATGCTGACCATGATCCTCGCCAGCCTGAACGAACGGCGACGCGAAATGGCGATCTTGCGAGCCGTCGGCTGCCGACCCGCCCAGATCTTTCTGCTACTGATCAGTGAGGCGGGCATTCTGGCGCTGACCGGATCAGCCCTCGGTGTGGTGACCCTTTATGGCTTGCTTCTGCTGGTGCAGCCTTTCCTTCTCGAGCACTACGGCGTGTTGATTTCAGTCAGCCTGCTCACCCTTTACGAACTGAAACTTCTGGCCGTGGTCTGCGCCATGGGATTGGTCGTCGGCCTGATTCCATCCATAAGAGCCTATCGCATGTCGCTGTCCGATGGCATGACGCTACGCGTTTGAGGCAAAGTAGGCTTCGCCGATAGCCTGGGACTGGAGGTCATTGCCGAAGGGGGGTGAGAACGAAGACCAATATGCGTTATCAGGGGCGCTTAAACTGCTTACGGGCTTGCTCAACTTTTTCCCGAATGACACAGCCCTCGGCATGATCGTTGATCAGCCCCATGGCTTGCATAAAGGCGTACACCGTTGTCGGACCGACAAATTTCCACCCCATTTTTTTCAGTGCTTTCGAGAGCGCTATCGATTCAGGTGAGGTCGATACCGTCTGCGGTGGTGCCTGATCAGCTGGCTTAGGTTCAAAACGCCAAATATATGCGGCAAGCGATCCTTCTTTCTCAATCAACTCGCAGGCTCGTTTTGCATTATTAATCACGGCTTCGATCTTTCCCCGATGCCGGACAATGCCCGCATCTGAGAGTAAGCGTTTGATATCAGCCTCACCAAATGCGGCGACCTGCCTGTAGTCAAACCCCTTAAACGCCGCCCGGAAGTTTTCACGCTTAGCCAAAATCGTCCGCCAACTCAAGCCTGACTGAAAACTCTCCAGACACAGCTTTTCGAATAAACGGATGTCATTATTGACGGGATACCCCCATTCACGATCGTGGTAATCGACATATTCTGGCGTTGCACTACACCAATGACATCGCGGAAGCCCGTCCGGGCCTGGAATGGTTGTATTCATAGAGATCTCCATGAAGTGGGCCTCAACTATGGTGGGTGAGCGCGTCTTCCGTCAAGATCAGATGTGTGAGCTCGGCTATAATGTACTGATGATTAATCGCACGCGAGAGACGCCAATGTATCAGCGGCTATTACTAACGGGCTTGATGCTCAGCCTCAGCTTAGGTCTTCACGCAGAAAAGTCAGAAACCATCACACTGCGTTCCGGGGAGTGGCCTCCCTACCTGTCCCCCACATTGAAGGAAGCCCACTCCGGGCAAGTCGATGGCACACTTGTCTGGCGCGAAACACCTGAACGCGCCAAGCGTTTCGCATTTTCCGACGTTGTGCTTGAGGCCGAAACCGTGCTGTTTCACCGGGTCGACACGCCTATACAGTGGACAACATTTGAGGATCTGGCGAAGTATCGTATCGGCGGAACGCTGGGCTATGATTATGCGATTGAGAATGGTAAAGGGGTGATCATTGATCGGGTCTCTGATGATGACATCAACTTCAATAAGCTCCTACTCGGGCGCATTGACGCCTTTCCCTCCGATAAAGAAACCGGCTATCAGCTCCTGCGTGACAGATTTTCCGAGGCGCAACAGTCGCAGATTACCCACCACGCAACGCCGATTGAGGTTTCCAGTTACCGGGTGCTCTTTTCCATGCTGAACGCCCGGGCAACGAAACGGATTCAGCAGTTGAATGAAGGACTGAACACGCTGAAGGACTCGGGCGAGTATGCGCAGATTCTGAAAGATCAGAAGGCTGGCAGATATGTGGTAACGCCTTAAATCCAGGCTGGTTTATACCACTCAAAAACCAGCAAGTTTAAGGAGTACGGCCCCCATCACATACCCAAATCCGATTGTGGTGGGCAGGAAGCCCAGACACACCAGCACGCGTCCGAACGGGGTTTCTGCATTACCCGCGTTCGGCTTGATCGCCTTGATGAAAAAACCGAAGGGGTTGTAGATCACCCCGCCACACAAGACAAGGATGAGCCACTTTGGTAGTTCAATCGCTAAATGCTGGCAAAGAAAATATGAAATCACCAGCAGGGTCGTCATGATCAGGTAGTCTACATGCGATCTAACCAGATTGTGGGGGACGGGAAAGAGTCGTTTCAGAAAGGCAACTTTCCCGTAGACAATCAAAGTTGCAAGCCAGGCCTCGAAGAGTGAAAACAGCAACACACCCGCCGCGGTTGCCAGAAGCCAGGTGTGTGAGATCTCACTGAGGCTGCTCGGCCCCGCCAGAAAAGTGGTTGAATCCATAAAATTTCGCTACTCCGATAAAATGCGTAAACTGTGCGCAGCATAGCGAGCACACGCACTGAAATCTTGTAAGATTGAGCTATGAAACGCGAAAACATCCTTTGCATCCGCAAACACAGTGCCATATACATCGGGGAACTGGGACCGACTCACGTTCACCGTCATGGTGCTCCCGTTCTTCTGATTGGCTTGTCCGGGCGAATCCGCATTGAAGCGGAGGGTGGCTTATCCGTCGATTGCCGCAGTGCGCTGATCGATGCAGAAGTTGCCCACCGACTGGACCCACAAGGTGAACGGCTGGCCACGATCTACCTTGAAATTGATGCTCCCGAAACCCAAATGCTGAGAGCGACCTACTTGAAAGGTCGCCCGTACGCCTTTGATATTACGGTGCCCTCGCTCATCGGGCGGGGCAACGAGTCGTTGATACACAATCTGGAACTTGACCGACTGTTGGGAGCACATCTGACGCCACGCGATTTTCAGCTCGATCCCAGAATTGTCCGCTGCCTGGAATGGCTGAACGCTCCCCAGCATTTTTCGGCACGACAATCAGAAGCCGCCAATTCCGTTTACCTTTCCACCTCGCGCTTGAATCATTTATTCAAGCAATCGACCGGCGTGTCCTATCGGCGTTACCGCATGTGGTCCCAGCTGGCTTATTTTATGCGCAACGTGAAGCAAACCGGCAGCTTGACGCAGTCCGCCCTTAACAGCGGTTTTTCAGATGCGGCACATCTGTCCAACTCTTATCAGAAAATGTTCGGAATCACTCCATCGGCCCTCATCAGGGGCCTGGATCGATTTGAGGTGCCGTGAGCACCGCAAACGATTTCCAGTGCAATGGTCTATGCTAGAATGCAGTTACGTCAGGTCTTCTTAAACAGGTCAGCGGTGTAGACCATGCAGCCACTCATGATTCGGGACACAACCATTTTCGACGGCGTTATCTTCAAACGCCTGCTACGCACCCTTTATGCCATTTGGTTTCGCCTCGCCGGCTGGAAAACCATTAATGTCGCGCCCCAGAGCGCCGGAATTACGATTGCGGCCCCGCATACCTCCAATTGGGACATCATTTACGCGCTGGGGGCAGCGTTACTCAGTGACGTTAAAATTTATTTCTCTATCAAAGAAAGTTGGTGTCGTGCGCCCATTGTTGGGCGGATGATGCTGTGGTTGGGCGCCATACCGATTGACCGGTCTCGCCCAAATGGTCAAGTCGAACTGATCCGCCTGTTCATCGAAAAACATAAAGATAAATGCGTCTATTTCCTCTTTACGCCCGAAGGCACGCGCGGCAAGGTAGACCGCTGGAAAACCGGTTTTTACCACGTCGCCGAGGCGACAGGTTTGCCGATTTTTCTCTCCGAAGTCGACTATCTCACCAAAACGGCGGGTGTCTTTCATTCCTTTAAGTTAACCGGAGAGAAAGACGCGGACATTTCTGCCATCCAGGAATCCTACAAAAGCATCCGGGGGCGTTATCCCGAACTTCAGTATCCGCCTTACTCCGGACCTCTGCGCCAGATCAGTCAACTGGAGCTACAGGCGATGAAGGCGATCTATGCCTTGAAAGGACTGCGCACGCTGGCCGAGATTACGGCACGGGCCAAACTCAACGACATCACGACAGAGACGCTGGGGTTTTTGCTCTCCAAAGGCTTGATTGAACGTGAAGGAACTGTCGAATCAGGCTTCCGTTATCGCCTCACCCTTGCTGGAAATGGCTATTTACTGCATCTGACGCCAACCTTGGGTTAGCACGGCCGGGATTACCCAAGGCCGGTTGAGCCCTGACAGTCGGGTTGGGCAGGCTACCGCCAGGCGTAAACTTCAGCAAGGCGCTGGCCTTTGATGAGCAGGCGTCACCCTGAAGATAAAGTGACGTCGGGGGGGTAACCTCACATGAGGTACCGGAGGCAAGTGACACGTTCCTTTCCAACTCGTTCATGATTCATGACCCCTGAATGGTGAAGTAGCGCCAAGGCACATCTTCTCGTTGTTATAGACTCGGGACTCCTATGACTGAGTTCAACACTAATACAGAGGATTCGCATTGGTCAATCCTCCTTTAGAAAGATGCACTGCGCCAATTAGATAGGTCGCTTGTCCGAAAGGTAAATCAGACCTTTTACAATGCGGTAAATCGTCCAGATCGTCAGGCCAAGCAGTATGAGATATCCGGCCAGCACCCAGATGGTCAACGCGCCCAGAATCCCCCATAACAATCCATACCAGAAGGTACGGATTTGCCAGGAAAAATGGGAAACCAGCCAGGTGCCCGCATAATCGGAGCGTTTTACATGCGCGATGCAGACACCCACAATCGCCGTCAGCGGCATCAAAAAGGCCAGTGCCTGCAGGATATAGACAGCCATCGCAAGATTCTTGCCACTGTCCATCGCTGACGCCGGAGAGGGCTTAACCTCATTCGCGGTACCGGAAGCCAGAGACACATTTCTTTCCAACTCATTCATACTTGATGACTCCTGATTGTTGCCCCATATTTCCCATGGGTTCTTCTGCTTTTTTTAGTTTTTGCGCCAGCCGCCCCAGCTCATGGCTCGACACGGTGTAGAATAAAATAAAGGTCGCCGCCGGGAGGATCAACAAACCAATACCTGTGAGTCCCAACATGATATCTACCAGTGCTATGAAAAAAATGATCGCCAGCCAGCTAAGGTACATCAACAAAAAGTTTGGCAGGTAACGCGTCACCAGCAGGAGATTACCTGGCAAATTCAGGAGCGTTCGCCGCTGTCCCGTTAAGGCGTAGCGCAGTAATCCTGCGTGATAGAGGGGCGAGGCCACCACGGACCACAAGGCGAAAATCAGCAGGGTCCACAAGAGATCATAGGGTTTCTGCTCCAGCCAGGCCCAAAACCCCTCGGTATCAAGTGTTCCGACATCACCAATCAAGCCTCCCAGACCACCGACACCCGTCACAGAAACAAGAATATAAGGCGTCAGGAGGTATACGATTTTAACCAGCCACAGAATGACGCCGTCCTTGAGCCATCGACCCGGCTCACAGGGCGGGAGCGTGTCAGGTGCAGGTGCCATCGAAATCGAGCGTATCGTCGCCACGCGCCATCCTTCAAACAGAAGGATACTGACAACCCCCAAGATAGGAAAAAAGGGTAAAAAAAGCAGTGGCCAGGTTTTCAGAAGCCAGCGTTCATCCTTGAATGGAAAGGTAAGCCCTTCCAGTAACGCAGCGGTCAGCGCCATAGTTATCAGTCTCCTTGTTATTATTGACTCAAGACTCCATTGAGTGACCTCAAACCTATATCAAACCTGACAGCTCGGTCAATCCCTCTGTTCGCAGGCTTCGTATACCCATCAACGCAAATTTAGGTCGTAGCGAAGAAGGACCCCACGACGCCCACCTCAAACCCAAACACGCCGCAGCACTGGTTGTTTTCAGTGCCCGTGTCGGCAGTATCTCTGATAATCGATCCGGCGGCTGGTATAGCTATCGCTCACCCAAAGCGGCGCTGATGCTCTTTCATCCCGGTACCACCGACACCCCACTGTCAAAGCCCTTTCAAAAGAATGTGCCGGGCGAGCTACCCTTTGTCGATTGGGCAGGCGAACAGATTGATTTTTAAAACGATATTGTAAACTCACGCTCTACCCATCTTCACCACTGTCTCCATTTGGAGACGCTCTCACGCACCCAACCCCGTACAAATAGGTATAAATCCAGATACCTGTCCCCAATTGGCGACACAACCCGTTTGATCTTGGCGATCTCACCCGCAAAACAGCGTTTAGAACATTGTTTTTAATAGCTTTAAATTATAACGGCCCGCATATCGCTTAAACCCAGTTGAGCTAATTAAATCTAACCTGAAAAAGGCTGATCATGAGCTATTCCAATAATCACATTAACTTCAACTGTTACATACATAGTCTGTCATCACGCATCCTCCAACTCCTCACGCTGTGCATGATGTCATTCGTCACCCTGGCTGCGGATGTGTCCATCAAGTCGGCACCTTCAAACATCACCGTTGCGTCAGGCGGCACCGCCAAATTTACCGTATCGGCCAAAGGTTCCGGTACGCTGAAATATCAATGGTATAAAAACGGCAAAAAAATCTCGGGCAAGACCTGGCGGACACTTTCAATCAGCAAAGTCAGCAACAGTCATGTTGGTTACTACCAGGTAAAGGTGTACAACACGAAAGGCAGTGCCTGGTCTCGCAAGGCCTACCTGAAACTTTCTACATCCAAGACCTCGAGCACCTCATCAAGCAGCTCTACCTCCAAAAGCAACGACATCGTGATTACCAAGCAGCTCACCGCATACAGTCGCAAAAGCGGTCAGGATCTGTGGGCACCGGTTAAAGCAAAAGGCTCCGGCACGCTCAAGTACCAGTGGTACAAAGGCGACACGCCAATCAAACGAACAAACTATGGCTTGTGGCTCTCCAAGGTTAAAAAAGCAGATGCCGGACAGTACCGCGTTAAAATCTCCAATAACAAGGGCTACATTTACAGTGACTACATTACGCTGACCGTCGACGGTTACTCAGGCACTGCAAGCTCAAAATCAGCAACGGCTTTCGACACTGACAATCAGGCCACCATTACCTGGGCAATCCCCACCAAACGCGAGAATGGAAAATCACTTTCGAAAAGCGACATTTCGAAATTCAGGATTTATCAGACTGACTCAGCCGGAAAATCTGAAAAAATGTACGAATTATCTGGCAGTTACACTCGCCACACCGTCACAGATCTCGCCCAGGGAAGAACCTACCATTTCGCCCTGACCGTTGTGGATTCGGCAGGTCGGGAAAGTAACTTATCAAGCGTCGTCAGCAAGACAATCAGATAATCTGTCTCCTAAAGCAGATGCGCTAAGAGGACTAAGCAATTGCGCTCTATGGCCAATTGCTTTTCCTCCGGGCTAGCCTCAAACTAGCCTGGCCCCCTACTTTTGCCCCCTAAGGATCTCCATGAAAAACCTGTTCATCCTGGCAGCAGGCTTCGCTGCGCTCGGTCTGGTCGCCTGCGGCCAATCCACCTCTTCGACTGAATCCAGTGCATCGAATAGCGAGACAAGTGCGCCCGCCGCACAGCCCGTCGCCAGCGTCGATGAGGAGTTTGAGGCACTAAAAGCGATTAAGGCCCCCGACGCCTGCGCCCTGCTAACGCCTGAAAAGCTCAAGGTGGTCTACCCGGATCTGAGCTTCGAAGTACGCCAGAAGGTCGCACCTCAGATGAGCGGCTATGTTTGGGATTCGCGCTGCGTTTACTGGGCAGGTGTCGGCACTGTCGAATTCGCTAAAGACGCCCCGACACACACCGTTGAACTTTTTATTGCAACCTCAGCAACTCCCACCAGAGCCCAAAAGAATCTTGCCTCCCGTCGCGAAATGGCGGCTGGGAACAGCAACTTCCAGGCACAAGCGGCCCTTGGTAGCGATGCCCACTCCACCACCGATATCGGCGTGGCCCATCTGTTTTTTGTGAAGGATCAGAGCGAGATTCAGATCAATATTTCCTCGCTGAATGCGCCTAACGCACAGAAAATTGAGGAAGCGTTGGCGCTTGCGAAGTCTTTGTAGTGACCGAACGGGCCTCTCATTCTGGCTGGGATGAAGCCATTGCTCATTTGGAAAATGCCAGGCAAGTAACCGCCTTCACGGGAGCCGGTATCTCGGCTGAAAGCGGCATTCCCACGTTCAGAGACAAGCAAGGCGGCTTCTGGGGGCGATTCTCGGCAGAGGAACTGGCCTCTCCGGAAGGATTCCGCCGCGATAAGGCCCTGGTATGGGGTTGGTATACCTGGCGCAGAAAAATGCTGATGCTGGCAGAACCCAATCCCGGGCACCTGGCATTGGCGACGCTCGCCAGCCGTTATGCGGCATTCACGCTGATCACCCAGAACGTTGATAACCTGCATGAGCGCGCGGGCAGTCATCCCGTGATTCATTTGCATGGCCAACTCAATCAGAACCGCTGCTTTGCCTGTAACGCGCCGCAAGGTTTTCTCAAGGACGACCTTGACGAAATCAATGGCGTCGATTTGGCGCAGGCCGCACGGGGAGCGCCTCCTAAAATCATGCCCTCAACCTGTCTGCAGTGCGGAGGCGACCTTCGCCCGGACATCACCTGGTTTGGTGAATGTCTGCCAGAAAGCGCCTGGGCCGCGGCGGAGGGTGCTGTACGCGAAGCAGACGTAATCCTGTGTATCGGAACGTCTGGCATCGTGTACCCTGCAGCGAGATTGCCCGAAACGGGCAGGAATGCAGGGGCTACGGTCATTCAAATCAACCCGAACGAAACGGCGCTGGATGACGTTGCGCACATCAACCTACGCGGCTCGGCCAGCGAGATTTTACCCGCGATTGTCCTCGCCTTGTCGGGGAAGCTTGGTTAGCATCTGGTTGTCGAGAGTCTCCTTCTGATGGCGAGTGGCTATGAATGCCTGACTTTGCAATGGTCGCCGGACCTATGATCAGGTAGACTTCCAAAGATTTTATACGACTTCAGACTTTGGTCGGTGCCACAATTATGACCACCGAAGCTGGGGTCACCGCCCTCGACGTTCCGAAGTATTTAGGCGTCGCCAAAGATACCGTCTACCGCTGGCGGAGGTATTGGGCAGTATGATCAGGCTATCGGACACATCACGCCTTATCACCCCACCTTGGGCGATAGAAAATGGGCGATACACCGGCCACGGGTGTTGGAAGGAAACATAAAGCATGAACAAACAACAACTTGCCGCCAAAATCTGGGAATCTGCTAACCAGATGCGCTCCAAAATTGAAGCCAACGAATACAAAGACTACATACTCGGCTTTATCTTCTACAAATACCTGAGCGACCAATTGGTGCAATTTGTCAGCAACCAAGGCATGACAGCTGACGACATTAAAAACCGCAATGAAAGCGATGCCGAAACCGTTGAATTTGTGCAAAGCAACCGCGGTTACTTTATCGCCTACGATAATTTATTTTCCACGTGGATAGACCCAACATCCGACTTTGATGAATCCAATAGTGTCGTCGCTATCAAAGCAAAGAACAACTTCAGTACGGAATTTTTATTTGACGCTCTTGGCAATCAAAAAACTGATTTGGAAGAGGCTGCAACTACTAATGCACAGGCAAACATTAATCTACAGATATTGATGCCACATGAGATTATGGCGCCGAAACTGAGCGAACAAACCCAAATCGGCAACTACTTCAAAAAACTCGACGCCCTAATCAACCAACAACAACAAATCACCAAACTCAATAACATCAAGCAAGCCTGCTTGAGCAAAATGTTTGTGTAGGGGGCAAAAGGGCATGAGCTACGTTCCGCCATTTACCATTACCGCCGATATTCTTAATTTGGTCGCGAGTATTAGCGAGCAGGTCGGGCAGTTAAAGGCCAGTGCGCTCAATGTGTCGCCGCAATTGAGCAAGCAAAACCGTATAAAAACCATTACCGGCACCTTGGCCATCGAAGGCAACACCCTCAGCGAGGAGCAAATCACCGCCATCATTGAAGGCAAGCACGTATTGGGTAGCACCCGAGAACTGGCGGAGGTAAAAGGTGCCATAGCGGCTTATGAGGCACTGGTGAATTTTAAAGCCCATAGCATTACCGATTTACTCAGCGCCCACGGCTTAATGATGGCAGACGTTTTAACCAAGGCCGGGCAATTTCGGCACAAGGCCGTGGGCATTCACAAAGGCGGCCAAGTGCATCATGTTGCGCCCCCCGCCCATAAAGTGTCGGGCCTCATGGCTGATTTAATGCAGTGGTTGCAGCAAGCTAAAGATCACCCGTTAATTACCAGCTGCGTATTTCACTACGAATTGGAGTTTATTCACCCCTTTGCCGACGGTAATGGCCGTATGGGGCGTTTGTGGCAAACCTTGATTTTATCGCAATGGCACCCGCTGTTTTTATCCTTACCGTTGGAAAGCGTGATCAAAGACCATCAATCCCGCTATTACCAAGCACTTGAGCAGGCGGATGAGCAGGCCGACAGCACGGTTTTTATTCATTTTATGCTGAGTACGATTAGTAAAACCCTGGAGCAAAACGCCCCTTTAAACGCCCCCATAAACGCCCCTGTAAACATTCCCGCAAACATCGCAGACTTAAAAACCCTGGATGCGATTGTGCTGTTGCTGCAACACAACCCTCACTTAACGCGTCAGCAATTGGCAGAGGTAATCGGTAAAGACCTTCGCACCATCGGCCGCGCCATTAGCAAGCTGCAACAAACCAGCCAATTAAAACGCATAGGCTCCGCTAAAACCGGGTACTGGCAAGTTCAACCACAAAAGGTTCAGCCATAAAATGACGACATTCAAAACGGAAGCGGAGTTACTGCAAAACTGGGCCAACATTCTTTTTGAAAACAACAAACAGCAAGACCGCTTAAATAATGTGCCGCTGACTATCAGCGAAATGCCACAGATTGTTGAGCAAATAAAAGAACTCAAAACACGCCCCTGCGGGAGGGTCGACTAAGGCCGAAATGATTTGGTGGTGGAAAAAAGGCGTTTCAATCCACGCCCCTGCATGAGGGGCGACGTCTGTCCAGCCGATGGGAGGGCTTACGACATAGGTTTCAATCCACGCCCCTGCATGAGGGGCGACCTGGCTGCGTTCTGCATCTTCAGCTTCGTTCCGGGGTTTCAATCCACGCCCCTGCATGAGGGGCGACATCAGAGAAGGAGATAAAGCAGATGATGTTTTCGTTCGTTTCAATCCACGCCCCTGCATGAGGGGCGACTCTCCAAGTCCTCCCGGACCGGCGAACAAATCAACGATAAGTGTCTTCTTACTCATCTGAGGTGTGATAATCCTGAAAAATTCTGACAGGATAACATTAACGTTCAACAAAACCAGGAGTAGAAGGAGAAGTGAGTGATATTGTTGATCAAAACACGCGATCAAGGATGATGGCAAATATAAAGGCCAAGAATACCAAGCCCGAAGTGGCAATACGTTCAGCTTTGCATCGAAAGGGTTACAGGTTCCGAACTCACAGAAAAGACTTGCCAGGACGGCCAGACATTGTCCTTCCAAAACATTGTGCCGTGGTGTTTGTGAATGGTTGCTTCTGGCATGGACATAGTTGCTCTCTATTCAAGTGGCCCAAGACACGAGTATGTTTCTGGCAACAGAAAATTCTATCTAATAAAGAAAGAGACCGGAGAAACATTAATAAGCTTCGTGAAATTGGATGGAGGGTCTGTACAGTCTGGGAATGTTCAACAAGAAATCAAAAAGAAGATGAATTCGCGAGGGTGATTGATTGAATGGATTGAGGGGACAGACCTGATTCAAGTAATCCCCTCTGAGCATGTTGACCGATCCGAAGTTGGTTTATGATTATAATTTTAAACTTGGATCGAGAAATAAAGGGAAATTTCAGATATAAAACATAGAAGCTACTCAGAGTTATAAATTTTAGCAAAATCTGCAGCCACTCCCATGCAAAATATCTCTATGTGACTGATAGAATTATATTTTTTAGAATCCCACTGTTCCGGACAAATCCCATTTGGAACTGAAACCCACAAGCTTTGTAGCAAGTCCTTTACCCCACTTACAAAACTATATCAAAATTTTTTGATATAGCTCTTGAGCCCCGGAAGGCAGGTTGCTAGACTGCCTTCCCATGACAACCTTAACCGCCCTTACCAACGCGGCTGACGCGCCACTCGATACGGCACTCAGTGATCTGGCTGGCCTGCTGAAAGCCTGCGGTGATCCTTTGCGCCTGGAAATTCTGCGCTTACTGGAGCGGGATGCCTTTGGGGTACTGGAGCTGTGCAGCCTGTTCGACGTGAAGCAATCGGCCATGAGTCATCACCTGAAAGTCATGAGTGCGGTGGGACTGGTCGAAGCGCAGCGGGAGGGCAACAGTATCTTTTATCGCCGACCGCTGGTCTCCTCAACCGCTTCGGACAATCCTCTCTCGACGCTGTACGGACTGGTGGATCGCCTGGAGATTCCTGAATCACGACTGGCAGGATTGACGGAAATCCGCCACCAGCGGGCGCAGCAAAGCCTGGCGTTTTTTGCCCGTCATGCCGATGATTTCCAGCACCATCAGGAACGGGTCGCTGACTTTTCCCTCTACGGCACGCAGGTTGAGAAACTCCTGCGCCAGATTCGCCAGCCGAGCTGGCAGCATGCCATTGAGATCGGCCCCGGCGAAGGTCGGTTTTTGCCGGTTTTGGCCAGCCTGTTTGAGCAGGTGCATGCACTGGACACCTCCGCTGAAATGCTAGAGAAGACCCGCCAGCTTGTACAGCAACAGGGGTTGAACAATGTCATGCTGGTCAATGGCGATACCGGCGAAGGATTGCAGCAACACTTACATGCGGACCTCGTGGTGATGAACATGGTGCTGCACCATGTGCCCTCCCCCCAGGAAGTGATGCGCGACTGCAGCCAATTACTGAAAGCCGGCGGTTCACTGGTGGTCTGTGACCTCGGTCACCATGATCAGCAATGGACCCGCGAAGCCTGCGGCGACTTGTGGCTGGGCTTTGCCCCTGAGGAGCTGACCCGCTGGGCAGCGCTCGCCGGACTGGACGAAGGCGAGAGCCTCTATCTGGGCGTGCGTAACGGTTTCCAGGTCCATATTCGACAATTTGTAAAACCGGCCTCTGTAAGGGCTGGCCTTGATTCATCTTTAGCGCCTGAAAAAGCACCTATACTGGTTCACACTCCAGGCAACCCTTAACGCAAACCCTTAATGCAAACAAAGAAGGTAGCACCATGAGTCAATATTCCATCTTTACCTCCGAGTCCGTGTCTGAAGGCCATCCGGACAAAATGGCGGATCAGATTTCCGACGCCGTGCTGGATGCGATCATCAAGGATGATCCCAACGCGCGCGTTGCGGTGGAGACCATGGTCAAAACCGGTATGGCGATCATTGCCGGTGAGGTGCGCACCAACACCTACGTCGATCTGGAAGACATCGTGCGAAATGTCATTCTGGACATCGGTTACAACAGCTCCGACGTCGGTTTCGACGGTGCCTCCTGTGCCGTTCTGAATGCGATCGGCAAACAGTCCAGCGATATCGCGATGGGCGTGGACGAAGCCGCTGAAAAAGACCTGGGCGCTGGCGACCAGGGTCTGATGTTCGGCTTTGCCACCAATGAAACGGAAGTGCTGATGCCCGCGCCGATTTTCTACTCACACCGTCTGGTTGAGCGTCAGGCCCAACTGCGTAAGAGCAAGGTTTTACCCTGGTTGCGCCCCGATGCCAAGAGCCAGGTAACCCTGCGCTATGAGAACGGTAAACCGGTTGCCGTGGATGCTGTTGTGTTGTCGACCCAGCACAACCCTGATGTGAAGCAATCCGTGATCCGTGAAGCGGTCATGGAAGAAATTGTGAAGAAGGTTCTGCCTGCCGAGTGGCTGCACGCCGGCACAAAATATCACATCAACCCGACCGGCCAGTTCATTATCGGCGGCCCGGTGGGTGACTGCGGTCTGACTGGACGCAAGATCATCGTTGACACCTACGGCGGCATGGCCCGTCACGGTGGTGGCGCGTTCTCCGGCAAAGATCCGTCAAAAGTTGACCGTTCCGCAGCGTATGCTGGACGTTATGTTGCCAAAAACATCGTAGCCTCAGGCATCGCGGATCGCTGCGAAATCCAGGTGTCTTACGCCATCGGTGTATCCGAGCCGACCTCGATCTCTATCGACACTTTTGGCACCGGCAAGATCAGCGACGACAAAATCATTGAACTGGTACGCAAGCACTTCGATCTGCGTCCGCGCGGCCTGATCGCCATGCTGGATCTGAAGCGTCCCATCTACCGCCCCACCGCGTCTTACGGTCACTTCGGTCGTACAGGCGATGACTTCACGTGGGAAAAAACCGACAAAGCCGCTGCCCTGCGCAGCGATGCTGGCCTGTAATTGAGGAGACCATCATGGCAACACATACACTGAACAACTTTAGCGATTACAAGGTCAGAGACATTTCCCTGGCCAGTTACGGCCGCAAGGAAATCGAGATTGCTGAAGGCGAAATGCCCGCATTGATGGCACTGCGTGACAAATATCGCGCTGAACAGCCGCTGAAAAATGCGAAGATCATGGGCTGTATCCACATGACCATTCAAACCGCCGTGTTGATCGAAACACTGGTGGCACTGGGTGCGGAAGTACGCTGGTCTTCCTGCAACATTTTCTCGACGCAGGACCACGCCGCTGCCGCCATCGCTGCTGCAGGCATTCCTGTGTTCGCCTGGAAAGGCGAAACTGAAGAAGAGTACGACTGGTGTATCCGTCAAACCATCATCAAAGATGGCAAGCCTTGGGAAGCCAACATGATTCTGGACGATGGCGGTGATCTGACTGAAATCCTGCATCGCGACTTCCCGGCCATGCTGGATGGGATTCACGGTATATCCGAAGAGACCACCACGGGCGTACATCGTCTACTGGAAATGATGAAGAAAGGCACGCTGAAAGTGCCTGCCATCAACGTCAATGATGCCGTGACCAAGAGCAAGAACGACAACAAATACGGTTGCCGTCACTCGCTGAACGATGCGATCAAGCGCGGTACTGACCACCTGCTGTCCGGCAAGAAAGCGTTGGTCATCGGTTACGGCGATGTCGGTAAGGGTTCTGCAGCCTCACTGCGTCAGGAAGGCATGATCGTGAAGGTCACCGAAATCGACCCGATCTGCGCGATGCAAGCATGTATGGACGGTTACGAAGTGGTATCACCCTACAACAATGGCGTGAACGACGGCAGTGAAGCCAGCATCAACAAGGTTCTGCTGGCCAACACCGACCTGCTCGTAACGACAACGGGTAACGTCAACGTGTGTGACAAGCACATGCTGGCTGCACTCAAGAACGGTGCAGTGGTGTGTAACATCGGTCACTTCGACAACGAAATCGATACCGCCTTCATGCGTAAGAACTGGGAGTGGGAAGAAGTTAAGCCCCAGGTGCACAAGGTTTACCGTAACAAGGCGACCCGCGACCATCTGATTCTGCTGTCAGAAGGCCGTCTGGTGAACCTCGGCAATGCCACCGGTCACCCTTCGCGCATCATGGACGGCAGTTTTGCCAACCAGGTGCTGGCACAGATGTACCTGTTCGAGCGCAAGTTTGCGGACCTGCCAAAAGCGGAGAAGCCAAAGAACCTCTACGTACGCGTTCTGCCGAAGTCACTGGACGAAGAAGTGGCGCGTCACATGGTCGCCGGTTTCGGTGGTGTGATCACGCAGTTGACGTCCAAGCAAGCCGAGTACATCGGTGTGTCCGTCGACGGCCCCTACAAACCAGACGAGTACAAGTACTAAGCCATGGAATCTCAACTCCCATTCAAACGTCGGTTCAGCTTCGAGTTCTTTCCGCCGAAGACCGAGAATGGTATGGAAAAGCTGCGCGAGGTCAGGGACACCCTGGCCCGGCGCAAGCCAGACTTTTTCTCGGTGACCTATGGGGCGGGTGGCACAACGCGCGAGCGCACGCTCGATACGGTGTTTCAGCTGCATGACCTGGGCATTTCAACCGCTCCGCATTTGTCCTGTATCGGTGCCGATAGAGCCTCGATCACGGAGCTGCTGGATCAATACAAGGAGCGCGGCATTCAGCGTATTGTCGCCCTGCGCGGTGACCTGCCTTCAGGCGTCGGCGTCGGTGCCCATGGCGAGCTGCGCTATGCCAATGATCTGGTCGCCCTGATTCGACAACACAGTGGCGATCATTTTCAGATTGAAGTCGCCGCCTACCCGGAGACGCATCCGCAGGCCAGCAGTGCGCAGGCCGATCTGCTGAACTTCAAAAAGAAGGTGGATGCAGGTGCAACCAGTGCCATTACCCAGTACTTCTTCAACGCGGAAAGTTATTTCTACTTTGTCGACCGCTGCGAAAAACTGGGCATCAATCTGCCGATCGTTCCTGGCATTATGCCGATTACCAACTACAGTAAGCTGGCACGTTTCAGTGAAATGTGTGGCGCGGAAATCCCTCGCTGGATTCGCAAGCAGCTGGAGTCCTACGGTGACGATCTTGACAGCATTGGCAAGTTTGGCACCGACGTCGTCACACGCATGTGCGAGCAACTTTTAAAGTCCGGTGCTCCTGGCTTACACTTTTACACATTGAACCAGGCCGAGCCTTCGCTTGCGATCTGGGATAACCTGGGGTTGACAGACAAGATCGCCTTCTGATCGAAAAGCCCCACTACCGTTACAAGGATGTAACTGCATGGGAAGGGGAATGAGACGGAAATCCAGGGTCAAATCGCGCATTGTTCTGGTGATTGCCTACGTGGGGTCCATCGCCTTACTGGCCGGACATTACCAGGATCTCAGTCAAAGAGAGCGGGTGCTTCGCACCCATCTCATCGAGGATGTCGCGACGCGCCTCGCCGACTTCATGGCCCTGCATGCCCGACTATTGAAAAGTCTTGCAAAACCCGTAATCAATGGACCCGACGGCGTTTATCTCGCCGACGCCCAGTTATCCGAAGGTCCATGGCACCATGTTGAGGTTGTTCTCGCCGACAATCAAAAATGGACCTTTATCCCAGGTGAACCGCCCCACTTGAGTCAAGCTGCACCTGGCGTGATGGGCGCAGCCCTGACGACACCCGCGCTGTTAGCGACGCGATCAGAAGCCCGCCCCGATCATCTGCTGCTTCAGGTTCCATTGGTACACGGATATGAAGTTGAGGGCCTGGTCAACGCGGAGCTACCGCTATCCCTGCTGGAATCAAGGCTTGCGGAGAGTCACGAGCAGCCAGGCCAGCTATTCATTGTCAATGATCGAAATCAGACCCTCGCACAACGGCCACAGCCACTCCTGGTCGCATCGCTACCAACGCTGGCGGACCTGCTGCCTGAAAGTGCCGCAGCGCGGATTCTCTACCCTCAGGACCTGATTGAAGGGCATTACCAGACCTTCGGTGACCAGGATGTCCTGCGGATAGCACTCAAAACAGGCGGTGCGCATTTATTTCATCGCATGAATCACACCAGCATTCGTGAACGCATCTATCCGGAGATGGCAATCCCGGTTTCAGGCACACTCTTCCTTCTGGGTTTATTGCATGCCTTCCTGAGACTGCGACGACAGACGGATGAATTGGGCGATACCCTCAATGAAATGGATTTCCTGTTTCGCAACAGCCAGGTTCCACAGTTGCTGGTGGATACCCGGACGGATCGCTTAATAAAGTCCAACCGATCAGCGTCTAAACTCTTTGGCTTCCCCCGCAAAACACTGGTTGAAATACCCTTCTCCAACTTGTGCCGCCCCACGAAAAGCGGCGATCAACTATCCATTTATGGCGGCGTCCTGCGACAGGCCCGTCTATCCGGAAACAAGAAAATTCTGGTCGAAGTGATCGCAGCCATTCCAGCAGAGCAGCATTCGCGCCTGCAGCACTACTTTATCTGGAACACCTCAGCACTGGACAAGCACTCACAGAATATTCGCTTTCAGGCGTATTACGACCCACTCACACAGTTGCCTAACCGCAACTTTTTATTCGAGCACCTGCAGAAATTACTGGCCAGCCACCGCCGCGAGCAGCACCAGTTTGCCTTGCTTTTTGTCGATCTGGATCGTTTCAAACAGGTCAACGATACGCTGGGCCACGATATCGGCGATCAGGTGTTGCTTGCGGTTGGTGAACGGCTCAAGGCCCGGTTGCGGGAAAGCGACATTCTGGCTCGCTTGGGTGGCGATGAATTCACCGTCGTGCTTCCCCACCTGCGTGATCAGCTCGACGCCATTTCCGTTGCCAAGACGCTGGTCAAAACACTCTCAGATCCTTTTATTGTAAACGGCTACGACATTCATATTGGCGCAAGTGTCGGTATCAGCCTGTTTCCCGATAACGGTGAAGATGCGCATACGTTATTGAAGAATGCCGATATCGCGATGTATCAGGCGAAAGAGCGTGGCCGCAGCGGATTTTGTTTTTTTGAGGAAGACATGAACGCCTCGCTGTTACGCAAGGTCGGGTTGGAAAAAGACATACTGGCAGCCCTAGACAGTCAGCAGTTTTTCCTTGAGTATCAGCCCATCATTGACGTCGCCAGTCGGCAAATCGCAGGCGCTGAAGTTCTCTTGCGCTGGAATCATCCCATCTACGGCACACTTTCACCGGCGGATTTCATTCGCATTGCAGAAGAAACCGGTCAAATGGCCGCCATCAGTGAATGGGTGCTACGCGAAGCACTCGCCTACATGGAAGGATGGCTGGATCAGCAGGATGCCGAGTTGCCGCTGTTTATCGCGATCAATATGTCACAACGGCAACTTATCAATCTTCAGCATGTCAAACGCTGGCAGGATATCATCAGCGCCAGTCGGACTCCCAGCCGACGCATCATGTTGGAGCTGGATGAAAAGGTGTACGCTGAAAACACACCGGAAGTCACTCAGGCATTGAATCAGTTGATGATGATGGGTGTGCAGTTATCCCTGGATGACTTTGGCCGCGGAGATGCTTCACTTAGGTTGTTGCAAGCCCTGCCCATCAGTACACTGAAGATTGATTTTTCCGGCATCACCTCGCCGACCGTTGCGGCACGCCCGCCCAAGTTCGTGCAGGCCCTTGTCAAACTGGGCCAGGCACTGGACCTGAAAGTGACTGCCGTCGGAATCGAGGAAGCCACCCAACTTGCCCTGCTGGAGGACGCCGGTTGCAACTATGCTCAGGGCTACTGGTTCAGCGAACCCCTGAGCGCCACGAAGTTCAAGGAATTCGTGCACAGCTACACCCCTGATATACGATAGCCACCCAATCCTGTGAGTCCCAATGAGAATACCTCGCCTCTACACCCCCAACATTCTCGAAATTGGCCAGGTTGCCGAGCTGGATGATGAAGCCAGCAACTACCTTGGCAAAGCGCTGCGCATGCGCGCCGGTGATGCACTGCGCCTGTTCAACGGCAGCGGTCAGGAGTTCTCAGCCGACATTCAGGAAGTATCCCGTCGGCACGTGACGGTGATCGTCAGGGAGGCATTTTCCCCGCAGGTAGAATCCCCACTTTCAATCAGACTGGGCCTGGGTGTCTCGAAAGGCGACCGTATGGATATCGCCATCCAGAAAGCCTGCGAACTCGGCGTAAGCGAAATCCACCCCCTGACCACCCGTTACTGTGACGTTCGCCTTGATGAGGATCGCGCGGCCAGGCGTGTCGCGCACTGGCAGAAAGTCGCCATCAGCGCCAGCGAGCAGTCCGGCCGCGTCTGCGTCGCACAAATACACCCCATACACCCTTTAGAGACCTGGGTTGGAAGCACGCAGAGCGATCTTAAACTGGTCGCACATCCCGGTGGAGAAACACCACTCAGAGCGCTGCATACAGGGCCCCACACGCTGTCACTGCTGATTGGCCCGGAGGGGGGCCTGCACGACCTCGAAGTCGAACAGGCTGTCATGCACGGTTTTCATCGGCTGGCGCTCGGTCCCCGTATACTCAGAACCGAGACTGCGCCCTTGGTCGCGATTTCGTTGTTACAGCATGTCTGGGGTGACTTTTCTACCCTATAATGCCGGACACTCGCTTCAGGAGGTTACTGTGTCCCCTTCAGTCAATGGCAGATTTCTGACCCTTCTGGTCGTGCTCGGATTAACCGCCGCCGGCCTGGCCTATTTAGTCAGTACCCGCTCAACCCCGCCAGTCTCGGTACCTGAGGAGCGCACCTGGACAGTCGATAGCGTGCGCCTTGAGCCGGGTACGTTTACCCCCGAACTCTCCCTGCTGGGCACCGTCCAGTCCAGCGGTCTGGCCAGGATTACCAGCCGCATCACCGCAGATGTACTGGTGACGCCCTTGCTTGGAGGCACACGCGTCAGCAAGGGCACGATTCTTATGGAGTTGGACCCTACCGATGCCGGTGCAGCCCTGCGCCAGCGGGAGGCCGATGTCAGCGAACTGAAAGCAGTCATTGCAGAGGAAAAACTCCGGCACCGTTTCGACGAAGACGCCATGGCGCGCGAAAACACGCTGTTGGAACTGGCACAAAAGTCGCTGGCCCGCCAGAAACAACTGGCCAAATCGAATGTTTCATCACAGGAGCGCGTTGAGGCCGCTGAGATTGCCCTTGAGCAGCAGCAATTGTCGATGAATGCCCGCCAACTGAGTTTCAGCAATCACGCCAACCGCATGATTCAGTTTGAAGCGCGTCTGACCCGAGCCCAGGCGCTGCTTGAGGTTGCCCGCCAGGATTTCAGTCAAACCACACTGAAAGCCCCGTTTGATGGATGGATCACCGCCGTCTATCCGATGCCAGGCAGCCGGGTCCGGCTGGGTGATCCGCTGATCGAGCTACTGGCAGACAACACGCTGGAAGTTGCCGCACAAATTCCGAATAGCGCGGTCGCCCGGCTTCGGGAGGCGCTGGCACAGGGACAATCCGTTGCGGCTCAAACGCATCTCTATGGCCAAACAGCGACCCTTAAACTGGTCAGGATGGCCGCCAAAGCCAATGACAAGACAGCAGGGCTGGACGCCTACTTCGCGCCTGACGAGGCCAATAAGCTTACCCTGGGCAAAAGTCTGAGCATTAAAATCAGTCTTCCACCGTTAAGTGACGTTTACTCTCTTCCCGTCATCGCCCTTTACGGGGATGAAACCGTTTATCGCATCGAAGGCGAGCGCCTTGCCCCTCTCACCATTCAGAAACTGGGGCGTTTTCAGGATGCGCAGGGCCAGGATCGCATTATTTTCAGCAGCCCCGATCTGAAAGCCGGGGATGAAATCATCCTCACACAATTGCCTAATGCCGTCAGTGGGTTGAAGGTGCGTCGGCGCTCATGACAGAAGACAGTTTCAGCCAACACCGAAATGATCTGATTGGCCGCTTCGCTCAGCACAAGGTTGCCGCGAATCTGCTGATGCTCCTGATGATGATCGCCGGTGCGATCGGTCTCAGCCGCCTCAACACCCAGTTCCTGCCAACCTTTGCACTGGACTATGTCACCGTGCGAATTCTATGGCCCGGCGCCTCAGCCGAAGACGTTGCCCAGTCCATTACCACGCCAATCGAGCAGGAACTCAAAGGTCTGGACTATGTCAAGAAGATGACCAGCACCTCGTCCAAAGGCGTCGCGCTCATCGCCCTTGAATATGAAGAGGGGTCAGACATGAGCTTTGCGATCGAGCAGGTCAAAGACCGGATTGCAGTGGTTCGTAACCTGCCAGCAGAGTCTGAGGCCCCGCAGATCACCAAAGTCACCCGTTATGAAGATGTTGCCACCTTAATCATCACCTCGTCGGAGTCGCTCAGAGCCTTGCGCCCAATGGCCTACCGTTTTGAGCAGCAGTTGCTGGACCGGGGCATTGCCAAGGTTGAATTTGTCGGCCTCCCTGAAGAGGAGCTGGCCATTCAGGTACCCTCGGCCTACATTCATTCGCTTGGCCAATCCCTGCCCCAGATTGGCCAGTGGGTTAATGCACAAAGCCAGGATATTCCGGCTGGATCAGCAGGACGCAAGGAAGGGGAACGCGAACTGCGCAGCCTCGAAAAAAAGCGGAGTGAAGACGCCTTCCGCCAAATGGCCATTGTCACCACCCGCGATGGAAAACGTCTGCAACTGGGCGATATCGCTACGCTGGAGCGCCGCGCGAAAGACCGCTCCGTCGAGGTTTTTTACGAGGGTAAGCCGGCTGTACTGATGCGGCTCAAACGCACCGAATCTGCTGACACACTCAAAAATGCCGCCATTTTTAATGCCTGGCTAGATGAAACCCGTCCCTTGCTTCCGCCTTCTGTCGAGGTTCATGCGTTCAGTGAAGCCTATATCCTGATCGAAGAGCGCATCGACTTACTGCTCAAAAATGGACTGAGCGGCCTGGTTCTGGTGGTTGCCATTCTGTTTATTTTTCTGAATGGCCGGGTCGCCTTCTGGGTGGCCTGGGGCATTCCGGTTTCCTTCCTCGGCACCCTGGCCGTACTTTACATGGTCGGTGGCAGTATCAACATGGTCAGCCTGTTTGCGCTGATTATGGCGCTCGGGATCATCGTCGATGATGCCATTGTGGTCGGCGAGGATGCACTTACCCACTACCAGACCGGAGAAGCCTCTCTGATGGCCGCCGAGGGCGGTGCCCGACGCATGCTGGTGCCTGTGATGTCCTCTTCGCTGACGACCATTGCCGCTTTTCTGCCGCTGCTGATGGTGGGCGGCATCATGGGCAATATCCTCAGTGCCATTCCGATTGTGATTATCTGCGTGATCATCGCCTCGCTGATCGAGAGCTTTCTGGTTCTCCCTGGCCATCTGCGACACAGTTTTCACCGCAGCCATCAACGGGCACCATCCGCCCTGCGCCAGCGCCTCGACAATGGTTTTAATCACTTCAGGGATCAGCGATTCCGCCCGCTGGTTGAGGCGGCACTTCGCAATCGCAGCATCACGCTCCTGTCGGTATTTTGCGGACTCGTATTAGCCGTCGCACTGGTTGCCACGGGGCGAGTCCCCTTTACCTTTTTCCCGACCCCTGATAACACCTTCATTAACGCCAGTGTGAAGTTCGCCGCAGGCACGCCGATTGAGAAAATCAAAGACTTTGCCTTCACCATGGAAGCGCGCCTGCGGCAGGTGGATGGTGACCTGATCAAACGCAGTGGCGGCAGCGAAAGTGCCCTTCGACACGTCGTTGTGCGCCTGAATACAGGCAGCTTTGATGGGGGCGTCAATTACCAGACTGGCAACCAGTATGCGACCGTACAGGCCGAACTGACCTCTCCTGACCACCGTACTCTTCGCAATGCCGAACTGATCGAAGCCTGGCAGGCCGCCCTCCCCTCTATCGATGGTCTCGAGCAAATTTCGATTACCAGCCCCCGCGGTGGTCCGCCTGGCAGCGACATTGATATTGCGCTGAGCAATGTTCCTCCCGAGCAACTCAAAGCCGCAGCCCAGGAACTCATTACGGCACTGCAGGCCTTTCAGGGCGTAAGCAATATTCAGGATGACCTGCCCTATGGCCAGCAACAGTACATTTTTAAATTGTCTCCCGGGGGTGAAGCCCTGGGCCTGACGATTGGCAGCGTCGGCCAGCAAGTCCGCGCGGCATTTGATGGTCAGCTACTCCAGCTCTACAACGAAGGACAGGATGAAATCGAAGTTCGCATCATGCTGCCTGACGCCGAGCGGGATCAACACGGCAGCCTGCAGACCTTCCCGATTGTCACACCGGATGGCAGCGTCGTCCCGCTTGAAAACGTCATTCAGATGGAAAGCCGCCGGGGGCTGGAACTGCTGCGCCATACCGCCGGTAAACTGGGTATCCATGTGACCGCCGATGTAAATTCTGCGCAGACGAATGCCAACCGCGTAACGGCTGAGCTGACGAAGACGGTGTTACCTCATCTGGCCCAAACCTATGGCCTGAATTACCGGCTCGAGGGGAAGGCCGAAGAGCAACGCGAGACCGGCCAGGACATGGCCCTGGGTGCACTCATTGGCATTACCCTCATCTACCTGACACTGGCCTGGGTCTTTGCGTCCTATTTCTGGCCCCTGGCTGTCATGTCCGCGATCCCCTTTGGACTCACCGGCGCCATTCTGGGCCACTGGATGCTCGGTCTGGATCTCACCATCCTCTCGCTGTTCGGCTTCTTTGGCCTATCCGGGATAGTCGTCAATGACGCGATTATTCTGGTAACCTTTTATCAGGAACTACGTCGCGAAGGGTATGGCCGCCGGGAAGCCCTGACTGAGGCCGCCTGCCAACGCTTACGGGCGGTGATATTAACCTCACTGACCACCATTGCCGGTTTACTGCCCCTGCTGTTTGAAACCTCCCTGCAGGCGCAGTTCCTCATTCCGATGGCGGTCAGTATTTCTTTTGGTCTGGCCTTGTCGACGGTGCTGGTTCTGTTTGTCATTCCGATCATATTGTCTTTAATCGAGGACCTGACCGAAAAATTATCGCCAGCGCCCTCTCATTCTTTACCGCAGGAAGCACCTGATGTCTGATATTGAGCTGTTTTCACCGACTTTCTGGCAGTATGCCTCCATTCCCTTAATTGCCGCCCTGATCGGCTGGTTCACCAACTGGCTGGCCATTCAGATGACCTTTCTTCCGCTGGAATTCAAAGGCATCCGCCCTTTTTTTGGCTGGCAAGGTATCATCCCATCCAAGTCCGAAAAAATGGCCGATATGGCGGTAGACGCCACCATCGCAAAACTCGGCACGATTCAGGAAGTCTTCGAGCAAATTGACCCGAATGTCCTGGCGGAATACATCGTCAGTAGTAATCTTCCCCGCATCGAGGAGTATGTCGATGAGCTCATGCTCGAGGAATATCCGACACTCTGGGAAAACCTGCCCGCCACCGTAAAAAAGATGCTCTACCAGCGCGTGACGGACTCCGCGCCGAAATTGGTGGATAAACTGGTTCAGGACATCAATCACCAGGTCGACAGTCTGATTGATCTCAAAGGCATGGTTAAAGCCCAGCTTGCGCAGGATAAAGCGCTCCTGAACCTGCTCTTTCAGGAGTGCGGCGACAAGGAATTCCGCTTTATCGTCAACAGCGGACTCTGGCTGGGCTTTCTGTTCGGCCTGATTCAAACGGCCCTCTGGTTTGTCTTTCCGTCTGACTGGTCATTACCGATCTGCGGGCTAATTGTCGGCCTGGGGACCAATTGGATTGCATTAAACGTCATATTCAGCCCCCTGAATCCCAAAAAGATCGGACCGTTTACGCTGCAAGGTCTGTTTCTGCGACGCCAGAAAGAGGTTGCAGGAACCTTTTGCCGGATTATTACTCACCGCATCCTGACCGTCGAACATATCGTTGACGCGATGTTGAATGGCCCCCATCGCGATCGCACCCGCGCCCTTATACAAAAACATGTCAAACCCATCGTCGACGAGGTCGCCGGCGTCGGCAAGCCCTTAACCCAGATTCTGATCGGGCCAAAGGGTTTCGCCGATCTCAAACACAAGGTGGGGGAAAAAGCTGTCGCCCTTTCACAAACGGCGTTTGAGGACAAATTATTTAACCAGGAGCGGGCCGAGGCGGTTGAGCGCATCATGCGCGAGCGTATGGAAGCCCTCTCGCCCGAAGAATTCCAGAATTTACTGCGGCCCTGTTTCCAGGAAGACGAGCTGAAACTGATCCTGATAGGGGGTGGCCTGGGCTTTCTGGCCGGGGTAGCCCAGTTTGTCTGGGTCTTTGGCGGCTCACTCATTTAAACCTTCGCCGCCGCTTTGACAGTGATAAGCGCTTCACAGTAAACTACATAAAGTTACATTCTGTTACGGGTAGGTTGTTGTGACTGTCGCCTCGATTTCCTTGGCTCGCTTAAGTTCATCTGATTATCGGCAACGTGTCGAAAGAAAACTCTTTCGAGATGTTCAGCGTTTGATTAAATACCAACAGTCTGCGCCCGAGCAGGCCGCCGGACACTATGATCAGATGATTCAGGCCCGCTTTGATGTGCTAGGCGAATTGTCCCGCCGCGCCTGACACGTTCAGACAGTTATTTAATCCTTCAGTCAAGCGGGAAACCTATGACTGTTCTGTTCAAGCGCCTTATTCTGCTAACCCTGTTATTCGCGCTGATCGTGTTTGTTGGTCTGCGACTTGGACTTCCCCATCTTGCCGACAAAGCGCTGCAGGACTATTTCAGCCGACACAAAACCACCTATTCTGCTGACACCTTTGACTTCAACATTCTAACCGGCACCCTCGATCTGTCTGGCGTCTCACTTCAATCCAGCGGCCAGCAGACGCCTTTTACCATTGAGCACATCGTGGCGGAAATCGAGCTGATGCCCCTGATCCACCGGCATTGGCAAATTAATGCCCTGGTCGTGGATACCCCTCATATTCAGCTCACCCCCTCCGACGAAGGCTGGGCACTGGGTAACATTCCGCTTGAGAAACATCTCTCCGGCGTGTTTTCCGATGATGCCGACGCGGACGATCATCAGAGCTGGACCACGCATGTCGCCTATGCCCGTCTGTCCAACGGAGAGATCACGCTGCTCGATCCATCCAAATCACATTGGCAGATCCAGCTGCTTGAGGTCAATGAATGGCAGGCTAAAAAGGATCACTGGACCTTAGGTCTGAGCACCGAAGGACGTTTAAATGGTGCAACGTTCAAGGTTCAAACCCACTTCCAGGGTAACGACACGCGCTATACCCATTGGTTCGGAATTGAACACCTGCAGGGATCGTTCAGTGATGTGGCGGCCTGGCTACCCCAATCGCTCCATAACAGCCAGGCTGACTTTGAACTCTCAGGAGAGTATCTCATCAGCCAGACGGCGAATGAAACAAATCTGAGCAGCACCCGAAGTCAGTTCGCCCTGCGTAACGCCAATCTGAACCTGCCCAACGCAGCCATTCAGGCGGTGCAGGCGGAAGGACTTATCACTCAGTTGGCCCTGTCCCGTACCAACGAGCAATTCGACCGACTTGAACTCAAGGGAACCTTTTCAGGCAAAGACACGCTGATCTGGTCTGCCGATCGCGCTCACATTCTGGCAGGTTCGGGACAATGGAAAGCAAAGGAATTTGCACTGCTCAAGGATCAGCACCTCACCTTTCTTACGCCTCAGCTTTCGCTGGAGCAGGTGCTTCTCGGCGACAGTCCGGATGTCGATCCGCCTCTGCCACCCATTCTGACCCTGCAGTCCCTTACCTTTAACAATTTGCATCAGCAAAGCGCACGCCTGCATGCCGATCAGTTAACACTGGAACAACCTCATTTAACCCTGGAGTACAACCGCCAGGGCCACTTGCTCAACGGTCTGCCCACACAGCGTTGGACGAGTATGCTAAGAACGGCCGGACTTAACGCTGACGCCCTTTCGGTCTATCAGGTCTCTCAGGAAAAAGCCGGCCAAATCGATGTCATCCTGAATCAATCTAACGACACGGAGTCTGAACAGAAAAACACCCTCTTCTCGGGGACACTTTCACAACTGGAGATGGAGGGACTGGATAGCGGAGCACCTGGACAGGCGCTACACACGCTCTTCACATTACAGGGAGAACAGACTGATCAACTCACTGTCGATGCGCGTCTATGGCCTTTTGCGCCACAACTGGGTCTGGATATACGGGCAGACTTGACGGGCTACCACGCGCAAACGCTCAAAGCCTTACTGACATCTCCGCTAACCTACGCCGCCGTACCTCAGGCAAATCGACATGGCATCCAGAGCAAATCACCCGCGAATGCCACCCTGCAACTCACGATTTATCAGAACGCCATCAGTGGGGAATGGCAACCGTACAGAGTGGACGAGACAGGCACACGCCACTCCGCCAGAATCTCACTGCTGCAGGGCACGCTGTCAGAAAGCATGCCTGCCAGCGCGATTATTCAGACACTGACGACGCTGGTTTCGGGCCGGCTTTAACGTCGGCAAGTCGGCTACTGACACTCGATTTGCCGCGAACCCAGTCTTGAAGGGATACGTTACTGAAGGCGTATTCGATCGCGGAGTCGAGTTGATTTGCCACAGTCTCAACCTCCTTCAGATTACTGCTTACCTCTGGCTTACTCCGATCAGGTCGCCGAATAGCATAAAGTACATCCGCCAGCGCAATACGATCCAGCGATTGCGCTGGGCATAACTGATCTGCATCTCCTCCGGCAAAGCTAAGGATAGAGCTCATCGTCAGGCGTTCGATGACACGCTCTGTCACTTCCGGCCCCACCGCCAGCTCACTTTCAAGCTCGTGGACATTCACACCCCCGCCCGCCGTATCAAATTGCCGGGCAACCCGATAGACAATTTCAAGCGCGGTCATTTCATCCATGCGAGCGCAGGGTTCCACCACGCGCTCGCGGGTAATTTGCGTCGCATGCTGCGAGTAAAAGGCAACCGAGGCACCCATCAGTAGAATCAACCAGGCGACATAAATCCAGATCAGTAAAAGAATACCGACCGCAAACCCGGAATAGATCGCTTCGTAGTTCGAGTTCACCACAAAGCGGGTAAAACCAAAAATTGCCGTTTGCCAGGCTGCACCCGCGATGACACCGCCCAACAGCGCATGCTTAAAACGAACGCGGGTATTCGGGATAAAGATATACACAAACGTAAACAGCATCATGATCATCAGGTAGGGCATCAGGCTGCTGAGGGTCGAGAACATCCAGCCCAAGGGCTGAATCAACAACAGGTTTTTGACCATATCCGACCCCACCAGTGTGGCAGTTGATCCAACCGCTGAAACCACCAACACCGGGCCGACAATAATGACGCTCAGGTAGTTGCTGAATCGCTGCCCCATCGGACGAATCTGACTGACGCGCCAGATCTCGTTGAAGGAGCGTTCAACTTTTTGCACCAGCGAAATCACGGTAAAGATCAGAAATGCAAGGCCCAACGAACCCAACACACCCACCTGCATATTGTCGACAAACACCAGCACATTGGTGACGATTTCTTCACCCTGATGGCCCAGCGGCTCGACCAGATTTTTCAGCAGCGGCTCCAGCTCATTGTGCGCACCCAGGCCTTTCAGCACGGAAAAGCTCAGTGCCAGCATGGGGACAATCGACAACAGCGTGGTGTAAACCAAACTCATCGCGTGCAGCGTGATATGGCCGTTCATCACATCCCGCACAACAGCGAACAGGATGCGTGCCAGATGCCAACTGTATCGCACCGAGGGCCGACGGCTCTCGTCATCCTGCTTCCAGAGCCAGCTTTCCGTTCGATGCAGCCATTCAGCGGGTCGTTTGCTCATAATACGGGCTTCCTTTCATTCAAACGCATGCAGCAAATAGCGAATTTGCTCCAACCGGTAACGGGGATCGTCCAACGCCAATAGAAACTGCTTGTCGGGCAGCGACAGTGGCAAAAGATCAACCAGTCGCCAGCCCACCGAGCGGGCATCCCCATGGTCCACCTCGATGTTCAGGGCTTTAACGACCGGATGCTGCACGAGCTCACTCAGGAGGTCTGAGAGATCGGCATCGTCGTAGTCTGTCGGGCAGAAAGGCTCCTCGGGAAACGGCACCACCGAGCCAACATATAAACCATCTTCCTGTTGGGCCACATCCGAGATTCTGACCTTGTCTTTTGCCTCGATCGTAATGCCCAAAAAACCGTTCGGCAATGCCTGAAAGTCGACTACTTTGACCAACACCCCGATGTCGTAAAACCGGCATTCCCCCCCCACCTCATCACCCGTCTTGATCAGCACCACCACGAACCCATCCCCTGATTTAAGGGCCTGACTCAGCATGCCGAGATAACGTTGCTCAAAAATCTGCAGGGGCACTCTGCCCTGTGGACACAACACCGTTTTTAAAGGAAATATGGCTCGGATCATTTCAGCCGCTCCCCAAGGGTTATCTATATGATAGTACTTGCAAAGCGCTCAAGTGCAAGCGGGATGATTCTGCTACACTCCCATTGATGTCAGCTCTCGAATGGTTTTATACATGCAACTCCCGCTCGTTGTCGGTCTGGGTGGCGTCGCCCAGAACGAAAATGCCAAGGCGATCCGCTGGTCGCGCCGCTTCGAATGGCCCATGTTGTTTCTCGCATTCTGGATCATCATTGAATGGCATCTGCAAACCAGCAACCGCCTGACGGATGATTTTATTCAAACCACCGACTGGCTGATCTGGCTGTTTTTTTTGAGTGAAACCGCCCTTTTAACCGCTTTAGTCGACCGCAAGCGGGAATACCTCAAAAATAACTGGGTCAATCTCATCATTATCGTCACCAGCTTCCCGCTCATCTGGTGGTTTATGCCCGCTGCTGCCGCTCTGCGTGCAATCCGTCTGGTGGTGCTGTTTAGTCTGTTGATGCAAATTTCCACGACGGCACGGCGAGTGCTTTCCAGGAATCACCTGGGTACGGCCTTGTTTGCAGCCTTCATTCTGATTATTTTCAGCGGCTTTATTGTCGCGGGCCTGGACCCCAATATCAAAACACCGTGGGACGGGATCTGGTGGGCCTGGGTCACCGTCACGACCGTTGGCTATGGTGATGTCGTTCCCAGCTCGCTCGAGGGCCGTTTGTTCGGCAGCTTTCTGATTCTCGTAGGTGTGTGTCTGCTATCGTTGATTACGGCCAATTTCTCTGCCTTCATCATCGCAGAAGACAAGGCCGCACAACTGAAAAGCGATATTGAAATGAAAAACCGGCTGGAGCAACTGCAGGCCCATCTGGAGCGCCTGGAGAAAAAAGTGGACACCGTGCTGCGCCACCAGAATCAACCCGACTCAGATCTGGAACCTTAGTCACTTTTGACGGCCTGCGTAGTCTTGCCAGCCCTACTCACCCGCGCCAGAAGGTTCGGGTAAACAGGATAATAATGGCAATAAACTCCAGTCGCCCCAGAATCATGGCGATAGAGAGCAGCCACTTGGCTGTATCGGTCAAGGGTGCAAAATTACCCGCAGGCCCAATGATCTCTCCCAATCCTGGCCCGACGTTCATGAAGGCTGTTGCCGCCCCCGTCAGGCTGGTGACCAGATCAAGGCCTGTCATCGACAACAGAAAAGTCACAATAATCAGCGAGGTCATCAACAGGAACAAATAGGCGATGCAGGACTGCATGATGTCTTCGGTGACCATCCGATTACCGTACTTCGTGGCAATCACCGAGTTGGGGTGAATCGACTTGATCAACTGCTTTTTCAATTGAATGAAGAATAGCTGGCAGCGGAAAATTTTCACACCACCGGCCGTCGAGCCGGAACACCCGCCAATAAAGGTCAAAAAGAAAAAAGCCACATGCGTGGTATTCCCCCACAGGCTGTAATCGCTACTGGCAAAGCCCGTCGTTGAAACGATGGACGTTACGTTAAATGCTGCCAGTGTGATCGCATCAGCAAGATCCATATCGCCTGTCCAGTTGACATCTGGAACCAGTACAACCGTCGTGCCGATCACAATACCCAGCAACCCGGCGATCTGAATATCTTTAAACATGCGCAGCGAACGGCCATGCCAGGCCTGCACAAACATCATAAAGGGCAAACACCCGGCCAGCATGAAGATGATCGCTATCCAATGCAGCAAATTGGAATCAAATTGCGCGAACGACGCATCTGAGGTCGAGTAGCCGCCCGTCGAAATGGTGGTCATCGCATGATTAACGGCATTGAAGACATCCATGCCCGCCAGCCAGTAACAAAGACAGCAAAGCACCGACAGCACCATGTAGGCGATCAGCAGACCTGACATCATATGATGAGCCCGTGGGGTCGCCTTTTCCGACCAGTCGGAGGACTCGGTGCGAAACAGTTTCATCCCCCCGGTTTTCAGCGAAGGCAGTGCGGCGATGGCCACTGCAATGATACCGATCCCACCGAACCATTGGAGAATCGAACGGTAAAGCAGGATGTCATGGGGAACTTTGTCCAGACCACTCATCACGGTGGCGCCGGTCGTCGTAAATCCCGATACGCACTCAAAAAAAGCATCCGCCAGTGAAAGCGGATGTTTCATCATCAGAAAAGGAATCATTCCGTAAAGGGGGGTTACGATCCAGCTGCCCGCCGTGACCAAAAACAGCTGACGCTGGATCAGTCGTCCGCGATGGCGTCGTCCCAAAAGTTTAAAGAGGCCTGCACTCGCAAGCGTCAATAAGGCGCTTTCAATGAACATCAGCGCCTGAACATCCGTATCCCCAAAAAGCAAAAGCAGGGGAATCAGCATCGTGATGGCCATCACGCTGAGGGCAATGGAAAGCACGTTAAACAGCGGATAAAACAGAAACATCATAACAGCAGGAACCCGGCAGAGGTGGGATCTCCACGAGCGATGTGGGAGGAAATAAAGCCGAACGCCCGTTCGGCGAGACACTATACGCCTGAGCCCCCCATTCTCTCAAGCACATCAATGCAACAGCGCTTTGAGCTCATCTATTTCCTGGTGGGCCATCTGTAATACCTGCAGACTCTTATTAGGCTTTAGCGTCCCATCTGCCAATTTGCGAAAAGCGGGGACGCTGTCCAGGTTCGGCAAGGATTGGCCGGGCTTGCCGATGCGGGCGTGTAACTGAGCCACAATCACGGCATCGGCATACGTCGGCGCTTCGCTACCTGATTCATATTGCCAATTGTCCGCATGCAGGGCTGCATCGGCGATACTGGCCGGGAAACCCCACAACCGCAACAATTCACTGCCAATCTCGGACTGCAGCTCTGACACCAGATCACCCAGACTATCCAGGTCCTGCATCAGCGCAGGATGGCGATCTGCATACATAATCACCGGAATCGCCCCGATGTCATGGACAATGCCGGCTAACATGGCCTGATCCGGCTTGAGTCCCGGTGTCAGCTTGGCCAGCACATAGGCCAATGCCCCGACCTCAGTGACATGCGCCCACAGTGTCGCATAACGTTCCTGCAATTCCGGCCGTCGTGAATTGAACATCTCCCGCAAGGTATAGATCGTGATCAAATCACCGGTCGTCGTAATGCCCAGGCGCACCACGGCATCTTCACAACTTTCGATCGCGCGGAAGCCCCGGTAAAAAGGACTATTCGCGACATGGATCAACTTTACCGTTAACGCCACATCCTCACTCACGAGTCGCGCCAATTCAACGACACTCAGATCCGGTCGGGCAATGGCCTTGCGAATATTCAGGGCGGTGTCTGGCAGACTCGGCAGTTCGAGCCGGTTATGCTTGAGATCCTCATGAAACGCCATGATCGCCGCATAAGCCGGGTTTTCAGCTTCTTCTTCGGCCTCCATCAGGGCGGGTTGATCTGGATCGGAGTCAACGGGCGCTTCCTTAAGAAGGCTGGCGAGCTGATGTTGGTCAATCACGAGGAAAATCACTTCGGAACGGCAAATCACATCATATTTACGAGGCTGCAGATGAGCAATGGCCCGACGTGCTGGCTCTGAACCCGCCGCGACTTCGGTTTCCCGACCATCGGTGGCACGGAGGCGCACTTTGCCCTCAATCAGAAAATAATCCAGCCCGTCCCGCGTATCCCGTTTGAGCGCCTGCTGGCCATCGGCAAAGCGGCGAAATTCACCGCGTGCCGCCACGACAACGCGCTGCGCTTCAGACAGACGATTCAAGGGAATGAAGTTGGCCAGGCGATCGATGGCCTTCCTGACGGCTCGGGATGGTTCAAGGGAACCCGGATCTCTGGTATTCTTCATCGATTGTTTGACCCATTTGAGGACATGCTCCCATGCCCGTTTATCGTTCCAAGACGACCACCGAAGGTCGTAATATGGCTGGTGCCCGCGCCCTTTGGCGTGCAACCGGTATGAAATCTGAAGATTTCAGCAAGCCGATCATCGCTGTTGCAAACTCGTTCACGCAATTTGTACCCGGCCATGTCCATCTCAAGGACCTGGGGCAGATGGTCTGCCGCGAAATTGAGGCCCACGGTGGCGTGGCCAAGGAATTTAATACTATAGCAGTTGATGACGGGATTGCGATGGGACACGACGGCATGCTCTACAGCCTGCCCTCACGTGAGGTGATCGCCGATGCCGTGGAATACATGGTCAATGCCCACTGCGCCGACGCGCTGGTGTGTATCTCCAACTGTGACAAGATCACACCTGGTATGCTGATGGCGGCCCTGCGCCTGAACATTCCCACGATTTTCGTGTCAGGTGGTCCGATGGAAGCGGGTAAAACCAAGTTGGCCAGTCACGGTCTGGATCTGGTTGATGCAATGGTTGCGGCGGCTGATCCGAATGTTTCTGATGAAATGGCCGCCGAATATGAGCGTTCCGCGTGTCCGACCTGTGGCTCCTGTTCAGGCATGTTTACCGCCAACTCCATGAACTGTCTGATGGAAGCGATTGGCCTGGCGCTGCCCGGCAATGGCACGATGCTGGCCACTCATGCCGACCGCAAGGAACTGTTCCTGGAGGCCGCACGTCGTATCATGCAGATCACCCGCGACTATTATGAGCAGGAAAACGACCGGATTCTACCACGCAGTGTGGCCAGTTTTGAGGCGTTTGAAAATGCCATGACGCTGGACATCGCCATGGGCGGCTCCACCAATACCATTCTGCATTTGCTGGCCGCCGCACAGGAAGCGGAAGTCGATTTCAGCCTGGTGGATATTGATCGCCTTTCCCGTAAAGTGGGCCAGTTCTGCAAAGTGGCCCCCAACACCCAGAAATACCACATCGAGGACGTCCATCGCGCGGGTGGCATCATGGGTATTCTGGGCGAACTCGACCGTGCTGGCTTGCTGCACAATCAGGTGCCGACAGTTCACGCGAAAACGCTGGAGGATGCACTGAATCAATGGGATGTCATGCGCAATGATGACCCGGCGGTTCACACCTTCTATAAGGCAGGTCCCGCTGGCATTCCCACCCAGGAAGCCTTCAGCCAGAGCACTCGTTGGCCTACGCTGGATCTGGACCGTGCCGAAGGGTGTATCCGTGCATTGGAAACCGCCTACAGTCAGGAAGGCGGTCTGGCGGTGTTGACCGGCAATATTTCACCCAATGGCTGTATCGTCAAAACGGCCGGCGTGGATGAAAGCATCCTGACCTTCAAGGGTCGTGCTCGCATCTTTGAAAGCCAGGACGACGCTGTGAAAGGCATCCTGAATGACCAGGTCAAGGCCGGTGATATCGTGATCATTCGCTACGAAGGTCCCAAGGGCGGCCCGGGTATGCAGGAAATGCTCTACCCCACCAGTTACCTCAAGTCCAAGGGACTGGGCAAAGCCTGCGCCCTGCTCACCGATGGACGCTTTTCCGGCGGAACCTCGGGTCTGTCGATTGGGCATGTCTCTCCCGAAGCCGCCTCTGGCGGGGCAATTGCGCTGGTGGAAGAGGGTGACAGCGTGTTGATTGATATCCCCAATCGCCGTATTGAGCTGCAAATCAGCGCCGCGGATCTGGACGCCCGACGCAAGGCGATGGACGCCAAGGGCGACGCCGCCTGGAAGCCTGAGGCACCCCGTCCGCGCCGAGTGACCACCGCCCTGAAAGCCTATGCATTGCTGGCGACCTCGGCAGACAAAGGCGCTGTACGTGATAAGGCCCTGTTAAAGTAAGCCTTCGCTTCGGCCTTCAAGCCCCCGGCCAGATGTCTGGCTGGGGCGACTTCTGCTAAATTTTCCTCCCGCCACCCGCTTTGCATTGCAAATTGCAAATCTGACGCAGTCAGGAGCGGGCCCAAAATACGCTAACCTCCTCTTTCAAAAGGCAATTAACACCTCGGCCCTACCCTTGCATTGGTCTAGCTATCTACCAATGGAGGTTTCAGTATGTTTCGCCAGCCCGCCGCCCTAAAGCCCTCTGCTCTTTTGTTCGCGACACTATTGATCACCGCGTGCGGCGGCGGAGGTGGTGGCGGAGTCGCGAGCGAAACACTCAACCCGCAGACTACGCCTCCGGTTGCCCCCCCCCTGCGAGCACCCGTCTGGCAGACACTCCCGCACCGGCTGAGGCCACCTTCGACAGCTATTCGGCTACCGCTGTCAGTATTCCCGAAGAGGTCTTAACCACTGTTTTCATCGGCACAAACCGCTATCTCAAAATTGCCCTGGAAACCGGCGAGGTGCTCTACCTGGGTATCGTACCCACCTCATTAAATGCCTTACCACTGTCGATCCCTGCGGGCACGACGCGCCTGACATACGAGGTGTTTACCGATTCCGCGCACGACAGCATCGTATTTGGGGAGATCGCACTATGAACACGAGCAAACACTCCCTAACCTGGTTACCGATCAGTTTAAGCCTGCTGGGGATGGCCCTGCCCACCCACGCCGAGGTGATTTCAACCCGCCTGAAAGACGTCATTAAAGCAAATGGCGTTGGCAACATTAACCTGTTCACCCCTTCAAGCCCGAGTCGTGTTATCAACGGAGCCACGCTGGAAGCATTTCGCCAGGACAACAACGGCGTACTCGCTTTCGCCGTCGATGTGAATGAAGCCGCAAACGGCCAGGAAAAAGCCAGTTCGCAAGGCGTCGCACTAGAAACCGTTTCGCTCGTCGTCGTGATTGAAGGGGTCACCCATACCTTTACCACATTCTCCACCCAGACCACCTCACTACTGGCAAAGGGAAGCCAGACGACCCGTCAGGCCTACTACACGCTCATTGGCGACACCGGCTCGGCCCGTATCACCAACAGCAGCACATCCGACATTTCCAACTCCGATTTCGATGCCACCCTGCGCGTTCCCGTTGATATCGACCTGAGTAATGCCAGCAGCGCCCGGCTTGATGTCACCTTCCTGACGACCAACCAGTCGCTGGGAGACCCTGAATCTTTCTATGACTTTTCCAATGGTTATGAAGATATCGCCATTGTGAGTGAGGAGGATGCGTTGTACCTGGATTCCCTGCACGCCGGGCAAGCCGAGGCACCGCTAGTCCTTCCTGATTCACTTCAATCGGATACCGCGGGTAACCGCATCTTCTATCCCTCCATTCAGGGGCTCTACCTCGCCGCCTACGAAGACCGCTTCCCAAACCGGGGTGACTATGACTTCAATGATTTAGTCGTAGCCTACAAAGTCACGCTCAATCTGAATTCCGCGGGGGACGTTGAGACCATCCAAGCCAGCGGCTACCTGATCGCCCGCGGGGGGAATACACCCATGACTGGAGCCTGCACATCCCACTGGCCAACAACATTGCAGGAGACTACAGCGTGACAGTCGAATCCGCTCAAGGGCAACAACCGGCCGTCAGCGAAACGCGAACCGGAAGCTTCTACGGCTCTCCCGTGGTACCTGTGTATCAGGACACCAAAGATCTTTGGCAGATTTCAGGCACGCCTTTCGTGAACACACTGGAAAATCAGAGCCCAATCAAAGGCCCACGTTTTAACGTGACGGTCACCCCGGTTGAACCTATCCCGCTGAGTGAGATTGGCACAGCTCCCTTTGATCCGATTCTTTACGTGCATAACTCTGGCTACGAAATCCACTTACCTGGCAAATCGCCGGTGTTGGATAACTCAAACAATGAAGCAGACGGGCAAATTACATTTACCGACTCGGCAAACTATCCCTTTGCGATGATTTTTATGGAGGAATGGCAATCGCCAGTTGAGTTAACCGACTTGGGTGATGCCTACCCTTTCTTCTTGAATAATTTGCAGAGCAATAACAGCTCACACCCGAACTGGTACAAGCAGCCGGCGTCGGGAAAAACCAAGCCGCTTGCAACAGATTACTGGTGGTAAGAATCTTTAGCTGAGGTAGGAACAGCAATAATCAGTCACTTCCAACACCTTGATATCAAACGAAGCATTGGCGGGGACGTCGAAAGACTCTCCGCCTTTGATCGTTTGCCAGGCATCAGAACCGGGCAGACGGATCAGGACTTCACCTGATTGGATGTCCATGATTTCACGCTGCGCAGTACCAAAGGTGTAATCGCCTGGCAGCATCACACCCAGGGTCTTCTTCTCACCGCTGGCGAACAATACGGTGTGGCTTACCACCTTCCCATCAAAATAGACATTGGCCTTCTTGACCACGCTGACATTATCGAACTGACTCATGATAAACCCCCTGCTGAAAAATGCGGGCAATCTATCAGAGTTGAGGACTCAGCTCTACTGGGTGCGTCGATTTTTTAGTCGGAAAGATAATATTCCACCGTCGAGACAACCCGAACCTTCATGATGTGCGGATTATTCCGGTCGCGGGCTTCAACCGTAAACTGCCCCTGCGAAGCACGTTTGATTTTACCCAGTTCGCTTTGAGAGTCCTGCGCAAACTTCTCTGCCACTGCCCGCGCATTGCGGGTGGCTTCCTCGATCATCGCCGGTTTAAGCTCGTTTAACCCACTGAAGGTGTAATCCACCTGGTTTTCATAGTTGGCACCCACGAAGGCAATGCCACCTTCACCCAACTCAGCCAGGTCATTCATTAGCCCCCTGACCTTTTCAACATCCCTGGAGTACACCGTCAGCGTTTGCTGGGCCGAGTAGCGGAACTCCGGCGTTGGGCCACCGCCATATTGCTGGGCCGACTTATCTGTGACGGCTGGCGCCAAACGGGAAATCTCACTTTCGCTCAGACCCTTGCCGATCAGGAACTGCTGAATTCGGATATTGTTCGCAGACAGCTGACGGTAGAGCTCGCCGAGATCATTGCTCGCTGCCGTAAAGGTAATCGGCCAGATCACAATATCAGCATTGACCTCGCGTTCTGACAATCCCTTCACGGAAACTACCCGCTCAAACTCTTTGAAACGGATAAAGCCGGTCGCGATCTGGTCCCCTAAAGCCGCCAACCCCAGAAACATGAAAATGCCCAGGATAAACGCACTGCCTTTGTTATTGCCAACCAATGCCATAGTGCCCCTATCGAACGCCCTAAGCGCCCCATCAATCTTTCGCTGAACGTCTCAGGAAACGCTCCAGAATGGGCGCGCCGTTGAATTCAGCATCCAACACCGAAATGAAAGTATAGACCCCCACCAATTTGCGATTGAGAAAAACAAACTCTTTGGGCGGAATCTGGAAATAACGATTAAAGGCCGAACGTGCCGCACGTTTAGCAATCCGTGTCGGTAGGTCACTGTGCTTCCAACGATACTGCCCGAGCGCATTCAAGGCTGTCTCAGGCAGCCCCTCGCGCTCGCGTGCGAGAGGCTCCAGCACCGCGACACATACTTCGCCAAACTCACGTAAAACACTCTCAGGCCATTCCCGCTTCATGAATTTTAGTTGAATGGCGTCATCGATCACCTGGGGCAAATCACGTTCAAAGGAGGCCCGAATCATGCCGCAGACCGGCTTGATAAACTGGGCGGGATATTTCTGCACAGCCCCGAAATCCAGCAAGATCAGTTTGATGCCGGCGTCCGTTTTCCGTACGCGGTAATTGCCAAAATTGGGGTCCGTCTGCAATTCAGCCCAGTCAAACAATTCGTGCAGAAACAGCTCAAGCGCCGCGATCGCCAGGCCATTCCTGTCCGGCTGCGGAAGTGACAAGACCTCAGGATCGGTAACCGAAAGGCCCGGCTCATAGGACGTTGCCATCACCTGCCGCGTTGAAAACTCAGGAAACACTTCCGGTACAATATACCGTGAGTCTGCCCGTAGCATATCGCCAAAGCGCTGGGTGGTTTCCAGCTCCAGGGTGTAATTAACCTCCCGATGCATCATGTGACGCACTTCGTCCAGCCATTCATCAAAGGCCGGCCCGACGCGCACAAGTCTGGCCAATTTTAATAGCGAAGCGACTGCGTCGATGTCAGAGTCAATGGCCGCCCCCACACCGGGATATTGAATCTTGAGACAGAGCTCGCGTCCGTCCAGTTTGCGGCGAGCGCGGTGAACCTGCCCCAGTGACGCCGCACCGATCGGTGTCGGATCGATGTCTAACTGATCCAGCCGAGCTTCGCCCAACTGCGCAACCAACACCTCGCGAATCACCGGCCATTCAAGGGCAACCGTGCGGTCTTCCAGCGTATGCAGCGCCTCAGTCACTTCGACCGGCAGAAAATGCTCGCCATACAGCGCCATCACCTGGCCAATCTTCACGACGCTACCCTTGAGTTCGCCGAGCTGATCGACCAGAAACCGTGCTTCGCGGGAGAGCGCCTGCCGATGCTTCTGCTCCCGGGCCTCTTTACCGGAAAATAAGTTCGCCGCCATGGAGGAGGCCAGTCGTGTTCCGGCCAGGAGCCCCGCTTTGGTGAGGCTCAGGCGACGCTCAAAACTTCCTGTTTTAATGCGGTCCACGGAGGACCGTTGTTGCTTTCCGTCTGACATCCCTGTTAACCGACCTTTTCTCCAGCGGCTTGCTTATCCGCGTGATAGGAAGACCTGACCAGCGGCCCGGAGGCCACATGGGTAAAGCCAATTTCATGTCCGTAATCGGCCAACATTTTGAATTCGTCAGGATGCACGAAACGCTCGACCGGCAGGTGATCCCGCGAGGGTGCCAGATACTGTCCAATCGTCAGCATGTCGACCTGATGCTCACGTAAATCGCGCATTACCGCTTTGACTTCATCAATGGTTTCGCCAAGCCCCAGCATCAGACCCGACTTGGTCGGCACCGCTGGCACGCGTTCTTTGAAACGCTGTAACAAATCCAGCGACCAGTCATAGTCGGCACCCGGACGGGCACGCTTGTAAAGCCGGGGTACGGTCTCGAGGTTATGATTGAACACATCGGGCGGTGCCGACGCCAGGAGGTCTATCGCAATGTCCATCCGGCCGCGAAAATCGGGTACTAACACTTCGACCTTCAAGGTAGGGGAATGAACACGGGCTTCGCGAATGCAATCCGCAAAGTGGCCTGCTCCGCCATCACGCAAATCATCCCGATCCACGGAGGTGATCACCACATAGCGTAGCCCCATTTCAGCAATCGCCTGCGCCAGATTAGATGGCTCATTCACATCCAGAGCATTCGGGCGACCATGCGCCACATCACAAAAGGGGCAACGACGAGTACAGATATCGCCCATGATCATAAAGGTGGCGGTTCCACCACCAAAGCACTCCGACAAATTCGGACACGAAGCCTCTTCACACACGGTATGAAGCTTATGTTTGCGCAACTTATGCTTGATTTCGTCAACCGCTGCAGAGGGCGAGAGGCGAACCCGAATCCACTCTGGCTTACGCGGAATGGTATCTGTCGCAATGATTTTGACCGGATTGCGCGAGACTTTATCGTGACCGCGCAGTTTCTTGCCTTGCTCCACTTTCAAGGGAGTTGCCTGTTTTACTTCATCACCAGTTTTGGGGTTCACATTTCTCTCCGCCGGTTCATGAAGGGACTGCGGAACCGCTCGCAGAATCGAAATCGATCAGGGGGGATGGTCCCACCTGTTGGGTTACCCGGGTATACGGCAGTCGCGACAGAAAGCCGTTTAGCCAGGTGCGTGCCACACTACTTACGTCAATGTCAGGCACAAAGGACTGCATTTGCGTCATTTGCATACCCGCATAACCGCAGGGATTAATCCGCTGAAACGGGGACAGATCCATGCTGACATTCAACGCCAGCCCATGGAACGAACAATTACGTCGGATTCTAAGTCCCAGTGAGGCAATTTTGGCTTCACCCACATAAACGCCGGGCGCATCAGGACGGGCTGCCGCCGGGATGTCGTATTTTGCCAGAAGTTCGACCAGACTGTCTTCAATCAATGTCACCAGAGAACGGGCTCCCAACTTCAGGCGCCCAATATCAAGCAGGGGATAAACCACCAACTGACCCGGCCCGTGGTAGGTGACCTGACCACCCCGATCAACCTGCACAACGGGAATATCCCCCGGCATCAACAGGTGCTCAGGCCGCCCCGCCTGCCCTTGGGTAAAAACCGGCGGATGCTGAAGCATCCAGACCTGATCGGCAGATTCAGACGTCCGCGTCTGAGTGAAGTGCTGCATGGCCTGCCATACCGGTTCGTATGGCAACTCCCCCGCCTCATAGACGGTGAGCTCCACTAGAGCACCATGTGAATGCGCGGCAGCGCCTTGATTTCATCAAACAACCCGCGGATATGGCTTTCACCCTCAGCCCGAATCACCAGGCGCAGCGAAACGAAGCGCCCGTTACGACTGTCAACCAACTGCACGGTGGTTTCATCAAAAGACGCAACGTGTCGCCTCACCACCTCAATAACCGTCTCACGAAAGGCATCATGCGCCTCACCAATGACCTTAATCGGATAATCGCACGGGAAAGCAATCTTGGGCGGTTCCTGGTTGATATCCGTGATCATGGTTTCTCCTACGCAAAAAACGATTTAAAAAATAACAAAATTTCGTGCCAAATACGTTTGAAGAAGCCGGCTTCTTCAATGGGTTCAAGGGCCACGACCGGCTCACTCACCAACGTTTTGCCGTCGAGCTCGATACGCAGGGTGCCGAGTGTCTGCCCCGTTTCAACCGGACCTTTGATAATTGAGTCCACATCGACCTTGGCATTCAGCGCACCCTTTTGACCGCGCGGAATCGTCAGGCGAATATCTTTGGCGACGCCGACACGAACTTCATCACTTGCACCTCCCCACACTCGGGTCTTGAGCAATTCCTGACCACGATTATACAGGCTATGCGTTTCAAAGTACCGGAATCCGTAGTTAAGAAGCTTGAGGGTTTCCTGCGCACGCGCCTCTTCACTGCGGGTTCCCATCACCACGCTGATCAGTCGCATACCCTCCCGCACGGCGGAGGCAACCAGGCAATAACCCGCTGCCTCGGTATGACCAGTCTTCAGGCCATCCACAGATTTATCGCGCCAGAGCAATAAATTACGGTTGGGCTGTTTGATGTTGTTGTAAGTAAACTCTTTCTCCGAGTATATCGGGTACTGTTGCGGAAAATCATACACGATCGCACGCGCCAGAATGGCCAGATCACGTGCCGAAGAGTAATGATTATCCATCGGCAACCCGGTTGCGTTCATAAAATGCGAGTGGGTCATCCCCAGGCGCGCCGCGTGCTGGTTCATGATCGAAGCAAAGGCATCTTCACTGCCGGCCAAATATTCGGCGACGGCAATGCTGGCATCATTACCCGATTGGATGACGATACCGCGCAGTAGCTCCTCCAGCCGAACCATTGTCCCTTCACGCACGAACATCTTCGATCCGCCTGTTTTCCAGGCGTTGACACTGATCGGCACCATGTCTTCAAAGGAGACGTTACCTTTGGCAATCTCAAAATCAAGGGCATACGACGTCATCATTTTAGTCAGGCTGGCCGGGGGCAATTCCTGGATTGAATTGCTCTCTACCAGGATTTCACCTGTTTCGGCGGCCATCAGAATGTAACTACTGGCTGCTACCTGCGGTGCAGCGGGCACCAGAGGCCCTTGTTCCATCGCGGGAGTGGAGAGCGACGGAGACGGCGGGATTTCATTTTCGGCATGAACTGCCACAGCAAACAGTAAGGTCAGTAAACCGTACATCCAGTGTTTTGACATAGTTATTCTCGGATAGATTCGTGAAGCGTTAGCAGAAAACAAAACCGTTCTTTTCATGAAAAATGAATTACATATGACAGAGTACCTGCACAGGCGCAGGCATTTTAACGTTTTTGCGAGCGACTTCGCAAAACTCTATTACCCAGGTGGAATCAAGAGCGTGTCGGGAAATCGGGAACGCTGGAGAATACCCAAAATCCGACGGGCATCCAATGGGTTAGCAAAAGGACCGACCCGGACCCGATGAATCGGCGTACCATCATTGGATCGGGTGTCGAGCGCAACGGGTGAATCCACCAGATTACTCACCTCGTTCTTCACTTTTATCGCCGACAGCTCCGACGCATAGGCGCCTACCTGAAGATAATAGCCTGCCGCAGGAACGGCTGCGGCTGGCGCAGACGGAGTGTCAGCCTGAGCGGAAGCGAGAGCCGGGTCGGACGGCATCACGTTTTCGACACGAACACGTGCTGTACCCGTTGCCAGGACGCCTAATCGGGACGCTGCCGCATAGGACAGATCGATAATCCGCCCTTCATGGAACGGTCCCCGGTCATTAACTCGCACAATCACCTGGCGACCATTGTCCAGATTGGTCACGCGAAGATAACTTGGCAAAGGCAAGTGCTTGTGCGCGGCGGTAAATTTATACATATCATAAATTTCGCCATTCGAAGTATGGTAACCGTGAAACTTGGAGCCATACCACGACGCCACACCTTCTTCAGCAAAACCGACTGCGGTGGGCAGGACATGATAGGTTTTACCCAACACCCGGTAGGGGCTTTTGTTGCCGCCACGAGACGGTGGCTCAAACTGCGGCTCAGGCTCAGGCACCGCGCTAACATCGACCGCGTCTTCCGGCGGGCGATCGTTATCCAGCTTGTAACGCGATGAGGACGAAGGTGTGGATGTGGATGTAGATGAACAGCCCGCCAACAACCACGCCATGAGGGTCAGGGTGAGAAACAGATACTTCATCAGGGTTTACGGATCGCCTCACTCAATTCATGCACCGCCAACGCATACATATCACTGTGGTTATAGCGCGTAATCACATAAAAGTTATGGCGTGCAAGCCAGTACTCCCGCCCTGCCTCGCCCTCTTCAGCGATCAGACGCACCCGGGTTTTACCACCCAGTCCCCGCGTGTCCAATCCAAGTGACGCAAGCTCGGCAACGGTTTGAACCGGCTTTTGTTTCCCTGGCAACTGCGCGCTTGTCGGTGTTTTCTTTGGATATACCTGCCAGGCGACGCCCTCCCCTTTCTGCCACCCATGCTTGGCAAAATAGTGAGCAATACTGCCGATGGCATCCTCGACATTGTCCAGAAGATCGGCACGGCCATCCCCATCAAAGTCGAGCGCGAAGTGGCGATAACTGCTCGGCATAAACTGCCCATAGCCCATGGCACCGGCATACGAACCTTTCATCGCCAGGGGCTCAAAGCCTTGCTCACGACTCAACAATAGCAACTGCTCAAGTTCGCCTTTAAAGAAAGCCCCGCGCCGGGGGTAATCAAAGGCCAGTGTCGACAACGACTCCACCAGGCGGTAATTTCCCCGCACCTCACCGTAACGGGTTTCCACGCCCAAAATAGCTGTCACGATTTCAGGTGGCACGCCCCAGCGGGCTTCGGCTTTCGCCAACGTCGCCTGATTATCCTGCAGAAACTTTTTCCCACCGCCGATGCGTTGTTCAGTCATGAAAATTTTACGGTAGTCCCGCCATTCCATGACGCGCTCGACCGGACGATTCATGGCATCCAGAATGGACTGCTGCTTCTGGACCTCAGCAAAGACCGCCGTCAAGGCGGGCTCTGAAAACTTATGCTTACGCACCATCTCCTTGATGAAGGACTTCACCTCGGGATAAGTGGCATAATTTTCTGCATTGGCGGAAAGGGTGTTGGCCGATAAGCACAACCCAAAGAACCAGGCAGGGGCGTTTCGAAGGGAGAAAGGAAATCGGAACATCGTCAAACTACGCATCTTTATTATTTTTAATCGTACAAAACCGTAAATCTACTCAGAAACCTACTCTAGCGAGAAGCGGCTAGCGGGACAACATCTTACGATGGGTATGGATCGACATCATCAGACCAAAGGCCGTCAAAAGCGTCAGAACTGACGTTCCACCATAACTGATCAGGGGTAACGGTACGCCAACGATGGGGAGAATACCACTCACCATCCCCATGTTCACAAAAACATAGATAAAAAAGGTCATGATCAGTCCGGCTGAAAGTATGCGGGAAAACGTATCCTGCGCTTGTCCGGACATATAAAGTCCCCGGTAAATTATCGCCAGATAAAGCGCCAGCACCGCCATGACGCCGAGATACCCAAGCTCCTCACTTAAGACCGCAATGATAAAATCCGTGTGGCTTTCAGGCAGGAAATCAAGCTGTGACTGCGTACCTTCCAGCCAACCTTTGCCGTAAAACCCACCGGACCCAATCGCTGTTTTGCTTTGAATGATATTCCAGCCCGTTCCCAGGGGGTCCTGCTCAGGGTCTAATAAGGTCAGCACCCGTTGTTTCTGGTAATCGTGCATCACGAAATACCACATGACCGGGGTAAACATGGCCACCCCGCCAATAAACGACCCGATCCAACGCCAGGACAGTCCGCTAAAAAACAACACAAAGATACCGGCTGCGGAAACCAGCAAAGCGGTCCCCAGATCGGGTTGTTTGATGATTAATGCGGCAGGAAGCAGGATAATGCCAAGCACCACCAGAATGTCTGCCAATCTCGGTGGTAATACTCGGTCGGAGAGATAGTGGGCCACCATCATCGGCACGGCCAATTTCATAAACTCAGAGGGCTGCACTCTAATGCCGGCGCCAGGTATCTGCACCCATCGCTGCGCACCCTTTGCGTCGGAACCGATCAGCAGCACAGCCAATAATCCGACTAAACCCAGCCCATATATCCAGGGTGTCCAGCGTTTAATCTGGGTCGGCTCAACCTGCGCAACCAGTGCCATCAGAACACTCGCAACCATAAAGTGGAGCGCCTGCCGTTCAACCAGCCCCATGTTTTGCCCGCTACCACTGTAGAGCGTGAACAATCCAAAGCCCATCAGCAAAACCAGAAGCATCGACAGCCAGAAATCCAGATGAATCAGGTGAAAAAAACCGGTGCGACGACTGAAGTGGGTTTCGGCACCCGGCAACTGGCGAATGAAATCATGGGATGGCATTCGGTTTTCCTTCAGACACGGTTTGAATTCGTGATTCCGGCACTAGCCAGGCATCGAAGATTTTCCGGGCGACTGGCGCGGCAGCCTTGCTTCCGCCCCCACCATTTTCGACAACAACCGCCAGCGCAATTTGAGGCTTGTCTGCAGGCGCGAAACCCACAAACAGGCCGTGATCACGATGCCGCTCAGCGAGTTTGCTCTCGTCATAAAGTTCACCCTGCGCGATGCCGACCACCTGCGCCGTGCCCGTTTTCCCGGCGATGCGATAGGGTGCGCCGATCGCACTGGTACGCGCGGTACCCTTGCGGGCATGCATTACCGCTTCCATCCCACTAAAGACCAGATCCCAGTAGTCTTCATTTTCAAGCTCCACCCGCGGAGGTGTCGGTGTAACCGGTAACTCGGGGTCACCCTCCCCCTGAACCAGACGAGGCATAATCCAGTCGCCTTTACGGGCGAGGACCATCGTGCCGACTGCCAATTGAAGAGGCGTCGTGAGCATGAAGCCCTGGCCAATCCCCATATTCAGAGAGTCACCCGGAAACCAGGGCTGCTTACGATTTTTCTTCTTCCATTCACGGGAAGGTAAGACGCCCGTTTTTGCATCATCAATATCAAGGGCGATCAACTGACCATAGCCAAATCGGGCCAGGTAGTCTTCCAAGGTATCAACGCCCGCTTTAAACGCCAGGTCATAGAAAAAAATATCACAAGATTCCATGAGCGAATCATGCAGGTTCATCCAACCATGTCCTATCCGCTTCCAATCCCGATATTTGCGACTGTCCGTTTTCAACTGATAGAAACCCGGATCCCAGACTCGTGTGCTGGCCGAAATCGTCCCGCTATTCAACCCTGCCAGCGCAACAAAGGGTTTAATGGTTGAACCCGGCGGATACTGACCGCGTAACGCCCGGTTAAAGAGCGGGATATCCAGCGAGTTACGGTATGCGGCATAACTGGCCGAATCAATTCCGGTGACGAACAGGTTGGGGTTAAAGGAGGGCGTGCTGACCAGCGCCAGAACCCCTCCCGTTTCTACTTCAATGACAACCACCGCACCACGAAATTGCCCAAGTGCCGCGGTCGCAACAGCCTGCAGATCTACATCCAGTGACAGCGTCAGATTCTTACCGGGTATAGGAGCCCGCCGGTCGAGTACGCGAAGCGCCCTTCCTCTGGCATCTACCTCAACGGTCTGAAATCCGGTCGTGCCATGAAGCAGGTTTTCGTAGTGTCGCTCGACCCCCAGCTTTCCGTAGTATTGCGTTCCGCTGTAGTTGGCCTCATCGACCTTCTGTAGCTCTTTTTCACTGATGCGCCCCACATAGCCCACCAGATGGGCCAGTAAATCAGAATAGGGATAGTGACGAATCAGATCCGCCTCGACCTCGACACCTGGAAATCGGTGGCGATCGACACTGATGCGCGCAATTTCATCCTCAGTCAGCTTCACTTTGAGAGGAACACTTTCATACGGTCGACGACGTTGCTTCAGGCGCTTGTAAAATGACGCCAGTGCTTCGTCATCCAGCGTCACGACATGCTTGAGTTCTTCGATCATACCCGGCAGGTCGGAAACCCGCTCTTTGACAATTGTTAACGCAAAGGTCGGTTGGTTTTCAGCCAATAGTCGACCGTGCCGATCGAATATCAAACCGCGCGTTGGGACCACTGATTGCAATTGCATCCGATTTTTATCGGAAAGCGTCTGAAACACATCGTATTGCTGAATCTGCAGATAGTGGTATCGGGCAAGCAACACAGCCGCCAACAAGCCCACAATTACAGCTGCCAATATGGACCGGGCGACGAAAATACGTTTTTCCCGACGATGATCTTTAAGTTCTTTGGAAACCATGTTGAGAGGAAGTACCCTGGCCTTGCCTGACCACGCTTTTATTATTCCCGGTGGTACGGATGGCCCTGCAAAATGCTCCAGGCCCGATAAATTTGTTCTGCCAAAATAACCCTAACCAGTGGATGTGGCAAGGTTAAGGCTGAAAGAGACCATTGTTGAAGGGCGCGGGCACGGCAGGTATCGCTCAACCCATCAGGTCCACCGATCAGTAACGCGACGTCCATACCCTGTGTGCGCCAGGAGGCCAGGTGTTCAGACAATTTCTCAGTCGTCCAGGGCTTGCCTTTCACCTCAAGCGCCACCACCAGGTCGCGGGGCGTAAGCACCTTGAGGATCGCATCCCCTTCCTGATTAATGCACTGCTGCGCATTATAGTTCTTGTGCCGGCGAGCCAGCGGAATTTCGACCAGCTCCAACGGCATTTCACGCGGCAGCCGACGCGCGTACTCCTGATAACCGGACTCAACCCACTCCGGCACCCGGCTGCCGACCGAGATCAGCCGGATGCGCATCAGGCATGGGCCCGACGCTCAACTGCTGCTGGGCCGTCCTGCCAGAATCGCTCCAGATCATACATTTGTCGTGAGGATGGCATCATCACATGCACAACAACGTCACCCAGATCGACCAGAATCCAGTCTGAGGCCTGACCGCCGCCTTCCGATCCAAGGGGACGAATCCCATTGGTTTTCGCTTCGGTTACGACATTGTCTGCCAATGATTTCAGGTGGCGCGTGGAGGTTCCACTGGCGATCACCATAAAGTCGGTCACACTGGTTTTGCTACGTACATCCAGGACCACGATGTCTTTGGCCTTTACGTCTTCCAACGCGTTTACGACCAGATTTTTGAGTTCTGTTGTCTCCATAATTCCTCAAGTATGTTGATGATCGGTGTCGCGGTTTCGACACCGGTATAACTGATGTTTTTCGATATAAGCAAGAACAGAATCAGGCAGCAGGTACCGAGGCGAGAGGCCCTGTTTCAGGAGAGCTCTGATCCGCGTGCTGGAAATCTCCAGTTGGGTCAGTGTCAGAAACAGCACCTTACCATGGGAGGTGGATATCAGATCGTCAATCAAGTCAGTTCTGTTTGCTTGCAATGCGTCTCCACAGTTTAGCGCCTCCCCGGACGAACCCTGAGGGCGGCATACCACTATTATATGGGCCAACTGTACAATTTCCAACCATCTATGCCATTTTGACAGCGAATGCCAGGCATCCAGGCCCATCGCAAAGATGAGACTACGCTGAGCTCCCTCCCGTTGCCGCAGGATTTCAAGCGTCTCGACCGTGTAAGTCGTCCCCCCACGCTGGATTTCAAGCGGTTCAACTGACAGACCCGGCTCATGTGCAACCGCCAGCGCCAGCATCGCCAAACGATCCTCGGGGGCTGCCGCTTCTGCCTCGCGCAAACGATGCTGTGCGGCAGGCATCAAGGCAATGTCGGCGCGTCCAGAGAAGGCCTGAAACAGATCCACCGCCGTCCGCAGGTGACCGTGATGCACCGGATCAAACGTTCCCCCCAATAAAATCAGGGGGTTGGCGACTGCGTTATCCCGCACTCAGGAACGCACCTGCCCATCACCAAAGACGACATATTTCTGCGACGTCAGCCCCTCAAGGCCCACAGGTCCGCGCGCATGGAACTTGTCCGTCGAGATACCGATTTCAGCACCCAGACCATACTCGAAGCCGTCGGCAAACCGGGTAGAGGCATTGATCATGACCGAACTGGAGTCGACTTCGGTAATGAAGCGGCGCCCTTTGGTATAGTTTTCCGTCACAATGCTATCCGTGTGCTGGGAGCTGTAGGTATTAATGTGCTCAATGGCCTGATCCAGCCCATCAACGACACGAATAGCCAGGATGGGTGCCAGGTATTCGGTGCGCCAGTCATCTTCCGTCGCGGCGTGAATGCCCCCGAGGATTTCCTGTGTCCGTGCACACCCCCGCAATTCGACTTGTTTCTCCGCATACCGTTTTGCCAGCACAGGTAAAATCTGCGCAGCAATCACCTTGTCCACCAACAGGGTTTCCATGGTGTTACAGGTGCCATAGCGATGCGTTTTGGCATTCACGGCAATCGCCTCCGCCTTGGCCAGATCTGCCTCGGCATCAATGTAAACGTGACAAATACCGTCCAGGTGCTTGATGACAGGCACCCGTGCGTCCTGACTGATGCGCTCAATCAGACCTCGTCCACCCCGGGGAATGATGACATCGACATAGGCCGGCATCGTGATCAGTGCGCCAACCGCTGCACGATCGGTCGTTTCCAGAATCTGAACAGACGCTTTTGGCAGACCTGCCGCCGCGAGTCCGTCTGCAATACAGGCGGCAATCGCCTGATTGGAATAAAAGGCCTCTGAGCCACCGCGCAGGATGGTGGCATTGCCCGACTTCAGACACAGGCTGGCGGCTTCAACCGTCACATTCGGTCGCGACTCATAAATGATTCCGACCACTCCCAGCGGCACGCGCATTTTGCCCACCTGAATACCGGAAGGGCGATAACGCATATCGGTGATTTCGCCGATCGGATCCGGCAACGCAGCCACCTGAAGCAAGCCTTCAATCATGCCGTCAATCCGCGCGGGCGTCAGCTCCAGGCGATCCATCAGAGGGGCATCAAGGCCTTTTTCCCGCCCTGCATCCAGATCTTTACGGTTGGCCAGAAGAATTGCGTCCCGCGACGCCTCAATGGCTTTCGCCATCGCAAGCAAGGCTGCGTTTTTCTGACCTGTCGACGCACGGGCCACCTGGCGTGATGCCAGACGAGCCTGTTTGCCGGTTTCCACCATGTACTGACTGACGTCCATTGCCGTCGCTTCCCCTCGGTTTTCGATAGATTGCCAAAGCTGCATTATACTCAGGTAAAAGAGTCCACACCATGAACCGTTACCATTGTTGAAGAATCCCACGCATGAATACCCTGATCCCGGCCGAGCTGAATAACCAGCTGCGAACCAAAGTTTATTCGCTGGCCGCCGCCGTCTGCCTGTTACTGACCCTGGGATCTTTGTCGGGGGGACACTTATTCATGGCGATCACCGGGCTGAGCTTTACCATCCTGCTCTATGCCAACGGCCGTCTGAACCTGCGCTACGGTGACCAACCCACGCCAATGCTGCTGTCTCACCTGATTGTCGCGCAGTTGATCGGGATCACGCTGGCCAGTACGGCCTATCTGCCCGGAGAAGCCGAGAACTGGAGCTATATGCTTCCGCTGATCGCCTATCTGATATACCCCCTGCGCCTGGCAACGGTCATTACTGCGCTTTACTCGATTACACTGGCAATCGCGATCATTTTTTTCTATCAAGGCCCAGAAAAACCACAACTGTTTTTTATCTATCTATTGAGCCTTTTGATTACGCTGGCCTTTGTCTACCTCCGCGAAATCAAGGAGAAGCAACTTCAGCCCCTGCGCCGAACCGACAATCTGACGCTTGCTTCTACACGGGAATACTTGTTCCAGGATTTGCACAAGGAGGTTCAGCGCAGCGAACGGGAGGGCACGCCCTTGTCCGTCCTGGCACTGAGTTTTGACGAATCAACCCTGGCGAGGAGTCAACCGGATGACAAGGATGGCCTGCTGCATCGCTTGGGTCGCCTGCTACATGAAAACCTGCGGCTTTTCGACGCCTATTACCGCTACGATAACTCGGAGATGATTATTATCATGCCGCACACCCCGTCCCGCGAAGCGGCCAAAAAAGCCGCCCAGCTGCGACAAAAAATTCGCCAGAATCTCAGTTCACGGGATTTCTCTGTCACGGTATCCATCGGCCTGGCATCCCTGAATGTAGGCGACACCGCCCAGACCCTGATTGACGATGCGCGGAAAGCCCTTAAATACGCCCGATCACGGGGTAGCAACCAAACCCGAACCTTCGTCGAAATCGAGAGTGAAGAGGCGCATCATGCTGGCTGAATCCTATCTGCGCACCAATACCCGCATGATGCTCTACGGAGGGGCGTTTTTGTTGTTCTTTATACTGGCGGTTCAGAACGCCCGTTATGGAAACTACAATCTCTTTTATACCGGAATGCTGACTCTCCCCGCCTTTGCTGCGGGTGCCATTTATGCCTGGTTTAAGCGCAGCGAGCTGGGCGCCTATCTGGGACATCTGGCAGTACTCATCTACCTATTGGCACTTATACTTAATCTGCTCTCGCGGCATGAGCCGGAAAGTTTACATTGGCTTTATGGCCTGGGCCTTATCAGCTTTTTGCTACTCCCCCTGAAAACGGCGTTTAATTTCAATCTGAGCGTCCTGATTGGCAGCAGTCTCGTCAGTGTGTTCAATTATGACTTTTTTACCATGCTCCGCTTTGCGACCAGTTTTGCCTTGCTGGTCGGACTGGCAGGCATGTACGCCTATCTGTACCACGATAAGGCTCGCTATCTGGTGGAAGCCGGGATCAAAGATGCGCTGACCGGCGCTTACAACATGCGCCACTGGGATCTGACGCTCCGCCAGGAAGTCTCACGCTCGGAAACGACAGAGCACCCGCTATCACTCTTGCTGATGGAAATCGACTATTTTGACCAGACTCAGGATGTCCATGGCCAGAATGTCGCCAATGAAATACTCGCTGAAATGGGCAAATTGCTGCTCACGCTCACGCGCGCCGGAGACAGTATTTATCGGGAAGGCAATGGCCGCTTCCTGTTCATGCTTCCAACCACCCACGAAGAGGGGCTGCTGGTCTTCGCTGAGCGCTTGCGACGCAGCATCGAGAGCGCCTCGTGGCCAGTGGTCGACAGCATGTCAGCCAGTATCGGCTGCCTCACCCGGGAGAGTGGCCAGGAGGACATACGAATCCTGACAAACGATTTACAAAAAGCACTCGCACAGGCCCAGCAGTCCGGTCACAATAAGGTCATTCTGTTTAAGAAGTGATACCGGGTTTGACAGACGCCATATTAACCTGGGCAGCCTCGCACCCGGAGGTGCTGCTGCTCCTGATATTTTGCATTTCCTTTCTCGAATCACTCGCCATCGCCGGGCTGATTGTGCCGGGTGTGGCGCTCCTGTTCGGATTGGCCACACTGGCCGGACACGGACAGCTGTCCCTGCTGTTCTGTTTGCCCGCTGCCATCGCCGGTGCGATTGCTGGGGATGCGCTGAGCTTTTATCTGGGATGCCACTTCCGTGACCAAATCTGGACGATCTGGCCACTGAACCGCGACCCGGGTCTACGTCAGCGCGGCGAAGGCTTTGTCCGGCAACACGGAGGCAAAAGCATTCTGATTGGTCGTTTCGTTGGACCGGTCAGACCCGTCATTCCCATGGTGGCCGGCAGTCTGGACATGCCGCCCAGCCGGTTCCTGTGTTTTAACGTGCTGTCTGCCCTGGGGTGGGGACCTTTTTATTTCTTGCCTGGCTACCTGGCGGGCGCCGCCATTCACCTGCCGACATTGACACTTCACTCCCCCTGGCTGCTGGCAGGGAGTGTGGCACTCATCGCAACCGGCGCCGCGCTGGTCGTGGCGGAAATTCATTTACACCTGCGCTCCCGCCCTGTGCAACGCCTCCCCTCCTGGCAAATGGTCGCCCTGGTAACCGGGGCCGCCTTTTTACTTTGGTCCGCACTGCATGTCGGCGCTCAGGTCGGGCAGACGCTGGATGAGAGTCTTCACCATTTCTTTTCATTCCGGCAACCGGCGTTTCAGGGGCTGTTTATTGCGCTCACCTTACTGGGCGACCCGCTACTGCTCTATCCTCTGTTCGGCATATTCCTGGCACTGCTGACCTACCAGGGCGGTGGGCGATCAGCACTGGTCTATCTGTTCGGCGGCCTCTCACTGCACGCGCTGACCAGCGGATTGAAAGCATGGTTTGCCTTGCCACGCCCACCGGAAGCACTCTACCCGGTCAGCTTCGCCTACCCCTCGGGACATGCGTCTGGCGCCGCTTTTGTCTACGGACTGGTCGCGCTCACGCTGTTAAGCCATCATAACCGCCAGATTAACCGGGCAGGAATGATTCTGGCAGGCTTTCTGATTGTCATGATCGCCAGTAGCCGGGTTTACCTCAACGTACACTGGCTCTCAGATATCCTGGGGGGACTGCTACTTGGCACGATGATGGCAGCGATTGCCGTGGGTGTTGCAAGATCCCGGGAAGACGCCCGGAACGCCCGTCCGTTTACGCCGCAGCAGACGGCAAGCCTGCTGGCCATCTGGTGCGTCACCAGCGTCTGCCACATCGTGGTGCGCTGGAGCACCGCTTTGGGACAGTACCCCTTGCCCCCGGCTGTAAATTGATCGGCACAAAGTTAAGGCGAATTAAATGGTGTTAAGGTCTTTTTGCAAAGCGTTTACGTAGGTATCCGGGTTGAACTATGCTAAAGCTAGAGCCTGATTCGGTTCGGCAATTTCGTCGCTATTGAGAGGGGGTATCATGAGTCTTTTCAACCACTACGCCAATCGTTATGTGGCGCATCAGGAAGAAGAGTACACACTGGAGGAATACCTTCAGCTCTGTAAGAAAGACAAGTCTGTGTACGCTTCCGCCGCCGAACGCATGTTGCTGGCGATCGGAGAGCCCGAGCTGGTCGACACCTCGCGCGATTCCCGCCTGAGTCGTATTTTTTCCAATAAAATCATCAAACGTTACCCGGAGTTCAATGAGTTCTACGGCATGGAAGAAGCCGTGGAACAGATTGTGTCCTTCTACAAGCATGCGGCGCAGGGCCTGGAAGAGAAGAAGCAGATTCTCTACCTGCTGGGTCCGGTCGGTGGCGGCAAATCGTCACTCGCCGAAAAACTGAAAAGTCTGATCCAGAAACAGCCGTTCTATGCCATCAAAGGCTCGCCGGTCTATGAAAACCCGTTAGGGCTGTTCTCCCCGGAGGAAGATGCCAAAATTCTGGAAGAAGAATACGGCATTCCACCGCGATACCTACGCTACATCATGTCACCCTGGGCCGTGAAACGCCTGAATGAATTCAATGGCGATATCAGCAAGTTCCGGGTGGTGAAGCTCTACCCCTCTATTCTCAACCAGGTTGCCGTCGCCAAGACCGAACCCGGCGATGAGAACAACCAGGATATCTCGGCTCTGGTCGGGAAGGTCAACATTCGCATGCTGGAAGAATATCCCCAGCACGATCCCGACGCCTACAGCTTCGCGGGTGGTTTATGTAAGGCCAACCAGGGCTTGCTGGAATTCGTGGAGATGTTCAAAGCCCCAATCAAGGTGCTGCACCCCCTGCTGACCGCCACGCAGGAAGGGAACTACAACACCACCGAAGGCATGGGCGCTGTTCCCTTTGAGGGGATGGTGCTGGCCCACTCGAACGAGTCCGAGTGGCAGACTTTCCGTAACAACAAGAACAACGAAGCCTTTCTCGATCGTATTTACATCGTTAAAGTGCCTTACTGTCTGAAAGTGACCGAAGAGATCAAGATTTACGACAAGCTGCTGCGCAGCAGCTCGCTCTCAGGCTCACCCTGTGCGCCCGATACGCTGTCGATGCTGGCACAGTTCTCGGTGCTGTCCCGTCTGAAGGAGCCGGAAAACTCATCGCTGTATTCCAAGATGCGGGTCTACGATGGTCAGAACATCAAAGATACTGACCCCAAAGCCAAGTCTATCCAGGAATACAAGGACTCGGCCGGGGTCGATGAAGGCATGGACGGTCTCTCAACCCGTTTCGCGTTTAAGATTTTATCTAAAGTCTTCAACTTTGATGCGACTGAAGTGGCAGCCAACCCAGTTCACCTGCTGTACGTGCTGGAAAAGCAGATCGAGCAGGAACAGTTCCCGGCCGAAGTCCATGACCGCTATCTGCGGTTCCTGAAGGAGTTCCTGGCCCCCCACTATGTGGATTACATCGGCAAGGAAATCCAGACGGCCTACCTGGAGTCCTACTCCGAGTACGGTCAAAATATCTTCGACCGCTACGTGACCTATGCCGACTTCTGGATTCAGGATCAGGAATACCGTGATCCCGAAACCGGCGAAATTTTTGACCGCGCCGCGATCAATGACGAGCTGGAAAAAATCGAGAAGCCGGCCGGTATCAGCAACCCGAAAGACTTCCGCAATGAAGTCGTCAACTTTGTGTTGCGGGCGCGTGCCAACAATAATGGCAAGAATCCGACCTGGTTGAGCTATGAGAAATTGCGTGCCGTGATCGAGAAGAAAATGTTCTCGAACACCGAAGACCTGTTGCCGGTCATCTCCTTCAATCCGAAGGCGTCGCAGGACGACCAGAACAAGCATCAGGAATTCGTGAAGCGTATGATTCAGCGCGGGTATACCGAAAAGCAGGTACGTCTGCTATGTGAATGGTATTTGCGGGTGCGCAAATCCCAGTAAGGGAGGAGTCGCATGACCAACACGCATGTGGTAGACCGGCGACTGAATGGCCGGAATAAAAGCGCGGTCAACCGGCAGCGCTTCCTGCGCCGTTATCGCGAGCATATCAAGAAAGCGGTGACGGAGGCGGTCAATAAGCGCTCCATTACTGACATCGACCGTGGCGAAAGCGTCAGCATACCGGGCAAAGACATTTCCGAGCCGGTGTTTCGCAATGGTCGCGGGGGCCGGCGCAGCAATGTGCATCCAGGCAACCGCGAATTTGTCACAGGCGATACGATTGCGCGACCACCGGGCGGTGGTGGGGGTGGCGGTGCCGGACAAGGCAAGGCCAGCAATCAGGGCGAAGGCATTGACGAATTTGTGTTTCAGATCTCCCAGGATGAGTTTCTGGACTTCATGTTTGAAGACCTCGCCCTCCCCAACCTGATCCGTAAACAACTCAAGGATACCCTCAGCTACAAATATGTCCGGGCGGGGTATACCAATCAGGGCACTCCAGCCAAGATCAATATCGTCCGCTCGATGCGAGGCGCCTATGCACGCCGTCTGGCCCTCACAGGGAATCGGCGCAAACGCATTGCTGAACTGGAAGCTGAGCTAGAGGCCCTGAAAAAGCAGCCGGAGCATCCCGACCCAGCCCTATCGCCTGCCGCACGCATCAAGGAACTGGAAGAGGAAATCGAGCGTTTGCGCAACCGGGTCAAACGGGTGCCTTACATCGATGAAATCGACATCCGGTATAACCAGCATCTACGCCAGCCCCAACCAGCCACAGCGGCCGTCATGTTCTGCCTGATGGATGTCTCCGGCTCCATGAGCCAGAACCACAAGGACATCGCCAAGCGATTCTTCATTTTGCTGTATCTGTTTCTCAAGCGGAATTACCAGAAAATTGATGTGGTATTCATTCGCCACCACACCAGTGCGAAGGAAGTCGATGAGCAGGAGTTCTTTTACTCGCGGGAAACAGGGGGCACGATCGTTTCCAGTGCATTGAAATTGATGAAAGAAGTCATGGATGCGCGCTATCCGACGGCCGACTGGAACATCTATGCCGCACAGGCGTCAGATGGTGACAACTGGAACGACGATTCACCCCGTTGCAGCAAAATGCTGGCTGAGGACATTCTGCCCAAAACCCAATTTTACTCGTATATCGAAATTACGCCCCACGAGCACCAGATGCTCTGGCATGAATATGAAAAGCTGCTGACCCCATTCAAGGATCGTTTCGCCATGCAGCAAATCGTCGATGCCGGGGACATCTTCCCGGTGTTCCGAAAACTGTTCCAGAAGCAAGGTGAGCATGGCTAGTACAGAGCGCAAACCGATATCGACCGGATCCGAATGGACTTTTGAACTGATCAAGGAATACGACGAGGCGATTGCAGAAGCCGCGCGGCATTTCGGACTGGACACCTATCGCAACCAGATCGAAGTGATCAGCGCCGAGCAGATGATGGATGCCTACTCCTCCGTTGGCATGCCGGTGGGCTATCACCACTGGTCGTTTGGCAAGCAATTCCTGCAGACGGAAAAGTTGTACAAGCGCGGTCAGATGGGTCTCGCCTATGAGATCGTCATCAACTCCGACCCCTGTATCGCCTATCTCATGGAAGAAAACACCATGATGATGCAGGCGCTGGTCATTGCGCATGCCTGTTACGGCCACAACTCTTTTTTCAAGGGCAACTACCTGTTCCGCACCTGGACCGATGCCAGCGCCATCATCGACTATTTGCTGTTTGCCCGTAACTACATCAGCAAGTGTGAACAACGCCATGGGGTTGAAGCGGTCGAGTCCGTGCTGGATGCCTGTCATTCGATCATGAATCAGGGCGTAGACCGTTACAAACGTCCCAGCCCGATCTCTGCGTTAAAAGAGGAAGCCAGACTCCGTGAACGCGAGGCCTATCTTCAGCAGCAGGTCAATGATCTCTGGCGCACCATTCCAACCCGCGCGGGCGAAAAGTCCCGCAAGAAGCAGCCCCGCTTTCCGGCAGAACCGCAGGAAAACCTACTCTATTTCATTGAAAAGAATGCCCCGTTGCTGGAGCCCTGGCAGCGCGAAATCGTACGCATCGTGCGCAAGATTGCCCAGTATTTTTATCCGCAGCGACAAACCCAGGTGATGAATGAAGGCTGGGCCACCTTCTGGCACTACACCCTGATCAATCACCTCTACGATGAGGGGAAAGTGACCGATGGCTTCATGCTGGAGTTCCTGCAAAGCCACACCTCGGTCGTCTATCAACCCTCCTTCGACAGCCAGTGGTACTCGGGTATCAACCCCTATGCCCTGGGCTTTGCCATGTTTCAGGACATTAAACGCATTTGCCAGTCGCCTACCGAGGAGGACAAACGCTGGTTCCCCGATATCGCAGGCTCCGACTGGCTCAAGACACTGGATTTCGCGATGCGAAACTTCAAGGATGAGAGCTTTATTCTGCAATTCCTCTCGCCCAAGATCATCCGTGATTTCAAGTTCTTTAATATTCTGGATGATGACCGCGACAACGAATATGTCGTGACCGCCATCCATGATGATCATGGCTACCGTCAGGTGCGCGAGTTATTGGCCCGGCAGTACAATCTGAGCTTCAAAGATCCGAACATTCAGGTTTATAACGTCGATCTGAGAGGCGACCGATCACTGACCTTGCGCCACTTCCCGATCGACCGGATTCCCCTACAGGAAAAAGACGGCAATGAAGTCCTCAAGCACCTGCATCGTCTGTGGGGCTTTGATGTGGTGCTGGAATCCGTCGAGGGTGACAAAGTTCTTTCAACTTTGCGCTGCCCACCACAGAACAAAGCAGAAGTTAGCAGCTGAGCATTCTGGCAGACTGGTTTGACTGCCCACAATTGGCTAGTATTGAGGGTCGGTTAAGCAAAGCAGGACGTGCGGTAAGGAAGGATGCGCAGCGAAGATTTTGATGTGGAAACGGCCCTCACTGCCGCGCAGGCATTAACCCGCGTACTGGCAGGACGAACGCACAAGCGCAAGGTACTTGGCCAGGTGTTGACCGTTCCAGGGCAACTGGGCAGCGCCCTGAAAGTCCCGACCATCATTTCCCAGTTGCAGAGCAAAGTCTCTAATCGCCGCCAGCACGGGTTAGACAGTTTTCAACAGCTGTGGGACACCTTGTCTGAAGCGACACGTAATGAGGTGCTGAACCTGATTGGTTGGTACGACCCGGAACAGTTGGATTGGGATGACAAGCGAAGCAACCGCCGCCCAATCAAAATTGAAACCGATAAGTAATCAGACTGGCAGGTAGTAGTTCAACGCCTGCTCCAGCGCCTCGGTGGGCAGCGGTTTGACCAGATGCGCATCCGCGCCGGCTTGAAGCGAACGCCTGAGATCTTCAGGATCGCCGTGTCCTGAGAGGATACAGATTGGAAAGGCATAGCCTTTTTGCCTCAAATGGGCCAGCGCCTCCAGCCCCGTCATTTCAGGCATTTCCAGATCCATCAGAATCAGGGAGTAGAGGCGCTGAGACGCTGCCTGAACCCCTACCCGCCCATTCTCGGCTAATTCCACCACAACATCCGGACGTACACGCTGAATTTGCTTTTGCAGGAGTTGGGCATTGACAGGGTTATCTTCCACAATCAGAACCCTGGGCGGCTGAATCGTATCCACATGACGGAGATGCGAGGCCAGGGTCTCAGCAAAACGCTGGCGGTTGATGGGTTTAGCGATGCAACTGCTGAATCCCAGGCGCAAATACTGACTGACCTGGTGACGCATGACATTGGCCGTAATCGCAATCGCGGGCGGCGCGTCGTGCCAACCCAGAATCACCCGCATCACATCCTCGCCACCCTGCCCCGGCATTTGAATGTCCAACAACAGGAGATCAAAACGCTCTTCCTTGATGGCGCGCAGAGCTTCTGCACCATTTGATACGATCCGGTGACGCACCCGCATCTGTTTGAGCATGTAGCTGATCAGCTCCTGGTTCTCAGGATTATCCTCCGCCAGCAGCACGTATCCTGCCAACCGCGGCCATGACACCTGCCCCAGTTCACTTTCATCACCGAGCGTCACGTTCATCTCGGCACTGTCTTGCAGCAGGCGGGCATGGGGCGCACTGAGCAGGGGGAGAGACAGCTTGAAGTTACTGCCTTCACCCAGCGCACTCTCGACCGTAATATCTCCCTCCAGCAACTGGGCCAACTGGCGACTGATGTAGAGTCCGAGCCCCGTCCCACCGAAATGACGGGTTGTGGAGCTATCCGCCTGCTGGAAGGGGCTGAACAGCTGTTCACGTGTCTGTTCATCCATTCCAATGCCTGAGTCGATGACCTCGAACAATAATCTGGCACCCGCCTCATCATTGGTTAATTGACTGACGCGCAGGACCACACCGCCTTCACGGGTAAACTTGAGGGCATTGGCCCCCAGATTGAGCAGTATCTGCCGTAGCCGAGTGGGGTCAGAAATGAAATGGCTGGTCAGCGGGAAAACGGTCTCTATGGTAAAGGTCAATCCCTGTTCCCTTGCGCGCATGCCCAGCGGCGAGCGAATTTCCTCTAGTAAGGTCGGAAGGTGAACCTCAATCTGCTCGGCCACCAGTTTACCGGCCTGAATTTTAGAGAGGTCGAGTATATCGTTAATGATCGCAAGCAGATGATTGCCACTGCGAACAATGGTGCGCACGTAGCGTTTCCGATCTTCTTCAGAGGCACCGTCATCCAGGAGGGCTTCGGCATAACCGAGGATGGCCGCCATGGGTGTGCGGATTTCGTGACTCATGTTGGCAAGAAAACGGCCCTTGGCCGCTTCCGATTCTTCTGCCTGCTGCTGGGCAGAGACCGCCTCATTGCGCGCGTCCGCGGCCTGCTCAAGCAACTGTGTATTGCGCACCGCCGTGCCCACCTGAACCAGATAGTCCTGAATCAGGTCGATATCCTCCTCCGTCAGCAGCAGCTCCTGGGTATAGTTCAGCAGCCCAATACAGCCAATCGGTTTTCGATCCACCACTAACGGAAAAAATGCGACGGATGTAGGGGGATTAATATCATAGAGCGCACGATCAATATCGGCATTACGCCCCAAGGGTGGACGAACCAATCTGCGGATGTAAGTGGGTTGTAGCTGCAGGGCTGCATGCACAAAAATACTGTTCGGGTTATCACCCACTGAAATGGTAAAACCTTCAACTTCCTCTCGTTGTTTGGGCGTCAGCACATCGCCATAACTGCGGATGACCCGCACATTTCGGCCATCGTCCTCCATCTTGACGACATAAAGTTGTTCGAGCGGAAAGAGTCGCTGTAGCGACTCAATGACCCGGCTCATGATGGCATCCAGATCCAGATGGCTGTTCACGGCCTCGGCCAGGGCACTGATGTCTCGCAGATTGGCATGTTGACGCTTGATCTTAATGCGGGATCGTGCCAGGGAATGGTTGGCCAGATTCAGGGTATAACCCAAACCCAGTGTATAGCCCAGCAATCCGACACCTACCACGGACGAGGCCAGCAAACTGAGGTCCTGTCTGAAATAGAATCCGTTCAACAGGCCGGTTAGCAAAATCCCAACCAGCGCATTGGCGATGCTTTTCGCCAGTAAGCGCAGGCCCCCTTCCGCCATAGCGGTCATAAAGATTCCGCAGCACAATGCCGCTGTTGCAAACGGGTTGAGCCCCCACAGGCACACGCAGCAGCCATAGGCAAAGCTATCGACCAGGGTAAAAAAGCAGTCGCGTTGAAAGTTGTGCGTCAGACGATAGGCAATATGGGGGTAGGCCAGCGTGTGAAGCAGCAGAAGCCCCCACACCCAAGGGCCAACCGAATCCCCGAGAATGGTGACATGCAGTAAGAGGACAATCACGCAGCCGACGATACGCAGAGGGTAACTGCTGGCCGCGATTGCCGAACTACTCCCCTCTGCCCGACTTCCCAAAGGTGAATCCCGATTGAATAGTAAATGGTCTATTCAGTGTAGCTCGTTTTGATGCGTTTGAGGTCTTCGATGATCAGATAGTTCACTGGCACCAGGAACAATGTCAGTGCCGTCGCGAAGAGGATGCCAAAGCCCAGCGAGACAGCCATCGGGATGAGGAATTGTGCCTGCGTTGAACGCTCCAATAACAAAGGCAGCAGGCCGATGACCGTGGTCAGTGTTGTCAGCATGATGGGACGAAAACGGGCGGCGCCTGCGGTCAGGATGGCTTGCCTGACGGATACCCCCTGCGCAAGCTGACGATTGATAAAATCGACCAGAACCAGGCTATCGTTTACCACCACTCCGACCAGTGCCAACATACCGAGCAAGCTGATCAAGGTCAGATCCATCCCCATAATCCCATGTCCGGCAATCGCACCAATGATACTGAAGGGAATCACGAGCATGACAATCAGCGGCTGAACATACGATTTGAGTGGGATTGCCAACAAAACATAGATCGCAAACAGTACAAACCAGAGGCCCCATTCCAGACTATTCAGCGACTGACTCTGCTCTAATGATTCACCTTCCAGTGACATGCTGACATCCGGATAACGAAGCAGTGTGGCATCCATGAACTGCTGGATTTCACGGTTCAACAGCAACATATTAACCTTTTGCTTGTCGACATCTGCCGTAACCGTCAGGGTGCGTTTACCGTTGTTGCGATACAAGGATGTCGGCGTCTTCCCTGCCTGTAAATCAACGACCTGCCCGAGGGGAATGCGTTGACCTCCGGGTGCCTCCACCAGAAAATCCTGCAGCAGAGGCAGGGCTGACCGCTCTTCCCGAGGATAGCGAACCACCACGCTGACTTCATCCCGACCACGCTGCACGCGCTGCACCTGCAAACCCAGATAAGCACTCTGCAACTGAGACAGAATCGTGGCGCGCGTCAATCCCAGCAGGTAGGCCTCCTGTTTAAGCTGCACCTCAAAAGACTGCTTGCCATCGGCATAGCTGTCTTCAATATCAAATACTTCCGGGAAACGGCTGAGTTTCTCTTTCAGCAGGCCCGCGACTTCACTCAGACTGTCGTAATCATCACCGAGCAAATGAATTTCAATCGGATCCGCCCCTCGTCCAATTTCAGCCCTGAAATTCAATCCCTCCGCCCCAGGAATCGACCCGATTCGTTTACGCCACTCTTTGACCAGATCCGCACTCGTGACCGTGCTGCTGCGCTCTTCCGGTGACAATACTTCAATCACGACGGAGCTGATATGATCCCCGGAAGCGCCGTCACCATAGCCCGTCGTCGCCTGAACCGAAAGAATCAGACTTTCACCCGTTGTCACTTCCCGATAGCGATCCCGCATCGCTTCCGCCGCCTCCGCAATGCGAAGCACCTGCGCATCGGTCATCGAAAACGGTGTGCCAGTGGGCATATACAGCGTTGCCTGTGCAATTTCGCTCTGTACCCGCGGAAAAAAAACAAAGCGCATCCAACCGCTGCTCAACAAGGCGAAGAGGATGACTAAGACGCCAACGCACACTGCGAGAAAGGTATAGCGATATTCGAGTATTCGGGCGAGGGCAGGCTGATATACGCGCAATACCCAACGTTCAAAGCCCTCGGCAAAATTTTCCTGCCAGCGGGAGATGCCACGGCTCTCACCTCGCCCCAGACGGATATGCCGCAAGTGCGTCGGCAAAATCAGCTTCGACTCCAGCAGGGAGAAAAAGAAAATCGGCAGGACAACAATGACAATCTGGGAAAACATCTGCCCCCGGGAGCCCTCAATGAAGGCCATCGGTAAGAAGGCCACCATGGTGGTCAACACACCGAAAGTAACCGGAATGGAAACCTCTTCCGCCCCCTTGATTACGGCATCCAAAGGCGCTTCATGATGCTGGAGGTGCCGATAGATATTCTCTCCCGTGACGATGGCATCATCTACGACGATCCCCAGCACGACGATAAACCCGAAAAGGCTGATCATGTTGATCGAAACATCAAACAGCGGCATCACCAAAAAGGCACCCATGAACGAGACAGGAATCCCGATGAAGACCCAGAATGCGATTGCCGGACGCAGAAACAGCGTTAACAGCAGCAACACCAGAATGCCCCCCTGAATGGCATTACTGCTCAGGGTTTGCAGACGCTTCTCAAGAATGCGGGAGCGATCGCCCCAGACATCCAGCGTCACGCCTTCCGGCATCATCGTCTGGCTTTCGAGCAGGTGAGCCCTGACCCGCTCAGAGATCGTCACCGGGCTGACGGCCCCGGTTTCAAAGACTTGCAACATAACAGCCGGGACACCATTGAAGCGGGTTTTGACCTGATTTTCCCCCAGACTTTCCCTCACCTGGGCCAGGTCACCCAGCCGGATCAATGCTCCTTCCGGCGACACCCTGACCACAATCGCTTCAAAATCCTGCTTCCGATAAGCCTGTCCCTGAGAGCGCACCAGCACATCCCCCCCCTCGGTACGGATTGCTCCCGCCGACAGATCCAGAGAACTGCCTTTGATGGCCTCGCCGATGTCCTCGAGCGTCAGATGGTACTGCTGCAGTGTCAGGGATGACACTTCAATGGCAACTTCATGCTGACGTCGCCCGGCGAGTTCTACCTGGGTGATACCGGGCAAAGCCCTTAGCTCGTTGCGAACTTTTTCGGCCATCGACCACAGCTCATCCTCACTGTGGGGACTCGTCACGGCCACCGTGATCGCCGGTCGACGCCATTGAGGCAGCGTGATGACGGGCCTATCCATCTGAGCCGGGAAGGTGCTGATCGCATCCACCCGATTTTTGACCTCGGCCAGCACCGATTCAGGATCCGCACGCTGATCCACCTCCAGTGTTACCACCGAAACGCCTTCCTCGGACACTGAGCTGATATCGCTGATCCCCGCCAGGTCATCCACCGCTTCTTCGACCCGCACACTGACACTTTGCTCCATTTCCTGGGGGGATGCGCCCCGCAAAGAGGTTGACACCGTGATCATGCGGGTTTCAAACGCAGGAAAAATTTCGACGGGCATTTGCGTCATCAACGACAGTAAGCCAGACGCCACGATAAACAACATCAACAGGTTGGCCGCGACGGGATTGCGGGCAAACCAGTTAATCATGCCGGTCGCCCCCGCGGAGGTCTGTTTCACTGTCTGCCACTGCCGCGGTTCCACTCCCGACTTGTCCCAGCGGGGTAATCACGAGTGTATCGCCAGGGTTTAAACCCTGCCGGATCTGCACCTGATCAGGCCCCTGCCACCCGGTCTCGACACTGCGACGTTGCAGCCGCCCATCGCTGAGCAGATAGACATAACTGTTTTGATACACGGCAACACCCGGAACCAGAATTACATCACGCTGTACCACGCCCTCAATACGTGCCTGCAGATACTGGCCGACCTTCAAGGGGCGCAATCCCTCTTTCGCACGAAAGGGCTCTGTAATTTCGCCGATCAGGGTCAACTGCTGGGTTTCGCGATCGACCCCCCCCTCACTTCCCGTAATGCGCCCCGTCCAGAATTGCTCGGGCTGACCAAGGCGATTGATGAACGTCACCGCTACCGGCGCATCGCCCAGCACGGGGACTCGCAAATAAGCCAGATCAGATGCCTTGACAGCCAGCCTTACGTCGGCGGTGGCTGTCGCCACAATACGTCCCAGAGCGGCCCCCACAGCAATCACCTGCCCCGAATCTATGTCTGCCTCCAAAATGAGTCCATCAAAGGGGGCTTTCAGTAAGGTGCGTGACGCATTCAAGTTCGCCAGTTCCAGTTGTGCTTCCGCGGCATTGACATTTGCCTGGGCGGCGGCCAGTTGGGGTTCACGCAAGGCGAGTGCGGAGGCGGCAGCCGCCCCCCCAACTTTGCTCCAATCCTGGCGAGCCTGTTGCACCCTACCCTGTTCTTCCTGTAAAGCCGCGCGTGCCTCAGCGAGCTGCCCTTCTACCACCCGTATCTGGATTCGATAATCAGCAGGATCAATTTGCAGTAGCTCGTCCCCTTTTCGCACAAAGGCACCGCGACGGAATCGCGGGGAGACACGCACCGCCTGACCGCCAACCTGAGCGATTAGATTCACTTCATGCCGGGCCTGTAAAACCCCAAACGCCGCAATCGTGGGCTGCAAGGTTTGTAGCGCAACAGTCTGGGTTTTGACCGTCATAGGTGGCGCAGTCACCGCTTCGTGATGAGACATTTCAGGCGGCTGAATGAAGAGGGTGTACGCAGCACCTAAACTGGCTACCAGCACGATGAGAGGAAGAAGCGTTTTAAACATATCAAGTTCCAGTTGAGCGCCCGTGCATCATACCTGATGCACGGCGTCCCCGGCACTCAGCGGGCACAGGCAGAGGCTGGAATTCGGATTACAAATCGGAAAGGCGTGAACCCCAAGGGTCCTTCAGTCGATGCCAGCGCGATCGTAATCGTTGCGCCATGCTCCGCCAAAAATGCACGTACGGCATCCATTCCGACACCGCGGCCAGAGACCTGAGTGACCTGTTCTGCCGTTGATAACCCCGAGTCAAAAATCAATTCAGATACCGCTTGTGGCGACACCGAGACACCGGCCTGAAAACGCCCGGCGGACACACCTTTCTCGTAGAGCTTGTGCAACGCCAGACCACGACCATCATCTCCGATGCCCAGCTCAATACCATTCTCGGTTGGCTGACAGGTGAATCGAATCTGCCCTGTTTCCGATTTGCCGGCTGTCCGCCTTGCGTCTGGGCCCTCGATGCCATGATCCAGTGAGTTCCGCACCACATGCATCAACGCACTCTTGAGTGATTCGGCAAAGCGGTTGTTGAACCCGGCTTCGCCTTCCACGACCACATCCGGCGTAGGCTTGCCCAACTCTTTTGCCAACGATGAAATTGAATCGACCGCGCCCGAAACCAGACGGGACAGAGGAATCAATCCCAATCGACTCACGACATCCCGCAATTGCACTGCATCCGGCACTGCGGCTGCCTCAGCCACCGAACCGGCCAGGCGCTGCAGATCGTCCAGCTCTTCGTTTGCGATGAACACCCCACGGGTGGTTAACAGATCACCGGCTCGCCCCTTACGGCCCAGTTTGTCCTCGCTGATGGACACATAACGCGCAATGGCCGTATCCACGGCATCCAGTTCAGCCAGCATTTTTGCGGCGTCCCACGGAACCTGGTCATCTTTGCGCAGGGCATCATATTCCTGTTCAGCGGCATGGGCTGCATTGGTAATCTGGGTGAACTCATAGGTTCGCGCATTGCCTTTGATCGTGTGCATGTTGCGGAACAATGCTGCGATAACATTGAGATCCCGCCCGGTGGTTTCCTGCAGCAGTCGGCGGTTTTCTTCCGAGAACTTATGCGCAGACCCGATGAATTCGTTGAACTTGCCGACCGAGATACGAATGATCTGGGCGATGATATCGAGTTCTTCCTTCTGCTGGGCGGATTCGGCTTCCAATTCTCTCAGGTGAGTGACGTCCTGAACCATCAACAGTACTTTTTCGACCACATCGTCTGCATTAACGATTGGGCTCCAGTCCAATTGCAGAATTTTGTGCGTCTCCCCCTTCTGCAACTCGACTTCACGCAGCAGCACATGGCTGTTGAAATCCCACATCATCTGGTCTTCGCCCAAAATGGCATTCAGACCAACAATCGCCTGATCCCGCGCATCCACTCCGACTTTTGAATCGGTGAACAGTACCTCCTCAATCAGCTGATCGGAAAAATCCTCCTGCCCGAAAATGGCGCGCATGGCGTTGGAGAATTCCGGGTGAATGCGGGTACCCGGCACGATGGTGCACACGCCCAGGCTCATGTTGTTCAACATCGCATTGATGTCGCTGGTCTTCTGTGCCAGTTGCGCGGTACGTTCTGCCACGCGAAGCTCAAGGGTTGCGTTCTGTTCGGCAATCACGGCCATCATGCGCACATTGTTGCGTATGAAGAAGACCAGTACACCCATGAAGCCCAGATTCATCACCCCGACCAGAATCCCCAGCCACATGCCGACCTTAGCCGAGTGTTGCGACTCTTCGAGTGTCATAACAAAGTTGTCGTAACTGGTTGAGCGGAAGTCCGCCAGCTTGGACCGCAGCTGCGCCAGCGCCTCATTCATCCGGGCCATGTCGGCACTCACATCCGTCTCGCCGTCTATAAAGGCCACAGAGGTTTTCTTGGCCAGCGCGGCATAAGCCGCGAAGTCTTCCCGCAGCTGTTGTACATGGGCGCGACGTCCCGGATAGAGCGATTCGACTTCTGCGAAAGCTTTGTCTGCGATCTCTGCCAACTCCATCGCCGACTCGACCTCATCCACTTCTGCCGTCATTACCCCCTGGGTCATGCGCTCGACAAAGGTATCCAACCGGACCACGTTCGCATCAGTCCGCTCAAGCACGGGGAAATAGAGTGCTTTGATGTCTGCCAGCCGGTCATTATTCTGCACAGAACTGGTCACGCTGAAGGCAATGAATACCAGAAAGATCACAATTGCAAACGCGACAATCGCGATGATCTTTTTCATGGGGTTGTTTGAAGGTGCGCTGGTGGCTACCGACGATGTTTCATTCGACATGATTCACCCTTCGCTGACGACGATGATGTTTTGGATATCCATCAAGCATAGACGCAAGAGTGAAGGGCAGCCAGAACGGATGCCCTGTTGGACCTTAGTTGACTAAAGCACTTTGCAGCGAGGCTGACCGAGGCTACCGGTATGCGTCCCCTGCAAACCAAAGCTGGCTTTCTGCCCGGGTTGCAACTGCGCATTCCAGCTTAGTCCATCAAACACGAAGCGTTTCGCCTCCGTGCTGACCAGGTTAGACGACCAGTTCTGCGTCAGTTTCACCGCCTGATCAAACTCGACAGCCACACGCCATTTAAGGGCTGCACTCCCGCTGTTGGTGACCTCGATGTCATTCACGACAAAGCCGCCATTCCATTGGTCGATGCCACCGATTCGGCAAGTCACTGTCGATGTTCCACCACCGGACCCCGGGGGATTTGTCGGCGTTCCCCCAGTATTCACCGCCACAAAATTCAGGTAATCCAGATTGACGCCGCTATCCAGAAAATCCACGGTAACGGTTGCACCAGCAGGTACGTCGACATTCCGCAGGGTCTCAGTCGTCCACGCTTGCCAGCCCCCACCGGAGGTACTCACCACACCGATTTCCTGTCCGTTGATGGCAATCCGCGCACGCTGACCATTGTGAAGACTCGCGAGTCGCACACTCAGGTCATAACGGCCACCTGCGGTTCCGACGCGGTAACGAAGCTGCTCGCCTACCTGCGTCCAGCCGACGTTACAGGTGCCGCCTGAGGCATTCTGAACATCCACACCAAGGCCATAATAGGTGCATTGCGTCACGGCAGCGGTATTGGCATTACCAGCGGTTTTATCGATGGCAGCCGTATAGTGCTCGGCCTCGATGCGACCCGGCAGGTTGACGGCGTTCGGATAACCGGACGCGCCCCCTCCGGTGCCACCGCCAGAACCACCCCCACTGCCTGCGCCCGTCCAGCCACGGATCATGTCACGCACGTACTGGCCAGAGGTCGTCAGGACCTCGGTTCCCCATTGTCCATCCGTTCGGGTGTTCGGCTTCAGTGCAGAGGCACCTTCAGATTTATCGTTCAGTGCCCAGTTGGCATTCCCCAGATGGTACTGCTTCATGAACTGTACCCAACGGTCGGTTTCTGCTTGAGCGACCCCGCCGTTGCCATCCGCATTGACCGTTCCCCACTCGGTGACGAACAGGGCGGCGCCCAGATTCATCGCTTTGCGTGCTTTGTCCCGTAGCCCTTCCCCATGCGTTCCCGCATAAAAATGCAGGGTATAGGCCAGGTTGGTCACCCCACGAATCGGATCAGCCGCCGCGACATCCACATCCTGCGACCAGGTCGGGTTACCGACCACGATCAGGTTATCCGGGTCAATCGCACGAATCGCCGCCACGACCCGCTGGGCATAGGGTTTCACATGCTGGGCCCAGCTCACATCATTTTTAGGCTCGTTAAAAATCTCATAAATCACATGATTCTTTTTCCCGTAGCGTGTGGCCATGTCCTTGAAGAAGGCAATCGCCTCGGCTTCATGCTCATGGGCGTAGTGGGAATGCCAGTCGATGATGACATACAGATCATTGGCAATCGCGGCATCAATCGCCGCCCTCGCCCGCGCCAGGTTGCCGTCACGGTCCGACAGATAACCGCCACTCTCATCGACACCGACCGCAACCCGAACCAGATTGCCGCCGAAAAAGGTTTTAACGGCTTTCACCGCGCCCGCGTTGTAGTAGCGCTCCCCCGCCCCAGCCGGTATTCGACCCTCGGGCCGGGTCAATCGCCTCGCAATGGGGCTGCACACCCTTTCGAAGGACTGTCCGCTTCGCCGCCCTTTTTCAGCCAGGAACAATTGATATTTATACTGAAAATTGGGCGGGTAGAGTTCAGCAAAGCGTTTGATCACCGTCTCACATCGATTTGAGTCTTTTCCCTCAGAAGCAGCATCGGCAGGACCCACACGAATCCGCAACAAGGCATAAAAAAAATCGTGATCGACGGCAAAAAGTATGGGTCGGTAGGTGATCGAGATGTTTTTCCACCGCCTGGGCCCACGCCGGGGGCCATCGGCTTCATCGCCGCACCAGAAGGCCAACTGCGCACGATAATGATTCAGGCAGGTAGAGTAAGCTGCTCGCCAATTTTTCTCGAAATCAGCCGCATTAAAAGCCTCATCATCCAGCGCTTGCCCCACGCCCAATGAGGCGATAATCGGAAGCTTGACTGAAGCGCATGATCATCTTACCCAAAGGATGAAAGACAGATTTTTGCGCCAGAAATGACTTCGACTCTTCCGGGCATTTTCCCTCCAGCAACGACGGAGTTTCGCCTTTCGAACACACGGACAAACGGCGTAGTGCAATAATTCATAGCGGCCCGGGCAATTTCCCATTTTCAGGGACAAACTGCGTCCCTTTTTTGATGCCGTGGCAAATGATTCCAAGAGGTGCGTGCAGATACCAGACCATACCAGCTAACAATGTTGTAGTTGGCGATTGCCTGCAGTAGGCGTAGCGATCGGCCAGACGTTTCGCTTCCGATGCCCTGAGCAATCGAGTCTTCATAGCGTGCCTGTCGATAGAGGCATAGGCCCAGCAGGCCGGTGAACGGCAGCGAGATCACATTTACCATGCTCCAGAATCAAATTACAGCCCTTGACGCCACAATACTCCCGTAGCTGCATCCGCCCCAAAATATTACAGACCGCAAACAGGTTGGGAAGAATACGCAAGGCAATCAGGCAGTGAGGGTCCGTCATGTCAGGTAACGCACTCACGTTACGCAAGTGGTCTTTGAGAGAGTGCGTTTCCAGGAAGGTCCGTTCGTTTTCAAGAACCGCAGGCAACGCCTCATCATCCGGAACCGGCATGTTCAGATAAGCCAGCCCTTGAAATCCGAACTGCAACCCTGGCATCCAGTTGCCACGACCAATCGCCTGCACCGGGCGGGTCGCGCGAATCTCGCCCGTTGAAGATCATCCTCCGGGTGTTTGAACACCACCTCATAATCACAGTGCAAGGGCCCTCTGGCTGCGCGGCCAAATAACACCACGCCGGCTTTGATCTGGTAGAGACTCTTACATTCCGCCGAATGGGTTTGCCAGCCTTCCTCCGGCAACCGATCTAATGCCTGTTGCGCGAAAGCCACAGCCACCTCCCACACACTGGCGGCCTTGGCCTGGCGGGCTGAGCGGAGGTTGAGCTGGACGAGCGTTTCAGATTCGTCGCCCGGATCGATCAGCGAACGGGCATGGTTAAGATGTTCAGTAATTGCAAAGCACTCGTCATCATTCAGACTCGCTACCTCGCGCTCGCCTAATGAACAGCCCATACGACTCGTAAGTGGGTTTGCTGGCGTTCTACCTCTGACATCGACTGGTAGGCCGCCTGCAGCATCCGATCATGTAAAAACCGGCAGTGGGGAGAAACCATTCCCAGAAACCAGTCCCCCCCTTCCGGAACGAGAAGCCCATCACGCAGCGCCGGCCACAGGCAACGGATCACGACAGAGGTCGGCTTCCCCGCAATTTGCGCCAGCATGTCGAGGCTGAACTGACTGCCAATGCAGGCCGCCAGCTGCATCATGGCCTGTGTCTCTGCGGGTAACCGGACCACGTTCGCATCAGTCCGCTCAAGCACGGGGAAATAGAGTGCTTCGATGTCTGCCAGCCGGTCATTATTCTGCACAGACTTGGTCACGCTGAAGGCAATGAATACCAGAAAGATCACAATTGCAAACGCGACAATCGCGATGATCTTTTTCATGGGGTTGTTTGAAGGTGCGCTGGTGGCTACCGACGATGTTTCATTCGACATGATTCACCCTTCGCTGACGACGATGATGTTTTGGATATCCATCAAGCATAGACGCAAGAGTGAAGGGCAGCCAGAATGGATGCCCTGTTGGACCTTAGCTGACTAAAGCACTTTGCAGCGAGGCTGACCGAGGCTACCGGTATGCGTCCCCTGCAAACCAAAGCTGGCTTTCTGCCCGGTTGCAACTGCGCATTCCAGCTTAGTCCATCAAACACGAAGCGTTTCGCCTCCCGTGCTGACCAGGTTAGACGACCAGTTCTGCGTCAGTTTCACCGCCTGATCAAAACTCGACCGCCACGCGCCATTTAAGCGCTGCACTCCCGCTGTTGGTCACTGTAATGTCATTCAGGACAAAGCCGCCATTCCATTGGTCGACGCCACCGATTCGGCAAGTCGCTGTCGATGATCCACCACCTGACCCCGGCGGATTCGTGGGTGTTCCGCCATTATTCACCGCCGCAAAGTTCAGGTAATCCAGATTGACGCCGCTATCCAGAAAATCCACGGTAACGGTTGCACCAGCGGGCACGTCGACATTCCGTAGGGTTTCAGTCGTCCACGCTTGCCAGCCCCCACCGGAGGTACTCACCACACCGATTTCCTGGCCGTTGATGGCAATCCGCGCTCGCTGACCATTGTGAAGACTCGCAAGACGCACACTCAGGTCATAACGGCCGCCTGCGGTTCCAACGCGGTAACGAAGCTGCTCGCCTACCTGCGTCCAGCCGACGTTACAGGTACCGCCAGAGGCATTCTGAACATCCACACCGAGGCCATAATAGGTGCATTGCGTCACGGCAGCGGTATTGGCATTACCAGCGGTTTTATCGATGGCAGCCGTATAGTGCTCGGCCTCGATGCGACCCGGCAGGTTGACGGCGTTCGGATAACCGGACGCGCCCCTCCGGTGCCACCGCCAGAACCACCCCACTGCCTGCGCCCGTCCAGCCACGGATCATGTCACGCACGTACTGGCCAGAGGTCGTCAGGACCTCGGTTCCCCATTGTCCATCCGTTCGGGTGTTCGGCTTCAGTGCAGAGGCACCTTCAGATTTATCGTTCAGTGCCCAGTTGGCATTCCCCAGATGGTACTGCTTCATGAACTGTACCCAACGGTCGGTTTCTGCTTGAGCGACCCCGCCGTTGCCATCCGCATTGACCGTTCCCCACTCGGTGACGAACAGGGCGGCGCCCAGATTCATCGCTTTGCGTGCTTTGTCCCGTAGCCCTTCCCCATGCGTTCCCGCATAAAAATGCAGGGTATAGGCCAGGTTGGTCACCCCACGAATCGGATCAGCCGCCGCGACATCCACATCCTGCGACCAGGTCGGGTTACCGACCACGATCAGGTTATCCGGGTCAATCGCACGAATCGCCGCCACGACCCGCTGGGCATAGGGTTTCCCATGCTGGGCCCAGCTCACATCATTTTTAGGCTCGTTAAAAATCTCATAAATCACATGATTCTTTTTCCCGTAGCGTGTGGCCATGTCCTTGAAGAAGGCAATCGCCTCGGCTTCATGCTCATGGGCGTAGTGGGAATGCCAGTCGATGATGACATACAGATCATTGGCAATCGCGGCATCAATCGCCGCCCTCGCCCGCGCCAGGTTGCCGTCACGGTCCGACAGATAACCGCCACTCTCATCGACACCGACCGCAACCCGAACCAGATTGCCGCCGAAAAAGGTTTTAACGGCTTTCACCGCGCCCGCGTTGTAGTAGCGCTCCCCGCCCCAGCCGGTATTCGACCAGAACAACGACATGCCGGACAGTTCTGCCGCCTTACCATTGGCTTGCACCTGGCTCCCTACTACGCTCAGGGCCGGAACATCCGCCAAGCTTGCGGGTGCACCGCTGGCCATCATCCCCAGCCCGAGTGCTGCTGCCATCCACCGGGTGCGTGCCGGATGCTGCCGTTTTTGTAATACCATTTGAGTGACTCTCCATCGGTTCATGTCATTTTTTAGAATATGAACGTCCCACGCGGGACGCCGGGAGGAGAGTTAAGCATGGCAGGCGATGTGTTCTCATCGCCTGAAAGGACTATTTGTTGAAAAGTGCAAAATGAATCACAGACGGATGTTGGGCTTTAGGACTGCAGAATAACCGCTCGTACAAAAAATGTGAGACATCAGTTGCGCCCATATAGGCGGGGACGCTCAAAACGATAAAAACCGTCACGCTCTTCGAGGGCGATGGTCTTGGCCTCGAAGCCAAAATGTTCTTCTCGCAGGCGTTGCAGGGCTTGAAGCTTCTCCGCACTTTCAGGGCGAGCATCAAGTTCGCGACGTGCATCCATATAAGCCAGGCCTTTTTCCCAGCGCTGATTACGTTTGGCATCCCGTTCCGCCAATCGCTCAATTTGTGCGTCGCTGTATCCCAGTTGGCGGCGTACCCGGTTAATTTCCTGCTGACGGCGCTCCGATGGGAGGTCTGACAACACTTTCTGCACCGAGTCGAGCCCAAAAAATACCGCTCCCAACACGCCAGCATCCATACCGAGCTTTTCAAGGCCGCCATCGTAAATCTCGGTCAACTCACTTTGGAGCTGATACAACTTCTCATCCAGCGTAGACTGATTATCGTCGTTCAATCGGGTTAACACCTGTCGTGTCGCCTCTTTTTTTGCGGCCACGGCTTGCTGTTCGTCTGCCCAGATTTCCAGGGCATCTTTACCAAACAACGCCTGGCGCTTCTGCCAAAGCGTACCTTCCCGTTCCAGCAACCCGAGTGTTGCAAGCTGAGTCGCGTTCGCCTCCAACCAGGTGTCATACTCGGCCATTCTTGCGATCAGCCCCAGAATCGTTTCGGCCAGATCGGGAAACGCACGGCGCAACGCCAATTCAAACAAGGCCAGTCCCTGCTCGGGAAAACGTGATAACACGCTATCACGTTCTTCGAGTAAGCCCACTTGAACACGTTTATCCAGAATCGTCTCGCCATAGGTTTCCAGCAGATGCAACGCCAGCTGATCGACAACGCTGGCGAGATCACTCGAAAGGCCCGACTCACGCGCACCGGTGGGCCGGGGCATCTCAGCTGTCGGGATGGCGGCCGTGTTCGCCGGCTCGACCGAATTTAGCGTGTCTCGAGGGGCTGACGGCGTGACCGACTGGGCCTGCCAGAGCACAAAGGCACTCAGCAGCACGCCGCCGCCCATCAGAAATTTCAAAGCTAATGAAGGAACCGACATCGTTACAACTCTTTCCTACAGATGGAATGCGGCTAATGGGCCAACGCCCACTAACCGCTTGACGAGACCTGGCGTTACAGCAGCGGCTGTAGCTTCGGCCATACCAGATTGGCGAGTTTCTGAGAGCCACCGGTATTCGGGTGAATCCCATCGATGATAATGTCGCTGTCATTGATGCTTCGACGCGGGTCAACGAAGGTACAGTTTGCGGCAGAGTAGCTGCAGGCCTGTGCCAGCTTGGTATCCCCGTAATCCACCGCCTGCTCCATGCTGTCGAGCAGGAACAATCCATTCTTGGTGTAGTAGTACCCCAGGTAGATCACGTTATCCACGCCATCGGCATGCACATCATTAAGGAAATCGACCGCATCAACGTAGATGTCATTGATGTAGTTTTTGCAGGTCGAGCTGAGTCGGCCAAACTGATACCAGTCGGTTTTACAGTCATAGGGATCGAACGCTATCGCCGGAATCAGGATGTCGTTACCACCGCCGTCCATCACCAGGGTTTCGATGTTGCCGTTATCCTGTTTGGCAATGGCATACTGGTCGACGATAGAGGTCGCAATTAACCCCCCTTCCAACTCAGCACCCGAAATGGTGTAGCGGCGAAAGGTTTCGCCAGCATAACTTTCCAGAAAGTCCTGCAGCTCGCCTGACAAGGCAAAGATAGAATCGCCAATCGTCACAACCTGATCGTTATCCGCGTCACTTACCCTATCATTACTGAGCAAGGACCCCAGACCGCCGCAGCCTGTCAGGGCCACAAAGATCGTTGAGCTCATCAGCAGTTTCAGAAAAGTCTGGTTGAGAAGGCGTCCCAATGAGCGCGAGAATCGCGCCGTCAAATGTTTCATGTGTGCTTCCTTTTTGTGTTTGTAATTGGATTTAGCCTACACACGATAGCAAAAGCGTTTTTTGCAGAATCGGAACTGGTTGGCAGTTTTAACAACGTTCAGCGAATCTGTTTTTCCTCGCTCAACGTAGAGCCAACATCCCACTTCTCGAGGAAGCCCGTCATGTATATCGCTGCCGATGCGCTCGAAACGCTGCCCTACTGAACAAGGCAATAGGCAAGCGTAGTGAGTCAGGTTAAAATTGCGGTTTTAGCCTGACGGGACCAAGACCATGAGTGACTCAACGCCAATTGGCAAAGACATCGTTGCCACCTTCCACTACACCCTTTCTGACGAAGCCGGGCAAAAACTGGAGTCTACCGAAGGCGAAGATCCGGTCACCTACCTGCATGGCCACGGTAACATCCTGCCTGCGCTGGAAGCGCTACTGGAAGGCAAAAATCCTGGCGAGACCGTCGAAGCCATCCTGCCGCCTGAGAAAGCCTACGGTGAGCGTAAGGCTAATTCCGTTCAGCGAATTTCAAAAAAACACCTGAAAGATGCCGGACGCTTCAAAGTAGGCGATGCCGTTCCCCTGCATACCGAGCAAGGTGCGCAACTGGTTACCGTCGTTAAAATCGGTCACTCAATGGTCGATGTGGACACCAACCACCCCTACTCGGGCCAGACATTGAAGTTCACCCTGAACGTCACGGATACCCGCTCAGCCTCTGCGGAAGAAATTGAGCATGGCCACGTTCACGGACCGGGCGGTCACCATCACTAAACAGCGGCGCATAGAGCAAGCGCCCCGCGATTTTCTGTCTATACTGTAAGCTCAGTTAGCCCAGGAGATCGCGTACATGACTGACAAATTGTTATCGCTGGACGAAGTTTGCAAAATGCTGGATAAGCCGGAAGTTACGGTCAAGCGCTATGCGCGGGAAAGCCTTCTGCCTTCGATTGAAAAAGACGGCAAATTGATGTTTCCCGAGGCGTCAGTCCATCAATATATGTCGATTGAAAAGCGCCTGAAGAAGTAAGGCGCCTAAACGACCTGAATTCAGGCGCTCCGATCCGAGCGCCAGCTTTGTGCGCCCAGCCAGACCAAACGCAATTTTTTCTGCAACTGGGCGACATACTCTTCCTGAAACCCCGTATGGCTGGCCTGCAGATCCAGCAGATCAATCGTCGTATCAGCCACCAGACCGACAATCACCTCGCAGATCTGCTCAAGATCCTCCCGGTCAATCCGTTCTACTGAGCCAAATTGCCGCATGTCTGACGCCAGCTCGTTGGCAAAGTAGCGCAATTCATGGCGAATGCCGGATCGCAAGGCGGGGGTTCCGCCTGTTCTGCACTGACACAAAAAATAGAAATGGCTGCGGTGCTCCAGCACGAATTGGGTATAAATGACTAACGATCGGCGCGTGAGGTTGGTGACATAGTCTTCCTGCTGCCGGGCAGCGCGCAATATTTTACGCAGAAGCATCCCCAATTCATCGACGATATTCAGCCCCAACTCCTCCATGTCACGAAAATGACGGTAGAAGGATGTCGGCACAACCCCTGCGTTTTTAGCCACCTCACGCAAACTGATGCTGGCAAAATTCTCGCCTTTACCCACCAGTTCCAGTGCCGCATCCATCAGGGCGGCACGGGTTTGCCCCTTTTTCTCTTCCCTCGTCAACATGTTTCTGACTGCCACTCCCATTCAGGACTCCAACTGTTGATCCGATTGTAACTCAAACCTCTCACTTTCTGCGCCCTTCATGCGCCAGATCAGTTTTTGCGAGGCGGGGCGTATTTTAACGCCATCTTTTCAGTGTACAAGTGTTGACTCAAAAACATTTTAGCGCAAGAATAGTGAACAGTTGTACACAGAAACAAACCGCAAGGAGCTCTCTGCCATGCAAACCCAATCGAATTCAACAACCTACTGGAATAACGCTGGCCCGGTACAGGACACCCTGGATTTCATTCTCACGTCTATTGACCCGCTGATGAGCCGTCAACGCTTGATGGCGCGGGTGATCAACTGCATCCAGGAAACCGATGACACCCTGACCTACACGCTGCAAGTCTGCTCACGATGGCAGGGCTTCAAACCGGGTCAGTTCGTAACGATTTCTGCAGAAATCAACGGCATTACCTACAAGCGCAACTACTCGATTTCATCTTCTCCCGAGTTGTTGCGTAACAAAAGGCAAATCACCCTGACCATACGCGCACAGCGTGGCGGGAAGGTCTCCCCAAACATCGGGCAGTGGCTCAAAGTGGATGACACGCTGGAGATCTCAGCCGCCATGGGCGACTTCATTTGCCTCGAAGCAGAAAAACAGTTGTACACCGAAGCCCAACGAGCGTACAGCCCCGTGGCGCTGATTGCTGCCGGTAGCGGCATTACACCCATTAAAGCGATGCTGGAATCCTTTTGCGAGAACCGTCCTGACCACGACATCTGCCTGATCGTGCATGCGGCAAATCCTGCGCAGTTAATTTTTGCCAACGATCTCAAGCGTTTCACTCAATCACTCCCCAACCTGAAGCTGTCGGTACACTTCAGCGACAAGGAAGGTTTTGTTACGCAAAATCAACTCCTGAAGGACTGCCCTGACCTGAAAGACCGGGTGCTTTATATCTGTGGTCCCGCTCCATTTATGGCAAAAATCAATGATTTCGCCGAGGCCGCAGGGGTACCCGATTTTCGACGCCATCAGGAAGCATTCTCATCACCGGTTGCACCGCGAAAGAGTGCAGGCCCAGTGACCGTAACCTTCACCAAAACCGGCAAGACCGTGACAAGTGCCAATGCCGTCAGCCTGCTGGAACTGGCCGAACGCTCCGGACTGAAGCCGAAATTTGGCTGTCGCAATGGCATCTGCCACGAGTGTACCTGCCAGCGTACTCAGGGCAGCCTGGTCAATGCCCTGACCGGAAACCCGATTCCGGATGAACAGACGCAGGTGCAGTCCTGCATTTCAATTCCCACCAGCGACGTCACGATCACCAACTGGTAAGACACCCGATATTTAAAGGAGCACGCTTATGGATATGCAAACCCGAGCCCTTAATCAACTGACACCCTCTGAACTGGATCGCTTTGGTGAGGAGATGGATCAACTGCGTGAAGCCGTACTGGCCGACCTGGGACAGCGCGACGCAGATTACATCCGCTCAATCGTCCGCCTGCAACGCTGGAGCGAAATCGGCGGTCGCGGCCTGATTCATTTCAGTCTGGGCCCACTCAGCTGGGGCGCCGGCGTCGCCGCCCTTTCCGTTTCCAAAATCCTTGAAAACATGGAAGTTGGTCATAACGTCATGCACGGGCAGTATGACTGGATGAACGATCCCAAACTGCAGTCCCAGAGCTATGAGTGGGACACCGTCTGCGACGGTGACTCCTGGCGCAAGACGCACAATTACGAGCATCACACCTACACCAATATCCTCGGCAAAGATCGGGATTATGGGTATGCGGTGTTGCGATTGTCTGATGATATCCCCTGGAAACCCCGTCACCTGGTCCAGTTCGTGAACTACTCGGTGTTGAGCCTGTTCTTCCAATGGGGCGTAGGGCTGCATGAACTGGAAACCGAGAAACTGCGCGATGGCTCCGTTACACTGGAAGAGAAAAAGCCTTTCCTCAAGCGCTTTGCGCGCAAGGCAACCCGTCAGCTGGCCAAGGATTATGTCATCTTCCCAGCCCTCGCGGGGCCCTTTGCCCTGAAAGTGCTGGCCGGAAACGCCGTAGCCAACGGTGCGCGTAACCTCTGGGCTTCGACCATCATCTTCTGCGGACATTTCACCGAAGACGCACAAACGTTTTCCGAGGAAGAATGTGAAAACGAAAGTCGCGGCATGTGGTACTACCGCCAGATTCTGGGCTCCAGCAATTTTACCGGCGGGCGCTGGCTGCACATTATGAGCGGCCACCTGAGTTACCAGGTCGAACACCACCTGTTCCCCGATATTCCCGCGCACCGCTACCCCGAGATGTCAAACCGGGTGCAGGCGATCTGCGAAAAATATAATATACCCTACAACACGGGGCCGTTTGGGAAGCAGTATCTGACCGTTCTCAAGCGGGTGGCCCGTTACTCCCTGCCACCGGAAGGACACCCTTTGCGCGAGCGCTTTGAAGGCGTCAAAGGCTGGTTCGGCAAACTCAAACCCAGGAGTGCGACATGAGCAAACCCATTCAACGTATCGAGATCGCCAAGGACTTGCTGCAGGAAACCGTCGACAACGCTGTGAACTCCATACAAAAGGTTCACAACACGGTCAGCGACACCTGCTTTGATGTGGCGGCCAATTGGGTCGGAGACAGCGATAAGTTGAGTAAACTTCGCTCACGCCACGATCAGACTGTCAACACCATTTACGAAGCGATCCGCTCCGTCAACCACACCCTGGGGGGGCTGGCCTCTGAGGTGTTTGGCACCCTGGAAGACAGTGCTTACGTCAACCAGGTGATGGATGAAAAAGCTGAGGAGGCGAAGGTAGAGAAGGCCACGACCAAGAAGCCCGGGAAGTCGGCGCCATGACCAAAGCTCATAAGAAAGAGGCGCGCGGCTTGGCCGAGCGCCTTCTTGAACGGCACCTGGAACACGAAATGCAGTCGTTTTCGGACGCTGCATTTCTTGAGTGGATCACGGTGGAAACCGACCACTTTTACGCCTGGGCTCAAACGCAGACGGTCGAAACGCTGGTCAGTGCAGATCAGGTGATGGACACCATTCGCCGCAATGTCTGTCTGAATGACATTCCCGCGGCGGTTGCCGAAATTGCGGGCGAAGCTGCCAGCTACCTGGCCAAACATGAGCTGCAGTCCCAAACCCCCTTAAAAGACATTCTGAGCCGCAAGCAGTTTGAAGAGTTTGTAGACAAACTGCTTGAGTTGAAGGAGTCCCGCGAACGGGGTCTTCACCAACTCCTGGACCTGCCCGTCTACAAAGATCTGATTTCCGGGGTGCTGTACCAGGCCATTCTACGTTATATCAACGAGTACAACGCCCTGACGCGTAAAATACCCGGCGTCTCATCGGTCATGAAGATGGGCAAGCAGCTGGTCAACAAGACGGCCCCCCAACTGGAAGGATTGGTCGAGGATAGCGTGCGAACCTATATCGCCAAGAACCTGGGCTTTCTGGTTAAGGAGAGTCAGATCTTCCTGACCAAGACGCTCACCGACGAACAGCTTCGACAATCGGCGTTGGATGTGTGGGACATCCTTGAAGATAAACCCGTTGGCACCTTCATGGACAACGTCAGTAACATGGATCTGACCGAGTTGATTTCGTTGGGCTATGAGTTCTGGCTGGGCTTTCGCAAGACACCCTATTTCGAGGAAAGTTACCGTCTGGTGGTTGAGTGCATCTATGCCAAATACGGAAGCCAGACATTGGCCAACTTAATGGACGAGTTTGCGGTCACACCGGAAAAAATCCGTGTCGAATTTACCTGTTTTGCCCCCACGTTGCTTGAATCACTCAGGCAGTCTGGTTACCTTGAAGATCTGCTTCGTCGTCGCCTGGCGTCCTTCTATTTTGACCCGGCAACGCTGACCTTTCTTCAGAGTGAACGAGAACCGTCCAAATGAATGCCGACACGGAAACGCTGAGCGGACCTGCCTGTTACCAATTGCTGACGGGGGCTGTTGTGCCCCGACCGATTGCCTGGATCAGCACGCTCAGTTCCGAAGGCATTCCCAACCTGGCACCCTTTTCGTTTTTTACGGTGGCCAGCGTCTATCCACCGGTACTCGCCGTCACCCAGGTCAATCCACGTAACAAGCCCGAAAAAGATACGCTGGTCAATGTGCGGGCCACACGGGAATGCGTCGTCAATGTCGTCAGTCATGCCCTTCTCACTGAAATGAACATCAGCAGCGGTGAGTACCCTGCCGGCGTCAATGAATTTGAAATTGCCGGTCTCGACCGCATCGCCAGCCAACGGGTCAACGCGCCTGGTGTTACCCAGGCCCCCGTTCGTTTTGAATGTCGCCTGCGTGAGATCATCACGGTGGGTACGACACCGTCTGCCGGACAAATGATGCTTCTGGATGTGGTGCATTTCAGTGTCGATGATCGTTGCCTGAACGGCGAGACGATTGACAGTCGCTTACTGGATGCCATAGGCAAACTGGGTGGCGACGGCTATTCAACGACCCGCGATCGTTTGGATCTTGCACGGCCCCAGGTATAGCCTTCGACAGCGCGCGCCCTGCCACTTTCCGGTGAATCCTTAAGCGGCGGGGTCCAGCAAAATTAGCAACAGGGCTGCAACGGCCAGGGTGAGAATGCTCAACGCCGCCACCAGCAAACGGACCAACAGCCAGAGCTGGCGCTGATAGGCCGCCTTTACCACATCCGTGATCCCAGGACTCCACAAGGCACCGGATTCACCCTCCGTGCGTGCCGGTAAGGGGCCAATGTTGGTCACCGCCAGCAAACCGGATTGGACAAAGGCCTGCGAAAAGGGCTGGCCCGATTGCAGTGCCGATGCAATATCCAGATAAGCCTGACGAACCCAGGGCACCGACTCCGCCTTGGCACACAGGCGCGCTGAGCGCACGATATCAAAATTGCTTTGCACACACAGCCCCAGGTTCAGCAGATACTGATGCAGGCTGCGCGCAACCAGACACGACTTACCCAGGCGTAGCACACTCAGCCCCTGCCAGAGCCGGGAATCCGGCGACGACCACTGCGTGAGTAAGCACCCCGCCCAACGACGCCCCATACTGGCGACCACCAGAAAGACGCCGAGCGCTGAAAGCGCCCCACTCGCTAACGGCACAAGCCCCTCCCCTCCCAGGCGCATCGATACCTCAGATCCAACCCAAGCCGCGAAGCTCAGACTCCAAAGCGAAATCAATACAAACAGACCAAACGAGAGAAAACGGGATGAGCGTTCAAGCGCCGCATAGTAGTCACAGGCACGACCACACACTTCCGGAATTCTCAGCGTGGCCAAACCCAGTTTTAACAGTCTGCCCTCCCAGGGCAAAAACAGGGCCGATTCATCGAAGTGTTGGGCCAGGGGCTCCTTCGGTGCGCTACATATTTGCTCATTGAGCTGCAGCAGCGGCGCGCGAAATGCCGGATGGCTTTGCTGTGACAGCTCGACAAACACATCGGGGAAATGCTGCCCCTCTTTTATGGCCTGACCCAGCTGAGCAAAGAGCATCGCCCGGTGGGAGGAAAGCCGCTCTCGATAATTCATGGCGTCGGATCGTTCAGGATGATTGTTCTTCGGATTTTAAAACGAAACAGGCACCCGAAGGTGCCCGTTTCGCGTCCTTGCGTCAAGCAGGATCAGTCAACGTCTGCGTCAGAGTAGTCACCGGAGTCAGACATGGAAAAGGCCATGCCGGTGGTATAAGACACGCGGCGGTTGGTCGTATGATACTTGTACTTGGACCAGGCTTTTTCAAACTCAGTCTCTGCGGTACGCTCACCGGCAATCATTTGCACAAAGGCCTTCTCGGCTGCACCCACCGGGGCGCGGTTACCGTTGGCCAATTCCTGCATGGCGAAACCATGGCGCTCAAGAATTTCCGCTTCTTTTTTTGAGAAAAGCCCAGAACGGCTGAAGCCTCTGGGGAAGTGCTTGTTGTCGAAAAACAGCTTACTGCTGGCAAAATCACTCTGGCTCATTCGGGGCCTCCAAGAATCGGACGATCTCCCCCGTGCCCGGGGAAGTGCTTTCGGCGCGATTATCTTTAAAGTCAAGCCCCATAACAAGTCACTTAACTAAAAAACTTCAAAAATTCACAGTTCGTTACACAACCGTCGTAAACCCTTGCAAAATCAGGACTCCACCGCAACCAGCTCAAGGCGGTTGCCCTGAATTTTCTGCATCAGATCACGCGAGGTCAGTGGTCGGGTCATATCGCTGAGCGTGATGCGGCTGAACAGGGTGTTGACGGTTTGATTGATAACGGTCCAATTGGTCTGTACCGTACAGGCGTGCATGACGTCACAATGGTTGTCATCACGGCAGCAATCGGTCAGCGCAACCCCCCCTTCAACCGCCTGTACGATCTCAGCCACACTGATTCGCTGTGGAGCGCGCGCCAGGACATAGCCCCCGTTCACCCCCCGCTCAGAGCGCACCACCCCACCATCCACCAGCAACTTCATGATCTTGCGCACAGTGGGCACAGAGAGTTTGGTGGTCTCTGCCACCTGTTCAAGCTTGACCTTTCCCCCAGCAGGTTCCACCAGGGAAGCGGCAATCACCAGGCCATAATCGGCCAACTTGGCAAGTCTGAGCATAAAGAGGGTTCCAAACATCCTGACAACCGCTGGATTCTAGCGCGAACACCGATTGATTACCAATTTGGTATTGATTTATGGATGGCAAATTATTAATCTACGCGCATTTGGCCCACCCCGTCTTTTCAGCAGGTAGTCGCCGCCATGAGTGAAGGTAATTCCCAGGTCGATCAGTACATCAAACGTCAATACGAAGCCGGTTTTATAACCGACATCGAAAGCGAAAGCCTCCCGCCTGGCCTGAACGAAGACGTCATCCGTTTTATCTCGGCTCGCAAAAACGAACCCGAATTTTTGTTGAACTGGCGCCTCAACGCTTATCGTGAATGGCTGAAAATGGAAGAGCCCGACTGGGCCCAGGTTCACTTCCCCAAAATCGACTACAACGACATCAGTTACTACTCGGCGCCCAAGTCCAAAAAGGACGGTCCCAAGAGCCTGGATGAAGTCGACCCGGAATTGCTCAAAACCTACGAGAAACTCGGCATCCCCCTCCACGAACGGGCAGCCCTGGCCGGCGTCGCGGTTGATGCCGTCTTTGACAGCGTTTCCGTCGCCACCACCTTCAAGTCCAAACTCGCTGAAGCCGGTGTAATTTTCTGTCCGATTTCCGAAGCCGTGCAGACGCATCCTGAACTGGTGGAAAAATACCTGGGGTCGGTGGTACCGGTTCGTGACAACTATTTCGCGGCCCTGAACTCCGCGGTGTTCAGTGATGGCTCCTTTGTCTACATTCCCAAGGGCGTGCGCAGCCCCATGGAGCTGTCCACTTACTTCCGTATCAACGCGGCCAAGACCGGGCAGTTCGAGCGTACCCTGATCATTGCCGAAGAAGGCAGCTATGTGAGCTACCTCGAAGGCTGTACGGCGCCCATGCGGGATGAAAATCAGCTACATGCGGCGGTTGTGGAACTGGTCGCCATGAAAGACGCCCAAATCAAATACTCCACGGTGCAGAACTGGTACCCCGGCGACGAAGAAGGTCGCGGCGGGATCTACAATTTCGTCACCAAGCGTGGGCTCTGCGCCGGCAGCCACGCCAAGATTTCCTGGACCCAGGTTGAAACCGGCTCCGCCATCACCTGGAAATACCCCAGCGTGGTACTGAAAGGTGATCACAGCGTCGGTGAATTCTATTCCGTCGCCCTCACCAACAATCGGCAGCAGGCCGATACCGGCACCAAGATGATCCACCTGGGTAAAAACACCCGCAGCACCATCATTGCCAAAGGCATCTCGGCCGGTCGCAGTGACAGCAGCTACCGCGGCCTGGTGCGTATCGGCCCGCAGGCCGAAGGTGCGCGTAACTTTACTCAGTGTGACTCGTTGTTGATTGGCAGCCAATGCGGTGCCCATACCTTTCCCTATATTGAGAGTAAAAATAAAACCGCCGTGGTCGAGCACGAAGCAACGACCTCCAAGGTCAGTGACGAACAGCTCTTTCTATGTCAGCAGCGCGGTATCGATCCGGAACGGGCCGTTTCCATGATCGTCAACGGCTTCTGCAAGGAAGTATTCAAAGAATTGCCCATGGAGTTTGCAGTCGAAGCTGGCAAGCTGCTGGAAGTCAGCCTCGAAGGCTCAGTTGGTTAATACAGGACGCGACAGAATCATGCTCAGTATCAAGAATCTTTATGCCCGGGTGGAAGACAAGGAAATCCTCAAGGGCCTGACGCTCGACATCAAAGCCGGTGAAGTCCATGCCATCATGGGCCCTAACGGATCGGGCAAGAGTACGTTGACCCACGTTCTGACGGGTCGCGAAGGCTACGAAGTGACGTCCGGTGAAGTGATTTACGAAGGCAAAAACCTGCTGGACATGGCACCGGAGCAACGCGCCCAGGAAGGTTTGTTTCTGGCCTTTCAGTATCCGGTGGAAATCCCTGGGGTGTCCAATCTGCAGTTCATGCGCACCTCGATGAACAGCATCCGTAAATATCGCGGTCAGGACGAGCTGGACGCTGGCGCATTTCTCAAACTGGCCCGCCAGAAGATCGGCATGGTCAATCTCGACCCTGAGTTCCTTAAGCGCGGGGTCAACGAAGGCTTTTCAGGTGGCGAAAAGAAACGCAACGAAATCATGCAAATGCTGATGCTGGAGCCCAGGCTCGCCCTGCTCGACGAAACCGATTCCGGGCTCGATATTGATGCGCTGCAGGTGGTCGCCAACGGCGTGAATGCGCTGAAGCACCCCGACCGTGCCGTGCTTTTAGTCACACACTACCAGCGTCTTCTGAACTATATCGTGCCGGACTACGTGCATGTACTGGCTAATGGACGCATCGTGAAATCCGGTGGACGGGAGCTGGCCCTGGAACTCGAAGAGAAGGGTTACGGCTGGTTAAACATCGACGACAGTGACAGTAACGCGTAAGCGAGGGGCTGCCAAGACGATGACGATTGCCACTCCCCACCCCTACGAAACACTCAAGCAGTGGTTGCTGGGTAAAGCCCGCGAGCAGCTCAAGACAACGGATGCACCGGATTGGCTGAAAGGTCAACGCCTGGCGGCACTGGATGTCTTTGCCAATGCAACCCTGCCCACCCGCAAGACCGAAAACTGGCGCTATACGCCAATTGTATCGCTGAACAGTCTTTCACAGGCCGCGGCCGGTGATGAGACTCGCTCGCCAACCGAAAGCCTGCCCGAACTGAGTGCTGGCCCCAGCCCGACGTTTACCTTTATCGACGGCGTACTAAGCACAACGCCTGAATCGGTTGCCGGCCTGACCTGGACACGCTTCAGTGAAGCCAGCGATGCGCAACAGCTTCACATTACCGCCGCGTTGCAATCACTCCCCCCCCAACACCCTTTTCTGGCCCTAAACGCAGGCTGGTCAGGTGAAGGGCTGTTGCTGGAAGTCGCGCCCGAGGCGACCTTACCGCTGATTCAGATCCACTACCTGGCACAGACCGCTCAGGCGCTCAGTCTGCCACGTATAGTGGTACGCGCCGGTCGCCATAGTCGTTTTGAACTGCTGGAAGTGTTTGCCTCCAGTCCACGCGCCGATGGCACGGGTCTGACGAATCACGCGATTCAATTCCAGCTCGCCAATTCTGCCCAGTGCGTTCATACGGTGGTCAATCATGAAGCGCCTGAGCAGCGCCATATCGGATTTGTGCAAGCGACGCTGCAGGGCCATAGCCGTTATGAGCACCACGCCTTCGCGCGCGGCAGTGCCCTCTGCCGACGCGATATTCAGGTCGATCTCAGTGAACCCGCCGCCGAAACCCGTCTCAATGGCGTTTATCTGCTAAACGGCAGCCGACACTGTGATTTTCACACCTGCATTAACCATCAGGCCCCGCACTGTAACAGCGAAGAAGCCTTCCGTGGCATCATTGGTGACACCGCCCGCGCCGTCTTCAACGGACGCATTCATATTTATCGGGACGCGCAAAAGTCCAACGCCCAAATGAGCAACAACAATCTGCTACTGACTTCACGTGCCGAGGTCAATACCAAGCCGGAACTGGAGATCTATGCAGATGACGTCAAATGCTCTCACGGGGCGACGGTCGGCCAGTTAGACAAACAGGCGCTGTACTACTGTCAGTCACGCGGTATTCCATATGAAATGGCTTGTCAGTTACTCAGCCACGCATTCGTTAACGAGCTACTGGAAAGTGTTCCCAACGGTGAGATTGCCACCTGGCTGGAAGCGCTGGCAGAGCCCTTCTACCGCGAGGCCAAACCGGCATGAGCACACAGCGGATTTTCGATGTAGCCTCCGTGCGTCAGGATTTTCCGATCCTGCACCAAAGCGTGCACGGAAAACCACTCGTCTACTTTGATAATGCAGCCACCGCGCAAAAACCTATGGCCGTGCTCGCGGCCATGCAAGCGTACTACGAAAGCATCAACAGTAACGTCCATCGGGGCGCCCACACACTCAGCGACACCGCAACGGCCGCCTTTGAAAATGTCCGTCAGCAGGTTGCCCGCTTTCTGGGGGCACGTGAAGCCGCCGAAATCATCTGGGTTCGCGGCACTACCGAGGCCATCAACCTCGTTGCACAGAGCTACGGCCGCAGTCAGCTCAAGCCGGGAGACGAGATTCTGGTCAGTCAGTTAGAGCACCATTCCAACATTGTGCCCTGGCAGATGGTCGCGGCACAAACCGGTGCCAGCGTCATTCCGATCCCCGTGAATGCACAAGGCGAGATTGATCAGACGGCCTATGCAGGTTTGCTCAGTCCCCGAACGCGCATCCTCGCGGTAAATCATGTCTCCAATGCCCTGGGTACAATCAACCCGGTCAAGGCGATGATTGCTCAGGCCAAGGCCGTCGGCGCGATTACGGTTATCGATGGCGCGCAGGCCACGCCGCATGTCACGGTCGACGTTCAGGATCTCGACTGCGATTTTTATGCCTTCTCCGGGCATAAGGTCTATGGACCCACTGGCATTGGTGCACTCTATGGCCGTCGCGCCATCCTTGAGGCCATCCCCCCCTGGCAAGGCGGCGGTGAAATGATTGAGCGCGTCAGTTTCGAAGGCACCACCTTCAATCATATTCCCCACAAATTTGAAGCTGGCACGCCGGCCATTGCCGAGGTTATCGGTCTCGGTGCGGCACTCGATTACTTGCAGGCATTCAATACCACAGACCTGCATCGACACGAGCAGGCCCTGCTCCGGCGAGCGGTAGAACTGTCTGAAGGCATTGAAGGTTTTCAGGCGATTGGTACTGCAGCCAACAAGGTGTCCGTATGTTCGTTTGTTGTGGAGGGTACTCATCCCAGTGATCTGGGCACCCTACTCGACCATCAGGGGTTTGCGGTGCGAACCGGCCATCATTGCACACAACCATTGATGGCACGTTTCGGTGTTCCTGGCACCGTCAGGGCTTCATTTTCGTTTTATAACACGCTCGAAGAAGTTGATCGCTTTTTCGTCGCACTGGATAAATGTATTCGGATGTGTCGCTAACACTGGCGACCAGAGGAGACGGGACGTTTTATGACTGCCGAGGTTTTTACGCCAACACGTGGGATTACTGTTACCCCCGCTGCGGCTGAACATATCCGCCAGCAACTGGGCAAACACCCGGAGGCGGTCGGCTTTCGCATTGGGGTGAAAAAAAGTGGCTGCTCCGGTTTCATGTATGTCGTGGATCTGGTGCAGAAACCCGACGCGCAGGATCAGATCTTCACGCTGGAGAATGGGGTCGAGATTTTCATCGATACCCAAAGTCTGCCGGTTGTGAACGGAACGGTGCTGGATTTCGTTAAAGTTGGGCTGAACTCCAGTTTCCGCTTCGACAATCCTAATACTGCAGCCTCGTGTGGCTGTGGCGAGAGTTTTTCCGTCCGATCAGAGAACGAGTAAGTCATGGAAAGAGAAGTCGTTCTGACCAAGCAGGAATGCCCCGCACTTCTAGTGCCATCCGGTACCGAGGTCACGATTCCAGCCGATACCTTTGTGACCATCACCCAGGCACTCGGCGGCTGTTTTACCGTGGTCGTCAATGGCAACCTGGCCCGAGTGGAAGGTAAATATGCCGAAGCTCTGGGAAAAAAACTGCAGGAGTTCAATTTCGCTGAGGTGAAGGAAGGCGAGGTCAACGAGGCTCACGTATACGAAGCCCTGCGTGAAGTCTATGATCCCGAAATTCCGGTGAATATCGTGGAACTGGGACTGGTCTATAAGGTCGCACTCCACAAGGAAGGCGAACGCAACATTGTCGACATTCAGATGACCCTTACCGCGCCAGGTTGCGGCATGGGTCCGGTCATCGCCGACGACGTTAAATTCAAGGTGGGGCGGGCCCCCAATGTGGATGAGGTTCGCGTGGATCTTGTCTTTGATCCGCCCTGGAGCAACGACATGCTCAGCGAAGAAGCCAAATTGCAATTGGGCATGCTGTAAGCAAGCCCCTTAATACGGAATACCTTATGGCTCTCCCCTACTCCGAACAGGATCTTGCGCTTTTCAGGGACAACCCCCTGGGCTCACATACCACACTGGACGACATCCGGGAAAACTTCGACTTTCTCGACGACTGGGAGTCCCGCTATAGCTACGTGATCGATTTGGGTAAACAGGCACCTCGCATCCCAGAAGCCCATCGCACAGACGATCATCTGGTTCACGGCTGCCAAAGTCAGGTCTGGTTCATTTACCACCTTGATGCGGGCAAAGGGACCTTACAGGTGCTGGTGGACAGCGATGCGGTCATTGTCAGAGGCCTTGCGGCAGTGGTCATGACCGCTTTCAACAATCAGCCGCTCGCGCACATCGCACGCTTCGATATGGAAGCGCTGTTCGCTGAATTGGATCTGGTTCGCCATCTCAGCCCCACCCGTGGCAACGGTCTGCGCGCCATGGTTAAACGGATTCAGGCCACGGCCGCCGCTTTACTGCCCGCCTGACTGCCCGCCTGAGCCGAGCTCTCGTCGTCACACCGTGTCTCGGCAATCAAGCTAGGCGCGGTAAAGATCTGCACCCCTTGCGCACTCATGAAGGCCGCTCCGATCACCGCACTGACCAGCAGGCCTGTTCCACCCCAAAGCCAGGCAGCGGCGTTGACCAGCCCGAAAATCAGCGCAAACCTTACCCGCGCACGAAATGACAGACAGAACATCACTGCGATCAAACCAGCCCAAACCCACAATGAAACAGCGCTCCAGGAGAGAATTGAATCCAGCATAAAAGACACCTTGTATATTTATACAGTTACTGTACAAACATACATAGCGCTTCCTGTTTTGTAAAGGTTAGGGTTTTCCGAAAGGTCTATGCCTGGTTGCAGGACACGGTGATCTCTACTAAAAGTTAATCCCAGTAGCGCCTTAAACCTCACAACCACTAATATCTATTACTCTGACATTCTGCAGGGAAAACAAGAACAAAATGGCCTTCTTAACACTCTATCTGGACTATTTGGTATTCGGCCTGTTAGGTCTGATGAGCTTCATCATGTTGAGTCTGGTGATTGAACGCCTACTGTTCTACCGACAGGTCAGCGTGAATGATTTTACGCATATCGAAACCCTCCAGGTCGCACTCACTAAAAATCTGACCGGCATCGCCAGCATTGCCTCTAACGCACCCTATGTCGGGCTGCTAGGAACGGTGCTAGGGATATTGATTACCTTCAACCAAATGGGTACCGAGGGAAATGTGGACGCGAGCAATATTATGGTCAGCTTGGCCATGGCGCTAAAGGCAACGGCGGCAGGACTGATTGTTGCGATTCCATCGACTATTTTTTACAACGGCCTGATGCGTCGTTCGGAAACGTTGATTTCCCAATGGAAAGCAGAACATGAATAATCCGAAAGGGGTTGCTGAGTCATGAAGCGTTTCGACCAGATCAACATGATTCCGTTTATCGACGTCATGCTCGTTCTGATGGCGGTGGTCATGACGACAGCCTCCTTTGTTAAAATCGGACTGATTGATGTCAATTTGCCGGTGGCCCAACAGGTGGATAGCCCCGCCAGTCAGGACAACTATATTGAGATTGGTATTAACGATAAAAATGAGTTCTTTTATAACGGAGAAAAAACAACGTTAGACGACCTGGAGGGTCGCCTGCAGACTGCGGATAAGCGTACACCGATTCAAATGCGGGTGGATAAAGCGGCCGTATTTGATGCCTTCATCGGGGTCATCACCACATTGAAGCACCATCAATTTGATAATATTTCGATAGAAACTTTGTCTGATCGACCATGACAAATCGATGGTTAATCGCAGTCCCGGTTTCTTTCGCTTTGCATGCGGTGATGGGTTGGTATTTTATCGTCGGCCGGACGCCAATCGACATAGCCGAGAAACCCGCGAGTAACCAAGCGGTTGCATTGTCATTAAGTGCATTCAAACCCGCAGTAACCGAAACGCCAAATCCGGCACCCAGCCCACCTGCCCCTGAGCAACCAATAAGCGCCACACCTCCCCCCCCAAAGGTAGACGTTAAGGATACGCCACCTCCAAAAGTGCAAAAAGAGGTGGCTGTCGAATTAACGAAAGGTCCTGTTAGAGCGGAGAAACCGATTACAGACAAGACGGATCACGAAACGGCTGCGACGACGCCGCCAAAGAAGCAACCGGCTGAGCCTGCGCCACCGCCGCCAGTTCCCGTGCAAGAGCCGTTACCTGAACGCCCGAGCCCTGAGGTCGCCGATCAGGCGCCTACTGACACACCCATAGCGGAAGCGGCACCAAGTGATCAAGCAGAAAAGAGCGCGGTCGAACAAACAAACGAGCCAGTGAACCCTGATCGATTCACCGAAGAGGGATTGCTACTGGTTGTCGACCCGGTCTATCTGAAGCGGAATAAACCCGTTTATCCCAGGCGGGCGATCAAAACCAATCAGGAGGGGACAGTCATCATCGACGCGACACTCAACGAGGAAGGGTGGGTAATAGACACCCGAATTTTTACGTCATCAGGTTCCACCCTACTCGATCGTTCGGCGCTGGATGCCGTAAAAGAATGGCAGTTTAAACCGGCTTCCCGCAATGGCTCGCCGGTCATGTCGGTGGTTCGGATTCCGGTTGAGTTCAGGTTAGAGTAGGCGCACCCTGCACCACGCTACCAAAGAATCAGCAAATCATCCGTCTGAATGTTGTAACGGGTAGGATCGACCTGCAGCTCGCCAAAGGCCAGTTCTGGTTGCACCTGATTCACTTTCAGAGCCAGTTTCACATCACGGATCTCGGTGCCTTGAAAGCGTGTGCCTTCAAAGAGCTGACGAGTTCGGTAAACCTTGAGCTCATCACCGATGCGAAGCCCTTGGGTAGCGCCCGATTCAATCATCACCATTTTATTTTCGACTTTACGAATCCGGGTAATGAAAGGTTGGCAAGCGACCTGTACCTCGACATCCGAAGCCATTTCCGCCAGCGTATCCAGCACCGCGGTGCCATAACCCGTTTGAGCAAAGCCGACTGAAGTCAGTGGCAGACGGTCGTCTCGTCCTGCGTTCCATTTCCCAATCGTCTGATAACGTTTTTGAAACATCATGGCTCCACTGAAACCATCATAAATATACATGTCGACGACAAACTCTCGCGACATATCGACCTGCCCTACGGCGCGAACCAGACGACCCCAGGGACTCGTGCTGTAAGCCGAAGCATCCGTCAGGGCCATACGGCGGACAATGCCACCGACGACGAACTGAGCACCTAACGAGCGGGCAGTATCAATCGCATGAGAGAGCGTGCGGTATTCTGTCTCCTGGGTGGGTGCAGTGCGGGTGTTCTGGTAGAGCGTCAGCTGCGTGCCGTTGAGAGCATCCAGAAAGGTTGAAGGCCCTAGCCAGGCGAGCATGGATTGCGGAAACTGTTCATCGATGTCATACAGTCCACCAAAATCAGCCTCATCCGGTCGATCCAATGCGAAGCGTGTGAAGACCACCTTTTTTCGATAACGACTGGCCGGTGTCTGGTTGCAGATGGGCTGCGGAAGTAATTGAATCCGGAAGGTCATGCTTAGCCAGTCGTCTACCACCGATTCATCGACCTGAACAACCCGGCCTATACGCATCTCGGTTTTTAAGGAGAGGGAGGAGCGGGTCAGACGACCGTTAACCACTTCGTCGGTAGCCTGCAAGTCACCGCCGCGGCGCAAACGCGCCTGATCAATGGCATCCTTGCGGGCCGCCTGACGAGCCGCAGGCAAATCGTTTCGGTAAATGGGGGAACTCGTTTCAATGGTGACCCACTCTGCGCGAACCAGGCTACTGACGAGCAATCCCAGCCAAATCAGCATCCGAACAAAACGGCGGTCTAGCTTCACGCACTTCATGGCTACTCTCCATACGGCTTGTCTGCCGCAATCGAATACAACGGAGAAGATGGACGGCCAGTAGGGGTGACGACGCGATCATCCAGGCCTTCCCCACTCGGCATCGGCGTCCGGCACTCGTCCTCATAGAGGAATTGGTTCGAGCGTGAAAGGCATTTGCTGAAATCCGGGCTCAATTCCAGTTCCAGAACCGTCTCGTAACCGCCGCCCACCAGCTCCTTAACATCTACGACCTTCGCCCCCCGAATCGTGGTATCCACGAGCGATTTAAGTTGATCCGACTGCAGCATGAGTTGATCGACGCGTGAATTGCCGTAGACGGTTGTGCCATAGAGTTGTTCGGCCATGGCGCGGTAGGCGTCCAGCTTGGATGCACGCATGGCCATCAGCCGCTCCTGTAAATTGCTTTTTTCAACCGGTACCGGCAGGGCGGCGTAGCCTGAGACCCGCAACACGATCGGTGGCTGAGGGGCGCGCGCAACCTCGGGCTCACCCCCCCAACGGATGCCTTTGCAACTGCCCAGCAGCACAATGGCCACACTCATCAGGATCAAACGAAAGGTTCTGCGTGTACCTTGTTTAGCACTCCGCGTGTTGACCCACTGCCCCATGGTTCCTCCGACCGAAATCCGGCACATTCAGCTGATGGGAGGGACACAAGGAAGTTTCGTGCCAAGTTCATGGCCGACAGATGAAAAGCCTTATTCTGCTTACCTATCAGTAAGTTAAAAATCGTCAATCTGGCGATTCAACACACATACCCCATGCAGAGGCCGGAAAATAATTGCCGCCTCGGGGAGCAGGACGCAGGCTCAGGACGTCCGCGCTACCAGCGGTGTTCCGTGCCAATTCAGCCCCGCCCAGCCCTTACGCATGAACTCACGGATATTGGCATGATCCTGATTTTGCGGGTGTTTCAGCACATCCTCGCGATAGTAGCGTCCAAAGCAGGCAAGCGCCTCACCTTCGGCCATCCCCTGCATCTGGGCAAATGCCAGAATCCGACAGGAGCCATTGTTCTGCCCGGCCGCATTGTGAACGTCGCCATTGTCAAACGCGCAGGGGCTAAAGGCGTAATTGGCTTCAATGACGGCAATCGTGTCTTCAAACTCAACACGTTCCGGCATCCGCCGCACCTTCTCGAGAAAGTCAGCCAGATTAGGGGCATTGAAAACAGACATGGATTGAACTCCCGACGTAAAAGCGGGCATTGTGCCTGTATTCAGGGTGACAATCCATAACGTTTAAGAAGACCGGCGTATTCACCATTTTGCTGGAGTGCTTCCAACTTCCGATTAATCCGCCGGATCCAGCGAGCGCCGCCTGCATCATCCCTGGAAAAGGTAATGTAAACCTTGGTGGCCTGGTTGTTTTCAGAATCATCATTCAGGCAACCGGCTTCTTTTAGGTTTAGGCCTTTTTCCGACGCCTCATAGCGAACGACATTTCGCTCATCGAGCAAAACCTGAATGCGCGACAGCATCAGCATGGTCAACAAATTTTTGATAGGCCGATCACCTGACAGTGAGACGACATAGGGCCGATTCGCGGGTACACTCAGAAATTCGTCCATTTCAGGCGTGTAGCCATAGCCATTCACGACACCCAGCATGACACCTGTGAGAGAACTCAACCCCGTGTAGCGCCAATTTTCACGTGCCTTCACATAAAAGCACCAGGGGGACTCATCCATGAGTGGTAAGGTAAACTGGTATTTTTGTGCTAATTCCTCGTCCCAGCCCATACCAACCAGCCCATGTGCCTGGGTCATTTCTGCCTCTAATTTGGCTCGGGACCAATTCAAGAGCTGATAATCCAATTGATGTGGGGTTCCCTCAAGGGCCTTTTGTGCGATTTCAATCAGTACACCGGGTTTCTCACTCGTCGGGTCACAGTTGTAGGGGCACCAATAATCTGCCCGCAGCTTAAGGGTATCCGCCGCAACACCTGAGGATATGAAAGCCGCCAGCAATCCGCACAGAAGCATTTGGCGGGAGCCGCCGCAGGAATCCTCCCTGCCCGGCCCAAGGTGAATCATGACTCGTCACTCCGCGAGCGCTGCTGCCGGGCATAATCGATGAACGGCTGATTTTGAGTCGAGGCATCGGCCTTCACGCGCAGATGCAGGGCGGCTTTGGCCATCATGTGCGCGGCAATCGGCGCCGTCATGAACAGAAACAGCGTGATCATCAGCTCATGCACACTTAACTGCTTCTGCTGCTCCGACATAAACACCATGGACGCAATGAGGACACTGCCAATCCCCAGCGTGGTAGCCTTGGTCGGTGCGTGCAGGCGAGTGTAGAAATCGGGCAACCGGACTAACCCCAGAGACCCCACAAACAGAAAGACACCACCGACCAAAAGCAGGAAGCAAACCAACACCTCTAGCACCGTAACCCCCTATTCAATGATATCGCCGCGTAAAACATATTTGCAGACGGCGGCGGTGCTGACAAAACCCAGCATCGCGATCAGCAGCGCACCCTCAAAATACAGTGCGGTTCCCGTCTGCAAGCCCAGTAGTACGATCAACGCGATGGAATTGATGAACATGGTATCCAGGGCCAGCAATCGATCAACCAATCCTGGACCAATCAACAAGCGCCATAAATTCAACAACAGTGCGGCACTCACCAGACAGGTGACGATCCCCAGCGTGAGCGTCATCATTCGAACATCTCCTTGAGCCAATCCTCATAGCGACTACGAATACTGTCGATCAACGCCTGTTCATCCTGAAGGTCCAGTACGTGAATATATAAGCACTTGCGATCCTCAGAGACCTCTGCCGTTAAGGTACCCGGCGTCAGCGCAATGGTGCTGGAAAGAATCGTGATCGGCAGATCGGAATGCAACTTCAGGGGATACGCAACGAACCCTGGTTGCAGTTTTTTGATGGGTCCCAGCACCTGCCGGGCGACCTGAATATTGGATAACACTATATCCAGCAACAACCGAAAAAAATATCGCAGGGCCAAAAACGGTCGCTTGAGCGGGGGATTAGGTTCGGCCATTGGCCGCAGCAGTATTGGAATCAGCCAGGCAATAACTGCTCCGAGCACGATATGTCCCGCTGCCAGAGACTGATTCAATAGGAGCCACAATGACCACAGTATCACTGATAACAAGGGTTGCGGTATAAGACGACGCCGGATCGAAACCTTCGTCACATCATTCATGGAATCATCCTCCCTACCCCCGGACTCGCCCCCGTGATGTTAAACACATGCCAGGCCGCGTCTCCAGAAAGGGTGAGGACCCACTCGCCAGCCACGACCATGCCCGCGGACACACCCAATAGCAGGACGACGGCCATCAGTTGCACGGGCGCGGCCGTTTCAGTTCCTGGCTTGCCAGTACGGGTATGCCAGATCAGGCCGGTCCCGGCACGCGCCAGCATGATCAACATAAACAGGCTGCTGAGCAAAATGGCGGCCCAGGCAATAACCTGATGGATGCTTCCGGCAAACGCCTGCAATGCCAGTAGTTTGCCGATGAAGCCTGAAAAAGGCGGCAGACCGATCACGACCATGGCCGCCAGCAGCAGTAAGCCCCCGAGCAGAAGCGGTTGGGAAAGCGGACGCGCAGGCACCAGACGGTCCCCCGCCTGTCCTCGCTGCAGGGCGATCATGTCAGCGAGCAGAAACAGCGCGGCCGTAATCAGGGTGGAATGGATCAGGTAATAGACCGCGGCACGAATGGACTCTACCGAATTATTCGAAACCAGCATGAGCAGCAAACCGACCGATATGATTACCAGATTGGCAATCAGAGGTTTGAGCTGCTCACTGGCCAACATTCCGATAGAGCCAACCAACAGTGTTATCAGCGACAAATACCACAGCCAGTCATCTGCCAGCCCCTGCAGCCCATCAGCGCCACCGCCAAAAAGCTGAACGTGGACACGAATAAAACTGTAGATTCCTACCTTGGTCATGATGGCAAACAGGGCAGCAACGGGCGCCAGCGCAGCGCTGTAGGTAGCCACCAGCCAGAATTGTAATGGCACCAGGGCGGCCTTTAAACCAAAGACGACAATCAGTAACAGGCCGCCCGCTTTCGCCAGATAGAGCTTATCGCCGCTGAGCTGCGCCAGCTTCTGCGACATATCTGCCATATTCAGCGTTCCCGTTGCACCGTAGAGTATGCCCAGCGCGAAAAGAAAGAACGCCGAACCAATCAGGTTCAGTGCGACATAGTGAAAATGCGCGCGCGCTTTCTGGCGGGCCGAACCGTAGGTCAGCAGGGAATAGGAGGCAATCAGCAGAATTTCGAAAAAGACGAACAGGTTGAACAGATCACCCGTCAGAAAGGCACCGTTAATGCCCATGATCTGAAACAGAAAAATGGAGTGATAGTAAGGACCTGGGGTTTGTTTTCCAGCCAGACTGTAAAGCCAGCAGACCAGCGCCAGCCCAACGGTCAACAGCACCAGAAGAATCGCCAGCGGATCAACCGTGAGGACAATTCCAAACGGAGGCTGCCAGTCTCCCAGCACGTAAGTGAGCGGCACACCCCGGACATTATTCAGCAGAGACAGCACCACCGCCATCGTGAGTATCAGCGCGCTGCCGCAACCCATACGCTGCCACAGCACAGACGGCTGAATACCAGGAAACATCAGTACCACGGCCGTCAGCATGGGAATCAGGATAGGAAGAATCGCCAAATGCTCTGTCACTGCGCCTCCTTCTCCGGCGTTCGCTCATGGTCGACATCCGTTCCATCGACATGATCATTCCCCATCTCTGCCCGCGCCACCATTGCTAATACCATGATAAATGCGGTCATGGCAAAGCCAATCACAATCGCAGTCAGCACCAGTGCTTGCGTCAGGGGATCCGCAAAGTCACCGTTGCCCCCCAGAATGGCGGCGGCGTTTAATTTAAGGCCACCACTGGCAAATAAAAACAGGTTCACCGCATAAGAAAGCAAGGTGATCCCCAGCACCACCGTATAGGTGCGGCGGCGCAGCAACAAAAATATTCCACAGGCCGTTAACAGGCCCACACAGACAGCATACACCCCTTCCACTAGCTCTCTCCCCGACTGTCAGGTCGATGGCGGGTCGACAGTTCCCCCAGGTTAGCCAGAATCATCAGCGTCGCGCCGATGACCGTCAGGTAAACACCCAGATCAAACACCATCGCGCTGGCCAATTCGAACTTGCCGACGACCGGCCAACTGAAATAATCGAACCAGGTCGTTAGGAAAGGTCGGCCAAAGAACCAACTCCCCACCCCGGAGAACAGTGCAATCCCCAATCCTGTCCCAATCATTGCCGCATAGTGAATACGCAAGCGCCCTCTTACCCACTCAACACCGTTGGCAATATATTGCTGCAATATCGCTATCGCGGTAATGAGCCCCGCAATGAATCCTCCCCCCGGCTGATTATGTCCACGCAGGAAAATAAACACTGAGACCAGCAGAGCCATCGGCAATAACCAGCGCGACACCATGCCCAACATCATCGGGTGGACATCGTTTGACCAACGATTGCCGAAGGCATCCCGGGCCGGCAGGTACAGGGGCATACGGGAGATCAGTCCAAAAATACCCAGTGCCGCAATCCCTAGCACCGTGATTTCACCGAGCGTATCAAAGCCGCGAAAATCAACCAGAATCACGTTGACTACGTTGGTACCACCACCGCCCGTTTTACTGTTGGCAACGAAATAGTCCGCAATCGAATCAAGCGAACGGGTCATCAGGGCATAGCTCAAGGTCCCGATAATCCCTCCCGCAATGGCAGCGAGCCCCAGGTCCCGGGCAATGCGACGCGGATCCGTTTCTTTGGGCGTACTTTGCGGCAGAAAAAATAACGCTAACAGCAACAGCACAATCGTGACCACTTCAACGGTCAGCTGGGTCAAAGCCAGGTCCGGTGCCGAAAAATAACTGAATGCCATCGAAACAATCAGCCCGGCCACCGATAACATCAGCAAGGCAACCAGGCGCTGCCGGTGCAAAACAACGGTGGCAAGCGCCGAGACACATAACAGAAACCCGGCAATGGCGGCAAAGGGATCGACCGGCATCAAGGATTTGTCGCCCAGCGCGCGCACCAGGCCGGTCAATGGTGCCGCGAGCATCACGATGGCGGCGAGCACCAGAAGCAGGCTATAGCGCTGCAGCGAGCCGTTATCAATCCATGCCATGATCCGATGTGCCACACCCAATAGAGCCACGACCCCCTTCTCAAACTCGGCTTTCATATCCCGTTCAGGGAATTGCGCCTGTAGCTGAAACAGCGTCCCGCGGTGGTAATAAATAAAGGCACCACCGATGACGGCGGCGAGGCTCATCATCAAGGGAAGATTGAAGCCATGCCAGATCGAGAGCCCATACTCGGGCAGTTCCGTTCGGATGACGGACTGCGAGGCCGCCGCCAGCAATTCCCCAACCATAAATTCGGGAAAAATACCCACCAGAATACACAGTGCGACCAGAATTTCGACCGGCACCTTCATATAGCGCGGGGGCTCATGAGGTGTCTTCGGCAGGTCGATCGGTTCACCGTTAAAAAATACATCGTGAATGAAGCGCACCGAATAGGCGACAGACAAGGCCGCACCGACCGTCGCAAACACGGGAATCATCCACGAGAGTGAGCCCAGTGCGCCAGGGTGCAGCGTCTCGGCAAAGAACATTTCCTTGGATAAGAAGCCGTTAAACAAGGGGATACCGGCCATCGAAGCGGAAGCGACCATCGCCAGCGTCGCCGTATGCGGCATATAGTTCCACAAACCGTTCAATTTACGCATGTCCCGCGTGCCGGACTCATGATCAATAATCCCGGCAGCCATAAAGAGAGAGGCCTTGAATACCGCATGGTTGATGATGTGAAACACTGCCGCCACGGCCGCCAGCTCGCTGTGCATCCCCAGCAGCAAGGTAATGAGTCCCAGATGACTGATCGTGGAATAGGCCAGCAAGCCCTTGAGATCATGTTTGAACAAGGCCGTATAAGCGCCCAGCAGCAAGGTCGCCAGCCCTGTCAGGCCCACGACCAGGAACCACATTTCGGTACCCGCCAGGACGGGAAAAAAACGCGCCAGCAAAAATATTCCGGCCTTAACCATGGTGGCGGAATGCAAATAGGCGCTGACGGGCGTCGGTGCGGCCATGGCATGCGGCAACCAGAAATGAAAGGGAAATTGGGCCGATTTAGTGAAGGCACCCAACAAGATCAAGCCCAGAATCACCGGGTAAGCGTCGTGTGCCCGAACCAGGGCACCACTCGCCAGCACCGTCTGCAAATCAAATGATCCCACGACCTGCCCGATCAGAAGCAAACCGGCGAGTAAGGCTAATCCCCCGGCGCCGGTGATGGCCAACGCCATGCGCGCCCCTCGCCGGGCGTCCGAACGATGCGACCAGAAGCTGATAAGCAGAAAGGAGCTAACACTGGTCAGCTCCCAGAACATCCATAATTGAATCAGGTTATTGGAGAGAACGACCCCTAGCATGGCGGTCATAAACAGAATCAGATAGGCATAGAATCGTCCCATCGGGTCTTCGTCCGACAGATAGTAGCGCGCATAGAGGATGACCAGCAGGCCGATACCCAGAATCAACAAGGCAAACAGAAAACCCAATCCATCCAGGTGAAAACTCAGGTTAAGACCCAGCGAAGGAATCCAGTGCCAGCTTGCGGTCAAGGGTGTTTGCGCCACCACGTCAGCATGAAACTGCAAAACAAGTAGAAGGGCTGTCGCCGGCAAAATGGCCGTCGCGACGGCACAGGCTGTTTTCCCCCAACGCTGGGCAACCAGTGGTACCAGGGTTCCCAAAAGGGGCAGTACAACGATCCAGAGCAGCGCTGAAGAACTCATCTGGCGGCACACTTCATCTGATTTTTCCCATTGTGCTTGGCTTCGTACAACGCGCCGTCGGCCGTATCGATTAAATCGTTCTCACGCAGTGCCTCGGTCGGAACCAGGCTGGCCACGCCCGCGCTCACCGTTACGACCGATTGAGAATCCGTCGCACCCGGCAGCTTCTGCAGCGCCACCGCCTCGACCATCGCAGAGGCTAATTGACCAGCCGCATCGAGCGGCGTTTCTGGCAATAAGATAGCAAACTCTTCTCCCCCATAACGACACACCAGATCAGACGATCGACCCACCAGACTTTTCAGACAGGCCGCCACCCGACTCAGGCACTCATCGCCGGCCAGATGCCCACGGCTGTCATTCAGTCGTTTGAAGTTATCAACATCAAGCAGGATCAGCGAAAGTGGCTTTCCCGCCCTCAGACAACGCCGCCAGTCCTCGCTCAAACGCTGATTAAAACGCCGACGATTGGCCACCTGAGTGAGCCCGTCAATATAGGACAGCGCTTTGAGTTCTTCCTGCGTCTCCAGCAACTGCCGCTGGTCATGGTACAGCAGCAGGGTTTGCAGAAACATCTGGCGACCTTCAAATTCAACACGATAGCAAACAAACAGTGAAATGAAGGTTACGAAAGTGTAAAGGAACAGCAGTTCGGTTTCCTGAGAGGGGGGGAGCGACATCAGGCCATACACGGCTATCATCTGGCACAGCCACATGACTGCCGCCCCTGGCAGCATGTAAGTCAACTGCAGTCGCATGACCGTGCCCAAAAACATGACCGGGAGAAAGGACCCTGTCTGGTAATGAAACTCACCCTCTCCGGCGGCGAGATAACTCACCGTCAGAATACTCAGGTGCAAAATCAACACCATCACGACCATCACCGCCTGAAAATGTGGTCGAAGTTTTGGATGTGTGGCAAAGGCAACCACCGCGATGACCAGCGCGCCTTCCATCAGCCGCAGCAGAAGCAGTCCTTCATACAGGTTCGGAACCACTTCCCGGTCGGCCAGACTGAACAGCATCAGCATCATTGCGCCGATAACCCCGTAAAAGCGGTTGGTTTGCAGGAAAGACTCCCGGTAGTGGTCGGAAAACAGGTTGTCCAGACGGTTCCCAAAACGCAATGCCCGCGCACCCGAGGTGAGCCGACGGCGAACAAAATCCACCTCGACGGGCTGCAATTGAATGTCACGCAGAGAATCGGTCAAACCCTTCTACTCCGAAAAAACGGGATTCCATCTATGAAAAGTGTAACTAAAGCCCCCGCATATGCCAGCATCCGCGATGACACCTGTACATTAAAACACCAAAGTGAACGCCTTCGCAGATCCGCCTTCGCAGATCCGCCTTCGCGTGATTGTTACCATTGCGCTCCATTGCGTAACCGCGCGTAACCTTTAATTTTGGCAACCGAATTATGTCTGCTCGTCTGCTTATACTGACCTGTATTCTCCCACTGACACTCAGCGCCTGCCAGGACTCCTCTTCCGCTGCAAATTCCGTAGCCGAACCGGTAATAGACACACGCAATGACGGTGAAACGGCACAGCCCTTCGAGGAACTGCTCGATCAGGGGATCGCCGTTTATCAGGGGACCTATCAGCCCGAATCAACCGACGTAGAGGGTGATGCCACCGTACATCAATTCGCGCAGGGCGATGGACCGCTGTGCCTGGACGGAAGCGCGTATAACATGAGTACACGCGACCAGGGCAGCTCAGACCTGGTCATCTTTCTGGAAGGCGGTGGCGGCTGCTGGTCAGAACTCTGCATGGCCAACGAAACAGCCCAACCCGGCGTTCCACGGCGCGGTATTCTCGACCCGGACCTGGCGGGCAACCCTGTGGCGTCGGCCAATGTCGCCTACCTGCCCTACTGCGATGGCTCGTTGTTCGTAGGCGACGTAGATCATAGCAACCCCGGTTATGGCAAACCGGAAAACACCGAATATCAGCGCGGCCTTAAAAACCTGTCTGCCGGACTGGATGTGACGGCGGCAACCTTTCCAGCACCCTCTCGCATCATACTCGCCGGTAACAGTGGTGGGGCCTTTGGAACACTCTTTGCGCTACCGCTCGTTCGTCACCTGTACCCCAACGTTCCGATTGAAGTGATTAATGACTCTGGCCTGGGTATCGCCATGGATAATGCCCCTGAGTTCATTCTGGGGCGTATCGAAGACTGGAACGCTGTCCAGTTCTTTCCCGAAAACGGCTGTCCAGACTGCCTCACTAACGGCCACATGACCGAGTACCTGCGCTGGTAACTGGCGCAGGATACGAATTTCCGTCTGGCCATGCTGACCAGCAAACAGGATTTTGTCATCGGGACCGTTTTTCTCGGTATAGGGGGAAGTGCGTTCGAAACATCGGTTCTGCAGCAACTCCCCGCAATAGAGGATTTTTCAGAGGGCAGAATGCGTAGTTGGATTAAAAATGGCACCGAACACACCTTCATCCAACGGGATGTGACCGCCACGGCGGGCGGTGTGTCTGTGCAGGATTGGCTGACGGCGTTTCTGGCCGATTCACCGGCATGGACAACGGCCCGCGACGATTGAAAGGGGCGCTAAGCCCCCTCTGGTTCATTGACCCAGGCAATGAATAGTTCATACCCCAGGGCTAGCACAACGGCACCGACAAACAGTCCGATAATACCGGACAAGAGCATGCCGCCAATCGCGCCCATCAGAATAATCAAAACCGGCACCTGGGCATCCCGCCCCATCAGAATCGGTTTCAGGATATTGTCGCTGGCGCCCACGAGGATCATGTAAATCGCAAACACGAGCGCGGGAACCGCGTCCGAGTGACCGTAGGCATACACAATGATGGGGGCAATCACGACAAAGACCGGCACCTGAATGATGGCCAGTAACAGCACTGCCAGGGCCCACAAACCCGCATAAGGCACGCCGATCAAGGCAAAGCCAATCGCAGACGCGAGGGCCTGAATAATCGCCACCCCCACAACACCGGCCGCCACCGAACGAACGGTTTTGCCGGCCAGATTGATGTAATCGACACCTTTCTCACCTGCAAGCCGGATAAACAGCTTGCGCATCATCGTCACCCCACCCTCGGCATTGGCAAGCATTGCGGCCGCAATAACAATCGCCAGCGTAAACTGCAGGATCGCGCCCCCAACCCCGGCGGCAGCCTTCAGTAGGCTACTGGCCATCGATTTAATTTCAGCACTGTAGGGCTGCAAAATCGCAATCAAATTTGTGGAGGCCTGCATCCAGAGATTGTGGAGCCACTCACCGATGACCGGCCAGTCCCTGACACTGTTTTCGGGCGGCGGAATTACCAGCACACCGGCTTCAAGTGCCTGCGACAGGGCCTTGGCACCCACCGCAATCGACTCAGAGAGCAAGACAGTGGGTACGATCACCAATGCCAGCCCCGTCGCCCCCAACAGCGAAGCCGCTGTTTTGCCCCGCCCTCCCAACATGCGGGTCAGCTTTTGAAAGACGGGGCCCAGTGAGATACTGATGATCAGGGACCAGAGAATGATCATGATAAAGGGGCTCATGATCATGCCGCAGGTCACGATCAACAAAAGCACCGCGCCAATGCGAATCAGGTGTTCAATACTGTCTTTGGAGGCGTTGGCAGAGGGAAACGGCGGCATTGATCAGAGACTCATCGGCAAAGAGGAAAAGAATGCAGGAAGGATACCCCGAACACGCCGCGTCATCTACCCAAATTCCCATGGCGTCAACTGCGGTATATCGCCTAAACTGGCAATCATCTATGGAACGCGATATGACTTCTCGCAGCGTCTTGCAGTGCCTGCTTAGCACCCTTATTACCCTTTTCCTGTCGTCGGTCATCGGCGCTGTCGCCTGGGCTCAGGAGGTTCATGTTGCGGTGGCCGCCAACTTCAGCCAACCGATGACCCTGCTGGCAGCCGCGTTCGAAAAAAAGACCGGACACCACGCCATTTTATCGCAAGGATCAACCGGCAGCCTCTACGCGCAAATTACCCATGGTGCGCCTTACGAAGTATTTCTTGCCGCCGATGAGTCAGTGCCCGCCCGAGTGGTCAATGACGGGCTGGCGCAGGCGGGTCAGGTTTTCGTCTATGCCATCGGACGCCTGGCCCTCTGGTCTTCGGCCCCCCAGCGGGTTGACCCTCAAGGCGCCGTGCTCGCCAGGGAAGACTTTAAGCATCTGGCGATCGCCAACCCCAAAACGGCACCCTACGGTGCTGCTGCGATGAGCGTTCTGAAAAATCTGGGGCTGCTTGAGTCGCTGAAAGATCGTCTGGTTGAAGGCGAAAGCATCACGCAAACTTTTCAGTTTGTGAGCACCGGGAATGCTGAACTGGGTTTTGTAGCGTTATCGCAAATCCAGCAGGATGAACAGCCGGTTGCAGGGTCTTTCTGGCTCGTCCCCGAATCCCTGCATGCGCCGATTCGCCAGGCGGCAGTTCTGCTCAAGCAAGGTGAAAAAAACGAGGCCGCCCGAAGCCTGGTGAACTACCTGCAGAGTGACGAGGCCAGGGCAATCATTCGTCGCTTTGGCTATGCGTTTTAGCATATGTGGCTAACGCCACACGGGTTATCACAACCCGATCCCTCTGAGCCCGTGCTCAACCACTGATTCAAGCTCTGCCAGGCTCAGGCCCACTCTTGCCATTGCTGCAGTGCCATTCAGAAGGGTGAAAAGAAAACGCACAGTTTCTTCTGCGCTGGAGCAACTCTTCGACAACAAACGGATCGCGTCAGTGTCATCCGTGAACACCCTCATCAGGGCATTTTGCGTATAGGCTCCCGCTTTGAAAAGCGTTTCCTGTGCATGGTCAGGGATACTATCCCCGGCCGCTTCAGACGCGCACAGTGCGACATAACATCCTTTCGGTTTCGAGCTGTCGCACTGACTGGCCACAACCGACATCAGATAATTTTTTAGCCTGTCACGAAGCGGAATGCCTTCCTGAACCAAATACTGGCAGTGGGTCCTGGCAACGTGTTCGACATAGTATTCCGTCGCCTGAATAAACAAGGCCTCCTTATTGCCGAAGGTCGCGTACAGACTGGGCTTGTTGATCCCCATGCTTTCCGTCAAATCTGCCAGCGATGCGCCGCTGTAGCCCTTCTTCCAGAAGACATGCATGGCCGCTTCCAACGCTGTTTCTTTGTCGAACTCAAGTTTCCTGCCACCCGCCAAAACTGCTCACCTCATTACCATAACGTCAATCGCTTCACGCATTAACCGCATGTGCATTGTAATTAAAATTTGATGCCTGGGTAGTTGACAGAATTATACCGATCGGTAAAATTCAACTCAACCATACCATTCGGTACAAATTTAAACGGGTATAGCTTACCGACAGACACATGGAGAATACCAATGAACATAACGATCAAAAACAAAGTGGTCCTGGTAACCGGGGCCAACCGCGGTATCGGCAAGGCGATTGTTGAATCCTTTATCCAACATGGTGCCAAAAAGGTTTACCTGGCGGTTCGCAACCCTGAAAGCACCCTGGACCTTTCGCAAGCATACGGTGAGAAAGTGGTCACCTTACAGGCCGATGTGGGGGACACCCAATCCATTAACACCCTTGCAGCGCAGACGAAAGATGTACAAATCGTGGTAAATAATGCCGGGATTCTCGAAATCGCAAATCCCCTGTCTGCTCAGGTAGAGGATGCACTGAACAAGGAGCTCAACGTGAACGTCTTTGGATTGCTGCGTATGGCCCGAGCCTTTGCTCCAATTCTGGAAGCCAATGAAAACACAGCGTTCGTTCAGCTCAACTCAGTGGCATCGCTCAAGACCTTCGCAGGTTTCACCACTTATTGTGCCTCCAAGGCGGCGGCCTATTCGATCACGCAGGGCTTGAAAGAGACGCTGGCCCCCAAGGGCATTCATGTCGTAAGCGTCCACCCGGGGCCGATCAAAACCGACATGGCTGACAAAGCAGGTTTTGAGGTTGGCGACTCGCCAGCATGCGTCGCAGAAGGTATTATCGCTGCATTGGAAAAGGGTGAATTTCACGTATTTCCTGACACCTTCGCCAAGCAAATCTATGCGGCATACCAGAGTTTTTCGGACGCCATCATTACGGGAGCGGCCACTGAATAGTGGCCTCCTTTCATCTCTAAGCGACGACCGTCAGGCGGTTCAGCGTGGGGGATGAAAAAATACCCGCATATACAAACGTCGACAGCGACATTCCAGAAAAGCAGAATGTCTTGTCGCCGCCATCTGGAATAGACCAATGTCTCGATCCCTTCTGATTTTTGCCGCACTGTCCGGCTTTCTCACCGTCGCCCTGGGCGCTTTCGGCGCACACGCGCTCAAATCCATGCTCTCAGAGGACATGCGTGCTGTCTGGAATACCGCCGTCACCTACCAGATGTCACACACCCTCGCCCTGCTGATTTTTTGGGGCTTGAGCCAGGCAACGGCACTCTCACGCCTGTGGCTGACCCGCGCGAGCTGGAGTCTGGTCGTTGGTATGTGCCTGTTTAGCGGTAGTCTCTATCTGCTATGTCTGACCGGACAGCGGTGGCTCGGCGCAATCACGCCGCTGGGGGGAACAGCCCTTTTACTGGGATGGCTGGCGTTTCTCAAGGCTGCGCTGACGTTTGGACAACAAAAACAGCAATCCTGAAATCAATCCAAGCGCCGCACCCTGCCAATGCGCAATCGTCGCCACAGGAACAGACAGTAAGGACGAGAATGCCTGTGGATCAAATGCTGAAGATTGCTCATAAAACAGTTTGCCAGCCACGGCCGCCAATGCCAGCCACCAGAAAGGGTCGCGCCGATGAACCTCCAGCTGCTGCAGAATCCCAAACACCACCAGGCCATGAAGCACGCCAGAAAAGCCCGCATACACAGACAAATGCAAGGCCCAAGCATGCAACCCGGCGCCCAGCATGACGCTGAGCATCACCATAGCTGCAATAAAACACGCCGTCTGGCGCGAAAACAGAATGACATACGCCATCGCAGCCCCCGCCAGGTTTGTCGCCAAATGATAGAGGGTGAAATGCGTGAAATGGCACGTAAGCAGGCGATGCCACTGTCCGCTGTTAACGGCGTCACGCTGATACAACAGCTGATCCCGGAACATGAAATCAGTCCCGGCCAGCGACGCGCCAAGCAAGAGACAGATCCATAGAATTCTAATCATGGGTGCGGAGCGCATCGCGAACTTCGTCCACCCAATCCAAATACGCTTTTTCAATACGAATCCCCAGGCGCATGGTCATATAGGGTAGCAAATAACGCTTATCCTCCATCGCCCCACTTCGCCTGAGCCCGATTTCGATACGCTCATAGCCCTCTAGGGTATCCAGGTGTTCTCTTTCATGGCGGGCCAACTCCTCAAGTAACGCTTCTCGCGAGGTATGCCGTCCGGCAAAGATCTTGACCAATAATGGATCTTTCGCCTTGAGTGACTTGGCCGGCTTCAGGAGCCACTCCCGCAATTCGGCCATCCCCTGCGGCGTCACACGATAGATTTTTTTGTCAGGTTTTCCCACCTGCTCGACCTGAGTAAAGGCAACCCATCCTTGGTCGGTCAGGCGTGCAAGCTCCTGGTAGACCTGCTGATGCGTCGAGGACCAAAAGTGCCCCACGCTGGAGTTGAAACGTTTGACCAGGTCATACCCGGTTCCTTCCTCAAGATCGAGCAAGGCAATTATCGCGTGTTTGAGAGACATATCGATGCGTTTATCGTAACAAAGAAAACATATTGCCTGAATGTGAACTGCAAATCACCACTGATATGCAATTATTTGCATAATTGAGTAAAGCGGATTAGGATGAGCAGACAATAACCAACCTCTGGAGGTTTTCGCATGACTGCGGCCGCTCCCCGTAAAAAATCACTGACGCCCAGCGCTATCCGTATCGGCAAACGCTACCGCGCCAATCGCATTGATCAGAACTATGATGCAGTTGTTATCGGCTCTGGCATTGGAGGACTCACCACGGCTGCGTGCCTCTCGAAACAGGGCAAGAAAGTCCTCGTGCTGGAGCAGCATTACACGGCGGGTGGATTTACCCACAGCTACGCCCGCAATGGTTATGAATGGGACGTAGGCGTCCACTATATCGGCGACATGGGTTCCCCCCATACACTGGGGCGCAAGCTGTTCGACTATATCACACAGGGTGAACTGAAATGGGCGCCCATGGATCCCACCTATGACCGGTTTTACCTCGGTGACGAGCACTATGATTTGGTCGCCGGCCCGGAAGCTTTTAAAGCGGGTCTGCTCAAGGACTTCCCGAATGAAGCCCATGCCATCGACACCTATCTCGGGATGTTGAACAAGGTCGCGGGTGCTATGCAGGGGTACACGCTGAGCAAGGCGCTTCCGCGTTTAACGCTTCCGGTAGTCTCCCGCCTGTTGAAATTCACCCTCCCCGACTACTTTAACAAGCCTACGTACGAGGTTCTGTCAAAATTGACCCGCGATGATAAATTGATCGCGGTTCTCACTGGGCAATGGGGCGATTGCGGTATGCCGCCTAAAAAGTCCAGCTTCCTGATTCACGCCCTCATCGCCAAACATTACCTCCACGGTGGCTACTACCCGATTGGTGGCGCGTCACGCATGGCAGAAACCATCATTCCCGTGATTCAGGCGTCAGGCGGTGATGTGCTGACCTATGCGGATGTGAAAGAAATCCTGATTGAAAACAAACGGGCCGTGGGTGTACGCATGGCCGACGGACACGAAATCCGCGCTGCGCAGGTCATCAGCAATGCGGGCGTCATCAATACATTTGAAAAGCTCCTCCCGGAGAGTGCACGCGCGCTGTGCAACTACACGACCCATCGCAAACATATTCGTCCATCAATGTCACACCTGGGCATGTACATCGGGCTCAAAGGCACCGCCGAGGAGTTGGGGCTGCCCAAAACAAATTACTGGATCTACCCGGACCACCGTTACGATGAAGCCGTTGACGCCTTCATAGAGGACACCTCGCGTCCGTTTCCGGTCGTTTACATTTCCTTTCCTTCAGCGAAAGATCCGTCCTACGCCACGCGTTATCCCGGACGATCCGCGATTGAAATCGTCGCTCCGACGACCTTTGAACAATTCGAACCCTGGAAAGACACGGTGTGGGGTAAGCGAGGCGAAGACTACGATGCACTGAAAGATGCGCTCACAGAGAAAATGCTGGAGGTTCTCTACAAGAAGTTCCCTCAGTTGCGTGGAAAGATTGACTACTATGATACTTCCACCCCCTTGTCGACCGATTTCTTCTGTCGCTACAGCCGGGGTGAAATTTATGGTCTCGACCACGATCCAGAACGTTTTGAACAGGACTGGTTACGCCCCTCTACCGACATCAAAGGACTCTGGCTCACAGGACAGGATGTCCTTAGCTGTGGCGTAGTGGGTGCAATGATTTCAGGGCTGATGACGGCCATTTCGATTGAAGGCCTTCGTGCCGTTCCGCTGATCAAAGAAATCTTTGTCAAACCGGGCAAAGGCGACTGGGTGAGAACGCCGGCAGAACCCGTCAGCGTTTAAATCAGCATGGCAAACCGGAGGACAAGGTCAGCTGCCCTTACCTCCGGTCTGCCAGACCGTTAACCGCGCTTGCCGATCGCACGAACCTTGTCATCTTCAACTGGCACATCAATGGCCAAAAGCTCGTCTGCCTTGCCCTTAAACGCCTGCGCCACAGCATCCTTGTGCTCCGCAAATAAAAGACTGATACGCTCACCCAGCTGCTCATCCAGCTCTGGCAGCTGCTTTTCAAGAAAAGCCTGCAGGTTCTCCGCCAGCTCCAGTTTTTTATCGAGCGCATCGGCCTCGGCCTTACTGGTAAACGTTCGCTTACTGGGATCTCTGTCGCTCATAAATAGATTTACCACCGCCATTGTTGTTCTCCCTTTCGGAACCGTAAAATCAAACTGACTGCAATTACCATAACACAAATACTGTATTTACATAAGGGGTATCCTGTTAGCACCACAAAGGCGCATAACTGGATACACATCCAGTATGTTATGTCAGCTTTAGGCGTGTGTCGAGGTCTTGACGATATCTCGGTAGGGATATGGCTGCGTGTGCACTGACTGTTGCATCAACCGGTAAAACAGTAATCCCCGGAAGTTAGAACTTCGCCGGTTGAAGCGAAAGACAAACTCATCCAGATAGGCATCTAGATGTGATGGCTGGACGGCACCGTGATGAGTACCTAGTATCCAGCGCTGCAGCAAAGCGGCTACACGATGTACTCCTGCCATTGAAACATGTGCTGGCTGATCGGCCCCTAACATGACCGTGCGTTGATGTTCATAGCCCAGCTCCTTGATTGACCGGTAAGCTGCAGAACCATCGGTGCGTACAATAGAACCAGGCTCGATACTATCTTGAACGAAAGGCACAACACAGATTGCCGAGTCATCGGCAATGCGTTGTAGGCGAACACGACCAAACCCTCTTGGCTCCAACATTTCGATGGCGATAGCAACCAACGTTTTGTTAGTAGAGCTTTTTTTTCTTCTTCGTGGCGGGAGGAGCATAGCGATCTGTGATCGAGAGATAGGTTTCATCAACTTCGACCAATCCGTGGAGGCGTTCTCGACCAGGCCGCACCATCGCTTGGCGAAACCTATGCAGCATTGTCCAGGCAGTCTGATAACTACCCAAGCCTAACACTCTTTGAAGCCCCAGAGCATTAGCACCGTGCTTCTGATTGGTAACGTACCAGGCACCCGCAAACCACACACGCAGAGGCGTCCTGGTTTTGTCAAAAATGGTTCCGGCAGTGGTGGTTGACTGGAAACGACATGCTGGGCATATCAAACGGCCGCGGCTAGACCGGTAGGGATCAGACTGATTTTTGCATCTTGGGCAAACGTAGCCCTGAGGCCAACGCAGCCTCTCCGTGTAGGCGAGGCAGGACTCTTCGGTGTGGAACCATTCTGAAAACTGGTTCCAGTTGGTGGGGTAGTCATCCCCACCTTTAGGCATTAGTATCTGGTTATCCATCCAGAAATAGTAAACTGTGTGGAGCTAACAGGATACCCCTTATTTACATACAGAAAATTATTCCACAATTCATCATACGCTGCGGGCTTTTGTTTTAGGAAAAAATCACGATATAATCGCCGCCGGTTGCCGGTGTAGCTCAGTTGGTAGAGCAGCGCATTCGTAATGCGAAGGTCGTAGGTTCGATTCCTATCTCCGGCACCAGCTCCTCAACGCTCGACGATGCCTGCCGGTGGCTTTAACTGCGGATACGCCTCTCGTTCCTGCAACCGCGCCAACCCTTCATTGAACCGATCTCTGATTGCTTCCTCCCGGAACACAAAGCGGTAGCCTGTTGGAGCAAACAACGAGTGCAGTTTTACGGGACGTCCCAATTTCTGATGCTCGACCTCTGTCAGATCCGGATCTGACAGAGCCTGCTGATGATAGTAATTGAATATTTCCCGCTCCATGACGATAAAATCGGCATCCCTGAGAAAGAGCAGATTGATTTGTAGTCGCTGTTCTGCCACCTCCTGATAATTGGGGTTGGAAAGCGCCATTGCAGCGAAAGACTCGCCCAAAAAATCCCTTGCCCGCTGAAAGGCAACGATGCGAGCGTTCTGCAGGAAAGACATAGAAAGTTCTTCAGGAAAGTCACGGTAGGACAGGCTAATAGCGACATTGTGGAAATACACTACGATGTCACTGTAATACCCCTGCGTCACCGAGTTGGGTCGCGCATTAATCAAGGCATCCACCTTCCCCTCATTGAACAGAGAGAAGGCCCGCTCAAATGGCACATAAACAGGTTTTACCAGGTAGCCACTTCCGTCCATGGCGTCACGCAGGATATCCAGTTCAATGCCAGAATCAGTCTCCTGTACGACCCATGGTGGAATTGAAAAACTCACAGCGACCCGCAGAATTTTGGAAGGCGCTGGCTCCTCTGCCCAAGCAGAGACCATCCCACCCCCTAGCAGGCAGATCAGGCACGCCGCGCTCATGAATAGGTGACATGCAATTCGGGCGGGCATCGAAGGGGCTTCCAGGCAAAGGCCAAACCCGCAATCTAGCGTATTGCGGGCACTCCAGGCAAGTCAGCGTGCGAGTTCGATCAGGCCGCCACAGGCCTTTGCCTCGCCAGGAAAGCAAACCCCCGCCCTCACCACCGCACTCAGAAGCGCCTGTAACGCGGTTCCCGTCGTATCCTCGCCAATCGCCGCGGCAGTTGCGAGTTCTCCCTCGACAACCAGACGGACGCAGGCAAACGCATTGGCCGCTGAACCAGTGCCCAGGGCAGACTCATCATACTGATCAACTGACAACGTAAGCCCAAACTGTCGTTGCAACGCATCCACAAGCGCCTCGATCACGCCATGGCCCTGGCCGGCAAGTATCACGCCACCCACCAACTCGATATCTGCCTCCACGTGACTCTCACGCTTGCAAAGATCGTAGCGCCGGATTTGCCAGGCCAGGGGCACATCCATGAAGTGAGTTTGAAACAAGCACTGAATTTCCGCGGCCGCCACCTCCCGACCACTGCGTTCTGCGTGCTGCTGCACATAAGCACTTAATTCAATCTGCGCCCAGCGAGGCAGACGAATACCCAAGGTATTCTCAAGGACATACGCAACGCCGCCTTTGCCCGACTGACTGTTGATGCGCACCACTTCGTCATACCGCCGCCCCACGTCACGTGGATCAATCGGCAAATAGGCGACCTCCCAGGAGGCACCCTCCTGGCGTCTGGCCAGGCACTTTCGGATGGCATCCTGATGACTGCCCGAAAACGCCGTAAAGACCAACTCACCCGCATAGGGATGACGCGGATGGGTCGTGATACCGGTACAGGCTTCCGTGACCCGGACAATGCCCGCCATATCACTCAAATCCAGTGCTGGATCAATGCCCTGTGAGTACAGATTCATTGCCATTGTCACGATGTCCATATTGCCGGTTCGCTCGCCATTGCCCATCAGGGTTCCTTCGACCCGATCGGCTCCCGCCATCACCGCCAATTCGGCCGCCGCAACGCCACAGCCCCGATCATTGTGCGTATGTACGGAAATCTCGACATGCTCACGCCACTGCATGTTCTCACAGACCCACTCTATCTGGTCCGCAAACACATTCGGGGTCGCCATTTCCACCGTGGCCGGCAAATTGATAATGACGCGCTGACCCTGATCAGGGCGCCAGACAGTCGTCACAGCGTCGATAACGTCAACCGCAAAATCCAGTTCAGTGCCGGTAAAACTTTCAGGGGAATACTGAAATATCCATTCGGTATCCGGAAGGCGTTGAGCATGCTTCATCACACACTCAGCGCCCTTGACGGCAATGCCTTTAATGCCCTCCCGGTCCAATTGAAAAACCTGCTCGCGCTGCACCGTCGACGTCGAATTGTAGACATGCACGATGGCACGCTTTACACCCGCCAATGCCTCAAAGGTTCGGGCAATCAACTCCGGCCGCGCCTGGGTTAACACCTGCACGGTCACGTCGTCCGGAATGCGTTTTTCAACGATCAGTTGGCGACAAAAATCGAAATCCGGCTGACTGGCCGCGGGAAAACCAATTTCGATCTCTTTGAATCCTGTCTGCACCAACAGATCAAACAATCGTTGTTTCTGATGGACGTCCATTGGATTGATCAGCGCCTGATTACCATCGCGAAGGTCAACCGAACACCACAGCGGTGCCTGGGTGATCACGTGATCAGGCCATTTGCGATCGGCCTTACGAATGGGTGTAAAAGGACGGTACTTGCGATGATCAAAGCCCATGAGTGTGCTCCAAGGGTGGGTTAAGTCATGTCATAGTAGCGAAAACAGGGCGCAATGTGCTTGCAAAATAACCCGTATTTTGCATTTAATTGGAATATTATTTCACTTATTACAACTTAATTGGCATTTTAAACCATGAGCGAGAAACCCTATAAATTCGACCGTATTGATCGCCAGATTCTTGCCCTCTTGCAACAGGACGCCAGCCTGACTAATCAGGATCTGGCAGAACGGGTCGGACTGTCCCCCTCACCGTGCCTCCGACGCGTTAAGGCTCTGGAAGAGGCCGGAATCATTCAGCAGCGTGTGACTTTATTGGATCGCAAGAAACTGGGCCTATCATTAACGGTCATTATTCTGATCGGCATGGATCGGCATACCCCGGAACGTTTTGAAGAATTCGGCAAGCGGGTGAGCGAACTGGAGGAGGTACAGGAGTGCTATCTGATTACCGGCCAGGAGGCCGATTACATGCTTAAAGTGGCGGTACCCGACATGGACCATTACCAGGCATTTCTGCTTAACAAGATCACGCGGATACCCGGCGTCAGCGGCGTACATTCCAGCTTTGTCCTGCAAAGGGTCATCGACCGGACGAGTTTGCCGCTGGGCTATCTGATCTAGCGCGAACAGACGTCCTAAGACTTCTGTTTCAGCAGATCCCGGATCTCAGTCAGCAACTGTTGATCCATGGTCGGCGCCGGGGGGGCAGACGGTGCCGCTTCTTCCTTTTTCTTCAGCGAATTGATGCCCTTGATCAGCATAAATACCGCAAAGGCAATGATCGTAAAATCAATCACTGTCTGAAGAAACTTGCCATAGGCGATCACGACGGCCGGCGTCGTACCAGCCGCTTCTTTCAGAACAATCGCGAGATCTGAAAAATCCACGCCACCCAGCAAGATACCAATAGGTGGCATCACCACATCCGCCACGACGGAGCTGACGATTTTCCCGAAGGCCGCACCGATAATGATACCGACCGCCATATCCACAACATTGCCTTTTACGGCAAAGGCCTTAAACTCCTGCAAAATTGACATTGAGCGTCTCCCTTGAAGTCTTGATACTTAGATTTAGAGTGAAAGTGCGCCGTCCCTGATCCTGACGCCCGGTTTCGTCACTGCCCGGGCCTTGATCCCATATTCCAACAATGGCGAACGATGTCAAACAATTTTGATTGTCCGACAGTGAAACTTATATGAAGCGCTATCTAGTGGGCGGTGCCGTCCGCGATCAACTGCTGAATCTACCGGTCAAGGATCGGGATTGGGTCGTGGTAGGCGCAACGCCTGAGTCCATGACCCAAGCAGGCTTTCGTCAGGTAGGCGCAGACTTTCCGGTTTTTTTGCATCCGGAAACCCAGGAAGAACATGCGCTCGCCCGCACTGAACGCAAAAGTGGTCTGGGCTATAAAGGGTTCATCTGTGACTTTTCACCCGACATCACCCTGGAAGAGGATCTGTCACGGCGAGACCTGACCATTAATGCCATGGCCTTGGACGAGCAGGGAAAACTGATCGATCCTCTCAAGGGTCAACAGGATCTGGAGCAGCGCATTCTGCGCCATGTATCACCCGCATTTCGGGAAGACCCCCTCAGAGTTTTCCGGGTTGCCCGCTTTGCTGCACGCTTTGCCCCGCTGGGATTTAGACTCGCGGAGGAAACACGCGCCCTGATGCAGGACATGGCCACCTCGGGCGAACTTGCCAGCCTCACGGCAGAAAGGGTCTGGCTCGAAACGCAGAAGGCGCTGGGATACGCAGAACCGTCCCACTATTTTCAGGTCTTGAAAAGTGCCGATGCCCTCAAGGACTGGTTCACGGAACTCGCTATTCTTTTCGGCATCCCACAAGCCGCCCACTATCACCCTGAAGTGGATACCGGCGTGCACACCTTAATGACGCTGGACATGGCCGCTCAGTTATCCGATTCCCTTGATGTTCGATTTGCAGCCTTGGTCCATGATCTCGGAAAAGGTTGCACTCCCCCCGAGGAATGGCCACGCCATATCAACCACGAACAGGCCGGCATCCAGCCTGTTACTGAACTGTGTGAGCGCCTGAAAGTGCCCCGTACGGCACGGGAACTGGGTATTCTGGCCAGTCGCGAGCACCTGAACATCCATCGTGCTGCAGAACTCAAAACGACCACCCTATTAAAACTATTCGATCGCTGTGATCTCTGGCGACGCCCGGAGCGCTTTGAGCAACTTCTGACGGTGTGCGAAGCAGACGCGCGCGGCAGGGGCGGTCGCCAGGATGCCGCCTACCCGCCCCGCCCCCTGTTACAGCAGCTGGCCCAAGCCGCCCGCGCAGTGAGTGCCAAATCCCTGATTGCCCAGGGCGTGGCCCCATCCGAGCTCCCCGAGCACCTACGCAAGGCACGCCTTGAGGCGATCCGGACACAAAAAGCCACTTGCAACCTACCCCCTCAGTCCGGATCATAGAGCCCCTCTTACCGGATGCATTCACAAGGAGTCGCACCATGAATCGAGTTGCCATTGTCGCCGCCAAACGAACCCCCATTGGTACTTTTGGTGGGAGTCTTGCCAGCCTGTCAGCCCCCCAGCTGGGCGCGACCGTTATCAAGGCTCTTCTCGCGGAAACAGGCATCAACCCGGCTGAGGTCGACGAAGTTCTGCTCGGCCAGGTGCTGACCGCAGGCAGCGGACAAAATCCGGCACGCCAGACAACGCTGCTGGCCGGGCTCCCTAAAGAAGTGCCTGCCATGACCATCAACAAAGTCTGCGGCTCCGGCCTCAAAGCGATTCATCTGGCGGCACAGGCCATCCTGTTGGGTGATGCCGAGTGTGTGATCGCGGGCGGCCAGGAAACCATGAGCCAGGCGCCCCATGTACTGCCCAACTCACGCAATGGTCAGAAGATGGGGAACTGGAATCTGGAAGACAGCATGATCAAGGACGGCCTGTGGGATGCCTTCAACGACTACCATATGGGTATCACTGCCGAAAACCTGGCAGCAGAACACGGCATTAGCCGTGAAGATCAGGATGCCTTCGCCGCGCTTTCACAGCAAAAAGCGGAAGCGGCTATCGCAGCCGGTCGTTTCACCGCTGAAATCTGTCCTGTCAGCGTCCCCCAACGTAAAGGTGACGCCCTCGTCATCAGTCAGGATGAAGGCCCCCGTCCGGGCGTTACCGCTGAATCACTCTCGAAACTGCGTCCGGCCTTCAAAAAAGAAGGCAGTGTGACAGCAGGAAATGCCTCTTCAATCAATGATGGTGCCGCCGCTCTGCTGCTCTGTAGTGAAAGCAAGGCCAAGGCATTGGGGCTTAAACCGCTGGCCTACATCAAAGCCTACGCCAATGCAGGCGTTGACCCGGCCACTATGGGCATTGGTCCGGTTCCCGCCACTCGCCGCTGCCTGGAAAAAGCAGACTGGGCCATTGGTGACCTGGACCTGATCGAAGCCAACGAAGCCTTTGCCGTCCAGTCGCTGTCGGTCAACAAGCTACTGGGGTGGGATGTATCCCGGGTGAACGTCAACGGTGGTGCGATTGCACTGGGGCATCCGATCGGCGCCTCCGGCTGCCGCGTCGCAGTCACGCTGATCCATGAAATGATCAAGCGGGACGCCCACAAAGGACTGGCGACGCTGTGTATCGGTGGCGGGATGGGTGTTGCACTGGCAATCGAACGGTAATGGATAAGACCGCCGTCCGTCAGCAGATTCTCAGCCAGCTTGAGCGCGACCGGGAACTCGCGCTCGCCGCTGCGCTGACTGCAAGGGAGGCTGCCACTCACGAAGAAAACATCGCTGAGAACAAATACGACACGCTCGCGCTCGAGGCTGGTTATCTGGCAGAGGGTCAATCCAAACGCCTGCAGGAAATCATTGCAGCTCTGCAAGCCTGGCAGAATATGCCCTTGCGTACCTTTGACGACGAAACGCCGATTCAGGTCGGCGCACTCGTCACACTTGAAGACACCCAAGGTCAGCAGCGCGTACTGTTTCTGGGGCCAGATGCGGCCGGACTCAGAGTCAGTGACAAAGGCAAAGAAATCATGGTCATTACAGCCCGCTCCCCGATTGGAACTCAGCTCATCGGCAAGCTATGCGGAGAGGACGTCCAGCAAGGCTCGCAACATTTCGTGATCGAAGGCGTGATTTGAGGTTTGGGCAAAGCGACTTGACACTACTGATCTGAACGTTGCCACATCCCGTCCTGCCCCTGACAGACACTACGTTCCGTTTGCTCCGAGCCGCCATTTTTAAAACTTATTTGCAACTGAAGTTTGCGGCAAGCCTGCCCCTCGCGGGTAAATGAACCCAGCAATGAGATTTCGCCCCGATTCCCGGAACGCTCGTTTGACCAGCTGCGCGCCTGCCCCTGTGGGTCCGCCAGTAAAGCCCCAATACTTCCGGTGATTTGCCCCAGATCCTCATCCGTCAATTTATCTGCATTACGCAAATTACCCACCAGATTGCTGGTCGAGTCACGGATTAAATTGACAGGCGCCTTCACGATACCCTTCACCAGCCCGGTCAACATGTTACTTCCGGCATCTTCAGTCAGCTGCCCCGCGTGTGAAATCAAGGCATCGGTCTGAGCCAGGTAATCTGGAACGGCTTCACGGGTCAGCGCGATCTGGCGAACCGCCTCATCCAGCGACGGCTGGTAATTAGCCACCGTCTGGTTCAGGGCGTCAGCCGCTTTGAGTGCTTGCTGGGTTGTGGGATGATACTGACGTAAAGTCTCGTTTACCTGTGTGGTGGCTTTTACCATTTTTGCGACGGACTGATCAGCAACTGACACAGCCCGATCAGCCGTACTGACGGCCCGATCTGCAAGCGCTACCATTTTAGGCACCTCAGACGTCACCAGAGACTCCACATGCTGATCGGTTCTCTCCAGAACGGCAACCAACTGGGGCACTTGCTGAGCAACTGCGTCCACCGACTTAAGCGTCTCGGGCAATTGCACAAACGTAGGGTCCAAGCCCTGCCCCAGGGTTTCTGCCAAATTCAGCGTCCGATCAACACGCTCGAGGATGGCCGGAATTTGCCATACCGCAAAACCCAGACTTAATGCGACAATGAGAGCCGCCACACCAAACAGTGCCCTGATGATCATGAAACGCTTTCGCCTCTTAAACAGCTGCCTGCCCGGAATTTGCCTGACGCTACTCATCCTGGTAAGTGGATGCGCCCTGCTGGAGGATCAGCCTTATGTCCCGTCTGACTATTCTGAACGCTCCCTTATCATTAACGGTCGCTCGGTCAGCGTCAAGGAGACCGGCGCCCCCAATGGATACCCCGTTTTTTATGCCCATGGCAATCCAGGCTCAAGCAGCGAAATTCAGTTTTTCCAGACACAGGCCAAACAACAGGGTTTTCGACTCATTGCGATTGATAGACCCGGTTTCGGTGACTCGCCCTTCATAACGCCCTACCCTCTGACAGACTACGGCAATGACATTTCGAGCCTGGCTGATAGGCTTGGAATCGAGGACTATGGCGTGATGGGGTGGTCCAGTGGCGGCCCCCCATCGCTTGCGGCCGCCTACCGCGACCCCAGGCGCGTGCGTTTTGTCATATCGGCTGATGGCTATACCAATTTCGGTGAATTTCCAGATGCCGAAAAAGCCCTCGCTGAACTTGGGCGCAAGGGTGCGCAAGTTTCTGAAGACAAACCCAGACTCTTTTCAGCCGTGCTGAACCTGAGTGCCTGGACAGAGCAGCATGTCACCCCGCTCTACCTGCTTGCCGCCAACGCCACGCTGACCGAGAGTGATCGCAGCATCCTTAAAAACGGGCAGTACCAGGCCATTTTTAATCGCGTTCAACAAGAAGCACTCAGCCAAGGTGCCGCCGGGGTAAAACAAGATCTCGAAACCCAGTGGGCACCTTGGGAATTCACGCTTGACCAGATCACCACACCGGTTCTGGTGATCCAGGGAGAAGCCGACACCTTTGTTCCCGTCAGCTTCGCACAACATCTCTGCGAGAAGCTCCCGCGCTGTGAACTACACCTGATCGCGGAACAAGGCCACCTTGCGCCACTCACGCCGGCCGCACAGGACGCCATGTTCCGCTTTGCCCGAAAGGTATTGAATGGACAGGCGCTATTCGATGCACGCCTTATAAATCATACTGGCATAGAGACGAGCCGCTAAGCGCGTTTCCTCCAACGAGACATGCTCGTGCCGGGTATGCGCCACTTCCAGTCGCCCCGGCCCGCAAATCACAGGGATAGAACCCTTCTGGTGAAACAGGCTCCCATCAGAATGCGAACGAAACGCCGTAGGCTCCCATGTCAGCCCTTGCGCTTCAAACGCCGCTTTCACAGGCGCCAGTACCGCCGCTTCTGCCGAATTGGCAAAGCCAGTCGCCCAGTACAGATTCTCATAATCCAGCTTGCACTCCGGGTGCGTCTTCTGCGCCTTGGCCCGGGCATCTTCAATGAGACGATCCACCAGGGTGTTATCCCCATCGGGCGGCACATGAATATCAATCGCAGCTTCACAGTTTTGAGCAACCATGAATAGCCCTGCTCCACCGCGAATTTCACGCGGGTTCACCGTCAGGCCTTTGTACTCTGAGCGGGTAGTCAAATCCATGATTTCCTGCATCCACTCCAGCATACCATGAATCGCACTGGCCCCCATCTCCGGTAACGCCGCATGGGCGCGAGCACCGGTTACGGTCAGACGGCATTCATAGTAACCGTAATGATCAACACAAGGACTCAACCCTGTCGGCTCGCCAATCACGGTCAAAGGGGTGGTACGCCAGTCCAGCAGGACTTCAGAGCCATCACCGTACTCCTCTTCGCCCACCACCAGTGCGACAGTCAAACCACGTTTCAGCGGGATGCCAGACTTCACAATCGCGATGACCGCCTCGACGATGGCGGCACAGCCGGACTTCATATCTGCGGTTCCAAGACCATGCAGAATATCGCCTTCCTGGTGAATGCGCTGCTCCTCCTCATCAAACAGAGGAACGGTATCGACATGCCCCACCCACATCATGGTCGAGGGCTGCGGCCCGAGCTCGATAATCAGGTTGGCACGATGATCTCCCGTTGGACTGCCACTGTCAGGAATGGGTTGCCGCATATAGCGGACCCCACCTTCACTCAAACGATCGGCAAAGATGGTCATAGCCGGTTCTTCTGCATAGGAAGGACTGTACTGCTCAACGGACTCTCGTAACAGTTCAACAAGTTTCTGGTTATCAATTTTTTCGAGAAGGGTGTCCAAGGTAGTGCTCATAGGCATCTCCGGTCGTCGGTCAGGCGCGTCTCAATTCACATTGCGCGCTTAAAGTTTACTTCTGATCCGCTTGTAGCTCGGATGATTCGTCAGATTTTTAGTCAAATAAATATGGGCGTCTTCGTTCAAAAAATCATTGCGGCGGAAAAACCTGATTGCCGGATCATTCTCGGCGTCCGTATCCACAATCATCATCCTGGCACCATTGCTGATAAATGCATGCGTTATCTCATCCAGCAGCAGGGTCGCTATCCCCAGGCGCTTATAGACCGGGTCCACCGCCAGCCAGGTTAAATAGCCATAATTCCAGGCGCTGTTGCGCTTCTCGATCATGGAACCCAATGCAAATCCCGCAATCTTGTCCTCATAATCGGCCACAAAACAGAATTCTCCGCTGGCATGAAATAAGCCCACCGGCTCATATTCGTCCCACGTTCGATAAAGACTCGGCCATTTATCGGCTGTAAAAACGGACTCTCCTAATGCATAAACCGCTGGCAAATCCTCTAACTCCAACAACCTGACGGAAGCCAACTCTTTATCTTCAGTTCCCATGATATGACTCACTTCAAAATTAACGGTTGCAACCTGAACCGGCCCTCAGAATAATGCGGCCGGAGCGGAAATTCCACTCCCAGTGGGCAGGTAGTCGCCCGACGTTGAAACCCCACAAGAGTAATCACCCAATGTTTCATATCGTGTTATTTCAGCCTGAAATTCCTCCCAATACTGGCAATATCATCCGGCTGTGCGCGAATACAGGCACGCAGCTTCACTTGATTGAGCCCCTGGGATTTATCTGGGATGACAAACGGCTGCAAAGGGCCGGGCTGGATTACCACGAATATACCCGCGTACACCGCCATGCCGATCTGAACGCATTCATACTGGCGATTGCGCCACCCCGCTTGCTGGCCTTTTCAACCCGTGGCACGTCGACCTATAGCGACTTTGCTTTTCAGCCTGGAGATGCCCTGATGTTTGGCCCGGAAACACGCGGGTTACCGAAAGATATCCTGGAAAGCGTGCCGGAAGACCAGCGCTTACGGATACCGATGAGACAAGGAAGCAGAAGCCTTAACCTTTCTAACACGGTGGCTCTGGCGCTCTATGAGGCATGGCGACAAAATGGGTTCGAAGGCGCAGGATAGCCCCTGGCGCCTCGAAACCTTAATGAGCCCTTAGTGCTTGGGCGCTGCTTCAGCCTGCTGGCGACGCACCGCGTCTGCGTAGATGGCATCAAAATTCACCGGCTGCAGCATCAACGCAGGGAAGCTGCCCTTCACGACCAATGAGTCAATCGTTTCACGCGCGTAAGGGAACAGAATGTTCGGGCAGAAAGCCCCCAATGTCTGAGCGGTTTGCTGCGGAGACAGACCTTCAATTAAAAATACACCCGCCTGCTGAATTTCAACGATAAAGGCAGCTTTGTCATTCACCTTGGCCGTCACAGTCAAGGTCAGAACCACTTCCCACTGATTCTCACTCAGCTGCTGATTTTCAGTGTTCAGATCCATATTGACCTGAGGTTTCCACTCACCCTGGAAAACTTGGGGAGAGTTCGGTGATTCAAAGGAAATATCCTTCGCATACAGACGCTGCAGGGCAAACATCGGTTGCTTGGGTGCAGATTGTTCTTCAGCCATGATAATTATTCTCTACTCTTCATGATTAACGCGTTGAGAGCACCCCTGAAAGACACTCCCGCTCAGATAAAAGACCGTTTACTTTTTACGCAGAGGCAAATTAGACGCCTTCCACTCAGTAATTCCACCGGCCATACGATGCACATTTTCGAAGCCTGCTGCCTTGAGCTGCTTCACAATCGTGCCGGCATGCTGTCCCATTTTGTCGACGACGATAACCGCCTTGGATTTGTGCTTCTCCAGCTCGCTGATGCGTTCTTTGACAGAGGAGAATGGAATCTGAATAGCGCCCGCGATGCTACCTTCAGCCAAATCTTTTTTGTCTCTCACATCCAGAACAACGGCCTCGTCACGGTTCAGCATTAAAACCGTCTGCTGAGGGCTAAAGGACTTCCCTCCCCGCTGTTTTTCCACCAGGATCAAGGCCACCAGCAAGCCACCAAACACAGAGGATAATTCCCAGTGTCTGACAATAAATTCCAAAAACCTGTCCATTGCGCCATCCGACTTTGAGGAAAGCGCAGAATTATACACAGCCTCAGCCCCTTCCTAAAGTCGAAATACGTGCATACCTTAAGCAGATTTCACGACAAACCCACGGCATTCGAGTTAAACTATTGGCAGTGGTAACTACAGGAAGCTTGGACTTATGGAATCGCGCTCAACGACCTTGTTAATCATTCTTGACGGCTGGGGCTACCGGGAAGACCCGGAGAACAATGCCATATTACATGCCAACACCCCGGTCTGGGATAAACTCTGGGCTGAGCGCCCCCATACGCTGATCCATACCTCAGGCATGTCCGTCGGATTGCCCGAGGGACAGATGGGCAATTCAGAAGTCGGCCATATGAACCTGGGTGCCGGTCGAATCCTCTACCAAAGTCTGACACGTATCACCAAAGATATTGAGGACGGTGTTTTCGCACAGAACGCCGCTATTGCAGAAGGCATAGGGAAAGCGGTGACCCGCGGCAAGGCGCTGCACGTGCTCGGCCTGCTATCTCCCGGAGGCGTACACAGCCACGAGGATCACCTGATTGCAGCCTGCCAGATTGCCGCAGAACGGGGCGTCAAAGAGGTTTACCTCCACGCATTTCTGGACGGCCGGGATACGCCGCCTCAGAGCGCCATGCCCTCCTTGCAGCGCGCTGAAAAAGCCTTACGCGAAACCGGCCGGGGCCGCATCGCCTCCGTCGTTGGACGTTACTATGCGATGGACAGGGATAACCGCTGGGATCGCGTTGAACAAGCCTACAACCTGCTCACCCGAGGCGAAGCGCCCTACACCAGCACGACACCCGAAGCGGCACTGGCCGCTGCCTATGAGCGGGGAGAAAACGACGAGTTCGTCAAACCCACCTGGATAGGCGAAGCCGGAGCACCCAGCGGCACCATTCGCGACGGCGATGTTGTGATCTTTATGAATTTCAGGGCAGATCGGGCCCGTGAAATCACCCGCGCCTTCATAGAACCCGATTTCAAAGGATTTACGCGCAAAACGGTGCCGGCACTGGCTGATTTTGTCACCCTGACCGAATACGCAGCCGATATCAAAGCCCCCTGTGCGTATCCGCCGGAAGCGCTTAAGAACACCTTGGGCGAGTACATGCAGAATCTGGGCAGGACACAGCTGCGGATTGCAGAAACGGAAAAATATGCTCATGTCACCTTTTTCTTCAGTGGCGGCGTTGAAGCGACCTTCGCAGGCGAGGAACGTATTCTCATCCCCTCCCCTGACGTTGCCACCTACGACCTGAAACCCGAAATGAGCGCGCCGGAAGTGACGGATAAACTGGTTGAGGCGATTGAAGCCGGCAAGTACGATCTGATCGTCTGCAACTATGCTAACGGCGACATGGTAGGACACACCGGCATCTTCCCTGCTGCGGTCAAAGCGGCTGAGGCGCTGGATCAGTGTCTGGGGCGTCTGGTCACTGCCATTGAGAAAACCGGCTCCCAGTGCCTTATCACGGCGGATCACGGTAACGCTGAAAATATGCTGGATGACGAGGGTCAACCTCACACGCAGCACACGACAGGCCCCGTTCCTCTGGTCTATATTGGACCAAGTCAGATAAAACTGTTGCCAAATGGCAAACTTTGCGACATCGCCCCATCACTGCTGAGACTGATGGCTCTCCCACAACCGCCGGAAATGACGGGAACCTGCCTGGTGGAAACGATTTAATGGCTGAATGATCCGTCCGTTCCGATCCCCTATTGTTTATGGCCTGCTGGTGCTGCTCTGTCTGATCGGAGCTGTACCCACCCCTCTGCTCGCACAGGATGCCACTGGCAACCAGGCAGAGAAGCAGGCTCAGCTCGAAAAGCTCAAGAAGGACATCAATCGCCTTCGGCAGACGATTCGGGATCAACAATCACAACAGGGTAGTGAACAAAAAGCCTTACAGGGCATTGAAGAAAAAATTCAGGACAGAGTCCGGGAGATTCGTAAGCTTGATCAGGCTATCGCTGAGACACGCCAGCAGCTGAGCAAACTGGAAGAGGACGAACGCGAATCGCTCCAACAACTGCGCAGCCAGCAAAATTTGTTGCGTCACCAGATTCGGACAAGCTATGCGATGGGGCGGGAACAAGGTGTCAAATTGGTTCTGAATGCTGAGAGCCCTCAACAAATTCAACGAATGATGACCTACTACGGTTATCTCAATCGCGCACGCCGGAACGAAATTCAACGCTTTCGTGAGACGGTAGACCGCCTTAAAACGGTTCGGGAAGCCATTCTCGATAAAACGGATCGATTGCAGCGCGCCAGTTCTGACTTAGCCAAATCGCGCAAAACCCTCGATCTCGAACGAATGGAAAGGGAAAAAGCGGTAGCCTCCATCTCCAGACAGCTTCAGCGCAGCCAGCAAGTGCTGGTCCAGAAAGAGTCCGACCAAAAGCAGTTGGAAAAGGTGCTGAGAGAAATTGAGAAGGCGGTTGCCAATCTGAAGCTGGAAAAGGATGCGACACCCTTTGGACGCCTCAGAGGAAAGCTGGAATGGCCGGTCACCGGCAAATTAGCCAGTGCATACGGCAGTCCAACCCCGACAGGCGGTCAGACAACAGGTATGATTGTTGCCAGTTCAATCAATCAACCCGTCAAGGTGATCCATCATGGTCGAGTCGTGTTCTCAGACTGGTTGCGCGGATTCGGGCTGCTGATTATTGTGGATCATGGTGATGGCTATATGAGCCTGTATGGATTCAACCAGGCCCTGCTTAAGGATACAGGCGACTGGGTGAATCAGGGCGATGTCCTCGCCAGTTCCGGAAATAGCGGGGGTCAACGCGAAGGCGGTCTATACTTTGAAATACGCCACAAGGGAAAACCCGAAAACCCTCTTAAATGGCTGAAGAAAAATAGTTAAGGAACGTTCATGGTCAACTCTGTTTCATCCCGTTGCCGCAACCTCGCATTGCTGGCACTCCTGGCGACACCTTTAGCCTACGCAGCTGAACCTGCGGCAGAAGATCAACCTCCAACCACTGACGCCCAGACTGACCCGGTACAGGAAGCCGCCCCCAAAGCAGGTTTACCGCTCGACGACTTACGCAAGTTCGTTGAAGTGTTTGACCGTATCAAGAAGGCGTACGTTGAAGATGTAGACGACACGACACTGCTCAACAATGCTATCCGAGGCATGCTTTCGGGACTTGACCCCCATTCGACCTACCTCGAACCCCAGGCCTTTGAAGAGCTGCAGGAAAGTACGTCCGGTGAATTCGGTGGACTTGGCATTGAAGTCGGTCTGGAAGACGGTTTTATCCGGGTCATATCCCCCATTGATGACACGCCCGCGCAGAAAGCAGGTCTTGAAAGCGGCGACTTAATCATCAAACTCGATAGCACATCTGTCAAAGGGATGTCACTGGAAGAAGCCGTGAACGCCATGCGTGGCGCGCCCGGCACAACGATCGTATTGACCATCATCCGCCAGGGCGAAGATGGGCCTATCGAGGTACCGGTCATTCGCGATGTCATTCGTGTCACCAGCGTCAAACAGCAAACATTAGAGGAAGGCTTCGGTTACGTCCGGATTACTCAGTTCCAGGCCCAAACCGGCACCGACTTTGAAAAAGCACTGAAAAAACTCAAAGCAGCCAGTCCTAACGGTCTTAAAGGCGTCGTCATGGACCTTCGAAACAACCCCGGTGGTGTGCTGCAAGCCGCCGTTGAGGTGGCGGATTCACTGCTGGACGAAGGCATGATCGTTTACACCGAAGGCCGCATCAAGAGCTCCAAACTACGCTTCACCGCCACTAAAGGTGATTCGCTGAATGGCGCGCCGGTGGTTGTCCTGATCAATCCAGGTTCTGCGTCAGCCTCTGAAATTGTCGCAGGCGCCCTGCAGGATCAGAAACGCGCACTGATTATGGGCGAAGCCAGTTTTGGTAAAGGTAGCGTGCAAACGGTGCTTCCACTTGATGAAGAGTACGGATTGAAACTGACCACCGCCCGCTACTTCACACCCAATGGCCGATCGATCCAGGCCCTGGGTATTGTGCCAGATATTGAAGTCAAACGAGCGCGTCTGACTGAAATCACGGCCCAGCCGGTGTTCAAGGAGTCCGATCTGTCAGGCCACCTCAGTAACAGCAATGAAACCGAGCCAGACGAAACAACCAAGAAAAATGGCAGCAAGCTGGATCCGGGGCAAGACATGATCGACAAAGACTATCAGCTCAGAGAAGCCTTCAATTTGCTGAAAGGACTGTCGATTATGAAAGCGTCTAACGCAGCAGCCGGAAATCCGTCCTGATGAAATGGATGCGAGCGCTCAAAAAGACAGGTCAAATTGCGGCCTGTCTCATAGCGCTCGTCCCAACTAGCGGGCAAGCTGAGCCAGAGATGTCAGGGCCACCTACTATTGCCATCATTATTGATGACATGGGTAACACGCTGGAGACCAATCAGCAGGCGATCAATTTGCCGGCCCCCATTACCTTTGCCTTCCTTCCTAAGCTTCAACACACGCCCTTACTCGCAGAACAAGCCTATGCCAAGGGCCACGAAATCATTTTGCATGCCCCCATGGAAAACCAGCATAACTTGCCCTTGGGCCCAATGGCACTGACCAGCCACATGGACAGCACCTCTCTCTCCTCAACGCTGAGAGAATCGATTGCCTCGATTCCCTACATCAGCGGCGTCAATAATCATATGGGCAGTCTGTTGACGATGGACCGTCTGGCCATGACAACGGTGATGGCCGAAATAAACCGCTATCCGCTCTATTTCGTCGATAGCCGCACAACACCGGATTCCGTCGCTCAAAAGGTCGCGGAAGCGCAAGGCATTCCAACCCTGGCCAGAGATATCTTTCTCGACAACGAGACGAGTATTGAAGCCATCCACAAACAATTCACCCGCCTTTTAGAAATTGCCCGGCAAAAGGGAACCGCCATTGCCATCGGGCACCCCTACCCGGAAACGGTGCACTACCTGGAACAAGCGTTACCAGGCCTGGGAGAGCTCGGCATTAGTATCGCCTCAGTCAAGGGCATCTGGGCCATTCGCCACAACAGTCAGCCCATGTTCGCCGAACCCTACACCCCATCCCGATCTGCTATAATCGCCCGCAACACTACGCCTACCACCGCTCATCAGGAATAAAACCGTGCTTCGTTTGGATAAATTTCTCTGTGATTGCACAGAGCTAACCCGCTCTCTGGCCAAGAAAGTGATTCATAAAGGTCGCGTGTCGGTGAATGGAATCGTAATAAAAGATGCAGGTCACGCGGTTAAAGACAGAGACATCGTCTGTCTCGATGGAAACTCACTTCAATTGAGGGGCCCAACCTACATCATGCTGCATAAGCCAGAGGGTTTTACCTGCTCGACCCAGGAAGAGACCCACCCATCGGCGCTGGACCTGCTGGATGTCGACAAACCTGACAGCCTGCACTTCGCCGGGCGTCTTGATGTCGATACAACCGGCCTGATCCTGATCACAGACGATGGCCAGTGGTCTCACCGAATCACTTCGCCCAAACACCGCTGCGATAAACGTTACCGGGTTGAACTCGCCGACCCAATCGATATCAAGCTGATTTCCGTATTCGCTGACGGAATCCAGCTGCGAGGTGAAGAACTTGCAACCTTACCCGCAAAATTGGAACTGATTCCCGATGAAACGCTTCCCCAGGGGCAAACCCGACAAGCGTATCTTACGCTTCAGGAAGGTCGCTACCACCAGGTGAAGCGCATGTTCGGCGCACTCGGCAACAAAGTCGTGGCCCTGCATCGGGGCAGGATCGGCGACCTGACACTCGACCCGGAACTGGCGCCGGGAGAATGGCGCTACCTGAACGACGACGAGATCAAATCACTCGGTTAACTAAACACCCAGAATACACACCCAATCCTCCGCGGCGTAGAAGCGCTCAAAAGCGGCAGACAAGTCGTTAAGCAATTGCCTGATCGCTTCCAGGTCTTCCCCGACACGCCTCGCCATATTGAATCGATAGACATCATCAAGATTCAGCAGCATTTGGTATTCGCCTTCCCCGGCAGTCTTTAAATTGGCCGACACATCGCGCCACTCGAGATAAATCCTGGTTCCGATCTCCTTGGGAATATTATTCATCTCAAAATGATCATACTGGCCGAAGTGCTTTTTTATGATGCCTTCGACCATGCGAAATGCATCCTCATTTTCCTCAAATGCGCCACGAAAATGGTCCCATGCATGCGACTGTTAGGGCATTATTGACTATGCACAACTCGGAAACCATAATGCCACCATATAGCAACCATTCTGGTGGAACTCATGGTATCTCTGACCATCAAGAACATACCTGACATACTCTATGAACACCTCAAACAAGCTGCAAATGCTCACCATCGAAGCATTAATAATGAGTTAATTTATTGCTTAGAGAAAACTTTATTACCTTCCAAACTATCTGCAACAGATATTAAGGACACCGCAAAATTACTTAGAGCGCGGGTAATGGCAGAACGCATTGATACTGAAGAAATCAACGCAGCAAAAAATGAAGGTCGCGCATGATAGTAGTGGACACTCATACGTAGAACATTAAGCCACCTCACAAGGCTCTAATCCCAAACGGAATTTTCCAGAGACACGATCTCTTTTCGGGTGAGCTCTGTGAGCGAGATTTCCAAGAAAGATCATGAGTTGCCGGGCATAGTGACGCATCTTTTTGCGGTTCTGTCTCATGAGACTACTCATCATTTGGCAGAATAACAGTGTGCAGGACATAGCCGTTTTTCGCGAGGATATCACTTTGCCCATGATACGTTGAGTGCTGTGACAGATAAATCGCTTTACCAGTGCAGCGGCGATGGCTGCCCAGATCAATCCTTCGGCCACCGGAGCTTTATCAGTGTCATAACGGTGCAAATTCGCATAGGACTTCCACTCCTTGAACAGCAACTCGATTTGCCAGCGCAGCCGGTAAGCCTCACTGATATCTTCCAGCGAAAACTGTTCTGAGGGTAAGTTGGTGGTTAGCCAGGTGAAGCGCTTTTCTTGCTTGTCCCAGAATGCGATCAATCGGACCTGGATCTTTTTGCCGTCTTTTATCCAGGCAACATCCAGTTCGGTACGCTGGCGCTTGGGCAACTGAGGCTTCACCGCCTTGAGGGATTTCCCTTGCAGGGCTTTGAGGAGTTTGCCATCTTCGCGACGGGCGGATACCACGTTGGGATTGATGGTGTTCTTGCCACGTGCGATATAAAAACCACCCGCATCCTTCAAGCACTCAAACCAATCCAGATCAAAGTAGCCCCGGTCCAGCAACAGCAGGCATCCTGTCAGTTGGTCCACGTCCGGCAGGCAGGCGCGCTCGCTGTGGGTATCCGCTGTCAGCTCAACCCGGCAGGGCTGATCTGCCAGGAGATCCATGGTCACGTGTAGTTCTACTGCCGCTGGCGAGATGGTTTTAAAGCGCCCCGGAAACGTCTTCCTGAGGGAATCGTTCAGGGCGAAGGAGCTGCCATCCTGGGGGGCGGCCCCCCGCATCAGGATCTGTTTGAACTGATGAAAGGCATGCTCGGGTGGAAAGCGTTGCGCAGGTTGAAGCCAGTGTATTAACAGCGACGACAGCACCTCGCGCATGAAGTCTGGGAACGCAGGCTTGGAAAATTGTTGCTCAGCCTATGATTGCGAATTTATTTCAATTGCCAGATCTCTTAACTCAAAACTCGTTACGGCAGACAAAAAGTTAATTGCAGCATTTCCGGAAATTGCGACAACTGCAAAGGACTATCTGGCCGCCCAGCCCTAACGCCTTGCACAGCGACCGAGGGTCCAGCGGGGGGACCGAAGGGAGGCTCGTGAACATGCCAACTTGATCTCTAATTTTCTTTACATCAAGAGGGCCGAAATTATGAACGACAGCCTTCGTAGGCCTGCCCTCTGCAAAATCAATTGCCTCAGAAAGCCCCAGCTTAATACTCGAAAATGCGTTAGCCATTTTTTCACCATAATGCCGAAGTAAAACAACGGTAAGTTTGGCCAGTTCGTTTCTTTCCGATTTGCTCAAATTCGCTTTCTCGCCTTTACCAGCAGCATTAGTTTGTTAGCCACATTCGCTGCCTTAAGGTGTAACCGTTAATCTAACACCCAAACCATGCAATACTTTTAAAATAGTATCGTACCGGGGTTTAGCTCCGGGAGCTAATGCCTTATAGAGGCTTTCTCTGCCCAAACCCGTGCTTCTAGCAATTTCAGACATTCCACGGGCTTTCGCTACGTCAGATATAGCGGCGAGGAATACGTCAGGGTTCTCATCTTCCAACGATGCGGTTAAATACTCAGCGATAGCCTCTTCGCTATCCAGATAATCAGCTGCATCAAATTTCGACAAACTTACCATAAACTACTCCTTCAACTCTGAAGCCAAAGCTTTGGCTTTCTTTATATCACGCTTTTGAGAGGACTTATCTCCACCTAACAATAGAATTATCAGCACGTTACCAATTTTCTTATAATACACTCGATACCCTGGACCATAGTGAATGCGCATTTCGCTTACACCCTCACCAACAGGCTCAGAGTCACCCAAATTGCCCAACTCGGCCGAGCGGAGTCTCGCCATAATAGGCGTTTTCCCTTTCGCATCACGCAAACAGGATAGCCAATCGTTAAATTCGTCGGTTTTGAGTATCGATTACATTTGGCAAATTGTATCCATTTGGATACGCTTTTTCAAGGGCTAACGACCGCAGGGAGGCTTGCGATGCTGCTTGTGCTTGCCATGGGTTTTGTACCACAATATGGTATATTTTGGTACTTTGGAGGTGTTAAATGGCTAAGAATACCAGTATCACCCTTGGTGAACATTTTGAAGGCTTTATCGCCAATCAAATAAATAGTGGCCGATATGGCTCTGCAAGTGAAGTTATCCGTGCCGGATTGAGAATGCTTGAGAAAAGCGAAACTAAAACCGAGGCTCTGAGGCGCATGCTTGAAGAAGGCGAGAAAAGTGGCATTGCTGAATACAGCTTCGATACTTTCATAGAAGAGTTGGATGCTGACAGCTGACAATGAAATCATTTTTATTAACCAATGCAGCCAAAGCCGACCTTAAAGCCATCGCAATTTACACCCAAAAAGAATGGGGGAAAAATCAGCGGAATATTTACCTCAGACAAATCGATGATACCTTTCACGTTCTTGGCGATAAGCCTTCGACTGGCAAGCAATGTGATGAAATAAAGCCAGGCTACCGAAAATACCCAATTGGTAGCCATATCATCTTCTACCATTCACGAAATCGCGATTGTATAGAGATTGTTCGCATCCTTCATAAGCGTATGGACGCCGACCAACATCTGCAAGACCCATAACGCTCGGCACAGCGCAACGATTGAGGGTCCAGCGGGACGACCGCAGGGAGGCCCGCGGTGCAGCATTAGTTTGTTATGAGGGAGACGTAATCGCCTGACTCGAAGAACAAACATACCCAACCTTTCAAGCACCCCAGTTTTAGAAAATTGCCAACGCGCCTGATGGCCAACCGGCAACACCTACCTCTCAGAATAATCCACTGAGCCTGATACTTACAGGCAACGCCGACTTTATTCCGCTAATGAACCAGCAGGCGTTTAACACCCTGCCGGACATTTTTGGTTTAAGCTCTCGGCTAAACCGAAAATGACCGGGATACCCTGACAGCCTCTTTCGGCTGATGAGCCTGACACTTTCAGACCACTTGGCCCAGGCAGAAAATTTGTTGAGCCGGATAGCCAGGACACACTGCAAAATTCTCAGACCTGCATTGCCGTTTCAGAGCTGAACCGAAGACCTGGCCCATCAAAAAAAATCGGCGCAACCTCATAACGCCCGCATCACGGGTAAATTGTAGTGGAGACATTTTGTGCGAAAATTGAGCGAAGCGAAAGCGCAAAATGGTGGAACGAAAATTTGTCCCGTGCATGCGATTGTTAGGGCTTGGAAACCCACGATACGTCGATCTTTCGGTGTTGGGCAACGCAGTCGCGTAAATAGAGATTAATCAGACTCTGATATGGCACGCCCGCTTCATCTGCCATTTCTTTAAAGTACATAATGACATCTTCACTGAGTCGCATAGTTACAGGCTTCTTCAGCTTAGAAGCATAGGGATTGGGGCGTGACTTCATTTTTGAGAAATCGTAACTGGCTTTCATTATCACTTACCTCGGTAAAACTCACTCTCGGACTTCGTTGCCCTTCGAGCAGATATAATTCGAATGACCTCCCCATTTCCCCTTTCACAATGACACACAGTTAAAATCCGGGCTTCACTGCTAAGACCAAGCATGATAAAGCGTTCTTCATCTTCAGAATGCTCATCATCGAAAAACTGTGTGGCAAACTCATCAAAGAACACAGATTTCGCTTCATCAAACGAAATTCCATGCTTTTTCAAATTTTTGGCAGCCTTGAGGCTATCCCATTCAAACTTTATCATACGTACATTGTATGTACATTTTAAATAAAGTCAAAGGCCCTAACGCCCTAATCTGCGGCCCGACCGAGCGGAGCAGTTTGGGGTAAAGTGCGCAGCACCCCAAAATGCGCAGCGACCGAGGGTCCAGCGGGACGACCGCAGGGAGGCTCGCGGTGCAGCATTAGTTTAGTTGCCTTCATAAACGCTTGATCTATGACCCAGCTTAACAACATGCACAATTAAGCGATCATCTTCGATTTCATACAATATACGATATAAACCTTGCCTGACCCGATAGCGTTCGTAACCAGACAGTTTTATGCAGCCATCCGCACGAGGATCTTCAGCCAGTAAATCTATGCGCTTCAAAATTCGTTGAACATCCTGATTGGGGATATTTCGTAAATCTTTGGCTACCGATTTTTTAAATGTGATCTTATATTTTGCCATGTTTTTTTAAGTCGCTAAGCAGGGCTTCATAAGAAATCTCGGGCTCTGCCTCGCGCTCAGCAAATGCAGTCAAGTCCTCTTGATCTTCGCGCATAAGAAGACGAACCGCCTCGTCCACTATTTCTGAAAAGGAAACATTAGATGTTGCTGCTCGCAATCTCAAAGCCTGGTGAATCGATGGCTCAAAATAAACCGTGGACCGTTTTGATAAATTGCTCATAGGAGACCCTCACTGAAAAACGCAATGAAAATAATAACGTTATAACGCTATAACGTCAATAGAGGTGCAGAATCCACCGAACAGCAACTAACGCCTTCATCACCGGAACATTGTAGCAGAGTGTTTTTTGAGCAAAAATAGCGAAGCGACCTGCTCAAAAAATACGCCGCGAAAATGGGTCCGGTGCATGAACTTGTTAGCACTTAAGATGCAAGGGCTCGAAGTACCAATGCAGGTTCTTTCGCAACCACATTCAGAAGAACCAGAGCCGGGCCCTGTGGAGAGCGATCGCCTCGCTCCCAATGACGAAGGGTGCTAACGCTTATTCCGAATGCCGAAGCAAATTCATTTTGGGACATGCCAACTTGATCTCTAATTTTCTTTACATCAAGAGGGCCGAAACTATGAACGACAGCCTTCGTAGGCTTGCCTTCTGCAAAATCAATTGCCTCAGAAAGCCCCTGCTTAATACTCGAAAATGCGTTAGCCATTTTTTTCACCATAATGCCGAAGTAAAAGAACGGTAAGTTTGGCCAGTTCGTTTCTTTCCGATTTGCTCAAATTCGCTTTCTCGCCTTTACCAAACAATGTCAATAAAAACAGAGGCGCGGAACCATTGTGATAATAATAAATGACGCGAACGCCACCACTTTTGCCCTTACCTTGAGCAGCCCACCGAAGTTTACGTATGCCACCAGTTCCCTGCATCAAATCACCTGCCTGTGGGTGGAATGCCAGGTAATTGATTATCCCAACCTTTTCCTCATCTTTGAGCAGGTCAATTGCTTTCTTTTGGAATTCTGGAAGTTCTACGATAGTCTGCATGAGACAACTATAATCCAATGGATTACGGCCGATCAAGAGTTCCTACTGACTGGTGCTAACGCCCTAATCTGCGGCCCGACCGAGCGGAGCAGTTTGGGGTAAAGTGCGCAGCACCCCAAAATGCGCAGCGACCGAGGGTCCAGCGTGGCGACCGAAGGGAGGCTCGCGATGCAGCATTAGCTTGTATGAGGAAGACGTTATCGCCTGCCTCGAAGAACTACCATGCCCCAACCTATCAAGCACCCCAGTTTTAGAAAATTGCCAATCCGCCTGATGGCCAACCGGCAACACCTTCGTTTCAGAATAATCTACTGAGCCTGATACTCACAGGCAACACCCACTTTTTTCCGCTGATGCAACAGCAGGCATTTAACACCCTGCCGGACATTTTTGGTTTAAGCTCTCCGCTAAACCGAAAATGACCGGGACACTCTGACAACCTCTTTCGGCTGATGAGCCTGACACTTTCAGGCCACTTAGCCCAGGCAGAAAACTTGTTGAGCCTGATGGCCTGGACACACACCGAGCTTTTCAGAACTGCCTTGCCGTTTCAGAGCTGAATCGAAGACCTGGCCAATCAAAAAAATCGGCGCCACCTCATAACGCCCGGCACAGCGCAACGAGTGAGGGTCCAGCGGGGCGACCGAAGGGAGGCTCGCGATGCAGCATTAGTTTGTTACATGCTTAATGTAGCTTGCTTGATACTAGACGATTCAGACTGATACCTGATTCAGCCGCCTGAATTGCCAATAACCGATGCGTTTTCAGGCGGAATACGAACCATAAACTTACCACTAAAACTCTTGGTAGCTATCGGTTCTGGAACCTCCTGATTATCCCCGCGAAGATCTTCAACGCACTCGCGAACCAATTCACGAATACCTTTTAATGCCTTCTCCGGTGTTTTTTCAAGCCAGCTAAGACTTGGAAATTCAACACATAACCCAACATGCTCTTGGTCTTCTTCTGACCAAGTAACACGATAGGTATATCGATCAATACTTTTAGCCATTTTGGACCTCCAACCGCTCGATTGCCTGCAACACTTGCTTGACTTGGTATACCTTTGCCTTGCCTTTTAGAATTCTGAATATTTACGCGAGGATCACTGAGCCAAGGTGTTTTATAAACCCGATGGCTTGAGCCAGATTGTCTCGCTTCGCCAAAATAGGTGTCGCATACCTTACATAAATCAGAGAACCGAATACTCTTCGGGTTATCTCGCATGGCTTTGAGAATGCTGTCTATTTTAGTCATCTTTTTTATGATATCACTATTGATACCACTGTCAAGATGACTCGCTTGTCTAGGGCATGTAACGCCTCAAACACTGGCTTGGTGAAGTTGGCGGCTTTTTTGGAACAAAAAAGGTGACAGCTTTACCAAGTCCGAGTGCTTTGATTTGTTAGGCTTACAATTGATAATTACCAGCTCTTTCCGGTTGGTAAGTAATTTCTGTGATCTTCACTTTCAGAAAACCACCTCCTGGTCTTGGCCACTCAATTTGATCGCCGATAGAAAGCCCCAATAATGCACTCCCTACAGGAGCCAAAATTGAAATCGTTTTTCCATTTGAATCTACATTTTTGGATATACCAAAGTTAGTTCAAACTTTTCTTAGTAGATTCCACGAAGAAACGCACAGTAGAATTCATTGTGACGATGCTGCTGGTATTTCTTTAGGTTCTACGACCTTCGCCCGGCCAAGCTCCCTCTTCCAGTTCTTCGATTCCGGGCACGCTATTCTTTGGTAAAGAATCTATGAGAGAGTACAACCTTTCTGAATCGAGCGAAGATAGCACTATTTCGGGTCTGCTTTTCATTTTTACCTCATTAATTAAAAATAGAGTTCTTGATTTCTGAGTAATATCAAAAGTTACTAATTCTCTAGGGCCTGTGGACATTTGCGCGTAAGGCATTGAAAAGTAAGAGCAAGCTCGTAATATTGTAGTTCTCACACAACAACAAAAGAGCTTGCAATGCCCCGATACATGCTTAGTGACGAGCTGTGGTCAAAGCTGAAAAGGATCATGCTTCAATTCAGTATTTATGACAAGCGCAATCTGCGCATGATGGTAGAAGGCATCCTCTATCGAATGCGTGTAGGTTGCCCCTGGAGGGATATCCCTGAACAGTTTGGTAAGTGGAATTTCGGTGTACCGGAAATTTAACGTCTGGTCTAAGAAAGGAATCTGGCGTTGCCTGCTCGATGCTTTGATTTTCGAGCCGGATTTGGAGTGGGTTTTTATCGATGGAAGCTATGTAAAGGCTCCATCAGCATAGCGCAGGGGCAATTGGCAAATCACCTCAAGCTATCGGAAAAGCAGAGCTGGCAGGACATCCAAGATAAATCTGGCGATCGATGCTTGACTTACCAATAGCGTTTAATATTACCGGCGGCGAAGTGAATCGACTGCACCGAGGCCCCGGGGATTATCGAATCACTTCCCGGTACGCGTTTCATTATGGATAAGGGCTATGAAAGCGAGCGAATCAGAGACATGATAGAGGCGAGAGGAAGCAAGGCAGTTATCCCGCGTAAACGAAATTCGAAACGAGAAAATCCGACTTTTGACCGGCACTTATAAACAAAGACACGGTCGAAAAGCGTTTCCAACCTTAAGCGGTTCAGAGGAGTAGCTACCCGGTACGATAAACTCGGACGAAACTACGAAAGCACAGTGGCCATCGCGTGCTCATATTTATGGTTGCCGATGTGAAATGTCCACAGCCCCTAGTGAGTTTCAGGAAGTTCATCAGCGCACTGACCTTCAGCCAGGTGATATCTGTATGGTCAACACTGGCGCAACTGTAGGGAAGATGGCTATTGCTACTGAACATGAATTTACATACAAGACTACATTTCAAAAAAGTGTAGCGGTTATCAAGGTTGTTTCCCCCTTTATTGATGAACACTACATTGCATTATTTCTCCAGGCGGAAAATCCAAAGCTCCTTAAGAAGTCCGGTGGTAGCGCAATCAATAATCTTTTACTTGGAGATTTGAAAAAGAAGTTAGTGCCATTGCCGCCAGCAGACGAACAACGTCGAATCGTCTACAAAGTCGACGAACTCATGTCGTTGTGCAATTCCCTGAAAGAACGTATCGCTGATGGTCAAACCACCCAAATCCACCTCGCCGACGCCATTGTCGAACAGGCTGTTGCTTAGCAGGGTAGCGTCAGAGAATGGAAACCAAAACGGAAACCTGGTGCGATACAGACAGTCACAGTGCCTTCGAGTGCTTCGAAGACTTTAATGACTGGCTGGATGGTGAAGAAGGGCAGGATCTTCGTAAAGAATACAGCGTAGACAAATTATCAGAACCCAGCAAAGCACTTTTTGCAGGCGATAAACCCTCCTATGATGTTGCCTTCAAACAATATCGGCGCGATCGTCGCCATGAGGTGTTAAGTGAAACCTATATCACAGAGCAATACGGCGATGACCACTGGTTCGAACGCAACCTAAGCCGCTTTGATCAGTTAGTAGAAAGAATTGAGACTGGCGAAGTCGTTCCCTTTGTGGGTGCCGGATTATCGGTAGCAGGGGGCTTCCCATCTTGGAGTGGTCATCTAAAACAACAGGCGAAAACAGCTGGACTTGCTGATGCAGAAGTTGAAGAACTGTTAGCCCTGGGTTTATATGAACAAGTCCTGGAGCGTATTGAGAATCAACTTGGCGTCGATGTGGTGACTCAGGAAATCCTGGATGTTTTTTCAAAAACGGGTACGCTGACCCAAACAACCTTGTTATTGTCAGAACTCTTCCGCGACACCATCATCACCACCAATTACGACAAACTCATCGAAAAAGCCTTTGATACAGGCGTCGATAAACCCTATCAAATTCTCAGTGACAACCATGCCATGGAGGCGCCCGACCCAGAATGCGTAACAATCTATAAGCTTCATGGTGACGTGCGAACACCGGCAAGATGTATTCTAAGTAAAAACCAATATGATCAGGCCTATGGCAACGATCAAATCGATCACACGCTACCAATCCCTAAATTATTGGATTATCACTATCGAAACAGCAGCCTGCTTTTCCTTGGCTGTAGCTTGAACAACGATAGAACTGTTCAAGTATTTAGCCCGGATTTCTCGCGAACCTACCGATAATCGACTCTGCCTCTGATTCTTGTCGGTAGCCAGGTGTTTATCGCGTGGATGACGCAATTCAGGTTAATTATTGACCTTTTTTCGATTTCAAGGCGCAACTTTCCCATAACCCCGATTTTTCAGGCCGGGGCAGCCCGCTCATTTTCAGGTAAATCCTAAACGCTGGATAAGACCGGCGAATAATTTCTTGAGTAAGGATAGGCTTCGCTCAGCATAAACCGAATACGCCGGGTATTCCGAACGACGACGGCGCCCAGTTTCAACAGTTTGAGTCGCAACGAATGGATGGATGCGCTCGCCAGCTCTGTTCCTTTCAGCAGCTTGCGTAACTCTTCAAACAACTCATACGCAAAGCCTGATAACAGCATGCGCCATTGATTCACCCACCACAGGGGCTGGAGGTGCGATCTCTGCAAACAGGTTCAGCCGCTGATCTTTGATGCGGTTTTTCCATATCTCCCGCGAGCACAATAAAGGTCGCGGTAGAGTTCTCTTGCTTTTTCCTCCAGCAAACTCGTCACGATGAAGCGCGGATTATCTCCTTGTCGCTGACCTCGATTTTGGCGACGACGAAGCGACTTTTGCCCCATGAATCGGCTGCGTAAGCCAGCGGCATAAAGAATCGTTGTTTCTCTCCGGTCAGCTCATGCATTTGCCGGGCAATCACGAAGCCCTTTTGTAAGCGCCAAAGAATCAGCCTAATTGACGCAGAACCCTGCAATCGTGTGTGATGCTCAGTTGGCGGCTACGTTCCAGGGAAGTAACGCGTCTATTTTTGCAGGCGTGTCTGCCGTTGCGATGTGATCCAGCACGTGGCGGATATAAGACAGCGGCTCCAGATTATTGGCTTTGGCCGTCTCAATAATTGAATACCAGGTGGCGCTGGCCTCGGCACCGCGGCGCGTATCGGCAAACAACCACGCTTTACGACCCACCGCGAAGGGACGGATAGCATTTTCAGCCAACGCATTGCTGATGTGCAGGTCACCACGCTGGCAGTAGCCGATCAGTTCGGGCCATTGGTTGAGTATGTAGTCCATCGCCTGCCGGGTCTTTGAACCTTTCATCACTTTGCCGGTCTCTGCCTCAAGCCACGTCCTGAACGATGTCAGCTCAGGCAGGGCCAGTTCCTGACGCACCCGATAGCGCTCCTCCACGGTGCGATCTTTAATGTGCGTCTCAATCCGATACAGCTTGCGAATATAACCTAACGCCTCTTCAGCCTTTGACCGCCCGAGCTTCCGGGCCTGCCTGGCATCGACCCTGGCATTCGCACGCACCACCTCAACAAACTTGCGCCGGGCATGATCCCAGCACCCGATACGGGTAACGCATTGCTGTTTCGAGATGCTCGCATAGCCTGCGTAAGCATCAGCCTGCAAGACACCACTGAAGCCCTGCAGCAGACGATCGGCCACACCCTGCGCACGGCTGGGATCGTATTCAAACAACACGGAGAACTGAGAGGGAGGCCCACCGCGGGTCACCCACATCCACTTTTGGGATTGTGCAGTTTTGCCCTTTTCCTTGAGCACCTGCATACGGGTTTCGTCGGCCTGCAGATAACTCCCTGAACACTGGCTCTCCCGCAAACGCTGGAGAAGTGGTTTGAGCTGAACGGCCAACTGGATAACCCAGTTCGCCATACAGGTCCGGCTGATCTCATGGCCAAGGCGTTTAAAATCTGTTCCTGCCGATACAGGGGCAGTCCATCGGCATATTTCGAGGTGATCACCGGGCCAGGAGTGACGGTGAGGCAAAGGATTTACCCAACGGATGAACCGGACGGGACGCACTGATCACCTCATCCCCTGTCGCCGTCTCGAAGACCGCCTTTTCCTGCCAGATCTCCAGAACCTTGAGCTGGGCAGGAATGTATTCCAGTTCTTCCTTGACCTTGCTGAACCAGGTACGGGTCGAACCGGCCTTCTCGGCCTCCGTCAATCTCAGCTCAACTCGTTCGCGAACCAGCGTATCGCTAAAATCACGCGTGCGGGACTGGCGTTGCTTACGCGCTTTCGCTTCTTCCGGCGGCAGTTGTGCTTCGGGGAGGCTGTCGAGCAGTTCCGCCAACTCCGCTTCCAGCTCGGCTTCGTCAAACAGATGAATCTGGTGACTCAGTTTTTCACTGCTGGCTGCGAACTTTTGCACCATCCTCAGACGCACAATCTCTTCGAGTTTGAGGATATAGCGATCCCGTTCGTGGATATCGGCATCCTTGCGTTTGATGGTCTGCTTGAGTGACTCGTCAAGCTGTCCGGTCGTCTGATCCAGCACCTGAATCTGCGCATCCTTCTCCGTCAGAAGTTGCTCAAAACGCCCGACAAGCGCTCGCAGTTCGGCGACTGAAAGGGCTTCGGTATTGAGGTTTGACAAGGTGGGTTCAGGCTTTGAAATCATTGGCTTATGATACCACATCCGTCCCATTCCCAACACGCTTTTCGGCTAGGCAACCGAGTCATAATGCAGAATTCTGTGTCGCCGCATCAGGTTGAGATCGTAGCCATCCAGCAACCAGTTGATCTGCTCGCCGGTGAGCGAAATCAGGTCTTCCCAGCCCGTGGCCACCTGAATTTTCCTCTGCCAACGCCTTGTAGTAAAGCACGAAACCGTTGTCTTCCCACATCAGGCACTTGATACGATTTTGGTGCCGGTTGGTAAAGGCATACAGCGCCCCACTGAAGGGATTATGCCCCAGCTCGAGTTCGACCAGTGCCGCCAGACTGTTGGCCTGCTTGCGAAAGTCGATGGGAGGACGATAGAGATAAATATCCGGCAGAGACAGGGATGGACGCAAATACCGGGGACGCATCACAGTTGTCTCAGAATGTCGCCAAGTAAATCAACATTGTGAGCCTGCAGCCCCGTGATCACGATGCCATTGGGAAGCGTAAGAGTAAGCTCATCGGAAGGTGCGACCATGGTCGGCAGCACTCGTGCAAAATCAGAACGCACGTGCGTCAAACTTGTCTGAGACACCTCACGATCGAGTTTACGACGCCAATAGACAAACTGGTGGTAGCTGATGCCTTCGCGCTCTGCGTAAGCTGCACCGGATAATCCCGAATCACGCCAAGCGTGAATGCGTCGCTGCCAGAGATGTTCAAGTTGAAGTCGTGTCATGGGTTTCTCCTGTTAATTTCAGACAGGAGTCAGACTGACAGACCGTGAATCGGATGGGTAGACGAGAATTTGTTGGCGCTTACGCTACATCGAGGACGAGGTCAAGCTCTCAGCCTACAAGTCCACCGGCTGGAGCGCAGGCCTCGCCATCTGATTTCCCTTCCTTCGCCCCCACCAGAAACCCGCCCCCGAGGCGGGTTTCGCATTTCTGGAGAACGCCAATGACCGAACCTGAACAACAACAGCCTGCGCACGTGGAGAACATGCTGCTCTTGCGCCGCGAGGACTTCGACGAACTGCTGGACCGCGCCGCTGAACGCGGAGCCGAGCGTGTCCTGACCCACCTTGGCCTGGAAAACGGCCACGCCGCACGCGACATCCGCGAACTACGCGACCTGCTGGAAGCCTGGCGTGATGCCCGACGCACGGCCTGGCAGACCACCGTCAAGGTCATCACCACCGGCATCCTGGCAGCACTGCTGGTGGGGGCCGCCATCAAGTTGAAACTGATGGGAGGCCCGCAATGATCGAGACACTGCTTGGTGGCCTGCTCGGCGGGGCCTTCCGTCTCGCACCTGAAATCCTCAAATGGCTCGACCGCAAAGGCGAGCGTGGCCACGAACTGGCGATGCAGGACAAGGCGCTGGAGTTCGAGAAGCTGCGTGGCGCGCAGCGAATGTCGGAAATCGGCGCGGGTGCCGACGCCGCGTGGAATGTCGGAGCCATCGAAACCCTACGCGAAGCCGTTCGCTCCCAGGGCGAGAAAACCGGCGTGCGCTGGGCCGATGCACTGAGTTCCAGCGTCCGCCCCATCATCACCTACTGGTTCATGGCGCTGTACTGTGCGACCAAGACGGCAACAGTCGCAGCCGCCGTGACAGGTGGGGCTGGCTGGGGAGTTGCCATCCTGCATGCATGGACGGAGGCCGATCAAGCTCTGTGGGCCGGGGTGCTGAACTTCTGGTTCCTCGGGCGCGTGTTTGACCGGGTACGGCCATGATCGAAATGCCTCAAGCGGCCATTGATCTGGCCAAGCGCTTCGAGGGATTCGAGCGCAAGGTGAGGCGTGGAATCGAGATCGCCGCCGCCCCCTACATCTGTCCCGCAGGCTTCTGGACGATTGGTTACGGCCACCTCTGCGATCCGAAGCACCCGCCGATCACCGAGGACGAAGCCGAGGTCTATCTGGCGCACGACCTGCAATCGGCACTCGCCGCCACGCTGCGCTATTGCCCGGTGCTGGCCACCGAGCCCGAGAGCAGGCTCGCCGCCATCGTGGATTTCACCTTCAACCTCGGCGCGGGGCGGCTTCAGACATCGACCCTTAGGCGGCGCATCAATCAGCGGGACTGGGCAGCAGCCGCGACTGAGCTGCGCCGATGGGTCTATGGCGGCGGGAAAGTGCTGCCGGGACTCGTTACTCGGCGCGAGGCTGAGGTCGCTTGGCTGCTTCGCAACGCCTGACCGCAGAGGCACGCGGAAGCGCTTGGCTTTCCCGTCGAACAGCGCGTTCATGTCATCCACACCACCAACTACCGGAAGAGTCGCATCATGAAAAATGAATCCGAATGGCAGACCCAGATCGCAGAGCAAAACGCGGCGGATGCGCTGACCAATGCGCGTGGCACGTTGATGCGTGCTCTGCAAGAACTTGACTCATATATCGAGAAGTTCGACGCAGCCGATAGCCCCGCCAGGAAGGCTGAGGCGCTCAACTGGACACTGAATTACTTGGCGACTGGCATTGCACCAAACCTTCGCCTAGACCTGATCGCCAACGCTCAAGCGCAGTTCACCCGATTGGCGAAATGACTTGCTGCTGATCGCTCTCATCCTCTTCAGCATCGCCAGGATCAGCTCCGTCCGCAACAACCGCCGCCGCTTTACCCATAGCCCGTTCGACCAGTTTGACCAAGGCGGCCTTTCTGCTCTTGTAGAAGCTGTCGAAGTCGTCCGCTCGGAGCGCGGTCGTATCGATGAGGTGCGACCCAACAATGGCGTTCATCTGGGCGTCTGCAAGCTGAACCTGCGTATGAGCCTGCAATTTTGACAAATAGATCGATGGCGCATGCCCGCCGATCATCCGGTTTGCCTTGTAGGAAATCGGGGTTTTGTTGACGACCGTGTTGTAGACCGCGCGCTTAATGCCGTTCTTCTCACACCAGTCCTGCGGAAAGATGTGGTGAATATCCAGCGCAAGCTCCTCGTCGTCGAGTTCCTGGATCTTTGCCTTCCAGAAGAAGTCTTGCGCGCCTTCACGAAGTACCAGTACATTCAGGCCTTTGTACGCGGCGGACAGGCGCGACGTCATCGTGTCTAGGCGGTCGGGGCTGAACACCGCATCTGCAATGGTTCGCGGTATTGCGTCGTCACTGTCGATCCACTGCAATAGATCCTCGACGTCGTTCGCGATTCGGGTCTCGATGGCGCTCCCGTAGAGTTCGCCGAGAACGCCACTCCAGTACCAGTGAGAGAGTTTTTGGTAAATGCGCGGCTCAAGCCAGCGTTCGCGCAGGTGCGCGAGTACCGAGGCGAGCGGGGCCAGTTGTGTTCGATACGGCAATTCGCGTGGGCTTTTCACGCACTCCTTGCGCAAAAACTTGGCCGCGAGAAGGAAGCCCGCTTCGACCTCGTCTGCCCATTTGGCATACGCGCTCAGGGGCATCGCAAGTATCGAGACACGTTTTGCGCTCACCGGTTGCACAGACTTTCCTGTTTTCCCCGACGCCACATCGGCGCGGCGCAACTCCAGTGTGTGCAACATCGATATGGCCTGTAGGAAGTCCGTCGACTCCACCTGTGACAGTAGCGCCTCTTTGCACAAGCGCTGATACCGTCCCGAGACATTTCGGGCCGCGTTGCCATGCCAGTCATCACGCAGATTAAAGCCGTCAGCGGCATAGGTAGCCGTGACCAGTTCGAACACGTTGAGGGGAACGCCCCCGGTGTTCACCTTCTCGAAGACCAGGCAGACGGCTTCCTTCGTCGTGGCCTTGCCCAGCTGGATCACAGGTAGCTGGTAGTTGCGGAAGGCATTCAATACCTGTCGACGGAACTGCATGTACAGGCCGAACTTTTCGGGAGCGTACTCCTGCAAAGCTTCTTCCCATGCATCCGAGTTCAGAATCTGATCGCACGGAAAGTACAGCTGCTCGCACTCTTTCTGAGTCGTCGTCAAATCAAGATCGATCTGACGGCCAAAGTTGGAGCGTTTGATCTTGTCCTCTTCGATGGCCTCGATGGCGTCTTCCAAGCGATCCCCGCCCTCCAGCGCCACTTCGATGTTCCAGTAGTAGTGGCGTCGAATGGGCTTGCCTTTCTCTGTGCGGGTCTTCACTGCATCCTTTGTGGCCAAGACTTGCGTCAGGGTGGTGAGGCGTTGTTGCCCGTCGAGGATCAGGAGCTCCGCATCCGAGGCACCTGGTGGGAGGGTAACCCCTTCCACCGGCCGTACCTGAAACTTGGCCTCGCCGCCGGTCTCCAGCAGCATGACTGCCCCGACCGGGAATGACCTGGCAATGCTCACCAGCAGACTGCGAATGTGCTGGTCATCCCACACCCATCCACGCTGAAAATCAGGTAACTGAATCTTCGCCTTGACGATTTCGGCAAGGATCTCTGGCAATAGCCGCTTGGTGCTGTCGAAAGTGCTCATTGTTTTGCCTTCGTCTTCACTTCACCAGATCCATCAACTTGTCGAAGCTCTTCACCACGTCGTACTTGACGTTTTCAGGGGCGTACTTCCGGTTGATCTCATTGAAGAACTTCCGGGCGCATTCGATCTTGGTTTCCTCGATCTTCGTCAGCTGCATCGTTGACATTGATCCCTTGGTCTCCGCAACGAAATAGACATGCTTGACGGCACCCTCTTTGAACGAAATTGCCCAGTCAGGGTTGTAGTCACCCACCGGCGTCGGGATCAGGAAGCCACGGGGCAACTTGGCGTACACGACCACTTCGGTGCAGGTGTCCAGCTCTTTCACGAAGTCTCGCTCAATGCCGGAATCCGTGATCACGTAGTCGTAGATGTGCCGCTTGAGCTTGTCACCGGCCTTGCTGAAGTCCTGCTTGGTCTGACCTGCGGTGAAGATGTCGATATCGAACTTGTCCTCGACAGGGTCGTAGGCCAAGTGTTCGATGATCATCGTTGCCTTCTGCTCGTTGATCAGCCGCACGGCTTCGGCGATGAAGCTCTCGGGATTGGTGCGGAACTGTGCAAACACCGCGACGCTGATTGCCTTCAGGATGTCTGCCGTCGTGCGTCGTGTCAGTTGCGTGCCTTCAGCGATCTTGCCGATGAGGTCGTACTTCACTGCTGAATGAATTGACTGCTTGTTGTACTCGACTGTCGTTTCAGCAACCTTGAAGCCGTCTCCACTCTTCAGCGCGTCAGCCGTCACCTGATCAACTTGCTCGCCGGATTGAATCGTGTACTGCAACGGCGTCACGCGAAGGCTCTTGTCCAGTTCGGCAACGGCCTTCTTCACCAACTCCAATGAATCAAAGTCAACGCTGTAAGCCGCCTTGCGATTGATCCGGTTCCACAGCTCCTTGAACTCCTGTTTGTCGAAGTTGCTGTTGAGCGGGTTCTTCTTGGGGCGACGGTCGTCGCCGATCTCAAACATCTGGCTGTCGCTGAAGACGCTGTCGATCAGTTGGTACACCTGTTCAGCATGAGCCTGCAGTTCCGGGGGCAGCGGTGCCAGGGTGCCTTCCTTCTTGGCCTCGTGGTACGTGCCCGTGATGCGGTCGGTATCGTCGCTGTAGTCGTTCTTGAGCAGGTACTTGTAGATCTGCTTGGCCAATTGCGGCGTGACTTCGACATTGCCGGTGGGCGTCTTGAGCACCTTGCCGGTGAAGTAGGCTTCGTTCGCCACCTTGGGGCGGGCAGACAAGGAGTCGCTGATATCTTTCTGGAGCGCAGTGACGAACTCCTTGAAGCTTTCGCTTGCCACCACGGTCAGCACGTTGACGTCATGGACGATGGCCGGATGATCCACCCGGTCGCCGAGCTGATTGACCGACAAGCGCAGGCCACGACCGACCTCTTGTCGGCGCGTGACCTCGTTGTTGTAGTCGGGATGCTTCAGGAAGCAGATCACGAAGACGTTGGGGTTGTCCCAGCCTTCGCGCAGGGCCGAGTGCGAGAAGATGAAACGTACCGGCTCTTCGAATTTGAGAAGTTGCTCCTTCTTTCGCAGAATCAGGTCATAGGCATCCACATCGTCGGACAGGCCTTTGTTTTCACCTGTCTTCGCAATGCTCGGATCGACGTCACGCTTGGTCTTCTTGTCGATGGAAAAGTATCCGCTGTGCGTCTTTTCCGCCGTAATGCCCTTCAGGTACTTGATGTACGGCGTTTCATCCAGGTCCAGCACCTCGTTCAGGTACTGGCGGTATTCCTCTTCAAAGATCCGCGCGTAATCGCCTTTCTCGTCCGCCGCCGAGTAGTCGCGGTACTTGACCACTTCGTCGATGAAGAACAAGGTCAAGACCTTGATGCCTTGCTGGAACAGCGCCTGCTCCTTGTCGAAGTGCGCCTTGATCGCCTCCCGAATCTGGATGCGGCGCAGCGACGCTTCGTTCACGTCCCCGGTGGCTTCGCCAACAAAAAGCTCAACGCCGTTGGTGAAGCTCAAAGTGTCGGTATTGGCGTTGATGTCCGAGACTACATAGCCACGGTACTGATCCAGCTCGTTTGAAAAACCACCGGAGAAGAGGTTGTCACCTTTGGATAGCTTGCGCACCACGCGCTTGATCTCGCCGCTTTTCAGCTTCTGCTCGAACTCAACACGGGCCACTGGCGCTTTGCTCGAAATCTCGATGGACTGCAGGTAGAGGTAGGCATTGGTTCCCGCCAGCCCCTTCACTGAGATGCCGCGCACGGCGATCTTCTTCACCAGCTTCTGGTTGTAGGCGTCCAGCGCGTCCAGCCGGTGGATCTTGTTGTGCGTGGTCTTGTGGGTGGCCGAGTAGCGCAGCACCATCAGCGCCTTGAATTCTTCCAAGGACTTCAGCGTGGCGGCGCCTTCCATCTTTTGCGGCTCGTCCAGGATCAGGATCGGGCGGTTGGCGCTGATCACATCAATCGGTCGACGAGACTGGAAGTCGTCCAGCACGTCGTAGATGCGGCGGTTATCAGCGCCACGGGCAGCAAACGCCTGCACGTTGATCACCATCACGTTGATGCCCGCGTCCGACGAGAAGCTCTCCAGGTGGTGCAGCTGCTTGGAGTTGTAGATGAAGAAGCGCGCCTTCTTGTGGTACGTCTCCAGAAAGTGCTCGGCCGTGATCTCCAGCGACTTGGCCACACCCTCGCGGATGGCAATGCTGGGCACAACGATGATGAACTTGCTCCAGCCATACTGCTTGTTCAGCTCGAAGATGGTCTTGATGTAGCAATAGGTCTTGCCAGTGCCGGTTTCCATCTCGATATCGAGATTGACCCTGCTGACCTTGGTCTTCACCAGTTCGGACGACTGGGGCAAGTTCTGTTGATGCTGAACCTGGGTGATGTTCTCCAGCAGTGCAATATCGGTCAGCTTCAGGTCGGCGTTCTTGAACCCGCCCTCCGCAAACAGATCCTCGACGCCTTTCTTGGCCTTGCCCGGATCGATGCGGTAGCTGATGGCCTCTGCCGTTGCGGGCGGTTGCCCTTTGAAGCAGTCGACCACGGCTTGCACCGCCGCTGTCTGATAAGCCTGCGTCTTGAATTTGAGTTTCATCGCGCGCCCCTCAGATGCATTTCACTTCGGTGGCGGGCGACAAGAGCTTGAAAATCTGCTCGACGTTGATCTTGACCGCGCTGTTCTTGTAGCCCGCGTCGCGGAACACCACACGCAGCGGCTGATGCTTGGCCAGTTCCTTGACGAAGGCCTCGTCGATGCTGCCGCTGGCATCGAAGCAGGCGGCCAGCGCATTGCCATCGACAAAGAACACGTCCTTGCCTTGAATCGACTGTTTGGTAATGGGCAGGGCCAGATCGACGCCCCAATCCAGCATCACCTGGAACAGCAGGTCTTCAGGCGTGCGGTCGGGCTTGATGTTGTCGACG
>JADJWY010000027.1 GCA_016716085.1 Hahellaceae bacterium
ATCCAGATTCGTCAACACATGGCTCAGCTCTTTCGGTTGCCCACACACCACCAACTCGCCACCCCGGCAGCACCAGATCCTGATCCAGTAATTTCCGGCAAGAGCAAATGCAGAAAAGGCAGCATGGCGGGAGATTTTAGCACGTTGCTGCCCAAGGGGTTCGCTAAACCTACCTTACCCAGCATCTGAGCTCGCAGGAGTCCCGGCACCCCTGCAGCATGGAGTCCGAGCGTACGGACAGGGGATCGCAATACGAGTCGTCAACCCGGCGTGCAGGATGATGACGTCCACTTTTTGCAGATCGTTGGATGGTTTTGAGGTAGATACCGCCCTGACGCACGGTGGGATCATCGCCCCGTACCACCGTGACCCCCAGTTGGGCGGCCATGTAGGCGCGTGCTCGAAAATACACCTCGCGTTGCCGGACCCCGGAGGACAGCAACACAATGGTTGGCTCGCGACATCGATCGGTGGAAAGTGCCGCCAGATGGCGTTTGAGATGCTGGTAGAACCGGGCCAGCGTGCAGGGGCTAAAGCCGTTGGCCTGATGCCCAGAACACCCGCGCGTCAGCCACCAGCCGCGCCTCCAGCACATACCCCGCCCCGGAAGGCCCCGGTACGGTCACCAGGGTCCACCAGCGGCCATCCGGCCCGCGGGCCAGATCCGCCGCATAGATGGTCAACGGCCGCTGTACTGCGTTGATGCAGGTCGACAAATAAACCGTGGATTCTGGAACACCACTTCCCGGCGGCAGCCAGTTTAATACCTCCGCTAGGCGCCATAAATATCGCTCAACAATGCCGATATCAGGTGCGCGCGCGCTAAGGGATCCCTTCAAATGGTCTGCCACCGGTTTCCGGAATCATCATGGGCAGAGAGGGTCGAGTTTGTGTCCGACGCGCCCCTCGGGGATCACCGCAGACATGGTAGTAAACAATTCTGCTCTTTCAATCGGCGGGACGTTTCCCGTTGCAAACCGGGTAATTTCTCTCTGTGTGACTGTGTTTTACCCAGACATTCGCTCTCAGACGACTCAACCCTGTCGCAGCTCGCCCTTCTTTGTCATCGACCATTTCGTCGGGTGGACGCCTGACGGGGGGGCGATGGGGCACCCCCCAGACAGATCCAGCGTGAGCCGCTCAGGGTCGCGCTTCGGCTGTCAGACATGCATCAAACCTCAACCACCGAAGCGCAGATCCGTCGGTATAAGGATAGCGTGGATTCGGACGGGGTTTGGGCGGTTGGGTGACCCGAGGCAACTGCGTGCTGCTGCGATAAAAACGCCCTCCGGGGAGAATCGGCGGCGCTTAACAAGCCCCCTGCTGGTGTCCGATATCTTCAAAGCGATTAAAACGACGGGACTTGTTTTTCCAGCGCATTGACCGGGAACTGATCGTCACCGCGCCCCCGGATGCACCATGATAGGTACAGCCATGGATTCCGCGCGCCTGTTCCAGTTATCGAACAGGTCATCGGATCAGGGGCGAATGTCACTGTTTGTTTGATGCAGCGCTGAATGCGGTTGCCGTGCCCGATAGCGAACACCCGCCAAGCATAACAACCTTCATCGGTTGGCAGAACATGGACGACCGCCCATTACAGGTCGTATTATAACGCTCCGGTGCCATGCCTCTTGACTTTCACCTGCAGGCGCTCCACGCTCGAATCGACACAACGCGCCGTTCCCGCAATCGCGGCTTTCTTCGCCGAGCACATGCCGTGGCTCAAAGGCATAATGGAGTTCGACCTGCCATGCCTTCCACACCTGATACCGCCCGATACGAGGGCAACGGAATTCGAGGAAGGCGTCAAACCAGTGATCCTTAAATGGAAAGCCTTCTGCCGCAGGTACCCAGAACCTCGTGGAAGTCTTGCCAGAGAAGGTGTGGCAACATGAAACGATCATGCAACGCATGTTCCCGTTGATGGTCGGCTTTTCATAAAGGCTTTGTTCCGGAAAACCGCTTCACGCAGGCGCGCAACAGCACATCTGAACCAGACTCATGCGGGCTGGGGCGGCATCTCAAACCACGAACCTCAAGAACCCAGGCGCCCGGTAGAGAGTCCTAAGGAATAGAGCTTGTCGATACAGAACTCACTGCGATGGGTGTTACACGTGAGATCCGTCAGCATATGGCGCATAGCGGTCAACCAGCTTGGGGCTGAGCGGAATCCCCTTGGGCAGCAAAGAGAACGCGATATCCAGCTCGCATAAAGTTTTTCGACCCGGCCTATCCTACACGGGGGAGCCTGACTGGTCGGGCGGATATAACACAAACCGCTGAACAAATAGGAGAGGCCGATGATGCTGCCAGAAGGTGATCAGACTGCGCAGCGGAGGGGCCGCCGAAAGGCTAATGGACTGTAAATGGCGGCCGTTGCGCCGCCCAGCGTCCACATGGGATCCGCGTTTCCGCCAGTGCCGGTGTGACGACCGTCCATCATGGTACTCGGTTCCAGACGACATCAGCGGCATCTTCGTAGAGCGGCACTGGGAGTCGACCCGGGTTCTCCCAGCTCGACGCGGGCTGCACGTTAACCTCTGAAACGTACCGGGATCTGAGGCCACCAGTTTGGTCAGACGGCTGTCGTGGGGAGGGGAAGACACGCTTCAATCCGCACCGGGCGACCAATCGCTTTGGCCTTCCGGCCGCGACCGTCGGCTTCGATCGCGCCACGAAGGGTCCATGGACTCAGCGGCGGCAGGAAGATGCCACAGATACCCCTCCGCACCTCCGCACCACAGTGCCGTGAATGACCACGGTCGCCGGGGGCTGGACTGGGCCTGACGCAGGGGCGTCACCTCCTGGGAACCGGATCAAAGGGGTCACGGTCGTGCAGGTTCTAGGAGCATCACTTTTCGTTCATGGCGGGAAGACAGACTGCTCACGGGCAAGCGATATCCAACCGGTGCATTACCCGGCAGCACGTAAAGGGGCACCCTGCCGCGGGAAACGCCACAGGCAACTCTGCCCTGCATTGCTCGATGGGGTTAAATGCCGGGGCAGGACGAAGTCCGTCGGGGTGTTCAGGCCTTGCTCCAGCACTCGTGCGACGTGCGTCTACCCAGTGATTCGTGATCCAGATCAAGTGCACGGCTCAATCGGCAATTGGCAGTTTTGCCACAAAGCATGAAAGGCCCTCCCTATAGGCCGGGTGGATGGCGCTGGCAAGCAATACCCATGTGCTTACAGAAGGCAGTCAGCGGAAGGCGCCGGCATCTTCAGGTTTAGACTTAGTGGTCATACACATCATCCGGCCATTCCAGAGCGGTTGTCCGTCTTTTCGCCAATAAATTGCATATTGCCAACACGGCAATGGGCTCACCGGGATACCCACTCTCTGCCCAATGAATAAAGCCTTTCCGGCGCATAGCGATTTTGAGGCCTTATCGCCAGATCGAAGGACCTGATACCGCCTATCCCCTTGTCAGAAGCCGTGTTCCATTCAAGCGATTCCATGTCGTCGATAGAGACAAACGTCGGCTCGCCCCCCATAGTCAAGGTCAGGCGCACATCCTGACGCGCCAGCTGTTCGTCAACATAGTTCCCCAGCGCATCAATGTCGGACCAGTCCTGATCATTGAATGGCCGTGTAACCCTAGGATCCTCATGGATGCGGGTCACCTTGTTTTCGTATTCAAACTCCACTTCACATTGATCGACCGCACCGACAATGGGTGCAGCATCCTGTGGGACTGCCGTACAGCCAGGGGTATGTGGCCTTCCGCTGCCAAACAGGCCAGAGGTCGGATCCAGCCCCAACCAGCCTGCACCGGGCACACCACTTCCACCATGGCAGATCCAGAAATCATTCTCCTGGACCGCTGGGGCCATCCAGTGATTTCCCATCCGAGGATTAACTGAACCAGATAGCCTGATACGAAACAGGCGACACCCGGTGTCCGGAATAACTGTATCCAGTAACCAGGCAGAGTCACGGCAGGGAACCCCAACCGATGTTGAGCGTCTCTTCAGGTGTCTGTACACCCGGCTGCATCCGGAATGGTATGCTTGATATCAGAGGCCACTTTCCGGTTCAGATCAACAAGAAATTATTCACGGGGTTTTCCCGACCTGAAAATTTCAGGTATTTGCAGAAAGGACTTGCCCCAGTCCTGACACATCAAAAGGAGCCAACTGGCTCTTGAGTTCATCGCTGTAGGTAAAGGGGTAGTGCTCGGCACTTTCCTCGACGAAAAATCAAAGGGTTGTAGGCAATCAGGTCTGCCACCAGATCCCACCTTGACCCTCAGTGCCGCCGCCCTTTCAGGAAACACCAGTCTTGCCATGTAATTCCGAGAAAAGGGTCCTGCATCCAGTTTATGAAATGCGGTTCAGGCTTGATACTCAGGGCATAGCTGACGATCGGCGTGCGACAATGTGGTGCGGCCCGTAACCGGATGACATGCGGGAAAGCCCGACCAGACGATCGGCGATAGATCGTGGAGTGGTGTAATCCTACCCAGTATACTCCTTGCAAACTCCGCTGCTAACTATTTGACTTTAAATTACTTAAGGCACCAACCTTTTCCCCAGTCGAAGAGGGGGCAGGCCGTTGAACAGTGCCATGATGCCTTCACCCCGGCCTTCTGGGCTGAGGAGCATATGGCAAGGTGAGTTCAGCTTCAGATGCAGGACATGTGCCGGTTCAAACTTGTCTTTCCCATAGATCAGTAAATCGAAAGGCGGCGCAACCGAGAGATTACTGCGCATGGTGGAGTCCATGGACACCATTGTGCAGCGAGCCGCTTCCTCAAGGGAGGTGTTGTGCTTGATGGCACGATCCAGAATGGGCTTCCCATACTTTGTCTCGCCAATGTGCAGAAAGGCGCATAAGGAGAACTTTTATGTATTGCCTGAGGATAGACCAGAAAGATTTCAGGTGAATGACCTTTGACCTGCCCCCAGCAAACAAGTGATCGAAGTTTGCGCCCGGCCCAGATCCTCTGTAGTCGGTCGTTAATTCGACGCTCAGGGCACCGATATAACGGCGGCATCAGCCATGTCTGCAGTCCGCCGGCTATCAGCGTCGGCATCATCTGCGGCCAGATCACGGCCGATACGATGCACAATGGCTGGGTTGTCGCGGTTGCCGCTGGTCAACAGCACAAAATACGCCTTGCCCGGAACCTGAAAACGGTACATCTTGGGATAAGAATTCACATTATCGACGCCCGCATTGGTGCGGGAATCGGACGCAAAACACCTGGGCCGCTGTCAACGGCAATTGCAACGCAATAGGTCATGGGCGCTCTTTCCTGAAACGAAACGTTTGCGGAGTATGCCCTGTCCAGCGTCGGAATGCATTGATGATTTCATTCCATCCACTGCTTTGCTATGCTTGGTGAGCATAGCTAATTTGAGTTCCCATGAGCCAGTTTCCTGATGTGGTGTTTCTGTTTGCGATTGACGCCGAAGCCGTATTGCCGCTTTGCCCGTCTGGCACCCGACTGATCGCGCCGGGAGGAAAATCCCTGTGGGCGATTGTCTGCCAGACGGCCGGGCAGCGCCTCCATCTGAGTTTCTCGCTGCCTTGTCTCAGTGCATCCAAGAACGCGGCACCTCTCGCTTCCGGCTTCTCAATCGGCTGAATCTTCCCGACATGCAGTGGGTCATGAGCCCGACTGGAACGGCGACGAGGTGGAGGGGAAGCCTAGCGAATGGCTCACCACCCTCCGCTGGAAAGGTTTTCGAAAAGGCAAAGAGTTCACGCTGAGGCCTGGATGGTCGCCGTGCCAGCTTTACGCAGACAGGCACACTGGGGCTGGCCCCTCCCTCTCCCCGTCGGGCGCCTGCCGCAGCGTCTGCCCTTACAACTCCCATCTGCAGAAGGTCTGCTCGGCCTGAATCGGCGTGTAAGCATCGTCGCGCCCGGCAACCTGCAACTAACCCTGTTACCCGTTCACCTTTTGCACACCTTGGTGCCCTGAGCAACTGGATGAGAAACGCCCCTGCTGGTTCTCATTGCCGACGCCCTGAGCGTTTGAGGCCCACTCACCCCGTGAGTTCGTTTTGAGGCAAACAAGCGTTTGAATGTGCCAGGAAAGTGCATTTTGCAAGGGAATTTTGCGATCGCTGTACAGCGCCCTTCCCACAAAACAATATTTAACAATAAAAAATAGGTTAATTCATGGAACACCAATTGGCACAGCTATGCAGAGACTTAGGTGTCACATCATTTTAAGAGGATTTGTTATGAAACTGATCAGCCACGATTCATTCCTGTTTGCCTTGACTCACCCTTACGAAGTTGACCATGCGCGAAATGCGCGAGTACTTTGATTCGATCTACTTCGCCAATTGACCATTCAGGCCGCAGGGATGCGGCCTTTACTCGCTCGCCTGCTGTGCCCCACACAAATGCACATCGCCAGCTATACTGAGTGGCAGGTCTGCCCTGGTTGCCCCCACTGCTGGAGCTACGATGGACTTTGACGCCGAAACGATCAAAGAGCTGATGGATGCCTTTGATGATTTGTACCACAAATTGACACCTCCGTTTCCCGTTTAACGGGCGAGGCCGGAGATGGAGATAAAGAACTCCATGCACTGTTCCGTGCCGTGCACTCCGTGAAGGGAAACGCCGGCATGTTGCAGCTCAAAGGCATCGTTCAATTCACCCATGCGCTGGAAGAAATTGCCTCCTCCCTCGGGAAAAACGCTACCCGCCCAGCGACCCGATCTGCGAAATCCTCCACGGGCATGGACCGTGTGGAGACCTGCATTTACGCGACATTGCCGGGCCACCAATTGATAACATTCACGAACTGGAACTTGAACCCTGTTTTTTGAGGAAAGTCGCCAATGCAGATCCAGCCGATGTAGATCGAATCAGCCGGGAAATTCTCAGCGACCTCGGTGCCGGCGGTGAGATGGAAGCTCAGGATGAAGAAGCCGCTGTCAGACGAGAGGAACAAGCACACGAGGACAGTGATGCTGAAAACTCTGCTTCACACGAAATACCTAATGAGGTGGAAGCGAGGAAAGACGCCCCTCTCACCGACGAACAACGCCACCAGATCTACGCTGATCTCCAACTTTCAGCAAATGGCACTGCAAGTCGATAAACAAAGCCAGTACTGGGAAGGGCGCAGCATTCAAATTTTCGGTGGGCGCAGAAAATGAACCTGATGGCAAACACCGCCATCGACTACGATCAATTCGCTGCTGCCATTTACATGCACGACATTGGCATGACCTTCGTGCCCCATTCAATCTTAAACAAAGAAGGCAAGCTGACAGCGGATGAGCTGGATGAAATCCGTAAACACCGGAATGGGGGCATAAACTACTGATTCACATGCCTCATTGGGCGGAAGCAGCTCAAATCGTTCTGCAGCACCGGAACATTTCAATGGCAAAGGCTACCCCGCCGGATTATCCGGGGGAAGAGATCCATACCGGTGCCCGACTAATGGCGGTCATTGATGCTTTTTCTCGATTACCAATGGTCGCGCTGATCGCAGCCAGCGCCGCTCAATCGTCCGAGCCATCTCAGAGATCAACGCACGTTCCGGTGCTCAGTTCGATCCCTACTGGGTAGAGTGCCTCAATACCATGATTAAAGAGCAAATCAGAGAGGGGATCCTCTAGATCCCTCAATACAATGCGGCTTCGTCCTCCAGCACTTCCTTGAGTACTTCGATGAAGAGTTGGTCGGCATCACTCATTTCTTCCGGAATACGAATCGTTGTCGACGCACTGATTTCATCTGCCATTTTTCGATCGGCATTTTTCTCGGTATGGAGTCGGCGACCGATTTCCATACTTTGGCCGGAATTGTCGGGTCCGCCAAAACCTTTTTGATAAATCCACGCATTTCAGCGATCATTTTGCCCTGACGACTCTCGGTGGCACTTCCCATCTCGTTACTCTCCAGCATTCAACAACGTCGAATGATGTATAGCGCAAAATCGGAGCCAACAAAAGCAGATTCTGTAACCGCGGATGGATTATCCCGCTTTTACTATCTCGACAATTTCCAGCACGTTCTCAGGTATGTACTTCAGCAGTATCGTGACCTGCTGAACACCGCTGAAATTGACTATGGGGAGCACTTTCTGGCGCTAAACCGCCCTCATCAGGCACTGCTGGTCAGGCTTTATTCGCGTCAGGGCCCCTGTATCCGCAGCGACAAACTGAACTATCGAAATTACGCCAATGGACACGGTGCTTGATGAGCTGGTCAACGCTGGCTGGGTGCGCCGTAATCCATCCGACCTCTCCGTTGAGGTGCTGGCGACGAAACGACGCGCAAGGACATGCAGACCTGCTTTAACCTGCCCGCGTCCGCGTCACGCCAGGCGCAGCTTCAATGTTTACCCACTGATTCCGGGGCACTGATGGCGAAGCTGCCTTTCGATTTTCTGGCACCGGCCCACCCCATGACCGTGCAAGTCTATCTGGATCTGTTTTTTGGGAATCGCTATCAGGATCTCAGCACCTTTGTCGTCAGCCAGCTGGGTCATGTCAAATACCCGGCCTATCGACTGGATCAGGCCTCGCGCTTTTTCCAAAGCCGGGACGACCTGATTCATTTTCAGACCCTCTCTTCCCTGCGGGAGCAGTTCGACACCCTTGAACGCGATCCCGGTAACGTGGAAGAGCTGCAGTCTCTCGCTCACGCGATTTCTGCACTGCCGGTTGGACACCCCTTATCCCGCAGGGCCGATAAATTGCGCAATCTGATTGCCAGGCAACTGGAGCGCTGGGGACAGCCAGCGCTCGCATACTCTCTTTATCAGCAGACACGCCTGCCACCCGCACGCGAACGCACGGCCCGCATCCTGTTCAATGACCGGGCCTGGCTGGACTGCTATCATCTGTGTCTGGAGATGCAGAGAGAACCCCGCGACGAAAGCGAGTCTTTTTTTGCCGAACGTCAGCTTCCTCGCTGCCTGCGCAAACTCCGGTTTACCGCCTGAAATAATCGGTAAACCCAAGCCTGTTAAAATCGGGTCACTCACCCTGATTCAGGATACCCGTCTGACCATTGAGCAGCAGGTCGCCCGCAACGTTCACTGCTATGGGAACCGACGCCTTTCATGTCGAAAACTGGCTTTTTCAATGCTCTGTTCGGATTACTGTTCTGGGACACCATTTTCATGCCGGTCCGAGGGCGTTCATGCACCCCTTCCAAATCCAGCCCCATGATCTCTACCACGCCGAATTCCACCCTCGCCGACACGCCGAACTCGACACAACGCTGGCACAGGTGCTGACCGCCAGCGATCTGGACAACCGTATGCTTCATGCATGGCAAGCAACATTATGGCACGGCCAACCCTTTTGTAGGCTGGACAGAGAATGGTGAGGCCCTCCGCACGCGCCGCCACGATCCCCCGCACTCACCTGCAGGCCATCTTCCGGCGCCTGTTGAGCAATCTGCGGCACAACAGCAGTAGTTTTCCCGATCTGATTCGTTTTTACGGAGGACGGTGGCTACGAGCTGATCGAAATCAAAGGTCCCGGTGATCAGATCCGGGCCAATCAGAATGCCCTGGCTGAGCTTTTCGAACAGGAAGGGATACCGGCGTCGATTCTACGTGTGGAATGCGCAGGCTTGAACCCGACGAAACGTCCTCGCTATCAGTTAGGCGTGACGCAACTGGTCTCCTGGTTTCTGACCACCTCGCTCACCGCCGAATCTGGGGACGACGGGGTCTCCGCCAGAGAAGGCATGGCCGCTCATCAGCGTGTGCAACGCAGCTGGCCTGAAAGCATCCAACGCGAGGTCCGGCTCAGGCCATCCATGACAGCGGAGATCTGTCGCACGGAGCTGAGTGGACGCGCTGATGGCCCGGAGGCCACGCCTGAAAGACTTCGGATTCTTGAGATCAAGACCTGCCGTCAGCCACTGGAAACCTTGTCGCCCGCTAAAACGGAACTGCACTGGCTTCAGGCCCGCGTCTGCCGGGCTCTGGCTACTCAGCCCAAGCCTGGACGTGCCCTCCGTGGAACTTGAGTTTACCACGTGGACATCGCCACAGGGTCCGTCCAGTCCCAACGCCTGACCGAAGATCCTGATGTGCTTCGCGGCTGGTTCGTAAGCCAATGGGAACAAATAGTCGCTCAATTTTGAGACACTCGCCACCCATCGCCAGCATCGTAATGAGGCATTGGCATCCCTTACCTTCCCTTTCCACAGTTTCGGGAAGGCCAGCGCGACTTCGCCGAGGCCGTTTATCGCCAGTCTTCGGGACCGGGGCATGGTCCATGGTCGAAGCACCTACCGGAAGTGGTAAATCACTGGCCGCGCTGTTTCCGCCCTGAAAGCCATGGGCGACGCCCATGCAGACCAGATTTTCCATGCCGGCACCCGCAATGCCGGGTCAACGCAGTGCGTTGGAAGCCTTGCAGCAATTGGCTCCGACCTCATTGCGCGTGCTGCAACTGCAGGGCATGGAAAACTCTGCCCCGGCGAAGCTACTGCGGGTTGCCAACCGGAGCGCTTGAGCGCCGGACGCTTACGCGAGCGCAACTCGATACGCTCGCGGAAGGCTTACTGGAAAATACTGGATGGACTCTGACACGCTGATTGCCGAAGCGCAGAAAAGCGCCTGCTGTCCCCATCAGCTTCAATCACGCCTGCGGCCGTGGGCCGATATTCTGGTGGGTGACGTCAACTACATCTCTGAATCCGCTGCTTCGAAGCGACTTTAATGTGTCAATCAATCGCCCCTTCCTGCTGGCAGACGAAGCTCACAACCTGCCGGATCGCGCCCGCCAAATGTTTTCGGCAGAACTTCCGCTGGATCCCTTCTTCGCCATTGAACAGCTGTCGAAAACGGAAAACAAAGCCCTGTACAAAGCGGCCCGCACGCTGCGTCGTCGGTTAGAGCACCCTCCGCCTCAGGATCCCGCAACGCTAAGCGCGTTAAGCCCCGATTTGCAACGCTTTATCGCCCTCGCCGAACAGCAGCTCGTCAGCGGTCGATCTTCCTGAACCGCTCACGCCCGGAGTTTGCTGCCCAGCTGCAGCATTCGGTTCAACTCGGTCGACAATGGCTCACTCCAATCACCGGGATATCGAGGCCGACTTTGTCTGCCTGCCCGACACTCTGCACGGAAAGGCTGGGGCTGCAGTGCCTGTCTCCCGGCACATCGTCTGCAGACGTCTTACAAGCCGCTGCCGGCGCCTGCTTCTCTGCCTCACTGAGCCCACCCGACTTTTTGCCAACTACTTGGGCTTCCCGAAACGACGCAGCGCCTGCGACTCAATTCACCGTTTCCCGTGGCGCACCTCCGCACGCTGATTTACACGGCGACCAGCTTACGCCTGAGAGATCGTCAGCAAGCGACACACCTGAACGATCTGTGCGCGCTGGTGACCGCCGTCTGGCAAACGAAGCCAGGTAACTGCTGGATATTTACCCTTCGTTTGACTATCTGGCGCAACTGGAAGCCGCCCTGCACCGTGCAACCGGACTTACCGCTGATCAACCAACCTCGCCGCAGCTCACTGAAGGGCGGCAAGACTTTTGAGATCAGTTTTACAGCAGGAAAAGGCGGAAAGCTTGGACTGGTATGCTCGGGAGCATTTTTAAGGAAAGCATTGATCTTCCGGGAGAGGCCCCTGATCTGGGTCATCATTCTGGGAACAGGTCTTCCACAGCCCTCAGCCTACCAACTCGCCTTACAGACGCATTTTGCCGACACTGGATTGGATGCCGGCGCTGCAGCGCGCTGCTCCCGGCTGGCAAAAAGTTGTGCAGGCCGCCGGACGGGTGATTCGTAACGAGCACGACCGCGGGGTGGTCATACTGGCAGATCAACGATTTACCCAGCGCGACTATGCCACGCTTTCCCCCGCACTGGCAGCCAACGGCATGCCCGCACGCTGGATGAGATCAAGACACAGCTAACGCGCTTCTGGTCAGAATAGCCGACGGCATCCCCGAGGCCCCCGGCTCGCCGTCACCCTCCGGTTTCGCAACCGACGCATCGGCCATCTCTTTCACCTTCTCAAGCCCTTTAAGCACGGCCGTAAAATGACGTTCCAACAGGCTGAACCCGGCGAACAGTGACTCCATCTGGTCCAAAGGGCCGAATTGCTAAGCGCCAACAGGGACCTTTCCTGTTCTTCCGGTTAAATCAAGGCTAATGGCAGCCTGCTCAATATCCATCGCCGAGTGCTTCATGATGTGCTTGGTGGCGTGCTGACTATCAATCAGCGAATTCGCAGCAGGTGATCACGCCAAATACCTGTGAATGCTGCTGACGAATCATCTCGATCATTTCAAAGGCCATGGATCTTGGCATCCGGAATATCGACACCCTGAATCAGAATGCTCCACGCATACGCCCGCTGAAGGCTTCATCCACAAGTGCAGGGACCTGACACCACCCAGGCTGTCGACTTTCCACACAAACCGAGAATGCGCCCCTTTTGGGTGATGCGTTCACTCAGGGACTCCAGCAAGGTCAGCTGAATTGCACTGGGTTCGCCCTCAGTTGAGCGCATCAGATCCTGATCCAGCATTCTCGCCCGGAAACACCCTTTGAGCCCCAGATTTCGAATAAAGCTCTCAGTCACATCGACGAGCGTTTCCATATCCGTTTTGGTCGTGGATTGCTGCACGTACTGCATTAACATGCCAATTTCACTGGCCGTTTTCAGTGCCGTATAGGCCGTAGCGGTTACATCTTCAGTTGCGCATGCTTGTCACGGAGCACGACCGCCTGATTCACCGCTGCAGCCAGTGACGCTTTAAAGGCGAGAAGATCGGAATAATCCGTAATGACGGTGGAAACACCTTCATCCATCAGGGCCAGCACATCGCTTTCATTGTAATCATCGACCATGGCCAGCATCACTGGGTTACCCGTCCAGGCTCTGGCCCAGCTCACGAATCCGCTCAACCAGCTCTTCCGCATCGTGCGCCCACCAGCATCAGATCCGGTGAAAGTTCGCTGAGAGTGCTGTCATCCAGGGAAATTCGTTGGTAGGGGTAATGACTTTCCAGAAACAGTTGCATGCCACTGGCCCCTTTGAAGGAGCCCAACAAGCACAGGCTTTGAATGCCGTCATCCAGCTGCAGCAACGAAGGGGTTTCGTGTGCCCCCTGCTTTTCCGGCTTTTTTCGGATAGACCCATAGTGCACCCCCTGTATGCTTTCCGTCAGTCGAAGATCCACAGGAGTTAGGGCGGTGTCGAAAAATTATAGATCATGTTTGCGAGAAGCGAGCAAATCCTGAATAATCCAGTAAAATGGTCAGCTATTATCCACTGTTGACACGCACCGGAACACCATGCAGTCTGCCACTCCGCTTTTTTCCTACACCCCTTACTGGGCCGAATGCTTTGGCACCGCGCCCTTTTGCCCGTTTCACGCACGGAGATGGACACCTTGGGGTGGGATAGCTGCGACATTATTATCATCAGCGGTGATGCCTATGTGGACCATCCCAGTTTCGGGATGGCGGTGATTGGTCGGGTATGGAAGCCCAGGGCTTTCGTGTAGGCATCATTCCGCAGCCGGACTGGCGTTCAAAAGAGGCCTTCATGGCCCTGGGCAAGCCCAATCTGTTCTATGCGGTCAGTGCCGGCAACATGGATTCGATGATCAACCGCTACACGGCCGACAAACGTTTGCGTCATGACGATGCCTACACCCCTAACGACGAGGGTGGTAAACGCCCTGACCGCGCTGTGATTGTTTACTCGCAGCGCTGCCGCGAGGCGTTTCCCGATGTGCCGATTCTGATTGGGGGCATTGAAGCCAGTCTCCGTCGCATCGCCCACTACGACTACTGGTCAGATCAGGTGCGTCGCTCGGTGCTGATGGATGCCAAAGCCGATCTGCTGGTATACGGTAACGCCGAGAGAGCCGTCGTTGAAATCGCCCATCGGGCGGCGCGAGGCGAGCATCTGGCCGACATTCGCGATCTGCGCGGTACGGCACTACTGCTTAAACAGTTACCAGAAGGCTGGTCGTACAAAGACAGTCGTACCGTGGATACTCCGGGGCATGTCGATGTCATGCCCAATCCCTACCAGATCACCCCCGATGCCACGCAGCGAGACAGCGAGGTCAATGTGCCCCGCGTGCCGGAAGCCCTTTGGCGGGTGGAGAGGTAGAGGCGCAGGTCATTCGCATTCTGCCCCTTCCGGCGGTCAAAAAGAGTTTGTGTTTCTGCCTTCGTATGAAAAAAGTGCGCAATGACCCGGTGCTCTACGCCCATACCTCACGGGTACTGCACGGAAACCAACCCGGCAAACGCCCGGACACTGGTGCAAGCCCATGGTGATCGCTATCTCTGGGTGAATCCGCCCGCGATTCCGCTGACCACGGAAGAACTGGATGCCGTATTCGAACTCCCTTATCAGCGCATCCCGCATCCGGCCTACAGCGGCTCGAAAATCCCCGCCTACGACATGATCAAGTTCTCGGTCAACATCATGCGTGGCTGTTTTGGTGGGTGCTCGTTCTGTTCAATCACGGAACATGAAGGCCGCTGGATTCAGAGTCGCTCTGAAGACTCTGTGATTCGGGAAATCGAACAGATCCGCGACAAGGCGCCAGGGTTTACGGGCACGATATCCGACCTCGGCGGCCCGACAGCCAACATGTATCATCTCAACTGTAAAAGTGAGGAGATTCATGCACATTGCCGACGTTTGTCCTGCGTATTCCCGACGATCTGCAAAAACCTCTTAACGGATCATTCCAGCAACGACCTCCCTGATCGGCGTGCCCGCCAGTTACCCGGCATCAAGCGCATCTTGATTGCCTCCGGTCTGCGCTATGACCTCGCCGTGCAGGACCCGGAGTACGTCAAAGAACTGGTCACTCACCATGTCGGGGGCTATCTCAAGATTGCTCCCGAACATTCGGAAGACGCGCCGTTGTCGAAAATGATGAAACCGGGTATGAGCACTTACCACCGCTTAAGGAGCTGTTTGAAAAGTTCTCGCGGGCGGCGGGTAAGGAACAGTACCTGATCCCCTATTTCATCGCAGCCCATCCCGGCACCCGCGATGAAGACATGCTTAACCTGGCATTGTGGTTAAAACAAAATGGCTTCCGACCTGATCAGGTGCAGGCCTTCTACCCCTCACCGATGGCCATGGCCACCGCCAGTATCACAGCGAACGCGATCCGCTGCATCGTGTAGGTTACAAATCGACGAAAGTCGCGATCCCCAAAGGGACCCGGCAGCGACGCTTGCATAAAGCCTTCCTGCGCTATCACGACCCTAATAACTGGCCCATGCTACGTGAAGCCTGGTCAGCATGGGCAAAGCCCACCTGATCGGCTATGGCAAAAAACATCTGGTCCCACCGACACAGCCCGCCAACCACGAAAGCAGCCGGCGTACGCCGGCACGCGGACCGCGTCCCGGCACTGCATTAACCCAGCACACCGGGCTTCCCCCACGGTCGCAAGGTGGCGAACGAAACCCACGTGGCAAAGCGGCGGGACTGAAGAAGAAGCGGCGGAGTTAGGGACGTCCAACTCCTGTTTTCACCCCCCTATCGACTGACAAAGGCACGGTATTTTGACACCCAGACGAACACGCTACCTTATTGTTACGGCACTCTGCATTGCCTTACTTTTTGCATTAACGATCCACTACGGATGGCTGAGTTCACCCAATGAAGGCTCAGAGAGTTTGCCACCCTACTCACTCTCACTTGAGTTGGAAGTGGCCAATGAAAGCAGTCAATTACTGCCGCACAGCACCGTTACATTCTATCCACCGCTGCCGTATAGTGCGACGCAACGACTCGGCGAGCTAACCGCGAGCGAGCCCTATTCTTCTCGGCTGGACGATTGGGGCAATCAGATTATGGATATTCAGGTCAAAGACATCGTGCCTTACGGAAAGCGTTTTATCACGTTCGAGGTGCAACTAAATGTGGGTAAAACCGGACCAGGCGAGGCATTAGATTCGGCAGCCCTACAGCCCTACCTTGCCCGTGAAACCCCGCTTTCCATGGAGAATGCCGACATCCAGGCGCTGGCCTCCAGCTTCAATGCCTCATCGGCGGTCGATGCCATCTTCCAGTGGCTTCAAAAAAACATTCAATATGAGGGCTATGTCAAAGATGATCGACCAGCTTCTTATGCCATGACTCATCGACGTGGCGATTGTACAGAATTCACCTATCTGTCACTGGCCTTACTGCGACTGAATCAGATTCCCGCCCGGGGGATGCTCGGCTTTGTGTTTGACTCTGAGGCTGGCAGTCAGCCCTTCCTGCACAACTGGGTAGAATACTACCAGAACGGGCGTTGGATTCTTTTTGATCCTCAGCTTGGCCATCTCGACAAGGGCCATCAACAGTACACGGCGATTCGCGTCCTCGCCCCGGATGAGAGAGGCACCTTTGACAGTTCGCGATTTTTTGGCCGCAGATCCTCGACTGACGCCTCAAAATGACCGGATTGTTCCGAACCCTCAGATACAATAACGCCGCTGGCGTTATTGTTTTGCGGCCACAACGAAATCGATCCGGGATCTGTTCCCGCTTTTTGGCAATGACCTTTTGCTCTTCAGTAGTCTTCCAGTTCATCCAGTGAATCGGAGAATAAATAGGCATCCTGGAAAATGACTGACTTTAGCCAGCGCCTCAGGGTGATCAGAGAACACCACTAATGAGCGTGATACTGAACCCTGCGGTTGCGACAACACCAGTCCGATCTGCTGTTCCAACGCCGGTGATTGCCCCCGCTGCCGCAAGTCTGTCGCCTCTGGAGCAGTTTCTTTAGCCGGGCGAGCACGGCGGGTTCAGCCAGAAGCGTCACTCGGTTTCTCATGGCCTCGACCAGAAATGCGTCAGCTCGGATACGATGAAGCTCGCTCAGCGCCTGTAGATGCCCGTTTAGGTCTCGTCCGGAGGAGGACCGGCTGCCATCCCCCTTCACGATGCTGAGTCGGGTAAACCCGGCTAATCGGGCCTGCTGACACATTTCTGCCTGATTGCTCCGGCGAAAACCCTGATCGACCAGCAGAATGGAGCGGTCGCGCAATTCCGACATATGAAGCAGCTGAGCGGCAGGTAAATTAATCGCTCCTGTAGATTACTTCAATCTCATCGAACGATCCGGCTTTTTCCTGCCGAATTGCGGTCGTATCTCGTCTTTGCTTTATAACGCCAATTCGACACTCTGAAATTCCGCCTAGAATTTTGACTTCTCATAGAATGGTCAAAAATCATGCAGACGTTTTTTTCTTCACTGAATGATATCGAGCGCTTTACTCAATCCATTGGCAGTCAGTCTTCCTGTGCCTGCCCGCATTGTCAGCTGAGCGATCAATGGGTCTCGCACGGTTATGTCTATTCCCAGGCAGGCGAGATTACTGGCAAGCGGCTGGTGTGTGGGCGCCGCTATGGTAAAAATGGCTGTGGACGCACGCAGCAACTTTATCTCAATGAGGTGCTTCCCCACCGACGCTATCGCCTGTCGGTCCTGATGGCGTTCATTACGCGGTTGATTCAGGGAATGGCGGTCCGCTGTGCTTATCACGCCGCGCTGGGGCACGCCATTTACGAACCCCGACAGGCCTGGCGTTGGCTCAATGCACTCTGGGCCAGAATGCCACGCTGGCGCACCTGTTTGCCGTCGCTGAATATAACGGTTCGGCGCTACCGTTCCTGGCGCTTGAGACTGTTGCTCAATGCCCTGTCCGCATGGCTTACCGGTTCAGACAGCACGCTGCTACAGGAGCAACTACAACAACCGTTTTGTTAGCTCTCAGCCACGTTTAAGTCATACACAAGGCCACTGAATGTGTCAAATCACAGCCTTGGGTGCTCGCCACAGAACTTGTCAGCAGACACTCGTCGTTGGATCATTCAGGCTCCGGACTCCTAATCAAAAGGAGTCATTACCCATGCCAAATCCCCCGTTGGAAATCCGTCTGCGGGTGCTTGCTGCCGTGGACTATGCCTCAGGTCGCAGTATTCGCGACCGCATCAAGGCCGTCAGCGAGCAGTCCTTTACCGACACGCATTCCGGTCAGACCTATCGGTTTACCTGGCGCACCATCAGCACCTGGCTATACCGCTACAAGATCAGCGGTGTCACCACGCTGGAAAACAAAACCCGCTGTGATCAGGGCTCCCAGCGCAAGGTGCAGGTCGCAGAACTGGCCGAGGCCATCAACGACATGCTGCCGTCCTTGAGTCGCAACAAGACCGGCCAGATCCCCAAGAGCACCTTGTACCGCTGTTTGCTGGAGCGCGGTTACTTTACCCGCACGCAACTGGCACCGACCACCTTCTACCGCTTTGTGCGTGAGCATGAACTCCTGAACCTGGAGACCACCCAGAAACTGCGCCAGGCCTTTGCCATGAAGCACGCCAATGAACTGTGGCAGGGCGATACGATGCATGGGCCCGCCATCCAGCAGGCCGATGGTTCCTGGAAAAAGACCTTCCTGATTGCCTTTCTGGACGACGCCAGCCGCGTCATCACCCATGCCGAGTTCTTCTACCGCGACAACACCGCGCACATGATCGATGCCTTCCGAAGCGCCCTCTATAAACGCGGCAAGCCGGAACGCCTGTACTTTGACAACGGCGCCAACTACAGCGCCAAGGAGATGCTACAGGCCTGCATGCGCCTGGATATCCGCCTCTCCCATGCCCCCGTTCGCGATGGGGCGGCCAAGGGAAAAATTGAAAGGTTTTTTCGAGGCTTCCGCGACCGCTTTCTGGTCCTTCATACCCGCTTCGATTCCCTCAAACAGCTCAACGAACTCACCCGTGACTGGGTCGAGAACCACTACAACACCCAGCCCACAGTGGCATCGGCATGAAGCCCCTGGATCGCTTCAACCTCGATCACAACCGCATCGTCTACCTGCTGCCCGATGAGTTCACTGAGGAGGCTTTCTTCATCGAGGAAGCGCGTAAGGTCAGCAAGGTCAATGTCTTCTCCATTCACGCCAGCCAATACGAATGCCCGGTCGATCTACGCGGCCAAACCGTTCAGGTGCGCTTCGATCGTCAGCAGCGCGACCGGCTAGTCGTCTACTTCAAAGGCCAGCGCATGGGGCAGGCGCAGCCGCTCAATCCCATTCTCAATGGTCGGCAAAGCCGCCAGGAGGCGATATGATCAATGCCATCTGGGGCATCACCCAATTGCCCTTCAAACGTGACCCGACGGCCCTGCTCAAACAACAGCAGGACATCACTGGGTTCATCAAGATTCATGCCCTGCAGGGCGGTTTCAGCGTCATCCTCGGCCAGCCGGGCGTGGGTAAAACGGTGTTGCGCGAACACATTGAACGCTTCGATGCGACCCGTGAATGCACGGTGGTCTCATGTTCCCGCACCCTACACACCTATCGCCAGATCGCCTGGCAGTTGGCCGACGCGTTCAAGCTCGACTGCGTGGACAAGACCATCGAGAAAGACCTGATCCAGGCCGCCTTCGAGCAGGTCAAAGCCCGCAAGACACTCTACATCCTCATCGATGAGGCCCACCTGCTGGAGATCGCCGTGCTGCGCAAGCTGCGCCTGTTGTTCGAGCGCTTTCCCAGGAATCACAACCTGATTCTGTTCGGCCAACCGGAACTGCTGCACAGCCTCTGCCTGAGTGCCAATCAGGACATCAAAAGCCGTATCACCTATTCGGCCACCCTCAAACCGCTCAACGATGAGGACCTGCAAAGCTATATCACCGGCGAGCTGGAGGCTGCCAAGATGGGCATCCACACCTTCGACGAAGCGGCCACCGCGCTGATCATCCGTTGCGTGGAAGGCAATCTGCGCCTGTGCCGCAACCTCTGCCTGGCCAGCCTCATCGAGGCCGCCCGGGAAACCCAGAAAATCGTCACCATCACGCACGTCAACCATGCACTGGTACAGCCTCATTGGCGTTCACACGATCAACTGATCAAACAGCAAGCCCACTGAGGAGGCGCAATGACCATGAGACACCACTACCTCGTGACCCACTGGACACCCGAAGAGGCCCACACCATCCTGGAATTTCTGGACCAACTGCGGGAGCTTATCTGGCAGAACTACGGTTGTGAAATTGTCGCCATGCAGCAGGACGCACAGTGTCAGTGGGAGGACGAATCCGACACGCTCGGGCTGGAGGGTGACAGCCCCTTCTGAATGCTCGCTACGCGAGCATTGCAGATTTTTACCCAGGGCGAAAGCCCTTTTTTTATACCTGGCGTTAGGCTCAAACACTTATCCACAGAGCGTTCGACGCCAAATTGGCAGAGCGTATGACAGCAGTTTGGGAAACCGGATTTTGGCTATGATGACAGTGCGGTAAAACAGTCCATTTATCAGCCAATCGTATGACCGATAATTCGGTAAAAGTATGATGAGAAAAGGTGCGCTC
>JADJWY010000028.1 GCA_016716085.1 Hahellaceae bacterium
GGTTAGTTGCACTTTGATAACAGGCGGTATCCCAAAATTGAAGAGAGTTAAACATTAACCTTTTCAAGCAGGGCCACATTAAATGTCTTGTTAACGTTAACGTGTTAACGACCGGCTTTGATGCCCCGCATGTCGATATATGATCGCCGTGTTGCGGCCAACAATGTCAACAGCGACATTATGTCCGGAAATGGCAAGATGGTAGATGCGTATGGCTGATGAAAAGTCAACCCCACTGGTTCTGGACTTTGCCGAAGTAACACGCCGGGCAATTTCATGGCCCTATTGATTGCACGTCAGGAAAGAGTCGAAAGCGAAAGAAATAGCGATGACGAGCAGGGAGTTGCTCCAGTTAAAACCTGCCCACAAGTACGAAACGAAGTGATAGACGCATTAATCGTGCTCCAGATGACGGTGACACGAAAAAGAAAAAGTGTTTTCTGAAGCGCCACAGTAACGAGAAATTGCGAAACTTTGAGTGGCCTGGAGCCAGAGGTAAGTTATGTGTCATGTTCTGGAACCACACACAAAAAAGCAAGGAAGCCAGACAGATGTAAAGTTGGAGCTTTTTCGAGAGAATGCGTTTTCCCGAATTACATAAGCATATAGCTCTATTTCGGTCATCAAAGTTAGACAGGGGCGAAGAGGCGACAGCAGGTTTAAGAAATGGTTTGGCGTCAGCGTCCACATCAACCAACGAATGCCTTAGCAAGTTCAGGAGTAAAAGCGATTCTATATTGACGCGGGAAATAACACTAAAGACAGAAACGGCAAATGTTTTGGGTTTAGTAAAACTCAAATCCAAAAAGCAGGAATTGCAGCGTGAACATTTGTGGGCGAACCGCCACTCACAAACGACAGACCGAAACGACCATATCCGCACTTCAGGTGCCACGAGGAACTTCAGGACACGGGTGAAAGCGTTGGAGTTTTGCGAAACTGTTTGATAATGAGCCGGCAGAGGTGTTAAACATCGCTCGATGAAACGAGTGTTTCACAACACTCTGCGGCTGCAGGGAAGTAGCATAAAGAAAGTTTTGATCGCTTGCAAGTTCAGCAGGGAGTTGTTCGAGACGCTTTTATCAACACAAGAGCACTTCAACCATAATAAAACTGCGATTGCTGCCATCTAATCGCCCCGCCACTATCAGGGGACGTTAGGGATATACTTCATTATCCGGTAGGATTTGATGATCAGGCACCGCCTTGCACTGATCTTGCTGTGTCTGGGGCGAGGCTTTTTGAGTCAAAGCGTTTGGATGGCGGGCGGTATGCGGTGTGTCCTTTTCATGCTGCTGGCCAAGGCTGACATCAGGATGATCGCGATTGAGAAATCGGTTTTGCATCATATCCAGCCTGTGGCGGCGTCCAGACCAGGTGATTCAGCCGTAAGCAAGTTCGGGCACGGCGAAACTAAAGCTACGTGCCTGTGGCTCAAGGGGCTGCCGAAGCTAAAGCCCAACGAACATCGTCGAAGGTCGAGAAGCGCGGGTTCATCAGTAGATGCCGCCGTCTGCGGATCGGTGGAGATTGCGGGCGTAACATTCGGCGGGAGTCGCAAATGCGTTGGCGAATCAATGGGGGTGGCATGAAAGCCATAATCCTAACAACCATCGCCGCGCTGTCGCTGACGTTCTGCTTTGTCGAGGCGTTCGGAAGTCAGGATGTGGTTCTTCAGCGCGTTTTATTTTTTGATGGTGATCTGCTCTGTCTGGGAGTTTTTGAAGGGGCGGGACTGACCGCTTTGTGCATAAGGGACATAGAAAATGGATGACTTGATATACATTGCTCGTGATTTCCAACCCAAAGGGTGGCATGTGCGCAAAGTGCGAAAAGCAGCATGACGACTGCTCAGGAGCTTGATTTTGAGTCGATGCCGATAATTAGCATTGATCTCGAAACAATCATAGTTCGTTGCACCGGAGTTTAAACGTCCGGTTAAAAGTCAGCAGAAAGGGAGGTGGATTACATATTACGCCGAAATAGTGAAAAACAGCCCAGATACACATCAGCGACGAGTTACTGCAAGTTGCCGATTATATGGAAAAGCTCGAACAACGCCTAGCATATGTTGAGGAGAGTTGGACGAACTAGACAAGAACTGTTCATTTTTCGCATCTGACGTTATCTACTTTAAAGCGACAAAATGCCAGATTGGCTTATTGATAAGGCTAAAGCGATTTACTACAGGCCGCGCTTAGGAAAGGGGAGGGGAGTGATGATTGAGCAAAAAGACAATGGCGAGATTAACAGCGGCGTATCTTGCAGGTGCTACGACCTGAAAAAAAGCGTATGCGATAGCGCCTCGCTGAAGCTGAAGCAAAGATTCCCGCGATGGATTCCAGTGGGTCAGCTGTTGCCCCAAAAGGAACGAGTTTGTGTTGTTTATCGACGGCAAAAAGACACGCTGGGTGGGTGCGAAAAAGTGTAATGTAGATAAAATCGTTGACAGCGGGGAGAGGGCGTGATTGCTGAAAAACTATCTCCACAACTACACGCACTGGATGCCGTTGCCAGGGAAGTACCTGGGGAAAGCGGAAGCGAGGGGAGTGATTGAAAATAGACAGAGAATTGCAGATTTCAGCAGTCATGTCTTTGTCTCATTGCCGCTGGAATAAGTGGCTATGTAAATGGCGACTACGAAAAGAATGGTGTGCGCAAATTGGAAAGATGAAAACAGAAACCATCGCCCCTGGTGTTCCGGAGCAGAAGCTTGCCGAGAGGTGTAAATGACCGCTTTGTTTATTTAGCAGACATTCAATTTTTAACCAAGAGAGAAATACAAATGGAAAATCAACACAAAATCACCGGCTACCGCGATCTGAGTCAGGAGAAATTGACTTGATGAACGAGGTAGGAACTTGCTGAAAAGTGCCGAGTACATCGGAAAACTGGCGCAAGCGAATGCCGACAAACAAGCGTTTTCTAGGAAGAATAAATTTGCAGCAAGGGCTTTATGTGGGCTATAGTGCCGTAGCAAAACCGGAGACCTTCTAAGGTCTCCTTTGAGATGACTTATACTAGGGTTTTATGTCTTGGTTGGAATATCCACATGCTGGCGTTGCCAAATAGGGATCGCAAACAAACCACATGGCAAAACATTGGCCATCATATGTAGTTGATACTGAAACGGCTGAGAAACTTGAGGCTGTAACAAGAACTGAAAGCAGTTCAGGACGAACTATCGGCGCTCAGGAAAGAAATGATCGGGTTCAAAATCAAGCTGAACGCAAAACAGGCAAAAATCGACGAACTTATGTTTGAGTTTTGTCCAGAGAAGAAATGACAAAAGCCAGATAAGATGAATATGAGAAGTGGGTGAGCCGTATGACGAAGAAAGCAAGAAGGCAACAAAGCCATCGGAAAGGGAGTGAGTCAGAAGTGACCGCTATGTGTATTATGTGTATAAAGAGGACGCCGGGTGAATTATGAAAACTATAAGCGATAATGACAATCGAACTATACATTGAGTGCCCATATTGCGGACACGCTTTTGGCCTTAAGCAAACCGTTTTGTCGAGGGGCAGTTGATCCGTGCAAGTGCGGGAACGTTAGCGATGCTGCACTCCCGCCATGCTTAGTGGAAAAAGTAACCGTCCATCATAACGATGACGGAAGCCCGCGATACTTCAGGCCGGAGCGTCCGCTTAAAGAAGCAAGCGGAAAGGGGGGGGGATAGAGACTGTGACTGCACAATATCGCACAGAGTTAACGGGGATGGTTGTCGTTACTGTCCAACCGCAGGAATATATTGAAGGTTGAGCGACTGGATAAACGAGGCAAGAGATAAATCGCCGCTTTAGCGAGGAAAGATGATTTGGATTACCGCCTATCTGAAGCCGAATCACAGTTACCCAAATGGCACAGTGCGTCAACACCTCCCATCACTCGTATTGGCTTTAGTGGTCTACATGTTCGATGGGTGTGTCCATAAAGGTGTCGGGAGGACCACGTTAATGCTGCAGAGCCTTACGGATTAGCGCATCGAGGATATGATTAAGGTTGTCCAGTGGATGGATTACCCGCTGGAAGTGACTGGTGGTGTTTATGGGTAGAACGCTCAATCAATCGGATAAACGTGTATGTATGAACGGGGAATAGAAAATGGTACGCGAAGCTAAAGATTACAGATTTTGCAAAGAGAACTTTATCAAGCATGTGAATAAGTATGGATGCAGAGCCGAATGTTTTGATCTTAACGAATACGGGCCATTCAGATCACAGAGAGGTTATCTATTTGATCTGAGAATCAAGTCGTTCTCAATTTAATGAAAAAAGTATCGGTTGAGTGGCTTCCATATATCGTTCATGAAAAGACTTCAGTTGTCGTCTCGTCTGGCAGCCATGAAGCGCGTCTTAGTTGGTCAACGTTTTATGTCTAATTCGATGAATGATAGAAAACTATTCCGTGTCACACACATCACGGACATGAGTCCAACAAGGCTAAAAACAGCAAAAGAAACATCCGAAAAATTGCATGTTTCGGAGCAGGACTTAATTGACCTGGCAAGCACTGGATATATGCCCCATTACAGGATAAATGACGGGGAGCCACTTTTTGATTTGTCAGAGTCAAGAAAGTGGGTGCAGAAGCATCTTGTCACAAAATGCGATGGACAGAATCTTCCAAAGGCAACAGTGAATTATTCAGGTACAGAGTTATCTTCAAGCCCACCATTAGAAATAGCGTCGGTCGACAATCTGAGGGAAAGTCATGATTTTAAACACTGCCCATGCGTCTATTTCTTATGCGATGAAGAAAAGGTTGTGTACGTCGGGCAGACAAAAAACTTTGCAGCGAGGATCACGAGTCACCGGAATGAGAAGGGAGATAAATTTAGCAGGGTGTTTTTTATCCCCGTCCCAGAGTCTTGTCTGTTATCAGTAGAATCTCAATACATAAGGCTTCTAAAGCCAGAATTAAACAGCGTCAAGTGATACTTGATCGGCTCACATTTTACACAAACAAAGAGGCAACCAATGGATACTTTAAGTAAAGCCACAGCAGAAAAGATACCGGACTTCGTTCCTGTGTCTACCGTCAGCAACTACCCAGAAATCCCACACAGCGAACCCGCATTCAGGCAGCTAAGGCACCGATCAGACGAGCATGGTCTCTCTGCACTGTTCGTCAAGCGAGCTGGGCGCGTCCTGTTGTTCACGCCTGGCTATTTTCACTGGTTACGAACTGGTGAGGTTGTTGGCCCGGCTGCATGGGCCAAGCGAGGTGGCAAGTGATTGACCAGCGAAGTGGAACACTAACCGATAGCGAGCTGTTCGAAGCGCGGATTGCCGAGCTTGAAGACTTGCTGCTTGAAGCCAGAAAAGAGTTATTTATTCTGGCATCTGACGTTATTTATTTTGAAAATCAGGTTATGCCGGATTCGATTGTCAGTAAGTCAAAACAGATTTACTCGTCTTTGTGTCACAGGGGGGTGGTGTGAGTATCGAATTATTATCCGCTGACGATCTCGTCAATCTGACCGGAGCCAAGATACCCAGCAAGCAATCCGCAGTCCTCGACAGAAACGGGATCTATTACATTACCCGTCTGGATGGGACTATCATCACGACGTGGCACCACGTCAATCACCCAGCGATGCAACGGGCCGCCAATCACGATGAACCGGATTTCTCGAAGGTAAGCTGAGATGGGACGAAAGAGAAAGGAAGCAGACCGTTGGATGCCAGCGAAGCTTTACGCAGGTAAGTCTGCGTATGAGTACCGCCCAAAGTCAGGGGTGTGCATTCGCGTGTGCGCTCTGACTTGCTCCAGGGCGTTAGTCCTACGCAGATTTGCTGAAGAGTATGAGCGTTACAACACGACTGCTGGCAGCTTTTCGGAATTGGCTGGTGATTACCTTATTTCACACAAGTTCAAGAAGCTCGCCAACAGGACGCAGAAGGATTATGAGGGGTACTGGGAAAAGCTGAAGCCGGTGTTCGGCCATGTCAAAGTCGACAGCATCAAGCCAGAGCACATCCGTCAGTACATGGATAAGAAGGGTGCATCATCTGAGACTCAGGCGAACAGGCATCACGCTTTCATGAGCGCGGTATTTGCCTGGGGTTTTGAGAGAGGGAAAGCTAAATCTAACCCTTGCCGTGGGGTCTCAAAGTTCAGTGAGGCAGCCAGGGATAGGTATATCGAGGATTGGGAATATGCAGCCGTATATGCAGAAGCTTCACCCGCTCTGAAGGTCGCCATGGAGATAAGCTACCTGTGCGCAGCCCGACAGGGCGACGTTGTGAAGCTCACAAAGGCCCAACTGCTTGAAGAGGGGATCTTCATACAGCAAGGCAAAACAGGACAGAAGCAAATCAAAAAGTGGAGTGATCGACTTCGGGCAGCCGTGGCATTAGCCGCCAGCATTGAGACAAAGATCAAAACAATTTACGTCATACCTAAAGCTCAGCAACTCGGATGGGATTCAATAAATTTGGCTATAGAAAAGCTACCCATTGATGAAGCGTTGGAAGAGCTCAATGTTCTCAGGGCAAAAGCCAAAGCTTTGAGATAATTCATATTGAACCTCACCTGAAAGTGAACTCCCGTCTTACTCCGCACCAGTTGAAGCCATACCCATCCTCGTAATACGGGATTGATGAGATGTGCTCGCAGAATCCGGTAACTTTGTGGAATGGGATGGTCTCTGCGCCAACGGCCCCGACCGGGTTTGGCGCAAAGTGTTCTGGCGCATCGAGGCCAGGCGGGTGAACGCCAATGGCGACGTAAACCGACTGACAGCCTGACAACATGATGATGCAGGCCACCATGGTTAAACGTCCCACTGAAACCTCCGCCAGCCACCGTTTACGCCGTAGACTGCGTTGGTGGTTTTGATCCAGAGTTGTGGCCACCCGAATTGGTCGATCACAACCGCCAGTGTGCCATCTGGAGCTGCAGCTGATGGCCAATGGTTTGCGTCACCCGCCATTGGTACTGCGTAAATGTGTCCGCCAGATGTTGATCCGGCTACACCCTCGAGCTTGAGTGGTACGCCTCCAGATCCTGTCGCTTTTGCGCTGACACCGATACCGGTTGTTGCCTCGCCTTTGACACCGGCACCGCTCGTTGCCACGCCTTTGACGCCTGTGCCGGATCCAGTTGCTTCGCCATGAACACCAAGACCTGTGTTTGTCTGACCGTGTACACCTTTGCAGCAGTTCCGTTACCAGTGCCATATACGCCAGTACCATCCGATCCATCAAAGGCTATGCCGACAACACCGGCATAGCCTGCAGTGTTGTCTGCGTAGGTTTCCCCCCTGACGCCGGTGCCAAGCGTTGAGGTGCCCTGCACTCCATACGCTCCCGTCGCCGTAGTTGACGCTGTGGACTTAATGCGGTTGTGAATCCTGCGGATAAGATTCCGGTGGCCGTATATCCACCATTGGCTTGCACCAGATTCCGCCGTGCCGATAATTCGAGCTACCAATCTCGATTGCAAAAGCGCCATCGGCATTGGACAGATTCTCACTTTCACGTTGTCTCTGACGGTTCCATCACCTGAATTCCAATACCCGTGGAATTTATTATCAGACGCCAGGATGCTTACTCTTTCACCAGACGATGCGGTTTGAATTGTCCCACCGGTGATAGTTGGCGCTGAGATTGTCGCGCCCGCAGCTATGTTGGTGGCCGTTACATCACCTTTTACGATTAAAGTATTGGCAGATTGGTCCCACATGACATAGTTGTCTGACAACTGGTCACCTAATACGACATCGCCGCCTTCCTTAACATCGAAAATGACCGCACTGCCGATCTTGGTGTGCAGTAACGAGTAATATGATCCCTGGTTAACTGGCCCGATGATTGTTTGGGTCGTTCCTCGAGTGACTATCACCTGACCATTGACCTGCAGCTGCTCGCCTGGTCCCAGCTCGCCATCACCATACTCGAGCGAGATTCCACCATCGGTCACGATTGACCGCTGAACTTCCAGTGTTCCGTCGCCAAATTCGTCGTATGCCCGGATGCGGTAATAGTACGTCGTGTTGTCGTTCAGGTTATCGATTGTGATCGGGCTGTTTTTGCCCTGGTACGCAAGATTCGATGTGCTCGGAGTAAAACCATTGGTTGTGGAGACGTAGACCTTCCAGCCCCTGAAATCAGAGTCAGCGATCTCGGTCATGTACAGCTTGAAGATCTTGAAGCCTGGCACCGCAGTGTTGAGGGTCGAGGTAGGTGCCGGATTGGAGACGGTCAGCACGGTTTCTGCTGTCTTTTGCCCTCTTAGCCCGACAGCCGCCACTTTCAGGGTAAAGGTCCGGTAGTTACCATCCTCTCGGTTTTTCTCGCTGGTGTACGACCAGGCGCGGTCTGTTACCTGCTCAGTCCGCAGTAGCGTGGCCCCGTTGTAGACCTTAATCTCGTAGTAGGCCCAGTGCTGATTTTGAAAATTCGAGTCAGTAAAGATGAAATGCGCATCCCGCCCGTCGAAAGTTGTGCCGCCCGTCTTAAGCTGAATGGCCGGGTTATCGAGCAGCAGGATCGATGCATACTCTGCCGTGATGTTCACGACCGTGATCGTGTTGTAAATGAAGGTCTCGGATTTCTGCCCCGCCTTGTTGACCGACTGCGCCCTGACTTCGTATGTGGTGCCGTCAGAGGCGACCGTAATCAGTGCCTCGGGAGAAGCTGGCCCGACGTCAAACCAAGCTGTAAGGCCCTGCTTTCGGTACGAAATATGAGAGTATGCGTAATTCGTGTCTACTGGAGGTGTGACGCTGACCTCGATGGTGGACAGGTTACCCTGCGCGGTCTTTGGCGTGTTTGTCGCCTCTGTCAGCACGATTGCAGACGGCTTCTTCGCAAAACCGATATCTGGGTTCGCTTCTGATTCGCCCGTAAGGAACTGCACCCGGTGATTAACCTGGTAGGTGTTCTCCCTGGATGAGAAAGCACCGGGCACCTTACCCATAACTGCGCCGGACACCAGGCCAAAGCTGTAGATCCTGTCATTCAGCCAATCGAGCTGCCGTCTGAAACGATCAACGGCATAGAGTGCGTCGAAGTTTTGTGGCGCTATCCCGACTTCTGCTTTTGAATTACTCGCATTGAGGGATGGCGCGTTGTTCTGTGTGCCGTCGATGAGCCAATACACTGCACCGCAGAAACCGCCGCCGCCCGACCCAGCCCGGTAGAAAGAGCTCGGCGTCAGATTGATGAGCTGCATCAGATCACCTTCGGCACCATCCATGCCTGAAGTGTCGACAACTCCGCTTGATCCGATATCTGCGCCCCTGCAGACGACCACCATACCAGCGCCACTGGCACCACCCGCGCCACCCTGCCCGGTGCCGCCCCTTTCGTATTGCCATGATCCGACGCCTGAATCACGGACGAAATCTCCACCTTTGGGACCAGGCGTGCCACACACGATGGTCGGAATTCCGCGCACAGTAGAACCGCTGGTCGAAATTGAAAGATAAGGCGCATAATCATGTGCTTTGCCTGTCAATGCAGGAGGCACGACAGGCCCCAGCTTTTGATACAGAGAGCTGGTTTCGCCGTTGTCCCCTTTGCTTGCCCTTAGCCCCCAGCCTGACTGGGTGTTTCCAAGATACTTCGCCGCCACCGCCGCGCTGGTAGTCGCGCCTGCAACGCCCTTACCTTTGCCATCGATCTTGCCGTTGACTTGGAAAAAGCCTTTGACCTTCAACAGCACGTTTTTAGTAACCGTGACCGTAACGCCGGAATCAATCGTTAAGCTTCCATTGCAGTAAAAAACGGTCAGGCTATTGTCACCGCCAGCCAGTGTGATGTTGCCGGTGATGCGGGTAAGACTCCCAACGGTCGTGATCTTGCCAGGGAAATTCGCCGCAGTGATTGCAGTGCCGCCATTCGTGTACCAGGCGTCAGGGATCGCGTTGGCAGGCTCATTGCCGGAACCGGACGAGACCGGAGAAGCTGGCTGACTGGACCCGAACAGATCAACCGTGACTTCTCCGGTTTTCCAATTGGTTGCCAGCTGCTGAATCTCGAAGTTGCGGTCGAGCGTGGTGATCTCACCGGTGTAATCCCGAACATTGGGCAGCCGCAAGCGAACAACGTCACCCACTTCGAGATCGTTGTGCTTTGGCAGCAGCGTGACCTTGATCTTGAGTGGTGGTCCTGCAAAACGGTCGCGGAGTGAGTCAAACCTGTTTTTCAACACATCATAGGAATGGCGTGAGCTGGAAAGCGTCTTGAATGCCAGCTCTTTCGGTTTGGCCGTGCCATGCTTTGAAATACTTGCCGTGTCTCGCAGGATGTTGACCCGAGTGTAATCCTTTTTCTCGGGCAAGTAGTTCCAGCGAATAGTGATCTGATTGATGACAGATTCCATGTCATGCAAGAGAGCCCCAGACTGGGAAACGTCACTCGCAGTAAGCAGCCGGGTGTATGACCCAGCTGAATGCACGACCGCCAGCCGCTTGAGCCCGATTTCGCCATTGGCATAGATTGGCGAAAAAGCCCCCAGCATGGTGTAAATCTGTTCCTCGATGAACTTCTTTCCGTCAGTCTTGGTCACCCCAGAAATTACAGCGGCCACGCCCACATCGTTGTTTGTGGTATCCCACCAGTCCGGCCCGATGAATTGGAAGTCTGACGTCCTGATCAGGTCCGGGCTTATTCCCAAATGCCAGTGGTCGGGCAAATAGTCACCCGGGAACCCCCAACAAGCGCCCGTCATAAGCTCGTAAGCAATCATGACCGCAGGGCCTTCGCGGTAAATGTACTCTTCCACCTTCGGTGCGTTGTCGGCGTTGCTGTCGTCGTCCTTGTCGATTGGCGCTATCAGGTGTGCAGTGTTCAACACACCCCAGGTGCAGCCGGTGAAGGAGTTTGGAGTTATGCCGGTATACTTTACGATGCACCCATTCGACAGCTTGATGTAGCCGACCTTCTGACCAGGTGAGCCAATGATGCCGGAGGGTGACGCCGGTTGCCGTACAAGCTGAAAGCCAGTGGTGCCGTAAACGGGAATGGTTGCGGCATTTTCAGCAATTGAGGCTGAAAGCGTGGTCTTTTTGACGTCGAAAATGTCCTGCCGCAGATCACGCTGCACATCGGCACAGGAAAAGGTGTAAATCCCATTTTCGTACTCAACCGACTTGATGACCTGAGTGGTCGCCACGACGAAGTTTGACCACGGGAAATCATCCTCACCCACGTAGAACACGACTTTCTTGCCGCGCAGCCCCTTACCAGCATTGAGCTTGGTCTTTTGAAGCGTGGTCAGGCCGTCATCCATTGCGGAAAAGGTGATCTCGCCAATGGTCGAGACCGACTTCTCAGGGCTGATCTTCTGGCTTGTGCCGCTGATATCCTCTGTAAGCACTCCGGTATACACATTCGGCCCAGACAATCCGCTGATCGTGTGCGAGGTCAGGTAAACGAAATCAGATCCGCCGAAATCGATCTTAAAGACAAAATGCGCAGTGATGCTGTCTTTGCGCCATGCAAGCGCAAAACTTAAATTGTCAGTTCTCAAGTGATTGGGCCCCCGACAACGCCGCCGACATTGATCGCTCTGCCGGTTGCGAGTCTGACTTTGAATGAAAATTGAATGTAACCAATGGACCGCCGAGACTCGGCATAGTCGGTTGTGTCCAGCACAGCGATAAAAGGTGCGTTGGGTGCCGCAGCCGTGCCTAGCGGGTCGATCTTGAAATATTGACCGTTCATGGCCGAATCGAGGAATTCGCGCATCTGCTTGACCGAGCTTGAACTTTCAGCCATCGGGATTGTCTGCAGGTCATAGACCACATCGATGCCGTGCAGGATGGTTTGGGTGTTGCGCCGATCTAGACTTAGGTTGATGTTGCTTCGGGCGCTCACATTGCGGTCATACTTGTTGATTTTCACGTCAAACGAGTAAGTCCGACCGGCAAAGTGGCCGCTCATCAGCGACAGCATCGCCACATACTGAATATTCATGGATTAATACGCCGTTGCGAACTGGAGACCGGTACGGGAATTGCCATCGATGAAGATGGTGTCTGACTGATTGATAAACTCGCCAAGCTGTTCGGCCAGGGCTGGGATATCAAAGCCGTTCACATCACCGTTGAAGATCAGATTCACGTTTCTGCCAGACTTATCATCTGGATTTGACGCGCCATAGGGTTGGGTAGGTTGAGGTGGGACGTAGGTGCCTGGGGATGCGTTAGATGATCCGGCGACCGTGCCGCCACCACCGAACTGCTGGGATTTCAGTTGTTGAATCTGTACTGCCGTGGCTGCCGCTGCCGTGGCCGCGAATGCTGCACCGAGAATAGGTCCACCAAGCTCTGCCCCCCACTTGTAAGATGCGACAACAGACTGGATCCCGTTGATCGTCGCCATGGCAATGGCTGCGATTTTCCCGGTCTCGAAAGCCTTTCGACTTTGGCTGTTCATGAGCGTTGCCAGATTACCAAGGCCCTGCTGGGCAATTGATAACTGCGCGTCAAACCGTGCCTGATCAATGGACGCCATCGATTTAGCGTGCCGGTCCTGTTCGCTCTCGATCACGCTGTTGGTGTAGGCAGCCAGCTCGGTATTTCGCGTGGAGAATTCTTCGAGGATCTTCATCCGCTTTTCGTGCATCCGGTTTCAATGTCGAGTGCCGACATTTGAGACTCGCGGTAATTTTCGAGGTCACCGGCAAGGCCAAAAAATGCAGAGGCGTTCTGGTCGGGCGCGAAATCTTGAAATCCTTCCAGCAGGCCGCGCTTTTTGTTGGCTGGTGCCGCACTGGATTTTGAAGCCGATGCAGCCGCCGCGGACGAAGCGGCTGATGCGACAGCCACCTTTTCGATCAGTGGAGTTGGTGTTTTTGCAGGGCCAGATTCGGCAGGGATATCGATGCCGAGCCTCTTGCCGGCGCCGGGAGTCAATATATCCTGACTCGTTAAAAGCTCAAGTCGTTTACGCTCTGTTTCGAGTTGCGCTTTTATCAAGTCCAGCCGCCTCTCTTCATCGGCCAGCTGTGATTTCAGAATCTCGTTACCTGGCATCGATGCAGCAAGGTTTCGCGTGTTCTGAATCTCGGCATTCAGTTTTTTATACTTCGACTCAGCTTCGTTAACAGCTTCAGCCTGGTCGTAAATTTCAGAGCGTGACATTTGAGCTGTGACGATCTGAACCGACTTAGCCCACTCGTCCAGCCACTTCGCAATGGTCTGCGTGAACCCAGACGCATCATCCAGCTTGCCGATAAACTGCTCCATGGCTCCGGTCGCCCGTTGGATTGACCGGCCAAGGTTACTGCCAAGCTCATCGAATTTTGCGTTGATCTTTCCGGTTTGACCAAGGATTGATTCAAAAACATCATCCGCAAGCAGCCGGCCATCGAGGACCATCTGTCGGAGCTCACCAACGGAAACGTTAAGCCCCTCTGCAATCGCTTGAGCCAGCAACGGGGTATTTTCAACGATACTGTTGAATTCTTCTGCCCTGACGATTCCGCCAGCAAGCGCCTGGCTGAGCTGAATAGATGCGTTGCTGATCTCTGTCTGGCTGGCACCGCCGATGACGCCCAGCTTGTTGATCGCTTCCACCAGTCGCAAAACGTCAGAATCCGTCCGGCCAAGCTCGGTCGCCCCTATTTTCAGGCGTTGAAACAGAGCGACGTTAGTTTCCAGAGCCGTCGCTGTGTTCTGGGAGATTGAAAACAGCTCGGCAGATGCGTAATTGAAGGACTGCATTGAATCCGTGGCAGTCCTGATCCGGCTTTGCAGGAGCTGGTAGCTGTCCGCGATGCCGATGATCTCCTTCGCGCTCGATACCGTGAGGAAACCCAACGCTGCATTTTTCAACAGATTGAAAGATGAGGCTGCCAGCTGGTTGCTTTTATCGGCATTGTCGGCAAATGACCGGATCTGCCTGTCTGCACGACTCAGCGTCTGTTCGAGGCCGGTCATTTTGGCATCGAGCACAAAGGTCAATTTATCGAGATTTGCCATCGTCAGCTTCCGACTTGGATTTGGGTTTTGCCAAGGCCTTGAGGCCGGCAACAAATTGAGTAGTGGATTGATTACGCCTGGTGATTGGATCGATCACCATGAAGTCTTTTGCGGACCAGGTCTTTTTGCTTCCGCCGTGGATGTTTGCCAGAGTTGAAGCAATAATCCCTGCGTGAATGTTGTCGCGCTCAGAGCCGAAAGGCTCCATGTTGTAGAACGCTATCCACTGCGTGAGCTCATCGCTTGAGAGGGTTTCCTCAAGCTCTGCAACTGTGCGGCCAAGGGCTAAAGCAAGTCTGAACTTGAACTTCAGCTCTGGCCGCTCTCTTAGTTTTTTTCCGCTTCCTCGGTCGCACCAGGCACCATGCCCGACAGTTTCAGAATGGCTTCCGACAGCTTGTCGACCATGGATGCGTCAGCTTCTTCATGCAGATACTGCTCATCTTCCTCGCTGAACTGGTCGCACCCGAGCACGGCAACAAGTGCCGCGAATCGATTTGGTTCGTCCTTATGTTCAGTTGAGAACTGTCGCACCCGGTCACGAGAGGCCAGCGAAAGCGGTCGGATGGTGAGCGAAAGCCCACCGATTTCAAAGGTTGAACTCTTTCGAGCAAAAACGTCACGAGCACTCATGAGATTGTAATATCCCCGCTGATTTTCATTGTGAACGTGATGGTGTTCTGAGCGTTGATCTGTGGCTCGATAGACCATCCGGTGTATGCAACACGGAAAGCGTAAGTCTCCGATGTGGTTCCGTCAGTGATGACCACCTGCACGTTTCCAGATGCTTTGCTCTGCACCTTGCCAAGCACTGAATCCTGAATGGTTGCGCCCTGGACCTTATTGCACTGAACCGTGATCTCCTGACCATCCGCGAACCCGCCGATGTACTCTTTTGCCGCTGACGCGAAATGCGTGACCTCGATGGTCTCATTTGTCTGGCCAAGGCCGGACATTGACTGAATTTCCTCAATCGCAGTAAAAACCTCGGTTGGGGTTGCTCCGTTTCCGACTTTAAACGTGACGTTGCCACCACCGCCGATGAATGCGCTTGTTGCCATGGGATAATTTCCTCAATACATGATTGTGAATTTAAGGTTGAGGCTCATTGCCCCGTCTGATTCCAGTGGATCATAGTTGAACCCTGTCTGGTAAAGGCCGACCAGATCGGAGCGCAGAACTGCGTCAGATTGGATGGCAGATGTGATTGACTCCCCTATCGAGTCCAGGTCTGAATCTTCAGCACCCTGCTTGTTGATCGAGACGATAAGCTCAGCCGTGGTGATCGAGCTGCCAAAGCCATGCTCGGTTTCGCCAGACTGAATGTGGACGCACACGAACTCAAACAATTCCCGCGCATCAGGGTAGCGGGTAGTGAAAATCGTCCCGGTGAAAACAGAGGCGATGACAGTCTGCAGCCGCTGCCTGATCTGCTCACGACTTGGCATACTTTGAAATCCTGTAGTTCAACTCACTTACCAGAGTTTTTTGAAAATCCTGGTCGTAAATCTGGTGGGCTATTTTTTTTGCGTGCTTCTCAACTGCTACTGAAACACGCACTTTTACGACATCAATCGGGTAGCGTGTCCCTTGCGTTCTTTGCAAGACATGCCAGGTATAGTTACGTCTCACCTCGTTTATAAAGGTGTTCTTGAATGTCCGATTTCCAACCCGAATACTGCCACCGCCCTTGATTCTGCCCCTGGTCACTCTCAACCTTGTTTGAGCTACTCCTAAGCTAATGGCGGGGATATCGCGCGGATAAACTGTAATTCTCGAGTTCAATTTTTTAGGGCTGGATGGGCGAACATAAAAGCGGTCTTTTATGGCCGCTGCAGGAACTCCAGTCTCTTGCTTAACCGCCTTTGCGATTTGAGTTCTGGTTTTGTTCGCAGTCTTGTTAAGGGCGCTTGATATTGCCCTCGGAACTTCAAAACTGTTTAGCTCTCTGAGGCGCCTTGCAATAGCATCAGCCTCGGATTTCATGTGCGCATACATTAAGTTTTACTCACAGCCATTTTGAGAATAAAGCCGTCGTCCGCCTCGATGCGGTCCACTCGGTAGTTACTGCCAGAGAGTGCAAACGTGTCGCCCACAGCAGGCTGGGTGCCTGTAGGTCGCTGCATCGTCATTTCAAATGCATTACGGGTGACTTCGCCGTAATCGTTCGCCCTGACCACATCCTTATCCAGAATTACAGTCACAGCGTTACCGCCCCAGGTGGCTGCAGTGCCAAAGATGGTAATGAGGTCGGCATCCATGGATTTGATCAAATCGTCAAACATTGCAGCCCCAGAAAATTAGGAAGGCCCCGGAGGGCCTTTTGATTAAGCAACAGTTCCAACGCCAACGTTGAGTTTCACTTTACAAGTGGTCTCACCGTTCGCACCGGCAGCCATTGCCACGCAGCAACCAGACACATCGCCGGCTGCTGGCGTTGCTGCACTGTCATCGAAAGCACCGGCTGAAACGTCATAAATCAGCTTTTCGCCCTGAACGAACACCGCACCTGACACCTTGGGAACCTCATACACGCCATCAATTGCGACGGCACCAACACTGTTGGGCGTGGTATTTGGAATGTCAGTGAGGGAAACACCAATTAAGTTTTTGATGACAACAACGTCACCAGACGCTATATCGGAACCAGTGTTGTTCACGTAGTCCATCACTGCGCCGCCCTGAATGTAATTTGTAGCCATGATTTTTCTCCAAAAATGAAAAAGGCCGGATCAAGCCGGCCTGTTGGTTATGGGTTTTGATTAACCGGCGTTCTTGAACAGACCACGGAAATCGACGACTCCCGCAGCAAAATCGAGACGAGCCTTGATCTTGACGCCATCGACGTCAAAGCCGTTTTCGATCTCGGTGTAAACGCCCTCGCTGCCGGACAGGTAGCCATACTCGATGGTGTCGATGCGAGAGGGAGATGCAGCCAGATACCATGCGGTCTCTGATGCCGCATCGAGGCGAGGCTCTACGATCAGCTTCAGCTTGTTGGCAAACACGTTCACGTTTGCAGTTGCTTCGGCCAGGACTGCAGTCAGGATCTTCTCAGCGAGAGTTTCCAGCGCCGCAGGAACGATCAGATACTCTGCCATCAGGTTCAGAGGACGGGTGTCCTTCAAACCAGTCTGCTTGCGCAGCATCTTGCGAGCTTCTGATAGCGTGGTTTCGCTCAGCGCACCGGCAGTGCCCAGGTTCTTGTGGGTTGCGTGAAACAGCGCGAGGTTATCCGACATTTTTACGTTGCTGGTCAGCAGACCGTAAACGATCTCGGTTTCCTTCTCCGCAGCACTGGCACCGAACGCGGGAGCGATACGTGTGAATGCGGACAGGTCATCATTGATCAGAGCCTGACGGGTGATCGAGATGATTTTTCCGAAGGTCTTGAGTTTATAGCTTTGACCTTCTTCGCCCATGGAGCCGTAGGTGTACTCCCCGCTTTCCTTGATCTCTTCCAGATCAGGAGCGCCCGACAAGGCCAGGGTATTGACGGTCTTGAAATCAGACACGTCAGAACGACGACTGAAAGCAGTGAACGAGCGTGGTGAGGTCTGATAGGCCGCACGCAGGCGCTTGTTCATCACTTCGCCAAGGATCAGCGGGAAGTCGCTGGTGCTGTGCATCGCCTTGGCCGCTACTTCCTGCTTGCTCATGAACTGGGTGTTCATGCCGCCCATCTGCAGAGTCGCACGCGCCAGGTCGATCATATCCATGACACGGAACTGACGCGCATCGTCACGCAGCTGGATACTGGCAGGGCTGATACGGTGCTCAATGGCATTGATCATCGCGTCCCGCGCACGAACAGCACCGGATTCAACGATTGCACCACGACCGACATTAGCCTTTGCATCACGCTCGGCCATCATTTCGAGCACCTTATCCTTGGCATGCTGAACACTGGCACCAGTACTGATCAGGTCGGCCATGACAGCCTTCGGCAGATCATACTTGTCAGAGAGCTTGGTAATTTCGGAAACCCGGTCGCGCTCTGCGGCAATAACGGCTTCGGCTTTCGCCTGGGCTTTTGCTTCCAGATCTGGACCATTGGTTTTTTCCACTTCTGCGGCATCACGAGTGTTCACCGCGCTTTTTACGTCATGCTGAGGCATGGTTTTGTCTCCTGTTAGGGATGGTTGTGCGGATGAGCCCGCTTTTGACACCGACGACATGGTTTTGGCCAGGTCACCCGGAACGTTTGAAAACTGTGTAAGGTCGATGGAGGCTGCAGCCTTCACCGGAGTCGAGACCTCATCGATGAAGCCGAGGTCGAGAGCGTCTTTTGCGCTCAACCATGTTTCGCTGCGGAGCATTTCGGCCAGATCGTCATTTCTCATGCCGGTTTTGGCGGCATAAATCGAAATCAGGCTGCTTTCAAAGCCGTCCAATGTGTCGGCAGTTTTTCGCAGATCATCTGCATTGCCAGCCACCATGTTGTGGGGCTTGTGGATCATCAGCCACGCATTTTCCGGCATGACAATATGATCACCGGCCATGGCCACAACGCTGGCCATCGATGCGGCAAGGCCATCGATAATGACGGTCTTGTGTGCCTTGCTCTCTTTGAGCCGGTTATATATCGCCAGCCCTTCGAGCACGTAACCACCCGCCGAGTGGATGCGGATGGTAAGTTTTGAGTCATTGAGCGATTCGAGCTTGTCGACGATGGTCTTAGCATCGAGGCCGTCCCACCACTCGCCAATTTCTCCGTACAAAAGGAGCTCGCCAGCACTGGAAATGCTGTTCTTTGCGTTGGGCATTGCTTATTCCTCGGTTGAGGGTTGGGTTTGTGTTTCCACTTGAAGCCGACCAGAGCTGGTCGCCTTTCTCGCGTCGGAGTCGAGCACGAGATTCAAATCATCAAATCGCTTGTTGTCCTCTGCGATTTCATCCAGCAGCATTGCCGGATCGTAGCCGTTCTCCCTGGCGGTCTCTTGCCAGGACTTCAGGCCGCCACGGATGGCTTTGATCTGTGCGCCGATTTCCTTGGTTGGGTCGATCATTTCCCGGCGTGGGGGCGTCCACTCGAAAGTGACGTCGCCAAGGTCGTGGCCTGCCAGCTGAGCCGCTTCCAGAAACCAAGCCTCAAGCTTTTTCATTGCAGGGACCAGCATGTTCCAGCGCCAGCGATCCACGTTGCGCGAAAACTCGATCCAGCCCATTCGGGCGCTTGAAAAGTTGGTGTTTGACAGGTCGCCGGTCAGCGCCTCGTAGGTGATTCCGTAGGCCGCTGCGATGCTCTTTTGCTCAAGCGTGGTGAACTCTGCATGCCCACTCACGGACGGTGGGTTATTGAATTTAACGTCCTTTCCTGATGCGAGCTGGGGGAACATCCCTGGCTCTAGTTTCTCTGGAAGCGTATCACCAGTGTTTCCGTCACCGTTCAGATCCGTAATGATCCCGACCATGCATGCTGCTATTTTTTGCTGCTCAAGTCGCGCATCCTGAAAGTCGTCCAGATTTTTCATCTTCTGGAATCCGGCCACGCCTCGCGGAATGCCGCGACACTGCTCTGGCCGGCGCATCTCAAACATATGAATTACCTGGTCAGCAGGAATCAGGCTCGGGATTGTGGCCACCGTTGTCATGTCACCAGGGTGCGAATGGTGCAGCCAGTACCCGGATATGTGTTTCTGCGCATCGAACTGCACGCCATAACATATATGGGCACCCAGGGTGCCGTCAGTCGTTTTGGTGTGGTCGAGGTAGTCGCCTTCGCGCAGTTCAAGCTTCATCGGGATCCGCCCTTTGCCTCCCAGCTTTCGAATGAGCAGGGCTTCACCGGATTCCGACTCTGCTCGCATCATCAATGACTGGATGCCGTACAAATCAAGGCGGCCATGAATGTCGCAATCCTGCATCCACTCTGCCATGAGCTGGTTTGCCAGATCCTGCCGGCGCTTACTTTTCGATTTCGCAGAGGGTACGATCCCAGATCCCACCGTGTTGCTGACGATTACCTCGATGGCCTTGGATGCGTAGGGATTGTTCCGCACAAGATCCCTCGAACGCGCTCGTAAAACCGGAAGAGCCGCACCGACCTCTGAGTTTGCAGAGGTGGTTGTGACCAGCCAACTGCGATTGCGCCGACCGGACTGCGCTGCGTCATACTTTGCACGCGCAGCCATAACAGCATGCGCTCGTAACCTGGCCTGTTCACGCCGGTAGGCTGACTCAGGGCTCAGATATGCGATCATTTTTTCAAGGATGCTGGCCATCAGTAACCCCGGTCGTAATCGCCAAATGTGTGTGATTTGGGAGTGGATTTACCGCGCACGGAAGATATCATCAGGTCACGCAATCGGATCATCTCATCAAGTGACCGATATGTGATTTCACGATCCGCGAATTTAACCCGCACGGTCCCCTGCTTGATCGCAGTTTCAAGCGCAGTAATGTCTGACTCAGACCAGGCCATGTTCAGTTCCAATAGTTTGATTTTCGGCGCTCAGGCGATTTTGCTTGCTGAGCTGTTTTCTGTTCGTGTGGGATCGCGTCGAGCTTGATACCCATGTGCTGCTGCAATATTCGGATCGCCGCAAGGTTATAAACTGAAAGGTCGAATGGCTCCTGTCTGCCCTTTGCCACCCACTTGATTACCCGGCGCCCTTTCTCGAATGTGGTCACCTTGCGCTCATTGGTCAGGTGGTCGAAGTAGGTCTGATCGAATTGCTGGCTTACCGGAAAATGGGTGTAACCTTCGCCGGGATCTGCAATCTGCAGCCTGGCAGTAATGATCTCTTTCGCAGAGTCGACACCGAGCATTGTCAGGTAAACATGCTTTTTGTTCTTCTGCCTCGGGAAATCAGCAACCGGCTTGCCGGTAACGGAGTGTCCTTTGATCGGGATAACCCGTCTGGCCCCCTGTTGCCGGGAAAATGCGTAAACCTCGTCGGTGTAGTGACCACCCGAGTCAATCGCCGCCAGGCGGATATTCACCAGGACACCGGATGGCGTCTTAAATGGCTGATTTAGCCTTTTTGCGAGTACATCCCAGATTTCAGACCGTGAAAGGTCGCCATAAAGCCGCTCATAACTGATCTTCCAGTTCTCTTCCCCTGCTCCCCATGCTTCGACCTGCAGCTCTAACCGGTCGTCCTGAACGTCCACTGCAGCAGTGAGAATACAGTCATCGACCGGTACCTCTGCCCGGTAATGCTCCCGGCGCATGAAGAGGGAGCCAGGTTCAATCGCGTCACCGGTTTCTTCCCATGCCTCGCCCAACGTGGTGTTCACGAAGGTCTTTAACTTTGAGAGGTCGCCCTGTGCCTTGATCCAGTCCTTAACGATCTGCTGCCAGGTAGTGAATGGACTGTAGGCCGTCCAAATGTGGAAGGCCACCGACTCAGGAGTGTCGGCCCGTTTGTCATCCTTGTCGAAGTAGGCCAGCCCGTCTCGGGTCCATGTGCCGCTTTTCTCGCAGATCCAGCGGCCTGTCTGTTGCTGTTCGACCATATCCTGCTGACCACTCAGGCAAGCGCAGTGCTCACAGGCATAGGCCACGGTCGTCGGGTCGTCATCGACCCACTTGAAACCAAATTCAGCACCCTTGCCGCCCCACTTCAGGTGCTGCTCACGACCACAATGGGGGCAGGCCAGATGAAATCTGAAAAAGCACTCAGCGGTCGATGCTGCGCGGGTGATCATGCAAGTGCCGGCCACTTTCGGCGTGGATCCTCGCACCGACTTCGGGAAAACAGACCCCTCGATACGCTTGTCACCGAGCGTCAGCGGGTCGCCTTCCTTCTCGATATCATGATCAAAACCGGCCAATTCGTCGTAATAGACCGCATCGACTGACTTTTCCCGGTAATTTCGTGCCGCAGTGCCACCCAACACCCACAGCTGCTTTCCGTTGCTGAATCGCTTGGCTTCGAGCGTGTTATCCCTGTGCTTCTTGCCAATCCATGGCGCCAAGGCCTTAACCACCGGCACATCGCGGATCATGGTCTCGATGTGAGCTTTCATGAACCCAGCCGCCTGGGTGTCACCTGGCTGGTAAAGGATCTGATTCCGTGATTTGTGCTCGATGAAATAGCCGACCGCCGCCCGTATCATCTGGGAGTACCCTACCCGAGCCGACTTTAGGAAGTTGACCTCGCGGATATCCTCATGACCGATGGCGTTAAGCGGAGCTGTCTGAAATGGTAGTGTTTCCCAGCGGCCTTCCAGATAGGAGGATTCGCTCGAAAGGTAAAAGTTCTCGTTCGCCCATTCGACCAACGACAGTGGTTCAGGTCGGCCGAACTGGTTCAGCACATTGTTAACAGCCGAACGAATTAAACTAAGCCGCCTCGATACTTGCGATGTACTCATCAAGGACTGGCTCAATTCGATCTCCGCTGGCAGCAATCGCGTTCATAGCTTTGACCGTCTGCCGTTTGATGCTCTCAATGATCTGGGTGGATAACTCGGGGTGTTTACGCTTAATTGTCAGCGGGAGACTGTCCAGAATCCCAACCGCCTCGGATGCCGTTCTCGAAATCACCTTCTCGATCAGATCGATCGGTGCGACTTCTGCCCTAGCAATCTGGTTTTTGATTTCCATGTTGTCGGCCTGGGCCCTGGTGAGGCGAAGGCGTTCGTAATCGATGGTGCCTGGTTCGAGGTCGGTCTCAGGCTGCTGGCTCGCAGACTGGTTAACTCCGCATGCGTAGCTTCGCAAATGCCGAATGTACCTGATTCGGTTTTCCTTCACGGAGACACGCTGATCGAGCACTCCATCTGCTATCAATCGTTGCACCTGACGCACGCTGAGATCGATCTCTTCAGCGATTTCTGGCTGTGTGCACTTTCTGCTCATTTCGGTGACAACGACATGGTGTTCTGAAAAACTTCATAAGAAGCGAATTTCCGGGGTGCTGCGTACCCGTATCCCCGCCCCCTATGGGGAGGACCCAACCGGGCGGGGGGGTTAGTAGTCGAGCTGGACAAGGCAGGCGCCTGCAGTGACCGGCTTGACAACCTGGTAGCGCCCAGGGCCATTGATGATGCGTTGCTTTCGGGTCGCAGTGATTGTCACCGGCCCATCATTTGAATCAGCAGACTCAAACGTTCCACCGATCATGAAATTGATTGCAATCTCTTCAGCACCGGCCTGCCCTTTTGCTGAGACAGTCACCGGTATTTGCTCGGACGAGACGACGAAATCCCTTGAATCTGCGGCTGTCTTCGCATCAATGAGTGTTACGGTAGTCATGTGTTCCTGCCTTAATCGAATAGGTAACCAAAAAGATCGCCAACAATTTGTGTGCTCATAAAGTCTTTATCACTTCCGCTTACGGCTGGTGTGAAGGTTTCCGGCGCACCAACGAAGCCATCTGCCTGTCCCAACACCATTACCAAACCTCAACCACTTTAATCTTTCCGGTCGCGTGGTAACTGCCGTCCAGATTGAACAGCTGAAACCACACTTCATCCCCAGGTATCATTGAGCCGACTGAACCGGCAGAGAGAACGTTATCTGTCACTTTGATATCGCCATCATTAATCGGAATATCGGTTGCATAGGCTGCAACCGCTGGCGCGTTCGCGGCATTCGTCACACGAGGATCAGAAAGCGTGATGATTAATCTGTCGATAGTTCCGGTCGGATATGGAACTGAGACTCCATTGCCGTCTGTGACATACACTTTTCTGCTTGTCCCGAGCCCATCGTAATTGCTTGTGAACCAGATCCCACGTTCAGGGGGCGTAAAAGATTCAGATGAACCAATAAACCCATCTTCTTGTCCTAAGATGGCCATTGATCACTCCTGAACAATCTCAATTGGCGCAGACCAACGGACTGATTTATCTGCATTGGCTCCCCACAGGTAATAGCCTTGTGCGCCAGTCTGTAGCGAGTTGATTGACCCATACGACAGATCTGACTCTGTTATCGTAAGCTGCCCATCCACAACTGCGAGGTTTGAAGCGTATGCAAGCACAGTTGGGAACGAGTCTCCTGGATTAATCCGTGGGTTACCAGACCCAATCAAAATATCCACGTTTCCGCTCGGGTCGCTGTTGTAAAGTGTGGCTACACCAGCACTGGCACTGCGGGCGTAAAGTGCAGTGCCTTCCGAATCGGAAAGAATGATTTTTTTGGTCGGAACATACGTTCCGGACATTGTCACCGCATTTGTGACAGTAGCAGCACCGCCATCAGTGAACGCACGATATGCGAATTCGTGAATCGAGTCTCCATCGCCAGTGCTTAACGGACCAAGCCCAACCAGAAGCTCGCCGGTGATTGAGTTGACAAACGTGATTCTGCATCGCGAAATGCCGTTAATGGTTGAAACATTGACGGTGGCTTGGCTTCCAAAGCCAAGCAGAGTGATCTCGGCTACGCCGCTGGCAATTTCAGCAACTATGTTTGCCGCAGCGGTCTGGTTTCTGATGCTGAACTGCGCCTTGTTCGAGCTGCCTAGCAGATAAAAGAAGTCGACCGTTACTGTTTGATTCTCGATTGCTGTAATGGCACTTACCGAAGATCTATGCCAGTTAGAACCTACGCTCAAAAGCGTGGCCCCAGCAGCAGACGCCCAAACAGATGTTGGATATGCCTCTTTTGTGAGGACTCCTCCAGCGTTATCCCCCCAGGACAACGGTGCGTTGTCGAAATTCGCCCTCGGCGCCCAATGCAAAATAATCTGATTTGAGTTTGTTGGGGCTGTCAATGGAACTGTAAATGTCGTGCTCGTTCCGTCACTTGCTGAAACAAAATCGTCAACGTCAACAGTAGTTGTACCGTTCGTTAGCTGTATTCTCGTGACTGCTTTATGCCCAGTGCCAGTGATTGTTGCTGACTGTCCTCTGGTCAAAGTTGGAACGCTTGAGATTGTTGGGGCTGAATTGCCAGCTGGCAACAGAGACGGAATGTCGACTGTCGCACTAACTGTTTTCGCAGCCGCGTCCCGGTTTTTCCAAACTCGAACACCGAGTTGGTGAATGCTGTCACCATTTGTTGTTGACCTTGGCCCCATGCCAAGCCACAGGTTACCGCTTGCACCTGCGGTGTATCTTAACTTGACGATCTTCATCGTCGGATAAATCGTAGATGTTTCAACTGCGCATGAATTCGCTGAACCGCCAGTTGCCGAGATATTACTGAGGGTGCCCGACAGTGAGCCTGCATAGTCCATTTTGGTGTTTTCGGTGCCCGCTGCACCGATTACTGTGCCAAACAGCCCTTGGCCGCCCGTACCAGATACACAGTAAAACCACACATCCAGTACGTCACCTGATGTAACTGCAAAACCGGTATCAATGTGCGAACGAGTCCAGTTCTTCGCGGCATTCTGAGTCAGTGTTCGACCTGCTGTGAACGGGCCAATTGCAGTTGTGTAGTCGGCCTCCAACAGATCAGCAGCCGCACAATTGTCGCCCCATGTGCGCGGATCTGTTTTATAAACAGCAGGTGCTGCATAGCTTAGTTCTATTGTTGCGGGTGTGCTGATGCCAGTCAGAGTATCGGTGCTGAATGACGCTTGAGTTCCGCTCGGAAACCCGATCCCTTGACCGTTTATCGTTGTGTCAGCGTCCTTCACCGCCGCTGCAAAAACACCCGTTAGCTCAGTTCCAACAACAGCATTAACTGCTGTATTTGCTGCAATTTCGTTCGTTCCATTGATCGAGGTGATCGCCGCCCCAGTGACCGGAGTGCCGCCACCTGACGGAGCTACATCAGCATAAACTGCTGCTGAGTCTCCGACCTTAATATCATCGTGGTAAAGGGTACGTGTGGTGAAGACTGCCAGCTCTGATGGGATAACACCCCACGACTCATTGCCAGGCTTCCACGCTGGCCGATAGATACCAAACTTATTGTAAGGGCCCTGTGCATCGTTGAAAAAAGTGGCTCCGGTGTAGTCAACAACTTGGGTATCATTAAGCCAGATGCGAATGAACCCGCTGCCACCAGGGGCAATTTTGAACTGCACAACGAATCTCGTCCAAGCGCCTTTTATCACGTTGCCTAAAAAGCCAGAACGAGAAACAGCATAATTACCTTTTGTCGTGATGACGTTGTTATCGCTCACCATTGTCCACTTCCATTTATCGTTCGCGATCTGGAGCGACAAAGGTGGGTTTAGTGATGCCTCGCCGGTATCATTCGTGCCATGCACTTGATAAAAAATGTCACCCTGAGTAGAAGCCGGGTAAACAGAAGGCACGTATAGTGCGAATCCGAGCCAGTACGTGCCGCCGATGCTCATCTTCTGGCTACCACCGCCGAGGCTTAGGCCGGTAATCTCCGTGCGGTATGGCATATTCGCGTCGTTGTAATCAACGACCGACTTCATTGACTTTGTGACAGAAAGCGCATGATCTGTTGATAGTACAGGGCTGTTTCCTGACGCTGTTGCGTTGAGTGCTGTCTCGAAGTTGTTACTGTAAAGAATGGTCACTTCAAACTACTCCGCTCCGCGAAGGCAATAAAAAAGGCGCATAAGCGCCCAGATTCTTAGCATGTTTGCGTTCATCAGATCACAAGCTCCACGTTTACCGCGCCAGCCGTCGAAGGCTTAACCAGCCGATAGTACCCCGGCCCAGAAATCATCTTGTGATTAGTGTTTATGTCCAGCACGATTGCAGACCCGTCGATTTTGAGGGCCGTCCAGGTGTCACAAACGCTCACCTCCACGGCAATCGACTCAGCCCCCGCAAGGCCTGCCGCGAAAACAGCAACTGGGTATCCCCGCTCCACGTTAAACTCAACTGTTTTTGCCGCCGTTTGCGCGACTATCATCTTGCGTTGCATGATTTTATCCTGTGCTTATGCGATTACTGAGCCGATTAGGGGGCGGGTTAGTGACCCGGACGTTCTAAATGCGTCAATCTCACCGCTGATCGTGCGATAAAGCTCTGAAATTGTGACGCAATCAATGTCCGTGTTTAGTGTTGCAATATAGTCACAAAGCGCCTCAAAGTCATCCTGCGGCCAGTGGGTTAGATCAGCTGTCCCAAATCGGTGTCCGTAAAACGCCCCACACGCGCCGATCCTGATAAGATCGTCCACGTAGTCTTTTGCATTCTGGAGCGTGCAAGTGTTGTTAAGCGGTTGCGCACGCAGGCCACCGTGCCAGTTTGCAATTTCCGAGATAGCTAGGTTTACCCCAGTATTTGTCCCCCTGCATGACAGAAACCGAGCGCGAGCGTTAACCAGATGAGATTTGTTAATGTCTGCCCCGTCGCTGTCGTACTGACCGTAGCGTCCCTGCGGGAATGATGCGTGCATTGCCACATGCCCAAGCGCCTTTAGCGCGGCTTTCTCGGCGCTCATCATCTGCCCACTGTCACCATCTGAGCCATCCCATTGAGCACCGTCGTGACAGCATATCGCATCGCCTTTGCTCGCCATTTCTGCTACCTGGGCGCTGGTGAGATAGGATGCCGTATCAATCACACTCCCCTCAAGGTAATGCGTCATCGGGATGCCTTTAGCTACAGCGTATTGATGTGCTGTGTAGTGGTCGCTGAAGCCATCATCAAAGCCCATTACCAGCTTTGGCCTGCCGTGTACGCCTTTCCAAAGGCTATCCACCGTAAAATCACGAAGGATTCCGCTACCACCATAGATTTTAAGACGGATAGACTGGATGGCCGAGGCAAATGTGAATGAGTTGTACTTTGTAAAACCGGCCTGTTTGAAATAAAAGACGTTCCAACCGGGGGCGAAATCACCTGACCATGTGTGCAGGCATGTGTCGCCGGTCATGTTTGTCGAATTAGCAAGGTACAATTGCAGCCCAATGGCATTGCCGCCGTACTTACGGTGGTTGTAAACAAGCATCACCAGCGTATCGTCACCGTTCAAGTTCCAGTTAACTTGCTTGGTGATATATTTGTCCTGCGTCGTGTTGTCGAGCGTAAAGCGTAACGACTTAGTAGACTGGTAAACTCCAGTCGTGTCTGTCGTTTCAGCGATACCGCTTGACGCTGTTCCGCCCAGTGTCCACTCGCTTAAAACATCAAAGTCTTCTAACAGCGTAGCCACAATTGCACCTTAAAATTTAATCATCGGAATCAGCACGACGGCGAATGCAAGAAGCCATAGCGCAATGGCTGCGACGAAGTAACGCATCACTTGATAACCGTTGCCGCGACAGCGGAAGTAAGGGCAATCAGGACGGCACCACCGACTTTTGAAAGCGTTGAAAGGATTGGCTTCTGTTCTGCCAGCTTCAGCTCAATTTCAGCCACTTCGCTTTTCAGGTCTTTCAGCTCAGTTGACATGCCTTCGAGCTGCCTGCCGAACCTTTCAAACGTGGCCTTATTCTGCTCGTGCCGTTCTTCACTGCGTGCCGTTGTCTGCGCCAGATCGCTTACAGCGTTTGTCAGCTTCTCGATTGCGCTGTAAATCTGCGTCAGGTGCGTGGTGATTTCGTTCACTTTGACTGCCCCATCATCGCCGCTTTTTCAGCGCTGCCGCGACTTGAGCCGACCCAGTAATTAACGCACGCGATAAACGCAGCGAGGACTTGCCCAGATATGAGGTAGATAATGTCTGGTGCGCCAGGAGGTAACGCCTGTGTCATCAGCATATATGCTATGCCAGTTGTCATCAGCGCCGTGACCAGCGTTAAAGCCCACGGCATCCAGTGGCCTTTGTTGTTGGCTCTGGCGTTTGCCCTGTCAGCTACCTCCACCCGGGCCATGCCAAAAACGTGGCTTCTGAGATTGGCCTTTTCCTCATTTTCAAGCGCCCGGAGTTTTACGATTGCTTCGGGATCCTTGGTTAGACTTTCGGCTACTGCTGCCGGGTCGTTTTCCGTTCCCAGTGTCTGAGCCACGATTGCACCGATAGCCCCGCCTGCTGGCCCGCCCAATGCTGTACCCAGGACGGGTGCGAAGTTCGCCACCTTTCGACCTAATGCTTTCCAATCTTCACTATTCATGTTCGTAACAACCAAATACCAACAAAAACGAAAATTATGCCAAGCCAGCTCAGCAGCTCACGCGAGTAAAACGAAATACGATTTTTAGCTATGCGAATAAAGCGCCTGAGAGCCGGTTTCATACCCACCGCCCGGTCGCCATCATTGTGCTTAGCCGGATCGCTCTAGCGCCCACCTGTCTTGCCCACTGGCTGTCCATCATCTCCTTAGCTGCTAGCGTCCACATTTGCCGCTCTATCGCGTCCCACATGCGTTTGAAGCGCATCAGTCCGGCAAAGCCAAGGTTAAAGCACATATCTGCAATCACGGCCTGCCGCACATCGTTGAGCGCCTGCCACTCGGTGACTTGTGCGAGCTGGGTTAGCACTTCGTCCAGGTCTTCGTCGAGAAGCCGTGAGGCGCCTTGCTTACTGATCCCGTACCGCTCAAGGTGCGCACCGGTGCAGCCTGGCAGCGGTCGTGCTTCCAGGTTGCGACCGTACCCTATAGTGAGGTAGCCAGCGGTGCAGCGATACGGAAATAAATTTAGGCCCTCATGACGCTTGAGCATTTCTAACAGCTTTTCGCGCATGAGCAACCCCACAAATAAAAAAGCCCTACGGGGATAGGGCAATAAGGAGGACAATCCAGAATTTTAGGCATCTGGGGGCCTGAAATGAAAAAACCCCGCTTTTTGGGCGAGGTTTCGATCATTGGAAACAGCCTACATGATTTTTGTGTTCGGTGTCAACATAGGCGTTTTCGCAAATATTCGCTTGCCCTTGATTCAAATTCGTAAAGCCCAGACAGCAGAACGTCAAACAGTGAGCTACCAGGTTGCTGAGTATACCGGCCTGTGCCTCCACACTCCCTACACTGTTCGCGCTCCCACCTCCCCGGGAATTTGTACCTTTCGCCCCTCCCCCCGCAACACTGACAGCGGTTCGCACTGATAAACTTCAGACAGATCGCTTTAGCAGTCTGACCCGCTTCATCCGGCGATTTGATGTCACCCGATTCGAGCAGGGAGCGGCTGATTAGGTAGATCGCTTCAAGTGTCAGAGCTTCCTTTTCATTGCTCGTGTCCCTTTCCGCAAAACAGTATTTCGCAACCAGCAGCTTAAACACGTAGTTAGGTAGGCCATGACAAGCGTTCGCAATGTCCACGCTCGATAGCCCGCCGTAACCCCCGGGGATAAAGCCGATCTGGCCGCTCTTTGGCGTCATCATGGCCAGCCGTTCTAACTTACTCATACCCACCCCACTATTTTAGTTTTTTCTAAACCACTATCTGATCTTGCTAAAATATTTTAAGTGCCCGGCCCGACCCCAGACTTTCGCTTGTGTGTTGTCAGCTTCGCCTCGTCGCCACCCGCTAACATGGCCTTACAGTCAATGCACTGGGCCTCTTTGGTGCTGCTGTAGCTGTGAAGTCCTGCGGCGTGGTCACAGTAATGAAGTCCGTCATTGCCGTTCGATCCCACTATGTCAATCCGCTTTTCGTCCCACGCTTCGTCCTCCTCCGGCGTCACTTCTGGCAACCCAACTTCAAAAGGCGACACTGGTAAGCCACGCTTCGGCAAATCCCTTGCCTCGTCTTTCATAGCCCGCAACCCGTTCAACCGCCTGTCCCGGTAGTCTGGATCGCTCGCCGCTTCGCCCATCAACCCGGCATACGCTGCAAGGTCAACGTAATTATCTGCTCTGTAGTCACCCTGCTGGCTCCTCACGGCTTTGAGAAGGCACATAAACAACCACCCCTGCTCCACCGTCAGCTTGACTTTCGTTATGGCCTCAAATGCGTTTATGCAGGCTCCCATGGATCGCTCGCCAGCGGGTTTGTCATAAGTTTTGGCCCTGTCCTGCATCTCTGTCTGAGCCTGGCTCAAGATTTCGTGTGCTTTCATTCGCTCACCCTTCTGTTTTCTGGTCATTTACCATCGGCACCTAGGCTGTTACTTTTGGTAACACTCATTGTTAAAAATCGGTTGAATAGCGTGTCTGCTGGCACGTTAAAATCAGGCTAGAGAGCGCGTAGGCGCTTGGTGAATTTTCTCATCCCGTTCTGCACGGGCTTATCTAAAAGGCTTCTGCTTTTGCGCTCCGCCGATTGTCTGCGCTGTGCCTCGGTCGTTCCTGTCCTTCGACGCTCACACCAACACTTACAGCACCGATTACGCTTAACATAGCGCTCGTGAGTGCCACAACGCTCGCATGGCTCCACGGTTCTGAATCGTTCGCCTCGAATGCTACTGTTGGTCATTGTGCGCCCTCCAAAAGATGCCAATCGCCCATGATCGAGGGTCTTACCCTGTTTTTGTGCGACAGCGCGATTAGCGTATCGAGTACAACGCCAGGGAGCATGTCGAGGGCTTTGGCTATGTCAAGATGGCAGGCTGAGCCGCTGGATTTGATGTAACTGACAATGGCATCTAAATTGTTCATGCTGCCGCCCCCGGTTTGGTTTTTTGCTGTGCTGGCATGGCGTCCAAAAACTGGACTGTGATTAACGCGCCTGGATTGGTCGAATAGATTTTCTGAGCCTCGATCTGCACAACTTGCGCATCGTCAAACCAAATGACCCCGTTAAGCGCGTCCTTAATCGATTTAAGGCAGTTATCGGTGTCGGGCTTAGTGGTGGCAGCGACCCCCCCCTCGGACGCGCTCCTAGCCTTCCACAGAGGCCATGCTGACGGGATATCCAAAGCGATCACTACGGTTAGCTTTACGGGGCTTGCCAAAGGTGGCCGCATTCCGTAGGCGGCCATTGCCGCCGATCTGACCAGCCCCTCATACGTGCGGGTTTTTTCGGGCGTGTAGTGATGCCCGTTTCTGGTAGACCTTGCTCGGGCTTTTGGCACGACTTTTCCTGGTACGTGGAAGGTGATCATTGTTATCTCCTAGCCTGTTACAGAAATTTACTGACTTCAGATAAAAGTCCTGGCCTTCCTGATTCAAGCAATAGGTAATCTCGCTTAAATCCTATTTCTGCCGTTTCACTGTTTTTTGAAAACCGGTAATTTGCTTTCACTGCCACTTTTTCATCTGCGGAAATTTTAAAAAATGACCAGCCTGAATTGTTTGCTTTAGTCATCTTGAAAACAGTCCATCCAAAAGAGTCAAAAAAACATTTCCCGACTTCCACCCATCCATCTTTTTTATTCGGCTTGTTACCGGAGAATTTCTTGCTCATATCGCCCCCTTTCTAATTTTGTGTATTGAAAAATTGAACAACCAAAGTTCTGCGAAACCCTACCCCTCGCAAAGTGCAGCGCACCCGCATAAAGCGGGGGTGCTCTTTCCCCTCTTTAGAGGGGCAAATACCCGCCAAGCGCCAAGCCGCGTAATCCGTGGGCTGCAGAGGAGGTAAATCAACTTGGCGGGTAATTTTTGAAAAATACCCGCCAAGTGCTCGCCAAGCGTCCGCCAAGCTAGTGTTTATGCGCTCTACAGCTTGGTTGGCGGAAACTTGGCGAAAATAAATTACCCGCCAAGCTGAACCGGGCACACTTTTTGCGGGGTATGTTTTTGATTGTTTTTTATACTGCATTATCTGTATGCTCGATGAATGATTACGGGGCTGGTTGCCTTCTCTTTTGAGTACCAAAAATCGACGTATTCACTATGGACCTTTATTCGAGTAGGCTCTTTTTCACTGGCTGAAATCATGGTCGATTTCTCTCTTGCCTGCCGGTCCGCTATGTCATAGCGGGACATAAAATTGGCTTTTATGTCGCTGAACGGGACAGAATCAACGCCCTTTGGCATGAGACTATTAAACGCCTCTGCCACCATCGTTGCCGACCACTTCACGCGCTTGTCTGTCTGCTCTGATCGCTCAAATAAATGGCCCAACTCAACCGGCGAAGGAACCCCCACAAAATCACCGTTGGGAATCTTGACCGAGTTCATGTAAAACCACTGAGCATCACCAAGCCCTAGCGCAAAGTTGAGCTTGCCGTTATCCAGGCGAATATAGCGGGGGCGTTCATCTGGCTCGATGTTCAGCTTGCTGGCGGTGTCCTGGTTCATCTTGGCGAGAGTATCAACGCACCGAGCTGCATCCTTTAAAGACGACGCGCCCCTGCCTGAATTGGCATCCCCCGCATGGGCTTCGGAGTCTTGGCCGCTCTTCGCGGTGTGGTGGATTAGAGAAATAGCGCACTGTGTTTCATGTGCGATATGCTTGTATTGTGAGATGACCTTGTTGATTTCTGTGTTAGCGTTTTCTTCTGATTCGTGGGTCGATATAAAGGGATCCAGGCAAACCAGGCCGATGTTCTTATCTTTTATAAATGCCGTGAGCTTTTCAGATTCTGGCGAGGCAATGATAGTTCCGTCTGATAATCGGCTGGCAATTGTAAACGGTTGGCCGTAGCCGCTAAGCATAAACAGCCTGCCTTTCAGCTTGGCGGATGCTATTTGGTAGTGCGCCAAGATACCCGCCAAGCGGCGCAGCATTTCGTCATAATCATCTTCGTTGTTGATAACCATGACCGGGGCTGATTCCTCAACGCCAAGCCCTAGCAAATCCTCACCCGTGGCAACAGATACCGCCATTGTGAGTTGAAACATGGATTTCCCAACGCCACCAGGTGCGAATGTGGCCGACACATAACCGCGCAAATAATGACTTTGTATTAACCAGCGTCTTTTAGGGATGGCGCTAACCTGGCTCATCAGGTCATCATCAATCCCCATTGGCTCAAAATTGGCCCAGTTATCAACCGCAACAGCTAAAGGGTTTAATTCAGTGACAGCAGATTCATAGTTATATTCGCCGCCAGTGTGCTGCTGTTTGGTTAATCCAAGCATTTGCGCCGCTCCCTTTACAGCCGATTTAACGTTGCCGTGGTGCGAATACTGGCAATAAATATCAAAGGCATCGTGTCGCTTGCCGTCCCCAAAAATGTCTGAACCGTGATGGCTATAGAAGTGTTCGCCGTCTTCAAAAATGATGACGCCAGCTATACGGGTTCCACTATTGGGGGCAAGGTATCGCTTGCCTTTTCTGGTATACCCGTGAGCTTCAAGCATGGCTCCAAGGTCATGGGCTTCGTTGAATTTGCTAATGACGTTATTGTGCTGTTTGGGTTGTTCGCTTTTGGGGACTTTTATAGATGGCTTATCCTTTACCCAGGGGCAAGCGTCGATTAACTGCTGCCTGAACTTATCCTTATGCAAAAAAAGCTGAACCAGCTCGTGAGGCATATCTGGAATGACGCCCCCCATCTCCCAGGGTGGTACAACCCATTGATAAGGCTTTCCGGTGTCAGGGTGTATAGATGGCGGTAAAACGTCTTGCACGTTACCGATGCGAAATTCAATAACGCATTCGTTTTCGCCAGTATCAGGATTTGGCCAGCTTACTTTAAACATGGTGCAGCCTGTCAGGCTGTCAGGGATTCTAAATAAGGCTTTGGCCCTATTTGGTCTACCGCTTGTGATCTGTAGTCCTTGACCGAGAAAAGACATTAAATCAAGCCCAAACTCTTGGAACATCACAACAGCCCAGGCAAGATGATCAACGTCAATGCAGGCCGTTTTGCTGGCCGCATGGATTCCGCCTATATTATTGCTTTCGCTGATTTCGCTAAGGGCTTTGCCAACGGTGTCGATATAAAGTGCTGGGCTGTTCCAGCCGACTTGATTCGGGCCTTTGGTGTTCGACGAAAACCGACACAAGCCGACCCCCAGGGTTTCTATGTAATAAACAGCATGGTCAACTACGCTCTTAGGGACGGCTTGAAACACTTTCATTTTCTTGGGCCTTTTTTGGCCGCAAATCGTGTGACGGCACTAATGTTTTCGAGAAAGTTGCCAACAATCCGCTTGAGCAATTCTTCCGCTGTTATGCCTTGCTCCCTTGCCTGCTGTTCAATTTCGTTTTTTTGTTGTTCGGTGAGGTTCGGGTCTATCGCCATAAAAACGGGCCTTTTTAGCGTTAAGCGGATTTGCTCAAATTGATCAGGTCGAAGTCGTCGCCGCGCCTGTCTGTGCGGTACTGCTCCAAGTGAGCTTCAATAATCTGATTCAGGTAAGTAGCGACCTGCTTTCGGTGTAGCCTTGCAAGTGCTTCTATAGCTATAGCGCCCGCCTGGTAGTGATTCAGATTCACTTTGATTTCGCCATGGGGTCTTTATGAGACATAGTTGTTATGCTCTCCTATGCTGCTTTTTGCGTTGTTCTCTCAATCAGCCAATTTGCCGTAAACCTCGCGCCTGGATGCCTGGCGAGTTTTTCGGCATAGTCTTTTTCTCCGGTATATGCCGATTTGGGGAGGCGCCCGCGCTCGATCCACTTGTAAACGGATCGCCTTGTGACGCCGCAAAGTGTGGCCGCGACTGTTACGCCGCCAATCATTTCAACTGCGCTTTTGATTCTGTTTTCTGCGTTCACCCTTCGGGCCTCTAGTAATTTCAGCAATGAACTTTTGGTTCATTTTATACACGGACTGATTAATTTGGCAAGTTGAGCGAAAATGAACGTATGATTCACAATAAAGAAAGTGTAAAAGATCAATTCAGGGTAAATGAGAGCATTAGGTTCACTAAATAAAATAATTTTGTGCTTTAGGTACTTGACGTACTGTGTACCTTTGGTTCATTATTGGCTCCGTAGACAACAAAACAGGAACCAGAACATGAATATCATTTCGCTCAGAAAACAATCTCAAGCACTCCATGACTATGTTGCTCTCTGTGAGCAATACGTAAGTGCACAAGCACACCTAAAGACAGCGCAGGCTATCTTTGCTGAAGCTGAAGAAGCCTTGGTGAAGGCAATCGGCGTCAAGGAAGAAGGCACACTTACCGTAACAATTGACGACCAGTTTAAGGTCAGTACAACAGGAAAAATTAACCGCTCACTGAGCGAGTCCGTATGGGACGCCATCAAGAGTCAGATTCCAGAGCCTCTGGCAAAGCGCCTTGTCAGGTATAAGCCAGCGCTTGACCTGAAAGAGCTTAGGTACATTGAGCTTAACGAACCGGCCTATTTTGCGCTGGTAAGCAAGGCGATAACGGCAAAACCTGCCAAAGCTAGCGTTTCCGTCAAGACAACTTCCTAACACCATTCAAAGGAGAAAAGCCCATGGCTTTTTCATTAAGTAGCCTAACTGCGCCCGAAACAAGGGCAACACATTTCACCCTGGTGGGTGAAGCCGGTCTTGGTAAAACATCCGCCGCCGCAACTTGGCCGAAACCCGTTTTTATCAGAACTGAAGACGGCATGGCCGCCATTGCCGGGCAAGACGTTAAAGCGTTCCCGGTCTGCAAAACGGTTGATGATGTGATGGAACAAATCGCTGTACTGGCTCGTGAGTCGCATAACTTCCAGACGCTTGTCATTGATAGCGTTACCCAACTGAATACGCTTATCGAAAAAGAAGTCATTGAAAGCGACCCCAAAAAACCCAAAAGCATCGCCCAGGCATGTGGTGGGTATGGCGCTGGTTATAAAGCAATGGCCGAACGTCACCGCCAGATCAGGGAGCGGTGTGATTGGCTGAACGACAAGAAAGGAATGCACATTGTCTATATAGCACACGCCGATGTTGAAACCATCGACCAGCCTGACCAAGACAGCTATAGCCGTTACACATTGCGCCTGCATAAAAACAGCATCAGCCATTACGTTGATAACGTCGATTGCGTGGCTTATCTGAAGTTGCAGACCTATACCAGCGGCGATGGTAATCGTAAGAAAGCCACAACGACCGGCGAACGGATCATTACCTGCTACCCGGTGCCGTCGCACGTTAGTAAAAACCGCTTCGGAATCACTGAAGATCTGATCCTTGAGAAAGGGGTTAACCCGTTTCTTGAGTTTGTCCCCAGTCTTAAAACCAACCAACTGAAAAAAGAGGTAAAGAGCAATGCTGCTTAATTTTAACGTCAGCGAGTTTGTCCCTGAGCAAAAAACTTTTGAGGCTATCCCGGAGGGAACAATCGTTAGGGTGATGATCGAAGGTGAAGATACAAAAGTATCAGGGCCTAATAGTGCATCACCTAACACTGAATATGTTGTTTTTAAGCTCCGAGTAATTGATGGGCCTTATAAAAACAAAGTTATTTTTGAGAATTTGTACCTGAATCATTCAGGACAGGCACAAAGGATTGCAAGAGAGGCGCTTTTCAATATCGCTACAGCAACCGGGAAAGACCCGGCAAAGCTGAAGGCTACCAGTGAGCTGCACAACCGGCCTTTCAGCGTATGCGTAAAGGTCGAAAAGTCAGAAGGCTATGCCGACAAGAATAAGGTCAAGTATTACGTGACCGGCCCTGTAAAAGCAGTGGCTGCTGCTCCGGCAGCTACTAAAGCGCCAGAGCCTGTAGCTACTGAAATTGATGACGATGATTTTCCTTTTAATTGAGAGGACACATGCAAACCTCAATAAAAACATGTTTTAAGTGTAACAAAAGCCTGCCGGTGGAGTTGTTCTACCGGCACACAAGAATGTCAGATGGGCGGTTAAACAAGTGCAAGGATTGCACTATTTCAGATGCAAAGGTTCATAGACGGTCTGATAAGTACAGGGAGAAGGTTTTGCAATACGACCGGGAAAGAAAAAAGTTAAATGCACAACGAACAAAGATTGGGCGACCGAAAACCCGAAAAAAAGAACCGCAATAAACAAATTAAACAATGCTGTAAGGGACGGAAAAATTGAAAAACCTGGTAGGTGTCAGTGCTGCGGATCGGACGCAAGATTGAACGGGCATCATTACGATTATGACAAACCATTATAGGTTATATGGCTCTGTGTTACGTGCCATAGACAAATTCATATATTTGAAGATTTGATAAAAAAAGCAGAATCAAAAATACAGGGATTGCTGAAATGACCACACTAGACGCAATAGAGCAGGCAGTAGAACAGGAAGGCAACCGAGGAGGTAATCATAGGCCGCATCTCGGAGCCAGCCTGATCGGTGATAGCTGCGAGCGTAAACTTTGGTACACGTTCCGCTGGTGTACCGCTGTAAAACATGACGGTCGTCTGTTGCGTCTGTTTGGTCGTGGCAATCGTGAAGAAGAAACTTTTATCAGCCTGCTTCGGCAGGCAGGAGTTACGGTTGTTGATCGTGACCCGAAAACAGGAAATCAATTTACTTTCTCTGCTGTAGGTGGGCATTTTGGTGGGAGCCTGGATGCCATGCTGAAGGGGTTGAAAGAAGCTAATGGCTGGCATGTCGGGGAGTTCAAGACTTCGGGAGACAAGGCTTTCAAGGATCTGCAAGCCAAAGGCGTTGAGGTATCAAAACCGCTCCACTATGCGCAAATGCAAGCCTATATGAAGTGGTCTAACACGACCCAGGCCTATTACATGGCCGTCAACAAAAACGACGACCATATACATGCCGAACGCATAACCTACAAAGCAGACGTTGCCGAAAGTCTTTTCAAGAAAGCTGAAAGGATTATCGCCAGCGACAAGCCACCTGTAGGTATCTCTGACAACGGCAGCTATTACGAATGTAAATGGTGTGACCATCGCGGAACCTGTCACGAAAAGAAAGTGGCAGAAGTTAACTGCCGAACCTGCATACACGCCACGCCTGAGCAAGATGGGGAGGCTCGTTGGTCATGCCGAAAGCATGGCACCGATTTGAGCGTTGAGGTCCAAGCAGCCGCTTGTGATAGTCATCGGTTCATCCCTGACCTGGTTCCGTTTGCTGAAGCAATCATGGCCGATAGTAAAGGCGACACGATCACCTATCAGATGCCTGACGGAAGTGTATTCCATAACGGTAGTCGTGGTGTGCTGTCTTATCCGAGTGTTGAGCTTGCCAAACTGCCAGAAGGCATGGCGACTGATAAGAATCTGGACTATTTGAGAAATCAATTCGATGGGTGGGTGGCATAATGAAATTACGCTGGTATCAACAGGAAGCCCACGATGCAGTTTACAACTATTTCCGAGATGGGAACGCTGGAAACCCGCTAATCATTGCCCCAACCGGATCTGGGAAAAGCATCAATGTTGCAAAACTTACTGAGTCGGTAACAAATGGAAGGCCGACCGTTCGCGTCCTGGTTTTAACCCACCAAAAAGAACTAATTGCACAAAACTTTGAAAAGCTGCTGACAATATGGCCCGATGCGCCTGCTGGCATTAATTCGGCAAGCCTGAAAAGCCGCCGTTTTGACGATCAGATAATTTTTGCATCGATCCAAAGCGTTGCAAATCATGCTGAAAGTCTTGGCCATTTTAATCTGGTTGTTATTGATGAAGCGCACATGATCCCCGCCGATGGTGAGGGCCAGTATAACAAGCTTCTAAACGGCCTTAGAGACATAAACCCTACCCTAAAAGTGGTCGGGTTGACTGCCACGCCTTACCGCCTGAAGTCCGGGCATCTGATTGGTGATGATACGTTATTTACAGACGTGGCCTATGAAGTGGAAATGCGGCCACTGATTGAGGAGGGCTTTCTTTCAAGGCTGATACCAAAGCGTACCAAGACGCAAATCAATACAGATGGCGTTAAGAAGCGAGGCGGTGAGTTTATCGCTGGCGATCTTGAAAAGGTTGCAGACGAAGCCACAATCGCCGCAATTCCTGAGATTCTGAAGCATGGCAAAAACAGGAAAGCCTGGATTGTTTTTTGTTGCGGTGTTTCTCATGCCGAACACGTAACGCAATTACTGACTGAAAACGGGGTTAGTTGCGCTTTGATAACTGGCGAAACATCACAAGATGCCAGAGAGTTAAACATTAACCTTTTCAAGCAGGGCCACATTAAATGTCTTGTTAACGTTAACGTATTAACGACCGGCTTTGATGCCCCGCATGTCGATATGATCGCCGTGTTGCGGCCAACAATGTCAACTGGGCTTTATGTCCAAATGCTTGGTCGTGGAATGCGTATAGCTGATGAAAAAGATAACTGCCTGGTTCTGGACTTTGCCGGTAACACCGAACGTCATGGCCCTATTGATTGCGTCAGGAAAGGTCGAAAGCGAAGAAATGACGATGACGAGCCGGGAGTTGCTCCAGTTAAGACCTGCCCACAATGCGAAACGATGATACATGCGTCAATCATGCTTTGCCCTGAATGCGGCCATGAATTTCCGAAAAAAGAAAAAGTGTTTTCTGACGCCAGTAACAAGGAATTGCTGAGCTTTGAAGATATGACACTGGAGCCGATGAAAGTTGTGTCTGTCATGTTCTCCAGACACAAAAAAACAGGGAAGCCAGACAGTGTAAAGATGGAGCTTTTCGAGGAAAACGCATTTTTCCCGGTGCATAGCATATGGCTCTGTTTCGATCATCCAGGTTATGCAGGGGCGAAGGCGACAGCGGAGTTTGAGAAATGGTTTGGCGTCAGCGTCACATCAACCAACGAATGCCTTAGCAAGTTCGGGAGTAAGCGATTCTATGTTGACGCGGAAATAACACTAAGACGAAACGGCAAATATTTTGATTTAGTAAAAACTCAAATCCACAAAAAAGCAGGAATTGCAGCATGAACATTTACATAGGCGAACCATACTCACAAACGACAGACCGAAACGACCATATCGCATGGTGCCACGAGGAACTTCAAGACCTGGTAGAAGCGTTGGAGTTTGCGAAACTGAACGGTAATAAGCCGGCAGAGGTGTTAAACATCGCCGCTCAAATGAGCGTTATTGTTTCACAGCTTGCTCTGGCTGCGGGGGAGTAGCATGAAAGTTTTGATCGCTTGCGAGTTCAGCGGGGTTGTTCGAGACGCTTTTATCGCACAAGGGCATGACGCAATGAGCTGCGATTTGCTGCCATCTGATCGCCCCGGCCCGCACTATCAGGGGGACGTTAGGGATGTGCTTCATTATCCGTGGGATTTGATGATCGGGCACCCGCCTTGCACTGATCTTGCTGTGTCTGGGGCGAGGCATTTTGAGTCAAAGCGTTTGGATGGCAGGCAGTATGCGAGTGTGTCCTTTTTCATGCTGCTGGCCAAGGCTGACATCAGGATGATCGCGATTGAGAATCCGGTTTGCATCATGTCCAGCCTGTGGCGGCGTCCAGACCAGGTGATTCAGCCGTGGCAATTCGGGCACGGCGAAACTAAAGCTACGTGCCTGTGGCTCAAGGGGCTGCCGAAGCTAAAGCCAACGAACATCGTCGAAGGTCGAGAAGCGCGGGTTCATCGAATGCCGCCGTCTGCGGATCGGTGGAAGTTGCGGAGCGTAACATTCAGCGGGGTCGCAAATGCGATGGCGAATCAATGGGGGGTGGCATGAAAGCCATAATCCTAACAACCATCGCCGCGCTGTCGCTGACGTTCTGCTTTGTCGAGCGTTCGGAAGTCGGGATGTGGTTCTTCGGCGCGTTTTTATTTTTGATGGTGGTCTGCTCTGTCTGGGGATTTTTGAAGGGGCGGGACTGACCGCTTTGTGCATAAAGGGGACATAAGAAAATGGATGACTTGATATACATTGCTCGTGATTTCCAACCCAAGGGTGGCATGTGCGCAAAGTGCGAAAAGCGGCATGACGACTGCTCAGGGCTTGATTTTGAGTCGATGCCGATAATTAGCATTGATCTCGAAACAATCATAGTTCGTTGCACCGAGTTTAAACGTCCGGTTAAAGAAGTCAGCGGAAAGGGGGAGTGATGGATTACATATTACGCGAAATAGTGAAAAACAGCCCAGATACACACATCAGCGACGAGTTACTGCAAGTTGCCGATTATATGGAAAAACTCGAACAACGCCTAGCATATGTTGAGGAGGAGTTGGACGAACTAGACAAAGAACTGTTCATTTTCGCATCTGACGTTATCTACTTTAAAAACGACAAAATGCCAGATTGGCTTATTGATAAGGCTAAAGCGATTTACTACAGGCCGCGCTTAGGAAAGGGGGAGGGGGAGTGATGATTGAGCAAAAAGACAATGACGAATTAACAACGGCGTATCTTGCAGGGTGCTACGACATGAAAAAAGCGTATGAGCAGCGCCTCGCTGAAGCTGAGGCAAAGATTCCGCGATGGATTCCGGTGGGTCAGCTGTTGCCCCAAAAGAACGAGTTTGTGTTGTTTATCGACGGCAAAGACACGCTGGGTGGGTGCGAAAAAGTGTATGTAGATAAAATCGTTGACAGCGGGAGAGGGCGTGATTGCCTGAAAAACTATCTCCACAACTACACGCACTGGATGCCGTTGCCAGAAGTACCTGAAAGCGGAAGCGAGGGGGAGTGATTGAAAATAGACAGAGAATTGCAGATTTCAGCAGTCATCGTCTTTTGTCTCATTGCCGCTGGAATAAGTGGCTATGTAAATGAGCGCGACTACAGAAAAGAATGGTGTGCGCAAATTGAAAAGATGAAAACAGAAACCATCGCCCCTGCTGTTCGGAGCGAGCTTGCCGAGAGGTGTAAATGACCGCTTTGTTTATTTAGCAGACATTCAATTTTTAACCAAGAGAGGAAATACAAATGGAAAATCAACACAAAATCACCGGCTACCGCGATCTGAGTCAGGAGGAAATTGACTTGATGAACGAGGGTAAGGAACTTGCTGAAAAGTGCCGAGAGTACATCGAAAAACTGGCGGCGCAAGCAGATACCGACAAACGAAGCGTTTTTCTAGGAAGAATAAATTTGCAGCAGGGCTTTATGTGGGCTATACGTGCCGTAGCAAAACCGGAGACCTTCTAAGGTCTCCTTTAAGATGAATTATGACTAGGGGGTTTTATGTCTTGGTTAGAATATCCCACATGCTGGCAGTGCCCAAATAGGGATCGCAAACAAACCACATGGCAAAACATTTGGCCACATCATGTAGTTGATACTGAAACGGCTGAGAAACTTGAGGCTGTTAACAAAGAACTGAAAGCAGTTCAGGACGAACTATCGGCGCTCAGGAAAGAAATGATCGGGTTCAAAATCAAGCTGAACGCAAAACAGGCAAAAATCGACGAACTTATGTTTGAGTTTTGTCCAGAAGAAATGACAAAAAGCCAGATAGATGAATATGAGAAGTGGGTGAGGCCGTATGACGAGGAAAGCAAGAAGGCAACTTAAAGAAGCCATCGGAAAAGGGGGAGTGAGTCAGAGTGACCGCTATGTGTATTATGTGTATAAAGAGGACGCCGGGTGAATTATGAAAACTATAGCGATATTGACAATCGAACTATACGTGGAGTGCCCATATTGCGGACACGCTTTTGACCTGCTGACTGATACAAGCCTGAATGATGATGGCTTTCTAATAAAACAGGCGATTAGCGACGACCGCTGGGCAATCCCAGCAGAAGATCGGATAGAGTGCGAACCCGAATGCCCACAGTGCGAAACGGTATTTAACGTAAAAGGTCTGGAATGGTAAACGGCAGCAACAAGAAGGAGGTGGACAGTGAATAGATCTGAACCGGCACCGTGCAAGTCGTATCAAGGCCAACCGCCACCTGTAAAGACGGGTTTATAAGCAAACCGTTTTGTCGAGGGGCAGTTGATCCGTGCAAGTGCGGGAACGTTAGCGATGCTGCACTCCCGCCATGCTTAGTGGAAAAAGTAACCGTCCATCATAACGATGACGGAAGCCCGCGATACTTCAGGCCGGAGCGTCCGCTTAAAGAAGCAAGCGGAAAGGGGGGGGGGTGATGATAAGAGACTGTGACTGCACAATATCGCACAGAGTTAACGGGGATGGTTGTCGTTACTGTCAACCGCAGGAATATATTGAAAGGTTGAGCGACTGGATAAACGAGGCAAGAGATGAAATCGCCGCTTTAGCGAAAGAAAGGAATGATTTGGATTACCGCCTATCTGAAGCCGAATCACAGTTACCCAAATGGCACAGTGCGTCAACACCTCCATCCCACTCGTATTGGCTTTATGTGGTCTATGTGTTCGATGGGTGTGTCCATAAAGGTGTCGGGAGATACGTTAATGCTGCAGAGCCTTACTGGATTAGCGCATCGAGGGATGTGATTAAGGTTGTCCAGTGGATGGATTACCCGCTGGAAGTGACTGGTGGTGTTTATGGGTAGAACGCTCAACATATTCGTATAAGTTATCAACAGATCTCTTTGGTGTCCAAAGCGCAGTTATACCAAAAAACAAAGATTACTGGGGTGATGATGACACAGGGGTTCCTTTGGTCACTTGGATACATACCGCAACCCATGAGAATCAAGTCGTTCTCAATTTAATGAAAAAAGTATCGGTTGAGTGGCTTCCATATATCGTTCATGAAAAGACTTCAGTTGTCGTCTCGTCTGGCAGCCATGAAGCGCGTCTTAGTTGGTCAACGTTTTATGTCTAACGGATGAATGATAGAAAACATTCCGTGTCACACTACATCACGGACATGAGTCCAAATAAGGCTAAAAACAGCAAAAAAACATCCGAAATCGGCCATTTCCTGGAGCAGGACTTAATTGACCGCAAGCACCGGATATATGCCCCATTGCAAGATAATGACGGGGAGCCATTTTTTGATTTGTCAGAGCAAGAAAGCGGGTGAAGCATCTTGTCACAAAATGCGATGGATAGATTCTTCCAGGCAACAGTGAATTATTCAGGTACAGAGTTATCTTCATGCCCACCATTAGAAATAGCGTCGGTCGACAATCTGAGGGAAGCCACGATTTTAAACACTGCCCATGCGTCTATTTCTTATGCGATGAAGAAAAGGTCATATGTCGGCAGACAAAAAACTTTAAAGCGAGGATCACGAGTCAATTGAATGAGAAGGAAAGAGCAAGATTTAGCAGGGTGTTTTTATCCCCGGGTCCCTGTTAGTCTTGTCTGTTATCAGCAGAATCTCAATACATAAGGCCTCTAAAGCCAGAATTAACAGCGTCATGATACTTGATCGGCCTACACTTTATGGCCAAACAAAGAGTGCAACCAATGGATACCGTAAGTAAAGCCACAGCAGAAGATACCGGACTTCGTTCCTGTGTTCAATGTCAACAAAGACCACCAGAAATCCCACACAGCGAACCCGCATTCAGGCAGCTTAAGGCAATTGATCAGACGAGCATGGTCTCTGCACTGTTCGTCGAGCGAGCTGGGCGCGTCCTGTTGTTCACGCCTCCGGCTATTTTCACTGGTTACGAATCGCAGTGTTGTTGGTGGCCCACGAAGGCCAAGCGAGGTGGCGCGATTGACCAGCGGGCGTGAACACCAACTGATAGCGAGCTGTTCGAAGCGCGACTTCGCTTGAGCTTGAAGACTTGCTGCTTGGTGCTTTCAGAAAAGAGTTATTTATTCTGGCATCTGACGTTATTTATTTTAAAATCAGGGTTATGCCGGATTCGATTGTCAAGTCAAAACAGATTTACTCGTCTTTGTGTCACA
>JADJWY010000029.1 GCA_016716085.1 Hahellaceae bacterium
AAGCGTGCCAAGACGCAAATCAATACAGATGGCGTTAAGAAGCGAGGCGGTGAGTTTATCGCTGGCGATCTTGAAAGGTGCAGACAAGCCACAATCGCCGCAATTCCTGGATCCTGAAGCGTGGCAAAAACAGGAAGCTGGATTGTTTTTGCGGTGTTTCTCATGCCGAAGACACGTAACGCGAAATTACTGACTGAAAGCAGGGTTAGTTGCGCTGATAACTGGCGGAGACATCACAAGATGCCAGAGAGTTAAACATTAACCTTTTCAAGCAAGGGCCCATTAAATGTCTTGTTAACGTTAACGTATTAACGACCGGCTTTGATGCCCCACATGTCGATATGATCGCCGTGTTGCGGCCAACAATGTCAACTGGGCTATGTCCAAATGCTTGGTCGTGGAATGCGTATAGCTGATGAAAAAGATAGCTGCACGGTTATGGACTTTGCCGGGAACACCGAAATCGTCTTGGCCCCTATTGATTGCGTCAGGAAAGGTCGAAAGCTTGAAGAAAATGACGATGACGGGCCGGGAGTTGCTCAGTTAAGACCTGCCCACAATGCGAAACGATGATACATGCGTCAATCATGCTTTGCCCTGAATGCGGCCATGAATTTCCGAAAAGAAAAAGTGTTTTCTGACGCCAGTAACAAGGAATTGCTGAGCTTGAAGATATGACACTGGAGCCGATGAAAGTTGTCTGTCATGTTCTCCAGACACAAAAAACAGGAAAGACAGACATTGTAAAGATGGAGCTTTTTCGAGGAAAACCGCGTTTTCCCGGTGCATAGCATATGGCTCTGTTTCGATCATCGAGGTTATGCAGGGGCGAAGGCGAGCGGAGTTTGAGAAATGGTTTGGCGTCAGCGTCACATCAACCAACGAATGCCTTACAAGTTCGGGAGTAAGCGATTCTATGTTGACGCGGAAATAACACTAAGACAAACGGCAAATTTTTGATTTAGTAAAAACTCAAATCCACAAAAAGCAGGAATTGCAGCATGAACATTACATGGGCGACCATACTCACAAGCGACAGACCCGAAACGACCATATCGCATGGTGCCACGAGGAACTTCAAGACCTAGTAGAAGCGTTGGGTTGCGAAACTGAACAGTAGAAAGCCGGCAGAGGTGTTAAACATCGCCGCTCAAATGAGCGTTATTGTTTCTGCGCTTGCTCTGGCTGCGGGAGTAGCATGAAGTTTTGATCGCTTGCGAGTTCAGCGGGGTTGTTCGAGACGCTTTTTATCGCACAAGGGCATGACGCAATGAGCTGCGATTTGCTGCCACATCGATCGCCCCGGCCCGCACTATCAGGGGACGTTAGGGGATGTCTTCATTATCCGTGGGATTTGATGATCGGGCACCCGCCTTGCACTGATCTTGCTGTGTCTGGGGCGAGACATTTTTGAGTCAAAGCGTTTGGATGGCGGTATGCGAGTGTCCTTTTTCATGCTGCTGGCCAAGGCTGACATCAGGATGATCGCGATTGAGAGAATCCGGTTTGCATCATGTCAGCCTGTGGCGGCGTCCAGACAGTGATTCAGCCGTGGCAATTCGGGCACAGCGAAACTAAGCTACGTGCCTGTGGCTCAAGGGGCTACAGAAGCTAAAGCCAACGAACATCGTCGAAGGTCGAGAAGCGCGGGTTCATCAAATGCCGCCGTCTGCCCGGATCAGTGGAAGTTGCGGAGCGTAACATTCAGCAGGGGTCCCAAATGCGATGACGAATCAATGGGGGTGGCATAAGCCATAATCCTAACGACCATCGCCGCGCTGTCCTGACGTTCTGCTTTGTCGAAGCGTTCGGAAGTCAGGACTTGTAGTTCTTCGGCGCGTTTTATTTTTGATGGTGGTCTGCTCTGTCTGGGGATTTTGAAGGGCAGGACTGAGCCGCTTTGTGCATAAGGGGACATAAGAAAATGGATGACTTGATATACATTGCTCGTGATTTCCACCAAAGGGGTGGCATGTGCGCAAAGTGCGAAAAGCGGCATGACGACTGCTCAGGGCTTGATTTTGGAGTCGATGCCGATAGTGCTTGATCTCAAAACAATCATAGTTCGTTGCACCAAGTTTAAACGTCAGTTAAGAAAGTCAGCGGAAAGGGAGTGGTGGTTACATATTACGCGAAATAGTGAAAAACAGCCCAGATACACACATCAGCGACGAGTTGCAAGTTGCCGATTATATGGAAGAAGCTCGACAACGCCTAGCATATGTTGAGGAGGGAGGAGTTGGACGAACTAGACAAAAGAACTGTTCATTTTCGCATCTGACGTTATCTACTTAAAAACGACAAAATGCCAGATTGGCTTATTGATAAGGCTAAAGCGATTTACTACAGGCCGCGCTTAGGAAAGGGGAGGGGGTGATGATTGAGCAAAAAGATAATGACGGAATTAACAACAGCGTATCTTGCGGGGTGCTATACATGAAAAAAAGCGTACCAGGCAGCGCCTCGCTGAAGCTGGGACAAAGATTCCGCGATGGATTCCGGTGGGTCAGCTGTTGCCCCCAAAAGAACGGTTTTGTGTTTATCGATGGCAAAGACACGCTGGGTGGGTGCGAAAAAGTGTATGTAGATAAAATCGTTGACAGCGGGAGAGGGCGTGATTGCCTGAAAACTATCTCCCACTACACGCACTGGATGCCGTTGCCAGAAGTACCTGAAAGCGGAAGCGAGGGGAGTAATTGAAAATAGACAAAGAATTACGGATTTCAGCAGTCATCGTCTTTTGTCTCATTGCTGGAATAAGTGACTATGTAATGAGCGCGACTACGAAAGAATGTGTGTGCGCAAATTGAAAAAGATGAAAACAGAAACCATCGCCCCTGCTGTTCGGAGCGGGCTTGCCGAGAGGTGTAAATGACCGCTTTGTTTATTTAGCGGACATTCAATTTTTAACCAAGAGAGGAAATAGAAATGGAAAATCAACACAAAATCACCGGCTACCGCGATCTGAGTCAGGAGAAGTGGCTTGATGAACGAGGGGTAAGGAACTTGCTGAAAAGTGCCGAGTACATCGAAACTGGCGGCGCAAGCAGATACCGACAAACGAAGCGTTTTTCTAGGAAGAATAAATTTGCAGCAGGGCTTTATGTGGGCTATACGTGCCGTAGCAAAACCGGAGACCTTCTAAGGTCTCCTTTAAGATGAATTATGACTAGGGGGTTTTATGTCTTGGTTAGAATATCCCACATGCTGGCAGTGCCCAAATAGGGATCGCAAACAAACCACAGGGCAAAACATATGGCCACATCATGTAGTTGATACGGAAACGGCTGAAACTTGAGGCTGTTAACAAGAACTGAAAGCAGTTCAGGACAGACTATCAGCGCTCAGGAAACATAGTCGGGTTCGGAAATCAAGCTGAACGCCAAAACAGGCGAAACTATCAACGAACTTATGTTTGAGTTTTGTCCAGAAGAAATGACAAAAAGCCAGATAGATGAATGAGAAGTGGGTGAGGCCGTATGACGAGGGAAAGCAAAGAAGGCAGCTTAAAGCCATCGGAAAGGGGAGTGAGTCAGAGTATCCGCTATGTGTATTATGTATAAAGAGGACGCCGGGTGAATTATGAAAACTATAGCGATATTGACAATCGAACTATACGTGGAGTGCCCATATTGCGGACGCGTTGACCTGCTGACTGATACAAGCCTGAGTGATGATGGCTTTCTAATAAAACAGGCGATTAGCGACGACCGCTGGGCAATCCCAGCAGAAGATCCGGATAGAGTGCGAACCCGGACGAATACGCGAAACGGTAGTTAGCGTAAAGATCTGGAATGGTAAGCAGCAGCAACAAGAAGGAGGTGGACAGTGAATAGGTCTGAACCGGGCACCGTGCAAGTCGTATCAAGAGCCAACCGCCTGTAAAGACGGGTTTATAAGCAAACCGTTTTGTCGAGGGCAATTGATCGTGCAAGTGCGGGAACATTAGCGATGCTGCACTCCGCCGTACTTAGTGGAAAAAAGTAACCGTCCATCATAACGATGACGGAAGCCCGCGCTACTTCAGGCCGGAGCGTCGGTTAAAAAGCAAGCGGAAAGGGGGGAGTGATGATAAGAGACTGTGACTGCACAATATCGCACAAGTTAACGGGGATGGTTGTCGTTACTGTCAACCGCAGAATATTGAAAGGTTGAGCGACTGGATCAACGAGGCAAGAGATAAATCGCCGCTTTAGCGAAAGAAAGGAATGATTTGGATTACCGCCTATCTGAAGCCGAATCACAGTTACCAAAATGGCACAGTGCGTCAACACCTCCATCCCCTAGTATTGGCTTTAGCTGGTCTATGTGTTCGATGGGTGTGCTCCAAAAGGTGTCGGGGAGATACGTTAATGCTGCAGAGCCTTACTGGATTAGCGCATCGAGGGATGTGATTAAGGTTGTCCAGTGGATGGATTACCCGCTGGAAGTGACTGGTGGTGTTTATGGGTAGAACACTCAATCAATCGGATAAACGTGTATGTATGAACGGGGAATAGAAAATGGTACGCGAAGCTAAGATTACAGATTTTGCAAAAGAGAACTTTATCAAGCATGTGAATAAGTATGGATGCAGAGCCAGATGTTTTGATCTTAACGGATACGGGCCATTCAGATCACAGAGAGGTTATCTATTTGATCATGGTTTGTTATTTCTGGCATATATCCTCGGTTTGCGCGGACTTGGATTTGAACTTGGTTTGAAAATCCTTCTGGAGTTGCAATTATCTCAAGGACATATTCGTATAAGTTATCAACAGATCTCTTTGGTGTCCAAAGCGCAGTTATACCAAAAAACAAAGATTACTGGGGTGATGATGACACAGGGGTTCCTTTGGTCACTTGGATACATACCGCAACCCATGAGAATCAAGTCGTTCTCAATTTAATGAAAAAAGTATCGGTTGAGTGGCTTCCATATATCGTTCATGAAAAGACTTCAGTTGTCGTCTCGTCTGTCTAATTCGATGAATGATAGAAAGCTATTCCGTGTCACACACATCACGGACATGAGTCCAACAAGGCTAAAAACAGCAAAGAAACATCCGAAAAATTGCATGTTTCAGGCAGGACTTAATTGACACGGCAAGCACTGGATATATGCCCCATTACAGGATAAATGGCGGGAGCCACTTTTTGATTTGTCAGAGTCAGAAAGTGGGTGCAGAAAGCATCTTGTCAAAATGCGATGGACAGAATCTTCCAAAGGCAACAATGAATTATTCAGGTACAGAGTTATCTTCAAGCCCACCATTAGAAATAGCGTCGGTCGACAATCTGAGGAAAGTCATGATTACAAACACTGCCCATGCGTCTATTTCTTATGCGATGAAAAGGTTGTGGACGTCGGGCAGACAAAAAACTTTGCAGCGAGGATCACGAGTCACCGGAATGAGAAGGAGATAAATTTAGCAAGGTGTTTATCCCCGTCCCAGAGTCTTGTCTGTTATCAGTAGAATCTCAATACATAAGGCTTCTAAAGCCGAATTAAACAGCGTCAAGTGATACTTGATCGACTCACATTTACACAAACAAAGAGGCAACCAATGGATACTTTAAGTAAAGCCAGCAGAAAGATACCGGACTTCGTTCCTGTATCCACCGTCAGCAACTACCCAGAAATCCCACACAGCGAACCCGCATTCAGGTAGCTAAGGCGCCGATCAGACGAGCATGGTCTCACCACGCGCCTTAAATTCAAGCGAGGCCGGGCGCGTCCTGTTGTTCACGCACGGCTATTTTCACTGGTTACGAACTGGGGGGGTTGTTGGCCCGGCTACATGGGCCAAGCGGGGTGGCAAGATTAACTAGCGAAGTGGAACACTAACCGATAGCAGGCTGTTCGAAAGCGCGGATTGCCGAAAGCTAGAGACTTGCTGCTTGAAGCCAGAAGAAGTTATTTATTCTGGCATCTGACGATTTTATTTATTTTGAAAATCGGGTTATGCCGGTTCGATTATCAGTAAGTCAAAACAGATTTACTCGTCTTGTGTCACAGGGGTGGTGTGAGTATCGAGTATTATCCGCTGACGATCTCGTCAATCGACCGGAGCCGGGACACCCGGCAAGCAATCCACGCAGTCCTCGACAGAAACGGGATCTATTACATTACCCGTCTGGATGGGACTATCATCACGACGTGGCACCACGTCAATCACCCAGCGATGCAACGGGCCGCCAATCACGATGAACCGGATTTCTCGAAGGTAAGCTGAGATGGGACGAAAGAGAAAGGAAGCAGACCGTTGGATGCCAGCGAAGCTTTACGCAGGTAAGTCTGCGTATGAGTACCCGCGACAAAGTCAGGGGGTGTGCATTCGCGTGTGGGCTCTGGCTTACTCGGGACGTTAATACCGCAGATTTACTGAGAAGTATAGGCGTTACAACGACTGCTGGCAGCTTTCGGAGATTAGCTGGTGATTACCTTATTTCACAAGTTCAAGAAGCTCGCCAACAGGACGCAGAAGGATTATGAGATTACCAGGGAAAAGCTGAAGCCGGTGTTCATGCATGTCAAAGTCGACAGCATCAAGCCCAGAAGAGCACATCCGTCAGTACATGGATAGAAAATTGCATCATCCTGAGACTCAGGTAGACAGGCATCACGCTTTCATGACGCAGATATTTGACTGAGGTTTTGAAGAGAAAGCTAAATCTAACCCTTGCCGTGGGGTCTCAAAGTTCAGTGAGGCGAAAGCCGGGGATAGGTACTATCGAGGATTGGGAATAGCGGCCGTATATGCAGAAGCCACCTAACTCTGAAGGTCGCCATGGAGATAAGCTCACCGTGCGCTGACCCGACAGGGCGACGTTGTAAGCTCACAAAGGCCCAACTGCTTGAAGGGGATCTTCATACTGTAAAGGTAAAACAGGACGAAGCAAATCAAAAGTGGAGTGATCGACTTCGGACAGCCGTGGCATTAAGCGCCAGCATTGAGACAAGATCAAAACAATTTTACGTCATACCTAACTCAGCACAACTCAGATAGGGTTCAATAAATTTGGCTATGAAAAGCTGCCCAGTGATGAAGCGATGGAAAACTCAATGTTATAAGGGTAAAGTCAAAGCTTTGAGATAATTCATATTGGACCTCACCTGAAAGTGAACTCCCGTCTTACTCCGCACGCAGTTGAAGCCATACCCCATCACTAGTAATGCAGGATTGATGAGATATTACTCGCAGAATCCGATAACTTTGTGGAATGGGATGGTCTCTGCGCCAACAGCCCCGAACCGGTTTGGCGCAAAGTGTTCTACAACATCGAGGCCGGGCGGGTGAACGCCAATGGCGACGTAAACCGACTGACAGCCTGACAACATGATGATGCAGGCCACCATGGTTAAACGGCCACACTGAAACCTCCGCCAGCCACCGTTGCATATTAGACTGCGTTGGTGGTTTTGATCCAAGTTGGCCACCGCGGGTGGTCGATCACAACCGCCGGTGTGCCATCTGGAGCTGCAGCTGATTGGCCTGGTTTGCGTCACCCGCCAGTTGTACTGCGTAAATGTGACACCAGATGTTGATCCGGCTACCTCCGGAGCTTGAGGTGGTACGCCTCCAGATCCTGTCGCTTTTGCGCTGACACCGATACCGGTTGTTGCCTCGCCTTTGACACCGGCACCGCTCGTTGCCACGCCTTTGACGCCTGTGCCGGATCCAGTTGCTTCGCCATGAACACCAAGACCTGTGTTTGTCTGACCGTGTACACCTTTTGCAGCAGTTCCGTTACCAGTGCCATATACGCCAGTACCATCCGATCCATCAAAGGCTATGCCGACAACACCGGCATAGCCTGCAGTGTTGTCTGCGTAGGTTTCCCCCCTGACGCCGGTGCCAAGCGTTGAGGTGCCCTGCACTCCATACGCTCCCGTCGCCGTAGTTGACGCTGTGGACTTAATGCCGGTTGTGAATCCTGCGAGATGAATTCCAGTGGCCGTATATCCACCATTGGCTTGCAACCAGATTCCGCCGTGCCGATAATTCGAGCTACCAATCTCGATTGCAAAAGCGCCATCGGCATTGGACAGATTCCCTACTTTCACGTTGTCTCTGACGGTTCCATCACCTGAATTCCAATACCCGTGGAATTTATTATCAGACGCCAGGATGCTTACTCTTTCACCAGACGATGCGGTTTGAATTGTCCCACCGGTGATAGTTGGCGCTGAGATTGTCGCGCCCGCAGCTATGTTGGTGGCCGTTACATCACCTTTTACGATTAAAGTATTGGCAGATTGGTCCCACATGACATAGTTGTCTGACAACTGGTCACCTAATACGACATCGCCGCCTTCCTTAACATCGAAAATGACCGCACTGCCGATCTTGGTGTGCAGTAACGAGTAATATGATCCCTACGGATTAACTGGCCCGATGATTGTTTGGGTCGTTCCTCAAGTGACTATCACCTGACCATTGACCTGCAGCTGCTCGC
>JADJWY010000030.1 GCA_016716085.1 Hahellaceae bacterium
CCATCGCGTTCGGCACTGATTTCGACTGTGATGCGATCGCCCAGCGCACCGGCATCGAGCGCAGCCACTGCTGCCGTCCAGATAAAGGTGGTGCCGAGAAGTCCCGTTTCGGTGTGCGCCAGCACGCTTGCCGCGATTGCCGGATGCGCGGCGTGTAGGTCACGCCCAGTTCCGGGCGATGTCGCCTGTCTTGCTGCACAGATAGGCGGTCTGCTGCGTGCGGTCGCGATGGGCCCACGCGACGGTGAGGTCACCGGCCACCACGGCAGGCTCGGTCTGGCCATTGAGGCGGATACGACCGGGTGGATACGGCAAAGCCTGCCGACCGGTCAGCACAATCGGCTGCCCATTGGTGGCCAGCACAGGATCGCCCTGATCGGTCGATGTGCGCGGGATCGCGCCCACGAACACCGACTCGCCCGGGGCGCGCTCCGCACCTTCGGATGCCGCCATTCGCCGACACCGATCAACCGAGTCCCCAAGGCATGTGCTTGGGGTGTTGAGATAGGCATAGTCGCCCACGGTCAGCCTTTCCGGCTGACTGATGGCGGTCACTGGCACACCGACGGCAACAGCTTCACTGGCAGGCAGCGCCACATCGATCGTGAGAAGTGGCGCGTAGTCCTCGCTGGCCACACTGGCGAGGTCGCCGGCCTAAGCGCCGGTAGCGCGCCAGTCCAACCGCCCGCCGCCACCGGCGGCGGCCAGCGCACCGAGCATGGGGTCCGTATCGGTCAGGTAGTCGGATCGGCTCGCGACAAAGGGCGCGGTTCCACTTCGGAACTTCACCGCCAGCACCAACGCCCGGGAGGCAGCGGCTCCAGGGTTGGTCGTCGATGATCGGTGGCGGGGGTGACAGCACGGCGTTGTCTCAATCCCGAACACATCTTCCATCGCTTCGATGCGCCACTCGGCCGCCCCAGCGTGCCGGTATCGATGCCGGTGACGCGCACCACCATCTGGTCGACTGCCAAGCGCGGCCAGTTCAGCAGAAAACACATCGCATGCAGCGGCGCACGTTCCAGCGTGTCCGGCGTGCCACGGTCAGGCTCATCCGCGCCAGGGGTGAACCCAAGGCACGCAAATCTCGCAGCGCCAGACGCGCGGCCAGCGGGCCATAGTTGACGCCTGGGTAGTCGCGGCGTTGATTGATCACGCCACCTTGCAACTGGATGGCGGCGGGGTTCTCGACGGTGACGGTGCATCACCGCCCGTTGCCGGTCGGTGTAGACCACGGTCAGCTCGTTGGGCAGCTCGCCCCATTGCGCGCTCCGAAAGCGTTCCAGCCGCACATCTCGTCCGGCCCCAACTGCAGCAGGCTGTCGATCCAATAGTCGTCGCGCAGCAGCTTGAGCTCAAACGTGCCTCGTTCCGGGTCGGTGTAGAGGATGCCGCCGATGTGGTCGATGACTTGCCCGATGAAGCTCTCAATGGGTTGCTGCCGCGTCCAAATCAGATTCAGACCGAAGCCTTCACTCGACAAAGCCCACGCCGCGTTCCAGAAACTCCAGCCGATGGTGCTCTGCGGATAGCCCATACCCCAATGCGGATCGGTGAGGCACTGCACCAGAATGTGCGCCGGGTCATGCGGCTGACGCTCCTGGCCCCGGAGGTCGTGGAACGGCTGGTGGGCTCGCCCGATGCCGTGCTGGAGAAGGTGATGCGCCGCCCCTGGCCCAGCAGTTGGAATGCCCAGACACAGGTACTGCCCGGTACTTTCCAGGGTTGAACTACCGGCACCCGAAGAGGACATCGGGGCGGACGACGCACTCAGTCAGCGGCCAAGAGCGTCCGCTAACACACTGCCCAACCTCGCGATTGCGGCATTGCTGTCTGCCATCGGTGCAGATGTCTGCGTGATGTATATGCCTACAACGACGGGGTCGCGGTCTTTAGGCCAGATGACAGCGACGATTGATCGTGAGCCATGGCCGCCAGCACCAGACTTGTCAGCTATAGACCAAGTGCGCGGGAGGGTCGCACGTAACAGCGCGTCAGCGACCTTATCGTTAATCATCCAGTCTGTCAGCAACGCGCGCGAGTCCTCCCGCAGCACGTCGCCAAGAATGATGCGGCGCAGGCTTTCAACGATGGCGTTCGGTGTGGTCGTATCGCGCAAGTCGTTTGGGGTGGCTTCATTCATCTCCGGTTCTTTGCGGTCGAGCCGGGTATGCGGGTCACCGATGTCGCGCATAAAGACCGTGAAGGCCTGGGGCCCACCGATCGCATCTGTAACGATGTTGGCGGCCGTGTTGTCACTCCAACTGACGGAGGCTGCGCAAGCTTCGCGCAAAGTCACTTGTCCACCCGTCTTTTCCATCACCGGCGAGTAGGTGACGAGAGAGGCGCGTTCAATGGAAATGACGTTCTCCAGCGCCAGCACGCGCCGATCAACTTGCTTCAGAAGCGCGGCACACGAAAACGACTTATGCGTGCTGTTCAGAGGAAACCGCTCATCGCCCCTGTGGGCCCAATGGGTCCTGTCCTTTGCATCGAATACCGCCATGCCGATACGCGCGCCCAACCGCGCTTCTTCAGCCTGAACAGCTTTTGACAGAGTGCCAACCTCTAGGGCGTTAGCAGATGGCGAAAAGGTTGTGAAGGTGGCGACGGCGATGGCCACAGTCCGGAGCAGGTAGGAAAAGTTCATCAGGGAATGTTAGTAGGGCTTTTTCTCGCGACAGAATAATGCGTAGCAAAGCATATTGTCACCCTGAGTCGCCACCGCTACAGGAGTTGCCAACCACAACCGACCGCCTCTAAACCCGCGCCAGCAAAGGAAATGGCCTCGAGAACGCTCGCGTGGCCACCAGAGAAAACGGAGAACAGAGAGGCGTCGGTGGGGGCAAAAACGCCGACTTCGCAGGGGTGGCGCTCGCGAGGCCAGGCCCGAAAACCGCGCCAACACTGGGGGAACGGGCAAAAAAAATCCCAACCGATAAGGGTTGGGATTTTGGGTATTGGTGGAGACGGCGTCCCCTAAAAAAAGTAAATAACATGATGATAAATAACGATAAATAGTTTTTGTTTCGTGTTTGTTACCCCCGTGGTTACCCCCGCAAAAATAGGCCGGGTGACGGAATTTTAACCCACTTAACCCACACCCCCACAGACCGACCACCGGGCAGTGTTACGCAGTAACGGGATGTCGGTCTGTGGGGTAGTCGGTCTGTGTTACGCAGTAACGGGATGTCGGGTAGTCGGTCTGCCGGGATGTCGGGCTGTGTTACGCAGTAACGGTCTGTCGGGCTGTGTTACGCAGTAACGGGCTGTCGGTCTGTGTTACGCAGTAACGGGCTGTCGGGCTGCCGTCAAAGGGTCCTTCCCGGCAATCGGGCAAGGGGGCGGGGGTACGCCGACGCGAACAAAGAAAATTTTTCGTTATTTTTCAGAAGGGTACGTCTATTTCTGGAAAATCAGACGGGCAGACCGGCAGACGACTACCGGGCTACCCGAATGTCGGGGATCAGGCAGCCCGCACCTGATAGTATTGGCTTCCCGGTATGCCTTTGTGGGGGCCACAATACCGGCAGTGGGGTAAGCCTCAACGTCGTTCCAGTAGTCGGGTATGCCAACACCGAAAGGGGGGCAACCGCTCCAATCAAGCCCCAGATCCCCAGCTTGGCTTAATGACCTTGACCAGAAGTCGGTATCGGCGTCCAACTGATCACCGATGGCCGCGAGACTCCCACGGTCAAACGATGGCTCATGTTTGAAGCCGTGCTGGGTGTCGTGGGCAAGCAGTACGTCGGCAATTGCGGGGGCCAACTGACGTAAGGCCCCGTGAACCAATCTCAACTTTCGGGCGGCCCATGGTCTCATATCATGGCCCAGACCGAATTCTTCGATGATGTCTGATCTCAACTTCTGAAGTCTGCCAACTGGCGACGTGCGGTAGATCTCAAGTGCTTCACGGCGTTGCTCCGCCTCACGGATTGCGGGCGGCTATTCGGGCAGTTTCAGCGGCCTCTTCATCCAGCCGGGTCTGTACTGCTCGACGGGCATCAACGAACTGAGTCAGGAAGTCCGTAGTGGGCACGAGGTCTGCCGGGATGTCCGACAGTCCACAAGCCTCAGCAACCATGCTGGCGGCTTTCAGGGTCGCTACGGCCAGCACTCCGCCCGGCAAATCGTTGGCAGCTGGCTGCCATGCGGTCTCATGGGTAACGCAAACCCCGCCCAGCATGACGGCGGGGTGTCGCATTGGGGGGCAACCACCTTTGTCCACCAGCTCGGCTAACCACTCAGAAAGGGGCAACCGATCAACCCGGCTACCGGCAGCTTCCACCGATTGAATTAGGGTTGTCTCGCTTGCGGTGTATCGGTCAACCGCATCGTGAAGCCGGGCGGGTGTGGATTTCATCACGGTATCTACCGCCTTCAGTGCGGCTCTCAGGTCGTTCCCGATCTGTACCAAATGCTTTACGCCATCCGCCCGCCTTTTGTCGGCTTCAGTTTGTCGGGCTACCTCTGCGGCCATTTCGGTTGCTCGACTTTTGGCAGCCTCCAATGCGGCGCGCTTCTGATTAAGCCGGGCGGTGGTTTCCAGTGATTTCTCCAGCTCTGAGTCTGTCGCCTGCCCGGTTGCCAATCTGTCGATCAGATCGGCATGGGCGGCGGCGGCCTTTTCAATTCTCGTCACAGGTAGCTATTTTTTGTGCAATGTCTTTCGTAGGGTTCTCCAATTAGTCACATAAAAGAACGTCCGTCGGGCGCTCTGCGATAAAACCAAGCTTGGGTGTGTGGTAAGGGCGATAGCGGGATGACGGATCATGACGGATATGACGGATATGACGCATTTTCCTATTGTTGATATATTTCTACTTACAGCCTTAATTACCCCTTTCTTCTTTACTGAATAGAAGGAAGGGAGACTGTGAGTACAAATACAATGGAACAACCCGTCATATGTGTCATGATCCGTCATGATCCGTCATTGGAATTGAGCCTCCTCCTCAGTAGGCCGCAACCCGACCACCAGTCTTTGTTTTTCAGTTCGGCGAGTATCAAAGCCCAGAACCTTCAACCGGGTGATAAATGCTTTCTGACTTACTGACCGCACTATGCCCGCCTTTGAAGCCCAGTGTGTGTAACGTTGATAAAGGTCACCGCTACCGATAGAGACCCCAAGCTCGGTTTGACAGGAGTCTTCCACGAATTGCGCCACCTGATCCGCTTCGAGACGCCACACCCGACCGGCTTCAACACTACTGGCGGGTTTGGTGAACCCATCACGTAACGCCCGCGCATAGGCATCCAGAGCAAGGTTTAATATGCCCGGTAGTTCGGTCACGAGTTCTTCTCGCAATCTGGGATTACAATTGCCAAGTTGTGGTTTGAATTGGTTGTTGAACTCAATAACCAGCGCCCTTCGGAACAACCCGTCCGAAAAGTCTCTGACGTGCGGCATATGGTTGGTTGCAATCCACTGAGTGGCATAGGGTCTCAATGTGAACGGTTGTCCGTATTTCCGGGAGACCTGAACCGGCTCACCCGATACAATTGATTTCAATGCTGCATCATCGACTACTTCACCTACCTTCATTTCGCTGACGATGTTTGCAAGCTTCCCCTGAAGCTCAGCGCGGTAAAATGGTTGTCCGAGTTGCGCCGGTTGAACTCCGCTCACGTTCCCCACACCAAGCATGGCTTCCATGACCGAAAGCAATACCGACTTCCCGTTCGCCCCTTTACCAACCAGCAAAATGAAGGTTTCATGGCGACAATGGGCAACAAGGCTGTACCCCATAATCTCAAGCACCGCCGTCGCCTTTTCTTTAGCGTCTGTGTCGCCTTTGAATATTGAGTCCAGAAACTGATCAAACTTCGGCGCAGTCGCTTTAGGGTTGTGCGCTACCGGGATCTGGGATGTGCGGTAGTTTTCCCGTTGATGGGGCTGCAACTGCCATTCATCGTTGATCAGGACTAGCTCACCGTTTAGGCAGTTGACCGACTCCAGTGGCCCGACGTTGAACCTTTGATCCTGCCGATATATTTCGTTCAGTAGCAGGTCCGAAACAGAATCAATCACCGACTTCCGAATGGGGCCTACCGCCTCGCCCATGCCCGCAATTTGCTGCTGAACCAATTTGCGCAGACCAGTGCGGTCAATCCGACACCACAACCCCTTTTCAGGTTTCCAGACATAGACTCCCTCGGGGGTATTGAGGATGTTTTCTGGGCCAATCGAGTCGATCAGCCTCAACGCGATAGCCAGATGATCACCACGCAGAAGCTTGGTTGCTTTCAACACTCGCAAGTTATGTTCGCTGTAGGTGATACCTTCAGGCGTTAGAAATACACTACCCAAGCCCTTCAGGGCACGGTTACGCATTTCGGGTGTAATAGCGGGGACTCTCGATTCAGAGTTCATTGAAGCCTCCGAATTCGTAAAATGACCGCCAGTCGAATAGATCATGAGTAAAGCCGTCCGCCAGCGGGTCAGTCTCCCGCGAATGGTGCGAATAGCTCACCAACTTACCGTCGCGGTAAAACAGCCGAATACCGGCAATCCCGCTTGTAGACTTCGGGTGTAGATACGCTCCGTTTGGGCACAGTTCAAAACCTAGGTTTTCAATGTACTCTTCGAGGTCATCCTCGTTACATCGCGCTATTATGTCTACTGAACCATCGGGCAGTGGGGTAGCCCGCTTTGGGTTTGATCCTCCGCGCTTTAGTTCTTTTTCCCGGAGGTGCTCTGACCATGCTTCAGCTATAAACGGGCTGTCCGTATCTGGTTGCGGATCAAACCACACCTGATCATCCCCCTGTCTATAGCAACGCAGTGCCGAACCTTCATTGACGTAATAGGCATAGCCACCGGGCCCCCTTGCGGGCAGGAAGAATACCTGAGAAGGCTTGAGGGCACAGGTATCGCCACCAAGCATTTTTGCCAAACGGGTTTGCAGAGCGACCCACAACTCCAAATCAATCAGCTCGGCCAGCTCTATAACTACCCGGTAGCGGGGATTTTTGGGGGTATGGCGCAGCGTTGTATAAATTACGAAAGACTCGATACCCACAGTCTTGATAATTTCTGCAATTTCGCTGGGATCTTTGAACGAACATTCATCCAAATCCACCCAGAGAACCGTCTGGCCGTCGTGTTCAATTACGGCCACCAGTGTCTTGCGGGCACTTCCCGACGACGACGCAACAGCCAAACCAAGCTTGGCTTCCTGTAAGTTCGTGGCGTGCGACGAATCGACGGGGTTTTTGACTTGTGCTACCAGTTCGGAAAAACCCAGTACACCGTCCCTTACCTCGATCATGGCAGACGAAAATCGAGACAAGCGATTAAGTGTACCGTTGTTCATTTTATCTACATGAGGTACAGTAGGGGGTATCAAAATTCCTCTTTTGACCCCACGCGCCTTTCGGCGGTGGGGGGTTTTCAATTCACTCATGCCCGCGCCCTCTTATTCCGTTTCCCTTCACGTGAGAGTGGATAGCAGCCCTCGCACAGCCGTACCTGATAGAGGATATCGACGTAACGGCGGCGGCCTATTCGTTGGCGAGACCGTCTAAATACGATCACACCCACGCCGGGTACATAGTCGCCACAATCAGCGCAGGTGGCAGGTATATGGCAGCGGCTTTCTTGCTTACCATATTTGGCGCTTACTTCTGCATCGAATCCCATCACTGCAACCCCTCTACCGCGTAAATTAATCGGCTATTGATCAGTTGCATCGCAACCAAAAGGCCGCCCTTTGTGTAACCGTGCTCGTCCTCGGCGGCTTCCAGCTCGGCTAAAATGTTGGTGATTACTTGAATTGCGTACACACTTTGCTGAATTTCGGGCACAGAGAGGCCTTGGCCCGAATTTCGGGCTGTTTCAGTAGTCATGGTTATTTCCTCAGAGTTCGGTAGCTGATCGACACGCCTTTGCGTGTGCTATGACGGCCAACAGGTCAGAACCAAGCCACACGCTGGTTCGTCCTATTTTTAGTGGGCGTGGGAATCGCCCCTGATTTATTCCCAGATACCAAGTTGGTTTAGATACCGGAATTCGACCGAGAACTTCATTTAGACGGTATAACCCATCAGGGGCTATGAGAACTTCGGCTCGACGGCCGGGGCCGTCAGTACATATGTTGTGTTGTGTCATTAGTCTTACCTCCTACTATGCAGTCTGTTTTGGCCTGACGAGGTAAGATTACTGGTGTGGTGGTCGGTTATCCTGACATGCTATTTTTTTTAGCATGTCGGGTTTTATAGGCCGTGAATCGAATTGTGGGTTTGGTTAGGCGTGGCAGTCTCGGCCCAAGTCCGGTCATCACACTTGAGAACATCCTCAACGGCGCGTTTGTGCGGCTCGGCTACGCGATCCATCGTCTTTTCATTCGGGCCGTATATCCCGATCACCCTCAGTACGTTGGTGACGTTGACTAATTCGGAGGTGGTTTCAACTTCCCTAACGTTGAAGCCGTGCGAAGTGTCGCCCCAGTCCGTGCCATCGCCATGCCGGTCATGCCCGACGGCGCACCATATGTACAAGTCTAGAAAGGGTAGGATGCCCAGTCGAAAATAGGCGTCAGGTTTGTCCGTTCGCCGTTTTCTTTCGATGTTATCGAGGTATGCCTCAAGTTCTTTGAAAATAGCCGAGCGTGGGGCTTTGGTGTTGATTATGAACACACTGTCATGGTGACCGAGTAGCGGTAGGGGTTCGGTGTCTGCCTCACCATCCCGCCACTGTAGGGACGTTCGTATAGCTCCTATAAGATCTTCAGCATCACCCAATGTCATACGTCTGACAGTCGGCCTTTCCAGTTTGGTTATGCACCCATCCACTGTGCGGAGTGGATTTTCGATCATGGCGACTATGGGGCCTTTTCCGACTAACCTCGGCCCGGCTTTCGTTGGGAAGTACCGCCGCCACACCCATCGACGGTGGTTCAGTAGTTGCCACCACTGATCCCAGTCCAAGTTCTCAAGCCCTGCATAGTTTCGCATGTCGAACACGTCTGGTAACCACGGGAATCGATTCCGATCAGAGGTGAGGGTGTAATCGGCTTTCCGTCTGTCGTCTGTCGCCACTTACTTGCCCTCGCCCTTCAGTTCGTCCAGATAGTCGGCCCACTGTTGAAGCATCTTCCTACGCTCGGCTAGATGCGTAGCGCGATTGTAAGCCCGTCCCAGTGGGTCACGGACGGTATGGGCCAGTTGGTGTTCAATAAAGTCGGGCCTGACTCCCAATCGTTCATCGAGCATCGTCCGGGCCATGGCTCTGAAGCCGTGCGGTGTCATTACGTCTTTGTACCCCAGTCGTTTGAGTGCCTGATTAACGGTATTTTCCGAAATGGGTTTCTCTCGATCTCTGCCGGGGAATATCCACCCGGTTCGCTCGGTTAAAGGTCGCAACTCTTCCAACAGTGACATAGCCTGAACAGGCAGTGGAACGATGTGCTCGGTGTGAACCTTTGACGCGGTCAGTTCGAGTTGCCGATCGGCGTTATTGAGGTTTTCCCACTTGAGGTGGCGCAACTCGCCCGGCCTTAGCATCGTCAAAGCGGAAAGTTTCAGTGCGGCATTCGTAACCGTGTCGCCACGGTAGGTTTCGATCTTTCTCAGTACCTCGCCCACTAAAGCGGGATCGGTTACGGCGGGGTGGTGATTCTCCGGTGAACTTGGCAGCTTGTCGGCCAGATCGTCGGCCATGTTCCGTTGGCAGAGATTCAGGAATAGGGCATAGCGATAGATTTGGCTTGCAATAACCCGCACCCGGTGAGCCGTTTCGACTTTGCCGGTTTCGGCAATTTTCTGAAGCACGGCCAAAAGTTCATGGTTTGTGATTTGGTCTATTGGTCGGTTGCCCAATTTCGGGAAGAGGTACTTCTCAAGCCGACGAAGCTGGCGCTCGTAATGCGCGGGGACGATTTTTTGTTTTTGAATTTTTAGCCAAGCGAGTGATACGGCTTCAAAGGATTGATTTGCCACCAGCTCGGCTTTCTGTTTTTGTTCTTTACGCGACGTTGACGGGTCGATCCCCGAGCGGAGGAGTGCTTTGTGTTCGTCCCGATCTATTCGGGCCTGTTTCAGACTGATCTGGGGGTAACTGCCAAGTGAGAGTAGCTTCTCTTTACCCCCAAACCTGTATTTCAGTCGCCACCGTTTTGAGCCATTCGGCATAACCTGACACAGCAGGCCGCCACCGCAGGCGATCTTGTACGGGCTTGATTCGGGTAAGGCGTGTTTAATGTGAAGGTCGGTGACCTTATCACCAGCCGGGCGGGGTTTACTGTCATGGGGTAACCAAAACCTATCAGGGGTAAGTTACCCCCGATGTTACCCCCGTTTAGCCTTAGACTTCAATAGACTTCGTTACCCCTGATTAGACTTCGAAGTCCGTGAAATCATTGTTTTTAAAGCGTTTTTAGACTTAGTTGGATTCCCTAAAACGCAATAGTGGTGGAGACGGCGGGAATTGAACCCGCGTCCGTCGTCCTCTGCCATCGGCTCTACATGCTTAGATTCCCTCAATTGCTTTAACCCGAAGCGACCCGAGGGGCAGGGTGCCGAAGGCTAGCCTTTAAGGTTTCGCAAGCCGGAGCAAGGCGATCCGGCCAACTAGCTTATTCTGAATGACACTCAGTACCGCGGGGTAAGCACCTTAGCGTGAGTGGCTAAGCGGGCCGTTAGGCTGCTAAAGCGTAAGTTTCGTCGTTTGCGACTATGTTTTGCGGTATTTGAAGTACGAGAGTTACCGCCTCTCGGCATGCACCTCTGGGTTTGTAACCGGCGTCGAAACCATGTCGTCCCCAAAAGCGTGTGTGTTTCGGCCTGACTGGACCGACACGTGAACACATATATGGTAGCGAGTATATCTCATTTCAAGGGGGCTTCGCTAGGGCGCTACTTTTTCATGGGTTTTGAGGGCCAGTAGCTCACTCAGGGATTCACCAAAAAACGTGATCAGCATATCGGGGTCGGGAATCAGGTGCTTATCGGCGACCACACCAAACTGCACCGTATCGTGGTAGCTCAATATACTCAGGCCCACGCCGACGTTACCGGATTGAGGCACCCAGAACATTGGTTGAATCATGCGGCTTCCGGCCAGATAGAGTGGGTGCTTCGGCCCAGGAACGTTGGTCATGACGAGTGAGGCTTTTTGGCTCAGCACCTCAAGTGCCGTCTGTTCCATCACTGCGGGGCCTTTTCCAAGAACGCCCAGTAAGCCGTAAAAGACCTGCGGTTGATAGCTGTTCTTCAGTTCGCGCATCGCCTGACAAACCGACTCGAGACGACTTGCGGCCGAATGCTTGCCCACGGGAAGAGGGACAATCACGAGTCCAAACTGATTTCCCAGTGTTTTAATCGGTTGATCCAGTGGGCGCAGGTTAAATGGAACCGCCACATTCAGGTGATCCTGCTCGACAGCGTCATTCCGGGTCAGTAAATAAGCACGGATGGCACCCGCTGCCGCAGCAATCAGAATGTCGTTAATGGTAGCCCCGAGTCGTTTCCCTGCCGCACGGACGTCCTCCAGCGAGTAGGGTTCAGCCCAGGCCACGCGCTTGCGCCCGGTCAATTCACCGCGGAAACAAGTCGGTGGCTCGTTAGGCATCAATGCAATACGCGAGAGTTCCTGACCAATCGATAAGCCCTCTCCGGGCCAGATCCGTCAAGTGACTGGGGTGCTGGATCAGATCCACCGTTTCCTCGACCAGTTCGTGTCCCAGATGAAAGGTCTCTGCCAATAGTTTTTGTGCGGGTTCTACCCATTGTTTGATCCACGAGTCTGTTCTCGTTGTCTTGGCTTTCGCTTCCTCAGGTACCGGCACAACACCATCATCGGTCAGTGAAAGCATGACTCGCACGAGCGAAATGCCATCAGCGATACAATGATGAACCCTCATCAGCAGGGCGCAACCCCGTTAACATTTTCAATTAAGTGCATTTGCCAGAGAGGGATATGAAAATTTAAGGCGTGCTCGTCAGATCTGACGCGAGTGCCTGCAAATCATGGTAAGTACCATGGCCAGGCAAGCCGACGACATGAACATGATTTTCAATGTCAAAATGGGGGTCGATTTCCAAAAGGCACCATTCGCATGCTCTACAACAAGTTGGCGGAAGCGGGCAAATTTGAGGAGCCGTTCAGTGATCAGTTTTTCCAGCGCACTTCGGGTGATAGGCTTTTCGAGGATCATAACCCCGCTGATCATCATGAGGTTAGAATCGCTTTCCATTCGAAGCCAGGCGTGATCAACGCCAGACATGGGCTCGCCGTGGGTGGACATAGAGGCCTTCCTGCTTATTGTTGTGGCTATAGATCGGCCACCAGCATATACCCCCTTGGCTTATCCGGGTGTTGACAGGCGTCAATTACTGTTTGGTATGTTCGCGCACGATACGTTGCTTTTGGCGTCCCCATTCGCGCTCTTTCTCGAGTCACGCTTGTCATATTCTTTTTTCCCTTTGACTAACGCGATTTCGCATTTTACGCGGTTATTTTTCCAGTACAGTGCCAGCGGTACACAGCTGTAGCCCGCCTGTTGAACCGCGCCAATCAATTTGCTGATTTCTCTCGCATTTAGCAGTAGCTTGCGGGTGCGGGTAGGTTCAGCAATCACGTGTGGACGCTTCCTTCAGCGGTGTGATATGGGTACCCATCAGCCAGGCTTCACCCTGATGAATCTGTACAGGAGTCGACCAGCTGACATTTGCCGGCGCGGAGGCTCTGACCTCCCAGCCCGTCAGCACGAGCCCCGCTTCGAAGCGATCCTCGATGTGGTAATCGTGGCGCGCTTTTTGTTGAGCGCGATCGTGGAATTGGGTTCATTTTTTTGGGCTTGGCCACGAGCTAACGACTTGACTGAATAAAGCCGGATATTGTACCGGAAACCGCAGGCTGGATTGAAGGGGAGCTGCTTTTCTCCTGGACAACCTTATACAATCTTGTGAAAGGAAATCGAGGACGGCCGACGAGTTACGTTATACTCTAGCTCGGGTGGCTACCTGCAAATAATAACAAGGAAATTGAATGAGTCTGGTGCCCTATGAGCAATTAAAGTGGTCTGATCCACGCAGTTCGCTGCTGGCCGGTATTTGCATCGTGACCGGTTTCGTGAACGTCTGGCGCTTTCCCGAGCTGATGGCAACCCACGGTGGGGAGGCGTTTCTCCTGACCTATGTGGGTGCCCTGGTCTGCCCTGGCATTGCCGGTCGTCTGGCTGCAATGGCAGTTAGGGCGTCGATTCAAGGGGACCCAGGTCGGCGCGCTTGTCCGTCTGGGGCAGGTTAAGTATTTCTCACTTTGGCAGTTTTCGGGTGGGATGATGATTCTGGCCTGTGGGCTCACCGCAGGGTTTTATATTCTGGTCTCCGGCGTCACTCTGGCCTATCTGCTGAAAGCGGCCTTGGGCGTGTTCAACCAGGTCTCCCTTGCCAGTTCAACCAAAGTCATGTCGGAGCTGCAAAAAGACGCACCTCAACTCATTGCCTGGTTTGCCGTGTGTTTGGTCTTTTTATTTCTGGTGTCAGCCAAAGGGCTCATTCGCGGTTTGCAGCGCAGCCTTCCGCTCCTGGTGGGTGCGTTGGTGATTCTGGGCATTCTGCTGATGGGCTATGGCGGGCTGAATGTCGGATGGAAAACCACGTGGGAATTGCTTTTCCTGGGCGAGCAAAGTAGCTGGGATGACCGCCTGATGCTGGACGCACTGAGTCAGGCCTTTTTCTCTATGGCACTGAGTACGGGGGTTTACTTTATTTTAGGCGCCTATTGTTGCCAGGAGGGTCCTCCCTTGCGCTTGGTTGGCAAAATTCTGCTGGCTGACCTGGTCACCGGGCTGGTTGCGACATTGATTGTCGTCCCAATTGTTCTGGCTGCAGACCTTCAGGTGACAGGAGGATTTGCCCTGGTCTTTCAGACGCTGCCCGTCGCCTTTCAGTCTTTGCCCCTTGGACAACTTTGGTTGGCCCTATTCTACGATTCTCTTTATTTTGGTGGCGTTGACTTCGCTGCTCTTTCTGTTGGAACCGGCGGTGTACTGGTATCAATTACATTTCAGGACGCGGCGCAGACCCGCGCTGCTGGTGGTGCTGAGTGGATTGGGGGTGTTCGCAGCGGTGCTGGCGCATTCGATGGTGGCGGATGATGGCGTCACCGTGTTAGGGATGCCCTGGTTTACGTTCATGCAATTTGCAGTGTCGGTTGTTTTACTGCCATTGTCTCTGCTGTTTGTACTGGTTCTGATGGGCTATGTGCTGCCCCGCGAACACTTGGCCGCCGGGATTGGATTAGCGGTGGGAGGTGTTTACTTTCAGGCGCTTTACCGTTGGATTCGGTATGTACTGGTTCCGCTGATCTTTTTAATCCTGGTGTATAGCCTCCTTGGGTTGTTGCAATATATGTGCTTCCTTGGTGGGCCGTATAGCGGTAGTATTTGCCCCGTTTCGTAGTCAGGTTGAAACGTGTGAAAGTCAGTCGCCATGCCCTCATTCCGTTTAGTGATCATCAGATGTTTGATCTGGTGCTCGATGTGGTGCGTTACCCCGAGTTTCTGCCCTGGTGCTCGGCGGGGCAGGTTTTGGAGCTGGATGAACACAGCCAGTTAGCCAAGCTGACGATCAGTAAGGCGACTGTCTCTCAAAGTTTTACAACCCGAAATCAACTGATCCGGCCAGGCGAGATTCGTTTGAGTCTCGTGGAGGGGCCTTTTCGTTCGCTCTCTGGGAGCTGGTCGTTTAAAGCGCTGAATGACAGTGCTTGTAAAGTGATGCTGGACCTCAACTTTGAGCCAGCGGGCGCTTTGCATGGTTTAGCGTTGGGTTCGGTTTTCGGTCAGGCGGCAAAACGACGGTTGATTTGTTCTGTCGTCGGGCCCACGTTGTATCGCTAATTGACGGGGTTCGCTGTTATCAGGAGTTTTAAGGTGGAAAAAAAAGTAACGGTCGAAGTGGCTTATGCTGCGCCTGCGCAGCAAAATTCTGCGCATCTCGGTGGATTCTCCAGTCGGTTCAGTTGGTTTTAAGATTTGTCTCGTATTTTGTATACCAGGCCAGGGTTGGCCAGCTCGGGCTGCAGCAGGGGGCCGTGGTCAATCGCACTGAGAGTATCGCCCTCGAACGTTAGCTGTACCTTCTGCGTGTGAATTTCGCCACCCTCCAACTGCATGGTGTAGTAGTAAGTCTCTTCTGACAGGTTAAAGCTATTTTTCAGGAGGATTACCCAAAATGTAGTGTACCTGGCGGCGTGTCATTCCGGTGCGCAACTCTGTCAGCATGTCGGCTTCAACAATGTTGCCCTGCTGCGTCAATTCGGTAAACCCGGGAACATACAGCCAGAGAGTGAGACCGATGCCTAACATCAGCAGTAAAAAGGCGAACTTTTGCATCTTCTTCCGAATTCCACTATCTTGGCGGGATCAAGGATCATAACTGATTCCAGCCATTGCGAACAGGCGTAGTAATTAGGACATGGACAATATTGAACTCAAAAAGGCAGGTTTAAAGGTTACCCTGCCCAGACTCAAAATTCTTAACTTGCTTGAAACGGCGGATACCCGCCATTTGAGCGCAGAAGATGTGTATAAAATGTTGCTGGATGCAGGGGATGACGTTGGCCTTGCAACCGTGTATCGGGTGTTGACCCAGTTCGAATCAGCGGGTCTGGTGCTCCGCCATAACTTTGAAAGGTGGACACGCCGTATTCGAATTGAACAATGATGAGCACCATGACCATATGGTCTGCACGGAAACCGGCAAAGTGATCGAGTTTTTCGATCCTGTCATTGAAAAGCGTCAAAAAGTCTTAGCAGAAGAATACGGCTACGATATCGTAGATCATAAGCTGACGCTTTATGTGAAGCCTAAAAAAGCCTGACTCAACTTCGGCGTGGTTTATTGTACCACGCTGAAGTTCAGCATCTCGTTGGCCAGTGCCAGTCCCTGCTGCGAAATATCCACCCCGCCCAGCATGCGTGCGATTTCTTTGACACGCGAAGGGCCCTCCAGTGGCAGAATGCTGGAGCAGGTCTTTCCGTCCTGAACGGCTTTGCTAACAAAGAGGTGATCATGCGCCTGAGAGGCCACGAAGGCGAGGTGTGTCACACACAGAATTTGTGTGCGATCTCCCAGTTGGCGCAACATGCGTCCTACGACTTCAGCCGTTGGGCCGCCAATACCCACATCAACCTCATCAAATACGAGTGTCGGGGTTTGTGTGGTGGCTGCCGTAACCACCTGAATACATAAACTGATGCGAGACAGTTCACCGCCAGAGGCGACCTTCTGCAAGGGGCGCAAGGGTTGACCTGGGTTCATGCTGATCAAAATTTCTATGTCATCATTTCCATTCGCGGACGGCGCTCCCAATGAATTGCAGGCAATCACCAATTCCGGTGAGAGTCCAAGGTGCTTTAGCTGCTGTTTGACGGCTTCTTGCAGGAAGTTTGCGGCCTGTCCTCGTTTTTCGCTCAGGTGGGTGGCCGCTGTCTGGTACTGCTGATTAAGTTGGGACACCCGTGCGTCAAGTTGCTCAACAATTTTCGCCTCCCACCAACGTTTCGAGTTCCAGTTGCAGCTCGGCATGCCGTTGGCGCAATTCCTTTGGCGCAACCCGGTGTTTCCGTGCCAGGTCGTAAATAGCGCATAGGCGGTCGTCGACTTCGCAAGCGTTCCGGGTTCAATTCAATACGATCCTGCAGCTGTGAGGCTTCTCGGGCAGCCCTGCAAACTAATTCGAGCTTCCTCGAGTAGTTGTTGCAGCGTTTTGGGTGGATGAAGCTGGAAGCTCGCAGTGCGAGATGGGACTGATGGCGCTGCCAGAATATCCAGAGCGGCGTTGTCTCCGGCCAGAAGTTGGTCGTGCAGTTGCCCAAGCGTTTGCAAAATGCTCTCGGCGTTTGCCAGCTGCTGCTGTTCGGTCTCCAGAGCATCCAGCTCGTCATCACCCAGTCCCAGGGAGTTAAGTTCATCAACCTGGTAGGTGAGTAGTTGTACCTGGCTTTCAAACTCACGCTGTCGCTTGAGTAAATTATCCAGTTTCGTCTGCTGTTGCTGCCACTGGCTAAATATTTGACGGACCTCCTGGGCAAGCGGATGAAGGCGACCACAGTCATCAACTAACTGGCAGTGTGTTTCTTTGCGCAGGATAACTGATGCTCATGTTGTCCATGGATATCAACGGATGCTGACCCAGTTCGCGTAATTGTTGTAGCGGGCCGCCGTCCGTTGATAAAAAGCCCGTGAGCGACCTTCGCCGAGATCAGCCGCCTGAATGCACTTTGCGCCATCATCCAGCATGTTCTCTTTGTAGCCAATTGGAGGTTGCGGGAAGTTGTTCCACCTGAAAGACGGCGCTGACTTCAGCACGATCGGAGCCGTGACGCACCAGATCGGCGGAATTGCGTCCTCCTGCGGCCATGCCCAGTGCGTCTAGTAAGCCGTGGATTTGCTCTGCGCCGGTCTCACCACTGATTGCGGTCATCTGCAGTTGAAGTCCAGCTTCAATGTTTCCGGCCAGTGCCAAAGTTGCGAATGGACAGTGGTGGGCCAGCATGTAAACCCTGTTACGATGAATGTGACACTGATTATAAATACATGGTGTAATAATATACAAAGTGTAAATTCGCAACGGTTGAAATCATTTTTTTGGCCCCAATCTACGCTGCAAAACCAAGGTTTATTCAATTTTGAGCGAGGGCGGGAGATGTCGGAGCAAACCGTGAACTGTGAAAAATGCTGCAGCGGCGGAAGAGGCAGGATCGACACTGTAATGGCGAATGAAAATGCTCAGGGTGGCGAGTGCGGCGCTGTCGGTGAAAGAGGCAGAGGCCCTGCGTGTGAAGAAGTCGCGAACGTGCGCGAGCAGTTATTGCGGGCGCATGCAGAAATGCAAAACGTGCGTCGACGCGCTGAAAATGATGTTGATAAGGCGCGTAAATTTGCATTGGAGCGCTTTTGTGAGAGTTACTACCGGTTGTCGACAGTTCGGAAAAAGCTACTCATGCGATGTCCGGTAAAGAGGTGCCTGAGTCAGTTGCCGTCTTTAGGGAGGGTGGGAGATGACCTCTTTCAATGGCGCAGTCAGTCACTGGCAGGTAAGTTTGATGTTGAGGTGGTTGATCCGGTGGGACAGCCCTTTAAATTCTGAGTTTCACGAGGCGATGTCGATGGTGCCTCCAATCCGGATCTGGCGCCAAATGGGGTTATGGCGTACCCGCAAAAGGGTTACACCTTGGAACGGGCGGTTGATCCTGTCCGGCCATGGTGATGGTTTCAAAGTTACCTCCAAGCGGGCCTTGTGAAATTTTGATTTTGGCGCATATATAGCTGGCAATCGTTGAAAACTTTTGTAGGGGTAAGTAAAATGGGCAAGATTATTGGTATCGACCTTGGGACGACCAACCCCTGTGTTGTGATTCTTGAAGGTGATAAGCCGCGTGTTATTGAAAAACCTGAAGGCGCCAGAACCACGTCACCGTAGCGTTTACTGATGATAGCGAAACGCTGGTGGGGCAGTCTGCAAAACGTCAGGCCGTGACCAATCCGAAAAATACCTTGTATGCGATTAAATGCCTGATCGGTCGCTGCTTCGAGGACAACGTCGTTCAGAAAGACATCAAAATGGTCCCTTACACCATTGCTAAGGCGGATAACCGTGACGTATGGGTGGAGGCGAAGGGCAAGAAGATCGCGCCGTCCCAAATCTCTGCTGAAGTGCTCAAGAAGATGAAGAAAACAGCCGAAGATTTCAGACGGTGGACTGAAGCCGTTATTACTCGTGCTGGCTCTACTTCAATGACTCTCAGCGTCAGGCGACCAAAGATGCTCATCAACAAGTTGGCCTCGAAGTGAAGCGAATCATTAACGGAAATCACGGCTGCGGCACTGGCCTACGGTCTGGACAAGCGTGGTGGTGATCGCAAGATTGCGGTATATGACCGGTGGGGGGTACTTTTGATATCTCGGATTATCGAAATCGCGGATGTTGACGGGAAATGCAGTTTGAGGTTTTAGTTACCAATCCAGACACCTTCCTGGTGGTGAAGATTTCGACCTCAGGCCGGGATTGAACGGCAGCTGAATTCAAGAAAGACTCCGGTATTGATCTGAAAGGCGATCCTTTGGCGATGCAGCGTCTGAAAGAGGCCGTTGAGAAGGCGGGATTGAGTTGTCCAGCAGTCAGCAAACTGATGTGAATCTGCCATATGTAACGGCCGATGCGAGGGGTCCCAAGCACCTTAACCCGCTGGTGACCCAAAGCAAGCTGGAAAGTCTGGTGGAAGAGCTGGTTGAAAATAGTTCGATTCCTTGCCGTACGGCACTTAAAGATTCGGGCATTCTGCCAGTGAAATCGACGAGATTATCCCCCCGGGGTGGCCAGACTCGTGCTGCCGCTTGGTGCAAAAGAGGGTTGCTGACTTTTTGGTAAAGAACCATAGTAAAGATGTGAATCCGGATGAAGCGGTAGCGATTGGCGCGGCGATTCAGGTTGCAGTGCCAGTCTTTGCGACGTCAGCACGTTCCGTTGCTGGACGTAACTCGCTGACGCTGAGTATCAAAGCGATGGGTGGTGTTGCGACACCGATCATCGGATAAAAATACGACGATTCCGACCAAGAAGTCGCAGGTGTTTTCAACGGCGGACGATAACCAAACGGCCGTAACGATTCATGTTGTGCAGGGTGAGCGTAAGCGTGCGTCTGACAAATGTCGCTGGGACGCTTTGACTTGGCGGGTACTCTGCCATCGCCCCGCGGTTTGC
>JADJWY010000031.1 GCA_016716085.1 Hahellaceae bacterium
TTGTATAAATTACGAAAGACTCGACACCTACAGCTCCTGATAATTTCTGCAATTTCGCTGGGATCTTTGAACGAACATTCGTCCAAGTCTACCCAGAACCGTCTGGCCGTTGTGTTCAATTACGGCCACTAGTGTCTTGCGGGCACTTCCTGACGACGACGCAACAGCCAAACCTAGCTTGGCTTCCTGTAAGCCTTCGTGGCGTGCGACAAATCGACGGGTTTTTGACGGGTGCTACCAGTTCGAAAAACCTACGCACCGTCCCTTACCTTGATCGCGGCAGACGAAAACCGAGACAAGGGATTATGTACTGCTGTTCATTTTATCTACATGAGGTACAAATAGGGTATCAAATTCGTCTTTTGACTCTATCGCGCCTTTCGGCGGTGGGGTTTTTCAATTCACTCATGCCCGCGCCCCCTTATTCCGTTTCCCTTCACTGGAGTGGATAGCAGTCCTCGCAATACGTACCTGATAGAGTGATATTCACGTAACGGCAGCGGGCCTATTCGTTGGCGAGACCGTCTAAATACGATCACACCTAATGCCGGGTACATAGTCGCCACAATCAGCAGGCAGGCAGGCAGCGGCTTTGCTTACCATATTTGGCGCTATTTCTGCATCGTAAACCCATCACTGCAACCCTCTACCGCGTAAATTAATCGGCTATTGATCAGTTGCTGTCGCAACCAAAAGGCCGCCCTTTGACTGTAACGGTGCTCGTCCTCGGCGGCTTCCAGCTCGGCTAAAATGTTGGTGATTACTTGAATTGCGTACACTTTGCTGAATTTCGGGCACAGAGGCCTTGGCCCGAATTTCCGGGGTGTTCCAGTAGTCATGGTTATTTCCTCAGAGTTCGGTAGCTGATCGACACGCCTTTGCGTGTGCTATGACGGCCAACAGGTCAGAACCAAGCCACACGCTGGTTCGTCCTATTTTTAGTGGGCGTGGGAATCGCCCTGATTTATTCCCAGATACCAAGTTGGTTTAGATACCGGAATTCGACCGAGAACTTCATTTAGACGGTATAACCCATCAGGGGCTATGAGAACTTCGGCTCGACGGCCGGGGCCGTCAGTACATATGTTGTGTTGTGTCATTAGTCTTCACTCCCACTATGCAGTCTGTTTTGGCCTGACGAGGTAAGATTACTGGTGTGGTGGTCGGTTATCCTGACATGCTATTTTTTTGCATGTCGGGTTTATAAGCCGTGAATCGAATTGTGGGTTTGGTTAGGCGTGGCAGTCTCGGCCCAAGTCCGGTCATCACACTCGAGAACATCCTCAACGGCGCGTTTGTGCGGCTCGGCTACGCGATCCATCGTCTTTTCATTCGGGCCGTATATCCCGATCACCCTCAGTACGTTGGTGACGTTGACTAATTCGGAGGTGGTTTCAACTTCCCTAACGTTGAAGCCGTGCGAAGTGTCGCCCCAGTCCGTGCCATCGCCATGCCGGTCATGCCCGACGGCGCACCATATGTACAAGTCTAGAAAGGGTAGGATGCCCAGTCGAAAATAGGCGTCAGGTTTGTCCGTTCGCCGTTTTCTTTCGATGTTATCGAGGTATGCCTCAAGTTCTTTGAAAATAGCCGAGCGTGGGGCTTTGGTGTTGATTATGAACACACTGTCATGGTGACCGAGTAGCGGTAGGGGTTCGGTGTCTGCCTCACCATCCCGCCACTGTAGGGACGTTCGTATAGCTCCTATAAGATCTTCAGCATCACCCAATGTCATACGTCTGACAGTCGGCCTTTCCAGTTTGGTTATGCACCCATCCACTGTGCGGGTGGATTTTCGATCATGGCGACTATGGGGCCTTTTCCGACTAACCTCGGCCCGGCTTTCGTTGGGAAGTACCGCCGCCACACCCATCGACGGTGGTTCAGTAGTTGCCACCACTGATCCCAGTCCAAGTTCTCAAGCCCTGCATAGTTTCGCATGTCGAACACGTCTGGTAACCACGGGAATCGATTCCGATTGCAGAGGTGAGGTGTAATCGGCTTTCCGTCTGTCGTCTGTCGCCACTTACTTGCCCTCGCCTCTTCAGTTCGTCCAGATAGTCGGCCCACTGTTGAAGCATCTTCCTACGCTCGGCCAGATGCGTAGCGCGATTGTAAGCCCGTCCCAGTGGGTCACGGACGGTATGGGCCAGTTGGTGTTCAATAAAGTCGGGCCTGACTCCCAATCGTTCATCGAGCATCGTCCGGGCCATGGCTCTGAAGCCGTGCGGTGTCATTACGTCTTTGTACCCCAGTCGTTTGAGTGCCTGATTAACGGTATTTTCCGAAATGGGTTTCTCTCGATCTCTGCGGGGAATATCCACCCGGTTCGCTCGGTTAAAGGTCGCAACTCTTCCAACAGTGACATAGCCTGAACAGGCGGTGGAACGATGTGCTCGGTGTGAACCTTTGACGCGGTCAGTTCGAGTTGCCGATCGGCGTTATTGAGGTTTTTCCCACTAGGTGGCGCAACTCGCCCGGCCTTAGCATCGTCAAAGCGGAAAGTTTCAGTGCGGCATTCGTAACCGTGTCGCCACGGTAGGTTTCGATCTTTCTCAGTACCTCGCCCACTAAAGCGGGATCGGTTACGGCGGGGTGGTGATTCTCCAGTGAACTTGGCAGCTTGTCGGCCAGATCGTCGGCCATGTTCCGTTGGCAGAGATTCAGGAATAGGGCATAGCGATAGATTTGGCTTGCAATAACCCGCACCCGGTGAGCCGTTTCCGACTTTGCCGGTTTCGGCAATTTTCTGAAGCACGCCAAAGTTCATGGTTTGTGATTTGGTCTATTGGTCGGTTTGCCCAATTTCGGGAAGAGGGTACTTCTCAAGCCGACGAAGCTGGCGCTCGTAATGCGCGGGGACGATTTTTGTTTTGAATTTTTAGCCAAAGCGAGTGATACGGCTTCAAAGGATTGATTTGCCACCAGCTCGGCTTTCTGTTTTGTTCTTTACGCGACGTTGACGGGTCGATCCCCGAGCGGAGGAGTGCTTTGTGTTCGTCCCGATCTGTTCGGGCCTGTTTCAGACTGATCTGGGGTAACTGCCAAGTGAGTAGCTTCTCTTTACCCCCCCAAACCTGTATTTCAGTCGCCACCGTTTTGAGCCATTCGGCATAACCTGACACAGCAGGCCGCCACCGCAGGCGATCTTGTACGGGCTTGATTCGGGTAAGGCGTGTTTAATGTGAAGGTCGGTGACCTTATCACCAGCCGGGCGGGGGTTTACTGTCATGGGGGTAACCAAAACCTATCAGGGGTAAGTTACCCCCGATGTTACCCCCGTTTAGCCTTAGACTTCAATAGACTTCGTTACCCCTGATTAGACTTCGAAGTCCGTGAAATCATTGTTTTTAAAGCGTTTTTAGACTTAGTTGGATTCCCTAAAACGCAATAGTGGTGGAGACGGCGGGAATTGAACCCGCGTCCGTCAGTCCTCTGCCATCGGCTCTACATGCTTAGATTCCCTCAATTGCTTTAACCCGAAGCGACCCGAGGGGCAGGGTGCCGAAGGCTAGCCTTTAAGGTTTCGCAAGCCGGAGCAAGGCGATCCGGCCAACTAGCTTATTCTGAATGACACTCAGTACCGCGGGGTAAGCACCTTAGCGTGAGTGGCTAAGCGGCCGTTAGGCTGCTAAAGCGTAAGTTTCGTCGTTTGCGACTATGTTTTGCGGTATTTGAAGTACGAGAGTTACCGCCCTCTCGGCATGCACCTCTGGGTTTGTAACCGGCGTCGAAACCATGTCGTCCCCAAAAGCGTGTGTGTTTCGGCCTGACTGGACCGACACGTGAACACATATATGGTAGCGAGTATATCTCATTTCAAGGGGCTTCGCTAGGGCGCTACTTTTTCATGGGTTTTGAGGGCCAGTAGCTCACTCAGGGATTCACCAAAAACGTGATCAGCATATCGGGGTCGGGAATCAGGTGCTTATCGGCGACCACACCAAACTGCACCGTATCGTGGTAGCTCAATATACTCAGGCCCACGCCGACGTTACCGGATTGAGGCACCCAGAACATTGGTTGAATCATGCGGCTTCCGGCCAGATAGAGTGGGTGCTTCGGACCTGGCACGTTGGTCATGACGAGTGAGGCTTTTTGGCTCAGCACCTCAAGTGCCGTCTGTTCCATCACTGCGGGGCCTTTTCCAAGAACGCCCAGTAAGCCGTAAAAGACCTGCGGTTGATAGCTGTTCTTCAGTTCGCGCATCGCCTGACAAACCGACTCGAGACGACTTGCGGCCGAATGCTTGCCCACGGGAAGAGGGACAATCACGAGTCCAAACTGATTTCCCAGTGTTTTAATCGGTTGATCCAGTGGGCGCAGGTTAAATGGAACCGCCACATTCAGGTGATCCTGCTCGACAGCGTCATTCCGGGTCAGTAAATAAGCACGGATGGCACCCGCTGCCGCAGCAATCAGAATGTCGTTAATGGTAGCCCCGGAGTCGTTTCCCTGCCGCACGGACGTCCTCCAGCGAGTAGGGTTCAGCCCAGGCCACGCGCTTGCGCCCGGTCAATTCACCGCGGAAACAAGTCGGTGGCTCGTTAGGCATCAATGCAATACGCGAGAGTTCCTGACCAATCGATAAGCCCTCTCGGGCCAGATCCGTCAAGTGACTGGGGTGCTGGATCAGATCCACCGTTTCCTCGACCAGTTCGTGTCCCAGATGAAAGGTCTCTGCCAATAGTTTTTGTGCGGGTTCTACCCATTGTTTGATCCACGAGTCTGTTCTCGTTGTCTTGGCTTTCGCTTCCTCAGGTACCGGCACAACACCATCATCGGTCAGTGAAAGCATGACTCGCACGAGCGAAATGCCATCAGCGATACAATGATGAACCCTCATCAGCAGGGCGCAACCCCCGTTAACATTTTCAATTAAGTGCATTTGCCAGAGAGGGATATGAAAATTTAAGGGCGTGCTCGTCAGATCTGACGCGAGTGCCTGCAAATCATGGTAAGTACCATGGCCAGGCAAGCCGACGACATGAACATGATTTTCAATGTCAAAATGGGGGTCGATTTCCCAAAAGGCACCATTCGCATGCTCTACAACAAGTTGGCGGAAGCGGGCAAATTTGAGGAGCCGTTCAGTGATCAGTTTTTCCAGCGCACTTCGGGTGATAGGCTTTTCGAGGATCATAACCCCGCTGATCATCATGAGGTTAGAATCGCTTTCCATTCGAAGCAGGCGTGATCAACGCCAGACATGGGCTCGCCGTGGGTGGACATAGAGGCCTTCCTGCTTATTGTTGTGGCTATAGATCGGCCACCAGCATATACCCCCTTGGCTTATCCGGGTGTTGACAGGCGTCAATTACTGTTTGGTATGTTCGCGCACGATACGTTGCTTTTGGCGTCCCCATTCGCGCTCTTTCTCGGAGTCACGCTTGTCATATTCTTTTTTCCCTTTGACTAACGCGATTTCGCATTTTACGCGGTTATTTTTCCAGTACAGTGCCAGCGGTACACAGCTGTAGCCCGCCTGTTGAACCGCGCCAATCAATTTGCTGATTTCTCTCGCATTTAGCAGTAGCTTGCGGGTGCGGGTAGGTTCAGCAATCACGTGTGTGGACGCTTCCTTCAGCGGTGTGATATGGGTACCCATCAGCCAGGCTTCACCCTGATGAATCTGTACATAGGAGTCGACCAGCTGACATTTGCCGGCGCGGAGGCTCTTGACCTCCCAGCCCGTCAGCACGAGCCCCGCTTCGAAGCGATCCTCGATGTGGTAATCGTGGCGCGCTTTTTTGTTGAGCGCGATCGTGGAATTGGGTTCATTTTTTTTGGGCTTGGCCATGAGCTAACGACTTGACTGAATAAAGCCGGATATTGTACCGGAAACCGCAGGCTGGATTGAAGGGGAGCTGCTTTTCTCCTGGACAACCTTATACAATCTTGTGAAAGGAAATCGAGGACGGCCGACGAGTTACGTTATACTCTAGCTCGGGTGGCTACCTGCAAATAATAACAAGGAAATTGAATGAGTCTGGTGCCCTATGAGCAATTAAAGTGGTCTGATCCACGCAGTTCGCTGCTGGCCGGTATTTGCATCGTGACCGGTTTCGTGAACGTCTGGCGCTTTCCCGAGCTGATGGCAACCCACGGTGGGGAGGCGTTTCTCCTGACCTATGTGGGTGCCCTGGTCTGCCTGGCATTGCCGGTCGTCTGGCTGCAATGGCAGTTAGGGCGTCGATTCAAGGGGACCCAGGTCGGCGCGCTTGTCCGTCTGGGGCAGGTTAAGTATTTCTCACTTTGGCAGTTTTCGGGTGGGATGATGATTCTGGCCTGTGGGCTCACCGCAGGGTTTTATATTCTGACGCAGCCTTCCGCCCTGGTGGGTGCGTTGGTGATTCTGGGCATTCTGCTGATGGGCTATGGCGGGCTGAATGTCGGATGGAAAACCACGGGAATTGCTCTTCCTGGGCGAGCAAAGTAGCTGGGATGACCGCCTGATGCTGGACGCACTGAGTCAGGCCTTTTTCTCTATGGCACTGAGTACGGGGGTTTACTTTATTTTAGGCGCCTATTGTTGCCAGGAGGGTCCTCCCTTGCGCTTGGTTGGCAAAATTCTGCTGGCTGACCTGGTCACCGGGCTGGTTGCGACATTGATTGTCGTCCCAATTGTTCTGGCTGCAGACCTTCAGGTGACAGGAGGATTTGCCCTGGTCTTTCAGACGCTGCCCGTCGCCTTTCAGTCTTTGCCCCTTGGACAACTTTGGTTGGCCCTATTCTACGTTCTCTTTATTTTGGTGGCGTTGACTTCGCTGCTCTTTCTGTTGGAACCGGCGGTGTACTGGTATCAATTACATTTCAGGACGCGGCGCAGACCCGCGCTGCTGGTGGTGCTGAGTGGATTGGGGGTGTTCGCAGCGGTGCTGGCGCATTCGATGGTGGCGGATGATGGCGTCACCGTGTTAGGGATGCCCGGTTTACGTTCATGCAATTTGCAGTGTCGGTTGTTTTACTGCCATTGTCTCTGCTGTTTGTACTGGTTCTGATGGGCTATGTGCTGCCCCGCGAACACTTGGCCGCCGGGATTGGATTAGCGGTGGGAGGTGTTTACTTTCAGGCGCTTTACCGTTGGATTCGGTATGTACTGGTTCCGCTGATCTTTTTAATCCTGGTGTATAGCCTCCTTGGGTTGTTGCAATATATGTGCTTCCTTGGTGGGCCGTATAGCGGTAGTATTTGCCCCGTTTCGTAGTCAGGTTGAAACGTGTGAAAGTCAGTCGCCATGCCCTCATTCCGTTTAGTGATCATCAGATGTTTGATCTGGTGCTCGATGTGGTGCGTTACCCCGAGTTTCTGCCCTGGTGCTCGGCGGGGCAGGTTTTGGAGCTGGATGAACACAGCCAGTTAGCGAAGCTGACGATCAGTAAGGCGACTGTCTCTCAAAGTTTTACAACCCGAAATCAACTGATCCGGCCAGGCGAGATTCGTTTGAGTCTCGTGGAGGGGCCTTTTCGTTCGCTCTCTGGGAGCTGGTCGTTTAAAGCGCTGAATGACAGTGCTTGTAAAGTGATGCTGGACCTCAACTTTGAGCCAGCGGGCGCTTTGCATGGTTTAGCGTTGGGTTCGGTTTTCGGTCAGGCGGCAAACACGATGGTTGATTTGTTCTGTCGTCGGGCCCACGCGTTGTATCGCTAATTGACAGGGTTCGCTGTTATCAGGAGTTTTAAGGTGGAAAAAAAAGTAACGGTCGAAGTGGCTTATGCTGCGCCTGCGCAGCAAAAAATTCTGCGCATCTCGGTGCCGGAAGGAACCAATATGGTCGAAGCTGTGCGTCTTTCAGGTATTCTCGACCTGTTTCCAGAGATCGATTTGGCATCCAGCAAGTTGGGTATATTCAGCAAGATGGTGCCCAAACCTGAGCTGCAGGTCGTGCAGGAGGGAGATCGTATTGAGATCTATCGACCGTTGCTGATTGATCCGAAACAGGCGCGCCTGAACCGGGCCAAAAAAGCGGCAGAGTAAATGTTGCTGCTGATTCTCCAGTCGGTTCAGTTGGTTTTAAGATTTGTCTCGTATTTTGTATACCAGGCCAGGGTTGGCCAGCTCGGGCTGCAGCAGGGGGCCGTGGTCAATCGCACTGAGAGTATCGCCCTCGAACGTTAGCTGTACCTTCTGCGTGTGAATTTCGCCACCCTCCAACTGCATGGTGTAGTAGTAAGTCTCTTCTGACAGGTTAAAGCTATTTTTCAGGAGAGGATTACCCAAAATGTAGTGTACCTGGCGGCGTGTCATTCCGGTGCGCAACTCTGTCAGCATGTCGGCTTCAACAATGTTGCCCTGCTGCACGTCAATTCGGTAAACCCCAGGGAACATACAGCCAGAGGTGAGACCGATGCCTAACATCAGCAGTAAAAAGGCGAACTTTTGCATCTTCTTCCGAATTCCACTATCTTGGCGGGATCAAGGATCATAACTGATTCCAGCCATTGCGAACAGGCGTAGTAATTAGGACATGGACAATATTGAACTCAAAAGGCAGGTTTAAAGGTTACCCTGCCCAGACTCAAAATTCTTAACTTGCTTGAAACGGCGGATACCCGCCATTTGAGCGCAGAAGATGTGTATAAAATGTTGCTGGATGCAGGGGATGACGTTGGCCTTGCAACCGTGTATCGGGTGTTGACCCAGTTCGAATCAGCGGGTCTGGTGCTCCGCCATAACTTTGAAGGTGGACACGCCGTATTCGAATTGAACAATGATGAGCACCATGACCATATGGTCTGCACGGAAACCGGCAAAGTGATCGAGTTTTTCGATCCTGTCATTGAAAAGCGTCAAAAAGTCTTAGCAGAAGAATACGGCTACGATATCGTAGATCATAAGCTGACGCTTTATGTGAGGCCTAAAAAAGCCTGACTCAACTTCGGCGTGGTTTATTGCACCACGCTGAAGTTCAGCATCTCGTTGGCCAGTGCCAGTCCCTGCTGCGAAATATCCACCCCGCCCAGCATGCGTGCGATTTCTTTGACACGCGAAGGGCCCTCCAGTGGCAGAATGCTGGAGCAGGTCTTTCCGTCCTGAACGGCTTTGCTAACAAAGAGGTGATCATGCGCCTGAGAGGCCACTTGAGCGAGGTGTGTCACACACAGAATTTGTGTGCGATCTCCCAGTTGGCGTAACATGCGTCCTACGACTTCAGCCGTTGGGCCGCCAATACCCACATCAACCTCATCAAATACGAGTGTCGGGGTTTGTGTGGTGGCTGCCGTAACCACCTGAATACATAAACTGATGCGAGACAGTTCACCGCCAGAGGCGACCTTCTGCAAGGGGCGCAAGGGTTGACTCGGGTTCATGCTGATCAAAATTTCTATGTCATCATTTCCATTCGCGGACGGCGCTCCCAATGAATTGCAGGCAATCACCAATTCCGGTGAGAGTCCAAGGTGCTTTAGCTGCTGTTTGACGGCTTCTTGCAGGAAGTTTGCGGCCTGTCCTCGTTTTTCGCTCAGGTGGGTGGCCGCTGTCTGGTACTGCTGATTAAGTTGGGACACCCGTGCTTCAAGTTGCTCCAACGAATTTTCGCCTCCCACCAACGTTTCGAGTTCCAGCTGAAGCTCGGCATGCCGTTGGCGCAATTCCTTTGGCGCAACCCGGTGTTTCCGTGCCAGGTCGTAAATAGCGCATAGGCGCTCGTCGACTTCACGCAAGCGTTCCGGGTTCAATTCAATACGATCCTGCAGCTGTGAGGCTTCTCGGGCAGCTTCCTGCAAACTAATTCGAGCTTCCTCGAGCAGTTGTTGCAGTGTTTGGGTGGATGGCACTGGAAGCTCGCAGTGCGAGATGAGACTGATGGCGCTGCCAAGAATATCCAGAGCGGCGTTGTCTCCGGCCAGGTGTTGGTCGTGCAGTGTGCCAAGCGTTTGTAAAATGCTCTCGGCGTTTGCCAGTTGCTGCTGTTCGGTCTCCAGAGCATCCAGCTCGTCATCACCCAGTCCCAGGGAGTTAAGTTCATCAACCTGGTAGGTGAGTAGTTGTACCTGGCTTTCAAACTCACGCTGTCGCTTGAGTAAATTATCCAGTTTCGTCTGCTGTTGCTGCCACTGGCTAAATATTTGACGGACCTCCTGGGCAAGCGGATGAAGGCGACCACAGTCATCAACTAACTGGCAGTGTGTTTCTTTGCGCAGGAGTGACTGATGCTCATGTTGTCCATGGATATCAACGAGATGCTGACCCAGTTCGCGTAATTGTTGTAGCGGGACGGGCTGTCCGTTGATAAAAGCCCGTGAGCGACCTTCGGCCGAGATCAGTCGCCTGAGAATGCACTCGGTGCCATCATCCAGCATGTTCTCTTGTAGCCAATTGAGTGCTGCGGGAAGTTGTTCCACCTGAAAGACGGCGCTGACTTCAGCACGATCGGAGCCGTGACGCACCAGATCGGCGGAACTGCGTCCTCCCAGGGCCATGCCCAGTGCGTCTAGTAAAATGGATTTACCTGCGCCGGTCTCACCACTGATTGCGGTCATCTGTGAGTTGAAGTCCAGCTCTAAATGTTCGGCCAGTGCCAGGTTGCGAATGGACAGGTGGGCCAGCATGTAAACCTCGTTACGATGAATGTGACACTGATTATAAATACATGGTGTAATAATATACAGCATGTAAAGTCTCTGCAAACGGTTGAAATCATTTTTTTTGCCCCAATCTACGCTGCAAAACCAAGGTTTATTCAATTTTGAGCGAGGGCGGGAGATGTCGGAGCAAACCGTGAACCAGGAAAATGCTGCAGCGGCGGAAGAGGCAGTGATCGACACTGCAATGGCGAATGAAAATGCTCAGGGTGGCGAGAGTGCGGCGCTGTCGGTGAAAGAGGCAGAGGCCCTGCGTGAAGAAGTCGCGAACGTGCGCGAGCAGTTATTGCGGGCGCATGCAGAAATGCAAAACGTGCGTCGACGCGCTGAAAATGATGTTGATAAGGCGCGTAAATTTGCATTGGAGCGCTTTGTGAGAGAGTTACTACCGGTTGTCGACAGCCTGGAAAAAGCGACTGAGGCGATGTCCGGTAAAGAGGTGCCTGAGTCAGTTGCCGTCTTTAGGGAGGGTGTAGAGATGACCCTTTCAATGGCGCAGTCAGTAATTGGCAAGTTTGATGTTGAGGTGGTTGATCCGGTGGGACAGCCCTTTAGCCCTGAGTTTCACGAGGCGATGTCGATGGTGCCCAATCCGGATCTGGCGCCGAATACGGTTATGGCGGTTCTGCAAAAGGGTTACACCTTGAACGGGCGGCTGATTTGTCCGGCCATGGTGATGGTTTCAAAAGCGCCCTAAGCGGGCCTTGAAATTTTGATTTTGGCGCATATATAGCTGGCAATCGTTGAAAAATTTTTTGTAGGGGTAAGTAAAATGGGCAAGATTATTGGTATCGACCTTGGGACGACCAACTCCTGTGTTGCGATTCTTGAAGGTGATAAGCCGCGTGTTATTGAAAACTCTGAAGGCGCCAGAACCACGCCTTCCATCGTAGCGTTTACTGATGATAGCGAAACGCTGGTGGGGCAGTCTGCAAAACGTCAGGCCGTGACCAATCCGAAAAATACATTGTATGCGATTAAACGCCTGATCGGTCGTCGTTTTGAGGACAACGTCGTTCAGAAAGACATCAAAATGGTCCCATACACCATTGCTAGGGCGGATAACGGTGACGCATGGGTGGATGTGAAGGGCAAGAAGATCGCGCCGCCCCAAATCTCTGCTGAAGTGCTCAAGAAGATGAAGAAAACAGCCGAAGATTTCCTGGGTGAGACGGTGACTGAAGCCGTTATTACCGTGCCGGCCTACTTCAATGACTCTCAGCGTCAGGCGACTAAAGATGCTGGTCGTATCGCTGGCCTCGAAGTGAAGCGAATCATTAACGAACCGACGGCTGCGGCACTGGCCTACGGTCTGGACAAGCGTGGTGGTGATCGCAAGATTGCGGTATATGACCTGGGTGGGGGTACTTTTGATATCTCGATTATCGAAATCGCGGATGTTGACGGTGAAATGCAGTTTGAGGTTCTTGCTACCAACGGTGACACCTTCCTGGGTGGTGAAGATTTCGACCTTAAGCTGATTGAATACCTGGCAGCTGAATTCAAGAAAGACTCCGGTATTGATCTGAAAGGCGATCCTTTGGCGATGCAGCGTCTGAAAGAGGCCGCTGAGAAGGCTAAGATTGAGTTGTCCAGCAGTCAGCAAACCGATGTGAATCTGCCATATGTAACGGCCGATGCGAGTGGTCCCAAGCACCTTAACGTGCGTGTGACCCGTGCCAAGCTGGAAAGTCTGGTGGAAGAGCTGGTTGAAAATAGTCTGATTCCTTGCCGTACGGCACTTAAAGATTCCGGGCATTCTGCCAGTGAAATCGACGAGATTATCCTGGTGGGTGGCCAGACTCGTATGCCGCTGGTGCAAAAGAGGGTTGCTGACTTTTTTGGTAAAGAACCACGTAAAGACGTGAATCCGGATGAAGCGGTAGCGATTGGTGCGGCGATTCAGGGTGCAGTGCTGTCTGGTGATGTCAAAGACGTTCTGTTGCTGGACGTAACCCCGCTGACGCTGAGTATCGAAACGATGGGTGGTGTTGCGACACCGATCATCGATAAAAATACGACGATTCCGACCAAGAAGTCGCAGGTGTTTTCAACGGCGGACGATAACCAAACGGCCGTAACGATTCATGTTGTGCAGGGTGAGCGTAAGCGTGCGTCTGACAACAAGTCGCTGGGACGTTTTGACTTGGCGGGTATTCCGCCATCGCCCCGCGGTTTGCCTCAGATCGAAGTAACCTTTGATATTGATGCCAACGGTATTTTGAACGTGTCTGCCAAAGACAAGGCGACCGGCAAAGAGCAGTCGATCATTATAAAGGCTTCATCCGGTTTGTCTGAGTCTGAAATCGAAAAAATGGTCAAGGACGCAGAAGCGCATGCGGCGGACGATAAGCGGTTTGAGGAATTGGCCGGGGTGCGTAACCAGGCAGATGCGCTCCTCCACGCCACCCGTAAAACGGTTGCTGAGGCGGGTGACAAGGTGTCGGATGGCGAGAAAACCTCTATCGAGGCGGCTGCGACTGAGTTGGAAGGCGTGATTAAGTCTGATGACAAAGATGCGATTGAAGCGGCAATGAAGAAGCTGAGTGAGGCGTCTGCCGCGCTGGCGCAGAAGATGTATGCTGAGCAGGGTGCGCCGGACATGGGTGGTGCTCAGGGCGCGCAGGGTTCACAGGCCGAAGCCGGTAAAGGCGGCGCTGACGATGCGGTCGATGCGGAGTTCGAAGAAGTCAAAGACGATAAGAAGTAAGGTGATGGACGGGGCACTGTGCAGGGTTTAACCTTGCACGGTGCTTTTTGCTGTCAGTCAACTCGAAAAAAATCAGGCATTTGGATGTTATGGCAAAACGAGACTATTACGAAATTCTTGGCGTAGGACGCAAGGATGACGAGAAGGAAATCAAGAAGGCCTATCGCCGTCTTGCGATGAAGTATCACCCGGATAGAAACCCGGATGATACCTCTGCCGAGGAGAAGTTCAAAGAGGCTACAGAGGCCTACGAGGTTTTGTCGGATGCCCAGAAGCGTTCTGCGTATGATCAGTTTGGGCACGCTGCGGTAGATGGCAGTGCAGGTGGTCAGGGTGGATTTGGCGGCGGTGCCAGCTTCAGTGACATCTTTGGTGATGTGTTCGGGGATATTTTTGGCGGCGGTGGTGGCGCACGAGGCGGTGCTCGTGCCAATCGTGGTGCTGATTTGCGCTATACCCTTGAGCTGGACCTGGAAGAGGCCGTAAAAGGGACGACAGTCAAAATTCGTATCCCGACGCATATCAAGTGTGAGGGGTGTGGTGGTTCCGGTGCTGAAAAAGGCACGCAGCCAGAGACCTGTGGAACCTGTCATGGCGCCGGCCAGGTGCGCATGCAGCAAGGCTTTTTCTCTATTCAGCAAACCTGTCCCAAATGTCGTGGTGCTGGCAAAACTATTAAGTCGCCCTGCCGGAGTTGTCATGGTACGGGAACGGTAGAAGATCAGAAGACCTTGTCCGTAAAAGTGCCGCCAGGCGTGGATACGGGTGATCGTATTCGGCTGACTGGAGAGGGTGAGGTGGGGGCTCATGGCGGGCCGCCGGGCGATTTGTATGTTCAGGTCGCGGTGCGAGAGCACAAGATTTTTACGCGCGATGGTCGGGATTTGTATTGTGAAGTTCCTATCTCGTTCGTGGATGCGGCCTTGGGTGGTGAGCTTGAAGTGCCCACGCTGGATGGACGGGTCAAACTGAAAATTCCGGAAGAGACGCAAACCGGTAAACTATTCCGGCTGCGTGGTAAAGGTGTGGCGCCCGTTCGCGGTGGTGCGGCAGGGGATCTGTTGTGTCGGGTGGTGGTGGAAACGCCGGTAAAACTGACCAAAAAGCAGAAAGAGCTGTTACGTGAGCTGCAGTCCACCATGGATGAAAGTGGTAGCCATCATGCGCCTAAAAAGCATGGTTGGTTTGAGGGTGTTAAAGGCTTTTTTGAAAGTATGAAATTTTAGGAGTCGACGTGATTAAGGTGGCAGTTGCCGGTGTGGCCGGTCGCATGGGAAAAACCTTGGCTGAGGCGCTGGTGATGACCGAAGGTGTTGAGCTGGCGGCGGCTTCTGTACTGCCGGACAGTTCGCTCGTGGGCTGTGATGCGGGTGAAGTGTCGGGCGTTGGGCGCAATGGGGTGGTTTGCACCGGTGATTTAGCCCAGGTGGTCGACGATTTTGATGTGTTAATCGACTTTACGAGTCCCGAGAGCACAATGGCTAATCTCGAGCTATGTGGTGAGCATGGGAAAGCGATTGTGATTGGCACCACGGGCTTGACGTCTGGGCAGCTGGCCAAGGTCAGGGCGGCCGCAGAGCGTGCTCCTGTGTTTTTTACGCCAAACATGAGTGTTGGGATTAATGTCCTCCTGGATTTGCTGGCTCAAGCGGCCAGGATTCTGGGGGATGACTATGATGTTGAAATCATCGAAGCTCATCATCGTTTCAAAAAGGATGCGCCTTCCGGTACGGCTTTGCGCCTGGGAGAGGCTGTGGCCGAGGCATTGGGGCGTGATCTGAAAACCTGCGCTGTCTATGGTCGGGAAGGGATTACAGGTGAGCGAGACACCAAGACGATTGGTTTTGAAACCATTCGGGCGGGCGATGTCGTCGGTGATCACACCGTGCTGTTTGCGACCCAGGGGGAGCGCATTGAGTTTACCCACAAAGCAAGTAGTCGAATGACTTTTGCTAAGGGGGCGGTGAGGGCGGCTATCTGGATGCAGGGGCGCAAAAATGGCCTCTACGACATGCAGGACGTGTTGGGGCTCAAACGCTGACCACATGAGGTTAGACACCGGGGCTGTAAATCTGTAAAATAAAGTGGTTTTGAGCTCGTGTTTTGTGGCGAGCCGGAGTCTTAAAAGGCGAGACAGGGCGAAGTTCCCTGGCTCGCTTTTTTACACGTGACTCTTACCTACCTTATTAATTGACAACAGCGAGTTACAAGCAATCTATGGATGCTTCGACAGTCCCCGCAATTCTTGCGCTTGAAGATGGCAGTCTTTTTCAGGGTCGTTCCATCGGCGCTCAGGGCAGTTCAATCGGGGAGGTAGTTTTCAACACTTCCATGACGGGCTACCAGGAAATCCTGACAGACCCTTCCTATGCCCGCCAGATGGTCACGCTGACTTATCCCCATATCGGCAATACCGGCGTTAATCCTGAAGATGTCGAGTCCAGGAAGATCTGGGCGGCCGGTCTGATTATTCGCGATGGTTCCTTGGTCGCCAGCAACTGGCGCTCTACGCAGAGTTTGGGTGATTACCTGGCTGAGAACGGTGTTGTCGCAATAGCTGACATTGATACGCGTCGGCTGACGCGCCTGCTGAGGGAAAAAGGTGCGCTGAATGGTTGTATTATGGCCGGCAAGGTCAATGCTGAGGAGGCGGTTGCACAAGCGCGGAGTTTTCCTGGGCTTAAGGGAATGGACCTAGCCAAGGAAGTAACCTGTAACGCTGTGCAGACCTGGACAGAGTCAGTGTGGTCGCTTGATCATGGTTATGCGCAGAGTGGAGATTCGCCATTTCATGTGGTTGCCTTTGACTTTGGCGTTAAATCCAATATTTTGCGCATGTTGGTCGAACGCGGCTGTCGTCTTACCGTGGTGCCCGCTAAAACCTCAGCTGCTGACGTTCTCGCACTGAATCCTGATGGGGTGTTCCTTTCAAATGGTCCTGGTGACCCAGAGCCTTGCACCTATGCAATTGAAGCGATCAGGGAGATTCTGTCCAGCTCGGTGCCGGTATTCGGAATTTGTTTAGGGCACCAGCTGTTGGCCCTGGCAAGCGGCGCGCGGACCCTGAAGATGAAATTTGGACACCATGGGGCGAACCACCCGGTGCAGGATCTTCAAACTCGCCAGGTGATGATTACCAGTCAGAACCATGGATTTGCCGTTGATGCAGATACCTTGCCCGCCCACATCGAGGCGACACACGTCTCATTGTTTGATGGCTCACTGCAAGGGATCAGGCGCATGGATGTTCCGGCATTCAGCTTTCAGGGACACCCTGAAGCCAGCCCAGGGCCGCATGATGTCGCCCCGCTGTTTGATCGATTTATCGAGATGATGAAGGCAAGGGCTTGAGCGCCCCCTGAACACCGCGCTTACTGAACGAATTAGTAAATCGGGGTCTTGAACCCCTTAGCAAGTGAAACGAGCACAATGCCCAAACGTACCGATCTAAAAAGCATTCTGATTCTGGGAGCCGGCCCGATTGTCATCGGCCAGGCATGTGAATTTGACTACTCGGGAGCTCAGGCCTGTAAGGCCCTGAGAGAAGAGGGCTATCGAGTGGTGTTGGTCAACTCCAACCCCGCGACCATCATGACCGATCCGGCCATGGCAGACGCTACTTATATTGAGCCCATCAATTGGAAAAGCGTGGCGCGAATTATTGAGAAAGAGCGCCCTGACGCACTGTTGCCAACGATGGGGGGGCAGACAGCGTTGAACTGTGCGCTCGACCTGGATCGTGAAGGTGTGTTGGCCAAGTTTGGCGTCGAAATGATCGGTGCAACTCAGGATGCCATTGATAAAGCAGAAGATCGTGAGCGCTTTGATAAAGCGATGAAGGCGATTGGTCTGGATACGCCACGCTCGTCTATTGCTCACAGCATGGAAGAGGCCTTGCAGGTAGTTGATCAGATCGGGTTTCCATGCATTATCCGACCGTCATTTACCATGGGTGGTTCCGGCGGCGGTATTGCCTACAACCGTGAAGAGTTTGTTGAAATTTGTGAGCGTGGGCTGGAACTGTCTCCGACCAGTGAGCTGTTGATTGATGAATCGCTGATTGGTTGGAAAGAGTACGAGATGGAAGTGGTTCGCGACCGCAACGATAACTGTATTATCGTGTGCTCGATTGAAAACTTTGATCCGATGGGGGTACATACGGGGGACTCCATCACGGTTGCGCCTGCCCAGACCCTGACTGATAAGGAATACCAGATCATGCGGAATGCATCGATTATGGTATTGCGTGAGATTGGCGTTGAAACCGGTGGCTCTAACGTGCAGTTCGGGGTGAATCCGACCAATGGTCGGATGGTTGTCATCGAGATGAACCCGCGGGTGTCCCGTTCGTCTGCCCTGGCATCCAAAGCAACGGGCTTTCCGATTGCCAAGGTGGCCGCAAAGCTGGCGGTCGGTTATACGCTGGATGAGTTGCAGAACGATATTACCGGCGGCGTTACGCCGGCCTCCTTTGAGCCATCTATCGATTATGTCGTGACGAAAATTCCTCGTTTCACGTTTGAGAAATTTCCGCAGACCAATAACGTTTTGACTACGCAGATGAAGTCCGTCGGAGAGGTTATGGCAATTGGCCGTAACTTCCAGGAGTCTCTGCAGAAAGCGATGCGTGGGCTGGAAGTGGGTGTGTGTGGTTTTGACCCCAAAATGGACCTCTCGCTGCCGGAAGAGGAAATTCGCGATGCGCTGGTTCGCGAGCTGAAAACGCCGACCCCTGACCGCTTATGGTATATCGCGGATGCTTTCCGTTTTGGCTTGTCCGTTGAAGAGGTGTTTGCACTGACCAATATCGATCCATGGTTTTTGGTGCAGATTGAAGATCTGGTCCGTGACGAGAAGCGTCTGTCTCAGCAAACGCTTGCTGACATGGGGGCAGCTGCGATGCTGGCGTGCAAGCGAAAAGGCTTCTCGGATGCGCGTATTGCAGCGATTCTGAATGTGAAGGAAGCGGAAGTTCGTGCATATCGTCTGAGTCACAATATTAAGGCGATCTACAAGCGCGTGGATACCTGTGCGGCGGAGTTTGCGTCATCGACGGCTTATCTCTACTCGAGCTACGATGAAGAGTGCGAGGCGGCGCCGAGCGATCGGGAAAAAGTGATTGTCATTGGTGGAGGCCCCAACCGTATCGGTCAAGGGATTGAGTTTGATTATTGCTGCGTACATGCCTCGTTTGCACTGCGAGACGCAGGATATGAAACCATAATGATTAACTGTAATCCAGAAACGGTTTCAACCGATTATGATACCTCTGATCGTCTCTACTTCGAGCCCGTTACCCTGGAAGATGTGCTTGCAATTGTCGATCTTGAGAAGCCGATTGGCGTGATTGTGCAGTACGGTGGCCAAACGCCCCTTAAGTTGGCGCGTGGGCTGGAAGCTGCTGGCGTGCCGATTATCGGCACCTCTCCAGACGCGATCGACCGGGCGGAAGACCGTGAGCGATTCCAGGAAATGGTGCAGAAGTTGAATTTGAAGCAGCCGCCCAACGCTACGGCACGCAGTGAGCAGCAGGCGATTGAAAAGGCTACCGCAATCGGCTATCCATTGGTGGTGCGTCCTTCCTACGTATTGGGTGGGCGCGCGATGGAAATCGTTTACGACGAGTCGGAACTCGTCAAATACATGCGTGATGCCGTTAAAGTGTCGAATGATAGCCCGGTTCTGTTAGACCACTTCCTCAATGCAGCAATTGAAGTCGATATTGATGCGATCTCCGATGGTAAAACCGTGGTGATTGGGGCGATCATGCAGCACATCGAGCAGGCGGGCGTTCACTCGGGTGACTCGGCGTGCTCATTGCCCCCCTACAGTTTGCCGGACGATGTGCAGGACGCCATGCGTGACATGGTGATCAAGATGGCGTTGGAGCTTCAAGTGGTTGGCTTGATGAACGTACAGCTTGCCTACCAGGATGGTGATATTTACGTGATCGAAGTTAATCCGCGCGCTTCGCGTACCGTGCCGTTTGTGTCAAAGGCGATTGGAGTGTCGTTGGCCAAACTGGCAGCCCTGTGTATGTCTGGTAAGACATTGGTGGAACTTGGCTTTACTCACGAAGTGAAACCTAAATATGTGAATGTAAAAGAGTCGGTGTTTCCCTTCGCCAAATTTGCTGGCGTCGACCCTATTCTTGGGCCGGAAATGAAGTCCACGGGTGAGGTCATGGGCATTGGACGAACCTTTGATGAGGCCTTTGCCAAGGCTTCATCTGCAGCGAGCGAACGCTTTCCATCCAGCGGTGCGGCCTTTATCAGTGTGCGGGATGTCGACAAGCCGGGAGTGATTGATTTGGCTAAGTCACTTCGTCAACAAGGTTTTGACCTGTGGGCCACAGGTGGCACCGCGGATGTGTTGCGAAATGCTGGGCTTGATGTGCGCCAGGTAAACAAGGTGCGTGAGGGGCGTCCGCATATCGTCGATGCAATTAAGAATGGCGAAATTCAGCTGATCATTAATACCACGGAAGGGCGCAAGGCCATTGCGGATTCTGCAGAGATTCGTAAATCTGCATTGCAGAAGCGCGTGACTTACACCACGACCCTGGCGGGTGGTGTGGCGGTAAGCCGTGCAATTAAAGTGGGACAGGATCAGGAAGTTTATCGATTGCAGGATATTCACGCTGCAATACAGGTGAAGGCGTAAATGAATAAGGTACCAATGACCAAAGCTGGTGAGCAGGCTTTGCGTGAGGAACTCAATCAGCTCAAAATGCACGAGCGCCCGCGTATTATTCAGGCTATCGCTGAAGCGCGCGAGCACGGCGACCTCAAAGAAAACGCCGAATATCATGCGGCACGTGAACAGCAAAGTTTCGCTGAGGGCCGTATTAAGGAAATTGAAGCCAAGTTATCGATGGCGCATGTCATTGATGTGGCCTCTATCCCCAACACAGGCAAGGTGATATTCGGAACAACCGTCGATATCATCAATACCGATACCGAGCAAACGGTCACCTACACCATCGTGGGAGAGGATGAGGCCAATATCAAAGCGGGCAAAATCTCGGTGTCGTCACCGATTGCCCGTGCACTGATTGGTAAGGCGGTGGGAGACCTGGTGTTGGTTCAGGTTCCCAGTGGTAAGGTCGAATACGAAATCGACGACGTTCGCCACGAGTGAGCGTTCAGATTTTGCTGGCTTGATGGCGCAGAATGTTGGAAAGCTTGGGGTTGGGGCGTGCCTCTTTACGATAGATCAGTGCCATCTTTCCGATTTTCTGAATAACCTCGGCCCGGACCAGTTCGCAGAGCTCTATCAGGATTTCGCCGCGCGCTTCTCTGTCGTTGCTGGCGAGTTTGATTTTGATCAGTTCGTGGTCGGTCAGGGCGCGCTCAAGCTCTGAAATAACGCCTTCTGAAACGCCATTTTCAGAAATGATAACGGTGGGTTTCAGGTGATGGCCGATCGCCTTGAACTGCTGTTTTTGCGATGTCGTTAGCGGCATGGTAATCCTTCCAGGATAAAAAAAGAGGTAGGCTACTCCTATGGCCCGTTCAAAGTCCAGTAGCAGATGGTTGCAAGAGCATCACAGTGACCAATACGTGAAGCAAGCTCGAGAAGCCGGATATCGCTCCAGGGCCAGCTATAAATTGCTCGAGCTGGATCGTCTGGATCGTTTTCTCAAGCCTGGCGGCACCATTGTGGATCTGGGGGCTGCGCCAGGGGGGTGGTCACAGATCGCTGCGGAGCGGGTAGGTCATAACGGCAGAGTGATTGCCTGTGACATTCTGCAAATGGATAGTTTGCCGGGCGTAGACTTCATTCATGGCGACTTTACAGAAGAGAGTACGCTGGAATCCTTGCTGAATGTGATCGGTGAAGACCCGGTAGACGTTGTAATTTCCGATATGGCCCCCAATATGTCGGGTAACAAGGCGATTGATATACCGTTATCGATGTATCTGGTTGAGCTGGCGTTCGACCTGGCTGGTAAGGTGCTGAAGAAAAATGGTGTGTTTGTCGCGAAAGTCTTTCATGGTGAAGGGTTCGATGCCTTGTTAAAAGAAGCGCGGGGTGTGTTTAAAACAGTGGTTATCCGAAAGCCGGATGCCTCGCGTGCCAGATCGAGGGAAACCTACCTGGTTGGAAAAGGCTATATTGGTTAGTTCATTGCTATCGAGACGTTAACAAAAATCAATTTTGATTCGCTGGCGGGCTGGCGTAGCTTGTAGTAAGGTTCTAGTTAGTCATAGTTTCGTCAATTCGAAAGTTATAGAGAAGGGGAATCCCTTGAGCGACATGGCAAAAAATTTACTCCTTTGGCTGGTTATTGCCGCTGTTTTATTGACGGTGTTCAATAATTTCAACGTGCCAAGCTCGTCCCAGAAGATGAACTATTCCGAGTTTATTCAGCTGGTTGACAATGGCCAGGTTCGGAAAGTGGTTATCGATGGCTTAATTATTGATGGCGAGCGGGCCGATGGTGCACGCTTCTCCACCGTGCGGCCCAATGTGCTGGATGTTGATCTGATCAGTGACCTGCTCAAGAACAACGTGATTGTCGAAGGGCGTGAGCCTGAGAAGCAAAGTATCTGGACGCAGCTGCTTGTGGCTTCTTTTCCGATCCTCGTCATTATTGCTGTCTTTATGTTCTTTATGCGACAGATGCAGGGTGGCGCGGGTGGCAAAGGCCCGATGGCCTTTGGGAAAAGCAAAGCCCGCTTGATGGGTGAAGATCAAATCAAAACCACGTTTGCTGATGTGGCCGGGGTTGATGAGGCCAAAGAAGAGGTTAAAGAACTCGTCGAATTCTTGCGTGACCCAAGTAAGTTTCAGCGCCTGGGAGGTCGTATTCCGAGAGGCGTGCTAATGGTGGGGTCTCCGGGAACGGGTAAAACACTGCTGGCGAAAGCGATCGCGGGTGAGGCCAAGGTTCCGTTTTTCTCGATTTCCGGGTCTGATTTCGTCGAGATGTTTGTCGGTGTAGGCGCCTCGCGTGTCAGGGATATGTTTGATCAGGCGAAGAAGCAGGCGCCTTGCATTATCTTCATTGATGAAATCGACGCGGTCGGTCGCCATCGAGGTGCTGGATTAGGCGGTGGACATGATGAGCGCGAGCAGACGCTCAATCAGTTGCTCGTCGAGATGGATGGTTTTGAAGGTAATGAAGGCATCATCGTGATTGCTGCAACCAACCGACCGGATGTTCTGGACCCAGCCCTATTGCGACCCGGACGGTTCGACCGTCAGGTGGTCGTCGGTCTGCCGGATATTATTGGCCGAGAGCAAATCCTGAAGGTTCACATGCGAAAAGTGCCTCTGGAGGATGGTGTGGATCCCAAAGTGATTGCACGGGGAACGCCAGGCTTCTCGGGTGCGGATCTCGCAAACCTGGTGAATGAAGCGGCGCTTTTTGCTGCGAGGGCGAATAAGCGTACGGTCGGCATGCAAGACCTGGAGCTGGCAAAAGACAAAATCATGATGGGCACTGAGCGCAAATCCATGGTGATGTCTGAGAAGGAGAAGCGGAACACTGCTTATCACGAAGCGGGACATGCAATTGTTGGTCGTCTGAGTCCGGAACACGATCCTGTGTACAAGGTGAGTATTATTCCGCGCGGCCGGGCACTGGGTGTGACTATGTTCCTGCCGGAGGAGGACCGCTATAGCCATAGTCGTCAGTCATTGATCAGCATGATTTGCTCGCTTTTCGGTGGGCGAATCGCAGAAGAGCTGACGCTGGGTGCGTCTGGCGTGACGACGGGTGCGTCTAACGATATCAAGCGTGCCACCGAGCTTGCGCGTAATATGGTGACCAAGTGGGGCTTGTCCGAGAAGTTGGGCCCACTGATGTATGATGATGACAGTGAAGAAGTGTTTTTGGGGCGTAGCGCGGGGCACTCGCCCAAAGTCTATTCGCCGGAAACGGCCCAGCGCATCGATGAGGAGGTTCGCTCCATCATTGACGACTGTTATGATCATGCCAAACACCTGATTGTGGAAAATATGGCTAAACTCCACGCCATGGCGGATGCGTTAATGAAGTATGAGACCATCGATTCCGAGCAGATCGATGCCATCATGGCGGGCAAAGAGCCTTCACCCCCTAAAGGGTGGGGTGATTCCAATACCCCAACAGGAGGGGGGGCTGGTCCTCGCGCCAAAGAAACACCTGATGAGGTGCCTGGTAGCGGAATTGGTGGGCCTGCCGGTGAACACTGATTAACGTTATTGTCGTATGGATAAAAAACCCGACTCCGTGTCGGGTTCTTTTTTTGGTGGTCTATGAACTTTGAGCTTAAAACGCGGCGCCTCGATTTATCTGAGCCTGCTGTCATGGGTATTCTGAATGTGACGCCTGATTCCTTCTCGGATGGTGGTCGATTTAAGGGGGTGGATGCGGCCCTCCGGCACGCGGAACAAATGCTTGTGGAGGGGGCGAGAATTATCGACGTTGGGGGAGAGTCAACCCGACCGGGTGCGCGCTCAGTCTCTGTAAATGAAGAGTTGGATCGGGTGCTTCCTGTGGTTGAGGCAATCAAGGCTAAATTGGATGTGGCTGTTTCAGTGGACACCAGTCAGCCGGAGGTGGCCGAAACGGCCATCGCGCTTGGGATTGATTTGATAAATGATGTGAGGGCCCTGGCTCGTGAGGGAATGGCAGAGTTGGTGGTCACCAATGACATGCCGGTATGTCTCATGCACATGCAGGGGCAGCCTGCGACCATGCAGGCTGCCCCTAGCTACGGCTCTGTGGTCGAGGACGTCTGCAATTTTCTTGACGATCGGGCGAAACGCCTGGAGCAGATGGGGCTGGCGTCATCCCGGATAATACTGGATCCAGGGTTCGGTTTTGGTAAGCGTTTGGAGGATAACCTTCATTTGCTAGCCGAGCTGCGCCGGATAGAACAGTTGGGGTTCCCGATTCTGGTTGGGCTTTCACGTAAGAGTATGTTGGGTCAGTTAACCGGGCGTCAGGTAGCTGAAAGGCTCGCAGGCAGTGTGGCCGCTGCTACAATATCCGTGTTACACGGTGCATCTATCCTTCGTGTGCATGATGTTGCCGAGACGGTGGATGCCATAAAAATAGCCAATGCGATAATCAGGATGGAATAGCAGAATGGGTAAACGATATTTTGGAACTGACGGAATACGCGGGTGTGTAGGAGAGGAGCCGATCACGCCGGAATTTATGCTCAAGCTCGGTTGGGCTGTAGGGCGGGTTTTTCGTCGGGATGGTAAGCGAAACCGTGTGTTGATTGGGAAGGATACGCGTCTTTCCGGCTATATGTTTGAGTCTGCATTGGAGGCTGGGCTTGCTGCAGCGGGGATTGACGTTGCCTTGCTTGGGCCGATTCCGACGCCAGCCATTGCGCACTTAACCCGGACCTATCGGGCGGTTGCCGGAATTGTCATTAGCGCATCCCATAATCCATACAACGACAACGGCGTGAAATTCTTTTCATCGCAGGGCATGAAATTGCCGGATGAAGTTGAACTGGCCATTGAGGAACAGTTGGCGCAGCCCATGACCTTGATTGACTCCAGTCAGTTGGGGAAGGCGGCACGCTTCGAGGATGCCAAGGGTCGTTACATTGAGTTTTGCAAGAGTACGGTGCAATTCAACTTATCCTTCTCTGGTTTGAAGGTCGTTCTGGATTGTGCCGAAGGTGCAACCTACCAGGTGGCTCCCAGTGTGTTTCGCGAGATGGGGGCGCACGTTGAGAGTATTGGCGTCACGCCTAATGGTCTCAATATCAATGAGAATATTGGTTCAACCCACCCAGAGGCGCTCAGAGAAAAAGTGTTGGCATCGGGAGCGGATGTTGGGATCGCCTTCGATGGCGATGGCGATCGGGTTGTAATGGTCGATCACAAGGGTGAGATTGTGGATGGTGATGAGTTGTTGTATATCATCGCCATGGATCGTAAACAGAAGGGGCGCTTACCGGGGGGCGTGGTTGGCACGCTAATGACCAATTACGGCGCGGAACTGGCATTCAGGGAGGCTGGAATTCCTTTTGAGCGTGCACGGGTTGGGGATCGGTATGTCATGGAAGTGCTGTCTAAAAACGGTTGGCTATTAGGCGGCGAGGGGAGTGGTCACCTGGTTGCGTTGGATTGCACAACCACGGGTGATGGCATTATCTCTGCGCTGCAGGTGCTGGCAGCGATGGTTAGCAGTGGAAAGAGCTTGCATGATATTAAGCAGGGTATGCAAAAACTTCCTCAGTTAATGATCAATGTCAGGGTTTCTGAGCGCAAAGATCCGATGTCGATCGAGGCCATTCGTCGGGCTGCAGACGCTGCAGAGCAGCGTCTGGCGGGGCAGGGGCGCGTGTTGTTGCGTCCGTCTGGAACCGAGCCGCTGATTCGTGTTATGGCTGAAGGGCGTGACGCGAGCCTGGTGCAGCAGGTGGCAAAGGAGCTTGCTGCAATTGTGGAGGCCTCTATGTAGTTTAGGTTTTGGCGCAAGAGCACGCTAAGTTTCGAAGTGTGATAACGGCTTGTATCTTGGTCGAACTTTAGATAGTATCTGCGCCTCGCTGAATTTGGAGTTGCCAGATGGCTCAGAAACTTATTGCAGGTAACTGGAAGTCAAATGGCAGTCTGGCCGACTTGGATGCGTTTATTAATGAGATAAGCGCCGCTGCAGGTCTGCTGTCGCGTGCAGAAGTCGTGCTGTGCCCCCCTTTTGTCTATTTGCAAAATGCGGTCAGTCTGTGCGGTGGTCACCTGGCAGTGGGGGCTCAGAATTGCTCGATGCAGGGTGCAGGAGCATTTACAGGGGAGGTTGCCTCTGAAATGCTGGTCGACCTTGGCGTTCAGTGGGTGATTGTGGGGCATTCTGAGCGGCGTGAGTTGTTCGGAGAGTCGGATGCGGTGGTGCTTGAGAAGGTCAAGCGTGCGCTGGCGTCAGGGTTGAAAGTGATGCTGTGTGTGGGTGAGAGCCTTGCGCAGCGTGAGCAGGGAGATGCTACTCGGATTGTAGTAAAGCAGCTTTCTGTTGTGCTGTCTGAGTTGACGTCACTTGAGTCGCTGGTTGTCGCCTATGAGCCCGTCTGGGCAATTGGTACCGGGAAAACCGCCTCTGCTGGAGATGCGCAGGAGATGCATGCCGCCATCAAGGCTGAGTTGCTGGCCTCGGGTTTAAAGGGTGCTTCATCGGTAAAAGTGCTATATGGCGGAAGCGTCAAAGGTAGCAATGCGGCAGAGTTATTTGCCCAAAAGGATATTGATGGTGCGCTGGTGGGTGGCGCGTCATTAAAAGCTAAAGATTTTTTGGCGATTATCGCTGAAAGCTGACAGAGTTTAGAGATATGGGTCATTTTGAGACATTGATACTGGTTGCGCACGTAGTCTTCGCGGCAGCGGTTATTGGTCTGGTCCTTATCCAGCAAGGAAAAGGGGCTGATGTTGGTGCTTCATTCGGTTCAGGTGCCTCTCAGACGATTTTTGGAGCTAAGGGTAGTGGATCGTTCTTGACGCGGATGACAACCGGTTTGGCGATCGCCTTTTTTGTAACAAGTTTTGCGTTGGCTGTTTTTGCAAAACAGCACTCCAAGCGTGCGGAAGATGTTGGTATTCCTGTGCCAGCTGCAGTAGAATCACCCACGCAAGAATCTGCGCCGGAGACCGTGCAGGAAAAAGTTGCGGCACCTCAGGAGCAGAATACTGCTGAGCCAGAAGCGACGTCTCCCGCGCAAGATAGTGACACTCAGCCCGAGCTAGAGTGATTGGATTTGCCGAAGTGGTGAAATTGGTAGACACGCCATCTTGAGGGGGTGGTGAGCTTGCTCGTGCCGGTTCAAGTCCGGCCTTCGGCACCAACTTTTTGGGTCAGTTGTCCTGGTAAATGGATTTTAGTCCTTGGTTGAGAAGACAAGGATTGTCAGAAGCCCCTTGATAGGGGTTTTTTGTTAGCCAGGGACTTTAAAGAATTGGGCGTTACGCCCTTTTTTTATTTCTGCGAGGTAAAAACATGGATCGGCAGTCGGTCCTCAGAGCGCTGATTGAGCCTGTTGTTGAAGGGCTGGGGTTTATTTTCTGGGGGATGGAATTTGCCAGTCAGAGTCATCGATCTTTGCTGCGAATTTATATCGATAAAGCAGAGATTGGTGTCACGATTGATGATTGTGAGAAGGTATCGCGTCAGGTTAGTGCGGTGCTGGATGTTGAGGATCCGATTGCCTCCAGGTATACGCTTGAGGTTTCCTCACCTGGGTGGGATCGGCCTCTGTTCGAAGAGAAACATTACCTGGCCAGCGTTGGCGAAGTGATTGAAGTCCGGTTGGCGGTGCCTTTTGAGGGGCGGCGCCGATTCAAGGGCAAGCTGGTACAGGTCGAAAATGAGGAGGCAACCCTTCTGATTGATGATGAAGAGTTTTGCTTTCCTTTGGAATCAATCGACAAGGCGAATGTGGTGCCTCAGTTTTAAATTTTTGGTGGATCCAGGATGAGCAAAGAAATCTTAATGGTCGTTGAGGCGGTCTCCAACGAAAAAGGCGTCGAGAAAGAAGTCATCTTTCAGGCGATCGAAATGGCGCTGGCGATGGCGACCAAGAAAAAAGTAGATGAAACCGAAGAGGAAGATTCTGACGTTAGAGTGGTGATTGACCGAAAGTCTGGCGATTACCAGGCTTTTCGTCGCTGGGTTATTGTTGATAATGACGCTGTCCCGGCGCTGGGTTCTGAGTTGACGCTGCAAGAGGCGCATGACATTGATGCGGCCTTAAAGCCAGGGGATGTTCACGAAGAAAAAATTGAAGCCGTGTCCTTCGGGCGCATCGGTGCCCAGGCGGCCAAACAAATCATTGTTCAGAAAGTGCGCGAAGCCGAGAGGTCAAAAATTATCGAGGCTTACCGGGAGCGTGTTGGTGAACTGGTCAATGGCGTGGTCAAGAAGATTACCCGCGACAACATTATAATCGACCTGGGTAACAATGCTGAAGCGGTCCTGCCGAAGGATCAGTTAATCGGGCGTGAAACGCTGAAAGTGGGCGACCGCGCACGATCACTTTTGTTGGAAATTCGTGATGATAATCGTGGTCAGCAGCTGATTCTCAGTCGCTCTGCACCGGGAATGCTGGTTGAACTATTCCGAATCGAAGTGCCCGAAATTGCCGAAGAGGTTATTGAAATCAAGGCGGCGGCGAGAGATCCGGGTTCGCGGGCAAAAATTGCGGTAAAGACCAACGACGGTCGCATTGACCCTGTGGGAGCGTGTGTGGGAATGCGCGGCGCCCGGGTTCAGGCAGTTTCAGGCGAGCTGGGCAATGAGCGAATTGATATCGTGTTGTGGGATGATAATCCTGCACAGTTGGTGATTAATGCCATGGCGCCGGTTCAGGTGGCATCCATCATTGTCGACGAAGACTCTCACACGATGCAGGTTGCAGTGGCTGAAGAAAACCTGGCCATGGCCATCGGGCGCAGCGGGCAGAATGTGCGTTTGGCCGCTCAGCTGACCGGCTGGGAAATTAACGTCCTTACTGAAGAAGAGGCTGGCAAACAGCAGGAAGCTGAGGTGGGGCGTTACGTGGATCTGTTCAGGGATCAGCTTGAGGTGGATGAAGATCTGGCGCAGGTCCTGGCAGAGGAAGGCTTTACTACCCTGGAAGAAGTCGCTTATGTGCCGATGGAAGAAATGCTGGCGATTGAAGGGTTTGACGAAGATTTGGTGACCGCGTTGCGAACGCGTGCAAAAGATGTGCTGGTTAATCAGGCGCTGGCGAAAGAAGAGAAGCTCGAAACGGCTGAACCAGCGGACGATTTGTTAAATATGGAAGGCATGAGTAAACACTTAGCTTTCGTTCTGGCCAGTCGTGGGATTGTCACCATGGAAGACTTGGCTGAACAATCGGTCGATGAATTAGCGGAAATAGAAGGTCTGTCTGAAGATGCAGCTGCACAACTGATCATGACAGCGCGTAAGCCTTGGTTCGAGGAACAGAACTAAGGGTAGAAGGAGGAGATCCGGATGGCAGAAGTAACGATTAAACAGTTGGCAGATGATGTGGGTACGCCGGTCGAGCGCCTGTTAAAGCAGCTCGAGGACGCGGGTCTCACAAAACGCAGTGCGACAGATAAAGTGACAGATGAGGAAAAACAGCAATTGCTGAGCCACCTCAAGCGCAGTCACGGGGAGCTTTCAACAGAGCCCCGTAAGATTACGCTTCAGCGCAAGACGACAACCACTCTGAAAGCATCTGGTCAGCGCACCGTAAACGTTGAAGTGCGCAAGAAGCGCACGTATATCAAGCGTCCTGAAGTGGATCTTGAGACGGAGGCGCGTAAGCAGCAAGAAGAGAAGCAGGCGGCATTAGAGGCAGAGATGGCGGCTAAGGCTGAAGCGGAAGCGCAGGCGCGTGAAGCTGAAGAAGCGGCTCGTCTCGCAGCTGAGGCTTCGGCGGTTGAGCAGGATGAGCCTGCCGCAACAGTAACTGACGCTAAATCGGTCGCAGTCGAGGTTGAGGCAGCTGGCGAAAGCTCCGCGGACGAAACTGGCAAGGTGTCCGGAGATGCGGGCGACCGCGACGATGGCAAGAAGAGCAAGCATCGCCGTCACAAAGAAGAGTCCAGCCCCTTCGATAGAGATGAAGAGGCCGAAAAGAAGCGGCTTGAAAAGCACAAGCCGAAAACCGTGCCTAAGCCTGTCAAACGCATCGCTGATGTCGTTAGAGCTGCAGACGATGATGAAACTGAGTTTGAGGCTGCGCCGGCGCGTTCTTTCCGTCAGCGTAAAAAGAAGAAGGCCGGTTATTCTTCCGCGCGTCCTGCGGCACAGATCAGTCGGGATGTCATGATTCCCGAGACAATTACGGTCAGTGAGCTTGCGCAGCGTATGGCGGTAAAAGCGACTGAAGTGGTTAAGAAGCTGATGGGTATGGGCGTTATGGCGACTCTTAACCAGGCGATTGATCAGGAAGTTGCCCAACTTGTTGCGGAGGAGCTGGGGCACAAAGTGGTGCTTCATAAAGCCGATGCGGTAGAGACCAAGGCGTTGAGCGCGGTCAATTACGATCAGTCTGAAGCCAAGCCTCGTGCGCCGGTTGTCAGCGTCATGGGTCACGTCGACCACGGTAAGACCTCATTACTGGATTATATTCGTCGTACCAAAGTGGTTGCGAAGGAGTCTGGCGGTATTACACAGCACATCGGTGCATACCATGTCGATACACCCAGAGGAACGGTTTCGTTTCTGGATACGCCCGGCCACGCAGCGTTTACCGCAATGCGTGCACGTGGTGCGCAGTGTACGGACATTGTTATTCTGGTTGTGGCTGCCGATGACGGCGTGATGCCTCAGACCAAGGAAGCGGTTCAGCACGCTAAAGCTGCAAACGTACCGTTGGTCGTAGCGGTCAATAAAATAGACAAGCCTGAAGCAGATCCTGATCGTGTCAAAAATGAATTGTCAGCGATTGATGTTATTTCAGAAGAATGGGGCGGCGACACCCAGTTTGTAAACGTCTCGGCACATACTGGAGAAGGTATCGATAATCTCCTCGAGGCGGTGTTGCTTCAGGCGGAACTGCTTGAGTTGACGGCCGTTTATGAGGCGCCTGCCAAGGGTGTTGTTATCGAGTCGAGTCTGGATAAAGGTCGTGGCTCGGTTGCAACGGTGCTGGTGCAAAACGGCACGCTGAAGCATGGTGATATCGTGCTGGCGGGTGAGTTCTTTGGCCGTGTTAGGGCCATGCTGGATGAAAATGGGCGTGCGCTGAAGACGGTCGGCCCCTCTATGCCGGTTGAAATTCTGGGTTTGAATGGTGCGCCGGATGCGGGTGATGAGTTCCAGGTGCTGCCGGATGAAAAAACGGCGCGTGAGGTCTCTGAATTCCGCCAGAACAAGGAGCGTCATAATCGCCTGCAGCGGCAGCAGGTTGCCAGCCTGGAGAACCTGTTCGAGAACATGGGTAAAGGTGCAGTCAAAGATCTCAACATCATCCTTAAGACTGATGTGAGAGGTTCGCTTGAGGCTTTGTCTGCGGCGCTGATGGATTTGGGCAATGGAGAGGTGCAGGTGCGCATTATCTCCAGTGGCGTGGGTGGTATCACGGAAACAGATGCTAACCTTGCTGTGTCTACACAGGCCATCGTGATCGGTTTTAACGTGCGGGCTGAGTCTGCCGCGCGAAAGATCATTGAGCGGGAAGGGGTAGAGCTTCGCTATTACAGCATCATCTATAACATCATTGACGATGTGAAGAAGGCGCTGTCAGGGCTTTTGGCGCCGGAGTATCGGGAGGATATCCTGGGAACGGCATCGGTTCGCGATACCTTCAAATCGCCGAAGTTCGGTCAGGTTGCTGGCTGTATGGTGACGGAAGGAAACGTATACAGAAACAAACCCATTCGTGTCTTGCGTGATAACGTGGTTATTTTCGAGGGTGAACTGGAGTCTCTGCGTCGCTTCAAAGATGATGTCTCCGAAGTCCGTTCTGGCATGGAGTGTGGTATTGGGGTTCGTAACTACGAAGTGAAGATCGGTGATGTGATTGAAGTATTCGATCGCGTTAAGGTTGAGCGTTCGCTTTAAGCGCTGAGGTTGATGGATGGCCCGGGATTTTAAACGAACGGATCGAATCGGCGAGCAAATGCAGAAAGAGCTCGCCATGATTCTTCAGCGGGAGATCAAAGATCCCCGCTTGGGAATGATTACGATTAATGCCGTGAAAGTCAGTAAGGATCTTTCTTATGCGGACATGTATTTCACGGTGTTGAATCTGGATCCTGCTCAATCTGCAGAGTTGAGAGAAAGTGCGCTTTACGCGCTGGAGCAGGCCAGGGGTTTTCTACGCTCTGAGCTGAGTCATCGCATTAAGCTGCGCGTGATGCCTCAGTTGCGCTTTCATTACGACACTGTGATTGAAAATGCAATGCGGATGGATGGTCTGATTCGCGAAGCGCGCGCCAAGGATCATTCTGGCGAAAACGAGTAATGTCAGGCGTCGTTAAACCAGGTTGGCGGGATGTGCATGGTGTCCTTGTGCTCGATAAGCCCAAGGGAGTCAGTAGTAATCAGGCCTTGCAAAAGGTTCGTCGTCTGCTTTCCGCTCGAAAAGGAGGGCATACGGGGAACCTGGATCCTCTGGCAACGGGTGTTCTGCCGTTATGCTTTGGAGAGGCGACTAAATATAGCCACTTCCTTCTGGACGCTGAAAAGACCTATCTGGCTGAAGGTGTGTTTGGCACTTTAACTGATTCAGGGGATTGTGAAGGGGTTGAAGTTCGGAAGGCTGAGCCTCCTGAAATAGATTCGGAAAGCTTCGCGTCACTGTGCCATCGTTTTGTCGGGGCAGGGCAACAGGTACCGCCGATGTACTCTGCGTTGAAGCATCAGGGGCGTCCCCTGTATGAGCTGGCCCGAAAGGGTATCGAAATTGATCGGCCTCCTCGTGACATCGTTATTCATGAGTGTCAGCCGGTATCGCTGAACCTGCCGTATTTTCGCTTTCGGGTGACCTGTAGCAAGGGAACCTATGTTCGCACGCTGATCGAAGATATGGCCCAGTCTCTCGGCAGCCTGGCGCATATGACTAACTTACGACGAGAGCAGAGTGGCCCTTTCTCGCTGCAACAAGCGGTCACGCTGGAACAGCTGGAGTCACTGCTATCTGACACGCCCCAGGGTGTTGAGCGTCTGATGGCGAACGGGGTGCTGATGCCGATTGATTCGGCATTGACTGAAATTCCAACTATTTTGGTAAATTTCGACCAGGGTGACTCGCTTATTTGTGGTCGAGCGGTTACACTAGGCGACCCTCGAACCTGCGGCTTATACCGGGTCTACCGGAATGAAGATCGGATGTTTCTGGGTGTTGGCAAGGTGACTGAGCCAATGCGTTTGTCGCCATTTCGCCTGATCAGTTCAGGTTTGATTGCCGACAACAGTAAGGTTTTGGGACGACTGTAGATATGCACGGTTGTTCCCGAATTTAAAGCATATTCCTTGGAGTAAAATTAAATGGCACTGTCTGCTGCTGAAAAAGCACAAATTCTGGCTGATTATCAGGTTAAAGAAGGCGACACCGGTTCTCCTGAAGTTCAGGTTGCACTGTTGACGGCTAATATCAACAAACTGCAAGACCACTTCCAGGCTAACAAGCACGACCATCACTCGCGTCGTGGTTTGATTCGCATGGTTAGCCAGCGCAGAAACCTGCTGGACTACTTGCGTGGCAAGAACGTTGATCGTTACACCAGCCTGATCAAACGTTTGGGTCTGCGTCGCTAAGACCATCCCATTCTGGCAAAGCATACGTATTAAAAAGTGCCGTTCGCTGTTAACTCGGTGGATGGCGCTTTTTGTTTTTGAGAAAGAAAAAATTAAACAAAGGAGCTACTGTGAACCCAGTACGCAAGACTTTTCAATATGGCAGTTCAACTGTCACCCTGGAGACCGGACGTATCGCTCGACAAGCGACAGCAGCTGTTCTGGTTTCAATGGACGATACCCGAGTTCTGGTCACGGTTGTTGCCGAAAAAGAAGCGGCAGCCGGGCGAGATTTTTTTCCGTTGTCCGTGCATTACATGGAAAAAACCTATGCCGCCGGACGAATTCCGGGTGGCTATTTCAAGCGCGAAGGTCGCCCGACTGAAAAAGAGACGTTGACCTCGCGTCTGATTGATCGCCCCATTCGCCCCTTGTTCCCGGACGGTTACCAGAATGAAATTCAGATTCTGTGTACGGTGCTGTCCGCCAACAAAAATATGGACCCTGATATTGCATCGATTATCGGGGCTGCCGCAGCGCTGGAAATTTCCGGTGTTCCCTTCCAGGGACCGTTGGCCGCCGCACGTGTTGCATATAAAGATGATGTCGGCTACATCCTGAACCCTGGCTTCAAAGACATGACCGACTCACGATTGGACATGGTGGTTGCAGGAACGACTGATGCCGTGCTAATGGTTGAGTCTGAAGCCAAAGAGCTCTCCGAAGATCAGATGTTAGGCGCGGTGCTGTTTGCTCACCAGGAAATGCAGGTGGCGATCGCCGGAATTCGCGAGTTTGCGGCAGAAGTTGCAAGACCCGCTTCAAATTGGGTTGCTCCTGAAGTTAAGACCAGTCTGGTTGAAGCACTCCGTAATCAATTTGGCGCGCAGCTGGCTGAGGCCTACACCATCAAAGAAAAGCTGGATCGCTATGCTGCAGTAGATGCAGTCAAGCAGGCTGCGATGGCTGCACTGGTAGGAGAGGGCGAGGGTCAATTTGATGGCGAGTCCGTTAAGGGCTACTTCAAGAAAGTTGAAAAAGAAATCGTACGTAACCGCATTATCGACGGTCAGCCCCGAATCGATGGTCGTGATAACAAGACTGTGCGCCAGGTAACGGTTGAAGTCGGTATTCTCCCGAATGTTCACGGTTCAGCGCTGTTCACCCGCGGTGAAACGCAGGCGCTGGTGACGGCGACCCTTGGCACCATGCGGGATGTGATGATCGTGGATGCGCTGGAAGGTGAACGTAAAGATCCGTTTATGTTGCACTATAACTTCCCCGGTTACTCGGTGGGAGAGATTGCCCGCGTCGGTGCCACCGGTCGTCGTGAAATCGGTCACGGTCGATTAGCGCGTCGCGGCGTACAGGCCATGATGCCAACGGTTGACGATTTCCCTTACGCGATTCGTGTCGTTTCTGAAATTACTGAGTCTAACGGTTCTTCATCTATGGCGAGTGTGTGTGGTAGCTCACTGGCGCTGATGGATGCGGGCGTGCCGGTTAAAGCGCCGGTTGCAGGTATCGCGATGGGGCTGGTCAAAGAGGGCGAACGCTTCGCCGTACTGACCGATATCCTTGGTGACGAAGATCACCTGGGCGATATGGATTTCAAAGTTGCCGGTACTGAGAAAGGTGTGACTGCACTGCAGATGGACATCAAAATCAACGGTATCACAGAAGAAATCATGGAAATCGCTTTAGGACAGGCATTGGATGCCCGTCTGAGCATTCTGGGTGACATGAACAAGGTCCTGTCGGCGTCACGTGAGACGCTGTCAGACAGCGCGCCGAAAATGGAAGTGATGAAGATCGACCCGGAAAAAATTCGTGATGTTATCGGCAAAGGTGGTGCGACCATTCGCTCTATCTGCGAAGAAACCGGCGCGTCAATTGATATCTCCGATGATGGTACTGTGCGTATCTACGCTGAGAACAAGGCAGCGGCAGATCAGGCGATTTTCCGTGTAACCTCGATCACTGCAGAAGCAGAAGTCGGTCAGGTTTATCGCGGTAAGGTCGAGCGTATTGTGGACTTCGGTGCCTTCGTTAACTTCCTGCCAGGCAAAGATGGTTTGGTGCACATTTCTCAAATCGCTCAGGAGCGAGTCGAGAATGTGTCTGACTACCTGAAAGAAGGGCAGGAAATCATCGTTAAGGTGTTGGATGTCGATGCGCGTGGTCGTATCAAGCTGTCGATCAAAGAAGTGACGGAAGAAGACAAGGCGAGTGTTTAAGATCGCCTTGATCTTAGTTTAAAAAACGCCCCTCGGGGCGTTTTTTGCGTCTGGTGTTGGCTTATGGGTCGTATTAGCGCAGAGACGATGCGCTATCCCCCAAGATACGCTTTTCGAACATCTCCGTTACTCAACAAATTCTGGCCGGTATCGTGAAGAACGACCTTGCCGTTCTCTAGCACGTATCCGCGATCCGCGAGTTTGAGTGCCTGGTTGGCATTTTGCTCAACCAGGAACACCGTGACGCCTTCTTCACGCAGGCGAGCGATAATCTCGAAGATCTGATTAATAATAATGGGTGCCAGTCCCAGCGAGGGTTCGTCCAGCAGGAGTAGGTCGGGCTTACTCATCAGCGCTCTTCCAATGGCCAGCATTTGTTGTTCGCCACCAGACATGGTTCCCGCCCGCTGTTCTATTCGCTCTTTCAGGCGGGGGAAAAGCTGAAAGACATGGTTGAGGCGTTCTTCGATCTGTTCTGGCGTTGCATAGAACCCGCCCATTTGCAGATTTTCATCGACGGTCAGCGCCGGGAAAATTCGTCGCCCTTCTGGAACGATCGCGATACCTTTGCGCATGATGTCGCTGGTTTTTTGTTGAGTGATATCTTCTCCTTGATAACGGATCACGCCGGAGTCTGCTTTGGGATCGCCACACAGGGTCATCAGGAGTGTGGTTTTGCCTGCGCCATTGGCACCTATCAGTGTCACGATCTCGCCTTTCTTTACTTCCAGGGAGACGCCGTGCAGCGCTTTGACCATGCCATAACGGGTAAATACATTCTCAAAGGTCAACATCAGCCTTCTCCCAGATAAGCTTTGATCACTGCAGGATTTTGGCGTATTTCTTCGGGAGATCCACTGGCCAGAGGTCGGCCCTGATTCACGACATAGATACGATCTGAGATGCCCATTACCAGTCCTATGTCATGCTCGATCAGGAGAACCGAGACGTTGTAGCTGTGCTTGATCGCCGTAATGAGTTCATCCAGATCGCGGGTTTCCCTCGGGTTCAGACCTGCGGCGGGTTCATCCAGCATAAGAATGCTTGGCTCTGTGACCATACAGCGCGCGATTTCCAGCCTGCGCTGCTGTCCATAAGAGAGCGTGCCTGCTTCACGGTTAGCATGATTCAACAAATCGACTTTCTTGAGCCAATAGCTAGCTCTGTCCAGCGCCAGTTGTTCTTTGCGCCGATACGACGGTGTCGCGAACAGGCCTGCAAAAAGATTGGTGTTGGCATGACGGTGTTGGGCGACAAGCAGGTTTTCAATTGCCGTCATGCGACTAAAGAGTCGCACGTGCTGAAACGTTCGGACCATACCCAGTCGCGAAATGCGGTAATCGGGAAAAGTATGGACAAAGTCGCCTTTGAATTTTACGCTGCCGCCGGTCGGCGTATAGAAGCCACTGATACAGTTAAAGACGGTGGTTTTTCCGGCACCGTTAGGGCCAATAATGGAGACAATTTCCCCTTCATTGACGTCCAGCGATACGCCGTCAACCGCCTGTAAGCCACCAAAGCGCATCCCTAAATCCCTAACCTCAAGCATGCTCGGCCTCCTTGATCGCCAGATGGGGGCGCTGCATCGGCAGAAGGCCTTGTGGACGCCAGATCATTATCAGGACAATCAAAAGCCCAAACATCAACATGCGGTACTCCTGAAATTCGCGGGCAAGTTCAGGGAGGACGATCATCACGATGGCGGCCAGGATAACGCCCAATTGAGAGCCCATCCCGCCCAGAACAACAATGGCCAGAATGATGGCAGACTCAATAAAGGTAAACGATTCCGGGCTGATGAAGCTTTGTCGGGCCGCAAAGAAGCAACCTGCAAAACCCGCAAAGCTTGCGCCCAGTGTGAAAGCAGACAGTTTAATGGCCGTTCGGTTGAGGCCGAGTGAGCGACAGGCGATCTCATCTTCCCGCAAGGCCTCCCAGGCGCGTCCGACGGGCATGCGGATCAGTCGGCGAATGACAAAAATAATGGCAAGGCACATGGCCAGTGCCAGGAGATAGAGAAAGACCACTTTGGTTTCAGGGTTGTAGTCCAGTCCGAAAAAGGTATGAAAGGGGACGACACCCTCCTCGCGAGAGCTGCGGGAGAAATCGAGGCTGATCAGCGCGAACTCGGGGTCGGTCTGAATCATGGGGAGGGTGGGTTTAGGAATACCGGGTATCCCATTGGGGCCGCCCGTCAGCGTCGTTAGATTGTTCAGGAAGATGCGGATAATTTCGCCAAAGCCAAGGGTTACGATCGCGAGGTAATCACCCCGCAGGCGCAGGACAGGAAACCCCAGGAGAAAACCGAAGGTTGCCGCCAGTAAACCGGCGATCGGCAGACAGATCCAAAAGGAAAGTCCATAGTAATTGTTGAGCAAGGCATAGCTGTAGGCACCGACCGCGTAGAATGCTACGTAACCCAGATCCAGCAGACCCGCCAGCCCGACCACGATGTTTAGGCCCAATCCCAGCATGACGTAGATCAGAACCAGTGTAGCCAGGTCGATTGAACTCCGGCTGGTCATAAAGGGCCAGGCCAGTGCGAGGCCGATGATTAAAATGAGTGCCCACTTTTCCAGTCGCACATGCTGATCTGCCGGCAGAGAAGGGGTTGGAAGGCGGGAAAGCTGCACTTTGAATTGCTCGACGCCTGAATTTAGCGACGTTTTAAACAGCTGAACGAGAAAAACCATCATGCAGGCTGAGGCGATATAAATCCATGTGCTGGCAGTGGCACCCTGAATGATCATGCCAGTGCCTTCGCTGACCATTTTCAGGCCAAGCAAAGGGAACGCCATGATGGCGGTCACCAAAGCGCAGAAAAATGCGAAAGCGATGTTGTTTGTCTTCATCAGATCTTCTCCACTTCTGGCTTACCGAGCAGACCTGTGGGACGAAACAGCAGAATTAAAACCAGCAGTCCGAATGAGACGACATCTTTATATTCAGAGCTGAAATAAGCGGCAGTCATGCTCTCCGCTATGCCAAGGATTAAAGCGCCGAGCATGGCTCCGGGAATGCTGCCGATGCCGCCGAGTACAGCAGCGGTAAAGGCTTTAAGTCCTGCGATGAAGCCTATAAAGGGGTTGGCAACGCCGTATTGCATGCCAAGTAACACGCCTGCCACCGCAGCCAGTGCTGCGCCGATGACAAAGGTCAGGGAAATAATGCGATTGGTATCAATGCCGAGCAGGTTGGCCATTTTCATGTCTTGGGCGACGGCGCGGCAGGCGCGTCCGGTGCGTGAGCGACTGATGAAGGACGTTAGAAGCGACATGGATATAAATGTCACGATGAAGATTAACAGTTGCATGTAGGATAGCGATGCCTGAAAGCCATCGTCTGGGCCAAACGTCCAGCCGCCGGTCAGGACTGAGGGGAGCGCCACATCACGACTGCCTTGTCCTAAACGGACGTAGTTTTGCAGAAAGATCGACATGCCGATCGCGGAGATCAATGGAATCAGGCGATTGCTGCCGCGCAGGGGACGGTAGGCAATGCGTTCCAGGCTCCAACCAAATGCACTCGAGACTAAAATGCTCGACAGGAGCGCGAAGAGAAATACGACAGGCAGATATTCAATTCCCAGCATTCCCATAGCGGTGATGGCCAGAAACGCGACATAGGTTCCGATCATGTAAATTTCACCATGGGCGAAATTGATCATTCCAATGATGCCATAGACCATGGTGTAGCCAATCGCGATCAGGGCATAGGCACTTCCCAGTGTCAGGCCATTGATAAGCTGCTGGATAAAATAGAGTAGGGATTCAAGCATGAACAGACTCCGCCAAAATAAAACACCCGCCGGACTTCAGGGAGTCGGCGGGTGCACAGTCACCAACTACGGTTGATTATTGTACCGCAGTTTTGGTGCCATCGGCGTGCCAGGTGTAGATTTCGAAGTCAAATGAGCTCAGATCGCCTTTAGCATCGAAGCCGATCGTGCCCATGGGTGTCTTGAACGTGTTCGCACGCAGGTAAGATTGAACTTTCATCGGGTCCTGTGTCCCGGCACCTTTAACGGCATCCGCAATCACTTGCACGGCGGCATAAGAGGTCATCACAAACGCGCCGCTGGCATCTTGTTTCTTAGCCTTGAAGGCATCGACCAATGCTTTGTTTTCTGGGCGTGTATCAAATGCGGGGGGCAGGGTAACCAGGAGTCCTTCCGAAGCCTCGCCGGCAATGGTGCTGATGTCTTTGTTGCCAACGCCCTCAGGCCCCATAAACTTGACCTTGAAGCCTTTGTCAAAGGACTGGCGCAAGATCAGCCCCAGTTCTGGGTGGTATCCACCGTAGTAAACAAAGTCGACGCCAGCTTTTTGCATTTTGGCAATGAGCGCCGAGAAATCTTTGTCCCCTTTGGAGATCCCTTCAAACATGGCAACCTTGATGCCTTTTGATTCCAGGGTGCTTTTCACGGCGGTTGCGATGCCCTCGCCGTACTGTTGCTTGTCATGAATAACGGCAACCATCTTGGGTTTAATCGTATCGGCGATGTAGCGCCCTGCGGTAGGGCCCTGGAAGCTGTCCAGGCCGATGGTTCGGAAAATCATCTTCAGATCGCGCTTTGTAATTTCCGGGCTGGTTGAGGCGGGCGTTACGGCCAGAATACCTTCATCTTCGTAGATGTCAGTGGCGGGTTGCGTGGAGCTGGAGCAGAGGTGCCCAACGACATATTGGTAGCCTTCGTTGACTATCATGTTAGCCACTGCTACGGCCTGTTTCGGGTCGCAGGCATCATCAAAGACTTTGGCTTCCAGCGTGAGATCGCCGCCCGCCTTATTGATCTGTTCTACGGCCATTTGTGCGCCGATCACCTGCATGTCACCGTATTGGGCGACGTCGCCAGTGACGGGGCCGGCGATGGCGATCTTGAGGGTTTCAGCCTGGGCCGTACCCGACAGGGCCAGCGCAATCGCACTGGATATCAGCAATTTACGAGAAATCGTCTTGGGCATAGTGGTTATTCCGCGTGAAGTTATTATTGATGCCAGATCGATACTACCCCCAATTCCGGAAATGTTAAAGGGTTCACGGAGGCATGCCGCAGATGCCTCGTGTACGTGGTTGTTTATTTATTCTTGAACATGATTCGGGCGACATCCTCATACGCGGTGGCAAAATGAACGGCCATCCCTTCGCGGATGTAGGCGGGCAGTTCTTCATAATCATGCCGGTTGGCGTCGGGCAGAATGATTTCGTGAGTCCCGATACGTCGCGCCGCGATGACCTTTTCCCTGATTCCGCCGACCGGGAACACCTTTCCGGTCAGGGTCAGTTCACCGGTCATCGCAACACCCGGCCTAGGTGCCTGATTGCGTGCTAGCGATAAGAGCGCTGTCGCCATGGTGATCCCGGCGCTGGGACCATCCTTGGGCGTTGCACCTTCTGGCACATGGAGGTGTACAAAAGATTTATCAAAAAAGGTGGGATCCCCCTTCAGTGCTTTCAGGTTGCCAGCGATAAAACTGTAGGCAATTTCAGCCGATTCTTTCATGACATCGCCAAGCTGTCCGGTGAGCTTGAAACCACGGTTGACTGAGTGGATCAGTTGGGCTTCGATGGGCAAGGTGGTGCCCCCCATGGCGGTCCAGGCCAGACCCGTGACGACGCCTCGTCCTTGCAGGGATCCCTCTTTACGGAAGGCGGGTGCGCCGACGTAGCTTTGCAGGTTGCGGGTATTGATCCTGACTTTATCCGTGTCACCGCGCATCAGTTGCACGATCGCCTTGCGGGCAATGCGATGCAACAGCTTTTCCAGTTGGCGTACGCCGGCTTCACGTGCATAACCTTCAATGAGCTGTAGCATGGCCTTGTCACCAATCTGGATCTGTGACTTGCGAGCGCCGACACGTTTGAGCAGGCGGGGCCACAAATGATGTCTGGCGATCGCAAGCTTCTCCGCAGCAACATAGCCGGATAGCCGGATGACATCCATACGATCCAGTAGGGCGGGAGGAATGCTATCCAATTGGTTCGCCGTGCACACGAACAGCACCCTCGAAAGGTCCACCCTGACATCCAGGTAGTGATCCAGAAAGTCGACGTTTTGTTCCGGGTCCAGTGTTTCGAGTAGCGCACTGCCCGGATCGCCCTGGTAAGAGCGCCCCAATTTATCAATTTCGTCCAGCATGATCACGGGATTAGCCGTGCCGACCTCCTTCAGCGCCTGCACCAGCTTTCCAGGCATCGCACCGATGTAGGTCCGTCGATGTCCTTTGATCTCTGCTTCGTCGCGCATACCACCGAGGCTAAGTCGGTAGAATTTTCGGCCCAGTGCGGTGGCAATCGATTTTCCAATGGAGGTTTTTCCGACTCCAGGAGGGCCGGAGAGCAGAATAATCTGCCCCGACACTTCCTGGCGGAAAGCCGCTTCGGCCAAAAACTCAATGATGCGATCTTTGACGTCGTCCAGTCCATCGTGTTCCAGGTCCAGCAATTGGCGGGCTGCGGTCAGATCAAATTTGTCTTCAGTATAAACACCCCAGGGAACCTGGGTCAGCCAGTCGAGATAATTGCGCGTTACACCGTATTCGGGTGAACCACTTTCCAGTGCGCCGAGCTTGCGTGCTTCTTCGTCAAAGCGCTTGACGACATGTGCAGGTGGCCTGGTTTGGTCCAGGCGGCGGCGAAAGGTCTCAAGATCGGAGGTTTTGTCGTCTTTGGTGATGCCCAGTTCCCGCTGAATGATTTTGAGCTGCTCCCGCAGGAAAAACTCTTTCTGGCGTTGACCGGTTTTTTGGCTGACTTCCTGACTGATTTGGGAGTGAAGTTTTGCCACTTCGAGCTCCCGCTTGATGAGAATCAGCACTTTTTCCATTCGTCGCAGGAGCGGTAATGTCACGATAACGTCCTGCAGCTCCGGGCCGCTTGCGGTCGTAATGGCTGCGGCAAAGTCGGACAGCGCCGAGGGCTCGTTAGGGCTGAAGCGACTGAGATACTGTTTAAGTTCCTCGCTGTAGAGCGGGTTGAGCGGCAGTAATTCCTTGATGGTATTGATCAGGGCCATGGCATAGGCCTTGACCTCCGTTTCGGGTTCACGGCTCACTTCAGGGTATTCGACTTCAACCAGAAAGGGAGGGCTGCGCTTAAGCCATTGGACGATGCGAAAGCGCTGCATCCCCTGTGCGATAAACTGCAGGCGTCCCTGCTCGGTGACGACATTATGAACTTTGGCCAGCGTGCCGATCATGGGGAAGTCATGGCTGTCGGGTACTTCGTCGATGTCATCAAAGGATTCGAGGTAGCAGAGCCCCACGACCTTTTCGTTTGTGTTGCCAATCCGGTCGAAGGTTTCTTCCCAGGTCTCAGCCTGAACCACCAGTGCCTGAACCTGTGCCGGAAAAAAGGGACGGTTTGCAATCGGCATCAGGTAAATCCGTTTGGGTAACGATTGTCCCGGCAAAATCAGGGTGCTGCCGTTTTCGTTACTCAGTTCAATGTGTTCCTGCTCTGTATCACTCATGCGTGGGCTCCAGCCTGTCTCGTGAAAGGGGAGATGGGGGTGCGTGATCTGGATTTAAAGGGCAGGGACCTTGAGCGCGCGGTGCATGAATTTGCGGTCACCTGCTTTCCTGCTTCAGAATAGGCCCCCTTGGATATAAGGAGTGAAGCATGCCGGACTCAGCGTGGGTAAAAGATGTGACCCTTGAAAATTTTCAGGCGGATGTGATTGAGCGTTCGCTTAGTGTGCCTGTGGTCATTGACGTTTGGGCATCCTGGTGCGCGCCCTGCAAGCAGCTCATGCCCTTACTGGAAAAACTGGCTGCGGAATATGAGGGTGGCTTCGAGCTGGTGAAGGTGAATGCCGATGAGCAACAACAGTTGGTCGCGCAGCTCAGCGTGAGAAGTTTGCCAACGGTCTTCCTGTTGCAAGATGGCCGCCTCAAAGATCACTTTACCGGCGCGCTGCCAGAGAGTGAGTTGCGTAAGTGGCTGGGCAAGCATGTCACAAAGCGCTTCGATCCGATTGCGGCCAGTCGTGCGCTGGTCGTCGAGGGGCACTTGGACGACGCGCTGGCTGTTCTGTTAGAGGCCCACGAGAAGCAAACGTCCGATCTGGATGTGTTGACCGAAATTGCGGCCGTCAACGTTCGTATGGGCCACTTTGTCGAGGCAAGTGACATATTGGATAGCCTGCCGGATGACCGAAAAGCATCCCAGCGTGTGAAACAGTTGCAGACTTCGATCGCTTACGCGTCGAAGGCGCCAGACTTACCGGACTGGACCTCGCTTGAAGCGACACTTGCCCGTGACCCTGAAGATAGCGCCGCATTGCAAGCGATGGGGCAGAAGAAGCTGGTGGCAGGCGAGCATGAGCAGGCGATGGCACTGTTACTGAAAGTCTGTCAGCAGGACCCGGCAAATGTCGAGCGACGTCAGGTGTTCCTGGAGGCGCTGACCTTGCTGGGGGCGGAGAGTCCCTTGGCGCGGGACTACCGTCGCCGGCTCTATGCCTTATTGCACTGAAAACACAGCGTTACGTAGCCATACGAAAATAGCGAGGACATTTCCCGCGTTTGTGGCTAATCTTACAAAGGTTTTTTGCTATTGAGGCGCTATGACCGAGGAGAAAAAAGGTGAAGAGGCGAGGCGAAGTCCTCGCAGGCCGGCGGGCTGGCGCTGTATTCTCAAATCACCCACCACAGGTATGATGCAGGGGCGCGTGGAAAACGCGTCCGCGCAGGGTTTTTTGCTGGAGGTGGCTTCGACGCTACCGATGGGTGAGATCGAGACGCTCAAGGTTGAAGTCATGTTTTCGGGCAAGCGCTGGGAGTTCATCGCTCAGGCGCAAGTGCGGCACAACGTGTTCCGCACCAGCAGCTGCCTGGTAGGGGTCGAAATCACCAAAATTACCGCCAAAGATGCCAAATTTCTGCACGACTTTTCGTATGGCATCATTTGACATGCCTGAAGGCACGTTAAGGTTCGCCGTTTGGCCTTGCTCAATCGTTAGCGACCCTGGACTTTGATTTGCGCGTCTACCTGCATGTTGTTCAGATAAAGGTTGCCGGCATTGATTGGGCTGTCAGGCGTTCGACGCGCATTTTCGATGCCAATCGATTGAACCTGGTTGTTAACGTTAATGGCGGCACCATTTCCGGTACTGTGACTCGAGCTTCTGTCTGCCGAGGTGGCTTTGCGGATAGAGACTTCAGCCACTCGGTCTGAGTAGCCAAGATTGTTAGTATCTCTGACATCGTTGGGGTCTGGGGTTTCAATATCCGGTGTGTTCGTCCCGGTTTCAGCATTGGAGAACCCCGAGCTTTCCTTGAGATCTTTCTGCAAACCCTTCGCTGTAGTGCGACTGACGTCGCTTTCGACGGCCGTACGCACTTCACCTGCAGCCGGCGCATCCAAACCCTGGAGATGCAATTGCTCCAGGTCGGTTTCCTCCATTGGCTGAACGCCCATGGCTGAACCCGCAGTGATACAAGCGGCTATAATCGAGGCATAACTAACCAAACGTCTGTTCATGATGTCGCTCCCTGTCAGTCCTGGGGTTTTTCCACTGCAACCCTCTTTACTCTGCCTAACAATGATACAGGTCGGTCGGGAGGGTGGCCAGTCGCCTTTTCGTGCGAGTGTGAGAAAATAAGATCTGATCACAAATTGAGCTATTTTGGTCAGACCAATCCGTGTGATGGAATGGTATTACCATTGCAAAAAGCTTGTGCTAGTCTATCCCTAATAACGTTTCAATCGCAGGTATGCATGCCCCCCATCAAGCCGCTCCGGCAGCCCAAACTCAGCGATATTATTCTGAGACATCTTGAGCAGATGATTGTCGAAGGCAGCATGAAGCCCGGGCAACGGCTGCCCCCGGAAAGGGAGTTGGCGGTTCAGTTCGAAGTCTCCCGTCCCTCCGTGCGGGAAGCGTTGCAGAAGCTTGAAGCCAAAGGACTGATCGTCCGGCGTCAGGGGGGGGGCAACTTTGTCACGGATAATTTGGGTGCCTCGTACACCGAGCCTTTATTTGAGCTGCTGAGTAAGCATCCTGATGCGCAGCAGGATTTGTTGGAGTTTCGTCATGCGCTGGAGGGTGTTGCCGCTTTTCATGCGGCTCAGCGGGCGACATCAGCTGACTGCGAAATCATTGCCCGGCGTTTCAATGATTGGATGAGTTGTCATCAGGCGTGTGACCCAATCAAGGAGGCCAGAGCTGACACTGAATTTCACCTGTCGATTGCCGAGGCGGCGCACAATCTGGCGCTTCTTCATACCATGCGAACGATGTTTGCAATGATGCAGCACAGCATGCTTGAGCGTATGCAGGCTTTGTATGTGGATGAAGCCTGGCGGCAAAAAGTGCTCGAGCAACATGTTCGTCTGCGCGATGCTGTTTTGGGGCGCGACCCCATTCGTGCGCGTAATGCAGCGCAGGCGCACTTGGCCTATGTAGGTGAAATGACAGAATTAAAGAGCCGGGTTGAAAGCCGGCATGATCGTGCGCGACGCCGGCTCAGGCAGCTTGATGCCGTGCTCCCGCGATCGGAACCCATGCCTGTGAAGGGGTTTGACGACTAACTTCCGGGCCTGACAAAACAAGAATTGGCGGCGCAGTTCAGGCTGAACCGTCTGACTATCGACAGGGCGCTGATAGGGAGTTGCCTCGCATGTACCATGATGCCGATCCACAGGAAACCCAGGAATGGCTTGAAGCCATTGAATCTGTTCTTGAACATGAGGGGGAGTCGCGGGCTGCCTTTCTTCTGACCCGGCTTGCAGAACGAGCCTCACGGTTTGGTACTCAGCTTCCATACTCAACCACAACGCCCTTTCGTAATACCATTCCGGTTACCAAGGAAGCGCGGATGCCGGGCGACCTGTTCATGGAGCGACGCATTCGCTCGCTGGTTCGATGGAACGCGCTGGTGATGGTGATGCGGGCCAATAAGCGCCCCGGTGATCTTGGCGGTCATTTGTCTTCGTTTGCCTCGATTGCAACGCTGTACGATGTCGGATTCAATTATTTCTTTCATGCCGGGGATGCCAACCGGGAGTCGGACCTGATTTATTTTCAAGGACACACCTCTACGGGGATTTATGCCCGCTCCTTTTTGGAGGGGCGTTTAAGTGTCGAGCAACTCGACAATTACCGCCGTGAAGTGGATGGGCAAGGTTTGTCGAGCTACCCTCATCCCTGGTTGATGCCCGAGTTCTGGCAATTCCCTACCGTATCAATGGGCTTAGGTCCTCTGCAGGCGATCTATCAGGCGCATGTCATGAAATATCTGCACAACCGGGAGCTGTGCCAGACACAAGGACGCAAAGTCTGGTGTTATGTCGGTGACGGAGAGTGCGACGAACCGGAAACGCTAGGCGCCATCGGCATGGCGGGGCGGGAAAAACTCGACAATCTGATTTTTGTCATCAACTGCAACCTGCAACGACTTGACGGGCCTGTCAGGGGGAATGGCAAGATCATTCAGGAGCTGGAGAGTATTTTTCGCGGTGCAGGCTGGAATGTTATAAAGGTCGTCTGGGGGCGCCATTGGGATCCGCTGTTTGAAAAAGACCACAACGGCATCATGCAAAAGCATATGGATCTCACTGTCGACGGCGAAATGCAGAATTACAAGTCGATGGGGGGGGCGTATACCCGCAAGCATTTCTTTGGTAAAGATCCCGAGATGTTGCGCCTGGTCGAGCATCTTACTGATGAGGATATTGTTAAGCTGAATCGGGGTGGTCACGACCCTTACAAAGTCTACGCAGCCTATCACGAAGCGGTGTCTCACAAAGGGCAGCCGACTGTGATTCTCGCGCACACGGTCAAAGGTTATGGCTTCGGTGACCAGGGGGAAGCCCAGAACACGACGCATCAGCTGAAAAAACTGGATCTTGAGACAGTGAAAAGTTTCCGTGATCGCTTTGGTATTCCCATCGGCGATGACGAAATTGACCAGTTGCCCTACTATCGGCCTGCACCGGACTCGCAGGAAATGCTCTACATGGCGAAAATGCGACAGAAACTGGGAGGGTTCCTGCCGCGTCGACGCAAGGACAGTAAGGTCCTGCCTATTCCGGATCTGTCCGCCTTCGAGGCTGTGGTCAAAGGCTCGGGTGATCGGGAGATATCGACCACCATGGCCTTTGTCCGTGTGCTGAGCGCGTTGCTGAAGGATAAGGTGTTGGGGCCTCGCGTCGTGCCGATTGTGCCTGACGAGGCACGCACCTTTGGTATGGAGGGCATGTTCAGACAGCTGGGTATATATACCTGTGAAGGTCAGAAATATGTGCCCAATGATTCCAATCAGGTGATGTACTATCGCGAAGATCGTAAGGGGCAAATTCTGGAGGAGGGGATCAACGAGGCCGGCGCCATGGCTGCCTGGATGGCCGCTGCGACCTCATACAGCACCAACGACTACCCTTTGCTGCCCTTTTATATCTATTACTCCATGTTTGGTTTTCAACGGACAGGCGACCTGGCCTGGGCGGCGGGGGATATGCGTGCGCGCGGATTCCTGCTGGGCGGTACCGCTGGCCGAACCACGCTCAATGGTGAAGGTCTGCAGCATCAGGATGGCCATAGTCACCTCCTGTCTGCCACGATTCCGAACTGCGTGTCGTATGATCCGACCTTTGGGTATGAAGTTGCGGTCATTGTGCGGGAAGGGCTCAAGCGTATGTATGGTCGCAATGAGAATGTGTACTACTACATCACCTTGATGAACGAAAATTACGTGCATCCGGAGATGCCTGAGGGTGTAGAGGAAGGCATCATCCGGGGGCTTTATCCGCTTAAAACCGTCGATGCACCTGGACCAAAAGTTCAGCTGCTGGGTTCTGGCACGATATTGAATGAGTGTATTGCGGCGGCAGACCTTTTGAAGGTGGACTTTGGCGTTTCCAGCGACATTTGGTCCGCCACGAGTTTTACCGAGTTGGCGCGTGACGGTCATCATGTCCAGCGTTGGAACATGATGCATGCTGAAACCCAGCGGAAAGCGTCTTTTGTGGAGCAGTGTCTTAAAGGGCGTGAGGGGCCTGTGATTGCGGCAACGGATTATATGCGGCTGTTTGCCGATCAGATCCGTTCATTCGTTCCTCAGTCTCGCTATGTCGTGTTAGGGACGGACGGGTTCGGGCGGAGTGATACCCGGCAGAAATTGCGACATCATTTCGAAGTTGACCGTTATTTCATTGCGGTCGCGGCCCTTAACGCCCTCGCGCAGGAGGGTAAAGTCGATCGTGAAAAAGTCACCGAAGCCATCCGCAAGTATGATATCAACCCTGATAAGCCCAATCCGGCCTATTGCTAAGACACGGAGAATGATATGAGTCTTGTTGAAGTCAATGTGCCGGATATCGGAGGCGCGAGCGATGTCGATATCATTGAAATTTGTGTGAAACCCGGTGATAACGTAACGGTCGATCAGTCGCTGATTGTGCTGGAATCCGATAAGGCAACGATGGAGATTCCGTCCCCTCAGTCAGGCGTTGTCGATTCGCTGCTGATCAAGGTCGGGGATAAGGTGTCCGAAGGTCATCCGATTCTGACGCTGCGTACTGCCGAAAAAGGGGCTATGCCACAGCCGACGGCGGCAGAATCTGTCGCTGTTCCTGTTAATTCTGAGGTCCGGGTCCCCGACATTGGCGCGGCAAAAGACGTTACCGTTATCGAAGTCCTGGTTAAAGCGGGTGACGAGGTCAACGCCGAGCAGTCGCTGATTGTGCTGGAGTCTGATAAAGCAACGATGGAGATCCCTGCTCCATTTGCTGGGCGGGTAACGGCCTTGTCGGTTGCGGTAGGCGATAAGGTTAACGAAGGGGATGTGATCGCGCGCGTGTCGGGTACGGCGCCACCGGCAAGTAAGGTGGTAACTCCAATAGCGTCGGTGGTTACGGAAAATCGCGCCTCAACCGAAACGGGCACCTCGAATTCGATTGAGAGCCCCCAGGGGGCGATTCCTCCCCAGCTGCCGGCTCAGGACAATTCAGGGAAAGTACATGCGGGTCCAGCCGTCAGGAAACTGGCGAGAGAGTTTGGCGTAGATTTGGGGCGTGTATCCGGCTCGGGACCGAAAGGCCGTATCAGCAAAACAGACCTCCAGTCCTTCGTTAAAGCTGGGATGCAGCAATTGAAGTCGGGTGCGGGTTCAGGCTTTGGTTTGCCATCCGTGAACTTGCCGGACTTCACTGAGTTTGGAACAGTGGAGCGTCGGCCCATGAGCCGAATTCATCGGGCGACGGCTGAGAATATGGTGCGAAGCTGGCTGACGGTTCCGCATGTGACTCAGTTTGATGAAGCTGATATCACCGATCTGGAAGCGTTTCGTCAGTCACAGAAAGCAGTTGCCGAGAAGAAGGGGATCAAGCTGTCTCCATTGCCTTTTATCGTCAAGGCCTGTGCCTACGCATTGGAAATGTATCCTCAATTCAACGTGTCGTTGGATATCGAGCGCAGTGAGGTCATCCAGAAGCGCTATGTGCATATTGGTGTTGCGGTCGACACGCCGGCCGGGTTGGTCGTTCCCGTAATCCGTGATGCTAACCGAAAAGGTATCTGGGAGCTGGCTAGCGAAATGGCGGAGCTGTCTGGGAAGGCGCGGGACAAGAAATTGAAGCCGGGTGATATGCAAGGGGGGTGCTTTTCCATTTCAAGCCTGGGCAGTATAGGCGGGACGGCGTTTACGCCGATCGTCAATACGCCGGAAGTGGCAATACTGGGTGTGTCAAAAGCGAGCATGAAGCCCTGGTATTCGGGTGAGGCCTTTGTTCCTCGTCTGTTTTTGCCCTTAAGCCTGTCTTACGATCATCGTGCCATCAACGGCGCGGAAGCGGCTCGATTTACATCGCTTCTGGCTGAACTGCTGGGGGATTTGCGTCGGTTGCTTTTGTAAGTCATTGTCTTGTGTAGATAACGTGGACGGGTTATCGGTTTTTGACTTGTCCACTTGTGATCTGTCAGGGGCTTTGCTAACGTGCGGCCTCATTCCCTGATGATTTTATGATAACAATCTGGTGACGTCATGATTGCAAACAAGCGCGTTCGTTGGCTTTCCGCCCTCCTTTTTTCGATTAGCTCCGCCACGGTTTCCGCCGCCTCCCTTAAAGAAGTTGCTGAAGCTGTTAAAGCACAAGATTACAAAACCGCCCTCGAACAACTGGACGTCCTTGCTAAACAAGGACATCCCGAAGCTGAGTTTTTGCTGGGAATGATGTACCAGTATGGTCGCGGGGTAGATCAGAGTTTTAAGACCGCTGCAGACTTGTTCCGACGCTCTGCTGATAAAGGTAATAATGCGGCTCAAACAAATCTTGCCCTTATTTTGATGAGTGGCCAGCTGGGTAAGAAAGACTATAAAGAAGCGGTCAGGCTGCTTGAAATGGCTGCAGAAAGTGGAAATGCTGGGGCAATTTATAATCTAGGCTTACGATACAGCAAAGGAGAGGGCGTACAAAAGGATCCAGCCAAGGCGGTCGAATTGTTTCGTCAGGCTTCTGAGTTAAACAACGCCTTTGCTCAGTACAACCTTGCATACAGCTATGTGACCGGTGAAGGGGTTGCAGCCGATAATGTCGAGGCTCTTAAATGGGCGCACGCAAGCGCACAGCAGAGTTTCGGGCAGGCCATTGTATTTTATAACTTTTTGGCAAGTAAATCCACACCCGAAGAAATTAAGAAAGGTGACGAGCTTCTGGCGGTATGGGCTAAAGAGAAAGGTGTTGAGGTTAAACCTGTTCCCGTGGTTGAACTTCAGGACAAAGCCGGTGCAGACGGTGCAGCGGCAGCACCTGCTGAAGGTGCCGCAGCGCCTGCTGAAGCCCCAGCCAAATAACCCTGCTGTTTGGCGCTGCTCATGGGATGGCGCCAGACGTTAACTATCGTAAGCCTCTCTCCGAATCCTTCAATCACCTCTGTTTTTCGCCTCCCTTTTCACCTCATTGCGATTTACCACAAAACGTCTAACCTTTAAGGGACGTCTGTTTCACCTGCATTGGAGTTCGGCCATGAAACGTTGCCTGATTGTGGATGACAGTATGGTCTCCCGTATGATGCTGAATGAAATTCTTAAGCGTCATTACCCTGACCTTGTAGTGACGCAAGCGGCATCGCGATGCGGCACTCAAGGCGATTTCTGATATTCCTGAACTGGATGTGGCGATTCTGGATTTCAATATGCCGGGCATGGATGGCATTGAACTGTCCGATGCCCTGGTTGCAACCGGCAAGGTACGCAATATGGCATTGCTGACGGCCAATGTTCAGGATGCCGTCAGGGAGCGTGCATTAAAACGGGGCCTGACCTTCCTCAACAAGCCGATCACTGAAGAACCCATTTGTGGTTTTCTAAAGACGATTCTATGACATTTGAATTAACGCCACTCGAACAGGATGCGCTGACCGAGATTTTTAACCTCGGCATTGGTCGTGCGGCCAGTGCGCTCAACAAGATGGTTGAAGACGAGGTAATTCTTCGGGTGCCAGAGGTGGTCATCATCCCGCACCATCGGGCAACTGAGTATATTCAGAATCATGTGGATGACAAAATTACCGCGATCCGTCAGCGCGTGGAAGGTGATTTCAGTGGGAATGCGATTCTACTGTTTCCTAAATCGAATAGCCTGCAATTGGTAAGAACACTGCTGAAGGACCAGGTGCCGTTGGACAGCTTGACGGAACTGGAGCAGGAGGCATTATTGGAAGTTGGAAATGTGATGCTGAATGCCTGCTTTGGGACGGTCACCAATCTTCTGCAGCTGAATATCACCATTTCATTGCCGGAACTGGAGCAGGGTAAGGTGAACGACATTGTGAAGCTTGGGAGTAAAGATGCCTGGGCACTCATGCTGCAGGTACATTTCAGTTTGCCTAACAAAGACATTGAGGGTTTTGTTTCCTTTATCGCCGATGTGATCTCCATGCAGCACCTTAAATCCAGTCTGGTCAGGTTCGTCAATCAAATTGGGTCATGAAGATACAATTTGATTTCAGGCAGGTAGCCGATAGCCTGGACGCCGGAGTGGTGATACTGGACTCAGGTTTCAGAGTCATCTATTTCAACAACTGGATGTATGCCCGCAGTGGGATGGCGCCTGAGCGAGTTCTCAATTTAGGCTTGCTGGATATTTTTCCTGACCTTAAAGACTCGCGTCTGTGGGACTGTTGCAAGGATGCCATCGAACTTCGGTTACCTACGCGTCTCTCCAATTCTTTTAATCCCACACCGTTCCCACTGTATGACCCTAAACAGGTGGGCAATGAGCTATATCGTCTGCAACAAATGGTTTTGGTCAAACCTCAGGATGTGGCTGGCGAAATGTTTTGTGAAATTATCGTCAATGATGTGACGCCTATCGTTATTAAAGAAAACTGGCTCAAGCGAATCGCGGGGGAGCAACGGCAAGAGGCCTTGTTGCGAGAGCAGGAGCAATCGCAGTTGTCGCGTATCATCGATCATACTGCTGATGCTATTTTGGTGTTTCAGCAGTCGGGTCAAATAGATGTCGTGAATCAGGCGGCGGAAAAAATGTTTGGTTATAACAAAGCGGAAATCAAGTCGATGGGCCTGGAGCTGCTGCTCAGTGGGGGGGATGAGCCCCAGCGCACCTTTCTCTATGATCGCCTCAATCTGCTGATCAGTCAGGCGGTGAGTTTACGCCGCCCCCTGCCGACGCAGGCGGTCACCGCGACCATGGTTCGCAAAAATGGCGAGCCGCTACCGGCTGAAATTAAATTTAGCAGCAGTGATTCGGATGGGCGCATGTCCATCATCACCATTATTCGGGATCGCAGCGCGGAAGTTGAATCTGAGCGCATACTCAGAGAGAGTGAAAATCGCTTTAAGACACTCGCAAAAGTGGCGCCGGTAGGGATATTTAGGACCGATGCCGAAGGCATTCTGCAGTACGCCAATGAAATGTGGTTTCAGATTACCGGGCGAAGCCTGAATGACCTCCATTCCGAATCCTGGCTATCCGTGGTTAAAGAAGAGCAGCGTGAAGAGGTGGAGGCTGATTGGGGTGCCCGACGCGCTCTGGCGCCGTCATTCGTCAGAGAGTTCGTTATCAGGCGGAAAAACCCGGAACGGTCCGAAACCTGGGTGCTTTGCCATCTGATGCCAGAATATGGGCTACATCAAAGTCTGACCGGTTATGTCGGCACCTTGACCGACATCTCGGAGCAGCGGCGCAATCAGGACGAAATAGAGCGTCTGGCTTATTATGACTCGTTGACGGGGCTGGCAAACCGGCGCTTCTTCAAAGACCGTTTGGAACGCTCCATTCGCGAGTGTCAGCGGGGAAATAAGGCCTTTGCCTTGTTTGCACTGGACCTGGACGAGTTCAAGCGTGTGAATGACTCGCTGGGTCATGATGCCGGCGATCGCCTGCTGGTCGAAGTCGCCCGACGTCTGCAGAACTGTCTGCGAGAGGTCGATACAATTGCGCGGATCGGCGGGGATGAGTTTTCGGTGATCCTGCCAGGATTTGGTGAGCCCGAGAATATTGTGCGCGCGGCGGCCAGAATCATTCAGGCGCTGCATGAACCGGTCAATGTGGGGCAAGAGTGGGTGACTGTCTCGACCAGCATTGGCATTACCCTGTATCCGGCAGATGCCGAAAATGTCGATGGTCTGATCAAGAACGCGGATCTGGCACTCTACAGTGCTAAAGACAACGGTCGTAATGGTTATGCCTTTTTTGATCCGCGCATGAATGTCCATGCCGAGATGAATCTGGTGCTGGAAAACCGGATCCGGCGAGGCATCGCTAACGACGAGTTTCTCGTTTATCTCCAGCCGCAGGTGCGCAGCAGCGATTGTATGCCGGTGCGTGCCGAGGCCCTGGTACGTTGGCGGGACCCTGCCAGAGGTATTTTACTACCCGCTGAATTTATTCAAATGGCCGAAAAGGTGCGCCTGATCAAACAGTTGGGCGAGGTTGTCCTGGAGAAAGCCTGCAGTGCCATGCAACATTTGTTGCAGGCCCAGGTGGTTGCCAACGACTTTCGGGTGGCGATCAATATTTCGGCTTCACAGTTTCTGGACCCCGCTTTTCCGTTCCGTATTTGGTCACTTCTGAATCGCTACAAGTTGCCTCCTCAGTGTATTGAGTTGGAAGTGACGGAAGGGGTCTTTATTTCGGACCTTAATCTGGCGAGGCGGGTCATGAGTTGCGTCAAGGGCTTCGGGGTCGCGATATCGCTGGACGATTTCGGTACTGGCTATTCGTCCCTGTCTTATCTGAGCTACCTGCCGGTCGATACACTCAAAATTGATCGCTCGTTTATTTCGGCCTTAAGTGAACAAGGCGATGGACAGGACATCGTGCTGGCGATTATCGATGTGGCCCAGAGACTGCGCTGTGAGGTGGTGGCAGAGGGTGTCGAGACAGAGGCTCAATTTCAATTCCTGCGACAGGCCGGCTGTGATTTGATTCAGGGCTACTGGATTGCCAAGCCGATGGACGTGGAGGCGTTTGAGCAGTTCATCCGGGATCGAACTCCCACGCTGTTGGCGAATGCGTCAGGGATGCGTGTTGACAGTAGCCGGCATCCTATTGATCACCTAAAATGATGCTATATCGGGCGAATTAAGCCCGGACCAGGGACGACCGTAACAGCGAGAGTGCGCCCATGCCACCATTGAAGTACAGCGAATCCTACCTCTCCATCCTGCGGGGCTTGTCTAACCGTATCGTAGAGGCTCAGAAACCCATCCGTATATTGGATGCGATTAAGTGGTCCCCGCAATTGCGACAGGATTTTTTCGCAGCTAACTGTCAACGGCTGCCTGAGGTTACGCCGGCCTATTATCGGGATAACTGTCCCCTGGGGTTTGACCCGGAAGCGAAGCGTGCTGAGTTTCACCAGTTAGAGCGGGAAATCAGTCAGAAGCTGGGGCAAATGAACCCGGTGACACAAATCATGAGGCGGGTGTGTCGGGAGTACCAAATGGTCGTGCGCATGCTTGAAGCCCGCGGCACAACCGAGTTCAGTAATATTTCCCAGGAACTGTACGGCTCGTCCAGTGATTGTTTTCACGCTGGCGATCCTACATTGGCGGAACTGGGGTTAATGATGGAGCAAACGCTGAGCAGTTTGCTCGCCGACCCCTCGATGCAAGAGAACGAGAAGAATCTGACGGCTCAGCAAGTTGTTGATGAGCTGAACATTCGATTGTCGGCATTTTTTCATGGCGAGGGGATTCGGGTCATGTTGTCGGACGGTATTGCCTCCGACGCGGCGGCGGGTACGGATTATCTCAAAATTCGGGATGATGCGATGTTCAATGCGCAGGACATCGATGTCCTGGAAGTGCATGAGGGCTGGGTGCATCTTGGAACCACGCTGAATGGTTCGCAGCAGCCCTACCTGACCTTCCTGAGTAAGGGGCCACCCTCGTCAACGACAACTCAGGAAGGGTTGGCGGTGTTGTCTGAGATATTGACGCTGAAGTCCGGTCCTACGCGCCTATTCAAGCTGATTAACCGGGTTCGGGCTGTCACGCTGGCCGAGGAAGGGGCGGATTTTGTTGAGGTTTATCGTTATCTGAGCGAGAAGGGGCTCGACCCGGATGAAAGCTATACCATTGCCTCGCGGGTGTTTCGCGGAAGCACACCCACGTTGAGACCCTTCACCAAGGACATTACCTATATCAAGGGGTTCGTGCAAACCTACAACTTTCTGCGGTTGGCGTTTGCGTCGGGCAAAATCAGTAATCTGCCAATGCTATTCAGCGGCAAAATTGTGTTAGACGACCTGGCCATTCTTGCGGATCTTGAACAAGAAGGGGTTGCTGTCAGGCCCCGGTATATTCCACCCTTTTTTCAGGACCTCAAAGGCCTGGCCGCGTGGATGAGCTTTGCCCGTTTTATCGGTCAGCTCAATTTCAATCAGCTGGAGATGGATTACAAGCATTTACTGTAGCGTGGAGCGAGGGCGAGTCAGTGCAGAATTGGGTGTTTCCCATTGAAGAATGGGCTGTCGTGGCTGGGCTGGTTGTCGGTTTGCTAAGTTATGGTCTGGCCTGGCTTATAGGCAGTCGCCGCACCCGGCAGGCACTCGAACAGCAGGAGCATTGGCGGTCACGGGCCGAGCAGCTGGCCTGCGAGTCACGTGCGATGGAAGTCCAGCTCGACAACCTTGAATACCGATTTCGCCTTCAGGCAGAGGATCTAGCCGATAATGTGGGGCGTCAGGAGAGTTTGCGGCTTGAGCTGCAAGACAAAATTCGGCGCATCAGTGAGCTTGAGACCCGCCAGGGGGAGCGTGAGCGTCACATGCAGGCTCAGATAACCCAGTTTCGAGAGGACCGTGAACACCTCAAGCAGGAGTTTGAACTCTTGTCCCACCGGATTTTTGAAGCACGTGGCGCCACATTCAGTGAGCAGAGTCGCCTGTCATTGGATACGGTTCTGGCACCGTTTAAAGAGCAGCTGGGTGAATTCCGCAGCAAGGTTGAAGATCTCCATCTCCGCGATGTTCGGCAGAAAGCCGAGCTTAGTGCAGAGCTTCAGCAACTCAAGAGCCTGAATGCCCAAATGACCAAAGAGGCTCATGATTTAAGTACCGCCTTGCGTGGGCAAAAGAAAACGCAGGGTAATTGGGGCGAGTTGGTGCTGGAAAATGTGTTGGATCGTTCTGGTTTACGTCTGGGGCAGGACTATCACCGTGAAATGAGCTTCACCACTGACGATGGGCGCCGCCGACCCGATGTGATCGTTAATTTGCCTCAGGGGCGTCATCTGGTGATTGATTCTAAAGTCTCGCTCAATGCCTATCAGGATTATGTTAACGCGGAGGACGAGTGGGTTCGCAAATCGCGCCTTAAAGACCATGTCGATGCCATGAAACAGCGCATTCAGGAATTGGCGGACAAGCGGTATTTCGAATTGCCGGGACTGACCTCGCCGGAACTGGTGTTTATGTTCGTGCCAATTGAGTCGGCTTTTGTCGAGGCGCTGCGCGGGGACAGCGAATTGTTTCAGAAAGCATTGCAGGCCAATGTGCTGGTTGCGACACCGACGACGCTACTGACCAGCCTGAATATTGTCAGGCAGCTTTGGCGCTTTGAGGAGCAGAGTCGCCACAGTGCCGAGCTTGCGGATCGGGCCGCGAAATTTCATGACAAGTTAAGGGTCTTTCTTGAAAGCCTGAATGCGATTGGACTGCAGATTGATCGAGCCCAGGACACCTGGAAAAAAGCGTTTGGGCAGTTGGTTCAGGGCAAGGGCAATCTGATCAGTCAGGCAGCCGATTTTCGGGAGTTGGGCGTTGCGGTCAAAGCGGAGCTGCCCGCTAATTTTGTCGATCATGCCCGCCTGGAACTCGATCTTCGACAGCCGAAGGAGTCGGCTTCCACCCCCACAGAACACAGGTAAATGATTGACTAAAATGGGCGTGGCGAATTTGTTACCCATGATCTAGGCTTAGGGGGTAACTTCCATTGGAGATCAGCGGGCGTGGCCACGCGACTTGACCTAGCCGATATTCTCACATTCAGCCAGAGCTATGGTGAGCGGCGACCGCCTCAATTTGTGGTTGCCGCAACGCTTGCGGGCGAGCTGGGGCAAATTATTCACGTCGCCAAGCGTCTCTCGTTGTCCTCAAAAAACGCGCGGGTCATCACGGTCCGGGCAGGCGAGTGGGGGCGCGGTTTTTCAGGGATTACCCAGTTTATCGATGAGTATGCACGGCGGACGATTATGTGTGCCGAGCGAATCAATCAGGCATCCAGCGAACTGTCACGACGTTCGATACGCAACCTATTCATGGATCAGGTCGTGCATCGCCTTGCGCGTGTGATCGAGAAAAAGCGGGAAAAGAGCGAAAGTATTGTCGGTTGTCATCGTCGTCTTAAAGACAATTGCCAGGCGATGGCTCGGGAGAGCGATGCAGCGACGCGGCGACTCGGTCAGGATATCGCTGAAATACGGGAATGCACCCGCGCCCTGAGTTCGCTGGTGGCGATCTGTCGAATTGAAGCGTCGCGCGCAGGCCCATTTCAGGAGGCTCTGGGTGTTATTGCCTCTGAAATTGAGCTGTCGACCGAGCGTCTGCTGCGCAGCGTTAACAGTGGGCAACGCATATTAGAAATGTTGTCCGGCCCCTTAGTGTCGACCCGTTGACATGAAAGCAGGCGCACCTATAACAAGAGAATTCGTGAATTATGCTGAGTAAAGTATTGTGGGAAAACAAGAGTCACAAATGGATCATTTGTGGGCGGGACACTGACAAGTCGGCTGGCATTATTGATACCAATCAATACATACTGCGTTCGGGCAGTCGGCTGCTGATACTGGAGCCTGGTGGCATCGAGTTATTTTCCGCGATGCTTGCCTGTGCGTTGGATTGGGCTCCCGCGCATGAAATTACGGATCTGTTTGCCTCCCATCAGGACCCGGACATCATTTCATCATTGGGGCTGTGGGATCAGGCGCTACCCAAAGCCAAACTTCATGCGCCCGCGATTTGGGAAGGTTTCATCCGCCACTTTGGCATGGAAAATACCCAATACTGCCGTATTTCAGACGGTGGCGGCGATATTGATATGGGAGACTATGTGCTTCAGTGTATCCCGGCTCATTACCTTCACTCTTCGGGTAATTTTCATGTTTACGACGCCGAACTGAAGGTGCTGATGTCCGGCGATGTGGGTGCAGCGCTTGAAGCGGGTCAACCGGGCCTGTTTGTCGAGGATTTCGAACAGCATACCCGCCACATGACGGCATTTCATCAACGCTGGATGCCATCCAACCGAGCCAAAAATGATTGGATCAGTCGGGTACGTAAATTGGATATCGCTTATATGGCGCCCCAGCACGGGCGTATTTTCGCCGGCGATGATGTGAAGCGTTTCCTGGATTGGTTCGAGGCGCTGGAAGTCGGGTGTGCGATCCAAGGGTAGTACTCAGGGTCCTGTCACTACTAGGCCTATGTTTCGTTGTACTTATCGGTGGCGTTTCGCCGGCCTTTGCTGACAAGGTGGGGGCATTTGTTAGGGATGATCCCGCTTCACAGATGGCGCATCTGGATCTCGCCTCGCTGCCTGACCGTGGCGAAGCAAAAACCTCCGCGTATATTCGGTACTGGGTCGAGGCGCGCGGGGCTGCGTCGGAAGCGTTAACCGTTGACACCTTGCCGATTGACTCACCTGGTTGGCGAACGCTGAAAGCTCCGTATCTTAACGCTGGGTTTAGAACAGAGATCTATTGGCTGGCCTTGCCTCTGCAGAATACATCGAAACGCCCCGTCTCTTTCATACTGGATGTCGGTTATGGACTGCTGGACAGTCTCGAATTAACGCTTATTCATGAAGAGACTGGCGCGCAGCAACGATTTACCGCCGGAGACAAGCGGCCCTACACGGAGCGCTCGGTCGACTATCCCAACTTTGCCTTTCCGCTCCAGCTTGAGCCACAGGCGACTTATCAGGTTTATCTCAGGGTTGACACGACGTCATCCATGCAGGTGCCGGTTAACCTTTGGGACCCTGTGCAGTTTGCAGAGGTTCGATATAAAGAGGCGCTGTTCTTTGGGGTGTTGATCGGCATGATTCTGATCATGGCGGTTTATAACCTCTTTCTTTTTGTCGCCTTACGCGATTTGAGCTACCTGTATTTCAGTTTTTGTCTGACCGGCTACGTGCTGGTAGAGATGGTCCTGTCCTCAACCGCCTTTGCCTATCTGTGGCCCGAATCCGTCATCTGGAATGATCATGCGCTCGTCGTTTCGTCCAATTTGGCCCTGGCCGGACTGGCGATGTTTGCGATTCAATTTCTTAACATGAGAGCCGCTGCGCCACGTGGTTGGCGTCTGCTCATGATTCAATGCGCTTTCTGTGTTGTGCTGGCCCTGCTGGCATTCACCCTGCCTTATCAGCGCATGATCATGTTGACAGCGGTCAACGTCGTCGCGGTGCCGATGACCGGGTATATCATCGGGATCATCCTGTGGAAGCGAGGATTTATTGCGGCGCGTTATTTCAGCATTGCATTTACCTGCTTCGTAGGCTCCTCTACGATTTTTGTGCTCAGTAAATTTGGCATCCTGCCACGTAACTTTTTTACAGAGTATTCCATCCATGTCGGAGCGGTTTCCGTGGTGGCCTTGCTGTCCTTTGCCCTGGCTGATCGTGTTAACCGCGAGAAAGTCGAAAAAGAGAGTGCTCAGCAAAGCGCGATCGAGAACCTGGAAAAATACCGCCTGCTTTACGAAAACTCGCTGGAAGGTATGTTTCGCATTGATGAGAAGGGGCGCGTTCTGGCGGTTAACCCCGCGTTTGCCAAAACCATGGGTGTCAATTCTGAGGAGGAGTTGCTGGCCCAGGTTTCCTCGCTTGACGGTTTAGTACCTGCCGATTCACAGGCCAAGGCAACGATTCGCAAGGAGTTGGAGACGCAGGGGCATTTGTTTGGCTATGAAGTGCAATGTCGGCGTCTGGATGGGTCGGAATTTTGGGCCGCTTTGTTTGCGCGTGTGCTGAGGCATCCTGCCACCAGGGAGTTCTTTGTCGAAGGATCACTTGTTGATATCACTGAAAAGAAAATGAACGAGGAGCAGCTGCATTTTCTTGCCCGCCATGACCCGTTGACGCGCCTGCTCAATCGCACAGAAATGGAGCGCCGATTGAAAAGGGCGATAGCGCAGGCGCATGAGGGAAAAGCGCGGCATGTCTTTCTTTTTCTGGATCTTGATCAGTTCAAGGTTGTCAACGATACCTGTGGACACCGGGCGGGTGACGAGTTGCTGCGTCAGCTCGCCCATTTGTTTCAGCGGCATCTGCGAAGCCGGGATGCATTGGCGCGTCTGGGGGGCGACGAATTCGCCATTTTGTTTGAACATTGCCGAGTGGATAACGCCGTTGAAATTGCTGAGGCGCTGCGCCAGGAGGTGACGGAGTACCGCTTCTGCTGGAACGAAAAAGTTTTCCGGGTAGGGGCCAGTATTGGCATTGTTGCGATTACGCCTGAGAGCAAGTCAATGGATGAAGTGTTGAGTCAGGCCGATATTGCCTGTTATGCGGCAAAAGATGCCGGGCGCAATCAGGTCGTCGTTCATACGGAGGCCAGAGAAGATCTCAGTAAGCGGCAGAACGACATGGAGTTGGTAGTGATCCTGCGTGAAGCGATCCGGGATAACCGTCTGTGTCTGCATTTTCAGCGTATTTTCCCCTGTGGGGAAAGTCGTGATGGCGGGGAGCGTCTGGAAGTGCTGGTGCGTCTTTCACATGAGGGGGGAATTATGATGCCCGGTAGTTTTCTGCCGGTCGCTGAACGCTACAACCTGATTGTTGAGCTGGACTGTTGGGTGGTCGAGCATTGTCTCGCGTGGCTTGAGGCTAATCCTGAGCGCACCTTGCAGATGGCTCAGATCAACATCAACCTGAGTGGGCAGACGATCAGCAATGCTGACGCCATGGGGAGACTGCTAAAACTTTTAGACCGCAATAGCGGAGTGGCTGACAAAGTGTGCTTTGAAATTACTGAACATGCCGCCATCACGAACATGACGGAGACCTCACATTTTGTGAGAACCCTCAGAAGTCGGGGGATTCGCTTTTCACTGGATGATTTTGGCAGCGGCTTCTCATCCTACAGCCACCTGAAGCACCTGCCAGTCACCAGTCTTAAGATCGATGGAAGTTTTGTGCGCGATATCAATACCGACCCCTTCGATCTGGCAATGGTCAAATCCATCACCGATATTGCGCATACGATGGGGCTCGCGGTGGTAGCGGAATTTGTTGAGAATCAGGCCATTCTCGACACCCTGAATCAGCTGGGTATCGATTTTGTTCAGGGCTACCACCTGCATCAACCGGAGCCGCTGGTTTGAAAATACGAGAACTCGGCGAATTACAATCCTTCCAGGTCTGACAGGCCCTGCAGTACATCGACCGACGCTTTCTCAACTTCGGCAATCTCAGCCAGCGCACCCGCGATATCGCCACGGTTGAATAGGTCTACCGCGCGTTTGCCGTGCTGATGCACTTCCTGATGGGGACGTACCAGGCTGCGGAAAATGTGATTTCGGGTGTAACGCTCATCGGTGACCTGATCATACCATTTGCCCAGCCGGCAGGAGTGATGATCGGACAGCTCGTCTGAACGCAGCCCCTCTTTACCCACGACCATATTGGCAAGACGTTTTTTCCAGATAACATGGTCTGACTGAGCCAGCTTGATGACTTTGTCTTCAATGCTCAGTTCCGCCAGACGCGCAATCTGCGCACTGATTAGCTTTTCGATCCGATCCAGCGAATCCACCACACTCTCGATACTTTCCACGCCATCACTGGTACTGCTGGCAATTTCGGTAATGCCCCGTGCAACTTCGGCAGACGCTGAGGTTTGCTCAGTCAGCGTGCGGGCGATCTGCACGGTGTTTTCGGTTACGGCCGCATTGCGGGTCTGAATCGACGCCATCCTGTCCTTTAACTCACCCATAAATTTTTGACTGGACTGTACGGCTGCCGTGCTCTGATTCATCGACTGAATGATGTTTTCCATTTCCGCCTGCAGACGTTTTACGATTTCTGCGATTTGTTTGGTGGCCTGGGTTGAGCGGGATGAAAGATTGCGAACTTCAGCCGCAACGACTGCGAATCCTCTGCCAGCTTCGCCTGCCCTTGCGGCTTCAACCGAGGCATTCAGTGATAGCAGATTCGTCTGGAAGGCAATCGCTTTGATGTCGTCAGCAATATTCTGTACCTGGCGGGTAAAACCTGAAAGTTCGTTTACTTTACTTACATTATCTGCGACCGAGGCCGACAGCTTGTCAAATTCCTGTATGGAGCGGTTGACGGTCGCCACCCCTTCTTGCGTCACATGCTCAGCATCCCGGGCCTCCTGGCTGATGCTTTCCCCATAGCGACGAATTTCCATGACCGAGGCCTGCATTTCTTCTGCCGCCGCAGCGATAGAGTGCGCGCGATCATCCACAATACGCAGGTTATAGAATAGATTGGCCGACAGGATGGCGGTTTCGTTGGCTTGTATACTCAGCTTGACCACCCGATCCATTTCCTCTGTCGCCCGTTCCCGAAGCTTCGTGTAAAGGCGGTTCAGCGCCTCAGTAATGGCGCCACTCCCTTGCGGCTGATCCAGGTAATTGCCCGCGATGAGTTGCTCTACCGCGGCAAGAATCACGGCCTCAGTCAGATGGCCTGTATCAACCTGCTCATTCGGAGTTAGCATCTCAGAAGGGGTAGACTGCACGATGGAAACCTCTTGAGGTGGAAGGGGCTAAAAGTGAGAGTATAGACTATCTATTCACGGTCATCAGGACAGGCGTTTGATGAGGTTGGACACGTTTTCTAACACAACCCGGCATTGGGCCTTGCTGGGGCTGGCCCTAACCTCACTTTTCTGGGCGGGCAATGCTCTGGTGGCGCGAGGGGTCGGGGACTTGATTACGCCCTTGTCACTCTCTTTCCTCCGCTGGTTTCTTTGCGGGTTGATTCTGCTGCCTTTTACGGTTCGCGCGCTCAGGCGTCATGGGCGTGGCCTCGTACGTTTTCGTTGGCAGTTACTGGTCTTGGCGACCTTGAGTGTTGCCTGTTACAACTCCTTGCTTTATCTGGCAGGCCGCAGCACAACGGCATTGAATCTGACACTGGTGAGCTCACTGTTGCCGCTGGCGACGGCTGCACTCGCCTGGCCGTTGCTCAAGCAGGCCTTGAGTCGATCGATGGGGATCGGGATTGGGCTGGCTTTCGCAGGCGCGATCTACATCGTCTGCCAGGGTGAAGCAGACAGACTCATGACGTTATCGATTTATCCCGGTGACGCAGTGATGTTGTTGGCCATGTTTCTTTGGGCACTTTACTCGGTATTGTTGAGGCGATGGTCATTACCTGTCAGTGGCCTGGATCTCTTTTCTCTGCTGGTTCCCTTGGGTGTTCTTATTCTTTTGCCGGTATTTATTGCCGACAGTCTTGTGCACGGTTGGGTAGCGTTTTCCTGGCCACTGGCGGGTATATTGGGATACGTGTCGGTATTTGCATCATTGGCGGCGTACCTGCTTTGGAATCATGGTGTACACGTGACATCACCGGCAACCGCCGCCTTATTCGCCTACTTGATTCCCGTTTTTACGGCCTTGCTGAGCATCCCTGTATTGGGAGAGTACCCCCAGGCCTATCATGGCGTCGGTGGGGGCATGATCTTGCTGGGGTTGGTCTGGTCTCAGCGTTCCTGAGGCGGCTGCGCTGCATAGTGCTCCTCGACGTAACTGGGCGGTTTGACAAGAATACGCAAATCGCGATACTTCACAACATCCTTTAGCATCGCAAAGAATTCATCCAGATTCAGTCGCAAGGGGTTCAGCGTCGTGGGTTGACGACTGACCAGGCCGTACTTCACAGGGCCTGCGTCGCGTTCATCCACGAAGGTTCCAAATAGCCGGTCCCAGATAATCAGCACGCCGCCGAAGTTGGTGTCGATCTGCGCGGGATTGCTGCCATGATGGACCCGGTGGTGTGAGGGGGTGTTAAATAGCCACTCGACTGGACCCAGGCGACGAACTGTTTCAGTGTGTATGAAAAATTGGTAGGCCAGATTGAGTTCAATCGCAATAATTGTCCACTCTTTGCTGAAACCAATCAGGGCGATGGGAAGCCACCACACCACCCACCCAAAGTTCAGGTCGATGAGAAAGTTCTGACGCAGTGCGGTCGCGAAATTCATGTGGGTCGCGGAATGATGAGTCACATGAGACGCCCAGAACCAGCGAACTTTATGCATGGCCAAATGATAAAAGTAGTAGACAAAATCAACGGCCAGAAATAGAAATAGGGCGCTGATCCATCCGTGCTCGGGCGTGTACTGGAAGCCCCAGGTATAAACATAGTCATAGAAAAACTGGATGAAGAGGGCAATCGCGATCCCATCCACGATTTTGTAGACCGCACCCGTGGTAATGCTGGCCAACGTCTCGTCGAGACGGTAGATATCCTTGCGCCCCTGGCGATGAAGATACCACGCCTCAAGCGCAATGATGCAGAGAAAAAAAATTCCAAAAGTCAGTATAAAGCCGATCGCATGCAATAAATCGTTCACGTGTGTGGGGCCCCTAAGCCGAGAAATTAAGCATCCTGTTGGTTAACAGCTTAGAAAAAATGTTCAAAAAATGATTGACCTGTTGCCGATATTTTTTGACAATCTGTGCCATGTTGCATTGGAGGCGAGACATGGCAGAGAAACCTTTTCTACACCCTAAAGATCTTCGTGGGCTGGCGAAACTTGTAACCCAGGCAACGGAAGGGGTGACGGATGTCGTGGAGTCCATGCATCGAACCATTGCGCGTTCGCCGCTTCTGCCTGCTGAAACGGGACAAAAACGAACCACGGGTATCACGGGGTTGGTTTACCAGAGTATCCGGGGCGTCAATGCAATCGTTGGTGAGGGGTTGGAGCGCATGCTCCAAAGTATCGAGCCGATGGTGCCGCCAAGTGCCTCGACGACGCAGCGTGAAATCATTGTGTCGGTGCTGAACGGCGTATTGGGTGATCATCTTGAGGCATCCGGTAATCCGCTGGCCATTGACATGCGTCTGAGGGTGCAGGGCGAGGCCCTGGACTTCCCGCTGACGGAGGCGCAACGGGCACGTTTCGAACCCTCTTCCCGTATTTTGATTGGCGTGCATGGTCTCTGCATGAATGATTTGCAGTGGCAGCGTAAATCGCATAATCACCTGCAGGCCCTGGCGGAAGCGACTGGCTATACGCCGCTGACGCTTCACTATAATTCGGGGCGGCATATTTCCGTGAATGGTGAGTCCTTTTCCATGCTTTTAGATCGGCTTGTGGCTAATTGGCCGGCGCCAGTTGATTCTATCGTTATCGTTGGGCATAGCATGGGGGGGCTGGTAACCCGTAGCGCCCTGGATCATGCGGCAGGCGCGGGGATGAAGTGGCTTGATTCCGCGGATAAGGTGATTATGCTGGGTTCGCCTCATCAGGGGGCGCTTCTCGAAAAGGCCGGTAATATTCTCGAGCGTGTGTTAGATATCTCCCGCTACTCGTCGCCCCTGGTGGCGCTTGGGCAAATACGCAGTGCCGGCATCACCGACCTCCGGCATGGCAGTGTTTCAGAACAGGATTGGGCCTCGGCGCACCCTTTTGAGCGAGTCACGCCTCACTGTCAGATCGTACCGATCCCGGAGGGTGTCTCCGCCTACGTGGTTGCCGGCGTGCATGGAAAGGAGAGTGGACTTCATGAGCATATTGTTGGCGATGGTCTGGTACCCATTTCAAGCGCCCTGGGGCATTCAGAGGATCCACGCTATCGACTTAACATCCCCAGCTCCCGTCAGGCGGTGTTTTATGATACGCATCACATGGCCTTGTTGGATCGGCCTGACGTCACGGAGCAGATGAGGCGCTGGATGATGGATGAATGCTGAATGACTTTCTGATTACACAGGATGTCATCGGGTTTATCAGGCGCTATCTCAAGGATGAAAACCTCCAGTTCCCTGATTATGAAGTGCGCCTTGATGCAGTGCTTCGCAGTCCGTCGCTGTCCTATGCGCAGTGGTGGACGCTGCTGGAGGACCTGCATCGGCTTCATCCAGTTCCGGCGTTAGGGGTCGCTATCGGAGCCGCCGTCAGGGTTGAAGACTGCGGGGTTATGGGGTATTTGTTTCAAACGGCGCGCAACCTGATGGAGGCCCTGGCTTGTTTTCAACGCTTTCAGCGCTTGATCTATGCCGGAAGTAAAGCGCAGGTCGTGCTTTCTGAAGCGAATGAGGTGACGGTCACCTGGAATCCCGAGCAGGGCTATTCCAGTCAGGACTCGGATGCTCTCCTGCTCGCTGGCATGATGGGCGTTTGCCGGCGTATTAGCCGAAATCCAGATTTTCGACCGCTGAGTGTCGAGTTTACACAAAGCGTTTCCCCCCATGAGTGCGCCGCTTACGAACACTTCTTTGGACTGAATGTTCGCTTCGGGCAAGCGCGTCTGGCCATCACGCTCGATAAACGTGAACTGCTCAAACCGATTCCGCAGAGTGATCAATTTCTTCACGACTTGCTGGGGCAACAGGCTACTGCGCTGCTCGATAAGATGCCGGACGACGATATCTTCATGGCTCAACTGCGCAATGCATTGTTGCGGTGTCTGCATGAAGGTAAACCGGCCGCGATCTATGTTGCCGCCGAAATGAACTCGTCAGTCAGAACCCTGCATCGTGAGTTGGCACGACGAGGCAAGGTTTTTCGGGATGTTCTGCGCGATGTACGAATGAGTATGTCCCAGCACTACCTGGCAGATCCCAGCCTGACGCTGTCGGAAATAGGTTTATTGCTTGGCTATTCTGAACAAAGCGCCTTCTGCCGGGCGTTTGCCGCCTGGTTTGGTAGTCCACCGCTGCGCTGGCGGCAGCAGCGGTGGAAGAGCTAGGATGGTTAGGAGCCCACCACCAACGGTGTTGCGGCAATGGTTTTATAGCCAAGAGCAGTTGGTTCGCTCTCCTGGCCGTACTGATCAATCACGCTGATGGCAAAGTAGTAGGTATCGGCAGGAAGGCCTTCGATCCCTACAAAATTCAGATAAGGGTCATTGACCTGGTGGTAACGGTACCAGCCGCGCGCTTCGCTGCCCTGGTAGATGCGGTAGCCCGTAATTTCACCTGGCGCAAGGGCGCTGCCATCTACCCGGACCGTTGGCGCTGTCCAGCGGATCATGGCCGTACCGGTGGGCGGGGACTCTAGTTCGCCAGTCGCCGGTAATTCCAGAGAATCATCTGGGCCCGTGGGAGAGCTTTCTTTCACATCAAGATACACCGTGTCACTGATGACCCCGCCTCTGGAATTAGTTGCAAGCACTTTATACCAGCCAGAGTCCTCAAGGCTAAGATTTGAAAGTATGAGCTCTGAGGCGCCTGTACTATGCAAGAAGCCGTTTTTCCACCATTGGTAGGTTGTACTTTCCTGTTCGGTGGTCTGAATCATTAATGAATGTGACTGTCCAACGTATGCCACCGCCGGGTTCGGTTGTGTGATTATTTGTGGGGCGAAACCCGATTTAGGCAATAGGTCATTCACGACAATCCGAAAAGTATCGCTATAGTTTATTTTATGCGGTTCACTGCTTGGGTCTAATGAGAGATAGGATAGGAAAGTGTTTAAGTTATCAATAACATAGGCTGACGTATCCTGACCTAAGTCGTCATTTCCATTGCCCGGATTTTGATCCACCAAATCAATGGTCACAACATTGAGAGTGCCCGGGGCCAGTGCGTCAGCCTGACTGATTCCGGTATGGAAGAGGCCTATCGCTAACAATAGGCTGCCTTGTAAAAGTTTTGTGGCGGTAGAATGGGTACGCATGATCTACTCTTGTTCAGATTCTTTGTCGTTGTTGAGCAACTGTCCTGACTTCGGTCCCTGAGTCGGATTTCGTTATTGTTGTTGTCTGAACCGGGGTAGTTGGCAAAGTCGAAGAAAGCGTTCTTTCGTATCGTTATCCCTGACGACGAATGCTAACAGCACGCCATCCGTAGTTCAGCCTATCTGAGGGAGGAGTGTTAATTTTTGTAACACAGTGCACATTCTGAGTGTGCGGAGAGTAGATTTTTTTCGATCGGCGGATTAAAAAATGATCGTATTTTCAGGCGTGATTGGGTTTTCGACGGTACATATCCTGATCTGCTTTGCGAATCAGGGATTCGACGTCCAGTCCATCTTCCGGATACAGCGCAATACCGATTGCTGCACCGAGGTTGGGGATTTCCGCCGTGCCTGTTGGGGTGGCCTCGAGCGGTTGGCTTAGCAGTGTTTCCAGTGAAGTTCGTACGTATTCGGCGGAGGCCCGATTTGCAACGGACTCAAGGAGTATCAGAAATTCATCACCGGCATAACGGGCGACGCTGTCACACCCACGCAGATTTCGGGTCAGGCGCTGACTTAACTCTTGCAGCACCCGGTCTCCTGCATCATGACCAAATCTATCATTAATTGCTTTGAACCCGTTGAAATCCAGAAAAAGAACGGCGAAAGGCCGTGGGTCTGAGGCCCGGCGCTTTTGTAAAATACGGTCTTCTATGCGTCTGACAATTGCCTCTCGGTTAGATATGCCGGTTAGCCTATCTGTTAAAAGGCGCTGCTGCATGGCGGAGAAGCTGCGGGCGAGTTCGCCAAGCTCATCCTGACGGTGGACGGCGACAGGGGTGGTCAGATTGCCTTCTCCGACCTGTCGGGCTGCATTGGCAAGTGATCGCAATTCTCTCGCGACGGCGGTCAGGACGGATAATCCAATCAGTACGACGACCAGGCTCGCCAGAACGCCTAGTCCGACTGTCTGCTGAATGTTTTCGATGATACGGTGGAGGAAATCATGACGCGGCATGGCGACAATAATTGTCCAGTTCAGGCCGGCATCATCCTGTACCCTGGCATAGGCGACCTGAACACGACTACCGTCACTTTGCTCAAAATAACCGGAGTAGCGGTTGACGCCACCAGTGGCGCGTTGCAGGGATCTGACTTGTTCAAACGTGGTTGTGATAAACGGATCGTTGCTTTGGGCCGCATTGAGACGGGTATTCACCCCCTCTGGGGAAACGGAAAGGTGGGGGCCTCGTGAGGTGCCGATAAGATTGCCGTCTTCCTCTACGACCAATGCCAATCCATTGCGGCTCAGGGAGAGCGTTCTCAAAAATTGATTTACCCGGGCAAGCGACAGGTCTGTTGCTACGACGCCTTCGAAGGTGCCATCGGCTCGGGTGACGCGACGGGCTCGGGTTGCGACGAGGGCTTCCGTTTTAAAGTCGATGTAAATGGACGTCCAGGTGTGCAGCGATGTGAGCTGGGCGGCTTGGTACCAGGGCCGTTCCCTGGGGTCAAAAATCTTGTTTTCCTGCAGGGGTTGGCCAAGGTCTCCTGTAATGTCGGCGAAATGGTAAAGCATTCGGGGGCCTGATTCGGAGGTTCGCAAGCGAAGCTCGGCCTCACTTTCAGACTCTCGCCATAAACCGAAAAAATGCCCATGGCGATCGCCGTAATAGGCATAGTTGTTTGGTTCGCGATGAACGGACGTCGCGAGCCAGAAACGAGTGCGCAAATCGGGAAGCTCCGCCTCAATACTGCTCGGCGCGAACACCCCCTTTGGAAAGGCGGTTTCCAGGACCGCGGCGGAACCTGATACATGGCGCTCTACGGCTTGAGCAATGCGGTTGACGGTTTCAGTGAGAAGCTGACCCGATAAACTGTTGATCACCTCCTGACCTGTGCGGTAGGAGAGCAGGCCGATGATGAGTGCCAGCGCCATAACAAGAACGACATAGGGCACGATTAACATCTGTCGCAACGAAAGATGTGACAGACTCGGCATGTCGTATCTCCTGTTCTTGGGGGCCTAAATGGAAAGAGTGCCAGTTTTAGACGGGAATCGTCCAGCGATTCATGTGTGGCCTTGTCGACTAATTAATAGGGTATATGCGTTTTCCGCAATGCGGTCTGGCGGATGTCGTCGCTATACTCCTCTGTTGGAGCCCTCGCTTCGGCGGTGATTTCTTCCGTGTCAGAGGCGGGCCCCCCAGGGACTTGGGGTGAATTCAGATCTTGAAAGAGATGCAAACTAAACACTGAAAAGAGAGTCCCATGGTGAAAGCTGTTTTCGAGGTGTCTCGCGGTTTTTCTTTCCACCGTGTTCTACCGCTGTTCTGGGTCCTGCTATGGGGCCTGTCGATGGGTGCTCAGGCGGCAACAAAGTCTGAGCTTGACGTGAAGGTTAATGCAACCTTGCAGGTTCTCTATGAGAAATTTCCTGAATCCCGTGAGATGGTCCGGCGCTCCTTTGGCGTACTCGTGTTCCCCGAGATTGCCAAAGCTGGGTTCTTTGTAGGTGGGGAATATGGTGAGGGCGCACTGCTAAAAGATGGTTTCGCCGTCGGTTATTACAGTGCCGCAGGTGGTTCGATCGGCATTCAATTTGGCGTACAGGTTCGATCCCAGGTTGTCCTTTTCATGAGCCAGGCTTCCTTCGAATCATTCCGGACGGGCCGGGGTTGGGAAGTCGGCGTAGACGGTAGTGTCGCGGTGGCGACGGAAGGGGCTGGCGGCAAGCTGGACACCAAATCCATCAATCAGCCTGTGGTTGCCTTCATTTTTGGGAATAAGGGGCTGATGGCAGGTGTCAGTCTGGAAGGGTCAAAATTTACACCGATTCAAAAGCAGTAAATCGTCCACACGCCAGGCTGCCTGTGGGCGGTTTCGTCCTAGTGAAGTAGTTTTAATCCTGCTGGAAGGGCTTCTCCGTATAACTGACGAGAGGCCTCTTCGGTCAGTGCCTGACTTTCCATCGCGAGTTTTATCCAGCTGTCTGGCGCTCTGGCACTTTTGAGTGATGACAGTATTGTGTCGCGCAGCTCCGGGCCAATATCCTGGTCCCGATCCTCGCTGGGACGAGCGACCATGACGGCCGCAAATGCGGCAGCGGTGTTCTTACGCCAGTCCTCTTTGAGCATTTGCGCCACCCAGGGGAAAACCTGACTTCGGGGAATCACGTTGTAGGCACTTCCATGAAATGGAACGCGGGTTGCCAGGCGGCCTAAGGCCCACCAGCTGATGGGCGTTTCACGCGGTTTTTCCAGGCGCGTGGCTAACCATCCTGCAACGTCACTTTTGATGTCGAGGGGAAGGCGTTCAAGCGAAGCGACCAGCCGTACCATGTCCTCATAAGATTTTGAGGCAGGGTCTGCCTGTACTTTGCGGCTTCGCAGGGCTGCCGGACTGATATAGCCTTCGAGTTTCCGAAAGATCTGTTTCTGCTTCTCGCCATCCAGACCGCCTGCCAGTCTGCGCCAAAAGGTCCACCATTCACTCCAGAGCTGACTTTCTGTCGTGTGGGCCAGGCCCTGTGAAAACAGTGGCCAGATCTGCTCAATGGACCAGGCATCGGTTGGCGCACCGTAACCCGGACGGAGCATGTGCCCTGTCAGATTGAGCCACACCCGCTCATGGGCAGGGGATTGTCGGCGTGCTTTGGCAAATTGCAGCATGGTCGCTGCCAGTGAACGGGATACGTCAAGACTCCAGTCTTCGCGTTTGCCAAAGCGTTTTTCCAGCAGGCTGCGCAATTGTTTAACCAAAGGCAGGGAGATTTTTGTATCCTTGCTAAACGCCTCCTGAATCCAGGTGATCGCTTCGGTGGGAAGTGGTGCAGGGGCATTTTCAGTCTGCGCTGAGAGGGCTGCGATGTCGTTCGTTCTTACCTGAAATTCAAGCTTCCAGCGTTGTTCAGCTTGGTCGATGCGCTGGCAAATTAGCTGCAGGCTCCCCAATTCGGACAGGCTACAAACCAGTTCGACTTCAACCTCTTCTGCTTCTGAGGCACCTCCGCCTGGCAAGGCGACAATTAACGGAGGTAATGGGATGCAATTCAGCGTGTTGAGCGACGTAACGTCACCGCTGCGCAGATGTGTTTCATCCGTCGATGACATCAGATGAAATTTCACCGGTTGTCCTACCCGCAGGGCAAAGCGACGCCCTTTGAGGAAGATTTCTTTTTCCTCCTCCGTGCCTTTGGGAAGTAAGCACAGTCCTGTTGAGTCTGCTTGGCCTGCATTTTCCAGACGCAGAAAATAGGATCGGGGCGAGCCACCGCCAATACGCATAAACTGCCCTGATCGCGCACGACCGTAGATGACGGCACCCAAGGCGACTGAAAGATCAGGGCGGGGGTTGTGCAGAGCTTCGATAGGACCTTCGCGCCAGGCTTCAAGTACTCGCTGAAGTCTTTCGCGCAGGAGTGGACTGTTAAAGGCGCCCCCGTTCAGGAGCAGCGTATCGGGATAGTCGGCGATATCCTTGCAGCCATGGCGGGCAAGAAAGTCGGCCAGATGCCGTGTAATGGCGGGATCACTGACGTAAGGCAACCCCAGCGTGGTCATCGCATTCCGGCGAAGGGTGGGGCGTTCATTTCGATCAATGTGGGGTAAAAAACCCTCCAGCGCCAGTTTGTGAACGGCCTGGCGTGTCAGATCGGTTCGGCGCGCTCCACCAATCAGGCGGGAGCCACTGCCCAAAAGGGTGACGCTAACGGACTCAGGTGAGTCTTCGGCCAGCAATTGTTCCTTGGCTATGCGTGTTTGCAGAACCAGCTGTGACAGTGCGGCGGTGTTGAGTTTCTGGTCGGGCCCCGACAACTGGGTTTCAAGTTGGTGAGCCAACGCCAGGTCCAGATTGTCTCCGCCCAGCATCAGGTGGTCGCCAACACCAATCCGTTCAAGGGCGAACGGTTCGTCGCGGCGATCATCCAGGGTAATGCGAATCAGGCTGAAATCAGTAGTTCCTCCGCCGACATCGCAGACCAGAATGAGTGAGTGCGTTTTGAGTTGTTCAACCGCATTTTCGCCTTGAGAGGCGAACCAGTCATAGACAACCGCCTGAGGCTCCTCAACCAGCCACTTGATGCGAACACCGGCCATCTCCGCCGCTTTTAGCGTCAGGTTACGTGCATTCTCATCAAAAGAGGCCGGCACCGTCAGGACGACGGCCTGGTGTTCCAGAAGGGCATCCGGAAAAGCACGATTCCAGGCTTGCCTCACATGGAAGAGGTAACTTGCAGAGGCCTGCGTTGGCGTGACGCGCGTAATGGCTTCACCTTCAAGTGTTGACCAGGGCAGGCAGGCTTCTTGAGCATCAATCTGGGGATGAGACAGCCAGCTCTTTGCGCTGGTGACGAGGCGGCCCTGAGTTTTGGCTCCGAGAACACGTGCCCATTCGCCAATAATAACACCGGGTATTTCGCCGGGCATGCCCATCGGATCCCATGGCAATGCCCTGTCCTGTGGTGCGATTTCGTTCTCTGTGGCATGGTAGCGGAGTGAGGGCAGCAGGGGGCGCTTCGCCAGTTCACCTGGTCCCACCAACTGCTCGATCTCGAACAGTTGAGGCGGTGCGTTGTCTTCAGTTACATGCATCGGTGCATAGGCAACCACCGTATGAGTGGTGCCTAAATCTATGCCAATCAGAAAACGCGGCGTGTGTGCCATCCCAGACCCCTTGCGTATGCGATCAGTTGCGGACGTCGAATTCAACCTGCCAGCGCTTTTGCCCGTCGCGCGCAACAGCCTCAAGACACAGCGTACCCAATTCCGATACGCGCGCTTCAAGGGTGACAGGAACGACTGTACCGGGTTTGCGCGCTTCGTCGGTCAGGGTGGCCTGAATTTCCGGTAAGGCCTCCAACTCCTCCGGGTCCCAATAGTCGAGCAGAGTACCACTGGTATCCAGGCGGCGGGACTTGGATCCAAAGAATTTAAAGCGAACCGGTTCGCCGACGACTAATCCCAGTTCCTGCTGGCTAACCGCTGCATGTGTGCCTTCTTCCATGCCAAAGGGCGCGACACAGAGTGCTTCCAGTGGCGCTTCCATGCCCGGAATGGCGGGCATGGCGCTCTCGATGCCAACATAATACGCGCTGGCTATGCCACCCCGAATCCGCACACCTTTGCCTCTGCGCACCGCATTGTAGTATGCGGCGCCACGTGCAACGGCGAGATCCAGATCAATGCCGGTGAGTTGCTTGGCGGGTTCGGCACTCGCTTCGCTCAGCCATCCATTAATGATGGTCATCAGACGGTCGGCAAGCATGTTGGCCTTGAGGACGCCTCCGTTGAAGAGCACTGCTGTTGGCTTAATAAATCCACGTTCTTCGCGCCCCAGCACCTCGTTCGCAGCGTTGACCTGGCGCGACAGGAAAGCCGCCAGATGGCGACTGATGGCCGGGTCCTGCGCAAAGGGCAGGCTGAGCTGGGTCAGTGCACGCCGAATGAGGGCGCGTGGATGCTCGTCAACCGGTGTTTGCGGGAAAAAGCCATCCACCAGCGTTTCCTGAACTTCGCTGTGGGTCAGTTCGGTGCGCAAGGTATTGCCCAGCAATTTGGAACCGCGGCTCGGCACAACAATAGGAACCGCCTGAAGGTTCGGATCATTCAGCAGTGCTTCTTTGGCATCCCGGCAGTGATGCACCATGGCCTGAATTTGCCAGGGTTGCAGGTCTTTGCCATCTGCGGCGAGCTTGGCCTTGAGTCGATAGGCCAGTGCCAGATCCATGTTGTCGCCACCGAGCAGAATGTGATCGCCAACCGCAATGCGGTTCAATTCCAGATTACCTTCTGTGTCGGTAACCGCGACCAGTGACAGGTCAGTCGTGCCTCCACCAACGTCGACGACCAGAATAATGTCGCCCGGTCCTACTTGTTTGCGCCAGTCGTTACCGCAGGCGTGCAGCCAGTGGTATACCGCCGCCTGCGGCTCTTCGAGCAGTGTCAGTTTTTCCAACCCGGTTTCACGTGCGGCATCGACCGTCAGATCTCGGGCGGCAGGATCAAAGGATGCTGGGACCGTAATGACCACATCCTGCTGCTCCAGTGGTGATTCCGGGAAGCGGTGGTTCCAGGCCGCTTTCAGATAGTCCAGATAACGGCGAGTGGCTTCATAGGGCGAGATCCGTGCCACATCGTCGGGGCTGCCCAGTGGAAGAATAGGTTCCCGACAATCCACATCGGCATGACAAAGCCAGCTCTTGGCGCTGGACACCAGACGAATCGGCGTCTTGGCGCCCAGAAAGCGTGCGATACCGCCGGTCAGTGAGGATGCGCTGGCACCCCAGGGCAAGCGGGTATCTTCTTCCGTAAGTTCCGATTCGTGGGCCTGATAGAGAAAGGAGGGAAGCTGGGATTTCTCTTCCACACTGCCTGGCTGTGTGAGCTGAGGGATGAGTAGCATTTCCAGTGCTGCCGGCGGATCGCCTGCAACGGGCAAGACGTCACTTTCAGTGTCAGGATGGGCTGTGTAGGAGAGGACGCAGTTGGTCGTGCCCAGGTCAATTCCGACCAGAAAGCGCGGCAGGTTTGCTTTGGATGCCTTGCTCATAGTTCAACCTCCGCTGCCGCAATGACGCTGACGTCATGCCCTTCGGCAATTTTAGGGAGGCGGACTTCTGCAGCCTTCCAGCCACGATGAATCAGCGTGCCTGTGAACGGCGCCTGTCCAGTCACATTGCCGGTCAGACGAACCTCTGCGGCATTAAAACCTGCGGTGAGGGTGACGCGGCTTTCTTCGCTCTCACTGCGGATGGGTTCAAGTCGAAAATAGTCTTTCAGGGTCTTTTTTCCGCCTTCATGCACAACGCGGGCGGCTGCACCCACATCGGCATCGCTGAAGCCCTTGAGGTCTTCCTGAAAGAAATCAATCAAACGGGCATTCTGTTGCAGTAGGGCGAGAAGTTGTAGGGCTGCGTCGGGTGTTGCAGCCTTGAATTCAGGCGCAGGCGCAGGCGCAGGCGCAGGCGCAGGTACAACGACCTCTGTCTGAACTTGGCTCGCTTCCGCATTGGGCGGTGACTTGCGGCGCGCCACGACCATAAGCATCACCAGCGTAATGAAAAGCACTGCGCCCAGAATCAGGTGCAATAAATCGGGTTGAGTTGGAAAGGTGGTGAAATTGGAAGTCATGTCTGTCATCTCTAGGGCTAAGTCCATTTACCGGCAGAGACTGCCCGATTCTGTCCCCGCACGGCTGGGGCTGCTTCGTCGTTCGTGAGCGGGCATGATAGCAATTTAAGACCTTCTTCGGTATAGCCAGGAAGGGTCTATTGACTCTGGGGGCACGCCATGATGAAATAATGTGAATTATAATTCACATTATTGTGAGCAAGGAGTGTCCTGATGACCGCATCGCGCTACCCGCAGGCTGAACAAAGTCTCGCCAACACCCATGAAGTGTTCAATCAGCCGCCTGCTCTGGAAAATGTCAATCTGTTTGAGCGGGATCGCCCTTTGCAGGAGGCTCTTGAGCGTGAGGGCGCGGCGTGGGCCCGGCAGGATGTGATGGACTTTGGTGCGCGTGTAGGGCAGGCGGACTACATGGAGTTAGGGTTTCTGGCCAATGAGCATAAGCCTGTGCTGCATACCCATGATCGCTTTGGGCATCGCGTTGATTTGGTAAAGTTTCATCCGGCTTACCATACACTGATGAAAACAGCCATTGAAGAAGGCTTGCACGCTTCACCCTGGACCGACCCGCGACCGGGGGCGCATGTGGCTCGCACAGCCAAGTGCTATCTTCAATCGCAGATTGAAGCCGCCCATGGCTGCCCGATTACGATGACCTTTGCGGCCATTCCCTCACTGCGGAGCACACCTTCCCTGGCGGCCTACTGGATACCCAAGGTCACTGCCAGGCAGTATGACCCCTCAAATCGTCCTGACAGTCTCAAAGCGGGTGTGACGATCGGGATGGCCATGACCGAAAAGCAGGGCGGATCGGATGTGCGGGCCAATACCACGCGGGCCTTTCCGATGGGGCAGGCTGGTACGGGTGAATTGTATGAGCTGGTAGGGCACAAGTTTTTCGTGTCTGCACCGATGTGCGATGCCTTTCTGGTTCTGGCACAGGCACCGGGCGGCCTCTCCTGTTTTCTTCTGCCGCGATGGCGCCCGGATGGCAGTAAGAACCCCCTGCAGATTCAACGCCTGAAAAACAAGATGGGCAACGTGGCGAATGCGTCGAGCGAAACGGAGTTGCGAGGTGCTCTGGCCTGGATGGTCGGAGAAGAGGGGCGAGGTGTCAGAACCATCATCGATATGGTGGCTCTGACCCGTTTCGACTGCATGATGGGCTCATCCTCTGGCATGCGGATGGCGCTCAGTCAGGCGCTACATCATTGCCACCATCGCTCGGCCTTTGGCAATCGACTGAGCGAACAGCCCCTGATGCAGAATGTGCTGGCGGATCTGGCGCTGGAAAGTGAGGCTGCGCTGGGGCTCACCATGCGTCTGGCACGTTCATTGGATGAGTCGCATAATCCTCAGGAGCAGGCGTTCATGCGATTGGCGACGGCGCTGGGTAAATACTGGATCTGTAAGCGCACCCCCGGCCATGCGGTCGAAGCGATGGAGTGTATCGGAGGCAGCGGTGTCATGGAGGACAGCATCATGCCGCGGCTATTCCGTGAGTCACCGGTGAACGCGATCTGGGAGGGCAGTGGTAATGTGCAGTGCCTGGACATGCTAAGAGCCATGCAGAAATCACCTGAAGTCGTCTCAGCCTACTTGTTGGAACTGGAACACGCGAAGGGAGGACACACGCTGTTTGACGCTCGCCTTAAGCAGTTGCAGCAGGCGCTCAGAGATCCGGCAGAGATGGAATACCGTGCGCGCCAAATGGTGGATCGGATGGCCGTACTGTTGCAGGCATCTCTCCTTATTCGTCAGGGTCACGCTTTGATTGCGGATGCCTTTTGCCAGGGGCGCCTGGGAGAGCGGGACGGATTCAATTACGGAACCTTGCCCCGGGGAATTGATTGCGCCGGCATTATGGCTCGACACCTGCCTCAACTGGGCTAATCAACTGGGGGCTCATTCGGGGTTCCATCCGGGAGCCCGTAGCCACCCCCGCCGGGTGTAGACAAAATGAGTAAATCCCCTGGCTGAACATCAAGCTGGCATTGGGAGGGTAAGTCCTGATGCTCTCCCGATGCGCTGACCCACTCATTCCTGCCTGTTTTTCCCTCCTGGCCACCTGCCAGGCCAAAGGGAGAGACTTTACGTCGATTGCTCAGCAGGTTTACCTGCATGGCTTCAAGAAAACGAATCTGACGAATCACGCCGTCCCCACCCCGAAAGCGCCCCCTTCCTCCGGAGTGTCGTCGTATCGAGAATGACTCCAGCCTGACCGGAAAACGTAACTCCAGCACTTCGGGATCGGTCAGGCGTGAGTTGGTCATATGGGTATGAACGGCACTGGCGCCATTCGCCGTGGCGGTTGCACCATCCCCGCCACAGAGGGTTTCGTAATATTGAACCCGTGCATTACCCCAGGTCAGGTTGTTCATCGAACCCTGTGCCGCTGCTTTGATCCCCAAGGCTCCAAAGAGTGCGTCCACCACCGCTTGAGAGACTTCGACATTGCCGGCGACAACGGCTGCCGGGTATCTGGGGTTCAATAGGCTGCCTTCGGGGACGATAAGGGTTAAGGGCTTCAGGCAGCCGGCGTTCAGAGGGATATTGTCGTTGACCAGGCAGCGGAACACATACAGCACCGCGGCGTGTACGATCGCCAGTGGGGCGTTATAGTTACCCCCAGACTGTGGGCTTGTGCCGGTAAAATCGAGCGTTGCTGTTTTCTGCGTAGTGTTGACGGAAATGCGAACCTTGATTTCGGTGCCGTTATCCAGCGGACAGGTAAATGTGCCGTCCTGCAGCGCACCGAGGGCATTACGAACGGCCTGCTCTGCGTGATTCTGGACATGTTCCATATAGGCGTGTACCACGGACTCGCCATATTCGGAAACGATTCTGTCCAGCGCCCGGCTGCCACTTTCACATGCGGCGATCTGAGCCTGAAGATCAGCCACAGAATAGTCAATATTGCGCGCAGGATTGGGCCCTGACAGCAGAAGCTGCTTCACCAACGTATCCTGAAAAACACCTTCGGAGACGATTTTGATGTTGTTGAGCAGAATCCCTTCCTGATCGATATGCGTTGAATGCGAGGGCATGCTGCCTGGCGTAATGCCGCCAATATCGGCGTGATGCCCGCGAGCCGCCACAAAAAAGCGCAAGTGATGTCCCGATGCGTCAAAGAGTGGCTTCACCACCGTAACATCCGGCAGGTGGGTTCCTCCGGCATAGGGATCATTGAGCATGTACACATCGCCGGGACGCATGCGGGTTCGACCGTCTGCATCCTGATTCTGAATCTTTATCGAGCGAATACTATGACTCATGCTACCTAAATGAACGGGCATGTGTGGCGCGTTAGCCACCAGCTCGCCCTGGGCATCAAAGAGCGCGCAACTGAAATCGAGGCGTTCTTTGATGTTGACTGAAACCGCCGCATTCTGCAGTACCAGGCCCATTTCCTCGGCGATAAACATGAATAGATTGTTGAAGACTTCCAGCATGACCGGGTCGACGTCGGTCGAGAGCGTTGTGCTTGGTTTTATGCTGCGAGTACGTTCCAGTATCAGATTGCCGTCAGGTCTGCGAACCGCCTGCCAGCGCGGTTCGATTACGATGGTGCTGGAGGGTTCAGTGATGATACAGGGACCCGCAAGAGGGGCGTCATAGGGAAGCCTGTCCCGATCGTAAAACGGTGTCTCCACGATCTGTCCCTCAAATGCGACCGGGTGGCGACCGACCAATGCCTGCGTCAGGTCAGCTGAGCTATTCTGGCGAGGAACATGCGCGTGTAGCAAGGCCTGGCTATGGCCGACGCCTTCTATCTGCAGGGCGTGAATCATTACCTCACGCGTCTGCGGCTGATAGCCGAATTGCAGCTGGAATTGCCTTAAAAACGTATCACGAACCTGTTCCTCTGTGCCCCACTCAATCAGAAACAGCTGATCCGACCCTTTCAGTTTTAGTTGGAGTCGAGGGCAGATCGTCAAGGCATCCGCCTTGACGCCTTGCGCAGACAGTCGGGATGTGAGTCGTTCGCTCAACTCGATTTTCAGGGGCGTCAGTGACGCCAGCATCGTCTGACTGAGGGGTTGCTCGATACTCTGTTCTATCAACTCGCGTTGGTCCGCGAGGCCGATTCCAAACGCCGACAGCACACCGGCGTAGGGATGCAGCAGAATCCGCGACATTCCCAGGCGTTCAGCCAACTGACAGGCATGTTGCGCGCCAGCACCGCCGAAACTGCAAAGGGTATAGGTCTTCAAATCAAAGCCGCGCTGGGTCGAGATGTGTTGCACGGCATGGGCCATGTTGTCGACGGCGATTTTCAGAAAACCGGCCGCCACCGATAGCGAATCTCGTGTATCGCCCGTGAGGTCCTGAATCTGCCGGGACAGGGCCGCAAACTGTCGCTCGACACTTGCGCGGTCTAAGGGCGCATTCTGGTTGGGGCCAAATACCTTGGGAAAATGATTAGGGTGAATCCGGCCCAGGAGCACATTGCAGTCGGTGATGGTCAGTGGGCCACCATTGCCATAGGCGCAGGGCCCCGGATTGGAGCCTGCGGACGCTGGGCCGACCCGATAGCGTATTCCGTCGAACGACACGATGGAGCCGCCTCCGGCCGCGATGGTGTGGACGGACAACATGGGTGTTTGCAGACGAAAGCCTGCGACCCGGGTTTCACTGCGGCGCTCATACTGACCACAGTAATGGCTCACATCTGTCGATGTTCCGCCCATATCGAATCCAATCAGTCGCTCAAACCCTGCGGCTTCGCCGGTCTTAATCATGCCGACCACACCGCCCGCCGGTCCAGAGAGAATCGCATCCTTGCCGTGGAAACAGTTGGCATCGGTCAGGCCGCCATTCGATTGCATAAAGAGCAGCTTGCCGGGCAGGTCTGAAACGTTTTTCAGCGCGCCCGAGACCTGGCGAATGTAGCGATGAAGAACAGGCGAAAGATAGGCATCCACCACCGTGGTGTCGCCCCGGCTGACGATTTTGATCAGTGGGCTGAGTGCATGGCTGACGGATACCTGAGTGAATCCTGTCTCAAGTGCGATCTGAGCTACGGTTCGCTCGTGCGCTGGATTCCGATAGCTATGCATGAAAAGAATCGCGCAGCTCCGCAGACCATTTTGGTGATGGCGGGATAAGATGCGCCTCACCGACTCAGGATCCGGGGCCCTGAGTGGTATTCCTTGCGCATCGATACGCTCATCGACTTCCTCAACGGCCTGGTAAAGCATCTCAGGCAGGTGAATATTAAGCGCAAAGAGATCCGGCCGGTGTTGGGTTCCGATTCTGAGGACATCTGCGAACCCTTTCGTGACCAGTAGTAAGACCGGTTCGCCCTGATGTTCCAGCAAGGCATTGGTGGCGACGGTGGTGCCCATGCGTATGGCGGTGATGGCCTCCGTCGGGATGCCCTGATCGTTGGAAACCGCCATTAACTGGCGGATGCCGGCGATGACAGCATCATCGTAGTGCCGCGGATTTTCTGAGAGGAGTTTTGCTGTACGAAGCTCTCCGCCGGGTGTAACCGCGATAATATCCGTGAACGTGCCGCCCCGATCGACCTGAAACGTCCAGCCGGAGGGGGCGTGGGAATGATCAGTCATGCAGATCCAAAGACACGGGGCAGTGATCGGAGCCGAAAATCTCTGTCAGAATATCAGCACACTTCAGTCGGGGCGCCAGTGCCTGAGAGGCGAGGAAGTAGTCAATTCTCCAGCCGACATTCTTTTCTCTGGCGCCGGCCCGGTAGCTCCACCAACTGTACTTCACGGTTTTGGGGTTGAGATGTCGAAAGGTATCGATGAAGCCAGCCTGGGTCAGGTGATCCATGCCATCAATCTCCTCCTGCATGTAGCCGGCTGCCTTGTTGTAATTCGCTTTGGGGCGCGCCAGGTCAATATCCCTGTGGGCAACATTCAGGTCGCCGCAGACTATCACGGGTTTGTTCTTTTCCAGCGTTTTTAGGTAGTCCAAAAACGCAGTATCCCATTCCTGCCGGTAGCCCAGCCGCTTCAATTCGCTGCCCGAATTGGGGGTGTAGACCGTGACCAGAAAATACGTATCGTACTCAGCGGCAATGACCCGGCCCTCCTGGTCATGCACATCAATCCCCATGTCAAAATGGACCGACAATGGTTTTTGCTTCGTCAGGATGGCGGTACCGGAGTAACCCTTCTTTTCGGCAGAATTGCTGTAGAGGTGATAGCCCTTCAGGTCGGCCAGTGTCTCTGCGACCTGACTGTCCTGCGCTTTGGTTTCCTGCAGGCACAGCACATCGGTTTGCATTGAGTGAAAAGACTGCACAAAGTCCTTTTTCATTACGGCCCGAACACCGTTGACGTTCCATGAAACGAATCGCATGAGAGCTCCAAATGAGGGTTAAAGGAAATGATCACTCACCCGTATTGGAATAGACGCTGGGGCCGGCTTCATCCAACAACAGGGAGGGTTTGGGGGGCGAATTTTCGCCGGGTGACGCACTCGCCTGAGGTTTTTCCAGTGGGTTAATCGGAGCGGGCGTCAACGTTGTCGGTGCCGGAGGCCCGGTCAATACCGCAGTGGGTTCCACAATCTGCTCCTCCGACGTCTTGCGGCCGATATGATAAGCCGCAAACCCTGGCATAACCACCTGATCGACCGCCATCCCCAATAACTTACCGTCGATTGGTGAGAGGATAGGCGTTGTTTCATTGGTAATCGGGTCTATAACCACCCCCAATTGCTCGCCCTTTTTGATGTTGTCATCCAGGTCCATATCACTGAAGAGAATGCCGCCGGTTTCAGCACGAACCCAGGTGGATTTGTAGTAGATCGGCTCGGGATCGCCCCAAATGAATGAGCGGGAGTACATGCCCTGTTTATCCAGCACGCCGTTGATACCGTGCACCCCCGCTTTGATCTGGTACTCGTCGATGCGCATTGACTCGCCCATTTCCAGTGTGACGGCGGGGATACCCTTTTTGACGAAGGCCCAGCGTAACATGCCGATTCCTCCGCCAACATGGACCACCACCATATCATCAAAGCCTTCTGTAAATTTGGCGACTTCCGGTACGCGCATGTCGGCTCTCACCTGAGGTAGGTTAATGCGCCGCAGGGAGCCTGTATGAACATCAATCAGTGAATCGCAGGACGACAGCACATTGCGGAACAATGAGTGCGCGATGCGCGAGGCGAGACTTCCCCGGCTTACACCCGGGAAATAGCGATTCAGGTCGCGTCGGTCAGGCAGGTAACGCGAACCACGCTGAAACCCCTGCAAGTTAACGATTGGAACGGCAATCACCCGACCTTTCAGCTTTTCGGGGTTAATCTCATACATCACCCGGCGGACAATTTCGATACCGTTCAGTTCATCGCCATGGATGGCCGCGGTTAAACACAGTGTTGGCCCTTCTTTGAGGCCATTGATGACCAACACCGGGGTTGGCAGGGCAAGACCGCTGATATTGGCGCTGGGCGTCCACGCCAGTCGGGTAGCGGTTCCGGGAGGCACTTCTGCGCCGAGAATTTTGAAGGTGTTGTCTTTTTTCTTCTTGGGCTTTTCCGCCTTAAGTGTGTCTTTAATCAAGTCGATTGAGCTTCCGGCGCTTTTGTCCATCGCCGGCTTGAGCACATGCGTCGAGGGTGGATATTCTATGGTTGTCTCTTGCCCTGCCGAGGCTGATTTTGTCGGGGCCTCATTTGGCGCGGGACCGGTATCTGCAGGTGGAAGCACCTCAGTGGGCAGCGGTTGGAGGGGCGGCTGGGGTTGAGCCGTCGCATCAGTCGGTTGACCGTCCTGTTTCGGGGGTGTAACCCCTTGGGAGGGCTCGACGGGCGTTGAAGGCTTGGATTCGCTCGCCGGTGTCTCGGGCACTGCAGGTCCGGGTTGCGGTGGCAGAATGACCGCTGAGGGTGAAATTTCATCAACGGGTACAAAAACGGGTGCTGTTTTTTCCAGAGCTTTGGGTTTTGTGATAACGGTTTTCAGGTCTACGTTGGGGGCAATAACCGTTTTTTCAGGCTCCAGCGGGGCCGGTGGCTCTTTAGCAGAAGCGGGCTCCTCGATTAACAGTTCGTCCTCATCCGGAACATCCCAGTCATCAGAGTCGGGTTGCTCTGTCGCCATGCCCGTCACGGGTATCAGCGTCACGAGAAGTGTGATCAGAAGGTCGCGAGGTTGTGGCAAAGAAAGCCATGTAAGCATGGCCTTGAATATTTTCATGGAAAACCGCAGCGCTTAGCGTGAATAGCCCGGCATTACACTTAATCGAGAGCTTCCTGAGCCATGCGAATTCGTTCTGCCGGATCAGCGGGGATCTCTTTCATCTCCGCCCACTTCATAAGATTCTTGAGCAAACCGCGCCGATTGGCAAGCTGAACATTCAAACCGGGGCGGGCATTCAACTCCAGCATCAGCGGGCCAAGGTTTTTATCCATCACCAGATCCACGCCTAAGTAGCCGAGGCCGACAGTATCAGCACATTCGACTGCCGTGCGCAGGATGGTCTCCCAATGTGGTATTTGAATATGGTTGGTTTCAGCGCCTGTATCAGGATGTTGCTGAACAGCGGCGTTATGATGCACACCGAAGGTCGTAAAACCTGTTTTCAGGTCAATGCCCAGGCCAATGGCGCCCTGGTGCAGGTTGGCCTTGCCATCGGATTCGCGTGTCGGGAGGCGAATCATCGCGGCGACCGGAATGCCACGGAAGACGATCACCCGAATATCCGGTACGCCCTGATAGCTGATGTGCTGGAAGAAAGGGTCGAATTGAACCCGGTATTCCAGAATGGCCTTGTCTTCCATGCCGCCAAGACTGTACATGCCATTCAGAATGTTGGAGCAGTGGTGCTTGATCGTATCCAGCGTGATCAGGTCGCCGCTGGCCTTGCGGAAACGCTTGCCGATCTTGCCGTCGATCACCAGAATCCCGTTACCACCGCTGCCTTGCGCAGGCTTGATTACCAGATCTTTGTGCTGGTTGAGCAAATTTTCGATTTCGCTGATCTCGTGCTCTGTCTGCAGCACCCCATAAAGCTCGGGCACTGCGATACCCTTTTTCAGCGCCAGTTCTTTGGTGATCAGCTTGTCGTCCACCAGCGGAAAGAACTTTCGCTTGTTAAAGCGCATGATGAAGTCGGCATTACGCTGATTGATACCCAGGACGCCGCGTTTTCTGAGCTCGCTTGGCCAGGCAAATCGGATCATGACTTTTCGTTCCTCAGCATGTCCTTGAAGCGGGTCAGTTCAACCAGGCGGTAGCCGGTGTAACGGCCCATCATCAGGCAGAAGCTCAGCATAACCAGCAGCAGTTCCGGGAATACGAACATCAGGTACATCAATTCTTCATTGGTCATGACGAGGTAGCCAACGCAGGCCACCAGCAAGCTGCCAATGCCTTGTTTCATCGCCTCACGCGCGCCATTCTCCTCCCAAGTAATCGACATCCGTTCAATCGTCATGGCCAGAATGACCATTGGAAACAGTGCGATTGACAGTAAACGCTCAGCGCCCAGCATATTGGTAAACGAGCTGGTGATCAGCATGAGAATCACGACGATAATCAGGATTGAGGCCAGTCGGGGGACGAGGAGCAACATCAGACGCTCCAGATAGAAACGAATTAACAACCCAACGGAGACGATCATTGTAAACATCACGATCCCCCAGAACAGTTGTGTTTCCCGGAACGCAATGGCAATCAGGACTGGCATGAAGGTACCGAACGTTTTGATCCCCACAAAGGTACGCAGGACGACCATCAGCACGGCACCAAGGGGTACCATCAGCAGCAGGCGGTAGACGTTTTGATCTTCGACCGGCAGTGCCATTAACGAAAAGCTTGAAAAAACAGAGTCCATTTTATCGACACCGGTCGATGCGACATTGATCAGGTCTTTGTAAGACTTGGTGACGGAAATATCCAGCTGTGCCTTGTTGCCACCTTCAACCTCAAACAGTGGATTCTTGCCGATTTTCCAAACCAGGAAATTCGAGGGCATTCCTTTGTTTCCGGTCTTGGGGTGGAACGTAATCCACTTCTGGCCGTTATGAACCTGCAACAGAGGTTGAAGCCTCAAATCATTGCGCGCATCTGAAAGCTCGATCCCCCAGATGTCACGTGCGGGAATTTTAACGCCCTTGAGAATTTCGATGATTTGAGAAACCCACTGTTCAGCCGTCTCAGCATTGCGACGAATCACTTTGACGTTTTCGTTAGGCACTTCCGCATTCAACTGGTTCAGCAGCTCGCGGGTGTAACTCTCCACATCGGCAGACGAGTTGCGGACATCGTCAAGAATGGCTTGGATCGCCGGGGCCTCGATTTCCGAGAAGGTTGGAGGTTCCGGGAATTTAGGCTTACCCCCCCAATCAACCTCGATAGGGGATTTGGCGACATTGACCCGGTAATACAGCACTTGCAGGCTGCGGGCCCGTCTTATGGCCCAGTTAGCCTGAAGGTTCTCACCCACTTTCTCTGTCGTCAGACCGAACTGGCTTGAGATAAAGTCTTCATCCAGCTTCAGGAAACCTGGCGTTTTCTCCGGCAGATAGAGATTGACTTTGGCGGGACCGCCAGTGCCTTTAAATGAAACCCGGGCTTGAACAGTCCAGACTTCTGCTTCTTCCTTAGGTGTCAGAGGAAGGCCAAGATAATAGCTTTTATAGGCGGTTACACCCAGCCCGATAGCTGCTAGAACAATCACCCAGAATTTTACGGAACCGTTAGTCATAGTCAGGTCTTTTCTTCGGATAGTTATGTATTTCGTCGCGCTCAATGCCGAGGCTGAAAGCCACTTCACAGATCAGTGTAGGCACAAATTAAGGATTGGTCACCGTGCCTGGTCAGGGAAAGTTTCCGTGTTCTCGGATAAAACTTCAATCCCGTCATGCATTTCCTTACCGTTTCTGCACGAGGGCGAGGTGAGATTTCGCGCTTCCGAGTCGACTAACGCTACTCCACTCAGGAAGCGTCGGCCAAGAAGTACGCCGTAAAGGAACTCGGTGCGATTGGCCAGTGTAAATTCAGTTTGGTGAGTGTCACCCGCGAAGCAGAAGTCCAGATTGATCACGATGCGCTCATCATGGTTGCCATCGTGATTTTTGATATTGACCATCCGAACAACAGGTCTTTCCAACGTCAGCAGGTGGGGTTCCTTTTGCACATCTTCGAGGTAAAGATCAAAGCGTACCCAGTCCTGCGTTTTTTTGCCCCGTTCCTTTTTCTGGAATACCTGGGTGTTGATCGCGTAAATAGAGGAGGTCGTGGCACCGGTATCCAGCTTGGCTTTGATGACCAGGTTATTATCGGGAAAACGGACGTCTTCAACCCAGCCCGCGATCGTTTTGGGGGGTGATTGCTCTGCGTGCCCAGCCAGTGGACAGAGCGCCAGTACGACGAAAAGAGCCCGATAAAGCCAACAGTTCTGCATCATTGCGGGGGTACCTCTCCTACGTTTTCCAAAACGGGGGCGCATTATAGGTAATTGCGCCTAAATTTTCATTACGTGCAATTACGGGGCAATGGCGGCTATGCTATTTCCAAGCCCGATGTTTAAAGAAAGTGGAGTGGCCTGACTGAATCATGAGTGCTGATAATTCGCGTCCCCCCGCCCGTTTCGGAACCCAGCTCGGTGTGGCACCGGGCAACGTGCCCGTCTTCTCCTCTGACTATGACTCTGCGGACAAAGAAACCTTGCCCAATCGCCATGCCTATCGCAGTTATGTCGATGGGGTGTTCATGGGCTACAAATGGCAATGTGTAGAGCTGGCACGCCGCTGGCTTTACCTCAATTACGGCTACATCTTTGATGACATCGCCATGGCCTACGACATCTTCCGGCTTCGCTCCGTTCGTCGTCTGCATGACAATGCCGAGTTACCGCTGCGCTCGTTTCGTAACGGTGCCCACCGTCCGCCTGAACGGGGTTGTCTGTTGATCTGGAATGAGGGCGGTGAATTTGATGTTACCGGACACGTTGCCATTGTGACGGAGGTCAGAGTAGATTGCCTGCGGTGCGTCGAACAGAATGTCGGGCATCATGTTTGGGATGAGGATCAGGATTACTCGCGTGAGCTCCCCATGCGACGGGATGACGAGGGGGGGTATTGGGTGTCGTGCACTTTTCCCACGACGTCAATCCTGGGCTGGGTGATCCAGACTGAAGATGCTGAGCATGCCGAGACGATTCTCGACCCGGATCCACAGCTGTTTGCGCTCAAGGCGCGCAGTCTGACAGACACCCTCACAATACCGACTCACTGGCTGGACGAAAAACGGGCTTCGGAAGCGGCCTATGTCCACATGATGGGCGGTCATCGACTCTCTTCGCGTGAAAAGGATCAGCGTCGTTACCTGTGCTTGTCTGAAACGGCTTTCCGCGAAATCAAACGCGCAACCAATGAACTTCACGCGCTGTTCATGCACGCGACGGACTATGTGCTGCAGGACGATGCGTTGCTGGAACGATTTAATATTCCACGCATCCTGTGGCCGCGTATTCACCGCTCCTGGGATAATCGGCGCAATCACATGATTACGGGACGCTTCGATTTCACCGTGTCCGAACGGGGCGTGAAGCTCTATGAATACAATGCAGACTCCGCGTCCTGCTACATGGAAGCGGGTTGCATACAGCAGAAGTGGGCACAGGCGGCCGGATTGACCATGGGACGCGATGCCGGGGCTCGCTTGTCTGCAGCACTCACGCATGCCTGGGCTGCCAGTCATGTTGACGGAACGCTACACATCATGCAGGACAATGATCCTGAAGAGACCTATCATGCGTTGTACATGAAGGACGCCATGGACGCAGCGGGCGTCAGGGTCAAAATTATCAAGGGCTTGACTGGGCTGCACTGGGACGAAGCCGGTCGCGTGGCAGATGAGGACGGCGAGCCGATTCGCTGGGTCTGGAAAACCTGGGCCTGGGAAACAGCCCTGGATCAGTTACGCGCCGAATGTGAAGAGGGAAGTGCGCGTACCCTCAAGGGGGGCGGGCGTCCGGGTGCCCCAAGGCTGGTTGATGTGTTGCTGGACCCCGAGGTGATGGTGTTCGAGCCCCTGTGGACCCTGATCACCAGCAATAAGGCCATGCTACCGATTCTGTGGTTATTGTTCCCCAAACACCCCTATTTGCTCGACTCCCGCTATCAGCTAACCGATGAGCTGAGAGCCTCCGGCTATGTCACCAAGCCGATTGCCGGGCGCGCAGGTGCGAACATCAGCTTGTTTGACCAGGACAATGCCTTGATGAAAGAGACGCACGGGCGCTTCGAGCAGCAAAATCAGATTTACCAGGCCCTGTTTCGTCTGCCTGATATCGATGGCGATAACGTTCAGGTATGCACCTTTTCGGTCGACGGCAGCTATGCGGGTGCCTGTGCCCGAGTCGATTCCTCGTTGGTCATCACGACGCAAAGCGATTTGCTTGCCCTACGAATTGTTGGCGATGATGACTTCCTGTGCGACTGAGGCACTGCCTGAACAAATCCGGGCCTGCGTCAACCTGTGGCGGCATTAACTCCCTGAAGGACGATTTTGCCCGCCACTTTGCCGCTCTCACTTAACTGGTGTGCCTCGGCGATGGCCTCCATCGGAAAACGGTGGCTGACATGGGGGCGTAATTTTCCACTTTCGATCCACGGCGTCATCGCCTCCAGTGCCTTGCGATTGGGTTTTACCCACAAGGATAAGTGTTGCTGTGCACGCAAATGATTCAGCATGGGTGCGATCACAATATTATCGAAGGCCGGCATCGTGGTCATATAAATGCCCTTGGGTGTCAAGGTCGATCGAGCCGAACGGAAGCTCTGGTTGTTAACCGCATCAAAGAAAATATCGTAGCGCCCCTTTTCCGCGGTAATGTCGCTGTTCCGGTAGTCAATCACGTGTGCTGCACCCAAACGCCTTGCCAGATCGGCATTTTCGGCACTGCAGACACCCGTCACTTCAGCGCCCAACAATTTGGCCATTTGTACGGCAATATGGCCGACGCCTCCACAGCATCCATTAACCAGAACCTGTTGCCCCTTCGTCAGCGTCGTTTTCTCCACCAGGCCCTGATAAACCGTCAGACCGACCAACGGAAAGGCCGCGGCTTCCTCAAAACTGAGGTTGCGGGGTTTACGGGCGATATTTTGTGAGGTTACTTTCACGTACTCTGCATAGGCGCCGCCTTTAAACGCGCGAACCATGCCGAAGACTTCATCGCCTGGCTTAAAATCACGGGTGCCGGGGCCGCAGGCAGCGATGGTGCCGCTGAAATCTGCGCCTAATATGGGGGGCGGGGTGTGCAGACCGCTAAAAAATCGAACTTCACCGCGACGAACCTTCCAGTCAACCGGGTTGACAGAGGAGGCTTCGACTTTAACGAGGTATTCGCCGGGGGCCAGTGCCGGGGTGGGGTAGTCGCTTAGGGACAGAACATCCGGCTCACCATAGGTGCGGGTGCAGATCGCGTGCATAAATTTTTCATCCTTGTCATAATGTGTTCGATGAACACATTATTTTCCATATTGATGAATGCTTCAAGTGCAACCTTGCAATTTATCTGTGAGACCGACAGCATGGTGGAACGCGGGTCATATTGTAGAAATTGGTGAGGGGGCAATGAAAAACTATCATCTAATTTTAGTCGGGTTATTCACTTGCGGAGGGAATTTGTCTGCCTCTGCTGAAGAAAACAAGGTTGAAGTAAATGTATCCGAGGCCCAGGCGATTGTGCAGCAGTTTGCTGGCCAATTGAAGCCGGCATTACAGGCGGCAATCGCTGAGGGAGGGCCAGTGAATGCGATTAATGTTTGTGCTGAAAAGGCACCAGAAATCGCGCGCAGTCTCAGTGAGCAGAGCGGCTGGAAGGTCAGGAGGGTCAGTCTGAAAGCCCGAAATCCAAGCGCCGTGCCCGATGCATGGGAGAAAAATGTGCTGGAAAAGTTTGATCAGGCAATTGTGGCAGGCCAGTCACCTCAGTCACTGGCCCATCAGGACATCGTCAATGGCCAATTCCGCTTTATGAAGGCTCAGGGCGTGGAGCCTTTGTGTCTGAACTGTCATGGTAGCAACCTAGCGGAGGATGTGCTTAAAACTCTGCGGGCTCGTTATCCCGAAGACCGCGCGACGGGATACGAGTTGGGGCAGGTGCGCGGTGCCATCAGTCTCGTGAAAGATCCTTCCTGATCAGGGTTGGCTATTTTTCTTTATGAACGCCTCAAGCGTTTGGCGTGCGGTGGCTTTTACCTTGTTGCGCAGGAGAGGCGTCCAGCCCAGCGCCAAACCTGCCGGTCCCAATGCCTGCATGGACCAGCGCCAGAAGTTGAAACGATCCCGCTGGCGCCAGATTTTGCCGTCTTTCAATTCAATCACGGTATCGATGCGGTTATGCACTTTACGGCCAGTGCCGGAAAAGGAATAGACCGGTTCCCAGTGAACCCGCCCCTCGCCTGCTTTTGCACTGTTCAGTTGGCTATAGGTGAGTTCGAGATCCTTGCCGCGCTGACACAGCATCTGCCACATAGCACCTATCTCCGCACCCTTCAGACAAAATACTTCGTCTTCAAAGGTGGCTTCGGGATGATAGAGCGAAGCCATCGTGTCCCCATCCCGTACCTTCAATGCATTCAGTAGGGTGCTCAGTATTTCCGTTTCCAGGCTCATGTGGGAAAGCTCCTTGGGTGAGTGATAGAGCCCAGTTTAGTCGCTCTATGTAATCTTCGTCAGTGGCGTAAATGCCATTTGTGGTGTTGAATAGGTCAACATTCAAAGAGGAAAAGGGTATGCGGGTCGGAATACTGGTATTGCCCGGTGCGGCGTTAACGTCTGTCATGGGGCCGATTGAAATCCTGACCCTGGCCGACAGCCTGGCCCGACGTGGGGGCATTGATAAGCCCATTGACACACTCAGTCTCTCGCTTGTGGCGGAGCGTTCGGGGTGGCATCCGGCGATGCCCGTGGTGAAACTGGAAACGATAGCACTGGACGCGACGACATCCTTTGACTGGGTGGTCATCAGCGCAGCAGGCCCCATTCCCCCGGCAGGGCCGCAATTCAGTACTGATGTTCTGGCGTGGGTGAATAAACAGTATGAGCAGGGGGCAAGTCTGGGCTGTATCTGCACGGGGGCTTTTTTGCTGGCCGAAACCGGTTTGCTCAGCGGAAAAGTTGCCACAACGCATTGGCGTTACGAATCCCTGTTCAGGCTGCGCTATCCGACGGTGCATCTTCAGGCTGAAAAGCTGGTCACGCACTCAGGGCGATTCCTGTGCTCGGGTGGTGCAAACGCCTATCTGGATTTCGCCTTGCACTGGGTTGAGTTGATCTATGGTGCGCGGGTTGCGGGTGAGTGTGCCAAATGGCTGGTGCTGGACCGTTACCGGGGAAGTCAGACGCGCTACGCCCGATTTTTCCCACCGCGACGACATGGCGATGCCAAAGTGCTACAGGTACAGAATTGGCTGGATTCTCATTTTGCCCAGTCCATTCAGATAGAGGAATTAGCCTTGCAGGTCCATCTGAGTGAGCGTCAGTTCAAGCGGCGCTTCAAAGCGGCAACCGGCGATTCACCGCTCGAATATCTGCAAAAAATCCGCATTGAGCAGGCGCGTGATCGACTGGAATACAGTGGCGAGTCTATTGAGCAGATTGCACAGGCGGTTGGCTACGAAGATGTTGGCTTTTTCCGTTCCCTGTTTCGCCGCCAGACCAGTCAGACACCTGCGCAGTACCGTCGGCATGCACAGGCGCAATGAAGGTCCTCTGCTTTCAGCGCTCATCCAGAGGAATAGGATGTCTCGGTTTGACCCAGGGCATCATTCTGACCAGGGTGTCATCTCTCAGGAAATAATGGTGGTGAAGGGCTGCGGCAGCATGTAACGCAATCAGAAAGTAGGCGCCTCTGCCAATCACTTCGTGGAGTTCCTTAAAGTCTCTGGCCAGTGACTTGTCAGCGCCAATCAGAGCGGGCAGGTCGAAGCCAAAAAGAGGAATTGGCTTGCCAATCGCGTTCAGGTAGAGCCAGCCAAGTAAGGGCATTGCGATCATAAACAGGTAGAAAATCATGTGAGCGGTTTGGCCAATCCGCAGCTGCAGAAGATGAGGGGGCGGTTTGATAGCCGGTGTGGGTGTCAGGACTCGCATCAGCAGGCGAATGACGACCAGCACCAGCACGCTCAATCCAATAATCGCATGCCAGTTTTTCATTTCTGGGCGCAGGCCCGTGTCCTTTGGAATCCATTCGCGCAGCTCAATGAGTCCATAAACCACCATAATCTGAACCAGCATGAACCAGTGCAGAAAAATGGAAACCGCGTGATAGCGGGTAGGCTGTTCTTCGATGATATCCATGGCCGTACTCAGGTTCTTATTTTAGTTTGGCTGAGGGATTAGGTAAGTCCGTTATTGTGCCAGCGGCTAATTCAGCCGCCAGACCCACCGATTCATGCAGGGTTGGGTGCGCGTGGATTGTCAGTGCCAGATCTTCCACATCTGCACCAAATTCAATCGCCAGACTCAGTTCGCCGAGCAGTTCCCCGGCGTTGATGCCAACGAGTCCTGCGCCGAGGAGGGTGCCATCCGGTTTATAGATCAGTTTGGTTTTACCTTCAGAACGGTCGGCACCCAAGGCTCGGCCACTGGCGGTCCAGGGGAATACCGCGGTTTTGAATTCGATCCCGGCGGCCCTGGCCTCTTTCTCAGTCAATCCGGTCCAGGCAATTTCTGGGTTGGTATAGGCGATTGAGGGAATGACGCGGGGCTCGAAAACCACTTTGTGCCCTGCAATCACTTCAGCAGCCACATGCCCCTGATGTGTGGCTTTGTGAGCGAGCATGGGGTTGCCCTGAATATCGCCAATCGCGAAAATGTGAGGTACGTTGGTTCGCATTTGATTGTCGGTTGGGATGAATCCGCGCTCATCCACGCGGAGCCCCGCAGCTTCAGCGTTAATGCGTTTGCCATTCGGGTTGCGGCCTACCGCGACCAGTACCCCATCATAGCGTTGTGGCTCTACAGGCGCTTGTCCTCCCTCAAACGAAACCCGTAGCCCCTCTTTTTCTGCGCTAACGCCGGTTACTTTGGTGGATAGCATGACCTTGAAGCGGTCTTTGTTGAACTTGCTGTAGACAGCAATCAGGTCCTTGTCGGCCGCTGGAACCAGCTGGTCCGCGAATTCAACGATTTCGACCTGGCTACCCAGGGCCTCATAAACGGTGGCCATTTCAAGACCGATAATACCGCCACCGATGATGAGAAAACGTTTGGGAATACTGTCCAAGCCCAGCGCAGAGGTAGAATCAAGCACCCGGGGATCATCCTTGGGCATGAAGGGTAATTTGACGCTTTGCGAACCCGCAGCAACGATGCAGTACTGGAATCGGATTTCACTCGATTGTCCGTCCTGCGTTACGCTGAGACTATTGGGCCCGGTAAATTGCGCCTCACCCTGAACCACGGTCACCTTTCGTCCTTTTGCCATTCCTGCTACGCCTTGGGTCAGCTTTTTGACCGTGTTGTCCTTGAAGGCCCGGATCTTGTCGATGTCGACGGTCGGTTGTGCATAGGTGACGCCGACAGCGCTGGCGGCATGGGCCTCCTCCATCACGGCGGCGACGTGCAGCAGTGCTTTAGACGGAATACAGCCAACGTTCAGGCAGACGCCACCCAAGGTGGCGTGACGTTCAACCAGTGTGACTTCAAGGCCCAGGTCCGCCGCCCGAAAGGCCGCGGAATAGCCGCCAGGGCCGCTGCCCAGCACGACGAGTTGTGTATCCCTCATACGATTTTCCTGTAAACAGTACGCGAAAATAGGGGGTCCGGTTCGATGAGACAGGACGTTATACCCAAACGCTACTCCTTCACTCTGGTCAGTTCAAGAGCGAACGCGCAAATCCATTGCAATGGTCATTGGGTTTGATATATAAGATGCTGATATGAAATGGAAAAGTGCATCTTGGTGCTGACGGATGGCAAATTTCAACGTACATCTTTCAGGTGGCGCGCTGGTCAGCGGAATGGCGGCCTCGGCTTTGGTCTATACCGGCTTGTTTTCGCCCCTTCAGGGCGCGGTACTCTGGGGGGCGGGAACCCTGGGTGGGCTTTTACCTGATATAGATGCGGACGCCTCTGCCCCGCTGAACTGGATTTTTTCCCTAGTGGCGGTCATCGCAGCACTTTTCACCGTGCGGTTGGTCGCCGGTCAGTCGCTTGTCATGATCTGGGGCGCGATGCTGTGCGTGTTTCTGGCAATTCGCTTTGGCGTGCAAACTTTATTTACGCGCATCACCCGGCATCGGGGTGCCTGGCATTCCTGTCTGGCTGGAATTTTCAGCGGTCTCGCGGCAGCCTGGATCAGCTACCGGCTGATGGAGCAGGGGGCTGAGTTTTCTTGGGCGATAGGCGGTGTCACCCTGCTGGGGTTCCTGACCCACCTCACCCTGGATGAAATGTATTCGGTGAATCTCAGTGGTGTTCGTATCAAGAAATCGTTTGGAACGGCCCTTAAACCTTTCAGTATCAAAGCCTGGTGGGCCAGCCTGGCGCTCGCGGCAGCATCTGTCTGGATGTGGGATAAACTGCCGCATCCCGGCGACCTCGTGAGTGAGGTCGCCAGGCTGTTTCACGACAAGGCCAACTGGCAGTTTGTCTGGTTGTCTTGTCGTTAGAGTGTCAGGACGCTTCAGGCGCTCAAAATCGTTCCGATCAATAAGCAGAGAAGCAGAGGCCAAAGCAGCAGTGCAAGACGCCAACTTCGTTTGACGCTTCGCAGCCCCATAAAGTAATCCACAATAATCCACGCTTTCCCAAATGCAAGTGTCAGTATCGACAGCAACAGGATAAGGGGTGAGGGGATGTGCGTGGCGGTCAGGGATGCCACAGAGAGTGCAATCAGTGCCAGCCAGTAGAGTGTGAGTTCACGGTAGCTCAAAGCATCGTCCTCAGCGCGGGAGGTAGATCAGAGGAAACAGAACGACCCAGATCAGGTCGACCATATGCCAATAGAGTACGCCGGATTCCAGATTGCCCAGTTGTTCGGGGGGATAGTAATTTCGCCACGCGCGCAGGCTCATGAACGCCAGGATTACCAACCCGAGGAGGACATGGAGAAAATGAAAGCCTGTGACAATCCAGTAAAGGGTAAAGAAGCGGTTAGCATCGATATCGAGTCCCTGTGATGCCAGATGCTGGTATTCACCGAATTTAAGTGTTGTATAGACTGTAGCGGATAAGCACGCACCGAGAAGCAGACCGCTTCCCAGGCGGGGACTTTTTTTGCGAATGGCGGTCACTGCCATCGCTGCCAGATAACCGGATGTTAGCAAACTGATCGTCAGTGCCAGCCCCGTTGACAGGTCAAGCCTGGCGCGATTCAGGGTATACAGTTCTGGGTCGAGCCGTTCGGTGATCGCGAACGCCAAAATGAGCAGAGCGAAGACGGTTAACTCCGCCAGAATGAAAAACCACATGGCCAGATCGCCGGGCAGGGGGGCGTGAAGACTGTGATCCTTGGGCATGGCGGCGTCCCTGCACGGTGGAGGAAAGGCGGAATAGTGCCAAGAGTGTACCACTGAAGTTCAGGTATAAAAAAACCTGCTCAAAGACAGGTTTTTTAAATGCTGATTTATAAATAAATTCAGCTAAAAATAAGTGGTGCCCAGAGGCGGAATCGAACCACCGACACGGGGATTTTCAATCCCCTGCTCTACCGACTGAGCTATCTGGGCAACGCGGCATCATGTGCCAGCGGGTGCGTATTAAAACGTTTGTTAGGCTGAGTGTCAATACTCTTTTTAATAAAAAACGCTCGCCGCAATCACCCTTCTTTGGGGACGAAGCCGTCGGCCTTGTCCACGCCTTCGTTATCCAGAAAAAGTTCCATCTGAGCCAGCAGGTATTGTCGGTGCTCGGGGTTCATGAGGTTGAGGTGTTTTTCGTTAATCAGCGTGGTTTGATGTTGAAGCCACGCTTGCCAGGCTTTGGCCGAAACCGTGTTATAAAGTTCCTGGCCTTTAGCTCCTGGCATTGGTGGCAATGTCAGTCCTTCCAGCGCTTCCTTGTATTTTCGGCACAGTACGGTGCGGCTCATGACGGCTCTCCAGTTGATGCCCGTCGTCAGGATGACGGGTGTTTAGCAAGTGAAAGTAAAAAGGTTTTAATGGGTGCCGGTAACGCGGGAAGGGCATCTGCGTGGATCGGAAACCAGCGCCCAGCTGTTTCCACTTCAACGTCCCCGGCATTGTTAGGGCGGATAATAAGGGGTTGTAGCACCAGATGATAGTGCGAAAAGGTATGTCGGAACCCGGGCAGTGGCGACCAGTCTTCGGCGCGTTTCACCCATTGTCGTTCTGTCGCGACCTGAATTGCTTCGGGCAGATCGGCTTCAAACCTTGATTCCGGCAGAGACCAGAGTCCGCCCCAAATGCCCTTGGCGGGGCGAGGTTCGAGGAAGACCTGTTGGTCCTCATTGAGGCGAACGTAAATAAAACGTTGTCTCACAGGAAGCGCGCGCTTCGGCTTGGCGACCGGCAAGTCGCGGGTCTGCCCCAGCTTAAATGCTTTGCAGCTTTGCAGGAGAGGGCAGCGAGTGCAGGCGGGCTTGCTTCGGGTACACAGCGTTGCCCCCAGATCCATGATTGCCTGCGTGTAATCGCTCAGCTGCGCATGTGGGGTGTAGTCCTCGGCCAGTGCCCAGAGATGACGGGTTACGGAAGGATTGCCTGACCATTCGGTGATGGCTTCATGACGGCAGAGGACTCGTTTGACGTTGCCATCCAGAATCGGGGCTCTAAGCCCAAAACCCATTGCGCGAATGGCGCCGGCGGTTGATCGCCCAATACCGGGCAGCGACTGCAAGTCCTCCAGGTCTGAGGGCAATTGTCCGGAAAAACGCATCTCAACGTCCGTCGCGGCTTTATGCAGGTTACGTCCCCGCGCATAGTAACCGAGGCCGGCCCAGTGGCTTAGCACCTCATCCTGCGATGCGGCAGCCAGCGAGCCAACATCGGGAAAGCGCTGCATAAATGCCATGAAGTAAGGGATCACGGTAGTCACCTGGGTTTGCTGCAACATGATTTCCGAAATCCAGACCCGATAGGGCGTTCGGGGATTCTGCCAGGGCAGATCGTGGCGACCATGTTCAGCATGCCAGGCCAGCAACCGTGATGCGACGTCGGAGTGGGCCTTGCGTGTCGGAGGGGCAAGGTCTATTGTTGGGTTGTCGGACGCTATCGGTTTATTCATTTTTTCGCTGTTGTGCCCAGCCTGTGATGGGTATGGGTGGGAGTTCTGTTCTGATGCCTGTTACGGTTACGATCGAAATCAGTCGCAAGTTTATCGTCAATGCGCCGCTGGCCAAAGTGTTTGCGGTTTTGGCCGACGTACCTGAATCAGCTTCGCATTTTCCGAGGGTCGAGTCACTGACGCCACTGGGTGGGAACGCGTACGAATGGAAAATGAAAAAGAATGGCTTTGATAAACACGCCATACAGATCGTCTACGCCAGTACCTATCGGGTCGACAAAAAGGCGCATCGCGTTGAGTGGTCTCCAGTCAAAGGCGTTGGCAATAGTCAGGTCCAGGGCTTTTGGGAGCTGTCATCCGCTGATGGCTCGACAGAATGCCGTTTTCATACTCAGGGAGTGTTGGAACTTCCCCTGCCGGGCTTACTCAAAATGGCCGTTGGTCCCGTGGTCAAGCACGAATTCAACGCCCTGGTTGATCAATACGTCGAGAATCTACAAAACGCGCTTGCGGACTAGCTGATTTCGAGGTATAATGCCTGTTCTGTAGACATTAACTGTTGGAGCAGGCCGGTGGAGCGTACCGCAGAAGTTACCCGAAATACCCTTGAAACCCAGATTTCCTGTCGTGTTAATCTCGATGGAACGGGCCAGTCACATTTTGAAACCGGGGTGCCTTTTCTGGATCACATGATGGATCAGATTGCCCGTCATGGCCTGATTGACCTCAATATCATTGCCAAGGGTGACCTGCACATTGATGCGCACCACACCGTTGAAGATATCGGCATTACCCTGGGTAAAGCCTTTGCACAGGCGGTCGGTGATAAAAAAGGGATTCGCCGTTACGGGCACGCGTATGTGCCCCTGGATGAGGCACTTTCGCGTGTGGTGGTCGACTTTTCCGGTCGTCCGGGCCTTGAAATGCACGTTGAATTTACCCGCGCCGTGATCGGTCAGTTCGATGTGGATCTGTTTTATGAGTTTTTTCAGGGCTTCGTGAATCACGCCCAGGTCACACTGCATATTGACAACCTCCGTGGTCGCAACGCTCACCACCAGATCGAAACGATTTTCAAAGCTTTCGGCCGCGCACTGCGTATGGCCATTGAGCTGGACCCTCGCATGGCTGGCGTCACGCCATCCACCAAGGGAACGCTGACAGGCTAAGGACAGACATGAGTACGTTGGCAATTATTGACTATGGCATGGGCAACTTGCATTCGGTGTCCAAAGCCATTGAGCATGTGGCGCCGGGTGTCCGTGTTAAAGTGACCTCCCAGGTCGCCGAAATTCTGGCTGCCGATCGGGTTTTGCTGCCTGGCGTAGGGGCGATTCGCGACTGCATGGGGGAAATTCGCCGACTTGGGTTTGACCAGGTGGTGAAATCCGTCGCCGACTCGGGTAAGCCCCTGTTGGGAATCTGCGTCGGTATGCAGGCCATGATGGACGCCAGTGAAGAAAACGGTGGCGTTGACTGTCTGGGCATGTTTGCCGGTCAGGTGCGATTTTTCGGGCGTGAACTCTCTGAGAACGGCCAGAAACTCAAAGTGCCCCACATGGGTTGGAACGAAGTGTTTCAGCGTCATGCGCACCCTTTGTGGCAGGGGATTCCCGACGGCGAGCGTTTTTACTTTGTGCACTCCTATTATGTCTGCGCGAAAGAAAGCGATGCCGTATACGGCGAAACCCGTTATGGTCTGGAATTTGCGGCCGCCATTGGGCGAGGGAATGTGTTTGCTGTGCAATTCCACCCGGAAAAGAGTCAGCACGCAGGTCTGCAGCTATTAAAGAATTTTGCTGAATGGGATGGACGTCCCTAAGGATACAGAGGTCCAATGTTAGTTATTCCAGCCATTGATTTGAAAGACGGTAAATGTGTTCGACTGCGCCAGGGGCGTATGGACGATTCCACGGTATTTTCCGATGATCCCGTTGCCATGGCCCGTCAGTGGATCGATGCCGGTGGTCGCCGCCTGCATCTGGTCGATCTGAACGGAGCGTTTGAAGGTCAGCCGGTTAACGGCGACATTGTCAGAGCCATTGCGGCGGCGCATCCAGACCTTCCGGTTCAAATTGGTGGTGGTATTCGGTCGCTGGAAACCATTGAGTTTTATCTCAATGCCGGTGTGACATACGTGATACTGGGTACCAAAGCGGTCAAGGAGCCAAACTTCGTGCGCGAAGCCTGCCGCCGTTTTCCTGGGCACATCATCGTCGGAATTGACGCGAAAGATGGCTGGGTTGCGACCGAGGGCTGGGCCGATGTCAGCAGTGTGAATGCGGTCGATCTGGCTAAAGATTTTGCAGATGCCGGCGTATCGTCCATTGTGTACACCGACATTGCCCGGGATGGCATGATGCAAGGCGTGAATGTTGAAGCGACGGCCGCGCTTGCAAGAGAGAGCGGATTGCCGGTGATTGCCTCCGGGGGGGTGACCAATATGGATGACATTCGTCGTCTGCTGGCGGTGGCCGATGCGGGCATCGTCGGTGCGATTACCGGTCGCGCCATCTACGAGGGAACGCTCAATCTGCGTGAAGCTCAGCAACTTTGCGACGAGGCCAAGTGATATGGGCTTGGCCAAGCGTATTATTCCTTGCCTGGATGTGGATAACGGGCGGGTCGTAAAAGGCGTTCAGTTCGTCGATATTCGCGATGCAGGCGATCCTGTCGAAGTGGCCAAGCGTTACGACGAGCAGGGTGCCGATGAAATTACCTTTCTCGACATCACCGCCAGTCATCAGGGGCGTGATACCACCGTGCACACGGTTGAACGCATGGCCAGCCAGGTCTTTATTCCCTTAACGGTGGGGGGCGGTATTCGCAAACTGGAAGATATTCGCACCATGCTGAATGCGGGTGCGGATAAAGTCAGCATCAACACAGCGGCTGTTTTCAACCCCGAATTTGTCGGTGAAGCGGCGGCCCGTTTTGGCAGCCAATGTATTGTTGTTGCCATTGATGCCAAGAAAGTCTCGGCGCCGGGTGATGCGGATCGCTGGGAGATCTTCACGCACGGCGGCCGCAAACCCACCGGTCTGGATGCGATCGAATGGGCGCGTAAAATGGTCGGATTGGGCGCGGGTGAAATCCTGTTGACCAGCATGGATCGCGATGGCACCAAGAATGGTTTCGATCTGGCGCTGACCCGCGCGATCAGTGATGCCGTTATCGTCCCCGTGATCGCATCGGGGGGGTGGGAAATCTTCAACATCTCGTCGATGGGGTCAGTATTGGCGGCGCGGATGCAGTACTGGCGGCAAGTATTTTTCACTTCGGACAGCACACCATTCCCGAAGCAAAAGCGTTCATGGCCGGGCAGGGCATTGAAGTACGTCGCTGAAAGCGCGCCAAATGGGGATGATCAAGGTTCGCGAAGCCGTTGACCGACCCAGGAAGGAAAGAGGAGCCCCCAGTGAAACAGGGACTCCTTGAATGGCTAGGATTACAGGGTCGGCACAGTCAGCTTGGACTGCTTGCCGCTGCTGAACGGAAACTCCACCTTGAACTTCGATGAGCTGGGGTGGCCGTAGTGCAGATCTTTGGTGTCGATCGCCAGCACCAGTTTATGCCCAGCCGGGATGTCCCATGCCGTGCTGACCAGATCAAAATTCAGATTTTTCAGCTTGCCTGCGGGCGTTGCCGGTAAGGTATATGGCATGTGCGTAATCAGGCGGGCGACACCCAATGCGTCCATGTCATACAGATAAGCAATAATCTGGGCTTTGTCTGATTGCGGTTCCATCTGCAACTGCAAATTCACTTCCCCGCGAATTTTCATCTTGGTGCTTAAACGGCCGCTTTCGAACCAGATCCCGTTGGCGGGAGCGATCAAGGGAACCGAGGTGATCGTCGGTGCCAGGAAGTCTTCCAGCATTTGAGACAAGGCAGGAATACCCGTGCTGGCAACCGTGTCGAACTGAGAGTTGATGGTATTGGTTTGCGGCCACCAGCTTTGGAACGGGGCATCGCTCAACTTGCCGCCACCCAGCAGACCACGTGGGTGCAAGTAGTACTCCTGGGATTGCGTCGCGATGGGGTAATTTTCATGTTTTTCAATCACACCCGTATCCTTGACTTCGACCTGAACAGGCGGCTCAAGTTGAATGCCGTTGTTCTTTCCTTTCAGGTGATAGTCAAACCAGCGATGTACATTGTTGAACATACGATTATCGGTAAGTCCGATCATGCCCAGTATCTCGGTAAAGGCGTGAGTACCGTTCGCTAAATCAACAAACTTTGGCCCTTCCAGCTTTTCATAGAGCTTCATGATGCTGTTGGCATGGAACATATCATCGCCCCAGTTTTTGGAGAGGTAAACAGCCGTGCCATTGGCATTCAGTTTGTCGACATAGGTCAACGGCGAGCGAACCCGTGCCCAGGCAACGATTTCATCGATCATTTCCAGTTTTTGAGACAACATCGCATTGTAGTAGCGCGTGATAATGGGGTCTGGGCGGCCAATCAACTGGCTGGAAAGATCCAGCAGTTCTCCCCAAACCAGGCTGGGGCTTTGATTACCGTAAAGTGAGTATTCAAGAGACCCCCAGCTGCTCAGCGCGGCAACGGCTTTAATGCGGCTATCTTGTGCGGCACCGATCAGGCTGATGCCTGATCCGTAGGAAATACCGGCGCTACCGATGCGTGAGGGATCAACCGGGGCATTCGCAATCAGCCAATCAATGACGCGACTCAGGTCATCCATATCTTTAGGACCGGCGGTATCAATCAGTCCGCCTGAGGAGCCCCAGCCGCGGGTCGAGTAGCTCAGCACCACGTAGCCATCGGCGGCCAGTCGCTGGGCTTCAGCGGTGTATTCATATTCGTTCATCGCCCAGCTGTTGATGAAAATGATCGCGGGGTAGGGGCCGTTACCCGCTGTGGGTGTCAGAATGTTCGCGGCAAGCGTCAGTCCATCGCTGGTGCTGATGGTGACATCGTCGTTGATGGTATAGGCACTGGATTGAGTAAAGTTGGGTTGGTTGAGTACACCTGCAACCAGTCCAAAAGCGTCCGTCAGAACACTTGCATGTGCGGCGGGTGCGAGTGTTGAGCTCAGGGCGAGTGCGAGAGTTGCTTTTTTAAAGCGTTTTAGAGTTAAAAAAGTTCGAGTTGTTGTGGAGTCCATTGCTCATTTCCTTTTTTTTATGGCAGTTAATGGTACTTCTGAATTGTATGAACCTGACCGATCTGTGCGGTCTGGGGCTAGTGTAGAGTTAACGGTGTTCAGATAAGAATGTTAAAACGGTGTTTTCGGCGTGGTATATTCGGCCACTTTCGCCGGGCTGTGAAACGGCTCAAATAAAGACAGTTGTTAAAAATTGGCTCAATTTCGCACGGGTACTGTCGGTAGGGTCAACGACTCGCTCAGTGAAGGCGGGTTAAACTCCTGGCATGTCACACGAATACCAAGATCAGGCACCTCTACATCCCTTTAGTGTTCAACGCTTGCTGGACTATGGCATGGCGTGTGGCCTGACCGCCTCACAATTGTTGAGTAATAGCGGATTATCGCTCGACGCCTGTCGGGATCCACAGACTATCCTGCTGGCCCGCCAGGAAATACAGGTCATTCGCAATCTGGTTGCTCGTGTTGGGAACAATGTTGGGGTGGGTGCTGCGGTAGGCATCGGCTACAAAGCGACGGACCTCGGTATGCTGGGCCTGGCCATGATGACCTCGGCAACCCTGCGCCATGCGGTAAGGGTGGGGTTGCGGTATCGCGACCTGACGGGGCGCTTCAACATCATTCACTTGCGCGATGAAGCGGATTACTGCGTACTGACCCTGAAATGTGATCACCTGCCTGCCGATATCGAGCATTTCATGGTGGGGCGCGGGCTGGCATCTCTGGCGACCTTGCATAGCAACCTGTTGGGGGCTGACGAGCCTCTTTTTGCCCGTTTGGTGTTGGGCTTTGCCGAGAAAGCGTATTCCCCGTTACTCAAAGTGCATTTTCCATGTGAGTGGGTCGCAGGAACGAATGCCGATCATGAACTGTGGATCGAACGGCACTGGTATGAACAGGCGTTACCGAATGCGAATGCGGTGACGGCTGCGCTCTGTGAGCAAGAGTGCCTTCGGGCCCAACAGGCGCTGCTGGATGTCCGGGGGTTATCGGGGCGAGTAAGGCATTATATACGGCAGAACCTCCAATCGTCGCTTTCGATTGATCAGGTCGCGGGCGCGTTACACATGTCCGTGCGAACACTTCGCCGGAAACTGGATTCTGAGGGTACCTGCTGGCGCGAGTTGTTGACTCGAATGAAGATGGAAGAAGCGGAGCGCTTGCTGACACGATCCGATACCTCTGTCCAGGAGGTCGCTACACGGTTGGGGTACTCCGATCGAACCGCTTTCTCACATGCCTTCAAACAAAATTGCGATCTTTCACCGGATGCGTTCCGACAATTGCGACGTCTTGCTGAAACCTGAGTGCCCTGGCGAAACGACAGGCTTGTGCTATTAATTAGGCATCCTATTTTCCGGAGGCCCGGGAACCATGGTGCAGTTTACTCAGGGTGACAACCCCGCCTGCGGGCATTTTTTACTCTCCCCTAATAATTCGGCTGGCTGGCATGGCAATCAATGTGTGCTCTATGCGGCGGGCTTATTTGGGCTTGGCATGATGCTTTTTACCTGGCTGCACGGCGCCGTGTGGGTTACGTACTTTTGCGGCGCAGAACTGGCCTGTCTTTTCTGCGGTTTATGGCGGGTCAGTCGCGATTGTGCCCGGCAAGAGCTTGTCATATTGACGCCGGATAAGGTGATTATCCAGAAAGGTCATGAAAGCCTGGAGCAGGAATGGCACTTTCAGCGTTTTCAAACGCAGATACATATTGCTGAACCTCAACCCGAAGGGCATTTACACGGTGATGTCGCTTTCTGCTATCGTCAACACGCGGTGCATCTGGGGGCATTTTTGGGTGATGAGGAGCGTGCGCAGCTTATCTCGCAACTGCGTCGCCTGGTTGGGGATTATCGCCGGAGCTACCTGCAGCGTTAGACAAAGACTTAGTGACTACGGAGAACGCGCTCGTAAAGATCCAGATAATTCTGACACATCATCTTTGCCTGAAAACAGGTCTCAAAACGCGCCTTCGCTTTTTGCCCCATGATCGAGGCACGTTCAGGATTCTCGGCAAGTGTCTTGAGTGCTTCGCGGAGTGCTGCCGCATTGCCGGGTGGGACGACTAAGCCGGTCTCGTTATGCTGATTGATATAACTGGTGCCAGATCCAATCTCACAGCAGACCAGTGGCTTTCCATACATGGCACCTTCCAGCAAAGTGATACCAAAGGCTTCGGCGCGTAGGTGAGAGGGAAAAACTACGGCGGTACATTTCTCCAGCAGTGCATTTTTTTCGTCCTCATCGATTCGACCGAGAAAATGCACGTTTTTGAGTCCCAGACGTTTCGCCTGGTTGTGCAAATCGTTCTCCATAGGACCGCTACCGGCAATGACCACCGGCCAGGGCAAATTCGCTGCGGCGTCGATGAGATGTTGAAGACCTTTGTAATAGCGCAGTACGCCTACGAAGAGAAAAAATGTGGGGCCGAAACGGTCTGCAATCTTTGCCTTCTCTGTTTCGGATGCTACCGGGTAACTGTTTCGATCCAATCCGTAGGTAATCATCGTTACCTTGTTCCGATACGCCTGTAGAACTTCGCTGGTCGCCAGATAATTTGGCGATGTCGCCACAATGGCATCGACTTTGCCGAAGAATTGATTCATCAACGGGCGGTAGAGGTGCAGCAAGTATTTTTGTTTAACGATGTCGGAGTGATAGGTTACAACCGCTGGTTTATGCGGGGATACCAGTAAGTGAACCAGGTCCATAAACGGCCAGGGATAGTGATAGTGAATCAGGTCGGCCTCTCTGGCTAAGCGGCGATACAGGGACAGGCATTCCAGTGACGTAGGCGTGGATGCAATGTCGAAGGTCTCGCGGGCGCGATAGACCCAGTGATTGCCAACCTGCACCGCCTGAGGTGTTGGGTCTTTCGCGATGGTCAGCACGTCGGTTTGGTGACCTTGCTGTGTATGGCCACTGCAAAGCTGGTAAATAACGTTTTCGATTCCGCCCACCGTGACAGGAAGATAGGTTTTGAAAAAGTGGAGAATTTTCACGTTATTCCAGTACCGATTGATAAACTTTCAGCGTTTCAGCGGCGCAGCGCTGCCAGGTAAAGCCGCGTGCTCGTTCAAGTCCAGCCAGACGTTGCTGCTCGAATTGGACTGGCTGTTCTATGAGAGCCTGTAAGATTTCAGTCCAGCGTTCAACCTTGTCGGGAGACGCAACAATGGCCGCTTCGCCTGCGACTTCCATGGGCGACGACAACCCCGATAGGACGACCGGGACACCGCTGGCCATCGCTTCGACTACGGGCAAACCGAAGCCCTCGTAGACGGAAGGAAACAGTACGGCGCGCGCACCTGCAACCAGTTCGGCGAGTGGTTCGTCATCCACATAGCCCAGTCTGACCACGCCTTCGCGGTTGCAGAGTTTAAGTATAGTGGAATCCTTCCACCCTCTCCCTCCAACGATGACCAGCGGAAACTGGCGCTGATCGCTGACAGAGAGTCGGGCGTGAGCCTGGATCACCAACGGGAGGTTTTTGCGCGGTTCAAGTGTGCCGACGCACAAAAAATACTGTCCCGCCTGAAGCTGTGCCGGAAGTGTCCCTGGCAGCAGCGTGCGGGGGTGAAAGCGTGGGGAGCTTCCAAGCGGAATCGTCCTGATCTTGTCGGGGGCGATGTCAAAGTGATCCAGTATTTCCTGACGAACGACCTCGGTATCCGTGATGATGCGCGCACATCGCGCGAGCGCCCTCGGGAAGACCCGCTGCATATGGCGGAGTCTGGATAGGGGTTGCGTTTCCGGGAATTTAACGTGGCACAAATCATGAACGGTCATCACGGTGGGGCCGCTAAATTCCAGCGGCCATAAACTCGGTTCATGATAGATGTCGATGGCATATTTTGGCGCGCCCTGATTAAAACGGTACTGCTCAAGCCCCTGTCTCAGAGCATAGGCCCCCGGTATCTTCGCGATCCAGGATCGGGTCGTATGTCCGTCGGAATTACCCTTGTTGGGAGCTACATTAGGCTCGCCCTCTTGCCATTCGGCACCATTAAAGCAAAACAGCCTGAGGTCTGACGATCGGGCCAGCGCATTGGCGAGCTCAAAGGTGTACTGGCCGATGCCGGTGCGTGGCCCGGCGAGCGTTCGGGTGTTGAGCGCAAGGCGTATCACTGAGCGGTAACCGCCTTCGTCGGGGGGATGGCCGCTGCTGATGATGCGAGACCGCCCAGGAGCCGCTCCAGAAACTGATCGGTTGCGGCTTCCCAGCTGAGCCAATGAAACCCTGCAGTGCTGGATTTGGGCAGCAGGGCAGGGTCCGATTCGAGGCGAGCAAGGTCCTCCGTCAGGGAGGAGGGGTGATCCAGGTCGAAGTAAAGACCGTGGTCTCCGGCCACTTCACGGAAGACGGGAATGTCGCTGACAATGACCGGCAGACTGCGGTGTAAGGCCTCCACAATGGGCAAACCAAAACCTTCTACAAACGAGGCAAACACCAGCGCCCGCGAATGTTGGTACGCGTACTCCAGCTCGGCATCTGAGGCGTGATTGAGCATCAGCAGGCGACGACCATATTCCGGGTGATTGCGGATGCGCTGTATCAGGGCTTCCGTTTTCCAGCCGACCTTGCCAATGATGCAGAGTTTCACGTCGAGTCCGCGTGACCAGGCCAAATCGAAGGCATCCATGATGTAGGCGTGGTTCTTGCGCGGTTCGACCGTACTGACGGTCAGGTAGGTGTTACCAGGGCGGGCAAAAAAACGCTCGGTTTCAGGAGTCGCCTGCGCCTGGTTGCTGCGAAAGATCCAGATCACAGCCCAAATGAAAATGACCTACCCAGGGCTTGTTGATCTGTTTGTTCCTGAGGTCACTCCGCTTGAATTTACTCCGCACTTCTTCGGCGATGGTGTCAGAAATACAGATGAAGGCATCAGCTGTTTCAGACACCCAGTCAAACCAGCTCTCAAATACTCGTACCAGACCCTCGTCACAAAACTGGGGGTGGGTCAGCGGTATCAGATCGTAGATGACCGAAACCACTTTGACGCCCTGCTTCTTGAGTGCCTCTGTCGTTTGGAAGAAATTCGAGTGCCAGGAAGAATCGAGCAATACCAGGACATCATCCGGGCGCACTTCAAGTGGCACCGCGCGCGCATTGCGGGTTTCAATGCGACGCAAAACATGCAGGGCCTTCAGTGGAACTCTGAATGACAGGGAGAGTAATTGCGCCAACACATACAGTGCGCGATGCGCATTTCGGGAGCGAGTAAACGGGCCTCGCTGCTCGATGGAGGCATGCTTTCGCCAATAGCGATGTTGCAACATCTCCAGACGCACTCTCAGGCGATTCAGCTTGGACATGACCTTGGGGGGGATGACCGACGAAACCGGTTGCAGGGAATTGACCTGCTGTACCTGCCCATCAAGAATTGCCACGGGAATACATTCACGTGATCGAGGCTTGTCATCCAGGTGATTGATGATATTACGGACAACACGCTGTATGCCGCTGTTATCTTCGGGATGTTCAAAAACGTAGGTGCATTCAATCAGCAGGCGTGACATGGTTGAGTCCTTTTAATTCGTTTCCCTGTTTTCGATTTGAACGTGTGTCGCGGCATTCAGCCAGGTGCCGCCGACGAAGTCTTCGCGGTTGGTGTTGTAGACTTCAAATACAAGTGCATAGTCCCGCCACTCGTAAGTCCTGACCAGATGTGAGTCAGCTCTCGGACAGGCAAAAGGCGATCGAGTAGTTGCCCTTGCCTAGGTTCATGCAGAAATCGAAATGACAGTGCCCTTTGACCCGCCTTTGGTAGATCGGTGAGGTTTTGTTTACGCTGAAAGTGTTAATGCCGTAAACCGGCTGCCCAAAGCGATCTTTGATCATGAAGCCGAGCGTCAACTCATGAACGTTGGCCCTAACTTCCGCTTTAAGTTCGAGACGTACAGGCTCACCAACATTAACGGCGCTCACACTGTTTCCATCCGCTCGAATAAGGCGAATACCTTCTAGCGTTACCTCTCCCGTACCCGAAATGGTTTGGACTTGCCCATTTTCCAGCACTTGCTGACGGATGCTCACCGCTTCCTTATCCGCCATCAACGCGTGGTAGTAATCCAGAACAGGTTCACTAGGGCCCTGCATCGCAATGCTTCCCTTGTCCAATAAAATTGCGCGATCACAAATCGACTGAATGGCAAAGCGGTTGTGAGACACAATCAATAGGGTCGTCCCGTCGCGTCGAAACCGTTGGATACGGTCAAAACTCTTGTGTTGAAAGTAGGCATCGCCAACCGAGAGCGCCTCGTCCACGATCAATAGGTCGGGGCGTTTCGCCGTCGCCAGGCTGAAGGCCAGACGCACCTGCATTCCACTGGAGTAGGTTCGGATGGGGTGATCAATGGCTTCGCCAATTTCGGCAAAGGCTTCAATCTCGGCCATACGCTCCTGAATTTCGTCGACGGTCATACCGATGATCTGGCCCGCCATGAACAGGTTTTGGCGACCGGTAAACTCAGGGTGAAAGCCCATCCCTAACTCCAGCAGTGCCGCAACCCGGCCCGTTCGGATAATTTCACCTTCAGTGGGCTTAAGGATGCCGACAATCATTTTCAATAAGGTACTTTTCCCAGCGCCATTCGCACCGGCAAGCCCTACCGTTTCGCCTTCTCCGACTTCAAAGCTCACATTACGCAGCACCCACTGTAAATGGTGGCGTGGACCGCCGCCGGGATGCACCCAGTCTTTGATGCGGGCTAGCGGTGAGGGGTATTGTTTGTAAGCCTTACCCAGATTCTTTACGGAAATTGAGGCCATCAGAGTTCATCCACCATTTCAGGAGACAGCTTGCGAAACAGGCTCAGGCCCGCAAGGGCTGTTAGCAGACTAATGATGAAAAGTGGCAGCAAGCTTCCCCAGTCCGGCCACTGATTGAGAACAAAGATGCCTTGATAAGCGGTCATTAAGGGCGTCATCGGGTTAAATTGAATCCAGTCCTGCATCGTTTCCGGAACGATACTCAATGGGTAAACAATCGGCGTGAACCAGAACCAGAACTGAAGCACGATCCCTACAAACTGGCCAACATCCCTGAAAAATACGTTCAGTAAGCCCAGAATCAATCCTAGCGATGCGGCAAACATCACCTGCAATATCATTAGAAGGGGAAGCGCCAAAACAGGCCAGTGGGGTACATTGCCAGAAATAAGCAGAAAGCCGACAAATATGCCAAAGATGATGCCAAAATTCGTGAGTGAGCTCAGTACCACAATCGCAGGAAGGCTAATCTTTGGGAAACTGAGTTTTTTAATCATGTTGGCATTCTCCACGAAGATATTTACGCTTCGGGAGAGAATTTCGGAGTGTAGGCCCCAGGTCAGGATACCGGCACAGAGGTAAATGCTGTAAGCCAGTCCGTTCTCAACCCCGGGAAGCTTGGCCTGCATGATTTGGGAAAAAATCACGGTGTAGACCAGAATCATGGCCAATGGGTTGAGAAAGCTCCACAGCGAACCCAACACTGAACTGCGGTAGCGAATCATGAATTCTCGCTGGACACTCGCGAGAATGAAGCCTCGATATTCCCACAAGGGGAGGGTGAGATCCTTTAACATGAAGTCGTGGTGTCTCCTGAATGAAACGTCTTACTGGATCAGGGGGTGAAGCGCTTAGCCCAATCCTCAAGAACGAGCTTTAAGGTGTCCTGAAGGTCAACCTGAGGTTTCCAGCCAGTTGCCTGATGTAATTTGCGGTAGCTCCCGCATACGCGCCGCTGTTCGGAAGGCCGTAAGCGCGACGGGTCAGTTGTCATGTTAGCCTGAGTGCCTGAAAGACGAATCATGGTCTCGATCAGGTCGCGGACCGAGCGTTCAAGGCCGGAGCAGACATTGTAAACCTCGCCATTTTCACCATTTTCGAGAATCTGCAAATAGGCATTGACCACATCCTGCACATCAATGAAGTCGCGTGTGATATCGACATCACCCACCTCAATATGCGGCGTCTGTAGCCCCCGGCGAATCAGGTCCAGCTGGCGGGCGACCGAGGGCACGATAAAAGACTCGTTTTGCCCGGGGCCGATGTGATTAAAGGGGCGGGCGATCATGATGCGCCAGGGTTCCACAAAGCTCCACTGACGGCAAAGCGTTTCAGCGGCCAGTTTGCTCACGCTATAGGGGTTGCGGGGACTCGCTGGGTGTGCTTCGGTAATGGGTAGGTCATCTTCAGAGACCTGGCCGTAGACATCACCCGACGACACGTAAAGAAAGCTGCCTTTAAATCCGATGTCTTTAAGTGACTGGAGCAGGTTCAGCGTACCGATCAAATTGGTATTGAGCGTTCCTGCTGGGTCGCGAAAAGCCTCCGGAACGAAGGATTGTCCTGCCAGGTGAATGACCGCTTCGGGTGCCTGGTTTCCCAAGGCCTGCTGAATGGAGGCCTTGTCGTTGAGATCAAACGCAGCAGGGGAAGTAAATAACCATCGTTTCCCGCCCTCGTGCTCCAGAAATTGCTTCAAATGAGAGCCGACGAAGCCTGTGAGTCCTGTGACCAGCAATCGTTGGGGCGTCTTTTGAAGCATACGGCCTGAGTTCTCTCGTTGAGTCGTTGGGTGACCAGCGCGCAAGATAGCAGAAATTGGCCACTGAACAAAATTTGCTGCGGCGCGGGCGCCGGCGCCCGGGCCCCCCGGGGGGGGCGGGGGGGGCGCCGGGGGGGGGGGGGGGGGGGGGGGGCCCAGCCTTGTCGGGTTGGCGGGGGGGGCCGGGCGGGGGGCGGGGGGGGGGGGGCCCGCGGGGGGGGGGGGGGGGGGCCGGCGGGGGGCCCCCCGGGCGGGGGGGGGGGGCAGTTCCGTGTTGCCAATAGAAGGTTCGTGGTTCAGAATTGTGCGCTTTCTAACTTGGGGAGGCTCCCCCCTGGTAATCGAACGATCCGGATACCTTATACCCAATGATCATTTACACCTATTCCCAGGTTTCCCAGGGCGCACTTAAATCCAATATCGGATTGCCGCAATACAGTTACTATTTTGTACTTGAGAAGTTCTTGCCTGTGCTCAAGCAAATAGGAACTGTGGTGCCCATTGATACGCCAGAGGCACTTGAATCGCTGCAAGCAGGGGAAATGGCGAACGATGAGCCATGCTGTTTATTGAGTTTCACCCCCCCTCAGGACGTTCCCGTGGGTATTGCTTGCCCGGTGTTTTGCATTTTTGCCTGGGAATTCAGCAATATTCCTGATGAAACCTGGGACGACAATCCCCAGAATAATTGGCTTGTTGCATTAGAAAGGCTTGCCGGTGCGATTGCACTTTCAAGTCATACCGAAAAGGTTATCCGTCGCGTGATGGGTGAGGGCTATCCTGTCACTTCGATCCCCGCACCGCTGTGGGATCGCTATGCGACTCTGAGGGCGAGTCTGCCGCGCCCAGCCCAAAAAACGCTCACCTTATCCCTTCCGGCGGGCTCGGTAATTGATTCCAAAGACTTTTCTTTTGGCGACAACGCGCTTGTCCCACTGAACCCGTTAACCAGTTTTGACCGCCCACTATGGGATGGCAACCCTATTCAAATGGATTTCTTCGACTACCAGCTAAATAGTGGGCTGTTGTGCGGCTTTTATGACATAGAGCCCTGGGGTGCGTGGTCACGCCTGCCTTCCCCTTGGGTCGTGCTGAGTCATACGGTTTTCGGCAAGGTGATTTTGGAGTTCGAGGCGGCGGGCTTTGGTACCAATGCGGGGCATACCATTGATGTGTCCATTGGCGGTGCGCACCATCAGGTGACCTTGAGTGATAATTTCGAAACACTGAGAGTGGAAGCCGAGCTGGTCGAGCCTGCGAATCTGGTCACGTTTGGCGGCCTTAAACAGGTGCTGGTGGGGAGCAGCGAAGACCACCGCACGCTGGGGATGGCGTTGCGCTGGGTGCGTATTCTTAAAAGCGCCGATGAAGACGAAGTGGCGCAGCAGAAAATAGCAGTAAACCCTCCCTCGACACGCGGGTCGACCAGCCTTCAGCTTGAAGGGGTCGTGTACACCTCTCTTCTTAACCCGGTCGACCAACGAAAGAACTGGGTCGATATGGTGAGTGCCTTCTGTCATGCCTTCCGCGAGGTGCCGGATGCGGTGCTGGTTCTGAAAATGTCGCATCGTCACCTTGGTTCTTTTTTGGGTAAACTGATGTCGTTGCTGGAGCAGATTCAACCTTTTCAGTGCCGCGTTGTCGCCTTGCATGGTTATATGGAAGACGAGACCTTAAATGCACTGATGGCTTCGACCACCTATTATGCAAATGCCTCGCTCTGCGAAGGGCTCTGCATGCCGCTCATGGAGTTTATGTCTGCCGGTGTACCTGCATTAGCGACGCGCAACACTGCCATGGAAGACTACATCAGCCCGGATGCCGCGTTTATCGTCGAATCCAGTCCTGCGCCGACCATCTGGCCGCAGGATCCGCGTATCGTGATTCGAACCTTGCAATACCGTGTCAGCTGGGAGTCACTGGAGCAGCAGTTCAGGGAAAGTTACCGTGTCGCGAAAGAGGATCTCTGTCGTTATCGCGCCCTTGCGCACCGTTCGCTGTCGATAATGTCGGATTACTGTGCTGATGACACGGTGATGCGTCAGTTGTCCCACTTTATCAAGATGGCGTCCTCTCGATGAAAATACTGGTTTACTCACTCGCAACCGATAAAACGATTGCTAATCAACTTGGGCGAGCCGACTATAGCTATTACTACGTACGTAAGCAGTTTGAACCGGAGCTAGCCAAGCTGGGGAAGGTGATTGTCATTGAACAACCGGAAATCGAGGTTGACCTGATTGCAGACGGTTGTCGGCAGACCGGAGAGCGATGCATTTTTCTATCCTTCACTCCTCCTCACAAAACCTGGATTTCTGAAAAGTGTATCACGGTGCCTGTATTTGCCTGGGAGTATGGGACTCTGCCAAACGAGCCTTGGAACGGTGATGAGCGCAACGACTGGGCGGGGATGCTCAAGCGCTGTGGCGCGGCCATTACCCACTCGCTTTTTGCATGTGACGTTACGCGAAAGGCCGTGGGTGAGGATTTTAACATTATTTCGGTTCCTGCCCCATTATGGGATGGCATGCAAGCGGGTATTACCGCGCCGATTGTGCCAGATGTTGTAAGGACGTTTTCCTTCAGTGGGGTGGTATACGACAGCCGAACGGCTCCGCCGTCCATTGACCCTGCCGAGCGCGAGCAGCTTGTTCAAAGTATAACGGCTGAGCAGGCGGGGCATAGCCTGGAGCTTTCCGGCGTGATTTACACGGCGATCTTCAATCCAAATGATGGCCGCAAAAACTGGCCGGATCTGGTGCATGCATTTTGTTGGACCTTTCGGGGCACAGACAATGCCACGCTGCTGATCAAGCTTACTCATCATGATCCTGCTTTTTCGATGAGGATTTTGTTGCAGGAGCTCGCCAAAATGCCAGCGTTCAGCGCGCGGGTGATTCTGATTCACGGATACCTGAATTCAGATGAGTTAAAACAATTTATCAGTTGCGCCCACTATGCGGTAAACAGTTCTTTTGGTGAGGGGCAGTGCCTTCCACTCATGGAGTTTATGGCATCAGGCCGACCGATTGTGGCACCTTTGCATACGGCGATGCTGGATTATCTGAATGAGGAGAACGGATTTCCAGTAAGAAGCTTTAAAGAGTGGTGGCATTGGGCGCATGATCCGCGTTCAGTGAAGCGAACCTACCGTTATCGCATTGAATGGCAGTCCCTGGCAGATGCCTTCTGTGACAGTCATCGGGTTGCGAGTGAGCTGTGGCCGCGGTATCTGGCTATGGCTGAGGCCGCACGCTTGAGTAGTCAAAAGCACTGTTCTTCGGAACGGGCCTTGAGCGCCTTAAAAGACTTTCTTGAAACGTTGCCAACACCTCAGCAGATTCACCAGACGGTTCCTAATCGGGTTGAGTCCCCCGGAGGCGCGTTGAACCCAGCCTTAACTGGACGTATGTTACTTCTGCGCTTGGTGGGCCGTGTGATTCGACTATATCACCGGCTTCGTTCGCGGAATTGGTAGTCCCTATATGACATTCTTTCAATTGTATCATCCTACAGGAACCCTACGTGTCACTCATTAACCGTATCAAACGTAGACTCAGTCGCACCGCAAATTTGGCATCGGCAATTGATGTAGCGAACTCACGCGAATCTCAACCTGTAGCTGAAGCGCCTCCTCCTGTGGCCCCTCCAGCCGACCCGTCTCTTGCTGATGCCTCGCTCAGTGGCTGGTTCAAACAGGAAACCGGAGAGTTGTTTGAAGGTTTTCCGATCCTTGAAACGGACCATGTATTGGATGTTGGCTGCGGCGATGGTGCGTTCATTTCCTTCTGTGCCAATCAGGGGGCCGAAGTCACGTTTGCGGACATCGATGCGGAAAAAATTGCCACCGTGAAAAGTCGACTGGATACCTCGAAAGCACGTGGGGTGCATGGACTGGTCACGGATGCGAATCCACTTCCATTGCCCGATGCCTACGCTGACAAAGTGGTTGCGATGGAGGTGCTTGAGCACGTTGATCATCCTCCAGAGTTTCTGCAAGAGTTAGTTCGGGTTGGGAAGCCGGGGGCACTTTATTTAATCTCAGTGCCAGACCCAGTCGGTGAGCAGGTTCAGAAGCATTTGGCTCCGCCAGGCTATTTCGAGAAACCCAATCACATCAATATCTTTGATCGGGAGACATTTGAACGCCTTATTGTTGAGGCGGGATTAGTTGTCGAGAAACGGTCGTCCTACGGTTTTTATTGGACGGTTTTCTGGGCGTTTTTCTGGACCTGCGACCAGGACCTTCTGGCGTCACCCCGTCACCCACTGTTACAGAGCTGGGCGAATACCTGGGAAATGATGTTGACGATGCGGGATGGGCCTCGAATCAAAAAAGCCTTGGATGAGGCGATGCCCAAGAGTCAGGCGATTATTGCGAGGAAGCCGCAGTTATGAAAAAGAATATGGAGATTGAATATTTAAGGGCGATAGCAATTGGCATGACGCTGTTGAGCCATTTGCCACAATTGTTGCCCTTTCATGAAGAAACGTTGGTTCAGGCATTTAGATATTACATGCCCTGGACTGGCGTTGATTTGTTCTTCTGCATTTCAGGCTTCGTGGTCAGTAGTGCTTATTACGATTTTATGATGAATCGCAAGCAGAATGGTCAATTTGGGGTCGCCTGCTATACATTTTGGTTAAGACGCGCCTACCGACTTCTGCCTACTTCTTGGCTGTGGATATTTATCCCCATGCTGTTGTCTGTTGTGTATAACGCACATGGATCCTTCGCAACTTGGCAACAACATTTGTGGAGTTTCACTGCGGTGGCTACATTTACTGGAAATATAGCCAACCAATTTGGGGTTATTTTGGGGCCTAACTCTGTTTATTGGAGTTTGGCGCTTGAGGAGCAGTTTTATTTTCTCTTCCCTGTTTTTTTGCTGCTTGTTTCCAAAAAGAAAACTCAAATAATCATTATATTTGTTTTAATTTTTATTCAATTTTTCGTGGACCGAAATCCTTTTGGAACCAGTTTTACATCAATGGCGAGTTCTGTTCGCATTGACTCTATTCTATGGGGAATGCTGATTTTCTTTGCAAGTAAAAGCACTTACTTCAAATTATTTGCGCCGGACATGCTACTTAAAAGTAATCCTGCCCGATTGGTGGCATTATTGTTTCTGGTGTATATATTGGGAGCTATTCCTGGCCAGATGATTCAAATGCCTATCGCGGTAGGTCTTGTTGCAATTGTATCAGCAATACTTGTTTATCTGGCAGCATTGGCGAAAGGGTATATTTACGTTCCCGTGTTTTTGCGGATGCCGGTTGCTTGGTTAGGGTCAAGGTCTTATGGGATTTATGTTATTCATGTGCCAGCTTATCATTTGTCGACCGAAATATGGAAAAACTATGGTGAAGTTGCTGGTTTTGGCTACAACGGAGGTTTGACTGCGGAATTATTAATGACCTCTGCAGTCATAATTGTGATTGCCAGCGAGCTAAACTACCGCTTATTAGAGCAGCCAGTACGGGCTCGCGGTGCTAGGTTGGCTTCAGATATTTTGACAAAAGGCCAAGTACGAGAGCAGGATGGGGCGCCTTAGCTCAAACGGAGTTAGAACATAGGGCTGATGGTCTGTGGTTCGCTAATGCGCAACTGTATTCTGTTAAACGGGTGATTCTCGGCCTTAGGCTGGGGCCAGCTCCATTCTGATGGCAGTACTTCAGCTCTAGATTGGTGAATAAAGACCATTATGAGTAGACAGTGATAAGCACGAAGGCTGAGAAAACAGGGATTTTTGAGTCCAAATACTTATGAACAGGCATGAAAGTTATCCGTTAACCCTATCATTGGTTGTTCCCGTATTCAACGAAGAAGAATCTATCAGCCTGTTTATTGATCAGGTTCGTTTGGTGCTTGAGCGTATCTCTGACATCAAGTATGAGCTTGTCTTTGTTAACGATGGTAGTAGAGATGGTACACTGGCCACTTTGCTTGAGCATCAGGCTCAAGATGCTTGTATACGCGTAGTTGATCTGAGCCGAAACTTCGGCAAGGAGCAGGCGCTGTCTGCCGGTTTACAAATGGCGAGAGGAGATGTTGTTATTCCGATAGATGTTGATCTTCAAGATCCACCGGAACTCATTGAGCCTATGATTGCTAAATGGCGTGAAGGGTTCGATGTTGTTCTGGCTCGTAGAGTTGACAGGTCATCTGATTCATGGGGGAAGCGTTTTTTCGCTAATTCTTTTTATCGATGGCACAACAAAATTACTGATGTCTCGATTCCAGAGAATGTTGGGGACTTTAGGTTGATGGATCGAGCTGTTGTCGATGCATTGAATCTTTTCCCAGAGTCAAAGCGGTTTATGAAAGGGCTGTTCGCTTGGGTGGGGTTTCGTACTGTGGAGATAGATTACATTCGAGCACCCCGATCCGCGGGGGAGAGTAAATTTAATGGTTGGAAACTATGGAACTTTGCTTTGGAAGGTATTACCAGTTTTAGCACGGTTCCTTTGCGAATCTGGACCTATATAGGAGCATCGGTTGCGATGCTTTCTATGGTATATGCTCTGAATATAGTGCTTCGGGTTATTTTTATGGGAGTAGATACGCCGGGCTATGCGTCCGTCTTTGTCGCGGTTACTTTTCTTGGGGGAGTTCAATTAATCGGTATCGGTGTCATTGGAGAGTACCTTGGCCGAACCTACATAGAAACCAAAAGACGGCCCGTGTACCTGATTCGAAAAATATATGAGGCTAAAACTGAAAATGGATCTGAAAGAAGAAGGGGTTCTTGAATTCGACATTGCTGAACACTGGTACTATCGTAGCAAGGCCCGCGCTATGATGAACATGATTGGCGCTACCTTGGTTGATATAAGGAGCATTCTGGACATTGGAGCGGGTTCTGGCTATTTCTCCAAGTACCTGCTGGCCAACTCGCTAGTGCAAGAGGCTTGGTGTGTAGATATCAGTTACAAGTCCGAGTGTGATGCCGAACATAAAGGCAAGCCTATATACTTCCGGCGCTCCGGCAATGACGCTAAAGCTGAGCTATTGTTGTTCATGGATGTGCTCGAGCATGTTGATGACGATGTTGGCCTGCTTGCGAGTTATTTAGATCATGTGCCGCCAGGCACTCTTATACTTATATCTGTACCAGCTTTCCAATTTCTTTGGAGTGAGCACGACGAGTTTCTTGAGCACAAACGGCGATACACGCTAAGGCAGATAGAGCGAGTAGCAATGGACGCGGGCCTTACTATTGAAAAGAGCCGATATTTTTTTGGATTTGTTTTTCCGATCGCTGTAGCAACACGCATGATTAGTAAATATTTGGTGCCCTCCAAATCTGAAGTTAAATCTCAATTAAAACAGCATCGCCCACTGGTGAATTATATACTGACGGCGATGTGTAGCACCGAACTTTCTATTCTCCGGCGCAATAAAACCGCGGGGTTGACAGCTTTTTGTCTTTGCAGAAAAACGTTACCTTGAACTTGCCGTTAGACGGGCTTAGATGACTTTTGGGAAGGTTTTATCAGAGTTGGTTTTAGTAGGAAAGTTCGCGGCCGTTGGTGTTGTGGCAACCACAGTGCATGTGTGTGTGGTGGCACTAATAATTAGCAAGACTACTTTATTTCCTATATTAGCAAATGCCATTGCTTTCATTGTAGCTTTTGGCTTTTCCTTTTTTGGTAATTTTTATTGGACGTTCAGCAGACCGAATGACGCAGTAGTCTCAATGGCGCGCTTTTTTTTAGTCTCATTCGGTGCATTTATCACTAATTCAGTTTTGCTCTCAGTATTGCTTCAGTTGGGTTTTATATCCGTTGTTAATTCAGCAGTGTTAGCTGCTACCGTTGTTCCCTTTTTGACCTATGTTGGAGGTCGATTATGGGGCTTTCGCAATAAAGACCTTTCTTAATGGATGGAAAGTATTAATGCTTGGCAATACCTTGTCGTTGCGCTTTTGGAAAGGCGGTTTATGGCCCTTGTTGATAGGAGTAGCTGCATTTTTCATTTTGGTAGGCCCAAGGGTGTTAAACCCTACTAATATCCGCTGGTTGGGTGAAATGGGGTTTTCTGATCCGTCTACTTATCAATTGGGTTGGTCGTTTTTTCGGCATTCTGACTGGTCATTTCCATTAGGTGCCAATCCAGAGTATGGCCTTGAACTGAGCGGCTCACTTGTTTTTTCTGATTCCAACGTTTTGTTCGCTTTTTTGTTTAAATCCCTTTCGCCCCTTCTTCCTGAACCGTTTCAGTATTTTGGTATATGGTTGCTTGCATGTTTTGTGCTGCAAGCATGGTTCGGTTTCAAACTTGTTGGCTTAATTTCTGATTCCAGCGTAATTCGAGCAATGGGCGCGAGCCTATTTGTTTTTGCTCCACCTATGCTACTTCGTTTGTGGGCTCACTTTAATCTTGTTGCGCACTTTTTAGTTGTCGCAAGTATTTACCTGGCCCCCCAAGTTCGACAGCAAAATCCGTAAGTCATTGTATTTAATGAGGCGCGTTTAAAAAGCACTCCACTACAAAACTGGACTTTGTATATTTATTGAGCTGTCGGCTTGGGGTTGTAAAGGCTTTTGAACAGCTCCAGTTGTTCAGGTGTTACGGTTAAGAAGCCCCTCCACGAGGGCTCCGTTAATTTTTACGGTGTCGTTGAATTCGACTCAGGAGGCTGAGTGCCCGTCCGGGCGAACAGGCACTATTAGCCGCTTTCAAAGCGCATTCGCATCACGGTGCAGGATCAAGGCGATGAAGCAGATGGTCATGCACACGGATTCGCTGTGGTAGCCGGTGGTACATCGGGCCAATTTCAGCTCAGTTTTAGCGCCCGAAAACCACGCTCTATGTCCGCCAACGATTTATAGCGCCTAACGATTTCATGAGCCGGGCAGTCGTTCATTGGTCACCAACAAGAGTTTTCCATCGAGGCGCTCCAGTGCCTGCTGACGCAACGCACGGTAGTGATAGGCGAAACCTTCGTGGCGCAAGTCAATATCGATAATATGCCCCATTCCGCCTCTTTGACCGCACGGTAAAACGTGCGGTAATGCACGGCTCAGAAGGCGGGCGGCCTCGCCCCTTGTGCCCGTCTTCTGCTGCTCGGTTTGTCACCATTGATCAGCCTGCGCGATCAATTTCTCGATCTGTTGTCGGCGTGCACGGGTTTCGCTTGGGCCGCCTCTTCGTCATGCGCCACCACCAGTCGTCGCTCCTGCCAGCGGGTTTCATCGATCGGTGTTGCCGGGATTATCGATAGACGCATCTGGCGCATCGATAGATGCCATGGGACGCCTGCAGACAACGAATACTCTCGTCAAAATCGCCACAACGTACACCCGGTACGGCATTAATGATGTATTCAGCGCTTCTCCCGACGGCAGTTTGACCGCATCCAGCGCCGCCAGATTATCAGGTTCAGCAACCCCCCGATCGGCGACCAGCACCACCCGCCTGATCGGGAATCGCTTCGCCGACGATCCAGCATCGGCGGTGGTGTACTGGCTTCCCACATTGCCTTCAAAGACCTCGTGCAGCCGGCGGCAGCCCCTCCGCAGTCTGGATCAATCCGATCACCTGCCGGGCCGCACCACCGTCCTTGCTGCGGCCATAGGCCCGAATCTCTTCCTTCACGTTCGTGTCGCCGGTGACACTGACCGTTGTCAGGTCATAAAACACGACAGACAACTCCTGATCGATCCAGCGGGCGCAAGGTCGTGGCGAAATCTCTTCCGGCATCCTTGGCTTTGACGACCGCATCCATGGCTCCCAGCAAGTGATGGTGGCCGACCGTACGGGTGTCGCCATCCGGATTAGAACCACCTGCCACAACAACCCCGGCTTTGAATCGGGTTTTCTCGGGCGATTGAATACCATGATCCGCAATAATAACTCGACATCTAGGTGCGCTTGCCTGAACGAAATACCCACCGAAAGGCATCAAATCCCAACTGCCATAACTGCTGCAGGGCATATAAATCACCAAGGCTTTGGAAAACTCAAAGTTCAGGGTCTGCTCGGGTGTTTCTCCGGTGGCTCCCGCCCAGTGACGCGCAGCAAACCATTGATCAACAGAAGTCAACCTCACTGGCAACGGTTTCCAGTCGGCCGGGGTGGCGACGGTGCGCTGACGTGGATTGCCCTGATCGTCGCGATAAGCTTCGACGAGCTGAACGTAACGGCGTGGGCCGGATTTAGTGATCTTGATATACATGCCGCTACATTATCACCAGTTAGCTATAATTATCAATACATCAAGATATAGTGGTGCCACTACGCTGCGGAATTTTTCAAGCCGCCTAAGTCATTGTTTTTAATAGTGGCGGTTGATTTCGAGAAAAACTAGTGTTTTAGTGTCGAACTTGGGTGGCCCTCCAGCCAAGCCGAGAGAGAAAACCCATAAAGTGGGGGGCTCTACTTATCGTTGCAGCTCTTGTCCATGCCTATTTTTTGGCGATGGCTGCGGCTATCTGGATTTCCGATCTCTTGACGCGAAGCGTTTTGGGTAAGACCCAACGAAAAAGAGCGTTAATGGAATTCATCTCCATTGCTCTGTTAGTGTTCCTGGTTTGCTGGCAAGCCGGGTATTTTTTGATAGGCGGTGGTGTAAGCAGCAGTGGCTACGGCATATATCGTATGACTTTTACGTCGCTAGTGTGAAGTGGTCTAATAGAGCCGGACACTTTTTTGAGAGACAATCAACTTCAATCAAAAGGTGTCGTTATGAGGACAGAAGCGTACATATAAATCATATCGAAGGAATTTAAAGAAGAGCCCGTGGCGCTCGTTCTGGAACAGGTTATTCCGTTCCAGAAGCCGCCAAGTCGCTGGGTATAGGGACCAACATGCTCTATCGCTGAAACAGCAGATCGAAGAGCAAGCTTCTGGTAAAAGGTTTATCGGAAGACGAGCGTGATGAGCTGAAAC
>JADJWY010000032.1 GCA_016716085.1 Hahellaceae bacterium
CAGGAAGGGGAGCTTGCATTCGGATCGGCGCCATCCTCATACCAGCGCAGTAGCCGGTGAACGGCAAACGTGGCGCAGGTCATGTACTCTGGGGCCTTTGCCGCGGCCGCCATGCGGGATGCCACATTGCAGCAGCACTTTGCGGAAGAGGTGGCAGATCGCCGAACAGGCCCAGGCGGCCTGTCTCAGCCGAAGGGAAGAAGTAAGCATCCGGCTCCCGGCTTGCCAATGCGCGTTTTTCGAGCTGCTCATCGTAGTTTCTCAATCGTTCCACCATGTCCACAGCAGGTGGCACGAGACGGTCTTTGGCAAATTTATCTCTGTCAGTCGTAATGACACTCCTGAGTCAAGTCAACATCCTGGTTTTTCAGGTTCAGGACCTCGCTCAGTCGAAAACCGCATCCATACAACAGTCGAAAGACCTCGGGCAGGATGATATGACGATGGGGTGATCTGGGGCCTTGTAAGTGTGGAGGGCGTCAACGGCCTGCATAATTCGGCGAACTTCCGCGTGGGTCAGTATCCTTGGGGAGAATACGTACGAACGGCGGGGTCCCATTCCTTGGGTGGCAGGTACGCGGAATAGCCCAGTCTGGTCATTAATCGAGCCAGCTGGCGAACCAGGATAATCCGGCGTTGTTGCGTCGAGGCTTCTCCTGGGGTTTTGTGCCAGCCACTGCATGATGATCGGTTTGGGCAGTTCATTGGCTTCACGGTCGTGCCGCACAGGAACTGGATTTGAGGTCCTTGAGCACCCACGCCGGCGTATCATACTTATATCCACTGGCGTGTTTTTCCTGGACTAGCCGTTCCATCAATGGTGCCAGGGGCTTTCATAGCCAAACACTTTACGCTTCTGCTGACATGGCGCACCTCCTGAACAGGTAGCGACGTCTCGTAACGACTCGACGCTTGCCTTTGCATAGATCTCTTCATTGTCGAGGTCATCGAGGCGTGCCCCTAAGATATCCGCGATCACGGCAAAGGGCACATCGTCTTCCAGCAGGTGAGTCGCCAAACTGTGCCTCAGGGAATGCAAATCCCGCCGCTGCGGGTGTCTAAAATGAATGCCCGTCAGTTCTTGCCAGTATTGGATGATATGGTGCAGATGAACGTTTTCGACTAAACGGCCGGGTGGTCGGTGGCTTTAGGCAGAGAAAAACTTCACGATAGGGCGTCTTGTGCACGGATTCCGGATGTATTCGATCAGTGCACTGCCTACTTCATCGGTCAATGGCAATCGCAATGATCTCCCATTTTTATCCTGGGTGAAGGTGATGGTCTCTGCCGCCCAATCGATGGGATCAAGGGTCAGTGTTCTGATATCACCCGAGAGCGGACCCCCAACCGGCAAGCCGCAGCAAAATGGCATAATCGCGTTTACCGCGCGGTGAACTCCGATCGACCTTGTCCGTAACTGCGTCGGCAATGCCCTATCCCAAACCGAGTGGGATAGTGGCCCGTTGAGGAAAGCACACGCTGGGCACGCTGCCACTCAAGTCCTGACTTAAATGCCGTTTGTAGAACAGGAACCGGAGGAACAACCGCATGCAAGAAACACTGCTGGCAACGGTTTTTTGGCGATAGTGCGATAAGGAATAGACATAGTCTGACAACGCCTCCGGGCTTATTTGACTGAAGCGTTTGACACCGCGTTTACCCAGGAAATCGAGGATCGCACTCGTTTGCCGAACATATTCATTCACCGCATGAGGGGGCTAAGGTGGCGTTCTTTTCGCAATAGTTTTTATAGTCCCTCAAGGCTCTTTCGCATCGCCCTTGGAATGCGGTGTTGTGCAGCCCGCAAATGGCTGCGCTCGAAGTAACCGAAGCGGTGGTATTGCCATACAACAACTTAAGACCATATTCGCGTGCTTCTTCCATCCCCGGCAATATTGCGTGGGCAGTTGGGAATCGATTTGTGACGTGTGCCAGGAAATCGAGAATGAGTTGCTCTCGAAGTTTACCTTTATAACCTATGCTGCTCCCGCAAAGGCGATTAACTGCGCCAAACGGTTTGATTACGACGTATCGAGCGTGCTGCGTACTGGTGTACCTGGAGTTGGTCAACGCGCTAAAAACCAATTCATCGAGTGTTGGCTTTTTTGGATTTAGTCGGATGGGAAATCATACATAATTCTCCGTCAGTGGTTGATGGCCTTATGGCCACCGGACTACCCTACCGAAAAACATTATGCAAAGTACTGGAGAGGCAAGTGGCTGACATGACTGAGCTTTTTCTGCAGCTTTACATAACCACTTACTTGCCTAAATAAACCGCGGTAATCTGCTCGCGCTTGGCCCAACCTCGCTGATCGTCAGGCGGGCTTGCTGGTCGGTATCCCTCTGCTGACTTGGTGAATTGCGCTCTTTACTGGGGCCACCTGCATGGGGCGAGGCCCAGCCGGTGAGTTCCTGGTAACGCTGCTGGGCGTAGGCATGGCGCAGGCCGTGCATTTTCGATAGCCCGGCATTGGCGGTGTGGCGCTCGTAGATCCTGAGCTGCTCGATGTATTGCCGGCCTCCGGGGATCAGGGAGCCCAGCCCGGCCAGTTGTTTGGCCTGCTCCAGCAGGGCGCGCTGTTCCCGGGTGCGGATGGGGACGGTGCGTTCCCGCCCGCCCTTGGTCCAGCTGGCCTTGAGTTGCAGGTGATCGCCCCGGTCCGCCCAGCGGGGCTGGATCTTGAGGGCTTCCTCTCGTCTCAGCCCGAAGGCCTGTTGCAGGCGCAGACTCATCCTTATATGTACATCCTTGACTCGGGCGAGTTGTTCCTCCGCCAGGTCTTTGGCCTTGCTGGTGTCGGACACGAACTGCCGGTCCGGTATCCCATAAAACTCATTGGCGCCGGCCACCACGGCCCGCCTGTTAACCTTCTCGGCCCACCAGCGTAAACAGCTCATGCGGTTCTTGATGGTGCCGGGGGAGAGATTCTGTTTGAGCCACTCGTCTACCAGGGCCTGGACATGCTTCTGTTTCAGGGACGTGGCCTTCAGTTGCCTGAAGCCCAGGTCGTGTAACTGGTTGGCAATGGCGGAAAGTTGCCGTTCCCGGCCCACCCGGGTTTCGAAGCTGCCTTCATGGCTGTGCTTGCATAACATTTTCAGTTGGTAGTTCAGGTCGCGCATAGTGCTGTTTCCTTCGGTGAGTGTTTCTGATCACCTGGCAACAATGCTGCGCAGGTCCGACTAGCGGTACGATCACGGGACACCAATCCCGGTTGACCTGAATGTGTCTGGCCATAGACAACACGGTGTGTTTTCGGAAGAAAACTGGCCCGTGCCAACCAACGGTTATCCAGCCTGGGGCTGGGGTGGAATTACCTCCTTATTTAAAAAAGCAGAACGCACTGACCGCCAGGGCGTTTGCGGGGTTGAAGAAACTGTCGAACTGCCAGGGCGAAAGTGCCCTGACATCAACAGCGGTTATGGAACAGCTCCCCGTAACCAGCGGGAGGGATTTGAAGGAGCGGTACCCAGACTAAGCGGTACCGCGAGGGTTCGAAGATGGACCCGGTCATGGCTGACCGCTGCGTCAAAAAAGGTCCTGAGTGACGCCTTCGGCGGATTCCAAAACAGCTGGATTCCACCTACCCCGTTTGCAAATGCAAGGTGGGGTCTTCCTTGCCACTTTAAGCGCAGTGGCGGCGACAAGTGAGGCCACTATACGAACCCGGAATACGGGTGTCACAGAGAATTCAGCCTGAAACTGCTGTGGTTTTAGCGCTCAGAGCCTCTGCGTCAATGGCTTCTGGTCGCCTAGCCAGAGAGAATCCCTGTTCATATCGTGGCATCGGCCGCCGCAAACCCGGGCAATTTGGCCCAGCCAGTGCCGTTTCCACTGGAAACAGTCTTTGCGAAAGAGAAATTCAAAGGCGACGGGAAATTTTGCGATTCATGTCGCGGAGCCCACGTCACTACCCGCTGCGCTGGCTAGTGACGTCGGCTTCTGAAGCTAGAATCGGGATACGTTACAGCTCGTCTGTGTCGTTTTAAGCATCAATCGGACAAGCGCGATATTAGGGCTTCATTTACTTTCTCTGACATAGCGACAAGGTCCCATTCATAGCCCGAAGCCAGCAGTGGTCCGATATCGCGGGCGAAATTCCTATCATTTAGTTTTGCCGCAATATTTTCTGGAGCTGCTTTCTGGTTACTTTGTGCTCACCGTGCTCCATATAGGTGTAGAACGCCGCGATAATCTTCTCGGATCTACGGCCACATCCATCCAGTGCAAGTGCCAGATCGAAGAGATGCACCCCTACTTGCGCTGATAAAGTGCGCGGAGCTTTGTGCCCAGAAGCCCGCCTAGTTTTACTAAATTAAGTAGTGAAACATGATCCGTTGTACGAACGGGGAGTTCCACACAGAAACGGAACTTCCTTCAACCTCTCCCTGGCGAATTGGAATTTCATCAATGATATCAGAAAGTTGACGGTTGCGGTTGTTGGAGAGCAATATTACTCCCGGAACGCATGAGAGATTTTTTTCCTACTTTTTGCCCTGCTGACCACCCTTAGGCATACGAAGGATAGCTAGTGGAGCGTCAATCTATTTCGCGCCGAGTCCATTACCCTAAAGACACACTGGATCATGTTAGTGATGGGTCAGCATACCCGCAAAATTATTGACTTTGTAGTTCACGCGGGTGACGTAGATAGTCCTGCACTCTATTGCATGTTCAACGATGCCACTTCCGGTCAGGCGTGGCCAAAGCGGATCAGCTCGGACAATGATCCACTGTTTCAATACCATCGATGGAAAGCTAATCCCCGAGTGCTCGACATCGAGGAGATCAAGTCTCTGCCCATAGTGCCGATTTCGCATCCATTTGTTGAGCGATTGATCGGCAGCGTGCGGAGAGTTGCTGGATCAGACCTTACTCTGGACACCAATTGATGTCGAGAATAAGCTTCGGAACTATCAATCCTACTACAACAGACACCCGTGCCATTTTGGCCGATATGGTGCTACTCCAGAAGATTCAGGCAGCAAAAATATTGCAGACATCATCAGATATCGTTGGCAGAAGCGTTATCGAGGTTTGTTCGAGTTGCTGGTAGCCGCTTGATTTACGATTTCGCCGAAGACAGGCTCAGCACTGTCGGAGTCTCAGGATAAGTGCGTTCGCTGAATGGAGCAGGGCGGTAGCTTGCATCCGAAAGGTTGAATTTCCTCAATCTGACCTAGTTAATTTTCCAAAAGCCATTGGCGCATTCACTTCTTGCGAATTAGACATTAATACATTATATGTACATCTGGACATATGTGTACATCTAAGGTAGGATTCTATCAGCGTCGACATAATCGGCTTATCCATTTCTGCACAAACTGTCGATGGTTGCGTACCTTTGGAGATAATGCGGGGCGATAAATGAACAACGCATAAAGACAATATGTGTTATGAATCCTGGATTGATTGAATATTGCGTAATCTGATCAATGGCAACTGTAGCTTTCACAAGTTTTCAAAATGAATCGTATATGGGTGGTTTCGATACGTCGGAACTCTTGGAAGGATTGGTGACATTTGAATGAGGAAGCTTTCGCCAGCAGTGGCTAGAAGTGTTGGCATGGCTACATAGTCGAAGTAGGACAGTTGTGAAAGTATCGGGGAGATTGGTTTTTCAATACCTAGAGAAGCGAGCGAATGAAAATACAAAATGGAATTTCAGCGGTCATTACAGGTGCGGCTTCCGGGCTTGGATATGCAACAGCAAAGCATCTCACTGCAGCCGGAGCCAAGGTCGCCATATTTGATCTGAATGAAGATAAAGGTGAAGAGGTGGCGCGTGAATTGGGGGGCGTTTACTGTAGAGTTGACGTCACATCCGACGAATCAGTTGATGCCGGATTTGATAGAGCTCGTGCAGTTCATGGTCAGGAGAGGATCCTTGTAAATTGTGCTGGTGGCGGCGGTGCTGGAAAAATTGTTTCTCGTGATAAAAAGACCGGAGAGATAAAACGATACCCGGTTGATCGATACATGAGTGTTATTAATCTGAATTTGGTTGGAACCTTTCGTTGTATAGCTGCTTCGGCAGCTGGCATGCTGGAGTTAGATCCACTGGAGGACGGTGAGCGGGGTGTTATCGTGAACACAGCCTCCGTGGCCGCTCAGGACGGACAAATCGGTCAGGTTGCATACTCGTCGTCAAAGGCAGGAATATGCGGAATGACGCTTACTATAGCTCGTGACCTTGCTAGCGAAGGTATAAGAATCAATACAATATTGCCTGGCATTTTATGACGCCGCTTATGTTGGGCGTTCCGAAAACGTTCTTGACCAGCTCTCGACTTCTGTGCCCTTTTCCAAAGCGCTTGGGAAAACCCGAAGAATATGCCGATCTTGTTGAGACTCTTGTGCAGAATACCTATTTCAACGGCGAAACTATTCGGTTGGACGGTGCAATCAGGATGCCTCCACGGTAGACGGTTTCTACAGTCAAATATCACTGCTTCGTTTCAAGTAAGTACAGGAAGATTATGCCTGAAATTATTCGGTACGATGTCGATGGCGAAATCGGCATTATTTCTATTGATTCGCCACCGGTAAACGCGCTGGGGATCAATGTCAGGCAGAGCGTCGTCGATGGCACCCAGCGGGCACTAGCAGATGACACTGTTAAAGCAGTAGTTCTTATGTGCGAGGGAAGTACGTTCTTTGCTGGTGCAGACATCTCAGAATTCGGTAAACCAATGAAGTCGCCAATTCTCCTCGATGTCTTGAAAGTTCTTGAGTACAGCTCAAAACCAATTATCGCATGTATTCATGGTACAGCCCTTGGTGGAGGCTTGGAGCTTGCGCTTGCCTGTCACTATAGAATAGCCGTTCCCTCAGCGAGAATTGGACTGCCTGAAGTTCACTCGGTCTACTCCCCGGTGCGGGGGGAACACAGCGTTTACCACGTATCGTAGGCATTGCTACCGCGCTGGAGATGATCATGGGAGGCCAGCCGATAGATGCACAGAGAGCGCTCGATTTAGGCATCATAGACGGTCTTGTTATGGAGCCGGATTTTCGTCAACAGGCAATCGTTTTTGCCAGAAAAGTGGTGCTTGAAGGATCTCGCTTGAAGCGCGTTCGGGATCGGGAAGAAAGAATTGTGGAGGCACGTCAAACCCCTGAGCTGCTGAATGAGTATCGAATTAGGAATGCACAAAATTTAGAGGCTTTCAAGCGCCTGAAAGGATTATTCAATGTCTCGAAGCTGCTATATATAAACCTTTTGAAGAGGGTATGGCAATCGAGCGGAAACTAATTCATGAACTTGTTTCGAGCGAAGAGTCGACCGCGCAGCGGTATATGTTTTCGCGGAACGGCAAACCGTAAAATTCCTGACATACCTAAAAATCAACCCCGCAGAGATCAAAACTGTTGGGGTCATAGGTGCGGGCACGATGGGTGGCGGCATAGCCATGTGCTTTGCCAATATCGGATTGCCAGTGACGATTGTAGATAATTCTCAAGACGCACTTGATCGCGGTCTCTCTGTTGTACAGGACAACTACGATAAGTCAAAACGGCGGGGCAAGATTGCTGCGGCTGAAGTCGAGCGCCGAATGAGCTTGATTACCCCGACTTCTGATTATCAGATGCTATCGGAAAACGATCTCATTATAGAGGCGGTGTATGAGGCTATGGATATAAAGAAGGAGGTATTCACTAAAATTGACTCCATTGCTAAGCCAAACGCTATCCTGGCTACAAATACCTCCTATCTCGATCTTCAGGAGATTGCTTCAGCGACAGGAAGATCAAAAGACGTCGTCGGATTGCACTTCTTTTCACCCGCTAACGTAATGCCGCTACTGGAAATTGTTCGCAGCGAAAATACAGATAAAAGCGTCGTCAGTACAGCACTAACTCTCGCTAGAATGATCCGGGTAAGACCCCAGTGGTCGCACGCAATTGCTCTGGGTTCATCGCAAATCGGGTCATGGCTGCACGAACTCGTCAGGCCAATATGATGATCCTCCAGAGTACCAGTCCCGTTGGTATCGATAGAGTAATCTATAGATACGGTTTAGCTATGGGGCCTTTTCGGATGTTTGATCTCGTTGGTCTTGACGTGATTGGACGATCGTCGTTGGAAAAGACAGTGGCAAAAGAACTGGTCGCAATGGGCAGACTCGGTCTGAAAAGTAACGCCGGATACTACGACTATGATGCCAACGGAAAAGCCACACTCTCGTCAGATGCGGTGACAGTAATAGCGAATCTCTCTGAGGAATTGGCCATTGTTCAGGAACTAGCCGATGACGAAGAGATACTGGCCCGATTGCTTTATTCGATTGTTAACGAAGGAGCCAAGCTACTGGAAGAGGGCATTGCTATACGTGCGTCTGATATCGATGTTGCCTGTGTCAAAGGATACAACTGGCCAGTTTATCGTGGTGGCCCCATGTTTTGGGCGGATACTGTAGGACTTAAATCCATTGCCTCACGTCTTGAAGCGTTTGAACAAAATATGGACCTGCATTTAAACCGTCAGCTCTGTTGAAAGCACTCGCACTCGACGGTATGAGGTTAAGTGATGTATGTAGTTAACACTATAGAAAATTCAACGAATGATTATGAGTGGAGCAGATCTATCCTTGAAAGGCACCATTTTTTTAAGCGATTGAACTTTAAATCAAAGACCATAGCATGGCGATTTCTCTTAATCGCCCCGAGCGAAAATATGCAATTACTCCGTGATGAGCAACGAACTCAGCTATGCTCTGGATTACGCAAAGTAGGAGAAGGACATCCGGGTTGTGGTGCTTGCTGCCAAAGGCAATGTTTTTTGCGCGGGTGGTGATTTGTTGGCAATGAGTGGAATCACCGTTGAAACCTTGTCAAACGTCCCTTCACGTGTCGGCGTAGACGATCTAACGACGGCACCCCCGAAATCATGAACACCGATCAGGGCAGCCAGTTCACCAGCCAGGTCTTCACCGGCCTGCTCAAGGAAAACGGTATCCGCATCAGTATGGACGGTAAGGGCGCCTGGCGAGACAATGTTTTTGTTGAACGGCTATGGCGGTCAGTGAAGTATGAGGAAGTCTATCTGCACGCCTACGACTCGGTCTCATCGGCAAGGGCAGGGTTGGATCGTTACTTTCGGTTTTACAACGGGCGCCGCCCCCACTCGAGCCTTGACCGGCAAACCCCGGATCAGGTTTACTTTGAATCGCTGCCGCAGATCCTGGCAGCTTAACCCATGGGCAGTCATCCACTTATAAAGCCCGGATCAACTGTTCAAAGGATTGGGGCCACCTCTCTAAACGTATATGAACGATGATCAATATCTTTATTGGTTGGGAAATCCTTAGGTGACCTAACAGGTTGCTGAAAAAGTCCCTCGAGTTAGCGAAAATAGCGCAATCGCAGCTTGGTGGCCGCAAATGCGCGGTGATTACCAGGAAGGGGGCGACTTGTTCAGCTATGTATCGCTGCAACCGCGTATTCACAATCGCTACCTGATTCGCAAGATGCATAAACTGAAGGAAGAAGCGCTGGCCAATCTGGACCCGCATCTGCCTCTATATCGATCACTATAGACCGCTGTCCTCTGCTTATACTGGAAAAAGTGCAGATGTGCTCGCTTTGCGTACACCCAAACCGCGCGAAGGATCACTGGATAACGGCTCCACTTGATAACATTGGCTCCCTGCTGAGCCTGAATCATGTTGCCATTGGACCACTCGCGTGATGCGCTATTTCCAAATGCGGATCCCGGCCTATTCGAGCTACTTACCGTACCAGAAAAAAGACACCAGCGCCACAAAAAATATATATAGACATATTGTGTTTAACTGTCAACGCGACTAAAATCCTGATACTGAAATTGCGATAATAGAAAAGTAGATTATTGTCACAGGCTGAGTAGAGTGGTTGTTGAAGCAAACGACATATTCCCTTGTCAGTTGAGGCGCGAGTATTTTGACTCTCTGTCAGAAATCGAGGCATATCAGACGCAATAAATACGCTCTTACGGCTGAGAGCATGGAGAGTGAGACATGCCATTAAAAGTTATTCAGTGGGCAACGGGTACTACGGGTAAGAACGCCATAAAGGCGATAATCAATCATCCCGACTTGGAACTGGTTGGCGTAAAGGTATTCGATCCGGAAAAAGTCGGAAAGGATGCAGGAGTACTCGCCGGAATAAGTCCTATTGGCATCACGGCCACGGATGATGAAGACGCGCTTCTTGCGCTCGATGCGGATTGCATACTATGGATGGGCGCCGCGACAATGTTTGCCCCTGGTGCTGATATGAACCAGGCAACACAGCATATTTGCAAATTACTCAAATCAGGCAAGAACGTAATTTCAATTGTCCATACCTACTATACACACCCCAGTTCGGCGCCTGCTGAACTCGTAGTGCCAGTTGAGGCGGCCTGTAAAGAAGCGGGGGTGTCTTTTCTAACCACGGGAATTGATCCTGGGTTCGTATCTGAAGTACTGACTCTCACGTTAACAGGCATTAGCCAACGGATCGAATCCATCAAGATCCAGGAACTTCTGAATTACTCTCGGTATGAAAATCCACAAATCCTGTTTGACGTAATGTCTTTTGGCGAATTACCTAGTAGAGACAAACAAAATGCTTTCGCGCAAGCCATGATGGGCGCCTTTGGCTCGAGTATTTGCCTAGTTGCAGATAGCCTTGGAGTGGAGTTACGAGGTATCGATCCATATATCGAGGTTAGGACAGCCGACGAGGATTTTGAAATCTTAGCAGGAACGATTAGAAAGGGAACAATATCCGCTATAAAGTTCGGCTTTAACGGTATCGTCGCGGGCCAACCGAAAATCTGTGTTGAGCATATCACGCGCTTGGATCACCGCCAGTTCCCAGTGGGGAAAACGGTGAAGGCTACACTATTGATATCAAAGGAGAGCCTTCAATGCGCATCAATTTCTGTCTGGGAACGGGGAGAGAACCGGGGAGACCTCGAGGACTCAGTACTAAGCGCTGCAATGTGCAGTTAATACGATACCGGCCTTATGTAAGGCAGAACCCGGTATTCGAAAGATAACTGAGCTTTCCAGGGTGGTCGGACGGGGCACTATGTCTGGAGTGATATACCGCGGAGAGCATAAAATATTCAGCGTACCTTTTTAAGTCGGGCGAACCCTTCGGCGCTGAACATTATCACAGTATGGTGGCAAACCACTTAAAGAGGAAATGTTATGGAATTGTTTAAAATAAAGTAGTACTTGTCAATGGTGTAGGGCCGGGGCTGGGTAGGTTTCTTGCCATTAATGATGCGCTCGAAGGCGCAGATGTCGTCATGGCTGCTCGTTCCACCGAGATGATGAATTCCGTAGCGAGTGAGATCGAAAGCTCGGTAGGAAGGCTCTACCGATACCCACTGACATAACTCATCCAGACCAATGTGACAACCTGGTAACGAAGGCCATAAAAAGGTTTGGCCGAATAGATGCCTTGATTAACAGCGCTATTATTACTTTTCCTGGAATGTTTGAGGACGCCGATTTTGAAGACTGGAAAAAGGTTATGGAAGTAAACTGCTTCGGGCACTTGAATCTAAGCCAGAAAGTCGTACCACACATGAAAAAGCAGGGCGGGGGCGCAATCGTAAACGTTAACACAAAGAGTTTTAAGGACCCCGAAATCGGTACGGGCGCTTACCCGGTCTCAAAGGGTGCCTTATCTGCTGCTACTCGCGTTATGGCCAAAGAGCTCGGCCATATAATATCCGCGTAAATCAGGCCTACCTCGGTGGTTATGGGGTGAACCGGTACGGGGGTTCATCCAGCAATTAGCGGAGGCGGCAGGAAAAACCCCGGAAGAGTACAAAGCGGATTTAGAGGCGCAGTTTTCTTTAAAACGGATGCCGACAGATGAAGAATGCTCGCATATCATACTTTTCTAGCATCTGATTACGCGAATGTGATCACAGGTGCCTCAATTGATGTTAACGGAGGCCATCGATTCGGGCCATAAATGTAGTAACCAGTAGACTAGTGTATGAGGCGGTATGAGCATATAGAAACGTAAAATAACCAATTAATCGGCTAAGGCTTTTAACTTTCTTTTTGCAGTTAATCTGCGGTGTGATCGGGTCATATCGGTTACATACTTCTTAGCACGCCAGTTAACGAGGCATTTTGACGATGATTGCTCTATGAATCGAGTAGAAAATAAGATCGCAATAGTATCAGGTGCAGCAAAGGGAATTGGAGAGGCAATCAGCGAGACTTCTTGCCAAAGAAGGGGCCATTGTAATCCTCACTGACGTGGATGTCGAAAATGGTATACGGGTTGCGGACGAAATCGGCGGTAAATCTCGATTCCTATTGCAGGACGTTCGCTTTGAAAAAGATTGGATAGCTTTGTTCGACAGAGTCTTCCTTGAAGAAAATCGATTGGATATCCTAATTAACAACGCTGGAATTGCCATACCCGCCTCAATAGAAACACAAACAGAATCCGATTACCGCATGATTATGGCAGTCTGTATGGATGGAACATTCTTCGGTTGTAAACATGCTATACCCCTTATGAAGAAGTCCGGAGGGGGGTCAATTGTTAATATAAGTTCCGCCGTATCTCTGGTAGGGGTACCGCCCTTTCCTGCCTACAGTGCAGCAAAAGGCGGTATCGAGTCGCTCACTAGAACAGTAGCCATACAATGTGCTATCGACAAGAGCAATATCCGGTGCAATTCAATTCATCCCGGCGGTATTGCTACATCAATGGCAGCCACAATGCGGGAGATAGTGCTTCAACCCGAATTTGAGGTCTCGCCTGTATCGGATTCGCAGTCTAATCAGCCAAAATTGGGAGAACCAGACGACATCGCCTACCTTGCCCTATTTTTGGCTTCAAACGAGTCAAAATTTATAAACGGCGAGAAAATAGTCGTCGATGCAGGTGCGTCAAAGATGCTAGGGACTATACCTGAGTGAGCGCTCAACATTTTATAGTTAGGGCTTCGTCCAGAGCAAGCCGTTAAATTTTTTCGTTTACGTGCACTGCGAAGCCATACAAAGCGTACCCCACAGTTATTTATTAGACTCGAACACTTTTTGATTTAGGGATCGTCTGATTAATCGGTGCATATCAAAAACATCAGGAAACTATTTCTGCCATCGTCAAATTCTCAATCCTATTTGCCTTTTTTCTTAGGGAAATCGGCGGTTTTTATTCGATTCCGAGGCTCTTTGCCCCATCTCCCGTTTTTCAGGCACAACTTGCCTGCAAACCCGAACTGCATCGCCTCAGCAGTGTTTTTTTCGCCATGACTAGGTTGCTCAACGCACAGGCCACAAACAGACGATGAGCATTCTTGTCCAGACCGCGATACCGCACCTTGGTGAATCCGAATTGCCGTTTGATGATGCCGAACTGGTGTTCCACCTTCGCCCTGACCCGGGACTTGTTTCGGTTCCTGCTGCGCTCGTCATCCGTCAGCGTCCGGTGGCGAGAACCCTTCGCCTGGGTGAAGTCTCTGGCGCGTGGTGCACAATCGGTAATGGCTTCCTTCTGGCAGGTATAGGCGGAATCGCCCCACACCCGAGTCTCTTTGCCATGCAGCAGGTCAGGCAGCACCCGGGAATCATGCACGTTAAACACAGCGACATATATAATGCCGCATAAATGAGTTATAATGACAGCGACTTTCCATACGGGAGACGCTGTCATGCGAAGATTGGAAATTGCCGACGCCGACATCATGCGAATTGCTATTCAACAGGAAATTGTTCGTTCCGAGGAGTCGCGCTATGACCATCGGCTGCATGGCTTGCTGTTGATCACTGCAGGTCATAGCGCCGGCCAGGTGGCCAAACTTTTCGGTGAGGACCGGCGGACAGTACAACGCTGGATCAAGACCTTTGAATCGAATGGTCTGGATGGCCTGCGTGAGAAGGAGAACGGCCTGGTCGTCCCCAAGTCGCTGGACGCACGGCACGGACGGGGTTGGGCAAGGATCTGCGGCGCAGTCCGGCAGATTTTGGTTACCCGGCCGGCTTGTGGGACGGCAGCTGCTGTCGACGCACCTGCAGGAACGTTATGGCGACACTGGGTGTTCGGCAATGCCAGCGGCTTTTTCGTCAGCTGGGCTTTCGCTTCCGTCGGCCCAGACCATAAGTGGCGCAGTCCGATCCGGCCAAAGTCTTGGCCTTTAAAAAAAAACTGCGCCGTCTGGCCAAAAGAGGACGTTGAACTGTGGAGTCTGGACGAATGCCACTTCCAACAGCACGGTACACGCTGTCGCATGTGGGTGCCACCAGAGAACAAGGAACCGGTGCTCATCCATGCACCGACCCGCAAGTCCGTCGCTTGTTTTGGAGCCGTCAGCCTGTAGACCGGCAAATTCGTTCGCGCCATGTCCGCCAAATTCGATGCAAAGACGTTCGAGGCGTTCTTGAAACAACTGCTCAGGCAACGCACACGCGACAAGAGGATGGTGATCATCTTGGATAATGCCCGTTATCATCATGCCAAATTGCTGGCCCCACTATTGCGCCAGCATCGCAAGCATCTCGCGTTGATGTTCCTCCCGCCTTACAGCCCACAACTGGCTCCCATTGAAAGGGTATGGAAACTGGCGCGGCGACTGGCCACGCACAACCGATACTTCGCCACTTTGGATGAAGTCCTATTCGCCATTGAGTCCTGCTTTGATCGTTGGCAAAAGCCGAATCCTGTGTTGCGTAGATTATGCGGCATTATTTAAGACGCTATGTTTAGCCGGGGTGGCGACTACCGAATGAATGAGCTTGGGCGGCTGTCCACACCGATGTGAGCCTTCATTCCGAAGTACCATTGTTTGCCCTTGCGGGTCTGGTGCATGTCCGGATCGCGCTCCTTCTTTTTGTTCTTGGTCGAACTCGGTGCGCTGATAATGCTCGCGTCAACGATGGTGCCCCGGGATACCTTCAGCCCATTTTCCTTGAGGTATTGATTGACCAGGTGGAACAGGTGATCGCCCAGGTTATGTTTCTCCATCAGATGGCGGAATTTGCAGATGGTTGTCTCGTCCGGCACCGGCTCCCTGCCCAGATCGACACCCACGAACTGGCGCAG
>JADJWY010000033.1 GCA_016716085.1 Hahellaceae bacterium
ATGCAAAATGTAAGCGCCAACAAATTCTCGTCTACCCATCCGATTCACGGTCTGTCAGTCTGACTCCTGTCTGAAATCAACAGGAGAAACCCATGACACGACTTCAACTTGAACATCTCTGGCAGCGACGCATTCACGCATGGCGTGATTCAGGATTATCCGGTGCAGCTTACGCAGAGCGCGAAGGCATCAGCTACCACCAGTTTGTCTATTGGCGTCGTAAACTCGATCATGAGGTGTCTCAGACAAGTTTGACGCACGTGCGTTCTGATTTTGCACGAGTGCTGCCGACCATGGTCGCACCTTCCGATGAGCTTACTCTTACGCTTCCCAATGGCATCGTGATCACGGGGCTACACGCTCACAATGTTGATTTGCTTGGCGACATTCTGAGACAACTGTGATGCGTCCCCGGTATTTGCGTCCATCCCTGTCTCTGCCGGATATTTATCTCTATCGTCCTCCCATCGACTTTCGCAAGCAGGCCAACAGTCTGGCGGCACTGGTCGAACTCGAGCTGGGGCATAATCCCTTCAGTGGGGCGCTGTATGCCTTTACCAACCGGCACCAAAATCGTATCAAGTGCCTGATGTGGGAAGACAACGGTTTCGTGCTTTACTACAAGGCGTTGGCAGAGGAAAAATTCAGGTGGCCACGGGCTGGGGAAGACCTGATTTCGCTCACCGGTGAGCAGATCAACTGGCTGCTGGATGGCTACGATCTCAACCTGATGCGGCGACACAGAATTCTGCAATATGACTCGGTTGCCTAGCCGAAAAGCGTGTTGGGAATGGGGCAGATGTGGTATCATAAGCCAATGATTTCAAAGCCTGAACCCACCTTGTCAAACCTCAATACCGAAGCCCTTTCAGTCGCCGAGCTGCGAGCGCTTGTCGGGCGTTTTGAGCAACTTCTGACGGAGAAGAATGCGCAGATTCAGGTGCTGGACGAGTCACTCAAGCAGACCATCAAACGCAAGGATGCCGATATCCACGAACGGGATCGCTATATCCTCAAACTCGAAGAGATTGTGCGTCTGAGGATGGTGCAAAAGTTCGCGGCCAGCAGTGAAAAACTGAGTCACCAGATTCATCTGTTTGACGAAGCCGAGCTGGAAGCGGAGTTGGCGGAACTGCTCGACAGCCTCCCCGAAGCCCAACTGCCGCCGGAAGAAGCGAAAGCGCGTAAGCAACGCCAGTCCCGCACGCGTGATTTTAGCGATACGCTGGTTCGCGAACGAGTTGAGCTGAGATTGACGGAGGCCGAGAAGGCCGGTTCGACCCGTACCTGGTTCAGCAAGGTCAAGGAAGAACTGGAATACATTCCTGCCCAGCTCAAGGTTCTGGAGATCTGGCAGGAAAAGGCGGTCTTCGAGACGGCGACAGGGGATGAGGTGATCAGTGCGTCCCGTCCGGTTCATCCGTTGGGTAAATCCTTTGCCTCACCGTCACTCCTGGCCCAGGTGATCACCTCGAAATATGCCGATGGACTGCCCCTGTATCGGCAGGAACAGATTTTTAAACGCCTTGGCCATGAGATCAGCCGGACCTGTATGGCGAACTGGGTTATCCAGTTGGCCGTTCAACTCAAACCGCTTCTCCAGCGTTTGCGGGAGAGCCAGTGTTCAGGGGATTATCTGCAGGCCGACGAAACCCGTATGCAGGTGCTCAAGGAAAAGGGCAAAACTGCACAATCCCAAAAGTGGATGTGGGTGACCCGCGGTGGGCCTCCCTCTCAGCTCTCCGTGTTGTTTGAATACGATCCCAGCCGTGCGCAGGGTGTGGCCGATCGTCTGTTGCAGGGCTTCAGTGGTGTCTTGCAGGCTGATGCTTACGCAGGCTATGCGAGCATCTCGAAACAGCAAGGCGTTACCCGTATCGGGTGCTGGGATCATGCCCGGCGCAAGTTTGTTGAGGTGGTGCGTGCGAATGCCAGGGTCGATGCCAGGCAGGCCCGGAAGCTGGGGCGGTCAAAGGCTGAAGAGGCGTTAGGTTATATTCGCAAGCTGTATCGGATTGAGACGCACATTAAAGACCTCACCGCGGAAGAGCGCTATCGGGTGCGTCAGGAACTGGCCCTGCCTGAGCTGACATCATTCAGGACGTGGCTTGAGACAGAGACCGGCAAAGTGATGAAAGGTTCAAAGACCCGGCAGGCGATGGACTACATACTCAACCAATGGCCCGAACTGATCGGCTACTGCCAGCGTGGTGACCTGCACATCAGCAATGCGTTGGCTGAAAATGCTATCCGTCCCTTCGCGGTGGGTCGCAAAGCCTGGTTGTTTGCCGATACGCGCCGCGGTGCCGAGGCCAGTGCCACCGGTATTCCATCATTGAAACAGCCAAAGCCAATAATCTGGAGCCGCTGTCTTATATCCGCCACGTGCTGGATCACATCGCAACGGCAGACACGCCTGCAAAAATAGACGCGTTACTTCCCTGGAACGTAGCCGCCAACTGAGCATCACACACGATTGCAGGGCTCGGCGTCAATTAGGCTGATTCTTTGGCGCTT